>NZ_CP043575.1:0-4952500 GCF_014076495.1 Comamonas koreensis | reverse complement strand
ATCAGAATGTCACGGTGAATACGTTCCCGGGTCTTGTACACACCGCCCGTCACACCATGGGAGCGGGTCTCGCCAGAAGTAGGTAGCCTAACCGCAAGGAGGGCGCTTACCACGGCGGGGTTCGTGACTGGGGTGAAGTCGTAACAAGGTAGCCGTATCGGAAGGTGCGGCTGGATCACCTCCTTTCTGGAAAACAGCTTCGCTGTTTCGGTGGATGCTAACTTTGTGCAAACAAAGTTAAGTGCCATCGGCACGGCAGGAGCCAAAAAAGCAATCAAGATTGAACGCCCACACTTATCGGTTGTTGGAACACAAGCCAGGTGGCTAGCTCACAAGAGCTCGCTGCGTGGAATGGGTCTGTAGCTCAGCTGGTTAGAGCACTGTGTTGATAACGCAGGGGTCGTTGGTTCGAGCCCAACTAGACCCACCATTAGATTCCAACGGATTTAGAGGTTGAGCTTATGCCGCTTTGGTTAATCGGAGTAGATTCTGATTGACTAGAGCCAAGCAGTGCGAGGCGTCTGATGCGAAGCACACTGATGTGTGTGAGCAGCGGGCAACGAAGCAATGCGCCGGCTATAGGCAATCAGGGGGATTAGCTCAGCTGGGAGAGCACCTGCTTTGCAAGCAGGGGGTCGTCGGTTCGATCCCGTCATCCTCCACCAATACTTTTACTGATAACTTATCACTCAACACCAAAGCGGTTTCGCAAGAGACTGTTTTGTTGTTGATTCCGGATTCCCGGATCAACACGGCTGTTCTTTAAAAATTCATAGAGTCGAAAATCAGCGTTGCTGGTGGAAACTGCACATTCGTAAAGGTTTAGTGCAGACCGTGCCACCAGCAACAATTTGATTGCGTCAAAACGAATGAAACTTTGCGAGAGCAATTTTTATTCAGTAATGACGAATATTCTTCAAGAATGTGGACTTGGGCGACCAGGTCTACAGCAAAGATATTCACATTACGGCATAACGCGCGAGGTGAGAGACCTCGCAAAGCAGTTGCTTGGGTTCTTGGCTTGAGATCTAGAGATAGATGTCAAAGTTATAGGGTCAAGTGACTAAGAGCATGTGGTGGATGCCTTGGCGATGATAGGCGACGAAAGACGTGATAGCCTGCGATAAGCTTCGGGGAGTTGGCAAATAAACTTTGATCCGGAGATTTCTGAATGGGGGAACCCACCTAGCAATAGGTATCGGCAACTGAATACATAGGTTGTCGAAGCGAACCTGGAGAACTGAAACATCTAAGTACCCAGAGGAAAAGACATCAACCGAGATTCCGATAGTAGTGGCGAGCGAATTCGGAAGAGCCTTGCAGTGATAGTCAGTGTGTTAACAAAACGGAATGGAAAGTCCGGCCATAGTGGGTGATAGCCCCGTATGTGAAAACGCATTGGTGGTACTAGGCTGCAGACAAGTAGGGCGGGGCACGAGAAACCCTGTCTGAATATGGGGGGACCATCCTCCAAGGCTAAATACTCATCATCGACCGATAGTGAACAAGTACCGTGAGGGAAAGGCGAAAAGAACCCCGGGAGGGGAGTGAAATAGATCCTGAAACCGCATGCTTACAAAAAGTCGGAGCCCTTAGGGGTGACGGCGTACCTTTTGTATAATGGGTCAGCGACTTACATTCAGTGGCAAGCTTAACCGAATAGGGAAGGCGTAGAGAAATCGAGTCCGAATAGGGCGACAAGTCGCTGGGTGTAGACCCGAAACCAAGTGATCTATCCATGGCCAGGATGAAGGTGCCGTAACAGGTACTGGAGGTCCGAACCCACTAGTGTTGCAAAACTAGGGGATGAGCTGTGGATAGGGGTGAAAGGCTAAACAAACTTGGAAATAGCTGGTTCTCTCCGAAAACTATTTAGGTAGTGCCTCAAGTATTACCTGCGGGGGTAGAGCACTGTTTAGGCTAGGGGGTCATGGCGACTTACCAAACCTATGCAAACTCCGAATACCGCAGAGTACAGCTTGGGAGACAGAGCACCGGGTGCTAACGTCCGGACTCAAGAGGGAAACAACCCAGACCGCCAGCTAAGGTCCCTAAAACGGGCTAAGTGGGAAACGAAGTGGGAAGGCTAAAACAGTCAGGATGTTGGCTTAGAAGCAGCCATCATTTAAAGAAAGCGTAATAGCTCACTGATCGAGTCGTCCTGCGCGGAAGATGTAACGGGGCTAAGCCAGTTACCGAAGCTGCGGATGCACAGTTTTACTGTGCGTGGTAGGAGAGCGTTCTGTAAGCCTGTGAAGGTGTCTGGTAACGGATGCTGGAGGTATCAGAAGTGCGAATGCTGACATGAGTAGCGTTAAAGCGGGTGAAAAGCCCGCTCGCCGTAAGCGCAAGGTTTTCTACGCAACGTTCATCGGCGTAGAGTAAGTCGGCCCCTAAGGTGAGGCAGAGATGCGTAACTGATGGGAAACGGGTCAATATTCCCGTACCGATGTGTAGTGCGATGTGGGGACGAAGAAGGTTAGCTCAGCCAACTGTTGGATATGTTGGTTCAAGCCTGTAGTCGTGCTCGGTAGGCAAATCCGCCGGGCTAAGATGAGGGGTGATAACGGGTCTGCTTGCAGACGAAGTGAGTGATACCCAGCTTCCAGGAAAAGCCACTAAGCTTCAGCTACACACGACCGTACCGCAAACCGACACTGGTGCGCGAGATGAGTATTCTAAGGCGCTTGAGAGAACTCAGGAGAAGGAACTCGGCAAATTGACACCGTAACTTCGGGAGAAGGTGTGCCCTCAGTAAGTGAAGTTGTACAAACGGAGCTAAACGGGGTTGCAAAGAATAGGTGGCTGCGACTGTTTAATAAAAACACAGCACTCTGCAAACACGAAAGTGGACGTATAGGGTGTGACGCCTGCCCGGTGCTGGAAGATTAAATGATGGGGTGCAAGCTCTTGATTGAAGTCCCAGTAAACGGCGGCCGTAACTATAACGGTCCTAAGGTAGCGAAATTCCTTGTCGGGTAAGTTCCGACCTGCACGAATGGCGTAACGATGGCCACACTGTCTCCTCCTGAGACTCAGCGAAGTTGAAATGTTTGTGATGATGCAATCTCCCCGCGGAAAGACGGAAAGACCCCATGAACCTTTACTGTAGCTTTGTATTGGACTTTGAACAGATCTGTGTAGGATAGGTGGGAGGCTTTGAAGTGAGGATGCTAGTTCTCATGGAGCCAACGTTGAAATACCACCCTGGTGTGTTTGAGGTTCTAACCTTGGTCCATTATCTGGATCGGGGACAGTGCATGGTAGGCAGTTTGACTGGGGCGGTCTCCTCCCAAAGCGTAACGGAGGAGTTCGAAGGTACGCTAGTTACGGTCGGACATCGTGACGATAGTGCAATGGCATAAGCGTGCTTAACTGCGAGACTGACAAGTCGAGCAGATGCGAAAGCAGGACATAGTGATCCGGTGGTTCTGTATGGAAGGGCCATCGCTCAACGGATAAAAGGTACTCTGGGGATAACAGGCTGATACCGCCCAAGAGTTCATATCGACGGCGGTGTTTGGCACCTCGATGTCGGCTCATCTCATCCTGGGGCTGTAGTCGGTCCCAAGGGTATGGCTGTTCGCCATTTAAAGAGGTACGTGAGCTGGGTTTAAAACGTCGTGAGACAGTTTGGTCCCTATCTTCCGTGGGCGCTGCAGATTTGAGGAAGCCTGCTCCTAGTACGAGAGGACCGGAGTGGACACACCTCTGGTGTATCGGTTGTCACGCCAGTGGCATTGCCGAGTAGCTATGTGTGGAAGAGATAACCGCTGAAAGCATCTAAGCGGGAAACTCGTTCCAAGATGAGATCTGCCGGGGGCTTGACCCCCCTGAAGAGTCGTTCTAGACCAGGACGTTGATAGGTTGGGTGTGGAAGCGCAGCAATGCGTTAAGCTAACCAATACTAATTGCTCGTGCGGCTTGACCCTATAACTTTGATTGGCCCCGCCCTTAGATGGGGCCCAATGCAAAGAACACTGCAACTGCAGTTATGCCCAAAGCGCAATCAAATTTAGCTGATAAGACTCTATGAATTCGCTTCAAAAGCAGCAATGCCCTGATCGACCGATCAGCGCAAAGCCGCCAAGGAGCAAAAAGTTATGCCTGATGACCATAGCAAGTTGGTACCACTCCTTCCCATCCCGAACAGGACAGTGAAACGACTTCGCGCCGATGATAGTGCGGATTCCCGTGTGAAAGTAGGTCATCGTCAGGCTTTTATACTGAAAACGTCCAGCAACTAGCTGGACGTTTTCTTCTCTGCTCTTAAAAGAGTAGCGTGCCAGGCCCAAGGGTCGGTGAGCTGCAAGAGTTGAGAAGAAAACGTGAAAACGTTCTGGAGTGCAGAAAAAGCTGTGCTACAATACAAGGCTTCGCTGATCGCGGCGAAGGGGATCTGAGGGTTGAGGCTCTTGGGTCAGGTCTTTAAAAATTAACAGCCGATAAGCGTGGGCGTTTGGTGGCGATTGCCATATGTTCTTCGGAGCAAAACAAGCGCTCACTTTAAACAGTAATGATGAAGATCTTAGGATCTTTTTTATTCCGTCAAGTGAGTGAGTAGTCGAGAGACTTTAAATTCAAGATCGAACTATAGAGTTTGATCCTGGCTCAGATTGAACGCTGGCGGCATGCTTTACACATGCAAGTCGAACGGTAACAGGTCTTCGGATGCTGACGAGTGGCGAACGGGTGAGTAACACATCGGAACGTGCCTAGTAGTGGGGGATAACTACTCGAAAGAGTAGCTAATACCGCATGAGATCTAAGGATGAAAGCAGGGGACCTTCGGGCCTTGCGCTACTAGAGCGGCTGATGGCAGATTAGGTAGTTGGTGGGATAAAAGCTTACCAAGCCGACGATCTGTAGCTGGTCTGAGAGGACGACCAGCCACACTGGGACTGAGACACGGCCCAGACTCCTACGGGAGGCAGCAGTGGGGAATTTTGGACAATGGGCGAAAGCCTGATCCAGCAATGCCGCGTGTAGGATGAAGGCCCTCGGGTTGTAAACTACTTTTGTACGGAACGAAAAGCTCTCTTCTAATAAAGGAGAGTGATGACGGTACCGTAAGAATAAGCACCGGCTAACTACGTGCCAGCAGCCGCGGTAATACGTAGGGTGCGAGCGTTAATCGGAATTACTGGGCGTAAAGCGTGCGCAGGCGGTTATGTAAGACAGAGGTGAAATCCCCGGGCTCAACCTGGGAACGGCCTTTGTGACTGCATAGCTAGAGTACGGTAGAGGGGGATGGAATTCCGCGTGTAGCAGTGAAATGCGTAGATATGCGGAGGAACACCGATGGCGAAGGCAATCCCCTGGACCTGTACTGACGCTCATGCACGAAAGCGTGGGGAGCAAACAGGATTAGATACCCTGGTAGTCCACGCCCTAAACGATGTCAACTGGTTGTTGGGAATTAACTTTCTCAGTAACGAAGCTAACGCGTGAAGTTGACCGCCTGGGGAGTACGGCCGCAAGGTTGAAACTCAAAGGAATTGACGGGGACCCGCACAAGCGGTGGATGATGTGGTTTAATTCGATGCAACGCGAAAAACCTTACCCACCTTTGACATGTACGGAAGTGACCAGAGATGGACATGTGCTCGAAAGAGAACCGTAACACAGGTGCTGCATGGCTGTCGTCAGCTCGTGTCGTGAGATGTTGGGTTAAGTCCCGCAACGAGCGCAACCCTTGCCATTAGTTGCTACGAAAGGGCACTCTAATGGGACTGCCGGTGACAAACCGGAGGAAGGTGGGGATGACGTCAAGTCCTCATGGCCCTTATAGGTGGGGCTACACACGTCATACAATGGCTGGTACAAAGGGTTGCCAACCCGCGAGGGGGAGCTAATCCCATAAAGCCAGTCGTAGTCCGGATCGCAGTCTGCAACTCGACTGCGTGAAGTCGGAATCGCTAGTAATCGTGGATCAGAATGTCACGGTGAATACGTTCCCGGGTCTTGTACACACCGCCCGTCACACCATGGGAGCGGGTCTCGCCAGAAGTAGGTAGCCTAACCGCAAGGAGGGCGCTTACCACGGCGGGGTTCGTGACTGGGGTGAAGTCGTAACAAGGTAGCCGTATCGGAAGGTGCGGCTGGATCACCTCCTTTCTGGAAAACAGCTTCGCTGTTTCGGTGGATGCTAACTTTGTGCAAACAAAGTTAAGTGCCATCGGCACGGCAGGAGCCAAAAAAGCAATCAAGATTGAACGCCCACACTTATCGGTTGTTGGAACACAAGCCAGGTGGCTAGCTCACAAGAGCTCGCTGCGTGGAATGGGTCTGTAGCTCAGCTGGTTAGAGCACTGTGTTGATAACGCAGGGGTCGTTGGTTCGAGCCCAACTAGACCCACCATTAGATTCCAACGGATTTAGAGGTTGAGCTTATGCCGCTTTGGTTAATCGGAGTAGATTCTGATTGACTAGAGCCAAGCAGTGCGAGGCGTCTGATGCGAAGCACACTGATGTGTGTGAGCAGCGGGCAACGAAGCAATGCGCCGGCTATAGGCAATCAGGGGGATTAGCTCAGCTGGGAGAGCACCTGCTTTGCAAGCAGGGGGTCGTCGGTTCGATCCCGTCATCCTCCACCAATACTTTTACTGATAACTTATCACTCAACACCAAAGCGGTTTCGCAAGAGACTGTTTTGTTGTTGATTCCGGATTCCCGGATCAACACGGCTGTTCTTTAAAAATTCATAGAGTCGAAAATCAGCGTTGCTGGTGGAAACTGCACATTCGTAAAGGTTTAGTGCAGACCGTGCCACCAGCAACAATTTGATTGCGTCAAAACGAATGAAACTTTGCGAGAGCAATTTTTATTCAGTAATGACGAATATTCTTCAAGAATGTGGACTTGGGCGACCAGGTCTACAGCAAAGATATTCACATTACGGCATAACGCGCGAGGTGAGAGACCTCGCAAAGCAGTTGCTTGGGTTCTTGGCTTGAGATCTAGAGATAGATGTCAAAGTTATAGGGTCAAGTGACTAAGAGCATGTGGTGGATGCCTTGGCGATGATAGGCGACGAAAGACGTGATAGCCTGCGATAAGCTTCGGGGAGTTGGCAAATAAACTTTGATCCGGAGATTTCTGAATGGGGGAACCCACCTAGCAATAGGTATCGGCAACTGAATACATAGGTTGTCGAAGCGAACCTGGAGAACTGAAACATCTAAGTACCCAGAGGAAAAGACATCAACCGAGATTCCGATAGTAGTGGCGAGCGAATTCGGAAGAGCCTTGCAGTGATAGTCAGTGTGTTAACAAAACGGAATGGAAAGTCCGGCCATAGTGGGTGATAGCCCCGTATGTGAAAACGCATTGGTGGTACTAGGCTGCAGACAAGTAGGGCGGGGCACGAGAAACCCTGTCTGAATATGGGGGGACCATCCTCCAAGGCTAAATACTCATCATCGACCGATAGTGAACAAGTACCGTGAGGGAAAGGCGAAAAGAACCCCGGGAGGGGAGTGAAATAGATCCTGAAACCGCATGCTTACAAAAAGTCGGAGCCCTTAGGGGTGACGGCGTACCTTTTGTATAATGGGTCAGCGACTTACATTCAGTGGCAAGCTTAACCGAATAGGGAAGGCGTAGAGAAATCGAGTCCGAATAGGGCGACAAGTCGCTGGGTGTAGACCCGAAACCAAGTGATCTATCCATGGCCAGGATGAAGGTGCCGTAACAGGTACTGGAGGTCCGAACCCACTAGTGTTGCAAAACTAGGGGATGAGCTGTGGATAGGGGTGAAAGGCTAAACAAACTTGGAAATAGCTGGTTCTCTCCGAAAACTATTTAGGTAGTGCCTCAAGTATTACCTGCGGGGGTAGAGCACTGTTTAGGCTAGGGGGTCATGGCGACTTACCAAACCTATGCAAACTCCGAATACCGCAGAGTACAGCTTGGGAGACAGAGCACCGGGTGCTAACGTCCGGACTCAAGAGGGAAACAACCCAGACCGCCAGCTAAGGTCCCTAAAACGGGCTAAGTGGGAAACGAAGTGGGAAGGCTAAAACAGTCAGGATGTTGGCTTAGAAGCAGCCATCATTTAAAGAAAGCGTAATAGCTCACTGATCGAGTCGTCCTGCGCGGAAGATGTAACGGGGCTAAGCCAGTTACCGAAGCTGCGGATGCACAGTTTTACTGTGCGTGGTAGGAGAGCGTTCTGTAAGCCTGTGAAGGTGTCTGGTAACGGATGCTGGAGGTATCAGAAGTGCGAATGCTGACATGAGTAGCGTTAAAGCGGGTGAAAAGCCCGCTCGCCGTAAGCGCAAGGTTTTCTACGCAACGTTCATCGGCGTAGAGTAAGTCGGCCCCTAAGGTGAGGCAGAGATGCGTAACTGATGGGAAACGGGTCAATATTCCCGTACCGATGTGTAGTGCGATGTGGGGACGAAGAAGGTTAGCTCAGCCAACTGTTGGATATGTTGGTTCAAGCCTGTAGTCGTGCTCGGTAGGCAAATCCGCCGGGCTAAGATGAGGGGTGATAACGGGTCTGCTTGCAGACGAAGTGAGTGATACCCAGCTTCCAGGAAAAGCCACTAAGCTTCAGCTACACACGACCGTACCGCAAACCGACACTGGTGCGCGAGATGAGTATTCTAAGGCGCTTGAGAGAACTCAGGAGAAGGAACTCGGCAAATTGACACCGTAACTTCGGGAGAAGGTGTGCCCTCAGTAAGTGAAGTTGTACAAACGGAGCTAAACGGGGTTGCAAAGAATAGGTGGCTGCGACTGTTTAATAAAAACACAGCACTCTGCAAACACGAAAGTGGACGTATAGGGTGTGACGCCTGCCCGGTGCTGGAAGATTAAATGATGGGGTGCAAGCTCTTGATTGAAGTCCCAGTAAACGGCGGCCGTAACTATAACGGTCCTAAGGTAGCGAAATTCCTTGTCGGGTAAGTTCCGACCTGCACGAATGGCGTAACGATGGCCACACTGTCTCCTCCTGAGACTCAGCGAAGTTGAAATGTTTGTGATGATGCAATCTCCCCGCGGAAAGACGGAAAGACCCCATGAACCTTTACTGTAGCTTTGTATTGGACTTTGAACAGATCTGTGTAGGATAGGTGGGAGGCTTTGAAGTGAGGATGCTAGTTCTCATGGAGCCAACGTTGAAATACCACCCTGGTGTGTTTGAGGTTCTAACCTTGGTCCATTATCTGGATCGGGGACAGTGCATGGTAGGCAGTTTGACTGGGGCGGTCTCCTCCCAAAGCGTAACGGAGGAGTTCGAAGGTACGCTAGTTACGGTCGGACATCGTGACGATAGTGCAATGGCATAAGCGTGCTTAACTGCGAGACTGACAAGTCGAGCAGATGCGAAAGCAGGACATAGTGATCCGGTGGTTCTGTATGGAAGGGCCATCGCTCAACGGATAAAAGGTACTCTGGGGATAACAGGCTGATACCGCCCAAGAGTTCATATCGACGGCGGTGTTTGGCACCTCGATGTCGGCTCATCTCATCCTGGGGCTGTAGTCGGTCCCAAGGGTATGGCTGTTCGCCATTTAAAGAGGTACGTGAGCTGGGTTTAAAACGTCGTGAGACAGTTTGGTCCCTATCTTCCGTGGGCGCTGCAGATTTGAGGAAGCCTGCTCCTAGTACGAGAGGACCGGAGTGGACACACCTCTGGTGTATCGGTTGTCACGCCAGTGGCATTGCCGAGTAGCTATGTGTGGAAGAGATAACCGCTGAAAGCATCTAAGCGGGAAACTCGTTCCAAGATGAGATCTGCCGGGGGCTTGACCCCCCTGAAGAGTCGTTCTAGACCAGGACGTTGATAGGTTGGGTGTGGAAGCGCAGCAATGCGTTAAGCTAACCAATACTAATTGCTCGTGCGGCTTGACCCTATAACTTTGATTGGCCCCGCCCTTAGATGGGGCCCAATGCAAAGAACACTGCAACTGCAGTTATGCCCAAAGCGCAATCAAATTTAGCTGATAAGACTCTATGAATTCGCTTCAAAAGCAGCAATGCCCTGATCGACCGATCAGCGCAAAGCCGCCAAGGAGCAAAAAGTTATGCCTGATGACCATAGCAAGTTGGTACCACTCCTTCCCATCCCGAACAGGACAGTGAAACGACTTCGCGCCGATGATAGTGCGGATTCCCGTGTGAAAGTAGGTCATCGTCAGGCTTTTATACTGAAAACGTCCAGCAACTAGCTGGACGTTTTCTTCTCTGCTCTTAAAAGAGTAGCGTGCCAGGCCCAAGGGTCGGTGAGCTGCAAGAGTTGAGAAGAAAACGTGAAAACGTTCTGGAGTGCAGAAAAAGCTGTGCTACAATACAAGGCTTCGCTGATCGCGGCGAAGGGGATCTGAGGGTTGAGGCTCTTGGGTCAGGTCTTTAAAAATTAACAGCCGATAAGCGTGGGCGTTTGGTGGCGATTGCCATATGTTCTTCGGAGCAAAACAAGCGCTCACTTTAAACAGTAATGATGAAGATCTTAGGATCTTTTTTATTCCGTCAAGTGAGTGAGTAGTCGAGAGACTTTAAATTCAAGATCGAACTATAGAGTTTGATCCTGGCTCAGATTGAACGCTGGCGGCATGCTTTACACATGCAAGTCGAACGGTAACAGGTCTTCGGATGCTGACGAGTGGCGAACGGGTGAGTAACACATCGGAACGTGCCTAGTAGTGGGGGATAACTACTCGAAAGAGTAGCTAATACCGCATGAGATCTAAGGATGAAAGCAGGGGACCTTCGGGCCTTGCGCTACTAGAGCGGCTGATGGCAGATTAGGTAGTTGGTGGGATAAAAGCTTACCAAGCCGACGATCTGTAGCTGGTCTGAGAGGACGACCAGCCACACTGGGACTGAGACACGGCCCAGACTCCTACGGGAGGCAGCAGTGGGGAATTTTGGACAATGGGCGAAAGCCTGATCCAGCAATGCCGCGTGTAGGATGAAGGCCCTCGGGTTGTAAACTACTTTTGTACGGAACGAAAAGCTCTCTTCTAATAAAGGAGAGTGATGACGGTACCGTAAGAATAAGCACCGGCTAACTACGTGCCAGCAGCCGCGGTAATACGTAGGGTGCGAGCGTTAATCGGAATTACTGGGCGTAAAGCGTGCGCAGGCGGT
This sequence comes from Comamonas koreensis, assembly GCF_014076495.1. Taxonomy (NCBI): domain Bacteria; kingdom Pseudomonadati; phylum Pseudomonadota; class Betaproteobacteria; order Burkholderiales; family Comamonadaceae; genus Comamonas; species Comamonas koreensis. The sequence goes on along the minus strand of NZ_CP043575.1, from coordinate 4,941,400 downwards.
TATGTAAGACAGAGGTGAAATCCCCGGGCTCAACCTGGGAACGGCCTTTGTGACTGCATAGCTAGAGTACGGTAGAGGGGGATGGAATTCCGCGTGTAGCAGTGAAATGCGTAGATATGCGGAGGAACACCGATGGCGAAGGCAATCCCCTGGACCTGTACTGACGCTCATGCACGAAAGCGTGGGGAGCAAACAGGATTAGATACCCTGGTAGTCCACGCCCTAAACGATGTCAACTGGTTGTTGGGAATTAACTTTCTCAGTAACGAAGCTAACGCGTGAAGTTGACCGCCTGGGGAGTACGGCCGCAAGGTTGAAACTCAAAGGAATTGACGGGGACCCGCACAAGCGGTGGATGATGTGGTTTAATTCGATGCAACGCGAAAAACCTTACCCACCTTTGACATGTACGGAAGTGACCAGAGATGGACATGTGCTCGAAAGAGAACCGTAACACAGGTGCTGCATGGCTGTCGTCAGCTCGTGTCGTGAGATGTTGGGTTAAGTCCCGCAACGAGCGCAACCCTTGCCATTAGTTGCTACGAAAGGGCACTCTAATGGGACTGCCGGTGACAAACCGGAGGAAGGTGGGGATGACGTCAAGTCCTCATGGCCCTTATAGGTGGGGCTACACACGTCATACAATGGCTGGTACAAAGGGTTGCCAACCCGCGAGGGGGAGCTAATCCCATAAAGCCAGTCGTAGTCCGGATCGCAGTCTGCAACTCGACTGCGTGAAGTCGGAATCGCTAGTAATCGTGGATCAGAATGTCACGGTGAATACGTTCCCGGGTCTTGTACACACCGCCCGTCACACCATGGGAGCGGGTCTCGCCAGAAGTAGGTAGCCTAACCGCAAGGAGGGCGCTTACCACGGCGGGGTTCGTGACTGGGGTGAAGTCGTAACAAGGTAGCCGTATCGGAAGGTGCGGCTGGATCACCTCCTTTCTGGAAAACAGCTTCGCTGTTTCGGTGGATGCTAACTTTGTGCAAACAAAGTTAAGTGCCATCGGCACGGCAGGAGCCAAAAAAGCAATCAAGATTGAACGCCCACACTTATCGGTTGTTGGAACACAAGCCAGGTGGCTAGCTCACAAGAGCTCGCTGCGTGGAATGGGTCTGTAGCTCAGCTGGTTAGAGCACTGTGTTGATAACGCAGGGGTCGTTGGTTCGAGCCCAACTAGACCCACCATTAGATTCCAACGGATTTAGAGGTTGAGCTTATGCCGCTTTGGTTAATCGGAGTAGATTCTGATTGACTAGAGCCAAGCAGTGCGAGGCGTCTGATGCGAAGCACACTGATGTGTGTGAGCAGCGGGCAACGAAGCAATGCGCCGGCTATAGGCAATCAGGGGGATTAGCTCAGCTGGGAGAGCACCTGCTTTGCAAGCAGGGGGTCGTCGGTTCGATCCCGTCATCCTCCACCAATACTTTTACTGATAACTTATCACTCAACACCAAAGCGGTTTCGCAAGAGACTGTTTTGTTGTTGATTCCGGATTCCCGGATCAACACGGCTGTTCTTTAAAAATTCATAGAGTCGAAAATCAGCGTTGCTGGTGGAAACTGCACATTCGTAAAGGTTTAGTGCAGACCGTGCCACCAGCAACAATTTGATTGCGTCAAAACGAATGAAACTTTGCGAGAGCAATTTTTATTCAGTAATGACGAATATTCTTCAAGAATGTGGACTTGGGCGACCAGGTCTACAGCAAAGATATTCACATTACGGCATAACGCGCGAGGTGAGAGACCTCGCAAAGCAGTTGCTTGGGTTCTTGGCTTGAGATCTAGAGATAGATGTCAAAGTTATAGGGTCAAGTGACTAAGAGCATGTGGTGGATGCCTTGGCGATGATAGGCGACGAAAGACGTGATAGCCTGCGATAAGCTTCGGGGAGTTGGCAAATAAACTTTGATCCGGAGATTTCTGAATGGGGGAACCCACCTAGCAATAGGTATCGGCAACTGAATACATAGGTTGTCGAAGCGAACCTGGAGAACTGAAACATCTAAGTACCCAGAGGAAAAGACATCAACCGAGATTCCGATAGTAGTGGCGAGCGAATTCGGAAGAGCCTTGCAGTGATAGTCAGTGTGTTAACAAAACGGAATGGAAAGTCCGGCCATAGTGGGTGATAGCCCCGTATGTGAAAACGCATTGGTGGTACTAGGCTGCAGACAAGTAGGGCGGGGCACGAGAAACCCTGTCTGAATATGGGGGGACCATCCTCCAAGGCTAAATACTCATCATCGACCGATAGTGAACAAGTACCGTGAGGGAAAGGCGAAAAGAACCCCGGGAGGGGAGTGAAATAGATCCTGAAACCGCATGCTTACAAAAAGTCGGAGCCCTTAGGGGTGACGGCGTACCTTTTGTATAATGGGTCAGCGACTTACATTCAGTGGCAAGCTTAACCGAATAGGGAAGGCGTAGAGAAATCGAGTCCGAATAGGGCGACAAGTCGCTGGGTGTAGACCCGAAACCAAGTGATCTATCCATGGCCAGGATGAAGGTGCCGTAACAGGTACTGGAGGTCCGAACCCACTAGTGTTGCAAAACTAGGGGATGAGCTGTGGATAGGGGTGAAAGGCTAAACAAACTTGGAAATAGCTGGTTCTCTCCGAAAACTATTTAGGTAGTGCCTCAAGTATTACCTGCGGGGGTAGAGCACTGTTTAGGCTAGGGGGTCATGGCGACTTACCAAACCTATGCAAACTCCGAATACCGCAGAGTACAGCTTGGGAGACAGAGCACCGGGTGCTAACGTCCGGACTCAAGAGGGAAACAACCCAGACCGCCAGCTAAGGTCCCTAAAACGGGCTAAGTGGGAAACGAAGTGGGAAGGCTAAAACAGTCAGGATGTTGGCTTAGAAGCAGCCATCATTTAAAGAAAGCGTAATAGCTCACTGATCGAGTCGTCCTGCGCGGAAGATGTAACGGGGCTAAGCCAGTTACCGAAGCTGCGGATGCACAGTTTTACTGTGCGTGGTAGGAGAGCGTTCTGTAAGCCTGTGAAGGTGTCTGGTAACGGATGCTGGAGGTATCAGAAGTGCGAATGCTGACATGAGTAGCGTTAAAGCGGGTGAAAAGCCCGCTCGCCGTAAGCGCAAGGTTTTCTACGCAACGTTCATCGGCGTAGAGTAAGTCGGCCCCTAAGGTGAGGCAGAGATGCGTAACTGATGGGAAACGGGTCAATATTCCCGTACCGATGTGTAGTGCGATGTGGGGACGAAGAAGGTTAGCTCAGCCAACTGTTGGATATGTTGGTTCAAGCCTGTAGTCGTGCTCGGTAGGCAAATCCGCCGGGCTAAGATGAGGGGTGATAACGGGTCTGCTTGCAGACGAAGTGAGTGATACCCAGCTTCCAGGAAAAGCCACTAAGCTTCAGCTACACACGACCGTACCGCAAACCGACACTGGTGCGCGAGATGAGTATTCTAAGGCGCTTGAGAGAACTCAGGAGAAGGAACTCGGCAAATTGACACCGTAACTTCGGGAGAAGGTGTGCCCTCAGTAAGTGAAGTTGTACAAACGGAGCTAAACGGGGTTGCAAAGAATAGGTGGCTGCGACTGTTTAATAAAAACACAGCACTCTGCAAACACGAAAGTGGACGTATAGGGTGTGACGCCTGCCCGGTGCTGGAAGATTAAATGATGGGGTGCAAGCTCTTGATTGAAGTCCCAGTAAACGGCGGCCGTAACTATAACGGTCCTAAGGTAGCGAAATTCCTTGTCGGGTAAGTTCCGACCTGCACGAATGGCGTAACGATGGCCACACTGTCTCCTCCTGAGACTCAGCGAAGTTGAAATGTTTGTGATGATGCAATCTCCCCGCGGAAAGACGGAAAGACCCCATGAACCTTTACTGTAGCTTTGTATTGGACTTTGAACAGATCTGTGTAGGATAGGTGGGAGGCTTTGAAGTGAGGATGCTAGTTCTCATGGAGCCAACGTTGAAATACCACCCTGGTGTGTTTGAGGTTCTAACCTTGGTCCATTATCTGGATCGGGGACAGTGCATGGTAGGCAGTTTGACTGGGGCGGTCTCCTCCCAAAGCGTAACGGAGGAGTTCGAAGGTACGCTAGTTACGGTCGGACATCGTGACGATAGTGCAATGGCATAAGCGTGCTTAACTGCGAGACTGACAAGTCGAGCAGATGCGAAAGCAGGACATAGTGATCCGGTGGTTCTGTATGGAAGGGCCATCGCTCAACGGATAAAAGGTACTCTGGGGATAACAGGCTGATACCGCCCAAGAGTTCATATCGACGGCGGTGTTTGGCACCTCGATGTCGGCTCATCTCATCCTGGGGCTGTAGTCGGTCCCAAGGGTATGGCTGTTCGCCATTTAAAGAGGTACGTGAGCTGGGTTTAAAACGTCGTGAGACAGTTTGGTCCCTATCTTCCGTGGGCGCTGCAGATTTGAGGAAGCCTGCTCCTAGTACGAGAGGACCGGAGTGGACACACCTCTGGTGTATCGGTTGTCACGCCAGTGGCATTGCCGAGTAGCTATGTGTGGAAGAGATAACCGCTGAAAGCATCTAAGCGGGAAACTCGTTCCAAGATGAGATCTGCCGGGGGCTTGACCCCCCTGAAGAGTCGTTCTAGACCAGGACGTTGATAGGTTGGGTGTGGAAGCGCAGCAATGCGTTAAGCTAACCAATACTAATTGCTCGTGCGGCTTGACCCTATAACTTTGATTGGCCCCGCCCTTAGATGGGGCCCAATGCAAAGAACACTGCAACTGCAGTTATGCCAAAGACTTGAGATCAGACAATGATGAACACCACAGCGTGTTACAATCACTGGCTCAGGTCGGCGCAATCAAATAAAACGCTGATAGCACCAAGCTCCAAAGCTTGATGCCGACTCTATGAATTCGCTTCAAAAGCAGCAATGCCCTGATCGACCGATCAGCGCAAAGCCGCCAAGGAGCAAAAAGTTATGCCTGATGACCATAGCAAGTTGGTACCACTCCTTCCCATCCCGAACAGGACAGTGAAACGACTTCGCGCCGATGATAGTGCGGATTCCCGTGTGAAAGTAGGTCATCGTCAGGCTTTTATACTGATCAACCCCTCTGCTCTACCCGAGTAGAGGGGTTTTTCTTTTGCGCAGCCAATACTGACCCCTCGAGCTGACTATCTTTTGCGATTGCGCGCAGCGCCGGCAAGCACCCCTGGCGCACGGCTGAATGCCGGTGTTTGGCACAATAGCGGTTTGTGTTTTCAAGGACTGCCATGACCGAGCAAAGCTGTCTGCGCCAGGCGCAGCGCCGCCGTCTGCTGCATTTATTGGCGCTGCTGGGCGGCGCCAGCGGGGTGTCTCCGGCTTTGGCGCTCTCGCTGGCCGATCTGAGCAATACCGATGCCAGCCAGGGCATCAAGGCCGCATTGACCCAGGGCGCGCAGGTGGCAGTGTCCCAGCTGGGCCAAAGCGGGGGCTTTTTCAACAACCCCCAGCTGCGCATTCCGCTGCCGGGCTATATGGGTGAGGCGGCCAAGATGATGCGCCGCTTTGGCCAGGGCCGCTATGTGGATGAGGTGGAGCAGGGCATCAACCGCGCGGCCGAGCTGGCTGTGCCGATGGGCAAGGATGTGCTGCTGGATGCAGTGCAGCGCATGACCCTCGATGATGCCAAACGCATTCTGAGCGGCGGGGACCATTCCGTGACCACCTTCTTTATGGACAAGACGCGCCAGCCATTGACGCAGCGCTTTTTGCCCGTGGTGACCCAGGCGACCGGCCAGGTCGGTGTGGTGCAGCAGTACAACCAGCTGGTGGGCAAGGCATCGAGCTTTGGGGTGTCCAGCGATGCGCTGGACCTGAACCAGTATGTGACCGGCAAGACCTTGGAGGGCCTCTACGCCGTGATTGGCGAGCAAGAGCGCGCGATTCGCCAGAACCCGCTGGGCAGCGCCAATGCCGCCGTGCGCAAGGTCTTTGGAGCGCTGCGCTAAGCCATGGCGAAGAACCCTCCATCGCCCGCGCAGCCCACCTGCCCTTGTGAATCCAGTGCTGCCTACAGCGCCTGTTGTGGCCGCTTTATTGCCGATTTTGAGCGCATGCCAGCACCGGACGCTGAGCATCTGATGCGATCGCGTTACAGCGCCTTTGTGCGGGAGGAGCGTGCCTACCTGCTGGCCACCTGGCATGCCTCGACCCGCCCATCGCAGCTCGATTTTGAACCGCAGTGCCGCTGGCTGGGCTTGCAGGTCAAGGCCTTTGACCCGGTCGACGACAACCACGCCGAGGTGGAGTTTGTCGCCCGCTACAAGCTGCAAGGCCGCGCGGTGCGCCTGCATGAGCGCAGCCGCTTTGTGCAGGAGCAAGGCCGCTGGTTTTATCTGGATGGTGACCAATTTTGATCGCCACCTGTCATTTTTCTAGGATCCCAAAATGAACCCCAATGCAGGCTTCGAGGCCATGCTGTTTGATTGCGATGGTGTGTTGGTGGACAGCGAAGTCATCACCAACCGGGTGCTGTGCACGATGCTCAATGAAGCGGGCTGGGTGCTGTCGTCCGAGGATTGCCTGCAGCTGTTCATCGGCAAGATGGTGCGCAGCCAGAAGGACTTGATCGAGGCGAACACCGGCAAGCCGCTGACTGATGCCTGGATGGAAGAGTTCTATGCGCGCCGCAATGTGGCGCTGGAGCAGGATGTCAAAGCCATCGACGGCGCGTTGGAGGCCATCAAGGCCCTGCATGCGCAGTTCAACGGGCAGATTGCCTGCGCCTCGGGGGCCGACCGCAAGAAGATCGTGATGCAGCTGCGCATTGCCGGCTTGCTGCCCTATTTTGAAGGGCGCATTTTCAGCGGCCATGAGATGCCGCGTACCAAGCCTTTCCCTGATGTCTACCTGGCCGCGGCTGCCGCGCTGGGCGCCGATCCGCAGCGCTGCCTGGTGATCGAAGACAGTGTGACCGGCACCCAGGCGGGTGTGGCGGCCGGCGCTACCGTGTGGGCCTACCACCCGCCAGCGCATGCGGTCTGCTCGCAAGCCGATCTGGCCGCAGCCGGTGCCAGCCAGTTCTTTGAACATATGGCCGAGCTGCCCCAGCGCGTGGCCCGCGCATCGGCCGTCGCTGTCTGAGCTTTAAGATCCGCCCCAGACGCAGAGGCGGACACTGACGCGACAGGCCGGATGCCAGGCTGCACCTAGACTTTTCGTCTGCTTGCCACCTGGAGCTGTTATGGGGCCTGTGCATGAATGGGATGCGGCGTTTGACTTCATCATTGTCGGTGCCGGCATGGCCGGCTGCATCCTCGCCAACCGCCTGAGCGCATCGGGCCGCTTCCAGGTCTGCCTGCTCGAAGCCGGCCCACCCGATCACCACCCCTACATCCATATCCCCGCCGGCTTTATCAAGGTTGGCTACAACCCGCGCTACACCTGGCCTTTCAAGACTGCGCCCGATGCCGCCACCATGGGCCGCCAGGTGGTCGCGCAGCTAGGCCGCACCCTGGGCGGCTCCAGTGCCGTCAACGGTTTCAACTATGTGCGCGGCCAGGCCCAGGACTATGACGACTGGGCCGCCCAGGGCGCAACCGGCTGGTCCTATGACGAGGTGCTGCCGTACTTCAAGCGCTCCGAGCAGCGCCTGGCCATCTGCGATGTGAACTACCGGGGGCTGGAAGGCGAGTTGCCGATCACCGACTGCGACTGGCGCCACCCGCTGTGCGACGCCTTCATCGCCGGTGCCGCCAGCCAGGGCATTCCCTCAGGCAAGGACTACAACGCGGGCAAGCAGGAGGGCGCTGGCTATTACCAGCGCTGGATCCACCGGGGCTGGCGGGTCAGTGCCGCCAAGGCCTTTTTGCGCCCAGCCAAGGGGCGCGCCAATCTGCGGGTGATTGCCCATGCGCAGGTCAGCCGCCTGGTGATGGAGGGCGCGCGCGTTACCGGTGTGGAATACGCGGCCGAACCGGGTGGCCCTGTGCGGCGCCTGCAGGCCAGCCGCGAGGTGGTGGTGGCAGCCGGAGCCATCAATTCGCCCAAGCTGCTCAACCTGTCCGGCCTGGGTGATGCGCAGCGCCTGCAGGACCTGGGCATTGCGGTGCAGCAGCACTTGCCGGGCGTGGGTCAGGGCTTGCAGGACCATATGATGCTGCGCTCCATCGTGCGGGTGCAGAACGCGCCAACCTTGAACACCACCGCCCGGGGCTGGCGGCTCTGGGGCCAGGTGGCGCGCTGGCTGGCTGGTAAACCCAGCATTCTGGCCATCAGCCCTTCGGTGGCCTATGCGTTTTCATCGGCGCAAGCGCCAGGCGGCCGGGCCGATTTTCAGTTCCATTTCTCACCGGGCAGCTATGCCTCCGGCATTGCCGGCCAGCTCGATGATTTCCCCGGCATGACCCTGGGCTTTTACCAGCTGCGGCCGCAGAGCCGGGGCCATGTGCGCCTGGCCTCGGCCCATGCCTGGGACAGCCCGGTGATCCAGCCGCACTACCTGCACGATGAGGCCGACCAGCGCCTGGTCGTCGAAGGCCTGCGCCAGGCCCGTCGCCTGCTGCACAGTGCCGCCTTGGCGCCCTATGTGGCCAGTGACGAGGCGCCGTCCTCCCAGCTGCAATCGGACGAGGAACTGCTGCAGTTTGCCCGTGAGCGGGGCAGTACAGCCTGGCACTTCATGGGTACCTGCCGCATGGGCGCAGCCGGCGATGGCCAGTCCGTGGTCGACCCCCAACTGCGCGTGCATGGCATCACCGGTTTGCGGGTGGCCGATGCGTCGGTGATGCCGGCCATGCCCTCAGGCAACACCGGCGCGCCGACGATGATGATTGCCGAAAAGGCCGCCGATTTGCTGCTGGCCGAGCACTGCCACTAAGGGGTTGTAGTTACGAACTCTTACCTAGGAGAAACCCAGAAGAGCGTTTGCGGCATCCGCCGCTATATTGAACAAGACAAGGGCCTCGTGCGTGCGGTGGAGGCTGACCAAGAGATTTGACAACAAAGCAAGGAGACAAACATGAACAAGCTCGTCTATCGTTTGACGAAGGCTGCGGCGCTGGTGGCCAGCACTTTGGCATTTTCGGCCCAGGCCCAGGACATCAAGATCGGCTACACCGCCGACCAATCGGCCAGCGGCGTGGCCGAGCTGGGCATCTCCGGCCGCTGGGGCTTTGAAGCCGCTATCGAGGACATCAACAAAGCCGGCGGCATCATGGGCCGCAAGCTGGTCGGGGTGGTGCGCGATGACCAGGGCACGCCGCCCAAGGCCATCCAGACCGTGCAGGAGCTGATCGACAGCGAAAAGGTCAGCGGCATCGTGGGCCCGGCCAACTCTGGCAATGCGCTGGCCTGGCTGCATATTCCGCAGCAAAAGAAGGTGCCGGTCATCGTGCCGATTGGCACCGCCACCGAGATCACCACGCGCTACGCCAAGGAGCCGCAGAACTACCTCTACCGCATCTCGATGGTGGACCGCGAGCAGGTCGCGCTGCTGGGCGCCTATGCCGTCAAGGCCTCGAAGGACAAGAAGATCGCCATCCTGGCCGATTCCACCGGCTACGGCCAGGGCGGCATCAAGGATGCGACCGAGATTCTGGCCTTGCACGGCATCAAGCCAGTGGCCGTCGAGAAGTACGGCCCCAAAGACACCGACATGACCTCGCAGCTCAACAAGATCAAGGCGGCAGGAGCTGACACCGTGATCATCTATGGCATTGCCGACGGCGCGGCCCAGGTGCTGCGCAGCATGGAGAAGATCAACTACATGCCCGTCACCTTGGGCACCTGGGGCAACCTGAGCTCTTTGCTGCCCAAGATGGCAGGCACCAAGCTGGCCGAGCACCTGATCATGGCGGCTTCGACGACCGAAGACACCTCGGCCAAGACCAAGGCCCTGGGCCAGCGCGTGCGTGTGAACTTCCCGACCCTGACCACCTTCCCCTGCGCCGCCCAGGCCTATGACTCGGTGATGCTGCTGGCCGCTGCGATGAAGCAGGCCAACAGCACCGATGGCGAGAAGGTCGCTGCTGCGCTGGAGAACCTGAACAGCACCGAAGGCGTGATCAAGACCTATGACAAGCCCTTTAGCAAGACCAACCACGAAGGCCTGAGCGTGGGCGACTTCTACCTCGCCCGCTGGAAGGGCAGCGACGTGGTGCGCTTTGAAGACAGTGTCTACAAGTCGCTCACGCCAGCGGATCTGAAGAAGTAAGGCATCGACTCGTCAGGCCTGCGCCCGCCCCATGCGGCGCGCAGGCCTGGTTTTTTTAGCGGCAATGTGTCTGGGGTGCGTATGCTGGATTCGATACTGCAGGCGGTCTTTAGCGGGCTGGCCTTGGGAAGTATTTATGCCTTGGTGGCGGTGGGTTTCAACATCACCTTCAACACCACCAAGACCTTGAATTTTGGCCAGGGCGAGTTCCTGGTCGCGGGCGCGTTTGTCGCGGTCTCGGCGCTGCTGCTGCTCGCCGGCAAGAACATCACCGACAGCCTGCTGCCCGCCGATGTCAGCCTGTGGCGCTATGTGCTCAGCCTGGTGGGCACGATGGCCGTCCTGGCGCTGCTGGGCCTGCTGCTCTATTACGCCGCCGTGCGGCCCTTTGTGGGGCGCGGCGGCATGGCCTGGGTGATGAGCACCATCGGCTTTGGCATCATCATCCAGAACACGGCGCTGGCCATCTGGGGCCCGGCGCCGCTGGTCATGCCCTCGCCGCTGGGCAGCGAGGTGCTGCGCATCGGCAATGCCGGTGTGCTGCCCCAAGAGGTGCTGGTGCTGGTCTGCAGCGTGGCCGTGCTGCTCGCGCTCGATTATGTGATGCGCCACACCCGCATCGGCAAGGCCGTGCGCGCGGTGGCGCAAAGCGGCAGTGCAGCCACCCTGATGGGCATCAATGTGACAGCCATCGTCGTGCTGGCCTTTGTCATCAGCTCCAGCCTGGCGGGCCTGGCCGGTTTGCTGATTGCGCCCATCACGACGGCATCGGTATTCATGGGCATGACCTTGGCGCTCAAGGCCTTCTCCTCGGCCATTCTGGGCGGTCTGACCAGCCCACGCGGCTGCATGCTGGGCGGCTTTGTGCTGGGCCTGATTGAGGCCCTGGTTGGCCTGTGGCAGGCGGAGATGCGCGAGATCAGCATCTTCTTGCTGATCATCGTGGTGCTGGTGGTGCGGCCCCAGGGCCTCTTGGGCCAGAAGATCGTGGAGAAAGTCTGATGAACAGCGAGATCAAGCACTACGGCTGGCTGGCCCTGGTGGCGGCGCTGGTGGCCGCCATCCCGCTGATGACCAGCAACGACTTCTACCTGCGCATCGTCTTTCTGATCGGGGTCAACTACATCGCCGCCTCGGGGCTGAATGTGCTGGTGAACTACACCGGCCAGAAATCACTGGGCCATGCCGGCCTGTTTGCCGTGGGCGCCTATGCGGTGGCCCTGCTCACCACCCGCTGGGGCTGGAACCCCTGGGCCGCCTTTGCAATGGCCGGTGTGCTGGCCGGGCTGTTTGGCGTGGTGATTGCGCTGCCGGCGCTGCGCGTCAAAGGGCCGGCGCTGGCGATGGTCACCATCGGCTTTGGCATCGTCGTCGAGAAGGTGGTCTCGGAATGGCAGGATGTATTTGCCGGCCAGCAGGGCATCTATGGCGTGGTGCCCTTGAAGCTGGGCGACCAGATGTTTGCCTCCTCGCACTGGGTCTGGTTTGTGCTGGCTCTGTGCGTGGTGCTGCATGTGATGTTCCGCCACCTGCTGGCGGGGCGTTTTGGCCGCGCCTTCATGGCCGTGAACACCGCCGAGGTGGCGGCCGAGAGCGTGGGCGTCAGCGTCTACAAGTTCAAGGTGCTGGCCTTTGTCATCAGTGCCTTCACCTGCGGCATTGCCGGCGCGCTGATCACGCAGCAGAACCAGTACATCAACTCGGACTTCATCACTTTCAATCTGTCGGTCTTCTTCCTGCTGGTGGTGCTGTTTGGTGGCAATTCCGTCTACGGGCCGCTGCTGGGCGCTGTGGTGTTGACCCTGCTCGATTCGCTGTTGTCGCGCTGGCCGGGTGTGCAGCATTTCACCTATGGTGCGCTGCTGCTGTTTGCGCTGTACGCCATGCCCAATGGCCTGGCCGGCACATTGCGCAGCCTGGCGCGCAAATACGCACCGGGCCTGCTGCCCACGCCGCAGCTGCCGCAGGATCTGCCGGCCTGGCAGCTCAAATCGGCCGCGCCGCTGGCCAGCACCGGCGCAGAAGGTTTGCTGGACGGTCGCGGCATCTACAAGGCTTACGGCGGCGTGGTGCCGACCAATGAGGTCGATCTATGCATCAAGCCCGGCCATGTGCATTCGCTGATCGGGCCCAATGGCGCGGGCAAGACCACCTTGCTCAATATCCTGTCGGGCATTGTGGTGCCCGAGCGCGGCTCCATCCAGTTTGCGGGCCAGAGCATCGTCGGTGTCTCGCCCAACCGGATTGCCCGCATGGGCCTGGGCCGTACCTTCCAGAACCTGCGCCTCTTCAGCGATATGACCGTGCTCGACAACGTCAAGGTCGGCTTGCATGCGCATATCCAGGCTGGGTTCTTTGCCAGCCTGATAGGGGTGGGCAAGGCCCGGCGCGCTGAGCTCGCTGCGCGGGATGAGGCGCTGCAGATCCTTGACCGCCTGCAGCTGCGTGACAAGGCGCTGCATACCGCCGGCAGCCTGCCCTATGGCCTGCAGCGCCGGCTGGAGCTGGCCCGCGCGCTGGCCACCCATCCGCGTTTGCTGCTGCTCGATGAGCCGGCCGCCGGCCTCAACCCGCAGGAGACGCAGGAGCTGATCCAGGTGATTGCACGCATCCGCGATCTGGGCATTACCGTGCTGCTGATCGAGCACCACATGGACCTGGTGATGGCTGTGTCCGACCACGTGATCGTGCTCGACTACGGCCAGAAGATTGCCGAGGGCACACCCCAGCAGGTGCAAAGCAACCCGCGCGTGATTGCCGCCTACCTGGGCAGCGATGATGAAACCGAGGACAACGCGATGAACGGAGGCCCCCATGCCTGAGCAAACACCATTGCTGCGTGTCGAGGCGCTGGAGCTGCACTACGGTGCCGTGCAGGCGCTCAAGGGGGTGTCGCTGCAGGTGCATGCCGGTGAGGTGGTCACCATCATCGGTGGCAATGGCGCAGGCAAGAGCACCCTGATGAAGGCCATCTCGGGCCTGGAGCCCACAGCGGCGGGCCGCATCGAGTTCCTGGGCCAGGACATCACCCGCATGCCCGGCCACCTGCGTGTGCCCTTTGGCATTGCCCAGTCGCCCGAAGGCCGCCAGGTGTTTGCCGACCAGAGCGTGCATGACAACCTGCTGCTGGGCGCCTACCACCGCAAGGATGGGTCCGCCGCGATTGCCGCCGATGTGGAGCAGCAGTTCAACACCTTCCCGCGGCTGCGTGAGCGCCGCGCGCAGATGGCCGGCACCATGTCGGGCGGCGAGCAGCAGATGCTGGCGATTGCGCGCGCGTTGATGTCGCGGCCCAAGCTGCTGCTGCTCGATGAGCCCTCGCTGGGCCTGGCGCCGCTGATCGTCAAGGAGATCTTTGCGATCGTGCGCCAGCTCAAGGCGCAAGGGGTGACCATCTTGCTGGTCGAGCAGATGGCCAACCAGGCGCTGGCGGTAGCTGACCGCGCCTATGTGCTGGAGACGGGCCACTTCACCCTGCAGGGCGCCGCGGCCGATCTGCGGCGCGACCCCAAGGTGCGTGCCGCGTACCTGGGAGCCCATGCATGAGCGCGCCGGCAGCCGACCATTTTGACTATGTGGTGGTCGGCAGCGGCGCGGCCGGCGCCATCGTCGCCGCCCGCTTGGGCGAGGATCCTGCGCTGCGCATCTGCGTGCTCGAAGCCGGCCCGCCCGACCACAGGCCCTACCTCAAGCTGCCGGCCGGCTTTATCAAGGTGATCTTCAATCCGGCGGTGGCCTGGCAGTTCAGCTCCGAGCCGACCGAGCGCACGGGAGGGCGGCGCATTCCGCTGCCCCAGGGCAAGACCTTGGGCGGCTCCACCTCCATCAACGGTCTGGTCTACAACCGGGGCCAGCGCGAGGATTTCGATGGCTGGGCGGCGCAGGGCAATGCGGGGTGGTCCTATGACGAGGTGCTGCCGTACTTCCAGCGCAGCGAGCATTTTGTCGATGGCGGCGATCCGGCACTGCGCGGCCACAACGGCCCGCTCAAGGTCAGCCTGCCGCACTGGCCGCACCCGATTTGCGAGGCCTTCCTGGAGGGCGCTGCCGAGCAGGGCCTCGCGCGCAACCCGGACTACAACGGCGCCTACCAGCAAGGCGTGGGCTATTTCCAGCGCAGCATCCACAACGGCTGGCGCATGAGCACGGCGGGCTGCTTTCTGCGCCCGGCTGTGCGGCGCGGCAACCTGGATGTGCGGACCGGCGCGCAGGCGCTGCGCATTATGGTCGAGGACGGCCGCGCCTGTGGTGTGGAATACCTGCAAGATGGCGTGGGGCGCCAAGTGAGGGCGCGGCGCGAGGTGGTCGTCAGCGCCGGCGCCATCAACACGCCGAAGCTGCTGCAGCTGTCGGGCATTGGCGATGGCGAGCGGCTGCGCGCGCTGGGCATTGCCACCCAGGTGCATTTGCCGGGCGTGGGTCAGCACCTCAAGGACCATTTCTCGGTGCGGCTGGTCGCGTCGGTCAAGAACGCCACCACGATCAACGAGCTGGCGCGTGTGCCGCGCCTCTGGGGCCAGGCCTGGCAATGGCTGCGCGGCAAGCCCAATATTCTGCAGCTCAGCCCGTCCGTCGTGCACTGGTTCGCAGCCTCGCAGCCAGGGCTCGCGCGGCCCGATCTGCAAGGTGTGTTCTCCCCGGCCAGCTACCGCGAAGGCTATGTGGGCCAGCTCGATGTGTTCCCAGGCATGACCTGCGGCGTCTGGCAGCACCGGCCGCAGAGCATGGGCACGGTGCAGTTGGCCTCAAGCGATCCGCTGGCCGACCCGGTCGTGCAGCCGCGCTATCTGGACGACGAGGGCGACCGCCAGACCTTGATTCGCGGTGTGCGCCAGGCCCGGGCCTTGCTGCAGAGCCAGGCGCTCGCGCCCTACCGGGTGGACGAGGTCATGCCCGGGCCGCAGGTGCAGTCCGATGACGAGATCCTGGACTTTATCTACCGCTACGGTGTCTCGTCCTACCACCTCAACGGCACGGCGCGCATGGGGCCCCGCCCCGAGGCAGGTGCCGTCGTCGATGCCCAGCTGCGCGTGCATGGGCTGCAGGGGCTGCGGGTGATCGATGCCTCGGTGATGCCCGAGATCACCTCGGCCAACACCTGCGCGGCCACGATGATGATTGGCGAGAAGGGCGCCGACCTGCTGCGCCGCGCGGGCTAGGTTTTCGGCCCGCCTCGCAGTGCAGCAGCGGGCCCAGCGCGATCAGCGCTTTTTGTGCGCCCGCATGTCCAGCACCTGGGGCAGGCTGCGCACATCCTGGCCCGCCGCCAAGATCCGGTGCTTCTGGATCTTTTGCGTGCCGGTGGTGGGGATCTCATCGGTGAACCACCACCAGCCGGGCACCTTGTAGTAGGCCATCTCTTGCTGGCAGAACGCAAACAGCTCCTGGCAGATGGCGGTGCCGGGCGCCACGCCGTCCGTCAGCACAATGCTGGCCAGCACCTCCTCTTCGCGGATGTCATCGGGCGCGGCCAGCACGGCCACCTGGTGCACCTTGGGGTGGGACAGCAGCACGGCTTCCACCTCGGCCGCGGCAATGTTCTCGCCGGAGCGGCGGATGATGTTCTTGCGCCGGTCCATGAAGTGCAGCAGGCCATCGGGGTCCTGCAGCACCACATCCCCGGTGTGGAACCAGCCGCCTTCCCAGGCCTTGGCGGTGGCCTCGGGGTTGTCCAGGTACTCGCTGAAAAAATGCTTGCGCGGGGTCTCGGCCGAGTAGCGCACCAGCATCTCGCCAGGCGTGCCGGGCGGCACCGGCTGGCCGCTCTCATCGGCCACCAGTACCTCGAGCCCCGGCGCACCACGGCCAAAGGAGCGTGTGCCTACCTGGCGGTCGTCGCCATGGTCAGAGATGGTGCGCACCACCTCGGTCATGCCCCACAGCTCGATCAGCGGAAAGCCAAAGCGCTGCTCGAAGGCGGCATGCAGCTGCGGCTCCACCCCTGCGCCATAGCCAAAGCGCACGCAGTGCTGCTTTTCCCAGTCGGACGGCGGCTGCTTGAGCAAGAGCGGAATGATCACGCCCAGGTAGTGGACGATGGTGGCGCGGCTGCTGGCAACCTCTTCCCACCAGCGGCTGGGCTGAAAGCGGTCGGTCTGGACCTGGCAGCCGCCGGTGAGCAGCATGCAGTAGAACGACAGGATGGATGCGTTGACATGGAACAGCGGCAGCGGGTTGAACAGGCGCTCGCGGCCTTCCTGGATCGACACATGGCCGGGGTGGGATGCATACCACTTGCCAGCGGCCAGTTCATAGGCATGCGAGAGCACACAGCCCTTGGGCTGGCCGGTGGTGCCCGAGGTGTAGAGGATGCTTGCTGGCGTGTCGGCGCTCAGGCTGCCCGAGGGCTGCGAGCGGGCCGGCGGCAGCGTGATCGCACTGCCATCTTGCGGATCGGTGCAGACCAGGGCCGGCTGGTTGCGCGTGTCCTGCAGGGACTGCTGCAGTGCCTCCAGCCGCTCGGGCAGGCAGACGACCAGGTCCAGCTGTGCATGGTCGATCAGGTAGTTCAGCTCGCGGCGCTTGTAGTCGGGGTTGATGGGCACACAGCAGATGCCCAGGCTGTTCATCGCCAGCTTGTGCCAGAGGTGCTCGGGCCGGCTTTCCAGAAACAGCCCCACGCGGTGGCCCACGCCATAGCCCGCGGCCTGGTAGCGGGCCTGCAGCCGCGCGATATGGGCGCCGGCCTGCGTGTAGCTGAACTCGCAGCCCTCGGGCAGGTAGCTGCGCTTGGGATTGGCCGGCACCGCCAGCAGGCTGTGCTCGGGGTAGCGCGCAATGGCGGCCTGCAAGGCCTGGCCGATGGTGGTGTGGTCGGTGATGGCGATCATGTCGGAGGACTTCAAAGCAGGGTCAGGGCCGGATCAAGGGCGACGGAATGGGGTCGATCTGCTGGTCCAGCGCGGCCTGCTTTTCGACCTCCAGGATGCGCAGAAAGGCGGCGCGCTGCTGCAGGTGCATCCAGTAGTGCTGGGTGGCCGGCCCCCATTGCGAGGACATGCCCAGGTAGTCCGACAGCATCAGCGCATAGCCCACGGCCACATCGGCCGCGGTAAAACGGCCTGCGCAGAGGTAGGGCAGTTCGGCTGGCATGGCCTGGGCGGCGGTCTCCAGCGCGCGCAGCCGGCCCAGAAACCAGCGCGCATAGTCTTCTGCGACCTGGGGCTGGCGCCGCACGGCAGGCTCAAAGAACTGGTAGCGCAGCACCAGGGTCTGCGGAAAGGTCAAGGTCGTATCGGACATGTACAGCCAGTTCAGGTAGCTGCCATAGGCGGGGTCGCTGGGCTGCACGTCCAGGCGCTGCGCCGGGTCGCGGCTGGCCAGGTACTGGCAGATGGCGGACGACTCGGTCATGCGCGTGTCGCCGTCGATCAGCAAGGGCACGGTGCCCAGGGGGTTGAGTGCCAGGTAGTGCTTGGCCAGTGCGCGGGGCGGAAAGGGCAGCATCTGCAGCTGGTAGGGCAGGCCAAGCTCTTCCAGCATCCATAGCGCGCGGAACGAGCGCGCGCTCACACAGTGGTACAGCTCGATCACGGCAAGTCTCCATCCGATGTTGTGCCGCCATCTTGGCACGAATGGATGTACGTGGCTGCCCTGCAGGTGTCAGCCAGGTTGCAAATCGGGCCGGTCTCAGGCCAGCATCGGCTGCGCCTCAGGCCGGCGGCCGGGTGCTCTTGCGGTATTCGGCCGGGGACATGCCCATCCAGGTGCGAAAGGCCCGGATAAAGCTCTTGTCGTTGCTGAAGCCTGCCAACTGCGCGATCTGCTTGATGGGCCGGTTGCTGCGGTGCAGCAGAGTCAGCGAGCGTTCGCGCCGCACCTCGTCCTTCAGGGCCTGCAGCGATGCGCCCTCGTCCTTGAGCTGGCGGTGCAGGGTGCGCAGTGACAGGTGCAGCTTGGCCGAGAGGCTGTCGGCGCTGTGCATCGCCGAGGGATCGGCCGCCAGCAGCTGGCGCACGCGCTGCACCATCAGCCGGTCGCGCCGGTAGGGGCGCACGGTCAGCGGCAGCGCGCGCTGCAGCATGCGCTGCAAGGCCGCCTCATCGCGGGCAATCGGCAAGGCGAGATAACGCGCATCAAACTGCATGCGCGTGACCGGCGCGCCAAACTGCACATCGCCGGGGAAGAGCAGCGCATACACATCGGCATGGGCGGGGGCCTCGAACGGAAAACTCACCTTGAACAGCGGCAGCGACGAGTCGACAAACCAGCTCGACAGCCCATGCATATTGCGCAGCATGGACACGAGGCAAAACTCGCGCAGCTCGCCCAGGCCCGTGTGCTCGATGATCTCGACCGTGGCCGTCTCGCCCTGCACCTGCAGGCTGAGCGCCAGGTCATCGGTGAGCAGGCCGTGGTGGCGGCACCAGCGCTTGAGCGCCACCCCCAGGTTGGGGCTGGTGAGCGAGGCGCGTGCCAGCATGCCATAGCTGCCCCAGGGCAGGCGCCGGCTGAACCAGCCCAGCGCCTCGTCATCCAGCTCCTGCATCGCCGCATCCGAGAGCGTTTCAAACTGCAGTGCGGTGATGCCGGGGCCGTCCTTTTCAACCGCCAAGGGATCGATTTGCGCCAACTGCAGCGCTCGGTCCGCACTCAGCCCCCGGTGCTGGTAGGCCCGCGCGATGGCCCGGACAAAGGCCATGGGCGTAACGGCGGGATGGTGCACGACGGCAGAGGAGGGCAGCGGTTTGGGCATGGAGGGTGGGGTTTAAAAAGCGCCAAGCATGGCCATTGTACTGGCGACATTTGCAACCATCCTGCCATCATTTGCGCGGCACGCTCGCGTATCCTGAAAGACAAGGAACAGGGCCGCCGACCCGGCTGGTTGGGCGGCGGACAGGAGACACCATGAGCGAGACCAGATTGACCAGCAGCTATGCACGGGGCGCCAGCGAGCCGCGCCTGCTCAACAAGACCATCGGCCAGCAGCTGAGCGAGACAGCAGCGCGCTTTGGCGCGCGCGATGCGCTCATCAGCCGCCACCAGGGCCTGCGCCTCACTTACCAGCAACTGCTGGAGCAATCGCAGCAACTGGCCAGCGCCTTGCTGCGCGCCGGCATTGCCAAGGGTGACCGGGTGGGGATCTGGTCGCACAACAATGTGGAATGGGTGCTGCTGCAGCTGGCCACCGCCCATGTCGGCATCATCCTCGTCAACATCAACCCGGCCTACCGCACCTCCGAGCTGGCCTATGCGCTCAACAAGGTGCAGTGCAAGGCGCTGTTTGTGATGGAGCGCTTCAAGACCAGCGATTACCTGGGTATGGTGCGCGCGCTGGCGCCTGAGCTGGAGACGCAAGCCAGCGCTGCGCTGCAGATTGAGGCCTTGCCCGATTTGCGCCTGGTGGTCTGGATCGATGTCGCAGGCCAGGGCCAGGAGCAGGCAGGCATGCAGCGCTTCTCGCGCTTTATCGCCAGCGGTGATGCGGCCGACCCGCAGGTCGCGCAGATAGGGGCCAGCTTGACGCCCTACGACCCGATCAATATCCAGTTCACCAGTGGCACCACAGGCTTTCCCAAGGGCGCCACCTTGACCCACCGCAATATCGTCAACAACGGCTATTTCATTGGCGAGGCGATGCGGCTCTCGGAAGAAGACCGGCTCTGCATTCCCGTGCCGCTCTACCACTGCTTTGGCATGGTGCTGGGCAATATGGCCTGCATGACGCATGGCGCGGCCATGGTCTACCCCAATGACGGCTTTGATGCGCTGACGGTGCTGGAGACGGTGCAGGCCGAGCGCTGCACCGGCCTGCATGGCGTGCCCACGATGTTCATTGCCGAGCTGGACCACCCACGTTTTGCCGAGTTCGACCTGTCGAGCCTGCGCACCGGCATCATGGCTGGCTCGCCCTGCCCGATCGAGGTGATGAAGCGCGTGGTCAGCCAGATGCATCTGTCCGAGATCACCATTGCCTACGGCATGACCGAGACCAGTCCGGTCAGCTGCCAAAGCTCGACCGACACGCCGCTGGACAAGCGCGTCTCCACCGTCGGCAAGGTGCATCCGCACCTGGAGGTCAAGATCGTCAGCCCCGAGACCGGCGAGACCGTGGCCCCCGGCCAATCGGGTGAGCTCTGCACGCGCGGTTATTCGGTCATGCATGGCTACTGGGGCGACGAGGCCAAGACGCGCGAGGCCATCGATGGCGATGGCTGGATGCACACCGGCGACCTGGCCACGATGGATGAAGAAGGCTATGTGAACATTGTCGGCCGCATCAAGGACATGGTGATCCGGGGCGGCGAGAACATCTACCCGCGCGAGATCGAGGAGTTTCTCTACACCCACCCGCAGGTGCAGGATGTGCAGGTGGTGGGCGTGCCCGACAGCCGCTTTGGCGAGGAGCTCTGTGCCTGGGTCATCGTCAAGGCCGGCCAAAGCCTGGATGCCGAGGCGCTGCGCAGCTACTGCAAGGGCCGGGTGGCCCATTACAAGGTGCCGCGCTACATCGAGTTTGTCGAGGCCTTCCCGATGACGGTGACCGGCAAGATCCAGAAGTTCAAGATCCGCGAGGCGATGATCGAATCGCTGAAGCTGGATGTGAGCAAGACGGCCTGAACCGCGCAGAGCGCCGCCATGCAGCACCCGCCTGAACGATCAATGCCCTTCCAGCTTGGCAGCTTGCTTGGCGGCGGCGCGGCGGGCCACTTCCAGGCGCTTGCGCAAGGTGATCTCGCTCAGGTCCAGCTCCTGGACCAGGCTGCGCAGCGATTCGTCGTTGATGCGGTTGTTGTGCCGCTCGGCGTAGATGGTGTGGCGCTCGACCTTGATGCAGTTGAGCCGCATCTCCAGCTCGGCCACATAGCGCAGGCGGCGCTCCTGCACCGCGTCGGGCGTGGCCAGGTCCTGCACCTCGGCGGTTTCGGGCGTGCGCTCCTCGTCCAGCAGGTCGATACGGTTGCGGTACTCGCGCGCAATCCGGCCTTCGATTTCATGCTGCTGGGCCTGCCATTCGGTGGGCTGCTGGGCGGCATCGTCGTCGCTCATCGCCAGGCTGTTGATCGCAGCGCGGCAGGCTGCAATGCGCGCCTGGCGCTCTTCGCGCACCGATTCGGGCTCGCTCACCGCCTGCACGCGGCGCAGCACCAGCGGCAGGCCGATGCTGCCGATCACCAGGGTGAACAAGATGGTGCCGGTGGCCAGAAAGATCAGCATGTCGCGTGCTGGAAACGGCTGGCCGTTGTTCAAGAGCAGCGGCACGGACAGCGCACCGGCCAAGGTGACCGCGCCTCGTATGCCCGCCAAGGTCGTGGCCAGGTTCAGCCACAGGTCGGGTTTTTTGACCAGCTTGCCGGCCTGGTGGGCCTTGTGCAGGCTGCGGCTGACGCCCAGCATCAGCCAGATCCAGCGCAGCGCCAAAAGTGCGATCGAGATGATGGCCACATAGCCCACCAGAATCCACCAGTCATGGCCGGCATCGCGCAAGGTTACGCCAATGATCGAGGGCAACTGCAGGCCCAGCAGCAGGAAGATCGCGCCGTTGAAGGCCGATTCCACCATCGCCCAGGTACCGGCGGTTTGCATGCGCTCGGAGATGTAGTCGGCGCGGTTCAGGTCGCCAAAATTCGTGGCCACGCCCGCGGCCACGGCGGCCAGAATGCCCGAGACACCAATCTTTTCGCCCAGCAGGTAGGCTGCAAAGGGCAGCAGCACCAAGAGCAGCACCATCTGCGTGGCGGCCACATCGCCCAGGCGGCGGGTGACGGTATCGCGCAGGTAGCTGAAACCCCAGCCCACCGCAGCGCCCACGCCCAGGCCACCCAGCGCAATCCACAGAAATTCCTGCGTGACCTGGGTCCAGGAGAACACACCGGTCAAGGTGGCGGCGATGGCAAATTTCAGCGCCACCAGGCCCGAGGCATCATTGAGCAGCGATTCGCCTTCGAGCACATGCATGGTGTGGGCCGGCATGCCCAGGTTGCGGGTGATGGCCGAGACGGCCACCGCATCGGTGGGCGATATCACGGCGGCCAGCGCAAAGGCCACGGTCAGCGGGATCTCCGGGATCATCCAGTGGATCAGGTAGCCCAGGCCAATCACGGTAAAAAGCACCAGGCCAAAGGCCAGCCGCAAAATAGGGCGGTACAGCGCAAAGAACTCGCGCTTGGGAATGCGCCAGCCGTCGGCAAACAGCAGCGGCGGAATGAACAGCAGCATGAACAGGCCGGGGTCGAAATCGATATGCAGGCCTTTTTGTGGCCAGGACAGCGCCGCGCCCAGCATGATCTGGATCAGCGGCAGCGGTATGGCCCGGATGTAGCGCGCAATGATGCCGGTGACGGCACCGATCATCAGGACGAGCAGGACGGTTTCGACGGTGTGCATGGTGCGGATTCGTTTGGCAGCAGACTATTTTTAAAGAAAACGCGTTTCTGAACGGAACGCTAGAACATTGAAGAGGACAAGCATGAGCAAACTCGCAACCCAGCTGAATGCCCGGTCGGCAGATTTTCAGACCAATGCGCAAGCCATGCGCAGCATTGTGGAGGACCTGCGCGCCCAGTCTGCCAAGGTGGCGCAAGGCGGTGGTGAAGCCGCCCGTGCCAAGCACCTGGGCCGGGGCAAGCTGCTGCCGCGTGACCGCGTGCAGATGCTGCTGGACCCGGGCACGCCCTTTTTGGAGCTGGCACCGCTGGCTGCGCTGAACATGTACAACAACGATGCACCCGGTGCGGGCCTGATCGCCGGCGTGGGCCGCGTCAGTGGGGTGGACTGCATGATCGTGTGCAATGATGCCACGGTCAAAGGCGGCACCTACTACCCGATGACGGTAAAAAAACATTTGCGCGCCCAGGAAGTGGCAGCGCAAAACCGACTGCCCTGCATTTACCTGGTTGATTCGGGCGGCGCCAACCTGCCCAACCAGGACGAGGTCTTCCCCGACCGCGAGCACTTTGGCCGCATCTTCTACAACCAGGCCAATATGTCGGCCCAGGGCATTGCGCAGATCGCCGTGGTCATGGGTTCCTGCACCGCTGGCGGCGCCTATGTGCCGGCGATGAGCGACGAGTCCATCATCGTGAAGAACCAGGGCACGATCTTTTTGGGTGGCCCACCGCTGGTGAAGGCTGCGACCGGCGAGGTGGTGAGTGCCGAAGACCTGGGTGGCGGCGATGTGCACACGCGCCTGTCGGGCGTGGCCGACCACCTGGCCGACAACGACACCCATGCACTGGCGCTGGCCCGCAAGGCCGTGAGCCACCTGAACAAGGCCAAACAGCCCAACTTGGCCGACAAGGCGCCGCAGGCACCGGCCTACCCGGCCGATGAGCTGTATGGCGTGATCCCGGTCGATACGCGCAAGCCTTTTGATGTGCGCGAAATCATCGCCCGCATTGTCGATGGCAGCGATTTTGACGAGTTCAAGGCCCGTTTTGGCGCCACCCTGGTCTGCGGCTTTGCCCGCGTCGAGGGCATGGAGGTGGGCATCATCGCCAACAACGGCATTTTGTTCAGCGAGTCGGCCGTCAAGGGTGCGCACTTCATCGAGCTGTGCTGCCAGCGCAAGATTCCGCTGGTCTTTTTGCAGAACATCACCGGCTTCATGGTCGGCCGCAAGTACGAGAACGAGGGCATTGCCCGCCACGGCGCCAAGCTGGTGACGGCGGTGGCCACGGCCAGCGTGCCCAAGTTCACCATCATCATCGGCGGCAGCTTTGGCGCCGGCAACTACGGCATGTGTGGCCGCGCCTACAGCCCCCGCTTTTTGTGGATGTGGCCGAACGCACGCATCAGCGTGATGGGCGGCGAGCAGGCGGCCAGCGTGCTGGCCACGGTCAAGCGCGATGGCATCGAAGGCCGGGGCGGCGCCTGGACGGCGGAAGAGGAGGAGGCCTTCAAGGCGCCCATCCGCCAGCAGTACGAGGACCAGGGCCACCCTTACTACGCCTCGGCACGGCTGTGGGATGACGGCGTCATCGACCCGGCCGATACCCGCCGCGTGCTGGCGCTGGGCCTGGCGGCCACGCGCAATGCACCGATCGAAGATACCCGATTCGGCGTCTTCCGCATGTAAGGCTCTGAGACAGAGAGGACACCATGAAAAGTACATTTCTGACCGTCGAAGCCACTGGGCCGGTGGCCACCATCACCCTGACCCAGCCCGATGTGCGCAATGCCTTCAGCGATGAGGTGATTGCCGACATCACCCGCGCCTTCAGCTGGGTGGGTGCGCAGGCCCCGGTCCGCGCCGTGGTGCTGGCCGCCGAAGGCCCGGCCTTCTGCGCTGGCGCCAACCTGAACTGGATGCGCGCGATGGCCGATTACACCCGCGAGGAAAACCTGGTCGACGCGGGCAAGCTCGCCGAGATGCTGCGCGTCATTTACACCTGCCCCAAGCCGACGATTGCGCGGGTGCAGGGCGATGTCTACGCCGGTGGCATGGGCCTGGTGGCCTGCTGCGACATGGCGGTGGCGGCCAGCCACGCCGGTTTTTGCCTCAGCGAGGTGAAGATCGGCCTGATCCCGGCCACGATCAGCCCCTATGTGATCCGCGCGATGGGCCCGCGTGCGGCGCACCGCTACTTTCTGACCGGTGAGCGCTTTGACGCCGCCGAAGCGCTACGCACCGGCTTTGTGCACCAGGTGGTGGAGGCTGAGGCGCTGGACAGCGCCGTGGACGGCCTGCTCAAGCACCTGCTGAGCGCCAGCCCGGCAGCGGTACAGGCCTGCAAAAAGCTGGTGCTCGATGTGGCCGGCCGTGAGGTGGACGAAGCGCTGATCGCCGAGACCGTGGCCGGCATCGCCGATATCCGCGCCAGCGCCGAAGGCAAGGAAGGCGTGCAGGCCTTCTTGAACAAACGCAAACCCAGCTGGCTGGGAGGCTGATGCAGCCCTAAAGCGGCCTTGGATGGCAGACAGCAAGCGGGCATTGGCGCTATAAACAGCGCGTTTGCTGACTGGCACTGAGGAGCACCACCATGGATATCTGGAACACCATCGTCAACTGGCTGCACGGCATGGGCCTGCATCTGGACAAGGACACCGCACACACGGTGGGGCAGGCGGCCGACCAGGTCGGCCAGGTGGCCGGCCAGATGGGCCAGGCCATGGCGCAGTGGGACTGGGGCCAGCTGATGGCGCTGGCAGCTGCGCTCGGTTGGGCCAGTGGCTTTCGGCTGTATGCGGTGGTGTTTGTGACGGGCATGCTGGGCGCCACCGGCGTGCTGCAGCTGCCCGGTGGGCTGACGGTGCTGCAGCAGCCGGTGATCCTGTTCATCAGTGGCGCGCTGCTGTTTGTCGAGTTCTTTGCCGACAAGATCCCCGGCGTGGATTCGGTCTGGGATGTGGTGCAAAGCGTGGTGCGGGTGCCAGCGGGTGCGGCCTTGGCGGCCAGCGTGTTTGGCACCGACAACGCGACGATGGCGACAGCGGCGGCCCTGATGGGCGGCACCTTGGCGCTGAGCAGCCAGGTGGCCAAGACCACGACGCGCGCGGCCATCAACACCAGCCCGGAGCCGTTCTCCAACTGGGGCGCGAGCCTGGTCGAAGACGGGGTCTCGATCGGCGCGGTGTGGCTGGCCATCCACCACCCGCTGGTGTTTGCGCTGGCGCTGGCCGTGGTGCTGGTGCTGATGTGGGTGATGACCTGGGTGTTGTGGAAGTTTTTGCGGGCCGTGGTGCGCCGGATTCGCCGGTGGCTGGGCCATGAAGAGCCGGTGGCCCTGGCCGCCACGGGCGCGGATCACCAACGATATTGACCGGGGGCTTGCGAAGGCGGGCTGGGGTCAGGGAAGAAGACTGAGGAGATTGTTCTATGTTCTCGAAAATTTTGATCGCCAACCGTGGTGAGATTGCCTGCCGCGTCGCCGCTACCGCCCGCCGCATGGGCGTCAAGACCGTGGCCGTCTACTCCGACGCGGACGCCCATGCCAAGCATGTGGCCGCCTGCGACGAGTCCGTGCATATCGGTGGAAGCGCCCCCAAGGACAGCTACCTGCGCTGGGAACGCATCATCGAGGCGGCCAAGGCCACCGGCGCGCAAGCCATCCACCCCGGCTACGGTTTCTTGAGCGAGAACGAAGACTTTGCCGTCGCCTGCGCCGCTGCGGGCCTGGTGTTCATCGGCCCGCCGGCCAATGCCATCCGCGCGATGGGCCTGAAGGCCGAATCTAAACAGCTGATGGAAAAGGCCGGCGTGCCGCTGGTGCCCGGCTACCACGGCGCGGGCCAGGACCCGGCCATGCTGCACGCGGAGGCCGACCGCATCGGTTACCCGGTGCTGATCAAGGCCAGCGCCGGCGGCGGTGGCAAGGGCATGCGCCTGGTGGAAAAGAGCGAAGACTTTGCTGCCGCGCTGGAGTCCTGTAAGCGCGAGGCCATCAACAGCTTCAGCAACGATGCGGTGCTGATCGAGAAATACGTGCTGCGCCCCCGCCATATCGAGATCCAGGTGTTTGGCGACACGCAAGGCAACTGCGTGTATCTCTTCGAGCGCGACTGCTCGGTGCAGCGCCGCCACCAGAAGGTGCTGGAAGAAGCCCCAGCGCCGGGCATGACCGCCGCGCTGCGCCAGCAGATGGGCGAGGCGGCGGTGGCCGCTGCCAAGGCCGTGGGCTATGTGGGCGCGGGCACGGTGGAATTCATCGTCGAGCAGCCCGGCGGCTACGACCAGCCCGAGGCGATGAAGTTCTACTTCATGGAGATGAACACGCGCCTGCAGGTGGAGCACCCGGTGACCGAGGCCATCACCGGCGAAGACCTGGTGCAGTGGCAACTGCTGGTGGCCAACGGCCAGCCGCTGCCCAAGCAGCAGGCCGAGCTCAAGATCAGCGGCCACGCGATCGAAGCGCGCATCTGCGCCGAGAACCCGGACAACAACTTCCTGCCCGCCACCGGCACCTTGCATGTCTACCGCAAGCCCGACTGCAGCAGTTTTGCAATCAGCGATGTGCGCATTGACGATGGCGTGCGCGAAGGCGATGCCATCAGCCCCTTCTACGACAGCATGATTGCCAAGCTCATCGTCCACGGCGCAGACCGTGCCCAGGCGCTGGCGCGGCTGGATGCGGCGCTGGCTGCGGTGCGCATTGTCGGCCTGCAGACCAATGTGCAGTTCCTGCGCCATATCCTGGCCACGCCCTCGTTTGGCCAGGCCAAGCTCGATACGGCGCTGATCCAGCGCGAAGAGGCACGGCTCTTCAAGCAGCGCGGCCTGGGCCTGGACACCGCTGCGGCCGCTGCCGTGGTGGCCGAGCTGCTGCAGGAGCGCGCAACCGAGAGCCACGACCCCTTCAGCCGCCGCGATGGCTGGCAATCGCATGGCGTGACCGAGCGGCGCTTTGACTTTGAGTTTGGCGGCGACAAGTTGCAGGCGGCGTTGCGCTATGAGGCTGCTGGCCTGGTGCTGACGGTGGGCGATGCCACGGGCCCGCTGCAGTTCAGTCCCAACGGCGAGCTGGTGGAGCTGCAGTTCAACGGCCAGCGCGACCAGGTGCAGACCTGGCAGCAGGGCGAGGTGGTGCATGTGTTCGCACCACGCGGCGCGGCCGAGATCACCGCCATTGATGCGCTGGCCCATGCCGGTGACGCTGGCAGCGAAGGCGGGCGCCTGACGGCCCCGATGCCGGGCAAGGTGGTGTCGTTTGCGGTCAAGGCCGGTGACAAGGTCAGCAAGGGCCAGCCGTTGGCGGTGATGGAGGCGATGAAGATGGAGCACACCATTGCCGCCCCGGCCGATGGCGAGGTGCTGGAGCTGCTGTTTACGCCCGGTGACCAGGTCACCGAAGGCGCAGAACTGCTGAAGTTGCAGGTCGCTGCGTCCTAAAGGGTGCCGCTGCGCTGTCTGTGACGGCGCGGCACCCTTTTCTGTGCTGAAATGCCGGCCATGAAAATTCTCGTCTACACCGACAGCGACGACCTGCAGCACTGGCTGGATGCGATTCGCCTGCACCTCCCCCAGGCCGAGGCTCGTGGCTGGACGCCCGGCATGGTGCAGGCCGATTACGCGCTGGTCTGGAAGCCGCCGCAGCAGCTGTTCGACGAGCAAGGCGCCGGCCTCAAGGCGATCTTCAACATGGGCGCTGGTGTCGATGCGCTGTTTGCGCGCCAGCTGCCCGCCGGTGTGCCGGTGCTGCGTCTGGAAGACGCCGGCATGGCCGTGCAGATGGCCGAGTATGTCTGCCATGCGGTGATCGACCATTTCCGTGACCTGGCGCCGTACCGGGCCCAGCAAAGCGCGGGCGTCTGGGCACAGCAGCCCTTGCGTTTGCGCAGCGATTTTCCCGTCGGCGTGATGGGCCTGGGTGTGCTGGGCGAGCGCGTGGCCCAGGCGGTGGCGCAGTTTGATTTTCCGGTGCGCGGCTGGAGCCGCTCGCCCAAGCAGATCGCCGGTGTGCAGTGTTTTGCCGGCAGCGCGCAGCTGCCGGACTTTCTGCGTGCCACGCGTATCCTCGTCAACCTGCTGCCGCTAACGGCGCAGACCGAGAACATCATCAATGCCGGCCTGCTGGCGCAGCTGCAGCCGGGCGCCTATGTGATCAATGTGGCGCGCGGCGCGCACCTGGTCGACGCCGACCTGCTGGCCGCGCTGGACAGCGGCCAGGTGGCAGGCGCCACCTTGGATGTGTTTTGCACCGAGCCCCTTCCCGCCGAGCACCCGTTCTGGCAGCAGCCGCAGATCCGCATCACGCCGCACAGCTCCGCCCGCACCTTGCCCGAAGAGACCTTGCAGCAGATCCTGCACAAGCTGCGGGCCTTTGCTGCCGGAGAGAAGCCTGGCGGCATGGTCTATGCCGATCGCGGATACTGATTCCGCCCCCCGTTTTTAAGAAATACCCCAGGAGACGCCCCATGGCCCGCTACCCCCAACGTGTCCAATTGATTGATGTCGGCCCGCGCGATGGCCTGCAGAACGAGAAATCGCCGGTGCCGGCTGCCGTCAAGATCGAGCTCACCCACCGCCTGCAGGATGCGGGCCTGACCGAGATCGAGGTGACCAGCTTTGTCAGCCCCAAGTGGGTGCCGCAGATGGGCGACAACGCCGAGGTGATGGCGGGGCTGGCGCGCAAGGCCGGGGTGCGCTATTCGGTGCTGACCCCGAACATGAAGGGCTATGAAGCGGCCGTGGCCTCCCAGCCCGATGAGATCGTGGTGTTTGGCGCGGCCAGCGAAGCCTTCAGCCAGCGCAATATCAACTGCTCGATTGCCGAGAGCATCGAGCGCTTTGCGCCGGTGGTGGAAGCGGCCAAGGCCGCCGGCATTGCGGTGCGTGGCGCGATGAGCTGCACCGTGGGCTGCCCGTATGAGGGCGAGATTGCGCCTTCGCGCGTGGCCTACCTCGCCGAGCTGATGAAGGGCATTGGCGTCGAGCGCGTCGATGTCGCCGACACCATCGGCGTGGGCACGCCGATCAAGGTGCAAAAGGCGCTGGAAGCGACCTTGCAGTATTTCAACCTGGACCAGGTGAGCGGGCATTTCCACGACACCTACGGCCAGGCGCTGCCCAATACGCTCGCGTCGCTGGAGCTGGGTATCTGGAACTTCCAGTCATCCATCGCCGGTCTGGGCGGCTGCCCCTATGCCAAGGGCGCGACCGGCAATGTCGCCACCGAAGACCTGGTCTACATGCTGCATGGCATGGGCATCGAGACCGGCATTGACCTGGACAAGCTGGTCGATGCGGGCGTCTACATCAGCGACTTTTTGCAGCGCAAGCCCAATTCGCGCGTGGCCGTAGCGCTGATGAACAAGCGCGCGGGTTGATCGCCCAGCGCGGGCTCGCGAATGCCCGCTGCGCTGCAGCGGAGCCTGCTAAACGGCACAATCGTCGCTTAACAAGGAGTTGAACCATGTGTGGAGCGGAGTTGCTGAGCCTGCCCGAAGGGGTGCAGCGGGTAGCCAGGGTGCTGCAGGACAAGGGCCATCCGCATGGGCCGCAGATGCTGGAAGTCTCGGCGCGCACGGCCCAGGAGGCGGCCGATGCGCTGGGTATTGCGCTGGGCCAGATTGCCAAGAGCATTATTTTTCGCCGCAAGAGCGATGACGCCTGCGTGCTGGTCATCACCTCGGGCGACTGCCGCGTGGACGAGGCCAAGGTGGCGGCGCTGGTCGGCCCGGTGGGCCGCGCGGATGCGGAGTTTGTCAAGGGCCGTACCGGCTTTGCAATTGGCGGTGTATCGCCCGTCGGCCATGTGAGCCAGCCCGTTACGCTGATTGACCGCGAGCTGTTCCGTTTTGAACAGATCTGGGCAGCGGCCGGCCACCCCAATGGCGTGTTTGCGCTGGCCCCGGCCGATCTGGAAGCGCTGACCGGCGCGCCGGTGGCCGATGTGGTCAAGGAGGCGGCATGACGGAACAAATGGATAAGCCGGTGGAGCTGCCTGTGGCCTCGCCCGCGCCGCTGGCAGCCCGCACCAAGCAGGTGCGGGTGACTGGCGCCTTTGCCGCCGATTACAACGATGTCGTGCCATCGCCCTGCGTGTCGCTGTGCAAGATGAATGCGGACCGCAGCCACTGCATCGGCTGCTACCGCTCGATCGATGAGATCCGTGCCTGGTCCAAGGCTGACACCGCAGAGCGCCAGCAGATCTGGCTGCAGGCGCTGGGCCGTGCGGGCCTGGGCAGCAATGGCCGGCCGCTGGTGCCGACGCCCTAACAGGAGCCGGGTATGAAAAGCATCGATTTCTACCTGGACTTTGTCTCTCCCTACGCCTGGCTGGCTTTCCATGCGCTGCCGCAGGCGTTGCAGGGCCATAGCGTGCATGTGCGCTACCGGCCCGTCTTGCTGGGGGCGCTGCTGCAGCAGCATGCCAACCCGGGGCCAGCCGGCATTGCCGGCAAGCGCGAATGGACCTACCGCCATGCCAGCTGGCTGGGCCACAGCCTGGGCTGTGGGCTGCAGATGCCCGCCCAGCACCCCTTCAACCCCTTGCCCTTGCTGCGCCTGGCCTTGCGCACGGGCCAGGGCGGCTGCATCAACCGCTTCACGGCCGATGCCATCTTTCGCCATGTCTGGCTGGGTGGCGCCGATGCGCTCGATGCCCAGCGCCTGCCGGCCTTGGAGCAAGCCCTGGCTGAGCAGCTGCGCCATGGCGACGCGGCCGAGCAGGAGGCCAAGCAGGCCTTGCGCAGCAATACCGATGCGGCGGCCGCCGCCGGCGTGTTTGGCGTGCCCAGCATGGTGCTGGACGGCAAGCTGTTCTGGGGCCTGGATGGGCTGCCGATGCTGAGCGCCTACCTGAATGGCGACGCCTGGTTTGCGGATGGCCAATGGGATGCGGCAGCAGACCGCCCCTCCGGTTTGGCCAAGCGCTGATTTCCGGCTTCTGCGCTGCTGAAAATGCCCCTTCCAGCGGTTTTGCCCGCCCTGGGACTTTCCCTTGGTCGCTGCTGCAGTGCAGCGATATTCCGCATCGCAAAACGCTTTGTGCGGGTTGCGCTGGATTTTGTCAGCGAATTGTCAGCAGATTGCAAGCTTGTGTTGGAAAACCGTCAGACTTGGGTCAGCGCTTGCTTGAAGAATGCAGTGTCCGCCAAACAAAAGAGCGGCAACACTACAAGGAGACAACAGCATGGCAACCAGTGCAGCAGCACGGCCGATGACCAAGGAGGAGCGCAAGGTCATCTTCGCCTCGTCACTCGGCACCGTTTTTGAGTGGTACGACTTCTATCTCTACGGCTCGCTGGCGGCCATCATCGCCAAACAGTTCTTCTCCGGACTGGACCCAACCTCCGCCTTCATCTTTGCGCTGCTGGCCTTTGCTGCCGGCTTTATCGTGCGCCCCTTCGGCGCGCTGGTGTTTGGCCGGCTGGGCGACATGATCGGGCGCAAGTACACGTTCCTGGTCACCATCTTGCTGATGGGCGCATCGACCTTCATCGTCGGTATCTTGCCCAACTACGCCAGCATTGGCGTGGCAGCGCCCATCATCCTGATCGTACTGCGCATGCTGCAAGGTCTGGCCTTGGGTGGTGAATACGGCGGTGCGGCCACCTATGTGGCCGAGCATGCGCCGCATGGCAAGCGCGGTGCCTACACCTCCTGGATCCAGACTACGGCGACCCTGGGCCTGTTCCTGTCGCTGCTGGTGATTCTAGGCACGCGTACCGCCATGGGCGAGCCTGCCTTCAATGACTGGGGCTGGCGCATTCCGTTCCTGGTGTCGATTCTGCTGTTGGGCGTGTCGGTGTGGATCCGCATGACCTTGTCCGAGTCGCCTGCGTTCCAGCGCATGAAGGCCGAAGGCAAAACCTCCAAGGCACCGCTGCGCGAATCGTTTGGCCAGTGGAAGAACCTGAAGATCGTGATCCTCGCGCTGATCGGCCTGACCGCTGGCCAGGCCGTGGTCTGGTACACCGGCCAGTTCTATGCGCTGTTCTTCCTGACCCAGCAGCTCAAGGTCGATGCCGTCAGTGCCAATCTGATGATTGCCGTGGCCCTGCTGATCGCCACCCCGTTCTTCGTGATCTTTGGTGCATTGTCCGACAAGATCGGCCGCAAGCCCATCATCATGGCCGGCTGCCTGCTGGCCGTGCTGACCTACTTCCCCGTGTTCAAGATGCTGACCGAAGCGGCCAACCCCGATCTGGCAGCGGCGCAAGCCAAGAACAAGGTCGTGGTCGTGGCCAACCCGGCCGAGTGCTCCTTCCAGTTCAACCCGACGGGCACCTCCAAGTTCACCAGCTCCTGCGACGTGGCCAAGCAACTGCTGGCGGCCAATTCGGTGAGCTATGAAACCGAGGCGGCGCCTGCCGGCACGACGGCCATCATCAAGATCGGCAACGACACCATCCCCAGCTACTCGGCTGCGGGCCTCAGTGGCGACGATCTGAAGGCCAAGGACGGTGCGTTCAAGAAGGCTGTCGCCGAGACCCTGGCCAAGGACGGCTACCCAGCCAAGGCCGACCCCGCCAAGACCAACAAGGTCTTGACTGTGGTGCTGCTGACCTACTTGGTGCTGCTGGTGACCATGGTGTACGGACCGATTGCCGCGATGCTGGTGGAAATGTTCCCGACCCGCATCCGCTACACCTCCATGTCGCTGCCCTATCACATCGGCAATGGGTGGTTCGGTGGTCTGCTGCCCACCACGGCCTTCGCGATCGTCGCGCAGACCGGCAACATGTACAACGGCTTGTGGTACCCCATCATCATCGCCGGTATCACCTTCGTGATCGGTACCTTGTTCGTGCGTGAAACCAAGGATGTGGATATTTACGCGAACGACTGAACCGCATGACTGCGAGATGGCCCCGAGTATGCAGATGGCCTGATACCCCTGGCCTTCACCTCCCAACAGCACCTTCGGGTGCTGTTTTTTTCTGGGCGGTTTGGTATCTCATGGTTAATACCAGGGTGTGTCACATAAGTGTGGTAGCGATGCGTCACTCTCGCAAAAACTGCAAGATATTCAGCGCGTTTTCCGGAGTCTGCCGCCTAGAATTAACATTATGTGACGGGCTGAAACCTGCCCTGAGCGGACCCCAACAGCACCGTCCAACCATTTTTAATGACTACATCCCCGAGGACACTATGCGTTCACTGAATCGTTTGATGATTGCCACCTTGGCCGTTGCTGGCTCTACTGCTGCACTGGCTCAAAGCAGCGTGCAGGTTTATGGCCGTGTGAACACCTCGGTGGAACGCCAGAAGGTGGGCGATGTCTCCACCACCGGTTTGTTCAACAACGCATCGCGTATCGGTTTCCGTGGCACGGAAGACCTGGGTGGCGGCCTGAAGGCTGGCTTCGTGCTGGAATCGGGTTTCAACTCGGACGACGGCTCGGGCACCGGCTCCGCTGGTGGCCTGACCTTCCGCCGCCAAAGCGAAGTGAACCTGGCGGGCAACTTCGGTATGCTGCGTCTGGGTACCTTCACCGCTGAGTCCTACTATGCAGTGGCTGACTACGGCGTGCTGGACCAGCCTAACCACGACACTGGTTCGCTGTCAGACGCGCTGTACAGCTACGTGATGCGCGACTCCAACAAGATCGCCTACCGCACTCCCGTGTTCCTGGGCGGCCTGACCATTGAAGGCGCTGCCTCGTTCCACGAAAAGGCTGCTGGCACCAACGACAAGCACGGCTACGACCTGGCTGCCAACTGGGAAAGCGGTCCTCTGGCCCTGGGTGCAGGCTTCACCAAGGTCGGTGGCGACAAGCAACTGGGCCTGCGCGCGCACTACACCATCAACGCCTTCCAACTGGGCGCTTACTACCAACGCTCTGACGAAGAGCTGCGCGGCAAGCGCAATGCAGCGCGCGTGACCGGTATGTACACCATGGGCGCTTCCGAGTTTGTCGCTGGCTTCGGCTGGGCTGGCAAGTGGGACGACGTCAGCAACAGCGGCGCACGCCAGCTGATCCTGGGCTACAACTACAACCTGAGCAAGCGCTCCAAGCTGTACGCTGGCTACACCAAGGTCGACAACAAGGCCAACGCCAGCTACGCCACCGGCATCTCCGGCGCCGACTTCAGCACCTTCGCTGCGGGTATCCGCCACAACTTCTAAGCAAGCCTTGGGCGCCCGGCGCGCTCCTGCTTCCCAACCCGCCTTCGAGAGATGGCGGGTTTTTTTGTGCCGCCCAAGCCTGCGGCTCGGATACATCACCATTTGCTAATATCTGTAAATATGTACAGTGTTTTGCAGGGCTTTGCCGCGAGCTGATTCAGCCGAGGAATGAACTCCCTAGAATGGTTGCTCACGATCATTTTGCCCCCACGCAGTCGTGTCGGCCTTCCGAGTTTGGGCATCCCTGGCACTGCGCATGGGGGCTTGCTTATCCGGCGGCTGGACTGCGCCAACGAATTACTGGATAGCTCATCGGTATGTCTCAGGAAATCATTCGCATCCGTGGTGCGCGTCAGCACAACCTCAAGAATCTGGATCTGGATATCCGCACGGGGGAGTTGACCGTGGTGACCGGGCCCAGCGGCTCGGGCAAATCCAGCCTGGTGTTCGACACCTTGTATGCCGAGGGTCAGCGCCGCTATGTTGAAACCTTCAGCGCCTATGCGCGCCAGTTTCTGGACCGCATGGACAAGCCGGCCGTGGACAAGGTCGAAGGCGTGCCGCCCGCCATTGCGATTGACCAGACCAACCCGGTGCGCAGCTCGCGCTCCACGGTGGGCACGATGACCGAGCTCAACGACCACCTGAAGCTGCTGGTGGCACGCGCCGGCCATCTGTTTGACCAGCAGGCCGCCTTGCCGGTGCAGCATGACACGCCCGAGAGCATTTACGAGCAGTTGCTGCAGCGCAGCCAGGCCGATGACCCGCGCATCGTGATCACCTTTCCGGTCGAGCTGCCGGCCAACACCAGCGCCGAGCAGGTCGAGCAGTGGCTGTCGGCCAGTGGCTTTACCAAGGTGCAGGCCGAGCGCGAGGTCGATGTGGTGCGGCAGGCAGCGGCCGTGGACAGCAGCAAGAAAAAGCCCAAGGCCGGCAAGCAGGCCGCGGTAGAGGCGCCCCAGAGGGTCAAGCTGCTCGATGTGGTGGCGGATCGCTTTCGCCTCAGCAAGGCCGAGAAGGCGCGCGTGATCGAGGCCATCGAGGTGGCCCTGAAGCGCGGCAGCGGCCAGATGACGGTCTATGCCATGGCCGAGGCCGGTGCGGACGGCAACGCCGCCGAGCCCGCGTTGTGGAAGTTCTCTTCCGGTCTGCATTGCCCGGAAAGCGGCCTGCGCTACCGCGAGCCGACGCCGTCGATGTTCTCGTTCAACTCGGCCGTGGGCGCCTGCGATGCCTGCCGGGGTTTTGGCCGGGTCATTGGCGTGGACTGGGGCCTGGTGATTCCCAACGACAAGCTGACCTTGCGCACCGGCGTGATCAAGCCGATCCAGACGCCGGCCTGGAAGGAGATCCAGGACGATCTGATGCGCCATGCCGAGGCGCAGGGCATTCCCCGCGACACCGCCTGGGCCAAGCTGACCGAGGCGCAGAAGGACTGGGTCATCCATGGCGAAGAGGGCTACAAGGACGGTAACTGGAGCCGCCAGTGGTACGGCATCCGCCGCTATTTCGAGTACCTGGAAACCAAGTCCTACAAGATGCATATCCGCGTCTTGCTGTCCAAGTACCGCAGCTACACGCCGTGCCCGGTCTGTGGCGGTGCACGCCTCAAGACCGAGAGCCTGCTGTGGCGCGTGGGATCGAAGGCCGATGCCGATGCGGCCTTGCCGCCGGCCCAGCGCTTCATGCCGCGCGGTGTGGCCTGGAGCCGCGAGCAGCTGGAGGCCTTGCCCGGCCTGAGCCTGCACGACCTGATGCTGCTGCCCATCGTGCGGCTGCGCCAGTTCTTTGCCAGCATGGATATCCGCCGCAGCAACGATGGCGACGCGCAGGCGCTGCGCCTGCTGCATGAGGAAATCAGCAACCGCCTGCTCTACCTCTGCGATGTCGGTATTGGCTACCTGACCCTGGACCGCCAGAGCCGCACGCTGAGTGGTGGCGAGGTGCAGCGCATCAACCTGACCACGGCCCTGGGCACCTCGCTGGTCAACACCTTGTTCGTGCTGGACGAGCCCTCGATCGGCCTGCACCCGCGCGATATGGAGCGCATCACCGTCGCGATGAAGCGGCTGCGTGATGCCGGCAACACCCTGGTGGTGGTGGAACACGACCCGGCGGTGATGTTTGCCGCCGACCGCATGATCGACATGGGCCCAGGCCCGGGCGAGAAGGGCGGCCAGATCGTGTTTGACGGCACCCCGGCCGAGCTGCGCCATGCCGATACGCTGACTGGTGCCTACCTGGGCGGCCGCAAGCAGGTGGGCATGGGCGCCAAGCGCATGGTGACCGAGAGCACGCCGCGCCTGATTCTGGAAGGCGCGACCGAGCACAACCTGCAGAACGTGTCGGTGGATTTTCCGCTCCAGCGCCTGGTGGTGGTCACCGGCGTGTCGGGTTCGGGCAAGTCCACACTGATTCAGGACGTGCTGGCCCCTGCCTTGATGCGCCATTTTGGCAAGCCCACCGAGCTGGCTGGCGCGCACCAGCGCCTGCTGGGCGCTGACCACCTGTCCGATATCGTCTTTGTTGACCAGTCACCGATTGGCAAGACCGCGCGCTCCAACCCGGTCAGCTATGTGGGCGCCTGGGATGCGGTGCGCGAGCTGTTTGCGACCGCGCCGCTGTCCTTGCAGCGCGGCTATACCGCCGGCAAGTTCAGCTTCAACAGCGGTGATGGCCGCTGCCCGACCTGTGGCGGCTCGGGCTTTGAGCATGTGGAGATGCAGTTCCTCTCCGACGTCTACCTGCGCTGCCCAGATTGCGACGGCAAGCGCTACCGCGCCGAGATTCTGGAAGTGCGCATCGAGCGCGATGGCCGCTTGATGAACGTGGCCGATGTGCTGGAACTGACTGTCAGCGAGGCGGCCGCGCTGTTCGCCAAGGACCGCGAGGTGATTCGCGCGCTGCAGCCCATCGTCGATGTGGGGCTGGAATATGTGAAGCTGGGCCAGCCGGTGCCGACCTTGTCGGGTGGCGAGGCCCAGCGCCTCAAGCTCGCCGGCTTTCTGGCCGAGGCCGCCAAGAGCGCCTCCAAATCCAAGCAAACGCTGGCGCGTAAGGGCACCTTGTTCCTGTTTGACGAGCCCACCACCGGCCTGCATTTTGAAGACATTGCCAAGCTGATGCGCGCACTGCGCAAGCTGCTCGAAGCCGGCCATTCGCTGATCGTCATCGAGCACAACCTCGATGTGATCCGTGCCAGCGACTGGCTGATCGACCTGGGCCCCGATGCTGGCGAAGACGGCGGCAAGGTGGTGGAAGAGGGCACGCCCGAGGAGGTGCGCAAGTCCGGCCGCTCCTACACCGCGCAGGCGCTGCGCGACTACGAGCTGGCCATGCTGGGTGAGCGCGGCGATGGCCAGCCCCACGAAGTGCGCGAGCAGCGGCCGGCCTATGCGCTGGCGCCTGCAGCGCAAGCTGCGGCGCTGCCCGGGCCGGGCAACAGCATTCAGATCATCAATGCCAAGGAGCACAACCTGAAGAACCTGAGCGTGGACATTCCGCGTGGCAAGTTCAACGTCGTCACCGGCGTGTCGGGCTCGGGAAAATCGACCCTGGCGTTTGACATCCTGTTCAACGAAGGCCAGCGCCGCTACCTCGAATCGCTCAACGCCTATGCGCGTTCCATCGTGCAACCGGCGGGCCGCCCCGAGGTCGATGCGGTCTACGGCATCCCGCCGACGGTGGCGATCGAGCAGCGCCTCTCGCGCGGCGGGCGCAAATCCACGGTGGGCACCACGACCGAGGTCTGGCATTTTCTGCGCCTGCTCTACGTGAAGCTGGGCGTGCAGCATTGCACCAAGGATGGCGCAGCGGTCCAGCCGCAAACCCCCGAGAGCATTGCCGCGCAGCTGATGACGCAGTACCGCGGCCAGCTCATTGGCCTGATGGCCCCGCTGGTGGTCGCGCGCAAGGGCGTCTACACCGAGCTGGCGGACTGGGCGCGGCCGCGTGGCTACACCCATCTGCGCGTCGATGGCCAGTTCCTGCCGACCACCGGCTTTCCGCGCCTGGACCGCTTCAAGGAGCACACGGTCGAGCTGCCGGTGGCCAGCATCGAGATCAGGCCCGAGAACGAGGCCCTGCTGCGCGACAAGCTCGCCACGGCGCTGGAGCTGGGCAAGGGCGTGCTGCATGTGCTCTCGGCCATCGGCACCCTGGAAGCGGCGATGCAGACGGGCAGCGACACATCCGCCATTGGCCAGCTGCAGGTGTTCTCCACCAAGCGCGCCTGCCCGGTCTGCGCCACCAGCTATGCCGAGCTGGACCCGCGTTTGTTCTCCTACAACAGCAAGCATGGCTGGTGCCCCGACTGCGTGGGCACCGGCGTCAAGCTGACTAAGGACCAGCGCAAGGTCTATGACGATTCGGTGATGAGCCAGGACAACCGGGGCCGCGAGCAGAGCTTTGAAGAGCCCGAGGCCGAGGATGTGGGCGAAACCACCTGCCCGACCTGCCAGGGCACGCGCCTCAATGCCACCGCCCGTGCGGTGCTGTTCCACGGCCAGTCGATCTCGTCGATCGCCCGCCTGTCGGTCACCGATGTGCGGCTCTGGATCGAGGGCCTGGTGCTGTCGGGCCGCGAAAGCGATATCGCCCGCGACCTGGTGCCCGAGATCCACAGCCGCCTGGCCTTTCTGGAAGAGGTGGGCCTGGGCTATCTGACGCTGGACCGGGGCGCGCCCACCTTGTCGGGCGGCGAGGCGCAGCGCATTCGCCTGGCCGCGCAGCTGGGCAGCAATCTGCAAGGCGTCTGCTATGTGCTCGACGAGCCCACGATTGGCCTGCATGCGCGCGACAACCATATCCTGCTCAACGCGCTGCACAAGCTGGGCGCCAAGGGCAATACGCTGGTGGTGGTGGAGCATGACGAGGACACGATCCGCCGCGCCGACCATGTGATCGACATCGGCCCTAGCGCCGGCAAGCGCGGCGGCCGCCTGGTGGCCCAAGGCACGACGCAGGATGTGATGGATGCGGCCGACTCGCAGACCGGCCGCTACCTGCTGCATGCGATGCGCCACCCCTTCCAGCCGCGCCGCCTGGTGCATGGCGTGGCCGATGCGGTGTTGTCATCGCCCGCAGACGACGCAGCGCCCGTCGCCAAAAAGCGCACCAAGAAGCAGATCGCCGCCGACGCCGCTGCCGCGCTGGCCGCCGACAGCGCCCAGGCCAATGCCGCGCTGGCCGCGCCGGCCCGCGCCGATGCGATGGCGCCGCTGCACTGGCTGTCCGTGCTGGGCGCCCACCTGCACAACCTGCAGAACGTGGATGTGCGCGTACCGCTCAAGCGCCTGGTGGCCGTGACGGGGGTGTCGGGCTCGGGCAAATCCACGCTGGCGCGCGATGTGCTTCTCACCAATGTGACCGCCTGGGTCGGCCAGCGCGCCACCAAGGCGGGGCGCGATGACATGGATGCCGGCAAGGCGCCGGCGCTCTTGGGCTGCAAGGGCCTGCAGGGCTTTGAGGGCATCGACCGGGTGCTGGAAGTGGACCAGACGCCGATTGGCAAGACGCCGCGCTCCTGCCCTGCGACCTATATCGGTTTTTGGGACACGATCCGCAAGCTGTTTGCTGAGACGCTGGAGGCCAAGGCGCGCGGCTATGCGGCCGGGCGTTTCTCCTTCAACACCGGCGAAGGCCGCTGCCCGGCCTGCGAGGGCCAGGGCATGCGCACCATCGAGATGAGCTTTCTGCCCGATGTGAAGGTGCCTTGCGAGGTCTGCCATGGCGCCCGCTTCAGCCCCGAAACGCTGGCGGTCACCTGGCGCGGCAAGAGCATTGGCGAAGTGCTGCAGATGGAGGTCGACGAGGCGGTGCTGTTCTTTGCCAGCATGCCCAGCATCGCCCATCCGCTGCAGCTGCTGCAGGATGTGGGCCTGGGTTATCTGACCCTGGGTCAGCCGTCGCCCACCTTGTCGGGTGGCGAGGCGCAGCGCATCAAGCTGGTGACCGAGCTGACCAAGGTGCGCGATGACATCACGCGCCGGGGCAACAAGGCGCCCCACACCTTGTATGTGCTCGATGAGCCCACCGTGGGCCTGCACATGGCCGATGTTGACAAGCTGATCCATGTGCTGCACCGCCTGGTCGATGCCGGCCACAGTGTGGTGGTCATCGAGCATGACCTGGATGTGATTGCCGAGGCCGACTGGGTGATCGACCTGGGGCCCGAGGGCGGCAATGCCGGTGGCCGCATTGTTGCTACTGGTACGCCCGAGGACCTGGTCCACGCGGGCACGCATACCGGCAAGGCGCTGGCGCCGGTGCTGGCGCGCTGACTGCGGCGTGGCGGCAGGGCGTTTGCTGACAGCGCGCCCTGCCGGGCCTGGGCACAATCGCAACATCACCTGCAAGGAGCCCTTGATGCATATTGACCCCCGGCACCCGGAAGCCCCGCCTGTCAAAGACCCCGCCCCGGTACAACCACCACCAGTGCCCACGCCCGGCATTCCATCGCCTATCCAGGAGTAGAGATCAAGGGGCGCTGGATACCGCTGCCCAGCGACGTATGATCGCGGTTTTCTGAACCCCTGAATTCTGGCGAGCAAGCATGCGCATATTGCTGATTGAAGACGAGCTGGAGATGGCCGCCTGGCTGGTGCGCGCCCTCAAACAATCGAACATCGAGGCGGTGCATGCCGCGCATGCGGCGATGGCCACGCGCCTGCTGCCTGACGGCCCCTTTGATGTGGTGGTGCTCGATTTGCAACTGCCCGACCAGCATGGCTTTGACTGGCTCTCGGCCATGCGCGGCCAGGGCCGGCGTGAGCCGGTGCTGGTGCTGACCGCGCAAGGGGCGGTGCAGGACCGCGTCGAAGGCCTGCACCGGGGAGCCGATGACTACCTGACCAAGCCTTTCGATGTGGCCGAGCTGGAGGCGCGCCTGGCGGCGCTGCACCGGCGCAGCCAGGGCCGGGTGCAGGCCATGCAGCAATGCGGCTCGCTGCGCTACGACAGCAACCACCGCACCTTCTGGCTGGCCGAGCAGATGCTGGCGCTGACGCCGCGTGAGCATGCAGCGCTCGAAGCGCTGATGGCGCGCACCGGCGCGCCGGTGGGCAAGTCCAAGCTGACGGCCAAGGTCTTCCCGCAGGACAGCAGCGTCAGCCCCGATGCCATCGAGCAGGTGCTGCACCGGGTGCGGCGCAAGCTCGCGGGCGGCGATGTGCATATCGTGACCGTGCGGGGCTTGGGCTACATGCTCGAAACCCTGGTGCCCAAAAGCCCGGGCAATCCACTTTCCTCCTGACCACCATGGGCTGGCGCCTGCGTTCTTCCCCGGGCCTGCGTTTGCGCCTCCTCTGGGTGCTGGTGCCCGTGCTGATGGCCCTGCTGGTGCTCGACAGCTGGCGCGACAGCGTCAGCCTGGCACGCGAGCTCGAGCGCGCCTATGACCAGAGTCTGTTGGAGCCGGCCCAGGCGCTGTCGGACAACCTGCGTTGGGACAGTGACGGACAGCTGAGCCTGGACGAGCCCCTGCACATCATCTCGATGTTCGAGGTGCTCAGCAGCCGGCGCAAGTTTTTGCGGGTGCAGATGCAAACCCCCGACGGGGCCCAGCAGCGCCTGTTGCTGGGCGCCGCCCAGTTCCCAGAACCCGCGCATGACCCGGCCGACCCCAGCCGCCCATTCCGCGCGGCAGACGATGACACGCGGGTGTCGTACGCCGCTGAAGTGGACCACCAGCCGGTGCGGGTGCTGGCGCTGCTGCGGGTGCTGCATGACCAGTCGGGCCAGGAGTGGCGCGTGCTGATCCAGACGGCGCAGACCAGCGCCGGCATTGAGCGCACGGTGCGCAGCCTGATGTGGGACAGCCTGCTGCGCGATGGGCGCACCTTGCTGGTGCTGGTTCTGGTGGTGTGGCTGGGCGTGGCCTGGGGCCTGCGCCCGCTCCAGGCCTTGCGCCGCGCCGTGCAGCAGCGCCGCAGCGATGACCTGCAGCCGCTGGCCACCGAGGCCGTGCCCGGTGAGGTGCGGCCGCTGGTTGATGCGATGAACCTGCACCTGGCGCAGCAGCGCGATGCGCTGGCCCAGCAGCGCCAGTTTCTGGCCGATGCCTCGCACCAGCTGCGCACGCCGCTGGCCATTCTGAGCACGCAGGCCGCCTATGCGCTGCGCGAGACCGATCCCGAGGCCGTGCAGGCGAGCTTGCGCAGCATGCTCCAGCAACTGCAGCGCGGCCGCCGCGTGTCCGAGCAGCTGCTGGCGCTGGCCCATGCCAGCCAGCCTGCCGTGCAGCAGGCCCGGGAGGGCGAGGTCTGCGACGCCAATACGGTGGCGCGTGAGGTGGTGCTGGCCTACCTGCCGCTGGCGCTGGACAAGCAGCAGGACCTGGGCTGGATCGATGTGCGTGGCCAGGATTTTGAGGGCGATGCCGAGGGCGAGGCCGACCCGGGCGCCGCGATGGCCGCAGCAGTGCAGGCCCCCGCCACCGCCGTCTATGAGCTGCTGGCCAACCTGGTGCACAACGCGATTGCCTACACGCCAGCCCGGGGCCGCATCAATGTCTCGGTGCAGCGTGACGGGGCCTGGGTGCAGATCCGCGTGCAGGACAACGGCCCCGGCATTGCGCCCGAGGACCGTGAGCGCGCCTTTGCGCGCTTTAGCCGCTTGCAGCCTGATGCTGCGCAGGCGCCGGGCGGATCGGGCCTGGGCCTGGCCATTGCCCGGGCCTATGTGCAGCGCTTCCACGGTGAGCTGCTGCTGGACGATGGCGAGGCCCGTGATGGCGTTGCCGGCCGGGGGCTGACCGCCCTGGTGCGCCTGCCTGTGGCCCGCGATCCCGCCTGAGCGCGCTGTCCTTTGCGGGACTGTTTTCGCTAAGTAGATTTACGTATTTTGCGGCCCCCTCTGACATTTGGCAGGTGTTTGGCAGCTTCGTTTTCTAGACTTTCCGCGCAAGTTGTAAGAAAAGGAGACGAACATGGGTCAACACAGGTCCACCCTTGCGGGTGTGCAGGGGCGCCGGGCGCCCGCCAAGGAGCGGCCATGAGCGCCGGCGGCAAGAACTACAACAAGGATTACTACGGCGGCGCGCTGATGATCCTGCTCGGTGGCAGCGCGGCCTATGCGGCGCAAAGCTACAACATTGGCTCGCTGGCCCACATGGGTCCGGGCTACTTCCCGTTTGCGGTCGGCATTTTGCTGGCGCTCACGGGCGTGCTGATCGCGCTGAACGCCAAGAAAACAGGCACCGGCGACGAGGCGGCGCTGGTGGGACACAAGCATGAGATTCCCGATTTCCGGGGCGCTGCTTGCATCATCCTGGGCACCATTGCCTTTTACTTCTGTGGCGAATACCTGGGCCTGCTGCCCGCGACCTTTGCCATCGTGTTTATCTGTGCTTTGGGTGACCGCAGCAACAGCGTGATGGCCTGCTTCGTGCTGGCCATGTCGATGATGATCGTCGCCGTGGTGATTTTCTGGTGGGCGCTGCAGGTGCAGATGCCGCTGGTCAGGTGGG
Source organism: Comamonas koreensis (assembly GCF_014076495.1). Classification (NCBI taxonomy): domain Bacteria; kingdom Pseudomonadati; phylum Pseudomonadota; class Betaproteobacteria; order Burkholderiales; family Comamonadaceae; genus Comamonas; species Comamonas koreensis. The sequence continues at coordinate 4,897,314 of NZ_CP043575.1, read as the reverse complement.
GGATGTAAGCCATGGGACAAGCATTGCAAGACCTCTGGTACGGCTTTGGCATCGCCTTCCAGGGCCATAACCTGATGTGGTCGTTTTTCGGCGTGCTGGTGGGCAACCTGATCGGCGTATTGCCGGGCATGGGCGCGCTGTCGGCGATCTCCATTCTGCTGCCACTGACCTACACCATGCATCCGGTGCCTGCCATCCTGATGCTGGCCGGTATCTTCTACGGCTCCCAGTACGGCGGCGCCATCGGCGCAATCTTGCTGAACCTGCCATCGCACCCGCCCCATGCAGTGACCTGCCTGGACGGCTACCCAATGACCAAGAAGGGCAAGGGCGGAACGGCGCTGGGGATCACGATGATCTGCTCGTTCTTTGCGGCCTCGGTCGGCATCATCGTGATGATCTTCGCCTCGCCACTGCTGACCACGATCGCGTTCAAGTTTGGCCCGGCCGAGCTGTTCTCCATCATGCTGCTGGGCCTGCTGGCGGGCTCGACCATGTCGCGCGGCTCGCCGCTCAAGGGCGTGGCGATGACCTTGTTCGGCCTGCTCTGCGGCATCGTTGGCACCGACGTGAACAGCGGCACCTTCCGCTTTGCGTTCGACATCCCGGACCTGAGCGATGGCCTGGAGATGGTGGCGGTGGCGATGGGCTTGTTCGGTATTGCCGACTTCCTGCTCAACGTCAACAAGATGAAGGCGATCACCAGCAACACCAAGATGCGCATCCGTGACATGCGCCCTTCGATGGCCGAGCTCAAGGAAGCCTTCTGGCCGATGGTGCGCGGCACGGCCGTGGGCACCTTGTTTGGTGCGATGCCCGGCACGGGCCCGACCATCACCACCTTCATCGCCTATGCGCTGGAGCAAAAGGTGGCCAAGGACCCAAGCCGTTTTGGTACCGGCATGATCGCTGGCGTGGCAGCCCCCGAGGCCTCCGCGCACTCGAAGACCCAGGTGGACTTCATCCCGACCATGAGCCTGGGCATTCCCGGTGATGCGGTGATGGCGCTGCTGCTGGGCGCGCTGCTGATCCAGGGCATTCAGCCCGGTCCTCAGCTGATCACCGAGCATCCGGACATTTTCTGGGGCCTGATCGCCAGCTTCTGGATCGGTAATGTGATCTTGATGATTCTGAACGTGCCGCTGATCGGCGTCTGGGTCAAGATGCTGGCCGTGCCGTACAAGTACCTGTTCCCTTCGGCGATGTTCTTCATTGCAGTGGGTGTGTTCACCACGCAAAACAGCCTGTTCCATATCTGGGAGGTGCTGGCCTTCGGCATCATCGGCGCCGTCTTGATGGTGCTGGACTTCTCTGTCGCCCCCATCATGCTGGGCTTTGTGCTGGGGCCGATGATGGAGGAGAACTTCCGCCGTGCGCTTCTGCTGTCCCGTGGCGACATGATGGTCTTCATGCAGCGCCCCATCAGCGCGACCTTTGTCTGCATCAGCCTGTTCCTGCTCGCTGCCGTGACCTGGTCGGCCTGGCGCAAGCGCTCGGGCGTGAGTAAGGTGGCCCAGGCCATCGCGCAGGAGACCTCGGACGCTGGCGTGGTGGTGGCCAAGTAAGGCTCGCTGCCCCAAGCAAAAGCCGCTCCTCGGAGCGGCCTTTGCTTTGGGGTACTAAGAGGCGATCAGCGCTGCAGTTGGGAGAACTCGCGCTCTACATCGGCATGGGCCTGCTGCATGGTGGTCGAAGGCGGCGGGCCCATGCGGCTCACGACCACAGCGGCGATCCAGGCGAAGGCAAAACCGGGGATGATCTCGTACAGGCCCAGCCAGCCAAGCTGCTTCCAGACCAGCACGGTGACGGCCCCGACGATGATGCCGGCCAGTGCGCCGCCACGCGTCATGCGGCTCCAGAACAAGGACAGGATGATGACCGGGCCAAAGGCTGCACCAAAACCCGCCCAGGCGTAGCTCACCATGCCCAGCACCTTGGCCTCGGGGTTGCTCGCAATGGCAATGGCAATCAGCGCTACCAGCAGCACCATCGCGCGGCCCACCCAGACCAGCTCGGTCTGGCTCGCCTGCTTGCGCACAAAGACGCGGTAGATGTCTTCGGTCAGCGCGCTGGAGCACACCAGCAGCTGGCAGGACAAGGTGCTCATCACCGCAGCCAGGATGGCGGCCAGCAAGGCGCCGGCAATCCAGGGGTTGAACAGCTGCTTGGTGATCTCCATGAACACGGTCTCGGCATTGGCGTTCACCGCGGCAGCGCCTTCCGGGTGGGCGGCGAAATACGGAATGCCGATAAAGCCCACCGCCACGGCACCGCCCAGGCACAGCACCATCCAGGCCATGCTGATGCGGCGTGCGGCCGGAATGGTCTGCACCGATGAGGCGGCCATGAAGCGCACCAGGATATGCGGCTGGCCAAAGTAGCCCAGGCCCCAGGCCAGCAGCGAGGCGATGCCCGCAACGCTGGCGCCGCGCAGCAGATCGAACTTTTCTGCCGCGACGATGGCATGCAGGTCCTGGCCGGGCTGCAGCTGGCCCTGCACGGCCAGCCAGGCAATCACCGGTGCCAGCAGCAGCGCGGTGATCATCAGCGAGGCCTGGATGGTGTCGGTCCAGCTCACGGCCAGAAAGCCGCCAATCAGCACATAGGCGATGGTGCAAGCTGCGCCCACCCACAGCGCGGTGGTGTAGGGCATGCCGAACATGTTCTCGAACAGGCGCGCGCCTGCAACGACGCCCGATGCGCAGTACAGCGTGAAGAACACCAGGATGACCAGCGCGGTAACGATGCGCAGCACGTTGCTGCGGTCCTCAAAGCGGTTGGCCAGGTAGTCGGGCAAGGTCAGCGCATTGCCGGCACGCTCGGTGTAGAGGCGCAGGCGGCCAGCTACAAAGAACCAGTTGAGGTAGGCGCCGAAGACCAGCCCGATCGCAATCCAGGATTCGGACAGACCGGTGGCGTAGATGGCCCCGGGCAGGCCCATCAGCAGCCAGCCGCTCATGTCCGAGGCCCCGGCCGAGAGTGCAGTCACAAAACTGCCCAGGCTGCGGCCGCCCAGGATGTAGTCGGACAGGTTCTTCGTGCCTAGGTAGCCGAGCCAGCCGATGGCGAGCATGGCCACCAGGTAGATGGCGAACATGATCGCCGTGGGATCGTTCCAGGAAAATTGCATCACTGAGCCTCCTTGGTGTTGTGGTATTTCGGGGTGGAAGAGCGGGTGCGTAGCCTTGGCCAGGGGCCGGGTATGAACCCATCGGAATGGCGGCAGAAGAGAGCCGGCAAAGACCCGGGGTGAAAAACGCGCCCGGCCTGCAATATGGCACGGCTGCTCCCCGAAATTAACCAGCCTTATCTATTTTGATGTGACGATAGGTAATAAAAAAGCCCCTGGCCAGGAGGCCAGGGGCAGCAGTGGGCGGAGCGCCGTGGGCGGTGATCAGGCCGGCAGAAAGCCTTCCACCGACAGGTAGCGCTCGCCGGTGTCATAGGCAAAGCCCAGCACTTTGGCGTTGGGGGGCAGATCGGGCAGCTTTTGTGCAATGGCGGCCAGCGTGGCACCCGACGAGATGCCGACCAGCAGGCCTTCTTCGCGGGCCGCGCGGCGCGCGTATTCACGGGCGGGCTCGGCATCGACCTGGATCACGCCGTCGAGCACGCTGGTATCGAGGTTGCGCGGGATAAAGCCGGCGCCAATGCCCTGGATCGGGTGGGGGGCTGGTTGGCCGCCCGAAATGACGGGCGATGCGGTGGGCTCGACGGCATAGACCTTGAGCTGCGGGAACTTGGCCTTGAGCACATGGGCCACGCCCGACAAATGGCCACCAGTGCCGACACCGGTGATCAGCACATCGATGCCATCGGGGAAATCGGCCAGCAGCTCTTGGGCGGTGGTGCGCTCATGCACCGCCGTGTTGGCCGGGTTTTCGAACTGCTGCGGAATCCACGAGCCTGGGGTTTGGGCGGCCAGCTCTTCGGCGCGGGCGATCGCGCCCTTCATGCCTTTTTCCTTGGGGGTCAGGTCAAAGCTGGCGCCATAGGCCAGCATCAGGCGGCGGCGCTCGATGGACATGCTCTCGGGCATCACCAGGATGAGCTTGTAGCCCTTGACGGCGGCGACGAGCGCCAGGCCCACGCCGGTGTTGCCGCTGGTGGGCTCGATGATGGTGCCGCCGGGCTTGAGCGCGCCGGTCTTTTCGGCATCTTCGATCATCGCCAGCGCGATGCGGTCCTTGATGGAGCCGCCGGGATTGCTGCGCTCGGACTTGATCCAGACCTGGGCGCCAGCGCCGAACAAGCGGTTGATATGGACCACCGGCGTATTGCCAATGGTGTGCAGAATATTCTCAACTTTCATGGTGCCTCCAGCGGATCAGGATGAACAAGGGGGTGGAAATAGCTGAACCATTGTGACGCAGTTGATCATTCCGGCTGGAATATCAATATGTCCAAGATGTTCTTAACGACATGGGACTACAGACACCCGCCCACCGGTCTTTCCTTGATGGCTGTCAATACCGCCAGCAGCCCATCGACCGAAGATGGGCACTGAACATCATCGCCGTGCAAGGAGGCCGTTTGCTGAGTTTCAACACCACCCTGGTTCTGCTGGGCGTCTGCTGCGTCAGCCTGCTGCTGGGCTTTTCCTGGCGCGACAAGGTCTGGGCGCCCTGGCTGATGCTGGTATCGGTCTGTGGCCTGCTGGCGCTGATGGCCAGGATCATCTACGACCTTTTGTCGATGGGCTGAAAGGTCAGACCACGCTGCTGGCCGCGTCCCTGGCGCGGCGCAGTGGCGTTTTCCACAACTCGGCCAGCAGCACGCCCAAAATGGTCATCGCCCCGCCGATCCACAGGTAGCTGTGCAACTGCTCCTTGGCCCAGGCCGAGGCGATCAGCGCCGTCAGCAGCGGGGTCAGGTTGAAGAACATGATCGAGCGGCTGGGCCCGAGCTTGGCGACAGCGGTCATCCACATCCAGGTGGCCACAATCGAGGCCATGGTGCCGGCATACGCGACCAGGTACCAGTTGTCCGCATTGAGTCCGACCTTGGGCGAGGCCAGGTAGAACGGCAGTTGGGCGAACATGGCCACCACCATCTGCAGGTACAGCAGCTGCCAGCTGGGCACGCGCGGCATGGCCCAGCGCTTGAGCAGGATGTTGTAGGCCGCATAGGCCAGGCAGGCCAGCAGCATCAGCAGATCGCCGCGGTTGATGCCGTGGTCCAGCAGCGATGCGGGATGCCCTTCGCTGATCACCAGCACCACCCCGGCAAAGGCCAGCACCGAGCCGATGGCGCCGCCGGCCGTCAGCACCTGGCCGAGCAGGCCTACGCAGATGCCCAGCACCACCAGCGGCGACAGGGTCAGGATGATGCCCATGTGTGTGGCCGTGGTGTACGCGGCGGCAAAGTAGGCGCAGCTTTGGTAGACCACCATGCCCAAAATGCCCAGCACCAGGATCTGGCCGGCATGGCACCGGATGGCCTCGCGGTTGCGCCAGACCGCCGGCAGCAGCACGGGGGTGACCAGCAGCACCGCCAGCACCCAGCGCAAAAAGCCGATTTCAATGGGGGCGATGGCGCCAGCGGCTTGTTTGCTGACGACGGTGTTGCCCGACCAGATCAGGACCGCGAGCAGCGGATACAGGTATTGCATGGGAGTAGAACTTAAAAACGTCTGGCTGCTATCATCGCTGTGGCAGGTTTAAAGCCTATAGCTGTAATCAGACATTTGATGCACCAAGCCAGACATGTTGCGCTGGCCGGATGCTGCAAGGAGCCACGATGGCGACAGGCCAGGCACTGAAGATCTACGACGTGGACCAGGAGACCGCACCCTATCTGGTGCGCTACGACGAGTTTGCCGCCGGCAGTTTTGCCGATGCGCACCGCCACCGGCTGGGCCATCTGAACTACACCTCGCATGGCACGATGACCATCGTCACCCAGGGCCGGCAGCTGGTGGCGCCGCCGCAGTACGGCATCTGGATACCGCCGGCCGTCGAGCACAACTGCTATGTGCCGCAGGCTGCCGTCTACCGCTCGTTTTATGTGCAGCCAGCGCTGTGCACGGGCCTGCCCCAGCAGGCCTGCATCCTGCGCATCAGCGCCATCGTGCGCAGCATCCTGGCCGATCTGGCCCAGCGCGACATACGCCGGCCCGCGGCGCCCGAGGACCTGCGCCTGGCCGAAGTGATGGTGGACCAGCTGCGGCTGGCGCCCTCGGAGCACAGTTTTTTGCCCGCCGCCCAGACCCGGGCGCTCGTCAGCGTGCTCGATGCCCTCAAGGCCGAGCCCGGCAGCCGCCGCACGATGGCCGAGTGGGCGGCCTCGGTGCATATGACCGAGCGCACCTTGGCGCGCCACTGCCACCAGGAGCTGGGCATGGGCCTGGCCGAATGGCGCCAGCGCCTGCGCCACCTTTGCGCGGTGGATGCGCTGGGCCAGGGCCGGACGGTGCAGGAGATTGCCTTTGACCTGGGCTACAGCACGGCCTCGGCCTTTATCGCGATGTTCCAGCGCGCAGCGGGCATGCCGCCCGAGCAGTTCCGGCGTGAGTTCAGCAGCGCGGTGGCGGAGTAGGGCGGCAACACTGCATTTACCCCGGCGGCGGCCTGCAGTTTTTGTGCGGCTCGCGCGGGCAGGCGCCATTCGGTGGAATAATCACGCCTGTGAAGCCTGCCAGACCGCCGCTGGTGCTAGTGCCGAAAGGCCGCACTGGAGGAACGTCCGGACTGCACAGGACAGCGTAGCAGCTAACGGCTGCCCACCGTGAGGTGAGGATCAGAGCAACAGAGACGAGTCCGGGGGGCGTACCGCAAGGTAAACCACTCGGGGTGAAACGGGCAATCTCTACGCGCAGCAATACCAAGTAGGCCAGCGTTGATGTGGTTCCGCAGAGTTGGCGGGTAGGTAGCGTCGAGCCGTGGTGGCGACACCCGGCCCAGAGTAATGGCGGTCACGCCTGGGGCAACCCAGGTGCACAGAATCCGGCTTATCGGCAGACTTCACACTTTGATCTTGAATAAAACGGCCTCCGATGTAGATCGGTGGCCGTTTTGTCTTTTTGAGCTCGGCGGACTCAGTCCTTTTTACGGGCGCGCGGATGGGCCTGGTCGTAGACCTGGGCCAAGTGCTGAAAATCCAGCCGGGTATAGACCTGGGTGGTGGTGATGCTGGCGTGGCCCAGCAGCTCCTGCACGGCGCGCAAATCCTGGCTGGACTGCAGCACATGGCTGGCAAAGGAGTGGCGCAGCATGTGCGGGTGCACGGGGGTGGTCATGCCGGCAACCAGGCTGCGCTCGCGCAGGCGCTGCCAGACGCTGGCGGCCGACAGGCGGGCGCCGCGCACGCCGATGAACAGCGCCGCATCGCAGGGCGCCACCTGGTCGCGCACGGCCAGCCAAGCCTGCAGCGCGGCCAGCGCGGCCTTGCCCACCGGCACCACGCGGCGCTTGCTGCCCTTGCCCAGCACATGGGCCTCGGCTGCGTCCCTATCGATCCAGCCCAGCGCCTGCACGCTGGCGGCGGTATCCAGGCCCACCAGCTCGCCCACACGCAGGCCACTGCCGTAGAGCAGCTCAACCATCGCGCTGTCGCGCGCCTGCACCCAGGGGTCGCCCTGGGCCTGGCTGGATTCGGCAAAGCGCACGGCATCGTCGACCGACAAGGCCTTGGGCAGCGGCTTGGGGGATTTGGGGGCGCGCACATCCTGCACCGGGTTGCGCTCGACCAGGCCTTCGCGGCCGGCCCAGGTAAAAAAGCCGCGCCAGCCGCTCAAGATCAGCGCAATGCCCCGGCCGCTGCGGCCAGCCGCATGCATCTGCGCGACAAAGCGGCGGATGTGCTGGGGGCCGAGCTGCAGCACCTCGGTATGGGCTTCGGCCGCCATGGCCGACAGGCGCTGCAAATCCAGCGTGTAGAGCGTGTGGGTGCGTGGCGCCAGCCGCTTTTGCACGCGCACATGCTCCAGGTACTGGAGCATGGGGGCGCTGAGCGCGGCGGTGTCCATGGGAACTAGCGCAGGCGGCAGAGCACGCTGGCGGCGATCTCGCCAATGCGCTCGAGCAGGTCGGTGTCCATGTCGGCCTGGAAGCGGGCCGGATCGGGCGAGCCCAGTACCAGCAGGCCCCAGGCAGGCGTGTCGCCCAGGATGGCGCCATCGCGCAGCGGCAGCAGCACCACCGACTGCACCTGGGCGCTGTCGGGCAGCCAGCCGGCCGGCTCGACGCCAACATTGGGGCCGCAGTAGGGGGTGGACAGCGAGCTGGCAAAGCTGCGGGCATCGGCGCTCACGCCCTGGGCAAAGGGCTCGTTCAGGTAGGTCTCGGCCACATCCCACAGCCGCAGCGCGACCTGGGGCACCTCGAAGTGCTGCATCAAGCTCTCGGCAATCACCTCGGGCAGCTGCAGCGGGTTGCGGGTCTTGACCACATCGCAGGTCCAGTGGTGGATGCGGTCGATGGTGTGGTGGTTCTGGCTGCCGTTGCGCATCATGTCCATGATGCGGTGCTCCAGGCCCTTGATCTTGTCGCGCAGCATCTCGGCCTGGCGCTCCTGCAGGCTGACGGTGCGGTTGCCGTAGGGGCTGACCATGTGCACGCCGGTCAGTACCTGGGCCTGGCGCTCGAAGAAATCCGGTGTCTGCACCAGGAACTCGGCGATGTCTTCTTCGGTAATGGGGGGAACCTGGTTGTTTGCGCTCATCGGTCTCTCTCGTATCGGCTGTTCGCCGTCTCCTCGTTCGGTCACCGCAGTATGCCGCGCTAAGACTAGTCCGGAATGCTGATCTCACCTTCGAACACCGTCGTGGCCGGGCCGGTCATCATCACCGGGTCGGCGGCCTGGCCGCTCCAGGCAATGGTCAGCAGGCCGCCCCGGGTCTGCACATCCACCGGGCTTTGCAGCAGGCCCAGCTCAATGCCGGCCACCACCGCCGCGCAGGCGCCGGTGCCGCAGGCCAGGGTCTCGCCGGTGCCGCGCTCGAACACCCGCAGCCGCACCTGATGCGCCGTTTGCACCTGCAAAAAGCCGACATTCACGCGCTCGGGAAAGCGCGGGTGGGATTCCAGTACCGGGCCTTGGGATTCGACCGGCGCGGTATCCACATCGTCGACCAGCATCACCGCATGCGGGTTGCCCATGGACACGGGCACGATGAACACGGTAGTTGGATCGACCGGCACCTGCAGCGCCAACGGCCATTTCTGCGTGTGGTGCTGGGCCACCGGCGTGAGGCCGCTGGTGTTGAAGGGGACGTCTTCTGGCACCAGGCGTGGCTGGCCCATGTTCACGGTGACGCGGCCATCGGCCATCAACTCGGGGGCGATCACGCCTTTTTGGGTCTGGACCCGGATCGCCTGCTTGTCGGTCAGGCCCTTGTCATACACAAAACGGGCAAAACAGCGCGCGCCATTGCCGCATTGCTCCACCTCGCCGCCATCGGCGTTGTGGATCAGGTATTCGAAATCGATCCCAGGGGCGGGCGAGGGCCGCACCGTCAGGATCTGGTCGGCGCCCACGCCAAAATGGCGGTCGGCCAGAAAGCGGTACTGGTCGGCACGCAGACCCAGCGGGCCGGCGGTCTCGTCGAGCACGACAAAATCATTGCCGGCGCCTTGCATCTTGGTAAAACGGATGTCCATCTGGCTATTATCGCTTTTTGGGCCCGGTCCGATGCGCAACGGGGCAGAGGGCGCAAGAAGCTGTCAACCGTGGCGTGCGCCGAGGTTGCAGATGCGGACAGTCTGGGGCCTGCGCCAGCCCCGCCCGCCCTGCCGGTGACACAGCCCGGCCATGCAAGTGTTGATAATGGCCCCATGACCCGTTCCAGCCAGCTTCTCCATGCGCAACGCGAGCCCGCACCGGCCCGCGCAGCCGCCACGGCCTTGTTCCTGCGCGATGCGCCAGACCCCCAAGGCGGGCCGGGTGCGACGCGGCTGGAGGTGCTGATGTCGCGCCGCTCCGACCAGGCCCGCTTTGCGGCGGGGCACTATGTGTTCCCCGGTGGCGCCGTCGATGCCAGCGATGCCCTGCACCACGACCTGCTGGCGCGCCGCACGGCGCAGACCACCGAGGAGCTGACCTATGCCCAGGCCGCGATCCGCGAGAGCCTGGAGGAGATGGGCGTGCTGCTGGCCCGCCACGCCGATGGCCGCTGGGCCAGCCAGGCCGAGGTGGCGGGCATGGACCGCAGCCAGCCGCTGCTGCCCCAGTGCGCGGCGCTGGGGCTGACCTTGGCGGCCGATATGCTGTGGCCGCTGGCACGATGGACGGCCGCGCAGGAAATACCGATCCGCTTTGATGTGCCCTTCTTCGTGGCACGCATGCCCGAGGGCCAGGAACCGGTCACCGACGACACCGAACAGTTCGAGGCGCTGTGGGTGCACCCCGCGCAGGCCTTGCAGCGCGCAGCCGATGGGCAGATGACGGTGATGTTCCCCACCCGGGTCACCCTGGAGCGCCTGGCCGCCTACCCCACGGTGCAGGCGCTGCTTGATGTGCTGCAGGCGCTGCAGCAGGTGCAGCCGGGCCAATGGCTGTGGCAGTCGATGCCGCGTGGCGCGATGGTCGATGGCGAGGTGCGGCGTTTTATGGAGCATGAGACTGCCTATGGCGAGCTGGCCCTGGTCTGCCCCGATGGCCAGCTGCACCATGCGCTGGGCTGGCAGAGCGCTCAGCCGGTGCCGCTGTTGAAGAACGTGCAGCGCCTGACGGCCGACAACGGCGGCACGATGACCGGCCCGGGCACCAACACCTATCTGGTCGGTGATGCCGAGACCGGCTACATCGTGGTCGACCCCGGCCCCAAGCCGCAGCCGCAGGACGACCCGCACCTGGCGCGCATCCTGGCCGCCACCGGGGGCGATATCCGCGCCATCGTCTGCACCCATTCGCATCCCGACCACTCACCGGGCGCGGCGCCGCTGCAGGCGCTGGTGGCCCAGGCAGGGCGCAGCAAACCGGTGATCTGGGGGCTGGCTTCTGCCTGCACTGCAAGGGCCGGCAGCCAGTTCACGCCGGACCAGGCGCTGCAGGACGGCCAGGTGCTGCAGCTGGCACACCCTAGCGACCCGGCGCGCAGCCACAGCCTGCGCGTGCTGCACACGCCAGGCCATGCGGCCAACCATGTCTGCCTGGTGCTGGAAGAAGACGGCCTGCTGTTCAGCGGCGACCATATCCTGAACGGCAGCACGACGGTGGTGGACCCGCCCGACGGCAATATGCGCCTCTACCTGGCATCGCTCGCCAAGCTGGCCAGCGCCTGCGAGCAAGGGCAGATCGGCTTTATCCTGCCGGCCCATGGCTATGTGCTGGCCCAGCCGCTGCAGGTGATTGCCAAGCTGCATGCGCACCGCATGGCGCGCGAAGAGAAGGTGCGCGATGCCATGGCCCAGGCGCCCGATGGCACGCCGGAAGACTGGGTGGCCATCGCCTATGCCGACACGCCCGAGCGGCTTTGGCCGGTGGCCAAGCGCTCACTGCTGGCGCATGTGGAGCATATTCGCGGGATGTGAGGCAGGCTTGGGCCTTGCGCCCAAGTGCATAGAACCTGTTCAATGTCTCCTCGCGCCGCGACAGTGTCTTTGTGGGAGGGGATGCTAGGGGGGGCCCAGCCGCGCAACACCGCAGCAATAGCCCAGCTATTGCGAGGATTTGCAACAATGCAGACCGCCCCTGCCCGGGCGGCCCTAGTCGGGCACCCCTTGCCGGGCGCCCACAAAGCCACTGTCCCTACGGGTTGGAGTGAAATCGGGCGATTTCTGCGCGCTGGCTCTTGCTTGCACCCCGGTGCAAGCTGCGTTCCACCCCTTCGAACTCATCCCGATTGCACTCCAACGCGGCTGCGTAGGGACTTTGAACAGGTTCTTACAGCTTGGGGATCTTGATACGGCTGATCATCAGCGAGCCCGAGACTGCAAACAGCAGCACCAGCGGGTGCAGGGTAAAGCCGCCGATCAGCACTTTGCCAAACCACAGATCGGCGCGCACCGCGTTCATCACGGCGGCCAGCGCGAGCAGGGCCACCAGCACGATCGAGGTGGGGATGGGGGTGCCTTCGAAATACTTCACCTTGCCCGATGGCCCCTCTGACAGTGATTCTGCGGTCACGTTGTAGCGCGCCAGGCGCGAGACGCCGCAGGCCACAAAGTAGCCCAGCACAATGCGGTCCCACAGGCCTTGCATGCCGCAGGCATAGGCAATGATGGCTGGCGCCACACCGAACGAGATCACATCGGCGAGCGAATCGAGCTCGCGCCCCATCGCCGATGACTTTTGCCGCCAGCGCGCAATGCGGCCATCAAAGATGTCGAAGACCAGCGCGGCCAGCACCAGGGCGGCGGCAAAGTAGATGTGCCGGCGGTCCGAGGTCTCCAGAAAGGTCATCGCCGAGAACAGCGCGCCCACGCCGCAGACGGCATTGCCCAAGGTGAACCAGTCAGCGAGGTGGAACTCGCGAATCATCGAAAAACGTTTGTGTGGACTATTCATGGATAGGATGTCTGCGGCTCAAATGCACGGGCCGCCTCTGGGGGCGCCCTGGTTGCGACCATGGTACACCCAGTATCGGCCAGCGCCAAACCGGGCGCAGGCCGTGCTCCATCAAGCGGGCAAGATCTCCATCAATCCTACAAACAATGTAGGCGGAGCCACAACATTGCAGGGCCAGACTGGCGGCACTCAAAACTGGAGCCCTGTGCCGTGACTTTCAATACCGAACAACTGCTGGCTGACGAAGCGCAATACTGCTCTTTTGGCGACACCGTTCACTACGTCAACCCCCCCAAGATCTTCAGCGGCTGCGAGGGCAGCTACATGTTTGACCAGGCCGGCACGCCTTACCTGGATTTGCAGATGTGGTACTCGGCCGTCAACTTCGGCTACAAGAACAAGCGCCTGGAAGACAAGATGATCGAGCAGTTGCGCGAGCTGCCCCAGGTGGCCAGCCAGTACCTGCACCCGACCAAGATCGAGCTGGCCAAGTTCATTGCGCAAGATGCCGAGAAAAAATGGGGCATGCCAGGCCGCGTGCACTTCAATGTGGGCGGTGCCCAGGCGATTGAGGATTCGCTCAAGGTCGTGCGCAATGCCACCCATGGCAAAAGCCTGATGTTCGCGTTTGAAGGTGGCTACCATGGCCGCACCCTGGGGGCGTCGAGCATCACCTCCAGCTACCGCTACCGCCGCCGCTTTGGCCACTTCAGCGACCGCGCGCAGTTCATTCCCTTCCCCTACCCCTTCCGCCGCCCCAAGGGCATGACCTCCGAAGAATATGCGGAGTCCATCGTGCAGGAGTTTGCGCGCAAGTTCGAGAACGAATACCACGCCGTCTGGGACCCCAAGACCCAGCAGTGCGAGTACGCGGCCTTCTATGTGGAGCCGATCCAGGGCACCGGCGGCTACGTCGTGCCACCGCCCAATTTCTTCAAGGGCCTCAAGAAGGTGCTCGACGACCATGGCGTGCTGATGGTAGTCGACGAAATCCAGATGGGCTTCTGGCGCACCGGCACGCTGTGGTCGGTGGAGAACTTTGGCGTCAAGCCCGATGTGCTGGTGTTTGCCAAGGCGCTGACCAATGGCTTGAACGCGCTGTCGGGCCTGTGGGCCCGTGAAGAGCTGATCAACCCCACGGTGTTCCCGCCAGGCTCGACCCATTCGACCTTTGCCTCCAATCCGCTGGGCACGGCGCTGGGCCTGGAAGTGATGAAGATGACGCACGAGATGGACTTTGGCCGCCAGGTGCGCGAGTCGGGGGCCTATTTCCTCGATGGTCTGCGCCAGCTTCAAAAGCGCCACCCGGAAATCGGCGATGTCGACGGCATGGGCCTGGCGCTGCGCGCCGAGATCTGCACGGCAGACGGCTTTACCCCCAACAAGGCGCTGCTCGACAAGATGGTGGACCTGGGCCTCGAAGGCAAGCTCGAATACCAGGGCCAACGACGCGGCCTGGTGCTGGACGTGGGCGGCTACTACAAGAACGTGATCACCTTCGCGCCATCGCTGATGATCAGCCGCAGCGAGATCGATGAAGCGCTGGTGATGCTCGACCAGCTGATCAGCCTGGCCAAGCGGTCCTGCGCTTGAGCGAGCCACTGCGCCCTGCGCGCAACCAGTTGGAGCCCTCGGCACTGATCGGGCAGTTTGCCGCGCATCCGCCCGAGGGCTTTGTGGTGCGCTCGGACCGGCCGTTTCCGGCCTTTCGCGCGCCCTTCGATCTGCTGACCACGGCCGACGCGGCCGTCAAGCGCTGGGTGCTACGGCTGCCCGGCGGTGCCTGGCTGGCGCAGCGCTTGCGGCTGCGCACCGATTTTGTCGGCTCGACACTGAGCGAGTACCTGGTGCTGCCCCCGGAGGTGGCGATGGACAAGCTCGCTGGTGAGCTGCGCCGCCACGCGGGGCGCTGCATGCTGACCGTCGTCAAGGACCTGCCGCAGGACTCGCCGCTGCTGCCTCCGGCCGACAATGCCGATGCCCGCCGGCTGGCCCAGGCGCTCCAGCACCAGGGCTTCATCCTGGTCGAAGGCCAGGCGCTGGCCTATGTCCCTATCGATTTCGAGCGCATCGATGCCTACCTGGCGCGGCTGTCGAAGAACCGGCGCTCCGACCTGCGCCGCAAGCTCAAGAGCCGCAGCCAGCTGCAGATCCGCCGCATTCCCACCGGCCCGGCCTTTGACGACGAGCAGCTGGTCGATGCCTACTACGCGCTATTCGAGGCCGTGTATGCACAAAGCACGCTGCATTTCGACAAGCTCACACGCAGCTTTTTTGCCGCGGTGCTGCGCGACGCCAGCAACCAGGGCCTGGTGTTCGAGTACCGCGATGCGCAGGATGGTGCCCTGCTGGGCTGGAACCTGTGCTTTGCCCATGATGGGCGCCTGGTCGACAAATACATCGGCCTGTCCTACCCGCGTGCGCGCCAGACCAACCTGTACTTCGTCAGCTGGATGGTGAACCTGGAATATGCGCTCGAATGCGGCCTGTCACACTATGTGGCCGGCTGGACCGATCCCGAGGTCAAGGCGCAATTGGGCGCCAGCTTCACGTTTACCCAGCATGCGGTCTACATCCGCAACCCGCTGCTTCGGGCCTTGGGGCGGCGGTTTTCCCGGCATTTTGAAAGTGACCGCGCATGGCAGGAGCAGCGATGACCCCCTTGGTGCTCAATGTCGATGGCTCTGTCGGCCCCTTGGCCGGCGAGCTGCGGCTGCCGCTGGGCGACTGGCAGGAGGCGATCCGTTTTGGGTCATCGCTGGGCCGCTACCAGCAGTTCCGCCGCCATGTGCAGGCGCAGCTGCCCGCGCAGCATGGCACGACCTGGATGGGCAGTGGCGATTTCCACCACCTGTCCTGGCTGCTGATCGAGCACTGCATCGCGCGCCAGGGCTACACAGCGGCGCGCCCGCTGCGCGTGGTGGTGCTGGACAACCACCCCGACAACATGCGCTTTCCCTGGGGTGTGCACTGCGGCTCCTGGGTGCGGCGCATTGCCATGCACCCGGCGGTAGCGCATGTGCATGTGGCGGGCATCACCTCCGCTGACATTGGCGCCGGCCACGCCTGGGAGAACTACCTGGGCCCGCTGCGTGGCGGCAAGCTCAGCTACTGGAGCTGCGGCGTGGATACCGGCTGGGCGCGGCGCCTGGGCCTGTCCGCTGCCTTTCGCGCCTTCCCCAGCCTCGATGCGTTGACCGATGCCTTGGCGGCAACCCTGGCGCGCGAGCGCCAAAGCACCTACCTGAGCATCGACAAGGATGTGTTTGCCACCGACGTGGTCACCACCAACTGGGACCAGGGCCAGATGCGCGAGGCGCAGGCGCTGGGCATCATTGCAGCGCTGGAGGGCCAGCTCGTGGGCAGCGATATCACCGGCGATGTGTCTTCGTGGCGCTATGCCACCTGGTGGAAGCGCTGGCTGAGTGCCGGTGATGGGCAGGACACGGCCATGGATGCACAGGCGCTGGCGCAGGCCCAGGCAGGGCAGCATGCGCTCAACCAGCGGCTGCTGGCGGCCTTGTCAGCGTCCGCGTCAGCGCCGCCAGCAGCTGGGCAAACAGCGCATCGCTGAGCCAGGCGCTGTTGCTGATGGCCAGCAGGCGCTGCGCCCAGTCGCGGGCCTGCGGCACCGGGTCGTGCAGGGCCTCGCCCAGCAGGGGCGCGTAGCGCGCGTAGTCGGGCAGCACCTGGCTGAAGGGCAGCGACAGGCCCCAGCTGCTCGCCCAATGCGCCTGCATCAGCGCATCGCGCTGGGCGGCGCTGGGCAGGCGCAGCAGAATCACCGGCCAGATGCCCTGCGCCTGGGGCGCGGCATCGTCCACCACCTCCACACCCGGCAGGGCGCGCAGCTGGGCTCCGCGCCGCTGCGCCTGTTGCTGCGCCTGCTCCCAGTGCCCACGCAGCCGCACCAGTGCGCGCAGGGCTACGCGCTGGCGCCCGGCGCCCAGGCTGTGCTGCGGGATCTGGCTGTCAAAACCATCGCCGGCCGCCTCCACCCAGTCGCCCCGCGCCAGGCTGCGCCGCAAGGGGGCGCCGTAGACGGCGTCCAGCAGCGCCGGCCGATAGGCTGCGGCGTATCCGAGCAGCGCCAGGCTGCGGCGCAGTTCCCAGGCGAGGTGGGGCCGTATGGATTGCTGGTGCTGCGCGCGCAGCGCTGCCATCAGCGCCGGCTCGCGTGCCAGCAGCACGCCGCCTTCATAGGTGCTCAGGCCTTTGCCCACCGCCAGGCTGAACAGCGCGATATCGCCCTGCAAGCCCACGCTGCGGCCGTGCACGCGGGCGCCCAGGGCCTGGGCGGCGTCTTCGATCACATAGGCGCCGCAGGCCTGGGCGCGGGGCAGCAGGCTCGCGACATCGGCCACCCGGCCGCCCAGGTGGGTGGGTACCACGGCCAGGGTGCGGTGGCTGAGCAGCGCGTCGAGCGCGTTGCCATCCAGGTCCAGGCGGTCGGGCGACAGATCACACAGCCGCAGCTGCAGGCCGCACTGCGCCACAGCCATGGCCACCAGCGGGCAGGTGTAGGCGGGCACCACGACTTCGCAGCGCTCGGGGGCCCGCTGCTGCAGGGTTCGCAATGCCAGCATCAGCGCGGAGGTGCCCGAGCACTCCAGCAGCACCTCGTCCACGCCCAGCCAGGTGGCCAGCGCCCGGTCTAGCCGCGGGTCCCCCCAGGGGCGCAGATCGCCCAGCTGCAGTGGCAGGCCGGCGGTGGGCGGTACCGTGATGCGGCGCGCAGTCATCGCTGGGGGCCCTGGCGGTTGCCTGCCATCAGCGGGCGGCCGCGCGGGCGCCTGCCGCGCTGTCCGCCGGGCCCTGTGCCAACTTCTCTGCCGGCTCGGCGGCGCCATGGTACTGGGCTTCGCTCACCGCCAGGCAGGCAATGCCGGCGATGATGAACGCGCAGCCCAGAATCTGGGGCAGGCCGATGGTCTCCTGGAACAGATAGTGCGACAGCAGCAGCACCGAGATGATCTCCAGGTGCGAGGCGGCAAAAGCCGGGCCGACCGGCGCGCGCCGCAGCAGATGCATCCAGGTGAAGAAGGCGCCGATATAGCCGACCAGCGCGCCATAGATCCAGGGCTGGGCAAACACGCGCCAGAGCCAGGAGGGGCTGAACTCCAGCGGCAGCGCGGCATCGCCTGCCTTCTTGAAGCTCAGCTGGGCCAGCGTGTCAAAGGCCATCAGCACCAGAAAGCCGACCAGGTAAAAGCGTTTCATGCCATCACCCCTTGAGGCCCACGACAGCCACGCCAATGGAGACGAGCACAATGCCCGCGACCCGCATCGGTGCGAGCTTTTCCTTGAACAGAATGCGCCCGGCCACCATGATGGCCACGATGTTGATGCTGCCCAGCAGCACGCCATCGGACAGGGGCACCAGCGACAAAAAGGCCAGCCAGGCGACAAACTCGATCACATAGCAGGCGCCGCCGATCCAGATCCAGGGGCGCACGAGCATGAAACGCCAGTGCGCCATGCCGGTGGCCGTGCCCGGGGTCTGGCTGGCGGCGGCCTTGAAAGCCAGCTGCCCGCCGCTGTCGACCAGCACATTGACCAGCCACAGGCTGATGACCAGGGGGGTGATCTCAGTGCCCATGGGT
Source organism: Comamonas koreensis (assembly GCF_014076495.1). NCBI lineage: Bacteria > Pseudomonadati > Pseudomonadota > Betaproteobacteria > Burkholderiales > Comamonadaceae > Comamonas > Comamonas koreensis. The sequence continues at coordinate 4,879,264 of NZ_CP043575.1, read as the reverse complement.
GGCGGCCTGTGTTGGTATGCCACCAAGGCGGGCTACAAAGTCATGCACCTTGGCGATCACCGTGCGGCGCTCGCGGTCGATGGTGATCATGTGGTAGCAGTTGTCGAGCAGCACGACCTCGACCTGCGCATGGACGGCGCCAGCGGCGATGTCCTCGGCATTGGAGCGGTGGGAGATGTCGTCTTCCTTGGCGTGGATGGCCAGGCATGGCGCGCGCAAATCCCGCAGGTGGCTGCGGACATGGGCCGAGAGCCTGCGCAGCTCGATGATGGACCACCAGGGATTGCCGGGCAGGCCCGCGGCAGCGCTGTCGCCACCGTGCATTTGCGCGACAACCCTGGCGCGCAAGGCCTCGTCCTTGATGCCGTAGGGCGGTGCTTCCATGAACACGCGGTGGCGGCCAATGCCCAGCAGGCGGAACAGCGGCAGCAAAAAGGCCAGCTTGGTGTAGCTGGGAATGCTCCAGCCGTCATAGCGGAACGTGGTGGACAGCGCAGCCACCCCCGCCACCTGGCGCGGGTGGGAGGTGGCTACCGCCAGCGACAGCAAGGCGCCCATCGACAGGCCGCCGACGACGACCCGGTCGACATGGGGCCCAAAGCGCAGCAGCGCCGACTGCACGCTGGCGAGCCAGTCGGTCCAGCGCGTCTGCACCAGGTCCTGCATGCTGCCGCAGTGGCCGGCCAGTTGCACCGCATAGACGGTAAAGCCTTCGCGGTGAAGGCCCTTGGCCAGCAGGCGCATCTCGGCGGGGGTGCCGGTCAGGCCGTGCACCAACAGCACGCCGGTGCGCGCGGCAGCGCCGGAGCCGGGCATGACGAATTCATGGGGCGTCAGGCACAGCGTCTGCAAGGCCGCTTCTGCCGCTCTTTCCTGGGGTTGGCTGGCCAGATGGCGGGCGAGTGCGTCATTGGCCTTCATGCGAGGGCCTCCTGCTGCTGCATGAACTGCAGGAGCCAGGGCGTGGCATCGCTGAAACCCTGGAACGGTGCATGGGCGATGCCATGGCGCTCGCAGTGACCGATCAGCCGGTACTTGGCCAGCACATAGTCGGCCTCGTGCGAGACGCAGAAGTCCGAGCTGCTGTCGCCCACATACAGCACCCGGCCGGCCAGCGCTTTCTGCGTGGCCAGGCGCTCGCATTTGCAGTTGCCACTGGCACGCTTGCAGTGCGGGCTGGCCCAGGGGGATTCCAGCGACCAGCGGCGGGTGTCCTGCTGCAGCAGGCGGTTGGCGATCACCTCCAGATGGCCCAGGCCGTGGCGTGCCAGCACATGTTCGATGGCGTAGTCGATGCCGTCGCTGACCACTTGCATGCGCAGGCCCAGCGCCTGCGCTGCCTGTACAAAGCCGGGGAAGCCGGGGTCGATCGCAATGCTGTCCAGGTGCGCGTCCAGCTGCTGCTGGCTCATGTCCAGCAGCGCGACCTGGCCTTGCATGCAGGCGCGCGAGCCGATCTCGCCGCGCTCCCAGGCGTCTTCCAGGTCAGTCCAGCCGGGCCGGCCAAAGCGCTGCAGCAGGCTGTCAGTGACATCGACCAGGCTGATCGTGCCGTCAAAGTCGGACTGGACCATCCAGCCCGTGGTGTTGTGGCAAGCGGGCGCCTGCGCAAGCATGTATTTATTCATGGAAGCTCACTCTCACGTTCTGGCCTACACGCACATGGATGGGGGCGGTCTCGAACTCGAGCACGCACTCGACCACGCGCAGCGGGCCGCGCTGGGCGTCGTCCTGCAAGGTCGACGGCCCGTACATGGGGTTGATGCGCAGCACCCGGGCCTCGGGCAGCGCGGTGGCGCTGTCGTTGTCCAGCACCACGCTGGCGCGCATGCCCTTTTGCACCGTGCCGGCAAAGCTCTCGTTGAGCTCGGCGCGGATGCGCAGCGGGCGCAGCGGCAGCAGGCGCATTGCCGCCTGGCTGGTATGTACCTGGCTGCCGACCTGGGCGCGCAGATGCACCACGGTGGCCGCTTCCGGCGCATGCAGCGCATAGAGGCGCTGGCGCTCGCGCAGCTGCTGGGTCTTGGTCTGCATCAGCTGCACCTCGGCCTGTGCCACCTCGGTCTCGGACTGCGCATTGCGCAGCGCGGCCTGGGCGTTGTCCACGTCCTGCAGATCGGCTGCGCCATCGCGGGCGGCGGCCTGCAGGCGCTGGAGCTGGGTCTGCAGCAGCGGCAGCTTGGCGGCCAGGGCCTTGTGCTTGGCCTGGGCCAGGCGGTACGAGGACTGGGCGACGGCCAGCTCGGCGCGCAGGTCTTCGTCTTGGACCTTGAGCAGCAGCTGGCCGGCCTGCACCTGCTGGCCCTCGCGCACGGCGATCTGCTGGACGGTGCCATCGATGGCGGTGGCCAGCTCCAGCAGGCCACCGTCGACCTCAATCTTGCCCCGGGCTACGGCGACTGGGCTTTGGTGCTGCTGGCTGGTGCTGGGCGCGGGGGGGCTGTCCGATGCCGGTGAGCAGCCGGCGAGCCCGCCTGCAGCCAGGCAGAGCAGGCCCAGCACCTGCCAGGCCTGCGGCAAGGGCCAGGGGGTTGCGGGAATCTTGGTCACGCGGGGTTCTCCATCAGGGTGTTTTGGCGCCGGTCGCTGTAGACGGCACCGTCTTCCATATTCAGTACGCGGTCGGCGTGCCCGACCAGGCGCGGGTCGTGGCTGACGCACAGCACCGTGGTGCCATGGCTGCGCGCGACGCGGTGAAGGATGTCGATCACCCGTTGTCCGCTCTCGGCATCCAGCGCACTGGTGGGCTCATCGGCGAACAAGAGCTGGGGCGCCTTGGCCAGCGCCCGGGCAATGGCCACACGCTGCTTTTCGCCACCCGAAAGCTCGGCTGGCCGCATGTGGGCGCGGTGGGACAGGCCGACTTCATCGAGCGCATCCTGGGCCCGCTTCAAGGTCTCGGCGCGCCGCATGCCCAGGTAGCCCAGCGGCAGCTGCACCTGCTCGAGCGCCGTCAGCGCCGGGAACAGGTTGAAGCCCTGGAACACAAAGCCGGTGTGCAGCAGCCGAAAGCGCTCCATCTCGCGCACGGGCATGGTCGTCAGGTTCTGGCCCAGCGCAAAGGTCTGGCCGTCATCGGGGGTGAGCAGGCCCGACATCAGCGACAGCAAGGTGCTTTTGCCGCAGCCCGAGGGGCCGGATATCAGGGTCAGCTCGCCGGCGTACAAATCTACCGACAGATCCTGCAGGACCTGGATGCGGATCGCGCCCGAGACATAGGTCTTGCGCAATCCGACGGCCTGCAGGCTGGGTGTTGGAGGGGAGGGGATAGGGGAGGGCATGGCGATGTCCTTCAGCGCAGCAAGGTGGCCGGGTCGGTGCGCAGCAGCACGCGCATCGCGCCCAGGCCGGACAGCAGCGCCAACGTGGCCACCAGGGCAGCGCAGGCCAGCACGGCTTGCAGGTTGAGCGCAACGGGCACCCGGTAGACCTGGGCGAGCGAGACAAGGGCCACGCTGGCGATGGTGGTGAGCAGCAGGCCGGCAGCGCCGATCCAGCAGGCCTGCTCCACCACCACCCGGCCCAGCGCCGCGCGGCTGACGCCCAGCGCATTGAGTACCGCGTATTCGCGCACCGAGCCCGCGACCACGCTCTTGAGCGACTGGCTGGTGACGACCGCGCCGACCAGGCAGACGACGATGGCCATGAACAGCACGCCAGCACCCGCGCCGGTATCGAGCATCCAGTAGCGCTGGGAGCGGTGCGCAAAGCTGTCGGCAGTCCAGACCTCGTGCGGGCCAAAGCTGCGCGCTTCGCTGCCCAGGCGCCGCTGCACAGCCTGGTTGTCCACACCTTTGCGCACCCGGGCCAGCAGGTAGGTGCTGCCCTGGCTGGGCGAGCTGCCAGCGATCTGGTGCGCGCTCTCCAGCGATGCCAGCACGTTGACACCGCCCAGGCCGCGCAAGCCATCGACGGCGGCGACCACGCGCACACGGTGGTTGTTGATCCAGGCGGTACCGCCTTCCTGGGTGGCCAGGCTGCCCAGATCGGCGCGGTCGACGATGACGGCGCCGGGCTCGCGCAGTAGCTTGCGCTGCCAGGGCGCAATGACCCGATCGAACACCATGGCCGTGCCGGCGGTGGAAATGCCCGAGAGGTAGACCGACACCGCGCCGGCGCCCTGGCCTGCCTCTTGGTTGGAACGCCAGTCGCCATCGACCCAGACAAAGGGCTCGACGGCTCGGATGTCCGGGTCCATGCGCAGGCGCATTTCCACATCGGGGCCGATGTTGCGGCCAAAGTTCACGCTCTGCGTGCCGGGGTAGCCCACCCAGAGGTCGGCCGAGCTGGCGGTGATGTAGATGGCAGCCGAGCTGAAAATGCCCAGCACCAGGGCGGCCTGCATCACCAGCAGCACACCGGCAAAGCCCACCGCGAAGACCGAGGGGACAAAGCGGCGCCATTCGTAGACCAGGGTTTTGCGGGCCAGCGCAATCATGGCGTGGCCCCTGCGGTGCCGGGTGGGGTTTGCGGCGGCAGTGGGGCGCCGCCCAGCGCCTGGAACAGCGCCACCCAGGCCAGCGCCTGAGCAGCTTGCGCCACGCTCTGCTGGCTTGCGTGCAGCAGCAGCTGGCGGCGGGGCTCCAGCGTATCGAGCTCGCTGGCCAGGCCCAGCTGCTGGCGGCGCTGCAGCTGTTGGGCGCGGCTGCGCAGCAGCGGTGTTTGGGTATCGAGCGATTGCTGGCGTTGCTGCTGGGCAGTGAGGCCGGCCAGCGCGGTTTCCACATCGGCAACGCCGTCGAGCACGCTTTGCCGGTAGGCCTTGACGGCGTTGTTCATCTCCAGCTCGTCGGCATCGGCCTGCGCGCGCCGTCGACCCCAGTCGAACAGCGGAATGTCGATCACCGGGCCCAGCGAGGGCACCTGGTTGGAGCTGGAGCGGCGGTTCTGCGTCAGGTTGTAGGAGTACAGCAATGAGCCCCCCAGCGCAAAGCGGGGGTAGAGCGCCGAGTTCGACAGGCCCGCTGCGGCGGCGGCGCGCTGCACCGCGGCTTCGGCCGCCAGGATGGCCGGGCGGCTGCGCAGCAGCTCGGCGGGCAGTACTTGCAGGCGCAGCGCAGTGGCGCTGGGGATGTGGGGGGTGCTGGAAGTGGCCAGCCAGGCGGCTTCGGGCTCGCTGCGGCCCAGCAGTGCAGCCAGCGCATGCGCTGCGCGTGCCTGGTGCTGCAGCAGATCGGCCTCCTGCGCGCGGCTGCGGTTGAGCTCCAGATGGGCTTGCTGCACCTGCTCGGCGCTGCCCATGCGCTGCTGCACACGCACCTGCTGCAGCTGCAGCCGGCGCGCATCGAGCTGCAGCTGCTGGTCCAGCACAAAGCGTTGCTGCTGCGCCACGCAGATGTCCAGATAGCGCTGCACCACATGGGAGACCAGCTGGACCCTGGCGGCCTGCAGCTGTGCCTGGGCATCGAGCAGTTGCGCCTGGCCATCGAGCGCACTGGATTCATAGGCCCCAAACAAGCCGAGGTTCCAGCCCATGTCCAGGCTGGCGTGGAAGTAGGAGTCGAGGGCGGCCACATCCTGCAAGGTGCGCACGCCGGCGCTGAACGCTGGCTTGTAGGCGGCGGTGGCCGTGCCCAGCAAAATTCGCTGGGCCTCAAGCCGGCCTTGCGCCTGGGCAAAATCGAGGTTCTGGGCCAGTGCTTGCTCCACCAGCTTGTCCAGTGCCGGGTCGCCCAGGAGCGTCCACCAGGCGCTCAGGTCGGCGGCCTTGACGGCATGCGCATGGGGTGCGCTGCCGCCCGCCTGGCGCCACTGTGCCGGGGTGTCGGGGTTGAGCGGGGGTTGCGCAGGCGTCATGCAACCGGCCAGCAAAGCGGCAGGTGCCAGCGCCAGCAGTGTTTTGCAGAACAAGGGTTTCACGTGCAATGGAGTCGGTTCTTGGCCGGTGCAGACCGGGGCGGCCTGACCGCAGAGGCAGGACAAATATGCGGGCCATTCAACCCTGCCAAGCTTGCGTAAGCTTGCACAAATGATGGAGAAAACATGGAGGCCGCCAAGGCGTGCAGCGGGCGAGCGGCACGGTCATAATGGCTTGCTTCAACCGCTTTTGGGCGCCCTGTGAGGCGCCGCTGGAACCTACTTGCGATGGTGTCTGCCATGAAACTACCTACGCCACCTGTGGCCGCTCCGCTGGTGCTCGTCGTGGAGGATGAGCCAGGCATTGCCACGATTTTGGTCGCCTACCTGGAGCGCGACGGTCTGCGTACGCTGTTTGCACGCGATGGTGAGCAGGCCTTGCAGCTTTTTCGCCAAAACCAGCCCGACCTGGTGCTGCTCGACATCCACCTGCCCGGCATCGACGGGGTCGATGTGCTGCGCTTCATCCGCGACCAGGGCCAGACCCCGGTGATCATGGTGACGGCGCTGGCCGATGACGTGGACAAGCTCGTGGCGTTGCGCCTGGGGGCCGATGACTATGTGGTCAAGCCCTTCAACCCCGCCGAAGTGGTGGCGCGCGTGCGCGCCGTGTTGCGCCGCAGCCAGCCCAAGGCCCCCGCTGCACCGATGGCGCCCATTCGGGTGGGCGCGCTGGAGATCAACCCCGCCGAGCACAGTGCCCGGGTCTACGACGCGCAGGGCCAGGCAACACCGTTGCCGCTGACCCTGACCGAGTTCCGGCTGCTGGCCCTGCTGGCCTCCCAGCCGCGGCGCTGTTTTTCACGCGCGCAGCTGATCGAGCAGTGCCTGCCCGAGAGCGACGCACTGGAGCGGGTGATCGACTCGCACCTGTCCAAGCTGCGCCGCAAATTGCAGCTGGCCGGCCAGGAGGAGCTGATCGAGACCGTGCGCAGCATTGGGTACCGCCTATGGCCCGGGGACTGAACCGCATCTGGGTCCGCTTTGGCTTCTGGATTGCCGGCACGCTGCTCAGCACCATTGCGCTGCTCAGCGCCTGTGCCTGGGCCTTCAATGCGGTGCAGTACAACCAGTTCTACCAAAGCCTGCCCAGCGCGGTGCGGGTGGAGCTGGACGACCTGATCGAGCGCGACCTGGACAACAGCCCGCGTGCCATGCAGATCTATGGCGAATACTGGCGTGGCGAGGTGTTCTTTGGCGAGCAGGTGTCGCTGTTCATCGGTCTGCTGGTCTGCCTGCCGTTTGGCCTGGCCATGGGTTTTTTCGTCTCGCGCTATATCACCCGGCCGCTGGCGTCGATGGTGGAGGTGGCGCAGCGCGTGGCGCACGGTGACTTCAGCTCGACACGCGTGGTGGAAGAGGGCGCGCACGGTGAGTTGAAGGAAGTGGTGCACACCTTCAACGCGATGATCGACGCGCTGCAAAAGCTCAATGCCGAGCGCCAGGCGTCGGCCGCCTCCATCTCGCATGAGCTGCGCACGCCGCTGTCGGTGCTCAAGACCCATTTGCATGCCATGTGCGATGGCGTCATTGCGCCCAGCGATCAGGAGTTTCGGCTGCTGCTGGCGCAGACCGAGCACCTGGGCCGCTTGATTGACGACCTGCATACGCTGGCGATGGCCGAGGCCGGTGAGATGTCGCTGCGCAAGGAGCGCCTGAGCCTGGGGGCACTGGTGCGCGAAAGTCTTCAGGAATTGCAGCCCCAACTGCAGCACGCTCAGATGGTGCTGTCGCAAGTGCTGCCCGAGGACGATGCGGTCAGCACCATCCGTGCCGACCCGTTGCGCATGCGCCAGATCATTGCCAACCTGGTGGGCAATGCCGTGCGCCACGCGGCCAGCGGGCACTGGTTGGAGGTGGAGGTGCGCAACCTGCGCGATGCACAGGGGCATATCTGGATCGAGCTGCTGGTCAGCGATGCCGGGCCGGGGCTGCCGCAGGAGCTGCGCACGCATCCCTTCCGGCGCTTTGCGATGGCCCCGGGCCGGCGCAAGCGGGAGGGCTCGGGCCTGGGGCTGTCCATCGTGCAGGCGCTGACCGAGCTGCAAGGCGGGGTGGCGCTGGCCGAGAGCTCGTCGCGGGGCGGCGCGCGGTTTCGCCTGCGTTTTGCGCCGGCCTGAAGTCCCCACCGGGTCAAAGGCAAGGCCGCAAAGCGCCGATCGGGCGCTGGCGATGGGCGGCGATTAAAATGGCGTTTGCGCTCTGTGATTGCAGAGCTTTTGCTATTTTTTAAGGAGCGGATCGCGCGTTGCCGCGCCACGCCGCACAGTTGCTGCCCCATGCAAGCCCAAGACCCCCAAGCCATCCGCCTGTCCAAACGCCTGGCCAGCGACATCGGTTGCTCGCGCGCCGAAGCCGAGCACTATATCGATGCTGGCTTTGTGACGGTGGATGGCCAGATCCAGGACACTCCGGGCGCCCGTGTGCTGCCCAGCCAGACCGTGCTGCTGCAGCGCGGCGCCGATCTGCGCCCGATCCAGCCGGTCACCTTGCTGCTGCACAAGCCTGCGGGCTACAGCCTGCGCGCGCTCGAGCCCGGGCGCCAGGGCCTCAGTGCGCTGGACCTGCTGACGCCCGATAACCTGGCCGATGTCGATACCCCCCAGCCTGCCCGGCCCGTGGCGCGCCATTTTCGCCACCAGCAGTTTTTGCTGCCCATCCCGCGCGCTGCCAGCGGCCTGGTGGTCTACAGCCAGGACCCGCGCATCATCCGCCATCTGAGCGAAGAAGCGGATTTGCTCGAGCAGGAATGCCTGGTCGAGGTGCAGGGGCAAATCATCGACGATGGCCTGGCCTTGCTGGCCCAGGGGCTGTATGTGGATGTCGAGCGCCTGCCGCCCCTCAAGGCCAGCTGGCAGAACGAAACCCATCTGCGGTTCGCGCTCAAGCGGGTCGCGCCCGAATGGCTGCCGACCATTTGTTCAGCGCTGGGCCTGGAGCTGCTGTCCATGAAGCGTTTGCGCATCGGCCGGATTTCGCTGAGCAAGCTGCCCCAGGGGCAGTGGCGCTACCTGCAAGGCTACGAGCGGTTCTGACGCGCTCGGGGGCGGGACGGTGGCCACAGGCAGCAGCCTGGCAGCGATCTGTTATAGATTTGATAGCAGATTTCTGTTTTGCGGCTTGGGATTGAACCGGCGCATGCCTGAATGTGATCGGCTTGCAAAACATGCCACAATAGCCCGCTGTCGGCATCGCCACAGAAATTACCTGTGGCTGTCTTGATATTGCCTGCCATGGCCCCATATAACGGTGTTTGATACAAAGGCCTGAGCTTGTGCGCTGGGCCGTGGGCGGGCAAGCCTGGCGCGGGGCGCGGCTTGTAATCGCTGCCTTTTGTGTAACTATCAGGGGTCCTATGTCACTCATTCCAGTCACCATCCTCACGGGCTTCTTGGGCTCGGGCAAAACCACGCTGCTCAAGCGCGTGCTGCATGAGTCGCACGGCATGAAGATCGCCGTGATCGAGAACGAGTTCGGCGAAGAGAACATCGATACCGACATCCTCAAGACCGAATCGAAGGAACAGATTCTGCAGATGAGCAATGGCTGCATCTGCTGCACCATCCGTGAGGACTTGCGCGAAGCGCTGCAGCTGCTGGCAGCCAAGCGCCGCAAGGGGCTGGTGGATTTCGAGCGCATCGTGATCGAAACCACGGGCCTGGCCGACCCCGGCCCGGTGGCGCAAACCTTCTTCATGGACGAAGAAATCGCCGAAACCTATCTGATCGACTCCATCATCACGCTGGTGGATGCCAAGCACGCCGGCCAGCAGCTCGACACCCGCCAGGAGGCGCGCCGCCAGGTGGGCTTTGCCGACCAGATCTTCCTGTCCAAGACCGACCTGGTGACCGAGGCCGACAAGGACGCGCTGGTCCACCGCCTCAAGCACATGAACCCGCGCGCACCGATCCGTGCCGTGCATTTTGGCGATGTGCCGCTCAAGGACGTGTTCGATCTGCGCGGCTTCAACCTCAATGCCACGCTCAACATCGACCCGGACTTCCTCAAGGAAGAGGGCCACGACCACGGCCATGTGCATGACGAGCATTGCGGCCACGACCATGACCACGGCGATAGCCACGGCCATGTGCACGACGAGAACTGCGGGCACGACCACGCGCATGGCGAGCACTGCAACCACCCGCACCACCACCACCATGACGATGATGTGAAAAGCTTTGTCTACCGTGTGGACAAGGCCTTTGATCCCGCCAAGCTGGAAGACTTCCTGGGCGCCATTGTGAACATTTATGGCCCGCGCATGCTGCGTTACAAGGGGGTCCTGGCGATGAAGGGCACCGACCGCAAGGTGATTTTCCAGGGCGTGCACCAGCTGATGGGCAGCGATCTGGGCCCCGAGTGGGCTGCCGACGAGCGCCGCCAGAGCAAGATGGTCTTCATCGGAATTGATCTGCCGCAGGACATCCTGCGCCAGGGCCTGGACCAGTGCGTGGTGGAGGCCTGATCGCCCGCGAGGGGCGGCCCGGGGATGAGACCCCGGGGAAACCCCCCGTTGCATCCGGGCTGCATCCACTTGTTGCTGTGCAGCGATGCCATATACAATCGCGGCCCGAAATGCAGCAAAGCAGGCATGCGGCGAGATACGGTTTCCGTGGTTCGTCCTGAAGATTTCGATGAGAGAGCGCAGTGTTTGAGGGGCTTTGGCCTGTTGGACACGGCGCTGAAGGAGAAGGAGGCTTGTGCAAGCGAGCTTTACCCTGCCAGGTGCTGGCCGGGGTGGCCTGCAAGATGACGGAGTTGCGGGCACCGGCCCGACTTCATAGATGTGCCTGGGTCCCTGTGGGACGCGGGCAAGTTGATCAGGGGGCGGAGCCTGCCGGGCTTTGCACCTTTTGTAACGAGACGGACATCCGTCGCATGTAAGAACTGCGCTAGCCAGTCGAGAGAACTATGCCTACCACTACGCAAACCATCCCTAAACGCGACGCCAAGCTGGCCAATGCTTGGAAGTCCAAGACGGTAGACACCCTCACTGACGATGAGGTGCTGTCGATGCCGGAGAGCGAATACATGAACGACATCCAACTGGCGTTCTTTCGCAAGAAGCTGGTGGAGCTGAAGACCGGCATCCACCTCAATGCCGATGCCACGACGGAAAACCTGCGTGAAGACACCGTGGTCGTGCCCGATCCAGCAGACCGCGCTACCATTGAGGAAGAGCATGCGCTTGTCTTGCGCACGCGCGACCGTGAGCGTAAGCTCTTGAAGAAGATCGACCAGTCGATCAGCCGCATCGATGCGGGCGACTATGGCTACTGCGACGAGACGGGCGAGCCCATCGGGGTGGGCCGTCTGCTGGCGCGTCCTACGGCCACTTTGTCGCTGGAAGCGCAGCAGCGCCGTGAATTGAAACAAAAAATGTTTGGTGATTGAGGCTGGGGCAGCGCACCGGACACACAAGGGGAGGGAGTAACCATGAGTGAGGCTCAAAAGCCAACCAAGGGTTTGTTGTCCAAGGTGGTGCGCTTTGTAACCAAACCCACCACGCAGTGGTCGGAGCTGGACAAGACGCCGGAGCCGGAGAACCCTGAAGCGCAGTTTTCCAAGCAGGCGCTCAAGGAGATCATGGAGCGCAAGCGCCGCAATGATTTTGTGCGCAAGCTGGAGTTCGACCAGCTGCGCAAGATCCGGCGCGAAGCCAACAAGTCCAGCAGCGCTGGCGCCGATGGGGCCGCCAGCTCGGCGGCCATGCTCGAAGGCGGGGTGGCGCCCGACGCCGCAGCCGCTGCGGCGGGCAAGCATGCCCATCCCTCGCACACCATCGAGAAAATCAACCAGATCGAGCGGCAGATGTCCAAGCAGTGGTGGTCCGGCGACAACGCCGCTGCGGCTGCGGCCGATCCTGCCCCTGCCGAGGCCACGCCGGTCAGTGCGCCGGTGCCCGCTGCATCTGCTGCGGCGCCCTTATTGGCCGAAGCCGTGCCTGTGGTACCCGCCGCTGCACCGGTGGCGCTGCCGCCAGCCGCCCCTGCGGCCTTGCCCGCGGCCGCCTTTGATGCCCAGGTCGAGTCGGGCCGGTTCATCCACGATACCGATCTGGAAGAAGCAGCCGTGTTGTTTGCCAACGGCGATGCAGCCGGGGCCGAGGCCTCGCTGCTGGCCCTGGTACAGCAGCGCCGTGGCGATCTGATGGGGCAGCTGACGATCTGGCTGACCTTGTTTGACCTGTACCGCGCTACCGGTGACCAGACCAGGTTTGATTTCCACGCGATTGAATTTGCCAGCAAATATGGGCGCTCAGCACCCGTGTGGTTCTCGATGCCGCAAGAGCTGGGTGCCAAGGCGCTGCAGGCGGGCGACACCTCCGCGCAAGAGGTGCGGCTGCTCAACTGGCAGGCGCCTCCGGTGCTCAGCAGCGCGGCACTCAGCGGCCTGCAAGGCAATCTCAAGCGCTATGCGCCCCCTTGGACGCTGAACTGGTCCCGCGTGACCGAGGTGCGTGATGAGGTGGTCGCCGCGCTGCTGGCCCAGTTCCGTGCATGGGCGGACCAGCCCGATGCGCGCCTGGTCTTTGTCGGGGCAGACCATCTGCTCTCGGTGCTGGAGGCGCAAACGCCGGTGGGCGACAACGCGGTGGCCCAGGAGCGCTGGTCGCTGCGCATGGCCTTTTTGCGTTTGCTGCAGCTGGAGCAGGATTTTGAAGCGGCCGCGCTCGATTACTGCATCACCTACGAGGTATCGCCGCCATCCTGGGTCGCGCCCCGGGCCGAAACCAGCAGCGACAGCACACGCTCTGGTGCTCCCGCTGCGCCGGATATGTCGCTGGGCTTTGATCTGCCCGAGAGAAAGCCGGTGGTCGCCGACAGCCCGCAGGCCGTGCTCGAAGGGATTGTCGAAGGGGATGTCTCTCGGCAGCTCGACACCTTCACGCCGATGGTGGAGCCGGGCATGCCGTTCACGGTACGCTGCGACCGCCTGATGCGCATCGACTTTGTCGCGGCCGGCTCGGTGCTCAACTGGGTGGCCGAATGCCAACAGAAAAACGTGCTGGTGCGTTTTGGCAACCTGCACCGCTTGAATGCCGTGTTCTTCAACCTGATCGGCATCAACGAGCACTCCATCGTCAACCAGCGGGAAAACTGATGGGGCAGCGCGAGTGGGCAACAAACGCACCTGCGGGTGCGTTTTTTTCTGCCTGCTGCGCCGCCTCCGCCTTGGAAAACCCGGGCCAGGCTCCATATAGGCAAGACTATGGAACAGTATCACGGCACAACCATTCTCAGCGTTCGGCGCGAAACGCCGCAAGGCATCCAGGTCGCTATTGGCGGCGACGGCCAGGTCACCCTGGGCAACATCGTCGTCAAGGGCACCGCACGCAAGGTGCGCAAGCTCTATGGCGGCAAGGTGCTGGCCGGCTTTGCCGGCGCGACGGCCGATGCCTTCACCTTGTTTGAGCGCTTCGAGGCCAAACTGGACAAGCACCAGGGCCAGCTGACCCGCGCAGCGATCGAGCTGACCAAGGACTGGCGCACCGACCGCGTGTTGCGCCGCCTCGAAGCCATGCTGGCGGTGGCTGACCATTCGGCATCGCTGATCATCACTGGCAATGGCGATGTGCTGGAGCCCGAGCAGGGCATTGTGGCCATTGGATCGGGCGGCGCCTATGCGCATTCGGCGGCCAAGGCGCTGTTGAACAACACCGATCTGTCGGCTGAAGAGGTGGTGCGCAAATCGCTGGGCATCGCCGGCGAGCTGTGCATCTACACCAATATGCACCACACGATTGAGACCTTGTGAGCGTCTGGCAGGCCGGCGCGCCACCTGCCGCCCCATCTCCCATTGATCGACTGCTGTACCCGTTGCCCGGCGGGTGCCAACCGGATTTTGCACTATGTCCTCGATGACACCCCAGGAAATCGTTTCCGAACTCGACAACCATATTGTTGGCCAGGCCAATGCCAAGCGCGCCGTCGCTATCGCGCTGCGCAACCGCTGGCGCCGCCAGCAGGTCGCTGACGGCCTGCGCCAGGAGATCACGCCCAAGAACATCCTGATGATTGGCCCCACGGGTGTGGGCAAGACCGAGATCGCCCGGCGCCTGGCCAAGCTGGCCGATGCGCCCTTCATCAAGGTCGAGGCGACCAAGTTCACCGAGGTGGGCTATGTGGGCAAGGATGTGGATGCCATCATCCGCGATCTGGCCGAGGTGGCCGTCAAACAGACCCGCGCATCGGACGTGAAGAAGCTGCGCGTGCGTGCCGAGGACGCCGCCGAAGAGCGCATTCTGGATGCGCTGCTGCCGCCCGCCCGGACCGGTGAAGCCGCGCCCGATACCAGCACGCGCCAGGTGTTTCGCAAGAAGCTGCGCCAGGGTGAGCTCAATGACAAGGAGATCGACATTGAGGTGGCCGAGGCCAAGCCCCAGCTCGAGATCATGGGCCCCCAGGGTATGGAGGAGATGGCCGAGCAGCTGCGCGGCATGTTCAGCCAGATGGGCCAGGACAAGCGCAAGGTGCGCAAGCTCAAGATCAGCGAAGCGCTACAGCTGATCACCGATGAGGAGGCGGCCAAGCTGGTGAACGAGGAAGATGTCAAATCCCGGGCCATCGAGAACCTCGAGCAAAACGGCATCGTCTTCATCGACGAGATCGACAAGGTCGCCACGCGCCAGGAAACCAGCGGCAGCGATGTCTCGCGCCAGGGCGTGCAGCGCGACCTGCTGCCCCTGGTCGAAGGCACGGCCGTCTCGACCAAGTACGGCATCGTGAAGACCGACCATATCCTGTTCATTGCCTCGGGCGCCTTTCACCTGGCCAAGCCCAGCGACCTGATCCCCGAGCTGCAAGGGCGTTTTCCGATCCGCGTCGAGCTCGGCTCGCTGTCGGTGCAGGATTTCGAGGCCATTCTGACGCAGACCCATGCGTCGCTGATCAAGCAGTACGAAGCGCTGCTGGCCACCGAGGGCGTGAAGCTGCAGTTTGAAGCCGACGGCATCACGCGCCTGGCGCGCATCGCTTTTGACGTCAACGAGCGCACCGAGAACATCGGCGCGCGCCGCCTGGCGACGGTGATGGAGCGCCTGCTCGAAGAGATCAGCTTTGGGGCCACCAAGCTGGGCGGACAGACGGTGGTGATTGACGCCGCCTATGTGGACCAGCGCCTGGGCTCGTTGAGCCAAAACGAGGATTTATCGCGTTATATCCTCTAGCCATAAGGTGCGCGGCAGCGCGCATTCTGAACCGCGTGCCCGCCCATGTTGGCGGGCACTTGCTTTTCGGCCAGCCGCCGCATGTGGGCTTGTAGGAGAACATCTAGTTTTGTAACAAAAGACGATCAGATGGTAATCCCTGATGGCGTCAATTTTGCTAAGAGTCTGGATATAGAGGCGATTGTAAGTGCCTATCAAATAAGAAGAATTTCATAGCGGTTTTTGCTTGAAGTGCGTTATAAGTTATTGATTTACTTGTATTTTCATTGCAAATCATTGTGTTGAAGTGTGGCGCGATCTGGAATTCCTGATACAGTGGGGAAAAGTGCAGTTTTGTGGGAAAAAGTGCACTTACTCCCTCCGAAACCCCAACCAGAGTCCACACCGTGTTTCAAGGAGCTTCCTCACTCAGTCTTGATGCGAAAGGTCGGTTATCGATACCGACCCGGCATCGCGACGCGCTGACGAAGCCCGGACCCACGCTCACCATTACCCGCCATCCCCATGGTTGCCTGATGATCTTCCCGCAGGATGCCTGGGCGGTTTTCAGCGCGCGCATGGCGCAGGTCAAGATGGGCGAGCAGGTGCTCAAGCGGATTTTTCTGGGTAGCGCGATGGATGTGGAGATGGATGGCACCGGCCGTGTGCTGGTGTCCCCCGAGCTGCGTGTTGCGGCCAACATCACCAAGGACGCGATCCTGATGGGGATGGGCAGCCATTTTGAATTGTGGGACAAGGCGACGTACGAGAAGCAGGAGGCCGAAGCCCTGCAGAATCTGCCGCCCGACGCCCTGGATAACTTTGCATTCTGAGGTGCATGTGGAAACCAAGAACTACCTGCACACCACCGTCTTGCTCAACGAGGCCGTGGACGCCTTGTTGGAGGCCAGGGTCGAGATGGACCCGGTCTTTGTCGATGGGACTTTTGGCAGAGGCGGGCATTCCCGCCTGGTGCTGTCCAAGCTGCCGGCCCAGGGCCGGCTCATTGCTTTTGACAAGGACGTGGAGGCGATTGCCGAGGCTGGCAAGATTGCCGACGCCCGGTTTGCCATTCGCCATGAGGGCTTCAGCCACATGGCGCAGCTGCCTGCCGCTTCGGTGGCCGGCGTGCTGCTGGATCTGGGGGTCAGCTCCCCGCAGATCGACAGTCCCGAGCGCGGCTTCAGTTTCCGCTTCGATGGCCCGCTCGACATGCGCATGGACACCACCCGAGGCCAGAGTGTGGCCGAGTGGTTGCAAGAGGCGGAAACACAGCAAATAGCGGAGGTGATTCGTGACTTCGGTGAAGAACGGTTTGCTGGGCCCATTGCAAAGGCGATTGTTGCGCGGCGGGAGGCTGGCTCGCCAGTCGCCACCACTGCCGATCTGGCCGAGCTCGTGGCTGGCGCAGTCAAGACCCGCGAGGCTGGGCAAAATCCAGCTACGCGGACATTCCAGGCTCTTCGGATTTTCATTAATGCCGAGCTTGAAGAGCTCGAACAGGCGCTAGAGGCCAGTCTGCGGGTGCTCGCTCCCGGCGGCCGTCTGGTGGTGATCAGCTTCCACTCGCTGGAAGACCGCATCGTCAAGCAGTTCATTGCCAAGCATTCCAAAGAGGTGTTCGACCGTCGCGCACCCTTTGCCGCGCCCAAGCCGATGCTGCTCAAGGCGCTCGAGCGCATCAAACCCAGTGAGGCAGAAGTCTCGGCCAACCCACGCGCCCGCAGTGCGGTGATGCGGGTGGCCGAACGCACCGAGGTGGCGGCATGATGCGCCGCGGCCTGCCCGGACCATGCAACAGGGGGTGGCTGTGCTGCTGCGCCTGAACATTCTGCTGCTCATGGTGACGATCATCAGCGCGATGGCGCTGGTGCAGTCGCAGTATGAATCGCGCAAGCTGTTCACCGAACTCGACCGCGCACTGGCCGAGTCGCGCCAGCTGGAGACGGACCACCAGCGCCTGCAGGTGGAAAAGCGCGCCCAGGCCACGCCGCTGCGGCTGGAGCAGCTCGCCCGCGAAAAGTGGGGCATGCAGACAGCCACGCCAGCCGTCACGGTGTATGTGCCTGAGCCAGGCAACGGATCGGTGGCCCCATGAGCAAGGACATGCGCTACTCCACTAGCCCCTTGCTGGCCGAGCGCACGCCGATGTGGCGCAGCCGCTTCATCATGATTGGTCTGGCACTGGCCTTTACCGGCCTGATTGGCCGCGCCGCCTATGTGCAGGTCATTGGCAATGATTTCTTCCTGCGCCAGGGTGAAGTGCGCTTTGCCCGCACGATCGAGCTGCCGGCCAACCGGGGCCGCATCCTCGACCGCAATGGCCTGATTCTGGCGTCCAGCGTGCCCGCTGCCAGCATCTGGGCGATTCCCGAAGATGTGGACCAGGCCGATCCGGCGATCAAGGCCAAGATTGGCGAGATCGCCAAGCTGATGGGCATGCCGCTGGCGCAACTCGATGCCAAGCTGGCAGATGAGGACAAGTCCTTTGTCTGGATCAAGCGGCAGCTCGATTGGGATATCGGGCAGAAGATCAAGGCGCTGGATGTCAAGGGCATCTACCTGCGCAAGGAATACAAGCGCCAGTACCCCGAAGGTGAATCTGCAGCCCACGTCGTGGGCTTTACCAATGTGGAAGACCAGGGCCAGGAAGGCATGGAGCTGGCCTTCAACACCGAGCTGGGCGGCAAGGCCGGCTCGCGCCGCGTGATCAAGGACCGCCTGGGCCGCATCGTCGAAGGCGTGGGCGTGGAGACGCCGCCGCAAGAGGGCCAGGACATCCAGCTGTCCATCGACAGCAAGGTGCAGTTCTTCGCCTACCAGAAGCTGCGCGACCAGGTGGCCGCCTTCAAGGCCAAGGCCGGCAGTGTCGTGGTGATGGATGCCCACACCGGCGAAGTGCTGGCGCTGGCCAACTACCCCAGCTACGACCCGAACAACCGCTCGCGCCTGACCGGTGAGCAGCTGCGCAACCGCGCGATTACCGATACCTTCGAGCCCGGCTCGACGATGAAGCCCATCACCGTGGGCACGGCGCTGGAGCTGGGCCGGGTCAAGAACACCACGATCATCGACACCACCCCCGGGCGCTATGCGATTGGCGGCTTCACGATCAGCGACACCCACAACTATGGTGCGCTGACGGTGGATGGCGTGATCCAGAAGTCCTCCAACGTGGGCGCGCTCAAGGTGGCGCAGAAGATGTCGCCGCAAGAGATGTGGAATGTGCACTCGGCGCTGGGCTATGGGCAAAAGCCCCAGATTGCCTTCCCGGGCGCGGCCAGTGGCCGCCTGCGTCCCTGGAAGAGCTGGAAGCCGGTCGAGCAGGCCACCATCTCTTACGGCTACGGCCTGTCGGCTTCGCTGTTCCAGATGGCGCGCTCCTACACCGTGTTCTCGAACGACGGCAATGTGATCCCGGCGACCATGCTCAAGCGCAGTGGCCGCCCTGCGGGCACGCCGGTGTTCTCGAAGAAGACCGCCGAGCTGGTGCGCCACATGCTGTGGATGGCCGCCGGCCCGGGTGGTACCGGCCAGAAGGCGCAGACCGTGGGCTACTCCATCGGCGGCAAGTCGGGTACGGCCCGCAAGCAGCAGGGCCGGGGCTATGCCGCAGGCAAGTACCGCGCCTGGTTCACCGGCATTGCACCGATCGAGAACCCGCGCATCATCGTGGCCGTGATGGTCGACGAGCCCAGCCAGGGCAGCTTTTACGGCGGTACCGTCGCTGGCCCGGTGTTCAGCGAAGTGGTGCAGCAGACCTTGCGCCTGATGGGCGTGCAGCCCGATATGTCGGTCAAGCCGCAGATTGTGGCCAACGATGTGGAGGAGCCGCTATGAGCGCCACCACCACCGTGACCACTGTCACAAGCACCGCCGCCGCCGTTGAATGGCTGCGCGAGCGCGTGCGCGGCGGCACCTTGCACACCGACAGCCGCCAGGTGCACGCGGGCGACGCCTTTATCGCCTGGCCCGGTGGCGTCAATGACGGCCGGGCCTATGTGGCGCAGGCCGTGCAGCGCGGCGCGGCCGCCTGCCTGGTGGAGCAGGCCGGCCTGGAGCAGTTTGATCTGCAAGGCATGCCCGTCGCTGCGATGGCCGATTTGAAGGCCGCCACCGGCCCGATGGCCAGCGCCTGGTTTGGCCAGCCCAGCGAGCAGCTCGATGTGCTGGCCGTCACCGGCACCAATGGCAAGACCAGCATCAGCTGGTGGCTGGCCCAGGCGGTGAGCCATCTGTGCGAATCCGGTGTGCTGCCGCACCGGGGCTGCGCGATGGTCGGCACCTTGGGCGTGGGCATTCCGCCGCACCAGCTCGATGTGACCGGCATGACCACCCCCGATCCGGTGCTGCTGCAGCGCGCCTTCCGCAGCTTTGCCGATGCCGGCTACGGCGCATGCGCGATCGAGGCCTCGTCCATCGGCATTGCCGAGCACCGCCTGGCCGGCACCCGTATCCGGCTGGCCATCTTCACGAATTTCACCCAGGACCACCTGGACTACCACGGCAGCATGGATGCCTACTGGGCCGCTAAAGAGGCTCTGTTCCACTGGTCCGGCCTGCAGTCGGCCGTGGTCAACCTGGACGACGCGCGGGGCGCGGCGCTGGCGGCCTCCTTGGCCGGCGGCGCACTCGATCTGTGGACCGTCTCCGTGGATAACCCCAGCCAGGCCCGTCTGTCTGCCCAGGCCATCCGCGCGGGCGAGCGCGGTTTGGTGTTCGAGGTCGTAGAGGCCGGCGCCGAAGGCGCTGCCGTGACCCTGCACAGCCAGGTGATTGGCCAGTACAACGTGCTCAACCTCTTGCAGGTGATGGCCAGCCTGCGCGTGCTGGGGGCGAGCTTGCAGCAGGCTGCACAGGCCTGCGCGGGGCTGGCTGCAGTGCCGGGCCGCATGGAACAGGTCAGCCAGGCCGGTGCGCCCCTGGTGGCCATTGATTACGCCCACACCCCCGATGCGCTGGACAAGGCCTTGCAGGCGCTGCGCCCGCTGGCTGTGCAGCGCGGCGGCCAGCTGTGGTGCGTGTTTGGCTGTGGTGGCAACCGCGATGCCGGCAAGCGCCCGCTGATGGGCCGCATTGCCCAGGCCGGTGCCGACGAGGTGGTGGTGACCAGCGACAACCCGCGCGGCGAGCAGCCCCAGGCCATCATCGACGACATTCTGCGCGGCATGACGCCCAGCGCGCATTGGTATGTACAGGCCGACCGCGCAGCCGCCATCGACGAGGTGCTGCTGCGTGCCGCCAGCCAGGATGTGGTGCTGCTGGCCGGCAAAGGCCATGAAGATTACCAGGAAGTGGCCGGCGTGAAGCTGCCCTTTCTCGATGCCGCGCAGGCCCATGCTGCGCTGGCCAAGCGGAAAGAATCCCTATGAGCATGATGACCCTGCAGCAGGCGCTGGGCTTCATTGAGCCCCTTGTCCCCCAGGCCCGGCTGGTGGGGGATGGTGCTGTGCCGCTGCTGCGCGTCCACTCGGACTCGCGCAGCCTGCAGGCGGGCGATTTGTTTGTGGCGCTCAAGGGTGAACGCTTTGATGCCAACCAGTTTCTGGCCCAGGCCCAGGCCGCAGGTGCAGCGGCCGCGCTGTGCCATGCCGACCCGGCCGAGGCTGGCCTGCCCGGCATTGTGGTGCCCGATACCCTGGCGGCGCTGGGCGCGCTGGCCACCGGCTGGCGTGCGCAGTTTCCGCTGCCGCTGATTGCAGTGACGGGCAGCAATGGCAAGACCACGGTAACCCAGATGCTGGCCTCGATCCTGCGCGCGCATGCCGGCGATGCCGCATGGGCCACGCGTGGCAACCTGAACAACGAGATCGGCGTGCCGCTGACGCTGCTGGGCCTGACGGCTGCGCACCGCGCTGCTGTGGTCGAGCTGGGCATGAACCACCCCGGCGAAATCGCCGTGCTCGCCGCAATGGCGCAACCCCAGGTGGCCCTGGTCAACAACGCGCAGCGCGAACACCAGGAGTTCATGCACACGGTCGAAGCCGTGGCCCGCGAAAACGGCAGCGTGCTGGCCGCGCTGCCAGCCGATGGCGTGGCGGTGTTCCCTGCTGGCGATACCTATACCCCCTTGTGGCAAGCGCTGGCTGCCGGCCGGGCCACCTGCCTCTTTGGTGAGCAGGCCGATGGCGCCCAGGCTTTTGCCAGCGATGTGCAGTGGCAAGAGGGCGCCTGGCATTTGCAACTGCACCTGCCCGGTGGCGCTGCGCCCGTGGTGCTGCAGATTGCCGGCCGCCACAACGTGCGCAATGCGCTGGCTGCGGCCGCATCGGCCCATGCCGCCGGTGTGCCGCTGGCCGCCATTGCCCAGGGCCTGTCGGTGTTCGAGCCGGTCAAGGGCCGCTCGCGTGCGCTGGCCCTGCCCATCGCCGGCCGCAGCCTGACGGTGGTCGATGACAGCTACAACGCCAACCCGGATTCGGTGCAGGCCGCGATCGAGGTGCTGGCCGAGCTGCCCGCGGCCCAGCTCTTGGTGCTGGGTGATATGGGCGAGGTGGGTGACCAAGGGCCCCGGTTCCATGCCGAGGCCGGTGCGCTGGCCAAGCAGCATGGCATCGCCCAGTTGTTTACTTTGGGTGCCCAAAGCCAGTCGGCCGCCCAGGCCTTTGGTGCTGGTGCTCAGCATTTCGAGAGCATGCCTGCCTTGCAGGATGCGGTGTGCAAGTTGATGCCTCAGTTGGGCAGTGTGTTGGTCAAAGGTTCGCGGTTCATGAAGATGGAGCAAGTGGTGCAGGCGATGCAGTCGTGCGCAGACAAGGGCCTGAACGCCCATGAGGAGGCCGCATGCTGATTGTGCTCGCCAGCTGGTTGCAAAGCCTCTCGCCCGAGTTCGGCTTTTTGCGCATCTTCCAGTACCTGACCTTCCGCGCGGTGATGGCGGCGATGACGGCGCTGGTGATCGGCCTGGTGGCCGGCCCCAAGGTCATCCGTACCTTGTCGGCGCTGAAGATCGGCCAGCCCATCCGGGGCTATGCGATGCAAAGCCATTTGAGCAAGAGCGGCACCCCGACGATGGGCGGCGTGCTGATCTTGCTGGCGATCACCATCTCGACCGTGCTGTGGTTTGACCTGTCCAACCGCTTTGTCTGGATCGTGCTGATCGTCACCTGGGGCTTTGGTGCCATTGGCTGGGTCGACGACTGGCGCAAGGTGGTCAACAAGGACCCCGAAGGCATGCGCTCGCGCGAGAAGTATTTCTGGCAGTCGATGGTCGGACTGGCCGCCGCGCTGGCCCTGGTTTTCTGTATCTCGGAAAACACCAATGCCGAGGTCTGGAGCCTGTTCGTCAACTGGGTGCAGTCGGGCTTTTCGCTGGATCTGCCGCCCAACGCCGGCCTGATGGTGCCCTTCTTCAAGCAGGTGAACTACCCGCTGGGCGTGCTGGGCTTTGTGATCATGACCTACCTGGTCATCGTGGGCGCGAGCAATGCCGTCAACCTGACCGACGGGCTCGATGGCCTGGCCATCATGCCGGTGGTGATGGTGGGCTCGGCGCTGGGCGTGTTCGCCTATGTGACCGGCAGCGTCAATTTCTCGCGCTACCTGCTGTTCCCGCACATTGGCGGCACCGGCGAGCTGCTGGTGTTCTGCTGCGCAATGACGGGCGCGGGCCTGGCCTTCCTGTGGTTCAACACCCACCCGGCCCAGGTCTTCATGGGCGATGTGGGCGCGCTGGCACTGGGCGGTGCGCTGGGCACGATCGCGGTGATCGTTCGGCAGGAGATCGTGCTGGCCATCATGGGCGGCATCTTTGTGGCCGAA
Source organism: Comamonas koreensis (assembly GCF_014076495.1). Taxonomy (NCBI): domain Bacteria; kingdom Pseudomonadati; phylum Pseudomonadota; class Betaproteobacteria; order Burkholderiales; family Comamonadaceae; genus Comamonas; species Comamonas koreensis. The sequence goes on along the minus strand of NZ_CP043575.1, from coordinate 4,856,499 downwards.
GCGGTGTCGGTGATGATGCAGGTGGTCTGGTTCAAGTACACCAAGAAGCGCTATGGCGAAGGCCGGCGTTTGTTGAAGATGGCCCCCTTGCACCACCATTTTGAAAAGAGCGGCTGGCGCGAAACCCAGGTCGTTGTGCGTTTCTGGATCATCACGATGCTGCTGTGTCTGATCGGTCTGTCTACCTTGAAGCTGCGGTGAGCACCATGTCAACCGAGCACCTCCACCCCCTTGATCCCTCGGCAGAGGCCGCTGCTGCGCCCATGGCGCCAGCGGTAGCGCCGGTGGCTGCGAATGAGCTGGCGCAGCCTGCCGAGTTGCAGCCTGAGGTGGCAGCAGCTGGCGATGATGTCCAGGCACAAGCGCTTGCGACCACGGATGCGGCCTTGCCCACCGATGAGGCCGCGCTGGAGGCCGCAGCGGATGGTGCAGCCGCTGCGGCCACCGATGCTGCGGACGCTGCAGTAAATCAACCCGCCGACGCCTCGGCGGTGGACATGGCCCCGGTGCCCGATGTGTCGACCCTGACGGCCGCCAAGGATGCGGCGGCCTTTGTCGCGCAGATCTTTGCCGACCCCGGTGTGTCGGACGCGGCCAGCAGCGAGGTGACCGCGGTGGATGTGCAGCCCCAGGAGGCCGAGGTGGTCTATGCGCCGGTGCCCGCACAGTGGCCCCAAGGGCAGGAGCACCCGCTGAAGGGCCAGCAGGTGCTGGTGCTGGGTTTGGGTATCTCGGGCCTGGCGATGGCGCGCTGGTGCGCGCGTTGCGGCGCCCAGGTGACGGTTGCGGATACGCGTGAGGAGCCGCCCCATTTGGCGCAGCTGCGCAGCGAGCTGCCGGAGGTGCGTTTTGTCGCCGGTGTGTTGTCCGCTGCGCTGGTCGATGGCCAGCCGGTGCGTGTGGTCTACCGCTCGCCCGGCCTGAGCCCCGAGACCGTGGCCCCGGTCGTTGATGCGGCGCGCGCCATTGGTTTGCCTGTCAGCGGCGAGCTGGATCTTTTCAGCCTGGCGCTGCAGTCGCTGGCCCAGGCCCATGGCTATGCACCCAAGGTGCTGGCGATCACGGGCACGAATGGCAAGACCACGGTCACGTCGCTCACGGGGCAATTGCTCGCGCATGCCGGCATGACCACGGCGGTGGCCGGCAATATCGGCCCCAGCCTGCTCGATACGCTGTCGCAGCACATTGACTCCGAGAGCCTGCCCCAGGCCTGGGTGCTGGAGCTGTCGAGCTTCCAGCTCGAAGATGCGCATGCCTTCAACCCGACGGCAGCGACCGTGCTCAATATCAGCCAGGACCACCTGGACTGGCATGGCAGCATGGAGGCCTATGCGGGCGCCAAGGCCAAGATTTTTGGCAGCGATGCGCTGATGGTGCTCAACCGCGACGACCCGGCCGTGATGGCCATGCTGCCGCCACCGGTGCGGGTCAAGCTGCAGCGCCCCCAGCTGCGCCCGCACATCAGCTTTGGCCTGGATCTGCCGACCCAGGTGGGCGACTATGGCCTGGACGTGGTCAACGGCATGGCCTGGCTGGTGCGTGCGCAGGACGATGGCAACAGCGCCAGCAACAAGCGCAACCAGACAGCTGCTGACGATGTGTTCCTGCAGCGGCTGATGCCTGCCGATGCGCTGCGTATCCGGGGCCGCCACAACGCGATGAATGCGCTGGCAGCGCTGGCGCTGGGCCATGCGGCGGGCGCTGGTTTTGCGCAGATGCTGTTTGGCCTGCGCGAGTACCGCGGTGAGCGCCACCGGGTCGAGCCCATCGGCATCGTCAGCGATGTGGAATATTTTGACGACAGCAAGGGCACCAATGTGGGCGCCACGGTGGCCGCGCTGATGGGCCTGGGTGCCGAGCGCCGTATCGTGCTGATCCTGGGCGGCGAGGGCAAGGGCCAGGACTTCTCGCCACTGGCAGCGCCCGTGCTGCGCTATGCGCGCGCCGTGGTGCTGATTGGCCGCGATGCGCCGCTGATCGAGGCCGCACTGGCAGACACCGGTGTGCCGCTGCTGCACGCGCCCAGCATGGATGAGGCCGTGCTGCTGGCCAGCCAGAAGGCGGTCGCGGGCGACGCGGTGCTGATGTCACCGGCCTGCGCCAGCTTTGACATGTTCAAGAACTACGGCCACCGCGCCGAGGTCTTCTGCCAAGCCGTTGCGGCGCTGGCCGAGGAACGCGGCACTAGTCTGGAGGTGCAGCCATGAGCACCGAGACCGGACTGCGCAGCAGGTTCTCGGGCTGGTTCAAGCCGGCCGGGGAAAAGCCTGTCGATATCCTGCCGGTGCGCGTAGGCGGCAATGAATACCGCCAGACGCCATCGAGTGCCACCACTATCTTTGGTGCCGACCAGGTGCTGATCTGGCTGGTGGTGGCCATCCTGTCCTGGGGCATCGTCATGGTGTTCTCGGCCTCGATCGCGATGCCGGACAACCCGCGCTTTGGCAAGATCGCGCATTACTACTTCTTCCAGCGCCACCTGATGAGCGTGGGGTTGGGCTTTGTGGCAGCGGTGCTCACTTTCCAGATTCCGATGAAGGTCTGGGAGCACTGGGCGCCCTGGCTGTTCATTGCCTCGATCCTGCTGCTCATTGCGGTGCTGATCCCGCATGTGGGCACGGTGGTCAACGGCGCGCGCCGCTGGCTGTCGCTGGGCATCATGAACTTCCAGCCCTCCGAGCTGGCCAAGATCGCGGTCATCATGTATGCCGCCGATTACATGGTGCGCAAGATGGAGGTCAAGGAGCGCTTCTTCCGCGCGGTGCTGCCGATGGGGCTGGCCGTGGGCATCGTCGGCGCGCTGCTGCTGGCCGAGCCCGACATGGGTGCCTTCATGGTGATCGCCGTGATCGCGATGGGCATCCTGTTCCTGGGTGGCGTCAATGCCCGCATGTTCTTCCTGATCGCGCTGGTGCTGGTGGCTGCCTTTGCGCTGATCGTGATGACCTCCGAATGGCGGCGCGAGCGGATTTTTGCCTACCTCGACCCCTGGAGCGAAAAGCATGCGCTGGGCAAGGGCTACCAGCTGTCGCATTCGCTGATTGCGATTGGCCGGGGCGAGATCTTTGGCGTGGGCCTGGGTGGCAGCGTCGAGAAGCTGCACTGGCTGCCCGAGGCGCATACCGACTTCTTGCTGGCGGTGATCGGCGAGGAACTGGGCCTGGTCGGCATCATTGCGCTCTTGGGTCTGTTCTTCTTCATGATCCGCCGCATTGTCGAGATCGGCCGCCAGGCGATCCGCATGGACCGTATCTTCTCCGGCCTGGTGGCGCAGGGTATTGCGATCTGGCTGGGCTTTCAGACCTTCATCAATGCCGGTGTGAACCTGGGCGCCTTGCCCACCAAGGGCCTGACCTTGCCGCTGATGAGTTTCGGGGGCTCGGCGATCTTGATGAACCTGGTGGCGATTGCCATCGTGCTGCGCATCGATTGCGAAAACAAGGCCATGGGTGCCGGGGGGGCGCGATCATGAGCGGCAAGACGGCACTGATCATGGCGGGCGGCACCGGCGGCCATATCTTCCCCGGCCTGGCCGTGGCCCAGGAGCTGCGCAGCCGTGGCTGGACCGTGCACTGGCTGGGCGCACCCGACAGCATGGAAGAGCGCCTGGTGCCGCCCCAGGGCTTTGCGCTGGAGCGGGTGGCGTTCTCGGGCGTGCGTGGCAAGGGGCTCATGTCGCTGGTCGGCATGCCGCTGCGCCTGTTGAAGGCCTTGCAGCAGGCACGCGCCGTGCTGCGCAAGGTCCGCCCCGATGTGGTCGTTGGCATGGGTGGCTATATCACCGTGCCCGGCGGTCTGGCGGCCAAGCTGGCCGGCGTGCCCATCGTGCTGCATGAGCAGAACTCGGTGCCGGGCATGGCCAACAAGCTGCTGGCCCGCATGGCCCAGCGCGTGTTTAGCGCCTTCCCCCATGCGATTGCAGGCGGCCAGTGGGTGGGCAACCCGCTGCGCGCCGAGTTCCTGCAGCAGCCAGAACCTGCTGAGCGCTTTGCCGGCCGCAGTGGCCCGCTGCAGCTGCTGGTGGTGGGTGGCAGCCTGGGTGCCAAGGCCTTGAACGAGGTGGTCCCTAGGGCGCTGGCGCTGATGGCGCCCGAGGCGCGCCCGGTGGTCACGCACCAAAGCGGCGCCAAGCAGATCGACGCGCTGCAGGCCAACTACGCAGCCGCTGGCGTGCAAGCCAGCCTCACCCCCTTTATCGACGATGCGGCCAAGGCCTATGCGGATGCCGATGTCATCGTCTGCCGCGCCGGTGCCAGCACGGTGACCGAGCTGGCCGCCGTGGGCGCGGCAGCGGTGTTTGTGCCGTTCCCGGCGGCGGTGGATGACCACCAGACGGCCAATGCGCGCTTCCTGGTGGATGCCGGCGCCGGCTGGTTGGTGCAACAAAGCGTGTTGACCCCGGAAAACCTGGCTCAGATGCTAGAGAATATGCAGCGAGCGGGCCTGGTGGACATGGCCCAAAAGGCAAAGAAAATGCAGAAATTGGAAGCCGCCCAAGCAGTGGCGGATGCCTGCGTGGAGGTGGCACGATGAAACACGCCATCCAACGCATTCATTTTGTAGGTATCGGCGGTGCCGGCATGAGCGGCATTGCCGAAGTGCTGCACAACCTGGGCTATATGGTCTCGGGCTCGGACCTGTCGGACAGCAGCACCATGGTGCATCTGCGCGATGCCGGTATCACCACCTTTGTGGGCCATGATGCGGCGCATATCGCCCAGGCCCAGGCGGTGGTGACATCGACGGCGGTGCAGGCCGACAACCCCGAAGTCGTGGCCGCCCGGGCCATGGGCATTCCGGTGGTGCCGCGCGCGCTGATGCTCGCTGAGCTGATGCGCCTGCGCAAGGGCATCGCCATTGCCGGCACCCATGGCAAGACGACGACCACCAGCCTGGTGACCAGCGTGCTGGCCGAGGCGGGGCTGGACCCCACCTTTGTCATTGGCGGCAAGCTCAACAGCGCCGGCGCCAATGCACGCCTGGGCAGTGGTGAGTACATCGTGGTCGAGGCGGACGAGTCCGATGCCTCGTTCCTGAACCTGCTGCCGGTAATGGCGGTGGTCACGAACATCGATGCCGACCACATGGACACCTATGGCCATGACTTTGGCCGGCTCAAGACGGCCTTTGTCGATTTTTTGAACCGCATGCCGTTTTATGGCAATGCTGTGGTCTGCATCGACAGCCCGGCCGTTGGCGACATCATCGAGCGCGTGGCCTGCAAGGTCACGACCTACGGCCTGGGCGAAAACGCCCAGATCCGCGCGGTGAACCTGCAGGCCGACAACGGCCAGATGCGCTTTACCGTGCAGCGCCGCCTGGCCCAGGCCTTGCCCGATCTGGAGGTGGTGCTGAACCTGCCCGGCGAGCACAACGTGCTCAATGCACTGGCCGTGGTCGGTGTGGCGGCTGCCATCGGTATCGATGACGCAGCGCTGCAGCGGGCGCTGCAAGGCTTCAAGGGTGTGGGGCGCCGTTTTCAGCGTTATGGCCAGGCCCAGCTGCCCAACGGCGGCGAGTTGACGGTTATTGACGATTACGGACATCACCCTGTCGAAATGGCTGCCACCATTGCGGCCGCGCGCGGCGCGTTTCCAGGCCGCCGGCTGGTGCTGGCCTTCCAGCCGCACCGCTACACCCGCACGCGGGATTGCTTTGAGGACTTTGTCCAGGTGCTGGGCGGCGCCGATGCGGTGCTGCTGGCCGAGGTCTATGCAGCCGGTGAGGCGCCCATCGTGGCGGCCGACAGCCGTGCACTGGCCCGCGCGGTGCGGGTGGCTGGCAAGGTCGAGCCGGTGTTTGTCGAGCAGATCAGCAGCCTGCCCCAGCAGATTCTGGACCAGGCGCAGGACGGCGACGTGCTGCTGTGCATGGGCGCGGGATCGATTGGTGCGGTGGCCGCCAAGGTGATGGCATTGGCGGGTGGGCAAGAGCGTGTAGCGCCGCAGGGGAGCGCGGTATGAGTGAAACCATGAACAATATTGATGTGAAGGCCTTGGGCAAGGTCGCGGTGCTGATGGGCGGGAGCTCGGCAGAGCGCGAGGTGTCGCTGATGTCCGGCAAGGGCGTGCTCGCTGCGCTGCAGTCCAAGGGTGTGGACGCGCATGCGTTTGATCCCTCGCAGCAGGACCTGGGCGAGCTGCGCAAGCAAGGCTTTGCGCGCTGCTTCATCGCGCTGCATGGCCGCCATGGCGAAGACGGCACGGTGCAAGGCGCGCTGGAGCTGCTGGGCATTCCCTACACCGGCCCGGGCGTGATGGCCTCGAGCATCGCGATGGACAAGATCATGACCAAGCGCATCTGGCGCTTTGAGGGCCTGTCTACCCCCGAGTGGCGCATGGCCGCCAGCGAACAGGACACGCGCGATGCGCTGGCCGCACTGGGCGCGCCGATGATCGTCAAGCCCGCACGCGAGGGCTCGACCATTGGCCTGTCCAAGATCAGCAGCCCCGAAGAATGCGCCCAGGCCTATGCGCTGGCCTCCCGCTATGACCCCGAAGTGCTGTGCGAGCAGTTCATCGAGGGCATGGAGACCACCTGCGCGGTGCTGGGCCAGGGCCGCAGCGCCCAGGCGCTGCCGGTGATCAAGATCGTCGCGCCCGAAGGCAACTACGACTACCAGAACAAGTACTTCACCGACACCACCCAGTATTTCTGCCCCAGCGAGCTGCCAGACGAGATGGAAGCGGCGATCCGCGACCTGGCGGAAAAGGCCTTCCGCACCCTGGGCTGCCGGGGCTGGTCGCGTGCCGATGTGATGGTGCGTGCCTCGGACCAGCAGCTGTTCCTGCTGGAGATCAATACCTCGCCGGGCATGACCAGCCATTCGCTGGTGCCGATGGCGGCCCGTGCCACCGGCATGAGCTATGAAGACCTGTGTTTGCACCTGCTGGCCAATGCATCGAGCGATGCGGCCCAGGGTGCGGAGCTGTAAGACAAGGAGATGAGATCCATGGAGCAGACCATGCCAGTCCCCTTCGACGTCAAGCTGATGAACATGCTGGCCACGGCATTGTTCCTCGGCTGCGGCGCGTTGCTGGTGCTGGCTGGGGTGCGCTGGGCCATCCACCATCCGGCGCTGAGCATTGCGCGCATCGTGGTGCAGGGCGAGCTCGAACACAACAGCGCCGTGTCGCTGCAGGCCAATGTGATGCCGTCCTTGAAAGGCAACTTCTTCACGATGGACCTCGATGAGACGCGGCGGATCTTCGAGCAGGCGCCCTGGGTGCGCCAGGCGCGCATCAAGCGCGAGTTCCCCAGCACCTTGGCGGTGACGATCACCGAGCAGGATGCGACGGCGATCTGGGGCGCGGAGGGCGAGTCCCGCCTGCTCAACAGCGAAGGCCAGATGTTTGAAGGTGACTCGGCCGACCCCGATCTGCTGCACCTGCCGCACCTGTCGGGCCCGGCTGGGCGTTCCCAAGAGGTACTGGCCATGTTCCGCGCGCTCGCGCCCATCTACGCCAAGCTCGACAACGCGCTGGTGGCGCTGGCCGAGTCGAACAGCGGCAGCTGGAAGGCCACCTTGCAGTCTGGCGCGGTCATCGAGATGGGCCAGGGCCGGGAGGATGTCCTGAGCGAGCGGGTACGTAAATTTGTTGAATCTTTGCCTGAAGTCACCGGTACCTACAGACGCAGCGTGGCATCGCTGACGTCGGCGGATCTGCGCCATGCCGGGGGCTATGCGGTGCGCATGCAAGGGGTGACCACGGGCACCTCGGCAGCGGGCCGGGCGCCAGTCAAAAAATAAAACACAGAGATGCGAAACATGAACCATACCAATCACTTGATCAGCGAGGGCTACTGACTATGGCGCGAGATAGCAAAGACGTGGTCGTCGGCCTGGACATCGGCACCGCCAAGATCATGGTGGTCGTCGCCGAGGTGCTGGGCAATGGCGAGCTCAAGCTGGCAGGGCTGGGCGTGGCGCCCAGCAACGGGCTCAAGCGCGGTGTGGTGGTGAACATCGATGCGACGGTGCAGAGCATCCAGCAGGCGCTTAAGGAGGCCGAGCTGATGGCCGACCTGAACATCCAGCGCGTCTACACTGGCATCACCGGCAGCCATATCCGCGGCATCAACTCCAGCGGCATGGTGGCGGTCAAGGACAAGGAAGTCTCGGCCGCCGATGTGGCGCGCGTGCTCGATACTGCCAAGGCGATCAATATTCCGTCGGACCAGCGCCTGCTGCTGGTCGAGCCCCAGGAGTTTGCGATCGACGGCCAGGATGTGCGCGAGCCCATCGGCATGAGCGGCCTGCGCCTGGAGTCCAAGATCCATATCGTGACCGGGGCGCAAAGCGCGGCCGAGAACATCATCAAATGCGTGCGCCGCTGCGGGCTGGAAGTCGAGCAGCTGCTGCTCAACCCGCTCGCCTCCAGCCAGGCCGTGCTGACCGATGACGAGCGCGAGCTGGGCGTGTGCGTGGTCGATATCGGCGCGGGCACCACCGATGTGTCGATCTTCACCGGCGGCGCGATCCGCCACACGGCAGTGATCCCGATTGCCGGTGATTTGATCACCAGCGACATCGCGATGGCGCTGCGCACGCCGACCAAGGACGCCGAGGACATCAAGGTCGAGAGCGGCTGCGCCAAGCAGCTGCTGGCCGATCCCGACACGCAGGTCGATGTGCCCGGTCTGGGTGACCGGGGCCCGCGCCTGTTGAGCAAGCAAGCGCTGGCCGGCGTGATCGAGCCACGCGTCGAAGAAATTTTCTCGCTGGTGCAGCAAGTCATCCGCGAGTCTGGTTATGAGGAGGTGCTGTCGTCGGGCATTGTGCTGACGGGCGGCAGCGCGGTGATGCCAGGCATGGTGGAGCTGGGGGAAGACATCTTCCTCAAGCCCGTGCGACGCGGCATTCCCAAGTATTCCGGCACCCTGGCCGAGATGGTTGCGCAGCCCCGTGCTGCCACCGTCATGGGCCTGCTGGAAGAGGCCCGCATGGCCCGCATGCGTGGCTACAAGGTGGCCCAGAAGTCCGGTTCGGTGAAATCGGCATTTGGGCGTTTGAAGGACTTTATTGTGGGGAACTTTTAACCATGCATGACACCACTTGTTGGCTGGCGCAAAGCAGCCCTTCAAGGCTCAAAGGGTATGACCCTTGGAGACCTAAAGGGCCACCAGCAATCCATTGTTCATTAAAGAGTGAATTATTCGTAACCCATTTTTCTCATGTTGACGCGAGAGCGAGAGGAGCAGGCAATGACCATCGAAATGTATGAAGGCAACACATTCAACCAAGGCACCCAGATCAAGGTGATCGGCGTCGGGGGCGGTGGTGGCAATGCGGTCGAGCACATGATCGCCAACAGCGTGCAAGGTGTCGAATTCATTTCGGCCAACACCGATGCGCAAGCGCTGGAGCGTTGCCATGCCCACCGCGTGATCCAGCTGGGAGAGACCGGCCTGGGCGCGGGCAGCAAGCCTGAGAACGGCCGCGAGGCTGCCGAATCCGCGATCGAAGACATCCGCGCTGCGATCGTGGGTTCGCACATGCTGTTCATCACCGCCGGTATGGGCGGTGGTACCGGCACCGGTGCTGCCCCCGTGATCGCTCGCGTCGCCAAGGAAATGGGCATCCTGACCGTGGGCGTAGTGACCAAGCCTTTCGAATGGGAGGGCAAGCGCCGCATGTCCAATGCCGATGGCGGCCTGAGCGAGCTCGAAGCGAATGTCGACTCGCTGATCGTGGTGCTCAACGAGAAGCTGCTCGATGTGCTGGGCGACGACATCACCCAGGACCAGGCCTTTGCCCATGCCAACGATGTGCTGAAGAACGCCGTGGGCGGCATCTCCGAGATCATCAACGACCACGGCTACATCAACGTCGACTTTGCTGACGTGAAGACCGTGATGAGCGAGCCGGGCAAGGCGATGATGGGTACGGCCACGGCCAGCGGCCCGGACCGTGCACGCATCGCTGCGGAACAAGCGGTTGCTTGCCCGCTGCTGGAAGGCATCGACCTGTCGGGCGCCAAGGGCATCCTGGTGCTGGTGACCGCGACCAAGGGCAGCCTGAAGCTGGCCGAATCGCGCCAGGCCATGAGCACCATCAATGCCTACGCCTCGCCAGAGTCGCATGTCATCTTTGGCGCGGCCTATGACGAGACGCTGGGCGACGAGATCCGCGTGACCGTGCTGGCCACCGGCCTGTCCCGTCCCGTGGCCAAGCGCCAGCCCATCTCGGTCATCCAGGGCAGCGCAGGTCTGCGTACCGGTACCGACGACATCGCCTACACGCCCCAGTCGGTCAACAGCCCCGTCTCGGGTCTGGGTGTGCAAAACGCGGTGCCCATGGGCAATGCCTTTGCTAACGACTTTGCCGACAAGAAGACCCCCTCGGTCTGGCGCACCGGCCGCAACGCGGCTTCGGCCCGCGTCGATGCGATGTCGTCGAGCGGCATGGAAGACCTGGAGATCCCCGCCTTCCTGCGCAAGCAGGCAGACTGATTGCCTTGCGGGGCTTTCGTTGAAGCCAGTCCAGCCTTTGGGGTGGACTGGGCTTTGAATACAACGCGCTGAAACCTTTCGGGGACTCAGCGCGTTGTTATTAGAGGGCTGCGTCGTTGTTCGCTGTCCGCTCCGCCTGCCAACGCAGTAGTTGGGCAGCGGCTTTGTGCACAGATTGGCCGGCAAGGCAAGTGTTTGTCCTACAAGGCTTGCACTATCTGGGTGATTGGCATTTTTGCGCGTCCCAAGCGGGCGTACGGCGTAAAATCAACGAGTTATGCTCCAGCAACGAACCATCAAGTCTTTAACCCGTGCCGTGGGCGTGGGCCTGCACAGCGGCCAGCGGGTCGAGCTCACCTTGCGTCCTGCACAACCCAATACGGGCATTGTGTTTCGCCGGGTGGACCTGCCCGAGCCGGTCGATATCCCCGTCAACGCCGAAGCGGTGGTGGACACCCGCATGGCCTCGACCCTGGGCAAGGGCGATGTGCGCATCCATACGGTGGAGCATGTGATGTCGGCCTGCGCGGGCCTGGGCATCGACAACCTCTATATCGACGTGACAGCCGAGGAAATCCCGATTCTCGACGGCTCATCCGCGTCCTTTGTGTTTTTGCTGCAAAGCGCCGGTATCGAGCTGCAAAACGCACCCAAGCGCTTTTTGCGTCTGACCAAGCCGGTCGAAATCCGCCAGGGCGAAGGCGCTGCGCAAAAGTGGGCGCGTCTGGACCCCTACCACGGCTACAAGCTGCGTTTCGAGATCGACTTCTCGCACCCGGCTGTCGATTCCACCGGCCAGACCTATGAGTTCGACCTGGGCATCGGCAACTACAGCCGCGATATCGCCCGCGCCCGCACCTTTGGCTTTACCAAGGATGTCGAGATGCTGCGCTCCAACGGCCTGGCGCTGGGCGGCGGTCTGGACAATGCCATCGTCATGGACGACTACAAGGTGCTCAACAGCGACGGCTTGCGCTATGACGACGAGTTCGTCAAACACAAGATCCTCGATGCCATCGGTGACCTCTACATCGTGGGCTATCCCTTGCTGGCCGCCTACAGCGCGTTCCGCTCGGGCCATGGCCTCAACAACCTGCTGCTGCGCGAGCTGATGCAGCGCCAGGACGCCTGGGACATCGTCACCTTTGACCATGTGCGTGAAGCCCCGCAGGGCTTTGCACAGTCGGCCCTCGCCTGGTAAGGCCGCGCCCGGGATGCTGCTGTTTCGCTGGATCTTCATGCTGCTGGTGCTGATGGCGGCCCTCAGCTTTTGCTTTTACCTGGGCACCGGCCAGCGCCGCTACCGCCAGTGGTCCCTGCTGCTGATCAAATGGACCGTGGTCGCAGGCCTGGCGTTCTTTGCGGTGCTCTTTGTGGGCCGCATGGTCTAAAACCGGTCTTTGGCATTCTGCGCGGCAGGTAAAGTGCGGTAAACCCCGGCCTGCGCCCGGCCGGTCCGTTACCGGTCCCGCCCACTGTCCATGCGGCTTTGCCGCCTCTTCCCCCACTTTACAAATGACACATCCCAGCCCGGTGATCCAGCTGCGGGTAAACGGTGGCGCGCCGACAGGCGTTAAATCTGCATGGGGGCATGCTTGCCGCTCGCACCAGCAGCCGCTGGTTCATCAGAAAGGATTCCGTCATGAACAAGCACCGAAGCCGTTTTAGCCGCCTGGCCAGCATGGGCAGCCTGGCCCTGGCATTGGCCGGCGCCCTGGCTTTTAGCGCGCCTGCACAGGCCCAGCCCGATGGACGCCATGGTGACCGCCATTACCAGCGCGATGACCGGCGCGACCATGCCGACCACCGCCGCTGGGAGCGCGAACGCGAGCGGGACCGCCGCTACCGCGAGCAGCAGCGCCGTGAGTACCGCCATGACCACCATCCACCTCCCCGTGTCGTGGTTGTGCCGGACCGGGGCCGTGGCATCGGCCCGCGCAATGACTGGTACCGGGGCGGCTATGTGCCAGCACCGTACCGTGGCTACAGCTATGTGGTCGGCGATTGGCGCGGCCACCGGCTCAGCGCGCCACCCCGGGGCTACCAATGGATCCAGTATGGCGGTGACTACCTGCTGATCGCCATTGGCACAGGCCTGATCGCCAATATTGTCATCAATGGTTATTGAGCCGCTGCGAAGTCGCGATAATTGAGGGTTTGCATGGCGCCCACAACGAACCTTTGTGTGGCGCCTCGCTCCAAAGCTTACTTTGGTGGTTGCACCTTGTGCCGAGCGCTGCTTCACGGAGCGCACGGATCCACGCATAAGGAGCCTGTAGCCGGCCAGACCTGTGCGCGCTAGCGATGCACAGGTTTTTTTTTGCCTGCGCGCTGCAGGCGGGGTGGCTCACCAGGCCGCAGAGGCACCGGTGGGTTCTTGCCTAGTAGCTGCGCCCGGCCTTGTACATCGCGTGCTGGCGGCGTTGCAAGGGGCTGGCCTCGGCCATGCGCGCCATCGCCAGGCCCGCATGGGCGTGGGTGATCGCCAGGCCCAGCGCATCGGCCGCATCGGTGCCGGGCAGGCCAGGCAGCTGCAGCAGGCGGCGCACCATCTCCTGGATCTGGTTCTTGGCAGCGCGCCCATGGCCGACCACGGCTTTTTTCATCTGCAGTGCGGTGTACTCGGCAACTGGCAGGTTCTGCGACACCAGCGCCGTCAGCGCGCAGCCCCGGGCCTGGCCCAGCAGCAAGGTGGACTGGGGGTTGACGTTGACGAACACGATTTCCACCGAGGCCATGTCGGGCTGGTAGCGCTGGCTGACTTCGCAGATACCGTCAAAGATCATCTTCAGGCGGCCGGGCAGGTCACCCAGGTTCAGCGTGGTGGTGCGGATGGTGCCGCTGGCCACATAGGACAGACGCTGGCCATCGACGTCGATGACGCCAAAGCCGGTGGTCTGCAGGCCAGGGTCGATGCCAAGGATTCTCATGCGGTTTAAAACGGGTGGCGGAGGGGTTGCCGGTCAGGGGAGCTCAGCATAGCGCATGCGTGCCGCGATGGTGGTTGTGCGGCGGTTGAGGTAGGCAGAGTTGGGGTTCTTGTCGGCGCCCTTGGGGTTGGGCAGCATGACGGCCAGGCGCGCCGCTTCATAGGCGCTCAGCTGGGCGGCCGGTTTGCCAAAGTAGCGCTGGGCGGCGGCCTCGGCGCCAAACACGCCATCGCCCCATTCGGCATGGTTCAGGTACAGCTCCAGAATGCGCTGCTTGCTCAGCAGGAACTCCAGGGTGTAGGTCAGCAGCAGCTCCTGGCCTTTGCGCAGCAGGCTGCGCTCCGACGACAGCAACAGGTTCTTGGCCAGCTGCTGGGTGATGGTGGAGCCGCCCATGATCTTGGCGGGCGGGCCGGCTTGCACTGCGCTGGGGTCAAAGGCCTCGCCACGCCGCTCGGCCTGGGCCTGGGCGCGTGCCAGGGCCTTTTCCCGGCGCTGCTCGGCGCGCTCTATGGCCTTGGCATTGCGCGCGCGGGCCTTTTCAATTGCATCCCAGAGCACGCCATCGTGGTTGACAAAGTCGTCGTCCTCGGAGGCGATCACCGCGCGCTGCAGGTTGACCGATATCTGCGACAAGGGCTGCCATTGCTGGCGCCAGTGCAGGCGCCCGTCCTGGCGCAGCTGGCGCCAGGCTTCGCTGCGCTCAAAGGCGGTCGACGCCGGGTCCACACTGGCCATCATTGCGATGCGGGCGACAAAGAACAGCTGCAGCGCGATGCCCAGCAGCAGTGCCCAGCCGATCCAGCGCGCAATCGCTTTCATCGGCGGGTCCTGCGGGCTAAGGCGGGAAGAGGGCTGGAGACCATCAGCGCTTGCGCTCAGTGGGCGGCCAGTTCGCTGCGCAGCTGCGCCAGCACCGGCTGGGAGGGGGGGCGCACGCCGCGCCACAGCGCAAAGGCCTCGGCCGCTTGCTCGACCAGCATGCCCAGGCCATCGCGGCCCTGGGCGCCGTGCTGCGCGGCCCACTGCAAAAAGGGCTGGGCAGCGGGGCCGTACATCATGTCGTAGGCCAGTGCGCCAGCGCGCAGCAGCGCGCCGGGCACCGGGATGGCCGCGCCTTGGAGGCTGCTGGCGGTGGCGTTGATGACGACATCGAAGAGGCCATCGAGTGCGCCCGCCTCGACTGCTTGCAACTGGGTGGCCGAGCCCTGGACCAGGTCGGCATGCTGGTCCACCAAATCCTGCGCCTTGGCGTGGGTGCGGTTGCAGACCACGAGCAGCGCCGGTGCCTGGGCCATGAGCGGCGCCAGCGCGCCGGCAGCAGCGCCGCCGGCGCCCAGCAGCAGCACGCGCTGGCCGGCCAGTGCAACGCCAGCATTGCGCACGATATCGGCCACCAGGCCCAGGCCATCGGTGTTGTCGGCGTGAATGCCGCCATCGGCGCCTACCACCAAGGTGTTGGCCGCACCCGCACGCAGCACGCGCTCGCTGCGGCTGTCGGCCAGGCGCGCGGCGTCGAGCTTGAAGGGCACGGTCACATTCATGCCCCGGGTACCGGCCTGCACCAGGTGGCGCAGGGCCGCGTCAAAACCATCCAGTGCCACCAGCTCAGCCTCATAGACCAGCGCCTGGTCGGTCAGCTGCGCAAACAGCGTGTGGATGCGGGGTGAGCGGCTGTGGGCAATCGGGTTGCCCATCACGCAATAGCGGTCTGGAAGGGACATGGTCGTAAGGGCCTGGGCCGTGGCGGCTGCGCGCTGAAGGCGCTGACCGCGCATGGCAGAAAAAAGGGCATGCGCTGGGCACCCGGTGGCGGCGCAACGGGGGCCCGCCAGCATGGCGCTCAAGCGCCTGCCACTTTACTGCAAATTGGCCGTTTCCAATGTCTGCTCGCGGGTGAAGCGGAATTTGGAGACGACGGCAATCTGGTCGGCCTTGGCGCGCAGCGCGGGGCCAAAGTGGCCAAAGGGGCCACTGCTGACGGCGATGGCCTCGGCCCGGCGGTCGAGTTGCTGGTTGCCCGAGCTTTTGTAGACCTCGGTGCCCAGCACCCGGCCGTCGTGGTTGACGGTCATGATCATCACCAGCTCACCATAGAGCTTGCGGCCACCGGCTTCGGGGAAGTTGTTGGTGCCCCGGTCCTCGACCTTGCGGCGCAGCTGGTCGTAGTAGATGGCGAACACTTCCTCGCGTGTGGCGGGGCTGATGTAGCGCTTCTTGGGGCGGGCGTTTTCTTCGTGGATGCGCTTTTCGATCTCGGCGAGCATCTTGAGCAGCTGCTGGTGCTTTTCTTCCTGCTCGACCTCTGCCTGCGAGGCGCTGGCCTTGCGCGTATCGGGCGGCTGGTACTGGGCCAGCTGGTTGCGCAGGTCGGCCAGCAGTTGCATCTGCTGGGCCTGCATGGCATCGAGCTGGCGCTGGCGCTCTTCAAAGTCATCCCCCATGTTGGTGATGGCCGAGTAGGGCATGGGGCTTGTGGCGCGCTCCTGGCTGTTGGCCGATTCACCACCACCGGCCAGGTTGGCCTGGGCGACGGCCTGGGCCTTGTCAGGCGGGGCGTCGTTGGACTTGGCGTTGACCAGAATCACTTCGAGCGGGGTGTCCTCGAACACCCGGTCAAAGGCCTGGGGGTCGACAAAGCGGATGCTCAAGATGGCAGCGTGCACCAGCACAGACACAGCCAGCGCCAGTTGCAGCGTGGACAGCGATCGAAGAAATTGGAAAAACTTCACGGTTCCGGGTTAATCGGTTTTTGTAGTCGCCGCGTCCTCACCGTCGCCCATGTCCACCGCGATTGCGATGGGCCCAGCCACAGCCTCCTCCTCGTCTTCTGGCGACTCTGTCTCGGCCTGGTTGGCCTGTTCGTCGTCCAGTCTCTCCAGCACGGTTCCGGTCACATCCAGCGTGATCTCGTCGATCTCGCCGAGCTTGACCCGGACCTGGGCACCACGCGGCAAACTCTGCGCGCCCAGCACCGGAAACACCAATGGTAGTTCATCTGCACGCACGAGCATGCTGCCTGCCGGGCCTTCCTTCATAACTGTTGCAGTGAGGTCACTGATGCTGTTCTGCGCCAGGTATTTCAAGGTCCAGTAGCGCTCCATGCCGGCCTGGTAGCCGTTGTAGGCGCTGTAGGCGGCATCAAAGCCGCTGATGATGGAGAACAGCTCCGCATCCTTGGGCTTGAACGGGGCTACCAGGGCGGCGGTGGCGCCATGGCGCGCGCAGGCGATGATCTGCCACTGGTTGACCAGGTCGGTGTAGCGGCGCAGCGGCGACGTGGCCCAGACATAGCTTTTGACGCCGATGCCGGCATGTGGCAAGGCCTTGGTGGACATGCGCACCTTGATGCCGGGTGCCAGGCTTGCCTGGCTGCGGTAGATGCCGGGCACGCCATAGTCGGCCAGCAACTGGCCCCAGCTGCTGTTGGCGACGATGGCCGCCTCGGCCACGATCAGATCGAGCGGTGCGCCGCGCTTGCGCACGGAGATCTGCACGGTCTCGCTGCCGTTGGGCACCTGGTCGCCATTGCCTTGCAGGCGGAAGTTGTAGTCCGGGCGGTTGAAGTTCTCGGGCTTGCCGCGCACCACTTCGCGGCCGGCCTTGAGGTGGCGCGAGAGGCGGTAGAGAAAGCTCAGCTCGTCGCGCTTGTCCAGCAGCGGCTGGGGCGTGTCCTCGACCTGCAGCGCCGGGTCGGTCAGCCAGGCTTCGGTGGCGATGTGGTCGAGCTTGTCGTAGCGGAAGTTGCTAACCACCGGCACGCGCTCCAAGCGGGTTTCCTTGTTCAGCACTTCCAGCGTGGCTTCGTCGTAGGTGACGTATAGCGAGACGGCCGGGTTGGCGCGGCCCTCATCCAGGGTGTAGATCTGCACCACTTCGTCGGGCAGCATCGTGACCTTGTAGCCCGGCATGTAGACGGTGGAGTAGCGGCTGCGGCCCAGATGGTCGAGCGCCGAGCCCGGCTCAATCGCGAGACCTGGCGCGGCAATGTGCACGCCAACAATCACCTGGCCGGTGCCCAGGCCCTGTACCGACAGCGCATCGTCGATTTCGGTCGTGGCCGAGTCGTCGATGGAGTAGGCCTCCACCGTGGCCAGCGGCAGATCGGCTGGCGGCAGTGGCGCCGTGACGGCCGGAAAGCCCGTGCCCTTGGGGAAGTTGTCGAACAAAAAGCGCTGCCAGTGGAACTGGTAGGACGAGTCGATAGCGCCGGCCTGTTGCAGCAGCGCCAGCGGCGCGAGCTGCGCCTTGCGGCTGGCTTCGACCACGGCCTTGTACTCGGGCGCGTTCTTGTCAGGGCGAAACAAGATCTTGTAGAGCTGCTGCTGCACAGGCGCGGGGCACTCGCCGTTGACGAGCTCGGCTGCCCAGCCGTCGATCTGCGCCTGGATCTGGGCTTTTTTCTCGATGGCGGCCAGCGCTTGCTGCACGATCTCGGCCGGTGCCTTCTTGAAGCGGCCCTTGCCGGCGCGGCGGAAGTAGTGCGGGGCTTCGAACAAGGTGAAGAGCGCTGCCACCTGTTCGGCGATCGAGGCGTTCTCCGAGAAGTAGTCGCGCGCCAGGTCGGCAAAGCCAAACTCCTGCTCGGGCGCAAACTCCCAGGCCAGCTGGGGGTCGATGTCCGCCGACAGGGTTTGCGCCTGCGCGATCAGCTCGGCAGGTGTGGGCTTGTCAAATTTAAGAAGCAGGTTCGCTGCTTTGACCTTGACCCGTTTGCCGGAGTCCAATTCAATTTGGGCGGAGCTCTCAGCTTCGGAGAGGATACGGCCGGCCAGAAATTTGCCAGCGTCGTCAAACAGTGCATACATAGCCGCGCATTTTCCCATGCTGGGTGGTGCCGGGGCGCGGCTACAGGGTTTTTTGCGTGGGGGTTCTGGCTGGCCCATCGCGGGCGGGCCAGCCGGCGCTGGTTTTTACCAGCCCAGAAACTTGTCGATCTGCGGCAGATAGCTCTCGAAGTTGGACAGCGCATGGTCGCTGCCCTCGTCCAGCAGCAGCTGAGCGGCGGGGTAGCGCGCGACCATGTCCTGCCAGTGCAGTACCTCGTCGCCCATGGCGGCAATCAGCAGCTGTGCGGCGGCAGGGGGCTGGCCGTTGACGTTCAGCGCCTGCAGCTCGTCCAGGTATTCCGGGCGGAAGTAAAAGGATTCTTCCGGGTTGTGCCAGGCCGTTTGCTCGCCCAGGTGCTGCGCCAAGGTGACCCAGGGCGTTGTCGAGGGGTTGATCATCACGCTCTTGCAGCGCAGCTGCTGGGCCACCCAGCTGGCATAAAAGCCGCCCAGCGAGGAGCCGACAACCGCCAGGCTCTCGGGTGGCAGGCCGGCCCAGCTGCGGGTGGTTTGCAGCAGCAGATCGGCCGCTTGCCGGGGCGAGGCGGGCAACTGGGGGGCTGACCACACCACGTGCGGGTGGTTGTCTTCGATATGGCGCTGCAGGCGCTGGGCCTTGGCCGATTGGGGGGAGGAGCGAAAGCCGTGCAGGTAGAGCAAGTGGGTGGTCGTCATGCGCAAATGATAGCGCCGAGGCCACCACTGCTAAGGCGTTGACAACCTTAGTTGTTTTGTTGAATTGATTTGGTTCGGGTGACACAGGTAAAACCGGTCTTTACCGCTAGCGCTGGCGGCCATTCTGTGCCAAGCAGAGATAATGGCGGCCATGTCCGAAGTTCTTGATAAACCGAATCTGTTCCAGCGTCTCATGCCGATGCTGCGCGGTTATGACTGGCCGCTGATCTTCATCATCGGCGCCCTGGCAGCCATCGGACTGACGGCCATGTATTCCGCCGGTTTCGACCATGGCACCCGCTTCTCCGACCATGGCCGCAATATGCTGCTGGCGCTGGGCATCTTGCTGGTGGTGTCGCAGATCCCGCCGCACCGGTTGGCCAGCTTTGCGCTGCCGCTGTATGGCTTGGGCGTTGCGTTGTTGATCGCCGTGGCGCTGTTTGGCATCACGAAGAAGGGTGCGCAGCGCTGGGTGAATCTGGGCATAGTCATCCAGCCCAGTGAGCTGCTGAAGATTGCGATGCCGCTGATGCTGGCCTGGTGGTTCCAGCGCCGCGAAGGCGCCTTGCGCCCGGCCGATTTTGTCGTCGCGTTTGCGATTCTCGTCATCCCGGTCGGCCTGATCATGAAGCAGCCCGACCTGGGAACATCGCTGCTGGTGATGGCTGCGGGCCTGGCGGTAATCTATTTTGCCGGCCTGTCCTGGAAACTGATCATCCCGCCGGTGCTGATTGGCGTCATCGGCCTGCTGCTGATTGCCATCTATGGCCACCACCTTTGCGAAGACGGCATGGATCTGGTGGTGTTGCATGAGTACCAGCGCCAACGCGTCTGCACCTTGCTCGACCCGACCCGGGACCCGCTGGGCAAAGGCTTTCACATCATCCAGGGAATGATTGCCATCGGTTCGGGCGGCTTCATGGGCAAGGGCTTCATGGCCGGCACGCAGACCCATCTGGAGTTCATCCCCGAGCGCACCACGGACTTTATCTTTGCCGCGTTTTCCGAAGAGTTCGGCCTGGCCGGCAACCTGCTGCTGATCTTTTTCTTCCTGCTGCTGGTCTGGCGCGGCCTGGCCATTGCGATGCGCGCGCCCACCTTGTTTGGCCGCCTGATGGCCGGAGCGGTGGCGATGATCTTTTTCACCTACGCCTTCGTCAACATGGGCATGGTCAGCGGCATCCTGCCGGTGGTGGGTGTGCCCCTGCCCTTTGTCAGCTATGGGGGCACGGCCATGGTCACCCTGGGGCTGGCGCTGGGGATCTTGATGTCGGTCGCCCGATCGCAGCGCCAGCTGGCGCGGGAGCAGGCGCCGCGCCTATGAGCCCCGTTGCGGCGGGCTTTAATGGGCTCTGCCATTGAAAACACCCCCGCCAGCCGCAGATACGGGATAGGTGGCTGCTGGCTTGCTGGCCGCCGCAAATCAACGCATGGGCCCACGGCCATTGCGCAAGCCCTAAAATCGCCTGTATGAATGCACCTTTTGACCTTGCTGTGGCCAAGCCGCTGGCGGCTTCTACCGAACAACGACTGGATATAGCGCGCAGCCTGCTGCTGACGCCTTTTGGTCTGGATGACAGCCATCTGGCGCGCGCGCTGGCGGATATCCGCGCCCACAAGGTGGACGATGCAGACCTGTACTTCCAGTACACCCGGGCCGAAGGCTGGAGCCTGGAAGAGGGCATCGTCAAGACGGGCTCCTTCTCGATCGACCAGGGCGTGGGCGTGCGCGCGGTGTCCGGCGAGAAGACGGCTTTTGCCTATTCGGACGACATCTCGCTGGCATCGCTGCTGGATGCTGCCCATACGGTGCGCAGCATTGGCGCGCAAAGCCAGTCGCGCCAGGTCAAGGTGCCTGCCAAGAAGATTGCGCTGAGCCGCTCGCTCTACCCCGATCTGGACCCGATCTCCACGCTCGACAGCACCGCCAAGGTCGCCTTGCTGGAGAAGGTCGAAAAGCTGGCCCGCGCCAAGGACCCGCGCGTCAAGCAGGTGATGGCAGGTCTCGCCGCTGAGCACGATGTGGTGCTGGTGGCCCGTGCCGATGGCACCTTGGCTGCCGACGTGCGTCCGCTGGTGCGCCTGTCGGTCACGGTGATTGCCGAGAGCAAGAGCCGCCGCGAAGTGGGCTCGGCCGGCGGCGGTGGCCGCTTTGGTCTGGCCTATTTTGACGATGCACTGGTGCAGCAGTATGTGGACGAGGCCGTGAAGGCGGCCCTGGTCAACCTGGAATCGCGCCCCGCGCCTGCTGGCGTGATGACCGTGGTCCTGGGCCCGGGCTGGCCCGGTGTGCTGCTGCATGAGGCGGTAGGCCATGGCCTGGAAGGCGACTTCAACCGCAAGGGCTCGAGCGCGTTCAGCGGCATGATTGGCCAGCGCGTGGCGGCCAAGGGTGTGACGGTGTTGGACGACGGCACCATTGCTGACCGCCGCGGCTCGCTCAATGTGGACGACGAGGGCCAGCCGACCCAGCGCAATGTGCTGATCGAAGACGGCATTTTGAAGGGCTATATCCAGGATGCGATGAATGCGCGGCTGATGAAGGTCAAGCCCACCGGCAATGGCCGGCGCGAGAGCTATGCCCACATCCCCATGCCACGCATGACCAACACCTACATGCTGGGTGGCGACAAGGATCCGCAGGAGATCATTGCCTCGATCAAGAAGGGCTTGTACGCGACCAACTTTGGTGGCGGCCAGGTTGATATCACCAGCGGCAAGTTCGTGTTCTCGGCCAGTGAGGCCTACTGGGTGGAAAACGGCAAGATCCAGTACCCCGTCAAGGGCGCCACCATCGTGGGCAGCGGCCCTGAGTGCCTCAAGCACGTCAGCATGATCGGCAATGACATGCGCCTGGACAGCGGCGTGGGCACCTGTGGCAAGGAAGGCCAGAGCGTGCCAGTGGGCGTGGGCCAGCCGACCATTTGTATCGATGGTTTGACGGTGGGCGGTACGGCCTGAGCATCCCAAATAGCCGCTGCTTAGGCGGCGGCTAACGCCAGAATCAACCAAACGCCTGCGCGGTTTCTGCCGCGCAGGCGTTTGTTTTTAGACATCTTTCTGCAGTGTGAATTTCTCTATTGCGCAATAAAAATGCGTATAGAAACAAATTGACAAGGCAATGGTGTGATTTCAACTTTGAAATCTTATTTTTTGCAATTTTTGTGCGTTTTATACAGAATGATGGATTCCGCTGCCCGCAGATGTGGTACATTGAAAAACATGCAAGCACGTAGCGCTTTTACCTTTTACTTTTGGTTCTCTGTCCAAGGCGGACGAGAGGTCTAAAAGCGCGCGAGCACCTAAACCTCCAGACAACCGCCGAAGCTGAAAAGCCCGGCGGTTTTTTGTTGCATAAACCACCCACACATTCAGGATCCTCAGATGACTCAGCAAGCCCAACCCACAAGCGATGCTTGGTATCGCGGTGTCGAGAAAACAAGCCAAACCGACGACCAACGTATCAAGGACATTACTGTGCTGCCGCCACCCGAGCATCTGATTCGCTTTTTCCCCATCAACGGCACACCCGTTGAAGCGCTGATCAGCAACACCCGCCAAAACATCCACAACATCATGTCCGGCACGGATGACCGCCTGCTGGTCATCATCGGCCCCTGCTCGATCCATGATCCGCAAGCCGCGCTGGAATATGCCCGCCGCCTCAAGGCTGTGCGCAAGCAGTACGAAGGCTCCTTGGAGATCGTCATGCGCGTCTACTTCGAAAAGCCGCGCACCACGGTGGGCTGGAAGGGCCTGATCAACGACCCCTACCTCGATGAGAGCTACCGCATCGACGAAGGCCTGCGCATTGCCCGCCAGCTGCTGATCGAGATCAACCGCCAGGGTGTGCCCGCTGGCAGCGAGTTCCTGGACATGATCTCGCCCCAGTACATTGGCGACCTGATCAGCTGGGGCGCGATTGGCGCGCGCACGACGGAGAGCCAGGTGCACCGCGAACTGGCCTCGGGCATCTCGGCGCCGGTGGGCTTCAAGAACGGCACCGATGGCAATATCCGCATCGCCACTGACGCGATCCAGTCGGCCAGCCGCCCGCACCATTTCCTGTCGGTGCACAAGAACGGCCAGGTCGCCATCGTGCACACCAAGGGCAATACCAACTGCCACGTGATTCTGCGCGGCGGCAAGACCCCCAACTACGACGCCGCCCATGTGGCCGCTGCCTGCAAGGACCTGGAGGCCGCGCACCTGCCCGCCACCTTGATGGTGGACTGCAGCCATGCCAACAGCAGCAAGCAGCACGAGAAGCAAAAAGAGGTGGCGCGCGATATCGCCCAGCAGATCGAAGGCGGCTCGCGCAGTGTCTTCGGCGTGATGATCGAGAGCCACTTGCAAGCCGGTGCGCAAAAGTTCACCCCGGGCAAGAACGACCCGGACAGCCTGGAGTACGGCAAGAGCATCACCGATGCCTGCCTGGGCTGGGACGACTCGCTGGAGACGCTGGCCGAGCTGTCCGACGCGGTGCAGGCCCGCCGCGTGCGCGCAAATACCGAGGAGACCGCCGCTGCAACGGTGTAAGCTGGCGGCTTTGGGGCGGCCGCTGCCTGCCCCGTTTGCACCACCAATAAGGGATTGTCATGCGCAATGAAGTACGGGTTCTGCTCGAGGATGGCCAAGAGTTTGTCCATGGCTTTGACAGTGCGGAGGCCATGTCCAACGAGGACGGGCGCCGCTGGCTGGACCAGGAATTTCTGCGCATGGACTGCGAGCCGCTGCGCGCCAGCGGCAAGGTGCTGATCGTCGACAAGGTCGTCGTCGTTGCCAAGGCCGCTGGCGCCCCGCTGCTGGGCGATGCCCAATGGCTGGCGCAGTTTGCCCGTGCCAGCGTAGGCGCGGTGGGCCGGCCCACGGTGGTGGTGAACACCAAGGCCATGACGGCTTCGTTCTAAGCGCCTTTCTCACTGCCTGCCTGACCTCGAAGCGCGAACCGCTGGGTTCGCACACCACGCCAAAAACCCGCTCGCCAATGAGTGGGTTTTTCTATTGTGGAGAATATATCGTTAACCAGTGGCTATGAATGCAGGCTGAATAGGATGTTTCTCCAACCGTGGGTGCATCTGGCAGATATCTCGGGAGGGAGGGTGGATGCGAATCCTGTTGGTGGAGGATGAACAAGATCTGGCGCACTGGATGGCCCGAACGTTGGCGCAGCAGTCGGGCATCGTCGTGGACTGGGTGGGCGATGGGCAGATGGCAGATCTGCGCCTGCAGCAGGAAGACTTTGATGCGGTAGTGCTGGACCTGGGTCTGCCTGGCATCGATGGCCGCACCGTGCTGGAGCGCATGCGCGAGCGCGATGACCGCACACCCGTCCTGGTGCTGACCGCGCGGGACTCCCTGGCTGAGCGCGTCGGCACGCTCAAAAATGGTGCTGACGACTTTCTGGCCAAACCCTTCTTGCTCGATGAGTTGGAGGCGCGCCTGCAGGCCCTGGTTCGCCGCAGCCGCGGGCGCGAGCACCCTCGGCTGTCCTGCGGGCCGCTGCAGTTTGATGTCGCTGCGCAGCGCTTTTCGATGGCGGGCGATGCCTTGCCGGTGACACCCCGAGAGCATGCGGTGTTGCTGGCGCTCATCCAGCGCAGCGGCGAGCCAGTGAACAAGCAAAGTATTTTGGACCGGGTCTTCCTGGGAGACCGGGATGTGAACCTTCAGGTCATTGAGGTACTGGTGTTTCGCCTGCGCAAGAAGCTCTTGGGCCGTGGCGTGCAGATTGTCACCTTGCGCGGTCTGGGCTACTGCCTGGAAGAAACGCAGGACAGTGGCGTGACCAGCGCTGCATTGCAAGACCCATGATCTGGCGGAGCGCCGCTCTGAATGGCCGCGCTGTGTGGCGCCACCGCTGGCGTGATAGGGCCCGCTCTTTGAAGGCTGCGCTGCTGGTGTGGCTGGTGCCGGGTTTGCTGCTGGGCATGGGCAGCAGCTTGCTGTGGTCCACCTACAGCCTGCGTTCCCAGGTAGACGAGGCCTATGACCGGGCACTGGCGGGTGCGTTGCGCGCGATCCACTACAACATCGCCACGGCCAGCGGCGGCTTGAGTGTGGAGCAGCCGTATCTGCTGCTGGAATTCTTCGAGTTGACGGTCAACGGCAGGGTCTACTTCCGGGTCGCGACCGAGGACGGACTGGTTGAAATCGGAAACCCGGGGCTTCCTTTGCCCGAGGGCGAGTTCGAACTCGGCGTGCCGCAGTTCTATGACGCGGTGTACCTGAACGAGCCCATCCGAGTGGCCGCTTGGGCGCGGCTGGCGGACCCGCCCGTTGCGGGCAATCCGCACAGCCGCATCGTGGTGCAGGTGGCAGAGAATCTTCAGGAGCGTGCGCTGGTGCAGCGGCATATGGTCACGCGCGCCATCTTGCGCGATGTGCTGCTGGTCGGTATCAGCGTGGTGTTGCTGGTGGCGGGCGTGGTGCGTGCGCTCAGGCCATTGAAGCGGCTGCGCCAGCACCTGGATGCGCGCGCCTGGGATGACCTCTCGCCCATCGATGCGGCTAGCCTGCCTGCAGAAGTGCAGCCACTGGTGCAGTCGTTGAACCACTTGGTGGAACGCTATGCCCACAGCGCCCAGGCCCAGCGGCAGTTTCTTGATGACGCCTCCCACCAACTGCGCACGCCGCTGGCCTTGCTGCGTACCCAGATAGGCTATGCATTGCGTGAGCGGGACCCGGCCCAGATGCGGGCTGCACTGCATGCGATGCAAGACGGTCTGGGGCGGGCCGAGCGCCTGACCCAGCAGATGCTGGCACTGGCCCGCGCCCGAGATGCCGGGGCCGCTGCCAGTATCCGATCGCAATTTGCCGAGGTCGATCTGCGGGCGCTGGCGGAGCAGGTGGTCACCACTTTGTGGCCGCTGGCGCGCGCCAAGCAAATTGACCTGGGGCTGGATGTGGTGGGGTTGGGCGATGACTCCCGAGCGTGGCAGGTGCAGGCCCTGGGGTGGCTGCTGCGCGAGGCGATCAGCAACCTGGTGGACAACGCCATCCGCTATACGCCTGCCGGTGGCCAGGTCACCGTGCAGCTGCGGGCCAGCGTGTCGTCCATCGCGCTGGTGGCGATCGACAGCGGCGGGGGCATGAGCGAGCACGACATGGCACAGGCGGGCAGCCGGTTTCGGCGTGGTGCTGCGGGCAAGCGCCAGCAGGGCGCGGGCCTGGGCCTGGCCATTGTGCAGACCATTGCCCAGATGCATGGTGCCGAGTTCAAGCTGGCCAATGGCCGTGATGCGCAGGGGCAACTGGGTTTGCACGGCAGCTTCCGCATGCCGCATACCACCGCTGACCTGGGAATAACCCCGAATTGAAAGGCTATTGAAAGCCGCAAACGTTTAGTCTTTGCCTACCTTGGTGGCAATCCTTCGCCCGACCAGGTTCCACGCTTGGCCAGCGCTGCCAGCCAGGTTCTGGCCAGCTGCCCCTTGGCCAAAGCGCCCATGCCCAAAAAGGAGACAAAGCCTATGTTTGCAAGCCGTTTATCAGGCCAGGCCTCAGGCCTTTTCATCAGCACGGTCATCGCAGCGAGCACCTGGGTGCCAGCGATGGCGCAGGCAGAGCCCCGCCGCCCGGAGTGCATTGCCCCGGCCCAGCCTGGCGGCGGGTTTGACCTGACCTGCCGCCTGGCCCAGACGGGCATGCGCGAGTCCAAGGCGCTCGAGAAACCCATGCGCATCGTCTACATGCCTGGCGGCATTGGTGCGGTGGCCTACAACAGCATCATCACCCAGCGCCCGGCAGATGGCAGCGCCATTGCTGCCTTCTCCAGTGGCTCGCTGCTCAATCTGGCCCAGGGTAAGTTTGGTAAGTACAGCGCCGATGATGTGCGCTGGCTGGCCACCGTCGGTGCGGATTACGGTGTGGCCGTGGTGCGGGCGGATTCGCCCTACCAGGATCTCAAGGGCCTGATGGCGGCGTTCAAGGAAGATCCGAGCCAGGTGGTGCTGGGCGCGGGCGGCTCCATTGGCAGCCAGGACTGGATGAAGGCAGCGCTGACCGCGCGCGCCGCCGGCGTGGACTACAAGAAAATGCGCTTCGTTGCCTTTGAGGGCGGTGGCGAAGCCGTCACGGCGCTGCGCGGCGGCCATGTCCAGGCTTTCATGGGGGATGCGGCCGAGGCGGTCACCATGCTCGAAGGCGGTGCGCCCATCCGCGTGCTGGCGGTCTTCCACTCCGAACGCTTGCCGGGCAAGCTGGCCGACGTGCCGACCGCTGCCGAGCAGGGCTTCAATATCGAATGGCCGATCATCCGGGGTTTCTACGTGGGGCCCAAGGTATCGGATGCCGACTACCGCTGGTGGCAGCAGGCGTTTGACAAAGCCATGGCCACGCCGGAGTTCCGCAAGGCCCAGGCGCAACTGGGTCTCATGCCCTTCAACAAGACGGGGCCCGAGCTCGACCACTACATCAAGGCCCGTACCCGGCACTACACCGAGCTGGCCACGTCCTTTGACCTGGTCAAGTAGGACCTGGTCAAGTAAGGCCTGCCTGGGCATGGCACCTGCCAGCCATGGCCCATGGGGCTTGAACAAGGCGGCCAGATACCCTGGTCCGCCGCACTCGCACATCTTGCGGAAAGATATCTATGGTTCTCAATGATCGCACCCTGGGCGTGGCGGCGCTGCTGCTATCGGCCTTTCTGGCGTGGTTTGGACACGGGCTGGAGGCAGCATTTACCTACGAGCCGGTGGGTCCGCGCGCCTTTCCTTTGTTGCTGGCCACGGTGATTGGCTTGTGTGGCCTGCGCCTTGTCGTGAAAGGCGGCAACCCGGCTGCGCCCAACCCGCCCGGGGCCAACAGCCGCATTGCGCTGATGGTGGCGCTGTTGCTGGTGTACGCCGGGCTGTTCCAGTGGGCCGGCTTTGTGCTGGCCACGGCCGTGGTTTCCGCCTGCGTGGGCCGGCTCTTTGGTGGCAGCTGGCTGCAGTGCGGGATTGGCGGCACCAGCCTGAGCGTGCTGTTTTATGTTCTTTTTGACCGCTTGCTGGACGTGGTGCTGCCATTGGGCTGGCTGGAGGGGCTGCTATGAGCGCGATGCTGGATAACCTCTCCCTGGGTTTTGGTGTTGCCTTCTCGGGCACCAACTTGCTCGTGGCGCTGATTGGCTCGTTCTTTGGCACCATCGTCGGTGTGCTGCCGGGCCTGGGCCCGACGAACGGGGTCGCCATGCTGGTGCCGATCGCCTTTGCGATGGGCTTGCCGCCCGATACCGCCTTGATCTTGCTGGCCGCTGTCTATGTGGGTGCCGAATACGGGGGCCGGATCACCTCGATCCTGATCAATGTGCCCGGCGAGGCGGCTGCGGTGATGACCACGCTGGATGGCTACCCGCTGGCGCGCCAGGGGCTGGGGAGCGTGGCGCTGTCCCTGTCGGCCTGGTCCTCCTTTGTCGGCTCCCTCATCGCCATTGTCGGTATCGCCGCGTTTGCGCCCTTTCTGGCGCAGTGGGCCTTGGCGTTTGGCCCGGCGGAATACTTTGTGCTGATGGTGTTTGCCTTCTGTGCGCTCACCAGCTTGTTGGGGGAGCAACCCATTAAAGGGGTTCTGGCGGCGGCCATCGGGCTGTCGATTGCGACAATCGGGGTGGATGCCAACTCCGGCGTTTACCGCTATACCTTCGATATCCCACACTTGGCCGATGGTCTGGATTTTGTCGTCGTTGTCATTGGCTTGTTTGCCGTCGCGGAAATGCTGCAAATGCTGGAGAACAAGCTCTCGGGCCAAAGCGTGGAAGTGCCGCCCAGCCAACGCAAGCTCTTCAATCTGCGCGAGCTGCGCTTAACCTCCGGCAGCACCATCCGTGGCAGCCTGCTCGGGTTTGTGATGGGCGTATTGCCAGGGGCGGGCGCCAGCGTGGCGTCGGCCGTGGCCTATGCCAACGAGAAGCGCTATATAGAAGACAAAGACCCGGATGCCAAATTTGGCCAGGGAGACATGCGTGGCTTGGCCGCGCCTGAGGCGGCGAACAACAGTGCCGCTACCGGCTCGTTCATCCCCATGCTGACCTTGGGCATCCCTGGCTCGGGGACGACGGCCGTGATGATGGGCGCGCTCACGCTCTACAACATCACTCCCGGCCCGGTGCTGTTTGAGCAGCAACCCGCGCTGGTCTGGGGCTTGATCGCCTCGCTGCTGATTGCCAATATGATGCTGCTGGTGATGAACATCCCGATGGTGCGGGTGTTTGCCTCGATGCTGTCCATCCCGGGCTGGCTGCTGGTGCCGGGTATCCTGGCCATCAGCTTTATCGGTGTCTATGCCATCAGTGCCACCACCTTTGACCTGATGGCGGTCGTCGCCATCGGCGTGATCGGCTACCTGCTGCGCAAACTCCAGATGCCCATGGCGCCGATGGTGCTGGGCGTTGTGCTGGGCACGATGATGGAGCAAAACCTGCGGCGTGCGCTGTCCATCACCAATGGCGATGTCACCATCCTCTGGGCCAGCACGGTCTGCACCATCCTATGGGTGCTGGCAGCTGCCGTGGTGCTGGGACCCATGGGTTACCGTCAGCTGGCCAAACGCAGGCGTGCGCAGGAAACGGCTCCATGATGCTGGTGCCGCTGGCCTAATGTTGAGGTCTCTGTCAGCAAAAAGGCGAGCTGGGGGCTCGCCTTTTTCTTGATGTTGGCGGGCCTATCAACCCCGGACCGCAAGCGCCTGCAGCAATTTGTCGTGGATACCACCAAAGCCGCCATTGCTCATGCAGACAATCACGTCTCCGGCCATGGCCGCCTGCAGCACCTGGGCGATCAGGCTGTCGATATTGCCTGCGGTCTGGGCGCGGGCACCCATGGGGGCCAGCGCCTGGGCGGCGTCCCAGTCCAGGCCGGCCGTGTGGCAAAAGGCCAGGTCGGCCGATTCCAGCGACCAGGGCAGCTGTGACTTCATCGTGCCCAGCTTCATCGTGTTGCTGCGCGGCTCAAACACTGCAAGGATGCGGGTTTGCGCGCCCACCTGCTGGCGCAGGCCATCCAGGGTAGTGCGGATGGCAGTGGGGTGGTGGGCAAAATCGTCGTAGACCTGGATGCCGGCAGCGGTGCCGCGCAATTCCATGCGGCGTTTGACGTTCTGAAAGCGCGACAAGGCTTGGGCCGCTTCTGCGGGCGCCACACCCACATGCTGGGCCGCAGCGATGGCAGCGAGCGCATTCATCTGGTTGTGCACGCCGCTCAGGCCCCATTGCACCTTGCCGGCGGGCGCATCTTTATAGAACACTTCAAAGTTCGACGGGTCGCCTTCGGCGCGCATGTCGTCGATGGCAGCGCCAAAGCGCACCACTTCGCTCCAGCAGCCTTGGTGCAGCACACGGGTCAGGCTCTCTTCAACACCATTGGCCACCACGCGGCCGCTGGCGGGCACGGTGCGCACCAGGTGGTGGAACTGGCGCTCAATCGCTGCCAGGTCATCAAAGATGTCGGCATGGTCGAACTCCAGGTTGTTCAGCACGGCGGTGCGGGGGCGGTAGTGCACAAACTTGCTGCGCTTGTCGAAAAAGGCGGTGTCGTATTCGTCGGCCTCGATCACAAACACGGGGCGCTGGTCGCCACCGCCGGGCCGGGTGGGCGCACCCAGGCGGGCAGAGACGCCAAAATCGAGTGGCACGCCACCGACCAGAAAGCCCGGCTGCAGGCCGGCGGCCTCCAGAATCCAGGTGAGCATCGAGGTCGTCGTGGTTTTGCCATGGGTGCCGGCCACGGCCAGCACATGGCGGCCCTGCAGCACATGCTCGGCCAGCCATTGGGGGCCGCTGGTGTAGGGAGCGCCGGTGTCGAGGATGGCCTCCATCAGCGGAAACTTGGGCGAGCCATCGTCCAGGCGCGCCCGGCTGACGACGTTGCCGACCACGTACATATCGGGCTGCAGCGCGAGCTGGTCGGCGCCAAAGCCTTCGATCAGCTCGATGCCCAGCGCGCGGAGCTGGTCGCTCATCGGCGGGTAGACGCCGCTGTCGCAGCCCGTCACCTTGTGCCCAGCCTCGCGTGCCAGTGCGGCCACGCCACCCATAAAGGTGCCACAGATACCCAGAATATGAATGTGCATGGACGTCGATTCTACGGCGCGTCCGGATATAAGCCGCGCTCTGGGCGGCTGTAATTGCAAGCAAGTGCCGCAGGGGCCATGCAAATCCGACACAATGGAATGCATGAAGACTGATGCAAGCTGGGAAATCGCCAACACCGCCGCACGCATGGTGGTGGAGGAAGGCCTGGAGTGGGGGCCGGCCAAGAAGCGCGCCGTCAAGCAGCTGGGGCTGCCGGGCCGCACCGCTCTGCCCGATAACGAGGTACTGGAAGCGGCGGTGCGCGAGTACCTGGAGCTGTTCTGCGCCGACACCCAGCCCGCCGAGTTGCGGGCATTGCGCGAGATGGCCGTGCTGTGGATGGAGCGCATGGAGGCTTTCCGGCCCTATCTGGTAGGTGCCGTCTGGAATGGTACGGCCACGCGCCTGTCTGATATATACATTCAGTTGTTCTGCGATGACTCCAAATCGGCTGAGATTGCGCTGATTGACCATGGCGTGCGCTATGAGGTATCGTCGATCAACGGTTTCCACGGTGAGACGGTGGATGCCTTGTCGATCAGCAGCTTTTGCAA
Organism: Comamonas koreensis; assembly: GCF_014076495.1. Taxonomy (NCBI): domain Bacteria; kingdom Pseudomonadati; phylum Pseudomonadota; class Betaproteobacteria; order Burkholderiales; family Comamonadaceae; genus Comamonas; species Comamonas koreensis. The sequence continues at coordinate 4,825,007 of NZ_CP043575.1, read as the reverse complement.
ACCGCTCAATGAGAGCATTGGTGTGCACTACCTGGTCTACGACCTGAATGACCTGCGCGGCGCCTTGAAGCCCGATGCCCAGGGCCGCACGCCGCGCGGCTCGCTGGAGGCGGTGCGCCGCCTGCTGACCCCACCCACGGAGTGATGCCCCATGCCGACACCTGAACGCGCACCTGTTGATGCAGCGCAAACCTTGCCACCGCAGGCCGCCGCCAGCCGTCGGCGCCTGCTGACCGGTGGCGTGGCGGCTGCCGCTTTGGCTGCCGGAGCGGGCTGGGCTTGGTGGCGCCACCGCTTGGCCGAGCCCAATGGCCCGGCGATGGACGGGCTGTGGAGCCAGGCCTTTGCTGCGCCTGGCGGGCAGACCGAAGTGCGCATGCAGGCCTTCCAGGGCAAGCCTTTGCTGCTGAATTTTTGGGCCACCTGGTGCCCGCCTTGTGTTGAAGAGCTGCCGATGCTCAACCAGTTCTACGAAGCGCAGCGCGCCAAGGGCTGGCAGGTGGTGGGTTTGGCGGTGGACCAGGATGCGGCGGTGCAGCGTTTTTTGCAGCGCACGCCGCTGGCCTTCCCTGTGGGGATTGCCGGCATGGGTGGCACGCAGCTGACGCGCGACCTGGGCAATTCCGCAGGCGGCCTACCGTTCACAGTGGTATTTGGTAGGCAAGGTGACGTTCAACATCGTAAAATGGGGCAACTTCTTGCATCTGACTTGCAAAATTGGGCAAGTCTATAAGGTGTGCAAGCCGGGACGGCAGTAGTGCCGTTGATCAAAAATCAAAGATATTGAGTCAAATAGGGCGAAATTGGAGTAAATTTGCGCCCTGTTTGATTTTTTAGCCGTTGGAGCTCCCATGGATTTACGCAAGCTGAAAACCCTGATCGATCTCGTGTCCGAATCGAATGTCTCGGAGTTGGAAATCACCGAAGCAGAAGGCAAGGTTCGCATTGTGAAGGGCGGCGGCGCTGTGGTGCAGCAAGTGATGGCGGCGCCCGTGTTGCCCGCTGCGGCCCCTGCAGCAGCCCCCGCTGCTGCCGCTGCGCCGGCAGAAGCTGCTCCCGCTGCGGCGCAAGGCCATACGGTCAAGTCACCGATGGTGGGCACGTTCTACCGCTCGTCCGCTCCCGGCGCCAAGGCCTTTGTTGAGGTCGGCAGCCAGGTCAAGGAAGGCGACACCGTGTGCATCATTGAAGCGATGAAGATCCTCAATGAGATCGAAGCCGACAAGTCCGGCACGATCAAGCAGATCCTGGGCGAAAACGGCCAGGCCGTGGAATTTGGTCAGCCGTTGTTCATCATTGAATAAGGCCTCGCCCATGTTCAAGAAAATTCTGGTTGCCAACCGCGGAGAGATCGCACTGCGTGTGCAGCGCGCTTGCCGCGAGCTGGGCATCAAGGCCGTGATGGTCTATTCCGAGGCGGACCGCGACGCCAAGTATGTGAAGCTGGCCGATGAGGCCGTCTGCATTGGCCCGGCGCCGTCGGCCCAAAGCTATCTGAACATGCCGGCCATCATCTCGGCGGCCGAAGTGACCGACGCCGAGGCCATCCACCCTGGCTACGGCTTTCTGTCCGAGAACGCCGACTTTGCCGAGCGCGTGGAAAAGAGCGGCTTCCAGTTCATTGGCCCGACGCCCGAGTCCATCCGCATCATGGGTGACAAGGTCTCGGCCAAGCAGGCGATGATCAAGGCTGGCGTGCCTTGCGTGCCTGGCTCCGATGGCGAATTGCCGGATGACCCCGCGCTGATCCGCCGCATTGCCAAGGCCATCGGCTACCCGGTGATCATCAAGGCCGCAGGCGGCGGCGGTGGCCGTGGCATGCGCGTGGTGCATACCGAGGCTGCGCTGGTCAATGCCGTGCAGATGACCAAGGCCGAAGCTGGTGCTGCGTTCGGCAATCCTGCGGTGTACATGGAAAAGTACCTGCAGAACCCGCGCCACATCGAAATCCAGGTAATGGCCGACAAGTTCAAGAACGCCGTCTACCTGGGCGAGCGCGATTGCTCCATGCAGCGCCGCCATCAGAAGGTGATTGAAGAGGCGCCGGCCCCTGGCATTCCACGCCGCCTGATTGAGAAGATCGGCGACCGCTGCGTGGCCGCCTGCAAGAAGATCGGCTACCGCGGTGCGGGTACCTTCGAGTTTCTGTACGAAAACGGCGAGTTCTACTTCATCGAGATGAACACCCGTGTGCAGGTCGAGCACCCGGTGACCGAATGGATCACTGGCGTGGATATCGTCGGCACCCAGATCATGGTGGCCGCTGGCGAGAAACTGCCGTTCACGCAGCGCCAGATCAACGCGCAGATGCGCGGTCATGCGATCGAATGCCGGATCAACGCCGAAGATGCCTACAAGTTCACGCCATCGCCTGGCCGGGTCACCACCTGGCACATGCCGGGCGGCCCGGGTGTGCGCGTGGACTCGCACGTGTATGCGAACTACTTCGTGCCACCGAACTACGACTCGATGATCGGCAAGCTGATCGTCTATGGCGACACCCGTGAGCAGGCCATCGCCCGCATGCGCACTGCGCTGCTGGAGACGGCGGTCGAAGGGATTTCGACCAATATCCCGCTGCATTCGGAGCTGATGGTCGATGCCAAGTTCAATGCCGGCGGCACCAATATCCACTATCTGGAAGAGTGGCTGGCTGCGCGCAAGCGTTGATGCGCCCCCTTTCATCGTGATAGATGCTGGCATTTCCAAGGGAATGCCAGCTTTTTGCATTAAGGAAACCCTGTCATGTACGAACTGTGCCTGATGTGCCCGGAAGACCGGGTCGAGAGCGTGAGCGAAGCGCTGGATGCGCTCGATGCGCTCAGCGTCTCGGTCGAAGATGCCGATGCCCAGACCGATGCCGAGCAGGCACTGTTTGGCGAGCCCGGCATGCCGCCGCCCAAGGATGGCTGGCAGCGCAGCCGCATCGTGGCGCTGTTCCCGCAGCGCGCTGCGGCCGAAGAGGCGCAGAGCTTGCTGCAGCTGCAGGATTTCTTTGCCGGCTGCAGCCTGCTGGGCATCCGTGAGGTGGCCGAGCAGGACTGGGTGCGCCTGACCCAATCGCAGTTCGCCCCGGTGGATATCACGCCGGAATTCTGGATTGTGCCCACCTGGCATGAGCTGCCAGCGGCCGCGACCCGCAGCATCCGCCTGGACCCGGGCCTGGCCTTTGGCACCGGCACCCACCCCACCACCCGCATGTGTCTGCGCTGGATTGCGCAGCGCGGCGCGCAAGGCCAGGATCTGGGCCGTGTGCTGGACTACGGCTGCGGCTCCGGCATTTTGGCCATTGGCGCCGCCAAGTTTGGTGCGGTGGACATTGATGCGGTGGACATTGACACCGCTGCCGTGGAATCGACCGAATACAACGCCCAGGCCAACCATGTGCAGCTGCGCGCCGGCTTGCCTGATGCAGCGCAAGGCGAGTACCAGACGGTGCTGGCCAATATCCTGGCTACGCCGCTGAAGGTGCTGGCCCCCTTGCTCTGCGCCCATGTGGCCCAGGGTGGCCACCTGGTGCTGGCCGGTATCCTGGAGCGCCAGACCGATGAGCTGAAAGCCGCTTACGCCCCTTATCTGCAGCTGGACGTGGCCGATACCGAAGACGGCTGGGTGCTGATGACAGCACGGCGCGCAGCAGATTCCGCCACCGGGACAGGCCGCTGAACTTCTGACCCTACAATCCACTGCGATGAGCCAGATAACGCGTTGCCCCCAGTGCCAGACCCGCTTCAAGGTGGTGGATGACCAATTGCGCATCTCCGATGGCTGGGTGCGCTGTGGCAAGTGCAAGGCGGTGTTTGATGCGCTGACACACCTGGCGGCCAGTGCACCGGCGGCAGCGCCCGCAGGCACGCAGGCGCCGGCTGAGCATCCCGCTGTCGCCACGCAGGCCCCGGTGGTGGCTCCATCGCAGGTGGCCTCGCCTGCTGTCCCTACGCCCAGCCCAGAGCCGGCGCAGGCGGGGGCTGCAGTGCTGCGGACGGAGAACTCGCTGCAGGTGAACCCCAACGCCCAGGTGCCCGAGCTGTCGGTGCTGGTGTTTCCGCGCCGCGCCAATGCGAGCGGGGATTCGGGCTATGTGGATTCGTCCTGGATGCAGGCCTATGAGGAAGAGGCCCAGGCGCAGACCCCTGTCGCGCCACCCGCAGGCCAGGACCGCAGCGGTCTGGAGAGCGAATGGCAGCCGATGGCGGACCAGCGCCCGGAATCGCTGCGCAGCAGCCGGGTGGACTTTTCGGCGACGGATGACCTGGCGGAACTGCAAGCCCGCGAGGGCCGTCTGCTGGAGGCCATTGCCGAGCGCCAAAAGCCCGTACCAGCGCCTGTGCCGCCAGAGCCAGCGCAGCCCGCGCTGCTGGATGAGGCCGCACCGCTGGTCGTGGAGGATGTGGTGGCAGCTGCCGCTGCCCCTGCTGCAAAAGAGCTGCAGGTCCAGGAGCCGGCTTCACCTCCGCCGTATTTGAGGCAGAGCAGCGCCCATGATCTGTCCGCCCCCGGCCCGGCGGCGCGGCAAGAGGATGGGCTGCTGCTGGCGCCCGAGATGGCTGGCAGAACCCTGGATGCCGGCAAGCGGGAGCCCTCGCTGGCTGCACCGACCAACTATGTGGCGCAGATGGATGAGGCCGTTGCGGCGGCCGATGCAGCCGCTTCTGCCGGCATGGATGCCGTGGCCGAGCCAGGTTTTGTGCGCGCCGCCAAGCGCAAGGCCTTCTGGCGCAAGCCCTGGGTCGTCGTGCTGTCGCTGTTGCTCAGCCTGCTGCTGTTGGCGGCCTTGCTGCTGCAGATCGCGCTGACCCAGCGTGACCGCCTGGCCCTGGCCCAACCCCAATGGCGCCCGGCATTGCAAGCCGCTTGCCGCCTCGCGGGCTGCGAGATTGCGCCGCCTAGGCAACTGCAGGCCGTGTCTATCGACAGCACCAGCTTCAACGCCGTGGGGCCGCGCCAGTTCCGGCTGCGCGTGGTCTTGCGCAATGGTGCCGACAATCCGGTGGCGGTCCCTGCGCTGGAGCTGAGCCTCAATGACGCGGCAGAAAAACTGGTGCTGCGCCGTGTGCTGACTCCGCAGGAGCTGCAGGCGCCTGCCGCGCTGGACGCGCATGGCGAGTGGACGGCAGAGATGGTCATCCAGGTGGCAGAGGCGGCAGGTGATGTCGTGGGCTACCGCGTGCTGGCGTTCTACCCTTGAATTTTTGATAACAGAAAGAATAGCTTCATGGCTTCGCTGATCTGCGGCTCGCTCGCATTTGACAACATCATGACATTTTCGGGCCGCTTTGCCGACCAGATCATGCCCGATCAGATCCATATCCTGAACGTGTCCTTTCTCGTGCCGACCTTGCGCCGCGATTTTGGCGGCTGCGCCGGCAATATTGCCTATGCGCTGCACCTGCTGGGCGGCCAGGCGCTGCCAATGGCCGTGGTGGGCCATGATGGCGACGGCTATGTCGCGCATTTCAAGCAGCTGGGTATCGATACGCGCTTTATCAAAAAGCTCGACGACCACTACACCGCCCAGTGCATGATCACCACCGACATGGACAACAACCAGATCACCGCCTTCCACCCCGGTGCGATGATGCAGGCCCATGAAAACACCATCACCAAGGACTGCGGCGCGGCCATTGGCATCGTCGCGCCCGATGGGCGTGACGCCATGCTGCAGCACGCCGAGCAGCTGCATGCCGCTGGCATTCCCTTTGTGTTTGACCCTGGCCAGGGCCTGCCGATGTTCGATGGCAATGACCTGCGCCATTTCATCAGCCTGGCCACCTGGGTGACGGTGAACGACTACGAAGGCAAGATGCTGAGCGAGCGCACCGGCCTGTCGTTTGCCGAGATCTCTACCCAGGTGCAGGGCCTGATGGTGACCTTGGGTGCCGAAGGCTGCGATCTGTGGGAAAACGGCGAGCGCATGCATGTGCCTGGCATCCAGGCCACGGCCGTGGTCGACCCGACCGGCTGCGGCGATGCCTGGCGCGGTGGTCTGCTCTGGGGCCTGGAGCAGGGCCGCCCGCTGCGCACCTGTGTGGAACTGGGCAACCGCATGGGCGCCTTGAAGATCGCAGCACGCGGCCCGCAAAACTACCAGCTGGATTTTGACCCCGCAGCGGTCTGAGGCGGTGGCTCGGCCTCTCCGGGCCTCCGGGCGGGCCTTGGCTTCATCTCATCCTGGCGGGGTCTGAATGGTGCACGGCGCTAGCCGCTGTGATGCATCACCCTTTGGCAAAGGCCTCCAGCGCCTCGCCGGTCATCCGGTAGCGAATCCATTCGCTCTGCGGCTTGGCGCCCAGGCTGTCATAGAACTGGATCGATGGCGTGTTCCAGTCCAGCACGCTCCACTCGAAGCGCCCGCAGTCCTTGTCCACGGCAATGCGCGCCAGATGGCGCAGCAAGGCCTTGCCCGCGCCGCTGCCACGGTGGCTGGGGTCGACGTACAGGTCTTCCAGGTAGAGGCCATTGCGCCCCTGCCAGGTGGAGTAGTTGAAAAAATACACGGCAAAGCCAATGGCCTGGCCCTCCTGCTCGCAGATAAGGCCATGCGCCGTGGCACCCTCGCTGAACATGGTCTTGTGCACATGGGCGGGGGTCGCGAGCACCTCGTGCTCGGCATTTTCATAGACGGCCAGATCGCGCACAAAGCGCAGGATGGTGTCGGTGTCGTCGATGGTGGCGGGGCGGATGTGGAGCGCTGTCGTCATGGATCAATGGCCAGGGGGTTAGCCTGGTGAGTCTGTGTATGCAGGCCGCACTGTGGGCGGCCTACATGGTTGGCTGTTGGGGGAGGAAGGCTGCACCAGCGTTGCGTTGACGTTGCCCATCAATGTGAGGCTGCCACCAGTTTTTGCAGAATCTGGAAATGGTCCTCAAAAAACTCGGCCTCGCGGGCGCGTATCGCATCGATGCTGAGCCAAAAGGCCTCGGCTGCATCATCGTCGGCACGCACCGCAGGCTTGGGGCTGCGCTGCAGGTCGAAATAGTGCACATGGGTGATGGTGCGGCCACGCTGGCTGCGGTCGGGGTGGTCGAACACGGTCACCGATTGCAGGCTGGCCTGCAGTTGCGACTCGTCCAGCGCGCAATGCGTCTCTTCCTGCAGCTCACGCAGGCAGGATTGCCACAGGCTGTCGCGCGGCTCGACAAAGCCGCCGGGCAGGGCCAGCAAGCCCTTGCCCGGTGCATGGCCACGGCGGATCAGCAGCACCTCGTTGCCGCAGCGCAGCAATGCATCGACGGTGACAAAGATGGGCGGGTAGGGCGCTGCCGCCCAGGAGGCATGGTAGCGGCGCAGCATCTGCCATTCGGTGTGCAGCGCGGCGTATTCTGCGCTGGTGCGGAACTGCTGCAGAAACTGCAGCGAGCTGGCTGGCAGCATATCGGCCAAGGCGGCGAGGCTTGCTGCAGAGCCATCGCCTTGCGTGCCAAAGTAGGCGTCGCGGATGGGGGTGGCGTCGATGCTGTTCTGGCGCGGCAGGCTCACCAGCTCCCAGCCGGGGAAGTGGGCCAGGTAGCTGCTGCTCTCGTCCTTGAAATGGCCCACCAGGCCAATGCGGGCGCCCGGCGTGCTGTGGCTGGTGACGGCCTCGCGCACGGCGGTCACCCAGCGCGGCTCGTCGTAGTAATCGCGGATGGGCACAAACACCAGGCGCGCCGCATCGGCGGGGCTGAGCGCTGCAGCAAACATCTGCGCGCGCTCTTGCCAGGTGAAGGGGTTCTTGGGGCTGCGGGCCTGCAGCGCAGATCCCAATACCACCACCACCCTGCTGGCGCGGGCAAGCGCCTGCTGCAGCAAGGCCAGATGGCCCAGGTGCGGAGGCTGGAAGCGGCCAATCAGTACGGCCAGGTCATAGTGCTCGGTAGCTGCGGTCATGTCTCGTTGTCTTGGTGCCTGCTGGGGTGCTGGTTGGGGATTATGCGCTGTGGATGTGCCGGGTCGCCGCCCTTTGCCTTTGAGGATCCTCTGCAAGACCCGCGCCGAATGGGATGGAGGCGGATCGCCCGGGCCCAGGTTCAGAGCACGGCAGGCGGTTTTGCAAAGGGGTCTTACGGGTAGTAGGCCGCAATCGGCATTTGCCGGCCGGTGCCAAAGGCGCGTGGGCGCAGGCGCAGGATGGGCGGCGCCTGGCGGCGCTTGTACTCACTGCGGTGGACCATGCGCTGCACCTTGGCGAGGGTCTGGCGTCCTGCCTCGGTCTGTACAAAGCGATCGACAAAGAGGCGCGCGGCGTCGTACTCCAGGCTCGACAGGCGCTGGCCTTCAATGAGGATCTTGAGGATCTCGTCGAGCACGGCATAGGGCGGCAGGCTGTCCTCGTCCTTCTGGTCGGGGGCCAGCTCGGCCGACGGCGGCTTGTCAATGATGGCCCGGGGGATGATCTCGCGCCCGGCGCTGGCGTTGATATGGCGCGCGAGCGCGAACACCTCCGTCTTGTACAGGTCGCCGATCAGGCCCAGGCCGCCGTTGGTGTCGCCATACAAGGTGCAGTAGCCCACCGAGATCTCGGACTTGTTGCCCGTGGTCAGCAGCAGGTGGCCAAAAGCATTGCTGTACTCCATCAGGATGGTGCCGCGAATGCGGGCCTGGACGTTCTCCAGCGGCAGGCCTTGCAAGGGCGCGCCAAAGCTGGTCTCGAACTGCTGGGCATAGCCCTGTACCAAGTCGGCAATCGGGTGCGTGTGCAGCGCAATGCCCAGGTTGCGGCACAGCGCCACCGAATCGTCCACCGAGCCGCTGGAGGAGTAACGCGAGGGCATGGTGATGCCGACCACGTTCTCGGGGCCGAGCGCCTCGGCCGCCAAGGCCAGGGTCAGCGCCGAATCGATACCGCCGGAGCTGCCGACCACCACCTGGCGAAAGCCGCAGCGGCGCGCATAGTCGCGCAGGCCCAGAATGGTCTGCTGGCGGTAGAACTCCATCGTCGGCAGGCCTTCTGCCGGAGGGGTGGCGGGCCGTGTGCCATCGGGCAGGCAGAAGTCGCCGTTGTCAAAGCCCAGCGTGCAGACGGTTTGCACAAAGCGCGGCGCCTCCCAGACAATGCCGCGCTCGGGCTGTACCGCAAACGATGCGCCATCGAACACGATCTGGTCCTGGCCCCCGATCTGGTTGACATACAGAATCGGCAGGCCATGGCGGCGCGCAGCATGGCTGAAGATCTGGTGGCGCTCCTCGCGCTTGCCCAGGTGGCTGGGGCTGGCATTGATGCTGACCACCACATCGGGCGCAGCATCGGCCATGCGCTCGAAGGGGTTGGTGGCGTAGTCGGCGCCGCTGTCGTTCCAGCCGTCCTCGCAGATCAGAAAGCCGACCTGCATCTGGCCGATACGCAGCACCTTGGCCACGTCGCGGCCGGGCTCGAAGTGGCGGCGCTCGTCAAAGATGTTGTAGGTGGGCAGCAGCTGCTTGTCGTACTGCAGGCGGATGGCGCCGTTGTGCAGCACCAAGAGGCTGTTGTGCAGATGCTTGCCGGGGCCGGCGGCGCGGGTGGGCGCACCCAGCACCCAGTGCAGATCGGGCAGTTGCTGGCTCTCTTGCAACAGGCGGGCAATGCCGGCATCGACGCGGGCCAGAAAATCGGGCTCGTCGAGCAGGTCGCCGGGGTAGTAGGAGGTCAGCGACAGCTCGGCAAACACGACCAGTTGCGCGCCTTCAGCCTGCGCCTGGCGGGCGGCGGCCAGCATCTGGTCGATGTTGCCGTCCATATCGCCCACGGTGGGGTTGAGCTGGGCCAGGGTGATCTTGAGCATCGCGGCTCCTTACTGCGTCACATGGAACACTTGCTTGAGGTAGGCCAGGTAGGTCTCGTCGTCGCACAGGGTCTTGCCTGGGCTGTCGCTGAGCTTGGCCACTGGCTGGCCATTGGCGTGGGTGAGCTTCATCACGATGTTGAGCTGCTTGAGGCCCATGTCGTTGGCCAGCTGGGTGCCAATGCCAAAGCCGCACTGGATACGATCGGCAAAGTGCTGGTAGAGCGCCAGCGCGCTGTCCAGGGTCAGGCCATCGGAGAACACCAGGCGCTTGGCATGCGCATTGATACGCAGCTTGGCATAGTGGGCCAGTGCCTTTTCGCCCCATTCGTAGGGGTCGCCCGAGTCATGGCGCAAGCCGTCGAACAGCTTGGCAAAGTACATGTCGAAATCGGCGAGGAAGGCGTCCATGCCGACGGTGTCGGTCAGCGCAATGCCCAGGTCGCCCCGGTATTCCTGCACCCAGTCTTCCAGCGCGGCGATCTGAAAATCACGCAGGCGCACGCCATGGGCCTGGTAGCTTTGCAGGTACTCATGGGCCATGGTACCAATGGGCACCAGGTTCAGGTCGCGCGCCAGCAGCACGTTGGAGGTGCCCTTGAACCACTGCGCGGTCTGCGTGGCAAAGGCCTGAACCACCTCGCGCTGCCAGGGGGCGGAAAAGCGCCGGCGCACGCCAAAATCAAACAGCTCAAAGGGGTGGCGGTGCTTGGCCTCTTGTGCCAGCTCCTGCAGACGCACTATTTTTGCCCCCAGGCGCTTTCGCCCCTCGGCCAGCGCGCTGGCCTGCTCAAAGCGGCGGAAGTACAGCTCGTTGACGATGGACAGCACAAAGATCTCAAAGCCCATCACATGCACCTGGGGGCCATGGGCAACGATGTGCAGGCCGTCACCATCGGGCTCGACCTCGATGAAATCACGCTGGAACTGGAAGATGCGCAGAAAGTCGATGAAATCGCTTTTCATGAAGCGCAGGCTGGCCAGGTAGTCGAGCTCGTCCTTCTTGAATTTCAGCGCGCACAGCGCGTCGATCTCGGCGCGCACTTCGGCCAGCAGATCTACCAGCGGAAACTCGGTCTGCGAGCGGCAGACAAAGCGGTAGGTGGACTGGGTTTGCGGGTGGCGATGGAGCATGGCCTGCCACATCGTGAATTTGTACAAATCGGTGTCGAGCAGGCTGGTGATAATGGGCTGCATACCGCGTCTTTCTCTGTCAAAAATACGATCCATCAGCGCTTGTCCCTCAAGCACCAATGGCCAAACGGCTTATAAGCTGAAAGCCGTGCTGGTGCAGCAGCGTACACCGAGGGCGCGCATCTGCTGCAAAAAGGTGTCTTGTGCCGCTTCAAAGCCGGCCACAGGGCTCATGCAGTCGGTCAGCAGGACAATGCGCGAGAAATCCTCCGCGCCCCACAGCGGCGCCATATGCTGCACGATGTGCTCGGTGGTGGCGCGCACGCAGTGGCTGCCCGCTTCCCCGGCGATCACCAAAGTATCGGCCTGCGCCAGCTGCTGCAGCAAGGCGGTGTTCAACTGGGTTTCCGGGTCTTGCGCATCGGGTACCTCGGCGCAGATGGCGCTGTAGTGCTCGGTCAACGGATTCATGCCCTTGAACACATGGCGCACCGCGCGCTGGCGCTGGCTTTGCCATTGGCGGCAGGCGGTCAGGATGTCGGCATGCACGCCATGGCCAATGCTGCCGATTTCGCAGTGCAGCGGCCAGACCATCAAGGTGTAGCGGCCCTGGGCTTCCAGCGCATTGAGGTAGGCGAGGGTACGGGCCAGCTCGTCCGGGTTGCGAGGCCTGAAACTGCCTTCGCGCAGCTGCGCAGCGGTGATGGCGGTAAAAGGCTGCACCGGGCTGCCATCGCCTTGCTGCCAGAAGGCGGGGTGGGCAATGTCGTAGGCCTGGTGGGAGTCGAGCGTGACGGTGATTCCATCGAGCTGCGAGGCATGCTGCAGCAGCCACTGCGCCAGGCGTCGCATGTCCGCATGGGCGCCCGCCACCGGCAGGCTGGGGGCATAAGGCGCGGGGCTTGCCGCGTTGCTGGGGAGCCAGGCTGGCGGCAGGTCGCAAAAGTCATTTTGCGGGTCGATGATGAGCAGCTGTGTGCGTTGGCGCATGTCTTTCTCCTTCGATGTGAGGCAGTCTACGCTTGTTAAAATATTTTTGCAACTAACTAATGAAGAGGGCTTGCAGGAAATCTTTTGCATGAAGCCTATGTTTTTATTGATTCTGGGTAGCTGCAGCGGCATACTGCCCTTCATGAAAAGGACTTGGTACAGAAATGATGCAAAGTGAAACCGCCTCCATCCAGGTGCTGACCACGGTGGACGTGGTGGTGCTGACCTTGGTGGACGGGGTGCTGAGCGTCGTGCTGGTGCAGCGCGAGCGCGCGCCGTTTGCCGGGGTATGGGCTTTGCCGGGCGGCTACATCCATGCGCAAGAAGACGCCGACGCCCATGCCAGTGCCGCCCGCGTACTGCGCAGCAAGGCGGGGATTGAAGACGCGTACCTGGAGCAGCTGGCCACTTTTAGCGGGCCGGCGCGTGACCCACGCGGCTGGTCGGTCGCCATCAGCTATTGCGCGCTGATCCCGCAGCAAAAGCTCCCCACGCCAAGGCAGGGGCTGAAGATGGTGCCGGTCGCTGCCACCGGCCAGCTGCCGTTTGACCATGGGCAGATCCTGCAGGCAGCGCTGGCGCGGGTGCGCAGCAAGAGCCAGTACTCCTCGCTGCCGGTGCATTTCTTTGGCGAGAGCTTTACCCTGCCGCAGCTGCAGCAGGTCTATGAAAGCATTCTGGGCGAGCCGCTGAACAAGGTGAGCTTTCGCCGCAAGATGGACGAGCTGGGCATGCTCGAGCCCGTGCCGGGCCAAATGCAGGCCGGAGGCGCGCATCGGCCGGCGCAACTGCACCGGGTGCGGCCGGAGTTCAGGCTGCAGCTGGCGCTGAGTGCGCGGGGGCTGTGAATGCGTTGGCTGGACTGACGAGCACCCATGAAAAAATCCGCTGGATCACTCCGAGCGGATTTCTTGCGAAGACTGACCTGAATTACTTCAGACCGGCAGCAGCACGAAGCAGCGCAGCCTTGTCGGTTTTTTGGCTTCGGCCGGGTCTGGCGGCCCTTCACATCGCAAGCGATGTGAGCCTGCGCCGAAGAACCGACAAACTCGCTGCGCTCGGGGCCTTACAGGCCCGCAGCAGCGCGCAGCACTGCTGGCTGTCAGCGGTCTTTGGCTTCGGCCGGGCCTGGCGGCCCTTCACATCGCGAGCGATGTGAGCCTGCGCCGAAGAACCGACGAACTCGCTGCGCTCGGGGCCTTACAGGCCCGCAGCAGCGCGCAGCACTGCTGGCTGTCAGCGGTCTTTGGCTTCGGCCGGGCCTGGCGGCCCTTCACATCGCAAGCGATGTGAGCCTTTGCCGAAGAACCGACAAACTCGCTGTGCTCGGGGCCTTACAGGCCCGCAGCAGCGCGCAGCACTGCTGCCTTGTCGGTTCTTTCCCAAGTAAACTCCGGCTCCTCACGGCCAAAGTGGCCATACGCCGCCGTCTTGCTGTAGATCGGGCGCAGCAGATCCAGCATTTGGATGATGCCCTTGGGGCGCAGGTCAAAGTGCGCGGCCACCAGCTTGGCGATGTCGGCATCGGGGATCACGCCGGTGCCTTCGGTGTAGACGGTGATGTTCATCGGGCGGGCCACGCCGATCGCATAGGCCACCTGCACCTGGCACTGGCGCGCCAGACCGGCAGCGACCACGTTCTTGGCGACGTAGCGGGCAGCGTAGGCGGCAGAGCGGTCCACCTTGGTTGGATCCTTGCCGGAGAACGCACCGCCGCCGTGGGGGCAGGCACCGCCGTAGGTGTCCACAATGATCTTGCGACCGGTCAGGCCACAGTCGCCCTGCGGGCCACCGACGACGAAGCGGCCCGTGGGGTTGATCAGGTACTTGGTGTCCTGCAGCCATTCCGACGGCAGCACGGGCTTGATGATCTCTTCGATGATGGCTTCGGTGAAGCTGGCCTTCATCTTGGTGGCGGTTTCCGACTGGTCGGGGCTGTGCTGGGTGGACAGCACTACGGTGTCGATGCTGTGGGGCTTGCCGTCCACATAGCGCATGGTGACCTGGCTCTTGGCGTCAGGGCGCAGGAAAGGCAGGCGGCCATCCTTGCGCAGCTGGGCCTGGCGCTCGACCAGGCGGTGGGCGTAGTAGATCGGCGCGGGCATCAGCTCGGGCGTTTCGTCGCATGCATAGCCAAACATCAGGCCCTGGTCGCCAGCGCCGGTGTTCAGCTCGTCATCGCTGGCCTTGTCCACGCCCTGGGCGATGTCCTGGCTTTGCTTGTCATAGGCCACCAGCACCGCGCAGCCCTTGTAGTCGATGCCGTAGTCGGTGTTGTCGTAGCCGATGCGCTTGATGGTGTCGCGGGCCACCTGGATGTAGTCCACGTTGGCGCCGGTGGTGATCTCGCCTGCCAATACCACCAAGCCGGTGTTGGTCAGTGTCTCTGCCGCCACGCGGCTGTGTGGATCTTGGGTGAAAATAGCGTCCAAAATCGCATCAGAGATCTGGTCGGCTACTTTATCGGGATGGCCTTCGGACACTGATTCCGAGGTAAACAGAAAATCGCTGTTTGCCATAAACAAAAAACTCCTTCAAAGCTTGGGCAATTGCGTTGCCCGAGCCTTGAAGGAGCCTGGCGAACGCTTTAGCAGTTTGTTTTTAACGTCGCCCTGCAAGTTGCTCTTTAACTCAGCGACCGACACATTCTAATGCCTTTCTTGTTTCGACTATTTGCTGCGCTGCCGTTGTGGCTATTGCATGGCCTGGGCGCTGGCCTGGGCTGGCTCACTTTCGTGGCCTCGCCCACCTACCGCCGGCGCTTTCTGGCCAATGCCCAACAGGCGGGTTACCGCTTTGCCGATGTGAAAAAGGCCGTAGCCCATGCCGGCCGCATGGTAGCTGAGGTGCCACGCCTGTGGTTTGGCGCGCCGCTGCCCTGCGATATCCATGGGGCTGATGTCATCGAGCAGGCGTTGGCCGATGGCCGGGGCATTGTGTTTTTGACCCCGCACATGGGCTGCTTTGAGCTGTCAGCCCAGTACATGGCGCGGCGCTGGGGTGTGGTGCACGGCCCCATCACGGTGCTGTACCGCCCGGCTCGCCAGGCCTGGCTGGCCAAGCTGATGGAGACGGCGCGCGCGCGCCCCGGTCTGGCCTCGGCACCAACGACGATGGCGGGGGTGCGGCAGATGATCAAGGCCCTGCGCCAAGGCCATAGCGTGGGGCTGCTGCCCGACCAGGTGCCACCCGACGGCCAGGGCATGTGGGTGCCGTTTTTTGGCAAGCCCGCCTACTCGATGACCTTGGCCGCCAAGTTGGCCCAGCAGACCGGCGCGGCTGTTATATTGGCGCGCTGTGTGCGCCGGCCCCTGGGCCGGGGCTTTGATCTGTATGTGCGCGGCCTGCAGACCCCGCTGGCCCAGGAGGCCGAGGCCGCCGTGCTGCAGATCAACCAGGAAATGGAGCGCTTGATCCGCGACAGTCCCGAGCAGTACCTCTGGGGCTATGCGCGCTACAAGCAGCCGCGCAGCCTCGCTGCCGCTCCCTCGGAAGGTCAAAAGCATGGGTAAGTTGTTTATCGGGTGGATGTGGCTGATGTCGCACCTGCCTTTGTCGGTCTTGCGCGGTCTGGGCTGGTTGATGGGTCGGGTGCTGTTCTATCTGGTGCCATCGCGCCGCCGCATTGCGCTGCGCAATCTGGAGCTGTGCTTTCCCGAAGCCAGCGCTGAGCAGCGTCGGGCATGGGCCAAGCAGAGTTTTGTGGTGTTCTGCCAAACCTGGCTGGACCGCAGCTGGCTGTGGTTTGCACCACAAAAAACGCTGGAGAAACGCACCCGCATGACGGGGGCGCTCGAAGAGCTGGAAGGCGATACGCCGACCATCATCTTTGCGCCGCATTTCTACAGCATGGATGCCGGGGGCACGGCGCTCACCATCTACTGCAGCCGGCCCTTCACGTCGATCTTTTCGACCCAGCCCAATGCCGATGTCGATGCCTGGATCCGCAAGGGCCGCCAGCGCTTTGGCGATGTGCGCATGCTCAACCGCGACGACGGCATCAAGCCCATCATTGCCAGCCTGCGCAAGGACCATGGGCTGTTGTACCTGTTGCCGGACATGGACTTTGGCCCGAGCGACTCGCTGTTTGTGCCATATTTTGGCCAGGTGGCAGCGACCATTCCGTCGCTGTCGCGCTTTGCGCGGCTGGGCAAGGCCAAGGTGATCGGCATGTATACGCGGCTGACGCCGGAGGGTTACGAAGTCACCATCTCTCCGGCCTGGCAGGATTTTCCCACTGACGATGTAGTGGCTGATACCACGCGCCAGAATCGTGAGTTGGAAGCCCGAATCCGCACCATGGTGCCCCAGTACTACTGGGTGCACAAGCGCTTCAAGACCCGGCCCGAAGGCGAGCCTT
Source organism: Comamonas koreensis (assembly GCF_014076495.1). Lineage (NCBI taxonomy): Bacteria > Pseudomonadati > Pseudomonadota > Betaproteobacteria > Burkholderiales > Comamonadaceae > Comamonas > Comamonas koreensis. The sequence continues at coordinate 4,808,779 of NZ_CP043575.1, read as the reverse complement.
CGCTCTATTCATAAACAACTAAGCATAAACAACAAAGGCCCTTTCGGGCCTTTGTTGTTGAGCGCCTTGGCTGGCGTTCGTGCAGTTTATTGCTTGTCTGCAGCGGCGTCTGGCGCTGCAGGCGCGGCCTCCAGGCTGACCAGTCCTTCCGGGTGCGACCACTGCCACAGCAGCTGAGCGACCTTGTCCACATTCTGCTTCTTTAACGCGCTGAACAGCATCACCTCTCCGCCGCCGGCATTGAGTTTGGTGATGGACAGGATCTTGGCCTGCTCGACGCGGGTCAACTTGTCGGCCTTGGTGAGCAAAATCAAGAACTTGAGACCTTGCTCCACGCGGGGGCGGATGATGTCGAGCAGGGCTTCGTCCAGCTCGGTCAGGCCCAGGCGCGGGTCGCAGAGCAGCACAATACCTGTCAGGCTGGGGCGGCTGACGAGGTAGTTCACCATGACTTGCTGCCAGCGCTTCTTGTCTTCACGCGAGACGGCGGCATAGCCGTAACCGGGCAGGTCGGCCAGCACGGCATCGGTCACGCCCTTCTTGCCCAGCGAAAACAGGTTGATGTGCTGGGTGCGGCCGGGCTTTTTCGAGGCAAAGGCCAGCTGGTTCTGCTGGGTGAGCGTATTGATCGATGTGGACTTGCCCGCATTGGAGCGGCCCACAAAGGCGAACTCGGGCACATCGACGACAGGCAATTGGTGCAACTGCGCAGCGGTGGTGAAAAAGCGGGCGGTGTGCATCCAGCCCAAAGCCGCCTTGCCATCAATGCCTGGGCTTGGCGTGTCTGCAACGGCTTGGGGGGTACTAGGTGTTGTCGTCATGTGCGTTCGAGTCTATCTAAGGCATCATTGTAGAATCTGGCCGCTTTGGCCTTATACCCATAAACCAGACAAAGACCCACGATATGAAGTTGATCGCCCCTTTGCTGACAACGGCTGTACTGGCTTTTTCTTCCGTTTCTGTGTATTCGGCGTCCGAGACGCCCAACCGTTCGCCCAAGCCGGACCTGGCCAAGGGGGAGGCCAGCTACACCGCCGTCTGCGTCGCCTGCCACAATGCCGATGGCAATGCGTCCATCGCCATCAACCCCAAACTCTCGCAGCAGCATCCTGAGTACCTGCTCAAGCAGCTGCAGGAGTTCAAATCCGGCAAGCGCAAGGACCCGGTGATGCAGGGCATGGTTGCCGGCCTGTCGGATGCGGACATGCTCAATATCTCGGCCTGGCTGGCCAGCAAACCGGGCAAGCTGGGTTTTGCCAAGGACAAGGACGCCGTTGCCCTGGGCGAGCGCATCTACCGCGGCGGCCTGCCCGACCGCCAGATTGCCGCCTGCGCGGGCTGCCACAGCCCCAATGGTGCGGGCATTCCGGCCCAGTACCCGCGCCTGTCTGGCCAGAACGCTGACTACGTCAGCAAGACCTTGCATGACTTCCGCGATGGCAAGCGTGGCAACAGCCTGCAGATGACCGGCGTCACCGCCAAGATGAACGACAAGGAAATCAAGGCGGTGTCGGACTATATTGCGGGCCTGCGCTAGGCGGGTGGCTGGGGCGTTTGCGCTCCACCGTTACGGGCAATGCCCCCGCGCCAATACATGGAGCGTGTTGCTGGGCATTTCGCGGGCCCCCGGGCTATCCCTAGGGTTGCAGACTAAACTTGGCGTTCTGCGAACTTGTACTCTGGTGGCGACTCCATGGGGTGCGGACTGGCAGCGCAGCAGCGGTCCTGCTCCTGCTTTTCACCGATAGCGTCGTACCATGTCTGAATCTTCTCCCCCGCCAACGCAGCTGCAGCCTCAGTTGGGCACCCGTGCCGTCTATGAGATGCTGTCGTCGATGCGCTTTGCCATTGCGCTGCTGTCCATCATCTGCATTGCCTCGGTCATCGGCACGGTACTGCGCCAGCATGAGCCGGCCGTCAACTACGTCAACCAGTTTGGCCCTTTCTGGGCGCAGCTGTTTCTGTCACTCAAGCTCAATGCGGTCTACAGCGCCTGGTGGTTCCTGCTGATCCTGGCGTTTTTGGTGACCAGCACCAGCCTGTGCATTGCCAAGCATGCGCCCAAGTACCTGGCCGATTTGCGCCAGTACAAAGAGAACTTGCGCGTGCAAAGCCTGCAGGCCTTCCACCACCAGGCCAGTGCCCATTTGGCAGAAACCCCGGCCCAGGCCGCGCAGCGGGTGGGCGCGCAGCTGGCCGGCAGCGGCTGGAAGGTGCGCTTGCAAGAGCGCAGCGATGGCTGGATGGTGGCGGCCAAGGCCGGTGCCGCCCACAAAATCGGCTATCTGGCAGCGCACAGCGCCATTGTGCTGATCTGCCTGGGCGGGCTGCTCGATGGCGATCTGATTGTGCGCGCGCAAATGCTGCTGGGCGGCAAGACCACCTTCAGCGGCGGCGGCATGATTTCCGATGTGCCCGAGCAGCACCGGTTATCCGCCAGCAACCCGACCTTCCGTGGCAACCTGATCGTGGCCGAGGGCGCGCAGTCGGGCACGGCCATCCTCAACCAGTCAGACGGCATCCTGCTGCAGGACTTGCCGTTTTCGGTGGAGCTGAAGAAATTCATCGTCGAGTACTACTCCACCGGCATGCCCCGGCTGTTTGCCAGCGAGGTGGTGTTGCATGACAAGAAAACCGGCGCTGCGGTGGAAAAGCGCATCGAGGTGAACCATCCCGCGAGCTACCAGGGCATCGAGATCTACCAATCGAGCTTTGAAGACGGCGGATCGCGCCTGCAGCTGCGCGCCGTGCCGCTGGTGCCGGGCATGAAGAGCTTTGAGGTGCAGGGCGAAGTGGGTGCCTCCACGCAGATCAAGCTGGGCGAAGGCCAGCCGCCGCTGGAGATGGAATTCACCGGCCTGCGCACCATCAATGTGGAGAACATGGGCGCCAACCCGGGCGATGGGGCGCCAGGCGGCACCGATGTGCGCAAGGTGGATTTGAGATCCAGCCTGGACAACCACCTGGGCGCCGGCAACAAGGTGACCACGCCGCGCGATCTGCGCAACGTAGGCCCCAGCGTCAGCTATAAGCTGCGCGACGCCTCGGGCCAGGCGCGCGAGTTCAACAACTACATGCTGCCCGTCGACATGGGTGATGGCCAGCCCGTCTACCTCTGGGGCGTGCGCGAGACCCTGGCCGACCAGTTCCGCTACCTGCGCATTCCGGCGGACGACCAATCCAGCTACCGGGGCTTTTTGCGTTTGAAGGCAGCGCTGCAGACGCCAGCGATGCGCGAGCGGGCCGTGCAGCAGTATGTGGCAGGCGCCGTGGAGGCAAGCCGCCCGGCGCTGCGCGAGCAACTCTATGCCTCGGCCCTCAAGGCGCTGGTGATTTTTGCCGGCGATGGCCAGACGGGCGCGAGCAGCGTCACCGGTTTGCAGGCGATTTCGGCCTTCATGGAGCAGAATGTGCCCGAAGGTGAACGCGCCAAGGCGGGTGAAGTGCTGGTGCGCATTCTGAATGGTGTGCTGTTTGAGCTGATGCAGGTGGCGCGGGCCGACGAGGGCCTGGCACCTCTGGAGCCCAATGAGCAGACGCAGCGCTTCATGACCCAGTCGGTGCTGTCGCTCAGCGATGCGCTGCTGTACCCCGAGCCCCTGGTGTTTGAGCTGACCCAGTTTGACCAGGTGCAGGCCAGCGTCTTCCAGGTGGCCAAGGCCCCTGGCAAGCTGGTCGTGTACCTGGGCTGCCTGTTCCTGATTCTGGGGGTGTTTGCGATGCTCTATGTGCGTGACCGGCGCCTGTGGGTCTGGCTGGCGCCGCGCGCCGATGGCAGTGCCGATGCGCGCATGGCCTTGTCCACCAACCGCCGCACCCTGGATGTGGACCGTGATTTTGAGGGCCTGAGTCAAAAGCTTCTGGGTACCAGCCCCAGCGGAGAACAACGATGAATACTGCTTCCACCAACCTGCCGCCTGCCCAGGCGGGCACCGTGGTCCAAACGGTGCAACTCAACCCCGGCTATTTCAGCAGCCGCTCGGTCTGGGACTGGCTGTTTGCATTGGCACTGGCCGTTGGCGGCGGTTTTGCCCTGTTTTTGTATGGCCACCATATGGATGGCTATGAAAAAGGCATTCTGATCGCCTCGGTGCCGTTTTTTATCTGGCTGGGCTGGTTCTGGCGGCCACTGCAGCTGTTGATGGTGGCGGTAGCCGCGCTGTCGCTGCTGGCCATTGGCCTTTACCGGGTCGATGGCGCAGGCCAGATTGCCCGCTCGGAGACGGTGTTTGGCCTCAAGTACTTCCTCTCCAGCCAGTCGGCCATCCTGTGGATGAGCGTGCTGTTCTTCATGAGCACGGTGTTCTACTGGATCGGTCTGCTCTCCAAGGGCGAGGGATCGGCGCTGACGGCCGTCGGCAGCCGCCTGACCTGGCTGGCCATTGTGATGGCCCTGGTGGGCACGATGGCGCGCTGGTATGAGAGCTACCTGATGGGGCCGGACATTGGCCATATCCCCGTCAGCAACCTGTATGAAGTGTTTGTGCTGTTCGCCTGGATGACGGCGCTTTTCTACCTCTACTTTGAAGCGCACTACCAGACCCGGGCGTTGGGCGGCTTTGTGATGCTGGTGGTCAGCGCCTCGGTGGGCTTTTTGCTGTGGTACACCGTCGCGCGCCAGGCCCATGAGATCCAACCGCTGGTGCCTGCGCTGCAAAGCTGGTGGATGAAGCTGCATGTGCCGGCCAATTTTGTCGGCTACGGCACCTTTGCGCTGGCGGCCATGGTGGCGCTGGCCTACCTGCTCAAGGCCGCCACGCAGCGCGCGCTGTGGATCGGCCTGGTGCTTGTGCCGATGCTGGTGCTGGTGCTGCCGCTGGTGGCTTTCCGCATCTGGGGCGATGAGAGCCTCTACCCGTCGCTCGACAAGACCTTGCGCATGGCCTTGCCGCTGGAGCTGTTCTTCGGGCTGATGATCGTGCTGCGCAGCTGGATCAACCGGGGCACGCCGCGCCTGCAGATCATGGATGACCTGATGTACAAGGCCATCGCCGTGGGCTTTGCGTTCTTCACCATTGCCACCGTGCTGGGCGCGCTCTGGGCGGCCGAGGCCTGGGGCGGCTACTGGAGCTGGGACCCCAAGGAGACCTGGGCGCTGATCGTCTGGCTCAACTATGCCGCCTGGCTGCACATGCGCCTGGTCAAGGGCCTGCGCGGTGCCATCTCGGCCTGGTGGGCACTGGTGGGGCTGGTGGTGACCACCTTCGCGTTCCTGGGCGTGAACATGTTCCTTTCGGGCTTGCACAGCTACGGCACGCTGTAAGCTGCCCCACACGGATCACTGAGGGCGCTGCGGCAGCGGAGCGATGGGCTGCGTGGGCAAGGTGTAGTTCTGGTTGTCCATCAGATCGACGCCGCACATCAGGTGGTCGAGCCAGTCAAAGAACTGGGCAATGGCCGGGCCCATGATGGGCGCGCCGTGCTGGGGCACGATCAATGAAATATCCAGCTGGCGCGCCATGGCCACCCACAGGCGCAGCACCTTGTTGGACACCATGTAGCGCCGGTGAAAGCCTTCCATGCGCGGAATGTGCGGTGCCAGATCGGTCACCGGGGTGCGGGCGATGTAGCCATCGGTCATCGAGACGCCCAGGTCGCCAGTGAACAGGATGCGGCTGATCGGGTCGTAGAAATGGAAGTTGCCTTCGGCATGCAGAAAATGCGCAGGCAGGATGTGCAGCTGGCTTTGGCCCAGCGGCAGAATGCCTCCGGGGTCTTGCACGGGGATGACGCGGTTTTCGGTCTTGCCGACCTTGGTGAAATGCGGCACAAAGCGCTCCCAGACGCGGGAGATCACCAGCGATGCGCGGGTGGAGGTGAGCCAACGGTCCAGTGAGGCGATGATGTCCGGGTCGGCATGGGATGCGATCAGGTAGGACAGCTTGTGCGGCGAGAAATAGCGCACCATGCCCATGTAGAGCTCATTGAAAGCGAGGTTGCCGCCCGGGTCGATGATGGCGCCGGTACCATGGTCGACAATCAGGAACTGGTTGGCCTGCACGGCCTGCGCATCCTCTTCCACCAGATCGGTGAACATCAGACAAGCATGCTGCTCGTCACGGTACAGTTCCACAGGTTCCAACGCCATCTCTTCCGCCCAGTTATCTATTGCAACGGGCGTGACTGTAACGGGGTGTAGTGGGTTGGACCTTGAGGTGGATCAAGGAGGCAGGCTGGGTGGGCCGAAGAGGGCAACGGCCAGCGCTGGATCAGGGCTTGGCAGCGGGCTGCATCACCGGGGATGGCTGCAGCTGGGGCTCAGGCCGGTCCGGTGCGCTGGGGTCCAGCGTTTGCGGCAAGGTGGCCCGGTTGGCCGCTGCCGGCTCGGTGGGCAGGTACAGCGGCCCGCGTTGGCCGCAAGCGGCCAATAGTGCCGCACCGGTGGCAAGGACAATGGTCCTGCATACAATTTGGTAAATACTCCACATTGAAGCATTGTAATGAACGAACTCGAATACCTGGATGCGGCCGAAAAACTCTTGCTGGCGGTTGAGCAGACCTGCGACCGCATCAACGATGAGACCGATGCCGATATCGACGCCCAGCGCGTGGGCGGCCTGCTGACCCTGATTTTTGCCAACCGCAGCCAGATCATCATCAACCTGCAGCCGCCGCTGCACGAGGTATGGCTGGCGGCCAAGTCTGGGGGCTACCATTACAAGTTCGATGGCAGCGTGTGGCGCGACACCAAGACCGGCCATGATTTCTTTGCCGATCTGACGCGGGATGCCGGTGTGCAGTCGGGTCTGCCCCTGGTCTTCAAAGCCTGAAGGCGCATCACCCTATATAAAAAGGCCAGTCCGCGCAATGCGGGCTGGCCTTTTGTCTGGGCGCTGGCGCTGCGTCAGTTGCGGAACAGGTCCAGAATCTGGTTGCGCTCTTCCGAGTTCGGCGGCGGCACCATGGTGCCGGCGGTCGAGGCGGGGGAGTCCAGTCCCAGGTTGGGGGCGCTGCGCGCATATTCTTCGTAGAGCCAGTCTCCGCCCACATTGAGCAGGCCGCTGGGTGGCGTCATCTTGGCCACGGGCACATCCTTGAGCGCGTGCTGCATGTAGTTGATCCAGATGGGCAGGCTCAAGCCCCCACCATATTCGCGCGCTCCCAAGCTGCGTGGGTTGTCATAGCCCATCCAGACCACCGCTGCATTGGTCGGCTGGAAGCCAGCAAACCAGGCGTCCACCGAGTCATTGGTGGTGCCGGTCTTGCCATAGATGTCCGGGCGCTTGAGCTGGGCCTGGGCTTTGGCAGCGGTGCCGTAACGGGCGACATCCTGCAGCAGCGAGTCCATCACAAAGGCGTTGCGGGCGTCGATGGCGCGCGGCAGGTCCTCAGTGGCCGGTGGTGCAAACTCAGACAGCACATTGCCGCGGTGGTCGGTGATCTTGGCAATCAGGTAGGGATTGACCCGGTGCCCGCCATTCGCAAACACCGAATAGGCCGCCACCATCTGCATCGGGGTGACGGAGCCCGCGCCCAAGGCCATCGGTAGGTAAGGGGGCTGCTTGTCGGCATCAAAGCCGAACTTGGTCACCCATTCCTGCGCCTTCTTGGGGCCTACCGATTGCATCACACGGATGGTCACCAGGTTCTTGGAGCGTGCCAGCGCCTGGCGCATGGTCATCGGGCCATCGAAACGGCCGTCGGAGTTCTTGGGCTCCCAGGGCTGCTGGCCGGCCGATCCCGGGAAGCTCAGCGGCGCATCATTGATCACCGTGGTGGGCGAGAAGCCTTTTTCCAGCGCTGCCGAATAGATGAAGGGCTTGAAGCTGGAGCCCGGCTGGCGCCAGGCCTGGGTCACGTGGTTGAACTTGTTCTTGTCGAAATCAAAGCCACCGACCAGCGCCTTGATGGCGCCACTGCGCGGGTCGAGTGAGACAAAGGCGCCTTCCACCTCGGGCAGTTGGGTCAGCTCAAAGGTCTTCTTGGCAGTTTCCATGATGCGCACCACGGCGCCTGGGCGCAGCTTGGTGTTGGGCGGCGCCTTGTCGCTCAGGCCCGATTGCACGGGCTTGAGGCCGTCCCCGGTGATCTCGATCGGATCACCATCGGCGCGGATGACCACGACCTTGCGCGGCGCAGCCTCAAGCACAACGGCAGACAGGATATTGCCGTTGTCCGGGTGCTGGGCCAGCACCTCGTCAATGGCCTCGTCCCGCTCCTGGCCGGCGGCTGGCAGCGTGATGAACTTCTCCGGGCCGCGGTAGTGCTGGCGCTTCTCATAGTCCATGATGCCCTTGCGCAGCGCCTCGTAGGCCTTTTCTTGGTCGCTGGCGATCAAGGTGGTGTAGACGTTGAGACCGCGTGTGTAGGCCTCGCTGCCGTACTGTGCAAAGATCAGCTGGCGCGCCATCTCGGCCACATATTCGGCATGCACGCGGTTGTCCGCATAGCTCGATCGGATCTTGAGCGACTCCTCGCGTGCCTGGCTGGCCTGGGCCGGCGTGATGAAGTGGTTCTCTTCCATCCGGTCAATGATGTAGAGCTGGCGAATGCGGGCGCGCTTGGGGTTGCTGATCGGGTTGTAGGCCGAGGGGGCCTTGGGCAGGCCGGCGAGCATGGCCGCTTCTGCCACCGTGACATCCTTGAGCGGCTTGCCGAAATAGGTTTCGGACGCGGCCGAGAAGCCGTAGGCACGGTTGCCCAGGTAGATCTGGTTCATGTAGATTTCCAGAATCTGGTTCTTGCTGAGGGTGTGCTCGAGCTTCAAGGTCAGCAGGATCTCATATATCTTGCGGGTATAGGTTTTTTCAGATGATAGATAGACATTGCGGGCCACCTGCATCGTGATGGTGGACGCACCCTGGGCCTTTTCGCGCCCCAGGTTGGCGAGCAGCGCGCGCGCCATGCCCTTGTAGTCCACACCACTGTGCTCGAAAAAGCGCGTGTCTTCGATCGCCAGCACGGCGTCCACCATGACCTTGGGAATCTCGCTGATCGGGGTCAAATTGCGGCGCTCTTCACCGAATTCGCCCAGCAGCGCACCTTCGGAGGAGTAAACGCGCATCGGCAGCTTGGGCCGGTAGTCGGCCAGCTCGGAGACATCGGGCAGGTTGGGGTAGGCCATGGCCAGGCCAACGGCAACCACCGCAGCGCCAGCGATGGCACCGGCCACCAGCAAGGCCAGCAGCCAGCCAAAGAACTTCATGGTCTTGGTGGCGAAGCTCGATGGCTTGGGTTGCTTGGGAGACTTGGCGGGAGGTTTGTCAGGCGTTCTGCGCGAGATCGGAGCGTCTGGATTCATGGGGTCAGACCGTCGAGAGGAGCTTGCATAAGCAGGGGATGCTATCACGCGGCTGCCTGGGATGGGGTTCGCGCCGGTTTTGAATTAGCTTGTGACAAATGTCATGCTGCGTCCAATGTATCCCTTGTATCGTATTGTTTTGACAACGAATTGGGTCTGGGAGCCGGTGGTTCTTTGCTGCGCGACTATCTTGCTGATAGCATTCATAGGGAGTGTTAAGTTTTGTAGCTCAATATAGAGCAAATTAGGGAGGAGCCCATCTTGGTCTCAATGGGATCTTTGTTCCGACGCCAGCCGCCTAGCCTCTTGGGGATAGATGTGAGCGCGTCGAGCATCAAGTTGGTTGAACTGGGGAGGAGCGGCAGCGGTCAATTCATTGTTGAGCGCTGTGCACAAGAGCTGCTGGAGCCTGGCTGGGTCACCGAGTCGGGCATCGAGCGTTTTGACGAAGTCGCTGATTCCTTGCGGCGGCTGGTCAAAAAAAGCGGCACGCGCACCAAGCAAGCGGCACTGGCGTTGCCGCTTTCTGCCGTGATTCAGAAGAAAATCGTGCTGCCATCGGGGCTCTCCGAGCTCGAGATGGAGTTTCAAGTTGAATCAGAAGCTAACCAATACATACCATTTTCCCTCGATGAGGTGAATCTGGATTTCTACGTCATCGGCCCATCCTCCAATTCGGTGGGGGACGTCGACGTGTTGATCGCGGCTGCCCGCAAGGAGACGGTGCAAGACCGGCAGGGCCTGGCAGAAGCGGCAGGCCTCAAGCCCGTCGTGCTGGAGATCGAGTCCAACGCCACCGCGCTGGCGGCCCGGCGCTTGATTGGCAATATGCCCAGCAAAGGCAAGGATGCCTTTATCGCCATCTTTGAGATCGGTGGCAACGCCTCCTTCCTGCAGATCATCCACAACAACCAGGTGATCTATGAGCGTGACCAGTCCTTCAACGGGGGCCAGCTCACGCAGATGATCATGCGCCAGTACGGCTTCTCGCAAGAAGAGGCCGAGCAGAAAAAACGCGGCGGTGATTTGCCCGCCGACTACAAGCAGGTTGTTCTCAAGCCCTTTGTCGAGAGCATTGGGCAGGAGATCAACCGCGCTTTGCAGTTTTTCTTTACGAGTACACCGCACAACCGCATTGACCACATCCTGCTCGCGGGCGGCTCTGCGGTGCTGAGCGGCCTGACGGATGCGGTAATCGATGCGACCGGCTTTGCCGCATCTGCTGCCAACCCGTTTGAAGACATGGTGATGGATGCCGCCGTGCGGTCCCGAGCCAAGAGCAAGGACTTCACCACCTACCTCACCGCCTGCGGTCTGGCACTGCGGAGGTATGCAGCATGATCTTGATCAATCTGCTCCCCCACCGCGAGGCTGCGCGCAAGAAGCGCAAAGAGAGCTTTCAGGCATCGATGGTGGCCGCTGCCCTGGTGGGAGCGCTGGTCTGCGGTGCCGTGTACATGTTCTACCAGTACAAGATCGATCTGCAAGGCCAGCGCAATGCGCTGCTGACGCGCGAGATCAAGGCCTTGGATGTCAAGATCGCCGATGTGGCCAAGATCGATGCAGAAATTGCTGCGCTGAAGGCGCGGCAAAAGGCGGTGGAGGATCTGCAGTCCGACCGCAATCTGCCGGTGCATTTGCTCAATGAGCTGGTGCTGCAACTGCCCGATGGTGTCTATATCGAGAGTCTCAAGCAGCAAGATCAGACCGTGCAGATCCAGGGCATCGCCCAATCGAATGAACGGGTGTCCGAGTTGCTCAACAGCCTGGCGACCAAGACGCCCTGGCTGTCCAAGCCCGAACTGGTCGAGGTGGTCGGCACCACCACCCAGGTCAATGCGCGTGAGAAAAAGCGTGTCGCTGGCTTCAACCTGCGTTTTGGCCTGATGCGCTCCAGCGATGTAGAGCAGGCCCAAAACGCGCAGGCGCTGAAAAAATAAGGGCGACCATGGCAACGAAAAAAAATATACAGGTGGGAGAGGCGCTGCAAGGCTTTCAGCGCCAGTTTCAAAATCTCGATCCGAAGGATCCTTCTGTTTGGCCGGCTGCACCGCGTGCGGTTTTATTGGTGGTTATTGCAGCCGTGGTGATCGGCCTGGGCTGGTATGCCTATCTGAGCAGTTTTGAAGACGAGTTGACGACAGCTCAGGCCCAGGAACTCAAGCTCAAGGAAGACTACAAAACGCGTTTGCGCAAGGCCGTCAACCTCGATGCGCTGCGCAAGCAGCGCGAGCAGGTTTTGCAGTATGTCACCCAGTTGGAAAAGCAACTGCCCAGCAAAGCGGAGATGGCAGCGCTGCTGTCGGATATCAACCAGGCGGGTATTGGTCGCAGCTTGCAATTTGACCTGTTCAAGCCAGGTCAGACGGTGGTGAGGGACTATTACGCGGAGTTGCCGATTACGCTGAAGGTCAATGGCAAGTACCACGACATCGGCTTTTTTGCGGCCGATGTCGCCAATCTCTCCCGTATCGTGACCTTGAACAATATCGCTTTGGCGCCTGCCAGCAAGGACAGCGCTACCTTGGCGTTGAATGCCACGGCCAGAACCTTCCGCTATTTGGATCCGCAGGAACTCCAAGAGCAGCAAGCTGCGAAGTCCAAACAAAAAGGGAAGAAGTAGGGTGGGATATGCATACTTTGTCTAAATGGATAGGCGCTGCGCTGGCGGTGTCGCTGCTGGCAGGCTGCAGTGACGAAGGCGACGACCTGCAGCAGTGGATGCAGCAGGAGCAGGCGAGCACCCGACCTTCGGTCAAGCCCATCAGCGCCCCCAAAGAGTTCGTGCCGCAAGGCTATCTGGCCAGTGCGACGCTTGATCCTTTCAGCAAGGAACGCTTGGCAGCCCTGTTGGGTGGCAGTCCAAACGCACCAGCAACCATCTCGGATGCACTGGTGGCGCCCGAGCGTGCGCGGCGCAAAGAGCAGCTTGAGTCGTTTCCGCTCGACACCATTTCCATGGTGGGTTTCTTGAAAAAGGGCGCGCAGGACGTCGCGCTGGTCAAGGCCGATAGCCTGATCTACCAGGTCAGCAAGGGCATGTACATGGGCCAGAACTACGGAAAGATAAAAAGCATCAGCGACAGCGCCATCACCCTGCGGGAGATTGTGCAAGATGGTGTGGGTGAATGGATAGAGAGAGATGCAGTGCTCGAGCTGCAGGAGGCCAAAAAATGAAGAAATTCAGTGTACTTATCCCTTTGATGGCCATGCTGCTGCCATCCTGGGCGCTGGCACAGGGGCGTATCAACAAAGTCTCGACCCTGGTGCGCGATGGCGTGGAGATGGTCAAGATTGAGACCGACGGTGCGCCGCTGGTCTTGCCCGAAACCTTCAGCATCCAATCACCCGCACGCGTGGTGCTGGACCTGCCAGGGTTCAAAAGCGCGATGCCCAGCAACCGGGTAGAGCTCAACCAAGGCAATTTGCGTTCCTTGAATGTTGTGGAGACGGACACCAAGGCCCGTGTGGTGCTGAACCTCAAGGAAAGCACCAGCTACAAGACCGAAGTGAGCGGCAATGACTTGCTGGTGGCGTTGGAGCCCGCTGCCAAGGCGGTTGCCAGCGTCAATGCGCAAAACACCCAGTTTGCCGAAGACGGCAATAACTATTCGCAGCCGCTGTCGGATCTGGATTTCCGCCGTGGTACCGATGGAGCGGGCCGTTTGGTGATCACGTTGCCGAACAACAAGGTGGGCGTGAATATCTCCAAGCAAGGCGATGGCCTGACCTTGGAGTTGCAGCATACCCTGCTGCCCGAGGCATTGCGCCGCAGGCTCGATGTGGCCGACTTTGGCACGCCAGTGGGCATGATCTCGGCACGCCAGTCTGGTAGCACCGTGTTTGTGCAGTTGAAAAATGCGGGTGAGTGGGAACACAGTGCCTACCAAAGCGACAACCAGTTCGTCGTCGAAGTGCGCCAGCGCAAGACTGATCCGAACAAGCTGGGTTCATCAGGCACCTTCACGGGTGAAAAGCTGTCGCTGAGCTTCCAGAATATTGAAGTGCGCTCGCTGTTGCAGGTGATTGCTGACTTCACCAACTTCAATATTGTGACCTCGGACACCGTCAATGGCGCGCTGACGCTGCGTTTGAAAGACGTGCCCTGGGACCAAGCCTTGCAGATCATTCTGGATGCCAAGGGCCTGGGCATGCGCAAGTCCGGCACGGTTCTGTGGATTGCGCCCAAGGATGAAATCGACGAGCGCATCCAGAAGGACTTTGATGCGGTCGCCAAGCTCGAGGAAAAGACGCCGCTGCAGACCCAGTCGTTCCAGCTGAACTATGCGAAGGCGACTGAGTTGCTCAAGCAAATTACCAGCAATTCCGGCGGTGGGGGTGGAACCGGCGGTACGCAAAGCCGTTTCTTGACCGCACGTGGTTCGGCCATTGCCGAGCCTCGCACCAACCAGCTGTTCATTACGGACATCCCTGCCAAGCTCGAAGAGTTCAGACGCCTGCTCGTGACCCTGGACATTCCCGTGCGCCAGGTGCTGATTGAGGCGCGCATTGTGGAGGCGCGCGACACCTTTGGACGTGCGCTGGGTGTGCGCCTGGGCGGTGGCGATATGCGCGCTGCCAATGGGGGTGATGGTGGCTACAGCATTGGGGGCGGCAACCGCGTGGGCTTTGGCACCAGCTATGACAATGCGGTGGGAACCACGGGTATGGGTGGTACTAACACCTCCAACGGTAGCTTTGTCAACCTGCCTGCCGTGTTGTCCACCGGTGGTGGCAGTGGCTCCTTCGCACTGTCGATTTTCAACTCGGCGGCCAATCGCTTTTTGGCGTTGGAGTTGTCGGCCATGGAAGCCGATGGCAAGGGCAAGATTGTCTCCAGCCCACGCTTGATCACGGCCGACCAGACCAAGGCGCTGATCGAGCAAGGGACGGAAATCCCGTACCAGAACTCTGCACAAAACGGTGCGACCACGGTGGAATTCAAAAAGGCGGTGCTCAAGCTCGAAGTGGTGCCCCAGATCACCCCTGAAGGCAGCATCATTCTGGACCTGGATGTCTCCAAGGACTCCCAGGGGGCGAATACCTCTGCGGGCCCGGCGATCGATACCAAGCACATTAAGACCCAAGTCTTGGTGGAAAATGGCGGTACCGTGGTGATTGGCGGTATTTTCGAGCTCTCGGAAACATCGACCACCAACAAGATTCCTTTGTTGGGCGATGTGCCGGTGCTGGGCAATCTGTTCAAGAGCAATGTTCGTGAATCGGAAAAGCGCGAGATGCTGGTGTTCATCACTCCAAAGATGATTTCAGACCGCGGTGAAATGCGTTAATTAAGATTGATAGGGAGAGCTATGAGAAATTTGTTGAAGCCCTTGGTGCTGGTGGCGCCACTGTTGTTGGCCGCCTGTGGCGGCGGCGGTGGTAGCGGTGGTGAAGCGCAACTGCAGTACAGCATCAAGCTGACGTCTTCCAAGACAACGGTGCCAGTGAATGTTGGAAGTAGCTTGCCGGGCTATTCCAATGGTGATTACTACCCGTACATGTCGACCCTGTACATCCAGGCCAACGCAGGCAGCAATCCCATTCCAAACCAAGAAGACGGGGCTTTTTCCTGCAACATCACCTCGGGTCTGGACTCCGGCGCGCTTTACTACCTGGATGGTAAGGATGAGCATACCGTTGAGATTCCATCTGGAACCGGGACTGTCAAGGTTCCAGGTGCTTACCGCAATATCACCCTGGGCTCCAACGCCGGTGGTGCGTCGTTCCATATCATCTCGCACGACATTGCCGGAGAAGTCACCGTACAGTGCAGCGTGACCGATCCGCGTGACAACAAGGTCTACACCGACCGCGCAACCGTGAAGGTTGGCGGCGGCAGCACCGCAACGCCAGCGACAGTCACGTTGACCAAGGATGCCTCCTATGTCGGCTCGCGTGACAATGTAAACAACATCCCCAACAGCGTGGTGGTGCAGGCGATCCTCAAGAACGACAATGACCAGCCCGTGAGCAGCTCGGGCAATGCCAACCTGCAGGTCAGCATTGTGCCCAATGCGGCATCCGACGGCGCCAGGTTGCTGGCCGGTGGCCAGACCAACAGTGGCTCTATCCAGATCAGCACCGTCAATGGCGTAGGCCAGTTCTCCGTGGCCAGCGGTCCTGCTTCGGGCTCCCTGCTGCTGCGTTTGACAGTCGACCGCGCTGACAATGACCTGACCAATGGCATCCAGCAACCCATCACCCAGTACGCTGTGATTCCCGTTGTGCATGCGATTGCCTCCAGCGCACTGAGCATTCCTGAGTCAGAATTGGCCCAGACGGTGCAGAATGCCGAGCCCTATTCTCATGCCCTGGTTGTAGAAGGTGGTGTTGCTCCTTTCCTGTGGTCCACCACTTCGACCCTGCCCACAGGTCTGAGTCTGAGCTCGGATGGCCTGATTTCCGGCACACCGAATGTCAAGGGCCCTGGCGCATACACCGTGGTGCTGAATGTGCGCGATGCCAACGGCGCTACTGCACGTCAAACCCTGGTGCTGACCGTAGTGGGTAACCTGCCAGACAACCCAGTTGCCTTCACCATAAACGGTTGCACCGGCTCGTCGACTTCGCCTTGCCCGATTGCCTCTGTGGAAGTGGGAACCTCCTACACCTACACCTTCTCCGCGACTGGTGACAATGTGACCTGGGTTCTGGAAGGTGCGCCTAGCTGGTTGCAAGTGGTGGGTCAAGGCACGACTGGTCGCATCGCGTCGGGTGCACCCTTGACTTGTGCAGATGTAGCTACCTACCGCATGTTTGTAACGGCGAAGAACGCGACCAATTCGGTCAGTCGAGAAGTGACCTTCCGTGTCACTGACACAGCTGGCACCTGCACGCCAACGACACCAACGCCCGGCGCGACATCCTGATCGCGTTGATGTAGACCCCTGACCGGGTCTGCCCAAAAACCTCCGGCACCCCCGGAGGTTTTTTTATGCCCGCCATTGCCATATCATGTGCAGTCCGTTTTCAGGATCTAGCGCGATGGCACCTTCCGTGTGTTTGATTGGGCTGCCCGGCAGTGGGAAATCCACCATCGGCCGGCAGCTGGCACGCCTTTGGGGTGTGGATTTTGTCGATTCCGACCATGTGATCGAGGCGCAACTGGGCTGCACGATCAAGGAGTATTTCTCGGTCCATGGCGAGCAGGCTTTTCGGGATGTCGAGGCCCAGGTGATTGCCGCGCTTGCGACACGGGAGCGGGCCTGCATTTTGTCCACCGGCGGCGGCGCGGTGCTGCGGCCAGAAAACCGCGCGGTGCTGCATGCCCACACAACGGTGTTCTACCTGCATTCCAGCCCTGAAGACATTGCCCGGCGCCTGCGCAACGATACCGGGCGCCCCTTGCTGCAAGGCGATGACACGCTCAAGCGCCTCAAGGACCTGCTGGCCGTGCGCGCGGCCCTGTACGAAGAGACGGCGCATTTCACGATAGACACCTTGCGTTGCGGCACTGGCCAGGTGATGCGCAAGGTCAGCATGCAGGCCGAGCTCGCTGGCTTGGTGCCTCAGTTGGGCGCGAATCTGGCAACTCCCCGATAATGGGCGGGCGAACCCGTACAACTTCCCGACGCAAACACCTGTGACCGACACTGTTCATATTGATCTGGGCGACCGCTCCTACCCCATCCTGATTGCTGCTGGCTTGCTCTCCCAGGCGGACACCTTTGCGCACTGCCCCAAGGCTTCGCAGGCGCTGATCGTCAGCAACGACACGGTGGCCCCGCTCTACGCCCGCCAGCTGCAGGCTGCGCTGGCGCCGCACTACCCCAAGGTGGAGCTGGTGGAGCTGCCCGATGGCGAGGCGCACAAGAACTGGACAACCCTGCAAGGCATCTTTGATGCACTGATGCACAACGGCGCCGACCGCAAGACGGTGCTGTTTGCGCTGGGCGGCGGTGTCGTGGGCGATATGACCGGCTTTGCCGCTGCCAGCTTTATGCGCGGCGTGCCCTTTGTGCAGGTGCCCACCACCTTGCTGTCGCAGGTCGATTCGTCGGTCGGCGGTAAGACCGGCATCAACCACCCGCTGGGCAAGAACATGATCGGCGCCTTCTACCAGCCCCAGCTGGTGGTCTGTGACCTGGACACCTTTGACACCTTGCCCGCACGCGAGCTGAGCGCTGGCCTGGCCGAAGTCATCAAGTACGGCCCGATTGCAGATATGGCCTTTATGGATTGGCTGGAGGCCGAGATGCCTGCGCTGATTGCGGGCGACAAGCGCGCATTGGCCCATGCGGTGCGCCGCAGCTGCGAGATCAAGGCCGATGTGGTCTCCAAGGACGAGCGCGAGGCAGACCTGCGTGCCATTTTGAACTTTGGCCACACCTTTGGCCATGCGATCGAAGCCGGCATGGGCTATGGCGTCTGGCTGCATGGCGAAGGCGTGGGCGCCGGCATGGTGATGGCTGCCGAACTGTCCCAGCGTCTAGGCCTGGTCGATGCGGCCTTTGTGCAGCGCCTGCGTGCCCTGGTGGCGCGTGCCGGTTTGCCGGTGCGCGGCGCCATTTTGGATGCCAATGACAACGCGGGCCGCTATCTGGAGCTGATGCGCCACGACAAGAAATCCCAGGCCGGTGCGATCCGCTTTGTGCTGATCGATGGCCCCGGCAAGGCGGTGGTGCGCGAGGCGCCTGATGCGCTGGTGCGCGAAGTCATCGACCTGTGCTGCGCCGGCGCAGTACAGGCCTGACCGGATGGACCGTCCCTCGCTGCTGATGCAGCCGGCCGAGTCCCAGCAGATCTGGACCGAGCTGGGCCTGGCGCCTTACGCCTGCTTCTCCCACCGAAGCCAGGGCCGTCTGCATGCGCAAGAGGCCGCGCCCACGCGCAGTGCCTTCCAGCGTGACCGCGACCGGATTGTCCACTCCACCGCCTTTCGCCGTCTGGTCTACAAGACCCAGGTCTTTTTGAACCACGAGGGCGACCTGTTTCGCACCCGCCTCACGCACTCGATCGAGGTGGCGCAGCTGGGCCGCTCGGTGGCGCGGGCGCTGCGTATCAATGAAGACCTGACCGAAGCGATCTGCCTGGCCCATGACCTGGGCCACACCCCTTTTGGCCATGCGGGCCAGGATGCGCTCAATGCCTGCATGCAGGACTTTGGCGGCTTTGAGCACAATATGCAAAGCCTGCGCGTGGTCGATACGCTCGAAGAGCGCTACCCGGACTACAGCGGCCTGAACCTCTGCTTTGAGACCCGGGAAGGCATTTTGAAGCACTGCTCGGCCAAACACGCGCGCCAGCTGGTGCAGCGCGAGCCCGGCGGTGTGGGTCAGCGTTTTTTGCTGGGCCACCAGCCGGGGCTTGAGGCCCAGCTGGCCAATCTGGCCGATGAGATTGCCTACAACGCCCATGATGCGGACGACGGCGTGCGCTCGGGCCTGATCAGCCTGGAGCAGCTGATGGGCGTGCCGCTGTTTGCCCGCTATGCCCAGGAGGCACTGGCCGAGTACCCGCAACTGCAGGAGCCGCGCTGGCAGCGCAAATGGCTGTATGAGGCCACGCGCCGCATGCTCAGCGAACAGATCTACGATGTGATCCGCCACACCAGCGCTGGGCTGCAGGCCGCGCAGCCGGCCGATGTGGATGCCGTGCGCCAGCTGCCCGCCCTGGTCGGTTTCAGCAGCACGATGGCGGCCGAGTCGGCCGAGCTCAAGCGCTTTTTGTTCAAGAACCTCTACCGCCACCCGCAGGTGGTGCAGACCACTGGCCAAGCCAAGGTCGTCGTGCGCGAGCTGTTTGACATCTACCTGGCCGAGCCCGCGCAGATGAAGCCGCGCTTTGCCGCCCGTGCGGCCGGTTTGGAGCAAGTCGCTTGCGCCCGCGTGGTGGCCGACTTTATTGCCGGCATGACCGACCGCTATGCATTGCGAGAGCATGAACGCCTGACGGGCCAGCGCGTTCTGGTGCCCTGATGGCGGGCCCCGGCACGGTGGGCATGGTGTAGCGCGGCAGGTGGCAAAGCCAGCCTCGCTACAATGGCAGGCCCAGCGTCAGCCTCTGCCGCCTGCGGCCCTGCGCCGCTCTGGCGCCAAGCGCCCGCCCATTTGCAGGGTGAAGGCCCGCAGACAGCCCCCGCTGGCCACCCATAACTCCACCAGAAAGCCCCACGATGACCGATACCCATGCTGCGCCCGCGCCTGCGGATGAGGCCTTGCACCAAGTGGTGATCGCCTACACCGTGAACTGGCTGGAAAAGGCCGTCATTGGTTTGAACCTTTGCCCCTTTGCCAAGGGCGTGCATGTCAAGGACCAGATCCACTATGTGGTGAGCGATGCGCAGGATGCCGAAGCGGTCGCGCACGACCTGCACCGCGAGCTCGAAGCGCTGGCCGAAGCCAACCCCGACAAGCGAGACACCACCTTGCTGATCCTGCCCCAGGCTTTGCATGATTTTCTGGATTTCAATGATTTCCTGGAGATCGCCGACGAAATGATCGAAGAGCTGGATCTGGGCGGCATCCTGCAGGTGGCCTCGTTCCACCCCCTGTTCCAGTTCGAGGGCACCACCATCGATGATGTGACCAACTGCACGAATCGCTCGCCGTACCCGATCCTGCACCTGCTGCGCGAGGAGAGCATCGACAAAGCGGTGGAGGCCTTTCCCGAGGCGGATGCGATCTACGAAAAGAACATGGACACGCTCGATGCGCTGGGCCTGGAGGGCTGGCTCGACCTGGGCGTGGGCCCACGCTGCCCCTTTCCGCACCCAGGCGCTGCCAGCGACAAGGCCAAGGAATGAAAACGATGAAAGCACCGCGCGCCGCAGGCCGCCCTGCCACCAAGCCTGCGGCCCCTGATGTCGCCCAGCAGCTGGAGCTCAAGCCCGGCCAGTCGATTGAACTGCTCAAGGCGCTGCACATCCTCACGCGCGATGGCAAGCTGAACCAGGATTCACGCCGCAAGCTCAAGCAGGTCTACCACCTCTACCAGTTCATCGAGCCTTTGCTGACTGAGCTGTCGGCGCAGGACCACCCGGTCAGCCTGGCTGACCATGGCGCGGGCAAATCCTACCTCGGCTTTATCCTCTACGACCTGTTTTTCAAATACCTGGGCCGTGGCCATATCTACGGCATCGAAACCCGTGCGCCTTTGGTCGAGGCCTCACAGCAGCTGGCCGCCGACCTGGGTTTTGACCGCATGTCGTTCCTCAACATGTCGGTCGCGGATTCGACCCGCACCGATGCGGTGCCCGAGCGCTTCGATGTGGTCACCGCACTGCATGCCTGCGATACCGCCACCGATGACGCCATTGCCTTTGGCCTGGAAAAGCAGGCCCGCGCGATGGTGCTGGTGCCCTGCTGCCAGGCCGAAGTGGCGGCCTGCCTGCGCCAGAACAAGGCCATGAACCTTGCGCGCACCCCTTTGGCAGAGTTGTGGCGCCACCCCATCCACACCCGTGAGATGGGCAGCCAGATCACCAATGTGCTGCGCTGCCTCTACCTGGAAAGCCAGGGCTACCAGGTCACCGTCACCGAGCTGGTCGGCTGGGAGCACAGCATGAAGAACGAGCTGATCCTGGCCAAGTACACCGGCCACAAAAAGCGCGCGGCGGCCGAGCGGCTGCAGCAGCTGTTGGTCGAGTTCGGTCTGGACCAGTCCTTGCAGCACCGCTACCGGATGGATTGAACATTGGCATCAGCTGGGCTGGGCGGGAGTGATGGGTGCTGAACCAAAAGCCCTGGTAGCGCCCGCCAGCAGCCTTGGCGCTGGCCTTGGTTGCCGGCTTATAACGCACAAACGTATCGCTTCCATGACGGCGCCGTGACGTCATCGGATATTCATGGAGCCGTCATTTCTGCTTTCTAGACTGGGCCTTCCCTCAGGCAGTCCCACCATCAGGAGAGTCCCAGCGATGAGCAAATCCATTTCCGACAAAGTCGTCCGCAACACGGAAGGCAACACCCCTTTCAGCACCATCCTTGAAACGCATATGTCGCGCCGCCTGGTGATGCGCGGCAGCCTGGGCTCGGCCCTGGCGCTGTTTGCCGGTGCGAGCATCTCCGCCTGTGGTGGCGGCGGCGATGGCGATGATGACAAGGCCGTCAAGCTCGGCTTTGCCTCGCTGCCCAACTCGATGACGGACGCCTGCGTGGTGCCCGCCGGCTATGTGGCCTCGGTCATCGGTGCTTGGGGCACGCCGCTCAACGACCAGGCGGCACCCTGGAGCAATGAAGGCCGCAACACCTCGCAAGACCTGCTGCATTCCACCGGCATGCACCATGACGGCATGCATTACTTCCCGCTGGCAGGCAGCTCCAGCGAAGGCCTGTTGGTGGTCAACCACGAGTACATCGACGAGAAGGCCTTGCACCCCAACGGCCCCACCTCGGTGGGCGGCAAGCGCCCGGCAGAAGAAGTGCGCAAGGAGATCAACGCCCATGGTGTGGCGGTGATGCATGTGCGCAAGCAGGGTAGCCAGTGGGAGATCATCCAGAACTCGCGCTACAACCGCCGCTTTACCTCGGCCACGCCGATGAACCTGTCCGGCCCCGTGGCGGGAACCGACTGGGTCAAGACGCCGTTCTCGACCACCGGCAGCCAAGTGCGCGGCACCAACAACAACTGCGGCAATGGCACCACGCCTTGGGGCACCTACATCACCGCCGAAGAAAACTGGGCGGCCTGCTTTGTCAACACCGGCGAGCAAACCGCCGCGCAAAAGCGCGTGGGCGTGCAGGCCAAGCTGGGCCGCTACCAGTGGGAAACCGCAGCGGGCGACGCGAGCGAGCAGCAGGGCGAATTTGCCCGCTTCAACATCACTGCCACTGGCACCGACGGCCTGCAGGACTGGCGCAATGAGGTCAACGGCTTTGGCTACCTGGTTGAGATCGATCCGTATGACCCCGGGAGCACGGCCACCAAGCGCACCGCGATGGGCCGCTTTGCCCACGAAGGCGCCGCCTACGGCATCCCGGTGGCTGGCAAGCCGCTGGCCTTCTACAGCGGCGATGATTCGCGCTTTGAGTACATCTACCGCTTTGTGTCCGAAGCGCTGTGGGACCCCAAGGATGCCGAGCGCAGCGACCGCATTGCCGTGGGCCACAAGTACCTGGACAAGGGCACCTTGTATGTGGCGCGCTTTGATGCCGAAGGCAAGGGCGAATGGCTGGCGCTGACTCCGGCGACCAAGGGCAAGGACGGCCGCAGCCTGGGCGAGGCCTTTGGCAATATCGATGCCATTCTGATCAACACGCGCGGCGCGGCGGATTTTGTCGGTGCCACCCCGATGGACCGCCCCGAGTGGACCGCTGTGCACCCCAGCAATGGCGATGTCTACCTGACCCTGACCAACAACACCAGCCGCAATGCCGAGCGCGGCACCAACCCGGCCAATCCGCGCCTGAACAATGTCAACGGCCACATCGTGCGCTGGCACGACGATGCCGGCGCCAACACCTTCCGCTGGGATATCTTTGTGTTCGGCTCGGACGCGGCGGGCAATGCCGACACCAACCGCTCGGGCCTGACCGAGATGAACCAGCTGGCCAGCCCTGATGGCATTGCCTTCGATGACCGCGGCATTCTGTGGATCCAGACCGACAACGGCATCGACGGCGGCCGCAACAATGCCGTCGCCAAGGCCACCAATGACCAGATGCTGGCCGTGGTGCCCGGTGCTATGAAGGATGCCAAGGGCACGGGCCCGGTCATCAATGCGGCCAACCAGGCCGAGCTGCGCCGCTTCTTTGTCGGCCCCAACGAGGCCGAGATCACCGGCTTTGCCTATACCCCCGACCACACCAGCATCTTCCTCAACATCCAGCACCCGGTGAACTGGCCTGCCTATGGCACGGCCGATGCCACCCGCGCGCCCGATGGCAAGGTGCGCCCACGCTCGTCGACGGTGGTGATCCAGAAGGTGGACGGCGGCCCGATCGGCGTCTGATACTTTAGCCGCGCTGCATAGAAAAAGCCGCCGGTCCTGGGCATCCAGGGTCGGCGGCTTTGGTTTGGGCGCTTGTTGTGTTAATCAGCCTGCGGTCGCGCCCGAGGTCTTCACCACTTGCTTCCACTTCTCGTTTTCAGCAGCGATGAACTTGCCAAATTCCGCTTGCGATTCGGTCACCACTTCGCCGCCCTGGTCACCAATCTTTTTGATCACGTCAGGCTTTTGCAACACCTTGATGATCGCGGCATGCAGCTTGGCCTGCACATCGGCGGGCGTCTTGGTGGGGGCGAAAAGACCAAACCAGGAGGTGGCCTCGTAGCCCGGCACGCCCGCTTCGGCAACGGTAGGCACATCGGGCAGCTCGGGCGAGCGCTTGGCGGTGGTCACGGCCAGCGGGCGCAGCTTGCCCGAGCGCACATGCTGGATGGCCGAGGGCATGTTGTCGAACATGATCGCAATCTGGTTGCCCAGCAGGTCGGTCACGGCCGGCGCGCTGCCCTTGTAGGGGATGTGGATCATGTCGACCTTGGCCATCATCTTGAACAGCTCACCGGATAGATGGATGGAGCTGCCGCTGCCCGAGGAGCCAAAGTTCACCTGGCCGGGATGGGCCTGGGCGTAGCTGATCAGCTCCTTGACGTTCTTGAAAGGCTGGGCGGGATTGGCCACCAGCAGGTTGGGCACATTGGCCACGCGGGTCAGCGGCGCAAAGTCCTTGTTGGGGCTGAAGGGCATCTTCTTGTAGAGCCATTCATTGATCGCGTGGGTGCCCACGGTGCCCATGAAGATGGTGTAGCCGTCAGCAGGCGCACGTGCGGCAAACTGCCCGCCGATATTGCCACCGGCACCGGCACGGTTGTCGATGATGACTGGCTGGCCCAACTCCTCGCCCAGCGACTGGCCGACGATGCGGGCCAGGATGTCGGTGGTGCCGCCGGCCACAAAGGGCACGACCATCGTGATGGGTTTGTTGGGGAAGGCCTCTGCCGCAAAGGCAGCAGGCATGAGGGCTGCCCCCAGGCTGACAGCGGCAATGGCTTGCAGCACGGTGCGGCGGGCGTTGAGGCGGATGGTGTTCATGGGTATCTCCAAAGCAAAGTGAAAAAGGCTGCCACTTGTTTTGTCAGTGCTTGTGGGGTCTCGCGTGACAGCCGGAGGAAGGGAAGGCCTGGCCTGTTGTTCTGAGCCGCTAACACGGCCCAGAAAACCGCAGGTTTGCGATTGAGGCTTGGCGCCCCCGACGAGGCGTCAAGCCGCAGGCATTACAGGCGTAAGACAAGGCTTGGCAACGACGTATCAAGGGTTGTGTTAGCGGCGTTTATGGCCAGAAGAGGGAGGAGCCGATATAGATGGCCCCCACGACAAACATCGAGACCACGGTGTAGCCCATGATGTCCTTGAGTTTGAGCTTGGACAGCGCCAGCGCCGGCAGGATCCAGAAAGGCTGCACCAGGTCGTTCCAGCCATTGCCCAGCATCACCGACATGGCGGTGTGGGCCTGCGATGCGCCCAGGGTCTTGGCCGCTTCAATCATGAACGGGCCTTGCAGCACCCAGTGGCCGCCGCCAGAGGGCGCAAAGAAGTTGATGAAGAACGAGCTCACCAGGCCCCACAGCGGCAGGGTGTAGGCGGTCGAGAAGCTCACAAACACATGGGCGATCGATTCGACCAGGCCCGAGGCATGCATGATGGCCATGATGCCGGCGTAGAACGGGAACTGCAGGATGATGCCGCCAATGGTCTTGACGCCTTCATTGACCTTTTCCACATATTTCATCGGCGTGCCCAGCAGCAAGATGCCCAGGAACAGGATGAAGAAATTGATCATGTTCAGATCGAGGCTGCCGTTTTGCATGAAGTGCATCGCCACGAAGGCCATGCCGGTCAGGCCAATCAGCCAGCTCAGGATGCGGCTGTTGTTCAGGCGACCGGCAAAGGTCTTTTCATCGCCCAACAGGTTGGCGGCCGACGCGCCCTTGGCCTCTTCGTTGCTGGCCAGTTCAGGGCTGATTTCGGTGACCTTTTCTCCGGCCTTGGGGTGCATCGCTGCATTGATCAGCGGCAGCACGATCAGCACGGCCAGGGCCGTGAGCAGGATGTGGGGCGAGAAGATGGTTTCGCTCAAGGGGATGATGCCCATCTGCTTTTCAAAGCTGTGGCCCTTGGTGGAGATCAGCACCGGGATGGTGGCCGACAGCCCCAGGCTGTACATCGTGAAACCCGTATAGGCCGAGGCGATGATCAGCGGGTAGTGCACGCCCTTGACGCGCAGGGCCAGCTTCTTGGCCATGATGCCGCCAATCACCAGACCAAAACCCCAGTTGAGGTAGCTGCCTACGCAGCCCACGACAGTGGCCATGATGATGGCGCCGCGCGGCGTGTTCACCAGGGCCGCGATGCGGTTGAGGAAACGGTCCACCACCGGCGCTGCGGCCAGCACATAGCCCATCACCAGAATCACCGCCATCTGGGTGGTAAAGGCCAGCAGACTCCAAAAGCCCTTGCCCCAGTCCTGCACTACCAGGTTGATGGGCCGGCTCTCCACGGCAAAGGCCAGCACCATGGTCAGCAAGGTGAGCAGGATCGCGAACACGAAGGGGTCGGGCAGATACTTGCGCATCAGCTCGGTGAAAAAAGCGGTGATTTTTGACATCAATGTCTCTTGTTATCGATGGAGGGAGCAAAGGTGGGCGTGTACCAGACACGCTCAGGAAAAAGGCTAGACCGGTGCCACGCCCACGGTCATGCCGCCGCAGACATAGAGCGCCTGCCCGGTGACAAAACCGCTGCGCTCGTCGAGCATGTAGGCCACGGCATGGGCCACGTCATCGGGCGTGCCCACACGCTTGACGGGCACGGACTGGATGATCTTTTGCGTGCGCTCGGCGCCCGGCGGGTTGGCCTTGTCAAACAGCTCGGTGCGGATGGGGCCGGGGCCAATCGCATTGGCGGTGATACCCCATTGGCCCAGCTCCAGCGCCCAGACGCGGGTCATGCCGATCAGGCCGGCCTTGGTCGCGGCGTAGGCGGTGCGCAAATCCTTGCCCAGAGCTGCGCGCGAGGACATGTTGACGATGCGGCCAAAGCGCGCCGCTTGCATGCCGGGCAGCAAGGCCTGCATGCACTGGAAGGCGCAGCGCAGGTTCAGCGATACGGCCAGATCAAATTCGGCCAGCGTCTGGCTGGCGGAGTCGTTGGGCACGACGATGCCAACGTTGTTCACCAGGCGGGTGATAGGGCCGCCAGCGAGCGCTTCGCCCAGCGCGCGCGCCGTGTCTTCGGCGCTGCTGAGGTCGGCCTGGATCGCGACAAAACCTGCCGGCACCTGGTCAATCTGGCGGTCGATGATGACCGGGTCGTAACCATCGGCGTGGCAGCGCAGCGCAGCGGCTGCACCAATGCCAGCGCCGCCGCCGGTGATAAGCACGCGTGGGCGTGCGGAGGTCGATGGGGTCAATGGAGTGGACATAGCGGTTTCCAAGAAAGGCGTCACAGGCAGCACTGGCCGGCCACGTAGGCTTTGCGCCAGCGCGTGATGCGCACCTGGGCAAACAGATCGGCTTGGTAGAAGGGATCGGATTCGATAAAGGCCTGGGCTGCTTCGCGCGTGTCCAGGTCCACCACATAGAGGCCACCGCCCATGTCGCTGCCGTCGTCCTGCAGCTTGGCGCCGCAGGCCAGCAGCAGCTGGGCATTGCGCGCCAGAAAGTCTAGGTGTGCCGGGCGGTGGGCCTGGCGCACGGCCTGGTGCTCGGGCTTGTCGAAAGTCTCAATGATGTAGGGCATGGTGGCTCCGGGATAGGGCGCGGCAGGCGGGCGTTGGGCTGCTGCCGCAGTAATACGGTTGTCTGGATGCAGGTCTTAGACCGTGGCAATCGGGGTCACGGGCGAGGCAATGGCGCCGGGCAGGTTCAGCGGCGGGGCCGTCAGCAAAAAGCGGCTGCGCCCATGGGCGCGCAGCCACTGCGCCAGCGGCGTCAGGTGCCACAGCTCGCCCAGGTGCAGGCCCAGCTTGAACAGGCAGTGCTCATGCAGCGGCAACGCCGCGCAGCAATCGGCACCGGGCTGGGCCGGGTGGGCTTCGACGGCATAGTTGTCGGCCGCGATCACGGCGATCTGGCTGTCGCTGATCCACTGCAGCAGCTTCTCGTCGCGGCCATTGAGCACCGCGCAGCTGTTGTTCAGCACAACCGGGTCGGGACTCTTTTGCATCGCCAGCACGGCCTGGGCAAAACCAGTGTGCAGGCAGAGCATGTCGCCGGGCTCGATCTCCAGCCGGTCAGCCTCGATCACGCGCATCCACTCGTCGTAGCCGATCAGCGTGCGGGCATCGCCGTAGTGCGCATGCAGGTCCATCATCACGCCCCGGCCTTGCACGCCGTTCTGGGCCATGCCCTCGATGCCCAGCGCCTTGGCGCAGCTGGTGCTGCCGCTGCTCTCGGCCGTGGGCATCCCGGTGTCGCTGACCAGCAGCGGCCCCAGCACATCGCGGCCTGCGGCAAAGCCGTTGTAATAGAGCGGCTCGGGCACGCCGTCGCCATTGGCATCAAACAGCTGGCCGGCATGGGCCAGGCCATCCCACTGGGTGGAGTACTGCAGCGACAGCACGGCCATGTCGTCCGACAGCACATCGGTGCGGCCAGGCTCCAGGTCGCCGAGCAGACAGTTGAAGTTGACCAGGCCCTTGCGCTGCAGGGGGCGCAGCACAGGTGGCTTGCGGTTGGGGTTGAGGGCACTGCCGCCGGGGTAATCGAGTGGCAGGCTGAGCGAAAAGCGCAGGCCTTCCTGCACCTCGGCCACGCCCTGGCGCACCTTGGCTGCCGTCAGCAGGTTGAGGCGGCCAAGTTGGTCATCGGGGCCGAAGTCGCCCCAGGTCGATCCTGCAGGGCGCTGCTTCCAGCGTGGATTGGCATCGGACATGCTTGTCTCCTTGGTTGAGGAAGGGCTGCAGCGGGCGGTTGTTGTTCTTGGTACCCGTCTGCATGGTGTAAGGCGACTGCCTCAGTGTTTTTGCAAAAAGCTGCCCAGTGCCAGGTCAAAGGCCTGGGGCACTTCGAGGTTGGACAGGTGCGAGGCCGGCACCGTCGCCAGCTCCGAGCTGGCAATGGCGGCATGCATGGCCTGGGCATCGGCCACCGTGGTAACAGGGTCGGCACTGCCACCAATCAGCAAGGTGGGGGTCTGGATGCGGGCGATATCGGCGCGCAGGTCTTCGGCGGCCAGGGCCTCGCAGCAGCTGGCATAGCCTTCGGGGGCAATGCCGGCGATCCAGGCCTGGGCGGCCCGCACCACCTGGGGCTGGCTGGCGATAAAGCCTTCGGTGAACCAGCGGCTGGGTGACGAGTCGGCCAGCGTTTGCATCGCTGCAGCGCCATTGGCACGCACCAGCGCGGCACGGTCGCGCCAGCTGGCTTCGGCGCCAATCTTGGCGGCGCTGTTGGCCACGGTGATGCTGCGCATGCGTGCGCCGGCATGCACGCCCAGCCAGAGCCCTGTGAGGCCGCCCATCGAGATACCGCAGAAATGGGCCTGGTCAATGCCCAGGCTGTCCAGAATGGCCAGCACATCGCCGCCCAGTTGTGCAAACTGGTAGGGGCCAGGGCTCACCACGCTGGCGCCGTGGCCCCGGGTGTCATAGCGCAGCACGCGGTACTGGCTGCTGAAGGTGTGGGCCTGGGCATCCCACATGTCCAAGGTGGTGCCCAGCGAGTTGGAGAACACCAGCACCGGCGCGCCCTCGGGGCCTTGCAGATCGATGTTGAACATGCCGGTCGCAGTGGTGATTTGTTGTGTTGCCATGGCGTTCTGTCCTTCAAAAAATGCCCCTGCATCGCTGCGCGGGCGTGGCTGCGCCAAGGTGGGCGAGGCAGCAGCGCGGGTGTTTTGGGGGGAGGATGGAGAGACGCGGGGGCAAGGCGCGGCCGTTGCAGGCCCGCGCTTGCCGCCGCTAGGGGCGTCAGACTTTTTCGAGGATCACGGCAATGCCCTGGCCCACGCCGATGCACATGGTGCACAGTGCGTAGCGGCCACCCAGTGCATGCAGCTGGTTGACGGCGGTGGTAGCGAGGCGTGCGCCCGATGCGCCCAGCGGGTGGCCCAGCGCAATCGCGCCGCCCCATTGGTTGACGCGCTGGTCGTCATCCGCAATACCCAGGTCGCGCAGCACGGCCAGGCCTTGGGCGGCAAAGGCTTCGTTGAGCTCGATGACATCCATGTCGGCCAAGCTCAGGCCGGCCAGCGCCAGCACCTTGCGCACGGCAGGGGCCGGGCCAAAGCCCATGATGCGCGGTGCCACACCGGCCGTCGCCATGGCCACCACACGGGCGCGCGGGGTCAGTCCGTATTGCTGGGCGGCTTCTTCATTGGCCAGCAGCAGGGCGCAGGCGCCGTCGTTCACGCCCGAGGCATTGCCGGCCGTCACGGTACCGCCTTCGCGCACCACGCCCTTGAGCTTGGCCAGCGCTTCGATCGTCGTGGCACGGGGGTGCTCATCCTGGCTGATCACCAGTGCATCGCCCTTTTTCTGCGCAATGGTCACGGCCACGATCTCGCGGGCCAGGTGGCCGGCGGCGATGGCCGCTGCGGCCTTTTGCTGCGAGGCCAAGGCCATGCGGTCCTGGGCGTCGCGCTCGATCTTGAAGTCGTCGGCCACGTTCTCGGCCGTCTCGGGCATGGAGTCCACGCCGTACAGCGCCTTCATCTGCTTGTTGACAAAGCGCCAGCCAATGGTGGTGTCGTAGACGGCATTGTTGCGGCTGAAGGCGGACTCGGCCTTGGGCATCACAAAGGGGGCGCGGCTCATCGATTCCACACCACCGGCGATCATCAGGCGTGCTTCGCCGGACTTGATGGCGCGGGCGGCCGTGCCCACGGCATCCAGGCCCGAGCCGCAGAGGCGGTTGACGGTGGCGCCGGGCACCTCGATGGGCAGGCCCGCGAGCAGGCTGGACATGCGGGCCACATTGCGGTTGTCTTCGCCGGCCTGGTTGGCGCAGCCGTAGATCACGTCGGTCACCGCCGTCCAGTCCACACCGGGGTTGCGCTCCATCAGCGCCTTGATGGGCACGGCGCCCAGGTCATCGGTGCGCACACCGGCAAGCGCGCCGCCGTAGCGGCCAAAGGGGGTGCGCACGGCGTCGCAGATATAGGCGTTGGTCATGGTGGTCTCCTTGGATGAGTACAGATCGGCGCTGCGCTTAGAGCAGGCTCAGGCCAATCATTTTTTCGAGTTCGGCCTTGTCCAGACCGTCGACGGTGTCGATGAGCTTGAGGCCTTGGGGCGTGACCTCGATGGTGGCCACGTCGGTGTAGATGCGCTTGACGCAGCCAATGCCGGTCAGCGGATAGCTGCATTGCTTGACGATCTTGCTCTCGCCCTTCTTGGTCAGCAGGTCCATCATCACCCAGGTCTCTTTGGCACCAATGGCCAGGTCCATCGCGCCGCCCACGGCGGGAATGGCGCCGGCTTCACCGGTGCTCCAGTTGGCCAGGTCGCCGTTCTCTGCCACCTGGAAAGCGCCGAGCACGCAGATGTCGAGGTGACCGCCGCGCATCATCGCAAAGCTGTCGGCATGGTGGAAGAAGCTGCCGCCCGCCAGCAAGGTGACGGGCTGCTTGCCGGCGTTGGTGAGGTCATAGTCTTCCTCGCCAGCGGCGGGTGCCGGGCCCATGCCCAGGATGCCGTTTTCCGACTGCAGGATGACTTCGCGGTCCTGGGGGATGTGGTTGGCCACAGCCGTCGGCTGGCCAATGCCCAGGTTCACGTAGGCGCCGTCATGGATGTCCTGCGCCACGCGGGCGGCCAGTTCGTCTTTCGTGCGTTTTTGGTAGCTGCTCATGGTCTTGTCTCCTGCTTCAGGCTGTTTTTTTGAAGCCACCGGCTTGCGTGGCAACGCGCTCGATCTTGATGACCTGGTTGACATAGATGCCAGGGGTGACCACGGCCTCGGGGTCGAGCTGGCCCAGCTCCACGATCTCATGCACGGTGGCCACGGTGTACTTGGCAGCGGTGGCCATCACCGGGCCAAAGTTGCGCGCCGATTTGCGGTAGGTGAGGTTGCCCCAGCGGTCGCCTTGCTCGGCCTTGATCAGCGCCACATCGCCATAGATGGGGTACTCGAGCACATAGTGCTTGCCGTTGATCTCGCGCGTTTCCTTGCCCGCTGCCAGCTCGGTGCCGTAGGCGGTGGGGCAGAAGAACGCGCCGATGCCGGCGCCCGCAGCGCGCATGCGCTCGGCCAGGTTGCCCTGGGGCACCACTTCGAGCTCGATCTTGCCGCTGCGGTAGAGCTCGTCAAACACATAGCTGTCGACCTGGCGCGGGAAGCTGCAAATGATCTTGCGCACCGCGCCGGT
Source organism: Comamonas koreensis (assembly GCF_014076495.1). NCBI lineage: Bacteria > Pseudomonadati > Pseudomonadota > Betaproteobacteria > Burkholderiales > Comamonadaceae > Comamonas > Comamonas koreensis. The sequence continues at coordinate 4,777,286 of NZ_CP043575.1, read as the reverse complement.
CTTGAGCAAGGCCGCCAGGCCCGTGTCGCCATTGCCGGCGTTGTTGTTGACCACCGTGAGGTCGCGCGCACCTTGCGCGATCAGGCCATCAATCAGGGCTGCGGGAATGCCGGCGGTGCCAAAGCCGCCGATGAGCACGGTCGAGCCGTCCTGGACGCGGCTGAGGGACTCGGCAATCGAGTCCGAAATCTTGTTGATCATCTTGTCTCCTGGTTCTGTACACGGGTCGCAACAGGCTGCTGATCCCGCTGCGGCATGGTCGCGCTGCGCTGTGGCAGTGCCTGTACCGCGTGCGACAAATGCAATGCCGAGGCTGCCTGCGCGAGACTTGGGAATGCATTTGAGAGGATCGGCGGCCTTTGGTAGGGCTCTTGGATAAAATGTTCGTATATAGAACATTAGTTCGCTAAAAGAATTATAGACTGCCTGATAATCCGCTACCCGATGTCCCTGCGATTTGCTTTTGTATTGCCAGGGACCCGCTCCACGCCAACGACCAAGATTGCGGCCTATGAAAGAAGAAGACCCGACCCTCCGCCCCAGCGACAGCTATGTGCAGTCCTTCGCGCGCGGGCTGGAGGTCATCCGCAGCTTTGGCGCTGCCGCGCCGCGCCAGACCTTGACGGAAGTGGCCGAGGCCACCGGCATGACGCGTGCCGGGGCGCGCCGCATTCTGCTGACCTTGCAGACCCTGGGCTATGTGCGGGTGGAAGGCCGTTTGTTTGCGCTCACGCCGCGCATTCTGGATCTGGGCTTCGCCTATCTGTCGTCGATGCCGGTCTGGAACCTGGCCCAGCCAGTGATGGATGCGCTGGTCGAGCAGACGCACGAGTCCTGCTCCATCGCCGTGCTCGATGGCCAGGATGTTGTCTATGTGTTGCGCGTACACACGCACAAGATCATGAGCACCAACTTAGGCATGGGCTCGCGCCTGCCGAGTTTCTGGACGTCGCTCGGCCGGGTGCTGCTGGCCGAGCTGCCGCCGCAGGAGCTGCAGGCCTTGCTGCAGGGCCGCGACCGCACGCTGTTCACGCGCTTCACGATCCAGGACGATGCGCAGTTGCTGGCCGAGCTGGCCCAGGTGCGCGCGCAGGGCTGGTGCCTGCTCAACCAGGAGCTGGAAGAGGGCCTCACCTCGGTCGCAGCCCCCATCCGCAATGCCAGCGGCCAGGTGGTGGCTGCGATGAACATCAGCGGCCAGGCCAACCGCACGACACCCGAGATCATGCAGGGCGAGCTGCTGCCCCAGCTGTTGCAGGCGGCTGGGCGCGTCTCAGGCCTGCTGGGCTACCAGCCGGGTCGTGGCATGGGCGGCAAGATCGTGCCACGCTGCTGAGTGGCGGGCGCCGCTGCGCGCTTGGGCTCGGGCCTCATCGCTCCCCCATCGCTTTGATGCGCCCAGGCCGGTCGCAGGCTGCGGCTCGCCATGCCCTGGCCCCGGTAAGCCCTTTGTTGCAGGGGGAATTTCTCTGCTTCGAGCCGTGCCAAGCGCGGGCTGCGACGGCGCGCAGCCCGCCCATGCGCTGCAGTTGCGGCGTTTCTTAATACAACCTGAAGGCGGTCAAAGAAAGCTCCTACTGTGGGTTTGTTGCTGCCTCGCATTCGTTTCTTAAAGATATGTAAATGAGAACCATTTTCCTCTTTAAGATGTGCGAGCTTTTCCCGGTGGTAGCCAACCAGAGTGCGGATTCTCCCTGCGGTACAGCCAAACCGAACACATACCAAAGCGATACAAGGAACTGGAATGGCTTTCAAAACACAAGCCGTGGCAGCAGCAGTGGCGCTGCTGTGCACGGGCCATGCAGCGGCGCAGCAGGCGCCGGCTGAGACAACGCTGCAGGAAGTGCGCGTGCAGGGCGATACCGCAGCGGACGTGGGCTATGCAGCGCCTACGGCCAAGAGCGCCACCAAGATCGAAGCGCCGTTGCGCGATATTCCGCAAACGGTGAACGTGGTGCCCCAGCAGCTGATGCGCGACCAGGCCGTGCAGTCGATGCAGGACGTGCTCAAGGCGGTGCCCGGCATTGGCCTGTCGCATGGCGATGGCCAGCGCGACCAGGTGACGATCCGGGGCTTTTCGGCCATTGCCGACCAGTTTGTCGACGGCGTGCGCGATGACGCGCTGTATTTCCGTGACCTGTCCAATGTCGAGCAGGTCGAGGTGCTCAAGGGCCCGGCATCGGTGCTGTATGGCCGGGGCTCTTCGGGTGGCTTGATCAACCGCATCACCAAGAAGCCCGGCATTGACCGCAGCGAGGTGGGTCTGACCCTGGGCAGCTGGAACCAGCGCCGGGGCGAGTTTGACCTGGCACGCGCGCCGCAGGACAGCATCGTCTCCTACCGCCTGACCGGCGCCATCGAGCGCGCCGACAGCTACCGCGACCAGCAGTTTCTGGACCGCAAGGCGCTGGCCGGCTCGGTGCAGTTCAAGTTCAGTGCGGACACGCAGTTGCTGCTGCAGGCCGACTACCTCAAGGACAGCCGCCTCACTGACTTCGGCATTCCCGCCTTCCAGGGCCGGCCGGTCAACGTGTCGCCCCGCACCTACTTTGGCGCGGCCAATGCACGCGATACCGATGTCAGCACCTCCGAGGTGTATTCGGCATCGGCCACCTTGAGCCACCGATTCAACGACAGCCTGAGCCTGCGCAATGTGCTGCGCTACTACGACTACAGCCTGGACCGCAGCAACACCCTGGTTGGCTCGGTGAATGAGAAGGCGCAGACGGCGACCCTCAACCGTGGCCATCTGGAGCGTAACGAGCACGGCTTTTTCAACCAGCTGGAGTTGACGCAGAAGCTGGATCTGGCGGGCATGCAGCACCAGGTGCTGTACGGTCTGGAGCTGGGCCGCCAGAACAAGGGCCTGCTGAGCATCAGCCAGAGCAATGTGGGCACGGTATCGCTGTTCAACCCGGTGCTGCCGGTTGTCTCGCCGGTGCTGACGGCTGCACCGTCTGCCAACAACGACAGCGTCTTCAGCGTGGCCAGTGCTTATGTGCAGGACATGGTCACCCTGGCCCCGGAATGGAAGCTGCTGGCCGGCGTGCGCTATGACCGCTTCCGCCAGGAAACCGACAACTACACGCCAGGCAGCGTCAACCTGGGCCGCACCGATGTGGCCTGGAGCCCGCGCGTCGGCCTGGTCTACCAGCCCAGCAATGCGCTGTCGTACTACGTGTCGTTCAGCAAGTCCTTCCAGCCCTCGGGCGAGACCTTTGCGCTGGCTGCCAACAATGCCCAGCTGGCGCCTGAGAAAACCAGCAGCCGTGAGGTCGGTGTGAAGTGGGATCTGCTCGACGGCAAGGCCAGCGCCAATGCGGCGCTGTTCGAGATCGAGCGCACCAATATCAAGAGCGTGGACCCTGTGACCAACACCTTGGTGCCCCTGGGCGTGCAGCGCACGCGCGGCCTGGAGCTGAGCTTTGCCGGTGACCTGTCGCAGGGCTGGCAGATCTGGTCGGGCTATGCCTACCTGCTCAGCGAGATGACCTCGTCGCCGGCAGTGGACGCCGGCCAGGCCGTGCAAGGCAAGCGCGCCACCCTGACGCCCAAGCACAGCGCCAATATCTGGGTCACCAAGGCGCTGGGCCATGGCTTTGGCGCCGGTGGCGGCATCAGCTATGTCGGTGCGCGTTTTGCCAACCCTGGCAATACCGTTGTGCTGCCAGGCTACGCCACCTTGGATGCCATGGCCTACTACCGCCTGAACAACGTGGACCTGCAGCTCAAGCTCAACAACCTCCTGGACAAGCGCTACATCGTAGCCGGCCACGGCTCCTCGCCCAATCTGAACCTGCCGGGCGCGCCGCGCTCGGTGCAACTGGTGGCGCGTTACCGCTTCTAAGCTGCAAGGCTGGTATGGAAAAAGGCCATCTGCCCATGGGGTGGATGGCTTTGTGTTGTTAGTGGTGCTGTGACAGCTTGGGGCAGCCCCTGTGCGCTAGGTGGCTGCGAGTGGGGGCAGATGCTGCCATTGCGTAGTGCATAGGGCACAGCGTTGATAATGGAGCGGCTTTTCCTCTGTCGTCCTTTGCTGACGTTTTCACCATGGCCCGCCTTCCCCGACTCAGTCTTCCCGACATGCCGCACCATGTGCTGCACCGGGGCAACAACCGGCAGACGGTCTTTGTCGATGACGAGGATTCCCAGCACTTCAGCGACTTGTTGCGCCAGCTCGCGCAGACCCACCTGGTGGCAGTGCATGCCTTTGTGCTGATGCCCAACCATTTCCATCTGCTGATAACACCCCAGACCGAGCAGGGCCTGCCGCTCTTGATGCAGGCGCTTGGCCGGGCCTATGTGCGCTATTTCAATGCGCGGCATGGGCGCAGCGGCACCTTGTGGGAAGGGCGCTACCGCTCGACGGTTGTGGAGCCGGCCACGCCGTTGCTGCAATGCATCATCTATATCGATTCCAACCCGCAGCGCGCAGGCCTGGTCGCCAAGGCCGAAGACTACCCTTGGTCCAGCTGTGCGCACCATTTAGGTGCAAAACCGATGGCCTGGTTGCGCGATCCGGCGGCCTTCTGGGCGCTGGGTAACACCCCCTTCGCGCGGGAGGCGCGCTATGCCCAAATGCTCGCTTATGGCTTGTCGCAGCGTGAGTCCGGGGCGCTGACCGATGCCGTGCAAGGCGGCTGGGCGATGGGCAGCGAGGACTTTGTGCAGTCTTTGCAGTCCAAAACGGTGCGCAGGCTGCACAAAAAGAGTGCGGGACGCCCGCGATTGGTAGATCCCTCCGCCGATTGAATTGAAAATGTCATATAAATCAACGATAATTTTGCTATTTTTAATATGACCCCAATTAATTGTTGAGAAAAATCATTTGAAAATAATTAGTATCTGACCCCAAATAAAAAACTTGCTCGGGTATTGCCAGCTGCTCTACATTGACCTTCCCGCGATAGATTATTTGAAGGATTGCGCCATGTCGGCTTCTGCACGCGAGCACATGCAAGCTCAGGGTCTGTATGACCCGACTCTGGAACACGATGCCTGCGGCGTCGGTTTTGTGGCCCACATCAAGGGCCAGAAGAGCCATGCCATCGTGACCCAGGCTCTGAAGATTCTGGAGAATCTGGACCACCGGGGTGCGGTGGGTGCCGACAAGCTGATGGGTGATGGCGCCGGTATCCTCATCCAGTTGCCCGATGCGCTCTACCGCGACGAGATGGCCGCCCAGGGCGTCAAGCTGCCGCCGTTTGGCGAGTACGGCGTGGGCATGGTGTTCCTGCCCAAGGAACATGCATCGCGTCTGGCCTGCGAGGAAGAGCTCGAGCGCGCCATCAAGGCCGAAGGCCAGGTGCTGCTGGGCTGGCGCGATGTGCCGGTCAACCGCGAAATGCCGATGTCGCCCACGGTGCGCGAAAAAGAACCGGTCATCCGCCAGGTGTTCATCGGCCGTGGAGCCGATGTGATCGTGCAGGATGCGCTGGAGCGCAAGCTGTATGTGATCCGCAAGACCGCCAGCGCGGCCATCCAGAACCTGCAGCTCAAGTACAGCAAAGAGTACTACGTGCCCAGCATGAGCAGCCGCACTGTGATCTACAAGGGCCTGCTGCTGGCCGACCAGGTGGGCACTTACTTCCGTGATCTGGAAGATGAGCGCTGCGTTTCGGCGCTGGGCCTGGTGCACCAGCGCTTCTCGACCAACACCTTCCCCGAGTGGCCGCTGGCCCACCCTTACCGCTATGTGGCGCACAACGGTGAAATCAACACCGTCAAGGGCAACTACAACTGGATGCGCGCCCGCGAAGGCGTGATGAGCTCGCCCGTGCTGGGCAACGATCTGCAAAAGCTCTACCCGATCAGCTTTGCGCACCAGTCCGATACGGCCACTTTCGACAACTGCCTGGAGCTGCTGACCATGGCGGGCTACCCGCTGGCCCAGGCCGTGATGATGATGATCCCCGAGCCATGGGAACAGCACGCCACGATGGATTCGCGCCGCCGCGCTTTCTATGAATACCATGCCGCAATGATCGAGCCCTGGGATGGCCCAGCATCGATCGTGTTCACCGATGGCCGCCAGATCGGCGCCACCCTGGACCGCAACGGCCTGCGTCCTGCCCGCTACTGCGTGACCGACGATGACTTCGTCATCATGGGCTCCGAATCGGGCGTGCTGCCCGTGCCCGAGCACAAGATCGTGCGCAAGTGGCGCCTGCAGCCGGGCAAGATGTTCCTGATCGATCTGGACCAGGGCCGTCTGATTGATGACGAAGAAGTCAAGTCCTCGCTCACCAATGCCAAGCCCTATATGCGTTGGATCGAAGACCTGCGCATCCGCCTGGACGATGTGGAAAAGCCCGTGGCTGGCGAATCGCAGATCGACCAGCAGGCCAAGGCCTCGCAAGAGTTTGGCGCCGTTGCCGATGAGCAGCAGTCGACCGAATTGCTGGACCTGCAGCAGGCCTTTGGCTACACCCAGGAAGACATCAAGTTCCTGATGAGCCCGATGGCCGCCAACGGCGAAGAAGGCATTGGTTCGATGGGCAATGACAGCCCGCTGGCTGTGCTCTCGGACAAGAACAAGCCGCTGTACAACTACTTCCGCCAGATGTTCGCGCAGGTGACCAACCCGCCGATAGATCCGATCCGTGAAGCAATCGTGATGAGCCTGGTGTCCTTTATCGGCCCCAAGCCCAACCTGCTGGACATCAACCAGGTCAACCCACCACTGCGCCTGGAAGTGACCCAGCCGGTGCTGGACTTCACCGACATGGTCAAGCTGCGCAACATCCGCTCGCACACCGCCGGCAAGTTCAGCTCGGCCGTGCTCGACATTACCTACCCGCTGGAGTGGGGCAGTGAAGGCGTCGAAGCGCGCCTGGCATCGCTGTGCGCGCAAGCCGTTGATGCGATCAAGACCGGCAACAACATCCTGATCATCAGCGACAAGGGTGTCAGCAAGGACCGCGTGGCCATCCAGGCGCTGCTGGCGCTGTCGGCCATCCACCAACACCTGATCCGCGAAGGCCTGCGCACCGCCTGCGGTCTGGTCGTGGAAACCGGCACCGCCCGCGAAGTGCACCATTTCGGCGTGCTGGCCGGCTACGGTGCCGAAGCCGTGCATCCCTACCTGGCGCTCGAGACCATCACCTCGATCCACAAGCACCTGCCCGGCGATCTGTCGGCAGACAAGGCGATCTACAACTACATCAAGGCCATCGGCAAGGGTCTGTCCAAGATCATGTCGAAGATGGGGGTGTCCACCTACATGTCCTACTGTGGTGCGCAGCTGTTCGAGGCCGTCGGCATCAACAGCGAAACCATCGACAAGTACTTCACCGGCACCTCCAGCCGCGTTGAAGGCCTGGGCGTGTTCGAGATCGGAGAAGAAGCCATCCGCCGCCACAAGGCAGCCTTTGGCAACGACCCGGTGCTGGCCACCATGCTGGACACCGGTGGTGAGTACGCCTGGCGTGCCCGGGGTGAAGAGCATATGTGGAGCCCCGATGCGATTGCCAAGCTGCAGCACTCGACCCGCGCCAACAGCTTTAACACCTACAAAGAATACGCGCAGCTGATCAACGACCAGAGCAAGCGCCACATGACCTTGCGCGGCCTGTTCGAGTTCAAGATCGACCCTGCCAAGGCCATCCCGGTCGAGCAGGTCGAATCGGCGGCCGAGATCGTCAAGCGCTTTGCCACCGGCGCCATGTCGCTGGGCTCGATCAGTACCGAAGCCCATGTGACGCTGGCCGTGGCGATGAACCGCATCGGCGGCAAGAGCAACACCGGTGAAGGCGGTGAAGACCCTGCCCGTTACCGCAATGAGTTGAAGGGCATCCCGATCAAGCAGGGCGAGTCGCTGGCCTCCATCATCGGCAAAGACCAGATTGAATCGGACTACGTGCTGCAAGAAGGCGACAGCCTGCGCTCGCGCATCAAGCAAGTGGCATCGGGCCGCTTTGGGGTGACGGCCGAGTACCTGGCCTCTGCGGACCAGATCCAGATCAAGATGGCCCAGGGCGCCAAGCCCGGTGAAGGCGGTCAGCTGCCAGGCGGCAAGGTGACCGAGTACATCGGCAAGCAGCGCTACTCGGTGCCCGGTGTGGGCCTGATCTCCCCTCCGCCGCACCACGACATCTACTCGATCGAGGACCTGGCCCAGCTGATCCACGACCTGAAGAACGTGGCCACGCATTCGACCATCAGCGTCAAGCTGGTCTCCGAGGTTGGCGTGGGCACCATTGCCGCCGGCGTTGCCAAGTGCAAGGCCGACCATGTGGTGATCGCCGGCCATGACGGCGGCACGGGCGCATCGCCCTGGTCGTCGATCAAGCACGCAGGCTCGCCTTGGGAAATCGGCCTGGCCGAAACCCAGCAGACCCTGGTGCTCAACGGCCTGCGCAGCCGTATCCGGGTGCAGGCAGACGGCCAGATGAAGACCGGCCGTGACGTGGTGATTGGCGCGCTCTTGGGCGCCGATGAGTTCGGCTTTGCCACCGCACCGCTGGTGGTCGAGGGCTGCATCATGATGCGCAAGTGCCACCTCAACACCTGCCCGGTGGGTGTGGCCACGCAAGACCCCGAGCTGCGCAAGAAATTCAGCGGCAAGCCCGAGCATGTGGTGAACTTCTTCTTCTTCATCGCCGAAGAAGCGCGCCAGATCATGGCCCAGCTGGGTATCTCCAAGTTCGACGATCTGGTGGGCCGTGCCGACCTGCTGGACATGAAGGCCGGTATTACCCACTGGAAGGCCAAGGGCCTGGACTTTGGCCGCCTGCTGGCCCGTGCCGAAGTGGCGGACGATGTGCCGCTCTACCACACGCAAAACCAGGACCATGGTCTGGAAAAGGCCTTCGACAACATCCTGATCGAAAAGTCGCGCCCCGCCATCGACAAGGGCGAGCGCGTGAAGATCCTGGAGACCGTGCGCAATGTGAACCGCACTGTGGGCGCCATGCTCTCGGGCGCGGTGACCAAGGTGCATGCCGAAGGCCTGCCTGACGACACCATCCACATCCGTGTCGAGGGCACGGGCGGCCAGTCGTTTGGCGCCTTCCTGTGCAACGGCATCACCTTGTACCTGGTGGGGGATGCGAACGACTACACCGGCAAGGGCCTGTCCGGCGGCCGCGTGGTGGTGCGCCCGAGTCTGGATTTCCGTGGCGAAGCGCACAAGAACATCATCGTGGGCAACACCGTGATGTACGGCGCGACCACCGGTGAGGCTTTCCTGAGCGGCGTGGCTGGCGAGCGTTTTGCGGTGCGCCTGTCGGGTGCGACGGCGGTGGTCGAAGGCACCGGTGACCATGGCTGCGAATACATGACCGGCGGCACCGTGCTGGTGCTGGGCAAGACCGGCCGCAACTTTGCTGCCGGCATGAGCGGTGGCGTGGCCTACGTCTATGACGAGGACGGCCAGTTCGCCAGCCGCTGCAACACCACGATGGTCACGCTGGACAAGGTGCTGACGCAGGCCGAGCAAGAGGCCAGCATCGACAAGGGTGTGTGGCACAACGGCCAGACCGACGAAGCACAGCTCAAGCGCCTGCTCGCCGACCACCTGCGCTGGACCGGCAGCAAGCGTGCCCGTGATCTGCTGGACAACTGGGCGGAGGTGCGCAGCAAGTTCGTCAAGGTGTTCCCGACCGAGTACAAGCGCGCGCTGGGTGAGATCCATGCCCGCGCCGAAGCCAAGGCGCAGGTCGTCAAGGCCAAGACCTCGGCCAAGAAGAGTGTGGACGCCGCCGCGAAGTGAGGCCCCTGGCGGCCCTGCCGCCAAGCACCCAGCCCCTTATTAATGACCACGATTGCTGTCCCCGCCAACGCGGCGCGGGCAGCAGCCAAGCAAGAGATCCGATCATGGGAAAAGTCACAGGCTTTATGGAATTTGCGCGTATCGACGAGGGTTATGCACCCGTTGAAGACCGCCTCAAGCACTACAAGGAATTTGTTGTTGGCCTGAACTCGCAGCAGGCCAAGCAGCAAGGCGCCCGTTGCATGGACTGCGGCACGCCGTTTTGCAACAGCGGCTGCCCGGTCAACAACATCATTCCGGATTTCAACGATCTGGTGTACCGCGCCGATTGGGCGGCCGCCTTTCATGTGCTGGACTCGACCAACAACTTCCCCGAGTTCACCGGCCGCATCTGCCCCGCCCCTTGCGAAGCAGCCTGCGTGCTGAACATCAACAACGACCCGGTGGGCATCAAGTCCATCGAGCACGCCATCATCGACCGCGCCTGGGAAGAGGGCTGGGTGCAGGCGCGCCCCGCCAAGCACCAGAGCGGCAAGAAAGTGGCAGTGGTCGGCTCCGGCCCTGCCGGCATGGCGGCGGCCCAGCAGCTCGCCCGTGCAGGCCATGCGGTGACCCTGTTCGAGAAGAACGACCGCATCGGCGGCCTGCTGCGCTACGGCATCCCCGACTTCAAGCTCGACAAGCTGCACATCGACCGCCGCGCCGCCCAGCTGCAGGCCGAAGGCGTGACCATCCGCACCGGCGTGCTGGTGGCTGGCAAGGACGGCCTGGGCAAGGACAGCAAGGTCACCAACTGGGCCAAGGAAACCGTCTCGCCCGAGCAGCTCAAGGCGGATTTTGACGCGGTGCTGCTGACCGGTGGCTCCGAGCAGTCGCGCGATCTGCCGGTGCCCGGCCGTGACCTGGACGGCGTGCACTACGCAATGGAGTTCCTGCCCCAGCAAAACAAGATCAATGCCGGCGACAAGCTCAAGGGCCAGATCCGTGCGGATGGCAAGGACGTCATCGTCATCGGTGGTGGCGACACCGGCAGCGACTGCGTGGGCACCAGCAACCGCCACGGCGCCAAGAGCGTCACCCAGTTCGAGGTGATGCCCATGCCGCCCGAACAGGAAAACAAGCCCCTGGTCTGGCCCTACTGGCCGATCAAGCTGCGCACCAGCTCCAGCCACGAAGAAGGCGCTGTGCGTGAGTTCGCGATCTCGACCAAGACCTTCAACGGCGACAAGGGCAAGGTCAAGAGCCTGACCACCGTGCAGGTCGAGTTCAAGGACGGCAAGCTGAGCGAAGTCAAGGGCACAGAAAAGGAATGGCCTGCCGACCTGGTGCTGCTGGCCATGGGTTTTGTGAACCCCGTCTCGCCCGTGCTGGAAGCCTTTGGTGTCGACAAGGACGCCCGTGGCAACGCCCGTGCCACCACCGATTTCACTGGCGGCTACGCCACCAATGTGGACAAGGTGTTTGCCGCCGGCGACATGCGCCGTGGCCAGTCGCTGGTGGTCTGGGCCATCCGCGAAGGTCGCCAGGCCGCGCGCGCCGTCGACGAGTACCTGATGGGCTGGAGCGATCTGCCGCGCTAAAACCGGTAGCTACTCACCCACCCAAGACCGCAGCCGAGGCTGCGGTTTTTTGTGCCTGCTCGGCCTGAAAGAGTGACAGAGATTCAAGATACCCCCAGGGGGTACCTGGGGTTTTCATCTATTTTTTATATGTAATTTTTATCAATTGTATTTATACTCTGGCCCAGTACCTGAGTTTGGCGTGCTTTTGCGCCGTTGCGAACACCGCCTGCCATGCCCCATAACGCCGAAGACAAGCACCGCGCCATCACCCGCCTGCGCCGCATCAAAGGCCAGGCGGAGGCCTTGGAGCGGGCGGTAGAGGCGGGCAGCGATTGCGCCCCCATCCTGCAGCAGCTCGCCGCCATGCGCGGCGCTGTGCATGGGCTGATGGCCGATTTGCTTGATGGCCATATGCGCGAGACCATGGCCCGGCAGCCCGCGCCGTCGCAGGCGGACATTGACGAAATGCTGTCGCTGCTGCGCTCGTACCTCAAATAGGCGTGTGGTCATGACCGCGCCTGACTGTTTTCCCCATTTTTGACCCAAGGAGTCCCCCCATGAAATCCCGCGCCGCTGTTGCCTTCAAAGCCGGAGAGCCTTTGCAGATTGTCGAGATCGACGTTGCGCCACCCCAGAAGGGCGAAGTGCTGGTCAAGATCACCCACACGGGCGTGTGCCACACGGATGCCTTCACCTTGAGCGGTGATGACCCCGAAGGCATCTTCCCGGCGGTGCTGGGCCATGAAGGCGCGGGCATCGTGGTGGAAGTGGGCGAGGGCGTCACCAGCGTCCAGCCGGGCGACCATGTGATCCCTCTGTACACGGCAGAGTGCGGCGAATGCCTGTTCTGCAAGAGCGGCAAGACCAACCTGTGCGTAGCGGTGCGCGCCACCCAGGGCAAGGGTGTGATGCCCGATGGCACCACACGCTTTAGCTACAACGGCGAGCCGATCTACCACTACATGGGCTGCTCAACGTTCTCCGAGTACACCGTGGTGGCCGCAGTGTCGCTGGCCAAGGTCAACCCCGATGCCAATCCCGAGCAGGTCTGCCTGCTGGGCTGCGGCGTGACCACCGGTCTGGGCGCTGTGAAGAACACCGCCAAGGTGCAAGAGGGCGATACCGTGGCTGTGTTCGGTCTGGGCGGCATTGGCCTGGCGGTAATCCAGGGCGCGCAGCTGGCCAAGGCTGGCCGCATCATTGCTGTCGATACCAACCCCGGCAAGTTCGAGCTGGCCAAGACCTTTGGCGCGACCGATTGCATCAACCCCAAGGATTTCGACAAGCCGATCCAGCAAGTGATCGTCGAGATGACCGGCTGGGGCGTGGACCACAGCTTTGAATGCATTGGCAGCACCCAGGTGATGCGTGCGGCGCTGGAATGCGCGCACCGTGGCTGGGGCCAGAGCGTGATCATCGGCGTGGCGGGCGCGGGCCAGGAGATCTCCACCCGTCCTTTCCAGCTGGTGACCGGCCGCAAATGGCTGGGCACCGCCTTTGGCGGCGTCAAGGGCCGCAGCGAGCTGCCCGGCATGGTGGAAGACGCGATGGCCGGCAAGATCAAGCTCGAGCCCTTTGTCACCCACACCATGGGCCTGGCCAAGATCAACGAGGCTTTTGACCTGATGCATGAAGGCAAGTCGATCCGCTCGGTAGTCAACTACGCCAGCTGATCGTCGCTAAGCGCCGCTGGCCAAAGCTGACCAGCGCCGGCTGCCAGCGGGCGCTGCAATAGTCCTGCGCAGCGCTGGCAGCGCTGCCAGGGGCGACAATGCGAGGCTTGTTGTCCCTGCGGCCCGGCCCGCACCATTGAAATCCATGTCTTTTACCTCTCTTGGCCTTGCTCCGTCGCTGGCCCACGCTGCCCAGGCCCATGGCCTGATGGCACCCACGGCCATCCAGACCCAAGCCATTCCGGCCATTCTGGACGGGCGTGACCTGCTGGGCTGCGCGCCGACCGGCTCGGGCAAGACGGCGGCCTATGTGCTGCCGCTGATGCAGGCCTGGATGCTGAGCAACGCGGCAGGCCAGGCGGGCCGCCATGAGACGCAGGCCTTGATCCTGGTGCCCACGCGCGAACTGGCCACCCAGGTGGCTGAGCTGGTTTACTTTGTTGGCGAGGCCCTGGGCCGCCGCCCCAAGGTGGCCGTGCTCACTGGTGGTGTGTCCATCAATCCCCAGCTGCTGGCCTTGCGCGGCGGCGTGGATCTGGTGATTGCCACGCCTGGGCGCTTGCTCGATGTGGTGGCGCACAGCAAGCTGCGGCTGGACACCATCAGCACCCTGGTGCTGGACGAGGCCGACCGCTTGATGGACCTGGGCTTTGCCGAGGAGCTGCACAGCGTGCTGGCCCTGGTGCCCGCGCGCGAGCAGCGCCAGACCTTGCTGCTGTCGGCCACCTTTGCCCCGGCGGTGCAGGCGTTGGTGCCCACCCTGTTGCGGTCCATGCATGAGAAGGTGGAGATCGCCTCGACCCACCTGCAGGACGCCACCATCGTACAGCAGGCCTACTACCTCGATGCCGCCAAGCGCACTGCCTGGCTGCGTGAGCTGGTCACCCAGTACGCGGGCCAGCGCATGCTGGTGTTTGTGGCCAGCCGCTACAGCGCCGAGCATGTGGCCAACAAGCTCTATGACAAGGGCATCAGCGCCACCGCTTTCCATGGCGAGCTGAGCCAGGGTGCGCGCCAACAGGTGCTGCAGGAGTTCCGCAGCAGCCAGTGGCAGGTGCTGGTCACCACCGATCTGGCCGCGCGTGGCATCCATGTCGAGGCGCTGCCCCTGGTCATCAACTACGACCTGCCGCGCTCGCCCACCGATTACACCCACCGCATCGGCCGCACGGGCCGGGCCGGTATCTCGGGCCTGGCCATCAGCCTGGTAACCCCCGCCAGCCTGGCGCACTGGAAGCTGATCGCGAAGCGCAATGGGCTCGATGTGGCGCTGCAGACCCTGGAGCAGTACCCGGTCACCGAAGCGGTGCCCGCGCATGCGCCCTCTGAAGATGCCGGCAATGGCGGCATCAAGGGCAAGCGCATGAGCAAAAAAGACAAGCTGCGTGCAGCGGCCGCCCAGGCCGCATCCCCGCAACCTCCGACCGAAGGAAATTCCGATGTCTGAAGCCCAAGCCAGCCTCAAGCTGCAGGCGGCCCATGCCTGCTTTGGCGGCGCCCAGCGTTTTTATGAGCATTTCTCCAGTCAGATCGGCCTGGCGATGAAGTTCTCGGTCTTTCTGCCGCCCAAGGCGGTGGAGGGCGAGAAAGTGCCTGCGCTGCTGTACTTGGCGGGCCTCACCTGTACCGAAGAGACCTTCATGACCAAGGCCGGCGCCCAGCGCCTGGCGGCTTCGCTGAACGTGGCCCTGGTCACCTGCGACACCAGCCCGCGCGGCGCGGGCCTGCCTGGCGAGGCGGAGAGCTGGGATTTTGGCGTGGGTGCGGGTTTTTACCTCGATGCCACGGCCAAGCCCTGGGCGCTGCACTGGCGCATGGAAAGCTACATCCTCGAAGACCTGCTGCCGCTCTTGGGCGCCAAGCTGCCGATCGACCTGCAACGCCTGGGCATCTTTGGCCACAGCATGGGCGGCCATGGCGCGCTGACCCTGGCGCTGCGCCACCCCGGTGTGTTCAAGTCGGTCTCGGCCTTTGCGCCGATTGCCAACCCCACCCACTGCCCCTGGGGCCAGAAAGCATTTGCCGGCTACCTGGGCGACAACCAGGCCGATTGGGCGCAGCACGATGCCACCGCCCTGATGGCCGCGCAAAAGCAGCCGCCATACCCGGCCGGCATCCTCATCGACCAGGGCCTGGCCGACAAGTTCTTGCTGGAAAAGCAACTGCTGCCCGAAGCCTTTGAAGCCGCCTGCGCCCAGGTCGGCCAGCCCTTGACCTTGCGCCGCCATGGCGGCTATGACCACGGCTACTACTTCATCCAGAGCTTTATCGACGAGCACCTGCGCTTTCACGCCAGCCAGCTGTAAACAGAACCCGGTACGCGGATTTCTGCCAGGCGCTGCCGCCCACCCCGGGCTGTGGCGCCTGTTTTATTTGCGGGCCTCGGTCAACATGCGCAGCGCCAGGCCCGCGAGCACCGTGCCCATCAACCAGCGCTGCATCTGTACCCAACTGGGGCGGCTGGCCAGAAACCCAGCGATCGAGCCGGCCAGCATCGCAATGGCGGCATTCACGCTGACGCTGACCACAATCTGTGTGAAACCCAGCACCAGGGACTGCGAAAAAACGCTGCCATGTGCGGGATCGATGAACTGCGGCAGCAGTGACAGGTACATCACGGCAATCTTGGGGTTGAGCAGGTTGGTCAGAAAACCCATCGCAAACAGCTTGCGTGGGCTGTCCTGCGGCAACTGGCGCAGCTCGAACGGGGAGCGCCCTCCGGGCTTGACCGCCTGCCAGGCTAGGTACAGCAGGTACAACGCGCCACCAATGCGCAGTGCGTCGTAGGCGTAGGGGATGGCCATCACCAGCGCGGTGATACCCAGCGCCGCGCACAGCATGTAGAACACAAAGCCCAGGGCCACACCGCCCAGCGAGATCAAGCCTGCACCGCGCCCTTGGCATATCGAGCGGGAAATGAGATAGACCATATTGGGCCCGGGCGTCAGGACCATGCCCAGGGAAATGAGAGCGAAGGCGAGCCAGTTGTGAATTTCAGGCATGGGCGCGGGCACTACATTGCAGTGCAAGAGGGTGGTTGGACAGGACGGCGCCCACTGACCATCAGGTGCTGCGCGGCGCGCCCACCTCATAGACGCGCAAATCGCGGTCGCCAATCTCCAGCGCTGGCCAGGCAGCGCGCCAGGCCTGGATATGGCTGGAGGCAAAATGCGCATCAAGCGCGGCCTGGCCGCTCCAGAGCTCCTTGACGTGGATCAGCCCGGGCACCAGCACATCCTGGGCGTAGCCGTATTCCAGGCAGCCAGGCTCGGCGCGTGAGGCTTCCACCATCGTTCGCATGGCGGGCAGGGCGCGTTCCAGGTTCGCGGCGGGCAGGCGCACGGTACCAATGATCAACAGCATGGGTTTTCCTCTCAGTCGGTCATGGGGATCAGCGCATCCAGCCGGGCACCCGGGTTTCCAGCAGCTGGGGCACCATGTCGGCACTGGTCCATACCACCGCCAGTTGCTCCCACTGCGCGGCCCAGCGCTGGGCATCGTCCCGACCCATGCCGATGACCAGAAAACCCGGCTCGGCCGGCCAGCCGTTGGCCGGGTGCTGGGCAACGGCGGGCAGCGCGGCAAAGCCGGCAGCGCCCAGCGCGCGGCCCAATTGGGCATGGCGCTCGATGTTCTCGTCCTTGTCCAGCAGCTCGCCCATGGGGTTGAAGGCGGTGATGAAGCAGCTGCAGTCGGTCTGGTGCTGCTGGTAGAGGGCACCGAGCGCCGCCTGGGCCTGGCCCAGCTGCAGGATGAAAGGGGCCTGGTTCAGCACGTGGTACTGGGTTTCTTCAAAAGCCTTGCGCAGTTCGGGCGAGAGGGTGGTCATAAATAAGGGGCCGCCAGTGTTGTCAATCATGCACGCGCGGCAAAAAAAGCCGTGATACCGAGATGCCTTGGTCGCCACGCGGCGGCCGGGGCAGCCATCGTAGCGGCTTGCGGACGTCCGACTAGGCCGGCAGAGTTTTCCACACGAGCGACACGAATTTCGTGTGATCGGAGACAATACGCGATTCGCCTGCACGCTGATGCTTGTACAAAACAAGCCAAGTGCTCTTATTTTGTCTTTCTCTTTGGTTGAGACACATGAAAAAACGTTCTTTCGTTGCCACCCTGGCGCTGACTGCCTTGCTCACCGCTTGCGGCAAGAATGATGCGCCCAAGCCTGCGGCTGAAGCACCCGCGCCCGCGCCTGTTGCGGCGGCGGTCACCAAGCTGGTGGTGGGTCTGGACGACAACTTCCCGCCCATGGGTTTCCGTGACGAGAAGAACGAAATCGTGGGCTTTGACATCGACATGGCCCGCGAAGCGGCCAAGCGCGCGGGCATCGAAGTGGAATTCAAGCCCATCGACTGGAACGCCAAGGAAGCCGAGCTGCTGGGCAAGCGCGTCGATGCACTGTGGAATGGCCTGACCATTCTGGAAGAGCGCAAGGAAAAGATCCTCTTCACCGACCCCTACATGGTCAACAAGCAGATCATCATCGTCAAGGCCGGCTCGCCCATCAAGACCAAGGCCGACATGGCCGGCAAGATCGTTGGTGCCCAGGAAGGCTCCAGCGCCGTGACCGCGATGGAAAAGGACAAGGAGCTGTCCTCCCAGTTCAAGGAAACCAAGCTGTTTGGCGACAACATCGCTGCGCTGATGGATGTGGAAGCTGGCCGTCTGGACGTTGTGGTGGTGGACGAAGTAGTGGGCCGTTACCTGGTCTCCAAGAAGCCTGACAACTATGTTGTGCTGGCCGAAGACTTTGGCACCGAAGACTATGGCGTGGGCTTCCGCAAGGACGACGAAGCCACCCGCAACAAGATCAACGACGTGCTGTCTGAGATGAAGAAGGACGGCAAGGCCGAAGAAATCGCCAAGAAGTGGTTTGGCGCCGACGTGATCAAGCACTGATCTGCGTGTGACTTTGCACCGGGCCGGCACAGCGTGCCGGTCTTGTGCTTTTGGGCGCAGCCCGGCGGCCAGAACGGATTTTTATGACAGGAGCGCCAGACCAGGAACGCCAACAGGTTCCAGCGGCGCTCGTGCCTGTGGCAGCGAGGCCCGCGAAGCCGCTGCCACCCTGAAGGCCATCGATGGATTATGTAATTTCAATGCTGGGGCCGCTGTCCAACGGCGCCCTGGTGACTCTCAAGCTGTTTTTCATCACTCTGGCGCTGTCGGTGCCACTGGGTCTGGCGCTGGCCTTGGCGCGCATCTCGCGCTTCAAGGCGCTGGCGCGCTTTGTCGAGGCCTATATCTGGCTGATGCGCGGCACGCCGCTGATGCTGCAGCTGCTGTTCATCTATTTTGCGCTGCCCTTTGTGCCGGTGATCGGCGTGCGCCTGCCGGACTTCCCCTCGGCTGTGGTGGCATTCGCGCTGAACTATGCGGCCTATTTTGCCGAGATCTTCCGCGCCGGTATCCAGAGCGTGGACCGGGGCCAGTATGAAGGCGCGAAGGTGCTGGGCCTGTCCTACAGCCAGACCATGCGCCGCATTGTGCTGCCGCAGATGGTGCGCACCATCCTGCCGCCGGTCAGCAACGAGACCATCACCCTGGTCAAGGACACGTCGCTGATCTATGTGCTCGCCCTCAACGACCTGCTGCGCGCCGCGCGCGGCATTGTGCAGCGCGACTTCACGACCACACCCTTTGTGGTGGCGGCCGCCTTCTACCTGCTGATGACCCTGGTGCTGACCTGGGGCTTCAACCGCCTGGAAAAGCGCTATGCCAAATACGACGCATAAGTGGTGGCTGGCGATGGGTGGGTGTGAAGCGGCAATGGCGAACAGCGCAGGAGAATGGCGATGACAGGCAATGACATGGGCACCACCCCAGTGATGGTGCAGGCGCGTGATATCTGCAAGGCCTTCAATGGCAACGAGGTGCTCAAGCGCGTCTCGCTCGATATCCACAAGGGCGAAGTGATGGCGGTGATCGGGCCGTCTGGCTCGGGCAAGAGCACCTTTTTGCGCTGCTTGAACCACCTCGAGGTGATCGATTCAGGCTCGGTCGTGGTCGAGGGCCAGACCCTCGTCCGCACCAATGCCCAGGGACAGGCCCAGTACGCACCCGAGGCCCAGATGCGCGCCATTTTGCGCCGCATGGGCATGGTGTTCCAGGGCTTCAACCTGTTCCCGCATCTGTCGGTGATCGACAACATCACCGAGGCGCCGATGGTCGTCAAGGGCCTGACGCGCGAGCAGATCATGCCCAAGGCCCAGGAGCTGCTGCGCAAGGTGGGCCTGCTGGAGAAAGCCGATGCCTATCCTGCGCGCCTGTCGGGCGGCCAGAAGCAGCGCGTGGCCATTGCCCGGGCGCTGGCGATGGAGCCGGACATCATGCTGTTTGACGAGCCCACTTCGGCGCTGGACCCGGAGCTGACGGGCGAGGTGCTGCGCACCATGCGTCAGCTGGCCGAGGAGCACATGACCATGCTCGTGGTCACCCATGAGATGGGCTTTGCCCGCGAGGTGGCCAATACCGTGGTGTTCATGGACCAGGGCGCCCTGATCGAGACCAAGCCCGCCCGCGCGTTCTTTGAAGACTGCAGCCACCCACGCATCCGTTCCTTTTTGGACAATATGCTCTAATCACGGGCGCTTCTCACCGTTGTTGACGCTGTGAACAACGGCCTGAGAAGCCGCCCGTGCGATGCTGTAGGCTGGCCCGATCACGCAATCGACTGCAATAGCCTGTTGCCTTGCGGGGCTTAGCCCGTCCGGGTTACGATCTGGCTATATAAATACATTCATGAATGTTTGTTACAAGCGGTAAGCTTGACGGTTTGCGCTGCGGCAACTGACTACAGAAAAGAGCCCTGCCCCCTCTTATGATGACGACGCCGGATGTTGCCGGCTTTTCTATGCAATCTTCTGCCTCACCACCTCTTGTCGAACTGCGCAATGTCACCTTTGGCTATGGTGACCGCACCATCTTGCGTGATGTGTCGCTGACCATCCCACGCGGGAAGGTGACCGCGCTGATGGGCGCATCCGGTGGCGGCAAAACCACGGTGCTGCGCCTGATTGGCGGCCAGGCCCGCGCCCAGGCCGGCCAGGTGCTGCTCGACGGCCAGGATGTGGGTGCGATGAGCCAGGCGCAGCTTTATGTCGCGCGGCGCCGCATGGGCATGCTGTTCCAGTTTGGCGCGCTGTTCACCGATATGACGGTGTTCGAGAACGTGGCCTTTCCGCTGCGCGAACACACCCAACTGTGCGATGCGATGGTGCGCGACATTGTGCTGATGAAGCTGCAGGCCGTGGGCCTGCGCGGCGCGCGCGAGTTGATGCCCTCGCAGATCTCCGGCGGCATGGCCCGGCGCGTGGCGCTGGCCCGTGCGATGGCGCTGGACCCGGAATTCATCATGTACGACGAGCCCTTTGCCGGGCTGGACCCGATTTCGCTGGGCACCTCGGCCCAGCTGATCCGCGAACTCAACGACGCGCTGGGCCTGACCAGCATCATCGTCTCGCACGATCTGGAAGAGACCTTCAAGCTGGCCGACCAGGTGATCATCCTGGGCCCCGGCGTCGTGGCCGCGCAGGGTACGCCCGATGAGGTGCGTGCCAGCAGCGATCCGCTCGTGCACCAGTTTGTCAACGCGCTGGCGCAGGGGCCGGTGCCTTTCCATGTGCAAGGGCCCAGCATCGATGAAGATTTTGGTCCTGGCGCCGTCAAGAAGGGAGGCCGCTGATGCGTTGGTGGCACCCTGCTGATATCGGTTTTGCGCTGCGCTCCAAGGCTGCGGCAGTAGGCCAGGCCACGCGCCTGCTGCTGCGCCTGGTCGCCGGGCTGGGCTATGTGCTCAAGCGCCCGGGCCTGCTGCGCGACCAGATCCACTTTTTGGGCAATTATTCGCTGGCCATCATTGGCGTCTCGGGCCTCTTCGTCGGCTTTGTGCTGGGGCTGCAGGGCTACTACATCCTGCAGCGCTACGGCTCGGCCGAGGCCGTGGGCATGATGGTGGCTTTGACCTTGCTGCGTGAGCTGGGCCCGGTGGTGACGGCGCTGCTGTTTGCCGGGCGTGCAGGCACCGCATTGACGGCCGAGATTGGCTTGATGAAGGCGGGCGAGCAGCTCTCGGCCATGGAGATGATAGCCGTCAATCCGATCGAGCGCATTCTGGCGCCGCGCTTTTGGGCCGGCCTGATTGCGATGCCGCTGCTGGCGGCCGTGTTCAGCGCCGTCGGCATCATGGGCGGCTGGATTGTTGGCGTACTGATGCTGGGCATCGATGGTGGCGCTTTCTGGGGCCAGATGCAAAGCGGTGTCGATGTCTTCCAGGATCTGGGCAACGGCGTGATCAAGAGCATCGTCTTTGGCATCACGGTGACCTTTGTCGCCTTGCTCCAAGGCTTTGTCGCCAACCCCACTCCCGAAGGTGTCTCGCGTGCCACCACACGCACCGTGGTCATGGCCTCGTTGTCGGTGTTGGCGCTGGACTTCATGCTCACGGCCATGATGTTCAGCATCTGACGCCTGCCCTATAGATAGTGAAAAGAGAAACGGATTCGCATATGCAGCCCTCCAAAACCGATATCTGGGTTGGCCTGTTTGTCATGCTGGGTGCTGCCGCGCTGGTGTTCCTGGCGCTGCGCGCAGGCAACCTGCTGACCCTGGATTTCAACAAAGGCTATGAAGTCACCGCCCGCTTTGACAACATTGGCGGCTTGAAGCCCCAGGCGGCCGTGCGCAGCGCCGGTGTGAAGGTTGGCCGTGTCAAAAGCATCGGCTTCAATGACCAGACCTTCCAGGCCGATGTCCATATCGAGCTGGCCAATGGCTATGCCTTCCCCAAGGACAGCTCGTTCAAGATCCTGACCAGCGGCCTGCTGGGCGACCAGTACGTGGGCGTTGAGGCCGGCTTTGATGAAAAGCCCTTGGCCAGTGGTGATACCGTCACCAATACACAATCGGCCATCGTGCTGGAAAATCTGATCGGCCAGTTCCTGTATGGCAAGGCCTCGGAGAGCTCCGCACCCAAGGCTGCCGAATAACACAAGCAAAAAACGAGAACGATGATGCGTTATCCACTCCACCTCCAAGGCCGCACCTGGGTGCTGGCTTCTTCCCTGGGTCTGGCTACGGTGCTGACCGGCTGTGCCAGCGGCCCTGGTGCCAACCCCCGCGACCCGCTGGAGCCCTACAACCGGGCGGTGTTCAGCTTCAACGATGCCGTCGACAGCGCGGTGCTCGAGCCCGTGGCCACCGGCTACCGCGATGTGACGCCGACCGTGGTGCGCACCGCCGTGACCAACTTCTTCGCCAACCTCGGCGACCTGTGGTCAGCCGTGAACAACGCGCTGCAGCTCAAGGGTGAGGGCACCTACAACAGCGTGGTGCGCTTTACCACCAACACCGTCTTCGGTCTGGGTGGTCTGATCGATATCGCCAGCGAAATGGACATCGAGCGCCACAAGCAGGACTTTGGCCTGACGATGGCGCGCTATGGCATGCCTGCGGGCGCCTACATCGTCTGGCCTTTGCTGGGCCCCTCGACGATCCGCGATTCCGCCGGCATGGTGGTGGACTGGCAGGGCAATGTGGTCAGCTCGATCAACGATGTGCCCGTGCGCAACTCGCTGACCGGTCTGCGCATTGTCAACACCCGGGCCAACCTGCTGGGCACCACGTCGCTGGTGCAGTCCGCAGCGCTCGACAAGTACAGCTTCACCCGTGACGCCTACCTGCAGCTGCGCCAAAATGCCACCGAGGCGGGCGAGGAAGAGGACGAGACGCAGTGGATGAATGAGTCGGCAGCCGACCCCCAGCCCCAGGGCCGCGTCAAATAAGCCGCCGTTATAAAGGCTTACAAGAAATAGGGTGGTGCATGCAACTGCGTGTCTGCCTCAGAATCAAAAATGGTCCGAGTCTGAATGGCAGACACCGGCTGAAAGGAACGCATATGATGAATCGTCGAGCATGGGTGCAGTACTCCGCCGCATGGGCTGCAGTGGCTTGCATGGCATCGGCCCCGCTGGCGGCCAGCGCAGCAGACATGGCGCCCGACGCGATGATCAAGCAGCTCTCGGACGAAGTGCTGAGCACCTTGAAGACCGACCAGTCCATCCGGGGTGGTGATGTCTCCAAGATCACCTCGTATGTCGACAGCGTGGTCATGCCCAATGTGGATTTCCGCCGCATGATGGCCTCGGCCGTAGGCCCCAAGTGGCGTACCGCGACGGCCTCCCAGCAGCAGCAATTGCAAGATGAGTTCAAGAAGCTGATGGTCAACACCTACGCCGGTGCGCTGCACCAGGTGAGCGACCAGACCATCAGCGTCAAGCCGGTGCGCATGCAGCCCGCTGACAAGGAAGTCGTGGTGCGCTCTGAGATCCTGGGCCGGGGTGACCCGATCCAACTGGACTACCGCCTGGTCAAGACCCCCGGCCAGGGCATGGGCTGGAAGATCTACAACCTCAATGTCATGGGCATCTGGATGGTGGAGACCTACCGCAACCAGTTCCAGGAAGAGCTGAACAAGCCCGGTGGCAGCCCACAGACCTTGATCGACTCCATCGCTGCCCGCAACAAGGCCAACGCAGGCAAGTAAGCCATGGCCGCGCTCAGCCTGCCTTCGACCCTGACCCATGATGAGGCCCAGGCCTGCCTGCAGCACTTGCAGGCGGGCATTGCGCAGCTGCCAGCGGGCGCTGCGGTGCAGATCGATGCCAGCGCCTTGGCGGTGTTTGACTCATCGGCGCTGGCCGTGATGCTGGGCAGCCGGCGCGCGGCACTGGGGGCTGGCCGGCCCTTTGAGATGCGTGGCGTGTCAGCGCCCGTGCTGTCGCTGGCGCGCCTCTATGGTGTCGATGGCCTGCTGACCACTGCCGGCTGAGCGCTGAATCCCCAGGACAGCGCTATCTGGCCGCTGCGCCTACAATGGCTGACTCATGTCCGCCATCGCATTCCAATCTGTCTCCAAGGTCTACCAGACCGCCAAGGGGCCCTTCCAGGCATTGAACAACGTCAGCCTCGATATCGAGGAAGGGGAGTTCTTTGGCCTGCTCGGGCCCAACGGCGCGGGCAAGACCACCATGATCAGCATTCTGGCCGGCCTGGCCCGCGCCAGCAGCGGCTCCGTCAAGGTGCTGGGCAGCGATGTGCGCGAGGATTACGCCAACGCGCGCCGCAAGCTCGGTATCGTGCCGCAGGAGCTGGTTTTTGACCCGTTTTTCAATGTGCGCGAATCGCTGCGCATCCAATCGGGCTATTTCGGTGTCAAGAACAACGATGCCTGGATCGATGAGCTGCTCGAGAGCCTGGGCCTGGCCGACAAGGCCACGGCCAATATGCGCCAGCTGAGCGGCGGCATGAAGCGCCGCGTGCTCGTCGCCCAGGCGCTGGTGCACAAGCCGCCGATCATCGTGCTCGATGAGCCCACAGCCGGTGTCGATGTGGAACTGCGCCAGACCTTGTGGCAGTTCGTCAGCAAGCTCAACAAGCAGGGCCATACGGTGCTGCTCACCACCCACTACCTGGAAGAGGCCGAGGCGCTGTGCAACCGCATTGCGATGCTGCGCTCGGGCCATGTGGTGGCGCTGTCGACGATGGCCGAGCTGCTGCAGGGCAGCTCCTCGAACGTGCTGCAGTTCAAGACCGATGGCCTGCTGCCGGCCGATCTGGCCGCACAGGCGCGCATCACCGGCCGCATTGTGCAGCTGCCCGCCAGCAGCGCAGCGGATGTGGAGCGCATCCTTGCCCAGCTGCGCACGGCAGGCGTGGTGGTCGAAGACCTGGAGATCCGCCGCGCGGATCTGGAGGATGTGTTCTTGCAAGTGATGGCGCGCGATGCCGTGGTGGACCATGCCACCACGCAACTGGGTGCGGGAGTGGCACGATGAGCGGCTGGCAAACCCTGTTTTACAAAGAAGTGCTGCGTTTTTGGAAGGTGAGCTTCCAGACCGTGGCCGCGCCGGTGCTGACCGCCGTGCTCTACCTGCTGATCTTTGGCCATGTGCTGCAAGGCCGCGTGACCGTGTTCAGCGATGTCAGCTACACCGCCTTTCTGGTGCCGGGACTGGTGATGATGAGCCTGCTGCAAAACGCCTTTGCCAATAGCTCGTCGAGTCTGGTGCAAAGCAAGATTATGGGCAGCCTGGTGTTTGTTCTGCTGACGCCGCTGTCGCACTGGGGCTGGTTCTTTGCCTTTGTCGGCGCCTCCATCGTGCGGGGTCTAGCCGTCGGCCTGGGTGTCTATGTGATCACCTTGTTCTTCGCGCCGCCGCATTTTGCATCGCTGCCCTGGGTGCTGATGTTTGCCGTGCTGGGTGCAGGCCTGATGGGCACCCTGGGCCTGCTGGCGGGCCTGTGGGCAGACAAGTTTGACCAGATGGCGGCGTTCCAGAACTTTGTGATCGTGCCGATGACCTTTCTGTCGGGCGTGTTCTATTCGATCCAGTCGCTGCCCCCGTTCTGGCAAAAGGTCAGCCACCTGAACCCGTTCTTCTACATGATTGATGGTTTTCGCTACGGCTTTTTTGGCCAGAGCGACACCTCGCCCTGGCTGAGCCTGGGCATTGTGGCCGTTGCCTGGCTGCTGGTGAGTGCATTGGCGGTGCAGCTGCTGCGCACCGGCTACAAGATCCGCAACTGATGAACCCTGCTGCAGCCCGCGCGGCTGCAGTCGCCTGGCCAGCAGCCCGCCCCACGGAGCGGCTGGCAGGCATTTCGAACCGACTAAGTGAGAGCGTGCAATGACTGCTGAGGACCTCAAAGACATCATCACCGCCGGCCTGGCCTGCGAACATATTGCGCTGGAGGGCGACGGCCGCCACTGGTTTGCCACCATCGTGTCGCCCGCCTTTGAAGGCAAGCGTTTGATCCAGCGCCATCAGCTGGTCTACGCGACCCTGGGCCAGAAGATGCATACCGATGAGGTGCATGCGCTGTCGATGAAGACGCATACCCCTGCCGAGTGGGCTGCCCAGCAGGCCTGATTTTTCTTGTTTCAACCCAGGCTGGCCCAGCCCCATCCGGCATGGATGCGCAGGCTGCCGCTGGCGAAAGTGCCCCATGGACAACACCACCATGATCACCTTGGCCCTCTCCAAAGGCCGCATTTTTGACGAAACCCTGCCGCTGCTGGCCGCCGCAGGCATCGAGGTGCTCGAAGACCCCGAGAAATCGCGCAAGCTGATTTTTGCCACCACCCAGCCCGATGTGCAGGTGGTGCTGGTGCGCGCCTCCGATGTGCCCACCTATGTGCAGTACGGCGGCGCGGACCTGGGCGTGACCGGCAAGGACACCTTGCTCGAGCACGGCGGCGAGGGCCTGTTCCAGCCGCTCGATCTGCAGATCGCCAAGTGCCGTGTGAGCGTGGCGGTGCGCAATGATTTTGACTACGCCCAGGCCGTCAAGCGCGGCGCGCGTCTGCGCGTGGCCACCAAGTACCCGCAGATTGCGCGCGAGTTCTTTGCGCGCAAGGGCGTGCACGTGGACCTGATCAAGCTCTACGGCAGCATGGAGCTGGCGCCGCTGACGGGTCTGGCCGATGCCATCGTCGACCTGGTGAGCACCGGCAATACCCTGCGCGCCAACCACCTGCAGGAAGTCGAGCACATTATCGACATCAGCTCGCACCTGGTGGTGAACCAGGCGGCGCTCAAGCTCAAGCAAAAGCGCCTGCGCCATATCATTGATGTGTTTGCTGCGGGTGTTGCCCAAACTGCCCCGGTTTAAGCATCCGCTCTCAGGCTGGCACTTGCCTGTTTGAAAAGTGTCTGAGTCAGAAGGTATTCACTATGGAATTCGTTGCCGCTCCCGCCCGTCTGTCAACCACCGATGCCCAGTTCGAGCATGACTTCGCTCAGCGCCTGCATTGGTCGGCGGACACGGATGCTGCCATCGAGCAGCGGGTGGCCGATATCCTGGCGGACGTGCAAAAGCGCGGCGATGCCGCTGTGCTGGACTACACCGCGCGCTTTGATGGCCTGCAGGTCAGCAGCATGGCTGCGCTGGAGTTGAGCAAGCAAGAGCTCAAGGCCGCCTTTGAGGGCCTGCCCACTGAGCAGCGCGAGGCGCTTGAATCGGCAGCACGCCGCGTGCGCAGCTACCACGAGGCCCAGAAAAAGGCCAATGGCGAGAGCTGGAGCTACCGCGACGAAGACGGCACCTTGCTGGGCCAGAAAGTCACGCCGCTCGACCGCGTGGGCATCTATGTGCCAGGCGGCAAGGCCGCCTACCCCAGCAGCGTGCTGATGAATGCCATCCCGGCCCATGTAGCGGGTGTGGAGGACATCATCATGGTGGTGCCAACGCCCCAGGGTGTGAAGAACCCGCTGGTGCTGGCTGCGGCCTATGTGGCGGGCGTGCACCGCGCCTTCACCATTGGCGGTGCGCAGGCCGTGGCGGCGCTGGCCTACGGCACGGCCACCATCCCCAAGGTGGACAAGATCACCGGCCCGGGCAATGCCTATGTGGCCAGCGCCAAAAAGCGCGTGTTCGGCCTGGTGGGCATCGACATGATTGCCGGCCCCAGCGAAATTCTGGTGCTGGCCGATGGCTCGACGCCGCCCGACTGGGTGGCGATGGATCTTTTCTCGCAGGCCGAGCACGATGAACTGGCGCAGTCGATTCTGCTGTGCCCCGATGCCGCCTACCTGGATGCTGTGCAGCGCGAAATCGACCGCCTGCTGCCCGAGATGCCGCGCAAGGCCATCATCGCCAAGAGCCTGTCCGACCGGGGCGCACTGATCCTCACGCGTGACATGGAAGAGGCCTGCGCGCTGAGCAACCGCATTGCGCCCGAGCACCTGGAAGTCTCCAGCCGCGATCCGCACCGCTGGGAGCCCCTGCTCAAGCATGCGGGCGCGATCTTTCTGGGCGCCTACACCAGCGAAAGCCTGGGCGACTACTGTGCAGGCCCCAACCATGTGCTGCCCACCAGCGGCACCGCGCGTTTCTCGTCGCCGCTGGGCGTCTATGACTTCCAAAAGCGCTCCAGCCTGATCGAGGTGAGCGAGGCGGGCGCCCAGGTGCTGGGCAAGACTGCCGCGGTGCTGGCCTATGGCGAAGGCCTGCAAGGCCACGCGCGCGCAGCCGAGATGAGGATCAAGCGCTAAGCATCGCTCGCCTGCTGCCCCGGGTCAAAACGGCTGGGGCAGAGCAAGCAGGGCGGTGATCAACGCCGCTCGCAGGCCGCCGGCACATAGGCGCGCCATTGCACCACCAGGTCCGCACGGCTCTGGCCCCGGGGCCAGGGAATGACCCATTCGCCCTCATGCAGGCGCATGCCTTGCAGTCCATCGAGCACCGGGTAGGGCCCAGTGGGGGCATCCCGATCCGCATCCTCTTTCAACTGCCAGATCCGCAGCGCGCCATGCTGCTGCAGGCGATGGGCCGTGGCCCAGGGCGAATGGCGCGGGTCGCCCGGGATCAGCACCGAGGGCTGGCTTTTGGCGCCGATGGCGACGAGGCCACCGGTCCAGGCATCGCTGGCCACGGTATCGAGTGGGCAGCTCGACAGCGAATCCCAAGTGGCCTCGGCCTGCTGCGCCAGCGCGGCAGCGGGCCAATCGCTGCGCACCGGGCTCTTGCGGAAGTCCGAGATCTTCCAAAGATATACACCACAGAGCACGGAAATCACCGTGAGCCACACCATGGTGCCGCGCAACAGGTAGGGGCGCATGGGCGCGAGCCAGGCGCTGGGGATGAGCGCCGCAGCCAGCACGCCACTGAAAGGCCACATCGGCACCCCCCACATATCGCGCAGGCGCAAGCCCAGGGCCATGCCCAGCGTGGCCAGCAGCAAGCCTGGGGCCAGCGCGATGAGGCACAGGTAGGCGGGCTTGGCGCTGTGCCACTGCCAGGGGGCAGATACGGCAGGCCGCAGCTTGGACCAGCGCAGCCGCAAGTAGGCAAACAGCAGCACCAGCAGCAGCGGCAGGTGGTTGAGCAGCTGGGTCAGCAAAAAGCCCAGCGCGCCTGCGCGCGGCGATTCGCCGGAGCTGTTGGAGCGATCCTTGGCATAGGAGAAAGGCAGCCAGTCGTTGCTATGCAGCCAAAGCAGGTGCGGCGCAAACACCAGCGCCATCACCAGCAAGGCCAGCCAGGGGCCTGGACGGCGCAGCAGGCTGCGTGCCGGGCTCAGCACGGTAAATAGACCCAGGCAGAGCAGCAGCAAGCCGATGGAGTATTTGCTCAGCAGCCCCAGGCCGGCCATCAGGCCCAGCAGCAGCCATTGCCAGCGCTTGTCGTCCTGCCAGGCGGCCAGGTAGAAGTAGCAGATGCCCGCCCAAAACGGCATCTGCGCAATGTTGTGGTTGAACTCCAGCGCGGGCCGGGTGTAGAAGACCACGCCCATCGTCAGCACCGTGCCGATAAAGGCGCGCTCGCGCCCGACCAGGCGGCAGGCCGTCAGCCAGACCAGCCCCAAGGTCAGCGCCACGCACAGCTGGCTCAGCGCAAACGGGCCCCAGCGGCCCAGCGCCAAGAAGGACGCATGCAGCGCAATGGGGGGGAGCGGCGGGTGCTTGTAGTAGCCCCATTGCCATTCACGGCCCCAGCCCAGGCTCTCGACCACATCCAGCGGAAAGCTGGGGGCGAGCAGCGGCGGCACGAGCGTCCAGGCCAGTGCGTACAGGCAGGCAAAGGCGAGCATGAGGCGCAGCGCTTTCTGGTGGTCGTGCGGCTGGGGGTGGGGGATGGAGGCAGGAGACATGCAGTGGGCAAAGGGGGCTTGGCAGCGCTGGGGCACGGGCTGGGTAAAGCCCGCTAGTGTAGCTGCAGGCTATCGGCTCCATCTACCGTTGCGGGGCCCCCGTCGTGGGTTGGGGTTGCTGGCAATGTCAGTCGCTGCGGGCGGGTGCCAGCAGATCGGCCAGGCTGCTGAGTGCGGGCGCGCAGGCCTGGGCCAGCTTCAGGTCCAGCAGTGCGTCATCGCGCATCTGGCCCAGGTTGATGGCCGCGACCGGCAGGCCCGCTTGCTTGGCGGCATGCACAAAGCGCAGGCCTGAATAGACCATCAAGGAGCTGCCCACCACCAGCAGCGCGCCGCTGGCGGCCAGGTGGTTCATGGCTTCCTGGCGGCGTGCGGCAGGTACGTTTTCTCCATAGAAGACGACATCGGGCTTGAGGATGCCGCCGCAGGTGGAGCAGGCCGGTACCTGAAAAGCGGCAAAGTCCACACCGCCCAGATCGGCATCGCCATCGGGTGCAGCGCTGGCGCTCAGGTGCTGCCAATCGGGGTTAGCCGTTATCAGCTGGTGCTGAAAGTCGGCGCGCGCCATGCGCTGACCGCAGCCCATGCAGACCACCTGGTCGAGCCGGCCATGCAGATCCACCACCCGCGCGCTGCCCGCGCGCTGGTGCAGGCCGTCGACGTTCTGGGTGATCAGGCCTTGGATATAGCCGGCCTGCTCCAACCGGGCCAGCGCCTGGTGCGCGGCATTGGGCTGGGCCTGCGAGAACACCGGCCAGCCCACCAGACTGCGCGCCCAGTAGCGCTGGCGCGTGAGCGTCTCGTCCATGAAGTCCTGAAAGCGCACGGGGGCAGGGCGCTTCCAGGCGCCTTGCGCATCGCGGTAGTCGGGGATGCCGCTGCCGGTGCTCACGCCCGCGCCGGTCAGCACGGTCCAGGGACGGTAGTGCTGCAGCAAGTGGGTCAGGGCTGGCAGATCCGTGGAGGCGGCTGCTTGCGGGAGGAGGTCGGTGAGAAGTGGCATGGATGAGGGCTCGGTCGGCTGCCCTGATGATAGTGGCCGCAACGTCCGATGGCAGCAGTCTGGTTTATCAACACGAAATTCGTGTTGCACGAATTTCGTGTAAAATTGGCCGCATGAAAAATCTCACCATCACTGTGGAAGACAGCGTGCTGGAATGGGCCCGGGTCGAGGCCGCACGGCGCGGCACCAGCGTCTCACGCATGGTCGGAGATTTTATGGCCGAGCTCCAGCAGCGCGAGGACGCCTACGAGCGCGCCTACCTGGCCTGGCGCACCGATGAGCGCAGCTGGCAAGGCGGTGCAACGCCTCCGGGTGGCGCCGCTGCGGCACGCAAAATCGGTGGCCGCCGCAAGACCGGGCAGGAGGGGGCATGAGCACCGTGTTTGTCGATACCTCGGTGCTGGTCGCCGCAGAAAACGTCTCGGACGCGGCGCTCTACCAGGCCACGCTGGACTGGCTCGATCTGCTGTGGAGCAGCCGCACCGGCCGCACCGGCAACCAGGCGCTCAGTGAGTTCTACGACCAGGTCACCACGGCGGCCACTCCCATGTCCCAAGGCGATGCACGCGCCGCCATCCGCCGCTACCAGAGCTGGACGCCCTGGAAAACCGATGCCGCCACCTTGGAGACCGCCTGGGCCGTGCAGGCGCGCCATGCCTTGGATTTTGGCGATTGCCTGGCGGTGGCCTGTGCCCAGCACAGTGGCTGCCAGCAAATGCTCAGCCTCTACCTGCCCCATGGCGCCGAATTTGGTGGCGTGACCATCGTGCATCCGTTGCGCCAAGCCGCACCGGTCCAGGCCAAAGCCTGAAATTCCTGATGTGAAAGAGTGATGTGATGACGTCCCAAGACAAGTCCCAACAGGCCCTGCAACGCATCCGCGCCGATGTGCGTGCCATGCAGGCCTACCATGTGCAAGATTCCAAGGGTCTGCTGAAGATGGACACCATGGAGAACCCCTACCGCCTGCCGGACGCGCTGCAGCAAAAGCTGGGCGAGCGGTTGGGCGCGCTGGAGATCAACCGCTACCCGGGCGAGCGCCTTGAGACGCTCAAGAAAATGCTGGCCGACTATGTGGGCGCGCCCACCGGCACGGCCGTGCTGCTGGGCAATGGCTCGGACGAGATCATCACCTTGCTGGCGCTGGCTACCGCCCAGCCCCATGCCGAAGGCCGCGCCAAGATGCTCGCGCCTATGCCGGGTTTTGTCATGTACCCGATGTCGGCCCAGCTGCAGGGCCTCGACTTTGTCGGCGTCAACCTGACCGCAGACTTTGACCTGGATGTGCCCGCGATGCAGGCCGCCATTGCCGCGCACAAGCCCGCCATCACCTACATCGCCTACCCCAACAACCCGACCGCCACCTTGTGGGACCAGGACAAGGTGCAGGCCGTCATCGATGCCGTCGCAGACGTGGGGGGGCTGGTGGTGATGGATGAGGCCTACCAGCCCTTTGCCAGCCGCAGCTGGATCGACCAGATGCGTGCCGATCCCGCGCGCAATGGCCATGTGCTGCTGATGCGCACCCTGTCCAAGTTCGGTCTGGCTGGCGCGCGCCTGGGTTACCTGGTGGGGCCGGCAGTCATCGTCAACGAGATCGACAAGGTCCGCCCCCCGTACAACATCAGCGTGCTCAACTGCGAGACGGCGATTTTTGCGCTGGAACATGAGGCGCTGTATGCCGAGCAGGCCAGCGCCATCCGGGCAGAACGCCAGCCGCTGATCGATGCGCTGCAGGCGCTGGGCGGTGTGCGCAAGGTCTGGCCGTCGGAGGCCAATATGGTGCTGATGCGCGTGGACGATGCGGGCAAGACCCAGGCGGCGATGAAGGCGCGTGGCGTGCTCGTCAAGAATGTATCGGCCATGCACCCGCTGCTGGCCCAGTGCCTGCGGCTGACCGTGGGCACCCGCGAAGAAAATGCCCGCATGCTGGCGGCGCTCAAGGAGTCTGTATGAATAATCTGGTGCCCACCCCATCGACCGCCACGCCGCTGCACCGCACGGCCGAAGTGGCCCGCAA
The DNA here is from genome assembly GCF_014076495.1 of Comamonas koreensis. NCBI lineage: Bacteria > Pseudomonadati > Pseudomonadota > Betaproteobacteria > Burkholderiales > Comamonadaceae > Comamonas > Comamonas koreensis. Next base: position 4,744,665 of record NZ_CP043575.1, on the reverse strand, counting down.
TACCGCCGAGACCCGTATCCAGGTGCGTGTGAACCTGGACGGCACGGGCCTGGCCCGGCTGAACTCGGGCATCGGTTTTCTGGACCACATGCTCGACCAGATTGCGCGCCATGGCCTGATCGACCTGGACATTGAATGCGCGGGCGACCTGCACATCGACGGCCACCACACGGTCGAGGACATCGGCATCACCTTGGGCCAGGCCTTTGCGAAGGCCATTGGTGACAAGAAGGGCATCCGCCGCTATGGCCATGCCTATGTGCCGCTCGATGAGGCGCTCAGCCGCGTGGTGATAGATTTCTCCGGCCGCCCGGGTCTGCACATGGATGTGAAGTTCACCGCTGGCAGCATTGGCCAGCTTGATACGCAGCTGGTATACGAGTTCTTCCAGGGCTTTGTGAACCATGCCGGCGTGACCTTGCACATCGACAACCTCAAGGGCTTCAATGCCCACCACCAGTGCGAGACCATCTTCAAAGCCTTTGCGCGCGCATTGCGTTTTGCGCTGGAGCATGATCCGCGCATGGCCGGCGTGATTCCGTCGACCAAGGGATCGCTGTAAGCCCGCCGTTGGCGACTGGCGCTACACTCACTTCTTGCAAGCTATGACAACTTCATCCAATACCGTTGCCGTGGTGGACTACGGCATGGGCAATCTGCGCTCGGTATCGCAGGCCGTTCAGGCGGCGGCGTCCGGCTCGTCCGTGGCCGTGGTGGTGACGGCCGACCCCGACGTGGTGCGTGCCGCCACCCGCATTGTGCTGCCGGGCCAGGGTGCGATGCGCGACTGCATGGCCGAGCTCAAGGCCTCGGGCCTGCAGGACAGCGTGTTGGAAGCGGCCCGCAACAAGCCGATGTTCGGCGTGTGCGTGGGCATGCAGATGCTGCTGGACCACAGCGAAGAGGGCGACACCCCGGGCCTGGGCCTGATAGCCGGCCAGGTGCGCAAGTTCCAGCTGGCGGGCCGTACGCAGGCCGATGGCAGCCGCTACAAGGTGCCGCAGATGGGCTGGAACCAGGTGCAGCAGCAAGCCCATGGCGGCCAGCCCCACCCGGTCTGGCAAGGCGTGCCCGACCAGTCCTATTTCTATTTTGTCCACAGCTTTTATGCGGCGCCTGCCAGTGATGCCCAGTGCCACGGCTGGGCCGAGTATGGCGAGCGTTTTGCCTGTGCCATTGGCCGGGACAACATCTTTGCCACCCAGTTTCATCCAGAAAAAAGTGCGGACCAGGGCCTGGCGCTCTACCGCAACTTCTTGCACTGGAACCCTTAAATTCTCACCGTCAGCCCACTACCATGCTGCTCATTCCTGCGATTGACCTCAAGGACGGTCACTGCGTGCGCCTCAAGCAAGGCGATATGGACCAATCCACCACCTTTGGCGAAGACCCGGTTGCGGTCGCCCGCCGCTGGTTCGATGCGGGCGCGCGCCGCCTGCATCTGGTGGATCTCAACGGCGCCTTCGCCGGCCAGCCCAAGAACCTGCCAGTCATCAAGGCCATCCTCAAGGAGTTTGGCGACGAGCTGCCGGTGCAGCTGGGCGGCGGTATCCGCGACCTGGACACCATCGAGAAATACATCGATGCCGGCATGCAGTACGTGATCATCGGCACCGCTGCGGTCAAGGACCCTGGCTTTTTGCAGAACGCCTGCACGGCCTTTGCCGGCCACATCATCGTCGGCCTCGATGCCAAGGACGGGATGGTCGCCACCGATGGCTGGAGCAAGATCACCCAGCACTCGGTCATCGAGACGGCCAAGCGCTTTGAGGACTGGGGTGTGGAATCGATCATCTACACCGACATTGGCCGTGACGGCATGCTCAGTGGCATCAACATGGACGCCACCATCAAGCTGGCCCAGGCGATCAAGATTCCGGTGATTGCCTCCGGTGGTCTGTCGGGCATGGCCGATATCGAGGCGCTGTGCATGGCCGAGCCCGAAGGCGTCGAAGGCGTCATCTGCGGCCGCGCCATCTACACCGGTGATCTGGACTTTGCAGCGGCCCAGGAGCGCGCGGACCAATTGAGCGACAGCCTCTGACAGGTGCAGAAACGCTCTGCAACACGGCAGCGCAGCCAGGCCACCGGAGTGGTGGTCTTTTTTATATTTGTGTTAATTGAAACAGTTTGTGTGCTGGATTGGCCGCTGTCGCGCGCCAGGGTTGTGGGACCTTGCCTACACCGCGTTTTAAGTCGCTGTGGTGAATACAAATTTGAGGAATGTCAACAAATGCTAGTTGTTACCTGGAGCTGCTTCTGATCACCAACAAAGGTTTTCCATAACTGTGGCTTATTGGACAATGTACGCTTGGTCAGGATGCCAGAATCCATAGAAGTCTTGGATAGCGCATTCTGCAAGACCTCTTTGAAAGCCCCCTGTGATACTCGTGACTGGCGGAGCCGGCTATGTTGGCTCTCATATCTGCATTGCCTTGGCTGAAGCCGGCATGCCGTTCCTGATTCTGGATAACTTCAGCAATGCAAGGCGTTCGGTCATCACCCGGCTGGGCAAGATCCTGGGCTTTGCGCCGCCCTGCATCGATGCCGATGTGCGCGACGTGGCGGTGCTGGAGCAGTTGTTCGATGAACAGCATTTCGATGCGGTCATTCACAGCGCCTTTCTCACCGCTTCTGCGGACGCCGCGCGCGAGCCACTGCGCTACTACGACAACAATGTCTCGGGCACCATTGGCCTGCTGCGCGCCATGCAGACCGCCGGCTTGCGCAACCTGGTGGTGTCGTCCTCGTCGGTGGTCTATGGTGATCCGGCGCCGCACCCCGTTCGTGAAGACGCACCGTTGTCTGCCAGCACGCCTTATGGCCAGACGGCCCTGATGGTTGAGCAGGTGCTCAGCAGCTTGGATGAAGCCTCGCCCAAGCGCTGGCGCATGGCTTTGCTGCGCAGCTTCAATGCCGTGGGCTGCCACGAGAGCGGTCTGATTGCCGAGGACCCGCCGCGCATGTCTTCCCATGTGGCGCCGTATCTGGCCCAGGTGGCTGCCGGCAAGCGCGATGGTTTGCGCATCTATGGCGGCGACTACCCGACGCCCGATGGCACCCCGGTGCGCGACTACCTGCATGTGATGGACCTGGCCCATGCCTATGTCGCTACCTTGCAGTATCTGCGCGGCCACGCGGGCCTGGCCCGCTTCAATATTGGCTCGGGCCAGCCTACCTCGGTGCTGGGTCTGGTGCGCGCTTTCGAGCATGCCAATGGCCGTGCCGTGCCTTTTCGCATCGGTGCACGCCGCGCAGGCGATGCAGCGCACTGCTGGGCGGATATCTCGCAAGCACGCACGCAGCTGGGCTGGCAGCCCAAGCTGGGTCTGGACCGCATGATGGAAGATGTCTGGCGCTGGCAGATTGGCACCGGCCGCAGCGTCCATTGACGGATCCTGATCCAACGCTTGGCGGCCCAAGCGCGCCAGGCGTTTTTCTGGCCCGCAGCCTGCGCGCCAGGGCTGGGCGTGTTATCGTTTTGCCCGTCTGGCGTTATTGCCACCGCTCCCATCTGCCACGAGATCTTCCATGCTTGCCAAACGCATCATTCCTTGCCTCGACGTGACCGGTGGCCGCGTCGTCAAAGGTGTCAATTTTGTCGAACTGCGCGATGCCGGCGACCCGGTGGAGATTGCGGCGCGCTACAACACCCAGGGCGCCGATGAGCTGACCTTTCTGGACATCACCGCCACCAGCGATGGGCGCGATCTGATCTTGCCGATCATCGAAGCTGTTGCCAGCCAGGTCTTCATTCCACTGACCGTGGGCGGCGGCGTGCGCACCGTGGCCGATGTGCGGCGTCTGCTCAATGCCGGTGCCGACAAGACCAGCTTCAACTCTGCGGCCATTGCCGACCCTGCCGTCATCAACGCCGCCAGTGATCGCTACGGCTCGCAGTGCATTGTGGTTGCCATCGACGCCAAGCGCCGCCAAGGCCAGGATGTCATCGAGCGCGGCGAGGGCTGGGATGTCTACAGCCACGGCGGGCGCAAGAACACGGGGCTGGACGCTGTCCGCTGGGCCAGTGACATGGCCGCGCGCGGCGCCGGAGAGATCTTGCTCACCAGCATGGACCGCGATGGCACCAAGTCCGGTTTTGACTTGGCACTGACCCGTGCCGTGGCCGATGCCGTGGGCGTGCCCGTCATTGCTTCGGGCGGCGTGGGCAACCTCGACCACCTGGCCGATGGCGTGCAGCAGGGCGGCGCCGATGCGGTGCTGGCAGCCAGCATCTTCCACTACGGCGAGTTCACGGTGCAGCAGGCCAAAGAGCGCATGCGCGAGCGCGGCATCCCCGTGCGCCTGTAAGCACCGCTTTCACTCTGGGATTGACCCCAGCAACGGCGCCTTCGGCGCCGTTGCTGTTTCTGGCTCCTGCCCCGGCTGCCCGGCCTGCCAACGGGCCCTTGGCCGGCGGCATCTCTGGCGTTGGAGCCTTCCGTCTCGTGCTGGTGGCGGTGCAGGGTCTTTTTTCTTTCTGACTTGCTCTTGTATCTACCCGTAAGCACCCCCCGCGACGGGGCGGCGCGCCTGGGCTTGTCGCCTGCCATTGTTAGGGTCTATGCATTCGCGGGCCGTTCAGAGCGGCTGCGGGCCCGGTCCACCGGCGCGGTGTCAAGGTGCGTCAGCAAGGGGAGCTGCGCGCTGTGCGGGTAGGCCAGTTCTGAGCCCTTCATTTTCTCGCCGTCATTAGTGATCTGCGCATCTGCAAAAGTGATTGATTTAATCGATCAAAAATGACAGTTTGCAATAATTGACAATGTTTCCGAAGTTGAAACACACTCGGTAATTCCAAGCTGCTATAAACCCGATCTATCTATTTTTAGTCACAGTTTGTTTCGGTTGTCGAGGGGCATCGGTGTAAAACCCGCAGGCAATTGCAAGAAAACTATGAGAAAAAGCGTTGCCGACGCGGGCCTGGCGACGCTCATAAGAGGCTGGGGGTTGTCGGTTATGTCGGTGTTTGGGATATGCGTTACGCAGGCGTGCGCCTGCCTGTCTGCTTTTCGTTTGTTACGTACGCGCGCCGCCATGCTGGTGGCATTGCTGCTTCTACCTGTCAGCGTTTGGGCGCAGATGTGTGCGGCACCGGGCAATGATGGTGCGGGTGCTGCCACCGGGATTGTGAATGATTACTTTCCTGGCGCTGCAGCATCGACGCTGGCAGCGGGCAGCACTAGTCTGACCATCGGCACGCAGAGAGCGGGCGCTGCAGGCAAAACCCTGGCCGCCAATGACCTGTTGCTGGTGATCCAGATGCAGGACGCCAGCATCAATGCAGTCAATTCCAGCGCTTACGGCAACAGTGGCAGTGGCGGTCAGGGCTCGACCAGTGTCGGCAGCTCCGGTCTTTATGAGTTTGTGAAGGTGGTGTCGGTCTCGGGCTCGACCGTGACGTTTTCCCCTGCGTTGACCAATACCTACCGCAATGCAGTGGCGACGACGACCTCTGGGCAAAAAACCTACCAGGTTGTGCGGGTGCCCCAGTACACCAGCGCCTCGGTAAGTGGCGTGACGGCCCCCGCCTGGAACGGCGCCACCGGTGGCGTCGTGGCCATCGATGCGCGCGATACCTTGACCCTCAATGGGGCCACGGTGGAAAGCCAGGCCAACCGTGCGATTTTCCTGGCCGGCAAAGGCTTTCGGGGTGCAGTGGGCAGCAATGGCTCGGTCCAGGGCTCACGAGAGGATTGGATGGGAACCTATGCCACTGCAGGTGGCGGCGGCGGCAAGGGAGAGGGCATTGCCGGGACCCCTCGCTATATGGCCAACAAGGTCACGAACTATGGATCCAAGACGGTCAATGCGGTAGCGGCGAACGGCATCACGTCGGTAGACAACAGCGTAGAAGGCTACCCAGGTGGATCGCGTGCACGCGGCGCGCCGGGCAACGCGGGCGGTGGTGGTGCTGATGGCGCGCCTTCGGGCACCAACAACGGCCAGTTCAATTCGGGCGGCGGCGGCGGGGGCAACTATGCCGCTGGTGGTGTCGGTGGCCGGCCCTGGAACTACCCGCTGGTTGACAGCGGAGGCCGCGGCGGCGGCGGCTATGTAGGCACCACTGCTTTCAACCGCATCTTCCTGGGCGGTGGTGGCGGTGCAGGTGGCACCAATGATGGAACCGCCGACAACACGGCCTACAGCAACAACGGCATTGCCTGCTCGGATACGGGCGGCCGCTGCTCCTCCGGCGCCTCTGGCGGCGGCATTGTTATTTTGCGTGCGCAAAATCTCGCCGGTACCGGCGTGATCGATGTGCGCGGCGCCAATGGCTACAACGTGCAAAACGATGCGGCGGGCGGCGGCGGTGCAGGTGGCTCGGTGGTGATCCACACGCTCGAGGGTGGCTCTGCGGTGATCGACGCCAGCGGTGGTGATGGCGGCAACGCCTGGGCCGGCAACCAGACCAATGCGGGCAACCGCCATGGCCCTGGTGGCGGGGGCGGTGGGGGCTTTATCGCTTTTTCTCCGTCCAGCATGGTGGTTACCACCACCATCAACGGCGGCACACCGGGCTACACCACCAACGGCACCACCGACAACTATGGCGCTTTTGGCAACCAAGGGGGCATTGCCTCGTTCCAATCACCCAGTGCACCGGGCACCATGCCTGGTGCTGCCTGCGCGATCGACCTGCGCCTGACCAAGAGCAATGGCGCCAATATCGTGAATGCTGGCGGGTCAACGACTTACACGCTGACCGCCAGCAATGTAGGTGCGTCTCCCTCCAGCGGTACGATCACTGTGGTGGACAAGCTGCCGCAGGGCGTGACGATTCCTGCGGGCGCCGTGCCACTGACGGGCGCCAACGCCGCCAACTGGAGCTGTTCTGGCGCGGCAGGAGGCGGGGTGATCACCTGTACCAGTTCCACCGCCATCGCGGCAGGCGGCAGCAGTGTATTCGGTGTGACGGTCAATGTTGGCCTGCAGACAGCGACGGGTACCATCGCCACCAACCGGGCAAAAATCGGTGGTGGCGGTGACCCGCTCAATGGCAGTGCGCCTACCGAAACTGCGGTGGACGCCTGCACCGGCAATCAGTCCCCGGCAGGCTGTGCCGTTGACGTGGATGCGGTGAACTCGCCGTTGCTCAGCCTCACCAATAGCGATAACACCGATGTGGTGCTGGCCGGCGGGACGACCACCTATGCGTTGACCGTCAGCAACGTCGGCAATGCGCCCACGGCGGGCACAATCACCGTGGTGGATGTGCTGCCTACGGGCATGACCTATACCGGTGCAACGAGCTTCACCAGCGGCGGCTTTAGCTGTACCTACACCTCGGGCACCACAAGCTTCAGCTGTACCCGCTCCACACCGATTGCAGCCGGGGACAACGCCGCTATCTCGCTGCCGGTCTCGGTTGCCAGTACCGCGCCCAGCGCCTTGGTCAACCTCGCCCGCGTTGGCGGTGGCAGTGATTCCAGCAAACCCAATGCGCCCACGGTGGCCACTACGCAAACCTGCTCTCCGGCGATGGCTTCTGAAATCGCCACGGGCTGCGCGGCAGATACCGATTCGGTCAAGCGTGTGCAGCTGAGCCTGACCAAGGACGATGGCCGCTTTGGCATCTATGTGGGTGGCACGACGACCTATGCTTTCCGGGTCAGCAACACCGGTGACGCCAACTCTGTAGGCACCATCAGCTTCCGCGATGTGCTGCCCACGCCGATGAACTGGCCTGCTGCACTCACCAAGACCGGCCCCAATGCCGCAGACTGGACCTGCACCCGGGTCAGCAACACGGAAGTCAGCTGTACCTCGACCACCGCGATTGCGGCGGGCGGCGTGAGCCAGTTCAGCCTGCTGGCCAATGCGGGCGCGATGACCAGCGGCGACCAGTACATGAACAAGGCGCGCGTGGGCGGCGGCGGAGACGCCACGCTGGCTACGACCTCGCCCACGACCGCGCAGGTCAGTGCCTGTACCAACAACAGCATTCCAGCCGGTTGCGCCATCGATCTGAACACGGCGCAAACACCGCCGACGCTGCGGCTGACCAAGGTTCACGCCAATCCCCAGAGCAAGGCGCCTGGCGATACGGTGGCCTTTACGCTGACGGTCGCCAACTCCGCGACCGCCGAGGCCTTGGCCAATACCGTGCGCGTGGTCGATGTGTTCCCCGCGGGGCTCAGCAATTTCACCGTGAACGCCACCCAGGGTATCTTTACCTGTGCGATGGGCTCGGGCGCTGACAGCAATGTGCTGACCTGCAACAACACTGGCGGCGCATTGGCCGCCAGCACCAGCGCCACCATCGCCGTGACTGCCACGGTCTCGGCGACCACCAGCACCACCTTGGTCAACAAGGCGCAGGTGGGTACCGACAACACCGACCCCACCACCAGCAGCTATCCCACCAGCACGGCGGCGGCGGCCTGTACCGCGCTCAATACGCCGACCGTCGGTTGCGCCACGGACTCGATCCCGGTGGTGCCATCGGCCACCTTGACGGTGGTTGCCAACGTGGCAAGCCGTGCCGCCAGTACCGACCAGTTCACCGTGGCCATCAGCAACGGCCCCACTGCGACGACCTCGGGCACGGCCACCGGCGCAAGCACCGCTGCCTTCGCGGCAACGCCGGGCACCAGCTATGCACTGAGCGAAACGGCTGCCGGCACGGCCAACCTGGCGCGCTACACCACCACCTACGCCTGTACCAATGCCACCGCAGGCGGCACCTCGGTGGCGCCGGGCACTGGCACCACCGTGAATGTGACCCCGCAGGCGGGCGATGCCATCACCTGTACGTTCAGCAATACCCCGATCGCGCCGCGCCTGACCCTGGTCAAGAGCATTGCCTCGCGCGCACTGGCCTCGGACCAGTTCACGATCGCCATCAGCAATGGTGGCCCCACGGCATCGACCACCGGCACGGCAACCTCGGCCAGCACCACGACCTACACGGCCACCGCCGGCACCAGCTACACACTGAATGAAGTGGCAGCCGCTGGCGCCAACTTGACGCGCTACAACAGCAGCTACAGCTGTACCAACACGGGCGTTGCCGGCACCACCATGCCTGCGGGCACGGGCACCAGCTTCAACCTGACCCCTCAGGCGGGCGACAACATCAGCTGTACCTTCAGCAACAGCGCCATTGCGCCCAAGCTGACGGTCAACACCGTCGTGGCGGGCCGCATTCTCGGCACCGACCAGTTCACTGTAGGCATCAACAACGGTGGCCCTAGCGCCACGACCAGCGGCACACAAACCACGGCTTCGGCAGGCCCGGCCACCGCGACGGCCGGCACCAGCTACCTGCTGACCGAAACTGCCGCTGGCTCGCCAGCGGCCAACCTGGCCCGTTACACCACCACCTACAGCTGTACCAATGCGACGGCGGGTGGCACCAGTGTGCCCTCGGGTGGAGGCACCTCCATCACCGTTGTGCCCCAAGCCGGTGATGACATCAGCTGTACCTTTACCAATACGCCGGTCTACCCCAAGCTCAGCGTGACCAAGGCCGCATCGCCGACCAGCTTTGTCGTGGGTGCCAGCGGCCAGAGCTACCGCATCACCATTGGTGTGGCCAATGGGCCCACCACCGCCGCGATCAGCATTGCCGACAGCCTGCCCGCTGGCGTGACCTTGTCAGGCGCGCCCAGCGTGAGTGGTGCCGCGACCTTGAGCGGTTGCAGCAGCAGTGGCAGCAGCATTGGTGCTTGCCAACTGGCCAGCGGCCTGGCCGATGGCAGCTATGTGCTGACCATTCCCGTGTCGGTGGCATCATCGGCCACCAGCGCTGGCGCTGCCAACACCGCCAATCTGGGCGGTGGCGGTGATCCCAGCTGTACGGCTGCAGCGACCACGGAGACCTGCGACCCCACCACCGGTGCGGTTGCCGTCAAGACCCCGGCCAATGTCAGCCTGGCCAAAACCGGCGCAGCCACTGCCGTGTCTGGCAACAGCTATGTCTATACGCTGGCGCTGAGCAATAGCGGCCAGACCGCCACGGCCTCCAACCTGGTGGTGCGCGACCAGCTCGCCACCGGCATGGTGGCCACGGCCGTTACCGGTGCCAACTGCGGCACCTTGCCCAGTGCGGCAGGTGCCTTGCTGACCTGTACCGTCAGCGATCCGATCGCTGCGGATGGCGGCTCTGCCAGCATCCAGCTGACGGTGACCATGCCCAATGGCGGTGGCAATGTCGTCAACTATGCGGCGACCCATCCATCGGGCAGCGGCAATCCCGGTGTGGACCCTGGCCCGGCCTGTACCAATGCGGCCAATGTGGTGTGCGCCAGCGCGACGGCCGCCGTCAGCACTCCCGCCAATGTCAGCCTGAGCAAGACGGGCGCAGCCACGGCGCTGACTGGCTCCAGCTATGTCTACACGCTGACCCTGAGCAACAGTGGCCAACTGGCCACCGGCAGCAACCTGATCGTCAAGGACAAGCTGCCTGCAGGCGTGGTGGCCACTGCCGTGACTGGCGCCAGCTGCGGCGCGCTCCCCAGCAGTGCCGCTGCCTTGCTGACCTGTACCGTTGCCAGCCCGCTGGCAGCCGGTGCATCGGCCAGCATCGAGCTGACCGTCACCTTGCCAAGTAGCGGTGGTACCGTCGTCAACAACGCTGCTACCAATCCCACGGGCTCGGGCGCTCCGGGCGTGGACCCCAGTGTCACCTGCGTGAGCAGCGGCACGACTGCTTGCGCAAGCCACAGTCTGTCGGTCAACACACCGGCGAGCCTGGCCACCACCAATGTATTGACCGCCGTGAACGGCAGCCCCGTGCCAGCGGGCTACCTGGCCAAGCCCGGTGATGTGCTGACCTATACAGTCAGCGTCACCAACAGTGGTGGTACCGCCGGCAGCACCGACGTCGGCCAGACCGTGCCAGTAGGCACGACCTACACAGGTTCCGGCCAAGGCTGGGGTGCAGGTTGCACGGCAGCGGGCACGCAGTGCGCGCAAACCGTGGCAGTGGGGGCGAACCAGACCAGCACCGTGCAGTACACGGTGACTGTGGCTAACCCAGGCAGCACCGCGACCATTGTGGACACCGTCACCAGCTCGGTGGGCACCTGCACGACTTGCCAAGTCACCACCGACACGCAGCATGCAGATATGCAAGCCACTGTCACGGTCAGCCCTGGTAACACCAGCACGACCGGTGTTGAGCTGACCTACACCAGCATCTGCAAGAACAACGGCCCGCAAACGGCACTGAACGCCGCTTGCACGGTGACCGCTCCTGCCGGTGCAGTGACGACTTGTACACCAACGACACCAGCCGCAACGCTGGCATCGGCTGACAGCATCACCTGCATCACCAAGCTCACACCAAGTGCAGCCGGTGACTATGCGGTGAGCGTAGCTACCAGCAACACCTTGTACGACGCAGCTACTGGCAACAACAGCGCAACGACCACCGTGAAGGTCAACACCCCTGCAGACTTGCATATCGTCAAGACCCTGGCGCAGGTCAATGGCGCGGCAGTCCCGGCCAACTATGCCGCCAAGATCGGTGACACGCTGACCTATGCCATCTTGGTCACCAACACGGGCGGCACTGCGGGTACCACGGTCCTGACCGAAACCGTGCCGGAAGGCACCAAGTTTGTGGGCGTGGTCACCAACCCAAGTCAAAGCTGGAGCCAGGCACCACAGGTTTGCGCGGCAGCAGCCAGCACCTGCACGCAGAGCGTGACGGTGCCAGCGCAGAGCACGGCGACTCCTGCTGTGCCTGGTGAGCAAACGCTTGAGTTCACGGTGGAAGTGATTGCGCCTGCGACCAGCAACGGCAAGATCACCAACACGGTTGTGAGCGACATTCCAGCTGCTTGCGCCTCTGGTACTTGCTCGGTTGAAACTGCGAATGCGGTTGCCGATATGCAAGCGCTGATCACCTCGATCCCATCCTCGGCAGTAGTCGTGGGTCAAAGCGTCACCATCACTGGCCTGTGCACCAACAATGGCCCGGCCAATGCGGTCAACGCCAGCTGCGCGATGACCGTGAACAACGGCGGAACCAGCATTGCTGCGACCTGTGGTGCGAACGCAAATCTGGCAATGAACGAGAGCATCAGCTGTACGGCTACCTTCACCGCAGCCCAAGGCGACATCAGCGCGACCATCAACGCGGCAACGCAAAGCTATGAAAGCAACACTGCGAACAACACGGACACCAAGTCCACGGTGGGCAACACGCCAGCCAGCCTGGCGACCACCAATGTGCTGACCTTGGTCAATGGCAGCCCCGTGCCAGCTGGCTACCTAGCCAAGCCCGGTGATGTGCTGACCTACACCGTGACGGTGGTGAACAGCGGCGGCACTGCTGGCAGCACCGACGTGGGCCAGACCGTACCGGCAGGCACGACCTACACGGGCACCGGCCAAGGTTGGGGCGCAGGTTGCACAGCAGTGGGCACACAGTGCGCGCAAACCGTGGCAGTCGGTGCTGGCCAGACCAGCACCGTGCAGTACACCGTGACCGTGGCTAGCCCAGGCAGCACCGCGACCATCGTAGATACCGTCACCAGCTCGGTGGGCACCTGCACGACTTGCCAAGTCACCACCGACACGCAGCATGCAGATATGCAGGCCACTGTGACGGTGACGCCAGGCGCGACCAGCACGACCGGTGTTGAGCTGACATACACCAGCATCTGCAAGAACAATGGCCCACAAACGGCCTTGAACGCAGCCTGCGTGGTGACCGCTTCTGCCGGTGCAGTGACGACTTGCACGCCTACGACGCCAGCAGGAACGCTGACATCGGGTGACAGCATCACCTGCACCACCAAGCTTACGCCTAGTGCAGCCGGTGACTATGTGGTGAGTGTTGCGACCAGCAACACCTTGTACGACGCAGCTACTGGCAACAACAGCGCAACGACCACCGTGAAGGTCAACACCCCTGCAGACTTGCATATCGTCAAGACCCTGGCGCAGGTCAATGGCGCGGCTGTGCCTGCCAACTACGCCGCCAAGATTGGTGACACGCTGACCTATGCGATGGTGGTCACCAACACCGGAGGCACTGCGGGCACCACGGTCCTGACCGAAACCGTGCCAGAAGGCACCAAGTTTGTGGGCGTGGCCACCAACCCAAGTCAAGGTTGGAGCCAGGCACCACAGGTTTGCGCGGCAGCAGCCAGCACCTGCACGCAGAGCGTGACGGTGCCAGCACAGAGCACAGCTACTCCTGCGGTGCCCGGTGAGCAAACGGTGGAGTTCACCGTGGAAGTGATAGCGCCTGCGACCAGCAACGGCAAGATCACCAATACCGTGAGCAGCGACATTGCTGCAGCTTGTGCCTCTGGTACTTGTTCGGTGGAGACCGCCAACGCCGTCGCGGACATGCAAGCGCAGATCACCTCGATCCCATCCTCGGCGGTAGTCGTTGGACAAAGCGTGACCATCACGGGCCAGTGCACCAACGGCGGCCCCGCCAATGCGATCAACGCCAGCTGCGCGATGGTGATCAGTAATGGTGGTACCACTATCAACGCGACTTGCGACGCAGCCAAGACCTTGGCAGTAAGCGAGACGCTGGTCTGCTCGGCCACCTTCACGGCAGCTCAAGGCGACATCAGCGCGACCATCAACGCAGCGACGCAAAGCTACGAGTCCAACACTGCGAACAACACGGACACCAAGTCCACGGTGGGCAATACGCCAGCCAGCCTGGCAACCACCAATGTGCTGACCTTGGTCAATGGCAGCCCCGTGCCAGCTGGCTACCTGGCCAAGCCCGGGGATGTGCTGACCTATACCGTGACGGTGGTGAACAGCGGCGGCACTGCTGGCAGCACCGACGTGGGCCAGACCGTACCCGCAGGCACGACCTACACAGGCACCGGCCAAGGCTGGGGCGCAGGTTGCACCGCAGCGGGCACACAGTGCGCACAAACCGTGGCAGTGGGTGCGAACCAGACCAGCACCGTGCAGTACACCGTGACCGTGGCTAGCCCAGGTACGACCGCCACTGTTGTTGACACCGTCACCAGCTCAGTGGGTACGTGCACGACCTGTGTGGTGACTACCGACACGCAGCACGCAGACATGCAGGCGACCGTGACGGTGACACCAGGCACGACCAGCACGACGGGTGTGGAGCTGATCTACACCAGCGTGTGCAAGAACAATGGCCCACAGACGGCCCTGAACGCCGCTTGCACGGTGACCGCTCCAGCCGGCGCGGTGACGACTTGCACGCCCACGACGCCAGCCGCAACGCTCGCATCGGGCGACAGCATTACCTGTACCACCAAGCTCACACCAAGTGCAGCCGGTGACTATGCCGTTAGCGTTGCGACCAGCAATAACCTGTATGACCCAGCAACGGGCAACAACAGCGCGACGACGACCGTGAAGGTCAACACCCCTGCAGACTTGCATATCGTCAAGACCCTGGCGCAGGTCAATGGCGCGGCTGTGCCTGCCAACTACGCCGCCAAGATCGGTGACACGCTGACCTATGCCATGTTGGTCACCAACACGGGCGGCACTGCGGGCACCACGGTCCTGACCGAAACCGTGCCAGAAGGTACCCAGTTTGTGGGAGCTAGTGCTCCTGATGTAACTCAAGGCTGGAGCCAGACACCAGAGGCTTGCGGCGTGGCAGCCAGCACCTGCACGCAAAGCGTGACGGTGCCAGCGCAGAGCACGGCGACTCCTGCTGTGCCTGGTGAGCAAACGGTGGAGTTCACGGTGGAAGTGATAGCGCCTGCGACCAGCAATGGCAAGATCACCAATACGGTTACTAGCGACATCCCAGCTGCTTGCGCAGGCAACACCTGCGCGGTGGAGACCACCAACGCCGTCGCCGACATGCAAGCTCAGATCACCAACATCCCATCCTCGGCAGTAGTCGTGGGTCAAAGCGTCACCATCGCTGGCCTATGCACCAACAGTGGCCCAGCCAATGCGTTCAACGCCAGTTGCGCGATGGTGATCAGCAATGGTGGTTCCACTATCAACGCGACTTGCGACGCAGCCAAGACCTTGGCAGTGAGCGAGACGCTGAGCTGCTCGGCCACCTTCACGGCAGCCCAAGGCGACATTAGTGCGACCATCAACGCAGCAACGCAAAGCTACGAAAGCAATATCACCAACAACACGGACACCAAGTCCACGGTGGGCAATACGCCAGCCAGCCTGGCTACCACCAACGTCTTGACTGCAGTGAACGGCAGCCCCGTACCCGCTGGTTATCTGGCCAAGCCTGGTGATGTGCTGACCTATACCGTCAGCGTCACCAATAGTGGTGGTACCTCCGGATCCACCGATGTCGGCCAGACCGTACCCGCAGGCACGACCTACACAGGCGCCGGCCAAGGCTGGGGCGCAGGTTGCACGGCAGCGGGCACGCAGTGCGCGCAAACCGTGGCAGTCGGTGCTGGCCAGACCACCACCCTGCAGTACACGGTGACCGTTGCCAGCCCAGGAAGCACAGCCACTATCGTTGATACGGTTACCAGCTCGGTAGGTACCTGCACGACTTGCCAAGTCACCACTGACACGCAGCATGCAGATATGCAGGCCACCGTGACCGTGACGCCAGGCGCGACCAGCACGACTGGTGTGGAACTGATCTACACCAGCATCTGCAAGAACAATGGCCCACAAACGGCCTTGAACGCAGCCTGCGTGGTGACCGCTTCTGCCGGTGCAGTGACGACTTGCACGCCTACGACGCCAGCAGGAACGCTGACATCGGGTGACAGCATCACCTGCACCACCAAGCTTACGCCTAGTGCAGCCGGTGACTATGCGGTGAGCGTAGCTACCAGCAATACCTTGTATGACGCCTCGGCAGGTAACAACACAGCTACGACTACCGTCAAGGTGAACACACCTGCAGATCTGCATATCGTCAAGACCTTGGCGCAAGTGAACGGCGCTGCTGTGCCTGCCAACTATGCCGCCAAGATTGGTGACACGCTGACCTACGCCATCTTGGTCACCAACACCGGCGGCACTGCGGGAACCACGGTCCTGACCGAGACCGTGCCAGAAGGCACCAAGTTTGTGGGCGGTGGAGCTTCGAATCCTGAACAAGGCTGGAGCCAGGCGCCACAGGCTTGCGCGGCAGCAGCCAGCACCTGCACGCAGAGCGTGACGGTGCCAGCACAGAGCACAGCGACTCCTGCTGTGCCTGGTGAGCAAACGCTTGAGTTCACGGTGGAAGTGATAGCGCCTGCGACCAGCAACGGCAAGATCACCAACACGGTTGTGAGCGACATTCCAGCTGCTTGCGCAGGCAACACCTGCGCGGTGGAGACCGCCAACGCCGTCGCGGACATGCAAGCGCAGATCACCAACATCCCAGCCTCGGCTGTGGTGGTGGGTCAAAGCGTGACCATTACCGGCCTGTGCACCAACAATGGCCCGGCCAATGCGGTCAACGCCAGCTGCGCGATGACCGTGAACAACGGCGGGACCAGCATTGCTGCGACCTGTGGTGCGAACGCGAATCTGGCAATGAACGAGAGCATCAGCTGTATGGCTACCTTCACTGCAGCCCAAGGCGACATCAGTGCGACCATCAACGCAGCAACGCAAAGCTATGAAAGCAACACGGCCAACAACATGGACACCAAGTCGACGGTGGGTAACACCGCAGCCAGCCTGGTGACCACCAATGTGTTGACCGCCGTGAACGGCGCAGCAGTGCCGGCCGGTTATCTGGTCAAGCCCGGTGATGTTTTGACCTACACCGTGACGGTGGTGAACAGCGGCGGCACGGCCGCCAGCACCGATGTCGGCCAGACCGTGCCAGCAGGTACCACCTACACCGGCACGGGTGAGGGTTGGAGTGCAGGTTGTGCTGCGGCTTCCAGCACCTGCAGCCAGACGGTGGCAGTGGGCGCGGGCCAAACGAGCACCGTTACCTACACTGTCACCGTGGCCGGCCCTGGCAGCACGGCGAGCATCGTTGACACGGCTACCAGCAGTGTCGGCAGCTGCAGCAGCTGCCAGGTGACCACCGGCACGCAGCATGCAGACATGCAGGCCACCGTGACCGTGACGCCGGGAATGACCAGCACGACCGGTGTTGAACTGATCTACACCAGCATCTGCAAGAACAATGGCCCGCAAACGGCCTTGAACGCGGCTTGCGTGGTGACTGCTCCTGCCAGTGCAGTGACGACTTGCACACCAACGACGCCAGCCGCAACGCTGGCATCGGGCGACAGCATCACCTGCACCACCAAGCTCACGCCAAGCGCGGCCAGTGACTATGCGGTCAGCGTGTCCACCAGCAATGACTTGTACGATGGCGCACCGGGCAACAACACGGCGACGAGGACCGTCAAGGTCAACACGCCGGCGGAGCTGAACATCGCCAAGACCCTGGCGCAAGTCAACGGTGCGGCAGTCCCCGCCAACTACGCAGCCAAGATCGGCGACACGCTGACCTACCACCTGCGGGTGACCAATGCGGGCGGTACTGCCAGCACCATGGAGCTGACCGAGACTGTGCCAGAAGGCACCAAGTTTGTCGGCGGCGGTGCCTCCAACCCCGACCAGGGCTGGAGCCCGGCTCCACAGGCTTGCGATGCAGCGGCCAGCACCTGCACGCAAAGCCTGACGGTGCCCGCGCAAAGCGCAGAAGGTGTGGCAGGTGAGGAGACCGTTGCGTTCACGGTGGAGGTGCTTGCGCCTGCGACCAGTAGCGGCAAGATCATCAATACGGTGACCAGCGATGTGCCAGCCGCTTGCGCGGCCGGTGGCTGCACAGCAGAGACGGCCAATGCCGTGGCGGACATGCAAGCGCAGATCACGACGATCCCGTCTGGCGCCGTGGTGGTGGGTCAAAGCATCACTATCACTGGCCAGTGCACCAACAATGGACCGGTGGAGGCCCTCAATGCAAGCTGCGTGATGACCGTGAACAATGGTGGCGCGAGCATTGCCGCAATCTGCGATGCCAACACCAACCTGGCGGTAGGCGGAAGTCTCAGCTGCACGGCGACCTTTGCTGCGGCAGAGGGTGCGATCAGCGCCAGCATGACGGCAGCAACGCAAAGCTACGAAAGCGACACCGCCAACAACAGCGATGCCAAGGCCGTCAACGGCAACACACCATCGGCCGTGACGGTGACGAATGTGCTGGTGAAGGTCAACGATGCGCCTGTGCCTGCAGGCTATGTGATCAAGCCCGGTGACAAGCTGACCTACCAGGTGCAGGTCAGCAACACGGGCGGCACGCCTGGCTCGACGGTGTTGACGGAGACGGTGCCTGCGGGTACCCGCTATGTCGGCGCGGACGAAGGCTGGACGGCGGGTTGCGTGGCCGCAGGTAGCAGCTGCACGCAGCCAGCGACGGTGCCGGGCGGCAGCCCACAAGCGCCGGGAACGGTGGCCTTTGAGTACACGGTGCGCGTGGACGACGCGGTGACCAGCCCCAATGTGGTCAACACCGTAGGCAGCAGTGCAGCGGGCAGCTGCAGCGCCGCCTGCTCGGTCAGTACGCCGACGCAAGCTGCCGATATGCAAGTGAGCATGCCTGCAACCATCGATGCGAAGGTGGGTGTGGAGTTCACGCTGACTTCCATCTGCCGCAATGCAGGGCCAGCCACGGCGACCAATGCACGTTGTGACGTCAGCGGCGCGCCTGCCGGTGCGGTGACTGTCTGCACGCCGACCCAGCCGGTGGCGGCACTGGCAGTGGGTGAGTCGATCACCTGTACTACCAAGTTCACGCCGACCTCGACCGCTGCTATCACCATCACGACCCGCGCCAGCAGCGATGTGTTTGATCCTTCGGCCGCCAATAGCGAGGCCTCCGCGTCGGCGGTGTTTATCAACACCCCGCCAACGGATGTCAAGCGGGTGCCTGTGAATGCGGCATGGGCCATGGCCTTGATGGCGCTGCTGTTGATGCTGTTGGCGGGCAAGGCCCTGCCACAGCGCCAGGGCCGTCGTCCCCAGGACTGACCGTTCTGAGCGTTAGCCTCTCCGGCCCGGTTGCATGGCTTGCACCGGGCCGGTTTCTTTTGCGGCTGTTTTCTCCCTGCATTGCGCACAACTGCATTGAATGCGAGACAATTCCCTGCATGAACTGGCTCGATCAAGTGAAATGGGACGCGCAGGGCCTGGTGCCCGTCATTGCGCAGGAGCAGCACTCCAAGGATGTGCTGATGTTTGCCTGGATGAACCGCGAAGCGCTGGCCCATACGGCCGAGCTGGGCCGGGCGGTGTACTTCAGCCGCTCGCGCGGCAAACTGTGGTTCAAGGGCGAGGAGTCCGGCCATGTGCAGACCGTGCATGAGATCCGCATCGACTGTGACAACGATGTGGTGCTGCTGAGCGTGACCCAGACCGGGCATGAGCCGGGCATTGCCTGCCATACCGGGCGCCACAGCTGTTTTTACAGCGTGTTGCGCGATGGCCAGTGGCAAGCGGTTGACCCGGTCTTGAAAGACCCGGAATCGATCTACAAATAATCCCTGTTCGGGCACTGTCTTCTTCGGCCGCCCTGCGCGGCTGCTTCGCTATATTTTCGCTATGACCGATACCTCTGTTTCTGCTGCCATGTCCTCTACCGATGCGTTGATGCGCCTGGCCGAGGTGCTGGAGTCGCGCAAACCCGCCAATGGTGGCGATCCCGAGGCCAGCTATGTGGCGCGCCTGCTGCACAAGGGCCCGGATGCCTTTTTGAAGAAGGTCGGGGAAGAGGCGACCGAAGTGGTGATGGCCGCCAAGGATGTGGACCATGGCGCGCCAGCCTCCAAGCTGGTGTACGAAGTGGCCGATCTGTGGTTTCATACGATGGTGGCGCTGGCCCACTATGGCCTGAGCCCCGCCGATGTGGTGAACGAACTGGTGCGCCGCGAAGGCTTGAGTGGCCTGGAAGAAAAGGCGATGCGCAAGGTAAAAGACCGTGAAGCTGAAGAAGGGAGTTCCGCATGAACGATGTCGTTGACGTGAAGACCGTTGATTCGGCCGCGATGGAGAGCCTCAAAACCTGGGGCTGGGTCAGCTATCTGCTGCACCTGATTGTGGCCGTGGCAGCGGTGGTGCCCACCGCACAGGCCAGCATCGTGCTGCTGCTGATCGCGCTCGTGATTGACCTGGTCAAGCGCAGTGATGCGCAGGGTACCTGGCAGCAAAGCCATTTTTCCTGGCGCATCCGCAGCGTCATCTGGGCCGGCGTGCTGTATGTCATCACTGCGCCGCTGTGGTTCCTGTTCGTCGTTCCGGGCTGGATTGCCTGGACTCTCATTTCCGTCTGGTTTCTCTACCGCATCGTGCGCGGCATGGTGGCGATGAACAAAGACCAGGCGATCAATGGCTAGCCACACGCCCGCCTCCGAGACGCCGGAGATGCCGCAGACGCCGGCCCCCGCAGAGGCCGAAGCGCCCAAGCGGGTGCTCCGCTCCAAGGGGGTGGACGAAAACACACCGCCTATCAGCCTGGCCTTGCAGGGCGGCGGCTCGCACGGCGCTTTCACCTGGGGGGTGCTCGATGCCTTGCTGGCCGACCGCAGCCTGTGGGTGGAAGGCATCAGTGGCACCAGCGCCGGGGCGATGAACGCCGTGGTGATGGCTTATGGCTACGGCAAGGCGGCAGCCACCGAGAGCGACAAACGCAAAGCCCACGAAGCGGGCTGCGAATCGGCCCGCGAATCCCTTAAACAGTTCTGGGAAGGGGTGGGCACGATGGGCAGCCTGATGGCAGGTGTGCCGATGGCCGGCAAAGCCATCTGGGACATGATGAGCCAGTGGCTCTCGCCCTACCAGACCAATCCGCTCGACATCAACCCCTTGCGCCGGCTGCTGGAAAAGGTCGTGGATTTTGACTTTCTCCAGCATGAGCAGGGCCGCAATGCGCCCCGGGTATTTGTCTGCGCCACCAATGTGCGCACCGGCAAGGGCGAAGTCTTCAGTGGAAAGCGGTTGACGGCCGATGCGGTGATGGCCTCGGCCTGCCTGCCGATGATGTACAAGGCGGTCGAGATCAAGGACCAGTATTACTGGGATGGCGGCTACTCCGGCAACCCTTTGCTCTACCCGCTGATCTACCAGACGGGCAACAGCGATGTGCTGCTAGTGCAGCTCAACCCCATTGAATACAACGAGGTGCCGACCAACGCCCAGGAGATCATGGACCGCATCAATGAGATCACCTTCAACGCCAGCTTGCTGGCCGAGCTGCGCGCCATGGGCTTTGTGCGCCGCCTGCTCGATGAAGGCAAGCTGGACCGGGAGCGCTACAAGTACATGCTGATGCACCATGTCGATGGGGGAGCTGTGCTCAAGAGCTATGGCGCATCCAGCAAGAACCGCTCGGATGCGCCTTTTGTGCGCGAACTGTGCGAGCGGGGCCGTGTCTCCGGCGAGAACTGGCTGACCAGGCACCGGGCGGATGTTGGTGTGCGATCCGGTTTCAAGGTGTAATCTACTGCCTGTTGGCACGGTTGCTGCTTGCACCTTGCTGATGACTGCGGGCTGACTGCGACGGCGGCGCCCTTGTTTTGAGAGATAAGAAGTTTATGCACGATCCAGATTGCCTTTTTTGCAAAATCATTGCCGGCCAGATTCCGTCAAGCAAGGTCTATGAAGACGAGGACATGCTGGTGTTCAAGGACATCCATCCAGCCGCGCCCGTGCATTTGCTGATGGTGCCCAAGCTGCACATCGCCTCGATGGCACAGGTGGGTGCCGAACACGCTCCCTTGCTGGGCCGCATGCTGGCCAAGGCGCCACAACTGGCGCTGGATAACGGCTGCAATCCCTATCCGCAAGGGGGTTTCCGGCTGATGGTCAACACCGGTGAGGAGGGCGGGCAGGAGGTGCACCATCTGCACATCCACTTGCTGGGCGGCCCCAGGCCCTGGAAAAAGGGCTGAGCCCTGCGCTGGCAGTGGGGCGATGACCTCGCCGCGTGACAGTATTACGAAACCGGTAGATGCCCAAGGCGTCTAAAATGCACATATTCGCTAGGAGAATTTCATGGGTTCCTTTTCTGTTTGGCATTGGCTGATTGTTCTGCTCATCGTGGTGCTGGTATTTGGTACCAAGAAGCTCAAGAACATCGGCACCGATCTGGGTGGTGCCGTCAAGGGCTTCAAGGATGGCATCAAGGACGGCGGCGAATCCGCCTCGCCCGCTGCATCCACGACGACCACGGCACAGCAAGTGGGTCAGTCGCCTGCGGCCGACAAGAACACCACCATCGACGTCGAAGCCAAGAACAAGGGCTGATGTGCGCATGACAGGGGCTGTGGGCAAGCCGCAGCAACCGCTTGTGTGCATTCGATGGGGTTGGAATGTTTGATCTCGGTATCTCCAAGATGGCCTTGATCGGTGCGGTGGCACTGATCGTCATTGGCCCTGAAAAACTGCCGCGCGTTGCGCGCACGGTAGGCACATTGCTGGGCAAGGCGCAGCGCTATGTCAACGACGTCAAGTCCGAGGTCAACCGCTCGATGGAGCTCGACGAGCTGCGCAAGATGAAGGAGAACGTCGAGTCGGCCGCGCGTGATGTGGAAAGCACCATCCGCACCAACTCCGCAGACTTCGAGAAAAACCTCAACGACCAGGCCAATGGCACGGCCTCATCGGGCAGCGACGACAGCTTCTACACCGCCGATCCCTATGCCGAGAGCTATGACGGCGGCTCGGCATCGACGGTGGCTCCGGTCTACCACCACCCTCGCAAGAACTGGCGCGTGAAGCGCGGCGCCACTCCCCAGTGGTACAAGCACCAGGCAGGTGTGCGCACCCATGTGCAGTCAGGCGCGGCGCGCGTGGCACGTTTTCGGCCCAAGAAGCCCTCGTCAGGCCTGTGATGGCGCCCGCAACGCAGCCCGCTCCCGGAGCCGCGCGTTGGCATGTTTTCTCACTGGTATTTCCATCGGCCCGGGGCGCTGCAGCCTGCGCTAACGCGCTGCGCTCCCGCGAGGCCTTGATCCGCAACAGATATCCCCATGTCCGAAACCCCTTCTAAAGAAGACGAGCTGGCCGGCACCGAGCAGCCCTTTGTGCAGCACCTGATGGAGCTGCGCGATAGGCTGCTCTACAGCATTGGTGGCGTGCTGGTGGCCCTGGCTTTGTTGGCCTTCTGGCCTGGCCCCGATGGGCTGATGAACTTCATCGCGCATCCGATCAAGATGCACATGCCGCCCGATGCCAAGCTGATTGCCGTGGGCGTGTTCTCGCCCTTTATCGTGCCGCTGAAGGTACTGGGCATGGCGGCCATTTTGCTGGCCTTGCCGTGGATCATGTACCAGCTCTGGGCGTTTGTGGCCCCGGGCCTCTACATGCATGAGCGCAAGTTTGCGCTGCCTTTGATATTTTTTGGCAGCTTGCTGGCCTATGCCGGCATTGCCTTTGTGCAGCTGTTTGTGCTCGATCGCATGTTTGGCTTTATCCAGCATTTCACGCCGTCAAGCGTGGCGGCCACGCCAGATATTGCCTCCTATGTCGAAGCCATTTTGTCGCTCTACTTGGCCTTTGGTCTGGCCTTCCAGGTCCCCATTGTGGTGATCCTGCTGGTGCGCCTGGGCATCGTGGAGATCGCCAAGCTCAAGTCGTTCCGGGGTTACTTCATCGTGCTGTCGTTTGTTATTGCGGCGGTGGTGACCCCTCCCGATGTGCTCTCGCAGATTTCGCTGGCCGTGCCCATGTGCATTCTGTATGAGGTTGGCATCCTGGGTGCCACCTGGTTCTCGCGCAACCAGCCCAAGAAGGAAGAAGAAGCGGACACGGACGCCGCAGCCTGATCGCCTACCCTCCGGCCAGATACGCCAAAGCCCCGTGCTGACCTGAGGTCAGCCGGGGCTTTGCTGTTGGTGGGTCAGGGCCAGCGCCAGCGCCAGGGGTGGGCCTGGTGCGGCGTCGTTGCGGGGACCGGGCTTGATAGCCCAGATCTACCTCCCTTTGATCAACGTGCAAAGGCGAGTGCGCTGCCAACGCCCCTCGCCAGGGCTTAACGCCGGCCTTGGGGCATCGCGCGGTTGTTGACCGGGCGGGTGCCGGGCGTGATCGGCAGGGTCAGGCTCTGGTCACCCCGGCGCAGCTGCACTTCGGAGGTGGTGCCGGGCACGAGAGCCGCCACGGCAGTCAGCAGGCTTTGCACATGGTGGACCTGCATGTCGCCGATCTGGGTGATCACATCGCCCGGGCGGATGCCGGCATTGGCAGCTGGCCCGCTTTGCAGCACGCCGGTGATGATCACGCCGCTGTCGGCCTTGACGCCAAAGGTCTCGGCCAGCTCGGGTGTCAGGTCATTGGGCTCGACGCCGATCCAGCCACGCGTCACCTTGCCGTCGCGCACAATGCTGTCGAGCACATTCTTGGCCAGGGCGACGGGTATCGCAAAGCCAATGCCCATGCTGCCGCCGGAGCGCGAATAAATGGCCGTGTTGATGCCCACCAGATTGCCGTTGACATCGACCAGTGCGCCGCCCGAGTTGCCGGGGTTGATGGCCGCGTCGGTCTGGATGAAGTTCTCGAAGGTATTGATGCCCAGCTCGCTGCGGCCCAGCGCGCTGATGATGCCGCTGGTGACGGTCTGGCCCACGCCAAAGGGGTTGCCAATGGCCAGCACTTGGTCGCCCACCTCGGCCGAGTCCGAATTGCCCAGCACGATGACGGGCAGCTTGTCCAGGCTGATCTTGAGGATCGCCAGGTCGGTTTCCGGATCGGTGCCCATGACCGTGCCCTTGGCTTTGCGGCCATCGGTCAGGGTCACCTCGATATCGTCGGCCGCTTCGACCACATGGTTGTTGGTGAGCACATAGCCGTCGGGGCTGACGATCACGCCGCTGCCCAGACCTGCCTGGTTTTGCACGCCCTGGTCGCCAAAGAAGAACTGGAACCAGGGGTCATTGGCGCGCGGGTGGCGCACTGCCGTGCTGGTGTTGATGCTGACCACCGCCGGCGAGGCCTTTTTGGCCGCAGGGCTGAAGCTGCTGGTCGCCACACTGGCTCGGTTGGCCTCGCTTTGCGGCGCCTCGATCAACGCAATGCCCGCATTGCTGCGTACCGCATTGTTGCGCTGCAGCCAGCCCGGCTGCAAGGTGGCGACGATAAAGTACAGGGCCAGCAAGACAGTGACCGATTGTGCGAAAAGAAGCCAGAGGCGTTTCATAAAACCTGGGGTTGGGAGTGGGGCGGCCGCGTCTGGCTAACAGCCCCGCGCGGCGCAGAGCATTGCCATTGATTATGGCACCGGGCTTGGCGGCAAGGGGCTGCCAAGTCGCTAGCTGCTGTGCACAGGATGCATGGGTTGATGCCCCATGGCGGCCAGCGGACTCCCCGCATTCTGGCGCATATCACTGTCATCTGCGATGTATTCCATCGTCTTTTGCGATGTCATGGCTGCGACATTGTTCTCCAAACGGTACCAATCTGTTGGATTGGCGGCGAAGCTCTCCAAAATAAGTTGCTTGCGGAACAATCTGGGGGTGGACAGCGCGTTCGGCTGTGGTGGCATGCCCTAGCGGCGAGGGATACTTTTCGTGACACCGGCAGAGCGCAAAGGGTAAGTACCTAGAATGGTTCCCCAACCTTTTGACTGCGCTCTTTTGCTCATCGTGGTTCCCTGCGAACGGGTCCATCTCTCCTCTCGCTGGCTCTGACTCCCGCCATCCCGGGTCTCGCCGAACCCCTTGATATGCGCCCATAACGCGCTGCGCTTTGCGCTGTCCTGCTCTGGAATGTAGAGGACACATGACTTCGCTGACTGCTGACCAAGGTGGGGCCCCAGCCGCCTCGCCTGCCAACCGGCCCCTGAACCGGAACGATTACAAGACCCTGGGCCTGTCGGCCCTGGGCGGCACCCTGGAGTTTTATGACTTTGTGGTGTTTGTCTTTTTTGCCAATGTACTGGGCTCGCTGTTCTTCCCGGCGTCGATGCCCGACTGGATGCGACAGCTGCAGACGCTGGGCATCTTTGCGGCCGGCTACCTGGCCCGCCCCATTGGCGGCATCCTGATTGCGCACTTTGGCGATATCCTGGGCCGCAAGCAGATGTTTACCCTGTCGGTGTTCCTGATGGCGGTGCCCACCTTGGTGATCGGCCTGCTGCCCACCTATGAAACCATAGGTCTGGCCGCGCCCATCCTGCTGCTGGCCATGCGCGTGCTGCAAGGCGCGGCCATTGGCGGTGAGATGCCCGGCGCCTGGGTGTTTGTGGCCGAGCATGCGCCGGCCAAGCGCTACGGTTTTGCCATTGGCTCGCTGACCTCGGGCATCACCGGCGGCATTTTCCTGGGCTCGATCATTGGCGTCTGGCTCAACAGCGTCTACAGCCCGGCCGAGATCCACGACTGGGCCTGGCGCATTCCCTTCATTCTGGGCGGCGTGTTTGGCCTGGTGTCGGTGTACCTGCGCAAGTTTCTGCACGAGACCCCGATCTTCCAGGAGATGCAGGCCCGCAAGCAGGTCGACCGCGAACTGCCGCTCAAGACCATCCTGCGCGACCACCGCGAAGCCAGCGTGGTCGTGGCGCTGATGACCTGGATCCTGTCCACCGCCGTGGTGGTGGTGATTCTGTTTACGCCGTCCTACCTGCAAAAGGTGTTCCATATCGCGCCTGCGGTGGCCCTCAAGGCCAATGCGGTGGCGACCGTGACCTTGACCATCGGCTGCGTGTTCTGGGGCTGGCTGTCGGACCAGTGGGGCACGCGTGCCGCCATGGTGCTGGGCTGGGGTGGCATGGCTGTCACTGCCTATCTGTTCTACCTGAACCTGCCTGGCACCGACATCTCGCTGGTCTGGACCTATGCGCTGGTAGGCTTCTTTGTGGGTGCGATCTCGCTGCTGCCGGTGGTCGGTGTGCGCGCCTTTCCGCCTGAGGTGCGTTTCACGGGTCTGTCCTTTTCCTACAACATGGCCTATGCCGTGTTCGGCGGTTTGACCCCGATGCTGGTGTCCGTCTGGCAGCAGGCCGATGTGATGGCGCCTGCCCACTATGTGGCCGCGATGGGCGTGCTGGGCGTGGCCATGGGCTTTTGGCCGCTGGCCGTCAAGGGCTGGGTTGCCAAGAAGTAAACCCGCTCCAGGCTGATCGCCCCCGGCAACCCGCTGCATGCTTGGCATCAGCGGGTTTTTGCATTCCGGGGTGGCGCGCCGCACAGGTCTGAGACAATCGGGCATGACTACGACCCGCCAAGACATGCTGCAGGCCTTTGATGCGCTGCTGCAGCCCGCCCGCTTCAAAGACTATGGCCCCAACGGTTTGCAGGTGGAGGGCAAGGCCGAGATCCGCAAGCTGGTCAGCGGTGTGACGGCATCGCGGGCGCTGATCGAGGCGGCCATTGCCGACCAGGCCGATGCCATCTTTGTGCACCATGGGCTGTTCTGGCGCGGCTACGACGGCCGCATCACCGGCTGGATGAAGCAGCGCATCGAGCTGCTGATCAAGCACGACATCAACCTGTTCGCCTACCACCTGCCGCTGGATGCGCATCCGGAGCTGGGCAACAACGCCCAACTGGGCGCGCAGTTGGGCTGGCAGGCCGATGCCCGCTTTGGCGATCAGGAGCTGGGCTTTATCGGCAGCGTCGATGCGGTGGCTCCGGCGCAAGTTGCTGCGCACATCCAACAGACCCTGGGGCGCTCGGTCACGCTGGTGACGGGCGAGACGCCGCGCCCCATCCGCCGCATGGCCTGGTGCACCGGCGGTGCGCAGGGCTTTTTCGAAGCGGCGATGGCCGCTGGCGCGGATGGCTTTTTGACCGGTGAAATATCGGAGTCCCAGACCCATCTGGCGCGCGAGACGGGTGTGAGCTTTTTTGCCGCCGGCCACCATGCCACCGAGCGCTATGGCGCGCCGGCAGCGGCTGCCGCCGTGGCCCAGCAACTGGGCGTGGCGCACCGCTTTATCGATATCGACAACCCCGCCTGAAGCGCTCCATTCCAAGGACATGCCCGTGCACTCCGCTCCCTTGCTCGCCATCACCCAGGGCGACCCTGCCGGCATTGGCCCGGAAATCGTGGCCAAGGCCTTTCGCGATGCGCCTGAGCAAATGCAGGGCTGCTTTGTGGTGGGTGAGCTGCAGACCATGCGCCGCGCAGCGCAGCTGTTGCAGGGCCCGGGCCGCTGCGCGCTGCCGGTGGCCGACATCGCTGACCCGCAAGAGGCTTTGCAGGTGCCGCCGCGCTGCATGCCGGTGCTGTCGCTGCCGGGCTTGCCCGGGCCGTTGCCCTTTGGCCAGGTGCAGGCCGAGGCCGGGCGTGCTGCTGCCGAATGCGTGCGCTGGGCGGCGCGCCAGGCCTTGCATGGCCAGATTGCCGGGCTGGTGACGGCGCCGCTGAACAAGGAGGCGCTGCATCTGGCAGGGCTGGCGTTCCCCGGCCACACCGAGCTGCTGCAGGCCGAAGCGGCCCAGCACGCCGGGCTGCTGCTGGCGCAGATGCCGGTGCGCATGATGCTGGCCAACGAGGCGCTGCGCACCGTGCTGGTGAGCATCCATGTATCGCTGCGTGACGCCATTGAGGCGGTGACCCAGGCACAGGTGCTGGAGACCATCCGCATCACGCACGAGGCCTTGCTGCGGGTGCTGGGGCGGCCGCCCCGGATTGCGGTAGCGGGGCTCAATCCCCATGCCGGTGAGGCCGGCCTGATGGGGCGCGAGGAGCTGGAGCACATTGCGCCCGCGGTGGCCGCTGCCCAGGCACTGGGCATGCAGGTGGTGGGGCCGGAGCCGCCCGATACCGTGTTCATGCGGGCCCGCCACAGTGCCGAGCACCCGGGCGCCTTTGATGTGGTGGTGGCCATGTACCACGACCAGGGCCTGATCCCCGTGAAGTACCTGGGGCTGGACGAGGGCGTCAACGTGACCCTGGGCCTGCCGCTGGTGCGCACCAGCCCGGACCACGGCACCGCCTTTGATATTGCCGGCCAGGGCCTGGCCGATGCGGCCAGCCTGATCGCGGCGGTGCAGATGGCGCGCCGTTTGGCAGCGGGACAGGTGCAGGCGTAAAAAAGCAGCCTCGAGAGGCTGCCGGGTATCTGTGCAAAAGAAGCAGAATTTCTGTTTCTTTGTTGCAAAAAATCAACGTTTTTGCTGCAGGCTGTCGCGGATTTCACGCAGCAGCACCACGTCTTCCGGGGTGGCAGCGGGCGCTGGAGGGGGCGCGTCGCGTTTGAGGCGGTTGATCTGTTTGACCATCATGAAAATAATGAAAGCCAGGATCGCGAAGTTCACCGCGACGGTGATGAAGTTGCCATAAGCAAACACCGGAATGCCCGCTTTTTTCAGCGCGTCGAGTGTGCGCGGCACGCCATCGGGAATGGTACCCAGCACGACGAAGAGATTGGAGAAGTCCAGCTTGCCAAAGACCAAACCGACGATGGGCATGATCAGGTCATTGACGACCGAATCGACGATCTTGCCAAAAGCGGCGCCGATGATCACACCAACGGCCAGATCCATCACATTGCCCTTGACCGCAAACTCGCGGAATTCCTTCATGAAGCTCATGCGCTGCTCCTGTCAAATAAACATGACGCCTAGTATCGCTCAGCTTCAAGGGTTTCGGCGCATTGCATGATGGGCAAGACACTTCATACAATCCGCAAAAACCGAGATATAAGCGTTGACCAAGGAGCCCCATGAGTGATTCTTCCATCGACTCCAGTAAAAGGACGTGGCTGATAGCGTCGGGATGCGCAGGTGCTGTCGGAGGAGTCGCCACTGCGGTCCCCTTTGTCAGCTCCTTCCAGCCGTCAGAAAAGGCCAAGGCCGCCGGCGCTGCCGTTGAAGTGGATATCTCGGAGCTCAAGCCCGGCGAGAAAATCACCGCCGAATGGCGCGGCAAGCCGATCTGGATCCTGCGCCGCACGCCCGAGCAGATTGCCGAGTTGCCCCAGCTCGACGGCCAGTTGGCCGATCCCAAATCCGAGCGCACGGCCTACCCGACACCGGACTACGCCAAGAACGAAACCCGCTCCATCAAGCCCGAGGTGCTGGTCGTGATCGGCATCTGCACCCACCTGGGCTGCTCGCCCACCGACAAGCTCCAGCCCGGCCCCCAGCCATCGCTGCCCGATGACTGGAAGGGCGGTTTTCTCTGCCCCTGCCACGGCTCCACCTTTGACCTGGCCGGGCGGGTGTTCAAGAACAAGCCCGCGCCCGACAACCTCGAAGTGCCAGCGCACCAGTATCTGAGCGATACCAAGCTGCTGATTGGCGAAGATAAAAAAGCATAAGGAGGCGCCATGGCACACGAATTCAAGGAGATATCGCCGAACGCCACCTTGGGCGCCAAGGCCGGCAACTGGCTGGAGAACCGCTTTCCCACGGCATTTGAGGCCTATCGGGTCCATATGTCGGAGTACTACGCACCGAAGAACTTCAACTTCTGGTACATCTTTGGCTCGCTGGCGCTTTTGGTGCTGGTGATCCAGATCGTCACCGGCATCTTTTTGGTGATGCACTACAAGCCCGATGCCGAAAAGGCGTTTGCCTCGGTCGAGTACATCATGCGCGATGTGCCCTGGGGCTGGCTGATCCGGACCATGCATTCCACCGGCGCCTCGGCCTTCTTTGTCGTGGTCTACCTGCACATGTTCCGTGGCCTCCTGTATGGCAGCTACCGCAAGCCGCGCGAGCTGGTCTGGGTGTTTGGCTGCGCGATCTTCCTGTGCCTGATGGCCGAGGCCTTCATGGGCTACCTGCTGCCCTGGGGCCAGATGTCGTACTGGGGTGCGCAGGTGATCGTCAACCTGTTCTCGGCCATTCCCTTCATCGGCCCGGACCTGGCGCTGCTGATCCGGGGCGACTATGTGGTGGGCGATGCGACGCTCAACCGTTTCTTCAGTTTCCATGTGATCGCCGTGCCGCTGGTGCTGCTGGGCCTGGTTGCGGCGCATTTGCTGGCCTTGCACGATGTGGGCTCCAACAACCCCGATGGCATCGAGATCAAGGGCCCGAATGCGCCCAAGGATGCGCAGGGCCGGCCGCTCGACGGCGTGCCTTTCCACCCTTACTACACGGTGCATGACCTGTTTGGCGTGGCGGTGTTCCTGTTCATCTTCTCGGCCATCGTGTTCTTTGCGCCGGAGATGGGTGGCTACTTCCTCGAGTACAACAACTTCATCCCGGCCGACCCGCTCAAGACGCCCAACCATATTGCGCCTGTGTGGTATTTCACGCCCTTTTATTCGATGCTGCGTGCCATCACCAGCGAGATGATGGTCGCCTTGTCGGTGATCCTGGTCGCAGCCGTGGCCTATGTCTGCATCAAGACCCGCATGGCCGCCGTCCTCAAGGGCTTGCTGGTGCTGGTGGCGCTGGTGGTGCTGGCGCTGTTTGGTGCCTTTGCGTTCACCGGCATTGCAGCGCTGGGCGGTATCGACGCCAAGTTCTGGGGTGTGGTGGTGATGGGGCTGGCCGTGATCATCCTGTTCTTTCTGCCCTGGCTGGACCACAGCCCGGTGCGCTCCATCCGCTACCGCCCGCACTGGCACAAGTATGTGTATGCGGTGTTTGTCGTGAACTTCGTGGTGCTCGCCTATCTGGGGGTGCAGCCGCCATCGCCGATTGGCGAAAAGGTCTCCCAGGTAGGTACCTTGTTTTACTTTGGCTTTTTTCTGCTGATGCCCTGGTGGAGCCGCAAAGGCACACCCAAGCCGGTGCCTGAGCGTGTCACCTTCCATGCGCACTGAACCAGAAAGCATCCCACGATGAAAAAAATCATTCTCTCCGCATGCCTGGGTCTGGGTGTGCTTTTAGGGTCCGGTGCCGTGCAGGCGGCCGAAGGCGGTGTGGCCTGGGACAAATTCAAGCCCGACACGACCAACACCACCTCGCTGCAAAACGGCGCCAAGCTGTTTGTCAACTATTGCCTCAGCTGCCATTCAGCCGCGTTCATGCGCTACAACCGCTTGCAGGACATTGGTCTTACCGAGCAGCAGATCAAGGACAACCTGCTGTTCACCACCGACAAGGTGGGTGAGACCATGAAGGCGGCCATCGATCCCAAGCAGGCCAAGGAGTGGTTTGGCGCCAACCCGCCAGATCTCACCCTGGTCGCGCGCTCACGTGCCAGCCACCAGGGCACCGGTGCCGACTACCTCTACACCTTCTTGCGCACTTTCTACAAGGACGACACCAAGGCCACCGGCTGGAACAACATGGCCTTCCCCTCGGTGGGCATGCCCCATGTGCTCTGGGAGCTGCAAGGTGTGCGCGTGCCGGTCTACCAAGAGGTCGAGGAGCACGGACACAAGACCCAGGTGTTCACCGGCTGGCAGCAGGTCACGCCGGGCAAGATGAACTCCACTGATTTCGATAAGAGTGTGGGTGATTTGGTGAACTATCTACAATGGATGGGTGATCCCAGCCAGAACACCCGCATGCGCGTCGGCGTCGGGGTGCTGATATTTTTGCTGGGACTCATCTTCATCACCTGGCGCCTGAATGCGGCGTTCTGGAAAGACGTGAAGTAAACGTATTTGCGTGCAGCCGGTTCAGTCCCTGTGAGCAGGGCTTGAATTGGGGTAGCCGATTTGTGTAGAGTGGGCGGCATTGACTGCAGTCCACTCTTTTTTGATTTTGAGGAGCCTCTCACCATGATGGTGCTTTATTCGGGAACGACCTGCCCTTTCTCCCACCGCTGCCGCTTTGTGCTGTTTGAAAAGGGGATGGATTTCGAGATCCGTGATGTGGACCTGTTCAACAAGCCCGAAGACATCAGCGTGATGAACCCCTATGGCCAGGTGCCTATCCTGGTCGAGCGCGACCTGATCCTGTACGAGTCGAACATCATCAACGAGTACATCGACGAGCGTTTCCCCCATCCACAGCTGATGCCCGGCGACCCCGTCGAGCGCGCCCGTGTGCGCCTGTTCCTGCTGAACTTCGAAAAAGAGCTGTTCACGCACGTGCACACCTTGGAAGAGCGTGCCGTCAAGGGCAACGAGAAGGCGCTGGAAAAGGCCCGCGCGCAGATCCGTGACCGCCTGACCCAGATGGCGCCGGTGTTCCTGAAGAACAAGTTCATCCTGGGCGAGAACTTCTCGATGCTGGACGTGGCCATTGCCCCGCTGCTGTGGCGCCTGGATTACTACGGCATTGAGCTGTCCAAGAACGCAGCACCGCTGCTCAAGTATGCCGAGCGCATCTTCTCGCGTCCTGCCTATATCGAGGCGCTGACGCCTTCCGAAAAGGTTATGCGCAAGTAAAAGCCGCGCCAGCCCCGCCACTGGGCGGGCAGCGTCCGCAGGGCTGTGCTCTGCGGCGCTGGAGCGCGAAGAAAGTGTCCAATGAGTGAAATCCAGACAACATCCACCCAGCCGTACCTGATCCGCGCCTGGGTGGAGTGGTGCAATGACAATGGCCTGACCCCGTACCTGAGTGTTCGCGTGGACAAGACGGTGCTGGTGCCGCGCGAGTTTGTCAAAGACGGCGAAATTGTGCTCAACATCAGCTATGACGCAACGAGTGCGCTCAAGCTGGGCAATGACTACATCGAGTTCACCGCCCGTTTTGGCGGTGTGCCGCGCGACATCATGGTGCCCGTCAGCCGCGTGGTCGCCATTTTTGCGCGTGAAACCGGCCAGGGCATGGGCTTTCCTCCGCCTGAGGACCTGCTCGACGACGACGCCGATATCGCGATGGCTGCGCTCGAAAGCGCGGGTGATGCGGGTGAACCGGCTGGCGAGGCCAACGCTGCGTCTCCGGTGATGCAGGTCGTGACCTCCAGCGACGAGCCTCCGGCGCCTGACGGCAAGTCGCCCGGCCGCGCAGGCAAGGGCGGCAAGCCTTCACTCAAACTGGTCAAATAGGCCTCATTCGGCTTTGTTACGGGCAATCCCGTATAGAATGCCGAGTGTTGCCGGTTTAGCTCAGTTGGTAGAGCAACCGCCTTGTAAGCGGTAGGTCATCAGTTCGATTCCGATAACCGGCACCAGATTCCCAAGCCGTTCCCAGCCAGTGCTGTGAACGGCTTTTTTGCGTCCGGTGGCGTTTAACGGCGCTGGTGGAGTCGCTCAGCGCAGTACTTTGAGGCGAATATCTGCCGTCGGGTAGCCTTTGACGCGCAGATGGGCCGCCATCGCCGGCAGCAGCTGCTTCATTTTGGCAGCGCAGGCATTGTTGGCCACCAGCAGGCACCACTGGTCACCGTCGATCGGGCCGGGCTTGATCGAGGCGCGCAGCATTGGCGGGATCAGCGGCTCCACCAGTTTGAAGCGGGCAGAAGACTCCCGCGTCAAAGCCACGAGGCTCGCCAACGTGGGCGCCTCGCTCGCGGCTTGTTCTACGGTGACGGCGAAATGCCGGCGTTGGGGCTGGATCATGGCTGGATCATGGCTGGGTCATGGCTGGGTCATGGCTGGATAGGGGTGTCAGGGGCAGACCGGGGGCGATAGCCATACATTGCAATGCACCTGCCACAACGCATTCTATTCAGGGTTGTAGAATGTTTTATTCGGCAGGCGTCGTTCCCGGTATTGAAGCCGGGGTCATTGCCTCCATCTGACACAACACTAATCACTAGGAATTCCGGTCGCATGGCAGGGGTGGACGCAAGTGCATTCCCTGGTTGTGTGGTTCTGTTCGCATGGCAACCAATTTCTTCACCAAAATTTTTGGCAGTCGCAATGATCGCCTGCTCAAGCAATACCGCAAGGTCGTCGCTCGCATCAATGCGATGGAGCCCGAGTACGAAAAGCTCAGCGACGAACAATTGCGCGAGAAGACGCAGGAGTTCAAGAACCGCATCGCTGGCGGAGAGTCGCTGGACAATATCCTGCCCGAGGCATTTGCCGTGGTGCGTGAAGGCTCCAAGCGGGTGATGAAGATGCGCCACTTCGATGTGCAGATGCTGGGCGGCATGGCCCTGCATTACGGCAAGATTGCCGAAATGCGTACCGGCGAAGGCAAGACCTTGACGGGGACCTTGCCCGTGTACCTGAACGCGCTGAGCGGCAATGGTGTGCACGTGGTGACGGTCAATGACTACCTGGCCACGCGTGATGCGACCTGGATGGGGCGCCTCTACAACTTCCTGGGTCTGTCGGTGGGTATCAACCTGTCGCAGCTGCCCAAGCATGAGAAGCAGGCCGCCTACAACTCCGACATCACCTACGGTACGAACAACGAGTACGGCTTTGACTACCTGCGCGACAACATGGTGCAAGATGCCAGCGAGCGCGTGCAGCGCCGGCTGAACTTCGCCATCGTCGACGAGGTGGACTCGATCCTGATCGACGAGGCGCGCACGCCCTTGATCATCTCCGGCCAGGCCGAAGACCACACCGCCGCCTACCTGGCGATGCGCGAAGTGGTGCCACTGCTCACGCGCCAGGAAGGCGAAGCCGACCCCCGCACCGGCGAGGGCGTGACCAAGCCGGGCGACTTCACGGTCGACGAAAAGGGCCACCAGATCCACCTGACCGAGCAAGGCTACGAAGCGGCAGAGCGCATTCTGGCTGAAAAGGGCATGCTGGCCGAAGGCGCATCGCTCTACGATCCCGCCAACATCACGCTGGTGCACCAGCTGTACGCCGCACTGCGCGCCCAGCACCTCTACCACCGCGACCAGCACTATGTGGTGCAGGGCGGCGAGGTCGTGATTGTCGATGAGTTCACCGGCCGCCTGATGTCGGGCCGCCGCTGGAGCGAAGGTCTGCACCAGGCCGTTGAAGCCAAGGAAGGCGTGGAAATCCAGGCCGAGAACCAGACCCTGGCATCGATCACCTTCCAGAACTATTTCCGCCTGTACAACAAGCTGGGCGGCATGACCGGTACTGCTGACACCGAGGCCTATGAGTTCCAGGAAATCTACGGTCTGGAAACCGTGGTGATCCCGCCCAACCGCCCCAGCAAGCGCGATGACCAGCTGGACCGCGTCTACAAGACCACGCCCGAGAAGTATGCGGCGGCGATCAGCGATATCCGGGAGTGCTACGAGCGCGGCCAGCCCGTGCTGGTGGGCACGACCTCGATCGAGAACTCGGAAATCATCGACGAGATGCTGAAGAAAGAGAATCTGCCCCACCAGGTGCTCAACGCCAAGCAGCATGAGCGCGAGGCAGACATCATTGCCCAGGCGGGGCGCCCCGGCGTCATCACCATCGCGACCAACATGGCAGGCCGCGGTACCGACATCGTGCTGGGCGGCAATATCGAAAAGCAGATTTCCGCCATCGAGGCCGACGAGTCGCTGTCCGAGACGGAGCGCCGCAACAAGGTCGAAGCCTTGCGCGCTGAGTGGAAGATCGAGCACGACAAGGTGACCGAGCTGGGCGGCCTGCGCATCATCGCGACCGAGCGCCATGAATCGCGCCGTATCGACAACCAGCTGCGTGGCCGTGCCGGCCGCCAGGGTGACCGTGGCTCCTCGCGTTTCTACCTGTCGCTGGACGACCAGCTGATGCGCATTTTCGCGGGCGACCGTGTCAAGGCCATCATGGAGCGCCTGAAGATGCCCGATGGCGAAGCCATTGAAGCGGGCATTGTGACCCGTTCCATCGAAAGCGCGCAGCGCAAGGTGGAAGCGCGCAACTTTGACATGCGCAAGCAATTGCTCGAGTACGACGACGTCGCCAATGACCAGCGCAAGGTCATCTACCAGCAGCGCAACGAGATTCTGGATGCGGCCGACCTGGCTCCGATGATCGACGGCATGCGCGACAGCGCGCTGGCCGATATCGTGCGCCAGTATGTGCCCGAGCAGTCCATGGAAGAGCAGTGGGATCTGGCCGGTCTGGAGAAGGTGCTGCGCGAGGAATGGCACATCGACCTGCCACTGCAGCAGCTGCTCGATGGCGCGGAATCGATCTCCGACGAGGAAATCGAAGAGAAGGTCGTTGCCGAAGGCGCACGCCTCTTCAATGACAAGCTGGAGCAGGCGGGCAAGGAGAACTTCATGCAATTCATGCGTGCGGTGCTGCTGCAGACCCTGGATTCCAGCTGGCGCGACCACCTGGCCGCCTTGGACTACCTGCGCCAGGGCATCCACCTGCGCGGCTACGCCCAAAAGCAGCCCAAGCAGGAATACAAGCGCGAGGCTTTCGAGCTGTTCAGCCAGCTGATCGACCAGGTCAAGACCCAGGTCACCCGCGTGATGATGTCGGTGCAGATCCGCTCGCCCGAGCAGCTCGATGAAGCGACCGAGCAGCTGGAGCAAAGCAACGACCGCACGGCCCATGTGACCTACAGCGGCCCCGACGAGTCGGGCGACGCCGAGTCCAGCGAGCCGCTGGCGCTGCCTGAAGGCGTGCGTGTGGCCCGCAATGATCCATGCCCATGCGGCAGTGGCAAGAAATACAAGCTCTGCCACGGTAAACTCGCATAAATTACCGGATTGCTTCACCACAACGGGCTTTGACTGGTTCATCGCCCGTTTTTTTCATGGTTTCAAGGAAAAGACTGATATGCCCGTCAATTTGAAAGCCCCAGTAGCGCAGGACCTGGCTCCTGTCGCCGGTATTCGCATTGGTGTGACGGAGGCCGGCGTGCGCAAGGCCAACCGCAAGGATGTGACGGTGTTCTTGCTGGACGAGGGCAGCCATGTCGCTGGCGTGTTCACCAAGAACCGCTTTTGTGCCGCGCCGGTGCAGATCTGCCGTGAACACCTGGCCAGCCACAGCCAGTCGATACGCGCCATCGTCATCAACACCGGCAATGCCAATGCCGGCACCGGCGCCGATGGCCTGGCCCGTGCCCACGCCACCTGCGATGCGCTGGCAGGCCTCTTGAAGATCGATGCCCAGCAAGTGCTGCCGTTCTCGACCGGCGTGATCATGGAGCCGCTGCCAGTGGACCGCATCACTGCGGGCCTGCCTGCCGCCATTGCCGATGCGCAGCCGGGCCACTGGGCCAAGGCCGCTGAAGGCATCATGACCACCGACACCTTGCCCAAGGCGTTTTCCGCCTCGGCCACCGTGGGCGGCAAGACGGTGCAGATCACCGGCATCAGCAAGGGCGCGGGCATGATTCGCCCCAATATGGCGACCATGCTGAGTTTTCTGGGCACCGACGCAGCCATCAGCCCCGAGCTGATGCCGGCGCTGGCCAAAACCCTGGCCGACCAGTCGTTCAACCGCATCACCATCGATGGTGACACCTCGACCAATGACTCCTTTGTCGTGGTCGCTACCAACCAGGCCGGCAATGCCCCGATCAGCGACTGGAACACCACCGATGGCCAAGCCTTGATGGCTGCGCTGCGCGAAGTGGCACAAAAGCTGGCGCAAGCGATTGTGCGCGACGGCGAAGGCGCCACCAAGTTCATCCAGATCGAGGTCGAGCAAGGCCGTACCGAAGAAGAATGCCGCCTGGTGGCCTATGCGATTGCGCATTCGCCGCTGGTCAAAACGGCTTTCTTTGCTAGCGACCCCAACCTGGGACGCATTCTGGCTGCTGTGGGCTATGCCGGTATCGAGGACCTGGACCAGACCCAGATCGAGCTGTACCTGGACGATGTGCATGTGGCCACCCAGGGCGGCCGCAACCCGGCCTACCAGGAGGCCGATGGCCAGCGCGTGATGAAGCAGCAGGAGATTGTGGTGCGCGTGCAGCTGGGCCGTGGCAACGCATCCACCCAGCTGTGGACCTGCGACCTGAGCCATGACTATGTGAGCATCAACGCGGACTACCGCTCCTGATACCGCTTGGCCAGCGCGCTGGACTGCCCCCAAGCAGGGCGGGGTCCGGCCCCGCTGGCATCCCAACCCTGTGCGTCTGGATACCATGACCGAGTCTTCCCACTCTTCCCTCTCCCCGCTTGAGCGCCTGGTGCAGCGCGCCGAGCAGCTGATGCAGCGCATCGAGTCCGTCCTGCCCCAGGCGCTGCAGGCGCCGGCCGACTGGAGTGATGCCATTGCCTGGCGCTACCGCAAGCGGGCCAATGGCTGTGGCGTGCTGGAGCCGGTGCGCCATGTCGGGGCGATGTCCTTGTCCGACCTGCAGAACATCGACGGGCAAAAAGAGAAGATTGCGCGCAACACCGAGCAGTTTGTGCAAGGCAGCACCGCCAACAATGTGCTGCTGACGGGCGCGCGCGGTACTGGCAAGTCGTCCCTGATCCGCGCCTGCCTGCATGCCTATGCGCCCCAGGGCCTGCGCCTCATCGAGGTGGACAAGGCCGATCTCACCGACCTGCCTGATATCGTCGATGTGGTCGCTGGCCGGCCCGAGAAATTCATCATCTACTGCGATGACCTGAGTTTTGAAGAGGGCGAGCCCGGCTACAAGGCGATGAAGTCGATCCTGGATGGCTCGGTCTCTGCGGCCACACCGAATGTGCTGGTCTATGCGACCAGCAACCGGCGCCATCTGCTGCCCGAGTACATGACCGACAACCTGGCCCAGCAAAAGGGCGAGAACGGCGAGATCCACCCCGGCGAAGTGGTGGAAGAGAAGATTTCGCTGTCCGAGCGTTTTGGCCTGTGGGTGAGTTTCTACCCGTTCAGCCAGGACGAGTACCTGCGCGTAGTGGGCCAGTGGCTCTCAGCGCTGGGTGTGGCGGAGGCGGATATCGAGGCTGCCCGGCCCGAGGCCCTGGTCTGGGCGCTGGAGCGCGGCTCGCGCAGCGGCCGGGTGGCCCACCAGTTTGCCCGTGACTGGGCTGGCCGCAGCCACCGCGAGGTGCAAGGTCGCCAGAAAATTGCCGATGTGGCCGACCTGGGCGAAGAGGCCCAGGATTGAATATACCGGGCTGCTGTGCTGGCAGCCCATGAAGACCTATGAGCCAGACTGATACCACCGAGACCCGCAGCCACACCGAAGTGGCTGTGGGCGTGCTGATCCGCGAAAGTGACAATGCCCTGCTGATAACCAGCCGCCCCCTGGGCAAGCCCCGCGCGGGCTGGTGGGAGTTTCCCGGCGGCAAGCTCGAAGCGGGCGAGACCGTCGAAGAGGCGCTGCGCCGTGAGCTGGTCGAGGAGCTGGGCATCCGCATCGAAAACTGCATCGCCTGGAAGGTGACCGAGCATGACTACAGCCATGCCTTGGTGCGCTTGCACTGGTGCAAGGTGACGCAGTGGTCGGGTGATTTTGAGATGCGTGAAGGCCAGCAGATGTCCTGGCAGCAGTTGCCGCTGACGGTGAGCCCGGTGCTGGAAGGCTCCTTCCCGGTGCTGCAATGGCTGAGCGAGGAGCGTGGGCTGCCTTTTGATGCGGAAGCCTATGTGCAGGCGGCGCAAGCTGCAGTGAAATAAGCAACGGCAGCACCGCCAAGTGCTGCGGTTGCTAAACGTCGGGGGGCTCAGTCTTCCAGCCGGGGATCACCGTAGGGCTGGTCCAGCGGTGGCGATTGGGCGGGCACCCGAAAATCCTCATTGCCCCAGGCGCCCAGGTCAATGAGCTTGCAGCGCTCGCTGCAAAAAGGGCGAAACCTGTTGCTGCGTGCAAAGCTGGAAGGGCCGCCACACTGGGGGCACTGGATGCTGGGGAGTGCGTTGTCTGCGGAAGAACTCATGCAGGCATTGTAGGGCGCCAGCCGGCTGGCGCGATGGCTGCGCGGTTTTGGAGGTGGCTCTTCAGGCGCAGAGCACCATCTCGTACTGGCCATCCTGTGTGGTCAACGCCAGCTGCCCGCTGTCGGTCTTTTGCAGCATGCGTATCGAGATCATCAGGCGGTTGCCGCTGATCTCGGGCACGAGGCTGGAGCTGGGGTCGATCTTGAGGCGCAGCAGCTGGTAGATGCGGCCCTGGGGCAGGTTCTGCTGGAACTGGCCGCGCACGGTTGCAATGCGCTGCGGCGCACCCGCATCCCGAAAGAGCCGCAGCAGCAAGATGAGGGCGCTGGCCAGCGGCGCAAAACAGGCCGTCCAGCTTTGCAGATCGGCGCGGCGGCTGTTGCTGTCGGCATGCAGCCAGGCGTGGTAGCTGGGCAGGTCAAAGGTGCAGGTGCCGCCAGGGATGCCGGTGCGGTTGCGGATGGCCATCAGCCATTCGTTCTCGATCAGCAACTGGCTGGGCTTGCCGTTCTGGGCCCGCAACTCGCTGTGGGCAGCGTCGATCTGGCCAATCACCTTGTCGAGCATGTCCACGGCGATCATCGGGTTGTCGCGGTAGGCATTGAACTGCTGGCGCTGGCGTTCGAGGTCCTTGAGCAGGTCGG
This sequence comes from Comamonas koreensis, assembly GCF_014076495.1. Taxonomy (NCBI): domain Bacteria; kingdom Pseudomonadati; phylum Pseudomonadota; class Betaproteobacteria; order Burkholderiales; family Comamonadaceae; genus Comamonas; species Comamonas koreensis. The sequence continues at coordinate 4,703,682 of NZ_CP043575.1, read as the reverse complement.
TCTTGAGGTCGCTGCGGGAGGCTACATCCATCACCTCGAACAAGGTGGTGATGGCGAAATGGTGGTCGATGTCCGTGTCGCGCTGCAGGAGTACGTCAAGCCGGCGCAGCAGGTACTCCAGGCGGAGATAGGCTCGCACACGTTCGTTGAAGGGGTACTCGTAAATTATCACGGATCAGTCGGGCTGCAGAGGGCGGTAGTTCGCTATCAATTCATTGTATAGGTCGAATACGGCCTCGCCTAGCGCTTGTAACGACAGCGTTTCATTCCACAGCACCCAATCGGCCTTGCGCAGGCGCTGCAGCCGGCTCGCTTGCTGGGCCATGATGGCCTCGATCGCTGACGCGGCCAGCTGATTTCGCTGCTGCACGCGGGCTATTTGCGTGCTCTCCAGGCAATCGACCACGATGACCTGGTCCAGGCGTGGGCTCCACTGGCTGGACTCGGCCAGCAGCGGGATATCGAAGATTACCAGGGGCGAATTGGTGGCGCTGCAGGCATGCTGGTACTGCTGGTCAATCTGTTGGCGGATCAAGGGGTGCAAGATCGCTTCGAGCAGTGCCTTGTAGGCGGGATCGCGAAAGGCGGCTTCGCGCATCTGTGCGCGGTCGAGCGCACCGTCCGCATCGATAAAGTGGGCACCCATCTGCGCCGCAATCGGGACGATAGCCGCGCCGCCCGGCAGGGTCAACTCGCGGGCAATGCGGTCGGCATCGATCACATGGCAGCCCCATTTGGCAAAGCCCTGGGCGACGGTGCTTTTGCCGCTGCCAATACCCCCGGTAACGCCAATGCGTGGCCGCATATCAGGGCTGCAGCAGGCGGTCGACGATACCGGTGCCGAACCACATGACCAAGAAGCCGGCACCTGCGAGAAAGGGGCCAAAGGGGATATAGCCGCCTTCGCGCAGGTTGGAAAAGATCTTCATGGCAATGCCGATCACCGCGCCCACCACCGACGAAAACAGTGCAATAGGTATCAGCGCTTGCCAGCCAAACCAGGCGCCCAGCGCAGCCAGCAGCTTGAAATCACCATAGCCCATGCCTTCCTTGCCGGTCAGCAGCTTGAAGGCCCAGTAAATGAGCCAGAGCGCCAGGTAGCCAATGGCGGCACCAAACAGCGAGTCCTTGAGCGGCACATCGATCCAGCCCATCGCACTGGCCAGCAAGCCTGCCCAGAGCAGCGGCAAGGTCAGGTCATCGGGCAGCAGGGTCGTGTCCCAGTCGATCAGCGCCGCAGTCAGCAGCACCGATGCAAAAAAGCACCAGGCCAGGCCCGTGGCGCCCAGGCCCCAGCGGTGGATGCAGTAGGCCCAGAGCAGGCTGTTGGCGATTTCTACGACGGGGTAGCGGGCAGAAATACGCGCTTTGCACTGGCTGCAGCGCCCCTTCAGAAAAAGCCAGCTGACCACGGGCACGTTCTCGTACCAGCGGATCTGGTGGCTGCAATGGGGGCAGCGTGAGGCGGGGGTCCAGAGGTTAAAGCGGTCTGTTTTGACATCAGCCTCAGGCGCTGCCTGCGGTGCTTGGGTACTGTCCGTAGCTGCCAGCATGTCCTGGGCATCACGCCGCCATTGGCGTTCCAGCATCAGCGGCAGGCGGTGCACCACCACATTCAAAAAGCTGCCCACCAGCAGGCCCAGCAGGGCAAACAGCCCTGTGTTCAATTGCGCTTCTGACATGCTTACACCACCTGGCCCAGCTTGAAGATCGGCAGGTACATCGACACCACAATGCCGCCGATGATCGTGCCCAGAAACACGATGATGATGGGCTCCATCAGGCTGGACAGGCCGGCAACGGCCTCGTCCACCTCGGCTTCGTAAAAGTCTGCCGCTTTGCCCAGCATATGGTCGATGGAGCCGGATTCCTCACCGATCGCGCACATCTGCAGCACCATCGAGGGGAACACATGGGCATCCGACATGGCGACTGTGAGGCTGGTGCCGGTAGAGACCTGCGCCTGGATCTTCTCGGTTGCCACCGCAAACACGGCATTGCCGGAGGCGCCACCCACCGAGTCCAGCGCTTCGACCAGGGGAACACCAGCTGCAAACATGGTCGACAAGGTGCGCGTCCAGCGTGCCACGCAGGATTTTTCAATCAAGGGGCCAAAGATCGGCACCTTCAGCAGCCAGCGGTCCATGGTGCGCTGCATTTTCTCGCTGCGCTTCCAGGCCTGCAAAAAGAAGTAGATGCTGCCGCCAATGCCAAAAAAGATCAGGTACCAGTAACTGACAAAGAAATCACTGATGGCCATCACGATCAAGGTGGGGCCGGGCAGGTCGGCGCCAAACGACGTAAACACCTCTTTGAACGCCGGAATCACAAAGATCATGATGATGGCCACCACGACAAAGGCGACGATGATCACCGAAGTCGGGTACATCAGGGCCGAGCGGATCTTGCTCTTGATGGCCTCGGTCTTTTCCATGTAGGTGGCCAAGCGGTCGAGCAGGCCTTCCAAAATACCGGCTGCCTCACCGGCCTCGACGAGGTTGCAATACAGCGCATTGAAGTACATCGGATGGCGGCGAAAGGCGGTGCTCAGTGACGAGCCCGACTCCACATCGCTGCGTACATCGTTGAGCAGCTTGGTCACGCTGGGGTTGGTGCTGCCCCGGCCGACAATGTCAAAAGCCTGCAGCAAAGGCACACCGGCCTTCATCATCGTGGCCAGCTGGCGCGTGAACAAGGCGATGTCCTTGGGCTTGATGCGCTTGCCCGAGCGCATGCGGCGCTTTTTGATCTTGGACGGCAAAATGCCCTGCCGGCGCAGCGACGCGATGACCTGGTTTTCTCCACCCGCGCGGGACTCGCCGCGCACGATCTTGCCGTTGCGGTCCTTGCCTTCCCACTCATAAACGGCTTCGTTCGATGTTTTCTTGTTGACTGTGGTTGCCATTTATCCCTGCCCTCATTGCTTTATTCGTTGGTGACGGCTAAGACCTCTTCGAGTGAGGTCAGTCCCTTTTTGACTTTGTGCAGGCCTGACGTGCGCAAGGAGCGGACATTTTCTATGTCGGCTTGCTCGGCGATTTCCAGTGCGCTGCCATCGCGCAAGATGATGCGCTGTGTTTCTTCGGAGATGGGCATCACTTGGTAGATGCCCAGGCGGCCCTTGTAGCCATTGTTGCAGGCGTCGCAGCCAACGGGCTCGTAGGGCATCCAGGTGCCATCCAGGTCCTCTTCCTTGAAGCCCGCTTCCAGCAGCGCTTCATGGGGGATTTCGGTGGGGCGCTTGCAGATCGGGCAGAGCTTGCGTGCCAGGCGCTGCGCGGTGATCAAGATCACGCTCGACGCGATATTGAAGGGCGCGATCCCCATATTGCGCATACGCGTCAAGGTGGTGGGGGCGTCGTTGGTGTGCAGGGTCGACAGCACCAAGTGACCGGTCTGCGCCGCCTTGATGGCGATGTCGGCCGTCTCCAGGTCACGGATTTCACCGACCATGATGATGTCGGGATCCTGGCGCAGAAAGGACTTGAGCGCGGTCGCAAAGGTCAGACCGGCCTTTTCATTGACATTGACCTGGTTGACCCCGGGCAGGTTGATTTCCGACGGGTCTTCGGCAGTCGCTATATTGACCGCTGGCGTATTGAGAATATTCAGGCAGGTGTAGAGCGACACGGTCTTGCCCGAACCCGTGGGCCCCGTGACCAGAATCATGCCGTACGGGCGCTTGATGGCGCTGAGCAGGCGCTCCTTCTCTTCGGGCTCATAGCCCAGTGCATCAATGCCCAGCTTGGCGCTGCTCGGATCGAGAATACGGATCACGATCTTTTCGCCAAACAAGGTGGGCAAGGTGCTGACCCGGAAATCGATCACCCGATCCGCGCCGATCTTGAGCTTCATGCGGCCGTCCTGCGGCACGCGCTTTTCCGAGATATCCAGGCGCGAGATCACCTTGATCCGCGATGCCAGCTTGTCCTTGATGCCCGGGGGCGGCGAAGCGATTTCGCGCAGCTCTCCATCGATGCGAAAGCGGATGCGGTACTGGTGCTCATAGGGTTCGAAATGCAAGTCCGATGCACGCATATTGAATGCGTCAATCAGCATCTTCTGCAAAAACTTGACGATGGGCGCATCTTCGACCTCATCTCCGTCATTGCTCGCGGTGTCGGTGTTCACCGACTCATCATCAATCTCGAATTCATTGAGGTTGACATCGCCGGTGATCATGTCCTGGATGTTGTCGCCGCCCTTTTTCGCAACAGACTCCAGCGCCTTGACCAGCTTGGAATGTTCTGCAATCACCCAGTCCACGCTCAGCTGGGTGGAGAACTTGATCTGCTCGGCCACCGAGTGGTCGGTCGGGTCGGCGGTAACGACGATCAGCCGGTTGCCGCGTTTGGCCAGGGGAATGATCTTGTTGCTGAGCGCCAGTTTGGGATCAAGCAAACCTGTTGCCAGCCGGGTCAAATCGATAGCATCGAGGTCGACCAGCGGCGCGCCATAGACCGTCGAGATGATGCTGGCTACATCGCTGCCGGAGACGGCACCACTGGCCACCAGCTCTCCAATGAAGCTGTTCTTGCTTTTGAGACTGGTGGCGTACAAGGCCTCCGCCTTGGCAACAGGAAGCTTTCCACTGGCTACCAGCGCTCTGGCAATGCCGGGGAGGGCGACGGCTTTGGGGGGGGTGTTGATGTCAGGCATGTAAAGGGAAGACGCCTATCGTCGATAGCCTCGCTGCGTAATCCGGCAAACTGTAGCAGTTGTTCGGAGATTTAACAAAGAAATGCACCCTGCAGGCCGCGCCACTGCAGTGGATCTGCGACAGTCTGCACGGTACCCTTGGCCCATGTGCACTCGCCTTGGTGCTTACTCTCGGCGGTCCAGCAACTGCGAGGCCAGTGTGGTCAGTGCCTGGGTGTAGGCATTGCTGGGCAATAAAGCCAGACAGTCGATGGCCTCCTGGGCCTGCAGCGCAGCCGCTGCCCGCGTGGCTTGCAGCGAGCCGGTGTCCTTGACGACCTGCACGATATGGGCCATATGCGGGGTGGAGCCCTGCTCAATCGCGCTGACAATCATCTGCCTATCATCGGCGCTGGCGCGCTGCATGGCAATGATCAGGGGCAGGGTGACCTTGCCTTCGCGCAAATCATCGCCAATATTCTTGCCCATTACGGTAGTGTCGCCGTCATAGTCCAGTGCGTCGTCAATCACCTGGAAGGCCGTGCCCAGCGAGCGGCCATAGTTGGCGCAGGCCTCCTCCAGCGCTGCGGGTGCGTCCGTCAGCACGGCAGCAAGGCGGGCGCTGGCTTCAAACAGCTTGGCGGTTTTGGAGCGGATGACCGAGAGGTAGCCAGCCTCGTCGAGATCGACATTGTGGGTGTTGATCAGCTGCTGCACCTCGCCCTCGGCAATGATGTTGGTCGCCTCCGACAGGATCTGCATGACTCGCATGCTGTCGGCATCAACCATCATCTGGAAGGCGCGTGAGTGCAGAAAATCACCGACGAGCACACTGGCGGCATTGCCAAAGCTCTCGTTGGCGGTAGGTTTGCCGCGCCGCATCGTGGACTCGTCCACCACATCGTCGTGCAGCAAGGTGGCGGTGTGGATGAACTCGACCACCGCCGCCAGGTTGAAATGCTGCTCGCCCCGGTACTCCAGCGCGCCGGCCACCAGCAGCAGCAGTGCCGGGCGCAGGCGCTTGCCGCCCGCCGAGATGATGTAGTGCGATACCTCGCCGATCAGTGGAACGGAGGAGCTCAGGCGCCTGGCAATCACGGCATCCACCTGCCGCATATCACCGGCGACGAGGCTCAAGGGGTTGGACGGGTTGGGAGTGTTGGACTCGGACAAGGCGGCTATCTCGGCATTTTATGGATATCGCATTATAGAAACGAGAGCAGCGCCACTTGCAGACATGCCCGGTTGTCCGTCTCGCGGATGCGCTTTCTGGCCCGGTTGTGGTGCAAAAGCGTGCAGGGTTTGCGTCTTTTCAGACCCCGTGCTACAATCTTCGGCTCTTGCGAAATTTCTTTGCAAGCTATCCCCTTTTTAGAGGTTCTTATGTACGCGGTCATAAAAACCGGTGGCAAACAGTATCGTGTTGCTTCCGGCGAAAAAATCAAGGTAGAACAGATCGCTGCGGACGTAGGCCAAGAAATCGTGATCGACCAGGTTCTGGCAGTCGGCGACGGCGCAGAGTTGAAGGTTGGTACGCCCTTGGTGTCCGGAGCAACTGTGACGGTTACGGTAGTAGCCCACGGCAAGCACGACAAGGTGCGCATTTTCAAGATGCGTCGTCGTAAGCACTATCAAAAGCGCCAAGGCCATCGCCAGCAGTTCACTGAGCTGCAAATCGGTGCGATTGCAGCTTAACAGGAGCTATATCTCATGGCACAGAAAAAAGGCGGCGGCTCTACGCGCAACGGACGTGATTCCAAGCCAAAGATGCTGGGTGTGAAAGCTTTCGGTGGTCAATTGATCAGCGCCGGTTCGATCATCGTGCGTCAACGCGGCACCAAGTTCCACCCCGGCACCAATGTCGGCGTGGGCAAGGACCACACCTTGTTTGCTCTGGTGGACGGCCACGTGTCGTTCGAAACCAAGGGCGCTTTGTCCAAGCACACGGTGAGCATCACCAAGGCTGCTTAAGACAAGACAAGTGTCTTGAAGGCCTTCATTGGCCTTGTCCAAAGCCCCGCGCAGTCGGGGCTTTGGTGTTTTTGGGCCGGACCGCCTGGCGCCTCGGTGCGACAATAGCGGTTTTGGCAAGGCTGCATGTATCGGTATGCAGCAGAACAATTCCCGTAATTCCTGTACCAGGGCGGGTGGATAACGACCATGAAATTCGTAGATGAAGCGTTTATTGACATTGCAGCTGGCGATGGTGGCAATGGCTGTGTGTCGTTCCGCCATGAAAAGTACAAGGAATTCGGTGGCCCCGATGGCGGCGACGGCGGCCGCGGCGGCCATGTGTACGCGCTGGCCGATGTCAACCTCAACACCCTGATCGATTACCGCTACTCGCGCCGCCACGAGGCCGAGCGCGGTGAGCACGGCAAGGGATCGGACATGTTCGGCAGCGCGGGCAAGGACATCACCTTGCACATGCCGGTGGGCACGATCATCACCGATGCGCAAACGGGCGAAGTGCTGTTTGAGCTGCTCAACCCGGGCGAGGTCATCACCATCGCCAAGGGCGGTGACGGCGGTTTTGGCAACCTGCGTTTCAAGAGCGCAATCAACCGTGCGCCGCGCCAGAAGACCCCGGGCTGGAAAGGCGAGCGCCGCAACCTGAAGCTGGAGCTCAAGGTGCTGGCCGATGTGGGCCTGCTGGGCATGCCCAATGCCGGCAAGTCGACCTTTATCTCGGCGGTCTCCAACGCCCGCCCCAAGATTGCCGACTACCCCTTCACCACCTTGCACCCGAACCTGGGCGTGGTGCGCGTGGGGCCGGAAAAGAGCTTTGTGGTGGCCGACATTCCTGGCCTCATCGAAGGCGCCTCGGACGGTGCCGGCCTGGGCCACCAGTTCCTGCGCCACCTGCAGCGCACGCGCTTGCTGCTGCATATTGTGGATCTGGCACCGTTTGACGAGGGCGTGGACCCTGTCGCGCAGGCCAAGGCGATTGTCGGCGAGCTCAAGAAGTACGACGAGGAGCTCTACAACAAGCCGCGCTGGCTGGTGCTCAACAAGCTGGACATGGTGCCCGGCGACGAGCGGGTCGCCAAGGTCAAGGATTTTGTCAAGCGCTACAAGTGGAAGGGCCCGGTCTACGAGATCTCGGCGCTGACCCGCGAGGGCTGCGAGCCGCTGATCAAGGAGATCTTCCAGTTCGTGCACAAGATGCAAAAGGCCGAGCAGGAGCCCCAAGAGGTCGATCCGCGCTTTGCGGCAGGCGCCGAGCAGGATGCGCCCGACTTCTCGGACGACCCGCGTTTTTCGTCGCCGGACTGAGTGGCAACCCTTGCACCCTAGATTTCTCATTGTTGGATAGCTGCTTGCGCTTGCCAGGCGGGCGCAATGCCGGAAAAAGCAAAAATGGCATCGAATGTTCTGCGCGACGCACGTCGCATCGTCGTCAAAGTCGGCTCCAGTCTGGTCACCAACGAAGGCAAGGGCCTCGATGAAGGCGCCATCACCGAATGGAGCCGCCAGCTCGCCGCGCTGGTGCATGGCGAGGGCGGGGCCAAGCGCGAGGTGATCATGGTCTCCAGCGGCGCGGTGGCCGAGGGCATGAAGCGCCTGGGCTGGCAGCAGCGTCCCAAGGAGATCCATGAGCTGCAGGCGGCAGCGGCTGTCGGCCAGATGGGCCTGGTGCAGATGTACGAGACCAAGCTGCGCGAGCAAAACCTGGGCAGCGCCCAGGTGCTGCTGACCCATGCCGACCTGGCCGACCGCGAGCGCTACCTCAATGCCCGCGTCACCTTGCTGACCTTGCTGCAGCTGGGGGTGGTGCCGGTCATCAACGAAAACGACACGGTGGTCAACGACGAAATCAAGTTTGGCGACAACGACACCCTGGGTGCGCTGGTGGCCAACCTGGTCGAGGCCGACGCGCTGGTGATTCTGACGGACCAGAAGGGCCTCTACACCGCCGATCCCCGCAAGAACCCGGACGCCCAATTTGTGCACGAGGCGCAAGCGGGTGACCTGAAGCTCGAAGCGATGGCCGGTGGTGCCGGCTCCGGTATTGGCAAGGGCGGCATGCTCACCAAGATCCTGGCCGCCAAGCGCGCGGCTGGCTCGGGCGCATCCACGGTGATTGCCTGGGGGCGCGAGCAGAATGTGCTGCTGCGCCTGGCCGCAGGTGAGGCCATCGGCACCTTGCTGGTCGCCGATACCCACAAGAACCAGGCGCGCAAGCAGTGGATGATGGACCACCTGCAGATGCATGGCTATGTGACGGTGGACGAAGGCGCTGCCCTGAAGCTGCGCAGCGACGGCAAGAGCTTGCTGCCCATCGGCATGGTGAGCGTGCATGGTGAGTTCTCGCGCGGCGAGGTGATTGGCGTGCGCGACCCGCAAGGCGTGGAGCTGGCACGCGGCCTGGCCAACTACAGCAGCGCCGAGGCGCGGCGCCTGTGCCGCAAGCCATCGTCAGAATTTGAGCAACTGCTGGGCTACACCGGTGAGCCCGAGATGCTGCACCGTGACAACATGGTATTGACGGGGCATTGATCGGGGCCCGCTAAGCCCGTTTGGCCTGTTTGGCCCGACAGGGCCTGCGGCGGCGGATCACACGAGCGCCGTGCAAGCACAAAAAAGCGTCCCTCGGGACGCTTTTTGCATGTAGCCACCGGTCAGCCGTCAGCCATTGTCAGCCGTTTTGCTGCGGGTCACGCCCGGCATTGCCCGGGTCCGGGTCAAAGCTGGCGCCGGGCGGCAGCTCCATCTCCTGCATCATGCGCAGCGGAGAGTGGTAGCTCACCACCGTGGTGGTCGTCACCGACACCTGCAAGGTCTCGGTCAGCGCCGGGTCTGGCTCATGCGGCTCACCATCGCGCGCACGCGCATTACTGCGCAAATAGCGGTTACGCGGATCGTTGCGTGGCACAAAACGCGACAGCTCGGTCAAGGCCATTTCGTAGACGCCGCGCTTGAATTCCACCACCACATCGAGCGGCACCCAGTAGTCATTCCAGCGCCATGCATCAAACTCCGGGTGGTTGGTGGCGCGCAGATTCAGGTCCCAGTCGTGGCCTGTTAACTGGAGCAAAAACCAAATCTGCTTTTGTCCGCGATAATAGCCCCTGGCATCGCGGCGGATGAAGCGTTCGGGCACCTCGTACCGTAGCCAATCCCGCGTTCTAGCCACAATACGTACATGCTCCGGTCGCAAGCCCACTTCCTCATGCAGCTCTCGAAACATCGCCTGCTCGGGGGTTTCTCCACGGTCAATACCACCCTGCGGAAACTGCCAGCTATGGGTGCGGATGCGCTTGCCCCAAAACACCTGATTGCGCTGGTTGAGCAGGATGATGCCGACGTTTGGCCTAAAGCCATCTCGGTCCAGCATAATCTAACCCCAATTTTTTAAACTGTGTCCATTATGCCTGCGCCTTGAAGCCATCTTCAAGGGGGCAACTACTAGGTCCATTGTCATAGACTATGAAAGCTTCGCAATTTCTCATCTCGACCCTGAAAGAAGCGCCTGCGGACGCTGAAATCGCCAGCCACCAGCTGATGACGCGCGCCGGCATGATCAAGAAGCTTGGCGCCGGCATCTACAACTACATGCCGATGGGTCTGCGCGTGATCCGCAAGGTCGAGGCCATCGTGCGCGAAGAGATGAACCGCGCCGGCGCCATCGAGGTGACCATGCCCGTGGTGCAGCCCGCCGAGCTGTGGCAGGAGACTGGCCGCTTTGACAAGATGGGCGCCGAGCTGCTGCGCATCCAGGACCGCCACGCGCGTGACTTTGTCATCCAGCCTACCAGCGAGGAGGTGGTGACCGACATCGCGCGCCAGGAGTTCAAGAGCTACAAGCAGCTGCCCAAGAACCTCTACCAGATTCAGACCAAGTTCCGCGACGAGCGCCGTCCCCGCTTTGGCCTGATGCGGGGCCGCGAGTTCATCATGAAGGACGCCTATTCCTTCGACAAGGACCGCGACGCCGCCCAGATCAGCTACCAGACCATGCGCGCTGCCTACAAGCGCATCTTTGACCGTTTTGGCCTGCAGTACCGCGCCGTGCGTGCGGACAGTGGCGCCATCGGCGGCGACCTGAGCGAAGAGTTCCAGGTGATTGCCGCGACCGGCGAGGACGCGATTGTCTACTGCCCCAACAGCGACTACGCCGCCAATATCGAAAAGGCTGAAAGCCTGGCGCCCACCCAGCCCCGTGCGGCTGCCGTGCAGGCCATGACCAAGACGGCTACGCCTGGCAAGAGCACCTGCGCCGATGTGGCCCAGCTGCTGAACCTGCCGCTGGCCAACACCGTCAAATCGCTGGTGCTGGCCACCGACGAGACCAATGACAAGGGCGACATCCTGGGCTCGCAGGTCTGGCTGCTGCTGCTGCGCGGCGACCATGACATGAACGAGATCAAGGTCGGCAAGGTCGAGGGCTTGGCCAACTTCCGTTTTGCGACAGTGAGTGAGATCGAGGAGCACTTTGGCTGCCAGCCGGGCTACCTGGGCCCGATCGGCCTGCAAAAGCCCGTCAAGCTCGTGGTGGACCGCGATGTCGCCGTGATGGCCGACTGGGTCTGCGGCGCCAACGAGGCCGACTACCACCTGACCGGTGTGAACTGGGGCCGTGACCTGCCCGAGCCGGCCGTGGTCGCCGATCTGCGCAATGTGGTGGCGGGCGACCTGTCGCCAGACGGCCAGGGCGAGCTGGCCATCGAGCGTGGTATCGAGATCGGCCATGTGTTCTACCTGGGCACCAAGTACTCCAAGGCGATGAAGGCCACCTTCCTGGCCGAAAATGGCAAGCCCAGCGAGTTCGAAATGGGCTGCTACGGCATTGGCGTGACCCGCTTGCCAGCAGCCGCCGTGGAGCAGAACCACGACGAGCGCGGCATCATTTGGCCGGACGCGATTGCCCCCTTCACCGTGGTGATCTGCCCCATCGGCATGGACCGCAGCGAAGCAGTCAAGACTGCGGCTGAAAAGCTACACGCGGACTTGTTGGCTGCTGGCGTCGATGTGATACTGGACGACCGCGGCGAGCGCCCGGGCGCGATGCTGGCCGATTGGGAGCTGATTGGCGTGCCGCACCGCGTGGTGCTGGGCGACCGGGGCCTGCAAGAAGGCATGGTCGAGTACCAGCAGCGCCGCGAGACCGCCGCCACCAAGGTGCCTGTGGACGAGGTGTTCAGCTTCCTCACCAGCCGCCTGGCCTGATGCGGGCCATGGGCTGCACGCGCAGCCCCTGCCGCAGGCACAGCACAAATACAGTCACAGAGGGATCGATCGAGGATGTCAGGCTCACGCATTGCTTTACCTGCGGGCGTATCACGCCGCGCGGCCATGGCATCGTTGCTGGCCGGGCCAGGCGCCTGGCTGGCTGCGCCGCAGGCTGCGCTGGCCGGTGGCCAGTTGGAAGAGCCCCTGATCGACTCGGTGCGCTCGGCACTCACGGCAGCGATCGGCAGCGCCGCGCCACCGGAGCCGGTGTTTGTCTCGACCGAGGCCAAGATCGTCTACCTGCGCTGGTTGGGCGCGATGAGCGACCGCCTGCGCCGGCGCAAACCGGACTGGGAAGTGCGCCGCGATTTTCTGCAGACCGTCTGGTACGAGGCCCGGCGTGCGCGCCTCGATGAATCGCTGGTGCTGGGCCTGATCCAGGTCGAGAGCGGATTTCGCAAGTTCGCGATGTCCAATGTCGGGGCTCGCGGTTACATGCAGGTGATGCCGTTCTGGACCCGGGTGATCGGCGATGGCGACCCGGCCAAGCTGTTCCATATGCAGACCAATCTGCGCTTTGGCTGCGTGATTTTGCGCCACTACCTGGACCGCGAGAAGGGCGATTTGTTCATGGCGCTGGGCCGCTACAACGGCAGCCGTGGCAAGGACACCTACCCCAACCTGGTCTACGGCGCGCAGCGCCAGTGGCTGTTCGAGAACAAGGTCGAAGCCTGAAGACGAAGGTCCGCGGCGCCTGCCAGCGCTGCCGCACAAAGATAGCCACCGCATGCGGTGGCTTTTTCATCGGGCTAAAGGCTTGGTAGGTGTCAGGCGACCAGGCTGCCAGTGGCCGGCGGCAGCGGTGAATCGGGCACCTTGTTGGGGTCCACGATGGTGACCAGCACCTGGTCGATGCGGTAGCTGTCCACGTCCATCACCTCGAACTGGTACTTGCCCCAGACCACCTTGTCGGTGCGGCGCGGGATGCGGCGCAGCATCACCATCAAGAAGCCGCCCAGGGTCTCGTACTCGTCGGAATGCGGCAGGTCGTCCAGCAGCAAGGTTCGCTCCACATCCTCGATCGGGGTGATGCCGTCGATCAGCCACGAGGTCTCGTCGCGGCGCACGATCAGCTCCTCATCGACCGGGCCCATCAGGTCGCCCATGACGGTGCTCATCACATCGTTGAGCGTGACCACGCCGACCACCAGGCTGTACTCATTGACGATGATGGCAAAGTCCTCATGCGCCTGGCGGAACTGCTGCAGTACTTCGGCCAAGGTCAGCCGGTCGGGGATGACCAGGGCCTTTTTGACCAGGCCTTCGTCCCGCAGCTTCATCGGCAGGTTGTTGAGCGCGCGCTGGAACAGGTCCTTGGCATCGACATAGCCGACCACATGGTCGATGTCCCCGGCGCAGACCGGGTAGGTCGAAAAGGGTTCCTCGGCAATGCGGGCGCGGATGATGTCGTCGCTGTCGTCCTGGTAGAAGAAGGCGATGCGGTCGCGCTGGGTCATCGCCGAGCCGACGGTGCGCGTATCGAGTTCGAACAGATTGGCGATCACCTGCTGCTCCTGCGCGGCCAGCACACCGGCCTTGGCGCCGGCCTCGGTCATCGCCAAAATGTCTTCATAGGTGATTTTTTCATCGCGGATCGTCGACAGGCCCAGCAGGCGAAACAGGCCATCGGCCGCCTTGCTGTAGAACCAGACCACGGGTTTGAAAAGGGTCATGCACCACTGCATGGGGCGCGAGACGCGCAGCGCCAGCGCCTCTGGCTCAGCCATCGACAAGCGCTTGGGCAGCAGATCGGCGAGCAAAATGAACAGCGAAGTGACCACGGTGAACGAGAACAGAAAACCGATGGTCTGCGCGGTGGCCGGCTCCAGCCAGCGGCTGGCGATGCCTGAGACAAAGGGACTGAGCGCCCCTTCGCCAACGATACCGCCGAGAATGGCCACCGCATTCTGGCCCACCTGCACGACGGTGAAGTACTCACCGGGCTGCTCCTGGACCTTCATCACACGCTCTGCACGCGGGTCTCCGTCATCGACCATCTGCCGCAATCGCAGGCGGCGCGAGGCGGCCAGCGATATCTCCGCCATGGAGAAAAAGGCGCTCAAGCTGATCAGCAAGGCAATGACAAAGAGACTCTGCGTAAGATTCATAGACATCCATGTGGGAGCAGTGCAGACCGGCTGCTCACATTTTTCGGCAAAAGCGGTGGTGGCGCGCGGTGCGCCACCGGTTTGAATCGGTGTTCAATGTTCGCATGCCCGTCTGGAGACTGGCAAGTGCTTTTGGCAGCAGGCGCTGGAGGCCCATAGCGGGCGGGCGATGCGCGGTGGTGCTGCGGGTGTCAAGCTTACCCCAGCCGACCGGCTATGGCTGCGGGCAAGGCCATTGTGTGTTGCCATCGCACCGCCCTGCACGCGGGTCTGCGGCGCTAGCCGGGCACAAAAAAGCCGCCTCACAAGGCGGCTTGGTTGCGGCTGGCCAACTCGGGCGCTAGACGATCAGAGCGTGGCCACCAGTTGCTGCAGCTCGCCCGATTCATACATTTCCATCATGATGTCCGAGCCGCCGATGAATTCACCTTTGACATACAGCTGCGGGATCGTGGGCCACTGGCTGTAGTCCTTGATGCCTTGGCGGATCTCGGGGTCTTCGAGCACATTGACGGTGGTCAGACCACGGGTCTCCACGCCACTGGCTTTGAGAATCTGAATGGCACGGCCGGAGAATCCGCATTGCGGAAAGCTGGCCGTTCCCTTCATGAACAGCACGATGTCATGGCCTTTGACCAGCTGGTCGATGCGTTGTTGGGTATCGCTCATGGATGGGCTCCGTCGGGGCGTGTGGGTTGCAATGTAATCGGGTCAGCGCTTGGATGAGCTACCCAAATGCGGGCGTTTTGCCGCAGTTCAAGCGCGGGCATGGTCACTATTATTTCACGGAAGGCCATTGTCCGCCGCTGGCGCGCTCGATGCCTGCGAGGTCCTTGCGGCTTTGCACCTGGGCAAAACCGCGCTGGGCCAGCAGTGAACGCACCGCTTCTGCCTGGTCCCAGCCATGCTCGATCAGCAGCCAGCCGCCCACGCGCAGGTATGCGGGTGCCGCATCGACGATATGGCGGATGTCGTCCAGGCCATCGGCCCCGCTGGTGAGCGCCTGGCGCGGCTCATGGCGCAGCGCGGGCATGTGCGGGTCGTCGTCGCGGATGTAGGGCGGGTTGCTGACGAGGGCATCAAACGGTCCTTGCAGCGCCGACAGCCAGTGGCTGTGCGCAAAGCGCAGCGGCAGCTGCAGCCGCGCCGCATTGGCCTGGGCAACGGCCAGCGCATCGGTGCTGGCATCGACCGCCCAGACCTCGGCGGCGGGCAGCGCATGCTGCAAGGCCAGTGCAATCGCGCCGCTGCCGGTGCCCAGGTCGGCCAGGCGCAAGGCCGGCTGGCCCGGGGCGGCATCGGGCAGCAGCTCCAGCGCCCAGTCCACCAGGGTTTCGGTATCGGGGCGCGGGTCCAGCACGCGGCCGTCCACGGCCAGGTCCAGCCCGTAAAAGCATTTGTGGCCCGTCAGGTAGGCCACCGGTTCGCCATCGGCGCGGCGCTGCAGCCACTGCTGCCACTGCGCAGTCTGCGCGCTGCTCAGGCGATCGCCATCATGGGTGATGAGCCAGGCGCGCGCATGGGTGGGCTGGCCGCAGAGGTGGAGCAGCAGCATCTGCGCATCGATACGGGCGATGCCCAGCGCAGCAGCTTGCGCCAGCGCCTGGGTGAGCGTGATGGGGGTGTCGGGGGTGGAGGCATTCATGTCGATACGCGATTCGCTGTTGCTGCCGCTTATGGGCGGGCGGCCTGCACTAAGGGCCGAGATTGCAGGACCAGGATCTGGTCACCGGCAATGGCCCATTCAATATCCTGGGTGCGGCCGCCAAACTGCTTTTCGATCGCAGCGCCGGCATGGGCCAGACGTTTGACCAGCGCATCGCTGAGCACCTGGCGCTGCGCCACGGCCACCTCCTGCACGCCGCCGCCGGGCGCCAGGCGCAGCTCGGTGTCCTCGGCCGAGCGGCTGAGCACCTGCACGGCCTGGCTGCGGCGCGAGTACAGCACCTGCTCTGCCACGCGCCGGCCTTCCACCACGCGGATGCCAATGCCGCGCTTGGCGGCGATAAAGATGCTGTGCGGGGTGCTGCCCAGCGGGTCGCGCGTGACCATGACGCCCGAGGCCTCGGAGTCCACCGCCTGCTGCACCAGCACCGCCATCGCGACGGCATCCTGCGCAATGCCAGCGGCACGGCGCGCCTCCCAGGCCTCGAAGTTGAAGACCGAGGCCCAGACCTTGCGCACGGCATCGAGCAAGGCTGCTTCGCCCTTCACATGGGGGACCGTGGTGTAGAGGCCCGCGCCACTGAAGCCGGGCAAATCCTCTGAGCTTGACGAGCTGCGCACAAACACGCCGGCCTGCTGCAGCTGGCTGGTCCAGCGCGCCTGCAGGCTGCTGGCAAATGCGGCATCGAGCGGCATCTGTTCGATCTCGGCGCGCAGCGCAGCCAGCGCATTGCGGCGCACGGCGGCGTCGCTGTCAAAGCCCGGCTGCTGCTGCATGCGCGCGACTTTTTCGGCCAGGCCAAAACGCTGCATCGCGGTGGCATAGGCGCCAAAGGGCAGGCAAAAACCATGGGGCACGCTGACCCCGGCAATGCCCGCATGCCGCACTTCTCCCAGGTTGGCAGCCTTGGCCCCGCACTGGCGGCGGTTGGCAGCGCGCAGGGCGGCCAGAGGCTGCAGTGCGGTGCTGTGGGTGTCTTTCTGGATGCTGGCGCCGGCGATGCTGCGTTTGATTTTTGATCGCGTTATGGCTTGGTCGCGCTCGGCATCGGTGGCGGCACGCAGCTGGTAGTCCTTGGCGCTGACCGCCAAGTGCACCCATTGGCCGTTGTACGCCGCCAGCAGCTGGCTGGCATCGCGCACATAGGCGTTGGGTACGCCCCAGCCTTTGGCCAGCAGGTTCACGTGCGAGACCATGGTCGAGGGCTGCTCGGTCAGCACGCCTGCCACAGGCGGCAGCGCGATGGGCACCTGGCGCAGCACGACGATGTCGCTGGGCAGCAGGTCATGGACTTGGTCGATATCGTCTACCAAACGCAGGTGGCCCACGGCCTGGCCTGTGTTCAGCGGCAAAAAGCGTTGCTGGCCGATCAGCGCGCTTTGCGTCACTGCGGGGATGCCTGCGGCGACCGCCACCTGCTCTTGCGCGCTGGCATTGGCCTTGAACTGCACCGCTGCAAAAAAGTGGCTGCGCAGCTGGGCCTCGGTTTCGCGCAGCAGGCTGGCGGTCAGCTGGTCGCCTTCCCAGAATTCATAGACAAAGCCGTTGATCTGCGGCTGCCAGCTCAGGGTGCCCAGGATAAAGCGGCGCCCTGCATCGCGGTAATTGCGGTTCAGCGCCTCCCTGCCGCCACGCAGCAGGCCTTGCTCGCGCAAAAAGCGGTCGTGCAGCTGAAAGCGTGGGGTGTTGATGAAGTACAGCCGCGCTGCAGGCTGTGCCTGGCGGTCGATCACAAAGATCACATGGGGCTGGGCCAGCGGCGTGCCGGCGTTGTAGACGCGCGCCAGCTGGTCAAAGGCGGCATGGCTCATCAGATCAGCGGCAAAGGGCTGGCTGCTGTGGTTTCCCATGGCCTGCGCCGGTGAGGGGCTGCCTGGCCTGGCGATCAGCTCTTGCGGCGCGCGGCCATCCTCGTACATCGAAGGCTTGCGCGCCAGCTGCGCCGAGGCGCTGCTCGCGGCCAAGGCCAGCGCCATGTATCCCGCAGCACGCCAGGCCGCGCGCCCTGCAAAACCGGGGTGGTGGCTGGGCATCGCAGGCCTTATTGGTTGACTTCCAGCTCGGCCAGCAATTCGGCCTCGCGTTCGGACTGCAGCGCTTCCATCAGTTCGCTGAGGTCACCGTCCATGATGAAACTCAGCTTGTACAAGGTCAGGTTGATGCGGTGGTCGGTGACCCGGCCCTGGGGAAAGTTGTAGGTGCGGATGCGGTCTGAGCGATCACCCGAGCCGATCAGGCCCTTGCGCATCGCCGCTTCCTTGGCAGCGCGCTCGCTGCGCTCTTTTTCCTGGATACGGGCCTGCAGCACCTGCAACGCCTTGGCCTTGTTGCTGTGCTGGCTGCGGCCGTCCTGGCATTCGGCGACGATGCCGGTGGGCAAGTGGACGATGCGCACGGCCGAGTCGGTCTTGTTAATGTGCTGGCCACCGGCGCCGCTGGCGCGGAAGGTGTCGATGCGCAGATCGGCCGGGTTCAGGGTGATGGCCTGCTGCTCATCGGGCTCGGGCATTACCGCCACGGTGCAGGCGCTGGTGTGGATGCGGCCCTGGGTTTCGGTGGCGGGCACGCGCTGCACGCGGTGGCCGCCCGATTCAAAGCGCAAGGTGCCATAGACGTTGTCGCCGCCGTCAATGCGCAGCACCACTTCCTTGTAGCCTCCCAGCTCGGCCTCGTTGGCGCTCATGATCTCGACGCGCCAGCCCATGCGCTCGGCGTAGCGCGTGTACATGCGCGTGATATCGCCGGCAAACAGCGCCGATTCATCACCGCCGGTGCCGGCCCGCACTTCGACAAAAGCGGGGCGGGCATCGTCGGGGTCCTTGGGCAGCAGCATGCGCTGCAGCTGCGCGGCCAACTGTTGCAGCTCGGCCTCGCCGCTGCTGATCTCTTCGCGCGCCATGTCGGCCATGTCCGGGTCGGCCAGCATTTCCTTGGCGCCTTCGATATCGGATTCGATCTGCTGGTAGCGCGCAAAGCGCTCGGCCACGGCGGCGACATCGGTGTGTTCGCGCGAGAGCTTGAGGAACTGCGGCATGTTGGCCATGATGTCCTCGCGCGAGAGCAGAAAATTGAGCTCATTGAGGCGCTCGGCATAGCGTTCCAGCTGTTGGCGGAGAAAGTCTTTCATGGCGACCTGATAAGGCAGGGCCTGCGCATGCGCTGCAAAAAAGCAGAGATCAAAAAAAGTGCAGGCCGAGTAAGGAGAAGAGGGGCGAGGAGGGCGAGCAAAGGGCGGCCAAGCCGCGCAGCGTCGCTACAAACCCGATTGGTGGCCGTTGCCGCCGCCGCGTTGGCTGCGCAGGAACAGGCGCGAGACCATGTCAGCCGTCTGGGCACGCGCCTGGGCGTCGCCCGCGTGCAGCTCGGCCATGGTGCCGTGCAGAATCTTTTGCGACAGGCCGCGTGTCAGTGCATCGAGCACCGCGTCCATGTCTTCGCCCTTGGCCAGGCGCTTTTTTGCGCGCTCGATCTCCAGCGCACGCCAGACGTCGGCCTGCGCATTGATCTGCTGGATCAAGGGCACGGCGCCGCCTTCCGGGGCGCGCTGGTCCATCCAGTGCATGAAGCGCTGTACACCTGCATCGATGATGGTTTCGGCCTGCACGACGGCCGCCTGGCGCTGCTCCTGGCCGGCCTTGACCACATGGGCCAGGTCGTCCACGGTGTAGAGGTAGACATCGCCCAGGTTCTTGACCTCGCCCTCGATATCGCGGGGGACGGCCAGGTCCACCATGAAGATCGGGCGGCGCTTGCGTTTTTTCAGCGCGCTCTCGACCGCGCCCAGGCCGATGATCGGCAGGCTCGATGCGGTGCAGCTGATGATGGCGTCGTATTCGTGCAGGTGGTCGGGCAGATCGGCCAGGCGCATGGTGCTGGCGCCAAAGTGGCCCGCCAGTTTTTCGCCGCGCTCCAAGGTGCGGTTGGCCACTGTGATGTGGGCCGGCTGCTTGGCCGCGAAATGGGTGGCGCACAGCTCAATCATCTCGCCAGCGCCAACAAACAGCACGCGGATCTTGGTGAGGTCTTCAAACAGCTGGCCGGCCAGGCGCACGGCAGCAGCGGCCATGCTGATGCTGTGCGCGCCAATTTCGGTGGCGCTGCGCACTTCCTTGGCGACGGCAAAGCTGCGCTGGAACAGCTGGTTGAGCGTGGTGCCCAGCGAGCCGGCTTCTTCAGCCGCACGCACGGCGTTCTTCATCTGGCCCAGGATCTGGGCCTCGCCCAGCACCATCGAGTCCAGCCCACTGGCGACGCGAAAAGCGTGGCGGGCGGCCAGGTCGTTTTGCAGGGTGTAGGTGTAGTTTTTCAGCGCCTCGGCGGGCAGGTCGCCGCTTTGGGCCAGCCAGCGCAGGGTGTGGTCAAGCGCCGGCTCTTGGGCGGCGCAGTAGATCTCGGTGCGGTTGCAGGTGGACAGGATGGCGGTTTCCACACCGGCGTGGCTATGCACACCCGAGATCGTGCTGCGCAAACTCTGCAAAGTTGGCGCAATCTTGTCGAGTGCAAATGCAAACCGGCCGCGAATGTCGACCGGTGCCGTCGTGTGGTTGATGCCCAGGGCCCAAACTGCCATGCCAGGGATTATAAAATCTCTGTAAATCCATTGCTTGTCGTATCAGTACCAGCTTGACTTATATCAACCTGTCCGCTCCATGCTTGCCACCACCAGCCTCTGGCATCTGCTGAACTTCTGTGCCCCGGCCGCCTTTTTGGCGCTGCTGCTGGTGCTTGCCCGCTGGCTGTTTGCACACAAGGCCACGCCGCTGCTGCCCTGGTATGGCCAGCTGGCGCTGCATTTTCTGGTCGGCTGCGCTGCGCTCTTTGTCGCGCTGCTGTGGCAGGGCCGCGACGGCAGCCTGATGGGCTATGCGCTTTTGGTGATGGCACTGGCCAGCAGCCAGTGGGTGGTGCTGGGTGGCTGGCGGCGTTGATACCGAGGCTCTTATTATTTTCTGCGGCGCTTGCTATACGTTTCTTTACAATTCAGACATAATTGTGGGATGACCACCACAACGCCTTTGTCTGGCCACCGCTCCCGGTGGCTTTTCTGTATCTGCTGCCTCGTGGTGGGCGCGGCAGCTGCGGTGCTGGTCTGGGGCTCGCAGGCCTTGCTATTTGCCGATACCAATGATTTCCAGCGCGTGGTGGGCCACCTCTACCTGACGCCCATGGGTGATGGCATCCACTGGGCGCTGCCCGATCGGCCCTTTCGCACACCGGGCAATCCGGAGCTGGCCTCGCACATGTTCACTTTTGCCGGCTGGGTGCAGCGCTTTATGCCCGGGAATATGTTTGACCTCGCGCGCACGGCGCTGGCGGCCAAGCTGCTGCTGCTTGCCTGTGCCGCTGTGCTGGCCTGGCAATGCGCGGCGGCGCTGCAGCGTGGCGCGCTGGGCTGGTCGGCCATGGCGCTGGCCTGGCTGGCCGTGTTCTTCATGGCACACAACATCGGCATGGCCCAATCCTTTTATGCCGAATACGCCTGTCTGATCGCGCTGCCGCTGCTGCTGCTGGGCCTGCTGGCCTCGCGCCGGGCTGTGCGGATGGTCGGACTGGGCCTGGGGGCGCTGGTGTGCGGCCTGGCCAAGGTGCAGTATTTCTATGTGCCGCTGCTGGCGCTGTTGTGCGTCTGGGCGGGCGCCCGCTGGCAGCGCATGCTGCCCGACAAGGGGCTGCTCAAGCTGCTGCTGGCGGTACAGGTGCTGTGCCTGGTGCCCTTGCTGATCGGCAAGAATGCGAGCCTCAATGCCTACCATGGCGTCTACCTGGGCTCGTACATGGTGCTCACACCCGGGCAGCTCGATGGCCTGGGCGTGCCGGCCGAGCGCCGGGACTGCATCGGTGTCGATGCCTGGGGCAATGCACTCTCGGGCCTCGGCGGCACCCAGGTGCAGCACACAGATCGCGATTGCTACCCCGTCACGCCCAAGCTGGGCAAGGGCGATGTGCTGCGGCCTTATCTGCACTATCCGCTGACCCTGTGGCGCCTGGCCCGCTTTGCGCTGCCCAGCCATTTCACCGTGCAGTACTTCCATGTGTTTCCCGGTAACTTCTACCTCCATCGCCACGACGGCGGTGCCCAACCAGTCACCGACCTGCTGCTGCGCATGAGCGCGCAGCGCGACCGCATCGTCACGCCGCTGGCGCCCCTCTTCCTGCTGGCGGCACTGGCACTGTTTGCGGCCAGCCGCAGCCGCCAGGCCGGCCGCTTGCGGCCTCTGGCGGTGGGCAGCTTGCTGCTGGCGCTCCTGGTGGTCTCGCAGGTCATCATCGTGATGCTGGGCGAAGGCGTGCGCGATATGAGCAAGCACCTGTGGGCCGCGCAGCTGGCGCTGGACATGCTGGTGCTGCTCGTGGCCGTGCAAGGCCTGGGCTGGCTGGGGCTGTGGTGGCGGCGCAAGGCAGCGCGCGCTGCCGAGGCGACTGCAACTACCGCCTGACGGGTGCGGCGTCAATCCGAAAAAATGAGAGACAGGCGCTGGTTGTAGAAGCGGGGTGTGCCGGTCATGATGGGTCTGTGCAGGCTGCGTTCGCACGGCCTGCCTCTCTACCGATAACAAACCCAAGGAGACAGACCATGAAGTACATTGCACACGCCTGCCTGGCAGCCATCACGGGGCTGGCGTTCAGCGCCGCGGCCCAGGCGCAGCAGCCTTTTCCGACCAAGCCCGTGCGCGTGGTCATCGGCTTTCCCGCTGGCGGCCCGCTGGACCAGCATGCCCGCCTGCTGACCGACAAGCTCCAGGGCGTGCTGGGCCAGCCCATCATCGTTGACTACAAGCCTGGTGCCGGTGGCGCAGTCGGGGCGCAGGATGTCATGAAGGCGCCAGCCGATGGCTATACCTTGATGCTGGCCAATACCGGTGTGATGGTGATCAACCCTGCGCTCTACCCCAAGTTGCCCTACAGCACCTTGCGCGATTTCACACCGGTGGCGCGCACGGCCATGCAGCCCTTGGCCCTGCTGGTCAACAACAAGGTGCCGGCCAAGAACCTGCAGGAGTTCATCAGCTACGCCAAGGCCCACCCGGGCAAGGTCAACTTTGGCTCGGCCGGCAATGGCGGCATCAGCCACCTGGTGCCCGAGATGTTCAAGAGCGCCACCGGACTGGACCTGGTGCATATCCCCTACAAGGGCAGTGCGCCGGCCTTTACCGATCTGGTGGGCGGCCAGGTGCAGTTCATGGCCGAGAGCATTCCGCAGGCCGCTGCCTACCACAAGCAGGGCAAGGTGCGTGCGCTGGCCGTCACCAGCAAGGAGCGCAACCCGGCGCTGCCCGAGGTGCCCACTGCTATTGAAAGCGGGCTCAAGGGTTTTGAGGTCGTGGGCTTCTATGGCTTTCTCGCACCCGCAGGTACGCCCAAAGCGGTGGTGAACCAGCTCAGCGCCGCCTTTGGCCAGGTGATGCAGATGCCCGATGTGCGCGGGCGCATGGTGGAGCAGGGCGCGGACCCCGCCTTTCTCGGTGCCGAGGCGTTCAGCCAGTTCCTGGCTGGCGAGATGCCGCGCTGGGCCGAGGCGGTCAAGGCCTCGGGCACCAAGATGGACTGACACAGCAGGCCCATCGCAAAAAGCCCGGTATGACCGGGCTTTTGTATAGCTATAAAAAATATAGCATCTAGCGCACTTAGTGTTTCAAAGCCGTGGGCCATCCTGGGCCGGGCTGAACAGGTCCACCCGGTCGGTGATGATGCCGTCGGTGCCCAGGTCGATCAGGCGCTGCGCGGCCCATTCGTCGTTGACGGTGTAGCTGCTGCAGTAGAGGCCTGCGGCATGGACCTTGGCCACCAACGCGGCATCCCAGAGCGCATGGTTGAGCACCAGCGCCTGGCAGCCCAGTTCCAGCGCCAGTTGCAGCTCGGCGTCACCGCTGCCATCGGCCAGCTTGTCGACCAGCAGGCCGCGTGGGATATGCGCTGCCACTTCGCGGGCGCCGCGCAGCGAATCGGCCTTGAACGAGGTAAAGAGCGGCGGCACCACGGTTTGCGGCCAGATGCGGTTCATCAGCGCACCGGCGGCACGGCCTGTTTCCAGCTCCTGGCCGGGCGTGGGCTTGATCTCGACATTGAGAAAGAGCTGGTTGGCCAGGCACCAGCGGGCCAGCGCCTCGAGGGTGGGCAGGTTCTCGCCCGCATGGCTGCGCGAATGCCAGCTGCCGGCATCGAGCTGGGCGAGCTCACCCATGCTCAGGTCGCTGCCCGTGCCCTGGGCATTGGTGGTGCGTTTCAGGTCCGCATCGTGCATCAGAAACAGCACGCCGTCGCGGCTGAGCTTGGCATCGCACTCGAACATGCGGTAGCCGTGCGCGGCGCCCAGGCGGAAGGCGCTCATGGTGTTCTCAGGCGCCAGTTTGCCTGCGCCGCGGTGGGCCACCCAGCGTGGATAGGGCCAGTTGCTAGAAAGCGTCATATCAATCTCGATGAGAAAAAGAAAAGCGCCACAAGTGCTGCACTTGGGCGCTGGTGTTCAAGCGTTCAGGTCGGGAGCCAAGGCGTGGCCGTTGTGCTCATCGCCTTGCCACGCTCAGATGCGCTTGCCGGTATCCGCATTGAACCAGTGCAGGCGGTCTTCGCGTGCGCTGATGCGCGCCACTTCACCGGGCTTGGGGAAGGGCGTGCCTTCTTCCACCCGCACGGTGACCTGCTCGCCGCCCACTTTGCCGTACAGCAGGCGCTCGGCGCCCAGCAGTTCCACGGTTTCCACCTGGAATTCCCAGCCGCCCGAGTCCACCAGGTCGATGTGCTCAGGGCGGATGCCCAGGATCTGGCCGGCCTTGCCATTGGCAGAATTTTTCAGCAGGTTCATCGGCGGCGAGCCGATGAAGCCGGCCACAAAGGTCGAGGCAGGGGTGTGGTAGACCTCTTCGGGCGTGCCGAACTGCTCGACATTGCCACCGTTCATCACGATCATGCGCTGGGCCAGCGTCATCGCTTCGACCTGGTCGTGGGTCACGAACAGGCTGGTGATGCCCAGCTCGGCGTGGAGCTTCTGGATTTCGATGCGGGTCTGGCCGCGCAGCTTGGCGTCCAGGTTGGACAGCGGCTCGTCAAACAGGAAGACCTGGGGCTGGCGCACGATGGCGCGGCCCATGGCCACGCGCTGGCGCTGGCCGCCCGACAGCTGGCGCGGCTTGCGGTCCAGCAGGTGCGACAGCTCCAGGATCTTGGCAGCCTTGTCCACGCGGCGCTTGATCTCGTCCTCGGGCACCTTGGCGAGCTTCAGGCCATAGGCCATGTTCTCGTAGTTGCTCATGTGCGGGTAGAGCGCGTAGTTCTGGAACACCATGGCGATGTTGCGCTTGGCGGGCTCGAGGTTGTTGACGATCTTGTCGCCAATCATCAGGTCACCGCCGGTGATTTCTTCGAGGCCGGCAATCATGCGCAGCAGGGTCGACTTGCCGCAGCCCGAGGGGCCCACCAGAACGATGAATTCACCGTCCTTGATTTCGGCATTGACGCCATGGATCACGGGCACGGCCGATTTGCCGGTGCCGTAGCGTTTGACAATATTCTTGAGAGAGATGGAAGCCATAAGAAGGTTTCGTTGTATCGGTCAAAGATGGTGGAGGGACAAGATGGCGAGGGGTTACTTTTCGGTATCCACCAGACCTTTGACAAACCACTTTTGCATCAGCATCACCACCAGGGTCGGTGGCAGCATGGCCAGGATGGCCGTGGCCATCACGATATTCCAGTCCACAGCGGCTTCGCCACCGGCCAGCATGCGCTTGATGCCGATCACCACAGGGTACATGTCTTCCGAGGTGGTCATCAGCAAGGGCCACAGGTACTGGTTCCAGCCGTAGATGAACTGGATCACGAACAGCGCAGCGATCGAGGTGCGCGACAGCGGCACCAGGATGTCCTTGAAAAAGCGCATCGCGCCCGCGCCATCGATGCGTGCGGCTTCCACCAGCTCATCGGGTACCGTCAGGAAGAACTGGCGGAACAGGAAGGTGGCGGTGGCCGAGGCGATCAGCGGCAAGGTCAGGCCGGCATAGCTGTTGAGCAGGCCCAGTTCCGCCACGACCTTGTAGGTGGGCAGAATCCGCACTTCAACGGGCAGCATCAGCGTGAGGAAAATCGCCCAGAAGCAGATCATCTTGAAGGGGAAGCGGAAGTAGACGATGGCAAAGGCCGACAGCAGCGAGATCGCGATCTTGCCGACGGTGATGATCATCGCCACCCAGAAGCTCACCCACATCATGTGCATGACGTTGGTGTTGGAGCCCAGCTTGCCCGAACCAAACAGCGCGGCCTGGTAGTTCTCCCAGAGGTGGGCGCCAGGCAGCAGCGGCATGGGGGACTGCACGATCGCGTCCGCCGTGTGGGTCGATGCGATGAAGGCCAGGTACAGCGGGAATGCCACAATCGCCACGCCGAGCACCAGCACGGCGTGCGAGAAGAAATTGAGCCAGGGATTGCGGTCAACCATGATCAGTACTGCACTTTCTTTTCAACGTAGCGGAACTGCACCACGGTCAGCACAATGACGATCAGCATCAGCACGACGGACTGCGCTGCAGAGCCGCCCAGATCCAGCGCCTTGAAGCCGTCCTGGTAGACCTTGTAGACCAGGATCGAGGTCGATTGGCCAGGGCCGCCTTGCGTTGCCGCATCGATGATGCCGAAGGTGTCGAAAAACGCGTACACGATGTTGATCACCAGCAGGAAGAAGGTGGTGGGCGAGAGCAGCGGCAGCTGGATGTTCCAGAAACGGCGCCAGGGGCTGGCACCATCGATCGATGCCGCTTCGATCAGCGCCTTGGGGATGGACTGCAGGCCCGCGAGGAAGAACAGGAAGTTGTAGGAAATCTGCTTCCACACCGAGGCCATGACGATCAGCGCCATCGCCTGGTTGTCATTCATCATGTGGTTCCAGTTGTAGCCCAGCTTGCCCAGGTAATAGGTGACCACGCCGATGGATGGCGAGAACAGAAACACCCACAGCACGCCGGCAATGACAGGTGCGACGGCATAGGGCACGATCAGCAAGGTCTTGTAGACCATCGCAAAGCGCACGATGCGGTCGGCAAAGATGGCCAGCACCAGCGAGATGGCAATGCCCGCGCCTGCGACCAGCACCGAGAACATGGCGGTGCGCTTGAAGGAATTCAGGTAGGTGGGGTCGGCGAACAGGTTGCGGAAATTATCCAGCCCCACCCATTCGGTGCTCATGCCGAAGGCGTCTTCCATCTGGAAGGACTGCAGCACAGCCTGGCCAGCGGGCCAGAAAAAGAAAATGCCAATGATCAGCAACTGCGGTGCAATCAACACCCAGGGCAGCCATTTAGAGCGGAAAAGTACGCGTTTTTCCATGATGGAGCTCAAAAACAAAAAAACCGCCGGGGCTGAGGGCAGCCGCCGGGCGATGGCTCATCGACTGCGCCCGCCCTACGCGTGCAGGGTGGGCGCATGTGATGAAAGGATTAAGGCTTGTACGACTTTTCGAAGCGGGCCAGCAGTTCGTTGCCGCGGGACACGATGGAGTCCAGGGCTTCCTTGCCGGTCTTCTTGCCAGCCCAGACCTGTTCGAGTTCTTCGTCCTCGATGGTGCGGATCTGTACGTAGTTGCCCAGGCGGATACCACGCGAGTTGTCGGTCACCTTGCGGATCATCTGGGTCACAGCGGTGTCGGTGCCAGGGTTCTTTTGGTAGAAGCCGGACTTCTCGGTCAGGTCATACGCGGCCATCGTCACAGGCAGGTAGCCGGTGCGCTGGTGCGAAGCGGCCTGCACCTTGGTTTGCGAGAGGAATTCGAAGAACTTGGCCACGCCCTTGTATTCTTCGGACTTCTTGCCAGCCATCACCCACAGCGATGCGCCACCGATCACGGTGTTCTGAGGCGCGCCCTTGACGTCAGGGTAGTAAGGCAGGGGTGCCAGCGCATAGGCAAACTTGGCGTTCTTGGCCACGTCGCCGTAGAAACCGGACGAAGTCTGGATCATCGCGCATTCACCCGCGGTGAACGAAGCCTGGGCGGTGGAGGCACGGCCCTTGTAGACAAACTCACCGGCCTTGGCCGCAGCGGCCAGGTTGTCGATGTGCTTGACGTGCAGGGGCGAGTTGAGCTTCAGGCGGGCCTTGTAGCCGTTGGCGCTCAAACCGTTTTGTTCGGTCGCGAACTCGACGTTGTGCCAGGTGGAGAAGGACTCCAGCTGGGTCCAGCCTTGCCAGGCCAGCGTCATCGGGCAGCTGTGGCCGCTTTCCTTGAGCTTCTTGGCAGCAGCGAACACTTCAGGCCAGGTGGTGGGCGCCTTTTCCGCGTCCAGACCGGCCTTCTTGAAGGCGTCCTTGTTGTAGTAGAAGATGGTCGTCGAGCTGTTGAACGGGAAGCTCAGCATCTGGCCGTTAGGTGCGGTGTAGTAACCGGCCACGGCTGGGATGTAGGCCTTGGGGTCGAAGGACACGCCGGCGTCGGACATCACCTTACCCACGGGCACGGTGGCGCCCTTGGAGGCCATCATCGTGGCGGTGCCCACTTCAAACACTTGCAGGATGTGGGGCGCATTGCCCGAGCGGAAGGCTGCAATCGCTGCCGTCATCGACTCGTCGTACACACCCTTGAAGGTTGGCACAACCTTGTATTCCTTCTGGCTGTCGTTGAACTCCTTGGCCAGGTCGTTGACCCATTCGTTGTTCACGGCGGTCATGGAGTGCCACCATTGGATCTCGGTGACGGCATGGGCGGACAGGCTGGTAGTGGCTGCAATACCGGCAGCGATGACCAAACGCTTGAAGTGCATGAATGCTCCTAGGGGTTTATAAAACGCTCAAAAACGAATCGTATGTGGCGTTTGTGAATGTTCTGTGACGTTGTGGCATATCCGCTGGTTTTAGGCAACTGGGGAAAGCCAGCGCCCGTCCGCACAGCGTCAACAAATACAAGGCGTTACGATTGTAGTTCAGCCGCCATTCGTATTCGAGAGAAAAGTGTAACCTTAGGGGTTTAGACGCGACAGCGCTTTGGGGTTGTCACATGGGACTGTCAAACAGTTGTGGTAGAGGCGGGTGCGGGGTTCGAAATGCTCAATTTCGATCAAATAAGAAAAAATAGGAAAAAGTACGCGCTGACGCCGGCGGGTACTGGGATGGGCTCAAGACCGTCTGGTGCAGTGCGGCAAAGCCAGACTGCGGCGTACCATGTTTTAAAACGGGCAGCCATGGGTGCAAGCCCGGTGTCATAAAATCGGTGGCCCCACTGCTTACCCATAAAAGGGAGCGCCCGCTCCCGTACAGGTCCCCACACATGAACGCACCGATTGCGCTGGCAAGCTTGCAAGCACAGGTTGACGGGCCCGCCCGTCTCCGCGAGATCCCCTACAACTACACCTCGTTCTCTGACCGCGAAATCGTCATTCGCCTGCTGGGCGCTCAGGCCTGGGATCTGCTCGACCAGCTGCGCCAGGAGCGCAAGACGGGCCGCTCGGCGCGCATGCTCTACGAGGTCATGGGGGATATCTGGGTGGTGCAGCGCAACCCCTACCTGCAAGACGACCTGCTGCACAACCCGGGCCGCCGCAAGCAGCTGGTGGAAGCGCTGGAGCACCGCCTGGCCGAAGTGCAAAAGCGCCGCGCGCCCGCCGAGGACCCGGCGCGCGATGCACTGGTGGGGCAGCTGATTGCCGCAGCGCAGGTGGCGGTGTCCGAGTTCGACACCACCTTGCAGGAGGCGACCGAGCTGCGCCGCAAGGTGCAGCGCACCTTCAAACCGCTCACCGCCAAGGACAACGTCAAGTTTGACGGCCTCTCGCGCGTGAGCCATGTGACCGATGCGACCGACTGGCGCGTCGAATACCCGTTTGTCGTGCTGACGCCCGATACCGAAGAGGAAATGGCCGTGCTGGTCAAGGCCTGTATCGGCCTGGGGCTGACGATTGTGCCGCGCGGCGGCGGCACCGGTTACACCGGCGGCGCGATTCCGCTGAGCTGGCGCAGTGCCGTCATCAATACCGAGAAGCTCGAGAAGATGTCCGAGGTGGAGATGGTGTCGCTGCCGGGCATCGACCACCTGGTGCCCACCGTCTGGTCGCAGGCCGGTGTCGTGACCCAGCGCGTAGCCGATGCGGCCGAGCGCGGCGGCTTTGTGTTTGCGGTCGATCCGACCTCGATCGAGGCCTCGTGCATCGGCGGCAATATCGCGATGAATGCCGGCGGCAAGAAGGCCGTGCTCTGGGGCACGGCGCTGGACAACCTGGCGAGCTGGCGCATGGTCACGCCCGATGCGCAGTGGCTGGAAGTCACGCGCCTGGACCACAACCTGGGCAAGATCCACGACGCCGAGATGGCCAGCTTCGAGCTGAAATACCTGGAGGCCGACGGCAAGACCCTGGTGCGCACCGAGCGCCTGGACATACCGGGCTACAAGTTCCGCAAGGAAGGCCTGGGCAAGGATGTGACCGACAAGTTCCTCTCGGGCCTGCCGGGCATCCAGAAAGAGGGCTGCGACGGCCTCATTACCAGCGCGCGCTGGGTGGTGCACCGCATGCCTTCGCACACCCGCACCGTCTGCCTGGAGTTCTTTGGCAATGCCAAGGATGCCGTGCCCTCGATCGTCGAGATCAAGGACTATATGTTTGGCGAGCAAAAGCGCTGCGGCGTGCTGCTGGCCGGGCTCGAGCACCTCGACGATCGCTACCTGAAGGCGGTGGGCTATGCGACCAAGAGCAAGAAGCACGGCGGCCTGCCCAAGATGGTGCTGTTTGGCGACATCGTCGGCGACAACCCCGATGAAGTGGCGCGCGTGACCAGCGAAGTGGTGCGCATCGCCAACTCGCGCAGCGGCGAAGGCTTTATCGCCATCAGCCCCGAGGCGCGCAAGAAATTCTGGCTGGACCGCAAGCGCACCGCCGCCATCAGCCGCCACACCAATGCCTTCAAGATCAATGAAGACGTGGTGATTCCGCTGCCCCGCATGGCCGAGTACACCGATGGCATCGAGCGCATCAACATCGAGCTGTCGCTGAACAACAAGATCAAGCTCTGCGACGCGCTGCACGACTTTTTTGCCAAGGGCAAGCTGCCGCTGGGTAAGCAGGATGACGCCAACGACATCCCGTCCGCCGAGCTGCTCGAAGACCGCGTCGCGCAGGCGCTGGTGCTGGTCACCGAGGTGCGCAACCGCTGGCAGGGTTGGCTCGATGGCGTGGCCGAGCAGTTCCGCCAGCTGCAGGACCACAGCCTGCGCGCCAGCTGGAAGAGCGATCTGCGCGCGCCGCTGGCCGCGATTTTTGGTGGCTCGGCCTATAAGCCGATCATGGACGAGGTGGTGGCCATCCACCAGCGCGTGCTCAAGGGCCGCGTGTTTGTCGCGCTGCACATGCATGCGGGCGATGGCAATGTGCACACCAACCTGCCGGTCAACAGCGACGACTATGAAATGCTGACCACCGCGCATGCCGCCGTGGCCCGCATCATGGCGCTGGCGCGTAGCCTCGATGGCGTGATCTCGGGAGAGCACGGCATCGGTATCACCAAGCTGGAGTTCTTGAGCGACGACGAGCTGCGCCCCTTTGCCGAGTACAAGGCCAAGATCGACCCGCACGGCCACTTCAACAAGGGCAAGCTGCTGCGCCCCGAAGAGCGCCGTCTGCTGCTGGAGCAGACCTATGCGGGCGACAAATCGCGCAAGTCGCTGATGTATGCCGACCTGACCAATGCCTATACGCCATCGTTTGGCCTGATGGGGCATGAGTCGCTGATCATGCAGCAAAGCCATATCGGCGCGATTGCCGACTCGGTCAAGGACTGCCTGCGCTGCGGCAAGTGCAAGCCGGTCTGCGCCACCCATGTGCCGCGCGCCAATCTGCTGTACTCGCCCCGCAACAAGATTCTGGCGACCTCGCTCCTGGTCGAGGCCTTCCTCTACGAAGAGCAGACGCGCCGCGGCGTGTCGATCCGCCACTGGCAGGAGTTCGAGGATGTCTCGGACCACTGCACGGTCTGCCACAAGTGCGCCACGCCTTGCCCGGTCAAGATCGACTTTGGCGATGTGACGATGAACATGCGCAACCTGCTGCGCCAGATGGGCAAGAAGAGCTTCCGTCCGGGCAACAAGGTGGCCATGGCCATGCTCAACGCGACCAACCCGGACACCATCAAGCTGCTGCGCAAGACCATGGTGGGCGTGGGCTTCAAGGCCCAGCGCCTGGCGGTCGATGTGCTCAAGGGCTTTGGCAAGCGCCAGACCGCGCACCCGCCCGCCAGCGTGGGCACCGCGCCGCTCAAGGAGCAGGTGATCCACTTCGTCAACAAGAAGCTGCCCGGTGGCCTGCCCAAGCAGACGGCGCGTGCGCTGCTCGATATCGAGAACAAGGACTACGTGCCCATCATCCGGGACCCCAAGACCACCACCTCCGAGACCGAGGCGGTGTTCTACTTCCCCGGATGCGGCTCCGAGCGCCTGTTCAGCCAGGTCGGTCTGGCCACGCAGGCCATGCTCTGGCATGCCGGCGTGCAGACTGTGCTGCCGCCGGGCTACCTGTGCTGCGGATATCCCCAGCGCGGCTCGGGCCAGTTTGACAAGGCCGAGAAGATGATCACCGACAACCGGGTGCTCTTCCACCGCGTGGCCACCACCTTGAACTACCTGGACATCAAGACCGTGGTGGTGAGCTGCGGCACCTGCTACGACCAGCTCCAGGGCTACCAGTTCGACAAGATCTTCCCAGGCTGCCGCATCATCGACATCCATGAGTACCTGCTGGAAAAGGGTGTGACCCTGCAAGGCAAGAGCTCCTACCTGTACCACGACCCCTGCCACACGCCGATGAAGCAGCAGGACCCGATGAAGACCGTCAAGGCGCTGGTGGGTGACAACGTCTTGAAGAGCGAGCGCTGCTGCGGCGAATCGGGCACCTTGGGGGTTACGCGTCCCGATATCTCGACGCAGATCCGTTTCCGCAAGACCGAGGAAATCCGCAAGGGCGAAGCGCAGTTGCGCGAGTCCGGCCAGGTGCAGGCCAAGGAGAACGTCAAGATCCTCACCAGCTGCCCCAGCTGCCTGCAGGGCCTCAACCGCTACCAGGACGATCTGCAAAACGGCCTGCTCGAAGCCGACTACATCGTGGTCGAGATGGCGCGCGAGATCCTGGGTGAGAACTGGATGCCCGAGTACGTGCAGCGTGCCAACCAGGGCGGCATCGAACGGGTGCTGGTATGACGGCCGCCAACGGCAACTCCGACTCCGACTGCCCGCTGTGCCAGACCGAGGGTGGACGCCTGGTCTGGCAGGGCGCCTGGGGCGGCGCCCTGCTGCGCGTCATCCATGCCGACGAGGCCGGTTTTCCCGCGTTCTACCGCGTGGTCTGGGGCGCGCATGTGGCTGAACTCTCGGATCTGTCCGAGTCTGAGCGCCAGTGGTGCATGGACGCGGTGATGGCGGTCGAGCTGGCGCTGCGTGCGCTGGAGCCCGCACCGGCCAAGATCAACCTGGCGACCCTGGGCAATATGGTGCCGCATCTGCACTGGCATGTGATTGCG
The DNA here is from genome assembly GCF_014076495.1 of Comamonas koreensis. Classification (NCBI taxonomy): domain Bacteria; kingdom Pseudomonadati; phylum Pseudomonadota; class Betaproteobacteria; order Burkholderiales; family Comamonadaceae; genus Comamonas; species Comamonas koreensis. The sequence goes on along the minus strand of NZ_CP043575.1, from coordinate 4,670,559 downwards.
CGCTTCGCGGAGGACAGCCATTTCCCCGCACCCGTCTGGGCTTCGGCCCAGCGCCCGCGCAATGCCGGGCTGGAAGCGGCGCTGGCTGCCCAGTTGCCCGCAGCGGAGGCGCGTATGCTTGCGGCGCTGGAGCGCCTGCGTACGGCATAATTGCTATTGTTTTTGATAGCATGGCGCTGGCGCAGAGGGCCCGCCCTGCATCCGCCAAGACTGCGGCCATCGGGCCGCTGGGCCTGGTTTGCAAAGGATTGACATGGCTGGCTTGAACCACGATACCCCCACCCCCACGGCACTGACGGTGCATGGCGCAAGCCGTGTGCTGGAAGTGCAATACGCCGATGGCGCGGCGTTTCGCCTGCCATTCGAGCTGCTGCGTGTGTACTCGCCCTCGGCCGAAGTGCAGGGCCACGGCCCGGGCCAGGAAGTACTGCAGACCGGCAAGCGCGAGGTGTCCATCGTCGCGGTGGAGCCGGTGGGCAACTACGCCATCAAGCCTATCTTCTCGGATGGCCATGAAAGCGGCCTCTACAGCTGGCAGTACCTCTACGAGCTGGGCAGCCGCCAAAGCGAGCTGTGGCAGGCCTACCTGGACCGCCTGCAGGCCGCAGGTGCCGACCGCGACCAGCCCATGCCCGGCAAGGCCGGCAGCGCCTGCGGGCACCAGCACTGAGCCAGCGCTGGCCACCAGGCCCGGGTAAGGGCACTGTTATTCGGAAAAATTTTGTATTTAAAGCTATTAAAATGATAGCTTTGAATATTCGTCATCATTGGCTCTGAATGTTTTATGCATTGAACTGCATACCCTCGAATAATTCGGGGTATGGGGGTCGGACGTTACAGAGCTTGCTAGCATTCACACCATGAGTACCACCCACTTTGGATTTGAGACCGTTGACGAGAAGGACAAGGCGCGCAAGGTGCGCGGTGTGTTCGACTCGGTTGCGAGCAAATATGACGTGATGAACGACCTGATGTCCGGTGGCCTGCACCGCGTCTGGAAGCACTACACCGTCATGGTCGCCAACCTCAAGGAAGGCCAGCGCGTGCTGGACATCGCAGGCGGTACCGGTGATCTGTCCCTGGCCTTTGCCAAAAAGGTGGGCCACAGCGGCCAGGTGGTGCACACCGATATCAACGAAGCCATGCTGCGCGTGGGCCGCGACCGTCTGATCGACAAGGGCCTGAACCTGCCCACCACGGTCTGCGATGCCGAAGCCCTGCCTTTCCCGGACCAGCACTTTGACCTGGTGAGCGTGGCCTTTGGCCTGCGCAACATGACCAACAAGGACCAGGCGCTCAAGGAAATGTGCCGCGTGCTCAAGCCGCGCGGCAAGCTGCTGGTGCTGGAGTTTTCCAAGGTGGCCAAGCCGCTGGAGAAGGCCTATGACTTGTATTCCTTCCAGGTGCTACCACGTATAGGGAAGATGGTGGCGGGGGACGCCGACAGCTACCGCTACCTGGCCGAATCGATTCGCATGCATCCTGGTCAGGCAGAACTCAAGGCCATGATGCAAAAAGCAGGCTTTGGCCATGTGGACTACCACAATATGACGGCAGGGATTACCGCCTTGCATGTCGGGATCAAATGCTGAAAGAGTGAGACGCGATACCGGTCGCAAAGCCAGGCGCCTGCCCAGTGCCCAGCGCAATACAACACAACAGACCGGGGTTGCTGAGAAGCGGGCGTGGATGTAATAGCCGGCGCAAAGGCGTACCGGCCCTAACAAAACGGAGCAAATATGACAAAACTGTGGTCAGTGGTCTTGGTGGTACTGCTGGCATTTGTGCACCTCGATGCCGATGCCAAGCGCATGGGAGGTGGCAAGTCCATGGGCCAGCAGTCCGGCAATGTAACCCAGCGGCAGGCGACGCCTGCGCAAGCGCCTGGCAACAATGCCACCGCGCCTGCGCAAGCCCAGCGCCCCGCTACCCCTAACGCCGCCCCTGCGGCGCCCAAGAAGCCTTGGGGCGCGATGCTCGGCGGTCTGGCCGCTGGTCTGGGCCTGGCCTGGCTCGCCCATTCGCTGGGCTTTGGTGAAGCCTTTGCCAACATGCTGCTGATCGGCCTGGGCATCATGGCGGTGCTGGCCATCGTCGGCTTTGTGATGCGCCGCAAGGGCGCTGCTGCGGCCCAGCCTGCGCAGTCGCCTTTCGCCTTCCAGGGTGCTGGCAACGCCGCGCCGCAAGCGCCGGTCTCGGCCCCTGTTGCGCCCCAGTACAACCCCGAGAAGGTCGGCAACGACGCCTCGGCCCGCCCCTGGGAGCAGGGTGCAGCGCCTGCCGCTGCTGCGGGTGGCAGCATGATTGGCGCTGGCCTGGCTGGCGCGCAGAATTGGGGCGTGCCTGAAGGCTTCGATGCCAATGGCTTCCTGGAAGCGGCCAAGCGCAACTTCGTGACCCTGCAGTCCGCCTGGGACCGCTCGGACATCAACACCTTGCGCTCGATGATGACCGACGAGATGCTCGGCGAAGTCAAGGGCCAGTTGCAGGACCGCGAGCAGCACCGTGAAGGCGCGCAGCCCAACCAGACCGATGTGGTGATGCTCGAAGCCCAGCTGCTGGGTATCGAGGATGTCGGCAATGCCTACATGGCCAGCGTCGAGTTCTCGGGCATGATCCGCGAAGAAGCCCATGCCGGCCCCAGCCCCTTCCGCGAAGTCTGGAACATGACCAAGCCCAAGGATGGCACCAGTGGTTGGCTCGTAGCAGGCTTGCAAGCCTTGCAGTAAGCAAACCGTAAAACTCCACCGCTTTGCCTGTTAATCCTGACGACGGGCAGCGGACTTGGGGAATAATTGGGGACTATGGCAACACAGTCCCCTTTTTCTTTTCCGGGCGGCATTTTTGCGCGCATTCTGGAGTCGGCCCAACCCCCGCAGTGGCTGGTGTCGGAGGTACAGCACCGCGTGGTGCTGTTCCTCAATCACGTGCTGATGCAGGAAAGTGCGGCCATGGAGCGTCTGGTGCGCCAAAGCGGGCGCGTCGTCCAGGTGCAGTGGCGCAGCATTGTGCTGGCGCTCAAGATCACGCCCGCTGGCCTGCTGGACCTGGCAGGCGCCCAGGAAACCCCCGACCTGCGCGTGCAGGTGGTCGATGACTCGCCGCTGGCTTTGGCGCGCGGCGTCATCCAGGGCGAGAAGCCCGCCATCCGCATCGATGGCGATGTGCAGTTTGCCGCCGAGATCCAGTGGCTGGTCGACCATGTGCGCTGGGATGTGGAAGAAGACCTGGCCCGCCTGGTGGGCGATACCCCCGCGCATTGGCTGGCCCAGCTGGGCCAGCGCGTAGCGGCTGCGCTGCGCCAGTTCGTCAGCATGGGCGTGCGCACGGCGGATCGCTTTGGCGCCGGCCGCTCTGGCGCGCAGGCCCAGCCGCCTGCCCCGCCCACGCCCCCCGGCTACGCTGCGGACAGCGACCCGGCCAGCGAGCGCACTACGACATGAAGCGCTTTTTTCGCGGCTTCACCATTTTGTGGGTGGTCTGGCGCTATGGCTTGCACGACATGGTGCTGTCCAGCTTCAACCACCCCTGGCTCAAAGGCATCACCCGGGTACTGCGCATAGGCCGCAAATGGACCGAGCCGCGCGGCCAGCGCCTGCGCGAGGCGCTCGAGCAACTGGGCCCGATCTTTGTCAAGTTCGGCCAGGTGCTGTCGACCCGGCGCGATCTGCTGCCCCCCGATATCGCCGAAGAGCTGTCCCTGCTGCAGGACCGCGTGCCCTCGTTCGACCCGCGCATTGCGGTGCAGACCATCGAGCGGGCGTTCCGCAAGCCGCTGGCCGAGGTCTTTGTCAGCTTTGATGAAAAGCCCATTGCCAGCGCCTCGATTGCCCAGGTGCACTTTGCCACCATCCGCACCCGTGCGGGCGAGCTGCGCGATGTCGCCGTCAAGGTGCTGCGCCCGGGCATGCTGCCGGTGATCGACAGCGACCTGGCGCTGATGCGCACGATGGCCGAGCTGGTCGAGAAGTTCTCTGCCGATGGCAAGCGCCTCAAGCCGCGCCAGGTGGTGGCCGAGTTCGACACCTATCTGCACGACGAGCTGGACCTGATGCGCGAGGCCTCGAACGCTGCCCAGCTGCGCCGCAACATGGAAGGCCTGGACCTGGTGCTGATCCCCGAGGTGTTCTGGGATTTCTGCCACCAGGAGGTGATGGTGATGGAGCGCATGAATGGCGTGCCCATCAACCAGGTCGATACCCTGCGCGCTGCGGGTGTCGATATCCCCAAGCTCGCCCGCGATGGCGTGACCATCTTCTTCACCCAGGTGTTCCGCGATGGCTTTTTCCATGCGGACATGCACCCCGGCAATATCCAGGTCAGCCTGGAGCCCGAGAGTTTTGGCCGCTATATCTCGCTGGACTTTGGCATTGTCGGCACCTTGACCGAATTCGACAAAGAGTACCTGGCGCAGAACTTCACCGCGTTTTTCCGCCGCGACTACAAGCGCGTGGCCGAGCTGCACATCGAAAGCGGCTGGGTGCCGCCCGATACCCGGGTCGACGAGCTCGAAGCCGCCATCCGCGCGGTCTGCGAGCCGTACTTTGACCGCCCGCTCAAGGAAATTTCGCTGGGCATGGTGCTGATGCGCCTGTTCCAGACCTCGCGCCGCTTCCAGGTCGAGATCCAGCCCCAGCTGGTGCTGCTGCAAAAAACGCTGCTCAACATCGAAGGCCTGGGCCGCCAGCTCGACCCCGATCTGGACCTGTGGAGCACGGCCAAGCCATTTCTCGAGAAATGGATGCTCGACCAGATGGGCCCCCAGCGCCTGTGGCGCGAGCTCAAATCCCAGGCGCCGCGCTACGCCAAGCTGCTGCCCGACATGCCCCGCCTGGTGCACCAGTACCTGGCGCGCAATGGCGGTGGCAGCCACCACGACGAGACGCTCAAGGAGCTGCTGGTGCAGCAGAAATTGACGAACAAGCTGCTGCAGATCATCATTTGTGGAGGCATTGGTTTTGTCCTGGGGCTGGTGGTGCTGCAAGTGCTCATCCGCATCCGACTTTTTTAAACCCCTAACCCTTACGCTTTGCAGGAGTGACAACGTGCTGCTCTACATGGTGATCGCCTACCTATTTGTAACCATTGGCGTGGGTCTGTGGGCCGCCAAACGGGTCAAGAACACCGCAGATTTCGCCGTCGCCGGCCGCCATCTGCCGCTGTTCATGATCATCACCACCACGTTTGCGACCTGGTTTGGCTCCGAGATTGTGCTGGGTGTGCCGGCCAAGTTCATCGAAGGCGGCCTGCGCAATGTGGTCGAAGACCCGTTTGGTGCTGGCATGTGCCTGATCCTGGTGGGCATGTTCTTTGCGGCCAAGCTCTACCGCATGAACCTGCTGACCATCAGCGACTACTACCGCAAGCGCTACGGCAGCGCGGTCGAGATCATCTGCTCGCTGATCATCATGCTGAGCTACCTGGGCTGGGTCTCCGCCCAGGTCACCGCGCTGGGCCTGGTGTTCAACCTGCTCTCGGGCGGCGCGGTCAGCATCCCCATGGGCATGGTGATCGGTGTGGTGTCCATCCTGGCCTATACCTTGTTTGGCGGCATGTGGTCGGTGGCGGTCACCGATTTTGTGCAGATGATCATCCTGGTGGTGGGCCTCATGGTGCTGGCCTTCTTCGCCTCGGACATGGCCGGCGGCGCCGGAAAGGTGATCGACCTGGCCACCAGCCGCGATCTGTTCCAGTTCTGGCCCGAGCCCACCTGGCATGACATCGTGTTCTTCTTTGCCGCTGCCATCACGATGATGCTGGGCTCGATCCCGCAGCAGGACGTGTTCCAGCGCGTGATGTCGGCCAACACCGAAAAGTCGGCCGTGCGCGGCACCATCATCGGTGGCTCCGCTTACATCCTGTTCGCCTTTGTGCCGATGTTCCTGGTGGCCAGCGCGCTGATCATCATGCCCGAGGCCACCTCGGCCTTGCTCAAGGACGATCCGCAAAAAGTGCTGCCCACCCTGGTGATGGAGAAGATGCCTTTTGTGATGCAGGTGCTGTTCTTTGGCGCGTTGCTGTCTGCCATCAAGTCCTGCGCATCGGCCACCTTGCTCGCCCCGAGCGTGACCTTTACCGAGAACATCTGGCGCCAGTTCCGCCCCAGGGTGAGCGACCGCGAGAACCTCAAGACCATGCGCATCAGCGTGCTCGTGTTCAGCGCCTGCGTGCTGGCCTACTCCATCCGCATGCAGGGCACCCCCATCTATGAACTGGTCTCGGGCGCCTACCAGGTGCCGCTGGTCGGCGCCTTTGTGCCCCTGGTGATGGGCCTGTACTGGAAGCGCGCGACCACCCAGGGGGCGCTGCTGGCGGTGTTCCTGGGCATCGGCATCTGGCTGGCCGGTTTGAACATGGCCTGGGGCGCGGCCTTCCCGGCCCAACTCGCGGGTGTGCTGGCCGCCTTTACGGGCATGATTGTCGGCTCGCTGGCGCCGCAAGCCATCCGCAACCAGAAGACGGACGTGCAGGCCTTTGTGGCCGATACCGCCCCCGCCGCCAGCGGCGCAGCAGTGGCGGGGCGCTGAGCGAACGGCGCTGAATGCGGGGCGTAGTGCTAAGCCTACGCCCCGGATCGGTTTTGCAACCCGCCTATAATCAAGGGTTTTCCTCCGTTTTCTTACACGCGCGATGCCTATTTACGCCTACAAGTGCAGTGCCTGCGGCTATGCCAAGGATGTTTTGCAAAAAATATCGGATGCACCGCTGACGGACTGCCCCGAGTGCAAGCAAGCCAGCTTCTCCAAGCAACTGACGGCCCCGGGGTTCCAGCTCAAGGGAACGGGTTGGTACGCCACCGATTTCAGTGGCAAGTCGGCTGCTGCGGCACCGGCCAGCGCACCTGCGGCCGACGCGGCTGCGCCCGCAGCGGCAGCAACGCCCGCACCCGCATCTGCATCTGCACCGGCTGCGAGCGGCGGCTCGGCGGTCTGAGGGCTGAGAGGTGATGGCGTCCCTGCGTAAATGGTTGCTGACTGGGCTGCTGGTCATCGTGCCGGGCGTCATCACGGTCTGGGTGCTCAACTGGATCATCGGCACGCTCGACCAGACCTTGCTGATCCTGCCGCAGCACTGGCAGCCCGACGAGGTCCTGGGCTACCATATCCCCGGTTTCGGCGTGGTGCTGACCTTGGCGATCTTGCTGATCGTCGGCGGCATTGCCAGCAATTTTGTCGGCCGCAAGCTGGTGGCCTGGGGCGATGCGCTGGTCAGCCGGATTCCGGTGGTGCGCTCGATCTACTCGAGCGTCAAACAGGTCTCCGACACCTTGTTTTCCGAGAGCGGCAATGCCTTTCGCACTGCGGTCATGGTGCAGTGGCCCCATCCGGGCATGTGGACCATTGGCTTTGTGACGGGCGCGCCCAGCGGTGAGCTGGACCAGCACCTGCACCAGGGGCCGGACAGCGCCGATACCGCTTTTGTCAGCGTCTACGTGCCCACCACGCCCAATCCGACGGGCGGCTACCTGGTGATGGTGCGCAAGAGCGACTGCATTGAATTGAACATGAGCGTGGATGCTGCGCTTAAATACATCGTCTCGATGGGGGTCGTGGCTGCGCCCGATGTCCCCACGGGGTCTAAATAACTGAGAACTAAGGCACCTTCATCGGTGCAGGAAGATTGGCTATGGCAATGCGTTCCCAATACTGCGGTCAAGTGACCGAAGCCCAAATGGGCGAAACCGTGAGCCTGTGCGGCTGGGTCAATCGCCGCCGTGACCACGGTGGTGTGATTTTCATCGACCTGCGTGACCGCGAAGGCTATGTGCAGGTGGTCTGCGATCCTGACCGCGCCGAGATGTTCAAGGTGGCCGAAGACGTGCGCAATGAGTTCTGCGTGCAGGTCAAGGGCCTGGTGCGTGCCCGTCCTGAAGGCACCACCAATGACTCGATCAAGAGCGGCAAGATCGAAGTGCTGTGCCACGAGCTGACCGTGCTCAACGCCTCGGTGACGCCTCCATTCCAGATCGACGACGAGAACCTGTCGGAGACCGTGCGCCTGACCAACCGCGTGCTGGACCTGCGCCGCCCCACGATGCAGCGCAACATGATGCTGCGCTACAAGACGGCGATCCAGGTGCGCAACTTCCTGGACAAGGAAGGCTTCATCGACATCGAAACGCCGATGCTGGGCAAGAGCACGCCCGAAGGCGCGCGTGACTACCTGGTGCCCAGCCGCGTGCACGATGGCGAATTTTTCGCGCTGCCCCAGTCGCCCCAGCTGTACAAGCAGATGCTGATGGTGGCCGGCTACGATCGCTACTACCAGATCACCAAGTGCTTCCGCGACGAAGACCTGCGTGCTGACCGCCAGCCCGAGTTCACGCAGATCGACTGCGAAACCTCGTTCCTGAACGAGGAAGAGATCCGCGCCATCTTCCAGCGCATGATCAAGGAAGTGTTCCAGACCCAGCTGAATGTGGACCTGGGCGAGTTCCCGATCATGACCTACCAGGATGCGGCCTTCCGCTTTGGCTCGGACAAGCCTGACCTGCGCGTCAAGCTCGAGTTCACCGAGCTGACCGACGTGATGAAGGACGTGGACTTCAAGGTCTTCTCGGGCGCCGCCAACATGAAGGGCGGCCGCGTGGTGGGCCTGCGTGTGCCAGGTGGTGCGCGCGAGCAGGGCGGTCTGTCGCGTGGCGACATCGATGCCTACACCGACTTCGTCAAGATCTATGGCGCCAAGGGCCTGGCCTACATCAAGGTCAACGAGCTGGCCAAGGGCCGTGACGGCCTGCAGTCGCCCATCGTCAAGAACATCCATGACGCCGCGATTGCCGAGATCCTCAAGCGCACCGAAGCGCAAGACGGCGACCTGATCTTCTTTGGCGCCGACAAAGAAAAGATCGTCAACGACGCCATCGGCGCGCTGCGCATCAAGATCGGCCACAGCGCCTTTGGCAAGAGCACCGGCCTGTTTGAAGACCGTTGGGCACCGCTGTGGGTGGTGGACTTCCCGATGTTCGAACACGACGAGGAAAACGACCGGTGGGCGGCCGTGCACCACCCCTTCACCTCGCCCAAGGACGGCCATGAGGACCTGATGGACACCGATCCTGGCAAGTGCATTGCCAAGGCCTACGACATGGTGCTCAACGGTTGGGAACTGGGCGGTGGCTCGGTGCGTATCCACCGCGCCGATGTGCAGTCCAAGGTGTTCACCGCGCTCAAGATCAGCGCCGAAGATGCACGTGCCAAGTTCGGCTACCTGCTGGATGCGCTGCAGTACGGCGCGCCTCCCCACGGTGGCCTGGCCTTTGGTCTGGACCGTCTGATTACCTTGATGACCGGCTCCGAGTCAATCCGTGACGTGATCGCCTTCCCCAAGACCCAGCGCGCCCAGGACCTGCTGACCCAGGCCCCATCGCCAGTGGACGAAAAGCAGCTGCGCGAGTTGCACATCAAGCTGCGCAACCCTGCCGGCGCGCAGTAAGCGGACCGCGCGCTGCATGGGCCTGCCTGATGCACCGCGCCGCCACAAGGCCAAAGCCCCCGGGCTTTGGCCTTTTTTTGTCATTGTGGGGCGCTATGCTCGGCGTGACTGACAGATTGCAAAGGGTGCCCATGCAAGCGATGACTGCGACTTCCAACCGAACCGGGCGCTGGGTGCACGGTATGGCCTTGGCCGCCATCGCGCTGGCCTTGGCCGGCTGCGGTGAGAAAAAGACCGAGCTGGGCCAGGGTGGCTCCGAAGTCTCTGGCTCGGCCGGGCCGGCAGGCGGCCAGGGCGCGCATGCCAGCCTGGAGCGCTGCGACGAGCCGATCGCCACGGTGGCCTTGCTGGAGAACCCGCGCGGCTATGTGATGCCCAGCAGTGTGAACCTTCCGCCCACCCCCGTGCCGCTGGTGCGCTTGCTGATGCAGCAAAGCGGCTGCTTTCGCGTGGTGGACCGGGCCGGTGGCCTGCAGGGCACGATCCGCGAGGGCGAGCTGCAGGATGCCGGCGTGCTGCGCCCCAATGGCACGGTGCAAAAGCGCAAGGGCTATGAGGCCCAGTACACGATGGTGCCCAACCTCACCTTCAGCGAGCAGGATGCCGGCCGGGGCCTGGCGGGCATCATCGCGATGATCCCGGTGCTGCGCGATATCGCGGGCCTGGCCGGTGTGGCTGAGCAGGTCAAGTTCAAGGAGGCGCAAACGGCCCTGTTCCTGACCGACAACGAAACCACCGAGCAGGTTGCCGCGGCCACCGGCTCGGCCCGCGCGACCGACCTGGGCGTGGGCGGTGTGCTGCTGGGCCGCCTGGGGGGCGGCGCCGGCATGGGCTGGAGCAATACCAATGAGGGCAAGGTGATTGCCGCCGCCTTTCTGAACGCCCACAACCTGATGGTGCAGCAGGTGCGCCTGTTGCAGGCCAAAGCCTTGCCACCGGCCGTGGCCACCCGCAAGCCGGAGGCCCGGCGTTGACGATGCAAGACACCAGGAGCGAAAGCCTGCCCTACAAACTGCCCCGCTCGGTGCTGGTCATCATCCACACCGCCGATCTGCAGGTGCTGCTGCTGCGCCGCGCCAGCCAGATGGAGGGCCAGGACTACTGGCAGCCCGTGACCGGCAGCCAGGACAGCGATCGCGAAACCTGGCAGGAGACGGCGGTACGCGAGGTTTTTGAAGAGACCGGCATCGATGCCGAGCAGCACGGCTGCGTACTGCGCGACTGGGGCCTGGAGAACACCTACCCGATCTACCCGGCCTGGCGCCACCGCTATGCGCCCGATGTCTGCATGAACACCGAGCATGTCTTTAGCCTGCAGGTGCCGTCCTACACCAAGATCGTGCTCAGCCCGAGGGAGCACACCGCCCATGCGTGGCATCATTGGCATGAAGCAGCACAGCGCTGCTATTCCATATCGAACAGCGAAGCCATTCTGTGGCTGCCGAGGTTCATAGCTGCATGACCGATACTCACGACGATTTACCGATACTGCGGGTGGCCACCTACAACATCCACAAAGGGGTGCAGGGCCTGGGACCCGTGCGCAGGTTGGAGATCCATAACCTGGGGCTGGCGGTCGAGCAGATGGATGCCGACATCATCTGCCTGCAGGAAGTGCGCAAGGACAACCGCAAGGAAGAGAGCTTCTTCAACAACTGGCCCGAGCAGAACCAGGCAGATTTTCTGACCCCGCTGGGTTACACCGCCGCCTACCGCACCAATGCCACGACGCGTTGGGGCGAACACGGCAATGCCTTGCTCACCCGCTGGCCGATTCTGGAATCCAACCACCGCGACATCTCCGACCACCGCTTCGAGCAGCGCGGCCTGTTGCATGTGGCTATGGAGATTGCCGGCCAGCGCATCCACACCATCGTTGTGCATCTGGGCCTGGTGCATGGCAGCCGCCTGCGCCAGACCGCGTTGATCCATGAATTCATCAAGGCCCATGTGCCCGATGACGAGCCGGTGATTGTCGCGGGCGACTTCAATGACTGGGGCTTTCAGGTCAAGCGCATGCTGGCCGGCTTTGGCTTGTTCGAGTACGACGAGCAGCCGTTGATGACCTACCCCTCGCGTCTGCCCGTTGTGCAGCTGGACCATGTCTATGCCCGGGGTTTGACCCCCTGCGGCCTGTTTGTGCCCCGGGGTCGCATCTGGTGGCGCATGTCCGACCATTTGCCGTTGATTGCCGAGTTCAGGCTGCGCGACTGAGGCCGCAAGCGCTTTTCGGCTTTGGGGCGCTGGATGCTATCGAATCCATAGCTTTTCGCCTTTTCTTGCGCTGGCCTAAGAACCTGTTCAAAGTCTCCTCGCGCCGCGACAGTGTCTTTGCGGGATGGGATGCGAGGGGGCGCCCAGCCGCGCAACACCGCAGTAATAGCTGTGCTATTGCGAGGATTTGCAACGACGCAGTCCGCCCCTGCCCGGGCGGCCCTAGCCGGGCGCCCCTTCCCGGGCAGCGCAAAGCCACTGTCCCTACGGGTTGAAGTGAAATCGGGCGATTTCTGCGCGCTGGCCCTTGCTTGCACCCCGGTGCAAGCTGCGTTCCATCCCTTCGAACTCATCCCGATTGCACTCCAACGCGGCTGCGTAGAGACTCTGAACAGGTTCTAAGGGGGAGAAACACCGTATGCTTGCGGGTCTGCAATCGCTGCTACCATCCCCGCTATGTTTACAGAACTATCCGATCCGAATAAAGCACCCGCCAGCGACGAAGGCACGCCGGTGTCCGTCAAGATCCGTGAGCGGATAGTGGCAGCCCAGCAGCGCTTCCATGCCAATGACAACATCTCCGAGTTCATCGAGCCCGGTGAGCTCGAGCTGCTGCTCGACGAAGTCGAGCACAAGATGCAGGGCGTGCTCGACAGCATGGTCATCGACACCAAGGACGACCACAACACCCGCAACACCGCGCGCCGTGTTGCCAAGATGTATCTGACCGAGGTGTTCAAGGGCCGCTATGTGCCCCAGCCCGTGGTCACGGCCTTCCCCAATGCCGAGCACCTGAACGAGCTGATGATCGTCGGTCCGATCACCGTGCGCAGTGCCTGCAGCCACCACCTCTGCCCGGTCATCGGCAAGGTCTGGATCGGCGTGCTGCCCAACAAGAACACCAATGTGATCGGCCTGTCCAAATACGCGCGCCTGGTTGACTGGGTGCTGGGCCGCCCCCAGATCCAGGAAGAGGCCATCGTGCAGCTGGCCGATCTGATCATGAAGAAGACCCAGCCCGACGGCCTGGCCGTGGTGCTGGAGGCCTCGCACTTTTGCATGTCCTGGCGCGGTGTGCGCGAGATGGACTCCAAGATGCTCAACTCGGTCATGCGGGGCGAGTTCCTCACAAACCCGAATCTGCGGCGCGAGTTTTTGTCGCTGATTCCGCAGCGCGCAGGCAACTGATCCGCACCCTGACGGTGTGACACCCGGGCCCGACCCGGGTTATTTTTTTCCGTCTCGCATCTTTCGCCTCGCTTCCACCGCCTCCCCAGCCATGACGCTCCACGCTTTCACGCTCATCATCGCGGCCGGCATCATCCACGCTTTTTGGAACATCGTCGCCAAGAAAGCCGGGGGCGATGCTCGCTTTTCGCTGTTTACCTCGGTGCTCAATGCGCTGGTGTGGCTGCCGGTGGGCTGGTGGGTGGGCAAGGATGTGGTGCCCCAGTGGGGCATGACCGAATGGGCCTTTGTCTCGGCCAGCGCCTTGCTGCATATCTTTTACTTCGTCACCTTGCTGCGCGGCTACCGCGTGGCCGATCTCACCGTGGTCTACCCGCTGGCGCGCGGCAGCGGGCCGCTGATCTCGTCGATGGTGGCGGTGCTGTTTCTGGGCGAGCACCTGTCCAGCCTGGGCGCGGTAGGCATTGCCGCGGTGGTTGCGGGCGTATTCCTGATTGCCGGCGGCCCGGCCATGCTGCGCGCCGCCACCCGGCCCGGTCCCGGCGAGGCCCGCGATCGCACCATCAAGGGCCTGTACTACGGGCTGCTCACGGGCCTGTTCATTGCCGCCTATACGGTGGTGGACAGCTATGCCGTCAAGGTGATGCTGCTCTCGCCCATCCTGCTCGACTATATGGGCAACCTGGTGCGCGTGGTGATGCTCGCGCCGCTGGGCATGATGAACTGGGCTGAGACCCGGCGCCTGTGGTTGCAGCAATGGCGCTTTGCGCTGGTTGTCGCCATCTTCAGCCCCATGGCCTATGTGCTGGTGCTGTATGCAGTGCAGACTGCGCCGATCTCGCATGTGGCGCCTGCGCGTGAGGTCTCGATGCTGTTTGCCGCGCTGATTGGCGGCAAGCTGCTGGGCGAGGGTGACCGCCTGCTGCGCATTGCTGGCGCGCTGCTGATTGGCGTGGGCGTGGTCGCGCTGGGACTGGGCTGAGCGATGCCAGGCGCTGCGCTGCCACCGGTGCTGGGCTGCGATTTCAGCAGCAGCCCGAGCCGGCGCAAGCCCGTGGTTGTGGCCTGGGGCCATCTGGATGCCGAGGCGGGCACGGTGGCGCTGCGGGGCTTTGAGCGCTTTGCCACGCTGGCGCAGTGGCAGGACTTTTTGCAGCAGCAGCCGGCCTGGGTCGGCGGCTTTGACCTGCCGTTTGCGCTGCCGCGCGAGCTGGTGATGCACCTGGGCTGGCCCCGCGATTGGCAGGCCTGCATGCAGCACTATGCTGGCCTGGAGCGCAGCGAGATCCGCGCGCTGTTCAAAGCCTTTTGTGACGCCCGGCCCGCCGGCGGCAAATTTGCCCACCGCGCCACCGATTGGCCCGCAGGCTCCAGCCCGTCGATGAAATGGGTTAACCCGCCCGTCGCCTGGATGCTGCATGCTGGTCTGCCCCGACTGCTGGCGGTGGGCGCGGATTTCCCCGGTCTGCTGCGCAGAGAAAGTAGCCGCGTCGCGCTGGAGGCCTACCCCGGCATGCTGGCGCGCGAGCTGATCGGCCGGCGCAGCTACAAAAGCGATGACCGCCAGCGCCAGACGCCCGAGCGCACTGCTGCCCGCCAGCAGGTGCTGGATGCCCTGCTGCAGGGTGCCCATTCGCTGCAGCTGCGCCTGCTGGCTAGCCCGGCGCAACTGGGTAGCATGCGCGATGACGCCAGCGGCGACCACCTCGATGCCGCCATCTGCATGTTGCAGGCGGCCTGGGGCCTGCGCTGCCATTTACAGGGCGATGCGCTCTATGGCCTGCCGCCGGGCACTGATCCGCTGGAAGGCTGGATTGTGACGGCACCGCTGTCGCGCGCGTAGGCGGGGCCTGAGACTGCACACTGGGCGGCAGGCCATAATGTGCCGGTCCTTGATTAAAAGACCTTGCCATGCCTACTCTCCAATCCCTGCTGGCCTTTTTTGGTGTTGCTGTGCTGCTGGCGCTGTCGCCCGGGCCGGACAACCTGTTTGTGCTGATGCAATCGATCCAGCGCGGCTGGCGGGTGGGGATTGCCGTGGTGGTGGGCCTGTGCCTGGGCGTGGTGGTGCACACCGCGGCGGTGGCGCTGGGGCTGGCAGCAGTGTTTGCGGCGTCCAGCATCGCGTTCACGGTGCTCAAGTGGTGTGGCGCGGCCTACTTGGCTTATCTGGCCTGGGGCGCATGGCGGGCACCGGTGGCTGCAGAAAAATCCGGTGCTGGCGCGGCCGATAGCGCAAGCTTGCGTACCGAGATGGCGGGCAAGGACTTGCTGGTGATGGTTCGCCGGGGCGTGGTGATGAACCTCACCAACCCCAAGGTGCTGATCTTCTTCCTGGCCTTTTTGCCGCAGTTTGCCGACCCGGCCATCGGCCCGGTCGGCCCGCAGATCTTTGTCTTTGGCGCCGTGTTTATCCTGGCCGCGTTCCTGGTGTTTGGCGCCATTGCGCTGTTCTCGGGCGCCTTTGGCAATCTGCTGCTGCGCTCGCCACGCGCGCAGTTCTGGCTCAACAAGATCACCGCCGTGGTGTTTGTGGGCCTGGCGGTCAAGCTGGCGACCGCGCAGCGCTGAGGCCGTCCAACAGGGCGAAATGGCAGTTCAAGCCGCCAGGGAGGGCGGCAAGCCCAGCCCCTGGTAAATGCGCCGCATATGCGCTGCCAGCCGTTTGGATTGGGGCTGCTGGTTGTGCCAGGGCTGCACCAGGTTTTGCAAGGCCGTCCACTGGCCGCTGTGCCGCAAGGCGCTCCAGTACAGCTGGTTGAACAGGTCGCGCTGGGCGTGGCTGCCGCCGACCTCGACCAGGCGTGCAATCAAGGGCCCCAGCTGATGGGCGGCCTGGCCGTACTGGCCTTGGGCATGGGCCAGCAGGCCCTGCGCGGCGGGCAGGCAGACATCCTGCCAGGCCGTGCGCAGCCGGGGTTGGACCTGCGCATCGGCATGGCCTTGCATGCTGACCAGCAACTGCTGCGCGGCCTCCCATTGCCCGGCGCGTGCCAGGCCGTAGAGGTATTGCAGGTCCAGAAAAGGCAGCACATGGTCATGCTGGCGCTGCAGCAGGTAGGGGCTGAGCTGCTGCCAGCGCGGGCCGACATCGACGCCTTCGAGCTCCAGCCGCGCCAGCAGCGATATGGAGCCGATCTGGTCCTGCGAATAGGCCGGCACGACGCCCCAGACCTGGCTGTCATGCAGCTGCAGCGCTTCGTCATGGCGCGCATCCTCCATCAGGAACAGCGCCAGGTGCCACCAGTTGTGCGTCTGCATGAAGGAGTTGAGCCCCGTCCAGCTGCTGCTCGCGCTTTGCATGAAGGCCAGACCCTCGTCCACACGGCCTTGGGTCAGCAGCACATGGGCCAGCGCATGGTGGGCCCAGGGCTCCTTGAAGCGCAACTGCAGCGCCTGGCGCGCCGCGCGCTCGGCCTGGCCCAGCAGATGGCATTGCTCATAGGCAAAGGCCAGCATGCCGTGGAAGTAGGGGATATCGGCGCAGTGCGCCTGGGCCGCCAGCGCCATGCGCAGCATGGCGGGCGAGTCGCCCAGGTTGAAGGCATGGTAGTGCGCGAGCTTGAGCGCGGCCAGATCGCGCGGGTAGTGCTGCAGCAGTGCTTCGAGCCTTTGCGCAGCCAAGGGCGTGTCGCCATCGGCCCAGGCCTCGACGGCGGCCAGCCACTGTGCTTCGCGCTCATGGGCCTGCGCCAGCTGGGCGCGGGCACGCTGCAAAAAGGGCCGCGCCTGCCGGGCGGCCTGCGCATCTTCGGCAAATAGATGGAGCGCGGCGCACCAGGTTTGCACCAGCGGGCTGGGGTCCTGCGCTGCGATGTCCAGGATGCGCAGCACGCGCATCTCGCAGGCAACAAAGCCTTCGGCAAAGTCGTTCAGGTAGGGCAGGGCGGCTGCATCGCTGCTGACCGGGTTGCCATACAGGTCCTGCTGCGTGCCCATGCGCTGCCCTCCTTGTCTCATGCCTGGGGCGGCTGGGGCCAGGGCTTTTGCGGGCCGCGGATCTGCTCGAAAGCGCGCGACAGCTGCAACACGCCCAGGTCGTCAAAACGCGCACCGGCGATCTGCAGGCCAATAGGCAGGCCGGAGGCGGTGTAGCCGCAGTTGATGGATGCGGCCGGCTGCTCCGACATGTTGTAGGGCACGGTAAAGCCGATGTGCTCGAGCGGGCGCAAGGGGTCGTTGGTGGGCGAGGGCCATTGGGCATCGAACGCAACATGCGGCGCGACGGGCGAGATCACAAAGTCAAACGCGCTGCAGGCTTTGACGGTGGCCAGACGTACCTGGTGGAACTGTTGGCTGGCCTGGAAGACCGCGCTGCCGCTCATGCCCTCGGCGCTCTCGGCCCAGGCGCGGATATAGGGCAGCACCTTGTCGCGCTGCGCGCTGCTGAGCGCCTGCAGATCGCTCAGCGAGCGCATGCGCCAGAAGCGGTCCATGCCGTCCAGCATCGCAGGCGTCATGAAGGGCTGCATTGGCGTGATCTGCGCGCCAGCGGCTTCCAGCAGCGCTGCGGCCTGCTCGATGGCCGCGCGCACCTCGGGCTGCAGCGGCAGGCCGCAGCCGGCATCGAGCAACAGGCCAATGCGTTTTCCCCGGATAAAGTCCACGCCGGTGGTGGCCACCGTGCTCCAGGCAATGTCCTGTGCGGGCAGGCTCATCGTGTCGCGCGCATCGGGGGCCGACAGCACCTGCATCATCAGCGCCGAATCGTCCACGCTGCGGGTCATCGGGCCTGCGGCACGGCCTTGGTAAGGCGGGTCAATAGGGATGCGGCCCAGGCTGGGCTTGAGGCTGTAGATACCGCACCAGCTGGCCGGCAGGCGCAGCGAGCCACCGATGTCGGTGCCGATGTGCAGCGGGCCGTAGCCGGCAGCCGCTGCCGCACCGCCGCCCGCGCTGGAGCCGCCCGGGCCTTTGCTCAGGTCCCAGGGGTTGCGCGCCAGCGGGTGAAAGCTCGACAGCCCCGACGACAGCATGCCGTAGTCGGGCATCGTGGTCTTGCTGAAGCAGAT
This sequence comes from Comamonas koreensis, assembly GCF_014076495.1. Classification (NCBI taxonomy): domain Bacteria; kingdom Pseudomonadati; phylum Pseudomonadota; class Betaproteobacteria; order Burkholderiales; family Comamonadaceae; genus Comamonas; species Comamonas koreensis. The sequence goes on along the minus strand of NZ_CP043575.1, from coordinate 4,652,710 downwards.
GGCATGGGCCTCTCGCAGGCGGGCGGCGGGCGGTGCATCGGCGGCTGCGGGCACCAGCGTGACGGCAGCGGTGCCGGCGGGCAGTGGGTCACCCTGGGTGGCGATGTTTTCCTTGATGGTCACCGGCAGGCCATCGAGCAGACCGGCGGGTGCGCCCTTGTGCCAGCGCGCTTCGCTGGCCCGTGCCTGCGCCAGTGCCTCTTCGGGCCGGTACAGGTAGGTGGCGCAGAGGTGCGGCTCCCACTGCGCGACATGGTCGATGACGGATTGCATGACATCGACAGGGGAGAGTTCTTGCTTTTGGTAGGCGGCCAGCAGCGCTGTGGCGGGCCAATCGTGCAACGCGGTCATATCGGGCAGAGGGCGGGAGTGGAGTAGGTGTTCAATGAAAAAAGCCCATCCGGGCAGAGCCGTAGATGGGCGGTGTGCTGGTTTGAAGCCTAGCGCAAGACCGGGTTCAAGCCCAGTACATGGATGACAGGTCGTTGATGAAGATCGGCATGTCCTTCCAGAGACCTCGCACGTTCTTGGCGGCAATCGTCACCCACTGCGGCTGGTACAGGTAGACGTTGGCGGCATCTTCGGCCAGCAGGCGCTGTGCCTCGCCCAGCAGGCGCGAGCGGTCGGCCGGGCGCGCTTCGAGCTTGATCTGTTCGAACAGCTTGTTGAACTTCTCGGACTTGTAGCCCCAGTAGTAATCGGGCCGGGTGTAGTTCTCCAGATCAAAAGGCTCGACATGCGAGATCAGCGACAGGTCGTAGTTCTTGTTGGTGTAGGTGCCCGAGAGCCACTGCGCCCATTCCACGTTCTGCAGCTTGACCTCGACCCCGATCTTGGCCAGTTGCGCGGCAATGATCTCGCCGCCCTGGCGCGCGTAGGGCGTGGGGGGCAGGGTCATGCTCAGGCTCAGCGGGGTCTTCACGCCGGCCTCGGCCAACAGCTTCTTGGCCTTTTCCACATCAAAGGGGTTGATGCCAGTGGTGTCCACATAGCCATAGGCGCCGGGCACATAGTGGCTGCCAATCGGCACGCCCAGGCCTTCGGCGGCGCCGGCGATGACGGCCTTGCGGTCGATGGCGGCAGACAGCGCGCGGCGCACACGCACATCGTCGAGTGGCTTGCGGCGCTCATTGATGGCGACGATGGTCTTGGCGCGTGAGCCGGAGATGACCACCTGGTAGCGCGGGTTGGTCTTGAACTGGTCGATGCCACGGGCCGAGACGCGCGGGAAGATGTCCACATCACCAGCCAGCAGCGCAGCGACTTGCGCAGCCGCATCCGAGATGAAGCGGAAGGTGGCGCGGCGGATGCGGATGCTGCCGGGGTTGCGGTACTGCGGCCAGGCCTCCAGGGTGATGGAGGCGCCCTTGCTCCAGTTGCCCAGCTTGTAGGGGCCGGTGCCGATGGGCTTGGTGGCGTTACTGTCGGCGCTCTTGGGCTCGACGATGATCGATGTGGCCTGGCCCAGCACAAACAGCAGGTCCGGGTCGATCTCCTTGTTCAGGATCACCACCGTGTGCTCGTCCACCACCTGGGCCGTCAGGTTGGCGAAGGTGCGCTTGTCCTTGTTGGTACTTTTCTCGCCGGCTGCGCGGTCAAAGGAGAACTTGACGCTGTTGGCGTTGAAGGGCTCGCCGTTGTGAAAAGTCACCCCCTTGCGCAGCTTGAAGGTGTAGCTCTTGAGATCGGGCGAGACTTCCCAGCTCTCGGCGAGCAGCGGCGAGACACTGCCGTCCGAGTTGATCTTGGTCAGCGTCTCATACAGGTTGTAGTGCGTGATCTCGGCAATCGACGAGGCGGCGCCGGCGGTTGGGTCCAGCCCTGGCGGCTCCAGCGTCATGCCCAGCACAACGGTGTCTTTCTTGGCCTGTGCCTGGGCGATGCCAGGCAGCCACAGTGGCAGCGGTGCCAGAGTGCCTGCGGCAAGCAGGTGTCTACGGTTCAGCATCCGGGTACTCCTTGGATAGGGTTTTATTCAATTTATGGGGGAAAGCTGCGGAGTGGCGACGCCCTTGCGGAGCGCGCCGAGAAGCTCAAGCACGGTTATACAGGACTTGCGCCAATCCCTGCTGGCATGCGGTGTCGGCGTGGCCGCACCTGGGGCACGGCCTGCACCAGTTTTTGCGTATAGGGATGCTGGGCATGCTGGAACAGTTGGCTGGGCGCGCCGCGCTCGACGATCTCGCCCTGGTAGAGCACCACCACGGCGTCGCAGAGGTGGTTGATGACAGCCAAGTCGTGGCTGATGAGCAGGTAGGTGATGCCGTGCTCGCGTTGCAGGTCCTGCATCAGATTGAGCACCTGGGCCTGCACCGACACGTCCAGCGCGCTGACGGGCTCGTCGGCAATGATCAGCCGGGGCTTGGTGATCAGTGCGCGGGCGATGGCAATGCGCTGGCGCTGGCCGCCGGAGAACTCATGCGGGTACTTGTCCACATCCTGCGCGCGCAGGCCCACCTGCTGCAGCACCTGGCTGGCGCGCTCGCGCTGCTCGGCGCGCGAGGCGGTCTTTTGCGCCTGCAGCGGCTCGCTGACGATGCGCTCGACCGTCTGGCGCGGGTCGAGTGAGCCATAGGGGTCCTGGAACACCATCTGGAAATCCTTGCGCGCGCGCTGCAGTGCGGCCGCCTCCATGCGGTGCAGGTCCTGGCCCTCGAGCAGCACCTGGCCGGCGGTGGGCTGGTCGAGCGCCATCACCAGGCGCGCCAAGGTGGACTTGCCCGAGCCCGACTCGCCAACGATGCCCAGGCTCTGGCCGGCATGCAGCTCAAAGCTCACTCCCTTGAGAGCCTGCACCGTGGGGGGCGCGGAAAACAGCTTTTCGCGGGGCAGGGTGTAGGTGCGCACCAGGTCGCGCACTTGCAGCAAGGGGGTGTCGTGGGGGGCTGCCGTCATGCGGGGGTCTCGTCAGGGGTCTGGGTGGCGATGGCGTAGGCCTCGGGGCGCAGGCAGTGCACCTGGTGAGTCTCCTGCGGATGGGTCGATGGCAGCGCCACGCTGGGCGGCCTTTGCACAAAGCAGGGCGGCTGGGTAAAGCTGCAGCGCCCGGCAAAGGTGCAGCCGGCGGGCAGGTCGACCAGCTCGGGCACCGAGCCGGCAATGGTGTGCAGGCGCTGGGGCTGGCCCTGGATGCGCGGCTGCATGCTGGGGCGCGCGGCCAGCAGGCCTCGGGTGTAGGGGTGGGCCATGTGCTCGAACACGGCCTCGGTGCTGCCCGATTCGACAACCGTGCCGCCATACATCACGACCATCTTGTCGACATTCTGCGAGATCACGCCCAGGTCGTGCGAGATCAGCAGCAAGGCCATCTGGCGCTCCTGCACCAGCCCGTTGATGAGATCCAGGATCTGCTGCTGGATGGTGACGTCCAGCGCCGTCGTGGGCTCATCGGCGATCAGCAGATCGGGGCCGCAGGCCAGCGCCATTGCAATCGTGATGCGCTGGCGCTGCCCGCCCGAGAACTGGTGCGGATAGGCATCAAAGCGCTGCGCCGGTTGGGCGATGCCGACGCGGTCGAGCAGCGCAATCGCCTCTTCACGGGCCTGGCGCGCGCTCCAGCCCTTGTGCAGGCGCAGCGGTTCGCTGATCTGGCGGCCAATGGTGTGCACCGGGTTGAGCGCCGTCATCGGCTCCTGGAAGATCATCGCAATGCGGTTGCCGCGCACGCTGCGCCACCAGTGGTCGGGCTGCTGCACCAGGCTTTGGCCGTCGAGCTGGGCGCTGCCGTTGACCTGGGCCGATTCGGGCAGCAGGCCCATCAAGGCCATGGCCGTGATGGACTTGCCGCAGCCCGACTCGCCAATCAGGCCCAGGGCCTGGCCGCGCTCGATCTGGAAGCTGACATCGCGCACGGCGCGGGCGGGGCCTCGGTGGGTTTGCAGCACGATTTCCAGGTGCTGTACATCGATCAGTGCCATGGCGACTCCTTAGCGCTTGCGGGCCAGACGCGGGTCAAGCAGGTCGCGCAGACCGTCGCCCAGCAGGTTGAGGCCCAGCACCGACAACGCAATCGCCACGCCCGGGAACACGGCCAAGAGCGGCGCCTGGAACATCAAGGTCTGCGCCTCGCTCAGCATGCGGCCCCAGGACGGCTGCGGCGGCTGCGTGCCCAGGCCCAGGTAGGACAGTGCGGCCTCGGCCAGGATCGCAATCGCAAAGCGGATGGTGCTCTGCACGATCAAGGTGGCCGAGATATTGGGCAGCACATGCTGCCAGGTAATGGCCCAGGCACCCTTGCCGCAGGCGCGGGCGGCGGTGACATATTCGCGCCCCCAGATGGTGTTGGCCGAGCCGCGCGCGATGCGGGCGAACATCGGGATGTTGTAGATGCCGATGGCCACAATGGCATTGATGATGCCCGGGCCGAACACAGCGGTCAGCATGATGGCCGAGAGGATGGCGGGGAAGGCCAGCGAGAAATCGGCCAGGCGCATGATGGCCTCTTCGACCCAGCCGCGTTTGGCAGCGGCCAGCAGGCCCAGCGCCGTGCCCACCACCACGCCGATGCCCACGGCAATGACGCCCACCAAAATGGAGGCGCGCGCGCCCAGCAGCAGCTGCGAGGCGACATCGCGCCCATAGGCATCGGTGCCCAGCCAGTGGGCGAGCGACGGCCCTTGCAGCTTGGCCTCCATGTTCATCTCGAAGGCCGAGTGCGGCGTCCAGACATAGGACAGGCCAGCGGCGAGCAAGAGCAGGGCCGTGAGCACCAGTCCAATCATGAAGCTGGGGTTGCGCAGGGCGCGGCGCCACAGTGCGTTGCGGGATGCCGTGTGGCCAGGCGCTGCGCTGGCAGCGGGCGTGGGCAAGGTAGGGGCGACGGAGGTAGGCGGTTGCATGGCGTGCTCAGATATCGCTGGCTTTGGTGCGGGGGTCGATCCAGGCATAGAGCAGGTCCACCACGAAATTGACGATCACCACCATGGCGGCCAGCAGCATCACGCAGTTGCGCACCACCATCAGGTCCCGGTTGGCAATGGCCTGAAAGATCAGCCGGCCCATGCCGGGCAGGTAGAACACGTTCTCGACCACGATCGTGCCGGCCATCAGTTCGGCAAACTGCAGGCCCATGACGGTGACCACCGGAACCAGCGCATTGCGCAGCACATGGCCGTAGAGCGCTGCGCGTTGCGACAGGCCCTTGGCCCGGGCGGTGCGCACAAAGTCCTCACGCAGCACCTCCAGCACCGACGAGCGCGTGATGCGCGCCAGGATGGCCGCCTGCACCACGGCCAGCGACAAGGCCGGCAGCATCAGCGACTTGAGCGCGGCCCAGGGCGAGCCGCCCGAGGCCTCGCTCCAGCCCGGAAAGCCGCCGGCCGAGAACCATTTGAGGTGCACCGAAAACAGCAGGATCAGCAAGATGGCGAACCAGAAATTGGGGATGGCAATGCCCAGCTGAGCCATGCCCATGACGCTGACATCACCGAGCTTGTTGTGGCGGCTGGCGGCATAGATGCCGGCGGCCAGCGCCACCACGGTGGTGATGGCCATCGCCATCAAGGCCAGCGGCAAGGTGAGCGCCATGCGCTCGGCAATCAGTTCGATGACAGGGGTGCCGTAGCTGTAGCTGTTGCCCAGGTCCAGGTGCACAAGGCCCCAGATCCAGTGCACATAGCGCTCCCAGGCGGGCTGGTTGAGCCCGAGCTGCTCGGCCAGTTCAGCGACTGCTTCGGGCGCGGCATCGGGCCCCATCAACATCTGGGCGGCGTTGCCCGGCAGGATCTCCAGAACGAGGAAGACGACAATCGAGGTGCCCAACAAGGTGAGCAGCAAGGTGAGTGTGCGCTTGAGAATGAAAAGACCCATGGGTAGCCGTCGTGGTTAGGAAAGGCGCGCAGACCTGCTGGTGCTTGTTGTATTTTTTCGCAGCGGCAAGCATAACGCGAACAATTCCGACACACCATACATGCTTACTCGCAGTGCCACGAGTATGGCTAAGGAGGTCGCGGGATAATGTCGCTCATGTCACACTTCTTCCCCCGTGCTGGAATCTTGGAGACGCATCCATGGCCTTGATGATTACCGATGAGTGCATCAACTGCGATGTGTGTGAGCCCGAGTGCCCCAACGATGCCATCTCGATGGGGGAGGACTACTACGAGATCGATCCGCACCGCTGCACCGAATGCGTGGGCCATTTCGATGAGCCCCAGTGCGTGCAGATCTGCCCGGTCGCCTGCATTCCGGTGCACCCCGATTTTCAGGAAGACAAGCCCACCTTGATGCAGCGCTATGTGCGCCTGCAGGCCGACAAGGGCCTGTGACTGCGGGGTGATCGGGGGGATGGGCGTGTAGCCCGGTGCGCTCAGAGGGCCTCTGGGCGTGGCGGCTTGGGGCGCTGGGGCTTGGTGGTGTGGATCTTGAGCGTGGCCTTTTCCATGTCGCCGGCCAGCAGCTCAGGCGAGGCCTGCAGCGCATGGATGATGCTGTCCTCGATCAGCTTGCGCTGGTCGGGCGCTGGCTTGCGCAGCACCCAGTTGGGCACCTCCTGCTTGTCACCGGGGTGGCCAATGCCGATGCGCAGGCGCCAGTAATCGGACGAGCCCAGCTGGGCATGGATATCGCGCAGGCCATTGTGGCCGCCGTGGCCACCGCCGCGCTTGAGCTTGACCTGGCCGGGCGGCAGATCGAGCTCATCGTGCACCACCAGAATCTCTTCGGGCTGGATCTTGAAAAAGCGTGCGAGCGCGCCGACCGACTTGCCCGACAGGTTCATGAAGGTCTGCGGCTCGAGCAGCCAGACCGACTCACCCTGCACCGAAGTACGTGCGACCAGGCCATAGTAATTGCGGTCAGGCACCAGCTGCAGGCGCAAATCCCGGGCCAGCGCATCAATCCACCAGAAGCCGGCGTTGTGGCGCGTGCCTTCGTATTCAGGGCCGGGGTTGCCGAGGCCAACAAACAGCTTGATCATGGGCGGATGGAGTGAAGTAGGGGAAGAATGAAAAAAGGCTGCATTGACCAGCAATGCAGCCTCTGGCTTGCAGACGCCAGAGGCGTCAGCAGCTTGCTGTGCGATTAAGCAGCAGGCGCTTCGCCTTCTGCAGGTTCAGCAGCAGCAGGAGCAGCCACGGACACCAGCGCAGGGTTGGTTTGTGCAGCCAGCTTCACGCCCTTGGGCAGAGCGATGTCCTTCAGGTGGACGGTCGAACCCTTTTCCAGCTTGCTCAGGTCCACCGCGATGAATTCGGGCAGGTCCTTGGGCATGCAGATCACTTGGATTTCGGTCACAACTGGGGTCACCAGGCACTTGTCGATCTTCACTGCTGGGGACTCTTCAGCACCGCTGAAGTGGACGGGCACCTTCATGGTCAGCGCGGTGTTGGCATCGACGCGTTGGAAGTCGATGTGCAGCACCAGCTGCTTGTAGGGGTGGTATTGCACGTCGCGCAGCAGCACTTGGCTCTTGGCGCCGTCCAGGTCCAGTTCCAGCACGGATGCGTGGAAAGCTTCCTTCTTGAGGGCGTACCACAGGCTGTTGTGGTCCACTTCGATCAACTGAGGCTCAGCAGCGGCACCGTAGATGATGCCAGGCGTACGGCCAGAATTACGCAGGCGGCGGCTCGCACCCGTACCTTGCTTAGCGCGCGCAAAAGCGACAACGTTCATTTTATTACTCCAATGTGGGATGAACCGCGACCAGTTCACCCGGTTAAAAAGGCCGCTACAAATTGCAGCGGCCAGCGAAAACTATCTATTTTAGCAGAAAGCAGAAAAAGGGCCTTGCGGGCCCTTTGATCAGTCGGCTTCCTGGAACAGGCTCATCACCGATTCGCCGGTGGCGATGCGGTGGATGGTCTCACCGATCAGCGGTGCCACCGACAACTGGCGAATCTTGCTGCAGTTGCGCGCTTCGGCCGACAGCGGGATGGTGTTGGTCACCACGACTTCGTCCAGAGCCGCACCGTTGCCGATACGTTCGATGGCCGGGCCCGAGAAAATGGGGTGCGTGCAGTAAGCGTAGACCTTCTTGGCGCCACGTTCCTTGAGCACTTCCGCCGCCTTCACCAAGGTGCCTGCGGTATCGATCATGTCGTCCATGATCACGCAGTTGCGGCCGTCGATGTCACCGATCACATGCATGACTTCGGAGACATTGGCCTTGGGGCGGCGCTTGTCGATGATGGCCAGATCGCAATGGAGTTGCTTGGCCAGCGCGCGTGCACGCACCACACCACCAACGTCCGGGGACACAACGATCAGGTCTTCGTAGTTCTTCTGGCGCAGATCACCCAGCAGCACAGGCGATGCATAGATGTTGTCCACCGGAATATCGAAGAAGCCCTGGATCTGGTCGGCGTGCAGGTCCATCGTCAGCACGCGGCTCACTCCAGCGGCTTGCAGCATGTTGGCCACGACCTTGGCCGTGATGGGCACGCGGGTCGAGCGAACACGGCGGTCCTGGCGGGCGTAGCCGAAATAGGGGATCACCGCGCAGATGTGCTCAGCCGATGCACGCTTCAAGGCGTCGACCATCACCAGCAGTTCCATCAGATGGTCGTTGGTGGGCGCACAGGTGGGTTGCACCACGAACACATCACGGGTACGCACGTTTTGCTTGATCTCAACGGTGACTTCACCGTCAGAGAAGCGGCCTACGTCGGCGTTACCCAGTGAGGTATGGAGGTGTTGTGCAATTTCAGAGGCAAGTTCGCGGTTGGCGTTGCCAGTGAAAACCATGAAGTCTGGATGATGGTCTTGCATAGCGTCCCAGTGGGTATGGGTTAGCTGTGTGCGTTGCTTGTACGCGGTAAGAAATATGGCAGGGGAAGAAGGATTCGAACCTTCGCATGCCGGAATCAAAATCCGGTGCCTTAACCAGCTTGGCGACTCCCCTACAAGAATTGGTGCTAAGCATCACCAATCCTTTGAAACTTTCAGTCTTGGGTCCAGCCTCTGAGAGGATGTTCCATCAGACTTGTGCAATCTTTCACTGTCCAGTCTTGTGAAAAACTGCTCTGGCAGCTATTAGCTTGCATTTTCTTCACTGCGAAAACTGCGCTACCTGAGCCCGTCATTCTAGCATGTAATCCTTGTGATTTCAAAAAGTCAGAAACTTTTTTTATCGAAGGGCACAGGCTTTCTGCGACCGGCTGCAAGTCGTTTCGACCGAAGTCAAAGTTCTCTGCAGCGAAGCTCGTCATTGTAGCAGCTTCTGAATCGCGTTTTAGGTTCGGACTTGAAAAAATAAGTTTCGTATCCAGACCCTCTTGCGGCTTCACAACTACCAGCGCGGTGTCTGCTAGTTGCTGCTCGTTTTCGAGTGGACGTATTATGTCACCGATTCCTTCGACCCAAGCCGATTTTCCAAAAATAAAAAACGGAACATCGGCGCCCAGCGTCAAGCCGATGCGCTGCAGTTCGCTGCGCGAGAGCTTCAAATCCCAGAGCTGGTTCAGGGCCAGCAAGGTGCTGGCAGCATCCGATGATCCGCCACCCATGCCCGCCTGGGCCGGCAGGTTTTTATGCACGCCAATGTGTACGCCCTGGCTGCAGCCGGTGGCCTGCTGCAAGGCCCGCGCGGCGCGGGTGATCAGGTCATCGGCGGGCAGGGGGGTGTTCAGGTCTTCGCGGCTGATCTGGCCGCCGCTGCGCAGCTCCAGGTGCAGCGTGTCGGCCCAGTCGATCAGCATGAAGACCGACTGCAGCAGGTGGTAGCCATCCGCGCGTCTGCCGGTGATGTGCAGGAACAGGTTGAGCTTGGCAGGCGCAGGAACGTCGTACAGCGTACGCATGGATCGTCTCACAAAAAAATCATGGCGCGTCGAGCACGATGCGCAGGTTGGCTTCGGGTAGCGGGTCGAGGCGGCGGGCCAGAATCTTGCCTTCGCTGCGCGCTTCCAGATCGGCCTGCCAGCCCGCGGCCACCGTGGGCTGGCCCTGCAGCCAGTCAAACAGCGCGGCAATCGGCAAGCTGGTGCCCAGCAAGGTCTGCGTCAACTCATCGAGCGAGCTGGCCTGGCGGGTTTGCGTGCCTTGCTGTGCGCTCGCCTGGCCGGGTGACCATTGCACGCGCGCAACGATATTGCCCAGCGGGTTGAGCAGCACCAGCTCGCCCGAGTCGGGGCTGCCCGACAGCTCAAAGCTGCCGCTGGTGGTTTGCGGAGGGCTGTCCAGCACCTGCACCGACATGCGGCCTGACCAGTAGGTCTTGCCCGGGGCCGCTTCGAGCTGGCGCGCAGCCGTGCTGCAGGCCGAGAGGAGGGGCAGCAGGCCGGCGCCGATGGTGGCCAGGCAGAGCTGCCTGCGCTGCACACCTATCATGGCTTGATTCCCAGGCGCTCAAAGGTCTTCTTGACCATGTCGTTATTGGGTGCGGTCTTCAGAACCGTGCGCAGCAGCTCTTCGGCGGGCCGGGTCTTGCCCTGTTTCCACCAGACTTCGGCCAGGTGGGCGCCAATCTCGGCATCGGGTTGCTTGGTGTAGGCCTGCTCCAGCAGCTCGGCGGCGCGCTCGAGGTTGCCCAGCTTGAACTCCACCCAGCCGAGGCTGTCGGTGATGAAGGGATCACCGGGCGACATGCTCAGCGCTTTCTCGATCAGGCTTTTGGCCTCATCGAGCTTGAGGCCGCGGTCGGCCAGCGAGTAGCCCAGCGCGTTGTAGGCATGGTGAAAATCGGGCCGCAGCTCGATCAGCCGGCGCAGCTGGGTCTCGGCCAGTTCCATGTTGTTCATGCGTTCAGCCAGCATGGCCTGCTCATACAGTGCATCGGGGTCTTGCGGCTGCAGCGCAACCAGGCGCCCTTGCAGCTCCAGCGCTTTCGCATAGTTCTTGGCCGTCTTTTGCAGCTGCACCTGCGCGGCCAGCTTGGCGCGCGCCTCGCCGGCATTGCCCTCGGGCAGTTGCTCCAGCAGGGCCGCTGCGGCGTCGTAGTTGCCTTGCTGCATCTGGATGGAGGCCTTGCGCAAGGTGGCCAGCGCGATATTGCCGGCCTTGGCGATCTCATCGGCCCAGCGGTCGGCCTCGGCCCATTTCTGCTGGGCCTCGGCCATCTGCTCGCGCAGCATCAGGCTTTGGATGCGCACTTCGCGCTGCAGCACGGCCGAGGGGAATTTGTCGATCAAGGTGTCGAGCTTGAGCAGCGAGACATCGGCCTCGGTGTACTGCTTGAGCTGGGCCTCCAGCGCGGCCTTCAGCATCCAGGCGTCGGCAGATTCGGGGCTCAGGCGCGTGGCATTGTCCAGCTGGGCCTTGGCCTCGGTAAAGCGCTCGGCGTTCATCAGGCTGCGTGCATAGGCCAGGTGGGCCTCGCCGCTCTTGGACTTGTCCAAAAAATCCACCACCAGCGCCTCAGCCCCGGGCACGCCGGCGTTGACCAGGTCTGCGGCCAGCTTGGCTGCGCTTTCATTGTCGGGATTGAGTTGCAGCGACCGGCGGGCGGACGCGAGCGCCTGGCTCTTCTGGTCGGCGGCCAGCTCCATACGGCCAATGGCAGCCCAGGATTCGGGGCCGGTGGCGGGGTTTTCCAGCTCGGGGGTCAGCGCTTCGCGCACAATGCGGGCGGCCAGCTCCTGGTCGCTCAGGCGCCGGTAGATGCTGGGGATGGCGCGGATCCAGTCGAGTTTTTCATCGGGCTTGGCCAGCGCGATCTCTTGCTTGAGCAGCGGGCCGGTTTCCTCGCCCTGGTTGGTCGAGAGCATCACCTGCAGCATGTAGCGGCTGGCCGCGCGCGATTGCGGAAAGGCGCTTTTCCAGGCCTGGGCCACTTGGGTGGCACGGGTGGCCGAGCGCGACAGCAGCGCCAGCTGCGCGCTGCGCTGGTAGACCTTCTCATCGCCCGAGCGGCGCGCGGCGTCGAGCAGCAACTCCACGCTGGTGGCCGCATCGCCGCGGTAGGCATACATTTCGCCCAGAAGCAGCTCGTAAAAAAGCTCCGCATCCAGCTCCACTCTGGCATCATCGGCCCGCTCGGCCGCCGCCAGAGACAGCTGACGATGGGCTGCACCTTGCTGCGGTGCTTTGGCAGGCGCTGCAAAGGCGGGTGTCATCAGGCCAGCGGCCAGAAAATAAGCCAGTAAACGAAGTTTTTGCGTCATCGGCCCATAATAAACGATGCCCAAGGGCCTTGCAGAAGGAAGAAAGTGCCAGAGTTACCAGAAGTGGAAGTCACGCGGCGGGGATTGGTTGCGCCGCTGCAAGGCGCGCGCATTGCCTCCGTGCGCATGGGAAAACCTTTGCGCTGGCCGCTGGGCATCGATACCGCCGCCTTGGCCGGGCGCACCATCACCGAGGTGCAGCGCCGGGGCAAATACATTGTGCTGGTGCTGGACCAGGGCGTGGTGCTGATCCACCTTGGCATGTCCGGCAGCCTGCAGGTCAGCCCCATGGATGCGCCAGCGGGCCCGCATGACCATTTTGACTTGCTCACCGACCAGCACCTGCTGCGCCTGCATGACCCGCGCCGTTTTGGGGCGGTGGTCTGGTCGCCCGATGCCGACTCCGGCATGGCCGCCAAGCTGTTGTCCAATCTGGGCGTGGAGCCCTTGGGCGCCGGCTTCAACGTGGAGCACCTCTGGGCCGGGCTGCAAAAGTCGCGCACGCCGATCAAGCAGCTGCTGCTGGGCGGCCAGGTGGTCGTGGGCGTGGGCAATATCTACGCCAGCGAGGTGCTGTTCCTGGCCGGCATCTCGCCGACCAAACCGGCCAACCAGACCACGCGGCCCCAGGCGAAACGCCTGCATGCGGCGATTGTGGAGGTGCTGACCCGCTCCATTGCGCTGGGTGGCAGCACCTTGCGCGATTTTGTCCAGGTCAATGGCTATGCCGGTGCCTTCCAGGCGCAGGCCAGCGTCTATGGCCGGGCCGGAGAGCCCTGCCCGCAATGCGGCCAGCCGGTGCAGCTCATCAAGCAAGGGCAGCGCAGCACCTATTACTGCAAGCGCTGCCAGAAATAAACGCGGGCCTGGCGGGCCGCCCCAGAGCGGCCAGGCCCACCGATAACTACTCCCCCCGAGAACAGCGATTGTGAGTCGATTTTCCGAACAGATCGTGGCCTGGCAGACAGTCCACGGAAGACACCATCTGCCGTGGCAGAACACCCAGGATGCCTACCGCGTCTGGCTGTCCGAGATCATGCTGCAGCAAACCCAGGTCAGCACCGTGCTGGGCTACTACGAGCGCTTTTTGCAGCGCTGCCCCACCGTGGCCGATCTGGCTGCGGCCAGCGATGAAGAGGTGATGGCCTTGTGGAGTGGCCTGGGCTACTACAGCCGCGCGCGCAACCTGCACCGCTGTGCCCAGGAGGTGATGGAACGCTTTGGCGGCGCGTTCCCGCACACGGTCGAAGAACTCTCGTCCTTGCCCGGCATTGGCCGTTCGACCGCCGGCGCGATCGCCTCGTTCTGCTTTGCGCAGCGCGCCGCCATACTTGATGCCAACGTCAAACGGGTGCTCACCCGCGTGCTGGGCTTTGAGGACGACCTGGCCAGCAGCGCCGCCGAGAAAAAGCTCTGGGCGCTGGCCGAAGAGCTGCTGCCCACCACCGACCTGGCGCGCAATATGCCGCGCTACACCCAGGGCATGATGGACATGGGCGCCACCATCTGCACCGCCAAAAAGCCCAGCTGCCTGCTGTGCCCGGTGCACGGCGATTGCGTGGCCCACCGCCAGGGCCAGCCCGAGCGCTATCCGGTCAAGACCAAGAAACTCAAGCGCAGCGCCGCCAGCTGGTGGCTGCTGTGCTGGCAGCGGCCCGACGGTGCCATCTGGCTGGAAAAGCGCCCCGCGCCCGGCATCTGGGCCGGCCTGTTCTGCCTGCCGGTCTACGACAGTGAAGAGGCGCTGCTTGCGCAGTCGGCACAGCACGGTGATACCTCGGAGGCGGTGCATGCCCAGCCATTCCTGCATGTGCTCACCCACAAGGATCTGCACCTGCACCCGGTGCGGGTGTCCGTTTCGGGCGATGGTGTGCCCACGCCTTCGGGCCAGTGGTGCCTGCCTGCGCAGTGGCCCGATCTGGGGCTGCCCGCGCCGATTCGCAGCCTGCTGCAGCGCGGGTTTTGAGGCGGGCTCGGCTACCGGCACTGGCGTCCTTTACCGGGCTTGTCCTGCAAAGGGCGCCGCTGCACGGCGCTTAGACTGCAGCCATCTTCTTGCTTTGAAAGTACGCCATGGAGCCCACGGTTCACTCCTTCTCGTCGCTCTTCCAGCAACTGGGCCTGCCCGATGATGATGCGTCGATCCGCCAGTTCATAGAATCCCACCGCCCGCTGCCCCACAAGGTGCTGCTGGCAGATGCCGCATTCTGGTCGCCCGCGCAAGCGCGCTTCTTGCGTGAAAGCATTACCGCCGATGCCGATTGGGCGAACGTGGTCGACCAGCTCAGCGTCGCCTTGCGCGCCGAGTAATCAGCGCGGGCATCAGCTTTTTTTGGCGCTCAGCTCGCGGTGGCGCTGCAAGGTGGTCCAGCGGCCTTGAAAGTGCTGGGCCAGTGCATTGACCAGGTAGACCGAGCGGTGCTGGCCGCCGGTGCAGCCCACCGACACCGTGGCATAGCTGCGGTGATTCTTCACCAGCTCGGGCAACCAGTTGTCCAGAAAACGGATGATGTCGTTTTGCATCTGCAGCACTTTGGGCTGCTGCGCCAGGAAGTGGGCGATCGGTGCTTCCAGCCCGGTGTGCGGGCGCAACTCGGGCTCGTAGTAGGGGTTGGGCAGCATGCGCACATCGAACATGTAGTCGCTGTCGATGGGGATGCCGTGCTTGAAGCCAAAGGACTGGAACAGCAGGGTCAGGCTCGATTGCGGCGCCTGGATCCACTCCTTGATAGAGGCCTGCAGCTGGGAGCCGCGCAGGTTGCTGGTGTCGATCACATGGGCCTGCTCGCGCAGGTCGGCCAGCAGCGCGCGTTCTTCATCAATCATCTGCGCCAGCGCGCGGGGGCCTTGCTGCAGTTTTTCGTTGGTCAGCGGGTGGCGCCTGCGGGTTTCCGAAAAACGGCGCATCAGCGTGTCGCGCTGCGCATCCATGTAGATAAGTCGCACCTGGGCCCCGGCGTCGCGCAGCCGCTCGAGCTGCTCGGGCACCAGGTACAGGCCCTTGGCGCTGCGTGCATCCATCGCAATGGCCACGCGGCTGCCGTGCTGCCAGTGCTCCAGTGATACGAGTGCCTGCAGCAGTTCAGGCGGAAAGTTATCCACACAGTAGTAGCCCACGTCTTCGAGCGCATGCAGCGCCACGGATTTGCCCGAGCCGGCCATGCCGGTGATGACCACCACTTCCAGTGGCTGCGGGGCGGATGTCTTATCGGTCATTCATTCCTCCGGCAATCATCTCTTGGGCGTGGGCGCGGCTCGTGGCCGAGAGGTTTTCGCCGCCCAGCATGCGGGCAATTTCATTGACCCGCTCGTCATCGGCCACGGTACAGATATGGCTCGTGGTGCCGCTTTTGCTGCGCTGCTTGGCCACCAGCAGGTGGTGGTCGCCACGTGCGGCCACCTGGGCCAGGTGGGTGACGGCCAGCACCTGGCGGTCCCGCCCCAGTGCCCGCATCACGCGGCCCACCGCATCGGCCACCGCGCCACCAATGCCCGAGTCGATCTCGTCAAAGATCAGGGTGGGCGCCTGGCCGAGCTGGCTGGTCGATATTGCAATGGCCAGCGAGATGCGCGAGAGCTCGCCGCCCGAGGCCACCTTGGCGATTGGCTTGGGGTCGGTGCCCGGGTGGCCAGCGACCAGCAGTTCCACATCGTCGATACCATCGCTGCGCGGCTCACGTGCGGGGCTGACCTGCGCGACAAAACGGCCGCCGGCCATGCCCAGGTCCTGCATCGCTGCGGTGATCGCTTTGGACAAGCGTTTGGCCGCCTGCTGGCGCGCCTGGCTGAGCGTCGTGGCGACCTTTTGGTAGGCCTCCTGCGCCTGCTGGGCGTTCTTGGCCAGCTGCACCATATCGGAGGAGGCTTCGAGCGCCAGCAGCTCGGCATGCCAGCCCTGCAGCAGTGCGGGTAGGTCTTCGGGCGCACGCTTGTAGCGACGTGCCAGCGATATCCAGCTGCCCAGGCGCTGGTCCAGCTGCTCGAGCTTGTCCGGGTCCAGCTCGGCATGGCGCAGGTAGCCGTTGAGCGAGCGCACCACATCCTCGAGCTGGGCCAGGCACGATTCCAGCGACTCGGCCATCGCGGAGAAACCGGGCTCCACATGGGCCTGGGCCTGCAGCGCATGCAGGCTGCGGTTGACATGGGTGAGCGCGCCGCCGTCTTCGCCTTCCAGGCTGGCAATCGCGTTGTTGGCCGCATCCATCAAGGCCTGGGCATTGGACAGGCGCCCATGCTGGGTGTTGAGCTCTTCCCATTCCTGCGGTCCGGGCGCGAGCTTGTCGATTTCGGCGATCTGCCAGAGCAGGCGTTCGCGCTCGCGCTGGTGGGTTTCTTCCATGCTGCGCGCTTGCTGCAAGGCCTTGTCGGCACTGCGCCAGAGCGCATAGGCGCGCTGCGTGGGAGTGCTGTCGGTACCGGCGTAGGCGTCCAGCAGCTGGCGCACCGACTCGGGCTGGGTCAGCCCCTGCCAGGCATGCTGGCCATGGATATCGACCAAGTCGCCCGCAATGCTGCGCAGCTGCGTGGCGGTGGCGGGCACGCCATTGATCCAGAACTTGCTCTTGCCCTGCGCGTCGATCACGCGGCGCAGCAGCAGCGTTTCTTCGCCGGGCATGTCGTTGTCGGCCAGAAAGCCTTCGAGCGTGGCGGGCGTATCGAACTCGGCCATCAGCTCGGCGCGGCTGGCGCCCTGGCGCACAAAACCGGTGTCGGCACGGTGTCCCAGCACCAGCTGCAAAGCATCGATCAGGATCGATTTGCCGGCACCCGTCTCGCCGGTCAGTGCCGTGAAGCCGGGCTGGAAATCCACCTCCAGCTGCTCGACGATGACGAAATCACGCAAGCCAATGCGTCTGAGGCTCATGGCGTAATGCCCCCTTCGTTCCAGCCCAGCTTTTTGCGCAGAGTGGCGTAGTAGTTCCAGCCCCGGGGGTGCAGAAAGCGCGCCTTGTGCGGCGCGCTGCGCACCAAAATCTTGTCACCACGCAGGATGGAGGCGAGCGACTGCATGTCGAAATTGGCGGCCACATCGCGCCCGCCAATCACCTCGATCGAAATTTCCTGCGAGTCAGGAATCACACTGGGCCGGTTGGACAGCATATGCGGCGCAATCGGCGCCATCACCCAGCAGGGCACCGTCGGGTGCACGATGGGCCCGCCGACCGACAACGCATAGGCCGTCGAGCCCGTCGGCGTTGCAATGATCAAACCGTCTGCGCGCTGGTTGGCCACCAGCTGGCCATCGACCTCGACCCGCAGCTCGACCATGCCCGAGGTGCCGCCCCGGTTGACCACCACATCGTTGAAGGCCAGCGCCTCGAAGACGCATTGGCCTTCGCGCATCACGCGGGCATGGATCATCGAGCGCACTTCTTCTTCGTACTCGCCGGCCAGAATCGCCGAGAGCGGTCCCATGAAGGTCTGCAGCGGGACATCGGTCACAAAGCCCAGTCGCCCCTGGTTGATGCCGACCAGGGGCGTGTTGTACTGCGCCAGCTCGCGTCCCACGCCCAGCATGGTGCCGTCACCGCCCAGCACAATGACCAGGTCGCAGCGCTCACCGATCTCCTGCATGCTGAGCGTCGGGTAGTGTTCCATGCCGGTGAAGGCGGCGGTTTCCTTCTCCAGGAATGCAGTGCCGCCCTGGGCCTCGATATAGCAG
The DNA here is from genome assembly GCF_014076495.1 of Comamonas koreensis. NCBI lineage: Bacteria > Pseudomonadati > Pseudomonadota > Betaproteobacteria > Burkholderiales > Comamonadaceae > Comamonas > Comamonas koreensis. The sequence continues at coordinate 4,635,010 of NZ_CP043575.1, read as the reverse complement.
GCGATCTGGCTGAAAGCCGCATAGGACTGCTGGCGCACCTCGGCAGTGGGCGGCGCATGGTGTTTGCCGATCAGGGCAATGTGTTGGAAGCGAGACTGCATACGCAAATTACATCACCAAAGTGGCGTAATCTTTTTGAATTTCTTGAGCAGCCCCAGTTGGCGGCTGCCGCCTGCCCTGCAAAGGCGGGCTGCGCCGGTGGCCGGGACTGGGCCTGGAGCTGGCCGGGCGCCTGCAGGCAGGCACGCGGGGTAGCTACGGCTTCATTGTTGCATGGGCGCCATAAGTCGGGTACGTGGTAGCCATCTCTGGCGTCCGGCTGCTGGCTGGAATCCTCTGGGTATCCCTGGTTCTGGCCCGAACGCGGCTGCTGGCGCCAAGGACACGGATAAAATGCGCCCATGCTCGATGACCGCGCCCGGCTGCTGCTCAAAACCTTGGTGGAACGCTATATAGCGGATGGCCACCCAGTGGGCTCGCGCGCGCTCACGCAGGCGCCCGGGCTGGACTTTTCGCCGGCCACCATCCGCAATGTGATGGCCGACCTCGAAGGCCTGGGCCTGATCGCCAGCCCCTATACGTCCGCCGGCCGCATCCCCACGGCCAAGGGCTACCGCCTGTTTGTCGACACCATGCTGACCGTAGACCCGGACCAGGTGGTGTCGGCCGAGATTGCACCCGAGCAGCCGCAAAAGGTCATCACCAGCGCTGCTGGCGTGCTCTCGGAGCTGTCGCAGTACGTGGGCGTGGTGCAGGCGCCGCGCAAAAGCTCGTCGTTCCGCCATATCGAGTTTTTGCGCCTGTCGGAAAAGCGCATCCTGCTGATCCTGGTCTCGCCCGAAGGCGATGTGCAGAACCGGGTGATCTTCACTGAGTCGGACTACTCGCAAAGCCAGCTGATTGAGACGGCCAACTACCTCAACGCCCATTACGCCGGTTTGGCGATGGAGCAGGTGCGCCAGCTGCTGCGCAAGGAAGTGGACAGCCTGCGCGACGAGATCGCCGCACTGATGCTGGCGGCCGTGAATGTGGATGAAGGCGCCCAAGAAGCGCCGCATGAACTGGTGATTGCTGGCGAGCGCAACCTGCTGGCCGTCAGCGATTTCAGCAACGACATGACCAACCTGCGCCGGGCCTTTGACCTGTTCGAGCAAAAGACCCAGATCCTGCACCTGCTGGAGAACTCCAACCGCGCAGAAGGTGTGCAAATCTACATCGGTGGCGAGAGCCAGCTGCTGTCCGTCGAGGAGCTGTCGGTCGTCAGCACGCCGTACCAGGTCAACGGCAAGGTGGTCGGCACCCTGGGCGTCATCGGCCCCAAACGCATGCCCTACGAGAAGATGATCCAGATCGTTGGAATCACCTCCAAGCTCGTATCCAACGCACTGAGCCATCCGAAATAGACGCTAGAATGCACAGCTTCACTCGCCAGGGCTTCTGGCAGGTGGTGGTACCGGGGCGTTAGCTCAGTTGGTTAGAGCAGAGGACTCATAATCCTTTGGTCGCGGGTTCAAGTCCCTCACGCCCTACCAGATTCATTGGCTGCACAGCTATCATTTTTGATGCTGTGTGGCTTTTTTATTGTCGGTGGTGCGCGCGGCGTTTGGTGTATTGCCGAATGTACCCATGACAAGAAGGTCATTCTGGGCAGCAGCAGCTGCACCCTCTGTCCAGCGGCTCCACACAGCCCCTGAGTCTGGCAATGACCAACCCATGCCGGTTCATAATCATCCCCCCAACTTGTTCAAGAGGCCTCTTTCATGGTGGATAAATCCTTGCTGCAGCAGCTGGTGCTGGAGCGGCTGGCCGATGACCTGCAGCAGGTCGAGCAGGCGGTGAGTGCGGCGCATGAAGCGGCGACCCACGAGGAAAATATTGCCGAGAACAAGTACGACACCTTGGGCCTGGAGGCGGCCTACCTGGCGACGGGCCAGGCGCGGCGCGCTGAGGCCATCCACCAGGCGCTGGTCCATTGGCGGCTTTTTTGCCCGCAGCCCTATAGCGCCGGCAGGGGCATACAGCTGGGCGCGCTGGTTTGCCTGCTGGATGCGGACGAGAGACAGCAGCAGATCTTTCTTGGCCCTGAAGGGGGCAACATGAAGCTGGTCATCGGCGCTGAATCCATCCAGGTGATCAGCAGCCAAGCGCCGTTGGGCCAGGCGCTGCTGGGCAAGGCTGAGGGAGATGAGGTGACGCTGGAGGTGGCGCAGGCCAGGCAGAAGTTGGAGGTGCTATGGGTTCGTTAAGCTGGCTGAACCCTGCGCCGCGTTTGCACCAGCACCATGGCCACCGCCACCAAGCTGGACAGCAGCACCGCTGCCCAGGCGCCCAGTGCGGGCACAGGTTCGGGCGTGCCGGGGTTGGCGGTCGGGGCTGCGGTCACCGCAAAGCTTTGCTGCTCTTGAGGGGCTGCGAAATAGGCGCCATTGCCTGCCTGGTTGGCATTGACCACGCAGGTGCCCACGCTGAGAAAGCTTACCGTGTTGCCCGTGACCGAACAAATCGCAGCCGCTGAGGGATCGATGGAGAAAACAACCGGCTCGCCCGATTCACCGCCGGTGGCTGCAATATCGTAGCTGCCTCCCACAGGGGCAGGACTGGGCGGGGTGGAGTTGAAGGTGATGGACTGGGGCGTGGCGCCATCCGAGGAGCCGTTCAGGGTGATGGACTGGGTGCCAAGATTGTCGACTTCAAAGCGGAAGGCATCTGTGACAGGGCCCGCAGCAGCCGGCGCAGTGAACGTAAAGCTGATCGTACAAGGCGTGAATTGCGGATAGGGGCCTGCAGCGCAGCTGCTGTCCACGACCGTGAAGGCGGAGTTTGCAGGCGGCGTGACGCTGCTGACATTCAGTACGAATGGCGTGGGTCCCTGGTACTCCACCGTGACGCTCTGCGCTGCCGATACGCTGCCTGCCGCCGTGTTGCTGAAGTTGATGCTGCCTGGCGTGAACAGCAGGCCCTGTGCCTGCGCGGCCTGCAAGCCCAGCGCGGCAGCCACAGCGATCAGTGACTTAGCAATCCATGAAATGAATATTCTCATACCAACTCCAGATGATTGGAGTGGATGTTAGCACTTGCATACTTTTTATGTCATCGGGTATAGCCGGATGGCGTCAGCAGCACCGGGCGACAGGAAAGCGCTGTACAAGGAGGCGCTTGACAGCGCATCCGCTGAGCAATAAACGAGACCGGGGAGAGGATCGCCATGCCGCGAGGGCATATGCCTGCTTCCGGAGCACTGACCTGGCAAGGTCCATTGGAAGGACTTGGGCGGAGCGCGCAGCAAAGACGGCGAGAGCGCTTCAACGTGAAAAAAATGCCTGGCTACATGGAGAACCGCTGGCTAGCAAAAACGACCACTGGAGTGAAAACCCAGTAGGTCGCCCCACGATGAAACAAGGAACGGCGGCAATCGCTGAACCTTGGTGTTGATCATATTCGCAAATGAGAATTATTCTCATAAAACCATTTTAAGAAAAGGGCGATCAGCTTTTGGCGGCAGAACCAGCGGTTTGCAAGCCGTTGCCCGGCCCCAGCAGATCTGCCATACAAGGGGCGTAAGATGAACGCGCCTTCATGCGGGCATGACTGCCTATGCCTTTGCATGGCGGCAGCACCCCGTGCATCTGCCAGCTGGCGTGGCCTTGCCCGCGCCATGCGCTGACCTCCACGAACGGAATAGGACCTTCACCATGACCGTCAAAGCCTATGGCGCCCACGCGGGTGACCAACCCCTGCAAGCCCTGAACATCGAGCGCCGCACGCCGGGCGCCAAGGACGTGCAGATCCGCATTGCCTATTGCGGCGTCTGCCACTCGGACATCCACCAGGTGCGCTCCGAATGGGCGGGCACGCTCTACCCCTGTGTGCCCGGGCATGAGATTGTCGGCGAGGTCGCGGCAGTCGGCTCCGATGTGAGCGATTTCAAGCCCGGGGATCTGGTAGGCGTGGGCTGCATCGTCGACAGTTGCCAGCACTGTGTGGACTGCGGCATGGGGCTGGAGAACTACTGCAACCACATGGTCGGCACCTACAACGGGCCTACCGCCGATGCGCCGGGCCATACCCTGGGCGGCTATTCGCAAAGCATTGTGGTGCACCAGCGCTATGTGCTGCGGGTCAGCCATCCACCGGAACAGCTGGCCGCTGTGGCGCCGCTGCTGTGCGCCGGCATCACCACCTATTCGCCTCTGCGCCACTGGCGCGTGGGGCCCGGCCACAAGGTGGGCGTGGTGGGCATTGGCGGGCTGGGCCATATGGGCATCAAGCTGGCGCATGCGATGGGCGCGCATGTGGTGGCGTTCACCACGTCCGAATCCAAGCGCGATGCGGCCAAGGCGTTGGGCGCTGCCGAGGTGGTGGTCTCACGCCATGCCGATGAGATGGCCGCGCATGCGCAAAGCCTGGACTTCATCCTGAACACCGTTGCGGCCCCGCATGAGCTCGATCCCTTCTTCAACCTGCTCAAGCGCGATGGCACGATGACCCTGGTGGGCGCGCCCTCCACCCCGCATCCCTCGCCCGGTGTGTTTGGCCTGATCATGAAGCGGCGCAGCCTCGCCGGTTCGCTGATCGGCGGTATCCCCGAGACGCAGGAGATGCTCGATTTCTGCGCCGAGCACGGCATTGTGGCGGACATCGAGCTGATCCAGGCCGAGCAGATCAACGAGGCCTATGAGCGCATGCTGCGCGGCGATGTGGCCTACCGTTTTGTGATCGACAACGCCAGCATCTGATGTGTTGACCGCCTGATGCTCCAAAGCCAATGCAGTGCATGCCCTGGGCAAGCACTGCATTTTTCTTTGGGGGCTGCGGCGGAACTTGTGCCCCTCTGCCGCCTCAGACTGCGGCCCTTTGTTTTTGCTCCACGCCCCATGTTGTCACGTCGCTCCCTGGTCCTGTCCGGCAGTCTGTCTGCGGTGATGGCCGCTCTTTTGCCGATGGGCCAAGCCCTGGCCCGCAGCCCGCAGCCGCCGCGCAAAATGCCGGTGCTGTTCATCGGCCATGGCAGCCCGATGAATGCCATCAGCGCCAACCCCTTTACCCAGCACCTGCAACGCTGGGGTGCCAGCCTGCCCCGGCCCAGCGCCATCCTGGTGGTGTCGGCCCATTGGCTCACGCGCGGCAGCACCGGCGTGACGGTCAACGACAAGCCCGCCACCATCCACGATTTCTCAGGCTTTCCGGCCGAGCTGCATGCAATGCAGTACCCGGCCGCTGGCCACCCAGCGCTCGCGGCCAAGGCGTCCGCGCTGGTGCGCAGCGGCCAGGCGCAGCTGACGGACCAGTGGGGGCTGGACCACGGCACCTGGACCGTCTTGCACCACCTCTACCCCCAGGCCGATGTGCCGGTGTTCCAGGTCTCGATCGACTACAACCAGTCTGCCCCCTACCACTATGCCGTGGGCAAGGAGCTGGCAGCCTTGCGCGAGCAGGGCGTGCTGCTCATCGGCAGCGGCAATATCGTGCACAACCTGCGCGCAACGGTGCGCGGCGCGCCCGAAGGGCTGATGGCCGCCCGCGACTGGGCCCAGCAGTTTGACGAAGCGGCCAAGCAGGCCTTGTTGGCAGGCAACCGGGAAGCGCTGGTGGCCTACCAGCAGCTGCATGCATCCGCCCGGATGGCCGTACCCACGCCGGACCACTACTGGCCCTTGCTGTATGCGCTGGGCGCCGCCCATGGCAGTGGCCCGGCGCGCCAGGTGTTCGAGGGCTTTCAGTCGGGCACCATCAGCATGCGCTGCCTGCAGTGGGATGCCTGATCAGCGCAGGCTTTGCAGCGCCTCGGCCAGGCGCTGCACGCCCCGCGCAATCTCGGGCAGATCCAGCAGCGCATAGCCCATCACCACACCGGCTACGGCGTGCGTTGCCTGCGCGCTGCTGGGCTGCAGGTACAGCGGGCTGATCGGGTAGACGCGCACGCCGCGCTGCGCTGCCGCCTGCACCAGCTGCGCCTCGCAGCTGGCGGGCAGCGCGGGAAACCACACGGCCAGGTGCAGGCCGCTGGCCGCGCCCTGGATGCGCACTTGCGTGCCCAGATGCCGCTCCAGCGCCTGCAGCAAGGCCTGCTGGCGCGCATGCTGTTTGCGCCGCATGCGCCGCACATGGCGGGCATAGCTGCCTTCGTCGATCAACTGGGCCAGCGCGCGCTGGGGGCCGGTGGCGGTATGGCGGTCGGTCAGCAGCTTGGCCTGGGCAAACAGGCTGGCCAGCGCCGGGGGCAGCACCATATAGCCCAGGCGCAGCTGGGGCGATAAGGTCTTGGAGAAGGTGCCCACATGGATCACGCAGTCCGCACTGTCCAGCGACAGGAGGCTGGGCTCGGGCCGCACGCCGTAGCGGTAGTCGCTGTCGTAGTCGTCCTCGATCAGCCAGCAACGCTGCGCACGCGCCCAATCGAGCAGGGCATGGCGGCGGGCAATCGGCAAAAAGCCGCCCAGCGGAAACTGGTGGCCAGGCGTGGCATAGGCCAGCTTGGCAGGCGCCTGTGCGGTCAGCGCGGCGAGCTGCGCAGTCTGCAGGCCATCGTCATCCACATCGGCGCAGACCAGCTGCGCGCCATAGGCCGCAAACACCTGGTGCGCCATGCGGTAGCCGGGGTTCTCGACCACCACGCGGTCGCCGGGGTTGAGCAGCAGGCGGGCACAGAGATCGAGCGCGTGCTGCGAGCCGTTGACGACCAGGATCTGCTCCGTGCTGCAGCGTATGTCCCGGGTCTGATGCAGGTGTTTTTGCAGCGCCTGGCGCAGCTCGGGCGCGCCCAGCGGGGTCGCGTATTCGAGCCGCTGGCTGCGCTGGCCCTCGGCCCGGCGCAAGGCCTTGAGCCATTGCAGGGTCGGGAAATCGCTGCCTGCCAGCGGCCCGTAGACAAAGTCGATCACTCCGGCCGGATCGGGCGCGGACGGGCGCAGGGGCATGGCCTGCAGGCGCTGGGCAAAGGCGGACAGGCGATCGCTGTCGGGCATCTGGCGATGGAGCCCGGTAGCGTCGGCAGCCCGGCCCTGAGTGCGGATGCGGTCAGCAGCGCCCGCCGCCACGCGCGTCGCGGCCCCGCGCCGGGTGTCGACAAAGCCGTCCGAGGCCAGTTGCTCATAGACCAGGCTCACGGTACCTCGTGACAGGCCCCGCTCAGCGGCCAGCACCCGCGTCGAGGGCAGGGGGGTGCCGGCCGCGTAGCTGCCATCACCGATGCGCGCGCGGAGGTCGCGGTACAGGCTGCGGCTGCCGGGACGGGTGGACGAGGGTGCTGGCATGGCGGGCAACTGGACCAGTGATTTTGTTGAAAACTGGCTATTTTTAACCAGAAGCGGCCGCCGCACAATCCGGGCTTGGCCGCAACCCAGCTCGGGCGCGGCATCTGTTTTGACTGGGAAAAAGAATGTTCAAAGGTTTGAGTGCGTTTCCGCTGACCCCGATGGATGAGAGCGGCATCGATATGCCGGCATTTGCGCAACTGGTGCAGCGCCTGGTGGCAGCCGGTGTCGATTCCATCGGCGCGCTGGGCTCCTCCGGCAGCTATGCCTATCTCTCGCGTGCCGAGCGGGCCCAGGTGGCGGCGCTGGCGGTGGAGCAGGCCCAGGGCGTGCCGGTGGTCGTGGGCATTGGCGCACTGCGCACGCGCGATGTGCTGGCCTTGGCCGACGACGCACAAAAGGCCGGTGCCAGTGGCCTGCTGCTGGCCCCGGTCTCCTACCAAAAGCTGTCTGACGACGAGGTCTATGGTCTCTACCAGGCCGTCTCGCGTGCGGTGTCGGTGCCCATTGTTGTGTACGACAACCCCGGCGCCACGCGCTTTGAGTTCAGCGATGCGCTGCATGGCCGCATTGCGCAGCTGCCCCATATCGGCTCGATCAAGATCCCCGGCGTGCCGGCCGATGCGGCCGAGGCCAAGGCGCGTGTGCAGCGCCTGCGCGCTGTCGTGCCCGCCCATGTCAGCATTGGCGTCAGTGGCGATGCCTTGGGTGCCAAGGGCCTGGTGGCCGGTTGCGATGCCTGGTACTCGGTCATCGGTGGCCTTTGGCCTCAGACCACCTTGGCGATCACGCGCGCTGCGCTGGCTGGCGATACGGCGCAGGCGCTGGAGCTGTCCCACCGCCTGGCGCCGCTGTGGTCCTGGTTCCAGCAAAAGGGCGGCAGCCTGCGCTCGGTTGCCACCGCAGCCGAGCTGATGGGCCTGGCCCGCTCACCCTGCCTGCCGCTGCCGTTGCACACCTTGCAGGGGGCGGATCGCGCGGCATTCGCAGCGCTGTTGCAAACGCTGGATCTGGCCTGAACTCCAGCAGCGTTCAAGCCGCCAGGCGCCTGGCCTGCGCGCGCAGCAGATCCATAAAGTTCTGCTGCTCCTGCGAGGCCTCCTGGTCCTTGCGCGTCAGCATGCCAAACGGGGCCATCGGTATATCGATCTGCACTGGCAAGGTCTTGACCAGGCCCATGCGCAGATAGTCCTTCAAGGCCGAGTCCGACAGCAGCATCACCGCGTCCGTCAGCTGCACCAACTGCTGCATCGAGTAGACGGAGCTGCACTCGGTGACATCGGCCGGCACCGGCAGCTCCAGGCTGTGCAGCAGCTGGTCCAGCGCGATGCGTGCCGGAGTGCTGGCCGGCTGCAAGATCCAGGGCCAGTCGCGCACCAGCTCCTCCCAGCTCAGCTTGCGGCGCCGCGCCAGCACATGGCCGCTGCGCACCACCACCAGCAAGCGCTCGTTGCCCAGCGCCTCAAAGTCATAGGCCTCGCTGTCGCCGGCAATGCGGCGGCGGGCAATGGCCAGGTCAATGCGGCGCTGGTCCAGCAGGCGCAGCACCTGGTCGCTGGTATCGCCCATGATGCGCAGGCGCAGCTGCGGGCTCTGCGCTTTCATTTGGGCCACGGCCGTCATCACCAGGTCGGGCGCTGCCCCCATGATGGTGCCGATCGCCAGGTAGCCATAGCCGCCTTGGCGGCGCACCGCCAGGTCTTCGGCGCAGCGGTCCAGGCTGTTGAGCGAGGCCTCGGCAAAGCGCACCAGCTGCAGGCCCAGCGCGGTAGGGCGCATGCCGCGCGGCAGGCGCTCAAATAGCTGGCAGCCAAACATGTCTTCGATCTCGCGCAGCATGCGCGTGGCAGCGGGCTGCGACATCGCCAGGCTGATCGATGCGCGGTGCAGATTGAGGCTCGATCCCAGCGCCACCAGCATGTGCAGGTGCTTGTAGCGCAGGCGGTTGAGCAGGCTGCGCTGCAGCGGTGGCGCGGCCGTTAAAGCAGGTTTTACAGACATAAATAAAAAGTATCGGATATGACTGAAATTTGATTTGTTAGGCATCAATCATGCGCGTACATTCAGCTCCACACAAGAACGAATGACCTTTCAGGAGACAAACATGAACGCCTTCGCGCACACTTTTTTCAGACCCCCCGCCTCACGACGGCGCTAGCGCAAGCCGCGCCCCATCGGCGCTGGCTTGCCAGCGCCGCCTTCTCCTTTCTCGCTCCCGCAGCGCCCGCCATTTGGCCGGCGTTCAGGCCGCGCATTGTCTTTAAGGATTTGTCGTGAAAAAACTCCCCGCTCCCTTGCTCGCCAAGATTTCCTGGCGCCTGCTGCCCTTCTTGCTGCTGATGTACATCATGGCCTTTCTGGACCGGGCCAATGTGGGCTTTGCCAAGGTGGCCTTCCAGGCCGATACCGGCATCAGCGACGCCGCCTTCGCGTTTGGCGCTGGCGTGTTCTTTGTTGGTTATGCCCTCTTGGAAGTGCCCAGCAATCTGATCATGCACCGCATCGGCGCGCGCATCTGGATGTGCCGCATCATGGTCACCTGGGGCCTGGTGTCGGCCGCGATGATGTTTGCCCATAACGAGACCACCTTCTATGTGCTGCGCTTCCTGCTGGGCGTGGCCGAGGCGGGCTTCTTCCCCGGCGTCATCCTGTACCTCACCTACTGGTTCCCGGCCGCGCACCGGGCGCAGGCCATGGGCTTTTTCTACTTCGGCGCGCCGCTGGCCTTTATCTTTGGCAGCCCCTTGTCGGGCCTGCTGCTGGAGCTCGATGGCATGGGTGGCTGGCATGGCTGGCAATGGCTGTTTGCGGTCGAAGGCCTGATGGCCGTGGCCGTCGGTATCTGGTCGTATTTCTACCTCACCAACCGCCCGGCCGATGCCCAGTGGCTGACGGCCGACGAGCGCCGCCAGGTGCAGGACATCATCGACAGCGAAGAGCGCGCCAAGGGCGCTCACCAGCACAGCCTGCTCGCTGCCATGTGCCAGCCGCGCGTGCTGTACCTGGCCCTCGTGTATCTGCTGATCCAGGCCAGCGTCTACGGCGTGGTGTTCTACCTGCCCAGCCAGGTGGCAGGCCTCTTGGGCACCAAGGTGGGTCTGCAAGTCGGCCTGGTCTCGGCCATCCCCTGGCTCTGCGCACTGTTGGCCGCCTGGTGGGTGCCCGGCTTTGCCCAGCGCAGCCAAAAGCCCCGCAGTGTGGCCAGCATGACCTTGCTCGTCGCCGCCATCGGCATGGCCGCATCGGTGAGTTTTTCCAGCCCGCTGCTGGGTGTTGCCGCGCTGTGCTTTGCGGCGGCCGGCTTTATCGCGGTGCAGCCGGTGTTCTGGACCTTTCCAGCCAACACGCTGGCAGGTGCTGCCGCAGCGGGCGGCATTGCGCTGATCAATTCGCTGGGTGCGGTTGGCGGCTTTGTCGCCCCCATCGTCAAGAACTGGGCCGAAGGCCATTTCCACTCACCCGCCGCAGGCCTGTACCTGCTGGCAGGCACAACGGTACTGGCAGCGTTGCTGGTGCTGGGCATCCGGGCCCGCATGGCGCCCGCTGCGCTGCAGCCCCGGGCCGCTGCCTAAATTGCATAAGGAGCAAACACCACCATGAGCCAGATCCCCACCATCAAGCAAGTGCGCGCCTATACCCTCAAAGGGGGCGGTGCCGACTACCACGACCAGGCCGATGGCCACTGGATCGACGACCACATCGCCACGCCAATGGCCAAGTACCCCGAGTACCGCCAGAGCCGCCGCAGCTTTGGCATCAATGTGCTGGGCACCCTGGTGGTCGAGATCGAGGACAGCGCAGGCAATGTCGGCTTTGCCGTCACCACCGGCGGCGAGCCCGCAGCCTATATCGTCGAGAAGCACCTGGCACGCTTTCTGGAAGGCGCCAAGGTCACCGACATCGAGCGCATCTGGGACCAGATGTACTGGTCCACCTTGTACTACGGCCGCAAGGGCATTGTCATCAACACCATCTCCGGCGTGGACCTGGCGCTGTGGGATTTGCTGGGCAAGGTGCGCGGCGAGCCGGTGCACCAGCTGCTGGGCGGCGCGGTGCGCGATGAGCTGCAGTTCTACGCCACCGGCGCGCGCCCCGATCTGGCGCAGAAGATGGGCTTTATCGGCGGCAAGATGCCCCTGCACTATGGCCCGGCCGAAGGCGAGGAAGGCCTGCGCCGCAACCTGGAGGAGCTGGCCACGATGCGCGAGCGCGTGGGCCCCGATTTCTGGCTGATGCTGGACTGCTGGATGAGCCTGGACCTGAACTACGCCACCCGCCTGGCCCAGGGTGCCCAGGCCCACGGCCTGAAATGGATTGAAGAGGCACTGCCGCCCGATGACTACTGGGGCTATGCGGCCCTCAAGAAGAACGTGCCCACCGGCATGCTGGTGACCACCGGCGAGCATGAGGCCACACGCTGGGGCTTTCGCCAGCTGCTGGAGATGGGTTGCTGCGACATCATCCAGCCCGATGTCGGCTGGTGCGGCGGAATCACCGAGCTCTTGAAGATCTCGGCACTGGCCGATGCCCACCAGGCGCTGGTGATTCCGCATGGCTCCAGCGTCTACAGCTACCACTTTGTGGCCACGCGCCACAACAGCCCCTTTGCCGAGTTTTTGATGATGGCGCCCAAGGCCGACGAGGTTGTGCCGATGTTCCACCCGCAGCTGCTGGGCGAGCCGGTGCCTGTGCAAGGCCGCATGCGCCTGTCGGCACTGGACAAGCCCGGCTTTGGTGTGGAGCTGAACCCGGCTTGCGAACTGCACCGTCCCTACACGCATTGATTACCCATTGATCACACACCGGTGGGCCAACGCTGATTGCCCACCCAGGAGACCTATCCATGGATTTGCCATTGAACCCTTTCAAGGCCGCGCTGCGCCGCAGCGAGCCGCTCTACGGTATCTGGGCCGGTTTTGCCACGCCCTATGCGGCCGAGATCATCGCCACCACCGGCTACGATTGGATGCTGGTGGATGGCGAGCATGCGCCCAACACCGTGCCGACGCTGCTGGCGCAGCTGCAGGCGGTGGCACCCTATGCCACGCACCCGGTGGTGCGGGCGGTGCATGGCGATGCGGTGCTGATCAAGCAGCTGCTGGACGCTGGCGTGCAGACCCTGATGGTGCCGATGGTCGAGACGGCTGAGCAGGCCCGCGCGCTGGTGCAGGCGATGCGCTACCCGCCGCATGGTATCCGGGGTGTGGGTGGGGGCCTGACCCGCGCCACGCGCTGGGATGCGGTGCCCGACTACATCCGCACTGCGCATGAGCAGCTCTGCCTCATCGTGCAGATCGAGTCGCGCCTGGGCGTGGAGAATGCGGCGGAGATTGCGGCCGTCGATGGCGTCGATGCCGTCTTCATCGGCCCGGCAGACCTGTCCACCGGCATGGGCCATGCGGGCGATGCCAGCCAGCCCGAGGTGCAGGACTGCATACGCCGCACCATCGAGACCACCCTGGCCCATGGCAAGGCCTGCGGCATTCTGGCGCCGCGCGAAGAAGATGCGCGCCGCTACACCGACTGGGGCTGCCGCTTTGTGGCCGTCGCCATCGATATCAGCCTGATGCGCCAGGCCGCCGTGGCCAACCTGGCACGCTACCGCGCGCCCACCCAGCCCGCCATTGTCTCTACCACCTACTGAGGACGACCCCATGCCAACCACCCCTGTTTTGCGCAATTACATTGCCGGTGCGTTCAGCGACAGCGCCGAGCTGCACGAGGTGCGCAACCCCGCCACGGGCGCGCTGCTGGCGCAGTCGCCGCTGTCAGCCCAAGCCGATGTGGACCGCGCCATTGCAGCGGCACGCGGCGCGCAAAAAGCCTGGGCGCGCCGCCCGGCGATCGAGCGCGCGCAGTTCCTGCGCCGCATTGCCGCCCGCCTGCGCGAGAACGTGGCGCGCATTGCGCGCACCATCACCGAGGAGCAGGGCAAGGTGCTGGGCCTGGCCGAGGTGGAGGTGAACTTCACCGCCGACTACCTGGACTACATGGCCGAATGGGCGCGCCGCATTGAGGGCGAAGTCATCAGCAGCGACCGGGTCAACGAGCAGATCTTTCTGCTGCGCAAGCCGATGGGCGTGGTGGCGGGCATCCTGCCCTGGAACTTCCCCTTCTTCCTGATCGCGCGCAAGATGGCGCCGGCGCTGCTGACCGGCAACACCATCGTCATCAAGCCCAGTGAAGAGACCCCCATCAACTGCCATGCCTTTACCGAGCTGCTGGCCCAGTGCGAGCTGCCCGCTGGCGTGTTCAACGTGGTCTATGGCCAGGGCGGCACCGGTGGTGCGCTGTCGGCCCATGCGGGCGTGGACATGATCAGCTTTACCGGCAGCGTGGGCACCGGCGAGCGCATTGCTGCCGCCGCTGCGCCCCATATCACCAAGCTCAACCTGGAGCTGGGTGGCAAGGCCCCTGCCATTGTGCTGGCCGATGCCGACCTGGACCTGGCCGTCAAGGCCATCCGCGATTCGCGCATCATCAACACTGGCCAGGTCTGCAACTGTGCCGAGCGCGTCTATGTGCAGCGCCAGGTGGCCGATGAATTTACCGCACGCATTGCCCAGGCGATGGCCGCGACCCGCTATGGCGACCCGATTGCGCAGACCGATGTGGAGATGGGACCGCTGATCAACCAGAAGGGTCTGGACAGCGTCGATGCGAAGGTGCGCCGTGCGCTGGCCGATGGTGCGCAGCTGGTCACTGGCGGGCAGGTCGCCGATCTGGGTGCCGGCTTTCACTACCAGCCCACGGTGCTGGCGGGCTGCCGCGCCGACATGGAGATCATGCGCAAGGAAATCTTTGGCCCGGTGCTGCCGATCCAAGTGGTTGAGGACCTGGACGAGGCGATTGCGCTGGCCAACGACTGCGAATATGGCCTCACGTCCTCGCTCTACACCCGCGACCTGTCCAAAGCCATGCAGGCGATGCGCGAGATCGACTTTGGCGAGACCTACATCAACCGCGAGAACTTTGAGGCGATGCAAGGCTTCCATGCCGGCGTGCGCAAGTCGGGCGTGGGCGGCGCCGATGGCAAGCATGGCCTCTACGAGTACACCCATAGCCATGTGGTGTACCTGCAGTCCTGATGGGGCTCTGCCGCTGAGGTGATGCAGCCTCCGCGATCCGCCTTAAAAGAAGGCCGCCAACCCAGGTGACCCGGGTTGGCGGCCTTTTGTTGTTGGCGTTGCGGCGATCGATCAGCGCTTGGCGCTCAGCCCTTCGACCACCGCGCGCACCTGCTGCAGTACCTCATCGGCCAGCGCTTGATCGGCCTTGACAACGCCGCGCGAGATGGCCATCGCGCCCACCAGTGCGGCGACCAGCGTGCTGGCCAGCGCCTGGCGTTGCTGCGGGTCACTGCCGGCCGGCAAGGCGGCCTCGATGCCGGCGCGCAGCTCGGTAAAGCCATCGCGAAAGCTGCGGCTCACCGCCTCGCTCTGGCGCCCGGCATCGCAGGCGGTGGAGACCAGCGGGCAGCCCCGGGTCATGTCATCGCGCACTTTGGGGTTCAGGTAGCTGTCCAGGTAGGTGGCCATCGCGTGGTCGCTCCGCTCGCTGGCCTGCTTGACCCGGCCAAAGCCTTGCCCAAAACCATGCGCCAGCGCTTGGGCTGCCAGGTCCTGCTTGTCGCTGAAATGCTTGTACAGGGCGCCCTGCGTCAGGCCCGCCTGTTGGCATATATCGGCCACGCCGGTGCCGTCGATGCCGCGTTCCTTGAACAGGGCAGCGGCGGCATCGAGCAGTGCCTGGCGGTTCTGTTGCGCTTGTTCCTTGGTGACTTTCATCGCAAATACCCTGCTTGAAGCTGTGCTTGACAGTTTTTGATTGTGATCGCTATCATTGTAACTCCTCCGTCGATAACCTCCAAATAACATGCTCGCTTCCCGACTCGCCGTGCTGCTCCAGCGCCATGGCGTCCATTACGCCTGGGTGATTGCCGCCATCACCTTTTTGGCCATGCTGGTCACCTCGGCGGCGTTGGGCCTACCGGGGGTGCTGATGCAGCCGCTGGCCGTCGAGTTTGGCTGGAGCGTGCGTGACCTGTCCTCGGTGTTTGCGACCCGCTTTGCACTGTATGGCCTGCTCGGGCCCTTTGCCGCGGTCATTTTGCTGCGCTATGGCGTATCGCGCGTGGTGGCGCTGGCCGCAGCGGTGATTGCCGGCGCCTTGCTGCTGGGCCTCATCATGCGCAACCTGGGCCAGGCCTTTGTGCTGTGGGGCATTGTGCTGGGCATGGGCACGGGCCTGACGGCCATGGTGCTGGGCGCGACGGTGGCCAACCGCTGGTTTGTGCAGCGCAAGGGCCTGGTCATGGGTTTGCTGGCGGGCAGCAGTGCCACCGGCCAGCTGCTGTTCTTGCCCGCCGCCGCCTGGCTGATTGCGCAGTACGGCTGGCGCTGGGCGCTGCTGCCAGTCGTCGCGGCATCGGCCGTGGTGCTGGTGCTGGTGCTGCTGTTCATGCGCGACAGCCCGGCGCAAATGCAGCTGAGCGCCTATGGCGCAGACCCCGCTGCCGCGCCCGTGGCCCCCGCGCCCCGCGCCAGCTGGAGCCTGCCGTTCAGCACCTTGGTTGCAGCTTCCAAAGTGCCGGCGTTCTGGATACTGGCGGGCACTTTCTTCATCTGCGGGCTCAGCACCAATGGGCTGATCCAGACCCACTTTGTCTCGCTCTGCGGTGACTATGGCCTGGGTCCGGTGCCAGCCGCCTCGGTGCTGGCGATGATGGGCATTTTTGACCTGGTGGGCACGACCTTGTCGGGCTATCTGTCGGACCGCTATGACAGCCGCAAGCTGCTGTTCTGGTACTACGGGCTGCGCGGGCTGTCGCTGTTCTGGCTGCCGTACTCCGAGTTCACGATCGCCGGCCTGTCGCTGTTTGCGGTGTTCTATGGCCTGGACTGGATTGCGACGGTACCGCCCACCGTCAAGCTGGTGGCCAGCGAGTTTGGCCCCGAGCGCGCAGCCCTGGTGTTTGGCTGGGTGTTTGCCGCCCACCAGCTGGGCGCGGCCGTTGCTGCCTATGGCGCGGGCCTGGCACGCTCGGTGCTGTCGTCGTACTCGCCCGCGTTGTTTGTCGCAGGCGCCGCTTGCCTGGTGGCGGCAGCGGCGGTGTTGTGGGTGCGCAAGCCGGTGGTGGCCATGCGCGCCGTGGGCTGACCGGTCCAGCGCCGGGCGCCCTGGCTCAATCGGCCCTTGCGCCCGAGCGTTTCACAATCTCGGCCCATTTCTTTTCTTCGCTGCGCATATAGGCCAGAAACTCTTGCGGGCTCGAGCCCACCGGCTCGGCGCCCATCCGCTGGTACTGCGCGGCCACTTCGGGCTTGCGCAAGGCCTGCTGCGCGGCCTGGGCCAGTTTGCCCACGATCTCGGGCGGCGTGTTCTTCGGGGCCCAGAGGCCATACCAGGTGCTGGTGGCGTAGTCGGCAATGCCCGATTCCTGCATGGTCGGGATCTGCGGCAGCGAGCTCGAGCGCTTGGCGGTGGTCACGGCCAGCGCCTTGAGCTTGCCCGAAGTGATAAAGGGCATGGCCGAGGGCATGGAGTCAAACATCAGCTGGATCTGGCCGCCCATCAAATCGGTGAGCGCCGGCGAGCTGCCTTTGTAGGGTACATGCTGCATCGCGATGCCGGTCTTGAGCTTGAACAGCTCGCCCGACAGGTGCTGCGACGAGGCATTGCCGGCCGAGCCAAAATTGATGCTGGCCTTGCTCTTTTTCAGGTAGGCCACCAGCTCCTGCACGTTCGACACCGGCAGCTCGCTGTTGACCACCAGCACCAGCGGCACATCGACGATCTGCGTGATCGGTGCGAAGTCGTTGAACGAGTCATACGGCACCTTGTCGTAGACCGAGGGGTTGATCACCTGCAGCGAGGCGTTCGCCAGCAAGGTGTAGCCATCGGGCTGGGCCTTGGCGACCTGGGCTGCGCCCACCATGCCGCTGGCGCCGGGCTTGTTGTCGACAAAGATGGTCTGCTTGAGGCTCTCGCCCATCGAGATGGCGACGAGGCGCCCGACCAGGTCGGTGGGGCCGCCGGGCGGGTAGGGGATCACCAGCTTGATGGTTGAGGCCGGGTAATCGGCCGCCGATGCCGCGTGGGCGGCGGGCAAGCCGCTGCCCAGCAGGGCCAGCCCTAAGCCGGTATGCAGCAGCGATTGCAGGGCCTGGCGGCGCTGCGCGGAGTGGCGTTGTGTCATGTCTTGTCTCCTTGTATTTGTAGGGCGACCTTGCCCAGCACCTCGCGGCTGTGCAGCGCGTCCAGCGCCTCGCACAGCTCGTCCATGGCATAGACCCGCGAGATGTCGGGATGGATGGCGTCGCGCTGGGCCATCTCCAACAGCGCGGCCATCATGGCCTGCATGGCTGCGGCATGGCGCTGGCGCTCGTTGGCGGGCGTCCAGCCGATGTACTGGCCATAGAAGAAGCCGTGGATCGTCAGGTTCTTGACCAGTGCGATATTCATGGGCACCTTGGGGATCGTGCCGCTGGCAAAGCCGATGATGACGATGCGCCCGTTCTGCGCCGTGCAGCGCAGTGCCTGCAGCAGCAAGTCACCGCCTACCGGGTCAAACACCAGGCTCGCGCCTTTGCCGCCGGTCACCGCCTTGACCTGCTCGATCAAGTGCTGCGGATCGACCGCATGCTGCGCGCCATGGCGCAAGGCGGCCTGGCGTTTATCTTCGCTGCTGGCGCAGGCAATCACCTGCACACCGGGTACCTGGGCGGCCAGCTCCACGGCGGCCGCGCCCACGCCCGAGCCCGCGCCCAGCACCAGCAGGCTGTCGCCCGCCCGCAGCGCCGCGCGCCAGTGCAAGGCCGTGTACGCCGTGCCGTAGGAGATCGGCAGCGCCAGCGCGCGCAGTGGATCGAGCGCCGCCGGCACCGCATACACGGTGCTGGCCTGCACCTTGGCCTGCTGCGCATAGGCGCCCCAGTCGCAGATAAACACGACCTGGTCGCCCACCTTTACATGGGCCACGGCGCTGCCGCATTGCAGCACCTGGCCCACGCCCTCGGTGCCCGGCACAAAGGGCAGCGGCGGGGTCTTTTGGTACTTGCCCTCGATCAAGAGGCCGGTGGCGTGGCTGACGGTGGCATGGTGCACGTCGATCAGCACTTCGTCAGGAGCCAAGGCGGTGGGGGGCGCGGTGGTCTGGACGGCGGTCACATCGCGGGGCAGGCCGAAGCTGCGGCAGACAATGGCTTTCATGGCTGCAGCTCCTTTCACAGGCCCACGACCTGGCGGGCCGCCAGCGCGTCGATCTCATCTTGCGCCAGTCCCAGGCTGCGCAGAATCTGCTGGCTGTCGGCACCAATGCGCGGCGCGGGCAGCGGTGCATCGGGCCTGGCCGGCCAGGGGGTGGCTGCCATCAACACCTCGCCAAAATCGGGCTGCTGCACGGTCTTGAACGTGGCCAGGTGCCGGGCCTGCGGGTGCTGCACCACATCGGCCGCGCTATGCACCACCGCATGCAGCACGCTGTGCTGGTTGAACAGCGCGCGCAGCTCGGCCAGCGGGCGGCTGGCGACAGCGCAGGCCAGGTCGGCATGCAGCACCGCCTTGTGCTGCAGGCGCAGCGCATTGCTGGCAAAGCGCGGGTCGCTGTCCCAGCCGGCCAGCTCCAGCGCCTTGCCAATGCGCAGGAACTGATCGTTGTTCAGCGCCAGAATCGTCAGGCGGCCATCGGCCGCATCAAAGATGCCATTGGGCGCGCTGACGGCGGCCTTGACGGTCTGGCCGCCCAGCACTTCTTCCGACAGCGCGGTTGATTGCAGCGCGCAGCAGACATTGAACAGGTTCAGCTCCACATGCTGGCCCTTGCCGGTCTTCAGGCGCTGCAGCAGCGCCGCCGTGCAGGCCTGCGCGGCATAAACGCCAGTGGCAATGTCGGCCAGCAAAAAGCCGATGCGCTGCGGCGCGCCCTGCGCATCGCGGTTGCTGTTCATCAGCCCGGTGTCGGCCTGCATCACCGAGTCAGTCGCCGGGTTGTCGGCAAAGGGGCCGTCCGCGCCATAGCCGCTGATCGACACATAGACCGGCTCCAGGCCCAGCGCCTGGAGCGCGGCAAAGTCCAGCCCCAGGCGCTCCACCACCTGCGGGCGAAAGTTCTGCACCACCACATCGGCGCTGCGCGCCAGCTGCAGGATCAGCGCCTTGCCCTCGGGGTGCTTGGCATCGACTGCCAGGCTGTGCTTGCCGGCGTTGTAGGTGCTGGACAAGGTGCTGTGGCCATTGCGGGCTACGCCCACATGGCGGCCCCAGTCGCCCTGGGCGGGCTCGACCTTGATGACCTCGGCCCCCTGGTGGGCCAGCAGCTGGGCGCAGTAGGGGCCGGCCACGCCCTGGCTCAAATCCAGGACCTTGAAACCGGCGAGCGGGGTAAACCCCAGTGTTGACTCTGGCGTCACGTATTGTCTCCTTGCATGGCCCGGGCTATGCGACAGCAGCCCGGACGTTTGTTGTGAGACCCATGTTAGAAACATGAGGCCGCTTTGGGAACTGCCAAAGCACAGCCATCAGTGGTGATTCAGAATCAACAATCAAAAGGGAGGCCGGCCATGGACCTGAACCTGGTGCGTTTGTTTGTGGCGATTGCCGAGTCGCGCAACCTGAGCGATGCGGCCCAGCGCTCGGGCGTGACGCGCTCGAATGTGTCGCGCCGGCTGGCGCTGCTGGAGCGGCAGTTTGGCGCGCAGCTGCTGCGCCGTACCACGCGGCATATGGAGCTGACCCAGGCTGGCCGCATCCTGCATGGCCAGTGCCTGCAGGCGCTCAATGCGCTGCAAAGCGCCCAGCTGCAGATCGACCAGATCCACCAGACCATCAGTGGCGAGATCCGCGTGCGCATCCCCACCGGCCTGGGACATTTCCACCTCAAGCCGCTGATCCTGGACTTTTGCCAGGCGCACCCCGATCTGCTGCTGCGTCTCGTTATCAACGACCAGATCCATGACCTGGTGGCCTCCAAGGTGGACCTGGCGATCCACATCACCTCGGCGCCGCTGGAAGACCATGTGGCCACGCGCGTCTGCGGCATCGAGTGGGGGCTGTTTGCCACCCCGGCGTATCTGCGGGCCCTGGGCCTGGCGCTGCAAACCCCGCAGGACATCAAGCACGCCCGGCTGCTGGCGCCCCTCAATATCCACCACCGGCTGGAGTTTTGGCGGCACAGCGATGGCCTGCATGAACAGGTGCAGAGCACGCCGTCGATCCAGTCGGGCGACTACCAGTTCCTGTTCAACGCCGCGATGGCAGACCTGGGCGTGGTGCTGCTGCCCTACTATGCTGTGCGGGATGCCATCGCCCAAGACAGCCTGGTGCAGGTGCTGGGCGGCTTTGGCGTCAAAGGCGTGGGCGATGCGCTCTACATCGTGCGTGCACCCAACCGCCAGCCATCGGCAGCGACCTTGGCGCTGATTGAGCTGCTGGTCTCATCGATCCGGCAGATGGCGCCTGGCTGGCGCCTGGGCACGGTGGCTTAAATCCGTTGAACTGCCCATTGCTTGGGGCGGACCACTACACGCCAGCGGCCAGGCTGTAGACCGTCAAGCCGCCGTCTTCGCGGTCACGCATCAGCAGGCCAGCCTGGGCCATTTCCTTGGCAACGCAGTAGATCGTCGCTGCGGGCAGTGGAGCCCCACTTTGCGCCAGGTGCAAGGAGATGTCTGCGCATTTGACCTTGGAGCGGCCCAGCTGGACGATGGCCTCCAGCACCCGCAGCCGCGCGGGCGTGGGCCGTATGCGCACAAGGCGGCTGCGCTTGAACCAGTGGGCAGCGGGCAGGGCGGGCGCTGCCTTGCGGAGTGCGTGGTCATTATTCATCTGCGCATGCTGGCATGGAAACATGGAGCCGGTTTGTCGGACTATGGCAGTTTGTGTCAATGCCGGTAGGCCGCCGGGCCACTGCCGGTCGCAGCACAAGTCGGACACCCAGGGGCGCTGCGCCTGCGCCCCCTGGGTCTGGCTCCAGCGATCAAGCGCTTAGCCGATGCGCTGGCCGCGTGAGCGCATGCGCCAGGCGCCGATGACTGCGGTCAAGAGCGTCAGCAGTACGACGCTCCATTGCTGCAGGCTGGGGACGGATTTGACGCCGGCAGGCACTTCGGCGGCCGTCGTGGTGACGGTGGCGCTGGCCGTGCAGGGCTGTGCGGTGCCGCCGGTGCATTGGGCGGCAGGCTCGGCACTGCGCAGGCTAGCCTGGTTGGTCAGGC
Source organism: Comamonas koreensis (assembly GCF_014076495.1). Taxonomy (NCBI): domain Bacteria; kingdom Pseudomonadati; phylum Pseudomonadota; class Betaproteobacteria; order Burkholderiales; family Comamonadaceae; genus Comamonas; species Comamonas koreensis. Next base: position 4,613,544 of record NZ_CP043575.1, on the reverse strand, counting down.
TGCTGCTGCCCGGCGCCGTGGCTGCAACCTGGGCTTGGAGCACATAGGTCAAGCTGGCGCCTACCGGCAGGCTGGCAATGGTCTCATTGAGCGGGCCGCTGCCCGCTGCAGCTGGGCAGGCCACGCCGCTGGCCGTGCAGGTCCAGGCGCCCAGCACCACGTTGGCAGGGGCTGGGTCGGCCAGCACTGCTTGGGTGATGGCTACCGGGCCGGCATTGCTGGCGGTGATGGTGTAGACCAGGCTGTCACCGGGCCGCACCGCGTTGGTGGCATTGACGGTCTTGCTCAGGCCCAGGATGGGCAGATCGGAGGCCGCCACGGTGCTCTGCGCCTGGCAGGGTGCAGCGGTCGGCGCGCTGGCAGGGGCGCACTGGGCTGTTGGCTCGCCCACCGCCAAGGAGGCGGTATTGACCAGGCTGGCGGGGGGCTGCGCGCTGACGGTGGTGCTCAGCTGGATCACCACACTGTCACCGGCGGCGAGTGAGGCGACAGTCACATCCACTGCGCCGGTGCCGCTGGCGGGCACGCAGGGCGCAGCGCCGCTGTTGCTACAGGTCCAGCTGGCATTTTCCAGGCCGGCAGGCAAGGGGTCGGTGATATGGGCCTGGGTGACGGGCACCTGGCCGGCGTTGTGCGCGGTGATGGTGTAGTTCATCGGCTGGCCGGCATAGACCGTGCCGGTCGCCTGTGCCGTCTTGCTCAGTTGCAGCAAGGGGTTGGGCCACAGATCGACCGTCACCGAGGCATTGCAGGGCTTGGCCTGGGTCTGGGCCGTGGCCGGGTTGTAGCACAGCCATTCGGCATTGCTGGCCGCCACGCTGGCGGTGTTGCTGACCTGGTCCATGCGGGTGGCGATGCTGTCCACTGTGGCGACCACGGTGTAGACCAGGCTGGCATTGGCGCGCATGCTGGCGATGGTCTGGCTCAGCACCCCGCCCGCGGCGAGGCTGCCACTGGCTTGAGGGCAGACTGCGAGACTGCCGACGGGCGACTGGCAGCTCCAGGTGGCTGAGGCAAAGCCGGCGGGCAAGCTGTCTGACAGGGCAACGCCCGTCAGCTCGGCCGCGCCTTCGTTCTTGACGGTCACCGTGTAGGTGGCGGTTTGCCCGGCATAGAGCGGGCCGGTCGCGTCCACGGTCTTGGTCACGCTGAGCAGCGGGCTGGTGGCCACCGATGCCGATGCGCTGCAAGGCGTGGGAAAGCCATCGCGGGCAGCGCAGCTGAGGGTGCTGGTGGCAGGCGGCTCGATGGTGGCCGTGTTGGTGATGACCGTGGCACCTGCGGGCAGCGGGTTGCTGAAGCGCGTATTGACGCGGAACACCAGGGCGCTGCCAGCGGGCAGGGTTGGCAAGACGCTATCGAGCGGAAAGCCGCCCGTGGCGGGCACCGGGCAGACGGCTGCGCTGCCGGCGGGGCGGCTGCAGCTCCAGGTGCTGCCGGCCGTTTGCAGGCCATCGGGCAGGGTATCACGCAGGCGCGTGCCGCTGGCGTCGCGCGTGCTGGCATTGGTGACCGTGATGTTGTAGAACACGGGGGCGTTGGCGCTGGCCAGACCGGTGTAGGCACTGCCATCGTTGTTGACCGCTTGCTTGGCCACCGACAGCGGCGGCGAGCACGAGGCCGTGCCACTCGACTGCACCAGCAGGCCCGAGGGGTCGCCCTGGTTGCCGACGACGACATAGATCGTATTGGCGCCGGTTCTAAAACCATGGTTGAGCACCACCGGTACATTGCCGCCGGCACCAAAGCCGCCAACGCCTAAACTGCTGCCGTTGTTGGTGTAATCAAATACTGCATCATTGACCAGAATGCGCTTGACCTGGTTATCCACATACAGGCTCAGGCTCAGATTGAAACTGTCGGGGTCAACGGACGGGTCCAGGCTGAATTGGTATTGGTAGACGTAATAGCTTCTGCCGTATTGCACGCCGATCCATTGGGCATTGCCAAACGGCGACTGCACCCAGGCGCCATTGCCGGCGCCGGGGCGGTCTACCGGGCCTTGGGCATAGCTCAAGGCGGCAGCGGCGGCCGGCGTGGTGATATCGCCCAAGGCTGAGGCAATGGACCAATGCGCATCGAGGCTGCCCAGCGCCAGCTTGGGGCTGTTGATGCTGTAGCCATTGCTGCCGTCAATGCCGGTATTGAAGATGGCCGGGTCCGTGCTGCATGAAATAACAGGCGCAGTTTGGGCCTGGCCCACCAGGGGATGCAGAAGTGCTGCCACCGCACATCCCAGGCCCACATAATGGGCCATCGCTATTCTGAAGCCTTTCATTGCATTCCTTTGTAAATAAGTTTATTCAATCCTGTTATGCATGGTAGTAGGATGAACAAGCGGCAGGAATGCGGCAATGTCAAACATCTTCAGGCTGGAGATTGTTTGACAATCTTTACGAATGCGGGCGATGCAGTTGATGCAGTGCAATGCTTGAGGTGCATCAAGGCAGCTGGTGGCTAAAGGGGGTGATGCGGGGGAGGCCGGTCGGTGCAGGGCGCTCGCCGCAGACCGTCGCACAAGGGTCTCAGACCTTTGTGAAAAAAGAATCATTATCAATTATGATCTTGCGGTTGTTTGTGTTTCCTCAACGGCCCCGCCCATGCCACAGCACCCGCTCCATCCTGAGGTGGAGACTATTTTTCGCCAGCACCACGCATGGCTGCGTGGGCGCCTGATGCTGCGCGCATCCAGCCACAGCGAGGCGGAAGATGTGGCATCGGAGACCTTTTTGCAGTTGACCGAAAAGGGCACTTCTACAGAAGGCGAGCAGCTGGATATCCGGCACCCGCGCGCTTTTTTGTCGACGGTGGCCAAACGCATCCTCATCAAGCTCTGGCAGCGCCAGGATCTGGAGGTGGCCTACCAGGACACGCTGCGCCATATGCCCGAGGCGGTGGCGCTGTCGCCCGAGACGCATGCCATGCTGGTCGAAGCCATCTGCCAGATCGACCGGGCGCTGGCCGCGCTGCCGCTGCCGGTCAAGACGGTGTTTCTGCTGTCGCGGCTGGAAGGCATGCGCTACCCGCAGATTGCAGCGCACATGGGCATCTCGCAGGCCACCGTCGAGCGCCATATGCGGCGCGCGCTGCTGCAGTGCCTCAGCTGCGCGCCATGAGTGGTGCATCCCTGCCCAGCGCCGCGTTGCGCGCCGCCGTGGATTGGCTGGTGCGCCATGAGGCGGAAACGATGAGCGCGGCCGACCACCAGGCTTTTGCGCACTGGCTGCAGCAGGATGCGCAGCACCAGGCGGCCTGGGCGCGCGTGGGCTCGGCGCTGGCCGAGCCGCTGACGGCGGTGCGCAGCCTGCAGGCCCATACCGACGGCCTGCATGCCCAGGCCGCCATGCAGGCGCTGTTCCAGACCCGCCGCCGCCGCGTGCTGCGCGGCGCGTTAGCGCTGGGCGGTATCGGTGTGGCCACCGCGCTGGTCGCAGACCGGCTGACGCCGCTGGGCCAGTTGATGGCCGATTGGCACACCGGCACCGGCGAGCGGCGCGAGTTCACGCTGGCTGATGGCACCACCGTGCTGCTCGATGCCCGCTCTGCGGTGGATGTGCGCGATGCCGCGGGCAGGCCCGCGCTGCAGCTGCGCGCCGGGGCCTTGATCGCCACACGGCGCTATGCCGGAGCCGCTCCATTGCAGATCCAGACCCGCGATGGGATGGCGCTCTTCGACGCCGGCCGCATGATGGCCCGGGTACATGCGGAGCGCACGGACATGGTGGCGCTGGAGCAGCGCCTGACGCTGCAGCCCCGCGAGGCGGCGCAGACCTTGCTGCATGCAGGGCAAGGCGCGCGCTTCAGCGCCCGGCAGCTCCAGCCCCTGGCGGGCAACGCGGTGCAGCGCGCGGCATGGCAGCAAGGCATGCTCGCCGTCGATGACTGGCCGCTGGCCGATGTGGCCCAGGCGCTGCAGGCCTATTTTTCTGGCTATATCCGCGTGGCCCCTTCGGTGGCGGATCTGCGTGTGTTTGGCATCTTCAGGCTGGAGGTGGAGGAGCTGCTGGGCACGCTGGGCCAGATGCTGCCGCTGCAGATCCAGCGTTGGGGGCCGTTGATCACGATTGGCGCGCAAGGTGGGCGCTGAAGGCAAAACCCCCTCTGTTGCGCGACCACATGCGCGCGACCCTATGCAAATAGATGAGGGGTTTTTCGGTTTCGGCGCACTGGTTAAGTAGTACCCAACGAAAAGGAACTTCTGCCGTGACCACTTCCCGCCTCCAGCGCCGCCATGCCGGTGCTCCATCGACCGTGCGCAGCTGTGCTGAACGCTCGCCCCTCCATGTGCTGGCCTTGGCTGCCTTGCTGACCTCTGCGCTGGCCCCTGCCGCCAGCCGGGCTGCCGATGCGCCCCCAGCCGCTGCCGTGCAGCTCGACATTCCTGCGGGCAGCCTGGCCGATACCCTGACCCGCATTGGCCAGCAGACCGGGCGCAGCATCGTTGCCGACCCCGCTGTGCTGCAAGGCCAGCGCAGTGCCGCGATCCAGGGCCACTGGACGGCAGAGCAGGCGGTGCGCAAGGCGCTGGAGGGATCGGCGCTGCAGGTGCAGACCTTGAACGGTGGCGCGCTGCAGATCCGTAAGCCAACAACTCCGCAGCAACCGGTGGCAGAGGCCGCGCCCGCAGCAGCCGCTGCCACGCCTGCCGAGGCAGCGGCGGCACCTGCGTCACCTGCAGATGCCAGCCACCAGCTGCCCACCGTGGTGGTGACTGACCAGCGTTCCGACAGCTCATTGATGCAGCCCACCCGCCAGGTCACGGTGATCGAGGGTGAGGAGCTCGATGACCTGCGCGCCACCTCGGCCAATCTGAACAGCCTGCTGGCCAAGAGCGTGCCGGGCATGTCCGATTCGAGCCGCAACATGAGCGATTTCGGCATGACCTTGCGCGGCCGAAATGTGTTGGTGCTGGTCGATGGCATTCCGCTCAATACCAACCGCGACACGGCGCGCAATCTGGTCAATGTGGAGATGAGCCGCATCGAGCGGGTGGAGGTGCTGCGCGGCAGCAATGCGATCTACGGCAGTGGTGCAACAGGTGGCGTGATCTCGGTCACCACCCGCCCGGTCGGCGGCCAGCCGGTGGCGCGCACGACGCTGGGTTTTGACAGCGCGCTCTCGCGCCTGAGCGGCGACGGCCTGGGCGGCCAGGTGCAGCACTACCTGTCGGGCGCGGGTGAGGTGGTCGACTATGAGGTCGATATCTCGGCCCGCCGCATGGGTGGCGCTTTTGATGGGCATGGCGACCGCGTTGCGCCCGATGCCAGCCAGGGCGATCTGTTCGATTCAAACACCTACAGCCTGGGCGGCAAGATCGGCTTTCGCATCGATGGCAACCAGCGCATCCAGCTGGCGGCCAGCCAATTGCGTGCGCACCAGAAGACCGACTACGCCAACGACCCCAGCGTCAACCAGGCGCCGCTGGGTTCGTTGGCGGCCCGCGCGATCCGGGGCCTGAAGCTGGCCGAGCAGAACCAGGTCGAGAACAGCCTGCTGAGCGCCAGTTACGGACACAAAGACCTGGGCGGCAGCCTGCTGAGCGCGATGGTCTACGGCCGTGACAATTTCGTGCGCTTTGCGCCCTTTGATGCGCGCAGCAACAGCAACCGGGGCAACTTTGTCGACCAGGTGATGCAGAACAACAAGGTGTTTGGCGGGCGCCTGACCATCACCACGCCGATTGGCGACGACAAGCGCGCCAAGCTGGTCTGGGGCGCAGACTACATCCAGGAGCGCAGCAATATGCCGCTGGACACCTTTGATGCCGCCACCTACGACGCGAGCGGCGGCCTGGTTTTCCAGCCCACCGGGCAGCGCATCTACATGCCCTGGGTCACCGTCAAAAGCGCGGGCGCCTTTGGCCAGCTGCAGCACAGGTTCAACGACCAGTGGTCGGCCGAAGGCGGCTTGCGCTATGAGAAATCGCAGGCCAGCTTTGCAGATTTTCAGCCGCTGTCGCAGTCGCGCCTGCCCAACCCGGCCACCGTGGCCGGTGGCAAGGTCTCGTATGACGCGGTGCTCTACAACCTGGGCCTGGCCTTCAAGCCATGGAAGGACCATGAGTTCTACACCTCGTTCAGCCAGGGCTTTGACCTGCCCGATGTGGGCCTGCAGCTGCGCAATGCCGGTGCCAAGTTCGACATCAATGCGTCCGATCTGGAGCCGGTCAAGACCGACAACTATGAAATCGGCTGGCGCGGCACGTTCGGCAACACCATGGCGACCCTGGCGCTGTTCCAGTCACGCTCGGACCTGGGCGCTGTCCAATCTTTCAACAACGGCCTGCACCTGACCCGCACGCGCGAGCGCATCCGCGGCGTGGAGCTGACCGCCGACCACTATGCCGATCACTGGTCCACCGGAGGCACCATCACCTGGATGCAGGGGCGCGAGACGCCGCCCGGCGCCAGCAGCGACCAGCCGATGACGGGCTACCGCATCCCGCCGCTCAAGATCACGGGCTATCTGCAGTACAACCCCAGCAGCCGCTGGAGCCTGCGCAGCCAGTTCAACTGGTTTGGCGCACGCGACTACCGCCTGGCCGATGGCAAGACCCAGTTTGCCCGCGCGGATGTGAAAAGCTACTACAGCGTCGATGTCGTCGGCCGCTACCAGTTCGACAACAAGAACCAGGTCACTGTCGGTGTGCAGAACCTGTTCAACCGCTACTACCTGCCGCTTTACAGCCAGCTGATGCGCAGCGGCAAGAACGACAGCCGCCTGCCAGCGGCGGGGGCGACCTTGACGGCGAGCTATACGCATAACTGGTGATCTTGGGGCGTGGCAGAAGCCGCCAACGAAAAAGCACCCTCGGTGGGGTGCTTTTGCTGTTCTGGCGGAAGCTCAGGGAGCCTTAGACCCAATGAGCATGCGGCCTGCGGGCGGGTTTTTATCTCTATAGGCCTAGGTATAGGCCAACGATTGAGAGGCTCGCCAGCGCTTGCTTTTTGGCGGAAAGCTGTCTTTTGGATCACCTCAAAACACTGGCCGCAAGCAGTGAATAGCTGTTAGTGCGCACTTCGGGGTCTTCGGAAATACTGTATAAATAAACAGTGTTATAGGAGGCCATCATGAAGCTTGAAAAACAGTACTTTTGGAAGATCCAGGTCTTTGGGAAGTGGAAGACAACCCGATTCCGTTGCACTGAAGAACACATCAAAGACGATCACCCAGAAGCGATATGCATACCTGAGTCGCTTGTTGAGCTGTCGGTGCCGGAGACAGAAGAAGAGATGTGGGAGCGGTACCGGACAAGCTCGACCGGAGGCGCGCTGATGAACCACCTACCGTCTATTTCCCAGACTGAGCCGCCAGAAGCCAAAGCCACCCACGGCTTGAAGTCCACCGTTGGCATACCCGCAGACCTGCTTGCATCGCTGGAAAAGGAAATACCTTTCTAGTCCGCGCGGCGCCGTTCTTCCCGCATTACGAAAACCGACGTTTCCCGACACTTAAACAGGGGGTAAAAATGCCGCGCCAGGCCCCGCCAGTGCTGGATAGCGGCATGGTCGGCAGTGCCGACGATTGCGACCTATTAAGCGAGCGGGCGCGGCGGGGTCTCGACCGCGCGCAGCGGGGATATGCAGGGGGTGGCGGGCAGGGCGGCTGGGGGCGGGGGTGCCCCTGGGGTGCGTGCGTGGGCCAGGGGCCGCGCCTGCGGGCCGCTGTGGGGCTGCGGGCACTGGGGTAAGGGGGTGGGGTGCCCATGCAAAGGCCCGCGCTGTGGCGGGCCTGTGGTGCAGGGGCGTGGGGGCGGGCGGGGCGTGCGGCGCGGGCTGGCCCCTGGTGCCGGGCCTGTGCCCGGCCTGCTGCGGGGGCCGCGCTGTGCTGGGTGGCGTGTGGAGCTGGGGCTACTCGGCGGCCTGGCCCTCGTCCAGCTTGTAGGGCTTGAAGCGCACCACCTCCCGGCCCGCCTGCGCGTTGATCGAGCCGGCTATGTCGGTCTGCAGCGTGGTGATCTCATTGCGCGCAAAAACCATTGCAGCTTTTTCCACATCACCGAAGCCGCCCGTGTTGTTTGGCAGCATGCCGATCAGCTGCGGCGGCACCCGGTGCGCGGCCAGCACATCGTCGCGGCTGCTGTTCTTGATGTTCAAGAAGTCATCTTTGGCCGCCACCTCACTGATAGGGATCAGCTGCAGGCCGTCTTTCTTGCCGCCTGGCGCATAGAAGAAGACGTTGCGGAAGTTGCCGCCGTTCTTCGTCTGGGTCAGCTGCTTGCGCAGGGCGTCAATGTCGCCCTGGCTTTGGGCCGGGTCAGTCGCGTAAAGGATGAAGCCTGCGTGCGAACCGTTGTTGTAATAGCGGCGGCGGAACAGCGTTGCGCTCTCGTTGAGCTGGGCCGACTGCATGGCGCCCAGGTAGCCGGGGACACCATAAATTTCCTGATGCAGATCGGGCTCGCGCAGGTGCAGGATAGACCCAGCTTTGAATTCGTGCGGCGACTGCAGATCCGTCACGAAAAAGAACCGGCCCGGATCGATGCCCACCCGCATGTATTTGGCCAGGGCGTGGCGCAGTACCAGCTTGTCACCCAGCTGGTTTTCTCGCCACTCCAGATAGCCGTTGCCCAGCACGCAAAAGTTAAAGGACATGGCCTTGAAGTCTGCGGCGCTGAGCCACTGGGTGGGGATGAACGTGCTGGCCAAGATGTTGACCTTGCAGCGCAGCGCCGATTCGTGGTGCGCGCCAACGCGCAGCAGGCGCGCCAGGGCGGCCAGGCTCACGGGTGGCTCATACCACTCGCCGTTCTGCACACACTCGGCATACTCCATCAGCGCGCTGATGCCGCCTATCACCGGCTCGGGATCGCCAAAACTGAACACCTCCACGTTGGAATGCTGGCCCGCTTGGGTGACTGGCGCGGGCGATGGTGCGGCCATTGCCGCCGTGCGCTGGGGCTGCGCGGGTTTGCGTTTTCTCATTGGGAATAGACCTCGATAAAGGATTGCGTTTGCGGCGTGGCCAGGCCGGTGCCCACTTCCAGCGCTTCGTTGCTGAGCGCGTTCATGCACGCCCATGCCAGATCGGCGTGGCCGGTGTCTTTGCTGCGGCCCGCCGCGTAAGTCACGCTGCGGCCGCTGGCCGTCATCTCGCGCTTGATGGCCATGAATGAAGCGGCCAGTTCTTTGTTGCCGGCGTCCCACTGCAGGCGCTGGGCCTTGATAACTTGCTGAGCTTTCATCACCAGCAGTGTTTTGCTTTCCACGCTGTAGTTGATGCCCCGTGCAGACGGGAAGAACTTCACCACCAGCTGGTGGACGGCATTGCCGATGCTGGTCAGGTCGATAGTGATCTGCTGCACGTTGTAGGTGGCGCAAATCTTCTTGATCTCGGCTGCCTGTGCTTCAAAGTCCAGCCCGCGCAGCTGGCGGGTGTACAGCACGCGCAGCGGGCCGCCCGGTGTCTCAGGCGGGGCCAGCACCACCAGGCCCGCGCTGTCGCCATTCAGGCTGGGGTCATAGCCCACCCATACCGGCTGCCAGCCAAAGGGCCGCTGGGTGAATGGCTTGAAGTCTTTCCACACCTCCCAGCTGTCCACCCGGCACGGCTGCAGGTTGGTCAGCGGGAAGACGCTAAACGAGTCATCCACAAAGCCGCACATCAGCAGGTTTTCGAACTCGGGGTCGGAGTACTCCAGCCGCAGTTCGTCCAGGTCGAAAAGATCGCAGCCCCCGGCCTCGGCGTCCAAGATGTTGACGATGTGGCGCCACACCTTGTCTTCGCCCGTGAAGCCGCCCGCCAGCTTGCCGTGGGTAATGTCGATATCGGTCTTGAACTTGCGCGCAAACTTCTTCGCGCTCCACAGGTCATAGGCCGCGTGCTGGATGCTCGATGGGGTGCTGAAATAGGTTTTGCGCCACTTCTTGTGAATGGCCATGCCGCTGGCCACCTTGTTCAGGCGCTCGAAGTCGGTTGTCCAAAAATACTCATCGAAGTAGAAATTGCCGTGGTAGCCCTGGGCTGTGCGCGCATTGCTGCCCAGGAAGTGCAGCTGCGCGCCGTTCGCCAGAATGATCGGTTCGCCTTTCAGCTCCACCTGGCAGACCTCAAAGACAAACGCCTGGATGTACTGCTTGAAGATGTGAGCCTGGGCCTTGCTGGCGGACAGGAAAATCTGATTGCGGCCCGTCTCCAGCGCATCAATCAGCGCCTCGCGGGCAAAGTACCAGGTGGCGCCGATCTGGCGGCTTTTGAGAATCTGGCGCGTGCGCTGGTGGCTGTTCTGCCACCAGGTCAGCTGGTACTTGAAGCACGATTCAATGAAGGCATCGCGCAGCTGCTCGATCTGTTCCTGCGATAGGAAGTTTTTGACGGGCTGCTTTTTGGCGGCTGCGTTGCGCGCATCGATATTGGGGTTGAGATCGCGCTCGCGGCCCGACTGGCGGTAATTGCTGATGCGCGCGAAGCGCTCCATTTGCCGCCCGAGTAGGTCAATTTCCTTGTAATCGCTGCCGGTCTTTTCCTCCTTGGCCACCAACTGCGCGTAGCGTGTTTCCGTCACGCCCTCGGCGCGCTCGGTGGGGCTCGCCTCTGCCCAGCGCTCTGCCTTGTGCCAGCCGTGCAGTGTGGCGCGGGCCACGCCCAGCTTTTCCGCGATGTGGGTCAGCTTCCAGCCTTGCCAATACAGGTCACGGGCCTGGCGCCGCTGGCCTGCCCCGCCATCGGTGATGGCGCAGCATTCGCCAGCGGGCCAGCCGTCAAGCGCGAACGGCAGGCCCTTGCCATCGGGCGATATCTCTTTGAGGACAGCAGCTGTAAACGCCTGCTCGGGCGTCACCGTGGTGATGTGCGGCCCGCATTTGCCACGCTTCTTGGCCAGGCGTTTGACGGCGCGCGCCGGCGCGCCACTGTCGGCGGTGCCGGTGGGCGCTGGGATGACTGGCGGCTTTTGCGGTGCTACTTTCATTCCGCCAGTGTCTGCCGCGCGCGCGCGGAAATCGACAAGTGCAAATTGTCCGAAACGCAGCCACAGCGCGCGGTGATTGCTACAAAAACAGGGTGCGCGGAACATAGCGATAGATCAACAACCGCTTAACCGAGCCGCACCATGCCAAGCAAATTCTTTCGAGTTGCCACTGAAGGCGCTACCACCGATGGCCGCACCATCCAGCGCAGCTGGATTGAACAGGCTGCCGCCAACTACAACACCGGAAAGTACCAGGCCCGCGTCTGGCTGGAACACATTCGCGGCGTGATGGCCGACAGCGCCTTTGCGGCGCTGGGCGATGTGACCGCCCTCAAGGCGGTGGCCAATGCCGAGGGCAAGATGGAACTGTTTGCCCAGGTGGAAGCACTGCCCGCGCTGGTGGCCATGAACAAGGCCAAGCAAAAGATCTTCACCAGCATTGAAATCGACCCCGACTTTGCGAAATCCGGCCAGGCATACATGGTCGGCCTGGCTGTCACGGACAGCCCCGCAAGCCTGGGAACGGAGGTGCTTGCATTCTCTGCTGAGCACCCAGAAGCCAACCCCTTTGCCAAGCGCAAAACCAACCCGTCCACCCTGTTCACTGCTGCCCTCGAAACCGATCTGGGCCTGGAAGGTGACGCCGAGGGCATCGCCAGCGCAATGCTGCAGAAGTTCAACGATGTGATCGACAGCATCAAGGGCCTGGCAGCCACCAAGCCCGCAGCGGGCGACACCGCCTTTGCAACCAAGGTCATGGAAGCAATGGGCGTGACTGGCACCGCGCTGCAGAACATGGCCAAGGAAAACGCCGAGCTGCTGGGCAAGTTCACCGCCCAGGGCACCGAGCTGGAAACGCTCAAGAAGGACTTCGCCGCCCTGAAAGCCAAGCTCGAAGGCACCGAGAACCACACCGGCCAGCGCCCCGCTGCCACCGGCAAGGATGCTTCGGAGCTGGCCGACTGCTAAGCAAGTTACAGCCGCTCAATAGCCGCTCTCACCAACAACCGACACCAGTTTTTATAGGGACGCAACCATGCGCAACGATACCCGCCTGAAATACACCGCTTACGTGGCACGGCAAGCCGCGCTGTCCAACGTGCAAGACGCCGCCGTCAAGTTCGCCATCGCGCCCAGCGTGCAGCAAACCTTGGAGCAACGCATTCAAGAATCCAGTTCGTTCCTGGGCAAGATCAATATCGTCCCGGTGGACGAGATGATGGGCGAACGCCTGGGCTTGGGCGTCGACGGCCCCATTGCAAGCCGCACCGATACCAGTGGCGACAAAGAACGTCAGCCGGTCGATGTGTCCGAAATGAGCCAGTACAGCTACCAGTGCGCCAAGACCAACTACGACACGGCCATTCGTTATGCCAAGCTGGATATGTGGGCCAAGTTCCCGAACTTCCAAAAGTTGCTGTCGGCTTCCATCATCCAGCGTTGCGCACTCGACCGCATCATGATCGGCTTCAACGGCACCAGCGTGGCGGCGAACACCAATCGTGTAGCCAATCCCCTGCTGCAGGACGTTAACAAGGGCTGGCTGCAGGATCTGCGCGAGAACCGCCCGCAAGGCGTGATGACTGGCGGCATTACCGCTGGCAAAGTTAAGGTCGGCGCTGATAAAGACGGCGAAAAGCTGGCCGATGCAGACTATGGAAGCCTGGACGGCTTGGTGTATGACGCTCGCCATGCCCTGATTGCCCCCACGTTCTCGGAAAGCGCTGATTTGGTGGCTATCGTGGGCCGCGACCTGATGCATGACAAGCTGTTCCCCATCGTGGACGGCCAGGACGCACCCACCGAGATGCTGGCCGGCAGCTTGGTCGTCAGCCAAAAGCGCCTGGGTGGTCTGCAGGCTGTCACGGTGCCCAATTTCCCGCCCAATGCTGTGATGGTCACCAGCTTGGACAACCTGTCTATCTACTACCAGGCCAGCGCACGCCGGCGCATGGTCAAAGACCAGCCGGAAAAAGACCGCATCGCTACGTTTGAATCGTCCAACGATGCATTCGTGATCGAGAACCTGGAAAAGGCCTGCCTGGTCGAAAACATCGAACTGGCCTAAGCCCAGCGCACCGGCCTGCCATCGGCGGCTAAAAAAATAGGCCGCTCTTTAGCGGGCCGGTGCCCACCAACACCAAGCGGGGAACATCCACATGCGACAGACACCAGCCCAAGCGCACTACATGCGCACCATGGCTGCCCTGGCGGCCAGCGCTGGCAGTGCCGCCGACGCCTACGGCCAGACCATCGGCACCGCCTACGAACTGCAGCTTGTGCAGTTGCACCAACACCGCATTGCGCTGAAAGACCTCAAGAGCAATGAGCGCAAGGCCGAGGCCAAGCGCGCCATGCTGCCCGAATACGACGCCTACCTGGCCGGGGTGTTTGACACCAAGCCTGGCACGCAGGACGAAGTGGTGGCCACCATCCTGATCTGGGCCATCGACGCGGGTGACTATTCGCGCGCCATGCTCCTGGCCGAATACGCTCTGGCGGCTGGCATCAATCCGCCCGACAACTACAACCGCGATATGGCCAGCGTGGTGGCCGAGGAAATCGCCGAAGCCGTACTGGCTGGCCGTCTTGCTGGCCCCGAGGCCGTATCTGTCACCCAGCGCGTGCTGGAGCTGACCGCCGAGGCCGACATGCATGACCAGATCAAGGCCAAGCTGAACAAGGCCGCAGGCTGGGCGCTGCTGGGCAAGACCAACAGCCAGGACATCGCCATGGATGCCAAGGGCCGCACGCTGCAGGTGTGCAGCGCAGCCCTTCCGTACCTGCAACGCGCCATGGAGCTTGATCCACAGCGCGCAGGCGTCAAAAAAGACATTGAGCGATTGGAAGCGCGCCTTAAAAAGTAGCGCCCCAATCGCCGCACCAGTCGCACCCCGCGAGCCGTGGCGGCCCCAGGGCAAAGGCAGCATTGATTTGCCAACGCCTGATGCCCTGGGCCACCGCCACACCTAACACCCTGAAAGCCTGACGCTGTGAATTCGCCATTTGTCGCTGTCGCCAACCCGCCTATCAAGGGCGCCGAGCCATCGGTGGCCAATGACGGCTGGTGGCCCGATGTGAACTGCGAGAAGCTGCGCGAAGACGCCAGGCTCGATGGCACCGTGACGCCGCCCCGCCTGCTGCTGGCCGTGGAAGAGGCCATGCTCAGCGTCAACAGAGAGCTGGCCGACTGGCAGGCGGCCCAGGTGGTGCTGGGTTATACCAGCCTGGCTGATGTGCCTGCCACCCAGCTGGGCGGCCAGAGCGTGAAGCTCAAGCACTATCTGCGGGCCATCCAATCGCATGTGCAGTCGCAGCTGGCCAGCGCATACCGCGACATTGACACGCTGCCAGATGGCGCGGGCAAAGAAAGCCGGGTGCGCAGCGCGCTGGAGATCCGGCAAGACAGCCTTGACACCCGCACCCGCCACGCCATTGCCGACCTGCAGGGCTTGCCCCGCGTGATTGCCGAGCTGCTATGACCGGCGTGCAAAACACCATCACCGTGCGGGCGCTGCAAAACGATGTGCTCGATGCGCTGGTCAATCGCCACCTGGGCAGCACAGCGGGCCACGTAGAGGCCACGCTTGCCGCCAACCCGGGCCTGGCCAAGGTGGCCATGGATATCCCCATGGGCATGCCCGTGCGCCTGGTCAAGGCCGTGCAGCCCGTGCAAGACCGCATCAACCTTTGGGACTGACAACACCATGAACAAGCTGCAAACCTATTTGACCGAAGCCGGTGTGCCCGCTGAGCTGCACGCCCAGGCGCTGGCCAGCCTGCAAAGCGCGCGCAAGCCTGCATTGATCCGCTTTTGGCTGGGCCTCACTGCGCCCATCGTGTGGCTGTTCATCGCTGCACTGCTGCCCCGCAAGGCCGAGCAGCTGCCGCGCTGGCTGCGCTGGTACGACAACAACATCAGTATCAACGGGGACCGCTCTGACTGGGCGCTGATCGATGGGCGGCATGTGCGCATGCCCGCGCCCGACGAAGATGTGGTGCATGACGATGGCCAGCATGTGAGCTACTGGCCGCCGTACAGCCCGCGCAGCTTCTTGCCGCGCTGGAATTTCAACGGCATCCGCAACCGCTGCGGCTGGCTGGCCAAGAAGTGGGGGCAGCCCCTGGATGGCATCGCCTATCGCGCTGGGCTGCCGGTGCTGGATGGCGAATGGGGCAACCCCGATATCGGCCGCCAGGTGATGGGCATCCGCGTGGCCTGCGCCGGTGGCGTCTGGCAGCTGGTGCGCACCAGCAAGCTGTGGGGCGGCACCAAGACCGAGAACTACGGGTTTGAAGTCCTGAACGCAAACACTATCGACCGCTTTGCCACATGCACATGGACGGCATGGAGCTGGAAGGGGCCTAAAAAATGAACATCAAGGCCCTTTGGGTTGAAAGCCGCACGTTTGTTGTAGGGCGCATCAGCGCAGGCGCAACCTATGTTTTTGGCAGCCTCACGACTGCGGGCGGTGCGGCGAAGGCCGCGACTGACGCCAATGTGGTGCCGGCGTGGTTTCCAACTATCACGGTGGACACAGTGCTTTTGATTATCGGCGCAGCTATGACGGTGGCCACCGGCCTGGTTTCCATCTGGGCGCAGCGCCAAGGCGTGAAAGCCAAGCAGGCGGAGAAGCGCCGCAGCGACCGGGCCGAAGAACGCAACCGCATGGCATGGGTGATGGAAATGCTGGAGAAGCACGGCGAAGAAAAGATGGTGAGCACCTTTGGCCAGAACTGGCGCGAGCGTGCGATTCAGATTCAGCGCCACCCTGGCAATGCCTCTACCGACTTCGGGGGGCTGGCCGATGACTAGACCCCTGCCATACGTTCCCAAGAACACCATCATTGCCAAGGGCGCCACCGCTGTGGCGGGCGCCGTTGCGGCCATCCTGCTCACCACCTTGCCGGTGGACGAGGGCCGGGTGCTGCCTGCCTACCTCGACCCGGTGGCCATCCCCACCATTTGCGAGGGCTGGACGCGCGGCGTAAAGCTGGGCGATGTGGCCACGAATGCCGAATGCGATGCACTCACCCTGCAGGGCATACAAGAAGCCTGGCAGATTTTTGAGCGCTGGGTGCCTGCTGAGGTGCGCGACAGCATGCCGGCCACCAGCGTGGCCGCGTTCCTCTCATTCATCTACAACACCGGCCCGGGTGCGCCAGGTGTGAAGGATGGCTTTGTCTACCTGGAAAAAGGCACTTACAGCACCATGCTGCGCCTGCTGCGCGCGGGCGATGTGGCTGCCGCTTGTCGCCAACTGCCGAATTGGGCAATGGCCAAGGGGCGCAAGCTGCGCGGCCTGGCCTTGCGCCGTGATCGAGAAATGGCCATGTGCCTGAAAGACCTCAAGCCATGAAGCAACAACGCGGAATGCTGGATCTATCCAAGGCGGCCATCGTGGCCGGGCTGGTAGTGCTGGTCCTGGTGGTGGGCCTGGTGCAGCAAAACCGCATCAGCAAGCTGCGGCTGCAGCACGCCGACACGCTGACCGGCATCGCGCAGTCCAATGCCAAGGCCTATGAAGCGCTCGACCGCTACCGCGCAGCCGTGGACACTGCGGGCCGCGCGCTCGCGCAACAGATTCAAACGCAAGAAGGGGAAACCAATGCAAAGATTGAGGCGCTGTCTGATCTTGCTGGCCGCGAGCGCACTAGCCGCTTGCGCGACCAGCGAACCTACACCGACAGCATCGGTTATTGGCAAGGTGTGGCCAGGCGTGCCAGCACTGACGGCGAGCGCCAAGCAACTGCCGCCGCCATCGGAGTGCTTGCCGACCTGCACGCAAGACTTGATGAACGAGCGGGAATCTACGCGGGCCAGGCTGACCAATGCCGAGTCCGAGGCCTGGCCTGCGAAAGAGCCTACCAAACCGTAGCGGACATGATTAACGCCGGCCCACCCAAGGACGAATAGCATGTGGAAGCTGCAAAGCCTGCGCACCCTTATCGAGGCCGCAGTCCCTGACCTCAAGGCCAACCCCGAAAATCTCGAAGTGGTGGCCACCTCGGGCCGGGCGGTGGGCACGATGGCAAAAAGCCTGTCGTTTGAATATGCCTACACCATCGAAGTGGCGGTGCTGGACTTCACTGGCCACACCGATGCGCTGTTTGTGCCGCTGATGGCCTGGCTGCGCGTCCACCAGCCTGAACTGCTGCTCAACCCCACCAGCCAGGCCAGCGGCCTGCAGTTTCGGGTGGAGCTGCTCAACACCGCAGCCGCCGATATCGGCATTCGTGTGCCCGTCACCGAGCGCGTGATTGTCACCGCCGACCCCAGCCACCCCACGCGCCTGATTTGCGACCACCCCGCCGAGCCCCAGGTGGTGGGCACCAACCGCCTGCCCGAGCATTGGCAGCTGTGGCTCAAAGACCAACTGCTGGCCGAATGGGACATTCCCACCCCGCCAGATGAAGGCCGATTTGTCCTATAGCTATGGAGCCCGCATGCAAACCATCCAGAAATACGCATTCACGTTCTTTGTCCTGGCCTGGGACTGGTGCCGGCAGGTGCGCGGCGCGTGGCGCAGGCGCCAGTGGCGTGCATTGGCCCGCAAATGCAAGGGTCTGGCAGCTGTCACCCTGTCCATAGTGTTGGCCGGCATGCTGCTGGCTGGCTGTACTGTGGTGCCGGCCAATACGGCGGCGCGGTACTGCGAACTTCTGGACATTGCCTTGCAAGAGGGAGACTTTGCCGAGGGGTGGTACATCAGGGCAGGGGAAGTGTTGGACGATTGCGGCGTGCGAGATGCAAAGCCCCGCGCTGAATATGCGGCTTGCCGAACCAGACGCTTTAACGACAACAGCGTGATTTGCGAGTAAGCGGCAATGGCAGACTTTCGCGCCATTGAAGACTGGGCCGGCCACCTGCTGGCCAAGCTCGACGGCACCGCACGCCGGCGCCTGGCGGTGGACATTGCGCGCAAGCTGCGCACGGCCAACACCCAGCGCATGCGCGCCCAGACTGACCCCGATGGCAACGCCTGGAAACCGCGCAAGGCCCCCAGCGGCGCATTGCGCAGCAAGCGCGCCCAGGTGCGCCAACAGGCCCAGCAGCGCAAGCCCATGTTTGCCAAGCTGCGCATGCAGCGCAACATCCGGGCGCGCAGCGAGGGCGGCAACGCGGCGGTGGTGGAGTTCGTGGGCCGCGCCCAGCGCATTGCCCGCGTGCATCACTACGGCGAAACCGATCTGGTGAACCCTGGCGGCCCAAGCTACGACTACCCAGCCCGCGAGCTGATTGGAATCAGCAAAGATGACATCGATTGGCTGCGCGAATACCTGCTGGACTACCTGAGCAAGTAGCGGCCACCCGCTGCAAAAAATGTGCGAGGCGCAGCCACAGCGCCCGCTGCTGGCCTTCCGCGCGCGCGCGGCCGACACTGGCCGCATGCCCCCAAACACCAGCCCAGACACCAACCCGCTAGAGCTTGCCCGCCAACTCGCCAATGTGGCGCGCCTGGGCACGATTGCGGCTGTTGACCTGGGCGCCGCGCGCTGCCGCGTCAAGACCGGCGACAACGAAACCGATTGGTTGCCATGGTTTACAGGCCGTGCCGCAGGCGAGAAGGGCAGCCAGTGGTGGCCGCCTGTCAAGGGCGAGCAGTGCATGGTGCTGGCCACGGGCGGCGACATGGGCCAGGGCTGCGTGCTGCTGGGCGTGTACAGCGACCGCATGGCCGCGCCCAGCAAGCAGGCTGACACCTGCCGCACCCAGTTCAGCAAACAGGACTACAGCGAAACCGCCAAGGGTGAACACCTGCTGCACCTGGACAAGCGCGTGCGCTTTGAAGTGGCAGAGGGCTGCAGCATCACCATGGAGGGGGACAACATCACCCTGCAGGCCGGTAGCACCACGCTGAGCATTGGCCCTGACCAGATCACTGCCAACGTCGATGTGATCGCCCAGGGCATCAGCCTGGTGAACCACCCGCACAAGGGCGTCCAAAAGGGCCAGGCATTGACGGAAGGCCCGGTGCCAGCATGATGAACGCTCAGACCGGCGCCCGCATGGATGCCATCAGCCACCTGCGCCAATCGGTGATGGACATCCTGACTACGCCCATCGGCAGCCGGGTGATGCGCCGCGACTATGGCAGCCTGCTGCAGGCGCTGGTCGACCAGCCCGACAACCTGATTGCGCAGACCCGCGTTTTCTCTGCCATCCAATCGGCGCTGATGCGCTGGGAGCCGCGCATTGAAGTCAAGCAGATCAAAAGCCTGCGCGACCCAAGCCGCCCCGGCTATGCCGAGTATCAGATTTTGGGCACCTACAACAGCAACTTTGGCGCAAGCCAGCCGCTGCGCCTGTCGGTGCCCATTGCGTGGGGGGCGTCCGCATGATCGACCTGGCCACACTGCCCGCGCCTGATGTTGTCGAAGCGCTCAACTACGAAACGATTCTGGCCACCAGCAAAACCGAGCTGGCCAACCTGCTGCGCCCGTATCTGCCCGCCATCGACGACGTGCTGGTCCTGGAGAGCGAGCCACTGACCAAGCTGCTGGAGGCTTTTTCCAAACGAGAAATGGTGTTTCGCGGCCGCGTCAACGACGCCGCCCGCGCCCATCTGCTGGGCTTTGCCAGGGGCGCCGACCTTGACCACCTTGCGGCTATGGTGGGCGTCACGCGCATGGGTGGCGAGGCAGACACCCGGCTGCGCACCCGTGTGCAGCTGCGCATTGCGGCGCTGGCCAGCCAGGGCACGCGGGAGTACTACGAGTATCAAGCGATGACCGCCAGCCTGAACGTGCGCGCGGCCATGGCCACCAGTCCCACCGCTGGCAGGGTGCAGCTGATGCTGTGGTGCGTAGACCAGGCGCAGGCAGCAGTTACCCTGCAGGCCGTTGACGCACTGGTAAACAGCGACGGCGGGCGCATGCTCGGTGTGCCCATAACCGTGGCCGTGGCCCAGCCCATGGCCATCAGCATCACGGCCAACATCTACCGCGCGCGCACCGCGCCGGCCAATCTGCTGCAGCTGCTCAATAGCCGGCTGCAGAATGCCTTTGCGAGCATGGCTGACTTGTCCGCGACGGTGGGCCGCAGCTATATCACCACGCTGCTGCATGTGGAAGGCGTGGCCCGGGTGGAATACCCCGACAGTGCCGCGCCTGCCGAAGTAACCACCATCCCGGTGGGCTACTTTCCGGCCATGGGCCAGGTGCTGCTGGTGGACATGGGGGTGGCATAGCCATGGCAGGCCCCAAAGTCTCCCAGCGCCACCGGAGTGTGCTGCCCCCCAATGCCAGCTTGCTGGAACGCGCCGTAGACGGCAATTTCCCAGCAGACTGGGGGAGCCTGGCCGACGAGGCCGAGCCCGCCGCCGATCCTGATGCGCTGCAGCCTTGGGTGGTTGCACATTGGCAACTCAGCCAGTTTGACCGCTACTTTGCCGACCCGCGCGAGCTGCTGGCCCAGGGTCTGCCCTGGCTGCGTGAGCGCGGCAGCGCGGCCTCTGTGCGTCGTGCCATGGGCTGGCTGGGCTATCGCGGGGTCAAGATCGAGGAAGACGGCGCGCTGCTGCATATCGATCCGGGCCGCGAAATCACCGCAGCCGACCTGCGCTACTTGGCGCATGTGGTCAAGGCCAGTCTGCCGCTGCATGTGCGCTTTTACCGGGTGTTCCACCGCCTTGACCGGCGCGTGCTGCGCACCAACAGCCGCCCGGGCCTAAATCACGGCCTGCTGCAGGCCGACAGCGGCACGCCCATGGACGCGGGCGACGGCACCACCATCATCGTGAGCCAAGGGGCATTCAATGGCGGCACCGCGCCGCGCCTGACGGGTGCGCGCATCCCGGGCGGCCACAGCACCGCCAAGGGTGGCCGCATGCGCCGCACCGACTGGCTCTTGCTCAACCTCTACCGGCTGGGCAGCCCGGTGCGCAGGCCTCTGGCAGGCACTGCTGCAGCCACGCATGGCGGCGCAGCACCCGCCTATGTGCGCCTGGCGTGCTATGGCGACACCCTGCACGGCCAGGCACCTACCGGGGCCATTGCATCGCCATTGGGCCAGCCCTTGGGAACAGCAGCCAGCCAGGCGGGCCGCGACCTACCCCGCACGGTGCCAGACCGCACCTGGGAGACGGGCGGGTGGGACGGCGACACCTGGCAGACCACCGACATTGCCGGTGGAAACATTGTTATTCAGGAGTGACAGACATGATTGTTTTGCAAGACACGGGCCGCATCGCCCTGGCCAAGGCCCTGGCGGCCATGCCCGCCTACTTTGCGTGGGGCCGAGGTGATGGCGCTTGGCAGGAGCCGCCCGCCGTGCCCATCGCTGGCCAGATGGTGGATGAAATTGGCCGAAGCCTGGCCACCATCGTGGAATACGTGGTGCCAACCACCGAAACCGACCCTGAGCGGGAGTATTCGGTGCCAGAAGGAGTTGGCGACAACATCCTCTACTACAAGAAAAGCGCCCAGCCATCGCAGTGGCTGTACCTGCAGGCGAACTTTGGCTTCTTTGATGCGGACGGCGAGACCGTGCGCGAATGCGCGCTGTTCTTTGGCACCACGGTAACGCCCGACACGCCGCCTGGGCATCGCTACATCACCGCCGACCAGGTGGCAACGCCTGGCGACATGTACACGCTGGAATACCGCAAGCCATCGCCGCGCGAGCGCAAGCAAGAAGCCGAATTCCTGATCCTGCCGCTGTGAGGGGAGCAACCAGAAAATGAACGACAAGAACTACACCGGGCTGCAATTTCGCCTGGGCCGCCCAGTGCAGGCCCGTGAGCTGGACGAGGTGCAGGACAACGCGGCGAGCGCCCTGCGCGGCGTGGCCGATGTGCTGTTTGCCGAGGGCGACATTGCAGCAGGCGCCGCCTGCGCAGTCAGCAGCACCGGCGCGTGCACCCTGGATGCTGGCCGAATCTACCTGGCGGGCCAGGTGCGTGACGTGCCCGCAGCCAGCCTGGTGGTGGCCATGGTGGGCGAAGTCAGCGTGGGCGTTTACCTGCTGCAGGAGACGGTGACCGCGCTGCAAGACCCTGACCTGTATGACAACGAACTGGCCAGCCCCACGCGCGGCGAGGCGGGCGCAGATCGCACCCGCACCACCTGCACCTGGGGCCAGGCAGGCAGCGGCCTGGCGGGCGACTTCTACCCCGTGTGGCAGATCATTGACGGGGTGGTAACGCCCCGAGAGGCAGCGCCGCAGCTGGCAGCCACCACCAAGGCCATCGAGAACTACGACCGCGAAAGCACGGGCGGCGGCTACTACGTGATCGAGGGCATGGAAACCACCATGCTCGACGATGACGTCGAAGGCCGCCAGGTATTCAGCCTGTCGGCGGGCGCGGCGCGTGTGGGCGGCGTGGTTGTGCGCAGTGGCGCCGCGCGCCGCCTGGTGTTTGCTGCAGTGCCCGATGTGATGCAGATCAGCAGCGAGCCACACAGCAGCGCCACATTGGAAACCCAGCGGGTGCGCTTCAACCGTAGCCCGGTGCTCAAGCCCGCCACGGTGCGGGTGCAACGCCGCCGCACGGTAGAGCTGACCCATGGCCCGGTGGTGGGCGCCTCCGATCTGCTGCCAGAAAACAGCGTGGTAAAAATCAACAGCGTCACGCAAGGCGGCACCACCTACACCAAGGATGTGGACTACCGACTGAACGCCGATCAAGTCGATTGGAGCCTGCCGGGCGCCGAGGTGGCGCCGGGCAGCAAATACGTGTGCGACTTTGAATACATGAGCACTGAGGCGGTGCAAGACCAGACGCCCTATGACTTTGCAGTGACTGGCGCCGTCAAGGACACCACCATGCTGGTGGACTACACCCCGGCGCTGCGCCGCATCGACGTCATCGTGATCGATGCCAAGGGGGCGTTGAACGTGGTCAAGGGCGTGCCGGCGCAGTGGAACCCGGTAACGCCATCGGTGCCCGCTGGCCTGCTGGCCCTGGCCAGCATCTGGCAAAGCTGGGACAGCACGCGCGGCGTGATCGTTGACCAGGTGCGCCAGGTAAGCATGGCCACCCTGCAGGGCTACCAGCGGCAGCACAACCAGCACAAGCTGGAGCTGGCCGAGCTGCGCCTGGCGGTGGATGTGTCTGGCCGCTATGCGGGCCTCAAGCGCGGCAGCTTTGCAGATCCGATGCTGGACAACAGCATGCGCGATCAAGGCATGGAGCAAACCGCGCTCATTGCAGGCGGCGCGCTGCAGCTGGCCGAGCCCATGGAGGCCATGCCCTTGGACGATGGGGCCACCACCCACACCATGGCGCACAGCCTGGTAACGCTGTGGGCGCAGCTGGCCACCAGTGAGGCCACCACCGTGGCAGCGCCGGCGCCCGTGGTGCCCAACCCACCACCGCCCACCCCCATGCCCTCCAAGGTCGTGCTGTCTCCAAGCGTTGACCGCTGGATCAACGAAACCGAGCGCACTTATCCGGGCGGCTACTACTACAACATTCTGGGCATGACGCCAGGCGACCAGGTACTCAAAGCCCGCGACGAAGCCCGCGACAAGTTCCTGGAAAGCCTTGACCTGTCCAAGCTGAGCGGCGGCGCCATCTTTATGCGCAGCATCCCGGTGCAGTTCACCATCGACGGCTTTGCCCCTGGGGAGCTGCTGACCACCTTGGGCTTTGATGGCATAGCCCTGCAGCCGCTGCCCGTGCCGGGCGGCAGCCTGGTGGCCGATGCGGCGGGCCAGATTCGCGGCACCTTCACCGTGCCGGCCAACCTGCCACCCGGCAAAAAGATGGTGGGTTTCTCTGGCAACCAGGGAGGCTCATGCATGACCGCATTCACGGGCGAAGTGCAGCTGCAGATCCGCGTCAATACCACCTACTCCGGGCTCAATGGCCGGGGGTTTGGCCCTGAGGTAATTACCCATGTCGTTTAACACGCTTTTCCAGACCTTCAAAAGCCCGGCCACGCACCAGGACGGTGGCGTAAAGCTCTATTTCTCTGCGGTGGGCAGCAAAGCCATTGCCTACCTGACCCAGGTGGACAGCGCGACGGGCGGCCCCGGTGAAGTGCTGGCCGAATGCCATCTAGAAAAAAACGCCATCCCGACCAACGGCCAGGCCGTGAAGGCGGTATGGCCCGCACCGGTGCTGCTGACCGAGGGCATGGAATATGCCATTTGCGTGCAGTGCAACGATACCGGCACCGCGCTGCACACCGCCCAGGTGGGCAAGGCCAACACCGCCAGCGCGGGCCAGCTGGTGACCGCATCCCCTGCGCTGGGGCAACTGGCCCGCATCACCCCAGCCGGCGCCGTGGCACCCATCGCGGGCAGCATGCTGCGCTTTGAGCTGCTGGCCGTGCAATATGCGCAGCCATCGCAGACCATTGTGCTGGGCACCGAAGAGGTGGAGGGCGCCACCATGCTGGCCATTAACGCCGGTGCCGCCTCGCCCGAGGCATCGGCCCGCATCACCTACCTGCTGGAGCTAATCGACCCGATCAAATCGGAAGTGGTGGACAGCTACAGCGTGGACGCCATGCAACCCGTGGGGCTCAACACTGCGTTTACTGGCCAGGTGCGGGTAAGCGCCACCCTGCGCGTGGGCGATACCGGCCTGGGCGCCGTGCTGGAGCCGGGCACCATGCTGCTGGTGGGGGTGCTGCAAAGCATCGGCACCTGCATTTATCCGGCCATCAGCAGCAACGGCGGCACCGAGCTGCGCGTGATCTATGAGGCCGACATACCCAGTGGGGCAGCCTGCCAGGTGCATATGCAGATTGACGGCCAAGCCAACTGGGTGGAGGTGCCCATTGATCCGGTGGCCAGTGGCACCAATAGCGTGGGGGTGGTGGAAATTCACCACAAGCTCACGGGCATCGATGCTGCGGCACTGCGCGTGCGGCTGACGCCCTCCGGCACGCCCACCGCGCGGCCCTACATCCGCAACCTGCGCGCCGTAGTGCTGACATAAGGGGCAGAGCATGACGCAAGACACCAGCGTTTTTACCGAGAACTTCGGCTTTCCGCTGCCCAGCCCGGGCAACAAGCTGCGCGCCGATGTGCAGCGCCTGGCCGATCTGGGCGCCGGCGTGGATGACGTGCTGTATGAGCAGCAGCAGGCCCTGGCCAGCCAGCAGCAGGCGATCAATGAATTGGACGCCGACATGGTTAAAACGGTCAACGGCAAGACCGGGCCAGACATCACCTTGCGGCGCGAGGATCTATCCCTAGGCCCCGCCAATGGCGCCACGCTGGTTTCGTTCATCTACAACGCCCAGGGCCAGGTTGAAAAGGTGACCGAGACCATCGACGGCAATGCGGCGGTGGGCAACTACACCTATAACGCCGAGGGCACGGTAAAGACCATTGCCACCACCTACAAGGGCCGCACCCGCACCGAAACCTTTGAGTACGAAGGCGGGCGCATCAAGGCCATTACTGCAAGCGAGGCTTAAAAATGAGTGGAAGTTTAGGAGCCGTCATCTACGGCGAACTGCGGGCGGTGGCCGCCCAGGTGGCCACATCCATTGCCAATATTGCTGCAGTCAAGGGCGATATCACCACGGCGCGGGCAGAGGCTACGGCCAACCGCGACAGCATCAACGGCAACACCAATGCGGCGCGTGACAACATCAATGCGGTGACCAACGCGGCCCGCGATAACGTGAAGGCGCATGTGTCGGCGGCAGTCGCTGGCATTGGCGGCATCAAGAATGTGCAGCACGTGGTGGGTACATATTCGGCATGGGCAAATGGGGATGAGGGGACGGGTACGGCCAGATATCTGGACATTCCGATTTCTGCGGTTAATCCGGCAAAGACTTTCATCATTCCCATCCGCACAGTTTGGATGGGCGGGGCCGGCCCGGTGCCTATGTCCTATCGGCTGATAAATGCATCGACAGTGCGGTGCTTGGCCTATAGCAACGCCAACAACCCCGGTGCTTATGGATTTTGTGTAGTGGAGGGTGTCTGATGGCGAAATATGCATTCATTGACGCGGCCGGCGTATGCGGTGGGGAGGGCAGCTATATGCCCGCCCTCGATCCTGTGCCAGATAACGCGATTCCGATCGGCGATGACGACAGCCGCCTGGGCCAGCGCTGGACGGGCAAAAAATGGGTGAGCGTGCCAAAGCCTGGTGATGTGCAACCCACTATCGTGCTGGAGAGCATTACTGCTGACCACGCCAACGACACCCAGACTATCGTGGCTGACACCCTGAGCGAGGTGCGCACGGTGGTGGGCGCCACGCTGACCCTGGCCGTGCGCATGGATGTGGCGGGCCAGCTGTACCCGATCAATGAATCGTTCGATATGCCGCTCAGCAGCAGCGATGGCCGCGTGCGACCAGTGCGGGTGATGTTTGAAAATGGCCGCGCGCTGTTTTCTGTCGCAATGACCGAAGCCCGCATTTGGAACGTCAGCCAAGAAATGATCAACAGCAGCCTGCCCCCTGAAAAGCACATGCGCTTTGCTGGTCTTCGCGTGGTGGCCGCTGAGATTTAGGCCCCGCTTCCCACCCAACCCACAACCCGCCCAGGCGGGTTTTTTTGTGCCTGGCGCAGCCACAGCGCCCGCTGCTGGAGTTTCGCGCGCGCGCGGCAGACACTGACGGCTACAGAGAAATCAAGCGCGCCCATGCACCGGCTTGCGCACCCATTCACCCTTTGGAGTATCCGAATATGGCGACAGGAAACCTGGCCAATTACCACCACGGCGTGCGCGTTGTCGAAGTCTCGGGCGGCACCGCTGAATTGCGCATTCCATCGACCGCGGTCATTGGCCTGGTGGCCACCGGCCCCGATGCAGACCCGGCTGTTTTCCCGCTGGATAAGCCCGTACTGTTCAGCAGCATCAGCAAGGCCCAGGCAGCAGCGGGCAGCACCGGCACGCTGCCCCAGGCGCTGGCCATCATCGCCGACCAAGTGCGCCCCGTCATCATCGTGGTGCGCGTGGCCGAGGGTGTGGGCGAAACCGACGAAGAGAAAATGGCTGACCAGACCAGCAAGGTGGTGGGCGACTACATCGGCGGCAAGCGCACCGGCATTCAGGCGCTGCTGGATGCACAGTCCCAGCTCAAGGTAAAGCCGCGCATCCTGGGCGCCCCAGGCCTGGACACCAAGCCCGTGGCCGAGGCGCTGACCGCAGCCGCTGAAAAGCTGCGCGCCATGGCCTATGTGTATTGCGATGGCTGCCAGGATGTGAGCGAGGCGATTGCCTACGCCGAAGGCTTCGGCAAGCGAGAAACCATGGCCATCTGGCCCAACGTGATGCGCTGGGACTCGACCGCCAAGGCCAGCGTGGTGGTGCCCGCTGTGGCGTTTGCGCTGGGCGCCCGCGCCAAGATTGACACAGAGCAGGGCTGGCACAAAACCATCTCCAATGTGCCGCTGAACGGCATCACCGGCCTGGAGCATGCTGTCTTCTTTGACCTGCAAAGCACTGCCACTGATACCGACCTGCTCAATGAAGGCAAGGTGACCACCTGGATTGCGCAGGATGGCTACCGGCTGTGGGGCAGCCGCACCTGCTCGATTGAAACCGAATTCACCTTTGAAAGCGCGGTGCGCACTGCGCATGTGCTGGCCGACACCATGGCCGAGGGGCATTTCTGGGCGGTGGACAAGCCCATGCATCCGAGCCTGGCCAAGGACATCATCGAGGGCATTAGCAGCCGCCTGCGCAGCCTCAAGAACGGTGGCTACATCCTGGGCGGCTCTGCGTGGCTCGATACCGAGGTGAATGCCACCGAGACGTTGAAGGTGGGCAAGCTCACCATCGACTACGACTACACGCCTATCCCGCCGCTGGAGGATCTGGGCTTTGTCCAGCGCATCACCGACAAGTATTGGGGCGACTTCGCCCAGCGCGTGGCCACGGGCCTGTAAGCGCACCCAGAACGCCACAACGCCACCACGCATAAGGACGCAACACCATGGCATTGCCCCGCAAACTCAAAAACTACGTTGTCTTCAAAGACGGTATCAGCTACCTGGGCGAGGTGCCCGAGCTCAATCTGCCCGTACTCACCCGCAAGATGGATGACTACCAAGCAGGCGGCATGGGTGGCCCTGTCAAACAAGACTTTGGCATGGAAGCCATGTCGATGGAATACAAGATGGGCGGCTGGGCCGATGGCAGCCACAGTGGCTTTGGCTCGGGCCGCCATGACGGCACCATGCTGCGCTTTGCCGGTGCGCTCGACGCCGAGGACACCGGCCAGGTGGACGCTGTCGAAGTTGTTGCGCGCGGCCGCATCAGCGAGATTGACAAGGGCTCTGCCAAAGTGGGTGAGACCACCGAACACACCTACAAGATGGAGTTGAGCTACTACAAGGAAGTGCTGAACGGCACGACCATTGTGGAGATCGACTTCGTGAACATGATCGAAATCATTGACGGCGTGGACAACCTGGCCGCTGTGCGAGCGGCCCTGACCATCTAAGCCCGCAACCCAACGCAGCTTTGCCAAGCTGCTGGGCGTGTCTCGTTAGGGGCCGCCCAGTTCCAACAGCGGGCCGCGCATCAAACCGTGCGCCCGCTGTCTTTTTGATAACCCGGAGAAGAACATGCAAACAGCTGAGCAAACCAAGCCCGCCATCACAACCGCGCGTAAGTCGTCCACCGTCAAACTGATGGTACCGATTGTTCGCAGTGGCCAGACCATCACCGAAGTGCAGGTTATGAAGCCCAGCGTGGGTGACCTGCGCGGGCTGCTTCTGGTTGAAGTGATGAACATGAAGACTGACGCGCTGGCGAAAATCTTTCCCCGCATCACCGTGCCCACCTTGATGGAGAGCGAGGTCTACCAAATGGATATCGCTGACCTGATCACGATGGCGACGGAGATTGGCTATTTTTTGACTGGTGCAACGGCGCCGACCGAGCCGGAGTAAACACGGTCGAAGACATGATGGTCGACCTGGCCGAGCTGTGGAACTGGCGGCCAGCAGATATGTGGGACATGGACGCGGCCGAGCTTAGCGAATGGCGCAATCGAGCAATCAAGCGCTACAACGAAAAGCAGGAGGCCAAGGCCGGTAAACGATGAAAAGAGGGGCAGCATGGTCAACAAACTGCGCTTAGAGGTATTGCTGCAGGCAGTGGACAAGGTGACTGGCCCGCTTAAACGTGTGATGGCGGGAAGCGCTGCCACATCCAACAAGATCAAGCAGCTGCACAGCGACTTCAAGGCCATGGAGTCGCAGCACGGGCTTATCAACAATTTCCGCAACAGCGTCAAGGCATCCGCAGGCCTGCGTGCCGAGCTGGCCAGCCAGCAGGCCAAGGTCAAGGCCATGGCGCTGGAGCATGACGCGGCGGGCAATGTCACTGCCGGCATGGCGCGTAAGTTTGAGAAGGCCAAGGCCGAAGCTGCAGCGCTCAAAAGCCGCCTGCAGGATCAAACCCAGACCACCCAGCGCCTACGCGACAAGATGGCGCAGGCGGGCATGGCCACATCGGGCCTGGCCGAGCAGGAGCGCAACCTACGCACGCGCATGGAGGCATCAACAGCGGCAATCACCAAGCAGCGCGAGCGGCTCAAAAGCCTGGCAGAAGCCCAGCGCAAAGCCTCTGCCATGGCTGCCAAGGGCGCGACCATGGCCGCAGCGGGCGGTGCAGCGATGTATGGCGGCAAGAAGGTGATGGACATGGGACTCAAGCCCGTGGGCGCCTTCATGCAGCACGAAGACGCCATGCTGGGCATTGCGCGCCAGGTGCAGGGTGCGCGCGACGAAGCGGGCAACTTGACCGAGGTCTACCGCAAGGCCGAAGCCCAGGTGCGCGACCTATCCACCAGGTTGCCGCAGACCACCGTGCAGATTGCGGAAATGATGACCGCCGCCGCGCGCATGGAGGTGCCCACCGGCGAGCTGGCCACCTTTGTGGAGTTGGCCAGCGAGATGGCGACGGCGTTTGACGCCGTGCCGGACGAGATCGCCGAGAGCATGGGCAAGGTGGCGAAGAACTTCAAACGCCCGGTGACGGAGATCCGGGGCTTGGCCGACGCCATCAACTACTTGGATGACAACGCCATCAGCAAAGGTGCTGACATCATTGATGTGCTGAACCGCACCAGTGGTGTGGCGTCCACCGTGGCCATCTCTGCCGAGGACACCGCCGCGCTGGGCAGCACCTTGCTGACGCTGGGCGAGCGCGCGGAAACTGCGAGCACGGCCATCAATGCGATATTCACCAAGTTCGCAGCTGCGACCAAGGGAACTAAGAAGTTCAAGGCGGCGGTGGGCGAGATTGGGATGACGCCTGCCCAGATTCAGAACGGTATGGCCAAAGACGCTGCGGGCACCTTGGAAAAGGTGTCGGCTGCCATCGCCAAGCTGCCCAAGAAGAACCAAATTGGCGTCATGGCCGAGCTGGTGGGACTTGAGCATAGCGACACGCTGGCCAAGCTGGTGCAGCAGCCTGAGGAATTGAGGCGCCAGAGAAACCTGGCTAATGGGCCTGAGGGGAAGGGCAGCATGGCAAAGGAGGCCAGCGCTAGGAACTCCACCTTGTCGGCCCAAACCTTGACGGAGCAGAACCGCCTCTTCAACAGCATGGCAGTGGCAGGCGAGCAGCTAAAGACGCCGCTGCTGGAGATCTACAAGACGCTGAACCCGCTATTGGAGAAGTTCACCGCCTGGATGCAAGCCAATCCGGCTATCGTGGGCGGCGTCCTAAAGCTGGTGGTGGGCGCGGGCCTTTTGATGGGGGCAATGGGTGCGCTGCTGATTCCGCTGGGCTTGATGCTTGCCAAAGGCGCGATCCTTCGGTTTATGTTTGCGCGCTTGGGGCTGTCCTTTGCCAACATTGGCACAGCGATGCGTTTGGTGGGCAGTGCCTTTACTTTTGGTGGTCAGTGGCTGGGGGCCTTTGGTGCCCGCGTGGCCCTCTACATACCGGCAATCTTGCGATTTGGCGCGGTATTTCTCCGCCTGTTAGGGCCTATCGGCTTAGTCATTACGGCGGCCACCATGCTCTACCAGCGGTGGGACGATGTGGTGGGTGGCGCAAAATTGCTGTGGGCCGACCTGACCTCTGCCATTGGCAGTGGCCTGCAGGCCGTCATGGGGCTTACCAGCCAGTTCTTTAACGCGGGCGCCAACATCATTCAGGGCCTGGTCAGCGGCATCACCAGCCGCATTGCGGCCGTGCGCGATGCCGTGGGCGAAGTGGCCAGCAGCAGCATTGGCTGGTTCAAAGAAAGGCTGGGCATACACAGTCCAAGCCGGGTGTTTGCTGAGCTGGGCGGCTACGTGGGCGAGGGCGCCGCGCAGGGCATTGCTGGCAGTTCCGGCCTGGTGCGCAATGCCGCGCTGGGCATGGCCGCCGCCACCCTGGTGCCCATGGGCGCCATGGCCTTGCCGATGGGCGGCATGCTGCCCATGCCAGATATGGCGAGCATGGCGGCACCAGCCCCTGTGGGTGGCACAGCTTCGGGCGGCGGTGCCAGCACCTACATCATCAACATCACCGTGCAGGGCAACGCCAAGGGCGACGAGATCGGCGCCGCTGTGCGGGCAGAGATTGAGCGACTGGAACGGCAAAAGGCCGCCCGACGTGGCAGCAGCCTGACCGACCTTGACTAGGAGTAACGCAGCATGATGGCAGCCCTGGGCCAATTTGTATTTGGCCTCTCGACCCTGGCATACAACGATCTGCAGCGCAGCCAGGAATGGCGCCACCCCAGCAGCAGCCGGGTGGGCGACCGGCCAGCGCGCCAGTATGTGGGGCCAGGCGAAGACAAGATCACTTTGACCGGCCTGCAGGTGCCCGAGTTCATGGGCGACCGCAAGGCCCTTGACCGCCTGGCTGATATGGCTGATGCGGGCAAGGCTTACAACCTGTGCACCGGAACCGGCGAGGCGCTGGGGGCATGGGTGATCGAGAGCCTGAACACGACGCGCAGCGTTTTCATCCGCGAAGGTGCTGCGCGCAAGGTGGAGTTCACCCTATCGCTGGCCCGCGTGGATGCACAGCAGGTTGACCCATCTGGCGGATTGGACACCGGGCCAGACAGCGGTGCAGGGGATGACGATTGGTATGGCGGCGACCCCTGGGACTGGTGGCTCAGTGACGAAGACGACGACGATAAATGGTGATGGCCACAATGGCAGACACGACCCAACAACCCGAAGCGCTGGACGCCGGCAGCGACTACCGCCAGCCCACGTACCTGCTGACCATCAACGGAAAGGACATAACGCCCAAGATCAACGGGCGCTTGATCCGCATTGCGTTGACGGAGAGCCGCGGCGAAGAGGCTGACCAGCTCGATGTGGAGCTGAGCGATCATGATGGCAAGCTGGCCATTCCCCCAAAGGGCGCCATCGTGGCGCTGCGCTGGGGCTGGGTGGGCCACGGCCTGGTGGACAAGGGCGAATTCACCGTGGACGAAATCAGCCACAACGGCACGCCAGATGTGCTGAACATCCGCGCCCGCAGTGCCAACCTGGGCAAGGGCCTGCGCAGCCGCACCAGCAACAGCTGGCACGACACCATCCTGGGCCAGATCGTGCAGGACATTGCCAAGGCCAACGGGATGGAGGCCAAGGTGGGCGCAAGCCTGGCCAGCAAGCGCGTACAGCACATCGACCAGACCAACGAAAGCCCGGTGCATTTTCTGACCCGCATTGGCCGCCAGCACGACGCCGTGGCCACGGTCAAAAAGGGCGTGCTGCTGTTCCTGCCGATCAACGGCGCAGCGACCGCCAGCGGCAAGGCCATGCCCGCTGTGGTGATGACCCGCCGCGCCGGCGACCAGCACAGCTACAACAGTTCCGAGCGCGACAGCTACAGCGGTGTGCGGGCCTACTGGGGGGACACCAACAAAAGCCAGCGTCGGGCCTCTATCGCAGGCACTGAAACGAACCTGAAAACCCTCAAAGACACCTACGCCACCGAGGCCGACGCCTTGGCCGCTGCGCAGGCAGAGATGGGCCGCATTGTGCGCGGCAAGGCCACGCTGCAGATCAGCCTGGCCATCGGCCAGCCGGCGCTGGCGGTGCAGACGCCCGTCAAGGTCAGCGGCTTTAAACCCGAGATCGATGGCGAAGATTGGCTGATCAAAACGGTGACCAGCGAACTGAGCGGCGATGGCGGCTTTACCACCAAGCTGGAGATGGAGCGGAACGGGGAAGATGACGCGCCTACGCGCACAACCGACCCGGATGACGACGATGATGAATAGTGCTTAATGCGCCTTGAAAGTGGCCGTGCATGAAAAAAGCCACTCTTGAGTGGCTTTTTGTTTGGCGGGCTTCTACCACCGACCTTCTGCGGCGTTCACATTCAGCACGACGGGGGTGCTGCCAGACATATCGACTTGGCAAAAGTACTTCATATTGATCTTGGCTCCAAAGCCATTCACAAATTGCACCTTGTCGCCCAAGAGGGTGACCTGCGCTTTGCTGTCGTTAAGCCAACGGAAATTAGGAAACTTGGTGCCTAGCGTTCCATCAGTCCAGGTAACCTCTCCTCTGGCCAGGCGCTCAATCGCAGCAGCGCAAG
Source organism: Comamonas koreensis (assembly GCF_014076495.1). Lineage (NCBI taxonomy): Bacteria > Pseudomonadati > Pseudomonadota > Betaproteobacteria > Burkholderiales > Comamonadaceae > Comamonas > Comamonas koreensis. The sequence goes on along the minus strand of NZ_CP043575.1, from coordinate 4,580,200 downwards.
GGCGCGCAGCCACCATGCTTGCCTTGTCTCCAATGCACTGCAGATCCTTTTTGCAAGCGGCGGAGTCTGCCTCAACCTTCGCAGCAGCGGCTGCCTTTTCCTCTTTGCTGTCTGAGCAAGCGAACACTAGGCCGCCGACTACTGCACACACAACCAGCAAGCCCACCATTGTGTCTTTGGTGGTTGGCTTTGGCTTTGCCCCCTTGCCTGGTTCGGTGATTCCGCAGTGAGGGCAAGTTGCCGCTGCGTCTGATACTTCCTTTTTGCACTCCCTGCAAAAAACGATAGCCATAGATTCCCCTTGAAGATTTTTTGATTTTAGAAACGGCGCCCGTTCCACCCATACACCACCATGCCGCAGATCCGCACTTCGTGGCCGCCGTTCAGAATGTCGGTCTGCTTGATTGCCGGGTTGTCGCTGCTGATCTCGTACCTGCCATCCATGCGCTGACGCACGCGCTTGATGAACAGTCGTTCATGGGCTTCAAGCACATATACCCCATCGATATCGACTGAGTGAATATCGGTATCCACCAGGGCAAAGTCGCCGCTTTCCAGGGTGCCGCGCATGCTGTCGCCGTAGGCGTGCACCAGGCGCAAGGCCTCGGGCCGGCTGCGGGGTAAGTTCATCTGCACCCAGACAAGGGATACAGGCACATCTCCCATCACAACATCGGCGGCCAGCGCTTCGGTGCCTGGGCCCATGCTTCCGGTGGCGCTGAGAAGAGGCACATATAGCGTGTCTTCTGAATGGGCGGGGGTGGGCGCGGGGCCTGTGAGCCCGGGGCGCCTGAGGGCTAATACGTCCTGAATTTGGGAAGATGTGTTCTTCGTGCGCTTGCCAGTGATGATGTACGCAACATCAAATCCCAGATTCTGGAGGTGGCCAAGGTATTCGGCTTTCGGGGTCGCTATGCCCTTCTCCCACCCGTAGATGGTGGTCGCTGGCCATAGGCCGGGGCGTTGCAGATCAGCCACTTTCATGTTCTGCAGCTCCCGTTCCTCCCTCAAGCGATTACCAATTTCCGTCTTGATGGACGAAATATCGTAATCATCATTGCTAGATTCCATAAATTTCTTGCCAATTTCTAAATTTAGAAATATCATGCAGCCGTAACACCAAATTACGTCCCTTCTGGGGATAGTACACGACACCGCCGTAGGCGGGGAGGCTTGGCAAATGGCATACAAGAACCCGGATCACGCACGCACGGCCAAGAAGACCGTGCGATTCCGCCCAGAGGACTGGGCCATGTTGGAAGTGATGGCCCTGCGCCTGAAAACCGAACCGGCAACGCTGGTCTACGACATGACCATGCGCCGGGTGGATACCGAGCTTGAGGCCTTGGGCCTGGGCGACATGAACCACCAACAAAGCGCCGGCGCCGCCTGCTAATTGGCGGCACGCGCACAACACAAGCGGCAATGACCCATGCAGCTTTCCATCGAGCAGATCGGCTACAGCAAAGACCAGCTGGCAAAGCTGGAGCTGTACCGCCAGGCGATGCAGCTGCCAAGCATTGAAGCGGCTATAGAGCAGCTCAACCGCAGGCAGTTAGACGCCATGGTGGCGGCCATGACCGGCAAGCGGCCAGGCCCGCAGCTGGCAATTAACAACACAACGGCAAAAGCCGGGAGCGCAGATGACAACAGCAACAATCCAACGTGAGCGCCTGACGCAACTGGCGCGCGTCCGCAAGCCGGGCGCCTTGGTGGCAAAGGCAGAGCAGCCGGTCAAGAAACTGACCAGCATGCGTCTGTTTGAGCGCGAAATGCAGGAGGCCGACGCGCTGGCCGGTGCCAAGTGCTGGAACCGTGGCTTTTTCCTGCGCACCGTGTTTTTGATGGGCTGGCAAAAGCTGCAGGCCCAAGAAGACCAGCTGCAGTACTTCTTCGCTAGCGGCGTTGACGAGAAGCCCCAAGGTGAAGCGGCCAAGCACCCCAACGTGCTGGCCGGTCTGCGCATTTTCCCGTCTGAGCAGCAGAAGGCCATGGAAATGGCCCACAGCCTGGGCCTGGAGCATGCCGCGCCGTTCCTGCGCTTTGTCTACCTGCTGGGCCTGCAGCAGTACAAGCAGCAGCGCGGTCAGGTGCAATTCTTTGCCAAGCAATGAGCGGCTATTGAGCGGCTCAAAAGTGGCTAAATCGACTGCACAAAGGCACACCATGATGCACACCACAGCAGAACAAAAGGCATTGCACAAGGCGGAGCTGAAAAAGGCCGAGCTGCGCAAGCCGCGCGGAAACCACACGGGCCGCCGCCTGCGCATGGAGGGCACCCGCATGGAGTGCCCCCACTGCAAGGCAACGTGCGAAATCCGCACCAGCAAGCCGGTCAGCGCCACGATGCGCGAAACCATCTACCAATGCACCAATGTGGAATGCGGTCACACCTTTGTGGCCACCACTGAGATTGTGCGCACGCTGAGCCCCAGCGCAACGCCTGACCCCACTGTGAATCTGCCGCTATCCACCCATGTGCGCCGCGACATGATGCGCGTGGTACTCGACAACGCAGGCGAGGCAGCCCATGACGCGATGTACACCCAGCCGGTGACCGGCGATCTGTTCGCAGGCGACAAGCCGGCAGGCGCTAGCAGCTAGCGCCAAAGCCGCTCAATAGCGGCCACCACCACACACCCAAACCAATCAATTTTTGCAAGGCCTGCGGGCCTGGCAGGGGCTTTTTTGCCCAAAAAAACCTTGGATCAGCAAATGCGTACCTTCCAAATGACCTACCTAAAAGACGGCGAGCAAAAGGCCCGCTGCATTCTGGCTACCGGCATTGGTGCCGCCTACGACCGCGCATTCGATTACCTGGAGCGCATTGGTTGCCTGCGCGGCGGCTGCACGGTGTATTTGGCTTGAGGTCTGCGGGATGAAGCAAGACAAGGACGAAGCCAACGCAGTAGCCGCCGCATTGCCCTATGGCCTGCGAAAGCTGCCCGTGGTGGATGCGACCCAGGTGGAATACCTGGCGCCAGAGCTTGACCTGTTCCCCAAGGCGCCTGCGCGCGCTGAATTCGTCGGCCCGCCTGAAAAGGGCATTCCACGGCGTGAGCGTGCGCGTTTCATGAAGAACCGGGACTTCTTTGTGGAGAAGGCCAGCCGGGGCATGTACGCCGGCGCCGACCACGCGGAGTGGGCCAGCATCCCCGTGTCCTGGCGCGTCATCCTGATGATGGCGGGCGGCATGGGCAACATGGAAACCATCGACTACCTGGCCGGTCGCAGCTGGCAGGAGATACCGCCCGCCGAGCGCGAGGCGGTCAAGTTCACCATCCGCGAAGCCAAATCCCTTTTTGGCCGCCTGCACGCGCTCACCTTGCGCACGGTGGAGTAAGCACACCATGCCGGCCATCCTGCGCACTCTGCCCACTGCTGGACTTTCTGATTGGGAGGCCAACAAGCCACGCATGCACATGGTGCAACACCATGTGCAGCGTGTGGTGGAGGCTGCGCCCGATGGCTGGAAAGATGCGATTCGGGCACACCTGGGCGTAGGCACGGCCGTTGACCACAGCCTGGAAGCCCCACCCGAGTGGGCGCAGGCGTGGGACAAGCTGCAGCAGATCGCTGAATTTGACGACGAGTATGGCGATGCGGCGCGCCTGAACCTGAGCGACTTCGAGATATGCGCCTGGGCTAAGCGGTTGGCCGCGCAGGTGGATGAATTCATGGACGGCTGCGAGTCCGCGGGCTTTAGCCTGGCTGACCGTGGCCACGCACTGCGCATGATGCTGAACACCAGCGGCGCCCTGAACGAAGAAGACGTTGAGGCGCTATTCAAGCTCAAGAAGTGCCCCAGCCAAGAGCTGGTAAAGCAGAAGATCCAGGCGGCCATCAAGCGCGCGTGCGATGACGCGTGGTGGCGCCGCAAGTTGCGCCGGCGCGTTGCGCGTGTGGTGGAGGCCGGCGCCATTCGCCTGGGCCTGGTGAACCTGGCCAGGGGCCGCTACATCAGCCACGGCGGACTGGTGCGCCGACAAGCCCAGATCAAGCGCAACGCAGAGGCCCTGGCGCGCAGCCTGTACCGCAATGAGGCGGGCCAGGTGTACACGCTGGCCGAGCTGGCGGCCCTGGGCACGGCCAACCCCGCTGTGCGCGGCGGCGAGCTGATGACGCGAGTGCGCGGTGCTGAGGAATACGCCGACAGCCATCAGCATGTGGGTCTGTTCCTGACGTTGACCCTACCCAGCAAGTTCCACCCAGTGACCTTGCGCAATGGCAAAGCACGCCACAACAAGAAGTACAAAGGCGCCACCCCGCGCGATGGCCAGAGCTGGCTGTGTGACACCTGGGCCAAGGTGCGGGCGAAGCTCGGGCGCAAGGGCGTCAAGATTTACGGCCTGCGTGTTGCTGAGCCACATCACGACGGCACGCCGCACTGGCATGCACTGCTGTGGACAGAGACGCAAGAACATGCGCAGCTGCTGGAAAGCACTATCCGCCAGTACTGGCTGCAGGAAGATGGAAGCGAACGAGGCGCGCAGGAGAACCGTGTCGACATAAAGCGCATGGACAGGGGCGGGGCCGCTGGCTATGTGGCTAAGTACATCGCCAAGAGCGTTGGGCACATTGCGCTGGCCGAACACCAAGACTTGGTAAACGGCCAACAGATCGCGATGGATTTTGGCGCCGAGGAAAGCCAGGGCCACCAGCGTGTGGACGCATGGGCTGCCTGCTGGGGCATCCGCCAGTTCCAAACCATTGGCATGCCCAGCGTGACGGCATGGCGTGAGCTGCGCCGTGTGAGCCATGACCAGCTGGAGCTGTTCGCCAAAGAAGGTGATCAGCTGACCATGCGCGCATACCGTGCCTGCCACCGCCACGGAGATATCAAGGCTGATTGGCGCGTGTTCATGGAGGCCATGGGCGGCCACGCACGCCGCCGCGACGATTGGCACCTGAAAACCGTCAACCGCATGGTCGAAGACGGCCAGGTCAACAAATATGGCGAAGAAGTCATGGTGGGCCGCATCGTCGGCCTGACACCGCGCAAGGGCCGTATGTCGGGCCGCTGGCTGGTGAGCCGGCGCATTGCCTGGGTGCCCGTTGCTGGTGAGTCCAGCACGCATGCATCCCATGACTTTGACGCCGCCGAAAACGGCGATGCAGCAGAACAAGCGCAGGGCTCTGGCACGGCACAGGCCCGCGCGCCGCAGGCGCGCGCTTGGACTGGTTTCAATAACTGTACGGCCCGCATCACCGGCGAGCTGCGCCGAACCATTTTGGGCGTCAGCGAGCGCGAAAAAGCGCCCACCTATCCCCAGGAAACCTTGGACTACTTCCGCCGCCTACGGCAAATGGAGGCCCAGCAGTGAAAACCACCACCGCCAAAACCACCCAGGCGGGCCGCCGCATGCGCGCGGTCAGCCCGCTGCTGCAGCAGGCCCTGGATGCAGGCCGCCGCGTGTGCGACGACATGCAAGACGGCCCCGAGGCCCGCCAGGCCATGAAGCGCGAGATTTTGGAGATTGCCGACACAGATGAGCGCCTGCTTGTCGGCCTGATCGCCGGCCTGACCCACCCGCGCCTAAAGCGCGCCGATTTTTCCCCCCGCAACCAGCAACCACAGGAGTAAAGCAAATGTCAGAAAAGCCAGATACCAAAGCAATCGAAATCGTGCGAGCAATGGGTGATGCAGCTCAGGCTGTTTTCATCAAGGCATACCCCCAACCATCGGTCGAGGGCCTAGAAGTGTTGAAGAAATTCACCGCGTACACCTTGTTCGATATGTGTGCGGCGATGGGTTCCGAGGCAGGGGCAGCTTATGCCGACGAGTTGGCAACAGTCATCACCGCCAACAAAGAAGCGCTCGATGAAAAGCGCAAAGCGGCTTGCGATAAGCAGCATTGACCAGCGGAGCAACAGCCATGAACAAAGAACAGATCGCAGCCGCATACGACCGAGCCAAGCAGGTGGTGGACGGCTTTAAACGAGTACGCGACCAACAGGCGCGCGACGTGGTGGCAATGGCCGGCGCCATTGCTGCAAAGGATGCGGAAATCCATGCCTTGAAAAAGAAGGTGCTGGGCCTGGAGTTGCAAAGCGTGAGCGCAGCCCAAGCGCGCCATCCATTCATGAATCTCTAAGGGCCGACAGATGAACACCGACCGCGCGCAATCCGATCGACACCGCCACCAGTGCGAGGTGCGCTTTCTGCTGGCAGCCAGCCGCGAGGATGCGCGCGGTGGCGAGTGGGTAGACGCCTATCTCAAGCACCCCAAGGTAGCAGGCCGCAGCGCCGTGCTGGCCAAGGATTTTCAAGAGCAACAAGCCCGGGGCAACGATGGCCGCTATGGGCTGTGGATTTGATTTTTAGGAGCAACAGCCATGAACGCAAAACGCACCGAGCCCCGCACCCACACCTACCAGCGCAAGCCCGGCACCTACGTGGGCACCGGCCACGACGCCAGCCATCTGGCCGCAGTCTTTGCGGCCGAGCGCGAGCGCCTGGCCACCGACGCCGCCAAGGCCAAGCGCCGCCGCAAGCCCAAGACCGAAGCCGTGGCCAACCCGGACGAGAACCCCAACCAGCTGCGCCTGGTTGCCTGAAACCACCGAAAGACCAACACCATGCGACACACCACCGAAATCCAACCCATGCGCAGCTACCGCGCCTTCGTCTATCCCCGCACCGCCAGCACCTGGGACTTGGAGGGGGAGGAAGGCAGCAAGCTGGTAGACAGCATCCACCTCAAAGCCGCGAGCAGCGAGGACGCAGCCGACAAGGCCCGCCATGTGACCGGCAAGGCCGTTCTGCGTGTCGAGCGAAAGGACTGAGCAATGCACGCCATCGATCTGTTTTCAGGCGCGGGTGGTTTCAGCACTGGCGCGGCTATGGCTGGAGTCCCTGTTGTGTGGGCTGCGAACCATTGGCCCCTGGCCGTGCAATACCACGCAGCCAACCACCCTCATGCTGCGCACATCTGCCAGGACTTACAGCAAGCCAACTGGCAGCTGGTGCCGGCGCACGACTTGATGCTTGCCAGTCCTTGCTGCCAGGGGCATAGCAAGGCGAGGGGAAAGGCCAATGGAAACCCGCAGCACGATGCCAGCCGCAGTACTGCATGGGCGGTAGTGAGCGCCGCAGAGGTTCACCGACCTGCAGCCTTTGTTGTTGAGAACGTGCCGGAGTTCTTGGAGTGGAGCCTTTACCCTGCTTGGGCTGCTGCGCTGGCCACTCTGGGCTACTCGCTTGCCCCCCATGTGTTGGATGCAGCAGACCACGGCGTTGCGCAGAACCGTGTGCGGCTGTTCTTGGTGGGAACGCGAAGCAAGGCACCGCTGCGGCTGTCGCTGCCCGCCCAAGACGCACTTCACGCTGAAACCTTTGTGGACTTCGGCGCAGGCAGCTGGAGCGCAATAGACCGTCCTGGCCGATCCATCAACACCCTGGCCCGCATCGCATCAGGCCGGACGCGCCACGGTGACAGGTTTTTGGCGCCGTACTACGGCAGCGGCAGCGGAGAAACCGGGCGAAGCCTGCGCCGACCCATCGGCACCATCACAACGCGCGACCGCTGGGCCGTTGTCGATGGCAAGCGCATGCGCATGCTGACGCGCCATGAGTGCCGCGCAGCTATGGGTTTCCCCGCCGACTACCAGCTGCCAGAAACACACAAGCAAGCCGTGCATATGCTGGGCAATGCAGTCTGCCCCCCAGTAGCGGCCAAGGTCATCAAAGAACTTATGGAGCGGATCTAATCATGGAAAAAAATGAAACCACAGAGCAAATGAAAGCTCGCTGGGCGCGAGAGCAGGTAGCCGACCGGGCCGCAGTCTCTCTGGGCCTGGCCCGTCAAACCAAGCAGCGCGGCATCATGTATTGGACTGGCAACGGGGAGCAGTTCCGGACTGGGTACTGGGCTGGTAGGGAAGAAACCCAGGCCATCGCTGTCCTGACGACTGTAGCCCTGGGAAAGCCGCCAAAAGCGATCACTGCCAGCCTCATGATTGACGACGGCGGCGAACGGCCAGCGTATTGCGTGATGGCCGCATACTCCAGTGAGGCCGATGCTAGAGCTGCACTTGCGACCCTTTCCGCAGCACCGGCAGAGGCGCAGGCCGAGCAGGTGGCGCTACAGATGTGCAGCGAGCTCAAGCCGCGCTCGGAATCTGAAAAGGCCGCATACCTTGCCGGTGTGGCTGATGGTCGCATGTACGCAGAACGCGATGCCGACACAGCACCCAAGGCCCAGCCCGCTGATGCGCCCATTGCGTACCTGCAGCAATCCGACCAGCACTTGCTGCACCGCTTCATAGAAACGACAGAAGACGACGAGAGCTTCGATATCGGCAAGGATGCCGTAAAGCGGCTGGCAAACCTTGGCGTAGTTGAGAGCTGCGGCTTCGGGCGGTATGGCGTCACGATGTTTGGCTATTGGGTGCATGAGCACTATTGGCACCAAAACCCATCTTTGCCGCTGAAAACCAATGCCGACCGCGACCGGGAACACCGCGCCGCCATGGCTGCAGCCCAGGAAGGCGGCAAAGCATGAATACAGTGCAAACCAAAATTAGTGCCTGGGAGCCTGTCTCGCACCGCACACGGAGTGGTGAACGCTGGCAGCTCATTCGCCATAACAGCGTGTTCTTCCGAAGCCGAGAGGTAATGCTCGGAAAAGGCGGGGACGCACGCTGCTGGAGATCGCAGGCAGCCGCCCAGGCAGTCGCGGATATAGAGAACGCCGCCATGGCTGCAGCCCAGGAAGGCAGCAAGCAATGACGAAACTGCACAGCCGCGCCATGAAGAGCGGACTCTACCGCAAGGCGGCGCCGATGATGGCGCTGATGGTGCGCAAGAACATGGAGGCCGAATACACCAGCGTGGGGCTGCACTGCGTGCAGGCCGATCACCAATCAAACCAGACTGAGCTGCTGGCCCGCCTGGCCTACCTGCTTGGGATGGGCGCAGAAATTGCGCGAGCCATTCCGGTGGCCGGCGACAACCGGCCAGGCCTGCACCAGGCGCTGGCCACCGTGGTGGAAATGGCGGTGGACGGGCACCGCTGGGATTCCAGCTGGGGCGCCCAGCTGTCGCTGGCCGCCGATATCAGCATTGACCTGTTTTGCAGTTACTCCAACCTGGCCCGAAGGTTTGAGCCTGGTGCGCGCCTGCTGTCGCAGCAGGTGATGGCCGGCACGGTGAGCGCCGATGTAATCAGGCCTGTGGAATTCCCGAGCGGGAATGAAATGGTCTAAGTGGTAGGCCTGGCCGCTGAATATTCCCGCTCGGGAATACCAGCGGGATCAACGAAGCGCAATTAGGGAGAAATGGCCATGGGCATTTACCGCATGAACAAAGAAGAAGTACTGGCAGAAATGGACGTAGCCGAAATGACGCTGCGCAACCTGATCGAAAACCACGGCTTCCCACACCCGCGCAAGGCGGGGCCCCAAAAGCTGTTCTGGCTGGTCAGCGAGATTGTGACCTGGCTGGAGAGCTGCCCTAAGGCTTGGGGTGGGGAGGGGGCAGAAGCGGGCAGCACTACAGGTTGAGCTGCGCAGGGGCCGCATAGTCGGCCCACTCTTGCATAATCACCGTCCTTTTTTCCAGCATATCGCCGCGTCTATACGCGGCTTCTGTTTTTGTATCGATGGAGTGCGCAAGGCAAAGCTCGATAGCATCCCGGTGGTGCTGGGTGCATTCGCCCGCCCAGTCGCGGAAGGTCGAGCGGAAACCATGCGGCACCGCCTCGGGATGGTGCCGGCGCATGACTGCGGTCAGGGCCATATCAGAGAGCATCCCCCCTCGATTGGACGCAAACACCAGATCATCCGGCGCGCCCGGCTTCCGCTGCTGCAGCAGCGCAACCGCCTGGCGAGGCAGTGGCACCCGGTGTGGCCGATCCATTTTCATGCGGGCGGCTGGCAACTGCCATATGCCGGTAGAAAGGTCTAGTTCGCCCCAACGCATGCCGCGCAGTTCGCTGGATCGGGTGGCCGTCAATATGAGCATTTGCAGTGCGCGTGCGCTCTCCCCTTTCACACCGCAGATGCGTTGATACACAACCGGAAGCTCGGCGAATGGAACAGCCGGGTGATGTTGAACCGGGGCGATCTTCTTGGGGTCGGCCAGGATGTGTTCCAGCTGCCCACGCCACCGTGCAGGATTGGCGCCGGACCGGTGGCCATGCGCAGTTGACCAATCCATGATCTGCTCGATGCGGCCCCGCACACGGCTGGCGGTCTCTGTCTTCGTGTGCCAGATTGGGGCCAGAACTTTCAGCACATGAGATTGATCGATATCCGCCACGTTGAGCTGGCCGCAAATGGGAAAAGCGTACTTCTCAAGGGTGTTGCGCCACTGCTGCCCGTGCTTGATATTTTTCCAGGTGGCTTCATGCTCGGTAATGAAAAGATCGGCAGCTTGAGCGAATGGCATCTGTCGGGCAACGGCGAGCCGAGCGGATTCGCGCAACTCTGCGCGTGCCTGCAGTGGATCGCTGCCGCCCATGCGCAGGTTCAGCGCAGCGCGCGCAGCTTCGCGGGCTGCAGCAAGGCCCACTGCGGGATAACTTCCCAGGCCCATGCGCCGGCGTGAGCCCTGGTGCGTGTACCGATAGACCCATACGCGCGACCCGCCAATGATCTGCAGGTATAGACCCATCACACCGCCAACGGCGTGGGCACCTTCCTCTCGCAAGCGAGACACTTCGAGGGCAGTCTTTTCTAAAATTCTTTTCGGCATGAGGCAAATCTATAGGCCAACATCTAGGCCATAAAAATTTAGATTGAGCGGTTACAGGATTTGTGCGGGTACTGGATATAACAACAGTAAACACAGCGTAACACGTTGCCGAATATAGAGCAAGAGCCCGAAAATGGGCAAGAAAAAAGCACCCTCGCTGGGGTGCTTTTGCTGTTCTGGCGGAAGCTCAGGGATTCGAACCCTGGAACCCTTTCGGGTTGCCGGTTTTCAAGACCGGTGCAATCGACCACTCTGCCAAACTTCCTGGAGGCTGCTGGGCGGAGTGGTCGCCTCGCAGCATCAGGGATTGTATGCGAATTCCGGCCCGCCGCCTCAGTGGCGGGCGGGCTCCGGGTCGTCCTTGAGGCGGCTGTGGGCCAGCGCGCCAGCGGCTTCCAGGATCGGGTAGGCGACCGAGCACAGCAGCGAGTTGATGCGCTTGAGGTCGCTGATCAGGTCGATGTGCAGCGAGCTGGTCTCGATGCTGGGGACGGTGTTGTGCGACAGGCGCTCCAGGTGCGAGGCGGAATAGGCGAGCTCCAGGTCGCGGAAGCGCGCTTTTTCTTCGAGCAGCTTTTGCGCATCGCGCACATTGCCCGAGAGGAACACGCTCATCGCCAGGCGCAGGTTGTCCAGCAGGTGGGCGTGCAGCTCGTTGATCTCTTCCATGCCCTGCTTGCTGAACTGGCGGCGCTTCTTGATCTTCTTGTTTTCGACGTCGGTCAGCACGCGCTCGATGATGTCGCCGATCTGCTCCATGTTGATCGTGAAGTTGATCACTTCGGTCCAGCGCTGGCTCTCGCGTTCGTCCAGTTCGGCGCGCGAGATCTTGGTCATGTAGTACTTGATGGCCGAGTACAGCTCATCGACCGTGTCATCGAGCTTGCGCAGGTCTTGCGACAGCTGCTGGTTGTCGGTCTGTACGACGTTGTGCAGGCCGATCAGCATGGATTCGACCACATCGGCCTGGTGCAGCGCTTCACGCGCGGCGCAGGAGATGGCCAGCGACGGGGTGGACAGGGCCGATGCGTCGAGGTGGCGTGGGCGCTGGGGGCCCTTGTTGGCTTCTTCCTTGGGCAGCAGCTTGCGCATCCAATCGCCGATCACGCCGGTAAACCAGATAAAGCCCAGGGTGTTGAGGATGTTGAAGGCCAGGTGGAACAGCACCGCCGAGCGGCCCGCATCATTGATGTAGGGCATCGCATAGGTAGACCACAGACCGACGAAGGGCGCGACGATGGCCACGCCCATGATCTTGAAGACCAGGTTGCCAATGGTGACCTGGCGCACTTCGATGCTGGATTTGGCCGTTTGCAGCACGGCCAGCACACCGCTGCCCAGGTTGGCACCCAGCACCAGGCCCAGGGCCATATCGCCGGTGATGGCGCCCGACGCGGCCATGGCCGCGATCAGCAGCACGATGGCGAGGCTCGAGTAGGCGATGACAGCCAGGATCGCGCCCAGCAGCAGCTCCATGAAGAAGTCGCTCTTGACGCTGACCAGCAGGGTGCGCACGGCCTCGGACGCAAGCAGCGGCTCGGTGGCCTCGACGATCAGGCGCAGCGCCAGCAGCATCAGGCCCAGGCCGATAAAGACGCGGCCCACCCGTCCGGGCGTGGAATCCTGCTTGGAGATGAACAGCACGACGCCCGAGAAAATCAGCAGCGGCGAGAGCCAGGACAGGTCGGTGGAGAACAGCACCGCCATCAAGGCGGTGCCCACGTCGGCGCCGCGCATGACCGACAAGGCGGCGGTGAGCGGTATCAGGCCCTGGCCGACGAAGGACGCGGTCATCAGGGAGGTGGCACTGCTGGACTGGACGAGGGCCGTGACCCCGATGCCCGAGAGCATCGCGGTAAAACGGTTGCTCATACTGCGCGCCAGCAGGTTGCGGAGGTTGGCGCCAAAGACGCGCAGCACCCCTGTGCGCACCATATGAGAGCCCCACACCAGCAGCGCAATGGCGGCAAGAAGATTGAGCAAGTGTTTCATAAGGCGAACCGGACACTATACCCCTGATAAGCGCGCTGCGCTGTAGGGCGAATGCCAATGTGTCTCTTTTTATGCAGGCCAGGCGGTGATGGGCGCCTGGCAGCGGCTGTTGCGGAGGCGGGTAGGCCCCCGATAAAAAACACCGCCGTCGCATGGCGAGGGCGGTGCCTGGGTATTGACTATAGATGCGGCGGAAAGCCTGATCAGCCCTTTTCGCCCCGGCGCATGCGCAGCAGCTCGTCCAGAATCAGCAAGAAGGCGCCCAGGCAAATGGCCGAATCGGCCAGGTTGAAGGCTGGGAAATGGCTGCCCATCCAGTGGAAGTCCAGCATGTCAACCACATAGCCGTGGCGCATGCGGTCGACCACATTGCCGATGGCTCCGCCCATGATGCAACTGAGCGCCAGGCAAAACAGGGCCTTGTGGCTGTGGCGGTAGAGCTGCCAGACGATGACGGCCGTCACCACCACCCCAATGCCGGTGAACAGCCAGCGCTGCCAGCCGCCGGCGCTGGCCAGGAACGAGAAGGCCGCGCCAGGGTTGTGCGCCCGCACGATGTTGAAAAAGCCAGTGATCGTGGTGTAGTCGCCCAGCTGGTAGTGGGCCAGGATCCATTCCTTGCTCCACTGGTCCAGCCAGAAAATCACCGCAGCAATCACCAGCCACAGCACAAACCGGCCTTTGCCGGCGCTGCCCACAGCAGGGGTGGCGGCGGCGTTCATCAGGCCATCAGGCGGGTTTCACCCGCGCCATGGAGGTTGCTGTCGCAGCGGCCGCACAGGGTGGGGTGGGCCGGGTTCTGGCCCACATCGTCGCGGTAGTGCCAGCAGCGCTCGCACTTGGCCTTGTCCGATGGGTTGACGGCCACGCTCAGCGCATCACCGGCGGCCACCGTGGCGGCCGACGTGATCAGCACAAACTTCAGGTCGTCGGCCAGGGTCTGCAGCAGCGCCAGGTCTTCGGGCTGGGCGCTGATGGCCACTTCGGCCTGCAGCGATGCGCCCACCTTGCCATCGGCACGCAGGGTTTCGATGTCCTTGTTGACCACATCGCGGATCTCGCGGATGCGCGCCCACTTGGCCAGCAGGGCTTCGTCGCCGGCGGGCAGGTCGCAGAAGGTCTCCAGGAAGATGGTCTCGCTGCTGCCGACGATTTTCCAGGCCTCTTCGGCGGTGAAGGACAGGAAGGGCGCCATCCAGCGCAGCATGGCCTGGGTGATCTGGTGCAGCGCGGTCTGGGCCGAGCGGCGCGCCAGGCTGCCTTCGGCGCTGGTGTAGAGGCGGTCCTTGAGGACATCCAGGTAGAAGCCGCCCAGATCCTCGGAGCAGAACAGCTGCAGCTTGGCCACCACCGGGTGGAACTCATAGACCTTGTAGTGTGCCAGCAGCTCGGCCTGGAACTGCGCCGAGCGGGCCAGCGCCCAGCGATCGATCTCCAGCATGTCCTCGTAGGCCACCGCATCCTTGGCGGCGTCGAAGTCGCTGATGTTGGCCATCAGGAAGCGCAAGGTGTTGCGGATGCGGCGGTAGGCATCGACCACGCGGGCGAGGATCTTGTCGTCTATACCCAGGTCACCCGAGTAGTCGGTCGAGGCCACCCACAGGCGGATGATCTCGGCGCCCATCTTGTTGCTCACATCCTGCGGTGCCACGGTGTTGCCGACCGACTTGGACATCTTCTTGCCCTGGCCGTCAACAGTGAAACCGTGGGTGAGCAGGCCCTTGTAAGGCGCGCGGCCAAAGATGGCCGAGGCCAGCAGCAAGGAGCTGTGGAACCAGCCGCGGTGCTGGTCATGGCCTTCCAGGTACAGGTCGGCCTCGGGGCCGCTGTCATGGTGGTGCTCGGCGTGGGTGCCGCGCAGCACATGCCAGAAGGTCGAGCCCGAGTCGAACCAGACTTCGAGGATGTCGGTGCTCTTGGTGTAGAGCTTGGCTTCGTCGGCGCCCAGGATCTCTTCACCGGTCACGCGGCTCCAGGCCTCGATGCCGCCCTTGGCAACGATTTCGACGGCCTGGTCGAGGATCTCCATCGTGCGCGGGTGCAGCGCGCCGGTGTCCACATGCAGGAAGAAGGGGATGGGCACACCCCAGCTGCGCTGGCGCGAGATGCACCAGTCGGGGCGCCCGGCGATCATCGCGCGCAGGCGTTCCTGGCCGTTTTCCGGGTAGAAGCTGGTGTGCTCGATGGCGTCCAGCGCGATCTGGCGCAAGGTCTGTGCGGGCTTTTGGGCCGGGTCGGTGAACACGCCTTCGCCTTCGTCCATGCGGATGAACCACTGGGCGGCGGCGCGGTAGATCACCGGCGTCTTGTGGCGCCAGCAATGCGGGTAGCTGTGGGTGATGGTCTTGGTGTCCATCAGGCGGCCGGCAACCTTGAGCGCGTCCAGGATGACGGGCACAGCCTTCCAGATGTGCTGGCCACCGAACAGCGGCAGCTCGGGCTCATAGACACCATTGCCCTGCACTGGGTTGAGGATGTCCTTGTAGTCCATGCCGTTGTTCACGCAGGAGTTGAAGTCATCCAGGCCGTAGGCGGGCGCCGAGTGCACGATACCGGTACCGTCGTCGGCCGTGGCATAGTCGGCCAGGTAGACGGGCGAGATGCGGTCATAGCCCTTGTCCACATGGGCCAGCGGGTGCTTGAAGGGCATGTGGTCCAGCATCTTGCCGGGGGCCGATGCGATCACCTGGCCTTCGATGCCCCAGCGCTCCATGCACTTGTCGACCAGCGCGCTGGCCAGGATCAGCAGGCCGCGCTCGGTATCGACCAGGCTGTATTCCAGATCGGGGTTGACGTTCAGGGCCTGGTTGGCCGGGATGGTCCAGGCCGTGGTCGTCCAGATGACGATGAAGGCCTCCTTGTCCAGCTTGGCCAGGCCAAAGGCGGCTGCCAGCCGGGCCGGGTCGGCCGCCGGGAACATCACATCCAGCGTCTGGCTTTGCTTGTCGGCGTATTCGATCTCGAACTCGGCCAGCGACGAGGCGCAGTCAAAGCACCAGTAGACGGGCTTGAGGCCCCGGTAGACAAAGCCCCGCTCCATGACCTTCTTGAGTGCGCGCAGCTCGCCCGCCTCATTGGCATAGTTCATGGTCTTGTAGGGGTGGTCCCAGTCGCCCAGCACGCCCAGGCGCTTGAAATCCGCCATCTGCTGGCCGATCTGCTCGGTCGCAAACGCGCGGCTCTTGGCCTGCATCTCGTCACGGGGCAGATTGCGGCCATGGAGCTTTTCGATCGCGTTCTCGATCGGCAGGCCGTGGCAGTCCCAGCCTGGCGCGTACAGCGCGTCATAGCCTTCCAGTTGGCGGCTCTTGACGATCATGTCCTTCAGGATCTTGTTGACGGCGTGGCCGATGTGGATCTTGCCGTTGGCGTAGGGCGGGCCGTCGTGCAGGATGAACTTGGGCGCACCGCTGCGCGCATCCCGCAGGCGCTTGTAGATGCCTTGGTCCTCCCAGTCCTTGACCCAGCCGGGCTCGCGCTTGGGCAGATCGCCGCGCATCGGAAACGGGGTGTCGGGCATGTTCAAGGTGGCGCGGTACGCAGAGGCCTTTTCTGCGGGGGACGATTTGTCGGACATAAATACCTTCAAAGCAAAACATGGTCCTGATCCGGGCGGGGTGATCATGCCGGTCAGTGGAAAAATGTATAGCGCAGAAGCGTTGTCTGACGTGCACGTGGTGCAGGCGAGTGCGGACTTCTGCGCGGCACGGCGCAGTCAAGTCAGCGTCAAATTCGGTCGCGCGTGGTCTGGCGACGGGTTTCGGCGTGGCTCGCCGTATGGAAGAAGGCACGGGCATCCGCGCAGTCCTTGGCAATCCCTGTGGTCAGGGCGTCCAGACTGTCGTATTTAAGCTCGTCGTGCAGTTTGTGTAGAAGTTCCACTCGGATGATTTTACCGTATGCCCCGTCTCCACCCAGTTCCGCGGGCCATTGCAGGCAATGCGTCTCCAGCAGCACGCGGCCGCCGTTGACATCGTTGGGGTCTAGCGAGGGGCGCACGCCCAGGTTGGCGACGCCGGGCAGCGGCTGGGCCGACAGGCCGTGCACCAGCACCACAAAGATACCGCTGGCAGCGGGTTTCCAATGGTCAAAGCGCAGGTTCAAGGTGCGAAAACCGTCGCCCGCGCCCGCGCGGCTTTCGGCTAGTTGCCGGCCCAGCTTGCGGCCGTGCACCACATGGCCCGATATCGCATAGGGGTAGCCCAGCAGCTTGGCCGCCGCCGTCATCTCGCCCTGGCCCAGCGCCTGGCGCACTGCCGTGCTGGACACGCGCAGGCCATCGGACTCGTAGCTGTTCATGCGCGCCACATCAAAGCCCTGTTTGCGGCCGGCCTCGACCAGCATCGCGTAGTCGCCCGCGCGCTGGTGGCCAAAGCGGAAATCATCGCCCACCAGCAGGTAGCCGGTGCCCAGCCCCTTGAGCAGCACATCGCCGATAAAGGCCTGCGGGGCCTGCGCAGCCAGCCGCGCATTGAAGGGCAGCACAATCGCCTGGTCAATGCCGCATTGGGCGAGCTGGTCGAGCTTATCGCGCAAGGTGGAGATGCGGGCGGGCGCCAGGTCGGGCTTGTTCAGCACTTGGGCAAAGTAGTCGCGCGGGTGGGGCTCGAAGGTGAGCGCGCAGCTGGCCAGACCCCGGCGCTGCGCTTCGCTGCGCAGCAGCGCCAGCATGGCCTGGTGGCCCCGGTGCACCCCATCAAAATTGCCAATGGTCAGGGCGCAGTGCCGGGTGACCTCGGGGTGGTCAAGTCCTCTGAAGATTTTCATCTTTGCTTTGTTTTTTGTAGCGGCTTGCGCTTTCGAGCCGCGCGCTGGTGTGCAATTTCACAATAAAAGTGTATATTGACCATTATGACTTGGTGCCCGGGTCTGCGTGCAGCATGTGCGTGGGTCGCGGCATTTTTCGTGGCCAGGCGCCGCGCGGGTCAACGGTATTTCGGTTCAATTCCCAATGCGCAGGAGGCCCATTGTGAAGGTGTTGAAGTTATCGGCAAGTGGCGTTCCGCAATCCTGGATCACGTTGCAGGAGGCGGTGACGCACTACGCAGCAGGTGATGTGCGCTGGGAGGCGGGCTCGAGTGTGGCCTGCTTCCGCGGCGGGCATAACGCCATCACCGGCCTGCAGTCACGCATCGAGGTGGCCAGCATCATCGGCACCCGTGGCAAGCCTGGTATCGACCCCTTTGCGATGCGCATGACGCTCACCAACAGCAAGCTGTTTGGCCGTGACCGCCATATCTGCGCTTACTGCGGCGAGCATTTTGACGAAGAACACCTGACCCGTGAACACGTCATTCCGGTGTCCCAAAAGGGGCCCGATACCTGGATGAATGTGGTGACGGCCTGCGCCTCCTGCAACCACCACAAGGCCGGCCGCACGCCCGAGCAGGCGCATATGCCGCTGCTCTATGCGCCCTACACCCCCAGCCTCTGGGAAGACTTCATCCTGCGCAACCGCCGCATCCTGACCGACCAGATGGAGTTCTTGATGGCCCATGTGCCCAAGAGCTCACGTCTGACGGCTTGAGTGCTGTCTTCGCCACCCCCAGCAAAAAGGCCTTGCCGCAAGACAAGGCCTTTTCCTTTGGCGGACTCTCAGAGCGGTGGGCTATCAGGCCTCCTTGGGCTTGTAGGCGGTGACCACAAAGCCATCGACGGCCTGGCCCGCTTCCATGCGCAGCTCCACATCGCGCGTGTCGACACGGTCAAAGCCGGCAGCCTTGGCCAGGCGCACGGTGCTGCTCAAGGTGTGGGTGTAACGGCCAAAGGGCTGCAGCTGGCTGTCCGGGCCGGTGACATCACCGTGCTCACACGAAAAGATCAGCACGCCGCCGGGGGTCAGCACGCGGTAGGCATCGGCCAGGGTTTGCTGCAGGTCGCCGACATAGATCAGCACATCCAGCGCGGTGATGGCCTCGAAGGTGTTGGCCGGGGTGGCCGCCAGCGCTTCGAGCAGGTTGACCTGGTGGAACTTGTAGTAGACCTTGTGCTTGGCCGCTTGCTCGAGCATCTTGGCCGACATGTCCACACCCAGGATGTAGCCGTCGATCGCGCCCAGCGTCGCACCCAGCAGGCCGGTGCCGCAGCCCAGGTCCAGCAGGTTGAAGCGGCGGTCCGGGAAGATCTGCAACAGCTGGTCGGCCACCTGCTTGGGCAGGCTATAGGCCAGATGGCGCACCATATGCATGTCATAGACCGAGGCCATGCCATCGAACATGTGGGTGGTCAGCTCGACCGGCACATGCGCGGGCACCTGGCCCTGGGCCAACTGGTGGTAGTACTGGTAGATCTTGTCATCGGGCTGCAGCGCCAGCAGTGCCGTGGTATCGGGCAGGGCGTCCTGCATGGTGCCACGCGCTTGCAGCATCTGCACCCGGCCGATACGGGCCAGGTGGTCTTTCGGATCTTCGTCGATCAGCGGGCCAAACACGGCCAGCGCATCGTCGTACTGGCGCACGGTGCCCAGGTCAACCGCCAGATGGCGGCGCAAGGTGCGGTCACCAGGAATCAGCTGCAGTGCGCGTCGCAGGTGGCGGATGGCCATCTCGGTATTGCCAATGCGGTGTGCAATGTCGACGACGCCGGCAATCACCTGGGCATTGTTGGGCTCCAGCGCAATGACCTTCTCTGCCGCTGCCATGGCCTCGTGCTCGCGGTTATGGCGTGCATACAGCAGCGCTTGCTCCAGCAGGCCAGGCGCCCAGTCGGGAGCCAAGGTCACACTGCGCTGCATTGCATCAAAGGCACCTTGGAGGTTGCCCGATTTCTCTGCCATCAAACTGGCGAGCACAAAAAGGCGTGCATCGCGTGGCGCACGCTGGCGTGCGTCGTTAAGGGTTTGGGCTGCACCCGTGAGGTTGCCCACAGAAATCTGGTGGCGGGCGGTTTCGAGGAATTTGCGAATCGGATCGACAGGTGCTTTTGCGCTCATGGAGTAACTGCGGGCGAGCCCGTAAACGTGGCTGTGAATTCAGTAAAGCCTTTGATTATCCGCCATTTGAGGCCGCGGCGTGTTTCGGGACGTTCGCCGCCCTGCGATAATGCCGCCTCCATGAAAAACATCGTCATCCTGATCTCCGGCAGCGGCTCCAATATGGCAGCCATCGTGCGAACCGCGCAGCAAGAGCGCTGGCAGGAGACCCTGGGGGCGAGGGTGGCGGCGGTGGTCAGCAACAAGGCGCAGGCCGGCGGCCTGCAGTTTGCCCAGCAGCAGGGCATTGCCACTGCCGTGGTAGACCACCAGGCCTATGACAGCCGCGAGAGCTTTGACGCAGCGCTGATGCAGTGCATCGATGCCCATGCCCCTTCGCTGGTGGTACTGGCCGGTTTCATGCGCATTCTGACCCCCGGTTTTGTTGCGCATTACAGCGGCCGGCTCATCAACATCCACCCCTCGCTGCTACCAGCCTTTGCCGGGCTGCACACCCACCAGCGCGCGATCGATGCGGGTTGCAAGTTTGCCGGCTGCTCGGTGCACCAGGTGACCGCCGATCTGGATGCCGGCCCCATCCTGGAGCAGGGCCTGGTGCCCGTGCTGCCGGGCGACACGGCCGAGCTGCTGGCCGCGCGCGTGCTGGTGCAAGAGCACCAGATCTACCCCAAGGCGGTGCGCGCGCTGTTGCAGGCGCGCTGAGCGCTGCGCAACGCGGTCACACCTGGTCAGGCGTCTCGGTCTGTGGCGTATAAGCCGCAAACCGGGGCTGGCGCTGGCCGCCTAGTTCGACCTCTTCGCTGAACATGGCCGCTGGCCGCACCCACCAGCCGTAATCGCCATACAGCGCTTGGTAGACCACCAGCCACTCGCGTGTCTCGCTGTGCCGGGCCAGCTGCCAGACCTGGTAGAGCCGGCCTTTGTAGTGGCGGTAGAGTCCGGGCGAAATAGCTGGTGCTGGCATCGGGTGCTGTTCCATAATCTGAAAAAATAACCAAGCCTAGCAGATGCGCCCGCCTGCACATGCCGACATGGCCCGTGCGCGCCAGGTACCAGCGCTGCGCGGCCAGAACCTGTTCGGAGGGTGGGGTGGAGCAGATAGATTTTGTGCAGCGGGTCGATGCCTATACGCGCGCCGCTGCATCAGAGCCGGCGGTCTTCCGCCGCCATGTCTTTGGCATGCTGCTGCTAGCGGGGCTGTGGATCTGGGGCGGTCTGCTGCTGGGCCTGGTCTTGCTGGCCTGGTCAGTGCTGTCCTTTGTCTACCTTGGATTCCATGGATTGCAGATCTTTGGGCTGTTTGCCGGCTTGGCACTGCTGCTGAGCGTATTGCGGTTGACGCGCTCCGACTGGGTCGCGCCCGAGGGCATCGCCGTGCCCGCTGCTGAATGCCCGCGCCTCTTTGAGGCGCTCGAGCGCGTGCGCCAGAAGGTGCGCGGCCCCCGTATCTCCCAGCTGGTGATCACCGAAGACTATGGCCTGCGCATTGCGCAGCAGATGCGGCTGGGCGGCTTGCTGCCGGCGCGCTACCACCTGCTGCTGGGCCTGCCGCTGGCGATGGCGATTGACCGGCCGCGCCTGGTGGCCCTGATTGCGCAGGAATACAGCCATCTGCGCCGCCGCCAGGGCTGGCTGCAGGCTGCGGTCTACCGCGCCCGCCGCCGCCTGCAGGGGCTGCATGAGCGCCTCGCCGATGCGCGCCAGATGACGCACCTGGGCTGGGCCAATGAGCGCTTCATGCGCTGGTATTTGCCGCGCTGGTGGGCGGCCAGCTTTGTGGTGGCGCGGCAGGACGAGGCCGTTGCCGACCGCATGGCGGCCCGCTGGGTCAGCAAGCCGCTGATGGGCGAGGCGTTGTCCGAGGTGGCGGTGCGCGGGCGCTGGTTCCGCGAACAGTTCTGGACCATGCACTGGTTGCGCGCGCGAGAGCTGGCCTCGCCGATCGGGCCCTTCAGCCTGATGGCCGGGGTGATGAACCACAGCATGGATGTCAACTGGGTCTACCAGGGCTGGAAGCAGGAATACCATGCGCCCGCCAGCTACCAGGACACGCCCCCCAGCCTGCGCGAGCGCCTGCGGGGCCTGGATGTGCCCCCGGGCCTCACGCCCATGTCCAGCAGCAACTGCCTGGCCTGGCTGGGCAAGCGCTCGGAGCGCTGGATCGAGCTGCTCGACCAGCGCTGGTGTGTGCGCCATGGCCATGACTGGGTGGCCTACCGCCAGATCCTGAGCGCCTCGGCCGCACGCGTGGCCGCGCTGATGCCGCGCGAGCCTTACCTGGATGCCGACCAGCTGGTGGAGCTGGGCTGGCAGCTGCAAAGCACCGCCTTGCAGCACCAGGATGCCCCCTTGCCGATCTACCAGCGCGCGCTGGAGCTGGAGCCGGGCAATGCCCGTGCGCTGGCCGCCTGCGCCAGCCTGCACATGGGCATGGACTGGGAGGCGCAGCTGCAGTACCTGGCGCAGGCTTTTGCGCAGCTGCCGGCCATGGGTGCGGCCTGGTGCCAGCTGGCTTCGGGCGTGCTCGATGTGCTGGAAGACGAGGACTTTGACGAGGCCTCGGTACGCCAGCTGCGCAGCGACTGGCGCGCACGCGAGGCGCTGGCCCGCACGCAGCTGCAGGCGCTGCGCGATGAGCGCCTGGCGCAGGGCAGCCTGCTGGGCGCGCGCGCCTGCACCGCGCTGCCGCATCCGCTGTGGGCCTCGGAGCTCGCGGCACTGCAGCTGCATCTGCAGCACTGCCCGCGCTTGCGCCGTGCCTGGTTGCTGGCGCGGCCGCTGCGCAGCTTGCCGGGGGCCTATGCGCTGGTGCTGGTGCTCGACCGGCCCGGCGTGCACTACCAGGACAACAAGCGTCTGGAGCTGCAGTGGCGCGGCTACTTGGAGCGCGAGCTGCTGCTGTGCAAGCTAGTGCCGCTATGGATCACGCATGTCGAGGAGCTGGGCCCCACCGCGCTGCGCCAGCTGGCGGCCATGCCCTGGGGGCTGGTCTATGACCGCACCGAGCAGCCCGGTGGCGCGCCCAGCAGCGGCACAGCGCCGCTCACCGGTTAGCCGGGCCTGGCGCCCGGATACTGGCGCAGTGGGACAATAGCGGCTATGCACCCCAAAGCCCTTTTAGATGCCTGCGCCGAGCTGGTCGCGCAGGCCCTCACCTTTGAACACCCGGCAGACGCCGTGGTGTCGCGTTATTTCCGTGAACACCGCAACCTGGGCCCGCGCGAGCGTGGCACGCTGGCCGAGACGGTGTACACCGTGCTGCGCAAGAAAACGTTGTTTGAATCGCTGGCCCGCTCGGGCAGCGGCGCGCGCGCGCGCCGCCTGGCCATCCTGGGCTTTGCCGGCCCGCGCAGCTTTGTCAAAAGCGCGCTCAGCGACCAGGAAGTGCAATGGCTCGACGACTGCGACGCGATTGCGCCGGCCAGCCTCATGCCCCAGCACCGCCACAACCTGCCCGAGTGGCTGGTCGAGCCGCTGCAGGCCCAGGTGGGTGAGCAGTTCGAGCAGCTGGCCGCCAGCATGCTGGAGACGGCCCCGCTGGATCTGCGCGCCAATGCGCTGCTGACCAAGCGCAGCGAGCTGCAAAAAGAACTCAAGGAAGCGGGCATCAAGGCCGAGCCCACCCCTTATTCGCCCTGGGGCCTGCGCGTGGCCGACAAGCCTGCGCTCTCGCGCCTGGAGGCCTTTGTCAAAGGCCGGGTCGAGGTGCAGGACGAGGGCTCGCAGCTGCTGGCCCTGCTGCTGGACGCCAAGCGCGGCGAGATGGTGACCGATTTTTGTGCCGGCGCCGGCGGCAAGACCCTGGCCATTGGCGCCACCATGCGCAGCACCGGCCGCCTCTACGCCTTTGATGTGTCGGCCCACCGCCTGGAGGCGCTCAAGCCGCGCCTGGCCCGCTCGGGCCTGTCGAATGTGCACCCGGCTGCGATTGCGCATGAGCGCGATGAGCGGGTCAAACGCCTGGCCGGCAAGATGGACCGCGTGCTGGTCGATGCCCCCTGCTCGGGCCTGGGCACCTTGCGCCGCAATCCAGATCTGAAATGGCGCCAAAGCCCCAAGGCGATTGAAGAGCTGACGGCCAAGCAAACCGCCATTCTGGCCAGCAGTGCCCGCATGGTGAAGTCCGGCGGCCGCCTGGTCTATGCCACCTGCAGCATCCTTCCCGCAGAGAACGAGGCGATTGCCGAGGCCTTTGCCGCCGCCCACCCGGACTTTGTGCCGATGGATGCCGGCGAGCTGCTGGCAGGCCTGAAGGTCGAGCACGCCGCCAGCCTGTGCAGCGGCGGCGACAGCGGCAGCCTCTACCTGCGCCTGTGGCCCCACCTGCACCAGACCGACGGCTTCTTTGCCGCCGTCTGGCAGCGCAAGTAAGGCAGTCAGTCCAATAAGGCATAGGCCACCAAGGCGATTGCGCCTTGGCAGGCTGCCTCAGCTGTCAGCCTTTCCAGCCCAGCCAGTCGGCCACACTGCGCCAACCGGCGCGCCAGCCCGCATAGGCCTGCACCTGCACCAGCAATTGGGCGGGCTGCACGCCTTGTGCTTGCAGCCAGTACCAGCCCGCATGGGCGCCATTGCAGTGCGGGGCGTCTTCGGCCACCAGGCGCAGCGCGCTGTGCCAGGGCGAGCTGATCTGCAGCTGCCCGGCGCGGCAGTACAGGCTGCTGCCCGCCTCCAGATACAACCATTGGCCCTGGCCTGCACGCAAGGCCAGGCTGCTGCTGTGGATGCCTGGCTGCGCGGGGGCGCTGGTCTGGGCCTGGGAGGCGGCGCTGCCTGGCAGGGCGGAGGTGAGGCGGGCGGTGGTGCTGGTGGTCATTTTTGCGCTTTCCTGAGCGTGGCAGAACAGGGCTCTAGCGTAAAAAAATGCAGTGCAACGCAACAGACACAGTCTGCACCAGGGTCGGGCGGAACAGCGCAAGCACAAAGGGTCTGTTCTGGTTCAAAATCGCAGTTTCTGTATCTGTTCTGTCAGGGTTGAACCTGAGACCATAGCGCTGCGAATGGGAACCTGGCCCTGGCCACTGCGGTGGCGCACAAGGGTGATGGACAGGTTCCCGGAACCAGGAGTCCTGCTGTGCAGCTGTTAGATGAGAGTCTGTGTGACATCCCCGAGAGCCATTCCGTAGACGCGGCAGGCAGCCCGCCCGCAGACGATGCGTTTTTGTACGAGCGCATCGCCGCGCATTTTGAGCAGGCGATTGCCCAGCAGACCCTGGGTGTGGGGGCGCGCATGCCCTCGGTACGCGATATCCGGCGCCAGCACCATGTCAGCCACAGCACGGCGCTGCAGGTGCTGCGCGTGCTGGAGTCGCGCGGGTTGATCGAGGCGCGGCCGCGTGTGGGCTACTTTGTCAGCGACAGGGCTTTGCAGATGCCCGCGGCGCGCGAGCCGCTGCAGCTGGGCCCTTTTCCGATGCAGGACCACCGCTTTGAAGGCATTGGCGAGCGCGCGGCCGAGTATCTGAACAAGGCGCGCCTCAAAGGGCCGCTCAAGGTAGACCTGGGCAGCGCCATGCCCGCGCCCGAGCTGTTCGATGCCAAACTGCTCAACCAGCTGGCCGTGGCCTTGCTGCGCGAGCAGCCCCAGATCCTGGTCCATGGCCCTTCGGCGCCTTTCACCCATCCGGATTTTCAGGCCTCGATGGCGCGCTACGCGCTGGGCTTTGGCGTGCGCCTGGCGCCGATGGACATTGCGGCGACCTTTGGCAATTCCGAGGCGGTGAACTTGGCGCTCGATGCGCTGACCCAGCCGGGCGATATGGTGGCGATTGAGTCGCCCACCTTCTACGGCATCCTGCAGGCGATCGAGGCCAAGAAGCTGCAGGCGCTGGAGATCCCGTCGAGCCCGCACACGGGCATGTCGATCGAGGCGTTGGAGCTGGCCTTGCGCACCCACCCCAACCTCAAGGCCGTTGTTGTCGTGCCCCATCTGCAGATGCCCCAGGGCGCCACCATGCCTGACAGCCACAAGCGGCGCCTGGTGGCCCTGTGCCGCGAGTACCGGGTCGCGCTGATCGAGGACGATATCTACCGCGAATTTGTCGAATCCGACGAGGTGCTCAAGCCCTGTAAGGCCTGGGACACCGATGGCTCGGTGATCTATTGCTCCTCGCTGTCCAAAAGCTATGCGCCGGGCCTGCGCCTGGGCTGGATGAATGCCGGGCGCTGGCAGGAGCGGGTGCAGATGATCAAGTTTGCACGCTCGCGCAACCTGCCGGTCTGGCCCCAGCTGCTGGGCGCACGCACGGTGGGGTCACCGTCGTACATGCGGCACCTGGTGCGCCTGCGCCAGCAGCTGCGCGTGCAGCGCCAGGCCGCGGCGCAGGCGGTGGCGCGCTATTTTCCGATTGGCACGCGCCTGAGCCTGCCCGCGGGCGGCCTGAGCATCTGGCTGGAGCTGCCCGAGCAAATCTCGTCCAGCCGCCTGTACGACGAGGCGCTGGCCGTGGGCATCCGCGTGGCGCCTGGCGACATGTTCAGCAACACTGGCCATTACGACCACTTTCTGCGGCTGAGCTGCGGCATGCCGTTTACCGACGCAGTGGACGAGGCCTATCGCAGCCTGGGGCGCATGATGCATGCGCAGCTGGGGCTGCCGCCCAGGGCTTGATGCCGAGGCGCCGTGGGCGTGCTGCCTAGAAAAACCGGACGCAAAAAAACACAAAGGACACCGAGGTGTCCTTTGTGGTGTTTGCATGCCACCAAGTCAATGGCGGCGTACAGGCTGATTACTTCAGCTTCACTTCCTTGTAATCCACATGCTTGCGAGCCTTGGGATCGAACTTCGTGATCAACATCTTTTCAGGCATTGTCTTCTTGTTCTTGGTGGTCGTGTAGAAGTGACCGGTGCCGGCTGTCGATTCCAGCTTGATTTTTTCGCGTCCGCCTTTGGATGCCATGGTGATACTCCTTAAGCTTGGCCACGTGCGCGCAGGTCTGCGAGCACAGAATCAATACCGTTCTTGTCGATCAGACGCAGAGCGGCGCTGGAAACACGCAGGCGAACCCAGCGGTTTTCAGTTTCCACCCAGAAACGGCGATATTGCAGGTTCGGCAGGAACCGGCGCTTGGTTTTGTTGTTGGCGTGGGAAACGTTGTTTCCCACCATGGGCTTCTTGCCCGTTACTTCGCAAACGCGTGCCATCAGGACACTCCGAAAGTTTTAACAGCTGCTTGCCCTGTCCGCCTCGTTAAAAGCAGCGCGGCTTGCAGCCTCACCTCGCCAATCAAAGGGTGGCGGTAGCCCATGTTCACAGCCGGGTCGGCTCAGTGGTGCAAGACCGCTGGCAAACCTGCCGTAGTTTCCTGTTCACGCGCCGAAGATTGCGAATTAGCAAAAGGCGGCAAGCAGCAAAGCCAAGGATTATAGCCTGAAAGCAAAATTCGGGCTATGCCCCTGGCTTGCGGGCTTATTCCTGTTCCAGGAAGCGCTGGGCATCCAGCGCAGCCATGCAGCCCGTGCCCGCGCTGGTAATGGCCTGGCGGTAGACATGGTCTTGCACGTCGCCAGCCGCGAAGATGCCGGGCACGCTGGTTTGTGTGGCAAAACCGCCACGGCCCATCTGGGTCACCAGGTAGCCGTTTTCCATCTCCAGCTGGCCTTGGAAGATGTCGGTATTGGGGTGGTGGCCAATGGCGATAAAGCAGCCTTGCAGCGCGATGTCCTCGGTGTGGCCGTCTTGCGTGCTCTTGATGCGGATGCCGTTGACGCCCGATTGGTCGCCCAGCACTTCATCGAGCGTGAAATGGGTCTTGAGCTCGATCTTGCCTTCCTGGACTTTCTCCATCAGCTTGTCGACCAGGATGGGCTCGGCCTTGAACTTGTCGCGGCGGTGCACCAGCGTCACCTTGCTGGCGATGTTGGACAGGTAGAGCGCTTCTTCCACGGCGGTGTTGCCGCCGCCGATCACGCAGACGGGCTGCTCGCGGTAGAAGAATCCGTCACAGGTCGCGCAGGCCGACACGCCACGGCCCATGAAGGCCTCTTCGGT
This sequence comes from Comamonas koreensis, assembly GCF_014076495.1. Classification (NCBI taxonomy): domain Bacteria; kingdom Pseudomonadati; phylum Pseudomonadota; class Betaproteobacteria; order Burkholderiales; family Comamonadaceae; genus Comamonas; species Comamonas koreensis. The sequence continues at coordinate 4,552,590 of NZ_CP043575.1, read as the reverse complement.
GGGCAGGCCCAGGTACTTGGCCGATGCGCCGGTGGCGATGATCAGGCTGTCGCAGGTGTAGGTGCCGCTGTCGCCCTTCAAGGTGAAGGGGCGCTTGCTGAAGTCGACCTGGTTGATGTGGTCAAAGATGATCTGGGTCTTGAAACGCTCGGCATGCTCCAAAAAACGCTGCATCAACGCCGGGCCTTGCACGCCCATCACATCGGCGGGCCAGTTGTCCACTTCGGTGGTGGTCGTCAGCTGACCGCCCTGGGCCATGCCGGTGATCAAGACGGGATCGAGGTTGGCACGCGCCGCATAGATGGCGGCGGTATAGCCCGCAGGGCCCGAGCCCAGGATCAAAACTTTGGCATGTTGGTGGATGGCAGACATAGAACTCCTATCGCATTCAGGGGGCAGCTGCGGGGCAGCCGCGAATCAGTGAGCAGGCTGGCGCATGGCGCTCAGCAAAACATGAAAGAGTATCAAACACTGGCCACCCTCTGTGGATGGCTTGTGTCAATGTCCTTGATTGTCGCAAGCCATCACAGCACCTGAGGACGCCCGGCGCTGCATTTGCGCGCCAATGACAACAATCGTTGCGGCGTGCTGGCGCAAGGGGTGGGATTGTAGGAAGATAGGTAGATTACAAAATGTTGCGTATTGCCAGGTGACAGGGGCCTAGCACCGGTTGCGAGCCATGCTTTTCGTGCATCAGATTTATGTTTTTATTGGGTATTTGTGCTGATGGCCACGGCCTGTCGCTGCGTGGGCGCCCCGCTCTGTGCCGCAGGGAGGCCCGCACTTTGCCTGAACTACCGCGTCGCACCAAGGCATCACCCGGCCCCAGGCGCCTGGCCTGCTATCGAATTTGCAATCCGCTTAGGGTAAGCTCTGGCTCTTAGGTTATGGCTTACTCATCAAAGAAATCAAAGACAGCACCCCAGACCGGCCATTCGCTGGTGATGGGGGTTCGCCGTTTTGGGCACGAGCTGGTGCTCATCGTCAGTTTTGTGCTGATGGCGTTTTGCGTGGCGGCCATGGTCAGCTACTCGCCCAAGGACCCGGCCTGGTCCACCTCGGGCACGCAGATGGCTGGCCATGTCAGCAACTGGATGGGTCGCCTGGGTGCGATGGTCTCTGACGGCGGCTATTTCATGGTGGGTTTTTCCGTATGGTGGCTGGTGGTGGCCGCCGTGCTGGCCTGGTTCTCGTCGCTGGCGCGCTGGCTGCGCGCCGGTGAGGCGCCACCCAACGATCCGCGCCCGCTGTGGCTGCGCCGCATGGTGTTCTGGGGCGGCCTGGTGGTGCTGCTGCTGGCCAGCGCTGCGCTGGAGTGGTCGCGCCTCTACCGTTTTGAGGCCAGCCTGCCCGGCGCTGCTGGCGGCGTGCTGGGCTTTTTGCTCGGCCCGTTGGCCGAGCGCTGGATGGGTTTTACCGGCTCGGGCATTGTCGGCGTGATGCTGCTGCTGCTGGGCCTTTCCTGGATTCTGGGCTTCTCCTGGGGCCAGATCGCCGAGAAGGTCGGTGCCGGGATCGAGCGTACTTTGCAAAAGCTGATGCTGCGCCGCGAAGCCGCTGCCGACAAGGCCGTGGGCAAGAAGGCAGCGCTGGCGCGTGAGGCCGAGGTCAGCAGTGCAGCCCCTGTGCCGATGGCCTCACGCCTGGTTCCAACCGGTGATGGCATGGACAGCATGCTGCCCGCTGCGCCGCGCAGCGCAGCGGTCGATTCGGGCCTGCATATCGCCCAGCCGCTCAAGCCCCAGGCGCAGCCCAGCGCCCGCGTGGTCAAGGAGCGGCAAAAGCCGCTGTTCAACGAGCTGCGCGACACGCGCCTGCCCCAGGTGGACCTGCTCGATGCGGCGCCCAAGACGCAGGAGAGCGTCTCCTACGAAACCCTGGAGATGACCAGCCGCCTGATCGAGAAAAAGCTCAAGGACTTTGGCGTCGAGGTGCGCGTGGTCGAGGCCGCACCCGGCCCGGTGATCACCCGCTACGAGATCGAGCCGGCCACCGGCGTCAAGGGCTCGCAGATCGTCAACCTGGCCAAGGACCTGGCCCGTTCGCTCTCGCTGGTGTCGATCCGCGTGGTCGAGACCATCCCCGGCAAGACCTATATGGCGCTGGAGCTGCCCAATGCCAAGCGCCAGACCATTCGGCTGACCGAAATCCTGGGCTCACACGAGTACCACGACGCCAAGAGCCTGCTGACCATGGGTCTGGGCAAGGACATCATCGGCAAGCCCGTGGTGGCCGACCTGGCCAAGATGCCCCATGTGCTGGTGGCCGGTACCACCGGCTCGGGCAAGTCGGTGGGTATCAATGCGATGATCTTGTCCGTGCTCTACAAGGCCGAAGCCAAGGATGTGCGGCTGATGATGATCGACCCCAAGATGCTGGAAATGTCGGTCTACGAAGGCATTCCGCACCTGCTGTGCCCGGTGGTCACCGACATGAAGCAGGCGGCCAACGGCCTGAACTGGTGCGTGGCTGAGATGGAGCGCCGCTACAAGCTGATGAGCAAGCTGGGCGTGCGCAACCTGGCGGGCTACAACACCAAGATCGACGAGGCCAAGGCGCGCGAGGAGAGCATTCCCAACCCGTTCAGCCTGACGCCCGAATCCCCCGAGCCCCTGCAGCGCCTGCCGCATATCGTCGTGGTGATCGACGAGCTGGCCGACCTGATGATGGTTGTCGGCAAGAAGATCGAAGAGCTGATTGCACGCTTGGCGCAAAAGGCGCGCGCTGCTGGTATCCACCTGATCCTGGCCACTCAGCGCCCCAGCGTCGATGTGATCACTGGCCTCATCAAGGCCAATATCCCTTCGCGTATCGCGTTCTCGGTGGGCTCCAAGATCGACAGCCGCACTATCTTGGACCAGATGGGCGCCGAGGCGCTGCTGGGCATGGGTGACATGCTCTACATGGCCAGCGGCACGGGCTTCCCGGTGCGGGTGCATGGCGCCTTTGTGTCTGATGAGGAAGTGCACCGCGTGGTCAGCTACCTCAAGGAGCAGGGCGAGCCCGACTATATCGACGGTGTGCTCGAAGGCGGCACCGGCGAGGGTGATTCCGGCTTTGGCGATGAGGAGGGCGGCGGCAGCGGTGAGAAGGACCCGATGTACGACCAGGCCGTCGAGATCGTGCTCAAGGACCGCAAGGCCAGCATCTCCTACGTGCAGCGCAAGCTGCGCATCGGCTACAACCGCTCGGCCAACCTGCTCGAAGAGATGGAGCGCGCCGGCCTGGTGAGCGCCTTGACCGGCAGCGGCCAGCGCGAAGTGCTGGTGGCCCACCGTCCCGGCGGTGAAGAATAGCGTAGCGGCGGGTAAACATTCGCAAAGCCAGCGCCTTGGCGGCCCACAGCGGGCACTTGTGGCCCGCTGCCGCACTCCAAACCCCTTGTTGGCCCGAAAGTGGCCCATGCATTGGCTTTGTTCGCAAAGCACGAAAGGATTCACGATGAAACAATGGATCGCAGCAGCCGCCCTGGTCAGCCTGACCGGTTGGGCACAGGCCGATGGCCTGCAAAGCCTGGAAAAGTTCATGACCAGCTCGCAGGCCGGTGAAGCCCAGTTCACGCAGACGGTCACCTCGCCCGCCAAGCAGGGCCAGGCAGGCAGGGTCAAGACCTCCAGCGGCAGCTTTGCTTTCCAGCGGCCGGGCAAGTTCAAGTTCATCTACCAAAAGCCGTTTGACCAGACCATCGTCGCCGATGGCGCGGTGCTGACCGTCTATGACGCCGACCTGAACCAGGTCACCCAGCGCCAGCAGAGCAAGGCCCTGGGCCAGACGCCTGCCGCGCTGCTCGCGTCCGCTTCAAGCTTGCAGGCGCTGAAGGCCGAGTTCGACGTGAGCAGCTTGCCCGAGGCCGATGGCCAGCAATGGGCCCAGGCCATTCCGAAGAACAAGGACGGCCAGATCAAGCAGGTCAAGGTCGGCTTCAAGGGCGATGAGCTGCAGACCTTGGAGATCGAGGACGGTTTTGGCCAGCGCTCGGTGCTGCGCTTTGTCGGCTTCAAGGCCCTGCCTTCGCTGCCAGGCTCGGCGTTCGAGTTTGCGATTCCGTCCGGTGCGGAAGTGATTCGCCAGTAAGCAGCATTCCAGCGGTGATGCCAACCGCGCGGACATAAAAAAAGGTGCTCACGCATAGGTGAACACCTTTTGTGCTGTGCAGCCACCGTGGACGGCTGCAGCTAGCTAGGGCTTACAGCGCCATGTCCGGCACCTTCTTGACAGCGCCCTTGTCTTCCTGGGGCTGCACACCGGCTTCCACGCCGTGCAGGCTGGGCGAGGCAATCGCCAGGTTCAGCGCCTGCTCGGTGGCCTGCCATTCCTGCTGCAGCATGGCGGGGTTTTCGTTGAGCTTGACGCCGTAGCTCGGCACGATCTGGCGGATCTTCTCTTGCCAGTCGGCGCTCTTTACCTTCTCGGGGAAGGCCTTTTCCAGCAGGGTCAGCATGATCGCTGGCGAGGTCGAGCCCCCGGGCGACGCGCCCAGCAGCGCGGTCAGCGAACGGTCCTGGGCCACGACGACCTCGGTGCCGAGCTTGAGAATGCCGCCCTTTTCGGGGTCGTTCTTGATGATCTGCACGCGCTGGCCCGCTTCCCACAGGCGCCAGTCGGCATCCTTGGCCTCGGGCATGTAATGGCGCAGCGCGTCCATCTTCTGCTCCTTGTTCAGGCTCAGCTGCTGGGCCAGGTACTTGACCAGCGCAAACTCGTTGACGCCGACCTGCAGCTGCGGAATCACGTTGGCAAAGGTCGTGGCCTTGGCCAGGTCAAAGTAGGAGCCGTTCTTGAGGAACTTGCTCGACCAGGTCGCGAACGGCCCGAACAGCAGCACACGCTTGCCGTCCAGCACGCGGGTGTCCAGGTGGGGCACCGACATCGGAGGCGAGCCGGTATCGGCCAGGCCATAGACCTTGGCCAGGTGGCGCTCAGTGATCTCGGGCTTTTCGGTGACCAAGAACTCGCCGCCGACTGGGAAGCCGCCGTAGACCTTGGACTCGGGAATGCCCGACAACTGCAGCAGCGGCAGCGCCGCGCCACCGGCGCCGATAAAGATAAAGCGCGCATCCACGGTCTGGATCTTGCTGCTGTCCTTCATGTCGAAGGCCGACACGCGCCAGGAGCCGTCGCTGTTGCGCGTGATGGAGCGCACTTCCTGGCCGGTGCTGAGCTTGAAGTTGGGCTTGGACGACAGGTTCTTGTAGAACTGGCGGGTAATTTCACCCAGGTTCACGTCGGTGCCCAGCGGCGAGCGGGTGGCGGTCACCACTTCGGCCGGGTCGCGGCCTTCCATCATCAGCGGGATCCATTCCTTGATCTGTGCTGGGTCGGTGGACGACTCCATGCCGGTGAACAGCGGCGAGGCTTCCAAGGCCTTCAGGCGCTTTTGGATGAAGGAGCGGTTTTCCTCGCCGAACACCAGGTTCATGTGCGGCGTGGAGTTGATGAACTCGCGCGGATTGCCGAGTACTCCAGCGCGCACCTGGTGCGACCAGAATTGGCGCGAGACCTGGAAGTTTTCATTAATGTTAATGGCAGAGGAAATCTGCACATTGCCATTTTTATCCATCGGCGTGTAATTGAGCTCGCACAGCGCCGAGTGGCCGGTGCCGGCATTATTCCAGCCATTGGAGCTTTCTTCGGCAACCTGGTCGAGGCGCTCGAACAATTCATAGCTCCAACCGGGTTCGAGCTCCTGCAGATAAACGCCCAAGGTGGCACTCATGATGCCGCCGCCAATCAGCAGCACATCGACCTGGCGGTCTGCTTTTTCTGCGCGGTATTGGCTACCGAAGAAATACTGGTAACCGACCACGCCCGCACCGACGGCCGCTGCCGAGGCGACGAACTTGCGGCGGGTGAAGCCCTTCTTGGGCGCTTTGGCAGCGGAGGCCGCTTGGGGATTTTCTGTTGGATTCGTCATTGCTGAAACTCCACAAATTTTTGGATTTTGACGGTGTTGTCGTAAAAGACCATGAATAACCATGGTTTAAGCAGGCTCAATGTCTCTCCGATTCTGGGGTGCCTGTTCTGACGGTATTGAGCTGCTTGGCGTAGGCGGTTCTGAATGAGGGTGTCAATGAATATCCGAGGCCGATATTAAGGGTGGCTCTGCATATCCATTAAGCAGGAAGTGGTTAATCAGCCATCAAGGACGCACCGGTATTTGGCGGCGTGCCAAAAACCAGTCGGCCAGCCCCGCGCAGACCACGGTGGCGGCCACTGGCGTAACCCAGCCCAGGCCCAGCGCGGCGCCGGGCAGGTGGTCCAGCCAGGTGGGCAGGGCAGCAGTCCATTGCAGCGCCTTGGCGCCGTCGACCAGGCCAAACACCAGCGCCACCAGCATGACGGGGATGTAGACCCGAGCGGGCTGCTGCCAGCGCTGCAGCAGGCTGAGCGAGACCAGCGCAATCGCGGGGGGGTAGAGGGCGACCAGCACCGGGCCGGCGATCTCGATCAGCTGCGCCAGGCCCTGGTTGGCCACGGCGGCACTGAAGATGCACAAGGACAGCGCGACACTGCGGTAGGAGAAACCGGTGAGCTGGCTGAAAAAGCTGCTGCAGGCGCTCACCAGGCCTACGCCGGTTGTGAGGCATGCCAGCAGGATCACGGCGGCGATCAGCCAGATGCCGGCGCTGCCAAAGCGGTGCTGCACAAAGGCGCTGAGGATCTGCACGCCAGTCACGGTGTTCTGTGCCAGCTCGCCATTGGTGGCGCCCAGGTAGCACAGTGAGATGTAGACCAGGCTCAGGCACACCGCAGCAATCAGCCCGGCATAGATGGCGTAGCGGGTGTGCAGGCGCGCATCGGTCACGCCCGCATCCTTGATCGCGTTGACGATGACAATGCCGAACACCAGCGAGGCGAGGGCGTCCATGGTCTGGTAGCCCTGCACAAAGCCCTGGGCAAAGGCGGCCAGCTGCGTGCCATAGTCGGGGTTGGCCGTGCTGTAGCCGCCCACAGGGGCCAGCACCGCCATGCCGCCCAAAGCCAGCAACGCGGCAATCAGCAGCGGGGTGATGAGCTTGCCCAGGGTGTCCATCAGCTTGCCGGGGAACAGCGACAGCAGCAGCACCAGCGAGAAATAGACAATGCTGAACACCAGCAGCGCAATCGAGGTATTGCCGACAAAGGGGGCAATACCCATCTCGAAAGAGACCGTGGCGGTGCGTGGCGTGGCAAAGAAGGGGCCAATGGTCAGATAGATCGTGGTGGCCAGCACCAGGCCGGCAATGCGGCCAATCGGATGGGTCAGCTGGTCCAGGCCGCCACCGACGCGCGCGAGTGCAACGACGCCCAATAGCGGCAGGCCCACGCCGGTCAGCAGGAAGCCGGTGGTGGCGCCCACCAGGTTCTCGCCAGCGGCCAGGCCAACCAGCGGCGGGAAAATGATATTGCCCGCGCCCAGGAACAGGGCAAAGGTCATGAAGCCGAGGGCGATAATGTCCCTGGTTTTCAGTGATTTCATAATGGCTCTTGGTTCTTGCTGGTTAGCGCCCACTTGTAGTGGATGCCGTCAGCGAATGGATTCGCGCAGACGCGCATCAGAAAAATCGCCCCATGGGGGACATGCGCTGTGCAAAGCGTTGGCTGCGGGCTCGGCGCAAAGGCCTGGAGCGCGTGGCGTCCATGTCGGGCTGGTGTTATAGGCTGGGCCAATAAGAGCCCTGTCATCTGAAGCGGCGCAAATCCGTATAAACCCTTATTTTCTGCGAAAAATCGTGACCCATATCAGCAAAGGCATATGTACCCCAGGGATTAGTGGGGTGGCAGCGCACAAACGTAGTAAGCACCTGCCCCGCCCCGAGGCGCAGCGGCTGGCGCCTGGCCAGGCACCAGGCCGTGGTTCCGGAGCCCTGCATGGCTGATTTGTTCAGCCAGGAACCGGCCGCGCCGCTGGCCGAAGCGCTGCGCCCCAAGACCCTGGACGAGGTGGTGGGTCAGTCCCATTTGCTGGGAGAAGGCAAGCCGCTGCGCCTGGCCTTCCAGTCCGGCAAACCGCATTCGATGATCTTCTGGGGTCCACCCGGCGTGGGCAAGACCACGTTGGCGCGGCTGACGGCGACGGCGTTCCAGTGCGAGTTCATCGCCCTGTCTGCGGTCTTGTCGGGTGTGAAGGACATCCGCGAGGCCATGGAGCAGGCCAGGCAATATCTTGCGCAGGGCAAAAACACCATCTTGTTCGTAGACGAAATCCACCGGTTCAATAAGTCGCAACAAGATGCCCTGTTGCCGCATGTGGAATCAGGGCTGTTCACCTTTATCGGTGCTACCACCGAGAACCCCTCCTTTGAGGTCAACTCGGCGCTGCTGTCGCGGGCCCAGGTCTATGTCCTCAAGTCGCTGACAGAGGCGGAGCTGAAGCGCTTGCTCCAGCGGGCCCAGGAAGAACATGCGCTTGACGATCTGGCGTTTGACGACCTGGCCGTCGATACCCTCGTGGGGTATGCGGATGGTGACGCCAGAAGATTTTTGAACCTGCTTGAACAAACGAGCACAGCAGCCAAGGCTTCAGGCGTTGCGGAGATCACGGCCGAGTTCTTGCAGAACGCGCTGACCTTGAACAGCCGCCGTTTTGACAAGGGCGGCGACAATTTCTACGACCAGATCTCGGCCTTGCACAAGTCGGTCCGCGGCTCGCACCCCGATGCCGCGCTCTACTGGCTCACGCGCATGCTCGATGGTGGCGCCGATGCGCGCTACCTGTCCCGGCGCATTGTGCGCATGGCCTGGGAAGACATTGGCCTGGCTGACCCACGCGCGATGCAGATTGCCAACGATGCTGCGCTGACCTATGAGCGCCTGGGCAGCCCCGAAGGCGAGCTGGCGCTGGGCCAGGCCGTCATCTACCTGGCCATGGCCGCCAAGAGCAATGCCGGCTACAACGCCTACAACCAGGCCAAGGCCTTTGTGAAGCAGGACAAGAGCCGCGAAGTGCCGGTGCATTTGCGCAACGCCCCGACCAAGCTGATGAAGGAGCTGGGCTATGGGCATGAATACCGCTACGCCCATGACGAGCCCAATGCCTATGCAGCGGGAGAAACCTATCTGCCAGATGGGATAGACCCGCCCGGCTGGTACCAGCCCGTGCCCCGGGGGCTGGAGCTCAAGATTGGCGAGAAGCTGGCGCAGCTCAAGCGCTGGGATGAGGAAGCCGGGCAGGACTGAGGCCCGGTTTTTCCAGCGCATTCATTGGCTTGCTGGCGGTTTGAGCGGCGTGGTAGGGCACCCGCTGCCAAGGCCTTGCCTCCTGTCGTAGCACGCTCTGATAGTTGCGCATGAAACCGATACCACATCTTCGCGCAACGCATATTGCGCTGGATGAAGTGTGAGTAAAACACCGGGGTACACCCGAGGACCTCGGCAGAGGTCGTACAAGTTGTCGAAAATTTGCCGCAGATACGACAAAAGACTCTAGCGAGCATGGCGGGCATGCGCGGGAGTCGTATGACAACAAAGGTCTCTCACGATGCGGTTTTGCAAGTCAAAGTCGGGCGTCTCCTGGTCCAGGACTGCCTTCGGCTTGGTGTTTTCTGTGTGGGCGGGGATGCATGCGGCTCAGGCCCAGACGGCAGCGGCTGCGCAGCCGGCAGCCGCGTCGGCCGCCACGGCGCCTGTAGCGGCCACGGCCTCTAGCGATGCGCTGCTGGTGGAAAAGGGCCGCAAGCTGGCGGTAGCTGCGGATTGCGCGGCCTGCCACACGGCGCCCAAGGGTGGCGCCAGTTTTGCCGGTGGCTACCCCATCGCCTCACCGCTGGGCAGCATCTATGCCACCAATATCACCCCGTCCAAGACGGCCGGCATTGGCAGCTACAGCCTCGAAGACTTCAGCCGCGCGCTGCGCCAAGGGCTGCGCAAGGACGGGGCCCATCTGTACCCAGCCATGCCGTACACGGCTTATGCCCAGATCAGCGATGAAGACACCGAGGCGCTCTACGCCTACTTCATGCATGGCGTCGAGCCGGTGGACCAGGCCGCGCCGCAAACGGCCCTGCCTTTCCCCTTCAACATCCGCCTGTCGATGGCCGTGTGGAATGCGCTCTACCTGAAGGACCAGCGCTTCAAACCCGATGCCAGCAAGCCGCCGGAGTGGAACCATGGCGCCTACCTGGTCGATGCGCTGGCCCACTGCAGCACCTGCCACACACCGCGCAATGCGCTGATGGCCGAAGACAGCAGCCGCTACCTGGGGGGCGGCTCGCTGGGCGCCTGGTACGCGCCCAATATCACGTCGGACGCGGTCAATGGCATCGGCGGCTGGACCGAGGCCGAGCTGGTGCAGTACCTCAAGACCGGCCGCATGCCCGGCAAGGCCCAGGCCGCCGGCCCGATGGCCGAAGCCATCGAGCACAGCCTGCAGCACCTGCCTGACAGCGATATTCAGGCTATGGCGTCCTACCTCAAGCAAACCAAGGCGGTGGCAGGCGGAGAGACCCAGCCGCGCTACCGCTATGGCCAGGCCAGCCTGCAGTCCGAAGACACGCAGCGCGGGCTGGTCGACGGCGCCGATGCCGGCTGGAAGGTGTTCAGCGGCAGCTGCGCCCACTGCCACCAGGCCAATGCCAGCGGCACGGCCAATGGCGAATACCCTTCGCTGTTCCACAACAGCGTGACCGGTGCCGACCGCGCCGACAACCTCATCGCCACCATCCTGCACGGCGTGGACCGCACGGTGCAGGGGCGTGCCCATTTCATGCCTGCGTTTGGCGATGCCGCATCCTTCACCGACCGGCTCAGCGACCAGGAGATCGCCGATGTCAGCAACTATGTGCTCACGCAGTACGGCAACCCGTCCGTCAAGGTGCAGGCCGCCGATGTGGCTGCCGCACGCGCCGGAGGCAAGCCGCCGCTGATCGCCCAGCTGCCCGCCCTCATCGTGCCGGCCGCTGTGCTGCTGCTGGTGTTGGTGCTGGCCTTCATCGTGATCCGTCAGCGCCGCAAGGCCGCTGCCTCGTCTGGAGTCTGACCCGCATGACCTCGTCCTCTTTCCCCTCATCCGCCGTGCTCTGCGCCAAGCCCCTGGTGCCTGCGATGCCTGCGGGCATCTCGCGCCGCCGCCTGCTGGGCGCTGCGGCTGCCACCGGTGTGGCGCTTGCCGCCGGCGGCTTTGCCGTGCTGGGCTCCAGCAATGCCTTTGCCGCCAGCGAGGCAGCCGATGATTTCCTGCGCCTGTCGGAGTTCGTCACCGGCGGCAGCCCGCTGTCGGCAGCCCTGGCCACGCGCTACCTGGCGGCACTGACCAAGAGCGATGCGGCCTTTGCCGCCGCAGCGCAGGCGCTGCACCAGCATGTGGCCAGCCAGAAGATCAGCCATGTCGACGACCTGCTCGCTGCGCCCGATCTGGACCCGGCGCTGCGCGCCACCGCCACCCAGATCGTCTCGGCCTGGTACCTGGGCGTTGTCGGCGAAGACGCAGACGCCGTGCTGATCAGCTATGCCAATGCGCTGATGTACCGCCCCACGGCCGGCATCCTCGATATTCCTACCTACGGCAGTGGCCCCGATTCCTGGGGCGAAAAGCCCGTCGTGCCTGCCAGCCCCAACAAAAAGAGCCCACAAGCATGAGCAGCAAGCAAACGCAATACGACGCCGACCTGATCGTTATCGGCTCCGGGGTCATGGGCGGCATCATCGGTGCCAAGCTGGCGCAGGCCGGCAAGTCCGTCATCATTCTGGAAGCGGGACCGCGCGTGCGCCGAGCCGACATCGTCGAGACCTTCCGCAATGCGCCGATCAAGCTCTCGCTGGCCAATATGAAGCTGCAGGGTGCGGGCTCGCCGTTCCCCAATCCGCCGCATATCCCCTCCACCTATGGCGACTACCTGCAGCAGACCGGCCCGGTGAAATACCCCACCAAGTACCTGCGCGTGGTGGGCGGCACCACCTGGCACTTTGGCTCGGCGCTGTGGCGCATGATCCCCAATGACTTCAAGCTGCAGACGCTGTATGGGCGTGGCCGCGACTGGCCGATTGGCTACGACGAGCTCGAACCCTACTACTGCGAGGCCGAGGCCGAACTGGGCGTGACTGGCTACGATGGCCAGGACGAGAGCGGCCACGGCGGCGAGGCGCATCCGCCGCGCTCCAAGCCCTTCCCGATGAAGGGCTTCAACGTGCCCTACTTCATGCAACGCATGGACGAGATGCTCAAGCCCGGTGGCTACCACCCAGTGCTGGAGCCCCATGGCCGCGCCAGCCGCCCCTACGGCAACCGCCCGGTCTGCGCCGGCAACAACAACTGCAACCCGGTCTGCCCGATCGGCGCCAAGTACGACGGCTCCATGCACATCGATGTGGCCGAGCGCGCTGGCGCCAAGCTGCTCGACAACGCCGTGGTCTACAAGATCGAGGCGGGTGACGACGGCAAGATCACGGCCGTGCACTACAAGAAGCCCGATGGCACATCGCAGCGCCTCACCGCACGCCACTTTGTGCTGGCCGCCTATGGCATCGAAAGCCCCAAGCTACTGTTGATGTCGACCTCGGAGAAATACCCGAACGGCATTGCCAATTCGTCCGACCAGGTGGGCCGCAACCTGATGGGCCACACCGGCATCAGCATGAACATCATGATGAACGAGGACGTGTGGCCGGGCCAGGGCCCGACCGAGCTGCTGGTCTACCTGAACTACCGCGATGGCGCCTTCCGCAAGGACATCCCGAGCTACAAGACCAAGTTCCGCAATACGGTGACGACCTCGCAGATTACCTCCAGCCTGATCGCCAAGGGCGTGCTGGGCAGCAAGCTGGACGAGGAAATTCGCCGCCAGTCGGCCCGCTCGCTCAACGTGGCAGTGGACTTCGAGACCGAGGCGCTGCCGCAAAACCGCGTGGTCCCCAGCAAGACCAAGATGGACGCGATCGGCATCCCCGTGCCCGAGATCTACTACAGCGTCAACGACTACTGGAACGCCGGCCGCGACTTTGCGGTGAAGGACCTGCAGCGCATGGCTGGCCTGTTGCAAGCCGACATCCTGAAGATGGACACCAACCACCAGGACCGCCAGCACATCATGGGCACCACCATCATGGGCGACGACCCGAGCAACTCGGTCGTGGACCGCGACTGCCGCACCCATGACCATCCCAACCTGTTCATCGCCGGTACCAGCGTGATGCCCTCGGCATCGTGCATGAACCCGACCTTGACGGGGGCCGCCTTGAGCGTGCGTATTGCGCACCAACTGCTGAAAGAAATCTAAGCAGCCCGGCCTCAGCCGCTGCCCGGCGCTGAGGCCAGCCATTCCCCTCGGATAAGCCCCGAGCAGGACAATACCGGCCATGATCGTCCGTCCTCCCTTGCATTGGCTGCGCATGCTGTTTGTGTGGCGCGGCTCCATCCTGCCGGCGATCACGCCGCAGCTGATCCTCATCACCATCCTCGCGGTGGTGGCCACGCTGCTGCATGGCTCCATTCTGAGCTGGAAGGTGCCGCTCAACTTTGTGCCGTTCTCGCTGATCGGCCTGACCCTGGCGATCTTTCTGGGCTTCAGAAACAGCACCTCGTATGCGCGCTTTTGGGAGGCGCGCACGCTCTGGGGGGTGCTCCTGGTCGAGAGCCGGCACCTGGCCGCCCAGGCGCTGAGCCTGACCCAGGACCGCGCACAGGCGCGCGTGCTGGTGCTGCGCCTGTGCGCCTTTGCCTATGCGCTCAAGCACCAGCTGCGCGCCAGCGATGCGCGTGCCGATCTGGCGCTCTTCCTGCCACCGGGCGAGGTGCAGCAGATCAGCGAAGCGCGCTTTCCGGGCGCGATGGCCATGCTGCTGGTGCAGCGCTGGGTGGGTGAGCAATGCCAGCAGGGCCGCATTGCGCCGGCCGTGGTGCCCGTGTTCGAGCAGGCGCTGGCGCGCCTGGGCAGTGCGCTGGGCGGCTGCGAGCGCATTGCCAGCACGCCTATTCCGTTCACCTATTCGGTGATCCTGCACCGCAGCATCTACATCTACTGCTTTTTGCTGCCCTTTGGCTTGCTGGACTCCATCGGCACGATGACGCCGGTGATCGTCTGCTTTGTCGCCTACACCTTCTTTGCACTGGAGGCGCTGGGCGCCGAGCTGGAGCACCCCTTTGGCATGGAAGCCAATGACCTGGCGCTCGATGCGATGGTCTACGGCATTGAGTCCTCGGTGCTGGAGATGCTGGGCGAGGCGCCGTTGGCTAAAGCTCCCCAGGTGCGCGATTTTGTACTGCACTGAACACCAGACTGGCGCGCAGTCCTGCGCCCTCTGAGCGCGGCGCCAGCTGAAACCGTGCCTGCTGCAAATTGGCCAGTTTGGCCACGATCGCCAGGCCCAGGCCTGCGCCCTGGCCGAGCGACTGGCCGCTGGGCCCTTGCTGCCAGCGCTGCATGGCGGCCTGGCATTGCGCCTCGCTCATGCCCGGGCCGTCGTCAATGACGGCCAGCTCGACGCTGCGGCCATCGTCAGCAGCCTGCAAGGCCACGGTGACCGACTGGCCGCCATAGCGCAGCGCATTGAGGATCAGGTTGTCGAGCATGGCTGCGAGCAGGTTGGCATCGGCGGCAATGCGCAGCTGTTCGGACTCGGGCCTGTCCAGGCCCTCGGCACCCAGGTCGATCCGGGCGCGGCTGGCGGCATCCCAGTGGCGCAGCACCGCCTGCTGCACCAGGTCAGCGGGGGCGACGGGCAGCAACTGCACGGCGCTGGCCTCGTCGCTCAGCGCCAGCAGCAATAACTGATCGACCAGGTGACTGGCACGCGCCACGCTGTCGGAGATGCGCTGCAGTTGCTGCTGCTGCACCGCAGGGTCAGCATGGCCCAGCCCATAGTCGGCCAGCGCCTTGATGCCGGCCAGCGGCGTGCGCACCTCATGGGCCACATTGCCGGCAAACTCGCGTTGGGCCTCGACGTTGTCGGCAATGCGGGCGAGCAGCGCATTGGTGGTCTGGCGCAGCTGCTCGATCTCGCGCGTGGTGGCCGGCGCGCTGGGGGGGATGGGCGCCAGATCCTGGGCATCGCGCCGCGACAGCGACCGTTGCAGCGCCGCGAGCGGCGCCATGTCCTGGCCAATGCGGTGGTGCAGCCACCACAGCAGCAGCACCAGCAAGCTCAGCTGCGGGATCGCGGCATAGAGGAACAGGTGCTGGATCAGGCTGTCGCGCACCCGCGTGGTGTGCATCATCACGATGCTGAGCTGCTGCTCGCCCACGGCGCTGCGCAGCGCCACGGCCCGTACCAGCTGGCCGTTGTACAGGGTCTCGCGGTAGCTCACCGGCTCGCTCTCGTCCCAGGGCAAGAGCGGCAGCGGCTCGCCGGCCAGCTGGCTGCCGTCGGCGCGGTAGACCGCGTAGTACACATACTCGGCTTGGTCAAACAGGGCAGCCTTGAGTTCGCTGTCGGTCAGCTGCAGGGCCACGTCGCCTGCGTCATCGGCGCGCAGGTGCGAGGCAATCGCATAGGCATCGTCGAGCAGCGCGCGGTCAAACGCACTTTGGGTGAAATGGTTGGCCAGGCCCATCATGAACACGGTGCCCAGCAGCCAGGTCCAGACCAGCGGCCAGCGCACATGGCGCAGCACGCGCATGCGCAGCGATGGCAGCGCGGCGGGGTGGGGGGCCGCGGCGCTCATGGGGCATCGCCGCTGTCGGCCTCGATAAGGTAGCCAATGCCGCGCAGGGTGCGGATGGCCGCGCCGCTGTGCTGCAGCTTCTTGCGCAGGCGCGAGATAAAGGCTTCGAGCGCGTTGTCGCCCAGCGCCTCATCAAAGTCCGAGAGCTTGTCCGACAGGCTGCGCTTGCTCACCGCGCGGCCGGGCGGGCTCATCAGCTCCCAGAGCACTTCGAACTCGCGCGCGGGCAGGTCCAGCGGCAGCGCACCCACGCGAAAGCGGCGGTTGTTGCGCTCCAGGCTGAGCTGGCCCACGGTCGATACATCCTGCGTGCCAATGGCGCGGCGCACCAGCGCGCGCAGCCGGGCCTCGACCTCGGCCAGCTCAAAGGGCTTGCCCAGGTAGTCGTCGGCGCCGCTGTCCAGGCCGGCAATGCGCTCGGGGGTCTGGTTGCGGGCGGTGAGCACCAGCACGGGGGTGTTGTCGCCGCGCCTGCGCACCTGCTGCAGCAGCGCCAGGCCGCTGCCCATCGCACTGCCGCGCACGGCGCTGCAGGGCAGGTTCAGGTCGAGCAAGATGGCATCAAAGCGCTGCACCCGCCACCAGTGCTCGGCCGCGCCCAGGTCGGCCGCCTGGTCCACATGGTGGCCTGCATCGCGCAGGCTGCTGACCACCACATCGCGCAGCACCGCGTCGTCTTCAATCACAAGAATTCGCATGGTCCAAGCCTAGCAAAAGCAAAGCACCGCAGCCAGAAAAAAGCCTGTTCAGGCCGGATGGCCAGAACAGGCGCACACTGGAGTGCAAACGGTCAAGACGATGCTGCAGCGGGCACAGCGCTGTCTTGCGCCTGGGCAAAGGCCCGGGCTTCCTTGCGCGATTTGCGCACGCCCGACCAGATGGCCCACAGCAAGATTGCGCCAGTCAGCGCCAGCAAGGAGGCGCTGATCGGGCGATTGAAGAACACCGAGGCATCGCCACGCGAGAGCAGCATCGCACGGCGCAGGTTTTCTTCGAGCATCGGTCCCAGGATATAGCCCAGCAGCAGCGGCGCCGCTTCAAAGCGCAGCACCATCAGCACATATCCGATGATGCCCAGCACGGCCACCATGTAGATGTCGAACAGGTTGTTGTTGACGCTGTAGACGCCCAGCGCGACAAAGACCAGGATGGCCGGGTACATCCAGGCAAACGGAATGCGCAGCAGCGCCACCCACAGCCCGATGGTGGGCAGGTTCAGGATCACCAGGAAAATATTGCCGATCGCAAAGCTGACGATCAGCCCCCAGAACAGCTCGGGCTGCTCGGTCATCAACATCGGGCCGGGCTGGATACCGTGGATGATCAGCGCGCCCAGCATCACGGCCATCACCGCGTCACCCGGAATACCGATGGACAGCGAAGGCACAAACGCGGTTTGCGCAGCGGCATTGTTGGCCGACTCGGGCGCAGTGATGCCTTCGATGGCGCCATGGCCAAAGCGGCTCGGGTCCTTGGACACGCGCTTTTCGATCGCATACGACATGAAGGACGCAATCGACGGGCCCACGCCCGGCAGCGCCCCCAGGAACGAGCCCAGCGCCGAGCCGCGCAGCATCGGCTTGACGGTGGCGCGGAACTCCTCGCGCTCAGGCACCATCGAGCGCAGGGTGACCTTGTCGGGCTTTTGGTTGGCATCGGCCAGGTTGATGCATCGGATCACTTCGGCCACGCCAAACAGGCCCATCGCCAGCGCCACCAGGTTGACGCCATCCATCAGCTCGGGAATGTCAAACGAGTAGCGCGCCACGCCCGAGTTCACATCGGTACCGATCATGCCCAGCAGCAGGCCAAACACCACCATGCACAGGCCCTTGGTGGCCGAGCCGGCGCTCATCGACGAGGCGGCGACGAGGCCCAGCAGCATCATCGAGAAGAACTCGGTGGGGCCAAACTGCAGGCCGATCTTGGAGATCGCCGGCGAGAACAACACGAGCAGGATGAGGCCCGACATCGCGCCGACCAGCGAGGCAATGGTGGTGACAAAGAGCGCCACCCCGGCCTTGCCCTTGCGCGCCATCGGGTAGCCGTCCAGACAGGTCACCGCCGAGGACGGTGACCCGGGCAGGTTCAGCAAGATGGAGGCGGTGGAGCCGCCATACTGCGCGCCATAGTAGACGCCGGCCAGCATGATGATGGCCGCCGTGGGCGACATATGGTAGGTAAAGGGCAACAGCAGCGAGATGGCAGCGAGCGCACCGATGCCGGGCAGCACGCCGACGACGGTGCCCAAAAAGACGCCCAAAAAGCAGTACCACAGCGTCGAGGGATCGGCCACCACATTGAGGCCCATCCAGAGGTTTCCAAGCAAATCCATACAGATCCTTCGTCAGTGCCGGGCTCAGGGCCAGATGGGCAGCGTCATGCGCAGGCCAATGGGAAAAATCACGGTGGTCAGGGCCGCGACGGCCAGGCTCACCAGCAAGCGGGTGCGGATGCGCATCTTGGTGGCCAGCAGTGCGACCAGGCTGGCCACCAGCGCGGCCAGCGCCACGCCCAGCGGATAGAGCAGCAGCGCAAAGGCCAGCAGACTGGCCACGGACCAGAACAGGTTGCCCCACTGCAGCGTGATGGGGCTGCCCTGGCGCCAGAAGGCGGGCAGGGCCAGCAGCAGGCCCAGGCCAAACAGCAGCCAGCCCAGCACGACCGGGAAGTAGCCCGGCCCCATGCGATCGGCGCTGCCAAAGTTGTATTCGCGCCCGTACAGCGCAAAGAACAGGCCTGCTGCTGACATCAGCAGGCCGCCGACGATGTCATGGATGTCTCTTGTCATTTTCATTCGGTTCAATCCTGTGTGGTTCCATGCCTGCGCGCAGTGGAGCCAGGATGGGCACACACGCAGGCGCCGCCACCTTAAAGGCGCTTACCTGACGGGAACCTGATTGAAGGGCGCAAGTCGCGCTGGCAGGCGTGCTGCGGGCGACTCGGCGCTGAGCCTTGAAGGGCCGCTGAAACGGGGCCCGACGCTTAGCCCAACGCAGCCAAGCTGCCGGCCTGCTGCGACTGCTCGAGCAAAAAGCTGATCATCGTGCGCACGGCCTTGGTCTGGTGGCGGTTGGGCATCCACAGCAGGTACATGTGGTTGCCAAAAATGCTCAGCCGCCAGTCGCGCAAGGTGGTGACGACCTCGCCGCGCTCGACCTCGGCGCGGATCACATAGTCGGGCACGATGCCCACGCCCAGGCCGGCCATGATGCCCTGGCGCAGAAACGGAAAATGCTCGGAGATGAGGCTGGGCTCGAGCCGGATCTCCTTGCGCAGCTCGCCCTGGTAGGCGCGCACCAGCAGCTGCTGGCCGACCACGCCGCTGGTGATCAGCGGCACATGGCGCAGGTCCTCGGGCTGCTGGGGCAGCATGTTCTGGCCGGCATAGTCGATGCTGGCGCAGGCCACATAGTTCATCTCGCCCATGTGGCGGGCCACCAGGTTGTCCGGTGGCGTGGGCAGCACGCGCACTGCAATGTCCACCTCGTCGCGCACCAGGTTGTCGACCCGGTTCTCAAAGATCACATCGAGCACGATGTCGGGGTAGAGGCGCTTGAAGGCGATCAGCCAGTCGCTCATCACCAGCTGGCCATAGCCGCTGGGCACCGCCAGCCCGACCCGGCCTTGCAGGCCCTTGCCCAGGCTGCGGATGGTCTCGGCGGCGGCGGCCAGCTCGTTGCGGATGCTGCGGCCATGCTCATACAGGCGCAGGCCCACCTCGGTGGGCTCGACCCGGCGCGTGGTGCGGCGCACCAGCTGCACGCCCACCGATTTCTCCAGCTGGCCCAGGTGGTAGCTGACATTGGCGCGGCTCATCTTGAGCTTGGCGGCAGCCCGGCTGAGATTGCCGGAGTCGATGATTTCCACCAGCAGGGTGAGGGCGTTGTGGTCCATGGGGTGTGATTGTCCAAATTCTTTTGACAGTCTGTCAATCCTCTATGTGATTGTCAAATAAGCCTAGTTGCATTGACAATGGTTCGCAACCCGTTTTCGATTGAACAACCAGGAGACATGCATGAGCGCAGAGAACGCTGCGGTGGTGGACATTGCCCGCGAAGGGCAGGTATTGGTCGTCACCATCCAGAACCCCCCCGTCAACGCCTTGAGCCAGGCCGTGCGCCAGGGCCTGGCCGATGCCGTGGCCCAGGCGCGCAGCGATGCGCAGGTCCAGGCCATCTTGCTGGTGGGCAGTGGCAAGGCCTTTATCGCCGGTGCCGATATCCGTGAGTTCGGCAAGCCTGCGATGCCGCCCAGCCTGCCCGATGTGCTGGTGCAGCTGGAAAACAGCGACAAGCTGGTCGTGGCTGCCATCCATGGCCCGGCCCTGGGCGGCGGCCTGGAAGTGGCGCTGTCTTGCCACTACCGCCTGGCGGTCTCCGGCGCCAAGCTGGGCCTGCCCGAAGTGCAGCTGGGCCTGCTGCCCGGCGCCGGTGGCACGCAGCGCACGCCGCGCCTCATTGGCGTCAAGGCTGCGCTCGATCTGATGCTCTCGGGCCGCCACGCCAGTGCCGAAGAAGCGCTGACCATGGGCCTGGTCGACAAGGTCGAGCCCGCAGGCAGCGATGCCCGCACGGCAGGCCTGGCCTACGCCAACGCGCTGCTGGCGCAAAACGCCCCGGTGCGCCGCACCCGCGAAGCGACGGCGCTGGCCGACAAGGCCACCTCGCAGGCCGAGCTCGATGCCGCCAAGGCCGAGTCGGCCAAGAAAAGCCGGGGCCTGTTCTCGCCCGGCAAGATCATCGAATGCGTGCAAGGCGCGCTCGATCTGCCGTTTGAGCAGGGCATGCAAAACGAGCGCAAGCTGTTTGTGCAGTGCCTGGAGAGCCCGCAGCGTGCCGGCCTGATCCACGCGTTCTTTGCCGAGCGTGAAACCGCCAAGATCCCCGAAGCCAAGGCCGCTGCACCGCGCGCCCTGAACAGCATCGGCGTGGTGGGTGGCGGCACGATGGGTGCTGGCATCACCGTGGCGGCACTCGATGCCGGCCTGCCGGTGGTAATGGTCGAGCGCGATGAGGAATCCATCGCCCGGGGCCGCGCCAATGTCGAAAAGGTCTACGACGGCCTGATCGCCAAGGGCCGCATGACCGCTGAGAAAAAGGCCGCCATCATGGCGCGCTACAGCGGCAGCACCGACTACGCCGCGCTCGCCCAGGTGGACCTGGTGATCGAGGCGGTGTTTGAAGAGATGGGCGTCAAGAAGGCGGTGTTTGCCGAGCTGGACAAGGTCTGCAAGAGCGGCGCCGTGATTGCCACCAACACCTCCTACCTGGATATCGATGCGATTGCCGCGAGCATCTCGCGCCCGCAGGATGTCATCGGTCTGCACTTCTTCAGCCCCGCCAACATCATGAAGCTGCTGGAGATCGTCGTGCCCGCCAAGGTGAGCGCCGATGTGGTGGCCACCGCTTTCGAGCTGGCCCGCCGCATGAAGAAGGTGCCCGTGCGCGCCGGTGTCTGCGATGGCTTTATCGGCAACCGCATTCTGGCCGTGTACCGCGAGGCGGCCAACTACCTGCTCGAAGATGGCGCCTCGCCCTACCAGATCGATGAGGCGGTGCGCGAGTTTGGCTACCCCATGGGCCCCTTCCAGGTCGCCGACCTGGCCGGTGGCGACATTGGCTGGGCCACGCGAAAGCGCAAGGCCGCCACGCGCAACCCCCAGGCCCGCTATGTGCAGATTGCCGACCGCATTGCCGAAAAGGGCTGGTTTGGCCAGAAGACCCAGCGCGGTTACTACCTGTACCCGCAAGGCGCACGCGTGGGCGAGCAAGACCCCGAAGTGCTGGCCATTGTGGATGCCGAGCGCCAGCGCGCTGGCGTGACGCCGCGCAGCTTCAGCAATGCCGAGATCATGCGCCGCTACATGGCCGCGATGGTCAACGAAGGCGCCAATGTGGTGCGCGAAGGCATTGCGCTGCGCCCGCTGGATGTGGATGTGACCTTCCTCTACGGCTATGGCTTTCCGCGCTTCCGGGGCGGCCCGATGAAGTGGGCCGACATGGTGGGCCTGGACAAGATCCTCGCCGACATCCGCGAGTTTGCAAAAGAGGACGCGCTGTTCTGGACGCCGTCGCCCCTCTTGGTGGAGTTGGTGGACAAGGGCGAGAACTTCGAGAGCCTGAACAAGGCGGCCTGAGCGCCATCGCGCCCATCCGGCCCTCGGGGCCGGCAGTGCAGCCCGGGGCTTTCGCACAGCCAAACCCCGGGTTGCTACATAAAAAATAGCTGTTAGCGCTTGGGTGACAAGCGCTGGCGGCCGCAAAAATCACAATCAACGGTCGCTCAGACCCAAGGAGACATGCATGCGTGAAGCCGTCATCGTTTCGACAGCGCGTACGCCGCTGGCCAAATCCCACCGTGGGGAGTTCAATGTCACGCCCGGTGCGCAGCTGGCGGCCTTTTCCATCAGCGCAGCGGTGCAGCGCGTCGGCATCGACCCGGCCTTGATCGAAGACGTGGTGCTGGGCTGCGGCTACCCCGAGGGGACGACCGGCCGCAATATCGGCCGCCAGGCAGCGGTGCGTGCCGGCCTGCCCATCAGCGTGGGCGGCACCGTGGTCAACCGTTTTTGCGCCTCGGGTCTGCAGGCGATTGCCTTTGCGGCCGGCCGCATCATCGTTGACGGCGCACCGGCGATGGTGGCTGGCGGGGTCGAGAGCATCTCGCTAATCCGCTCGAGCAACACCAACCCCTCGGATGCCGACCCCTGGCTCGTCGAGCACAAGCCCGACCTCTTCATGGCGATGATCGACACCGCTGATGTGGTCGCCAAGCGCTACGGCATCAGCCGCGAAGACCAGGACGCCTTCTCGCTGCAGAGCCAGCAGCGCACCGCAGCGGCCCAGGCCAATGGCACCTTCGACAACGAGATCGTGCCCTGCGCCACGCGCATGGCCGAGAAGAACAAGGAAACCGGTGAAGTCAGCTACAAGGACGTCACCGCGACCATGGACAACTGCAACCGCCCCACGACCACGCTCGAGGGTCTGGCCAAGCTCGAACCCGTCAAGGGCGCGGGCAACTTTGTCACCGCCGGCAATGCCTCGCAGCTGTCCGATGGCTCGGCCGCCTGCGTGCTGATGGAAGCCAAGGAAGCGGCCAAGCTGGGCCTGGCGCCGCTGGGCGCCTTCCGCGGCCTGGCCATTGCCGGTTGCGAGCCCGACGAGATGGGCATTGGCCCGGTGTTTGCCGTGCCCAAGCTGCTGGCGCGCCACGGCCTGACGGTGCAGGACATCGACCTCTGGGAGCTGAACGAGGCCTTTGCCTCGCAGGCACTGTACTGCCAGCGCAAGCTGGGCATCCCGATGGAGCGCCTCAACGTCAACGGCGGCGCGATCTCCATCGGCCACCCCTTTGGCATGACCGGCGCGCGTTTGACCGGCCACATCCTGCTCGAAGGCCAGCGCCGCAAGGCCCGGGGCGAGAAAGTGAAGTGGGGCGTGGTGACCATGTGTGTGGGCGGCGGCATGGGTGCTGCAGGCCTCTTTGAGATTTTCTGACCCCCTGAGGCGCTGCGCGCCTTCCCCCCGGGGACGCAGCCGCCGCTACGGGGCGGCCCTGGCTGGGCGTCACCCAGATCGCGCAGCGCAGAGTTTGAGATGTGCGGGCCTTGCCCGCCCACGTTAATGAGGAGATAGCCATGGACTTGCAATTCAGTCCCGAAGAAGAAGCGTTCCGCGCCGAAGTGCGTGCGTTTCTGAAAGACAACCTGCCCCAGGACCTGGCCGCCAAGGTCAAGGCCGGCCAGCGCCTGACGCGCTTTGACCAGGAAAACTGGCATGCCATCCTGAACAAAAAGGGCTGGCTGGCCTACCACTGGCCGCAAGAGTTTGGTGGCACGGGCTGGTCGCCGGTGCAGAAGTTCATTTTTGACGACGAGTGCGCACTGGCCGGTGGCCCGCGCCTGGTGCCCTTTGGTTTGTCCATGCTCGGCCCGGTGCTGATCAAGTATGGCAACGAGGCGCAAAAAAGCCACTGGCTGCCACGCATTCTGAATGGCGATGACTGGTGGTGCCAGGGTTACTCCGAGCCCGGCGCTGGCTCCGACCTGGCCTCGCTCAAGACCACGGCCGTGCGCCAGGGCGACCACTACATCGTCAACGGCCAAAAGACCTGGACCACCCAGGGCCAGCACGCCAACATGATGTTCTGCCTGGTGCGCACCAACAAGGAGGTGAAGTCGCAGCAGGGCATCAGCTTCGTGCTGATCGACATGAACCAGCCTGGCGTCGAAGTGCGCCCCATCCGCACCCTGGACGGTGACAAGGAAGTCAACGAAGTCTTTCTGACCGATGTGAAGGTGCCGCTGGACAACCTGGTGGGCGAGGAAAACAAGGGCTGGACCTATGCCAAGTACCTGCTGACCTATGAGCGCACCGGCATTGCCGGCGTGGGTTTTTCGATGGCCGGGCTGGAAAAGCTCAAGGTGATTGCCCAGCGCGTGCAGCGCAACGGCAAGCCGCTGATCGAAGACCCGCAGTTTGCCACCCGCATGGCCAAGGTCGAAATCGAACTGCTGAACATGGCCACCACCAACCTGCGCGTGATCGCCTCGGTCGCGGGCGGCGGTGTGCCGGGCGCCGAGAGCTCGATGCTCAAGATCAAGGGCACTGTCGTGCGCCAGGAGCTGCTGTCGCTGATCCGCCGTGCGATGGGGCCGTACGCGCTGCCCTTTATCGAAGAGGCGCAGTTTGCCGAATACGCCGACGCGCCCGTGGGCCCCAAGGAAGCGGCCACCGCCGCTGCGGCCTATTTCAACTACCGCAAGCTGTCGATCTTCGGCGGCTCGAACGAGATCCAGCGCAACATCATCTCCAAGATGATTCTCGGCCTATGAAATAAGCCACCCCCTGAGGCGCTGCGCGCCTTCCCCCTGGAAGGGGGACGACGCCTATGCTGCGGGGCGGCCCTTGCTGGCGTCTCGCAGCTGTGCCCTGCAGGTTCCAGGCGCTGCGATCTCAGCAAGCGCCATGGTTAGATAAGGAGATTTTTTATGAACTTTCAACTGGATGAAGACCGCCGCATGCTGGCTGATGCGCTGGGCCGCTACCTGAGCGAGCAGTACAGCACCGAGTACCGCAACAAGGCCGCCTATGGCGACCAGGGCTTCAGCGCCGAGACCTATGCCAAGCTGGCCGAACTGGGCGCGATTGGCGCGCTGTTCAAGGAGGCCGATGGCGGCTTTGGCGGCGATGGCGTCGATATCAGCGTGGTGTTCGAGGCACTGGGCACGCACCTGGTGGCAGAGCCGCTGCTGGGCGCCTTGCTGGTGGGCCGCGCGCTGACCGAGGCCGGCAGCGAGGCGCAAAAGGCGCAGCTCGAAGGCATCATCGGCGGCGAGACGATTGCCGCGCTGGCGCATGACGAGCCCGCGAACCACTATGAGCTGAGCCGCGTGGCCACCACTGCCCAAACCCAGGGCGATGGCTGGGTGATCAACGGCAGCAAGGCGGTGGTGCTGTTTGGCGACCAGGCGCAGCTGCTGCTGGTCTCCGCCCGCACGGCAGGCGCCGTGGGCGATGAGGCCGGCATCTCGCTGTTCCTGGTGCCGGGCGATGCCGCAGGCATCAGCAGCCGGGGCTATGGCCGCATCGATGGCGGCCATGCCGCCGAGCTGGTGCTGGCCAACGTCAAGGTCGGTGCCGATGCCTTGCTGGGCACGCTGGGTGAAGGCCATGCGCTGCTCGAACGCATCTGCGGCTTTGGCCTGCTGGCGCTGGCGGCTGAATCGCTGGGCGCGATGGATGTGGCCAAGAACCACACGCTGGAATACCTGCGCACGCGCAAGCAGTTTGGCGTGCCCATTGGCAGCTTTCAGGCGCTGCAGCACCGCATGGCCGATCTGCTGCTCGAAGCCGAGCAGGCGCGCTCGGCCGTCATCAACGCGGCAGCGGCGATTGACAACCCCGACTACCTTGAGCGCGAGAAAGCGCTGTCGGCTGCCAAGTACAGCGTGGGCCAGATTGGCACCTTGATGGCCGAAGAGGCGATCCAGATGCACGGCGGCATTGGCGTGACCTGGGAGCTGCCGCTGGCGCACTACGCCAAGCGCATCATCATGATTGACCACCAGTTGGGCGACATGGACCACCACCTGGCGCGCTACATGGCGTTGCAGGCCCAGGAACGCGCCGCAGCCAAGGCCGCCTGATGACGACCGCCAGCACCGCCACCCCCGCGCTGCTGGCGCGCCGCGAAGGCGGCGTGCTGGTGCTGACCAACAACAACGAGGCGGCGCGCAATGCGCTCTCGCCCGACTTCTACCTGGGCCTGACCGCAGCGCTCAAGGAGGCTGCGACCGACCCGGCCGTGGGCGCGATGGTGCTCACCGGTGCCGGCGGGCATTTTTGCTCGGGCGGTGACCTGCGCCGCATTGCAACGCGCCGGGACCAGCCCGTGGAAAAGCGCCGCGAGCTGCTCGAAGGCCTGCATGACCTGGTGCGTGCACTGCGCGACTGCCCCAAGCCCGTAGTGGCAGCGGTGGAGGGCGCAGCCGCCGGTGCCGGCCTGTCGCTGGCCTTGGCCTGCGACATGCTGGTCGCCGCGCGCAATGCGGCGTTCTCTGTGGCCTATGTGAAGGTGGGGCTGTCGCCCGACGGCGGCGCCACGGCCTTTTTGGCCGAGCACCTGTCGCGCCAGCTGCTGACCGAGCTGTGCCTGACGGGCGACCGGGTCAGCGGCGAGCGCATGCAGCAGCTGGGCCTGGTCAACCGTCTGGCCGAGCCGGGCGACGCGCTGGCGCAGGCCATCGCGCTGGCCGCGCAACTGGCCGATGGCCCCTTGCAAGCCATGGCCAGCATCAAGTCGCTGTGCCGCGCCGCCTATGACAACAGCCTGGAAGCGCAGCTGGACATGGAGGCCGAGTTGATGGTGCAGGCGCAGGCTACACCGGAATCGGCCGAGGGCATTGCCGCGTTTTTGGAAAAGCGCTCCGCCAACTACCTGGCGCTGCGCCGCTGAGATGGATCGAAAAAAGTGACGCCGGGCGGGCCCGTGTTGCGGCCGCCCTGGTGATCCGAGGAGACAAGTATGCGTGAGCAAGAGAACGCCGCGGCCCTGCCGCTGGCGGGTGTCAAGGTCCTGGACCTGTCCCGTGTTTTTGCCGGCCCGCTGTGCGGCCAGGTGCTGGGCGATCTGGGGGCCGAGGTGATCAAGGTCGAGCACCCCAAGCGGGGTGACGACACGCGGGACTGGGGCTTGCGCATTGGCAAGACCGAGACGACTTACTACAACAGCATGAACCGCAACAAGCGGTCCATCACGGTGGACCTGCAAAAGCCCGAAGGGCTGGCGCTGATCCTGGCGCTGCTGCCGCAGTTCGATGTGGTGATCCACAACTTCAAGCATGGTGGCGCCGACAAGCTGGGCCTGGGCTACGAGGCACTGAAGGCCTTGAAGCAGGACATCATCTACTGCAGCGTGACGGGCTATGCCACCGACACCGAGGAGGCGGCCCGCCCGGGCTACGACATCTTGGTGCAGGGCGAGGCCGGCTTGATGGCGATGAACGGCGAGGCCTCGCAGCCGCCGCTGAAGTTTGGCGTGGCCGTCGTGGACCTGATGACCGGCATGAGCGCCGCCCAGGCCGTGCTGGCCGCGCTGTTTGCCCGCGAGCGCACCGGCCAGGGCCGCAAGATCGACATGGCGCTGTTTGACAACGGCGTCAGCATCACCGGCTACTACGGGCTCGATGCGCTGTTCATGGGCAAGGACCCGGAGCGTTTTGGCAATGCCCACCCCTCGATCGTGCCCTATGGCATGTTCGAGGCGGCCGATGGCCCGCTGATCATTGCGGTGGGCAACAATTCGCAGTTCGAGCGCTTCTGC
This sequence comes from Comamonas koreensis, assembly GCF_014076495.1. NCBI lineage: Bacteria > Pseudomonadati > Pseudomonadota > Betaproteobacteria > Burkholderiales > Comamonadaceae > Comamonas > Comamonas koreensis. Next base: position 4,525,184 of record NZ_CP043575.1, on the reverse strand, counting down.
CGCGATGTCATCGAGCGCCCCGACCTGGCCGACAACCCCAAGTACGCGACCAATGTGGAGCGTGCCAAGGACCGCAAGCTCTTGCTGCCGCTGATGATCGAGACGATCCGCAGCTTCCCGCGTGCGCTGCTGATCGAGCGGCTCAATGCCTGCGGCGTGCCATGTGGCGAGGTGCTGGGCCTGCACGAGGCGCTGACCTCCGAGCGCGTGCAGCAAGCCGGCCTGGTGCAGAACATGCCCCATCCGGTGGCCGGCCACACCGCCGTGCTGGCGCCGCCCATCCGCATGGATGGCGAGCGCCTGCCGATTCGCCGCGCGCCGCCCACACTCGGTGAAGGTACACGCGAAGTGCTGCAAAATCTGCTGCGTTTGAGTGATTCGCAACTGCAAGCACTCCAGACGCAAGGCGTGCTGACCTTGCCCGATTGATACCGTGGCCTGCAGGCGGCAAGCGACGCCGCAGCGGGCCCAGAGTTTATTGTTAGAAAGCTGAGACTATGAAAGTACTGGTACCCGTCAAACGCGTGGTGGACTACAACGTCAAGGTGCGCGTCAAGAGCGATGGCTCGGGAGTGGACATTGCGAATGTGAAGATGTCGATGAACCCCTTTGATGAAATCGCGGTGGAAGAGGCCGTGCGTTTGAAGGAAAAGGGCGTGGTCACCGAGATCATCGCAGTGAGCTGCGGCGTGACCCAGTGCCAGGAGACGCTGCGCACGGCGATGGCCATTGGTGCGGACCGCGCCATCCTGGTCGAAACGGCCGAAGAGCTGCAGCCGCTGGCGGTCGCCAAGCTCCTGAAGGCGCTGGTGGACAAGGAGCAGCCGGGCCTCGTGATCTGCGGCAAGCAAGCGATTGACGACGACGCCAACCAGACCGGCCAGATGCTGGCAGCGCTCGCTGATCTGCCCCAGGCCACGTTCGCCTCCAAGGTCGAGGTCGCTGGCGACAAGGTGAGCGTCACGCGCGAAGTGGACGGCGGTCTGGAGACCCTGTCTCTGTCCATGCCCGCTGTCATCACCACCGACCTGCGTCTGAACGAGCCGCGCTACGTCACCTTGCCCAACATCATGAAGGCCAAGAAAAAGCAGCTCGACACCGTCAAGCCCGAAGACCTGGGTGTGGACGTGAGCCCGCGCCTGAAGACCTTGAAGGTGCAGGAACCCGCCAAGCGCGGCGCCGGCGTGAAGGTCCCCGATGTGGCGACCCTGATCGACAAGCTCAAGAACGAAGCCAAAGTCATCTGACCTTGACCCGACACCTGACACATTGAATGGAAAGACGATAGACATGACCGCTCTCGTTATTGCAGAACACGACAACCAAACGATCAAGACCGCCACGCTCAACACCGTCACCGCAGCCCTGGCTTGCGGCGGCGATGTGCATGTGCTGGTAGCGGGCGAAGGGGCAGCAGCCGCAGCCCAGGCCGCAGCCCAGATCGCAGGCGTTGCCAAAGTCATCCTGGCCGATGGCCCGGCGCTGAAAGACGGCCTGGCCGAAAACCTGGCCGCGCAAGTGCTGGCCATTGCCGGCAACTACAGCCACATCCTGGCGCCAGCCACCGCCTCGGGCAAGAACGTGGCGCCACGCGTGGCAGCCAAGCTCGACGTCGCCCAGATCAGCGACATCACCAAGGTGGTGAGCGCCGACACCTTCGAGCGCCCCATCTACGCGGGCAATGCCATTGCCACCGTGCAATCGATCGATGCCACCAAGGTCATCACCGTGCGCGGCACCGGCTTTGATGCCGCAGCGGCCACCGGCGGCTCGGCCGCGGTCGAGAACGCGGCAGCCGTTGCTGACAGCGGCAAGAGCAGCTTTGTGGGCCGCGAAGTGACCAAGAACGACCGCCCGGAACTCACGGCAGCGAAGATCATCGTCTCCGGTGGCCGCGCGCTGGGCAGCGCCGAGAAGTTCAACGAAGTGATGACCCCGCTGGCCGACAAGCTGGGCGCAGCCATTGGCGCGAGCCGCGCAGCGGTGGACGCGGGCTACGCGCCCAACGACCTGCAAGTGGGCCAGACCGGCAAGATCGTCGCGCCCCAGCTGTACGTGGCAGCGGGCATCTCGGGCGCCATCCAGCATTTGGCGGGTATGAAGGACTCCAAGGTGATCGTGGCGATCAACAAGGACGAAGAAGCGCCGATCTTCAGCGTGGCCGACTATGGCCTGGTGGCCGACCTGTTTGAGGCTGTGCCTGAGATGGCGGGCAAGCTCTAAACGCGGATCGACCTCGTCCTAGAACGCGGCCCAGGCCGCGTTTTTTATGCCTGTTCGCCAGCCTGTGTATTTGGTTGTTTATGCAACTTAAAGCCGATATAGGTATTTACACCAGTGTCCCAACCGCGAGACGCAGCCAATTATTTGATTATTGTGTTTGCGGCATCAATTGTAAAAAGTGTGTGGTGATTCGTTGAATCGATACCTAGTAAATTCCCTAGGTGATCGCTGCGGTCTCACCTGCATTCATGCGGTTTGCGCATGGGTCACTAGGGAAAGCGCTAGCGGGCTAGTCGCCGAAAAACCGAGGGCGCGTCTATAGAATTGTTTCGATCCGCATAAAACTGTTATCGCGGTTAGAGGCGGCTGCATCGCGGGAGACCCCCGTTTCATGCAGTTTTCGCTGTTGTGGTTCCAAGCTGAAGGGTTGGTTGTATGGATATTTTGCTGCAGCAGATCATTAATGGTCTGGTATTGGGCAGCATGTACGCTTTGATAGCCTTGGGCTACACCATGGTGTACGGCATTATTCAATTGATTAACTTCGCGCACGGCGAAGTGCTGATGATCGGGGTGCTGACCAGCTGGAGCATCATCGGCGTGATGCAGGAGGCCATGCCGGGAACGCCGGGCTGGGTCATCTTGCTGATAGCGACGCTCATTGCCTGTGTGGTGGCGGCGGTGCTCAATTTCACCATCGAGAAGCTGGCCTACCGGCCGCTGCGCAACAGCCCGCGCCTGGCGCCGCTGATCACCGCGATCGGCATGTCTATCCTGCTGCAGACGCTGGCGATGATCATCTGGAAGCCCAACTACAAGCCCTATCCAACCTTGCTGCCGATGGAGCCCTTTGACCTGGCCGGTGCGGTGATCACGCCGACCCAGATCCTGGTGCTGGGCGTGACGGCCATGGTGCTGGCGGTATTGATGTACCTGGTGAACTACACTCGCCTGGGCCGCGCGATGCGGGCCACGGCAGAGAACCCCCGCGTGGCGGCGCTGATGGGCATCAAGCCCGACATGGTGATCTCGGCCACCTTTGTGATCGGTGCGGTGCTGGCGGCGATCGCCGGCGTGCTCTGGGCCTCGAACTACGGCACGGCGCAGCACACCATGGGCTTTTTGCCTGGCCTCAAGGCCTTTATTGCGGCGGTGTTTGGCGGTATCGGCAACCTGGCCGGCGCCGTGGTGGGTGCGATGATCCTGGGCCTGGTCGAAGCCATTGGCGCGGGCTACATCGGCCAGCTCACCGGAGGCGTGCTGGGCAGCCAGTATGTCGATATCTTCTCGTTCATCGTGCTGATCATCGTGCTGACGCTGCGCCCCTCGGGTCTGCTGGGTGAGCGGGTGGCCGATCGGGCTTAAGGGGAACAGCATGAAGAACAACAAAGCACAGTTCATTGTGGGCGCGATTGCGCTGCTGGTATTGCCGCTGATCCTGCAGTCCTTTGGCAACGCCTGGGTGCGCATTGCCGACCTGGCACTGCTCTATGTCCTGCTGGCCCTGGGCCTGAACATCGTCGTGGGCTTTGCCGGCCTGCTGGACCTGGGCTATGTGGCCTTCTACGCGGTGGGCGCCTATATGCTGGGCCTGATGGCCTCGCCCCACCTGGCCGAGACCTTTGAAGGCTTCAAGGCCATGTTCCCCAATGGCCTGCACACCTCCATCTGGCTGGTGATACCGCTGGCCGCGTTGCTGGCGGCGATAGCGGGGATGATCTTGGGCTTTCCGGTGCTCAAGCTGCGCGGGGACTACCTGGCCATCGTGACCCTGGGTTTTGGCGAGATCATCCGCATCTTCATGCTGAACCTGGACCAGCCCGTCAACATCACCAATGGGCCCAAGGGCCTGGGCCAGATCGACTCGATCAAGATCTTTGGCTTTGACTTTGCCAAGCCGCTGGAGATCGGCAGCTACACGGTCTCGTCGGTCACCTTGTACTACTACCTGTTCCTGCTGCTGGTCGTGGCCAGTGTGGTGATCTGCTACCGCCTGCAGGACTCGCGCATCGGCCGCGCCTGGATGGCCATCCGCGAGGACGAGATTGCCGCCAAGGCCATGGGCATCAACACCCGCAACCTCAAGCTGATGGCCTTTGGCATGGGTGCCACGTTCGGTGGCGTGTCCGGCGCGATGTTTGCCGGCTTCCAGGGTTTTGTCTCGCCCGAGTCCTTCAGCCTGATGGAGTCGATCATGATCGTCGCCATGGTGGTGCTCGGCGGCCTGGGCCATATCCCCGGTGTGATTCTGGGTGCCGTGCTGCTGTCGGCGCTGCCTGAGGTGCTGCGCTATGTGGCCGGCCCGCTGCAGCAGATGACCGATGGCCGTCTGGATGCCTCCATCCTGCGCCAGCTCTTGATTGCGGTGGCGATGATCGTGGTGATGCTGCTGCGCCCACGCGGCCTGTGGCCGGCACCCGAGCATGGCAAGAGCGCGATCCAGAAAGACTGAGCAGGAGAGACGAGCATGACGAACACACAAGCTCCTACACTCAAGGTGGCAGGTATTTCCAAGCGCTTTGGCGGCTTGCAGGCCCTCTCGGATGTGGGTCTGACCATCGAGCGCGGCCAGGTCTATGGCCTGATCGGCCCCAACGGTGCGGGCAAGACCACGTTCTTCAATGTGATCACCGGCCTGTACACGCCCGACAGCGGCAGCTTTGAGCTCGCTGGCAAGCCCTACGAGCCCAAGGCCGTGCACCTGGTGGCCAAGGCCGGCATTGCGCGCACGTTCCAGAACATCCGTCTGTTCTCCGACATGACGGCGCTGGAGAACGTGATGGTGGGCCGCCATGTGCGCAGCCATTCGGGCCTCCTGGGCGCGATCTTTCGCACACCGGGCTTCAAGGCCGAGGAGCGGGCCATTGCGGAGCGTGCCCGCGAGCTGCTCGCCTATGTGGGCATTGAGCGCTATGCCGATTACAAGGCGCGCACCTTGTCTTACGGCGACCAGCGCCGCCTGGAGATTGCGCGCGCGCTGGCCACCGACCCGCAACTGATTGCGCTCGACGAGCCCGCCGCCGGCATGAATGCGACCGAGAAGGTGCAGCTGCGCGAGCTGATCGACCGCATCCGCAACGACAACCGCACGATCTTGCTGATCGAGCATGATGTGAAGCTGGTGATGGGACTGTGCGACCGGGTGACCGTGCTCGACTACGGCAAGCGGCTGGCCGAGGGGTCGCCCGCCGAGGTGCAGAAAGACGAAAAAGTGATTGAGGCCTATCTGGGCACCGGAGGACACTGAGCATGGTTGACAAGACATCCAACCCCGTACTGCTGAAGGTGCGAGGGCTGAAAGTGGCCTATGGGGGCATTCAGGCCGTCAAGGGCGTCGATTTCGAGGTGCATGAGGGCGAGCTGGTATCGCTGATCGGCTCCAACGGTGCGGGCAAGACCACGACGATGAAGGCGGTGACGGCCACGCAGGCCATCAATGACGGGCAGATCGAGTTTCTGGGCGAGAACCTCAAGGGCCGGGGCGCCTGGGACCTGGTGGCCAAGGGCCTGGTGATGGTGCCAGAAGGGCGGGGCGTCTTCACGCGCCAGACCATCACCGACAACCTGATGCTGGGCGCCTACCTGCGCAAGGACAAGGCCGGCATCCAGGCCGATATCGAGAAGATGTTTAACATCTTCCCGCGCCTGCGCGAACGCAAGGACCAGCTGGCGGGCACCATGTCCGGCGGCGAGCAGCAGATGCTGGCGATGGCGCGCGCGCTGATGGCGCAGCCCAAGTTGCTGCTGCTCGATGAGCCATCGATGGGGCTGTCGCCGATCATGGTGGACAAGATCTTCGAGGTGGTGCGCAATGTCTATGCGATGGGCGTGACCATCGTGCTGGTGGAGCAGAACGCCAGCCGCGCGCTGGCCATTGCCGACCGGGGCTATGTGATGGAGTCGGGCATCATCACGATGACCGGCCCGGGCCAGCAGCTGCTGGCCGACCCCAAGGTGCGCGCCGCCTATCTGGGCGAATAGCGGCAGCGCGCATGCATCCCCCAAGCACTGCCCGGCAGTGCTTTTTTTATCGCTGCCGGTTGGCGCGCGCATTGGGCCATCGCCGCGCAAAAACACGGTGGGAGCCGATGGCGGCAAGCGCAAGGTAGCGCGCTTTGGGAGACAGCGCCAGCGCTGCCGTTCTCCCTCTGTACCAGGCGCGGCGGGCAGGGCGCGGGCTGCGCTGTTTTCGGCGTGGCGGCCTCAAATGCGACAAAGAAATGACAATTGCATTTAAAATTGGTGAATTTTGCAGTGCAGCAATGCGCCGTGAATGACAGATTTTGCGCACTGCAAACCGCTGACACCGCTGGCAATTCAAGGAGTTGCAGGGTGGCGGCAGGGCCAGGGAGCGGGGCTGACAAGCCAGATTCCGGCCGGGTGTGCGCAGGTTTTTCCCTTTTTTGCATTGAAACCGAATAGGTGCACCCATGCTCTTTGGCAAACTCTTGCCGCGCGAAGGCAATTTCTTCGAACTGTTCAACCAGCACGCCGACCGCATCGTTGAAGCGGCCCACGCGTTCTCCCAACTGGTGGCCAATTACAACGACCCCCATCTGCGCGAAAAATACAACCAGGACGTGGACAATGCCGAGCGCGCTGCCGACCGCGTGACCCACGAGGTCAACCGCACCTTGCACAAGACCTTCATCACCCCCATCGACCGTGAACAGATCCACTCGCTGATCAACACCATGGACGATGTGGCCGACCTGATCCAGGACTCGGCCGAGACCATGGCGCTCTACGATGTGCGCCACATGACCGAAGAAATCACCCGCCTGACGGACCTGAGCGTCAAGTGCTGCGAGCGCGTGCGTGATGCCGTCAAGATGCTCGACCGCATTGCCGATCCCTCGACCACCGAAGCGGCCATCAAGACCTGCGAAGAGATCGACCGCCTCGAGAGCGATGCCGACCGCGTGATGCGCTCGGCGATGAGCAAGCTGTTCCGCGAGGAGCCCGATGTGCGCGAGGTGATCAAGCTCAAGGCCATCTACGAGCTGCTCGAGACCATCACCGACAAGTGCGAGGATGTGGCCAACCACATCGAAGGCATCATCCTGGAAAACTCCTGATCCGTTGCAGCAAGCAGGAGACTGAACTTCCATGGAACCGATGCAAACAGCCCTGTGGGTGATTGTCGTGCTGGTGGCGCTGGCCATCTTGTTCGACTTCATGAACGGGTTTCATGACGCGGCCAATTCGATTGCGACCGTTGTCTCTACTGGCGTGCTCAAGCCCACCCAAGCGGTGGTGTTTGCGGCATTTTTCAACTTTGTCGCGATCTTTGTCTTCCACCTGAGCGTGGCGGCGACCATCGGCAAAGGCATTGTTCACCCGGGCATTGTCGACACCCATGTGATCTTTGGCGCCCTCGTGGGCGCCATCGCCTGGAACCTGATCACCTGGTACTACGGCATCCCGTCGAGCTCCTCGCATGCGCTGATCGGCGGCATCGTGGGCGCGGTGATTGCGAAGGCGGGCTCGGGCGCGCTGGTCGCCAGCGGCATCTGGAAGACGGTGGCCTTCATCTTTGTCTCTCCGGTGCTGGGCTTTTTGCTCGGCTCGATCATGATGGTGATCGTGGCCTGGCTGTTCCGCCGCACCACGCCGGGCCGGGTCGACAAGTGGTTCCGCCGTCTGCAGCTGGTCTCTGCCGGTGCCTACAGCCTGGGCCACGGCGGCAATGATGCGCAAAAGACCATCGGCATCATCTGGCTGCTGCTGCTGTCCACCGGCTACGCATCGCCCAACGATGCCGATCCTCCTGCCTGGGCCATCATCTCGTGCTATGCGGCCATTGGACTGGGCACGATGTTTGGTGGCTGGCGCATTGTCAAGACCATGGGCCAGAAGATCACCAAGCTCAAGCCCGTCGGCGGCTTCTGCGCCGAAACCGGTGGCGCGATGACCTTGTTCATCGCCACCGCGCTGGGTATCCCCGTGTCGACCACGCACACCATCACCGGCGCCATCGTCGGCGTGGGCTCGACCCAGCGCATGAGCGCAGTGCGCTGGGGTGTGGCCGGCAATATCGTCTGGGCCTGGGTGCTGACCATCCCGGCCAGCGCCTTTGTGGCGGCCTTTGCCTACTGGGTGAGCCTGCAGCTCTATTGATGGTCGCAGTGCGATAGCCAAAAGGCGGCTGGCGGATATGATCTGCCAGCCGTTTTGATTTTTGGCCAAGGCATGACCGACCCCGCACTGACCCCTTCGATCTTTTCGCTGCATCCGCTGGCCTGGGTTGCGGCTGCACTGGCCGTATTGATGCTGGTGGTACTGGCGCTGGCCTGGTGGGCGGCAGGCTGGCTTTCGCAGCCCTACCGCCAGCAGATCGCTGAGCCCCCGGCGGCGCTGGGTGCCAACGCCGTCGAGATCGCCACGGCGCAAGGCATGGTGCGGGGCTGGTATGCAGCGGGCACGCCCGGGCAGGGTGCCGTGCTGCTGCTGCACGGTGTGCGCGCTGACCGGCGTGCGATGCTGCCCCGGGCGCTGGCGCTGCATGCGCGCGGCCATGGGGTGCTGCTGATCGATTTGCCGGCCCATGGCCAAAGCGATGGGGAGATACTGTCCTTCGGGCCCCGGGAGGGCCTGGGCATTGCCGCTGCGCTGGCCTGGTTGCAGGCGCAGCAGCCGACGGAGAGGGTGGCAGTGATCGGCGCATCGCTCGGCGGCGCCGGGCTATTGATGGCGGAGCTGGCGCGGCTGCCCGATGCGGTGGTGCTCGAAGCCGTGTTCCCGAGCATGGTGGCCGCCGTGGACAACCGGGTGCGTGCGGTGCTGGGCTCCTTGACCCCGTTGGCGCCGATTGCCACGCCGTTGTTGCTCTGGCAGATGCCGCTGCGCCTGGGCCTGGATCCCCACCAGCTGCGGCCTATCGACCGCCTGGCCGGTTGGACCCGGCCAGTGATGGTACTGGGCGGCACGCAAGACCGCTACACCCCGCCCGCTGAAACCCGGCAGATGGCGGAGGCCGCAAGCCAGGCGCAGCAGTCGCCGCAACCGCTATGGCTGGTGCCGGGCGCGGCGCATGTGGATCTGCACCAGTTTGCGCCGCAGGCCTATGAGGCGCAGGTGTTTGGCTTTCTCCGCACGCATCTGCAGGTGAATGAGCAATCGCGCTGACCTTGCACAGTTATCCCTTTACTGCGAAATCTTGCGCGCTTCCTCGATCTGGTACTGGAAGTAATGCTCAAAGCTGTAGGCCAGGCTGGCCATCAGGATCGTGGTGCCGATCAAGAGCGAGGCCACGATGCCGAAGATCGTCATCCAGCGGGTGCGGCCGGGCAGCGCGTCCTCGGGCAGGCCGGGGTTGTGGCGGGCGTTCCACTTCTCGGGCGCCATCAACCCGTAGACGATGGCCGTCAGTGCGCAGGCCGCAATGGTAAAGCCCAGCAGCGGCACCAGAACCCAGCTGACCTGGTCGTCAATGCCATGGCTGGCAATGCGCTCCATGCCATACAGGCCCAGCGCTGTGGGGATGGGCAGCATCCAGCCGACCATGTCACCCAGGCCATGCAGGTAGAAGCGGTGCAGGCCCAAAGGCCCGCCCAGAAAGGCCAGCCATGTGGCGAGGGTCTTGCTCTTGCTGCGCGGCATCGCGTGGGTGATGGGGTGGCTCATAGGGTGGGGGGGGTGTTTAGGTGGTGGGGGCGCTGTTGTCGCCATCGCCCAGGGTTTTTTCCATCATCACGATATCCAACCAGCGGCCAAATTTCCAGCCCACCGAGCGCATCACGCCCACCTGGGTAAAACCGGCTGCGCGGTGCACACCGACCGAGCCGGCGTTGTTGGAGTCCCCGATCACGGCGATGAGCTTGCGCACGCCAGCTGCCTCGCAGTGGTCGATCAAGGCGTTCATCAAGAGGCGCCCCAGGCCCCGGCCATGTTGCCCATCGGCCACATAGATCGAGTCCTCGGCCGAGAAGCGGTAGGCCGGCCGGGCCTTGAACCAGTTCGCATAGGCAAAGCCCAGGATCTGGCCGTCGGCGTCCTCGGCGACCAGGTAGGGCAGCTGGCGCGACAATACCTCGTCACGGCGCCGGGACATTTCTGCTTCGCTGGGGGCTTCGGTCTCGAAGCTGCCCGTGCCATGCAGCACATGGTGGGCATAAATGCGGGTGATGGCGGGGAGATCCTGGGGGATGCTGGCACGAACACTTGGCATGGTTGAAATAAGTTTGTATAATTTGCGGCTTTACTGCGTGTCGCTGGCCGGGTGGCTAGTTGCGTGTCTCAAACGTGGTAAGAAAACTAACCACCCGAAGGATTATTATGGTCGTTATTCGACTCTCCCGCGGCGGCTCCAAGGCCCGTCCGTTCTACAACATCGTCGTTGCTGACAAGCGCGTGCGCCGTGACGGCTCGTTCATCGAGCGCGTGGGTTTCTACAACCCACTGGCCAAGGAAGGCGTTGAAGGCCTGCGCGTTGCTCTGGACCGCGTGGCTTACTGGAAGAGCGTTGGTGCTCAGGCTTCCACCACCGTGGACCGTCTGGTCAAGCAAGCTGCTGCCAAGGCTGCTTAATTTGCCTCTCTCATCACGGGTGGTGCTTCGGTACCATTCGTGCATGCGGGCCGCTGCTGCGATGAGCACTGCGGCCCGTTTTTTATTGCCCTGTTGAACTGCCATGCCCGCTACCGAGTTGTTGTTAAGCCCTGCCACCTTGCCCGATGACGCCATTGAAGTGGCGCGCATTGCCGATGCCTGGGGCGTCAAGGGCTGGTTCAAGGTGATTGCCCTCAGCCCCGACCCGCAGGCGCTGCTCAAATCCAAGCTGTGGTTCATCCAGCCGCCCGAGAAGGGCGCACGCCACTTCCAGGGCGTTGCTCAGCTCGAGATGCGCCAAGCGCGTTTCCATGGCGATGGTATGGTGGGCTGGGCCCAGGGCGTGGACGACCGCGACCAGGCCGAAAAACTCAAAGGTGCGCGGGTGTTCATCTCGCGCGCCGATTTCCCCAAGACCGATGACGGCGAGTACTACTGGGTGGACCTGCTGGGTCTGGCCGTGGTCAACCGTGAAGGCGTGGCGCTGGGCACCGTGAGCGACCTGATGGCCTCGGGCCCCCAGACCGTGCTGGTGCTGAACTACGAAGAAGACGGCAAGACGCAGGAGCGCCTGATTCCGTTTGTCGGCGCCTTTGTCGACGAGGTCTCGCTGCCCACCAAGCGCATCACGGTCGACTGGCAGCCGGACTACTGATCGTGCCGGACACGCAGGCCGCCAGCGGGGAGAATTTCTATGCGCTTTGACATCATCACCTTGTTCCCCGAGCTGTTCGGTCCCTTTGTCGAGGTGGGCGTGACGCGCCGTGCCTACAGCAGCGGCCAGGTGGCGGTGCAGTGCTGGAACCCGCGCGATTACGCCCCAGGCAACTACCGCCGCGTCGATGACCGCCCCTTTGGCGGCGGCCCCGGCATGGTGATGATGGCCCAGCCGCTGGCCGACTGCCTGGCCGCCATCCGCGAAGCGCGTGCCGAGGCGCAGCCCGCGCCGCTGGTGCTGTTCTCGCCGATTGGCGAGCGTATCGACCATGCCCAGGTGCAGCGCTGGTCCGATTCGCAGGGTGCCATCTTGCTGTGCGGCCGCTACGAGGGCGTGGACCAGCGCTTTATTGACCGCCATGTCGATGTGCAGCTGAGCCTGGGCGATTTTGTGCTCTCGGGCGGCGAGATTGCCGCGATGGCCTTGCTTGACGCCGTGGCCCGCCTGCAACCCGGTGTGCTGCATGACGAGGGCAGCCACCAGTTCGACAGCTTCAACCCCGCGCTCGACGGTCTGTTGGATTGCCCCCACTACACCCGGCCCGAGGTCTGGGAGGGCGAGCCGGTGCCCGCAGCCCTGCTGTCGGGCCACCATGCCAATATCGAGCGCTGGCGCCGCGAGCAAAGCCTGCGCAACACGGCCATCCACCGCCCTGAGCTGCTGGACCGGGCGCGCAGCCGCAAGCAGCTCAGCCGCAAGGATGAGCAGCTGCTGGCCAGTGCCGATTTGGTAAATTTGGCAAAACCGCTATAATTGCTAGTTTTACGATCCTCTACACGGCCGCTTTTTTCAATGGTGAGAGAAGCAACACGCCGCAGATGCCCAGCACACCGTGCCGGGCGCGGCTGCCAAATTCATGGCGCGCGTATGATCGTTGGATGAAACCATGAACCTGATCCAGATTCTCGAGCAAGAAGAAATTGCTCGCCTGAACAAGACCATTCCTGAATTTGCCCCTGGCGATACCGTGATCGTGAGTGTGAACGTTGTTGAAGGTACGCGCAAGCGCGTGCAGGCTTACGAAGGCGTGGTGATTGCCAAGCGCAATCGCGGTCTGAACAGCGGCTTCACCGTGCGCAAGATCTCCAGCGGCGAAGGCGTGGAACGTACGTTCCAAACCTACAGCCCTATGATCGCCGGTATCGAAGTCAAGCGCCGCGGCGATGTGCGCCGTGCCAAGCTGTACTACCTGCGTGAACGCAGCGGCAAGTCGGCTCGTATCAAGGAAAAGCTGCCAGCACGCAAGGCAGCACCTGTGGCAGCTGCGTAATCACGCTGCGACAGAGCCCAGTGCTGAAAGCCGCTACAGTGCAAGCTGTGGCGGCTTTTTTACATGGGCCACCGTGCTTGCTGCCTGTTGTCTATGTCTAACGCCTCCTCCCTCTCGCCTTCATCACCGCCCGCCGCCGCTGCGCGGGTGTCGTCCATCATGGACCCGCGCCGCGCGCCGGTCGTGCAGATCGACTCGGCCCTGCCGGCGGTCGCTCCGCGCCTGTTGCGGGCCGATTCGCTGCGCCAGGCTTTTGTCGCCCATCCCCATGGCGGTGAGCCGGAAATCTTCCGCGAGCGCAGCTGGACGGACCGGCCCCCGGCCAAGGCCGCCGTGCTGGTAGCACTGGTGCAGCGCCAGGAGATGCATGTGCTGCTGACCCAGCGTAGCGCCGGCCTGACGAACCATTCGGGGCAGATTGCCTTTCCTGGCGGCCGCCAGGACCCGGAGGACCGTGATATCAACGACACCGCGCTGCGCGAGGCCTGGGAAGAGGTGGGACTGGCGCGCGAGCGGGTTGAAATCATTGGCCGCCTGCCCGAGTACGCGACCGGCTCGGGCTTTGAGGTGACGCCCATCGTCGGGCTGGTGCAGCCACCGCTTAGCCTGCAGGCCAACCCGGGCGAGGTGGACGAGGTGTTCGAGGTGCCGCTGTCCTTCTTGATGAACCCTGCGCACCACCGCTGGCAGCAGCTCGATACACCCGAGTTCAGCCGGCGCTGGCTGTCGATGCCCTATGACGATCCCGCATCGGGCCAGCAGCGCTTTATCTGGGGGGCAACGGCCAGCATGCTGCGCAATTTGTACCGGTTTTTGGCCTTTCCACCCGCTTCCTAGTTTGTAACGGCTTGTGTGATACATCACAGCCGGTATGATCACTGTCCATGAGTTTTTTCGCCACGCTGATGGCCCTGCTGCTGGAGCAGGCCAAATCCCTGTCTCGCGACAATCCGGTTTATGCCGGTGTGCGGGCCTGGGTGCAATGGCTCAGCCGCAACCTCGATGCCGGCGAGCAGCGCCACGGCTGGCTGGCCTGGAGCGTGGCGGTACTGCTGCCCACGGCCCTGGCCATGGGCATGCACTGGCTGCTGGTGGCCCTGGTGGGCTGGCCCCTGGCGATGGCCTGGCATGTGCTGGTGCTGTATGTGACCTTGGGCTTTCGCCAGTTCAGCCACCATTTCACGCGCATCCGCCATGCGCTGGAGTCCGGCGATGAGGACCAGGCGCGCCAGTACCTGGCCGACTGGCAGCAGGTCAACGCCGATGATCTGCCGCGCCGCGAGATCGTGCGCCATGTGATCGAGTACTCGGTGCTGGCCGCGCACCGCCATGTGTTTGGCGTGCTGGCCTGCTACTCCATCGGCTCGGCACTGGGCCTGGGGCCTGCCGGCGCGGTGTTTTTCCGCATGGCTGAATACGCCTCGCGCTTTGCGCGCCCATCGGTGCAGCCCGCGGTCATGGTGCAAGGCGCTTTCGAGACGGTTGCGGCCAAGGCCTGGTCCATCGTGGACTGGCTGCCTTCCCGGCTCACGGCGCTGAGCTTTGCCGTGGTGGGCAATTTTGAAGAGGCCATCGACGGCTGGCGCTTTCAGACCCAGCATTTCCCCAATGACAACGATGGCGTGATCCTGGCCGCGACCGCCGGTGCCATCGACATCCGCCTGGGCGGGGTGGCCTTGCGCGCCCGCAGCGTCGATATCGATGCCGCCGCGCCCCTGCAGATCCAGGGCGATGGCGCCACCACCCCCGGCCGTGACCCGGAAGTGGCCCACCTGCGCAGCGTGGTGGGCCTGGTGTGGCGCTCCGTCGTGGTCTGGATGCTGCTCTTGGCGCTGCTCACCTTGGCGCGCCTGCTGGGGTAATAGCTCAGGCCGTCTGCAGTGCAGCGGCAGGGCTGCGGCGCTGGCCCATTGCCACCAGCACCAGGCCGATGGCCGACAGCGCTGCAGCGCCCCAGATGATCGACAGCAGGCCTGCGCCGGCAATCAGGCTGCCGCCCACCCAGGCACCCAGCGCATTGCCCAGATTGAAGGCCGCAATGTTCAGGCTGGAGGCCAGCGTCGCACCCTGGCTGCCCACGCCTTGCATCACCCGCATCTGCATGGGGGCGACGGTGGCAAAGGCGACAACACCCAGCACGGTCACATAGGCCATGGCCACGGCAGCCGAGATGCCAAAGGCCCAGCGGCCCGCCAACAACACGGCCACCAGGGCGCCCAGGGTGATCCATAGCGCGCGCACCACGCCCCGGTCGGCCAGCTTGCCGCCGGCAATATTGCCCACGGCCGAGCCGGCGCCAAACAGCAGCAGGCTCAGCGCCACGCCGGTGTTTCCCATCTGGGTGATCTGCGAGAGCAGCGGCTCCACATAGGTGTAGAGCGCAAACACACCACCAAAGCCAAACACCGTCATGCCCAGGCCCAGCCACAGGGGCGTGCTCGCCAGGATGGACAGCTCATCGCGCAGCGCAGCAGGTGCGGCCTGCTGGAGCTTGCTGGGCACGAAGGCGGCCAGAATGCCCAGCGCGACCACGCCGATCACGGCCACGGCGGCAAAGGCCATGCGCCAGCCAAAATGCTGGCCGATCCAGGTGCCGGCCGGCACGCCCAGCAAGGTGGCCAGGGTCAGGCCCGAGAACATCAGCGCAATGGCCGAGGCCTGCTTGTCCTTGGCGACCAGGCCGGTAGCCACCACGGCCCCCACGCCAAAGAAGGTGCCATGGGTGAGCGAGGTGAGCATGCGCGCGCCCATCAGCCAGCCATAGCTGGGGGCCATGGCCGCAGTGATGTTGCCCGCGATAAAGATCAGCATCAGGCCCAGCAGCAGCCATTTGCGCGGCCAGTGGCGCGTGGCCAGGGTGAGCACGGGCGCGCCGATGGCCACGCCAAAGGCGTAGCCGGAAATCAGGGTGCCGGCCGTGGGGATGCTGATGCCCAGGTCCTGGCTGACCTGGGTGAGCAGGCCCATGATGATGAATTCGGTGGTGCCGATGCCAAAGGCACCGGCGGCGAGTGCCAGCAATGAGACAGGCATGGGAGGATTCCTTGTGTGTTGGGGCGAAGGCCGGATGACCGTCACTGAGGAATGGGATTGTGAAGCGCGGCCTGATTCTTGTGTAGCCGGAACAGTGGAAAGGTATTTGTTCCCAAACGGAATAAATAAAGGCAGAATTTGCCACCACCATCTGGCGCTATGACGCTTTTGACCATGCGCAACCCTGCTTTTCCCGCCAGCCCGACCTTCGAGACCAACCGCTCCGGCGAGCTGGAGGTGTTTGTGCAGGTGGCCGAACACGGCAGCTTCTCGGCAGCGGCCCGCCACCTGGGTGTGTCGCCGTCGGCCACCAGCAAGATCGTCGCGCGCATGGAGGCACGCCTGGGCGCGCAGCTGCTGCTGCGCAGCACGCGCCGCGTGCAGCTGACGCCCGAGGGCCGCCAGCTCTACGAGCGTGGCCAGCGCGTGCTGGCCGATCTGCAGGAGGCCGAAGCGGCTGCATCTTTGCGCAGCACGCCCAAGGGCGTCGTGCGCATCAACTCCAGCTCATCGACCGGGCAGGCCATCCTGGTGCCGCTGGTGGGCCGGCTGATGCAGCAGTACCCCGGCCTGGTGCTGGACCTGAGCTTTACCGACGAGGTGGTGGACCTGATGGAGGCACGGGCCGATATCGCGATCCGCTGGGGCAAGCTGCCCGCCTCGGACATGGTGGCCCGCCTCTTGGGCCATACCCGCCAGGTCATTGTGGCAGCACCCGCGTATCTGGATGCCCATGGTGTGCCCACGCACCCCGATATGCTGGGCGGCCATGTGCGCATTGGCTGGAACTACCAGCGCACGGTGCCGCACTGGCCGTTCCGGCTGGCGGGCCAGGATGTGGAGGTCGCCATTGGCGAGCTGCTGCGCGTCAACGATGGCGATGTGATGCGTAACCTGGCTGTCGAAGGCGTGGGCCTGGCGCGGCTGTCGCTGTTCCACGCCTGGCACGATATCGCTGCGGGCCGGTTGCAGGTGGTGCTGGAGGCCTTCAACACCGGTGTGCTGGAACCCATCCATGCGGTCTACCTGGGCAAGCCCGAGCGCCTGCCGTCGCGCACCCGGGCAGTGCTTGATTTTCTAAAGGCCCATGTGGACCTGGGCCATGCCGAGACCTTGCCCAAGCAGTGGTGCCGGGGCTGAGGTCTGTCGTAACAGGCTCAGTAAGCGCTCAGATTGAGCTCGTCAAACAGCTCGCTGTAGATGCGGTAGCGGTTGTCGCTGATCGGCAGCTCGGCATGGCCGTTTTGCACCGCATGGATGACGCCGCAGCCGGGCTCGTGCAAATGCGTGCAGTTGTAGAACTTGCACTCCTTGGCATGGGCGCCGATGTCGGGCATGCAGGCGGCCAGCTGCGTGGGCGCGATGTGGTAGAGGCCAAACTCCTGGAAACCGGGCGAGTCGATCAGCGCGGTCTTGCGCGCCTCGTCCACCCAGTACAGGGTCGTGCTGGTGGTCGTGTGCTTGCCGGTGTTCAGCGCCTGCGAGATCTCGTTGGTCGCCACATTGGCGCCCGGTATCAGCAGGTTGATGAGCGTGCTCTTGCCCACGCCCGAGGGGCCGAGCACCAAGGTGGTCTTGCCTTCGAGCAGGCCGTAGATGGCATCACGGTCTTCCTCGTCGGCGCCTTCCAGCGCAAAGGGCAGCACCATGTAGTGCGGCGGGTCCTCGGCCTGGTCGCGCATCGTGCGGTAGGGCTCCAGCCGCTCCCAGGCGCGCAAAAAGGGCTCTTCCAGGTCCATCTTGTTGAGCGCAATGATGGGCGTGATGTGCGCCGCTTCTGCCGCAATCAGCGCGCGTGCCAGCTGCACCTCGCTGAAGACCGGCTCGGCCGCGATCAGGATCAGCAGCTGGTCCAGGTTGGCGGCAAAGGTCTTGGTGCGGATGTCGTCCTGGCGGTAGAAGACATTGCGCCGCTCCAGCACTTTCTCTATCGTGCCTTCCTCGCCCTGGCCGGGCGGCGGGGCCAGCCAGCGCACCTGGTCGCCGACCACGGCCTGGCTCTTCTTGCCCCGGGGGTGGCAGATGCGGCGCACGCCGTCCGGGGTTTCGACCACACAGTGGCGGCCATAGCTGGCCACGACCAGGCCCGTCTGCGTACCCGTCTGGCTGGGCGCGCTGGCGCGTCTTGCAGGTTTTGCCATGTCTCTCAGGCCAGCTGCAGCATGGCTTCGATGCGGCGCGCACATTCGAAGTCGGTGACCGACAGCCCATGCACATCATGGGTGTTGAAGCGCACCACGCAGCGGTTGTAGTGCACCGACAGGTCTGGATGGTGGTCCTGCGTATGGGCCACCAGCGCGACCCCATTCACAAAGGCCATGGTCTCGTAGTAGTTGGCAAAGCGGAAGGTCTTCTCGATGGCCACCTCGGCGCCATCACCGCTCAGCACCCAACCGGTCAGTGGGCTCAGCTGGGTCACCACCTCGGAGGCGGACAGCGCGCGGCGGCTTTGGGTGGACCAGTCTTGTTGGGGCAGGTGGGATTCAGTCATGGGCCAATTGTTGCATGTGGCGGATACGCTCTACGGCGGGCGGGTGCGAATAGTAATAGCGCACATAGACCGGGTCGGGCGTCAGGGTCGAGGCATTGTCCTCGTAGAGCTTGAGCAGGGCCGACTGCAAATCGGCCGCGCGCGTCTGCTGGACGGCATAGGCATCGGCCTCGAACTCGTGCTTGCGCGACGAGTGCGCCATCAGCGGCGAGACAAAGCTGCTGAACACCGGCACGGCCAGCATGAACAGCAGCAGCGCCAGTGCATCGTTGGGGCTGGCGCCGGGCACGCCCGGGATGTTCAGGTTGGGCGTCACGCCCAGGCCGGTGTAGAACCAGCCCTGCTGCGACAGCCAGCCCAGCAGCGCAAAGCCCAGCAAAGTCAGGCCAAACAGGCCCAGCATGCGCTTGAGGATGTGCCTGTGCTTGAAGTGGCCCAGCTCATGGGCGAGCACCGCTTCGACCTCGTCGCCATTGAGCTTGTGCAGCAAGGTGTCGAAAAACACCACGCGCTTGCTGGCACCAAAGCCGGTGAAATAGGCATTGGCATGCGCACTGCGGCGGCTGCCATCCATCACAAACAGGCCCTTGGCCGCAAAGCCGCAGCGCTGCATCAGCGCCTGCACGCGGGCCTTGAGGCTCTCGTCCTCCAGTGGCTGGAACTTGTTGAACAGCGGCGCGATGAAGGCCGGATAGATGACCATCAGCAGCAGGTTGAAGCCCACCCAGAAGGCCCAGGCCCAGAGCCACCACCACTGGCCGGCCGATCCCATCAGCCACAGGATGACGGCCAGAATGGGCAGGCCCACCAGCGCGCCCATGACCGTGCCTTTGACCAGGTCGGCTAGCCACAGGCCGGGCGTCATCTTGTTGAAGCCAAAACGCTGCTCCAGCACAAAGGTCTGGTAGTAGCTGGCCGGCAGATCGATGAGGCCGCTGATCAGCGCAAAGGCGGCGACCAGGGCCAGCTGCTGCCACATGCCGCCACCCAGCGCTTCCAGCAGACTGGCGTTGAGCAGATCCAGGCCCCCCAGCAGGGTCCAGCCCAGCAGCGCAGCCGTGCCGATGGCCAGCCCCAGCAGCCCAAAGCGGGTCTTGGCGATCGTGTAGTCAGCCGCCTTGTGGTGCGCTGCCAGGCTGATGCGGTCGGCAAACAGGGCAGGGACCGCATCGCGGTGGGCGGCCACATGGCGCATCTGGCGGCTGGCCAGCCAGAGTTTGGTCAGCACACTGGCAGCCAGTGCGATCGCGAATAGCAGGGTGAACAGCAGCGATAGAGTCACAAGTGGGGGTGTTGGTTGGCGAATACCGGACAGTGTAGGGCATAGGCGACAATCGCCCCCATGCAAAACAAGAACACCCTGGATACGCCGCTGGCACCCGTGCCCGAGCTGGCCAAGTCCGATCTGAACCTGGTCTGGCTCGACTGCGAAATGACCGGTTTGAACCCGCAAGAGCACCGCGTGATCGAGATCGCGCTGGTGGTCACCAATGCCGATCTGAGCGTGCGCGTCGAAGGGCCGGTGATTGCGATCCACCAAAGCGATGAGGAGCTGGCCAAGATGGATGCCTGGAACCGCGGCACCCATGGCCGCAGCGGCCTGACAGAGCGGGTCAAGGCCTCGCAGATCGACGAGGCCACTGCGCAGGCCGAGGTGCTGCGCTTCATGAAACGCTACGTGCCCAAGGCCAAGGTGCCCATGTGCGGCAACAGCATTGGCCAGGACCGCCGTTTTCTGGCGCGCTACATGCCCGATCTGGAGGCCTACTTCCACTACCGCAATGTCGATGTGAGCACGCTCAAGGAGCTGGCACGGCGCTGGCGCCCCGAGCTGGTCACCGGCTTCAAGAAGGCGCAAAAGCACACCGCGCTGGCCGATGTGCATGAGTCGATCGACGAATTACGGTACTACCGGACGCATTTTCTGCAGCTGGCGCCCGTAGCCGCGGCTACTTGATGTCGAAGCGGTTGACCTGGCTGGTCTCCGTCACCAAGGTGTCGGTTTTTCCGGCTTTGCGGGTGCTGGCGCTCTCCTTGAGCGTGAGCCCGCGATAAGGGCCCGCTGATGCCACCCAGGTGGTGGCCTGCGTCTCTCGGGTCTCGTCTGGTTTGCCTTCCTGGCTGGCCGCAACCGTGCTGAGGAAGCGGCAGGCCTCCACCGTACCGAGCGCCGTGGTGATGGTTTCTCTGCCTTCGTAGGTTCGGGTCTCGGCCAGCGTGGTCACGGTCTTTGTTTCTCCGGCAGAGGTCGAGAGGCTATCCGTTTGTACGATGGTTTGGGAGGTGGTCTGGCCGGGCGCCATCGCCATAAGCGACTGGCGGGGCGGGGCCAGGCTTTGGCGGCTGGTGGCGCCAATATTGAAGGCGTTGTAGCCGTGGTAGAGCAGCGCACCGCCCTCGATGCTGTAGTGCAGGCTGGCGCGCCCGTTGTCTGGCGCGGGACTGATGTAAATATGGTTGATGCCGTTCTCTACCGCCTGGCTGGTCACCCACTGGTAGACAAGGTTGGTCGAGGCCGGCGCACCATTCAAGCGGCTGCTCTGGCTGGTGTAGATCTGCGTGTCCTGGCGGTAAAAGCCGGCGTTGAAGCAGTCGCTGGAGTCCTTGGCTGCTTCTGGACTGTCGCTGCCGCCGCCGCAAGCGGCCAGCAGGGCGGCGCTGAGAAAGCCAGTCATGGTGGTGCAGGTGCGTGAATAGCGGGTCATGCGGTCTCCTTTTATGATGTCGGGCCCATCCTAGGACAAGCATGTCCCCGGTCAACCCCCGTGACCCGGGTCCTTGCGTTTCCCCAAGGCTCTGCGCTGGCTCGTGGCGCATGGGACACAGAAGTCCTTCCATTGATGCGGGAAAACCCGAAATGTGCGATAATTTGCGCTTCCCCGCCAAACAGGCGGTTGATACGCACATCTCCCTTCATTCTCTGGGCGTCCAGGCCATGCGATTCGCAGCATGGCCGATTTGAACAAGCCCGCGGCAATTTGTACGGCCGTTACCGTTTGATGGTTGATGTATTTAAAACCATGAACGGTACGGAACTGCGTCGCGAAACGCGCAGGAGCCGACCTATTGCTATTGTTCAAAATGACGCAAGACCTCCATCTGCAGGGCGAAGCCGCGCCTGCGCAAAACACTGTTGACGCTACCCAAGATATCGTCAATACCTCTCCCCTGTCGGCCCTGGCCGAAGACGCTTTGCAAGAAGACAGCACCGCGCTGGTGGCTGAGGCCGAAGCCGAAGTGCTGCCTGAAGAGCCCAATGGCTTCGTCGAGCTGGGCCTGGCGCCCGAGCTGGTGCAGGCCGTCAAGGACCTGGGCTACACCCAACCGACCGCTGTGCAATTGCGCGCCATCCCGCTGGCGATGATCAACGACGGTGAAGCGTCGCAGCACTTTGCTGACCTGATGGTCTCCAGCCAGACCGGCTCGGGCAAGACCGCCGCCTTCCTGCTGCCGGTGCTGCACACCTTGATCCAGCAGCAAGGCCAGGCCGAAGCCGCTGAGCGCGCCGAGCACGAGCGTCTGGTGGCCGAAGCCCTGGCCCGTGGCGAACAAGCCCCCAAGCGCGCCAAGCGCAAGAACCCGCTGAGCCCGCGCAATTTCAAGGCTGCCCAACCGGGTGCCCTGATTCTGTGCCCCACCCGTGAGCTGGCCCAGCAAGTGGCCCATGACGCGATCGAGCTGGTGCGCCATTGCCGTGGTCTGCGCGTGGCCAATATCGTCGGCGGCATGCCCTACCAGCTGCAAATCGCCAAGCTGCAAAATGCCGATCTGGTCGTGGCAACGCCTGGCCGTCTGCTCGACCTGCAGCGCTCGATGCAGATCAAGCTCGACAAGGTGCAGTTCCTGGTCGTCGACGAAGCCGACCGCATGCTCGACCTGGGCTTCTCGGACGACCTGGCCGAAGTCAACCAACTGACGGTGCAGCGCAAGCAAACCATGATGTTCAGCGCGACCTTCGCGCCGCGCATCCAGCAGTTGGCCATGCGCGTGATGCATGACAACGGCGCCAGTGTGCAGAAGATCACCATCGATTCGCCCCAGGAAAAGCATGCCAACATCAAGCAGGTGCTGTTCTGGGCCGACAACTCCCAGCACAAGCGCAAGCTGCTGGACCACTGGCTGCGTGATGCCTCGATCAACCAGGCCATCGTCTTTGCATCCACCCAGGTGGAATGTGATGGCCTGGCCAACGACCTGCAGCAAGAAGGCTTCTCTGCGGTGGCACTGCACGGCGCGCTGAGCCAGGGCCTGCGTAACCGCCGCCTGATGGCGCTGCGCAATGGCCAGGTACAGATCCTGGTAGCCACCGATGTGGCTGCGCGCGGTATCGACGTGCCCACCATCACCCACGTCTTCAACTACGGCCTGCCGATGAAGGCCGAAGACTACACCCACCGCATTGGCCGTACCGGCCGTGCTGGCCGCTCGGGTCTGGCGATCACTTTCGCCGAGTTCCGCGACCGCCGCCGTGTGTTCGATATCGAGGCCTACACCAAGCAGCAGTTCAAGCCGGAAGTGATTCCAGGCATGGAGCCGCAGCAACGCTTCCCCGCCCGCAGCGAAGGCGGCCCTCGCGGCGCAGGTCGCGGTGGTGACCGTGGCCGTCCAGGTGCTGGCCGTGGTGGCGAGCGCCGTGGCGGTGGCGGCTTTGGTGCCGACCGTGGTTTTGGTGGCCGCCGTGATGGCGAAGGCTATGGCCGCAAGCCAGGTTTTGGCGAAAGCGCTGGCTTCGGTGGTGGCCCACGTGGTGGCGACAGCCGTCCCCGTTTCGAGCAGCGCGATGACCGCGCACCGCGCTTTGAGCCGCGTGCTGACCGTGGTGGCGACCGCTTCCAGGACCGTGCCCCGGACCGTTTTCAGGAGCGCGGCGCCGATCGCGTCCAGGACCGTGGTGCAGACCGCTTCCAGGACCGCGCACCCCGCCCCGAAGGCCGCAGCTTTGACCGTGCGCCTGAGCGCCGTGCCGACCGCTTTGGTGGCGACAGCCGTGGTGCTGACAGCCGGGGCCCGCGCAGTGCAGCCCCACGCCACGCCGGTGGTGGTGACTTTGCCCAGCGCCGTCCAGGCGGTGACAGCCGCTTTGGTGGCGAGCGCGGTGGCCGTCCCTACAGCCCCGCTGGTGGTGACCGCAAGCGCACCGAGCGCAGCCGCTAAGCAGCGCATCGCACGATGAACAAGAGCTTCCCATGGGAAGCTCTTTTTTTATGCCTGGTTCAGGCCGCTGGGTGGATGACGGCGCCTGCGAAGCGCCGTTGGAGGCATTGCTCAGACCGCGTTATGGCGGCCGATATCGGGCCAGCGGTGGTGAAAATAGATCCAGCTGAGCAGGCCGGTCAGCATCAAACCCATCGATGCGATGGCGAGCGCCACCGTCGAATGCATGACCAGCGGGGCAAGCACGCCCGCGACGATGCCATTGGCCACCGAGGTGACAACCGCCTGCAGCGAAGAGGCCAGGCCCCGGCGCTCAGGGTGCAGGTCCAGCACCAGCAGGGTGACCACCGGGGTCATCAAGGCCCAGCCAAACGAATAGATGCCCAGTGGCAGCAAGGCCCAGGCCGGGTGCGGCGGCAGCACCAGGTTCAGCGCCAGGTAGATGCAGGAGGTCAGGAACATGATCAGAAAGCCATGCCGTACCTGGCGCTTGGGCGGAATCTTGCCCGCCAGCCGGCCGCTGACCCAGGCGCCCAGCATGATGCCGCCAATGGTGCAGATGAAGAACCAGAAGAACTGGGTGGGCCGCATGTGCATGTGGGTGCCCAGGAAGGTGGGGGCCGACAGGATATAGATGAACATGCCGTTGAAGGGCACGCCGCTGGCGGCGGCCAGCAGCAAAAAGCGCGGGCTGCTGCACAGCTGCCAGTAGCCGCGCATCAGGTTGCGCACATCAAAGGCCTGGCGCTTCTCGGGCGGCAGGCTCTCGGGCAGCAGGCGCCAGTTGTAGGCCCACAGCAGCGCGCCAATGGCGGTGAGCAGCCAGAAGATCGATTGCCAGCTGGCGTAGGCGATAAAGACGCCGCCAATCATCGGCGCGACCGCCGGCGCGATGCCAAAGTAGATGGTGATCTGGCTCATCACCCGCTGGGCCTGGGCGGGGGGGAACAGGTCGCGCACCACCGCGCGCGAGACCACAATGCCCGCGCCCGTGGTGCAGCCTTGCAGTGCGCGGAACACGATCAGTTGCTCGGGCGTCTGGGCCAGTGCGCAGCCGGCCGATGTCAGCGCAAAGGTGGCCAGCCCCCACAGCACGACGGGGCGGCGGCCAAAGCTGTCCGACAGCGCGCCGTGGAACAGGTTCATGAACGCAAAGCCAAACAGATAGGCCGACAGCGTCTGCTGCATCTGCAGCGGCGAAGCCTGGAGCGAGGCGGCAATCCCGTCAAAGGCGGGCAGGTAGGTGTCGATCGAGAAGGGCCCCAGCATGCCCAGCAGGGCCAGCATGACCGCCAGAATCCATTGCGGTGTGGGCTGGGCGGATGCGTCTGCGGGGCGTGGTGGGTTCATGGCCTGCGCGCCACCGGCCGTGGGCAGGGAGCGTCGTCAAAAAAAGGGGAAAGAGCGTGGGCTGCTGCAGCCTGGGGTCTGCCCGGTGCGCTAGCAGCAGGCGCCGAGCTTACCTCAAGCGCCAGCGCGCTGCAGTCGCTGCGGTATGGGCGGCAGCGCAGTGTGGAGCGGTCTAGCGGGGCTGTACTTCGTCGGGCAGCATCGCGGCGATGATGTCCAGGGTGTCGAGCATTTGCGAGGGGTTGCGCGGGTCGGCGCTGAGCACGGGCACGGCGCATTCGGCATGGGCCGAGAGGCGCACCGTGAACATCTCCTGCTGCGCGGCCGATGCAGGCCGGGCAATCAGCACCACGACAGCCTGGATATTGGGCGCCGCATGGCACTGCTGGATCAGATCGATGGTTTGCTCCATCGCCTGGGGCTCATGGATATCGACCATCACGATGGCACCAAAGGCCAGCGACAGCGCCCATTCGCGCACAAAGTCGTAGCGCTCCTGGCCGGGGCAGCCGTAGACCTGCAAGGTATCCTCATCGTCGAGCTTGATTTCGCCAAAATCCAGGCCCACCGTGGTGGTCTCTTTGGCGTGAGCCTGCTTGTCCAGGTTGGGGACATCGCACTCGATGGCCAGACTGCCGCAGAGGCTGCGGATCGCCGTGGTCTTGCCGATGCCCATGGGGCCCAGCAGCACGATGCGTTTGATGGGGTGGTGCATGCGGTCCTCCCGTCAGGTGGTCAATGCGGGTCGCTGGCCCGGTTCTGGTGGATCCAGCGGCTCAGTTGTCGGAAAAGGCCCAGCTTGGCCGCTGCCGGGCCGGGCTCGGCGGTGTGGGTTGCCGGGGGTGCAAGGGTGGCCAGGGCCACCGGTTCAGCAGCTGCCGGTGCTGCCGTCTCTACCAGCACGCCTTTGCCGCGCAAGACCTGCAGCACGCGCAGGATCTCGCCGCGCTCGAGCTGGGTGCGTTCGGCCAGTTCGTCCAGACCGCGGTCACCGGAGATCATCGCGGCCAGCAGCTGCCGGTGCGCCTGGCCTGCCATGCTGCCGGTCAGCTGGGTCCAGCGCTTGATGCGAAAACGCGTGCCCGGAGCGGGCAGGTTGCCCAGGGCGGCAGCGGGGGCTGTGGCAGTTGTGGCGGGCGCCTCCAGCACGGGCTCGGGTGCAGGCTCGGCCACCACCAGCGTGGGCTGGTTCAGGTCGGTGGCCTTGAGGAAGGCGGCATCGGCATTCTTGACCTGCACATCATGCGACAGGGTCATGCTGTGCTGGCGGCGGGTCTTGAGGGTCTCACGCAGCCGTTTGCCATGCGCTTGCACGCTGATATGTTCGAGCAGCTGGGTCAGGCGCCCCACGCTGTAGTCGGGCGGCAGTTGGGCATCGATCTGGTCGGGCCACTGCGCGCGCGCAGCCTGGGCCTGGTCATCGGTGGCGATCAGCAGCACGAAGGAGCTGTTGGAGCGGTTCTGGATGGCGTCGGGCGCGCTGTGGGCGTCGATCACCCACAACTCAGTGGCGGTCTTGGCGGTCTGAGAAGGCTGTTTGTCGCGCCAGTGCTTGGCTGCGACTTCAAACAAATAGCTAAAGCGCAGTTGATGGGCTTCACTCAAATGGGCGGCATGCAGGATCAACTCGGACATAACAACTCTCCCTGGCACATTCACCTTCAAGCGTTGCGGAAACAGCAGCTCGTGCAAGACATGCCTTGCATGGACGCCGTTCCATTTTCAAAGCTTGTAATAATATGTCAATATCTCGGATATATTAATAATGAACAATTGATGGAGCGCAACTATATTATGCTCTCTGAGCCAGATTATTCGCGGGCATGCTTGAAAAGTGTAACTAGCTTTCTTGGCAGCTATGTGGCGAAGCCCCGGGTACACCCTTGAGTTGTATACAAAGGCTTATTTAGTGCTCAAATAAACAACAGGCCTGATCAGGCCTGCTGCTGTAATCCATCAGTGCTGGTGCTGGTGGCCGCCTGATGCCGGTGGGTGCGCGCTGGCTGCCGGAGCCAGGGCACGCACCGGGGCGCTGACGGCAATGCTCTCCTTGGCGCCGTCGGCGTGCAGCACTTCGAGCGTCAGGTCGACGTTTTCGCCAGCGGTCAGCGGTTTTTTCAGGCCCATCAGCATGATGTGGTAGCCGCCCGGCTTGAGGCTTACGGTCTGGCCGCTGGGCAGGCTGACGCTGGGCACAGCCCGCATCTTCATCACGTTGTCTTCCATGCGCATCTCGTGCACTTCGGCGCTGCTGGCCGCGTCGGTCTTCACGCCCACGAGCTGGGCATTGTCATGCGCCGAGCGCAGCTCCATGAACACGCCCGAGGCCTGTTGCTGCGCGACCGTGGCGCGTGCCCAGGGATTGCTGACCGTGACATGGGCAAAAGCGCTGGAGGCGGTTGCAAACGCAAAGGCGGCGAGCAAGGAGGGGAACAGGGGACGCATGGTAGGGCTGAGGAGAAATAGCGATGGGATAGGACGGATTCCTGCATTCTACAAGCGCAGGGCGATCACGCACCGCACGCGCTGGTGCGTTGCATGAGGGACGGGCGGGCGAGGAAATAAAAAACGGCCTAGGCGATAAGCCTAGGCCGTTGAACTTGGTGGGCCCTGAGTGATTCGAACACTCGACCAACGGATTAAGAGTCCGCTGCTCTACCAACTGAGCTAAGAGCCCGAAACTGTCGCACCTTGGAAATGCTTTGTTTCGTTGGCCTGCGCGGTCAATCGCAAGCCTAAAAATGTGGTGGGCCCTGAGTGATTCGAACACTCGACCAACGGATTAAGAGTCCGCTGCTCTACCAACTGAGCTAAGAGCCCACATTTTTTGCTGTCAGCAGTGTGCTGCAGCAAGCCTTGTATTATGCACTAATTTTTACGCCTGCTCGGAAAAATACCGATATCAACTCCGGTTTTTTCAGGCAGGCCCGTTGCCGCAGAGGCAAAAATGGCCCGCAAGCTGCCGGGCCGTGCCCGTTCGAGCCAGTCCGGGCCTGGCTCGCGCGAGGAAGGCGCTTACATCAGCAGATGTTCGCCGGCGTTGTCGCCGCCCAAGATCACATAGTTCACCTTGCGGATGTCCATCAGGTGCTTGCCGCCTGCGTAGCTGATCGAGGACTGCACGTCCTGCTCCATCTCGATCAGCGTGTCCTGCAGCTTGCCCTTGATGGGCTCGAGGATGCGCTTGCCTTCGACGTGCTTGTACTCGCCCTTGTTGAAGTCGCTGGCCGAGCCGTAGTACTCCTTGAACAGCTCGCCGTCGAGCTCAACGGTCTTGCCGGGCGATTCTTCATGGCCAGCGAACAGCGAGCCGATCATCACCATGGTGGCGCCAAAGCGGATGCTCTTGGCGATATCGCCATGGCTGCGGATGCCGCCGTCGGCAATGATGGGCTTGGTCGCCACGCGTGCGCACCATTTGAGCGCCGACAGCTGCCAGCCGCCCGTGCCAAAACCGGTCTTGAGCTTGGTGATGCAGACCTTGCCCGGGCCCACGCCCACCTTGGTGGCATCGGCGCCCCAGTTTTCCAGATCGATCACGGCCTCGGGCGTGGCCACGTTGCCGGCAATCACAAAGGCCTCGGGCAGCTTTGCTTTCAGGTAGCCGATCATGTTCTTCACGCTGTCGGCATGGCCATGGGCGATGTCGATGGTGATGTATTCGGGGCAGATGTCGTCGGCGACAAAGCGGTCGACCACGTCGTAGTCCGCTTGCTTGACGCCCAGCGAGATCGAGGCGAACAGGCCTTGCGACTGCATGGCCTTGGTGAAGGCCACATTGTCGATGTCAAAGCGGTGCATCACATAGAAGTAGCCGTGTTGCGCCAAAAACTTGCAGATCTTCTCGTCCAGCACGGTCTTCATGTTGGCAGGCACCACCGGCAGGCGGAAGGTGCGGTTGCCCAGGACAACGCTGGCGTCACATTCGGAGCGGCTCTCCACGCGGCACTTGCGGGGCAGCAAAAGAATGTTGTCGTAGTCGAAGATTTCCATTTGATTCCAAGCTCCATAAAAGGTCGCAGCGAACTATTTCGCAGCGATGGGGCGCTTGGCTTGGAGACCGGTCGGAGCAGGGCGCTTCGCGTTGGAAAGCCCTCTTTTGCGCTGTTGCGGGCACAAAAAAACCGGGTCACAAGAAACTTGGGCCCGGTGACTGATTCTAGCAGCATGCACCGGCTTTGCAAAAGCCTTGCCGGCCGCTGCAGTATGCGCAGGCGGTGAGCAAGACCACCAAGCGCTTGCCGGGCGGGTGCCTCGCCGGCCTGCCGATCTCCCTACAATGCTGGCATGGATTCGAATGATTTGTTTGCGCTGCCGCCCGTTGCCGGTGGTTCTGGCCATTTGCCACTGCTCAATGGCCTCAACGACGAGCAGCTCGCCGCTGCCACCTTGGAGGGCGGCCATGCGCTGATTCTGGCCGGCGCCGGCTCGGGCAAGACCCGGGTGCTGACCACGCGCATCGCCTGGCTGCTGCAGACGGGCCGTGCCACGCCCGGCGGCATTCTGGCGGTGACCTTTACGAACAAGGCCGCCAAGGAGATGCTCACCCGCCTGTCGGCGATGCTGCCCATCAATGTGCGCGGCATGTGGATCGGCACCTTCCACGGGCTGTGCAACCGCATGCTGCGCGCGCATTACAAATCGGCCAACCTGCCCCAGACCTTCCAGATCCTGGACACGCAAGACCAGCTCTCGGCCATCAAGCGCCTGTGCAAGCAGTTCCAGGTCGATGAGGAGGCGCTCCCACCCAAGCAGCTGCAGTACTTCATCAGCGGCTGCAAGGAAGAGGGGCTGCGCCCGTCGGATGTGCAGGCCCGCGACATGGCCGAGCGCAAGAAGGTCGAGCTCTACCAGCTCTACGAAGAGCAATGTCTGCGCGAAGGCGTGGTCGATTTTGGCGAGCTGATGCTGCGCTCCTACGAGCTGCTGCGCGACAACCTGCCGATCCGCCAGCACTACCAGCACCGTTTTCGCCATATGCTGGTCGACGAGTTCCAGGACACCAACCGCCTGCAGTACCTCTGGCTCAAGCAGCTGGCCGGCGACATGGTGGGCGGCAAGTTCCAGTCCCACAGCAGCGTGATTGCCGTGGGCGACGACGACCAGAGCATCTATGCCTTCCGCGGAGCGCGCGTGGGCAATATGCAGGATTTTGTGCGTGAGTTCGAGGTGCGCCAGCAGATCAAGCTCGAGCAGAACTACCGCAGCTACAGCAACATCCTCGACAGCGCCAATGCGCTGATCAGCCACAACAGCAACCGCCTGGGTAAGAACCTGCGCACCGACCAGGGCCCGGGCGAGCCGGTGCGGGTGTCCGAGAGCGCCACCGACATGGCCGAGGCGCAGTGGATGGTCGAGGAGATCAAGTCGCTGATCAAGAGCGATGGCTTTGCGCGCAGCGAGATTGCCGTGCTCTACCGAAGCAATGCCCAAAGCCGGATTCTGGAAACCAGCCTATTCAATGCCGGTGTGCCCTACCGCGTGTATGGCGGCCTGCGCTTTTTCGAGCGTGCGGAAATCAAGCATGCGCTGGCCTATCTGCGCCTGCTCGAGAACCCGCATGACGACACCAGCTTCATGCGGGTGGTGAACTTTCCGCCACGCGGCATTGGTGCGCGCACCACCGAGCAACTGCAGGAAGGCGCGCAGGCCGCTGGTTGCTCCTTGTACGACGCGGTCACCGCCGTCGCCGGCAAGGCGGGCACCAAGCTGCAGTCCTTTGTCGCGATGATCGATGTGCT
Source organism: Comamonas koreensis (assembly GCF_014076495.1). Taxonomy (NCBI): domain Bacteria; kingdom Pseudomonadati; phylum Pseudomonadota; class Betaproteobacteria; order Burkholderiales; family Comamonadaceae; genus Comamonas; species Comamonas koreensis. The sequence continues at coordinate 4,494,654 of NZ_CP043575.1, read as the reverse complement.
GCGCGAGGAAACCCAGGGCAAGACCTTGCGCGAGACCATCGAGCGCATGCTGGTGGTGAGCGGCCTGATCGAGCACTACCAGAGCGAAAAGGAAGGCGCCGACCGCATCGACAACCTGGGCGAACTGGTGACCGCCGCCGAGAGCTTTGTCACGCAGGAAGGCTTTGGCAAGGATGCCATAGCGATACCGCTTGATGAGCAGCAGGCCATGGGCGTGCCAGGCAGTGGCCAAAGCCCCGTGAGCCAAGGGCTGGACCCGGATGCCCCGCTGCTCGATACCCCGCTGCCCGATGCCGCCAATCCGGCGATGGTGAACCCCGACACCGGCGAGACCTTGTCGCCGCTCGTGGCATTCCTCACGCATGCCGCACTGGAGGCCGGTGACAACCAGGCCCAGGCGGGCCAGGATGCCGTGCAGATGATGACCGTGCATGCCAGCAAGGGCCTGGAGTTTGATGTGGTCTTTATCGGCGGGCTCGAAGAGGGCCTGTTCCCGCACGAGAATGCGATGACCGACACCGGCGGGCTCGAAGAAGAGCGCCGCCTGATGTATGTGGCCATCACCCGGGCGCGCAAGCGCCTGTACCTGAGCACCTCGCAGACGCGCATGCTCCACGGCACGACGCGCTACAACGTGAGGAGCCGCTTTCTCGATGAGCTGCCCGAAGGCGCGCTCAAATGGCTCACGCCCAAGCATTCGGGCTTTGGCAGTGGCATGGGCAGCCTGGCTTACGGCGGGGGAGGCGGCGGCCGCTCATCGGGCGGTGGTTACGGCGATGCCGCGCCCAGCATGTGGGGCAAAACCCCCGTGCCAGCGCAAAAGGCCGAGCCCGCGCATGGCATCAAAAAGGGCGCCCATGTGTTCCACAACAAGTTTGGCGAAGGCAAGGTGCTGGCGGTGGAGGGCACGGGTGACGATGCGCGCGCCCAGGTGAATTTTCCGCGCCATGGCACCAAGTGGCTGGCGCTGTCGGTGGCCAAGCTGACGGTGGTGTAAACCTCCATTGCAAGCCTGGCAGGTGGCTTTGGGATAGTGGGTACCAACCTCAGACTTGCCATTAATAGTTGCATAGGATACTATATCGCTTACTCATCGGCATGCGCAGCCTTGCCGCGTCCCGGTCCGGCATCCCTGCCAGGACCTGCGCGAGCCATCCTTGTATGCGCACAGGGATGGCGCCCATGCTGCTTTTTTAGCGGGTGAGTCTCCACTTTCCTATCCCAGCCAGACTGCCTGGCCGCTGCGCCGGCCGGTTTGCGCGTTGGTCAGGCGCTGGGTAGACGAGGATGTCCATGACCCCAGTCCGCAAGATCGATATGTCCACCCCCGCCATTGGCCGCCACCAGGCGCTGCGCCACCTGCTGTCGCTGCGCCAGCTGCGTGACAGCGTCCGCCTGCAACCGCTTCCCTCCCTGCACATTGCGCTGGTCGCGGCCATGCAGGCAGCACTTGCAGTGCTGCTGGCCCTGGTGGTGGCGCGCCTGTCGCCCTGGCCACAGCTGGTGGGGCCCTTGGGGCTAGGTGCGTTGGCCGCCTTGTTTGGCCGTTTTGCCGCACCCGGTCGGCGCATGCGCATCGTTGGTATTTGCGCGGTCATGCTGTGCGCGGCGGTGTTTGTGCCATCGCTTGCCTCCTGGGCCGGGATGCCCGCCCAGGGCATGGTCGCGGTGCTGGCGCTGGTGGCGGGAGCGGCCACCTTGGCCGTCAGCCACTGGCGCCTGGGTGGGCCGGGCGCGGTGATTGTGGTGTTCGCAGCTGGTGCGTCACTGGCGCCAGTGCACAGCGGGCAGCAGCTGCTGGAGCGGACCTTGGGCACCTTGGCCGGTGGCCTGCTGGCCGCGCTGGTCTGCTGGGCCACCGATGGCCTGCGCCATAACGCGGTGCAGCGCGTGCAGCTGCCTGCGCAGCCGCAGCAGCCCTGGCCCGCCGAGCTGGCCGCTGCCGGCCGCATTGTGCTCGGTGCCGGTCTGGCCGCCTGGGTGGCCCAGGCCGCTGGCTGGCAGCATCCGGCCTGGGCGGCGATTGGTGCCACCGCGGTGATGCAGGGCAGCCATCTGCACATCACGATGAATCGGGCGCTGCAGCGCATGGTGGGCACGATGCTGGGCGCGCTGGTCGCTGGTCTGATTCTGGCGTTGGATCCATCGTTTTGGTGGATTGCCGCTGCCATCGTCGCGCTGCAGTTCATCACCGAGGTGAGCATTGGCTACAACTACGCCTTGGGCCAGATCACCGTCACGCCGATGGCCTTGCTGATGACGCACCTGGCTTCTTCGCCCCAGGCCCCCTTGGCCATGCCGCTGGAGCGGGTGCTCGACACGGTACTGGGCGCGGCGCTGGGCATTGTGTTTGCGCGGGCGCTGTCCAGCCTGGAAGACCGAACGAACCTGCACCGCCTGCACCACGGCGAAGGCTCCCAGCGATGAAAAAAGCCCGGGCTGTGGGGCACAGGCCGGGCTGGGATATGCGGGTGGGATTCAGAGTGCGATGCTGTCGGTCTGCTCCGGCGCTTCAAAGCAGTCGCGAAAGCTAAACACCACCGAGGTCAGAAACATGGCGGCCAGCATCAGCGAGCCGGCAATGGCAATGGCGGCGGCGGCCCAGGCGCCCAGCAAAGTGCCCAGCAAGGCTGACAGCAGCGCCATCGCGATGCCAAAGCCGATGCCTACAGCCATCCAGGCCAGGCCAAACATCGTGAAGGCGCCGATATTGCGGCTGCAGGCGATCAGGCTGAAGAACACGGCCTTGATGGCAGGCACGCGGTGCCAGTAAATGAGGCCAGGCGCATGCCAGAACAGCAGCGACAGCGGGATGTACAGCAGCATCGTGGCGAACATGGCCTGCTGGAAAGCGGGCTGCTCGACGATCTCACGCGTGATCTCGCCGCCCATCAGGTTCAGGCGCGCGAACTGGCCGCCATCAAACAGCGCAGAAAACCCCAACACCAGCAGGAACGACAGCGCATAAAAGACGCCCAGCACGACAAAAGCGTTGCGCCGCTCCTTGTCGACACGCAGCGCAGCCAGCACCACCGGCAAGGTCGGGCGCGCGCCCTGCGTGCTCAACGCGGCGCCAATCATCATGCACAGCGTGGAAACCGGCAGCAGCGCCAGCGCGATAAAGGTGCCGGCAATCGGGATGGCGCCGATCAGGGACATCACCATCATCGACAGAAAGAACAGCGAGGTCAGGGCCAGGGCCTGTGTCTTGAAGGTTTTGAAGCCGTCTTGCACCCAGGCAACACCCTGGCGGGCAGTGGCGATACGAAGTTTCATGCACCAGCGCGCTGCAGCGTGGGCTGCAGCGATAAAAAATCAAAGGGGATGGCGCACTGTAACCCATGCGCCCAAGGGGCAGGCGCCTATATGGGCATGGTGCGCGCGGGCGCGCCCTGCGTGGCTTTGAGCAGGTCGCTTATTTCAGCTGGTAAGGCGTGGCCAGGCGCTCGCGCAGCACCCGCTCGAAATGGGTCGGGTCGTGCGGCTTGAGCAGCGAGGCTTCGCGCGGCAGGTAGAAGTCCCAGAGGCGCGAGATCCAAAAACGCAGCGCGCCTGCGCGCAGCATGGCGTTGAGCAGTTCGCGCTCGCAGGCTTGCAGCGGGCGCACGGCCTGGTAGGCGGCCAGCAGCGCATCAGCACGTGTCAGGTCGATGGCGCCGGTGGCCAGGTCGATGCACCAGTCGTTGATGACGACGGCGATGTCGAACAGCCAGGTGTCGACGCCGGCGAAATAGAAGTCAAAGATGCCGGTCAAGGTCTCGCCCTCGAACATGGCGTTGTCGCGGAACAGGTCGGCATGCACCGGGCCGCGCGGCAGCGCGGTATAGGCCGAGCTTTGCGCCACATGGTTCTGGTAGGCCAGCTCGCTGCGCAGCAGCTCGGCAGTCGCGCTGTCCAGGTAGGGCAGCACGACGGGCACGGTCTCGTTCCACCAGGGCAGGCCACGCAGATTGGGCTGCTGGCGCGGGTAGTCGAGGGCGGCCTGGTGCATTTTGGCCAGCACCTCGCCCAGCGACTGGCAATGCGCCGCTTGCGGCGCCAGCTGGCTCTTGCCGGGCAGCTTGCCAACGATGGCCGCGGGCTTGCCCTCAACCTGCAGCAGGATGTCGCCGGTCTTGCCATCGGCCTGGGGCTCGGGCACGGGTACGCCGGCCTTGGCCAGGTGCTTCATCAGGTACAGATAAAACGGCAGCTGGTCGGCGCGCAGGCGCTCAAACAGGGTCAAGACATACTCGCCCTGGCTGGTGGTCAGAAAGTAGTTGGTGTTTTCAATACCGCCTTCAATACCGCGCAACGAGACGAAATCGCCCAGTGGGACGCGCTTGAGCAAGGCCTTGGCAGCCTTGTCGGATACTTCGGTGAAAACAGCCATGGATGTATATCGTCACTACAAAAACAAGGCCAGCCTCTGTGGCTGGCCTGGCCCGCAAAGCGGCGGGTGCAAAGGGGCGATTATCGCAAGCCTGCGCGGCGCTGGGCTATTCGCTCTGGTATCGCGCTCAGAAATTGCCGATGTTCCAGACGCGCTTCTTGCTTGGGGTGTCGCCAAAACCGTCAGGGCGGGCGCGGGCGCCGTCGGTGGGCTTGACCTCGTAGGCGGGCATATTGCCCACCTTGGGCTGCACATGGATGCTCTGGGTCTGGCCACCAATGCGCACCTCGTCGATGCGGCTGCCCGCGTCTTCCACCCGGATGTACTCGGCCTTCTGGTTGTACTTGTCGTTGGCGGGCGCCGCGTCGGCAGGCTGTGCAGCGGGTTGCGCCGCAGGCGCCGGGGCAGGAACTGCGGGTTGCTGGGCCAGCGCAGGGGCTGCCAGCACCAGTGCCAGGGCCTGGGCGATGAAAGAAGTGGTAATTGCGCGCATGGCCCAATTGTAAGTTGTCACCCGGTGTTTGCGTACCGGGCACAATGTCAATATGCGTAATCCTCCTACTTTAGTGCTGGTGGACGGTTCCAGCTATCTGTACCGTGCCTACCATGCCATGCCCGATCTTCGGGCGGTTCCCGGCGATCCTGCCAGCCCGGCCACCGGCGCCATCCGCGGCATGGTCAACATGATGCAGGCGTTGCGTAAAGACATACAGGCCGACTACGCGGTCTGTGTTTTCGATGCCAGTGGCCCGACCTTCCGCGACACGCTCTACACCGAGTACAAGGCTACGCGCTCACCGATGCCCGATGATCTGCGCTCGCAGATCGCCCCGATCCACGAGGTGGTGCAGCTGCTGGGCTGGAAGATTCTGGCCGTGCCCGGTGTCGAGGCCGATGACGTGATCGCCACCTTGGCGCAGATGGCCTCGCAGCAAGGCATCCAGGTGATCGTCTCCAGCGGTGACAAGGATTTGAGCCAGCTGGTCAATGAGCATGTGACCATCATCGACACGATGAACGGCAAGCGCCGCGATGTCGCCGGCGTCACCGCCGAGTTTGGCGTGCCGCCCTCGCAGATGGTCGACTACCAGGCCCTGGTAGGCGATACGGTCGACAACGTGCCCGGCGTCAGCAAGGTGGGCCCCAAGACCGCTGCCAAATGGCTGGAGGAGCACGGCTCGCTCGACCAGTTGATCGCCAAGGCCGACACGATCAAGGGCGTTGCCGGCCAGAACCTGCGCGATGCCATCGCCAGCGGCCAGTTGGCGCTTAGCCGCCAACTGGTGACGATGAAGACCGATTGCGCGCTGGACGACTATATCCAGGGCCTGCCTGCGTTCGATGGCATCACCTTGGGCGAGCCCGATGCCGTGGCCTTGGTGCCGTTCTACGAGCAATATGGCTTCAAGGGCCTGGCGCGTGCGCTGGGCTCTGCCGCTGCCCCGGCGTCGGCCAAGGCGGCGGGCGACAGCGCTTCCGGCCAGGCGGGCCTGTTTGACAGCGCCGATGCCGCCGTGACCGAGGTGGCCATCGAGGCCCAGCAGCGCGATGTGGTCTACCACACCATCCTGACCGAGGCCGATCTGGATGCCTGGCTGCGCAAGCTGCAGGCAGCCGAGCTGACCGCGCTGGATACCGAAACCGATTCGCTCGACGAAATGCAGGCCCGCATTGTCGGCATCTCGTTCAGCGTGCAGGTGGGTGAGGCCGCCTACGTGCCGCTGCGCCATGAAGGCCTGGATGTGCCCGAGCAGTTGCCCATCGACCTGGTGCTGGCCAAGCTCAAGCCCTGGCTGGAAGACGCCAGCAAAAAGAAGCTGGGCCAGCATGTCAAATACGACCAGCATGTGCTGGCCAACCATGGCATCCGCGTGCAGGGCTATGCGCATGACACCATGCTGCAGTCCTATGTGCTCGAAGCCGACCGCCCCCACAACCTGGGCAGCCTGGCGCTGCGCCACACGGGCCGCACCGGCATCAGCTACGAAGACCTCTGCGGCAAGGGCAAGGGCCAGATCCCATTTGCCCAGGTGCCGGTGGACAAGGCCGCAGCCTACAGCTGCGAAGACTCGGACCAGACCCTGGATGTACACCGCGTGCTGTGGCCGCGCATCGAGGCCAATGCCGGCCTCGCGCACATCTACGCGCTGGAGATGCAGACCAGCGAGGCGCTGTTCCGCATCGAGCGCAATGGCGTGCGCATCGATGCGCCCGAGCTGGCGCGTCAGAGCAATGACCTGGGCCGGCGCATTCTGGCGCTGGAGGCCGAGGCCTATGAGATTGCCGGCCAGCAGTTCAACCTGAGCAGCCCCAAGCAGCTGGGCGAGATCTTTTTTGACAAGCTGGGCCTGCCGGTGGTGAAGAAAACCGCCACCGGCGCGCGCAGCACCGACGAAGAAGTGCTGGAAAAGCTGGCCGAGGACTACCCGCTGCCGGCCAAGATCCTGGAGCACCGCTCGCTGTCCAAGCTCAAGGGCACCTATACCGACAAGCTCGCGCAGATGGCGCTGCCCAGCGATGGCCGCGTGCACACGCACTATGCGCAGGCGGTGGCCGTCACCGGACGCCTGTCCAGCAACGACCCCAACCTGCAGAACATCCCCGTGCGCACGGCCGAAGGCCGGCGCATTCGCGAAGCCTTTGTTGCGCCCGAGGGCAAGCTGATTGCCAGCGCCGACTACTCGCAGATCGAGCTGCGCATCATGGCGCATCTGTCGGGTGACGAGGCCTTGCTCAACGCCTTCCGCGATGGGCTGGATGTGCACCGCGCCACCGCCGCCGAGGTGTTTGGTGTGGCGCTGGACCAGGTCAGCAGCGAGCAGCGCCGCTATGCCAAGGTCATCAACTTTGGCCTGATCTACGGCATGAGCAGTTTTGGCCTGGCCAAGAACCTGGGCATCGAGACCAAGGCCGCTGCCGCCTATATCGACAAGTATTTCCAGCGCTACCCCGGCGTCAAGCGCTACATGGACCAGACCGTCGAGCTGGCCCATGCGCAGGGCTATGTCGAGACCGTGTTCGGCCGGCGCCTGGTGCTGCCCGAGATCAATGGCGGCAATGGCCCGCGCAAGAAAGCGGCAGAGCGCGCTGCGATCAATGCCCCCATGCAGGGCACGGCGGCCGATTTGATCAAGAAGGCCATGGTCGCTGTGCAGGCCAAGCTCGATGCAGACAAGCCCGAGGTGCTGGTCATCATGCAGGTGCACGATGAACTGGTGTTCGAGCTGCCCGCTGCCGAGCAGGAATGGCTGCGCACGGAGATCCCGGCCATCATGGCCAGCGTGGCCGACCTGAAGGTGCCGTTGATCGCCGAGATCGGCTTTGGCCCGAACTGGGAAAAAGCGCACTGACCCTGATGCCTGTAGCGCTGCCTGATGCGGGCAGTCGCTCAGGTGCCAGACCCACCGCCCCAAGCCCTGTCACTCGCACAGGATTTGGGGCGGTTAATGCAACTGCGTTGCAACAAAGTGCTACCATGCGCGGCATGTTGGAGGGGGCACGGGTGCCCGGGGGCTGCGCGGGTGAGCGATGGGCCCGCCCGGGTTGGCGGCGTTTTTGCCAAGCCCGGCCCCGCTGAAGGATGGTTTCATGACTTTGATCGCAATCGTGCTGGCGACCCTTGCTGCCGGTTTGGGCAGCGTGTGGGTGGCCGCAGCGCTGATGCGCACGGGCATTGGCAGCCAGGGCAGCCGCTTTGGTGCCCAGCACCTGCTGAGCCTGGCCGCAGGCGCCTTGCTCGCTACCGCCTTTGTGCATTTGCTGCCCGAGGCTTTCGAGAGCCAGATCAACCCCAAGGCGCTGTTTGTGGTGCTGCTGCTGGGGCTGGTATTTTTCTTTTTGCTGGACAAGGCGGAGCTCTGGCACCACGGCCATGAGCACCGCCATGCGCTGCCCGAAGAGCGCGGCCATGCCCATGGCGAGCATGCGGACGGCGAGCACGCCGATGGCCAGCATGGCCATGCACACCACCACCACGGCCACACGCACAACAACAGCGCGGGCGGCTGGTCGCTGCTGACCGGCGACAGCGTGCACTGCTTTGGCGATGGCATTCTGATTGCCTCGGCCTTCATGGCCGATATGTGGCTGGGCATTGTGGCGGCCATCTCGGTGCTGGCCCATGAGGTGCCCCACCACATGGGTGACCTGGTCGTGCTGTCGGGCAACGGCAGCCGCAGCCAGAGCAAGGTGGCGCTGCTCAAGCTATCGCTCGCCGGCGCGGTGACGGCGCTGGGCGGCGTCGTCGGCTATTTCCTGGTCAGCTCACTGGCGGACTTTCTACCGTACTTTCTGGCCATTGCGTCGAGCAGCTTTATCTATGTGGCCCTCGCCGATCTGATCCCGCAGCTGCAGCGCCAGCTGACGGCCAAGCAGACGGTGCAGCAGGTGGTCTGGCTGGCCATCGGCATGGTGGTGGTGAGCGCGGTCAGCACCTGGGCGCATGGCGACCATGACCACCATGGGCATGGCCCGGCCGCGCAGCATGAGGCCCATGGCGCGAATGACGCGCATGGGGACCACGACGGGCACAAACACTGAGGCATAAGAGGGCGGGTATCAGGCGCCTGCGCGCAGGCCGTTGCCCTTGTTGGCCAGCAAGGCCCGCACCACCGGCAGCTGGCGCCGCGAGACCAGCAGCACATCCTCGATGCCAAACAGGCGCAGCTGCCAGCCGTCGCTGTCGTCCCCGCCCCAGGCTTTTTCCAGGCAGCGTATCGCAGACGGCGCCACCAGCGCATTGCGGTGCACGCGCAAATAGCGCTTGGCAAAGCGCGTCTCCAGATCATTGAGGCTGCCCGACCACAGGTAGGCATGGGTGGCGGTGCGCACGGTCACATATTTCAGCTCGGATTTGAAATACAGCACATCGGCCAGGCGCACCCGTTCGGTGCGGCCCCGGTCGGTGATCAGCAAGGTGTCGGTCTCGGCATCCGGCTCGGTCTGGGCCGGCGCCTGGCGCAGCGCATGGGCCTGGGCGACCAGGGCCACCTTGTGCAGCGCAGCGGCCAGGCGCTCGCGCCGCACCGGCTTGGTCAGGTAGTCGGCGGCATTGACCTCGAAGGCGCTCAGCGCATGCTCCGGGTGGGCGGTGACAAAGACCACGGCGGGGGCTGTGGGCTGCTGCTGCAGCTGGCGCGCCAGGTCCATGCCGCTGTGGCCCGGCATATGGATGTCCAGCAGCAGCACATCAAAGGGCAGGCTCTGCGCCGAGGCGCTGGCCAGCGCCTGCAGTGCCTCTGCGGCGTTGGCGGCCTCGTGCACGGCGCTGGGCGCTGGTGTTATCTCGACCAGCAGGCGCCGCAGCCGGCTTCGGGCCAGCGCTTCATCATCCACAATCAATACTCGCATGGCCGCTATGCTAGCGGAGCCCGGTGCCGCCTGCCAACACCGGCCATCGTGTATTTGCCCCCGCTCAGGCGGGGATGCTGATGCGCACCATGTAGATGCCGTCCTTGCTCGTCGCCTTGAAGTCGTATTCGAGGTCGTAGAGCAGGCGCAGGCGCTTTTTCACATTCAGGATGGCCGTGCCGGTGCCGGCGCGCCGCTCGGGCTGGGGGGCGCTAAAAGGGCGTGGCGTGGTGTTGATGATTTGGATCTGCACCATATTGCCCCGCCGGCGCGTGGCAATGCTGATGCGGCCATGGCCATGGCTGGGCTCGATGCCGTGCTTGACGGCGTTCTCCACCAGCGGCTGCAAAAACAGCGGCGGCACGGTGGCGTCATCGGCGCGCGAGTCCAGGTTCCAGCGCACGGCCATGCGGTCGTCAAAGCGGATTTGCTCGATCGACAGGTAGCGGCGCGCCAGCATCACCTCCTCGGCCAGGGTCGAGGCCTCGCGCTTTTCGGTCAGCGCATGGCGGAACAGGTCGCTCAGGTCTTCGAGCATGGCCTCGGCTTTTTGCGGGTGGTCCTGCACCAGCGCAATGGCGCTGTTGAGCGCATTGAAGAGGAAGTGCGGGCGGATGCGCGCCTGCAGCTCGGCCAGGCGCGCGGTGGTGGCCGCCGGCGTGCGGGCCTGGGCGCGCCACTGCAGGCCCACCACCACCATCGCTGCCAAGAAGCCCCCGGCCGCTGCGCTGGCCAGCCAGGCCGTTTGCGCCGACAAGGTGGTCCACTGGTAGAGCAGAGCTGCCAAGAGCCCGCAGACTACGCCCAGCGCGGCGCCCGCCAGGTACTGCACGCGCGTGCTGCAGCGCTGCAGCAGCTTTTTTTGCTGGCAGGCCAGCACCAGCCACAGCAGGCTGGCGGGCAGAACCACGGCGGTAAGCAGGGCGAGTTGAAAGAACCAGTCAGCCAGGCCGCTGGCACCAAAGGCGGCGGCAATGGCCACCACGGTCTCGACCAGGGCCACGGTGCGGCCGATCACGCTGGCGGTGCAGGCATCAAACACATAGGCGGTGCCGACGATGGCTTCGCGCGGTGCTGGATTAGTTGATGTTGCTGGCATGGTCCTGCAGGGTCGATAAAATCCTGGTTTTTCGCCCAGGGCTTTGGCGGGCCTCAGGCACAGCACCGCGGGCTGTGTTTCCGCAGCGCAACTGGCAGCTTAACCCGAATATTGCGACCTTCATGTCTACACCACAAGCTTCGTCTCCTTCGCACAACCAGCTCGATTCCAAGTCCGAAGCCTGGTCGGCGCTGTTCTCCGAACCCATGAGCGATCTGGTCAAGCGCTACACCTCCAGTGTGTTTTTCGACAAGCGCCTGTGGCAGGCAGACATCCAGGGCAGCCTGGCCCACGCGCAGATGCTCTGCGCCCAGAAGATCATCGGCGAGCAGGACCTGGCCTCCATCGAGCAGGGCATGGCGCAGATCACCTCGGAGATCGAAGCGGGCAGCTTTGAGTGGAAGCTGGACCTCGAAGACGTGCACCTGAACATCGAGGCGCGCCTGACCCAGCTGGTGGGCGACGCGGGCAAGCGCCTGCACACGGGCCGCAGCCGCAATGACCAGGTCGCCACCGACGTGCGCCTGTGGCTGCGCGGTGAGATCGACCTGATCGAAGGCCTGCTGGGCGAGCTGCAGCTGTCACTGGTCGAAGTGGCCGAGAAGAATGTCGACGTGATCCTGCCGGGCTTTACCCACCTGCAGGTGGCCCAGCCGGTGAGCTTTGCCCACCATCTGCTGGCCTATGTGGAAATGTTCAAGCGCGATGCCGAGCGCATGCTGGATGTGCGCAAGCGCGTCAATGTGCTGCCGCTGGGCAGCGCCGCGCTGGCCGGCACCACCTACCCTCTGGACCGCGAGCGCGTGGCCCAGACGCTGGGCATGGAAGGCGTGTCCCAGAACTCGCTGGACGGCGTCAGCGACCGCGATTTCGCGATTGAGTTCACCGCAGCAGCCTCGCTGTGCATGGTGCACATCAGCCGCCTGTCGGAAGAGCTGATCATCTGGATGAGCCAGAACTTTGGCTTTGTGCGCATTGCCGACCGCTTCACCACCGGCTCGTCGATCATGCCGCAAAAGAAGAACCCTGATGTGCCCGAGCTGGCACGCGGCAAGACCGGCCGCGTGGTCGGCCACCTGATGGGCCTGATCACCTTGATGAAGGGCCAGCCGCTGGCCTACAACAAGGACAACCAGGAAGACAAGGAGCCGCTGTTCGACACCGTGGACACCCTGAAGGACACCTTGCGCATCTTCGCCGAGATGATCGGCGGCCAGGTCAACCCAGCGACTGGCGCCAAGGAAGGCGGCATCACCGTGAACGCCGACAATATGCGCGCCGCTGCGCTCAAGGGCTATGCCACTGCCACCGACCTGGCCGATTACCTGGTCAAGAAGGGCCTGCCTTTCCGCGATGCCCACGAGACCGTGGCCCATGCCGTCAAGCTGGCCTCGCAAAAGGGCGTGGACCTGACCGAGCTGCCACTGGCCGAGCTGCAGGCCTTCAACCCCAACATCGAAGCCAATGTGTTCGAGGCGCTGAGCCTCGAAGGCTCGCTCAATGCCCGCAACACGCTGGGGGGCACCGCGCCCGTGCAGGTGCGTGCCCAGCTGGCCAAGCACCGCACGCGCCTGGCATAAGCCTTGCTTGATTGGCTTGTCCTTCTTCTTGAAAGCTACGCATGTCCTTGAGCCGCCGCCATGTCTCCCTGCAACTGCTGGCCGCTGCTGCGGCCGGGTGGCTGGCTGGCCCCAGCTGGGCAGCGGGCTACAACAAGGGCAAGCCGGTGCGGCTGCTGGTGGGCTTTCCACCTGGCGGCGGCACCGATGTGATCGCGCGCCTGCTGGCCGAGAAGATGAAGGACAGCCTGGGTACCTCGGTGGTGGTGGAGAACAAGCCCGGCGCCGGCGGCCAGATTGCGGCCCAGATCCTCAAGGCCTCACCAGCCGATGGCGCGACCTTTTTCGTCACCCACGACCACACGATCTCCATCCTGCCCCAGGTCATCAAGAACCCGGGGTTTGACCCGCATGCGGACTTTGTGCCGGTGGCGGGCTTTGCCAGCTTTGTCAATGCGATTGCGGTCTCCGACGGCCTGGGCGTGCGCAGCTTCGAGGCCTATCTGCAGTGGCTCAAAAAGCAGGGCGGCAAGAGTGCGGTGGGCATTCCAGCGCCGGCATCGACGCCGGAGTTCCTGGTGCGGGTGCTGAACCAGCGCTTCAAGACCGACCTGGTGTCCGTGCCCTACCGGGGCAGCGCGCCGATGCTGGCCGACATGATGGGCAACCAGATCCCTGCGGGCATCGGCTCGGTGCAGGATTTCATCGCAAGCCACAAGGCCGGCAAGATCCGCGTGCTGGCCGTGCTGGGCGGCAAGCGCCAGCAGGCCTTGCCCGATGTGCCGACCTTGAGCGAACTGGGCCTGCCGGGCCTGGAAGACATGCCCTACTACGGCATATACGCCGCCGCCGGCACGCCCCCCGAGATGGTGCAGGCCGCATCGCAGGCGGTTGCCAAGGCCGTGGCCGCCCCCGATGTGCATGAGCAGCTGGTGGGCATGGGGCTGAGCGTGGGCTATATGACACCCGAGCAGCTGCTGGCCCGCGAGCGCGCCTATTCGGCCGTCTGGGCCCGCATCATCCGCGACAGCGGCTTCCAGCCCCAGTGACCTTGGCTTGCGCAGCTCGCACCATGGCATGCATCGGCAGAGCCCCGGCAAGCCATTGGCCTAATCCATAGCGTCATCTTGTTGCCAAATGAAACACCTGGCTGCCCTGGGCGGCCAGCCAACACTGGCGCAGGCTAATTTTGGTACGCTCTCACCATCCTAGGGGAGAGCTCCGTGAATACAACATTACAACGCTGGCTGGCGGGCGCCGGCTGGGCCGCGCTGGGCCTGTCCGCCCATGCCACAAGCATCACATCGGTGTCACCGCAGGGCGAGGTGGCCCGGGTCCGGCAAATAGTCGTCAAGTTCGATGCGGCGGTGGTGCCGATGGGCGATCTGCGTGCGGCAGCGCCCGTCAAACTCGACTGCGACAACAAACAGGCCCAGAGCCAGGGGACGGGACGCTGGACGGGCCCGCGCGAATGGGTGTTTGACCTGGCCGATGACCTGCCGCCCGGTGTGCGTTGCACGGTCGAAAAGGTCGCCAACCTCAAGGATGTTGCCGGCGAGCCGGTCAAGGGCGCGGCCCAGTACCGCTTTGCCACCGGAGGGCCGTCGGTGACGCGCGTGGTGCCCAGCAGCTACCAGCCGCTCGACAGCCGCCAGTTCTTTGGCCTGCAGTTCAATGCCGATGTCGTGACCAGCTCGGTGCAGGACAACACCTGGTGCACGGTCAAGGGCATTGGGGAGCGCATTCCAGTGCGCATCCTCTCCGCCTCGGAGTCCGATGACTTCATGCAAAGCCAGTTTGGCCGCGATAGCTTGCAGCAGCGGCCACGCCGCCATGTCGCCTTGCAATGCCAGCGGGCCTTGCCCGAGGGCGCCCAGATGAGCCTGGTGGTGGGCGCGGGGGTGAGCACCGACAACGGCGTCAAGCAGACGCGTGAGCGCCGCTTCGACTACCAGGTGCGCCCGCCGTTCACGGCCGAGTTCAGCTGCGAGCGCGCCAATGCGCAGGCCGGCTGCCTGCCGATCCGCCCGCTCAACCTGCTTTTCAGCGCTTCGGTAGACCGCAAGCTCGCCGAAGGCATCTTCCTGGAGACTTCCAAGGGCCGGGTCAAGGCGAGCTTTCCCGATGACGGCGAAGAGGGCGAGGTCAACCGCCTGCAGTTTGCGCCGCCCTTTGGCGAGAAGGAGACGATGCGTATCGTGCTGCCCCAGGGCTTCAAGGACGAATCGGACCGGCCGCTGGCCAATGCCAACCTGTTCCCGCTGCAGGTGCAAAGCGGGCTGATGCCGCCGCTGGCCAAGTTTGCCGCCTCGCCGTTTGGCGTGGTCGAGCGCTTTGCCGAAGGCGACAAGGGCCCGGCGATGTTCCCGGTAACCCTGCGCAATGTGGAGCAGGACCTGCAGATCCAGGGCCTGTCGATCGAGGACAAGGGCACTGTCTCGACCCTGCAGCTGCAAAGCGATGCCGACATCATCCGCTGGTACCGCAAACTGCAGCGCTATGACAACTGGCAGGTCAGCCGCAAGCAGGCGGCGCAGGACAGCAAGATACCGCTGCCCAATGTGCTGCCCGATGGCGACAAGAACTATGTCGAGACCCGCATGCTCTCGCTGCTCGAAGGCCAGGCCACTAGCAAGAAGCTGGCGCTGCCCAAGACAGACAGCAAGGACCCGCGCCCCTTCGAGGTCGTGGGCATTCCGCTGGAGACCGGTTTCCATGTGGTCGAGATCGCCTCGCCAATGCTGGGTGACGCGCTGCTCAACACCGACTACGACAGCGCCCGCCGCGTGATGTTTGTGCGCAGCTCGGCATTGGTGACCAACCTGGGCGTGCACTTCAAGCTGGGCCGTGAAAACGCGATGGCCTGGGTGACCAGCCTGGACAAGGGCAAGCCGGTGGCCAATGCGCAGGTGCGTATCTCCAGCTGCGACGGCAAGACGCTGGTGCAGGGCACGACCGACAAGGACGGCGTGGCCCGTTTTGACAAGCTCGACACCCAGGCGCAGGTGCGCTGCGAGGCCGGCTCCAACAGCGACACCAGCGCTGCCTACTTTGTGAGCGCGCGCGCCACGGTCGACGGCAAGCAGGACATGGCCTTTGTCTGGAGCGACTGGCAGCGCGGCATCGAGAGCTGGCGCTTCAACCTCGAGACCGACAGCAGCCCGGTGCAGGATGTGATCGCCCACACGGTGCTGGACCGCAGCCTGCTGCGCGCTGGCGAGACGGTGTCGATGAAGCACCTGATCCGCAGCCAGACCATGGGCGGCCTGGGGCTGCCCGGCAAGGAGCAGTTGCCCAACCAGGTGGTCATCACCCATGTGGGCAGCAATGATGAGTTTGAGCTGCCCATCAGCTTGGAGCGTCCGGGCCAGGGCCTGTCGGCCGTGTCCGAGTTCAAGATTCCCAAAGCCGCCAAGCTGGGCACCTACCGCATCACGCTCAAGGGCGGCAAGGGCAAATGGGGCTCGATGGAGATGCAGACCGGCTCGTTCCGGGTGGAAGAGTACCGCCTGCCGGTGTTCAAGGGCAGCGTGACGCCGGACCAGCCTGCACCCATCGTGCAGCCGGGCAAGCTCGGCGCCCAGGTGCAGCTGTCCTACCTCTCGGGCGGCGCAGCGGCCAAGGAGGCGGTCAAGGTCTCGGCCGCGATCCAGTCGCATGCGGTGAGCTTTGAGGACTATGACACGTTCTCGTTTGGCCGGCCTTATCTGAGCCGCAAGCTGCCCGGCGCGGGCAACGATGGCGAGGACTACAGCAATGACCGCCGCGTGATTGCCGACAAGCTGGCGCTGACCCTGGATGCCAATGGCGTGGGCAAGGCCGAGATTGAGCAGGTGCCCAGCTCGGTGGCGCCGCAGGATCTGCTGCTGGAGGCGAGTTTTTCCGACCCCAATGGCGAGGTGCAGACCATCAGCCACCACAGCGTGATCTGGCCTGCATCGGTGGTTGCTGGCATCAAGGCCGAGAACTGGGCCTCCACCGACAAGAAGCTGAGCTTCCAGGCGCTGTCGCTGACGCCGTCGGGCAAGCCCGTCTCGGGCGTCAAGCTGCAGGTGCGGGCGGTGGCGCGCATCGTCACCTCCACGCGCAAGCGCATGGTCGGGGGCTTTTACAGCTACGAGAACCATGAGAGCTACAAGGACCTGGGCGTGGTGTGCAGCGGCAAGAGCGATGCCAAGGGCCTGCTCGACTGCAGCACCCAGCTGAGCGAAGGCGGCGAGACCGAGCTGATCGCCGAGGCGACGGATGACAAGAGCCGCAGCTCCAAGGCTGCGACCTCGGTCTGGGTGACCAAGCAGGGCGAGCTGTGGTTTGGCGGTGAAGACACCGACCGCATGGACCTGCTGCCAGAGAAGAAATCCTACAAGGTGGGGGACACTGCGCGCTTTCAGGTGCGCATGCCCTTCCGCGAAGCGACGGCGCTGGTGACGGTGGAGCGCGAAGGCGTGCTCTCCAGCCAGGTGGTCACCCTGCGCGGCGATGACCCCACGGTCAACCTGAAGGTGCAAGAGGGCTGGGGCCCGAATGTCTACGTCAGCGTGATGGCGCTGCGTGGCCGCCTGCGCGAAGTGCCTTGGTACAGCTTCTTCACCTGGGGCTTCAAGTCGCCGCGTGAATGGTGGACCTCGTTCTGGTACGAGGGCAAGGAATATGTGGCGCCCACCGCCCTGGTGGACCTGTCCAAGCCCGCCTACCGCCTGGGCGCGGCCGAGATCCGTGTCGGCATTGCCGACCGCCAGCTGGCCGTGACCGTCAAGAGCGACAAGGAAAGCTACCGCATCCGCAATACCGCCAAGGTCACGATCGAAGCCAAGCTGCCCAATGGCAAGCCAGCTGCGGGCGCGGCCGTGTCGGTGGCGGCTGTGGACCAGGCCTTGCTCGAACTCAAGAGCAATGACACCTGGGCACTGCTCGAAGCCATGTACCAAAAGCGATCCTGGGGCGTGGAGACCTCCACCGCCCAGATGGAAATCATTGGCCGGCGCCACTATGGCCGCAAGGCCGTGGCAGCGGGCGGTGGTGGTGGCAATGGCCAGACCCGCGAGCTGCTCGACACCCTGCTGCTGTGGCAGCCCAATGTGGTGCTGGATGCGAATGGCCGCGCCGAGGTCGATGTGCCGCTCAACGACGCACTGACCAGCTTCAAGATCGTGGCCGTGGCCGAGAGCGGTCTGGAGCTGTTTGGCACCGGCACCACCCAGATCCGCACCACGCAGGAGCTGCAGATCATCAGCGGCCTGCCGCCTTTGGTGCGCGATGGTGACCGCTATGACGCCCAGGTCACCTTGCGCAATACCACCAGCAAGCCCATGCAGGTGCTGGTCACCCCCAAGGCCACCTTGCTGCAGCTCGAGCCGCAGACAGTGGACGTGGCCGCGAACGAGGCCCGCACCGTGAGCTGGAGCGTGACGGCGCCTGCCGACATGTCGCAAAGCCGCCAGGGCGAGCTGCTCTGGGAGATCAGCGCCAAGGACAAGCAGGGCGATGCCGCCGATGCGCTCAAGGTCAGCCAGCGCGTGGTGCCCGCTGTGGCGGTGGAGACCCTGCAGGCCACCTTGGTGCAGCTCGACGGCAGCCTGGAGATGCCCGTCAGCGCACCGGCCGATGCCTTGCCCGGCCGTGGCGGTTTGAAGCTGTCGCTGGTGCCGCGCCTGGCAGAAGGCTTGCCCGGTGTGCGTGACTGGTGGCGTGCCTACCCGTATGCCTGCCTGGAGCAGACCACCAGCAAATCCATCGGCATGCAGGATGCTGCGCTGTGGAAGAGCACGATGGAACGCCTGCCCACCTACCTCGATGGCGACGGCCTGGCCAATTACTTCCCGCCGCAAGCGGGCAGCAGCAACACCGGCAGCGATGCGCTGACCGCCCACCTGCTGCAGGCCGCTTTCGAGATGAAGCGCATCGACCCCGCCTTTGCGATCCCGGCCGCGCCGCTGGGCCGCATGCAGGACGCGCTGTCCCGCTTCATCGATGGCCGCATCGAGCGCAAGTTCTGGAGCCCGCGCTCCGACCTGGAAGTGCGTAAGCTCGCTGCCATCAATGCGTTGGCGCTGTATGGCAAGGCGCAACCGCGCATGCTGACCAGCATCCAGATTGCACCCAATGACTGGCCCACCCAGACTGTGGTGGACTGGCTGTCGATTCTGGGCCATATGAAGGATGTGCCCAACCGCAGCAAGCTGCTCGAAGAGGCCAACCAGATCCTGCGTGCGCGCCTGAGCTACCAGGGCACCAAGGTGCTGTTCGCCAATGAGAACAACGACTACTGGTGGTGGCTGATGCAAAACGGCGATACCACCCTGGCGCGCTTCCTGCTGGTGGTGATGGACGACCCGGCCTGGAAGGACGACATGCCACGCCTGGCCAGCAGCTTCATCAGCCGCCAAAAGAGCGGTGCCTGGACGACGACCACGGCCAACCTCTGGGGCGCGCTGGCGCTGGAGCGCTTCTCGCGCACCTATGAGTCCACACCCGTGACCGGCACGACCGAGGCCAGCATGGCCGGCAAGTCCGGTACGGTGGACTGGAGTCGCGTAACCAAGGCGCAGGACGCGATTGAGCTGCTGGCGCAGGGCGGCAAGCGCACGCCCGGCCCGACCGAGCAGGTCGCGCAGTGGCTCAACAACACCATTGACCTGCCGTGGGCCGCTGGCAACCAGAGCTTGAAGGTACAGCAAAAAGGCACCGGCAAGCCCTGGTTGACCGTGCAGTCGCAGGCGGCCGTGCCGCTCAAGCAGCCGCTGTCGGCCGGCTACACCATCAGCAAGACCGTGGTGGCCGTCGAGCAGGCCAACAAGAACCTGCCCGCCGGCCAGTACACCCGGGGCGATGTGCTGCGCGTGACCCTGGAGGTCAACGCCAGCGCCAACATGACCTGGGTGGCGATCACCGATCCGATCCCGGGCGGCGCCACCATCCTGGGCAGCGGCCTGGGCCGGGACTCGGCACTGTCCACGGCGGGCGAGAAATCGACCGGCTGGGGCTGGAAGGCCTTTGAGGAGCGGTCCTTTGAGAGCTACCGCGCCTACTACGGCTACCTGCCCCAGGGCAAGCTCAGCCTGCAGTACAGCTACCGCGTCAACAACACCGGTGAGTTTGCGCTGCCATCGACCCGCGTCGAGGCGCTGTATGCGCCCGAGATGTTCGGCATGGCGCCCAACCCCAAGGTGACGGTTGTGCCCGTGGCGCCATGAGGCTGCGCGCTATAGCTCGCTGGCGGCTGCTGGCCCTGGCCTGCCTGGTGCATGCACCACTGGCCCAGGCCGTGCCCAGCTTTGGCGAGGTGCGGCAGGACTTCAGTTCGTCGGAGACGCGCGTGCTGTCGCGCGAAGGCGAACTGCTGCAGAGGGTGCGCACCGACAGCACGGTGCGCCGGGGCGATTGGGTGGCACTGGGCGATGTGTCGGCTGCGCTGCGCACCGCCATGCTGTTGAGCGAGGACAAGCGCTTTTACGAGCACAGCGGGGTGGACTGGGCTGCCGTCACATCGGCTGCCTGGGGCAACCTCTGGAACCAGCGCACACGCGGGGCCAGCACCATCAGCATGCAGCTGGCCGGCCTGCTTGACGGCGACTGGCGGCGCAGCAATGGTGGCCGCTCGGTGGTGCAAAAGGTCGGCCAGACGGTCGCTGCCCAGGTGCTGGATAGGCGATGGCAGAAAACCCAGATCCTGGAGGCCTACCTGAACCTGGTGCCTTTTAGGGGCGAGCTGGTGGGCATTGATGCGCTGTCGCGCACCTTGTTTGACAAGGCTCCCCATGGCTTGGACGACCGCGAGGCGGCGGTGGCCGCCGCGCTGGTGCGCGCGCCCAATGCGCGGCCCAGCCAGGTGGGCCAGCGCGCCTGCGGGGTGCTCAAGGAGATGCGGCGCGATCCCAAGCTCGACTGCGAAGCGATCGTGTTCTTCACCGAGATCGCGCTGAAAAAGCGTGCCTTTGATGCCAGCGAAGGCATTGCGCCGCACTTCAGCCGCATTGCGCTGCGCGAGGCACGGCAAGGCGCGGATGGCAAAACCCAGCAGGCGGCCATGGCCAGCCTGCGCACCACCTTGAGCGCGCCGCTGCAGCGCTATGCGGTCGATATGCTGGGCCAGCACCTGCAGGCCTTGCAGGGCAGCAATGTGCAGGACGGCGCGGTGCTGGTGCTGGACAATGCCAGCGGCGAGGTGCTGGCCTGGGTCGGGTCCTCTGGCGCACTGAGCCAGGCACATGCTGTGGATGCGGTGCTGGCGCCGCGCCAGCCGGGCTCGACCTTGAAGCCCTTTCTCTATGGCCAGGCGATTGCCGAGCACAAGCTGACGGCTGCGTCCTTGATCGAGGACTCGCCCGCGCGCATTCCCACGGCCAGCGGCCTCTATATTCCACAGAACTACGACCGCAGCTTCAAAGGCTGGGTGTCGGTGCGCACGGCGCTGGGCGCCTCGCTCAATGTGCCGGCGGTGCGCACCCTGGTGATGGTGGGCGTCGACGATTTCTTTGACCAGCTGGTGCGCCTGGGCATGCCGATGCGCGAGAGCGGCAGCTATTTTGGCTACAGCCTGGCGCTGGGCAGCCCCGATATTCCGCTGGTGCAGCTGACCAATGCCTACCGCGCGCTGGCCAACGGCGGGCGCTACAGCCCGGTGGCCTATACGCGTGGTGGCAAGCCGCAGTTCCGCCAGGCCATGGATGCGGGCGCCGCCTATGTGGTGGGCGATATGCTGGCCGATGGCAATGCCCGCGTGCGCACCTTTGGCCTCGATAGCGTGCTGGGCACGCGCAGCTGGGCGGCGGTGAAAACCGGCACCAGCAAGGACATGCGCGACAACTGGGCCGTCGGCTGGTCAGACCGCTACACGGTGGGCGTCTGGGTCGGCAATGCCAGTGGTGAAGCCATGCATTCGGTCAGCGGCACCAGCGGCGCGGCACCCGTCTGGGCCAGCATCATGGCCTTTTTGCACCAGGGCCAGCCCAGCCGCGCGCCCAAGGCGCCGGCCGGTTTGCAGGCGCAATGGGTGGATTTTGGCCCCGCGCCTGCTGGGCAATCGGGCGCCGGTTTCGCGCTGGAGGCGCGGCGTGAGGAGTGGTTCCTGGCCGGCACCGCGCAGCCGCGCTTTGCGCTCGATGGCCAGGCGACCGGGGTCGATGAGATGGTCGGCGGCCGCAGCGTTGCCGGGCGATCGGCTGACGGCAACGGCGCAGCAGCCCCGCCTGCAGTGCGCATTCTGGCCCCGGCCAACGGCACGATTGTCGCGGTGGACCCGGACATTCCACCCGAGCGCCAGCGCCTGCAGTTTGTCGCCGATTCGGCCGCTGCCCGCTGGCGCATCGATGGCAAGGATGTTGCGCGCGGCGCGCGCTGGGCCTGGCTGCCCTGGCCGGGCCGCCACCAGGTGGAGCTGGTCAATGCACAGGGCGAGGTGCTAGACAGCATCCGCCTGGAAGTGCGCGGCGCGGGCGTCAAACAGGCCAAGCGCTAACGATATGCGGCAGCCACCAAGGGGGCTGCTGCAGCGATGACAGCCGCTCTTAATCGACCACCACGGCCGTGCCGCTGGCCGATACCATCAGCATGCCGTTGTCCTTGCCCAGCACTTCGTAGTCGAGGTCGATGCCGACGACGGCATTGGCGCCCAGCGCCTTGGCGCGCTCCTGCAGCTCATTGAGTGCAATGTCTCTGGCCTTTTGCAGCTCTTTTTCGTAGGTGCCCGAGCGGCCGCCGACGATATCGCGGATGCCGGCAAACCAGTCCTTGAAAAAGTTGGCGCCCAAAATGGCTTCGCCGTTGACGATGCCGCAGTAGCGGCTGATGCGCTTGCCTTCAATGCTGGGGGTGGTGGTGACGATCATGGTGTGGCTCCAGCGGTATCAGTTGGCGAGCGAGCGCAGCAGCTTTTGGCCGGCGCGGCCATTGGCCTTCATGCCCAGGCGGTTTTGTTCGGCCTTGATGGCTTCGCGTGTCTTGGCGCCAATCATTCCATCGGGCTCGCCAATCGCATAGCCCCGGGTCAGCAGCGCCTGCTGCAGCTCCTTGTTCTGCGCGCGCGACAGGCCCAGGTCGTCGGTGGGCCAGGGGGTGACAAAGCTGATCTGGCGCTGCTGGGTGTCGGCCACCAGGTTGGACAGCTGCGCAATGGCCAGGCCATAGTTTTCCGAGGCGTTGTAGCTGTAGAGCGCATCAAAATTGCGTCCTACCAGAAAGGCGGGGCCGCCGGCGGCAGGGATCATCAGGCCGGCCGATGGCAGCGAATCGGGCAGTGGATCGCCATTGGCCAGGGTGACGCCGGACGAGCGCCAGAAGTCCAGCGGCTTCTTGTTCTTGCGGCCGGCATCGGCGGTGCTGAAGCCACTGGGCAGCTTGACTTCAAATCCCCAGGGCTGGCCCGGGCGGTAGCCGGCGTTCTTCAGGAACATGGCGGTCGAGGCCAGCGCATCGGGCACGCTGTCGACGATGTCGCGGCGGCCATCGCCGTCAAAGTCCACGGCGCTGCGGAAAAAGGTGGAGGGCATGAACTGGGTCTGGCCAAAGGCGCCCGCCCAGGAGCCCACCAGCTTGGACTCGGCAATATGGCCTTCTTGCAGAATGCGCAGCGCGCTGGCGAACTCGCCCCGGAAATAGGCCTGGCGGCGGCCAAAGCAGGACAGGGTGCCCAGCGACTGCACCAGCGAGCGCCCGCCCAGGTTCTGGCCGAAGTTGCTCTCCACACCCCAGACGCCGATGACGATCTGCGGGGCAACGCCGGTGCTCTGTTCGATCTGGTCCAGGGTGTCCTTCCACTTGGCATAGGCGGCGCGGCCCTCGGCCACGCGCTGCTCGTCGACCAGCACGGCGATGTAGTCCCAGACGGGCATCGTGAACTCGGGCTGGCGGTTGAGCAGAGGCAGCACCGTGGCATCGGGCTGGAGCTGGGCGGTGTACTGGCTGAAGGTGGCCGGCGTGATCGCGGCAAAGGCCTTGCTGCTGCGCAGCTCGCTCAGACAGGACTGGAACTCGGCCTGGCTCAGATTCGGCGGCTCTTGCGGCGCGCTGGTCTGGGCAAATACGGCGCAGGCGGCAAGGCCCAGGCTGACGGCGGTGGCGAGCTGGCGCATCGCAGGGTGGGGGCGGCGGAACATCATCCAGGCAATATACCTGCTTGCCATGGCCGCAGCCCTGGTAAACCCGCAAGGCGCGACCATTGCTTACGTTTTTGCGGGCCAGAAAGATACGGGTTAACCCAAAAATATACGCGCTGCACCATAGCGCCTATCGCTGGCTTGTTATGCCTGGCGCTGCGCGGCACACTACGCTTGTACACAGTTTTGCAGACCGGCGCGGCAATGCGCGACCGAGCCCCACCATGAGCCCCATGACCGCCCCACAAGCCATCCGTTTCTACCACCAAGGCCGTATCACTGACGTTGAAGGCCTGGCCCCCACGCGCAGTGTGCTGGACTGGCTGCGCGAGGATGCGCGCTGCACCGGCACCAAGGAGGGCTGCAATGAAGGCGATTGCGGCGCCTGCACGGTGATGCTCGCTGAGCTGGCCGAACCGGGCGATCCGCAGGCCGTGCAAGGCCTCAAGCTGCAGACCGTCAATGCCTGCATCCAGCTGCTGCCCAGCCTGCATGGCAAGGCGCTCTTTACGGTGGAAGACATGAAGACCAGCTGCCGCCCCAAAGATGCCGGCAAGGCTTGCGGCGATCTGCACCCGGTGCAGCAGGCCATGGTGGACTGCCATGGCTCGCAATGCGGCTTTTGCACGCCCGGTTTTGTCATGTCTCTGTGGTCCGTGTATGAGCGGCAGCAGGCCAGCCAGGGCGCGGCGCCCACGCGCCAGCAGCTGGCCGATGCGCTGAGCGGCAACCTCTGCCGCTGCACCGGCTACCGGCCGATTCTGGATGCCGGCCAGCAGATGCTGGACCTGCCCGCCCGCCAGCTGGATGCGGCGCCCGTGGTGACGGCCCTGCAGGCGCTGCGCAGCGATGCTGACTGGAGCTATGCCTACAGCCCCAGCGGCGGCCAGCCCCAACATTTCCACGCGCCGGCCTGCGTTGAGAGCCTGGCCCAGCTGCGCGCCGCGCTGCCCGATGCCCGCCTGATCGGCGGCACCACCGATGTGGCCTTGTGGATCAACAAGCAGTTCCGGCCGCTGGGCGATTTGATTGCCGTGGGGCGCGTGGCGGAGCTGCGCCGCATCGAAGAGCGCGATGGCATGCTCTGCATTGGTGCGGGTGCTTCGCTGGAATCGGCCTGGGCCGCACTAGCCCAGCGTTTTCCCTCGCTCACCGAGGTCTGGCTGCGCTTTGCATCGCCCCCTGTGCGCCATGCCGGCACCATGGGCGGCAATGTGGCCAATGGCTCGCCGATTGGCGATGCCCCGCCGGTGCTGATGGCGCTGGATGCCGAGATCGAGCTGCGCCTGGGCGAGCGCCTGCGGCGCATGCCGCTGACCGAGTTTTACCTGGACTACATGAAAAACCAGCTGGAGCCCGGCGAGTGGGTGCAGGGCCTGCGCGTGCCGCTGGCGGTGCAGGCGCGCCAGGTGCGGGCCTACAAGATCAGCAAGCGCTTTGACTGCGACATCTCGGCGCTGTGCGCGGGCTTTTCGCTGCAACTGGATGCCCAGGGCCAGGTGGAGACCGTGCGCCTGGCCTTTGGCGGCATGGCCGCCACGGTGCGGCGCGCCGCCAAGGCAGAAGCCGCACTGCTGGGCCAGGCCTGGACGGCGCAGGCCGTGCAGCGCGCCCAGGCCGCGCTGGCCGAGGATTTTCAGCCGATGACCGATATGCGGGCGAGCGCCGCCTACCGCCTCAAGGTAGCGCAGAACCTGCTGCAGCGCCTGTGGCTGGAGACCCGGGCCGATGCCCCCTTGCCAGCCGATGCCACCACCGTCTGGGCCGCGATGCCGCATTGGGTCAGCAGCGCCCAGGCCCCGCAGGCCGCAGCCACCGGAGCCTGATATGAACACCTCGATCCCCAAGCATGTGTTGGCAGGCGCCGAAGCCTTTGCCGATTACCGCGACAACCAAAAGGCACGCATCGACGTGGCGCAGGAAGCGCGGGCGCGCCAGCAGGGCCACCAGGTCGGCATCAGCCGCAGCCATGAGTCTGCCGCCTGGCATGTGGCCGGTGAGGCCGCCTATATCGACGATATGCCTGAGCTGGCTGGCAGCCTGCATTGCGCGCTGGGCCTGTCGCCCATTGCCCATGGCCGCCTGCTCTCCATGGATGTGGACGCGCTGCGCGCCCAGCCCGGTGTGGTGGCGGTGCTGACGGCGGCCGATATTCCCGGCGTCAATGACTGCGGCTCCATCATCCATGACGACCCCATCCTCTGCGATGGCGAGATCCGTTACCTGGGCCAGCCGATGTTTGCGGTGCTGGCCCGCGACCGGCAAACCGCGCGGCGTGTGGCCGCGATGGCGCGCAAGCTGGTCACGGTAGAGGAGGCCGAGCCGGTGCTGACGCCGCAGCAGGCCCATGCGCTGGGCCAGTATGTGATGCCACCGATGCAGCTGGTGCGCGAGACCGATGCCGGCGGCGCCCCCCAGGCCATCGCCCAGGCCCCGCACCGGCTGCAGGGAACCTGGGAGGTGGGCGGCCAGGAGCAGTTCTACCTCGAAGGCCAGATCAGCTACGCCATCCCCAAGGAGGGCGGCGCGATGCATGTGCTGTGCTCCACCCAGCATCCCAGCGAGATGCAGCACCTGGTCGCGCATGCGCTGGGTGTGCAGTCGCATGCGGTGCATGTGGAATGCCGGCGCATGGGCGGCGGCTTTGGCGGCAAGGAATCGCAATCGGCGCTGTTTGCCTGCGTGGCGGCGGTGGCGGCGCGCAAGCTGGGCCGGCCCGTCAAGCTGCGGCTGGACCGCGACGATGACTTCATGATCACCGGCCGGCGCCATTGCTTCTGGTACGAGTACGACATTGGCTATGACGATGCTGGCCGCATTCTGGGCGCCGAGGTGACCATGGTCTCGCGCGCCGGCCACTCGGCCGATCTGTCGGCGCCGGTGATGACCCGCGCGCTCTGCCATTTCGACAATGCCTACTGGCTGCCCAATGTGCGCATGCGCGGCTTCATGGGCAAGACCAATACCCAGAGCAATACCGCGTTTCGCGGCTTTGGCGGGCCGCAGGGCGCGATCGTGATGGAGAACATCATGGACTCGATCGCGCGGCAGCTGGGCAAGGATGCGCTCGATGTGCGCCGCGCCAATTTCTATGCCAAGGACAGCGGGCAGTGCACGCCCTATGGCCAGGAGGTGGACGACAACATCATCGACGAGCTGGTGGCGCAGCTGGAGGCGCGCAGCGACTACCGGGCGCGGCGCGCGCAGGTCGATGCCTTCAATGCCACGAGCCCCGTGCTCAAGCGTGGCCTGGCGCTGACACCGGTCAAGTTCGGCATCTCCTTCAACGTCAAGCACTTCAACCAGGCCGGCGCCCTGGTCCATGTCTACAACGATGGCTCCATCCTGGTCAATCATGGTGGCACCGAGATGGGCCAGGGCCTGAACACCAAGGTGGCCCAGGTGGTCGCGCATGAGCTGGGCGTGGCCTTTGAGCGGGTGCGGGTGACGGCTACCGACACGACCAAGGTGGCCAACACCTCGGCGACGGCGGCATCGACCGGTACCGACCTGAACGGCAAGGCCGCGCAGGATGCGGCGCGCCAGATCCGCGAACGCCTGGCGGCCTGCCTGGCGGCGCAGCACGGAGCCGACCCGGCATCGGTGCGCTTTGTCAATGACGAGGTGCATTGCGCGGGCCAGAGCCTGCGTTTTGAAGCCCTGGTCAAGCAGGCCTATCTGGAGCGGGTGCAGCTGTGGTCCGATGGCTTTTATGCGACGCCTGGCCTGTCCTGGGATGGGGCGGCAATGCGCGGCCGGCCCTTCTTCTACTTTGCCTACGGCGCGGCTGTGAGCGAAGTGGTGGTGGACACCTTGACCGGCGAGAGCAAGCTGCTGCGCGCCGATGTGATCCATGATGTGGGCCAGTCGCTGAACCCGGCCGTGGACATTGGCCAGGTCGAGGGCGCGTTTATCCAGGGCATGGGCTGGCTCACGATGGAGCAGCTGGTCTGGCACCCCAAGACCGGTGCCTTGATGACCCATGCCCCCAGCACCTACAAGATCCCGACCGCCAACGACTGCCCGCCCGTGCTGAACGTGCAGCTGTTTGACGGCGCCAACCCGCACGAGACCATCCACCGCAGCAAGGCGGTGGGCGAGCCGCCGCTGCTGCTGCCGTTCTCGGTGCTGTTTGCGATACGCGATGCGGTGGCTGCAACCGGCGCGCCCGGTTGCTGCCCACCGCTGCGCGCACCGGCCACGGCCGAGGCGGTGCTCGACGCCATCGCGGCCGTGCAGACAGGGCTTTGACGGCGCAGCCCGGCAGCCTGCGCGGGCAGCTGCGATACTCGCCGCCTTCGATACGAATCAGCTTCCCATTAACGATGCATAACCACGAGGAGCAGCCATGAGCGCGCTGGACAATTATTTCAAGCTGGGAGAGCACGGCACAACGGTGCGGACCGAGGTGCTGGCGGGGATCACCACCTTTTTGACGATGGCCTACATCATGTTCGTCAACCCCTCCATCCTGGGGGATGCGGGCATGCCCAAGGGCTCGGTGTTTGTCGCCACCTGCCTGATTGCGGCGCTGGGCTCGGTGCTGATGGGGCTGTATGCCAACTACCCGATTGCGGTGGCGCCCGGCATGGGGCTGAACGCCTACTTTGCCTATGTGGTGGTGCTGGGCATGGGCTACACCTGGCAGGCGGCGCTGGGGGCGGTGTTTGTCTCGGGGTGCCTGTTCTTGCTGGTGACCATCTTTCGCATACGCGACCAGATCATCAACGGCATACCGGCTTCGATCCGCGTGGCCATCACCGTCGGTATCGGGCTCTTTCTGGCGCTGATTGCGCTCAAGAGTGCCGGGGTGGTGGTCGAATCCAAGGCCACCTTGGTGACCTTGGGTGATCTGCATTCGCCGTCGGTGATCCTGTTCACGCTGGGCTTTTTCCTGATCGTGGTGCTCGACCGGCTGCGCGTGCCCGGCGCCATCCTGATCGGCATTCTGGCCGTCACCGTGGCCTCTTTCATCTTTGGCGGCAACCAGTTCCAGGGCGTGTTCTCGGCACCGCCATCGATCGCGCCCACTTTCCTGCAGCTCGATATCAAGACCGCGCTGTCCAGCGGCTTTCTGAATGTGGTGCTGGTGTTTTTTCTGGTCGAGCTGTTTGATGCCACCGGCACCCTGATGGGCGTGGCCAAGCGCGCCGGCCTCCTGGTGCCCGGCAAGATGGAGCGCTTTCACCGCTCGCTGCTGGCCGACAGTGGTGCGATCTTTGCCGGCTCGCTGCTGGGCACGTCCAGCGCCACCGCCTATGTCGAGAGCGCCTCGGGTGTGCAGGCCGGTGGCCGCACAGGCCTGACCGCTGTCACCGTGGCGGTGCTGTTCCTGGCCTGCTTGTTCATTGCGCCTTTGGCTGGCTCGGTACCCGCTTATGCCACTGCTCCTGCGCTGCTGTTCGTCGCCTGCCTGATGCTCAAAGAGCTGACCGAGGTGGACTGGGCCGATACGACCGAGGCCATTCCCGCTGCCATCACTGCAGTGATGATGCCCTTCACCTACTCGATCGCCAACGGCCTGGCCTTTGGCTTTATCTCCTATGCGGCCATCAAGCTGTTCACCGGCCGCGCCCGCGAGGTGCACTGGATGGTCTGGATCATTGCGGCGCTGTTCCTGTTCAAGTTTGCCTATATCGGCGGGCATTGAGGCCTGGCCCTATCGGTTTGCGGGAGGGGGATGACTGACAGCTGCGCAGCAGCCCGCGGGGATCCTCTGCAAAACTCCCTGCCGTGGTCTGAACGCGGTCTCGGGCGATCCGCTGCGTTGTCTTCCTTGTCAATAGCTACGGCTATTGACTGCAAAAGACGCCTTGCGTCTCATCCCGATCCGCATCCATCCCGCTTGGCGAGGGTTTTACAGAAGATCCCTAGAATTTGCCAAAGTGCCCTGACCCCGGTCGAGGCCCTTTGGCTTTTTTCATACCCGCAAAGGATTTATCAGATGCAGCTCAGCAGCCATAGCTTTCAAGACGGCCAGGCCATTCCTGGCGAGTTCGCTTTTGCCGTGCCCGATGCGACAGCCCATGTCTTGCTGTCGTCCAACCGCAATCCGCACCTGGCCTGGCGCGATGTGCCCGCCGGCACGCAGTCCTTTGTCATCGTCTGCCATGATCCCGATGTGCCCAGCCGGGGCGATGATGTGAACCAGGAAGGCCGCACGGTGCCGGCCGATCTGCCCCGGGTCGATTTCTTCCACTGGTTGCTGCTGGACATTCCAGTGGGCACCACCGAGATCGCCGCCGGTGCACAGTCAGACGGCATCACCGCCCATGGCAAGCCGGGCCCCGCTGCGCCCCAGGGCCTGCGCCATGGCATCAACGACTACACCGGCTGGTTTGCCGCCGATGCGCAGATGCAAGGCGAGTACTACGGCTATGACGGCCCCTGCCCACCCTGGAACGACAGCCTGGTGCACCACTATGTGTTCACGGTCTATGCGCTGGCCACGCCCAGCTTGTCAGTCGACGGTGCACTGACGGGTGCCAATGTGCGCGCCGCGCTGGCCCAGGCCCCGGTGCTGGGCCAAGCCAGCATTACCGGCTTGTACAGCCTCAACCCTGCGGTCCCTGCTGTTTAACAACTGGGATGCGATGAACGGGGCTCCTCTGGGAGCCCCGTGGTGCTTACTTCACCACCATCAAGGTGAAGGGGTAGACATAGGCCTGCAAGGTGACAAAGATGCCCACCAAGGTGGCGAGCGCCACCGAGTGGAAGAACACATAGCGCAGGATGTCGCCCTCATGGTTGAACCAGCGCGTGGCAGTGGAAGCCACGACGATGGACTGCGCATCGATCATCTTGCCCATCACGCCGCCCGAGCTGTTGGCCGCGCCCATCAGGTTGGGTGACAGGCCCAGCTGCTCGGCAGCGACCTTCTGCATGCCGCCAAACAGCACGTTGGATGCCGTGTCCGAACCCGTCAGCGCCACGCCCAGCCAGCCCATCATCGTGCCAAAGAAGGGGTAGAACACGCCGCTGTTGGCAAAGGCCAGGCCCAAGGTGGTGTCGGTGCCGGAGTAGCGGGTGAGGGTGCCCAGCGCCAGCATCAGCACAATGGTCAGCAGCGAAAAGCGTACCAGCCAGATCGTCTTGAAGAACTGCTTGATGAGGGCCAGCGGGCTGTACCTCATCACCAGGCCGCCGACGATGGCCGACAGCAGAATGCCGGTGCCGGTGGCTGACAGCAGGTTGAGTACATAGACCGCGCCTTCCTTGGTGGGCTGAGGCACGACAGGTGGCACCTTCTCGATCATGTTGTGCAGCCCCGTCATCGGGAAGGATGGCGCAAACAGGCCGTTGAGCGCGGCCTTGACCGAGGGCAGGCCCCAGATGAACACAAACACCGTCAGGATGGCCCAGGGCGTCCAGGCGCGGATCACATCGGCGCGGGCATGGGCCACCACGGCGCGCGGCTTGGCCGTGCTGTCTTCGCTGGTGTCGCGGCTCTTGAGCGAGGTGCTGCGCCAGATGTTCTTGGGCTGCCACACGCGCAGAAATCCGATCAGGCAGCCCATGGAGACGATGGCGGCAATGATGTCAACCAACTCCGGGCCGATGAAGTTGGACACGAGATACTGCGGAATCGCAAACGACAGGCCGGTGACGAGGATGGCCGGCCAGATCTCCACCATGGCCTTGCGGCCTGCAAAGGCCCAGATCAGCCAGAACGGAACCAGCACCGAGAAGAAGGGCAGCTGGCGGCCCACCATCGCGGTGACCTCCATCAGGTCATAGCCATGGACCTTGGCCAAGGTGATCACCGGCGTGCCCAGCGCGCCAAAGGCGACGGGCGCGGTATTGGCAATCAGCGACAGGCCCGAGGCGGCCAGCGGCGAAAAACCCAGGCCGATCAGAATCGCCGCCGTGACTGCGACTGGCGTGCCAAAGCCTGCCGCACCTTCAAAAAAGGCGCCAAAGGCAAAGGCGATCAGCAGCAGCTGGATGCGGCGGTCCTCGGTGATTCCGGCAATCGAGTCCTGCAGGATCTTGAAGCTGCCGTTGTGCTCCGTCAGCTGGTGCAAAAAGATGATGTTCAGCACGATCCAGCCAATGGGCAGCAGTCCGGTCAAACCGCCGAAGACCGCTGCGCGGCCCGCCATATCGGCCGGCATGCCATAGACGACGATCGCTATGAGCAGTGCGCAGACCAGGCCGGCGCCGGCCGCAATATGTGCCTTGAGGTGGAGAAAACCCAGCCCTACGAGCATCACCACCACCGGCAGCGCCGCCAGCAAGGTGGAGAGCACCATATTGCCCACCGGGTTGTAGATCTGTTGCCAAACCATGCCTGACTCCTCGTTGTAGCGCAGCGCAAGCGCGCGGCCGGAGGCCATGCACCACCAGGATGGCTATGCACTGCTGTTATGCCAAAAACACCTGGATGGATAGAACATCGACATAATGTCGGCCTAGCTGTCTGCCCGTAGTCCTGTAAAACCCCTAGCTCTTGTAACGAAGGTGTGGGGTTTGCCGCCTGCGTGACAAGGACGCCGGGCACAGCGGGTTACACAGGGGCCTGGCCACCAGCGCCGCTGCAGTGGCTTGATAACAAGGAAGATTTGTGGCTGATTTATCCAAGATCACATGTATTGAAGATTTGCGCGTCCTGGCTGAAAAGCGTGTGCCGCGGATGTTTTACGACTATGCGGACTCGGGCTCCTACACCCAGGGCACCTACCGCGACAACGAGGCAGCCTTCCACAAGATCAAGTTGCGCCAGCGCGTGGCAGTCAATATGGAAGGGCGCAGCACGCGCAGCACCATGGTGGGGCAAGAGGTCAGCATGCCCGTGGCCATTGCGCCCACGGGCCTCACGGGCATGCAGCATGCCGATGGCGAAATCCTGGCGGCCCGCGCGGCCAAGGCCTTTGGCATCCCGTTCACCTTGTCGACGATGAGCATCTGCTCGCTCGAAGATGTGGCCGAGCACACGGGCCGCCACCCCTTCTGGTTCCAGCTCTATGTGATGCGCGACCGGGGCTTTATGGAGCGCCTGATCGACCGCGCCAAGGCGGCCAATTGCTCGGCGCTGCAGCTAACGCTGGACCTGCAGATCCTGGGCCAGCGCCACAAGGACATCAAGAACGGCCTGTCCACACCGCCCAAGCCGACGATCAAGAACCTCATCAACCTGGCGACCAAGCCGCGCTGGTGCATGGGCATGCTGGGCACCAAGCGCCGCACTTTTGGCAATATCGTCGGCCATGTCGATGGCGTGGCCGATGTGAGCTCGCTGTCGTCGTGGACGGCCGACCAGTTCGACCCCTGCCTGAACTGGGGCGATGTGGAGTGGATCAAGAAGCGCTGGGGTGGCAAGCTGATCCTCAAGGGCATCATGGAGGCCGAGGATGCGCGGCTGGCTGCCGAGACCGGGGCCGATGCACTGATCGTCAGCAACCATGGCGGCCGCCAGCTCGATGGCGCGCCTGCGACGATTGATGCGCTGCCGTCCATCGTGCAGGCTGCCGGCAAGGACATCGAGGTCTGGCTGGACAGCGGCATCCGCAGTGGCCAGGATGTCCTCAAGGCCCGCGCGCTGGGCGCCCAGGGCACGTTGATCGGCCGCAGCTTTCTGTACGGCCTGGGCGCTTATGGCCAAGAGGGCGTGACGCGCGCGCTGCAGATCATCCACAAGGAGCTCGATGTGTCGATGGCCTTTTGCGGCCACACCAACATCAACAATGTGGACCCGCGCATTCTGGTGCCCGGCACCTATCCCCAGCCTTATTGAGCGGAGCAGGGGGCCGGCAGCGTGCTGGCCCCTCTTGATGCCGCAGGCTCGCATCGCCAAATGCAGGCGCACGGGTAGCGCCGATGGCCTACCATCGGTGGCCTTGTGATGAAGTGGATGCGGTAATGGCTGACGGAGCGGGAATGCAATGCGGTGGTTGGTGGATGGCGCTGGTGGTGTTTGCCGCCATCGCGCAGACGGCGCGCAATGCGGCGCAGCGCTCGCTGACCCGCGATCTGGGCACCTGGCCCGCCACCTTGGTGCGTTTTCTCTACGGCCTGCCGCTGGCTGCGCTGGCGCTGGTGCTGCTCTACACCTTGCCCGCCAAGGCGCCTGAGGTTGCGCATTGGACTGGCGCCTATTTTGGCTGGCTGGCGCTGGGCGCGTTCTTCCAGATCGCCGCCACTGGCGCCTTGCTGCTGGCGATGCAGCAGCGCAATTTTGCCGTCGCCGTCACGCTGTCCAAGACCGAGGTGCTGCAGGTGGCGCTGTTTGGCGCGGTCTTTCTGGGCGAGCTGCCCACCTACTGGGCGCTGGCAGCGATGGCCATTGCCACCATTGGCGTGGCGCTGCTGTCCTTGCCGCCGCGCCAGATCGGCGCCAAGCTCGACTGGCGCAGCAAGGCTGCGATGTATGGCCTGATCTGCGGCGCCTGCTTTGCGATTGCGACAGTGGGCTTTCGCGGTGCGGCGCTGGCGCTCAATGCGCCCAGCGCGCTGCTGTCGGGCGCCTGGGGCGTGTTCATTGCGCAGTGCATGCAGACCTTGGCGATGGGCGCCTGGTTTGTCTGGAGTGACCGCAGCGTGCTGGTCCGCATTGCCCAGGCCTGGCGCGTGTCGCTGTTGGCGGGCTGCATGGGCAGTGCGGCGTCGCTCGCCTGGTTCAGCGCGTACGCGCTGCAAAGCGCCGCGTCGGTACGCACCCTGGGCATGGTCGAGGTGGTGTTCAGCTACCTGGTCTCGCGCCGGGTGCTCAAGGAGCAGCTGCGCCGCAATGAGAAATGGGGCATTGCGCTGATGCTGGTCGGTATTGTGGTGATCTGCACCCAGCTTTAGCCAATGGGGTGGGTGCGGGCGGTGGAAATTCAGCGCCCGTCTGACATCAGAGGGTCTCGCAGGCGGCGCATCATGGTCTGCATTGCTACACGGGACCATTCCAATGACAACACCCTCCGTGCCAGGATCTGGGCCATCGGCCGCCCAGACTTCGGCCAATACCCCTCCCCATTACAGCCCTGAAGAAAAGCGCCACCGCATTTTCTCTATCATGGCGGCCTCGTCGGGCAACCTGGTCGAATGGTTTGACTTCTATGTCTATGCGTTCTCGGCCATCTACTTTGCCGCCGCCTTCTTCCCTAAGGGTGATCCCACCTTACAGCTGCTCAACACCGCCGGGGTGTTTGCCGCCGGCTTTTTGATGCGCCCCATCGGCGGCTGGCTGTTTGGCCGCATTGCCGACAAGTACGGCCGCAAGAAGTCGATGCTGATCTCGGTGACCATGATGTGCGCCGGCTCCCTGGTGATTGCCTGCCTGCCCACCTATGCGCAGATTGGGGCATGGGCGCCGTTTTTGCTGCTGATGTGCCGCTTGTTCCAGGGCCTGTCGGTGGGCGGTGAATATGGCACGACAGCCACCTATATGAGCGAAGTGGCGCTCAAGGGCCAGCGCGGCTTTTTCTCGTCGTTCCAGTATGTGACCCTGATCGGCGGCCAGCTGCTGGCCGTGCTGCTGATTGTGATTTTGGAAGCGGTACTGACGGACGCCGAGCTGCGTGCCTGGGGCTGGCGCATTCCATTTGTAGTGGGCGCTGCGGCGGCCGTTGTGGCCATGCTGCTGCGCCGGACTCTGCATGAAACCCAGTCCACCGAGGCGATGCAGAACAAGGAAACCGGCACCCTGGCCAACTTGTTCAAGCACCACTGGCGCGCCTTTGTCACCGTGCTGGGCTATACGGCCGGCGGCTCGCTGATCTTCTACACCTTCACCACCTATATGCAGAAGTACCTGGTCAACAGCGTGGGCCTGCCGATCAAGACCGCCAGTTACGTGATGACCGTGTGCCTGTTTGTGTACATGTGCATGCAGCCGCTGTTTGGCGCGCTGTCCGACCGCATTGGCCGGCGCACCAGCATGATGCTGTTTGGTGCGCTGGGTGCGCTGGGCACCGTGCCGATTCTGACCACCATGCACCAGGCCTCGTCGCCGGTCACGGCTGGCCTGCTGATCCTGGTGGCGCTGGCGATTGTGAGCTTCTACACCTCGATCTCGGGCATCGTCAAAGCGGAGATGTTTCCGCCCGAGGTGCGCGCGCTGGGCGTGGGCCTGGCCTATGCGGTGGCCAATGCCATTTTTGGTGGCTCGGCCGAGTTTGTCGCGCTGGCGCTGAAGAACGCCGGCCATGAAAATGCCTTCTTCTGGTATGTGTCGGTGATGATGGTGATTGCCTTTTTGTTCAGCCTGCGCCTGCCCAAGCAGGCCGCCTATTTGCACCACGACCACTGACCGCCCGCAGCAGCCGGCTCGGCAGCCTCCGCTGCCGGTTTTGCGCGACTGGGGGCTGCAAGCCGCGCCGCGCTGGGAGACAATAGCCGGGTGTGCTCCTCCCCCTCGCCATCGCCTGTTGTTCTGCCGCCGCGCCGCCGCATTGCGCATCTGGACATGGATGCCTTCTATGCCTCGGCCGAGCTGCTGCGCTACCCGCAGCTCAAGGGGCTGCCCGTCATCATCGGCGGGGGCCGCCGGGCAGAAGATGAGGCGCTGAAAGCGCGCTATGGCGAGCGCCTGGACGAGATCCCGCCCGAGGCCTTTCCTCAGCTCAAAGACTATGTGGGCCGGGGCGTGATCACGACGGCCACCTACCCGGCGCGCGCCTTTGGCGTGGGCTCGGCCATGGGCATGATGAAGGCGGCCAAGCTCTGCCCGCAGGCTATTCTGCTGCCGGTGGACTTTGCGCGCTACCGGCATTTCTCGCGCCAGTTCAAGGCCATCATCACCGCGATGGCGCCTCAGATGGAGGACCGGGGCGTGGACGAGGTCTATATCGACTTCACCCATGTCGAAGGCGGCCAGGAAGACCATGGCCGCAGCCTGGCGTTGCGCATGCAGGCGGCCATTCATGCGGCCACCGGGCTGACCTGCTCGGTCGGGGTGGCCCCCAACAAGCAGCTGGCCAAGATGGCCAGCGAATTCAACAAGCCCAATGGCGTGTCCATTGTGCTCGAGAGCGATCTGCAAACGATGATCTGGCCGCTGGCCTGCCGCAAGATCAATGGCGTGGGCCCCAAGGCCGATGCCAAGCTGCAGGCACTGGGCATTAACACATTGGGCGATCTGGCCGCCAAGGACCTGCCCTGGTTGGTGGCACACTTTGGCCGCAGCTACGGCGCCTGGCTGCATGCATCGAGCTGGGGGCGGGACAGCCGGCCCGT
The DNA here is from genome assembly GCF_014076495.1 of Comamonas koreensis. Lineage (NCBI taxonomy): Bacteria > Pseudomonadati > Pseudomonadota > Betaproteobacteria > Burkholderiales > Comamonadaceae > Comamonas > Comamonas koreensis. Next base: position 4,458,021 of record NZ_CP043575.1, on the reverse strand, counting down.
GGTGACCGAGAGCGAGCCGGTATCGATGAGCCGCGAGACCACGTTTGACCGCGACCTGCATGCGGTGCGCGACAAGGCCGAGCTCGGCGCGATCTTTACCGAGCTGTGCCAGATGGTGGCGGCTGACCTGCAGCGCAAAGGCTATGTGGGGCGCACGATTGGCATCAAGCTGCGCTACCCGGACTTTCGCATCGCCACGCGCGACCACAGCCTGCCGCTCTACACCCAGGATGCCGCTGCCATCCGGCATGCGGCGGGCCAGTGCTTGAAGCGCGCGCCATTGGACCAGCGCCTGCGGCTCCTGGGGGTGCGGGTGGGTGGGCTGCTGCCGCTGGAGCAGGCCTTGGCGCAAGGCTTGGTGGGCGACTGGCAGGCCATGCGCCAGGCATTGCGCCAGGCCCAAAGCCGCCCGGCCATAGCCGAGCACAAGGCCGACCCCTACACCTTGCCGCTGTTCGGCGATCTGGACTGATTACTGGCGTGCGGTGCGGATATTGGCCGGCAGGGCCATCGGCTGGCTGGTGCGCAGCGGGTTGATGTCCAGGCCTCCCCGGCGCGTGTAACGGGCATAGACCGTCAGGCGGATCGGCTTGCAGTGCTTCCAGATATCGACAAACATGCGCTCGACACACTGCTCATGGAATTCGTTGTGGTTGCGAAAGCTCACGATGTACTGCAGCAGGCGTTCCTGGTCGATCGCCGGGCCGGTATAGCTGATGCGCACGCTGCCCCAGTCGGGCTGGCCGGTGACCAGGCAGTTGCTCTTGAGCAGGCGGCTGCTGAGCGTCTCGGTGACAGGCGCCTCATCAAAGGCGGCGCGCAGCAGCTGGGGTTGGGGCTGGTAGTGCTCGCAGTCGATGTCCAGCCGGTCCAGGTTCAGGCCGTCGAGCTCTTGCAGCGGCAGGGTGTCGAACACCTCCGGGTCGATCATCTGCACGCCGACGGAGGCCTGGTAGGGCGCGCCGCGCCATACGGCTTCGCTGATATCGGCGAGCAGCTTGGCGCGTACCTCATCGACTGAGCCAAAGCGGCTGTTGTTGAAGCTGTTGAGGTAGAGCTTGAAGGACTTGCTCTCGACGATATTGGGCGTCTCGCAAGGGATGGTGAAGCTCACCAGGGCCACCTGGGGCTTGCCGCGCAGGTTGAGCCAGGAGACCTCATAGGCCGTCCACAGGTCGGCGCCAAAAAAGGGCAGCTTGTCGGCTTGCAGGCCAATCTCGTCGCGCTTGGCCTGGCGCGGCAGCGGAAAGAGCAGGGTGGGGTCGTACTGGTCGATGTATGCGGAGCGCTGGCCCAGGGGCGATTGCTCGGGCGAAGGGGAGACGGTCATGCTGTGGAACAAAAAGCGGCCGCTGCCGGCGCGGGGGCCCGGCGGCGGCAGCGGTTTACTTGAATTCGCCCTCGCGCAACCACTTGGTGGCGATCCATTTCTCGCCGGCAATCACCGGTGAGCCGCCATGCAGGCTTTTGGTTGCGGGGTCGGGCGCGGGGTAGCTGAAGAACACCGCATTGCCGCGGCGCGGCGCCACTTCCAGCCCCACATCGGGGAAGCTGGTGCCGCCGCCGGCTTGCGGGTTGTTCAGGTAGATCACCAAGGTGGCCAGGCGCTGGCCGCCACGCTTCAAAATCGTCGGCGTGCCCGGCTGGGTCGGGTCGAAATAGTCGTAGTGCGGCTTGTACTCGGCGCCAGGCCGGTAGTGCAGCACCTGCAGGCCCTCGCCATGGTTTTCCGGCCAGTTGACCAGCTTGGCGATGCGGCGCTCCAGCGCGGCGACGGCGGGCGTCTCCTCGCGCTGGAAGAACATGCCGTCGCTGGTGCGGTCGGCATTGACTTCTTCGCCACCGGTCTGGGTCTCAACGGTCAGCGAGCGCTGCATGCGCGGCTCGGCCGCAGCGATGATGGCGTCGCACTCCTCGTCGGACAGCAGATTGCCGAATACGACGACGCGCGGGTGCTGCAGGGCCAGCAACACGCTGACCTCGCGGTCACCGACATCGATGGTGGAGGGCGATTGGCCCAGGTTGGGCTCGGGCAGGGGACGGGACAGGGCAGCTGGCAGGGAGGCCGCCGCAGCGGCGGTGTCCTTGCTCGCCTGCAACTGCGCGAGGTGCTCGGTCAGCACCGATTCCATCGCGGACTCGGCGACATCGGCGTTCCAGCCGGCATCGCACATGGCTTTGAAGACGCGGTCGGCGCTGACGCCGGCGCTGGCCTGATCAATGATCCAGGCGCGCAGTTCCGGGGTGAGGGGTTGCGAGGCTGTCATCAGATTCCTTTCGCGGCCCATTGTGCATCAAAGTCGCATCAATCGACTTTGCGCCTGAACACGAAATGGTCTTCACTCGAGGCCTCGGGCGCGAAGGCATAACCGGCGGTGCTGAACTTCTTCAAGGCCGCCGGCGTCTTGGTCTGGTGCTCGATGGCGTAGCGCGCCATCAGGCCGCGTGCCTTCTTGGCAAAGAAGCTGATGATCTTGTACTGGCCGTTCTTGTAGTCTTCAAAGCTGCAGTCGATGACGCGGGCGCGCAGCACCTTGCGGTCGACCGATTTGAAGTACTCCTGCGAGGCCAGGTTGACGACCACGGGCTTGTCTTCGTCCGCCTGCTGCGCATTGAGGTAGTCGGCGATCTGCGTGCCCCAGAAGTGGTAGAGGTTGCTGCCCTGGTCGGTCGCCAGGCGCGTGCCCATCTCCAGCCGGTAGGGCTGCATCAGGTCGAGCGGGCGCAGCACGCCGTAGAGGCCGCTGAGCATGCACAGGTGGGACTGCGCCCAGTCGAGCTGCTTGGCGCTCAAGGTGGGGGCCTGCAGGCCGTCGTAGACATCGCCGTTGAAAGCCATGATGGCCTGGCGCGCGTTCTTGCTGCTGAATTTGGGCGACCAGGCCTCATAGCGGGCCACATTCAGCGCAGCGAGCTTGTCGCTGATGTCCATCAGGCTGGCAATCTGCTGGGGCGACTGCGTGCGCAGCACTGCGATCAAGGCCTTGGACTGGGGAATGAACTGGGGCTGCGTGCTGGCGAGGCCCGCAGGCAGCGGGGTTTCATAGTCCAGAGATTTGGCGGGCGAGAGCAGAAACAGCATCAGGGGCTCCATCAATGAAACAGGCCGGATCGCTCCGGCCTGAGGGTTGCGGGGTCAGCGCTTTTTAAGCGGATTCGCGCTCAAAAGGCAGCACCAGGTCGGTCAGATCCTTGCGCGTCTCGACAAGGATCAGCGGGCCCTGGTCGATCTGCACCACGGGCTGGCGCTCACGCGGCACATGCACGGGCTTGGGCTCGGCCGCAATGGCCGCTTGCACGGCTGCGATCTTGTCGGCATCGGAGTTGATCCATTGCAGACCTGCGGTGCTGGCGATCTGGTGCAGTGCATCCAGGGGCAGCGCGTAGCTGGCAATCGCTGGCAGACCGGCCTTGGCAGGCGCTGCAGCGGCAGGCGCAGGGGCTGGGGCGGCGACCGGTGCTGCTGCGACAGGCGCCACAGGTGCAGCAGGCGCATCAGACACTGCGGGGGCTGCTGGAGCCACTGCGGGAGCAGCTTGCTGAGCGGCAACCGGTACCTCGCCCTGGGCCACAGGCGCAGGAGCTGCTGCCCCATCGGCCACCGCAGGCGCCGGGGTATCTGCCGATGCCGCGGCAGGCGCTGCGTTGAAGTAGCTGCGGCGGGGTGCCTCGTCGCCATCTTGCGACACGCTGGAGGAGGCCGGGACGACATCGGCGCCAAAGCCCGAGTCGGCGGCGGCGTTGTCGCCTTCGGCCTGCTCGTCGCGGCCATTGCGCTCGCGCTCACCACGGTTGCGGCGGTCGCGGCCATAGCGGTCACGCGAGCGGCGCTCACGGCGCTCAGGCGTTGCGCCATCTGCATCGGCGGCTGGGGCCGTCTGGTTGCCGGTCTCCAGGTCCAGCGATGGCAGCGAGGCAATCACCGCATCGGCGTTGATCGGCGCCGGTGCCACGGCGTTGAGGGGCTGGGCCGCCTCGTCACCGTTGTTGCGGCGGTCTTGGCGCTCACCACGTTCAGCACCACGGTCACGGCGGCCTTCACGCGGCTCGCGGGGAGCGCGCTCGGGGCGGGGTGCGCGTTCCTGGCGCTCGCCATTGGCTGCGGCGTTGTCGCCGGCTTGCGGGTTCAGCGGGGCGTCGTCACGGCGGTTGCGCTCCTGGCGGTCACCGCGCTCACCACGGCGGTTGCGGCCTTCCTGGTCGCCACCACGGGGGCTGCGGCTGCCATCGGCTGCGCCGTTGTTGCCGCGGCCATTGCGCTCGCCGCGTTGTTCGCCTTCGGCGCGCTCGCCACGGGCGGGGCGGTTGCCATCCTTGCGCTCACCGCGGTCGCCGCGCTCTGCACGGTCACCCCGGCCGCCACGGTTGTTGGCGTTGCGGCCATCGCGGTTTTCACGGCGGGCCTCGCCAGCAGGTGCTGCTGCGGGTGCAGGCACGGGCGCTGGTGCGGGCTCAGGGGCCATGCCGAAAAAGCGCTTGAGCCAGGCGAAGAAGCCCTTTTGCGGGGCAGCCACCGGTGCGGCAGCAGGCGCTGCGGCGGGGGTGCCAGCGGGCTTGCCGTTGTGCGGGCTGGCCGTACGGGCAGCGGGCGCCGGGCGTGGCTCGGCAATCGGTGCCGGTGCATCGGGCAGCACGCCCTTGATGACGGGGGTCTGCTTGTTGGTCGGCTCTTGCGAGCGGCGGGTAAAGCCCAGGCTTTCCTCTTCGGGGTCGGCCAGCTTGTAGCTCGCTTCCATCGAGTCCAGACGCGGGTCGTCGTGCTTCATGCGCTCGAGCTTGTAGTGCGGGGTCTCCAGTGCCTTGTTGGGCACCATGGTGACGGACACGCGCTGCTTGAGCTCGATCTTCTGGATTTCGGTGCGCTTTTCGTTGAGCAGGAAGGAGGCGACTTCGACAGGCACCTGGCAGTTCACCGCTGCCGTGTTGTCCTTCATCGACTCTTCCTGGATGATGCGCAGGATCTGCAGCGCCGAGCTTTCCGCATCGCGGATGTGGCCGGAGCCGCCGCAGCGTGGGCAGTTGATGTGGGCGCCTTCGCTCAGCGCCGGCTTGAGGCGCTGGCGGCTCATCTCCATCAGGCCGAACTTGCTGATGGTGCCGAACTGCACGCGGGCGCGGTCCTGGCGCAGCGCGTCACGCAGGCGGCTTTCCACATCGCGGCGGTTCTTCGACTCTTCCATGTCGATGAAGTCGATCACGATCAGGCCACCCAGGTCGCGCAGGCGCATCTGGCGGGCCACTTCGTCAGCGGCTTCCAGGTTGGTGCGGGTGGCGGTTTCCTCGATATCACCGCCCTTGATGGCGCGGGCCGAGTTCACGTCGATGGAGACCAGCGCTTCGGTGTGGTCGATCACGATGGCGCCGCCCGATGGCAGCGTCACGGTGCGCGAGTAGGCCGACTCGATCTGGTGCTCGATCTGGAAGCGGCTGAACAGCGGCGCGTCATCGCGGTAGCGCTTGACGCGGGCAGCGTGCTCAGGCATCACATGGGCCATGAACTGCTGGGCTTGTTCATAAATGTCATCGGTGTCGATCAGGATGTCGCCGATGTCATTGTGGAAATAGTCGCGGATCGCACGGATCACCAGGCTCGATTCCTGGTAGATCAGGAAGGCGCCCTTGCCCGACTTGGCTGCGCCGTCGATGGCGCCCCAGAGCTTGAGCAGGTAGTTCAGGTCCCATTGCAGCTCAGGCGCGCTGCGGCCAATGCCGGCCGTGCGCGCGATGATGGACATGCCCTTGGGGTATTCGAGCTGGTCCATGGCCTCCTTGAGCTCGGCGCGCTCGTCGCCCTCGATGCGGCGCGAGACACCACCACCCCGGGGGTTGTTGGGCATCAGCACCACATAGCGACCTGCCAGCGAGATGAAGGTGGTCAGGGCCGCGCCCTTGTTGCCACGCTCTTCCTTCTCGACCTGAACGATCAGCTCCTGGCCTTCCTTGATCACATCATTGATGCGGGCCTGGCTGGGGGAGACGCCTTCGGCGAAATACTGCTTGGAGATTTCCTTGAAGGGCAGAAAGCCGTGGCGGTCTTCGCCGTAGTCGACAAAGCAGGCTTCCAGGGAGGGCTCGACCCGGGTAACAACGGCTTTGTAGATATTGCCTTTGCGTTGTTCGCGGCCTTCGATTTCAATTTCGTAGTCCAGCAGCTTTTGGCCATCAACAATGGCGAGGCGGCGCTCTTCAGCTTGCGTGGCGTTGATCAGCATCCGTTTCATGATGCGCGTCCTTCGTAATGCGGGACAGGCTGCCTTTGTCAGTCAGGCACCTGTCTCCAATCCCAACAATAAACAGGCTCTTACTGGAGCCACAGATGCCGGGACAGACGCAGAGAAACGAAAGAATTCACAGAGCGTGTCATGTTTGCTGGTAATACTTATGTCAGCACAGGGGATCTAGGCACGCGGGAGAGGGCATGTAAATAAGCAGCCAGCCAGCGCTGGGCTGCCTCCGGCTGGGATATTTGCCCTGAGAACATGCGCACAGCGGGCACAGCAAGACGCACTGGCGCACAGCTGCTGCTGTGCCAGAGAGTTGCCATCCAAGCCCACAAAATCAACATGTTTGGTGTGAAGACGATCAGCTGGGCGGGGCCTGGTTGCAGGCCTTTGCGACAGCTGTCGCCAAAAATCTGTTTTTTCGTTGTTTCAATGTGTCTGTCCGCCTGATTCACTTGGCGTCCCCTGCGCAATCTTTTGGTATGCAGGTGGGGCGGCAAGGCGATCAGCCAGACATCGACCGGCCTGTGCGGGTACTGGTGGGTGAATTAAACTGCTCACCGGTAAACCAATAACTCTATCGCGCAGGTGAAACATATTATAGGGGGCAAACCGGGCGAGCCCCGTAGTCCACAAGCACCCCCAGTGGCTGTAAGGCTGGTCGAGGTCCACCCCGACGACGCAGGCCAGCGCCTGGACAATTTTCTGATGCGCCACCTCAAGGGCGTACCCAAGACCCATGTCTACCGCATCATCCGCCAGGGTGAAGTCCGTATCAACAAGGGCCGCGCGACAGCGGACACTCGCGTCCAGCCCGGCGATGTGGTGCGGATTCCGCCGGTGCGCGTCGCAGCAAAACCGGACGAAGCCGAGCGCGCGGTGCCAGCTAGGGAGTTTCCCTTGTTGCTCGATGACGATGTCATGCTGGCGATCAACAAACCCGCAGGCGTGGCCGTGCATGGGGGCTCGGGCGTCAGCTTTGGCGTGATCGAGCAGCTGCGCCGCGCCCACCCCGATGCCCGCTTTCTGGAGCTGGTGCACCGGCTCGACCGCGAAACCTCGGGCATCCTGCTGGTGGCCAAGAAGCGCTCGGCGCTGACCCATCTGCAGGACCAGTTCCGCGAGCGGGAGACCGGCAAGACCTACCTGGCGCTGGTCATCGGCGAATGGACGGCCAACAAGAAGGTGATCGACACCCCCCTGCGCAAATACCTGCTGCCCGATGGCGAGCGCCGCGTGCGCGCCACCACGGCCGATGACCCCGAGGGCATGCGCTCGGTCTCGCTGGTCAAGGTGCAACAGGTGTTTGCGGCCCGGCACCAGCTGGGCCTGCCAGCGATGAGCCTGCTGGAGGTGACCATCAAGACCGGCCGCACCCACCAGATCCGCGTGCACCTGGCCAGCAGCGGCCATGCGATTGCCGGCGATGAGAAATATGGCGACTTCGATCTGAACAAGCGCCTGGCCAAACATGGCCTCAAGCGCATGTTCCTGCACGCCTGGCGCCTGCAGTTCAACCACCCGCAGACGGCAGAGCGCGTGCAACTGGGCGCCGAGCTGCCGCTGGAGCTGGCAGACTTTGTGGCGGCGGCCTCGGCGGCCGATGGATCAGTTTTGTGACAGATATAGAAAGAGAACCCCATGGCCCGCCAATTTGACCTGATTGCCTTTGACTGGGATGGCACCCTGTTTGACTCGACCGCGGCCATTGCGCTGTCGATCCAGGATGCGGTGCGGGATGTGGGTGGCACGGTGCCCAGCCTGGCGGATGCCAAGTATGTGATCGGCATGAGCCTGCAAAGCGCGCTGCGCCATGCCGCGCCCGATGTGCCGGAGGACCAGATGGTGGCGCTGACCAACCGCTACCGGCTGCATTTCCTCAAGCGCCAGGAGCAGGTGACCTTGTTTGACGGCGTGCTGGAGCTGCTCGACCAGCTGACCGCCAGCGGCCACCTGCTGGCCATTGCCACCGGCAAGAACCGCCGGGGGCTGGACCGTGTGCTGGATACGACCTTGCTCAAGGGGCGCTTCCATGCGACGCGCACCTCGGACGAGACGGCTGGCAAGCCCCATCCGCTGATGCTGCAGGAGCTGATGGCCGAGCTGGATGTGGCGCCCGAGCGTCTGCTGATGGTGGGCGACACCACGCATGACCTGCAAATGGCCGTCAATGCCGGCTGCGCCAGCGTGGGAGTGAGCTACGGCGCCCACCACCATGTGGGTTTTGAGGCCTTCAACCCCTTGTATGTGGCCCATACCGTTGCTGAACTGCAACAGTGGATGGCGGATCATGCCTAGCTATGGTGCAATTACTGTCTGTATGTACAGTCAGATGAACCTCGGTGAACAGGTGCGGTGATGGCGGAAGTACCGGCGCAGATGATTGCCTTGTGCCAGAGCGATGCGCTGCTGCACGGTGGGCGCGCGGTGGCCTTTGATGTGGTCTATGCCGGTCAGACCTGCCAGGCCTTTGCCATCCGCTACCACGCGGGAGTCCATGCCTATCTGAACCGATGCACCCATGTGGCGATGGAGATGGACTACCAGCCGGGGCGGTTTTTCGACGACACAGGTAATTGGTTGCTCTGCGCCACCCATGGCGCCGCCTATGTGCCCGATACTGGAGCCTGTGCCGGCGGTCCCTGTCGTGGCGGTTTGGTCAAGGTTGCGCTGAGTGAGAGTGATGGCGTGGTCTATTGGCACACGGATAACCGTCTCCAACCTCTTGATTTTTAAGATGAACCCCATGGACAACAACCCTCAGCACAATCCGCCGCCGGCGCCCGACCTGTGGGGGCAGACGGCCGCAGCGGCGCCTGCCGCTGCCGCAGCACCCAGCCCGGGCTGGGAGCGCTCGGTGCTGGAGCGCCTGGCCTTTGACACGCTCAAGGAGCAGCGCGCAGCGCGCCGCTGGAAGATTTTCTTTCGCCTGGTCTGGCTGGGCTTGGTGGTTGCGTTTGTCAGCTACCTGTTTGGCTCGGACGGATCGGCCGCCAAGACCTCGACCGAGCACACGGCTGTGGTCGAGCTCAAGGGGGAGATCGCCTCCGGCGCGGACGCCAGTGCCGAATTTGTGATTGCGGCCCTGCGCACCGCTTTTGAGGATGACGGCGCCAAGGCCGTGGTGCTGCTGATCAACTCGCCCGGTGGCAGCCCCGTGCAGGCGGGCATGATCAATGACGAGATCGTGCGCCTCAAGGCCCAGTACAAGAAGCCGATGTATGCGGTGGTCGAGGAGTCCTGCGCCTCTGCCGCGTATTACATTGCCTCTGCGGCTGACAGCATCTATGTCGACAAGGCCAGCATCGTCGGCAGCATTGGCGTGCTGATGGATGGTTTTGGTTTTACCGGCACGATGGAAAAGCTGGGCGTGGAGCGCCGCTTGCTCACCGCTGGCGCCAACAAGGGCATGCTCGATCCATTCAGCCCCATGAATGACAAGCAAAAGGCCTATGCGCAGCAGATGCTGAGCCAGATTCACCAGCAGTTCATCCAGGTCGTGCGCCAGGGCCGGGGTGACCGTTTGAAGGAAACCGAGGACACCTTCAGCGGCCTGTTCTGGACGGGCCAGGAGGCCGTGAAGCTGGGCCTGGCCGATGGCCTGGGCAGCCTCGACCAGGTGGCCCGCGATGTCGTGGGTGCCGAAGAGGTGGTGGACTACACGCGCCGCGACAATGTGGCCGAGCGCTTTGCCAAGCGTTTTGGTGCCTCGGTCGGCGCGGGCGCGGTCGGCACCCTGCGCTCGATGTCGCTGCTGCCCAGCGTGCGCTGACAGCCTTCAAGGCTTGAATGACAAAGCGGTGCCGAGGCACCGCTTTTTTCATGGGCGTGCCGCAACGGCTGCAGCCATTAACGGGGCTTAGCGGCCAATGGCAAACACCATGGGCGTGCGGTTGTCCAGGCTGGTGTTGAGTGGCTTCCACTGCTTGACCAGGCGGCTTTGCGTATTGGCGCTCTCCAGGGTCAGTCCGCTGGAGATGGACAGGCGCGTGTTGGGCTGCAGGGTTTGCAGCAGCGCACCCAGCAGCGCCTGGTTGCGGTAGGGCGTCTCGATGAAGATCTGGGTCTGGCCCTGGCGCAGCGCCAGTTGCTCGAGCTCACGCAGGCGGGCGCTGCGATCGGAGGCGTCGCTGGGCACATAGCCGACAAACGCAAAGTTCTGGCCATTGAGGCCGCTGGCGGCCAGTGCCAGCAGCAGCGAGGTGGGGCCAACCAGCGGAACCACGTCGATGCCTGCGTCATGGGCGGCGCGCACCACCGAGCTGCCGGGGTCGGCAATCGCGGGCATGCCCGCTTCGCTCACCAGGCCCATATCATGGCCTTGCAGCGCAGCGGCAATCAGGCTGCTGCTATCGCTCCCAGCGCTGGTCTGCGGGTGGTGGTCGCCTTTTTTATGGGCTTCGCGCGGCAGCTCGGCAATGTTTTGCTGCTGCAGCGGCAGCGCCAGGGGCGCCACCGCATCCACACGCTTGAGAAAGGCGCGGCAGCTTTTGGCGTTCTCGCAGATCCAGTGGGTGATGCGGGCGGCGGCTTGCACGGTGTGCAGCGGCAGCACATCGGTCAGCGGCGCCTCGGTGGCGCAGCCAAAATCGAGGGGGGTCGGCACCAGGAACAGGCGCCCTTTGGTTGTTTGTTGGTTCATGGCAACACCAATCCGGCAGCGCGCAGCAAACGGGCTGTGCGGATCAGGGGCAGGCCGATCAAGGCGGTGGGGTCGTCGCTCTCGATGGCGTCGAGCAGGGTGATGCCCAGGCCTTCGCTCTTGGCGCTGCCGGCGCAGTCATAGGGTGTTTCTGCCACCAGATAACGCTCGATCTCAGCGTCTTCGAGCGGGCGGAACACCGTGCGCACCACGGCGGTATCGGCCTGCGCAAAGCCAGTGGCCTGGCAGACCACGGCCACGGCGGTGTGGAACTGCATGCTTTGCCCGCTCATCGCGCGCAACTGCTCCACGGCTTTGTCATGCACCATCGGCTTGCCCAGCGGCTGGCCGTGCAGGTCGGCCACCTGGTCCGAGCCAATCACGATGGCATCGGGGTACTGGGCGGCCACCGCATGGGCCTTGGCCAGCGCCAGGCGCAGCGCCAGCGCGGCGGGGCTTTCGCCGGGCTGTGGGGTTTCATCCACATCGGGCGAGGCGGTCTCGAAGGGCAGGCGAAAGCGCGACAGAAGCTCTCGCCGGTAGCGGGAGGTGGAGCCCAGTACAAGGGCGCGGGGCATCAGGGATTCAGACATGCCCAGATTCTCTTACACTGGCGCGCATGACAAAGGAATTTTCTGTCAATCGCCTTGAGATCAAGGCTTTTGCCCACCAAAACGCGGCGCTGGAAGGCGAGCTGCCCCTGGGGCAGCTGGCCCGCTTGCTGGCCGAAGACCAGCGCGGCGAGGCCGCTGCCGCCGAGCCCGTGCGCTGGGTGCTCGATGGTGAATGGGTGGAATCGACCGGCGGCCCAGGCCAGGCCTGGCTGCATCTGCATGCCGAAACCCAGGTGCAGCTGCAGTGCCAGCGCTGCATGCGCCCGGTGGATGTGGCGGTGGAAAGCAGCCGCTCCTTTCGCTTTGTGAAGGACGAGGCCACGGCGGCAGCGCTCGATGACGAGAGCGAAGAGGATGTGCTGGTCCTGGCGCCCCAGATTGATGCGCTGGAGCTGATCGAGGATGAGTTGCTGATGGCACTGCCCATGGTGCCCATGCACGAAGTCTGCCCCGTCGATGTGAAGCTGGAGTCCGCCACCCAGGATTTTGACGACCGCCCTGCGGAAAAAGCCAATCCCTTCGCGGCGCTGGCATCGCTGCGCATTGATAAAACCCAATCCTAGTTCGGGTGGCTTGAAGCCTGCTTGCGATCTTTGCTATAATTTGAGGCTTCGCGCGAATCCCTCGTGTCTTTAATGGGCTAGTCGCGTAAATTTCGGGCATGCGTTTGTGATTGCGCAGGCCATGTCACCAACCCTTTCAAGACTCAGGAGCCATCATGGCTGTTCAACAAAACAAGAAATCCCCTTCCAAGCGCGGCATGCACCGTTCGCACAACGCACTGAACGTGCCTGGCATCGCTGTGGAACCCACCACCGGTGAAACCCATATGCGTCACCACATCAGCCCCAACGGTTTCTACCGTGGCCGCCAAGTGCTGAAGAACAAGTCGGAAGCCTAAGCCATAGCTGTATAAAAAAGGCCCGCAGCTACATAGTAGCGCGGGCCTTTTTTATTTCTTGCCAGTTTGCGGCGCGCTGCGCGCCGAGCTGGAACTCGGTGCGAACAACGTCAAAGAATTACCGAACGAATGATCACACTGGCCGTGGATTGCATGGGTGGGGACGCAGGTATCCGTGTCACGCTACCCGCATGCAAGAAGTTTTTGGATAGCCACCCTGATGCCCATCTGTTGATGGTCGGGCAGGCTGAGGCATTGCAGTCTTTTCAGCACGAGCGTGCCACCATCGTGCCTGCAAGCGAAGTGGTCACTATGGATGACCCGGTGGAAGTGGCGCTGCGCAAGAAGAAGGATTCTTCGATGCGGGTTGCCATCAGCCAGGTGAAGTCGGGCGCCGCACTGGCAGCCGTGTCGGCGGGCAATACCGGGGCGCTGATGGCCATTGCCCGTTATGTGCTCAAGACGCTGGAGGGCATTGACCGCCCGGCTATCGCCACCCAACTTCCCCACGCCAAGGGCGGCGCCACCACGGTGCTGGACCTGGGCGCCAATGTGGATTGCAGTGCAGAGCATCTGCTGCAGTTCGCCGTCATGGGCTCGGCCTTGGTCAGCGCCCTGGAAAACAAAGAAAACCCCACCGTTGGCCTGCTCAATATTGGTGAAGAAGCCATCAAGGGCAGCGAGGTCATTAAGCGCGCCGGCGAGCTGCTGCGCACCGCTGGCCAGTCGGGTTACCTCAATTTTTACGGCAATGTCGAAGGCAATGACATCTTCAAGGGCACGGTTGATATCGTGACCTGTGATGGCTTTGTCGGCAATGTCGCGCTCAAGGCCAGCGAAGGCGTGGCCAGCATGATCAGCAACGGGCTCAAACAAGAGTTCAAACGCAACCTGCTCACGAAGATCGCCGCAGTGATCGCTTACCCGGTGCTGGCGCGCTTGATGAAGCGGGTGGACCACCGCCGCTACAATGGGGCTGCATTGCTCGGATTGCGCGGCCTGGTTTTCAAAAGCCATGGCTCGGCCGACGCGGTGGCGTATGAGCATGCCTTGCGGCGCGCCTATGATGCCGCCCGCAATGATTTGCTGGGGCGTGTGCAGACCAAGATTCAGACGGCAGCGCCCCTGCTGATGTCGGCAGACAGCAATGCTGCTGCCAAAACCGTGACGTCTCCTACCTGAATTCGATGAGTATTTATTCCCGCATTATCGGCACTGGCAGCTATTTGCCGCCACGTCGTGTCACCAATGATGAGTTGGCCGCTGAGATGGCCACGCGCGGTCTGGAAACCTCCGACGAGTGGATTGTGGAGCGCACCGGTATCAAGGCGCGCCATTTTGCAGCGCCCGATGTCGTAGCCAGCGATCTGGCGCTGGAGGCGTCGAAGAACGCGCTCCAGGCCGCCAGTATCCAGGCCAGCGATATCGACCTGATCATTGTCGCGACCTCGACGCCGGACATGGTGTTCCCCTCGACCGCCGCGATCCTGCAGCACAAGCTGGGCATTGCCAATGGCTGCCCGGTGTTTGACATGCAGGCGGTGTGCAGCGGTTTTGTCTACGCACTGACGGTGGCGGACTCGATGATCAAGTCCGGCAGCGCCAAGCGCGTGCTGGTGGTGGGTGCCGAGGTGTTCAGCCGCATTCTCGACTTCAATGACCGCACGACCTGCGTGCTGTTTGGCGATGGCGCCGGCGCTGTGGTGCTGGAAGCGTCTGACAAGCCCGGCATCCTGGCCACCGAGCTGCATGCCGATGGCAGCCATGTCGACATTCTGTGCGTGCCGGGCAATGTCTCGGGTGGCCAGGTGATTGGCTCGCCGCTGCTGCGCATGGATGGCCAGGCGGTGTTCAAGCTCGCCGTCGGTGTGCTGGACAAGGCCGCACGCGCCGCGCTCGAAAAGGCCAAGATGCAGGAAGCCGATATCGATTGGCTGATTCCGCACCAGGCCAACCTGCGCATCATGATGAGCACGGCGCGCAAGCTCAAGCTCGCGCCGGAGAAGGTGGTCGTTACCGTCGACCAGCATGGCAACACCTCGGCGGCCTCGATCCCGCTGGCGCTAGACCACGCCGTGCGCAGCGGCCAGGTCAAGCCCGGGCAGAATGTGATGCTCGAAGGCGTGGGCGGTGGCTTCACCTGGGGTGCCGTGCTGCTGACGATGTAGCATGGCTCGGCGTTGCCGAGACCGCTGTCATCCGCTGATTGATAAAAACTGATTGAACCGAGACATGAGCGCTTTTGCATTTGTATTTCCGGGCCAAGGCTCGCAGTCTGTGGGCATGCTCGATGCCTGGGGTGGCCACCCCGCAGTGGTTCAGGCGCTGCAAGAGGCTTCGGATGCGCTGGGTGAAGACCTGGGCGCGCTGATCCAGAACGGCCCCAAAGAAACGCTGGCGCTGACCGCCAATACCCAACCGGTGATGCTGGTCGCTGGCGTGGCCGCATGGCGTGTCTGGCAAGCCGAAGGCGGCCCCATGCCGATAGCGGTTGCAGGCCACTCGCTGGGCGAGTATTCCGCGCTGGTGGCTGCCGGTGTGCTGACCCTGAGCCAGGCCGCGCCGCTGGTGCGCCTGCGGGGTGCTGCCATGCAAGAGGCCGTGCCTGTGGGTGCTGGCGCCATGGCGGCAGTGCTGGGCCTGGATGCGGACAAGGTCAAGGCCGTGTGCGCCCAGGTGACGGCCCAGCTGGGCGGCGCCGAAGTGGTCGAGGCAGTGAACTTCAACGACCCTGGCCAGACGGTTATCGCCGGCTCCAAGGCTGCGGTGGAAGCGGCCAGCCTGGCCGTGAAGGAAGCCGGTGCCAAGCGCGCGCTGCCGCTGCCCGTGTCTGCGCCTTTCCATTCCAGCCTGATGAAGCCCGCCGCTGAAAAGCTCAAGCTGGCACTGGCAGAGCTGCAACTGGCCGCGCCCCAGATTCCGGTGCTCAACAACATCGATGTGGCGATGCCTACCGATGCCGATGCGATCCGTGATGCGCTCTACCGCCAGGCCTTTGGCCCCGTGCGCTGGGTGGAGTGCGTGCAGCGCCTGCGTGCGCTGGGCGCGACCCACCTGGTCGAGTGCGGCCCGGGCAAGGTGCTCACCGGCATGACCAAGCGCATCGACCCTGAACTCGTCGGTGTGGCTCTGTATGACCCCGCCACTTTGCAAGAAACCAAAGAAGCCATCGCATGACTGAAACCACTTCAACAGCCAAAGTCGCCCTGGTTACCGGCGCATCGCGCGGTATTGGCGCAGCCATTGCCCAGGCGCTCGGCGCTGCCGGCTACCAAGTGATCGGCACGGCAACGACCGAAGACGGCGCTGCCAAGATCTCGCAAGCGCTGTCGGCCTTTGCCGGCTCGCGTGGTGTGGCGCTGGATGTGAACAATGGCGCCGCCGTCGAAGCGCTGATCGACAGCCTGGTCAAGACCCAGGGCGGCTTGCATGTGCTGGTCAACAACGCCGGCATCACCCGCGACACGCTGGCCATGCGCATGAAGGACGAGGACTGGGATGCCGTGCTGGGCACCAATCTGAAGGCCGTGTTCGGCGCCAGCCGCGCTGCCATCCGTCCGATGATGAAGCAGCGTTTTGGCCGTATCATCAGCATCACCAGTGTGGTGGGTGCATCGGGCAATGCCGGTCAGGCCAACTACGCGGCCGCCAAGGCGGGTGTGGCAGGTATGACGCGCTCGCTGGCCAAGGAGTTGGGCAGCCGTGGCATCACGGTCAACTGCGTGGCGCCTGGTTTTATCGAGACCGATATGACGGCCCAGTTGCCCGAAGAGCAGAAGAAAGCACTGCAGTCGCAGATTGCCTTGGGCAAGCTGGGACAGCCGCAAGACATTGCCAACGCTGTGGTCTATTTGGCCTCAGATGGCGCCGGTTATGTGACCGGGCAGGAGTTGCATGTCAATGGCGGCATGTATATGTAGATTTGACGAAAGTTGAATGCCGTTTCCTCGCGACGGCAAGTTGCACTCAGGTATTGCTGAAGCAGCTAGAATCGCGGGTTCATTCACAACCCCCAGAGGGAAACCATGAGCGATATCGAAGCACGTGTCAAGAAAATCATCGCCGAGCAACTCGGCGTGGAAGAGTCTCAAGTAACGAACGAAAAGGCTTTTGTAGCCGACCTGGGCGCTGACTCGCTGGACACCGTGGAACTGGTGATGGCTTTGGAAGATGAGTTCGAGATCGAGATCCCTGACGAAGACGCAGAGAAGATCACGACGGTGCAGAACGCCATCGACTACGCCAACAGCCACCAAAAGGCTTAATTGATTGCGCATGCACTTGGCGCCCTTGTGGCGCAAGTGTCTTGCTGCCAATCTTCCGAGAGATCAACAAGAAAGTTGTAACGCATGAGTCGCCGTCGCGTCGTCGTGACTGGTCTGGGTTGCATCAGCCCCGTGGGTAACACGGTTGCTGAAGCCTGGTCCAACATTTTGGCCGGTCAATCCGGCATTGACCTCATTACCAAGTTCGACACCACGGATTTCAGCTGCAAGATTGCAGGTGAGGTCAAGGGCTTCGACCTTGAGTCCTATATGAGTGCCAAGGAAGCACGCACGATGGACTCCTTCATTCATTACGGCATTGCCGCTGCCCAAGAGGCAGTGAAAGACGCCGGCCTGCCTTTGGGCGAGGCACTGGATGAAGAGCTCGCAACTCGTATTGGCTGTGTGATTGGTTCGGGTATCGGTGGTCTGCCACTGATTGAGAACACGCACGGTGAATATGAGCGCCGTGGTGCGCGTCGCATCACGCCTTTCTTTGTTCCCGCGTCCATCATCAATATGGTCGCAGGTCATGTATCGATGCGTTTTGGCTTCAAGGGCCCGAACCTGTCGGTGGTGACTGCTTGCACGACAGGTTTGCACTGCATTGGTGAAGCCGGTCGCATGATCGAGTACGGCGATGCCGACGTCATGATTGCAGGTGGTACCGAAGCAACTGTTTCTCCATTGGGTGTGGGGGGGTTCGCAGCGATGCGCGCGCTGTCCACACGCAATGACGATCCCAAGGCGGCATCGCGCCCCTGGGACAAGGGCCGTGACGGCTTTGTGCTGGGTGAGGGTGCCGGTATCGTGGTGCTCGAAGAGTACGAACACGCCAAGGCCCGTGGTGCCAAGATCTATGCCGAGTTGCTGGGTTACGGCATGAGCGCTGACGCCGGTCACATGACCGCGCCCAATATGGACGGCCCGCGCCGCGCCATGCTGGCTGCTCTGCGCAATGCAGGTGTCAACGCCGACCAGGTGGACTACCTCAATGCCCACGGCACCTCCACGCCGCTGGGTGACCTCAATGAGACCAATGCCATCAAGGCAGCCATGGGCGAGCATGCCAAGAAGCTGGTGGTCAGCTCGACCAAGTCCATGACCGGCCATTTGCTCGGTGGTGCTGGCGGTCTGGAGAGCGTCTTTACCGTGATGGCCTTGAAGGACCAGAAGATTCCTCCGACCATCAATCTGGTGGACCAGGATCCGGAATGCGATCTGGACTACTGCGCCAACACCGCGCGCGATGCCAAGCTGGACATCGCCGTCAAGAACAACTTTGGTTTTGGCGGTACCAACGGCACCCTGGTGTTCAAACGCGTTTGATGGTGGTTGGCGCCTGGTGCGTCACACCAGCCACGCTGGGATAAGGCCTCTGTGACAGAGGCCTTTGTTGTTTTTGCGCTGCTTCGGTCAGCACGGTGTTGGCGCTTCAACACGGGGTTTGCCCTGCGGGATCGCTGATGGGTGCACTGCAGAATGGGGTGATGCCTCTGTCAATAGCCGCCCAGCCATGCCCCACCATCGCCCAACTGCCTTGATGGCCTTGCAGTCCTTTGCGCTGGTGAGCCCAAGCCGCGTCCGCCTGCTGTTGGCCGGCTGGGTCTGCCTGGTCGCGCTTCTGTGCCTGGCCTGGATGCATGCAGCAGCTCCTACGGCCTTGCCGCGCGCCTTGGCAGTGGCGGTAATGGCATTGGCGGTAGGGCTGGTCTGGCGCATGCCGCTGTGGCCGCAGGGAACTTGTTTGCACTGGACTGGCTCTCAGTGGTGCCTTGGGCCAGCCCCGTTGGCGCTGGAGCAGCGCCAGGAACTGGGGCCACTGACCGTGCTGATGGATGGGCAATCCTGGATATTGCTGCAGGCCCAGGGGTTGCCAAGCCGGTGCCCCAGTCAGTGGCTGCTTGTGGCGAGAGCCGCTAATCCAGAGCGCTGGCCGGATATTCGTCGGGTTTTATACTCGTCGCTTGCCGCTGAACCGCAGAACATCCATCAGGTGTAAGCCTACAGCTGAACAACCACAACAATAGCTGCAAGCTTGTAGCGCCAAGAGGGCCTCTTTTATGACGGGAACGCCAACGGCCAGTACCCCGAATGCAAATGACAGCGATCTGCACCTGGTGCAGCGCACGGTGGCAGGAGATCAAAAAGCCTATGGCCTGCTGGTGCTCAAGTACCAGCGCCGCATCGAGCGCCTGATCGGGCGCATGGTGCGCGATGTGGATCTGGTGCCCGATCTGGCCCAGGAAACCTTTTTGCGCGCCTACCGCGCGCTGCCGCAGTTCCGGGGTGATGCGCAGTTCTACACCTGGCTGTACCGAATTGCCGTCAATACCGCCAAGAAGGCGATGGTCGAGCTCAGCCGCAACCCGGTGATGACCGAGAGCGCGCTGCGCGGAAAAGACGATGACGATGAAACTTATGTGCCCGGGCGCGAACTAACGACCGATGAGACGCCTGAAACGGTGATTGCCGCCCAGGAAATTGCCCAGGCGGTGAACACGGCGATGGACGCGTTGCCCGAGGACCTGCGACAGGCCATCGTGCTGCGTGAGATTGAAGGCATGTCTTATGAAGACATTGCCGCTGCGATGGATTGCCCCATCGGTACGGTACGGTCGCGTATTTTCCGCGCCCGCGAGGCGATTTCCGCCAAGGTAAAGCCCATGCTTGAACGCCAGTCTGGCAAGCGTTGGTAGCTGATATGAGTGTGATGACTGGCTGCAAGGGCCTGGGGCCCGCTAGGAATATGGCTATGAATCTCGAAAACCAAGCATCGAACATGAGCATGCAGGCGGCCTGTGAGCAGTTGTCCGCCTGGGTCGATGGTGAGCTGGACGACCAGGCGCTCGGCCAGCTGCTGGCCGAGCTGCCGGAGTTGGCCCAGGACGAGGCCTGCTACGCCTCGGTGCAGTCCTACCAGGTCATTGGCGATCTGATGCGCTCGGCGCACACACCGTGCTCCGACAGCCTGGCATTCCTGGATGCGCTCAATGCCAAGATTGCACTGGAGCCGCCGTTGGCCGACCAGGGCCAGCCCGTGCCTGGTGCTGTCGCCGTGCCGGCGGTGGCCGCTGCCGCTGTGCAGACCGTCCAGCCAGCCGCGCAGGATGCTGCGAACCATTCGGTCTTCCGCTGGAAGATGGTGGCTGGCTTTGCTACCGTGGCCGCTGTGGCGATGGTCGGCTGGAACAGCATCGGTTTGCTCTCGGGTGGCGCAGGCAATGAGGCTCGCCAGCAGATGGCAGCAGCTGCTGCGCCGCAGGTGGTTGCCTCGGCTGCGTCACCAAGGTCTGCCGCGTCCAATGCCCAAGGCCTGGTGCAGCAGCAGGTCACGGTGGGCCAGAACTCCAGCATCATGCTGCGCGATCCGCGCCTGGATGAGCTGCTGGCGGCACGCGGGCAGATTGGCGGCACCGCCAACCTGCAAATGCCAGCGGGCTTCTTGCGCAATGCCACTTTCAATGCCGAAAAGCGCAGCGATGGCTGCCCCGACAAGGCTTCACGTTTGTGCTGATGATGCGCTGAACCCCTCAAATAACACCTGCATGGCAGGTGTTTTTTTATGCCTTTCGCGCGCAAAGGCTTGAAACCTGGGTTTTGCTGCCTATCTGATGGTGATGCACGCTTGGAACCTTGAGGCCTATTGCCCCTCCAATTGCGGCAGGGCACCACGAGCGACGCGATTGAATCACTGCGTATACGGTGCCGCCATATTGTCAAATTGAGGAGTGATATGTCTCTAAAGCGTTGGAAGCCTTTTCAGATCAGTGCACTGGCGGCCATCCTGTCCGTCAGCAGCGCGATGATGCTGCCGGCAGCGGCCCAGACCCCTGCACCTGCTGTGGTGCGTGGCCTGCCCGATTTCACCGACCTGGTCGACCAGGTGGGCCCATCGGTGGTCAATATCCGCACGATGGAGAAGGTGTCCAACCGCCAAAGCCAAAGCGGCCTCGATCCGGAGATGCTGGAGTTCTTCAAGCGCTTTGGCTTGCCGGTGCCCAGCATCCCCAAGCAGCAACGCCCCCAGCGCCCCGGCGCCGATGGCGATGAGGTGCCCAGCGGCCTGGGTTCGGGTTTTATCCTGACGGCCGACGGCTATGTGATGACCAACGCGCATGTGGTGGATGGTGCCGATGAAGTGATCGTGACGCTGACCGACAAGCGCGAGTTCAAGGCCAAGATCGTGGGCGCCGACAAGCGCACCGATGTGGCTGTGGTGAAGATCGATGCCACCGGCTTGCCCGCCGTCAAGATTGGCGACGTGAACCGCCTGCGCGTGGGCGAGTGGGTGATGGCGATCGGCTCGCCCTTTGGCCTGGAAAACTCGGTGACCGCCGGCATTGTCTCTGCCAAGCAGCGCGACACGGGCGACTACCTGCCCTTTATCCAGACCGATGTGGCCATCAATCCCGGCAACTCGGGCGGCCCGCTGTTGAACATGCGAGGCGAGGTGGTGGGCATCAACAGCCAGATTTACTCGCGCTCGGGTGGCTTCATGGGCATCTCGTTCTCGATCCCTATCGATGAAGCGGTGCGCGTGAGCGACCAGCTGCGCGCCACCGGCCGTGTGGTGCGTGGCAAGATTGGTGTGCAAATCTCCACCGTGAGCAAGGATGTGGCTGAATCCATCGGTCTGGGCAAGGCCCAGGGCGCGATGGTAACGGGTGTGGAAAGCGGCTCGCCCGCCGAGAAGGCGGGCGTCGAAGCGGGTGACATCATCACCAAGTTCGATGGCAAGCCGCTGGAGAAGCTGGCGGATCTGCCGCGCTGGGTGGGCAACACCAAGCCAGGCTCGAAGAGCACCGTCACGGTGTTCCGCCGGGGCAAGACCTTGGACCTGCCGATCACCATCATCGAAATTCCGTCGGATGCTGCTGCAGACGCTGCTGCCACCAGTAAGGAGCCAGAGAAGTCCAAGCCTTCCACTGCTGCCCAGCAACTGGGTCTGGTGGTCACGGATCTGACCGATGCGCAGCGCAAGTCCATGCACCTCAAGGGTGGAGTGCAGATTGTGTCGGCCGATGAAGCCGCTGCCCGTGCTGGTCTCAAGCAAGGTGATGTGATCCTGGGCATTGCCAACACCGAGATCAATGACGTCAAGCAGTTCGACGCTGCCGTGGCCAAGGCCGACAAGTCCAAGCCCGTCAACGTGCTGTTCCGCCGTGGTGAGTGGACGCAATATGTGCTGATCCGCCCGACGAAGTAAGTCACTGCGCGCTTTGTCGCTGTGCTGACCACAAGCCGGTTTCCGCCATGGAAATCGGCTTTTTTCATGGATGGGTGTGAAAGAGCCAGGCACTGCCCAATACCCAATACCCAGCAACGAAAAAGCCTCAGAGCATTGCTACTCTGAGGCTTTACGTTTGGTGCGGCTGGCAGGAATCGAACCCACGACCCCTTGGTTCGTAGCCAAGTACTCTATCCAGCTGAGCTACAGCCGCTAAGCGGTCGATTATAGCACGCAATTTTTGATCACTGCCATCTTTCTGATGTGCTGGCAGCAAGCACGGTGGTCGAGAGGCACTTGCTGCATCCGGATCTGGAGGTGCTGCGCCCATTATTGCGGCACCAGAGGTGAGGCCAGCAGCCTGCAGCGCCCACGGCAGCCGTAGTAGATATTCACTAATTTTGGGGATTGACCGTTGGCAGGCACAGTCCGATAGTTAGCGACATTGTTAATTTCTGTATATGGCTGCTGATATGAGGTGGTGCAGGTGTTTGGTTCTAGGCTGGTGGATGGCATCGGGCTGCATGCTCACGCATGCCGTGCCCACGGCTGCCTCATCCGGAGACCTGTCGGCAGCCCACAACCTGGGGTCACAGCACACAGGGGCAGATAGCCAAGGGCTCTACGCAGGACGGCGGGCCAGCGCATGGGCACAAGGGGTGGCGGTGCCCAGCCCTGACATGCAGGCTGCCGCCACGGCGCTTGCGCCAGACGATGGCACGGTTTTCCACCGTGTGCGACACAGCATGGAGGCCGTGACCGAGCAGGCGTCTGGTGTCCTGTCTCGGCCCGCTCCCAAGCTGGGTGGGCTGCTACTGGTGTTGTTGACGGTCTTCGCACTGGTGCTGGGATTTTTAAGCCTGCGCTGGCACCGTGAAACGGCGGAATGACCGCATGCTCCGTGCTGACACAGTCGCCTCTGGCCCCTCCACGCATTCCCAAAAAACATCATTGCGATAGAAATAAATAATAAAATGCTGGGCTTGTTTACATCTAGAAGCAACAATGCGTTCCAACGTTTGAAGTGACTATGAAGCTGTTGTTTCGCATTTTTTCAGTAGGCGCGGTCTGGTTTTGGGCATGCTTATGGGCACCGGGCGCGAGCGCTGCCGTGGTTGCCGCAGCGGATGTGGTGCCGGAGGCGACATTCCAATGGGGCAGCAGCGGCCCCGACCAGTGGGGGCAGGTGGGGCAGACCAGTGCAGGCCTGGCCTGGGTCACCACCGACTTTCCCAACAGCGGCAATGGCTCGCTGCGCCTTGACTTGCATGTCACCTCATCCAAGGCCGGGCTCGCTTACTACCCTGCTGCCACCTTCGGCAAGCTGTCGGAGCTGACCACCGTCTCCTACCAATGGCTGGTGCACAGCACCGATGTGGTCGACCAGGCGCCCGTGCTGCGGCTGTACCTGCGCAATGCGCAAGGGGTGCATACGCAGACCCTGGTCTACACCCCGGACATCGCCGGCGTGCACGGTGTGGGCCTCAACCAGTGGACCACCGCCGATATGCTCCACGGCATCGTTTGGCAAGGGCGCAGTGCGGCGCAAGGTGGCTTTGATCCCAACATACGACGGCCATTTTCGGACTTCCAGGCCGACCCGCGCTTTGCCGACATGGTGGTCTTTGCCGTCGAGGGTGGCGCCGGCAATGGATCCAGCGGCTTTGTGGGCGCCATCGACAATATCGAAGTGGTCGGGCCGCTGGCCTCGGTATCGGCCAACTTCGAAGTGGTGCCGCCTACGGCCTCCATACTGTGCGACAAGACGCAGCTGTTGGATTCCGACGGGCAAACTGCTAGCTGCACCCTGAGATTGAGCCGGCCTGCGCAGGCTGCGCTGACCATTGTGCTGAGCACCTCCGGGGACACGGCGCGCTACAGTGGTTGCGCCGGTCCGCTGGAGATTGCAGAGGGCGCCAGCACGGCGAGCTGCACGGTCACGGCCATCGCCAATACCGTGGGAGGCGATGGCCAGGTCAGCGTGTCGGTCGCCATCGTGCCAGCGGCCAACCCTGGCGGCTACAGCTTGCTGGCGGGCACATCGGTGGCTTCCATTTAGATTGCCGATGAAGACGGGGAGGCTGCTGCGCCGGTCGGCGCAACCTCAATACCTGTTCCAGTGCTCTCGCACGGAATGTTTGCGACGCTATCGCTTGGCTTGTTGGCTTGCGGTGCCATGCTCATTCGACGCACTGGCAAGCCTTGACGAGAGGTGGGGTATCTTGTTCTCGTCAGATTTCTCGTTTTTGGCTGACGACCAATTCCACCGTAATAGGACACTTGTGCTGTATTGCCAAGGGAGCTTTCTTTCTCTGATTAGCCCCCCCTCATTGCTTAAGCGAAAGGCTGTGTTTACATTCGTTTGCCCAGTCAAGGGCCGGTGTACTTTTTCAATAGGGCTCAGGCGGTTATGCTATCGGCTTTATTTTTCCGATAGAAGAGGTCGCCGTGCAGAGGCTTTCAAAAATAAAGAGCGCCCATGTCGCACACATGGCGTTGATCTTGGGTTTGGCAGCATGCCTCGGTGCATGCGTGACGCGGCCCAAACCGCAATATAACTATGCTGGTGCAGCAGACGACCCGGTTTTTTTTCTGGAGTCTGACTTCGGGATAGATACCGGCTTTACCGCGCAGATCAATCCTGTCAGAAACGCCAATCTGTGCAAGAGCCGGCAGGGGGTTGCATATATGCAATCAATGGATTCTTACTACCGCGATTCAAGCCTGAAAGGTCCTTGGAAGATTGTTGCGCCTGCCGGGCAACCTGTGGTGATATCCGGTGGCTGGTTTCAGTACGCGACAACATCCACGAACACGACTTTCGGTACCAAATCGATCTCGCCGGGCAGAGGTTGTAGTGCTGAGAACAAGCTCGTTGTTGGCGAAAGGGGCAAGCAATACCGGGTTCACCTGCGCAAGAGCCCAGATGGAAGTGGCTGCACGATGGACATCACGAACCTAGATGGCTCGGTAGTGGAAGCGGAAGCCTATCCGAGATGCCGAATCCGTTGAATGCATGGCGCTCGCGCACATGCTCGGGCCCTTTGCAATGCGCTCGCCCAATAGGATGGGCTCGGATCGCTCGAACCCTTGCTGAGACCGAGGCTGGGCGTATTGCGGTGTGCCCTTGAGTGGCAAGAAAACGTGAATTGATTTTCTTGGCTCGCTCTTGGGTTTGCATCACTGCTTTTCCGATCTTCGTGGTAGTCGAAACTGGCCATTGAGGGCTGGTTTTTGCTGTGCATTGGTTGCAAGCAACGCCCTGTACGAGGTCCTATGAATACTGAATACTTTTTCAGAACGTCAGCAATGATTCGCACCGTGGGAGCAAGTTGGGGTGGTTGCAGTTTGTTGCATAAGCGTGATTCATTCTCTTCCTCAGCACGGCCTGATTCTGGTATGTCAACCGGATTTCTACGTAGAGAAACCGTCCATCCATGTTATTTGGAGGTGCTTCGACTATCGTTGGCGGCGCTGTTTGATGCGCGGGTTCTGGACGATGGAAAACCGCGGTAGCCAATGTCTGCGTGGCTTCAAGTCCTCGGTTGGATTGAATGCAACTTTAATCCACAGCAGTCAATGGACGCAGTCAAATGCTCCCCGAGCATTGTTGGCGGAGTAAATGGATTGCTCAGTATGGGCATCAGAATTTCCGGGTCCCAGTGCCAAATGCTGGATGGGTTGAAAGTATTTCATCTATAGTGTTTTGTGGAATCGCTATTTGATAGATGAATTACAAGGAGAGTGGCTTGAAATTTACCCAGAATGAATCACAGAAAAGTGGCTTGGTGCGCCTGGACGGGCTTAGTCGGCGGGTATTTCTTTCTGCACTCGGTGGGGGGGCATTGGTATTGACAGGCTGCGGCGGAGGTTCTGACTCAGAGGGCGGTGAAGTGGTGCCAGCACCTCCACCCGCTGTGCAGAAGCCCGGCATTTTTCTTCTGGCTGGTCAACTGGGCGGAGCCGGTTTGCTGGAGGGCAAAGGCGCAGAGGCGCGGTTGCCAATTCGTAATTACTTGAGTATTGCTCCCGGTGGCACTGTCTACATCCCGATCAATGGTGGTCGTCTTGCGAAGGTCGACCAGGATGCGCAGCTCAGTCTCGTTCCAGGTCCCCCTGCAGGTTCAGAATACCAAATAGCTGCAGATGCCCAAGGGCGGCTTCATGCCTTTGCTTTGGCCTGCGTTTACCGCCAAAGCGACACCGGCTGGATACCCATTGCCGGAAATCCTTCGGAGGCTGGCTACGCCGATGGCGATGGCGCGTCCGCACGGATGGGTTATGTGGCATCCCCGGTGTTGGGTGCGGACGGTAGTTTGTACTTTATCGACAAAGGAACCGTGTTTGGAATGCCGGAAGACATGATGGTTCGTAAGCTGACGAGCGGTGGTCAGATTGTTACTGTTGCGGGGCGGCAAGGTCTTCCGCTAGAGCGCAGGGATGGTCAAGGCAGCGAAGCAGGCTTTGTCGATCTCATCCAACTGCTCGGGCAACCGGACGGCAGCCTTCTGGCGCTGGATAGGAGGCATTTCCGCAGCATCACACTGGACGGTCAGGTCCACACTATGTCCAATGCCAACGAGTTGCGTACAAATGTCAGTAATCTGGTGCAGACCAGCGCCACGTCGTTCTATGCCTTGGAGGGCAGCCGCGTTGTCCAGCTGGGTTTGGACGGCTCCTTCACGCCGTTCGTGGGAATTCCGGATGCGCATCTGGACCTCTGGCACGTGAACGATGGTGTGGGCGAGGATGCGCGTTTGCAGCGCCCGTCCTCTATGGTGCAATTGCCTGATGGTGATCTGCTCATTGGCGAGGATTCCAACGCACTGCGCAGGATCAATCTGCAAACCAGAAAGGTCAGCTCCTGGGTGGGCGCCAACGTTGATAGTATTTCGGTGGATGGCCTGGGGTCCAATGCGCGCTTCACGGGCGTCATGAACGGCATGGCGGTCAATGCCAAAGGCGACATTTTCGTGCTTGAGGGCTATGGGGGCATGTACTCCAATGCTGATGCATATCGCCAAGTTGTCAGAAAAATAAGGCCCGATGGCGCTGTTACTACATTGCCCGGCAAATTATCTGACCGCGTGACGGAGATTGCCGCCGATGGGAACGACAACATCTTCTATGCCTCAGGCTGCGCCATCATGCAACTGAAGGCCGATGGCAGTCTGGCGGTATTTGCGGGCAACGTCGAAGAGAAGGGCTATGCAGACGGTTCTGCTTTGCAAGCGCGGTTTGCATCGCCTAGAGGTCTGTCGTTCGACCAGGCTGGCAACCTCTGGGTCATCGATGCACCGGCGTATGAATATGAGCGAGGCGGTGTCGCGCTTCCTAGCCCTCGAGTGCTGCGACTGTGGTATGGACAGACCTTGCGCCGTATCACCCCAGATGGCAGCGTGACCACCTATGCTGGCACGCCAGGCCAGGTATTGGAGCGGCCTTTCCCGGACTACTCGCCGGCATGGCAGCTATGGAATAGCAAGGTCGACTCGCAAGGCCGCGTCTACCTGTACAGCAGCAGCGGGCGTGCTGCGGTGTACCGCGTTGATGGGCAGGGCGCAGAACCCAGCAAGCTATGGCGAAGTGAAAGCGACGTTTCCACCTTTGACCAGATGGCCGTTTCGCCTTCCGGCCAGATCTTTGTGTCGTCAACGCAGCCGGATTTTGTCGGGGGAAGTAGTGCTATCTATGCCATGGAGCCCGGCGGTGGTCTTCGCTTGGTGGCTGGCAGCGAAGCGCTGGGTAACCTGGGTGTCCGTCTTGGAGCGCTGCCCGGCAGTCTTAACTGGGTATACGGTCTGACTGCGCTGGATGACCGCACCCTGGTTCTAGCGAGTGAGAGTGCAGTTTTGCGCGTTAATTTGTAGCAGAGTTGACGCGGTGGAGACGGGGTAAAGACCGCAAGCCAGGTATGCGCAGGCCGTGTATCGCCAACCAGGGCAACGTAGATGTATTGATTGATTTCGGCCCTGGCCTGCGTAACCGTTCTTAAGCCACTTGGTGCCGGTCAATCCTTGCAGCCATTGCCCGGCTCTGCCGGCATGCGCGGAAAAGAGCTGCGCTCAACTCTCCTCCTTGCCCGCATTCTGCTGCGCATCGATCGCCTTCATGTTGTCCAGCAGCTTGAGCAGGTAGTGCAGGGTGTGAACCATGTCATTGCTCGAGAACCCCTCGAGCGCCTGCTCGTAATAGCGGCCAATCGACTCGGCTGCATCGTGCTGCCACACCTGCTGCCCGGCTGGCGTCAATTGCACCAGACGGGAGCGTTTGTCTGCCGGGTCGGGCACGCTGTGCACATAGCCGGCGGCCTCCATGCGTGACAGCAGGCCGGTGAGGTTCTGGCGGCTCACCAACAGGTAGCGGGCCAGGTCGCCCATGCCCATGCCCTGCTCTGATTCGGGCCGCGACAGCGCGCCCATCACCGCCCACTGCTGTGTGGTCAGGCCCTGGGCTTCAACGGCCTTGGTCCCAGTTTTATGCAACATGTTGGCGCATTGGTAGAGCTTGAAATACAGACGATTGGCCAGGTCGGTGCGCAGTTGCTGCGGGTTTTCTCTAGGGTCTTTGGCGAGTTTGCTCATGATTCCGATATTGCCATGGCATGGCATTTGTGTAAATATATTGTCTAATTAAACGATGCAATGCACAAGAAAGGTGGGATCATGGCACGTTTTGATGGGCAACATGTTGTAGTAACCGGTGGGGGTGGCGGCATTGGTGGGGCTACCTGCAAACGCTTTGCCGCTGAAGGCGCCCGGGTGACCGTGCTCGACAAGCAGCTGGGCGCCGCACAGGCGGTGGCCGATGCGATTGCAGCGGCGGGCGGCCTGGCGCAGGCGCTGGCCTGTGATATCACCGACCGGGCGAGTGTCGATGCGGCCGTGCAGCAGGCCGAGCAATGGGCTGCGATTGATGTGCTCGTCAACAACGCGGGCTGGGATGTGTTCAAGCCCTTCACCAAGACCCATGAGGGCGAATGGCAGCAGCTCATTGCCATCAACCTGGTGGGTGCCCTGCACATGCACCACGCGGTGCTGCCGCACATGGCAGAGCGCAAGGCGGGGCGCATCGTCAACATCGCGTCTGACGCGGCGCGCGTGGGCTCCTCAGGCGAGGCGGTGTATGCCGCCTGCAAGGGCGGGCTGGTGGCGCTGTCCAAAACCCTGGCACGCGAGCATGCCCGCCACAACATCACCGTGAACGTGGTTTGCCCCGGCCCCACCGATACCGCCTTGTTTGCCAGCTACAAGGAGGGCGCGGGCAACCCCGACAGGCTGCTCGAGGCCTTTACCCGTGCGATCCCGCTGGGCCGCATCGGCCAGCCCGAGGACCTGCCCGGCGCAATCCTGTTCTTTGCCTCGGGCGACGCCTCCTATGTGACCGGCCAGGTCATCAGCGTATCGGGCGGCTTGACGATGGCCGGCTGAAGGCCCCCCCCAATAAATAAGGAGACTGGTATGGAATTTGAAGACATCCTCTACGACGTGCGCAACCATGTGGCCTGGATCACCATCAACCGGCCCGAGAAGATGAACGCCTTTCGCGGCACCACCTGCGACGAGCTGATCCGCGCGCTGAACAAGGCGGGCTATGACAAAAGCGTGGGTTGCATCGTGCTGGCCGGCGCGGGCGACAAGGCTTTTTGTACCGGCGGCGACCAGTCGGCGCACGATGGCAACTACGATGGCCGTGGCACCATCGGCCTGCCGATGGAAGAGCTGCACGACGCCATCCGCAATGTGCCCAAGCCGGTGATTGCCCGCGTGCAGGGCTATGCGATTGGCGGCGGCAATGTGCTGTGCACCATCTGTGATCTGACGATCTGCTCGGACAAGGCCATCTTTGGCCAGGTAGGCCCCAAGATGGGCTCGGTCGACCCGGGCTATGGCACGGCATTCCTGGCGCGCGTGGTGGGCGAGAAAAAGGCCCGCGAGATCTGGTACCTGAACAAGCGCTACTCCGGCGAAGAGGCGGTCGCCATGGGGCTGGCCAATATCTGCGTGGCGCCAGAGCAGCTCGATGCCACCGTGCAGGAATGGGCCGAGACTATCTGCGAGCGCAGCCCCACCGCGATTGCGATTGCCAAGCGCAGCTTCAACATGGACACCGCGCACCAGGCGGGCATTGCCGGCATGGGCATGTACGCGCTCAAGCTGTATTACGACACCGACGAGTCGCGCGAAGGCGTGGCTGCACTCAAGGAAAAGCGCAAGCCCGATTTCCGCAAACACGCCAAGTAACGCAGCCTGCCGCGAGAGGTGTCCATGAATCCGTACTTGAACGATGACTTGATGAGCCTGGCTGCATCGGTGCGCCGGTTTGCCGATGCGCGCGTGGCGCCGGGCTTTTTGGAGCGCGACCGGACCCGCGTGCTGGACCGTGCGCTGATGCGTGAGATGGGCGCCATGGGCCTGATCGCCCCTGAGCTGCCCGAGCAGTTGGGCGGGCAGGGCCTGGGTTGCCTGGCCGCTGGCGTGGTGCATGAGGAGCTGGCGCGCGCCGATCTGAGCATGTCCTATGTGCCGCTGCTGGCCTCGCTCAATGCGCAGATTCTGGCCGCCCACGGCCAGCCGGAGGTGGCGGAGCGCTGGTTGCAAAAAATGGTGGCGGGCGAGGCGCTGTGTGCCATTGCGCTGACCGAGCCGCGCGGTGGCTCGGACGCGGCCAACCTGCGCCTGCGCGTAGAGCGCGATGCACAAGGCTATGTGATCAACGGCGAGAAGACCTCGATCTCTGCCGCAGACCAGTGCGATATCGCCGTGGTGTTTGGCCGCACCGGCACGGTGGAATCGGGCGCGCATGGCGTGACGGCGTTGCTGGTGCCGATGGACTTGCCTGGCATCACGCGCAGCCGCTTGGATTGCCATGGCCAGCGCGCCATTGGCAGGGGCTCGCTGTTTTTTGACCATGTGCGTGTGCCGCTCTCGCATCGCCTGGGTGAGGAGAACCAGGGCTTTGTGCAGGTGATGCAGGGCTTTGACTATTCACGCGCGCTGATCGGCTTGCAGGTTCTGGCCGTGGCGCGTGCGGCGCTCGACGATGCCTGGCAGTACGTCACCCAGCGCCAGGCTTTTGGCAAGCCCTTGTCGGCGTTCCAGGGCGTGTCGCACCCTTTGGCGGATTTGGATACGCAGGTCAGCGCCGCACGCCTTTTGTGCCTGCAGGCGCTGTGGCTCAAGGACCAGCGCAAGCCCCACAGCGCCGAAGCGGCGATGTGCAAATGGTGGGCCCCCAAGCTGGCCTATGACTGCATCCACCAGTGCCTCTTGATGTTGGGACATGGCGGCTATGACCGGGGCGTGATGGAGCAGCGCCTGCGCGATGTGCTGGGCTTTCAGATTGGTGACGGCACCGCCCAGATCATGAAGACCATCATTGCCCGCGACCGGGCGGGCAGGCAGGCCGTGCCGGCATAGCCGTGATTTGCTCCCAAGCGCGGCCCACCAGCGCGGAGCCTCAACCCACAGGAGACAAGCATGCAATTTGATGCCGTATTGCTGGCGCCGCGCCGTGCGCAGATGCGCAGCCAGGGCTGGTGGCGCGACACTACCATCAACGATGCGCTGGACCAGGCGGCGCAGCACTGGCCCGACCGGCTGGCACTGGTGGCGCAGCGCACGGGCGAGGACACTGCGCAGTCCTTCAACTATGCGCAGTTGGCGCGCATGGCCGACCGCGTGGCCATCGGTTTGTGGCGACTGGGTGTGCGGCCTGCCGATGTGGTGGCCTGCCAGTTGCCCAATGTCTGGAAGTTCACGGTGCTGTACCTGGCATGCGCACGCATCGGCGCGGTGCTCAACCCCCTGATGCCCATCTTTCGGGAGCGCGAGTTGCTCTTCATGCTGGGCCACGGGGAGGCCAAGCTGGTCGTGGTGCTGAAGGACTTTCGCAATGTCGATTACGAGGCGATGCTCAAAGGCATTCAGCCACAGTTGCCGCAGCTCCAGCATGTGGTCGCCATCGGTGGTGCCGGTGTAGACAGTTTTGAGGCGCTGCTGACCCAGCCCGCCTGGGAGCGCGATGCCGATGCCGCGCAGGTCCTGAGCTCACACCGGGTCCCGCCCGATGCCATCACCCAGCTCATCTACACCAGCGGCACCACGGGTGAGCCCAAGGGCGTGATGCACTCCTCCAATACCTTGATGGCCAACATCAACGCCTATGCCGAGCGCCTGGCGCTGGGGCGTGACGATGTGGTGCTGATGGCGTCGCCCATGGCGCACCAGACCGGCTTTATGTACGGGCTGATGATGCCGGTGATGCTGGGCGCCACGGCGGTGCTGCTGGATGTGTGGAACGCCGCCACGGCGGCGCAACTGATACGGCAATGGCACTGTACGTTCACGATGGCGTCGACGCCGTTTCTGGCCGATCTGTCACGCGAAGTGGCTGCCAGTGGGGCGGTGCCCAGCCTGCGCACTTTTTTGTGTGCCGGCGCGCCCATCCCCGGCCCCTTGGTGGAGCAGGCGCAAACGGCCTTGGGCGCGCAGATCATCTCGGCCTGGGGCATGTCGGAGAACGGCGCTGTTACCACCACCTTGCCCGGCGATGGCGCGCAGCGCGCGGTGGAGACCGACGGTCTGCCCTTGCCCGGCGCCGAGGTCAAGGTGCTGGACGACCTGGGCCAGGAGCGCCCGCGCGGCGAGATTGGCCAGTTGTGGGTACGGGCCAACTCCAACTTTGGTGGCTATCTGAAACGCCCG
This sequence comes from Comamonas koreensis, assembly GCF_014076495.1. NCBI lineage: Bacteria > Pseudomonadati > Pseudomonadota > Betaproteobacteria > Burkholderiales > Comamonadaceae > Comamonas > Comamonas koreensis. Next base: position 4,425,442 of record NZ_CP043575.1, on the reverse strand, counting down.
CATCTCAATGCCACCACCGATGACGGCTGGTTCGATACCGGCGACCAGGCGCGCATGGATGCGCAAGGCTATATCCGTATCACCGGCCGCAGTAAGGATGTGATCATCCGAGGTGGCGAGAACATTCCGGTGGTGGAGGTGGAGTCTCTGCTCTACAAGCACCCGGCCGTGGCGCAGGCCGCGGTGGTGGCTTATGCGGACGAGCGCCTGGGTGAGCGGGCTTGCGCGGTGATCGTGCTCAAGCCCGGCGCAGCCGAGCCGGCGCTGGCCGATGTGACCGCGTTCTTGCGGACGCAGAAGCTGGCGCCGCACTACCTGCCCGAACGCCTGGTGGTGCTCGCAGACATGCCGGCCACGCCATCGGGCAAGATCCAGAAGTTCAAGCTGCGCGAGCAGCTCAAGGCCTAGACCGCGTCCGACGCGCCCGAGGAGCTGTCGCGGTTGCGCAGCACAATCGTTATCTGCCCGTTGGTCTCAATCGTCGCCTGCTCCACCTCGTAGGTGTGCAGGCAGCCTGCGCCGCGCAGCGCCGCTTTCAGGTCATCACTGGTGAGGAGTTCGGCATCCATCACCTGGCGGTTGACCTGGCCGTTGGATATCAATCGCTTGGGAATGCCATCGACCCAGCGCGACACCCGCCTGCTGCGGTAGCTCAGCTGCGCCACGATGGAGTGGCAGGCGATCAAAGTCGTGGCTGAGATCAGCCCGCCGATCAGCGAGTTGTCGCCTGCATTCATCGAGTTCTGCACGGCGTTGGACAGGATCAGCAGCAGGATGAGATCGAAGGGGTCGTATTGCCCAATCTGGCGCCGGCCGGTCAGCCGCAGAAACACCAGCAGGAATGCGTAGACGACAAAGCCGCGAACGACAAATTCCCACCAAGGAACACTCATAGAGAACATGGCATGACTCCTCAAGCTGGGGGCGGGCAGCGCCTGCATGAACCCTCGGGCTGCCCACTGACCCGGCCATCATAGTCCGCAGTGGCCGCCGGGCGCGATACTGCCGCGTACGCTGGCAGGCCCCGGCATCGTCGTCTTTTTTCGCCAGTTCCGCTGACGCATCAGTGCCGCGCGTGCATGGGGCGGGCCCCATAAATAAAAAGGCGCCAGTGTTGGCTGGCGCCTGCACAGGGGAGGTGGGCTGGGTGGATTACATGCCCTGTCCCAGATCGGAGATCAGCTGTGCCGACAGGTAGAGGCGCCGCGCGATGGGCTCGGTCAGCACATACTCAGCCAGGTTGGAGTGGTAGTTGGCGCCGGGCAGACCCAGACCCTCAATGACTGGCTTGCCCGACAGCGCGGCATAGGCAGCGTCCGAGCCGCCACCGCCGCGCGTGGTGTACATCTGCGATTTACCGCCCACATCGGCATAGATGGTGATCGCCTTCTGGATCAGCTTGACACCCTCGTCGTTGGCGTTGAAGGCGGGGCGGCCCCGGGTCAGGTTGATGTCGATGGTGGCGCCGTGCACATGGGGCGTCGATGCGGCTTTGTCGAGCATGCCCTTCATCAGGTCCAGATCCTCGTTCTTGCCATAGCGCACGTCGGCATTGACCACGGCCTTGTCCGGGATGATGTTGGTGGCGCTGCCGCCAGCGGTCATCGTGGTCCAGTTAAAGCCGCGTTCCTTGGATTTGTCCTGGATGTCCTGCGTGCGCAGCACCAGGGCCGAGGCCTCGGTCAGCGCATTGATGCCCGCCTCCGGTGCCACACCTGCGTGCGATGCCTTGCCATGCACCACCGCCTGTACATAGGCAATGCCGGAGGTCGCAGTGCCAAAGCCTTCTTCCAGGCCGGAAGGCTCGTAGGACAGCACATAGTCGTGCGAGGCGGCCAGCTTCTGGATCAGGTCGCGCGAACCGAAGGAGCCCTTTTCCTCATCGGTGTTGAACATCACCGTGATGGTCTTGAACTTGCTGAAATTCTGCGCCTTGAGCAGGCCCAGGCTGTGCAAGATGACGGCGATGCCGCCCTTGGCATCGGCAATGCCGGCGCCATAGGCCTTGTCGCCTTCGACCTTGAAAGGCGCCGTAGCCAGGATACCGCTCGCATACACGGTATCCATGTGGGCCATCAGCAGCAGGCTCTTGGTGCCGCTGCCCTGGAAAGTGCCGACAATGTTGTCGCCCACCACACCCGCCTCTGCCTTATGGCGCACCACATTGGCGCCGAGTGCCTGTAGGCGGGCTTCGAGGTAGTTGCCCATCTGCGGAATGCCAACGGGGTCATTGGTACCTGTCTCGATGTTGACCAGCTCCTGCAGTGTTTGGAGGACGGCCGCCTTCTCGGCCTGCGAAGCCTGGTCCAGCGTGGCGTTGTAGCGCAGCGAGGAGGCGCTGCTGTCGGAGCAGCCCGATACGCTCAAAGAAAGGGCCGCAGCAGCGGCGATGGCCAGCAAGGTTTTTTTCATGTTCATTTTGGGTGTGGGAGGAGACCGCGGAAAGGGTCACGGGATTGTCATGCGACGGATGCAAGGATAAGAACGGCACCCCGTCAACGCGGTCACGGCTGAGACAAGCGCTGTGGCCATTGCCCCTGTCATCGCGTTGGCCCATTCCGGGCTGCTACGGCGCGATGCCGGCGCTGACGACGCGGATGCAGCGATATGGCCATACCCATGGTCCTGCGTGACCACGGCCAAGCAATGGGTTTCGTTGTCTCCATCGTTGATCGTGTAGCCGTCCGCGGCTGCGGCACGACCTTCCCCTGGGACCGAATCAGAGCGCTCAGGTCGACGCAAAGAGGACATTCCTTGCCTGCGTTTGTGCAGCCATCGCCCTAGGGTGTCGCCCCAGGGAGAGGCTGGCGAATGCCGCCTAGGCTTCCCGTTCTGGTGCGTGCAGCAGATTGCGCCCCTTATGGCGATTAAGCCATCCCGCACAGCCCCCACATGGCCTGCACAGCTGCTGCACCAGACACAGCCATGCGGACTTACTGGCGGTCGCGGCGTTCGCCATGTTGGCCTTCACGAAGCTGCGGGTGGGCGCTTGACTGCGCTTGCTGGTGCATCTGTTGCTGGCGCATTTGCGCTGCTTGTGCATGCTGTTGGGCTCTTATTTGTTGTTGCATCTGTTCATGTTGGGCGCGTTGCTGCGCCATCTGCTGTTGGTGTATCTGGTCTTGCTGTGCGCGCTGCTGTGCCATTTGCTGCTGGCGCGCTTGCGCTTGCTGTGTGTGCTGTGCTTCCAGGGGTTGGCCGTGTGCTGGCGGCTGTGCCATCGGTTGTGGCATGGTCAACCCGCCGGGCCGTTGATGGGCAGGTGCCGGGGTTGTCTGGGCATGGGAGTCTGGAAGCGGCTGCATGGGTGCCACGGCACTGGGGCGGACCATAGGCTGCACGCCCGGGCTGATTGGCATCTCAGCCGGGTCGATGGTCTGGCGTTGGCTGAGTGCGTAGCCGCCTGCCGCTGCTACGCCGGCTGCCAGCGCGACCCCGTGGCCGTCGGGGAGCTCGCCAGTGGTCATTGCAGGTCGGGCTGACTCTGCCACTGGAGCCGTGTTGACTACATGCACATGGGTGCTGTTGTGGATGTTTTCCACAACGGTGCGGGAGTTGGATATGTAGGTCTGGTCGTTGTAGACAACGGCTGGACGAGCCAGAGGTGGGGGTGGGCGCTTATCCCTGATCCACTAGCCAGACTGACCCGGCTCTCCCCAATGCAAATGCAATGCGTCTTCCTTTTAACTTTACGTTGTCTGCGCTGGAGGAAGGCAGCCTCGAAAAGGACGATGACCTCCACGATCTCTGGGTCCGGCTGACGTCACGGATGCAGGGGTGGGTGATTCTCCGAGGCTTGCCTACATGTGATGTTTCAATAGCTTGTTCAGCTGGACAAGTCTGGCAAACTGGTGTGACCACGCTTCAGCAACTCCGAGGAATTCTGCCGGATGAGCAGCCTTAAGAATTCGCGCGTATCTGCCAAGCCATGGGTATCAAATACACCTTCAAACGGCCCTATGGCCCGCAAACCAATGACAAGGCCGAGCGTTTCATCCAGACGTGCCTGCGTGAATGGACTTACGGGTGCATATGGGAGAACAGCCAAGAGCGCACTGCGTGGTTCCCCGCCTTCTTGTCTTACTACATCGCCCGAAAACCGCACTCAGCCTTCGGCCGCAAGCCTCCAGCCTCCCGACGTGGATTGAACAACCTATTACAGATCAACAGCTAGTTTGCGCGCTGTACTTCGGTACCTCACCATGCAACTTCGTGGCTATCGCAGGTTGATGGCTCGCTGGCTTGAACTCCAATGCCGGCACTTGGGCGTGTTCGCTGGCTATAAATTGTGTCCTGCAGTCGGTTAGCCTTGCGAGATGCATGCGCGCTACCCTTGTAGCCACTTCCCCACTCGTTTCCCCCCGGCCACGCCTTTCAGGGGTGGAGGGTGGGGGGTACCGGATGCAGGAGGTATGAGTGCGCTGCGATCGTGGGAGCTAGGAGGAGGAGATAGTGGCTGGATTGCACTGTATGCGACGTGTGTGCTAGCTCCGGCTTCACTTATGTATGTTCAGCATTTCTTTAAGTTCAGGGCATGGTAGCTATGACTATCTTCGTGTCAATAGCTGTTATGCAAGGTACACTTCATATATCGAACACTGGGTTGATTTGTATGAGTGCTTTCTTGGGGTCATTCGGTACCGCTTTATCTCCCAGATCTCCTCTTGGCGCACTATTAATTGGTGCTTTGATTCTGGGATTGATACTTATCGTCGTATTGCTGATCCGTAGAAGTGTCCGGCACGTGGCACTACACCTATCAGACACTACTGCGCTGCAATTTGTGAGCGAGTTTGCACAGCTATTAACTTGCGTCTTTGGGTTTGTTCTCTACGCGCATTTGATACCGGAGTTGAGAGCTTTAGGTACAGCGCTACTTGCAGGAGTAAGCGTGGTGTCTGTGGTAGTCGGGATGGCAGCTCAGAGTACGCTGGGCAACGTAATTGCTGGCTTTTCATTGGTGCTATATAGACAAATTCGTGTTGGGGATACTATTCAAATTAATTCCCCTCTTGGGGTAGTGACCGCTAAGGTTGAAGTCATCTCTCTAGGGTTTACGCAGTTGATTAATGCTGACGGGCATGAATTAATTGTGCCCAACAGCGTAATGATGGGTAATTCTATTATAAGATTGAGCCGCGGTCTCTGATCATTAGTATTTGTTTGTTAGCTCCCTCCCTGTAGGCTATTTATGATTTATCGGCACCCGAGGAGGTCTAGGCGATTTTTTTGGATGCGTAGACTTTGGAAGTGCCGCCTAGGTTTTTCGTGCTGCGCTGTGGTAACTCTGCATGCAACCTCGGAACAAGAGCAGTTTGATAGCTCTCTGGCTTGACTTTCGACTCCGCACTGGGCATGTTCACAAGTTACGTACCGTGTACTGCAGCCGTTTAGCCTTCCGGGGTGCAGGAGGTTCGAGTGCGCTACCAGGGTTAGTCATGGCGCACTTGTTATGCTAAGGTGAATCTGCGTCTCCCTTGGATGGGGCTGTCTGGCTCAGCGCTCTGTGATTCACTTGCACCATGATGCTAGCCTGGGGGATGGACGCTTGTTTCCGTCATTCAATGATCGAGACGGTCGGAGACAGACAGCTGCCAGTAATGCTTTGGCTGCTTTCGGGCTTGAGCCAACTATTTTGCAACTCATGCATGCGCTTCGTAAGGGGAGCGCTTCCATCGACGCAGGAAGCAATAGCCATAACAATACACAACATGCCAGCAGCAACCACCGAGAACCCGATACTTGGCACTACTGCCCAGCTTCTCGATCCTTGCTCATACACGGCGGTTGATTTCGTGCACCAATAAATGATGGTTGTTATAGTGAGCAGGGCCGGACAGCCTATGTTCTTCATGGAGGAGGGCAAGCATGCACTCATGGGTCATCGCCCGTATTTCCTGGATCATAAGCATGGACGATAGGTCTTGCGCTACGAGGTTGTGGTTGTTTCTGACTATTTTTTCGAGCTTGGGCACTTTGATGCCATGTTTCGAATCTTCTATATGGACTCCAGAAAAAAGAGCATAATTTTATACAGCCTTCGGAGAGTCAAGCTCTAAGAATTGCTGCCCTAATTTAATCGAACCTGAAATTTCCCATGCTACACATCTTGAGCAAATGATGCTGGTAGTCATGGCGACCTGCATCTACCGTGTGAATTCCATCCCTCCTAATTAAAGGCTTCATTTGGAGGGCCAATAGATCGTGCAGCGACGTATCAGTTTGTGGATCTTCCAGCATACTGAGCATCATGGGAGGTGCCGTAATAAAACGCGATAAGGGAATGCTTAGGCTTGCACCCGAAAATAGAAAAAGCCTCCCCTGCGCCACTACGGCACTGGTGAGGCTTATTGTTTATTAACTAACCTGTCAGGCGCGGCGACGGAAGCCCACCAAGCCCAGCATCGCAGCCAACATGGCCAGTGACCAGGTTCCCAGCGTCGGCACAGGGGTTGCAGCAGGCAGCGCAGTGACAGTGATGGACTGAGTCACAGGCTCAGCCACCGTGAAATAGTCGTTGCCTTCCTGGTTGGCTTCAATGGTGCAGGTACCGGTTGTCAGCACGCGCACAGAGCTTCCAGCCACTGTGCATACGGTAGGCGTCAGACTGGTGTAGCTCACCGCCAGGCCAGAGCTAGCCGTTGCAGCAGGTTCCAGCGTAAAGCTGTTGCCCGTCACCACGCTGTGGGCAGACTGGGACGGGAAGGTGATGGTCTGCGCGCTTTGCACGGTCACGCTCTGAGTCACCTGCGCGGCAGCGTTGAAAGCCACTATGCCCACAGTGCCCCCCGGCTGGTCGGCAGCGATGGTGCACAGACCACCAGCCAGTGGCGTCACCGTGGTACCTGATACGGTGCAGATGGATGGGGTTAGGCTTGTGTAGCTCACCGCCAGGGTTGAGCTGGCCGTCGCTGCCGGGTCAATGCTGAACGCCCCATCGGCCACATTGCGCTGCAAGGTCTGTGCTGGGAAGGTGATGCTTTGGTCCGGTGGCGCGTCGATCTGCATGCTTTGGCGCACCGCAGGTGCGGGGTCGACGTCGTAGGTCAGACCACCTATCGTTTGGGTACCCGCTGCGGCGTTGGCCTCGATCGTGCACAGCCCGGTCACTGCCGGTGTGACCAATGTAGCAGCGCCTGTGGTGGAGTCCACCGTGCACACGGAGGGGGTCACGCTGCTGTAAGTCACTGGCAAATTGGCACTGCTGGTGGTTGGCGGCGTCGGGTTCCAGGAAACCGAAGCGCCATTCATCGCCGAATAGGTACCAGGCTCAGGTGCCAGAAAGTTGATGACCTGCTTAGTAGGATCGAGCTCGGCCAGACGTGCAATTCCACGGCGCGCCATGCCGGCAACGCTGGTGAACTTCCCGCCCAGATAGACGGTTCCATCATTGTTGGGCAGCACGGCCCATACCCAGCTATTGGCGCTAAAGGAAGTATCGAACTCGGTATCTAACGAGCCATCCGCATTGAAGCGCGCAATACGCTGGCGCGGAGCGTCGGTCAGGACAGCACCATTGACAGGGTTGGTCACACCGGCCCGGCCATAATCGCCACCGACCACAATCTTCTGCTCGCCACCCACGTTCTGCAGGGCCACCGATGAGGCCCACCAGTTCACATAGGACTGGAAGCTGCTATCCACCGTGCCATCGGTATTCAAGCGCGCAATGCGCCAGTGTATTTCATCGGCATAGCGATGCGTGCCGCCAGCATATACGATCTTGCCGTCATCCTGCAACGCCAGCTGATATACGGGCCAGGAGCCGTCCCAAGCGCCATTGCGCCCTGCAATGGCCTGACCAGCGTCAAAGCTGGTATCCACGGAACCATCGGTATTCAGGCGCGCCACGCTCATACGATTGACGCCATTGACTTGCGAGAAAGTTCCCGAGATCAGAATCTTGCCGTCTGCCTGCAGCTTGACATCTTCAATGCCATTGTTCGGGCCGGTGCCGACGTTGAAGCTGGCATCGAGCGTGCCGTCCGCATTCAGACGGGCCACCCGGTTGGCGACCGTGCCATCGACACGGTTGAAATAACCACCAATAATGATCTTACCATCTGGCTGCAGCGCAATGCCACGCACATTGCCATTGGCCTTGACCGAGCCGGCTGGTGCATTCTGGAAGGCCGCATCCAAAGTGCCATCGGCATTGAGGCGCGCAATGCCCCAGAAGGTGGTGAAGCTGGCAGCGCCTTTGGGCTTGACTGACGTGAATTCGCCGCCAATCAGCAGCTTGCCGTCTGGCTGCACCGCAATGGCCTTGACGAAGTCATTGGTCGCCACCTTGAAGCCGGTATCAAGCGAATCGTCGGTATTGAAACGTGCCACGCCCTGGTAGCCAGCTTGGCCTTCCACGGTGTTGAACAAGCCACCAATAACCACCCGACCACTGCCGTCCTTGACCATCACCATGGTCTCCAGATTGGTGCCTCCTCCAGAAGCGAACGTATCTGGAGCGTATACCGCCCCATAGGCCATGCCGAGCGCGCCAGCGAGAGCGGTCACTACAATACTTTTGAGTAGTGTTTTAATTGGGGCTGAATGATTAAAGTTAGTAGGCATGTCGTTGTTCCATTTGGCATTAGCAGTAAAACTCAGTTGAAATTTTGTCTATGTTTGCTATTTTGCTTTTTTGTTTTTCTTGATATTAATTTGCTTTTTGTTATTGTCTCAAGATTAAATAAATTCTTGATGAAAATGGCTGTTGTGATAGAAAAAATAACATGCAAATCTCTGCATCAAGAAGTGGGTGGCTCACCACTGACATGCCTGCCTTTGACCACTTCTACCGCCAGTTTTAAGTCGCAAATGTGGATTTTGATTCGCTCAGGTTATTCACAGGCGTACTTATCCTTCCACCCCCTTAATTGATCGCGTGCAAACCGTAGATTGGCTCAGGCAAACATCGTCTGCACCTTGTTGTCGTTCTTCGACATGCCACAGCCAAGCACCTTGTTGAATCCGGCGTGCTAAAGCAGGCGGATGAGGGGCATGGGTTGATTTCCAACACAGAAGTGATCCACCAACTTGATAGGGTCAGATTACGTGGTAATCAACAGTGTGGGGCTGGTGCAGCACCCACATCCGCGTGCGTCGGCAGTTACCCAATAGCACGCTGATCAGTGTGCTTAACGCCGGGTGTCACCCATTTCCGAGTTTCAATTTTTTCGCTTTAACGCGTTCGCAGATGCCGGCCGCTTGCGCCTAGCTTCGGCATGCGAGGTGGTACCTAGGCATATTTCTCAGGTACTTGGACTATGGGGGTAGCGGCTAGGTCTTTCGAACTGCGCATCGGTAACTCCTCGTGCAACCTCGGCGCTAGCGTGGTTTCATAGATCTTTGGCGCTGGCCTACACACCCGGAAGATATTGCGCCGTTTGGACTGGTCGCACCGCCTGGTCCCGCAGGGTTCGACGGCGGCTCGTCCTTTCAGAAAAGAGCCGAATGCTAAATCTTGTGATTGCTGCCAACCCTGATGCTCCGCTGCATCGCGTACCATCATCCATACGTAGGGTTTCTGAAGAGCATGCTCAGAAGTCGTTGCGATTTGATCTGTTTGTAGGCTAGGTAGATGGGGCCCAGTAGCAGCATCCATAGCCATGTGGCTTCCCCGAATTCTTCAATTTGTCCGCTGGCTGGGTTACGAAATCGCATGATGTGGGCTGCCGCTGGTTTCAAAGACACTTTGTCAAGGTGGAAGATGAAACCTGAGGTGGTTTATGGGAGCGAGAAGGCAGTTCAGCTGAGAGTCCAAGCTTGAAGCAGTCAAGCTGGTTAAGGAGCGAGGCGTGGCGGTGGCGCAGGCAGCACGCGACCTTGATGTGCACGAGAACGTGATGCGCAAGTGGATACGCGATGCGACGGTCGACCCGCAGCATGCATTCCCCGGGCAAGGGATCATGAGACCCAGCAGCCAACGCAGTCCGGCCGGTGAGGTGCTCGGCAGCCAGGTGCGCCAAAGCTTTCTGGGCAGCGACCGCATCTATGTCGCGCGGCGCGTGTGGCATGACGTGCTGGCACTGGGTCAACAATGCGGATTGCATCGCATTGAACGGCTCATGCGAGAACAGCCCCTGCGCGCGAAGCCACGACGTCGAGGCTTGCCGCAGGACCGAGACCAACGCAGCGCCATCGCCGACAACGTGTTGGACCGTCAGTTCCAGGCCGATGCACCCAACCAGAAATGGGTGGCCGACTTCACCTACATCTGGACGGCCGAGGGCTGGCTATATGCCGCTGCGGCGCTGGACCTGTACTAGCGTCGCATCGTTGGCTGGTCGATGCAGGACAGCATGACCTCGCAACTCGTGGCCGATGCGTTGATGATGGCCATGTGGCGCCAGGGCAAGCCGGTGGCGTTGCTGCATCACTCGGACTAGGTGTGAACTGTCAAGAGGTTGTTTGCAGATTTGAGCCTGGCCATCGGGGTAATTCGACCAATGCCGCTGTGAGGCCTGTGCCAGTTGTAGTAATGCTGCCAGCGATGTAAGGCTTGTGTTCGCTCAGCTGAATTCTGGTATGTCCAACCATAGGCCCACTCGCGCAGCGCCGATTGGATGAATCGCTCGGCCTTGCCGTTGGTCTGTGGCCGGTACGGCCTGGTGAACTTGTGCTGCACGCCCAAGGCGTTGCAGGCCGCAGCGAACTCCCTTGAGCGGAATGCCGCACCGTTGTCGGTCAGCAGGCGTTTGATGCTCACTCCAAGCCCCGCGTAGTACGCCACGGCGTTGCGCAGAAAGGCGACGGCTTGCGGCGTTTTCTCGTCCGGATGCATAGCGGTAAAGGCAATGCGTGCGTGGTCGTCAATGGCCACGAACAGTGTCTCCCATCCCGCACCATCGACCGAATCGCGCCGATTGCCTGTGACGCGGTGGCTGGGCCGAACGATGCGCCCGAGCTTCTTGGTATCGATGTGCAGCATGTCTCCAGGCGCATCGTGCTCATAGCGAACCACGGGCTCGGACGGCTGCAGATCGCTGAGTCGAGACAGGCCCGCACGGGCCAATACCCGGCTCACGGTGGACGCCGAGACGCCTGCGTAGCTGGCAATGCGCGACTGCAGCATGCGGCGTTTGCGTAGCTCAACAATGAGTAAGGCCTTGGACTCGCAGATGGCTTTGGGAGAGCAAATGGGCCTGGAGGAAGCATCGGCCAGGGCTGCTTCGCCGCCCCAGAGGTAGCGGCCCAGCCACTTGCGAGCGGTCTGTGCGGTGACGCCTTGAAGGGCTCCGGCCTGAGAGGCATCCAGGCCTTGCAAGGTCATCTGTTTGACCATCTCCAGTCTCCGGGCAAAGGTAAGTCGGGCATGCTTATGAGTGTTCATCCGGTTGGCTGTCCTGAGTGGGTTGGGTGTTTGGCGACTTCCAGTCTCTCAAATCCAACCCGGATGAACACCGGATACAACCTATTGAACCTTCACAACTAGGGCAGCCAATACACCAGCGAGCACTTCCAGGAATTGCTCAAGGAGCAAGGCATTACCTGCAGCATGAGCCGCGCGGGCGAGGTCTGGGGCAACTCGGCAATGGAAAGCTTCTTCAGTTCATTGAAGACCGAGCGCACGGCCAAGAAAGTGTATCGCTCCAGGGAGCAGGCTCGTGCTGACGTGTTCGACTACATCGAGCGGTTCTACAACCCGACGCGTCGTCATTCCACGCTCGGCTATGTCAGTCCGATAGAGTTCGAGAAAGCTCAAGAAGCTGAGGTCAGTGTCCATGATTCCGGCAGCAGCCCAATTTGCTGTAGTCTCTACTCGGTGCGTTTTCTATTCCACGAACGATGGAAGAGAGCATGGCGAGCTCGTTTTCGGTTGGGGGGCCACTGTTTATGGTTAAGGTCATCCCTGCGTCTGCGAAGACTTCGTTAGTGCTTGATATTCTTGCGCCTCTAGTTTGTCCATCTACATCTCCAAATTTGCCGCGGCGCGGCTAGCTCATTGCGTATTCTGATAGAGATTGCGTGCTTCATGGGCGAGCTTTGTCACCGCAATGCAAGCGACTGCCAATCTGAGGTAGGTAGGGCGATAGGTAGCATTGGACCGATTGCGGCTCACCCATGCCGGATGCTGCTTCTTAGCGGCGAGGATGGCTACTTTGTGAACTTCAAATTGGCAGATTGCTCACTGTGGGTGCCTAGCTGCAGTACGGTTGTCGTTGCTCTATACAATGGTGCTGAACATTGCCCCTACCCCGGTTGTCATGGCCATAGCGAAGGTGCCCCAGAACGATACCCGGATAGCGCTCTTGAGGACTGGCGTGTTTCCCACAGAGGCAGCCGCAGCTCCGAGCATTGCTAAGAAAATTATGGCTGTCGCGACAATCCAATAAAGCAGGCTGCTTTGAGGTGCGAGCAGCACCACTACTAAAGGCATTATCGCGCCTGCGGCAAAACTTGCCGCTGATGCCAACGCCGCTTGCACTGGACGAGCATTCAAGGTCTCGGATATGCCTAATTCATCTCGTGCATGAGCGCCCAATGCATCGTGAGCCATTAGTTGTGTGGCAAGCTGATGATCAAGACCGCGTTGAATGTAAATTGCTGTGAGCTCCTTGTGCTCTGCTTCTGGATTGTTTAATAGTTCTTCCGACTCTCGTGAAAGATCTGCTTTTTCTGTATCAGCCTGAGAATAAACAGATACGAACTCACCTGCAGCCATGGACATAGCACCTGCAACTAGAGCCGCAATCGCCGTGGTGATGATGCTGGCATGACTCGCACTGGCTGCAGTTACTCCGGCGATCAGACTGGCAGTAGAAATAATGCCATCATTTGCTCCTAATACGGCAGCGCGGAGCCAGCCAATATGTTCAGTGCGATGAGCCTCAAGATGGGTGCGATAGAAAAGCTTGCTCATAGTCAAATATAGGGTTGTGTAATTCTATTTACTAGCTTATGCGCGATTCGCTGGAAGCATGCGAGTGAGAGTGTTATCTCGCATTATATAATGATGAAAAAGAGCTGCTGCTGCATGCCCGGCAATAAGGTAATAACCTAGGTTGCCAACCGTCTCGTGTACATCTTTCAACTGACGAGATAGTTGGATATCTGGGTTGATTACGCTAGGTATAGATAAGCCAAAGAGGACGATCGGCTTTCCTGACGCGCTCAAAGTGAGCCATCCCAGTAGTGGCATAGCAAACATAAATAAGTAAAAAGCGTAATGCATCGCACTCGCAAGCCTGGTTTGCCATTTAGACGGTGGTGGCACAATATCAGGCCCTACCCCAGATTGACTGCGAACAAGAATTCTTATAAAAACCACCGCTAAAACGCTCAGGCCCAAAAGAAAGTGCAATGACTTCATGACATCTCGTGCAATATTTCCTTTGGGAAATAGTCCATGCAGTTCCATGCTCGCATACACTGCAACGATGAGAATTACGGTTAGCCAGTGCACAAATATAACCCACTAGCTATATCGTTGTTGCGAATTTTTAATGCTCATGTGAAACATCTCCGGTGATCAATTGAAAAAGGCTGCTAGAAGATATGCCCATAGTATAGGTGGATGTGCTGCATTCTATTTCGACATCCACTTAAGCGGGCGAGTATATGAATGCGAAAGATTATCAATCGCTATCACTGCCTAGCCTTATCCGCTGCGTGATCATTTAGACGTAGCTGGGTTATGTAGACCTTAACGCATTAGGTGAAATAGAGGCAATGTCACCTGAGATCGTTTCTCCCAGTGCGGTACTGGCGACGATGGACGAGTAGATGGGTGAAGCACTGGTGTACGTGGAGGCTTCAGAGGTTCAATGATTGTTATCTTGTTGAAATATTTGATAAATATCGAGGATGCTATGGCATAGTAACAATACGTACTACCGCAAGGATTTCTAATGAGCCAGTCACTCACTCATCCTGTTCGTAACGCCATCGCTCTGGCTGTTCTATCCCTCTCTTGTACAGCCTACTCTTGGGCCGCCTGCTCTGATGCAGCGTCAGGCAATCCTGCTCTAACGGCCTCCGCAGGCAGCACGTGTAGTGCCGGTCTCACAGCCTACACTGGCAATAATGTGGCAGGTGCATATCAGGATGGTTCAGTACTGAATCTACAGGCCGGCACCAGCATCACGACCACCAGCAACTCCGGTACCTACACCCTGAGCTCAGGAGGGATGAATATTGGAGGCATCGGTGCGCAACCGGCTGCTGCGTTAGTTCATGCGCTAGGTAACTTGAATGTCACATCCCGTGGAGCCAATAGCCGAGGCGTATACATCTATGGCGGTGCAAATGCTGCCAGCCAACAATCCAAGTTGCAGGTGGATGGAAATCTCGTAGTGATGCGCTCACTGGGCGCTGGTGGGGCTGTAGTACAGAACGTCGGTGGCGTAATAGATGTCACAGGCAACATGCGCATTGGTGCGGATGCCTCAACCACAACCCCAGCGCCGGTGGATGGAATTCGTAACAGCGGCTCAAGTGGCACCGTTGGAACTAATCTGTTCAACAATGGGCTTACGCTTTATACCTCTGCCACTGGCATTTCGAACAGTGCTGGGTTGATTCAGGTGCTAGGGTCATCCGCCAGCGTCAATAGCACTGCAGGCACGGGCATCAATATTTCTGCTGGGACTATCGATATGCCAATACCAGCATCAATCATTAGTGGAACCGGTACTTCAATCATTGCCAGTGGAGGGCAAGTTGCGCTGGGCAATAGTTCGCCTACATCGGCTAATCCAGCAGCAGGAACGAGCCTTATCACCATTGGTACGCAGCCGGTGACGGTACAGGGTGCCAATGGGATCCAAGCTGTAGCCGCTGCGGGTAACACGGTTGAAGTGCATGGAGGCAATGTAGTTGCCACTACTGGTGACGCGATCGCAGTGAACTCTACGGCTGCGGCCAACAGTATCAACATCCTTGCAGGTCAGCTGACTGCTACCTCAGGCCGAGCGATTTTTGATGGCCCGGGCAATGGCAATACCAGCGTCACTTTGGCCAGTGGCGCGGTTGTCAGCGGCAACGTCGTTCTGGGTGACGGCTCCGACAGCCTCACGATCAACGGCACGGATATCAGTCAGATAACGCTAGTTGATGGAGGAGATGATGTCTCCCTTGCGGATGGATACATAGATCGCCTGACCTTGGTAGGTATCAATGGTTCGCAGCCCGGCTCCAAATTTCTTAACTGGGAACGTATCAGTTTAACAGGCAATAGTGACCTATCCTTGACTGGCAGCACTTTGGTTGCCGGCGGTGGCTCTGTGGCGGGCGAGGCTATGGGCCTTGTGGTGGACGCAGGCAGTAGCTTACGTGTGCAAGAAACGGCCTTTACCGTTAGCAGTGATTTAAGCAATCAAGGCCAGTTGGTTCTGACCAATGGCCAGGCAGGAGAGACCTTGACGGTCACAGGTAACTACACTGGTGGTGGCAGCTTGGCTTTGGACACCGTGCTGGGAGACAGCAGCTCTGCTTCGGATGTTCTGCACGTCTCGGGAGGCACGACGGGTACAACCATTTTGCAGGTTAATAATCTGGGTGGAACGGGCGCGCTTACTACCGGCGATGGCATCCTGGTTGTGCAGGTTGACGGAAGCTCTTCGGGTACGTTTGCCTTGCCCGGTGGGTCACTGATAGCCGGTCAGTTTCTCTATTCTCTCCAGAAGATCGGTAACAACTGGTACCTGCAATCCCAGGCTAATACGGGCACGGTACAGGTGTCCAAGACGGTCGTGGGCCCAGAGGGTGCTCCAGCATTTAGTGGCAGCATTCCGTTCACACTCACCTGTGTCTCGCCCGACCTCAGCCAGCAAGGCAGCATCGCCGTCGTGAACAATGCAGGCGCAGCCGATCCGATCACGGTTACTGCTGGCAGCTCCTGCTCGGTAGCAGAGGGTGCGTTGCCTGCTGCGCCAAGTGGTTATGGGTGGGGAGCTGCCACGCTGCCCGCAGCGACTGGGCCTGTGCCATTGGGAGGCAACTTGACTCTGGTCATCACAAACACGCTCGTCAAGCAGAATACCCCGACTGCAACCCCCACACCAGTGCCTTCGCTCAGCCAATGGGCACTTGCACTGCTGTCCTTGGTCGTGGCTGGCTTCACCGCGATGGGCTTGCGCCGCTCCAGAATGCGCTGACCTGTTGAGGGTGGAGACTGCTCGTTGCCCCAGGCGGTACTCGTCAGCTCCACCCCTTCAACTCACCCATCCCTGGTCTAGCCAGGGTAGTAGCTACAGAGACGCAGGCACCGGAGAGCATCTTCGCAGTGCTTGCCCGTCACCAGCCGCCATGGCCCCCCTTGCCCGCTGTTCCAGGTTGGTCCGTCCGTAGCAGGCGAGGTGCTCACCCCGCTCAATCACCACCCTCCTGCACATCACAATTTCCAAGAAATCTGCGTTTCTTCCCGAGACCCTCAAATTGCCTGCTACAATTGAAGCTTCGGCGCTGCGGAGAGGTGGCAGAGTGGTCGAATGTACCTGACTCGAAATCAGGCGTACGTGCAAACGTACCGAGGGTTCGAATCCCTCCCTCCTAGTTAAGAATTTATGAAATACGGGCCCATGTGGCCCGTTTTGCATTTCTACCTTCCAGGTTACCTACTGTGATCCTGGGCATATGGGAGTATCACTGGGAGTATTTGCAGCGTCCTTGCTTATAGCATATCCGGATATCGCTGTATTTAATATAGCACCCGATGTTTTGGGTGCCGTCTATCTTTCGGCTTATCCTGCATTCTTTACGATTACATGGTCATAGTCGATTCGACATCGCTAATTTTGCGGCGAGCCAGTGCGAGGTTAGCGCGGCTCTTATCGAGTACGTAGTAAATGAACACGCCATCGACCTTGTGTGAGGGGCGCAGGACGTGATACTGCTTGCCCAATGTAATCAAGATATCGTCAATCTGTTCATTGAGGCCGAGCGACTTCATTGTTTTGACCTTGGCGCGCATGACTTCGGTGTTGCCAGCTGCGGCCAGTTCCATGTCGATGCCTGAGCCAGCGCTGGCCAGGGTCATCCCGCTGGTGTAGTCGACGATTGCTGCGCAAGTTGCGCCTTCGAGAGTCATCAGTTCGTTCAAGCTGTCTGTAAGGTTTGCCACAATTAGTCCTATCAATCTGGAGTGTGTGCTGATCTTTGTGATCATTTCTGACCCTTCGATCATAACTGACTGCATCCTGCTCGAACTGGTCGATGACCTTCGTTTGCAATTCGTTTTGCTCAGTAATGTATTGCTGGTGAGGTGTCGTAGCGTCCATCAATGGAGTTAGTGCTTGATTCTTCATAGGTTATATGCATTTGGTTTCGATACGAGGGCAGCCGACATTCACTCAATCACTCCTGTCATCTGCTCACGTACTTGTGAAAGTCTATGCATTACCAGTATATTTATTTACGCTATAGTCGTGCTTCGTCAATTCATCGCGCAATAGAATGATTTTTTGACGCTCCTCAACACTTTCCACCGCGTATAGTAGGAGATACTCGAAGCTATCAATTCCAATCGTTTCGGCATATTCGACCAGGATATTGGCGGTTTCGATGTATTGGATATTCGATAGTTTTTTGCCTAGAATAATTTCAATCTGCTGACTTCGATTATTAACTTTCATTAAGGCTAATGGATTTTTTTCTAAGAATCGAATATATCCTTTCTCAATTTGTTCTCTAGTTAATAGCTTGTGTATCATGGTTTATCTGACGGTGAAGTAAAATTAATCTGAAGCGCCTTTTCCTAATTATAGGTTTTTTGCTCACCTACTTGATATCGCCAGTTGTATTTTTAATTAATTAACATTTTCTATGTGGGACTTGCAGGTTGAGCGATTGTCTTGCGATTTGATCGCGTAGCAGTTACTGCGCATCCCCTTGACCTCTGCCATGCACTGATTGCGCTTGTCGCCATTCTTGATGCGATGGCAGTACCCATAGTCCCTTTTGACCACCGCCAGGCAGTACGCCCGTTTGTCTCCATCTTTGATCGCGTAGCAATCTGAGGATGCAGCCACGACCTCTCCCATGGCTAGTATCGCGGCGGCACACGGGAGGGCCAGGAAGGCACTTCTCGCTATATTTTGGATAGTCATGCCCATACCCCTGTCAATAGTCCCGCAGCAGGTGTCCGCTTGGCATCTGTTTGAGCATTGCTCCGTATAGCGTAATAGTCCGGTCATCAGCCCACAGGTGGAAGGCCCTGTATTTGCGCGCTTCAGCCAGTTCACCCGCGCTCCATTCGAACTTACCCATAGGCTTATCCTCTTTGATGGGATTGCCGTACTGGTCTTTTACCCCTGCGCTAGACATGACGAACTCCATGCGCACCGATTGCAGCTGTGGCTTTTGCTGAGCGAGGTCATACACGTCGTGCAGTGTCCGCTGTGCAATAGCTCTGGCTCCATTGGACGTGGTCAATACCTGGCGCGTCACCACCTCCGTATCTGAGGATACGAGCGTTCCATCCGTAGGCATTCTTTTCTCGCCTAGCAAGATGGCTGCGCAGAGCATGATGACCATGTACCACAGTACGATGATCTTAGCTTTTCCGATCCATCCTGCGCTCCAGGTTCGTGTATGCCATGCCTTGAACCTTGCGAGCTTGCTGAGTGGTTGTTGGTCCATGATGTAACTCCTAATTGGTTAATTGGATTGGTTGATTTTTGGGTTTGAGTTGTCAGTCGCGGCGGCAGGCTTTATTGCCGCAGGTTGCCCGCGGGTATGACCGTCGGTCATGGCGTAGCTGCCCCAGTCCTGCATGAGTGCGTGGCGCTTTTCCAGCATGTCTCCGCGTCGATACGCGGCTTCCACCTTGCTCGCGACGGTGTGTGCGAGGGCCATCTCCGCGACCTCATTGGCGTACTGCGTTTTCTCGGCACACCAGTCGCGGAACGTAGAGCGGAATCCATGCGGCACGGCGTCCACATTCAGGCGGCGGAGGACTGCAGTTAGCGTCATGTTCGATAGCGGCGCTCCCGTCTCTGGATCGGCACTTGCCCGGTAGCCTGGGAACACATAGAGGCACGATGCAGGTACGACCTCGCGTTGGTTCTTGAGGATCTCAATTGCTGCATCCGACAGGGGTACTCGGTGCTCCTTATGGGCTTTCATCCGCTCGGCTGGGATCGTCCATACGCGGTTGGCAATATCGATTTCCTCCCACCTTGCTCCCCGTACTTCTCCTGACCGGGTTGCCGTCAGGATCAGGAACTGCAACGCCAGCGCTCCATTGCCTTCTTGGCTTCGCAGCTGCACCATGAACGCCGGTAGATCGGCATAGGGCATGGCACGGTGGTGCACGGTCTTGGTGACCTTTGCTGGTGCCGGTAGTAGCTTGTCCAGAAGTCCCTTCCAGCGCGCCGGGTTGGCATCCTTGCGATAGCCGCGGGCCACTGCCCAGTCCAGTACCGATTCGATCCGGCCCCGCACGCGATTGGCTGTTTCCGTCTTGGTGGTCCACATGGGCTCGATCACCCGCAGCACCATCTCTACATCTACTGCTGCCACTGGCACCTTGCCCAGCACGGGATTGGCGTAGGTAGCCAGGGATGAACGCCACTGCGCGACATGCTTGACGTTCTTCCAGCCTTTTTCATGCGCGTCGATGTACTTGGTAGCAGCGTCTGCGAACGTGATGGCTCGCTGCATCTCCTGGGCCAGTTGGGTACGCAGGCGCTGTGCGTCGGCTACTGGATCGATACCGCGTGCCAGTTTGAGGCGAGCTTCACGTGCCAGGTCCCTGGCTTGCGCGAGGGTGACCGAGGGATAGGACCCCAGACCCAGGTCGCGGCGGCGGCCGCCCACCTGGTAGCGCAGCAGCCAGCTACGCGATCCGTACATCGTGACGTTCAGCACCAGGCCGCGCACGCCTCCGACATGTGTCGATCCGCGCCGCCAGATATTGGCAATCTGCTGGGCTCCTAGTTCCTTAGCGGCCATAGGTACCACCTCCGGATAGGGTGTTTGCAATCTCAATGGGCATGACCTTCTTGTCCTTCTCGTGTGCTGTGATGGGTAGATGGACAAAATTTTCAGCAGCGTTGGCAGAGGTCGGAAGGGGGTAGCCGCGGGCGTGCCGAGCCCTATGCGGACGATGACACTGCGCGAGTTTTCTTGCGAGAGACGAGTGGATTGATCTAGAGCCATGCGAGGCATGCAACCGCTTCAAGTGGCTGCAGTGCGAGGCCGAGACTGCGGTGTAGGGGCCTAGTCCAGCGTGTAGGGTTGGAACTTCCAGTCGTAGTTGAGGCGGCTGGGGTGTCTTGGATGGCCGCTGGCGGTGGGCTCGCCGAACATGCGCCATTGGGGTGAGAGCTTTGCGACCCGCGCATACAGCTCGTCGCGGGCTCGCAGGAAGTACGAGCGCTGCACCACAGTCTCACCCCACGCGGCCCATAGCGTTGGGGTCTCGTACTGCGCGATCAATTTTTCCATCTCATCGAGATTGCGCGCATAGGCTTGGGCATCAGCTCGGGTGGGCAGAGCGCTCCAGTCCGTGGCTCGCTCGGGGTAGAGGTTGAGCATCACGAATCCATCGTATCCATTGAGCGCGGCGACCTTCTGCACCCTGGCTACGGTGGGGTCAGATTTCTCTTGTGTTGCTGTGCTCGGGTTGAGGCCGATAGCGATCAATGGACGTTTGCCTGATGTGCCCAGGGTGAAGCGCCATTGGTCGTTTTGGTCTGCGTGGTAGAGGTTGTACATCGGTTGCTTCGCAATCAAGTCTCATAGACATCCATACCGATTGGTTGGGTTCTGCGCATAATTATGCGTCGCTTTTTATAACGCAACAACTGATCCTCTGCGCCTATGACAGGTGTTGGCAAGATCAGTAAAGGACGACCATTTGGCTCGAAGAGCTTCGAGCCAGTGTCGGCTGCGGCATTTGGTCAAGTGGTGCGTGAGACACGGGTGGCTCTGGGTGTTTCCCAGGAAGATCTGGCGCTTCGATCCAATTTAGAGCGTGCCCATGTCGGCAGAATTGAGCGTGGGGAGAATCAGCCAACCCTATGGGTGATTTTGAAGTTGGCAGAAGGCCTCTCGATTTCTCCTGGTCTTCTTGTAGATCAGGCTGTGCAGCGGATAGCAGGAGCTGAGTGACCATTATCTTTTGGTGCCATTCAGCAGCTGCTATGAGATGAATTTTCTTGATTGTTCGTTCGCTGCTCGGCCTTATGGAGGCATTCGTCTCTGTATACGAGGTGGCGCTTCGTTGAGTTTCATGGGCGCTCGGACTATGGGAGGAGCGGCTAGTTTTTCTGTGCAGCGCTTCGGTGCCACTCTGTGCCACTTCGGCACTATCGAGGGTCGATGGATCCCATGCACGCGCCGTTGGGCTGTATTTGAGTGCCTGTCATTGCCGAGACCATCATGGTTCTGCGCTCGATACCCCTGCGCCCCGCCCGCCACGACGCCCCCGTAGGGGGCTGTCGGGCGGGGCGCGGGTATTGGGCATGGGATTGGAGTTGCTTCTCCGGGATGTGGGATTGGCTTGCCGATGCTGGCCGATCGCTGTAGTGCTACCGCATGCGACGTGATACCTAGGCAATTTTCTTATGTGCTAGGACTATGGGGGTAGCGGCTAGTTTTTCTGTGCAGCGCTTCGGTACCTCTCCGTGCAACTTCGGGACGATCGCAGTTTGATGGCTCGCTCGCTTGAACTCCAGGTCTGCACTGGCGCATGCGTCCTAGCTATGAGTCGCGTCCTGCAGCTGGTTCGCATCCCGGGGTGCTTGCGCGCTATCGTGGTAGACCCCACACGATGCCCCCGCCCACCCTTTTTAGGGGTGGAGAGCGGGCGAGATATCGGGCGGTAGGAGGTTCGAGTAAGCTGCCTGTTTGGACCGGGGTGGCTGCTCATCTGCTGGATCAGAACTTCAATCTACTATCGCTTGACTGTGAATGGTGCTGAATACAGAGCTCTTCTTAAGCAAAAATGTGCTCTGTCGAGAAGTTTATTTTGATCTCTTCCGTGCATATTTCGTGGCTTCTCAGACGAAGATATTGTCTCTACCAATTATTCTCAACTATTTAATAGCATTCGCTTACACCCAGATCCTGGGGGTCTATCGCCCACCCACGGGGGCTTCTCTCAAGAGATTGCAAACAATTGCAAACGGCGTTGATGGTGATCCTTAATCTACGTCGCTTTCTATAAAATTTCTACAAATTTCGCTCGTTATCTTCACGTTTTCGGAGATTCCCGAGAGTGAAATTAGCCACAAATTTTTTAATGATTAAGAGACCTGCTTCACAGTTAAGTTCTTCTGCTTGACTTAATAGGTGGATTTATTGCGAATATAATAGGCTATGAATCATCCCTTATGCGCGATATTGTTAAAGCCATCTTTAAAATTGCTGCTTACTCCTACTTCCTATTCTCATATTTATTTAATTGATCCTATTAGTCTTGTTATTAATGGGGTAATAATTTTCAAATTTGAACACGTTCGAGTCGATTATGTATTGCATGTAATTTATATTTACGATATCAAGCATAAGCGCGATATTGCTAGTTTAGGGGCTGTAAGATTGATAAATTAATGAGATTAACACCTTCTTGAATTACCGATTGAGACTAAGGTGGAATTTGATAATTGGTGATGAAATTTTTTGTCACTAACAATATTTCATTTTTCGAAATATTATTGCGCACTTTCTATGTCTCCTGAAATTATTATTTTTGATAATAATGGATGTGTATATCGTTCATTTATATTGAATGAAGGTTATACAACATTTGGTCGCTTGCCAAATAGTGAAATTTGTCTAGATGATCCAAGTGTTGATGTGGATAATGGCTTTTTCTCCTTCAGGCGTGGGATTTTCATGATTGATGCTAGCGGTAGCCCGCAAGGTGTATATAAGTCTGGGGTTTTGATTAAGCGCTGTGTATTGTATAGCGGTGACGTACTCACTATAGGATCCTTTGAAGTCAAGGTCATACATGGTACCTTTCCAAATCAATAACTCTGTCATATCTGAGTTGTTGTGTGCGATACCTATCAAGGTGTATATGATGTGTCTCCAGTAAATCTTTGGTAATGGCTGGTATTTGATCATCTACTGACCTAGCGGAATAGTGTTGGGGATGTGGATCTCCGACATTCCGGATGGATTGTCTCCGTGCGCTGCGGCATGCGGCTATGGGAGGTATTACCGAGTAGAGCATCGTAGATGTTTGGACTATGGGGGTAGCGGCTAGGCCTCTCGTGCTGTGCTTTGGTACCTCTCCGTACCACTTCGGGTTTATCGCGGCCTGATTGATCGCCATTTCGGCTTCGATCTTGCAGGCCGGGTCGGTCCTTAGAATGCCTAGCCTCCAGATCTGATCCGCGAGAGATGCATTTGCCTAGGCTGACACTTGACTCCCCCGGCTCCCCGTCCCCCTCTCCCCCTTTAGGGGAGGGGGACTGGGGAGTGGGGAGCAATTGAGCGAGGCTGCCTCTCATAGGTTCTTGGATGGAGTCCATTCCACCGCCTACGAGTGAGTTGCCGTCACAGCGACATGCGTACCTTGCCTCCTTCCCGGAGTAGCAGTCCAGTTGAGATGAGGGATTGAATTGCCTCGCGGACGTTCTTTGCGCGATGGTTACTGCCATAGCCCTCTGCCCCGCTATCGTGCATCTCCTTGAACGCTTGTGAAACAACCTTGCTAATAGTCTCCTCGGTCGCCTCGCCCGGATTCCGCTGCTCATTGCCATTCAGATCGAGTTGGCTCAGATGCTGACGAATTGCCTGCAGTGCTACATCTGTCCGCTCCTGGGTCTTGGGCTTGGGGCCTGCGAATACCATGGCATCGCTCGCCTGCGTGTCGTCGGAGTCTTGCACATGCCGGATGACGATGGATTTGAGGGGCTCCGTCTCATGCGCCGGTTGAAATTCGATGGGTTCAATCCGAAACAAGCCCTTCGTATGGTTGCCGTCGCGGCCCTTATCGAGGCGCCAGTAGCGCTCGTTGCCATTGCGGCCAACCTCGATAGACACATCAGGGTTCGCATGCAGAGCATATGCTCCTCGCGCACCACGACGAGGATCATTTCCCGAATGATGAACGAGCAATACCGCGGCACCAGTCATCCTCGTCAGGCGCTGGATGTTAGCGATCATGCCTGCCATTGCTGAGTTGCTGTTCTCCTCCGCGGTCCCGGCAAGTGAGGCTGACAGGGTATCAATCACAATGAACTTGGCCTGGTGCTTCAAGGCCGTCACTGCCAATGCGTTGACGTCAGCCGTACTCCCAACATTGCAGGCATCAAAGATGTAGCGAATGCCCTTTTGATGAACACCACCACGGTCATGCTCAAGAGCTTGGACGCGTGTGCGCAACCCCAGTTGCCCCTCCAATGCAACATAGATCACATGGGTCTGGGTAACCGGGTGGCCAGCCCAGTCAGAGCCGCTGGCTACCGCAGCTGCCATGTCCAGCAGCAATGCAGTCTTGCCTGCTTGAGACTCACCCCACAAGATAATGACCTCCCCGCCGTGGAAGACGTCACGCACCAGCCATCCGAGACGCGGCATGTGCTCAAAGTCTTCAGAGGTATGCGTTGGCAGCGTTCGCGATACGTCGAACGGAGGTGGAAGCGTGGGCTCGGGCAGGCGCGGCTCTTGCGTGGCGGCGAGACCTACGTCATCCGGGCTGTCAGTGGACGACGCGAGGACTTCAGGCTCCATACGGATGGTGTCTGCCGCAACATCTGCCAGCCAGCCATGTGTCGGCCCCTGGTAGGCCATATGGATCACTGGAAATGGGGTAACCTCTTGCTCTTTGCCAAGGCGCTGCCAATGAACATGCGCGGTTTGGACCTGCGCTCCTCCGGAGCTGGTAGAGATGTCGCAGTTAGCAGTGATCCTGGTTTCGCCTGGCTCGGCCTCAGTGTGGTCGAGCATTTCAGCAGCCGTTGAGGGCGTGCTCCGATCGCCTGGGTGGGTAGGGGGTCTGTGAGCGGGTGCACGCTCATTTGCCTCTTCTTCTTGGCGCATGGCAAGGATCTTTAAGGCTGCGGCTTGGAGGCGATCAATTTCCGGATCTTTGCGGATGTTGTTGTGTGTATTCGTCATAACTAGCTTTCCAAACGAATCCTGATAATTGCAGGACACCTGACCTTGTCTGGCCAGTCCATGGTCATAAACTGCTAGGTGCAGGTGTCCTATTTCACTGGTAATGATGGAGATGTTGCTCTATCAATTCAGATCCGTGTCGTTTGCCTGCGTAACTACTGGCGGTGCGCTCGCCGCAGTGTGCTTAAGCGTGATTGCCTTCGGAATAATGTGCCTAGTCCCCAGTGCGCGATCGGCTACCATGTCCATGTTGTCAATGAGATGGTCAAGCTTCTTTTCTAAGCGGTGCAAGGCTTCTGCTTGCCTCGCGATATCGCCTGCTAGCAATTCCAGCGCAATTTGTTCTGGAGAATCCCAATCTTCAGTTTCATATTCCAATTCTTGAGCATCAGTGCTTGAATGGTCCTCGTCATAGCTTGAGGTGAAAATTACATAGTGGTCGTTGATAACTTTGATCATGTGATACTTTCTCAAGTGCGTGATAAACCCTCCGCTGCTCATGCGCGAATGTGATTGAGTCAGGGGAAGGATCGCTACGTACAGCTACTGCACCGTTATGGCGGTAGCTTCGCGTACGTAGGTATGGATGCAGTCTGAGAGGCAACGAATAGGGAGTGGTGAGTCATAGTTCGCTTTCTTGATTAGATGTGATCAATCGTCTCGGGCACGCTGAGCCCCAGTGGCTTGAACAACTGGGGCCAGCGTCCTATGTCCTGCAAATTACGAGGAGGGTGAATCTCCGATGGGTCAGGCCCGCATGCCAGCGCGGCGCGCTGCCGCCTTCTTGCGAGCATTTCCGCGGCCCTTCGCATGTCCGATTGAGGCGATCTGGTGGGATTGCGCAACTGCATTGCGGCGGCGATCCATCTGCCACATGGTCTCGCCGATCACGTCGGTGCGATGCATGAGCTCGCGCAGCATCGAGTCCATGCGTTCAATAGTCTGGTGTTGGGCTGCGATGTGGTTGGCCAGCAGCGCGAGGGAGATCTGTTCAGTAGTCATCATGTTTCCTTTGGGAGTTCAATACCGCAGCACTAGGTTTGCGGTAGTCGTGCGGAACCAGTCGGCTGCAAGTGCAGCCGGCAGGCGGCATTCACAATGCGAACAGCTCTGCTTCGCTTGGCGTGGTGCTCAAGAGCGGCTGCAAGATTGCTCGCATGTGACTCCGGATCTCAGAGTCGGGATCGCTGACGGTTCCGTAAAGGAAATCTACTGATGCAAGACGAATAGCGGCAGCATCGATGGGAGACGGTTGCATGTAGCCTTTCAGCCCCTCTTGGGGTGCAGGCTTCAAGCGCCTATTCGACTCATGCAGTGGAGGCGGGTCGATGGGGCGACTTGTCGTGTCTCCATTGAGTTGATAGCTGCGGCGACGGTTCCAGATTGCACCGCCCTGCCATGGGGCGGCGTGGCTCTTCGAGTTTTTAAGAGGAGGCGAAGCGGAAAGAGCATTGATGCTTGATCCGCGACTCACAGATTGTTGGTTCATAGCGATTCCGATTTGTGGTTGATCAGAAACCGTATTGAACCGCGTCCATCAATTTTGGTTAAGGGAACTTAGTCCTAAGAATTGGACGCACTACTTTCCTTGCTCTTCTTGCGCTGATTTATTAGTATCTTGATCGCGGACTCCTCATTTATTGGTTCCTCTGGGAAATATATTTCCCAGGTTGTGCAAGCTAAGTGTGTTGATTCATCGCGTGGTATATTTAGATCGGCAGCCAATAAGTTATGCCATTTATGAAATGATCTGTCGCGATCCAACTTTCGAGGCTGACCCATGGGTGCTTTTTTACTGGTGAGATTATCACTCGCTTTGTTTGCGATCTCCTCCCATGCACCAGTTATCGCAGTTGCAACATCTCGCATAATTAACCAGCTAGGATATTTTGTTCTATTCATTAAATACTTAGTTTTTGCAAAGGATAAATCGTCCGGATTATCAATTGCTGATTCTTTGACCTGATGATATGCTTGCTCTAGAGCGTTTCCTAAATCTGTGAACTGCAGAGCGGCATTTATGCGCTTTTGAAGAAGTTTACTTGCATTAATTATGTCTTGCACGGCTTTTTTTTGAAGATCCAGTGTTTCACGTTTTACATCCTGGCCGTAAAGATACGTTATAAAGCTCTTGGTTAGCTTGCTGTCAAATGTTCTTTCAATAACAGTTCCTTCTATCCATCTGTGGAGATTTAATGCTAAATCTCTCGCTGCTTCTATGGATAAAGGCGTTTTATCAGAATTTCTTCCACGTTCCAAAATCTGTTTTTCAAGTTTCTGAAATCGAATATCGGCGAAATCTTGAATATCATCTCTATGCTTTTCGTCTTCGTCAGTTTCTTGATGGGGATTTGGTTGCTCGCTGATTTCCATGGTGTCTTTTGTTGGTTGAAATAATTAATTATATATGCCTGATGGTTTCGGTGTATCGCGCTCTTGGTCGAATCTGCAGCGAGTAAGGGGATGGGTAGGGATAGATCGGAAAGCCCTAGCCTATGTCGGGCTTGGCCACTTAGCGGCGTGATTGGCTGCTTGACTAACTCGCGACAGTGCTACCGCAGGCGGACTCTAGGTTGAAGGATGTCGCTGTGCTGGCCTTGGGCTACGAGTGGATTGTTTCTGTTGGGTCCTTGAATTCTGCCAAGCGATCGCTTACGACCTGGGCCCGAAGTTCCTGATCCGGGCAGATGGTTGGCCCGACTCGCGCCCTCAACGCTGCGTTGAATGTCTTCCAATTCATTGTGCGTATGTACCCCGACCGCAGCTCGTTCCCCCAGACTACCTCAGCCTACAGTTTGATTTATGCAACAACGCCGCCTTGCGGTATCACTCGCCACGCCAATTCCGCCGAAATGCCGTTGCCATCCGTTAAATTGCGTTAGGGTTCCTGTCCTCAGATGCGGGGAACATTCCAAAGCGGATGGGGCTTCCCCTGTAGATCACTCGACACAAAAACTATGATTTCGACTCAACTATATGGATTACTCCAAGAACGAGGGATTGATCCATCCGCTCAGTCAGTCACATTGATGAGGCATAAGACTGGGCAATATCCATTGCAAAAATATCTTGGCACACGGGCTTTGACCTTGTACCAAGCCATGCAAAAAAGGCCGCACAAGCAAGGCGGCCTCATCATTGGCTTTTATGGGCATCAGCCTGGCCGGGGGGTATTGTTGGGATTGTGGCGAATCACCGACGTGATGCCGGGGCAGGAGGCTTTTGACCGAGGGTTATTGAAAGAGAGTTTGGAGCCATTGGAGGAACGGACAGATGGCTACTATCATGAGTTAGAAGAACTCGATTTGTTAGACGACCTGCGCATGCAGCTGGAGATTACATGGACTGGTAGGGACATCGTATGGCGCAGAATTCTTGAAAAGGACAATGACTATCCTGTCCGTGTTCGTGTCGAACCCGCTGTCCCATTTACAAATGCTTCGGATGTGTCACTCGTAATGGCAGAGTTGCGTCTAGCAATGAAGGAGGTTACATGGCAACAAGGCTTAGGCTCTATTGCCGGTGTATATCTTATTACGGATGAGCACAGCGGGAGGCACTACGTTGGGTCAGCTTACGGGATGAGTGGAATTTGGCAACGTTGGTGTGCATACGCTGGTACAGGCCATGGAGGGAACGCTGAATTGATCGAGTTGCTCAATAGCTATCCAGGCCGTGAGAACGAGTTCAGGTTTACGCTCTTGGAGACACTGCCAACGACCATGCCTCGCCGCGAAGTGATCGCTCGGGAGAATTATTGGAAGGTTGCGCTGGGCAGCAGAAGGTTCGGCCTCAATCGCAATTGATGAGGGCTCGCTCTCGCATGCACTGATGTCTGGGTGCGGGTGGGGCGGACGTTGCCGTCCGCAGCCCACTTCATTGCCAGTTATCTAGCAGGATACAGGCTCGTTGCCTGTGTCAGATCGAGAGTAGTTGCCGACGACTATATTTACGCCAGTCGTGCAAGGGCGGTGGTTACAACTGGCGAACCAGGCCTCCAACAGGCTTGCGGTAAATTGCAAACAATAGTATTTATTCAGCAATATTGGCTTGCGTCTAGCAAAAAAGCTTTATCCTGGGCTCTATCGTTTATAGACTGTCTGTTTAGATTTTGTTCGAGTACTAGGAGATTGGAGAATGCATGTGTCAAGCTTAGGTCATGTTTTTCTGGCGGCTACCATAGTCACCTTGGTTACTGTGGCACATGCTGCCCCTAGTACCTACACGGTTCCTCCAGGAGCCTCCAAACTGATGATTGTGCTGAATGGCGCAGGAGGCGGGGCAGGTGGCGCAGACCAAGACGGCGCTGGTGGTGTCGGAGCCAGTGGCTCACAACTTGTTGTGGAGTTGCCCGTTCAGCCAGGGAAAACTGCTGTTTATGACTTCGGCCTCGGCGGAGCCAGTGGCGTCTCCTATACCCACGGATTCGGAAGTGCGGGCGGAGTTGGCGGCATAGGTACTGGAAATGGTGGAGACGGCGGCGCTGCGCCAATATCCAAACCATCTGATGTCAACAGCGGTAGCGGCGGTGGCGGTGGCGGTGGGGGTGCGAGCTATTTGGGTTATGACGGTACAATGTTCGCTCGCGCCGGCGGCGGCGGCGGCGGCGGAGGAGGAAGTTGGGCACGCGACGCGTACACGAACTACCTGTTCCAGCCAACGGCGGCCGCATCCACGAACGACTGTTTCGCCCCGCTTCAGGGGCAACCGGGCGTGCCGGGCGCTGATTCAGGGAATGAACGCGGCGGCGGCGGTGGTGGCGGCGGCGGCGGCGGTTACTTCAATCAACCCAGCCCGGCTGGCAACGGTGGAGCTCGCGGTTGGGACGGAGCAGGAGCGCCCATTGATGGCGCTCACAATGGCGAAACTGGTGGGTCTTGCCACTCGCCGGGCATGACCCCTGTGAGTTTTGCCATTGCGGGCGGCGCGGCGGGTTCCAGTAGCCCCTCATTGACTTCCAATGGTATGGCGGTCCCTCCAGTGGCAGCGCCAGGCGCGGACGGCAGCGTTACGATCATGCCGGTTATGGACAAAGCCATCGCTGTGGTGCAGGCCGGTGACGGCACAGTCACATTGAATGCTACCTTGCCAGCTTCGATTCCCGACACATCAGTGGTGACGGGCTATTCGTTCACCTGCAATCCTCAACTAGGTGGCAGCACGCCGTATACGGTCACAACGATTCCCACCGGTCCTTTGCCCGCAGTGAACGGATCTGAGTACACATGCACAGTAGTGGTGACCGTGAAAGATCCAAATGGTGGCCCCGACTTGAGTACAAGCACCAGCGACCCCGCTTCTGCCACGCCAGTTGCGAGTCCGCTTGCGCCACCGGTTGCCAACAGCACGTCTGGCGACCAGGAAGGCACTGTGGGCGTGGCTAGCCTGCCACCAAATGTGCAGCCCAGTGATGTAAAGGACTATACAGTTTCATGCACCCCGGATCCAGCGAATGCCATCGTGAACCCAGTTAGCAATCTGCCATTGGTGATCACGGGCCTGACAAATGGTTCGTCATACAGTTGCACGGTTATTGCGAATTTGGTGGATGGCAGAAGCACTCCTGCAAGTGCTGCGGTGCCCATCAATCCCACTACCGTGCCGGTAGCAACTGCTACTCCGGTCCCCGGCCTGGGCGCGTTGGGTCTGGGATTGTTGAGTGCCGTGATGTTGGCTTTGGGCGTGGGCCGCAACCGCAAGATGGGCCATTGAGGCGCATGCCGAGCGCGGTCGTCCAGGGCAGGTTCGATGCCATTTGCCCCAGCACGTTAGGAAAAAGCGTGAGCGATTTGATCGATGGATCCCAAGGCTGGGTATGGGCTGCATTGCTCAGCGCACCCGCCTTGAGGCCGGGGTTCTGTGCCAGCCAGGCTTCCGCCGCGCTGACCTGATCGGGATAGGTGGAGCCTGCCAGGATTTGCGCGACCAGCTTGTCCGGGTACAGCGCGATGGGGGCCACCATCTGGTAGAGGATGTCTGCCGATGGCGGCGTGTAGGCAGCTTGCACCTCGGCGGGCTGCGCGGCCGGCGCTGGGTTGGCAGCAGCGTTCTCGGCAGAGGCACTAGCAGCCTTGTGGGCATCGCCATCATCGTTGCATCCCGCCAAGGCCAGTGCTGCGGCCAGCGCCACCAGCCCCGTCCGGAAGCCTGCGGCCAGCAAACGCGGCGGCAACACGGATGAATGAACGGGGTCGAGGCGGTCAACGGCATGGAACATGGTGCTCTCCTGAAGGGCGGCGGTGGTTCCAAGGGGCACTGTGCATACCAGTCGCTGCACCACCCACCGCATGTCTGCACAACGCAATGGTGCGGGCACCGTTGACGGCCGGGCGTCCGCCAGGCCCTTTTTCAGCCAAGCCATGCCTTCCTTTAAGTTTGGCCTCAGTTTCGGTGAAGCAATGGCGATCACCCCGCCATCCTTTTTTCAGAAATCTGCAATTCTTCCCGACACCCTCAAATTGCCTGCTACAATTGCAGCTTCGGCGCTGCGGAGAGGTGGCAGAGTGGTCGAATGTACCTGACTCGAAATCAGGCGTACGTGCAAACGTACCGAGGGTTCGAATCCCTCCCTCTCCGCCATAGGCATCGAAAATTAGCGGCTGTAGCTCAGCTGGATAGAGTACTTGGCTACGAACCAAGGGGTCGTGGGTTCGATTCCTGCCAGCCGCACCAAAACGTCAAGCCTCAGAGTAGCAATGCTCTGAGGCTTTTTCGTTGAGATATTCGCGTTGCCTGAATGCCGTTGCGGCCCATGGCTGGCCGAGTTCGCCGTCGTCTGGCGCGGGCAGGGCAGGGGCCGGCGCTTTGCATTCCATCAGCTCCCGTGATGCAGGGGCGTTCCTCACCGACCTTTGTCCAGGTCACCAGTGCTTTGAACGTTCAACTCACAACACCAGGGCATGGGTATCGCTTCTGTCCCACACGCATATAGGCACAGGAGCGCCAATAATCAACAAGGCCTCTCCAGCGCTGCGGGCGCCGAGTGTATCTCCTTCATATTCTTCATAAATGATTGCATATCTGTACGTCGAGGATGACGAGGACATCCGCGAGGGCTTTATGGCGGTGATGGACGCACCGCATCGCCAGATTGTTGGCGCCGAGAGCGCAGAAGCGGCGCTGGACCTCGGCAACCAAGGGCGCTTTGATGTCTTGGTGACGGATGTGAGTTTGCCGGGCATGTCCGGTACGGATCTGGCAAGGCAGTGGCTCGCTCAGGACCAACAGCGCCATGTGCTGCTGATATCAGGCTATGCGTTCAACCATGGCCTGGCCAGCATCGGTCCCAACGTGCGTGCGCTGCTCAAAAGCTGCGAGCCCGAAGAGCTGGAGGCGATGCTTGAGAGCATCGAGGCGCAGCTGCTGGCGCGCCCCTCCTGAAGGTCAAGCGTCTTTTCCGCGCGGGCTGATCAGGGTCTTGATCAAGTCCAGCAGTTTTTGCGGCTGCAGCGGTTTGGCCAGGTGGAAGTTAAATCCGGCAGCGAGAGCGGCTTGGCGGTCTGCCTCGCGTCCAAAGGCGGTGAGTGCGATGGCTGGCACTTGGCAAAAATAGGCGGGTGCTGCGCGCACCTGGCGCATCAGCGCATAGCCATCCTTGCCAGGCAGGCCAATGTCACTGACCAACAGGTCTGCGCCTAGCGAATGCAGCGACGCCATCGCGCTGTCCACATCCGCCGCTCTGGCTACCGTGGCGCCGCGCTCCTGGAGAATCAGCACCAGTAGATGGGCGACTTCTTCGTCGTCTTCCACCACCAAGATCCGGATTCCACGCAGCTCATCGTGGCCGGCATCCTGGCTCAGCCCTGCTTGCTCACCTTTGGACGCGTCTTCGGGTGCGCCACTGCCCAAAGGCAGGCGAACGGTGACCGTCGTGCCCTTACCCAAGCCTTCACTGGCCACGTCGATATCGCCGGCGTGCAGGTCAACCAGGTGTTTGACAATCGACATCCCCAAGCCCAGGCCACCGGAAGAGCGGCTGCCTGGGCTGGCTGCCTGGGTGAATTTTTCGAAAATGCGCTCCAGAAAGCTGGCCTCGATGCCCTTGCCATGGTCGCGCACCTGCATTATCAGATTGGTGCCCTCCACCGCCAGATGCACTTGCAGCAGGCCCGCGTCGTGTGAAAACTTCACCGCATTGCTCAGAATGTTCCAGAAGATCTGTTGGAACCGCGCGGGATCGACCAGCGCTTTGCGGCCCTGCGTCTGCAACTGCACCTCCAGCACCAGGTGCTTGGCGTCGATAGCCGACTTGAGTGAATCCAGCGAGGAGGTGATCAGCGTAGCCGGGTCCACCCATTCGCGCTCCAAGGTGAGCTTGCCGGAATTGATGCGTGAGACATCGAGGATGTCGCTGATGATGCGCGCTTGCGTGCTGGCATTGCGTTTGATCGCGTCCAGGTTCTTGGCAAACTCGGGCGGCGGGGATTTGCGCAGCACTTGGTGCACGTTCATCATGATGGCGCTCAGGGGATTGCGCAGCTCATGGGAGAGCACCGCGACAAAGTCGTCCTTGGAGCGGCTGTAGCGCTCTGCGGTTGCGCGTGCGGCCTGCTCCCGCTCCAGCAGCTGTTTGCGTTCGAGCTCCAGCTGGATGCGGTTGGAGACGTTGGCCACTGCGGCCACGCGCAGCTCGCCCTTGACGCTGGCGGCCATGCTCCATTCCACATGCAGCAGCTGGCCATGGGCGTCCAGCAAGGCCACTTCTTCGCGCCAGACAGCATCCTTGCTGTGCGGCGAGCACAGGGACCCGATGCGCTCTTCGTGGCCTGTTGCGGCGAATGCCGATACCGCCTGCCCCAGCACCTCGGAGGCGGGGCGGCCCAGCATTTCCAGCATGGCGGGGTTGGCATCCACAAAGCGGCCCTGGTCGTCGATCAGCGCAATACCGCTTTGGGCCTGCTCATAGATCGAGCGGAACTTCGCCTCGCTCTGGTGTACACGCACTTCTGCCAGACGCGCGCGCACCAGCGCCTGGATGGTCGCCACCAGCATCGCCGGCTCGGCTGGGTGCGTCAGGTAGGCATCGGCGCCCGCGTTGAGGCCCGCGACCTTGTCGGTGTCGGCTACAAACGCCGCCGACAAATGCACAATCGGCAGTGAGGTGGTCAGCGTGCGCTCGCGGATCATGCGGCACACCTCGAAGCCACCAATGTCGGGCAAATGCACATCCAGCACGACCGCGGAGATATCGCCCAGCGACAGGTCCAGGGCATCCTGCCCGGTGCCCGCTTCCACGGTTTTGAAGCCAGCGGCGCGCAGCGCACGGGCCGTGGCATAGCAGGTGGCAGGGTTGTCATCGACCACCAGGACCGTGTGCTGGGATCGGTCGATGCTGACATTGAGTCTGGCAGTGACGGAGGGCATGGTGTTTACCGGGATGAACGCTCAGCGGCCGCTGGGCTGGGGGCGGCCACCACACTGATCGGAATGGTGACGAAGAACGTGGAGCCTTTTTGCGGCTCACTCTCCATGGCCACGTCGCCTCCCAGAATCTCTGCCAGGCGCTTGCTGAGCGACAAGCCCAGACCGGTGCCCCGCAGACGTTTCTGGACGGGAGAGTCGATTTGCGAATAGTCCTGAAAGATGGCGTGGTGGAACTCTGGTGCAATGCCGATGCCCGTGTCGGCCACGGCAAACTGCACGGCCGTGTCCGAGATGCGCCTGGCGCTCACCCGGATCTCTCCGTGCTGGGTGAACTTCAAGGCATTGCTGATGAAGTTGCGCAGAATCTGCGCCAGCTTGCGGTCGTCGGAGAACAGCTTGGGCACGTTCTGCGGCTCTTCAAAGATCAGCATCACATCCGGGTTGGTGATCACCGGCTTGAACATGCCGCGCAGCGCCGAAAACAGATCCACCATTTCGAACCAGGCGGGCGATACATCAATGCGACCGGCCTCGACCTTGGCCAGGTCCAGCAGGTCGTTGACCATATCGGCAAACTCGGCCGAGGTCGTCTGGATGAAGCGGACCTGTTTTTGCTGCTCTTCCGTCAGGGGCCCGTCGACCTGGTCTTGCAAAATGCGTGCAATGCTCTGGATCGCCCCGATGGGGGTGCGGAACTCGTGGCTCATATAGGCCAGGAAGCGGCTTTTCAGCTCGGTCGCCTGGCGCAGATTGTCGGCCTGGGCATCGAGTTCGGCATACAGCGCCAGCACCCCCCGGTTGGTCTCATCGAGCTCGGCGCGCAACGCTTCCACCTCGGCCTGGGTGGCTGCCATCGCGTGTGCAAGCTCGCTCTCAGGCGCCGGCGCAGCGGAGGTGGCGCCATGCGGTGCGCTGTCTTGTCGGCTTATGTCATTCATTCGTGCCCTCTCAGTCTGCACGGCGCACGATCAGCACGGTCACATCGTCCCGGCCACGGCCATAGTCACGCAGCA
Organism: Comamonas koreensis; assembly: GCF_014076495.1. Taxonomy (NCBI): domain Bacteria; kingdom Pseudomonadati; phylum Pseudomonadota; class Betaproteobacteria; order Burkholderiales; family Comamonadaceae; genus Comamonas; species Comamonas koreensis. The sequence continues at coordinate 4,390,052 of NZ_CP043575.1, read as the reverse complement.
GCACCGCCGCTGCCAAAGCCGGGTCACGCCCGAGCAAGGCGGTGATGGCATCCGGGGACCAGCGGGACTGCAAGCCATCGCTGTGACACACCACGATCGCGTGTTCGGGCCAGGCCATCGTCGTCACCTCCACCTGCCGCATCTGCACGCCCACAGTCCCGTTCTGTACCAGCACCGAGCGGTTGTAAATGCCGCTCATCACCCGAATGGCGACATTGCCCGCCCCAGCCGCCAACAAGCTGTTGGCAGCCGCATCCAGCTGCAGACAGCTGATCGCTGCGCCGCGCGTCATGCGCAGAACCTGGTGGGCTTGTTCCAGGCCAGCCTTCATCTCGGCAAAGGGTTGCCTGGCAAACAAATCAACGGCAGCCTCAGAGGCCTCTGCAGCGAGCACGCCGTGCCCCAGGCCATCAGCCACCAACAAGGCGGCACGCTGTCCATCCAGGGCTATCGCCCAGGCATCGCCGCAGACCACCTCGCCCGGCGCCGGCAGCGCCATCGCTGCCACCCGGAACGCGCGCGCGCTCGGGGGCTGGCTCGAAGGCGGCCGAAAGCGCGCCAGCACCACCGTGCCCTTGTCCATGTCTGAATGGATGTCAAAGTCCGTGGCCAGCCGCTGCACGGCGCCCAGGCCTGTGCCGGGCGTGCCTCCGGTCGAATAGCCGTCGCTCATCGCCAAAGGCAGGTTGCCGATGCCCGGCCCGCTGTCTACCGACACGATCTCCAGCTCCGGCTGCGCGCCCTTGTGCGTGGCAATCCATAACTGGCCCTGGCGTGCGTGCTTGCAAAGATTGCTGCCCAGCTCGTTGACCACAATCGCAGCCTGGCCCGCCAGAACCTCGTCAAAACCCAGATCCTGGCACAAGGCGGCTGCATGGCGTCTGGCTTCACCCACGCAGCTGGGGTCGTCGATCGGAAACGACCGGTGGCTGGTGCCTCTGATTATTTCCATCGGGTCACGCTCACACAGGTGCCAACACCGACGGCCGATTCCAACTCGAACTCATGCACCAGTCTTCTGCTGCCCGACAGGCCCAGGCCCATGCCGTTGCCCGAGGTCCAGCCGTCTTTGAGCGCCAGATCCAGGTCGGCAATGCCCGGGCCCTGGTCGCGGAAGCGCAGGCGCAGCCCTTGTTTGATGCCATCGGTCAGCAACTCCCATTCCATCTCGCCGCCGCCGCCATAGACCACGGTGTTGCGTGACAGCTCACTGGCTGCGGTGATCATCTTGGTCTGGTCCACCAGCGAGAACTTCAGCTGTACGGCCAATTTGCGCACCACTTGGCGGCTGGCGACGATGTCGGCTTCTACACGCAAAGGCACTGAGCCCTGTGTTTCATTCGACACGGTGGTCTCCATCGGAGGCCGCTTCCAGCAGCGCCATGCCCCGGCTGACGTTGAGCGCGGTTCTGACGCCGTCCAGCGACATGCCCAGCTCCACCAGTGTGATCGCGACGGCCGGCTTCATGCCGACGACCACGGTGGTGGCATCCAGGATCTGGCCAATGCCCGAGATGGCGGCCAGCATGCGCCCGACAAACGAATCCACGATCTCCAGCGCCGAGATATCGATCAGCACGCCATTGGCGCCCGTCTTGGAGATCTGCTCGGCCAGGTCATCCTGCAGCGCCATGGCGGTCTGGTCTTCCATGTCGATCTGGATGGTGACCAGCAGGGTCCGCCCCATGCGCAAAATAGGAATGCGATACATGGTCAAACGCCTATCTTGGTCTTGGCAACGGTATAGCCATTGCGCTTGAGCGCCAGCGACAAGGCGTCAGCCAAGGTGGCCTTGGTGGTGACCGATTGCAGATCAATGCCCAGGTGAACGATGGTTTGCGCGATTTGCGGACGGATGCCGCAGATGATGCAGTCGGCGCCCATCAGGCGAATGGCCGACACCGTTTTGAGCAGGTGCTGTGCCACCAGCGTGTCCACGGTGGGCACGCCGGTGATGTCGATGATGGCCAGCGACGATTCGGTCTCGACGATGCGCTCCAGCAGCGATTCCATCACCAGCTGGGTTCTGCTTGAATCGAGCGTGCCAATCATGGGCACCGCCAGCACGCCCTCCCAGAGCTTGATGACCGGCGTCGACAGCTCCAACAGGTCTGCCTGCTGGCGCGAGATCAACTGCTCGCGCGTGCGCTGGTAGGCATCCACGGTCCACTGCGCCATGCCATCGACATGGAGCGACACGCTGGAGATGGCATCGAGCAAGCCTTGTGAGTCGGCAGACAGTGCGCGCTGCAGGGCGTCGAACACCGGCTGCTTGAGCCCCAGCACAAAGGCACTGGTATTTCCTGCCGTGCTGCCTTGGGCAGCGCGAGAGGCAGACAGGTTCTCCAACACGTTCTTGAGTGCCTGCCAAGCACTGGAGCCCGAGTTTTGTGCGTCGTTGGATTGGAGGGCGGGCAAGAAGGCGGTGAAAATCTCGGTCGCCTCGGCTCGCACCTTGGCCGAGGCCTGGGGCCCGTTGGTTGCCAGAACCCAGTTGTCAAGAATGGAGGATTTCTCCCGCTCCAACAACCCAACCAAAAACTGCTGATTTGTACTCACGGAAACCCCCTAGCGTATGTGAAGTGCGTTTATATCTGTAACAATTATGAGGGACTGGGCCCGCCTGCAAAGCCTGCGCGGCGCACGCGGATGCATGTCGGCGCTTTGGCTTACAAGCGCTAGGGGTGCCCAACAGCGCGGGGCCCACAAGAAACATTCCGGGGAGTGCTTACAGCGCGCATATTCCCGGTGGACGGACACGGGCCAGCCACCGGTCATCGCGCGAAGGCCATCAGCGCAGCCCTGCGTGCGCGGCCTGCCTGGCAAGCCCAAGTTCCGTTCGGCGGCGATTCCCGCCGGTGTAGCCGCTCTAGGAATGCCGCATTGCGCGATCAACGCCGTATGCGCGAATTCATTGTTCGGTGGCCGGACCCATGTCAGCGCTTGGATGGCCGAGTGGCCATCAACGCAGCCACAGCGCCGCGATCACCCCCAGGGCCAACACGATCAGCACCCCACCCGAGATGCGCTCCAACCACGGCAGCGCCCGCGCAAAGCCCCGCAGCACCGCCGGGTTGCCAATCAGCGCGGCTATCAGCAGATCCCAGAGCAGCACGATGCTGAACATCCAGCTGCCATACGCCAGCTTCCAGCCCACGCTGGCATGCGGGCCCGTCAGCATGGCCGCCAGACTGGCGTAGAACAGCGCGTTCTTGGGGTTGAGGATGCCTGAGAGAAACCCCATGCAGGCAGCGCGGCGCCAGGTGGTGGCAGCTGAGGCCGCCCGGCCCGGGCTGGCCACGACGCCCAGCGCACTTTTGCCCGCATGGCGGATAAACAGCAGGCCCAGGTAGAGCAGATAGCCGCAGCCGGCCAGCTGCAGCAGGGTGAACAGCCGGCTGCCCGGCTGGAGCACGGCGACACCGGCAAAGGCGGTGGCGATAAACACGCCATTGGCCAAGGCGATACCGAGGCAAGCGGCGCCAGCGCTGCGCCAACCGCTGGCCAGCGAGGTGCGGGCGATCAAAAAGAAATCAGGACCGGGGGAGAGCAGCGCCAGAAAATGGACGGCGGCGATCAGGAAAAACTGTTGCATGCAAAGGGGCCAGGCGGGTGATGGCCTTGCATGGTGGCGGCTGCCGACTGCCTTGTATTGAACGAAATTGCAGCGGTTGCTATGGGCTACGACTAATGAGCCTTACGAAAGCAGCCCGGCGTGACGCCCGTATGCGCCTTGAACACCCGCTGAAAATGCGCCTGGTCGGCAAAGCCCAGTTGCTGCGCCACCGCGGCGATACCGTCCGGCCCGCGCAGCTGCTGCTTGGCCAGATTGATGCGGTGGTTGAGCTGCCAGGCATGGGGCGCCATGCCTGTTACTTTGCGAAAGGCGCGGATGGTCTGGTAGCGGCCCATGCCTGCCAGATCGGCCAGCTGGTCCAGCGGGATGCTGGCGCAGGGACTGGTACGCAGGCAGTCTAGCGCCGGGCGGATCTGCCGCGCCAATTGCGTTGGCACCGCTGGGGCGCAGATGTGCAGGCCTTGCTGGCTGTCGAGGTCGCCGATGAACGCGATCAAGCTGGCCTCCTTGTCGGCCGCTTCTGCCTGTGAAAACAGCAGGGCATTGAGCTGGCAAAAGCGCGCGTAGCGGGCCGGGTCATTGACGATGCGCACTGGCTCGTTGGCCATGCTGGCCGGGTCGGCGTATTCCTCGCGCAGCGCCTGCAGCCAGCTGGCATCGAGGTGCAGCATCTGGTAGCTCCAGGCGGCATCGGGCGCAGGGTTGCAGGCATGCACGCGCTCGGCCGGCACAAAGACCAGCGCGCCAGGTGATAGCCGGACGGGGCCGGCCTCGGCCCCGGTAAAGACGCTGTGGCCGCCATCGACCGCGCCAATGGAAAAGCTCGGGTGGTGGTGCGGCTTGTAGCAGGCCCGGCTCTGGCTGGCGCGGCGGCTTTCCACAAAGGGCAGGGCCGGGTCGCGCCAGAACGCCTGGGGTGCATTGCTGACTGGCGTTGTGGAGGACATGCAAGGGCTTTGACAGGGTCAGGGGGCAGTCAGCCGGGATTCTCGCATGGCCGCGCCCAGCCCCACCGCAGCGCCTGCCGCCCCCGTGCGATGGAACGACTGACGTCGTCAGCAGCGATGTCGGGTCAGCGGCCTGTTGCCACTTCGCGACAGAAGACGGGGTTTGCCGAAAGCAAAGTGAAATTAGTAACGAGAATCGTTATCATTGCGAGTTAGCGCTTGCTCATCTTCTGCGGTGTGGACGGGTATTTCCGATCCAAGCCGATGGATCTGCAAGCGTTTTGTTTACTTTGCTTTCCTCGTTTATGACAACACAAACCTATATCAAAAGTCGCAAACATGGTGCTCCCGTTCCTGCCCCCAAGGCCGGTCTGGTGGCAGCGACTGCCATCGCGGTACTGGGCATGCCGGCTTTGGCGCAGAACGCACCCGCACCGACCGTGACGCTGAAAGAAGTGACCGTGGAGGCACCGCGGGAGACCGGCTATGAGCCCAGCCAGCTGTCCTCGCCCAAGTTCACCCAGCCGCTGGTGAACACCACGCAGACGATCTCGGTGGTCAAGGAACAGGTCATGAAGGAGCAGGGCGCCACCACCCTGACCGAAGCGCTGCGCAATGTGCCGGGTGTTGGCACTTTCTACGCGGGCGAGAACGGCAACACCAGCACGGGTGATGCCATCTACATGCGCGGCTTTGACACCTCGAGCAGCATCTATGTGGACGGTGTGCGCGACGTCGGCGCGCTGTCGCGCGATGTGTTCAACACCGACCAGGTCGAAGTGACCAAGGGCCCCGCCGGCACCGATTACGGCCGCAGCGCGCCCACTGGCGCGATCAATATGGTCACCAAACAGCCCAACATGACCGACAGCTTTGGCGGCTCGCTGGGCTTTGGCAGCGGCAGCTACAAGCGCAGCACCATCGATCTGAACCGCAGCCTGAGCCACGAGAATGGCACGGCATTCCGCCTCAATGCGATGGTGCAGGATGCCGGGGTCGCCGGCCGCGACCAGGTCAAGAACGACCGCTGGGGCCTGGCGCCATCGTTCGCCTTTGGTCTGAACACCGATACGCGCGTCTTCCTGAACCTGCTGCACGTCAAGCAAAGCAATGTGCCCGACGGCGGTGTACTGACCATGGGCCTGCCCGGCTACAGTGCGCCCGACCGCAGCAACTATCCCGGCTATCGCAGCTTCCTGAACAGCGCATCGCGCGTGGATTCGAGCAATTTCTACGGCACGGCCTCGGACCACGACGATGTGACCGCCGACATGGTCACCTTGCGCCTGGAGCATGACATTGCACCGGGCAGCACCTTGCGCAACACCACGCGCTGGGGGCAGACCAAGCAGGATTACCTGCTGTCGGCCTTCATGGCGACCGGCTATTCGCAGAACGCCACCACCGGCGCCTGGACGCCGGGATCCTTGCTGACGCCCAATCCTGCGGATCCCTCCACCTGGACGATGTCGCGCAACATCAATACCAAGGACCAGGTCAACCGCATCCTGACCAACCAGACCAACCTGACCACGGCTTTTGCGACCGGCTCGGTCAAGCACAGCCTGAGCACCGGCCTGGAGCTGACGCGCGAGGAGCAAACCAATTACGGCCTGGCGACGACGGGCGTGGTGCCCACCGTCAGCATCTACCACCCGGATTCCAGCGTGTCGCTGCCGTCCTATACGCGCAACGGTGCGGACAGCAAGGGCACGACCGACACCGTCGCGCTGTATGCCTTTGACACCTTGCAGTTCAATGACCAGTGGCAAGCCAACATGGGCCTGCGCTGGGACCACTACAAGACCAAGTACAACGCAATGGCCGTGTGCACGGCGACCTCCACCACCCAGCCTTGCGGCGCGAACCCGGCTGGCACCGTGGTGCCCACCACGTCGGATGGCCTGCAGGCTTCGGGCAATCTGCTGAGCTGGAAGGCCGGCCTGCTGTACAAGCCCGCACCCAATGGCAGCGTGTATGTGAACTATGCGCTGTCCCAGCAACCACCGGGCGGCAGCAACTTCACGCTGTCTGCGGTGGGCAACAATGCCGGCAATCCCAACCTGGCCCCACAAAAGGCCAAGACGGCGGAAGTGGGCACCAAGTGGGAGCTGCTTGACAAGCGGGTGCTGCTGACCGGCGCACTGTTCCGTACCGAGATCACCAACGAGATCGTGACCGACTCGGACGGCTCGGTGAACCAGACCGGCAAGAAGACGGTACAAGGCCTGGAGCTGGGCGCCACCGGCCAGATCACCCCCGCCTGGGGCGTGACTGCGGGCTACACCATCCAGAACACCAAGGTGGCCACGGGCGCCAACGTGGCGCAGGACGGTTCCAGCGGCCTGACCTACACGCCCAAGAATGCGCTGTCGCTGTGGAGCAGCTACCAGTTCTCCTCGGGCCTGACCATCGGCGGTGGTGCACGCTATTCCAGCGGCCTCAAGCGCGGCACCGATGGCGCCGTGGGCACGCCCAACTTCACCGAGTCCTACTGGGTGTTTGACGCACTTGCCAGCTACCGCATCAACAAGAACGTGGACATCCAGCTGAACGTCTACAACCTGTTTGACAAGCGCTATGTGGCAGCCATCAACAAGAGCGGCTACCGCTACTTCCCCGGTATTCCACGCTCGGCGCGCGTGACGGCGAACTTTAGTTTCTAATTCGTCTTTTTGGGTACCAGCCCCGCGTCTGCCGGGGCTTTTTTTCATGGAGGAGCTCTAACCATGATGCTGCACATTCCCCATGTACTCACGCGCGACGAGGTGGCCGCCATGCGCGCTGCCATCGATGCGGCCGACTGGATAGACGGCCGAGCCACCGTTGGCAGCCAGGGCGCGCAGGTCAAGCGCAACCGGCAACTGCCCGAGACCTCACCGGTGGCGCTGGAGCAGGGGCGCATCATCGAACGCGCGATGGCGGCCAATACGCTGTTCTTTCAGGCCGCGTTGCCGGCGCGCACGATGGCGCCGCTGTTCAACCGCTATGCCGAAAGCGAAACCTATGGCCTGCATGTGGACGGCGCTGCGCGCCGGGAGGCCGGACAGGCGCAGTGGCTGCGCACCGATGTGTCCTCGACCTTGTTCCTGTCGGACCCCGAGGACTACGACGGCGGCGAGCTGGTGGTGGTCGATACCTACGGCACGCACGAAGTCAAGCTGCCTGCCGGCGACCTGATCCTCTACCCCTCATCCAGCCTGCACCGGGTCGAGCCGGTCACGCGAGGTGAGCGGGTCAGCTCGTTCTTCTGGACCCAGAGCCTCGTGCGCGATGATGCGCGGCGCACGATGCTGTTCGAACTGGACCAGAGCATCCAGCGGCTGCGCAACCAGCTGGGCGAGACGGAAGACACCGTCGCCCTGACGGGCCACTACCACAACCTGCTGCGCATGTGGGCAGAGACCTGAGCTCTGCCCATGTCTCCACTGGGTAAAGTATTTGAAAATGAGAGTCATTAGCATTTATTTTCCTTAAAATCCCTGCTTTTGCCCGGCGCAGGCATTCCCCTCTGCCGGGTCCGAAACCTGCCTCTCTCCGCATGAAAGCCAACGCGTCTTCCTCCTCGCAGCGGGCCTACTGGCTCAAGACCTTGCATGAATGGCACTGGGTCAGCTCCGCCATCTGCCTGGTGGGCATGCTGCTGTTTGCGGTGACGGGCTTTACGCTCAACCATGCCGGGCAGATAGAGGCCAAGCCGACCGTGGTATTGCGCGAGGGCAGCTTGCCCGCGCCGCTGCTGCAGGGCCTGCAGCAGGCTGCAACGCGCCACAAAGAGGGCGCAGACGCAGCCCAGGCGCTGCCCGCCGACGTGCAAGGCTGGCTGCGCGCCGAGCTGGGCGCCGACACCCGCCAGCGTGCGGTGGAGTGGAATGAGGATGAGGTCTATGTGGCCTTGCCCCGGCCAGGCGGTGATGCCTGGGTGCGCATTGCGCTGGGCGATGGGCAGGCCGAGCATGAATCCACCGACCGGGGCTGGATCTCCTACTTCAACGATTTGCACAAGGGCCGCCATGCCGGCCTGGCCTGGACCTGGTTCATCGACATTTTTGCGGGCGCCTGCCTGGTGTTCTGCATCACGGGTTTGTTCATCTTGCAGATGCATGCCGGCCGCCGCCCGATGACCTGGCCCATGGTGGGCCTGGGGCTGCTGGTCCCGGCGCTGCTGGCGCTGCTGTTGGTGCACTGACCCCACCCACACCGACTTTTTCTGAGGAGAGCACATGACAAGCACTGTTTCGCGTTTCACCGTGGCCTTGACGGCGGTGGCTGGGCTGCCGGCCGTTGCCGGTGGGCTGAATCTGGGGGTGGAGCTGCCACGCCTGGAGGTGGCCGAATACCACCGCCCCTATGTGGCCGTCTGGCTGGAGCGCGCCGATGGAACAGTGGCGGCCAACCTGTCGGTCTGGTACGAAGTGAAAAAGCGCGATGCCGAAGGCGCCAAATGGCTCAAGGACATGCGCCAGTGGTGGCGCCGCACAGGCCGCGAGCTGAGCGTGCCCATCGATGGCGTGACCCAGCCGACCAAGCCGGCAGGCAAGCATGCGCTGTCGTTCTCCGAAGGCAGCAACCCGCTGCCCAAGCTGGAGCCGGGCCAGTACAAGCTGCAGATCGAGGCCGCACGCGAAGTCGGTGGCCGCGAGCTGCTGAGCATTCCTTTTGAGTGGCCCGCCAAGCAGGCCACCAGCCTGTCGGCCCAGGGCAAGACGGAGCTGGGCGAGATCAAGCTCGAACTCAAGCCCTGATCCACCACACCTACATTTTTGAGGAGAGTCCCCATGTTTTCTGCCACCCGTATTGCCGCCGCGCTGGCGCTCGGCTGCGCCGCCATCGGCGCCCAGGCCCACAGCGTCTGGATGAAGCCTTCGAGCACCGTGCTGTCCAAGGCGGACTGGGTCACGGTCGATGCCGCCGTGTCCAATGACATGTTCTTCTTCAACCACCGCCCGCTGGGCCTGGACAAACTGGTGATCACGGCGCCCGATGGCAGCACGGTGGAGCCCAAGAATGCGCACAAGGGCGAGCTGCGCAGCGTGTTTGACCTCAAACCCGAGCAAGCGGGAACCTACCAGCTGGCCATCGTCAACAGCGGCGTCATGGGTTCCTACAAGGATTCGGCCGGCCAGATGAAGCGGCTGCGCGGCAGCGCCGACGAGATCGCCAAGCAGATCCCCGCCGATGCCAAGGAAGTGCGCGTCGCAGAAAGCATCAGCCGCATCGAGACCTTTGTGACCATGGGCAAGCCCAGCCCGCTGCGTTTGAGCGGCAAGGGCCTGGAGCTGGTGCCTGTGACCCACCCCAACGATCTGGTCACCGGTGAGGAAGCCACCTTTGCCTTCCACGTCGATGGCAAGCCGGCTGCCGATGTCGAAGTGGTGCTGGTGCCCGATGGCAAGCGCTATCGCGATGCCGTCAACGAGATCAAGCTCAAGACCGATGCCCAGGGCCAGGTCAAGGTCAAGTTCCCGACGGCCGGCATGTACTGGCTGGACGCCGACGTCAAGGACGACAAGACCTCGACCCCCATCGCCAAGGAACGCCGCCTGGCCTATGTCGCGACCTTGGAAGTGCTGCCTTAAGGCGCAGTGGCCGGTGACTGCACAACGGACATGCGCCAGGCTGAACGCGGAGCCGCTGTGAGCACGGCACCGCGCATCCACTATGGCGCCGGCATCTGGCAGATCCCCCAGGCCCAGGCCAGGGGGGAAGGCCAGCTGGCCCCGGCAAGCCCTGCGCTGGCCGGCCACTCCTTTGCATCCCCCGCCTGGAGGGCGCCTGCGATGCACCATGCGCAGGATGCCAGCCTGCACCGCCTGCAGGGCGCGACGATGGGCACCACCTGGTCGCTGCGCCTGGCCAACCCCGACTACGCCCCGCTGGCGCCGGTACAGGCGCTTGTGCAGCAAACGCTGGAGGCCGTCATCGCGCAGATGAGCAACTGGGAGGCGGACTCCTGCCTCTCGCGCTTCAATGGCGCCGCTGCAGATACCTGGCACGCGCTGCCCCTCGAGTTGGCACAGGTGCTGGATGCGGCCCTTTACTGGGCCCGCGCCTGCGATGGCGCCTATGACCCGACCGTCGGCGCGCTGGTGTCGCTCTGGGGCTTTGGCCCGCGTGCAGACCCGCACGCGCCGCACAGCGGCCAGCCACCTGCGCAGGCCGCTATTGACCGCGCGCTGCAGGTCTGCGGCCACCAGCGCCTGCAGTGGCAGCCGCAGCTGCGGCGATTGCTGCAGCCCGGTGGCCTGCAGCTGGACCTGAGCGGCATCGCCAAGGGCTATGCCGTCGACTGGGTCGCCGAGCGCTTGCGCGCCGCGGGCTGGCAGCATGCGCTGCTGGAGATTGGCGGAGAGATTCGGACCTGGGGGCACAAGCCCGGCGGACAGCCTTGGCGCGTGGCCGTGGCGGGTGTGGCCGGCGATGAGCCGCTGGCGGTGCCGCTGGTCGATGGCGCGCTGGCCAGCTCGGGCGACCACTGGCATGTGTTCATGCATGGGGGCCGGCGCTTTTCGCACAGCTTGGATCCGCGCACCGGCCAAGCAGTGGCCCATGCACTGACCAGCGTGACCGTCTACCACGACGAATGCATGCATGCCGATGCGCTGGCCACCGTGCTCACGGTGCTGGGGCCCGAGGACGGCTGGCAGTTTGCGCTGCAGCAGCAGCTGGCGGCCGTCTTTCACAGCCATCCCGATGCCGGGCAGCCGCAAGGCCTGCGCCGGATGACGCCGGCCTGGCAGCAGCGTTTTGCAGGCAGCATGCAGTGATGATCGATTGGATAGCAAGCCCTGCGCGGGTGGCAGGTGCCGCCGCCTTGGTGGCTGGATATACGCTCTTGTGCGCCGCTGTGGCCGGGCGCTTGTGGCGCCAGCGCCGGGCCGAGCGCCAGGAGCAGCTCGCGCTGCAAGCGGGTACGCAGCAGGGCGCGCCGGTGCTGGTGGCCTATGCCAGCCAGACCGGCCGGGCCGAGGCCCTGGCGCATGAGACCGCGCGCGTGCTGCATGCCGGCGGCTGCGCGGTGCAACTGCGGCCGGTGCAGGCGCTGCGCCTGGCCGACCTGCAGGCCTGCGCGCAGAGCCTGTGGCTGCTGTCCACCACCGGCGAGGGCGATGCGCCCGACGACGCGCTGCCATTTGTGCGCCAGGTGCTGGAGCAGGCGCTGCCGCTGCCCGGGCACAACGCCCATGTGCTGGCGCTGGGCGACAGCGAATACGCCGCCTTCTGCGCCTTTGGCCTGCGCGTGCAGCAGTGGCTGCAGCAGCAAGGCGCCAAGGCCGATGTGCTGTGCATGGACAACGGGGATGAGGCCAGCTTGATGGCCTGGCAGGGCCAGACGGCCGAGTTGCTGCAGTCGCTGACCGGCCAGGCCGGCGATGGCTGGAGCCAGCCGGAAGCCGCCCAGCCCTGGGTGCTGCGCCGCCGCCAGTTGCTCAACCCCGGCAGCCAGGGCGGCCCGGTGTACCTGCTCGACTGGCAGCCGCAGTCGGGCTCGTTGCCGCTTTGGGAATCCGGCGACCTGGTATCGCTGGCGGTGCCGGCCGATCCGCAGCGCAGCCGCGATTACTCCATCGCCTCGGTGCCCGAAGATGGCTGCCTGCAATTGCTGGTGCGCCAAAGCAGGCGTGCCGATGGCACACCGGGCCTGGCATCGGGCTGGTTGTGCGAGGGCATGGCCGTGGGTGATGTGCTGCCGATGCGGCTGCGTGCGCACAGTGGATTCAGGTTGGGTGACAACGCCGAGCGCCCTTTGCTGCTGATCGGCAATGGCACCGGCTTGGCAGGGCTGTGCAGCCATATCCGCGCGCGCATGGTGCAAGGGCGCTCTGACCAGTGGCTGGTGTTTGGCGAGCGCCGTGCTGATGAGGATGCGCTGCTGGACGCACAACTGCAGCAGTGGCTGGCCGCTGGCCAGCTGGAGCGCCTGGACCGCGCCTGGTCCCGCGATGCCACCGACCCTTGCTATGTGCAGCAGTTGCTGGAGCGCCAAGCGCAGCGCCTGCGCGACTGGGTCGCGTGCGGCGCTGCGATCTATGTCTGCGGCAGCCAGCAGGGCATGGCGCAGGGCGTGGATGCGGTGCTGCGCCAGGTTCTGGGTGCCGCGGAGGTGGATGCGCTGGCGCTGGCCGGGCGCTACCGGCGTGATGTGTATTGAGAGCTCGTCTGGCTTGACAGCTTAGGCGGTGGCCAGGCTGCTGTTGGCCTTGCTCGCCGGCTCCGTTTTCTCAAACGCAATGGCTGCCCCATGCGCCAGCTTGGCAGCAGCCTGGTCCCAGCTGCCCGTGCCACCCTTGAGCGCAATCACGAACGGCCCTTCGCCCTTGCTCTGCAGTTGCGGCGCCGTCTGCGTCAGCTCCAGCACGCTGTTGCCCAGCGCAATCGTGGCGCTGCTGCCGCCGTCAGCCGCGTGGATGTGCGCGCCATCGCCCAGCAAGGCGCGGTAGCGCTCCAGGCTTTGCAGCAGGTCGCTGACGGCGACGGTCAGGCGCGCCACACCGGTGGCGCCGTTGGCATGCTGGCGCACTTCACCTTCGGGCACGCGCAGCTTGCGTGGTGTGATGTCGCCGCAGAGGAAGGGCAGGTCATGCGTGTGCGGGCGGCCGGTCTGCCATTGCAGCTTTTCGCCATCGGGGCGCAGGCGGCCGCCATCCAGCGGGCCTTGCAACTCCAGGCCGCGCGCCTTGGCCGCAATAATCACCTCGGCGGTGCTGGTGGGCAGCAGCGCAAAGTCGATGATGCCTTCGCCATGCTGGTCCAGCAGCTGCCACCAGCGGTCCTGCGGCGCGGGGCTGCGCCAGGCGATCAGCTCGAAATAGGCGCCGTCCTCAAACACCACCAGCGCATTGTGGGTGGGGCGGCCGGGGTGTTCACCGCCGCGCACAACGGTAAAGCCAAGGGCCGCGTAGTCGTCAATGGTTTTGTCGAGGTCGTGGACCGCGATCACGATGTGGTCAAGTGTCAGTGCCATGGGAGATATCCGTAAAAGGGGAGGAGGGGAATCAGGCCGCTTGCTTGTGTGTCTGGGCCAGCGAATCGCTGTGCTCGACGGTGGCGCGGATGGTCTGCGGCTGGCGCAGCAGGTTCAGGATTGGGCAGGTCTGCTCGACGGCGGCAAACAGCGCATCGATGTCGGCGCGCGGCGCGGGCGAGTCGATATGCACGGTGTAGGCAATGTCGTGGGGCCATACCGGCGTGGCCTCGTGGCCGGGCTTGCCCGCGCGCGGGTCGATCACGCCGCTCACCTCCACCTCCAGGCTGGTCAGCGGCACCTGCTGCGCCGATGCCTGGATCAGAAAGATATGGGTGACGCAGCTGCCCAGCACACCCAGCTGCAGCTCGGGCGAACTGGGCCCCAGGTTGTAGCCGGCAAAGCTCGGCGGGCTGTCGCTGATGACCTGGTGCTCGCGGATACGGATGCGGCGCACGCCGCTGCGCCCTTCGGCGCTCACGCTGGCGCGCAGGGCCGTGGCCTGGGCCGTGCCGGCATCGATCTGGGCATCGCGGGCCAACACGGCGCCGCGCTTTTCAGCCAGGTAGTCATTCAAGGTAGCAGGGCTTGCACTCATGGAGTCTCTTGGAAATGTGCTGCATCGGCGGGAGGTGATGCATGCCGAAGACCATTGTTGGTGTTGAGAGCCTGCGCGTGAACTGCGCAGATCGCATGTGCATATGCAGCCGCTGCGCATGTGCTTATGCGCAAACCCTCTATGCGGCAGCGGGCCTGGTGGCCGCGCGCTTCCTTGGTTTGCGCATATCGATGCTCCGAAAAATACCTTCTCGCCACGCGCCAAATGCCTAGCATGACAAACCCAGATGGCGGCATTTTCAACAAAGGTGCTGCTGGCCGGTGGCCGCGGTTGGCGCGCCGGTGCAGGCAAGGTTGCCCGATGGTTAGCGAGGGTGGTGTGTGGTGGTGAAAGCAAATAAATTCAAGAAACTGACGGTATGGACTGCGGCATGGTTGGCGCTGGGTGGGCTGCTGTCGGCCTGCTCCAAGACCGAGAGTGTGGCGGACGCCAAAGCCGATAACGGCCCCGCCAGCGGTGGCGCGCTGGTGTACCTGGAGCAGCAGGCGCATACCAACCTCTACCCGCCAGCCGGTGGCTTCTACCCCAACGGCGGCGTGCTCAACCAGATAACCGACAAGCTCACCTACCAGGACCCCAAGACGCTGGAGATCCAGCCCTGGATTGCCAAGAGCTGGACCATCAACGACACGGCCACCGAGTTCACCTTCGAGCTGCGCCCGAGCGTGACTTTCTCCGACGGCACGCCGCTGGATGCAGCAGCGGTGGCCAAGAACTTTGACACCTATGGGCGCGGCAACAAGGCGCTCAAGCTGCCGGTGTCCGAAGTCATCAACAACTACGAACGCAGCGAGGTGCTGGGCCCGCTGACGGTGAAGTTCTACTTCAGCAAGCCCTCGCCGGGCTTCCTGCAGGGCACCTCGGTGATCGGCTCGGGCCTGGTGGCACTGCAGACGCTGGAGCGCCCGTTTGACGAACTGGGTGACGCGACCAAGATCATTGGCTCGGGCCCCTTTGTGGTGGCGAGCGAAACGCTGGGCAAGGAGCTGCTGCTGTCGGCCCGCAAGGACTACAACTGGGGCCCTGCGCAGCTGGCGCACCAGGGCCGCGCGTGGCTCGATGAAGTGCGCTTTATCGTGACACCGGAGGACAGCGTGCGCATTGGCGCGCTGCTGTCGGGCCAGGCCGGTGTGATCCGCCAGGTGCAGGCCTATGACGAAAAGCGGGTGGAGGAGCAGAAGTTCGTCATCTACGCGCCGTCCACACGTGGCGTGAACAACAGCATTGTTTTCCGCCCCGACAACGCGCTGGTGGCAGATCTGAAAGTGCGCCAGGCGCTGCTGCACGCCACCAATACCCAGGAGGTCGTGCAGACCCTGTTCTCGCACAACTACCCGCAGGCCACCTCGGTGATCGCGGCCAGCGCGCAGGGCTATGTCAACCTGGCGGGCAAGCTGGCCTACGACCCGCAAAAGGCCCAGCAGCTGCTTGACAGCGCGGGCTGGACGCCCGGGCCCGATGGCATCCGCCAAAAGGACGGCCGCGCGCTGGTGCTGGCTGCCTATGACTCGCTGCCCCAGCCGCAGAACAAGGAAACCCTGCAACTGGTGGCCCAGCAGTGGGGCAAGGTGGGGGTCAAACTGCAGGTGCTGAGTGGCGATGCCGGCGTGCGCGTTGTCGACAACCTGGACCCGGAAAAAACCCCGGTCGCCCCCGGCATGGTGGGCCGCGCCGATCCCGATGTGATCAAGAGCAACTACTACCCGACCAACCGCAACGTGCTGCTGCAGCAAGGCGGCGTGAGCCAGAAGGTCAAGGGCTTTGTCGATCCGCAGCTCAATGGCTTGCTGGAGGCGATTGCCGCGCAGACCGATACGCAAAAGCGCCTGGCGCTGACGGCCGAGGTGCAGAACTACCTGATCGACCAGGCCTATGTGATCCCC
Organism: Comamonas koreensis; assembly: GCF_014076495.1. NCBI lineage: Bacteria > Pseudomonadati > Pseudomonadota > Betaproteobacteria > Burkholderiales > Comamonadaceae > Comamonas > Comamonas koreensis. The sequence goes on along the minus strand of NZ_CP043575.1, from coordinate 4,374,061 downwards.
ATTTTTGAAGAGCCGCAGGCCTTTGCCGCAGCCCCCTGGGTGCGCGAGGTGGGCTTTGAGGCGGTGGGGCGCCCGAGCTTTTACAGCACCTGGCTGGCCAAGCGCTAAGGCGCAGCCCCGCTGAGCGGCAAGGAGCATCCCGATGTCCTTCTATCCCTACCTGGCCCGGCGCAGTGCCCAGGCGCTCTTGGTGCTGTGGGCGGCGTTCACCGCGTCCTTCGTGCTGCTGCAGCTGCTGCCGGGCGATGCGCTGCTGATCAAGTTCTTGAGCCCCGAGCTGGGCCTGGGCCCGCAGGAGGTGGCCGACATCCGCGCCGCCTATGGCGCGGACCAGCCCGCGTGGCAGCAGTACTGGCACAGCCTGACGGGCTTTGTCAGCGGCAACTTTGGCTACTCGCTGCAGGCGGGCGTGCCGGTCAGCCAGGGGCTGGCCACCAGCCTGCCGCCCACCTTGCGGCTGGCGGGCCTGGGCTTTGCCTTGGCGCTGGTGCTGGCCCTGGTGCTGGCGCTGCTGGCCCAGTTGGCACCCTGGCGCTGGCTGCGCGGCGCGCTCTATGCGCTGCCTTCGGTGTTTGTCTCGGTGCCCGTGTTCTGGCTGGGCATTGTGCTGATCCAGCTGGTCTCGTTCCGCCTGGGCTGGATCCCCGTGATCAACCCCGGTAAATGGCAGGGCCTGGCGCTGCCGACCTTGACCTTGGCGATCCCCATTGCCGCGCCGCTGGCGCAGATCCTGCTGCGCAATGTGGACGAGGTGCTGACCCAGCCCTTTGTGGCCGTGACCCGCGCCAAGGGCGCGCCGCGCCTGTGGGTGTTGCTGCGCCATGTGGCCGGCAACGCTGCACTGCCGATGCTGACGATGGCCGGCGTGCTGTTTGGCGAGCTGCTGGGCGGCGCCGTCGTGACCGAGGCCGTCTTTGGGCTCAATGGCCTGGGGAGCCTCACGCAGCAGGCTGTCGGCAACCAGGACAGCGCCGTGCTGCAGGCGGTCGTGGTCATCTCGGCCACCGCCTTTGTTTTGATCAATCTGGTGGTGGACTTGCTCTACCCGCTGTTCGATCCGCGTTTGCGCAACCGTTTGGGAGTTTGACCATGTCTGCAAGCACTTCATCACCCGCCGGCCTGGGGGCCCTGGCCGCCGAGCCGGCCCTGTTGGGCGCAGCCCGTGGCGCTGCCAGTGCGGCGGTGCAGGCGCCGCCGCAGCGGCTTGCCGCGCCGCGCCGCGCTGCGATCTTTGCTGCCGCCTTGCAGCGCCTGCGCGCCGCACCGCTGGGCCTGTTGCTGGCCTGGGGCGTGCTGGCGCTGGTGGCCTTGTGGGCCATCGCACCGGGCCTGTTTACCAGCCACAACCCGGTGCTGGGCATGGCCGGCCAGCAGCTGCAGGCGCCCAGTGCCGCCCACTGGCTGGGGACGGATGCGCTGGGGCGCGACAGCTATGCCCGCCTGGTCTATGGCGCGGTGCATTCGCTCAGAGGCGCCTTTGTGGCCGTCAGCGTGGGCCTGGTGCTGGGCAGCTTGCTGGGCCTGGTCGCAGGCGCTACGGGCGGCTGGGTGGAGGATGTGGTGATGCGCATCGTCGATGTGCTGCTGTCGGTGCCCTCGCTGCTGTTGTCGCTGTCGGTGATCATCATCCTGGGCTTTGGCACGGTGAACGCGGCGCTGGCCGTGGGGGTCGTATCGGTGGCCAGCTTTGCGCGCCTGCTGCGCTCGGAAGTGGTGCGGGTGCGCCGCTCAGACTACGTGGAGGCAGCGCTGGGCAGTGGCGGGCGCTTTGCGGCTGTGCTCTGGCGCCATGTGCTGCCCAATTCACTGACCTCGGTGATCGCGCTGGCGGCGCTGCAGTTTGGCTCGGCCATTCTGGCCATCTCCACCCTGGGCTTTCTCGGCTATGGCGCGCCACCGCCCACGCCCGAATGGGGCTTGCTGATTGCCGAAGGCCGCAACTATATCTCCACCGCCTGGTGGCTGACGGCAGCGCCCGGCCTGCTGGTGGCAGCGGTGGTGCTGGCGGCCAACCATATCAGCGCCGATCTGACCCGGAGGCGCGCATGATGGACACTGCCATTCCCGTTTTGCAGGTGGAGAACCTGTCGATCGCCTACCACGATGGCCAGGCCGAGCAGCGCACCGTGCACGAGGTCTCGTTCTCCATCGCCGCCGGTGAGGTGCTGGCCCTGGTGGGCGAGTCCGGCTCGGGCAAGACGACCACCGCCCAGTCCATCATGGGCCTGCTGGCCGACAACGGCCGGCTGCAGGCCGGCAGCATCCGCATCAACGGCCAGGACGTGGCAGGCTGGTCGCAGCGCCAGCTGCAGGCGCTGCGTGGCAAGGTGGTTAGCTTGATTCCGCAGGACCCGACCACTTCGCTGAACCCGGTGCGCACCGTGGGCGACCAGGTGGGCGAGATGCTGCGCCTGCATGGCTGGCGCGACAAAAAGCAGATTGCCCAGCGCGTGCTGGAGCTGCTGCACAAGGTAGGGCTGTCGCAGCCCGAGCTGCGCGCGCGCCAGTTTCCGCATGAGCTCTCGGGCGGCATGAAGCAGCGCGTGCTGATCGCCATTGCGATTGCGCTCCAGCCAGCGCTGATCATTGCCGATGAACCGACCAGCGCACTCGATGTGACCGTGCAGCGCCGCATTCTCGATCTGATCGACGACCTGCGCCGCGAGTTTGGCACCGCCGTGCTGCTGGTGACGCACGACCTGGGTGTGGCCGCCGACCGCGCCAACCGCCTGGTCGTTCTGCAGGCCGGCCGCATCCAGGAGCAGGGGCCCACGGCCGATGTGCTGCGCAATCCGCAAAGCGGCTACACGCGCCAGTTGCTGGCCGATGCGCCATCGCTGGGCCATATGCCGGTACGCGCGCCACGGATCGTGGATGCCGAGCCGGCGATTGTGGTGCAGGGCCTTGTGCATGACTTTGCGGTGGCCGGCCAGCGCGGCCTGTTCCGCGCGGTCGATGGCATCTCGTTTGACGTGCCACGGGGCAGCACGCATGCGATCGTTGGCGAGTCCGGCTCGGGCAAGACCACGACCATCCGCGACGTGGTCGGCTTTGGCAAGCCCACATCGGGCAGCATCATGGTGGAGGGCGTGGATGTGACGGCCTTGCGCGGAGAGGCCTTGCGCCAGTTCCGCAAAACCGTGCAGCTGGTCTACCAGAACCCGTTCAGCTCGCTCGATCCGCGCCAGAGCATCTACGCGATCATCGAAGAGCCGCTGTTGAACTTTGAGCGCCTGGCGGCTGCCGAGCGCGAGCGCCGCGTGCACGACATGCTGGCGCGCGTAGGCCTGCCGCAAGCGGTGCTGACACGCCGGCCGCGTGCGCTCTCGGGCGGCCAGCGCCAGCGCGTGGCCATTGCCCGGGCGCTGATTCTGCAGCCCCGCGTGCTGGTGCTCGACGAGGCCGTGTCCGCCCTCGATGTGACGGTGCAGGCGCAGATTCTGGCCTTGCTCGACCAGCTCCAGCGCGAGCTGCAACTGACCTATCTCTTTATCTCGCACGACCTGGCCGTGGTGCGCCAGATTGCCGACACCGTCTCGGTGCTGCAGGGCGGCCGCCAGGTCGATGCCGGGCCGGTGGACGAGGTGTTCTCGCGCCCCGGCAGTGCCTATACGCGCGAGTTGATCGCCGCCATCCCCGGAAAAAAGCATGCCTATGAACCAGAGCCTCTCCCCGCACTCGCCGCCTAGAAAACGCCTGGGCTTTTTCAGCCGCCTGCTGGACCAGGCCAGCGCCGCCGAGCGCTACCGCCTGGTGACCGCGCAGATCCAGCATGCCGAGGCCCATGGCTTTGACACCGCCTGGGTCGCGCAGCACCACTTTCATGAAGCCGAAGGCGGCCTGCCAGCACCGCTGGTGTTTCTGAGCCATGTGGCCGCGCGCACCCAGCGCATCCGCCTGGGCACCGGCATTGTCACCTTGCCGATGGAAAACCCGATCCGCGTTGCCGAAGACGCGGTGGTGCTCGATCTGCTCTCGGGCGGCCGGCTGGAATTTGGCGTGGGCACCGGTGGCACGCCCGAATCCTTTAGCGCCTTTGGCCTGCGCAGCGACGACCGCGCCCGCATCTATGCGCAGCACCTGGCCGTGCTGCGCAATGCCTGGGCGGGGCTGCCGCTGCCCGGCGGCGATCGTCTCTACCCAGCAGGGCCGCAGCTGTTGTCGCGCATCTGGCAGGCCACGTTCTCGGCCGCCGGCGCCGAGCGCGCCGGCCTGGCTGGCGACGGGCTGATGCTGTCACGCACCCAGCCGCGCAGCGCCGAGGCACCGCATGCCAGCCTGGCCGATATCCAGAACCCCTTGATCGACACCTACCTGGCGGCATTGCCGGCAGGTGCTGCGCCGCGCATCCTGGGATCGCGCACCCTGTTTGTGGCCGAGGACCGCCAGCGTGCCTTGCAGCTGGCCGAGCTGGGCCTGCGCCGCAGCCTGGCGCGTGCAGCCGCTGCCAACCCGGGCGGCCCGGCCAGCCAGTGGGGACCGGATGCACCGCTGGCGCAGCTGCTGGCCGCCTACGACGTACATGTGGGCAAGCCCGATGAGGTGATTGCCTCGCTGCGCGCTGACACGGCGCTGGCGCGGGCGACCGATATCTCCTTCCAGGTGCATTCGATCGACCCGCCGCATGCCGACATCCTGCGCTCGATTGCGCTGACCGCGCAGTACGTGGCGCCGGCGCTGGGCTGGCAGCGCGAGGATGCACTGGTGCCACCGGCGGCCGCCTCTTATCCCCTGCCAGTACCGGCGCTGGCCTGATTTTTTGGAGTGAAGACGTTATGACTTCTGCATGGAACCCATCGCCTGGCGATGATGTGATTGACCAGCTCGCCGGCATAGCGCCGGGCAGCCATCTGGATGCCGTGCGCCGCCACCGCCTGCAGGCGCGCGAGCAGGCCCAGCAAAGCTTTCTGGCGCTGTTGGCGCCGCGCGCGCCGCTCAGCAGCGATTGGCCGCTGGCAGAGCGCCTGGCCGTCGCCGCCTTTGTGGCCGGCCTGCACCAGCAGCCGCAGGTGCAGCGCTTTTACCGCGATGCGCTGGCGGCCCAGGCCAGCCTGGCGCTGGGCAAAGCCATTGACGCCGAAGTGGCGCAAGGCCTGGCCCGGGGGCCCTATGGCCAGTACCCGCAAGGCCCTTTGAGCGCCGAAGACCAGGCCGGCCCGGTCTACGCCGTGGGCGCGCAGAGCCGTGCCGTGCTGGGCGAGCGTCTGTCCGCTGGCTTGGCGCATGCACATCTGCTGGTCTTCCACCCCCGTGATGCCCAGCCCGCGCATCTGCAGGCCTTGCTCGATGCCGGCTGGAGCGAGACCGACCTCGTGGTGCTGTCGCAGCTGGTGTCGTTCCTGGCCTTTCAGATCCGCGTGGTGGCGGGCCTGCGCCTGTTGCAGGCGCATCCTGCTCCAGCGGCATCTGCCCAACAACCCACCGCCGAGGAGAGCGCGGTATGAGCAAGCACACATTGAACTACCCGAACAGCACCGCGCCCCAGGTCTTTACCCAGGCCCAACTGGACTGGCTGCCCTGGATCGAGCCGCTGCCCGAAGCCGAGCTGACCCCACGCCATATCGAAGGCCTGGTCGATGCATCGCGCGCCAAATCGCCGTACTTTCGGCTGCTGGCGCGCGATCCCGACACCCTGGGCGCGCGCACCCGCACCGACAAGGACATCTTCTACAACCCCGAGGCAGGCTTGCCCCGCGCCGAGCGCGAGCTGGCCGCTGCCGCCACCTCTCGCCTCAACGGCTGCATTTACTGCGCATCGGTGCATGCACGCTTTGCCTCGCATTTCTCGCGCCGCGAAGACGATGTGCAAAAGCTGCTGGATGACGGCGTACAGGCCGATCTGGGGCCGCGCTGGAACGCGATTGTTGCCGCCTCGGTTGCGTTGACCGAGACGCCGCTGGCGCTGGATGCTTCGCATATCGATGGCCTGCGCCAGGCCGGGCTGGATGACTATGCGATTGCCGATGCCTTGCAAGGCGCCGCCTTCTTCAACTGGGCCAACCGGCTGATGCTGAGCCTGGGCGAGCCAGCGCTGGAGACGGCGCCGGCCTAGAGCGGCCAAGCAGCTTGAAAAGCCCTGGGAGGAGGCGCAGCGCCACCCAGGGTTTTTTCTTGGGACGGTTGCCGCCGGGCGGCAGAAGAAAAAGCGGATACTTTGGCGCTGTATCCCTTTTAGTCCATGGCTGCCATGCTCTTTCCTCTGCATCCTTCCAGCGGCGGCATACCGCAGCAGCGACCCGTGCCCAGGCGGCGGGCCAGGGGCTCGGTATGAGCGCCTTGCAAGTCTTGCGTGCCTGGTTGGGATTGCTGGCACTCAGCCTGGGCCTCGCTTGCGCCCAGGCTGCGCCGCCCGACTACCAGGATCTGTATGCCCACCCCGAGCGCGCCATGCCGATGCAGCAGCACTGGCAGATGCAGCCGGTGTCGTCGTCTGCGCCACCCTGGGCAGAGATCTTCATGTTCCAGATCCGCTTTGATCCCCGCCTGGTCGATCGCCTGCGCTGGCTCAGCCTGAACCCCGACCCCGACACGGCACTGGCCCCCGCTTTGTTCGATGCCCTGGATGGCCGCACGCTGTTTCTGGCACCGTCCGCGCGCAGCCTGTGCGATGGCCGCTGGCAGGTGGTGCGGGTCGAATCCATCAGCAACTCCAGCGTCAACAAGGTGCTGCAGCCCGCTACCAAGGTCTGGCTGGTGCAGCACAAGCCAGGGGGCACACTGGAGGCCACCACCGCCTATGGGCGCCTGGATGCGCAGGGCCATTGGGCCGTGCCGCCGCTCACCTGCGACGGCAGCACCACCAATGTGGTGTTCTCCGCCGATGCGCTCGCCTATCTGAGGCCGGACAATGCCCAGCCCTTGCCCTCGGACCTCCAGCTGGACCTGGTGTATGCGCAGCCGGGCCTGCGCGATGCCCGGGGCCGCTGGCTGGCGCCGGTGCCGCCCAGCGATATAACGACCGCGCATTGGATGGACTACAAAAAGCAGATCATCACGCCCGGCTCGGGCGGCTCAGGCCTGATCGATCCGCAAGGGCGCATGGTGATTCCGTTCATCTTTGGCGACCTGCCCGATGCGACGGCGCAGCGCCGCATCCAACTGTGCAGCAACGCCGGGCTGCGCCTGCTGCGCGACGCCCGAACGCCCCGGGTGTGCCGCTGGCAGCGCCTGCAGCGCAGCCAGGGCGGCGAGGCGCTGCGCCCCGTGTTGGATGCTGCGAGCGGTCGCTGGGGCTACCAGAATGCGCGCGGCCAGTGGGCGATTGCGCCGCAGTTCCACGAGGCGCGCCGGTTTCGCCATGGCTATGCGGTGGTGGCGGCGCCGTTTGCCAATGACTGGCGGCCGCCCGGCTGGCAAGACGCGTGGCCGATGGTCCGGCAGTACTGGCGCATGGGCCGCTACTGGGTGGCTGAGGCACTGGTGCGCAATCCATCGACTGCCGGGCAGTGGGCCATCCGCTATGGCCTGATGAACGATGCCGGCCAATGGCTCGCGCCGCAGGCGCAACTGCCGCTGCAGATCACCGTGCCATCGCCCGCCGGTGGCCGCAATGGCCACTATGCCCAGATGCTGGCCGCCCATTTGCCGGCGCTGCTGGGCCGCCAGGTCGAGGTGACACATCTGCCCGATGCCAGCGTGGCCGACTACGAACGGCTGGCTGCCCAAGGCGGCAACCGCCAGCTGCTGTTTACGGCCATGACCCTTCCGCGCGGCGGCATCCCGGGCCTGCACCAGGGGCCTCCCATCGATACGGCGCTGCGATCGCTGCAGCCGGTGACCTTGGTCGCGTCGCAGCCCATGGTGCTGGCCATCGACAGCACCCAGGCCGATGCGCTGGGCATCCATAGCACCGATGATCTGCTGGCCTACGCCCGTGCCCACCCGGGCCGGTTGCGGGTGGGCACGGGTGAGGATGGCTGGATCGGGCAGCTGGCGTTGGCCCAGCTGCTGGCGCGCAGCGGCGTGGACCTGCAGCGCGTGGTCTTCCCCGGCAGGTACTCCGACTCCGATGTGGTGACGAAGGCGCATGCGGTGGAGCTGGTGTTGGCGCCTGTGAATGGCGTAGCCACCGCAGTGCGGCGCGGCCAGCTGCGGGTGCTGGGCACCACGGCCGACCCGGCCCATCCGCAAAGCCTCGATGGCATTACCTGGCCCACGCTGGGCGCCCACGCCTTGCTGGCCGGTTTGGCGGTCTACGACCACTTCATCCTCTGGGCCGCTGCCAACTCTGATCCCGCCGCCAACCGCGAACTGCAGCAGGCCATCGCCCAGCTGCTGGCCAAGCCCGAGGTTCAGCAGCAGCTGCAAGAGATCCAGGCCGTGGGCGGCGGCGGCTCGCCCGAGAGCCTGCTGGCGCTGGAGGCGCAGATGCGCGAGCAATGGCTGCGCGCCCAGGCCTTGACGGCGCCGTGAGTGTGATGCAGCTGCGATTGGTCAAATAAGCCTATAAGGCAGTTGCGTTAGACTGCAGCATCCTCGCGCGGGGCCTGCCCGCGCTCCCACCATGACTTTTTGCCGGTCCGGCGACTGACCATGCGACGGGTGCTCTCCAACCGCTCTCCTGGGCGGGCTGCGGCAGCCGGTGTGTCTGAGACGACCATGCGGGCCTCCCAACACGATGAGCACTTCCTCTCCCTTGCTGACCGACAGCGCAAGAACCGATATCGCACAGCGCGCCTATGTGCTCGATACCCAGGCCGAGCTGGCCAGCACCGTGCTGCCGATGCTGGCCCACCATGACCTGCTGCGCACTGGCCTGCCGGTCGCGCAAGGCGGCCATGGCGGTGATGTGCGCGATGCGATTGCAGCAATCGCGGAGGTCGCCAGCCTGTCGCTGACGACGGCCTTTGTGTTCTGGAGCCAGCGCGCCTTTATCCACTACCTGCAAGCCAGCGGCAATGAGGCCGCGCGCGAGCGCTGTTGGGATGCCTTGCTGCGCGGTGAGATCGCGGGCGCAGTGGGCCTCTCCAATGTGATCAAGTTCCTCTCGCGCATCGAGGCCTTGCAGGTGCAGGCCAAGCCACAGGCGCAAGGCTGGAGCCTCGATGGCGTGCTGCCTTGGGTCTCCAACGTGCGCAGCCAGGGTTTTGTCGTGGCTGCGGCCGTGCAGCCCGAAGGCGGCGGTCTGCCGATGGTGATGGCGCTGGAGAGCGGGCTGCCTGGCCTGGTGCGCTCGCCCGATCTGGACCTGCTGGGCATGCGCGCCAGCAATACCGCTGCGCTGCAGCTGAACCAGGTGGCGGTGCCAGCGCATGCGCTGCTGGCCCAGGCCGGGCCGCCCTACCTGAAGGCCGCGCGCCCAGGTTTCTTGGGCATGCAATGCGCGCTGTCGATCGGCCTGGCGCGGGCCGCGCTGCAGGCCGCTGCCCAGGGGGGTGGCGCGCGTGGCCCCTTGCACGGACGGGTGGTGGAGGCGCAGACGCTGCTGAGCCAAATCGAGGCCGAGCTGCTGGACGGTGTGCTGGGTGACCGCTGGGTTGCTGATGTCAGTCCCTTGTTTGCATTGCGCATGCGCCTGGCGGGCCTGGTGCAACAAGCGCTGCAGCTGGAGCTGCAAGCCACCGGCGGCCGCGCCTATCTGCAGGACCAGCAGCCCGATTTTGGCCGCCGCTGGCGCGAGTCGGCCTTTATCCCGATCGTCACGCCCAGCCTGACGCAGCTGGAGGGCGAGCTGGCCCAGCATGCCGCGCAGGTGTCGGCATGACGGCAGCCCTTGCACCCCGCCAGGCCTTGCAGGGCCGGGGCCTGGCCTATGGCTACCGGGCCGGTCAGCCGGTGTTTGCCGGTATCGATATCGATATCGACAGCCAGGAGATTGTGGCGCTGCTGGGCGGCAGTGGCTGCGGCAAATCGACCTTGCTGCGCACGCTGGCGGGGCTGCAGCCGCCCGATGCGGGAACCCTGCAGTTTCTCGATGCGCCTTTGCGGGCGCCGCACCCGCGCGCGGCCGTGGTGTTCCAGCAGGCCAGCCTGCTGCCCTGGCTGAATGTGCAGGACAACGTGGCCTTTGGCCTGGACTTCAAGCACCAGCCCCAGGCCACGCAACCGGTGATTGCGCAGCGCGTGCAGGCCAGCATCGAGGCCGTGGGCCTGCGCGGCAAGGAAAAGCTTTTTCCAGCCCAGCTCTCGGGCGGCATGGCCCAGCGGGCGGCGCTGGCCCGGGCGCTGGCGCGCGAGCCGCGCCTGCTGCTGGCCGATGAGCCTTTCTCGGCGCTCGATGTGCTCACCCGCAGCGACATGCAGGCTCTCTTGGTGGAGGTCGTGCACCGCTGGCATACCGCCGCGCTCCTGGTCACCCACGATATCGACGAGGCCCTGCTGGTGGCAGACCGGGTGCTGCTGATGGGCAGCACACCCGATGTGCAAGCCGGCGCTGGCCGCATTGTGCAGAGCTGGCGCATCGACATTCCGCACCCACGGCGCATGGACGACGAGCGCGTCGCTGCGATGCGGCTGGAGATCTTGCATGCATTGCAAAGCCTGCGCGGGCAGGCCACGGCCGTCTGACAGACCTGAGACACCCCCCAACGACGAGGAGAGAGAACCATGACTTACCAACACATTTGCGCCTCCAGCCACTGCGACTGCGGCATCAGCCGGCGCGACTGGCTGCGCATTGCCGCCATCAGCGGCGCAGCGGCCACGCCTTGGCTGCGCGCGGGCGATGCCTTCGCACAAAAGTTCAAGGGCGACGATGTGCCGGTGCGCATCGGCTACCTGGCCATTACCGATGCCACCCCGTTCTTTGTGGCGCACAGCCGCAAGCTGTTTGAGGCCGAGGGCCTGCAGGCGGAAAAGCCGCGCCTGTTTCGCAGCTGGGCGCAGCTGATCGAGGCCTTTATTGCCGGCCAGGTGAACGTGGTGCACCTGCTCTCGCCCACCACCTTGTCGGTGCGCTATGGCTCCAAGTTCGGTGCCAAGGTGGTGGCCTGGAACCATATGAGCGGCTCGGCCATCACGGTGGCCCCCCACATCAACAGCGTGGCCGATCTGGCGGGCACCACGTTTGCGATTCCGTTCTGGTACTCGATCCACAACATCCTCATTCAGCAGGTGCTGCGCAAGAACGGGCTCACGCCGGTCAGCAAGCCCAAGGGCACGGCGCTGGGCGCCAAGGAGGTGAACCTGGTGATCGTGCCGCCCGCCGAGATGGTCGCTGCGCTGGCCTCCAAATCGGTGTCCGGCTTTATCGTGGCCGACCCGTTCAATGCGGTGGCCGAGACCATGGGCGTGGGCAAGGTGGCGCGCTTTTTGGGCGATATCTGGAAGGACCATGCCTGCTGCCTGGTGACCTTGTCCGAGCGCGACATTGCCGAGCGCCCCGAATGGGCCCAGCGCGTGACCACGGCCATCGTCAAGGCGCAGCTGTGGACGCGCGACCACATGGGCGAGACGGCCGAGCTGATGTCCAAGGACGGCGCCAACAAGTACACGCCGCACCCGCTGCCGGTGCTGCAAAAGGTGTTTGACTTGAAGGACTTCGAGCAGTACCGCGCCAAGGGCGTGCTGCAGCACCCCGAGTGGAACCAGCGCCGCATCGATTTCCAGCCCTATCCCTTCCCCAGCTATACGCAGGAGCTGGTCAAGGCCATGCAGGGCACCTTGATGGAAGGCAATGTGGACTTTATCCGCGAGCTGGACCCGGCCTTTGCTGCCAAGGACCTGGTCGATGACCGCTTTGTGAAGCAGGCGCTCAGCCAGGTGGGTGGGCTGAAGGCCTTTGGCCATGCCGATGACTTCAGCCGCAAGGAAGTGATCGCCGCATGATGCAGGCTGGCAAACGCTGGGCGGCGCGCCTGGCCTGGCCGCTGCTGGGCATGGCCATCACGCTGGCGCTGTGGGCGGTGGCGGCCCGGCATCTGTCCGATGTTGAGGCCATCCGCGCCGCCTTTGCGCCGCAGGCCGGGCTCCAGGCGCTGGTGCATCTGCTGGGCAGTGGCGAGCTGTGGCCGCATATCCGCATGAGCCTGGAGCGCATTGCCATTGCGCTGGCCCTGGCGCTGGCCATCGGTGTGCCGCTGGGGCTGTGTCTGGGGCTGTCGCCGCTCTTTGCGCGCATCAGCGGGCCCACTTTTCAGTTCTTGCGCATGGTCTCGCCGCTGTCGTGGATGCCGCTGGCGGTGATGGCGCTGGGCGTGGGCGAGGCACCGGTGATTTTCTTGCTCAGCTTTGCCACCGTCTGGCCCATCATGCTCAACACCGCCGCTGGTGTGGCTGCGCTCGACCCGGCCTGGATGCGGCTGGCGCACAGCCTGTCGGCCACGCGCTGGGAGACCATTGCCCGCGTGGTGCTGCCCGGCTGCATCAGCCATATCCTCACCGGTTTTCGGCTGGCGGTGGGCATTGGCTGGATTGTGCTGGTGCCCGCCGAGATGCTGGGCGTCTCCAGCGGCATGGGCTATTTTGTGCTGGACACGCGCGACCGCCTGGCCTATGACGAGCTGATGGCCGGCATCGTTGTCATCGGCTGCCTCGGCTTTGTGCTCGACTGGCTGGCCCGGGCCCTCAGCAGCCGCTGGACGCAGCGCGGCCAGCAGGGCTGAGCGCCTGCCCAGCCGCTGCCAGCCCCGCTGCTCCTAATCAGTGCGGCGCGCTGCTGGCGCCGCGCTTGCTGCGCAGCGCCAGTTGGTGGATGCCGGCAAAGTCAAATTGCTCGAGCCGGTCCAGCAGCTGGGCGGTGAACAGCGCATGGACGCTGTGCTCGGTGTGGCGGTTGATCCAGCCTTCGATATCGGTGAGGCGCCCATGCAGGGCCAGCTCGGCGAGCTCATCGAGTGCGGCATCGCCGGGGGTGGCTATCGCAGTGACGGGCGCCAGCGCTGCGCGTGCGGGCTGCCCCGCCAGCGCAGGGGCCGCTGTGCCGCCGCCGTCGATGATCGGCACGGACAGCTCAAAGGAAAATGTGGTGCCCTGGCCGGCGGCGCTGCTCACCTCCAGGCTGCCGCCCATCGCCATCAGAATGCGCTGCGAGATGAACAGGCCCAGGCCCGTGCTGCCGCCCTCGGCCTGGATTTGCTGGAAGGCATCAAAGATATCGGGCTTTTGGGCCAGGTCGATGCCGATGCCGGTGTCGGCCACGGCCACATGGAGCACGCAGAACTCGCCGTCCTGGCGGGCGTTGACCGACAAGGTCACGACGCCATCGCGGGTGAACTTGGCGGCGTTGGACACCAGGTTCAGCAGCACCTGCTGCAGGCGCTTGCCGTCCATCGCCATGCGCCGGGGCAGGGCGCCGCTGACATGGCTGTGGAAGTGGTTGTTCTGCTGCGAGCACAGTGAGACGGCGTAGTCGGAGATGTCGTCCAACAGCGCCTGCAGATCGAGGGGCGCGGGGCGCACCGCCAGCGGTTGCAGCTCGGACTTGGCATATTCCAGCAGCTCGTCGATCAGGTCCAACTGGTACTTGACGCTGCGCTGGATGGTCTTGACCAGGCCCTGCTGCTTGTCCGGGGCCTCTGTCAGTAGCAGATCCGAATAGCCCTTGATCGTTGCGAGCGGCGCGCGCAGATCATGGCCGATATAGCCCAGCACTTCCACCTTCTGGCGCTCCTTGGTTTGGGCATCGCTCAGCGCCGTGCTCAGGTCGGCATTCAGGGCCGACGTGACCATGGCCGCGTACTTCTCATCCTGGCGGCGCACCACCATCTGGCCCAGGATATGGCAGGACAGCAGGATCAATACCGTACCGACAGCGGCGACCAAAATGGCGGTCCACAGGTGCTGCTCGCGGATGGCCGCCAGGGGCTCCAGCGACGCCAGGGTCAGCAGCTGGTATTGCCGGTTGTTCAGCGGCTGGCGCTTCATCACATAAGGCGTGCCGTCGATCAGCCATTGACCCTCCATGCCTTTGGCCGCGATGGGCTGGATGTCCATGGCATCACCGAGTTCTTCGCCGTCCTCATCGTCCGAGGGGTGCAGCACGCCGGCGGGCAGCATGGCCGCCACATTGCGCAGCATGAAGGGCTCGGACGAGCTGGTGGTCACGCGCCCCTGGCGGTTGACGATCAGCGCAATATGCCGGCCGGTCAGGTAGTGCGCCATATCGGGCGCATCGAACTTGACGGTGACGGAGCCCTGCACGACATCCTGGGCATCGTCGATGCGGCTGGCGACAAAGTAGGATGGGGTCTTGTTGATGCGCGCAATACCAAAGGAATGGCCGCTGCCATCGCGCAAGGCATTGTTCAGGTAGATGCGGCCCGAGTAGATCATGCCGACGATGCTGTCGGGTGCAGCCCAGTTGCTGGCCGTGATCGTGTCGTCGGACAGGTTGTTCTGGTAGATGCGGGCATAGCGCAGGTCGGCCCCCAGCGCGTCCATGAAGTCGCCTACCTTGCGCACCAGCGGGTCGGTGGTGAACTGGGCCGCGCGCTGCTGGCGGGTCAGCGCTTCGAGGCCTGGCGGGTCCTCGCGGTAGCGCGTGGCCAGCTCAATCACCTGGCTTTGGCTGGCCACCATATTGGCCACGCTCACCATCTGGGTAAAAAGCCGGTCGACCACGCGCGCCGTGGTCTCGGCTTCGTAGGCGGCGCTGGAGGCCTGGCTCTGGGTCCACTGCGTGGCCACGCGCTGCGATAGCCACCAGCCCAGACCTGCCACCAGGCAGAGCCAGAAAAGCACGAGCGCAACGGTGGCGCGGCGCACCAGGGGCAGCATCTCCCGGCCGCGTTTCATCGCAGCGGGTGGATTGCTGGCAGTAGCGCTGCTTGGGTCAGCGAATGGCGAAGGCGGAGCAGGTATGTCCATGGTTTTGATGATGCGCAGAGTCAGGTAGCACAGGCCACGGGTGCAGGTCACCGATGCCGAGGTGGGTAGGGCCCAGGCCTCAACGGAACTTGGAAGCGACCAGGTTTTGCAGCACCTGGGGATCGGCCTGGCATTCGCTGCGCAATTGGGTGGGCGATTTTTGCCAGAACTTCTTGAACTCGGTGGAGAAGTTGGCCGAGTTCAGATAGCCCACTTCCAGCGCCACATCGGCAATGCTCAAGGTGCTTTGGGCCAGCATCAGCGCGGCTCGGCGCATGCGTTCCTGGCGGATGAATTCAAAGGCCGACAGGCCGTCGCTGGACTCGAACACCATGTTCAGGCGCCGCATGGACAGGCCCAGGCTGGCGGCGACGTCCGAGCTTTTCAACTCGGGATTCTGGATATTGCCCAAAATGTATTCGGTCGCCACCTGCTTGAGCGTGAGGTTGGCCGGAGACTGGCTTGGCGGCGCGGCGGCTCCGTCTGCCTGCCCGTCCGGCCCATCCTGGCCTGGCGGCAGGTTGTGCCGGGCCAGCATCAGGTGGATGCGCACGCGCTCCTGGATCTCTTCGACGAAAAAGGGCTTGGTGATGTAGTCCACGCCACCGGCGCGCAGGCCCGAGAGCCGGTCGTCCTGCTCGATGAGGGCCGACAGAAAAATGATCGGAATGTGCTGGGTCGCCGGGTTGGTCTTGAGCAGGCGCGCGATCGTGATGCCGTTGCGCCCAGGCATGCGCACATCGAGCAAGATCAAATCGGGCAGCAGCACCGCAGCCCGCGCATAGCCTTGGTCGCCATTGAGCGCGACGCTGACCCGGTAGGAGGTATTGCGCAATGCGGCGACCAGCAAACGTAGCTGGTCTGGATCATCGTCCACGATCAACACATGTGGAGACTGGATATCTGCATTGCTCATAGCTTCTGTAGAACCTTGATACACCTTTAACGGTTGTCAATTGTCACACATGGGGTCTGGTGTCTTGCTTGTTTGTTTTAAATCAATGTTAACTCCAGCATCCATGATAGGAGCTTCACAACGCCTGCGAAAACGGGGTTTGGCTCTATAAGTACGCCTGTTTTGGTCGCTTTTCGCTGGTTTTTTTTAAATGTCTTTGGTATGTTTTAAATTTCTTGAGCTTTATAGAGCAATTGGATAACAAAAAATGTTACCTATTTCCAGTCCTGAGGGGGCCGTGCCGATCTCAGCGCTGGCCGAGGCGCGGGTGGGCTGCTTGCAACGGGGCAGACGCTGCAAAACCGCTGACGAGCAGTTGGGCAGGGGGCGGCATCCCACCCCCAACGCATCCTTTGCTGGCGAGCCTGTGTGCTTGGCCCAGCGAGGGCTTGCACGATCGGGCGCATGCCACTGTCGCCCGCTCCCGTGCCCAGGTCAATGCGGGGGCTTTTGCACAGGGCCCCTAGTGGTGGCCATGCTCGGCGACCGTACCAAGGCGCTGGCGACGCTTGGCCGCATGGGTGTCCCGCAGCGCCACGCCCAGGATGAGCAGTGTCGTCAGCCAGCCCAGCACCAACAGATTGCAGACCTGGCCTAGAGTCACCAGCACCAGCACCAGCAGCATCAAGGCGCCCCGCCAGTGCGACGCGGGGGGCGCGCTATAGACCGTCTTCTTATAGATGGCACTGCCTAGTGGTGGCCATGCTCGGTGACCGTACCAAGGCGCTGGCGACGCTTGGCCGCATGGGTGTCCCACAGCGCCACACCCAGGATGAGCAGGGTCGTCAACCAGCCCAGCACTAACAGATTGCAGACCTGGCCCAGAGGCACCAGCACCAGCAGCATCAATGCGCCCAGCCAGTGCGATGCGGGCAGCGCGCCATAGACCGTCTTCTTGTAGATCGCACTGCCCAGCAAGTAGATGGCGGGACCGGCGAGCAAGATGGCGATCTGCGGCGCCGCAGCCAGCGCATGGGGGTGTGCCAGCACCAGGTCGTTGCCCACCGCAGAGGCAATCACCCCGGCGATCAAAATGGCGTGCACATAGTGGAAGTAGGCGCCAATGCGGCCCGGATCAGCGGCGCGGGTGATGGCCTCGGTGGCATCCTGGCTGGAGGTGCCAAAGTACAGCCACCACATCGCCAAGGTGCCGATAAAGGTGGCGCCCAGCGCCATCAGCACATCCCACTGCCAGGTCTTGGTATCGGCCAGCGTGGCGCCGCTGGCCAGCAGCGTCTCGCCCAGTGCCACGATCACGAACAGCTGGCAGCGCTCGGCCATGTGGCCGCCCTCGATGGTCCAGTCCTGCGTCTGGCTGCGGCCCAGGCCCGGCAGCGCAAAGCCGAACATCGGTGACACATACTCGCACAGCACGGCCACCAACCACAAAAGCAGGCGCAGTTGCGGGTCCGCCAGCCCTCCCGCAATCCAGAACACAGCAGAAATACAGACCCAGCCGAGCATGCGGCGGAAGTTGTGTGCCAGCGGGTGCCAGGCCGGCAGCTGCGACCAGATGAACGCGGTGCGTCCCACCTGCATGGCCACATAGGCCAGCGCAAAGACCAGCCCGCGCTCGGCGAAGGCTTCGGGAATGCTGGAGGCCATCAGCAAGCCCAGCAGCATGGTGGAAAACAGCATGCCGCGGATACGGGGTGTCTGCGGGTCGAACCAGTTGGTGACCCAGCAGGTGTACTGCCAGCCCAGCCAGACGGCAAACCAGAGCACCAAGGTCTGTGCCACGCCCATGAAGCCCAGATGGTGCAGCAGCTCATGGCTCAGCTGGGTGACGGCAAACACATAGACCAGGTCAAAGAAGAGCTCTTCATAGGTCACGCGGGCGTGGTGACCGTCACGCTGGCGCAGCAAGGGATGGGAGAAGGCGGGAGTTATCGGCATGGCAGTTCTGCAGTGGCTGGCAGGCCCTCAGGCCTGCGAGAGGATGCGGGTGACAAAGGCGGCCAGCAGCACTGGCACCATCAGCACGATGAGCAGGATCAGCGCTTCGTCGCGTACGCTGTAGCCCGCCTGGGTGACGCCGACCCACATATTGGTGCAGGCAATGAGCAGCCACACCGGCATGAACAGCTTGGCCGCCACCACCATGCCTGCCGTGCTGGCCGACCACAGCCAGCCAAACAGCACAAACACGGCGAGCAGCAGCAGGCCCCCGCCCGTGACCATCAGTACATGCATATAGAAGCTCTCAAAGATTTAGGAATCATGGCGGCGCTGGTGCACAGCAAGACTGGCGCTGCAAACCCATTGCCCGTGGAGGGACAGGGATAGGCATCAGCGACACCGCGTTTTGTGGCGGGCCATAGCCCTAGCCTCAGCCCCGCAAGACCAAGCCCGCGTTGCGACCCAGGCCGGCGCCAGCGCTGCTCCCGGGCGCCTGCCATGCAGCGCGCGGCAGGCCCCCAGCCAGCGTCTTTTACTTGGTGGTGTAGCCGCCGTTGATCAGGATCGTCTGGCCGGTGATCCACCAGCCATCGGTGACCAGATGGCGGATGAAGGGCACGACATCCTCGATATCCGTGAGGCCCGTATTGCTGAAGCCCGACAGCGCAGCGGCTGTCTTGTGGTAGGCCACCGCATCGGCCCCTTCTGCGGGGTAGAAGAAGTTGGTGTCCATGGGGCCGGGGCCGACGGCAGTGACCGAGATGCCGCGTGCGCCAAACTCCTTGGCCGCTGCACGGGTGTAGTGCTCGACAGGTGCCTTGGTGCCGGCATAGGACGAGTAGAACGGGGTGAAGGCCCCCAGCAGCGAGGTCACCAGCGTGACGATCTTGCCGTTGTCATTGAGGTGCAGGCCCGCTTCCTTCAAAAAGAAAAACGCCGCCTTGCTGTTGGCATTGGACATCTCGTCGAACTCGGCCTCGGAGATATCGACCATCGGCTTTTTGAGCACCTTGCCGACGGTGTTGATGGCGATATCGGGGCGGCCCAGTGCCGCCACCGTGTCTGCAAACAGCTTTTGTACGGCAGCTGCACTGTTCAGGTTGCCTTGCAGTGCGATGGCCTTGGCGCCCAGCTTCTCCACCGCTGCCACGGTGGCCAGTGCTTCATCACGGCTGGCGGCGCTGTTGTAGTGGATGGCTACAGCTTTGGCGCCTTGGCCGGCCAGATCGCGGGCAATCAGGCCACCGAGGTTTTTGCCTCCCCCTGCAATCAGAACGACTTTGTCTTTAACGGTGTGGGCTTTGCGCATGCTGCATCTCCAAATGAGTGATGGGAATCGATGGGTATCACAGTGGAGATTTTTATTGCCTTATTCAATCGTCTGAATTTGCAAAACGGATGAAGCTTTTGCTAAAACAGCGATTGGTCATTGATTTTTTGTATGCAAGGACCATGGCGTTCATCCGGGGCTTGCCGGCAATGCGCGCTGAATGGCCATGGCCCGAACGGGCTAGGCCATGGATCGCAGCCACGCCAGCAGGTGGTGCTGCACACTGCCTGGCAGCAAGGCATGGGGCGAGAGCAGGCAATACTGCGAGCCGTCCTCGACAAAGCCCAGCGGGGCGACGAGCAGACCGTGGTTAATGTCGTCCTGCACCAGATGCCAGGGGCCAATGGCGACCCCGAGCCCGGCAATGGCCGCTTGCAGGCTGAAGTAGAAATGCTCCAAGCTTTGCCCAGTGGCTGCGGGCAGCGGCCGGCCCGTGGCCGCGCACCAGTCCCGCCAGGCGCCAGGGCGTGTGCGGGTATGCAAGGGCACGGCCTTGGCTTGGAGTGCCGCGCTGCGCGGGCCCGTACGGAACCAGGCCGCTTGCTTGTCCGGGCGGCAAACCGGGCCGATACGTTCTGCAAACAGGGGCTCGGCATGGCAGCCTGGGGGCCAGGCAAAGTCATCCCGGCGAATAGCGAGGTCGATACCGCTGGCAAAGGAGAAGGGGCCGCCACCGGCGACCAGGTGCAGCTCCAGCCTGGGATGGCGCGCCTGGAAATCCGGCCAGCGCGGAATCAGCCAGCGCATCAGCAAGGTGGGCTCGCAGGACAGCACCCAGCGCCGCTGCTGGCGCGCGCGGGCGCGCAGACCGGCAATGCCCTGGCGCATCAGATCCAGCCCCTGGCTCACGGCCTGGGCCAGTGCCCGGCCCTCCGCCGTGAGAAAGACGCGCCGGCTGCGCCGCTCGAACAGCGCCAGGCCCAGTTCGTCTTCGAGCAGCCGCACGGCGCGGCTGACGGCGCCATGGGTGAGGTGCAGCTCGTCTGCAGCGCGGCTGAAGTTCTCCAGCCGGGCGGCGGCTTCAAAGCAGCGCAGCGCCAGCAAGGAGGGCAGGCGGCTGTCAGTGAATGGTGAGTCTGGCTCACCATGGCTGTCAGAAATCATCGTTTTTCATGGCGCAGTATTGCAGGCACCATGCGTGTAGTTGTTACTGTTGCACAGGATACGCGATGACCGAATTGTTAGCTGTTATCACCATCACCTTGCTCGCTGTCATCAGCCCGGGGCCCGATTTTGCGATGGTCACGCGCAACAGCCTGCTGCTGTCGCGCCGCGCCGGCGTGCTGACCGCTGTGGGCATTGGCTTGGGCGTGCTGGTCCATGTGGCCTACACCTTGCTGGGTCTGGGCCTGCTGATCCAGCAGTCGCTGTGGCTCTTCAACGCGATCAAGCTGCTTGGCGCGGCCTATCTGGTCTACCTAGGGGTAAAGATGCTGCGCAGCCAGCCTGCGAATGCTTCGGCCGAGGAGGCCCTCGCGCCGCTGTCCGATAGGGCGGCGCTGCGCACAGGTTTTCTCACCAACGCGCTCAATCCCAAGACCACCGTTTTCATGGTTAGCCTGTTTTTGCAGGTGGTGCAGCCCCAGACGCCACTGGCGCTGCAGCTGGGCTATGGCCTCTTTATTTCGGTCGCGCACATGGCCTGGTTCAGCCTGGTGGCGCTGTGCTTCTCGGCGGGCGCTGTGCGCAGCCGCCTATTGGCGACGCGCCACTGGATCGACCGCGCGTTTGGTGGATTGCTGGTCGGCTTTGGCGTGTTGCTGGCGCTGTCGCGCGGCACGCGCTGAGCACGCGACCTTGCCATCAACGCGTGTAGCGGTGGCGGCGCTGGCGTATTCCGAACCATCCCAGCAGCACTGCCAGCAACGAGAGACTGTATGCGCCCAGCGTTGGTACTGGTGTGGGCGTTGCCGCCACGGCATTGGGCGGCGCGGACACGCGCACGGTGGCCGTCGCGCAGACCGCCTGGTTGGGCGCTGCCAGGCAGATGTTGTACTGGTAGCTCACCGGGCTGGTCAGCCCACCCGCAGGCGGCACATAGGTGCAAACGCCGGCTGTGCAGCTGACGGTGCCCGCCGTGGGTGGCGTGACGAGGGTGACGGAGGCCGGGTCCACCACCCCACCGGTGCTGCTGTCGTTGGTGGCCACCGGCGTTGCAGCGCTGGCGGTGTTGCTGGTCAAGGTCACCCCATCGTCCTGCGCTGTGATGGAAGGGGGGACCAGCGAGAGATCTGCCGTGTTGTTGGTGCTGATCGGATCGGCAGGGCTGCCTGCTTGGGGCTGTGCGTTCACGGTATGCGTGCTGGCTGCCGTGCTGCCCGGGCCAGTCCAGGTCACGGTATAGACGGCGGTGTCGCCAGAATTCAAAGCTTGAACCACGGCGCTGATGGGACCACTGCCTGAAGCAGTGGTGCAAGGCGCGCCAGAAGGCTGCAATGTGCAGGACCAGTTCGCGGTTGCGCCATTGGCCGTCGTTGGCAAGGGGTCCGACACGACGGCGCGGGTCGCGTCGGGGCCGTTGTTGTAGACGTTGAAGCTGTAGCCGTAGTTGTTCTGGGCGCCCGCGGGCACGGCGGCGACGGCGCTGGCACTGACGATGATTTCTGCCAAGGTCTGGCGGCTCATCGTGAACAAGGTGTCGTCCCAGGATGCGCGCCCATCGGTATTGGCTGACGTGCGGTACAGGTAAAAGCGCAAGGCGTAGGGGGTGCCGGGTTGCAGCGTGATGCCGGGGCCAGGGCCGTCCGGGGGGGGGACCAGTTGGAAATCACCACCGGACACCGTGCTGACATCGTCTATCTGCTGCACCAGCGTGCCGACCGGACTGCCGCCAGCGTCGACGACGTAAGCGGCATAGCCAAAGGCGCGCGGATGTGCGTTGTTGTTCAGGTTTCAGCGCTTGGCCGTGACGACCGTATTGACATAAAACAACGCCGCAGATGCTGTCGCATCCGCATACTGCATCGGGCCGGTGGTGAACGGGAACTCGATGTACTGCTGGGCGGCTATTGCCGCAGCGGCCGTATTGTTCGCAAGGCCGGAGTTGACCTGAAAATCGGGGTAGATGGTGTCGGGGCTGGCGCTCAAGCCTGCGCCAAAGCGCTGCGGGCCCGTGCTCGACAGGAATGTGCTGTCATGCGTGGGGCCCGAAACCGGCGTGGCGCCCGTACTGCCTTCTGCCGAACCTGGATACCAGTCCTGGGTCAGCGTGCCTGGCGGGCGATTGCTCGTCCAGCCTGCGTCCCCGCTGTCGATGCCGGAATCAGTACTGCGGGCAAACACATACTGCTGCACTACGCTGGGACCCGCTGCGCTGGCAAGCCATAAGGCGCCGATGCACGATACAGACTGGTTTTTTGCACGAGCAAACAGAGATGGCATGGTCGGATCCTTGGGGCAGCAGGGACCCTCGTTGATTTCTCAGCCTGTCGTGGAAAAATAGAACATGTGGATGGTGTTGAGAAAGGCTGCTGACCACCTGCGTTGAATCTGCCAGGCGGTGGCCTGTGCCTGCGCTGGACCCAGCCCCGTTGGCCAGTAGCAGCAATCGCTGGCGGCGATCATGCGGCATCAGGGGGCGGAGCCGCCGATCCCTTCTGGATGTAGATCTCGATCGGCCCCACTGTCACCCGGTCGCCTGTGTAGAGCACCTGGCGCTTGACCTTGGTGCCGTTGACGAAGATGCCATTGGTGCTGTCGTGGTCCTCCACCACCAATACCCCGATGTAGTAGCTGAATGCGCCATGGTCCCTGCTGACACCCTGGTCATTCAGGCGCAAACCACAGCCCTGACCACGGCCAATCAGGGTCTGACCTTTGCCCAGTCTGAGCTGGCTGGGCGATGAAGATTGGGGTGATCGAACCTGGATAAGCGCTGGCATGGAAAACCTCCCACCGTGGAAGGCCAACCTGGGAAAACAGACCCTGGTGGCTATCTTGAGACCAGGGATTCTGTATGAAATTATTGAAATGGATTGTCAGCAATCTCTAACCTGGGCCGCTGCAGATCGGTGTGGCCAGTCCGTGGAATTTCTGCGTTTTGTTTGCAATTAATTACAACCATGACGGCGCCGAACCGGGCCGGTGGCTTGACTTTGCGCAAGCAAGGCTTACATTCTTAAATCATTGACTGAATCGATTGAAAAGTCTTTTGTGAAAGGAGTTGGGTATGCAAAACCAGCCATCATTTCCGATGCTGACCATGCCGACTCGTCCGCTGGTGGCCCATCGCGGCGAGAAAGCGAAGCGCTATGTGCCTTCGGTCTCCACCGACATCAGCAAGACTTTCGAGAAGTACCGCCGGCTGGCTGCGATGCAGCATCCCAAGCCCCTGGGGGATTGATTCGGTTTCCAGCCGCGCGCATGTGGCTCACTCCCAGTCCCACAGACGTATTGCATGCGCCGCCTGCAAAGGCAGCGGCTTTATTACAGCAAAACGCCCCAGCCTGATCGCCCGTTGGCAGCATCACTGGCGGCGGGCTCTGAGCGCAGCATCTGCAGGCTGTGTCCCTGCGCGGGCGGCAGATTTCTGCCCGCCTTATCGGCACAAAAATGGGCTGCCCAGCGGGCGACTGCGGCTCGTGCCCAAAGGCCGGGGGGGCGTGCGCATGGTTCTCGCCCTGGCGATGCAAAGGCCGGAGGCTATTTGGATGGTGTCGCAGTTGGCAGCGATGGTGCGGCCATTCAGTCCTGCTGCAGATGCTGGTAGACCGCCTGCGAAACACGCATCAGCTCGGCCCGGTCGGCATCTGACGCTAAGGCGTAACCCAGGTGGTTCTCCACCCAGTAGAAGACGTTGACAGGGCCGTCCTGGCCAAACTTGAACTGCGCATCGCTCTGGCTGCTCACCTCGCGGGTCACATACAGGGTCAGGCGCAAGCCCGCCTCGGTCTCGTACATGAATTGCGCCACCGGCCCGCTGTCGCCGGGCAGCAGGCGGCCGCCCATCAGGCGGTAGCCCAGCGCATTGAGTGGCGGTGGGCGCACCTGGGTGCCCATGCGCTTGGTCAGCCAGGTGACCAGCGCCTGCTCCTGCTCGGCGCCAACCTCCACCGGGCGCCGCACATCGGGGCTGTAGACCACATGAGCAATCGCGGCGCGCTGGGCAAAACCGCTCAGGGCGCTGCCGCTGGCAGGTGGCAGCGGGGGCTGGGCGGGTCGCGGGCTGTGGGCTGCGGGCTGGCCCGCCATCGCGAGCTGGACGGCCTTGGCATCGACTGCGCCGCGGATCGACCAGGCGGCACCGGCGCTGATGACCGCCACCAGCACGCCGGCGGCCAGGCTGCGCCAGGGCAGGCTGCTGTGTGTGGGGCGCAGCGGCAGGCCCATCGGCAAGGGCTCGTCCATCACGGGGGCCAGCATCTCGCGCAGCCGCGAATTCTGCTGCAGCCAATCCTGCACCCGGGCGCGCTCTTCCGGGTGCTCGTGCAGGTAGTGCTCGACCTGAAGGCGGCGTGCGCTGGGCAATTGCTGGTCCACATAGGCATGCAGATCGGCTTCGGTCACCGGCGGCATGGGACTGGCGTCCAGGGCTTGGAGGTTGGGCTGGTCCATGGTCACTTCACCCGTTGAATTCTTTGCGCTGCATGGCTGACTTTGTCCTGCTCCTTGCGCTGGCTGGGACTGGCCATCTCGTCGCGCAGCCGTGCGCGCGCCCGCGACAGCCGCGACATCACCGTGCCCAGCGGCACGCCGGTGATCTGTGCCACCTCCTGGTAGCTCAGCGCCTCAACGCTGACCAGCAGCAGCACCTCGCGCTGCTCGGGCGGCAGGCGCTGCAGCAGCCGGTCGAGGTCACGCACTTCCAATGCATCGGTCTGCTGGGCCCGCTGGGGCAGCTCAGGCAGCTCGTCGCCTGCGCTGTCTTCGGGCCGGCTGCGCTGGGCGCGCAGCCGGTCGATGAAATGGTTGTGCATGATGCCGAACATCCAGGCGCGCAGCTCATTGCGCTTTTGCCACATCGACAAGCGCGACCAGGCGCGCTCCAGCGTGTCCTGCACCAGGTCATCGGCGCGGTCCGGGTCACTGACCAGCCCGCGCGCATAACGCCGCAGGCTGGGGATGCAGGCCACAATCTCCGCTTCGTCCTGTGCGCGCATGGGGGCAGTGAGGTCCGGGGTGAGGAGGGGAATCAGCAGCAGCCAGCGCTTACTTGACGACGTGCCAGACGTCCTTGAAGTTGTCGCCCGTGGCGTCGCCAGCCTTCTTGTCTGCAGTATAGGTATAGAGCGGCTTGCCCTGGTAGGCCCACTGCTTGCTGCCGTCGTCGCGGGTGACGATGCTGTAGTCGCCTTCGGGCTTGGCATCGGCCGCCGCAGCATGGGCAGGCCACAGTGCGATGCAAGGGCCGTTGCACATGCTCTTGTTGCTGCCGGCCACATCCTTGTCAAAGGTGTAGAGCGTCATCCCGCTGGCATTGACCAGCATGCCATGGGCCATCTTGGCCGCCGGCTCGGCCTGGGCCAACGGGGCCAGCAGCGCGGCCAGAGACAGAGCGATCAGGGATGCATAAGGGGTTTTCATGGTGACCATCTTTCAAGGTTGGGTGGAGGAACACCTCTGTAGACGGATGGCCTGCCGGGATTATTCCCGGCATGCTGAGAATTTTGATGGCGCGCAGTTTGCGCTGGTCTGGAGCGCTGAGGCGACGCCCAATCTTCAGACCTTATGGACCGCTTATAGCGACCAGGCCTTGAACCGACCACGGCCCCGCGCCATGCCCAGCAGTGCCAGCAAGGCCGACAGCGCCAGAAGACCCCAGGTGCCCAGGCCAGGAACAGGCGTCGGCGTTGACGCCACGGGCGCTGCCGTGATGGTAATGCTGAAGCTCTGCGTTGCGGTATGGACAGCCGCCGCCTTATCAAAGGACTGTTGCGCGCTTACGCTGTCCGTGACCGTGATGCTGAACTCTTCCGTCTGCACCGTAGTGGGCGTTCCGCTGATCACGCCGGTATTGGTGTTGAGACTGAGGCCTGCAGGCAGGTTACCGCTGAGTGCAAAGCTGTAGGGGAGCAAGCCACCACTGACTTGTATCGGTGCGTTGTAGTTCTGGCCTATGGCGCCTTGGGGCAAAGTAATGGTGGGACCGGCGCCAGAAAAGAGCAAATCTGCGCTGGGGATGACGGCAACGCTTGCAGCTGAGGCGGCGCTGCCGCCGCCCAGATTCTTGGCCACCACCGTAAAGGTGTAGGGGGTGCCGTTGGTCAGACCGGTGATCAGGCAGCTTGTCGACACCGATGTGCAGCTGCCCTGGGGCAGACCCGTCACAACATATTCCGTGATGGCCGAACCATTGTCTGCAGGTACGGACCAGCTCAGCTCTACCTCTGCATTGCCTGCAACGGCCGAAGTGATGGTCGGGGCATCAGGAACCGGCGCTGCTGCAACAAGCGTATTGTTGGATGTGCCGACGATGCCGGGGACGACTGTATCTGTAGCTACGATAGTTTGTGTACCTGTGGTGAGGAATGTTGCCGAGAATGTGCTCTGGCCATTCACCAGTGTTGCACTGGCGGGCAGCGTCGCAGCTGCATCCGAGCTGGAAAATTGCACCGTACCGGTATAGCTCGGCACTTGGTAACCTGCGGCATCGACGGCGGTCACGCTGAAATCGAGCGCCGTGCCTTGGGTTGCGGTGGCAGGTGTTTTGACGGCAAGGCGGCTGGCGGGGCCCACGACTTCGTAGTGGATGGCACCGTTCCAGACCCGAGGTTGGTATACCGCTCCCGTGTTGTTGGTAAAGGGGTATTCCATACCGCCTCCCTCGAAAAATGACAACACACTGTCTGAAGCAAAAAGCGCTCCCACATTGCTGCCATCGCTGTAGTTCAAGCTGACTTCGGTTGATGTGGAGGTGATATAGAACGCATATGTCTGATTGGCAAGCAGGCTTAAAGGGGTGTCCAGTGCTACCGGTACACCTGTACCTGACACATTTGCCGATACCGGTCCTGTTTGCAGCAAGGTCCAGTCAGCAGGCGAATTGGCATGGCCTACCCAGGTGCCGATCCTGTAGTAGATTTCATAATCCGTATTTCCCATCGGCGACATATCAAACTGCGTAATGGCAATGGCCTGGTTGGCCATGACATCGAACATATTGCCTCGATGGTTATTGCCTGCGTTATACGTGGTCGTCAGTGTGGCTGCATGGGCAAGCGCAGTACATAAAAGTGCGATGAGAAAAAGCGATGCGCGCCGCAATATGTGAAGGGATGTGTGCATGGCAAGGGCCTGGTCAAAATGGTCGGTGGTGGTCGAAGTGGTGAAGAGATGGCAGCAAGCCACCCCGTTGGGGTGGCTTGCTGCGCTTATGCGCCAGGGCGTCTGCGAACTGCAGTGAGTCCGACAAGTGCCAGAAGGGCGGACAAACTGAGTGCGGCCCATGCGGATAGCGTAGGCACCGCCGTGGGCACTGCTGCCACAACGGATTGGACAAAGGCTTCGCTCTGGAGTGCGGGGTAGTTGGCATCGCCGCTGTAACTGGCAACGAGGCTGTGCGCTCCCGCAGTAGCAGGCAGTACGGCAGTGATGGTGGCCGTGCCATTGACGAGTGCAGCACTCCCCAGCGATGTGGAGCCGTCCAGGATCTCGACCGTTCCCGTGGGCACTGGCGCTGCTTTTGCCTGCAGAGCAGCGGTCTTGTTGGGATCAAACGTCACCGATACGGTGAACGTCACGCTCTGACCTGGCTGTGAAGGGTTTTGGCTGGAGCTGATGCTGATGCCCGATCCACCTTGAGCGACAGCGACCGTCTGTTGCACCTGGGGAGCGTCGCTGTAGTTGGCGTTGCCCAGTTGGTTCGCTTTGATGCTGCAGTTGCCGGCGCCATTGAAGGAGACCAGGTTGCCGCTGATGCTGCAGACTGACAGGCTGCCGCTGTCGATCGAGAAGCTAACGGCGTTGCCAGAGGCGCCACCATCGGCTGAAACGGTATAGCTGCCGCCTACCTTGGCATTGGCGGGGATGAACGAGCTGAAGCTGATGGTCTGCGCTGCCTTGTCAATGGTGACGTTCTGAGCCTGGGACGGCGCAGCTTTGTAGTTCACATCTCCAGCTTGTTGTGCGACGAGTGTGCAGATGCCGCCACTGTTGATGAAGACATTGGTGCCTGCCACCGTACAGACCGCTGGCGTGCTGCTGTCATAGTTCACGGGCAGGAAGGAGCTTGCACTTGCCTGAGGATTGATCGAGAAGCTGCCCCCGGGTGTGTACAGCTGGCTGGCAGGGCTTTGCGATGGGAAGCTGATGGATTGCAATCCCTGTTCCACAGAGATGGAATAGGGCTGGGCTCCCGAACAACCGCTCGCATCGTTCGCCGTGACCGTGAAGTTGGCGGCTCCGGAGGCTGTGGGGGTGCCGGAAATGGCGCCGCTGCTCGACAACGTCAAACCTGGTGGCAGTGCCCCCGAGGTGACGGCGAAGTTTGGAGCGCCCAGCGCGCCACTCTGGCTGAGTGTGGTGCTGTAGCTTTGGCCCACGCTGCCTCCAGCAAGGGCGCCCGCAGGCGTCAGCACGACAGAAGGGCATACATAGGGCGTATAGCTCACAGTGTCGATGCCGATGTAGTCAGAGTTCGTTCCGGACAAACCGCCACTGGTGACGAAATAACGGAAGGCCATGCGTGAGGACGTGGGGGCTGGCAGGCCCGAAACGGTGACGGAGTACTGCGTCCAGGTGGTTGGATAGACCCCCAAGGTGAGGCCAGGGTTGACACTCATCAGCAGCGTCGTGAAATCACCTACGCCAGTGCCGCTGCCGACATTTGTGCTGGCCCCATTCGTGCTGAGGCGCACTTCCAGGCGATCGGCGTAGGTGTCCGGGGAGGGCTTTCTTGTATAAAAAGTCAGCACATCGCCGTTGCGTATGGTTCGATCAGGCATGAGCAGCCAATTGCTGATCGTTCCGACACTGCCAGTGTTGTTGTAATTGGCCCCGATGTACGCATTGGCCGCGCCGCTTTGTGCGTCAAAAGGACCACCTGCAGTGGGCGGATTGCCTTGAAACCAGCCGGTGGACCCGACACCCACGCTGGCATTGCTCATTACCCATCCGCCACTAGCCAGGGTGTTGATGTCGTTAAAAGCTTCTGTAAACGCCTGAGCATGTGCACTGTGGTGCACCCCTATGGAAACCAATGCTGCAAACGCTCCCGCACTTAAAAACTGGTTCACGGCCATTTAGTACACCTTCATAAGCTTTTTACATATGTTGACATTTAAATGTGCGATGTGTGCAAGACGGTGTCAATCCCTGAAAGTGGTGATAGAGCTCACCCTAGTGCCTTCGATGGCGATATAAAAATACTGTATATTCATACAGCATTTTCGATAAACTGGCTAGGCTTGATGTCGCCATCCGGCAGCAGCTGTAAACGAAGCTCTGCGTTGGCTGCCCACAAGAAGAGAGGAGTTCGCATGATTGAAGTAGCCCATGACAACCTGAGCGATGCCTGGGAGGAGGGAGACGGTGCTGCCGCGTTGCCGCAGCTGGCCGCCGCGTCGGTGTTTCGGCAACTGGCGCACAAGCATGGCTTGCTGGCGCCGGGTGAAGAGGCCAGCCCTCAGATGCAGGCGTTTCTGGCCGAGCTGGCGGTGCTTGCGAATCTTTTTTGAGGCCGGTTCGCTGTTGGGCAAGCGGCAATCACTGCGCATTTTGACAAGGAGGAAGAGGGGCCTCATCCCTTTGATGCAGCGCGGATAGACCGCAGACTTGGCGTCTCTCTCCTAGGCCAAACCCGGATGTCTGCCAAATTACATTACACGCATAATGTATTTCAGGAGACCCCCCTGTTGTGCCCAACCTGCATCAGATCAAAAGTGAACAGACGCGTGAGCGGCTGATGGATGCTGCGCTCGAAGTGATGCAAGCCAAGGGGCTTGCGAGCTTGTCGATGCATGAGGTGGCCCGTATCGCGGGCATGACGACCGGAGCGGTGCAGCACCATTTCCCGTCCAAGGCCGCGCTGATGCTGCAGATCATTGAGCGGTTGGTGCAGCAGATCGACACCGACGACAGTTTCTGGCCAGCGCCGCACTGGCCTCTGCAGCGGCGCGCCGACCACTTTGTGCAACAGGCCTGGCGGCGGCTGTATGGCCAGCCCCGCTTTGCGGTGGCCTGGGAGGCCTACCTGGCGGTGCGTGCCGACGCCGCGATGGTGGCGCATATCCAGGCCGCACGCGCCCCGATCAACGACAAGCTGCTGCTGCGCATGCTGCGCAGCTTTCCCGAATGGGCCGGTGGGCCCGCCGCTGAAGCGCGCTTTCAGCTGGTGCTGTCCTGCCTGCGCGGCCTGGGCGTGCTCGCGCCGTTCTCCAGCCCGGCTGCGATTGAGCAGCAACTGCAGCAGCTGTCTGTCCTTCTTCAATCTTTTTCCAGCGAGGTGACCCCTTGATCAGAGCAACCCTTCTTGCCTGTGGCCTGTCGGCCTGGGCCCTTGGCGCCGCCGCCCAGACCCCGCTGCAGGTGATCGCGCAGCAACCGCCAGGCAGCGGATCGGACGCGATGACCCGCGCCTGGGGCGAATGCACCGGGCGGCTGATGGGGCGGCCGGTGGTGGTGCAGAACAAGCCCGGCGCCAACGGTATCCTGGCCATCAACTACCTCAAGGGCCAGCCGGCCGATGGCGCGTTTGCCATGACCATCGGCATGTCGCAGATGACGATCACGCCATATGTGCACCAGCAGATGCCCTATGACCCGCTCAAGGACTTTGCCGGTGTCGCGATGATTGGCTCATCGCCGCTGGTGCTGGTGGTGCCGGCGGGCGCGGGCATCCACAAACTCGCCGACCTGGAGAAGGTCGCCAAGTCCCAGGCCGGCGGGCTGAACTTTGGCTCGCCCGGCAAGGGCAGCCCCGCGCATTTGCTGACCACGGCGCTGACCGATGCGATGCACTGGCCCGCCACCCATGTGCCCTTTGTCGGCAAGAGCGCGGGCCTGACGGCCTTGATGGGCCAGCAGATCCAGGCGATGACTCTGGTGTTGAACACAGCCGCGCCCCAGGTCAAGGCCGGCAAGCTCGTGCCGCTGGCGATTTTCGCCGGCCAGCGCTCGGCGGTGCTGCCCGATGTGCCGACCATTGCCGAGGCCGGTGGGCCGGCCGTGCTGGCGCGGCCGTCATGGATTGCGGTCGTGGCCAAAAAGGGCACGCCGCCGGAGGTGGTCAAGGCCTTGAACGACGCGACCAACCAGTGCTACAGCGACCCGGTCTATGCCAACAGCATGGACAAGATGGGTGTGACCTTGATGCGCAGCCAACCTGCCGATGTGCTGGGCTTTGCCGAGCGCGACATCGCTGTCTGGAAGCCTTTGATCGACAAACTGGGATTGGCCACACAATGAGTTTGGTAGAACACAGCGCCGTCGAGCTGCGCAGCCTGATCCAGAGCCGGCAGATCTCGCCGGTCGAACTGCTCGATGACTGCATCGCCCGCATGCAGGCGCTCAACCCGGCGGTCAATGCGCTCTGCGCCACCGATTTTGAGCGTGCCCGTACTGCCGCCCAACTGGCCGAAGCGCAGGTGGGGCGGCGCAGCCAGCTGCCGCTCTTGCATGGCCTGCCCTTGGGCGTGAAGGACTTGCAGGCCACCGAAGGCCTGCTGACCACCAGCGGCAATGTGCGGCTGCGCGGCCATGTGCCGGGCAAGGACAATGCGTTCGTGGCCCGGCTGCGCGGCCAGGGCGCGATCGTGACGGCCAAGACCAACACGCCCGACATGGGCGCAGGTGCCAACAGCCGCAACCCGGTCTGGGGCGCTACGGGCAATCCCTTCAACCCGGATCTGAATGCCGGGGGATCATCGGGCGGCTCGGCCGCGGCGCTGGCCACCGATATGTTTCCGCTGTGCACCGGCTCGGACACCGGCGGCTCGCTGCGCATTCCGGCGGCGCTGTGCGGCGTGGTCGGCCTGCGCCCCTCGCCGGGCCTGATCGCCAATGACGACCGGCCGCTGGGCTGGTCGGCCATCTCGGTGCTCGGCCCCATGGGTCGCGATGTGGCCGATACCGCGCTGATGATGCAGGCCAGCATGGGCCCGCACCCGATGGATCCGCTGAGCATGGGGGTGAGCCATGCGCCCGTCTGGCCCGTGCCCGAGATGGACCTGCGCGGCCTGCGCGTGGCCTATACCGAGGACTTTGGCACCTGCGCGGTCGACCCGGTGGTGCGCCGTGCCTTTGCAAAGCGCGTGCAGGCCTTGGCCGGTGAGGTGGCCTGCATGGACGCCTTGCCCTGGAACCTGGAAGAAGCGCACCGCTGCTTTGACATCATCCGCGCCGAGAGCTTTGTCGCCGCCTTTGCCGATATCTACCGCACCGCCCCCGAGACCCTGGGCCCGAATGTGCGGGCCAATGTCGAGATGGCTGCGAGCATCAGCCTGGGCGACCGGGCCTGGGCGCATCTGGCGCAGACGCGCATCCAGCGCATGTTCCAGCGCACATTCGAGCAATACGACCTGGTGCTGGCACCGGTGACTCCCCTGTCGCCCTTCCCCTGGCAGCAGCTCTATGCGCAGGAGGTGGAGGGCAAGACCCAGCGCAACTACTACGAATGGCTGAGCCTGACCTATGTGGTGACCTTGGCGACCAACCCTGCGCTGTCGCTGCCCTGCGGCCGTGACGAGGCGGGCATGCCTTTTGGCCTGCAGATGATTGGCCCGTTGCACCAGGACGGGCGCCTGCTGGCGATGGCGGCGGCAGTCGAAAAGCTGGGCCTGCACAACAGCGACTTTGCCCGCCCCCGCCCCGACCTGGCTGCACTGGCCCAGCCCCGGCCCGCGCTGCGCAGCATCGTCACCCACCCGCCAGAGCTGGGTGGTGCTGCGCAGGCCAACGTGGGCCAGGCGGTGTAAGCAAAGCGGCCTCCCCTGAGACGGCAAGCCTGCCATGGCGATGGCAGGCTTTTTTCTTTCTGGTGGGAGCCTTCGCCAATCTTTGTTTAAATAGCAGGATGAACAAGGCCTTTACCAAAGAGACAGACAACGACGACGATGATGACCTGCCGCAGCTGCCCAAGATTGCTGGCGGCAAGAACTACATCACGCCCGGGGGCTACCGCGCGCTCGAGCAGGAGCTGCTGCAACTGATCGATGATGAGCGGCCCAAGGTGGTGGAGGTGGTGCACTGGGCGGCGAGCAATGGCGACCGCTCGGAAAACGGCGACTACCTGTATGGCAAGAAGCGCTTGCGCGAGATTGACCGGCGTATCCGCTTTCTGACCAAGCGCATGGAGGCGGCCGAGGTGGTGGACCCGGGGGTGCACCACGGCAGCGACCAGGTGTATTTTGGGGCGACGGTGCACTACTGCGACCAGCATGGCAGCGAGGAGTCGATCACCATCATGGGCATCGACGAGGCCGATGCCAGCCGGGGCCAGGTCAGCTGGGTGGCCCCGATTGCGCGGGCGCTGCTCAAGGCCCGCATTGGCGATGAGGTGCAGCTGCCCACGCCCGGCGGGATGCGGGTTTTGGAGGTGCTGGGTGTGCAGTACCCGGAGCCGGGGACCTCTTGAAATAGCCCGTTCTCAAAATACAAGCGCGCCTTTAAGGCGCGCTGTTGTTGGGGGGCTGTCCCGATCGCTATCGGGAGGAGCTCAGGCGACGGGCAGCACCCGGTGCGCACGCAGCACATAGGGCAGCTTGACCAGCTGGCGCAGCAGCAGCTCAACCTGGGCACGGTCCTTGACGGTCAGCACAAAGCGCAGCGCCATCGTGTCCATCGCCACTTCGTCATCCATCGTGATGTGGGTGATGTCCGAGCCCATGGCGGCAATCTCGGCGGCAATCTTGCCCAACACTCCCTTGCCATTGTTGATGGTGACGACGACGCCGGTGTCGAACTCGCTGGCGGGCTCATCGGCCCATTCCACATCGACAAAATGCTCGGCATCCTTGGCCAGCAGTCGCTTGCAGACGGCGCACTGGGCGTTGTGCACCACGAGGCCGGCATTGCGGTCCAGGTGGGCGGCAATCGGGTCGCCCGGCACGGGGCGGCAGCATTTGGCGTATTTGACAGCGGCATTGGGTGAGCCATCAAGCACCAGCGCTGAGGTGGCGGTGCTGGCGCCGGTCTTGAAGCGCTCCTGGCTCAGCAGCACAGCGTCCGGCCGCTGGCCTTGCTCGGCCAGCAGGTCCACCACCTGCTTGGCGGCAAACACGGCAATGCGCTTGCCCTGGCCGATGTCGTTGAACAGCTCCACCTTGTTGCGCGCTTCAAGGCGGGTGAGCAGGCTGTCCCAGACGGCCTTGTCTTCGGGCAACTGCGAGATGCCTTCGGCCCGCATCGCCTGCAAGAGCAGGCGCTCGCCCAGCGCAGCGGTCTCGTTCTGGCCCTGGGTCTTGAGGTAGTAGCGGATCTTGGACTTGGCGCGGCCCGTGCGCACAATCGTGAGCCAGGAGGGATGGGGCGCGGCATCGGGCGAGGTCGAGATCTCGATCACATCGCCGCTCTTGAGCACGGTGCTCAGCGGCACCTGCTCGTTGTTGATGCGCGCGCCTTGCGTGCGCTCGCCCACATTGGAGTGGATCGCGTAGGCAAAGTCCAGCACGGTCGCGCCCCGGGGCAAGGTGAGCATCTGGTTCTTGGGCGTGAACACATAGACCGAGTCGGGGAACAGGTCCACGCGCACGTTGTCCCAGAACTCATGGGCGTCGTGTGTCTCATCCTGGATGTCGAGCAGCGACTGCACCCATTTGTTGCCCAGCTGCTCGCCGTTGGGCATGGCCCGCGCCTGGATCATCCAGTGTGTGAGCACGCCGTA
Source organism: Comamonas koreensis (assembly GCF_014076495.1). Classification (NCBI taxonomy): domain Bacteria; kingdom Pseudomonadati; phylum Pseudomonadota; class Betaproteobacteria; order Burkholderiales; family Comamonadaceae; genus Comamonas; species Comamonas koreensis. The sequence continues at coordinate 4,339,375 of NZ_CP043575.1, read as the reverse complement.
CTCATCGACCAGGTTCATGTCTTCGGTGCGGATCTGGAAATCCATGCTCACGCCCGAGGGGCCGACCAACGTGGTGTGCAGCGACTGGTAGCCGTTCGACTTGGGGTTGGCGATGTAGTCGCGGAATTTGGAGGGCACGGGGCGGAACACCTGGTGCAGCACGCCCAGCGCAGTGTAACAGTCGATCAGGTTGGGCACGATGACGCGCACCGCGTAGGAGTCGGTCACCTGGGCAAACGACAGGCGCTTGCCATCCATCTTCTTGTAGATGGCGTAGAGTGTTTTTTCCTGGTTGCCCAGGCGGATCTTGATGCCAGATTTGGCAAAGGCCGAATCGACCTCGGCATGGATCTTCTGGACCACGTCCTTGCGCCGGTTGCGCGAGCGGCCCAGCGCCTTGACCAGCGTGTCATGGCGCCAGGGGTAGAGGTGCTTGAAGGCCAGGTCCTGCAGCTCGCGGTAGACCCGGTTGATGCCCAGCCGGTTGGCAATGGGCACATGGATCTCCATGGTCTCGGTCGAGATGCGTCCCCATTTGCTGCGCGGCATGTCGGACATGGTGCGCATGTTGTGGGTGCGGTCAGCCAGCTTGACGAGGATGACGCGCACATCGCGCGCCATCGCCAGCAGCATCTTGCGGAACGACTCGGCCTGGTTCTCTTCGCGCGAGTTGAACTGCAGCTTGTCCAGCTTGGTGAGGCCATCGACCAGCTCGGCCACCGTGTCGCCAAACTGGCGCGCAATGTCATCACGGGTGACGCCGCAGTCCTCCATCGCGTCATGCATCAGCGCGGCCATCAGCGCCTGGGCGTCGAGCTTCCAGCTCGCGCAGATCTCGGCGACCGCAATGGGGTGGGTGATGTAGGGGTCACCACTGCTGCGGAACTGGCCGGTGTGGGCCTTGGCTGCGAAATCAAAAGCTTCTTCGACCAGGGCCAGATCTGCTTCACCGAGGTAGTCGAGCTTCTCCAGAAATTCGGCGTAGGCACTCACCACTACCGGATACGACATGGCAGGCTTGGCTGCGGCGGTAGCGATGACGCCAGAGACTTGGGCGGGTGCGGAGGGGATGGACACGGACTTCACGCCTTAACTGTAGCGTGCGATGACAAATTTGTGTGAATACCAAGAAAAATGGCACCGCCATTCGGTGCCATTTTGTTGCATAAGCAGGGGCTTAGCCGGGTACTTTTTTCAGCATTTCCAGGCCTACCTTGCCTGCAGCGATTTCGCGCAGCGCGGTCACGGCCGGCTTGTTGCGGCTTTCGATTTTGGGCGTGTGGCCTTGGCTCAGCATGCGGGCGCGGTAGGTAGCGGCCAGAACCAGTTGGAAGCGGTTAGGGATTTTGTCGAGGCAGTCTTCAACGGTGATGCGGGCCATCAGGAGTTCTCCAGGGTAACAGGGATGTCGAGTGACGAGAATATTTCGCTGCGAACACGCTTTTGGGCCGAATAGCGCAAGCGTTGTGAATGTACAACGGCCTTCAAATCGAACAAAGCGCGCTCGAACAATTCGTTAATTATAACGAAGTCGAATTTGTGGACCTGCGCCATCTCCTCGCGCGCGTTCGTGAGGCGCTTTTCGATGACGTCGGAGGCGTCCTCGCCGCGGTTCTCCAGGCGCGAGCGCAGCTCTTCCCAGCTGGGTGGCAGGATGAAGATCAGCACGGCGTGGGGGAAGCTTTGCTTGATCTGCAAAGCGCCCTGGTAGTCGATCTCCAGCACGATATCGGTGCCCTTGGCCAGGCGCTCCTCGATGGCCTTCTTGGAGGTGCCGTAGAGGTTGCCATGCACATTGGCCCATTCGACAAACGCATTGGAGGCAATCATGCGCTCGAAGTCATCGCGCGAGGCGAAGTAGTATTCGCGCCCATGCTTTTCCTGGCCACGCGGCGAGCGCGTGGTGTGGGAGATGGAGCGAAAGACTTGCGAGTCGAGCTCGAGGAGGGCCTTGACGAGGGACGACTTGCCCGCGCCGCTGGGGGCTGAGACGACAAAGAGGTTTCCGGGGTATTCCATAGAGAGACTCTGGCTTCTTATTCGATGTTTTGCACTTGTTCGCGCATCTGCTCGATCAGGACCTTCATGTCCACGCTGATGCGGGTCAGATCCAGCGCAGCGGACTTGGAGCCCAAGGTGTTGGCCTCGCGGTGCAGCTCCTGGATCAGAAAGTCCAGGCGCTTGCCGATATCGCCACCCTTGGTCAGCAGGCGGCTGATTTCTTCCAGGTGCGAGCGCATGCGGGTGAGTTCTTCGGCCACATCGATGCGGATCGCAAAGGAGGTCGCTTCGGTCAGCGCACGGTCCTGGGCCGCTTCGGGCGAGACGCTGCCGGCGCTCAGCGCCATCGCTTCTTGCCAGCGCTCCAAAAAGCGCTGCTTTTGCTGTTTGACCAGCTCGGGGATCAGGGGCTCGGCCTGTTCAGCCAGTTGGCGCAGCTGCTTGATGCGGTCTTGCAGCATGTCGGCCAGGCGCTTGCCTTCGCGTTGGCGGGCGTCGAGCAGGGTCTTGAGGGCTTGCTGGCACAGCGCGGCCACATTGTCGGCCCAGTTCTCGGGCAGCTCGATGTTGCCGCTGCCGCTCAGGCGTAGTACTTCTGCCACAGTGAAGGGCTGGGCCGTTGGCATCCAGGCCTTGACAGTGTCCTGGAAGCTGCCCAGCTGCTGGAGCAGGCGGGGCGAGGCGACGGGCACGCTGGAAGCCTGTTCACTGTTGATCAGTACACGTACTTCCACCTTGCCACGCTTGAGACTATTATCTACCAGAGAGCGTAACTGTGGTTCGCAGCTTCTGAGATCTTCCGGAAGCTTGAAAGATAAATCGAGAAAACGGCTGTTAACCGAGCGAATTTCCAGTCCGACGCGCCAGAGGGAGGGAGCATTGTTGTCACCGTCAGGTGGGATGCTTTGCTGGACAGAGGCATAGCCTGTCATGCTGTAAACTGGCATAGGACTGTATGAGGTTGCTTGCAATCGCGCTCATTATCAGGCTTCTCATATACCTGCGTTGTTCATCAAACTATGTCAAAAGTAAAGCCTGCGCCGCTACCAGCCAATACCGTCATCGGTGGCTACCGGATCGTGCGGCGCATATCGGCGGGGGGGTTCGGGGTGGTCTATCTGGCGCTGGCGCCCGATGGCCAGCAGGTCGCCATCAAGGAGTATTTGCCGTCCAGCCTGGCCACCCGTGCGCCGGGGTCGCTGTCGCCGAGCATCGAGCCCGACAAGCTGTCGCTGTACCGCCTGGGCCTCAAGAGTTTCTTTGAAGAGGGCCGCGCGCTCGCCCAGATCTCGCACTCCTCGGTCGTCAGCGTATACAACTTCTTCCGCGAGAACGACACCGTCTACATGGTGATGAACTACCTGCAAGGGGCCACCTTGCAGGATTTTGTCGTCACCGCCCGCGATCTCAAGGAAGCCAAGGTCTTCCGCGAGTCCACGATCCGCTCGCTGTTCGACGAGGTGCTGCGCGGTCTGCGCATCGTGCACCAGCACAAGATGCTTCACCTCGATATCAAGCCGGCCAACATCTTCATCACCGACGACAACAAGGCGGTGATGATCGACTTTGGCGCTGCCCGCGAGGTGCTGAGCAAGGAGGGCAACTTTGTCCGCCCCATGTACACGCCCGGTTTTGCCGCGCCCGAGATGTACCGCCGCGATATGTCGCTGGGCCCCTGGACCGACATCTATGCGATCGGTGCCTGCATCTATGCCTGCATGCAGGGTATTCCGCCCAACGATGCGCCCAAGCGCCAGGAAAAGGACCGCCTGAGCCTGGCCATGTCCAAGGTGCGCGGCGTGTACTCGGACAACCTGATCGAGCTGGTGGAGTGGTGCATGGCGCTTGACCCCCAGGCCCGGCCCCAATCGGTGTTCCTATTACAAAAAGAGCTGGCGCGCGAAGACGAGCGCCGCTATACCAAACTGAGCGTCTCCGAGAAGGTTCGTATGTCGATTGATTCGCTGGTCAGCGATACCAAAAAGCGCGTGGGCGGAGGCCAAACCAAATGAAGTTCTCGGTCTTCCAGCTCAGCCGCAAGGGCGGGCGGGAAAAAAACGAAGACAGGATGGGGTATAGCTATACCAAGGAAGCCTGTCTGTTTGTCGTGGCCGATGGCATGGGAGGGCATCCGGAAGGGGAAGTGGCCGCGCAACTGGCCTTGCAGACGGTGTCGCTGGATTTTCAGCGCCTCGCGCGCCCCAAGCTGGAAGACCCGGCCGAGTTCCTTGAGAACGCGCTGCTCTCGGCGCACCACAACATCCTCAAGTACGCGATTGCCAACAATATGGATGACCCGCCACGCACCACCTTGGTGGCCTCGGTGGTGCAGGATGGCAATATCTGGTGGGTGCATTGCGGCGACTCGCGCCTCTACCTGGTGCGCAGCGGCAAGGTGCTGGCGCGCACGCGCGACCACTCCTATATGGAGCTGCGCGGCTCGGGCGTGACCAGCATCAACCCCGACCGCTTCAACCGCAATGTGCTGTTCACCTGCCTGGGCAGCCCCTCGCGTCCGTTCTTCGATGTGGCCGGCCCCACCGAGATGCACCGCAGCGACCGCATCATGCTGTGCTCCGACGGCCTCTGGAGCAGCGTCTCCGAGACCGTGATTGCCCGCGAGCTGGCCAACAAGTCGGTCTCGCGCGCCATTCCCGACCTGATCGATGCCGCGCTGCGCAAGGCGGGGGCGACCAGCGACAACGTCACGGCCGTGGCGATGGAGTGGGAGATGCCCGGTGCCGAGCGCTTTGAATCCGAAGACCCGGTGAGCGACACCTTGCCGCCAGCGCCAGAGCCTGAGGCTGGCCATCAGGCCCCGCCCAAGCCCGACGCCCCGGCCGCATAAGCCCGGCACGCACTGCGTTTTGTCGCTGGTCCGATAATTCAGCCTGTCCTGGCATGGCGGCGCAAGGCCGCCAGGCCTGTTTTTACCGTTCTCAAAAAAGCAGCGGGCTGCCCGGGGATCCCGGCGCAGCCGCTGGTGCCGACCCATGAAAATCGTTCTTGCTTCCAACAACCAGGGCAAACTCGCCGAGCTGCAGGCCATGTTCGAGCCCCTGGGCGTGAGCCTGGTGCCCCAAGGCGCGTTGATGGAGGGCGAGGCGCCCGAGCCTTATGGCACCTTCCTGGAAAACGCCTTGAGCAAGGCCCGCTTTGCCGCCGAGCGCACCGGACTGCCCGCGATTGCCGATGATGCCGGCCTGTGCGTGGCAGCCTTTGGCGGCCTGCCCGGGGTGGATACCGCCTACTACTGCACGCAGTTTGGCTACGACAAAAGCGATGCCAACAATGTGCGCGCGCTGCTCGAGCAAATGCAGGGCGTCACCGACCGCCGCGCGGCCATGGTGAGCACGCTGGTGGCGGTGCGCCACCCCAAGGACCCGGAGCCGCTGGTGGCCGTCGGCCGCGTGGCCGCCGAGATCACGACCGAGCCGCTGGGCGAGGGCGGCTTTGGCTTTGACCCGGTGCTGCTGATTCCCGCACTGGGCATGACCTTTGCGCAGATGGCCACCGAGGTCAAGCATGCGCACAGCCACCGGGGCCGCTCCTCGCGCCAGATGATGGCACTGCTGCGGGACAGCTGGCTGGCCGGCGCGCCGATGGTGGCCGCTGCCCCCAAGGACTGAGATGGGGGTGCATATTCCGCTGCAAGTGGCGCAGCCTTCTGAGCAGGTGGTGCAGCGCGACATCCAGCATTACATGCGCCCGGGCACCTTGCAGCTGCCCAGCCTGCCGCCGCTGTCGCTCTATGTGCACCTGCCCTGGTGCATCAAGAAATGCCCGTACTGCGATTTCAATTCGCACGAAGTGCGGGACGGCCGCCATGCGGTGCCCGAGGAGCGCTATATCGATGCGCTGATCGCCGACCTGGAGCAGGCCCTGCCGCTCATCTGGGGGCGCAGCATCCACAGCATTTTTCTGGGCGGCGGCACGCCCAGCCTGTTTTCGCCCGAGTCGATTGACCGGCTGATCTCGGCCATTCGCGCCCGCCTGCGCGTGGACGCGGGTTGCGAGATCACGATGGAGGCCAACCCTGGCACCTTCGAGAAGGACCGCTTTCGGGCCTTTCGCGGCGCGGGCATCACCCGGCTGTCGATTGGCGTGCAGAGCTTTGATGACCGCTTTCTGGAGGCCATTGGCCGCGTGCACAATGGCGCGCAGGCGATGGCCGCCGTCGAAGAGGCCGCCAGCAGCTTCGAGACCTTCAACCTCGACATCATGTATGCCCTGCCAGGCCAGACCGCCCAGGACCTGGCGCGGGACCTGGACAAGGCGCTGGGATTTGCGCCGCCGCACATCTCGATCTACCACCTGACCATCGAGCCCAACACCTTTTTTGCGAAGTACCCGCCCGCCGTGCCCGAGGACGATGTGGCCTATGCCATGCTTGACCAGATCACCGCGCGCACGGCGCAGGCCGGCATGCAGCGCTACGAGGTCTCGGCCTATGCCAAGCCCGGCCATGCCTGCGTGCACAACAGCAACTACTGGCTGTTTGGCGACTACCTGGGCATTGGCGCGGGCGCCCACAGCAAGCTGAGCTTTGCCCACCGCGTGGTGCGCCAGGTGCGGCTGCGCGACCCGGCCCGTTACATGACCCAGGCTTTGCAGGGCAATGCACTGGCGCAGGACGACGAGGTCAAGCGCGCCGATCTGCCGTTTGAGTTCATGCTCAATGCGCTGCGCCTGCGCGAGGGCTTTGCGCTACAGGACTACCTGGACCGCACCGGTCTGCCGCTCAGCTCCATTGCCAAGGCCTTGCACGAGGCCGAGGCCAAGGGCCTCGTGAAGCTGGACTTTCAGAAGGTCACCCCCACAGAGCGTGGTTTTGACTTTCTGAGCGACCTGCAGGAGCTGTTTCTGGCTTGAATCTTCCACAGGAGGCGGTCATTTTTTACCGACTAGTCAATATGTGGACTGCGCTGCCCCTACGCAGAGCGTATAGATATCGCGCACAATAGCGCCCGCTGCTGAGCAACCATGCCGCCGTCTGTGCGGCATTTTTGTGCGCGCAGCTGTCATAACACCTACTACAAAGCGCTTGTCATGTCTTCTTCCGCCGCCGGGTCTGCCGCTTCAGGCACTGCCTCTCCCTCGTCCGATACCGTCAACCGCTATGGCTGGAAGGCCCTGGCCGGCTCGGCCGTGGGCTACGCCATGGACGGCTTTGACCTGCTGATCCTGGGCTTCATGCTCAGCGCCATCCGCGAGGACCTGGGACTGACCACGGCCCAGGCCGGCTCCCTGGTCACCTGGACCCTGATCGGCGCAGTGCTGGGCGGCATTGTGTTTGGCATGCTCAGCGACCGCTATGGCCGCATCCGCGTGCTGACCTGGACCATCGTGCTGTTTGCGGTGTTCACCGGGCTGTGCGCGTTTGCGCAGGGCTACTGGGACCTGCTGATCTACCGCACCATTGCCGGCATTGGCCTGGGCGGCGAGTTCGGCATCGGCATGGCGCTGGCGGCCGAAGCCTGGCCTGCGCGCTACCGGGCGCGGGTGTCGTCCTATGTGGCGCTGGGCTGGCAGGTGGGCGTGCTGGGCGCGGCCTTGCTCACCCCCTTGCTGCTGCCCCATATCGGCTGGCGCGGCATGTTCCTGGTGGGGGTGATCCCCGCCTTTGTGGCCTGGTTCATCCGCAACCGCCTGCATGAGCCCGAGGTGTTTGTGCGCAGCCAGGAGAAAAAGCAGTCGGTGCTGCAGTGCTTCAAGCTGCTGGTCAAGGACCGCGCCACCACCCGCATCAGCGTTGGCATTGCCGTGCTCACCTCGGTGCAGAACTTTGGCTACTACGGCATCATGATCTGGATGCCCGCTTTCCTGGCCAACAAGCTGGGCTTCAACCTGACCAAGTCCGCGCTGTGGACGGCGGTCACCATCCTGGGCATGATGGCTGGCATCTGGATCTTTGGCCAGCTCGCCGACCGCATCGGCCGCAAGCCCAGCTTTTTGCTGTTCCAGGCCGGTGCGGCGCTGATGGTGCTGTTCTACTCGCAGCTCAATGATCCGCTCACCATGCTCTGGGCGGGTGCGGTGATGGGGATGTTCGTCAACGGCATGATGGGCGGCTTTGGCGCGCTGATGAGCGAGGCCTACCCGACAGAAGCACGCGCCACCGCGCAGAATGTGCTGTTCAACATTGGCCGCGCTGTGGGCGGGGCAGGCCCCGTGGTGATTGGCGCGATTGCGGCGCAGTACTCTTTCCAGATGGCCATTGGGCTGTTGGCCGCCATCTATGTGCTCGATGCGTTGGCGACGGTGTGGTTGATTCCCGAACTCAAAGGCAAAGAGCTGCACTGAGCGCTGCCGCCCAGCCTGTGACAGCGCCAGCTAGCGCGGCTCCTGCTGCGTGCCCGGCGCCTTGGGCAAATGCAGGCTGAAGCACGAGCCCTCGTTGACGCCGCTGGTCACATGGACAAAACCCTGGTGGCGCAGCACCACGGTTTGCACAAAGCTCAGGCCCAGGCCAATGCCCGAGATCTGCGGCTGGCTGTTGTGGTGAAAGCGCTGGAAGGGCTGGAAGAGCTGGTTCAACTGCTCCTGCGTCATGCCAAAGCCCTGGTCGCGCACCTCCACCCGCCAGTACGCGCCATCATCGGCAATGCTGGCCTCCACCGCCGTGCCGCTGGGACTGTACTTGATGGCGTTGCTGAGCAGGTTGACAAAGCAGCGCTGCAGCAAGGAGCGGTCGCCAAAGCAGGCGATATCGGTTTCGGCCGCCTCCAGGGCCCCGGGCAGGTAGCGCACCTGGATCTTTTTCTCCGAGGCCTTGGCCCAGCAGTCGTCCACCGCCTCCTGCAGCAGCACATCGAGGCTGAGCAACTGGGGCTGCATGGCCTGCGACTGGGCCGAGGCCAACTGCACAAAGCTCTCGGCCATCTCCAGCGATTGGTGGGCCAGGCGGTTGATCTTCTGGTGCAGCTCGGCCTCGCTCATCTGGCCGGGGAACTCCTTGTACATCTCCAGCAAGGTGATGATCGAGGACTGGGGCGAGCGGAAATCATGCGAGATAAAGCGCAGCGCCTGGTCGCGCTGCTGCTGGGCCTTGTGCAGCTCGGTCAGGTCCACCAGCATCAGCAGCCAGCCCGCAGGCGCTGGCGCGCGGAAGGCCTCGGCCAGCAGCAGCCAGGCATGTTCTTCGCGGTCCAGCACCTCGCATTCGGCCGGCAGCGCGCGCAGCTGCTCGGCATTGGCAAAGGACAGCACCTGGCCCGAATCCTTGATGCGCATGCCGCTCAGCGCCGACTGGATCGCGATCAGGCCCTGGCTGGGCATGCCCAGGTTTTGCAGGTAGCGCACCGCTGCAGCATTGTGCAGGCTGACCATGCCCAGCGGATCGACCACAAAGGTGGGCGAGGGGATCTGGCGCAGCGTATCGCGCACAAAGCCATGCATCTGGCGCAAGGTGTCGGTAGCGGTCTCCACGGCCTTGATGCGCCGCTCCAGAAAGTCATCCATCAGCATGCCGCTGCGCTGCGGGGCGCTGGTGGTATCGAGCGCGGCGCGCAGGTTGTGCATCTCCTGCTGCAAAAACCGGGCCGCTGCACTCAGGCGCCGCCAGCTCCAGATGGGGTAGATGACCAACAGGCCCACCAGGGCCGCGCCGGGCGCCAGTTGCAGGCCGGCAAAGCTGCGCAGCGCCAGGCACAGCAGCAGCAGCAGCGCTGCCGCGGCAATCTGGGCGATCAAACCTGCCATGGGGCCCAGCAGCGCAATCGCCATCAGGGCCAGCACGATCGCTCCCAGATTGACTGCCAGATTGGCGCCGGTCGGCAGCGCATGCACATGCTGGTCCGACAGCTGCGAGTCCAGCGCATGGGCAATCAGCTCCACCCCTGCAATATGCCGGGATGCGGGCCGGGCGGGGCTGGCAAAGTAGTCGCCCAGGCCCGAGGCCGTAGCCCCCAGCAGCACATACTTGCCGCGAAAGCTGTCTTCGGGGATACGCCCGGCCAGCACATCTTCGGCCGAATACAGCGTGTAGGGCCGGTCACCGCGGGCAAAGTTGAACATCTCCGGCGAGCGCTGCTCCCACTGCTCGCCGGGCTCGGGCGGGCGGGTGCCCTGGCACAGCGGGTGGCTCTGGCCGCTGGCGCAGAGCATCGCAATGCTGAAGTGGGGCCAGGGCCCGGTGTTCTCACCCTGCGCACCAAAGTAGCGGCGTATCACGCCGTCATCGTCGACAGTCACATTCACATGGCCCAGCTGGCGCGCGGCTTGGCGCAGGCTGGCCAGCGGCAGCTCGGCGCCAATGTCCACATTGGCCATGCGCCAGTCCACCGGCAGCACGACATTGCCGGCCTGGGCAATCGCCTGGGCCAGTTGGGCATCGTCGTCGGGGTGCTGCCTGTCGGGCTCGCTGAACAGCACGTCCACGCCCAAGGCTTTGGGGTGCTGGGCGGCAATGCGTGCGATCAGCTGCGCATGCACGGCGCGGCTCCAGGGCCAGCGCCCCACGCTTTGCAGGCTGGCATCATCAATGGCGACGATGACGATGTCATCGCGCGGATCCGGTGCGCTGAGCCAGCCGGTGATGTCCTGCACAAAGGTGTTGATGACGCGGGGCTGCTCGCGCAGGCTGGCCCAGGCCACCAGGCCCAGCAGCAGGGCCGACAGCGCCAGCCATTCCAGCCAGCGCAGTTGCGTTCGGCTCAGCGAAAAGGAAGGGGCAGCCATGCGCTAGGGAATGGACGGGGGGTCAACGCGGTCATGCGCATGGGCAGGGGCCGCCGTGCCCCTTACCTCGGGCTGAGCACCGATTTGCCGTCACCGGTTTTGAGCACGCCACCAGCACCGGTCAGAATCGCCGGCTCGACGGGCAGCTTGCGCGGGGCCGAGTAGCGGCTCTTGAGGCCGGACGGGTCCAGCACCTGGATGCGCACATAGTAGTCACCCGGGGGCAGGCTGTCCGATGCCCATTGCGGGGTATCGAGCGCGAAGGTGCGGGCATCGGTGAAGCTGTCATCAGAGGCCAGCTGCAGGTTGAAGCGCTGACCGGCTTCAGCAGGCCAGGACAACTGCAGCTGGTTGGGGTTGTTGGACTCGGCAGGGCTTAAGGCGTCGGCGCCCAGGGTCGGCGGGTTGCTGCCGGTCTTGAAAGCCTGGGGCTGTGCAAACGGGCCCTGGTCCAGGCTGCCATCGGCGAGCCTGCGCACACTGGCCACGCGCCAGAAATAGGAACCCACGCCCAAACCGGACGCACTGGCCTGGCAGTTATCGACGACGCCGCTGTCTTGTAGCGGGGTGCTGAAGTCCTGGCTGGCAGCGACCTGGATGCGGTAGCCCACAATGCCCGGGCCGCCTTCGGTGCACAGCAGCTCGCCGTCCGCCAGGCCAATGAGGCCGCCGGGGGCCGGGTTGGCGTAGAGCGGAGGCACCGGTGTAGCCTTGACCTTGATGGTCTGGACTGCCGGTGTGCCCGGGATGTCCTGGCCATCGATGGCCCGGGCGCTCATGTAGTAGGTGCCATCGGCAATGGCGTCGAACTTGAACGTGGGGCTGGAATGGCTTTGCTGAAGCACCACGCGCGCGAGCTCTGGATCCAGGGCCAGAATCACACCGTATTTCTGGGCCTGTGGCACCTCGCCCACCTGCAAAGTCAGAAAATTAGCGTCCTCAAACACTGGCGGATTGGCCTGCAGGCTGGGCGCTGGCAGCAGTGCCACCGTGGGCCCGACCTGGCCGCTGCGGGCCACGGCCACCCCTTGGCCAGCCTGTACGCGCGCCTGCTGCGCCGCCTGGCGGCCCTGGACCTCGACCACCCCTTTGTCGACAGCGGTGATGGCCTTGCCGGAGTCGGAAATGCTGACGGAGAACACGGTGCCGCGCACGCTGGTGGTGGCCATCGGGGTCTTGATCTCGAACTTGCGTTTGCGGCGCTGGTCCATCACCGGCGTGACATGCGACTCCAGCCCGCCGCGGCTCAGGTCCAGCACCGACTGCTGCTCCTCGGTGCGGCTGTTCTTGCGCAATTCGCTCAGTTTGAGTTCGGAGTTTTCGTTGATGCGCACCGAGCTGCCATCGGCAAAGCGCAAGGTCACAAAGCTGCCAGCCGGCACCTGCAGCTCGTCGCCCTCGGTCAAGATGGTGCCCGAAGCTGCACTTTGCCAGTCGCCACCGGCCAGCGGCGAGCGCACGCGCGCCACGCCCTTGACGTGGCTGATCGTCACCTCCTGGTAGCCCACCATGTGCGCGGGGATGACGATCACCGAGCCAATGGGCAGGCGCAAAGGGTCCTTGACGCCATTGAGCGTGCCCACGGCGCGCCACTGCTGCGGGTCCTTCAGGTAGCGCTTGGCCACGGCCTCGAGCGTGTCACCGCTGATCACCGTGTGGCGGATGTCGGGCAACTGGTCTGCCGATGCCGCCAGCGCGAGACCAGGGGCGGCCACGCCAAAGGCCAGCAAAACGGCAGCAGAAAACGGCAGACGAGAAAGATACAAAATGGCTCTCCTTACAGCCAGGCCATGGTGCCTGGCAGGGCCGCTGCATGCGGCAGAGTAAATACGGCCAACACGTGTGGCGTGTTGGCCGTAAACCGCGCTGCATGCAACAGCAGAAATTTATTCAGGCTGCGTCTCGGACAGCGGTTTGACGGCCTCAAACCGGTAGCCGACGCCATAGACTGCCGTGATGATGAAACCGTTCTCCGGTCGCAGATCGAGCAGCGTGCGCAGCCGCGATACATGGGTATCGAGCGAGCGCGAGATGACATCGGAGTTCTGGCCCCAGATGATTTCGCGCAAATGGTCGCGCGACAGCAGGCGGCCCATGTTCTGAAACAGGAACAGCGCAAGGTCGTACTCGCGGTTCTTCAGCTCGACCAGCTTGCCATCGACCTCCAGGGCCCGCGAATCGGAGAGGAACTTGTAGCGGCCAAACTCCAATACGCCCTTGGTGGCAGCCGGGTAGGCGCGGCGCAGCAACGCGCGCACGCGCGCCACCAACTCGGCCACCCGCAGCGGCTTGATCATGAAATCGTCCGCGCCAGACTCCAACCCCTCAACAATGTCGGCCTCACCATGGCGGCTGGTGATGAAGAGCACCGGCAACTCCTGGTTGACGTTCTCTCGTATCCAGCGCACCACCTGCGGACCCGTGGTGTCTGGCAGCTGCCAGTCCAGGATCAGCAGGTCATAGGTCTCGCGGCGCATGTCCTTGATCAGAGAGGCGCCAGAGGAATGGGTTGTACAGGCGTGGCCCTCCGCCTCCATGGTTTTGGAGAGCATATCCAACACCACCAGATCATCATCCAGTGCCACAATTCTCATAACAGCTCACTCCCACTAAGCTCAATAGCTTGCTTTTATTTGATAGCTCAATAATAAAAGCAAATTGAATCACCGGCTCCACACTGCGTTAAACGGGGAAATTGCCACGACGGTGACAGCTTCAACAATTGGTTGCAAATGCAGTATAGGCAGTCTCTTAACTCTCGGCTATCTCTTTCAACGCCAACTGCACATCCGACAGCGAAAAGCCGTCGCCCAATTGCAGGTTGTCCATGGCGTCTTGCAGATTCTGCGGCGCAGCCTGCAAATGGGCAATCATGGCGCCCGCATCCCGGGGGGCATCAAAGCCCTGGCTTTGCAGCAGCAGCCCGCCATCGGCGCGCACCAGTTTGAAATAGAACTTGCCGTCCTTGTCGCGGTACTGCTTGAAAGCAGCGCCGCCTTGCTTGGCCGCAGCCTTGGGCGTAGCGGCCGTGCTGGCTGGCGTCAGTGGCCGCAGGCCAACAGCCGCACGTAACTTGTGTAGTAAAGGGCCCGAATATGCACGCGCCTTTTGTGCGCCGCTTTGCAAAATAGCTTCCACTTCCTGGGGATGGGCCATCAGGTAGTTGTAGCGTTCACGCAACGGGGCGAGCTCCCGGTCAATGCATTCGAACAGCAGGGTCTTGGCCTCGCCCCAGCCAATGCCATCGGCATAGGCCTGGCGCAGGGCTGCGGTTTCCTCTGCGCTGGCAAAGGCCTGGTAGATCTGGAACAGCGCCGAGCCTTCCACGTCCTTGGGCTCGCCCGGTGCACGCGAGTCGGTGACGATGCTGCCGATCAGCTTCTTGAGCTGGGCCTGGGTGGAGAACAGCGGGATCGTGTTGTCGTAGCTCTTGCTCATCTTGCGGCCGTCAAGGCCGGCCAAGGTCGCCACGTTGTTGTCCACCGCCGCCTCGGGCAGCACGAAATGCTCGCCATACAGGTGGTTGAAGCTCGATGCCATGTCGCGCGCCATCTCGATGTGCTGGATCTGGTCGCGGCCCACCGGCACCTTGTTGGCGTTGAAGGCCAGGATGTCAGCGCCCATCAGCACCGGGTACATGAACAGGCCCGCAGTCACGCCGTCATCGCCGTCCTTGCCGGTTTCGGCATTCTTGTCCTGCGCGGCCTTGTAGGCGTGAGCCCGGTTGAGCACGCCCTTGCCGGTAACGCAGGTCAGAAACCAGGTCAGCTCGGGAATCTCGGGGATGTCCGACTGGCGGTAGAAGGTGACGTGCTCGGGGTTCAGGCCTGCGGCCAGCCAGCTGGCGGCAATCTCCAGCGTCGAGCGGTTGACGCGCTCGGGATCCTGGCACTTGATCAGCGCGTGGTAGTCGGCCAGAAAGTAGAAGTTCTCCACATCGCCTGCGCGGCTGGCAGCGATGGCCGGGCGCATCATGCCAGCGTAGTTGCCCAGGTGGGGCGTTCCCGAAGGGGTGATACCAGTGAGATAACGTGTCTTAGTCATAACTATCCATCAATATGCTTTGCGGTGCTGCACGGCAGTGGGGCCGGGCGATCAGCTAAAGGGCATCAGCACCACGCTGACCACAGCGTAGCCCAGGCTCATCAGGGGGCGCATCCAGAAGGTGCTGACGACGCCGGCAATCACCAGACCCATGACGATGAAAAAGCCATAGGGCTCGATCTTGGAGACGGCCACCGCCTGCTTGTAGGGCAGCAGGCCCACCAGTACCCGGCCGCCATCGAGCGGGGGCAGCGGAAACAGGTTGAAGGCCCACATCACGAGGTTGACCAGCACCCCCGCCTGCGCCATCTTGAGGAAAAAGCGCTCATCGACGCCGGAGGCGACCAAGATGCCGTAGACCAGCGCCCACAGAAGGGCCTGCACAAAATTGGTGGCCGGGCCGGCCAGTGCCACCCAGATCATGTCGCGCTTGGGGTTGCGCAGGTTGCCGAAGGCCACGGGCACGGGCTTGGCATAGCCAAACACAAACGCGCCCGAGGTCATGAAATACAGCATCAGCGGCATCAGGATGGTGCCGATAGGGTCGATGTGCTTGAGCGGGTTGAGCGTGAGGCGGCCCAGCATGGCGGCGGTGTTGTCACCAAAATGGCGCGCAGCATAGCCATGCGCTGCCTCGTGCACAGTGATGGAAAACAGCACAGGCAGGGCGTAGATCAGAACGGTTTGTATCAGGTCAGCGTTCACGGAATGGGCAGTGGTCAAAGGGGAGGAGGGCGCGCCGCAGCGCACCAGGCAGAGGCGAGCCTATCAGATTTGCCAGTGGCCGCTGCCAGGCCATGGCAATGGCCGTGGCAAACGATTGCGCGGCCCGGGCAGGCAGCCCTGGTGCGGCGCTGCTGCCACCAGCCAGTATGGGGCTACAGGCCCAGCTGCGCCAGCGGGCCGCGGCCCTCGCGCACCACCACGGGCGAGCCGCCGGTGCCCATCGGCGTCAGGTCGACAATCGTCGTGGGCTCGAGCGGGCAGGGGCCGGCGTTGACGACCAGCTCGATCTGCGATTCAAAGCGCTCGCGGATCTCCTCTGGGTCGTTGAGCGGCTCGGTCTCGCCCGGCGGGATGAGGGTGGTGGACAGCAGCGGCTCGCCATGCAGCTCCAGCAGCATCAGCAGGCCCTTGTTGTCGGGCACGCGCAGGCCGATGGTCTTGCGCGAAGGGTGGCTGATGCGGCGGGGCACTTCCTTGGTGGCGTCCAGAATGAAGGTGAAGGGCCCGGGCGTGCCCAGCTTGAGCATGCGGAACTGGTGGTTGTCCACCATCGCATAGCTCGACAGTTGTGACAGATCGCAGCACAGCAAGGTCAGCATGCGCTTGTCGTCGATCTGACGAATGCGGCGCAGGCGGTCGACCACCTGCTTGTTGTCCAGCGCGCAAACAAAGGCGTAGCTCGAATCGGTGGGCACGGCCAGGATGCCGCCGTCCTTGAGCATGGCGGCGGCCTGCTTGAGCAGGCGCGGCTGGGGATTGTCTGGGTGAACCTCGAAATATTGGGCCATGGTGTTGCTGTTGCTTTTGTTATCGTGGGGCTGCCGTGCGGCTGCAGGGCGCCTGGATCAATGGGCAAGGCCCTGCGGCGGTGGGCGGGGGTGCACAATGCGCCCCTCCAGCGCCTGCCAGACGGGTTGCACCCCGCTGGGCAGCGGGGGCAGGGCACCAAAATCGGTACCCGATTCCCCCGGGCTGTGAAAATCGCAGCCACGCGAGGCATAAAAGTCAAAGCTCTTGGCCATGTCCGCGTAGGTGGTGTATTCATGCGGAAAGTGGCTGCCGGTGACCACTTCCACGCCTTGGCCGCCATAGTCCTTGAAGGACGAGAACAGCGCATGCTCTTCGCCGCCATTCAAGTGGTAGCGCGCCGGGTGGGCAATGACGGCCATGCCGCCCGCTTGCACGATCCACTGCACCGCATCCTGCAGCCGGGCCCAGCGGTGGGGCACAAAGCCGGGTTTGCCTTCGACCAGGTAGTGGCGAAACACCTCGGCCGGATCGCGGCAGACCCGCGTATCCACCAAAAAGCGCGCAAAGTGCGTGCGCGAGATCAGATCGGGGTTGCCCACATAGCGCAGCGCGCCCTCATATGCGCCACCGATACCCACTTTTTCCAGGCCAGCGGCCATGTCGCGGGCGCGTTGTTCGCGGCCACCGCGTGTGCGGGCCAGCCCGGCGCGCAAGCCGGGGTGCTGCCAGTCAAAGCCCAGCCCCACGATGTGCACCGTGGTTTCGCCAAAGCTGACCGAGATCTCCACGCCGCTCAAAAACGCCAGCTGCTGCTGGGCGGCAGCGGCGCTCGCCCGGTCCAGGCCGCTGACCTCGTCATGGTCGGTGAGCGCCCACAGCTGCACACCGCGCTCGCGCGCACGCTGCGCCAGCGCTTCCGGGCTCAGGGTGCCGTCGGAAAACGTGGAGTGGCAGTGCAGATCGGCGTTCAGCATGTCTGGCATGAATTTGGCTAGGGTAATAGCGAACCATTGTAGGCCGCGAGCCGCGCCCAGCGTGTCAGACCCGGCGCAGCATCCTGGGGAATGCGCGGTTTTCCGGCGTCTGCTGTCTCTGAAATGTCAGTATTAACCCTTAAATTGTCATTGTTTCGCCGATTTGACGAAAATAACAATGCATCTCGACGTTTTGTGTTTTTTACTAGGGTTTTTAACAGGAATACACTGTCGGTTTTTCACGGTCGCGCAGCCCGTTTTCGCTGCGTCTAGAGGATACGTAGATGTTTTCTGTCAAAAAGTGGATGGGTGCAGCCGCCTTGGTGGTCGCAGGTGTATCGGTGGCTGGCGCGGCCCTGGCGCAAAGCGGTGAGTCCACGATGGACCGCGTCAAGCGCACCAAAGAGCTGCGCGTGGGCACCGTTGCGGGTGCGATCCCCTACTTCAGCAAGGACCTGGTGACGCAGAAGTGGGAAGGCTTTGGCCCTGACTTTGGCGAGAGCCTGGCCAAGAAGCTCGGCGTGAACGTCAAGTTCGTCGAGACCACCTGGGGCAATGCCGTGCTGGACCTGCAGGCCAACAAGATCGACCTGATGTTCGCGATGGCCCCGACCCCCCAGCGCATGGAAGTGGTCAACTTCTCCAAGCCCTTGCTCAACAACACCTTCACGGCCGTCTGCAAAAAGGGCCATGCCCCGGTGCAGACCTGGGAGCAGCTGAACAACCCCGATGCCAAGGTGGTGGTGGATATCGGCTCCAACCAGGACCAGTTCGCCACCCGCGCGCTGCCCAAGGCCAATATTTCGCGTCTGGAGAGCTCGGGCGCGGCGACGATGTCGGTGCAAACCGGCCGCTCCGACTGCCAGGTGCTGGTGGTGCTGCTGTCGCAGCCACTGGTGGCCAAGCGCCCCGATGTGGGCACAGTCTATGTGCCAACGCCGGTCGAGACGGCCAACACCAACGTGGGCCTGCGCAAGGAGCCGAACAAGGACTTCGAAAACGCCGTCAATGCCTGGCTGGAAGAAGCCCGCTCCAAGGGCGAGATCCAGTCCGTGGTGCTCAAGAACATGGAAAAGCTCGCTGGCGTCAAGGCCGATTCCTTCCCCAAGGAAGTCAAGTTCTGATGGTTGGTCCACATGGGCGTGGTGCCCATGTGAAACACCCCGGTTGCAGCCGCGTGCTGCCTCCGGGGTGTATGCGTTAAAGGTAGATTGATTTATGTACGAGTGGGACTTTAGTTTCCTGTGGAAGTACCGCATGCTGCTGGTCGGCGGCGTGGGCTACACCTTGCTGTTCACGGTGATCTGTATCCTGGGGGGCCTTGCGGTCGGGCTGGTTGCTGGCCTGGGGCGCCTGTCGAGCAACAAGATCGTCACGGCGCCGCTGCGCGCCTTTGTCGAGGTCTTCCGCTGCACGCCGGTGCTGGTGCAGCTGGTGTGGTTCTACTACGCGCTGCCCGTGCTCACCGGCATCGAGATGAGCGCGCCCGTGGCCGCTGCGCTGTGCCTGTCGCTGTACGGCGGCGCCTTCTATTCCGAAATCATCCGCGGCGGCATCATCTCCACCGATATCGGCCAGACCGAAGCGGGCCAGGCCATTGGCATGACGCGCGGCCAGGTGATGCGCCGCGTGATCCTGCCCCAGGCTTTCCGCAAGATGATTCCGCCGCTGGTCAACCAGTCGATCCTGCAGCTCAAGAACACCTCGCTGCTGATGGTGCTGGCCGTGCCCGATCTGCTCTACCAGGGCCAGGTGATCGCGCATGACACCTACCGCCCGCTGGAGGTCTACACCTTCATCGCCATCACCTATTTCGTGATTCTTTTCCCTGTGACCTTGTGGGCCAAGCGCCTGGAGCACGGCACATCGGCCGGCAAGGAGGCCTGAGATGCAAGACCAACCGCTCATTTGTATTCGTGGCCTCAAGAAATCCTTTGGCAAGCTCGATGTTCTCAAGGACATCTGCCTGGATGTGAACCGGGGCCAGGTGGTGGCGCTTATCGGGCCGTCGGGCTCGGGCAAGTCCACCTTGCTGCGCTGCATCAACCTGCTGACCGTGCCCGATGGCGGCGACATCCGCGTCGATGCGCAGTCGCTGGCCTTCAGCGGCAAGCAGACCCAGCTGCCCAAGGACAAGGTGCTGGCGGGCTTTCGTGCACGCACCGGCATGGTGTTCCAGCATTTCAACCTGTTCCCGCACATGACGGTGCTGCAAAACGTCATGGAAGGCCCGCTCACGGTGCTGCGCATCAGCAAGCCCGAAGCCCAGGCCCGCGCTACGGCCCTGCTGCAAAAGGTGGGTCTGGCCGAGCGCGTGCAGATGATGCCCGACCAGCTCTCGGGCGGCCAAAAGCAGCGCGTGGCCATTGCCCGCGCGCTGGCCATGCAGCCCAGCGTGATGCTGTTTGACGAGGCCACCTCCGCGCTCGACCCCGAGCTGGTCGGCGAGGTGCTCCAGGTCATCCAGTCGCTGGCGCGCGACGGCATGACCATGATCCTGGTGACCCACGAGATCGCCTTTGCCCGCGAGGTGGCCGACAAGGTCGTCTTCATGCGCGATGGTGTGGTGGTTGAGGAGGGCCCGCCCGCGCAGGTGATCGACAACCCGCAGCACGAGGCCACGCGCAGCTTTCTGGGCCGCATCATCGGCCACACCGCCTAACCAGCAGGGAGGAGAACCATGGATTTTCGACTCGACGATATTGACCGCAAGCTGCTGGCACTGTTGCAGGCTGACGCCCGCGAGTCCACGGCCAAGCTGGCGCGCAAGCTCAACCTGGCGCGCACGACGGTGGTTGCCCGCATTGCGCGCCTCGAAAAAGAAGGCGTCATTGCCGGCTACGGCGTGCGCCTGGGCTCCAAGCTCGAGCAGTCGGCCGTGCGCGCCTACTGCGGCATCAGCGTGATGCCCAAGACCGCCCAGGCGGTCATGCAGGTGCTCGAGAGCATCCCCGAGGTCGAAGAGGTCTCGGCCGTCTCCGGCCAGCATGACTACATGATCTTTTTGCGCTGCGACTCCAACGAAAAGCTCGATGCCTTGCTCGACCGCATCGGCCTGATCGAAGGCATTCGCCAGACCTACACCTCGGTGGTGCTGAGCCGCAAGATCGACCGCCGTGGCGCACTGCCGGCGCTGCCCCTGCTTGACTGAACCTGCCCATGTTGCCCGCCACTGCCTCTGTGCCTTTCCTCGGCATCCTGATGCTCGACACCCAGTTCCCGCGCCCGCCCGGGGACATCGGCAACCTGCAGACCTGGGCAGCGCTGGGCATCCCCGTGCAGATGCACAAGGTGCAAGGCGCCTCGCCCGCCAAGATCGTGCGCGAGGCCGATCCCCGCTTTGTGCAGCCCTTTGTCGATGCGGCCCGCGCAATGCAGGCGCAAGGCGCGGCGCTGATCACCACCAGCTGCGGCTTTCTGGCCGCCTACCAGGAGCTGCTGGCCAGCAGCGTCGATGTGCCCGTGGTCAGCTCCAGCCTGCTGCAGTGCGCGCAGCTGCCCCGGCCCGGTGTGGTCACGATTGCCGCTGCCAGCCTCACGCCGCGCATTCTGGCTGCCGCAGGCGTGCCCGAAGGCACCCCCGTGCAAGGCGTGGCGCCGGAGGGGGAATTTGCCAGGCGCATTCTCGGCAATGAATTGGAGATGGACATCGCCCAGGCCGAGCGCGATGTGGTGGCCGCTGCCGTTGCACTGTGCCAGGCCCATCCGCAGCTGGGATCGATCGTGCTGGAGTGCACGAATATGCCCGTCTACCGCGATGCCGTGGCGCGCGCCACCGGGCTGCCAGTGCATGATGTGGTGAGCCTGCTGGCGCAGCGCTGGGCGGCGCTGCCCGCCTGATTCTGGCCAGGCCTGAAGCGCCCGGCCATGCGGCCCGGGCGTAATTACAGAAGTTCTTTAGCCCTTGAGATAACGCTCGGCGCGGAACGGGCGCACATCGACCGGTGCATCGTCGCCGCGCATCAGCGCCGCCAAAATGGCGCCCGTGCCCGGCCCGGTGCTAAAGCCGATGTGCTGGTGGCCAAAGGCCAGCCAGAGGTTGCGCTGGCCCGGCATCGCGCCAATGATGGGACGGCTGTCGGGCAGGGTGGGGCGGCTGCCCATCCAGGGCGCGGGCTCCAGCGCCTGGCCCATGTCGATCGCCTCGCGGGCAGCGGCTTCGGCCAGGCCCAGCTGCACCGGGTTGGCGGGGGCGTCGATATCGGTCAGTTCCACGCCACTGGTCAGGCGCAGGCCTTGCTCCATCGGGCTGAGCACATAGGCGCCGGCGGTGTCATAGACCGGGCGCGAGATATTGCAGGACGCGGGCGGCGCAAAGTGCATGTGGTAGCCGCGCTCATAGGCCATCGGCACCTTCACGCCCAGGGTCGCCATGAACTGGCGGCTCCAGGGGCCCAGCGCGACCACCACGCGGTCGGCCTCCAGGCCATCGTGCGCACCATCGGCGCGGATGCGCCAGCGGCTGCCGGCCAGCGGCTCGACGGTCTTGATGCGCGCCTGCGCATACTGGCCGCCCTGCTTGCGGAACAGCTCGGCATAGGCCTTGACGACGTCGCCGGGGCTGTCGACCGACCAGCTGTCCTTGATCCACAGCGCGCGCTCAAAAATCGGGTTCAGGGCCGGCTCCAGCTGGCGGATGTGGTCGCGCTCGAGCACCTCGGTGGCCACGCCGAAGTGCGCCATGCGCTCGCGCGCCAGCGCGCCGCCGGCAAAGGCACTGGACTGGCGGTAGAGAAACATCCAGCCGTTGTCGCGCATGCGGTGGGCCGCGCCGCTGGCGCGCAGCAGCTGGGCATGCTCGTTCATCGACAGGCGGATGAGGCTGTCGAGCGCGGTGGTGGTTTCCTCAAACACCTGGGTGCGGGCCTGGGCGACAAAGCGCGCGGCCCAGCCCAGGTTCTGCAGCAGAAAGCGGGCCTGGTAGCGAAAGCCGGCGCTCTGGTTTTTCAGCAGCACCGGCAGGTTGCCCCAGAGGCTGGGGTTGTTGAAGGGCATCAGCGAGCTGCGCGCGATCACCCCGGCGTTACCGTACGAGGTCTCTTCGCCAGGGGCCAGCCGGTCCAGCAAGGTGACGCGAAAACCCTTTTTCTGCAGCGCCAATGCGCTGGCAACGCCCACCATGCCGGCGCCCAGCACGGCCACGGAAATATTGCTCATGGAATGTCTTGGTGCTTCACAGCCATCTAGAAAGTATCTAGCCTATGACTGATATTAAATTAACAATCAAACCCATGGGGTGGCCGAGTACTGGCGCCCGGGCCCGTGCCGGACTGGAAGGCCAGCCCGTCCCGCCGTGCACCCCATGGTCAGAATGCCAGTGCAACACGGATCTTGTGCACGGGCGACTGCGGCGCGTATTTTAGAAAATTACGGTGACCCAGGTCTTCCGCATTCGCGCTATTTCCTTAACTTTTAGTAAAGTCTTGCGGCCCCTCAAA
Source organism: Comamonas koreensis (assembly GCF_014076495.1). Classification (NCBI taxonomy): domain Bacteria; kingdom Pseudomonadati; phylum Pseudomonadota; class Betaproteobacteria; order Burkholderiales; family Comamonadaceae; genus Comamonas; species Comamonas koreensis. The sequence goes on along the minus strand of NZ_CP043575.1, from coordinate 4,316,763 downwards.
TCCCCGGCCCCGCTCAGCTGGGCAGCTGCGCGCCTTCGACCAGGAACTGCAGCTTGCGCTGGCCCTGCCATTCATTGATGTCCAGCCGGTAGGCCAGCAGCACCTTGGCCGGCAGTGGCTCGGTATGGCCAAACCAGATGCCGTCCACCATCTCGCCATGGTGGCGCAGCTTCAGCGACAAATGTTTTTCCCCCACCAGGCGCTGGCTGACGATCTCCAGCTCTTCGCTGAAGGTGGGCGGCGCAAAGCCCTGGCCCCAGACCTGGCTGTTGAGCGTGTCCACGGTCTCGGCATGGCGAAACTGCACCGGCAGCGGGCCATCGGTCTCCAGCTGGCGGGTGAGCGTGCGCTCATCGAGCCATTCCTGCGCAACCTGGGCGAGGGCCTGCTCAAACACCTCGAAATCGTCCAGCGCAATCGTGCAGCCCGCCGCCATCGCATGGCCGCCGAACTTGATCAGCACGCCTGGGTGGCGCTTGGCCACCAGGTCCAGCGCATCGCGCAGATGGAAGCCGGGGATCGAGCGGCCCGAGCCCTTGAGCTCATGCTCATGGCCCGGTGCGCTGCTGGCGGCAAACACAAAGCTTGGGCGGTGCAGCTTGTCCTTGATGCGCGAGGCAACGATGCCCACCACGCCTTCGTGGAAGTCCGGGTCAAACACGCTCACAGCCGGTGGCGGCTCGGTGCCTTCTTCAAACAAGGCCTCTGCCAGCAGCATCGCGTGCTCGCGCATGCCCGTCTCGATATCGCGGCGCTCGCGGTTGATGGCGTCGAGCTGGCGCGCCAGGGTGTCGGCCAGCAAGGTGTCGTCGGTCAGCAGGCATTCGATGCCGATGGTCATGTCGGCCAGGCGCCCGGCGGCATTGATGCGCGGGCCCAGCGCAAAACCAAAGTCAAAGGTGCTGGCGGTGGCCGCGCGCCGGCTGGCGGCCGAGAAGAGTGCGCCCAGGCCCGGGGGCATATGGCCGGCGCGGATGCGGCGCAGGCCCTGGGCCACCAGGCGGCGGTTGTTGGCATCGAGCTTGACCACATCGGCGACGGTGCCCAGTGCCACCAGCGGCAGCAGGCTGTCCAGGCGCGGCTGGGCCATGTCGGCAAAGGCACCGCGATCGCGCAACTCGGCGCGCAAGGCCATCAGCACATAGAACATCACGCCGACACCGGCCATGGCCTTGCTGGCAAAGCTGCAGCCGGGCTGGTTGGGATTGACGATGGCATCGGCCGCCGGCAGGGTGGCTGCCGGCAGGTGGTGGTCGGTGACGATCACCGTCATGCCCAGCGCCTTGGCACGCGCCACGCCGTCCACGCTGGCAATGCCGTTGTCCACGGTCACCAGCACCTGCGCGCCTTGCTGGTGCACGCGCTCGGCAATCGCTGCCGTCAGGCCATAGCCATCGACCACGCGGTCGGGCACCAGGTAGCTGACCTGCTGGGCGCCCAACATGCGCAGGCCGCGCAGGGCCACGGCGCAGGCGGTGGCGCCGTCGCAGTCGTAATCGGCCACGACGCAGATGCGCTGCTGGCGGCCAATCGCATCGGCCAGCAGCAGCGCCGCCTCGCGCGTGCCCAGCAGGCCAGCGGGCGGCAGCAGCTGCGCCAGGCCATCGTCCAGCTCAGCAGCGGCCTGCACACCGCGCGCGGCAAACAGGCGGGCGAGCAGCGGGTGCACGCCTGCCTGCTCCAGCGCCCAGACGGTGCGCGGGGGAATATCTCGGGCCAGAATTTTCATAAAGAACTTAGAAGCGCCATGGGCTTGGTCGGAGCCAGCCATTGCTTGATTTGGGGTAGCCAGCCGGGGGCCGGGGGCGCCAGCGTGATGGCATTTTTCTCGCCGCACAGGCTGATCTGGCTCCACGCGGTGGAGGCCAGTGTCGCATCCAGCTGCTGCCACTGCTGCTGCCAGCTGCGCCAATCCCCCACCAGGGCGCTGTCGCGCAGCGTGATGTTCAGCACCGGCGTCTGGGCGGGCAGTTGGTAGCCGGCGGGCAGGGCGCCAGCGCCATGCACCCAGAACGAATTGATGGGCGCGCGGCCACTGGCCTCGCGTGCGTCGCTGAAGGCATGGGTGTAGAGCAGCATCTGCATCTCGGTCTGCAGGCGCTGGAGTACCGCCGCTTGGGCCTTGTCGGGCAGCCAGGGCCGCACATCGCGCAGCGCAATGCGGTCGAGCGCCGCAGTATCGAGCTGCGCAAGCACGGGGCCACGCGCCAGCCAGCGGTCGGGCCGGTCGTAGACCAGCGCAATGCCGTCTTCGCTGAACCAGGGCGCCATGATGGCCAGCAGGCTGCGCGATTCGTCCTCGCTCATCTGCGCGGCAGAAAGGTCGCTCATGCGCACCTGGTCGGGCGAGATCTGCCAGTGGCAGGGCGAGAGAAAGGCCCAGGCGGCATCGCCCGGCGCCTGGCCGTTTTGCAGTTGCTGCAGCGCAGCCCAGGGTGTGGCCTTGGGCGGCAGGCCCAAAGCCTTGGCCAGCACGCGTTCATGGGGCGGGGCAAAATCTTCCAGCGCGCCGTTGTCGCTGGCGCTGACAGACCACCGCTTGAGCAGGCGTTGCAGGTTCGGCAGGGGGAGCGCCTGCAAGGCTTGCTGGCAGCCCGGCTCGTCCGTGGCTGCGTAGGAGATGATCAAATGCTGGTTTTCCGACATGGGTCTATTGTCGGCGATGCCACAATGCGGTTTGCGGTGCAGTGGATTAAGGTGCTGTATTTGCCGAGCGGATGCACCAAATATATTTTTAGAACGATTTATGCAGATTCCCTATGAATTGGCGCTGGGTTGGCGCTACACCCGTGCGGGCCGTGCAACCCGGCGCAACGGGTTTATTTCGTTCATCTCGGGCGTGTCCATGCTGGGCATTGCACTGGGGGTGGCGGCCTTGATCATCGTGCTGTCGGTGATGAACGGTTTTCAAAAAGAGGTGCGCGACCGCATGCTCAGCGTGGTCTCGCATATCGAGATCTTCACGCCCGGGGGCGACGCCTTGCCCGATCCGGCCCGCACCATTGCCGAGGCCAAGGCCAACCCGAACGTGATTGGCGCGGCACCGTTTGTCTCGGCCCAGGCGCTGGTCGCCCGCGGTGAGGACATGCGCGGCGCCTTGCTGCGCGGCATTGACCCGGCGCTCGAGCCCGAGGTCACCGACATGACCACCGGCATCGACCAAAGCAGTCTGCAGGCGCTCACACCGGGCAGCTTCCATGTGGTGCTGGGCTCGGAGCTGGCGCGCATTCTGGGCGTGGGTCAGGGCGACCAGGTCACCTTGATCGTGCCCAGCGGCCAGGTCACGCCAGCGGGCACCGTGCCGCGCCTCAAGCAGATGCAGGTGGTGGGCACCTTCAATTCCGGCCACTACGAGTACGACTCCACCCTGGTGCTGATGCACCATGAGGATGCCGAGCGCCTGTTCCGCCTCGAAGGCCCGACCGGCGTGCGCCTCAAGCTCAAGGACCTGCACCAGGCCCCCGAGGTGACCCAGCAGCTGGCCCATAGCCTGAGCGGCCACCTGCTGATCCGCGACTGGACGCAGCAGAACAAGACCTGGTTTGCTGCCGTTCAGGTTGAAAAACGCATGATGTTCATCATCCTGACGCTGATCGTTGCCGTGGCCGCGTTCAACCTGGTGACCACCTTGGTGATGACGGTCACCGACAAGCGCGCCGATATCGCGATCCTGCGCACCCTGGGCGCGAGCCCGCGCAGCATCATGGGCGTGTTTGTCGTGCAGGGCGCGCTCGTTGGTGTCATCGGCACCCTGGCCGGCCTGGGCCTGGGCCTCTTGGTGGCCTGCAATATCGATGTGATCGTGCCCGCCATCGAGCGCGCACTGCACACCAGCTTCCTGCCCAAGGACATTTACCTCATCAGCCAGATGCCCAGCGAGCCCCAGCGCAGCGATATCGTGCCGATTACCGTCATTTCCCTGATCCTGGCCTTTGTGGCCACCCTGTATCCCAGCTGGCGCGCCAGCCGCGTGAACCCCGCCGAGGCGCTGCGTTATGAATGATTCGTCCATCGTCCTGGAGGCCTCGGGCCTGACCAAGCGCTTTACCGAAGGCCTGCTCGATGTGCAGGTGCTCCATGGCATCGACTTGCAGGTGCGCGCCGGCGAGACCCTGGCCATTGTCGGCGCCTCGGGCTCGGGCAAATCCACCTTGCTGCACTTGCTCGGCGGGCTGGATGCGCCCAGCAGCGGCACGGTCAGCCTGCACGGCCAGCGGCTCGATACGCTCAGCGCCAGCCGCCAGGGCGAGCTACGCAACCAGCACCTGGGCTTTATCTACCAGTTCCACCATCTGCTGCCCGAGTTCAGCGCGCTGGACAACGTCGCGATGCCGCTGCGCATCCGCCGCCTGCCCTATGCCGAATGCGCCGAGCGCGCGCGCGACGTGCTGGCCTCGGTGGGCCTCAAGGACCGCGTGCTGCACCGCCCCGCCGAGCTCTCGGGCGGCGAGCGCCAGCGCGTGGCCATTGCGCGCGCGCTGGTCACGCAGCCCGCCTGCGTGCTGGCCGATGAGCCCACCGGCAACCTGGACCGCGCCACCGCCGACACCGTGTTTGCGCTGATGCTGCAGCTGGCGCGCGAGCGCGGCACGGCCTTTGTCATGGTCACCCATGATGGCGAGCTGGCCCAGCGCTGCGACCGTGCGGTGCGCATGGTCAACGGGCGTTTTGAAGCCTGAGAGCGCCCCTGAGGCCGCATGCCTTTCTGGATTGACACCCACTGCCACTGGGATGCGCCCGAGTTCGATGCCGACCGCGATGCACTGCGCGCCGCTGCGCAAGTGGCCGGGGTGGCGCATTGCGTGATCCCGGCGGTGGAGCGCAGCAACTGGGCCACCGTGCGCGAGCTCGCCCAGCGCTGGGGCGACAGCTATGCGCTGGGCATCCACCCGCTCTACACCGGCCGCGCGGCCGAAGCCGACATTGACGCCTTGGCCACCATGCTCGAAGACTGCCAGGCTGACCCGCGCCTGGTCGCGATTGGCGAGATCGGCCTGGATTTTTTTGTGCCTGGGCTCGATGCCGAGCGCCAGACCTGGTTTTACGAGCAGCAGCTGCAGCTGGCGCGCCGCTTTGACTTGCCCGTGATCTTGCATGTGCGCCGTTCGTCGGACCAGCTGCTGCGGGCGCTGCGCCGCTGGCCGGTGCAGGGCGGCATTGCGCATGCCTTCAACGGCAGCCTGCAGCAGGCGCAGCAATTTATCGAGCGCGGCTTTGCGCTGGGCTTTGGCGGCGCCGTCACCTATGAGCGCGCGCTGCACCTGCGCCGCCTGCTGCAGCAGCTGCCGATGGAGGCCATCGTTGTCGAGACCGATGCACCCGATATTCCGCCGCACTGGCTCTACACCACCGCCGAGCAGCGTGCCGCCGGCCAGGCCCAGGGCCGCAACCAGCCGGCCGAAATTCCGCGCATTGCCCAGGTGATGGTCGACCTGCGAGCCCAGGCCCAAGCGGAGGAGGCATTGACTGCGACGGACTGGCAGCTGGCCACCAGCGCCAATGCCGCAAGGGTGCTGCCAAGGCTGCAGCCTTTGCTGCCCGGCGCCGATGGGGGATCGCCGCATGGCTGATGCGCTGCTGTGCGGTCTGGCCCCGGTTGTGGGGCCGGGCACCAAGGTCGTGATTCTGGGTAGCTTCCCCGGTGTGCAGTCCTTGCAGCTGCAGCAGTACTACGCCCATCCACGCAACCAGATGTGGCCGCTGCTGGCAGCGCTGTGGCCCGCGCACCCGCAGCCCGCCGCCTATGCCCAGCGCTGCGCCTGGCTGCTGGCGCGGGGCCTGGGCCTGTGGGATGTCTATGCCGCCTGCGAGCGCGAAGGCAGTCTGGACACCAACATCCGCCATGCGCAGCTCAACGATTTTGTGGCGCTCCAGCAGCAGTGCCCGCAGCTGGTGGCTGCCGCCCACAACGGCGGCGAGAGCTTTCGCCATGCGCCCCGGGTGCAGGCCGTGCTGGGCCTGCCCAGCTACCGGCTGCCCTCCAGCAGCCCGGCCAATGCGTCATGGAGCTTTGAGCGCAAACTGGCCGGCTGGCGCGAGGTGATGCATCACTGTGGACTGCTGGCCTGAGCGCTTGCAGCAGCAACGCTTGCGCGCGCAGGGCTTGGAGAGACGGGGCTGCCGCCGACCATGCGCCATGACAGGCGCTGCACTGCGGGCGCCAGCAGCACCACGATCGTGAATGCCGCTGGCCAGGACAGCAGGTAGGCATGCAGCCAGCGCGAGAGAAAATCCCTGACAAAGCCCAGGTTCAACCAGGTGACCCAGGCGGTCATCAGGCCCGAGAGCAGCATGGACATGATGACGGAGGACAGAAAGCGTTGTTTGAGAGCGTTGGACATCAGCGAGCCAGAAAAATCAATGCCGCAGTCTAAAGCGATGCATCGTCTGCCAAGTGCCTCACCGTGGTCTGCAAGCGACATTGCCTATCTGTGGCGACCATTTATTTCAAAATAACTATGGAAGGCTTTCAAGGAGCGACTGCTACCTTGTCCCGATCCGCTCCCAGGCTGGCGGGCCAGGGTTATGCACTGAGCCGGGCAGGACAACGGCTGATAATCCCACCCCATGACGACGAAAAGAAAATCTCCGCAGGCGGCCCAGCCGCTGCCCGAGGTCACGATCTCCGACTTTGACGGAGCCCGCTACCTGCACCTGGGCACCCCTTGGGTGCAAGGCTCGATGCGCATCAAGAAGCCTTTTGATATCGACCTGGAATATGTGCAGCGCATGATGGCCTGGCTGCTGCTGGTGGACTGGCCCACAGTGCCCGAGCGCCGTGCGATGCAGCTGGGTCTGGGGGCTGCGGCTGCGACCAAGTTCTGCGCGCAAAAGCTGGGCATGGCCAGCACCACCGCCATTGAGCTCAATCCCCAAGTGATCACCGTCTGCCGCCAGTGGTTCAAACTGCCGCCCGACAGCGACAAGCTCCAGGTTGTGCTGGGCGATGCGGGCGTGGAAATCCAGAAGCCCCAGTACCTGCAGACTGTTGATGCGCTGCAGGTCGATCTGTATGACCACGAGGCCGCAGCGCCCGTGCTCGACAGCCCCGACTTCTACCAGCACTGCCGCAACCTGCTGACCGAGGACGGCTGCATGACCGTCAACCTGTTTGGCCGCACCAACAGCTTTGCCCGCAGCCTCGCCCATATCCAGGAGGCCTTTGGCCCCGAAGCGGTCTGGCGCTTTGCGGCGACCAAGGAGGGCAACACCGTGGTACTGGCCCAGCGCATGGCCAGCCGCCCCAGCCGCGAGCTGCTCAGCCAGCGCGCCGACCAGGTGCAGCAGCAGACGGGCTTGCCGGCGCTCAAGTGGTTAAAGGTTTTTAAACCTGTGCAGCCGGTCGCCGCCTGACTTTACGCAGCGAGTCTCGGTCATTCAGGTATAAAGCCAGAAGACAAAAAATACCGAGGGAATAAACCATGGCAGCGCCTGACCAGCCAAGCAAACACCACAAGAGCCGGGGCGATGCCTTGCCCGGCGATACCGCCGTCAAAAGCCGCTCGTCCAGTGGTGCGGGGGGCAGTGGTTCGTCCGGTGCTGCGGCGCCGATCCGGCGCTCGGCGGTCTTTGTGCCTGGCAAGGTGGACGAGGGCCCTGCGCCGTCCCAATCCACGGGGCCGGCCTCGGTGCCGTCCACACCCAGCGGGTCGGGCCCGGCCTCGGTGCCACCAGTGCGCAGCGGCCTGCCTGCGCTGATGCAGCGCGGGCTCGAGCTGACCCAAATCATCAACTGGCTGCAGGCCGATGGCTGGATCAGCTCCGAGCTGGCCCAGGCCACCATCAACCGCTGCAGCCACGCGGCCAGCAGCCAGCACCCGATCGTGCGCCTGGCCAGCGTGGTGGTGCCGCGCCAGCAGGACGGCAAGGCGCTCGATGTAGAACTGCTCACCGAGTTTGTCGCCAAGCACTGCGGCCTGCCTTATTACAAGATCGATCCGCTCAAGGTCGATGCCGCCAAGGTGGCTGAAACCATGGGCGCGCCCTATGCGCAGCGCCACGGCATCCTGCCAGTGCAGGTCACCGCCCACGAGGTGGTGATTGCGGTCAAGGAGCCCTGGATTGACGAGTGGGTCAGTGAGGTGGAGCGCCAGGCGCGGCGCAAGGTGCGCCGGGTGCTGGCCAACCCCAAGGACATCGACCGCTACCGCAGCGAATTCTTTGCGCTGGCCAAATCGGTCAAGGCCGCCAGCAAGCTGGGCGGCTCGCTGAGCTCACTGGGCAACTTCGAGCAGCTGGTCGATCTCAGCAACACCAACCAGCAGTTCGATGCCAATGACCAGGGCATCATCCGCCTGGTGGACTGGCTGTGGCAGTTCGCGTTTGCGCAGCGCGCCAGCGATATCCACCTGGAGCCGCGCCGCGACCAGTCGGTGATCCGTTTTCGCATTGACGGGGTGCTGCACAAGGTCTACCAGATGCCGCTGGGCGTGCACAACGCCATCGTCTCGCGCGTCAAGCTGCTCGGCCGCATCGACGTGGTGGAAAAGCGCCGCCCGCAGGATGGCCGCATCAAGACCCGCAACACCTTGGGCGACGAGGTGGAAATGCGTCTGTCCACCTTGCCCACCGCCTTTGGCGAGAAGATGGTGATGCGGATCTTTGACCCGGAAAACACCGTCAAGGACCTGTCGGCCCTGGGCTTTACCGCCCATGATGCGCAGCGCTGGGAGCAGCTGGTTGAGCGCCCCCACGGCATCATTTTGGTCACCGGCCCGACCGGCTCGGGCAAGACCACCACCTTGTATTCCACGTTGAAGCGCCTGGCCACCGAAGAGGTCAATGTCTCGACCGTGGAGGACCCGATCGAAATGATCGAGCCGGCATTCAACCAGACCCAGGTGCAGCCAGCGCTCGATTTCAGCTTTGTCGAAGGCCTGCGCGCGCTGATGCGCCAGGACCCGGACATCATCATGGTCGGCGAAATCCGCGATCTGGAAACCGCTGAAATGGCGGTGCAGTCTGCGCTGACCGGCCACCTGGTGTTCTCGACCTTGCACACCAACGATGCCCCCAGCGCCATCAGCCGCTTGATGGAGCTGGGCGTGCCGCCCTACCTGATCAATGCCACCTTGCTGGGCGTGCTGGCCCAGCGCCTGGTGCGCACGCTGTGCCCGCAGTGCAAGCAGCCTGACGAGGCGGCATCGACCGACGCACTGACCGCCGCCATCCAGCCCTGGAAAATCAAGCGCGACTACCGGCCCTACAAGCCGGTGGGCTGCGAAGAGTGCCGCGACACCGGCTTTCGCGGCCGCATGGGCCTGTACGAGCTGCTCACGGTCTCTGAAGCGCTCAAGGACCAGGTGCATGCCTCGCCGTCGATGTCGGTACTGCGCCGCCAGGCGGTGAAGGACGGCATGCACCCGCTGCGCCTGGCCGGCGCCCTGCGCGTGTCCGAGGGCCTGACCACCATCGAAGAGGTGATGGCCAACACCCCCCCCATCGAGATGGGCGACCGCTAAAAAACCGGCTGCATCGACCACCACCAGCGTACATGGTGGCGTTGCGCCGGCAGGGACTTACCCTTGTCACTACAAGCGCTTGGGCAGCTCTTCATGCTGCGCAAACCCGCGCCCAGCTTGGGTTTCGGCGCTGTACGCACTGGTGTCACCCTAGGGGTTTTCCTGTGTGGAATCGTAAGTGGAATCCACATGCGTCAGCTGGCCGTCAGCGTTGACAATGCGCTGCATCCCTAAAATTGTTTGGAGACAAAGGTAATGAAGCTCAAAAGCCAGAAAGACTTCTGGGCGGGCATCATGTACATGGCAGTGGGTATTGGGTTCGCCGTCGGCGCCCAGAACTACTCGATTGGTACAGGTGCTCGCATGGGTCCGGGGTACTTCCCGTTGATTCTCGGCGTCCTGCTGACGCTGATCGGTGCGGCCGTGGCCTTCAAGGGCCTCACTGCCGGCCCCGCTGGCGGAGACCCGATCGGCAAATGGGCATGGCGACAAGTGTTCTTCATCTTGCTGGCCAACTTTGCCTTCGGCATCTTGCTGGTGGGCGTGCCCAGCATCGGCATCCCCGCGATGGGCCTAATCGTCGCCATCTACGCACTGGTCTTCATCGCCAGCATGGCTGGTTCCGAGTTCCGTGCCAAGTCGGTCTTCATTCTGGCCACCATCCTGGCCATTGGCAGTTACGTCGCTTTCGTGTGGGCACTGAACCTTCAGTTCCCCGTGTGGCCTAGCTTTATTACCGGTTAAAAGGGGCCAGGACCATGGAATTGTTTGACAACCTGGCCACCGGTTTCGGTGTTGCCTTTACCTTTCAAAACCTGATTTACTGCTTTGTCGGCTGTCTGTTGGGTACCCTGATTGGCGTGTTGCCTGGTATCGGCCCGGTGGCCACCATCGCGATGCTGCTGCCTGCCACCTACGCACTGCCTCCCGTGGCAGCGCTGATCATGCTGGCCGGTATTTACTACGGCGCCCAGTACGGCGGCTCCACAACGGCGATCTTGGTGAATCTCCCGGGAGAGTCATCGTCCGTCGTGACCGTGATTGACGGCTACCAGATGGCCCGCAAGGGACGCGCCGGTCCGGCACTGGCGGCAGCGGGCATTGGCTCGTTCTTCGCCGGCTGCGTGGGCACCGTGATTCTGGCTGCCTTCGCGCCTCCACTGACCGAAGTGGCCTTCATGTTCGGCCCTGCCGAGTACTTCTCGCTGATGACCCTGGGCCTGATTGGCGCCGTGGTGCTGGCGTCGGGCTCGCTGCTCAAGGCCGTGGGCATGATTGTGCTGGGTCTGCTGCTGGGCCTGGTGGGTACCGACGTGAACTCCGGCGTGGCCCGTTACTCCTTTGACATTCCTGAGCTGACCGATGGCATCGACTTCGTCGTGATCGCCATGGGTGTGTTCGGCTACGGTGAAATCATTGCCAACCTGTCCAAGCCTGACGATGAGCGCGAAGTGTTTGCTGCCAAGGTGACTGGCCTCATGCCCACCAAGGAAGACTTCAAGCTGATGTTCCCCGCGATGCTGCGCGGTACGGCGCTGGGCTCGGCCCTGGGTATCTTGCCCGGTGGCGGCGCGATGCTGTCGGCTTTTGCAGCCTACACGATCGAGAAGAAGACCAAGCTGCGTCCTGGTGAAGTTCCTTTCGGCCAAGGCAATATCCGTGGCGTGTGCGCTCCAGAATCGGCCAACAACGCCGGCTCGCAGACCTCGTTCATTCCACTGCTGACCCTGGGTATTCCACCCAACGCCGTGATGGCGCTGATGGTGGGTGCGATGACCATCCATAACATCCAGCCTGGTCCCCAGGTGATGACCAGCAACCCAGAACTGTTCTGGGGCCTGATTGCCTCGATGTGGATCGGTAACCTGATGCTGATCGTTCTGAACCTGCCGCTGATCGGCGTCTGGATCAAGCTGCTGACCGTGCCTTACCGCTGGTTGTTCCCCTCGATCGTGCTGTTCTGCGCTGTCGGTGTGTACGGCACCAACAACAACAGCTGGGACGTGTGGATGGTGGGTATCTTCGGTTTCGTCGGCTATGTGTTCCACAAGCTCGGTACCGAGCCGGCTCCCTTGCTGCTGGGCTTTATCCTGGGCCCGATGATGGAAGAAAACCTGCGCCGTGCGCTGCTGCTCTCGCGCGGTGACTGGTCGGTGTTCGTCACCCGCCCCATCTCTGCCGGTCTGCTGATTGCTGCTGCGATCTTGCTGGTGGTGGTCTGCTTGCCAGCGGTGAGCAAGAAGCGCGAAGAGGCCTTCGTCGAAGAAGAATGACCGCCCGCAGCGCTGCTGCAAGACTGACAAAGGCACCTTCGGGTGCCTTTTTCCATTTCAGCGGCCCAGGAATGCTGCGGCTTATCGTTGATAATGAGAGTTATTCCCATCTGAGAGGCGGAAGCCGGACCACTGATGGAGACCTTGGCCTTCCATGGGGCGATGCCCGTTCGTGCTTGAGCGCTATTACCGAGAACTGCTGAACTTCTGCCTGCGCAAGGTCAGAGACCGCGACACTGCGGCCGACCTGGCGCAGGAAAGCTATGCGCGCGTGCTGGGCATGCAGCGCGCCGGCAAGGTGATCGAGCAGCCGGCCGCCTTGCTCAAGCAGGTGGCGTTGAACGCCAAGATCGACCTGGACCGGCGCACCCAGCTGCGCCAGCACGAGGACATCGATGCGCTGGACGAGGCCCTGCAGCCGGCCAGTCCCCAGCGCCTGCAGCCCGAAGCGGTCTATGCCTCGTCGCAAACCGTACAGGCCTACCTGGCCACCATTGATGCGCTGCCGCCGCGCTGCCGCGAGGCTTTTTGCATGTACCTGTTCGACGAGCTGTCCAACCAGCAGATCGCCGAGCACATGGGTGTCTCGGTCAGCATGGTCAACCAGTACATCAGCCGTGGCAAGATCGCCTGCGCCGCCCGCAAAAAGGAGCTGGACCTTGGTGACTGATCCAATCCGGCGGGGGGCCGACATGCAGTTTTTCTGCGCCCAAGCGTCTATAACTTTGAGATGAGCCGTTTTTCCACCTCGCCCTCCCGTGCATGTGCCCCGTCTGTTGACGAGGCGGCGGAGCAGCGCGCGCTGCAGGCCTTCTTTGGCGAGCAGGACGCGGTGGATGTGCAGGCCGCGCAGTGGCACACCCGTCAGGAGCAGGGCCTGAGCGCGGGCGAGCAGGCGGCGCTGGCGCAATGGCTGCAGACGAGCGCTGCGCATGCCCAGGCCTGGGCCCGGATCGATGCGGGCGTGGCCAGCTTGCGTGCGCTGCCCACAGCAGCGGTGGCCCAGTGGCGTGCCAGCCAAGCGGCGAGCCCGCCCGCAGCCGCTGCCGCAGTGCCAAGATCCGCACCCGCAGCCGCAGCCGCAGCCGCACCCGCACCCGCAGCCGCCAAGCGAGCGCCGGTCCGCCCCCTCACATGGCTGCAGGCGCTGCTGCCCGGCCCGCGTGGCCTGGCCTTGTGCGCCGTGCTGCTGGTGGCGCTGGGCCTGGGCTGGCAGCAGTGGATGCAGCCGGTCTACAGCGCGCACTATGTCGTCCAGCGCGGCCAGCACCAAAGCCTGCAGCTGCCCGATGGCTCTACCTTGGAGCTCGATGCCGAGACCGAGGCGCAGGTGCGCCTCTACCGCGACCGGCGCGAGGTGCAGCTGGCGCATGGCCAGGCGATGTTCATCGTGGCACCCGATGCCAGCAAGCCTTTTGAAGTGCAGGCCGGCCCGGCCCGCGTCAGCGTGGTGGGCACCCGCTTTGCGGTGCGCTACCGCCAAGACGGCATCGACGCAGGTCAGGTGCGGGTCGAGGTGCAAGAGGGACGGGTGCGCGTGGCCGCCGTGCACAGCCCGGCCACCGCACTGCTGCTGGGCGCCGGCCAAACCACGCAGGTTGCAGGCGATGGTCTGCTGGCACCCGTGGGCAGCGTAGCCCCCGACAGCGTGGGCCTGTGGCGCAAGGGCTTGCTGCGCTTTGACAACACCCCGCTGGCCCAGGCCTTGCAGGAGATGGAGCGCTACGGGCCTACCGGCCTCATGGTGCGCGACCCCGCTGTGGCGGCGCTGCCCCTGGGCGGCAGCTACGCGACGGCCAGGCCGGCCGAGTTGGCCCATATGCTGACCCAGGTACTGCCGGTGCGCCTGGTGCCGGGCCCAGAGGGCCGCGCCGAAATCGTCGCGAAGTCCGATAAAAAATAATTCAGAAAATGCAAAAACGGGGTGCAGTTCTGCGCCTGCAGTGCGTCATAAAAGGTAATGAGATTTATTTACTGCATTGCCTGACCATGTCCAAACCCCGTTTGTCCCTCCGCTCTCCCTCCCGCTCCACTGGCGCATCGGTTGCCACCATGGCCCGCTTCCATCCTGCACCGTTGGCGCTGGCCGCCGCATTGGCGCTGGCGATGCCGCCCGCCGCGTATGCGCAATCTGCCACGCCCGCCCACCAGGCGAGCAGCCTGTCGATTGCGGCCCAGCCGCTGGGCTCCGCACTGCAGGCGCTGTCCGCAGCCACGGGCGTGTCCATCGGCTTTGCGCCGGCGCTGGTCGAGGGCAAGACGGCGCCCGCCGTCTCCGGCACGCTCACGCCGCAGCAAGCGGCCGAGCGCCTCTTGGCCGGCAGCGGCCTGATGGCGCTGCGCCAGGGCGAGGCCCTGGTGATCAAGGCGACGCCCTCGGCTGGCGACACCAGCACCTTGCCCACGGTGACGGTGACCGCACAAGGCGAGCGCAATGCGACCAGCGAAGGCTCGGGCTCGCTGGCGGCCTCGGCCGTCAGCCTCAACAAGGGTGACCAGGCGCTCAAGGACATTCCGCAGTCCATCAGTGTGGTCACGCGCAAGCAGCTCGACGAGCAAGGCATCACCGACTTGCGCGATGCGATGAACAAGGTCACCGGCACCATGGGCGTGCAAGGGGTGGGCCAGGGCATGGTGCTGTCCGCGCGCGGCTTCCAGATCGATGCCTGGCAGTACGACGGTGTGGCGATTCCGCGCAACCACTACTCGCTGGGCAACTGGGGCACCGAAGGCATGGTCTTCTATGACCGGCTGGAAGTGCTGCGCGGTGCCTCGGGCCTGCTGCAGGGCACGGGCAGCCCGGGCGGCGCCGTCAACCTGGTGCGCAAGCGCGGCCAGCGCGAGAAGACCGTCACCGTCACCGCCCGCGCCGGCTCCTGGGACCGCTATGGCCTGCAGCTCGACGCCGGTGGCCCGCTCAATGACGAGGGCAGCTTGCGCGGCCGCCTGGTGGTGGACGAGTCACGCGGCCACTCCTTTGTCGACTATGTGAATGAGCGCACACGCTCGCTCTACGCCGCATTGGATTACGACATCAGCCCCGACACCACGGTAGGCTTTGGCGTCAGCCAGCTCGACAGCAAGGGCCGCCCCTTCATCATGGGCCTGCCGCTGTATGCCGATGGCAGCATGACCGACCTGCCACGCTCGACCTTCACCGGCTCTCACTGGAACCGCTCGAACGTCAGGCAAACGACGGTCTATGCCGACCTGAGCCACCGCATCAACAACGACTGGAAGCTCAAGGTCTCGGCCCTGCATGTGAGCGAGCAGAACGCCTCCTTGCACCAGCGCATGACCGGCAAGGTCGAGCCCGATGGCAGTGGCGTGACCTATGACAACTGGTACACCGACTTCGACCTGAAAAAAGTGGCCTTCGATGCCTTCATCAACGGCCGCTTTGACCTCGCTGGTTTCCGCAACGATGTGACCGTAGGTGCCAACTATTCCAAGTACCGCTCCAACGATGTCTATGCCCGCACCTTCACGGCGGGCGCGAATCTCTTTGACATCGACCACCACCGCCCCGAGCCCACCCTGGACAGCCTGCTGGCCGCCGGTGGCCGGCAATGGAAGTCGGCCTACGATGTGCGGCAAAAAGGCATCTATGGCAGCTTGCGAACGCGGCTGACCGAGCCGCTCACCGCGATTGTGGGCGCTCGCACCAGCTGGTATGACTCGCTCTACACCAATGCGGTCACGGGTGAACGCCAGGTCACCACCACGTCTGCAGAGATCACCCCCTATGCCGGCCTGGTGTATGCACTCACCCCCGAATGGTCGCTGTACGGCAGCTACACCAGCGTGTTCGAGCCCCAGTCCGAGCGCACGGTCGATGGCAAGGTGCTCGACCCGATCACCGGCACCAACTATGAACTGGGCATCAAGGGCGAGCTGATGAACGGCAAGCTCAACACCTCGCTGGCCCTGTTCCGCTACGACCACAAGAACCGGGCGGTCAACGACCTGGCCTCCGGCTTTGCCTGCGACGGCTGGTACTGCTCGACCTCGGCCGGCAAGGTGCGCAGCCAGGGCGTGGAGGCCGAAGTGAGCGGCGAAGTGGCGCGCGACCTGCAGGCCATGGTGGGCTACACCTTCAACACCAGCAAGTTCCTGAATGACCCGACCAACCAGGGCCAGGTCTTCAGCACCTGGACGCCCAAGCACATGCTGCGCGCCTGGCTGTCCTACCAGCTGCCGGGCGATTGGAACCGGCTGAGTGTGGGCACTGGCGTCGTGGCGCAAAGCCATACCTTGAGCTATGACCGCTCCTTCAAGGTTGCGGGCAACACCATCACCAGCCTGCGCCTGGCCTACCAGGCCACGCCCGAGATCAGCGTCGCCCTCAACGTGAACAACCTGTTTGACAAGCACTACATCCTGCCCGGCTTTGTCGGCTACACCGGCGGCACCTATGGCGATCCGCGCAATGCCATGTTGACCCTGAAGTACACGCCCAAGCTGTGATCGGTCGCTGAACTGCCCAGCTGCAGTGGCAAAGCCTGGCCTTGGTCCAAAAAACGGCAGGGTTCAGGTTTTGCACCACGCAAACTGCGTTAGGCTGCGCGTTGCGATCCGCAAGCGGGTGGGCGGGCCATGCAGGGAACCACCCACTACAGCTTGCACCGGGGCCTGCAACCAGTGCCCCAGGCGATTGCCAACCAGAGCCAGCCATTGCCGGCCCATGCCCCGCGCATGCGGCAGGGAACCCGCCAGCCAGCCATTCAGCCCAAGAGGAGGAGCCATGTCCAAGAACAACCAACCATCCACCCTGTGTCGCCCGCTGCTTGCGGCGGCCCTGGCCGTTTCGGCCAGCTTCGGTGCCGCGCTGCCAGCGCATGCCGATTACCTGTGGCTGCAGACCGAGAACGGCCAGACGCGCGCCCAGGTGGGCGAGCTGCACAAGGCGCCAGGGGCGCTTGGCGAACTGAGCGAGCCGCGCCAGGTGGTGGCAGAAGGCAAGAGCGTGCCCGCATCGGCCGATCCCTATGTGCTGACCCAGCAAGAGGGCGCCCCGGCCGACCAGCGCTTTGCCGCGACGCGCGCGGGCAGCGATGGCGTGCTGACCTACTACCAGGCCCGCTTTGGCCGCCAGGAAACCAAGGCCGTCAATGACCTGGAGCTGGTGCCCACCACGCCCCAGGGCAACACCTACCAGCTGATGTTCAAGGGCCGGCCCGTAGCGGCCAGCCAGGTGAATGTGGACACCAGCGAAGGCTGGCGCCGTGTGCTGGCCCCCGCCAAGGATGGCACGGTGAGCTTTACGCCGTCCTTCCCCGGCCTCTACGTGCTGGAGGTCACAGCCCGCGTCAACAACGGTAGCGTCAAGATCGATGGCAAGCAGTACGACGAGGTGCGCCACACGGCGACCCTGAGCTTTGAGGTGCCGCAGTAACGCGCTAATCCCCCGCAGGGGCGGGCACACCGCTTTTATCGGGCGCCTGCACAAGTATTGGCTTGGCACGACAATTGCAGCAGTTCGACGGCTTGCCGTCTGGTGTTTGCCGCTTTTTGTCTTTCATGAAAAACCTGCCTCCGCTGCAGCAGCACGACCTGCGCCGTGCGCTGCACAACGAAGTCCATTCCCGCCCCCCTGAAGCCCTGCCCGATAACACCGCCGTGTTCTGCACGGTGATGTGGGCCGATGCCGCCGAGCGCGCGGCCAGCCGCCAGTGGCTGCACCAGCTGCTGCGCGATCTGCAGCTGCCCGTGCCCGATGCCGAGGCCAACCACCTGCGCCTGGACCTGGGCAATGGCCGCCTGCGCTGGGAGCTGCACACCGAATTTGTCTCCTGGACCTGGATGGTGCCCATCCGCCCCGAAGCGCTGGACGAGGCCGAGCTGCCGTCTGCCAGCGACCTGGTTCCCGCCCAGTGGCTCGCCGGTTTGCCCGGCCGCTGCCTGCTGGCGATGAATGCCTGGGTGCTGCACGCGTCCCCCGCGCTGGAGAAAAAGGTCGAGCAACGCTGGCTGTACGAGGACAAGCTGGTCGCCTCCAAGGCCTCCGAGCAGAAGGCGCAGGTCTATACCGATTTTTCCATCCACTCGGATGGCGCATCGCGCCTCTTTGTGCTGAACCAGGGCCTGTCGGCCGCGCGCAATGGGCGCCTGGTGCAGCGCCTGCTGGAGATCGAGACCTACCGCATGGCCGCCTTGCTGGGCCTGCCTGCGGCGCGTGAGACCATGGAAAAGCTCGCCAGCACCGAGACTGAGCTGGCCGAGCTGTCCGCTGCCATCCGCAGCGCGGGCGCGGCCAGCGAGCCGCAGCTGCTCGACCAGCTCACGCGCCTGGCCGCGCAGGTCGAGAGCCAGTATGCCGCCCACCATTCTCGCTTTTCGGCCAGCAGCGCCTACTTTGCATTGGTGCAGCAGCGTGTGGGTGATATCCAGGAGACGCGCCTGGGCAGCTACCAGAGCATCGGCGACTTTATGGACCGGCGCCTGACCCCCGCACGCAACACCTGTGTGTCGGCCCACCAGCGGCTCGAAGCGCTGTCCCAGCGCGTATCGCGCCTGAGCAACCTGCTGCAGACGCGGGTCGATATCAGCCAAAAGCAGGGCCGCCAGGCGGTGCTCAAGGCGATGAACGAGCGCCAGGGCCTGCAGCTCAAGATGCAGTCCACGGTCGAGGGCCTGTCGGTCGCGGCCATCACCTACTACATCACCGGCCTCATCAGCTACCTGGCCAAGGGCCTGCAGAAATGGGGGTGGCCTCTGTCGCCAGAAACGACGGCGGCGCTGGCCATCCCGGTGATAGGCTTGGGCGTCTGGTGGTCGATTCGCCGCATGCACCACCGATTGTTCCATGGGTCGGCGCACCAGCACTGACTGGTTCTTGGAGAGTTATCTTGTCTGTTTCTGTTGCACCGGCTGCGGTGCTCACGCCCAGTGTGCGCCGCGCCGGCATGGTCTGCGCCGTGGTGGGCGCCATCGCGTTCAGCGGCAAGGCCATCATCGTCAAGCTGGCCTACCGCCATGGGGTCGACGCGATCACCTTGATCATGTACCGCATGCTGTTTGCGCTGCCGCTGTTTGTCATCATGGCCTGGTGGGCCGGGCGGGGCAAACCGGCGCTGTCGCTGCGCGACTGGCTCGCCGTCATCGCGCTGGGCTTTTGCGGCTACTACCTCTCCAGCTACTTGGATTTTGCCGGGCTGAGCTATATCAGCGCGGGGCTGGAGCGGCTGATCCTCTACCTCAACCCCACCTTGGTGCTGGCGCTGGGCTGGCTGCTCTACCGCAGGGTGGCCAGCGGCCACCAGCTGCTGGGCCTGGCCATCAGCTATGCCGGCGTGATGCTGGTGTTTGGCATGGAGCTGTACACCCATGGCGCCGGCCAGCAGGTGGGCTGGGGTGCTAGCTTGGTGTTCCTGAGCGCCGTGAGCTATGCCGTCTACCTGGTCTACAGCGCCCAGTATGTCAAACGCCTGGGCGCGCTGCGCCTGGTGGGTCTGGCCACCAGCTTTGCCTGCCTGTTCTGCATTGCGCAGTTCTTGCTGACGCGGCCTCTGCAGGCCGCGCAGGTGGATGGGGCCGTCATCTGGCTGTCCGTCCTCAACGCCACCTTGTGCACTGCCGTGCCGGTTTTGCTGGTGATGCTGGCCGTTGAGCGCCTGGGCGCCGCCACCGTCGCGCAAACCGGCATGATCGGCCCGCTCTCGACGATCCTGATGGGCGTGTGGCTGCTGGGCGAGCCGCTGACGCCGGTGATGGTGGCCGGCACGGCCTTGGTGCTGACCGGCATCTATGTGTTCACCCACCAGGCCAAAAGACAATAAAGGGCATGTCCAGGCGCCCGAGCGCGACTGCCATTTGTGACATAGCATCGATACCCACAAGGAGATTTGAATATGGATTTTGGAATTGCCAACAAATGGGCACTCGTCTGTGCGGCCAGCAAGGGTCTGGGCCGTGGTTGCGCGCAGGCGCTGGTCAATGAGGGCGTCAATGTCGTCATCAACGCGCGCGGCGAAGAAGCGCTGAAGGACACCGCCCGCCAGCTCAAGGTGATGGCCGCGATGTGGGCCGCAGCCGCACCCGGCCGCGTGGCACCCCAGGTGATCGCCGTTGCAGCCGACATCACCACCGAAGCCGGTCGTGCTGCGGTGCTGAATGCCGAAGGCGGCCCGGGCCAGCGCTTTGACATTCTGGTGAACAATGCCGGCGGCCCGCCACCCGGTGATTTCCGCGACTGGGACCGTGAGGCCTGGATCAAGGCGCTGGACGCCAACATGCTCACCCCCATTGTGCTGATCCAGACCTTGATCGACGGCATGGCCGAGCGCGGTTTTGGCCGCATCGTCAACATCACCTCCAGCTCCGTCAAGGCCCCCATCGATATCCTGGGCCTGTCCAACGGCGCGCGCAGCGGCCTGACCGGCTTTGTCGCAGGCGTTGCACGCAGCCCCATTGCCGGCAAGGGCGTGACCATCAACAACATCCTGCCGGGCAAGTTCGACACCGACCGCATTGCCGCCACGATCTCGGCCACCGCCAGCAAGACCGGCAAGAGCGAAGCCGACATCCGCGAGGCGCAGCAAAAGCAGATTCCTGCCGGCCGCTACGGCACCGCCGATGAGTTTGGCGCGATCTGCGCGTTTCTGTGCAGCCAGCAGGCGGCCTATATCACCGGCCAGAACATCCTGCCCGACGGCGGCTCCTACGCCGGTACGTTCTAAGAACCTGTTCAAAGTCTCTACGCAGCCGCGTTGGAGTGCAATCGGGATGAGTTCGAAGGGCTGGTCCGCAGCTTGCACCGGGGTGCAAGCAAGGGCCAGCGCGAAGAAATCGCCCGATTTCACTCCAACCCGTAGGGACAGTGGCTTTGCGGCCGCCCGGGCAGGGGCGGTCTGCGGCGTTGCAGCGCTTGCCAATAGCTGGCTATTGGCTGCGCACTGCGCCTAGCATCCCATCCCGCAAAGACACTGTCGCGGCGCGAGGAGACATTGAACAGGTTCTAAGCGCCCGCACCCACCAAGCAAAACCGCCCGAGCAGCTGCCCGGGCGGTTTTTTGATGTCTAACGTTCTGGCCGGCGATCAGGCCTGGTCATCGTCAAAGAAATCAAAGCCATCGTCCCCGCCGTCATAGTCCGCCACGTCCTGGCTGTTGCTATCACTGCTGCCGCTGCTGCTGTCCGTATCCGGCATCCAGCGGTTGGCCGCCGCGTCCACATGGTCGCGCCCGGCTTGCTGGGCGAGCTGGTCCAGGCCACCGTTGTCGCCGCTGCCGCTGCCGCTGGTGTTGGCCGTGCTGGCGCTGTCTGCAGCCGGGCTGCTGCTGGCCGCATGGCTGGGGTTGGCCGCCGCCTGCGCGGGGTTGCTCCAAAGGTGGCTCAGACCATTGAACAGCAACATGCCACCCGCCACACCGGCGGCAGAGGCAGCGGCCTGGCCCAGAAAGCCGCCCGCTGCCGACCCCGCCGAGGGCTGCGCAGGCATGGGGGCGGGCGCTGCCGGGGTGGCTGCTGCCGGGGCCGCGCCAAACCAGCGCCCCGTGCTGGCCGGGGCTGGCGTATCGCCATAGCCTGCGGGCGCAGCGCTGTTGGGCGGATAGCTGGGGGCATAGCCAGCGGGGCTGCGGCTGGCCAGGTTGGCATCCGGGCTGCGGCCAAAATGCGTGTCCAGCCCGGCACCTAAGAAGCTGGAACTGCCGCCAGACGGTTTAGCGGCAGCAGCCCGGGCCTCGACCAGTTGCGCCTGCAACTGCGCCTCTTGCTGCTGAGCCTGTTGCAGCGCCTGCTCCAGCAGCAGGCCGCGCTGGGTCAGCCAATAGAGCGCATCGGGGGTTTGCTGGGCCTGCTGGCGTACCCAGGCTTCTGCCTGGCCGTCCTTGGGCTGGCCATCCAACTGGCGCAGTTGCTGGAAGAGGTTCTCAATCAGGGTCTGTTCTTGCGCGTTCATCTCGGCATCCTCGCAGGTGGTGGTGTCACCGCATATGGGATGCACTGTGCGCTTGCGCAAGGGCGCCAGTGTGAAGCGCGCGTTCTATCCGTAGCAGGTTGTAAACGCCTGGGCCGGCCCGCATCAGGCCCGGCGCGACGAAATCACAATCCCGGCGACCACCAGCACAAAGGCCGCCGCATGGTAGAGGCGGGGCGGCTCGCCCAAAAAGGCGGCCGACAGCACGGCAGCAAACAGCGGCGTGAGGTTGGTAAAAAAGCCCGCCACCGTGGGGCCCACGCGCTGCACGCCCACGCCCCAGCAGCGGTAGGCGACCAGGGCCGGGCCAATGACGATATAGGCAATGGCCCAGAGCAGGGTGCTGTTGATCTGCAGCTGGCTGGCGCCCACGGCCCATTCGCCAGCAGCAAACAGCCCGGACCAGAGCAGGCCAAAGGTCAGCTGGGCCATCAGCAGCAGCGCCCACTGGCTTTTGATGCCGGCCGGATCGGGGGTACGCACCAGCAGCCAGCTGTAGAGCGACCAGCAGGCGGTGGACAGCAGCATGAACAGATCGCCCGGCACCAGGCGCAGTTGGGTCAGCTGCTGCCAGCTGCCATGGCTGAGCACCAGCAGCACGCCGCTGACCGAGAACAGCGCGCCCAGCATCTGCGGCCGCGTGATGCGGGTCTGGAAGAACAGCGCGCCAAAGGCCATCATCCACAGCGGCATGCTGGATGCCACCAGGGTCACATTGATGGGCCCCGAGGTCTTGAGCGCCATGTACTGGAAGGCGTTGTAGCAGCCAATGCCCAGCAGGCCGATGATGGACCAGCGCTTCCACTGCGGCCACAGCGGGCTGCCCCGGCGCAGCAGTGGGTAGGCCAGCGGCAGCATGATCGCGAAGGCCAGCAGCCAGCGCACAAAGTTCAGCAGCATGGGGGAGACCAGCTCGTGCACCAGCCGGCCCACGACGGCATTGCCCGCCCACATCAGCGGGGCGGCGGTCAGCAGCGCCATGGTCGACGGTGTCAGTTTTTGTTGCATCGCGTGA
The DNA here is from genome assembly GCF_014076495.1 of Comamonas koreensis. NCBI lineage: Bacteria > Pseudomonadati > Pseudomonadota > Betaproteobacteria > Burkholderiales > Comamonadaceae > Comamonas > Comamonas koreensis. The sequence continues at coordinate 4,294,095 of NZ_CP043575.1, read as the reverse complement.
CTGTACATCCCCGTGACAGCAGCCGGTGTGAAAGCGTGGCAGCATGGTGACTGACGGCACCAAGCACCTACCCAGAACCTATCTCAGTTCACACAGGAGAATTCCCATGTCTTTGGCAGTACAGATTGCGCGCAATGGCGGACCCGAGGAGATGAAACTGGTCGACGTGGATGTCGGCGCCCCTGGCCCCGGCGAAGTGCGCATACGCCACCATGCCATCGGGCTCAATTTCATCGACGTCTACCAGCGCACGGGCCTCTACACCCTGCCGCTGCCTTTGAACCTGGGCATGGAAGGCGCCGGTGTCGTCGAGGCCGTGGGCGAAGGCGTGCAGCACCTGCAGGTGGGCGACCGCGTGGCCTATGCCAGCAACCCACCGGGCAGCTACAGCGAAGTGCGGGTGATGCCCGCCGCCTATGTCTGCCAACTGCCCGACAGCATTGATTTTGAAACCGGCGCGGCGATGATGCTCAAGGGCCTGACGGCCCAGTACCTGCTGCGCCAGGCCAAGCCGGTTGAAGGCCTGCATGCGGGCGACTTTGTGCTCTTCCACGCTGCGGCAGGCGGCGTGGGGCTGATCGCCTGCCAATGGGCCAAGGCGCTGGGCCTGCGCCTGATTGCGACCGCTGGCTCCGCAGAGAAATGCCAGCTGGCGCTGGCCCATGGCGCCGAGGTCGCGATCAACTACCGCACGGAAAACTTTGCCGAACGCGTCAAGGACATCACCGGCGGCAAGGGTGTCAAGGTCGTCTATGACTCGGTCGGCAAGGACACCTGGGATGGCTCGCTGCAATGCCTGCGCGCCTTTGGCCTGATGGTGTCGTTTGGCAATGCCTCCGGCCCGGTTCCGCCATTTGCGCCGGCCATCCTGGCGGCCAAGAGCCTGTATGTCACGCGCCAGGGCCTCTTTACCCACCTGCGCTCGCGCGAGGCCTGCCAGGCCATGGCCAATGACCTGTTCGCCGTCGTGGCCTCGGGCCAGGTCAAGATCCATATCGCGCAGCGTTTTGCGCTGTCCGAAGTGCAGGCCGCGCACCGCGCGCTCGAGGCACGCCAAACCACGGGCAGCAGCATCCTGCTTCCCTGATGTTCCCGTAGCCGATGTCCGCATCGGGTTTTGGGCGGGGGCTGGCAGCCCCCAGGCGCAGATGGACTAACATCCATCTGCTTTTATTTTGATAGTGCACCATGACCCGTGTTTCTCCCCCGCTGTTCGCGTCCGAGCCGCCCACCTGGCTGGCTGCTGCGCGCAGGGCCATGCAGTCGCCGCCGCGCAAGCCCCGGCTGCCGCTGTGGGTCAACGGCCAGGCGGTCGGCTCCCTGGTCGAGCATTTTCTGATCGACACCGGCATTGCCGGGCGCCTGGGCGGTGATGCACTGCTGTCCAAGCGCGAGCGCTCGGGCACGGCGGTGTGGCTGCTTGAATCACCCACGCAGGACGCGACGGCGCTGATGGGCCGCCTGGCCGATGCGCTGCGCGATGCGGGCCGCATTGGCCCCTGGCGCAACGAGCAGCTGGCCGTGCAGGCGGTCGATGGCAGCCTTATCGGCACCGTCGAGCGCGGGGCGGTGCGCGTGCTGGGCATTGCCACCTTGGCCGTGCACCTGGTGGGCATCGCGCCTGATGGGCGCCTGTGGGTGCAGCAGCGCGCGGCCAACAAGGCCAACTACCCGCTGCACTGGGACACCTTGATGGGCGGCATGGTCTCGGCCCAGGACAGTTTGGACCAAGCCCTGGCGCGCGAAACCTGGGAAGAGGCCGGCCTGCAGATTACTGACTTGCAGGGCCTGCGCCATGGCGGCGTGCTGCGTTTTCGCCAGCCCGACAGCGATGGCGGCGACGACCTGGGCTATATGTACGAAGACATCCACTGGTATGCCGCCACCGTGCCCGAAGGCCAGGTGCCCCGCAACCAGGATGGCGAAGTGGCGCAGTTTGCGCTGTGGCAGGCCGCTGAGGTCCAGCAGCAGCTGGCGCAGGCACGGTTCACGCCCGAGGCCGCCTTGGTCTGGGCCGGTTTTGCAGATTGGATGACATGACAGAGACAGTGAACAAGCAGGGCGCCCCGGTGCAGGCACCCAAGCAGGTGGTGGTGGTGGGCGCCGGTGTGGTCGGCGTAGCTACCGCCCTGGCGCTGCAAAGCTATGGCGTGGCCGTCACCTTGATCGACCGGGGCGAGCCCGGCATGGAATGCAGCTATGGCAACTCCGGCGCGATCAGCCCCGGCTCGGTCGCGCCGCTGGCCCTGCCTGGCATCTTGAAAACCGTGCCCGGCATGCTGATGGACCAGGACGGCCCGCTGTCGATTGGCTGGAAGCACCTGCCCAAGGCGGCGTCCTGGCTGGTGGCCTTTGCGCAATCGGCCGAGCCCAAGCGTGTGGCTGCGGCGGCAGAGCGCCTCAACGACCTGTACCAGGGCGCCGTCGATGCGCATGCGGCGCTGGCGCAGAACCTGGGCGTGTCCGAGCTGTTCATGCGGCGCGGCCATCTGCACCTCTACCCCGATGCCGATTACGCGCAAAAGGATGCCACCGGCTGGCAGCTGCGCGCCAAGTATGGCTACCAGGTCGAGGAGCTGGACCGCGCCGGCATCGAGGCGCTCGAGCCCCATGCACCCCAGGGCTATGCCCATGGCCGTTATCTCGCCGACCACGGCACCATCCTGAACCCGCTGCGCTATGTGCAAAGCATGCTGCATGCCTTTGTGCAGCGCGGCGGCAAGCTGGTGCAGGCGGAGGTCAAGGCCATCCGCCCCGATGACAAGGGCTGGGCCGTGCGCACGGGCGATGCCGCGCTCGATGCGCAGCGCTGGCCGCATATCGTCGTGGCCGCTGGTGCCTGGGCGCCTGCATTGCTCAAGCCGCTGGGCATGCTGCTGCCGATCGAATCGCAACGCGGCTACCACGCCCAGTTTGCCGGTGCCCAGCACCTGGTGGAACGCACCGTGGTGCTGGCCGACAAAAAGGTGTTTATCGCGCCGATGGAAGGCGGGCTGCGCGTGGGCGGCACGGTCGAGATCGCTGGGCTGAAGGCCCCGCCCAACCCGCGCCGCGCAGCGGGCATCGAGCGCATGGCGCGCGAGGCCTTCCCGGCGCTGGCAGGCCTGGAGGCCCAGCACTGGATGGGCCACCGCCCCTGCCTGCCGGGCTCCGTGCCCATCGTGGGCCATATCGATGCGATCCAGGGCCTGTGGCTGGCTGTGGGCCATGGCCACTTGGGCCTGACCGGCTCGCTGCCGACGGCCCAGCGCATAGCGACCGGCATGTGCGGGCCACAGGCGCTGCCGTTTTGGCAGTTGCGCACTGCCGGATAAATCTCAACCCATCAGCTGGGCCAGCCTGCGCACCGCCGCCGGTATCGGCGCAATCACCGGCAGATCCAGGCGCTCGGCCAGCGCAATGGCGGCCTGGCCCAGCGGGCCGCCGCCAATGATCACGGCCTGCGCGCCATCCTCGTCCACACAGCGCTGCACAGCTTGGGCCAGTGCGGCTTCCAGCGCCTGCGCATCACCACTCAAGGCGCGCGGGTCGCCCTCGGTCAGGCGGATGCCGGTGTAGAGGTGTGCCAAACCCACGGCAGCCACGCGCCCGGCAATCGGCTCCTCCAAATCCGGCGTCACAGTGGCCACACCAAAGCGCCGCCCGCCGCTGACCGCCTCCAGCATCGAGGCCTCGGCAATGCCGACGACGGGCACGGCGCTCAAGGCGCGCAGCCGCTCCAGCCCTGGGTCGCCAAAGGCGCTGATGATGACACCGGCGCAATCGCTGGGCGCCTCGCGCCAGCAGTCTTCTACCTCCAGCGCGGCTTGCGCCAGCTCGGTCGCGTTGACGATCATCAACGGGCCCTTGCCGGCGGTGCGCGGCAGAATCTGCCACGGCGCGGGCGCCGAGCGCTGGGCAATGTCGGCCATCATCGCAGTGGTGGCCTCGGAGGCATTGGGGTTGATCAGCAGGATTTTGGACATGCAGCAAAACTAGGATTGGGCCGTGGCAGGCGTGCCAGCCAGCGGCTCGGCATCGGGGGAGCGGCCATAGGTCTCGGGCACGCATTGCACGCTGATGATGAAAATCAGGTACATCGCAGCGGCCAGGCCAAACACGCCGCCCAGGCCAAAACCATCAAACAGACGGCCGGCTACCAGCGGCATCAGCGCACCGGCGGCCGTGCCGGTGGCGAGGATGAAGGCGGTGCCAAAGGCGCGCACACGGGTGGGGTAGAGCTCGGGCGCATAGATCCAGATAGTAGTGTTGAGCAGCAGCACAAAGAACTGGAAGGTAGCCCCAGCAATCAGCAGCACCACAATGCTCTTGGCGGCAAAGCCAATCGTGAGCGCCGCCAGGCAGGCGCAGATGGCGCCGGCGGTCAGCACCCGTTTGCGCGGAAAGTGAAAGCCCAGCGCTGATGCCGCAATCGCGCCCAACAGGCTGCCGCTTTGCATCACCATCGTGAACAGCAGGCTCTTGGACATGCTGTAGCCCAGGCCCACCAGAATCGTCGGCATCAAGGTCAGCACCGAAATCTGCGCGCCATAGGTCATCCAGATGGTAATGCACAGCGGCACCGTGCGGCGGCCGAGCGCGCCCCGGAAAATCTCGGTGATGCGCACCTTGATTTTGGCCGCCGTGGTGCTGGCGCCGTCATCGCTGATATAGGGATGGGCGGCTTGCGCGGCGCCCGCCAGCTTGCCCGATGCCAGGCGCGTCAGCACGGCATTGGTCTCGGCAATGCGGCCTTGCGACAGCAGAAAACGTGGCGTCTCGGGGATATAGCGGCGGTAGAACGCAGCCAGCAGCGCCGGCACCATCAGGCAGACAAAGAGCCAGCGCCAGCCGTTGTCGCCGGGGAAGATCCAGAACACCAAGAGGCCAAAGGCGGGTGCCAGAAAATTGCCCAGCCCGCCCGCGCCCACATTGACCAGACCGACCGCTGTGCCCCGGAACTTGGACGAGCAGAACTCGGACAGCATGGTGACCGCAATCGCAATCTCACCCCCCAGGCCAAAGCCCACCACCGCCCGGCCCAGCGCCATCACCGCCAGATTGGGCGCCATCGCGCAGATGCCCGCACCAATCGTGAACAGCAGCAGGTCCACCGTCAGCATCACGCGCCGGCCATAGCGGTCTGCGATATAGCCCGACACGATGCGGCCAATCGCCGCGCAGGCAAAGGTCACCGAGTTGAGCATGCCGATGTCCGACGCCGTCAACCCCCATTGCTCCTTGAGCATGGGCCCGATGATGCCGACCGCGTTCTGCTCGAAGCTGTCAAACAGGCAGCCAATCAGGATCAAAAAGATGATCGTGTGGTGCGAGCGGGTCACCCCAATCTTATCCAGGGCCTGGTCGAGTTCGGCCACCTTGGGAGAGTCGGGTGCAGAGGAAAGTGCAGGTCCACCAGCCATTGAAAGCTCCTTGAGAAGAGTCGTGCTTGCTCGATTCGGATCGCTGCGCCAGTGTTGGGCAGTTCATCGAAGTTTGGTATAGGTATTTCACTAATATGGTGCATATGAAATTGAAATTTCATGCACCAGCCAGACAAAGCAAGCAACGTGCCATCTATCTCGGTATCGGGGAACAGGGCGGTGGTGGTGGTTTTCTCAAAGCAAGGGTGCAGCTAGCTGCTGCGCCGGCGGCGTAGGGAGCCACGAAGAGAGAGGCTGCGATCCATGAGGTGAGGGCTGGTTGCGTCAGGGTGCAATCACCGTAGCCCCAGAGTTGTAGCGACTGGCCTGCTGAGTGACAGTGTTCGTGCGAACGGTTTGAAGGGGCTTTTGACTGTCTCTGAACGACCTACAGTAGTCATGCGTTCTGACTAGCTAAATGCTATCTTTTTTTAAAGCAAGGATGCTCTTTCCCTTCTCTGGATTTTCGGGCGAAAAACACTGCTGCGAGCCATCCTGAGAATCAATGAACAACCTTCCACAAGATCCACATTGCCACATCGTGCGGGCTGGCGTCTGGACTATTTTTCTTGCGTGCATGTATGCATCGTCTTTGCTTAATTTGCCGCTGAAAATTGAATCAATGATTGCACTATCGAGAGTGTCAAACACATCGAGCCAGCCTTGATCAGGCGTTATGTGTGCTTTGTTGGGTAAGCAGTCCGTACCATCAACAATGAACGAACCACAGAGGCATCGAATTTTCAAAGTAGAGCCTTGCGCTAGTGTTAGCGGAGTATTTTTTTCTGAATGTTAGATCGCAGTCGGCAGACTGTAAATTGCCGATGTGCTAACGTCGCAGACCGACGCTCAGCAGATATTGAATACGCCGCTCAGTTTTTTGAATTATATATATTTGGAGAGTATCGTTCCATATATGTATCTGGATATAGCGGGGATGTAAATCCATATTCCTTATATAAGCCATGGGCGTTGCTGGTGGCTAAAGTGAAACGCCGTAGCCCCTGAAGTAGAGGATGAGATAAAACAGCTCTCATTAGAGCTTTACTATAGCCGTTCCCCCGGCATTCAGGAATAACGAAAACATCAACAAGATTGGCAAATGTCGCGCTATCCGTGATGACGCGACAAAATGCTACTTGTCGATTTTCTATATAGCCCCCAAAGCATAGAGAGTTGTCAATTGCTTTGCGCAATAATTTCAGTGGGATATTCTTGGCCCACGGAGTTTCAGTGGAAAGAAAGCTGTGAATCAAAAGGATATCCAGCTCTTTCTTGTCGGTTGAAATGCGTAAATCTTTCATGATTGAATACCTCGTCAGCGCATGTCATATTGGTTGTCAGCTTCTGGCTGGAGGACTAGACCACCACCGCAAGAAAATTAGCTGCAGACTTGCTTATTCATTTGCTCTTGCATTGTGGGCTTCTTGCCGATTGTGGCGTCGTAAATCTAACTACTTTAGCCGAAGCTCAACGTGCACAAATTCGGTTGAGTCTGGAGCATCTCTGACTTCAAGGTAAGACTGCGTGCGAACCAAGTCGCTAAGCTTTTTAAAGCCGTAGTTACGTGGATCGAACGAGGTATGCGTCTTTCCTAATAGGCTACCCACGGTTGCTAGTCGGGACCATCCGCTATCGCGTGTGGTTTCTCGAATTGCGTGAACAAGTAGCTCCTTCAGGTCAGGGACGTCGGCGACTTTTGCATGGGCTGTTGGTTCTGCGGTAGCCTTTAAAACCTCGAAAAAAATGAACTTGTCGCACGCGGCAATGAACGGCTCCGGAGTTTTTCGCTCACCCATGCCATAAACAACCTTACCTGCTTCGCGCAAGCGAGTTGCAAGTCTTGTGAAGTCACTATCACTTGAGACAAGGCAAAAGCCATCTACGTTTCCCGCGTACAGCAGGTCCATCGCGTCGATGATGAATGCGGAATCGGTTGAGTTCTTGCCTTGGGTATAAGAAAACTGCTGAATAGGTTGAATCGCGTGTTTGTGAAGATGTGCCTTCCATCCAACAAGATTTTGCGTCGTCCAATCACCGAAGGCGCGCTTAACTGTCGCGATGCCGTACTTGGTAACTTCCTCTAGTACTTCCCTCGCCACAGAACTTGAGGCGTTGTCAGCATCAATTAGAACCGCGAGTCTTGCCGTATCGGTCATCTCAGAACACCTTCATATAGAAAAATAAAAACCAGAGTTAGCTATTGGCCGTTACCAGTACCTATCGTACTTGGCAGTCCATCCATCGTAGATCGTGTAGGTTATTGGAAAAATCTGCTCTTCGAGCACGCCCAGATGTCGAGCTAGACGGGCCTCTGTTTCCTGTCCTTCGCGTTTCATGTTCAGGTTGAATTTCACTGTCTCATCGCCACAGAACACAGCAAACGCAAAACCGCCGGCCATGTAACCCGGAAAAATGAGACCTGAAGGCATGCGTGTTTCCGCGCCAACATAGGGTCCGCGAACCATACCCGCCTCCGCGGTGGCCAGGTAAGGTCACCTTGTTTCTGGCATCCAGCTGCAAAACTGTGTTGTTGGTCGCAAACAGTACGACGCCCTAGCGGCTGCTGCACAAAACAGGAGCGTCCTGCAAGCCATCAAAACTCCTGGTGCTGCTCATGCTGCTGCTCAATGGCCGCCAGGCGCTTGCGGCCCGGCGCGCCGGCTGCCTCCAGCACCATGGTAGCCAGCAGGTCGCAGACGGCCATCACGGCCACATGGTTGTCCAAAAGGCCTGAGCCATGGCAGTCGCACTGGATGGACCAGGTGGCAGCGGCGTAGTGGGGGGAGGCCTGGTCGCTGACCAGCAGCACAGCAGCGCCGGCCTTGCTGGCAGTGGCCAGCAGTGCGGCCATCTGGCGGGTCTGGCGGCGCATGCCAAAGATGATGACGCAGTCGTTTTTGTTGAGGCTGGCGGTGTACTCGGCCAGCGTTTCGCCGGGGCCGGGCAGGCTGATGACCTGGGGCACCACCTGGATGATCTGCCAGCGCAGGTACTGCGCAAACGCGTGGCTGCTGCGGCTGCCAAAGATGAGCACCTGGCGCGCGGCGATGATGGCCTGCACGATCTCGCTCAGCTGCGGCTCACTGAGCTGGTCCAGGGTGTTGATCAGGTTGGCGAGCGAGCGCTCGCGGTGCGTGGCCAGCATCTGCCCGCGCTGGAACGCCTCGGTGGCCGACTGGAACAGCGGCGAGCCGCTTTGCTTGTCCTCACGCACCTGGCGGCGCGCTTCTTCGTAGTTCTCATAGCCGAGGCGCCGGATAAAGCGGCTTACCGTCGAGGGCGACACCTTTGCCAGTTGGGCCAGCTCATTGCCGGCATAGCTGGCCAGCTCGCCGGGGAACTCCAGCACAAAGTCGGCCAGTTGCCGCTCGGTGGCGGGCAGTGCCTGCAGGTGCTGGCGCACCCGCTGCAAAAAGGATTCGGTCGCTGGTGGTCGCATCGCAGGGCGGCGGGCCGGGAGGCCTGCGGCTAAAGGGGGATGAGGGGATTCTAGGCCACCCCATCCACCACGGGGGTGCGTCGAGCCGCTTACTCAGCCTTTGCCAGATAGGGCTTGAGCCAGCCCAGGCCATCGCTGGTGGCATGGGGCGCTGCGCCGCGCGCGGGCTTGTACTCGCAGCCAATCCAGCCGTCCCAGCCCAGGCTGTCCAGCAGCGCAAACAGATAGGGGTAGTGCAGCTCGCCCACATCGGGCTCGTGGCGCTCGGGCACGCCGGCAATCTGGATATGGCCGACCTGGCCCGTGGGCAGGTACTGGCGGATCTTCATCGCCAGGTCGCCCTCGACGATCTGGCAGTGGTAGAGGTCCATCTGCACCTGCACATTGGCGGCGCCAATCTCGGCCACCAAGGCATGGGCCTGGTCCTGGCGGCTCAGGAAGAAGCCGGGCATATCGCGGCCATTGATGGGTTCGAGCAGAATGCGTACATCCTGCGCTGCTGCATGCTCGGCCGCATGGCGGATATTGGCGATGTAGGTGGCGCGCACGGTAGCCGCATCCACGCCCGCGGGCACCAGGCCGGCCATCACATGCAGGCGCGGGCATTGCAGCGCTTGGGCGTAGCGCAGCGCCTGTGCAATGCCGTCGCGGAACTCGGCCTCACGCCCGGGGATGCAGGCGATGCCGCGCTCGCCCCGGTCCCAATCGCCCGGCGGCGCATTGAACAGCACCTGCTGCAGGCCTTGCTGCTGCAGCAAGGCTGCCAGCTGCTCGGGCGCGTAGGCGTAGGGGAAGAGGTACTCGACGGCCGTAAAACCATCGCGGGCGGCGGCGGCAAAGCGGTCCAGAAAGTCCAGGTCGTTGTAGAGCATGGACAGGTTGGCGGCAAAACGGGGCATGGGTGATTTCCAAAAAAAGGGGGCGGCCGGCAGGCAGAGGGTCAGTGCACGGCAGGCAGGGTGTGGTTTTACCAGTGCGCGCCAAAGCTTTGGCGCAGCTCGTCAATCTGGGCCTCGCTCAGCGGCGCGGGTGGCTGCGCGCGGCATTGGTTCCAGAGCAGGGCGGTCTCTTCCAGCTCTTCCAGCGCGGCCATCGCCGCAGCCGGGCTTTCGTGCCAGACATTGGGGCCCAGGCGCGCCAGCATCACCGCGCGGATCGGCCGGCCCGCTGCTGCGTACTGCGCAATCGCCTCGGCCACGGCCTGCGCCGCATCGGGCGAGCCGGGGCGGTGGTAGGGGATATGCGGCACGCGGCCCACCTTCATCACAAAGTAGGGGGTCAGCGCGGGCAGCAGCTCGGCGGCGGGCACCACCCCGGGCACAGCAGTGGCTTGCAGCGAGCAGGCCACCAACTGGCGGCTGTGGGTGTGGATCACGCAGCCGGCGGGTGTGGGCGTGTTGGCGCTGGCCTCGTAAATGCGCCGGTGCAGCACGATGGTCTTGCTGGCGCGGTCACCGCTCAGCTGTTGGCCTTGCAGATCGAGCTTGGCCAGGCGCTCGGGCTGCAGCTGGCCCAGGCTGGCATCGGTCGGGGTGATCAGGTAGCCGTCGGCCAGGCGCACGCTGATATTGCCAGCGCTGGCATGCACATAGCCGCGCTGGAACAGCGATGCTCCTACCCGGCAGATCTCGGCGCGGGCGCTGGGTTCGTCCATAAAGACCATGGTTGTCAGCCTTGCAAAGCGGTGAATGCCTTGGTGAAGAAGTCGGTGCTGCCAAAGTTGCCCGATTTGAGCGCGATGTGCAAGCCCTCCGGCGCTGCAGCGCTGGCCGCATGGCACCAGGGCACGCCCGGGTCAATCTGGCCGCCGATGCGCATCTGTGCAATGCCCAGGGCCTGCACGCAAGCGCCTGATGTTTCGCCACCGGCCACCACCAGCTGCCGCACGCCCAGCTCCACCAGGCCGCGCGCAATGGCGGCCAGCGTCTGCTCGACCAAGGCGCCGGCCTGCTCCACGCCCAGCTGGGCCTGGATGCTGCGCACCGCATCGGGCACGGCGGTGGAGTAGACCAGCACCGGGCCGCTTGCCAGATGGGGACGCGCCCAGTCGAGCGCCTCGCGCACCACATCGTCACCCGCGGCCATGCGCAGCGGCTGCAGTGCCAAGGCCGGGCGGCCGCTGGCGATAAAGTGCGCCACCTGGGCATTGGTCGCCACCGAGCAGCTGCCCGAGACCACCGCCTGCAGGCCACTGGCCGCTGGCAAGGCGGCAGCCTGGTTGCTGGGCTGCAGGCCAAAGTTGGCAGGCAGCGCAATGGCGACGCCAGAGCCGGCGGTCACCAGCGGCAGATCCGCCAGCGCCGGGCCCATGCGCAGCAGGTCGTCGTTCGATACTGCATCGACAATGGCGATGCCCACGCCGTCGGCTTTCAGCGCCGCAATGCGGCTGCGGATGGCGTCCGCCCCCTGGGCGACTACGCTGTGGTCAATCAAGCCCACCTTGCGCCGGGTCTGCGACTGCAGCACGCGCACCAGGTTGGGGTCAGTCATGGGGGTCAGCGGGTGGTTCTGCATGCCGCTTTCGCTCAGCAGCACATCGCCGGCAAACAGATAGCCCTTGAAGACGGTGCGCTTGTTGTCGGGGAACGCAGGCGTCGCAATGCTGAAGTCGCTGCCCAGCGCATCCATCAACGCGTCCGTCACCGGGCCGATATTGCCGGCCGGCGTGCTGTCAAAGGTGGAGCAGTATTTGAAATAGATCTGCTGCGCGCCCTGGCCCTGCAGCCAGCGCAGGGCCTCCAGGGACTGCGCCACGGCCTGCTCAGCGGGGATGGTACGCGACTTGAGCGCCACCACCACGGCATCCACCTCGGTATCCAGCGGGCCCGTAGGCACGCCAATGGTCTGCACTACGCGCATGCCGGCGCGCACCAGGTTGTTGGCCAGGTCGGTGGCGCCGGTAAAGTCATCGGCAATGCAACCCACCTTCAAGGCAGCGCCGCTCATCGCTGGCCTCCGTCGTTGGCAGCTTGGGGGAGGGTGATGCCGGGGAAGATCTTGATCACGGCGCTGTCATCTTCCTTGGCGTAGCCGGCAGTCGATGCCTGCATGAACATCTGGTGCGCAGTGGCCGCCAGCGGCAGCGGAAACTTGCTGGCGCGCGCGGTATCGAGCACCAGGCCCAGGTCCTTCACAAAGATATCGACGGCCGACAGTGGCGTGTAATCGCCCGCCAGCACGTGGGCCATGCGGTTTTCAAACATCCAGCTGTTGCCCGCGCTGTGGGTGATGACCTCGTAGATCGCCGCAGCATCCACGCCTTCGCGCAGGCCCAGGGCCATGGCCTCGGCCGCTGCGGCAATGTGGACCCCTGCCAGCAGTTGGTTGATGATCTTGACCTTGCTGCCCGCGCCCGCCCTGTCGCCCAGGCGGTAGACCTTGCCAGCCATCGCATCGAGCACATCGCCCGCGGCCGCATACGCCGCTGGGGTGGCCGAGGTCATCATCGTCATCTGGCCCGCTGCCGCCTTGGCCGCGCCACCGGAGATCGGGCCATCGACATACAGCACGCCGCTCTGGGCCAGGCGCGCCTCCAGCGCGATCGACCAGTTCGGGTCCACGGTGGAGCACATCACAAAGGTGCTGCCGGGGCGCATGGCGGCAGCGGCGCCATGCTCGCCAAACAGCACGGCCTCGGTCTGCGCGGCGTTGACGACGACCGACACCACCACGTCGACCTGGGCGGCCAGCTCGGCCGGGTGCGCGCAGGCCACGCCGCCGGCGCTGGCAAAGTCGGCCGCAGCGCCAGGGCGCACATCGCAGACATGGACCTGGTAGCCCCGGTTGCGCAAGGTTTGGGCAATGCCCAGGCCCATCGCGCCCAGGCCGATGACGCCCACCTTGGCGTGCTGTGCTTGTGTAGTCATTGGAGATGCTCCCGTGAATCAGAGATAGAGAATGCCCGGCCGGGGGCCGGGGCACAAGAATGCAAGTGACAAATAGCCAAGCGGCAAGCGAGGCTGCGGATCAGGCCACCAACGCCCAGACCAGGCAGGTCAGCGCAAAGCCAGCGACGCCCAGCACGGTCGTCAGCACCGTCCAGCTGCGCAGGCCATCGGCCACGCTCAGGCCCAGGTAGCGGGTCACGATCCAGAAGCCCGAGTCATTGACATGCGACAGCCCCAGGCCGCCAAAGCCAATGGCCACCGTCAGCACGGCGACCTGCACGGCGCTGTAGCCGCCGCTGTGGATGCTCTCGGCCAGTAGGCCGCAGGTGGTGAGAATGGCCACGGTTGCCGAGCCCTGCGCGGCGCGCAGCGCCAGCGAGATGATGAAGCCCAGCAAAATCAATGGCAGCCCCGTGCCCGCCAGCGCCTGCGACAGCGCCGAGCCAATGCCGCTTACCGTCAGCACCTTGGCAAACACGCCACCGGCGCCGGTCACCAAAATCACCGTGGCCGCTGCGGGCAGGGCCGATTCCATCACGTCATTGGTGCGCTTGCGCGTCCAGCCCAGTGGACGCACCAGCAGCACAAAGGCCAGGCCAATCGCGACCATCAGCGCAAAAATGGGCGCGCCGGTAAAGGCCAGCAAGTCGCGCAGTGCATGGCCCTTGGGCAGCATCGTCGCCGCCGTGGTGCCCAGCATGATGAGGGCGAGCGGCGCGAGGATCAGGGTCAGCACGGCGCCCACGCCGGGCAGCTTGGCAGCAGGGGCATCGGCCGCATCACCGCTGCCAAAGTTGCGGAACTGGGCCTGCGCATCGGGCAGCATCGCGTAGTCGCGGCGGTTGAGCAGGCGGCCCAGCCACTGAGCCACAAAGGCCAGCGGAATGCAGATGCCCAGGCCAATGACCGTGATCCAACCCACATCGGCCGACAGCACGGCCGCGCCGCCCACAATGCCCGGGTGCGGTGGCACCACCACATGGGTGGCCAGCATGATGCCGGCCACCGGCAACCCGTACTTGATGGGGTTGACGCCTGCGGCCTTGCAAAAGCCATAGATGATGGGGATCAGGATGATGAAGCCCACATCAAAGAACACGGGGATGGACAGCACCAGTGCCGCCGCGGTCAGCGCCGCAGGCACGCGCTGGGGCCCCAGGATCTGCGTAAAGCGCTGCGCCAGCGTATTGGCCCCGCCCGAGACCTCTATCATGCGCCCCAGCATGGCGCCCAGCGCCACCAGGATCGCCACCGAACCCAGGGTGCCGCCCATGCCCGAGATCAAGGTGGGGATGATGTCGGCCAGCGGCACCCCTGTGGCCAGCGCCACCAACAGGCTCACCAGCATCAGCGCGACAAAGGCATGGATTTCGAAACGGATGATGAGCAGCAACAGCGCAGCAATGCTGGCGCCCGCAATGCTCAGAAGGGCAATGGTCGTCATGTGAAGGACTTGTCTCGTTGACTCGTTAGAAGAACTCCTGAGACCCTAGAAGTACAGGAGACTAGTATGGTTATCATACAAATTTTGCCGGATCATAGCATTGCTTTCGCAGTGCTTTGGGTCGCACTTTCCCCGAGACATTCTGGGGTTTTTGAGAGGCGTGGGGGATGCCGCTGCGCGCCGGTGACACGCATAAAAAAGGCGCCGCAGCTTTCACTGCAGCGCCTTTGGTTCGGCGTCGACCACGGTGGGCCCAAGGCCCAGGCCTCGGCGATCTAACCCGCCACTAAGGCATCAAGCCAAGGTACGCAACGTTGGCTCGCGCTCCCAGAATCGGGTCTTGGCACCGGCAATAAAGCCGGCCACATCCTTGGGGTCAAACACGCCTTCATCGGGTTTCACACCGGCGGCATCCAGGATCAGATGCGTGGCCTTGCAAGCGGCAATGGCTTTCAGATGCCCAAAGGCATCGCGGAACCAGTCTTGCGCGGCGCTGTCCTTGCTCAGCATCTCGCCCGATGCCATCGGGATCACCGAGGCGACCGCATCGAACTGCGCCGAAGGCGCGCCGGCCAGCTGCGCGTCGGCGGCGATGTGCTTGCCATCGCTCAAGGTCGCTCCACCAATCTTGGGGGCGATGATCTTGACCATCGCCTTCTCGGCCAGGATCGCTTTTTGCAGCGCGGCCACATTCTCGGCGTTGGAGCCGTCGTCCACCAAGATCGCCACGCAGCGGCCTTCCAGGGTCGGCTTCATGCGGTCGATGATGCGCAGCGCAGGGCTGGGCGGCAGGTCCTGCACGGGCACCGCCGGCTTGGCCGGTTTGGGCAGCGCAGCCAGGCCCAGGCCCTTGGCCACGCGCTTACCCAGGTCGCTGTCAATCACCAGCAGATGGGCGACCATCGCTTCGCGCACATGGGGCGTCTGCACCTTGGACAGCTCAAACACCAGCGCCGAGGCCATATGCGCCTGCTCTATCTCGCTCTGGCTCGTGTAGAACAGGCGCGCCTGGCTGTAGTGGTCGGCAAAGCTTTCGGGGCGGATGCGGCTCTTGGCCTCGGCCTCGGACGGTTGCGCAAAGGACTTGAAACCCTGGACCCGTGATTCGCGTGGCGAGTTCGGCTCCAGGCTCGAAGGCTCATAGGCGACGCGGCCCTTGGGCACCTCGGTCTGCATATGGCCATCGCGCTGCGTGTGTGCAAACGGGCACTTGGGCGCGTTCACGGGGATCTGGGTAAAGTTGGGCCCACCCAGGCGCGAGAGCTGCGTGTCCAGGTACGAGAACAAGCGGCCTTGCAGCAGCGGGTCGTTCGAAAAATCAATACCGGGCGGCACATTGGCCGGGCAAAACGCCACCTGCTCGGTCTCGGCAAAAAAGTTGTCCGGCCAGCGGTCCAGGGTAAAGCTGCCGATCTTGGTGAGCGGAATCACTTCTTCCGGAATGATCTTGGTCGGGTCCAGGTGGTCGTACGGAAGGGCATCGGCTTCTTCCTGCGTGAACAGCTGCACAAACAAATCCCAGGCGGGGGCATGGCCGGCCTCGATCGCTTCGAACAGGTCACGGCGGTGAAAGTCGTTGTCGGCCGCTTGCAGCTTGGCCGCCTCGTCCCACACCGTCGACTGGATACCCAGCTGCGGGCGCCAGTGGAACTTCACAAAGGTGCTCTCGCCCTGGTCGTTGATGAGGCGAAAGCTGTGCACGCCAAAGCCTTCGATGGTGCGCAGGCTGCGCGGAATGGCGCGGTCGCTCATCGCCCACATGATCATGTGCATCGACTCGGGCATCAGCGAGATGAAATCCCAAAACGTGTCATGCGCCGAAGCAGCTTGCGGAAAGCCCCGGTCCGGTTCCATCTTCACGGCGTGCACCAGGTCGGGGAACTTCATCGCGTCCTGGATAAAGAACACCGGGATGTTGTTGCCCACCAGGTCCCAGTTGCCTTCCTCGGTGTAGAGCTTGATCGCAAAACCGCGCACATCGCGGGGTGTATCGACCGAGCCGGCGCCGCCTGCCACCGTGGACATGCGCGCAAAGATCGGCACCTTCTTGCCGACTTCGGTCAGCACCTTGGCCGTCGTGTATTTCTTCAGCGAGTGGCTCAGCTCAAAGTAGCCATGCGCTGCCGTGCCGCGTGCATGCACGATGCGCTCTGGAATGCGCTCGTGGTCAAAGTGGGTGATCTTCTCGCGCAGCACAAAGTCTTCGAGCAGGGTGGGTCCCCGGCCGTAGGCGCGCAGCGAGTTCTGGTTGTCGGATACCGGAATGCCTTGCTGCGTGGTCATTACCGGGTGGCCGTCACCGGCCTGCTCGTGCAGCTCGCCCCCAGCGCCTTGGGTGGGGGCTGCGGACGAAGTCGTTTTGCGGGTGGTCATCGTGGATCTCCAAGTTAGGGTGGCAGTGCATGTCTGCCGGTGGGCTCAAGCCTTCAAGGATGACCGCTGCGCGGCAGCGCGCTTGTAGGCGTTTGGAGGGCTTGGCTGTATGCGTACTCCGAGCTGCTCGCCCGCCTCCTGTGTCAGTGGGGCGCAAAAAAGGCCGCTGGTGGGCGGCCTGGGTGTCTTGGGGGGCTGCTCTTAGTGGAAGAACAGCGCAATCAAAATGATGATCGGGATTGGTACGCCAATCAGCCACAGCAGGATGGATCGCATGGTGGTTCCTTTCTAGGTTTGCCCGTGGGCAAAGGTTGTGTTCAGGTCAGGTCGATGGTCAATTACGCGTCGCGCTGGCGTCCGCCAAAGGTGGCAGACAGGCTGCCCACAAAGGCCCCGATCAGCAGCACCACAAACATCCACAGCAGCGAGTAGGCGGTGGCCTTGCGGGCTTGCTCGGCCGCTTGCTTGGCCTTCACTTCGGCGTCCTGCGCAGCTTGCTTGGCCTTGTCGATCTGTTGCTTGACCTGGTCGTAAGTGGCTTGCACCTTCTTCTCGGACTCTTCCTGGCTCATGTCGGTGCGCTGTGCCACCAGGCGGCCCAGGTACTGGCGGTCGTCATTGGACAGCGAGCCAGCTTGCAGCGAATGCACAAACACGGTGCTCATCTCGCTGGCGTCATCGGCGGCGGAGCGGGCCTTCTGGGCGGCGTTTTGCGCGCTGTCCTTCATGTCCTGCTTTTGCTGCTCGGTAGGGCCACCCTGGCGCAGCAGGCTGTTGATCCAGTAGTTCAGGTCCGAGCCCGATTCGCTGGCCTTGCCTACGGTGGCACCGGCAGCGCCGGTGATGGCAGCAGACGCGGCTCCGCCGATGGCACTGGTCGCACCGCTGGCGGCGCCGCCCACGATTTGCGCAGCACTGGTGGCCACCGCACCGGCTGCCTTGGCCGTGCCCGAGATGGCAGCACCGGCCAGCGATCCGGCCACTGCGACCATCAGCATCGTGGCCAGTGCCCAGGCCAGAAAGCCGTGGGCGGTGTCGCGGAAGTAAACCTCATCGGTGTGCACCCCTTGCCACTTGGTGCGCAGGCGGCCTGCAATATAGCCACCCACACCAGCGGATGCCAGCTGGGTGAACACCAGCCAGGCCACCGCGCCCCAGCCAATGGTGTCGCCATCGGCGCCCCGGCCGGACCAGACCGAGACCGACGACAGGCCCAGCCCGACGCCGAGCATGAACAGCAGCAGCGACAGCACCGCTGCAGCCAGCGCACCGGCAAAAATGGCGGCCCAGGAGACCGCGCTTTCACTGTGGCCCGCGATAGCGCGTGGTACGGCGCCAGCGACGACACGGTCGTCTTCTACGTATGTGGTGGTAACCATTGCTATTCCTTGTTAGATAAGGCTTTCATTCTGCTTTTGGGGCTTGAAATTCTTGTAGTCCAAATGCCGTCCTACCCGTGCGAGCTTGGCGGTTTACCGCATCAGCCGATCTGCGCAAAGGCACGCCTGGCTTGGTGGTAGGCCTGCACAGGGCGCAGAGCGAACGCGAAAAACCAGGTGACAACGAGACACCAGAACAACGCCAAGGGCGGCACCGGCGGCCGCAGCCCCCGCAGCGAACCGGGCCGCTAGTACACCGCCACCGGTGCATGCCCCTCGTCAGCAAACAGCCAGGCATGCAGCGGCTGCACGGCTATTGGCCCCGAGCCGGTGAACTCAGAAAACGCCGGCAGGTTCAGGTAGGGCGCAGAGTAGGCCAGGCAAGGCAGGCGCTTGCGCAGCTGTGGCACGCGCATGGCAGGGTGGATATGGCCGTGGATATTGAGCGCAAAGTGGTGCACGCCCGGGCCCATGGGCTCATGGCTCATCAGCACCTGGTGGCGCACCAGGTGGGTGTGCACGTCATCGAGCAGCAGGGCTTCGGTCTGCAAGAAGCGGTCATGGTTGCCACGTGTCAGGCTAAATCGGGTTTTGAGGTTGGCGCGGCGCAGGTTCTGCCACAGCTGAAAGGTGTCTTCGCCAATAAAGCGGCCATGCACAAAGTCGCCCAGAATCACCAGCTCCTGGGGCTGCCATTTCTGCAAGACCTGGTGCAGGCGCAGCAGGTCTTGGCGTTGCACTTCCAGCGGCACGGCCACGCCCCGGCGCCGGAAGATATCGCTCTTGCCCAGGTGCAGGTCGGCAATGATCAGCAAGCTCTCCTGGGGCCAGAACAGCGCCCGCTCTGCCAGTACCAAAAACTCCATGCCGGCAATGCTGGCGGCAACATGGTCCTGGGGCGAGGGGGAGACTTGAATTGGGGAGAAGAGCTGGGCGGAATGCGTACCTGCCATTAAGAACGGTCCTCTGGTTGCCGGGAGCGGCGCGCGCGGCGGGCCGCTCCCTGGGTCGGGGCGCCCGGGTGGGCGGCCTGTCGGGGGTGGGTGTCGCCAAGGCTTTGGCGCTCTTGCTGCGCGGCCATGCGCCGCACCTTGTCCTGCCAGGTCTCATTGCTGAGCTGGCCACGAAAGCTCTCCGCCCACAGCCCAAACGAGAACGGCGTGTGTTTGGCCGGAAAGCGCAATGCGATCTGCCGCCCTGCAATGCTGGCCAGCAGCCTTTGCATCGTTGGCAGGTGCAGCTCCTGGTCCAGCGCCTCTTGCCGGGCCTGGCGCAGCAGCAGGTGCTCGGGGTCATACTTGCTCAGCACATCAAACAGCAGGCTGGCCGAGACCTGCAATTGCCGGTCGCTGGCGCGGCTCTTTTTGCCCGGCACCTTGGACTGCACCAGGCCGGCAATCTGTGCAATTTCCTTGAAGCGCTTGCGTGCCAGCTCGCTGAAGTTCACGGCAGAGCGCAGATCGGTATCCAGCCCGTCGAGTTGAAATATCTCTGACCAGTCCACCGCATTCGCATCGATGGGCAAGGTGGGCTGGATCATCAGCCCAATCTCATTGCAGGCCCAGGCAAAGGTGTTGGGCTGGATGTGGGCCAGGCGCGTGGCAATCAGCACCGCCAGCCCCTCATGCGCCACGCGGCCGGCAAAGGGATAGACAAACAGCGGCGCCGTCTTGCCCGCCTGGACTGTTTGTGTTTTGCCCACCTGCTCGATCAGCAGCTGGCCCGCACCCGGCACCAGCGAGCGCTGGCTTTGCAGCTGCAGCAAGGGCTGCAGCCATTGCAGCTCGCGGGCGTGCGGCGCGTCATCGGCGGCAGGGCTGGTAGCGGCGGTGCTCAGCAGCTGCTGCATGCGCTCACCCAAGGATGAGGACATCGGCATCAGCGAGCCGGCCCAGGCCGGCGTCAGCAGGCCTACCTGGGCACTGCGGCGCACCCAGGCGGTGTTGTTCTCCAGCCGCACCAGCACCAGGCTGCGTCCGGCAAAGTTGAATACATCGCCAGCGTTCAGGCGCGCGATAAACGCCTCTTCAACCGAGCCCAGCCGCGCGCCGCGCAGGTACTGCACATTGACGGCCCCATGCGCGGTGATCGTGCCAATCGACATGCGGTGCATGCGCACCACGCCGGTGTTGGCTGGCTGGCACAGGCCATCGGCACAGTGCAGGCGCTCGTACTGCGGGTACTGCACGAGCGAATCGCTGCCATGCTCCAGAAACGCCAGCACGGACTGCCACTGCGCATCGCTCAGATCACGAAAAGCCGCTGTGCGCCGCACCTCGGCCAACAGCTCCGGCGGCCTGAATCCTCCCGCCAGCGCCGCGCTCATCGCATGCTGGCTCAGCACATCAAAGCACAGGCGCAGGGGCTCGCGCCGCTCATACACCTGGGCCTCGGCCAGCTCGCGCACGGCGGCAAACTCGGCCAGGTCCATCGCCTGGGTGGCAACGGCTTCCACATGCACGGCAGCACCAGGCCGGTGCTTGGCACGGCCGGCGCGCTGCACCATGCGGGCCACAGACCGTGCCCCGCCAATCTGGATCACGCGCTCGACTGCCGGGAAGTCCACGCCCAAATCCAGGCTGCTGGTCGCCACCACGCAGCGCAGGGTGCCAGCGCGCAGGCGCTGCTCCACCGACTGCCGTACGCCCTGGTCCAGCGAACCGTGGTGGATCGCCAAGGTCTCGGCATCTTCCGGCCATATGCTCGCCAGCGCCGTGTGCCACAGCTCGGCCTGCGCGCGGGTGTTGGTAAACACAATCGTGCTGGGCGCGCTGAACACCAGCTTGGCCACCTCGCCCAAATTGGCCAGGCCCAAATGCCCCGCCCAGGGCATGCGCGTGCCCAGCGGCGGCGTGATGCTGTGCAGATGAAAAGGCTTGGGCCGCATGTCTTGGACCAGCGCCGGCTCCTTCACCTGCCAGGCGCTCAGCAGCACATCGCTGGCCTCTGCCAGGTTGCCAATCGTCGCCGACAAACCCCAGACCTGCGCGCCAGGTGCCAGCGCCTGGATGCGCGCCAGGTTCAGCTGCAGCAGCACGCCGCGCTTGCTGGGCAAGAGCTCATGCCACTCATCCACCACGATGCAGCGCAGCTGGCTGAACTGCTCGCGGCTGCGCTCATGGCTCAGCAGCAGCGCAAGCGACTCAGGCGTTATCACCACCAGCTGCGCCTTGCCGGTATCGGTCAACCGCTGGTCGCGCGATGTGGCGTCGCCGGTGCGCATCGCCACTTGCCAATGGGGCAGCACGGCTGCTACCGGGCCGGTGATGCGCTCGCGGGTATCGCTAGCCAGCGCGCGCAATGGCGTCACCCACAGCATGCGCGGGCCATGCGCTGCGCGGCCCTCGGACGTCTCGGCCTCGGCCATCGCCTGCATCAACGGGCCCCCCAGCGCTGCCAAGGTTTTGCCCCGGCCGGTGGGGGCGGATATCAGACCGCTGTGCCCTTCGGCATAGGCGCGCCAGGCCTGTTGCTGGAAGACGGCCGCGCCTATGTCCTGCTCCTTCAACCAGTCGCGCCAGCGCTTGGCCGCGCGCTGCATCGCGCGGCCGCTGGGGGCTGTGCTGTTGTCCAGATCAGCCATCGGCCAACTCCAGCAAGGCGCCTAGCTGGTCGGCATCCTGCGCAGTCTTGTCCTCGCGCCAACGCAAGATGCGCGGAAACCGCACCGCCACGCCCGATTTGTGGCGGGTGGAGCGGTTCACGCCTTCAAAGGCAATCTCAAACACGAGGCTGGGCGTGACAGAGCGCACCGGCCCAAAGCGCTCCACCGTGTGGCTGCGTATCCATTTGTCCAACCGCAAAATCTCCACATCGGTGAGGCCCGAGTAGGCCTTGGCGACAGGCACCAGCGCATCGCCGCTCCACACGGCAAAGGTGTAGTCGGTATGCAAGGTGCTGCGGCGGCCGCTGCCGCTTTGCGCATAGATCAGTACGGCATCAATGCTGAACGGGTCCACCTTCCACTTCCACCAATCGCCGCGGCGCCGGCCTTCCTTGTAGGGGGAGGCCAGCGCCTTGAGCATCAGGCCTTCGGCATTGCGTTCCGCAGCGGTGTTGCGCAGCGGGGCCAGTGCCTCCCAGTCATCAAATGGCAACTGGGGCGACAGGCCCAGTGCGGGCAGCTGGGCCTGGTTGATCACCTGTTCCAGCCTGGCACGGCGCTGCTGCAGCGGCTGGGCGCGCAGGTCTTCGCCTTCAAATTCCAGCAAGTCATAGAACAGAATGCGCGCTGGCACCGTCTGCATAAGCTTGGGCGAAGGCTTGCGTTTTTGGATACGGCTTTGCAGCGCGACAAAGCCCAGCGGCTTGTTCTGCTCGTAGTCCCAGGCCAGCAGTTCGCCATCCAGCACCATATCGCGCGGCAACAGTGCGGCGGCGGCTTCCAGCTCGGGAAAGCGGCCATCCAGCCGTTCCTCGCCGCGCGACCACAAATACGGCGCATGGCCCTGGCGCCGCACCAACTGCACCCGTATGCCATCCCACTTCCACTCGGCCAGCCAGTCCTTGGGGTCGCCCAGTGCGTCTGGCTCTTGCGGCAAGGGGGAGGCGAGGTAGAAGGGGTACGGCTTGTCCAGCAGCTGCGCGCTGGTGTCCGGGTCCATCAAGGCCTCATAGGCCTGGGCGCTGGGCAGCCATTCGCCCACCATGCGGTGGGCCATATCGGCGGCAGATATGCCCACCAGGGGCGCCAGGCTGTTTTGCAGGCTGCGCTTGTTGACGCCGGCGCGCAGCGATCCGGTGAGCAGCTTGTTGAAGACCAGGCGTGAAGGCGTGTCCAGCTGCTGCCAGGCTTGTTGGATCGCGCGCTTGCGCTGCTCGGTATCGGCGGCCACTAGCGGCAGCAAAAACTGCTCGGTCCATTCGTCCAGGCGGCTGTCGTTGTCGGGAGGCTTGAAGGTTGCGCCCAGCAAGGAGGCATGCCAGGGCGCATCAGCATCGGGGGCCACGGCAGCGCCGGGCGCAGCCACCAGCTCAGGGTGGTTGGCGCTTTGCTTTTGCCAGGCCGCCACCAAGAGCGACAAGGTCTCCGCCAAATCGCCCACCTGGCGGTAGCTCTCTTCCACCAGCCACAGCGGCAGGGCGGTCAGCTCGCTCACCCAGCTGCGCAGCTCGGTGGTGGTGGCCAGCCGGTTCTTGCCGGTGTTGACCTTGCCGCCGCTCAGCACATAGACGGCCCAGGTCGCTTCGGCCGCAGTGGCGCCGGCAAAGTACTGCTGCAGGGCGAGCTCGCGGTCGCGTGTGCCCGAGGCCTCGTCCAGCAACTGGTACAGCGCCACAAAGCGGTTCATTCGGCCGCCTCCTCTTCATCGCCATAGGCGGTACGCAGGCGCTCTGCCTGTATGCCCAGGCTCTGCAGGTAGGGGATCAGCGCATCGGTATTGCCATGGGTAGCCAGCACGCGCTGAGCGCCGCTCTCGGTAACCGTGTCGACGAGTTCCTGCCAATCGGCATGGTCCGATATGACAAAGCCGCGCTGCATATTGCGACGCCGCCGGTTGCCGCGCAGCAGCATCCAGCCCGAGGCAAAGCCCTGCTCCACCTGTTTAAAGCGCTTGAGCCAGGCGGAATCTTGCGCAGAAGGTGGAGCCAGCACCATGCGGCCAGCAAAATCGGTATCGGTGGGCACATCGGCCACCATCTCGGTAGCGGCCAGCGCAATGCCTGCCTGCCGGTAAATATCGGTGCCGCGCGCCATCGCGCCATGCAGCAATACGGGCGCATCCAGCTTGCCAGCCAAGCCCGCCAGCACCCGCTGGGCCTTGCCCAGGCTGTAGGCATACAGCACTGCCGCCTTGCCTTGCTCCTTGCAATGCGCCACCCAGCGCTCTATGCGCTCCACCTCATGGGCCATCGTGGGCCAGGCGTACACCGGGTAGGCAAAGGTCGCCTCGCAAATCAGGGTATCGCAGCGCAGCAGCTCAAACGCCTCGCAGGTCGGGTCAGGCTCGCGCTTGAAGTCGCCCGTGAACACCCACACCGCATTGCCCTGCTGCACCCGCACCTGGGCCGAGCCGAGGATATGCCCCGCCGGGTGCAGCGATACCTGCACCTCCCCCATCGTGATCGTCTGCCCAAACGGCAGCGCATGGATGTTCTGCTCCCCGAGCCGCCAGCGCAAAATTGATTCGCTGGTCGTACTGCAGTAGTACTCGCCCATCCCCACATGGGCATGGTCCGAGTGGCCGTGGGTGACCAAAGTGCGGTGTACCGGCTTCCAGGCATCAATAAAAAAATCCCCAGCCGCGCAGTACAGACCTTTGTCGGTCAGGGTGATGACGTCAGCGGGTGGGGCGTTGGCAGATGCAGAAGCAGCGAGCATGGGCAAATTCTGCGGCTGCGGAGGCGGGGGTGGGCGTCAGAGTTTGCCTTGTTGGGGTGAGAGCGTTATAGGCAGACCTCCTAGATGCTGATCTGAGTGTACGAGACAACAAATCTGGTCGCATTTTTATCAGTAATGCATATTGCCACCGGTGTTCGTAACGGTACATCTATGAATACAATATTGAAAAAATCAATTGTATAAATAATACCCAAAGGCAGATGTTATTTGGCGATGTGCATACATTTGAAATGTCCAACTCAGGCTTGTGTTGTAGAAATACCTCCATGAATTCAATGCAGTCTTTGCATAAACGGTGATCTGTCATATTATGTTACAACTGATGTGACGTCAACTGTTTTGCATCAACATTGGCTGTGCGACACATTATTAATTTTCATATGAAGAATCTCCTTAACTGTTTGCTATTTTCTGTGGTTTTGCACTTGTAAATGAGAATTTCAATCAATTTTAATATTCATTAAATTTAATTGCATTTAAATTAGTCGAGGGTGTAATGGTTTTGTTTAAGCGAAATGATCTTATTAGTCGAATTAAATTTGCTATTTCTGAAAATATAAAAATAACTTTAATAGTTGGAGCACCTATTTCTTATGACTATGGAAATAAAAAGGGCGTATCCGATGTGTCACGGGTAATAGATCGTATTAGACGCGAATTTTCTCAGGATCCTTTGGCATTGGAAGCATTGAAGCAAAAGATGGAGAGGCCTGATTCCAATCCCTACCAAGAGGCATTTGAGCATGTTCTTGGATTGCGTGGAGCACGACATGCAAATCTACTAATTAAGCAATCAGTTTTGGAGGCCTATTCTGGACCAGATTTACACGATAATTCGGAATCATATGATCCCGCCCATTGGTATTTGCCACCAGCAGTAAACGCGATTGGTAAAATACTTGCGCTGAAGCCTGAATTGTTTGGGAATAGAGTAATCACCACTAATTTCGACCCGCTTATAGAAATTGGAATAAAAAGAGCAGGTGGGGTGAGCTTCTCATCTTTCTATCATCGCGACGGGAACCCATCAGCAACCGAAGCTGAAGGAGTTAATGTAATTCATTTGCATGGCTTCTGGCGAGGGTCTGATACATTACATACACCTCACCAACTTCGACAAAATAGACCACAGCTAAAAAACTATCTTTCCGAAGTATTCAGAACGACTTTAGTTCTAGTCGTGGCTTATGGAGGTTGGGATGATGTTGTAGGGAGCGCAATTGAAAGCGTGGTGATGGATGATGCATCTGAGCATGAATTTCTCTGGGCATTTAAGTCAGATGATTTCCATCATTTAGAAATGGCTGAAAGTAAATTGCTAACACGCTTGAGACCCGGAATGGATCGTGGGAGAGTTCAGCTGTATGGTGATGTTGACTGCCATGAAGTATTTCCAATGTTGGCAGATGTTCTGATTCCTGATGTCCCAAAAGTTGAGGATAAAAGCGTATGTGTGGTGAGTGAAAAAGAAATTTTGTCACCAAGAGAAAAGGAAATGGTAAAGCTTGTTGGAATACCTCGCGAGCGTCGTGTAGATGCAACTCCTCGGATAGATGATTTCGTGGGAAGAACGAGCGAAATAGAGAAATTAACAGCGGCTAAGGCGACAGTAATTTGTTTGACAGGCCTAGGCGGTCTTGGTAAATCAGCGCTTGCTGCGAAACTTTTATCGAATTTAAGCGATGATTATTTCAAAGATTGGCGGGATTGTAGAGAGGAAAGTAACACCGCGCAAACCGCATTGTCTCTTTTTATTGAGAGAATATCGAATGGTAAGGTTTTGGCGGAATCATTAAGCCAGGCGTCTGCAATAAATCTTGCAGATCTAATAATTGAATACAGTCAGAATCGAAAAATTGCACTAGTTTTAGATAATATTGATACCTATATCGATATCGAGGGGCAGGCACCCTTAGGCGTTATTGGAGGAATTTGCAATCGTCTGCTCGATGCTAAGTGTCAGGTGAAAATAATTCTGACTTGTCGGCCTAAAGTTGAAGTTGCACATGGTAGATTTTTTAGCTTTTCTTTACCTGGACTTGATGAAGCATCCGTCAAAGTGCTCTTTGCAAACAAAAGTGGTGGCCACCAACTCTCTGATGAGGAGTGTAGTGATCTAATGCGGTTGACTGAGGCGCACCCTCTGTATGTTTCCATGCTTGCAGCCCAACTCCTTAGCAATGACCGGAAACTTCCATCAATACTTCAAGAAGTAGAGTCCTCAAAATCTGATGTGCCCGCGATGATTCTCCGATCTACTTATAAGCTTCTTTCGGATGAGCAGAAAAAATTCTTACGAATATTCGCGGAGCTAGAACGGCCGGAGTCGGAAGATGTCCTTGAAGACGTTACGGGTCTCAGATACAACAAGCTATCAAAGCTTCTCAAGAGACTTAGAGATTTAAATATTATTCAAGAGCGCAGAGATCTCAATGATAAAACGCTGGTGGATTTACATCCGTTGGTCAAACAGTTTCTTCGTCGAGAGTATCCGCAAAAGGATCGTGAGACCTTTATATCGCAGATAATTGTATACTTTAATAAAAAACTTGCTTACGTTACAAATCTTTTGGGTAAAGAGCAAATTCCTAATTCGGTATTGGAGCTTTGGATTCACAAGATAGAGGTGTTATGCAATCAAAATGATTGGAATATGGCTGTATCTGATCTGCTGCGCATCGGAGATGAATTGGAGCGTGCTGGTCTAATAGAGGATTTTGTAAGGTTAGGTCAAAAGATTCTTGCTAGCGTGGAATGGCTTACTGCAGTTGATGAGATAAAGGACTTGCGAAAGCTAATCAGTAATGTCTGTCATCAGCTATCTCACATGGGTGAGCACGCACAAGTTCGGACATTGATGGATAATTATGTGGCGTCTGTTGGGAAACGTGGTGCAGACATGGTCAATATGAATGAAATATTGGCTTTCGATGCATGGATAAATGAAGATTACAAAAAAGCTATTTACTTCGCAGAGGAGTCTGTTGAATTATTGAAAAATATTGATTTTTCGCCTCCATCCTCACCTGGGTATACGCTTGCGCTCGCGCAACGTGATAACGGTGATGTTGAGGCCGCGTTGCAATATTTATTGGAAGGGCTCACTGTAACTGAGGCACTGAGTGTTGAAAGTGGTAAGGGAGCCGAATTTTATGGTAATGTAGGTAGATGTTTTTATTTGAATAATGATATGCCCATGGCTCTCAAATTCTATCAACTTAGTGGCCGAGAAATGTCAAAGAAAATGTCGAGCTTTCATAACGTTGGATGGTTAAGATTCTGGGTGGCGGAAGCAATGCATAAGCTAGGTCGAACGAAAGAGTCATTCTCTTTTGCATGTGCTGCAAAACATATTTGGTCAGGGGGGTCTTTGGTTTTGGAGCTGAGATCCGATAGTTTCATTGATGAATTGAGAAATTCGGGAATTCTTTCGGAAGTGGATCTAATTCCTGAATGGCAAGCAGAGCGTATTTTTAATGCGTGGCTTGCCAGTGATTTGGCATAATAATGTTCGATTATTAAATTTTCTTTGAATTATATTCGTTAGATGTTTAAGAAACTCTTAAAATACTTTTTAATTCAAGGGAAGTGGTTTGAGATAAATTAAGTAATAATGCTAAATTACGAAAAATTGTACTCTCATCAGCATCTGAAATGTATTTGAATGGCAAGGGATATTATGTTAATTAATTGATATTTGTACTATCAATTATAATTTACTACTACGATAACCTAATTCAGGATGGATGTTAGTGGAAGGCTTTGATCGCTTAGAAGTCAGGGCGTAAAGCGTTTTATGCGTTCTCGGATATAGGTTGCTTGAAGATTGGACATCGAAAAAATTAACACTGCTCCAACGTTTGTGCATTTATCAATGCGCTAAATTTTTTTCAACAACACCCGAGCCAACCTCTCGCCATCCTGCCGCCAAAACGCCGGATCCGCCTGCCGGATCCGGTTAATCGCGTTATTCATATGCGCAGTCGCTGCCGCTCGCGCAGCCGCCGGGTCCCCCGCCTCAATCGCCTCCACAATCCGCGCATGCTCTTGCGTCACAGCAGCCGCAAAGTCCTGCCGCCGCGCCTCATTAGCTCGCGTGATGCGGGTGGCGCCCGCCAGCACCTGCGACAGGTAATCCAAGGTACTGAGCAGAAAGGGGTTGCCGGAGGCCTGGGCGATGACGCGGTGCAGGGCGACGTCTTCGGCTACGCCGTCTTGGCCGTCGGCCACGGCTTTGGCAAGGGCCTTGACGCCAGCGCGGATGCGGCGCAGATCGGCGGTGCTGCGGCGGGCGGCCGCTAGTTCTGCCACTTCGGCCTCTAACGCGCGGCGCACTTCTACGATTTGGATAACGGCCTCTTGTGAGGCGGCATGGCCTTTTTCCAGATCGAGCGGTTCGGCCCTAGGCGCTTGTACAAAAACGCCGCTGCCTTGGCGGGAGGCGACCAGGCCGCTGGATTTGAGGCGGGACAAGGCCTCGCGCACCACTGTTCGGCTCACGCCAAACTGCGCCACCAACAACAGCTCTGTGGGCAGGCGGTCGCCCGGTTGCATTTGCCCTTGCCGAATACTGGCCTCCAGCGCCTGGGCCACTTGGTCGGCGAGGGAGTTGGCGGCCTTGACGGGCGTGAAGGAGATCGGCATGCGTGGGCAGGAGAGCTGGTTGCTGGGAGTGGGCGCTGGCTGCTGCCAGGCCGCAAGATGGCGCTTACTGTACTCCAGCCTAGGAGCGCTGCCTGCGCCTTAGGCGCAATGGATGGCTATGCCGGGGTTTTGGCTAAATGGCGGGCTGCTGTAGATGTGGTGGGTGCATCTGTCGCAGCGGGGCGATCTGTTTGCCGCCAGCCTGCACAGGCAGAGCACGCCAACGCCAAAGCCGCAGGCACTTATCGGCGGCCTGCAGCGGGGTGGTGTCTGGGTTACCGCAGCCCTGCATGCGCTGCAACGGCTGCGGCCCCATCAGCAGATGCCAGCCTTATTTAGGCAGCAGCACCTTGTCGATCACATGGATCACGCCATTGGATTGGTAGACATCGGGGATGGTGACGGTGGCGGTGCCGCCTTTCTCGTCCGTCAGCATGACCTTGGATCCTTGGGCCTTGGCCACCAAGGTGCCGCCGCTGACGGTCTTGATGCTGGCCATGCCTCCGCCGTCCTTGATCATCTTGCTGATCGCTGCGGCATCCCACTTGCCGGGGACGACGTGGTAGGTCAGCACGGTAGTCAGCATGGCCTTGTTTTCAGGCTTGAGCAGGTTGTCTACCGTGCCGGCGGGCAGCGCTGCAAATGCGGCATTGGTGGGGGCAAACACAGTGAAGGGGCCTGGGCCCTTAAGGGTCTCTACCAGGCCTGCTGCCTTGACTGCTGCCACCAGGGTGGTGTGGTCCTTGGAGTTGACGGCGTTGTCGATGATGTCCTTGGTAGGCAGCATGGGCGCTCCTCCCACCATCACGTCTTTGGCGATTGCAGCGACTGATGTGCTTGCGACCATGAATGCCATGCCATAAGAGACCAGTTTGCGGGTGCTTTGAATCGAGGCCATGAGATGCTCCTTGCGTGTGGATGTTCAGCCGAAAAACGTTGCGGCTGTTTGGAATACGCAGCGGGTGGCGCAGTGGATTCAACAAATAGAGCGAAGCTTGTAAAGAAGAGGATCAGGGAGGCGATGCAGGCAGGGCAAAAAAATTTTTGCATCCACTGCATCCATTCCAGCAACTGGCGACTAGTACCACTAACAGCACATTAATTAGCGCTGTTTTCACTCTCGTCCTTCTGTCCCCCTCACTTAGGAGAACTCGTATGTTGACCTCTCGCACAGCACCCCGTATCGCCGCCATCGCCACCGCAGTGGCCTCCATCGGCCTGCTCACCGCTTGCGGCTCGATGCACAAAAAGGAAATGACCTTTTCGCAGGCTTCGCTGCCAGCAACCATCCAGGTGCCAGCCGGCCACAAAGTGGCTTGGGAAACAGTGGGTAGCGGTGACATCACCTACGAATGCCGCGACAAGGCCAATGCCCCCGGCCAGACCGAATGGGTGTTTGTGGGCCCCGATGCGGTGCTGAAGGACCGCGCTGGCAAGACGGTGGGCCGCTACTATGGCCCGCCTGCCACCTGGGAAGCGAATGACGGCTCCAAGCTGACGGCAACGCAGCTGGCAGTAGCGCCATCGGGTGCCGGCAACCTGCCCTACCAATTGGTCAAGGCCAACCCTGCGATGGGCAGCGGTGCCTTGGTGGGTGTGAGCCATATCCAGCGCGTGGCCTTGAAGGGCGGTGTGGCACCGGCTGACAAGCCTTGCATGCCAGCACAAAAGGGCCAAAAGACGGTGGTGCAGTACCAAGCTGACTACATCTTCTGGAAGCCTATGTAAGTTTCTGTTTTATAGCGGCTACACTCGAAGAAGGATTTCCTCCCCTTTCCTTCTTCGTGGATTGCCTTCATGCCGCCTGCCGCTTCTGTGACCGACGACAATTTTGACCATGCCTTGGCGCTAGCTGCTTGCGCGCGTGGCGACCGCCATGCGCTGCAGCGTATTTACGAGCAAGAGTCGCGCTATCTGCTGGGGGTGGCGATGCGCATTGTGCGCAGCCGCGCAGCGGCCGAAGATGTGCTGCACGATGCCTTTGTGGCGATCTGGAGCAAGGCGCACAGTTTTGATGCGGCGCGGGGTGCGGCTAGAGGCTGGATCTATAGCATTGTTCGGCATGCCGCATTGAACCGGGTGCGCAGCAGCGCCCGCGAAAGCACACTGGATGAGCCGACCGCCGCTGCCTATGAGGCCAGCGCCGCGATGGCTGCCTGGCAGGAAGAGGGCGATGCCCTGGACCGCCAGGCCCAGCTGGGCCGCCTGGGCCAGTGCCTCGAAGGCCTGGAGCCGCAGCGCCGTGAATGCCTGCTGCATGCCTATGTAGATGGCTGCAGCCACAGCGAGATTGCAGCGCGGGTGCAGGCCCCGCTGGGAACCGTCAAAGCGTGGATACAGAGGGGCCTGCGCGCCCTGCGGGAATGCATGCAATGAGCGCCGATACCAACCACCAATTGCCGCCCGATGGCGACAGCCCGGACGACCTGCAGACGCTGGCCGGCCAGTATGTGCTGGGCACGCAGGATGCTGCAGAGCGTCGCGCAATCGAAGAGCGCCTGCCGCAGGATGCTGCGCTGCGCGCCGCCGTGGATGCCTGGGAGCAGCGCCTGCAACCCTTGACCACTCTGGCCCCGCCGCAAGAGCCGAGCACGGGCCTGTGGCCGCGCATTACCGCCAGCCTGTGGCCCGCAGCCGAGCCGCAGCGCGCCGCCGCCGCAGTGCCGCGCCGCTGGTGGCATTGGGACAGCCTGGCGCTGTGGCGTGGCCTGGCCGGCAGCGGTTTTGCTGCTGCTGCCGTGCTGGCCGGTGTGCTGGTGCTGGGCCCCGCCCCGGCGCCTGGCCCCGCCCGCTACTTTGTGGTGCTGGCCGCGCCGCAAAGCCAGGCCCCTGGCTGGCTGGTGCAGGCCCAGGCGGCAGACCGGCTGCGCCTGGTGCCGCTGGGTACCGATGTGGTGCCGGCCGAGAAATCGCTGCAGTTCTGGACCAAGGCCGATGGCTGGAGCGCCCCGGTGTCGCTGGGCCTGGTCAAACCGGGTGAAGCGATTGAGGTGCCTGTGGACAAGCTGCCACCACTGCAGCCCAACCAGTTGTTTGAGCTGACCCTGGAGCCCGCAGGCGGATCGCCGATTGGCAAGCCGACGGGGCCGATCCAGTTCATCGGCCGCGCGGTGCAGATTTAGAGTCGCTAACACAACCCTTGATACGTCGTTGCCGAACCTTGTCGTACTACTGTACTGCCTGCGGCTCGACGCCTAGTCGGGGACGCCTAGTCTCAATCGCAAACCTTCGGTTTGCTGGGTCGTGTTAGCGACTCTTAGCCGCTGTCACCAAACACCAAGGGACCCTTTCATGGAACGGGCCCCTTTGTTGCGGTTGCTGTGATTCAGCCTGAAAGCTTCGATCCGCTATAGAGCCGTTCACACGGCCCAGCAAACCGTAGGTTTGCGGTTGAGACGAGGCGTCCTGACGCAGGCAGTACGTTAGTACGACAAGTCAGGGCAACGACGTATCAAGGGTCGTGTTAACGGCTCTAGTGGTTGTTCGCGCCTCGGTGCGCCCATGCGGTAGTCCGCTTCTCAACAAAGCTGAACAGCTCGTACATCACCATCGCCATCGCGCCCACCACCAACAGGCCCGCAAAGGCCAGGCCCATTTGCATGGACGAGCCGGCAGAGATCAGCAGGTAGCCAATGCCTTCGTTGGCGGCGGTCATCTCGGACACGGTGGTGCCGACAAAGGCGAGGGTGATGGCAACCTTGAGCGAGCCGTAGAAATAGGGCAGCGAGCGGGGCAGGCCGACCTTGATGAGGACATCCCAGCGTTTGGCGCCCAGCACGCGCAAGACGTCTTCCAGCTCGGGCTCCAAGGTCGCCAGGCCGGTGGCGATGTTGACCATGATGGGGAAGAAGCTGATCAGAAACGCGGTGAGGATGGCCGGGCCAATGCCGATGCCAAACCACACGACGAGAATGGGCACAAAGGCGGCCTTGGGCAGCGCGTTGAAGGCGGTCATCAGCGGGTAGACGGCGGCGTAGGCCAGGCGCGAGCTGCCAATCAAAAAGCCCAGCAAAACACCGACGACGATGGCCACGCCAAAGCCTGCCATCGTCACCCAGAAGGTGCGCCAGGCATGCGCGGCGATGACGGCGTGGAACTCCAGAAACTGCTGCCAGATCAGCAAGGGGCTGGGGAAGATGAACTCCGACACCTGGAAGGCCGAGCAGATGATTTGCCAGACGATGACGACGGCCGCCAGCAGCAGCCAGGGTGACCAGCGTTCGAGCTTGGGGTTGTTGAGCTTGTACATAAGTGAATGGGCCTGGGCGCTTACTGGTTGATCACGGTGCCGGTCTTGCGCATCGCACCGATGTGGCCGCGCAGCTCATGCACGATGTCGCTGAACTCCTTGGTGTAGGTCAGCTCCAGATCGCGCGGGCGGGGGATGTCGATATCGCGGCGCACCACAAAGCGGCCGGGGCTCTTGCTCATCACGTAGATGGAGTCGGCCAGGAACACCGATTCGCGCAGGTCGTGCGTGACGAGGATGACGTTGAACTGCTGCTCGGCATGCAGATCGCGCAGGATGCACCAGAGCTCTTCGCGGGTGAAGGCATCGAGGGCGCCAAAGGGCTCGTCGAGCAGCAGCATCTTGGGCTCATGGATCAGCGCGCGGCAGATGCTGGCGCGCTGCTGCATGCCGCCCGACAGCTCCCAGGGGAACTTGTCCTCATAGCCCGCGAGGCCGACCTTTTGCAGCAGGCGGCGGGCGCGCTCTTCGTACTCTTGGCGCCGGGCCTTGAACTGGCTGCGGTGCGGCTCGACGATCTCCAGCGGCAGCAATACATTGTCGACCGTGGTTCGCCAGGGCAAGAGCGATGGCGACTGGAAGGCCATGCCCGATATCTTGAGCGGGCCGGTGACGGGCTGGCCATCGATGCGGATCTTGCCAATGCTGGGCATGCGCAGGCCGGTGGCCAGCTTCATGAAGGTGGATTTGCCGCAGCCCGAGGGGCCGACGATGGCGATGAACTCGCCACGGCGCACTTGCAGGTCAATGGCTTCGACAGCGAACTGGTTCTTGGCCTGCAACTCGTCGTTGTAAGCCAGCCAGACATCGCGAAACTCAACAAAGGCAGGGTCTTGGAGGGAGGCCGTCATAGGGTGCAATCGTCTTCAAAAGGGCAGGGCGCGGGCAGCGCCCTGCAGGCGGCGGGATCAGCGCTTGGGGAGGATGTCCAGCTCGGCAGCGCTGGGCAGAAAGCTGCCGTTCCACACTGCTTGGGCGGGCACGGGGTTCTTGGTTTCATAGGCCTTGGCGACCTGCTCGGCCATCAGGCCCAGGCGCTCGGGGCGCAGCTGGCCAAAGCCTTCTTCGCGCGCGCCCTTGCTGTCGATGGCGGTGTCGATGGTGAGCTTGAGGCGCTTCACCTCCAGCGGCACATTGACCAGGCCATCCTTGGCCTTGAGCGAGGCAATGGCGGCCTGCGGATCGGCAATCGCTTCCTTGGCGCCTTTCGCAAACGCCTTGAGGAAGGCGCGCACCGCTTCGGGCTTCTCGGCAATCAGCTTGGGGCTGGCGATGATGACATTGCCGTAGAGCTGCACGCCATGGGTGGCATAGGGCAGCACCACCACGTCTTCGGCCTTGATGCCACGCGCTTCCAGGTTGAGCAGGCTGGTGAAGGTGTAGCCGGTGACGGCATCCAGATCACCACGCACCAGCATGGTTTCGCGCAGCGGTGGGTCCATCGTCGTCCACTGCACGGCGCCCACGCCATTGGCTTGCGCAAAGATTGGGAAGGTGCGGCGGCCTGCGTCAAAAATCGGTGCGCCCATCTTCTTGCCGGTCAGGTCGCTGGCCTTGGTGATGCCCGATTTCTTCAGCGCCATCACCGATGCCGGTGTGGTGTTGTAGATCACCATGATGGCCACCGGCTTGATCGGCGCATCGGGGTTGTTGGCATGGAACTCCATCAGCGCCGCCAGGTCGGCAAAGCCCAGGTCATGCGTGCCCGAGGCCACGCGCTGGATCGCGCCCGCGCCGCTGGCAGCTTCCACCGTCACATCCAGACCTGCCTGCTTGAAGTAGCCCTTTTGTTCGGGGTGCACAAAGAGAGCGGCCGGGCCTTCAAAGCGCCAGTCGAGCTGGAACTTGAGCGGCGTCAGCGGCTGGGCCAGGGCGCTGCAGGTGCTGGCGGCGGCCAGCAGGGCGATGGAGGCATGGAGGAAGCTGCGTTTTTTCACGGGATGGTCTCGTCAGGTGGTGGTTGATCAGTGAAAGGGAGCGGGGCGATGCGATGTGCTCAGCTGGTGGATGGCTTACTTCTTGGGGAGCACATCCAGCGCGGCGGCAGGCGGCAGAAAGCTGCCGTTCCAGACGTCTTCGGCCTTGACGCGGGTCTTGGTGCCATAGGCATCGGAGACCTGGGCGGCCATCAGGCTCAGGCGGCTGCTGTCGAGGCGCCCAAAGCCTTCCTTGCGGGCGTCGGCGCTGTTGATGACGGTGTCGATCGCCAGCTGCAGGCGGCGCGTCTCCAGCGCCACATTGGCGATGCCATCACGCGCCTTGACGGACTGGATCGCCTGGGCCGGGTTGGCAATCACGCCCTTGGCGCCCTGGGCAAAGGCGGTCAGGAACTTCTTGATCGCCTCGGGCCGCTCCTGGATCATCCTGGGGCTGGCGATGATCACATTGCCGTAGAGCTTGACGCCATAGTCGGCGTACTGCATCACCACCACATCGCTGGCCTTGGCGCCGCGCGCCTCCAGGTTCAGCAGGCTGGTAAAGGTAAAGCCGGTGATGGCATCGACATCGCCGCGCACCAGCATGGTTTCGCGCAGCGGCGGGTCCATCGCCGTCCAGGCCACGTTGCTGACGCCATTGGCCTTTTCAAAAATGGGGAAGGCCTTGCGGCCGGCATCGAACACCGGCGCGCCCAGCTTTTTGCCAGCCAGATCGGCGGGGGTCTTGATGCCCGACTTCTTGAGCGCCATCACCGAGGCCGGCGTGTTGTTGTAGACCACCATCACGGCGACGGGCTTGTTGGGCGCGTCGGGGTTGTTGGCATGGAACTCCATCACCGAGGCCAGGTCGGCAAAGCCCATGTCGTAGGTGCCCGATGCCACGCGCTGCACCGCGCCGCCCGAGCCATTGCCGGCATCCACCGTCACATCCAGGCCCTGGGCCTTGAACAGGCCTTGCGCGACGGGCTGCAGGAAGAAGGCGGCTGGCCCTTCAAAGCGCCAGTCGAGCTGGAACTTGATGGGCGCATCTGCCGCCTGGGCCGCACCCCAGGACAGCGCCAGAGCGGCGACGGTGGTCTTCAGAAAACTGCGCTTGTGCATGGGGAGCCTCCGATGTTGCATACAAGGTCGTTTGCAAGATCGGTGCCAGTTTGTAAGCCCCTGTATTGGCGTGCGTAGCTGCACCAGCCTGGTGCAAATTCCAGGTGATGCAGCTGGGGCGTGCACGCGCAGATGCATGGCAGCGCATCTGCTTGGTGCAGCTTGTATACATGCTTGGTCGGCTACTGGGGCGGCGCCGCCCGGGCATGGCAATTGCAAGCAAAATGCCCCATTCAGACGATGAGAAAGCGCCCATGACCGAGATCGACTTTGCCCAGCTGGGCACCTACGAACGCTACAAGCTGATGGCCAGCCTGATCGTGCCGCGCCCCATAGCCTTGGTGACGACCCTGGGCGCCGACGGCACCGTCAACGCCGCGCCTTTTAGCATGTTCAACATGATGGGCGAGGACCCACCGGTGGTGATGCTGAGCGTGAACAAGCTGCAGGACACCGCGCAAAAGGACACCGCCACCAACATCCTGCGCGACAAGGAGTTTGTGGTGCACATCGCCGACGAAGCGATGGCCGCCGCCATGCACCGCTGCGGCGACCGCCTGGCCCCGCACGAGAGCGAGCTGGACCACACGGGCCTGACAGCCACCCCCTCCCAAAGCGTGCGCCCCCCACGCATCGTGCAAGCCCCCGTCGCCTTCGAATGCTTGCTGCACGAAACCTTGGAAACCGCGAGCCGCTATGTCTTTATCGGCCGCGTGCAATGGCTGGCCGTGCGTGACGGCCTGGTCGACACCGAAAAATGGCGGGTGCGCCTGCAGGAGTTCTTCCCCGTCGGGCGCTTTGGCGCGAGCTTCTATATCAACTGCCGGGAACGCTTTGCGATTGAGGCGGGGGAAGGGCTGGCGGGGGCGCAGGGTAGCGCTGCAAGTACGGCGATTGATGAGATGTGACGGAGCCGACCGGCGCGTTGGGATCGATTGGTTGCGGGAATGGATAGATCCCTAAAACGCTTGCACAAACAGAACCTCGCGCTGGATACGGGACACCTCGGCTTCATGGAAAGGGAAGACATGGTAGCCGCAGTGTTCCGTGAAGACCGCAATCGCGAACTTCTGCGCATTGACCACATGGAATGCGTGTTCGAACTGAACAAACGAGCCGTCCATCAGTTTGATGTGCAAGCTTCCGTTCGATGGAAAGTCTGCTGCGCCCAGGCCCTTTTGCTGTATTTCTTCAACAGAGCGGCCAAGGACAGGGGCTAGGTGTGAAGGTTCAATAGGTTGTATCCGGTGTTCATCCGGGTTGGATTTGAGAGACTGGAAGTCGCCAAACACCCAACCCACTCAGGACAGCCAACCGGATGAACACTCATAAGCATGCCCGACTTACCTTTGCCCGGAGACTGGAGATGGTCAAACAGATGACCTTGCAAGGCCTGGATGCCTCTCAGGCCGGAGCCCTTCAAGGCGTCACCGCACAGACCGCTCGCAAGTGGCTGGGCCGCTACCTCTGGGGCGGCGAAGCAGCCCTGGCCGATGCTTCCTCCAGGCCCATTTGCTCTCCCAAAGCCATCTGCGAGTCCAAGGCCTTACTCATTGTTGAGCTACGCAAACGCCGCATGCTGCAGTCGCGCATTGCCAGCTACGCAGGCGTCTCGGCGTCCACCGTGAGCCGGGTATTGGCCCGTGCGGGCCTGTCTCGACTCAGCGATCTGCAGCCGTCCGAGCCCGTGGTTCGCTATGAGCACGATGCGCCTGGAGACATGCTGCACATCGATACCAAGAAGCTCGGGCGCATCGTTCGGCCCAGCCACCGCGTCACAGGCAATCGGCGCGATTCGGTCGATGGTGCGGGATGGGAGACACTGTTCGTGGCCATTGACGACCACGCACGCATTGCCTTTACCGCTATGCATCCGGACGAGAAAACGCCGCAAGCCGTCGCCTTTCTGCGCAACGCCGTGGCGTACTACGCGGGGCTTGGAGTGAGCATCAAACGCCTGCTGACCGACAACGGTGCGGCATTCCGCTCAAGGGAGTTCGCTGCGGCCTGCAACGCCTTGGGCGTGCAGCACAAGTTCACCAGGCCGTACCGGCCACAGACCAACGGCAAGGCCGAGCGATTCATCCAATCGGCGCTGCGCGAGTGGGCCTATGGTTGGACATACCAGAATTCAGCTGAGCGAGCACAAGCCTTACATCGCTGGCAGCATTACTACAACTGGCACAGGCCTCACAGCGGCATTGGTCGAATTACCCCGATGGCCAGGCTCAAATCTGCAAACAACCTCTTGACAGTTCACAGCTAGGTCTTCAGCCCATTCAGTGACAAGCTGTTGGGCCAAGCGCGGTACAGGATGCATGTCATTCCTTGGGTTGGGGGAGGCGGGGGATTCCGCTGAAGAGCACTTGGGAGTGGATTCTAGCTACAGGAGGTATGTGAGTTAGGTACGTGCTTGGCGCGTGTACTGCAATGGGGGACCCCGCCCCTCAAGGCAAATTCTCCCGAAAAATGACCTGACTCCGCACAATGTCCACCGCCGTCATCGTGTCGAGCTGGTCGCGCAGATTGCTGAACATGCGGATGCAGCTCATG
The DNA here is from genome assembly GCF_014076495.1 of Comamonas koreensis. Classification (NCBI taxonomy): domain Bacteria; kingdom Pseudomonadati; phylum Pseudomonadota; class Betaproteobacteria; order Burkholderiales; family Comamonadaceae; genus Comamonas; species Comamonas koreensis. The sequence continues at coordinate 4,255,341 of NZ_CP043575.1, read as the reverse complement.
ATGATGCCCAGGTGGCTTTGGGTGATGACGGCGTCCATGGTGCCGTTGATCAGCAGGGCGCGGGTGTCGGGGGTGAGGCCGTGGCCGATGAGGACGACCTGGTGCTCGCGGCCGGCTTCCTGCAATGCGCGGCCTACGCCATCGGATGAACCACCGATGTTGTAGATGCCGGCGATATGCGGGTGGCGTTGCAGCAGCTCCTTGGTTTGCTGGTAGTTGCGGGAGGAGTCGTCATAGCTCTCGCGCAGGCCCAGGATCTGCATGTCGGGGAACTGCTCGGCATGCAGTTGCAGAAAACCGCCCTCGCGCTCCTCATGCGCCAGGTAGCTGCGCGATCCTGCGATCAGTGCGATTTGCGCATCGCGGCGCTGGCTGCCGATAAAGCGGGCCAGCAGGTAGGCGGCGGTGCGGCCGGCGGCCCGGTTGTCCAGCCCCACATAGGCGATACGGGCGCTGTTGTCCAGGTCCGAGATGACGGTCAAGGTCGGCACACCCCGGTCGGCGAGTTGCTGCACCGCTTCGCGCACGGCCGGGTGCTCGATGGCCATGAAGGCGATGCCCTGCACGCGCTTGCCCAGGCGCAGCAAGGTGGCGGCCAGCGCTTCGGGGTTGAAGCTCTCGACATATTCCACCTGGCATTTCACATTGAACGGCGCCTGGTGGCTTTCTGAAAAGCCAATGGTGTCGCCCAGCATACGCAGGTAGGGGTTCTGTCCCTGGGGCAATACAAAGGCCAGCTTCCAGGGCGCGGATTGGGGCGCGGCATCGGCCAGGGCATCGGGCAGGTAGCCCAGCGCCTGCGCGGCCTGGCGCACCTTCTGCACGGTGATGGGGCGCACGCCGGGGCGCTGGTTCAGCACCCGGTCGGCGGTCGCGGTGGAGACGCCCGCCAGGGCGGCCACGGTTTTGAGCGTGAGACGCTGCGGGGGCATTGCTGGGTGGCTAGGCATCAGAAAACATCAGATTCAATCATTTTGTGCGTTTGACTATAGCAAGTCGTTTGCATATCTTCCAGTATGAGATCTGTGCCATTACATCAATTCAAATCAAATATTAGGAGACAAGCATGACCGAACTCAGCCGCCGTTCCCTCATCAAGGGACTGACCGCCCTGCCTGCCGCAGGCGTGGTCTCGGGCTTTCCATTGATCGCCCGTGCGGCCGAGTTCTCGCTCAAATACGGCAACAACCTGCCGCTCAGCCACCCGCTCAACGTCCGCGCGCAAGAGGCGGCCGACCACATCCGCAAGGAAACCAATGGCCGTGTGGAAATGGCCATCTACCCCAACAACCAGCTGGGCGGTGATACCGACATGCTGGCGCAGGTGCGCTCGGGCGGTATCGATTTCTTCACGCCGTCGGCGCTGGTGATTGCGACCCTGGTGCCGGCAGCGGCCATCAACGCGGTGGGCTTTGCGTTTACCAACTACGACCAGGTCTGGAAGGCCATGGACGGCCAGCTGGGTGCGATGGTGCGGGCCGAGATTGCCAAGCGCAAGCTCTATGCGTTCGAGAAGATGTGGGACAACGGTTTCCGCCAGACCACCAGCAGCAAGGGCGCGGTGCAAAGCGCCAAGGACATGGATGGCCTCAAGATCCGCGTGCCGGTGAGCCCGATGCCGATTGCGATGTTCAAGGGCCTGGGCGCGGCGCCGGCCAGCCTGCAGTTCTCCGAGGTGTACTCGTCGCTGCAGACGCGCATTGTGGATGCGCAGGAGAACCCGCTGCCCATCATCCAGGTGGCCAAGCTCTACGAGGTGCAGAAGTTCTGCTCGCTGACCAACCATATCTGGGACGGCTACTGGTTCATTGCCAATGGTCGCATGTGGGAGAGCCTGCCGGCGGAGCTAAAGAAGATCGTGGCCACGGCGATCAACGATGCCGGCATGGCGCAGCGTGCGGATATCAGCCAGCTCAATGCCTCGGTGCAGGCCGATCTGGCCAGCAAGGGCCTGCAGTTCAACCAGCCCGATGCGGAGAGCTTTCGCGCGGCGCTGCGCAGCTCGGGCTTTTACAAGGATTGGCAAGGCCGCTTTGGCAAGGACGTGTGGAGCCTGCTCGAAGGCGCCGTTGGCAAGCTCGCTTGAGCGCTGCTCTGATTCACGCCCTGAAAGAGCATTGCCATGTCCCACCCTGCAACCCCCGCGCTGGCGGGGCACTCTGCTGCGCCGCCCGACAACGCCTTGGCCTCGCTCGCGCGTGGCGTTGACCGTGGCCTGGGCGCCATCGTCGAGACAGCGGCCGCTGCCTTGGTGCTGGCCGAAATCATCGTGCTGTTTGCCGGCGTGGTGGCACGCTATGTGTTCCACCAGCCGCTGGTCTGGTCCGATGAGCTGGCTTCGCTGATGTTTCTGTGGCTGTCCATGCTGGGCGCCGTGGTGGCGCTGCGCCGGGGCGAGCACATGCGCATGACGGCCTTTATCAACAATGTGCGGCCAGGCCTGCGCGCGGCGCTGGAGGCCTTTGCGCTGGCCGCATCGCTGGCCTTTTTGCTGATGGTGCTGGGCCCCGCCTACGAGTACGCGGAGGAGGAGGCCTTTATCACCACCCCGGCGATGGAGCTGAGCAATGCCTGGCGCGCCGCAGCGCTGCCGGTGGGCATGGGCCTGATGGCCGTGGTGGCCCTGCTGCGCCTGCTCACGCAGACGACCTGGCAAAAGGCGCTGGCGGCGGTGGCCATGGTGGCTGCGCTGGTGCTGCTGTTCTGGCTGTGCCAGCCGCTGTTCAAGAGCCTGGGCAAGTTCAACCTGGTGATCTTTTTTGTGCTGGTGGTGGCGGGCACGGTGTTTGCCGGTGTGCCGATTGCGTTCTCGTTTGCGCTGGCCACCTTTGGCTACCTGGCGCTGACCACCCGCACACCGCTGGTGGTGATGGTGGGGCGCCTGGATGAGGGCATGTCGCACCTGATCATGCTGGCGGTGCCGATGTTCATTTTTCTGGGCTCGCTCATAGAGATGACCGGCATGGCCAAGGCTATGATCCAGTTTCTGGCCAGCTTGCTGGGCCGCGTGCGCGGTGGGCTGTCCTATGTGCTGATTGGCGCGATGTACCTGGTATCGGGCATCTCGGGATCGAAGGTGGCCGACATGGCGGCGATTGCGCCGGTGCTCTTCCCCGAGATGAAAAAGCGCGGCGCCAAGGAGGGCGATCTGGTCGCGCTGCTGTCGGCCACCGGCGCGCAGACGGAGACCATCCCGCCGTCCATCGTGCTGATCACGATTGGCTCGGTCACCGGCATATCGATTGCCGCGCTGTTTACCGGCGGCATGCTGCCCGCCGTGGTGCTGGGCGCTGCGCTGTGCTGCGTCGTGTGGTGGCGTTACCGCAAAGAGGAACTGGGCGGTGTGGAGCGCTTTAGCGGCAAGCAGATTGGCCGCTTGCTGGTGATCGCGCTGCCGGCGCTGGCCTTGCCCTTTGTGATCCGCGCCGCGGTCGTGGAGGGCATTGCGACGGCGACCGAGGTCTCCACCATCGGCGTGGTCTATTCGGTGCTGGTGGGCCTGTTCATCTACCGCTGCTTTGACTGGCGGCGCCTCAAGCCCATGCTGGTCGAGACCGCTTCGCTGTCGGGCGCGATCATGCTGATTGTCGGCTGCGCCACTGGCATGGCCTGGGGGCTGACGCAGTCGGGCTTCTCGTCGGACCTGGCCAAGGCGATGACCAGCATGCCGGGCGGCAGCTGGGGGTTCCTCGCGATCTCCATCGTCTGCTTCATCGTGCTGGGCAGTGTGCTCGAAGGCATCCCCGCCATCGTGCTGTTTGGCCCGCTGCTCTTCCCCATCGCCAAGGAGGTGGGCGTGCACGAGGTGCATTACGCAATGGTCGTGATCTTCGCGATGGGCATTGGCTTGTTTGCGCCGCCCTTTGGCGTGGGCTACTACGGCGCCTGCGCGATCAGCAAGGTCAACCCCAACGAGGGCATTCGGCCCATCGGCGGCTACATGCTGGCGCTGTTTGTCGGGCTGCTTTTTGTCGCGGCCATTCCCTGGATTTCTACCGGATTTTTATAAGCGGACTGCGGCCCCAAGGCCACCCGGCCAGCTTCCCGGCCTTGGTCTGCATCGCGTGCACCCACGTGAGGCAGCGCCCATGCCACCAACGCAACAACCAACTTAACAACAAACGAAAGACAAGCTATGAGCCGCTTTTTGGGAGAAATCCGCCAGCTGGGCTATGTGGTCGACGACATCGAGGCCGCGATGCAGTACTGGAGCGAGACCTTGGGCGTGGGCCCCTGGTTCTACAACCCGCAGGTGCCGATCGAGAACTACCAGTACGCAGGCGAGCGCTACCAGCCGCACAACTCGGTGGCGCTGGCCAACTCGGGCTTTGTGCAGGTGGAGCTGATCCAGGTGCGCAACGATGTGCCGTCGATGTACCGCGATTTTCTGCGCGCGGGCCGCACGGGCCTGCAGCATGTGGCGTACTGGACCACCGATTACGACGCCGATCTGCAGCGCTTGCTGGCGCAGGGCTTCAAGCCGCAGATGAGTGGCGAGGTGGGCAAGAACGGCCGCTTTATCTACTTTGACACCGAGTACCACCCGGGCACGGTGATCGAGCTGTCCGAAGTGATGGGCCCCAAGGGAAAGATGTTTGATCTGATCCGTGCGGCCTCGCAGGACTGGGATGGTCAGAACCCCGTGCGCCCTTTCCCTGACCTCAACACCCTGTGATGGCCGGCCCGCCCTGGGCCTGGAAATGCGATGAAATCTACCCATTTTGAAGCCAGCTACCTGATTGAGACGCCGCTGGCGCCCGAGGCCGTGGCCGAGGTGATGGCCGGTGAGCAGTCCTGCGGCACCTTCACCCGCGTGGCCGGCGAGACCGATGACCTGCGCGCGCGCGCACGTGCCCAGGTGCTGCAGGTGCAGCCGCTGGGCACGGTGGAGCGGCCCAGCCTGCCCAATGCCTGGCTGGAGCGCCAAGGCTATGGCGCAGGCGCCAACTGGCAGCGTGCGCGTGTGCGCATTGCCTTCCCCATCGCCAATGTGGGCGCCAATCTGCCCACCTTGGCCGCTACCGTCAGCGGCAATCTGTATGACCTGGGAGAGGTATCGGGCCTGCGGCTGGAGCGCCTGGACCTCCCGCCGGACTACCGCGACCAGTTCGATCTGCCGACGATGGGCGTGGCCGGCACGCGGCGCAGTATTGGGGCCAGCGCAGGCGCCATGGTGGGCACCATCATCAAGCCCAATGTGGGGCTATCGGCCCAGCAGACGGCCGACCTGGTGCGGCAGCTCTGCGACGCGGGTGTGGACTTTATCAAGGACGATGAGGTATCGGCCAACCCGGCGCATGCGCCGCTTGAGGAGCGCATTCCTGCCGTGATGCGCGTGATCCGCGAGCACCGGGAGCGCACCGGCAAATGGGTGATGGTGGCCTTCAACATCACCGATGAGACCAGCGCCATGCTGCGCCATGCCGACCTGGTGCAGCAGGAGGGCGGCAGCTGCGTGATGGCCAGCATCAACTGGTGCGGGCTGTCGGGCATCCAGAGCCTGCGGCGCCACACGCCCTTGGCGCTGCATGCGCATCGCAATGGCTATGGCGCGCTGTCACGCGACCCGATGCTGGGCATGGGCTACCAGGCCTACCAGACCCTGTGGCGCCTGGCTGGTGTGGACCATGTGCATGTGCATGGCTTGCAAGGCAAGTTTGCGCAGCCTGATGCTGAGGTGGTGGAATCGGCGCAAGACTGCCAGCGGCGCCTGTCGGCCGCGCAGGATGACTGCGTGCTGCCCGCCTTCTCATCGGGCCAGTGGGCGGGTACGGTGCCTGCCACCTGGGCGGCGTTGCAAAGCGATGACCTGCTGTTCATGTCGGGCGGCGGCATTCTGGCGCACCCCGATGGCCCCGCCGCTGGCGTGGTGAGCATTCGCCAGGCCTGGGCTGCCGTGCGTGAAGGCAGCAGCCTGGACGACTATGCCTGGCATGCGCCGGAGCTGGCGCGGGCACTGCAGTTTTTTGGCAAGCGTGGATAGGCCACATGCTGGACACCTTGCTGCGCGGCAAGCCCGCTGTCGTCTGGTATGGCGATGACTTTACCGGTGCGACCGACACCCTGGCCACGGTGGCGCAGGCGGGCCTGCGGTCTCTGCTTTTTCTGGAGGTTCCGACCGAGGCGCAACGGGCCCAGGCTGGGCCCTTGCAGGCCATTGGCATCGCCGGTGCGGCCCGCAGCCTGGCCCCCGCTGCGATGGCCGAGGTGCTGGCGCCGGTGGCGCAGTTCATGGCCGCCAGCGGCGCGCCGCTGCTGCACTACAAATGCTGCTCCACCTTTGACAGCGCCCCGCATGTGGGCAGCATTGGCGCGGCTGTGACGGCATTGCGCAAGGTGGCAGGCGCATCGCCAGCGGTGATCGTTGGCGGCCAGCCCAATATCGGGCGCTTTTGCGCCTTTGGCAACCTGTTTGCGCAGGCCGGGCCAGGGGGGGCGGTTCACCGTATTGACCGCCACCCCACCATGCGGCAGCACCCCGTCACCCCCATGGACGAGGCCGATCTTCGCCTGCATCTGGCCAAGCAGCGGCTGGCCGATATTCGGCTGCTGAGCACCCGGCAGCTGGAGCTGGCGGGCGCCGATACCGACGTGCTTCTCCGCTGGATGCAGGCTCAGGAAGGAGCAAGCCCTGTGCCAGATGCCTTGCTGATCGACCTGGTGCACGAAGCCCAGCTGCCGCAGATTGGCGCGCTGCTGTGGGCGCGTGCGCAGCAAGCGCCGTTGCTGGCCGTGGGGCCCAGCGGCGTGGAGCAGTGCCTGATCGCAGGCTGGCGCCAACTGGGGTTGTTGGGGGAAGTGCCAGCGGCTGAACCGCTGGCGCCCGCGCAGGGCCCGGTGCTGGTGCTGGTGGGCAGCTTGTCGCCGGTCTCCAGCCAGCAGATCGCGGCCAGCCAGCAGTTTGACAAGCGGGAGGTGGATGTGGGCCGGCTGTTGGCCGAGGAGGGCTATCTAAGCGCTTGCGCGGCCCAGCTGGCCCAGGGGCTGCTCCAGGGGCGCCCTATGCTGGCGCACACCAGCCGACCCGATCAGACCCTAGACGCCGCGACCACGGCAGCGGTGGCACAGCGCAGCGCGCAATTGCTGGCAGAGACCTTGCGCCTGATGGCGGCACAGGGCCAGCCCCTCAAGCGCTTGGGCATTGCGGGCGGCGATACCTCCAGCCTGGCGACGCAGGCGTTGGGGCTGTGGGGGCTGGCCTTCCACAGCACCCTAGCGCCCGGAGTGACCATGAGCGTGGCACGCAGCGATGATGCGCGCATCGATGGGCTGGAGCTGATGCTCAAAGGGGGGCAGATGGGCGATGCGCAGCTGTTCGACCGGCTGGTGAAGGGGGCGGGCTGAGGGGCACCTGGGCAGAGGCACAGATGTAAAAAAGCCCCAGGCGCTATGCCTGGGGCTATCTTTAGGTGTGGTGTGGTGTGGCTTGCTGCGCAAGCAAAGGCGCGGCCTGCGCCGCGCCAGCGCTTACTTGCCTTCCTTGCGCGCTTGGGCCTGGGCGGCGACCAGGGCCGTCATGTTGACCACGCGGCGCACGGTGGACGATGGGGTCAGCACATGGGCGGGGGCCTCGCTGCCCAGCAGGATCGGGCCGATGGTGGTGCCATGCGAGGCGGTGGTCTTGAGCACATTGAACAGGATGTTTGCGGCGTCCAGGTTCGGGCAGATCAGCACATTGGCCTCACCGGTCAGGCTCGACTCGATCAAGGTGCGCTCGCGCACGTGTTCGTCCAGCGCGGCATCGCCATGCATTTCGCCATCGCATTCGATGTCGGGGTTGGCAGCGGCAAACAGGTCGCGGGCAGCGCGCATCTTGAGCGCCGACTTGCGGGTGGACGAGCCGTAGTTGCTGTGCGAGAGGAAGGCCACCTTCGGGGGCAGGCCAAAGCGCTGCACCTCTTGCGCGGCAAGCTTGGCGATCTGGGCCAGCTCTTCGGCGGTCGGATCTTCGTTGATGTAGGTGTCCGCGATAAACAGGGTGCGGCCTTCCAGCATCAGCGCATTCACGGTGGCCAGGCGGTTGGCGTCGGTCTTGTGGCCGAGCACGTCTTCGATATGGCCCAGGTGACGGTCAAAGCGGCCCATCACGCCGCAGAGCATCGCGTCGGCATCGCCCAGGTGCACCATCAGTGCGGCGATCACGGTGTTGGAGCGGCGCACGGCAGACTTGGCCACCTCAGGCGTGACGCCATTGCGGCCCATCAGCGCGTGGTAGGCCTCCCAGTACTGCCGGAAGCGCGGGTCGTCTTCGGGGTTGACGATGTCCACATCCTTGCCCAGTTGCAGGCGCAGGCCGGCCTTGGCAATGCGCGCTTCGATGACCGCAGGGCGGCCGATCAGGATGGGCTTGGCCAGGCCGTCGTCCACCGCCACTTGCACGGCGCGCAGCACGCGCTCGTCTTCGCCTTCGGCGTAGGCCACGCGTTGCACATTGGCCTTGGCTGCTGCAAAGACCGGGCGCATGAACATGCTGGTCTGGTAGACGAAGCGGGTGAGGTTCTCACGGTAGGCGTCGATGTCCTCGATCGGGCGTGCTGCCACGCCGGACTCTTGCGCGGCCTTGGCCACGGCGGGCGCAATGCGCAGGATCAGGCGCGTGTCGAACGGGGTGGGGATCAGGTAGTCGGGGCCGAACTTGAGCTCCTTGCCCTGGTAGGCGGCGGCCACTTCGTCGCTCACGTCCTGCTTGGCCAGCGCGGCAATTTCGCGCACGCAGGCCAGCTTCATCGCTTCGGTGATCTTGCTGGCGCCGCAATCGAGCGCGCCACGGAAGATGTAGGGGAAGCACAGCACGTTGTTGACCTGGTTCGGGTAGTCCGAACGGCCGGTGGCGATGATGCAATCGGGGCGAACGGCCTTGGCCAGCTCGGGGCGGATTTCTGGCTCGGGGTTGGCCAGTGCCAGGATGATGGGCTTGTCGGCCATGGTCTTGACCATGTCGGCGGTCAGCACGCCGGGAGCCGAGCACCCCAGGAACACGTCCGCGCCGTTGACCACGTCGGCCAAGGTGCGGGCCTCGGTCTTTTGCGCATAGCGCGCCTTGGACGCGTCCAGGCCACCGGGGCGGCCGTCATAGATCACGCCCTTGGAGTCCACCATGAAGATGTTCTCGCGTTTGACCCCCAGGCCCACCATCACATCGACGCAGGCAATGGCAGCCGCACCGGCGCCAGAGACGGCGATCTTGACGTTGCCGATCTGCTTGTCGACCAGCTCCAGGCCGTTGAGCAGCGCGGCGCTGGAGATGATGGCCGTGCCGTGCTGGTCGTCATGGAACACCGGAATGTTCATGCGCTTGGACAGCTCTTGCTCGATGTAGAAGCACTCGGGTGCCTTGATGTCTTCGAGGTTGATGCCACCCAGTGTGGGCTCGAGGCTGGCGATGATGTCGATCAGCTTGTCCGGATCGCGCTCGGCCAGCTCGATGTCAAACACATCGACGCCAGCAAACTTCTTGAACAGGCAGCCCTTGCCTTCCATCACCGGCTTGCTGGCCAGCGGGCCGATATCGCCCAGACCCAGCACGGCGGTGCCGTTGGTGATCACGCCCACCAGGTTGCCGCGCGAGGTGTAGTCAGCCGCCAGGCTGGGATCGGCTTCGATGTCCAGGCAGGGGTAGGCCACGCCTGGCGAATAGGCCAGCGACAGGTCACGTTGGTTGGACAGCGGCTTGGTCGGGGTGACGGAGATCTTGCCCTTGCTGGGGCTGCGGTGGTATTCGAGTGCGGCTTCGCGCAGTGCCTGTTCGGCGGCGGACAGTTGTTGTGCCATAAGAGTGAGTCAATCCAGTGTGTACCAAGCGGATGATAAAGGCGCAGGCTCACCCCTAGGGGGCAGTGGGCCTAAGTTTCGATGCTGCACCGCAGCAATCTTGTCAGTGGGCATCTGCTTGCTGCGCAGCCTTGATGATCTGGGCCTGGTCGAGTTTGGCGCCGTTGAAAAACAGGTTCAAGGCGACGGCACAGATGGAGGCGAGCAGGATGCCCGATTCGATCAGCGGGTGGATGGCGTGGGGCATCCATTGGCGGAACTGCGGTGCAATCAGTGGAATCATGCCCACGCCGATGGACACGGCAACGACCATGGCGTTGTAGCGGTTATGGCGGAAATCCACATTCGACAGGATGCGGATGCCGGTGGCAGCTACCATGCCGAACATGACGAGACCGGCGCCGCCCAGCACCATCGTGGGCAGCGATTCGACCAGCGCGCCCAGCTTGGGCAACACGCCCAAAATGATCAGGATAAAGCCGCCGGCCACGCAGACAAAGCGGCTCTGGATGCCGGTGACTGCCACCAGGCCCACGTTTTGCGAGAAGCTGGTGTAGGGGAAGGTGTTGAAGATGCCGCCCAGCAAGGTGCCCAGGCCATCGGTGCGCAGGCCCCGGGTCAGGTCGGCGGGGGTCACTTCCTTGTTGGTCATGTCACCCAGCGCCAGGAACATACCCACCGATTCGATCATCACGACGACCATCACCAGGGTCATCGTCAGGATCAGGATGGGGTCGAACACCGGCATCGCGATCTCGAACGGCATGACAAAGTCAAACCACTCGGCATGCGCGACTTTTTCATAGGTCATCAGGCCCATGGCCGAGGCCACGATGGCGCCGATGACAATGCCGGCCAGCACCGCAATATTGGCCATGAAGCCCTTGGCAAACTTGGTGATCAGCAGGATGGAGACGAGCACCAGCGCGGAGATGCCCACGCCGCTCAGGTCGGCATAGCGGGGGTTGGGCACGGACGGCAGGATGGCCAGGCCCTGCGGGATGGGCGGCAGCGCCGAGCCCGGCGCACCGGCGGCCATCTGGGCACTTTGCAGCCATTTGACATGCTCGGGGTTGGGCACGGAAGGCGCCGTGGGGCCGACCGGGTTGCCAAAGATCCAGTTGATGCCCACGCGCATCAGGCTGATGCCGATCACCGTGATGATGGTGCCGGTGACGACCGGCGGGAAGAACCGCAGCATGCGGCTGACCAGCGGTGAGATCAGGATCGATATGACCCCCGCGCCGATGACCGAGCCAAAGATGAGGCCCGCGCCATAGACGCCTCCTGTGGTCTGCGCCATCGAGATCATCGGCGCCACGCTGGCAAAGGTCACGCCCATCATCACCGGCAGCTTGATGCCAAACCAGCGGGTTGCTCCCCAGGCCTGGATCAAGGTGACCAGGCCGCAGACGAAGAGATCAGCAGAGATCAGCTTCGCTATCTGGTGCGAGTCGAGGTTGAGTGCGCGCCCTACTATCAGCGGCACCGCCACGGCCCCCGCGTACATGACCAGCACATGCTGCAAGCCCAAGGTGGTGAGGCGCCCCAGGGGCAGCACCTGGTCGACGGGGTGTTTGTCAGACTGCATCTTTATCACTCCTCATGCGGGGAATTTCTGACCAGAAAAGCCAGTGTTATGTCTTAAAAATCCATACAAAAAGTGTATACACATGCGCTGATGGCGCACCCCCCTGATTACCCTCAAGCCGCCACCATGCGACGGGGAGTGGCCGGTTGGATGCGCGTGGCTCGTTCACAAAAATGCCTGCCGCCACATGCAAAACCGCCCCCAGGCGCGGGGCCTGGGGGCGGTGGATGTAAAAACCGCTGAGGCGGCGCAGCCGGGCGCCGCGTTGGATCAGGCCAACAGATCGACCAGCGAGCGGGCGATGACCTTGGTGGCGCGGCGCAGGTCTTCCAGGTCCAGGCGCTCGTCGGCGCGCTTGGCATGGCTCTCCAGCACGGTGCGGGGGCCGGCGCCGTAGATCACGCCGGGAATGCCGCGCTCCACATAGAGGCGCACATCGGTGTAGAGCGGTGTGCCCACAGCCGGGGGCTTCTCGCCAAACACGGCTTCGCCATGGGTCTGGATGGCATCGACCAGCGGCTGGTTGCCCGCCAGCGGCGTCATCGCATTGGCCAGCAGCAGGCGCTTGATGTCGATGCGCACGGCGTCGTCACCCTGGTAGCCGCGCTCGCTGTTGAAGCGCTCCACCGCCTGGGCAATCACCTGGCGGATATGGGCCTCGACCTCGACCGGGTTCTCCTCGGGGATCATGCGGCGGTCGATCTTGAGCAGCACCTTGCCGGGGATCACATTGGTGTTGGTGCCCCCTTCAATGCGGCCAATGTTCAGGTAGGGGTGCTTGATGCCTGCGACTTTGGAGCTGACCTTTTGGTAGGCGGTGTTTTCCGCATACAGGTCGTTCATGATCGCGACGGTGGCCTGCAATGCATCCACCCCGGTGTGGGGCACGGCGGCATGGGCCATCTTGCCGTGCACGGTGATCTCCATCTGCAGGCAGCCATTGTGGGCGACGACCACTTCGTAGCTGAAGCCGGCAGCGACCATCAGGTCGGGCTTGGTCAGGCCTTTTTCGAGCAACCAGCCGGGGCCCAGCAGGCCGCCAAACTCTTCGTCATAGGTAAAGTGCAGCTCCACCGCGCCCTGGCTGGGCTTGGCCACGGCCTCCAGTGCGCGCAGCGCGTAGGTGAAGGTGGAGAAATCGCACTTGCTCACGGCAGCGGCGCGGCCGTAGAGCTTGCCGTCGACAATGCGGGCGCCATAGGGGTCATGGCTCCAGCCCTCACCGGGCGGCACCACATCGCCATGGGCGTTGAGCGCAATGGTGCGGCCCGAGCCAGCCGCGCCAAAGGGGCGGCGCACGATCAGATTGGTGATCGAGGTCATGCCATAGGCCTCGACATCGGCCTGGGGCACGACATGCTTTTCTGCGGTGTAGCCCATGGCCTGCAGCAGCTCGGCGGTGCGCTCGGCGTGCGGTGTGTTGTCGCCCGGGGGCGTGTCGGTAGGCACTTGCACCAGCTTCTGGAAGAACTGCACCTGCTCGTCAAAGTGCTGGTCGATCCACTGGTCCAGGGCGGCGTAGGTGGCGTTGTTCGTGGTCATACGGTTTCGTTTTCTAGTTGTTGAAGGACGTGGCTGAAGCTGTCGATCGCCAGTTGCATGTCATCGGCGGTCGAGGACTCCAGCGGGTTGTGGCTGATGCCGCTGTTGATGCCGCGCACAAAGAGCATGGCCTGGGGCATGATCTCGTGCAGCTTCATCGCATCATGGCCAGCGCCGCTGGGCATGCGAAACAGCGGCACGCCCTGGGCGGCCACGGCTTTCTCCCAGCGCTGCTGCCAGGCCGGTGCGCTGGGGGCCGCTGCGGCCTGCATGGTTTGCTCGGCGCGGTAGCGCAGGCCACGCTTGTGCGCAATCGCCTCCAATTGGCCCATCACATCGCGCACCAGCGCGTCGCGCTGCGGATCGGTGGGCGCGCGCATGTCGATGCTGAACTTGCACTGGCCGGGCACAACGTTGATCGAGCCGCTGGGCACTTCGAGCATGCCGACGGTGGCGACCGAATCGCCATCCTGCGCGGCGCGCTGCTCGGCATACAGCATCAGCTCGGCCACGCCACAGGCGGCATCGCGGCGGCGGTCCATCGGCGTGGTGCCGGCATGGCTGGCCATGCCCACCATTTCGCAGACATAGCGCGAGCTGCCGTTGATCGAGGTGACGATGCCCAGCGGAATATCCAGCTCGGTCAGCACCGGGCCCTGCTCAATGTGCACCTCGATAAAGCCCAGGTAATTGGATGCATCGCGCTGGATCTTGGGGATGTCGTCAATGCACAGGCCGGCATGCTGCATGGCTTCGCGCATCGTGATGCCGGCGGCATCGGCCTGGTCCAGCCACTGCGGGTTGAAGTGGCCGATCAATGCGCCTGAGCCCAGGAAGGTAGCCTTGTAGCGCTGGCCTTCTTCCTCCGCAAAGGCCACCACTTCGATGCCAAAGGGCAGGCGCTTGCCGGCGCGGTGCAACTCGCGCACGCAGGCCATCGGCACAAAGATGCCCAGGCGCCCGTCGTACTTGCCGCCGTTGCGCACGGTGTCGTAATGGCTGCCGGTGAGCAGGTACTTGCCGCCTTCCTGCGCGGGGCGGTAGCGGCCCACGACGTTGCCGACCGCATCGATCTCGACCTCGTCAAAACCGCTGTCGCGCATCCAGTGGCTGATGCGCTGGGCGCAGGCGCGGTGGGCATCGGTCAGGTAGGTGACGGTGAGCTGGCCTTTTTCGGCAAAGCCCTCGTCGCTGTGCTGGGCCAGGCGCTCCTGCCAGTCCCAGACATCATTGCCCAGCACCGGCTCGTAGCCGAATTTGTCGTTCAGGCGGATCTCGGCAATGCGGTGGATGTTGCGCAGCGCCTCGTTGCGCTCGAAATCGGGGTGGTGGTTCAAGCGCCGCGCAAAGGTGGCGATGATCTCCTGCTTAGCGAGGCCCAGGCCCCGTGGCCCGCGCACCGCCAGGATGAACGGAAAACCAAAGCGGGCGTTGTAGTCCGCATTGAGCTGCTGGATCTGCGCGAACTCCTCGGGCGTGCATTGCGTCAGGCCCGCGCGGTTTTGCTCCAGCGTGGACTCTGCCGTCAAGGTGTTGGCCACCATGGCCTTGCCCGCCAGCTCCGGGTGGGCGCGGATCAGGGCCAGCTGCGCATCGACCGGCGCCTGCGCCAGCACGCGCACCATCGCGTGCTTGAGCTGGGCGAGCGAGGCAAAGGGCCGCTGGGCCAGCGCGGCTTGGGCAATCCAGGGCGAGTGCTCGTACAGCCCATCGAGCATGGCCAGCGCCGCATCGGGCGTGGCTTGGTTGAGTTGTTCCAGGGTCAGGGCCATGTGTTTCCTATCGAATGGATGGGGTACTAGCGCTTCTTTTCGCTCGGGCGCGGCGCTGTGTCATCTTTCAAAGCGTGGGGGCGGGAAAGTGCTCGGCCCAGTGGCGGGCAATGTCGATGCGGCGGCAGACCCAGACGTTCTGGTGCTGTTGGATGTGGTCCAGAAAGCGCTGCAGCGCGGTGATGCGGCCCGGGCGGCCCAGCAGGCGGCAGTGCATGCCGATGCTCATCATCTTAGGGCGGTTCTCGCCAGCAGGGTCACCTTCGGCGTACAGCACATCAAAGCTGTCCTTGAGGTACTGGAAGAAGGGATCGGCGTGCGAGTAGCCCTGGGGCAGCGCAAAGCGCATGTCGTTGCAGTCCAGGGTGTAGGGAACGATCAGCTGGTGCGCGGCGCTGCCATCGCTCTTGCCGACCTTCATCCAGAAGGGCAGGTCGTCGCCGTAGTAGTCGCTGTCATAGGCAAAGCCGCCAAAATCGGCCACCAGGCGGTGGGTGTTGGGGCTATCGCGGCCGGTGTACCAGCCCAGGCCGTGGGTGCTGCGGCTGCCGTAGAGGCTGTGGAAGATGTCCATCGCCTGCTGCATATGGGCGCGCTCGACCTCTTCGGGCGTATTTTGGTAATGCACCCATTTGAGGCCGTGGCAGGCCACTTCATGGCCCAGATCGGAAAACGCCTGGGCCAGTTCGCGGTGTCGCTGCAAGGCCGTGGCCACGCCAAACACCGTCAGCGGCAGGCCGCGCTTTTCAAACTCGCGCAGCAGGCGCCAGACGCCGGCGCGCGAGCCGTATTCATAGATGCCATCCATGCTCATGTGGCGGTCCGGGTAAGAGGCCGGGTTGAACATCTCCGAGAGGAACTGCTCGCTGCCCGGGTCGCCGTGCAGCACATGGTTTTCGCCGCCTTCCTCGTAGTTCAGCACAAACTGCACGGCAATGCGTGCGCCCTGGGGCCACTGGGCATGGGGCAGATCGCGGCCGTAGCCGATCAGGTCGCGGGGGTAGGGGGTGGTAGCGTCGTAGGTCATAGCGTGATCGAGGACAGAGCCATGGATAAATCGTTGCTGGGAATCTCGCGTTCGAACTGCAGGCCTTGCTCCACATGCTCCAGGTGCGCGATCATCAGCTGCACGGCGCCTTCGGCATCCTTGCGGGCGAGGGCCTGCACAATCTCTTCGTGCTCCTCATGCGAGTGGGCAGCGGCGCTGGCCGACTGGTACATCAAGGTGATCAGCGCGCAGCGCGAGATCAGATCGCCCAGCAGCTGGGCCAGCACATCGTTGCCCATCAGCTCGGCCATGCGCACATGGAAGTCGCCCAGCAGCTCGGTGCGCTCGGTGACATCGGCGCGGTGCACGGCGGCAGCTTCCTGGCGCACATGCTCGCGCAAGACCTTGATCTGCTTGGGCGTGACGGTCTTCACAAAGCTGCGGGTCATCTGCGCTTCGAGCATCTTGCGCACGGCAAAGACCTGGCGCGCTTCGGTCACAGACGGGGTGGACACAAAGGCGCCGCGTGCGGGCTCCAGCGTGACCAGGTGGTTTTGCGACAGCTGGAACAGCGCCTGGCGCACTAGGGTGCGCGACACGCCAAAGTGGTCCGCGAGTTTTTGCTCGGCCAGCTTGGTGCCCGGCAGCAACCGGTGCTCGACGATGGCACGGGTCAGGGCTTGGGCAATGGTGGACGTTGAGGTGGATTCCATGTCAGGATAGTAGGCCGAATGACAAAAAGTGTATACACTTTTAGTGCACATCACCAGTCCGATCTTACCCAGAATCATCAGGAGATTTACCTATGGGCCTGAGCACCCACGTTCTCGATACGATGCACGGCTGCCCCGCTGCGGGCATGGACATTGCGCTGTACGCCACCGATGGCGGCGAAGCGCGCCTCATCCGCCGCGAAACCCTGAACCACGACGGCCGCACCCAGACCCCGTTGTTTGACAATGCGACGCTGCGCCCCGGCACCTACCGCCTGAGCTTTGAAGTGGCGGCCTACTTTGCCGCCAAAGGCGTGGAGCTGCCCAGCCCCAACTTTTTGAACCAGGTGAACCTGGACTTTGGCGTGGCCCATGCGGACCAGCACTACCACGTGCCGCTGCTGGTCAGCCCCTGGAGCTATTCGACGTACCGGGGGTCTTGAGGCGGGGCGAGGGCGGGTGGGGCATTGGGGTAGGCGGCTGCCCTTGACCTGTCTCAAACGCGCATCGCCAAAACTGTAGGCCGAAGCCGCAAGTTGCGGCTGCGGCCTTCCAGCGTCATCGGGGATGGCTACTATTTGCTCCTAGGCGCACCGCAGGATTCACAGCGGTGCCAACCTGATCGATATAACAGCAAATTTCATAGGAGTAGGTATGCAACGTTTTTCTATGCGCACCCTGGGTGTCGCCGCTGCAGTGGTTGCCGGCGCTCTGTCGATGGCGGCCTGCACGGTCACCAAGCCTGAAACCAGCAATGCGCCTCGTGCCGATGAGACGTCGGTAGACGCCCGCGCCAACGCCGCGCTCGAGCGCCTGTACCAGACCGCTCCTGGCTCCAAGGACCTGGTCGCACGCTCCAAGGGCGTGCTGGTGTTCCCATCAGTGATTGGCGGCAGCTTTGTGGTGGGCGTGGAGCACGGCCGCGGCGTGCTGCGCGTGGGCAGCCGCAGCGACAGCTACTACAGCACCACGGGCGCGTCGATCGGCTGGCAGGCCGGTGGCCAGTCCAAGGCCGTCATCTATGTGTTCAACACGCCTGAAGCGCTGGCGAAGTTCCGCGACAGCAATGGCTGGTCCGTGGGTGCAGATGCCACCGTGGCCGCAGGCCGCGTAGGCGCCAATGGCAGCATCGACACCACCTCGGCCCAGGCCCCGGTGACCAGCTTTGTGCTGAACAATGCCGGCCTGGAAGCGGGCGTGTCGCTGCAAGGCGCCAAGATCACCAAGATCAAGGAATAAAGCAGCGCCCACCGCGCCTGCAAAGCACAAACCGGCCAGCAGGCCGGTTTTTTTTGCGCTTGTCGCACCTGTCCTATGCCAGCCTTTATTGCTGGCCTTCGCTCAAGGTATGCAGCTGGAACTTGCCCGAGGCATCCCAGAGCCAGGTCTCGGTGTAGGAGACCATGACCTCGCCGTGGCGCAAATGCTGGGGGGCGGGAAAGGGCGCAGCGGCTTGCACCAGCGCCTCAATCAGTGGCGGCACCTCCTGGGCCTGCGCGGGCTCGCGCATCCAGTTCATGTCCTGGATATGGCCGTCTTCGTCGAGCAAGAGCTCCAGCACGCCAATGGCATAGAGCATGGGCGGCAGCATGCCAGGGTAGATGCGATCGGCGTAGCGTTCATACAGGTGCTGGGCACACTGCTTGCGGTAGGCCTCGTCGGCGACCGGGTTGAGGACGGAGTCCTGCCCATCGGCTTGCGGGGACCATTGGGGCATGCGCGCGCCGGGCAACTGGGTCAGCACCGAGAGATAACTGTCCTGGTCGTCCTCCTGCTCGGCGGCATGGGGCGGCTTGGCGCTGCCCCTTGCCTGTGCAGGTGTTCGCGACGGGTGCGGTATACGAAAAAGCGTATGCCAAAGTCGTGACAGCAGGGAGGTGGAGGGTCGATCGCTCATGGTACAAATCCGTCTATAGCGGACCTGCAGTATGGCAGGCCGATCTTCATCATGGAACAAGGCATGCCCGTTCTGCAGCAATTATTGGCGCGCCTGGCGACGCAGGAGGCCTGTCTGGTACAAGTGGCGTCGACCCAGGGGTCGGCTCCGCGCGATGCCGGCGCCTGGATGGCCGTGTTTGCGCAGGACCAACTGGGCACGATTGGCGGTGGCCACCTGGAGTGGCAGGCCGCCAACAAGGCCCGCAATCTGCTGGCCAGCGGCGGCGCCCCGCAGAGCGAGCGCTTTGCGCTGGGCCCGCGCCTGGGCCAATGCTGCGGCGGTGTGGTGCATCTGCGTTTTCAGCGGATTGGACAGGCTGACCGCGAACCGCTGGCGCAGCAGCTGGCGCCTGAGTGCAGCCCCGTGGCGGTGTTTGGCGCGGGCCATGTGGGCGCAGCGCTGGTGCAGGTGCTGAGCAACCTGCCGCTTGCCATCACCTGGGTGGACAGCCGCGAGGCGCTGTTTCCGCCCGCGTTGCCGGCCCATGTGCAGACTGAGTACTCCGACCCCATCGAGCGCGCGGTAGCTGACCTGGCGCCGCGCAGCAGTGTGTTCATCCTCACCCACGACCACCAGCAGGACCTGCAGATCACCCAGGCCTGCCTGCAGCGCCAGCGCAACAGCGGCGATCTGGACCTGATCGGGCTCATTGGCAGTGCTACCAAGCGCGCCAGCTTTGCGCACCGGCTGACCGAGCGGGGTTTTGCCGATGCGGAGTTTGCCCGCATCACCTGCCCGATCGGGCTGCCGGGCATCCAGGGCAAGGCGCCGGAGGTGATTGCCATTGCGGTGGCCGCGCAGCTTTTGCAGCATCTGCAGCGAACGCAGCATGCCTGATGTGGCTTGCCCCCCGGGCAGGAGCCATGCATGCGGTGTAGAGGCCACCTGCAGCGGGTTTGCTGCGTTGCATCAGGGTTTTATCTAGGGGCTGTGCAGCTTTTTGCCGACCTTTGGGTGGCAGAAATTGCATACACTTTGAGTCTACAAAAGGTCGCAGCGGTGCCCCGGTCATCCCGATGATGGCTGTGGATTGCGGCCTGTCTGCTGCTCAGATCGCCCGCCGTGGTGAGCAGGTTCAACAAGTGGCCGGTGCCTCCACGCTGGCTGCTTGATGAGGAGAGCGGGCATCACCCCTCCCTCGCACTGGCAGACCCCACGCTGCCAAGGATGAGAGCAATGGAAGGCTATATCCTCGATTGGGCGAACCTGTTGTTGCGCTGGCTGCATGTGATCACAGCCATTGCCTGGGTCGGTTCGTCGTTCTATTTTGTGTTTCTCGACAGCAGCCTGACCCCGCCCGAAGACGAAGACCTGAAAAAGCAGGGCGTCAGCGGCGAGCTCTGGGCCGTGCATGGCGGCGGCTTCTACCACCCTGTCAAGTTCAATGTCTCGCCGCCCAAGCTGCCCGACCACCTGCACTGGTTCTACTGGGAGAGCTACACCACCTGGCTGTCGGGCTTTGCGCTCCTGACGGTGTCCTACCTCTGGAACGCCAATATCTACCTGGTCAACCCGGCCGACCCCAATGCGATGAGCGCGCCGCTGGCGGTGTTCACGGCGCTGAGCTTTCTGGCGGTGTTCTGGCTGCTCTATGACGGCATCTGCCGCGTGTTTGGTTTCAAAAAGCATGGCGATGCGATTGTGGGCGCCATGGTGCTGGTGCTGGTCTGCATTGCCGCGTATCTCGCCTGCCATATCTTCCCGGGCCAGGCAGCCTTCTTGCTGATGGGCGCGATGCTGGCCACCTCGATGAGCGCGAACGTGTTCTTCTGGATCATCCCGGGCCAGCGCACCGTGGTGCGGGCGCTCAAGAATGGCGACCCGGTCGACCCCATCTACGGCAAGCGCGGCAAGCAGCGCAGTGTGCACAACTCCTATTTCACGTTGCCGGTGCTGTTTGCGATGCTGTCCAACCACTACGGCTGGCTCTACAACCAGAAGTACAACTGGCTGGTGCTCATCGGCATGATGTTTGCCGGCGCGGCCATTCGCCAGTTCTTTGTGCTGCGCCACGGCCACAAGCTCGGCCGCAACAAGCACCCCTGGCCTTATGCGCTGATCGGGGTGCTGGTGATTCTGGGCGTGATCGCCTGGCTGCGCCCCGGCCCCAAGCCCGCAGCAGCCGCTGCGCCCGCATCGGCCCCTGCGAGCCAGCCCGCAGCTGGCGCCGTGCCCTATGGTGAGGTGGCCAAGGTGTTTGCCCAGCACTGCGTGCTGTGCCACAGCGCCACGGGCCTGGCGCAAAAGAATGTGAAGCTCGACAGCCCCGGCGAGGTGGCCCAGCACACCCAGCAGATCTACCAGCAGGTGGTGGTGCTGCGCAAGATGCCCTTTGGCAACCCCGAGGGGTTGAGTGCCGACGAGCGCGATCTGGTCAAGCGCTGGTTTGAATCCGGCGCCTCTACCGCGCCTTGATGGCGGGTGGCAGGGAGCGGGGCGGCCGCCCCGCCCGCCGAAATCCGACTACAGCCTGGGGTGGCTGATCGGCGTAGGATGGGAGGGTTGGGGCATGCCCAAGCCCCTCTTTGCGGTGGGTGGCTGGGGATGCGTGTCACAAATCCACATCTTCTCGCATGTCAAATTTCGATATCCAATTGCTGCTGACCGCCTTGGTGAGCGTGCTGGTGCTGGTGGCGCTGATTGTTTCGCGCATCCGCATGCACCCCTTGCTGGCCTTGCTGATCGTCTGTATCGGTGTGGGCTTTGCCACCGGCATGGCGCCGGGCGACATTGCCAAGAACATCACCAACGGCGCGGGCAAGACCCTGGGCGCGGTCGGCGTGGTGATTGCCTTGGGCGCGATGCTCGGCAAGATCCTGGCCGACTCGGGCACCACCGAGCGCCTGGCCAGCGCCATTCTGCGCCACACCTCGGACCGCATGATCCCCTGGGCGATGACCCTGGTGGCCTTCATCATCGGCATCCCGATGTTCTTCGAGGTGGGCCTGGTGGTGATGCTGCCGCTGATCTTCAGCGTGGCGCGCAAGCTCGAGAGCCGCGAAAACTTCAAGGGCTCGGCCTATGTCTATGTGGGCGTGCCGGTGATTGCGGCACTCGCCTCGATGCACGGCATGGTGCCGCCCCATCCTGGCCCGCTGACCGCGATTGCCACCTTGAAGACCACGGTCGGCCCGACGATGCTCTACGGCTTTTTGGCCGCCTTGCCCGCGATGGTGCTGGGCGGGCCGCTGTACGGCGCCTTCATCACCCCGCGCATGACGACCCGGCCTGAGCAGGCGCTGCTCGACCAGTTCACCGAAGCGAAGCCCGACAGCGGCAAGGACCAGCCGGGCATCGCGATGGGCGTGCTGTCTGCCCTGCTGCCTGCGCTGCTGATGCTCGCCCATGCGCTGGCCGAGATGGCCTTGCCCAAGGGCTCGGCCCTGCTGCAGGTGGCCAGCTTTCTGGGCAACCCGCTGATTGCAATGCTGCTGGGCGTGCTGTTTGCCGCCTTCACCCTGGTCTACCTGCGCGGCGGCGATGCCGAAAAGCTGCGTGACACCCTGGGCGCCAGCCTCAAGCCGATTGCCGGCATCATCATGATCATTGCTGGCGGCGGCGCTTTCCAGCAGGTGCTGACCAGCGCCAAGGTGGGCGACGCCATCGTGCACCTGACGCACCAGTTTGCATTTCCGCCGCTGGTGCTGGGCTGGCTCATTGCGATGCTGCTGTCGGTCTCGACCGGCTCGGCCACCGTGGGCATCGTGGGTGCGGCCGGTTTGCTCGCGCCGCTCGCCGCTGCCGACCCCAGCCTGAACCTGCCTTTGCTGGCGCTGTCGATTGGCTGCGGCTCGCTGTTCTTCAACTATGCCAACCATGCCGGTTTCTGGATGGTCAAGGAATCCTTTGGCATGACCATGGGGGAGGCAACGCGCACGATCACCGTGGTGCAGTCCATCGTCTCGTTTGTGGGCCTGTTGATGGTGCTGCTGTTCAACACCTTGCCGGCGCTGGGCGGCTAGCGCCTTTTCCCATAAGCAAAAGGGCCGCAGCAGCAATGCTGGCGGCCCATTTTGTTGCGCCCAAGGGCGCGGCGCTCAGTCGGCCGGCTTGTCTTGCGCAGGCGCGCCGCTGCTGTCCGCGCCGGTCGCTGGCTCCTGCTCGGGGGCGTCGCCATCAGCGCCATCAGGTGTGTCCGAGGCATGCCCGCTGGCCTTGCGCAGGGCTTTTTCTTCCTTTTTCTTCTTCTTTTCCAGCTCACGCTGGCGCTTTTCATACTGGTAATTCGGCTTGGCCATGTTTTTTGTTCCTTATCGGTGTGCAGCCTCCACCATACAGCATGCGCCGTACTCGGGGCGCCGCCATAGGATTGTTTGAAGGCCGCGATGGGTAAAGTGGGCGGTTTGGGGGCCTGGCCGAGGCGGTCAGGATGTCGGCACTGCTCCCACCGGCTGGGAATGCGGGGAGCGGGCAGCAAAAAACCGCCCGAAGGCGGTTCTGGGGAGCGGTGCCGGGCGATCAGGCGCCTGCCACTTCAATGCCCTTGAATTCACCGGTGGCGATCTTTTCCTTCCAGATCGCCGGGCCGGTGATATGGGCGCTGGTGCCGCCGGCATCCACGGCCACGGTCACGGGCATGTCGACCACGTCGAATTCATAGATCGCTTCCATGCCCAGATCGGCAAAACCGACCACCTTGGCCTGCTTGATGGCCTTGGAGACCAGATAAGCGGCGCCGCCCACGGCCATCAGGTAGGCCGACTTGTGGTTCTTGATCGCTTCGATGGCGACCGGGCCACGCTCGGACTTGCCGATCATCGCGATCAGGCCGGTCTGCGACAGCATCATGTCGGTGAACTTGTCCATGCGGGTGGCGGTGGTCGGGCCGGCGGGGCCGACAACTTCGTCACGCACCGGGTCCACCGGGCCCACGTAGTAGATCACGCGGTTGCTGAAGTCGACGGGCAGTGGCTCGCCCTTGGCCAGCATGTCCTGGATGCGCTTGTGCGCAGCGTCGCGGCCGGTCAGCATCTTGCCGTTGAGCAAGAGGGTGTCGCCCGGCTTCCAGCTGGCCACTTCTTCCTTGGTCAGCGTGTTCAGGTCCACGCGCTTGGACTTGTTGTAGTCTGGCGCCCAGTCGATCTTGGGCCAGGTGTCCAGCGATGGGGGATCGAGGTATACGGGGCCGGAGCCGTCCATCACGAAATGGGCGTGGCGGGTGGCGGCGCAGTTGGGGATCATCGCCACGGGCTTGGAGGCCGCGTGCGTGGGGTACATGTTGATCTTGACGTCCAGCACGGTGGTGAGGCCGCCCAGGCCCTGGGCGCCAATACCGAGGGCATTGACCTTCTCGAACAGCTCCAGACGCAGCTTTTCCACCTGGTCGAGCTCGGCACCGCTGGCAGCTTTTTGCTGCAGCTCGTACATGTCGAGGTCTTCCATCAGGCTTTCCTTGGCCAGCAGCACGGCCTTTTCAGCGGTGCCGCCAATGCCGATGCCCAGCATGCCCGGTGGGCACCAGCCCGCGCCCATGGTCGGCACGGTCTTGAGCACCCAGTCCACAATGCTGTCGCTGGGGTTCATCATGATCATCTTGGACTTGTTCTCCGAGCCGCCGCCCTTGGCCGCCACGGTCACATCCAGCTTGTCGCCCGGCACGATCTGCACATTGATGACGGCAGGCGTGTTGTCCTTGGTGTTCTTGCGGGCGAACTGGGGATCGGCCACCACGGAGGCGCGCAAGGTGTTGTCGGGGTGGTTGTAGCCCCGGCGCACGCCTTCGTTGATCGCGTCTTCCAGGCCCATCGTGAAGTCTTCCCACTTCACGTCCATGCCCACCTTCAGGAACACGTTGACGATGCCGGTGTCCTGGCAGATGGGGCGCTGGCCGGTGGCGCTCATCTTGGAGTTGGTCAGGATCTGGGCCATCGCATCCTTGGCCGCCGGGCTTTGCTCGCGCTCATAGGCCCGTGCCAGGTGCTGGATGAAATCCGGTGTGTGGTAGTAGCTGATGTACTGCAGGGCGCCCGCGATCGAGTCGATCAGGTCCTGCTGACGGATGGAGGTGGTCATCGTGCTTGTGGGGTGGGTTTTGGATTGCGCAAGGCTATGGTGCCGTTGGCGCTCGGTATCACGGGGGCAATTATCGGCCTTTCGCCAGGCCGGTGGTGGCAAATGCCCGATAAGTCTTCTAGAAGACTCAGGTGTCGAGATGGTGCAAGAGCATGCGCCCAGTATGGCTGCTTGATGCAGATGAGAACGGCTGTCATTGCCTGCGTTAGGATGCGATGCTGCGCCCGCTTTGCCGCAAAGCGGGCGGCATCCTATTTACGAATCCTGCGGCCCACCAGCCACATGCTTACCAGCCAGACGAGCCGCGTTGCAATTGTTGAGATACAAGGAGTGATCCAGACATGACAGCTACCCGCCAGGAAAAAGACACCTTCGGCCTGATCGACGTGCCGGCCGACAAACTCTGGGGTGCCCAGACGCAGCGCTCGCTGCAGAACTTTGACATCAGCGGCGAGAAGCAGCCCGGCGAGATCATCCACGCGCTGGCGCAGGTGAAAAAGGCCAGTGCCACCGTCAACGACGCGCTGGGCCTGCTCGACGAGAAGAAGGCCAAGGCCATCAATGCGGCGGCCGACGAGGTGATTGCCGGCCAGCACCCCGATGAGTTCCCGCTGGTGGTCTGGCAGACCGGCTCGGGCACGCAGACCAATATGAACGTCAACGAAGTGCTGGCCAACCGCGCCAGCGAGCTGCTGGGCGGCGAGCGCGGTGAGTCGCGCCTGGTGCACCCCAATGACGAGGTGAACAAAAGCCAGTCCAGCAACGACGTCTACCCCACCGCCATGCATGTGGCCGCCGTCACCGCCATCGAGCGCAAGCTGCTGCCCGCGCTGGAAAAGCTGCGCCGCACCCTGCAGGCCAAGAGCGAGGCCTTCAACGACATCGTCAAGATCGGCCGCACCCATTTGCAGGATGCGACGCCGCTGACCCTGGGCCAGGAGATCTCCGGCTGGGTGGCCCAGCTCGAACACGGCGCCAAGCACATCAAGTCGGCGCTGCCCCATTTGTATGAACTGGCGCTGGGCGGCACGGCTGTGGGCACGGGCCTCAACGCCCCCAAGGGCTATGCCGAGGGTGTGGCCCAAGAGCTGGCCAAGCTGACCGGCTACCCCTTCATCACCTCGCCCAACAAGTTCGAATCGCTGGGTTCCTGCGACGCGCTGGTGTTTGGCCATGGCGCCCTCAAGACGCTGGCCGCCAGCCTGATGAAGATCGCCAACGATGTGCGCTGGCTGGCATCGGGCCCGCGCAGCGGCCTGGGCGAGATCTCCATCCCCGAGAACGAGCCGGGCTCGTCGATCATGCCGGGCAAGGTCAACCCCACGCAGTGCGAAGCGATGACCATGCTCTGCGCCCAGGTGTTTGGCAATGACGCGGCGATCAACGTGGGCGGTGCCTCGGGCAACTTTGAGCTCAACGTGTTCCGCCCCATGGTGGCGCACAACTTCCTGCAAAGCGTGCGCCTGCTGGCCGATGGCATGGTGAGCTTCAACGACCACTGCGCCGTGGGCATCGAGCCCAACCGCGAGCGCATCACCGAGCTGGTCAGCCGCTCGCTGATGCTGGTGACCGCCCTGAACACCCATATCGGCTACGACAAGGCGGCCTATATTGCGAAGAAGGCGCACAAGGAAGGCAGCAGCCTGCGCGATGCGGCCGTGGCCAGCGGCCATGTGACCGCCGAGCAGTTTGACCAGTGGGTCGTGCCCGAGCACATGGTGGGCAATCTGTAAGCGTCTAGACGCTTGAACGTTCCAGGGCCCGCATGACTGCGGGCCTTGTGCTTTTACACTGGCGGTTTCTGCCTTTTCCCTTTGGACCATTCATGCCCTCAGCGCCCATGCAGTCGTTGACCGCCAACTCCCAGCCAGGTGAAGGCTTGGTGGTCGGTGGCCTGGATATCCATGTGCTGGCCCAGGCGCTGGGCGTGCCGGTGTTCCAGACTCCCTGGCACATGCCGCAGTACGAGTTGGGCGAGCAGGGCGCCTGGCGGCTGCTGCGCGGCGGCATGGGGCTGGACAGGGGTTACTACAGCGGCAGCTGCGTCTATGGGGCCTCAACCGCGCTGTTGCGCCAGAACGCACAAGGCGGCTGGGACACGTGGATGTCGCTGTCGCCTTTCGAGATCGAGAGCCAGGAGCTGGCCTGCCGCCATGCGCATGGCCACACGGTGGTCATGGGCCTGGGGATGGGATGGGTGACGGCCAATATAGCGCTGAACCCGTCCGTGGAGCGGGTCACCGTGGTCGAGCGTGATCCAGAGGTGATCGCGCTGTTCCAGCGTATGCAGGTGCTGGAAGGCTTGCAGGCAGATGTCGCCGCCAAGATCCATATCGTGCAAGCCGATGCGCTGCAGTGGCGACCGGCGCCGCAGCAGCCGGTGGACTTTCTGTATGCCGATATCTGGCTGCAACTGGCCGAGCCCCAGGCGCTGGCCGAAGTGCGGCAGATGCAGGCAAATGTGCAGGCGAGCCTGCTGTATTTCTGGGGCCAGGAGTGGGTGCTGGCTGGGCCCTTGCAAGCCCTTTGGGGCAGCCCAGCCTGGGCTGATGCGCTGGCACAGGCGCTAGCCGACACGCGCCTGCCCTTGCTCAGCGCCGTGGACGGCGGATTTGCCCCCTGGGTGGAGCGCATCTGGCGTGAGCGCCTGGCACGCACGCCTGCTTCAAGCATTCGGTGATCTAGGCCCGCGCCCGCGCCGCCCAGGCCGAGCGGCTGCCTTGCCAGGCCAGCAGCGCCAGGGTCAATAGCATTGCCACATTCACGGCCTGCCAGCCCAGGGTCTGGATCAGCACGCCGCAGCTGAGCGACATCAGTGCGGCGCTGCCGTTGTTGCTCCACTCCATCATCGGCTGGGCCTGGGGGCGCTCCTCGGGGCTGCAGGCCTGGTTCAGCAAGCTGGTGCCGGCGAGGATCATCAGGTTCCAGCCGGCGCCCAGCAGCAAGGAGCTGAGCAAGAACGGTACAAATTCCGTGCCGATCAGCGCCACGCCTGCGCTGGCGGCCAGCAGCGCCGCGCCCAGCCAGGCCAGGCGCCGCGCGCCAAAGCGGTCCACCGCGCGGCCCGCAAACAAGGACGGCGCAAACATGCCCAGCACATGCCACTGGATCACCTGGGTGGAGCTGGCCAGCGAGTGGCCCGCGCCATGCATGGCCAGCGGGGTAGCGTTCATCACCAGCACCATCAGCCCATGGCCGCAGGCGCTCAGCACAATGGCCTGGCGCAGCGCAGGGCGCTGCCACAACTGGCGCCGCGAGATGGCGGGCTGGCCAGCAGCCTTGGCCTGCATCGGCAGGTGCAGGCGTGGCGGCAGGCATTGCAGCAGCGCGCAGGCCAGCAAGGCCAGCACGGCAATCGCCAGGTAGGCGCCGGCCAGCGGTGTGGCCAGGGCGCCTGCGGTGTGGATGGCCAGGCTGGGGGCGAGCAGGGCGGCCGCCATGCCCCCTGCCAGCACCCAGGCTGCGGCACGGCCGCTGTGCTCGGCCGGCATGCCGTCCAGCGCGGTGAAACGGTAAAAACCGGCCGAGGCCTGGTAGCCACCCAGCAGCAGCATTGCCAGGCAAAACAGCCCAAAGCTCGCCTGCACCACCGCCCAGGCCGCCAGCAGCCCCGCTGCGACCCCCAGCAGTGCGCCACCCTGCAGGCCCCGGGCGCGGCCATGCCGCTGCATCCAGCGGGCCAGTGGGCCAATCGACAGCAGATTGCCCGCCACCAGCAAGGTCAGCGGCACCGTGGCCAGCACCGGCCAGGGCGCCAGCTGCTGGCCCACGAGGCCCGTGAGCGCAATGCCGATGATGGAGCAGGACCAGTACAGCGCTTGCGCGATGCTGAGGGTGAGCAGTTGGGGATGGCGTTGGAGCAGCATGGGCGGTGATTTGGGAATAACGGGGCGTGTGGGCGCTGCCGGGCAGCATCGGCTGTCCGGATCGCATGGTTTGGGCGGGAGGATTCAGCCGCTTAGTGGCGGGCGCTGGTTAACCCACGCCAAAGCGCTCGGCAAAGGCCTGGGGGCTGACGGCCAAGGTCTTGTGAAAGCTGCGGCGCAGGTTTTCCGGGTGGCCAAAGCCGCACAGCTGCGCCACCGTGGAGACGGAGGCCTGACGCTGGCTGAGCAAGGTGGTGGCGGCCTGCAGCCGCACGCGTTCCACATAGCGGGCCGGCGTGGTGCCCAGCTCTTGCTGGAACACCCGCGCCAAGGTGCGCGGCGGCAGGCAGGCCTGCGCGGCCAGCTGCTCCACACCCAGGCGCTCGCCCAGGTGGCCGGGAATCCATTCAAGCAGGCCAGCCAGGCGCGGCGCCTGCGTGGTCTCGGCTGCCAGCAGTGGGCTGAACTGCGCCTGGCCGCCGGGCCGGCGCACAAACATTACCAAGTGGCGGGCGACGGCCAGCGCCATGCTGCGGCCCAGGTCGGCTTCGACGAGGCTCAGCGCCAGGTCGATGCCCGAGGTCACCCCCGCCGATGTGAAGATATGGCGCTGCTGCGGATGGCTGGCATCAAAGGTGTGCAGCCGGTCGCCATCGACCTGGATGGGGCGCTCCATCGCCGCGAGCTCGGCCAGGCGGCACCAGTGGGTGGTGGCAGGCAGGCCATCGAGCAGGCCGGCGCGCGCCAGGATCAACGCACCCGAGCAGACCGAGCCCAGGCGCTGCACCTGGGGCGCCGTGCGCTGCAGCCATTGGCGCAGGCCGCTGTGGTGCTGCACATCGACCACGCCATCGCCCCCCGGCACCAGCACCGTGCTGTTGGCGCCCGGGCGCAGCTGGCCCAGGCCCTCGGTGGCGATGGTCTGCAAACCGCAGGACAAGGTCACCGGCCCGGCCTCCAGCCCGGCAAAGACCAACTGGTAGAAGGCAGGCAGGCCCTGGCGCTGGCGCACATCGTTGGCGGTGGCAAACACCTGCATGGGCCCGGTGATGTCCAGGCTCATCGCGCGCGGGTAGGCAATGCAGATGACGTGGTGGCCGGGCTGGGCGCTGTGGGCGGCGGTGGTGCGGGATGGAGACATGCGCACAGTGTGCATGCAGCGCGATGTGGCAGCAATGACATTGATCGCACAGATTCTGCCAAGCTGCGGCTCAAGCGCAACAGCTATGGCAGTGATTGGGCAATGCAAACGGCCAAGCGCGGAGTTTGTAGGACAGCTGCGCGACAATAGCCGATTGCCATCCAACCGCCAAGACGCAGCGGCACAGCTGCGCGTCCCCATACGATGACCGCTTTGAACCAACCCGGAATCCTGCTGGCGCTGCCAGCTGCCAGCCGCTACCAACTCTGGAAACTCTCGGGCGACGCCCCGGCCGTGCGCGCCGCGCTGGCGCGCCTGCAGCAATGGGCCGATGGCGAGCAGGCTGTCGTCTGCATTGGCCAGCCGGTGGCCGATCTGCTGGGCGTGCAGGTGCCGGGCCTGCGCAATTTTCCGGCCATCAACGGGCCCCAAGGCCCGCTGGCGCTGACGCCCCATGCGCTGTGCCTGTGGCTGCGCGGCAATGACCAGGGCGATCTGCTGCGTCTGTCGCGCGAGGCCGCTGCGCTGCTGGCGCCGGCCTTCAGCCGCGAGAAGGTGGTCGATTGCTTCCGCCATGGGTGGAACGGCAAGGACGCGGTGCGCGATCTGACCGGCTATGAAGACGGCACCGAAAACCCCCAGGACGATGACGCCGTGCATGCCGCCATTGCCGATGGCATGGGCCCGGGGCTGGATGGCGGCAGCTACTTTGCCGTGCAGCAGTGGCTGCATGACATGGACGCCTTTGCCCGCATGAGCGCCTTGCAAAAGGACCACATGATTGGCCGCCGCCTGAGCGACAACGAGGAGCTGGACGACGCGCCCGAGTCGGCCCACGTCAAGCGCACTGCGCAGGAGAGCTTCGAGCCCGAAGCCTTTATCCTGCGCCGCAATATGCCCTGGTGGAAGGTGCAGCCCGATGGCAGCGACGCCGTGGGCGCCATCTTTGCCGGTTTTGGCCGCAGCTTTGAGGCCTTTGAGGCGCAGATGCGCCGCATGGCGGGCGAGGAAGACGGCATTGCCGACGGCCTGTTCCAGATGTCCAACCCGGTCACCAATGCCTACTACTGGTGCCCGCCGATGCGGGACGGGCGCATTGATCTGCGCGCGCTGGGTTTGTAAAACGCTAGTTCCAAAGCGTGGGTTTGTTGACCATCAGGTAGTACACGCCCAGCATCGCCACAAAGGCCGGGTAGCCCAGCGCTTCCCAGCGCCCGGCCAGGCGCCGGTAGGCGTCGGGCAGCGGCAGGCCCTGGGCATCGGCCTGGGCGGCCATGTGGGCCATGCGGATCTGCATGGCCACCACTGGCAACCAGCACAGGCCTGCTAGCACATACAGTGCCATCGACAAGAGCAGCCAGGGCGTGTGCCAGGGCCAGCCGGCCATCGCCATCAGCGCCCAGCCGCTGATCGGCTGGATGATGACCGCTGGCGTCGTGAACCACCAGTCGGCCCGCACCACCAGGCGGCTGACCACGGCCTGGGCCGCTACATTGCCGCTGCGGTTGGCAAAGAACATATAGAACGCCGAGCCAAAGCCGGTGCCGACCATCAGCACGCTCGACAGGATATGCAGGGTTTTGAGCAGCAAATAGGTGTTCATCATCGGCTCCGTCCGTCGCGGGCGCTGCTTTGCCACAGCAGCCACAGCGCAGCGGCAATCGGCAGGTTCTTGGACAAGGGGCCCAGCGGGTGCAGCCACAGGCTGGGCAGCAGGGTGGTGGCGGCCAGGGTCATCGCCAGCATCGCTGCCAACGATGCGGCATAGGCCCTGCGCCCGGGCCGGCACAGCAGCCACAGACCCAGCAGCAGATCCAGCGCAGCGCCGCCGCCTATCAGCCAGGCTTGCAGGCGAGGATCAGCAATGCCGCCCGCTACCAAGAGCGCGGTGCTGTCGCCCTGCCACTGCAGCCAGCTGGCTGCGGCCGTCCACAGCCAGACGGCGACCAAGCTCAGGCGCAATAGCTGCAAGGGCTGCTGCATGGGCTGAGCGCGGGGCGGGGTGGTCATGCGCGGCTTTCGGGCGATGGGTGGGCTGCCGGGTTGCGGATCAGGGCCAGCATCTGCGCCGGATCGGTGGGCGCACGCCCCAGCCACTGGGCCATTGGCGCGGGGTCGCAGCAGTTGTCCAGCGATGCCAGTTGCAGTGAGACACTGCACCAGGGGCTGGTGGGTACTGCATCGCCCAGGCGTGCACTGGCCTGGGTGGCCCAGCCGGGCAGGCGCAGCTGCAGCGCCTTGCTGCGGCCCGCTTGCTGGCGCAGGCTGGTAATCATCTGCGCCATGCTGAGGCGCTGGGGCCCGCCCAGCAGCACAACGCCGGTGGTGGGCGATTGCAGCAGCCGCACCATCACCTCGGCCAACTCGTCAACGGCGACCGGCTGCATCAGGCGCTGCTGCATCACCGCTGGCAGCACCAGCACCGGCAGCAGCGCCAGGCGCATGAACAGCTGGGTGCTGGCGCCTTGCGCGCCGATGACGATGCTGGGCCGCACGACGATGCCTTCGAGCTGGCCCTGCGCGGTCAGCGCCAGCAAATGGGCATCGGCCGCACGCTTGGTGCGGGCGTAATCGGTGTCGTTGCTCTCCACCCCCAGGGCCGAGAGCTGCATCACGCGCCGCACGCCCGCCTGGGCGCAGGCATCGAACAGCGCTTGCGGGCTGGTCTGGTGCAGCGCCTGCAAGGATGCGCCGTTGGGCCCGGGCTGGTCGCGCAGGCTGCCCACCGCGTTGATGACCATGTCCACGCCTTGCAGATAGGGCAGCCAATCGGACGGCTGCTGCATCTTGCCAAACTGCAGCGGCGGCTGCGAGCGCCTGCTGGCTGCGATAACCCGCAGGCCCAGGGCGCGCAGATGGCGCGCCAGCGCCTGGCCGATAAAGCCCTGGCCGCCGCAGAGCAGGACGGTGGGTTGGGGAGCATTGGGGGTATGCATGGTCTCTCCTGATGGTCAAGGGCGTTGGGGGTTGCAGCGCGTTTAGCGCGGGCGGTCGATGTCGCAGGCATCGCTGCCGCGTGCGCAGGCCTCGCTGCGCGCTGCGGCCTGCCGGGCCTGGCGCCGTACGGTGCATTGCAGGCCCTGCTCCAGTACCCAGGCCATCGGGGCCAGCGGCAGGCGGTAGCGGTTGCGGGCCAGCAGCGGGTAGAGCGTGTCCAGTGCACCGGCCACCAGCGGCAGCCCGGCCAGCCGGGGCACCCAGTCCCAGCCCACGCCCAGGTAGGCGCGCGTCAGGCAATCGACGCCGGTGTAGACCTGGCCGTCGGCCCCCACGCCATGGATGGACTGCATCAGCGCGGCCTTGTCGGCCGGGGCCTGGCTCAGATCGGCGGTGCTGGCATCGACAAAGAGGAGCTTGCCCGCGCGGTTGCGCAGCATCAGATGGCGCATCTCGGCATTGCACATGCGGCAGCTGGCGTCGTAGTAGATCGTCAGCGGAAACTGGGTGGCAAAACTGTCACGGCGGGGCATATGCTGTCCTTTCAATATTTCTGTCAAAACAGAAATAAATGGGTCAAAAAAAGGCCGGTGCCTGTCGGGCGCGGCCGCTGTGTCTCAGGGTTTGCTCAGCGCCTCGGGCTCCTGCGCGGCAGGTGTGCCACGCACAAAGCGCTGCACGGTCGCGCCCAAGGTCAGGATCTTGTCCAGGGTGGCGGGCGAGAGCCGCAGCATCTCGTCGCTCCAGGCGCCCAGCTTTTGCATCAACTCCAGGGTCGCCAGGATACGGTCCTGGCCATCGGGGCTTTCGCGGGCAAAGTCGGGGCTGTTGACCAAGGACTGCAGCAGGCGGGTGGTGGGGTCGAACTCCCGCTCCTTGCGCTCCCGCACGATGGTTCGGAGGAGCTCCCAGACATCGACACTGGTCTCGAAATAGTCGCGCCGGTCGCCCAGCACATGCGTCACCCGCACCAGCTGCCAGGATTGCAGCTCCTTCAAGCTGTTGCTGACATTGGAGCGCGCCACATTCAAGGTCTCGCTCAGCTGCTCGGCATTGAGCGGCTTGCCCAGCACAAACAGCAGCGCATGGATTTGCGAGACCGTGCGGTTGACGCCCCACAGCGATCCCATCTCGCCCCAGTGCAGCACAAATTGTTGTTGGATGTCGGTCATTTGCATGGGTGAATTCTAGGGCTTCATTTATTTCTGTCAAGACAGAAATTAAGATGCAATAAAAAGGCCATCGCGGATGGATGGCCTTGGTTTGGGTTGTTTTGCTGGCGGTCTGGTGACAGATGCAGCCAGCGCCGTGCTCAGTGCAGCAGGTTATTGCCTGGCGCCTGGGGTTGCACGCGGAAAAAGCCGGTGCCGCAGGTGCCCGTGCCGATCTCTTCTTCGGTCGCCTCGCGCACGGCAGCCACCTGGATGTCCAGGCGAATGGCGATGCCGGCCAGCGGGTGGTTGCCGTCCAGCACCACATGCTCGGGGTAGAGCTCGGTGACGGTGTAGATCATGTCGCGCGGCGCATCGGGGTTGGTGCCCTGGGGCAGGGCATGGCCTTCGATGGTCATGCCTTCTTCCAGATCGGCGGGGAAGAGCGCGCGCGATTCCAGAAAGACTTTTTCTTCATCGTAATCGCCAAAGGCATCTTCGGGCTCCAGGTGCAGCTGCACGCGGCTACCCACGGTATGGCCTTGCAGCGCCTGCTCCACGCGCGCCAGCAGATCCTGGCCTCCGACCAGGAATTCCACGGGCTCGTCGAGCACATCCAGGGTCTCGCCCAAAGTGTCTTTCAGCGTCCAGGTCAGTGCGACCACGCATTGATCAATGATTTCCATAGGACAATTGTCGCAGTTTGGGCCCGGGCGCCCAGAGGATTACCGAGAAAGCCATGCAAATCGAACAAGCACTGCCTCTGCTGGGGGGCATCTCCCCGGCCCAGTTCATGCGCCGTTACTGGCAGAAAAAACCACTGCTGGTGCGCGGCGCCGTCAGCGACTGGAAGGACCTGCAGTTGCCGCTGCCGCGCAGCGAGCTGTTTGCGCTGGCCGGCGAGGAGGGTGTTGAGTCGCGCCTGATCCAGCACAAGGCGGGCGCCTGGACGGTCAAGCACGGGCCTTTCAGCCGTCGCGCGATCCCCTCGCTCAAGACGCCGGAGTGGACCTTGCTGTTGCAGGGCCTGGATCTGCACAGTGACGCCGCCCATGCGCTGCTGCAGCGTTTTGCCTTTGTGCCGGCCGCGCGCCTCGATGACCTGATGGTCAGCTACGCCAGCGATGGCGGCGGCGTGGGCCCGCATTTCGACAGCTATGACGTGTTCTTGCTGCAGGCCCATGGCAAGCGCCGCTGGCGCATCGGCAAGCAAAAGAACCTGGCGCTGAAGGACGGCATTCCGCTCAAGATCCTGGCCGAGTTCGAAGCGCAAGAGGAGTATGTGCTCGAGCCCGGCGACATGCTCTACCTGCCGCCGCGCTACGCGCATGACGGTGTGGCCGAAGGCGAGTGCATGACGTATTCGATCGGCTTTCGCTCGCCCGCGCAGCAGGAGCTGGCCGGCGAGCTGCTGATGCGCATGTCCGAGAGCGACGAGATGGACGAGGTCAACGCCAAGGCCGCCTCGCCAATCTACCAGGACCCCAAGCAGACGGCGGTGCAGGCGCCCGGCGCGATACCGCCTGCGATGCTGGACTTTGCCCGCGCGGCGATCGAAAAGCGCCTGGCCGAGCCGCTGGCGCTGGCCCGTGCGCTGGGCGAGGCGCTGACCGAGCCCAAGGCCAATGTCTGGTTCGAGCCCGAGGACTCGCCCGCCATGCTCGAAGCCGTGGCGCTGGACCGCAAGACCCGCATGGTGTACGACGAGCACCATGTCTTCATCAATGGCGAGAGCTACCGCGCCGCAGGCCGTGACTTCAGCCTGATGAAGAAACTCGCCGATGGCCGCCACCTGGACCGGCGCGACATCAGCGGCGCCAGCGACGATGCCTTGCAGCTGCTGTCGCAGTGGTGCGAGGACGGCTGGGCCCACGCGGTGCCGCAGTGATGGCCAGCGCCAGCCCAGCCCCCGCAGCATCGCAGCCTGCAGGCGGCCTGAGTGGCCGTTTTGAGGGCCGGGCTGCGTTCGATGCGCAGGTGCTGCATTTTCTGCAGCAGGCCGCTGTGCAGGGCTGGCGCCAGGTCATCGTCGCTGACACGGATTTTGCCGACTGGCCCTGGGGCAGCGCCGATGCGGTGGAGTTGCTGCACCAATGGGCGCGCCAGGGCGGGCAGATGACGGTGCTGGCCCACCGCTTTGACCGCCTGGTGCAGCGCCACCCGCGCTGGGTGCAATGGCGCAGGACCTGGGACCACCGCCTGCAGTGCCGCAGGCTGCTCAGCCGCGACGAGGCGCAGGTCCCCAGCGCGCTGTGGTCGCCCCAGTGGGCCGTGCAGCGCCTCGATGCGGCGCGCTGCGTGGGCGTGGCCAGTGCCGAGCGCAGCGCCATCGTGCCCTTGGGCGAGCGCCTGCAGGAGTGGATCCGCTCGGCCAGCACGCCGGACTTTGCCGCGACGGTGCTGGGTTTGTAGGCCATTGTTGACAAGCGTGTCTTTCGTTGCTGCGCGGCAACGAAAGACATACGCCTGGCATAGTCAGCCAGACCGGGTAATCCCTATAATTCATTTCAGACGCTCAGGCGTTAATTACTTTGTGCTACGCACTCTTGGCCCGGGCGTTCTGTTTGCCCTGGCCCGTTCCACAAAAATCCACCGTCGTTAGGAATATCCAAATGAAGAAATCCCTTGTTATCGCATCGTTGATGGCTGCTGTTGCTCTGGCTGCTTGCGGCAAGAAGGAAGAAGCTGCTGTGCCCGCACCAGCACCTGCGCCCGTGGAAGCGCCTGCACCTGCACCGGCACCTGCTGTTGAAGCTGCCAAGGATGCCGCCAACGCTGCAGCTGACGCTGCCAAGGACGCTGCTGCCGATGCCAGCGCTGCTGCTTCGAAGGCTGCCGACGCTACCAAGGAAGCTGCTGGCAATGCCGTCGATGCGACCAAGGACGCAGCCCACAACGCTGCTGAAGCCGCCAAGGACGCAGGCGCTGCTGCCGCTGACGCTGCCAAGTCGGCTGCTGACGCTGCTGCCAACGCCGCTACCGCTGCCAAGGAATCGGTGAGCAAGTAAGCGCTGAGCCGCTGGCCTGGTGGATGCCGGGCCTGCGCTGCAGACTTGCCTGAACGAGCCCGTGCTTTGCACGGGCTTTTTATTGGCGCGCGCGGGGTGCATTGCGAGCAGCCGCTGGCATGGCTCTGAAGTCAATGTCCCTGGCTGCCCACAGTCCATTCCATAGCCCGCGCCCATGAAAAAAGCCACTGCGGCTGCGCAGTGGCTTCGGGGGTGTTGCGGTACACGGCCAGGTCAGGCCGCGCAGCGCATCACTTCATGTCGTCTGCCAGCACCTTCAGAATGCGTTGGGCATTCGCCGAGGTGTCGGCCTTGCCGCTCTCGTTGAGCACGGTGACATTGCTGGTGTTGGCTTCGCTCTTGACCTGGATGCGGTACTTGATCGGGTC
Organism: Comamonas koreensis; assembly: GCF_014076495.1. Classification (NCBI taxonomy): domain Bacteria; kingdom Pseudomonadati; phylum Pseudomonadota; class Betaproteobacteria; order Burkholderiales; family Comamonadaceae; genus Comamonas; species Comamonas koreensis. Next base: position 4,218,521 of record NZ_CP043575.1, on the reverse strand, counting down.
CGGTGCATCCGGGTTGCGGTTGAAGATCTTGGCAAAGAAACCGTCGGGCTTCTTGTTCAGATCGGTCGGGTCGATGTAGCGCACAAAGTACACGCCCTGGCTGCGGTCGCGGTCCTCAACGGTAAAGCCCGTGCGGTCCAGCGCCAGGCCCACACGGCGCCAGGTGCGGTCAAACGGATCGCTGACCTGCAGCACGGGCGAGCCATCGGCAGCGGTCGCGATCTTGGAGGTGCTCACAGGGGCCAGCGGCGCTGCGGCAATCGCCTTGGACTGCTCTTCGCTCACGCCCAGCTTGACCATGATGCGGCGCAGGAATTCGGTTTCCAGCTCTGGATCGGCCTTGCGCGGCTGCCAGATAGTGCTGTCCTTTTCCTTGTTGGAGTAGACCTCTTCCATGCCGCGGTGGCTCACGTAGATTTCGGTCTTGCCATCGGGGCGGCGCTCGATGCGGGTGCGGAACTTGTCCTGCTCGCCGGTCGAGTAGATCGAGTCAAACACCTTGCCAATGGAGCGGCGGATGAAATCCTGCGGCAGCTTGGCGCGGTTTTCGGCCCAGTCGGTTTCCATGATGCCGATGTCGGGGCGCTCGATGGTCAGCGCAAAGCCGCTTTCCTGCCAGAAGTCCTTGACCGGCTCCCAGACCTTGTCTGCGGGGCGGTCGATGACCAGCCAGCGCTGGTTGCCATCGCGCTCGATTTGCACGTCGCCAATCTGCGACGCGGCGGTGTTGGCCGTGCCCTTGGGGGCCGCATCCTTTTGCACCTGGTAGGCCGCAGCCGAGACCGTGCCGCCAGGCACGACATAGCGCGAGTCCTTGGACAGCTGGGTCAGGTCCGGGGGGACTTCCAGCGTTGGCCCCTTGGAGGCGCTCTTGTAGTCGATCTTGTCGCCTTCGAGAATATTGCCGGTACCGCAAGCGGCCAAAGTGACAGACAGGCTCAGCACGCTGAGTTTTGCGAGGGAATTCACGTTCAAATCCTTAACAGAGGCAACGCGCGGGTGTTGCTTTAGAGCAAGGAGGCTCCGCGCATTGCAGCTTCCACCGTGCCATGCAGACCGGCGGAAAGCTCGGTCATCGGCAGGCGCAGGGTCGGGCCACACAGGCCCATCTTGTTGGCCGCCCACTTTACCGGAATGGGGTTGGCCTCCAAGAAGAGGGCTTTATGCAGCGGCAGCAGTTTATTCTGAATTTCCATAGCCCGACCAACATCCTTGGCAATTGCCGCCTGGCATAGCTGGCTCATCAGGCGTGGCGCGACGTTGGCGGTGACGCTGACATTGCCGTGTCCGCCGCACAGCATCAGGGCCACGGCGGTGGGGTCATCGCCTGAGTAGATGCCAAAGCCGGCTGGCGCATCCTTGATCAGCCACTGGGCGCGCTCGATGTTGCCGGTCGCTTCCTTGATGCCGACGATGCCGGGCACTTCGGCCAGGCGCAGCACGGTGTCGTGCTGCATGTCGGCCACGCTGCGGCCCGGTACGTTGTAGAGGAAGATGGGCAGGTCGCCCACCGCTTCGGCAATCGCCTTGAAGTGCTGGAACTGGCCTTCCTGGGTCGGCTTGTTGTAGTAGGGCACGACCTGCAGCTGGCTGTCGGCGCCCACGCTCTTGGCGTACTTGGCCAGCGTGATGGCTTCGTGGGTCGAGTTGGCGCCACAGCCGGCCATGATGGGCACGCGCTTGTTGGCCTGCTCGACGGAGACGCGGATGATCTCCATGTGCTCTTCGACGGTGACCGTGGGCGACTCGCCCGTGGTGCCCACCACACCGATGCAGTTGGTGCCTTCGGCGATATGCCAGTCGATCAGTTTTCGCAGGCTTGCATAGTCCACGCTGCCATCGGCATGCAGGGGGGTGATCAGGGCAACAATACTACCGGTCAATGGAACACTGGTGGAAGTCATAGCGTGGAATGGAAGCTGGATGGAAGATTCTAGCGGGGGCTGGACTGCCGCCGCCGCAGGCAGTATAGCGCGCCCAGCAGCAATTGCTGTCATATTGATTGCAAACACGTTTATTGTTTGGTCATTTTGAATGTCTTGTAGCAGTTATTTGGTTAATTTGACGTAAATTTTGGGGTGATGGCTTGATATCGATTGTGTAATCGAATGCGCATGGGTGCGGGTAAGTCCTGTGGCTCCCACTGGGGATGGCGCTGCCTGCCGTGAACTGCGGCACAATGCCTGCCATGCTGATGTATCCCCAATTTGACCCGATTGCCATCAAGCTCGGCCCGCTGGCCGTGCATTGGTATGGACTGACCTATCTGGTCGCCTTTGGCCTGTTTTTGTTCCTGGGCATACGCCGCCTCAAGGACCAGCCCTTTGCCTCGGTCACCACGCCCACGCGCTGGCAGCGCAAGGATGTCGAGGACATTCTGTTCTATGGCGTGCTGGGCGTCATCGTCGGCGGCCGCCTGGGCTACTGCCTGTTCTACAAACCCGCTTACTACCTCAGCCACCCGCTGGAGATCTTGGCCGTCTGGCAGGGCGGCATGAGCTTTCATGGCGGCCTGGTGGGCGTGATCGTGTCCATGGTGCTGTATGCCAAGCTCAAGGGCCGGCCCTGGCTGCAGGTGGCCGACTTTGTCGCGCCCTGCATCCCGCTGGGCCTGGCCTCGGGCCGCGTGGGCAACTTCATCAATGGCGAGCTCTGGGGGCGCTTCTCAAGCCCCGATCTGCCCTGGGGCATGGTATTTCCGCAAAGCGGCTCGATGCTGCCGCGCCACCCCTCGCAGATCTACCAGTTCCTGCTCGAAGGCGTGCTGCTGTTCGTGGTGATGTGGCTGTACTCGCGCAAGCCGCGTGGCGAGGGCCAGGTCGCTGGCGTCTTTCTGATCGGCTACGGCCTGCTGCGCTTTATTGCCGAGTACTTCCGCGAGCCCGATGACTTTTTGGGCCTGCTGTCGCTGAACCTGAGCATGGGCCAGTGGCTCAGCCTGCCGATGGTGCTGCTGGGGATTTACCTCTGGAGCCGGGGCCGCAACCAGCCGGTGTTGACGACGGCCTAAACCGCGTATCCCCTGAATTTATAGGGCTATACTGATCAGCCGCTGTGCCGGATTCCTCTGGCACAGCGGCTTTGTTTTTTGTCTGAGCGGAGATAGGACGATATGACCAAAAAATGGGTGCTGGGCCTGGTGGCCGGTGTGTGCGTGCTGGGCAGTGCAGCGGTGTCTGCGCAGCAGGCCTTGCCCGATCTGAAAGTGGCCGTGGACCTGAGCTATGAGCCCTTTACCTACAAGCTGCCCACAGGCCAGCCCGCCGGTTTCGACGTCGACATCGCCAACGCGCTGTGCGCCCAGATCAAGCGCAAGTGCGTGTTTGTCGAGCAGGTCTGGGACGGCATGATCCCCGGTCTGCAGGCCAAGAAGTACGACGTGATCATCAGCTCGATGGCCAAGAACGAGGACCGCGCCCGTGTTGTGGACTTCACGAACAAGTACTACCACACCGGTGCGCGCATCGTGATGCCCAAAGGCTTCAAGTACACCGGCCCCGAATCACTCAAGGGCAAGAAGATTGGCGTGCTCAAGGCCAGCATCCAGGAGAAGTGGGCGCTGACCTACCTCAAGCCCGCAGGCGCCGATGTGGTGTCCTACCCCGGCCGTGACCCGGTCTACCTGGACATCAATTCCGGCCGCCTGGACGGCTCGGTCGCCGACAGCGTCGAGATCGCCTACGGCTTTTTGAAAAAGCCCGAGGGCCAGAACTTTGAGTTTGTCAGCGACACCTTGGTGGACAAGAAGATCTTTGGCGAAGGCGCCAGCATTGCGATGCGCAAGGGCCAGCCCGAGCTGAAGAAGTCACTCAATGATGCGATTGCCGCCATCCGCGCGGACGGGCGCTACAAGCAGATCGCCGACAAGTACTTTGACTTTGACCCTTACGGCAAGGACTGAGAACGCAACGTAGTTCGCAGCGGCAGGGGGCGTGGCCCCCACCAATGACGCAAGCAGGCCTGGAGCAACCGGTGCCTGCTTTTTTTGTGTCCGCAAAGCGGGAGGGTAAGCGTTTGCACCGGTAACAGTGGTCGCGGGGTATGAACCGGGTGTTAACACGGGGGCCAAAATGCGCTGTAATTTCTCATAATTACAGCATTGCACCGTTGATTCGGCCCTCTGAGTCAGAGTCAATGCCAGAGCCAACCTGAGATTTTGGCGCGGACGGTGCAGAACGACTTTTTCCAAAGGAGTGAGCGGATGGCGGTTGCCGGACAGTCCTTGCACGACACGGTGGCGATCCAGGTGCGCGACCTGATCTTTGCCGGCACCTTGGCGGCGGGCGAGCTGCTCGATGAAAAGGCGCTGTGCGACCAGCTCTCCGTCTCGCGCACGCCGCTGCGCGAAGCGCTCAAACTGCTGGTCTCCGAAGGGTTACTGCGCCATGAGCCGCGGCGTGGCTGCTTTGTCGAGACCGTGACCGAGCGCGATCTGGACGATATCTTTCCGGTCATTGCGCTCTTGGAAGGGCGCGCCGCGTACGAGGCCACCAAGAAACTCAGCAGCGCCGACCGCGCCGTGCTCGATGTGATGCACGAGCAGCTGGCCCACTACGCCGAGGCGGGCGATATCGCGGCCTACTACCGCATGAACCACCAGATCCATGAGGCCTTCATCACCCTGGCCGACAACCGCTGGCTGGCCCAGGCCATTGCCGATCTGCGCCGCATTTTGCGCCTGGCGCGGCTGCACCAGCTGCGCGCGCCGGGCCGCCTGCAGGCCAGCTTGCAGGAGCACCTCGATATCTATGCCGTGATGCTGACCGGTGACGCCGATGCCGCCGAGCAGACCATGCGCAACCATTTGCTGCAGCAGCGCAAGGCCCTGCTGCGCACCACCCCCCTTTCACTGTCAAGGATTGCTTTATGACCACCGCTACCGAAACTTCGCCCGCTACCGCGGTGGACAGCGCCGCCAACAACTGGCTGCAAAAAAGCGCGGCCTGGCTGCGCTCGGTCGGCATTCCTACCGAGTTGGGCAGCAGCAGCGCTGCCGAAGGCGAGCGCAGCACCACCGAGCGCCTCAAGGCCACCTTGCGCCGGGGCAATGAGGCGCTGTCGCCGCGCGAGTTGCGCCGCCTGCTGGCGGACCTGCAGGCCGTGGGTGCCAGCGAGGTGAGTGACGCCGAAGGCGGGCGCCTGGCCGAGCCGGTGATGCAGTGGTATGCCGCCGCCCAGCCCGAGCAGCGCCTGGACTGCTGGCGCCTGCTGTGCGAGCAGTTCATGCCCGATGTGGCCAAGATCGGCCAGGCGCGCCAGCGCTACGAAGACGCGATCGGCACCGCCAGCATGGCCGCTGCCGAGCGCCACCTGCGCAAGGCCTTGCAGACCCCGCGCATGCGCCTGTTTCAGCGCTTTGCGGTGCCCGCGCAGGGCATGCGCTTCTTGCTCGATCTGCGCGCGCAGATGCTGCCCCAGCTCAAGAGCCAGGAATGGCTGGTCGCTGTGGACGCCGATCTGGAATACCTGTTCTCGACCTGGTTTGACATCGCCTTTTTGGAGCTGCGCAGCCTCAGCTGGGATTCGCCCGCGTCCTTGCTCGAAAAACTCATCAAGTACGAAGCGGTGCACGACATCCGCAGCTGGACGGACCTGAAAAACCGCCTCGACAGCGACCGCCGCTGCTACGGCTTTTTCCACCCGCGCCTGCCCAACGAACCGCTGATCTTTGTCGAGGTGGCCCTGGTCGACAAGATGTCGGACAGCATTGCGCCGCTGCTGGACGAGGCCGCTGCCGCAGCCGATGTGAACAAGGCCAGCACGGCGATCTTCTACTCGATCAGCAACACCCAGACGGGTTTGCGCGGCGTGAGTTTTGGCGATTCGCTGATCAAGACCGTGGTCGAGCAACTGCTGCAGGAGTTTCCCAAGCTGCGCCAGTTCGCCACCTTGTCGCCGATACCCGGTTTTCGCAGCTGGCTGGGCAAGAATGCTGGCGAGGTCTGGGAGGGCGCCGACAAGCGCCTGCGTGCCGAGCTGGGCAAGGCGCTGGACAAGGCTGAGCCCACGGTGGACGACTGGATGGCCGCGCTGGAGCAACCGGGCCAGTGGCAGGCGGGCGATGCGGCCGCCAAGCTGCTGCTGCATGCCGCTGCCCGCTACCTGGGCAAGAGCCTGGTCAAGGACAAACCGGTGGACCCGGTCGCGCGCTTTCACCTGGGCAATGGCTCGCGGGTCGAGCGCCTGAACTGGGCGGGCGATACCTCGGCCAAGGGCATCAAGCAGTCCTATGGTTTGATGGTGAACTACCTGTACGACTTGAAGCGCCTGGACAAGCACCGCAATGCGCTCGCCCAGGGAAAGATTCCGGTGTCATCGGGCATTGAGGCGCTGGCCAAGGTCTGAACCTGTTTTTGAGGATGGCAGGCCAGCATCGCGCCCCCGGGCGCTGCGCTGGCCTGGAGAGAGCTGCAGGCCCCCATAGGGCCGCAGCCTGGGTGGTAGGCATTCTTTGCTGACCACCCAGGGCCTGAGCGTTGCTGTCGGCGCGCGCAGGCGGGTGTGCGTGGATCTTTAAAAATAACCGTTAGGAGACAAGATGACCAAGAGCAATACACCTTCCCCGTCCAGAAGACGAACCGTGCTGAGCCTGGCCGCTGGCATGGCGGGCAGCGCGCTGCCCGCCTGGAGCTGGGCCAGTGCGGCCGCTGCGCGCGACTGGCCGAGCAAGCCGGTGACCTGGGTGGTGCCCTTTCCTGCAGGGGGTGGCACCGATGCCTTTGCGCGGCCTCTGTCCTCGCAGTTCTCGAAAATCTCGGGCAAGACCCTGGTGATCGACAACAAGGGCGGCGCAGGCGGCACCCTGGGGGCCAGCTTTGCCGCGCGCCAGCCCTCCGATGGCTACCATTTCTTTATGGGCGGCACCCACCATGTGATTGCGCCCTCGGTCTATCCCCGGCTTGATTACGACATTCAGAAGGACCTGGTGCCGCTGGCCTTGCTGGCGACGGTGCCGCAGGTGCTGGTGGTCAACCCCAAGCGGGTGACGGCGGCCAATATGCAGCAGCTGCTGGCCCAGCTCAAGGCCAACCCGGGCAAGATGAGCTTTGCCTCGGCTGGCGCCGGCACCAGCCACCACCTGGCCGGCGAGCTGTTCAAGATCCAGAGCCAGACCGACATCCTGCATGTACCCTACAAGGGCGCGGGCCCGGCGCTGCAGGACCTGATTGCCGGCAATGTGGACATGCTGTTCGATGGCCTGGGCTCGTCGGCCGCGCATATCGCCGCCGGGCGCATCAAGTGCCTGATGGTCTCGGGCAGCCAGCGCAACCCCTCGCTGCCCGATGTGCCCTGCGCTGCCGAAGTCGGCTTGCCCGACTACAACGTGACCACCTGGTACGGCCTCTGGGCCATCAAGGGCACCTCGCCCGAGCTGCAGGCGCGCATGTTCGAAGAGGCCAAGCGCATGGGCGCCTCCGAAGAAATCAAGGCCATCTGGGCCAAGAATGGTGCGGAATATGGCAGCATGACGCAGCCGCAGTTTGCCGCCTTTGTGGCCGACGAGGTCAAGCGCTGGGCCGAGGTGGTCAAGGCCTCGGGCGCGAAGATTGAATGACAAGAGGAGCGAGATGATGGCGGGGCAGGTTCGTGTGCAATCGTGGGTGGCGGGCGAAGAGGCATCCCGCGCGCAGGCCGTGCGCGTGGTGCTGAACCATGCGGGCAAGCGCAATGCCATGTCTCGCGCCATGTGGCGCCAGCTGCGCAGCGTGTTTGAGGACCTGCAGCGCCAGCCCGGGCTGCGCTGCATCGTGCTGCAAGGCGAGGGCGAGGCCTTTTGTGCCGGTGGCGATATCTCGGAGTACGCCGACTTTCGCTTTGCCCCAGAGAGCCTGGCCGCCTTCCACGAAGGCGAGGTCTGGCCGGCGCTCAACGCCATGCTGCAATGCGATGTGCCGCTGGTCGCTGCCATTGAAGGCGCCTGCATGGGCGCGGGCGTGGAGCTGGCCAGCTGCTGCGACATGCGCCTGGCGGCCGACACCGCCCAGTTTGGCGCGCCGATTGCCAAACTGGGCTTTCCGATGGCACCCAAGGAGGCGGCGTTGGTGCTGAGCCAGGTGGGGCCTGCCAAGACGCGGCAGATGCTGCTGGAGGCAGCGCTCTTTGGCGCCGACCAGATGCTGGCCTCGGGCTTTTTGAGCCAGGTTCACCCCGCTCAAGACCTGCAGGCCCAGCTGGAACGCAGCGTGGCCCGCATCTGCGGCCTGGCGCCCCAGGCTGCCCGCATGACCAAGCAGCTGCTGCGTGCACTGGCCGAAGGCGATGCCCAGGCCCCGGTGCTGCAGCAGCCCTATGCCTATGCCGATTCGGCAGAACACCGCGAAGGCATTGCCGCCTTTGTCGACAAAAGAGCAGCCCAGTTTTGACCGTGCCTGCGCTGGCCACCGGCCGGGCCGCAGGCGCCAAGGAAACCACCAACCAAGTAGACAAACATGACCAACGACAACCTGTTCTGCGCCCTGCGCGCGGCCTTTCCTGAGGACCTCGATGCCATCGCCGTGGAGACCACGTCGGCCAGCGGTGAGCCGCTGAACTACAGCTGGCGCGATCTGGACCGCATGAGCGCGCGCATCGCCAACCTGCTCGATTCGCTGAATATTCCTTCCGGCAGCCGCGTGGCGGTGCAGGTGGAAAAGTCGGTCGAAGCGATGGCGCTATACCTGGCCACCTTGCGTGCCGGCCATGTGTTTCTACCGCTCAACACCGCCTACCAAAGCGCCGAGATCGAGTACTTTGTCACCAATGCCGAGCCGGCCGTTGTGGTCTGCTCACCGGCCAACTTTGGCTGGGTCTCCAAGATCGCCTTCCAGTGCGGCACGCAAAGCGTGTTCACCCTGGGCGATGACCGCAGCGGAACCTTGCTGGAGCGTGCGGTGCACTGCGCCGATGCACACACGCCTGCGCAGAAATCTGCCGACGACATGGCCGCCATCCTCTACACCAGTGGCACCACTGGGCGCAGCAAGGGTGCGATGCTCAGCCACGGCAACCTGCTGAGCAATGCCGTCATGCTCAAGGACTACTGGGGCTGGAAAAAGGGCGATGTGCTGATCCATGCGCTGCCGATCTTCCATGTGCATGGCCTGTTTGTCGCGATCCATGCGGCCTTGCTCAATGGCAGCAAGATGATCTGGTTTGCCAAGTTCGAGCCCAAGGCGGTGATTGCCGCGATGGCGCGGGCGACGGTCTTCATGGGCGTGCCGACCTTGTATGTGCGCCTGCTGGCCGAGCCGGGCCTGACCAAGGCAGCGGCCCAGCACATGCGTCTGTTCATCTCCGGCTCGGCGCCGTTGCTGATCGAGACCTTCCGCGACTGGCAGACTCGCACCGGCCACACCATCCTGGAGCGCTATGGCATGAGCGAGACCATCATGCTGGTCTCCAACCCCTACCAGGCCGATGCCCGCCATGGCGGCCAGGACGAGCGCCGGGGCGGCACGGTGGGCTTTGCGCTGCCGGGTGTGGGCGTGCGGGTGCAGGGCGATGACGGCCAGGCGCTGGGCGCCGACGAGATCGGCCATATCCAGGTGCAAGGCCCCAATGTGTTCAGCGGCTACTGGCGCATGCCCGAGAAGACCGCGCAGGAGTTCACTGCCGACGGCTGGTTCAAGACCGGCGACGTAGGCAAGATCGATGCGCGCGGCTATGTGACCATCGTCGGCCGCAGCAAGGACCTGATCATCTCCGGCGGCTACAACGTCTACCCGGCCGAGATCGAGGGCTTCATCAACGAACTGCCGGGCGTCGCGGAAAGCGCGCTGGTCGGCGTGCCGCATCCCGATTTTGGCGAAGTGGGTGTGGCGGTGGTCATTGCCAAGGCGGGCCAACCGCTCGATGCCGACGGCATCATTGCGACCTTGAAAAAGCAGCTGGCCAATTTCAAGATTCCCAAGCGCTGCTTTGTCGTGGGCGAGCTGCCACGCAACACCATGGGCAAGGTGCAAAAGAACCTGCTGCGCGACCAGTACCAGGACCTGTTCAAGGGCTGATGCGCCTATGGAGGCGGCATGCGCCGCCATGACAAAACCCTCGCGCTGTGGCCGCTCAGAAGCTGCCGCAGGCGAGGGTTTGCTATGGGGATGATGCGGTTATACGGCGATCAGCGCAGTACCAGCACCGGTATCGTGGCATGGGTCAGTACATGCTGTGTTTCGCTGCCCAGCAGCAGGCGCTTCAAGCCCCGGTAGCCGTGCGATGCCATGACGATCAGGTCGCAGTTTTCCTTCTTCGCCGTCTCCAGCAGCGCCTCGGCAATCATGTCGGACTTGATCACCAGGGTCTTGATGGGCACGCCGGTCGCGGCGCCTTCGGCCACCACCTTATCGACAATGCCTTGCGCTGCGCGTTCCCAGCCATCCTCGATGCGCGCAATGTCATCGGGGTTTTGCATGGTGCTGCCTTCGAAGTAGCTGCGCGGGTAGTTGGGCGAGATGTTGACGGCAGTCACCGTGGCATGGCTCAGCTTGGCCAGCGCCAGTGCGTGGCGCACGGCCTTCTCGGACAGCTCAGAGCCATCGGTGGCAAGCAGGATATGTTGGTACATGGCAGGCTCCTTTCAGGTCAGACATGGGGCAGGGCTGTGGGTGGCAGCCTTGCCGTGGATGCAACTCAGAGCATCGCCGCTTGCGGCTTGAGCGGATGTCGGATCAGACCGCGTTTGTATCCGCTGGCGGAGCGACTTGGAACAGGGTCTTAAGCCGAGCAGGCCTGGGTGTTGATCAGGCCCTGGAGCTTGTCGGTGTCCAGAATGCGCACATGGCGCTGCTTGACCTCGATGATGTTCTCCTCGGCAAACTTGGAGAAGGTGCGGCTGACGGTCTCGAGCTTGAGGCCCAGGTAGCTGCCGATTTCCTCGCGCGTCATGCGCAGGATCAGCTCATGCTGCGAAAAGCCCCGGGCATGCAAGCGCTGCACCAGGTTCAGCAAGAAGGCGGCCAGGCGCTCTTCGGCGCGCATGCTGCCCAGCAGCAGCATGACGCCATGCTCGCGCACGATCTCTCGGCTCATGACCTTGTGCACATGGTGCTGCAAGGCGGTCACCTCGCGCGACAGGTCTTCGAGCGAGGAGTAGGGCATCACGCAGACCTCGGCATCTTCGAGCGCAATCGCGTCGCAGGAATGGCGGTCGTTGACGATGCCGTCCAGGCCGATGATCTCACCCGCCATCTGGAAGCCGGTGACCTGGTCGCGCCCGTCTTCGGTGGCGATGCTGGTCTTGAAGAAACCGGTGCGTATCGCATACAAGGAGGTGAAGGTCTCACCGTTGCGGAACAGCGCGCTGCCGCGCTTGATCTTGCGCCGGGTGGCGACGATCTCGTCGATGCGCTCCATCTGTTCGGCCGACAGTCCCACGGGCATGCACAGCTCGCGCAAATTGCAGCTGGAGCACGCTACTTTGATGGAGTTGGATGTCATGTATCAATACCCGTGAACAACTATTCAGATAGGAACGACGTTCCTTGGATGGGCCTATTGTGCGTGCTGGCGCCCAGAGGCTTCTTGATGTACATCAAGGACGCGTGGCAGGCCTTGGGGCACATTGGGGCGTCCGCTAGGAAGAAGAACCATGATTTCCCTGACCCCTGAACTGCTGTGCCGTTTTGATGTTCCCGGCCCCCGTTACACCTCGTATCCTACCGCAGACCGATTTGTTGAAGCCTTTGCTGCGAATGAGTACAAGCTGGCGCTGGCGCAACGCGGCACCGGTCTGGCGGGCCGGCTGTCGCCGCTGTCCTTGTATGTGCATGTGCCGTTCTGCGCCTCGCTGTGCTACTACTGCGCCTGCAACAAGATCATCACCAAGCACGCCGAGCGGGCCGACGAATACCTGGATTACCTCGAGCGCGAGCTGGACCTGCAACTGGCCCATGTCAGCGCCCGCCCGACCATCAGCCAACTGCACCTGGGTGGGGGCTCGCCCACCTTCCTGACCGATGCCGGCCTCAGCCGCCTGATGGATATGGTCAAAGAGCGTTTTCATCTGCAGCCCGGTGGCGAGTACGCGATCGAGGTCGACCCGCGCACTGTGAGCGGCGAGCGCCTGCAGCACCTGTACCGGCTCGGCTTCAACCGGCTGAGCTTTGGCGTGCAGGACTTTGACCCGCTGGTGCAACAGGCGGTGCACCGCGAGCAGCCCGCTGACCAGGTGTTTGCCTTGGTCGAGCAGGCGCGCGCTATCGGCTTTGAATCCATCAATATCGATTTGATCTATGGTCTGCCCCAACAAAGCCCGGCCAGCTTTGTGCGCACCATGGAGCAGGTCAACGCGCTGCGGCCCGACCGCATTGCGCTGTATGCCTATGCGCACCTGCCCGAGCGCTTCAAGCCCCAGCGCCGCATCCAGGCCCAGGACCTGCCCAGCCCCGCCGACAAGCTGGCGATGCTGGCCCAGGCCCTGGCGGCGCTGGAAGCCGCCGGTTATGTGTATGTGGGCATGGACCATTTCGCCTTGCCCGACGATGCCTTGGCGGTGGCCAAGCGCCAGGGCCGCCTGCACCGCAACTTTCAGGGCTACAGCACCCAGCCCGATTGCGATCTGATGGCGCTGGGCGTGTCAGCCATCGGACGCATTGGCGCCACCTACAGCCAAAATGCCAAGACCCTGGAGGAGTACTACGACCTGATCGACCAGGGCCAGATTCCCGTGGTGCGTGGGCTGGCACTGACGCGCGACGACCTGCTGCGCCGCACGGTGATCATGGGCCTGATGTGCCAGGGGTGCCTGGCCATTGAATCGCTGGAGCAGGCCTGGCTGATTGATTTTGCGCAGTACTTTGCCGCCGAGCTGGCCCAGCTGCGTGAGCTGCAGGAGCAGGGCCTGGTGCAGCTGAGCGACGAATCGATCAATGTGACCGAGCTGGGCTGGTACTTTGTGCGTGGCGTCGCCATGGTGTTTGACAAGAACCTGCAGGCCGACCGCAACCGGGCGCGCTTCTCGCGGATTATCTGAGGGCAGGGCGTGGGCAGGCCTCAGCCCTGCCAGGCCGCCAGGCTCTTGTAGAGCATGTAGAGCGCCAGGCACAGCAAGATGCCGCCAAAGATCTTCTTGAGCTGGCCCACCGGCAGCCGGTGCGCGGCGCGGGCGCCCAGCGGCGCGGTCAGCACGCTGCAGGTGGCAATGGCGGCCAGGCCGGGCAGCCAGATATAACCCAGCGAATGCGGTGGCAGCCCCTGCAGGTGCAGGCCGGCCACCATGAAGCCGATGACATTGGTGACCGCAATCGGAAAGCCCAGCGCCGAGCTCGTGGCTACCGCGTTGTGCATCGGCACGCTGCACCAAGTCATGAAAGGCACGCTGATGAAGGCGCCGCCCGCGCCCACCAGGCCCGAGAGGCAGCCGATCACGCCACCCGCAGCCAGCTGGCCGGCCGTGCCCGGCATGGCGCGCATGGCCTGGCTGTTGGGCTTGCGGAACATGCGCAGTGCCGAGTAGCCAATGAACAGGCCAAAAAACAAACCCAGGTAGCTGCCCTTGAGCACCGCAAAAATACCCAGGCTGGCCAGCAGGCCGCCCAGCACAATGCCCGGGGCCAGGCGTTTGACAAGGTCCCAGCGCACCGCGCCATGCTGGTGGTGGGCGCGCACGCTGGACATCGAGGTGAAGACGATGGTCGCCATCGAGGTGGCAATCGCCATCTTGATCGCCAGCTCCGGCGCCACGCCCTGGGTGCCCAGGATGTAGGTGATGAAGGGCACCAGCACCATGCCGCCGCCAATGCCCAGCAGGCCCGCCAGAAAACCGCCGATCAGGCCCAGAAACGACAGCGGCAGCAAAACAAGAGGATCAGTCATGGCGCGCAGTAAAAAGGCCACCTGAAACAGGTGGCCTGAAACCCCGCTGTCGCGGAGAGGAGAAGACAGGTTGGGCGGAGCCTGCCCGAAAAAATCAGGTGTTCGCAGCGGATCCACTGGACCGTCATCCTGAACCGGGGGTTCAGGTGGGCGAGGGCAACCTATCGTTGGGTTCATCTGACGCGAGACGATCACGCTCAATAGGTAATGTACCAAGCCCGTGCTCGTAGAGCATTGGTTCAAGGAACTATAAAGTCCAGCAGGGCTGCGAACGCTTTCATTGTAATCGCTCGCGCCTGCCGCACCCACCAAAACTGCAATTCAATGTGCCTGGATTGGTCAAAAAAGATAGCTGGTTAGCCAGATTGAGCAATGGGTGGCGTGATATTTTGCAGCCAGGCATTGCATGGCGCGGCAATCTGGTGTTGGCGCCTGCTCGCGGCAGTGCCTCAAGCGCTGGTGCCCAGGGTGTCGGCCGGTTGCGCGGGGGCCGGCGCCAGCGCCGCGTCCAGCCGTTGCATCACCGACTGCACACGGGGCGCATCCCAGTCCAGGCTCGCCTGGTCCCCAGGGGCGGTCTGGGCCTGGACCTCAACCATCGCGGCAGACTGCGCAGCAGCTTGCGCCTGCAGGGCGTCTGCGGTCTGGCTGAGCTGGCTGTTTTGCACTTGCAAATCAAGCAGGTCAAAAGCGACATTGAGGGCCGCCAGCACAGCGATGCGCTCGCGGCCACGGATCTTGCCCGCGTCGCGGATGCCGCTCATGGCCTCATCGACATGCTTGACGGCAGCCAGCAGACGTGCTTCCTGGCCTTCGGGGCAGCCCAGCATATAGCTTTGCTGCATGATGTGTACTTCCAGCTGTTTCATCATTCGTCCTGGTCAAAGGTCTTGGGCAGGCGTTCGATCAGTGCATCCACGCGGGCGCGGGCCGCTGTCAGGCGCGATTGGAGGGAGTCGCGCTCCTGGGTCAGGGTGGTGACTTGCTCTTGCAATTGGGCGTGGGCGCGTTGCAAAGCCTCATGACGGCTCAGCAGTGCCTCCACCCGCTCAAGCATCAGATCCATAGAAGGCGTAGTGGCCATAGAGAGACAGTCTTCTTAAGTGCGCAATGGGTTTAACGCTAAAATTGTACCCGTTGGTGCTCGCCCCAGTGGTTCACATGGGGGCAGTTCAACGGGAAGCAGGAGCGCCGCTTGTGCCCTACAAGCCTTACGCAACCTGCGCTGCCCCCGCAACGGTAAGCGATGGTTGGCTTTTGCGCCATCCACAGCCACCACTATGCCACTGAATACCTTGAACAAGTGTTTGGGAAGGCGTGTGCTGTGTCATCGCCAGCCCGGATACCGGCCAACAATAGTGGAGGCGCGTGGCTGAGGCCTTGCCGCGGCTTCCGTGTTCCCCATTGCCGGCGGGGAGGCTGGCGCGGGGTGGTTCATCACCAACTCAGTGCATGTTTTCCTCTGCTTTTTCGACACGCCCCTGCGCGCGTCCCGCGCTTGCGCCCCGCTCGCGCACCCTCCATACCCCCCGTTTTTTGGCCTTGGCCATCGCAGCGGCGCTGCCCCTGTTTGCGCTGCCAGCACAGGCGCAGCAGGCCCCAGCCGCCCTGGAAACAGAGGGTAAAAACCTGCAAGAGATGGTGGTGACCGCCAACCGCATCGAGCAGCCGCTGTCCGATCTGGTGGCCGACATGTCCATCATCGATGCGCAGACCATCGAGCGCCAGGGCCCGGGCAGCGTGGCCGATGTGCTGGCGCGCGTGCCGGGCATCCAGATTTCGCGCAACGGCGGGCCGGGCACGACGACCAGCGTGTTCATGCGCGGCGCCGATTCGCGCTTTACCGCTGTCTATGTTGATGGCGTGCGCATGGATTCGCAATCGACCGGCGGCGCCTCCTGGCAATCGATTCCGCTGGCGCTGATCGATCGCATCGAAGTGCTGCGCGGCCCGGCCGCTGCCGTCTACGGCTCGGACGCGATGGGCGGCGTAGTGCAGATCTTCACCAAGAAAGGTGAGGGCACGCCCCAGCCCTATGTCGGCCTGGGCTTTGGCAACCGGGGCACGTTCACGGCCGAGGCCGGTATCTCCGGCAGCGCCGACGGCTGGGATTACGCGCTGGGTCTGAACCGCTCGCAGACCGATGGCTTCAATGCCCGCACCGTGGCCACCGCCAACCCAGACAAGGACGACTACCGCAGCAATGCGGTCAGCGGCCGCCTGGGCTACCAGCTCAACGGCCAGCACCGGCTCGAAGCCACCTTGCTGGCCAGCGATGTGAACTCGGGCTACGACAGCAGCCTGACCGAGGACGACCGCAGCCTCAACAAGATGTATGCGCTGGGCCTGAACTGGCAGGCGCAGTGGACCGAGCACTACAGTACCAAGCTGCAGTTCAGCCAGTCGCGCGACTATTACGAGACCCGGCCCTCGCCCTACCAGACGGACACGCGCCTGCATAACTACCTGTTCCAAAATACCTGGCGCCTGGGCGTCCACACCTTGACGGCCGCACTGGAGCGGCGTGACGACGCGCTGACGAATGGCGGCATTGACCGCGACCGCCACCAGAATGCGCTGGCGCTGGGCTATGGCCTGAACACCGGCCCGCACACGGTGCAGCTGAACCTGCGCCGGGATGACGACAGCGAGTTCGGCGGCAAGACCACCGGCAGCGCTGCCTATGGCTATGCCTTTGCAACCAACTGGCGCGCCACCGCGACAGTGGGCACGGCCTTTCGCGCGCCCACGCTCTACCAGCGCTTTAGCGAATACGGCGACGCATCGCTGCAGCCCGAGAAAAGCCGCAATGCCGAGCTGGGCCTGCGCTGGGCGCAGGGTGCCGACAGCTTCTCGGCCACGGCCTACCGCAACCGGGTCACCAACCTGATCAACTTCTCGTCGCCCGGCAGTTGCGACAGCGAATTCGGCTGCTATGCCAATGTGGGCAAGGCACGCCTGGAAGGCATTACCTTGGCGGCCACGACCAAGCTGGGCGCGTTCAACCTGCATGGTTCGGTCGACTTCCAGAACCCGCGCGATACCGAAAACGACAAGCTGCTGGCGCGCCGCGCCAAGCGCTATGCCACCCTGGGCGCCGAGACGCGTGCAGCCGGTTGGACCTGGGCGGCCGACCTGCAGACCAGCGCCAAGCGCTTTGACAATGCCGCCAACACCAATGTGCTGGGCGGCTACACCTTGTTCAACCTGTCGGCGCAGACCGAGGTGGCCAAGGATGTGAACCTGATCGCCCGTATCAACAACCTGGCCGACAAGCGCTACCAGACCGCACGCACCTATGCCACCGAAGGTCGCAGCGTGTATGTGGGTGTGAAGTGGATGCCGCGCTGAGCGCAGAGGGGATAAGCCAGCCATGACAGAGACGACGGTTCAGGACCGCCCAACGGCCGCTTGCGTGGCACTGCTGATTGCGGCGCCCGCATCGGGCCAGGGCAAGACCACGGTGACGGCAGCCTTGGCGCGCCTGCATGCCCGCCAGGGCCGGCGGGTCCAGGTGTTCAAATGCGGCCCGGATTTTCTCGATCCGCAGTGGCTGCGCCTGGCCAGCGGCCAGCCCGTGCATGCGCTGGATCGCTGGATGAACGGTGAAGTGGATGTGCGCGCACGCCTGTTTCAGGCCGCGCAAAGCAACGATGTGCTGCTGATCGAAGGCGTGATGGGCCTGTTCGATGGTGCCAACAGCGCGGCCGAGCTGGCCAAGTCGCTGGGCATCTCCGCTGTGGTGGTGGTCGATGCATCGGCCATGGCCGCTACCTTTGGCGCCATTGCCCATGGCCTGCAGCACTATGACCCAGGCCTGCAGCTGGCCGGTGTGCTGGCCAACCGCGTGGCCACTGCCCACCATGGTGAGCTGCTGCGCAGCGGCCTGCGCGACCCGGCACTGTGGCTGGGCGCGATGCACCAGGTGAGCCTCGATGCTGCGAAACCGCGCGCCAACCTGCTGCCCGAGCGCCACCTGGGCCTGGTGGCAGCCCATGAGCTGCACGACGCTGCCGAGCGCCTGGATGCCGCCGCCGACGTGCTGGCGCTAACGCCGCTGGGCCAGCTGAGCTGGCAAGAGTGGCAGCAGCGCTGGACGGTGGCCTTTACCGCGCCTGCTGTTGCCGCCCCGGTGCCCGCCTGGCTGGCCGGGCGCCGCATTGCCGTCGCCCGCGATGCCGCTTTCAGCTTTATCTACACCGCCAATCTGGAATGCCTGCAGGCCATGGGCGCCGAGCTGGCCTTTTTCTCGCCGATCGCAGGCGACCGCCTGCCCGCCTGCGATGCGCTGTGGCTGCCTGGCGGCTACCCGGAGCTGCACCTGCCCGCGCTCAAGGCCAATGCCGGCTTGCAGCTGGATCTGCAGGCGCACCTGGAACAGCGCAAGCCCGTCTGGGCCGAATGCGGCGGCATGGTGGCACTGGCCGAGGGCCTGACCGACCTGGACAGCCGCTGGCACAGCTTGTGGGGCTTGCTGCCAGCGCAGGCCGTGATGCACCAGCGCCTGGCGGGTCTGGGCATGCAGCAGCTGCTGACGCCCTGGGGCATGCTGCGCGGCCATACCTTTCACTATTCCAAGCTGCAGAGTGAGGCCCTGGAAGTGGCGCGCAGCAGCCGCCCGGGCCAGGCGGCCGAGAGCGGCAAGGGCGAAGCCGTCTACCAGCAGGGCAGCATCCATGCGAGCTATTTCCATGCCTGGTTTCCCTCGTGCCCGCAGGCCGTAGCGGCCTTGCTGGGGGTGGACATGCCGGTGGTCAATCCGCAGGCCTGGCACCGTGAGGCGTTGAACGCCTAAGATGCGCGGCATGGATGACTCTCTTTTCCACGTTGATGGAGCGCCGCTGAAGCTCTTGCTGCTGGGCGGGCAGAAATCGGGCAAATCACGCCAGGCCGAGCTGCTGGCGCGCGCCTGGCTGCAGGCCGATGCCGGCCGCAGCGCCAGCCTGGTCGCCACCGGCACCGCGTATGACGCCGAGATGCACGAGCGCATTGCGCGCCACCAGCGTGACCGCCGCGCCCGCGTGCCGCAACTGGCCACCGTGGAGGCGCCGCGCGACGTCGCCCAGCAGCTGCTGGCGAGCAGCCGGCCCGAACACCTGCTGGTGGTCGACTGCCTGACCCTGTGGCTCACCAACTGGTTGATGCCGATGGAGCCTCCAGCGCTTTCACCTGCGCAAGCCTGGCAGGTACAGTGCGATGCCTTTGTCGCTGCCCTGCAGGCCGCACCGGGGCCTGTCATTTTGGTCAGCAATGAGATTGGCCTGGGTGTCATTCCGATGGGCCGCGAGGTGCGCGCCTTTGTCGATGCGCTGGGTCTGCTCAACCAGCAAGCGGCAGCGGCCTGCAACCGCGTGCAACTGATGGCAGCGGGCTTGCCGCTGCAGATGAAATGATGGCCTTGTTGATGGCTCCCCGACCCCTTTTGCGGCAGGCACTGGCCCGTGTGGCGCTGATGCTCGCGTTGCCGATGGCCCAAGCTGCGCCGTCCGCCAGCGTCGATGAACTGCGCCTGCAACCCTTTGCCAATGCGCCGGTCTGGAAAGACCAGGACCTGGTTGCTCCCGTGGCCATCGTCGACGACCGGGGCCGCAAGGTCCAGCTGGCGCAACCACCGCAGCGCATCGTGAGTCTTCTGCCGTCGCTCACCGAGAGCACCTGCGCGCTGGGACTGTGTGAGCGCCTGGTGGGGGTGGACCGCTATTCGGACTGGCCCGCCTCGGTCAAGAAACTACCGGTGGTGGGCGGCGGTCTGGACCCGAGCGTTGAATCCGTGGTGGCGCTCAAGCCCGATGTGGTGCTGCTGTCCGATGCCTCCAAGGCAGCAGAGCGCTTGCAGGCGCTGGGCCTGAAGGTGGTGGCGCTCGATGTGAAGTCCAAGGCCGATATCCACCGCGTGCTGGGCACCCTGGGCCAGCTCCTGGGCGTGCCCCAGGCGCAGGGCGCTGACCGGGTCTGGCACGCGCTGGAATCGGGCATTGATGCGGTGGTGCGCGACCTGCCCGAGCGCACGCGCCATACCCGGGTCTACTTTGAGGTGAGCCGCGGCCCTTATGCGGCCGGCCCCCAGTCCTTTATTGGCGAGACCCTGACCCAACTGGGCGTGGACAATGTCGTGCCCGCTGAGCTGGGCCCCTTCCCCCGGCTGAGTCCCGAGTTTTTGCTGCGCGCCCAGCCGGATGTGATCATGCTGGGCAACCGCAGCATGCAGGCTGCCACCAGCTACCCGGGCTGGCACAACCTCCAGGCCGTCAAGGCCGGGCGGGTCTGTGTGTTTACGGATGAAGAGTCGTATGCGATCGTGCGCCCAGGCCCGCGCATGGCCCAGGCGGCGGCGCTGATGGCGCGCTGCCTGGCCGACAAGGCACCGGGCAAGGCTGCGGTGGCGCGCTGATGGCTGCTTTTCCCACCTCAGCACCCGCATCCGCAGCGCAGCGCGAGGCGGCGCCCGGCCTGCGCCGCAGTGCCTGGCTGGCGCTGGTGCTGCTGGTGCTCAGCGCCTTGCTGCTGCTTGTCGGCGCCAGCGTCGGTAGCACCGGTTGGGAGAGCGTGTTGCGCATGCGCGACGACCCGACTTCCTGGCAGATCGTCGTCGATATCCGCCTGCCGCGCTCGCTGGGCGCCTGGCTGGCTGGTGGCCTGCTGGGCCTGGCGGGGGCTGTCGCTCAGGGCCTGTTTCGCAACCCGCTGGCCGATCCCTATTTGCTGGGCAGTGCGTCTGGCGCCTCGCTGGGCAGCGCATTGGGCCTGGTGCTGCTGGGCTCGTCCGTCACCAGCCTGAATCTGCTCTACCGCCTGGGCATGACCGGCATGGCCTTTGTGGGTGCCGCCTGCGCGGTGGCGCTGACGGTGGTGCTGGCGCGCAATGTGCAAAACACCTTGCGCCTGTTGCTGGCCGGCGTGATCGTGGGCGTGGTGCTGGGCGCCATGCGTGATCTGCTGGAGCTGCGCCACCCCGATATTCTGCAGGCGATGCAGGCCTTTACCCTGGGCACCTCGGCCTTTGTCGGCTGGGAGGGCTGCGCGCTGATGGCCGGCGTGCTGCTGGTCTGCGTGCTGGCCACCTGGTGCTGCGCCCGCCTGCTCGATGGCCTGACCCTGGGCGAGGCGACGGCCGCCAGCCTGGGCTTGCCACTGGCCCCGTTGCGCTATGGCCTGGTGGCCGTGCTGGCCCTGGCCACCGGCACCTCGGTGGCGCAGACTGGCCTGATCGCCTTTGTCGGCCTGGCCGCCCCGCACTTGGTGCGCAGCCTGGTGCAGGTGGGCCATGGCCGCAGCACCGTGCTGGCTGCCGCGATGGGTGGCGTGCTGCTGCTGGCCGCCGATATCTTGGCGCGCTGGCTGGTGGCCCCGCAGGAGCTGCCGGTGGGCGTGCTGACCGCCGCGCTGGGCGGCACTTACCTGCTCTGGCGCATGCACCGCAGCACCCGGTCGGCAGGGGGGCTGTGATGCAAACTCCGAACTCTGCTGCGCTGAGCGCCACCAATATCCACGCCGCTGTGCATGCAAGGCCGATTCTGCAAGGCGTCAATGCCCAGTTTGCCCAAGGCCGCTGGACCAGCATTGTCGGCCCCAATGGCGCGGGCAAATCCAGCCTGCTCAAGGTGCTGGGCGGTTTGTGGCCGGCGGCACAGCTGCAGGGCGAGGTAGCACTGCTGGGCAAGGATTTGCAGCGCTGGCCGCGCAAGCAGCGCGCCCAGGCGCTGGCCTGGCTGGGCCAGGGCGAGGTGGTGACGCAAGAGCTGACGGTGATGGATGTGGCCATGCTGGGCCGCCTGCCGCACCAGCCCTGGTTTGCAGCGCCCAGCCGCGAAGACCATGCGGTGGTGGAGCAATGCCTGCGCGCAGCCCATGCCTGGGACTGGCGCCACCGGCCGGTGGCCGAACTCTCGGGCGGCGAGCGCCAGCGCGTGCTGCTGGCCCGGGCCATGGCCGTGCAAGCCCAGGTACTGCTGATGGATGAGCCGCTGGCCAACCTGGACCCACCGCACCAGACCGACTGGGTGGACAGCATGCGGGCCTTGACCGCCCAGGGCATCACCGTGGTCAGCGTGCTCCACGAGATATCAGTGGCGCTGCTGGCCGACCATATGCTGGTGCTGCAGGCCGGCCGGGTGCTGCACCAGGGCCGCTGCGACGACCCGGCCACGCATGCCGCACTGGAGGCGGTGTTTGACCACCGCATCCAGGTGCGAGCGATTGATGGCGTCTGGATAGCCTTGCCGCGCACCGCCACTGTAGTGCAAGCCCCTGAGCGCCTGCGCTGAATCCCTGTGAAGCCGGGCCTGGCCCCGTTTCCAAAGACACAACGACTCAACGAAAGACTTCCGATGCAGATTGAAACGCCACCCAGCGAAAAGCCTTATGAAAAGCCCGAGGGCGAGCGCCGTGGCCTGGTGATCGTCAACACCGGCGATGGCAAGGGCAAGACCACGGCGGCCTTTGGCCTGGCGTTCCGCGCCACGGGCCGGGGCAAGGCCGTGAAGGTCTACCAGTTCATGAAGGTGCCGACCGCGCGTTTTGGCGAGCACCGCCTGTCTGAGCAGGTGGGCCTGCCGGTCGAAGGCCTGGGCGATGGCTTCAGCTGGAAGAGCCGCGATCTGGAGCACAGCGGCCAGCTGGCGCGCGAAGGCTGGGAAAAGGCCAAGGCAGCCATCCTCTCGGGTGAGTATTTCCTGGTGGTGCTCGATGAGGTCACCTACCCGCTGATCTACGGCTGGCTGCCCTTGCAAGAGGTGCTGGACACCCTGGCCGCGCGCCCCAAGGAGGTGCATGTCTGCATCACCGGCCGGCGCTGCCCGCAGGAGATCATCGATGCGGCCGACACGGTCACCGAGATGACGATGATCAAGCATGCGTTCAAGGCCGGCATTCCGGCGCAGCGCGGCATTGAAGACTGAGGCCCCGCAGCCGATTGCTGGCATGAGCGATATCAACTCCCACGCCCCCATCAGCGCCCCCACGATTGCCGCCACGGCCTTCAGCGAGGCTGAGCGCGCAGCCGTCTACCGCGCCATCCATGAGCGGCGCGACATGCGCCACTTTGCCGGCGGCCAGGTGGACGATGCCGTCCTGCTGCGCCTGCTGCGGGCGGCGCACCATGCGCCCAGCGTTGGCTTTATGCAGCCCTGGCGCTTTATCCGGGTGCGCGATGCGCAGATGCGCGGCCGCATCCATGCGCTGGTTGAAGAGGAGCGGCTGCGCACCGCCCAAGCCTTGGGTGCGCGCGAGGCCGACTTTATGCAGCTCAAGGTGCAGGGTGTGCTGCAGGCGGCCGAGGTGCTGGTGGTGGCCATGCCGCCGGGGCGCGAAGCCCATGTGTTTGGCCGCCGCACCTTGCCCGAGATGGATGTGGCCAGCACCGCCTGCGCGATCCAGAACCTGTGGCTGGCGGCGCGTGCCGAGGGGCTGGGGATGGGCTGGGTATCGCTGTTCGAACCCCAGGCGCTGGCGCAGCTGCTGGCCATGCCCGCAGGTGCGCATCCGTTGGCCGTGTTGTGCCTGGGCCCTGTAGAGGCCTTTTATGCCGAGCCCATGCTGCAGCAAGAGCGCTGGGCCAGCCGCGCGCCCTTGCAGGACATGCTGATGGACGGGTGCTGGCAGCCAAACCAAGGGACGCAGCCATGAGCGATGGCGGCCTGTGGTCGCTGGCACTGGCCGGTGGCAGCCCGCTGCTGCAACTGGTCCAGGCCTTGGCGGATGCTGGCCCTGCCGTGCCCTGGCAGGCGCCGATGGCGGCCTTGCTGGCGGTCTTGGTGGCCTTGCTGGTGGATCGGCTTTGGGGCGAGCCGCCAGTGCGGCTGCACCCTGTTGTCTATATGGGCCAGCTGCTGGGCATGCTGGGCCAGGGGATTGCGCCGCGCCAGGCGCTGGAGCGCGCTTACGGTCGCTTTGTGCTGGCGGCGCTGGCCTGGTGCATGCTGGCGGCGGGCGCCTGGCTGGTGTATGCGGCACTGCAGTGGCTGCTGCTGTTGGCGCCCTGGTGGCTGGGCGCACTGGGGGCGGGTCTGCTGCTCAAGCCCTTGCTGTCCTGGCGCATGCTGCGCAGCGAGGTGCTGGCGGTGGAGGCCGCGCTCGGCGAATCGCTGGACGCGGGCCGGGCCCGGCTGTCCTGGCTGGTGAGCCGCGATACCGCACAGCTCGAGGCAGCGACAGTGCGCGAGAGCGCGATCGAGACGCTGGCCGAGAACCTGAGCGACTCGGTGCTGGCGCCGCTGTTCTGGTTTGCCGTCGCCGGCCTGCCGGGTGCGGCGCTGTACCGGTTGGCCAACACGGCCGATGCGATGTGGGGCTACCCAGGCTGGCGCGGCCAGGGCGCTCAGCGCCGCCACTGGCAGTGGGCGGGCAAATGGGCGGCACGGGCCGATGATGTGCTGAACTGGCTGCCGGCCCGCATCACCGCAGCCTGGCTGGCCGCGTTGGCGGGCGGCCTGTCCTGGTCCGGCCTGCGGCGCGATGCGGCGGTCACGCCATCGCCCAATGGCGGCTGGCCCATGGGCGCGATGGCGCGGGCGCTGGGCCTGCACCTGTCCAAACCCGGTGTGTACCAGCTCAACCCGCAAGGCCGGCCGCCGCAGGCCCAGGATGTGCAGCGGGCGCTGGCCCTGGCGGGCCGGGTGGTGTGGGCACAGGCACTGTGCGCCTTGTTGCTGGCCCTGGGTTTGGCGGTAAAGATAGCAATCGCCTCGATGGCGCAAGGAGCATTGGCCCATGGCTGATAACGAGCATGGTGGCACCGACGCCTTGGGCGTGCCGGCGCATGATTTTTCCACCAACCGCAATGCCTGCGGCCCCTGCCCGGAGGCGGTGGCCGCCTTGCAGGCCGCGCACCTGGCGCAGTACCCCGACCCGCACTACACGGCGCTGCGCCTGCAGCTGGCGGCCTTCCATGCGGTGGATCCCGAGCGCTTGGTCATTGGCGGGAGCAGCAGCGAGCTGATCCACCGCCTGACCCAGCATGCGCTGCGCCAGGGTGCCACGCAGGTGAGCCTGCCCCGCTATTCCTATGGCGACTATGCCCAGGCGGCGGAGGTGTGGGGCCTGCGCAGCAGCACCCGCAATCCGGCTTGGGGCGAAGGCCTGCACTGGGCCTGCGAGCCCTCCAGCCCACTGGGCCGTGCCGAAGATATTTGGCAAGCGTTGCCTGCAGACGCTAGCCACCATGGCCTGGTGCTCGATTGCGCCTACCGGCCGCTGTGGCTGGAGGGCCCTGCGCCGCCACGCGACATGGCCGCGCTGTGGCAGCTGTGGACGCCCAACAAGGCACTGGGCATGACGGGGGTACGCGCTGCCTATGCGATTGCACCTGAGGACACGGCACAGGCGCAGATTGATGCACTGCGGGCGCTGGCGCCTTCCTGGGTGGTGGGTGCCCATGGCGTGGCCATGCTGCAGGCCTGGGTGACGCCCGAGGTGCAGGCCTGGCTGGCCCGCAGTCTGGACACCTTGCGCCACTGGAAGGGCCGGCAGCTGGCGCTGTGCGAGCGCCTGGGCTGGGCGGTGCTGCCCGGCCACCAGGCCAATTACTTTGTCGCGCGCCTGCCGCTGGCGCAGGCAGACCTGCCCGCGCGCCTGGCAGCACTGCGCAGCCAGGGTATCAAGCTGCGCGATGCCCGCAGCTTTGGCCTGCCCGGCCATGTGCGCCTGGGCGTGATGGCGCCGGTGGCGCAGGCGGCGCTGGCGCGGGTCTGGCTGTCGCTGGCAGATGCATAGCGAGGACATGCGGCAACCGCTACCATTTGGTATGGATTTACAAACTTTGCAACTGCGCACCGTCTTGGTCGAGCGCTATGTGACGCCGCTGCGCGAGGGCGGCTCAATGCCGGCCGTCGTCGAGGCGGACGATCTGGGCCTGTATGTGCTCAAGTTCCGGGGCGCTGGTCAGGGCGTGCGCGCGCTGATGGGCGAGCTCATTTGCGGCGGCATCGCCCGCGCGCTGGGCCTGCCGCTGCCCGAGCTGGTGCTGGCCCTGCTGCACGCCAAGCTCGCGCAAACCGAGCCCGACCCCGAGATCCAGGACCTGATCCGGGCCAGTGATGGCCTCAATGTTGGGCTGGATTACCTGCCCGGCTCGGTCAATTTTGACCCGGCCGTCGATGCGGTGAGCATTGACTTCGCCTCGCGCCTGGTCTGGTTCGATGCGCTGGTCAGCAATGTGGACCGCACGGCCCGCAACACCAATATGCTGATGTGGCAGCGCAAGCCCTGGCTGATTGACCACGGCGCGACCCTGACCTTCCACCATGCCTGGGATGGCACGGTGGCCGACCCGGCCAAGCCCTTTGCGCCGATTGCCGACCATGTGCTGCTGGCCCAGGCCAGCCAGCTGGCCGAGGTGGACGAGGCCCTGGCCGCACAACTGACCGAGCCGGTGCTGAGCGCCATTCTGGCCACGGTGCCCGACTGCTTTTTAGCCAAGGCGGCCGAGGACCGCAATAGCCCGCTGCTGGCCGATCCGCAGGCGCACCGCGCCGCCTATGTGAATTATTTTCTGGCCCGCCTGCAAGCGCGTGGCCGCTGGTTGCAAGGAGCCATCGATGCACGCGCATGATGTGTATGACTACGCTATCGTGCGCGTGGTGCCCCGGGTCGAGCGGGAGGAGTTCATCAACGCCGGCGTGATTGTGTCCTGCCAGCGCAGCGGCTATCTGCAGGCAGCGATGGCGCTCGATGAGGCGCGGCTGCTGGCGCTCGATCCAGAAGTCGATCTGCAGGCCGTCTACCGCCACCTGGGCAGCATTGTCGCTATCTGCGCCGGCGTGCCCGAGGCCGGGCCCATCGGCCAGCTGCCATACCGCGCGCGCTTCCACTGGCTGACGGCCAAGCGCAGCAGCATGATCCAGACTTCGCCCGTGCACACGGGGCTGTGCGCCGATGCGGGCTCGGCGCTGGAGCGCATCATGGCGCGCATGGTGCTGCCGCTGGGCAGCGTGCAGCGATGAGCGCGCGCTGCATCATGGTGCTGGGCACCAGCAGTGGCGCGGGCAAAAGCTGGGTGGCCACGGCGCTGTGCGCCTGGTACCGGGCCCAGGGCTACAAGGTGGCGCCCTTCAAGGCGCAGAACATGAGCAACAACGCCCGCGTGGTGGCCACGCCGGATGGCCAGTGGGGCGAGATTGGCACCGCCCAGTACCTGCAGGCGCTCGCCGCAGGCGCCGTGCCCGATGTGCGCATGAATCCGTTGTTGCTCAAGCCCGAGGCCGACGCGCGCAGCCAGGTGGTGCTGTTTGGCCAGGTGGACGAGGCGCTGTCCAAAATGCCCTGGCGCGGCCGCAGCCTCCAGGTGTGGCCGCAGATCGCGCAGGCGCTCGATGCGCTGCGCGCCGAGAACGATGTGGTGGTGATCGAGGGAGCTGGGTCGCCCGCCGAGATCAATCTGCACCGCAGCGACGTGGTCAATATGCGCGTGGCGCGCCACTGCGATGCGCATTGCCTGCTGGTGGCCGATATCGACCGGGGCGGGGCCTTTGCCCACCTCTACGGCACCTGGGCGCTGCTGCCGCCCGAGGAGCAAAGCCTCATCCAGGGCTTTGTGCTCAACAAGTTTCGGGGCGATGCGGCCTTGCTGGCGCCGGCGCCGCAGATGCTGCAAGACATGACTGGTGTGCCCACGGTGGCCTGCATTCCGATGCAGTTCCAGCATGGCCTGCCCGAAGAAGACGGCGTGTTTGACGACCGGGGCAGTGGTGGTGCCGGGCAACCGGTGCACACCTGCATCGCCATCGTCGCCTACCCGCGCATCAGCAACCTCGACGAGTTCCAGCCGCTGCTGCAACTGCCAGGCGTGCGTGTGGTCTGGGCCCGCACGCCCGCGCAGCTGAGCGATGCGGACTGGGTGATTCTGCCGGGCAGCAAGGCCACCGCAGCCGATCTGGCCTGGATGCGCCAGCAGGGGCTGGATGCGGCTGTCGCCCGCCATGCGCAGGCGGGCAAACGGGTGCTGGGCATTTGCGGCGGCCTGCAGATGCTGGGCGAGGCGCTCGTCGATCTGCATGGCGTGGACGGCAATGCCGCCGGCCTGGGCCTGCTGCCGCTGGTGACGTTGTTTGCGCAGCAAAAGAATGTGCAGCCCACGCGCCTGCTGCTGCCTGCCGTGCAGGCGCCCTGGCAGGCCTTGAGCGGCCTGGTGGTGACGGGTTATGAAATCCACCACGGCCAGACCGAACTGCGCCCCGACATGCAGGCCGGCGCCGCCCAGCCCGCGCAGGAGCTGCTGCCCGGCCTGCTGTGGCAGGGCGGGGCGCCGCAGGTGCTGGGTACCTATGTGCATGGCCTGTTCGAGAATGCCACTGTCATCCATGCGCTGTTTGGCCACGATGCGCCCAGCCTGGACCAGGTCTTTGCGCGCATGGCCCAAGGGGTGGGCGAGTGGTTTGGAGGCCGCCTACCCTGAGTGGGCGGGGCCTTTGCCTGTAGGCCAAATATTGCAAGCGCTGGCGGATTGGGCCGATAGGGGTGCGCTTGCAGCGCAGGCATGCTGTTTGTGTTGCTTCCCATCACCGATAAGGATGATCGCTATGAAAAACATGTTCCGCCAGTCTTTGCAAATGGCCGCGATGGCCCTCGCGCTGGGTACCGCCGGCTATGCCAGCGCCCAATCGGCACCGCCCCCTCCACCACCGCCTGCCAAGCACATGAAGCCCATGCCGCATGGCCCGCACGGTGCCCACCACAAGCGCGGTGAAATGCGCGGCGATGCCCGCGCCAACGCCGATGTGGCCGAAGGCAGCTCTAACGCCCGCGAAGCGGCAGCCGCTCGCCAGGCCGCACGCCAGGGCCAGTTGACCGATCCGGGTTCCAGCTTCCGCGAAAACGCCACCGCACGCTGCGCCGTCTTCAAGACCGATGAAGACCGCCGTGCCTGCGTCGGCCGCGTGGCCCAGGGCCAGGACAGTGGCTCGGTGCAAGGCGGTGGCATCTTGCGCGAGTACACCTATACGGTGCCTGCCAAGTAAGCCGACTGATCTAGTCCATCAACGCTCTGCCCAGCTTTTGCTGCGCAGAGCGTTTTTGCATGGTTTGTGCGCGCCGGGCTGCAAACCGGGGCGGGCAGCGCGATACTGGCGGCTTGGCGTATCACCGTGCCCCGTTCTCTAGCTTGACCATGTCCGAATCCTCGTTCTCCCCGCTCATCCCTTCCATTGCCTCGATTGAGGACGCCGCCTTTCGCCAGCAAGTGCAGCAGCTGCTGGACAACAAGACCAAGCCGCTGGGCTCGCTGGGCTTGCTGGAGGCCCTCGCGCTGCGCATCGCCTCCATTCTGGGTAGCACCCAGCCCCGTCTGGCAGACCCCCAGATGGTGGTGTTTGCAGCCGACCATGGCCTGGTGGCGCAGGGCGTGTCGGCCTACCCGGCCGATGTGACCTGGCAGATGGTGGGCAATTTTCTGGCTGGCGGGGCGGCGGTGAGTGTGCTCTCGCGCCAGCATGGCGTGGCGCTGAATGTGGTCGACTGCGGCGTGGCCCGCGATTTTGAACCCCAGACCGATGCGTTGCCCCCAGGCACGCCGCGCCTGTGGCTGCGCAAGGT
The DNA here is from genome assembly GCF_014076495.1 of Comamonas koreensis. Lineage (NCBI taxonomy): Bacteria > Pseudomonadati > Pseudomonadota > Betaproteobacteria > Burkholderiales > Comamonadaceae > Comamonas > Comamonas koreensis. Next base: position 4,189,208 of record NZ_CP043575.1, on the reverse strand, counting down.
GGCTCCGGGCACGCAAGACAGCAGCCTGGGCCCGGCGATGGACATGGCGCAGTGCGAAGCGGCCATTGCCAATGGCCGCGCGCTGCTGCAGGCCTTGCCCGGCAATGCCTTGCTGCTGGGTGAGATGGGCATTGGCAACACCTCGAGCGCGTCGCTGCTGTTGGCGCGGCTGTGCAACCTGGATGTGGAAACCGTCACCGGCGCAGGTACCGGGCTGAGCGGCGAGGGCGTAGCCCGCAAGGCCGCCGTGCTGCGCCGGGTGCTGGCGCGCCATGCCGATGTGCACGAGCCCCTGGCCGTGCTGGCCGCGATGGGCGGGCTGGAAGTGGCCACAATGGTGGGCGCGGTGCTGCAGGCTGCGCTGGAGCGCCGCGTGATCGTGGTCGATGGCTTTATCACCAGCGCGGCCGTGCTGGTGGCCTCACGCCTGCAGCCCGCCGTGCTGGAGCGCTGCGTCTATGCCCACCGCTCGGGCGAGCCCGGCCATAGCCACTTGCTGGCGGCCTTGCAGGCCCAGCCTTTGCTCGACTGGCAGCTGCGCCTGGGCGAAGGCTCGGGTGCGGCGCTGGCCTGGCCGCTGCTGGAGTCGGCCTGCGCGATGCTGCGCGACATGGCCAGCTTTGCATCGGCGGGTGTCAGCACCCAGAGCAACGCTTGATGCCTTGCCGCTGCGATCAGCGCAGCGCGCCTTGCGGTGGCGGTGTCTTGGGCGAGAAATCGCAGTAGCTGCTGACCAGGCATTCCCAGCAGCGCGGCTTGCGCGCCTGGCAGACATAGCGGCCCAGCAGGATCAGCCAGTGGTGCGAATCGACGGCATAGTCGTCCGGCACGCGCTGCATCAGCTGCTTTTCCACCTCCAGCGGGTTCTTGCCGGGCGCCAGGCCGGTGCGGTTGCTGACGCGGAAGATATGGGTGTCCACCGCCATCGTCGGCTGGCCAAAGGCCACATTGAGCACCACATTGGCGGTCTTGCGGCCCACGCCGGGAAGCGCTTCGAGCGCCTCGCGCGTATCGGGCACCTGGCCGCCATGGCGTTCCACCAGAATGCGGCAGGTTTCCATCAGATGCTTGGCCTTGCTGCGGTACAGGCCGATGGTCTTGATATAGCCCTCCAGGCCTTCCAGCCCCAGCGCCAGCATGGCCTGGGGCGTGTTGGCGACCGGAAAGAGCTTGCGGGTGGCCTTGTTCACGCCCACATCGGTTGCCTGGGCCGACAGCAGCACGGCAGCGAGCAGCTCGAACACCGAGGTGTATTCCAGCTCGGTCTGGGGCGAAGGATTGGCCGCCTTCAAGGTGGCGAAGAAGGGTTGGATATCAGCGGTTTTCATCGTGTTGTTGTGCAGGCTCGGCTGCCATTATCTGGTAAGGCCTGAGCCTGGGTCCCTGCATCAGGGCTGCAGCGGCGCCTGCGGCACGCCCTGGCGGATGGCGGCCGAGAAATCCTCACCCGGGCGCACTGCCTTGGCGCGGGCGTTGATGTGCGCGGCCTCATGGATGGCCTCAAAGTCATGCGGGCGGGCGAGGGCGCCCAGGCTGTCCACATACTGGGGCAGGTAGCCGCTGGCCAGCAGGCGCCAGTCCATCGGCAGGCCTGGCACGATGCGGCGCACCATCTCGAACACGATGGTGGTGCAGTTGGCAAACAGCGTGTGGTAGAACTGCGGCGTCTCGACCAGCGCATTGGCCTTGTCCACATAGGCGATGAACAGCGAGCGCATCGCAGCGCGCGGCATGGCGACGCTGTAGAGGTAGACCTCTTCCCCGCGCATATTGCTGCGCACGCGCAGGATGTCGTGCTCATCGGCGGCGACCAGGCTTTGCTCGAACTGCTTGAAAAAGCCGCCTACGGCCGAGAACTGCTCGCCGCGCTCCTTGCGGATCTCCACCGAGAAGGTCAGGTAGCGGCGCGGGCCCTTGCCATCGTCAAAGCCAAAGGACACCAGGGTGTGGGCAATGGCCGGCCCCATCCAGTACGAGGTGCTCATGTCCACCGAGACGAGCTGGCGCAGGTCATAGTTGCGGTCTTCCCAGCGCGGGGTCGCCTTGCTTGCGGTCTGCCAGTCAAAATTGCGCACATTGTGCAGCTGCACCAGGTCGCCCTGCACTGTGCCCGACAGCTGCTGGGCTACATCCGGCGCCCATTTGCGCGTGTTGGACGGCTGGATGCTGGCCCACCAGGCCAGGATGCCCGCCAACAGCAGACCATAGATCAGCAAACCCCGGGGCGCACGCTGCTGCCACAGCAGGAAGATGCAGTACAGGCCCACCCCCACCCAGACCCCCAGCAGCAGACCCCGGGCCGAGCCCGACTTGACCGACTGTGCCAGCTGAAACCACAGCGCCCCGCAGGCCCAGACAACGCCTGCGAGCATGAGCAGCGAGGCCAGCAATTTGACCAAAACAATAAAGAAAGCGGCGATGCGCATGGTGACAAAATCCTTTGGACCGCAAGCATAGTCGATAGGAGAGGCCAATGGCGGGCTCAGGGATGCCAGAGCGACGCATGGGGCCGGTAAAAAGTAGCAAAATGCCAAGGCGGCCGGTCGCTCGACCTGGCTGCGCTTTTTTGATTTGAGAGAACACTCCATGACACTGCGCTTTGCCTCCCGCCTCGACAATGTCGAGACGTCCGCCATCCGTGAACTGTTCAAGCTGCTGGGCAAGCCCGGCATCATCAGTTTTGCCGGGGGCTTTCCGGATGCAGCCATGTTCGATGTGGAAGGGGTGCGCGAGGCCGCCAATGCGGCGCTGACCGAGGAGCCGGGCGCCGCGCTGCAGTACGGTGCGACCGAGGGCTACCAGCCGTTTCGCGAGCAGATCGTCGGTCTGATGGCCGCCAAGGGCGTGCAGTCGCTGACGCCCGAGCAGCTCATCGTCACCACCGGCAGCCAGCAGGCGCTGGACCTGCTGGGCAAGACCATGATCTCGCCCGGCGACAAGGTGATCGTCGAGGGCCCGACCTTTCTGGCCACGATCCAGTGCTTTCGCCTCTACGGCGCCGAAGTCATCAGCGCCCCCACCGATGAGAACGGCGTCATCCCCGAAGCGCTGGAGCAACTGATCGCCGAGCATCAGCCCAAGCTGGTCTACCTGATCCCCACCTTTGGCAACCCCAGCGGCGCGCTGCTGAGCCTGGAGCGCCGCCGCCAGGTTCTGGAGATGGCCGTGCGCCACCAGACCCTGGTGGTCGAGGACGATCCCTATGGCGACCTGTATTTTGATGCGCCGCCGCCGCCCAGCATGCTGGCGCTGTCGGACAGCGTGCCCGGCAGCCGTGACTACCTGGCCCACTGCGGCAGCATGAGCAAGGTGCTCAGCCCCGGCCTGCGCCTGGGCTGGCTGATTGCGCCGGCCGAGCTGCTGGGCAAGTGCGTGATGTGCAAGCAGTTCAGCGATGCGCATACCAGCACCTTCAGCCAGGCCACCGCCGCCCAGTACCTCAAAGCCGGCCGCATGCCCGCCACCTTGGACCGCGTGCGCACCACCTACGCGGCGCGCAGCAAGGCCATGGGCGAGGGTCTGCGCAGCCAGCTGGGCGATGCCGTGCGCTTTGTGCAGCCGCTGGGCGGCATGTTCATCTGGGTGCAGCTGACGGGCGCCCGAGGCCAGGAGACGGACGGCAATGCGCTGGCCAAGCGCGCCATCGAGCAGGGCGTGGCCTTTGTGCCCGGCACGCCGTTCTTCGCGCAGAACCCCGATACCTCGACCCTGCGCCTGTCGTTTGCCACCGCCGATATCGCGCGCATCGAAGAGGGCATTGCCCGTCTGGCCAAGGCGCTGTAAGCGTTGTTGACACCCCAACGCCGGCATGTGCGCTGTCACATGCCGGCGTTATTCTTTGCCTCGCCCGCCCCGTTTTTAGCCAGGAGCCGCCATGTCCACCCTCGAACCCCTGCAGCAGCGCCTTGAAGCCTTGGAGATCAAGTCCGCCTATGCCGACGACCTGCTCGAAGAGCTGAACCTGACGATATACAAGCAGCAGCAGCAGATCGACCGCCTGCTGCACCTGGTCAAAGACCTGCAGCAGCGCATGCCCGAGACCGGATCTGTTGCGCCAGGTGCACGCGACGAGCTGCCGCCGCACTACTGAGCACACAATTTGCTGCAAATCAGCCCAGAAACAGGGCGGAAAAGGTATTAGGGTTTGCACCTATTTGGTGCGAGAATGTTGGCTTGAATTTTGCAGTGTTCATTGCAGGCGTTGCAGCCTGCACAAGGCGTGTGCTGCAGCGCAGTTTGTCCACCATCTCTGCCCTAACACCATGTCCATCGACGTCAGCAACATCACCCACAGCATCCAGCTGGCTGTGGCTCCCGTTTTCTTTCTCACCGGGGTGGCGGGCATGATTGGCGCCGTCGCCGGCCGGCTCGCGCGCATCATCGACCGGGGCCGCGTGCTCGAAGACCGCATGATGGCCTCCAAGGACGAGGACTATGTGCAGCGCTCCTTGCTGGAGCTGAACTTTCTGCGCCGCCGCGGGCGCCTGGCCAATCTCTGCATTGGTTTGCTGACCTTGTGCGGCGCGCTGATTGCGCTGACCATCATCTTGCTGTTCGTCGGCCAGACCACCAAGACCGAGATCGACGCCAACAGCTGGTCGCTGGCAGCCATGTTCAGCTTTGGCCTGGGCGTGGTCAGCTTTGTCTCGGCGCTGTGCTGCTTCATGGTCGAGACCATGATGGCCACGCAGCTGCTGAACTTCCATCCGCTGCGCCAGCCGGCCACGATTCCCTGCATGGCCGCGTCCCAGGCGGCTGCCGCTGCGGCCCCGCGCAAAGCAGGGGCCGAGCCCAGCCGCCACGATGCCTTCATGCCCCAGGCCTGAGGCTGGCAGCGGCCCGCCTTAGCAGGCGGTGGATAGGTGCCTAAAGCGCAAAGATATCGTCCTTCGCCGCGCTGCGGGGCGTGATGGCCTTGAGGCGCCACACCAGCGCTACGGCCAGCACGGCCAACTGCACCAGCATACCGCTCCAGGCGAGCCAGCCCAGCGCCGGCGCATGCTGGAAGTTGGACGACAGGCGCGGGTCAAAGGCGCCAAACAGCGGCTCGAACAGCGGCGCCAGCCCCAGTGACCAGAACATGGCCGGCAGCAGGGCGCTGAGCACAAAGACCACCAGCAAGGTCATGCCCAGCGGCGAGCGGCTGCTTTTGCGCAGCGAGAACACCAGGTAGATGCCGCAGTCGCGCAGCACATGCAGCAGCACCATGAAGGCCAGCGGGCCCAGTTGGGAGCGGTTGGACAGCGGGTCGGCATTCCACAACAGGTAGGCTGGCAGCAGCACCGCAAATGCCATGCACCAGCTGATCGGCCACAGTGGCATGTTCTGCCAAAAGCGCCGCCACTGGCCGTGCTGCGCGCTATAGAGCAGGGCGCGCCAGCGCTGCGCCACCTGGCTCTCGAGCGCAGCGGCGTAGTAGGTTACCAGCGCCAGCAGCAGCATGCCGGTCAGCGCCCGGCCGGTGCCGCTGGGCACCAGGCCCACGAGCAGCAGACAGCCCGCCGCATTGCCCAGCGCCCAGGCCCAGGGCGTGGTGGGCACCGACAGCTGCATGGACATGGCCCGCCACAGCGCCAGCAGACCCAGCAGCAAACTGGCGGCCGCGAAAATCAGCAGCAGCGCGCCCGAGCCCAGATGCAGGCCCCACCAGGCGCCGCCACCGTCACCGCCCAGCAGGCTGTCCAGCCCCACCACCAGGCTGCTAACGAGTTGCAGCAGCAGGAACACCAGCACCACCAGCACCCAGACATTGCGGCTCGTGGCCGGTTTGTTGGGATCCATGCTGTAGAGGCGGCTGGCCATCATCGCGCAGTGCAGCGCGCAGGCGCCCACAATGGTGAGGACGAGCACCAGCACGGTCTCGGCCAGCTCGCCCAGCCAGAAGCCGCACAGCAGGGCCGCTGCGGTGCACAGCAGCGCGCCATACCAGGCATAGCTGGGGCCGCCCAGCAGTTTGCCCCAGGCCATGCGCCAGGGGCCCATGGCGCTCATGCGCTGCTGGTCCCAGGTGCGTTCGTTCAGCTCGTCATTGATGCTGGACAGTGCGGTGAAGGTGCCCACGCAGGCGGCCAGCAGGCCTACCAGCGTCATCGCACCCTTGTGCAAATAAACCAGCGGCTGCTTGCCCTCGATCACAAACACGCAGATGGCCAGCATCAGCAAGATGGCCGGCATCAGCACCAGGCGCGCAGGGCTCAGCTCCAGGCTGAGCTGGCGGCGAAATTCCGGATTCATGGCCACTCCTTGGCAAACAGCGCTTGGGGATCAACGGGGGCCTCCAGGCTTTGCTGGTAGCGCTCCTGCAGACTGGTGCGCGCCTCCTGGTAGCCCAGCACCTGCGCGCCGTGGGCCACGAGCTGCTGCAGCAGCTGCACGCGGGCAGCAGTGTCATGCGCAGGCATGCCAATCCACAGGATATGAGAGGCGCTGCCCTCACGGCCCGCACGCATATCGACCAGGCGGTAGCCAGCCAGTGCTAACTCGGGCTGGGCGAGCGGCGCGGCCAGCTCCAGCTGCATCACCAGCTCGGAGGGCAGGGCGCCGATGCCGCCGGCGCCAGCGACCGCATTCAGGGGCCCGTGGCTGGTGATGCGGCCTTCGCGGATCGACAGGATATGGCTGCAGTACTCGTCAAGCTCGCTCAGGATGTGGCTGGAGACGACCAGGGTCATGCCCTGGGCCTGCAACTGGCGGAACAGGGTCGAGAGGCTGCTGCGCGCTTCCGGATCGAGCCCGCTGGCGGGCTCATCGAGTAGCAGCACCTGGGGCTCATGGATGATGGCCTGGCCAATGGCCACGCGCTGGCGCTGGCCACGCGAGAGATTGCGCGTGGCATGGCCCAGCTTGGCCGTCAGCGCCAATTGCTCGGCCACGGCATGCACGCGCGCGGTGGCTGCCTGGCGGCTCAGGCCCTGGCTTTCGGCGGCGTACTGCAGGCACTGGGCCACGCTCAGGGTCTCGTAGAGCCCGAAGAAATCCGACAGATAGCCCATGCACTGGTGGGCGCGGCGGGGCGCTTGCTGCACATCAATGCCTGCCACCCGGGTGCTGCCGCTCAGCGGCGCTTCCAGCCCGGTAATGCAGCGCAGCAAGGTGGATTTGCCCGCGCCATTGGGCCCCACCAAGGCGGTGACGGTGCCCGCCTCGATCTGCAGGCTCACGCCATGCAGCGCGCGGTGGCCGGGGTAGTCGACGATGAGATCCTCCACCTCAATCATGCTGTGCTCTTTCTAATGAAAACCATGGAGTCCTCCCTCTGCGGCAGCGCCCAGGTAGGCCGGTGCTGCCGCTGCCAGCATCATAGGCGCACCAGCCTGCGCCTTGCTGACAACCCCAGGGCAGCAAGGCTCAAGCCGCAGGCGTGAGCACGCGGCTGGCTGCGCGCATGACGCAGTCCGTCAACCGGGCCAGGCTGGTCTGCGCGCTGCGCGGCAGCGCCCAGTACAGCGGCACGTCCAGCGGGGTGTCGGGCACCAGCGGCACCAGGCTGCCGCGCGCGAGCTGCTCGGCAATCAGCACCGTGGGGTGCATGCCCCAGCCCATGCCGATCTCGCAGGCACGCACATAGCCCTGGTTGGATGGCAGAAAATGCCGGGGACCGCTGCCGCGCGAGGCCATGCCCTGGGCCTGCAGCCACTGGTCCTGCAGCCGGTCCTTGCGGTCAAAGGTCATGATGGGCGCCTGGGCCAGCGCCTGGGTGCTCACCCCGTCTGCAAAGTAACGCGTCATAAAGCCGGGGCTGGCCGCTGCCACATAGCGCATCGTGCCCAGCGGCCAGCTGTTGCAGCCCGGAATCTGGCCGCTGGTGCCGGTCACTGCGCCCAGCACCGCCCCTTCGCGCAGCGCCTGGGCGGTGTGGTCCTGGTCGTCCACGCGCAAATCCAGCAGCTCGTTGCCCGAGGCGGTGAATTCGGCCATCGCATCCATGAACCAGGTCGAGAGCGAGTCGGCATTGACAGCCAGCTTGATGGTGGGCGCGACCGGCGCGTCGGGCAGCAGATCGGGGTTGCTGCGGCGCAGGGCGTTTTCCAGCAAGGCCACCTGCTCGAGGTGCAGGCACAGACGCAGGCCGGCCTCGGTGCCGGTGCAGGGATTGCCGCGCTGCACCAGCACCTGGCCGCTGCGCTCCTCGAGCTGCTTGATGCGCTGCGACACCGCCGATGGGGTGACATGGAGTTTCTTGGCGGCGCGCTCGAAGCTGCCCTCGCGCACCACGGCCGCCAGCGCGGCCAGTCCCAGGTAGTCCAGCATTTAGTTTTGCTTCATTTGACTAAGATTGTTTAATTTTACTTATTTAGTGGTGCGCCGCACAATAGCCGCCATGTGGACAACAAGCATGACTTCTACCTGGCTGGCCGGTTTCACGGTCTGCCTTTCTTTGATCGTCTCGATCGGTGCGCAAAACCTCTATGTGCTGCGCCAGGCCGTGAGCGGCGAGCATGTACGCGCCTGCGTCGCCTGGTGCGTGTTCAGCGATGCGTTGCTGATCGGTATTGGCGTGGCCGGCATGGCCCAGGTGCTGGGGGATTCGCCCACCCTGGCCTACTACCTCACCTTGGGCGGCGCACTGTTTTTGCTGGCCTATGGCCTGATGGCTCTGTGGCGCGCCGCGATGCCCGCTGGCGCAGCGCCTGCTGCCGATGGGGACGGTGCGCCGGCCACGGCGGCCCGGCGCGGCCTGTGGCGCGTGCTGGGTGCGCTGGTCGTCATCACCTTGTTCAACCCCCATGTCTACCTGGACACGGTGGTGCTGGTGGGCTCGATCGGCGCACGCCAGGACGGCAGCCTCAAATGGATCTTTGTGCTGGGTGCGGCCAGTGCGAGTCTCGCCTGGTTTGTGATGCTGGCCAGCGCCGGCCGGCGCCTGCAAACGCTGTTTGCCAAGCCCCAGGCCTGGCGCGTGATGGACGGCTTTACCGGCGTGATGATGCTGGCGCTGGCCTGGTGGGTATACAGCGGGCTCGGCAGCATCGCAGCGGCCTGAGCCAGGCGATAGCGGGCGGCGCCCAAGGTCTTGTAGATCAAGCCCTGCCGCTGGCTTGCTCTACAATATTTATAGCTGCGCGCTACGCATAACGAATAACCAAAGCCGAGCCATACCGCTGCAAGCCGTGCCTACAAGCACTTGAATTTGCAGCGTTTCCCCTCATGTACCCAGGGTAGGCAAGCAGGCACCCCGCCTGTGGCCCCGGCCTTTTATTTGGAAATTTCGTAGTGAACCCCTCTTTTCGCACCTCTGCATCCGTTCTTGCTTTGACCATTGCTGGTCTGGTTCTGCCAGGCCTGGCCCACGCCAAGCGCATGGGCGGCGGTGTCAAGCGTCCCGCAGCCACGCAAAAGGCGGCCCCTGCACCGGCAGCCAAGCCTGCGACACCAGCCGCCGCTGCACCCGCGGCCGCTCCAGCAGCGGCTGCAGCCCCTGCCGCTGCGGCACCGGCCGCCGCGGCACCGACCGCTGGCGGCTCCAGCATGATGGGCACCATGGGCGCAGCTGCCGTGGGCGCCGTTGCTGGCACGATGGCCGGCAGTGCCATGGCGGGCGCCATGGGCGGTGACAAGGGCAAGGAAGAAGCCGCTGCCAAGGAAGCCGAAGCCAAGAAGGCAGAGGCCGAAGCGGCGGCGCTGCAAAAGCAGGCCGATGATGCCAAGGCCAAGGCCGACGCAGCCCGCTCTGCCGTCAAGTAAAGCAGCTTCTCAACAACCTGAACCCACCCGCAGCTGCTGGAAGCCTGCGGGTTTTTTCATTTTCGCGGAGGCTGTCCAGCTGCCTGCCCGCTCGCCTGCAGGCTGGCGCGCAGAGGGTGCAGCAACTCGCCCAGGCCGTTGTGGTCGATCTCGTGCATCAGTGCCAGCAGCCGGCCCAGATCGCCTTTGGGAAAGCCCTCCCGCGCAAACCAGTTGAGGTAATTGCCTGGCAGGTCCGCAATGGCGCGGCCCTGGTACTTGCCAAAAGGCATGGGGGTGGTGAGCAGGCGCAGCAGCTGATCGGGGTCAAACGGGCTAGACATGGCCCAGAGCATAGCGCGGCCGGCGCCCGGCGGCTGCCCGGACTGTGGCTTTGGGCCATAAAGATCAATTTCTTTATAACCAAATCTCTTTATATTCTTTGATCGATATGCCAATCAAGGCTAGACTTGCACCATCTTGGTTCAGTCCCATCAAGAAAAAATCCATGTGTTGCCCGGGCTGGTCTTTCTCATCTGTTCAAAACACCATGTTCAAAAAAACGCTTTCCGTTCTTGCCATCGCGGCCCTGGCCGTGTCTGCCCACGCTGCTGATGTGGTGCTGAAAGTGGCGGCCTCGCCGGTGCCACATGCCGAAATCCTCAATTTCATCAAGCCCAAGCTCAAGGCTGAGGGTGTGGATCTGCAAGTGCGCGAGTTCAGTGACTACATCCAGCCCAATGCGGCGGTGGAAGACAAGCAGCTCGATGCCAACTTCTTCCAGCACCAGCCTTACCTGGACAGCTACAACAAGGACCGCAAGAGCTCGCTGGTGCAAGTGCCCAATGGCAAGGTGCATGTGGAGCCCTTTGGCGCCTACTCCAGCAAGATCAAGAACATCAAGGACCTGAAGGACGGCGCCACCGTGGCCATCCCCAATGACCCGTCCAACGGCGGCCGCGCCTTGCTGTTGCTGCAAAAGCACGGCCTGATCGAGCTCAAGGACGCCTCCAAGCTGACTTCAACGCCGCTGGACATCGCCAAGAACCCCAAGAAGCTCAAGTTCAAGGAGCTCGAAGCGCCGCTGCTGCCGCGCGCGCTCGGTGACGTGGATCTGGCCCTGATCAACACCAACTACGCGATCGAAGCCAAGCTCAACCCCACGAAGGACGCGCTCTTTATCGAAGGCGCCGATTCGCCCTACACCAACATCATTGCCGCCCGTGCAGACCGCGCCAATGACGAGGCGATTGCCAAGCTGACCCGTGCGCTGCATGGCGACGATGTGAAGAAATTCATCCTGGAGAAGTACAAGGGCGCCGTCGTCCCCGCATTCTGATCGGCAAGTGAGCTGCTCTGGCAGGGCATAACACCATCCCGCACATTTTGTTGACGGGTATTTACAAAAGGCACTCCAACCGAGTGCCTTTTGTTGTTTTGGACGCTGTACCATGCAGGGTCGGCCCGGATAGCGCACACTGCCACGGGCCACTCCAGAATTCGCGACCTCCCCCCATCCATGTCCAAACTCATCGTGCACGGCGGCACCCCTTTGCAGGGCCGCATCATTCCCTCGTCCAACAAGAATGCCGTTTTGCCTGTGCTGTGCGCGACGTTGTTGACGGCCCAGCCCCTGGTGCTCCATGGCGTTCCGGACATCACCGATGTGCGCAAGATCCTGGACATCTTTGGCAAGCTCGGCTCGAGCGTGCAGATGGACTACGCCAGCGGCGTGCTCCAACTGCACCATCGCGATACCCACTTTGATGCCTGCAAGCACCACCTGCCCGAGGAAATGCGCTCGTCCATCATGCTGGTGCCGCCGCTGCTGGCCCGCTTTGGCGTGGCGCGGCTGGAGGACAATGTCAAGGGCTGCACCCTGGGCGTGCGCGAGATCGATCCGCACATCGAGGTGTTCCGCCGCTTTGGCGGCCGCGTGGAGCATGGCGAGGGGTCGCTCATCGTGCGCTGCGATGGCCCGCTGCAGGCCACCCAGCACTGGCTCGACTATGCCTCGGTTACCACCACCGAAAACTTTGTGCTGTGCGCGGCCACGGCCAAGGGCAGCTCGGTGCTGACCAACGCCGCCTGCGAGCCGCATGTGCAGGAGTTCTGCCGCTTCATGGTGATGCTGGGCGCCAGGATCGAGGGCATTGGCACCTCGCGCCTGACGGTGCATGGCGTCGAGCAGCTGGGCGGCGGCGAGTTCCATTTTGAGGAAGACTTCCACGAGATCACCACCTTCTTGGCGTTGGGCGCGATCACCGGCGGCGATGTGCAGGTGCGCAACCGAACCCCCGACAACTTCCCGCTGATCGACCGCACCTTTGCCAAGTTTGGCGTGCAGATCGAGCACAAGGATGGCTGGTCGCGCGCCATCCGCAAGGGCCCGCTCAAGGTCGAGACGCCGTTTACCCGCAATGTGCTGACCAAGGTCGAGGCCGCACCCTGGCCGTACTTCCCGGTCGATCTGCTGCCGATCTTCATCGCGCTGGGTGTGCGCGCCGAAGGCAATGCGATGTTCTGGAACAAGGTCTATGACGGCGCCCTGGGCTGGACCGGCGAGCTGTCCAAGTTCGGTGCCCATGTGTTCTCGTCCGACCCGCACCGCATCGTCACGCTGGGCGGCAACCCGCTCAGCCCCGCCGTGGTGGAGAGCCCCTACATCATCCGCGTGGCCATTGCCTTGTTCATGGTTGCCGCCAGCATTGAAGGGCGCTCCGAGATTCGCAATGCCGCGCCGATCAAGCGCGCGCACCCGCGCTTTGTCGAGAACCTGCAAAGCCTGGGCGCCAAGGTGGAGTGGGCGGGCGAGAACTAAGCTGCTTCCATCCCAATACCCAAGCGCTTGCCGACTATGCGGCAGGCGCTTTTTTCATGGGCGGGTGGGTGGCGTGCTCAGGCGACGGCCTGGCCTTCGGTCTTGGGCGCTGCCGCCTGCGGCGGGGCAGAGGGCTTGGCCGTCAGCGCGCTGCCCATCGCTGCAAACATGATCAGTCCAATGGCTGACCACTGGGTTGCGGTTAGCAGCTCGCCCAGCACCAGCATGCCGGCAATGGCTGCAATGGCCGGCTCGGTGGCGAGCATGGTGGAAAAGGCCCCAGAGCTCAGACGCTTGAGCGCAAAAATCTCCAAGGTGTAGGGAATGGCGCTGGAGACTGCGGCCACTGCCAGGCCATAGAGCAGGATCGAGGGCTGCAGCAGCTTGGCGCCGGCCTCGGCAATGCCAAAGGGCACCACCACAATGGCGGCAGTCAGCAGTGCCAGTGACACCACCATGCCGCCATGCATATGGCCGGCGCGCTTGCCCAGCACGATGTAGCCGGCCCAGCAGGCCGAGGCCAGGATCGCAAAGCACAGGCCCACCGGGTCGAGCGCGGCAGTCTGCACACCAAACATCGGCAGCACCAGCAGCAAAAACAGGCCCAGCGCCGCCAAGCCCAGCCAGACCAGATCGAGCAGCCGGCGCGAGGTCCACACCGCCACCGACAGAGGGCCGACAAACTCGATGGCCACCGTCACGCCAAAGGGCAGGCGCTTGATGGCCATGTAAAACAGCAGGTTCATGAGCCCCAGCACCACGCCAAAGATCGCAATCTGCCCCAGGTGCGCCTTGGTAGGCCCAAAGCGCCAGGGGCGCCAGATGAGCAGCAGCAGCAATGCCGAAAAGCCCACGCGCAACGCAGTAGTGCCCTGGGCGCCGACAACGGGGAACAGGTGTTTGGCAAAGCTGGTGCCCAGGCACAGCGCGCTGACCGAGCCCAATACGGCCAAGGAGGGCAGCAGCCGCTGCCAGAGAGAATCTTGCATGGCCGAGATAATATTGCAGCTGGGCGAAGTAAATTGCTCGAAAATTCGGTGCCAAATGCAAGTTTCGCTCTTGCTGCGCACTCCCCCTCCAGGCCCTCGCGATGAACGCTGAACTCGATTCCTTCGACCTGGCCATTTTGGCCATCCTGCAGCGCGACAACCTGCGCCCCCAGCGCGAGGTGGCCGAGCAGGTGAACCTGTCACCGGCTGCCGTGCAGCGCCGCATCCGCCGTCTGCAAGACAGCGGTGTGATTGCGGCCAATACCGCACAGCTCAGCCCCGAGGCGCTGGGCCGGCCGCTGACGATCTTTATCGAGGTGCAGCTGGTCAATGAGCTCGATGCGCTGACCCAGGGCTTCCGCGCCCGGGTGGCGGCTGAGACGGCGGTGCAGCAGTGCTATGCCGTCACCGGCCAGACGGACTACCTGCTGGTGGTGACTGCGCGTGACATGCAGGAGTACCAGGCGATCACCCAGCGGCTGTTTGACGGCGATCAGAATATCCAGCGCTTCAACACCTCGATTGCGCTGGCCACGCTCAAGCGCAGCCTGCATCTGCCGCTGCCCGCGCGATAAGCGCCAGGTTCAGTAAATGGGGCGGGTGAGGAGGGCGCGTTAATGCGCCACCGCCTGCACCGGCAGAAACTGCAGCAAGCTGCCGCCGGCCAGCCCCTGCACATAGCCAATCACCGCGCGGCGGTATTTCTCGGATACGACATCGGCCATCAGGTCATTGCGGGCAATCATCTTGCCAAATTCGCGCTCGAAGCTCAGGTTGCGCTCGCTGGCATTGAGCTCGTTGCTCAGCAGCATGGTTTGGCCATTGCCCAGCTTGCGGTGGGTGAGCATCCAGTTGGCAATCTCCAGGTTGCGCGACGCGTTGTAGACCGCCTGGGCATCAAGCCCATGGATCAGGTAGAAGGTGGTGCGGCCGCCATAGGCGGTGATCAGCATGTCGGCCGTGGCCCAGGTGAAGGCGGCCACCCGGTCGCCGGCAAACTCGGGCGCCAGCGCCATGCTCATGCCGGCAATGTCGCGTTGATCCAACAGTTCGGGCCAGGGTTGCTGGTTTTCGATCGCCTCGCGCACGGCCTTCATCGCCGCCTCGCGGTTGTCAAAACCGCCCTTGCGCCACTCCTGCGGATTGCGGCGGTAGAGCTTGTCCATCAGCACATACAGGCTTTGCAGGTTGGCGCGCATGCTCAAGGTGGCCATGCGGTTCACATCGGACTGGCCCCACTCCTGGGCCTGCATATCGCGTTCGGGGACTTTGCCACGGGTGGCGGGGGTGCTGGAGCAGCCCCCTTGCAGCAATAACGCAGCCAGGCAGGCGGACATTCCAACAGATCGGGCGTAGCGATAGGGCATATCTAATCGTCAAGGTCTGCTATCGTTTTGATTATGGCAAGCCCGTTGGCGCCCGGATTGCGGGAAGACCAGCAGATTGCATCAGAATGTGGGAAAATGACAGTCGTTTTAGATTCCATCCACTGGTAAGAGCGAGAAAGGCAACATCGGTTATGACACCGCGAACTACAACCACTTGGGGTTTGACTGGCCAGTAAGGCCGGTGGTTCGCGCCTGTACGACGATTTCGTCTCCTCACACCAAAGCGCGGACAAGCTCCGCGCTTTTTGCTTTTCTGGCAGCGCGGCTTGGTAAAAGCTCACGATTATTTAGGATTTCTCATGGTTCAAATTACGCTTCCCGATGGCTCCAAGCGCGACTACCCGGGCCCCGTGTCGGTGGCCGAGGTCGCTGCATCGATTGGCGCTGGCCTGGCCAAGGCCGCGCTGGCTGGCAAGGTAGGTCTGGGCGACAACGCCAAGGTGGTGGACACCAGCTTTGTCATTGACCGCGACATGCCGCTGTCCATCGTGACGGCCAAGGATGCCGATGGCCTGGAAGTGATCCGCCACTCCACCGCCCACTTGCTGGCCTACGCCGTCAAGGAGCTGTTCCCGGAAGCCCAGGTCACCATCGGCCCGGTGATCGACAACGGTTTCTACTACGACTTCGCCTACAAGCGCCCCTTCACGCCCGAAGACCTGGTGGCGATCGAAAAGCGCATGACCGAGCTGGCCAACAAGGACGAGCCCGTGGTGCGCCGCGTGCTGCCGCGTGACGAAGCCGTGGCCTACTTCAAGGGCCTGGGTGAGAACTACAAGGCCGAGATCATTGCCTCCATCCCCAGCAATGAAGATGTGAGTCTGTACCGCGAAGGCGCGTTCGAAGACCTGTGCCGTGGCCCCCACGTGCCCAGCACCGGCAAGCTCAAGCATTTCAAGCTGATGAAGGTGGCCGGTGCCTACTGGCGCGGCGACCACAACAACGAGATGCTGCAACGCATCTACGGCACGGCCTGGGCCAGCAAGGACGATCTGCAGCAGTACCTGACGATGCTCGAAGAGGCTGAAAAGCGCGACCACCGCAAGCTCGGCCGCGAACTCGACCTGTTCCACATCGACGAGCATTCGCCCGGCACCGTGTTCTGGCACCCCAAGGGCTGGTCGATCTGGCAGGAAGTCGAGCAGTACATGCGCAAGGTGTACCGCGACAACGGCTACCAGGAAGTCAAGGGCCCGCAGATCCTGGACAAGACCTTGTGGGAGAAGACCGGCCACTGGGACAAGTACCGCGAGAACATGTTCACGACCGAGTCGGAAAAGCGCGAGTACGCGCTCAAGCCGATGAACTGCCCCGGCCACATCCTCATCTACAAGCAAGGCATCAAGAGCTACCGCGATCTGCCGCTGCGCTTTGGTGAGTTTGGTGCCTGCCACCGCAACGAGCCTACCGGCTCGCTGCACGGCATCATGCGCGTGCGCGCCTTCACGCAAGATGACGGCCACATCTTCTGCCTGCCCGAGCAGATCCAGGCCGAGGTGACCGCGTTCACCGCGCTGCTGCAAAAGGTGTATGCAGACTTTGGCTTCACCAACATCCTCTACCGCCTCTCGACCCGCCCTGAAAAGCGCATCGGCAGCGACGAGAGCTGGGATGCGGCCGAAGCGGCGCTGGCCGAAGGCCTGCGCGCCTCGGGTTGCGAGTTCGAGTACCTGCCCGGTGAGGGCGCGTTCTACGGCCCCAAGATCGAGTACACCTTGAAGGACGCGCTGGGCCGTGAATGGCAGTGCGGCACCATCCAGGTCGACCCGAACCTGCCCGAGCGCCTCGATGCCGAGTTCGTCGGCGAAGACGGCGAGCGCCACCGCCCCATCATGCTGCACCGCGCGATCGTGGGCTCGCTCGAGCGCTTCATCGGCATCCTGATCGAGCAGCACGCCGGCGCGCTGCCCGCATGGCTCGCGCCCACGCAGGTGGCAGTGCTCAACATCACCGATGCGCAAGGCGCCTACGTGCAGGAAGTGGCCGACAAACTGCGTAAGGCCTTGCCCAGCCAAGGGCTGCGTGTGGTTACCGATCTGCGCAACGAGAAGATTACGTATAAAATACGGGAGCATTCGTTGCAAAAGCTGCCCTATATTCTTGTCGCTGGCGACAAGGAGAAGGCAGCCGGAGCCGTAGCAGTGCGCGCCCGGGGCGGGAAAGACCTCGGTGTGATGTCCATCGATGCATTCGTCGACTTGATTGCCAAGGACATTGCCGCTAAAGCCTAAGCAGCCTTTTTCTGGTTCGTCAAAGCTTTGGACAGCGTGGACTGCGTTTTGAGCAGCTACGCTGTCGTAGTTTTTAAATTTTTAGGGTGAAAGCCATAGCTACTGAATTCCGTGATCGCCGCCACCGCGAAGAACGCAAACACCGTCTGAATCGTGAGATTCAGGCACCAGAAGTGCGTCTGTCCGGTCCTGATAATGAACCGCTGGGCATCGTGCCGCTGATGGAAGCGCTGCGTATGGCCGGAGAGCTGGACGTCGACCTGGTGGAGATTGTCGCCACGGCCACGCCTCCGGTTTGCCGCCTGATGGACTACGGCAAGTTCAAGTATCTGGAGCAAAAGAAGGCGGCCGAGGCCAAGGCCAAGCAAACCGTCATCGAAATCAAGGAAATCAAGTTCCGCCCCGGTACTGATGATGGCGACTACAACGTCAAGATGCGCAATATCCGCCGCTTCCTGGCCGAAGGCGACAAGGTCAAGGTGACCCTGCGCTTCCGTGGTCGTGAAATCACCCACCAGAACCTGGGCATGGACCTGCTCAACCGCATCCGCGACGAGCTCGCCGACCTGATCCAGGTCGAGCAGTTCCCCAAGCTCGAAGGCCGCCAGATGATCATGATGATCGCTCCGGCGCGCAAGAAGCCCGGTGGCGCTGCAGCTGGCAAGCCGGTCGAGGGAAATTCCTCGCCAGTAGCCACAGCTTAAAGAAGCGGTTAGAATACTGGATTACCGACAAGCGGCTTAGGCCGCTTTCGGTTTTTAGCAGGGTAGCGGCAGTGCTTGCCTGAGTCTGGGGTTTCGGCTCTGGTGCTTAGGATAGGCGCAGCCAACACCTTGCGCATTGATAGAGTAGATCTAATCTAGGTCTGTCACAGAAGTGGCTCGGGGCCAAATCAAGTTTCATCATGGCGATGGAACGCCTCGCGAGCACAAACATAAGGAGCATTCACATGCCCAAAATGAAGACCAAAAGCAGCGCGAAGAAGCGTTTTCGCGTTCGTCCAGGTGGCACCGTCAAGCGCGGTCAAGCCTTCAAGCGTCACATCTTGACCAAGAAGACCACCAAGAACAAGCGCCATCTGCGTGGTGCAACCGCTGTGCATGAGACCAACATGGGTCACATGGCACAAATGTTGCCCGGCATGGGCCTGTAATTCACTGACGAACTAGGAGAAAACACATGCCTCGCGTCAAACGTGGTGTAACGGCACGCGCCCGTCACAAAAAAGTTCTGGCCCTTGCTAAGGGTTTCCGCGGTCGCCGTGGTAACGTCTTCCGCGTTGCCAAGCAAGCGGTAATGAAGGCAGGCCAGTACGCCTACCGTGACCGTCGTACCAAGAAGCGCGTGTTCCGCCAATTGTGGATCGCCCGTATCAATGCCGCTTCCCGTGAACTGGGCCTGACCTACAGCCAGTTCGCCAACGGTCTGAAGAAGGCTGCCATTGAAATCGACCGCAAGATGCTGGCCGATATCGCCGTGCACGACAAGGCTGCTTTTGCAGCTATCGTCGACCAAGTCAAAGCCAAGCTGGCTGCCTAAGGTCACGATCGGTAGTTACTGTTGATTTAGTAGCTGCTGGTGCACACACAGCAAGGGCTAGGGCTTGAAAAGGCGCTAGCCCTTGTTTTTTTATCGCCAGGCTGCTTTTTGGTGGCCCGGCATTACAGTCGATAAGAGTCGATATGAACGAGTTGGATTCTCTGGTCGAAAGCGCGCAGCAACTGTTTGCGCAGGCCCATACCCCCGCTGATCTGGAAAACGCCAAGGCGCAGTTTTTGGGCAAGTCGGGCAAGATGACCGAGCTCATGAAGGGCATGGCGCAGCTTTCCGTCGAAGAGAAAAAATCGCGCGGTGCCGCCATCAACGTGGCCAAGCAGGCGATTGAGGCGGCCTTGACGGCACGCCGCAAGGCGCTGGCCGATGCCGAGCTGCAAGCCCACCTCAAGGCCGAAGTGCTGGACGTGAGCCTGCCCGGCCGCCGCCGCGGCAGCGGTGGTCTGCACCCCGTATCCATCACGATGGAGCGCATCGAAGGCATCTTCGGCTCCATGGGCTTCGATGTGGCCGAAGGCCCCGAGATCGAATCCGACTGGTTCAACTTCACCGCGCTCAATACGCCCGAAGACCATCCCGCGCGCTCGATGCACGACACCTTCTATGTCGAAGGTGGCACCCAGCACGCGCCCAATCTGCTGCGCACGCACACCAGCCCGATGCAGGTGCGCCATGCGGTCCAGCACGTCAAGCGCTACCGCAACCTGATCGACGCGGGCCAGACCATGCCCGAGATCCGCGTGATCGCGCCGGGCCGCACCTACCGCGTGGACTCGGACGCCACCCACTCGCCGATGTTCCACCAGTGCGAAGGCCTGTGGATCGGCGAGAACGTGAGCTTCAAGGACCTCAAGGTCGTGTTCACCGACTTCTGCAAGACCTTCTTCGAGCAGGATGACCTGGTGCTGCGCTTTCGCCCCAGCTTCTTCCCGTTCACCGAGCCCTCGGCCGAGATCGACATCCAGTTCCAAAGCGGGCCGCTGGCCGGCCGCTGGCTGGAAGTCTCGGGCGCCGGCCAGGTACACCCCAATGTGGTGCGCAACATGGGGCTCGATCCCGAGAAATACATTGGCTTTGCCTTTGGCATGGGCCCTGACCGCCTGACCATGCTGCGTTATGGCGTCAATGACCTGCGCCTGTTCTTTGACGGCGACATCCGTTTCCTGTCGCAGTTCCAGTCATGAGCACGGAGCGGGCGGTGTTGCAGATCTGCAATGTGATCCCCAGCCCCCGGGCAGCATGCGCTGCCAGCCGCTCCCCATTGAAAAGCAAGAACGCCCGGCCTGCCGCTGCCCAAGACGGCGCAGCAGGCCTGAACGCCAAAGAGTCCGACTATGCAATTTCCTGAATCCTGGTTGCGCCAATACTGCAACCCGTCGCTGACCACCCAAGAGCTGGCTGATACCTTGACCATGGCAGGCCTCGAGGTCGAAGAACTCGACCCCGTAGCGCCACCGTTCACCGGCATCGTTGTCGGCGAGATCAAGGAAGCGGTGCAACACCCCGATGCCGACCGTCTGCGCGTCTGCCAGGTCGATGTCGGTGGCCCCGAGTTGCTCAATATCGTCTGCGGCGCGCCCAATGCGCGCGTGGGCATCCGCATGCCTTGCGCGACCGTGGGCGCCGAGCTGCCCCCCGGCGCGGACGGCAAGCCCTTCAAGATCAAGATCGGCAAACTGCGCGGCGTGCAAAGCTTTGGCATGCTGTGCTCGGCCAAGGAGCTGGGCATTACCGACGACCACGGCGGTCTGCTGGAGCTGCCCGCCGATGCGCCACTGGGCCAGAACGTGCGCGAATACCTGAACCTTGATGACACCTTGTTCACCCTCAAGCTCACGCCCAACCTGGCACACTGCCTGTCGGTCTATGGTGTGGCGCGTGAGCTGTCGGCGCTGACCGGCACGCCGCTCAAGGCGCTGTCCTTCCCGGCGGCGGCTGTGGCTTCGCAAGACAAGCTGCCCGTCAAGATCGAAGCGACCGACCTGTGCGGCCGTTTCTCCGGCCGCATCGTGCGCAACGTCAACACCCAGGTCAAGACCCCGCAGTGGATGGTCGACCGCCTGGCCCGTTGCGGCCAGCGCGCCGTCAGCCCCCTGGTCGATATCTCCAACTACGTGATGTTCGAGCTGGGCCGCCCCAGCCACATCTTCGATCTGGACAAGATCAGCGGTGGCCTGAGCGTGCGCTGGGGCAAGCAGGGCGAGACGCTCAAGCTGCTCAACGGCAACACCATCGAGATCGACGACTTCCCCAAGGTCGGCGTGATTGCGGACGCGCACGGCCTGGAGTCGCTCGCCGGCATCATGGGTGGCGATGCCACTGCCGTGTCCGACGACACCAAGAACATCTACATCGAAGCGGCTTTCTGGTTCCCCAAGGCCGTTGCCGGCCGCTCGCGCCACTTCAACTTCTCGACCGACGCGGGCCACCGCTTCGAGCGTGGTGTGGACCCGCAGTTCACCACCGAGCACATCGAGCGCATCACCCAGCTGGTGCTCGAGATCTGCGGCACGCCCGAGACCCAGGTGGCTGCCATGGACGACCAGCAGCCCAACATGCCTGCGCCCAAGACGGTGCAGCTGCGCGTGGCGCGTGCAGCCAAGGTCATCGGCATGCCGGTGACCCAGCAGCAGTGCCTCGATGCGCTGAACGGCCTGGGCCTGCCAGCCACCGTGGCGCAAGAAGGCGTGATCAGCGTGACCGCGCCTACCTTCCGCTTCGACATCAACCTGGAAGAAGACCTGGTTGAAGAAATCGCGCGGATGATTGGCTACGAGAACCTGCCCACCAGCAAGCCGCTGGCGCCGATCTCGCCCAAGCTGCGTGCCGAGAACTCCCGCAGCCCCTATGCCGTGCGCCATGCGCTGGCCGGCCTGGGCTACCAGGAGACGATCAACTTCAGCTTTGTCGAAGAAAAGTGGGAGCAAGAGCTGGCGGGCAACAGCCAGGCCATCAAGCTGCTCAACCCCATCGCCAGCCACCTGAGCGTGATGCGCTCGTCGTTGCTGGGCTCGCTGCTGCAGGTGCTCAAGTTCAATGTGGACCGCAAAGCTCAGCGCGTGCGCGTGTTCGAGCTGGGCCGCGTGTTCTTCAAGGACGACTCGGTCGCCGAGTCCGACACCACCGTCAAGGGCTTCCACCAGCCCATGCGCGTGGCGGGCCTGGCCTATGGCGCAGCCGACCAGCTGCAATGGGGCCGCAGCGAGACCAAGGTCGATTTCTACGACGTCAAGGGCGATGTCGAGGCACTGCTGGCGCCGCTCAAGCCGGTGTTTGAAGCGGCTGAGCACCCCGCGCTGCACCCTGGCCGCTGCGCCCGCGTGCTGCTGGACGGCAAGGCCATCGGCTTTGTTGGCGAGCTGCACCCCCAGTGGCGCCAGGAATGGGATTTGGCCCAGGCGCCAGTGATGTTCGAGTTGGCCCTCGATGCCGTGCTGGCACGCCAGGTGCCGGTGTTCGCACCGGTGGCCAAGCACCAGATGGTCGAGCGCGACATCGCTGTCGTGGTCAAGGAAACTGTCACCCACGCCCAGATCATGCAGGCCATCACGGCTGCCAGCGCAGGTGCTATCCTGCGCAGTGCCGTGCTGTTCGATGTGTTCCGGCCCAAGAAGCTCAAGGCGGGCGAAGAGGCCGCTGCCGGCAGCCTGGCCCAGGACGAGAAGAGCCTGGCCGTGCGTCTGAGCCTGGGCCATGACGAGCGCGCGCTGGAAGACACCGAGATCGAAGCGGCCGTGCAGGCCGTGGTCGAACAACTCACACAAAGCCTGGGTGCGCGTCTGCGCTGATCCCACACGCGAGGATTGCTATATGGAATTCACCGTTGAGAGCCTGGAACAACCTGCGCTGACCAAGGCGCAGCTGGCCGATATGCTGTTTGACAACATCGGCCTGAACAAGCGCGAAGCCAAGGACATGGTCGATGCCTTTTTCGACCTGATCTCGGAGAGCTTGATCAAGGGCGAGGATGTGAAGCTGTCGAGCTTTGGCAATTTCCAGGTGCGCATGAAAAAGGCCCGCCCCGGCCGCAATCCGCGCACCGGCGAAGAGGTGCCGATCGAGGCGCGCCGCGTGGTCACCTTCCATGCCAGCGGCAAGCTCAAGGATTCGGTGCAGGCCCCCGCCGACATGGAGTGACGCAGGCCCTGGGCGCGCGGCCGCCTGCAGTGCGTGGGCATTGAAGGTCAAACCGTCGCCCGCTTTCGCCTATATGCAACACGGCCGCTTTCGCGGCTGTTTACAATTTGTCCATGGAAAAACAGCTGCCCCCCATCCCTGCCAAGCGCTATTTCACCATCGGTGAGGTATCGGTGCTGTGCGACGTCAAGCCGCATGTGCTGCGCTACTGGGAGCAGGAGTTCACGCAGCTGCGCCCGGTCAAGCGCCGGGGCAACCGCCGCTACTACCAGCACCATGAGGTGCTGATGATCCGCCGCATCCGTGAACTGCTCTATGAGCGCGGCTTTACGATCAGCGGGGCGCGCAACCAGCTCCAGTCACTGCCGCGCGGCCAGGCCATGCTCGATGCGCTGGAAGACGACAGCATGTTCGCACTGCAGGACGAAGGTGCTGATGCACTGGCTGCCGGCATGGCTGAAAGCGCTGAACCGCTGAGCTGGCAGCAGGCCGCGATCGAATTGCAAGAAATTCGTCGCATTCTTTCCGGGGACCCTGAAAACTAGGTATATAATTCAAGTCTTCGGAATGTAGCGCAGCCTGGTAGCGCACTTGCATGGGGTGCAAGGGGTCGCGAGTTCGAATCCCGCCATTCCGACCAAAAAGACAAGGACTTAGCTCGAAAGAGCTAAGTCCTTTTTCTTTTGTCCAAACAGGCTCTGGAGCCAACATCTGCCACCCATGTGCAGGCGCTGCGGCACGCCGGCGATATCATCGGTGCGCAAGCCCGCCGAGGCTTTCGGCGCTTGATGCCATCGCAGCGATGGCTGCGGTTTTCGCCCCTTTTTTGCTTAGCCTGATCTACCGTGCCCACCACCCCCCTCCAAGGATTCATCCTGACCCGCCATTGGCGGGACGCGGCTGCGGGCACCGAGATGGAGTACTGGCTGGCGACCGATGCCGGGCCGCTCAAAGTGCTGCTGACGCGGCAGGTCTCGGTGGCGTTTGTCGAGGCGCGGCACCGGGTGGTGGTGCAGACGCAGCTGCTGGCCATGCCCGGTATGGAGCTGCGCGAGCTGGCCCTCAAAAATTTTCAGCAGGAGCCGGTGCTGGGCGTCTATGCCACGCATTACCGGCAGTTGGGCAAGCTCGCGCGCGGCTTGAAGCAGCTCGATGTATCGCTTTTGGAAGCCGATGTGCGGCCCCATGAGCGCTATTTGATGGAGCGCTTTATCACCGCTGGCGTGCAGGTCGAGGGCGGACAGCTGCAAGGCAATACCGTGGTGGACTGCAGACTGGTGCCGGCGCCCGCCTACCGGCCTGCGCTCAAAGTCGTGTCGCTCGATATCGAAACCAGCCAGCACCAGGATCTGTACTCGATTGCGCTCGATGGCGTGGGCGAGCGCGTGGTGTACATGCTGGGCGATGCCCCGGTACCCGATGCCCCGGCGCCCGACGCACCGGCGCCCGACGCACCGGCGCTCGCTGCACCGGCAGAGCAGGCTGAACCCACCAGCGATTTCAGGCTGGTGTATTGCGCCAGCCGCAAGGCGATGATCGAAGAGCTCAATGCCTGGTTTGCGCGCCATGACCCCGACGTCATCGTCGGCTGGAATGTGATCCAGTTTGACCTGCGGGTGCTGCAAAAGACGGCGGATGATTGCGCCACCCCGCTGCTGCTGGGGCGCGAGGGCCGGCCCATTGCCTGGCGCGCGCACCCGGGCAAGCAGGACTACTGGTTTGCGCCGATGCCGGGCCGCGCGGTGATCGATGGCATCGAGGCCTTGCGGGCGGCGGTGTGGAGCTTTCCGTCATTCAGCCTGGAGAACGTGGCCCAGGCCTTGCTGGGCGAGGGCAAGGACATTGGCGACGAGTACGACAAGATGGCCGAGATCGAGCGCCGCTACCAGCAGGACAAGCCCGCGCTGGCGGCCTACAACATCCGCGACTGCGAGCTGGTGCTGCGCATTTTTGACAAGGCCCAGCTGCTGCAGTTTGCGATGGAGCGGGCGCATGCCACCGGCCTGCAGCTGGACCAGTTTGGCGGCTCGATTGCCGCGTTCAGCCACCACTACCTGCCGCGCATGCACCGCCAAGGTTATGTGGCGCCCAATGTGGGCGATGTGCGGGGCAAGTCTTCGCCCGGTGGCTATGTGCTCGATTCGCGGCCCGGCTTTTATGACTCGGTGGTGGTGCTGGACTACAAAAGTCTCTATCCGTCCATCATCCGCACCTACCTGGTCGACCCGGTGGGCCTGGCCGAAGGCCTGCATGCCAGCGATACCGCATCGCTGATCCACGGGCCGATGGACACACGCTTTTCGCGCGACAAGCACTGCCTGCCCGAGATCGTCACCACGCTCTGGCGCGCGCGCGATGAGGCCAAGCGCACGAAGAACGAGCCGCTGTCCCAGGCGCTCAAGCTGGTGATGAACTCCTTTGCCGGGGTGCTGGGCGCGACGGAATGCCGCTTCTTCAACCCAGCGCTGATCTCGTCGATCACCCTGCGCGGCCATGAGATGGTCAAACGCACCAAGGCGCTGGTGCAGCAGCGCGGCTACGAGGTCATCTACGGGGATACCGATTCGATCTTTATCTGGCTGGGGCGTGCTCACAGCAACCAGGAGGCCCATGCGGTAGCCACATCGCTGGTCAGCGATATCAATGCCTGGTGGACGCAGGGATTGCGCGAGCAGCAAAACCTCGAGAGCTTTCTCGAAATCGAGTTCGATACGCACTACAAGAAGTTCTTCATGCCCACGATCCGGGGCTCGGACGTGGGCAGCAAAAAGCGCTATGCGGGCCTGAGTGTGGATACCGATGGCAAGGAGGCCATGGTCTACCGGGGCCTGGAGATGGCGCGCAGCGACTGGACACCGCTGGCGCGTCAGTTCCAGGAAGGGCTGCTCTCACGGGTCTTTCAAGGTGAGCCCTACCGTGACTTTGTCATCGACTATGCGCAGGCGACCCTGGCAGGCAAGAAGGATGATTTGCTGGTCTACCGCAAGCGCCTGCGCCACCGGCTCGATGCCTATGTGGCCAACCTGCCGCCGCAGGTGCGCGCGGCCCGCATGGCCGATGACTACAACCGGCGCCAGGGCCGGCCGCTGCAGTACCAAAGCGGTGGCTGGATTCGCTATGTGATGGGCAAGAACGGGCCCGAGCCCTTGGAAGTGCGCCAGTCGCCGATCGACTACGAGCACTACCTGAGCAAGCAGCTGCAGCCGATTGCCGATGCCATCTTGCAGCCGCTGGGGGAGGACTTCAACGGCCTCACCTCGATGCAGCAGGAGTTGTTCTAACGGCCTGCTGCAGCCGCTGATGGGAGCTGGGGCGAGCAGCGCAGGGGGGGGGCGGGCCTGCGCTGCCGCGTTGATGCGCCAGAGCGGCTCAGGGCTTGGCGGCTGACTGCGCCTGGAACAGCGCATACAGCTCGTCCACCATCTGGCGCAAGGCGCGGCCAATGGCGGCGTATTCGTACTCGTTGAGGTTGGCCAGCGACGCCCGGCCCGATGGCCTGTCCGAGCCAAAGCCCCGGCCCGGCAGCAGCACAATGCCGGTCTCGTCGGCAATGCGGAATAGCATGTCGCCGGTCGAGGACTGCTGCACGGCCCAGTCGGAAAACGCCTGGCCATAGAGCCGGCAGGTGACGCTCTGCAGGTCGATCAGGGTGTAGTAGTTGACGGAGTTGGGGTTGTGCAGCGGCGGCATGCCCAGCTCGCGGTACAAGGTGGCCTCGCGGCGGCGGATCAGCTGCTTGAGCGCCTGCTTGTAGGCATCGGCTTCATCGATCAGCGCAAACAGCGAGAACAGCACCATCTGCACCTGCTGCGGGGTGGATAGGCCGGCCGTATGGTTCAGCGCCACCACGCGGCTGTCGGCCACCAGGCGGTCGATGAACTTGAGCGAGCGCACATCGGGCAGTAGCGAGCGGTAGCGGTGGTCCAGCTCGACCTTGGCGCTCTCGGGCAGCTGGGCCAGCGCCTTGTCGAAGATGTTTTCCTTGTGCGCGGCAATCACGCCCAGGCGCCAGCCGGTGGCGCCAAAATACTTGGAGAAGGAGTAGACCAGCAAGGTGTTGTGCGGGCATACCGAGAACAGCGACTGGAAGTCATCGGCAAAGGTGCCGTAGACATCGTCGGTCAGTACCATCAGATCGGGCCGGTGGTCGGCAATGATGGCCTTGATGCGCTCCAGGCTGCGCTGGTCCATCTTGACCGACGGCGGGTTGCTGGGGTTGACGCAGAAGAAGATCTTGACGGCCGGGTCGCGCAGCTTGTCCAGCTCGGCGTCAGAGTACTGCCAGCCATTGTCCGGGTCGGCATGGATGGGCACCTCTTCCAGTGCGTACTGGGCCAGCTCGGGGATCTCGATATAGGGCGTGAACACCGGCATGCCGATGGCAACCTTGTCACCGGCCTTGAGCAGGCCGCTGATGCGCAGGCTCTCGAAGATATAGGCCATGGCAGCGGTGCCGCCTTCGACGGCAAACAGGTCGACCGACTCCACCGGCACGGCGCCGCCGGCCATCTCGCGCACGATGTACTGGCGCACAATCTTCTCGCTCACGGTCAGCATGCGCGGGGGCACCGGGTAGTTGCAGCCCAGGATGCCGTCCACCATCTCATGCAGAAAGGCAGCCGGGTCCAGGCCCAACTGGTCGCGCACATAGCTGAGCGCCTTGGCCAGAAAGCGCACGCCTTCCTGGTCGCGGTGCTCGGCGGTGTAACGCTCAAAGCGGCTCTCAATGCCTTCAATCTTGGCCAGGCCGCCAACCCCTACCGTCATGTACGAGTACGACAGCTCGGACTCGGCCGCCGCAAACAGCCCCAGGCGAAAGAACGCGCGGCGCGGCGTGGTCGCCAGAAAGTTCGGGTTGCCGCGACCGGCATTGAGCATCAGCCGATTGGCCTTGCCCGATGCCACCTTGATCAATTCATCCTTGAGCTCGAACGGGCTCAAATGGGCCAGACGCTGGTAGTCCTGAGACATGGTGCAACTCCTTGCAGTCGTTGATAAACGGGATAAACGGAAAGAGGGGAGGCGGTGCAGCGCCGCCTGGAAATCCCTGAAAAAGAGAGCGCAGCAGCGCCCCTCATGCAAACGCGATGACCAGCGGGCCCAGCAATGTCAGAAACACATTGGCCAGCGCATAGGTGATCGCAAACGGCACCGTGGGGATGGCGTTGCCCGCCTTGTCCAGCACCTCGCCAAAGGCGGGGTTGGCGCTGCGCGCGCCCGACAGCGCCCCAGCAAAGATGGCCACGTTCTCATAGCGCAGCACATACTTGCCAAACAGCATCGCAATCAGCAGCGGCACGATGGTCACCACCATGCCCATCAGAAAGAGGCTCAGGCCTTGCTCCATCACCGTGCTCACCGCCTGCTGGCCCGACTGCAGGCCGACCATGGCCACAAAGCCGGCCAGGCCCAGGTCGCGCAGCAGGGCAGAGGCGGCAGTGGGCATATTGCCCAGGGTGTGCTTGCGGCTGCGCCACCAGCCAAACAGCAGACCCGCCAGCAAGGCGCCACCGCCGCTGCCCAGGGTGATGGGGATGGAGCCGATGCGCAGCACCAGCAGCCCAATCAGCAGCCCGACGGTGATGCCCAGGCCGTGGAAGACAAAGTCCGTCTTGTCACTGGGAATGAGGATGGGGCCCACCGACTGCGCGGCGTTCTGCACATCCTGGGGCGTACCAAACAGGGTCACCACATCGCCGGGCACGATCAGGGTAGTGGGCGTGATTGGCAGCGGTGAGCCCGAGCGCGTCAGCGCCACCGCATAGACGCCATGCTTGAAATCGGGCGTGAGGCTGTCCAGAATGTCCTTGACGCTGCGGTTGAGGTACTGGCTGTTGGTGATGGACACATCACGGCGCACCATGACCACGTCCATGTCTTCGGCGCTTTGCAGCTCATCACCGATGTTGGCACCCAGTGCCACCACCGCCGCGCGCCGGCCCACCAGCAGCACAATGTCGCCCGCCTCCAGCACCAGCTGCGGGTCCACGCCGACCAGCGCATTCTTGCGGCGGATACGCTCGATGGTGACCGAGCCTTGCGGGGTGCTGGCCTCCAGCTCAGTCACCGTGCGGCCTGACTGCTTGACCTTGAAAATGCGGCCCACCAGATCGGGTGCCGCAGGCGATTCGCCCGCGCCATAGACATGCACGCCCTTGAGCATTTCCTGCTCGGCCTGGATGGCGTCGTCATGGATCTTGCGGCCGGTGAGCCACTGCAGCACATTCACGCACAGCAAGATGGCGCCGAACGAGCCAAAGATATAGGTCACCGCATAGCCAATCGCCACATTGGCCTGCATGCGCTGCACCTCATCGGCGGCCAGGCCCAGCTTCTCGATGGCCGAGCCTGCCGTGCCGATGATGGCCGACTGCGTCATGCCGCCGGCAGCCAGCCCTGCGGCCAGCCCCTTGTCCAGGTGGAAGACCCGCGCCAGCACCACGACGGTGACGAGGCCCGAGATGGCGACCACGGCCGCCATCAGGATCTCCTTGATCGACTGCCGCCCCAGCGAGCGAAAGAACTGGGGCCCACTCTCAAAACCCACGGCATAGATGAACAGCGCAAACAGCACCGCCTTGATGCCCGAGTCGATCTGTACCCCCACCTGGCTGATCAACACAGCCGCCAGCAGCGAGCCCGCCACGCCCCCCAGCTGGAACGAGCCAAACCGCAGCTTGCCGACGCCATAGCCAAGTGCCAGCGATGCAAACAGCGCGATCTCGGGCGCCTGGTGCAAGATACCTCTGAGCCAATCCATAAGAGCCTCTCAGGTCAAAAGAAGGGCTGCTCTACCGGCTATATCCAAAGTCGCCCGGTGTACAGCTTGTTAGGAATTGTTTGCAATGGGGTGCTGCCACGTTAACCGAGTCCACGAAAATCTGTATGTAGGAGAGGGCTGACAAAGTCGTTGAATGCGCTGCGCTTGTCATAGATCAGAAATTGAACTTTTTCAAGGATTTAGCATGGCATACTGCATGCGCTGATCCGGTTTTCGGTGCTTGCTCTGTGCTGGCGCATCAGTGAGTGAACACCCGCATTGGGGCGATCCAGACCCCGTTTAAGCGTCGCAAGCGGGCTGGTCATTGCTGATTTTTACGCGCGTGGAAGCCGGCCGTGCTGATGTGTTCTTGCCACAGTACAGCCCATGTTTATAGATCTGATCGATGAGTGCAAGCAAGATTGGCTTGAATGACGAAAGCCGAATTTTGGTGTGCATGTTGCTGCGCTGGGGCTGCACCGCGCCGGTTCTCCATGCCCCGGATCAGCCAGCCGCTGCACGGTGCCTCCCTCGCCTGTGCCTGCTGGCGAGCTGAAGGGCGCGCTACCGGTTCTAAAAAGCGGTAGCGCGGACCGGCCAGGAGAGGCTTGGCCGGTCTTGGAGGGTGAGGGCCGCTTAGGCCGCCACCGCCGCCTGCTTGCCCGCACCACGGTAGCGCTCCAGCCAGTGGGCGTAAGGCGCAGGCAGCACCCAGTCCGGGCGGGCGGCCTTGAGCTGCTGGGCCAGCGTGTAGGGGTAGTGCGGGTTGGCCAGCATCGAGCGGCCCATCATCACCAGCGCCATCTGGCCTTCGGCTACGACGCGCTCGGCCAGCTCGGGGTCGTCAATGCCCCAGCTCGATGCGACAGGCAGGCCCGCTTCGCGGCTGACGCGCTGGGCAATCGGGGCCAGGAAGGCGGGCTCGCTCCAGGGGATTTGCACGCCGGGGATGACAAAGTTCACGCTGACATTGAGCAGATCCAGGCCGCCTTCGCGCATGCGGCGCACCAGCTCGATCGATTCGGCCAGGGTTTCCTCATCGCGGCCATCGTATTCAATGACGCCAAAGCGGGCGGTCAGCGGCAGGTTTTCGGGCCAGACTTCGCGCACGGCGGCCAGCGTTTCCAGCGCAAAGCGGGCGCGGTTGTCAAAGCTGCCGCCATAGGCGTCCTGGCGCTGGTTGGCGTGGGCCGAGAAAAAGCTCTGGGCGAGGTAGCCATGGGCAAAATGCAGCTCCAGCCACTTGAAGCCGGCGGCCAGCGCGCGGCGGGCGGCGGCGACAAAGTCGGCTTTGACGCGTTCGATATCGGCCAGGGTCATCTCCCGGGGCACGCGGCCCAGGTCTCCACCAAAGGCGATGGCCGACGGCGCAATGGTTTGCCAGGCGCGCGGGTCGCTCTCGGGAATATGGTCGTCGCCTTCCCAAGGGCTGTTGGCGCTGGCCTTGCGGCCGGCATGCGCGATCTGGATGCCGGGCACGGCGCCTGCCGCCTCGATGCCGGCGGCAATGCGCGCCAGGCCGGGCACATGGGCGTCATCCCACAGGCCCAGGCACGCAGGGCTGATGCGGCCATCGGCCGACACGCCAGTGGCTTCAACAATCACCAGGCCCGCGCCGCCCCGGGCGATCGAGGGGTAGTGCACCTGGTGCCATTCGTTGCTGAAGCCATCGGTGGCGCTGTACTGGCACATCGGTGGCACGGCAATGCGGTTGCGCAGGGTGACGTCTTTGAGGGTAAAGGGGGTAAACAGGGCTGACATGGCAATGCTTGGGGTGGAAAAATAAGGGATGGAACGGCCGCCGAAGCTGCCGCCCGCAGATCGCTTTCACATCTGCAAGGCGGGGGGCGCCAGCCCAAACAGGGGCTGCTCCGGCCGTCCATCGCCTGCAATTGAGGTGCTACAGCCATAAATCAAATGCTGGTTTTTTATGGCGGCCATATGCCTGGCTGATATCAGGCGTGCCCCTTGCTGCGGCTTTCAAAATGCGCAGCGCCACGCCTGGCATTGAAATTTTCCCCGGCGTCACCAACACCGCCATGGGCCAGCTCACACCCAGCACAAGCCCCTTGAAGACAAAAGACTGGAACGACACGCTGGAGAAAGAAATTTGGCGCAGCGACGCCAAGAAATCAGGCGACTACTGCAACGGCGGTAAAGCCTGGTATGCCGTAGGCTGGCGTAGCTGCCAAGGCGCTCCAGCGCAGCAGCCTGCTTGCTGGGACCACTACATCCAGTCGCCGCCCTGGGCAGCGCCATAAGCGCCGCAACCCTGTTGCTAGGCGCTCATGCGGCGATCCAGAGGAGCTGCTGCATGCGGCCCCCAACCGGGGCCGCTATACCTGGGTCGCGGAAAACAGCAGCTCGCGCAGCCAGCGCTGCGCCGGGTTGTGGTGGCTGCGCTCATGCCAGACGGCCAGCTTGCTAAAACCTGGCACCTCCACGGGCGGCTTGCAGACCGACAGCCCCTCCATGCCAGCGACCAGGCGGCTGGGCAGCACGGCGACCAGGTCGCTGGAGCGCAGGATATCGGGCAGCACCACAAAGCATTTGAGCGACAAGGTCACATCGCGGCGCTGGCCCAGCTTCTCCAGCGCTTCGTCCACCACGCCGTGGAAGCCGCCGCCCTCGTACGACACCAGCGCATGGTCCAGCGCGCAGAACTGCTTGACGCTGAGCTTGCGGCCCGCAGCGGGGTGGCCTTCGCGCATCACGCAGACATAGTGCTCCTGGAACAGCTGGCGCGCATGCATGTCCTGGGGGGTGTTGTCACCAGTCAAAAACGCCAGGTCGATATCGCCGCGCTCGAGCTGGCCCTGCACCAGGCGCGGCTCCAGCGGGATCAGCGAGACGCGAATGCTGGGCGCCTGGCGCTTCAAGGCCGCCAAAAAGGGCACGGCAATGGCGCGCAGCGCATAGTCGGTGGCGGCGATGCGGAAGGTGAGCCGGGCGGTGCTGGGGTCAAATACTGGCGGCTGCAGCAGCGCATCGATCTCGCACAGCATCTGCTTGATTGGCAGGGCCAGATCCAGCGCGCGCTGCGTGGGCACCATACCGCGCTGGACGCGCGCAAACAAGGGGTCGGCAAAGCTCTCGCGCAGGCGCTGCAGCATGCCGCTCATCGCCGGCTGGGTCAGCCCCAGCCTGCCGGCGGCGCGCGTCACGCTGCGCTCATCGAGCAGTGCGTCCAGCGCCTTGAGCAGGTTCAGGTCCATCTTCTTGATATCTCGCATGCTTATCGAAGTTTACATATGGCTAAATTTGGCTGATATTGTCGCGACCCAACCATGCCAGTGGGCGCTAAAGGATTTGCCAGATCGGAAGGTGTTTTCATAGGGAGATTACTTTTTTCTGCTGTGGATATTGAGAATGATTCTCTTTACATGGCTTATGATCCAGCCCCATGGAATTGTCTGCCTCCTTCACCCGCGCGTTATGGAGCGGTTTGCGCTGGCCCTGTGCCGACCTGCTGTGGGTGGCCTGGCCAGGACGGGCAGAGCATGCCCCAGTCTGTAGACATGTTGACGAGCTTGGTGACCAGCCCCTCATGAGCGACAGGGACTGATGGGCACCTACCTGGCCTGCCGGACGGTGTGGGCGAGCCGGGGAGTGCTGGACAGCCGCTTACAAACCATTTGGCCCTTTTTTGCATCTCGCGTGTCAAGTAAGAGGAGAAGCTTTGGCGCTTCGCTGGCGCACCAAGCGCAGCTGTTTCTTATCCCACCACCACGATGCCCTTATCCATGTACCCCCTTCCTAACGCACCCAGCGCCCACCCGGGCCTGTCCGTCCTGAGCCGCTTGCTGGCCGCCTTCTTTGGCGGCTATGCATTGGCGAGCGCCTTGGCCGTCTTTTTAGCGGCTGTGCTGCCCGCTGCCCGCGCCGAGGCCGTACTGGCTGGCATGCAGTGGAGCTTTGCGCTGCATGCGCTGGCGGCAGTGTGGGCGTTCTCGCCGGTCTCGCCGGGCAAGGTCTGGCTGGGGATTGCACTGCCCGCGCTGCTGCTGGCAGCGGGCGCTTTGGTGTTGGGGCGCTGACATGGGCAAGACCGTGATTGACAGGCGGCCGGGCAGCGGCGCAGGGCGGGGCGGGTTTCGCCAGGCGCAGGCCTGGCTGCACACCTGGTGCGGGCTGTGGTTCTCCTGGCTGCTGTATGCGGTGTTTCTGACCGGCACCCTGGCGGTGTTCCAGGAAGCGATTGGCCACTGGATGATGCCCGAGCACCATGCCGAAGAAGCGGCGCATGAGGCCGAGCAGGCGGCTGCCGAGGCCGCCGGCCTGGCCTCCAGCCGGGGCCAGCGCCTGGCCTGGGGCGCGGCCTTTATGGAAAAGCACCACCAAGGCGCCGAGATGTGGGAGATCTGGCCGACTGATGCCAAGGGCGGCGGCGAGCTGAAGGTGTACTGGTTTGACCAGCAGCGCCAATACGCCGATGCCGAGCTGGACACCCGCACGGGCGAGCCTTTGGACGAGCACCACCATGGCGCGATGCGGGCCACGATGGGCGGCGAGCATTTTGTGCATTTCCACTACGAGCTGCATGCCGGCCAGGCCGGGCTGTGGGTGGTGGGTGTGGCCGGCATGGCGATGCTGGTGGCGCTCATCAGTGGCGTGGTCACGCACAAGCGGATTTTTCAGGACTTCTTCACCTTCCGCGGCCGCAAGGGCCAGCGCAGCTGGCTCGATGCGCACAATGCCGTGGCGGTATTGACCCTGCCGTTTCAGCTGATGATTGCCTACACCGGCATTGCAATATCGGCCCTGACCTTTATGCCCGCTGGCATCTGGAGCCAGTACGGTACCGCGCCCGGCGCCGTCCAGACCTTTGCGGCCGAGCTGGGCGAGCCGGGCAAGCCGCCGCGCTCGGGCGAAGCCATGGCGGTGCCCGATCTGGAGAGCTTTGCCGCACGTGGCCAGGCGCTGATAGGCCAGCCCGTGCGCGCCGTGGTGGTCAACCACCCCGGCGATGCGGCGGCGCGCGTGGGCATCTATGGCTGGAACAGCGATGCCAACGCCGACAAGCGCCTGAGCCCCAACACCGGCATGGCCATGTTCTCGGCCGCCAGCGGCGAGCTGCTGCAGCTGCGCATGCCCGGCCAGGCCGAGGGCGGCGGCGCGTCGCTCGCGCAATCGGTGATGGGCGGGCTGCACATGGTCAAGTTTGGTGGCTGGCCGATGAAGTGGCTGTACTTTGTCTGCGGCCTGGCGGGCACCGCGATGATGGCCACCGGCGCCATCCTGTTTGTCGTCAAGCGCCGCAGCAAGCACATGGGCGAGTTTGGCAGCGCAACGGCTGCTGTCTACCGCCTGATCGAGGGGCTGAATGTGGCGGCCGTTGCCGGCCTGGGCGTCGCCTGTATCGGCTACCTCTGGGCCAACCGTTTGCTGCCGCTGGAGCTGCCGCAGCGCGCGCAGTGGGAGCTGGGCGTGTTCTTTGGCCTGTGGTTGGCCGCGCTGCTGCATGGCCTGCTGCGCGCGCCGGCCAAGGCCTGGCTGGAACAGATGGCGCTGCTGGCTGCGCTGTGCCTGCTGCTGCCGGTGCTCAACGCCGTGACCGTGGGTGACCACTGGCCCGCCCAGCTGCTGCGCGGCGACTGGGAAAGCGCCGGCGTGGAACTGGTCGCCTGGGCCTTTGGCCTGGCCGCCGTCTGGGCCTGCCGTGTGCTGTGGCGGCGCCGGGCGCTGGTCGCGGGCAATGCGGCGTCTTCCGCCGCCAACAACGTACAGGTGGGCGCATGAGCAGTTGGCAAGCATCGGCGTATGCACTGGCGCTGGCCTTTGCCGGCATGACGGCCCTGGCCTTTGCGATGGAGCGCCACCATGAGCAGTTGACGGGCGAGCGAGAAATACCACGGCGGCGCGGCCAGCTGCTGCGACTGCTGGGCAGCTTGCTGCTGGCGGCCGCCGCGCTGCCCAGTGTGGGCGGCTGGGGCGCCACCGTGGGGGTGGTGGCCTGGCTGGGTTGGATATCGGTCGGGTCACTGGTCGCCGTGTTGTGGATTGCGGCTGCGCCGCGCTGGGCAGCGCGTGCAGCGGTTGCGCTGGCGCCGCTGGCCTTGTGGGGTTGGTGGTGGGCCTGAGGGTCTGCTGAGAAATAGGTGGGGGAAGCAATGGCGGTTATGCAGAAGAAGTGGCTGGGCGTGGCTGAGGGAGACATCTCATGAAGGCCTCGCGTGTGGGAGTGGCAGCGGTTGCTGTGGCGGCGGTGGTGGCAGGCGCGCTGCTGTGGTGGTCGGGCCGCCCGGCCATGGCCTACCAGAGCGAGCCGGTGGCGCGCCAGGATATCGAGGCCACGGTGACCGCGATTGGCACCTTGCAGCCGCGCAGCTATGTGGATGTCGGCGCCCAGGTCTCGGGCCAGATCCTGAAGCTGCGCGTGCAGCCCGGTGCCGAGGTGGCCAAGGGCGATCTGCTGGTGGAGATTGACCCCAGCGTGCAGCGGGCCACCGTGGATGCGGGCCGTGCATCCCTGGCGGGCTTGCGTGCCCAGCTGGCCGAGCAGCAGGCCCAGCACCGGCTGGCGGGCCAGCAGCTGCAGCGCCAGCAGCAGCTGAGCGCGCACGAGGCCACGCGCGAGGAAGACCTGCAGACCGCGCAAGCCAACCTGGCGATGGCCGTGGCGCGCATGGACCATTTGAAGGCCCAGATCAGCCAGACCCTGGCATCGCTCAAGGCCGACGAGGCGCGCCTGGGTTACACCCGCATCTATGCACCGATGGCGGGCACCGTGGTGTCGGTCGAGGCGCGCGAGGGCCAGACGCTGAACGCCACCTACCAGACGCCCAATATCCTGCGCATTGCCGATCTGTCGGCGATGACGGTCTGGACCGAGGTGTCCGAGGCCGATGTGCGCCGCGTCAAAGAGGGCATGCCGGTCTACTTCACCACCTTGGGCGGAGCCGGTCAGACCAAGCCCCGGCGCTGGAAGGGCCAGGTGCGCCAGGTGCTGCCCGCGCCTGCGGCCAACCAGGCTCAGCCCGCCGGCAATGCGCAAACGCCGGCGCCAGCAACCAAGGCCGTGGCCTATACCGTGCTGTTTGATGTGGACAACGACGACGCCGAGCTGATGCCGCAGATGACGGCGCAGGTGGTGTTTGTCAGCGCCAGTGCCAGCCAGGCGCTGGCGGTGGCGCTGACGGCGGTGGAAGAAGACAAGGCCCACGAAGGCGCCCATGTGGCCCGGGTGCTGGGTGCCGATGGCCAGCCCCAGACCCGCAGCGTGAAGCTGGGCATACGCAGCCGCCACCAGGTGGAGGTGCTCGACGGGCTGGCCGAAGGTGAGAAGGTCGTCGTCGGCGAGACCCCGCTCGAGCGTGGCCCCAGGTGGCTGCAATGGTGAGCGACGCGGCTGAACCAAGCCAGCCATTGATCGCACTGCGCGCCATTCGCAAACACTATGGCGACCCCGCCAGCGGCCAGCCGCTGGTGACGGTGCTGCATGGCATCGACCTGGACATTGACGCGGGCGAGTTTGTCGCCATCGTGGGCAGCTCGGGCTCGGGCAAGTCCACGTTGATGAACATCCTGGGCTGCCTGGACCGGCCCAGCGGCGGCAGCTACCACTTCCAGGGCCAGGATGTGGCGCAGTTCGACTCGGACGCGCTGGCCTGGCTGCGGCGCGAGGCCTTTGGCTTTGTCTTCCAGGGCTACCACCTGATTGCCAGCGAAAGCGCCAGTGAGAACGTGGAGATGCCGGCCATTTACTCTGGCCTGTCCAAGGGGGAGCGGGTGCAGCGCGCGCAGGCGCTGCTGCAGCGCCTGGGCCTGGGCGAGCGCCTGGGCAACCGGCCCAACCAGCTCTCGGGCGGGCAGCAGCAGCGCGTGTCGATTGCGCGGGCGCTGATGAATGGCGGCCATATCATCCTGGCCGACGAGCCCACCGGTGCGCTCGATTCGCACAGCGGTGCCGAGGTGATGGCGCTGCTGCGTGAGCTGGCCGCTGCCGGCCACACCATCATCCTGATCACGCACGACCGCGATGTGGCGGCGCAGGCGCAGCGCGTCATCGAGATCAGCGATGGGCGTATCGTGGGTGACAGTGCCAGCCAGGCCGAGGCAGCGCCTGCCGCTGCCGGCGCTGCCGCAAGCGCCGACACAAGCACCACGTCAAGCACAGTTGCCAGCGACAGCACCCGCATGCAGCTGGCGCCGGTGCCCCAGGGCGGCAGTGCCTCGGCCGCGCCGCTGGTCGCCGAGCTGCTGGAGGCCGCGCGTTCGGCCTGGCGCGGCATGCGCATGAACCGCGTGCGCACCAGCCTGACCCTGCTGGGCATTGTGATCGGCGTGGTCTCGGTGATCGTGATGCTGGCCATTGGCGAGGGCGCGCGGCGCAAGGTGGTCGAGCAGATGGGCACCATGGGCACGGCGATTCTCTACATGGGCAGCAAGCCGCCAGCGACCGGCGGGCCGGCCGGCCAGATCACCGAAGAAGACCTGGCCGCTGTGCGCGAGCTGCCCGAGATACGGCGCGTGATGCCGGTGATTGGCGACCCCATCACCGTGCGCTATGGCAATGCCGACAAGCAGGTCTATGTGTTTGCCTCCAGCCAAGAGATGCCGCTGGTGCACCACTGGAAGCCCAAGCTGGGCCGCTACTACACGGACACCGAGGACCGCGATCTGGCGCCGCTGGTAGTGCTGGGCCACAAGGCGCACCAGCATTTCTTCCCCGACACGCCCAATCCGCTGGGGCGGCAGCTGATCATCGGCACCTCGGCCTTTGAGGTGATTGGCGTGATGAGCGAGCGTGGTGCCGATTCGGGTGCGCAGAATTACGACGACATGGTTTTTATCCCCTACCAATCGGGCCGGGCACGCGTCTACCAGGCGCAGACCCAGCCGGACTATGTGGTGGTGGAGGCGATGTCGTCTGACGTGGTCAACGAGGCCGAGGCGGCCATGCACCGCGTGCTATTGGCGCGCCATGGCGGCCGCGAGGACTTTGGCATTGGCAATGCCGCCGCTCGCATCCAGGCCGAGGCGGCCACGCGCCAGAGCATGGCGGTGATGCTGGGGCTGATTGCTGCCGTGTCGCTGGTGGTGGGCGGCATTGGCGTGATGAATGTGATGCTGATGACGGTGCGCGAGCGAACGCGGGAGATCGGTATCCGCATGGCGGTGGGCGCGCGGCAGAGCGATATCCTGCGCCAGTTCTTGACCGAGGCCAGCCTGGT
Source organism: Comamonas koreensis (assembly GCF_014076495.1). Classification (NCBI taxonomy): domain Bacteria; kingdom Pseudomonadati; phylum Pseudomonadota; class Betaproteobacteria; order Burkholderiales; family Comamonadaceae; genus Comamonas; species Comamonas koreensis. Next base: position 4,150,492 of record NZ_CP043575.1, on the reverse strand, counting down.
GACCTTGTGCGGTGGCACCGTGGGCCTGGTGGTGGGCGCGCTGGTAGGCGCGGTGCTGGTGCTGGCCGGTGTGCCGGTGGTGTTTTCCATCCGGGCCATGGCCGGTGCCTTTGCCTGCGCGGTGGTCACCGGTCTGGTGTTTGGTTATATGCCGGCCAAGACGGCTGCGCGCCTGGACCCGGTACGGGCCCTGGCAGGAGAGTGAGTATGCAGATCTTCCCAATCGCCAGCGCGCTGGCAGCGGCCCTGGTGCTGGCCGGCTGTGTGTCGGCGCCCACGCAGGTGCAGCAGGCGCAGTTGCAAGCCTTGGATGTGCCGGCCCAGTGGCAGCGCAGTGATGCAGCCCAAGGCGATGCCGTCAGCCAGGGCTGGTGGCGCAGCTTTGGCAGCGCGGAGCTCGATGCGCTGGTGGCCGATGCGCAGCAGCGCAGCCTGGATGTGGCCGCCGCCATGGCCAGGGTGCAGCAGGCGCAGGCCAGCGCCCGCTATGCAGGGGCTGAGCTGTTGCCTACGGTCAATGCCTCTGCCCTGGCTGGGCACCAGGGCCGGCTGGGGGGCCACGCCGAGACGACGGGCCGCAACCTGTCGGTCGGCCTGGCCGCCAGCTATGAGCTGGACCTCTGGGGCCGATTGCAGTCGCAGCGTGATGCGGCAGGCGCTGCGCTGCGCGCCAGCAGCTTTGACCATGACACGGTGCGCCTGTCGGTCACCGCCGCAGTGGCAGATGCCTGGCTGCTGAACGTGGGCCTGCGTGAGCGCGGTGAGATTGCCCAGCGCAATCTGCAAATCGCCGAGCGCCTGCTGGCGCTGGTTGAATCCAAGGCCAGTTTTGGCGCGGCCACATCGCTGGAGCTGGCGCAGCAGCGCGGCCTGGTGGCGGCGCAGCGCCGGGCGCTGGCGGCGCTGGACCAGCAGCAGGACGATGCCCAGCGCAGCCTGGCCTTGCTGCTAGGCCAGGCGCAAGGCCCTGCTGTCAGCCAAAGCAGTGTGCTGGCCTTGCAGGTGCCCCGCATCGACCAGGGCCAGCCTATCGCGCTGGTCACCCGCCGGCCCGACATTGCCCGTGCCGAGGCCCGTTTGCAGGCGGCCGATGCGGACCTGGAAGCCGCACGCGCCGCCATGCTGCCCCGCCTGACCTTGACGGCCGAGCTGGGTGCGCAAGGCCGGCAGCTGCAGCGTGTGCTGGACAACCCGCTGTACGCGCTGGCCGCAGGCCTGGCTGCCCCCATCTTTGATGCCGGCCGCCTGGCCGCCAACCGCGACCTGGTGATGGCCCAGCGCGAGGAGCTGCTGCTGGCCTACCGCCAGAGCATCGTCCAGGCCTTCAGCGATGTACAGACCGCGTTGAACGCCGTGGCCGGTGTGCAGCAGCAGGCGCTGGCGCAGGAGGAAGAACTGCGCCAGGCCCGCAGAGCGCTGGCGCTGGCCGAGGCCCGCTACCGCGCGGGGGCCGAGACCCAGCTGGTGCTGCTCGACACGCAGCGCTCGCTCTACCAGGCGCAGGACCTGGCGGTGCAGCTGCACCAGGAGCGCTTGCGCGCCAGCGTGGCCTTGTACAAGGCGCTGGGCGGTGGCTGGGGCCAGGTGCAGGGCGAGGCCAGCAAGGGCTAGCGCTTTAACGCGTCTGGCCAGCCAACGCCGCCAAGGTGTTGGCCAGTGCCGTGCGGGCGCGCTGGCCATGGGCGCCGCCCACGCGGCTGTCCAGCAGCTGCACCGCCTGCTGCAGCTGGGCGGCGCTCAGCCCGGCGTTCAGGCTGATGCGCATATGCGATTGCAGCTGTGATTCAGCTCCCGGCAGTGCCGACAGCATGCCGACGGTGGCCAGCTCGCGGCTGTGCCAGTCGAGGTTGTCGCGCTCAAAGATGGCGCCAAACAGGTGCGACTGCAGGTACTCACCCATCGCAGGCGCAAAGTCAAACAAGGGCCCTTGCACGGGCGCACCCGCCAACTGGGTCTGGTTGGCGCGGCCGGCAGCGCGCAGCGCATCGCCTTGCGCAATGGCGCGGCTGGGTGGGCAGCCGGGTGCATCGACAATGCCGCTTTTTTCGCGCTGCTGCAGCAGCTGCATGAACGCGCTCAGCGCATTGAGGCTGCGCGGAAAGCCGGCATAGGCATAGAGCTGCACCAGCACTTCGCGGATATCGCTGATAGTCAGGCCGGCTTCCAACCCCGCCTGCAGGCTGGAGGTCAGCCGCTCCATGTCGCCTGCGGCCGCAAACGCTGCGATAGGCAAGATGGCCTGCTGCTGGGCGCTTAGCACCTGCGAGGGCGATGGGCTTTGGCCGTTGGCAGCGCAGGCCTGTGCGCTCGCGGCCGCCGGGCGGGTGGCCGTGCTCTGTGCTGATGAGTCACCGGCCATCACCACCAACCCGGTGGCGCACAGCTGCTGCTGCAGGTGTTTAGCGGGGGTTGTATTGCGCATCGCTGACAAGCTCCTTCCAGTCGGCGTTCTTGCCGTTCTTGAGATAGGTCACCGCCATATGGCGCATGCCGGTGGTGGTGGCGGCCCCATGCCAGTGGCGCACATCGGCATCGATCCAGACGACATCACCGGCCTGGATGTTTTGCCGGGGCTGGCCGTCCTGCTGTATCCAGCCTTTTCCATCGGTCACCACCAGCAGCTGCCCGACAGGGTGGGTGTGCCAGGCCGTGCGGGCCCCCGGCGCAAAGTCGACCATGCCCACGCTGCCATGCTGCGCGCTGTCGCCCGCGGCCTTGATGTCAACGGCCACATGGCCGCTGAAGTTCTGCGCCGCGCCGATCATCGTGGCCGGTGTGCCGGCGGGGCTGATGTGGATGCCCTGGGCTTGGGCGATGCTGCTGCTGATCAGCATGGAGGCGCCTGCTGCGATCAGGTGTTTGCTCATGCGGCCTCCTGTGGCGCACAGTGCTGGCGGATGTCAGGGATTCGGGTGGGCACGTGCGTGCCTGTGTTGCTGTCAGTGTGCATAGTCAACTCCAGGGAAGGGCCGCTGGCGCGGCTGGGTGGTCCATGGCTTGCATGCTAGAGGTGGAACGACTTTTGATTGAGCCCTTTGGGGCGCATGCCGCCATGAGCGGGGCTCATGAATGGGGCCTCTACGAGGGTGAGTTGTGATCAAGCCCAGTCATCTGTTGAGCTGCAAAGCGTTGAGCAGCAGCTAGCAAGCCCTACGCAAGCGGCAACAACATCCATCGTTTGGTGTAAGGTGCAGCGGTTCTACTACTTTGAGCGATTGCATGAACGGACCGCTGATAGATACCGTCATTTTTGACCTCGGCAATGTGCTGATCCAATGGGACCCGAGACACTTGTACCGAAAGATTTTTGGCCTGGACGTTGCAGGTATGGAAGCGTTCTTGGCAGAAGTGTGCAGTCCTGATTGGAACGAACGTCAGGACCAAGGCAGGCCATGGAGTGATGCCATTGCAGAAGCTATTGAAAGGCATCCGTCCCAGGAGGCGAACATTCGTGCCTACTACGATCGATGGGAGGAAATGATGCCTGGTGCGAACAACGATGTGGTGGACATTTTGAGGGAGCTCGGGCAACGGCATCTGCGCTTGCTGGCACTGACCAACTGGTCTACCGAGACCTTTCCTATCGCGCAAGCGCGGTTTGACTTTCTCAACTGGTTCGAGGGCATCGTTGTCTCGGGTCACGAGCGACTTGTAAAGCCTCAAGCCGAGATTTTTGAGCTCACCATCCAACGATTCGGTTTGAGCCCCAGATCCACCCTCTTCATTGATGACAGCCTGCGTAATGTGGAAGCGGCCAGGCGTGTGGGGCTCAATGCCATCCACTTTGTGGGAATTGATGATCTGCGTGCTCGGCTCAGAGAGGCTGGGCTGGATCTTTCTTAAACGTCTGCCACGCGACGCTTGTTGGTGAGGCTATTGGTTGCACCGCTGCCTGAAACAACGTTCTCGCCAAACCCAAGAAAGCCCGCTGATACCCGCAGCGGGCCTCGCAACGACCACCGCCATCCTGCCCATCAGATAGCAAAGAATTCCCGCATCTCCTCCAGCAACTGTGCTGGCTGCTCTTCAGCAATGTAGTGGCCGCAGTCGAGCGCTTTGCCGCTGACTTCAGTGGCGGCTTCGCGCCACAGGTCCAACACCGGAAAGCAGCGCCCCACGGCGCCTTCCGCACCCCATAGCACGCGCAGCGGGGCCGTCACTTGGTGGCAGTTGGCACGGTCTGCCCGATCGTGCTCCAGGTCGATGCCGGCGGATGCGCGGTAGTCCTCGCAGATGGCGGTGGCGGTGCCTGGGATGGCGATGCAGCGCAGGTACTCTTGCAGCGCCTCGGGCGCGAAGGCAGCCAGGCCGGCGTGGCGGCGCCCCATGACATCGCGGATATAGGCGGCGGGGTCGGCGTCAATCAGCCGCTCTGGCAGCGGTGCTGGCTGGATGAGGAAGAACCAGTGCCAGTAGGCCTTGGCGAAGGCTTCTGTGGTTTGCTCGTACATGGCCAGGGTCGGTGAAATATCGAGCAGCATGGCGCGCGTCACCCGGCCCGGGTGGTCCAGCAGCAGCCGGTGGGCCACGCGGGCGCCCCGGTCATGGGCGGCAAGGCGAAACTGCGCAAAGCCCAGGCGGGTCATCATATCGGCCATGTCCTGGGCCATCGTGCGCTTGCTGTACGCCGCATTGTGCGGGCTGGCCCCGGGGCGGGCTGAGTCGCCATAGCCGCGCAGGTCGGCGCAGACGACGGTGAATGTTTCGGCCAGCGCCGGCGCCACGCGGTGCCACATCACATGGCTCTGCGGATGGCCATGCAGCAGCAACAGGGCTGGGCCGGTGCCTGCTACGCGGCAACGAATCACGGTGCCGTTGACGGGCACATCGCGGGTGTCAAAACGCTCGAACATCAGGCTTTTCCTCCAAGGCTGGCCGGTGGCTGTGCGCGTGGCGTAGCGCCCAGTTGCTGGCGGGTGCGTAGGGCCACATCTTGGAGCCAAGGATAGGCCGCCCAGTGGCGTTGCGCAAAATGCGTGATCTCCGCCTGGTACATCAGCGACATGCCGATGAGGTCTCTGCGTTCGAGCTGCATGCGGTGGTGGCGCTCCGACAGGCTAAAACGCGCGTCCACGCTCGGGCTCTTGACCCGGAGGGTCTGCAGGTCGATATGGACCTGTGAGGTCTCCAGGCTGCCTGCATCGGCCATGAGCTGGGCGATGTCTGCCTCAGGCAGCATGACCAGCAGCAGCTGGTTGTTCATCGCATTGGAGTAGAAGATTTCTCCGAAGCTGGGCGCGATGATGGCCTGGATGCCGTACTGCTGCAGCCCCCAGACGGCGTGCTCTCGGCTGGAGCCGCAGCCAAAATTGGCGCCAGCCACCAGCACCTCGACATCGGCGCGCTCGTGCTGGTTCAGCACAAAGCCTGGGCGCCGGTGGCCTGCGGCATCAAAGCGCAGGTCGTACAGCAGGCCCTTGTCCAGCCCGGCCTTGTCGATGCCGTGCAGAAACTGCTTGGGCATGATCTGGTCGGTGTCCAGGTTCTCGATGGCCAAGGCGGCCATCTTGCCGCTCAGGATATGTTGCTCACGCATGGCGGGTCTCCAGGCGGCGAACGTCAGTAATGGTGCCGGTGATGGCAGCGGCGGCTGCCATCGCAGGGCTCATCAGGTGGGTGATGGCACCGCGTCCCTGGCGCCCCTCGAAATTGCGGTTGGTGGTGGAGGCACAGCGCACACCGTCTGCCAGGATGTCCCCGTTCATCGCCAGGCACATGGAGCAGCCCGGCTCCCGCCATTCAAAGCCAGCCTCCAGCAACAGGCTGGCAATGCCTTCTGCTTCTGCCAGCCGCTTGACCGCGCCGGAGCCCGGCACCACCATGGCGCGGACCCCTTGGGCGACCTGGCGCCCACGCACCACCTCGGCCACGGCCCGCAGGTCTTCAATGCGGGCATTGGTGCAGGAGCCGATAAAGACATGCTGGATGGCGATGCCCTCCAGCGGTGTGCCTGCGGCGAGCCCGGTGTAGCGCAGCGCCTGCTCGGTACTGCGGCGCATTGGCCCAGGGGGCTGCATCGCCGGGTCGGGCACCGCGCCACCAATGGGCGCGACCTGGTCCGGGCTGGTGCCCCAGGTCACATGCGGGGGTACATCGCTGGCGTCAAAACGGTGCTCCACATCGAACGCCGCGCCTTCATCGCTGCGCAAGCTGGCCCAGTGCTGCAGGGCGGCCTGCCGGAGGGGGCCGTTCAGGTCTGCGGAGCGCGCAAGCACATAGTCTGCGGCCTTCTGGTCGGGCGCAATCAAGGCGCCACGGGCGCCTGCCTCGACGGCCATGTTGCACACGGTAAAGCGGGCTTCGATCGACATGGCGTCAAATGCCGTGCCGCAGAACTCGATGACATGGCCTCGGGCACCCTGGGCGCCGATATGGCCGATGACCATCAGGATCAGGTCCTTGGCGCTGGTGCCCAGCGGCAGCACGCCATCGACCTGGATGCGCATGTCCTTGGCGAGCCGGTACACCAAGGTCTGCGTGGCCAGCACATGCTCGACCTCCGAGGTGCCGATGCCAAAGCCCAGCGCGCCCAGCGCACCGTAGGTGGTCGTGTGCGAATCGCCGCAAATGACCACCATCCCCGGCCGGACCATGCCGTGCTCAGGCGCCACCACATGCTCGATGCCTTGCAGCGCATCCTGGGTGTCGAACAAGGGGATGCCGTGCTGCTCACAGTTCTTGCGCAGTTTGCTGGCCTGCAGCGCGGGTGCGGCATCGCGGATGACCCGGATGGCGCCCGGCTCGGTCGGAATCACGTGGCTGACGACGGCCATGTTCTGGCCGGGCATCAGCACATTGCGCCCTTGCGCGTCCAGGCCAGCAAAGGCCTGGGGGCTGGTGTACTCGTTCATCAAGTGCAGGTCGCAGAACAGCAAGACGTTGTGCGCGTCGAGCTGGGCGACGGTATGGGTGTCGACCAGCTTGCGGTAAAGAGTGCGGTGCATGGGGGTGATCTATTTCGTTAGTTAACTCTAGTCTCACAGGTGAAGTGGAAATATACAATGCGCGGCAGAGAAAGACTTTCGGTCGTTGGAGTTACGAATGGATGGATTTTCTGACATCGCCTTTTTTGCGCTGCTCAGCAAAGAGGGCAGCATGCGCAGCGCGGCCCAGCAGCTGGGTGTCACAGGTCCCGCCGTCAGCAAGCGCCTTGCAGCGCTCGAAGCCCGGCTGGGCGCCCGGCTGATGCAAAGAACCACCCGCCGCATGAGCCTGACGCCTGAGGGTGAGCGCTACCTTGTCGAAGGTGCGCGTCTGCTCTCCGAGTTGGGTTCGCTGGAGCGCGCCATTGGTGGGGCAGCCGCTGTGCCGCAGGGCCTGTTGCGGGTCAACGCCACCTTCGGCTTTGGCCGGCGGCATATTGCGCCGGCGCTGGGGGCCTTTGCACGCCGCTTTCCGCAGGTCGAGGTGCAGCTGCAGCTGAGCGACCGGCCTGCCGACCTCCTGGAGGACCGTTTCGACTTGGTCATCCGCATGGGCGATATGCCGGATTCCCGCTGGACGGCCAGGGTGCTGGCACGCAACCGCCGTGTGCTCTGTGCCTCACCGCGCTATCTGCAAGCAATGGGCGCGCCATTGTCACCGCAGGAGCTGACGCGCCATGCCTGCCTCTTTATCCGCGAGGGCGACGAGGCGTTTGGCACCTGGCATCTGCGCAATGGCGCGCAGACAGAAACCGTGAAGGTGAGGGGGCCGCTGAGTGCCAACGATGGAGAGTCGGCCACGGCCTGGGCGATGGCCGGGCACGGCATCTTGATGCGCTCGGAGTGGGAGGTCGGCCCGCTCGTGCGCGCGGGCCAGCTCCAGCAGGTGTTGCCGCAGTGGCGGCTGCCACCGGCCGATATCTATCTGCAGTTCCAGGGTGGCGCCCATCTGCCGGCCAAGACAAAAGCGCTGGTGGACCATCTGGTCGAGGTGTTTGCGCCCCAGCGCCCGCCGGGGAGGGCGGATGCCAGCTGGTGATGGGCGATGCAAGGCGGGCCGTGGGCCAGCGGGGAGCTTGCCCGGGATGGAGCAAGCCCTGCGACTTCCACAGCCCTGAACCAAGACTACTGCGCCAGCACCCGGAAGGTCAGCGTGTAGTTGTAGCCATAGGTCGGCGCGGCAGCGCCTTCAGGGGCAGGGGCACGGTGGCGCACCAGGGCCATGTAGATGCCTGGCTTGCTCGGGGTCCAGCTGATGTCGCCTTGCGCGTCGGTGCTGAGCTCATCTACGCTGTTCTGGCCTTGCAGGTCCATCGGTGAGCGGTAGATGCTGACCTTCTGGTCTGCCAGCGGCTTGCCATCAAAGTGCACCGCAAAGTTGAATTTCTCTGCGGCGAACACGTCGCTGGGGTGCGTGCTGGGCACGATCTCCAGCCCTTTGCCGTGGGGCTTGATGGGGGTGGGCGCACCGGCGGTGACGTAGGCCTCGGAAACCGACAGTGACTGGTAGTGCACCTTCATTACGCCACCTTCGGGCATGACGGCCTTGGGGTCGCGCACGACGATGGTTTTGCCATTCACTTCCCAACTGCGAAAGATCGCACCCAGGCGCGGGCCGGTAGAGAGGCGGTAGCTGCCTTTTTCGTCGGGCAGTTGTTGCTCCGCCACTGTGCGGGACTTGAACTGGTGCACCTCGCCAAAGGGCAACGTGGTGCCCGAGGGCGTGGTGATACTGAACGGCGTGGGGCCAAATTGGACCTCGGACAGGAACAGTTTTTCTGCAAAGCCCGCATCCACACTGAGGGTGGACTTGGGCTGCACATCAAACACGCTGGGCATCAGAAAGGGCATGTGGGCCTGGGCGGCGTTCAGGCTGAACGTCGCGGCAAGCGCAGCAAACAGGTGGCGCGCTTGCATGGCTTACTGGCCTGCCATGTCGGCTGCGTTGACCACGCCGTCGCCATTGCGGTCGGCGTTCTTGAAGGTCTTGTTGGCGATATCGATTTCCTCTTCGATGCTCAGCTTGCCATCCTTGTTGGTATCGAGGATGTGGAAGCGCACATGGGCCTGCTTGATGCTGCCTTCGTACTGCTGATCGGGCTTCTTGCCTGCGGCGGCATATTGGGCCTTGAGGCGGCCTTCAAACTCGGCCACGTATTCGTCCTCGCTCAGCCAGCCATCCTTGTTGGTGTCGGCGGCGACGAAGCGCTGTTTGCGCAGGGTGTCGTATTCGTCCCGGGTGACGACGCCGTCGCGGTTGGCGTCATAGCCGCCCATGAAGGCATTGTGGCCGTGGCCGCCCACGGGCGTGACCGGGCCCTTGGCTTCGGTCTTGGCGGCAGCGGCGGGCGCTGCGGTCTTGCTGTTGTTGCCGTTGTTGCTGGCGCAGGCGCTGAGCAGCGCGGCGGCGGCGACTGCGGTCATGGCGGCGGAAAAGCGGTTCATGCTGGGGTCCTTTCGTGGTGGGAGAAAAGCTTAGAAATTGACGTTCAACGACACGGCGTAGGTGCGTCCCGGGTTGGTCAGCAGCTGGATGTCGCGCTGGTCCTTGGCGACGGAGGGCTGCAGGCTGCGGCTGCTGGCGTAATCCCAGTAGCGCTTGTCCGTCAGGTTGTAGATGCCGACATTGAGGCGGGCGTTCTTGTTGATCTGCCAGTAGCCCGACAGATCGAACAGCGCATAGCCGGGCACGCGGAACTGCGCGATGCTGGAGTCGGCAATGTCGGTGCCGGCATTGGTATAGCTTTCGCGGTTGGTGGCCTGGGCCTGCTTGCCGGCGACAAAGGTGCCGGTCATGTTGACGCCCCAGGCGCGCATGGGCGCGTCATAGCCCACGCCGATGACGGCCTTGCGTGGCTGGACGGTATCCAGCGGCACATCCTTGTCACCCGCGTAGTTGGATTTGGAGGTGCCATGGGCTAGGCCCAGCGCCCAGGTCGAGTACAGGCCCTTGACGGCGGGTGCCCATTGGCCATGGTCCAGGCGGGCGCTCATCTCCAGGCCATAGATCGTTGCCTCGTCGCGGTTCTCGGCCTGGTAGATGGTGCCGATGTGGGCCGGCACATTGCTGAACTTGTCCGGCGCGCTGGCGCGGGTGTAGCGGGTGTAGCCGATGAAGTCCTTGTAGCGCGTGTAGAAGGTCGAGGCATTGAACAGCACGCCGTCGGCGGGCGATCCCTTGACGCCCAGCTCAAAGGCGTTGCTGGTCTCTTGCTTGAGGTTGCTGTTGCCGATCAGCGCGTACTGGGCGGAGCCCGCGTAGTTCTGGTCCATGTTCCAGGAGCCGAACACTTCACCGGCCGTAGGTGCACGGCCACTGCGCTTGTACTGGCCGTAGGCCATGAACTTGGGCGTCAGTTCATAGGTCAGACCCATACTCGGGCTCCAGATGGTGCTGCTGAGGTTGCTGTACAGCTTGGAGGCCGCGTCTTCGGTCAAAGCGCCTTCGGCAAAATCGCCCAGGTGCTTGGGTTCGACCTTGACCCGGTCCACGCGCAGCGCCGGGATCACGCCCAGGCGCTTGCCGCCCACGTCAAAACCGATGTCATCCTGGATGAAGGCGCCCAGGCGCAGGGTGTCGGTGTCGGGCTGTGGCTTCATGTAGCCAGGCACGTTCCAGGGGCGCTCCTGGCTCTGCGTCTGCGCGTTGAAGCCAAAGCTGATGCGGTGGCGGTCGATGCGCTTGTCGCCGGTGGTCGAGAGGCCCCAGGCCTTGGTCTTGTTTTGCGACAGGTTGCGCGTAACGGCGCCGCTCGCCAAGGTGGTGGTGTCGGTCACGTCTTCGGTATCGGTGTTCTGGAAGAACAGGCGCGTGTCCAGCTGATCGACAAAGGCGCTGCTGGGCGTCCACAGGTGCGACAGCTGCAGCGTGTTGCGGCTGGTGTCGCTGTCCTGCATATTGTTTTGTGTGATGGCGCTGTTGTCGCTGCTCCAGCCATAGAACTGGTTCTGGTTGCTGCGTCGGTACAGGTCGGCAGACAGCTCCAGGCGGTTCTCGGCATCGATCTGCAGGCCGCCCTTCATCAGCAGCGCGTTGGAATGCCAGTCTTCCGGCGATGCCTTGATGCCCAGGGCGCTGTTGTTCTGCGTCTCCTTGCCATCGCGGCGCGAGAAGGCGATCAGGCCATCGAGGCTGCCCGATTTGCCCGCTGCAGTGATGCTTTCGTTCCAGGAATGGTCGGCCGAGTCAAAGCCGAGCTTGCCGCCGAAATAGCTGGTGTTGCCATTGCGCAAGAAGTCGCTGGCCGACTTGGTCTTGAAGCTGACGGCGCCGCCAATGCCGCCCGCTGCGCGCCGGGCCGTGGTGGTGCCCGACTGGATGCCGACCGAGGAGAACATCTCGGGGTCGATAAAGTCGCGGCCAATGCCAAAGGTGTTGTTGCCGGCGCGGCTCACATAGGGGCGGGTGCTGGCGTCGGGCATTTCAATGCCATCCACATCCATGCCGATGCGGTTGCCTTCGATACCGCGAATGTTGTAGCCCGTGGTGCCCGAGCGGTCAAAGCTGCTGCGGTTGCGGCTGGTACCCGATGCCGTGCCGGGGGCCGACACCAGGGGCTGGTAGCGCGAGATGTCCGCCATGCTGTTGGCTTTTTCCAGCTCCTCGCCGGAGATCACGGTCACCGTACCGGGGGCCTTTTCGGCCTTGGCCTGCACCGTGACTTGCGGCATCGTCGATTCTGCTTGCGCCAGTTGCACCAGTTGCATTGGCTGATCCGGGGCAGCCTGCTGCGCAAGCGCACCGGCAGACACCAGCGCGGCGACAGCGGCGGCCAGGTAACGGGGTTGGAGAGTGGAAGTGGCGCGCGCAGAGATACGCTGCGCCTGGGAAGAGGTGCGAGAAGCCATAGGGTCCAGCCAGTTAAAGCAAGGGGGAAGAAAAGACTGCTGGCTACTGACCTGGGCTGCATGCGGATGATGCAGGCTGAGGGGTCTGCTGCGGAACCCCTATAAGGGGTGGTGCAGGAGGCCCTGGTGGCATGGTGTTGTTATTGCTGGCGCCTGTAAAACGCCATTCTACATAAAAATGATTATCATTTGCGTTGAATTTCTTGCATGTGCTTAGTTCGTAACACTGCGGGCAGATCGGCTACGTTGGCCACCTCGCTGTGCCGCAATGCATCCACCACCACGCGCATCGCGGGCGACATGCCGCGCCGGTGCGGGTAGTAGAGGTGGTAGCCGCTGAAGGGCTGGCACCAGTCGTCCAGCACCCGCAGCAGCTCGCCTTGCGCGATATGGGGCGCGGCCATGTCTTCGGGCACATAGGTCAGGCCGTAACCGGCCAGTGCGGCGCGCAGCATGGCTCGGCTGCCGTTGAACACCCATTGGCCTTGCACGCGCACCTGCACGGCAGCGCCGTCTTTTTCCAGCTCCCAGGCCATCAGCCCACCATGGGTGGGCAGGCGCATCGTGATGCACTGGTGGGCGGCCAGGTCCTGCGGCGTCTGGGGCGCGGGCATGCGCTGCAGGTAGTCGGGCGTTGCGACAATCGCCATGCGCCAGTCGGGCCCGATGCGCACCGCAATCATGTCCTTGGCGACCTGGTCACCCAGGCGTATGCCCATGTCAAAACGCTGCGCGACGATATCGCCCAGTCCATAGTCGACATTGATCTCGATGGACACATCCGGGTAGCGCTGCATCACCGGCGCGAGCTTGGGCCAGAGCACGGTGTTGGCCGCATGCTCGGCCGTGGTGATGCGGACATGGCCGCGCGGCGTGTCCCGAAAATCGCTGAGCGCGGCGACGCCCGATTCAATCTCGTCAAAGCCCGGGCCGATGCGGGCCAGCAGGTAGGCGCCCGCCTCGGTGGGCGAGACGCTGCGCGTGGTGCGGCTGAGCAGGCGCACGCCCATGCGGGCCTCCAGGCCCCGGATGGTGTGGCTGAGCGCCGACTGCGATACGCCCAGTTGCGCAGCGGCCTTGGTGAAGCTGCCTTCCCGCGCGACCGCGACAAAGGCCAACAAGTCATTGATGTTTTCGCGGGGCATGGCGGGGTCCTGCTGGGGGCTGGGTGGCGTTGCTGAACGTCATCGTCATTTTCATAGGGTGGGTGGATCGGACTATATGGAATATGATCAACACGCTGATAACGCGAGTCCAGATGAAGCGCGCAGGGCCAGCCCGCATGGCAGGCCTGAAGCTTCGCTGCTGATCGCACCGAAAAATTCAATGAGAGGATATGACACCATGAAAAAGCCTGCTGCACGCCAACTGCCCGCCCTGGTGCTGGCCACCGTCCTGGGTAGCCTGGCCTTGGCCGCGTCTGCCGCGCCCCTGTCGTTTCTCAACCAGACCATCACCGCCAGCGTGCCGGCCAAGGATGTGCCCGCGCTGCGCAAGGCTGTGGGCGATGTGCTGAACAATGCCGCTGACAAGAGCACCACGCAGTGGACCAGCAGCCATGGCCCGCGCCACCGCCAGGTGCAAATGGCGCTGACCCCGCTGCAAACCAGCCAGACCCAGAAGGCCGATACCTGCCGCCTGCTGAATGTGGAAGCCAGCCGCCCCAACGGCAAGCTTAAGGAGGAGTGGCAGTTCTGGTTCTGCAAGCAGCCCAATGGAACCTGGAAGGCCAGCGCCCAGTAAATGCAGGAGCCGGGTCGCAGCTGCCTGGTGCGGTAGGCGCGGCCCGCTGCCTTGTCTGACAGCGCCCATCACACCATGGGAGGGAGAGACCAATGACGAACAAGAAGAACCTGCTGCCTGCGCGCAAGCTGGGCACGGCATTGTTGGCGGGCGTGCTGGGCCTCAGCACCATCAGCAGCGCCATCGCCTGCACGCGGGTGGTCTATCTGGGCGCGCATGACCAGGTGATCACCGCCCGCTCGATGGACTGGAAAAACGACATCACCAGCAACCTCTGGGTCTTGCCGCGCGGCATGGAGCGAACCGGCCAGGCAGGGCCCAACTCGCTGCGCTGGACCTCACGCTACGGCAGCCTGGTGACCTCGGGCTACGACGTCTCCACGACTGACGGCGTCAACGAAGCGGGGCTGAGCGCCAACCTGCTGTGGCTGGCTGAGTCGCAGTACCCGGCGTTCGATGACAAGAGCAAACCGGGCCTGACGATTGCCGCCTGGGCCCAGTATGTGCTCGACAACTTTGCGACCGTGGCCGAGGCTGTCCAGGCGCTGGAGCAGCAGCCCTTCACCATCGTCTCGGACAATGTGCCCGGCGAGGACCGGCTCACCACCTTGCACCTGTCCATGTCGGACGCCAGTGGCGACAGCGCCATTGTCGAGTACATCGGCGGCCGCCAGGTCATCCACCACAGCCGCAGCTACCAGGTGATGACCAACTCGCCCACCTTTGACGAGCAGCTGGCGCTCAACAGCTACTGGAAGCAGATTGGCGGCACCGTCATGCTGCCGGGCACCAACCGGGCGGCCGACCGCTTTGCCCGTGCGTCGTTCTATGTGAACGCCGTGCCGCAGGCCCAGGAGCCCAACAAGGCCCTGGCCAGTGTGTTCAGCGTGATCCGCAATGTCTCCGTGCCCTATGGCATCACGACCCCGGACCAGCCCAATATTTCCTCGACGCGCTGGCGCACGGTGTTCGACCACAAACGCAAGCTCTATTTCTTTGAATCGGCCCTGACGCCCAATACCTTTTGGGTGGACCTGAAGGCGCTGAACTTCAGCCGCGCCACCGGCAAGGTGATGAAGCTCGATCTGGGCCCGAACCAGAACCATGCGTTTGCTGGCGATGCCACGGCATCGTTCCAGCCTTCGGAGCCGTTCAAGTTCTTGGGACTGCAGTAAGGCGGTGCTTGACGAGGTCCGCCATCTGGCGGGCCGCGCAGGCTGTTCAGCTCACACCGCCCAACGATGGGGCTCGCCGATAAAGCGCTTTAACTGCTCGGTGAACACGCGCAGTTTGGCACTGGGCTCCACTGGCGCGCGCAGCAGATGGATGTCGGAATGCAAGCAGGTGCTGTCGCTGGGGCCGGCAGTCAATTTCAGCAGATGCCCCGTGGCAATGTCGTTGCCTACTACCCAATCGGGTAACAGCGCAATGCCCACGCCCGCCAGCGCAGCCAAGCGCATGGCTTCAAAATCATCACAACGAAAAACGGCCTGGTCTGGCAAAACGCCATGTCCGAGAAAGTCAGACCAGCCCAGCAAATCTGCGCCATGCAGTTTATCGATGAGCTGGTAGCTTGGTAAATCGTCCAGAGATTTTGGAGCGCCCACTGCGGAGATGTACAAAGGGCTGGCACACAGCGTACGGATTTGCGTGGCGATCTTGGTGGCGACCAGAGAACTGTCCGGAAGTTTGCCTATCCTTATCACCGCATCCAGGCGCTCAGCCACAGGATCTGCAAGCCGCTCTGTCAAATCCAGCTCCACGCGCAATTGAGGGTGGGTTTTGGCCAGCAAGGCCACCACAGGAATCACGTACCGCTTGCCGAAGGTGGGAAAGCAGGCCACGCGCAAAACACCATGGGCTCCACCACTCAGGGCCGCAATTTCCTGTTGCGCATCTGCCAACTCGTCCAGCACGCGCTTGGCTCTGACAAGCAGCGCAGCACCAGCCTCGGTCAAGGTGATGAGCCGGGTAGAGCGCCTGAAAACAGGCGTTCCAAGACGCGCTTCTAGCGTGTCAATGCTGCGCGTGATCGACGAGGGGGCGACCCCCATGCGCCGAGCTGCTGCGGAGAAGCTGCCTTCACGGGTAACGTGGACAAACACTTCCAAAAACTCGGCGATGCGCTCAGCGCCCATATTTGCATTTCCCGCAAAACCGTTAACGAATTCTGGCCAGTTATCAAGCGGGGTCTGGCCCCGTACCATCGAATCCATTGTAGTTGAGCTGATTTCGCTCGAAGAAGGAGTCGCAAGTTGATGAAAGCCGTTGTTCAGAATGTCTTTGGTGGTCCTGAGACGCTCAAGATCGAGGAATTGCCGATTCCAGAGGTACGGCCCCATGACCTGTTGGTGCGAGTCGGTGCTGCTGGCGTCAACCGGGCCGATGCCTTGCAGCGCATGGGCCGCTATGGCCGGGCCAACTTTGGCGACTCCGAGCTGATGGGGCTGGAGGTCGCAGGCGAGGTGGTTGACCTTGGTGCATCCGTTTCGGGTTATCAAATAGGTGATCGGGTGATGGGGATCGTTGGTGGAGGGGCCTACGCCGAATTCGCCCGCATGGACCACAGGATGGCTATGCCAATTCCGCGCGGAATGGACGATGTGCGAGCAGCAGCGATTCCCGAGGTCTTTGTCACTGCCCATGAAGCGCTATTTCACTTGGGCCGTCTCGAAGCGGATCAGTCCGTCCTGGTGCATGCCGCCGCTGGAGGGGTTGGCTCTGCTGCCGTGCAACTCGCCCACCGCGCTGGTGCTCGCATCTTTGCCAGCACTTCCGCTGAGAAGCTGCAGCGCGTGTTGGCCTGGGGTGCAGATCGGGTCATCGACTACCGCGCCGAGAGCTTCCAGCAAGTGATCGACGCCGATACCGATGGCCAAGGCGTCAACCTGGTTGTGGACTTTATTGGTGCGCCGTATCTGGCCGCCAACATCCATTCGCTGGCCGAAGGCGGGCGAATGATCCAGGTGGGCATTCTCGGGGGCGGCAGCGGAGGGGAGTTGCCATTGGACCGTGTTCTCTACCGGCGTCTCTCCATCATGGGGACGGTGATGAAAAGCCGCTCGCTGGAGGAGAAGTGCGCCATGGTGGAACGCTTTTCAGAACGGTGGCTAGCTGTGAAGGTTCAATAGGTTGTATCCGGTGTTCATCCGGGTTGGATTTGAGAGACTGGAAGTCGCCAAACACCCAACCCACTCAGGACAGCCAACCGGATGAACACTCATAAGCATGCCCGACTTACCTTTGCCCGGAGACTGGAGATGGTCAAACAGATGACCTTGCAAGGCCTGGATGCCTCTCAGGCCGGAGCCCTTCAAGGCGTCACCGCACAGACCGCTCGCAAGTGGCTGGGCCGCTACCTCTGGGGCGGCGAAGCAGCCCTGGCCGATGCTTCCTCCAGGCCCATTTGCTCTCCCAAAGCCATCTGCGAGTCCAAGGCCTTACTCATTGTTGAGCTACGCAAACGCCGCATGCTGCAGTCGCGCATTGCCAGCTACGCAGGCGTCTCGGCGTCCACCGTGAGCCGGGTATTGGCCCGTGCGGGCCTGTCTCGACTCAGCGATCTGCAGCCGTCCGAGCCCGTGGTTCGCTATGAGCACGATGCGCCTGGAGACATGCTGCACATCGATACCAAGAAGCTCGGGCGCATCGTTCGGCCCAGCCACCGCGTCACAGGCAATCGGCGCGATTCGGTCGATGGTGCGGGATGGGAGACACTGTTCGTGGCCATTGACGACCACGCACGCATTGCCTTTACCGCTATGCATCCGGACGAGAAAACGCCGCAAGCCGTCGCCTTTCTGCGCAACGCCGTGGCGTACTACGCGGGGCTTGGAGTGAGCATCAAACGCCTGCTGACCGACAACGGTGCGGCATTCCGCTCAAGGGAGTTCGCTGCGGCCTGCAACGCCTTGGGCGTGCAGCACAAGTTCACCAGGCCGTACCGGCCACAGACCAACGGCAAGGCCGAGCGATTCATCCAATCGGCGCTGCGCGAGTGGGCCTATGGTTGGACATACCAGAATTCAGCTGAGCGAACACAAGCCTTACATCGCTGGCAGCATTACTACAACTGGCACAGGCCTCACAGCGGCATTGGTCGAATTACCCCGATGGCCAGGCTCAAATCTGCAAACAACCTCTTGACAGTTCACAGCTAGCGCTGTTCGACGACGGAAGGCTGCATCCCGTTGTTGACAGTGTCTATGCACTTGAAGATACAGAAGCGGCCCATCGCCGATTGGAATCCGGTCAGGCAGTCGGAAAAATAATCCTGTCAACGGCAGCGCTGGGAAATGACCGGCTGGCTCAAGAGTAGAAGAGGGGAGCCATCATGCCAAAAACCATTCTGCAAAAGGTTGACGCATGCATGCATCGTTACCAGCTGCTTGCAATGACCTGGTGCTGTGCATTTGCAGTATCTGCCATCTACTACCACCAGCCGCTGCTGCCACAAATGGCGGGTACTTTTGGCGTTTCACTCGGCAACGGAAGCTGGATAGCCACCATCACGCAACTCGGTTATGCGCTGGGCCTGCTGCTGTTTGTCCCTCTGGCGGATCGGATCGAGCCGCGCACCTTGGCCGCAAGAACCATCAGCGTCAATGCGCTTGCACTGCTGGCCTGCGCTTTTGCCCCCAGCTTTACCTGGTTGCTGATCGGCTGCGCCGTGGTCGGCATGACCGCGATCACCGCGCAAATCATCATACCGACGATGGTGAGCGCGTCTGCGCCGGCAGCGCAGGGAAAGGTGATTGGTTCGCTGTTGGGTGGACTCTCAGCAGGGCTGTTGTTGGCCAGAATGCTGAGCGGCTATGGAGGCGCAGAGTTTGGCTGGCATGCCATTTTTGCAGTCGCTGCGGCGCTCAATGGTGTGATGCTTTTCATGGTGTGGCGCACGCTGCCGGTGTTACATCCCCAAGCATCGGTGTCTTACGCAGGACTGTTGAAATCCATGGTCACCATGCTGCGAGAAGAACCCCTTATCCGTCTGGCATCTGCCTCGGGTTTTTTGATGTTTGCCGCATTCAGTGCCCTCTGGGCCTCATTGGCCAGCATGCTTTCTCAGCCGCCTTACCATTTCAATCCTGCAGCCATTGGTGCGTTTGGATTTGTCGGCTTGGTGGGTTTGTTTGCTTCCAAGAAAATTGGCATGCTGGTGGACAGGTTCGGCGCCGAAAGAACCATTATTTATGGCTGCAGCCTTATCGCATTGGCCTATGTCTTTGTGGCCCTCTGCGGCTTGAGTCTGGTCTGGTTGGTGGTTGGCATGGCGTTGATGGATGTGGGAAATCGAGCCGGATTGGTGGCCAATCAATCCAGAATCTTTGCGACACATCCCGAGGCCAGGAACAGGACCAATACGATTTTCATGGTGTCCTATTTTCTAGGTGGTGCCGCCGGCGCTGCACTGGGTGGCTACAGCGCCCATGTAGATGGATGGCATGGCCTGGCATTCGTCGGTATAGCGCTTACCGCCATTGCTGGGGTGATGAACTGGGTCGCTCAAGCCTCGTATGGTCTCAAGGTCTTGAAGGGTTGAGCTTGCGTAGTGCCTATCCCGCCCGGTATTGGCGGCTTGACACGCTGATCGCGTTGCCGTCCGGATCCTTGGTATTGGCAAAGGCGTAGCCATTGGCCTGGTGCACCGGGCCAAAATCCAGCCCCTTTGCGGCGGCCTTGGCCACAAACTGGTCGACATCGGCCACGCTGTACGAGAGCTTGAGCACCGCAGAGCCAAATTTCAGGCTCTTGGTGGCCTGGTGGACCAGGATCTCCGCGCCGCCATGCAGGGGTTGGAGCGCAATCAGGCCATCGACCACATCGCAGTCGGAGGTGTAACCAAAGTGCCTCACATAGAACTGCGCCGTGCGCTGCATGTCTTTGGCGTAGATGAGAAGGGTGGTGAGCGCGATGGTCATGGCGGGCCATTATGGCAGCGCTGACCGCGCCTGCGACGGCGCGCGCACGGAGGCTGGCGACCCCACTGGCCGTTGGCCAGCACCCCCACGCTCGTTATTTCACAAAACTGTTGCCAAAACGCCACTTATTAATATTGAGTATGATACTGATTCGTATTTGAATAAGTATCATGGGGCCGTTTTGGCCAGCAGCTGTGCCCGCGTTTACTGGGGCGGCGCTGCCAGGCATTCGCGGATTTCAGGCGGTGTACAGCCCACGCCATCCACGCAGGAATCCATCTGACGGTGGCAGCGCCCAGTGTGCTGTGCGCTTTGGCAGCCTGCACTCCAAGCTTCGCACGCGCTTTGCAGCGCTGTCTCGTCCCGTCATAGCTTTTTTATCGGACGAGAGCACTCTTTCATGTCTTCATTCACTTTCAAGCCGCGCCGCACCGTGCTGGCGCATGCGGCGGTCTGCCTGGGCCTGGCCCTGCACATGCAGGCGACGATGGCACAAACCGCCAGCTTCGATATTCCGGCGCAGCCGCTCGCTAGCGCGCTGGCCCAATTTGCCCGCCAGGCGAACCTGGGCTTTACCGCCGCACCAGCCGCAGCGCAGGGCCGCCAAGCGCCCGCCCTGCATGGTGCGCAGGATGTGTCGCAGGCTTTGCAGGCCTTGCTGCAGGGATCGGGCCTGCAGGGCCGGGTGGAAGGGGGCGTGTTGATGGTGCAGGCAGCCGCGCCTGCGCCCGCTGCCGCAGCATCGGCTGCCTCTCCATCTGCAGCGGGAGGCGAAGTCACGCTGTCGGAGGTGACGGTGCGCAGCAACCAGCTCGGTGAGATCACCGAGGACTCGGGCTCTTACACGCCGGGCGCTGTGGCGACGGCGACCCGCCTGGTGCTGACGCCGCGTGAGACGCCGCAGTCCGTCAGCGTGGTGACGCGCCAGGTGATGGATGACTTCCAGCTCCACTCGATTGACGATGTCATCAACCACACGCCGGGCGTGAGCATCGTGACCTACGACAGCGAGCGCACCGAGTACTACGCGCGCGGCTTTGCAATCCAGAACTTCCAGTACGACGGCATTCCGATGTCGCGCAACTCGGCCTATTCCGCGGGCAATACGCTGACCGATATGGCGATCTACGACCGGGTGGAAGTGCTCAAGGGTGCCACCGGGCTGCTGACTGGCAGTGGCGATCCGGGCGCCACCATCAACCTGGTGCGCAAGAAGCCGACCAAGGAGTTCAGTGGCCATGCCAGCATCAGCGCCGGCAGCTACCAGAACTACCGGGGGGAGCTGGACGTCAGCGGCGCGCTCAACGACAGCGGCAGCATCCGCGCGCGCGGCGTTGCCACCTACCAGGACAAGCACTCGCAGCTCGATCGCTACGAGCGCAAGACGGGCGTGCTCTACGGCATTGTCGAGGTGGACCTGACGCCCCAAACCCTGCTGACGGTGGGCGCCGACCGCCAGGACAACAAACCCACGGCATCGACCTGGGGCGGTATCCCTTTGCTCGATGCGAGCGGCCATTTCAACGCCATGCCGCGCTCGTTCAACAACGGCGCCGACTGGAGCCACTGGGACCAGTACACCCGCACCGCCTTTGCTACCTTGGAGCACTACTTAGACAATGGCTGGGTCACCAAGCTGCAACTCAACCACCAGATCAACGGCTACAACGCCAACCTGGGCGCCGCAGCCGGTGGCAACCCCGATCCAGTGACCGGTGCCGGCGTGCGCATGTGGAAGGGCCAGTACATAGGCCGCACCACCAGCGATGCGGCCGACCTGTATGCCAGCGGCCCCTTCTCGCTGCTGGGGCGCAGCCATGAGCTGGTGGTGGGCGGCAGCCTGGCCAAGCGCCGTTGGAAAAACGATGGCTACTACAACGACAACAGCGGCTTTGACGGCGTGGTGGACAACTACTACCAGTGGAATGGTAAGGTGCCTGCCCCGGTGTGGAACAGCGCGCCTGACTACAGCGATGACGAGAGCACCTATGAGAACGGCCTCTACACGACCGCCCGCTGGAACCTGCGCGATGAATTGAAGCTCATCACCGGCGGGCGCCTGTCCAACTACAGAAACCGGGTGCAGGAGCAAAAGGAAAAGAATGTCTTTACGCCCTACCTGGGCGCCGTGTATGACCTGAACCAGAACTACTCGGTCTATGCCAGCTACAGCGGCATCTTCAAGCCGCAGTCCGACCAGACCGAGCAGGGCCGCACCTTGGATCCGCTCGAGGGCAAGAACTATGAGCTCGGCGCCAAGGCCTCGTTCTTTGGCGGCCGGCTCAATGCCAGCGCTGCTGTCTTCCAGACCTTGCAGGACAACTATGCCGTGGAGAGTGGCGGCATCACCCCCAGCGGCAACCCCGCGTACCGTGCAATCCAGGGCGTCAAGACCCGGGGCTGGGAAGCGGAGGTGTCCGGCCAGATCACGCCCGCCTGGCAGATCCAGGCCGGTTACTCGCACAGCATTGCGCGCAAGGATGGCGAGCGTGTCTCCACCCTCACGCCGTCCAACCAGTTCAACCTCTACACCAGCTACAAGCTCGCTGGCAGCCTGAGCGGTTTGACCCTGGGTGGTGGCGCGCGCTGGCAGGACAAGACCTGGGGCAGCATCAACGTGCCGACCGGTGGCAATGCCGTGCACACCGTGCAGAACTACTGGGTCTGGGATGCCATGGCCCGCTACGACTTCAACAAGCAGCTGTCCGCCTCGCTCAACATCAAGAACCTATTCGACAAGAAGTACTACACCATCTTCAGCTGGTACAGCACCTACACCTGGGGCGAGCCGCGCACGGTCAACGTGAGCCTGAACTACAAGTTCTAAGCGCCGCTGTAGTCAACGCATGCACCACCGGTCTGCAAAGGCTGGTGGTGCATTTTTCTGGGGGCAAGGCGGCCCTTGCTCAATGCTGGCGACGCGCAGAGGTCTGCCGATACATCAATGGCAGCCACGGGATACATATAGACCAGTGGATTGGAAACAAATAAATACATTTACACTGGCCGGTGTATGAGGTCTGCGCCACAGACCGCGACAAACCGGATGAAACGGTCATTGATTCACGTTATTTGACCTTCATCATGTGTTTCCCCAAGCTTTGCTAAATAGACTTCATCTTTTGCTTTATCAGCACGATCAAATGTATTGATGGTGCCTAACATGATTGCCAAGGAAGTGTTATGACTCGTCAGCGAAACGCCCGGAACATCGTTGTTTCCTCGGCCATGTTGCTGGCCACCTCCAGCCTCTTTGCCCAGGGGCTGATCACGGTGTACCAGAACGATTTTGAAACGCCCAACGCAGCGCAGTACGCGGCAGAGATTTGCAAAGATGGCGGTGGCACCCCGGCGGGGAGTAACAACTACGGGACTTTCTCTCAAAATTACAGCGATCCGGCCAACGGCTTTTCGTTCGTTCAAGTCAAAACGGCCGATCGCCTGTGTACCAAGGCGGTCAACAATCCTACCGCCAATGCCAGCCACTCGCCGGCTTGGCAAGGCACCGGCTATGCCGATGATTCGCGCCCTTTGAACCGATTCACGGGTGGTATTGTTCGTCAGTCCGGTGACTATCGGCACCGAGAGGCGGTGGGCCTGGTTTTTCCGACACAAGGCCAGCAGTTCATGGATCTATCGATGGATTGGTCTGGGCTTGCCGTGCAGCTCGATGGCGCCAACCCCGCCAACCCTGGCGACTTCTACAACAAGCTGTGGATCAACAGACCGAACAAAGACTACAGCGTCAAATTCCGTTTCTACCGGCTTGAAGCTGGTGACAGCTTTGTCTTGGTGGATAACGCGGCTGCGGAGTCTTCGGTGAATATCAATGCGGTGCCTGCCAGCCCTGTGCGCACAGAGGTGTTTTCTTTCTCCAGCGCTTCGCCGGATGGCCTGTCGTTTGACTGGCATGCGATGCACTATGCCTTGGATATGGCGAACATGGGCTTTAACAGTTCAACCCAGCGCCTGGGCGTGGTCTGGGAGCTGGAGACTGACCAGTCTTATGCGGCCTTTGACAATATTCTGGTAACTGCCTCACAGGTTCCAGCCGCCGAGGTGGTCAAGGGCGTTGATGATGAGCACAGCTTGCCCAATATCTCGGATGCCTTTGCGATTCCCGATGTCACCGCCAACGACTATGTGGAAGGCGGCGGCAGCGCCATCAACAAGGCATCGGTTCAGTTGTTGAGCGCGCCGCAGTATGGCGCGCTGAGCATCCCCGATCCCATCCACCCCGAGCTGATTCTCTACACACCCGACGGCGTGTACTTTGGCGATGTGACTTTCCAGTACAGGGTCTGTGATACGTCGGCCCCTACGCCTGCCTGTACGACCGATCCTGTCACCGTGACCTTGCACATTCCTGCCAAGGTCACGCCACCCGAGCCGGCTGCGCCAACGCCTGTACCCGGGCTGGCTGGTTGGGGCATCGGCTTGCTGTCGATGCTGACGCTGGGCCTGGCCGGGTTCTTCAGCAGAAAGCGCCACACTGCCTAGTGGCCAAGCCCTCTTCGGAGGGTTTTTTTCATGCTGACTAACGCACTGATCCCAGTTGAGGCCGCAATGTGAAGTTAAGCCTGGCCTAGCCTGTGCGCCGTTGCCCCAGGTGCTTGCTGAGAAAGTCGATAAAGGCGCGGGTCTTGTGCGGCAGGTGGGGGCTGTTGGGAAAAACAGCGCTGATCGACTGGCGTGGCAGGCTGTAGCCGGGCAGCAGCTGCTGCAATGCGCCGCTGTGCAGGTCCTGCTCGACCAGCCAGGCCGGCAGCACCGCGATGCCCAGCGATGACAGCGCCATCAGGCGGATAGCGGCGGAGGTGTTGGCATGGTGGGCGGCGCTGCCTTTGACCTCGGTCTCCTTGTCCTGGGGGCCGCGCAGGATCCAGTGCGTGGGGCTGTGAAGATTGCTGTTGGCAATCCAGGGGAGCGGGGCCAGATCAGCGGGCTGCCGCACCGGATGCCTTTTGAGCAACGCAGGCGAGGCGACGAGCACGATGTCGTAATCGTCCAGTTTGCGGCTCTTGAAATCCGAATCGGCCAGGCTGCCCAGGCGCACCACCAGGTCGAGCTTTTCTGCAATCAGGTCGCTCAGCGAGGAGTTGGTGTCGTAGCGGATGGAGATGGCCGGGTACTGCTGCACGAACCTGGCCACCAGCGGCAGGATGTAGCGCTCGCCATATTCGCCCGTGGTGCTCAGGCGCAAGGTGCCCGAGATGCGCTTGCGGCCCTGCATGGCCATGTCAAACTTGCTCTCCAGCTGGACGACCAGCTCCTTGAACTCATCGTAGAAGTTCTGGCCCGCTTCGGTCAGCGCAATGCTGCGTGTGCTGCGCAGCAGCAGCGTGACGGCCAGGGCCTCTTCCAGGGCTTTGACATGCAGGCTGGCCATGGCCTTGCTGATGGACAGGTAATCGGCCGCCTTGGTGTACGAGCCCAGCTCGACAACGGCCAGAAAGGTCTGCACGCGGTGCAGCTGGGTGGAGAGAGCGATGCGGTTCATTGTTCAATCTGGCCAAACAAAGTTTCAAGCATAGCGGTATCGACGGGCCGCGCAGCCCTGCCTACCATCCTGGGCCAAAGGGATCCAAGATGACGTACCGCTACCGCATTGCCACCGTGTTCTTGCTGGGATTTTTTATTGACTGCATCAACATCTTCATGCCCGCCGTGGCCTTGCCACGCATGGCCGCCGCGTTCCAGATCGGCAGCGCGGCCAGCGCCTGGGTCGCGAATGCCTACATCCTCGGGCTGACCCTTGTCATTCCGCTCAGTCCCTGGCTGGCCAGCCGCTGGGGCGCTCGGCGCATGCTGGCAGCATCGATGCTGGTGGTTGCGGGGGCTGTCTGGGCATGCGGCGAGGCCAGCAGTTTTGGCCAGATGGTGGGCTGGCGCTTTGTGCAAGGCATGGCTGGGGGCTTGCTGATCCCTGTGGGCCAGGCGATGACCTTCAACCGTTTCCAAGGCGCCGAGCGGGCCCGCATCTCGACCCTGGTCATGGCAGTGGCCCTGCTGGCGCCCGCGCTGTCTCCCAGCCTGGGCGGCTGGATCGTGGATCAGGCCTCCTGGCGCTGGGTGTTCCACGCCAATATTCCGCTGGCCCTGGCGGCCGCTGCGTTGTCATGGCTGTGGCTGCGCGAGGAGCCCAGGCCAGCGCAGACGCGGCCCGACCTGCTCGGCCTGCTGCTGATCAGCGCCGCGCTGGCCAGTGCCTTGCTCGGCATGTCGCTCTACGGTGCGGGCCAAGCGGGCGTGGTGGCATTGGCTTGTTTGGGGGCTGCGCTGCTGTTGGCCCGCCTTTATGCCAGCCATTCCCGCAACGTGGCCGATGCCATTGTGGATGTGCGTTTGCTCCAAAGCCCGCGGCTCGCGCTGTCGATCTGGGTGTACTACGCCATCCCCGGCATTTTTACCGGCGTGAACCTGCTCAATATCTTTTATCTGCAAGACCTGCTCCATATGGGAGCGGCGCAGACGGGGCGCTTCATGGTGGTGTATGCCGCAGGGGCGCTGGTGGCCATGGTGCTGTGCGGGCGCCTGTACAACCGGGTGGGGGCTGGGCGGCTGTTTGTGCTTTCGATGCTGCTGCACAGCCTGGGCATTGCGGCGCTGGCGGCGGTGGATTCCACACAGGATCTGCCGATCCTCATCCTGGCCTATGCGCTGATGGGCACAGGCGGCGGGATGGGCGCCAACACCGCGCAGACCACGGCGCTGATGGATTTTGACGGCGCCCAAACCCACAAGGCCAGTGTGCTGTGGAACATCAACCGCCAAATGGCCTTCAGCGTGGGCGCGGCGCTGCTGCTGATGCTTTTCAATCTGCTTGCCCAGCGCTGGTCTGCGCCCCAGGCCTATCACCTCACATTTGCGATCGCCGCCTTGCTGGGATTGCTTCCCCTTCTTCCACTACGCAGCTTGCCTGCAGAAAAAACCCACCATGAATAATCCCTACACCCAGGCTGCCGAGCGCAGTGTCTACGACGTGCACGAACTGATCCAAACCATTTTTGCCGGCGCGCCGGGCATGGCGCGGGCTGCCATTGACCAGCTGATGCCCGTATTTGCGGAAGGCTTCAGCATGGTGACCACCGCAGGTGCCGTGGTGCAGCTGCCGCAGGTGGCTGCCATGTTCCAGCAGGCCGCTGCTGGTCGGCCCGGGCTGCGCATTGAGATCAGGGAGGTGGCCACCGTCTGGCAAGCCGCTAGCAGCGTGGCGCTGCGCTACCAGGAGACCCACCATCTGAACGGTACAGCCATGGCGCGCTGGGCCACGGCGATTGTTGATTGCGCCGATGGGGCCGTGCGCTGGCAGTACCTGCATGAGACGGCCTTGGGCCGCTGATGCCAAGCGGGCAGCAGCGGAGTTCTGCGATGACGAGCGCCCGTGTTCACTTCATCCGCTGCAGCCGCATCGGCACCTGATATCGCTCGGCATGGATTGACGTGGTGCTACCAATCCGTGAATCGCCCAGGCTTTGCTAGACACTCTTGTGCTGTTGGTTGGACTGCCCCTGGTTAGGTTGACGAAATCAGCCTATCTTTGGACTGCCCTTGGTCAGGGCCAGTCCCCCTCACCGAAAATCCCGGCTCCGAATCCGCAGGCTGTCATACCAGTCCGAGACATCCCGCAACTGGTGCGCGATCAGGTTGCCGACCTCGCCGCTGCGCTGCCAGCGGCCTTGCACGGCCAGGAACTGGGCGTGCAGCAGGGCATCGCGCTGGGCGCTGCGCAGATGGGGCCAGCAGATGACTTGCAGGTTGCCGGTTTCGTCCTCCAGGGTGATAAAGACGACGCCCTTGGCAGTGGGTGGTTGCTGTCGCAGGGTGACGATGCCGCAGGCGCGCACCCAGCTGCCGTCGCGCGCTTCGCGCAGCTCGGCCTGGGTTTGGAAGCGGTGGCGCTGCAGGCGTTCGCGCAGCAAGGCCATGGGGTGGCGGCGCAGGCTCAGGCCCAGCGCGGCATAGTCCCAGTGGATGTCTTCCTGCTCACTGGCGGCGGGCAGTTGCAGCTCTTCCTCGTCGATGGGGGCTGCGCGCAGCAGGCGGCTGTGGTGCAGCGGTGCGGAGGCGTGCCAGAGCTGGTTGCGGCGGTGGCCTTCAAGGCTGGCCAGGGCATCGGCGGCGGCCAGGTACTTCATCGCCGGGGCGTCCAGCTGGGCGCGGCGGGCCAGGTCCTGGGCGCTGTCGAAGGGGGCGGCGCTGCGGGCCTGCAGCAGGCGCTCGACTTGTGTCTGCTGCAGCTGCTTGACCAGGCGCAGGCCCAGGCGCACGGCGGGGTGGGGGCCGCTGGCCGCTTCGGTAGTGCAATCCATGCCGCTGTGCATCACATCGACGGGCAGCACCTGCACGCCATGGCGCTGGGCATCCTGGATCAGCTGGCTGTTGCTGTAAAAGCCCAGCGGTTGGCTGTTGATCATGGCTACTAAAAACTCAGCCGGGTAGTGGCATTTGATCCAGGCACTGAAGTACACCAGGATCGCAAAGCTGGCGGCATGGCTCTCCGGAAAACCGTATTCCGAAAAGCCCTGGATCTGTTGAAAGATCGACTCGGCAAAGGCCTGCGAGTAGCCATTGCCGGTCATGCCGTTGATGATCTTGTCGTAGTACTTTTGCAGGTTGCCGGTGCGGCGCCAGGCCGCCATCGAGCGGCGCAGCTGGTCGGCCTCGCCGGCGCTGAAGCCGGCCGCATCGATGGCGATCTGCATCACCTGCTCCTGGAAGATGGGCACGCCCAGGGTGCGCTCCAGCGCCGGGCGCAACAGCTCGCTTTCGTACTGGATTTCTTCCAGCCCCTGGCGGCGGCGCAGATAGGGGTGGACCATGCCGCCCTGGATGGGGCCGGGCCGCACCAGCGCGACCTCGATCACCAGGTCGTAGAACTCCCTGGGCCGCAGGCGCGGCAACATGCTCATCTGGGCGCGGCTTTCGATCTGGAAGACGCCGATCGTGTCGGCCGCGCAGATCATGTCGTAGGTGGGTTTGTCGTCGTGCGGGATATCACCCAGCGCAAAGCTGCGGCCCTGGCGTGCGCCCACCAGGCGCAGCATTTTTTGCAGCGCGGTGAGCATGCCCAGCGCCAGCACATCGACCTTGAGCAGGCCGACGGCATCGAGGTCGTCCTTGTCCCACTGGATGACGGTGCGGTTCTCCATGCTGGCGCGCTCGATCGGCACGATGCGCGAGAGCGGGCCCCGGGTGAGCACAAAGCCGCCCACATGCTGGGACAGGTGGCGCGGAAAATCGCGCAGGGTCTCGACCAGCTCCTGCAGCTGGCGCACGGCCAGGTCACCCGCCTGCAGGCCGCACTGGGCCAGCGCTTCGGCCCGCAGCAACTCGTCGTCCCAGCGCGAATGGTCACGTGCCAGCAGATCGATGCTGGGCGGCGCAAAGCCCAGCGCCTTGGCCACATCGCGGATCGCGGATTTGCGCCGGTAGCGGATGACGACGGCAGTGAGGCCTGCGCGGTGCAGGCCGTATTTCTTGTACAGGTACTGGATGACCTCTTCGCGCCGGGCATGCTCAAAGTCGACATCGATATCGGGCGGCTCGTTGCGCTCCTTGCTGATAAAGCGCTCGAACAGCACCCGGGTCTTGTCCGGATCGACCTCGGTGATGCCCAGGCAAAAGCAGACCGCCGAGTTGGCGGCCGAGCCCCGGCCCTGGCAGAGGATGTCCTTGCTGCGGGCAAAGCGCACGATGTCGTAGACGGTCAAAAAGTAGTGCTCGTACTGCAGCTCGGAGATAAGGGCCAGCTCTTTTTCCAAGGTGGCCTGCACCTGCGGCGGCGTGCCTTGCGGCCAGCGGCGGGCCGCCCCTTCGTAGCTGAGCTGGCGCAGATAGGCCGCTGGTGTGAGCTGGGGCGGCACCACCTCGTCGGGGTACTGGTAGCGCAGCTCGGTCAGCGAGAACTGGCAACGCGCGGCAATGTCCAGGGTGGCGCCTAGCAGATCGGGCGGGTACATCTGCGCCAGCCGCAGCCGGCTGCGCAGGTGCTGCTCGGCATTGGGCTGCAGCGCGTAGCCGCAGTCGGTCAGCGGGCGGCGCAGGCGGATGGCGGTCAGCACATCCTGCATGGGCTTGCGCGAGCGCACATGCATGTGCACATTGCCAGCGGCCACCAGCGGTACGCCACTGCTGCTGCCCGCCGCGCGCATCTGCGCCAGCCAGGCCTCGTCGCCCAGGCTGCGATCGAGCTGCACGGCCAGCCAGCAGCGGCCGGCAAAGTGCTGCTGCAGCCAGGCGGCCTGGGCCTGGGTTTGCGCCGGGCTGGCCTGGCGGCTGGGGGCCAGCAGCAGCAGGCAGTCTTGCAGCGCGCGTGGGTGGATGGCCGATTGCGCCAGCGCATAGCTGCCCTTGGGCGATTTGCGCCGCAGTTGGGTGATGAGGGCGCAGAGGTTGCCATAGCCATGCAGGTTGCAGGCCAGTGCCACCAGGGTGAAGGCGGGCGCGGCCGCATCGCTGGGCTGCACCTCAAACTGCGCGCCCACGATCAGCGGCAGCCCGCAGTCACGCGCTGCGACATGGGCGCGCACGATGCCGGCGAGCGAGCATTCATCGGTCAGGGCCAGCGCGCGGTAGCCTTGGGTATGGGCGCGGTCGACCAGCTCATGCGGGTGGCTGGCGCCGCGCAGAAAGCTGAAATTGCTCAGGCACCACAGCTCGGCGTAGTGGGGGATGGAGAGTTTGGGACGCGTGGCCATGGCTCTAGACGGGTGCGGCGCTGCTCAGGCAAAGCGGCCATGCAGAAACCAGGCGCCGCTGTTGGCGGACAAGCGGGTGTGGAAGATCCACAGCAAGCCGGCATGCGGGCTGTGGGCGACCCAGTAATCACGCAGCGCGGTGTGGGCGGTTTGGGTGATGGGGGCGGGTTGGGGCGGATCTTTGCGGTGATCGCTGTGATCGCTGCCGGGGGCCGCCTCATCGATGTGGGTGTCGCCATCCGAGTCGGCCGCCGGCAAAAAACCAGGGCTGCGGTGCCACCAGCCGCCTTCGATGCGCTGCGGGCCCAGCAGCAGCTGCAAGGGGCCGTGGTAGAGCGGCCGGCTCTGGCTGTCCTGCAGCAGTTGCAGGGGGGTGGGCAGCAAGAAGCTGGGCTGCGCAAGGGGCGGCACATGCAGCGGTGCATGCAGCCGTGAATGGGGCTGTGCAGCGGGCGGGGCGGCCTTGGCCTTGCCGGCTGGCTGCGCGGGCAGCCACTGCACCTGCCACTCGGGGCGGTGGTCGGGCCGCAGCAGCGGGCGCTGCACCTGGTCTTCGCCCAGGCGGGCGGTGATGCGTTCGAGCACCTGCTCCAGGCTTTCGCCATCGGCGGTTTTGTCGGGCAGCAGGCTGGCACTGCGCTCTTGCAACGCTTCGGGGGCATCGGCATGCAGGCGCAGCTCGCCGACAGGGGCTTGCAGCTGCACATGGGCCAGGTGCTCTTGCAGCAGGCGGCACAGGTGCTGCAGATCGCGCGTGGTGCTGGCGGTGTGGATGGTCAGCTCACCGCCATCGCCTACATGGCGGGAGCGCATCGCATCATGGCACCAGCACAGCCGAAAGCTGCGTACGCCCGCCCGCTGCGCCGCCAGCCAGCCGCACAGCTGCAGCAGCAGCTGGCGCGCGCCGTGCATCAGCGCATCTGCCTGGTCGATGCGCATGGGCAGCTCCAGCCGGGCATCAAAGCGGGCGGGCAACTGGATCCAGGGGTAGCGGTCGGGCAGCAGGCCATGGGCCTGGTCAAGGGCTTTCAGGATGTCCGTATCCATGCGCCGGGCCAGCGCGCCCCGGGGCAGCGCATGCACGGCGCCCAGGCTCTGGCAGCCCAGCTGGCTCAGCAGCTCGGCATGGCGGGCCACTGCATCGATGGCCTGCAAGGGCAGGGGCGCCAGCATCTGGGGCAGCGGCTGGCCCATGCCGTGGCGGATGCCGCAGCGCGCCAGCGCAATGGCCGCCAGGCTGGTGGGGGCCCAGCTGATGGCCTGCACGCCCAGCTGCCGGCTCTCGCGCAACAGGCGCCGGGCCAGTTGCTGGCGGCCGCCAAACAGGCGTTCGCTGGCCGAGAGCTCCAGCACCAGGGCATCGCCAAACACACTGTCCGAGGGCACGCAGGCCAGGCGCGGCGTGAACTGCTGCGCCCACAGTGCCAGGCCTTGCATCTGGGCCGTGGGCGTGGCGGGCGCGGCTGGGGTGGCCTCAGTGCTGCAGGCTGGACTGGGGCGCGCGCTGGCGGCGGGGTGGGGGAGTTGGGGCAGCAGGGCGGCCCAGATCGCTGTCATGGTCTGGCAAGAGGATGGCTCGGGTCGAGTTGGTGGAAGGAAGGGTGGCTGGCTGCGGCACGGTGCCGGGCCACAGGCGCGCGGGCAGCACGGCTTGCAGGCTGGGCGGCACGGCGGGCAGCTCCAGCGTGCCCTCGTGCACAGGGCCCCGGCGTTTGAGCAGCTCCAGCTGCAGCGACCAGGGCTGGCTGCTGCGCACCAAGAGGCGCAGTGGCGCCGCCGAGGCCTGGTGCCGGCTGCTCTCGGGCCGGAACACAAACACCAGGCCTTCAAACTGCTGGGCGCTGATCTGCAGGCGGCGTATCTGCTCGGGCTGCACCTGGGGCAGCCAGGCCAGCAGGGCGGCTGCGGCATTGGCCCGGAGCAGCTGCTCCAGCGCCCAGAGCTGGTCTTGCGGGCGGCTGCCGTGGATCCAGACCAGCTGCCCAGGCGCCAGGCCGCTTTGCGCCAGCCCGCTGGCATGGGGCGGCAGCGGCGGGCCCAGTGCGATGACAGGTTTGTGCGCTGGGCACTGCTGCAGGGCCATGCCGGTCAGGCGCCATTCCAAGGTGCCCGCCTGGGGCTGCAGCACCTCCGTCAGGCCCTGGCTGGGCCAGCCTTTGCCAGGCAGCTCGGCATCCAGCGCATCCCACCCAGTGGGGATGCCCGCCATCGGCGCGCGCACCAGGTGGTCGCCGCGCCAGAGCTGGGCGGCCACCGTGGGCGGCAGGGACAGGGCATCGAGTTTAGGCATGGCAAATAACTGTATATATGTACAGTATAAGAGCTTGCGCGGCTGCGATGTGTAACAAGCGACGGGCAAGCAGCGGGCGACTGGGCTGGAAAGTGAGTGTCTGCCTTTCAAAACAACCCATTGCAGCTTTGTTTTGAAGCGGGCAGCCAGCCGGGTAAGATCGCGGTACATGCAAATACCAGAACCCCACGACTCTGCCGACCGCCCCGCGCCGCCGTCTTCTGCCGCCTCTGCGCGGCGTATGGCCGTGGTCGATGGTGTGGCGGTAGACGGCCTGGCGCCGGTGCCGCACCTGGAGCGCAAGGCCGGGGCATTGCTGCTGTTTACCTTGCTGCTGATCCTGGGCTCGGCCTTCTACCTGATGTATGCGCGCGGCGTGTTTGAGCCCAAGCAGTCGCTGATCCTGACGGCCGATGACTCCGAAGGCGTCTCCATTGGGCTGGACATGACCTTCTCCGGCTTTGCGATCGGCAAGGTCAGCAAGATCGAGCTGGCGCCCGATGGCACGGTGCGCATCCATGTGGATGTGCCCGAGAAAGATGCACACTGGCTGCGTAGCAGCAGCGTGTTCACCTTGGTCAAGGGCCTGGTGGGCGGCACGACGATCAAGGCCTACTCGGGCATTCTGGACGACCCGCAGCTGGAGGACGGCGCTGTGCGCGCGGTGCTGTCGGGCGATGCGACGGCCGAGCTACCCCAGCTGATGAGCAATGCCCGCCAGCTGCTGGAGAACCTGAACATGATGACCTCCGCTGGCTCGGCCTTGGGCGGCACCCTGGAGCAGCTGCGTGACCTGAGCACCAAGCTCAACGGCCCCAGCGGCGCGCTGGGCGTGGTCATGGGCGGCGACGCCGAGGCGCGCAAGATATCGCAGACCCTGGACCGCACCAACCAGCTGCTGGCGCGGCTGGACGGCCTGGCCAAGAATGCCGACAAGCAGGTGTTTGGGGCCGATGGCGTGATGCCCGAAGTGCGCGCCACGGTGCAGCAGCTCAATGCCGTGCTGGGCGATGTGCGCGGCAGCCTGAAGAAGGTGGATGCGGTGCTGGTGGAGGCCCAGGCCGTGGGCGCCAATGCAAAGGATGCCACCCACCAGCTGGGTGATTTGCGTGCCGATGTGGAAGCCAACTTGCGCAAGGTGGAAGGCATGCTGACCGAGCTGAACCGCAAATGGCCGTTTGCCAAAAAGGATGCCGAGGTGCGACTGCCATGAGCGCCATGATTGCCATCACCACCCGCCTGGCCGCCGCACTGCTGGCTGCCGCTGTGCTGGGCGGCTGCGCCAGCGGCAAGAAGGCGCCCGACTGGGCGATCAACGAACAAGGCGCTGCCGAGCGCGCGACCGATGCCTACCTGTCGGGCAACAGCCGGGTGGCCGATGCCGAATGGCGGCGTGCACGCGATGAGGTAAGCCGCACCGCACGGCCCGATCTGCTGGCCCGGCTGGAGCTGGCGCGCTGCGCTGCGCAGGTGGCTGCCTTGGATGCCGCCCCTTGCACAGGCTTTGAGGCCGTGGCCCAGGATGCCGCCGATGCCGAACAGGCCTATGCGCGCTATCTGCAGGGCCAGCTGGCTGCCGGGGATGTGGCGCTGCTGCCCAAGGCCCAGCAGGCGGTGGCGCCGCTGGCGCCTGCGCAGGCAGCCGCTGCGCTGGCGGCGATAGAGGACCCGCTCTCGCGCCTGGTCGCTGCCGGGGTGTTGGCGGCGCGCGGGCCGGTGCCGATGGCGGTCGTCACCCAGGCGGTGGACACCGCTTCGGCCCAGGGCTGGCGCCGTGCCGTGATGGCCTGGCTGATCAACCAGCAGCGCCTAGCGCGGGAGCTGGGCGATACGGCGCTTGCCGAGCAGGTGCAGCGCCGGCTGGATCTCCTGCAGGCAACGCAGAAATAAGACCGCAGGCGCTCAAGCGCTGCATTCACTCACATTGACTGGCTCGTCGTCGTATCGGGCGCTGGCTCTGGCTGCGTGCCGGGGTAGGGGTGCTCGGGGTTGCCTGGGTAGGGGTGCACCGGCTCGCTTGGGTAGGGATGCTGCGGGTTGCCCGGGTAGGGATGCAAAGGGCTGGGCTCATACGTGCCCGGCTCACCAGGCGCCGGCTGGGGCTGGCCCGGGATAGGGGGCTGGGTATGCGATTGGCTGGGGTCGTAGGGCTGGGGCATGGTCGTTCTCCTGCTGCGGCATAGACAGCGCATGCAAAAGCCCAGTGTTGCAAGCGCTATGGCTGCGCTGTGTAGGCCTGGGGAGCGCGCAAAGGTACGCGCATCGCCGTTACGCCCTGTGTAAAGCGGAACAAGCGGCAGCAAAGCGTTTTTCTGACAGGCAGCGCCTTGCGCCAGGGCTAGGCTGAAAGCATTGACTCAGCCCTCGGAGAACCCCCATGCGCCATCTGCCCCCTGCAAACCTTGCGCTGGCTACACCACAAGCGCAAAAGCCAGTCCCCACCACCCCCAAGAAGCCCCAGCCCGGTGGTGGAGGCCCGCCTGCCGATGGTGATCCATCGCAGTAACCCCCATCCACCCTGAGCCACCCCGCCTCAACGCAGCACCCAAGGAGATTTGTGATGCCCCAAGGAGATAAATCCGCTTATACCGATAAGCAAAAACGCATGGCCCGCCATATCGAGAAAAGCTACGAGAAAAAAGGCGTGTCGGAAGACGAAGCCGCTGCACGCGCCTGGGCCACGGTGAACAAGGCTACCGGCGGCGGCAAGCGCTCCGGATCGGGCCGGGGCAAGGCCACAGGGCCGGGGTCGCAGCTCGCAGCCGCGCGCTCGGCAGCGGCCAGAAAAGCCGCAGCCAGCCGCAGCCCCGAAGCGCGCTCCGCATCGGCCAAAAAGGCGGCGGCTACCCGCAAGCGCAATGCCGCTGCCAAGAAAAACTGAGGATGTAAAACAGGCCAGCCACCGGGTGGTGTACTGGCCTGTTGCGTTGCCCGTTTAGACGGGTTCCGGATCTTTCACCGGTGGTTCATGCCCAGGTTCCTCGATCGGCAAGGTGCTGTCCGGCGGATCAATGGGCTCGGGCTTGGGCAGATCCGGCGGCGGTGGCGCCACCGGCGGTTGAGGGGGCGTAGTAGGGGTTGGCATGGCGGCCTCCTTTCTGCCTTGTTTGTACTGCGCGCTGCGACGGCCGTATGTCGGACAAGCTTGTCAGCGGGTAAGCGCATGTAGGGCGGTCGAGATTGATGTAGCAGCGGTGTGCCGCTGCGGTATGTCGTTTCATTCTTTTAGAGTTCAAGATCCAAGGAGTTTCAGCATGAGCCCATCCACCAGCAAGTCCAAAAAGAGCGCCAGCAAGAAGCCTGCGGCAGAAAAGCGCTCGGTCGAGGAAGTGGTGGCTGCACAGCAGCGCATCCAGCATGCGCAAAGCCAAAATGACGCTCGGGCCAAGGCGTCCAAAAAAGCCAAGAGCAGCAAGGACGATAAAACCCGTAAAAAGACCGCACCCGGCCCCGGCCACGAGGTACCCACACCGCCGATGCCTGGCAAAAAGCTGG
Source organism: Comamonas koreensis (assembly GCF_014076495.1). Classification (NCBI taxonomy): domain Bacteria; kingdom Pseudomonadati; phylum Pseudomonadota; class Betaproteobacteria; order Burkholderiales; family Comamonadaceae; genus Comamonas; species Comamonas koreensis. The sequence goes on along the minus strand of NZ_CP043575.1, from coordinate 4,114,572 downwards.
CCAAGCCCGGGCATGAGAAAGCGCTCGATCTGCAACCGCTCTACCTGGCAGACAACTACCGGGGCAGCGGCAAGCTCGAGGGCAAGACGGCGGTCATCACCGGCGGCGACTCGGGCATTGGCCGGGCGGTGGCCGTGCTGTTTGCCCGCGAGGGCGCGAATGTGGCGATCCTCTACCTCAATGAGCACGATGATGCGAAAGAAACCTGCCGCCTGATCGAGGACGAGGGCCAGCAGAGCCTGGCAATCTCCGGCAATGTGCAGGACCCGCAGTTTTGCGACAAGGCCGTCAAGCAGGTGCTGAAAAAATTTGGCGCGCTCAATGTGCTGGTCAACAATGCTGCGTTCCAGCAGCATGCGGCCGACATTGAGGACCTGAACACCGAGCGCCTCGACGAGACCTTTCGCACCAATATCTTTGGCTACTTCCACATGGTCAAGGCCGCCATTCCGTACCTGCAGCGGGGCGATGCGATTGTGAACACCGGCTCCGTTACCGGCCTGCGCGGCAGCAAGCAGCTGCTGGACTACTCTGCGACCAAGGGCGCCATCCATGCGTTTACTAAAGCGCTGGCGCAGAACCTGATGGAGCGGGGCATACGGGTGAATGCGGTGGCCCCGGGCCCGGTGTGGACACCGCTGAACCCGGCCGACAAAAACCCAGAGGACCTGCGCAAGTTTGGCGCTGACACGCAGATGGGCCGGCCCGCCCAGCCCGAGGAGCTGGCGCCCGCCTATGTGTTTTTGGCCTCCCAGGCCTGCTCCAGCTATATCTCCGGCATTGTGTTGCCGGTGACGGGGAGCGTCGGCGAATCCTGAGCGAAGGCTTGCGGATGCAGCGCTTTACATCGATCCCACGGAATGGGGTTGAAATGATAATGATAATTTATTATCATTTTTGCTCTGTTGCTGTTTTGGAGAAGCTCTGCCATGCAAGTCCTGTCCTCGCTCAAAGAAGCCAAGAAGCGCCACCGTGATTGCCAGGTGGTCAAGCGCCGTGGCCGCATCTATGTGATCTGCAAGTCCAACCCGCGCTTCAAGGCGCGCCAGGGTGGGGCCAAGAACAAGCACAAGCGCTGACACCACGCGGGTATCTGCACGTGGTTGGGCAGGCTGGGTGGGTGCTCAGCGGGTGGTGTTGCCGTCCTCGGCCTGGCGGGCCTTGTCGGCCAGAATGTCGAACTCCTTGCGCAGCGCATCCAGCTCGTCTTCGTCCAGCTCTTCCAGTGAAAGCATGCGGTTGCGGGCGGGCTCGATCGCGCGAATGAGCTCATCTAGCTTGATCTGCATGGCCTCAGTATCGCTGTTCTGGGTGGACTGGATCAGGAACACCATCAGGAAGGTAACGATGGTGGTGCCGGTGTTGATCACCAGCTGCCAGGTGTCGTTGAAACCAAAGAATGGGCCGCTGAGGGCCCAGAGCACGATGACCGCCAGGGCACCGACAAAGCAGACGGGGTGGCCGCTGAACTTGGCAACCGAGCGGGCAATTTTGTTGAAAGGGGAATGGTGGGTCTTCACAGGAACTCCTTCGCTCAGGGCTGATGTCCAGCATAGAAGCAAAGGAGGCGGCCAGGTTGCCGCTGCAGATCAAGTGGCTGTAGGAGGGTGGCGGCATTCCTGCTGCAACCATTCGCCAAAGCGCTGGTAGCTTTCCATGTCGCTGCGCCAGGTGGGGGCACAGAGGTAGTAGCCCAGCGGGCTTTCAAAGCGCTGGCCAAAGGGCTCTACCAGCTTGTGCGATGCCAGCGACTCCTGCAGCAGGCAACTGGGCACCAGCGCCACGCCCAAGCCGCCAATAGCGGCCTGGATGATGAGGGTAAAGAGGTTGAAGCCCGGGCCGATGCGTGCGCCTTCATAGGGGCCGGCATAGGCGGTGAACCAGTCGTCCCAGGAGGTGGGCAGCTCGATATGCTGCAGCAGGCTGCACTGCTTGAGGTCGTTGAAGTGCGCAATCGGGTGCTGCTGCAGGTAACTGGGCGAACACACGATGCTGGTCTCGCGCCCGATCAGGTACTGGGCATCGGCAATCGGCCAGTCGCCGTAGCCGTATTGGATGGAGGCATCGAAGCCATCGCCGGTCTCGGCGCTGTCGGTGGTGCTGTAGCGCACAAAGTGGATGGCGATGTGCGGATTGCTGGCGCGAAAGCTCTCCAGCCGGGGAAACAGCCAGTTGGCGGCAAAGGTGGGCGCGACCGACAGGCTGAGCAGGTGGGCGTTCTGCGCGGTGGAGATGACCTGGGTGGTGGCGCGTTCGAGCGACTCCATCGCCGGGCGCACGAGTTTGAGGTAGTTCTCGCCGATATGGGTCAGCGCCAAGCCATGGCTGCGGCGCATGAACAAGGGGTGGCCCAGGTAGGCCTCCAGGCCCGCGATGTGGCGGCTGATGGCGCTTTGCGTGACAAACAGCTCCTTGGCGGCCTTGGAAAACGACAGGTGCTGCGCCGACAGCAAAAAGGCATTCAGCTCTGAAATCGTGGGGCAGCGTCGGCGCATGGGGTATGAGCTCCACTCATGATGGTAGGAAGAATTGGCAGATGCATGACGTCATGTCATTGCCACATATTGTTGCAGCTTGGCTAGAGTTCGGGGCATTAGAGGCAACCATGGCGCTGTGAACGCCACAACCGATTATGCAATCCACCCTGATCCGCAATGCCAAGATTCTGGACACCCGGAATCTCGTATTGACTTCTACTCATACCATTTTGGTGCGCAACGGTCTGATCGAAAAGATCAGTGCCGAAGACTTCGAGGTGGCGGACGCCACCGTCATCGATGCCAAGGGGATGACCTTGATGCCCGGCCTGATCGACTGCCATGTGCACGTGATGGCCTCGGGCTTCAACCTGGGTGCGGTTGCCAATCTGCCCAATGCGCTGGCGCTGCTGCGCGCGCTGCCCATCATGAAGGGCATGATCGACCGGGGCTTTACCTCGGTGCGCGATGCCGGCGGTGCCGACTGGGCGCTGGCCGAAGGGGTGCGTACGCGCCAGGTGGCTGGCCCGCGCTTGTTCTGCGCTGGCAAGGCGCTGTCGCAAACTGGCGGCCATGGCGATTTCCGGGCGCGCAATGACACGCTCGACCCCTGCTCCTGCGCCTACAAGATCGGCAATATCGGCAAGGTGGTCGATGGCGTCGATGCCTGCCGCCTGGCGGTGCGCGAAGAGATTCTGAAGGGCGCCACCCAGATCAAGGTGATGGCCTCGGGCGGCGTGGCCTCGCCCAACGATCCGATCAACAATCTGGGCTTTTCGGTCTCGGAGCTGACCGCCATTGTGGAAGAGGCCCACAATGCGAACACCTATGTGATGGCCCATGCGTATACGCCCCAGGCCATTACCCGTGCCATCGAGTGCGGGGTACGCACCATCGAGCACGGCAATCTGGTCGATGCACCCACCGCCAAGCTGATGCAGGAAAAGGGTGCCTACATGGTGCCGACCCTGATCACCTACGAAGGCCTGGCCAACGACGGCGCCAAGTACGGTCTGCCCGACGAATCGGTGCAAAAGATTGCCAAGGTGCGCACCAACGGCCTCAAGGCGCTGGAAGTGCTGGACGCCGCGGGCGTGAAGATGGGTTTTGGCAGCGACTTGCTGGGCGAGACGCACTACATGCAATCGGACGAGCTGGTGCTGCGCGCCAAGGTGCTGGGCCACGCCAAGGTGGTGCAACAAGCCACCCTGATCGGCGCCGAGATCCTGAACCACGAAGGCCTGCTGGGCGAAGTGGTGGAGAGTGCCTATGCGGACTTGCTGCTGGTCGACGGCAACCCGCTGGAAGATGTCTCGGTGCTGACCCAGCATGACGCGGCGATCAAGCTGATCATGCGCGACGGCTTCATCCACAAGAACGCCTGCTGATGGGCTTTGAGCGAGAACAACTATATGTATAACGCTTCCGAACGTCTGGAGCGGCTGCCTTTCAGCCGCTTCCATTTCACCTTGCTCATCATTGGCGGCCTGGGCTTGGCCTTTGAGGCGCTGGATGCGGGCATCATCGCCTTCATCCTGCCTTCGCTGCGCGAACAATGGGGTTTGACCGGCATTCAGACAGGCTGGATTGCCAGCAGCACCTATGTCGGCTTCCTGGTGGGCGCGCTGCTGTCGGGCATGCTGGGCGACCGCTTTGGCCGCAAGGTCGTGATGATGTGGGCGCTGGTGCTGTTTTGCGTGGCCACCTTCATCAATGCCTTTGCCACCAACTTCCATGAGTTCTACATCCTGCGCATGATTGCCGGTGTGGGCATGGGCGCGGAGGGGGCGATCGTCGCGCCTTACCTGGCCGAGTTTGTCAGCAGCCGCTACCGGGGCCGCTTCACCGGTGCGCTGGCGGGCTTTTTTTCCTTTGGTTTTGTGATGTCGGCGCTGCTGGGGTATTTCATCGTGCCGATGAGCGACGACGGCTGGCGCTGGATCATGGTCATCGCCTCGGTGCCGGTGGTGTTCCTGCTGTGGATGCGCCGCGCGCTGTTCGAGTCGCCCCGCTGGCTCGAAGAGATGGGCCGCCATGACGAGGCCAGCCGCATCTGTACCGCCATTGAAGAGCAGGTCAAGCGCAGCAGTGGCAAGCCGCTGCCCGAGCCGGTGAAGATGAGCCTGGCTGCCAAGGCTGCCGATTCCGCCGTGCAAGGCGCCTGGGCCAAGCTGGCTACCTTGGTCAAGCCCCAGTACCTGCAAACCACCTTGGTGGTCTGGGTGTTCTGGATCACGGTGATGTTCTGCTACTACGCCTTCCTGGTCTGGATTCCGAGCCTGTTGGTGGCGCGCGGCTTTGCGGTGACCAAGAGCTTCTCCTTCACCATCCTGATCTATCTGGCGCAGATCCCCGGCTACTACTCGGCCGCCTACCTGAACGACAAGATCGGCCGCAAGTACACCATCCTGGCCTATATGCTGGTGTCCTGCCTGGCCGCGCTGGGCCTGGCCTTTGCCGGTGCGGACCAGGAGATCATCCTGCTGAGCATGCTGCTGTCCTTTGGCATGAATGGCGTGATTGCCGGCCAGTACACCTACACCTCGGAAATCTACCCGACCTCGATCCGTGCCACCGGCATGGGAACGGCCTCGGCGCTGGCGCGTATCGGCTCGATCGCCTCACCCACCATCGTGGGAGCGGCCTACCCGGTGCTGGGCTTTGGCGGCGTGTTTGCGCTGATGACGGGCGTGCTGTTTGTCGGCGGCATGGGCATCTTGCTGTTCGGCAAGAACACGCATGGCGTGTCCCTGGAAGGGATTCAGCAATGAGCACCACCCATGTCCTGGGCCGCCTGGCCCACACCCTGGGTCAAAGCAGCGATGCCGAGCGCCACTGGGCCGCGATTGCCGAGGCCTGCCAGCAGCTGTTTGGCTATGGCCTGCTGACCGGCCTGGTCTACCTGCAGCAGGAAAAGCTGATGCGCCGCATCTACTCGTCCAACGAGGACATCAGCCCGCTGGGCGGCTTCAAGGCCACCGGCAAGGGCCCCTGGTCGGGCCGGGTGCTGGACCAGGGCCTGCCCTATATCGGGCGGGATGAGGCCGACATCCGCACCGTATTCTCCGAAGCCGAGGACCTGGTCGCCCGAGGCCTGCATGCGGTGCTGAATATTCCCGTCTGGTATGGCGGGGAGGTGCTGGGCTCCATCAATATCCTGGGCCCGCGCGGCGCCTACAACGCCGTGCCCGAGGCGCTGATCCACCTGGTGGCCGGTGTCTGCGTGCCGGCGCTGGCCTCGGCCCGCGAGACCGCGCGGGAAGCTGCGCGCGGCATTGACAGCGCCAGTCTGCAAAGCGTCTGAGCGTCTGGCTTGGTGTCACCAAAGCCCGCAAGGCCCCTGGTCCTGCGGGCTTTTTTGCGCCCAAGCAGCCCCTGGCGCCCCAAAGACATGCAGCGGCCTGCGCCCAGGTGCAACACCCTCTACAATCGCCGCCCATGGCTTCTAACAGTTCAGGGCTCTGGTCCTCGCCCGCCGTGCGCATGGGCGTGTCGATCAGCATTGCCACCGGTTTGTACGGCATCTCTTTTGGCGCGCTGGGCGTGGCAGCAGGCCTGACGGTCTGGCAGACCTGCGCCTTGAGCTTGCTGATGTTTACCGGCGGCTCGCAGTTTGCGTTTGTCGGCGTGGTCGCCGGTGGCGGTGCCGGTGCGGCGGCCCTGGGCGCAGCCAGCCTGCTGGGCGTGCGCAATGCGGTCTACGGCATGCAGATGGCCGCCTTGCTCGGCCCGCGCGGCCTGGCACGCCTGCTGTCGGCGCAGCTGACGATTGATGAATCGGCCGCCACCGCGCTGGGGCAGGCGGACAAGGACGAGCAAAAACGGGGCTTTTGGACTGCAGGCCTGGGCGTCTACCTGCTGTGGAACCTGTTCACCGCTGCGGGCGCCTTGCTGGGCAATGCCCTGGGCGACCCCGGGCGCTGGGGCCTGGACGGCGCAGCGGTGGCCGCCTTTATGGGCCTGCTGTGGCCGCGCCTGACGCACAAGGAGCCCATCGCGCTGGCGGTGGTCGCTGCCAGCATTGCGATGCTGGCGGTGCCCTGGGTGGCGCCGGGCGTGCCTATCTTGATTGCGGCGGTGGTGGGGGGCGCCTGGGGTTACGGCTCGCGCAGCAGCGGCCCGGCCGGGCAGGGCGCGAGCGCGCAGGAGGCCGCACGATGAACGCGATGGCAGACGTGGGCAACCACTGGTGGATCTGGTTGCTGCTGGCCAGCGCCGTGACCTATGGCACCAAGCTGCTGGGCTACGGCGTGCCCGCGCACTGGCTGCGCCACCCGCGCATGGCCCGGGTGGCTGGTGCGCTGACGATTGCGCTGCTGGCGGCGCTGACCGCCATGAACACCCTTGTCAGCGGCCAGCAACTGGTGCTCGATGCGCGCCTGGCGGCGATGGCCGTGGCCATCATCGCGCTGGCGCTGCGCGCGCCGTTTTTGCTGGTGGTGGTGCTGGGCGCGGCGGCATCGGCTTTGGTGCGGTTTTGGGCCTGAAAACTGAAAACTAGTTATTGGGTATAATTGCAGGGTTTTGCATGGTGCAAGACGCACGTCGCAAGCTTTTCCGGCTGCGGCGCAAGTAACCAGAATGCCAGCGCAAGCCGGTGTTCCTTATAAGGAAAACACATGATCGCCGCATCTATCAAGGCCGAAGTTGTAAAGGCCAACGCACGTTCCGCTACCGATACGGGCAGCCCAGAAGTCCAAGTGGCTCTGCTGACCGCCCGCATCAACGAACTGACCCCTCACTTCAAGACGCACGCCAAGGACCACCACGGTCGTCGCGGCCTGCTGCGCATGGTGAGCCGTCGTCGTAAGCTGTTGGACTACCTCAAGTCCAAGGACGCTGACCGTTACACTGCACTGATCGCTAAGCTGGGCCTGCGTAAGTAAGCCCAGGGTGAGATGGAGACGCCTGAGTTAGTCCGCTAGCTCAGGCGTTTTTTACTTCAACGCCGCGCAAACAGAGCGAAGCTGTGTCATTCCAAGGGGGCTGAACCCCGGGTTCCAGGCCTTCAACCTCCCTGGAATGGCATCGTGTTCTGAATGCCGGCTCCTGCCGAGAACCGACAGGTTTTTGGCTGTTTAACCAGGAGCAATCTATGTCCATATTCAACAAAGTCACCAAGACTTTCCAGTGGGGCCAACACACGGTCACGATGGAAACCGGTGAAATCGCCCGCCAGGCTTCCGGCGCGGTGCTGGTCAACATCGACGACACCGTGGTGCTGGCGACGGTCGTGGGCTCCAAGATCGCCAAGGCCGGTCAGGACTTTTTCCCGCTGACCGTTGACTACATCGAGAAGACCTACGCTGCGGGCAAGATCCCCGGCAGCTTCTTCAAGCGCGAAGCCAAGCCCAGCGAGCTCGAGACGCTGACCAGCCGCCTGATCGACCGCCCGATCCGTCCGCTGTTCCCCGAAGGTTTCTACAACGACGTGCATGTGGTCATCCACACCATCTCGCTGAACCCTGAAGTGGATGCCGACATCGCTGCGATGATCGCTGTCTCCGCTGCACTGTCCATCTCGGGCATTCCTTTCAACGGCCCTATCGGTGCTGCCCGCGTGGGTTACATCAACGGCGAATACGTGCTCAACCCCGGCCAGACCCAGCGCAAGGATTCGCTGATGGATCTGGTGGTGGCGGGCACCGAAGCTGCTGTGCTGATGGTTGAATCCGAAGCCCAACAACTGCCTGAAGAAGTGATGCTGGGTGCTGTGGTCTATGGCCACGAGCAAGGCCAGGTCGCGATCAACGCCATCCACGAGCTGGTGCGCGAAGCGGGCAAGCCCGCATGGGACTGGGCCGCGCCTGCCAAGGATGAAGCGCTGATCGCCAAGGTCGGCGAGCTGGGCGATGCCGCCCTGCGCGATGCATACCAACTGCGCAACAAGCAAGCCCGTACGCTGGCCTGCCGCCAGGCATACGCTGCTGTGAAGGCCGGTCTTGCCGAGCAAGGCGTGGCCTTTGACGGCGTCAAGGTCGATGGCATGCTGTTTGACATCGAAGCGCGCATCGTGCGCTCGCAGATTCTGGCCGGTGAGCCCCGTATCGACGGCCGCGACACCCGCACCGTGCGTCCTATCGAGATCCGTTCGTCCGTGCTGCCCCGCACCCACGGCTCGGCCCTGTTCACCCGTGGTGAAACCCAGGCGCTGGTGATCTCCACCCTGGGCACCGAGCGTGATGCACAGCGCATCGACGCGCTGGCTGGCGAGTTTGAAGACCGCTTCCTGTTCCACTACAACATGCCTCCCTTTGCCACCGGCGAAGTGGGCCGCATGGGCTCGACCAAGCGCCGCGAAATCGGCCACGGCCGTCTGGCCAAGCGCGCTCTGGCCGCTTGCCTGCCTTCGAAGGAAGAGTTCCCCTACACCATCCGTGTGGTGTCGGAGATCACCGAATCGAACGGTTCCTCGTCGATGGCTTCGGTCTGCGGCGGCTGCCTGTCGATGATGGACGCCGGCGTGCCGATGAAGGCCCACGTGGCCGGTATCGCCATGGGTCTGATCAAGGAAGACAACAAGTTTGCCGTGCTGACCGACATCCTGGGTGACGAAGATCATCTGGGTGACATGGACTTCAAGGTAGCCGGTACCACCAACGGTATCACCGCGCTGCAGATGGACATCAAGATCCAGGGCATCACCAAGGAAATCATGCAAGTGGCGCTGGCGCAAGCCAAGGAAGCGCGCATGCACATCCTGGGCAAGATGCAAGAAGCGATGGGCGAAGCCAAGGCCGAAGTCTCGTCGTTCGCGCCCAAGCTCTACACGATGAAGATCAACCCCGAGAAGATCCGTGACGTGATCGGCAAGGGTGGCGCCACCATCCGTGCGCTGACCGAAGAGACCGGCACCCAGATCAACATCGAGGAAGATGGCACCATCACCATCGCCGCCACCGATGGCGCCAAGGCGGACGAAGCCAAGCGCCGCATCGAAGAGATCACCGCCGAAGTCGAAATCGGCAAGATCTACGAAGGCCCGATCGTCAAGATCCTGGAATTCGGTGCCCTGGTGAACCTGCTGCCCGGCAAGGACGGTCTGCTGCACATCAGCCAGATCGCCCACGAGCGCGTGGAAAAGGTGACCGACTACCTGAGCGAAGGCCAGGTCGTCAAGGTCAAGGTGCTGGAGACGGATGAAAAGGGCCGTGTCAAGCTGTCGATGAAGGCGCTGCTGGACCGTCCAGCCGGCATGGCCGAGCGTGAGCCACGCGAATCGCGTGAACCACGCGGCGATCGTGGTGACCGCGGCGACCGTGGTGATCGCGCTCCCCGCCAGCACCGCGAACCACGCGAGCCGCGCGTGGACGGTGATGCTGACCAGCAGCAACAACAACAGCAATAATTTGCTGTGTGACGCACCCATGCGCCTGGCGCTGGGTGCGTTTTTCTGTTGAAAAGCGTGTGCCGATTGTGATTGGCTGAGGAAACAAGCGTGGACAAGATGCGTGCAGTCGAGATCACCGCCTTTGGTGATCCGCAGGTATTGAAGCTGGGAGAGCGTCCTGTGCCGCAGGCGGGGCAGGGTGAGTTGTGCATTCGCGTGGTCGCCAGTGGTGTAAACCGCCCCGATGTGGTCCAGCGCAAGGGCCATTACGCGCCGCCCCCGGGTGCTTCGGACCTGCCGGGTCTGGAAGTGGCCGGTGTGGTGGTGGCGGGAGACACGGCGGCCATGGCCGAGCAAGGTCTCAAGCTGGGTGACCGCGTGTGCGCGCTGGTGGCCGGTGGTGGCTATGCCGAGTACTGCGTGGCTCCCGTGGCCCAGTGTCTGCCGGTGCCCGAGGGCTTGTCGGATGTCGAGGCCGCTTGCCTGCCCGAGACCTTCTTCACGGTCTGGAGCAATGTGTTTGACCGGGGTGCGTTGCAAGCCGGTGAGACCTTGTTGATCCAGGGCGGCAGCAGCGGCATTGGTGTGACGGCGATCCAGCTGGCCAAGGCCTTTGGTGCCAAGGTGATCGTGACCGCAGGCTCCGATGAGAAATGCCAGGCTTGCCTGGCTTTGGGTGCCGACGAGGCCATCAACTACCGCAGCCAGGATTTTGTCGCCGAAGTGGCGCGCATCACCGCTGGCAAGGGTGTGGATGTGATTTTGGACATGGTGGCGGGCGACTATGTGGCCCGCGAGGTCGAGGCGCTGGCCGAAGATGGCCGCCTGGTCATCATTGCCGTGCAAGGGGGTATCAAGGCCGAGTTCAATGCCGGATTGGTGCTGCGCCGCCGTCTGCAGATCACCGGCTCGACCCTGCGTCCGCGCCCGGTGGCCTTCAAGGCGGCGATTGCCCAGGCTTTGCAGGCCAAGGTCTGGCCACTGCTGGCAGCGGGCAAGGTGCGTCCCATCATCCACAGCCAATTCCCGGCCGCACACGCCAGCCAGGCCCATGCGCTGATGGAATCCAACCAACATATCGGCAAGATCGTGCTGACCTGGGATCAATTGTGAAAAAACTGATTGCTGGAAACTGGAAGATGAACGGCAGCCTGGCTGCCAATGAAGCCTTGCTGGCCGAGCTGCTGCAAGGCCTGGGTCAACCGGGCTGCGATGTGGCGGTGGCCGTGCCTGCCGTTTATGTGGGCCAGGTGCAGGCTTTGCTGCAAGGCTCGGCGATTGCGCTGGCCGCGCAGGATGTGTCGGCGCACGATGGCGGTGCCTACACTGGTGAAGTCTCGGCCCCGATGCTGCGTGACTTTGCGGTGCGCTACGCGCTGGTCGGCCACTCCGAGCGCCGCCAGTACCACGGCGAAACCGATGCGCTGGTGGCGACCAAGGCGCAAAAGGCCTTGGCCGCTGGCATCACGCCGATTGTCTGCGTGGGCGAGACGCTCGCTGAGCGCGAAGCTGGCCAGACCGAAGCGGTGGTCAAGCGCCAACTGGCGGCGGTGATCCATGCGGTGGGTGCTTGTGTGACGGAAATCGTCGTGGCCTATGAGCCGGTCTGGGCCATTGGCACGGGCAAGACGGCCAGCCCCGAGCAGGCGCAAGCCGTGCATGCTGTGTTGCGCGCGCAACTCGCAGCGGCCAGCACGCAGGCTGCCAAGGTGCCGGTGCTGTATGGTGGCAGCATGAATGCGGGCAATGCCGAGCAACTGCTCGCCCAGCCCGATATTGATGGTGGGCTGATCGGTGGCGCTTCGCTGAAGGCCCAGGACTTTCTGAAAATTATTGCTGCAGCTGCTTGAGGGCAAGCGGCTGCTGGCGACGACCAAGTTTGATAAAAGGGTAGATGATGGTAACGATTCTGTTGACGATTCAAATGCTGGCAGCACTGGTCATGATTGGCCTGGTGCTGGTGCAGCATGGCAAGGGTGCCGATGCGGGTGCTGCCTTTGGCAGCGGCAGCAGCGCGGGCAGCCTGTTCGGTGCTTCCGGTAGCGCCAACTTCCTCTCGCGCAGCACCGGTGTGCTGGCGGCGGTGTTCTTTGCCGCGACCTTGGCGCTGGCCTACCTGGGCAATGCACGCCCGACCTCGGCCGGTAGCGTGCTCGAAGGCCCTGCTGCGACGATCCCGCAGTCGAGCACTCCGGTGGATGCGACCATTCCTCCTGCGTCGACCCCTGCACCTGCCCCAGCCCCTGCGGCTCCCTCCGCTGGTGCGGATGCCTCGGTGCCTGCCGCTGGCGCTGCTGCGCCCGCTGCTGCACCGGCCGCACCTGCTGAGCCAGCACAGCCTGCAGGCAAATAACTCAACTATTTGAAAAGAATCCCTGAACTCAGGGTTTTTACAGAGTAGAATCTGAGTCTGTCTGGTGAGCAGATTGTTTCAAAAGCAATCGGTGCTTGCCAGGCAAGTCAAATCAGCCGTCGTGGTGAAATTGGTAGACACGCTATCTTGAGGGGGTAGTGGCGAAAGCTGTGCGAGTTCGAGTCTCGCCGACGGCACCAACACAATAAAAGGCCTGCCTGGGTCGCGTCTTGTGCTTACCTGGGTTGGCTCCTGCGGTGAGTAGACATCAAGATGAGCCTCGAACAATACCTCCCGGTCCTTTTGTTTATCCTGGTGGGAGCAGGCGTTGGCCTTGGCCCACTGGTCATAGGCTACATCCTCGGACCCAATCGCCCGAACGCGGCGAAAAACTCCCCTTACGAATGCGGCTTTGAGGCCTTTGAAGACGCGCGCATGAAATTCGATGTGCGCTACTACCTCGTCGCCATTCTTTTCATTCTCTTCGACTTGGAAATTGCGTTCCTCTTCCCATGGGCGGTTTCGCTGCATGAAGTGGGAATGCCTGGTTTTATCGCGGTTCTCGTGTTCTTGGCCATTCTGGTGGTGGGTTTCGCCTATGAATGGAAAAAGGGCGCGCTGACCTGGGAATAACCGGAAATCAAAAAGGTACACGATGATTGAAGGTGTGTTGGAGAAAGGCTTTGTCACCACGAGCTACGACTCGGTGGTGAACTGGGCCAAGACTGGGTCGATCTGGCCCATGACGTTTGGTTTGGCATGCTGCGCCGTCGAGATGATGCACGCGGCCGCTGCGCGTTATGACATTGGCCGCTTTGGCGCCGAAGTCTTCCGCGCCAGCCCGCGCCAGGCTGACTTGATGATTGTGGCTGGCACCCTGTGCAACAAGATGGCTCCGGCCATGCGCAAGGTGTACGACCAGATGGCCGAGCCGCGTTGGGTGATCTCGATGGGATCGTGCGCCAACGGTGGTGGTTACTACCACTACAGCTACTCGGTGGTGCGCGGTTGCGACCGCATTGTGCCGGTGGATGTGTATGTGCCAGGCTGCCCGCCCACGGCAGAAGCGCTGATCTACGGCATCATCCAGCTGCAGCAAAAAATCCGCCGCACCCACACGATCGCGCGCGCCTAGGAGTTGGAATGAGTGTAGAACTGATACAGCCTAGCGTGCTGCAAGAGACCATCGCCCGCGTGCTGGGCGACAAGGCGCGCTCGGTGACCCTGGCGCTGGGTGAAGTGACCGTGGAAGTCTCGGCCTCGAACTACCTGCAAGCCATGCAGCTGCTGCGCGATGCGCCAGAATGCAAGTTCGAGATGCTGATGGACCTGTGCGGCGTGGATTACTCCGCATACAAGGACGTGGGCACCGATGGCCCACGTTTTGCCGTGGTCTCGCACCTGTTGTCGATCAGCCTGAACCAGCGCCTGCGCGTGCGTGTGTTCTGCCAGGACGACGATTTCCCGGTGCTCGACACCCTCAGCCAGCTGTGGGCCTCGGCCAACTGGCTCGAGCGCGAAGCTTTTGACCTTTTCGGCATTGTCTTCGAAGGCCATGACGACCTGCGCCGCATCCTGACCGATTACGGCTTTATCGGTCACCCCTTCCGCAAGGATTTCCCGCTGACGGGCCATGTGGAGATGCGCTACGACGCCGAGCAGGCACGCGTGATCTACGAACCGGTGACGATCGAGCCGCGCGAGATCACGCCCCGCATTATTCGTGAAGACCATTACGGAGGCCTGCACTGAGGCGCTCTGACCTCACGATGAAGAACCATGGCTGAAATCAAAAACTACACACTCAACTTCGGTCCCCAGCATCCTGCAGCACACGGCGTGCTGCGTTTGGTGCTGGAGCTCGATGGTGAAGTGGTGCAACGCGCAGACCCGCATATCGGCCTGCTGCACCGCGCCACCGAGAAACTGGCGGAGAGCAAGACCTTCATCCAGTCGCTGCCCTATATGGACCGCCTGGATTACTGCTCGATGATGAGCAACGAGCACGCCTACTGCCTGGCTATCGAAAAGCTGCTGGGCCTGGAAGTGCCGATCCGCGCGCAATATATCCGCGTGATGTATTCCGAGATCACCCGCATCATGAACCACCTGATGTGGCTGGGCTCCTCAGGCAATGACGGCGGCAGCTCGACCATTCTGATCTACAGCTTCCGCGAACGTGAAGACCTGATGGACATGTACGAAGCCGTCTCCGGCGCGCGCATGCACGCGGCGTACTTCCGTCCGGGTGGCGTGTACCGCGATCTGCCAGAGAGCATGCCGCAGTACAAGGCCAGCAAGGTGCGCAATGCCAAGGCCATCGAGCAGATGAACCGCAACCGCCAGGGTTCGCTCATCGACTTCATCGATGACTTCACCGCGCGCTTCCCCAAGTGCGTGGACGAATACGAAACCCTGCTGACGGACAACCGCATCTGGAAGCAGCGCAATGTGGGCATCGGCGTGGTTGACATCGACCGCGCGATGAACCTGGGCCTGACCGGCCCGATGCTGCGCGGCTCGGGCCTGGCCTGGGACATGCGCAAGTCGCAGCCCTACGAAGTCTATGACCGCATGGATTTCGACATTCCGGTGGGCAAGACCGGCGACTGCTATGACCGCTACCTGGTGCGCATCGCCGAGATGCGCGAGTCCAACCGCATCATCAAGCAGTGCGTGGACTGGCTGCGTGCCAACCCCGGTCCGGTCATCACCGGCAACCACAAGGTGGCGCCTCCCGATCGCGAAGCCATGAAGTCCAACATGGAAGAGCTGATCCACCACTTCAAGCTGTTCACCGAAGGCTTCAAAGTGCCCGAGGGCGAGGCTTATGCATCGGTGGAGCACCCCAAGGGCGAGTTTGGCATCTACCTGATCAGCGACGGTGCCAACAAGCCTTACCGCCTGAAGATTCGTCCACCAGGATTTGTGCATCTCTCGGCGCTCGACGAAATGAGCCGTGGCCACATGCTGGCCGATGCCGTGATGGTGTTGAGCACCTTGGACATCGTGTTTGGAGACGTTGACCGATGATTACCGAAGCAACAAAAGCACGCTTTGCCCGCGAAGTTGCCAAGTATCCGGCAGAGCAGAAGCAGTCGGCCGTGATGGCTTGCCTGTCTATCGTGCAGCAGGAGCAGGGCTGGGTGAGCCAGGAGAGCGAGGCGGTGATCGCCGAGTACCTGGAGATGCCCGAGATCGCCGTGCATGAAGTGACCACCTTCTACAACATGTACAACCAGCACCCGGTGGGCAAGTACAAATTGAGCGTGTGCACCAACCTGCCTTGCCAGCTGCGTCGCGGCCGCGAGGCGCTCAAGCACCTGGAAGACAAGCTGGGCATCAAGATGGGGGATACCACCGCCGATGGCGTGTTCACCATCGAGCAATCGGAATGCCTGGGCGCCTGCGCCGATGCACCGGTGCTGCTGGTCAATGACCGCCACATGTGCAGCTTCATGGACAACGAAAAGCTGGACCAGCTGATGACCGGCTTGCGCGCAGCGGAGGACACCAAGTGACGACAGCCGCTCAAATTCTGTCGCAGTTCCAGGCCACCGGCGTGGAAACCTGCTTCCACGACCGCCATATCGAGCCCCAGATCTATGCAGGTCTGGATGGCACGAACTGGTCGATCAAGGACTACGAGGCGCGCGGTGGCTACCAGGCCCTGCGCAAGCTGCTGGGCAAGGACGGTGGCGAGGGCCTGACCCAGGACCAGGTCATTGCCACGATGAAAGAGTCGGGCCTGCGCGGCCGCGGCGGCGCTGGCTTCCCCACCGGTCTGAAGTGGAGCTTCATGCCCCGCAACTTCCCCGGCCAAAAGCACCTGGTGTGCAATTCGGACGAGGGCGAGCCTGGCACCTGCAAGGACCGCGACATCCTGATGTTCAACCCGCACATCGTGATCGAAGGCATGGCCATCGCCGCGTATGCGATGGGCATCTCGCTGGGCTACAACTACATCCACGGCGAAATCTTCCAGGTCTACGAACGCTTTGAAGCGGCGCTGGAAGAGGCGCGTGCGGCAGGCTACCTGGGTGACAACATCCTGGGCAGCAGCTTCAGCTTCGAGCTGCATGCGCACCATGGTTTTGGCGCCTACATCTGCGGCGAAGAAACCGCTTTGCTCGAATCGCTCGAAGGCAAGAAGGGCCAGCCCCGCTTCAAGCCGCCATTCCCGGCCAGCTTTGGTCTGTATGGCAAGCCCACGACGATCAACAACACCGAAACCTTTGCGGCCGTTCCCTGGATCATCCGCAACGGTGGCCAGGCCTACCTGGAATGCGGCAAGCCCAACAACGGCGGCACCAAGATCTTCTCGGTCAGCGGTGACGTGAACAAGCCCGGCAACTACGAAGTGCCAATGGGTACGCCGTTCTCCACCTTGCTCGAGCTCGCCGGCGGTGTGCGCACCGGCCGCAAGCTCAAGGCCGTGATCCCTGGCGGATCGTCGGCCCCTGTGCTGCCAGCGGACATCATGATGGCCTGCACGATGGACTATGACTCCATCTCCAAGGCCGGCTCGATGCTGGGCTCGGGCGCCGTCATCGTGATGGACGACTCGCGCGACATGGTCGAGAGCCTGCTGCGCCTGTCCTACTTCTACCAGCACGAGTCCTGCGGACAGTGCACCCCTTGCCGCGAAGGCACGGGCTGGCTGTGGCGCATGGTCGACCGCATCCAGCACGGCCACGGCCGCGCCGAGGATCTGGACAAGCTGGACTCGGTAGCCGGCAACATCATGGGGCGCACGATTTGCGCATTGGGCGATGCGGCAGCGATGCCGGTGCGCGCAATGATCAAGCATTTCCGCCATGAATTCGAAGCAAAGATCAACGCTGCTGAAAAGCAGACCGCTGCTTCTTCCTGATCGCGAGTGAGCATATGGTTGAAATTGAAATAGACGGTCAGAAGGTCGAGGTCGCGGAAGGCAGCATGGTCATGCACGCGGCCGATGCGGCGGGCAAGTACATCCCTCACTTCTGCTACCACAAGAAACTGTCGATCGCGGCGAACTGCCGTATGTGCCTGGTGGACGTCGAGAAGGCGCCCAAGGCGATGCCTGCCTGCGCCACGCCCGTGACGCAAGGCATGATTGTGCGCACCACCTCGGACAAGGCGGTCAAGGCCCAGCAATCGGTGATGGAGTTCCTGCTCATCAACCACCCGCTGGATTGCCCGATCTGCGACCAGGGCGGTGAATGCCAGTTGCAGGACTTGGCTGTGGGCTATGGTGCCAGCAGCTCGCGCTACGAAGAAGAAAAGCGCGTGGTCTTCCACAAGAATGTGGGCCCGCTGATCTCGATGGAAGAGATGAGCCGTTGCATCCACTGCACCCGCTGCGTGCGCTTCGGTCAAGAAGTCGCAGGCATCATGGAGCTGGGCATGGTCAACCGCGGCGAGCACGCCGAGATCACCACCGTGGTGGGCGATACGGTGGACTCGGAGCTGTCGGGCAACATGATCGACATCTGCCCCGTGGGTGCACTCACGAGCAAGCCTTTCCGCTACAGCGCCCGTACCTGGGAGCTGTCGCGCCGCAAGTCGGTCTCGCCCCATGACTCCACCGGTGCCAACTTGATCGTTCAGGTCAAGAACAACAAGGTGATGCGCGTGGTGCCGTTCGAGAACGACGCCGTCAACGAATGCTGGATTGCCGACCGCGACCGCTTCTCCTACGAAGCGCTCAACGGTGAAGAGCGCCTGACCGCGCCGATGATCAAGCAAGGCGGCCAGTGGCTCGAAGTGAGCTGGCAAGCTGCGCTGGAATACGTGGCCAATGGCATCAAGAGCGTGCAACGCGACCATGGCGCGAGCGCCGTGGGTGCGCTGGTCAGCCCGCACAGCACGCTCGAAGAGCTGTTCCTGGCCGGCGAGCTGGTGCGCTCGCTGGGCAGCCAGAACGTCGACTACCGTCTGCGCAACGCCGATTTTGCCAAGGCAGAAGGCGTGCGCTGGCTGGGCCGCTCGATCGCCTCGCTGTCGGACCTGAACACGGCCTTGATCGTGGGCTCGAACGTGCGCAAGGAGCATCCGCTGTTCGCCCAACGTATCCGCCAGGCCGCCCGTAAGGGCGCGGTGGTGACCGCCATCCAGTCCAAGGCTTTTGATCTGGCAATTCCGCTGGCCCACCAGGTGATCACACCTGCTGCGCAGTGGGCCTACGCGCTGTCCTCCGTGGCAGCGGCCCTCGCCCAGTCCAAGGGTGTGGAAGCGCCGAACAACGCCGGTACCGTGACGCCCGAGTCCATCGAGATTGCCCGCGCGCTGCAAAACGGCGAGCAAAAGGCCATCCTGCTGGGTAATGCCGTGGCGCACCATGCACAAGCGAGCACCTTGCTGTCGATCGCCAACTGGATTGGCGCGCAGACGGGAGCTACCGTCGGCTTCCTGACCGAAGCGGCCAACACCGTGGGCGCGCAATGGGTGGGTGCCGTGCCCCAGGCCCATGGCATGCACGCTGGCGAGATGCTCGCCGGTGGCATCAAGGCCGCGATCTTGCTCAACTGCGAACCCGCGTTCGACACGGCCGCTGGCAGCCAGGCGCTGCAAGGCTGCGAGATGGTGGTGAGCCTGAGCCCGTTCAAGGCCAACATGGACATCGCCGATGTGCTGCTGCCGATCGCGCCGTTCACCGAAACCTCGGGCTCGTTCGTGAATGCCGAAGGCCTTGTGCAGAGCTTCCACGCCGTGGTCAAGCCGCTGGGCGATACCCGTCCGGGCTGGAAGGTGCTGCGCGTGCTGGGCAATCTGCTGGACGTCGCAGGCATGGCCTTTGACTCCTCGCAGGACGTGCTGGCCGTGGCGACGGGCTCGCAAGGCCAGGTGCCTGCCGAGCTGCTGTCCAACAGCACCAAGACCAACATGGCCGTGTCGGCGCCTGCAGGCCAGGAGCCGGTGGTGGCCAGCATCTACCAACTCGATGGCATCGTGCGTCGCGCGCCGTCGTTGCAAATGACGGCGGATGCCCGCCAATCCTCGGAGGTGGTGGCAGCATGATCGACGCAATCTACAACGGCGGTCTGACCCTGATCGCGGCAGAGTGGTGGGCGACCCTGGTCTGGCCCGTGATCTGGAACCTGATCAAGATCCTGTGCATCGTCTTGCCTTTGATGGGCGCAGTGGCTTACCTGACCCTGTGGGAGCGCAAGCTCCTGGGCTTCATGCAAGTGCGTTACGGCCCCAACCGGGTCGGCCCTTTTGGTCTGCTCCAGCCTCTGGCCGACGGCCTTAAGCTGATGACTAAGGAAATCATCACGCCGACGGCGGCAAGCTCGGGCCTGTACCGCCTGGGCCCGATCATGGCCATCATGCCTGCGCTGGCAGCCTGGGTGGTCATCCCCTTCGGTCCCGATGTGGCGCTGGCCAATGTGAACGTGGGCCTGCTGCTGGTCATGGCGATTACCTCGATCGAAGTCTATGGCGTGATCATCGCCGGCTGGGCATCGAACTCCAAGTACGCTTTCCTGGGCGCGCTGCGCGCATCGGCCCAGATGGTGAGCTATGAAATCGCGATGGGCTTTTGCTTCCTGGTGGTGATCATGGTCACCGGCAGCATGAACCTGACCGAGATCGTGCTGGCCCAGGGCAAGGGCAGGATGGCATCGTCGGGTGCCAGCATCCTGTCGTGGAACTGGCTGCCGCTGCTGCCGATGTTCATCGTCTACCTGATCTCGGCCGTGGCCGAAACCAACCGCCACCCCTTTGACGTCGTCGAAGGCGAAGCGGAAATCGTGGCCGGTCACATGGTGGAATATTCGGGCATGGGCTTTGCCGTGTTCTTCCTGGCCGAGTACGCGAGCATGTGGCTGGTGTCCATCCTGGCCGTGATCATGTTCCTGGGCGGCTGGCTGCCACCATTCGATTTCCTGTCCTTCATCCCGGGCTGGATCTGGCTGGCTGCCAAGACGTTCCTGGTGGTGTCGATGTTCATCTGGATTCGCGCTACTTTCCCACGTTTCCGCTATGACCAGATCATGCGTCTGGGCTGGAAGATTTTCATCCCCGTCACCCTGGTGTACCTGGTCTTTGTCGGCGGCTGGTTGCTGTCGCCATGGAACATCTGGAAATAAGCGGAGGAATACAACATGACTACTGCAGTTTCTCCCCGCTCTTTCTCGGTGAAGGATTTCTTCAAGAGCTTCATGCTCTGGGAATTGATGAAGGGCATGGCCCTGACCGGTCGCTACACGTTTGCGCGCAAGATCACGGTCCAGTTCCCCGAAGAGAAGACGCCGCTGTCGCCCCGTTTCCGTGGCCTGCACGCGCTGCGCCGCTACGAAAACGGCGAAGAGCGTTGCATTGCCTGCAAGCTGTGCGAAGCCGTCTGCCCTGCGATGGCGATCACGATCGAGTCCGATGTGCGTGATGACGGCTCGCGCCGCACCACCCGCTACGACATCGATCTGACCAAGTGCATTTTCTGTGGCTTCTGTGAAGAAAGCTGCCCCGTTGACTCCATCGTGGAAACCCAGATTCTGGAATACCACGGAGAAAAGCGCGGCGACCTGTACTTCACCAAGGAAATGCTGCTGGCCGTGGGCGACCGTTACGAACCTGAAATTGCTGCAGCCAAGGCTGCGGACGCAAAGTACCGCTGACGCGGCACTTGGAGACTGATCGAAAAGAGCCCCACATGGATGTCACAACTGGTTTTTTCTATCTGTTCTCGGTAGTGCTGCTGTACGCGGCATTCCGAGTAGTTACTGCCCCAAATCCGGTGCACGCTGTGCTGCACCTGATGTTGGCGTTTTCTCAGGCAGCCGGTATCTGGTTGCTGCTCAAGGCTGAGTTCCTGGCCATCGTGCTGGTGATGGTCTACCTGGGCGCCGTGATGGTGCTGTTCCTCTTCGTGGTGATGATGCTGGATATCCGCATCGACCAGCTGCGCAAGAGTTTCTGGAAGAACTTCCCGCTCGCTGCAGTGATCTTTGCCATCGTCGCGTTCGAGATGGGCGTGGTGCTGATCGGCGGCTTCAGTGCCATCGACGCGCCCAAGGCCATCCCTGCTGTGGTGGATGCGGCCGGCAAGGTCGTGCCCTACAGCAACGTCAAGGCGCTGGGCACCATGCTCTACACCGAGTATCTGTTCCCTGTGCAAGTGGCTGCGGTCATCTTGCTGGTGGCGATGATTGCCGCGATTGCCCTGACCCTGCGCCATCGCAAGGATTCCAAGGCTATCGATGCATCGCTGCAAGTGCGCGTGCGTGCTTCGGATCGCCTGCAATTGGTCAAAGTCCAGGCGAGCAAGCCTGCAGCCCCCGTGGTGCAGCCTGCCGCTGAGGTCGAGGAGAAGAAGGTATGACGCTCACTCTGGGTCATTTTCTGACGTTGGGCGCGATGCTGTTCGCGCTGTCCGTGGTCGGTATCTTCTTGAACCGTCGCAACCTGATTGTGCTGCTGATGGCCATCGAGTTGATGCTGCTGGCCGTGAACACGAACTTTGTCGCCTTCTCCCACTACCTGGGAGACATGCACGGCCAGATTTTCGTGTTCTTCATCCTGACCGTTGCGGCGGCAGAGTCGGCAATTGGTTTGGCAATCTTGGTGTTGCTGTTCCGTAACAAGTCCACCATCGATGCGGAAGATCTCAACTCCCTGAAGGGTTGAGGCACCAATACTTGCAAGGTTAAGAAGAATGAGTCAAACCCTTTCTGCTTCAACACTGTTGGCGGTGCCTCTGGCGCCCCTGGCAGGATCTTTGCTGGCAGGCATTTTCGGTACCGCCCTGGGCGGCAACCGCATCGGCCGCGTTGGCAGCCGCACGCTCACCATCCTGGGTGTGTTCATTGCCTTCGTCATCTCTGCGATGACGTTCCAGAGCGTGGTGTTTGAAGGCGCGACCTTCAACCAGACGCTCTACACCTGGATGACCGTCGGGTCGCTGAAGATGGAGATCGGTTTCATGATCGACTCCATCACCGCGATGATGATGTGCGTGGTGACCTTTGTGTCGCTGATGGTGCACATCTACACGATGGGCTACATGGCGGAAGACGACGGCTACGACCGTTTCTTCTCGTACATCTCGCTGTTCACCTTCTCCATGCTGATGCTGGTGATGAGCAACAACCTGCTGCAGCTGTTCTTCGGCTGGGAAGCGGTGGGCCTGGTGTCGTACCTGCTGATCGGTTTCTACTTCAAGAAGGAAACCGCGATCTTCGCCAACATGAAGGCCTTCGTGGTCAACCGTGTCGGTGACTTCGGCTTCATCCTGGGTATCGGCCTGATTGCTGCCTACACCGGCACCTTGAACTACACCGAAATCTTCGCCAAGACCAATGAGCTGAGCGGCATGACGCTGCCCGGCTCCACCTGGTCGCTGATGACGGTGATCTGCATCTGCCTGTTCATCGGTGCGATGGGCAAATCGGCACAGTTCCCCCTGCACGCCTGGCTGCCCGATTCGATGGAAGGTCCTACCCCCATCTCGGCACTGATCCACGCGGCCACCATGGTGACCGCCGGCATCTTCATGGTCTCGCGCATGTCGCCCCTCTATGAGCTGTCTGACGCAGCCCTGAACTTCATCCTCGTGATTGGCTCGATCACCGCGCTGTTCATGGGTATCCTGGGCATCATCCAGAACGACATCAAGCGCGTGATCGCGTACTCCACGCTGTCGCAGCTCGGTTACATGACCATCGCGCTGGGCGTGTCGGCCTACTCGGTGTCGGTGTTCCACCTGATGACGCACGCGTTCTTCAAGGCACTGCTGTTCCTTGGCGCAGGCTCGGTCATCATGGGCATGCACCACAACCAGGACATCCGCTGGATGGGTGGCGTGCGCAAGTACATGCCCATCACCTGGATCACCTTCCTGCTGGGTAACCTGGCGCTGATCGGTACGCCGTTCTTCTCGGGCTTTTACTCGAAGGACGCGATCATCGAAGCGGTGCACGCCTCCAACCTGCCTGCCGCCGGCTTTGCCAACTTTGCCGTGCTCGCTGGCGTGTTCATCACTGCGTTCTACTCGTTCCGTCTGTACTTCATCGTATTCCACGGTAAAGAGCGCTACGACCAGAACCCCGATGCCCACCATGATGACCACCACGCGCACGACGACCACCACGGCCATGGCCACGATGCCAAGCCGCATGAGTCGCCATGGGTGGTGACCCTGCCGCTGGTGCTGCTGGCGATTCCTTCGGTGGTGATCGGTGCGATTGCGCTGATGCCGATGCTGTTCGGTGACTTCTTCAAGGGCGTCATCTATGTTGATGGCAGCAAGCACGGCGCGATGGCCGAGCTGGCCGAGAAGATCCACGGCTGGATTCCGATGGCGCTGCATGGCTTCACCGCTGCGCCGTTCTGGCTGGCGCTGGCCGGTGTGGTGACCTCCTATGTGTTCTACATGGTCAAGCCCGAGATTCCTGCTGCCATCAAGCGCATGAGCGAGAAGGTCGGTCTGTACCAGGCACTGGAAGGCAAGTACGGTGTGGACTGGGTCTACGAAAACATCTTCGCCCGCGGCTCGCGCGTGCTGGGCAGTGTGTTCTGGAAGGTGGGCGACCAAGGCCTGATCGACGGCCTGATCGTCAACGGTTCCTGGAAGCTGGTGGGCCGCATCTCCGCCCTGGTGCGCTGGCTGCAGACGGGTTATGTGTACCACTACGCATTGGTCATGATTCTGGGTATCTTCCTGGCCATGACGTACTTCGTGCTGCTCAACAAGTAAGGAAGAAGAAAAATGGGATTGTTGAGTCTTGCAATTTGGACGCCCATCGTCTTTGGTACGGTCCTGCTGGCCTTTGGCAAGCAGGAGCAGGCCAAGATGGTGCGCTGGATCGCACTGGTCGGTGCGCTGATAGGCCTTTTGGTCACCTTGCCTCTGTACACCGGCTTCCAGCTGGGTACGTCGGCGATGCAGTTCGTCGAGAAGGCGTCTTGGATTCCACGCTTTGGTATCAACTACTACCTGGGCGTTGATGGCATCTCCTTCTGGTTTGTGCCGCTGACCGCCTTCATCACGGTGATCGTGGTGCTGGCTTCCTGGGAGTCGATCACCGAGCGCGTGAACCAGTACATGGGCGCGTTCCTGATCCTGTCGGGTCTGATGATCGGTGTGTTCTCGGCACTGGACGGTCTGCTGTTCTACGTGTTCTTTGAAGCAACCCTGATCCCGATGTACCTGATCATCGGTATCTGGGGTGGCCCGAACCGCATCTACGCAGCGTTCAAGTTCTTCCTGTACACGCTGATGGGTTCGCTGCTGACCTTGATCGCGCTGCTGTACCTCTACACCAAGGCAGGCAGCTTCGAGATTCTGGCCTGGCACCAGCTGCCGCTGACGATGACCGAGCAGACCTTGATCTTCTTTGCCTTCTTCGCCGCGTTTGCCGTGAAGGTGCCGATGTTCCCGGTGCACACCTGGCTGCCCGACGTTCACGTCGAAGCGCCTACCGGTGGTTCTGCCGTGCTGGCCGCGATCATGCTGAAGCTGGGGGCCTATGGTTTCCTGCGTTTCTCGATGCCCATCGCTCCTGATGCGTCGCACGAATGGGCCTGGCTCATCATCGCGCTGTCGCTGATCGCCGTGATCTATGTGGGTCTGGTGGCAATTGTGCAAAAGGACATGAAAAAGCTCGTGGCTTATTCGTCCGTCGCACACATGGGCTTTGTGACCCTGGGCTTCTTCATCTTCAATGACATCGGTGTCATGGGTGGCCTGATGCAGATGATTGCCCACGGCTTTGTGTCGGGCGCGATGTTCCTGTGTATCGGCGTGCTGTACGACCGCGTGCATTCGCGTGATATCGCTGCCTACGGCGGCGTGGTCAACACCATGCCCAAGTTTGCCGCCTTTGCCCTGCTGTTTGCGATGGCCAACTGCGGCCTGCCAGGCACCGCCGGTTTCATCGGCGAGTGGATGGTGATCCTGGGCGCCACCAAGTTCAACTTCTGGATTGGTGTGCTGTCGGCCACCGCGCTGATTCTGGGCGCTGCGTACACGCTGTGGATGTACAAGCGCGTGTACTTCGGCCCAGTGACCAATGACCATGTGCGCGAGCTCAAGGACATCGGTTGCCGCGAATTCCTAATCCTGGGCATCTTGGCTGCTGCCGTGCTGATCATGGGTGTCTACCCTGCGCCGTTCACCGATGTGATGGGTGCCTCGGTGGCCGACCTGCTCAAGCATGTCGCCGCGTCCAAGCTGTGATGGTCGGACAGAATTGAGAGACTTGAGATGATTGATAACATCAGCTGGCTGGCTATCTATCCCGAAATCGTGCTGTTGGTGATGGCATGTGTCATCACCATCGTGGACCTGGGCGTCAAGAGCGCAGGGCGCACGCTCACCTACATTCTGTCGCTGCTGACCCTGGTGGTCGTGGCGGTGATCACCGGTATCTATGCCAGCAATGGCAATACGTTCTACGCCTTTGGCAACATGGTCGTCTCCGACGCCATGGGCAACTGGCTCAAGTGCGCTGCGGCGATCGCGATGGCCGTCACCCTGGTCTATGGCCGTGGTTACTCGCGTGACCGTGGCATGCTCAACGGCGGTGAGTACTTCATCCTGTCGCTGCTCGCGCTGCTGGGCATGAACGTGATGATCTCGGGCAACAACTTCCTGATCATCTACCTGGGGCTGGAGCTGCTGACCCTGTCGAGCTACGCGCTGGTCTGCCTGCGCCGTGACAACACCGCTGCGGTGGAAGCGGGCATGAAGTACTTCGTGCTGGGCGCGATGGCATCGGGTTTCCTGCTGTACGGTCTGTCGATGATCTACGGCGCCACCGGCTCGCTCGATATCGGTGAAGTGTTCAAGGCGGTGAACTCCGGCCTGATCCGCCACCAGGTGCTGGTCTTCGGTCTGGTGTTTGTGGTCGCTGGCCTGGCCTTCAAGCTGGGTGTGGTGCCTTTCCACATGTGGGTGCCTGACGTCTACCAAGGCGCACCCACGGCCATCACGATGATCGTGGGCGGCGCGCCCAAGCTGGCAGCTTTCGCGATTGTCATCCGCCTGCTGGTGGACGGCCTGCTGCCGCTGGCGATTGACTGGCAACAGATGCTGGCCGTGCTGGCCATCCTCTCGCTGCTGATCGGTAACTTGGCCGCTATTGCCCAGACCAACATCAAGCGCATGCTGGCCTACTCGACCATCTCGCAAATGGGCTTTGTGCTGCTGGGTCTGATGTCCGGCGTGGTCAATGGCAATGTCGAAGCGGCTACCGCTGGCAACGCCTACAGCGCCTCGATGTTCTACGTCGTGAGCTATGTGCTGACCACCCTGGCCACGTTCGGTGTGGTGCTGCTGCTGGCCCGTGAAGGCTTTGAGAGCGAAGAGATCGCCGACTTTGCCGGCCTGAACCAGCGCAGCCCGCTGTACGCTGGCGTGATGGCAATCTGCCTGTTCTCGATGGCCGGTATTCCTCCGCTGGTGGGCTTCTACTCGAAGCTGGCCGTGCTGCAGGCGCTGGTGGCTTCGGGCAGTGGCCTCTATATTGCGCTGGCCGTGTTTGCGGTGATCATGTCGCTGATCGGCGCCTTCTACTACCTGCGCGTGGTCAAGGTCATGTACTTCGACAAGCCCATCACCGCCGCCAAGGTGCATGCACCTTTAGACGTGCGTGCTGTGCTGGTGGTCAATGGCGCGCTGGTGCTGATTCTGGGCATCATGCCCGGCGGTCTGATGAAGCTGTGCTCTGACGCCGTGCTGCGCGCACTCGCCAGCTAAGCGGCTCGGCAACCGAGCCTGACAAAGCCCGCATGTCTATCACTGCATCCATCTGGTTGGTGATCGTGGCGGGCTTTGTTGCGGCCAATCTGCCATTTCTGAACCAACGTATTTTGGCCGCGGGGCCCCTGTGCCATGACGGCGGCAGTGCCGGCAAGGCCCTGTGGATCCGCCTGGTCGAGCTGGTCGTGCTGTACTTCCTCATCGGGGCATTTGCGATGCTGCTCGAAGGCCGCGCCGGCCAGCGCAGCAGCCAGGGCTGGGAGTTCTATGCCGTCACCGGCACCTTGTTCCTGACCTTTGCCTTCCCCGGTTTTGCCTACCAGTACCTGCTGCGCAAGGTGAGCCGAGCGGGGTGAGACTGTGAAGGTCTTCAACCTGCGCTGCCCTTTGGGCCATATCTTTGAGGGCTGGTTCGCCTCGGACGCCGCGTTCGAGCAGCAACAAAGCCAGGGCTGGCTCAGCTGCCCGATGTGCAACTCGCATGAGATCGTCAAAGGCCTGAGCGCCCCGCATCTGGCGCGCAAATCCAATTCCCTGGCCCCAGCGGCTCCAGCTGCGCCGGCTTCCGCCGCCGCAGCCCCTGCACGGCCTGGTAGTGCGCCGGCGTCGTCCTCGCCATCCCGGGCCTCCCCAACCCCGCTCAGCGATGCCCAGCGCCTGCAACAGGCCTGGCTGGAGCTGTCGCGCCAGATCGTAGCCAATACCGACGATGTCGGCAGCGGCTTTGCCGACCTGGCCCGCCAGATGCATGAGGGTGAGGTCGCTGCCCGCCCGATCCGGGGCACCGCCACCCCGGAGGAGCAACGCGCTTTGGTCGACGAGGGCATCGATGTGCTGCCCTTGCTGCTGCCCGAAGCGAGCAAGCACCGCCTGCAATAGGCTGGATCTGTCGCCTTGGCAGCAGCCCGACTGGCTGGCATGCTGCAGCGCCGATGATGCACAGTACGTATGAATGGGCCGGGGCAGGGCCTTTGCATTGTCGCCCGTGCTTGATTTTGATGACAAAAAGACGACCGTTTGTCCCTCAGGTGACTATCAAAAAGTGAGCGCATAAAGCCCACGGGTTAACGCGTACGCAGCCTCACCTACAGGCTTTCCCCAGTGTTGCATCGCAGTATTCTTTCCTAGTATTGGCAGCATCGAAGCGGCGTGCATTTCCAACCCGGAATAGGCGCCGCGCTTTTTTCCAGCGAAGCGGTGCGGTGCCCATGAGTGATGTCATTCTTCAAACCCGAGATCTCACCAAGGAGTTTCGGGGATTCACAGCAGTCAGCAATGTCAACCTGTCGGTGCAGCGGGGCTCGATCCATGCGCTGATCGGCCCCAATGGTGCCGGCAAGACGACATGCTTCAACCTGCTGACCAAGTTCTTGACGCCCACCAAGGGCATCATCCATTTCAACGGCACGGACATCACCAGCGAAGAGCCGGCGCAGATTGCCCGCCGGGGGGTGATCCGCTCGTTCCAGATCTCGGCGGTATTCCCGCACCTGAGCCTGATGGAGAACGTGCGCATCGCCTTGCAGCGCAAGCTGGGCACGTCCTTCCACTTCTGGAGCAGCGAGCGCACCTTGGACAAGCTCAACGGCCGCGCGGTGGCCTTGCTCGAAGAGGTGGGCCTGGCGCACCTGGCCGACGAGATCACCTTGAACCTGCCTTATGGCCAAAAGCGTGCACTCGAGATTGCCACCACGCTTGCGATGGAGCCCGAGCTGATGCTGCTCGACGAACCCACCCAGGGCATGGGCCATGAGGACGTCGAGCGCGTCACCCAGCTGATCAAAAAGGTCTCGGCCGGGCGCACCATCTTGATGGTCGAGCACAACATGAAGGTCATCTCGACGATTGCAGACCGCATCACGGTGCTGCAGCGCGGCGCCATCCTGGCCGAGGGCGACTACCAGACGGTGTCGCAGAACCCCCAGGTGATGGAAGCGTATATGGGAACCACCGACGGCCAGCTGCAGGGAGCGCACTGACATGAATGAGAAAAACGGAGTGCCTGCACTGGAGATCAGCGATCTGCACGCCTGGTATGGCGAATCGCACGTGCTGCATGGCGTGAACATGCGCGTGATGCCGGGCGAGGTGGTGACCTTGCTGGGCCGCAACGGCGCGGGCCGCACATCGACGATGCGTGCGGTGATGGGGCTGACGGGCTCGCGCAAGGGCTCGATCAAAATCCATGGCGTCGAGACCATCCAGATGCCCACGCACAAGATTGCGCACCTGGGCCTGGGTTACTGCCCGGAAGAGCGCGGCATCTTTGCCAGCCTCTCCTGCGAAGAGAA
This sequence comes from Comamonas koreensis, assembly GCF_014076495.1. NCBI lineage: Bacteria > Pseudomonadati > Pseudomonadota > Betaproteobacteria > Burkholderiales > Comamonadaceae > Comamonas > Comamonas koreensis. The sequence goes on along the minus strand of NZ_CP043575.1, from coordinate 4,085,435 downwards.
CCTGATGCTGCCGCCGGACCTCAAAACCGGCTCGGCCGGCATGTCGGTCGAAGAGATCTACGAGATGTTCCCCAACCTGGCCGAGCGCCGCCAAAGCCAGGGCACGCGCCTGTCGGGCGGTGAGCAGCAGATGCTGGCCGTGGCCCGCATTCTGCGCACCGGCGCCAAGCTGCTGCTGCTCGATGAGATCTCCGAAGGTCTGGCCCCCGTCATCGTGCAGGCGCTGGCCCGCATGATCGTGAGCCTGCGCGCCAAGGGCTACACCGTGGTGATGGTCGAGCAGAACTTCCGCTTTGCCGCGCCACTGGCCGACCGCCTCTATGTGATGGAACATGGCCAGATCGTCGAGCAGTTCAGCGCCGACGAGCTCGAAGGCAAGATGCCTTTGCTCAACACCTTGCTGGGGGTCTAGCCCACTTTTTTGCAACCCTGGCGCAGCGCAGACTGCCGCCATGTATTGAGAACAGATATTTTTTAGGAGACAAGATGAAAGCAAAGCTCAAAGCCATTGCCCAGGTGGCATGTTTGGTCGCCCTGTCCGCAGGCGCTGCCCAGGCACAAGAAAAGGTGAAGATCGGCTTCATCACCGACATGTCCAGCCTCTACGCCGATGTGGAAGGCAAGAACGGCGCAGTCGCGATCCAGATGGCCATCGATGACTTCGGTGGCAAGGTGCTGGGCCAGCCCATCGAGATGGTCTCGGCCGACCACCAGAACAAGGCAGACATCGCAGCCTCCAAGGCGCGCGAGTGGATCGATACCGCCGGCGTGACCATGCTGTTTGGCGGCACCAACTCCGGCACGGCCCTGGCCGCTGCCAAGGTGGCGCAAGAGAAAAAGCGCGTCTACTTCAACAGCGGCGCGGGCTCCTCGGCACTGACCAATGAGCAGTGCAGCCCCTACACCGTGCACTATGCCTATGACACCGTGGCCTTGGCCAAGGGCACCGGCGGAGCCGTGGTGGACCGTGGCGGCAAGTCCTGGTTCTTCCTGACGGCCGACTACGCGTTTGGCCACTCGCTGGAAGCGGACACCACCGCCGTCATCAAGGCCAAGGGCGGCCAGGTGCTCGGCTCGGTGCGCCACCCGCTCAACGCATCTGACTTCTCGTCCTTCCTGCTGCAGGCGCAAAACTCCAAGGCCCAGATCCTGGGCCTGGCCAATGCCGGCGGCGACACCATCAATGCCATCAAGGCTGCGCGTGAGTTCGGCATCAACAAGACCATGAAGACCGCCGGCTTGCTGGTCTTCCTGTCTGACATCCACAGCATGGGCCTGAAGAACACCGAAGGCCTGCTGCACACCACCAGCTGGTACTGGGACCTGAACGACGAGACGCGCAAGTTCGCCGACAAGTTCTTCGCCAAGACCAAGCGCATGCCTACCGATCTGCATGCGGCGGACTACTCGGCGACGATGAACTACCTGAAGGCTGTCGAAGCCGTCAAGACCACCGATGCCGACAAGGTCATGGCCTACCTCAAGAGCACGCCGCTCAACGACTTCTACGGCAAGGGCGTGATCCGCCCCGATGGCCGCTACGCGCACGACATGTACCTGGTCGAAGCGAAGTCGCCTGCCGAATCCAAGAAGCCCTGGGATTACCTGAAGGTTCTGTCCACCTTGCCTGCGGACCAGGTCTGGACGACCAAGGCCGAATCCAAGTGCGCGCTCTGGAAGTAAGCACCGCTCACACCTAACCTGCGTCGATGCTGCCTGCTGCGGCTGCCCGCCATCGCTGATGGCACGGGTCGCAAAAGCAGCGGCATGACGCCAGGCGTGTTGTGTTCATTCACTGACTCGTGAGCTTTTCATGGAAATTTTTGGTATCTCATTACCGGCCTTGATGAGCCAGCTGCTGCTGGGTCTGGTCAACGGCTCGTTCTATGCCATTCTCAGTCTGGGATTGGCCGTGATCTTTGGCCTGCTCAATGTGATCAATTTCGCCCACGGCGCTTTGTTCATGCTGGGGGCCATGTTCACCTGGATGGCGGCGTCCTACTTCCAGGTCAATTACTGGGTGATGCTGCTGCTCTCGCCGATTCTGGTGGGCATCATCGGGGTGTTGATAGAGCGCTTTTTGCTGCGCCATATCTACAAGCTCGACCACCTCTACGGCCTGCTGCTGACCTTGGGGCTGTCGCTGCTGATCGAGGGCGTGTTCCGCTCGATCTACGGCGTCTCGGGCCTGGGCTACGACACGCCCGAGCTGCTCGAAGGCGCCACCAACGTTGGCGTGATGCTGCTGCCCAACTACCGCATGTGGGTGGTGGTAGCCTCGCTGATCGTCTGCTTTGCCACCTGGTATGTGATCGAGAAAACCCGCCTGGGCGCCTACCTGCGGGCCGGCACCGAGAACCCCCGTCTGGTCGAGGCTTTCGGTGTCAACGTGCCGCTGATGATCATGCTGACCTATGCGTTTGGCGTGGGCCTGGCCGCCTTTGCCGGCGTGCTGGCAGCGCCCGTCTACCAGGTCACGCCGCTGATGGGCCAGAACCTGATCATCACCGTGTTCGCGGTGGTGGTGATCGGTGGCATGGGCTCCATCATGGGCGCCATCGTCACCGGTCTGGCACTGGGCGTGATCGAAGGGCTGACCAAGGTCTTCTACCCAGAAGCCTCGGCCACCGTCGTGTTCGTGATCATGGTCATCGTGCTGCTGGTGCGCCCGGCTGGCCTGTTTGGCAAAGCGAAGTGAGGTGAGGGGATGAATTCCAAGAAGTTTGCCAAACTGGGGTATGGGTTGCTGCTGCTCGGCATGATCGCTGCGCCGTTCATGGGGGCCTACCCTGTGTTCGTGATGAAGCTGATGTGCTTTGCACTTTTCGCCTGTGCGTTCAATCTGCTGCTGGGCTACACCGGTCTGCTGTCCTTTGGCCATGCCGCCTTCTTTGGTGGTGCGGCTTATGTCACCGGCCATGCGATCAAGGTCTGGCACCTGACGCCGGAGCTGGGCATTTTGTTCGGCGTGGTGTTCGGTGCCTTGCTGGGTGTGGTGTTTGGCTGGCTGGCCATTCGCCGCCAGGGGATTTATTTCTCGATGATCACCTTGGCGCTCGCCCAGATGCTGTTCTTTGCCTGCCTGCAAATGCCCTTCACCGGTGGTGAGGACGGCCTGCAAGCGGTGCCGCGCGGCAAGCTGTTTGGCGTGCTGAGCCTGGAGAGCGACTGGACCATGTACTACGTGGCCCTGGCCATCGTGGTGCTGGCCTTCCTGCTGATCATGCGCACGGTGCATTCGCCTTTCGGCCAAGTGCTCAAGGCGCTGAAGGAAAATGAGCCGCGTGCCATCTCGCTGGGCTACGACGTCAACCGCTTCAAGCTGCTGGCCTTTGTCATCTCGGCTGCGCTGGCCGGTCTGGCCGGTTCGCTCAAGACCGTGGTGCTGGGCTTTGCAACCTTGACTGACGTGCACTGGACGGCATCGGGCCAGGTCATCCTGATGACCTTGGTGGGCGGCCTGGGCCTGCTGTCGGGCCCGATCGTCGGCTCGGCCGTGATCGTCGCGCTGGAGAACAAGATCGGCGATATCGGCACCTGGCTGTCGCGCCTGACCGGCGTCGAGTGGTTCAACACCTTGGGTGAGTCGGTGACCATTGTGACCGGCCTGATTTTTGTGATCTGCGTGCTGGCGTTCCGCCGCGGCATCATGGGCGAGTTGATCGCCTTCATGGACCGCAAGAAGAAATAGCGGAGGCTTGCAGACCCGCCCAAGTCAAAGACCCGCATTGCGCGGGTCTTTGTTTTTGGGGAGGGCGCGGAGGGCGGTCTTACTTCCAGAGCTTGCAGCTGGATTCGGCCTTGGTGGTCCAGACTTCGTCAGGGCTGAGCGTCTTGAGCACCTTGAAGTAATCCCAGGCGCCCTTGGATTCGGCCGGGGCCTTGACCTGCATCAGGTACATCTCATGGGCGTAGCGGCCATCAGGGCGGACAACGCCCTTGGCATAGAAGTCGGACAGGGGCTCGGCCTTCAGCGCGGCCATCACCTTGTCCGAATCGGTGGACTTGATGCGGTCGGCCGTCTTCAGGTAGGTCATCATCGCCGAGTAATCGGCCGCCTGCAGCGAGGTGGGCATCTTCTTGAACTTCTCGAAGAAGCGGTCCGAGAACTTGCGGCTTTCCGGGTTCAGGTCCCAGTGCCAGCTGTCGGTGAACATCAGGCCTTCGGTCTGCTTGAGCCCCAGGCTGTGGATGTCCGAACTGAACAGCAGCATGCCGGCGAGCTTCATGGTCTTGGTCACGCCAAACTCGCGCGCGGCCTTGATGGTGTTGATGGTGTCGCCACCGGCATTGGCCATTGCCAGAATCTGGGCCTTGGAGTTTTGCGCCTGCAGCAGGAAGGATGAGAAATCCGAGGCATTGATCGGATGCCGCACGGCGCCCACCACGCGGCCACCTGCGGCCTTGATCACCTTGGTGGTATCGGCCTCCAGCGCATGGCCAAAGGCATAGTCGGCCGTCAGAAAGAACCAGTCCTTGTCGCCCAGCGCCACAATGGCGCCGCCGGTGCCCTTGGCCAGGGCCACGGTGTCATAGGCGTAATGCACGGTGTAGGGGCTGCACTGGTCATTGGTCAGCGCGGATGTGCCCGAGCCATTGACGATGATGAGGCGCTTTTTCTCCTCGGCCACCTTGGCCATCGCCAGGCCGGTGCTGGAGGTGGTGCCGCCCACCAGCATCTGCATATCGCGCTGGTCAAACCATTCGCGGGCCTTGGAGGCGGCCAGGTCGGCCTTGTTCTGGTGGTCGGCCACCATCAGCTCCACCGGCTTGCCCAGCAGCTTGCCGCCAAAGTCATCAATCGCCATCTGCAGCGCCAACGCCCCGCCCTTGCCATCGACATCGGCATAGACGCTGGACATGTCGGTGATGAAGCCGATCCGCACCTTGTCTTGCGCCAGCGCACCCTGGGCGAGCAGGGCCAGCACACAGCCAGCGGCAGCGGCCGCAATCGCGCGTCGCCGGTGCGGCCGGGCAGAACGCAAAGAGGGCATTGCAGGAACATTCATCGGAAGGTCTCCTTGTTCAAATAGACAGGCGTGCAGTGCGGCTGCCAGGTGCGGCGCACCCGTGGGCTGCTGCGCCCCGATGGTTGCAGGCTGCTTGGCGCGCGCCTACTGGGGTAAGCACCAGCGCGCCGCAAAAAACGGGGCTGCAGGCGCGGCGTGAAGCGGCTATACTGCTCGCAGCTCCGGGGTGTGCGAAAGCGCTGAGATGCGAAAGGCAGTGGCAAGACTGCTGAGTAGTGAACCCGACGAACTTGATCCGGTTCATGCCGGCGGAAGAAGAGCGGGACCCTGAAAGCACAGCGGTGGAAGGCAGGCAGCGTTGCATGGCACGCGCCTGCGGCCACCTGCCACGCACACCCCAGGCGCCTCGCGCACTGGGGTTTTGTCTTTTTTGGGGACGACACCTGTCAGCGCGCAACAGGTGCCGCCATGGCCACCTAACAGCGGCCCTGGCACCACGCACAGCACGGCCGGGCCGGGGTGTAGTCGATGGGCGTGTTGCGGCCAAGCAGCCATGCCTGGCGTGTTGCAGCAGAAGAGGGCCGGCACGTCTCGGAGCGTTCGATGAAATCAACCGCTTTGAGGAGACTGCCATGAACGCCCCTGAGTCCCTGTTCATCCCCGCCACCGGTGATGCCCCCGATGCCGCCCGCTTTAGCGAACTGCTGGCCCAATCGCGCCTGCCTTTCCCTGCGTCGACCAAGTCCTATCTGGCGGGTGCCATCCACCCGCAGCTGCAGGTGCCGGTGCGCGATATTGCGCTGACCAACGGCGAGCAGGTCAGCGTCTACGACACCTCGGGCCCCTATACCGACCCGGCCGTGGCCATCGATGTGCGCCAGGGCCTGCCCGCGCTGCGTGCCGAATGGATCGCTGCGCGCGGTGACAGCCAATACTATGTGGGGCGCCAGCGCGTGGCGCTCGATGACGGCGGCAAGCGCGGCGAAGAAGACCTGCGCGTGGCCCAGCTGCGGGCCGAGGCTGCGGCGCTGCAGCGCCAGCCGCGCCGCGCCAGGAGCGGCGCCAATGTGACCCAGATGCACTATGCGCGCAAAGGCATCATCACCCCCGAGATGGAGTATGTGGCCCTGCGCGAGAACGGCCGCCGCGAATGGATGGCCGAGTACCAGCGCGATGCTGCGCGCGAGGCGCGCCTGGCGGGCAACAGCCTGGGCGCTGCGATCCCCAAGATCATCACGCCCGAATTTGTACGCGACGAGGTGGCGCGGGGCCGGGCCATCATTCCGGCCAATATCAACCACCCCGAGATCGAGCCGATGGCCATTGGCCGCAACTTCAAGGTCAAGATCAATGCCAATATCGGCAACTCGGCCGTGACCTCGAGCATCGAGGAAGAGGTCGAGAAGCTGGTCTGGGCGATCCGCTGGGGCGCGGACAATGTGATGGACCTGTCCACCGGCAAGAACATCCACACCACGCGCGACTGGATCGTGCGCAACTCGCCGGTGCCCATTGGCACGGTGCCGATCTACCAGGCGCTGGAGAAAGTGGGCGGTGTGGCCGAGGACCTGACCTGGGACATCTTCCGCGACATCCTGGTGGAGCAGGCCGAGCAGGGCGTGGACTATTTCACGATCCATGCCGGCGTGCGCCTGGCCTATATCCACCTGACGGCCCAGCGCCGCACCGGCATCGTCTCGCGCGGAGGCTCCATCATGGCCAAGTGGTGCATGGCCCACCACCGCGAGAGCTTCCTCTACGAACATTTCGAAGATATCTGCGACATCATGAAGCAGTACGACGTGAGCTTCTCGCTGGGCGATGGCCTGCGCCCGGGCTGCGCCTCGGACGCGAATGACGAGGCCCAGTTTGCCGAGCTGGCCACCTTGGGTGAGCTGACCCAGCTGGCCTGGAAGCACGATGTGCAGACCATGATCGAAGGCCCGGGCCATGTGCCCATGCACATGATCCAGGCGAACATGACCGAGCAGCTCAAGCACTGCCACGAGGCGCCGTTCTACACCCTGGGCCCGCTGACCATCGACATCGCGCCGGGCTATGACCATATCGCCAGCGCCATCGGTGCGGCGATGATCGGCTGGTTTGGCACCGCCATGCTCTGCTATGTGACGCCCAAGGAGCACCTGGGCCTGCCCGACCGCGATGATGTCAAGCAGGGCATCATTGCCTACAAGATTGCCGCGCACGCAGCCGATGTGGCCAAGGGCCACCCGGGGGCCCGGGCGCGTGACGATGCGCTCAGCCAGGCGCGCTTTGACTTCCGCTGGGAGGACCAGTTCAACCTGGGGCTGGATCCGGACACGGCCCGCGCCTTCCATGACGAAACCCTGCCCAAGGACAGTGCCAAGGTGGCGCATTTCTGCTCGATGTGCGGGCCCAAGTTCTGCTCGATGAAGATCACCCAGGAGGTGCGCGAGTTTGCCAAGAACCAGGGCGTGGCCGAAGAGCAGGGCATTGCCGTGGGCATGCAGGCCAAGGCGGCGGAGTTCAACCGGGCGGGGGGCGATTTCTACATCCCGATCGCCAGCGACACGACGGCCAGGTAAGTACGCGGCGGGCGTTGACCCCATGCGGCCACCACCCGGTGGCCGCATTGGCGCCTCGGTGTCAGCAACATTTGCTGCGCTGCACTAAACTGCGGACTGCCATCTGCCAGCCTCTTTCAACGCCAGAAAGCCCTTTGCCATGAACGTCACGCAAGCCATGCAAGAGCGCCGCTCGGTGCGCGCCTTTTTGCCCAAAGCTCCCTCTGCCCAAGCCGTGCATAGCCTGATCGCCGATGCGGCCCAGGCGGCATCGGGCGGCAACCTGCAGCCCTGGCGGGTGGTGGCGCTGGCGGGCCATGCGCTGCATGAACTGACCGATGCCATTGCAGATGCGCAGCCGCTGCCCGAAGGCGGCAACAACTACACCTACCCGCCCAATCTCTGGGAGCCGTATCGCACGCGCCGCTTCAAGAACGGTGAGGACCTGTACAAGACTATCGACATTCCGCGCGAGGACAAGGCCGCGCGCCTGGAGCAGCTGGCCAAAAACGGCCGCTTCTTTGGCGCCCCGGTGGGCCTGCTGGTATTTGCCGACGAGCGCATGGGTTATGCGCAGTGGGTGGACCTGGGCATTTACCTGCAGTCCCTCATGCTGCTGGCCACCGAGCGCGGCCTGGCCACCTGTGCCCAGGGCTACTGGCGCCGCTATGGCGACACAGTGGAGCGGGTGCTCAAGGCGCCAGAGCCTTACCGCGTGGCCTATGGCATTGCGCTGGGCTATGAAGACCTGACGGCGCCGATCAACAGCCTGCGTGCCGACCGCGCACCCTTTGGCGACTGGGCGCAGATGCGCGGGTTTGACTAAAGCGGCTCAACGGCCGAATCAGACCGCGATATAGCGGTCCTTGCGGTGGTTCATCGCGACGATCAGGTTCAGGATCACGGCGCCTGCAATCGACCAGGCGACCGACACGGCCGGAACCAGCCACAGCGCGAACGCCACGATGAGGCAGTCCAGGCCCATCTGCACCTTGCCAGCCGACCAGCCATGGCGCTCCTGCAGGTAGAGCACCAGAATGCCAAAGCCGCCCAGGCTGACCCGGTGGCGGAACAGAATCAAAAAGCCTGTGCCCAGCAGCACACCGCCAAGGATGCCAGCCAGCGGCTGGGACACATAGGAGATGGCCAATAGCGCTGGCAGCAGCTCGGTGAGCCAGGACGTGGCCACTACCGCGATAAAGGTCTTGACCACAAAGGCAGTGCCCATGCGCTTGGCAGCCAGCCAGTAGAACGGCAAATTCAGGCAGAAGAACAGCAGGCCCAGATCGGTGCCGGTGGCGTAGTGCCCCAGCAGCGCAATGCCGGCAATGCCGCCGGTCAGCAGCCCCGCGCTCTTGTACAGCACCAAGGCGGTGGAGATCAGCAAGATGCCGACCGCCATCGCAATGCCATCCTCCAGCCAGGAATGGCCGGATGAGCCGGTCTTGAGCGCCCAGCGGAATTTGTCGGAGGTCAGTTGGCTCACGCGCGCAAAGCCTGCGCTGGCAAAGAGGCGGTATCGGGTCATGGGAAAAGGGCAAGCAAGAGTCCTGCCAGCTTGGGGCGCAGCGCATGCCCCCATTCTGACCAGGCGCAAGCAAAGGGTTAGATAGCCCTCAAATATAGGGCTAACCCTTATCCCTCAAACCCTGCCAAGGATTGGCGCAGCCCGCCTGCAGGCTGCTTTCCCAGTTCAGTCGCTTACTTCCAGATCGGGCACTGGGCCTCTTGCTTGCTGGCAAACAGCGTCTCGCCCGGCAGCGCCTTGATCAGCTTGAACGAATCATGCTTGCCCTTGGACTCCTCAGGCGTCTTGACCTGCAGCAGGTACATGTCGTGCACATAGCGGCCATTGGGCTCGATCTTGCCCTTGCCGAACATGTCGTTGAGCGGCATCGATTTGAGCGTCTGCATCACCTTGTCCGCGTCCAGGCTCTGCGCCTTTTCCACGGCCTTGAAGTAGCTCATCGCCGAGGAGTAGTCGGAGGCCTGCAGCGAGGTGGGCATTTTCTTGGTGCGGGCGTAGTAGCGGTCGGTCCAGGCGCGGGCCTCGGGCGAGCGGTCCCAGTACCAGCTGTCGGTGAACATCAGACCACCGGCGAGCTTGAGGCCCAGGCTCTCGACCTCGTTGGCAAACACCATCAGCGCCACGGGCTTCATCTTGGGGGTGATGCCAAACTCGCGCGCGGCCTTGAGCGCGTTCATGAAGTCACCACCGGCATTGGCAAAGCCCAGGATCTCGGCCTTGCTGGCCTGCACCTGCACCAGGTAGGACGAAAAATCGTTCGCATGAAAAGGCGCGCGCACCGATTTGACGATCTGGCCGCCCTGGGCCTGCACCACCTGCGTCACATCGGCTTCCAGGGTGTGGCCAAAGGTGTAGTCGGCTACCAAGAGCGCCCAGGTCTTGGCGCCTTGCTCGGACACTGCACGGCCCGTGCCGCGCGCAATGGCCGTGGTGTCGCTGTTGTAGTGCACCCAGTACGGCGAGCACTGGCTGCCCGTCAGGTTGGAGGAGTAGGCGCCATTGATCAGCAGCACGCGTTTTTTCTCATTGGCCACCTGGCCCATCGCCAGCGCCGTCGCCGTATTGGTGCCGGCAATCAGCAGCTGGACATCCTGGGTGTCGACCCATTCGCGCGATTTGGTCGAGGCGATATCGGCCTTGTTCTGGTGGTCGGCCGACAAGAGCTCAATCGGGCGGCCCAGCAGCTTGCCGCCAAAGTCTTCAATGGCCATCTGGATGGCGGTTGCGCCGCCTTTGCCATCGCCGTCCGAATACTGGCTGGACATATCCGTCAGGAAACCCAGGCGCACCGGCGCTGGGGCCTGTGCCTGGGCCGTTCCGGTGATCGCGCAGCAGGCGAGGGCACAGGCGCTGAGCGTGGGCCGAAAGCGCAGGGAGGTTGGGGTGGGCATATGAGACTCCTTTGTTATGGGTTGCTTTGGTTTTGCAACACCCATGCTAAGAGCAGATGCCAGATGGCGACAGGGTGAAAACGGGCGCAGCCCAGCGCGTTTGTCACCCACGTTACCGGCCCGCCCGACCAGGTAGATATTTGAGAGTTAGATAAATACAAATGCATACCAAATAACACATAGATATTTTTGTCCGCAGGGCATGCTGGCTTGAGAGTGGGGGTGTCAAATTTTTTTCATCAGGATGTCACCCGCCGTTGCAACACTTCCGCCTTTCTTTTGGGATCCCTATGCGACGCTTACCCCTTGTGGCCGCCATGGCCTCTTTGCTCATCCTCACCACACAAACCACGACAGCGGCAGACCTGGCCTTGCAGACCCCCGCTGGCCAGGCGCTGGAGGCCAAGCTGGCCTCTGCTGACCCGCAAGGCCAGGTCTATGCCTCGCATGTGTTCAACGACCCGGCAGCGACCAAGCTGCCTGATGGCTGGCGCACCGCAAGCTGGAACAAGGGCACGGTGACTATCGATGCCAGCACCGGCCATCTTCTGATCAACGGCAAGGCCGATAGCACCGCGATGACGGCCGTGCTCTTGCCAGTAGCGCTGGAAAATCTATCCAACTACCGCGTGGATGTGGAGTTCAGCTTCGAGCAGCCCAACAACACCGCTCGCTGGGGTAGCGTGATGTACCGCACCTCGCCCGCTGCCAATACCCCAGCCCACGAGCCTTACTACCAGTTCGCGATTCGCCAGGCGGCTACGGCCAATAACGGCACCGAGTTTGCATTCCGCAAGGCCGGCGCCTGGTCGGTGCAGGGTACCAAGCCGTTCACCGAGGCGATCAGCGCCGCGAAGACCTACACCGCCAGCGTGGTGGTCCATGGCAACCGGGTGCGCCAGTACCTCGATGGCGCCTTGCAGCACGACACCATGCTGAGCGCCGACCTGGCCAAGGGCGGCATCGGCATGCAGACGGCCGGCCTCATCATGCGTGTCAAAAGCATCAAGGTGACCGAGCAGATCACGCCGCTGCCTGAGTTCGATATGCCCGTGGCCGTGCAGGACGCCGGCAGCGCAGCGGCAATGGCACCCACCCTGGTACAGGCGGCCCAAGGCCTGCAATCGCTGGCTGGCACCGGCGCCAGCCATGCGCTGTGGACGCTGGACAGCAGCCTCAATCTGCTTGATGCCAGCGGTGCCAACGTCGGCACGCTGGCGGCCTACTTTGCCCAGTCCAACCGCAACACCATTGCGCTGTTGCGCATCCAGGATGCAGCGACCCTGAACGCGCTGGTGACCTTCTCCGACCAGGTGCACAATCTCGCCGACCTGACCTTGCTGTCCAGCGATGTGGCATTGCTCAAGCAGGCCCGTGTGGCGCTGCCCAAACTGCGCACGGCGGTGGATTTCAGCGAGCGCAAGCTGACCACGTCCAAGGCCGATCTGTTGACCATCGTGGGCGAGACCAACCGGGCGGGCGCCAAGATCGCGATCCTGCCCGAGGGCCTGACAACCCGCGCGTTTGTCGCCCATCTGCAGCGCCTGCTGATCACGGTGTGGAGCAATGCCGAGGCCGCAACCCCCGAGCAAGCAGCGAAGGTGCTGGTCAGCGGTGTCAACGGCGTCGTCTCTGCCAACAGCGCCGCCTACGCCGATGTGCTGCGCAAGCTGCCCACCAACACCTTGCTGCGCAAGCCGCTGGTCATCGGCCACCGTGGCATGCCTAGCCGCGAGGACGAAAACACGCTGGAAAGCGCCAAGGCGGCAGTGGCTGCCGGTGCCGATGCCGTGGAAAACGACATCTACATCACCACCGACGACCACCTGGTCATCATGCATGACGACACCGTCAATCGCACCACCAATGGCACGGGCAATGTGGAGGACATGAGCCTCGCGCAGGTCAAGGCGCTGGCCACCAAGACCAAGGGCTACCAGGTGCCCACGATGCGTGAGTACTTCCAGGCGTTCAAGGACAAGCCCATCACCCATGTGATCGAGCTCAAGAGCAGCAACCCGCGCATCATTGCCCAGCTCAAGAAGGAAATGGCCGAAGAGGGGGTGGCCGACCAGTCGGTTGCGATCTCCTTCATTGCCGACCAGCTCAAGCGCAGCGGCGAGCAAATGCCCGAGCTGACCGGCGGCTTCCTCAACAGCATTGCCGACAGCGCAGATGTCCCCGCCAGCGTGCGCAATGTGCTTGAGGCCACCCAGGCCAACTCCTCGACCTTCAACCCCAGCTACACCGCCATTCGTCAAAGCACGATGGAAGCGGCCAAGCACCGGGGCGTGACCTTCTGGCCATGGACCGTGAATACGGCCACTGACTTCTACAAGTACTACAGCTGGGGCACCAACGGCATCACCACCGACCACGCCTACCTGGCCAGCAACTTCCCGGTCGAGATCGCTGCCAAGCCGCAAACGGCCGCACTGGCCTTGAACGAGCCGCTGAGCCTGGGTGTGACCCTGACCACCCAACTGCGTGCGCAAAGCGATGCTACCGCCACCGAGCTGGTGTACCTGGGTGGTACCGCTACGGCAGTGCCCGATGGCAAAGGAGGCCTCAGCTTCAGCAGCGCAGGCACGGCCATCGTCATGCCCGGCTATCGCTACCAGATGGATGCCATCTACAGCTATGTGATCATGGGCCAGCCGCTGACCCTGGTGGTGGGCGATGGCAGCGATGGCGTGGTGGGCACACCCAATGCACCCGCTGCCGGTAATGTGAGCTGCAGCAGCGCAGTGCCCGGCCAGACCAGCACCTGCGCCGTGGTGCCCCAACCGGGCTACCAGCTGGTGGGCCTGGCGGCAGACAGCACCTGCCCGGCTGGCCAATGGAATGCCGACCAAACGGCCTACACCACCGGCACGATTGCAGCGCAGTGCCAAGTGCGTTTTGACTTTGCGGCCAAGCCCGCCAGCGCATCCCTGACCCCCATCGGCAAGGACGGCGAGATGCAAGCCACCGTGCAAGGCGGCGGCACGGGCCTGTGGGCCTTTGATGCCGCGCAGGCGGTTGCCGTAAGCCCGGCAGCGGCCGCGCCCAGTGGTCTGAGCTTTCCGTTTGGCGTCGTCAGCCTGCAGCTGACCGGCGGCCAGCCAGGCCAGAGCGCCACGGTGGAGATGACCTACCCGCAGGCGCTGCCGGCCAATGCCAAGTACTACAAGTTTGGCAAGACCGCCGACAACAACCAGGACCACTGGTATGCCTACCCCAACGCCACGATCAGCGGCAACAAGGTCGTCCTGACTCTCACCGACGGCCAGACCGGCGATGACGACCTGCTGGCCAATGGCGTCATCCGCGATCCGGGTGGTGTGGCCGTGCTCGCCGATGACCCAGGCAACCCTGGCACCCCTGGCGCTACCGCCACCCCCGTGCCTACCTTGGGCCATGCAGCGCTGGCGCTGCTGTCAGGTGGCATGGGCTTGCTGGCCTGGCGCCGCAAGCGCAAGGCGCGGCTCTGATAGCGAGTCTTTGATGGGTAGTTGACCGCCAGTGGCGCCTTCGGGTGCCCTGGCGGTTTTTTCCAAGCGCAGGCATGGAGCAAGCGGTAGAGTGCGTTAGGACACTTCCGATGCGTCGCAAAGTCGGCTAGATTGCTAGCTGATTTTGATGATATGGATCAGATGCAACTTTATTCCTACAAGCTGGATTTCCGAATTTGGCATCCAAGCATTGACCCGCAGATAGTCACCGAGACACTGGGGCTGGAGCCCACGCATTTCTGCATGGCGGGGCAGCCGCGCAAAACGCCCAAGGGGCGTCTTCTTGGTGGCATTCACGCTGAAAGCTATTGGAGCGCCGATCCATTCAAGCGGGGCGAATATATGTCCTCCGACGATGCTGCTGAGGACGCTATTTCTGCAGTGCTTGAGCTGCTGCGTCCACATAAGCATTTTCTGCTTCTATTGCAGGGTCAAGGTGGGCGCTTGGTGTTACAGATCAGCAGCTTCAGCGCGCGCAACTACGCTATCGTGTTGCCGCCCGATTTGCTGATGGAGATGGCCGCGCTTGGCATCAGCTGGGCCCACGATGTGCATCCCTATGCGCAGAGCTGGTAGCGCAATCTTTTGATCGCCGAAGACGGAACTCAAACCACCTGCCCCAGCCCCCGTGCATCCGGCATGCGCGATGCCCAGGCAAACACCGCCATCCCCAGCAGCACCGTCACCGCCAGGCCCAGCGCCAGCAACAGGCCGCTGTGAAAGAGCTGCGGCGCCACGAGGCCCGAGATGATGGTGAAGACCATCATCTGGCTAAAGCCCTGCAGAGACGAGGCCAGGCCGCGCATCTGGGGGAAATGGCCCATGGCTTCCAGGGTCAGGATGGGCATCAGCTGCGAGATGCCAAAGGTGTAGAGCGTGATCGGCAGGACGGCCCAAGGGACGCTGGGCTGTTGCGTCAGGCTGTTGTAGAGCAGGTTGCTGGCGCAGGCGATGAGCAGGCAGGCATAGCCGATGCGTTTTTGCACGGTGGGCGGAATGCGGCGGGCAAAGAGGCTAGAGACGGCCGAGCCCAGCATGGTGCCGGCGATCAGCGGGATGAACAGCCAGCCCAGCGCAGTTTCGTCCTTGCCCAGGATGGTCATCACAAACTCGGCAGCGGAGCTGATGTAGATGGAGTTGGCACCGGCCATCAGCGCCAGGCCGATGAGCATGGTGCGGAATTTGCGGTTGCGCAGCGCCTGCAGGTAGTTGCCGGCAATGACGCGCAGCTTCAAAGGCGTGCGGCGCTCGGGCGGCAGCGTCTCGGGCAGCTGGCGCCAGATCAGCAGTGCCAGCAGCGCGCCAAAGCCCGAGAGGAAATAGAAGCTGTAGCGCCAGCCACCATGGCTTTGCAGCCAGCCGCCCAGCACGGGCGCCAGCGCAGGGGCCAGGCCAAACACCATCATCACCAGCGCCATCATGCGCTGCGCCTCTGCTCCCTGGTGCTGGTCCTGCACCATGGCGCGCACGATGACCATGCCCGAGCCGGCGCACAGGCCCTGCACCAGGCGCATCAGCACCAGCGATTCGATCGAGCCGGCAAAGGCCGCTGCCAGCGAGGTGATGCAATAGCCGATGGCCGAGACCATCAGCACGCGGCGGCGGCCAAAGGTGTCGCTGAGCGTGCCGTAGAACAGCATGGTGCTGGCCATCGCAAAGACGTAGACGCTCAGCGTCTGCTGCACCGCTATCGGCGTGGCGCCAAATTCCTGCCCGATGGCATGGAAAGAGGGCAGGTAGGTATCGATGCCCAGCGGACCAATCATGGTGCACAGGGCAAACAGCAAGGTGAGCGTAACGGGTGACTTTTGCATGGGGCGCTGGGCGCTGCCCTGGGCCGCAATCACAGCAAGCGCTGCCTGGCACTGCGGGGCAAAGGCTTGGATGGAGGAAGAAGCGGGTGGGGGCTAAGGCGCCGAAATGAAGAACCACCGCCTCTCAGAAGAGGGGAGCGGCAAAGTGGCAAGCAAGCATTTAACCAAAAAATGCCGCAGCCTGTGCCAGCTGGCGGCGCCGCCGCAAAGAGCTGGGACATTGGCCGGCTGCAATGCAAAGAGCGCGAAACTGTGTACACATTTCGCGCTCTGGGCGGGGTATCGGCGTTGTTGAGCGTTTAGCCCGCGCTGGGGCGCTCGGCGCCCTTGGGGCGAAATGCCTTGCAGACCGCTTCATCGGTCTGCAGATAGGGGCCGCCAATCAGGTCCACGCAGTAGGGCACGGCAGCAAAGATGCCGGGCACCTGCTGCTGGCCATCGGCGTCCTTGAGCCCCTCCAAGGTCTGGGCAATCGCCTTGGGCTGGCCGGGCAGGTTGATGACCAGGCTGCTGCCCCGGATGACGGCCACCTGGCGCGACAAAATCGCGGTGGGCACAAACTGCAGGCTGATCTGGCGCATTTGCTCGCCAAAGCCGGGCATCACCTTGTCGGCCACGGCCAGGGTCGCTTCGGGCGTCACATCGCGCGGCGCGGGGCCGGTGCCGCCGGTGGTCAGCACCAGCGCGCAGCCCGCGTCCACCAGCTCGATGAGGGTCTGGCTGATCAGTGCCTCTTCGTCGGCAATCAGGCGGGTCTCGTACTGCAGCGGGTTGCGCAGCGCGCGGCCCAGCCAGTCCTGCAGCGCAGGAAGGCCCTTGTCTTCGTAAACGCCGGTGCTGGCGCGGTCGCTGATGGAGACCAGGCCAATCTTGACGCTGTCGTAGGTGTTGCTCATGGCCTTATCCCTTGCGCTGCCATCAGGCCTGGTCATCGTCGTCATCGCCGTCTTCGGGCGCATCGGCGCTGCTGCGGCTGGCGCTGTGGGCGGCCATCACATGGTCGCGCACCAGCTGGAACAGCTCACGGTAGGCGCGGCCCTTGCGGGGCGCCTGGCCGGTCGATTCCTGCACATTGGCCTCATGGGCGCCGGGCATGTCCTTGCGGGCCTGGCGCACCAGCGAGCGCAGCTGCTGAATGTCGGTATCGGGAGCCTCGTTGATCCACTGGGCGACGGCATCGTCGCTGACGATCATGCGGTCGCGCCACTGCTCGGCCGCATGCAGCAGAGCCTTTTCCAGGCTGGAGCCTTCCTTTTGCTCGGACAGTGCGGCATTGATGGCGGCAACTTCGCTGTCTTCGAGCTTGCGCATCAGCTTGCCGATGTACTGCATCTGGCGGCGCTTGCCCTCGAAATTGGTGATGCGCTTGGCTTCGGCCAACGCGTTGGCCAGAATCTCGGGCAAATCCAGGCGCTTGAAGAGATCGCTGCGCAAGGTCAGCAGCTCTTTGCCCAGGTCTTGCAGCTCATCCATCTCCTTTTTCAGGTCGGATTTGCTCGACTCGGTCGTGCCTTTGAGCTCGGCCTTGAGTTCGATATCGAGCTCGCTGCCTTCGGCCACGAACTTGCCGCGAACGAAATAGCCTTTTTTGGGTTTGCGTGACATGGTTAAATGCTTTTGTTCAAAAGGCCATCGCCCGGCGCAGTGCCTGGGCGATGGCGGTTATCAGTATCATAGCGGGCAGTATGAATAAATCCGTATCCAGCTCTAACAGCCAAGGCGATGCCAAGGCTGAGTCCGGCTTCAGCTACAGCCGCGCATTTTTCAAAGATCTCGTCGAGCAGGCGCTCTTGCATGCCAAAAAACTGGGGGCCAGCGACGCCGGGGCCGACGCCTCCGAAGGCTCCGGTCTGTCGGTGAGTGTGCGCAAAGGCGAGCTAGAGACGGTGGAGCGCAACCGGGACAAATCACTGGGGGTGACGGTCTATCTGGGCAAACGCCGTGGCAACGCCAGCACGTCTGATTTCTCTGCCCAAGCAGTGCAGCGCACCGTGCAGGCGGCCTATGACATTGCACGCTTCACCGCCGAGGACCCTATCGCAGGTCTGCCCGACGCAGCCGACATTGTGCCAGCAGCCGAGCACCGTGCGCTCGAGCTATTCCATCCTTGGGCCATTGACAGCGAAGCGGCGGCCCAATTGGCGCTGCAATGCGAGGCAGCGGCCTTTGCCACCGACAAGCGCATCACCAACAGCGAAGGCGCCGGTGTCTCGGCCCAGCAAAGCCATTTCTACAGCGCCCATACCAATGGTTTTGCCGGCGGCTATGCCAGCTCGCGCCACAGCCTGTCGGTCGCGCCGATTGCCGGCAAGGGTGCTGACATGCAGCGCGATGCCTGGTACAGCAGCATGCGCCGTGCGGGCGACCTGGCCGATCCGGCCGTCGTGGGCCGCTACGCTGCCGAACGGGCGCTGTCGCGCCTGGGCGCACGCAAGATTGCCACCACCGAATGCCCGGTGCTGTTCGATGCACCGCTGGCTGCCGGCCTGGTGGGCTCGCTGGTGCAGGCCATCAGCGGTGGCGCGCTCTACCGCCGCAGCTCCTTCTTGCTGCATTCGCTGGGCAAGAAGGTGTTCCCCAAGCACATCCAGCTGATCGAAGACCCGTTCATCATCGGCGGCAAGGGCAGCGCGCCTTATGACGACGAAGGCGTGCGCGTGGCCAAGCGCTCGGTGATCGAGGACGGCAAGGTGGCCGGTTATTTCCTGTCCACCTATTCGGCCCGCAAGCTGAGCATGCGCACCACCGGCAATGCCGGCGGTGCCCACAACCTGCATTTCTACTCGACCAAGACGCGCCCTTCGGACGACCTCAATGCCATGCTGCAAAAGCTGGGCACGGGCCTGTTTGTGATCGAGCTGATGGGCCAGGGCGTGAACCCGGTCACCGGCGACTACTCGCGCGGCGCCAGCGGCTTCTGGGTCGAAAACGGCCAGATCGCCTTCCCGGTCGAGGAGATCACGATTGCCGGCAACCTCAAGGACATGTTCAAGGGCATCGAGGCCGTGGGTGCCGACGAGTACAACGCCGGCTCCAAGACCTTGGGCAGCATCTTGGTCAACCGCATGAAGGTGGCAGGGTCCTGATCCCGCGCCTTTCAATAGCTTCCAGCCCGCTCAGAGCCATCCAATCCAGGGGCGGCGGGCGGGTTTTGTTTTTTTGAGTGAGCAGCTGGCCAAGGCTGGCCAGCGCCGTAAGGAGTGGGCTGTGTTTACCGGCATTATTCAGGCAGTGGCGCGCATCAGCGCGATCGACGACCAACCGGGGCTGCGGAGCTTTACCGTGGCCTTTCCCGAGGGCTTTTGTGAAGACCTGGCGATAGGAGCGAGTGTCTCGCACGACGGCGTGTGCCTCACGGTGACCGAGCTGCTGGACGCCAGCCATGCCCGCTTTGATGTGATGCAGCAAAGCCTGAACATCACCACCTTGGGCGCGCTGGAACTGGGCTCGCCGGTGAATGTGGAGCGCGCAGCCAAGGATGGCGCCGAGATTGGCGGCCACCCGCTGTCGGGCCATGTGGACTTTACCGGCACCCTGGCGCAGGTGCGCCAGTTCGACAACAACCATGTGATGCGCGTGGCGGTACCCGAGGCTTTTCGCCGCTATGTGTTTGCCAAGGGCTATATCGCCATCAATGGCGCCAGCCTGACCGTTGCTGAGGTGAATCGCCAGGAAGGCTGGTTCGAGGTCTGGCTGATTCCCGAGACCTTGCGCATGACCGTGTTTGGCGACAAGCGCGCTGGTGACCGCCTGAACATCGAGATCGAGCGCAGCACCCAGGTCGTCGTCGACACCGTTCGCGAAGCGGTGGACGAGAGCCTGGGCCAACTCAAGCCCCTGCTCGAAGCGCTGCTGCGCGAAAAGGGCTTGAGTCTGGACGACCTGGTCACGTCGCCGCAGTTGCCCAAGGCTTAGTGCCCAAGGCTCGAATCAACGGGTTGCCACGATAAAGATTCGCGGGAACGGCAGCAGCACCGTGCCGCTGGGCAGCGCCGGGTAGGCCTGGCGGATGGCGGCCAGGTAGTCGGCCAGGAACTGCGTCTTCTCCGGTGCATCGAGCTGCGCCAAGAACGGGCGCAGCGCCGAGCCCTTGAACCATTCCACCACCGCCTCGTGGTTGGCCAGCGGGTGCATATAGGTGGTGCGCCAGGCATCGACTCGGCGGCACAGCGGCTGCAGCAGCGCGTAGTACCAGTCCAGGCTGTGGCGGTCCGGGTGGCGCACCGCACCGATGCGTGAGGCCCAGGGGCCTTGCGCGGCCACCTCGCGCGCCAGCACATGGGCGGGCTCTTGCAGGTTGTCGGGCGTCTGCACCGCCAGGCTGCCGCCAGCGCGCAGTTGCTGCAGCAACTGCGGGTAGAGGCGGGCATGGTCGGGCAGCCACTGCAGGCTGGCATTGGCCAGGATCACATCGACGGCCAGCGCTGCCTGCCAGTGGCCAATGTCGGCCAGCGCAAACGGCGTCTGCGGCAGGCGCTCGCGCGCGGCGCGCAGCATGTCCTCGTCATTGTCCAGGCCGGTCACGGCCGCTTCGGTGTAGCGCGCCTGCAGCACCTCGGTGGAGTTGCCGGGGCCGCAGCCCAGGTCGATCGCGGTCTGCACCTCGGTGTTCGGAATGGCGGCTACCAGATCGCGCACGGGACGGGTGCGTTCGGCTTCAAACTGGCTGTAATGCTGGGCGGACCAGGTCATGGGGTTCTCCTTGTGTGGTGCTGGGCACTGTAGTGCGCTTTACCCATGCTGACAAATACGCTATAAAAACCTTATCCATACTTTTGAGGTATTGCTGGATGGAGCTGAGACATTTGAAGGCCCTGGTCTGCATTGCCGAATGTGGCAACCTGACCCGGGCTGCGCAGCAGCTGGGCATGCAGCAGCCGCCGCTGACGCGCTTGCTGCAGCAGTTGGAGGCGGAGATGGGCACGCCGTTGATGGAGCGGCTGCCCCGAGGCATGCGGCCCACCGCGGCTGGCCTGGCGCTGGTGCAGGAGGCGCGCATGGTGCTGGCCCGGGTGGAGGCCATGGCCGGCCTGGTGCAGGATGCCGCCCAGGGCGGGCTCGGCCATGTGGCCATTGGCTTTACCAGCTCGGCAGCGCTCCACCCCTTGGTGGCACAGGTGCTGCGGGCCTTTAGGGCCCAGTGGCCGCGCGTGAAGGTCACCCTGGAGGAGGCGGGCTCGGGCGAGCTGCTCGAGGCGCTGCTGGCGCAGCGCCTGCATGCCGCGCTGGTGCGCTCGGCCTGGGAGGCGCAGCCCAGCCTCAGCAGCCGCCTTTTGCTCAGTGAGCCGATGGTGGTGGCCGGGCCGGCCGGGCATGCGCTGATGCAGTCCAAACGCGCCTTGCCGCTGGCGCAGCTGCGGGGCCAGCCGCTGGTGCTGTACAAGCGGCCTGCGGGCCCCGGCCTGCACGATGGCATTGTGGCCGCCTGCGTGGGCGCGGGCTTTCATCCGCAGGTGGTGCAAGAGGCCCCGCGCCTGACCGCCACCCTGAGCCTGGTGGCCGCAGGCCTGGGCCTGAGCATTGTGCCGGCCTCGCTGCAGCAGCTGCGCGGCGACGGGCTGGCCTACCGGCGGCTGAGTGCTGCGCCCGGCCTGGCGGCGCCGCTGATCCTCGTCAGCCAGCGCCGCCCTGAGGCCCAGGCCCGTGTGCTGCTCCAGCACCTGGGCAGCATTCTTGACCAGGAGCTGGCCCAGCAGCGCGCACGCAAGGGAGTGGCCTGAGATGCAAAAACGCGTCATGCCGTCGATGATGGCGCTGCAGTGCTTTGAGGCCGTGGCGCGCCACATGAGCTTTACCTTGGCGGCCCAGGATTTGTTCTTGACCCAGAGCGCGATCAGCAAGCAGATCGCCCAGCTCGAAGCCACCGTCTGCCAGGCGCTGTTCCACCGCTCGGCGCGCGGGCTGGCACTGACGCCGGCCGGCCGCATGTACCTGGGCGAGGTGCGCAGCATCCTGAACCAGGTCGATGCCTCGGCCCGCTATGTGATGGGCTATGGCGAGGCGGACGAAACGCTGGCGATTGCCGTGCAGCCCACCTTTGGCATCACCTGGTTGATTCCGCGCCTGCGGCAATTCATGCAGGCCTACCCGCATATCCAGGTTGTCACCAAGGGCGATGCCCGGCCTTTTGACCTGATGCAGGCGCGCATCGACGTCTCGCTGTTCTATGGCGAAGGCAGCCTGCCGGGTGCGGACTGCCACCGCCTGTTCGAGGCCGATGTGGCAGTCGTTTGTGCGCCAGAGATCCTGCCCGTTAATGGCCTGGCGTCGCTCGCTGAGCTGGAGCAGCTGCCGCTGATCCAGTGCTCCTTTCGGCCCGAGATCTGGCGCGACTGGTTTGGTAGCCAGGGCTTTGTGCCGTTCGATGCCTACCGGGGCCCGCGCTTTGACACTTTCTCGATGTGCCTGCAGGCCGCGCAAGAAGGCATTGGCTTGGCCATCATGCCGCGCATGTTTGCCGAGCAGGCGCTGGCCCGGGGCAGCCTGGTGCAGCCCTGGCCCTTTGTCCAGCCCAGCGATGGCGCCTACTATGTGGCGCACGCCAGCCACTGCGCGGCCTTGCCCAAGATCCGCCATTTTGTCGATTGGGTGCTGGCGCAGGCGCATGCCAGCGCGCCCTCTGCATGAAATTTTGGAATAGCCCGATCATTTAATTTCGTTTGCCCAGCAGCCCGGCCTTGCGAACAATGCGTGGTTCAACAAGAACAACGACGGAGACTGCGCACATGGCCGCGCTGCACCACTACCTCTCGATTGCCGATCTGGAACGCGCTGCCCGCTGGCGCTTGCCTGCTTGTGTGCGCGGCTATGTCTGCGGCGGCACGGAAGACGGCGTATCGCTGCAGCAAAGCCTGCAGGCCTTCTCGCGCCTTGGCTTTGTGCCGCGTGGCCTGCGCCATGTGGCCCGGCGCAGCACGGCCACCACCTTGTGGGGCCAGACCTATTCGCTGCCGATGGGCTTTGCGCCCACCGGCTTTGCTGCCATCGTGATGAAGGACTGCGACGCGGCGCTGGCCAAGGTGGCGCAGGCACAGGCGCTGCCCTTCATCATCAGCGGCGCATCGACCGTGCCCTTGGAGCAACTGCAAAGCGCCCATGGCCAGCGCTGCTGGTACCAAGCCTACCTGCCGGGCAATATGGCGCGCATCCTGCCGCTGCTGCAGCGCCTCGAAAAGGCCCAGATCCCCGTGCTGGTGGTCACCATCGACACCTGCGTGGGCGCCAACCGCGAGAACCTGCAGCGCCTGCGCTTTACCGTGCCGTTTCGCCCCAGCTGGACCTTGTTGCTCGACGGACTGCGCCACCCGCGCTGGAGCTGCGATGTGTTCCTGCGCACGGTCCTCAGCCAGGGCGTGCCCCGGTTCGCCAACCTGGCCCATGAGGCGGGGCCGGCCATCACTGCCGACCCGCCCCATGGCTTTCGGGGCGAGCGCGACCAGCTCGACTGGGACTGCATAGACCAGATACGCGCAGCCTGGAAGGGCAAGCTGGTGCTCAAGGGTGTCATGCACCCGGAGGACGCCAGGCTCGCCGTGGCCCATGGCGCCGATGCGGTCATCGTCTCCACCCATGGCGGGCGCCAGCTCGATGCCTGCATCT
Organism: Comamonas koreensis; assembly: GCF_014076495.1. Lineage (NCBI taxonomy): Bacteria > Pseudomonadati > Pseudomonadota > Betaproteobacteria > Burkholderiales > Comamonadaceae > Comamonas > Comamonas koreensis. Next base: position 4,062,093 of record NZ_CP043575.1, on the reverse strand, counting down.
CCCCCTTGCAGGCGCTGCCCGAGATTCGGCAGGCCGTGCCTGCCGGCTACCCGGTGTTCATCGACGGCGGCTTTCGCCGGGGCAGCGATGTGCTCAAGGCCATCGCGCTGGGCGCTGACCTGGTCTTCACCGGCCGGCCCCAGCTGTTTGGTGCGGCCGTGGCCGGCGAGGCGGGCATTGCGCACGCGGTGCAGCTGTTCCGCCAGGAGCTGATGACCAACCTGGCGCTGCTGGGTGTCAACCGCCCGCAGGAGCTGACAGCGGACTATTTGCGCATTCAGGGCGATTTTTCGCTGCCCCCCAGTCAGCGTTAAACGCGCTGCACCCATTTGCCATCAAGGAGACAAAAATGATGAAACCAAGCAAGGCCGTACTGGCCCTGGCCGCTGCATGGGCCGTGATGCCTGCAGCACATGCACAAACTGCTGGCTACCCCAGCAAGCCCGTCAAACTGGTCGTGGGCTATGCGCCCGGCGGTGCCACCGATATTGGTGCGCGGCTGATGGCGGACGCGCTGGGCAAGGACCTGGGCCAGTCCTTCATCGTCGAAAACCGCCCAGGCGCCAACAGCAATATCGGTGCCGAATATGTGGTGCGTGCGCCAGCCGATGGCTATACCTTGTTTGTGGGATCCATCTCCACGGCGATTAACCAGGGCCTCTACACCAAGCTGGCCTTTGATGCCGGCAAGGACCTGGTACCGGTGGCCCAGCTCAATGTGGTGCCCAATATTCTGGCCGTGAGCGCCAAGCTGCCGGTCAACTCGGTGGCCGAGTACATCGCCTATGGCAAGCAGCACCCGGACAAGCTGACCTGCGCGTCGCCCGGCAGTGGCTCGTCGGCCCATCTGGGCTGCGAGCTGTTCAAGCTCAAGACGGGGACCAGCATCCTGCATGTGCCCTACCGGGGCAGCGGCCCGGCGGTGTCGGACCTGCTGGGCGGGCAGGTGGATTCGATGATGGACAACCTGCCGCCGCTGCTCGCGCAGATCCGCGCCGGCAAGCTCAAGGGCCTGGCGGTGACGACTGCAGAGCGCGTGGGTTTCGCCTCGGATATCCCGACCGTCGCCGAGTCCGGCGTGCCCGGCTTTGAGGTCGCCGCCTGGTTTGGCGTGTTTGCGCCCGCCGGTACACCGGCCCAGGTGGTGGAGACCGTCAACAAGGCCATCAACCGCGCGCTGAATGCCAACCCCGATGTGCGGGCCAAGTACCAGAGCAATGGCTTTATGCTGCCGCCGGCGCCCAATTCCCCCGCCAGCTTTCAGCGCTTCTTTAACAGCGAGATCAAGCGCTGGGCTGAAGTGGCGCAGGCCACCAAGCTGAAGATCGACTGATGCCGATACAGCCTTAACGCGCGTTGGCTGCCAGCCGCGTGGGCAGCAGCAGCGATACGCCAGCGGCCAGCACCAGCAGCACGGCGGCGGCGCCAAAGGCAATCCAGTGGGTGCCGAACTGCTCATAGGCCCAGCCGCCCAGCCAGCTGCTGATCATGGCGCCAATCTGGTGGCCCAGGTAGGCGCAGCCGTAGAGCATGCCCACCAGCTTGATGCCGTAGAGGTCGCCCAAAATGGCCGAAGACGCGGCAATCGAGCCGGCCCAGACAATGCCGCCCAGGGCGGCCACGGCATAGAGCTGCCAGTGGTGGATGACGGCGACCAGCCCGACAAAGCCCAGGCCCCGCACCAGGTAGATGACGGCCAGGATGTAGCGGCGCGGCACCATGTCCGACAGCTTGCCCAGACCCAAGGTGCTGAAGATGGCGACCAGGCCAATGAGGCCAATGCCGCCGGCGCTGCTGCCGGCATCAAAGCCATGGTCCATCAGCATGGGCACGCCATGCGTGCCCAGCAGGTTCATGCTGAAGCCGCAGGCAAACAGGCCCAGAAAGATCTGCCAGAAAGGCGCAGTGGCCACGGCCTGCGCAAAACCCAAGGTGGGCGCGGCGGGCTGGCCGGCCATGGCGCGCAGGCGCTCCTGGCGGGCAGCTTGTTCGGCCGGGGTCAGGTCGGTGTGCTCGGGCGCGTCATCGCGCACCACCCACAGCGCCATGGCGCTGACGATCAGCGCAAACACCAGCGCAAAGCCCAGCAGGGTGTGCTGCCAGCCCCAGCGCGCAATCGTGAAAGTGAAGACCGGCGTCATCACCGCAATACCGGCCATCGAGCCGGTGGACAGAAAGAACAGCGCCATGCCGCGCTGGCGCATGAACCAGCTGCTGATCATTGGCGTGACCGCTACCGGGCTGGTGAAGGCCAGGCCCAGCGACAGCGCCACGCCATAGGACCAGAAAAACAGCCAGGCCGTGCGGGCGTTGACCGCCCAGATGCAGGACAGCACCACGATGACGGTGCCCAGCAGCAGCACCCGCCGCGTGCCCTGGCGCGCCACCAGCCAGCCTGCCAGCGGCATGCCCAGGCCATAGCACAGCATGCCAAAGGCAACGATGGATGACAGCAGGCTGCGGCTGAACCCCAGGTCCTGCGACAGCGGCACGATAAAGGGCCCGATCCCCATGCGCATGCCCACGGTGAGCAAGGTGAGCACCGTGGACGCGGCGACGATCACCCAGCCGAAATACAGGCCGGACGGTGGGGTGGGGCCTGGAGGCAGGGAGGTATTGAGCGCTGTCATGTCGCGGGGGCCGCGAGGCGCCCGTCAAGGGGCCTGCGCAACAAGGATGTAGTAGGGCCGATGATAGGCCGGGGCGCAACAGAGGCAAGCGGGGCGCGCGGCTGGATGTCGCGCTGGCGGCAGGCGGGCCAGCGCGCGGGTCAGCGCTGTGCGGCGGGGGCGCCTGCCGTATCGGGCAGCAGCATCAACAAAGTGCGGTTGTAGTCTTCCACCACCATCAGCTGGCCGGCATGGTTCAGTGCCAGGCCCGTGGGGCGGCCCAGGGGCCGGGTCTTGCCGTCGGCCGTCCAGTGGCCCAGCCATTCGATGGGCTTGCCGCCGGGTTTGCCGTCTTTCTGGCGCGCAAAGCCCACGACGCGGTGGCCTTGGGGCCCATGCCAGGCGGCCAGCAACTGGCCTTGGAAGGGGCTGGCCTGCGTGGTGGCCAGCAGGTGCAGCGGGGCGGTATGGGCGGGCCAGCGCATATGCGGCGCCTGGGTGGCGGCGCAGCGCGCGCGTTGCTCGTAGCCGCGCGCCGGGCGCTGAGCGCCTATGCAGTAAGGCCAGCCATAGTCGGCGCCTTCCAGCAGCTCGTTGAGCTCTTCGGGCGGCTCGTTCTTGTCGCGGTAGTCGATGTTGTTTTCGGCCTGCCACAGGCTGCCAGCAGCGGGGCCGTCGGGCAGGGTGGCCAGGGCCACGGAATTGCGCAGGCCCAGCGCAAAGGGTGCGAACTGCTGCACCGGCGCTTGTCCTTGCAGCGCAGGGCTGCGCAGAACCGCACGCCATACGGCGCCCCGAAACTGCATCGCCCCGCGCTCGGGGCAGGGATGGGGCAGGGCGCCTTGCGCGTCCTGGCAGCGGTCTGTGAGCGAGCCGATGTTGACGTAAAGGCTGCCATCAGGCCCGAACGTGATTTCCTTGAGCGGGTGGGCGCCGTCGTCGGGCAGCTGGTCCAGCACCTTTTGCGCCTGGATCGGTTGGCCGGCGGCCGGCACCGGCGTGCGCCAGATGCGGCCGGCCTCGCCGATGTAGATCTGGGCATCGGGCCCGCGTACCAGGGCGAGGGGCCGGTCGAGCTTGTCGGCGAGGACCTGGACCTGGGGGCGCTGTGTGGCGGCGGCCGAGGGCGCAGGCAGGCGCAGCTCCAGCAGCCGGCCCTGGCGCGGCATCCAGCTGCCCATGTCGATGATCCACAGGCGCCCGGGGCTGATCTCCAGCACCCGGCGCGGGGCGCGCAGGCCGTCGCGTTCATCGGCTAACAGGGCCACGCAGGTGCCGGCCGGGCTGCCGATGCTGACTCTGTCATAGCCGCCGCAGCGGCCCTGGGGCGTATAGCCCCGGGCATGCGCCAGCGGCGCCCAGGCCAGCAGGGCGCTGGCCAGCGCAGCGAGCGCCGCCTGGGCTGGCAGGCGTTCAGGCCAGCACTTGTGCAATCGCCTTGCCCACGTCCGGGGTCTTGGCCTGGCCGCCCAGGTCGGGCGTGCGCGGGCCGCTCAGAATGGTCTGGCTGATCGCATCGACGATGGCGTCATGCGCGCTGCGCCAGGCGCCCTGGCCGTTGCCCAGGAAGTCGAGCATCAGCGCCACCGACCAGATCATCGCAATGGGGTTGGCAATGTTCTGGCCGTAGATGTCGGGCGCCGAGCCATGCACCGGCTCGAACAGCGAGGGGAAGTTGCGCTCAGGATTCAGGTTGGCAGAGGGCGCGAGGCCGATGGTGCCGGTGGTGGCCGGGCCCAGGTCGCTCAGGATGTCGCCAAACAGGTTGGTGGCAGCGACCACATCGAAGCGGCCGGGCTGCAGCACAAAGCGGGCGGTCAGGATGTCGATGTGCTGCTTGTCCAGCACCACGTCCGGGTAGTTCTGGGCCATGGCTTCGGCACATTTGTCCCACCAGGGCATGCTGATCGCAATGCCGTTGGACTTGGTGGCCAGCGTCACATGCTTTTTGCTGCGGCTTTGGGCCAGGTCAAAGGCGAACTTGAGCAAACGGTCAGCGCCCTTGCGGGTGAAGACGGCCTCTTGCAGCACCATCTCGCGGTCGGTGCCTTCGAACATGATGCCGCCCAGCGCGGTGTACTCGCCCTCGGTGTTCTCGCGCACCACGTAGTAGTCGATATCGCCGGGCTTGCGGCCAGCCAGCGGGCAGGGCACGCCGTCAAACAAACGCACCGGGCGCAGGTTGATGTACTGGTCGAACTCGCGGCGGAATTTGAGCAGCGAGCCCCAGAGCGAGACATGGTCGGGCACGGTTGCTGGCCAGCCGACGGCGCCGAACAGGATCGCGTCAAAGCCTTGCAGCTGCGCTTTCCAGTCGTCGGGCATCATCTGGCCGTGGGCGGCAAAGTAGTCGCAATGCGCCCAGTCAAAGTGCTGCATCTCCAGCGGCAGGTCAAAGCGCTTGGCGGCGGCTTCCAGCACGCGGATGCCTTCGGGCATCACTTCCTTGCCAATGCCGTCGCCCGCCAATACCGCGATACGTAGTTTCTTGCTCATGCTGGTCCTGAAATCCTGGTGAATAGGGATGTTGGCCGCCCGGGCGACTGGCCGCGCTCGCAAAGGCCATCGCTGGGCTCTACAATCGCTCGTCCTTGCACCTGGGTGCCGGGGCTGGGGTGTCTGGATGGGCATCCTAGCGCTGTTGGAGCAGCTGCGCAGCATGGTGCGAGACAGCTTGCACCGCCGGCGCCCCATTTTGCCGCCTGCCGTGTCGCCTTTTCCTTTTCCCCCTGAATCCCTGGCCGTCCTGGCCGCCGCCTGCTGGGCGCTGGCCGCGCTGTTCTCTGCCCCCGTAGCACGCAAGATGGGCGCCTTTGCCTTTACCCGCTGGCGCATGGTGTTCGCCACCGTGATGCTGGGCGGCTGGGCCAGCTTGGCGGGCACCTGGGGAAGCCTGAATTTGGCGCTGGTGGGCGTGCTGGTGCTGTCGGGCTTTATCGGTATCTTCATTGGCGACACGGTGCTGTTTGCCTGCATGAACCGGCTGGGCCCGCGCCGCTCGGGCATTTTGTTTGCCACCCATTCGATGATGTCGGCCGTGTTGGCGGCGCTCTTTTTGGGCGAGCGCATGGGCGCGGTGGCCATGCTGGGCTGCGCGCTGGTGCTGAGTGGCGTGATGTGCGCCATTGCCTTTGGCAAGCGCGCCGGTAGCGCATCGAGCCTGGAGGCCACGCGCGGCCGGCTGGCGGTGGGCGTGGGCCTGGGGCTGATCGCAGCCCTGGGCCAGGCGCTGGGCACCTTGGTGGTCAAGCCGGTGGTGGGCCCCGATGTGGACCCGGTGGCCGCATCGGCCGTGCGCATGGCGGCCGGCTTTGGCTTTCATGCGATGCTGCTCGTGGGTTGGAAGCCGGCGCGCCTGACTGCCGTGATGGCGCCGCGCGACTGGCAATTGCTGGCGGGCAGCGCCTTTTTGTCGATGGCCATGGGCATGACCTTGATCCTCGCCGCCCTCAAGTACGGCAGCGCCGGGCTGGTGGGCATGCTGTCCTCTGTCTCGCCCATCCTGCTGCTGCCGCTGTTGTGGTGGAAGACCAAGGTGCCGCCCACCTTGGGGGCCATGGCCGGCGCGCTGCTGACCGTGGCCGGCGTGGTGCTGATCCTGGCGCGGCTGCACTGACCGAAGCGCCCCGCGCGCCTGCGCTAGAAGGACGTACCCAGACCCAACTTCATGCCCCGGCGGTCCATCGTGCGCAGCGCCAGCAAGGAGTTTTTCTGCGTGCTGCTGTCATCGGGCAGCACATCGCTGCGCGCCAGCTCACCGGCCTGCAAGGCCTTGCCCGATCCCGTATCGGCCTGCAGCACAAAGCGGTAGTCCTTGAGGTAGACACTGCCCCGGCCGGAGATCGTGAAGGTCTCCACGCAGCGCACCTGGCCGGTCGAGGGGTTCAGAAAACTGCAGCGCACGCCGCCGCCGGCCGTGGTGGCGGCAGTGCCATCGACCTGGGTCAGCGCCACATGGGCGGTTTCCTTGTTCGTCGTGTCGTGGAAGGTCCAGTGGCCCAGCAGGCTGGCCGGGTCTGGCGCGACGGGCGCAAACTGGAAGCGCTCGATGGCGACGGCTCCTTCACCCGGAAAGCGGATATGGCCGCGTGTGGGCGAGCTGAAATCCAGGAACACCTCGCCGGCCGTGGAGGCCTCAGTGCCACTGAGCGGGCCGCTGCCAAAGTAGCGGCCGCCCTGGTAACTCTTGAGTGGGGCGCTGGCCTGGCCACTGGCAAAGGCGCCGACACCCAGGTGGAAGGTGGCATTGCCATCGGCCTGGTAGTTGTAGACCTGCATGACCAGCGTGCCGGTCTGCACATCGATGGCCATGCCGCGCCCGGGCTGGCCATTTTTCTCGCCTGTCACGATCCAGGTGCCGCTGGCGGGGACCGGCGTGGTGTCGCTGAACACCAGCGAGTCATAGCCATCCGGGCTAAGCATGCGCTGGCCCACCAACTGGTAGCTGCTGCCGTCCAATTGCGCCGTACCGCTCAGCTGCTGGAGCGCCGTCTGGAACTGCAGCCTGACGGCGGGCGTGGCACTGCCATTGCTGCAGTTAAAGCCTTGCAAGGTGGCGCTGTAGCTGCAGGAGACCTGGATCTGGGTGCCATTGGGCAGCGCCATGGCCATCGCGGGGCCGGTGCTGGTGTCCAGCCCGCTGAGCGCAATGGCCGAGTACACCGCCTTGCCGCTGCTGTCTAGCATGGACATGAGCCAGTATGCGGAGGGCAGCGCAGAAGCCGGGGTGTTCTCAAACCGAAAGCGCTGGATCGCTACCATGGGCTCGCCGGGGAAGCGCAGCTGGGCTTGCGTGGCGCTGGTGAACTCGATGCGCACCTCGCCCGCATCGCCATCCTCCACACCTGACAGCGGCCCGCTGCCGAAATAGCGCCCGCCCCGGTAGCTTTTGAGTGGGGCCGCCACCTGGTTGCCGTCTATGCTGCCGACGGCCAGGTGGAAGGTGGCCGTGCCATTGGCCCGGTAGTTGTAGACCTGCATGACCAGCACGCCATCTTGCACATCGATGGCCATGCCCCGGCCAGGCTTGCCATCTTGCTCGGCGCTGACGATCCAGGTTCCCGGTAGCGGCGTGAAATCGCTGGCGGCCTGCGCCGCTGGGATGGACGCCAAGGCGATCGTGCCGGCCAGCACCGCAGAGCGAAACAGGGGGCTGCGCTGCAGCCAAGGGCGAACCGTAGAGGACATGCTTCACTCCTGCTAGCGGGGATGGCTACGGTGCCCATATTGCTACAAATGTTTACGCCGTGTGGGAGTGGTTGATGGTGGTAAGTGGTTAATCACTTTTTGTGAAGGGATACAAAAAAGCCAGGTAATGCGCGGCATTACCTGGCTCTGCGGCGGGCTAAGCGCTGATGGGCGGGCCCACCAAGCTCAGCAAGCGCGGCTTACTTGATCAAACGCACGGCGCCCGACATGCTGACCGACACCGTGGTGTAGCCCGGCTCCAGGCCCACGGGGGCGCTGCTGTCTTCCATCTTGCTCATCATGGCCACGCCCCGGCCCATGCGTGGCATCGGCTGGCTGGTACCACTTTGGTTCAGGTGGATGGTGTCGTACTCGTACTGCGCATAGCCCATGGCATTGGCGGTGACCTTGGCCTTGGCGTTGAAGTTCTTGACAGCTTCGGCGATCAGCTGGTCCTGCGCCTTGTTGCGAGCGGCATCGGACAGGCGAAAGCCCGAGCCGGTCAGGCGGGCCTTGTCCATCAACGCGGCCATCGTCTGGCCGAGCACGGCCGTGTCCGTCGACTCCAGCTGCACATTGAACTGGGTGCGCCAGCTGGTGACCTTGCCATCCTTGTTGTAGACGGGGCTGGTGAACAGGTTCTCGGTCGTGACCTGCAGGGTCTGGGACTTCTTGGCGGTGGCCAGCACATCGGCCAGCGCGGTCTTGCCCAGCTGCTGGGCCTGGGCCTGGTCCTTGGATTCCTTCTCGACGCTGAACTGGGCCCAGGCGGTGTCTTCCGGCACGCGGGTGGTCGCTTCGGCATCCAGGTTCAGGCTGGGGCGTTTGTCGATGTTGGAAGCGGCAGGAGCAGGGTTTTGGGCCATGGCAGTGGAAGCTACAAAAGGGGTGGCGGCGATCAAGGCGGCGGTTGCCAGCATGCGCATTTTTTTCATCAGATTCTCCTGGTTCAAAACAGTCGCGAAGGGCATGCCGCCAAAAGAGCGGGGCCCAGGTCACCGGGCTTGGAGTGCCAGGCGGGCTGCAAGTTTCAGCAGCCCCCACATGCCGTATCGGAGACCAAGCTTATCCCCAAGTGCCGCGACAAAGAGCCACAGCGTAGGCGGCGGCAGGCCGGAGCCTTGTAGGACGGGCTGCCGCAATCGCCCTGGTTCATCGATATTCACATTTGGCTTGCCGCACCTGCGTCTAACCGGCAATCGCCTGGCTGTCCCGCAACGCGGCAATGCTGTCATCGCCATAGCCCAGGCTGCGCAGCAGCTCCTGCGTGTGCTGGCCCAGCTGCGGCGGGTCCATGCGCACGCCCAGGCGCTCACCGGCCATGCGCAGCGGCAGCAACGTGGTGGGGGCCATCTGCCCCGCGCGTTCGCCATCGCTCAGGCGAACGGGGGCGAGGCCGCCGCTGGCCAGCAGGTGTGGGTCGTCCAGCAGCTCTTCGGGCTTGCTGATCGGGGCATAGGGCAGGCCGTTGGCCTCAAAGACCTGGCCAATGTGCGCGGCGCTCATTGTGGCAAAGCGCTGGCGCAGCTCAGGCAGCAACTGGGGGCGCAGGCGCACCTGGTCGTTGTTGCTGGTGTAGCTGGGGTTGGCCAACAGATCGCCCCAGCCAAACGCGCTGCACATGGTGGCCCACTGCGCATCACTGACTGCAGCCAGAAAGATCTGGGCGCCATCCTGCACGGTGAACACGTCATACACCGACCAGGCCGAGATGCGGTTGGGCATGGGCTCGGCCGCCTCACCGGTCACGGCGAACTGCATCATGTGCTGGCCCACCAGGAACACATTGTTTTCGAACAGCGCTGAGTCGATCTCCTGGCCACGTCCCGTTTGCGCCAGCTGCATCAGCGCGGCCATCGCGCCGATGGCCCCGAACATGCCGCCCATGATGTCGTTGACGCTGGTGCCCGCGCGCAGCGGATCGCCGGGGCGCCCGGTCATGTAGGCCAGGCCGCCCATCATCTGCACCACCTCGTCCAGCGCGGTGCGGTGCTCGTAGGGCCCGGGCAGAAAGCCGCTGTGGTTCACATAGATGAGGCGCGGGTTGAGCTGCGACAGCGCGCGGTAATCGAGCCCATACTTGCGCATCACGCCGGGCTTGAAGTTCTGCACCACGATATCGGCCGTGCTGGCCAGGCGGATCGCCGCCTCCAGCCCCTGGGCCTGGCGCAGGTCGATGGCCACGCTTTTCTTGTTGCGGTTGAACATCGGGAAAAAGCCCGCTCCCGCGCCCAGCAGGTGGCGGGTGCGGTCACCCTCGACCGGCTCCACCTTGATGACCTCGGCTCCCAGATCGGCGAGCACCAGTCCACAGGTCGGGCCCATCACCATGTGGCTGAATTCGACCACGCGAAGGCCCGCCAGCGGCAGGGGAGAGGGGGTGGAGACTGTGTTGACGGGCGTGCTAAGAGGTATGGAAGTGTCGGTATGGTGCATGACTGAGGAAAGCGAAAGCGTCGGCAGGCTGGGGGCTGAGGGCGGCATTGGGCGTATCTCTTCGCAGTCGCAGCAGCAGCTGGAAAGCCCCGTAGATACAGGGGTGTATGCGGTGTGTAACACATCCGCGCTAGGACAGGTGCTGGGGGCTGTCCCGGTTGCGAAGACGCCAGGCAAAAAAAAGCCTTCTGCCGCGTGGCAGAAGGCAGGGGTGTTGGCGAGGCTAAGCGCGGATGTCACCGTGCCATGGATTTCCCGCCAGCAGACCTCAATTGGTTTTGAAGGTGCTGGTGTAGGTGAAGGCCTCACCGGTTTCCTTGATCGTGAAGCTGAACTTCAGATTCACCGTCTTGCCATTGGTATAGGCGCTGCGCAGCGCAAAGGATACTGGCTTGTCCGAAGTGACCACTTGGCCATCAGCCAGACCTTCAAAAGACGCTTTGACGCTGGAGCCCGAAGTGAGGTTGGTCGCTTTGAGGTCGGCAATCGTGTAGTTGGCGCCATTGACTTGGAGCTTGTATTGGGCAATCTTGTAGGTGTTCTCGCAAGCACCGACGCAAGCTACGCTAGCGCTGATCTCTGACGAGCCGGTGTATGGCCAGCTCAGCGCCTGGCCCGATGCGGCGGAGTCATCGTCACGCAACAGGCGAATACCGTCCTTGGGCATGACGGTTACCGTCACTTTGGCTGCGGCACTGTCCTTGCTGCCATCATTGACCACAAGCGTGATCACATAGCTGCCAGCCTTGTCGGCGACAAAGCTGGGGCTGATGGTGTCGGCAGACTTCAGTTGGGCCTCGCTGCCTGCCGGGGCAGCGCTCAGCGTCCACTTGTAGGTCAGGCGTTTACCGGCCGCAGCTTTGCCGCTGCCTTCCAAGGTCACCGTCCCGCCTTCGACTGCGCCGGTCACCGTGCCGATTTGGGCGGTAGGTGCAGCAGCCTCGCCGTTGCCAGGGTTGTTGCCTTCGTCGTCCACAGGGTAGAGGGGGCCGCCTTGTACCAGATTGCCTTGGGCGTCGGTGATGCGGATAGCGGTCAATTCGGGCGAGCTGTCGGGGAGGGAGCCACCGTCGCCCAAAATAGCGCGGGCAGCACCATAAAAACCCGCACCCAGGCGAATGCGCTGCTGGTCAGCAGTGACCGTCTTGGGTTCGCAGACAAAGCGCAGATCCAGCCAGTAAGACACGGTGCAGGTGTATCCGGCATCCTTGTCTTCGACTACGCCGCTGGCGGTTTTCTTCAGGTTGAGAATGCGATGCTTGACAGCGCCGGCATGCGGCACCAGCGCCCAAGTGCCGACGAGGCTGTCGATGCGGTCTTGGTCAATACCGAAGTAAAAACGCTTGAAATTGACAGGATCTTCCTTGGGGAATTGAATCAGGCCGGTCGCTGTGGTATTGAAGGTGATCTGCTCCGGTCCGACATACACATCTTCAACACCGTCTTGTGCAGGGCCTCCCAAGTAGCGACCGCCCTTGTACTTCATCACGGGGATGGCAGGCAAGGAGGGATTGACCGCGCTGGGGCTGTGGGTGGCCATGCCGATGTGGAAAGTGGCATTGCCCTTTTCGTCGTAGTTGTAGATGGGCATGAACAGCAGGTGCTTGCTGCCCACCGGCTTTTGCAGATCCAGCGAAATACCACGGCCCGCCTTGCCGGTGACTTCATTGCTGATGATCCAGGTTCCCGCTTCAGGCAGCGAATTGCGGCGGAAGTAGGCGCGCGTGACGACCTTGCTCTCTTCGATGGCGTACGCCGTTTGTTCCACCCGGGCGCCCATCACCTTGGTGTCGCTGCCATCCAGGGTCAAGGTGCCTTGCAGGTCGTCAATGCTGCGCTGCATGACCAGGCTGATGGGCTTGCGCACAGAACTGCCTGAGCTGGTGTCCACTTGCTCGCCGACGCAGCTGAATTCCATGTTGGAGCCCAGGTACTCGCATTCCATGAAGCCATGCTTGTTGGGCGTGGCCAAGTCCAGCGTATGCACCGTGAACTTGCTGCTGGATTTGTAGGGCCAGCCGGCAGCCATGTTCGGAACCATGGCCATCTGCGTGCCAATCGCGGTATCGGCAAAGAAGGTCGATGTGGGTTTGCCATCAGCATCCATCGCCACCATGGCCCAACGCTCGACAAAGGCTGGGTCGGACCATTGGTCTTCCGGCGTGCTTTCGTAGTTGAAGCGGTGCATCAACTTGGGCTCTTCGCCAGGGAGCTGGATCGTGGCGGTAGTACGGCTGGTGAATTCGATCTTCACATTGCCGGCATTTTCAGCTTCCACTCCATCACGGCGGCCGCTGCCAAAGTAAGGTCCATCCTTGTACTTTTTGAGGGGTGCGTCCACCTTGTTGTCAATCACTGCGCCTGTAGCCATATGGAAGGTGGCGCTGCCGTCCTTGTTGTAGTTGTACAGCTGCATCAGAAAGACGCCATCCTGGACATCAATGCCCATGCCGCGGCCAGGCTTGCCGCCCAATTCGTCGGCAATGATCCAGTTTCCGTTCTGTGGCGCAATGGTGTTGGCAGCCCAACCTGCGGAGACGGCGCAAGATATCAGCGCAGCTGTGATGCTTTTGGAGATCAGTCGCATGGGTGTATTCATAGGAAGTGAAACAAGGCAGTCGGCACCGACCGCATAGCTGTGTGTCATGGAAGCCTACAGCCAACCGAGCATTGTAAAAGCATGGCGGCAAAGCCAAGGATTTTGCAGGGAATCGTTACCAATTTCTGCATTTGAAGGTCAGTGCACACAGGGCCAGACGCTTGCTGGCTGGTTCGATGTCAGTTTCCTCGGGCCCTGCATCCATCCTGTGGGACCGAACGCCGCTTGCTAAAGGCTCTCACAGGCCAGGCGCCATGCGCATACACCGCAATCTTGCTGGTGTATTGAGTTGTGAAATAAAATGATACATAAATAACCTATTGAAATTTATTGATTTCAGTCAAGGTTGGGCCCAGGCCAAATTTCAGTCTTTGTTAACCAAAGTGAATACATGGAATCAAAGGCTTTATTTTGATAATTGATTAAGTTAATATATTTTTTTGAATTTCAACTGATGGACACAGGCCCTGATGCTGCACAGGCTTCAGGGTCTTGGCATTTCGGTGTCGGTGTTTTCAACTAGAACGGTCAAGGTGTGATGGGTTCAGTGAATAGGTGGGCGCAGGGTGCGCGGCGGATGCGTGGCTTGCTGGGGCTTTGCTTGGTGCTGGGGCAGGGCGTGGCACATGCGGCAGACAATGTGACCGCTGTCTGGGGCAGCTTCAACGGCAACCGCTGGACGGCCAGTACCAGCAACGCCGCCACGGCGCCTGCTGCCAATGGGAGCAACGATCTGCTGGCGTTCACAGCCGGAGGCGTGCGCTACTCGACCGGGGTCAATGATGCGGTGCTGACCGGGGCTTTTGAGCCGGCGGTCTTCCAGGGCTTTACGCCCAACGCCAGCTCGCTCCCGGCTACGGGCGGTCTCAATGCCATCGCGCAAAGCGCGAGCTACGATATCTCCAAGACCCGGGCCTCCTACCTGTCTGATGGCGTGCATGGGCTGGACCTCAGCACGGCCTTGTTCAATATCCCGGCGAGCTCGCTGCGCTTCAGTGCGAGCGTGGGCAATCCCGAGTCCACGACGGATGATGTGCCCGATGTGCTGGTGACCCAGGTCGGCCAGCCATCGAGCAAGACCGACACCTTTTATTTCATCGACGACACGGGCGCGGTCGTGGGGAACAGCGTCAGCATCGCGCTCAGCAGCGTGCCGGTCGTCGCCCGGCAGAACTGGCAGTTCTGGAACCCCAACCACACCAAGTCCTCGGTCGGTGATGGCAGCCGTGACCTGCGCATACGTGCTTACTATTTCGCCGACTTTGGCATCACGCCGCAGAACATGGGCCGGGTGGCTGGCTTTGTGCAGGCCTTGAGCGGCGACTCCGACATTGCCTTTGTTGCCTACAACCAGGAGGCCGTGAGCACCCCGGCGGCCTTGAGCGTGCAAAAGACCAATGCGGCCGCAGCCGTGACCGCAGGCGGCCGCACGGTCTACACCGTGACGATCAGCAATACCGGCGGCTCGCTGGCCAGCGATGTCTCCTGGCAGGATCTGCCCCAAGGCCTGCGCGTGCTGGGTATTGAGGCCGGTGCCGTGGGCGCGGGCAGCGATGCCGGTGTCTGCAATAGCAGTGGCTGCACGGGCCTGCGCCTGGCGCCGGGTGCATCGATCACGTACCGCGTGGAGGCGGAGGTGACCGGCTTGGTGGGTACGATGGCATCGAACACCGCCGTTGTGAACGGCGCCAACTGCAGCAACGGCAGTCCCGCCAGTTGCAGCAGCAGCGATGCGGATCTGATCGTGGCCGCCGACTCGGTCAGTGTGGTCAAGACCAATGGGGTGGACCGCCTGACCGTGGGCGCCGAGACCACCTACAGCGTGACCCTGAGCAACAGCGCAGCGACCGCGTTCGCGGGCCTGAGCTGGAGCGATGTGCCCAGCGGCCTGGCGGTCAGTGGTATCCGCGCGGGCAGCGTGGGGGCCGGTAGTGTGGCGGGAACCTGCAGCACCACGGGCTGCACCGGCATCACCTTGGCTGCGGGCCAATCCATCGTCTACATCGTCAGCGCAAAAGTGAATGCTACCGTAGCTGCAGGCGCCTCGGTCAGCAACAAGGCCGTGGTGCAGGGCGGCACCTGCACCAGCGAGCGGGTGAGCGGCTGCGCCAGCACCGATACTGACCAGGTGGTGGCGGCGGCCAATATGCAGATCAGCAAGAGCAATGGCGTGGATGTGCTGGCACAGGGTGCCAGCACGGTCTACCAGGTGGTTGTGCGCAACACCGGCGGCAGTGCAGCTGCGGGCCTGCGTTGGGCAGAGAGCCCGGTGGGCCTGGCTATTGAGCGCATCAGCGCCACGACGGTGGGCGCCAACAGCGAGGCCGGCCTATGCACCGTCAGTGGTTGCTCGGATATCGCCGTTGCGGCTGGCGAATCGATTGTCTATGCGGTGCAGGCAACCGTCACCGGCGAGGTGGGTGTGGACAGCGCTCGCAATGCGGTGACCTTGAGTGGCGCGACCTGCAGCGGCGGCAACAGCTGCAGCGCCGAGGACCGCGATGCCATCGTGCTGCCCGCCGCTGTCAGCATCCACAAGAGCAATGGTGTCGATACGCTGACCGAAGGCGCCAGCAGCAGCTATACCGTCACCATTACCAACAGCGGCGGCATGCCCGCTGCCGGCCTCGCCTGGCTGGACAGCCCCCAAGGCATGGAGATCGAGGCCATCACGCCGCTGGCGGCCGCAGCGCCCAGTGATGCCGGCAGCTGCAGCCTGCAGGCACCGATGGGCTGCAACGGCATCACGGTTGCCGCCAACGCCAGCGTCAGCTACCAGGTGCGGGCGCGGGTCACGGCGCTGGTGGAGGGCCGTGCCGATGCCACGGTCAGCAATACGGCCACGCTGACGGGGGCGAACTGCACGGCAGCATCCCCCTGCACAGTGACGGATACCGACTCTCTGCGCAGCCCCGTGCATCTGACGCTGAGCAAGACGGCCGCGGCAACGGTGGAAGCGGGCCAGGCGCTGGACTACCAGTTCCGCATTGGCAACAGCGGCCAGACGGCCGTTGCCGCCGGGCAAACGCTGGTGGTCGCTGAGGCCCTGCCCGATGGCATGCGCCTGACGGGTGCCTCGCCCGGTGCCGGTGTGACATCGGTGGTCTGTAGTGGCGAGCCGCTGGAGTGCGAGCTGGTGCTGGATGCCGCGCTGGAGCAAGGCGGCCATGTTGCCTTTGGCTTGCATGCCATCGCGCCAGCGCAGGCCGGCAGCATCACCAACCATGCTGCCATCGATCCGCTGGGGGGCAGCGAGCCGCCTGTGCCGGGCGCTGCCTGCCTGCCTGCCGACAGCTGTGCCCAGGCGCGCACTGATGTGCTGGCCCCCGCCCATATCACCGTGCTCAAAAGCAATGGCGTGAGCCAGGTGCTGGAAGGCAGCAGCACGCGCTATGTGGTGACGCTGAGCAATGAAGGCGGCATGCCCGTAGAGCTGCAATGGGACGATGTGCCCAGCGGCATGGTGGTGACCGAGATTGTTGCGACCGAGGTTGGGGGCCACAGCGCCGCAGGTGTCTGCAGCCCATCGGGTTGCACCGGCGTGACGCTGGCAGGCGGCGAAACCGTGCGCTATGCGGTACTGGCCCGGATCACGGCCACGGCACCTGCGCATGTTCGCAATCTGGCCCGGGTAAGCGATGCGGCCCAGTGCAGCAGCAGCGCGCCTTGCAGCAGTGAGGACGAGGATGAGGTCTACAGCAACACCATCGATGTGGACCCACCTGCGCCCGATCCCACACCTGACCCGACTCCAGACCCTGACCCCACTCCGGATCCAGACCCGACACCGTTGCCCGCGCCGGTGGCGGTACCCACGGTATCGCTGGCGGGGCAGCTGCTGATGTCGCTGCTGCTGGGCGGGGCCGCTGCGCTGGGCCTGCGCCGCATGCGCCAGCGCTGCCGCCACTGAGCGGCAAAGCGCCCACAAAAAAACCACTGCCGCTCGGTGCTGCAGTGGTTTTTTTGATGTTTGTCTTCCGGGCAGCCCCGTACCCGGGGCCTGCCTCCCGGCGATCAGGGGGCCAGTGCAGCCTTCACGGCGGCAGAGACCTGGCCCATGTCCGCCTTGCCCGCCAGCTGGGTCTTGACGGCGCCCATGACCTTGCCCATGTCGCCAGGGCCCGAGGCGCCCAGTTCCGCCACGATGGCCTGGACCGCAGCGGTCACTTCTTCGGCGGACATGCGCTCTGGCAGGTAGGCCTTGATGACCTCGATTTCCGACTTTTCCTTGTCGGCCAGGTCCTGGCGGCCGGCAGTTTCAAATGCGGCGATGCTGTCCTTGCGCTGCTTGATCATCTTGTCGACGATGGCGATCACCATCGCGTCATCGAGCTCGACGCGCTCATCGACTTCCTTCTGCTTCATCGCAGCTTGCAGCAAGCGGATGGTGCCCAGGCGTTCCGTGTCCTTGGCGCGCATCGCGTTCTTCATGTCTTCGGTGATTTGTGCTTTCAAGCTCATAACAGGCTCCTGTTGGCAGGCCGTCGACGCAAGCAGCGGTCTGCCTGAAAAATCTGGCGATGGCCAGAAAACAAAAAACCCGCGCCTGGCGTCCCGAGCGCGGGTGGTGTCACAGCCTGGGCAAATTGCGTCAGGCCTGTGAGAGCTGCGATCAGTACAGCTTCTTGGGCAGTTGCATGCTGCGAACGCGCTTGTAGTGGCGCTTGACGGCAGCAGCCTTCTTGCGCTTGCGCTCAGCAGTTGGCTTTTCGTAGAACTCGCGAGCGCGCAGGTCGGTCAGCAGGCCCAGTTTTTCGATGGTGCGCTTGAAGCGGCGCAGCGCAACGTCAAAGGGTTCGTTTTCTTTTACACGGATAGTCGTCATTAGCTAATGTTTCCATTGGTGCCAACAGCGGGTTTTGGGGAAGATCGCGCCCCAAAGCCTTGAATGGCGGTTTTGCCCTGTCATATTGACTAGTATTGGCAGACAGGGCTTTGCCAGCAAAGAGGGGAGATTATATCCGGCTTTTGATCCAAAAGCAAGAGGGTCGCGGTTTGCAAGCGGGGAGCCAGACCTGCGCTGTTGCTCTCCTGCATCTTGCCTTGCGTCCTGCTGTTATTGGCTTTCTGCCATGCCCGCTGCGCAGGCGGCCGCACTGGCCCAGGCCCATTGAAAGTTGTAGCCGCCCAGCCAGCCGGTGATATCCACCACCTCGCCAATGCAGTAGAGGCCCGGCACCTTCTTGGCCTCCATCGTTTGCTGCGACAGCTCGCGCGTGTCCACACCGCCCACGGTGACCTCAGCCTTTTTATAGCCTTCGGTGCCGGTGGGGGTCAGCTCCCAGCGCGTCAGGCGCTCGGCCAGGCGCAGCAGGGCCTTGTCACTCGCCTCGGCAATCGGGCGCTGCCATTCGGCATCCTGCGCCACCCAGGCATCGGCCAGGCGCGCGGGCACCAGGCTGGCCAGCGCATTGGCAATCAGCTTGCGCGAGCGCTGCTTGGCCTGCAGCAGCTGCTCGGCCACATCCACCTCAGGCACCAGGTTGATGTCGATGGGTGTGCCGGGCGTCCAGTAGCTCGAGATCTGCAGGATGGCCGGCCCCGACAGGCCCCGGTGCGTGAACAGCAGGTCTTCGTTGAATGTCATGCGGTTTTTCTTGCTGCCGGTGCCAATTACCACCGGCAAGGCCAGGCCCGCCAGCTGCGCATAGGGCGCCCAGGCACTGCCATCGAAGGTCATCGGCACAAGGCCTGGCACACGCGGCACCAGTGCCAGACCAAACTGCTGGGCCAGGCGGTAGCCCAGGTCGGTGGCACCAATCTTGGGGATGGACAGGCCGCCGGTGGCAACCACCAGGTGGCGGCAGTGCACCGTGCCCTGGGCGGTGCTGACCTGAAAGCGCTGGCCTTGGGCATCGGCATCCAGCGCCGCAACGGCGTTGACAGCGCAGGGCTGCCAGTGGGTCACCTCGCCCGCGCGGCACTCGGCCAGCAGCATCGCGATGATGTCTTCGGCCGAATGGTCCGCAAACAGCTGGCCCTTGTGCTTTTCGTGGTGGGCAATGCCGTGCTTGTCGACCAGCGCGACAAATTCGGCCGGCCCAAAGCGCGACAGTGCCGAGCGGCAGAACTGCGGGTTCTGGCCGACAAAGTGCCGGTGCGGCTGGCGCACATCCAGATCGCGGTTGGTGAAGTTGCTGCGCCCGCCGCCCGAGATGCGGATCTTCTCTGCGACCTTGGCCGCATGGTCAATCAGCAGTACCTTGAGCCCGCGCTGGCCCGCCTGCGCCGCACAAAACAGGCCGGCAGCGCCTGCGCCAATGATGACGGTATCGAACAGGTGGGAGGGAGCGGGAGAAGGCATGCGGATCCGGAAGATGGCTGGGCCTCTCAATTGAGTGCCTGCGCCGACAAAAGCAGCGATTATCGGTGATGCGGCTCTAACCCGACTGCCTGCCCAGGTGGGCTATGCAATGCCAGGCCTTTTTCAGCAGTGCTGCCGGGTAGCGATGGCAGGCCTGGGCCTGGCCCAGATCGGCTGGGGTGAGCCCACCTGGCGCATGCTGCAGCATATCGGCCAGCACCTCGGCCACCTCGGCGCCCCGGTACAGGCTGGCTTGCGCCAGTTGGTCAGCCAGCAGCCGGTAGCCGGCGTGAAAGCGCAAGGGCAGACCGGAAGTCTGCACGGCTTGCGCCAGCGGCGTATTGCGGTAGCAGGGGTCGAGCCAGATGGCCGCCACATCGCGCGCCAGCACCAGGCCGCCATGCAGCTGGGCCTCGACATAGTGGTCCAGCGGGTCGGCCAGTTGCAGGCATTGCAGCTGCTGCCAGTCCATCTGCTGCCACAGCCCGACATGGCGGGGCTGCCAGTAGCTGTCGGGGTCGCAAAAGCTGCTGCGCGCGGTGGCGGCGCGGTGCAGCTGCAGATACGCCGATCCAAAGCGGGGCGCGGCGCCATAACCCTGGTGGCTGGGGTGGCCCAAGGGCGCCAGATCGACGGCGCCGTACACCGGCCGCTCGGCGGGATCGGCGTGGTTGTAGGCGCCCGCAAACTGCTGGTCCTCCCACTGCCAGCGCTCGCCCTGGGGCTGGGGGCTGTAGCTGCCATTGCTGCGGCCGCTCTCAAACTGCGACAGGTAGCGGCCTTGCTGGCACAGCAGCGCCAGCAGCGGCTGGCCTTGCACGATCCAGTCGGCATGAAAGTGAACGTGAATCGAAGCGGGTGCAAGTGCGTGCTCGCGCACCGGGCCGCCACGGCGTTGCACGGCCTGCAGGGCTTGCTGCTGGGCGGCGGTCAACAAGGGCGTGGGGCTGGGCATGGGCAGGTTCGGTTGAAGGTCCAGGGACTGCAGTGGATGGATCGTAGCCGGTTCTGCGCTGCATGTATGCCCTGGCTGTTCTGGGGTTGGATACTGCCCAGCGGCCCGGCGCTGGCCGACAATCAGCGCTTATCCCCGATCTCTTGAGGAGTTTGCATGTCGTTTTGCCAGGCCTTGTGGCAAGCCAACCAGGCGCTGTACCAGCGCACCTTGAACCATCCCTTCAACCGCGAGCTGGCGGCAGGCAGCTTGTCGGTCGAGCGCTTTCGCCATTACATGATCCAGGATGCGCATTACCTGGTGGCCTATGGCCGTGCGCTGGCCGTCGCTGCCGCCAAGGCCGACCAGGCAGAAGGCGTGGTGCAGTTTGCCAATGCCGCCAATGAGGCGGTGGCCGAGGAGCGCAAGCTGCACGATGGCTTTATGCGCGACTTCGGCATTACGCCGCAGCACTTTGCCGCCACGCCACTGACGCCGGCCTGCCACCACTACACGAGCTTTTTGCTGGCCAACAGCTGGTCGCAGAGTTACCCGGTGGCGCTGGCCGGGCTCTTGCCCTGCTTTTGGATCTATGCCGAAGTGGGGCGCGACATCCATGCCCGCTCCCAGCCGGGAAACCCCTACCAGGCCTGGGTGGATACCTACGCCAGTGAGGAGTTTCATGCGGCGGTGCGCGGCGTCATCGCCACGATCGACCGTGTGGCCGAATCCGCTGACTCGGCCACGCGCACGCGCATGGCCGAGGCCTACCGCTACAGCGCTGAGCTCGAATGGATGTTCTGGGACAGCGCCTACCAATTGGGAAGCTGGCCGACACGCTAAGCTGCGCTGAAGCCTGGTGCGCTGCCGCACGCTGCGCCGGCTGTAAAGCCCGGGCAGCGCGGGCGTAAAGTTATGCAATGCTGCATCCGGTCGCGATAGGCTGGCGGTATTCGCCTACAGGCGCCTGCCAAAAACCGCCTTACGCTTCGTGGCATTCATTGATCAGATGCGCCAACGCGCAGACCCCGAGCGAGCCCGAGGCCTACACGCACGCATCGCAACCTTAGAAGGAGTTGCCATGTTGTCTACCAACGCTGCCCACACCCATACCGCCTACCACGCCCCCGTGTATGAACCCACGGTCGATGAGCTGGCCGTGCTGAAGAAGCTGGAGCTGGGCGAACCGATCTCGGTGGAGGATGCGCTGCATGCGCATGTCTCCAAGCGTTTGCTCGAGCGCGGCTTGGTCGAGCAGCGCGATGGCCATCTCACCATTACGGCGCAGGGCCTGCAGCTGATCAAGCGCGACGATGCCTGATCCCCACCCCACCTGCGCCGAGCAGCGACACCCCAGGCAGTCCAAGCAGGCTGCCTTTTTTTTCATCATGGCACTCTTTTTGTTTTATTTTCAACGATTTGGGTGGCTTATCTACAGCTGTGCACAGAGCTTTCCACAGCATTGTGCCCACGGACTGGGGACAACGCGGTGATGCGCTGAAATAGCGGCGTTCCAGTGCCAGAAGAGGCCAGGGCCAGTAGTGCAGGCGCGTTGAAACTGCGCGAATGACGCGCCCAGGCCCCATATGCCTCAATTTTGAGCATGGTTGGCATTTGGCTTAGAAATCAGCGGCTTGCCTTGCTTATCTACAAGCTTCTTCACAGCTTTCCACAGCATTGTGCCCGTGCATTGGGGACAACGCGCGACTGCCGCGCGACGCGCAGGCCTGGGGTGATCCGCAAGCTGGTGGGGCGCTGCGCGCATGTTGGCTGGCTTGCGCTTTGCTGCGCCAGGAATGGCGATGGGCGGCTGCAGGCAGCGAAGCAACCGCACCGCAAAAAACCTGCGCGTCCAACAGCCTTGCCAACGGCGTGCTGCCACGGAATCTCAGTAGACTCGGGGCTGGCGGCGGTGGCGTTTACTTATCTTCGCAGTCGGTACAGGGCAGGTGCAACATGGCTGCACTAGGATGCGGTCATTCTTTACATGCAGGTGCCGATGGTGGAGCTTTGCCCCAGGCCGCTGCTGTAACTCACCTCTACCGATTGCTGCCATGGACCATAACTCCAATAATTCCACCCGTCCCACCCCAACCCCCGGCGCGGCAGACGCCGGGCTGAAACCCGGTGCTGCAGCAGCACCCAAGCGCCGCAGCCGCTGGCTGGGCTCGACGATCGCCATCGTGCTGGTGGCGGGGCTGGCAGGTGGGGCCTGGTACCTGGTGCAAATCAAGAAGAACCCGAGCGGCATGACAGCGGGCGCGCCCGGCATGGGCGGCCCACCGGGCGCAGGCGGCCCTCCTGGCATGGGCCCTGGCGCGATGCGCGCGATGGCCGTCACCGTGGGCAGCGCGGCGGCCAAGCGCCAAACGCTGCCCGTCACCCTGACGGCGATGGGCACGGTGGTGCCCACCACCACGGTGACCCTGACCACCCAGGTCTCGGGCATTCTGCGCGATGTGCTGTTCACCGAAGGCCAGATGGTCAAGAAGGGCCAGAAGCTCGCCCAGATTGATCCGCGCCCATTTGAGCAAGCGCTGCAGCAGGCCAAGGGCCAGTTGGCACGCGACCAGGCGCAGCTCGATGCCGCGCGCGTGACGCTCAAGCGCTACCAGACCTTGTGGGACCAGGATTCGATTGCCCGCCAGGACCTGGACACGCAGGCCGCGCTGGCCAAGCAGCTCGAAGGCACGGTGCTCACCGACCAGGCCCAGGTGCAGACCGCCCAGCTCAATCTGGGTTATGCCAGCATTACCTCACCCATCGATGGCCGCATCGGTCTGCGCACGATGGATGCGGGAAACTACATCAGCGCGGGCGGCACCACCGGCATCGCCGTCATCACCAAGATTGCGCCGATCGATGTGAGCTTTACCGTGCCGCAAGACCATATCCCCGCGGTGCTGGGCGCGCAAAAGACCGATGCCCGGCTACCGGTGGCAGCGCTGGACCGCGCGGGCAACAAGACCTTGGCCCAGGGCGTATTCCTGACCTTGGACAACCTGGTCGATACCGCCACGGGCACCGTCAAGGCCAAGGCCCGGTTCGACAACAGCGACGGCTCGCTCTTTCCCAACCAGTTTGTCAACACCCGCCTGACCTTGAAGGACGAGAGCGCGCTGGTGGTGCCGGTCACCGCCATCCGCACCGGCGGCAATGGCGATTTTGTCTATGTGATCAATGCGGACCGCACCGTGACCCAGCGCACCGTCATCCGGGGCATGAGCACGGTCGAATGGGTGGCCATCAACTCCGGCCTCAAGGAAGGCGAGTTGGTAGTGACCGAGGGCGCCGACCGCTTGAAGGATGGCGCCGTGGTCGCCCTGCAAGGCGACACCCCCACGCAGGCCCATGGCGCCAGCAGTGGCCGGCGCGGCCCCCGTGAGGGCGGTGGGCGCGAGGGCGGCGGGCGCCGCGGCGCTAACGGTGGCCCCGCATCGGGCGCACCCGGTGCGGCAGGTAATGGTGTGGCTGCGGGCACTGGTGGCGGCGGCGCTGCCGTCGAGCCCAATGCCGGCCAGCCCAGCGCCGCAGCCCCTGCGGTGAACCCGGACCAGGCTGCCGGTGGCGCCAGTGGTTCAGGTGGCGCCAGCGGTTCAGGTGGATCAACCCCTTCCACGCCATCCGGCCAGACCGCACCGGCGATCAAACCGGAGGATGTGCCCAAGGGCATGGCGCCAGCGGCCACCACCGTGCAACCCGCCCAGCGCGCCAACCCATAAGGCGGGCTGAGCGATGAGTCCTTCCCGTCCCTTTATCCAGCGGCCGGTAGCGACGGCCTTGCTGATGCTGGCCATCGTGCTGACCGGTCTGGTTGGCTTTCGGCTGCTGCCGCTGTCGGCGCTGCCCGAGGTGGATTACCCGACGATCCAGGTGCAGACCCTGTACCCGGGGGCCAGCCCCGAGGTGATGAGCCGCACGGTGAGTGCGCCGCTCGAGCGCCAGCTCGGCCAGATGTCCGGCCTGGACCGCATGGCATCGACCAGCGCAGCGGGCGTGTCCATCGTGACCTTGCAGTTCCAGCTGGGCTTGTCGCTGGATGTGGCCGAGCAAGAAGTGCAGGCGGCCATCAACGCCAGCAGCGCGCTGCTGCCGGCCGACCTGCCCGCGCCCCCGATTTATGCCAAGGTCAATCCGGCCGACACGCCGGTGATGAGCCTGGCCATCACCTCCAAGGAGCTGCCGCTCACCGAGGTGCAGAACATCGTCAATACGCGCCTGGCGCAGAAGATCAGCCAGGTCACCGGCGTGGGGCTGGTCAGCCTGGAGGGCGGGCAAAAGCCTGCGATGCGCATCCAGGCCAACACCCAGGCGCTGGCGGCCAATGGCATCACCCTGAGCAGCCTGCGCACTGCCATCAGCAATGCCAATTCCAACACCGCCAAAGGCAGTTTTGATGGCCCCAAGCGCTCGTACTCGATCAACAGCAACGACCAGCTGCTGACCGCTGCCGACTACATGAACCTGGTGGTGTCCTGGAAGGACGGCGCCCCGGTGATGATGAAGGATGTGGCGCGCGTGGTGGCGAGCGCCGAGAACGACCGGCTCGCCGCCTGGGTCGATGAGACACCCGCGATCATCTTGAACGTGCAGCGCCAGCCCGGCGCCAATGTGATTGCGACGGTGGACGCGATCAAGCAGCGCCTGCCCGAGCTCACCGCCTCCTTGCCCGCCTCGGTCGAGGTCAAGGTGCTGACCGACCGCACCACCGGCATCCGCGCCTCGGTCGAGCATGTGCAGATGGAGCTGGCGCTGGCCGTGGTGATGGTGGTGCTGGTGATCTTCTTTTTCCTGCACAGCCTGCGCGCCACGGTGATTGCGAGCCTGGCCGTGCCCATCTCGCTGATCGGCAGCTGCGGGGCCATGTACCTGCTGGGCTACAGCCTGAACAACCTGAGCCTGATGGCGCTGACCATTGCCACCGGCTTTGTCGTCGACGATGCAATCGTGATGATCGAGAACATTGCGCGCTACATCGAGGAGGGCGAGACGCCGATGGCCGCTGCCTTGAAGGGCGCCGCGCAAATCGGCTTTACCATCATCTCGCTGACCGTGTCGCTGATCGCGGTGCTGATTCCGTTGCTCTTCATGGGCGACATCGTCGGGCGTCTGTTCCGCGAATTTGCGGTGACCCTGGCGATCACCATCCTAATCTCGGCAGTGGTCTCGCTCACCTTGGTGCCGATGATGTCGGCGCGCTGGCTCAAGCAAGAGGACACCAGCGCGCACACGCGCGGCTGGGCCAGCTCGGTGCAGCGCGGTTTCGACAAGGTGATCCACCACTACGACCGGGGGCTGCACTGGGTGTTTCGCCACCAGGCGCTGACCCTGGTCGTGGCCGTGGCCACCGTGGTGCTGACGGGCCTGCTCTACCTGGCCATCCCCAAGGGCCTGTTCCCGACGCAGGACACCGGCCAGCTGCAGGCGCAGATCGAGGCGGCGCAAGAAGTGTCCTTTGCCCGCATGAGCAACCTGCAGCGGCAGGCCGTGAGCGCCATCCTGCAGGACAAGGATGTCGCCTCGGTCAGCTCGGTGGTGGGCGTGGATGCGGCCAACAACACCATGCTCAACACCGGCAGCCTGTCGATCAACCTGACCCGGCCGCATGATGCGCAGGATGAGGTGATGCAGCGCCTGCGCGAGCGGGTGAGCCAGGTGGCGGGGGTGCGCATTTTTCTGCAGCCCTCGCAGGACCTGACCATCGACTCGCAAACCGGCCCTACCGAATACCGCCTGTCGATCGGCGGCGTGAACACCGACCAGGTCAATGACTGGACGCAAAAGCTCGTCAGCCAGCTGCAGAATGTGGCCCAGGTGCGCAATGCCACGAGCGACGCCGGGCGCAAGGGCCTGTCGGCCTATGTGAATGTGGACCGCGATACCGCATCGCGCCTGGGCATCAGCGCCAGCAGCATCGATGACAGCCTCTACAGCGCCTTTGGCCAGCGCATTGTCTCGACGATCTTCACGGAGACCAACCAGTACCGGGTGATTCTGGAGGCGCAGCAGGAGCAGCTCAACAGCGTGCAGACCCTGGGCAACCTGGCCATCAATGCCAGCAGCACGGGCGCTACGCCGCTGTCGGCGATTGCCAAGATCGAGGAGCAGATGGCGCCGCTGCAGGTGACCCGCGTGTCGCAGTACCCGGCCGCCACCCTGGGCTTTGACACGGCGCCTGGCGTGTCGCTGGGCCATGCGGTCGATGCCATCAAGCAGGCGGCCAAGGACATCGGCATGCCCGCGTCGCTGACCATGGAGTTCCTGGGCGCAGCGGCGGCCTACCAGAACTCGCTCACCAGCCAGCTGGTCTTGATTTTGGCGGCGCTGGTCTGCGTCTACATCGTGCTGGGCGTGCTGTACGAGAGCTATGTGCACCCGCTCACCATTCTCTCGACCCTGCCATCGGCCGGCGTGGGCGCCTTGCTGGCGCTGATGATCAGCGGCAACGACCTGGGCGTGATCGGCATCATCGGCATCATCTTGCTGATCGGCATCGTCAAGAAGAACGCGATCATGATGATCGACTTTGCGATCGATGCCGAGCGCAACCAGGGCATGGCACCGCAAGAGGCCATCCACCAGGCCGCGCTGCTGCGCTTTCGGCCCATCTTGATGACGACCTTGGCCGCCTTGTTTGCCGCGCTGCCGCTGATGTTTGGCTGGGGCGAGGGCGCCGAGCTGCGCCGCCCGCTGGGCCTGGCCATTTTTGGCGGGCTGATGCTCAGCCAGTTGCTGACCTTGTTCACCACGCCGGTGATCTACCTGGTGTTTGACCGCCTGGGTGCCCGCTTTGGCCGCCGCCAAGCCGGTACTGCGGATGGAAGCCATTCCGAGGTGCAGGCATGAACCTGTCCCAGCCCTTTGTCAAACGCCCGGTCGCAACGGTCCTGCTGACCATTGGCATGGCATTGGCGGGTATTGCCGCGTTCTTTGCGCTGCCGGTGGCACCGCTGCCGCAGGTGGACTACCCGGTGATCTCGGTCACGGCCAGCCTCTCGGGCGCGAGCCCAGAGAACATGGCCTCGAGCGTGGCCACGCCGCTGGAGCGCCACCTGGGCGTGATTGCCGGTGTCAACGAGATGACCTCGCGCAGCTCGACCGGCTCGGCCAATGTGACCTTGCAGTTTGACCTCAACCGCGACATCAATGGCGCCGCGCGCGAGGTGCAGGCGGCCATCAATGCAGCGCGCACCGATCTGCCTTCTGACCTGCGCAGCAACCCCACCTACCGCAAGATGAACCCGTCGGATTCGCCGATCATCATCTTGGCGATGACCTCGCCCACGCGCACCCCCGGCGAGCTGTATGACGAAGTCTCCAACGTGGTGAGCCAGCGCATCTCGCAGGTCGATGGTGTGGGCGATGTGGAAATCGGCGGCGGCTCCTTGCCGGCGGTGCGGGTCGAGCTCTTGCCCCAGGCGCTGAGCCACTACGGCATTGCGACCGAGGATGTGCGCGCCGCCATCCAGGCGGCCAATGCCAACCGGCCCAAGGGCGCCATCGAGAGTGGCGGCAACCGCCTGCAGATCTACACCCCCGCGCCCGAGCGCAAGGCCAGCTGGTACCAGGGCCTGGTGGTGGGCTGGCGCGACAATGCGGCCGTCCGCCTAGGCGATGTGGCGCGCGTCATCGACGGGCCGGCCAATGTCTACACGATGGGGCTGTTCAACGGCCAGCCCGCCATCCTGGTGCTGATCACGCGCCAGCCCGGCGCCAACATCATCAATACCGTGGACAACGTGCGCAAGCTCCTGCCCGAGCTGCAGGCCCAGCTGCCCAAGGATGTGAAGATCCAGGTGGCAAGCGACAGCACCAACTCGATCCGCTCGTCGCTGCGCGAGATCGAGACCACCTTGATGGTGTCGGTGATCCTGGTGGTGCTGGTGGTGGGCGCCTTTATCCGCAAGGCGCGCGCCACGGTGATTCCGGCGGTGGCCACCGTGGTGTCGCTGCTGGGCACCTTTGGCGTGATGTACCTGCTGGGCTATAGCCTGAACAACTTGAGCCTGATGGCGCTGACGGTCGCCACCGGTTTTGTCGTCGATGATGCGATTGTGGTGCTGGAGAACACCAGCCGCCATATCGAGCAGGGCATGGACAAGATGGCCGCCGCGCTGCAGGGCGCGCGCGAGGTGGGCTTTACCGTGCTGTCGATCAGCCTGTCCCTGGTGGCGGTGTTCATTCCGCTGCTGTTCATGGAAGGGCAGATCGGCCGTTTGTTCAAGGAGTTCGCCGTGACCTTGTCGGTCGCGGTGATGATCTCGCTGGTCATCTCGCTGACCACCACGCCGATGATGTGCGCCTGGTTTCTGCGCAATGAGGATGCGATTGAGACGGCGCCGCGCGGCCGCTTTGCCCGCGCGCTGGAAAGCGGCTATGACTGGATGTTGCGCGTTTATGAGCGCTGCCTGGATTGGGCCTTGCATGCCAAGGCCGTGGTGATGCTGATCCTGGTGATCGTCATCGGCATGAATGGCTATTTGTTCATGCATGTGCAAAAGGGCTTTTTCCCGCAGCAGGACAATGGCCAGCTCGCCGGCGGCCTGCGCGCAGACCAGAGCATCTCGTCGACCGCGATGGCCGGCAAGCTCAAGGAGGCACTGGCCATCATCCAGCAGGACCCGGCCATCGACACGGTGGTGGGCTTTGCCGGCGGCAGCCGCTCGGGCGGCGGCTTTGTGTTCATCAACCTCAAGCCGGTGAGCGAGCGCGATGTGACCAGCCTGCAGGTGGTCGCGCGCCTGCGGCCGCAGCTGTCGCAGATCACCGGTCTGCGCGTGTTTCTGAACCCGGTGCAGGATTTGCGCATGGGGGGGCGCTCGTCGAACTCGACCTACCAGTACACCCTCAAGAGCGACAACACCGCCGACATGAAGAAATGGGCCACGCGCCTGGCCGAGCGGCTCAAGCAAGAGCCCTTGCTGCAGGACGTGGACACCGACCAGTCCGACAGCGGCGTGGAAGTCTATGTCGAGGTGGACAAGCAGGCTGCAGCACGCCTGGGGGTGAATGCCAAGTCCATCAACAATGCGCTCTACAACGCCTTTGGTCAGCGCTCGGTGGCCACCATCTACAGCGATCTGAACCAGTACTCGGTGATCATGGAGTGGGCGCCCGAATACACGCGTGGGCCGCCGGCGCTGCAGGATATCTATGTGCCATCGAACCTGAGCGGCACCGAGGGCACCGCGGCCAACCCGGCGCTGCGCAGTGCATCGACCGGCAGCGTGATCAGCACCAGCGTGGCCACCATGGTGCCGCTGTCGAGCTTTGCCAAGGTGCTTGAGCGCCCTGCGCCCACCAGTGTGAACCACCAGGATGGTGAGCTGTCGACGACGATATCGTTCAACCTGGACGCAGGCGTGGCGCTGAGCGAAGCCCAGCAGGTGATTGCCCAGGCCGAGGCCGATATCGCCATGCCGATCAATGTGCGCGGCAGCTTCCAGGGCACGGCGCTGAGCTTTCAGAAATCGCAGAACCAGCAGCTCTACCTGATCCTGGCTGCGATTGTCGTGATCTACATCGTGCTGGGCATGCTCTATGAAAGCCTGGTGCACCCGATCACCGTATTGTCCACGCTGCCATCGGCGGGGGTGGGCGCGGTGATTGCGCTGATGCTGTTTGACATGCAGTTCACGGTGATTGCGCTCATCGGGGTGTTCTTGCTCATTGGCATCGTGAAGAAAAACGCCATCCTGATCATCGACTTTGCGCTGGAGGCCGAGCGATCACGGGGGCTGACCGCGATCGATGCGGTGCGCGAGGCCTGCCTGCTGCGTTTTCGCCCC
Organism: Comamonas koreensis; assembly: GCF_014076495.1. Classification (NCBI taxonomy): domain Bacteria; kingdom Pseudomonadati; phylum Pseudomonadota; class Betaproteobacteria; order Burkholderiales; family Comamonadaceae; genus Comamonas; species Comamonas koreensis. Next base: position 4,032,236 of record NZ_CP043575.1, on the reverse strand, counting down.
ATCCTGATGACCACCTTGGCCGCCGCGCTGGGTGCCTTGCCACTGGCCATTGGCTTTGGCCAGGGCTCGGAGCTGCGCCAGCCGCTGGGCATCGCCATCATTGGCGGCCTGCTGGCCAGCCAATTGCTGACCCTGGTCACCACCCCCGTGGTCTATGTGCTGCTGGACAAGCTGCGCCGCCGCGCGCCCAACGAGCGTGACCTGGGCCGTGCCTCGAGTGACGGCATGCCTACCCTGGAACACTGATACGCCATGACGCCTTCTCTTGATCTTTCCTATTCTTTTCGTGCCCCCCTGCTGCGCAGCCTGGCGCTGGCGCTATGCTGCGCAGGGCTCTTGAGCGCCTGCTCGGTGGCCCCCGTCTACCAGGTGCCCGCCACGCCAGCGCCAGCCAGCTTCAAGGAAGCGGGCGCGCTGTGGCAAAGCGCCCAGCCCAACGATGCGGTGGACCGGGGCGACTGGTGGACGCTGTTTGCGGACGAGCCGCTCAACCAGCTCGCTGCCCGGGTGCAGGTGCACAACCAGAACATTGCCGCGGCTGCTGCCGCTGTGCAGCAAGCCCAGGCCGCGTTGCGCGTGGAGCAGGCCGGCTTGCTGCCGACCGTCAGTGGCAGCCTGGGCCAGACGCGCCAGGGTGGCAGCCAGTCCAGCAGCAATGGCAGTGCCTCGCTGGGCATCAGCGCCGCCTGGGATGCAGACCTGTGGGGCCGCCTGCGCGAATCGGTGAGCGCCGCCCAAAGCAGTGCCCAGGCGAGCGAAGCCGATCTGGCCGCTGCGCGCCTGTCGGCCGTGGGCAGCCTGGTGCAGAACTATTTCCGCCTGCGCGAGGCCGATGCCGAGATGCAGATCCTGCTGCAATCGATCGAGGGTTACCAGCGCAGCCTGCTGATTGCCCAGAACCGCTACGACGTGGGGGTGGAGGCGCGCACGGCAGTGCTGCAGGCGCAGACCACGTTAACCAATACCCAGGCCAGCGTGGAGTCCCTGCGCCAGTCGCGCCAGACCTACGAGCATGCGATTGCCGTGTTGACGGGCCAGGCGCCGGCGCAGTTTGACCTGCCGCCCGCCGCCTGGAACGTGACCGTGCCCGAGATTCCGGGCGTGGTGCCATCGACCCTGCTGGAGCGCCGGCCCGACATTGCCGCTGCCGAGCGCGCGGTGGCTGCTGCCAATGCCCAGATCGGCGTGGCCCAGGCGGCCTACTACCCGAGCCTGGGCCTGAGCGGCTCGTTGAACCGCTCGGGGTCGAACATCGGCAACCTGTTCAGCGCCTCGGGCCTGCTGTGGTCGCTGGGCGCATCGCTGAGCCAGAGCATTTTCAACGCCGGCGCCACCACCGCGCAGGTCGATTCGGCCCGCGCCGCGCATGCGGCCCGCACGGCCAGCTACCGCCAGTCGGTGCTGGCGGCGTTCCAGGCGGTCGAAGATGTGCTGAGCAATGTGGCGGCGCTCAATGCCCAAAAGCCGCTGCTGCAGCAAAGCCTCGATTCTGCCGAGAAGGTCGAGCAGCAGATGCTCAACCGCTACAAGGAAGGCCAGGTGCCCTATACCGATGTGGTCACCGCCCAGGCCACAGCGCTGTCGGCACGTCGATCCTTGATCCAGCTGCAGCTGAACCAGCAACTGGCAGCGGCCCAACTCATCCAGGAGCTGGGGGGCGGCTGGCATGCCGATTGGATGAAGCCGGGCGCCTAAAGCTCAGCCAAAGGGTTCAGTGCAGATGGGGCAGAAAATTGCGCCCTGTCCGCTGCACAAATTGCGCATAGCTCATTGGCGCGCCCAGCTGCGCATCGCCCCGGTTGGGCAGCACCCAGGCCCAGGCGCGTTGCTGCTGCTCATCAAACACCAGCTTGTACAAATGGCTGGGCACCCAGACCTGGTTGCGGCCAATGGTGGGGGTCTGGCCCTCAAACAAGGGGCCGGTATAGACAAACACGTTGCCGCTGGCGCGCTTGGCGTACTTGCGCACATCCGCTTCGAGCTTGGACCAGACCTGGCGGTTGTGCGTCGGGTCCTGCGGCACCATGTTGGACAGCGCAAAGGACTGCGCCATGCCGGTGGCGGTGCTCTGGTCCGCTGCCGGCGCCATATGGCCCCGGTCATAGCCACTGGCCTGGTAATCGGACAGCTCGGCCTTGTAGGCCGCGCGCAGGCGCGCATCGGCATAAAAGTGGTCGGTGCGCTGCAAGCCCGCCGCGCCTTGCAGCCGCTGGCGGCTCAAGCGCTCCACCGTGACGATCGGCGTTTTGGACAGCCCCGAATAAAGCACCGCAAACCCGGTCGAGCACAGGGTGACGGGCATCCAGTTGCGCCCCACACTGGCAGCACTGAGCGGCGCGCTGGCGGGCAGCTGCTCGGCGCAGTCGGCAAAGCCCTGGCTGCCTTTATCGCTGCTCGCCTGGCTGGAAGGGGGCGGGGTGGGGGTGGCTGAAGCGTGCCCGGCATCTGACGCAGCGCCCCGGCTTTGCCGGGCAATCTCTAGAAAGCGGCTTTGCCAGTCTGCCGCGGTGGACTGGACCTCTTCCACCCAGTGCTGCACCGTTTGCACCGGCGGCAGCTGCTGCAGCCACTGAGTGCTATGGCTGACCGCCCATTGGCGGATAGGGTCGAGTTGCGGCACATAGGCGGCCGACGCGATGGCTGCGACCGCGCTGTAGGCGGCAATCGCCCCTTTGCCCACCATGCCGCGTAAATAACCGCGCAGCAGGCCGGGGGCGGACTTGGATGCTTTTTTCTTTTTGGCGGGGCGCTTGGCGGAACGGGGAGGAGGGCAGGCCATGAACTACGACAACCGGGGCATGCCGACCTTTAGCCAGCACAGCAAGACAACTGCCGTATTGTGGCTCAAATTGCTACCTGTTGCCTGAAATTGCTATGAATTTTTAAGCTAACTATCTAGTGCAATGAATGCGTTGTGGCTATATGGTGCTGAAGGCCGCCAAGCACAGGACTGTATAAAAATATGGCAAATATTGCGCTGTAGAAGCGCAGCTGGCACAGCCGCCCCCGCGCCACCGGGGCTGGTGCTTCAACCAACGGTCTGCGGCGGTGGCTGCATCCCTCATAAAACAGATTTCACACGAATAGCAAACAACTGCAAACTGATAGTTGTTGTTAACCACAAATAGATTTAATCGAATATCATATAGCTATCAATTATAGCTAAGTGTTAGCGCGGAGTTAATCGCTGTAGCCGTTTCTGTCATTTACCATCCGCGCTGGGGGAGAATCCAGTGCGGAATTTCTGATGGCGGCACAGGTAATGGGTGGTAATGGTATTTGCTGCCCCCCTAATTCGCAAAGACAATATTTACTCAATGTACACCCCTGTCTACGTGTATTTGTCGTCAGAGCCGTTTTCGAAGATAAAACTCAAGCCCACCAGCCATTTCGGCGTGTACAGAACGGATCCCATCAAGCTCGTGGTGAACGAAACCACGGTGGCGACCTACCAGTATGTGCGGCTGGACCGGGTATTCAACAAGATTTTTATCTACGATATCCATTTGCGCCGCGATGTGGGCAGCCTGGGCCTGGGCCAGTTTTATGATGAGCAAATGGGCGGGCGGGCGAAGTCGGGCGGGGATGAGTAATTATTGAAGTATTTTAATAAGGTACTCATTGCTTTATTAAGCTGCACATGAGCTATTCGGCCAGTTTGGAAGTTAGCGATATGGATCTATTTGGTAGCCATGGATCGTTGCTTCAAATACCTTACTCAACATGCTGTATTTGTGCATTGTTGCCAAGCCCCTATGACGTTAGCTGGACACGCAGTTCAAATATCTACTCAGACTTTTGAGCTATATATGTGAGCACATGTGTTAGTAGTATCTCCATTTTCCAGAGCCATGCTACTGGACTGCGCACTGAAGTGGCATGCATTGCTCGCCGCTCTTAACCTCGTCGCTTATAGACGAGGTCACCCGATCAAGCCATCTCTTCGAACGGGAGGACCGCAGCACTAGCTGGTCGGAGTGCGCTGTTAGTAAATACACGGGGTGGTTTTGGCTACCTCAATGAATCAACCGCTCTCTGTGGAGCACGTCTATGGCGAACTGCTACAGGCTGCGCACCATTGTCATGACCTCTATCGCTGCATTGAGTATTATAGGTATCAAAATTAATTAAATGATATCTATGAGATGCTTTTCTGCGATCATGTGCGCTTGTTCGTGGCTTAGCGTCTTCCAATTTCAGCGGTTTCGGCGCCCGGTCCGAACCATCTGCAGTCGCGGGATCCGTTATTTGGGTTACGGTTTGCGCGGGCTATGTCCGGTGTCACTTGTTGGCTAGCCTTCGCCAGGATGGATAGATAGTCAAACCTAAGTTAATATCAAAATTTAACTATAGTTAAGTAAATTTCTGAACTATTCTTAATTTCTACAATAAGATGCCCGGTGTCGGGTGCAGCATTGGCGCCAAGTATGCAGGCAGTGCTGACCGGTGATCTGCACCGGTCGCCTGCAATCAATAGTTGGTGGGTCAAAAGCCCGAGCGTGCGGTGGGTAAAGACAAGGCTTTGGCTGGTGGTCAGAGCTTCTGTCCATTCCAGGCCCAAAGAACTCGGCCGCGCACATCGAGTTGCTCCCGGCCGTCGAGCAAGTCTGAGGTCTTGATGCTCGGGTTGTCGCTGCTGATCTCGAACTGGCCATCCCAGCGTTGGCGCACGCGTTTTACAAAAAGTCGGTCATGGGCGCACAGCACATACACCCCATCGATATCGACCAGGCGAATGCCAGTATCAACCAGCAAGATATCGCCATCGTTGAAGGTGCCCTTCATCGAGTCACCATAGGCATGGATAAAACGCAGCGCCTGCACATGGGAAGGCTTGACGCGCTGCGTGACCCACTCCTGAGAGAGCTTCAGATCTCCTGTCAGCACGTCGTGCTCCAGCAACTCTGCGCCTGAGCCCATCGATGCGCTGTTGGACAGCACAGGCACGGCGATGGTGGGACGCCCGGGAATCGGCGCAGGGGACAGGTCACTATAGGGCATCACCATGTTGGAGCGCGACATCGTACCTTCGCCCAGCGCCAGCCAATCAGACGAGACATTGAGCAGCTGCGCTGCGCGAGCGCTGTTCTCCGCCGTCAATGCCTTGGTGTTCCCGTCCACCACCTTCTTGATCGCTTGGTAGGACAGTCCCAGCCGGTCTGCCAGATCGGCTGTTTTCATCTCTGCAGCAGTCATCGCCTGAACCAGGCGGTCTTTGTATTCAACCATGGTTTAAATTCTCGTAGAAAACGTCTTAACTATAGTTGCTATTTGTTCTGAACTATGGTTTAATTGTGACATGTCTACACCAAAGTCACAAGCCATCCAAGATCAGAGCCAGGCCCCCGGTTCTGTGGTGGCGCATGAAGCAGCGCTCATGGAGTCGGTTTCAGAAGCAGGGGGCTCTTATGGCGTGGTGGGCCGCGTCGGATTCAACAAGTCAGGCTGGTCAACCCTTGGTGCTTCTGTGCACGCAGGGTTGGTCCCGAATGCCTTTAGCCGCCCGGCGCAGTCTGTTGCATCCAAGTTCAGCCCGCAGCGGGTATCCAGAACCGTGGAGCGCAATCCCCGATACCCCGGCTATTTCATCGAGAGCGGGGCCCAAGCCCAGGCCTCTCACCATAAAACCCAACGTATTTTGAAAGGAGCACTGCGATGAACAACACCCGAGCCTATGACCCTGTGAGCAGCCCCTGCGCTGCAGAGCATTCGGCACGGTTTGCTGACAGACATGTCTCCCGCATCATGGCAGCGCTGCAAGATGAGAAGTCGCTGACGGCAGGCGAGATGGCCGAATGCACTGGCATGACGGTTGAGCAAATCTGCCGCCGCCTGCCCGAGCTTGAGCGACGTGGCCATACCCAGGTAGTGCAGTTTGAAGGCGCGGATCTGCTGCGCAATGGCTATCGCGTATGGGAGGCGGTGTGAGCATGCAGCTGCCCTGGTTTCGCGCCTACACGGAGATGGTCGACGACGAGAAGCTGCGCCTGCTCGCCTTCGAGGATCGCTGGCATTTCATGGCGCTGCTGTGCCTCAAGGGGCGAGGTGTTCTGGATGATGCCGGCCCTTTGATGATGCGCAAGGTCGCCGTCAAGATGGGCATTGACACCCGCACCTTGGCGGAGGTGGGTCGTCGCTTGGCTGAGGTAGGTCTGATCGACCAGGAGAGCTTGCAGCCTTTGCGCTGGAACTCGCGCCAGATGCGCAGCGACACTGACCCCACGGCTGCTGATCGCAAACGCCGCCAGCGCGCAAAAGCCAAAGCCGGTTCCGCGCTGCAGTCCGAGACGGATGGGGTACGCGTGACCGCAGGCGATGTCACGCGTACAGACAGAGAGACAGATGCAGATACAGAAGCAGAGAAAAATACAAATGATGCTGGTGCGGTGACGGCTGGCGCAGGCCTGGGCTTTGGTCAGGCTGCCGGAGCCATGCATGACTCCAAGGCCAAAGCGGCCACACGCCTTGCCGATGCCTGGATGTTGCCGCAAGCCTGGTGTGACTGGGCACAGCAAGCCCGGCCAGATCTGACAGACGATGACGTGCGCAAGCAAGCGGAGGTGTTTGCCGATTTCTGGCATGCCAAGGCTGGCGCTGATGCGAAAAAGCTGGACTGGCTGGCGACCTGGCGCAACTGGATTCGGCGCTGCGAAACCCTCAAGCCCTTTGCACGGCAAGCATTTGGTGCGCAGTATCACAGCGGCGAGACCAGCTACCAGCGCAGCATGCGGGAACGCGCCCAAGAGGCAGTTCCTTCCATTGCCCGGCAAGCTCCTGAAGCTTCGCCCGCCGATTTTTTCAAAAGCCAGGCCATTGAGGTCGCGGCCAGGCGCATTGAGCGGCCACAGAAAAATATCGGAGGTGCGGCATGAGCTTGCCGGTCGCATGGATAGACAAGATTTTTACCAAGCTCACCTTGGTATATGGCCGCGACTTTCTGGGACGATGGGAGGGCCTGGACCTCAATGCCGTGAAATCCGATTGGGCGCATGAGCTGGCGGGTTTCGAGAAATTCCCGGAAGGCATCGCCCACGCATTGACACACCTAGATCTGGTCAAGCCGCCCACTGTGTTCCAGTTCCGCGATCTGGCGCGCAAGGCACCTGTGCCAGAGGCTCGGCAACTGTCCGCGCCGCTGGCCTCGCAAGCCGTTGTCGCCGAGCAGCTCAAACGCTTGGCGCCGCAGCTCCAGCGTGCGCAGGCGCCGGCGGACAAAGGCTGGGCACACGCGATCATCCAGCGCGTCAAGGCCGGCGAGAGGCTCAACCCGACCACGGTCCGCTTTGCGCGTGAGGCAGTGGACGCGGATGGGAGGCAGGCATGGTCTTGACCACCATGCCAGACGAGCGCATGGCACTAGACCGCAGCGCCCACCTGAACATATGCGCAAGCAGAACCCGACTGAACCCAGCCAGCACAACGGCATTGAAGGAGCAAGCATGAGCAATACAGCAGAGCGGTACACGGCCGCGATAAGTTCCCGTGATCTGTCGGATGAATCGCACCGCATCGGCCAGGTGGACCTGATCAAGGCCAGCGGGATGAGCAAAGCCAACGTCGCCTTGCACTATCTGCGGATCATCACCAAGCCTAGCAGGGTGGATATGGAGCGTATGTACACAGCCTTGATCCAATACGGATCGACCAAGAAGCTGGCCGATCCTCAAGATGCTGCCCTTGAAGCCATGGCTTGGCTGCTGGACCAAAGGTGCAAGCCATGCCAGGGAACAGGCCTGACGGCCAAGGATGGCAAGAGCTACAAGTGCCTCAAATGCAAGGGTGCGATGCTGGCCAAGGAACCCAGCCGCAGGGATGTGCAGTTCCTTATCGACTATGTGATGGATTGCAAAAGAACGCACAGCAATAACTTGAATAAGTTGTTGCGGCCTGGCTAAAACTGTGGTATTCTCGTAATCGTTGAGACAGTGATGCGAAGGACGCGAAAGTAGCCCGCCAATGTCCCCAGCCATGAACTACTTGCGATGCTGTTGCGGCATCGCAAGGCCTTGGATGGCAGAGCTATGCCACCAGCCTTTGAAGCCTCGCCCCGTGCGGGGCTTTTGCATTTCTGGCGTGGGTAAATGCGCTGAAAAATGTCTGCACAGATGGGCTGTGGCGTTGTGCTGCTTCACCTATACGGCGCCACACAATTGCACTTACCAGGCACCCATTCTTCTTACCTGCATGTTTGCGCCGAGGCCCGCTTTATGTGGGCTCTGTCGTTTCAACTGCAGCAAGCGCAGTCCGCACCTGAGTGGTTTGACGGTGTGGTATCTCCTGCTGAGAGCTTCCCAGTGCTTGAAGAAGCGAACAGCAGCCCCAGCCCGCTTGGATGGTCTGATGGGGCATTGATCTGGAGGCCAGTGTTCGTGCTGGCCTTTGTAGTTACCGCAGGGCAGGCTCGGCGCGCATGCGCAGCCAACCATCTGGAGCCTAGCCCCTGCGACCCTTGACGAGAAAGCGCAGGCTGCTGACGTTCAATATATCGTCGACTGCCTTGTCTCTTTCAACCATCGCATACCGCCGAGAGGCGGTTTTTTTGTGCCCGACGAGGGCGAAACCGATCCGCCCTGCAATGGCGCAGGCGGATTTTTCTTTTTCTAGAAAGGCCCAACCATGGCTTATGAAGTATCGACCGGCACCCGCTTCGCAATCTCGACCGGCTTTGGCGCTCCCGTCTCCGTGACCACCATCTCCAACGCCGCACCTCCTGTGATTGCTGCAGCCGCGCACGGCCTGAGTGCCAAGGACCCCTTCCTGCTCAACACGGGCTGGGAGGACATGAACGACTCGATCTTGCGTGTGGGTTCGGCCACCACGGGTGCCATCACCCTGGAAGACGAAGACACCTCTGATCTGATCCAGTTCCCCAGCGGCTCGAGCGCCGGCACGGTCCGACCCATCACCGGTTGGACCGAGCTGCAGCAGGTCAGCGAAATCAGCCCTACCGGCGGTGAGCAGCAGTACGCGGAATTCGCGCCGCTGTCGCAGAAGTACGGCATCAAGATCCCCACGACCCGCTCGGCAATGAGCTGGGAGCTGACCTTCGGCTGGGATCCCACCCTGCCTGGCTACAAGGCAGCGGTGAATGCCTCCCGTGCCAACCGACTGGTGGCGATTCGCATGGCGCTGCCCAACGGGGGCTCGGTCAGCTATGCCTATGGCTACATCAGCGTGCAGGAAACCCCCGTGGTGGCCTCCAACGCTGTGACCACCGGCAAGCTGACCCTGTCCATGCTGCGCCCCATCAAGACCTACAAGTAAAGGTCGCCACACCTGTCTTGACCGATCAAGGCGGGTTTTCTATGCCCGGCAGGTAGCACCTGCACGGGCTTTTTTTGTTTGAAAAGAAGGAAATTCATCATGGCGAAGTCTCTCGCATCGTTTGCACCCACTCCCACCTTCAAAGGCACTGCCGATGTGCCCGTTGCCGGCAAGGGCCCGCAACCCCTGGGCCTGACCTTCCGCTTTCATGACACCGAAGCCATGAAGGCGCTGTCGGCCGAGTTCACAGCCTTGCAAGACAAGTACAAGGCGACGGCCGAGGCCCCGCTCAGCGATGAGCAAGAGAAGGACATGCGTACCGACCAGGCCAAGCTGGTGATGAAGATCGTGTCCGCCTGGGAGTTCACCGATGACTTCAGCGTTGAGAACATCACGCAGTTCTTTGTGACCCATGCGTTCGCCTTCGGTGCGATTGTGACTGGCTTCTTCCAGGCTCATTCGGGCGCCAAGACAAAAAACTGATGGAGCTGGGCCGCGCGCTGTTTGGCGAACGGTCCAGTCCCCAACAACTGGTGGCCATGGGCTTTCCTTCCGAGATCATTAAGGAACGCGAGCCCCTGGTGTGCTACCCCGACAACGAGCTGGCCTACCGCTGCTTCATCGACAACTCCAGCCAGTGGCGTGCAGGCATGGGCGGCATCTACGCCCTTGACTACAACGTGATCTACAGCTGGTTGGATGCCGAGGGCATCAAAAAGCGCAAGCGCAACCAGGTGCTGCGCGAAGTCGGCCTGCTGGAACGGGGCGCGCTTGAAGCGATGCAGACGCGCAGGGAAGCACAGGAGCGCTCCCGCCAGAAATAGCCCACCTCGGTGGGCTTTCCTTTTTCTACGCTCGCCTCGGCGGGCCATTTCTATTGGTGCTGCTATGGCTGATCTAGAAAAAAATATCAAGATTGGTGTCGACCTCTCGGATCTCCAGGTGGGTGTCCATGAGGCCATCAACAGCATTCAGGGCTTCTGGAGTTCGGTCGAGGCCGGCTCCAGAAATTCCGCACAATCGTTCGAGCTGATGACCTCGGCGTTTCAGAGCCAGTCATCGGTGATCCAGGTGGGGATCCGGGATACCCAGCGCTTCTCAGAAACCTTTGTTCAGGTGCAGCAAACCAGCCAGGTTGCGCTGAGTAGCTACTCCAGAGACCTGGCGACGGTGCAGCAAGAGCAAGAGAGCGCAAATGCCTCTGCCAAACGCTGGACCGAATCCACCAAGGTGGTGTTCGGCCTGCTGGCACAAGGCGCGCCCGCGTTCTTTGGCAAATTCATCACCGAGACCATCAATGCAGAGAAGCAGCAGGCCCAGCTCTCTGCCGTGTTGAAGTCCACCGGCGAGGCTGCGGGTTGGTCACAGGAACGGCTCAACGGCATGGCGACATCGCTGTCCAAGTCCAGTGTCTTCTCGACCGGCGATATCACCCAAGCGCAAACGCAGCTGCTGAACTATTCCAATGTGGTGGGGCAACAGTTTCCGCAGGCCATGCAGGCCGTGGTGGATATGTCTTCGCGCATGGGCACATCGGTGACCAGCTCTGCGGAGACCATTGGACAGGCGTTGAACTCCCCGTCCGAAGGGCTCAAAGCGCTGGCGGACAAGGGGGTGCAATTCACCGACCAGCAAAAAGAGATGGTCGCGCAGTTGGAAGCCACCGGCCAAGTTGGTGCGGCACAGGCCGTTATTCTGGATGCGCTGCAAACCTCGTATGGCGGTGCGGCAGTTGCTGCCAGGGATACGCTGGGTGGCGCCTTGGAGGCGCTGCAGCACAGCTTTGCGACGGCCATGACAGGCGACAGCGGCAGCCTGCAAGGGATGCGCGAGGGCATTGAGTCGTTGAACGATACGCTGTCCTCCGAAGCGACACGCGAAGGCTTTCAGACAGTGATTGGCGCGATTGCTGGCGTCATTGAAATTGCCATCAAAGGCATCAGTGCGCTTGGGCAGCTGGCGAATGCCGCCTCGCTGAGTCGCAAGGAGACTGCGCACAAGACCGCCAGTGCTAACTTTGACTGGAACAAGAAGAACTATGAGGAGGCCAAGGACTTGGCAGAAGCTGAGCCTGGCAACAAGCGCTACGCAGCTGAAGCTCAGAAATACTACGATGCGATGCGGGCTGACCATGCGAATATGCAGCGCATCACTGCATCGATGCAGCCTCCGACCATCGAGCTACCGACGGTCAAAGTGGAAACTCCCAAAATCACGCCGAGGCGGGCACCTTCTGCAGGAAGTAATTCTGCTGGCAATGCCCCCCGTGAATCTAATGGGGGTGATCAGGAGCATGCGATTTCTGGCATCAAGTCCAGGATTGCGGCCGAAGAGGATCTGATTGATCGTCTCAAGGAGCGGGCTGCAGCGGCCGCCAGCATGAGCGAGTCAGACCAGCTAGTCATGAAGCTGCAGAAAGAAATTGCTCGCACAACGGATGCGAGTACCAAAGCCAATTTGCAAGGCCAGCTTGTTGAAGCGCAGCGCTACCAGGTGATCCAGCAGGTCCGGGGTGAACTGGAGAAGCAGATTCAGACCCAGGACGAAGCAAGCAAGAGCTATCTCAAATATATCGACGACCTGAAAAAGTCAGCAAGTGCGATTGGCGATATGGCAGACAAGCAGGATGTGGCCAACGCAAACTTTGGAAAGTCCAAGATAGCTATTGCCGAAATGGCGATGGAGAAAGCCCGGTCCGAAGCAAACAATGCCAGCGGAGTGCCCTGGAGACCTGAGGTCAGCGAAGGTTTGGCGAAGGTTGCCGAGCAGCATGAGCGTTATGTGCAATCGCTGAAAGAAGGCGCATACATCGAGGCCAGCAGCAAGTATGCAGAGCAGCTGAAAGCTGCAAAAGAGGAATATGAACTGCAGCAATACAGCATGTCCCTGCTGGGCGTGGAAGAAAGCCAGCGCCAGAAACTGCTGGCTGTGCGCAAGGCTGAGTTGCAGCTTGCGCGTGAGATTGAGCAGATCAAAAAGAGTTCTTACGATTCCAACAGCGAAAAGAACGCGATCAAAGAAGCTGATTTGATTGCTCAGGCGAGACTCACTGCAGAGACGAAGCTACAGACCGAGCTGGCGCGCATTCAGGACCAATACGTCACGCAGCAGGCAAGCAAATATGCGGATGTCGTGCGCCAGGGATTCGCCGACTTTCTCAATAACGGCGCTCAGGGTCTGAAGAACTTGGGCAAGTCTTTGAAGACGACCGTACTGACCTCCATTTCAGATGCTTTGTACAAGGCATTCGCGCAGAAGTTTGTGATGAACATCGGCGCGAACATCACGGGCATTATTACCAGCGGAGTGGGATGGCTGGCTGGGTTGTTTGGTGGAGGCTCGGGACTTGGTGGTTCAGGCGATGGCGCCATGAGCTTGCTGAGCGGTGGGTCTAATGCATACAGCCTCTATACCGGGGAAGGATTGCTGGGTCAGACTTCTCGCTACGTAGGAAGCATGCTTGGCTGGGGTAATACTGCGACCTTTTCCGCGCATACCCTCAACTCAGCAAATGCAATAGGTATGGCCGGAGGTGACTCTCTTGGATTTCTGGCTACAAGCTCGGAAGCCGCGGGAGCTGGCGGATCCGGGATGGGCAGTTGGTTTTCCGGTGGCGGTTGGGTGATGAGTATCCCAATCATCGCGGCATACCTCGGCGGCATGTTCAAGGAAGAAAAGCAGGTCGGCAGCGGCCTGATGGGTGAGCTCGGCGGAGACATGTATGGCTACCAGCTGATGCGAGAAAGCGGCAGCTTGTTTGGTGGTCCGAAGTACCGCTACCTGGCTGCAGAGAAGGAGATCGAGAAGGCCAATGCGCAGATCGAAACGCTCCAAGGCCAGATCGCGGCGAACCCGGATGCCAAGGAGAATGGCTACCGTGAGCGCCAGCTCCAGCAGCTGTATTCGCGTGTCGAAATGCTCAAAGAGAACTATGGCACGGCGATTGAAGGCTCCAAAGGCCCTATCAAGGTGCTGCAGGATGCCTTCAAGGACATGCGTGAGGACACGGCCAAAAAAGCCGATACCCTGGGGCTGAATGGAGACGCAATCCGTGCCATGAAGGTGGCACTGGGGCTCGATGAGATCCATCCGGACACGGGCGGCAACGGCTTGCGGTTGACGGGCCTGTCGCAAGAGGAAGCATCGGCCAAGATCCAGCAGGCGCTCGCGCAGGCCAATGAAGAGCTGGCACGCAGTGTGCTCGGCAGCTGGCAGGAGCAGACCAGCGAAGTGACCCGCATGGTGTGGGACAACGTGCAAGTGGCCGGCGATGGAGACACTGAGCAATGGGCTCGTGTCGGCCGCCAGGTGACGGAGACGGTTACCGAGCAGATCTTCGTGATGAGCGAGTATGTGCGCACGGGTGAGACGGCAGTTGATGCCTTGACCCGCATGTCATCCAGCCTGGTCGGCGTCAACCAGATCTTTGAACTGTTTGGCTCTACCTTGCTGGAGGGCTCGCTCTCTGCAGGTGACTGGGCCAGCAAGCTGGTGGATGCGGTTGGCAGCATGGACGCGCTCACACAGGCCGCAAGCACTTATTACGATTTGTATTACAGCGACGACGAGAAGCGAAGCCGTGCGACCAAGGTGGCCAACGACGGTATGGAAGAGCGTGAGCTGGACCTGCGTGTTGGCGATGTGGATGCAAAGAAGAAGTACCGCGCCCTGGTTGACAAAGCGATTGCGGACAAGGACGAGGAGCTGCTCGCTTGGCTGCTGCAGTTTGCGGATGATTTTGCCAATGGCGTTGATGCCGTGAATGCCAGCTTGGAAGAGGGATCCAACAAGCTTCAGCATGCCCGGGAAACGACGCTGTCAACGTTGGGGCTGTCGATGGATGGCCTGGTCGATGGCTTCATCAATGAGATCAACGAGGGACGTGGTGCGGAAGCCGGTAGCTGGCTGGCCAATCAAATCTCGGCGGGCTTTGAGCAGGCTGTGTACGAGCAGGCGGTGAACACCATTCTGGCGTCCATGATCGACGGGATGATCACGCCGATGCTGACTGCTGCACTCACTGGAGCCAATGTGGCTGATGCCGTGAGCGGTGCAGCGATTGACAACATGATTTCAAATGCCAATGCGGCGCTGCAAGCACTGAATACGTTGCTGACCAGCACCGAATTCGTGGAGGGCATGGAGAAAATCAAGGTCACCGTCAAGTCGTTGGGGAACTCCATTGGCGTCAGCATTCCCAAAATGCGCAGCTACCAGGGAGGCGTCTCCAGCCTGGGCAGTTCCTACGACTCGTCCGCCAAGGCTGCAAACTCTGCGGCGGATGCGGCCAAGAAGCTGGCTGAACAGTGGTCCAAAACCATTGACGCCATGTCCAATGAAATGAAGCGGCTGCGCGGGCAGTTGCTGGGCTCTGGCCCGGACCACGGAGCGGCATATTACGAGTCCCTTTTTGCCATCAAGACGGCCCAGGCCCGATCTGGCAATCAGGATGCAGCCGACGAGCTGCCCTCGATCATCCAGGCGCTGGAGGAGCTAGCAAAAGCCAGTGCAACGTCCCAGGCCGATGTCTTGCTCAAGCAGTCGGCCTGGCTGGCGTCGTTGGCCGATACGAGGAACTTCCTGGCCAATAAATACGGCGTCGATATCGGCGATGTGAAAACCGCAGAGGTGGGCGCTGCCACTGCAGGGCGCGTGGTTCAGGCGAGTGGCAACACCGCTTTGCTCAGCGCGCTGCAGGCGTCGAGCGACAACCCGGTGCTGGTGGCGGAAGTGCGGGCCCTGCGCTTGGCACTCGACAACCATGATGCCAACCGCAAGGCCGAGGCCACGGTCGTTGTGCCTGCCGTGCAGCAACTCAACAAGACGCTGCGCATGTGGGACGCCGATGGAATGCCTGCAACACGTACACAGGAGGAAAACGCATGACAGGATTGAGAACCGTCAGCCCGCTGGAGATCAGCGATGGCGTGATCGTTGCGCAGCCGCCCGTGGAAGACACAGCTGCGGCCTGGTTGGCTGGCGCCTGGCCCGCAGGCGGCAGGGTGCGCTACCAGCATCTGGTCTACCAGGCCGGGGCGGACATCAATGACAGCATTCCGCCGCCGGACAACCCCACGCTCTGGATCAAAGTCGGGCCCACCAATACGTGGGCCCTTTTTAATGGGCGCACGTCGCAGAGCTCCAAGTTCAATGCGACGGCGTCCTACCGGTTCCGATTTGGACGCGCAGTGGATGCCGTATGTGCCATGGGCATGACCGGTGTGCATTCCGTCCGAGTGCGCGTGCTGGACCCTACCTATGGCACCGTCTATGACAAGGCACTCACCGTAGGCCTGGCGCCAGAGACCGCCGATTGGTGGGAATGGCACTTTGGCGAGTGGACGCCTACGGGTGTGCTGGGGCTCTTTACCGGGCTACCGGCATTCCCGCAAGCGGATGTGCTGGTGGATTTCATCGGCACGACCGACATGGAGGTCGGCAACCTCATTTTGGGCAATGCCAAAGAGTGGGGTCTGGGTGTCGAGATCGGGGCCTCGGTGGGTATCCAGGATTTTTCCCGAAAGGAGCTCGATGAGTTCGGCAACCGTGTGCTGGTCGAGCGCACCTACATCGGATGGGCGGATATGTCTGTGCCCATCCGGCGCTCAGAAATCATGGCCATCAAAAACTACATGACCAAGAACCGGGCCAAGCCCATTCTGTTCCTGGGCTCTCAAGACATTGAGGCCCTGAACGTATTTGGTATCGCCAAGGATTGGTCAGTCGCTATCGAGTACCACGACTACTCGATGTTTGCAATTCAACTTGAGGAGGTGTGATGCCTTTAGTCGTTCCAACCCCTATCCCCGCCTATCCCCCAGCGCCGCAGCCCACGGATGACCGTGTGAGTTTCAGCACCAAGGCCTTTGCGCTGGCGGCTTCTTATGAGCCGCAGCGGGTGGCGTTCAATACCGCTCTTGACCAGGTGTTCAGCAATTCCCAATGGGCGCAATCCAAAGCGCAGGAGGCGCAGGACTCCGCCATGGCGGCGAGCCAGTCGGCCAGCAACGCCCATGCCAGCCGTGTTGCTGTAGATGAAGCCGTCAATGATGTGAGAGAGGCATTGGATGCCATCAAGGCAGGTCCCGTTGCATCCGTCAACGGGCGCAATGGTGTTGTGGTGGGCTTGCAGGAGGCGCTGGTTCAGCGCGCCTCCACAGCTGCTGATAACGGGCAACCGCTGCTTGTGGGCTCGGAATACGCACTGTCCGCAGGCTCCGCATATAGCCGCCCTTTGCCTGCAGGTGTTGCAGGCAATCAGATCGTGCTCAACGGCACCGGTGGCTGGGCTGCAAGCTTTTTTACGCTGGGCCGGGCGAGCGCAGCACACACCATCAATGGCGTGGCAGATAACGTGTTGTTCGATTCCGATTCTGCTCGCCGAATCATCGCCTCCTGCACCGCTCCCGGTGCTTGGGTATTGTCCATTTCTTAACAGGATTAACCTATGCAAAATCTTTCGAGCATGATGAGCGGCGGCGGCAAGCTACGGTATCAGCGATTTACTGCGAGCGGCACGTTTGTGCCGAGTACAAAGCTACTTGCCAGTGGCGGGCAATGTCTTGTTCTGCTAATTGGTGGCGGTGGTGGCGGTGGTGCTGGCAATGCCGGTGGCGGTGGCGGTGCCGGGCAGCACAGTGAAGAATTGGTGACTGTGACAGGGAATGTCGCGGTGACTATTGGTGGCGGTGGCGCCGGGGGGGCGACAGAAGGGGCAAATGGCTCAAATGGAGGGAATTCCTCATTTGGGTCATTACTTATTGCTATTGGTGGAGGCGGCGGCAGCGGCGGTAGTTACAGTAATAGGCCTGGCCTTGCTGGTGGTAGTGGTGGGGGTAGCGGGTACGGAGCGCAATCCGGTGCTGGCGTGGGTGGCGGTGGTGGCGGAGCTTCCAGTGCTGGAGGAGGAGCTCTAGAAGGGAGTGGTAATTCTGTTGGCGCTGGTCTTTTCGGGTATCCAGGAGGCATAGGGAATTCAAACGCCACCGGTCGGAATCACGGGGGAGGTGGGATCAATGGCCGTGCTGGTGGGGGCGGCGGTGGTGGTTCGAGCGCAGGCTGGGCTGGGTTTGGTACGTCTGGTGGCGGTAACGGCGGTTACCCATCATCTCCCGCCCTTGCAGCCACTAGCGGCCGAGCAAACTCGGGTGGCGGAGGTGGTGGAGGCGGCGGTGCTACAGGCGTATCTCTGCCAGGGGGGGCAGGCGGATCCGGCTACTGCATGGTAGTTTGGACCGAATAGCAATTTAGTACGGTTCTGAGGAACGCTGTAACTGTGATATCAGCATTGCAGAGTTGGACATTGAATGTCTGTACTGCGGAGCTTTAGCAACGCTGCGTCCCATGCTTGCTACAACACATCATCCTTGTAACGATACACATGAATTTGAAAGAACTAATCTGCAAAATCCTGCGCAAATTTTGCGTTCGTTGCTGTCCCTTGTCGGTAGAACTGAACGGGGACAGCATTTTGTTTGGCTGGGGCTGCGATAGCACGCCAGCAATGCAGATGCGCGCACAGCGCCCTCGATGGACGCTGACGGACCGCAATGCCTGTGGTCTGCGGATGGCGGACTTCATGCAGGGTTACCAGGAGCCATTTCCTGATGCGCCGCCAGACATGTATCCCGCAGGTCCGCAGCCCGCATTCAAAGATGCCTTGCACCAGGCACAGGTGATAGTGCTTGGTCTGGGCCTGAACGACTCCTACGGCTATCTGTCGCCAGAGGCCTACCGGCAGCAACTGCTCGATGCGCTGGTGGTCATTCGCAGTGGGGGCGCCGTTCCCGTATTCACAGGTCTTGTGCCTATTCCCAGTGGTTACTACGACCCTGTGCAAGATGCCAATCTTCTGGCCTTCCAGCAAGTGATGCGCGAAGTGGCGGATGCGCAGTGTGTCATCCATGCGGGTTGGGACCAGGAGTACCAAGGCGAAGGGGACCTGCAGGACGACCATATCCATCGCAGCCAAGGCGCGACGGACCGCCTGGCGGCCCGCTTGATCGCAGCCATTGACCGCGCGGCAAAGCGCGTTTGACCTGGCTGTACCACCCATGACCCGCTTCGGCGGGTTTTTTTATTTTTAGGAGGCCTGATGCAAAGCACAGACATCAGCATGCCGATGGCCAAGGCGACCAGTGCGGTTACCTTGGCCACCGCTGCACAGACGGACATGGCGGACAAGCTGGTTCAGGCTGCCACCGTTAATACCAGTGCACAGAGTTGGCACTGGGTCAATTCAATTCCCTGGGGCACCATTGCCTCCATCGTGGCAGCGCTCTATACCTCGCTGTTGATTTGCGAGTGGTTCTGGAAAAAGCTGTGGCGTCCGGCTTTCGAGCGCTGGGGGTGGATGGCACCGAATAAGCGGCGAACCACTATGACCCTCGATGAATGCCAGCACATGAGTGAGACGCCAAGGATGGAGCCATGAGCCGCGTGCCCCATGCGCTGCGCGCGGGCCTGCTTGCTTTGGCTGTACTGCTGGCCGGTGGTGGCGGCTATGTGGTGGCTGAGCGCGACCAAGCTGCCGCCCAGGTGATGGCGGAGCAAAGTCATTACATCCAGGCCGTTGCGGCTGACGCTGACACTTCGGATGCCGCCAAGATCGCGATGGTCATGGGCAGCTATTACGAAAGCAGCTATCGCCACATCGGCAGGCCCTATTTTGACCAGCTGGGCAAAGGGGCGCCGCTGACGGTTTGCAATGGAATCACCGGGCCTGCAGTGGTGGCCGAGCGCTATTACTCACCGGCTGAATGCTATGGGCTTGAAAAGTCCCGCTACCTGGCATCCGAAGCCGCTGCAAAGCGGCTTTTTCGTTTTTGGGCGCAGTACACGGCGCTGCAGCAGGCGGTGTTTATCGACTTCATCCACAACAAGGGCGAGGCCGCTTTGGCGGGATCGACCTTGCTGCGCAAAGCCAATGCCGGTGATGTGTTGGGCGCCTGCCGAGAAAACCCGCGCTGGAACCGGGGTACGGTCAACGGTATGTCGGCGGTGCTGCCTGGTCTGCAGCGCCGGGGCGATGCCAACGGCGAGATTTGCGAGGAGGGCTTATGACCCTGAAGCTCCAGCTGATGCTGGCGGCCGTCATGGCCGCGCTGGCTTTCTCGACTGGCTGGGTGGTCAAAGGCTGGCAAACCGGCACCCGCCTTGCTGAGATGCGCGCTGATCAGGCGCTTGACCTGGCTGCACGCACCGACGCTGCCCGAAGTGACGAAGCCCACACCGCCCAATTGGAGAGCAAACATGCCCAAGATACCCTCTACAACGCTGACAAGCTGGCGGCCTTCAAGACGGGCATTGCTATGGATGTGCGTGCTGAGCTTGCTCGTGCTGAGCGCCTGCAGCGCAGCGCCGACCGCAGAGCCGCCACTTATCGCGCGCAAGCCCAGGCCGACACCGCTGCCCGCAGCGATCTTGCAGATAAAGCCGCAGCCCTCGACCGCCAGCTTGCAGAAGGCCTCGGCGTGGTCGCAGAACTCGGAGGTCATCTTAGGCGGCGAGACGCAGAAGTAGCTGCGCTGTGCAGCCAGGTCAATACCGAGCGCCAGCTTGGTGGCGATGAGAGTGACAAAGCCTGCACTCAGCCATGATCGGTTATGCAAAGAGCCTCCCTGGCGCCATCTGGTGCCGGGGAGGCTCTTTTTTTGTTGGTGGAGCCAGATAGATATGTGATGCCGACCTGCGTGTGTACGAGGCAGGCGCCGTTGAAGCGAGGAGACTGTTGCCGCCTCCGGCACCCCCAACACCAACCCAACAAGGGGCTTGCCCTCTGGTTAGAATGTCGGCTGCTATCGTTTTTAAACAAACGCAATCGGTTTCAACCGCGAACGCCTAGACATGCAGCACCCCGCACCAGACAAAGAAAAAGCCGCTAAGTTGTTTAAACTTAACGGCTTTGAATGTGGTGCCCGGGGCCGGAATCGAACCGGCACGCCTTGCGGCGGGGGATTTTGAGTCCCCTGCGTCTACCAATTTCACCACCCGGGCTGTGTCTGTATCGCAGCTCGCAATTATGGCACAAATAATGAGCTCCAAAAAATACCTAACGATTGAGGATGCGATTGGCAAGACCCCTTTGGTGGCCCTGCAGCGCATCGGTGCCGACTACAACGAAGCCCATGGCAATGTGGTGCTGGGCAAGCTCGAGGGCAACAACCCAGCTGGCTCGGTCAAGGACCGCCCAGCGGTGTCGATGATCCAGCGCGCGCAGGAGCGCGGCGAGATCAAGCCCGGTGACACCTTGATCGAGGCGACCTCGGGCAACACCGGTATTGCGCTGGCAATGGCTGCAGCCATCAAGGGCTACCGCATGGTGCTGATCATGCCCGAGGACCTTTCCATCGAGCGCGCGCAGACGATGAAGGCCTATGGCGCGCAGCTGATCCTCACGCCCAAGAGCGGCGGCATGGAATATGCCCGCGACCTGGCCGACAAGATGGTCGCCGAGGGCAAGGGCATTGTGCTGGACCAGTTTGCCAACCCGGACAATCCGCGCGCCCATTACGAGACCACCGGCCCCGAGATCTGGGAGCAGACCGGCGGCCAGATCACCCACTTTGTCAGTGCGATGGGCACGACCGGCACCATCACCGGCGTCTCGCGCTACCTGAAGGAAAAGAACCCGGCCGTGCGCATCATCGGCGCCCAGCCCACCGAGGGCTCGCGCATCCCCGGCATCCGCAAGTGGCCCGAAGAATACCTGCCCAAGATCTACGACCCCAGCGCGGTCGACGAGATGGTCTATGTGACCCAGAACGATGCCGAGGACATGGCCCGCAGCCTCGCCCGTGACGAAGGCATCTTTGCCGGCATCTCTGCTGCTGGCGCCTGCCATGTCGCCCAGGAAATTGCGCGCCGCGAACGCAACGCTACCATTGTGTTCGTCGTCTGCGACCGGGGGGACCGCTATCTGTCCACCGGCGTGTTTCCCGCCTGAGCACGCGCGCCGAGCGATGAGCGCTCGGTTGCCGGCATGAAAGCCCTATGCAATACGAAACGAAATTTTGCGTGAACTGCGCCACGGCGCTGCAATGGAAGGTGATGGCCGAGGACAGCGGCGAGGTGAGCCGACTGCGCTGCCCGGCCTGCGGCTGGACGCACTGGGGCAACCCCACGCCCGTGCTGGCCGCTGTCGTCGAGAACGACCTGGGCCAGGTGCTGCTGGCGCGCAATGCGCTGTGGCAGCCGGGCATGTTTGGCCTGATCACCGGCTTCATGGAGGCTGGCGAATCGCCCGAGGCCGGCATTGCCCGCGAGGTGCTTGAAGAGACGGGCCTGCAGACCCAAGCCCTGCGCCTGATTGGCTGCTGGGAGTTTTTGCGCATGAACCAGGTGCTGATCGCCTACCATGTGCGCGTGGCGGGCCGGCCCGAGGACGTGCGCCTGTCGCCCGAGCTGGTGGAGTACCAGTGGCAGACTGCGCAGGAAGTGCTGTGCTGGCCCTCTGGCACGGGTTATGCGATGGCCGAATGGGTCAAGAGCAAGGGCGAGCCGGTGCGCTTTGGCGCGTTCCGCCCCAACAACCCGAACCCGAACCCCGATCCCGCCAAATGGCCAGTCAATTATTGGGAAGAGGACGCGCGCTTTGTGGTCGCTCCCCGTTTGGACTGAGCAGGGTGGGTTATCGATAACGAATGAACACGATGGATATTGACCAGGAAGTGGATACGCGCGGACTGAACTGCCCGCTGCCGATTTTGAAGGCCAAGAAGGCCTTGGCCACCATGCAAAGCGGCCAGCTGCTCAAGGTGGTGGCGACGGATACCGGCTCGATCCGGGATTTCCAGGCCTTTGCCAAGCAGACCGGCAATGAGCTGGTGGAGCAGCAGACCGTGGGTGAGGAGTTCATCCATATTCTGCGCCGCCGCTAGGCGCCACACCCGCCACTGAAACACCAAGGCCTGCATCTGCAGGCCTTTGTTTTGAAGAGGTGGAGCGCCGATCAGATCTGCAGGTTCTTCAAAAAGGCGCGGAAATCATCGCCCACGTCGGGGTGCTGCAGCGCCAGCTCCACGGTGGCCTGCAAAAAGCCTTCCTTGCTGCCGCAGTCATAGCGCTTGCCGCTGTAGCGGTAGGCATACACGGTTTCGCTGTGCATCAGACGCTCTATCGCATCGGTCAGCTGGATCTCGCCGCCCACGCCCTTGCGCTGGTTGCGGATCTCGTCAAAAATGCCGGGGGTGAGCACATAGCGGCCGGCCACACCCATGCGCGAGGGGGCTTTTTCCGGGGCGGGCTTTTCGACGATCTCGTCAATGCGCATCAGCGGGCCGCCTGCGGGCTCGCCCTTGACGATGCCGTAGCGCTTGGTGTGTTCCAGCGGCACTTCCTGCACCGCCAGCAGCGAGCGGCCTTGTTTGGAAAAGGCGGCTGTCATTTGCGCCATCACGCCCGGGCCGCCTGGCGCGCCGGTCATCAGGTCATCGGCCAGCAGCACGGCAAAGGGCTCATTGCCCACCAGTGGCTCGGCGCAGAGCACCGCGTGGCCCAGGCCCAGCGAGCGGGGCTGACGTACAAACAGGCAATTCATGTCATCGGGGCTGACGCTGCGCACCAGGTCCAGCATGGCCTGCTTGCCGGCGTTTTCCAGCTCGTTTTCCAGCTCATAGGCGGTGTCGAAGTGGTCTTCGATCGCACGCTTGCTGCGGCCAGTGACAAAGATCATGTCCCGGATACCGGCCTCGTAGGCCTCTTCCACCGCGTACTGGATCAGGGGCTTGTCCACGACGGGCAGCATTTCCTTGGGCGATGCCTTGGTGGCAGGCAAAAAGCGGGTGCCCAGGCCAGCGACTGGGAAAACGGCTTTGCGGACACGGGTCGGTGTAGTCATAAATACTCGGGTGCTAGGACTTGGATGTGACAAAGGCGCAGCAAGCTGCGCCTTTGTGTGCAGGGCCAAGGGGCATTATGTGCTGATTTTTGCACGGCCCCGGCCGATTCAACCCAGGCGCTGGAGCTGCTCTTGCAGCTTGCTGAGCGAGGCACCAAAGTCAGCCACGCGCTTTTTCTCCTGGTCCAGCACGGCAGCGGGGGCCTTGGCGCAGAAAGCCTCGTTGGACAGCTTGGCGTTGGCCTTGGTGATCTCGCCTTCGAGGCGCTTGATCTCCTTGCCCAGGCGCAGCTTCTCGGCGTCCACATCCACTTCGACAAACAGCGCCATGCGCGCATCGCCCACCACCGACACGGGGGCATGCTGGGCTTCGGCCGCCCAGGCCGCTTCGTCGTCAAACACCTTGACCTCGCTCAGCTTGGCCAGGTTCTTGAGCACATCGGCGTTGGCGCGCAGGAAGGCGGCGCCCTCGGCAGAGCCGGCCACCGTCAGCAGCGGCAGGCGCTGCGCGGGCGACACGGCCATTTCTCCGCGCAGCGCACGGCAGGCATCCACCATCTGCTTGATACGCTCGACATAGGCAATCGCTGCGTTGTCGATCTTCT
The DNA here is from genome assembly GCF_014076495.1 of Comamonas koreensis. Lineage (NCBI taxonomy): Bacteria > Pseudomonadati > Pseudomonadota > Betaproteobacteria > Burkholderiales > Comamonadaceae > Comamonas > Comamonas koreensis. Next base: position 4,008,530 of record NZ_CP043575.1, on the reverse strand, counting down.
CGGGCTGGGCTTGCGGGTAGGCGGCAATCGCAATCGATGCGCCTTCGCGGCCGGCCACGGGTGCCACCTTCTGCCACAGCGCTTCGGTCACGAACGGGATGATCGGATGGGCCAGGCGCAGGATGGTCTCCAGCGTGCGGATCAGCGTGCGGCGGGTGCCGCGCTGCTGGGCTTCGTTGCCGGTCTGGATCTGCACCTTGGCGATTTCCAGGTACCAGTCGCAGAACTCATTCCAGACAAAGTCATAGAGGGTGTTGGCGACGTTGTCCAGGCGGAACTCGGCAAAGCCCTTGGCCACCTCGGCCTCGACCTTTTGCAGCTGCGAGACGATCCAGCGGTCGGGCTGGCTGAACTGCAGGTAGTCGCCCGTGGCGCACTGGTCCTTGCTGTGTTCCAGCAGACCGCAGTCATGGCCTTCGCAGTTCATCAGCACAAAGCGCGAGGCGTTCCACAGCTTGTTGCAGAAGTTGCGGTAGCCTTCGCAGCGCTTGCTGTCGAAGTTGATCGAACGGCCCAGCGACGCGAGCGCTGCAAAGGTAAAGCGCAGCGCATCGGCGCCATAGGCGGGAATGCCTTCGGGGAACTCCTTTTGCGTGTTCTTGCGCACCTGGGGCGCCGTCTCCGGCTTGCGCAGGCCCACGGTGCGCTTGTCCAGCAGCGGCTCCAGTGCAATGCCATCGATCAGGTCGACGGGGTCGAGCACATTGCCTTCGGACTTGGACATCTTCTTGCCCTGCGCATCGCGCACCAGGCCGTGGATGTAGACATGCTTGAACGGCACGCGCCCGGTGAAGTGCGTGGTCATCATGATCATCCGGGCGACCCAGAAGAAGATGATGTCGTAGCCGGTCACCAGCACCGACGAGGGCAGGTAGAGGTTGAAGTCGTCATCGGCGGCGTCGCCCTGCTCGGGCCAGCCCATGGTGCTGAAGGGCACCATCGCCGAGGAGTACCAGGTGTCGAGCACATCGGCGTCGCGGCGCAATACCTTGCCGGGCGCCTGTGCCTGGGCTTCAGCCTCGTTCTTGGCGACGTAGATGTTGCCTTCTTCGTCGTACCAGGCCGGTATCTGGTGGCCCCACCACAGCTGGCGCGAAATGCACCAGTCCTGGATGTTGTTCATCCACTGGTTGTAGGTGTTGACCCAGTTCTCGGGCACAAACTGCACCTGGCCCGAGGCCACGGCGTCGATGGCCTTTTGCGCAATGCTCTTGCCGGTCGGGTCCTGGTCACTGACCTTGCTCATCGCGATGAACCACTGGTCGGTCAGCATGGGCTCGATCACCTGGCCGGTACGGTCGCAGATGGGCACCATCAGCTTGTGCTTCTTGGTCTCGACCAGCAGCCCCTGGGCTTCGAGGTCGGCCACGATGGCCTTGCGCGCGACAAAGCGGTCCATGCCGCGGTATTTCTCGGGCGCCTCGTCGTTGATCTTGGCTTCCAGGGTCAGCACCACGATCATCGGCAGCTTGTGGCGCTGGCCGACCTGGTAGTCGTTCTGGTCATGCGCGGGCGTGACCTTGACCACGCCGGTGCCGAATTCGCGGTCCACATAGTCGTCGGCAATGATCGGAATCTGGCGGCCCACCAGCGGCAGGGTCACGGTCTGGCCGATCAGGTGCTGGTAGCGCGTGTCCTCGGGGTGGACCATCACGGCCACGTCGCCCAGCATGGTCTCGGGGCGGGTGGTGGCCACCACCAGCTGGCCTTCGCCGCTGGTCAGCGGGTAGGCAATGTGCCAGAGCGAGCCGTCCTTTTCCTGGTTTTCCACTTCCAGGTCGGACACGGCCGATTGCAGCACCGGGTCCCAGTTGACCAGGCGCTTGCCGCGGTAGATCAGGCCTTGCTGGTAGAGCTTGACGAAGGTCTCGGTCACCACTTTGGAGAGCTTGTCGTCCATGGTGAAGTACTCGCGGCTCCAGTCCACGGTATCGCCCATGCGGCGCATCTGCGTAGTGATGGTGTTGCCCGACTGCTCCTTCCACTCCCAGACCTTGGCGACAAAGTTCTCGCGGCCCAGGTCATAGCGGCTTTGGCCTGCGGCCTGCAGCTGGCGCTCCACGACGATCTGGGTGGCAATGCCAGCATGGTCGGTGCCCGGAATCCAGGCCGTGTTGTAGCCCTTCATGCGGTGGTAGCGGGTGAGCGAGTCCATGATCGTCTGGTTGAACGCATGGCCCATGTGCAGCGTGCCGGTCACATTGGGGGGCGGCAGCTGGATGGAGAAGTTGTGCTGCGCCGCGACCGATTCCGCATTGGGCGCACCGGTGCCGCGATAGCCGGCGTTGCCGTAGCCGCGCTTTTCCCATTCCGGGCCCCAATGGGCCTCGATGGCCGCAGGCTCAAAAGACTTGGACAGGCTATCGAGACCTGGTTGGGAGATCGGTTGGCTGTTGGTGTCGCTCATGGTGTGATCAATGGAAAACGGCACCACAGATCGAGATGCCGTTGGATAGCTTGGAATGAATAGGCTGATTTTAGCCCGCCTGCGGCCATGACCGGCCCGCGTGGGCTTGTGCCGCCGTTGGCGGCGGCCTCGCCCTGGGCGATGGCCATAAAAAAACTGCCAGGGGCCGTCAATCGGCCACTGGCAGTCTGTGCTCCTGTGCGGAGGATTTCAGCGTGGGTATCGGCTGGATTACTGCTTCACTGCTTCGATCTGCACGACCAGGCGCACGTTCTTGGCAGCGCCATAGTTCACACCATAGTCCAGGCCGAAGGCGGTGCGGTCAAAGGTGGTTTCGAAATCGCCACCGCAGACTTCGCGGTCCTGCAGCATCTTGTTGGGGTAGCAGTTGAACTTGCTGGCCTTGAAGGTGATGGGCTGGGTCTTGCCCAGCAAGGTCAGGTTACCTTCGACGGCGCTGAGCTTGTCGCCGTCAAACACGAACTTGGTCGACTGAAATCGGGCCTTGGGGTGCTCGGCCACGTTGAAGATGTCCTTGCTTTGCAGGTGCTTGTCAAAAGCGGGCGTGCCGGAGTTGACCGAGGAGGTGTCGATGCTGATATCGACCGAGCCGGTCTTGCCCGCGCGGTCCAGCGTCAATGTGCCTTCTTTTTTGTCAAAGCGTGCACGGTTGGTGCTGGCGCCGTTGTGGTCGATCTCGAAGGTCGCAAAGGTGTGCGTCGGGTCGATCGCGTAGGTGGCTGGCGCCGCGTGCACGGCACCGGCGAACAGGGAAGCAGCGGCCAGGGCCAACAGGGAAGTGCGCATCAGGAATCTCCTAAAAAAGAGGTTGAGAGAAAAGGGAACAACAGCTTAGATCTTGCCCACGCCGGTCAGGGCCAGCTTGAACTGCACCAGCACTTCGTCGGCCACCATCGAGGTGTCTTTCCAATCGCCATCACCGATGGCGTAGGTCAGGCGCTTCAAGGGCAGGGTGCCCGCTGCGGTGGTGGTCGTGCCCGACTGGGTCAAGGTGACGGGCAGGCTGACCTTCTGGACATTGCCCTTGATCGTCAAGGTGCCATCGACCTGGTACTTGCCGCCGCCCAGCGCCTTGACGGCAGTGGAATCAAAAGTGGCTTGCGGAAACTTGGCGACGTTGAACCATTCGGCCTTGGGCAGCTCGGCATCGGTTTCCTTGACGCCCATCGTGGCGCTGCCGGTATCGACCGAGAAATGGATCTTGCTGGCTTCGGGCTTGACCGTGTCGAAGGCGATCTTGGCATCGAACTTCTGGAAGTGGCCCTTGATCGGCACGCCCATCTGCTTGGCTTCGAAGTTGACGGCGCTTTGCGCGGGCACCAGCGCTTGCTGGGCCATCACAGGGGTGGCAAAGGCAACTGCGGTCAAGGCGGCAGCGAACAGGGCGGAGGGGGAGAGCTTGGACATCAGATCAGACTCCAGTAAAAAAAACGGTGCAAAACAGTACAAATCAGGAGGCGCGGCCGGGCAGCATACGCGAGAGCAGGCCATCGCGGTCGATCAGCTGGTGCTTGAGCAGCGCGGCCACATGCATCACCACCAAGGCCGCCAGCGTATAGGCAAGGTAGGCATGCCAGGGCTTGAGGGCTTCTGCGAGCTCCGGGCTCTTGCTCACCAGATCGGGCAGCGGCACCACGCCAAACAGCACGACGGGAAAGCCCGCAGCCGAGCTGTAGAACCATCCCACCAGCGGCACCGCGAAGAACAGTGCATACATCAGGTGGTGCACGCCGTGGTGGGCCACATGCTGCCAGGCGGGCATTGCGCGGGCGGTGGCCTCGGGCAGCGCCGGTGGGCGGTGGGTGAAGCGCCACAGGATACGCACGGCCGACAAAATCAAGATCGTCATACCGGCCCATTTGTGCCAGTTGAAGTACTTGAGGCGCGTAGGGGAGAAAGGCAGGCTGGTCATGTACAGGCCAAAGGCAAAGATACCAATCAGGGCCAGGGCCAAAATCCAGTGCAGTGCGATCGCCGTGCCGGTGTAGCGGGTGTTATTCGTCGTGGTAGCCATAAAAAACGCTGCAGCGGTAGGCCCAGCGGTATTGTTTGAAGCGAGTGTAGGAGCGGATCAACCGGTAGAAGTTCAGCCCGATTGATGGCGAAGTTCAAATTAATTGAATTGATTGATCCTCTGGTGGCGAGTTCCAGAACCAATCCACATTAGCATATGCCGAGCAGGCGCTAGCTCGCGCTGCTCACTGGTGCGCATACAACAGCGGGGGACCGGGACTTTGTATCGCCTTGTATACCGTGCTGGGGCACGGCGCCCTACACGGAGCCCGACGGGGCCTGACCGGGCCTGCCTTAGGCTTGCTCGCCGGCGAGGGCTGCCTGCTTCCAGGCATGGGCGGCCGCAGCGGCATCGCCCCGGTACTCGGCCTGCCGTGCCAGGTGCTGCCAGGCGCGGCGGCGCAGCGATTCCTCTTGCAGCGAAGGAGCCGCCTGCTGCAGCCACTGCTGGGCCTTGCCCCAGAGCTGGCGCTGCAGGCAGGCGCAGCCGGCCAGGTACTGCAGGTAGGGGTCATGGGGGCGGCGCTGCTGGGCCGCCTCAATGCGTGCCAGCCAGCTGGCGTCGAGCGCACCCATGCTGTCTTCGAGCACACGCACCAGGCGTTCGGCCTGCAGGCTGGGCAGGCCGTTGTTGCTGGTGGTGTAGCGCTCCCAGGCGGGCAGCAGCCACTCGCGCATCTGCTGCGGGTTGCCGCCCAGCTGCTGCAGGCGCCGCGCCGCGTGGATGCCCACTTCGGGCAGGTTGCGCTCGGCCGCATCCAGGTTGCGCCAGGCCTGCATCAGCTGCTCGGGGTCGTGGGCGTCGTTGATCAGCTCGGTCGCCAGGCCCTTGATGATGCTTTGCGCCGCAGCGGCCGAAAACGCGCGGTGCTTGGCCAGCAGGCGGGCGGTATCGAGCGCGGTCAAAGCCTGGCGCAGCTGGCGCGCGGCCTTGAGCTTGAGGCGCAGCGCCAGGGTGCGACGCGCCGCCCCCTGGGGCAGGCGCGCGAGCTGCTCGATCGCGCTGTGGGCATTGTGGTCATCGAGCGCCCATTGGGCCGCGCGCAGCTGGGTGCCTTCGGCCAGTTCGGGCTGGTTTTTGGCCTGGGGGGTGGCCGCTTCCTGCATCGCCAGCTCCCAGTGCTGGTCGCGCTGGGTTTGGTCCTGCAGCGCATGCGAGCTCTCAGCGGCCAGCACATGGCCCAGCACGCGCAGCTGCAGGCCGTTGGGGATGGCGGCGCCACTGTCCTGCAAGGCCTGCTCCTGGGCCAGTGCCGACAGCGCAGCCTTGCGGGCGCGCACGAAGCGGCCTGCTTGCAGCTGGGTCACGGCATCCAGCGCTGCGCCATGCATGGCGCGCTCTTTTTGCTGGATGCGCCAGCGCTTGGCCTGGCGCGGCAGCTCGAACATGGCGCTGACGCCGCGCAGCGCGCCGTAGACCAGCACAAAGGCCAGCAGCAGCAGCACGACGACCATGTTCAGCGAGAAATCGATGCGGTAGGGCGGCCAGTGCAGGGTCACGCTGCCCTGGTTGCTGCCGGCAAACAGCGCGGCGGCCACTGCCACGGCAAACAGACCGATCAACCAAAGTGCGGCTCTCATCGCTTACCGTCCTGCCGCTGCCGTGGCCAGTGCGGCCAGGGTGTCATTGGCGCGTGGCACTTCCACATCCTGCATGGCCTGCTGCAGCTGGTTGAGTTGCTGGGCGGCCTGCTGGCCTCGGCGCGAGGAGATATCGAAATACTTGTGCACGGCGTCAGCCGCAGCGGCCAGGTCATTGCGCGAGGCATTCATCTGGCGGCCCAGCAAGGCCATGCGGGCGTTCAGGATGCGCAGCTTGAGGTTCTCGCGCACAAAAAATGCCTGTGTGGGCGAGAGCAGCACCGCATCGGGGTAGTCGATGCGGCGTACGCGCACGAGGCTGCGGGCTTCCTCATGCACCACGCCCCAGGCGGTGGACAGCGCCGACAGCCACCAGCTGGGGCTGGCACTGTCGTACGTTGCAGCTTCGGCTGGGGTACTGGCTGCAGCGGGGGTAGCCGATGGGTTGCCCCGGTTGCGGGCGGGCGCCGTGCGGCGGGCGTTTTTGTCGAGCACATCGTTTTGCAGCGGCAGATCATCGATCTGGCGCAGCAGGTCATCCATGCGGGCCAGCAGGCCGGCGGTGTCCAGCGATTTGCTCGCGGCGATGCGGTCCAGGTCGCGGGCAATGGCGCGTTGCAGCGGGGCCAGGCGCGGCTGGGCCGAGACGGTCACGCGCTGCTGGGCGATCTTGAGGGCGCTGACGAGCGGGTCGGGGCTGCCGCTCAGCTGGCTTTGCTGCATCGCAAAGCGCACGGCGCTTTCGATATCGCCGACCATGGTGTCATCGCGGTTGCGTGAGAGGCTTTGCACCAGCTCTTCGAGCTGGCCGCGCTGCAGCGCAACTTCGCCCACGCGCGCTTCCATTACCGACATGCGCGAGGCGGTATCGCGCGAGACATCTTCGGCCTGGCGGGCGAGGGTGCGCGCTTCCACGGCCTGGCTGCGCGAGTCGGCGCTTTGCAGCGCCAGCTGCTGCTGGATGTTGTTGAGCCGCTGCCAGAGCATGGCCGCGCTGATGATGGCAATGGTGGCGGCAACGCCCAGAGCCACTGACGTCCAGACCCAGGCTTGCGGCATGCGGCCGCCCGCAGGGTGGGCCTGGTGGGAGGAGGTGGCCGGGTGGGGAGGCGTGGGGTTCGGTGCGTGCTCGGGCAGCGTCATAGGGCAGATTCTAACGACGCCACCACGTCTTCCAGCGAAGGCCTGCACTGCTGAATGTGGACAAATCCTGCCGCTCGGGTCGCTTGCGCGATGCGTGCATGGGTGCTGAGCGCCTGGGCAGGCGCCAATGCGTCGGCGCTGAATCTGTTGCTTAAATGCATCACCGCCTCGGAGCTGCTGAACAGCCAGATGCTGCCATCGGTCAGCGCCTGCGTTGCCAATGCCAGTTGCGCTGGCGTCCAAGCGGGCGCGCGGCGCTCGTAGACACCGACAAAATCTACGCCCACACCAGCCGCTTGCAACTGGCGCGCCAGCCATTCGCGGCCTGAGCCGCTCACCAACTGGTCGATCGCGCTGCCCGCGCTGGCGCCGCGCACCACCAGCACGCGCTGGCCCGATGCTGCCATCGCTGCGGCCTGGGCGCCGACCTCGGTCCACAGCGATTCGGAGTCGAACTGCGGGGCATCGGTGGCGGGTTGGTCGATCAAATCAATGGGCACGCCCAAGGCCTGTGCCGCGCGGGCCGTGCCTGGGCCCGGGCACCACAGCCGGGTATGGGGCGCCTTGCGCTGCTGCTGGGCCAGCGCCTGCACCAGGGCCGGGTCCAGAAAAAAACGGGCCGCATTGGTGCTCACCAGCATCAACGCGCCATAGTGCTGCCAATGCTGGCGCGCATGCATTCGCGCCGTGTGGTGGGCGGGGCTGTCGGCTGGAACAATATCGATCAGTGGCAGCGCATCGGCCCGCAACCCCCGCTGCCGCAACTGGGCGACCCAGTCGTCCGCCTCGGGTTGCGGGCGGGTGATGATGGTGCGGTGGTGTGACGGGGCCATGGCGGACGGCGGCCGGGTGCTTAGCGGCGCACCTGCGCGCCCGCTTGCTGCAGCAGCGATGCCACCTGCTGGCCCAGTGCATCGGCGCTGGCCAGGTCGGTGACGGCCGCGCGGGCCTGCGCAGACACCAGGGGCGCGTTCGGGTTGGCTTCGTCGCCCCAGGCGGCGCGCAGCCACAGCTGGCCGTCCTGCCATTCACCGTGCGCGGCCAGCGGCATCGAGCAGCTGCCGCCCATACAGCGGCTGACGGCGCGCTCGGCCGTCACGGTCTGCCAGGTGCGCGGATCGGCCAGGCCGGCAAACAGGGCCAGCAGGTCCTGGCGGTCGCTGCGCACCTCAATGCCCAGCGCGCCCTGGCCGGCCGCGGGCAGCATGGTGTCGGTGGCAAAAGCATGGCAGATGCGTGCATCCAGCGCCAGGCGCTTGAGGCCGGCAGCGGCCAGCACAATGCCGTCGTACTGGCCTTCATCGAGCTTGCGCAAGCGGGTGTTGACATTGCCGCGCAGCGGCTGGATATCCAGATCGGGACGCAAGGCGCGCAGCAGCACCTGGCGGCGCAGGCTGGAGGTGCCGACCACGGCGCCCAGGGGCAGATCCTGCAGACTGGCGTAGTGGTTGGAGACCCAGGCATCGCGCGGGTCTTCGCGTTCGAGCACGGCTGCCAGCGCAAAACCCGGTGGCAGCTCCATCGGCACATCCTTGAGCGAGTGCACGGCCAGGTCGGCGCGGCCCGTCTCCAGCGCGGTTTCCAGCTCTTTGACAAACAGGCCCTTGCCGCCCACCTTGGACAGCGTGCGGTCCAGAATCTGGTCGCCCAAGGTGGTCATCCCCAACAGGCTGACCTGGTGGCCCAGGCGCTGCAGGATATGTTGCACATGTTCAGCCTGCCACAGGGCAAGCTGGCTTTCGCGGGTGGCGATGGTCAGGGACAAGGAGCTCATGGGATGGGGGAGCACGCCAGGCCCGGTCACCTCTTTATTGGCGGCCGGACACCTTACGTGGTCAACAAGCGGTTCACAACAGGCGGCTGATGCTAGCATGTGCAGCGCCGCTCTTGGCGCAGTGCGACTTTGAGCGGCATCAATCGTTCAGCCCCTTTGCTACTTTGCCCTTCGCCCATGACCACTGCCAGCAAAAAAGACAACCCTGCAGTCGCCAAGACCCCTGCGCGCAAACCGAAGGCGAGCAGCCCTGCCGCCACCCAGGCCGTGATGCGGCGCGCGGACAAGGACCAGCCTTTGATGGATGACATCCGGCTTCTGGGCCGGATTCTGGGCGATGTGATTCGCGAGCAGGAGGGCCAGGCCGCGTTCGATCTGATCGAACAGGTGCGCCAGCTGTCGGTAGCCTACCGCCGCAATGACGACCAGGATGCAGAGAAATCGCTCAAGTCGCTGCTCAAGGGCCTCTCGGGCGACCAGACGGTGAGCGTGATCCGCGCCTTCACCTATTTCTCGCACCTGGCCAACCTGGCCGAAGACCGCCACCATATCCGCCGCCGCGAGATCCATGAGCGCGCCGGCAACACCCAGGAGGGCAGCATCGAGGTGGCGCTGGCGCGCCTGCGCTGGGCCGGCATCCCCGTCAAGGCCGTCTCGCAAACCCTGGCGCACAGCCTGATCTCGCCGGTGCTCACGGCCCACCCCACCGAGGTGCAGCGCAAGAGCATTCTGGATGCTGAGCGTGCGATTGCCGCCTTGCTGGTGGCGCGCGACGATATCGCCCAGCGCGCCCAGCTCTTCAACAGCAGCAAGGACACGCTGACCCCGCGCCAGCTGGCCGACAACGAGCTGCAGCTCAGTGCCCAGGTCACCCAGCTGTGGCAGACGCGCCTGCTGCGCTACTCCAAGCTGACGGTCGAGGACGAGATCGACAACGCGCTGAGCTACTACCAGGCCACGTTCCTGACCGAGATCCCCAAGCTCTACGCTGCGCTCGAGCGCGAGCTGGGCGAGCGTGACCTGGCCACCTTTTTGCGCATGGGCCAGTGGATTGGCGGCGACCGCGACGGCAACCCCAATGTCACCGCCAAGAGCCTGCAAGAAGCGCTGCGCCGCCAGTCCGACCTGGTGCTGCGCCACTACCTGACCGAGGTGCACTACCTGGGGGGGGAGCTGTCGATGTCCCAGCGCCTGGCCGGCAACACCGCCGCCTTGCAGGCGCTGGCCGCGCGCTCGCCCGATACCAGCCAGCACCGCGAAGACGAGCCCTACCGCCGCGCGCTGATTGGTGTGTATGCGCGCCTGGCCGCGACCTTGAAGAACCTGAGCGGCGGCGAAGCGGCCCGCCATGCGGTGGCGCCGCAGAATCCCTATGCCACCAGTGACGAGTTTCTGGCCGATCTGCGTGTCATTGAGGATTCGCTGCGCGACAACCATGGCCGCGCGCTGGTCGAGCAGCGCCTGTCACCGCTGATCCGTGCCGTGCAGGTGTTTGGCTTCCATCTGGCCACCGTCGATCTGCGCCAAAGCTCGGACCAGCATGAGGCTGTGATCAGCGAGCTGCTGGCCACCGCCGGCCTGCAGGCCGACTACAGCCAGCTGAGCGAGGCGGCCAAGCGCGAGCTGCTGCTGCAATTGCTGTGCGATGCGCGCCCCTTGCGCGTGGTGGGCGCCAGCTACAGCGAGCGCTGCCAAAGCGAGATGGCAATTTTCGAGCGCGCGCGGCTGTCGGTGCAGCTCTATGGCCAGGATGCCATCCGCCACTACATCATCAGCCACACCGAATCGGTCAGCGACCTGCTCGAAGTGCTGCTGCTGCAAAAAGAGGTGGGCCTGCTCAGCGGCCGCATCAACGACGGCCAGTCGCGCGCAACCTTGATCGTGAGCCCGCTGTTCGAGACCATCGATGACCTGCGCCACGCGGCCACCATCATGCGCGAGTACTACGCGCTGCCCCATATTGCCGCGCTGATCCAGCGCAGCGGCGCCGAGCAGGACATCATGCTGGGCTACAGCGACAGCAACAAGGATGGCGGCATCTTCACCAGCAACTGGGAGCTGTACCAGGCCGAGCTGGCGCTCGTCGCGCTGTTTGACGAGCTGAGCCAGCCCAACCCCGTGCAGCTGCGGCTTTTCCATGGCCGGGGCGGTACCGTGGGGCGGGGCGGCGGCCCGAGCTACCAGGCGATTCTGGCCCAGCCGCCGGGCACCGTGCGCGGCCAGATTCGCCTGACCGAGCAGGGCGAGGTGATCGCCTCCAAGTACGCCAACCCCGAGATCGGCCGGCGCAACCTGGAAACGCTTGTGGCTGCCACCTTGGAAGCGACCTTGCTGCAGCCCACCAAGCCCGCCAGCCAGGCGTTTTTGGATGCCGCCGCTGACCTGTCTGCTGCCAGCATGTCCGCCTACCGCGACCTGGTCTACGGCACCAAGGGCTTTGAGAGCTATTTCTTCAGCTCCACCCCGATCCGCGAGATTGCCGAGCTCAATATCGGCTCGCGCCCCGCGTCGCGCAAGGCCAGCCAGCGCATTGAGGATTTGCGCGCCATTCCCTGGGGCTTCAGCTGGGGCCAGTGCCGCCTGACCTTGCCAGGCTGGTACGGCTTTGGCTCGGCTGTGCAGGCCTTTGTCGGGCAAGAGGGCAAGACCGCCAAGCTGCAATGGGCCTTGCTGCAGAAGATGTACCGCCAGTGGCCGTTTTTCCGCACCTTGCTGTCCAACATGGACATGGTGCTGGCCAAGAGCGATATGGCGCTGGCATTGCGTTACAGCGAGCTGGTGGCAGACACCCGTTTGCGCAAACGCGTGTTCCAGGCGATTGAGGCCGAATGGAAGAGCACGGCCGAGGCGCTGGCGCTGATCACCGGCGAGGCCAATCGCCTGGCCAACAACCCGGCGCTGGAGCGCTCGATCCGCCACCGCTTCCCTTATATCGATCCCTTGCACCATCTGCAGGTGGAGCTGATCCGACGCTGGCGCAATGGCGAGGACAATGAACGGGTCAAGACCGGTATCCATATCTCCATTAACGGCATTGCAGCGGCGCTGCGCAACACCGGTTGAGGTGATCCGGATGTGGGCTGGGCTCCCTGCCGTTGGCAAGCGTCCGCCCCTGCGATAAGGCCCTGGCGCCCAGCCGGGGCCTTTGTTATTTTTACGGGGCAGGTGGGTTATCTGCCTTGGATGCAAATACCTGCAACTGTGGAGCTTTGACACACAGCTGCCAAACAAAAAGGAATGGTGATGAATGCCTATGTGTACCTGGGTGGCGCGATTGCGCTGGAAGTGATGGCCACCACGGCGATGAAGTCGTCCGAGGGCTTTACCCGGCTGGTGCCCAGCCTGATTTGCGGCCTGGGCTATGTGCTGTCGTTCTACCTGCTGGCGCAGACCTTGAAAACCATACCCACCGGCATCGCCTATGCGATCTGGTCGGGCGTGGGGATTGTGGCGATCTCGCTGATCGCCTGGGCCTTGCATGGGCAAAAGCTCGATGCCGGGGCGATGGCAGGGATGGGCCTGATCATTGCCGGGGTGCTGGTGATCAATCTGTTCTCGAAGTCGGCGGGGCATTGATGCGGTTTGTCCACAGATGCGCTCCTTGCAAGGATTGACACAGAAGCTCCGCCAGCGATTTATAAAATTAATCTTAGAATGCTTCGTTTTGAATTGAAGGCCAAGAAGGGGTACAGGCATGGGGTGGATGGCAAAAATAGGGGCCAGTGTGGTCACCTGGGGTGCGATGGCGGGCATGGCCGCAGCGGCTGGCGCGGCGGTGCCAGCAGGCCAGGCGGAGCAGGTCTTCAAGGTGCCGGCGCTGGAGCAGCCCGCTGGCGTACCGCTTGAGTTTGTCCGCACCAAGAGCATGGAAGCGGGCCTGGCCATCCAGCCGGTCGCCATCGACCTGGGCGAGTGGACGGGCCTGAAGTCTGCCCCCGAGATGCCCGTGCACATCATTGGCGCCTCGCGCGCGGTGCAGCAAGCCCAGTCCGCTGCGCAAACGGCGCAGTTGCTGCAATGGCAGCCCTCGGCCAAGGGCGGCACCGTGGCGGCCTTGAGTGTGCGCTCGGGTGGTGCCCAAGGCCTGCGTTTGGGCCTGGTGGTGGAGCAGCTGCCTGGCAGCGCGATGCTGCGCCTCTATACCGACCACCAGTCCGCAGCGGTGTTCGAGATTGCCGGCCAGCGCGTGATGCAGACGCTGCAGGCCAATCGCGATGCCGGCGACCACAGCGAAGCGGGCCGTACCTGGTGGACGCCCAGCAGTTCTGGCGAGCAGGTGAGCTTGGAGATCGAGCTGCCTCCGGGCACGGCGCCTGAGCAGCTCAAGTTGTCGCTGCCGCAAGTGATGCACATCTATGAAAACCTGTCGCTGCCACTCGGTACGGAAGAATCGGATGCAGCGCAGGAGGATGCCAAGGCCATGCCGCTGGGCAACCCGGTCGAATGCCACCTGGATGTGAACTGTTTCAGCCAGCTCGCCACCGAGCGCAAAGGCGTGGCCCGCATGGCCTATGTGACCGAGCGCATGGCCGATGGCAGCTACTACTATGGCCTGTGCACCGGCAGCCTGCTCAACGATGCCCAGGGCTCCAGAACACCGTACTTTCTGACCGCCGCCCACTGCATGTCGACCCAGACGCTGGCTTCGGCGCTGGAGACCGACTGGTTCTACACGTCCACGCGCTGCTCCAGCAACAGCCTCTCGCCCAGCAGCGTGAATCTGCGCAATGGCGCCCAACTGCTCTACAGCAGTGCCAACCCCGATGTCACCTTGCTCAAGCTCAACGACACGCCGCCAGCGGGTGCCGTGTTCCTGGGCTGGGACAGCAGCATCGTGCCCAACAGCACCAGCGTGGCGGGCGTGCACCACCCCGATGGCGGCCTGCAAAAGATCAGCTTTGGCATCATGTCCTCGCGCTATGACTGCAGCCTGGACAGCAAGAGTGTGTTCTGCACCTCGGCCCCCAGCAGCGGCAACTACTACTTTGTGCAATGGACCCTGGGCCTGACCCAGCCGGGCAGCAGTGGCTCCCCGCTGTTCAACAACGGCGCCGTCACCGGTGTGTTGACCGGCGCTTCGGAGGCCAGCTGCCGCGCCAACGCGGGCGGCGCCTACAGCTTCTACCCCAGCTTGAACAGCGTGATGCCGGCTCTGCGCAAATGGCTGGTGGATGCGGGCGGCACGCAAACCCCGGTCGCAGGCCGCATGCCGGTCTACCGCTTCTACAACACGCAAAACGGCACACACTTCTTTACGGCCAGCGCGCAGGAGCGCGATGCGGTGATCCAGGGCAACCCGAACTACCAGTATGAAAATATTGGCTTCTATGCGTCCACGCAAACGGCTGCAGCGTCCAATGCGGTCTACCGCTTCTACAACAACAACTCGGGCTCGCACTTCTACACGATCAATGCCGACGAGCGCGCCTTCGTGATTGCGAACTACCCGCAGTTCAGCGTGGAAGGCACTGCCTGGTATGCACGCCAGGCCCAAGGCGAGGGCTCGGTCCCGATGTACCGTTTCTACAATACGCTCACTGGCGCGCACTTCTACACGACCAACCCGTCCGAGCGCGACTTTGTCGTGGCGACCTATCCGCAGTTCAATTTCGAGGGTGTTGGCTACTACGTCTGGGGCAGCCAGTAAGCGGGCGCGGACTGGGTCTGACAGCCGGCGGGAGAGCGGTCAGACCCTGTAGTTCAGCACCGGCCCATCAGCCCCTTTCCACCGGGCGCGCTGGGTCGCTGCACCATTCGCTCCAGCTGCCGGCAAACAGCGCCGTGGGCGCATAGCCTGCAATCTCCATCGCGATCAGATTGGGCAGTGCGCTGACGCCGCTGCCGCACTGGTGCACCACCGTCTGCGGGTCGTGCCCGGCCAGCAGCGCATCAAACTCGGCACGCAGTTCAGCGGCGGGCTTGAAGCAGCCATCCGCACCGATATTGCTCGTAAAGGGCCGGTTGAGGGCGCCAGGGATATGGCCGGCCACCGGGTCCAGCGGTTCGACCTCACCACGGTAACGCGCAGGCGCACGCGCGTCGATGATGGTTTGCGGCGTACCCAGGGCTTGCTGTACCTGGGCAGCGGTCTTGAGCGTGCGCAGCGCAGGGCGCAGCTCGAAGTTGCTCTGGAAATGGCTGACCGCCTCGCCCGCCTCCACCGCGCCGCCTGCGGCCTGCCAGGCCTGCAAGCCGCCGTCGAGCACGGCGACGGCATCATGGCCGGCCCACTTGAGCATCCACCACAGGCGGCCAGCGTAGTTCACGCCATTGCGGTCATAGACGACCGCCTGCATGTCATTGCGAAAGCCCACTTGCGACAGCCACACCGCAAAGCGCTCGCGGCTGGGCAGTGGATGGCGGCCGCCAGAGGCCGGCTCGCCCAGGTCGGTGGCAGCAATCGTCTGGCCGTGGCTGAGGGCGCCGTGCGGGGCGCTCAGGTCCTTGTCGAGGTTGGCGTAGACGGCGCCTGCGATATGGCTCTGGGCAAACTGCTCGGCACCGGCGGCCGGCTGGCTCAGGTCAAAGCTGCAGTCAAACACCATCACGTGTTGGGGGCTGGACTGCTGCAGCGCCTGCAATTGGGCGACGGTGATCAGGGTGGTATAGGCAGCGGTGAGGGGCGTGGTGGCCATGGCAGGTGCTCCAAGAAAAATCTTGCAAACATTATGTGGCAGCGCCGCGCCCGCTGCAGGCAACGGGTGCCGCGCCACCCCGCAAACGGCTGCCGACCCGGGTCAGCGCTTGCGCAGCACCGTGGCGACGATGCCGCTGCCGACGATCAAGGCCATGCCCATCCAGCCAATCGCCGGAATCTGGTCGCCAAAGACGACGATGCTAAAGAGGCCTGCAAACACAATGCCCGAGTACTGCAGGTTCGCGACCACCAGGGTGGCGCGGCGCGTGGTGGCCGAGCCGTAGGCGCGCGTCATCGCCAGCTGGGCGCCGGCGGCCAGAATGCCGACGGGGATCAGCCACAGCGCCGGCCAGCCGGGAAAGCTCGACGTTCCGACAAACAAGGTCGCCAGGCCGCCGGCAATGGCCGAGCCCACGGCAAAGTAGAAGACCACACGCTGCTCGGGCTCACCCATGCGCGACAAGGCCACCACCTGCATGTAGGCAAAGGCCGAGATCAGGCCGGACATCAGGCCCACCAGGCCGGCGAACATCTGATCGGCCTCGATATTGGGGCGCAGCATCAGAATGACGCCGCAAAAACCACTGATCACCGTCAGCACCAGCGGAATGTTCAGCGCCGGCTGGTCGCCTTCTGCCTTGGGGCGCCAGGTGAGCAGCGCGCTGCCCACGACAAAGGCCGCGACCCAGAGGCTGCTCATGTAGTTCAAGGTCATTGCGGTGGCCAGCGGCAGCTTGCCGATCGCATAGAACCACATGCCCATCGAGGTGACACCGATGCAGCTGCGCCAGGCATGCATCTTGGGGTAGCGGGTGGTGAGCGAAATATGCTGGCGCCGGGTGAGCCACCAGATCAGCGCCATGCTGATGAGGCCGCGGTAGAACACGATCTCGGCCGCATTGAAGTACACAGAGGCGAACTTGATGCACACGCCCATGAGTGCAAACATGAACGCGGCGGCCACCATCCAAAGGGCTTGCATCGGAAATTTCTAAATAAAAAAGCTGCTATCGCAAAGCGCTAGCAGCTGTGGGGTGCTCTGCAGAACCTTCGCCCGGGCCCTTGTTCAGACCCTGGCAAGGTGTTGTGCAGACCTTACCTGGTAGTTGGGAGTGCCTGGCCGTGGCAGATCACCTGTCTGGAACGGCGGTCTGCATCATACCCCGATACCACTCGTGGAAGTGCTGCATGCCGTCTTCCATCGGACTCTGGTAGGGGCCCACTTCGTTGTCGCCGCGCTCGAACAAGGCCTTGCGGCCGGCATCCATGCGCTCGGCGATCTCGTCGTCTTCGATGGCCGTTTCCATATAGGCGGCGCGCTGCGCCTGCACAAACTCGGGCTCGAAGGCGCTGATTTCCTCGGGGTAGTAGAACTCCACCACATTGAGGGTCTTGTCCACGCCCAGTGGGTGCAAGGTCGAGACCGTGAGCACATGCGGGTACCACTCCACCATGATGTGGGGGTAGTAGGTCAGCCAGATCGCGCCGTGCTCGGGCATCTTGCCGCCTCGGAAGTTCAGCAGCACCTCGTGCCAGGTCTTGTAGATGTCCGAGCCTGGCTTGGCAAAGGTGGGCGCCACGCCCACGGTCTGCACCGAGTACTCCTTGGCGAACTCCCACTTCAGATCGTCGCAGGTGACGAAATTGCCCAGTCCGGGGTGGAAGGGGCCGACGTGGTAGTCCTCCAGGTAGACCTCGATAAAGGTCTTCCAGTTGTAGTTGCACTCATGCATCTCGACATGGTTGAGCACAAAACCATCAAAGCTCAAGGCAGCGGCCGGGCCCATGTTGGCCAGATCGGCCTGGATGTTGCGGCCGTTGTCCTCAAAGAGGAGGCCATTCCACTCCTGCAACTTGTAGTTGTTCAGGTTGAGGCAGGGATCCTGGGCAAAGTGCGGGGCGCCCAGTAGCTCGCCGCTTGGGCTGTAGGTCCAGCGGTGCAGCGGGCAGACGATATTGCCGCCGGCGCTGCCTTTTTGCTGGTGGTTGAGCGAGCCCCGGCCCTTGAGCATCAACGCCTGGCGGTGGCGGCAGACGTTGGAGATCAGCTCGGCCTGGCCTGCGGCATTGCGCACCAGGGCCCGCCCTTCCTTTTCATGGGGAAGGGCGTAGTAGTCGCCAATCTCGGGAATCGCCAGCTGGTGGCCCACATATTTAGGGCCGTTCTGGAAGATGGTTTGCATCTCGCGCTCGAAAAGCGCTTGATCAAAGTAGCTTGAAACTGGAAGTTGGCTTGCGGCCTGCTGCAGTTGAAGACTTAAATCAGACATGGGTGACCTGACCTAAAGACTCCCCACAGGGAGGGTGCGCGTGCGCACGCGGAGAAAAAAATAAAACCGGCAGCAACAACAAAGGATGGCCGGTTTCGCGAAAAATGGGATTATACCCAGTGGGGTTATTCCCGTTCCGACCATGCGTGAATTGGCCATGGGTGACACAGCATGTCACCGATCCTTCATCGCACAGACAGACCGCCAATATTATCAAATTGATAGCTATAGCCTCATATTTCACGATAGATCGCCGGGATTTTTTGTGGGAATTGGGCCGGGCCTGCAGGCCTCGCAACGGTGGTTGGTCGTCGCTGCGCGCGCAGCCGCTTGTCCTGCGCCTAAAATCGAGCCTTTACATCCATGCACCTGGGCACGCTGTTTGCCCCCTTTGCCCATGCCCAAGGCCACTGCCTCCAAGACGTCTGCCACGCCGGACCTGCCCGAACCCGATAACTACGAAAGCGCGCTGCAGGAGCTCGAAGGCCTGGTTGCGCGCATCGAGTCCGGTCAGCTGCCTTTGGGCGACATGCTGGCCGCCTACCAGCGTGGCGCCGTGCTGCTGGCATTTTGCCGGGGCAAGCTCGAGGCGGTGCAGGACCAGATCAAAGTACTGGATGAGGGCCAGCTCAAGCCCTGGACCAGCGAGGAATAAGTGCTAACCATGACTTCAGCGCACGATAATTTTGCCCTTTGGTGCAGCCAGGAACTCGCCCGCGTGGAGGACGCCCTCACGCTGTGGATTGCCGCCGATGCCCCTGCCAACCTGGGCGAGCCCATGCGCTACGCCGTGCTCGATGGCGGCAAGCGCCTGCGCCCGCTGCTGGTGCTGGCCGCTGCCCAGGCCGTGGGCAGCCTGGATGCGTCCCAGGCAGAGGCCGCCTTGCGCGCCGGCTGCGCGGTGGAGCTGATCCACGCCTATTCGCTGGTGCATGACGATATGCCCTGTATGGACAACGATGTGCTGCGCCGTGGCAAGCCCACCGTCCATGTGCAGTTTGGCCAGGCCCAGGCCTTGCTCGCGGGCGACGCGCTGCAGGCGCTGGCGTTCGAGATCCTGGTTCCCGAGGGCAGTGCCATCTCCGATGGCGTGCAGGCGCGCCTGTGCCGCCAGCTGGCCTGGGCAGCGGGCTACAACGGCATGGCCGGTGGCCAGGCCATTGACCTGGCCAGTGTGGGCAAGCAGCTCAGCCGCGAGCAGCTCCAGCAGATGCACAAGCTCAAGACCGGCGCGCTGCTGCAGGCCAGCGTCGAGATGGGCGCCACCTGCGCCGGCATCCAGGGCGCAGCGCTCGCAGCACTGAAGCAATACGGCGCCGCCCTGGGACTGGCGTTCCAGGTGATCGACGATGTGCTCGATGTGGTGGCCGATTCGGCAACGCTGGGCAAGACCGCCGGCAAGGACGCCGACAACGACAAGCCCACCTATGTATCGCTGATGGGCCTGCAGCCCGCGCGCGACTATGCCCATGAGCTGCTGGCCGAGGCGCAGCGGGCACTGGCAGGCAGCGGTTTGCCCCAGACGGCCGCGCTCGCGGCGCTGGCCGACATGGTGGTGCGCCGCAGCCATTGAGTAGGCCAAATGCGCCTTGTGACGGCTTAACCGGCCTCAAGGCGCTAACATAGCCCCTTGCCATTCCAGTAAAAAAACTGCGCGGATGCTTCCGAGGTATGCGTAGCAAGTGACCAAACCATAGTATGTCCACGAAGACCTTTCCCCTGCTAGCCACCGTCAATGACCCGGCGGATCTGCGCAAGATGTCGCGCGCCGAGCTCAAGACCCTGGCGCGTGAGCTGCGGGAGTTCGTGCTCGAGAGCGTGTCCAAGACCGGCGGGCACCTCAGCTCCAACCTGGGCACGGTGGAGCTGACCATTGCGCTGCACGCCGTCTATGAAACGCCGCATGACCGCTTTGTCTGGGATGTGGGCCACCAGACCTATCCGCACAAGATTCTGACGGGCCGGCGCGACCGCATGCAGGGCCTGCGCCAGTGGGGCGGCATCTCGGGCTTTCCGCTGCGCAGCGAGAGCGAATACGACGCCTTTGGCACCGCCCATTCATCGACCAGTATCTCGGCGGCGCTGGGCATGGCCGAGGCCTTCAAGCTGCAGGGCAGCGACCGCCAGGCGGTGGCCATCATTGGCGATGGCGCGATGACCGCCGGCATGGCCTTCGAGGCGCTGAACAACGCCGGGGTCAGCGATGCCAATCTGCTGGTGATCCTGAACGACAACGACATGAGCATCAGCCCGCCGGTGGGCGCGCTCAACCGCTACCTGGCGCAGCTGATGAGCGGCCAGTTCTATGCCAAGGCGCGGGGCGTGGGCAAGAGCATGCTCAAGCAGGTGCCGCCGCTCCTGGAGCTGGCCAAGCGCCTGGAGCAGCAGGCCAAGGGCATGGTGGTGCCCGCCACCCTGTTCGAGAACTTCGGCTTCAACTACATCGGCCCCATCGATGGCCATGACCTCGATTCGCTGATTCCCACCCTGGAGAACATCCGCCAGCTCAAGGGCCCGCAGTTTCTGCATGTGGTCACCAAAAAGGGCCAGGGCTACAAGCTGGCCGAGGCCGACCCGGTGGCCTACCATGGCCCGGGCAAGTTTGACCCGGCCATCGGCCTGGTCAAGCCCGCCACGCCGCCCAAGCCCACCTTTACCCAGGTCTTTGGCCACTGGCTGTGCGACATGGCCGCCCAGGACGAGCGCCTGGTCGCGATCACTCCAGCCATGCGCGAAGGCTCGGGCATGGTCGAGTTTGAAAAGCGCTTTCCCAAGCGCTACTTCGATGTGGGCATTGCCGAGCAGCACAGTGTGACCTTTGCCGCTGGCCTGGCCTGCGAAGGGCTCAAGCCGGTGGTCGCCATCTATTCGACCTTCCTGCAGCGCGGCTATGACCAGCTGATCCACGATGTGGCGCTGCAAAACCTGCCCGTGGTGTTTGCGCTGGATCGCGCGGGCCTGGTGGGGGCCGATGGCGCCACCCATGCCGGCAACTACGACATCGCCTTTACCCGCGCCATTCCGAACATGAGCGTCGCCTGCCCGGCCGATGAGCGCGAATGCCGCCAGCTGCTGAGCACCGCTTTTGCGCAGAACCACCCGGTGACCGTGCGCTACCCGCGTGGCGCGGGGGCCGGTGTGGCGCCACTCGAATCGCTGGAAGGCCTGCCCTTTGGCAAGGGCGAGATCCGCCGCCAGGCGCAGCCTGCGGTGGCGGGCCGCCCGCGCATCGCCATCCTGGCCTTTGGCAGTCTGCTCTATCCGGCCTTGCAGGCCGGTGAGGCGCTCAACGCCACGGTGGTGAACATGCGCTGGGCCAAGCCGCTCGATACCGAGCTGCTCGAGCAGGTAGCGCAAAGCCATGAGGCGCTGGTCACTGTCGAAGACGGTTGCCTGATGGGCGGCGCGGGCAGCGCGGTGCTCGAGGCATTGCAGCAGCTGCACATCGATGTGCCGGTGCTGCAGCTGGGCCTGCCCGATGCCTTTATCGAGCATGGCGACCCGGCCAAGCTGATGGCCATGCAGGGCCTGGATGCGACGGGCATCGAGCGCAGCATCCGCGAACGCTTTGCGGTGCCTGAGGCGGCCGCCGGCCAGAGCGCTGCGGCCTGATCCGCCCGCCTGGCACGCGCCTGGTTCTCTTGACAAGCCCGGTCATGGTGAACCGGGCTTTTTTGTGGCCTGCGCCGCCTGTGGCGCAATGCGGACAGAATCCTTTGCAAAACTCTGGGGAAAACCCGCTGAAGTCACTTCTGCAACCATTTCTACAATTTGCAAAGCTAAAAGCGGCTCGCGCCTATGGCAGGATAGCTACCTTTACTTTCAACAAATAATTGGAGACACGAATGGATCGTCGTTCGCTTATCAAAAATGCCGGTATCGCTGGCGTTCTGGCCGCAGGGGTGGCACCGGCCGTGCATGCACAGGCTGCAGTGCGCTGGCGCCTGGCCTCGAGCTTCCCCAAGTCGCTTGACACCATCTTCGGCTCCGCTGAAAAGCTGTCTGCGGCCGTCAAGGCCATGTCCGGCGGCAAGTTTGAAATCTCGGTCCACCCTGCGGGCGAGCTGATGCCCGCATTCGGCGTGGTCGATGCGCTGCAGGGCGACACCATCGACATGGCCCAGACGGCGGCCTACTACTTCACCGGCAAGGACCCGATCTTCGCGTTCAGCTGCGCCGTGCCCTTTGGCCTGACCACCCTGCAGATGGCGGGCTGGAAGGACCACGGCAACGGCCGCAAGCTGCTCGATGCCTTCTTTGAGAAATACAACTTCAAGACCGCATCGGCGGGCAACACCACCACCCAGATGGGCGGCTGGTACCGCAAGGAAATCAAGACCGTGGCTGACTTGAAGGGCCTGAAGATGCGCATGGGCGGCGGTGTGTTCGGTGAGGCCATGGCCAAGCTGGGCGTGGTCGCGCAGAACATGCCAGCGGGCGACGTGTACCAGGCGCTGGAAAAGGGCACGCTGGACGCGGTGGAATTTGTCGGTCCCTACGACGATGAAAAGCTGGGCTTCAACAAGGTCGCTCCGTTCTACTACTACCCCGGTTGGTGGGAAGGCTCGGCTGATCTGGAGTTCTTCATCAATATCAAGAAGTACAACGCGCTGTCGCCCGAGAACAAGGCCATCCTGGACGCCGCCACCCGCGTGGCCGCTGCCGACATGACCGCCAAGTACCAGGTGCTCAACCCCATCGCGCTGAAGAACCTGGTAGCCAACAAGACCCAGCTCAAGCCGTTCTCCAAGGAGCTGATGGACGCTGGCTTCAAGGCCTCGATGGAAACCTTTGCCGAGCACGAGGCCAAGTCGCCCGAGTTCAAGAAGATCCACCAGGACATGCGCGCCTTCCAGAAGGACCAGATCCTGTGGAACCGCTTCTCCGAGTACCCCTTCAACCAGTACATGGCCCAGGTCAAACTGCCCTGATCGGGAGATGCGCCAGGCCATTGGGGCTTGGCCGCAGCAGCCAAGAGCCGCAGCTTGCTGCGGCTTTTTTGCGTCCATACAGGCTGCGTGGGTGCATCGGCATGCGGCTTGGGTACTTCGCACTCATTCATGACTGGGTGCGGCCGGAGCGCCTCGATGCCGGTTCGCCGGACCACCAGCGCACGGGGCGTTGTGGCACCCAGCTGCAGGCAGCCATAAAAAAACCCTGGGCAAGCCAGGGTTCGGGTGGGAAGGGCTTGGGCGCCCCTTATTTGCTTTCTGCGGGAGCAGTGCCCAGCGAGTCCTGCAAGGCCTTGGCTGGATCGTCCGAGCCATAGCCTTCTGCGGCGGGTGCCGGCATTGCGCCTGCATCGGAGCCCGGTGCTGCGCCTGCATCGGCGGGTGCATCCGGGCTGGCAAAGGGGTTGTCCCCATAGCCGCCGTCTGCGTTGCCCAGCTGGTTCATCATCTGCTCATTGACCTTCTGCATGTCGACAACCGCCGGCTTTTCCAAAGCTCCCGTAACGATGCCCGGGAAGGCGATCAGCACACCGACCATGATCAGCTGGATCAGCACAAACGGCACAGCGCCCTTGTAGATCTGCATCGTGGTCACCGGCTCGATCACCTTGTGTGTGACCCGGTCCACATACTGCTTATCAGGCGCCACCGATCGCAGGAAGAACAGCGCAAAGCCGAACGGCGGGTGCATGAACGAGGTCTGCATGTTGACTGCCAGCAGCACACCGAACCAGATCAGGTCGATGCCCATTTTGTCAGCCACGGGGCCCAGCAGCGGCACGACGATGAACGACAGCTCAAAGTAGTCCAGGAAGAAGGCCAGGAAGAAGATCATCACGTTGACGACGATCAGGAAGCCGGTCTGGCCGCCTGGCAGGCTGGTGAGCAGGTGCTCGACCCACTTGGGGCCGTCTGCGGCCTGGAACACCAGGCTGAAGGTCGTCGCGCCAATCATGATGAACATCACAAAGCTGGCAAGCTTGGTGGTCGAGCCCAGCGCCTGCTTGAGCAGGTTCATGTTCAGGCGCTTGCGGGCAAAGCCCATGATGAGCGCGGCCATCGCACCCATGGCGCCGCCTTCGGTGGGGGTGGCGATGCCCAGGAAGATGGTGCCCAGCACCAGGAAGATCAGCAGCAGCGGCGGGATCAGCACAAAGGTCACGCGCTCGGCCAGCTTGGACAGCAGCCCCAGCTTGAAGACGCGGTTGATCGAGGCGATGACAAAGGCGATGAAGGTGCCGCCGCACATGGCCGTGACAATCTTCTCGTCGGTGGCCACGTCGGTGACCAGCTTGCCTTCCCACCAGGTGTGGATGTCGGCCATGTGGTTGGCCAGGAAGATCGCGACAATCGTCGACAGGCCCATCACCACGATCAGCGAGGTGTAGCCGGCATTGCCGTTGGCTTCGCGGTAGATACGGGCTTCAACGGGCAGCGCAGGCACCAGCTTGGGCTTGAAGATGGCCAGGAAGGCGACCCACAGCACATACAGACCCATCAGCATGAAGCCGGGGATGAACGCGCCCTTGTACATATCGCCCACGCTCTTGCCCAGCTGGTCGGCCATCAGGATCAGCACCAGCGAGGGCGGAATGATCTGGGCCAGGGTGCCCGATGCGGCAATCACGCCCGAGGCCAGGCGCCGGTCATAGCCGTAGCGCAGCATGATGGGCAGCGAGATCAGGCCCATGGAGATGACCGATGCGGCGACCACACCGGTGGTAGCGGCCAGCAGCGCGCCGACAAAGATCACGGCGAGCGCCAGACCGCCACGGATCGGGCCAAAGACCTGGCCCACCGTGTCGAGCAAGTCCTCGGCCATGCCGCTGCGCTCCAGTATCAAGCCCATCAAGGTGAAGAACGGCACGGCCAGCAAGGTGTCATTGGCCATGATGCCGATCAGGCGCTGGGGCAACCAGGCCATCACCGACGAGGGAAACACATTGAGCTCAATGCCGATAAAGCCGAACATCAGGCCGGCAGCGCCCAGGCTGAACGCCACGGGAAAACCAAGCAGCAAAAAGACGATCAGGCCCGCGAACATGATCGGGGCGTAGTTGGTAGCGATAAATTCCATGGTGAGATCCTCGTGCTACCTTCAAGACTGGCGCGCAGCAGCCTGGACTGCTGCAGCCGCCTGGGCCTGCTTGATTTCAGCTTCGGCACGCAGTGCTTCGGCCAGCTCTTCCTCAGCGCTCTTGTCGCTGAGCTTGCCCATCGGGTCGGGGCCATCGCCAGTCAGAAACGCGATGCGCTTGACCAGCTCGGACAGGCCCTGGAGCATCAGCAAGGTGATGCCCACGGGGATGGCGGCCCATACCGGCCAGCGGATCAGGCCGCCGGGATTGCCCGACATTTCGCCAGATTGGTACATCTGGATCACCACCGGCATGCTCAGCCACAGAATCGTGACGCACAGCGGAGTGAGGAACAGCGCAAAGCCGATGATGTCGATCCAGACCTGCTTGGTCTTGGACAGGCGCGAGTTGATGACGTCGATGCGCACATGCTCACGGTGCAGCAAGGTGTAGCCGGCGGCCAGCAAGAAGGACCAGGCGAACAGGTACCACTGCACTTCCAGGAAGGCGTTGGAGCTGGCGTCGAAGGCCTTGCGGACGATGGCGTTGGCGGCGCTGATGAAGGTGGCGGCAAAGATAAGCCAGATTGAGTATTTGCCGACGAAAGCATTGAGCCTGTCGATAGCCCTGGATAGGGCGAGTAAAGCCTGCATGGTGTCTCCAATGGTTGGCTAGTCCTGTCACACGTGCTCATTGCCGGTAAGCAAATGCACATTTTCGAAAAGCACTGATTTTACGAATAACTACGCGCTTCCCCATACAAATTACCTTGCCGATGTTGCGAACAGGCGCAAGGATGAAAAAATATTTCAGAGAAAGCCGCCAACTCAAGGGTAATCACTAGGTAAAGGGCATGGTGTCACGATGACCTGCTATCTATTTTCGAGCGCCGGGTGCCGGGTTACTACCTGGTTGGTTGCCACTTTGCGCACCGGATTGGCTGCATGGGCCGTGGGAGGTTCGCTGCGCAGCGCCAGTGCTGCAAGGTACAATCTCGCGCGTATCTGCCATGGGGCTGTGCAGGGCCTGCGCGGCCACGGCATGCAGCCACAACAATTTCTTTTTTAATGCACCACGGGTGCCTGGAGTCTGACTGTGAGTTCTTCGCAAAATAATGACGGTGATGAGCGCTTTGCCTTGGGCCTGGTATTTGCCCTGATCACCCTGGTGGTGTTGGGCGTGATCTGGTTTGGCGCCTACACAGGCTTGCATGGCGCCAAGTCTGGCCAAGCCGGCGTGGTCGCTGCTGAGACTGGCGCCAAGCGCGGCGCCGTGCTGGGTGGTACGGACCCGGCCGTTGCTGCTGCCCGTGCGGCCGCTGCGGCGGAG
The DNA here is from genome assembly GCF_014076495.1 of Comamonas koreensis. Classification (NCBI taxonomy): domain Bacteria; kingdom Pseudomonadati; phylum Pseudomonadota; class Betaproteobacteria; order Burkholderiales; family Comamonadaceae; genus Comamonas; species Comamonas koreensis. The sequence goes on along the minus strand of NZ_CP043575.1, from coordinate 3,982,325 downwards.
GCTGGCAATGCCGCTGGCGCTACCGGCGTAGCCGCTGCTGCTGGCGGTGCTGCCGTGGTGGCCGATGACGCTGCTGCGGTGGTGATCGAAAACGGTGTGGTCAAGTTCTACTTTGCCACGGCCAAGGCCGAGCTGGCCCAGGGTGCGAACGAAGCGCTGGTGGATGTGATCGCTGGCGTCAAGGCCGGCCAACGCGCCGTCATCTCGGGCTACACCGATGCCACTGGCGACGCAGACAAGAACGCCGAGCTGGCCAAGCAACGCGCCTTTGCCGTGCGCGATGCGCTGCTGGCCCTGGGCGTGACCGAAGACAAGCTGGAGCTGAAGAAGCCCGAAGCGGTGGAGAGCGCGGGCAACAATGCCCAAGCGCGCCGCGTGGAAGTGGTGCTGGCCCCTTAATCGGCCCCAGCAGACACGACCAAGCCCGGATGCGTCCGGGCTTTTTTGTTGTTGGCGGGGCCTGAGCGGCCGCTGCGCGCCATGGCGGTCAGCGCAAGACGGCAACGCCCTTGAGCTGCGCATGCACGAGCAGGCCGGGACCCAGCTGCAACAGACGTGCCGAGCGGGCCGAGACCAGCGCCAGCAGGTGGGGCGTGTCATCAGCCGCACCCGGTGCCAGGCGCAGCTGCACCAGCACCTGGCCTGGGCTGCTTTGCTGCAGGGCCGTCACCACGGCCGGCAGGCTGTTGAGAATGGAGCTGCCGGTCTGGGGCATCAGCGACAGGCTGACATCGCGCGCCATCACGCGCAGGCGCACCCGCTCGCCTTGCCGGTAATGGGCATCGGCCTGCGTCCAGTGCAGCTGCAGCTGCGGGTGGGCGCCTATTTGCAGCGACCACAGGTGGTCTTGCAGGTCGTGGCCGCAGACCTGGCCTTCGAGCAGGCTGGCTTGCTGGGCATCGGGCAGGGCCTGGGCCAGCGGGGCATTCAGCGCGGTCAGCATGTCGGCCACCGGCCCCTGCGCCACGACACGGCCGGTTTGCAGCAGCACCACCCGGTCGGCCAGGCGGCCCACTTCGTCGATCGAGTGGCTGACGTACAGGATCGGCAGCTTGAGCTGATCGCTGAGCTGGTCCAGGTAGGGCAGCACCTCGGCCTTGCGCTCGGCATCCAGCGCCGCCAGCGGTTCATCCATCAGCAGCACGCGCGGGCTGGTAGCCAGTGCACGGGCAATGGCCACGCGCTGGCGTTCGCCGCCCGACAAGGTGGCAGGTTTGCGCCCCAGCAGCGGGCCAATGCCCAGCAGCTCGACCAGGCGCTCGATCTGCACGCGCTGGCGCGCGGCCGGGGTGCGGCGCAGGCCGTAGCGGATGTTGTCATGGGCGCTCAGGTGCGGGAACAGGCTTGCCTCCTGGAAGACATAGCCCAGTGCCCGCTGGTGCGTGGGCAGCCAGTGGGCGCTGTCATCGTCTTGCCAGCGCTCGCCATTGACGCTGACCTGGCCCTGGGCACGTTCGAGCCCGGCAATGGCGCGCAGGCAACTGGTCTTGCCGCAGCCCGAGGGGCCAAACAGTGCGGTGACGCCCTCGCCGGGCAGCTGCAGGTCCACCTGCAGTTGGAACGCGGCGCGCTGCAGCTGCAGGCGCGCGTGAATGCCGTCGTGGTGGTTCTGGGCTTGCGTCATAGGGGGCTCGCGTTGTTCCTGTCGCGGGGTTGCAGCCATTGCAAGGCCACCAACACCACAAAGGCAAACACCACCATGCAGCCGGCCAGCCAGTGTGCCTGCGCATACTCCATCGCTTCGACATGGTCGTAGATCTGCACCGACACCACGCGCGTCTTGCTGGGGATATTGCCGCCCAGCATCAGCACGATGCCGAACTCGCCCACCGTGTGGGCAAAGGTCAGTACGGCTGCGGTGATAAATCCGGGGCGCGCCAGCGGCAGCGCCACGCTGAAGAAACTGTCGATACGGCTCGCGCCCAGGGTGGCAGCCACTTCCAGGGGGCGGCGGCCCAGGCCCTCAAAGGCCCGCTGCAACGGCTGCACGGCAAAGGGCAGCGAGTAGACCAGCGAGCCCACCACCAGCCCGGCAAAGGTAAAGGGCAGATAGCCCAGACCCAGGGCGCTGGTGAGCTGGCCCACCGGGCCATTGGGGCCCATCGTGACCAGCAGGTAAAAGCCGATCACCGTTGGCGGCAGCACCAGCGGCAAGGTCACCACCGCGCCAATGGGGCCGCGCCAGCGCGATGCCGTATGCGCGAGCCACCAGGCCAGCGGCGTGGCCAGCACCAGCAGCAGGGCAGTCGTGACGCTGGCGAGCTCCAGCGTCAGCCAGATGGCGGCCCAGTCGTCGGGGCTGAGAAGGGAGGTACTCACGGCAGAGGAGGGCGTGGCGAGGTGGGTTGAAGGAGGGAGGCTGCTGCGCACATGGTGCACGCGCAGCGCGGGCCCGGCAAGGGCAGTGTTTGGCCGGACCAACGCGCTGAGGTCAATGGCCGAGCAGAGACCAGCGGGATCAGACCCGCCAGTTCGGTGGCCCGCCGCGCCTTAGAACGCGTAGCCGTAGGACCTGATGATGGCACGCGCCTTGTCGCCCTGGAGGTATTGCATCAAGGCGGTGGCGGCGGCATTGTCCTTGGCGCTACTCAGCACAATGGCGTCCTGGCGGATGGGTTCATGCATGGCCGATGGAACCATCCAGGCCGAGCCTTCGCGCAGCTTGCCGTCTTCCATCACCTGCGACAGCGCCACAAAGCCCAGCTGGGCATTGCCACTGGCTGCGAACTGGTAGGTCTGGCCGATGTTCTCGCCCTGCACGATTTTTGGCGTCACCTGGTCGGTCAGGCCCAGGTTCTTGAGCGTTTCCATCGCGGCCAGGCCATAGGGGGCGAGCTTGGGGTTGGCGATCGCGATATGGCGGTAGTCACCCATCTTGAGCACGGCGCCCTTGTCGTCCACATAGCCCGCTTGCTTGCTCCACAGCACCAGCTGGCCAATGGCGTAGGTAAAGCGGCTGGCGGCGACGCCCTTGCCTTCCTGGGCCAGCTTGGCCGGCGTCGTGTCATCGGCGGCCAGCAAAATGCCAAAGGGTGCGCCGTTGTTGATCTGTGCATAGAACTTGCCGGTGGCGCCGAACGACAGCACCGCCTTGTGGCCGCTGTCTTTTTCGAACTCGGCGGCAATCCTTTGCATCGGCGCGGTGAAGTTGGCGGCCACAGCCACAGAGACTTCGTCGGCATGGGCGCTGGCAGCGAGGGCGGCCAACAGGGACAGGGCGAGGGGGGCGAAGCGGCGTTGGATCATGGCGGTCATCAAATCGCTATTCTGTTAATGAATAGCGCGAGTGTAGCGAGATTGTTTTGGGGTGCCAAATGATGGGGGCCATAGGCCCCTGTATGGGCATGCTATTGGTCCGCTATTGGCACGCTATTCTGGGCAAGGCTTTTCTCCAACCGCGCTTTGGGCACCGGCGCGGGGCGCTAAAGCATGCGAAGATTCGCGCCATGATTCCCCAAGCATCGCTCGCTGCCGCGCTCGCCGAGAAGCGCTCTGACCGCCGCATGGATGTGCTGCGCCATATCCAGGATTGCGGCTCCATCTCCGAGGCCGCGCGCCGCGTGGGCATCAGCTACAAGGCGGCCTGGCAGGCCCTGGATACCTTGTCCAACCTGGCGGGTGTGGAGCTGGTGCAGCGCAGTGTGGGCGGCAAGGGCGGCGGGGGGGCGCAGCTCACGGCCGATGCGCTGCTGCTGCTCGAAGCGGCCGATGCCATGGGCCATGCCCGTGAGCAATTGCATGTGCAGCTCGAGCATGCGCGCCAGCTTCCAACGGCTGCAGACCCCCAGGCACGCAATGCCGGGCAAGCAGGCATCTCAGTGGCCACCACCCTGGCGCGATTGCAGGTGATGACCAGCATGCGCAACCAATGGCCCTGTGTCGTGGCCCAACTCAGCCGCAGCGGCCCCTTGGTGCAGGTGCAATTGCAGGGGGCCGATGCTGGCGCGCAGTTTGTATTGCATTCCCATATCACCGATGAGAGCGCGCAGCTCTTGGGCCTGCGCCAGGGCCTGCCGGTGCTTGCCATGTGCAAGGCCACCGCTGTCGCGGTGCAAGCGGAATCGGCCGCTGCCGCGCTGGCGCCGGGGGGCAACGTCTGGCAGGGTGCGGTTACACGGGCCACGCGCGGCGGCACGGTGCAGGAGCTGGCCGTACGCCTGCAGTCTGGCGTGCAGCTGGTGGGCTTTAGCCGCGAGGCCACGTCGCTGCGCGCGCGCTCTGCGGTGCAGGTGACGGTGGAGCCCTCGGCGGTGGTGATTGCGCTGAGCGGCGAATAAACCCGGCTTGCGCCCGGCAGCGAGGCGCTGACGTCCAGGCGCCTTATTCCAGCACCAGGCGCTTGCGCAGTTTTCGGGTGGTTTCGACAAAGGCCGCTGCTGCCGGCGATAAGCGGTCAAAGCGCAGCGCCGCCAGCGCGATGGGCCGGTGGTTGCGCGGCATGAGCCGGCGGTAGGTGACGCCGGCCGGGGGCGCGGGCAGCGCCAGGCGCGCGGCAATGGTCAGCGCATCGCCTTGCGCGACAAAGCCCATCATCGAGCTGAGCTGCTCAAACCGGTACAAGGTGTTGGGAACGGCGCCTTTGTCGGCCAAGAACGCGTCCACCCGCGGGCCGGAGCCCGCCGAGGTGCGAATAAATGGCTGGTTATGAAAATCCAGCGCGCTGATGCTGGTCTTCTGGGCCAACGGATGGGTGGCGGGCAGCACGGCCACCAACTCGCCCTCGATCAGCGGCACCGAGTCAAAGCGCTCGTCGGGCAAAACCACAAAGCCCAGCTCCACGCGGCGCTCCAGCAGCCATTGCAGCACCACGCTGTTCACCGCTTCTTCGATATGCACCTCGACCAGTGGATGGGCCTGGCGAAATGCGGCCAGCAGCTGCGGCAGCAGGCGCAGCGAGGATGTCGCGCCAAACGAGGCGATCTGCAGGCGCTCGCACCGCTTCCTTGCTGGTAGGTGGTGGTGCGGCGATTGTCGGCATGGGGCTGATGAATGCGGGCAGCAAGCGCTTGCTGCCAAGGCCTGCGCAGGCAAGTTGATGCATGATCGTCTTGGCAATGCCACCGAGCCCGCTTATGCTGCTGGCCAACCACCGCGACTGTGCCTCCCTATGAACGCCCACCCCAGCCCAGAGCCTTGCCCTTCACCGCAAGCAGATGCCACCCCGGCCAAGGGCTCTGCGCTGGAAGTGCTGGGCGCCTTTTTGAAGCTGGGCCTGACCTCGTTTGGCGGGCCGGTCGCGCATCTGGGCTATTTCCATACCGAGTTTGTGCTGCGCCGGCGCTGGATCGATGAGCGCGCCTATGCGGATCTGGTGGCGCTGTGCCAGTTTCTGCCCGGCCCGGCCAGCAGCCAGGTCGGCATGGCCTTGGGCCTGGGCCGGGCGGGTTGGTGGGGGGCCTTGGCAGCCTGGCTGGGTTTTACCTTGCCATCGGCCCTGCTGCTGATGCTGTTGGCACTGGGCATGTCGCAATGGACAGGGCTGGCCACATCGGGCGCCGTGCATGGCCTCAAGGTCGTGGCCGTCGCGGTGGTGGCGCAGGCCGTATGGGGCATGGCGCGGGCGTTGTGTCCGGACCGGCTGCGTGCCGCATGGGCCATCGCCGCCGCCTTGCTGGTGCTGGCCGTGCCTTCCACCTATGGGCAGCTGGCAGCCATCGTGCTGGGTGCAGTGCTGGGCCGCTGGGTGCTGAAGCTGGGCCCGCTGCCTGCGGCACAGCACCAGCACTATGGTGTCAGCAACCGTGTGGGAAGCTGCTTGCTGCTGGTCTACGCCGTGTTGCTGGGGCTGAGCCCCTGGCTGATAGCCGCGTATGGAGGCAGCTTGCTGGCCATCGCAAGCCAGGTCTTCCAGGCCGGTGCACTGGTGTTTGGCGGCGGCCATGTGGTGTTGCCGTTGTTGCAGGCCAGCTTGGTGCCGGGCGGGCTGGTGTCCAACGACATACTGCTGGCCGGTTACGGCGCAGCCCAAGCCGTGCCGGGCCCGCTGTTCACGTTTGCCGCCTACCTGGGCGCGGCCATGCCCGCGCCATGGGGCGGCTGGTGGGCCGGCCTGGCCTTGCTGCTGGCGGTGTTTTTGCCGGGCCTGTTGCTGGTGGCCGGTGTGCTGCCGTACTGGGAATCGCTGCGCCAGCGGGCCGGCGTGCAGCGGGCGATGGCGGGCATCAATGCATCGGTTGTCGGCGTGCTGCTGGCTGCGCTGTACGACCCGGTGTGGACCAGCGCCATCCATTCCCGGCTGGATTTTGGCCTGGCGCTGGCCGCATTCGGCCTGCTGGTGTTGGCCCGGCTCTCCGCGCTATGGGTGGTGGTGGGCGCGGCCTTGTGCGGCTGGTGATTTTTCTAGCGGGCAGGGCGATGGGCCAGCGGCAGCGGCGCTCACACCAGGCGCAGGCCCCACAGCACATCCAGCACATGCTAGGTGGAGGGCTCCACATAGCCGGCGCGGTGGGCGATGCCCAGCCGGCGCCACAGCGCAGGGCGCAGCGGGCGCATGGCGATGCGCGCGTCCGGCGGTGGGGCCGTGGCCTCGTGCGGCAACAAGGTGGCGCCGTAACCTGCGGCGACCAGGCTCTTGATGGCATCGTTGTAGTTCAGCGCAATGCGCGGCACCGGGTGGTGGCCGCCCGCGGCAAACCACTCGCTGGTCTGGCGTGACAGGCGTGTGCTGGCATCGTTGAGGATCAGCGGCTGGCCGGCGAGCCACTGCGGTGTGAGGCGGGCCGGGCAGGTCCAGTCGGCAGGCACAAAGGCCATCACAGGATCGCGGCGCCAGGGCTTGATCACCAGGCCTGCGACGGCTGGCTGGGGCAGGGCGGTGACGCCGATGTCCAAGCGGCTATCCACCAGGCGCGCCAGCGTCTCCTCCGAGGTCTGGACGCTGATCTGGATGTCGATGCCCGGATGCTGATCGCGCAGCACCGCCAATGCCTGGGGCAGCAGATGCGCAATCACCCCGGTCGATGCGCCCAGCCGCACACGCCCTTCCAGCCCCTGCACCTGGCGCTGGATGTCGCTCAGCGCCAGCTCGGCCTCGTCCAGCAGGCGGCGCGCGCGTGCGACCAACACCTCCCCAATGGCCGAGGGCCGCACATGCCCGCGCTTGCGCGACAGAAGCGGCGCGCCAATGCGCTGCTCCAGCTCGGCAATATGCAGGCTGACCGTGGGTGCTGCCAGGTGCAGGCTATGGGCGGCCTTGATGAACGAGCCCTGGTCGGCAATCGCCACCAAGGTGCGCAAACGGTCCAGGCTGATCTCTCGCATCGTGGCTCCAAATTCAGAAATGCTGAACGTCTGGTTTGTGAAATTCAACTTTCATTATTTTAGGACGCGGAGGAACATAGCGGCTCGATCCATGGGCCAGCGCCCGCATTCTCGGAAGTCATCTACATATGCGCACTCCTCTTGTTTTTATCGACGGCGACCAGGGCACCACCGGTTTGCAAATCCATGAGCGGCTGCGCGGGCGCAGCGATATCCGTCTCGTGACCCTGCCAGCCGCTGAGCGCAAGGACGCCCAGCGCCGGGCCGAAGCCATCAATGCCTGTGATATCGCCATCCTCTGCCTGCCCGATGCGGCTGCGCGCGAGGCGGTGCAGTCCATCGTCAATCCTGCGGTGCGGGTGATCGATGCCAGTTCTGCGCACCGCACCCACGCCGATTGGATCTATGGATTTGCGGAGATGTCGGCAGCGCAGGCCGAGCGCATAGCCAAGGCCCGCCGGGTGACCAATCCCGGCTGCTACCCGACGGGGGCCATCGGCTTGCTGCTGCCGCTGGTGCAGGCCGGGCTGGTGCCTGCCAGCTACCCGCTCAGCGTGCATGCGGTATCCGGCTACTCCGGGCGCGGGCGCGCTGGCGTCGAGGCGCATGAGGGCGGGGGCGATGCCAAGCCGCCAGCCTTCCAGGTCTATGGCCTGGAGCTGGCGCACAAGCATGCGCCGGAGATGCAGTTGCACGCAGGCCTGGACGCGCGCCCGCTGTTTGTGCCGGCCTATGGCGCGTATCGCCAGGGCATTGTGCTGACGGTGCAGCTGGCATTGCGCATGCTGCCGCCTGGGGTGGATGCCGCTGCGCTGCAGGCCTGCCTGGCACGTCACTATGCGCAGGCGCCTGATGTGCAGGTCTTGTCGCTGGACGAGGCCAAAGCGCTTACACACCTGGATCCGCAACTGCTCAACGGCACGAATGCCATGCAACTAAGCGTCTTCCACAACGAGGCGCAGGGCCAGGTGCTGCTGGCGGCCATTTTTGACAACCTGGGCAAAGGCGCATCAGGTGCGGCGGTGCAGAACCTGGACCTGATGCTGGGCGCCTAGCAGGCCACCGTCGGCCAGCTATTCGCTAGTCGTTACTGCCCAAAAACTGCTCGGTCAGCTGCTGGGCAAAGGCATCGGGGCCGCTGAGGGTCAGGCTCAGCTGCAGCGCGGTCTGCTGGGCAGCTTGCGGCGCCAGCAGCTGGCGCTGCAGCGCATCCCAGTGCAAGGCCAGCGCGTCACCTGCATCGCTTTGCAGCTGCAGGTCCAGATCCCAGCGGTGGCCATCTTCCAGCGGGCCGGGGGCGCCAAAGGCATCGCTGCACCAGGCCAGCAGCTGCGTGACCTCGGCCGTCAGCGTCGGCCACTGGGCGGCCTTGGCATAGGCCATCGCATCGAGGCTGGTAAGGCCTTCGCCGTCATCGCTGGTGTCAAAGTCCAAATAGTCAAGCATCTGCGGGGGTTTCATCGATATTGCGCGATTTTATGCTATGTTTTTAGGAGTTAATCAAGCAAGCCGGATACCCCTATGAGCCTGGAATGGAATGCGCTGGATTTCTCCTACCCGCAAGCGGCCCCGCTGCTGGTCGGCTGGCAATGGCAGGCTGCGCCTGGCCTGGTGCAGCTGGTCGATGGCCTGAGCGCAGGCAAGACCACGGCATTGCAATTGCTGGCCGGGCAGCTGCAGGCCAGCGCAGGCAGCGTGCACATCGATGGCCAGACGCCGGAGGCGCTCAAGAGCGCAGGGGGCGTGTTCTGGCACGAGCCGCGGCTGCCTGCGACCATGCCGCCAGGCACTACGGTGGTGGCCGATTGGGTGGCGCAGTTGCGCCGCGACTGTCCGGGCTGGGACGAGGCGCTTTTTGTGCAGTGGCAGGCGGGCTTGGATCTGGCCGCGCACAGTGCCAAGCCGTTGCTGGCGCTCTCGACTGGCAGCCTGCGCAAGCTGGTCATCGCGCTGGGCCTGGCCAGTGGCGCCCGGCTGGTGCTGATCGATGAGCCGACCTCGGGGCTGGACAAGCCGGCGCTGGCTTTTTTGCGCGAGGGCCTGCAAACCCTGGCGCCGCACCTGGCCGCGCAGGGGCGTTATGCCGTGCTGGCGCATTACGAGCCTTTGGTGGATGCCGGGGGCGCCGTGCAGGTGGTGGCGCTGCCGGCGCCGTAGTGGCTGCGCAGGCGCGGGCGCTGCATTGTGTAAATTTTCGTGCGCGCCCGGGGGCGAGCCCTGTGGCGCGTGTTGGGCCGCTGGATAATCGGGCAGACCGATTTTTTGAAAGACTGTTGTGGATACCTTGCTGTTGATCAAAGCCGCCATCATGGGCGTGGTGGAGGGGCTGACGGAGTTCTTGCCGATCTCCTCGACAGGGCATTTGATTTTGGCCGGCAGCCTGCTGGGCTTTGACGATGCCAAGGCCAAGGTGTTTGACATCGCGATCCAGACCGGTGCCATCTTTGCGGTGATCCTGGTGTATTGGCAAAAGATCCGCAGCACCGTAGTGGCGCTGCCATCGAGCCGCCAGGCGCAGCGCTTTGCGCTCAATGTCTTCATCGGCTTTTTGCCCGCCGTGGTGCTGGGCCTGTTGTTTGGCAAGTACATCAAGGCGCATTTGTTCACGCCCATCGTCGTGGCCACCACCTTTATCCTGGGCGGCTTTGTGATTCTCTGGGCGGAAAAGCGCCAGTCGGCCCATGTGCGGGTGCAGACGGTCGATGAGATGACGCCGCTCGATGCATTGAAGGTGGGTCTGGTGCAGTGCCTGGCGATGATTCCCGGCACCAGCCGCAGCGGCTCGACCATCATCGGCGGCATGCTGATGGGCCTGTCGCGCCAGGCGGCCACCGATTTTTCCTTCTTCCTCGCGATCCCCACCTTGATCGGCGCAGGTGTCTACAGCCTCTACAAGGAGCGGGCACTGCTGTCGATGGCGGACCTGCCCATGTTTGCGACGGGGCTCATCTTCTCGTTCATCAGCGCCTGGCTGTGCGTGCGCTGGCTGCTGCGCTACATCGCCTCCAACAGCTTTGTGCCCTTTGCCTGGTACCGCATTGTGTTCGGCATCATCGTGCTGGTGACCGCCTTTAGCGGCATGGTCAATTGGGTGGATTCCTGATCGCGAACATCCTCGCGCATCCGCACACTCAAGCCCGGCCCGACAGCCGGGCTTTTTTTGTGCCCGTTGGGCCACTGCAGCAGCCCGGTCCCTGTCGCCAATATGTCTGTGCCGCCCAAGGCTTGGGGTTTGTCTGGGCTGCGGGTCTTTCGGCGTTCTCTACAATTATCCATATTATGAACTTTAGTCCATATGGTGGATAAATGCCTGTAGATAGCCCTGACCAGACCCCGTTGATGCCTTACCAGTATCCGAACCCACCTGATGCGCTGCCCGAGATCGTGGTGGAAAGCGCCATCCCCACCGATGAGCGGCTGTGGGTGCCGCAGGCCGAGAATGTCTGGTTTCGTCCGCTTTGCCTCAATGCCAGCCAGGGTTACTGGATGAACTTGCTCAAGGTGCGCAAGTCCGGGGTGCTCAGCCGCCACCGCCACCCCCAGGCGGTGCATGGCTTTGTGCTCAAGGGCCGCTGGAAATACCTGGAGCACGACTGGTGGGCCAAGGAAGGCAGCTATGTGTTCGAGCCACCAGGCGAGACCCACACCTTGTATGTGCCCGAAGACTGCGAGGAAATGATCACCTACTTCCAGGTCAATGGTGTCATGTACTACACCGACCCCTGGGGCAAGGGCATGGGTTTTGAGGACGTGTTCACCAAGATCGACATGTGCCGCAAGCACTTCGAGGCCGTTGGCCTGGGTGCCGATTACACCAACCAGTTCATCCGCTGACATGGCCGATTGCAGCTACCAATTTGGCGGCCGCGTGGCCCTGGTGACGGGGGGCGCCAGCGGCATTGGTGCCAGCCTGGTGCAGGCCTTGCAGCAAGCGGGCGCGCGGGTCGCCGTTTGGGATTTGCAGCCGCTTGCCGCAGCGCTGGCCGGCGATGCGCTGTTCTGCCCGGTCGATGTGACCGAGCCGGCCAGCATCCAGGCGGCGCTGGCGCAGACCTTGGCCCGCCTGGGCCGGGTTGACATGCTGATCAACAGCGCCGGTATCACCGGGCCCACGATGGCTCTCGATGCCTTTGACGATGCCGTCTGGCAAAGGGTGATCGACATCAACCTGGTCGGTGTCTACCACGTCTGCAAGGCGGTCGTGCCGGTGCTGCGTGCCCAGGGCTATGGCCGGGTGGTGAATATCGCCTCGCTCGCAGGCAAGGAGGGCACGCCCAATGCGTCGGCCTACAGCGCCGCCAAGGCCGGGGTGCTGGCGCTGACCAAATCGCTGGGCAAGGAGCTGGCCGGCAGCGGCGTGCTGGTCAATGCGGTGGCACCGGCAGCGGTGCGCACGCCCATTTTGGAGCAGATGGCCCCCGAGCATGTGGCCACGATGATTGCCAAGAGCCCGATGGGGCGGCTGGGCGAGCCCGAGGAGATTGCGGCCCAGGTGCTGTGGCTGGCGTCTGACGCCTGCTCGTTCAGCACTGGGGCGGTGTTTGATGTATCCGGTGGACGTGCGACCTATTGAAACTGCACGACAAAGTAAAAACAGAGGAGACAGTATGAACATGAGCAAAACGCGCCGAGGCGCCATCGGCTTGTTTGCGGCCAGTGCCAGCGCGGTATTGATGGCGCTGGGCAATGTCGCAGCAGCTGCTGATTTCCCGACGCGCCAGATCGAGTTGATCGTGCCCTTCCAGCCCGGTGGCGGCACCGACGGTGTGGCCCGTGCCTTTGGTGAGGCGGCGCGCAAGCACATTCCCCAAAGCGTGGTGGTGATCAACAAGCCTGGTGCCAGCGGCGCCATTGGCTGGACCGACATGATCAATGCCAAGCCTGATGGCTACAAGCTGGCCGTGGTGACGGTGGAGCTCGTGACCCTCAAGCCCATGGGCCTGGCCAAGTTCTCGTACGACGATGTGCAGCCCATCATCCAGTTCAATGCCGACCCGGCCGCGATCACCGTGCGCGCCGATGCGCCCTGGAATACGATTGAAGAGTTCCTCGCCGCCTCCAAGAAGGACCCCGGCAAGATGGGCGTGGGCAATGCCGGCAATGGCTCGATCTGGCACTTCGCCGCCACGGCGCTGGGCGACAAGACCGGCATCCAGTTCAACCATATCCCGTTCCAGGGCGCGGGCCCGGCCGTGCTGGCGCTGATGGGGGGCCACGTCGATGCGGTGGCGGTGAGCCCGGCCGAAGTGGCCCAGCAGCTGCAGGCGGGCAAGCTCAAGATGCTGGCCGTGATGGCAGACCAGCGCGTGAAGAACTTCGACAAGGTCCCCACCCTGAAGGAAAAGGGCATCGACCTGAGCATTGGCACCTGGCGCGGCATTGCCGGCCCCAAGAAGCTGCCTACCGATGTGCTGAACTACCTCAAGGCGGCGGCCAAGAAGACCGTCGATGAGCCGGCCTTCCAGGAAGTGCTGGCCAAACAGAACCTGGGCTTTGTCTATGCCGACGACCAGGGCTTCCGCAACCAGATGATGAAGGATGCGACCTATTTCGCCGACCTGATCAAACTGCTGGACATGAAGAACTGAGCCCCAAGCGGGCGATAAGCAAGCAATGCGAGAGATGCGAGTGATGACTACGACCTACCAGAAAGACCTGTTGACAGGCAAGACCGCCCTGGTCGCCGGCGCCACCCAAGGCATTGGCGCCGTGATCGCCAACCATTTGGCAGCGCTGGGCGCGCGCGTGATTGCGCTGGGCCTGGGCGAGGGCGATGGCACGCTGGATGCTGGGGTGGAGGTGCGCCAGGCCGATGTCACGCGCCAGGCCGATCTGGATGGGGCGCTCGCCGATCTGGACGAGCTCGACATCGTCTTCAACTGCGCGGGCATCATCAAGCGCGGCCTGGAGCACGATGTGGAGGTTTTCCAGCGCGTGCTGGAGGTGAACCTGACCGGCACCATGCGGGTCTGCACCGCCACGCGCGACAAGCTGCGCGCCCGGCGCGGCTGCATTGTCAACACCGCATCGATGCTGACCTTCTTTGGTGGTGGCCTGGTGCCCGGCTATGCGGCCAGCAAGGGTGGCATTGGCCAACTCACCAAGTCGCTTGCCATTGCCTATGCGGCCGATGGCATTCGGGTGAACGCGATTGCTCCGGGCTGGATTGCGACGCCGCTGACCCAAGCGCTGCAGGACGACCCGGCCCGCTCGGGCCCCATCCTGGCACGCACGCCGCTGGCCCGCTGGGGCACACCGCAGGATGTGGCACAGGCGGCCGTGTTCCTCTGCACGCCGGCGGCCAGCTTTATGACGGGCGTGGTGCTGCCGGTCGATGGCGGCTATATGGTGAGCTGACGCCCCCAAGGGCGGTGGCAGCACGCTGCCCATCCAAAGACAAATGCCCTCGGCCAAGGTGGCCGAGGGCATTTTTTTTTGGGAGGATGGATGGGTCTTCAGTCCTTGGGGCGGAAGCCAATGACCAGGCTCGACGGCACGCGGCCATCGGTGTCGCGCGGCAAGGTCTCGGTCTTGTGCATTGCGCGGACAACGGCATCGTCCCAGGCCTTGTTGCCGCTGGACTTGGTGACGCGCACGCCCACGATGGTGCCATCGGGGGCAGCGCGCACTTCCAGCTCGGCACGCGGGTTGCCCTGGATGTCATCAGGGAAGGTGATGTTGGGGCGCACCTTGGCAGCGACCTTGCCGCCATAGCCGGCCGATGGGCCGCCTTGGCCAGAGGCGCTGCCCGATGGCGTGCCACCCTGGCTGCTGCCGGCCGCACCTGCAGCGCCTGCCATACCGGCCATGCGGGCGATATTGGCCTGGCGCTGGGCTTCGGCGGCCTTGGCATCTGCTGCTGCCTTGGCTTTGGCGTCAGCAGCGGCCTTGGCCTTGGCGTCCGCTGCTGCTTTGGCTTTCGCATCTGCAGCGGCCTTGGCCTTGGCCTTGGCGTCGGCTTCTGCCTTGGCTTTCTCGGCCTTCTCGCGCTCGGCCTTGTCCTTCTCGGCTTTTTCCCGGGCGTCCTTTTCCTTTTGCAGGCGGTCCTTCTTGTCCTGCTCGGCCTGCTTCTTGCGGTCGGCTTCCTTGCGGTCCTTCTCCGCCTTCTCGGCCTTTTCGCGGGCATCCTTTTCCTTTTGCAGGCGTTCCTGGCGCTCCTCTTCCAGGCGATCCTTCTTGTCCTGCTCGGCTTGCTTCTTGCGCTCGGCTTCCTTGCGCTGGGCCAGCTCACGCTCCTTTTGCTCGCGCTGCTTGGCTTCCTGCTCCTTTTTCTTGCGCAGGGCAATCTCGGACTCGCGGTCGTCGTCATCCTGCACGGCCGCCACGGGCTTGGGCGTGGTCACGGCCGGGGCGGGCGCGGGGGGCGGAGGTGGCGGAACCGGGGCGGGCGGCGGCGGTGCCACGGGCGGGGGAGGTGGGGGCGGCGTCAGCGGCGCAGGCGCGGCCTGCTCATTGGTGGGCGCCCACAGCTCGGCTTCGACCGAGGGCTGGTCGCTGTCGCGCGGGTTGCGCACGGTCCACAGCAGGGCGACGACCACCAGCAAGTGGGCCGCAGCCGCCACGGTCCAGGACTTGGTCCGTGACGGAGGTTTGGGAGGGGCAAGCTGATCGCGCTCTTGACGAGGAGACATGGGCACTCTTCTTATTGGCTGCCACCAGCCACTTGCAGGGCGACACGTTTGACACCGGCCTTCTGCAAGGTCGACATGGCATCGATCACCTTCTGGTAGGCCAGGTCCTTGTCCGCCACGATGAGCATGGCGCTGTCCTCAGGCGGGTTGTCCGCTTGCCAGGCCTTGGCCCGGTCGGCCAGGTCGCCCGCGGCCACGGCCTGCGTGACATTGCCGGTCTTGAGCTGGATCGAGCCGTCCTTGTCCAGCAGCACATGGGCGATGTTCTTGGTGGACGGGCGCTCGCTCTTGCCTGCCTTGGGCAGGTTGATGGCGCCCGGCGTGAGCATGGGGGCGGTGACCATGAAGATGATCAGCAGCACCAGCATCACGTCGATGAAGGGCACCATGTTGATCTCGTTGACGGTGCGGCGGTTGCGTTTTCCGCGAGAGGCGACGGCCGGCATGGCTGTTTCCTTTGTATTTAGTGCGCAGCGTGCAGCGGCTGGGCACCCAGGTTGCGCTGCAAGATGTTGGAGAACTCTTCAATGAAGGTTTCTTGCTGGCTGGCGATGCGGTCAATGCCGCTGGAGAAGCGGTTGTAGGCAGTCACGGCGGGAATCGCCGCGAACAGGCCCATGGCCGTGGCCACCAGCGCTTCGGCAATGCCGGGCGCGACGGTGGCCAGGGTGATCTGTTCCATGCTGGCAAAGCCGGTGAAGGCGTGCATCACGCCCCAGACCGTGCCGAACAGACCGACATACGGGGAGACCGAGCCGATGGTGCCCAGCAGCGACAGGCCCGATTCGATCTCGTCCATCTCGCGCTGGAAGCTCGCACGCATCGCGCGGCGGGTGCCGTCGAGCAGGGTGTCGGGGTTGGTGATGTGGCGCTCGCGCAGTTTCTGGTACTCGCGCATGCCGCTGGCAAAGATGCGTTCCATCGGGCCGCAGGCTTTGACGTTGTGCATCGCGTTCTGGTAGAGCTCGTTGAGGCTGGAGCCGGACCAGAAGTCGCTCTCGAAGCTCTCATTCTTGTTCTTGATGGCTTTGAGCATGCCGACCTTGCGCAGGATCGTGGCCCAGCAGGCGACCGAGGCGGCCACCAGGATCAGCATCACGAGTTGCACCACCCAGCTGGCGTGCAAGACCAGGCTCGCAATGGACATTTCTTGGGAATTCATGAGATGGTTTGGATCAGGGATTGAGGAATTCTTGCCGGGCGCATGCTGAGGGCATCGACCCAGCCGATACGGATTGTGCCCTCACACAGCAGTTGAGGTGTATCTGTTGGTTGCTTCTGTTTTAAGAGCACGCGCTGCGCGATCTGCATCGAAGCGCGCCCCGCTTCTTGGAGCGCTGCCGTCACGATGAGTTCATCGTCCAGACGTGCAGGTTGTAAATATTTGATATGGGCTTCGCTGACCACAAACATGCCGCCCACCTGCTCGCGCAGGCGCTGCTGCTCCAGTCCCAGTGAGCGCAGCCATTCGGTGCGGCCCCGCTCCATGAACTTGAGGTAGTTCGCGTAGAACACGATGCCGCCGGCATCGGTGTCCTCCCAGTACATGCGGATCGGAAACTCAAAGGCCATGGCTATCGCCTTTCAAAGGGGCTTTATAGCGTGGCTGAAAGGTGGCGCTGCGCCGCACCCCTTGCGGGGCGACTGGCAGTGGGCAAGGCGCAGCGGTCTGCATCATCAGGCCAGCAGCTTGCGCAGCCGGGCAATGGCCTCTTGCAGCTGCTCCATCGAGTTGGCGGTCGAAAAGCGCACGAAGCGGCCGGTGTCATGGCTGCCAAAGTCGCGCCCCGGCGTGATGGCCAGGTGGGCCCGCTCCATCACCGCATAGGCAAAGTCCCAGGAGCCTTCCACGCCCAGCTTCTTGGCCGCCTGCGTGCAATCGGCCCAGGCGTAGAAAGCGCCATCGGGCGCGACCGGCACCGGCAGGCCCAGCGCTTCGAGCGCGGGGATGAAGTAATCGCGCCGGGCCTTGAACTCGGCGCGGCGGCGCTCGTACTCGGCAATGCTCTCGGGCGCAAAACAGGCCAGCGCTGCGTGTTGCGCAATCGTGCTGGCGCAGATGAACAGGTTCTGCGCCACGCGCTCGATCACCGGCACCAGGGCCTCGGGCACCACGGCCCAGCCCAGGCGCCAGCCGGTCATGTTGAAGTACTTGCTGAAGCTGTTGATCGAGATGATGTTGTCATCGATCGCGAGCGCAGTCTGGCCAAAGGCCTCGTCATAGGACAGGCCCAAGTAGATCTCGTCGATGATGGTCAGGCCGTCGCGGGCCTTGACCACCTCGTGGATGCGGCGCAGCTCCTGCGGCGCAATCGAGCTGCCCGTGGGGTTGGAGGGCGAGGCCAGCAGCACGCCACGGGTCTTGTCGCCCCAGGCGGCCTGCACCTTGTCGGCGCTCAGCTGAAAGCGCTCCTCGGCCGTCGTGGGCAGCAGCACCGCCTGGCCTTCTGCTGCGCTGACAAAGTGGCGGTTGCAGGGGTAGCTGGGGTCGGGCATCAGGATCTCGTCGCCGGCATCGATCAGCGACAGGCACACGAGCTGCAAGGCAGCCGATGCGCCGGCGGTGATGACGATGCGGCGCGCCGGCACATCGATGCCAAAGCGCTGCTTGTACCAGTCGGACAGCGCCTGGCGCAAGGGCTCGATGCCCAGCGCCGGGGTGTACTGCGTGCGGCCTTCGCCAATGGCGCGCTCGGCGGCCTGCTGCACCAGCTGCGGTGCGGTGAAGTCCGGCTCGCCGATGTTCAGGAAGATCATCGGCTCCGCGCTGCCCGCCACCTGGGCCGCCAGTGCCTGGGCGGCCTTGGCGACCTCCATCACATAAAACGGCTCAATGCGCTCGGCTCGGGTGGCGATTTTCATGGTCTTCAGCTTGGATCAGAGGGCTCCCACAGCGTTGGCGGCATATGGGCAAGCACGGAGTGTGCTATCAAAAGTATAACTGGCAGCGGCTAAGCCCTTAGAAAAACCGATGCCAGCGCGCAGGCATGGGCATCGGTGGTCAGGGCGATCAGGCCGCGTTGTTGCGGTCAGCAGTCACTTCGGCGGCGCGCAAGCTTGGGGCCAGCGCGTTGAGCACGGCGTTCACATACTTGTAGCCGTCGGTGCCGCCAAATTCCTTGGCCAGCTCGATACTTTCGTTGATGACCACGCGCCATGGCACATCCAGGCAGTGCTGGAATTCATAGACGCCAATCCACATGCAGGCATGCTCGATGGGCGAGATCTCTTCCATCTTGCGGTCCAGATGGGGCAGGATCTGCGCATTGAGCTGCTCGGCCGCCTCGATGCATCCGTGCAGCAGTGCGTCGTAGTGGGCAGCATCGGCCTTGTGAAAGCCCGCCAGATCGCGCGTGAACAGGTCGATCTCGGTGGCGCTGTTGCCGCTCAGGATGTACTGGTAGAGCGCCTGCAGCGCGAACTCACGCGAGCGGCTGCGGGTGGACTTGGAGGCGGCCTTGCGCGCGCCGGTGGAGGTCAGACCCTTGCGGGCCTGGCGCGGAGGGCGCTGGCTGGAGGAAGAGTCGCTCTGGTCGTTTTCGTTCATAGTGTTTTCAGCAGATTGGCCATCTCGACAGCGACGATGGCGGCATCGCGCCCCTTGTCGATCTGGCGGGCGATGGCCTGGGCTTCGTTTTCAGTGGTGAGGATGGCGTTGGCCACGGGGATCTGGAAATCCAGGCCGATGCGGGTGACGCCAGCGCCCGATTCGTTGGCCACCAGTTCAAAGTGGTAGGTTTCGCCGCGGATGATGCAGCCCAGCGCAATCAGCGCGTCGAATTCTTCGGATTCGGCCATGGCCTGCAGTGCCACGGGCACTTCGAGTGCGCCGGGCACTTTGACATGGCGGATGTTCTCGGCTTGCACGCCCATGGCGTCCAGCTCCTGCAGGCAGGCCTGGGCCAGGCTGTCGGTGATGCTTTCGTTGAACCGGGCCTGCACAATGCCGATGGCAAGCGCGCTGCCATCCAGGTTGATGGCACTGCCTTTTTCTGCTCCAAACATGCTGCTTATTCCTTGTTGATGTATCCGGTGATCTCAAGCCCGTAGCCGGCCATGCTGGGCAGGCGGCGGGGCGCGCCCAGCAGGCGCATCTTCTGCACGCCACAGTCGCGCAGGATCTGGGCACCGATGCCATAGGTGCGCAGGTCCATGCGGCCGCGCTCGGGCGCTTGCGCAGCGCGTGCCTTGCCGTCGAACTGGCGGATCAGCTGGGAGGCGCTTTCATTGCAGTTGAGCAGCACGGCCACGCCGCAGTTTTGCTGCTGCAAATAGGCCAGGCTCGCGTCCAGGGTCCAGCTGTGCATCGCGCGGCCGCTCTCGAGCAGGTCCATCACCGACAGCGGCTCGTGCACGCGCACGGGTACATCGCTGACCGTCTGCACGCTGCCCTTGACCAGGGCCATGTGCACCGCGTGGCTGGCATGGTCCTGGTAGAGGTGGGCGGTGAATTCGCCATGCGCCGTCTGCAGCGGGCGGCTGCTGATGCGCTCGACCAGCGATTCGTGGCGGCTGCGGTATTCGATCAGGTCGGCAATAGTGCCGATCTTGATGCCGTGCTCGGCGCAGAACAGCTGCAGATCGGGCAGGCGGGCCATGGTACCGTCGTCCTTCATCACTTCGCAGATGACGGAAGAGGGCGAGCAGCCCGCCAGGCGCGCCAGGTCGCAACCGGCTTCGGTGTGACCCGCGCGCATCAGCACGCCGCCATCCACCGCCTGCAGCGGGAAGATATGGCCGGGCTGCACCAGGTCGCTGGCCTGGGCATTGGCGGCCACCGCGGCCTGCACGGTGCGGGCGCGGTCTGCGGCAGAGATGCCGGTGGTCACGCCTTCGGCCGCCTCGATCGAGACGGTGAAAGCGGTGGACAGCGGGGCGCCATTGTTGGCGGTCATCTGGCGCAGCTGCAGGCGCTCGCAGCGCTCGCGGGTCAGGGTCAGGCAGATGAGGCCCCGGCCCCACTTGGCCATGAAGTTGATGGCTTCCGGTGTGACATGGTCGGAGGCCAGCACCAGATCACCTTCGTTCTCGCGGTCGGCTTCATCGACCAGAACGACCATGCGGCCAGCGCGCATCTCGGCAACAATGTCCTCCACCGCAGAGATCGGCGCAGGGGTCAGGGGGCTGCTCATGGAATGCCTTTAAAGAACTTGTGTCGTGTCTGCGCGCAGATCTGCGGCGCGTGAGACAGTAAAAACCCCAATTTTAGACCAGCTGCTCCCCGGCTGGGCGGCTTTGGCGCTTCTGGGGACTGGCGCAGCGGGTCAATACTCGCCACGCATCAGCACCACATTGCCATCCGGATAGGCCACGCAGGGCAGGATGCAGCCCGCTTCCTTGTCCTCGGCGCTGAGCCCGGGCCATTCGATCTCGTAGTGCACACTGCCCGATTTCAATCGACCCACACAGGTGCGGCAGGTGCCATTGCGGCAGGAGCTGGGCCAGTCCACACCGCCTTCTTCCAGCGACTGCAGCAGCGGCGTGTCTGCCCAGGCATCGACCTGGATATCTTCGTTGTCGATCTGGGCGTTGTAGAGCTCGGGGGTGATGGGCATGGGGTGTGGATCCTATAGGCCATATCAAAACCATAGCTGCCCAGCTAAGTGTGGTAAGCACTGATGCTGGATAGCAAGGATGAGGCCAGTTTTGCTGAAATTGCGGGCAATGTAACACGCGGCTAATAAAAACATGGGCTTAGCGGGTTAAATGGCCCGCGATGCGCAGTTATCCACATGGTTGTTCAGCCATTTTCGGGATAACCCTAGCGCACCGCTGGCCGCTGGCCTGCATTGTCGCCCCCGCGTCTGTCGCCCAAGCGGCGCGCAAAGCAAATGTGAACACGTACAGTGCGAATGCATCCGGGGCTGCAAGCCTCTTCCAACATTGGGCGGCACAAGCGCCCGCATGGTGTAAAGGTGCGAACGTATGGGTTTGGATTTCAGCGACAAGGTAGCGATTGTGACGGGGGCCGGCGGCGGGCTGGGGCGTGAACATGCGTTGGCGCTGGCCCGGCGCGGGGCCAAGGTGCTGGTCAATGACCCGGGCGGCGCGGTGGACGGGCAGGGCAACTCGTCAGCGGCCGAGAAGGTGGTGCGCGAGATCGAGGCGCTGGGCGGCGTTGCCATGGCCAGCCATGCCTCGGTGACCGACTGGCCGGCGGTGCAGGCCATGGTGGCCCAGGTGGTCGAGCGCTGGGGCCAGGTCGATGTGCTGGTCAACAATGCCGGTACCTTGCGCGACAAGAGCTTTGCCAAGATGGAGATGGACGACTTCCGCGCCGTGCTGGAAGTGCATCTGATGGGCAGCGTGCACTGCTGCAAGGCCGTGTGGCCCTTTATGCAGGCGACCCACTACGGCCGCATTCTGGTGACGACCTCGTCATCGGGCCTGTTTGGCAACTTTGGCCAGAGCAACTATGCCGCCGCCAAGATGGCGCTGGTGGGCCTGATGCAGACCCTGGCGCTGGAAGGGGCCAAGTACAACATCCATGTGAATGCGCTCGCGCCCACGGCCGCCACGCGCATGACCGATGGCCTGCTGGCGCCCGAGATGCTGCGCGCACTGCGGCCCGAGCTGGTGAGCCCGGCCATGCTGGCGCTGGTGCACGAGAGCGCGCCGACGCGGGCCATCGTCTGCGCCGGGGCCGGCAGCTTCGAGGCTGCGCACATCACAATGACGCGCGGGCTGCACCTGAGTGCTGACAGCGTACCGGTGGACGAGATGGATGCCCACCTGGCCCAGCAATGGGCCGAGCTGACCGACCGCCGGGGCGATATCGTGCCGGACAACGGTTTTGTGCAGGGCGACCTGGAAATCCGCAAGGCGCAGCAAAAGCTGCACTAAGGCGCCGGCCCGCGTTGGGTGGTTGGTCTGATCCCCCGGTGCCCCGGGGCCGGGCTTTATTGCAGTACAGAAAACAACAGCGCGGGCGATCGCTACACGTTCTTACCAAGGTGTGCTGCGGCTATCGGGCTAAATCCCGAAGCCCGGTCAGGCTGAGCGTGCAATACTCTGCCAGTCGCCGGGCAACCTGCTATCGTGCAGCCCGGCTTAGACAAGAACAACGCAGATGAACCATATCCAAGAACGCATTGATGCCATTGGCACCCAGCGCCTGCTGGGCATTGGGCGAGGCATCGAGAAAGAAGGCCTGCGCGTGAACGACGAGGGTGCGCTGGCCCTGACGCCGCATCCGGCCGCTTTGGGCTCGGCGCTGACGCACAGCAGTATCACTACCGATTTCAGCGAGTCGCAGATCGAGATCATCACCGGCGTGCACCAGGGCGTGCAGGCCTGCCTCGATGAACTTTCCGAGGTGCACCAGTACGTCTACCAGGTCCTGCAGGCCAATGACGAGCGGCTGTGGATCTCGAGCATGCCTTGCTCGCTGCCTTCGGACGAGACCATTCCGCTGGGGCGCTATGGCACCTCGCACATTGGCCGCTCCAAAAGCATCTACCGCATGGGCCTGGGCCACCGCTATGGCCGGCGCATGCAGACCATCTCGGGCATCCACTACAACTGGTCGATGCCAGGGGTGAGCAGCGAGGCCTATTTTGGTCTGATCCGCAATTTCCGCCGCGAAGCCTTCTTGCTGCTTTATCTCTTTGGCGCATCGCCCGTGCTCTGTCCTTGCTTTGTGCAGGGCCGCCCGCACCAGCTGCAGCCGCTGGGTGATGGCCAGGGCGCCCTGCACCTGCCCCACGCAACCTCGCTGCGCATGGGGCGCCTGGGCTACCAAAGCGATGCCCAGGCCTCGATCAGCGTCAGCTACAACGACCTCAAGGGCTATGCCGATTCGCTCTATGGCGCCTTGACCCAGCCGTATCCAGCCTATGAAAAAGTGGGTGTGATCAACCCGGGCGGCGAGTACAACCAGCTGGGCACGAGCCTGCTGCAGATCGAAAACGAGTTCTACGGCACCATCCGCCCCAAGCGCACGGTGCAGCGCGGCGAGCGCCCGCTGCATGCGCTGCGCGAGCGCGGCGTCGAGTATGTTGAAGTGCGCTTGATGGACATCAATCCGTTTGACAGCATGGGCATCTCGGCCCCGACGATGCGCTTGCTCGATGTCTTCTTGCTGCACTGCCTGCTGAGCGACAGCCCGCCCGATTCGCCCGCTGAAATCGCCGAGATGAAGCACAACCAGCACATGGTGGCCGAGCGCGGCCGCGAGCCGGGCCTGACCCTGCAGCGCCAGGGCCAGGAAGTGCTGCTGACCGACTGGGCCCAAGAGGTGCTGCAAGCCTGCCAGCCCATTGCGGCGGCGCTGGACCAGGCCCATGGCACGCAGGACTACAGCCAGGCGCTCCAGCAATCCCAGCATCTGCTGGCCCACCCGGAGCAAACTCCATCGGCCCAGGTGCTGGCGGCGGTCAGCGGGCAGTTTGGCACCTCGTTCAAGGCCTTTGGCGCCGCCCAGTCGCAATGGGCCCGCGAGCAGACCCTCGCCCGCCCCTGGAGCGATGCGCTGACGGCCAAGTACCAGCAGCGTGCGGCCGAGTCGATCAAGGCGCAAAAGGACATGGAAGCGGCGGACACGGTGCCGTTCGAAGAATGGCGCCAGTGCTATATGTCTCCCGAACACCTGGTCGTGTCTTGATAGACCTCGTGCCCTAGAGCCCGCTGCTGCGGGCTTTTTTGTTGCTGGCACGCCGCAGCGGTCGGGGGCAGAATGCAAGCGTTTGCAAGAAGCTTTGCGCTTCTGTTTTGATAGCTGTCCACGTTGGCTATCATTTGTCCGACATCTTTGGGTGTTGATTTCTCGTATTGTTCTGCCATGGCGCACTTCTCTTCCGACCGCAGCTGGCGCACGTTCAAGCGTGGCCTGCTCAACCACTATGTGCTCAACGGGCTGGAAGTGGCGCTGGGCCTCTTTCTCGTAACCACGCTGGTGCAGCTGATCTGGGGCACGCAGCATGCGGCGGCGGCCTCGGTCGGGGTCATCGTCACCATCGTGGTAGACAACCCTGCGCCGCGCCGGGGCAAGTTCTGGCGCATGCTGCCTGCCCCCTTGCTGGGGGCGCCGCTGTTTTTCATGGTGCAGCTGATGCACCAGCACCTGGTGCTGCTGGGCCTGGTGGCCGTGTTGTCCACTTTTCTGGGCTTTTTGTGGATGGCCTGGGGCAAGCGCGGCGCGCCCATTGCCATTGCGGTGGTGCTGGCCATGGTGCTGGGCATGTCGGTGCCCAAGCCGGCCGAGGGGCAGCTGCTGGCCGCAGCGGCCGAATCGACGATGTTCTTCAGCATTGGCGCGGGCATGTTCCTGGTGTATGCGGTCATCGCCAACACCTTGCTCAATTTCCGCTACCGCGTGCAGTTCATCGCCGATACCGTGCTGTCGCTCGCTGCCCTCATGCTGGAGCAGGCGCGCATGGTGCTGCCCGAGGCGGCCCGCCATGTCGGGCTGGAAGGGGAGTCGGTCGATGGCGAGGCCTATGGCGACAACCTGGCCGACCGCAATTTTGGCAAATTCTCGCGTTCAGGCCAGCCCCAGCAGCACATGGGCCAGCTGATGGCCCGGCACGCAGCCTTTGCCGACCAGCTGCAGGCGGCCCGCGACATTGTGCTGGAGAGCCCGCGCACGCCGCGCCGCCAACGCCTGGCCGGCATGCTGATGCAGATGCTGGAGATCCGCGACCACCTGCTCGCCTGCGAGCTGGACCTGGAGCATTTGCGCAAGTCGCCCGAGCAGGCGCCGATGCTGCTGGCCCAGCAGGCCATGCTGCGTGCCCTGGCGATGGAGGTGGTGCACCTGGCCGACAGCCTGCTGCTGGGCCGCAAGCCCCGCGCGATGAGCAATCTTGACGCCTTGCTGCGCCCCATGCAGATGGCCAGCAAGCTGCCCGCGCAGCGGCTCGAAGAATCGCTGCCTGACCACTACGACACGGACGTCTCGCCCCAGGCACTGTCACGCGAGCTGAGCGAGCGCATTGTGCGCATCCATGAAGAGGTCAACCGCTTGATCGGCCTGGGCCGCGACGAGGTCGAGCCCGATCTGGCCGTGGTGCGCGCGAGCTGGCAGATGTTTGTCAGCCCGACGGCCTGGTCCTGGACGCCATTCAAGGGCCTGATGAGCTGGGATGCGCCTCCGCTGCGCCATGCGATCCGCGCGGCGCTGGCCATTGCGGTGGGCTACCTGGTGGTGCAGGTCCTTCCCTGGAATGCCCATGCCTACTGGGTGCTGCTGACGATTGTGGTGGTGCTGCGCGGCAGCCTGGCGCAGACCCTGGAGCGGCGCACAGTGCGGGTGCTGGGCACCTTGCTGGGCTGCGTGGCGGCGCTGGCCATCTTGTCGGCGCATCTGTCGCCGCTGGGTTTGATTCTGTGCCTGACGCTGGCCCAGGGCGTCGCGCACGGCTTTGCGCTGCGCCGCTACCTGTTCACCGCGATGGGCGCCACGGTGCTGGGCCTGGTGCAGGCGCATATGCTGCATGCCGGAGGCAGCACCACCTTCCATATGTTCGAGCGCGTGGTCGATACCTTGATCGGCACCGGCATTGCCTGGGCCTTTGCCTATGTGCTGCCGTCCTGGGAGCGTTCCCAGTTGCCCGCGCTCGTGCAGCGGGTGCTCAAAGCGCAGGCCGCGCATGCCAGCACGTCGCTGGCGGTGGACCAATTGCAGGCCGTGGACAACGCCCCCGAGCTGGCCTGGCGCCTGGCGCGGCGCGAAGCCTATGACAGCCTGTCCGCGCTGATCCAGGCCGTTGACCGCTCACTGAAAGAGCCGCGTGCCGTGCAGCCGCCGCTGCAGGCGCTCGAGCTGTTCCAGGCCCATTGCTACCAGCTGCTGGGCCAGATGTCTTCGGTCAAGATCATGCTGATGATGCGCCGGGGCCAGACGCCGTCGCCGTTTGCGGTGCAGCAGCTCCAGGACACCGCTGCCACCATCGATGCCTGCCTGCTGCAGGCGCCGCCGTTGCCGGCCGCTGGCGATGCCGAGGCCCAGCGCCCCGCCAAGATGCCCGCTCCCGAGCGCGTGCCAGGCCCGGAAGACCGCGACCAGCTCATTCCCTGGCTGATGCGGCGCCTGGCCACGGCACGCATTCTGGCCGGCCAGCTGCAGCAGGATGCCGTGCAGATCCGCCAGTTGCTAGCGCGCGAGGAGACCTTGCCGCCGGTGCAAGCAGATCCGGTTCAGGCGCAGTCCACTTGAGCGTGAAAAATGATGGAGGGCTTAGAGTCGCTAACACGACCCAGCAAACCGAAGGTTTGCGGTTGAGACTAGGCGCCGAGCCGCAGGCAGTACAGTAGTGCGACAAGGCTCGGCAACGACGTATCAAGGGTTGTGTTAGCGACTCTTAGGACTGCAGCGCCTCGAGTGCGCATTCCTGCCAGTACATTGCCGCGGCAAAAAAACCTTCCCAGACGCAGCCATTGCAGCCCCGGCCGCAGCAGGTGGTGGGCGCGGCTGGGGGCTCGCGCAGGCTGATCTGGCGGGCGCTGGCGCTGGCCTGCAGCGCGGCAAAGCACTGGCGCGCCTCGCGCAGGCTGGCCAGCGGCTGGAGGCGGAGGACGGCAGCGTTCACTGCTCGGGACGGGGTGGCACGGCTTTGCGGCGCAGGCCAAAGCGCAGCACAAAAGCCGCGCCCAATACCAGGGAAAACCAACCCACTGCCGGGGCCTTGGCGAAAACTCCCTGCACAATATCGCCCTGAGCGACATAGGGCGAGACCACAATCACCAGCCCTATCAAGACCAAGATGATGCCTTTGATGAGCAGGTCCTGATCGGATTTGCGCTGCGCATCCCACTGGCGTTGAGATAAAGAAGACATGGCAGCATTATCCGGCACAGCACGCCTGCCTGCCATTCCCCCCGAAAGCAAGAGTATGAGTATCCAATGGTTCCCCGGGCATATGCACCTGACGCGCAAGCTGATTGCCGAGCGCATCAAAGACATCGATGTGGTCATCGAGGTGCTCGATGCACGCATGCCTGGATCGAGTGCCAACCCGGCGCTGACGGAGCTGACCGGCCACAAGCCCACGCTCAAGATCATCAACAAGCAGGACATGGCCGATGCCAGCCGCACGGCGCTGTGGGTGGCCTGGTATGAGGCCCAGCACGAGACCAAGGCCCTGCCGCTCGATGCCAGCGAGCCGGCCCCGGCCAAGCGCCTGGTGGAAGCCTGTCGCCAGCTGGCACCCGGGCGCGGCGGCCTGGCCAAGCCCATGCGGGTGCTGATCTGCGGCGTGCCCAATGTGGGCAAGTCCACCCTGATCAACAGCATGAGCGGCAAAGGCCAGGCCAAGGCCGGCGACGAGGCCGGTGTGACCAAGGACGAGCAGCGCATTGTGCTGGCCGATGATTTCTACCTCTGGGACACGCCCGGCATGCTCTGGCCCAAGATCATCGTGCCCGAGTCGGGCTACAACCTGGCGGCCTGCGGATCGGTGGGGCGCAATGCCTATGACGACGAGCTGGTGGCGCTGGAGCTGCTGCTGTACCTGCAAAAGCACTACCCGCGCCAGCTGGACGAGCGCTACAAGCTGGGGCTCGAAGATGCGGACATCGCTGCGCTGAGCGATGACGAGCTGCTGACCTTGATTGGCAAGAAGCGCGGCGCAGTGATGGGCGGCGGGCGCATCAACATGCAAAAGGCCGCTGAGCTGCTGATCACCGACTTTCGCACCCAGATGCTGGGCCGCATCACCGTCGAGACGCCGGCAGAGTTTGAGCAATGGCGGGCGGCTGGCGAGGCGGCCGAGGCCTTGCAGCAAGCCAAGAAGGCAGAACACGCCAAACACCGCAAGGCAGGGCGCAAGCGCTACTGATCTGCGCGGCAGGCTCGCGCTGGCTGGGGCGCTGCTGGCAGGTTGCTGCCTTTTATGCGCACAAAGCCGCTCAAAAGCGGCCAAAGCCAGCGGTTGCTGTGGGCTTTTATGCAACAAGCGATATATGGTCCTTGCATTCTTGAGAAATAACCGCTATAGTTCACCCTTCGTCTTCTTATCGCTGCAGCAACGAATGACCTTCTGCAGCGCACCATTGGGAGTTTTTGCTATGTCCTGTTTCATGTTCAACCCTCTCCACTGAACACGGTTTCTGCCCCGGCTAAACCATGTTCATATGGTTTAGCCTTGGCCCAGATCGCCGCCTGCACCACTGCAGCCGGGATCGACAAAAGCCCTGGCTACTTCGCCGGGGCTTTTTGTTTCGGGGTTTTGCTGCGCCCGCCGTCAGGCCATAGGCGCGCCAGGCCCCTGAGGAACCGCACAGATGAGTGCAAAAACGGTTTCCCGTGCCTTTGAAGAGGGCCGGGTCAAGGCTTTGCGCCGCATGAAGCAACCTATTGCGTTGCTGATCGTGGCCGATTCCACTCCTTTCAACCCTGTTGCCAAAGCCATGGCCCAGCGGCGTCTGTCCGGCGCTGCGGGCAAGCACATTCGCAGCCAAGGCGCCCAGCGCCGTGCCGACCGGATGGCCTTGCAACAGATGACCCGCAAAGCCGACCATGGGGATTGAGCGGCTGCGCTGGATGAAAAGACAGCACAACATGAAAGAAATGAAAACCTCCCCGGAGCTATTGCTTCGCGTACAGATGCATGAGCGTCAGCAAAACCTGCAGGCCATTGCGGCCCAGCTGAAAACCGAATTGATCGGTATTGATGACGTGATTGACCGTGTGATGGGCGCCGTGCGCGCCTGGTACGTGATGCCCCAGCTCATTACCCGCCCTGTGATTGTGTGCCTGTGGGGATTGACAGGCACGGGCAAGACCCAGCTGACGCGCCGCCTGGCGCAGCTGCTGGGTTTTTATGATCGCTTTGTCGAAGTCCAGATGGACGGCTTCAGCCAGAACGGTGACAGCTATGGCGCATCGACCATCTCCGGCACGCTCGAGAGTGCGGGGCTGGTGGAAGGCGCGCCCGGCATCCTGGTGCTCGATGAGTTCCAGCGTTACCGCACCGTGAGCAGCCGGGGCGATGACAGCAAGGTCGAGCGCTTCCAGGATGTCTGGGCCTTGTTATCGGATGGCAAGCTGCCGCCTGCCTTGTCGGAGCTGCACAGCATCGAGCGCAAGCTGGCGGACGCGCTCTATGACGCCGAGCGGGCCGAAGAAGACGACGCGCAGGAGCGGCGTAAAAAGCAGCAGATGCGCTACAAGATCGATGCCTGGGACGCGCAGGCACTCAAGCGCAGCTTGAAGCTCGATGCGCCCTTGCTGGACATCATGCAGTGGAGCAATGACTACATTCACCAGCTGCTGCTCCAGTTTCGCAGCTCCCAGCAATCCTGGGAGACCGATTACAGCCGGCTGCTGGTCTTTGTCTGTGGCAATCTCGACGAGATGTACACGGAGACGGCCAGCCGCGTCGAGGACTGCGACACCGATGCCGACATTTTCCACCGGCTCACAAGCCGCCTGTCGCTGATCGATGTCAAGCGCGCCTTGGCCGAGCGCTTCAAGCCCGAGCAGATTGCCCGGCTGGGCAACCAGCATGTGATCTACCCGTCGTTCAGCCGCTCGGCCTACGAGCAGCTGATTGCGACGACGGTGCAGCACTATGTGCAGGGGCTTGAAGCCAATTGCGGTCTGCGCTTTGTCATCGGCAGCGATGTGCTCGCGCAGATCTACCAGAACGCGGTGTTCCCCACTCAGGGCACGCGGCCGCTGTTCTCGTCGGTGCACACGATCTTGTCGAGTGCGTTGGTCGATGCAGCGCTGTGGGCGCTGGAGCAGGGCGCGCAGGCCGGCCAGCCATTGCAGGTGCAGATGGCCGCTGGCGCGGCGCAGCTGCAGGTGCAACTGCCACTGCCAGGTGCGCCAGAGGTGATGCAGCAGTGCTTTGCGGTTCCGCTGGATCTGAACAAGGTCAAGCAGCGCACCAGCGCGGATTTTCGCGCGCTGCTGGCGGTGCATGAGGCCGGGCACGGCCTGGTCTATGCGCTGCTGTTTGGCCGCACGCCGCAGGAGCTCAAGATCAATATTGCGACTTTCGAAGGCGGCTACAACAGCTTTACCGAGCTGCAGGCGACATCGCGGCGCAATATGCTGGACATGGTCTGCGTGGGCCTGGCCGGCCGCGCGGCCGAGCGCCATGTGTTTGGCCAGGAAGCCTGTACCACCGGCGCCGAGCAGGATATCCGGCAGGCCACGGCGGATGCGGCGCGCTACCTGCGCCACCTGGGCTTTGGTGCGCGTCTGTCGCGCACCGATGTGGCCCAGGAGCCTGGCGACAACACCAATACCGAGGTGGGGCCCAGCAATGCCGGTATCGAAGCCTTGCTGCAAGCGCAGATGCTGCGTGCGCAGGACCTGCTGGTGCAGCACAACGCCTTGCTGATGGCGATGACCGCCTTGCTGCTGCGCGAGGGTCTGATCAGCCCGGCCGCAATGGCGCAGCTGTGTGCCGAGCATGGCCAGGTGGTGCAGGCCAGTGCGGCGCAGATCCCGGATGCGGCTGAACAAAAATGGGTGCTGGAGCCCTATGCCGATATGCTGGCCAAGCACGACCAGCGCCCGCGCATGGCCTGAGTGCGCGAGCTGTTCAGCTACTTTTTACGCCGCCTGTTGCAAAACAGGCGGCGTTTTTTTATGGGCGCGGATGGCGCCCATTACAGCTACTGAGCCTTGGCGGGCGTGCTTGCAGGCACTGCGCTGCTGGCAGCGGCTGCAGCCTCTGCGCCCTTGCCGGTCAGCTGCCGCACCGTAAAGCCCTGCTTTTGCAGCAATTGCAGCAGGTTGTTGTCGCCCACCATGTGCAGCAGGCCCACGGCGATGAAAAGCTGCGGTTGGGCCGCCATCATGGCCGGCAGCCGCTCGGCCATGCGCTGGTTGCGCGTATCGAGCAGGGCCGCTTGCATGCCCACATCGCCCAGGCATTGGCAGGTCTGCATCAGCTGCTCCAGCGCAGCCAGGTCACCGCTTTCCCAATACTCGGCCAATTTCTGGGCGACCTGGCGGTTCTTGCCGCTGTCGATGTCGTCGAGCGCCTTGCGGATGTCGTCGGGTGTGGCCAGCTGCGCGGGCACACCATCGCCACCCAGGCCCATGGCCAGCAGCTGCTCCTGCGCCGTCTCGATGGCCTGCACCGGTTTGCCCACCGCATGGGCCATGGCCGCCAGGTTCAGGTCGATGCCGTAGGCCGGGTGGTAGCCGCTGCGTGCCATGTCCTGCATACCGAGCGCGATCAGGCGGGCCAGGGTGGCGGCATTGGTTTGCCAGGTGCTCTGGTCCACACAGGATTCAAAGGCCATGCGACCCATGCGTGTCTGCAGCTCGGGGTTTTGGCGCATGACCAGCTTTTGCCGGTCATTGTCTTCGCGCATCGCCTGGGTCAAGGCCTGCAAGGTGGCGGGGTCCACCGGGTCGAGCTCCAGCGCAATGGCGGGGGCCCCGCGCAGCGCTTGTGCGGTGCGCGGTCCGGGAAAGATCCAGGGCAGCTGGCCCACATGGATGCTGCCCCAGAGATAGGCGACCGTATCGCCTTTGCGCAGTTGCCACAGCACGCCCCGGTCCGGATGCGGCTTGCGCGATTCCGCCTGGTAGACCGCCGGATCTTTGACGGCTGGGGCCGGGCAGGAGGGGTTATCCGCTGGTGCCAGCTGCGGTGCTGGCGCGGCTGCAGGCGTGCGTGCCTGGGCCGCATGGCCGCCAGCGAGCAAGGCCAGGCCCAGCAGCAGCTGTGGCAGCAGGCGCAGGCCGCGTGCGGGGTGGTGGGGGAGAAGCGAGAGGGGTGCTGAATGCTGCAAAACGGGCTCCAGATCATGGCCGCAAGGCTTGCGGTGATGCGAGCCCTTGCGGCGATTAACGCTTAGCGCTGTGCCTGGGTCGCAAACCAGCGGCGTGCCAGGCGATCCCAGAACTTGGCGCCCAGGGCGATATTGTTGTCGTTGAAATCATAGCCCGGGTTGTGCAAGCCAACGCCGGGCTGGCCATCGGAGCCGTTGCCGATCCAGCCATAGGCACCGGGTACTTCTTCGAGCATGAAGCCAAAGTCCTCGGCTGTCATCGCCGGCAGCACATCGGTGTGGGCGTTGGTGTTGCCAACCATCTCGCGCATCACCTCGCCCATGAACAGCGCCTCCTTGCGGTGGTTGGTCGTGTTGGGGTAACCGGGCTTGATGATCACTTCGGCGCTGGCAAAATGCGCCTCGGCGATGTGGCCGGAGACCCGGTGCAGGCCGTCGATCAGGAACTGCTGCGAGGCCAGCGTCAGGTTGCGGCAGGTGCCGTAGATACGGGCCTCATCCGGGATGATGTTCTCCACCGTGCCCGACTCGATCTTGCCCACGGTCAGCACCGCAGCATCCAAGGGATCAGTGCCGCGCGAGACCAGGGTCTGCAACTGGCCGACGATGGAGCAGGCCACCGGGATCGGGTCCACTGTCGTATGGGGCAGTGCCGCATGGCCGCCCCGGCCACGCACCACAATCTCAAAGCGCAGCGCAGCTGCCATGATGGGCCCCACGCGCACCCCCATCTGGCCCTGCGGCAGCGCGGGCCAGTTGTGCAATGCAAACACGGCCTGGCAGGGGAACTGGGTAAACAGCCCGTCCTGCATCATCGCGCGCGCGCCTGCGCCGCCTTCTTCACCGGGTTGAAAGATCAGGTGCACCGTGCCATCGAAATCACGCCGGCCAGCGAGCAGCTCAGCGGCCCCCATCACCATCGTCGTGTGGCCGTCGTGGCCGCAGGCATGCATGCGGCCCGGGTACTGGCTGATGTGGCCAAACTGGTTGGTTTCCTGCACCGGCAGCGCATCCATGTCGGCGCGGATACCGATGGCAGGCCCGGGGTTGGCGGCATCGCGCCCCTGGCCGTAAATGCTGGCCACAATGCCGGTGGTGCCCAGGCCCCGCACCATGGGGATGCCCAGCGCCGTCAGATAGGCCGCGATCTTGTCGGCGGTGCGGTTTTCTTCGTACTTCAGCTCCGGGTGCATGTGCAGATCGCGGCGAAATGCAGTGAGCTGGTTGATGTTGGGGGCGTTGTCTTGGTCGAGGTACATGGTTTCTCTCTCGTGTCGGTGCAGGCGGCCACTGACCGCCATGCCGGAACTGCAAGCCTACCATTGTCCTCCTGTCTGCCCGGAGTGTCTGCGCGACAGTGTCTGGCGGGAAGCTCTGGGCGGGAAGCTTCGGGCCGCCCCTTTATGCCGCGTCGGTGGCAGAGGCCACGGCGCCCGGATGCGACAATCTGCGGTCCGCCAGCAGGGCCGCCACATTGAGCAGGGCCAGCACCGTGCCAGCGATGCAGGCACCCGTCCAGCCGCCGTGGTGCCAGGCCCAGGCGCCGATGGCCGAGCCAGCCGATGCGCCGATAAAGTAGCCCGTCATATAGCAGGCGTTGATGCGCGAGCGCGCCTCGGGTGCCAGGCGGTAGATGACGTTCTGGTTGCAGATGTGGGTGCCTTGCAGCGCCAGCTCGATCACCAGCATGCCGACGATGAACAGGAACACCGAATGCTGGCTGTACCACAGCAGCGCCCAGTTGACGACCAGCAGCAGCACCGAGAAGGCGGTGGTCGGGCGCTCCAGGCCTTTGTCGACCAGGCGGCCCGCGGCATTGGCCATCAAGGCGCCGGCTACACCCGACAGGCCAATGAGGCCGATCGACGAATCGCTCAGGCCGTGCTCGGGGCCGCCGAGCATCAGGGCCATCGTCGAGAACAGCACACTGACCGATGCAAAGGCCAGGCCCCCCAGCAAGGTGCGGGTGCGCAGGCGGGGCTGGGTGCGTATCAAGGTGGCCATGCTGCCCAGCACCTGGCCATAAGGCAGGCGTGGGCCGCTGTGTGCCACCTTGGGCAGCACCCGGTAGAGGGCCAGCGCCACCAGCACCATCGCGATGCCGCCCGCCTTGTAGACCAGGCTCCATCCGCCCACGGCCGACAGGAGTCCGGCGACTGTGCGCGAGAGCAAAATGCCGGTGAGCAGGCCGCTCATCACCAGGCCGACGGCGCGGCCACTTGACTCACGCGGGGCCAGGCTGGCGGCCATCGGCACCAGCACCTGGGCCGCGACCGAGAAGAGACCCGTGACCAAGGTGCCCAGCACCAAGGCTGTGAACGGTGAGGGCATCAGGCCGGCAAAGCCGCTGACCAGCAGGCCGATCGCCGCGAGCAGCATCAGGCCCACGGTCAGTTTGCGGCGCTCGAGCATATCGCCCAGCGGCACCAGAAACAGCAGGCCAATCGCATACGACACCTGCGCGCAGGTGACCAGAATGCCGGCCGTGCTCTCGCTCACCTGCAGCGCATGGGCGATGGAGTTGAGCAGCGGTTGGTTGAAGTAATTGGCGCCGGCGCAGAGGCCGCAGGCTGTGGCCATCAGCAGCAAGACGGCAGGGCTGAGCGTTGCAGCAGGCGCTGCCGAGGAGGGTGCGGCGGCAGAGGTTGTTGTTTGTTTATTTTTCACGGGGCGAGTGTGCGCGCATCCGAAAAACAATGTGCACCCTTGGTCTTGGCGCAGCTGCTAGGCTTGCCGCGACCAGGCCGGGTTGCGCAGCAGCGCCTGCCATTGCTGCAGGCTGGGGTGCGATTGCGGCACGGACATGCCCGCTGTGGGTTCTGTGTGCCGGAACTGCAGCCCACTTTCAATATGCAAGGGTGCCTGCGTATAGGGGTGCTGCAGCGACAGCGACCAGGCATGCAGCCACAGCCGCTGCAGGCCCAGACGCTCGGCCCACCAACGGTTCAATGGGCCCTTGCCATGCGTGGCATCGCCAATGATGGGGTGGGCGATGTGCTTGAGGTGGCGGCGGATCTGGTGGCGGCGCCCGGTGTGGGGTGTCGCCTGGACCAAGGACAGCCGCGTGCCGGCAAAGCGGCTGTCATAGGCCTCGGCGTGTTCCAGCCTCGCCAGGCGCGCAAAGCGGGTCCGGGCCGGCTGGGCGGGCGCGTCCTCAGGCGCATCATCGGGGCGCAGTGCATGGTCGACCTCCGCTTGCAGCGGCGCCCAGCCGCGCACCATCGCCAGGTAGCGCTTGTCGATCTGGTGGTTCTCAAACTGGCTGCGCGTGCGGCTGGCGGCCTCGGCATGCAGCGCCAGCAGCAGCACGCCGCAGGTGCCCTTGTCGAGCCGGTGCAGCGGAAACACATGCTGGCCGATCTGGTCGCGCAAGGTCTGCACGATAAAGCGCGTCTCGCCTGCGTCCAGGCCCGTGCGGTGCACCAGCCAGCCGGCAGGTTTGTAGATGGCCACCAGGTGCTCGTCGCGCCACAGCAGGGGCAGGGGGCAGTCCTGCGCATGGGTATGCGCAACAGCAGGGTCGATGGCGAAAGACATGGGTGGGCGGGCTGGTGAAACGATGTTGCAGGCGTGATCAGCTATGGATTTTATAGTGGCCGTGCCTCAAGACCTCTTGGACCACAGCCCAAACAACAGCATGCCCGCCAGCATCGCCGCACTGAAGATCGCCGCCGAGCCCATGCCCGCCGCCGTGCCCAGCAGTGCCGGGCCTGGGCAGTAGCCGGCCAGGCCCCAGCCGATGCCAAATAGCGCCGAGCCGATCAGCAGCGGTGCATCAACCGCTTGGCGTGCAGGCAGCTGCATGGGCTCGCCCAGCAGGCTGCGGCTGCGCCGGCGCGCCAGTGCAAAACCGGGCAGACCCAGCGCTATCGCGCCGCCCATCACCAGCGCCAGCGACGGGTCCCAGGGGCCTGCCAGATCGAGAAAAGCCAGCACCTTCTGCGGATCGGCCATGCCGGACACCAGCAGGCCCAGGCCAAAGACCAGGCCTGCAAGGGCCGCGATCAGGATAGTCATCATGCTCTCCTTATAGAAGGTGGCGCACTACAAACACCGTCGCGAAACCGGTGGCCATAAAGACCAGGGTGGCCACCAGGGAGCGCAGCGACAGGCGGGAGAGCCCGCAGACCCCATGCCCACTGGTGCAGCCCGAACCCAGGCGCGTGCCTATGCCCACAAGCAGGCCGGCCAGCACCAGCAGTGGCCAGGCTGCAGAGCTGCTGGCCGCTGGCAAGGGCGCAAACCACTGGTAAATCCATGGGGCTGCCAGCAGGCCAAGCACAAATGCCAATCGCCAGGCGCCGCGCTGCAGGCGTGGCGGCAGCAGTGCGGCCACGATGCCGCTGATGCCCGCAATACGGCCATTGAACAGCACCAGTAGCACGGCAGCCAGACCAATCAAGGCACCGCCTGCGAGGGCGGCCAGGGGCGTAAAGGCAGACAGATCGAGCGACATGGGCGACTTCCTTGACGTGAACGATGCGGTGGGGTTTCAGGCTGCCGGGCAGTACTGGGCGTACAGCGTCTGCAACAGCGCCAGCAGGCGCGCATCGGCCACCTGGTAGAAGATGTTCTTGCCCTCGCGCCGGGTGCTGACCGCGTTTTCGCGCCGCAACACGGCGAGCTGCTGCGACAAGGTGGGCTGCGCAATGCCCAGCTGCGCCTCCATATCGCTGACGCAGCATTCGCCTTGGCTCAGGAGGCAGAGCAGCAGCAAGCGGTCCTCATTGCCCAGAAGCTTGAGGGCAGAGACGGCATGGTGCGCTGCCTCGCGCATGGCGTCGGGCGAAGGGGAGGCCTTGGTTTTTGCAGACATGGGAAGAAGGCTTGGACGCAGCAGGCTTGCCGAAAAGGAGGATTTTTATTATATTAAAAGATATATTGTTTTATGTGAATGTGTTTTGACCATGCGCTCTGCCCCTTCTTTTGGCGTTCAGGCATTTTTTGACGAGGTGACCGGCACCGTCAGCTATGTGCTGCACGATGTGGCCAGCCGCGAGGCGGCAGTCATCGACCCGGTCTGGGACTTTGATGCCAAGAGCGGCCGCACCAGTACCGCATCGGCCCAGCGCATCGCTGATTACCTGGATGCCGAGCGGCTGACGCTGCGCTGGGTGCTGGAGACCCATGCCCATGCAGACCACCTGTCTGCGGCCCAGTGGCTGCGCAGGCAGATGCCCGCAGGCGCGGTGCGCATTGCCGCGCCGGTGGTGATTGGCCAGCAGATCACGCAGGTACAAAAAGTGTTTGGCGGCATCTACGGCATGGAGGGCTGCATCGCACCGCAAGGCGCAGACTTTGACTGCCTGCTGCGCGATGGCGATGTGCTGGCGCTGGGGGCCACTCGCATCCGCGCGCTGGGTGTGCCCGGCCACACGCCGGCGGACCTGGCCTATGCGGTGGAAGAGGGCGGTGCTGCGGCAGGCGCAGTGGCCGCCATTTTTGTCGGCGACACCTTGTTCATGCCCGATGTGGGCACAGCGCGCTGTGATTTCCCTGGCGGCGATGCCCATGCGCTCTACCGCTCGATTGGCCGGCTACTGGCGCACCCGCCAGAGACGCTGCTCTATGTCTGTCACGATTACCCGCCAGCCGGCCGCGCTGCCGCTTGGTGCAGCACGGTGGCCGAGCAGCGTGCGCACAACATCCATGTGCACGAGGGTGTGGACGAGGCCGCTTTTGTCGCGATGCGCGAGGCGCGCGATGCAACGCTGGCGATGCCGCAGCTGATGCTGCCCTCGGTGCAGGTCAATATCCGCGCCGGGCGCCTGCCCGATGCCGATGCGCAGGGCCGGCGTTTTCTCAAGCTGCCAGTCGATGCGCTCTGAGGGAGCGTTGAGGTTTGGTCTTAGAGCCGGTAACACGACCCAGCGAATCGAAGGTTTGCGGTTGAGACTAGGCGTCAAGCCGCAGGCAGTACAGGCGTACGACAAGGCTTGGCGCAGCCGGCGAGGCTACGACGTATCAAGGGTTGTGTTGGCGGCTCTTAGCGGCCCGCAGACTGGTGCTGCGCGTCTTCGAAGCGGTTCACTTTCCACAGGCTGGGGAAGAGCCGCGTCCACAGCCCCACCACCAGGAGCGAGCACAGGCCGCCCGCCACCGCTGCGGGAACTGCGCCCAGCAGGGCAGCGCTGCTGCCAGCGCGGAATTCACCCAGCTCATTGGACGAGCCGATAAACAGCATGTTGACGGCATTGACGCGGCCGCGCATGTTGTCGGGCGTGGCAAATTGCAGCAGCGATCCGCGTACATAGACACTGACCATGTCGGCCGCGCCAGCGACGGCCAGCGCCAGGCAGGACAGCCACAGCCAGTGCGACAGCGAGAACACCAGGTTGGCAATGCCAAACACGGCCACGGCCAGCATCATGCGCCGGCCCACCTGGGTGCCAAAGGGGCGGCTGCTGAGGTAGAGGCCGGCGCAGACTTCGCCCATCGCCATGGCGCTGCGCAGCAGGCCCAGGCCTTCGGGTCCGGTGTGCAGCACCTCATGGGCGTAGATGGGCAGCAGCGCCACCACGCCGCCCAGCAGCACGGCAAACAGATCGAGCGAGATGGTGCCCAGCACCATGGGGCGGCCAAAGATAAAGCGGATGCCCGCGCCAAAGCGCTGCCAGATCGTGTCGCGCGCGGCGCCTGGCTCGGCAGCGGCCTTGGGCGCCGCATACAGCACCTGGACGCGCAGCAGTAGCGCGGTGCCAATTGCAAAGGCCAGCATGCAGACCGCATAGGTCCACACGGCCCCGCCAGCGGCGTACAAAAAGCCGCCCAGCATCGGCGCGCCAATGGCCGAGCAGCGCATTACCACGCTGTTGGTGGCAATGGCCTTGGGCAGCAGCGCCATCGGCACCAGCTGCGGCAGCAGGCTTTGCAGCGATGGGCCCGAGAAGGCGCGCGTGGCGCCATACAGCACCAGCACCGCATAGATGCCTGCGACCCCGGCATGGCCATGGCCCGACAGCCACAGCAGCAGCGCGCTGCAGACACTGCCCAGCGCCCAGCTGGTGGCCAGCACCTTCTTGCGTGGCAGCCGGTCGATCAGCTCGCCGGCAGGCAGCAGCAGCAGGAGCATCGGGATGAACTGCGCCAGGCCGACAAAGGCCAGCGCCATGGGGTTGCGCGTCAAGTCATAGACCTGCCAGGCGACGACCACGGCCTGGATCTGGGTGGCACCCACGGCAAAGACGCGCGCGATCAGAAAAACGAGAAAGCCGCTGTGCTGGTCGCGCAGCAGCGGCGGAGGGGCGGAGTGGGTGGTCGCTGGCATGGGGTGGGGCGCAGCCTGCGCTGGTGCAGCTGCTGCAACCGCAATATGGTTGTAGGTGTTTGTGGCGCCATTCTGCCATGCCTGCTCAACTCTTATATAAGAGTTGGGCTTATCCATGCGGCAAGCAGGGCATGCCCAAAAGCGGGGCATGTGCGCAACGGCGCTGCGATGCGCGCATTGCGCCAATGCGGGCTGCAAAAACCAAACCCCCTGTCACCGCTGTGGGGCGACTGGGGGTTGGTGATGTGGATGTAGCTTGAGGCCTCTAACTGGCAATAGCTGCGAGCTGCCAGACCTCAATGTCAGCTGAGTAAGCGGGCGCTGTCAGCAGCACCCGCCGGGGCCATCAAGGGGCCTTGGCGGTCTCGACCGTCAAGTCCAGTACATAGGCGTAGCGCGACGCGTCCGCTGGCGGATTGGCAATGGTGTAGCGCTTCACGCGCAGCACATTGCTGTAGCCGGGTTCGTGCTGGTAGCCTTCGATATTGCCGTAGAAATGCTGCCAGTCGCCGGCCACGGTCTTGCGGCCGTTGCTGTCATAGCGCAGCTCACGCACCTGCAGGCATTGCACGCCCTTGGCCACGCCGTGGCTGCAAGGCTTGGTCTGGGGGGCCACTTCATAGAACATGGTCTCCCCGGCGCTGCCGTACTTGGTGGCGTTGGTGGGCACCGACTTCAGCAGCCAGCGGCTGCCATCGTTGAACTGCAAGGTCAGGCGCGGGGCGTTGCTGTCCTGCGTGATGCGCAGGCTCTCGGCGCGTGTGATCTGTGCGCTCACTGCCTGCTCGAGCTGCATCAGTGGGGGCTCACACGCCATCATCGTGCCAATCGGGTTGGTGATGCTGATCTTGTCGCCATCGAGCTGGTAGCCCGCGCCCATCACATTGCAGAGGTTGCCGATGCTCACGCGGTGTGCTGTCTTGGCATCGCCGCTGAAGCCCAGGCGCAGCACCTTCTTGGGGGCCAGTGCGGTGAAGGCGGGCAGCGGACGGCCGGACTGGTCTTCGGCGCGCTCCAGGTCCCAGTGGTAGGACTGCAAGGTCTTGTCGGTGGCAGATACGTTCATGGCGGGTGCGGTGCTGCCTGTGGCAGGTGCTGCAGGGGTGGACGATGGGGTGCTGCTGCAGGCGGCCAGGGCCATCGCAGCGGCTGCGCTGAGGCTCATCAGTTTCCAACGTTGCATATGAAGTTTTTCCTTGTTCGAGGCAGCGCACAGGCGCGCGCTGCGGTGGGTGAAAGCAAACTTAGCTTGCCATCCTAGGGGCTGCCGGCCGGCGCTGGTGTAGGCCAAGCTTGGTGCTTGGCAGCCCGCTCCATGGCCGCTGCCGCAGCAGCGTTTGCCTAAAACTTAGGCGCATGAAAATTGTTGAAGCAAGTCAAAGGCTTGCCATCTTGTCCAGAGCCTTGTCCACATGCTGACCCACAGATATCTGGGATAACCACAGGCGCGCTATCAGGCGGTGAGGAAGAGGGCCGGGTCGACCATGCTGCGGTTGAGCATCACGCCCCAATGCAGGTGCGGGCCTGTGACCCGGCCGGTCGCGCCGACCTTGCCGATCACTTCGCCAGCGCGCACGCTCTGGCCCACCGTGACCTGGGTCGCGCTCAGGTGGCAGTACATCGTCAGAAAGCCGCCACCATGGTCCATCCAGATGGTGTGGCCGTTGAAGAAGTAGTCACCCACATCGATGATCTTGCCATCGACCGGTGCCTTGACGGGCGTGCCGGTGGCTGCGGCGATGTCCATGCCGCTGTGCGGATTGCGCGACTGGCCATTGAAGACGCGGCGCAACCCGAAGGAGCTCGAGCGCCGGCCGGGCACCGGCACGGGCAGCTGCATCTGCGCGGGCAGCGGCGTGCTGAAGGTGGCCATCACTGTTTGTTGGTGGTAACGTTCGCGTTCATAGCGGACATTGTCGGCGGCAGACAGATCGACCGTCTTGGGGGCGACCTTGAGGCGCTGCTCGCTGTACTTCTTGTCGCGCACCGTGTAGGGGATACTGCGTGGGCCGCTGGCCGTATGCAGCCGGATCTCTGCGGCGCCGGTGGGGGCCGACAGCGGTATGCCGACCAGCGCTGTCCATTCGATGGCGTCACCCAGCACCAGCAGCGGTATATCGCCCGCAAAGGCCTGGGGCCGCTCGGCCGCCGGGCCCAGCGACAGGCGCGCTACGCCACCGGGAACGCGCGCGTCAGCGGGCCAGCCATCGGTGGCCGCTGCCTGCGCGCCGTGCAGCCAGGGCAGCAGCAAAAGGCCGCTGCCAGCTTGCAGCAAAAGGCGGCGCTGCAGGCCTGGGGAGTCGGTTGGGCGGGCAGGGTCTGGCATGGACATGGGGGTTGGGCAGGGAGGTTGAATGTGCTTTTAAAAGCATAGCGCGTTGTGCTTTTCCATCCTGGGTAAATGCCGCGCATAATATGCAAAATTTGGTAAACCAGTGCAGCGCTGCTGGTGCTGGGGAACGCGGCTGGTAGCATGCCTCTTTGCCCCCTGTGCCGGGCGTGCTATACAGGCGTTGGCTGACATGCTGCGCCGGCCATATCCATTACAGTGGTGCGGCTGGGCCTGCATCTCTGTCATCCAGGTCATCATGTTGTTTCGGGAGTTCGTTTCGTTCATGTTGGGCAAGCATTCAGATCTATTTTTACTGGCTGCATCCACCCGCTGCACACCGCATCGCTCATGGGCGGGTTGGTCCTTGGTGGCGGCCTTGGCGCTGTCTGTATCGGGTTGCGGCAGCCTGGACCGCGAGGCCGACAGCCACCGCTACAACGTTGTGGCCCATGAGACCTTTGGATCGTCTGCCACCTATTCACGCCTGTTTGATGCGCCGCCGGAGCGCGCTTGCGAGGCCGCACGCCGCGCGCTGTTGAGCCAGGGTTATCTGATCAACGTCTCCAAGGGCAAAGAGGTCGAAGGCCAAAAGAGCTTCCAGCCAGCGACGGACAACCACCAGATCATCACCATCCGCGTGGTCTGCGCTGCCGACAGCAAGGACGGCAAGGTGACCCTGGGCTTTGTGTCCGCACTCAAGGACACCTACAACCTCAAGAAGAGCAGCAACTCGGCCAGTGTCGGTGTGGGCGCTTTGGGCTCGCTGTCGCTGCCGTTTTCTGCCGGCAATGATTCCATGGTCAAGGTGGGCAGCGAGACGGTGAGCTCGGCCACCTTCTACGACAGTTTCTTTGACCTGATCAAGTCCTACCTGCGCCAGGACGATGAACTGCGCCAGCAAAGCCTGACCGGCGACGAAGAGTTCGTCGAGTAAAGCGGCGCCGCAGCTTGCCGCTGCATGTTGGCCACCTGCAAAAAAGCCCGCCATCGGGCAGATGGCGGGCTTGGTTTTTGGGGGAGGGGCCCAGGCCCCGGTTCAAGGCATCGCGGACAACAGACCCATCATCCCGTTCTGGTCCAGTGGCTTGCCATTGGCTTGCAGCTTGCCGTCAGCCCATTGCAGCTGAGACGTCATGCGGTCGCTGTTTTCGACCAGCAAGCCGGCCTGCACCAGACCGCTTAGGCGGGCATTGACATCTTCTTGCACGACGCTGGCGAGTTGCTTTTCATCAAGCTCGGCGTCCTCGTTCTCCAGCAGGTAGGTCTCGCGCACCTTGCCGGCA
The DNA here is from genome assembly GCF_014076495.1 of Comamonas koreensis. Lineage (NCBI taxonomy): Bacteria > Pseudomonadati > Pseudomonadota > Betaproteobacteria > Burkholderiales > Comamonadaceae > Comamonas > Comamonas koreensis. The sequence goes on along the minus strand of NZ_CP043575.1, from coordinate 3,939,854 downwards.
TACAGGGACTGCAGCACGGGCTTGGGCATGTCCAGGCGCAGCATGGCCTTGAAGTCCATCATTGGGTTCAGGGGCTTGCTGGAGTCACCCTGGTAGGCCAGCGAGGCCGCCACCTCGGCCGTGCCTTCGGCGGTGCGCCAGCTGATGCGCTTGACTTCCAGCTCGGGCTTGCGCGCCAGCAGCTGCTGCATGCCCTGCATCAGCAGCATCTGCATGGCCTGCGGATCGCCCTGGATCTTCTGCGACTCTTTGGTGAACTGGTTCAGCCAGCCCGCGTCCAGGTTGTGCAGACCCAGGTCGACGGCGATGTCGTCGATCTTGTGGTCCTTTTGTACAAAGGATTTGACCGAGGTATTGATGGTGGTGTTGACCACCTCGGCTGCCAGCTGCGTGTCGGCCACCATCTTCAGCCCCGCCAGCTCTGCCGGGGCATCGCCGTTCTTGGGCGTGACCTTGAGGCTGGCCAGGTCCCACTGGAGGCTGCCCACCATGAACTCCTGGCCCGTGGGCTGGTGCATGTCAAAGCGCATGATGTTGCCGCTCATCAGCATCTCGGAGGCCTGGCCGTCGTCTTCTTCGCCGGGCTTGCTTTGCACCAGCAGGCTGGGCATCGATGCATCGCCCTTGATGCGGCTGAAATCGGAGGACATCTCGAAGTCTGACTTGAAGCCGCCAAAGGCGAGCTTGTCCGCGCCAAATTCGCCATTGAATGCCGGCGATGTCACCTCGTTCTGGGTGTTCTTGGACCAGCCCACCTTGCTCTTCCAGACCAGAGGCGCCTTGTCCTTGAAGGCCACCACCCACTCGGGCGGGGCATCGGGATTGATGGCAAAGGTGGAGACGATTTCTGCCAGGTGCGCAATCGGCAGCGGGCCGTGGCTGATGGCGTGCTGGGCGGTGAACTGCAGCTTTTCTTCACCGGTGTCCACCGTCCACAGCGTTTGCGCGGTCGACGAGAAAATGCCCTTCTGGTAGTCCTGCACCTGCACCAGCAGCGGCGGCTTGCTCCACTCCTTGGCGGCGGTCGCAAAACCTTGCTCGATGTTGTTGCCGACCAGGTAGCCTGTGGTGGCGCCGCCTGCGGCCAGCACGGCCACGGCTGCGGCAATGCCGATGCCTAGTTTTTTCATGTGTTTTCCCCTCTGTGGTTTGAAACCGGATGGACGCAGCTTGTGGTGTGCTTGGATGCTGCGCCTTGCGTGGAGCCCGCATTGTAGAGGGCGGGCTGCAAAATCAGCAATGCGGTGCCCAGGCGCTATGTGACCAGGTGTAGCGGCGCGCAGATATTAAACGAGCCGCAAGCGGCCCGTGTGTTGGCAAGCAGAGGGGCGCTTACTGGCCCATGACAATGCCTTCGCGGCGCGGATCGGCGCCACCAAACCACCAGGATTTGCCATGCGCCTCGCCGCGCGAGATCGCCTGCAGGCCGCTGGTGAGGTTTTGCTCCTTGACCTCGGCGCCACGCGCCTGCAAGGACTGCACGGTGGCAGCGGGGAAGCGCTTTTCCTCCAGCACCGTGGGGCCATTGAGGCTGCCAAAGTTGGGCAGGTTGATGGCCTGCTGCGGCATCAGGCCCCAGTTGAGCATGCCGTACAAGGTCTTGGTGGTGTAGTGGATGATCCAGGCGCCGCCGGGGCTGCCGGCGCTGATCACGAGGCGGTCCGTGGCCTTGTCGAACACCAGGGTGGGCGCCATCGACGAGCGCGGCCGCTTGCCGGGCTCGACCCGGTTGGCGATGGGCTGGCCCTGCGCATCACGCGGCGCCAGGCTGAAATCGGTCAGCTCGTTGTTGAGCAGGAAGCCGCCGGCCAGCCCGCGACCGGTGTTGACCATCTGGCGCGAGCCGAACTGGTCTTCAATGGTTGTGGTCATCGCAATCGCATTGCCGTAGCGGTCCACGATGCTGATGTGGCTGGTGCCGTATTCCTGCTGGTAGGGCTGGCTGGCGTAGGCCATCTGCACGCTGCCTGGCCGCCCGGGTTGGGCTTGCTGCATGCTGCGCGCGCCGATCAGGCGGGCGCGCTGGGCCAGGTAGTCGGGCCGCAGCATGCTTGACCAATCCCCTGCCGGCGCCCCGACAAAGGCCGGGTCGGCCACATACTGGTTGCGGTCGGCAAAGGCCAGGCGCGAGGCCTCGGCATAAAGGTGCAGCCAGTCGGCGCTGGGCAGGCCGTCGGCGCCCAGGCCCATTTGCCCCGCCGGAGTGTTGGCCAGGATGCCCAGGATTTGCGCCACCGCAATACCGCCCGAGCTGGGTGGTGGAAAGCCGCAGAGCCGGTAGCTGCGGGTCGACGCCGGTTGGCTGGCGGGGGCGCCCGCAGCGCTGGGCGAATAATCGCTGCACAACGCCTGGCGCTTGAGCGGCTGGTAGGCGGCCAGATCGGCCAGGCTGAGCTTGCCGGGGTTGCTGGCATGGCCCTGTACCTTGCGCACGATGGCCTCGGCCACCGGGCCTTCGAGCAGGGCCTTGGAGCCGTGCTGGGCAATGCCCTGCAACACGGCGGCGTATTCGGGGTTCTTCAGCAGATGGCCAACGGGCCAGGGCTTGCCATTGGCATCGAGAAAGTAGCCGCTGGCAACCGGATCCTGGCCCAGAAATTTCTCCTGCGCAGTCAGGGCGTTCAAACGCGCACTGACCTTGAAGCCATCGGTGGCCAGGCGAATGGCCGGCTCGAACAAGCTGGCCCAGGGCAGTTTGCCGTGCTCCTTGTGCGCCATCTCCAGCATGCGGATGGCGCCGGGCACGCCCACCGAGCGGCCGCCCACCACCGCATCATGGAAGGCCATGGGCTTGCTGTCACGCATGAACAGGTTCTCGTCAGCGGCCATCGGCGCGACCTCGCGGCCGTCATAGGCCTCGACCTGGCTGCCTTGGGCATGCAACAAAAAGGCGCCGCCACCGATGCCGCTCGATTGCGGCTCGACCAGGCCCAGCACCAGTTGCACGGCAATGGCCGCATCGATGGCCGAGCCGCCCGCTTGCAGCACCTGGTAGCCGGCATCGGTGGCCAAGGGGTTGGCAGCGGCTACCGCGTATTGCTCGGTGGCCCAGCCGGGCTTGTCGGTCCAGCCGGAGCTGCCTTCGGGCTGGTCAGACGCAGCGGGGGGCTGGTATTGCAGCTTGGGCTGGCTGCTGCAGGCGGCCAGCAAGGCAGCCGTGGCGACGGCTGCCAGAGACAGCGACCAGCGGCTGATCGCAGCACGGGTAGGCGGCAAATGCGGGTGGCGGGTGTGGGACCCCGGGGACAGTCGTGGCATGGCGATCTCCTGGTTGTGGCGGCAATGTCTGGCATGCTAACCGCTTTGCCGCGACAGGCGTAGCGGACAGCACCGCTAGAGGGGCCACAGAGCGTTGCTGAATGCAGGCTGCCCAGGGCTAAGGGATCGGCGGCAAGATCAGGCCAGGATCAGGCCCATTGCGGCCCGGCGACCTGGTCCTCCACCACAAAGCGGGCCAAGGTTTGGGCGGCACTGTCCGCATACTGCGGCTGGTTGACCACGCGCAGCTGGGTGGTCCAAAGCTTGGGGGTGATGTCGCACAGCCCATAGCCGCGTTCATCGCAGCGGGCGAGCAGCACATGGGGATTGCGGGCCACGATGGCGTCGACCCGGGCTTGGGTGGTGCCCGAGTGCGAGCTGATCGAGGTGCCGCAGAATTCGCTGGCTAGCACCCGTTCGGGGCTGGCGCCCTCCAGGTACTGGATGCGGCAGACATAGTTCTGGTGAATGTCGCCGCCCAGCAGCACGGTGTTGCGCAGCTGCGCCTCAGCCATCGCGCGCAGCAGCCGCTGGCGTGCGGCGGGGTAGCCATCCCAGGTATCGGCACTGCTGCGGCCGTTGGGAAAGTGGCGAGGCGCAAACAGCGTTTGTTGGCAGATGATGCTCCAGCGCCGGCTCTCAGGATTGGCCGCGCTGTTGCCTGCCAGCTGGGCGGCCAACCAGCGCTCCTGGCTCCAGCCCAGAAAGCTGCGGCTGTTGCGCGCCAGATCGGCGCAGTCTGCGGCCTTGACGGAGGCCGGGCTTTTGTCGGTCACTGCACGGCAGGCCTGGGCATCGCGGTACTGGCGCGCATCGAGCACCCACATCGCGGCCAAGGCGCCCCAGCTTTGCTGGCGGTACAGCGGCGTGTGGGCCGGGGGCAGGGCCAGGCCAGCCTGTTTGCCGGCGACCGAGGCGCGCAGCGGCATGTTCTCGTAAAACGCCTGGTAGGCCGCCATGCGCTTGGCGACAAAGGCCTGGACTTGGCCTACGCCATCGTCGCCGACATAGTTGTCTTCAACCTCATGGTCGTCCCAGGTCACCAGCCAGGGGCAGTGCGCATGCATGGCCTGCAGGTCCGGGTCGCTCTTGTGCAGCGCATAGCGGTCGCGGTAGTCCTGCAGGCTGACGGCATGGGCGAGCGGCTGCAGGCGCGCGAGCTGGCTGCGCTGTTGCTTGGCAGCGGATGCGGGCGAGGCATATTCGTAGATGTAGTCGCCCAGAAAGACGACCAGGTCGGGATCGTCCTCGCGCGCATGGCGCCAGGCCGCGTAGTAGCCATGCTCCCAGCGCTGGCAGGAGGCATAGACCAGACGCAACCGGGCCACCGCAGCACCTGCGGCGGGCGCGGTGCGGGTGCGGCCTGTGGCGCTGGTCTGCCCCTGGCAGTGAAAGCGGTAGTGGTACCAGCGGTCGGCCTCCAGACCCTGGGCCAGCACATGCACGCTGTGGCCGCCGTCTGGGCTGGCCAAGGCCTCGCCCTGGCGCAGGATCTGGCGGAACTGCGCATCCTGGGCCAGCTCCCAGTGCACCGCCACCGGGCGCAGCAAGGGCGCGCTGGCGCTGGGCAGCAGCCGTGTCCACAGCACCACGCTGCTGGCATCGGGCTCGCCACTGGCAACGCCCAGGCCAAACAGCTGCTCCGATACCGGCCAGGGGGCCATGGCCAGCGGGGTGTTGCTATCTGCCCGCGCGATGGCCGGCAACTGGGCGGCCAGGCCCAAGGCACCCAGGCCTTGCAGCCATTGGCGCCGGTTGAGGAGCTGGGCCAGGTCTTGATCCAAATCTTGGTTCTGGCGGCCGGGTAGGACTTGCTGCGGCATAGGTCGACGGTGTAATAGCGCAGCATAGCGCTGGCGCCGATCCGCAGCAGGTTGCACAGGTACCTCGGTGACATCAGTGCAGCGTGGGGAATGGCTGGCATAAAAAACGCTCCTTAAGGAGCGTTCGTTGGTTTGGCTTCTAACTGCCTGGGGCAGATGGGCCATCCGGGTGGTTCAGCCGGCGCTTTATTCGTCGTTGTTCTTGGGGCTGGCGGTCGAGGTCAGGATATTGCTGGGGTCGTCCACCGATTCGCGCAAGGCCTTGCCTGGCTTGAAGTGGGTGACGCGCTTGGCGGGCACCTGCACGGCTTCGCCGCTGCGTGGGTTGCGGCCCAGGCGGGGTTGGCGGTGGGTGATGGTGAAGCTGCCAAAGCCACGGATCTCGATGCGTTGTCCGCGTACCAGCGAGTCTTCGATGGCCTCCAGAATCGTTTTGACGGCCTGCTCCGCATCCCGCTGCGTCAGCTGGTGGAATCGAGCGGCAAGCTCTTCAATCAGATCGGATCGGGTCATACGAATGTGGAATCTTCGTGAATCAAATAGTCAAAGCGTTGGTGGGCGCACTGGGCGCCCACCTTGTCTGCAAGCTACCGACTATACCAAGACGGGCAAGGCATGGGCCGGCAGCGGAGCCGTCAATTACTTGTCGGCGTCCAGCTTGGCGCGCAGCAGTGCGCCCAGGCTGGTGGTACCAGCATTTTCCTTGGACGATTGCTGCGACAGCGACGCCATGGTTTCTTGCTGCTCAGCGTGGTCCTTCTGCTTGATGGACAGGGAGATGCTGCGGCTCTTGCGATCCACATTGGTCACCACGGCGGTAACTTCATCACCTTCCTTGAGCACCGAACGTGCGTCTTCCACGCGGTCCACCGAGATTTCGGAAGCACGCAGGTAGCCGACGATGTCGTCGCCCAGGTCGATTTCAGCGCCCTTGGCGTCCACGGTCTTGACCTTGCCGGTCACGATCTGGCCCTTGTCGTTCACGGTAGCGAACGTGGTGAATGCATCGCTGTCGAGCTGCTTGATGCCCAACGAGATACGCTCACGGTCCACGTCCACGGCCAGCACGATGGCTTCCACTTCCTGGCCCTTCTTGTAGTTACGAACCGCGGCTTCGCCGGTTTCGTTCCACGACAGGTCAGACAGGTGAACCAGACCGTCGATGCCCGAGGCCAGGCCCACGAACACGCCGAAGTCTGTGATCGACTTGATCGGGCCCTTGACGCGGTCACCGCGCTTGGTGTTTTGCGCGAATTCCTGCCATGGGTTGGCCTTGCACTGCTTCATGCCCAGGGAGATACGACGCTTGTCTTCGTCGATTTCCAGAACCATGACTTCGACTTCGTCGCCCAGGGTCACGAGCTTGGAAGGCGCAACGTTCTTGTTGGTCCAGTCCATTTCGGACACGTGCACCAGACCTTCGATGCCTGGTTCCAGTTCCACGAACGCGCCGTAGTCGGCAATGTTGGTGACCTTGCCGAACAGACGGGTGCTCGATGGATAACGGCGCGACACGCCCATCCATGGATCGTCGCCCATTTGCTTCAGACCCAGCGAGACACGGTTCTTTTCGGTGTCGAACTTCAGGATCTTGGCGGTGATTTCCTGGCCAGCGGTCACCACTTCGGATGGGTGACGCACGCGGCGCCATGCCATGTCGGTGATGTGCAGCAGGCCGTCGATACCGCCCAGGTCCACGAACGCACCGTATTCGGTGATGTTCTTGACCACGCCTTGAACGATGGAGCCTTCCTTGAGGGTTTCCATCAGCTTGGCGCGCTCTTCGCCCATCGAGGCTTCCACCACAGCGCGGCGGCTCAGCACCACGTTGTTGCGCTTGCGATCGAGCTTGATGACCTTGAATTCCAGGGTCTTGTTTTCGTAAGGGGTCAGGTCCTTGATCGGACGGGTGTCGATCAGCGAGCCTGGCAGGAAGGCACGGATGCCGTTGACCAGAACGGTCAGGCCGCCCTTGACCTTGCCGGAGGTGGTACCGGTCACGAATTCGCCCGATTCCAGCGCCTTTTCCAGGGCCAGCCAGGAAGCCAGACGCTTGGCGGTGTCGCGCGACAGAATGGTGTCGCCGTAGCCGTTTTCGATGGAACCGATGGCCACGGACACGAAGTCACCCACTTGGACTTCGATTTCGCCCTGGTCGTTCTTGAATTCGTCGATTGGCACATAGGCTTCGGACTTCAGGCCGGCGTTCACCACCACGAAGTTGTGCTCAACGCGCACGACTTCAGCAGTGATCACTTCGCCAGGACGCATTTCGGTGCGTGTCAACGACTCTTCAAAAAGGGCGGCAAAAGATTCAGACATGTATTTCCTTAGACACGGGCAGGTTTCCGGCAGCACTATTGCTGACGTTTTTATGGCTGGCCGTGCAGGTTGTGTGGTTGTGACACCACGGGGTTCAAAGTTAAACAACCCGGCAACCCATGGCGGTTAGATCCACCAGTAGAAGGTTGCAGGGGCGGGTAACACCGCCGCCAAAGGCAGGAGAAAGGGCGCGCTGGGCGCCTCAGGCCGGCTCTTTGCCAAACGGCTGTCGCTTTTCCCACCAGGACAGCACCTGAGCGACCGCGTTGTCCACGCTCATCTCGGAGTTGTCCAGCAAGAATGCATCCTGCGCTGCATGCAAGGGGGCGGTGGCGCGGTTCATGTCGCGCGTGTCCCGCGCCTCAAGGTCAGCACGAAGGTCGGCTATTGTAGCCGGTATTCCTTTTTCAATCAACTGTTTATGGCGGCGCTCGGCGCGCTTGGCGGCGCTGGCCGTCAGATAGACCTTCAAAGGGGCGAGCGGGAAAATCACCGTGCCCATGTCGCGCCCGTCGGCCACCAGGCCCGGCAGCTGGCGAAAATCATGCTGGGCCTGCACCAGCGCCTGGCGCACGGCGGGCAGCGCTGAGACCAAGGAGGCGTTGGTGCCCGCTTCTTCGCTGCGGATGGCCAGGCTGATGTCCTCGCCATCGAGGCGCACGCGCTGGTCGGCGCCAAACTGGATGTCCATCTGCGAAATCAACGCGGCAATCTGGCTGGCATGCTCGGCATCGATCGGGATGCCAGCGCGGGTGGCGGCCAGGCCGGTGATGCGGTAGAGCGCGCCCGAGTCGAGCAGGTGGTAGCCCAGCTGCTCGGCCACGGCCGAGGCCACGGTGCCCTTGCCCGAGGCGCTGGGCCCGTCGATGCAGATCACCGGAATAGAGCCGGGCACCGCGCGCACGGCCGAGAACATGGCCTCGAAGTAGCCGGGGAAGGTCTTGGCCACACACTTGGGGTCTTCAATACGCACCGGCAGGCCGGCGGGGTTGAAGGCGGCCAGCGAGAAGCACATCGCTACGCGGTGGTCGTCATAGGTGTGGATGCTGGCGGGCTTCCAGGCCTCGCGGTTCGCGGGCGGGGTGATGGTCAGGTAGTCCGCGCCTTCCACCACGACAGCGCCGAGCTTGCGTAGCTCGATGGCCATCGCCGCCAGGCGGTCGGTTTCCTTGACACGCCAGCTGGCGATATTGCGCAAGGTGGTGGTGCCATTGGCGTAGAGCGCCATCGCAGCCAAGGTCATGGCTGCGTCGGGGATGTGGTTGCAGTCCATGTCGATGGCCTGCAGCGGCCAGGCGCCCCGGCGGATCTCCAGCCAGTTGGGGCCGCTGGTGATGGCCGCACCCATCGCGCGGGCGGCATCGACAAAGCGGATATCGCCCTGGATGGACTGCGCGCCCACGCCCATCACCTTGACGACGCGGTCCACGCTGGAGGTGCCGCCCTGCGCATTGGGCCGGCTGCCCTTGCTGGCGGCAATGGCGCCCAGCGCGATGAAGTAGCTGGCCGATGAGGCATCGGCCTCGACATGGATCTCGTGCGGCGACTGGTAGCGGCTGCCGGCCAGCACGGTAAAGCGCTGCCACTGATCGTTCTTGATCTGGATGCCAAAGCGTTTGAGCAGCTCCAGCGTGATGTGGATATAGGGCTTGGAGATCAGCTCGCCAGCGACTTCGATGATGATGTCCTGGCGCGTGGCCACCAAGGGCAGCGCCATCAGCAGCGCGGTCAGGAACTGGCTGGAGACATCGCCGCGCACCGTGATGGGCGTGTTCAGCTGCAGCTGCGCGGCCGTCACGGGCTGGATGCGCAGTGGCGGAAAGCCCTCGTTGCCCAGGTAGTCGATCTGGCAGCCCAGCTGGCGCAGCGCATCGACCAGGTCGCCGATGGGGCGTTCGTGCATGCGCGGCACGCCGCTCATCTCGAACTGGCCGCCGAGCAAAGCCAGCGCAGCGGTCAGCGGCCGCATGGCCGTGCCGGCATTGCCCAGGAACAGCGTGGTGCTGCGGGCGGCCAGCGCGGGCGCCAACTGGCCGGCGATGCCGGTGATGTGGTAGCTGTTGAGGTGGGCCGGATCGGTGCTGCGCACCACGGCGCAGCCCAGTTGCTCGAGCGCGCGCAGCATCACCTGGGTATCGTCGGAGTCGAGCAGGTCATGGATGGTGGTGGTGCCCGCGCTCAACGCGGCCAGCAGCAGCACGCGGTTGGAGATGCTCTTGGAGCCGGGCAGCTGCACTTCACCATGGGCGCTTTGCAAGGCGGGGATATCGAGAAATGCAGTGGAGAACATGGCGGGCTCTGCTGTGGGGTAGTTGCGCCAGGCCTGCTGCGCAGGCGGCGCGGTGGTCGCAAACGAAGGTGGCGCTGCCCGGTATCAGGCAGCGCCACTGGCTATTATCGGTCCACCGGCTGGGCCAGTGCCTGCGCTGGGCCGATCAAGCGGTGGTTTTGTGCTTGGACAGCGACTCTGGCGTGTAGAGCTTGCCCTGCTTCCACTGCGCGCGGGTGCTGCTGGCCTCGCGCAGCAGCTGCTCGAGCGCGGGCTGGTCGTCGCTCAGCAACGCGGCCTCGTAGCTGCCCAGCATGTGCTGAAGCGACTGGATCTGCTTGAGGATCTCGCTGCGGTTGGCCAGGAAGATATCGCGCCACATCTGCGGCTCGGCGGCGGCGATGCGGGTGAAATCACGAAAGCCGGGGCCGGCGAGCGACAGCATGCGGTGCGCGCCGTCTTGCGACAGCAGCGAGTTCATATAGGCCATGGCCACCAAGTGTGGTGCGTGGCTGCTGGCGGCCAGCGCGGCATCGTGCTGCTCGGGCGCCATGCTGGTCACATGGGTGCCAATGGCCTTCCAGATGGCCTCGGCCTGGCGCAGCTGGGCGACCTTGGTCAGCTCAGTCGGGGTAAGCACCACCTGGGCATCGCGGTAGAGGTTGACGTCGGCATGGTCCACACCAAAGACTTCCTTGCCGGTGATCGGGTGGGCCGGCACAAAGCAGCCAAAGCGGTCGCGCAGCGCACGGCGCGCGGCAGCCACCACATCCATCTTGGTCGAGCCCACATCCATCACCAGGGTGTCGGGGTTGATCAGGTGCTTGATGTTGGCCAGGGTCGACTCGGTCGAAGCGACCGGGATGGCCAGCAGCACCAGATCGGCGCCCGAGACGGCCTGCAGGGCCGAGCTGGCTTCCTCGTCGATGACGCCCATCTGGCGCGCGCGGCTGGTGGTGGATGGCGACTTGCTGTAGCCGACAATGCGTTTGACCAGCCCCGCCCGTTTGGCTGCAAGGGCAAATGAGCCGCCCATCAGCCCGCAGCCGATCAGCGCCATATGTTCAAACTTTTTCACCGATTCAACTCCCGACAGGGTAGGCGCCGAGCACCTTGTAGAACGCACACAGCGCGCGCAGCTCATCCAGCGCCTTGGCCACATGGGGCTGCGACGGGTGGCCGTCCAGATCAATATAGAAATAGTATTCCCACTGGCCGGTGCGGGCCGGGCGGGATTCGAAGCGCGTCATCGACACGCCATGCTTGCTCAGCGGCATCAGCAGCTCATGCACGGCACCGGGCCGGTTGGGCACCGAGACGACCAGGCTGGTGCAGTCCTTGCCACTGGGCTCGGGCGTGGCCAGCGTGTGGGGCAGGCAGATGATGGCAAAGCGCGTGCGGTTGTAGGCATCGTCCTGGATGGCGTGGCTGATGATGTGCAGGCCGTACTGCTGGGCCGCACGCTCGCCGGCGATGCCGGCCATGTTCGGGTGCAGGGCCGCCAGGCGCGCGCCTTCGGCATTGCTCTCGACCGGGCGGCGCTCGGCATGGGGCAGGTGCTTGGAGAGCCAGCCCTGGCACTGGGCCAGCGCCTGGGGATGCGCGGCCACGACCTCGATGCCTTCGAGCGAGTTGGTCGTGCGCATCAGGTTGTGGCGGATCAGCAGGCTCACTTCGCCCACCACGTGGCAGGGCGTGTGCAGGAACATGTCCAGCGAACGCGTGACCACGCCTTCGTTCGAGTTCTCCACGCCGACCACGCCAAACTGGGCACTGCCCGCAGCAGTGGAGTGGAAAACCTCTTCAAAACTGTTGCAGTACTTGATGTCGGCAGCGCCGCCAAAGTACTGGATGGCTGCCTCTTCGCAGAAGGTGCCGGCCGGGCCCAGGATGGCGACGCGCTGGGGCGATTCCAGCGCCAGGCAGGCGGACATGATCTCGCGCCAGATGGCCGAGACATGGGCGGCCTTCAAGGGGCCAGGGTTGGCGTTTTCGATCTTCTGGATGACCTGGGCGACCCGGTCCGGGCGGAAGAAGGGCGTGCCTTCGCGTTTTTTCAGCTCGCCCACCCGTTCGGCAACCAGGGCGCGCTGGTTCAGCAAGGTCAGCAGCTGCGTGTCGAGATTGTCAATCTGGACACGCAGTGCGGCGAGTTCGGGGGACGCTTGGGGTGAAGTGCTCATGGTGGCCTGGGTGTGCGATGCGGGCAGCTCCCGGGGAGGCTGCCAACCAGTAAGAATAACGTAAGAGTGTTTCCCGGGCAAAACCGGGGCGTTGCTGATCAGCCCTGTTTTTCAAAACTTTGCATATAGTCCACCAGCGCCTGCACGCCTGCCAGTGGCATGGCGTTGTAGATGCTGGCACGCATGCCGCCCACCGACTTGTGGCCCTTGAGCTGCAGCAGACCGCGCGCCTTGGCGCCATCCAGAAATGCCTGGTTGCGCGATTCGTCCTTGAGGAAGAAGGGCACATTCATGCGCGAGCGGCAGTCGCGCGCCACGCGGTTCTCATAGAGCTGCGAGCCATCGATGGCCTGGTAGAGCAGCTCGGCCTTGGCGCTGTTGCGTGCTTCGAGCGCGGCAACGCCGCTGGCAGCGCCTTCTTGCTGGCGCAAGATCCATTCAAAGGTCAGCCCGGCGATGTAGATGCCCCAGGTGGGGGGCGTGTTGTACATCGACTGGTTGTCGGCGACCAGGCGGTAGTTGAAAGCGCTGGGGCACATAGCCATCGCGTGGCCGAGCAGGTCCTCGCGCACGACGACCAGGGTCAGGCCGGCGGGGCCCAGGTTCTTTTGTGCGCCGCCAAAGGCCAGGCCCACGCGGCTCCAGTCCACGCTGCGCGATGCCACATGCGACGAGAAATCGATCACCAGCGGCGCCTGGCAGCCCAGGCTAGCCAGATCGGGCAGCTGCTGGAACTCCACGCCATTGATGGTCTCGTTGCTGCAGATATGCACATAGCGCGCATCGCTGCGCAGCTTCCAACTGGCGGGATCGGGGATATGGGTAAAGCCCTGGGCTTCGTCGGTGGCGGCGACTGCGGCGTTGCAGAACTTGGCCGCTTCCTTGGTCGACTTCTGGCTCCAGCTGCCGGTGACGACAAAATCGACGGCGCCGCCTTGCGACAGGTTGAGCGGCACGATGGCGTTCTCGGCCAGGCCACCGCCTTGCATGAACAGGATGTGGAAGTTCTGCGGCACGGCCAGCAGCTGGCGGAAATCGGCTTCGGCCTTCTCGCAGATCGAGATGAACTCCTTGCCGCGGTGGCTCATCTCCATCACGCTCATGCCGCTGCCGCGCCAGTCCAGCATCTCGCTGGCTGCTTGCTGCAGCACGTCTTCAGGGATGGCGGCCGGACCGGCCGAGAAGTTATAGGGGCGTTGCATGGAAGGCCTTGTTGGCTCGCACAGCGAGCGGTGATAGCTATGAAAAAGAGAGCATAAGAGTGCAGGAAAAAGCCATGTCGCAACATGGCTTTTTCTGTGCAGGCTTAGGAGCCGTCTGCCGGGCTTGGGGCGTCGTCGCCGTCTGCCGCCTCGGCGCCATCGGCCGCATCGGCGAGCTCGTCTGCCTGCGCATCGTTCTCGACAATGCGCTGCAGGCCGCTCAGCTTGGCGCCTGCATCCAGGCTGATCAAGGTCACGCCCTGTGTGGCGCGGCCCATCTCGCGGATCTCGGCCACCCGGGTGCGCACCAGCACGCCGGTGTCGGTGATCAGCATGATCTGGTCATCCGGGCTCACCAGGGTGGCGGCCACGACCTTGCCGTTGCGCTCCGACTGCTGGATCGCGATCATGCCCTTGGTGCCACGGCCGTGGCGGGTGTACTCGACGATCGAGGTACGCTTGCCGTAGCCGTTTTCGGTGGCGGTCAGCACGCTGTGCAGCGTCTCGCGTGGCAGCTCGCCCAGCGCCGCAATGGCGGCCAGGTCGGCCGCTTCCAGCGCGGCGCGGGCCTCGTCGATCTGCTTGCGCACCGCGTCAATATCAGCCGCCGGTGCCTGGGCGTCCTGCAGCTCCTTGTCGCGGATCTGCAGGTTGTCCAGCGCGTCCTTGGCCTTGCGCGCTTCGACTTCGGCCGGGTGCTGCTCGGCCACCAACATGGCGATCAGGTTCTGGCTGTCGTCGATGTTCATGCCGCGCACGCCGCGCGCATTGCGGCCCATGGGGCGCACATCGTTTTCATCGAAGCGCACGGCCTTGCCGCCATCGCTGAACAGCATCACATCGTGGCGGCCTTCGGTCAGTGCCGCGCCAATCAGCACGTCGCCATCGTCCAGGCCCACGGCGATGATGCCGGCCTTGCGCGGGTTGCTGAATTCGTCCAGCGAGGTCTTCTTGACGGTGCCCATGCGGGTGGCCATGAAGACGTAGTGATCGGCCGGGAAGCTGCGGTATTCGCCGGTGAGCGGCAGCACCACGTTGATCTTCTCATCGTCCTGCAGCGGGAACATGTTGACGATGGGGCGGCCACGCGAGCCGCGCGAGCCGGCAGGCACTTCCCAGACCTTGAGCCAGTACAGGCGGCCCCGGTTGGAGAAGCACAGCAGGTAGTCGTGCGTGTTCGCAATGAAGAGCTGGTCGATCCAGTCGTCTTCCTTGGTGGCTGTCGCCTGCTTGCCGCGCCCGCCGCGCTTTTGCGAGCGGTATTCGCTCAGCGGCTGGCTCTTGATATAGCCGGTGTGCGACAGGGTCACCACCATGTCGGTCGGGGTGATCAGGTCTTCGGTGGACAGGTCCTGCGCGCTGTACTCGACCTGGCTGCGGCGTGCGCCCAGCTTGGTCTGGCCGAACTCGGTCTTCAGGGCCACCAGCTCTTCGCCGATGATGGTCGAGACGCGCTCGGGCTTGGCCAGGATGTCCAGCAGGTCTTCGATGACTGCCATGATGTCCTTGTACTCGGCAACGATCTTGTCCTGTTCCAGGCCGGTCAGGCGCTGCAGACGCATCTGCAGGATTTCCTGTGCTTGCGTTTCGGACAGGCGGTAGAGGCCGTCCTGCTGCATGCCGAATTCCACTTCCAGACCTTCGGGGCGGTAGTCGTCGGCATTGATGACGCCGCCATCGGTGCGCGTGCGGGTGAGCATCTCGCGCACCAGCTTGCTGTCCCAGCTCTTGGCCATCAGCTCGGCCTTGGCCACCGGCGGGGTGGGGGCGTTGCGGATGATGGCGATGAAGTCATCGATGTTGGCCAGCGCCACGGCCAGGCCTTCGAGCACATGGCCGCGGTCGCGTGCCTTGCGCAGCTCATACACGGTGCGGCGCGTGACTACTTCGCGGCGGTGCTCCAGGAAGACCTTGATCAGGTCCTTCAGGTTGCACAGCTTGGGCTGGCCATTGATCAGGGCCACCATGTTCATGCCAAAGGTGTCCTGCAACTGGGTCTGCTTGTACAGGTTGTTGAGCACCACCTCGGGCACTTCGCCGCGCTTGAGCTCGATCACCAGGCGCATGCCGGACTTGTCCGATTCATCCTGGATGTGGCTGATGCCTTCGATCTTCTTCTCGTGCACCAGCTCGGCCATGCGCTCCTGCAAGGTCTTCTTGTTGACCTGATAGGGCAGCTCGTCGACGATGATCGACTGGCGCTGGCCCTTGTCGATGTCTTCGAAGTGCACCCTGGCGCGCATCACCACCTTGCCGCGGCCGGTGCGGTAGCCTTCCTTGACGCCATTGATGCCGTAGATGATGCCGGCGGTGGGGAAATCGGGCGCAGGCACGATCTCCATCAGGTCATCGACCGTCGCGTCGGGATAGTGCAGCAGGTGCAGGCAGGCATCCACCACTTCATTCAAGTTGTGTGGAGGAATATTGGTGGCCATACCCACCGCAATACCGGCCGATCCATTGATCAGCAGATTGGGAACGCGCGCGGGCAGCACCAGCGGCTCGCTTTCGGAGCCGTCGTAGTTGGGGCCGAAGTCCACGGTTTCCTTGTCGATATCGGCCAGCATTTCGTGGGCGATCTTGGACAGGCGGATTTCGGTATAACGCATGGCCGCAGCACTGTCGCCGTCCACCGAGCCGAAGTTGCCCTGGCCATCGACCAGCATATGGCGCAGGGAAAAATCCTGGGCCATGCGCACGATAGTGTCGTAGACGGCGATGTCACCGTGCGGGTGGTACTTACCAATCACGTCACCCACGATACGCGCACTCTTCTTATAAGGGCGGTTCCAATCATTGTTCAGCTCATGCATCGCATACAGAACCCGGCGGTGCACCGGTTTCATGCCGTCGCGGGCATCTGGGAGGGCGCGGCCGACGATCACGCTCATCGCGTAATCGAGGTAGCTGCGGCGCATTTCCTCTTCCAGGCTGATCGGCAATGTTTCTTTAGCAAACTGGGTCATAGTGCTGGCATAGGTGGCGAAGTACAAGAGGCATTTTAGGCGCAAGCTGATGTTGCATGTGGGCAACATTCTAGGCCCAATGCGCTTTTGTCTTACCGTTGGCGCTACAGATAACTATGGCGATCCGGTACGCCTATGGCACAATAAGTAAGAACGTTTTTGGTGATGGTCACTGACGACGTCTTGATTCGCAGCGCGGCTGCGGCTTTTTCCCCAAGAGGAGAACCATGAAGAAACTGAACAAAGTGGCGATGTTGTTTGCCTCTGCAGCGCTTGCAACCGCCGCTGGAGCACAAATTAAGGCTGCTGACGGCGGCAATGTAGTTGACAACTGGCAAAACGGCAGCGGTGAGTTGGTCTGGAAGAACGGTACCAACGAACTGTGCTGGCGCGATGCTAACTGGACCCCTGCTACCGCTGCTGAAGGCTGTGACGGTGCCCTGGTGAAGGCTGCTCCTGCACCAGCACCTGCACCTGCTGCTACTCCAGCTGCTCCTGCACCTGCTCCAGTGGCTCCTCCAGTGGCCCAGACCCAAAAGGTCACCTACGCTGCTGACGCATTCTTCGACTTCGACAAGTCGGTGCTGAAGCCAGAAGGCAAGGCTAAGCTGGACGATGTGGCTTCCAAGGTGAAGAACATCAACCTGGAAGTGATCATCGCTGTGGGTCACACCGACTCCATCGGCTCCGATGCTTACAACCAAAAGCTGTCCGTGCGTCGCGCTGAAGCTGTGAAGGCTTACCTGGTGTCCAAGGGCATCGACAAGAGCCGCGTGTACACCGAAGGCAAGGGCGAAAAGCAACCAGTGGCAGACAACAAGACTGCAGCTGGCCGCGCCAAGAACCGTCGCGTGGAAATCGAAGTGGTGGGCACCCAGAAGTAATTCTTCTGCCCCCGCGCAAAAAAGCCCCATTCGTGGGGCTTTTTTTATGCCTGAATGCGCCTGCAGATGGTGGACAATCAGGCCATGAACCAGACTGTGAATGCCGATCCGGCCGAATTGGCCAAGTTTTCCGAGCTCGCCATGCACTGGTGGGATCCGGACAGTGACTTCAAACCCTTGCACCAGATCAATCCACTGCGATTGGGCTGGATCAATGCCATCACTCCGCTCAATGGCCAGAAGGTGCTGGATGTGGGCTGCGGCGGCGGCATTTTGAGCGACTCGATGGCGCGCAAGGGTGCCACCGTTACCGGCATCGACCTGGCCACCAAGGCGCTGCGCGTGGCCCAGCTCCATGCGCTGGAGGCGCAAACCCCCAGTATCACCTACCAGGAAATCGCTGTCGAGACGCTGGCACAGCTTCAGCCCGAGAGCTTTGATACCGTCACCTGCATGGAGATGCTCGAGCACGTGCCCGACCCCGCATCGGTGGTTCAGGCCTGCCATGACCTGGTCAAGCCTGGTGGATGGGTGTTTTTCTCGACGATCAACCGCAATGCCAAGGCCTTTGCGCTGGCGATTGTGGGTGCAGAATACATCTTGCAGATGCTGCCCAAGGGCACGCATGAGTTTGCCAAGTTCATCCGTCCCTCGGAGCTGGCCCACTACTGCCGCAGCGCCGGCCTGGTGCAGGAGCACAGCACGGGCCTGCAGTTCAATCCCTTGACGCAGCGCTACTGGCTCAACGAAGACACCAGCGTCAACTACATGATCGCAACCCGAAAGCCCGGCTGATGCAAAGATCGATACGCGCCATTCTGTTCGACCTGGACGGAACCCTGATTGACAGCGCCCCGGATCTGGGTGCTGCTGCGGACCAGATGCGGGTGGCACGGGGCATGCCATCCTTGCCGATGGCCGATTACCGGCCGTATGCCGGATCGGGCGCGCGCGGCATGCTGCGCGTGGCCTTTGGCATGCAGCCCGAGGATGCCGAGTTCCCCACCATGCGCGAGGAGTTCTTCCAGAACTACGAGCGCCGCATGACGCAGGACACCACCGTGTTCGATGGCGTGTCCGACATGCTGGCCAGCATTGTGGCGCGCCAGCTGCACTGGGGCGTAGTGACCAACAAGTCCAAGCGCTTTACCGAGCCGTTGTCGCGCCAGATGGCCTTGTTCGCCAGCGCCGGTGCCGTCGTGAGTGGCGATACCACACCGCATGCCAAGCCCCACCCCGAGCCGCTCTTTGAAGCAGCACGCCGCATCGGCGTCGATCCGCAGGACTGCGTCTATGTGGGCGATGACGAGCGTGACATCATCGCCGGCAAGGCCGCTGGCATGCACACGGTCGCCGCTGTCTACGGCTACCTGGGTGAAAAGCAGTCGGTCGCGCACTGGGAAGCCGATGATGTCATCAATTCTCCACACGAGCTCTTGAAACGGCTGAATCTGGCCTAAAATAGATGCTATGGGGCTGTCCTGGTTTCGACGTGGGTTCGGGATCGGTGTGGTGCATGTCGAGCTTGAATGACGCTCGTAAATCTCCGTTCAAAAAACTAACTGCAAACGACGAACGTTTCGCACTCGCCGCTTAAATCCGGTGAGCCTTGCAACAGTATGTTGATGGGCTGGGCAAGGGGGTAGCAATACCTCCCGGCTGCAAGGGAATTTACATCAGCTGGCCGTCTACCGGGTACCTTGGTAGATGGCAAGATCTAAGGGTACTGGCTTGCAATGCAGCGTGTGTCTGCGCGGCTTTGCAGGCGAGATTCAAACCAGAACACTAAACATGTAGATCTGCTCGACGAAGGCTGACGGACGCGGGTTCAATTCCCGCCAGCTCCACCATACAGCACAACGCCACACAAGAGGAATGCCTCTGTGTGGCGTTATTTTTTGCCCATTCGATTGTCTGTGATTGTCCAGAAAATCACACCGAAATCACACCGAAATCACACGGGCCTACTGAACGGCTTTCAGGCTGGCCTTTGGCTTCTGGAAGTCTTCCCTGATGAACTTGCCATAGGTGCGGAAAACCATTTCCACATCCTCATGCCCCAGTTGCTGGGCGACGTACCAAGGGTTGCCTCCAGCGGTCAGCAGGGTCGAGGCGTAGGTGTGGCGGATTTGGTACGGGTTGCGGTAGGGAATGCCAGACCGCTTCATGATCGGCAGCCAGGCATTTTTTCTCACCTGAGCATCGGTGGCCCATGGGTCCAGGGTCGCAGGGTTTAGCCAGACCCGAGATCCGCGCAGCTGGCTTATTGAGCGCTGAACACGCAGCGCCTCCATGGCCTCAGCATTCAAATCGACATCCCGAATGCCTGCGGCGGTTTTCGGCGCTTTAATCACGCCGGCCACCTGGTTCTGAATAATCCGAGCTGTGGCTTTATCCCAATCTATATGCTCCCATTGCAGGGCTTGGAGTTCTCCAGGCCGCAGGCCGGTGTTAAACCAAAACTGGAATGTCGGTCTTTCATCCAGCCGGCAGGCGGCCAGGATGGCTACCCGCTCAGCATGAGTGAACGGGTTGATCACATAGTCACTTGCCCTGCTGGTCTGGCGAATGAGCTTCACCAGCGCGATGCGATCAAATGGGTTGGAATCTATCAACCCATCATTCAGCGCATCCTCCATGACTGACCGTAGGGGGATCAACATATTGCGGATCGCCTTGCTGGTGCAGTCCATTCCGCTGATCCAGTCGCGGAGTGCAGAGGGCGTGACCTCGGCCAGCTTGTGGCCGTGCCACTCTCTCATCCTCTCGCCGGTGATGCTCTTGGCGTAGCCCCGGAAGGTCGCCGGGGACATTTTCCCGTTGGCCACTTGCTTCTCGTAGAGTTCCAGCTGCTTTTGCAGCATTTCCTCCATTAGTGAGGATTCTCGGGTTGGCTTCTTGGCTTTGGGGCTTTCAGGGAAGTAGTCAGCATAAACGAAAGTCCCGTCTGCTACCTTGCGCTTAATCTCTGCCCGGAGGTTGCTGGCATATTGAATGCTGGCTTTATTTACTGGGCAGGCTGGAAGCAGCTCCCGGCACTGTTGAGCGTTCCAGATGAATGAGACTTGAATGCGTGGGCCGGAAACCAAATCCCGAATCAGCACGCCCGGCGGGGTAGCTGGTTTTTTATCCATTGATCAGCCTCTTTTATGTTCACGTAAAGACGGCGGGCGATAACTGCGCAGTGCGTTCCATCCAGCCACACACCATTGCGACGGCGGCAGTGCACAGCCATTGGCGTGACACCTGTGAGTTCTTCAAACTTCTCTGCCAGCACCCACTCAGGCGTCACTGTCGGCTCAGCTGGATTGGATGGTGTATCTTTATGTTTCACGATTCCTCCAGTAATTGGGCAAAAAAGAACCCCGCTCATTGGCGGGGCTCGGGTTCGTCTTGTTCGCGGAATGGTGCTCGTTTGTCACCCCATTTGCGGGAGCGCTTGGTGGTCATGTGTCATGGCCCTTCCATCATTTGCTCGCGGTAGGCGATGCGCAGCATCTTTATTCCTTTCTGTAGTGGGCGGCCGGTGACGCCGATCAAGCCCAGCTCCTTCATGATTTGGGTGATGGTGTGCCCACAGTGGTATTCGCACGCCTTTTTGAGCAGAGCTTGGTGCAGTAGATGGCGGTAAGCTTTGGTCCCAAAGTTTGTGCCGGCGAATGCGCTCTGCATCTCCTCATCGGTGACCACGTCGCTAGAGTCAGGCGTCAGCGGCTCCCGCTCAGGTGGGGGAGGGGCGGCTGAGAGCATGGCGGCCTTGGCAAGCTTCAGGCTGATAGCTATCTGCTCATGCTGTCCGGTCATTGGCACAAACGCTAGGCACATGAAGTCGTAAAGGTTCACAACTTCCACCGGCACAAGGCGCCACCCATCCGGCGCAGCCTGCCGCGCTGATAGCTGGGCCTTGAGCTGCTGTATCTCGGCGTGCTGGCGGCGCAGTTCGGCGGCGGCAGAGCGCTCCAGGGCAATCACGAGAGGGTTGCAGCCCTCGCATTCGTCGATCTGTGCGTTGCCCATCAGGCGGTCGGCCAGCTCCAGCGCTTCGGGCTGTGCTTCTGTCTTGTCGGTCATGCCTTGTAGCCTTTCAGATCTCCGTATGCCTGGAGCATTGCGACAACATCGCCAGCGATCATCGCCTCATGTGCGGCTCGGATTGACTCACGCATAAGCCCTCCAGCTATGAACCCCATTTGCACTGATTCATACATTGGTATCAGCTCTTGCACTCGCTGGATTTCCTGTGGCAGTGCGTCGCCAAGGCTTTCTGTCATTTGCTTTTCGGTCATGGTGCTCCTATCGTTGCCGTCCACGGCGCTGTTGTTCATCCTTCCACTGCGCGCGCCGGCGTTCGCGGGGCAACGGGGGGCCTTGTTTGGCAATTGGCTCAGCAACTGCCTTGACGGCTTGTCCGCCGGGCAGGAGCATGGCTAGGATTGCAAGAGATGCAAGGCGCCCGTGTCCCATAAAAATGGTTGCGCGTCTGGTCATGGTGCTTCCTTGGGGGCGGGCTGGTCGATGCGTTTGAAGTCGATGACCCACACCCACGGGTTCGCGGCCCAATCGCCGCCGGTCGAGTCCCATAGGCACTCAAACAGTTGCTTCGCGGTAAGCGTTTCATCAGCGTCGGGCACTGAGCGCAAAAAGCCAACTCCCTCGGCCTCGGCGTCTTCCTCGCTGATGGCCTGCAGCCGCTCCACGCGCACGCCGGTTATCTCCAGCCAGATGCGAGCGAGCGCTTTGGGCATGTGGATGGCAGGCTTCCACGGGGTGTTGGTTTCCCAGCCGTCCTCATCGGTCCATGAAATATGGTTGTCGGTAGCTCGAAACCAGGTCTTTTTGGGGAGCTCGTTCCCGTCTTCGTCATATTGCTTCAGTCGGTCGGCAACTGGGTCGTAGTCGTAGCCTTGCAAGAATGTCTCGCGCACATAGATGCGGTCGCCGGGCTGGCCTAATGGGCATGCCCGATGAATCACATGCGGCGGCTCACCCTCAAGCGCCAGGGCGCCAGGCGTGTACCAGTTACCGAGGTCAGGGTGGCGCACGTCTTTGGCGATGCGGCGGGTCTGTGTTTTTTGGCCGCTCAGAATGGCACGCACCAGCGGCGCCTTGAACATCAAGCCGGTTTCTTTCATTTGCTGTCCTTCTGTGGTTGGGCCTGGGCCGATCTTTGCCCCGCGCGATGCGCAGATTGAAGGCCGTCCATCAGTTCCTTGTGTGTGAGCACATAGCAGCCGCCAGCCTGTTCGCACCTCGCAGCGACTGCGCCAGGTACGACGCGGCCAGTGAAGTGGTAAAACTGCTGCATGGTGATCGGCTGGCTGTATGCCGCGCCTGCGATAGCGATAAGGGCTAGAGTTCGCATCACTGGCCCGCCCTCTGGTGGGCGCGCTGGGCGGCCCGGTACGCCTTTAGCGCTTGCTTGTAACTGGCCTTCGCTTCCTTTTTGGTGCTGGCCCACTGACCTTCTACGTCACGCCAAGCGTTGTAGCCGTACCCAGACATACGGTACATGCGGTATTCCAGCGTGTTGCGTGGCCCATAGTCGCGATAGCCGCGAGTCTCGAACCTTGGCAGACGGCCTCCGCAAAGCCACTCTCCGAACGAAAAGCCTGAATCGGCATCGAGCCATTGGTGGTGCTGGCTTTGGATCTTGGGCGGCACTGGAGCTGGCAGCTGCTCAATCGCAAGTGCGCGACCCGCCTCAGAAGCCCGAAAAACGATGTCTTCGGGGTCGCAGAAAGCTGGCGTGCGTGTGCGGATCATCAGTCCCATGCTTTCAAGCGCCTCCAAATCCGGCATGTCAAAATGCCCGGAGCCAGCCACGAAGTGGTTGCGGTGTCCCTCGCGCTGCTCTGGTCTCATGCCGAGGGTGTGATGCAGCAATGCCACTTGCTGTGCAGTTGCTTGCGACATCACGCCTCCTTTGCGGCATTGCCGCCTTCCTGGGCTGCAGCCAGCAAATCATCGTGCGATGGTCCGACCAGCTTGCAAGCGTCTCCACCCAGGTAGGTGATGACTTGCCGCCAGGTGTCATCCAGGCTGCGGCGGTGAATGTTCACCATTGGGCGATTGCGCACCTCGTCATTCCAGCGCTGCACAGCCCAATCCAGCGCATCAGCGGGCTTGGTCTGGGCTGCAGCCATGGCGGCGTCGAGAGAGGCGTCGAGTGTTTCGCGCGACTCATGCTGATAGTGGTATGTCCACCCATCCCGAAGGTAGCGATACCGCGCCGCATCCAGCGCATCAGCGGGCTGGGCCTGGGGCAGTGGCGAGAAGCTGGGTTTGGCCGCCTGTCGCGCGCGGATGCTGTCAACGTTGGACCAGATGCGGGCTAGCTCCGATTCGCCCGCCTGGTGCATGTCCAAGCCATTGGCCAGGCACAGAGCGGCCAAGGTGACCATCACGCCGCCTACCTCCTGCGCGGGTTCGCCCCATGGGCGGCCATACACATAGTCGACCAGCTGGTGCGCCTCGCTCTGCGTCCAGCCGGTGGACTGCACCAGCTCCAGTGCCTCCTCCAGAAAGTGCTGGTTGCGTTTCTTGCGATCGGCAGCATGCTCGACGCCAAAGCATTCCATCATCCAGGGCTGCACGCGCTGCTGGAAAGCGGGCTGGGCCTGGGGTGCTGTGTAAAGGTGGTAGTTTCCTGGCGCTAGCTTTACAAGGGCATCCCGATTGAGCGAGGCACTGTACCCGCGACCCTCGAAAATCTCTACCTCGGCCACCGGCTCGGCCTGCACCTCTGCCTTTAATGCGAAGTAGCGTTCCAGCCATTTTTTCAGGCGCCCCATCATGATCGTTGGGCCGTAAGCTACATCCTCGTGGTATTGAC
Source organism: Comamonas koreensis (assembly GCF_014076495.1). Taxonomy (NCBI): domain Bacteria; kingdom Pseudomonadati; phylum Pseudomonadota; class Betaproteobacteria; order Burkholderiales; family Comamonadaceae; genus Comamonas; species Comamonas koreensis. Next base: position 3,916,115 of record NZ_CP043575.1, on the reverse strand, counting down.
CCTCATAAGTGATAGTGCAGGGAACCCAGCCATCAGGAAGCGTCCGGGCCAGGTCACCTGCCGAGGAATCCTCGGTAGCTGGAAGGGCTGGGGTAGCGGCAAGGGCGGTACGCAACCCTTCGAGCGGCATCCCTGGCTCTGTCGCTGCATCAAGGACCGCTTCCGCCGCTGATTCAGTGCAATCGGTTCGCCCGGCGAAACCGAGTATCAGCATCGCCAATCCTCGGCGCATCTTGTCCCATTCAGGCACAGCCACTGCTGCGGGCGCTGCCTGTGCTTCCAGAGCCCGGACCGCGATCCGTTGCATATTTGCTGCATCCATATTCATCAGCAAGTTTGTGACGGGATATGCTGCGATGGTGCGTAGTGCTATGAGGAGCTGATGTGCAGCCTCCTCGGCAGTCTTGGAGGGAGCGCGGGCGTTCCATTGCGCAACCAGCAGAGGTAGTGGATCGTCGCCGCATGCGTAGCGCAGGTTGGTAGTGGCGCCGCAGGACTTGCACTCCACGAAGTAGCCGCCACTGTTGTCGGCAGGGCTCTCGTTTTGCACTGCAGCTGTTGCGCCGCAGAACGGGCAGGGCAGGAGGGTAGCGGAAGAGTTGTTTTCAGCCATGTTGGGCTCCAGAAATGGAAATGCCCGCTCAGGGCGGGCTATGGTAGGTGGTCGCTGTAAGTCGCGTGACCTGATAACTTCTCAGTTGGGCTCAGAGGCCGGATGCATGCGTTTAAGTAGATGCACCCAAAGCACTGAACCCAATGTTTTTGCAGCAAACTGACCCAAAACAATCAGAGGCAGCAGACTTCCAAAGGCGATGACCGGAAAAACCAGTGAATCCACGGCTGCTCCGGCCAGATTGCTTTTGTGAGCCCGCTTGGTCCAAGTCCCTCGGGACTTTGCGAACACCATCCAATCGACGGCTCCAGCCAGGAAGAAGGCCGCAGCCCCCGCGATGGCGATCCGCCCTGCATCGTGCGAGATCAGCCAAGATGCAGCAGCGGTCCCTGCTATCAACAGCAGCATCTGCCACCAGCGAAGCCGCGTATGCAGAAGGTCTCGCAGTGCCAGGTCAAGCCCAATCAGCACGAAAGCATTCAGCGGTGTCACCCACGGCCCGAAGGTAGCTGCGCTGAGATTGGCGAGTAGTAGCGCGCCGGCATAGATGAAGATTGCGAAAGCTGTCACAGAAGTGTTCCTTGTTCAATAGCCGGCTCTGCGGGTGCACAGATCCAGCGGGTAGGTGCGTTTTGGGATTCAATTCGAGCGCGCATTACGACGGCACGGGCCTCCTTGGTCGGTGGGGAGTAAGAGCCGCGCCAGGCCTGGTCAATACCGATATTCCGCCCGATGTTTGTGCTGTCTGCAGAGGCGAATGGCAAGTGCTTAAAGACCAAGGGGTTGAGCATGCGCAAACCGTGAAGCTTTACCCCTGGTCGGCCTTGTTCGTCGCAGACCACTGACATGGCTTTGCCAATACGTCCCCACCACAGTGCATTGCCAACGGTGGCAAACTCGCCCGAGCTGCCAATGCACACGCGCGGCCAGTCGCTCGCCAGCCGCTCAAGCCGCTGCAGGCTTTCGTGCATGTGCCACACTGGAGCGCCAAAGAATCGCCCCAATGGCCACTCATTCAAAAGCGCATCGTTGTCAGCCTCCCCGCCCTCAATCACATCTGGGATCACCGCGAAGTCGCAGGATGGGATCTTCTTTGCATCGGCCGCCCAGTCGTAAAAGCCCCGCCAGTCAGCTACCGGCCTACCCTGTTTCCAGGCGGTAAATGCGCCGTTATCCACGGCGAACGACTGGCACACACTGGCAGCCAGCCCCAAATTTCTCGGTTCTGCAAAAGACACAAAGCCGTGTCCTGCCTGCAGCACCTGCGCGGCGGCAGTCTCCGGCGTTATTGGCAGCCCGTGGTAATGAATCATTCCAGTATCTCTGCTCAAAAGAAGAGCCCGCCTCGATTGCTCAGGGCGGGCTGTGAATAGGGGCCCACTGGGGGGCGGTGGTTAGCCAGGGAGTCGCTTTTGTTCCGGGGGAATCCCGGATCAAGTACGGGCGTCGAGCTTGTCCTTGATGGCGTCGGATTGCTTGTTGTACTCGAGCTGACCCATCATGTCGGTCATTGCGTCACGCAGCTCGCGGCGGGTGCACATCTTTTGCATCTGGTTCGCCAAGGTCAGTGCGGTCATGACAACGCCGTGCTGCTCATTTGTCATCGACCATGAGCCCGTGGCGATGCCTATCTCTCGCACTTCTCTCATTACAAGGCGGCCCGCGTGAAGATCACTCCATCCTTCATTGAAATGGTTGTCGTTCAGGATGAGAGCAAAATTGATGCGCCCCATAACTGAATTCCAAATATCACGATCCGCAGTCCCGTCCAGAAACGTATTCGCGCCCTGAGTTGGGGCCAGCATCATCCACGTCTCTTCCTCTGCGCTGAAGCGCATGTTGACCGGCATCTGGATGTGCCCAGCACCACGGCGCGGAGGCTTGGCCCGCCTGGCGGCCCGGCGCTGCTCTCGGTTCATCATCACTTCCATGGCTACCTCCGGTATGCCAGCTCTTTGCCGTCGTAGGGTAGGCCGCGCACGGTGGCATTGCAAACAGGCGCCTTGTCGCTCAGCACGCTCACATGGCGCTGAATCTTGACAACCTTGGGCATGACGATCTTCGCGCCAGGTTTGAAGCTGATAGAACCGCCTCCGAGCTTCTCGCCCAGCTTGTCCCGCCCGCACGGCTTGGGCAACAGAGCCATACGGCTGGCAGCCGTGGATTTGGCGACTCCCAGCTCTGCAGCAACCTGCCTGGCAGAAAGCCCCTTCTTGCGCATCTCTATGAGGCGCTTTTCCATCTCTGGTGTGAATTGTTTGGCCATAAGAAAACCGCCTCTTGGGCGGTCCTGGGTTAGATCACTGAACACAGACGGAGGCTGCGGCGCATAGGGTCGATGAATGGGATGCTGTCATCTTCCATGTCATCGAACCCACCACCACCCTGTCGAGGTGCCGGAGCTGGTCGCGGAGCCGGTGCAGCGCGCTGGCTGCCTTGGCTATCGCCGCCAGATTGCTTGCCGCCTTGCAGGGCAACGTCATTGACGCGAATGTCGTAGTACTTCTTTCCCTCGTACTCGCGCTCAGTCACATTCCCGGTCACTGTGACGCTATTGCCTTTGGTGAGGTACTGCGCGAGTTTCTCGCCGCGCTCACCCCACAGTTGGCAGTTCCACCAGATGGTGCCCTTGTCGCGTCCTTGGTCGTCTGCCACGCTGAACGATGCGACAGACTTGCCTCCGCTGGTGTGGCGGATTTCGGCATCTTTGCCGATTCGGCCTGCGATTGTGATTACGTTCATTTCGTCCTTTCGTCCCTCCGGCCTTCCCGGAGGGTGTTGGTTATGCCGCGTTCTTGTAGTTGCGGATCAGGTCGACTGTTCGATGCACCTCTTGGGAAAACTCCTCAATGGCGCGTTGAAGCTTCTCAATGAACGCTTCATCCCTTGGGATGCGTCGAACAATCAACCGTGCGTTCTCTGGGAAATCGGGGTGGTAGCTGACAAAGTCCCACCATTGGCGACCCGTGACCCACATGCACCCCTGAATCTGGGCTGTGTAGGCTGAGGGCTCGCGGGTCAGCTCTAGGTACTCGGCGTGGGTCTTTGCTCTGGGGCACTTGATTTCCACACCGCCATCCGCGTCAATCAGGCCATCAGGCGAGACACCAGCGGGTAGGGTGTCGTGCAGACAGAAGCCCACTTCCTCCACGAAGTCGCCTGTCAGGGCTTCATACTCGGCGCGGGCGACGGGCTCGCGCTCAGTGCCGATTTCCATGTCCTGGCTGGTGTATGTCTCGGCAGCCTTCCCTGAGATGATTTCCAGGGCCAGCTGGGTGGCATAGGCCTTTCTGGTCAAGCCCTTGCCCCCTGCCAAGACATCAGCGAATCGGCTGCCGGTGGCCTTGCCTAGCCTGGCTGCATACCAATCGTCAGTTCTCTGCGCTGCTTCGCATATCTTCATGCTTTGCCTCCACATCGGTAATCTGAGCGTCAGCGGTAGCTGCGACGTTTTTCAGCGTGATGTGATGCCCCGCTAGCAATTGGCGGTCGGTGGCGGACAGGGATTTCCAGAAGTGCTTGTAGACCTCGGTCCCTTTCTTCGCTGCAGCGTCTGCTTTCTCCAGCAATGCGGGCGGTGCCTCTGCTGCAGGGGCAGGAGCTGGAGTTGCCGATGTTGCAAGTCCTTCACCGCCTTCTGTGTTCAGGTGGTGGATGGCTTGGTCCAGGCGCTCAGACTTGGGCCAGTACTTGTAGGCACGCTTGACGACAGTCTTCTTGGCCATCTCGCCGTAATCCGTGTCCCAGGGCGAAGTCTTACCCGCCTTGACTGACTCGGAGCGATTCTTGATGGCGTCAATGTCGGCCTTGCTCATGCAGGTGGTGAGGTAGTCGCCGGTATGCGTCTTGACCACCACATAGGCTCCGACGACCTCGCCGCGATCCTGAGAGAACGGGTTGTAGGAGTGGGTCGGCGGCTTGTCGAAGCCGTTCAGCGCGAAGGCGTCACCAGCACAAACCAGCTCGGCCTGCGCCCACATGATGGAGCCGGAGTCGATCGCAAGATCAATGAGGCCCATGTAACTGATGTCTAGGCAGACCTTCCCCTTTCTGGGGACAAGGTAGGCCTGTTTCTTCGCTGGGTTCAGGCTGATGCCGATGGCAGCGATGTTCGTTACCGCGTTGACCACTGATTGGCGGTCACCTGCTGCCAGCTTGGCGATGTAGTCGCCAGAAGTCAGGATCTGGATGGCAAAGCCTGCCTCGCGTTCAAAGTTGAGCGAGTGGTCGGCCAGCGCCCCGTGGAAGCTGGATTCAGCCCCATAGACGTAGTTGGTGATGGCTTGGATGGCGCTCATAGTGCGTCCTTAAACAATCGCGCCCGCACGAAGAGCGGCCGCAAAAAAAGAAAGCGCCGTTATGGCGCTCCAGAGGAATGCGTGGAAGAGGGTTCTCAAGGCTTGGACTCTCCAGCCGCCTTTTCCAGCGCTGCACGGCGCTTGTTGATGTTGGCCTGCTTCTTATCCAGAGCGGCCTGCTGATCACGGAGGCGCTGGTTGCCGGCGTAGATCGCGGCGGCCTTGCAGAAATAAATAGAGTCAACATGAACCAGCTTGTGCTTCTCAGTTCTGTGCCATTCCTTCTGCTCGTCACCAAAGCCATACGGGCTCACAAACTTTTCTTGCTTTGGCGTAAAGCTGGGCATCAGCACCCAGCCGGTGTATGGGAAAGTCATTTCTTCTCCTGCAGCGCTTGTAGGCGCCGGTACTTAGTAAAGGTCTTGCGGATGTCGGTTTTGAGGGCCGGCACGTAGCGGCTGGGCTTCTGGCCTCGCTCGGGGCACAGTGCTCGGGTTGGCATGGTCAGCATGGGGGTGGTGGTCATAGCTGCAAAACCCTCACTTTCATTGGACTGCCGTCGTCTTGGGACAGCACAAATTCCCAAGCCTTCCAAATGTCGGCAAGCTCTTGTTCGTGGATCGTTCCGTTGATCGAGATGGAGTAGCGCTTCATGATTGCTTCTCCTTTTGGAGAGCGCGGTCTGATGCCTCATTCAGAAGTTTTACTGCCTCTCGTGCAGTGGCCAGCGTTTTCCATGGATGGATCTCTCCTTTCCAGGCTATGAGTTTGTACAACCGCTCGCCCGGCTTTTTCTCAGATAGGCCATAGCCCACCAAAGGAGCGCCTGGCTTGCTGATGTCATTCCAAGGGGTGACGCGATAGCGAGCGCCAGGCTTTGCATGTTTTGCTATTTCCATCTCACACCTCCTTGTGTTTGGCGAGAGCGGCGCGGGCGGCGTGAATGAACTCACATGCTCGAACATTTCCCTCGTCTATGGTTCCGGTCGGGTCGGTTACACCGTTTGAAAAGTCTCCATGGAATTCACACATCTCTGTAATTCCACGCAAGGCATCCACCAACTCATTTATGCGGGCATCCTTTTCCCTCACCGCTTCCAGCAGCTCCCGAGGGCTCAGGCCGCACTCGTGGAAAACGGTTCCGGCTTCGGCGATCAGGCGGGCGTTGTCTTCCTTCTCGTCGCGCCGACTGTTCAAGCTGGCAACAGTCCAAGATTTTGGTCGGCCATCAGGGTACTCCCCATCATCAGTGACTACGCATTGGCTCCACTCGTCACCTAGGCGGTAGCGCCAAGGCCCTGGCGTAGGTTTCAGCTTCTCACTCGTCATCTTCAATCCCCTCAATCTCGTTGCAAAGGCGCAGCAGGCGATCGCCTGAGCAGCACCGGATGCGGTTAAGCGTTTCTCCGCCGTCGCGGGCTTCTTCAAGCAACTGGGCCAGTTGGTCGCGCACCTTGAAGAACTTGTCGACCAGTTCCATGTGCACCGACATCGGCACGGGCGGATCGTCGTAGTCCGGCTCCATCGCATCCCAAGCGGCCTGCCCGCGAGCTAGGCGCCTCATGTTGGACAAGTCACTCATGGTTGCTCCCAAATAAAAAGGCCCGCTCAGGGCGGGCAAATCCAGCGTGGTAGTGCTGGAGTGTGTTTGTGGTGCGTCATGAAGGATTTGAACCCTCAACCTACTGACTAGAATTCAGCTGCTCTATCCAGTTGAGCTAATGACGCGGTATTTGTGAATAGATTGGCCAGGGTTGGCTGCATTTATGAATATGGGCAGGCTTCTACTGAAGCTCTGCATCAATGCCTGCTGCAATGTCCCGCATAAGTTGCTCGCGTGCACCCTGCATCTGGCTCGCATCGGTCACTGCAAATCGCTTGCTGCTTACTGAGAAGAATCTGCCATCAACGTTAACGTTGACCTTTATGCAGCGATCGCCCTTGTTTTTCTGGGCTCGCTCAACTGGAGCAGGCGGGGCGTAGCATCTGTTATCCGCCACCGGCTCGCCATCGGCGCTGAGGAGTTGCGACTTCAAATCTGCAAAGTCCTTGCCTCTCTCCCGCGTAGACCGATTGAGCCAGGCGCCAGTGGTTGGCCAGAATTCAAACGGTGTGGGCACGTTGGTGGTGAAGAAGCTGACACCATCCTTTGTTGAGTATTCGACGCCGAAACCAGTCAACTCTTTGAGCCTGCTTTCTTTGTCACGCTCCTTGCTTTTTCTCATGGGGACCATATGCATTCCTTTGAATAGGGGATGGTGGCCGGGCGCGACATGCTTATCCCCGGACGCTTAGCAAGTCCACCATCAAGGGAGACGACTGGATGACCGGCTTCGGAGGCGCCTCCTATCCGTGTCGCTCAGTACGTCGAGAACATCCACCATTGGCTGCGCAAGCCGCTGGTTGTCGTCTCTCTTGATGGCCCTCTTTCGAGGAGTACCCAAAGCATCAAATCATCTGATCTGATGCTCTTGGGGTGCTTTACTCCGCTTGCTCGTAGGCGGTGGCACGCTCTTCTGGCGGCAGGTCGAAGAAGTTCTCAACCCCGCCCCGGTCGGATGCTTTGCGCATTGCTTCTGCGCGCTCATCCGCCGGACGATCCCAGAATCCGTTGTTGCTATCCATCATCATCCTTCCGCGCCTGTGCGCATAAATTGAAAACGCCCTGAGTAGGGCGCTTGAGGGTTAGTCATCCACCAGGGCTAGGATTTCATTCACGTCACCTGAAATGTCTGTGAACGCCTCTAGTTCCTCCGGATCGACGTATCCGTGATCGCTTTCGTGGGCGTAATCGCCTTGAATCAGAACGCGGTCCCCTGCCCAACTGCCAATCAATTCATGCTTTGGCGCATCGCCGCCGCCGCGCCCGTTGCTGTTTGCCAGAAGAAGGAAAAGGGCGGTAGACGTTGACTTCATATGGCCAACTTGCTCGAGTAACTTGAGCCCGTTATCAATGCGGTGCGGGTGGATGAATTCGCGCTTGTCTAGGTTGTAGACCTTGTGGTACTGACCCATGGTTCTCTCCTTTGAAAAAGCAAAAGGCGCCTCGGTTGAAGCGCCTTGTGATTTCCCTCTGATGTCGCCCAGAGGGGAGCGCCGATTGCTCGGGGTCGTGTACGTATAGGCTTCACTGCTTGCGTTACGGGTTCGCCACTCCCTAGTACCCCGTGCGCTCTGTACGCTTCCTTTGCCCGGGTAACTCGCCTATCGGCAACTCCGAGAGACTGCTCGGCCAGGTGGCAGCCGGGTTTTCCGGCTTATGCATCTCGCATGTTTGCTCCTTCGCAGCACTGAGCTGCTATTGGCTACCGGGAACCCGTCCCGGCGGCGTCTGCGTTTTTAGCTCTCGCTGGGTGCAATTCCCAGCGCGCGACGTTGAAAGCGTCTATGTGCGTCGAAGCTGTTGAGGCTAAGGCGGCCTGGCTGAGTTGCTCCATCGTCAGCGCCCATGCGCTCGATCCCCGGACTCACATCCGCTACACACCGGTTCACCCGGCACCTGCGTTGATCACTTACCGTGAACAAGACGGAGGCTGCGCAATCGCTAACCACCCATCGCCTGGTGCAACTAGCTGCGCTCCACTGGAGCTAGACCTTCCTCTTGCATCGAGTCGGTTCAGGGGCCGGATCGCTACCCCTTCGGTCGTTTCGCGTTCGTTGCTGCGATGGGTGTACTGTAGCAAATGCTACTGATCTATGCAAGTAGCAAATGCTACATGTTTCTTTTTTTTTGATATGGGCTGTAGCAACAGCACATCAAATACGAGGATTCGAGGGGGCGGAGCATCTTGCTGCTGCGGCTTCATGGCCACCCGGGCAACAAAAAACCGCCCTGAGGCGGTTGGTTGGCTACTTGCCACTCCCTTCCATCTTCCGTCGGAGGCCCTCGCGGAAAAGGTGGCCACCGATCTCGGCTAAGGAGAACATCTCTTCCTCCGAGATGCTCCCCTCGATCTCGGCCATGAACTGCGCGAGGAGCACCATCGCTGCATCTGGGTCGCAGGGGATGCCCAACTCGTCCATGCGCTCGGCCTGCAGGCGGAAGGTCTCGATATAGGGGTCTACTGAATTGGTCATGGATGCCTCCTTCTGCGATGCTACAGCGCAGGCAAAAGAAAAGCCACCCGGAGGTGGCTTGGGCATTTCACTGGGTGTTAAAAAACCCGCGCTTTGAACTGCACCCCAAAAGTTGGACATCAATCCAACCTTTGGGGTGTTTTTCATGGCGAAGTACGACGAGAGTTACAAGCTGGAAGTTGTCCAGGGCTACGTGCAGGGGCAGCATGGGTTCAGAGCACTGGCCCATGCTCACGGTCTCGACCAAGCGACAGTGCGACGTTGGGTAAAGAGCTACCAGCAGCATGGCCTATCAGGGTTGCGCAAGAAGTTCAGTCGCTACAGCGCTGACTTCAAACTGGCAGTGTTGCAGCGGATGTGGCGAGATGATCTGTCTGCACGAGAGACGATTACCTTGTTTGATATCCGGGGTGGCACGGGTGTCATCAGCGCCTGGGAGCTGCAATATCACGACGGTGGGCCGCAAGCACTTGCACCCCGGCCAAGAGGACGCTCCAAGAAGATGCCAAACCCACCCACAGCCAAGCCCGCACAGGCACAAGCAGTTATGTCTGCGGACGACACGCGTTCGCACGCAGATTTGCTCAAAGAGGTGAAGTACCTGCGCGCGGAGGTGGCGTACCTAAAAAAATTGGAGGCCTTGGTTCAGGCGAAAAAACAAGCTGCGCAGAAAAAGCGCGGATAGTGCTTGAGCTAAGGCCAGATCACGACCTCAAGGACTTGCTGCGGGCAGGTAAGCTGGCGCGCAGCACCTTCTATTACCAGGCTCAAGTGCACAGGAGAGGCGACAAATACGCTGAGCTCAAGGCTCAGATCCGATCTGTCTACGAGCTTCACAAAGGACGCTATGGCTATCGGCGTATTGCGCTTGAACTCAAGCGCAATGGCTGTCATGTGAACCACAAGAGCGTGCAGCGCCTGATGCAGGTAATGGGGATGAAGTCCCTGGTTCGGCCCAAGAAATATCGCTCCTATCGCGCCGGGCAGCACGCGGACGTGGCCAATGTGTTGCAGCGCCAGTTCATGGCCGAGCAGCCTAACCAGAAATGGGTGACGGACGTGACAGAGTTCAACGTCTTGGGTAAAAAGCTATACCTGTCGCCTGTCATGGATCTATTCAATGGCGAGGTGGTGAGCTATCAGATGAATACGCAACCGCGCTTGAAGATGGTGGGTGACATGTTGCGCAAGGCGCTAGGCAAGCTGGGCAGGGAGGAAAAACCATTGCTGCATTCCGACCAGGGCTGGCAGTACCAAAGTCGTGCCTATCGCCGCTTGCTGGCCGATCATGGCCTGGTGCAAAGCATGTCACGTCGGGGCAATTGCTTGGATAACGCAGCGATGGAGAGCTTCTTCGGAACCTTGAAGTCCGAGTTCTTCCACCTCAACAAGTTCAGCAGTGTGGCGCAGCTTCAAGAAGGTCTTCACCACTACATCCATTACTACAATCACCAACGCATCAAGCTAAAACTAAAAGGCCTGAGTCCGGTGCAATACCGGATTCAGGCCTTCAGTCCCTAGCTTCCAACTGTCCAACTTCTTGGGGTCAGTTCACTTAGCGGGTTTGAAGTCGGGGGATAGAGGCTCTTACGCGGAGCGCTTAAACCGAGGTTTATTTGCTGGCAGAGCTTGTTTTGTTTTTGGTGGGCTCAATTGCAGTATTTTGTCCAGGGCGGGCAATGCTGCTGGATCCCTGGCCTTAAAGTAGATAGCAGCGTGTCGCGGCATCCATACTTCGGCCATCAGGCGACGGAATGCCCCAAGGTAATCTACTGGGTACAGGTTTGCTTGCACTTCACGGCCGTCAGGAAACGTGTGCGTGTATTTTTCCAAGGCATCCGTATTCACGCCGTGCTCATCGCGCAGGTGCTTGCACAACAACTTCGCATGTGAGATATCGGGCATGCACTTCTCTGGCAGGCGGTAACCATTAGCCTCCATCGGGCCGACCAGAAAGTTAGTCATTTCCTGTAGCACGGAAAAGGATCCGAGCGGGATTTTGTTCTGGTTGAGCAAGTGCCGCTCCAGGTGGTATGGGAGCTTGGTGGGTGCTCCTTTGCCACTCATCCAGTCGAACACCCACTTGGATACTTGTACGGCGAATTGAGGCGATAGCCACTGAGCTAGATGAATCGCTACTTGTGGATGAATCCAAGTGCCTTGGGTCACGTTTGCGCCCCTAAGCACTTGAATTAGTTTAGATATCGGAATTCCGACATCCGCTGATAGCGCCTCCAAGAAGTCATCCGTGCCATCGTTTTCACGATAGTGGCCGAATTTCTTTCCAGCCGCTTTGCACATGGCGGTGGCATTGATGTAGCCATCCACCGCGCGCTGCTCCACTATGGAGTTCTGAACCTGATGGCTGATGAGGGTGAGAGAGTATTGATGAGTTTGCATGTTGTGCCCTTCAAGCACGAGTGGCCATGCAGCCTCTGTTTACAAAAATATTGATGCACAGCAGTGCTCAACCCTGTATACTTGAGGCTGCAATAGAATGCAGAAGCGGTTCTTTCTAGGGATCCTCGCGACTGCTCTTGTTTGCTCAAAGTGATCGGCTATCCAGAAATGGATGGCCGTTTTGCTTTGTGCACTGCGTTAGGAGATTCTGTAAAAGATCCTCCTACACGGTACTCATGATAGCAGAGTCGCAACGCGCAAAATTGTGGTTAAGTTGCAGGTATAAATTTGTTCGCAAGTCTGTGGATAAGTTGAAAAACCATGGCTTTTCCGCGAACTTAGCTGGATTCCGAAATTTGAAAAATATGGTGCCTAATTTTTGAGCGTTTCGGAAATCCGAAACTACTTCTGCATACTGAGCATACATCCAGTTGTTCTATTTTTATATTGCGGGATCGCATTCCGTAATATGGATGCCATCGCGCATCTCGAACTTCTTTACTCAAAAGTGCAAAACGCTGATCAATGACGGGCCATCCTCCTTTTAGATTAAGCACGCCCTCCATCCCCCTCAGCCTGCACCCCACATCACAAGTCAGGCAACGTCGTCCACTTCTGCCTGCTTCCTGCCGCGCGGGATCTCGTAGTGTTGACCTGGAAAGAACGCCCGCTCAATCTCACGAAGCCTGTTCACACCGAGACCCTTGATCTTGAGAAGCGCTGCCGGCTCCACCGCCTTCAGCTGCTCAGGAGTCGTGATTCCAGCCCTCAGCAAGGCCATGACTGTGGAAGGGTCGAGGGCGCCATTAAGAGATGAGCCGCGGATGTGTCGCACTGGTGAATAGATCCGTGCTGGTGTGAACGACTTATCTGGGAAGAACGCTTTCTCAATCGTTCGGAAGCGGTACATGCCCAGGCCCCACATCTTCACAAGCTGATGCGGATAGGCCATGCGCAGCGCTTCCACCGTATGAATCCCATTCCTTTCGAGAATACGCTTCACTCGGGGTTGAAGAACGTCACCCAGAGGTGTTTCGGGTTGCGGCGTGGTTGTGTCTTCATGCATGTTGCATGCATCATAAATTTGAATGCGGAGTCATCCTAGCTCCTGGACCCAGCTTGTGCCGACTCCCTATCTTCCCTCTGCAATTCCATGAGCGCGCGCCATAGAGCAGGGCGATACTTTGATTTCCCATCGAGGGCATCGTTCTTCAGATCGTCGCGGAAGTGAGGTACGTAGGACTGACCAGGGAAAAGAAGGGCTTCGATCTTTCTGAATGTTCGGGGGCCTATATCGGGCATTTGCAGCAGTTCTTCCGGGTAGAGCCGTCGTACCTCTTTCATGGTCGTAATGCCGTTTCTTGCCAGGGCCCTCCAAAGTCTTGGGGGCAAAATTTCCTTCAGCAATGCGCTTTCTTGATCGTGTGTTTCGTCGGTCATCCAATTCATGAATAAGATCATACAAATCAGAACTGACGAACACTTACAAGCCCATGTTTTTAGTTGTTTGCGCGACAGAATTGGAAAGAAGATGTAACGGATACCCATGAAAAAGCCCTCCGAAGAGGGCTGTCGATCAAGTCGATTTGCGCCGGCGCATGAGGCCCATGGATCCGGCAACCAGCCCAGAGAGCAGCAGCAGGCCGATGCCACCTATAGTAGGGACTGTCTGAGGGGCAGTCGGTGGAGGAGGCGCTGTCACCGTAAAGTCTTGTGTTTGAGTGCTACTTGTACCGGTGAGTGTTGCGGTCACAGAGTACTGACCAGCGGGCAAACTTGCACCTTGAATACTGTAGGTATTGTCGGGGTTCAGAGTAGCCTGAATGTTTTCGACGTACCCATTAGGACCAGTAACAACTAGGTCCACAGTGGTTGATGTGCCGGGGTTTGCAACTGATCCAGAGTACACAGGCTTGGTAAAGGCTGGCAATGTTCCGGGATTCGTCAAAGCCAAGCTTGAGGGTAGCTGGCCAGCAACCAGAAGTCCGTCAACCGCCAAACCGGATTGCTGACCATTGTCAGACCAATTGACCACTCCGATTTCAAGTCGGTAGGATCCTGCCGCAGGGACATTGTATGTAGCTTCAACCCAACCCGAGTAGCCACATCCTGCGTCGTAGCATGAACCCGTGCCGCCTCCAGCAGTCCCCAATGGAGACCAAGTCGGAGCGCCCGCAATGATCGGCACACTTGGCGGAGTGAGTGTTGCTTGGGGCGGAGGCATTCCGTTACCTGGCACTACCGATTCCACTGGATCTGTACGCGCTGTGAAAAGTAGCGCAACTTCATTACCAGATCCGTCTAGAAGTCTTGCCCAAGCGAAATCTGAAAAACCTGCCCCATCACTAGTGACATAGTTGAATTGAAAGCTAATGGGTGCACCGGCTGCAGGAACTGCAAAGAGTGGCGAAGTATAGGTTGCGCCGTTCCTGACTTCTGTGTTTGGCACGCCGGTGGGCAACTTGGTCAAGTCAAAATCACCAGAGCTCGAGCCATCGGCATTTATTTGAGTACTCACCCATGCGTAGCCAGTAGTACCTGCTACAGGAGCATCGGTGACTACACCGTCTGCCGTTGAAGTCCCACATCCAATCAGATTGCTGCATGTCCAGCCGGTGGTGTCGATTGCCCAAGATTGGACTGAGAAAACTAATCCGGCTGTAGCCAAAAGAGTCTTAACTTTCATTTTTTCTCCTGAGAGTTGAGCTCCAAATTGAAGCGAATGAACACACCCTTCAAAGTGGTGATTCAAGGCTTTGAACTGTTTGAAGGCAAGGCCCCTTGGACAGACCAGGCGACGAGGTTCACAATTTTCTATAAAGCAATAAATGTAAACAGATTGTTGCGAATTGTCTATCACTGAAACTAGTGACAGGGATATCCCGCAATCACAAACACTAGACGTAAAAAAGCCCGCGTCTGCGAGCTGCTGGGTGGGGTGGATGTTGCCCCCGCCGGCATCGCAGCGGGGGAGGGCTAAAGCACTCATTGCTTGGTTTCGCCTCGGCAGACCATCCCCGCTGCCTCTCCCATCCCAAGTACAACGTACTGCACCGGCTTACCCTTCTCGACAAAAGTCATGCCGAGAAATGGTTCATAGCCGCCATATGCACCATAACTATTTTTGGCATTCACAGACCCGCACAGGCGCCAAGCCCCAGCCGTTTCAGAGGGCGTCTGAGTGAGATCTTTGAATTTAGCGCTGTCCGCATCTTTCAGCGTGTCCTCAAATGCTTCCTTAAGCGCTTTTTGGTTGATGGCAGGCGGTTTCGCGGCGAAGGACGAACCGCCTATGAGCAAACACGCAACTAGCAAATAGAAATTTTTCACATCAACTCCAGTTATTTTTTAGCGAACAACCGACCGAGCGCGCCCTAGCACTGGCGGCATAGCGGTGGGGAGAGGGTGTCAGTCTTGTTTGGCTACTTCAGCGGGAGGAGTGGCATCCGGGACTTGAGGTGTGGATGCAACTTGGTCCGCTACAGCAATTTTATTTGCCGTCTCGCTGGGCTGCTTAGCTTGAAGTGTGGGTGTACCCATGCTGCATTTCTTGAGAATGGCAGCCTGCTGCAACGCATCATGTTCACCCTTTAGCTTTGCATACTCCGCCTCTTGTTGCTTCGTACCGCCCAGCGCGAAGAGGGCCGGCCAGAACAAAACAATTCCCACGCCAGTGATCGCTTTGTCATTCGAGGCGGCCTCGTCAAGTCTGCCGCTAAGCTGTGTAACCTTGCCTGATAGGCGTGCGTTCTCAGCAGTGATCTGATCGCAATCGTATGTGTTGTACTGCATTGGCGAGACATAAGACGCCGCAATATCCTTCGATGCAGTGGAGCAGCCCGTAAGGACCAGCCCCGCACAAACCACCCCAGACAAAATAGTTTTCATGTTGCACTCGTAACAAAAAACAACATTTTATAAGATGTTGTCTTACAGATCCTTACGCGCTCAACAGGCGTCAGTCATTGTCCGGACTTGTTCGCTTTCGTGAAGGCCTGAAGGGAAGTCTCCATGCAGATATCAAAGTGTTGCTTGGCTGCATTAGCAGGCGATACGGGAAGACTTCTAGCTTTTTCGAGCATGTCCCTAACCACAGGGCTTGAGTAATCCATATCAGGATAGGTGGGCGTTGCGTTCGGCCCGCCGTTGATCATGATCTTCGCAATGATCAATGCTTCTGCGTTGCATTTTGCCCCGTTGGCTGCCCCAAGCTCATAACCCATTTGAGTGGACACGGCCGCCGCATTGGTATTGTCAGATTTCCCACACGCTGAAAGTAGTGCTACACAAGCGGCTCCAATCACCAATATCTTCATATTCGCTCGCTTTGCTTATGGACGATCTCCCCGAGCAAAAACACTCCTTCATGGCATGCCTTGCGCGGATACAGGCGCTTGTCAGGATTATCTGAAGACAACCACCACTTACCCTCGTCACGCACTAAGCGCTTGATGACGAGCTCACCCTCATAGTTAACAGCGAAGACTGTGCCATCCATTGGCTCAGTCTGCTCCGTATTTACTACGACAGTATCGCCGTCGTACAAACCTGGTTCCATGCTCCCGTTCACTACAGTAGTCGCGAACAGCTTTTCAGGCCTGTAACCTTTGCTCTCGTACCAGCTGCGCTGGAAGACGATGGGCGGGGCGGAGCCATCCAAATATGACACGCTAAAACCCGATGCGCCGGCCGACAGCTTGAACACCACTCGCCGGATTGCAGGGAAATCTGGGTTGTTTTCTAGCGCTATCAAAGTTGGTCTGACGGCGTCATCTTCGGTGTCGAACCATCCCGTATAGCCTGGGATGTTGTGGACCGCCATCACGGTCTTTTCACTGATTACGCGCTCGCCACGCAACATTTGACCTACGTACGCGCCGTCTTTGTACCCAAGGCGACGCCCAAGCGCAGCGTTGCCCCCTTCCCGCTGGGCAAGGTCTGCCAAACGCTTAATGCGCCACTCCTGAAGCTCATGTTCATCCATGAGCCAGACAGTAGCAGATGCTTCAGTAGCAAAAGCTACTTGCGAAACTGTAGCAAATGCTATAGACTTTGTTTTCATGAAGCTATCCGAGTATTTCTTGAAGCCAAACGCCCTCAGCGTTGGGGAGTTGCGTGCGCGCATTAGTGCGAAGAGTGATGCCCAGGTTCGCCAATGGCGGGATGGCTATCAAAACCGCCGGCCAAGTCCTGCCTACGCAGTAGCGATCGAGCAAGCAACTGACGGGCAGGTCACTCGCAAAGACCTGTACCCAAGTGAGTGGGGCGCCATTTGGCCAGAACTCATCAAGAGCAAAAAGGAGGCTGCATGACTGCATCACACCTCCCACTGCCGATGGCATATGCAGACCCTGCATTTGATGCCTGCATCGCAGTGGCCTTGGACACCCCCGAACTCATCACTGAATTCGACCGCCTCTATGGCGCAGACCTGATGAGAGGCAAGGCTGCCGAGGGCGATATGCGCGTCTTCGTGAACTTCGTCCACCGCTGCTTGTATCTGGCATTGCCCGACGAATCCATCCATTCCATGCGCAGAGCGGCCATCGCTCTTGCTGCCTAACTGATTTCCAACCCCGTGTTTTTGTAGAGAGAGGAAGAACACACCATGTATGCAGACCCTGTCCACATTCGTTCCAAGCGCGTGAACCTGTCGCTGAACAGCACCGAGATGCGTGTTGTGGAAGCGATGGCTGAGCTGCACGGCGTACAGCCGTCCGTCTTCATCCGTGAATTGGCCATGGAGGCTTTGAAGCATTTGCATGGCTCCAAGTCTGCAACTGGTGCCGAGGAAAAGCGACGCGCTTATGCGTAACCGTTCAGGAACTCCCCAGTGCAACCAACCCATGACACCACATTTGCAGGCAATGACCTCTCCGCACTAGAAGCCGAAGCAGTTGAACAGGGCGTCACTGTTGACGAGCTAGTAACCGAACTGATCTCAGCAGAGATCCAGCGCAGATACCTGATCCCCAAGCTGTCTGCCGCTCCCGTCGTGCCGTTCCCAAAGCGGCGCACCCTCCCAAACACTTTTGCGTAACGGATTCGGTATGAATGCCTTCACCAAGCGTAACGAATCCCTCGCATCCCGGCTCACCAAGCCCCGGATCCTCAAGACAGTAGACCGCAACCCTCGCTACCACGGCTACTACATCGAAAGCGGGGCTCAGGCCCAGGCATCAACCCTCAAGACCCAACGAATTCTGAAAGGAGCCCTGCGATGAACAACGCCCGAGCAAGCGACCCAATCACCAGCGTCATCGCAGGCGAGCGCGCAGTCCTGTTTGCTCGCTACCACAACGTTCGCATCCTGGCTGCGCTGGACGACGAGAAGAGCCTGACGGCCGGAGAAATAGCCAGGATCACAGGCTTGTCGGTAGAGCAGGTCTGCCGCCGTCTGCCTGAGCTGCAGGCACGCGGCCAGGTGCAGGTTGTGCAGTTTGAAGGCGAAGACCTGCTGCGCAATGGGTATCGCGTCTGGGAGGCTGTATGACTGTCGGCACTCACAAAACAGCCGAGGTGTCCTATCAGGGCATAACGCTTGATCAATGCATTGCTCGAGAAGGGCGCGCAGTGGATGCGCTGAAGACTTTTGCACGCGACAACAGCGATCTCCTCCTGGCCATCTGGGGGTGGGGTGATGGTGGTGGCGGCGGCATTCTGGAAATCCTCGCGCAAGAGTTGGGCGCACAAACCGCGCTAGAGAAAGCCGCCTCGCGTCCCAAGCCTGCTTACGCCAAGGTTGTCATTCGTCCCGCGTTGCGCACCCAAGTTTTCGAGCGTGATGCCTATCGCTGCGTTACATGCGGCACTCACAAGAACCTGACTTGCGACCACAAGCACCCAGAGTCCAAAGGGGGAGCTACCACCCTGGAGAACCTGCAGACGATGTGCAAGTCTTGCAACTCTAAGAAGGGAGTCAAGGCGTGAGTCTTACTTCATCCCTGGCGAACGTTGGCCGTGCCATCGCCTACTACCCACAGCTCTCCAAGTTCTTTGGCAGCGTGAATGCATCCATCTTCTTCGCACAACTGCACTATTGGCAATCGCGCTCGGCAGAGGAAATGGGCGTTTTTAAAACTGCGGAAGAGTGGACTGAGGAAACCGGCCTCTCATACCGTGAGCAGGCTACAGCACGCAAGATCCTGACGGAGATGGGCGTTCTGATCGAGACCCACAAGCGCCTCCAGCACCGCGTCTACTACCGCCTGGATTTGGCCGCAGTCGACATTGCTTTTGACGCCTGGAACGTGCCGCAGTTCCCGAACGACGAAAGCGCAATCCGGGAAATGCACAAAGCGCATTTGGGCAACAGCGAAATGCGCAATCCGGGGCGTGCGGAAAACGCAGTTGGCGGAGCGACAGAAGCGCAATCCGTTAATAAAGAAAAGATTACTACAGAGATTACTGCAGAGAAGAAGACGCGCAAGCGCGCCTCGACCTTTGTTCTGCCGGACTGGATTGATCAAGCCCATTGGGATGCATGGCACTCCTGTGCCAAACGAAAAAACGCCACCGATGCACAAAAGCAGATGGCTGTTGAGAAGCTGGCCAAGTGGAAAGCAGAAGGCATCGACTACGCCCAAGCCCTGGAAAACGCAGCAATTGCTGGATGGCAAGGCCTGTTCGAGCCAAAGAATGGCGGCAATGCCCTGATCCAACATTCTGGAGTCCTGCAGCGCAGCGGCGAAACCGGCTACCAGCGCTCGATGCGCGAGCGGGCCCAAGAGGTCGTACCGTCCATTGCCCGGCAAGCTCCAGAAGCTTCGCCCACCGATTTTTTCAAGAACCAAGCCATTGAGGTCGCGGCTCGGCGCATTGAGCAGCCACAGAAACGAATTGGAGGCGGAGCATGAGCTTGCCGGCAGCATGGATCGACAAGATCTTCACGAAACTGACCCTGGCCTACGGCCGGGACTTCCTGGGCCGATGGGAGGGCATCGACCTGAACGCTGTGAAGTCCGACTGGGCGCATGAGCTGGCTGGGTTTGAACGCTTCCCAGAGGGCATCGCGCATGCGCTGACCCACCTGGACCCGGCCAAGCCGCCAACCGTCTTCCAGTTCCGCGACCTGGCACGCAAGAGCCCCCGAGCTGAGGACAAGCAACTGCCAGCGCCGGCCGCATCACCTGCCGTGGTTGCTGAGCAGCTAAAGCGACTTGCGCCCATGCTCAAGCGCCTCGAACCTCGCGCAGATAAGGCCTGGGCCCACACGATCCTGAACCGCGTGCGCGCCGGCGAGAAGCTGAACCCAACAACCGTTCGCTTTGCCCGTGAGGCAGTGGGCGACAACCAACCCCGGGAGGCCCAGTGACATGTGCAACCTGCAAACACTGGCAGCTGAAGGACTCGTCCGGCCAAACAACACCGATGGCAAAGCACCACATGGCGCCATGCGAGTTTGGCCCATCGTGGCGGTTCCTGCCACCACACCAAACATGCAACAGCCACCAGGCTGCACCGGTAAATGTGATCAAGGCCAGGGATGCCTGGCTCAACAGGAAGGGGTGAGGGGATGAACTGCAAACCTGGAGATTTGGCGATTGTTGTAGCGAGCGACTTTGGAGACTTGGGGCGCATTGTCCGGTGCGAGAGACGCCTCTGCGCTGGAGACGTTTTGGACGGAATTCAATTTCACAAGCCTGGCGAAACCTGGGTTGTCGACCAATTGATGACCTACATATCCAACCAACTAGGGGTTCGAAAGGCGCATATAGCCCCGGATGAGTCGCTCCGCCCCATCCGAGACAACGACGGCGAAGACGAAACCCTGCAATGGGAGCCAGTACCCGTGAAGGAAATCGCATGAGCAATACCGAATACACAGGCGGCAGCGTGAGCTACTACACCGTTGAGGTGGAGAGCCCAACCTCTGGCGGCGGCGCATACGCTGCTGAGTGCAACGACATCATCGAGGCGCTTGGCATGAACTACGCCGAGGGCAATGCGTTCAAGGCATTGTGGCGCCGGGCAGCAGCTCGCATGGGAAAGGCTAAGGCTGGCTACAAGGATGGGCTGTACGACGCAGAGAAGGTCGTCTTCTTTGGGTAGCGGCTGGTGGCCCAAGAGGGTGGCAAGGCGGACCTGCTTAAGCTGCCCGTTATCGACATGGGCCCTGGCCGTGACTGAGCGCATCAGCCTCTCCCTGTGGGAGCCCATCCAAGCGCATAAGGCCCTCATGCATGCGTGGGGCTTCGTCAAGCCTTGGATTCTGTCTGGCCACCGCCTCACCCTGGAGATCCGGCCAGAGAAGCGCAGCGATGCGCAGAATCGCCGGCTGTGGGCGATGCTCTCCGACATCTCCGCCCAGGTGGATTGGCACGGCCACCGTCTGACCGCTGAGGAATGGAAGGATGTTTTCAGCGCCGCGCTCAAGCGCACCAAGGTTGTTCCTGGCTTGGATGGCGGATTCGTCGTCTGCGGCCAGTCCACCTCCAAGATGACCAAGGCCGAGATGGCCGATCTGCAGACCCTGATGGAGGCATTCGGGGCAGAGCGGGGCGTTCGGTTCAAGGCGGTGGAGGGCCAGGCATGAAGGATGTTGCATTCTTCACCATGCTCTGCGGCTTCGTTCTGGCTGCGCTGGGGCTACCAGGCTGGGGCTGGTTTTTGTTTGTGGCATTCATGTTTGGGGTGATGGCATGACCTTCCGCCGCACGCTTTGTCCACATTGCCGCACCAAGCTACATGGCCATCATCGAATCCACCCCGAATGCATCGAGCCGTGGGCAGAGGCGCAAGCCGCCAAGAAGGAGCGAGAGGAAGCCAAGCGCGCCCGGGCCGCTGCCAAGGTAGAGCGAGCCGAAACGAAGCGCCGCAAGGAGGCGATTAAGTCAATCAACGAGCTGACCAAAGAGGCTCAGAAGGAATTCAATGCATATATCCGCGTTCGAGACGAGCGACAACCTTGCATATCGTGCGGCCAAGCGCTGGACAGTTATGGGGTTGGTGGTGGGGTTGATTGCGGTCATTACCGCAGCACTGGTGCCGCCAAGCACCTTCGCTTCCATCCTGATAACGCTCACGGCCAGTGCAAGCACTGCAATCGTTGGCTCTCAGGTCGGGTCGCAGATTACCGAATCGGCCTTTTGGGGCGTATTGGCGAAGAACGGCTGCTCCAGCTCGAAGCCAACAACGAAGTCCACAAATGGACAAAAGACGAGCTGAGGGCCATCAAGGCTGAGTACAGAGCAAAGACCAACGAATTGAAGAAAGAGAGAGCCTGATGATTGAAGAACGCTACCTATCCGCATCCCTGGCCTCTTGCCTGGCAGACGAGCCCCACAAGATTGGCCAGGTCGATGTCATCAAGGCCAGCGGCATGAGCCCTCGCAACATGGCAGCCCATTACCTGCGCCTGATCTCCAAGCCCACCAAGGAGGACATGACCCGGTTCTATGCCGCGCTCCTGCAGTACACGCAGGAGAAGAAGCTGGAAGGCGGGACTGAGGCAATCGTGGCGGCCATCGAGTGGCTGGTGGATCCGCGTTGCAAGGTCTGCCATGCCACTGGTGTGATGACCAAGGGCGACAAGGAGCACACCTGCCCGAAGTGCAAGGGCGAGAAGTACCGCAAGGAGCCGGCCAACCGCGCAGCCCAGATGCTGATCGACCACGTTCGCACCTGCCGCGCAGCCCACGGCGGAAGAATGTTCAGCCTGCTTAAATAAATCTTGTAACGCAGCGAGAAGTGTGGTAACGTTCGGACTGCGTTAGTTTGATGATGAATCAGTTTGGGCTGTGCTTAGGCCTCCCATGATTCAGATAAACCATCCCATGCATTCCATGGCAGGCCTTAGATGGCGGAGCGTTCCCGCTTCTAGGGCCATCACACATGCTGATTGAGAACCGAAGTGCTGCGAGAGCGAAAGCGACCACAAGCAATTCAGACGTCATGCAGTCAGCAGTTGTGATGGTGAAGAACAGTCCTGCTAAGACTGGCTCAATGTGCAGAGTTCTGGCGGTAACGCACCTCACCGACAAATGGCCAGGTTGCTCTGGCTACCAGAAACCGGGATTTGGCCATGCACCCGGCACCATCAATCCTTTATGAGGATCATCTTCTAAGCGAAGCGCACAGTTGCGATGTGCAGCCCGACCCAGACAGTGCGGCACCCCGCCACCACTGACAGACTTGCTGGCAGGGGAAGATAAGCCGGAGATCGCAGCCGGCCCGCTTAGAAGATGGTCAAGCAGCAATGTAGGTCCGGGCGTAACCGGGCGCCATCACCACCCAGCCTCGCCAAGCGCGGGGCTTTTTCATGTCCAGCTGCAGCAAGCGCGGCCCGCACCCGAGCGGTATGAAGGTGCGGCATCTCCTACTGAGAGCTTCCCAGTGCTTGAAGAAGCGAACAGCAACCCCAGCCCATGAGGGTTGTCTGATGGGGTACGAATACCAAGGCCAGCCAAGTGCTGGCTTTTCTTTTGGAGTCGCCTATGTTTGGAATGCTCGGATCTCTGACCAAGGCTGTGGTCGGTGTGGTTGTTGAAACCCCGCTGGCTATTGCCGCTGATGTCATCACCATGGGCGGCGCATGCACTGACAAGGCCGAGCCATACACGGCAACCGCGCTCAAGCGTGTGGCTGAGAACGTACAGCAAGCTGTGGAGCGGGAGAAGAAGCCATGAGCCTAAGACGAAAGATAGCCCTGTGGCTGTGCCCTGAGCTGAAGCAAGAGTCTGATGAGTCGTGGCGCTTCCGTGCTCACGTTCAGGACTACCAGCACTGGCTTGGGATGTTCCCTGAGGCGGCGCAGGTGCTAAAGAGTCTTCGCGCAACAGTGCTAGGTAGCGAGCCAATCAATGCTGGAACGCCCGCAGGAGATGAGGTGTGCACCATTGGTGGGCTCCGCGAGCAGCTATTCAGGATGAAGGAGATGCGCCCGGCCGACCAGGTTGGCGAACGCATCATCCCGGCCGCAGGCAACAAGGCTTGCATGGTCGTAGCAGGCTACCGACCCAGCGCCGAAGAGTTCGCAAATAGCCCACCAAACTATTCTGGTGGCCTTTGACTAGTCCCTGATAAATGGGCGACTGGGTTGGGTAAGTTCGTTTTGGGAATCAGCTGCATGTTCTCAACCCTATTGCGAATTAGTTGCTTCTGATCCTCAGGGAGATCCTTGAATGTGGTGTTCATGGACCGCTCCAAGAGGGAAGTGGTCATCAACTGAAATTGGGCGTGATCAGGGTGAGACGACACTAGAGCTGCAATGAGTAGCTCATGGACCTGGGCCAAGCACAGCAACATGTCTTTTTCGCGCTCTATGTGCGCACAGAACTTCGCCACCTCTTCAAGTGATTCAAATTTCATAGACGCCCTCTTGGTGATGGTTGTGTGAGAACTCCCATCGTAAGCCAAGAGGGTTTCTTCAAACGATCAGGATTTGCGGCGTTGACGCATGACAGCGAAGCCGCCGAGCAGCGAGGTCAGGATTGCCAGACCCCAGGCTCCCAGTGTCGGGACTGGTGTAGCTGCTTGTGGAGGAATCACGGGGGCTGCGGTCACAGAGAATGATTGCTGAGCTTGTGGCGCGGCTTCATATGTTGCGTTGCCCGCCTGATCAGCATTGATTACGCAAGTGCCTTCAGCAAGCAAGCTGACCGTATTTCCTGCAATCGAGCAAACAGCAGATGCTGAGGCATCTATGGCCAGAACAACTGGCTCGCCGGAGGCGCCGCCTGTTGCAGCTACTTCGTAAGTTGCACCAACGATTGCTGGGCTTGGTGCGGTCGATGTGAAGTTGATCTCCTGAGGAGTTAGTGGAGCAACTGCAATCGACTCTGCGCAAAGGTCCAGCAGACTGCCACTTTGGTCAATAACTGGAACGTCAATTGTAAGAGTGTTGAAGGGTTGAGACCCTGTCACCTGCAAATCCGCACCATCATCAGACCCTGGGAACGTTACAGTTGCGCCTGTGATCGGAGGCGTGCAGCTGCTTGCGTTTACCGAGACTGTTGGAGTGCCAACGTCAAAAGAGAACGAGGCGGACTCTCCAGAATTTGCTCCTGAGAACAAAACACGAGCGGTGGTTTGAGGAGAAGAAAATGAATAAACAATTTTTGAGTTGCCCGGCCCAGTTCCGGCATAAATTGCATTTGCCCCAGTAGTCACACCGCAACTTGTATAAGGGCTTCCATACTGAACGGTGTTTGTCAGCGCCACGGTTACGTCAACACCGTTGTAAGTGCCCGAGGTAGTCACCGGCGTACACGTTTGAGCGAAAGCTGAATTGGCAAAGAGGCCGATCAGGACGGAACCTGCCAGATTGCAAAGAGAGCGATTGGTAGATAGAGAGGTCATGTGTGCCTAAGTTTGTATGAATTTGGTTCGTTTGTAATCAAACGTCAACAATCGTAGCATATGGCTTGAATTTGAAGTTTTCTGTCTAGGCTCAGTTGTGTATTCCCACTTGTAGTCTCGACGCTACGACCCGATAGAGGAGAGCCATGACAGCCCCAAGCAATGACCTCTCATTCCTCAACTGTCGGCCATTCTCCGCGTCCAGCCTGATCAAGCTGCCGCGCCCGCCTATGTTGGCCAAGGTCTGGCCAGGTAACCGCGTGCAGCTCGCATCCGGCGGACCAGAGATGACCGTGATGGATGTGGCAGCGGATCAGGTGACGTGCTGGTGGGATGCTGGCGACGGCACTACAGGCAAGCACACCTTTGATATAGCGCTGCTGACCTGCTACGGAGCGCGGTAATGGAGATGTCCGTGAACAGACGCCAACACAAGCGACGCATCTTCAAGCGCATGCGTCATCAGCTTGTCTACTGCCCTTTCGGAGGCAGCGTCGAGGGACTGCAGAGGTTGTATCGTGAGCTGAATGAAGCGCTGACTGGCCTGATTGATCGCAAAGATCAGCGGGTATAGGTGAAATCCCGCAGTTGAATCTCCAAGAGTAGCACCCAACTCAATTTACCGATGTCGGTTTTTGAGGAGTTTTATGTCTAATTTCCAAGTGGGTGATGTTGTGGTTCTTAACAGTGGCGGGCCATTGATGACAGTTACCGATCCTGCTTTCAGGCCAATGGGTTCTGACCAGGTTTTCGTTGCTGTAGTGTGGTTTAAGGACAATGTTGTCAACCGCGATAGCTTCCTGGAGGCGGTTCTCCAGAAAGATGACTGATAGCGAACTAGCTAACAGATCACTCGCCGCCTTCGGGCGGTTTTTCTATTTCTGGAGAGCCTATGGCAACGCCAAAGAAGGCCGAGCCAAGGGCTCTGACGCCAAAACAACAAGCATTCGTTGATGAGTACCTAGTGGACCTCAACGCAACCCAAGCGGCAATCCGCGCCGGGTACAGCGCCAAGACGGCACATGAGCAGGCAAGCCGCCTGTTAGCAAATGTCAAGGTTTCTGATGCCGTTGCGGACGCAAAGAAGGCGCGTAGTGAGCGAACCAAGATTGATGCTGACTGGGTGCTTCAGCGCCTGGCTCGTGATGCAACAGCAGACCTGGCAGACCTGTATGACGAAAACGGATGCCTGAAGTCGGTACACGACTGGCCCATTGCTTGGCGCACCGGACTCGTTGCTGGCATCGACACTGTGCAGGAGCGAGATGGCGAAGACGCAGAGGGCAACCCCGTCTATGCCACCGTGCGCAAGGTGAAGCTGTTGGACCGGACGAAGCTGGTAGAGCTGATTGGCAAGCATGTGGATGTGGGCGCCTTCAAGGATAAGGTAGAGCACTCAGGCGAGATCAAGACGCCGGAATTGAGGTTGGTGCTGCATGGAGCTACATCTACAGCCAAAACAAACGGAGGCGTTTCTTAGCCAGGCAACCGAGATCCTCTATGGGGGAGCGGCTGGAGGCGGCAAATCTCACCTTATGCGAGTGGCCGCGATTGCCTGGTGCATGGATATACCGGGCCTGCAGGTGTACCTGTTCCGCCGCCTGTCCGACGATCTGCTCAAGAACCACATTGAAGGGCCAACCGGCTTTCCTGCACTACTTGGGGAGTTGATTGAGCAGAAGTTCGTCAAGGTCAACTGGTCAAAGCCAATCTCCATCGAGTTCTGGAATGGTGCCAAGATTCACCTTTGCCACTGCCAGTATGAAAAGGACGTAACCAAGTACCAGGGTGCTGAAATTCACGTTCTGCTGATCGATGAGCTGACCCACTTCACGGACAAGATCTACCGATACCTGCGCGGCCGCTGCCGCCTTGGCGGGCTAAAGCTGCCGGAGAAGTACAAAGGCCTGTTCCCGCGCATCAACGCCGGCTCAAATCCGGGAGGCGTTGGGCACAACTGGGTGAAGGCCACCTTTGTTGATCCGGCTAAGCCCATGGAGATCGTCCAGCAGACCAAGGAAGAGGGCGGGATGCGCCGGCAGTACATACCTGCCAAGCTGGCAGATAACGCAGCGCTCCTGAGCAACGACCCCGACTATGCGGATCGCTTGGAGGGTCTGGGCAACGCTGCACTGGTCAAGGCGATGCGTGATGGCGACTGGAACATCGTTGCAGGCGGCATGTTTGACGATGTGTGGACAGAGGCCATCCATGTGTTGGAGCCATTCGATATCCCATCCACATGGCGTGTCGATCGTTCGTTTGACTGGGGCAGCTCCAAGCCGTTTTCTGTGGGCTGGTGGGCGGAGTCTGATGGCTCACCTGCAAAGCTCAAAGATGGCACAGAGAGAAGCTTTCCGCGAGGCACACTGTTCCGCATCGCAGAGTGGTATGGCTGGAATGGCAAGCCCAATGAGGGGCTGAAGCAGAGCGACTCTGCTACTGCGCAAGGCGTGCTCAAGCGAGAGCAGGAGATGCGCATCGAGGCCTTTGTTAAGCCAGGGCCTGCTGATAACGCGATCTTCGATGAGGTCAATGGAGACAGTCCTGCCAAGATCCAAGAGCGGCACAAGGTCCGCTGGGAGCGCTCAGACAAATCTCCTGGCTCTCGCAAGCGTGGATGGTCAGTGATGCGTGAGCGCCTGCGCGCCTCAATGGCGGAGCGTATGGAAGAGCCTGGTCTATTTGTGTTCAGCACCTGCAGGCAGTTCATTCGCACTGTGCCTGTACTTCCGCGTAGCGACACAGACCCAGACGATGTGGATACCAAGGCAGAGGACCACGTTGGCGATGAGACGAGATACCGGGTGTTGGCCGTCAAGCGCACTGCCAAGATAGAGACATTCCGCTGGTAAGGAAAACATGACAGCTATCAACCAACAAAACGACACGGTCAAGCGGATGGCTGAAGCATGGGCGGTGATTGATCCTCTTATGGGGGGCACTCAGGCTATGCGGAAGGCAGGCAAGACCTTGCTGCCGCAACAGCCCCGTGAAGATGACGAAGACTATAAGTATCGGCTGGGGACTGCGACGCTGTTCCCGGCGTACCAGCGCACCTGCACGGTGATGTCAGGCAAGCCGTTCTCCAAGCAGATGACCATCAACGAGGATGTTCCGGCCAAGGTGAAGGCCTTGCTGCCAGACATCGATGGACAGGGCCGCTCGATCCATGCGTTTGCCTCTCAACTCTTCGCTGAGGCGATGTCTCATGGATTTGGTGGGGTGCTGGTGGATTACCCGGCGGAGGGCGGCACGCGGCCTTACTGGACGCACTATGCGCATGGCTCCATCCTGGGCTGGCGTCTGGATACCGCCAAAGGGGTGGCGCAACTGACCCAATTGCGGCTGCATGAGGCTGCTGAGGTTGAGGATGGCGACTACGGGGTGAAGATGGTGCAACGCGTGCGGGTCCTGACCCCTGGCGGCTGGGCGCTGTACGAGCAAGGCACGGACGCATGGGCCTTGGTGGATGAGGGGGTGACCTCTCTCAGCTACATCCCGTTTGTGCCGTACTACGGCCGGCGCATTGCTTTCATGGAAGGCGCGCCGCCACTGGTGGACCTGGCGCACCAGAACGTAAAGCACTGGCAGCAGCAGAGCGACCAGGACGACTCTGTCCGGTTTGCGCGCAAGCGGCTGCTGGTCTTTTCGGGCGTCACGGATGGCGAGCTATCCGAGCCAACTGCGGGCTCAGCTTATGCGCTCAGATTTGCAGATAAGGATGCCAAGGCCGAAGTGATTCAAGGCTCTGCCGAGTCGGTGACCGTGGGCCGCTCCGAGCTTGAAGCGCTGGAAGACCAGATGATCCAGACGGGCGCCGAGCTGCTGGTGAAGCAGCCAGGCCAACGCACGGCGACAGAAGCATCCAACGATGCCGAGGCCAACAAGTCCACCCTGCAAAGCACGGTAGAGGATTTCGAGGACGCAATGGACCGATGCCTGCAGATAACTGCGGACTGGCTCAAGGCGGGAAATGGCGGGACGGTGTCGCTGTTCAAGGACTTCGGCGCGGCTACTCTCACTGATGCTTCTGCGCAGCTGGTGCTGTCGCTGCAAGGCGCGGGCATGCTGACCAAGGAAACCACCATCGTGGAAATGCAGCGCCGAGGCGTTGTAGGCCCTGATGTGGACCCGGAGGCGGAGATCGAGAAGGTTCAAGCCGAAGGGCCAAGTCTGGGGAGCATGAATGGTGACGGTGAATGAACTCCTCGAAGATGAAGCCGTTCGGCATGCTGTGGGCCTGCAGGGTTACTCCAATGGCGTTCTGAATCGGATCATGGCCATCTTGAACCGGTCGGACAAGCGGATGCTGGACGAGCTGATATCAATCTTGTCTGATGTGGACCCGATCACATTCAAGGCCGAGCGCCTAGTCTCGATGTTGGCCAGCGTGCGGACGATCATCGCGGCAGGAAATGCTGAGGCAGGGCAAAAGCTACTGGACGAGCTCAAGCAGTTTGTGGACTACGAGACCGCCTACCTGCACCAGATGCTGCTGGCAAATACGCCAACACTGGTGCATGTGGCCTCAGTGTCCACGAATGCGGTCTACTCGGCCGCTATGTCCCGGCCGTTCCAAGGCGTTCTGCTCAAAGAGGTGTGGAAGGATCTTACTGCCCAGCAGTTCAAATCAGTGCGCCAGGCCATCGCACAAGGCTACCTTGAGGGCAAGACGACAGACGCGATCATTCGCGAGCTGCGCGGCACCAAGGCAAAGGGCTTCACTGATGGGCTGCTGGAGAAATCCCGGCGCGATGTTGAGGCGGTGGTGAGAACCGCCATTGCTCACACGGCCGGGAATGCTCACGACGCCTTCTATGCAAAGAACTCTGATGTGATCAAGGGCTTGAAGTGGTCTGCGTCCCTGGACCTGCGGACAACGCCGCAGTGCCGGATCCGTGACGGCAAGCTCTACACGCCAGAGACGCACAAGCCGATAGGGCATGAGATCCCCTGGGGTGCTGGGCCTGGCAGATTGCACTGGCGCTGCCGGTCTGCATCCATCCCAGTGGTGAAGTCAAACAAAGAGTTGGGGATTGACCTGCCGGACCTGGAGCTGCGCAACAAGAGCAGGGCTAGTATGGATGGCCAGGTGCCACCCGACACGACCTATGGGGACTGGCTCAAGAAGCAGTCAGCCGCTCGCCAGGACGAGGTTTTAGGTCAAACCAGAGCGCGACTTATGCGTGACGGAAAACTAGATCTTGCGGACATGTACTCTCACAAGGGCGTGTTTCTGACCTTGGATGAGCTTCGGCAGCGGGACAAGCGGGCTTTTGAATTGGCTGGTCTTTGAGTAGACTTAGCCGGTGACCAAACTATCCATCGTCCCGCCCCGAGAGCAGACGCCGGCAGAGAAGCTGCTGAGCGGCATCAAGGGGATCAAACCACCGCCAGGCGTGCTTCAGTGCGCAAAGTGCGGTGGTCGCACGCTCATGACCACGACGGTCGGGGCAAGCATCGATGAGAAGGGGCGGTTCAAGCGGGGCATCGTTTGTGATGACCGTATCTGCTATCACTGCCACATGCGTGGCGTCTGGTCGCAGATGGTGCCGGACAAGCCGCGTGTGGTGAAAGAGACTAAGCCTCGGCGAACGAAGCCAAAGGCACTCAAGTAGAGGTTAGTCTCGCCACGTTTGTTTCGTTTCCTGAGCGAACCACTGTTCAACTACATCGGTCGTGGACATTCTTGACCTGAATTGAAGTGTCTCGGGATGGTTGTCCTTGAGCCACCGAATGAACTCCGTGTCATAGAGCTGGCCCTTGTCTTTACCCGGATGAACCTCATCCGCCCATTGATGGACGAGAGTGCGGATAGCGCGTTCGCATTCGTCTTTGGTCATAAATCTTCCTTTCTATCGGAAGAGTAGCATTTTCCTCAGCCCGCCTTGTTAACGCTTGGCGGGCTTTTTCGTGGCCGCTCGGCGTGATGCCCTGCGGCCTTTTTCATGCCCGAGACGGGTGTATTCAACTGCGCCAGAGATTGGCGAAACCAACATGACTTTGAAACTCACCGTCGATTCGCTCGACTCGGTTCCTGAAAACGTGCGCGACCTGTACAAGGAGGTGGACGGGAAGTTCCGCCTTGATCTGGATGGCTACGAAGACCCGGCAGGCCTCAAGTCAGCGCTCGATAAGGAGCGCCAGGCAGCAAAGGATGCCAGCAAGCAGGTCAGCGCCTGGAAGGCCCTGGGCAAGACGCCCGAAGAAATCCAAGCACTGCTGCAGCACCTGGAAACCGATGAAGACGCCAAGCTGATCGCCGCCGGCAAGCTCGATGAAGTGGTCAAGAAGCGCACCGAGCGCATGCAAGCTGACTACGACAAGAAGCTGCAGGCCGAAGCTGACAGCCGCACCAAGGCGGAAGGCAAAGCCGCAAAGCTGGCTGACCGCACCCTGCAAGCCGTACTGCGTGATGCAGCGGCTCGCGCTGGTGCCTTGCCTGAAGCGCTGGACGACGTTGTGCGCCGTGGCGCTGGCACCTGGGTGCTGAACGACGACGGCGATGTGGTGGCAATGAACGGTGACGAGGTTGTGTTGGGCAAGGACGGCAAAAAGCCGCTGACGACTCAAGAGTGGGCTGAATCCATTCGCGAGAGCGCTCCGTACTTCTGGCCCGCAACGCGTGGCTCTGGCGCTCCTGGTTCGGGTGGCGGCGGTGGCAATCAATCTGGCAACTTTGGCGGCAGCAAAGCCGAGCGAGTGGCCGCAATCAAGAAACTCACTTCCAAAGCCTGATAACAGGCAGAAAGGCAAGCTATGGCTTTGTCCGATATGAAGGTATTCAACGAGTACCTCAAGAGCGCAACCATTGAAACCCTGGCTCAAGATGTGGCCAAGTTCAATGCCGCATCCGCTGGTGCGATCCAGCTGACCACCCAAGGCATCGACGGCGACTTCCTGCAGGAATCGTTCTGGGCCGGCGTGCACAGCGCCCAGCGCCGTGTTGACCGCTATGCCGCCAACGGCGTCCAGGCTGCAACTCCCTTGGCCCAGAAGCAGTACGACAGCGTGAAAATCGCTGGCGGCTTCGGCCCGGTGCTGTTCGAGCCAAGCCAACTGAGCTGGATTCAGAAGTCGCCCGAGGAAGCTCTGGAAGTCATCTCCCGCAACTTGTCGGAAGCGATCATGTCCGACCAGCTGAACACTGCCATTGCCGCCCTGGCTGCTGCAATTGGCAACCAGGCTGGTGCAGTCAACGATGTGTCCGCGACCGCTGGCGTCAGCTACATCGCCATCAACGGTGCCCACGCCAAGTTCGGCGACGCATCGGCCCGCATCATCGCGCAAGTGATGACCGGTGCGATGTACCACAAGCTGATCGGCCAAAACCTGGCCAACGCTGAGAAGCTGTTCACCTTCAGCGGCGTGACCATCGTGGACATCCTGGGCAAGGCCGTCATCGTGACGGATGCGCCCGCGCTGTTCGTGGCTGGCACCCCAGACAAGGCAAAGGTGCTGTCGCTGGTGAGCGGTGCTGCAGTGGTGTCCGATGGTTCCGACCTGATCACCAACGTGCAGACCTCCAACGGTAAGCTGCGCATCGAAACTACGATGCAGGCTGACTACACCTTTGGCCTGGGCCTGAAGGGTTACACCTGGGACACGGCCAACGGCGGCAAGTCGCCCACCGACACCGAGATTGCCACCGGCTCCAACTGGGACCTAGTCGCCAACAGCGTCAAGGCCTCGGCCGGCGTGATGACCATCGGCGACGCAGCCAAGTAAACGAAGGGGGCTCCGGCCCCTTTCTCTTTGGAGAAACCATGACTGAAAAGATCGCATACGAGAAACATCCCGTGTCGCCTGAACGCAAGGCCGAGCTGCGCGCCCAGGGATTCAAGATCATCGACGCGCAGTTCAAGCCAGCCCAGGCGCAGGAACAAGCCACCGAGGTTGAGGGCGAGCAATCCGCTGCAAAGCGCGGCCGCAAGCCAGCCCAGGCTCAGGAGTAAGCCATGCTGGTAGTCGCTCCACAAGATGGCTATGAATCGCTGGTGTCGCTGGCTGAGGCTCAAGATTACATGGAGCGCATGGGCTACGACTGGCCGGCTGAAGTCCCGCAGCAAGAGATTGCTCTGCGGCGCGGCACGCAGTATGTCGTGACCATGTACAGCATCCGGCCTGAGTTCCTGGACCCGGTCGCAGATGCCTTGAAGCATGCAACATGTGAGGCCGCACTACGGGCAGCCGATGGCTCTCTGTTCTCCGATGTGGACGCCCAGGCTGTCACCGAGGAATCGGTGGGCCCGATTACTACCAAGTACGCACAGCCCGCAAAAGGCGGCCAGAAGCGCTTCGGCGTGATTGATGCCTTGATGCGTGGCATGACGACAGGTGGTGTGGGGCAGGTCAAGCTTGTGAGGGCTTAGATGGCAGTCATCTCCTTAATCCGCCCCGTACCTGCCGTTCAGCACGGCGCAGAGCAAGCCTTTTGTCTTGGTTGCGGGTATGAGTGGACAGCTGTCGCTCCGACGGGCACGACTCAACTGGAGTGTCCCTCCTGCAAGGCGCATAAGGGGCGCTGGAAGTTTGAGTTTGCACCGGCCGAGGGTCAGATGGTGCGGGAGTGCGACTGTGGAAATCAGTTGTTCTACCTGACGCCTGACGGCCACATGTGCGCCAACTGTGGGATCTACCAAGGGTACTGATATGGCCAAGTTCGACTACAACCGCCCAGCCGCGACTGCCAAGCGGCTGTTGGATCGCTTCGGCCAAACAGGGGCGATGTCTCGCTCTACACATGGTGGCTATGACCCAGAAACGGGCCCGACCGATCCTGTGGAGCTGCAGTCACCATGCACTGTCGCGCTTCTGGAGTTCGACAACAGGCAAATCGACGGTGAGTTGGTCAAGATCGGGGACCGCCGTGCCTTGATCGCTCCAGATGCCACGTTTGAACCTGATGCGGGTGATGTGTTGGCTGTGGCCTCAGAAGTCTTGCAGGTGGTCCGAAATAGGCCGCTGAAGCCTGCTGGTGTCATCGTCCTGCATGACTGCATAGTGAGGGCCTCATGAGCTTTGCTGATGATCTTGCTAAGTACTGCCAGGCTGCCGGGGACAAGGTAGACCAACTGGTGCGTGATACTGCCATCGGACTGCAGGCCAGCATGATGACCAAGTCTCCAGTGGATACCGGACGCTTCAAATCGAATTGGCAATGCGGCCTTGGGGGCATGAATCCCGACACTACTGCACCTGCTGGAAGCGATGCACTGGGCCGCACTGAGGTCGTGCTGCAGGGCTACAAGCCTGGGCAGACCATTTGGCTGACGAACAATCTGCCTTATGCCAAGCGCCTTGAAAACGGCTGGTCCCAGCAAGCACCTAGCGGCATGGTCCGCCTGACGGTCCAGGACTTTAAATATGCGGTCAAGCGCGCAGCGGATGCAATGAAATGACCCTCTCTCAAATCAAAGCACTACTGGAGTCCAAGTTGCTCGCCATGCCTGGTGTGCTGCCTACGGCCTTTGAGAACGTGCCTTTCAAGCCGTCTGATGGCCCATACCAAGCCTGCTATCACCTGGTGAATAGCCCGGTGGACCTGGGCATAGAGGGCACGCTGACGGAGGAGCGAGGCATCTTGCAGATCACGCTGCGTTATCCAGAAGGGAAAGGCCGGCAGTTGACGGATGCCATGGCCGACCTGCTCAAGCAGCATTTCAAGCCTGCCCAGATCATCCCTGGTCCGGGCTTTCGCATCGAACTGAACAAGACCCCAACAGTGTCCTCCGGAATGCCTGATGAGGGCCGCTGGACTGTCCCTGTCTCCATCTTCTGGGAGGCGTACCCGTCATAGGGCGCCTCGCCAAAACCTAATGCCACCGAGAGGTGGTTTATTTGTGCCCGATGAGGGCGAAACCTAGCCGCGAAGCATGTGCCGAGCGGCTTTTTTCATTTCTGAAAGGCCCATATGGCACGTACTCCAACCGGCACGATTACCTCCGTTGCCACCGCGCTCTCCTCCTCGAAAACGATCAGCGGCATTTCCAATGCTGCAGAAGCTGTTGTCAGCTCTGTAGGCCACGGGTTTGCCAATGGCGACATCGTCCTGATTCTGTCGGCCTGGGGGCGCTTGAACTTCCGCGCTTTCCGCGTCAAGGGCGTGACCACCGACAGCTACACGCTGGAACGTGGAGACACCACGAACACCGAGTTCTTTACGCCTGGTCAAGGCGCAGGTTCGGCGCGCAAGGTCAGCACCTGGGTGGATCTGGACCGCACCATGAACCACGCCACCAGCGGCGGCGATGCCAAGACCGTGAACGTGAAGTTCATCGAGTCGGACAACGAAATCGTTCTGAACGACGGCTTCAACGCTGTGCAGCGTACCTTCGACATGGACGCCGACATGATCGGCTCGCCAGCTTACGAAGCGCTGCGCATGCTGTCCGATACCAACGCTGACACCGTGGTGCGTCAGCGTGCAAAGACCGGCGCTCTGTCGCTGATCCCCGCCAAGGTGTCGTTCAACGAAGAAGAAACCCTGACCGAAGGCCAAGCCGTCGTAGTTAAGGGCACCTTCAACGCTCAAAACAAGTCCACGCGCTACCCAGCGTAACCCGGGCATTCCGCCCACAACCATTGCACCGACGCAGCCGCTTCGCTCCTTCAGCGGGGCGGGCGGTTGCGCACGGGCTTAACTTCTCCCGCTGAAAGACAAGACTATGGCAAAGCAAAAAACTGTTCCCGTGACCAGCCTGAAGATGATGGCTGGCAAGTCACCGACCTTCCCCCTGACTGTGACCGTGAAGAACCTTGATGGCGACGAGTTCGACGTTGTGTTCACTGCCAAGGCACAGAAAAAGAGCGAGTGGGCCGCAATCCGTGATGCACACCGCAAGACTGCAGACGGTGTCGAGCAGCCGGCCGAGAAGGCTGAATTCTCGTTCGAGGACTTGGTGAAGGACGGCATGCGCCAGGCAGCCGAGATCGTGGCCGGCGCCGTTACGGGCTGGAACCTGGAAGACGAGTTCAGCGTAGACAGCCTGATCGTGCTGGAAGATCAGTGCGGCGGTTCGCTGGCCAAGGTGCTGGGCAAATACGACGCAGCTCTGTTCACCGGCCAACTGGGAAACTAAAGCAGATAGCTCGATCCCTGTTTGAGCCTCCTGTCACAGAGGCAGAGGCTCAAGCTGCAGGGTTCGAGCTAGAAGACTACCCAGAGCCTGAGATCATCGAAGTCTGGCCGGACAACGAAGCCGCGCTAGACATCGCAATGATGATCGGCACCCGGTGGGTCTACCCGGCAATGGGTGGTGTGCCTCTGGGAGTGCGATGGGAGGCGATTTACCCACTGATGGACCGCAGGGCCAGTGGCGAGGCCTGGGATGAGCTGCATGAATACATGATGGTCATCGAGGCAGAGGCACTGGCGACACTGCGAGAATTCGCACCGAAGGAGCGTGCGAAGTGAGGAACGCGCACCGCATCATCGAACTAGTTTCCCGCAATCGATTGCAAATTTGCGAACGAGAAGAAGGATGCGGAACTGACAGCGCAGGAACGAGTCGAAAAAGAGACACGAATTCGCAGCTGCAAAAAAGTGACACCAAATTGGGGTTACTTTTGAGGTTACACGTAGTAACCGTGGCAGAATTCGCGTAATTCGCTGTTGCTGTGAGTAGCAACAGCTCCACGAACTCGCTAGGCAGGTAGCGAGGGGCAAACCAAGGTCGGCGCCTGTCAGCCAAATTGCGGAGGCTAGTCATGAAATTCGTTGCACGCGAAGGATGGGACGACTAAATGCTCAGCCCAGAGATTGCTAAGTCAATCGGCTGGTTGGGAGAAAGTTGGGGCTTCTGGATTCAGACAGGAGCCTTTTTCTTGTCTGCTATTGGCGCGATCGCTGTCATTCATTACAACGGGAAGCAGGCTAGGCTTCAAGCACTCATCAATCTGTTGAGCCATCAGAAGCTAGATGTCGAGCTTATTGAAGCGACGAAGTGCATCAATGAATTGCATGCGCGCAAGGCGCGGTGGACCGATCACATGGCGCATGGGTGTGATGAGAGAAAGGCCATGCTGAAAGTATTGAACAGCTTAGAGTTCATAGCAGTAGGCGTCCATATGAAGGCCTTCCACGAGGGATCATACAAACAGATGCAGTTCACGAATGTGCAGCGGGTGCACGAAGCCTCTAAGGGGTTCATAACGGTGCTGCGTCAAGAGGCTGGCGTAGCAACTCTGTACCAGGATTTTGAGCGTCTAGCCAATCGTTGGCACGACAATCCAATTCGGAAAGTTTCAAAGCCTAGATGGCAGTTTTGGAAGTAGGTTTCCCCGGCTGCGGATAGCACGTGTAGCACACTAAGTTGATATGACAGTTCAGGCTCGCTTCGGCGGGCCTTTTTCATGGGCTCACGCATTTGCGTGGGCCTTTTTTATTGGGCACGCCATATGACCGATGTAGCAGCCGTAGGCATTGCCGTTGAAACCGACGGCGTAGACAAGGGCATCAAGAAGCTGGCCGAGCTGGCTCAGCAAGGGCCCAAAGTCGAGCAATCGATGGCCGGCATCTCTGCGGAGAGCAAGAAGGTTGCGAAGTCTCTGGCGGACCTGGGTTCCGGCGCAGGTGATGGCCTGAAGAAGACTGGCGACGCCGCGCAGAAGGCTGCCACCGGCATCAAAGCCTCTGGCACAGCTGCGCGTGAAGCTGTGACGGATACGGCGAGCCTGGCGCGCGCAATGGCCTCGTTGACCGCCGAAGAAGAAAAGCACATCCGCAAGCTGGTCGAGGAGGCGAATGGCCTTCGCATGACTCGCGGTGAAATGGAGGCTTATCGCGCCGCGCAACGAGGGATGAGTACCGGCGCACAGGAGATCGCTCGTGCGATGGGAAGCCGCATCGACGCCTTGAAGGTAGAGCAGAAAGAACTGGCCCAAGCCTCCCGTGAGGCCGATAAATACGCCAAGGACATGCTGCGCGCCTCGGCGTCCAACAGCGCGGCTGAAAAGTCTTTCCGGGCGCTGAACACTGCCGCAAATGCTGTGAGCGCGGCCTTGTCCATCATCGGGGTTGGCTTCGGCGCCCGCGAGATCATCACGCAGATTGATGGATACACAAAATTCACCGCGCAGTTGAAGTTGGCGACAAAGGGTGCGTCAGACTACTCGGCCGCGATGGCATCTGTTCAGCGCATCTCTACCGATGCTCAGCAAGGTATCGGCGAGCTGGGAACGCTGTATGCGCGTATCGCGAACGGAACTGCGTCGCTCAACCTGAGCCAGCAGAAACTTTCGGACATCACTGAGACGGTCGCTTTGTCCCTCAAGGTGTCGGGTGCGACGGCCAGTGAGGCGTCCTCTGCGATGCTGCAGCTGTCGCAGGCATTCGCCTCCGGCGTGCTGCGCGGCGAAGAGTTCAACTCTGTGAACGAGGCTGCGCCACGACTGATGAAGGCCTTGGCTGATGGCCTGGGCGTACCGGTAGGCGCTCTGCGCAAGATGGCTGAAGCTGGGCAGCTCACCTCTGCTGTCCTGGCAGAGTCGCTACCAAAGGCGCTGGGCAAACTCCGCGAAGAAGCGGAGTCAGTGCAGACCATATCTGGGGCCTTCACGGTCCTGAAGAACAACATCATGCTGATGGTTGGCGCCCAGGCTACAGCCAGCGGCGCTACCAAGGGCTTTGCTAGCGGCATCAACCTGCTGGCCAACAACCTGGATGTTCTGGCGACTGTGGGCGGTGCGGTGGCTTTGGTCTTGGGCGCTCGCTTCACTGCATCCATTGCTTCCACCGGGGTAGCTTTCGCTGCGTCCACGATTCAAGCTGCGCGTTACCAACTGACCTTGGCCAGTATGGCCGGAGTTAGTACGACTGCGGCCACGGGCCTTCTATCCTTGGGTGGTGCAGCACGCGGAGTCTCCGCAGCGATGGCTTTCCTGGGCGGCCCTTTGGGCACCATACTGACCGTTGCAGGCGCTGCCACAGCAGCGTTCTATACGTTCCGGGATAGCTCTGAGAGCTTGGTTAAGAGCATTGGCGGTCTGAATCAGCCTCTGGAGGAGCTGAAGAAGAAGCTGGATGCATTGCCTGCTGAGAAGCAGATCGTCATCAAGATGGCCATCCAAGATGAGCAGAAGACCGCCATCAAGCAGTCGCAGAAGGAGTTGGACGCACTGATCCAGTCTGTCGCTGGCTTGGCGAGCATACGCATGCCGTCAGACCAGTTTGAAGCCTTGATCAACGATCTGCGCGATGCTGGCAAAGAAGGCGGCAACCTCGCGCCGGTCCTGCAAAGGGCTGCTGAGTCTGGAAACATCAGCCCTAGTATTCTGCAGAAGTGGCTGGAGATGGCTAGCCGTCTTCGTGATGCACAGGCAGCCGCAAAAGGCGCTGCCGCAGCGCTCCAAAGCGCGGCAAGCAACACCAGCGTTCCCCTGGTGGCTGCTGAGAACGCATTGTTCTTGCAACGTGCTAAGGCCGCGCTTGAGGCATCCAAGGGGTATAAGTCGCAGTCTGAGCGGATGGCGGAGGTTCGCGAGGTCGCAAAGAAGCTGGGCGGTGACTTGAAAGCGCTTCAGGACGCGCAACTCGGCAACTCCAAAGAAGCGAAAGACTTGGAGGAGCGAATCAAGGGCGTCAATGAGCAACTGGCTTCAATGGCCAAGAAAGGCAGAGATAGTTCTGGCGCTGCAGCGGTTAAAAAGGAGCAGTCCGAATATGAGAAGCTAATCAGCTCTATCAAGCTCAAGATTCTTGAAAATGAAGAAGAGCTGAAGTATGGCCGCAAGCTCTCGGAGGCAGACAAACTGCGATTTCTGATCTCAGAGCAGGGCACGAAAAAGCTGACGCAGGCCCACAAGCAACAGGCTCAAGCTTATCTGGACGAATTGGCTCGGGGTGATAAAACAATCGAAGCCCTAAAGGAGGAAACGGCTGCGCGCGCTGCTTGGCGGGAAGAGCGGCAGCGAGGGGTGAATGCTGTGTTCTCCTCGGCCCAGTCCCTAGAGAGTGAGAACCAGCAACTACGAGACGAGATTGCTTTGATCGGCAAGACCCGACAAGAGCAAGCCTCAATCTTGCAGATGCGTCGTCAACAAGTGATAGCCACCAAGGAAGCAGCACTCGCGGCCTTGCAAGCGAAGCAATCGTTCGATGTCTTTGACACCCAGATGATTGAGGCTCTGCAGGCGCAGATTAAGGAGCTCAAGGAGCGCAATGATCTGCTTGGCTTGAAGGATGTCGCTGTCAAGTCAGACGAGGCTAACAAGGAGCTTAAACAGAAGTACGAACAGACCATCCAACAGGTAGAGGACATCTTCGTCCAAGGCTTTGCCGACATGATGAACAACGGCAAGTCCGGGTGGGAATCGTTCTGCAAGTCTCTACGAACGTCTTTCTTCACCCTGGTGGCGAAGCAGATCTACAAGATGCTCGCTGAGCCGTTCGTGATCAACATCGTTGGCAACCTGCTTGGGTTCACTGGCAGCGCTGCTGCCGGTGCGGCCGGTGCAGCGGCTGCTGGCGGCGGCATGTTCAGCAACCTTAGCTCTGGACTGAGCGGCGCCAATGCTCTCGGCCTGCTGGGCACCTTCGGCGGCGGCATGAGTGCTGGCTTCGGAGGCCTGATGGGCTCCTTGGGTTTGAGCACTACGGGCGCAACCTTTGGCGGCGCGATGTCTGCTGGCTCCATCGCTATCGGTTCCGGAAACATCATGGGTGGCCTGGGCACGTTCCTGGGCGCTCTGGGACCCATCATCGGCGGTCTGAGCTTGCTGTTCGGTGGCGACATCTTCGGCTCGCTCTTTGGCCGCAAGCTCAAAGAGTCAGGCGTAGAGGGAACTTTCGGCGGCGACAGTGGCTTCGAGGGCCGGTTGTTCAAGTACTACAAGGGTGGTCTGTTCCGGTCGAACAAAACGACATACGAAGAGCTGCCCGAGGAAATGCGCTCTGCGCTGGGCAACCAGTTCCTGGCAATGGATGAATCCATCCGTGCCATGGCGGGGGCCGTGGGTCTGGGTGGGGAGGCCTTGGACGGCTTCACGGCCAAGATCAAGGTCAACCTCAAGGGCTTGAGCGAGGAAGAGGCCACCAAGAAACTGCAGGAGGAGTTCCAGAAGATCGCCGACCAGATGGGCGGCCTGGTACTGACGACGGACGAGTACACCCGGGCCGGGGAAACCCAGCTTGAGGCGCTTACCCGCTTGTCCACCTCGATCACGCTGGCAAACGAGTGGTTCAAGGCCATCGGGGACACCCTCTACTCTGTGAGCCTGGCCGGTGCCGATATGGCCTCGGAATTGATGGACGCATTCGGCGGAGCAGACAAGTTCGCCGCGGCGACCAGCAACTACTACGACAAGTTCTACACGGATCAGGAGAAGGTCGCAAACCAAACGCGGCTTTTGAATGAGGCGCTGAAAAAGCTTGGCGTGGAATCGATGCCCACCAGCCGGGATGCCTTGCGGGAGTACATCAACGGGATTGACCTCTCCACCGAGGCAGGCCGCAAGCTGTACGCCGCGATGATCGGTTTGGCTGATTCGTTCGATGTGGTCTACACCTCTGCCGAGAACATCGCCGCCATGAAGGAAGACCTGAACGTGCAACTCTTGCGCGCCCAGGGCAAAGACGACGAGGCGACGAAGCTCGAACGTGCAAAGCAGTTGAAGGAGCTTGAGAAATACAAGGACCCTGAGCTGGTGCGCATGCAGGTTGAGGTGTGGAACGCTGAGGATAAGGCCAAGAACGACGCCGCTGCCAAGCAAGCTGCGGAAGACATGGCTGCTGAGTTGGTGGCGGCCCAAAAGGCTGCCAAAGACCTGGCCATGAAGAACCTGGAAGCCGCCGTCTCCCGTGAAAAGGAGTACTGGAACCAGTTCTCCGCAGACGCCAAGGACTCGCTGACAAAGGCATCGAGCTACTTCGACCTGGTGACCAATGCGGCTAAATCGCTGCGGGATTCGGTCGAGGACAGCGCAAGCTGGTCGGCTGCGGCTGGCATGGTGTACATCGAGCAGGCCCTGGACCGCGCCCGCAAGGGTGGGGGACTGTCGGACCTCGATGCTACCAAGTCGGCCATTGAAGCGGCTACCGGTGGTCTGGTCATGGACAACTACGCCACCCAGGCGGAGCTTGACTATGACAAGAAGGTGCTGGCGGGCCAGTTGGACGAGCTCGGTGGGTATGCAGAGTTGGCTAAATCCGATGCGCAAAAGCAAATCGACCTGGCCAATGCGCAGATCAAGCGCCTGGACGACACGCTCACGTTCTGGAAGGAGTACGGTGAGACGCAGGTAGATGCAACGCTCAGCGTTACCGACGCTGTCAACGCCCTGTACAAGCTGCTGGACCCCAAGGAACAGGAGCGCATCCGCAAGGAGGAAGCGGCTAAGGCTGGTGTTGGTGGTGGTTCTGCTCCCGGCTACACCCCCACGGGCGGTGGCAGTCTGGGAGGCACAGTCGCTGGATCGAACCGGGTCACGGTGGTTGGACTCACGGCAGACGGCCGTGCCATCTTCAGCAATGGAGAGATCGGCCAGACCCCAGCCGGGCAGACCAGCTACAACAGCACCGGCCAGATGAACAGCAACGGCTACTCCCTTGCGGAGTTCGAGCGGTTCAAGACAAGCGGCGAGTTTGAGTGGGACCCCGAGAAGAACCAGTGGCGTAAGCGGGCATCGTTTGCCATCGGCACGAACTACGTGCCGCGTGACATGACCGCGAACATCCACCAGGGCGAACGGATCATCCCTGCGGCTGATAACCGGGCGCTGATGGCTGCATTGAACACCCAGGGGGGTGGCAATGCGGAGTTGGTGCAGGAGGTCAAGGCTTTGCGCGCCGAGCTTCAAGCCATCAACCACAACACGGGTGATATCGCCATCTCCAACCGCCGCCTGGACGCGAACATCGAACAGGTGTCGGAAGGCGGCAACGGCCTGCGTACGGTCGCCATGAACTAAAGGGTTCCTTATGTACGTGTTAGTCCCCAAGCAGATTGGGGACAGCTCGATGCTGGCCGGGTCCATCCCCGCTGTCGATACGACAGCCGGGGAGGTGGCCTGGACGGCAGGCGTAGCTGTCGCCAAAGATGCAGAACGGGTTTATGGGCAGCGCGTATACAAGTGCGCCAATGTCCCGCCCAATCTCAATATCCCACCGGACCAAGACGCCAATAGCTGGAGTGACATGCGGCCGTCAAACCGGTGGGCGCCCTTCGACCCCTATGTGCAGACAACCCAGGTCAACCGCCTGGGCTCGCTCACCTATGTGTTGAAGGTGCCATTCATCACCGGCATCGCGCTCCACGGTCTCACCGGAAAGCGCCTGCAGATCACGGTGACCGACGGTGTGGGAGGGCCGGACCTGATCACACCTGTCGATACAGGGCTGAACCTTCCGCGTGTTGGCTGGTGGAATTACTTCTTCGGAGAGCGGACGGCCATCAAGTCGTTCCGCATCGAGAGCATCCCCAGCAAGTCGTCCACCGTCATCAC
This sequence comes from Comamonas koreensis, assembly GCF_014076495.1. Lineage (NCBI taxonomy): Bacteria > Pseudomonadati > Pseudomonadota > Betaproteobacteria > Burkholderiales > Comamonadaceae > Comamonas > Comamonas koreensis. Next base: position 3,872,984 of record NZ_CP043575.1, on the reverse strand, counting down.
GGTGACCGTGACGGCCGACCCGGCGCAACCGGTGGGGATTGGCTGGATGTCGATCGGCACCTGGACGGCTTTCGGGATGACCAGCGTGGGCATGCCCTCGGGCACCCAGTACGGGGCCAACGCCGAGATCCAGAACTACAGCTATCGCAAGGACTTCGAGGACGGCACCTTCCGTGTTGTGCCCCGTGGCTCAGCGGTGAATCTGTCCTTGCCCGTAATCATCGATGCAGAGGACGCCAATCGGCTGTTCTCGCTCATTGAGCGGCTCAAGGACACGCCTGTCTCGGTCTATGCCAGCTCCATTGGCAAGTATCGCTATCTCGCAACGGTGGGCTTTATCAGCATCGGATGGCAGCCGCACACCACGGTCAGCACATCAATAACAGTGAATGTAAAGGGGGTTGTCTAATGCCAATCGTCGCAGTACCACCGATTCGGGACCTTGGCACCGTCCCGAACAACAACATGGACGAGGCCACGTTCAACGTGACCGCAGAGAACTTCACGACGCAGATGGCGCCGTGGGGTGGGGATGTGAAAGCGGTGGCTGATTCGGCCAAGACCAATGCGGAGTATTCCAACCAGCGTGCGAACGACTCGAATACCTCCGCAGAGACGGCCGCTGCGCGCCTTGTCGATGTGCAAACAGCAGCAAATGGCGCCTTTGCAGCAGCAAACTATAAAGGGGAGTGGTCAACTCTAACCGGGGCGCTGAATGTGCCGGCCACTGTGACCCACCTGGGACGGCTGTGGTATCTCAAGCTGAACCTGGCCAATGTGACGACCCAAGCCCCGGCCCTTGGTTCTACGTACTGGGGCGAGGTGAGCCGAAACGACTTCACGGTGTTCCCTTGCCCTGCAGGTACGACTGTGGCAGCGGATCGCGGCATGTACCGCATGAGTTCGGGTAGCTCGGTGCTGCAACTGCCGGCCAGTCCGTTCCATGGAATGGTGGTCGCTGCAGTGAACGTGTCCGGCACCTTGACTCCGTACATCCAGCGCAACGGCAAGACCATCTGCGGGGATGCCGAAGACTACCTGATGAACGTCCTCAACTGGCAGATCATGCTGCAGTACGACTCGGCATCCAATGACTGGGTGCGCATCAGCGGGGTGACAGCGTACACCGCCGCGCAGCCGGCCATCGCCTCAGCCAACACTTGGACTGCCCTGCAGAACTTCACTGGCGGGCTGAACATGAATGGCAATCCTGTAGTCCAGCGGGGAAGTAATGCGAACGGAAGATTTACACGATTTGCCGATGGGACGCAGCACTGCTGTCGGGAAGTGGTGGCGACGCTGAGCGCTACCACCGCCTACGGCCCCGGATATATCACTGCACGGCACGATGCAACGTTTCCCGCGCCGTTTATTTCTGCCCCGACCACTGAGATGCAGCTGGTTTACGCCGCAGCTCCAGTGCCGTCGCAGGTTTATGTCGCAGAGTTTCTAACCGACCGATGGGCGAATCATTGGTATTCGCCGCAAAGTGGCAGCATAAATGTGCGGGCTTATCTCTTCGCTACTGGGGACTGGTACTGATGCCAGGGCTTCGATCAAAGAAATGGAAGGGCATTTAAATGTCATCAGCAGCACAACAAGCACAAGCTCCCCTATCTCTGGCGGCAACCGGTGGGGTGTGCGACCTCTCTAAGCGGACGTACTTTCATGCGACTGTGGCCGGCGCGGTAGCGTTCACCTTCAACAACCGGCCCGCAGACTGCATGCTGTTTGAGTTGGAGGTGAATCTGTCCTCCGGCACCTTGTCCTGGCCCGCTACCGTTCGCTGGGTTGGCGGCCTCGCCCCGCAGAACCTGCAAACCGGCAAGATTCACATCTTCCAGTTCCGCCGGCCGCAATCCACTGGGGCTGAGCAGTGGCTGGGCTCTTACTTGCCGAACTACTGATATGGCGTACCGACCACCACTCATTAAAGGCCCGGTGTACATCACCATAGCGGCCAGCGTCAGGAGCCCGGATATTCGGGCTCTTGCTATTTCTGCGGGTTGGGTTGGCTTCGAGGCCCTGTACTGCACCATCAATGCTGGTGTGGATGTGGCCACGATCACCGTTGCGAATATTCCGGACTACCTTCTAACTGTGATTAATCGCGGCCGTATTGGGGGTGTCTACAACAGCGGCACAGGCCTCGTCGCCTCCAGCAAGTTCAACCTGGACAACGCCGGCGGAGTCATCTTCGGTGGTGGTGGCCAGGGTGGCACTGGACAGACCGTCTACATCTTCCGAGGCACTGGATACTCTGGAACCGGCAATGGTGGCTCTGGCGGGATTGGGGCGGGATTCAATGGTGCTGATCCGCCTGTGATGCTGAATGCCGGCTCAGGTAATTCTGGCACATCGCAAACTGTTGGTGGTCCAGCCATCGGCGGATCTACCCAGGGTATTGCTTATGGCGGCTCTGGCGGGTCTGGTGGAGCAATAGGAATTCAGGGCGCGACTGGCAATGACGGGAGCACAAGCGGCTCTTTTGAATCGCAGAGTCGGACTGGTCCCGCTACTGGCTCTCTTGCTGGATATGCCATCGACGGCATTGCGAACGTCAACATTCTGGCTGCTGGTTCGATCCTCGGCCGAACCCGATAAGGAGGGTGCATGTACCTCGACAAAGAAACCCGAGAGTTCGGGCTGAGCCCGGCAGACATCATCGCCAGGCACGCCCATAACATGTCGTTTCCCGTGCCCTTTGAGGCGCCGGATCGCTATGTGCTCATCACGCCGACTGATCCGCCAGAGTTTGATCCAGCCACGCATAAGGCGGCGCCAGTGGAGCCGCTGGAGACAGACGACGGCTACCTGCAGCAGTGGGAGGTTGTGCCGCTGGATGACGGCGAGCTGGCCCAGCTTGAGGCCGAGCGCCTGGCTGCCGAGCAGGCCGCCCGGGATGCTGCGCGGGTGACCGTGACCAAGCGCCAGGCTCTGCTTGCGCTGTTCGACATGAAGGGCATCAAGAACGAAGACATTGAGGCGCAAATCAGCCTGATCCCCGATGAGGTGAACCGCTATAGGGCCCTTGTGGACTGGCAGGGGTCGGCAGCTATCGAGTCGGACAGCCCGACGGTACTTGCGCTGGCGGCGGGCCTTAACCTGACAGAGGCGGATCTGTTCGAGCTTTTCGACTACGCCCAGGCGCTGTAACCCTCGGCACAACACACAACACAACCCGCTTCGGCGGGTTTTCTTATTTCTGAGGGAGTCTCTCGATGCAGAGCACAGACATCAGCATGCCGATTGCAAAGGCGACAAGTGCGGTGACGTTGGCCACGGCTGCGCAAGCCGATGTGGCAGACAAGATAGCCCAGGCGGCCACCATCAATTCCAGTTTTGAGACTTGGTACTGGGTGAACTCCATCCCGTGGGGAACCATCGCTTCTATCGTGGCCGCACTCTATACGGTGCTGCTCATCTGCGAGTGGTTCTGGAAAAAGCTGTGGCGGCCAGCTTTTGAGCGCTGGGGGTGGATCAAGCCACGGCTGGGCCCGCGCATCATCACGCTGGACGAGTACCGCCAGATGAGCGAGACGCAGAGGGCGGACCTGTCATGAGCAAGATTCCAAACGCAATGCGCGCCGGCCTGATGGCGCTGGCCGTTCTGACAGCAGGCGGTGGCGGTTACGTGGCCTTGGAGCGCGACAAGGCCGCAGCCCAGGCCATGGTCGAGCAGAACCAGTACATCCAGGCCGTGGCCGCTGACTCTGGCACATCGCGGGCGGTCAAGATCGCCATGGTGATGGGTAGCTACTACGAGAGCAGCTACCGCCACATTGGCACGCCCTACGTGGACAAGCTGGGCAAGGGCCAGCCCCTGACGGTCTGTAACGGCATCACGGGCCGCGCCGTGGTGGCTGGCCGGTACTACACGCCGGCCGACTGCTACGCGCTGGAGCGCAGCCGCTACCTGGCGGCAGAGCGCACGGCCATGGGCCTGTTCCGCCTCTGGACCACCTACACGCCTCTGCAGCAGGCCGTGTTCATCGACTTCATCCACAACAAGGGCGAGGGTGCGCTGTACAGCTCGACCCTGCTGCGCAAGGCCAATGCGGGCGATGTGGTGGGCGCATGCCGAGAGAACCCGCGCTGGAATCGCGGCACGGTCAATGGGGTGTCAGTGGTGCTGCCAGGCCTGCAGGCCCGGGGCGATGCCAACGGCGAGATCTGCGAGGTGGGGCTATGAAACCAGTGATGCGACAAGACGATGAGTTGCTGCGTTTTAAGTGCCCGGGGTGCAAAACCTCGCACGCAGTCCAGCACGGCAGCGACTTCGGGCCCAACTGGGGCTGGAATGGCTCCCTGGAGAAGCCGACGCTTACGCCATCGGTGTTGGTGACCTACCCGGGCGCGGATGCCGGTCAAGATGGCGCCCCGCCTGCTGTGTGCCATTCCTTTGTGACGGATGGCCGTATCCAGTTTCTGGGCGATTGCACCCATGAGCTGGCTGGCCAAACGGTGGCGCTGCCAGAGTGGACTGAATGGGTGGCGCCATGAACCCGCAAATCAAGCTCATTCTGGCAGCCATCATCGCCGCGCTGGCCTTCTCATCCGGCTGGGTGGTTAAAGGCTGGCAGGCCAGCAAGACTATCGCCGAGCTGCGCGCCGAGCAGGCCCAGGGCATGGCCACCCGCGCCGAAGCTGCCAGAACTGACGAAACCCAAACCGCGATCAAGGAAAGCAAGCATGCCCAAGACACGATCTACAACGCCGACCGCCTGGCGAACCTCAAGACTGGCATTGATGTTGATGTGCGCGCTGAGCTTGCCCGTGCTGAGCGGCTGCACCACGACACCGACAGCCGAGCCGCCACTTATCGTGCGCAAGCCCAAGCCGACGCCGCTGCCCGCAGCGATCTTGCAGATAAAGCCGCAGCCCTCGACCGACAGCTTGCAGAAGGCCTCGGCGTGGTCGCAAGCCTCGGAGGCGACCTTAGGCGGCGGGATGCCGAAGTAGCCGCGCTGTGCGACCAGGTGAACATCGAGCGCCGACTGACCGGTGACGAAAGCGACCAAGCCTGCAGCCAAAAATAGAAAGAGCCTCCCCAGTGCCACTAAGTCACTGGGGAGGCTGTTTTTTCATTTCAGACAGGGTTTCGGATGACACCAGCCGGATGCGTGCCCCTGTACCTTGGCGCCAGGAGGCTTCAATGTGCAATCGCTACCACTCCCCAGACGAAGGCTACATCCAGCAGTACTGGCGGCTGAACCCCCGGCAACTGGGCCTGGGTGCCCGCGATGTATTCCCGCGCTCGCCCGGCGGGTTCATCCGGCGCGCCGTGGATGATCCTGGCTACAGCAAGGAGCTGGCCGTGGGACGATGGGGCGTGATCCCCTGGTTCAGCAAGACACCTGACATCAAGTACAGCACCAACAACGCCCGTGCCGAGGAGGTGGCGGATAAGGCCAGCTTCAAAGACCCGTGGAAGCGCGGTCAGCGCTGCATCATCCCAGCGACCACCTTTGATGAGCCCAACTGGGAGAGCGGGAAAAATGTGTGGTGGAGGTTTGCCCGGGCCGACGGCGACCCGTGGGGCTTGGCGGGGCTGTGGAACACCTGGAAGGATCCAGCGACCGGCGAGCTGATCGAGAGCTACACCATGCTCACGCTCAATGCAGATGAGCACCCGCTGATGAACCGCATGCACAAGCCAGACCCGAAGCTCGCTGCTGACAAGCAAGACAAGCGAAGCGTGATCCCGATTGAGTTGGCCGATGTGGATCAGTGGCTGGAAGGCTCGATCAAGGACGCGCAGGCGCTGCTGAGGCTGGCACCGGTCGAAGTGTTCGCGGCCGGGCCAGCCTAAAACGGAATATCGGGGGCGAGGCTGTCGTACAGATCCTTGTCCACCGCAACCGTAACGGTGTGCAGCACCATAGTGCCCAGGACCGGCATGGCCTCTGGCCGATCCAGCTTGATACCATCCCAGCGTTCGTGCTCTTTGGTCTCGGACCAATCATCCCCATCCTTGATGTGCCACCGCCAGTATCTTGATTGAAACATAGACACCTCCAAAAGACTGTATATTTATACAGTAACTGGAGCGAGCAATGGAAGCAGTCAGGAAATTTGAGCCAGAGGATCTTCCGGGCTACTACAGGACCGTGGCAAGCCCTGGAACGCCAGCAGATCTTGATGGTAGGTCTAGGGTTGGGGTGGACCTATACGTGCTGCAGCTGCAGTTTTGCGGCACGTATCTTTGCTCCTCGCTCTTGAGAAGCAGGGCGCCGACCTTTGGTGTGGTGCTATCAACCATCACGCCGTTCAACGGCTGCCAGGCCGGGATCTACAAGCGCGCCGAACTCATGAAGCTCATGACCTACCCGCTGGAGCAGGTTGAAGTCTGGAAGAAGCGAGATGACGGCACCATGCTGTTGCGTGGTGAGCAGTGGGATGAAGGGGAGTTCAGCCGGTGGCCGCAGACTTGGATTTGCGGGCGCAATCCTTCGGCGGTCGCTGCGGCGCTTCGCGGGATGTCGGCCTGGCTTGATAGGGAGTACGCGAAGGTGAAGCAGCCTCCATATGCGAATGACCGGCCGAGGTAGGGCTACCGCTTTGACTTGCGCCAGTCCCATGGCGGAACTGGGTTGGGCTCACTCCATACTCCAAGCTCAGAGACACGGGCGCTTTCCTCAATGGATTGCAGCCACTCATACCCCTTGCCGTACTTCACGTAGTACCAAGCCATGCCCGTTGCGACCTGGTGCTGGCCAGCATCGAGACCGCCGCAGCGCACATCAGCGATAGTACGGCCGTAGCGATCTTTGGACTTTGGGGTGATCTCAGCCTGCGCCTGGAAGCAAAGATCTGACAGGTTCTGCTTGGACTTCTGCCCAAACGGCTGGCGGCTCTCTGGCGCATCAATCCCGCCCAGGCGGATCTTGATCTGCTCATAAGCGCCCGGCGCGCCGCAGCGGGCAGTGAGGGTGTCGCCGTCGGAGATGCCGACGATCAGGCATATGGCTATAGCTGAGAGCATTAGGTATTGTGCTTTAGAGGTCGCGTGTCAATTCAATATAGGTGGTTGCAAAATGACACATATAAGGGGTGTAATGTTGCCGGTTAGGCATGGAGCAGCAGACAGAGCATCACTCTTGCTGAGCCCGGTGCGGAGGAGCTTAAATCACACCGAAATCACACCGATCTCTCGCAGTCCGCATGGATGCTGATACGGACGCGGGTTCAATTCCCGCCAGCTCCACCACCATAACGTTTAAAGGCGTTCACTGAAGTTCAGTGAACGCCTTTTTTCTTTGTTAAATCAATGAGTTATGGTTCGAGATGGTTCATTGTCGTTCGCTGGCAGCCGGAGGATGATGGGGGTACGAGTGGGGGTGCAATCCTGTTTTCACATATACTTCAGCCAATCTGTACCCCCTGATTGGCGCTAGGCCTTGCTACATGGGCCTTTTAGCGTTTCACTTGTACCCCCGTGGGTATGCGTCAGGTGGGCGTTGTACCCCTTAGCCAATTGAGTTCATACCCCATGTTGACCGATGTGCAATGCCGAAACGCCAGTTGCCCCGCTGATCGCAAACAAGCGAGGTTTGCTGATTCCGGAGGGCTTTACTTGCAGGTGAGTCCGAATGGCTCCAAGCGGTGGTTCTACAAGTACCGAATCCAAAATAAGGAAAAGCAGCTTGCATTGGGTAGCTATCCGACGGTCTCTCTGACGGCGGCTCGCAAGGCGCGTGATATTGCCAAATTGAAGAAGTCGGAAGGTGTCGATCCTGTTCAGGCTCGAAAAATGGAAAAGCTCAAGGGCTTGGCAGTTGACGGAAGCGTGTTCAAGGTTGTGGCATTGGAGTGGCATGCCAAGCAAGTGGGGACATGGAGTCCCAGCCACGCTGAACGTACCAAACGCCAGCTTGAACGAGATTTATTTCCATGGATCGGTGATCGACAAATGGAAAGCATTGAGCCAATGGAACTCCTGTCCGTTCTTAAAAAAGTGGAAGAGCGGGGTGCTATAGAAACGGCGGATCGAGGTCTGATGCTTGTTCGTCAAATATGGCGTTACTGGCTTCCAACCGCTGGAAATGATCAACGGGATATCACCGAAGGCTTGAAAAGTCGATTGCTACCTTATCGTGGCAAGAACTTCCCTGCAATTGTTGAGCCGCAGCGTTTTGGTGAATTACTTCGGGCTATGTATGCCTACAAGGGTGGCCCGATTGTCCGTACAGCGCTGTTGCTGGCGCCAATGCTCTATCAGCGCCCCGGAAACTTGCGCATGATGGAGTGGACGGAGCTCGACTTGGATGCTGCCACATGGACGATTCCGAGCGCGAAGATGAAGCGAACGGTGGAGGAAAAAGCCAACGGTGAGCCACATGTAGTGCCTATGCCAACGCAAGCCGTGGAGCTACTGCGAGACTTGCAGAAGCTGACAGGGCGTAGTCTTTACGTCTTTCCCGGACAGCGTGACCATGAGCGCCCAATGTCAGATAACTCCGTGCGAAGCGCTTTGTATGGTCTTGGGTTTGGGACTGAGCAGAGCTGGCACGGATTCCGCGCAAGTGCGCGCACCATGCTTGTTGATCAGCTGGATTTGGATCCTTTGGCAATTGAGGCAAATCTGGCGCACATGGTGAAGGACTCCAACGGCCGTAGCTACAACCGTACGAAATACTTGGCGAAGCGCTTTGAAATGGTTCAGCGGTGGGCTGATTACTTGGATCAACTGCGTTTGGGTGAGGCTGCAAAGGGATAGCCTTGGTGGGCTGCTTTGCAGCGAAAGCGGACGCTCAAATCAAGCTTCTTGAAGAGTATTTTTTCGCCCAGCGACATGGCGCTGCTCCTGTTAGTGGATCGACTTCCGCCAAGTTCGGCGCACTTGGCCCCTCCCTTCTGCTCAGCACCCGACGGTAACGGATCTCATCACTGCGCTTCTTGGAGCGTCGGGGCGATTTCCGTGGCTCGTTAGTGCGCATTGCAATCACCCCGGTGCTGAGTCGGCTGTGCTCCTGCAACTCTGCATGGATCCAAGAAGACTCAATACTTCTTTCAGTGTGAGCTTCAATGGGTTAGTCATAAAGCATGGCCAACCAAAGTTCTGATACGCTTGTAAGCAAAAGCGACTGTCGGAAGTGTATGACCGGACTCTTCATCGAGCAGCGTAGGCTACCCGAGAAGACCGGCGCCCTCCAAGCATGCTGGTTAGTAAGACGGATACAGACCTTCCGGCATTTAGTTGCGCATCGTCTTTGAATACAACAACAGGAGCGCTTCTTGGCCAAATCTATTATTCGGGTAATGCTCTCCAGCCGGTGTATGGACGCTTTTCCTGCAGGTAGCAAGACCAATCTGACCGATCTGCGAAAAGAGCTGAAAAGGGAGATCGAATCAGCCGAGGTGCTGGGACGAAAGCTGTTTGACGTCTGGATCAACGAAGACGCGCCGCCGGCCGAAGGCACGCAGGATAGCTGGGATGCCTGTCTGCAGGCCGTGCGCGACTGCGATGTGCTTATCGTGCTATCCAACGGTAATGCAGGCTGGGCTGCGGGCGAGCAGGACATCGGTATCTGTCACGCGGAGTACATGGAGGGCCTTCGCGCGGCGCAGGCCAAGGTGCGCCTGGTGGCGTTACCTACTATGGCCGACGCTCAGGGGCCGGCAGGCGAGCGCAATCGGCGCTTCCAGCACTATCTCTCGCGGCAGACCGCCTTCCGGGGCGGCGAGGTGAAAACCGTCGCCGATGCCAAAAAGCGCGTGTTCGAGGCGCTCTCGGATGCCGTTATAACGCTGACGCAGCGGGGGGTGCAGGCCGGCGCATCGACGCGATTCGATGTTGGCGCCGCCCTGGACTGGACCCGGCTCGACTTCCGTCAACGAAAAACAGCCATGGAGACAACACTCAAAGCGGCTCTGGGCGGACTCAAGGGCGCCAAGGCGGTGGATGGCGGTGTGGTAGTCAACCTGGGTGGTAAGGACGTAGCGGTAGTGGTTCACGCGATTCCGGCCTCGTTCAGCGTGGCAGCAGCGCGCGAGCTGGTGGGGCGGCCGTTCCTGGAAGATTACCAACGTGTCAAGCTACTGACTTCTGCGCACGGGCCGTTGCACTTGATTGCGTGTCACCGCGGTGCGACGGAAACCCAGGCCACGTCGCTACTGGGATTTCCAGACGCAACGGTGGTAAGCGGCCCCTTTGGGGTGTTCGTGGCCGATGACGTGCAGAAAGTGCAATTTGCCTTCTTGGCCAATTGCCGAGACGACTCCCAGACGAGACACGCGAGTCAGCGTTTTTTTGAATGGTTGCAACAAACCGGTGAAGCAGCGCTGGTGGCGCGCAGGGCGGCTTCTCGCGCTCGAATCGTTAAGGTAGTAGCGAAAGAAATGAATGCCTGAGGAGGCTGTACATGAATGAAAAGGATCTACTGCTAGGGCCGGTGCTGTCGTTCCGCGGCATCGGAAAAGGGGATGCTTGGCGAATAACGGCACTGATTGGCCTCAAGGGAGATGCACAGATTCCGGAATTCCAAGTCGATGGCAAGATATGTCCTGCACCTACGGAGCTGTTGTCAACGCGTGGCGAGCGCTATCTGCGCTACGACCTTTCCTGCAAGGTCTTGAAGGATGAGCGCACGGTGAGCTACGGTATCTCGGGCGGGCTGACCTGGAGCATGACGGTGCCTGGCAAGGATTTCTCTCCGCGCATGGCCTATGTATCGTGCAATGGATTCTCTGACCCTGCGGTGATGAGGAAAATCATCCGAGAGTCAGATGCGGTGTGGGAGGACCTGCTCTACAGCCATGATCGCAAACTACGCAGAAAGCCTGGGGAGGGAGAAGTCAAGCTGCTGGACAAGGAACAGTTGTGGCATGAGAAGCGCATTCACAACAAAGGCCTGCAGCGTTTTCACTTAATGCTCATGGGCGGCGATCAGATCTACTTTGACTCTATCTGGGAAGACATCAAAGCACTGCGGCAATGGGTTGGCCTGCCTCGCCAGGCCCAACTGAACTTCAAGGTCAGCAAGCCTCTCGAACGGGAGATTGAGGCCTACTATTTCGGCCTGTACAAACAACGATGGCTCCCCATTGAGAGGCAGCCATGGTCCTCCGCGACGGCTGCGCTTGATGCAGGGGCAGCGATGGCGTCCATGCCAACCATCATGGTGTGGGACGACCACGACATCTTTGACGGCTGGGGGTCATACAGCTGCGAGATGCAGAACTGCGAGCTATTTCAAACACTCTTCCGCCACGCACGTAGGGCATTCTGGGTGTTCCAGATGCAACATGCGCTGGAAGATCTGCCTGAACTGGAGGACACAACGCCGGCAGGATTCACCCGTCAGGATCCTCTGCTAAAGCCTATCTCATGGAGCAAGGTGCTTGCTAAGGACTCGCTAGCGCTGCCGCTGCTTGACAATCAACCAGGATTTACGTCCGCCTACTCGATCGGGCCAGTAGCTGTCGTTGCTGCCGACTTGCGCACGGAGCGCTCTCGAACCCAGGTCATGGGATCGGATACGTGGCGGCAAATCAAGGAATGGACTGGCAATCTGCAGTCTGGAGGCGCTGGGCCGCAACCGAAGACTGGATGTCAGCACCTGCTGTTCATGTCCTCCGTGCCGGTAGTGCACCCAAAGCTGCCTTTGGCAGAACTGTTTTTGGATAAATTCGGCCAGGACCATGTCACCGACAGCAACGCCGACGATCTCAAAGATCACTGGTCCCATGATGACCATGAGGGGGAGCGCAAGCGACTGCTCGAGGTGCTATCTAGTTTTGCTCGCGACAAGAAGATTCGGGTTTCACTGGTCTCCGGGGATGTGCATGTTGCAGCATGGGGAACGGCCTACCGCAAAGATCTGCCCGCCTCAGAAACGTGGTCGCAAATGCACCAATTTACGTCGTCTGCCGTTGTTCACCCATCGCTGATGGGGGTGACAGAACGGTTGTTTCTTGCTTGGTTGAACTCCAATGCCAAGAAGCCTCAAAACATCGATGTGCAGTATGTCGCTGAAGTCATGACGTTTCCAGGTCATGACACTCATGTCATGGCAGCGCGCAACTGGCTTGCCTTGGAGCTAGATCTTGGGTCCGCCGAAGGGTGCAAGCTTTGGGCAACCTGGCGATGTGAAACTGAGACAAGTTTCTCAAACCACTTGATTGCAGTGGCTCCCATTGCCTAAGTTCGTTTAAGTGCGGCTAGATGGGCTCATAAAACAGAATCAGAAAAACAATTGATGAACAGTACTGCAGACTAGGTCCCTTGAAAAATAATGCATTCCAAGGGGCTGGTCATTGCGCCTGTTCGTAGAGCTGTTCCCGCATCAAGAAATCATCACGAACGAGAAAAGTCTGCTTTAAGAAAACGAGCCGTGTCGTGAAACCCAACATACCACCCTTCTGGGAAAGGTCGATTTCCGACAATGACAAAAGCGAACCCATTCAAAACAGAAATGGCAGCGCGCGCATGATCTGCCGCAAGTCTCTCATCTGTGCCGGAGGGGCTGGGCATCGCCTCAGGGTGGGTATGCCAAAGGCCAATGCAATACAAACCTTCCTGAAGCAAATCCTGTCGTTGCCGCATCGCCTCGATAGGATCGAACGCCACGCTTGACCAAGACGCATGCCTCGCCTTGAGCGAGGTGACCTTCGAGATCACGATGGTTGACGCCGTGAGGTCATATGTGAATAGCTGACCCACGGACTCTTTTGAACGTGACCAGCGCTGCATCCTCCTCTGCAGCATCGAGACTGCGGCTTCGTCAAACTGAAGACTCCACTCCGCGCCAGGCAGTGCAAACTTCACTAGCGGCTCAGGCACCTTGCAGTACCTCTGCCAACGGGCGATGCTCAATGACCGAATCTACCCCCACGGGAACCGGTGGTGAACGGTTAAAGGTCACCGAAGGCGACTTACTCCTGAAGTAGCTTTCATGACGAATCATGGACCACGTCCCAGAGGACACCTGTTCGCCGTTCAGAATTTTCAGTACACGCTCGGACACCATACCTGCCGCACTCCAGGCGTCGGCAACACCATACGGATGAAAGCCCTGGCCGCATCCGGGAAGGTCAACCTGAACATCGTCTGGCCAAGTCGCAACATTGACCGCTGTATCGACGGGGTCCGAAGCAGGCCACGCATCGCCGCCATAGATCAGGACGGCATGAGCCGCTGCGCCAAATGGCTCCATCCACGCCATCAAGACAGGGGTGTCCTTCAACACCTGCTTCCGCAGCAATGAAATGCCGATCCTTACGGAGCGCTCGCCCGTGCAATCTACGATGAGATCCGGCAGCGGCCGTTGATCCGCCTTGGCACACCACTGCATGGTCTTTTCACCGAAAGCTTCGAGTTGAGCCCCTGGGATGGCTTGTCGCAATCGCGCGCATAGTGATGCAGCTTTCCCGAGGCCAATATGTGGCGCACCGAGCACATGACGTGAGATATTTTCTGGCTCAAATGTCTGCGGATCCACCACCTCAATGGTTCCGACGCCTGCGCGCGCCAGGAGCTCAATCAACGGCGCACCCAGCGAGCCACATCCGAGCACCACCACCTTCTTGGTGGCAAGATGAGCTAAGCCCTCAGCCCGATGATCTCGAGACAGGCTCCATTGCCTGTCGACACGGGTGACGTCGATGGGCACAAGGGCCGGCTCGACTTGACGTGCGACCTGCGGCGGCACTATCCGCCATCCGTACACGGCCGGGCCCTGCAAGAGCACCACGAACACGGGCGCCTTGTTCGGCCAACGACGCGCCTGGTACCAATTCCTCAGCTTTCCCTCAGAGCCATTGAGTTGCGAAAGGAGTTCATCGAGCTCGTGAAAACTCCTCGGCCAAACACTTGGCGTCCATCGTTCGGCGGTAGGCACCTTCATCACCAGCGCGCCGCCACGAATGATGCCGCCCAATGGCCATGCTCTGGCCTTTGTCACACGCTCCGGCTCCGTCGTAGACGTCGTGGCGAGGGCCCGGCCGTCCCCAAGAGAAAGCGCAGCAGCCTCCTGTGGTTCGTCAATTCTCACATCGGCATCCAGCAACAGCTCTACCGTGCGATAGCTGGCTGGTGCTTTGGCCCCAGCCGCATAGCGGGCCCAGTAGTCTTGACGTTCCCGACTGAATTCAGCCTCCACCCAACCTGGATCGGCGCATCGATCGAGGAAGTCGGAAAACCTGGCCAAAACACGACCGACTGCCGCCACCGGGGTGGCGACGTCTGCCGAGTCGAATTCGACACCGTGGCAGAAATGGCCATCTACCTCGATGTGGGGCAGCTGCAAACAGAACTTCCGGTCCAATTCGATGCGGGCAGGCGTGAGCGGAAAATCGTGCTGAAGCACCAGCAATGGCGCGGCGCCATTCAGTACCGGCGCACCTTCTGCCAAACGCCAGACGCGACAACGCTGCTCCGACTCCTTGTCCGGGCATCGCGTTGCAGCGCTGGGCCCGAGTCCGTCAAACCACGCCGTGACCATGCCGATCGCGGCTAAAAATAATGGCATGGTCGGCACCTTGACCCCCTTACGCCAACGTGTTGGTGCGATGGCTGACAGGCGTTGCAACATTCGGATTGGCCACCTGCCCCCCAGATGCCACAACCAAGCTCTTGAGCAGCGGCGTGGACTCGGTCGAACTGCCGAGACTGTCGCGCCACGCATCAACCCCGGCTTGCCCGAACACGCCGCGCAGCTTCTCTTCAGTGCTTCTGGAATACTCATCTGTGAACAGTGCCTCGAGGTGCGTCTCCAGTTGCTTGTGCCAACGCTTGAATTCGCGTGCACGGGCCCCTTGATCACTATTCCAACGATCCGCGAAATTCTCCGTGGAGAGCTTCGGGTTCTCCACATAGAAGCGACCTGCTGCATCACGCTTGATGTAGTCGGGCATCTCCTCCACGATGGCAAGCACCACCTCAATAGGCGAATTGAAGCTGTGACGCCTGGTTCGCCAGATGTTCTCAAACGCTTGGGTCGCCAGGGTCACGATGATGACCGAGATCGGCATCGTGTCTTTCTGATCGGGGCTCGCGTAGAAGTAGAAGTTGTCACGATGCAGCTTCACCAATTGCACAGCTCGACGCAGCATGTCGTCGATGCCTACCGGATCGCTGGGTACGGGATCGATCGACTTACGCGCCTCGACCACTGCTGCCAGCGCTGTCTTCTCCTGAAACGAAAACCGCAGATCGGCGCGCTCGCAAAACCAATCAGCAAATTCCTTCGGATTCGAGGGACTCCAGACCGTGTCCGGGTCTCGTACCCGCAGGCCCGCACCATAGGTCTTGTACATGTCCGCCACCGCCGGCGTCACATCGAAGTAGAACGCCTCTCCCGGGTACTGCAGTCGCCAGCAACGACGCCGCGGATCTGGGTCACCGGTAACTTCTTCGTTGCCCTCAAGGGCTTTCCCAAACTCTTCAAACATCGCCTCCGAGTTGGGATGGTTGTACTTCGGGCCTGACAGCTCCACCATGATGTCGATGTCGAACTTCGCGTTGCCCCGGGGGCGGATGGTGGTCTGGGTGCGCATCGATCCCTGCGAATAGACATCCACGTTGTGGCGCGGAATATCCAACTTGGTGGCGATGTCATCTGCCAAGAGTTCGTATTGCTTGATGGCCTTGGCGCGATCGACCTTGTCGAGTTCAAGTCGCTGAAGCAAGGACATGATGAGTTGCTCCCAACGGCCAGCATCTCGTGTCATGCCCAGAGACTTCTGCAAGCGAGTGGTGAACGTAATGTTGTTTGGCGGGTTCGTAGTCATGATGAAGTACCTTTGTGCCGACCTTGTTTACGAGATGGAAAGGGACTCGCCGGTCGACAGCAGGGTCACCTCGGTGGGAGAAATCGCAATCGTCTTGGCAAACTCACCGCGCGCACCGGGCGTAGTGCTGGGCTTGCGTTCGTACAGGATGAACTCGGCGTGGTGACGGGCTTGCATCTTTTGCCCAACACGGCAACAAGCAGACACTGGCGCGATCAGCACCAGATGTACTTTGGACACCCGCCATTCATCCTGGAGCTTCTGCAGCGCCTGGTCGACAGCGCGTCCAAACAGATCAAGATCGGCGGGGTGCCCCATGACACGGTGACTCGGACTGTCAACCGTGATCTCAATCGTCGGCAATTCGTGTTTCCCATCGGAAAACAAGTGTGCAGGCAAATCGGACGCCGGGACCGCTGCGGTCAAATTGATCCGCAGGCATGCCTCGGCTTCACCGCCGTTGGCATGACGGTGAACCTGAACCTTGAATTTGTCATTGGCTGGTACTGGCTCTGTCTCTAGCCAAGTCCACTGTCCACCGCGTTGGCCGCTCACTTGATCGCGATGAAACTGGAAAATGTGGGCACTGCCGGAGTCTCCGATGAGCCGCCCCGACATGACCAAGACCGAGGTGCCATGCACAGGAAAGACCGCGAGCGGCGGTCGTGGCGCACCACCGTACACCGTCCCGTCCAGCAGGCCCGCCAATCTCGGCCTGTCATTCTTGAGCAGTTGGAACAGGCTCAGCCAGTAGCCATCCGAGTTCGATGCACCGAGATGCGGACCATTGCGAGCGAACCATTCCGCACGCACCCCTCCGGTGCGCAGCTGACGTAACCACATGGCCTCTTCCGCGATCCGCTCATCAAAAGCGAATGACTGCCCTTCGATGTTGCCGCCGATGACCAGCATCTGGGCTGCCGGGTAGCGAAGCGTGTTCAGCAGCCGACGAACTTCATCGACGTTGCGCTGACGCATCTCGTTGAGATAGTCAGCGCTGTATCGCTTCGGAGCTACGCGGTCGATCAGGCGGTGGCATTTGTCGCACATCAGCATAATGTTCGACGGGGCATTCGCCAGAAGCGGCGACTTCACCTTATCACCACGAGGGCCATCCTCGGACGAGGCCACGATGTGCGCGAAGTAGCTATAGTTCCCCGTGGCCCCTGGCACAAAGTGATGGCGCAGGTCCTCTCCGCAACCATCGAACTGGCAACGCCAACCGGCCAGCGAGGCGACCTCAAAGCGCGTTGCGGTGTCGACCTCCCCATGGCGGCCGGATGTTCCTGTGATCTTGTCTCGTTCCTTGCACCAAGCACGCATCTGGGTGGGAACAGTCCGAATGGCTGGGCCTGACGCAGCGTGGTCCACCTCACCCACATTCGATTCGGAGGTTTCGATCCATTGGACTTGCTGCCGCTTCGCAGCCGCCTCCAACGCCTTCAGCGCGTCAGAACCGATGTCCCCAACGCCCAGATCACTCCATGCAACGGGCGACGCAGTTGCGGCTGTGAGCATCCGGGTGCTGAATTTGTTAGCAATCACCAGGACATGAGGCTCGCCCGCCGCTGCTCGGGCGCGCAAGGCCGCGGCCAGCTCGTCATCGGTCAAACCTCCAACCATCGGTGTGCTCATTCATTGCCCCAAGAATCGAACTACGACGTAGCATAACAGGAAGTTCGGTATAGCGAACATTTGAAGACGCAATTTTTGATCGGGATTTGCTTATAGAAAGTTCGGTATAGCGATACAATTGAAGGCTGTCTAGAAGGAGAGCGCAAGATGGCGTCAAAACTTGGCGAGAAACTTCGAGCGTGCCGGACTTCGCCGAAGGTGAACCTGACGCTCGAGGAGGCAGCCCGTAGAGCCGGGCTGAGCAAGAGCTACCTCTGGGAGCTGGAAAACCGAGAATCCCAGAAGCCGTCAGCGGAAAAGCTGCAGGCGATAGCGGACGTGCTTGGACAGGATGTGTCCTTCTTCCTGGACGACACGATTGACACGCCGCAGGAATCCAACAAGGACAAGGAGTTCTTCCGCAGCTACTCCAAGCTGGAGCCAGAGGCTAAGGAAAAGCTGCGGCAGATCCTGGACGTGCTGAAAAAGTCCTGACATGACCGAGGCGACTTTCACGCCCGCGACCGCCGCGATACGGCTCACCCTTTGGCTTGACGCCGCTGCGGCAGCCGGCTTGCAACGATTCCCTGTCGATGTCGAGCAGCTTGCGCTTCATGTGGGCAAGGAACTCAAGTGGCCAGACCCCATCTTCAAAGTCGTGGCTGCGGACATCCCATCTTTTGAAGGTGGCCTCTTTCACGTTGAAGATCAGGGCTGGGCGCTTCTGTATAACCGCAACATGACGTCCGAAGGGCGGATTCGGTTCACCCAAGCCCACGAACTTGGGCACTACCTTGTTCACCGCCTTGCACAGCAGGAATTTCAGTGCTCTCAGGCGGACATGGTGCACTGGGGACCCGAAATGAGGTCGATCGAAGCAGAGGCCGATGACTTCGCATCGAACCTGCTGATGCCCATGAAGCAGTTCCGTGCGTGCACTTCGACTTCGGACATTGACTTCGACATTCTTTCCGACGCCTCAAGCAAGTTCGGCGCGTCCTTGACCGCAACCGCGCTGCGTTGGATACGCTCAACGGAACAAAGCGCCGTCCTCATCTTGTCGAGGGATGGGTTCATGGATTGGGCGATCTCGTCCGACAAGGCCAGAGCCAATGGCGCGTTCTACAGAACCAAAGGCCGCGTAGTTGAGCTTCCTCCAGGGTCCCTCGCCGCGGATGAGACGATTGCGTCCAACCGCAGTGGTGACCCAATCAGTTTGAACACTTGGTTTAAGCACGCACATCGCGACGCCGTCGCCAAGGAAATGAAGCTTGTTTGTGAAAACTATGGTTACACGCTGACTCTATTGAGTTTGTCTAATGGTGACAAGGTATGGGAGCCCAAGGAGTGGAGCAATGCTTGAAATGAGCCGCGTGAATCAACCAAGTGAATAGTTCAAAGCCTTCAACCAGTCTCTAATCCAGTGAAAGCCTTTAGGTGCAGACCACTACATCAGTCAAAGCACCTTGCAGTGAATGCTGTGTTCATCAGCGGTCATTTGTGCGCAAAAGTTGAGCGACTGCATCCAGCCTGGAACTGCCATGCCGGAGGTCAGTTTGCAACAGGAGGCGTCATCCACCCTGCGTCCTTGAACGCACACTTTCGCTCAAGTTGCAGTCGTTCCGCCAAATGTCAGCGTACGGCAGCCTATGATTGAGGTGTACAGCTCAACAGTGAAGTCAATGCCGTTTTGGTACGATCAGTCTAGCCGCAGTACACCTTGAGAGGGGTCTGGTATGTCTCGGAGAGGAATCGGTCTGTCACACCCAGGAGCGCAAGTTGATGTTCAGCGGCTCCCGTCTTGGATAAGCCAGGCTGGACAATGTAAACCCTCAATTTAATGGCACAGGTTCGGCTGAGATCACGGATTTGGGCCAAGCGGTCTTTGGAGCCGATCTCGAAGCGTGTCGGCCGCCCGCCTTCCACACGAGCCGCTTCTCGCTTAAGGAGGTGTGCAAAAAGGTCCGTACGACGCTCCTTGTTGTGAAGCCACATGACACTACGCTGAGCTTGTCCGCAGACAACGTACATGTCGTCGATGCGCCCCCCGGGAGTGTCTCCGCCTGAGTATTTACAGTGATAGAGATCTACCATGATGAGTCGGGGCTGGGTCTGGCTGTCCAGGCTGATACCAACGATGTCCGCAGCTTCGCCTGCGCCGTCGTCGTCAAACACTATCTCGTGCCTGCTTTCCGCCTTGATGTGCTCGATCGTTCGGTACTGAACGGAGTCAGTACGACGTTCCTCTCTTTGTGACTCTTTGGTAATGTCGATGCCCGTCCAATCGAGTACCTCCAAACGGTCTGGTGAGTACAATCGCGCCGAAGTGCGCAGTTCGACATGCGTGTTGCCCTCCAGCTTCGATCCGTCAGCAAACCAGATCGTCGGAGGATGCTCGGTCAGATAGGCACAAAGGTCAAAATCCCGCCCGCGGTGAATCTTTGCGGTCGCAACGCCTTCGTAGACGAATTCGAAGTCGGCGGCCTCGCCACGCATAATAAAATTAAGGCGGACTTGAACCTCCCGCGCTTCGTTGAATATTCTCAGGACAAGTGGACCGGTTGAGTTGAAGTCCCGAATCTCGATGCTGACGTTCGTCAGATGCTCCTCAACGGTGTGGACGAAAGAGATCTTCGTCGCCGACTCCACCAAGTCGAGCAACTCCACTGGCCAGTCCACACCTACTGGCACTGAATTCGGCCGCGCACTCACAAGCCGGGGTATCAACGTGCCCCTTAAAACCTCTTCAGGGTCAATGCTGTCGTCGACGAGCTTGGCGCCGACGTGCTTGCACCAGGCGGCAAATTCGTTGACCTTCAGCCGTAAAGATGCCCAGATACGTCCCCTCTTGCCCGCACCGATAGAAGTATGGCCGCCGTTTTCAAAGCCGAAACCGGCGAGAACGGCTTTTGTGGTCGTCTCCAAGGTTGCATCGGTCAAGCGTTCCCCCACGTCAGGCCCCATGCGGCCGGTGTATCGAACTTGGCGACCAAACTGCTCATCAAGGCCGACATTCATCAACATAAACCGATTGATACCCGAAAACACCCTGAAGACGTCAGGCGCTTGGATCAGCTCAACATCATCCCCGCACAAGGCGCGAGCAAACTGCGCGTAGTTGCCCGTGTTCGTTGAGCCATGGATGAAAAGTAGTGACCGCTCTTTGTCCCAGACGGCGATGCAAAGCTCCCAGACCAATCCCTCAACGGCCGGTACGGCTGTCCATGCCACGCCTTGCCTTTTAGCCGCGATGATGATGAGGATCTGCTCCTTCTCGTTGAGGATGGGGTAGATATCTTCGCCTTCGGCCAGCCCAGGAAACGCCTTGCTGTGCTCAGAGGGCTTCCATTGGGCACAGTGTGTCCGGTAGGCCACCATGCTTGCGGCTGGTCTGATCTCATTTATCGGGATCTCGTCCAGTTGGTTGTCGAACCCACCAATGAAGCGTTGCGCCTCCAGTTCCTGCCCGATTGCACTTTCGCTCAGATCTGGAAGAAGAAGATTCCAATCGGGATCTTGCGTGTAGAGAGTTCGGAGTTCTTCACGGAGGTTAACGTCGGCAATGTTTGCGATAAACACTGGATCGCCCAAGTCCTCTCTAGAGCGTGTAAAGCGACCAGCCAATTGCAGCGTCACCGCCAGACTCTTGCGAAGATCGTGAAAAGCTGCGATCTTCAACTCCGGCATGTCAAAACCTTCCCCAAGCATATCGACGCAGACGACGATGCGCGACTTGCGTTGGTCCAGTTGGCTGCGTGCCTGTTGTAAGTCGCCTTTCGACATACCACTGTGCAGCATTACAGGATTGAACTTGCCAAGCTCCTGGTATATCGCGAGCACTTGTGAAGCCCGACTTTGGGTCGACACGCGTGCCATGGCGACATGCAGCCCTGTGATGTCGGCAGTGAGTTCCTCGATGACCTTGGCGGCAATATCGCGGTCGGCTCTTGCGCTATTGAAGGCATACACCGAGCTAAACCTAATGGCCCGGAAGTATCCCTCTCGCTGCGCCTGCCTCATTGGATAAACGTAGATGATCTGGCCGTCCAGAGGTGCGCCGTCTTCGCGAAATGGCGTTGCGGTGAACTGTAAAACGTGCCGCCGCCGCGCCTTGAAAACGGACTTGAAGTTGTGCCAGGTCGGTGCGGCAGCGTGATGGGCCTCATCAATAAACAGGTGGGTACAGAGTTCGGCCATCCTGGCCTGCACCTCTGGGCTGCACTTCCCTGCAAGTGCGCTGGTTGTCACGATGACATTGCACCGGCTGAACAGGTCGTCCATTTCACTAATAGTCGTGGGCCGCTTTTCAAGCGTGCCGACTATTGGCCTCAGCACGCATGCTGCGAGCAGCACTGAGCGTGAATCCTTCAAAATGCCCAGTGTGAAGAACTTTGATGCGATCTGTGTCCTCAACGCGTCTGTAGGCACAATCACCATAACGCGATTGCATTGCGCAGAGATCATGGTGGCCAACATCGTCTCTGTTTTGCCTGTGCCGGTCGGCATGACGATAGTCGCAACATCGCTCTTGGTGGACCAATGCGAATGAATTGCGTGGAGTGCCCCCAATTGAGGGCGTCGAAGGCCGACTTGTCTGGCGCGCAGTTGGTCTTCGCCAACGAAGTTGAAAGCGGCAAACCAACTGTCGCGTATCTGGTCTGGCGTGGGACATGCGCCTAGGTCTGGGTGGGAAAGCCATTTGCTTTCACTCAAGTCGACCTCGAACGACTCCTCATCGAGATTGCCAAGTAGAACGGGACCGTCTTTTGGCATCTGGCTCGCCTGCGGTGCTTTAGGAATGACATACAGCACGCCGCCATCAGAGCGGGTCAGCTTCCATCCCGTTCTCGAGGCCACCGTGATCTTTGATAACGTACCTTCGACAATAGTAGAGGGGTGTGCAAGCTGAGCAATATTGCCTCGCAAAGTCTTGGCCTCCACGCCTTTCACGGGCGGCACGGTTAGTTGGATCACGGTTCCTCCGAAGGGGACGGTTGGACGGGTTTTTCTAATTTGTGCCTAATCGTAAATCAAGTTGTAGCACCCCGCTAATCACGCCGTGAGTCGCGTCCATTAACGAAGGTCGGGGTAATAGAGCCAACTTCATACAGAGCAGTTGCTCAGGGTTAACGAAGTGGATGGCGAAACAAATTGATGCACCTCTCTCGCCATACCCCAAATCTGAATTTCGAGCCGGTATGCGGCGAACCGCGCAATCGAGCGGCTAGCCCAGTGGGTATCCACGAGAACGCGGGTATGGCTTCGCCAACGGCAGGGGTGGTGAAAAACGACAGCAGCCCTGCGGCCAACAGTTGAACCGCAGTGACACGCCGGGTGTCTACCTGGCTGGCCGCGCTCCTTCCATGATTTGATGTCCATATTCAAAATGCACTGAATCGGGCGCTGCTGGAGGATACGCATCAGTTGATTCAAGCTGGTGGCAATATGCTTTTGCGACTGGAGCGGGCAAGTGGAAAACACCAGACTTCATCCTGCTGGATGTGGGTCGTTGGAGTAGAGCTGAGAAATCCGGAACATGGTGTGTCAAGTGTGTTTGGCGCAGAGCAGCTTGCGGACACCAAAGCGCTTTTGCTGATCGGACGCGAACTCTTGCCATCATGGGCATCAGGCTATGGAGCTAAAGCAATTTGGGATGAGCACGGCATTTGGTCAGTCCGAGGTGTGGATGCTCAGGTCTTGCAAGGGATGGTGAGCTCCGCAGTCAGAATTTTCCCGAGGTGAAAGCGCCAGTTCAGATCTTGTCAGCATGCCTGCCGGTAGGCGGAAGCGGTGATGAGATCTTTTTTTGCCAGCAGCCGATGTGTACTCGAAAATCTATGTCAGTTCAGTTCAATAGCTCCTTGTGAATTTCTTTGACCCTGTCACCAAAGCCCATCATCCACTGCTCCAGCATAAGACTATCTACGACAGTAGCGGTAATTTCCAGCCATCCCTCTTCTAGTTTCCGCACCTGCTGATCCTTAGAGAGTGGCGTCTCCATCAGATGAAATCCCGCCTCGTGCCGAATGCAGAACTTGAGGCGAATTTTTTTTCCTTCGCCGAATCCAAAACGTCCGTCGTTGTCATATCGCTGCAAATCGAATTCCGCCGGCCGCTCGAAAGTCAGGGTGGACTTCTGCGCCTTCCGGATGCGGTGCAATGCCAAACTGCGTTCATTGTCAAAACCTTCATACCGGCACACTAAGTAAAGACGCGAGCCCTGCTGGGCCAAGCCCAAAGGCATGACCTTGATGGATTGGTGCTTACCCGAGGCATTTTTGTAGTCCAGATCAAGCCATTGGTTGGCATACAGCGCGTCGCTCACTTCTTCCAGCACGCCGGGGGCATAAGTGGGGGGCAACAGGGGCTGGCCAGTAGCGACCACGCGCACTTTGCGCGGCCATTCGCGCTCTAGCCGAGCATTGGAGTTGCCGCCCAGGTTGCGCCGAGCCTGGGTAAAGAAACTGTTCATCGATTGCATCAACCGTGCGGGTAATAGGTACTTGAGGTGCTCCTCGGCCAGTTGCAGCAACAGCGATTCCTGCGGTGTGAGATGAGGCACGGCGAGGTGCTGGGCGCGCTCGCGCCATCTGTAGCCGTAGGGCTTGCTACGGTCGTCTCGCTCGATCTCGAAGTGGCGTGAGAGCATTTCCAACTGGCGCTGGATGGTGCGCTCGGTGCGCTCCAAGCCAGCATCCTTGAGCTGGCGGTGCAACTCGGCGGCGGTGATCTTGTGGCTACGTGGAATGCGGCGCAGCAACTCCACGGCGAGCAGCACGGTTTCGTAGGTGTCAGGGCGCTGGGGCATGGCGTTAGTTTGACACGGGCTGGCCGGTGAAGGCGTTCCACAGTTGCACCTTGGTCGAGGTGTCCAAGCGGCAATACAGCAGGGCTTCAAGTTCTGGAGGCATGGGGCTGGATTGTTTTGGTGTTATGGATGGCACCATCCTTGGCGGTGCGACGAATTGTGTCGCTTATGGTTTTGTGGTTAATTTTGGCCTTCAGCAGTTTGTTGTCTGGCGCTGATAGCTTTCAATTCTGAGCTTTTATCAGTAGTTGCTAGCATGCAGCAAGACCACTGAAACATCATCCTGTGCTCCCGCCCGCCGGAATGCATCGTGCAATGCGCACAGACCGTCGTGCGACGATGGCGCAGCCTGCCAGATGGCCTGCATCTGCACATCGTCCAGAGTGCCGTGCAGTCCATCGGTGGCCAACAGGTAGGCATCGCCGGGGGTCGTTTGCCCGTGCCAGATGTGCAGCCAGTCGTCCGGCACGGTGCCGTCTTCGCCTGCGTCGTCATCTGCATCCAGCACCAGGCAGTGCAGCAGACCCTGGTAGATGGAAGCGTAAGTATCCGCCTGCCCGGCGTCGGCCTCGCCTTCGTCCAGCATCTGCTGCCAGGCCGTGTGGTCGCGGCTCAGTTGTAGCCACTGCACACTGCCATCGGCTTGCGGGCGCAGGCGCCAGATGCGTGCATCGCCGCTGTTGACGGCGCACACTTGTCCATCGACATACAACAGGCTTGCCAGCGTGCAGGCTGCGCCACGGGTACGGGGTTTCAGGTACCGGGCCAGCCAATCCTGCCGCGCCTGACGCACCATCCCTGGCAGTTGCCGGGCTTGTAGTGGGGTTGTGATTTGGGCGGAGTGCAACACCTGCAAGAAACTGCGGCTGGCCAGGTCTGCGTGGGGGCTGGATGCCACGCCATCGGCCACCGACAGCCATGCAAAGCCGCCAGGCGCATCGCAAGCCCATTGGCCGAGCGGCGTTTGCTGGACGTGGCGCTCGTTCAGCGTTTGTAGCGCCAAGGCATCCTGCTGCGGCACCGGGCGAGCGTGGCGCAGGGCTTTAGGGTGCATGGATTGTTGGAAGGCCGTGACGCGCAGGCTGTTTTGTTTACCGGCAGCCATGCAGTTCCATCAGCCGGGCAATTCGATCGCCGAATACCTGAATACTGTCATTTCGAGTCAGGCCATGGCTGTTAACCATGAAGGGGATGATTACGACAAGCGTACCTTCCGCATTGAGGCTCCACCACAGGTCGCGGCCATCGATGAATTCGTGGTTAAACGTGGCACTTTCCTCGTGAAATGCCAGCTTGAAGTCGGCGCGATATTGCTTGCCCAAGCACAAAATAAGCTTGGGCCGAGCAGTGCTCGCCCATTTTCGCATTTGCCCAAAACGGTGGATCTTGCACCAATCGATGTACTCCTGCTTGGAGGAAAAACCCGTTACGGCGGCGTACTGCTCATGCCAGCGGGACTGACTGGTATCCTTGAAGGCTACAGGGTAGAGGTTCAGCTTGAAGTAGCCGCTTGAGCCCTGAGTGAAGGGCTTGGCACGGCTGCAGAAGTCGCGGTAGCCAGATACGTTTATGCCATCAATGGCGCTAAGTATTTTCAGGGCCTGACGGTTGAAGATGTAGGCCAGGTTGTGCGAGGCATGGTCGTAGCCCTCGCGCGGGTGGGATTCATCACGCTGCATTTCTGCCTGGAGATCTTCGGC
This sequence comes from Comamonas koreensis, assembly GCF_014076495.1. Lineage (NCBI taxonomy): Bacteria > Pseudomonadati > Pseudomonadota > Betaproteobacteria > Burkholderiales > Comamonadaceae > Comamonas > Comamonas koreensis. Next base: position 3,847,130 of record NZ_CP043575.1, on the reverse strand, counting down.
AGTGCGGGATCCGCCCCACTCGATACCGCACAGCCAGATGGCACGACGTTCAGGGCTGCCAATGTCTCCGCCGTCGCAGCCTGAATAGGACTTGGCCCATGTTTCAAAAATTGGATTTGCTGTCATCGGATTTCGAAATTTCTAGAAGAAGTTGCAGGAGTAAATCATCCTCTAAGTTAAAAAGCCGAGGGCATGGCTCAGGGCGATTCGCGACATTGATCAGTAGTTGTCCAAGCCGCCAGTCAGGGTGTTTCTTCCACACCTCCTGAAGTGCATTAAGGATTGCGGGGATTCGTTCGGGATTTCTCATTTTTATTTTTCTCATATCTCGTCAATGAAGCCAGGTTCATCCTGCTCGGCTTTTTCCATCGCCAACTCCAGCGGCAGGTAGAAGAACATCACATTGTCGAAGCGCATGCGGTCGTCCGGGTATTGAAGATACGCTTCCAATGCCTGGTACAGCGGCAAGTCCTTGTCACAGGGCACGTCCAGGTAAATGTCGCCCATGTAGCCGCCCATCATCACCCAGCCGAACATGAAGGGCGCGCAGGGCTGCCAGACGATGTCTTTGGCGTCCAGCCAGTCGATAATCTGCTGGCGGACGAGCAGGGTTTCCCAGGCTTCCAGCCGGTGATCCCGCCATTGCTGCTGGGCATCAAGCTGGTCGTCTGGCGGAGCTGCTTCCAGTCGCTCCTTGAGGGCGCGGTCGTAGAACAAGAGCCTCAGCACGCCGCGCTGTTGGATGCGGGCGATGTGGTCGATGGTGTGGATCAGTTGAGGCATGGCGACTCCTTGCATAGCTGCATCATCCGGCACGGGTGCGACGAAGTGTGTCGCTTCCGGTGGATCAGGATCGGCTGGGCGTAAGGATGGAGTTCTGTAGCGTCTGGTCAAGTTCAGCAGCCCGGTGTTCGCTCAGTCCCTCCCATGGGTGGCAGAAGACGACCCGGTGCTTGCAGTTCCGAAAATCACCCTGCGAATCGTCTAATGCAATCCATGGTTTGTCGGCAGCGTGGTGTTCTTGCAGCCATTGGAGTATTTCCCATTCCCTTACGTGCAAGCGTGGTGGCCCGTCAACCGGATAGGTGGGCGTAGTTCCGACAATGCGTTGCGCAATGTCTGCAGAAAACATGGCGCGCAGTTGCGGCAGGCCAAATTGCTGGCGCCATGTGGAACTGAGGACGATTTGCACACCGGAATGCCGGCGCATCACCGCCTCAAACCTGGGTAGATGGCAAAAGCAGATCTCTTTGGGCGTCGGCTCGCCATCATATTGGGGGTGCAGCACCCCATCGAAGTCCAGAAAAAGAAAATCAACCATCGGCGAAATGACTCCGGTACATCAGGGGGGCTGCAGGAATCATCCGGCATGAGCATGGTAAATCGTGTCACCTACAGCAGGTTGCGCTGGGTATGGAGGACCTTCAGAAATTGCCCCTTTCATTCGTAGGCGCTGTTTAATAGCACAGACTCGGTAGTCACTGCGCTGCAACGTGATGCGGGGCGGTTGGTTGAATTGGCGACGGTTCTGCCCGAGCCAGCGCCCGAACGCCTTGCGGAAAAATGCTGGGGCATGTTCAGTGGTGTTGAAGCAGCTGTGCCGCAATCCCTTCCAGAGCCTCCTTGGCCCCCAGCGCCAGTTCAATGTCGCCGGGGTTGTGGATGTTTGCCTCATGCAAATTGATGCGGATCAGCCGGCTGCCGCGCTGCTGCATGCGCCGGGTGAAGTTGCGCACCGTGGGCAGGGCGCGGCCCGCGCCAATCTCGATGACTAAAGGGGCATGAGCGCTGTCCAGCCACATGTCGAGCAGCATGCGCTGCTGGGCGCTGCGCTTTTCGTTCCAGTGCCAGTCGTCGAACATCTGGATATTGGGCCGCGCCAACGCTCCGCAGTGGGGGCATGTGGGCAGATCGCCCAGCCATTCGCACGCGGCGTCGTTCACCTGAGGGTACAGGTCCACCGTGGGCCAGATGCTGCCTTGGCAGTTGACCGTGCATTGCAGCCGGTGGAGGGAGCCGTGGCACTCGTACACGCGGGCGGACGGGAAGCCCGCCTTTTGAAAGTGTCCGTTCACATTGCTGGTGAACACGAAGCAGCCTTGCTGCATGCGCTGCCCCCAGGCGTGGAGCAGGTCGAAGCCAGAGTGCGGCGTAGTGGCTCGGTACAGACTGAGCCGGTGGCCATAGAAGCCCCAAGCGGTTGCGGGGCGCTCCTGGAATGCCTGGGGCGAGGCGATGCTTTCAAACCGCAGGCGGCTGCGGCCCAGCGCGGGATAGGCGCGCCAAAAACCTTCGTCGCCCCGGTAGTCGGGCAGGCCGGAATCGATGCCCATGCCTGCGCCTGCCGCCACAACCATGCTGTGCGCGGTGCGGACCCAGTGGGCGGCCTGGACGATTTTTTCTTGCAGCAGCAAGTCGGGCCCGTTGTGGGCGCCTTCGGCAATGCGCCAGTTTTGGCCCAGATCATCGCAGTCCAGGATGTCGCCGCGCATGGCGTCTCGCAGGTGCGTGGCGTGTTGGTAGCCGATGCGAAGGGCGCGCTGTAGGTTGGCAATGCCGGGGTCGCGGCGAAAGAGCACGAGCTGGCGTGCGCGCAGGTACAGCGGGTCGCCGCGGCCGGTGGAGGGTGTTTCGGTGGTCATGCCGCCATCATGGGCCGATGTGCGACAAGCTGTGTCGTGTGCCGAAAATTTCAGCAAATTGTCCTGTAGCGCATATCCATCAAGCGCTAGGGGCCTGTCGGACTTGCAAATCACCGGCTGCAAGTCGACCGCAGCGGCCCTTTTTTACCGTCTTTTTGCCCAATAGCCGCGTTGCGTGCTGGTTCAGACTGATTGATAGGGATCGGTGTGCAAATTCACAGGCTTAAGCTGGAGGAGGTCATGACAGGCGTCGAAGATAAGAACTGCCAACGGTGAGGTCGTGGACGGCCGTATGATTTCGGGGTTCGGCTGACGGCTTGTGGCCGGTAAGATAAGTGCGAAGCCGCTCCAGAAAGCCGCCCTTCGATTCGACAGCCGCGCCAGCCAAAGTCAGCTTTCGGCAGCCTCAACCTAAGGCTCAACGCGGCCAGAAGCAGTCCTTGAAAGCATCTCTGAAGGCAGCAGCAGTCAGACTGAATGCAGTCAATCGAACAGGTTCGCTTATAGTTTCTAAGCAACTGAAATCGGCTCCAACCCGTTGACTTGTCTGTGACGCTTGAGGTACTTCATGATGCCTAGATGCTTGTTAAGCACATCTCTTCGTAATCGAATGTTCTGATCGACTCCGAAGTGATGCATTTGGCCGCGTGCCAGATTAGGATGGATCACCACGTAACCGCTGTCGTCGAAACCAATTAATCCGCGGTCGAAAAGTTTATCTAGGCTTGGTGTGAGGAGCAGTCCGTTATCTGGATCCCAGCGCTCATCAGCGCTTTCGCACTTGCCCCAAGCATGAATGTGGGATGCGATGAGGAATTCCGTCAATTTGCAGCCCGTCACCGAGCAGCCACCCCATCTCTGGATGAGCTGCTGCCGGTAGTTGCTCTGCCCTATACGGATCTTCACCAAAGCCAAAATTTCTGACTCGCTAAGGTCAGAATTGGCCTGTAGCTCCTCTAGCGCCGCCTCATCACGAAGCCACGCAGGTGCAGGTTTGCTAGGCCTAGTGTCCGGCAGCGCGTCGTATTCAGCGCCACCAGTCACAACAGCCCTAGCGAAAAAGCAAAATTCCTCGCACAGAGAGTGAATGCGGGCATTAAAGGTTTCGTCAGGCCAAGCGGACACATTGATTGTTGTTTCGTAACCGACAACGGGTCTACCTTCATCCTCCAAATAACGCAACCAAGACGCGCCCGGATATGCGGGATTGCGTAGCAGCGCCACCCCTTCAAATGAGAAGAATTTGCCCAACAGCAACCGATCAAACTCATCTTTGTATTGCTCGTACAGAAATACGCGCAGCTTCAAGTATATCGGGCCATCTCCGCGGTTTGGCGTGATCCCTATGAAGCGCACTTCGTGCATGGGATGCATGACGCGAATCCAAGGGTGCCCATCTGGGTTGGGCATCATGTGGGACTTAATCCCCTTGCGTTCGAAAAGCTGGTCCAGCCCAGCTGCTGCTAGCCTCAATGCATCGACGACCCGATCTAATCCTTTGCGCATGATCCCCCCATTTTCTTGAGAAAAAATCTCACACCGCCGCTAAACGGCACGGCTTCACTACTGTGGCCAGCCCAACCAGTCTCTTGCAGAGTCTCTACTGCTTTCAAGCCATATACCCCCGACAATAGTTCTATGTGGCTTAACTTTTAATTCGCCGGCCGATAAACGTGGTCGGTGCAGCGGAGCGTGAGGTCATTCTAGGAATGAACAAAGATTTTTTATAAGCCGATCGCTAACCTACCGCCAGGGTGCATGTCCTGCCCGACTGAGTTACAAGAAATGTAACATATGCATCATTTGGCGCTTCTCTATGCTTGCTCAGAGATATCGCTTCGGGTCGGCACCGCCAGTTCGCAACTCGTGAAAGCAGCCTTTGACCTGCGTGGAGCCACGGAACTTGGTCGCCCTTGCGAAAGTTCTGCTGCTGACGGAGGAGCTGTCACTCGGGATGCGACAAGCCCAATGGCTGCTATAGGTGGCAGCGGTCATCAATCCACCAAAACGGAATGACGGCAGCCAGCCTTTTTCCGACAAAGTAGCAAGTCCAAATGCACATTCCTGGGATTCAAATACTGTCCGTCCTATTCAGGTGCTGCGTCTAGAGCGCTCGCAAAGGCCCCTGTACCTGCGACCGTAAGCACCAGCTTCTGGGTCGCCCGTGTGGCCGCCACATAGAACAGCTTGGCCTCGTCCGCTGGCTCTTCGCCTTCGCGAGGCATTTGACCGACTCCGGCAATCGCTACCACCGGAAACTCCAGTCCCTTGCTCGCGTGCATAGTCATGACTTTGATGGTGTCTGCCAACGGATCGAAGTCCCCTGACCGATGCCGCACACGATGAGGCAGTTTGCGGTGGGCAAGCGCTACTGCGCATTGATTCATGGATTCGTGATCTCGGCAGAGTATGGCCATATCGCCCCATGCGTGGCCTTCCTGATGCGCAGCGGCAAGAAGCTCTGCAATCTTGGCTGGCTCGTCTTTGTACGTGGGCAGGCGCACGATCAATGGCTCCTGTCCATCGCGACCGCAACTGATTGGCTGCACCAGTGGGACGCCATCATCGTCTTGCGCATCGGGCTGCAAGAACTCTGCTGCAACACGGTTGGCGATCTGCAGGATCTGCTTGGTATTGCGGTAGTTGATCTTGAGAATGGTGGTGCGACCTGAGGCTTGGATACCCACGCTCCTGAAACTGAACCCACGGGCCTTGCTTTTGCCGTAGATGTTCTGTGCGCTGTCGTACAAGATCAGTAAACTGTTGGTCTCGGGGTCAACCATCTGGGTGACGAGCTTGAGCCATTCGGGTTGAAAATCGTGTCCCTCATCCACCAAGACCGCTTGATACTGCCCGGATGGAATTTGTTGTCGATCTACGCTGCGGATCACGAACTCCACCATCTGATCGAACATGCCAGCGCCCTGAGCGGGCAATGTTTGGCCATAGGCCACCAATTGCTGGCGGCACCACTTGTGGAAGTTGCGAGCGTGGACGCGGTCGGCAAGCCCCTTGGCGGTGAACCAAGCATTCATCTTTACAGCCAACGGTTCGTTGTAGCAAAGCACTAGGATGGGCTTGGCCGAAGATGACTTGGCAAGATGCTCGGCGCGATAGCCTAAAATCATGGTCTTGCCTGAGCCTGCAACCCCGTGGATAACACGATGTCCATCTCCCAAGCTACGTGCGAGTTGCTCTTGCTGCAGATCCATGACCCTCATGATGTCCGGCAGATCGTCCGCGTCATCGGGTAGCAGACTGCCTTGCACCGGAACGCGTACCTGCGGGAACATGATCCACCGCACCCGCTCCAGTTGTGGCACGGAGATGGCCTTGCCAAATGCGTGAGGCAACATGTTCCACAACCGCTGTTGAAAGGCTTCTGCATCGACGGATTCCAACATCTCGTCCTTGCAGATGACGAGATGTTCATCAATAGCGCGATTCAGTTCGGAGTCTTCGAATTGCTTGCGCGTGATGTTGGTGAAAACAACACCGCTCCCCCATGGAAATGACAGCTTTCCTTGATGCGGCCCTTCGCTCTGTATCAGTTGCGAATCTCGCTCAAGCGCGTTGACGACCTGGATGGCGCAGTGCCGGGCCTGTGCGGCTGGATTAATAACGACTTTGGGTCTGCCTTCAACCCTGAGTGTCCACGCTTGTTTGGTCGCCTCCTGAACCGTATCCAACCGCCAGTCCTTGGTTTCAAGAATCAGGATGCCACGGCGTGGGTGGATCACGACAAAATCTGGGTGCGTTTGCTTGGGACCGATGGGGACGTCGTACCAGAGCATGTAGTCGTCATCGAGTTTTTGCTCCAGCCGCTCGGCCAAACGACGCTCACCTGCCGTCATCCGACCAGCGCAGGCTCCCATTGCAGGAATCAATACCGCCACGTTGTTCTCCTCCCTAGTGTGGCTGAGGATACCCCAAGCACGTGCTTCCGCTCGGTGATCGGCGCGTATTCCGGTTCCCACATCCAACCTGCACTACATCACATTCACTCAGACCGAGTAGACATGACCGGTGACAGCCAGTTCTGCGAACTGACACTCTCGAACCGTTTGCAGGTGTGCGGGAAAGTAAGCTGGGACAGTGAGCGAACGTCGGAGACCAGCCTTAGTCTGACCTTCAAATAAAAATTTTTCGGCAATATATTCTTGACGTGATGCGAGACAAGTTCGCTTTGAACTGACGCAGTATCAACCTCTTTCATTCATCTCAGCGCCCTCGGCTCAATGCCCAGGGCGTTTTTTTACGTCAGGAGTATTCATGTCAATCCAATGTTCCCGCTGCCAGTCCGTCAATGTGCGCAGCAAAGGCGTAGCCAAACAGATCGGTCAGCGCGTAGGCGGCGCTGCAGGCACGGCGACCGGTGTAGCCGGTGCGGTGCAAGGCGCATCAACCGGTGCCTCCGTGGGCATGGTCGCAGGCCCGGTGGGCAGCGCGCTAGGCACTTTGCTGGGCGCACTCATCGGTGGCGTAGTAGGCGGCACCGTGGGTCACGAAGTTGGAGGCCGTATCGGTGAGCAAATCGACCACACCTACCTCGACAACTATGTGTGCCAAGACTGCGGTCACGTCTTTCATATTTGATCTTCAAGGAGTTTTCTCATGTCCCATCTGATCGACACCATGGCCTACACCGGCCAAACCCCTTGGCACCAACTGGGCCACGCATTGCCTAAAAAGCAATCCATCAATGTCTGGGCAGAGGCCGCTGGCATGCAGTGGAAGATTCAGGAAACGCCCGTGCGTTACATGGCAACTGGTGATGCTGATGCCCTGTATGGCGAAGCTTTGGAGTTTCCAGAACAGAAGGTGCTTTATCGCAGTGACACCAACGCTGCATTGTCGGTGGTGAGTCAGCGCTACAAGGTTGTGCAACCCCAGGAGGTGCTGGAGTTCTACCGCGATCTGTCCGAAGTTGCAGGCTTCGAGCTCGAAACCGCTGGTGTGCTCAAAGCAGGCCGACGTTTCTGGGCATTAGCCCGCACCGGAAAATCTGCATGTCTAAAAGGCAACGATGTCGTTCACAGCTATCTGCTGCTGGCAACGTCATGCGACGGAACCCTCGCCACTATGGCAATTCCAACGTCAGTTCGTGTGGTGTGCAACAACACGTTGGCTATTGCTTTGCAGGGAGCCGGTTTGGGATTGGGCGTCATCAAGGTTCCGCACTCCACCAGCTTCGATGCACAGGCCGTCAAACGCCAACTCGGTATTGCTGTCGGCCAATGGGACAGCTTCATGTACCGCATGAAGACCCTGGCAGAGCGCAAGGTCAAGACGCATGAAGCCATGAACTACTTCCTCAAGGTGATCTGCCAGACAGATCAAGTGGGGGAGGGCGGAGGCTCAGGTGTACAGGGCCTTGCCAACGAACGGGCCCTCAAGAAGGTGCAAACCTTGTTCGAAGGCCATGGTCGTGGTGCTGAATTGCAGGCCGCCAAGGACACCGCATGGGGCTTGCTCAGTGCAGTGACCGAGTTCGTAGACCACGAGAAACAAGCACGCAGCCAGGACAACCGCTTGGACAGCGCTTGGTTCGGCCAAGGGGCTGCATTCAAGCAGCGTGCCTTGGAGCACGCATTGCAACTGGTCGCGTAGCCATTGGTCGTCTGACCGTTCGAATGCAATCCATCACCACTCGTTCATTCTCAACCAACCCAACCATCTCTCTATAAGGCAAAGCCCTCGCCAGTGCGGTGAGGGCTTTGTGCTTTGTGGGGCTGGAATCTTCAGGAGGCACTATGCCCGTTACCGTTTTAACACCGGCAGTGCAAGTCACTGCAGAGAGGTCAACCAACACCCGTCCCGCTCTGCGATTGGTGTCCACCAAGAACATGCCGCGTGAGACCTGGCTGGATGTTCGTCGCAAGGGAATCGGCAGCTCGGATGCAGCGGCCGCTGTGGGACTGAATCCCTACCAGTCCCAACTGGAGCTATGGATGCACAAAACCGGCAAGGGAGATCTCCTGCCTGCGGTGGATCCCAATGACGAAACCAGTCCCATGTATTGGGGCACTTTGCTGGAACCCATTGTGGCAGCGCACTACACCAAACGCACCGGCAACCGTGTGCGTCGCGTGAATGCGGTGCTGGGCCATCCCCAGATCCCATGGATGCTGGCCAACATCGACCGGGAAGTGGTCGGGGCTCCAGATGTCCAGATCCTGGAATGCAAGACCGCAGGCATCAACGGCGCCAAGTTCTGGAAGGACGGCGTGCCTGAGTACATCCAACTGCAGGTCATGCATCAACTGGCGGTCACCGGCAAGCAGGCCGCTGACGTTGCCGTGCTCATCTGCGGACAGGAACTGCAAGTGCATCGGATCGAACGCGACGAGACCATGATCGCCCAATTGATTGCTTTGGAGGAGCAATTCTGGGAGCTGGTCAAGGCGGAGAAAGAGCCTCCCGTCGATGCGTCGGAAAGTGCTTCAGCTGCACTTCGATGCCTGTATCCGCAAGACACAGGGGAGGACATCGATTTGTCGGAGGACGAGGCGGCGTCTGGCGCCTTTGCCCAACTCCTACAGGTTCGCCAACTCATGAGCGATTGGGAATCTCAAGAAGCCTTGCTCAAGCACCAGATCCAGCAACGCATGGGTGCAGCCAGCTTTGCCAGATTTGCAGGAGGGACAGTCAGCTGGAAGCGAAGCAAGGACAGCAAGGTCTTCAATGCAGCGCTGTTGCAGCAAGAGCAACCGGAGATTGCCAAGGCATACATGGGCACCAAATCAGGTTCCCGGCGGTTTCTGCTTCACGCAGAGAACTGAACACTACACACAACCAAGCAATTTACCAACCCAACGCATAGGACCCGTCCGCCAGACAAGGCAGACGGGTCTTTTGCTTTTATGAATGGAGAAACACATGATCAAAGGTCTGATGATGACCCCGCCCGTGGTGGGCCGAATTTCGATTGGCCGGGTCGTGGAGCGCAATGGCAAGCGTCTTCCTGAAAAGGATGACGAGTTCACCATCACGACCCAGGTGCAAAGCCGCAATGGCTGGATGCTCCATCCCATGGATGGCATTCTGCGCAGGGAATTGGAAGATCGGCAGTTGATGGTCAATGGGGTTGAAGTCAAAGAGCTTCCGCATTTGCCTGAAGAGTTTTCTGCACCGGCACAAGCGCCCGCCACGCTTCGCTCCAAGCTGGCGAAGCGAGCAACCGATGCCAAGAAAACCCAGACTGTCGAATCGAGTAATTCGGAGGACGCGCTCGCAAGCGTGCATGAACATGCTCCGTCGAACACGACATCGGCGCGAACCAAATTGCGCAGCATTCCGGTGAGGGTCTTGTTCAATGATCCCGCATTGAACCTGCGTGCCAACTACACGTTGTTTGATCGTGCCACGGCACGGCCCATCTGCGTGGGCGATGGGCAGACATGCAAGCGCATGACAGCCAAAGGCATTGAATCCATGCCGTGTGAAGGTCCGGATCTATGCGCATTGGCCATCGATGGGGGCTGCAAACCCTTCGGACGCTTCCATGTCCGCATTGATCATCCGGAATGTCAGGCGGATGCACTGAGCACCTTTGTGCTGAGAACGACAGGCATAAACTCTATGCGTACCTTGCTGACACGCATGCAGTATCTTCAGGCGGTGAGTGGCGGTTTGCTTGCGTATCTTCCTCTGGAAATTCGCCTGCGCGCCAAATCCACCACCATGTCACGCAGGACACCAATCTACTACGTGGATCTTGGTGTTCGGGATGGCATGGCATTGGACGTAGCCATCGGCCAAGCCATAGATGCAGCAGCGCATGACTGCAAGACTGGTCACGATCAGGGTGCATTAGAGCAAGCGGCAAGAACGGGCTATGCCTTGGGACTGTTCGAGGAGTTGAGTGCGGAAGCTGCTGAGATCGTCCAGGAGTTTTATCCATCGAGCAACGAACACGTCACGGCAGACGTTCAGCCAAGAATGCGCCAGCGGGAGGTCAGCCATGGATGATCGTGCGCACACTGGAGGCGTGCAGCACCACTACATGCGTGGCCTGTGCTTCGACAGCATGTGGGATTACCAGACACGATCCCGATCGGGACGCAGAAGCTGGGCGCGACTAGATATGGGATCAGCCGCGTATCCGTGGGCCGTTGAAGATGACCCGGAAGGTGCCGGATGGTGCGTGCGTTGCTGCGCCTCTGTTTTGGGGCAGCGTCCTGTGTCGCTGACGCGTATGCAGAAGTCGCCTGTTCCAACAGGTGATCCTGCAAATGTGGCTTCTGCGTTGCGAGAGATTTTGCCAACATTCGAAATTGATGTGCAATTCGGACCAGGTCAGGAACTCATTCACAAGGTCGCAAATACCATTGGATCTGGTGGTGGCGCGATTGCCCGTTTGGAGCGTCAGCATGAACTGCGGCAGATACCGCCGTGTTGGGTGTGGTTAGTTGGTGTGGAGGTAAAGCCTGCTTCGCTCTGTGCGTTGAACGATCAGCCGGTTTCAATGTTGTTGGTTGGACGAGAGTTGAGTCCGCCGTGGGCATCTGGCTATGGGGCGAAAGCTACGTTCTTGGATTCTGGGGGCTGGATGGTCCGCAGCGTAGACGGTCACGCATGGCGTGCTGTGCTCAGTTCCTTGGTTGAAATAAAGCCAGCATAAGACCAATTCACTTGGGTCTCTTTAGATCGCCTGCCTTTTGGTAGGTAGTTCTTTCTGAGATCTTTTTTTCCTGAATATACTGATTCCGATCACACTCGACAAGTGATGGAAGCGTTAGACTGTTAATGCCATTTCATGCGTGAGATAGAGAGTAGTGCGGCAGAACAAGCTCCGTCGCACAGCCCTTGATCAGACATCGATAGCGGTGGTTTTCCAGACATTCTGCGCCAGGGCGATGAGCATTGCGTGCCGTTTTTCGATGGTTGCGGCATTCCATGCGGGGAATGCCGCCAGCTTTGCGTTAATTCGCGAAATGGACGTGTTTTGCCCAACGTCGGTTAGCGCCACCAGACTGCGAGTCAAGTAGTTGCCGCTCTTGCTGTATTCGATCTGCTTACCTTTGTAGAAATCATTGCCAGCAACGATGTTGATGGGCTTCTCCAGCAAGGTCAGGTTGCCCAGCCGGTTCTTGTAGTCGTCGTAGGCCATCTCCGGGTTTTCGGCCGCCCACCTGCCGCGCAGATCGTCCTCTGGCTTGTTGGGCAGGATGTGCTCGATTTCCAGATTGGTGAAAGGCTCCAGACTGCCCGGCACCTTCAGCCCGCTGAACGCCATCTCGACGTGCTGCGTTAGGCGCGCCAGCAGATAGCGCGTGCGGTACTGCTGCATCGAGTACAGCGTGAAACGCTTGAGGGCGTCGGCCAGCTCCTGTGATTTGCCCGCCATGTTCTTCTCGAAGCGCTCGGCGATGAACGCGTTGAGCTGAGCCTTCTGCTTCACCGGATCGGTCGTCTCTGCAATCGTGCGCAGCTCGTCGGCCCATTGGGAGAAGCTGCGTTCCAGATCCTTGGTTGGCGTCTTGGTGAAGATGTAGTAGAAGAGGAAGCTTTCCAGCTGCGCCACGAAATGGTCGAACAGCGGCTTGGGGAAATTCGCCGCTGCAAGCAGCAGGACGAAGTGCAAACTGAACGCGCCGCCTGCCAGCCGCTTCAGGCTGTCCATCGCCAGACTCGGCTTTCCATCGTTACCGAGGCCATTGGCGAAGGCCAGGTAGTGCTCGACGTTGCGAATCACCTTGCGCACGAACTCGAAGGGCTTGCCTGCGTAATCGCACAGTGTCGCGTTGTCCTTCGCGATGAACCAGTCGTAGATTTCGTCCTCGCGGACTACCGCGTCCCCGCGTTCGTTCTTGATGGCGTAGTTGGCCATCAGGAAGTAGCGCAGGAAGCGTAGCGGCTTTTCCTTTTGCTTCTCCAGCGGCTTGGTGATCTTCTTCCACTCGTCCTTGAGTTGGGTGAACTGGGCTTGCTTGACCTGCGTGAACAGCAGGTTTTTCAGCAAGTCCATCGGGTTCAGGCCCACGCCGCGTTCGTTGATGGTCTCGAAAATCTTCAGCGCGCTGCTGACGTCAGTGGAGATCTGGATGAACACGACGTTTGTAGCGAGATAGAACCAATACTTCTTGAGCTTGGCGGCGTCGTCGTAGTTGTCTTTCAGATAACGGTACAACGTTGAGTAGGCGTTGATGAGGTTTTCCAGCGATCCGAAGCTGGCGATCCCCGATGCCTGAACGCCGGAGCGCACGGCCACGGGATCGCCATTGATCTCGACCACCTTAACCATGACCTCAGCCGCGCTTTCGTAACGGGGATCAAGCTTGAGACGAGTCACGATCCCGGTACTACCGGTGTAGCTGTCGGAAATCAGCCGGTTGAGGTGCTGGGCTTCCGGTTCCTGTTGCAGGAAGTTCCGCAACGCGCACAGTAACAGGAAGAACGTGGTCAGACGTTGCTGGCCGTCGATGACCTCGTAGTGGTTCTTCTGATCGGTCGGCGACACCAGCACCGTGCCGATGAAGTATTCCCGTGTTGTGCCCGCATCGATCTGTTCGCCGATGTCCTCCAGTAGCTGATGCACTTCCTTGTCCGTCCAGACGTACTCGCGCTGGTAATCCGGGACGATGTAGAAGCACTCCCTGAAGGCTTCCTCAATGCTGTATTTGTGGTTTTCGATGCGGGCCATGTCTCGTCTTCTCTAAATCTTTCAATGCACAAAGCTGGGAACTAGCGATTGTTCAGACCAGCACCTGGAACAACTTCTTCAAGTAGGTGCTGGCACCATCTTCCATGAACAACACGTTGCGGCTTTCCAGATCGGCCTTTTTTGTCGGGTCGCCCACGTTGAGCAGGTCGGCAAACTTCGTTGGCGAGAGGACAAAGGCATTCAGGACGAGCGGCGCTTCGCCCGCCTTGGCCTGTCCCGCCAGCGTCGTTTCCAGAGTCTTCACTTCCTTGTACAGACCCAGCTTGGGGTGCGACAGGTCGAGATTGCGCAGACCCTTCGGATCGACGAAGGTCAGCCACTGCTTGCCGCTGGCATCGTCCACCAGCCACAGCAGGAAGTCCGGATAGAAGTTGCCCGCCAACGCAAAGCCCAGGCCTTTCTCTTCCCGATCCGCATTGCGCAGCAGGTACAGACTGCGCGGGCCAATCGCTTCCTTGCCTTCGCTGGAGTTGTAGAACGCCTCCAGATCGCGGACAAAGTCCCATTCGCTCGGCGCGTCAAACGCCAACGGACGCAGCTTCAGCGGCACCGCATCCTTGTCCTCCAATGCCAGCAGCGGGTAGTACAAGTGGCGGTCGAAGCTGATGGCGACCATGTGTGGTGCGTTCCATTTGCTGGCCTCGCCGATCTTGCCGTCCGCCACCAGCTTCTTCAGCACTTCCAGCTTCGCCTGATATTCCAGACCGTCGTCGCTGTTCTCGATCTCGAACTGGTACAGCTTGAGCATCGACCCGTGATCTTCATCGATGTGGGTGATGTCGTAGAACTGGCCTTCGTAGCCCGTCTTCAGGGCCTTGTAGAAGCGGTCGGTGTAGTCCGTCAGCAGTCGAAGCAGGATGTCTTCCTGCTTGCGGATGTCGGCGAAGGTCGTCACGTTCAGTTCCGCCGCCGGGATGAACAGCGTGTACCAATCCTGCGTGCCCGCACAGAAGTCAATCAGCTTCTGCTGTTCCAACCGCAGGTTGCTCCAGCTGCGCTGCAACTTGTAATCCTGCAACGCCAGATAGATGCGATCCCAATTGAAAGCCGGGAACAGCGTCTGATTCAGCTTGCCCTTGTTGCGGGCTTCCGTCGTGGGGATTGTGCCCTTGTCCTTGCTGGACAGCGCTTCGACACGCGGGTACAGGTCGAGTACCACATGGGGGGGCTTGATCTTGCCCTGGAACTGCGTGGGTATTTCGTACAGCCACGGAAAGTGTGTGCGCTTGAACCCAAGTTTCTGGTTGTCCTTGTAGCCATCCTTCAGCGCCAAGGTCTTGAGTTTGCCTTTGGGCAGGTTGGCCCGCGTTGGGAAGTCCAGCTCCAGCACTTCATCGCTGGGCGTGATGCCTTCCTCCCGCAGGTACTCTTTGAACGCGGCCATGTAGCTGGCGCGCACGCCGAAGATGTTCAGCGCCTCCAGCTTGTCCAGATGCACGCCCTTGGGTCGGTCCTGCGGCAGGGTGCGCTTGAGCGAGAATCCCTTGCCCTTGAGGCGCACCCCGCGTCCGAACAACTGGATGATCTGCGAGCCTTCACCCTGGCCCATGTTCAGCAGACCCATCGTGGACACGCGCCAACTGCTCCAGCCTTCCGTGAATTTGCGCGAGCCGATCAGCACGTTGAGGTGGCTGTCCTTGTTGTTCAGCGTGCCGAACAGCGCGCCGCCGAAGTCGTCGCGTTCGCTATCGAAGGCCTCCACGTCCTCCGCCATCCCGAAGAAGCCCGCATCGTCGCCGATGTTGATGAGGCCGAAGGGCTCTGCATCGCCCACGCGCAACGCCAGCTCACCCTTGCTGCTCTTGATGTTGACCAGTTTCAATCTCTGGCGGGCCGAGGCATTGAACACGCGCAGCAGGATGTCGGCGTACAGATCATCCACGCGACCGCCGAAGCCCATCAGGGGCGTGAAACGCCCGCTGAAGATGTTATTGCCCTTGGCGTCCAAAATCTGCGCCTTGTCCGCAATCAGGTCGGTCAGCCAGCTCTTGATCTGCGCTTCGCTGTTCAGGAAGTCGGCGAGGAAGTTCACCACTTCCAGGATGTCCGACTCCTCGCCTGACACCGTGTTGCCAACGAAAACCCAGAGTGGCTTCTCGATGTTGAAGTCGGCGAGTTTGTCGCGGTGCATGCTCCACAGCCATAGCTGCTGGTAGTAGGCCAACAGGCAGGCGGTGAAATACTTGCGCGCGTTGTCTGCTTGCTCGTAGGCATCGCCATTCATGTTGAGGATCAGCGACTCTTTGCCGTAGCCGTCCTCATAGAAGAACTTGTACGAGTAATCGAAGAGGATGCACTTGGCGTAAATCTCGCGCGTAGCGGTGATGCGAGCGCGGCGCTTGTCCTCGGCGGTCAGCGCGAGTTGCGCCTTTTGTCCGTCGTCCAGACTGCGCAGGCTGGTGGTGTTGAACAGCATCTTGGCGCGCTTCTTCTGGATGTCTTCTTCCGCTGCCGCCACGGTCATGCCCTTGGCCACCGCCTGCCCGAAGGTGGCCGAGTACTCGAAGGCAAAACCACCACGGACCAGCGCCTCGCGTCGCGCCATCCAGGCGCCTGCTGCTGTGCCCGTACCACGATGGCCTTCGTCCACCAGTACTAGGTTATTGCCTTCGAAGGCCTCTACGGCGACAGTCTTATCGCCCATTTGGTCGCCGAGCTTGTTGATGTCAATGACCTCAATGGCACCACGGTAGCTCATGGAAAGCGACTTATTGAACAGCTGCCCCGTAAAGCCTGAAAGCTGTAGCTCGTCCAAGTGCTGCAAGCTCAAGCCCTCGTTGGGCGTGAGCAAAATAATCTTGTCTGGAAGCTGATCGATGTGTCCCGCTTGAAAGTAGTGCAGGTATTGGCGGACGTTGACGTGCAGCAGCAGCGTCTTGCCGCTGCCGGTGGCATTCCAGAAGGCGATCTTGTTCAGGTCGTCCGCTTCGAAATCGCGGAAAGGTTCTGCGCCCGCCTCGGTGCGGTAGCGCGCCATTTCCTCGTTCAGCCCGTCGAGCAGGTCTTGGCGGTGGTTGAAATACCAGTCCAGATACAGTTCGGTGAACAGCAGCGAGAGATACTGGAAGTACTTCATCTGCAGCTCATGGCCCTCCATCTTGTTGCGCTGGGCGGTGATGGCCTGCCAGTGGGCAACGATGTTCAAGTCGTAGCGCCGCAGGTCTGCCTCAGGCACCTTGTTGGGATCGAACAATCCTCGCGTTAGCTCGTGGAAGAACTTGGTCTGGCCGTCCTCGTCGCTGCCCTCGAGGCGGTCATCGCCCAGGCGCATCTTTAGTGCCGCCAGTGTGCCGCCCTGAAAAAAACCCAGCACCCAGCGGTTGAGCACCAGTTCCTGATGGAAGCTGCGCTTCTTGCCACCACTACGAGCGGTCGCAGTGCCGCCAGCAGCGGCAGTCGTCTTGCGTGGCCGTGCCATCAGATGTCCTCCACGGAGAACATGCGCTCCAGAAACTCCGGCTCGATCTGGCGCAGCTTGAGCACGCGGGTGACACCGCCTTCCTCGGCGGTTTGCGTCAGCACGGTGGGGATGTTGTGGTCGCCGTTGATGTAAACCACGTCGAACTCGTTGTCCGCCGGGTTGATGGCCAGTTTGTCGCAGAGCTTGCTGATGCCTTCGTAGTCCAGAACATCACAGTCGCGCCACAGCACGAGGCAGGTTTCACCACTGGGCAGCGTGCCGGTGACCGTGACGAAGCCGCGCTGCGGCTGGGCGTCGATGTGCTTGACCCGCAGGCCGATCAGGAAATTGAAGGTCTCGACCAGATCGATCTTGCGCGGCTCGAACGCGCCCGCCGAGTCCACGGCCACGTTGAGGGTGTAGTCGAAGGGCTTCTTGAAATCCTCTACCGACAGTAGCGAGCCACGGCTTTCCACGTCTAGCAGGTAGTTGAGCAGGTAGTCCTCCTTGGCCTGCTGCGGCAGGGTGTTCAGCAGATCGCCCTGCGCGGACGTACGGCGCAGTTGCAGGTTGTTCAGGGTGTCTTCGTAGCTTTCGAGCTTAATGACCTTGAAGCAATTGGAAAAACCAGATTTTGGTTCTGTCGGCTTACCATCTTTCCACTTCGAAGAATAAGTGGCCTTGATTGCTCGCGATTTCGTTACCGCATCAAAGTACTCTCCTTGTTCGATGAGGATAAATTTAACATCGTAGTCTTTTCCAGCCATTTTGGCGGTTCGTCGCAATTCGATAGCAGCATGAGCCGTAGTTCCGCTTCCACCAAAGTAGTCGAGTACGATGCCGTAAGGTGCTGTGCATCCAATTTTTATGCTGTCAATAACCGCATTTAAAGCTTTTGGAAAATCGAATGGCACATTCGACTCGAACATATCTCGCAGTAATCTGGTTCCATTGTCTCGGGCTGAGTAATCAGGTTTGTCCCACCAGGTTCTTGGGAGCAAACCCTCTTGATTTAGATACTTGCGCCCGTAAACTTCAAGGCGTGTATCGTCCTTGGTCCACTTAGCCATAAGAGTATTCGAATCTTTTCTTGCTCTTTCAAGCCCCCAGCGCCAAACCTTTTCCGTGCCGCTTCCATCAACCGGATAAACGATCAGTTCAGTAGATTCAGGCTGATCCAAAATGTCATACGCAGTAATTTCGTCGATCCACCTAAGTTCAGGAATCCTTAGCGACAAGGTATTTTTGTTTACATAGATTGGATAAAACTGCTTTGGCCGACTGGCCCTATCTGATCCTGCGCTGCTTTTTCTAAAGTTCTCCCACTCGTATGGTCCAACTTCATCTATGAGGTCGTATCTTCCTTTTTGCTCATCGTTATGCTCTAGCCTCCCGACACTAGATCTTTCCGCGTTGGCACCATGAAAAATTGCGAATTCATGGTTCACAGAAAATCCCTTAACAGTTGATCTTCCGGATGGATTGTTTCTGATTACAGCTGTTGCCAGGAAATTTTCTGATCCGAACTCAATATCCAAAAGTTGCCTCACGGCCGAGTGTTCGTAGTCATCAATTGTCAATATATGAACACCCTCTTCTCGAAGAAGACTCTTGCCAGCAGGCAAGCGAGAAGAAATCAAAGAAAGCCAACTTGAGTCCCTGTAGCCATTTTTATATTCAATTACGGTTGCATCTGTGTTGTATGGGGGGTCGATATAAATGCAGTTAACTTCGCTCTTGTACTTCGTTTGAAGAAGAGAGAGCCCTTGAAAGTTGTCGCCGTGTACGAGAATGCCATTTGTTGTTTCGTCTATATCGGCCACTTGATTCAGCAAACGGGCTGTGAAATCGGTCAAAAACAGACTCGTATCCACCATTCGATACGGTGCACCCTTCAAGTCATCCACCGTGCCGGCCCCATCGCCATCCCAAACGCCCAGCTGTTTCCACCGCGCCCACTGCTGCTCGTTCGCCGCCACCTCCTCCCATAGCGCTTCCGGCACCCGATCCAACGTGATGCAGTAGTGGCTGGAAACCACGAACTTCTTCTTAAGCCACAGCATTTTTTGGAAGTCCTCCAACTGGGCCAAGAAAGTGATCAGCTCCAGCGCGATGCCGCGCAAGCACTGGATCATCCGAAGGTTCTTCTCGATGTCCGCGAACGCGCTCGCGTTCTGCACATCATCTAGATGTATGACTTCGTTCTTGATGTAGAAGTCCAGCTCACGCCGCAGGAAACCACCCAGATCCTTGTGGATGAAGTAGTCCGCCGTGTTCTTGGTGGTGTAGTCGTTCAGGTGTTTTTCCAGCAGGGTGCGCTGCGGGTTTTTCTCTGTAGGTGCGCGCTGGCCCAGGGCCAGCCAGCGGGCCTTGACGACTGCGTCCGCCAGCACGACCTCTACGGCCTTGGTGACCAGCACCTCCTGCTTGGTGCCTTTGGGCTGGGCAGCGTACTCGAAGCGGATGATCAGCTCCTGGTCGCCGTCACTGCCTGAAACTTCCGCCACTGGCACCAGCTCTTCTTCGACCTCGTCGCCGTTTTCATCCACGCGGGTAACGGTCTTGGCCGCTACCAGGGCAAATCGACGTTCCTTGTCGTTGTCCTTGCGGTTGTCTTTGGCGGTGTCGGCGGCGGCGAGGCGGAAATGCACCGTGCGGCCATCTTCCAACTTGAAGCTGTAGTTGCTGAAGTTCTCGCCGCTCTTCGTGTAGTACTGATCCTTGTTGGCCCAGTGCAGCATCACCTCTTCGCCCGCGTACGGGATGGCGTAGGTATCGCCCTTGTAGCGGCGCTGGCTAATAAAGTCGCCATTTTGGTAATACCGCGAGAAAAAGGTCAGCAGATGGGAGAACACAGCATTTTCGTGTTCGTTATTGCCTGCTGCTGTCTCCTGCAGCTTTGTGCGCAGTTCCAGCACCTTGGGCACGGCTTCGGGGCTGACGCCCAAGGCTTGGGCCTTCTTCTCGGCTTCCTGCAACTCGACTTGCAGTTGCTTGTTACTTTCGGTAGAGCCTGCAGAGAGCGCTTGTTGGACCTTCTCCGCCAGCCGGTTTTGCAAGTAGTCATTGATCTCGCCCGCGCGGGCGTTGAGGATGCGGTAGATACCGAAATCCAGTTCTGGACGATCTATCTGAAAGATCTCGCGCAACTTGGCGACGAGCTCCTGGAATTTCGGATTGTTTTTGTTAGTCATGATTTGCACCGATCTCGGGATTTCTGATTCTTTAAAGGATTTGTGTTTCAGATCAACTGCCAGCGCACGCTAAACAGGGTCTCGCTACTCGTTTTTTCTTGCAGGCGCTGCTGAAGCGATGCAATCAATTCGTCGCGCTTGGCGATGATCTCGTCCTCGACGGCAAAGATTTCCTGCCGCAGACGGCGTTGTTTGCGTTCCAGCTCAGACAGTTCGCGCTGGATGCCGTCTTGCTCCTGCAACGTGACAGCCTTGCGAGCGTCGCGCTTCAATTGTGCGATGCGTGCCTTCGTGTTCTTCAGGGCTTCCTCTGCGGCCAGCAGCTTGTCATCAGCCCAGCGCTCCAGCTTGTCCCGTTCTTCATTGAATAGGCGCTGGTTAGCTTCCAGCACCTGAGCAATGGTGGCGGCGACCGCGCGCTGGCTATTGGCTATCAGTACCTCGGGCGCGGCAGTGCTCAAAGGCGTTGGTTTGTCTGCTGCTGGAATGGCCATCAGCTTTTCGCAGGTCTCCTGATCCAACACCTGGCCATCGTCGGTGAGGCCGGAGAACAGCAGCGTCTCGGAGGTCTCGAATGCGCTGACCTCCAGCCGAGCCAGCGTCAGCCAGCCGGATAGGCCGCGCAGTCTCTCGATGACTGAGACGCGTGCGCCATGTTTGCTGTAGTCGAGCTTCAAGGTGGCGACGGGCGTTGCCGCATTCAGGCTGGTATCAATGCTCCACTCCCCCAGCGGGTGGCTGAGGCGGTAGGCGTGCGCCAGCATGTCCGGCTGCGCCGCACCACGAATGAGCTGATAGCGACCTGTGGCGATCCCAGTTGGCGGCGTGCTCAGAGAAAACGCGTAGGACTGCTCGTCGAAGCGCGCGCGGCCGTCCAATGCAAAGCAGGTGACACCCCAGAACCAGCGCCCCAGCTTGTCGAGCCGCGCTTCGGCGTCTTGAAGACGCAGTTTGAGGCGGTCGTGAACATCCTCGTCAAAATTTTCCAGCAGTTGTGACTGTGTGTCTTTGATTCGGTCGGCAATGGCTTCTTCCAGCTCTGTTTGGAGTGCATTGAAAGCGGCTTCGATCTGCTCGGGTTGACGACAGGTATCGTAAATCTGGAGGATGCGTTTCTCAAAATCGAGGCCACCTTCGATGCGGCCCAGCACTTCATCGCTTGCGCCAAACACCCCCGAGAACAGGTTAAATTTCTCGGTGAGCAGTTCCAGCACGCGCTGATCGGCCTGGTTGCGGGTGTTGAGAAAGTTGATGACCACCACATCAAAACGCTGACCGTAACGGTGGCAGCGGCCAATGCGCTGCTCGACACGCTGCGGGTTCCATGGCAAGTCGTAGTTGATGATTAGCGCGCAGAACTGCAGGTTGACGCCTTCGGCTGCCGCTTCGGTGGCAATCATGATTTCCGCACCGGTGCCGTCATCCTTGCGGAAGTGGTCGATCAGCGCGGTGCGGCGATCCACCTGCGGCGAGCCGGTGACGCGATCCGTGCCTTTGTACTCTTCGAGCCAGCGCTGGTAGATGACGGTGGAGTCTTCATGGTTGTTGGTGCCGCTGAACAGCACCAACTTGCCTGCGTGGCCGTTGGCGGAGAGAAAGCGGTGCAGGTACTCCTGCGTGCGCTTGGACTCTGTGAAGATGATAGCTTTGCGTGGTGCGCGCAGCTCGGTCATCTTGCCGAAACCTAGGTTGAGCGCCTTGAGTAACGCCTGCGCCTTGGTGTCGGTTTTCAGGGCTTGGGCGGCATCGACGAATGCGGTCAGCTCCGCGATCTCTGTGGTGATGGCGGCGCGGACGGCATGGGCATCTTTTGCAGCGCCCGGTTTACCTTCTTCGGCTGGCGCAAGCGTCGGGCCTTCGGCGTTTTCTTCTGCCTCGCTGGCTTCCTCTTCCAGGTAGTCCTGCTCCAGGTCGTCCTCGGCAATGAGTTTTTCGACCAGTTGGCTGCCATCGTCTTCCGCTTTGTCTGCTGTGAGCAATCCCTGCAGGCGCTCGCGGATGGAGACCAAGGTGGCAGCGACGGCGTGCGAACTGGAGGCCAGTAGCTTGCGCAAGATCAGTGCTGTGAGGTGGCGCTGCTGCTTGGGCAGGGCGTAGGAGTCTTCCTTTTGCAGAAAGGCCGAGATGCGCTCGTACAGCGCCTGCTCGTCGTCAGTGGGGTTGAATGGCTGGGTGAGCGCCTTGCGCTCGGTGTACTTGATGTACTCCAACACGTCGCGGCGCAGTGTTCGTTTGGCAAAACTGGCAAGACGCGCGCGCAGTTCGTCTAAACCCGTTCCACTGTTCATGAACTGCTTGCGGAAGGCGGTTTCGTCGCCGAACATGTGCTCGTCGATCAGCGTGGACAGGCCGTACAGCTCCATCAGCGAGTTCTGCAGCGGCGTGGCGGTGAGCAGCAGCTTCTTGCGGCCTTGCAACGCACGCTTGAGCGCCTGCCCCGTGCGGTTGCTGGCGCGGTGAGCATTGCGCAGCTTGTGCGCTTCGTCGATGACCACTACATCCCAAGGCACGGCCCGCAGCTCGGCTTCCAGCTTGGCGGCAAACTGGTAGGACATGATGACGACCGCCTTGCCAACCTGCCGTTGTAGGGTGGCGAGCATGTCGCCAGCGGACTGCTTGCGCAGAGAAACGGCATCCACCACGGTGGTGGGCACAGCGAACTTGTCGTGCAGCTCCTGCGCCCATTGCTTGCGCAGGCTAGCCGGGCATATGACCAGCAGCCGACGACGGCGCTCGGCCCAGTACTGGCAAACCACCAGCGCGGCCTCAATGGTTTTGCCCAACCCCACCTCGTCAGCCAGCAGCACGCCTTCTTGCAACGGGTTCCGAAGTGCGAACAGAGCCGCCTCGATCTGATGCGGGTTCAGATCTACGCTGGCATCGAACAGCGATTGGGAGAGGCGATCAACGCCATCGGCGGCATGTCGCCGCGTCAGCTCTTGGGCGTAGTACTTTGCGTGGTAGGCGGAGATCAATCGGTGTTCTCCGCCTTCTTCGACTGGTCGGCTATCCAGCCGTCGATATCTGTCGCCCGGAAGCGCCATGTACCGCCGACCTTGAAAGCAGGTATTTGCTTGGCAGCTGCGAGTCGGTAGATCGTGCGCTCCGTCACCTTCAGGAACTCGGCGACTTCCTTGATCGTCAGGATTTCGCTTTCGCTGGTGTTGTTGAACATGGAGAGGGCGGTCAAATGATTGTTGGAAGACTGCAGGATAGTGCAAAATTTTCCAATTCTTGACAAAAAACGATTGAATTTCGAAAGGTTGTGCCTTCGACTTGACTGAGAAAGGCCAGAGCTGGCTTCTACATCTAACCAGTGCTCGGATTTGAGCTAACTGTAGGACGGTGAGATTGCGTCTTCCCTGCAGGCTCAGTTTGGTAGCAAAAATGCATCTCTTCGCCCACTCGATCGACCAAATATTGTGAATGCTTCACGCTGTGTGCAGCAGTTAATAAGAGGATTCACAGAGGAGGTTCCGATGACCCAGCCGATTCCCGTTCATGTCGGTGATCAATCGTTTTCTAGCATCAACCAGGCCCGGCTTTGTTTTACTGGCATATTGCATCGCTACCCAGTTGGTGCCACTCTGATCGAGGAAGATCGTCAGCATGTGCTGCAACTGCTCTCCGCTCAGCAAGCTGGATACATAGCTCCCATACGGGAAGTGCAGGTTGTGCGAGCCCAGTTCGGTCGCAGTTGCTTTGAGCTGAGCTGGTCGAAAAATAACCGGCAGAAGATTTCCATCATGAAATCGATCAAGCAGAAGGTACTAGAAGAGTCGTAAGCCCGCTTGAAGGAATGCGAGAAAGCACGAGCAGCCAACCATTCAGGGAACTATCTTATGGACCATGAACTGCTCCTTTGGGGGGAGTTCATGGCCATATGTCATCTGGTTTGAAGGCCGATGAACTCGCTTACTGCACGCTGCCGTCTGATTGCGGTGGCTTTAGCAACGTCCAGACATCCACCCCCAGAGCTTGGGCAAGCCGCTCCATGTTGGAGAGCGACACATTCCAGCGCGACCGCTCCACAGCAGACACATAGGTTCTGTCGAGCTCGCACTCCAGCGCCAAGCGCTCCTGCGACCAACCCTTTTCCACACGTTTGAGACGTACCCAGTACGCCAAGACATCACGCAGATTGTCTGGATCGGGCAACTGGGTAGGGGGCTGAGGCTTGGCTGACACCTCATCAGGATGCATTTCTGATACATTTGTATCTACGGAGTTTGCTTCACATATGGGTGATCACATGGTCTCGTTCATTGCCAATTTGATTCTGTGCGTGCTGTTCGCGATCTTCTTTATGTATCTGTTTGGCTGGTGGTTGATACCGGCCTTGGCCGTATGGGGCTTGATAGTCTTGGCCGAGGGAGGCAAGCGCTGAAGGAGGACTGTGCGACGGGGCGCAGGCCCACTAAGGACAGTGTGTTCTGGATCTTAAGAGGGAGCCTTTGAGATGACGATTGGGAAGGTGATTGGTGGATACCTGTTGGTAGGTCTCCTGTGTGTGCCACTTGTGTACTGGAACAGTGCCAATGGCTATCGATCCGGTGGGACGGCGCGTAATGTAGGGCAGGCATTGTCGGGAGGCCTGCTTTTCTGGCCCTCGTATGTGTTCTCCATCGAACCAGAGATTGATGGAGACTCTGTAGAGGACTTTGGAAATTCATTTCTAGAAGTTCTGGAATACCGCAACAGCAAATGGTTCGCAGGAAGTAGTGACAGCGGACGCAGAAGCGAGAACCGCCGCATGATGGAAAAGTCCTTGGCGGCATGCGTGCTGTCATTCGATACCGACAAACGCATCATTGATGAAAAGGGTGCTTGGGGCAGTGTGCAAAGCGGCACAGAACCGTACTTCAAAGCGTTGGAGAAGAAGGTCATGGATCACTTCGACGATGAAGACTTTGCCGGCTTCGTCGCAAAGGGCTTGGAATGCGTCAAGAAGCTATGAGACGAATCATGAGCACTACCCAGATCGCATTGGACATGAATATCTACAAAATCCGATCCATTGGACTGCTCGCTGTACTGGCAATAAGCACATTGGTTCTGACGGGTTGCAGCTCGGCAGAAGACAAGGTCTACAAGGCCTTCAGGTGCGCAAAGGTAGCCAGTCTTCTTGGAAAAGATGCCGCCGCCAAAAGAGCCATGGCAACGGTGACGATTGAGATGGAAAAGCTGAGCACATCCACTGGCCCGACCTATCTTGGAATACGCATGAACGAGAGGTTCCAGGACGACGTTCCGCTATACCGCTATGGGCCCAGGGCACAGGCAGAGATACTGACTAAGGCGTTTGAGAGCAGTGAGTGTCAGAAGTACTACAAGTGACCTCACACGCGAAAGACAAGCAGTGGATGAATAACCCACTGCTTTTTTCTTGTCCGCTTGATCTCACTGCACGGCTAAACCCTGCTGCACCCAAAGCAATGGTAGTGATTGCCAAACTCCTTAGAGTTCACTTTGCACAGATAACTGACGCGCTTGAAAGCCTCATTGAACGACGCATCATTACCACGAATGATCTCGTAGCATGGGTTTTCAGGAATGTGAATAAGCCCCTGTAAATCCTCTGGAAATGCGTGCAAAGCGCTTCCCCATGCTTGATGGATGCGGGAGTACATATTGTTGTTTGATAAATTAAATTTACCAATGAATGAATACGCAGCAGCATTGAGCAGCAGCGCCACATGAAAGTGAACGCGCCCTTGAGTACTTAACTCTCTGCACCAGATATAGCGCAATTCCGTGTGGTGAACACGATTTCCAAGCTTTATGCTTTGATCTTGAGAGTATGCGATTTTTGCTTTGAGTGAAGAGAAGAATCGATAAATCAACCTATTGTCCGTCAATGCTTCTGGTGTGCACACCTCAGGTACGTGCAGATCAAACCGAATGAGGCATACGCGACCATAGTCGTCTAGTGCTTTGGTAAAACACGTATGAGTTCTATTTAGGTAATTCTGAATGAGTGGGCCATGCTTTGATTGAGTGTCATAGCCGCGATAGCTATGTTGGTTACACGGGTGAAAATTACTGTTGAATAAAAATTGATTCATGAAGTATGTCCTTTGTGGATTAGACATACACTTCACTTTAGGATTAATATTTTAATTTTTAAAATTAAAGTAATTAAAAGTACCTTTTGTTAATTAATAATGAGTTGGATATTGAGGAATTCTGATCAATGTATGTTTATAAGTTCTTCTATTAATAATACTTAAACATACAAACCCTTCAGGTTGGGATTGATGACTTTCCTCTGAAATCACGAGAAATTGCCTTTGTTTTTTGATGTTAAAGGCAATTTTCCGAGATTTTTAAATAAATTTCCACTCTGTAAAATAATTAAGAAGTTATCCTGTTCCTGGATTCAATTTTATCAAGAATCCATGCATCAATCTCACTCTCCAGCCAGCCAACTGCACGCAATCCTAAAGGGATTTGCTGAGGAAAATTCCCATTGCTGATGAGCATATATAAGGTGGTTTTACCAAGACCCGTTCGATTGAGAACTTCTTTCAGTTTTAGAATGCGCATGATGAACTCCAAGGTTGATTCATTGGATTCATTAATGACGCGATAAATTGATTTTTTATTAGCACTGACTCAAGCCAGAGAATCGAAATACCGTTGTACGGTGAGGCGTTGCCTGTTACGTCTATTTCGTTTTAAGGGCGGCCACGCTGCTAACGCTCGTAAGTCGATGCCATGAGGTTTGCTGATCGTTCTGCACTCGACCTGGGAACTAGCGACGGAAGGCTTGAGTTGCCACGAAGGTGACACGCTCAAAGAATGCCTATATGATGTCTAGATGGCGGCTAGAAAGTTGCTTGATTTCATCTTGAAAATACCTACGTATAAATGCCAATTTACAAAGCACCAAACCCTAATCAAAATTTGATCGATCAATTTGATAAAATTTTTGAAGGATGTTCAATAGATGAAAGAGGATTTAGGTATCTTGCCGCAGCACTTCGATTAGGGGCTGACTCGCGATTTCGTATGCAGTCTTCATTTAAAATTGACGTAATGCAGGTGTTGAGTTCCAATGCAGGGTGGACTGAGGCAATAGTAAGGGATTTCAAGAGATATACTCTTTCAAAAAGGTTGCATGAGTCTAACTTTGGTTTTATTGGTGAATCTAAGTTTGAGGAGTTTATTTGCAACTCGTACATTGATGAAATTTTTGTTTCTGATTTTGCAAATCAACTTCCTGGTAATAGATTTTCATTCAATGAGAAATTTTCTGGGTTAAGGTTGATATTTGGGAATATCGGTTTTTCAATTCGGGAAAAAATAATATTTCTTTTTGACGCTTGGGATGTTGCACCATCTGCGAAAGAGATTGAGCTTAGACGATTGGAAGTTCGTGTTTTTGAGGCGCAGCAGTTGACGCAAAGATGTAGTTGGTTTGATGGTAAACCTGATAGACTATTGGCTGCCTATGACCATTTGAAGAATGCAAGCGCGGGGTGCAGTAGATTTTCTGATTCTGATGAAATAAGAATTTATTTTTATAAAAATAGCAGAGAAAATCCAGAGAAAGTGGATTTGAGTATAAAAAAAATACAAATGCTGTTTAATAATAGAAATTCAAGGGCGACAAAGGCAACTAAGCAAGTGAATTTTTCGTTGTCTGAAAAATCTATAAAAAACATTAAAAAACTATCAATGGAACAAGGAGAGAATAGATCAAAAATAGTCGATGCTGTTTTTGGAAATGATGATTTGGTGCGCTACATGGCAGAGTACTTAAAAAGAAATGGCGGGTATCGCCAGGGCTGGCTCCCTGCGGGGAGCTCTGGAGTCTGATGGTGACGCTGGCGGAACTTGGGGGCGGCGCATGCGATGCATAGATCTGGCTGAGGCTGGACATCGGCGAGGGGTGTAAGCGTTGCAGTTCACTTTCCGTTTCTCTCTTCAAGGGAGTCTTTCCATCCCATTGCCTTCTTGTTGAGCCCTGACTAATTTGTTGTGACGCCCTCGCCGTACAGATTTTTGTGGGGCTCGCATGATGTGGCATTTCCTTTTCTATCCCATCGATAGGACCAGCGGCGTCAGCTGACTCTGATTTGCCCCATCGGAGTAACTTGGTAGCACTCAAAAAGTGGGGGTACAGGAGGGGGTATAAGGCACAAGAAAAATTCTTGAAATCTAAGGTTTTGTAGTATAGAAGGCAGGATTCAATTGACGCCAGCCCATACAAGCCAAAAAGGCGCTCACTGGTTTTTCAGTGGGCGCTTTTTTTATGCAAAGCAGAGTCCGCTATTTTGGGGTGTCTGTTGTTCGCAGGGCACGGTGGGCTTGAGCGCATTCGTGACGAAAAAGCCTGTAAAGGCCGTGTAAACATGGCATAGTTGCGCTTTGTCGCCAGCGGCATCCCATGGTTGATGGATCGGTGGGCCCTCCTGTTTGCCATTGACGCGTGCATCCGCTTTGTCATTGGTGCCAGCGGCGCGTTCATTGCGCCTCACCTGCCATCGGCATGGTGGTCCCAGCCCGCTTTTTTTGATGATGCGTAGGGCGACGGATCCCGGAAAGCGTATAGCGTGTGCTGCAGTCGATCCACGCAATCGGGCTGAGCCAAGGTTCAGCAGGTCCGTGGTGTTGTAAAAACTACGCCAATCGAGGACGACCGCCATGGGGCGAACGATAAGCATTTATGAAATACACCATTGGACACTACCTGGAGGTGGCAGGCGGCGCAGAGGGGCGCAGGGATAATTTTCTGCTGATACGCCTGGTGGCAGCAACCCTCGTCATCTACGGGCATGGCTTTGCCCTTGCGGCATTGGGCAGCGCTCAGCGCGATTTTTTTACCCAGTACCTGAACTACCGCTATTCAGGCGATGTCGCGGTAGCGGTATTTTTTCTGATCAGCGGTTTTCTGGTCGCCGGCAGCTTGGACAGAAGCAAGTCCATCGTGCGGTTCGCCCTGGCGCGTGCTGTTCGCTTGTTTCCTGGCTTATGGGTCTGCGTACTTGTCTGTGCGCTCGTGCTGGGCCCCCTTGTCACCGTGCAATCGCAGGCCGATTATTGGTCATCTCCGCTGACGTGGACGTATGTGTGGTCCAACGCATCCCTGGCGGAAATACAGTGGCTGCTCCCCGGAGTTTTTGAGGGGAACCGTTACAGCCCCGCTGTCAATGGCTCGCTTTGGACTTTGCCCATTGAAGGGACTATGTACCTCTATATGGGGGTGCTGGGGGTCTTGGGTATTTTTTCCTGGCGCTGGCTGACGAGCGCGTTGATTGCGGGATTTGCTATCTGGACCTACCAGTCCGCACAGCTCCAATCTGTTCCCTTGCAGGAAGCCGCCCGGCTGGCCTTGTTTTTTGCTTGTGGCGCGCTGTTCTACATTCACAAAACTCGTATTCCACTGCACCTCTCCATCGTGGCGCTATTGGCACTGGTGGCCTGGGTATGCCGGCACACGGTTCACTATGAGTGGGTTTTTTCCGTCGCGCTTGTCTATTTCATATTCTGGCTGGCATATGTTCCACGCCTGCCTTCACCGCCCTGGATGTTGGATATCTCCTATGGCACCTACTTGTATGGCTGGCCGATACAGCAGTTGATCGCCAAGTTCTACCCTGCCGCTACGCCGCTGCAGATGACGGCGGTGGCCATCCCCCTGACCTGGATAGTGGCACTGGTGTCGTGGAAGCTTGTCGAGGAGCCCGCATTGGCGCTGTTCAAGACATGGAGCAAGAAGGAGTTCTCGCTGGGATTCAGGCGCAAATCGATCTCTAGTGTTTCTTGAAACGGACGCGGCAACGCGGATACTAAAAACCGCGGGAGGAACTGCACCTCTGAAGGTGGACACCAGTTCAAGCCATGGGGTTTTTTCCAAGGCGAAATAAGATGAGAGCGCCAAACTGGGAACACGCAAGCCGAGGTTCCTATGGTTTGGCAGGTTTGGGGGCATCGTTCAACTGTCTAAAGGGCTACAAGACAGCATTCACAACGACAACCTCATCCGTTTGAAGCTCAAACTAAAAGGCCTGGGTCCGATAGAGTACCGAACCCAGGCCTCGAGCCTTTAAGATTCAACTGTCCAACTTCTTGGAGGCAGTTGAAAAGTGGGGTCTGAGAGCGCTGTCGCTTATTCCACTTGTGCTGCCACGCTTTCGATGGCCAGGCGCAGTTGGTCTGGGCTTACCACAGCTGCTGCAGCTTCTTCACTCGACTCGGATTTCAGGAAAATCCCTGTGCCGGTGTCTGTGCGGTTTGCCAAACGGCGCATGGCGGCAATCGACGTAGCCTGGCCAAGGCTATTGAGCAAATTGCCTTCTCCGTCATTCACGCTATAGATGAATTGGTAGCCGCGCAGAACTTTACCTGCCGAGTTCACCTTGACACAGAGTACGGTTCCGGCGGCATTACCGGTGACTTGGTGTTCGCAGCCAAAGCTGCCATCTGAGCTGGCCATGAGGCCATTGCCATACTGCGTCGCTGGTTGCGCCTTTTCGAGCCTGAAAAAGTCTGCCGTTGGCGTCAGTGAATTGAGGGGACTGAACAGCCATATGCCTTTGAGGCCTTGGGGATCATTGCCGTAAGCAAAGTTAAAACGCGAAATCTCTTTCTCTGCCTCGCCAGGAAGCGTTATGTAGCCTTTGGTACCCGAGACAAAGCGCATCGACACAGTGCCTGCACTGCCATCTTCCTTGCCGGACAGCTCGCCGCTACCGAGATAACGACCGCCACGGTATTTGTTGAGGGGTGCTGCGTAATTGTCATTGGCCAAGGTGCCGCTGGTCATATAGAACGTAGCGTTACCACTGGCATCGTATGCATACATTTGCATGACCAAGGTATTGTCCTGCACATCAATCGCCAAGCCACGGCCTGGCTTGCCATTGACTTCGCTGGTCACAATCCAGGTGCCTGTCTGAGGCGCAAACGCCTGTGCCAAACCGGTGCCGAGCAAGGCGCCAACCAATGCAATTTTCTTGAAAATCATCATATCCCCGTTGTTAATCTTTACATTCTATCAACCTATCCTTACATATTGCTTGCCTGAATGTCAGGGACTGTCTTGAGGCACCCGTGGAGGCTTACTCGCAGGCTGGGCTGGGTAAAGGATCAGTGCAGAACGCTTGGTATCCGGGGAATAAGGGACGATCCTATATCAGGATGCGCAGCGGCGATACAGCAAGGCCCATGCAGCCAATAGCATGCTGAGTCCGGCCAGGCTCCATTGGTTCAGCGTCGGAACGCTGGTGGGTGCAGCAGGTGGAGCGATATAAGGTACCCCAACGAGCTGGCCACTGAAGAACGCGCGCAAGCCGGGGCCATTGGTGGAGCAGGCTGCATTGCCGCAGGTGGTGGACATGCCAAACGCCAGCTCGACGGTACCCGGTGTATTGGAGAGGGGTGCCGACGGTTCAATGTCGAGGTAGGTCACATTGGTCAAGTCGCTCTGGTTGCTGGAGGCGACAAAGATAAGCTCCGGCAGGGCGTTGATGCAGTGGGGCGTGACACATTTGCTGCGAAAGTCTGAGGCGCCTCCGACACTGCCTGCCGTGGTGCTCAGCTGCACGTTGCTGTAGGTGTCGCTGTCGGCGTCATAGACAAAAGAGCCGGTGGCCGCGCCGCCATCGTCAAAGGTCACGTCCTTCAAGGTCCACTGCAGCGGCGCGGCTTGGGCGGCGGCAGTGAACGCCAGAGAACTGAGCGCCAGCGCGGCGGATGCCAAAAGTTTGTTCATGGTGTCTCCCTCGGTGTAAAAGGAGACGAAATTAACAACATGTAACTTAAATAGCAATCCATATATTTGCTGGTTTTCAGAAAATTCTTTGTTTCGTTGTCTAAATCTCAGTTTATTGAGAAAAAGGCCATTCGCTAGCTGTCATCCCTCCCCAAGCACCTCTGTGCTTGTGCTTGTGGAGTAGCAGGTGCCCCCTCCGAAAATAAATGGATATGCAGCTAATTGTTGTCATGATTCATTTGATAAATAAATCAAGCCGCCTGAAGGCGGCCTTGGATCGGCTCAGCCTGTACGGCGGCGCAGGCGCTGCCTGCCCAGCAGTGCAAGCAGCGCTCCCAGGCCGATGGTGGCCCAGGGCACCAGCGCTGGCACAGCCTGTGGCGTGAGGGGCGGTGGTGGTGGAGGGGGCGGCACGACCACCGCTTGCACGGTAAAGCTGCCCACGCTCGATTGAACGCCTGGCTGGTCGCTGAGGTGGGCAATGACCTCGTAGTGGCCGGGCGCCAGGCCAGCCGGCCAAGTCAGTGAATATGCGCCACCACTGCCGATGACGGTGGTGGTCTGGCTGGTGCTAAATGGTGCTAAATCCATCAGGGCCGGAGAGTTGCAAGGTGATGGTGGTGCCCGGAGGCAAGGGCGTGGATGCGCTGCCGCCTGGTGCCGCCGACGTTGCGATGCCGCTCAAGTCCTGCGTCTGCGCGGTGGTGATGCGCGGTGCCTGCACGGCCAGCGTCACGGCCAGGGTTTGCAGAATGCAGGCAGGCTCGGTGGCGCCGCCCACGACCCATATTGGATCTCTTCAGCCAGGAGCTCCTTGCAAAACACCTTGGTTTTGTCTAAACATCGACTTCGGGAGTTCTCCGTGACTGCGCCCTGCTGCGTAAGAAATTCTGTAGCGCCGCTTGCCATGAGGCGCACAAAAAAGGGAGCTAGGCTCCCTTTTGGACGCGGTGGTCTGGATGGCCGGTGCCTAGCCCTGGTGCCGCTTGCGTGCAAAGAGCGCGCCTGCAGCTGCCAGCAGCATGCCCATCAAAGCCAGTGCCCATGCGCTCAAAGTAGGCACACGCTTGGCATCGCCGACATCGATAGGCAGGTCGTCGTCGTTGACTTGCACGCTGGCCTGGCTGTCGGGCCCGAGCGTATAACCGGGCCCGGCCAACAGCTGTAACAACGCGCTGACGCTGCCATCGCCTATGACGGTATTGGGCGTTGCGGTGATCGTGCAGTTGCTCTGCGTCGCCCCTGCTGCGACGAGCACGGGAGAGGTGCAACTGCTGGTGTAGCGGCTGCTGCCGGGTGGCGGGCTGAGGCTGATGCTGCTACCGCCGGCGGGTGCGGGCGCGCTCAGATTGATGATGCAGGTAGAGACCTGGCCTGCAGCGTCCACCAAGCTGCTGGGTGTGCAGCTGAGGTTGACCACGGGCGTAATGGGGATGTCAACGTCGTCGTTGCGGATGCGGACCTCGGCCCCTGACGGGGTGCCCAGCACATAGTCATCTGTTGCGGCAGGTGTGGCCAACGCCAGCGCTGCGGTCACATCGCCATCACCGGGCGTGGTGTTGGGCGTGGCGGTGATCGAGCAACTGGCCGTTGTCTGCCCGGCTGCTACCACGATGGAGCTGCCGCAGCTGCTGGTGTAGCGTGGGTTGGCTGCTGGTGGGGTCAGAGCAATGGCCATGCCGCCCGCCGGCGCAGCCTGGTCCAAGGTGACTGTGCAGTTGGAGATATTGCCCGCCGCATCGACCAGCGCATCGGGGGTGCAGACCAGGGTCGCGGTCAGCTTGGGCAGGCAGGCGGCGGCATCGCCACTGGTGGCGCCTGCGGTGCTCTGGCTGGGTCCTACGGTGCCTGCAGGGATGCTCATGATGCGTGTGCCCAGGCCATAAAAGGCCAGCTTGTCAGTTGCATTGGGCAGCCGTGCTGCTGCACCATACGGGCTGTTGAACGGGGCTGGTGATACAGCTGCCAACGTCTCAACGGCACCGGAAGACAGGTTGAATCGGTAACTCACCGATGTTCCCGTGATCACATTCCCCGTCGTTGCGATGCCATAGGCCCATTGCCCGCTGGCGTCAATCGCAAAGTCGCCCGATTGCGCGCCGGGAATATTGCTGGCCAGGTTCAAGGTGCCCACATAGAGCGGCGGGGTCTGCGTCACATCGATCTTGAAGACGCGGTTGAGTGCGCCGCCGGTCTGGAAGTTCGCCAGGTACATGATGCCGGTGACCGGGTCAATATCGGCGGCGTTGAAA
Source organism: Comamonas koreensis (assembly GCF_014076495.1). Classification (NCBI taxonomy): domain Bacteria; kingdom Pseudomonadati; phylum Pseudomonadota; class Betaproteobacteria; order Burkholderiales; family Comamonadaceae; genus Comamonas; species Comamonas koreensis. Next base: position 3,813,257 of record NZ_CP043575.1, on the reverse strand, counting down.
TTGGGCCCCAGGCGCAGGTCAATCGCACCGCTGACCAAGGTGCTGGGATCGGTGGGGTCGGTCTGGTAGGTTCCCAGTCCGCTCACGATGCCCAGGTTGTCCACGCCATTGCGGCCATAGCGCAGCATCTCGTAATAACGAGTATGGCTGCGCCATCCACCGCCCGCTGCACTGCCCCAACCCGCTGCCGGGCTGGTATCCCAGTTGTTGTCCCCGTCGACGGCGCGCATCGTATAGATATAGCCATCCTTGCCCATGCCGCCGGCGACGGAGGCGCCCGCCGGCAATGGCGGATTGGGCGGCGTCAGTCCAATTTCGCGCGCGGACACGGTGGGCGCTGCGGCACCACTCCAGATGGGAGCAATGGCAACCGCGCCGGTGGCGGGGGCGGTCGCCAGATCCAGGATCGCCGTGGGCGGTGTTCCGGTGGCGGCCGGGCCGGTGTAGCGGGTCAGATAGAACGATTGCCCGCTGGCATCGCAGCGCGGAAGCGGAGCGCCCGATGCTGCCATGGCCACCGGGGCCAGAGAGGCCGCAGCTATTGTGACTAATCCTGTTTTGAGTATTTTTATTTTGTTATTTAACAACATGGACAATCTCCTTTTTCAAGGATTACATCGTAAACAGCCTTTCTGTGAATGCCAGTGGCGTATTGTCAATGAATGTTTAAACACCCTTGCTGGTGATTTTTATTAATATTAAAGTAATCTATTCTGATAGTTGTCTGGTAAATCTCTGAATAGAGTTTGTAGTATACCTATTGATTTGCAAGCCTGCGATGCTATGTTTTTTATGGCTTTAAATGTCAAATGCAATCTATAAATAATAAACATTTGTTCAAAACTATTGAATTTATTTGCAATTGTTTAAATTAGGAGCATCGTGCCCCGGAAAAATGCTTACCCTTGCATGAAAATAAACACTGAAAATCACTAGATGCTTACATGGTCATAAACCCTGGGCAGAAATGAAACGACCCGATGGACCAGGTCGGGTCCATCGGGTTGGAGGGTCCAGATCGGCTGAGTGGCGGGCTCAGGACTTGACCAGGGGACACTTGCCCTCGGACAGCGGCCGGAAGGCCTGTTCGCCCGGGATGGTGGCGATGATCTTGTAGTAGTCCCAGGGTGCCTTGGATTCCTCGGGCTTCTTGACCTGCACCAGGTACATGTCATGCACCATGCGGCCGTCCTCGCGGATCTTGCCGTCGTCGCTGAAAAAATCCTTGATAGGCATCTTCTTCATCGCGGTCATCACCGCAGCGGTATCGTCGGTGCCGGCCGCTTCGACTGCCTTGAGGTAGTGCATCACTGCCGAGTAGGTGCCGGCCTGGGCCATGGTCGGCATCTTGTTCATGACCTTGAAGTACTTTTGCGACCAGGCGCGGCTCTCGGGCGTGCGGTCCCAGTAGAAGGCGGTCGTCGCATACATGCCCTGGGCGGTCTTCAGGCCCAGTGCATGCACGTCCGAGATGAACATCAGCGCAGCGGCCACCTTTTGCTTGTCGGTGATGCCGAACTGGCGGGCGCTCTTGATGGAGTTGATGGTGTCGTTCACGCCATTGGCCAGCGCAATCACATCGGACTTGGAGGCCTGCGCCGTCAGCATGTAGGACGAGAAATCGGGCGCATTGAGCGGGTGCTTGACCGTGCCGATCACCTTGCCGCCGTTCTTGTCGACGGCGGCCGTGATGTCGTTCGACAGCGCCTGGCCAAAGGCATAGTCCACCGCCACGATGTACCAGCTCTTGGCGCCGCCTTCGGTTACCGCTTTGACGGTGCTGTTGGCCGTGGCATAGGTGTCGTAGGTGTAGTGCACGATGTTGGCCGCGCAGTTCTCGCCGGTGATCGAGCTCGAGCCCGCTTCGGTGTTGATCAGCACCTTGTTCTTTTCCTTGGCGACGGTGGCGACTGCGTTGTGCACGGCGGTGTTGCCCAGGCCGATGACCATGTCCACGTTCTCGCGGTCAAACCATTCGCGGGCGCGGGTGGCGCCAATGTCGGCCTTGTTCTGGTGGTCCACCGACAGCAGCTCGATCGGCTTGCCCAGCACCTTGCCACCAAAATCCTTGATCGCCATCGTGGCAGCTGCGACCGTGCCCTTGCCGCCAATATCGGCGTAGGCGCTGGAGGTATCGCTGATCACGCCAATGCGCACGGCGTTGTCGGATATGCCCTGCGCCCATGCGCCAGAGGCCAGGCCAACAGATGCAAGCAGGGTCGTCAAACAAGTGGTTCTGAACTTCATGGAAATGGTCTCCTGGTATTTTTATCGTTGGCCACGGCCAGGTGGGTTTGCCCCGCTGTCAAAGGGTTCAGGGCAAGGGGTTGGGCCTGGTGGGCACGGCGTAGCGGATCACACAAAGGGGTTGGCGCAAAGCCAGGTGGGGCAGGGCGGGGGTGTCAGGTCATGCGGCGCTCCTTGGTGGGTGGTGTCTCGTTGGCATGCTGGCCCTGCAGCTCGGCCAGGATCATCGCCTTGAGCTTGAACTTCTCGATCTTTTGCGTCAGCGTGCGCGGGAACTGCTCGACCACGCGGATATGGCGCGGGCGCATGAACTTGGGCATCTTGCGCTCGCACCAGTCGTGCAGCGCCTGGCGGTCGATCAGCTGCTGCTCGCGCGCCACGACATAGACGACGACATCGTCCTCATCGCCCTCGTGCGCGGGGATCGCAAAGGCGGCCGTCATTTCGACGGCCGGGTACTGGTTGACCATGTCCTCGATATGGAAGGATGAGATGTTCTCGCCCCGCACCCGGATGCGGTCACCCATGCGGTCGACAAAGCTCAGGCTGCCATCGGCATGGCGCAGCGCCGAGTCGCCGGTGTGGAACCAGAGATTGCGAAAGGCCTTGGCGGTGGCCTGGGGCTTGCCCAGGTATTCGACCAGCAGGTAATAGGGAAGCTTGGACCGAAAAGCCAGCTGCCCGGCCACGCCCACGGCGCATTCACCATCGCGCTCGTCCAGCACCGCTGCCTCTACAAAGAGGCTCGGATGGCCCAGGTAGCCCTTGCCCACCTGGCCGGCCTGCGCCGGGCCCAGCAGCTCCAGGCCCAGGGCGGCCGCCTGCGCGCGGATGGCCTCGCGCGTCTGCCCGCGCCGGTAGGCGGGCGGGGATTCGCAGCTGGCGTCTGTCTCTTCGATGATGGTGAAGCAGGACATGCCCGACTCCGTCTGGCCAAAGCCGGCCGTCACAAAGTCAAAGCCAAAGCGGCGCGCAATCTCCGCATGGCGCTGGGGCAGTGGCTGCATGTAGACCTTGTTGAGGCTGTTGTGGTGGTCGGTGGCCGCTGGCGGCGCCTTGGCCAGCCAGGAGATCATCGTGTCCACCAGCACCGCGCTGGTGGCGCCACTGAGCGCAATGCGGCGCCAGAAGTCATTGGGGCTGAAGCGGTCCCAGCAGGCCAGGCCACTGCCGGCCCACACCGCCCGCACCACATTGAACACCGCGCCGCCCACGTGGTACATCGGCAGGTCGTTGTAGACCACGTCGTGGCCGTTGAGCATCTGGCGGAACAAATAGGTGTACTGGTTCATCCAGCGGTGGCTTTGCACCACGCCTTTCGATGGCCCGGTCGTGCCCGAGGTGTAGATGATGTTGCACAGGTCGTCATAGGCCAGGGCCACATCCGGTTTGGCTGCGGGCTGCAGCAGCGCGGCCCAGTCCGTCTCCAACTGCGGGCCGCGGTAGGCAAGGCCGCCCGTCACCGCATCATGGCTGCCGGCGGGCGGCTCGTAGACCACCACATGGGCCAAGGGCGCGACCTGGCTGAGCTCTTCGCTAATGGCATTGAGGGCCGGCACCAGCGCGCGTTCGGCCAGCAGCATCACCGGCTGGGTGTCGCCAATCTGGTAGGCCAGCAGGCGCTCGGTCAGCCCAAAGTTGATCGGTGCAAAGATGGCGCCGGCCTTCCAGATGCCAAACATGGCCAAGGCGCTGATGAGCTGGTTGCGCATGAACACCGACACCGGCATGCCCCGGCCGATACCGGCAGCGGCCAGATTGCCGGCGATGGCATCGGTGATGCGGTCAAACTCGGCATAGCTCAGGCGCACATCGTCTTCGCCATACAGGTAGAAGAGCTGCTCGCCCTTGGTACGCGCCCAGTGCGCCAGGCGCTCGGTGACCAGTTCGCCATCGCGCTGCAAGAGTTCCAAAAGCGCCTGGTTATCCAGCGCCGCAACGGGGTGGGCTTGCGCGTTCATGCGGCGCTCGCTTTCTGCGGGTCCTTCAACAGGCGCCGCAGCACCTTGCCGGTACCCGTCGTCGGCAGCGCCTCCCGAAACTCGATCTCGCGCGGTGCCTTGTAGACCGACATCTGCTCGCGGCACCAGTCGATCAGCTGCTGCGCGCTCACCGCCGGCGCGCCCTTGCGGGCAATCACCACCGCCTTGACAGCCTGGCCTTTGCTTGGGTCATCGATGCCGATCACTGCCACCTGCGCGACCGAGGGGTGCTTGATCATGATGGACTCGACCTCCTCGGGGAAGACGCTGTAGCCCGAGACCTTGATCATCTCCTTGAAGCGGCCGGCAAAGGTCAGGTAGCCATCGCTGTCGATCTTGGCCATGTCGCCCGTGTGCACCCAGCCGTCCTTCAAGGTGCTGGCCGTCGCCTCGGGCTTGTTCCAGTAGCCCTTGAAGTTACCCGGGCTGCGCAAGACCAGCTCGCCGACCTGGCCGACGGGCAGGTCCTGGCCGGTGCCCGCGTCGATCACGCGGCATTCCACCCCGTCGATCGGAATGCCGTGCGCGCCCCATTTGATGGCATCGACGGGCATCGAGGTGTCCCAAGTATGGGTTTCGGACATGCCATAGGTCACCTCGAACAGTTGGCAGTTGGGCGCAAAGCCGCGCCACTGCTCGGCCAGCGCCTGGTTGATGGTGATGCCAAAGCTGGTGCTGGGGTTGATGCGCAGCGCGCTGAGGTCGTAGCTGTGTGCAGCGTCAACCTGCATCACCGCTGCATTCATGCTCGCCACGCTGTACCACCAGGTCACCCGGTAGCGCGCCAGCGCCTGCAGCACCTGCACGGGGTCAAAGCGGTACAGCAGCACGCAGCGGATGCCGGTGTAGAGCGTGACATTGAGGCCGATCAGCATGCCCGCGATGTGGTTGAGCGGCGCGACGGCCAGCATGGTGTCGTCATCGCGGATCGGGTTGTTGTCGGCCGCGGCATGCGCCTTGAACAGGGCGTTGCGGTAGCTCAGCATCGCCCCCTTGGGCAGGCCGGTCGTTCCCGAGGTATAGGTCATCAGCGCCACATCGTCCATGTCCAGCGGGCCCACATCGGGCGCGCGCAGAGGCGTGCGCAGGCAGTCCACAAAGTCGGTCGTGCCATCGATATGGCGCTTGGGCGTGCCGATCTCGGCGGGCAGGTCGATCGTCGGCTGGGCCGGCAGCAGGTCGGCGTAGTGGGTGAGGAACACATGTTCAATCGCCGTCTTGGGGCGCGCCGCCTGCACGATCTCGTAGAGCACATCGGCCGCGACGATCACCTTGGCGCCCAAGTCGGAGAGCTGGTACTCCAGCTCATGGCCCTTGAACAGCGGGCTGCAGGGCCCCACCACCGCGCCCAGCTTTTGGATGCCGATATGCGCAATCACATACTGCGGGCAGTTCTGCATGAACAGGGCCACCCGGTCCCCCTTGCCCACACCGCGCTGCTGCAGCTGGTGCGCAAAGGTGTCGCTCATCTGGTCCAGCTGCGCCCAGCTGATGGCGGCTCCGTACCAGATAAAGGCCGGCTTGTCGGGCTGGGTGCGCGCATGCTGGCGCAGGTACTCATGCAAGGGCTTTTCTTGTTGCCGGTATGCGATGGGGCTCATGGTGTCTCCTACGGTCCTGGTGTTTTTGGGGATCTCGGTCGCAGTGTTTGGGTGAGGCGGGGGCGGGTTGGCTACCAGGGCGATACACCCGATGCCGCCCGCCCCGGGCTGGCCGCTGGCAGGCTGGCGAGCATGCTGGCCAGCCAGTTGCGGGTCTGCGCCGGGTCGATCACATCGTCGATCTCGTTGTAGCTGGCCACATTCAGCGCCTTGCCCTGGGCATAGATCTCATCGGTCTTGGCCTGGAAATAGGCGGCCTTCTCGGCGGCGTCCTCCAGTGCTTCCAACTCGCGCCGGTAGGCCAGGCGTACCGAGCCTTCAATGCCCATGGGCCCCAGCTCGCCGGTGGGCCAGGCCACGGTGGCCACCGGCACAAACAGGTTGCCGCCCAGCATGGCCTGCGCGCCCAGGCCATAGGCCTTGCGCAGCACAATGGCCAGCACGGGTACCTTGATATGGCTGGCCGTCACAAAGATGCGGGCAAAGTGCCGCACGGCTGCAGCCTTCTCGCTCTCTGGCCCCACCATAAAGCCCGGCGTATCGCACAGCGACACGACCGGCAGGCCGTAGTTGTCGCACAGCTCCAGAAAGCGCGATATTTTGTCTGCGCTGTTGGCATCGAGCGCGCCGCCCAGGTGGCTGCCATCGTTGGCCAGCACGCCCACGGCCTGGCCTTCCAGCCGGGCAAAGCCGGTGACGACGCTGCGGCCAAAGTGCTCGCGCAGTTCCAGAAAACTGCCGCTGTCAAACAAGGTCTGCACCACCGCGCGGATGTCGTAGCCCTTGACCCGGTTCTCGGGCACCAGCGCGCGCAGCAGGCGCTGGTCGGCATGCGCGCCGGGCGGCAGCTTGCCCTGCACAAAGCCCAGGTAGGTCTGGGCCAGGGTCACCGCCTCGGTCTCGTCGCGGGCCAGCAGGTCGATCACGCCGTTGCGGGTCTGAACGCTCACTGGCCCAACGTCATCGGCCGCCACCACGCCCAGACCGCCGCCTTCGATCATCGCCGGGCCGGCCATGCCGATGCTGGCATCCTGCGTCGCGATGATCACATCGCAGCAGCCCAGCAAGGCGGCATTGCCGGCAAAGCAGCGGCCCGAGACCACGCCGATGGTGGGCACCTTGCCCGACAGCCGCGCCATGTGCGTGAAGGTCGTGAACTCCAGCCCCGACACGCCCACATAGTCGGTGTCGCCGGGCCTCCCGCCGCCGCCTTCGGCAAACAGCACAAAGGGCAGGCCCAGGCGTTCGCTGGTATGCACGATGCGGTCCATCTTGCGGTGGGCCATAAAGCCCTGGGTGCCGGCAAACACCGTGTAGTCATAGGCCATCACCGCGCAGCGCGACTGCTCGGGCCCAAACTGCGGGCCGTTGATACGGCCCAGGCCGGTGATGGTGCCGTCGGCGGGGCTGACGCGAATCAGCTCTTCCTCGCTGCGACGGCCGCGTTGCATGGCCAAGGTCAGGCCGCCGTATTCCACAAAGCTGCCGGCATCGAGCAATTGGTCGAGGTTCTCGCGTGCGGTGTTCTTGCCGTGGCGCCGGCGCTTGGCCACCGCTTCAGGGCGGGCCGCATCCATCAGGCCCTGCTGGCGCTGCAGCACCTTGGCCAGGTCGGGGCGTATCGCATCGAGGTCGGCCTGTTGCTGCTCTGCGGCCATCGCATTGGCCGATGCATCGGGCAGCACCCAGCCGAGCAGGGTGCCCGCCGCCACCACCTCGCCCAGCAGCGCCGCGCGAGCCACAAAGCGGCCGCCCTGGGCCAGGTCCACGCTGTGCTCGAGCTTCATCGCCTCCAGCACTGCCACCGAGGCACCCCTGGCCTGCACGGTATCGGCATCCCGCTCTAGCGCAATCAGCCGCCCGCGCATCGCAGCGCGCACCGCATGGGCGCCTTCTGGCAAAGCGGGCTCGTCGTTGGTGCCGGTCTGCGCGGCGTTCTCGCTGGTGCGCTGCGGATCAGGCTGGCGCTGTGCTGCCAGCACCGTGGCAGCCGCATGCAACGCCGGGCCTTGGCGTTCCACATAGGTGGTATCGATCTCGCCGCGTAGCACCTGCGCATCGCGCAGCAGCGCACGCAGGTAGTCCAGGTTGGTCTCCAGGCCCTGGATATGGAACTCGGCCAGCGCCCGGTCGGCCTTGGCGCAGAGCACCTCAAACTGGCTGGGACCGCTGACGATCACCTTGGCGAGCAGGGAGTCATAGTTGCCCGAGGTCTCGTAGCCGGTATAGCCAAAGCTGTCCACGCGCACGCCCGGGCCGGTGGGCGGTTCAAAGCGCGCCAGGGTGCCGCCCGTGGGCAGGGCCTGGGCATCGGGCTGCATGCTTTCCATGTTCACACGCGCCTGCAGCGCAAACTGGCAGGGCAGCGGCCGTGCCTGGTCCAGGCCCAGGTCTTGCAGGCTGGCGCCATCGGCCAGCGCAAACTGCAGCGCCACCAGGTCCAGGCCGGTGATGGCCTCGGTGATGGTGTGCTCCACCTGCAGGCGCGGATTGCATTCGATAAAGATGTACTGGCCGCTGCGGCTGTCGACGAGGAACTCCACCGTGCCCAGGCCTTGGTAGTGCATCGCGGCGCCCAGGCGGCAGGCATGCTGCAGCAGCTGCGCGCGCACCGCGGCGCTGATGAAGGGGCTGGGTGCAATCTCCAGCAGCTTCTGGTGGCGGCGCTGTAAAGTGCAATCGCGCTCAAACAGGTGCTGCACCGCGCCGCTGCCGTCGCCCACGATCTGCACCTCGATATGGCGGGCGCCGCCGATGAGCTGCTCCACATACAGATCGCTGCGGCCAAAGGCGCTGAGCGCTTCGGAGCTGCAGCGGTCAAAGGCTGCGCCCAGGTCTTCCACGGCCATCACCGCGCGCATGCCCCGCCCGCCGCCGCCTGCCAGCGCCTTGAGCATCACCGGCCCGCCCAGCTGCTGCATGAAGGCCTGGGCCTGTGCCAGGCTGGTGGCGCTGTGCGTGCCTTGCGCCACCGGCACCTGTTCGCGCTCTGCCAGCGCGCGCGCCTGGGCCTTGTCGCCAAAGGTCTCCAGCGCCTGGGCCGAGGGGCCGATAAAGCGCAGGCCCGCTGCCCTGCAGGCTTGCGCAAAGGCCGCGTTCTCGCTCAAAAAGCCGTAGCCGGGGTGGATGGCATCGCAGCCTTCCTGGCGGGCAATCTCAATCAGATGCGCGCCATTCAAATAGGCGGCTGCGCCCTGGGCGCCCAATGCGCGGGCATGGTCGGCCGCGCGCCGGTGCAGGCTGGCTGCATCGTCGCTGGCATAGACTGCAACGCTTGCGATGCCCCGGTCTGCGGCCGTGCGCGCAATGCGCACCGCAATCTCCCCCCGGTTGGCGATCAATACCTTGTGCATGGAACTCCTTTGTCTCTTCAATCGCGGTGCGCCGCGCAAGGGGCCCGCAGGCTGCGGGCCCGCGCGCTCAGATGGTCTGGCTGACAAACTTGCTGCTGAGGTAGAAGGCCAGCGCATCGGCGCCGCCTTCGCTGGCATAGCCCGAATCCTTGACGCCGCCAAACGGCTGCTCGGGGTAGCCCAGCGCGATCGAGTTGATGCCGACCAGGCCGCTTTCGATCTCGTTCTTGAACCACTCGCCGCGTGTAGCCGAGCCGGTGAACACATAGGCGGCCAGGCCCCAGGGCAGGCGGTTGGCCTCTTGCAGTGCCTGGGCATCGCTGTCAAAGCGGGCAAAGGCGGCAATCGGGCCAAAGGGCTCTTCGTTGAAGATGCGCGCATCCTGCGGCACATCGGCCAGCACGGTGGGCGCAAAAAAGTAGCCCTTGCCGTCCGGCGCCTTGCCGCCCGTCACCACACGGGCGCCCTTGGCCACCGCGTCATCCACCAGCGCCTGCATGGCAGCCACACGGCGCGGGTTGGCCAGCGGGCCCATGCGAGTGGCCTTGTCCAGGCCATTGCCCATCACATAGCCTTCGGCAATGCGCTGGAAACCCGCAATGGCCTCGTCATACAAGGGTGCCTGCACCAGAAAGCGCGACGGCGAGATGCAGGCCTGGCCGGCGTTCCAGAACTTCTGCACACCCAGGAGCTTCAGGCTGCGCGCCAGGTCGGCGTCGTCGCAGATGATGGCGGGCGCATGGCCGCCCAGCTCCATCGACACGCGCTTCATCGCTGCGCCCGCTTGCGCGCTCAAGAGCTTGCCCACCGAGGTGGATCCGGTGAACGAGATCTTGCGCACCACGGGTGAGGCAATCAGGTGCTCGGAGATATCACCGGGCACGCCATAGACCAGGCCGAGCACGCCTGCGGGCAGGCCGGCCTGCTCCAGCACCTGGACAAAGCGGGCGAGGGCCACCGGCGTCTCTTCCGAGCCTTTGACGATGATCGAGCAACCGGCCGCCAGCGCGGCCGCGATCTTGCGCACGGCCTGGTTGATCGGGAAGTTCCAGGGCGTGAACGCCGCCACGGGGCCCACCGGCTCATACTGCACATACTGGCGCAGCTCGGGTGAGCGCGGCGGGATCATGCTGCCATAGCAGCGGCGCGCCTCTTCGGCAAACCATTCCAGCACCTCGCTGGCGCCTGAGAGCTCGATGCGCGCCTCGGTCAGGCGCTTGCCTTGCTCGTGCACCAGCATCAGCGCCATTTCCTCGGCATGCTCGCGCACCAGCGCGGCGGCCTTGCGCAGATAGGTCGAGCGCTCCATCACCGAGGTTGTGCGCCAGGCGGTAAAGCCGGTCTGGGCGGCGGCCAGCGCGGCATCCAGGTCGGCGCGGCTGGCCTTGGCCACTCGGCCAATCGTGCTTTCATCGGCGGGGTTGGTGATGTCCAGCCACTCCTGGCTGCTGCTGTCGCGCCACTGGCCGTCGATCAGCAATTGGACTTGGTAGTTCATGCGGTGCTCCTTATTCTTTCTGGCTTCAGCTTTGCAAAATGGCGCGGCCGGTGACCTTGCCTGCACGCAGCTCGTCCAGCACGGTCTGCACATCGCCCAGCGGGCGGCTGCTGAGCGGCAGGGACGGCAGTACCCCTTGCTGGGCCAGCGCCACCAACTCGCGCAGCTCGGCCAGCGACCCCACATAGGAGCCGCCGATGGAGATGGCGCGCATGGGGATCAGCGGCAGCTGGATGCTGGCGCTGCCGCCAAACAGGCCCACGATCAGGATCTTGCCGCCCTTGCCGACGACGGTATTGGCAAACTCGAACGTGCGCGTGGAGCCGACAAAATCGAGCACAGCCGACACGCCTTCGGCGCTGGAGCGCGCGAGGGTCTTGGCGGCCTCGGCTTCTGCCGGGTCCACCACGCGGCTGGCGCCGGCACCCAGCGCGGCCTGGCGCTTGGCCGGGTCGATATCGACAACGATGGGCCCCAGGCCATGCAGGGCCTTGGCCAGCGCCACCGCAGCCAGCCCCACACCGCCCGCGCCGATGATGACCAGCGGCGCTTGCTCGGTCGCTGGCGCCACTTTTTTCAGGGCCGAGTAGGCCGTCAGCCCCGAGCAGGCCAGGGTGGCGGCAAAGGCGGCATCAATGCCGGCATGGTCGATCAGGTAGCGCGGATGGGGCACGCGCACATGGGTGCTGAAGCCGCCATCCCGCGTGGTGCCCAGGCTCTCGGGGCGGGCACACATGTGTTCATCACCCCGGGCGCAAAGCGCGCACTGGCCGCAGCCAATCCAGGGGAAGACGATCACCGAGCGGCCCAGCGCGCCTTGGGCATCGGGCCCGTTGGCGGCCACGGTGCCGACGATTTCATGGCCCAGGGTGCGCGGCGGCTTGAGCACTTTTTCCAGGCCGAAGTGGCGGCCGTCGCCCAGGTCAAAAAAGCCCTCGGCCATGTGCAGATCGCTGTGGCAGACGCCGCAGGCGCTGATGCGCACCAGCACCTCGCTGCCTTGGGGCGAGGCAATGGCGCGGCGCGCCAGTTGCAGCGGTTGGCCAAAATCGACGACCTGGTAACTCAGCTGTTCGCCAGGGCTGGCGGTTGCGTTCGACATGCGCTTGTCTCCTGTAATCAAAGGGCTCTGTGGCTGCAGGCGCGGCGCGTCGGCAAGGGCCTGGCGCGAGCTCAGCGTTGGAAAAGTCCAAAGATACTGATCAGTATCGTTTGGTACTATTGGGGATTTCACGCATGGATGCTGCTTGGCATCTTGTGCAAAACCGCCCGCCTTTCCACTATGCTGGGGCCATGCGTACAGCGTGCCGGCGCGCGTCACCACCGCAGCCCCCACGCCCACCAGGAGATATTCAACAGTGCAGCTTCAACCCACCGACACCAATGCAGGCGATGCCAAAAACCAGATCCAGGAATACAAGGACACCTTGATCATCAATGCCGCCGCCGAGCTGTTCTACAAACGCGGCTTCAAGAGCGCGACGCTCGACGAGATAGCGGCCTCGATCGGCGTGACCAAGCCCTTTATCTACAAGCGCTTCAAGTCCAAGCACGAGCTGCTCGAGCGCCTGTTTGACAAGGTGTTTGCTGGCCTTTACGAGGCGGTGAGCCAGTGCGAGCAATTGGAGGACAAGGACCCGGTGCGGCGCTTCGAGTTTTTTATCGACACCTACACGCGCCGCAAGATCGAACTGAGCACCTTCTCGGTCATCCTGCTCGAAGAGGAAAAAAGCCTGAGCCCGGAAAAAATCAGCGATATCCGCAGCAAGTACCACGGTTTTGATGCGCTGGTGACGCGGCTCATCGTCAACGGCGTGGAGGCCGGTGTTTTCCAGGTCGGCAACCCCAAGGTGACCGCCTTTGCGATCAGCGGCATGGTGCAGTGGACGCACCGCTGGTACCAGCCCAATGGCAAGCTGTCCATCGAGGCGCTGTGCCAGGAGATGACGCAGATGGCGCTGCGCCTGGTCGGCTGGACGGGGCAGTATGTGCTGCCGGTGCCGCCTATTGCGCAGCGCTGATCTACCCGCGCCACTGGCGCGCCAGGCAGCCGCCAATGTCCTGCGTAAAGACGGTCTTTACATTTGAATATAATTGAGATTCATTCTCAACTATTCACTGTGGCACCAGGGCGCGGACATCGCATGGCATCTCCCGGATACTCGGCTTCGCCCATCGAAGCGCTCTACAAGAACCACCATGCCTGGCTGCAGTCCTGGCTGCGGCGCCGTCTGGGCAATGCAGGCGATGCGGCAGACCTGGCCCATGACACCTTTTTGCGGCTGATGCTCTCGCCCCGCCACCTGGGCGCTGCTGACGAGCCGCGCGCCTTCCTGACCCATGTGGCCAAGGGCCTGGTCGTCGATCTGTGGCGCCGGCGCGAGATCGAGCGCGCCTACCTGGAGACCTTGCAGGCCTTGCCCGAGCCGCATGCGCCATCGCCCGAGACCCAGATGCAGGTCATCGAAGCCTTGGTGCAGATCGACCGGCTGCTGGCAGGCCTGGCGCCCAAGACGCGCCAGGTTTTTCTGCTGGCGCAGCTCGAAGGCCTGAGCCTGCAGCAGATCTCCGACCAGGTCGCGATGCCGGTGATCACCGTGCGCCGCCATATCCACAAGGCCTTGCTGCTGTGCCTGGAGGCCGCGTGATGGCCGGTGTTGCCGCACAAAATACCTTGCTGAGCGAAGCGGCCGACTGGCTCATCGTGCTGCGCTACGAAACGCCCACGGCCAAGGAGCAGGCGCGTTTTGAGCAATGGCGCCGCCAAAGCCCCGCGCATGAGGCCGCCTGGCACAAGGCCGAAGCCATGCTGGGCATGTTTGCCCAAGTGCCAGCCGAGGTCTGCCAGCAAACCTTGCACGCCGTGCAACGGCCCGACCGGCGCAAAAGCCTGGCCTGGCTGGGTGGCTTGCTGGTGGCGGCCCCGGCCGGCTGGCTGGCCTGGCGCGAGCTGTCCTGGCGGGACTGGATGGCCGACCAGGCCACCGCCGTGGGGCAATCGCGCTCCATGCTGCTGCCCGATGGCTCCACCTTGACGCTCAACACCGCCAGCGCGGTGGCGATCCATTTCAACGCGAAGGAGCGCCTGGTGCGGCTGCTCGGAGGCGAGATTTTGGTGACCACGCAGGCCGACCCTTCGCCTAGCTACCGCCCCTTTGTCGTGGAGACACGGCAAGGCACCGTGCGGGCGCTGGGCACACGCTTTAGCGTGCGCCGTGTGGATGCGGGCACCAGCCGCGTGGCGGTCTTTAGCCACGCCGTCGCCATTACCAACCAGCAGGGCGCCACCCAAGTGCTGCAAGAAGGGCACACCGCCGATTTCAGCACCAGCCATATCGGCCCACAATCCGATGTGCAAGCCAGCGCCGCGCTGTGGGAGCAGGGCATGCTGCTGGCCAAGAATATGCCGTTGGCCGACGTCGTTGCCGAGATCGCCCGCTACCGTGCGGGACCGCTGCAGTGTGATCCTGCGGTTGCCCAGCTGCGGCTATCGGGCGCCTTGTCGCTCAAAGATACGGACGCCAGCCTGGCGCTGCTGGCGCAGTCGCTGCCGGTGCGGATCGAGCGGTTGGCGCATGGGGTGGTGAGGGTGGTGAGGCGTTAATCGGGGTGCTGGGTGCGCCATCCATCGCTTTGAATCGGCGCACCCACCAGGGCCGCCAAACGTCGGTATCGCTTATCTGCAACCGGCGATTTGTGCTGGTCTTTGTGTGCTTGCGAAGGCATCAGCGCTGTTTGATGGGGTCCTGAATCACCGGGTTTTGCAGCGGCTCATAACCATTGCCTTTACCGCTGAGCCAGCTCAGCTCGGTTTTCCCCGCCTGCCTTAAATAGGCCTGTGCTTCCAGGAAAAGTGGTGCGCCTGAATCCTTGGTCGTCAATGGTCGTGATCGACCGGCTTTTTCTGCATTGAGAAAGTGCGCCCTATGGGGCTCATCGGTATAGCTGCGCGCAAAGAAACTTTCTTCGCCTTCAGAGAATTGGAAGATGTAATACTCATAATGGTATTCATGGAATCCAGCTTCGTCCGCATCGCTGGCATCCAGGTGATAAGTACAAATGACGTGCATCTGAAAATGATTCAATCCAGGGAGATAAAGTGGCACACCAAACGCGCATTCCAAAGCTGGCATCCATTCTCGCAGTATCTGCACTGGGTCTGTCCCTATCTCCCAACTGGGCAGCACGCAGTTTTACGCCACAGGCAGGCACCTGGGTCATCAGCGATGAAGTAGATGGCAAACCAGGCCGAGGTTTTGCCATTGATGTGCAGGGCAATACTTTCTTTATGCAGGTATTTGGCTACGAGAAAAATGGCGATGCTACTTTCTACGCTGCCACGGGACAGATGGAGGGCGACACCGTCACAGCCCCGCTGCTGCGCTACCAAGGAGGCCGCAGTTTTGGCAGCGAGCCGCGCGATGCGCAAGAAGACAAAAGCATTGGCGATGTGAAGCTCAGCTTTCGCAATGGCTTGCAGGGAACCATGCAGCTGCCTGGCGAACCAGCAAAGGACATCGAGCGCTTTATTTTTACCGCGCCAGATGCCGCCTATTACCAGACTGAGCAGTGGAAGACTTCTTCAAGGATGGCGCGTTGGTTTGGATTGAATGCGCAGGGCCAGGTCGAGAAAAGCTGGTTTGCGATGCTCAAGACCAGTCCCACCGAACCCATGCGTCTGACGCTATCCGATGGCCAAACGAGCGAGACGCTGGAGTGCAGCCTCACTACGCCAAGCGACAGCATCCGCTGCGTTGCTGCAAATGCTGCAGATGCTGGGCAAGCACCCGTGGTGAAAGAGGCGCAGTTCCGCCTCTTGGGCGCTCAAGTTGCTGGCGCCGTCAGCCTGCAAGCCGAAGGTGCTGCGCCATTGCAGTTATTGGGCATCAATACGCGCGCGGATTATCCATACAGCGGGGGTGTCATCGTCGGCTGCTGCGCCAATGGGCTTGAATCGTTTATGCCAGGCACTTTTGGCTATGCGCAGCGGCCTGCCTACCAGCCCAGCAATGGCACCTGGGTGATGGACGATGAGCTGACGGGCAAGCCTGGGCGTGGCGTGAGCCTGGATGTGCAGGGCGGAAAAATGGTCATGCAGGTATTTGCTTACCGGGCCGATGGACAGCCGACTTTCGCTATGGGGGTGGGCGACTTCGCACCCGATCCAGAATTGAGAGATGTCAGCAGCGCCCGATTTAGCTTGCAACAGTACCGGGGTGGCCGCAGCGTAGGCGGTGCCGCGTCCAGTGGCGAGCTGGTACGGGACGAAGGCGAGGTCATGGTACAGGTTTCCGGCCGCACGGGTGGGTATGGCATGCCGGCTGGCAGCTTGGCAGAGGCGATGGTGCAATTCCCGGGAGAGTCCGCCAAACGGATGCGCCGCTTGCCTCTGCAGCCCTGGCAGACACTGGAAGACCAGTTGTTTGGTGAGTGGTATTTTCCGGGCTTGTCGTATGCCGGAAGGCCTTTGACCGTCACCCTCAATCGCAGAGAGGGTGAGTTTGTGACCAATGACGATGGCTCCGTGCGGTGCCAGTTCAACACGCAGATGCTGCGAGGCGAATGCCAGTGGCCCACTGCCACGGGTACATCGGGTTCCTCGGGTCCGATCGAGCTGCAAGATGCGTTTGCCCTTTCCAACTCTTACGTCCGTCTGCGTGACCGCTATGGCAATCTAGTGGGCCTGGGCCAGGTGCCGCTTAATTAGCGCCGTGCGGCTTCAAGAGACAAAAAGGCTGCGTCGTTGAAACCACCGAAACGCAAATTCCGCTGGTGGCGATAAACCATTCGTGAACATCTAAAAGGGCCGCGGCCGATGTCAGTAAACCTGGCATGGCCTGCTCCCGCGAGAGCAGGCCGCCCGCTGCAATTTCAAAGACGATGCCGCCTTTGAATTGCCCGCTGCACCAGTAGGCGCTGTGGTTGCCTTCATCGGTCTCCAGCAGCACTTCGTAATGTGGGATCGAAATGTGCAGAGCGACGGTGTTGTCCACCAGACTTTTCACGACGATTTCCAGCGATGCGGCGTGGCGACGGTTGTCAAAAACATCGGTCTCGCCAACTGGGAGTCGAATGTCCGGAAATACCTTTCGCGCTACCACCCTCATCGCAGATCCAAGCACTCGCTGAAATCGGCCATTCTACGGAGGCTCGGTATTGGCCTATGCGGCCGCCGCCCCAAACCGCACCACCGTGCGCCCACTCGTCGCCCCCTCCAGCTGCCGCGCCGCATGCCCCAGCAGGTCGTCCAGCCCGATAAAGTGCACATCGGATTGCAGCGCGGCAAAGTCCGGCTTCCAGTCGCCCGCCAGCTTGTCCCACAGCCGGCGCCGCTGCGGCCAAGGGGCGTTGGCGACGATGCCGAACATCTGGGCGCGGCGCATGATAAAGGGCAGTACGCTGCCGTCAAAGCTGTTGCCCGAGGCATTGCCCACACTGGCCAGCAGGCCGCCATCGGCCAGAGACCGCAGCATCCATGACAGCACCGCGCCGCCCACGTTGTCGATGCCGGCAGCGAACTGCGGCTTTTCGATGGGGCGCTTGGAATCCACCACCTGGCTGATGTCGATCACTTGGCTGGCGCCCAGCGCGCGCAGTGCCGTTTCGTTGGCAAGGTTGCGGGTCAGCGCGGCGGTGCGGTAACCGGCCCGGTGCAGCATATGGATGGCCAGCCGGCCCACGGCGCCGCCGGCGCCGGAGATGGCGACCAGGCCGCTGTCAGGCTGGAGGCCCAGCTCCTCAAAGCGCTCCAGCGCCATCGCCGCAGTAAAGCCGGGCACGCCGAGGATGGCGACCTGCTCAGCGCTCAGGCCTGCGGGCAGGGCTTGCAGGTGCTCGGCGGGGGCCTGCACCAGCTCCGCAAAACCACCATCGACATCCATGCCGCGCCCGAAACCATGGCTGAGCACCATGTCCCCGGGCCGGAACTGCTCGCTGCGCGATTCAAGCACTTCACCCACCACCTCGATCCCTGCCACCCGGGGAAACTGCGTGATGATCCTGGCGGCCCCATGCAGCGACAAACAGTCCTTGTAGTTGACGCCCGCATAGTGGGCCTGGACCAGCACTTCGCCGGGCGCAAGTTCGCCGCGCTGCAGGGTCTCTATCTGGGAGTGGATGGCTTGGTCCGCGCTGCGCGTGACCATGGCCTGGTAGCGGTTCATGCAGTTCTCCTGAAGAGTCGCTAACACAACCCTTGATACGTCGTTGCCGAACCTTGTCGTACTACTGTACTGCCTGCGGCTCGACGCCTAGTCTCAATCGCAAACCTTCGGTTTGCGGGGTCGTGTTAGCGACTCTAATGAGGTATACGGTCAGACCACGCCTTGCGCGCGCAGCTGTGCCAGTTCATCGGCCGAGATGCCGAAGGCGGCATAGACCTCGGCGTTGTGCTCGCCCAGTGCCGGGCCGCTTCGGGGCACCGGCATGTCGCGGCCGATGATGCGCGGAACAATGCAGGGCGCAGGCAGGCTGCCATGGTCGGCATCGGCCAGGCGGATGATGGCCTCGCGCGCCTGAAAATGCGGGTCCGCCTCGATATCGGCGATGTCATAGACCTTGCTGAACGGAATCTCGCAGGCCTCCAGCTTCTGGCTGATCTGCACAAAGCCATGCTCGGCAAACCAGCCGCTGACGATGGCATCGAGCGCATGCACATGGGCCACGCGCTGGGGCAGGCTGCCAAAGCGCGGGTCGTCTGCCAGCTGGGGCTTGTCCATGGCCTTGCACAGCCGCAGCCAGACGGCCTGCGATGACGCCACCATCGAGAAGAACACGCCATCGGCACTGCGGTACATGTTGGACGGCGCCGTGTAGGTGGCCAGATTGCCTTCGCCGCGCCGGGCCAGGCCCAGCTGTTCATGCTCGACGGGCAGCGGGTCCAGAATGCGGAACAGCGCCTCGGTGGCTGACAGGTCCACCTCCACGCCCAGCGCCTCGGGGTCGGCACGCAGGCGGGCCATTTCTGCAGCGATCGAGAACGCGCAAAAGATGCCGGCGACCGAATCGCCGATCGGGTAGTTGCTGTGCATCGGCGCGCCACCTGCAGGTGCGGTCAGGTTGGTGAAGCCGCTCATCGCCTCAAACACCCGCGCAAAGCCGGCGCGGGCGCTGTAGGGCCCCGTCTGGCCAAAGCCGGTCAGGCGCACCACGATAAGGCGCGGATTGGCGCGGTGCAGGGTGGCAATATCCAGGCCCCAGCGGTCCAGGCTGCCGGTGCGAAAGTTCTCCACCAGCACATCGAACTGCGCCAGCATGGCCAGCAGCAGCTCGCGCCCCTGCGGCTTGCGCACATCCAAGGTGATGCCGCGCTTGCCCCGGTTCGCCACCTTCCACCACAGCGGCGATCCATCCTTGATGGGCTGCATGTGGCGCAGCGCATCGTTGCCATCGGGCAGCTCCAGCTTGACGACATCGGCGCCATGGTCGGCGCACATGGTCGCGCCACTGGGCGCAGCCAGCACCGTGGCCATGTCCAGAATGCGTACGCCGGCCAGCGAGCCCGGGTTGGTCTTGGTCTTGTGGTGGGTCATGAAAACTCTTCGTGCAGTAAGCGCAATAGCCGCTTTGTCCCACAGCGGATGGGCAGCTGCAATAGCATGTTTCGCTTAGCGAAACACTCGGCTCAAACGATTGACCTGGAAAGGCCGCCGCCCAATCATGACCACACGAACCACCGCCAAACCTGCCGTGCACACCATCCCTCTGCCCGGGCTTGTCAGCCCCCATGACCTCACGCAAGACCGCCAGTTCTCGATGAACCTGGCGCGCGGTCTGGAGGTGCTGCGCGCGTTCACGCCGGCCAGCCCGGTGCTGGGCAACCGGGAGATTGCCGACCGCACCGGCCTGCCCAAGCCCACCGTCTCACGGCTGACCTATACGCTCACCTTGCTGGGCTATCTGAGCCGAGATGGCCAGCTGCAAAAGTACCGGCTGGGCCCGGGCGTGCTGTCGCTGGGCCACCCGCTGCTGGCCAGCATGGCCGTGCGCCAGGCGGCCAAGCCGCTGATGGAGTCGCTGGCGCGCAGCACTGGCTGCACCGTCAACATGGGGGTGCGCGACCGCGACCAGGTGGTCTATATCGACTCGGTGCGGGCCGATTCCACCAACCAGCACCTGCCCGATATCGGCTCCACCCGCCCGCTGCTGTCCAGCGCCATCGGCCGGGCGCTGATCCTGGCCTGCCCGGCGGCCGAGCAGCGCGCCATCCTCAATTACCTCCGGGTCAAGGACCGTACCGAGTACGAGGCCCAACTGCCCCACTGGCAGGCCGATGTAGTGCGCTTCCAAGAAGAGGGCTACTGCCACTCCAAGGGCGACTGGCGCAAGGAGATCCATGCGATTGCCGTGCCGGTGCGCACCCACCTGGGCGGCTTGCCCGTCGCGCTGAACTGCACCTTGTCCACCCACCGGGCATCCAGGAACCAGCTCAGCCGCGAGGTGGCACCGTTGCTGAAAGATGCCGTTTTTCAACTGGAGCTGGCGCTGGGCATGCGCTAGCCAAGCCCTGCCGCCGGCGCCAGGCCACCACCCCCAAGAAAGAAGCGTGATGATCCGAGACCCCCAGACGTTTGAAGCCATGCTGGCCGAGCTGCGTGTTTTTTTGCGCAACGAATGCCAGCCGATCGAGGTGCAGGTCGATGCGCAGGACCTGATCCCCGAGCCGGTGGTGCAGCGCATGCGCGAGCTGGGCCTGTTTGGCCACAGCATCCCCGAGGCCTATGGCGGCGCGGGCCTGACGACCGAGGAGCTGGCGCTGGTCAATATCGAGGTCTCGCAGGTAGCGACCGCTTTCCGGGCGCGCTTTGGCGGCAACACCGGCATTGCGTCGGAGTCGCTGGTGGTCGATGGCACCGAAGCGCAGAAACGCCAATACCTGCCGCTGCTGGCCAGCGGCGAAGTGACCGGCTGCTTTGCGCTGACCGAGCCCGAAGCTGGCTCGGACGCCACCGCGCTGCGGACCACCGCTGTGCGCGATGGTGCGCATTTTGTGATCAGCGGGCGCAAGTGCTTTATCACCAATGCGCCGATTGCCAACCTGTTCACCGTGTTTGCCCGGTCCGAGCCCGGCAGCAAGGGCGCCAACGGCATCAGCGCCTTTCTGATCGAACGCGGCACGCCCGGGCTGTCCACACCACCTGCGATGCGCAAGATGGGCCAGCATGGCTCGCCCGTCGGTGAGGTGGTGCTGGACCAGGTGCGCGTGCATGAAAGCGCCATCGTTGGTGGTCTGGAGGGCAAGGGCTTTCGCACAGCGATGCGCGCCCTCAACAAGCAGCGGATCAACCTGGCCGGTCTCTGCGTGGGCCCCGCCATCCGCCTGGTGCAGGAGATGGCCCTGCAAGCGCAGCGCCGCCAGCAGTTTGGCCAGCCGATCAGCGAGTTCCAGTTGGTGCAGCAGCTGATTGCCGAAAGCAATACCGAGGTACATGCCGCCCGCGCACTGGTGCTGGAGACCGCCCGCAAGCGCGACGATGGCCAGGACGTGACCATGGAAGCCTCCATGTGCAAGCTCTTTGCCTCCGAGACCTGCGGCCGTGTGGCCGACCGGGCCGTGCAGATCTTTGGCGGCAGCGGCTATGTGGCCGGCAATGTGGCCGAGCGCTTCTACCGCGATGTGCGCCTGTTCCGGCTCTATGAAGGCACGAGCCAGGTCCACATCACCAATATCGCCAAACGCACGATGGCGGCACTGAACACCTAGCCGCCCATTACCGCGACGCGTATCGAGATAAGAACAAGCGCAGACCAACAAAAGCGCAATCCACCCTTCTCAGGAGACAAAGCCATGCAGACCATCCCATCCCTTGCCCATGCGGCGCGCGCCTTGCTGGCGTGCAGTCTGGCCGTAACTGCGCTTGCGCAGGCGCAGCCCCAGGCAGAAGGCTATCCCAGCAAGCCGGTCAAGGTCATCGTGCCGTTCTCGGCGGGCGGGGTGGTCGATTCGGTTGCGCGCATCATCAGCGACAAGCTCTCAACCCAGTATGGCAAGCCCTTTATCGTCGAGAACAAGACGGGCGCGGGCGGCTCCATTGGCACCGACTATGTCGCCAAATCGGCGCCTGATGGCTACACCCTGCTGGCGGTCAGCCCCAGCCATGCGGTGGCACCCGCGCTGCAAAAGAGCATCAGCTGGAGCCCCGTGCGCGACTTCAAGGCGATTGCCGGCTTTGGCTATGTGCCCAATATCATCGTCGTGCACCCCAGCCTGCCGGCCAAGACCATGGCCGAGTTCGTCGCGCTGGCCAAGAAGAGCGATCCGCCTTTGACCTATGCCACTGCCGGCCTGGGCACCTCCAACCACCTGTCGGGCGAGCTGCTGGCGCAAGAGGCCCATATCGCGCTCGCGCATGTGCCCTACAAAGGCCAGTCCGAGGCCTTGAACGACCTGCTCTCCGGCAGGGTCAACATGATGCCGCTGACCTCGGCGCTCGCAATCCCCCATGTCAAAAGCGGCAAGCTGCGCGCGCTGGCCGTCACCACCGCCAAGCGCTCCAGCGCTTCGCCCGATCTGCCGACCGTGGCCGAAGCGGCGCAACTGCCCCACTACAACGTGGGCACCTGGTTTGGCTTGGTGGCGCCGGCCAAGACGCCGGCGCCTGTGCTGCACAAGCTGTCGGCCGATATTGCGCAGATCCTCGCGCAGCCCGATGTCAGGACCAAGCTGGAATCGCTGGGCATGGAGCTGGCACCACAGAGCGCCGAGCAGTTCGATAGCTTTATCGCGCAGGAGAGCGAGAAGTGGGGCAACGTCATCAAGCAGGCCGGCATTGAGCCCAACTGAACATGCCGCAGTTTCAAACACCTCTTTGCCAGCGCCTGGGCATCCAGCATCCCATCTTTGGCTTCTCGCATGAGCCCGATGTCGTGGTCGCCATTGCCCAGGCCGGCGGCTTTCCCGTGCTGGGGCTGGCGCGTGATGCGCCGCAGGATATTCCGGCCATCGTGCGCGATGTGGAGCAGCGTCTGGCGGGTCTGCCCTATGGCATTGACCTGATGCTGCCCGCCCATGTGCCAGAGCAGGCCGATCCGCAAAGCCTGCAGGCAGCGCTGCCACCCGCGCATGTGGCCTTTGTGGCCGGGCTGCGCGAGCGTTTTGCCATCCAGCCGCCCAGCCAGCCCAGCTTTTTTACCGCCCATGCGCGCTCGGAGGCACTGTTTCAGGCGCAGATCGATGCGGTGCTGAACTCCCAGGCATGCGCGGTGGCAACGGCCATCGGCCTGCGCGCCGAGCTGATTGCCGAGGCCAAGCGCAGAGGCAAGCTGACGTTCTCGCTGATCGGCTCGCTGCGCCATGCGCGCAAGGCGCTGGACATGGGCGTGGATGTGCTCGTCGCCCAGGGCTATGACGCGGGGGGCCACACCGGCACCGTGGGCACCATGTCGCTGCTGCCGCAGGTAGTGGAGCTGGCCCAGAACACGCCCGTGCTGGCCGCTGGCGGCATCGCCACCGGTGCGCAGGTGCTGGGCAGCATCTGCAGCGGCGCGCAGGGCGCCTGGCTGGGCACCTTGTGGATGGCCGCGCAAGAGAACCACACGCCCGCTGCGTTGCTGGACCGGCTGATCGCCAGCAGCAGCGAAGACACCGTCATCTCGCGCGCCCACAGCGGCAAGCCTTGCCGCGTGGTGCGCAGTGCCTGGATCGATGCCTGGGACGAGGCCGATGCCCCCGCGCCGCTCGGAATGCCCCAGCAGCAGGCGCTGACCGGTGATGTGTTCGCCTCCATCCACGAGCACAACAATGCCCAGCTGATCTACGAAGCAGCCGGGCAGAGTGTGTTTGGCATCAAGGCGCCCACGACGGTCGCCGCGCAGATGACCCTGCTGGTGGCCGAGATGAACCAGGCCTGGGGGCGGGTGAGCGGCTTTGTGCAGTAGCTGAAAGTAGCTGACCCAGTCAGGGCGACCCGGTTGTTTGGACCGGGTTAGGTTGGTGCATAAGCCTGGCGTATCAAGCAGGCGTATCAAGCAGCAGCCAGCCGCTCCTTGGCCAGCTGGGTGCCCGCTGCCAGTGCCTTGAGCTTGCCCCAGGCCACATCGCGCGACATCGGTGCCAGGCCGCAGTTGGTGCAGGGGAAGAGGCGGTCTGCGGGCACAAACTCCAGCGCGCGGGCAATGGTGTCGGCCACTTCCTCGGGCGTCTCGATGGTGTCGCTCGCCACATCGATCACCCCCACCATGACATCCTTGCCGGCCAGCAGCTTCATCAGGTCGGGCGGCACATGGGAGTGGATGCACTCCAGGCTCACCTGGTCGATGCTGCTGCGCGCGAGCGCCGGGAACACCGTCTCGTACTGGCGCCATTCGTCGCCCAGCGTGCTCTTCCAGTCGGTATTGGCCTTGATGCCGTAGCCGTAGCAGATGTGCACGGCGGTGGTGCAGCTGAGGCCCTGCGCTGCGCGCTCGAGCGCCTGCACGCCCCAGTCCGCTGCGTCCTTCATGTAGACGTTAAAGGCCGGTTCATCGAACTGGATGATGTCCACGCCATCGGCCTGCAGGGCCAGCGCTTCCTGGTTCAGCAGCTCGGCAAAGGCCATGGCCATCTTTACCTTGTCGCCATAGAAGCGGTCCGCCACGGTGTCCACAATCGTCATCGGGCCGGGCAGGGTGAACTTGAGCTTTTTCTTCGTGTGGGCGCGCGTCAGCTGCGCTTCAAACGCATGCACACGGCCCTTGAGGCGCAGGGCGGCTACCACCTGCGGCACCATCGCGTCGTAGCGGTTGTCGCGGATGCCCATCTTCACCTTGTTGTCGAAGTCGATGCCTTCGACCTGCTCCAGAAAGCCATGCACAAAGTGCTGGCGCGCCTGCTCGCCGTCGCCCACGATGTCCAGACCGGCGTCCTCCTGGGCCTTGATCCACAGCAAGGTCGCATCGGCCTTGGCTTGGCGCAGTGCATCGCCTTCTGCCATCCACTGGGGCCAGAGCTTGTTGGTTTCGGCCAGCCAGGCGGGTTTGGGCAGACTGCCGGCAATGGAGGTTTCAAACATCAGAGATTTCCTTTTTCAAATATGGGGGGCAGGTTGGCGTGCAAGGCATTGTGCGCACGCCGCTGCACAAGGGGGTTGCGTAGGTGACATGCGCGCAAGCAGCAATGCCAGTCTGGAAGTGGTCAAACGCTGGCCTGGGCCGCCCAGGCTTGCAGAACACCCTGGTAGGGCTTGATGAAATGCTCCTCGGCAAACCGGCCTTGTTGGATGGCCAGCTGGCTGCGCTCTTCGCGGTCATAGACGATCTGCGTCAGCGAGTAATCCTCGTGCTTCAGGCTCGGCTGGTAACGCGCGCCGGCGGCGGCATTGGCGTTGTAGATCTCCGGGCGGTAGATCTTCTGGAAGGTCTCCATCGTGCTGATGGTGGCAATCAGCTCCAGGCTGCTGTAGTCGCCCAGCAGGTCGCCATCAAAGTAAAAGGCCAGCGGCGCAACGCTGTTGGCGGGCATGAAAAAGCGCACCTGCATCCCCATCTTGGCAAAGTACTGGTCGGTCGACGACAGCTCGTTTTGCTGGTACTCGATGCCCAGCACCGGGTGCTGGTTGCCGCTGCGCTGGTAGACCTTGCTGGTCGATGCGCTGATGCAGATCACCGGCGGCTTGCTGAAGTTGTCGCGGTAGGTGCTGGAGCCCGCAAAAGCCTTGAACAGCTTGCCATGCAGCTCGCCAAAATGCGCCGGGGTGCTGAAGCCGGCCCGGTCCAGGTTGTGCGCCGGCAGCAGCACGCTGAAGTCGTAGTCGCGCACATAGGACGAGAAGTTGTTGCCCACAATGCCGGCACTGCGCTGGCCCGTCTGCTTGTCGAGGATATGCGTCTGCAGCATCTCGATCAGTGGAAAGGCCTCCTGGTTGCGCTGCGCGCCCAGTTGCATCGCTACCGTGACGATGTCCAGCTCCACCGCATAGCGGTCAGCGCTGGGGTTGTCCCAATGGGCCAGCTCGTTGAAGCGGTTGTCGATCATCCGCAAGGTGTTGCGCAGGTTCTGCTGCCGGCTCTGGCCCCGGGCCAGGTTGGCAAAGTTGGTGGTGATGCGTGTGCTGCCGGAGGGCTGGTAGTGCTCGTCAAAGCGCAGGCGCTGGAGGGTGAAGCTGATGTCGCTGCTCATGGGGGTCCGATCATTGAATGCAGGGGACCTGAGCTGCCTTGGGCATAGCACGCTGCTCAGGTCGATGGGCCGGATGTTAGAGCGGGTTATTCATGAAGTAAAATGGTTTTATCTCATAAATCCATGAATGTGGTTCATTTGAATGTTGGAACGTATCCACCTCAGCATCGTCCAGCAGGTCGAAAAGCAGGGCTCGCTCACCGCCGCTGCCAGCGTGCTCCATCTCAGCCAATCGGCGCTGAGCCACAGCATGAAAAAGCTGGAGCACCAGCTGGGCACGGAGGTATGGCTGCGCGAAGGCCGCAGCCTGCGGCTGACGCAGGCCGGCCAGTACCTGCTGGCGGTGGCCAACCGCGTGCTGCCGCAGCTGGACCTGGCCGAAGAGCGCCTGGGCCAGTTTGCCCAGGGCGAGCGCGGCGCGCTGCGCATCGGCATGGAATGCCACCCCTGCTACCAGTGGCTGCTCAAGGTCGTCTCGCCCTACCTGGCCGCCTGGCCCGATGTGGAGGTGGATGTGAAGCAGAAATTCCAGTTCGGCGGTATCGGCGCGCTGTTTGGCTATGAGATCGACCTGCTGGTCACGCCCGACCCGCTGTTCAAACCCGGGCTGCAGTTTGAGCCGGTGTTTGACTACGAGCAGGTGCTGGTCGTGCCCCGGGGCCATGCGCTGGCATCTGCCGCCTATGTGAAGCCCCAGCAGCTCGCGCAAGAGGTGCTGGTCAGCTACCCGGTCGATATCGAGCGGCTCGACATCTACAACCAGTTCCTGCTGCCCGCCGGCATCACGCCCCGGCGCCACAAGACCATCGAGACCACCGACATCATGGTGCAGATGGTCGCCAGCGGCCGGGGCGTGGCGGCGCTGCCGCGCTGGCTGGTGGAGGAGTACGCTGCCAAGATGGACGTGGTGCCCGTGCGGCTGGGCCCGCGCGGCATTGCCAAGCAGATCTTTCTGGGGGCGCGCGAATCGGATACGGCCATCGACTATGTGCGCGCCTTTATCGCGCTGGCGCGCCAGCCTGGTGCTGCCACACCGGCCGCCACACTCGCCACGACACCTCTCCTGGCTTAGTCCTGGCCTGCCGTTCGCGCAAAACGCACGCTGATGCGCAGGCCCGGGCCAAAGGGTGGCGTACAGCGCTGCTGGGCATCGGCCAGTTGCAGGTGGGCGCCCGTTGCGCGTGCCACCTCCTGCACAATCGCCAGCCCCAGGCCGGTGCCAGGCGTGTCGTTGGTCAGGCGGTAAAAACGCTCCAGCACCCGATCGCGGCTTTGCGCGGGTATGCCCGGGCCATTGTCTTGCACCCACAACAGCAGGCTGTCGGCGCTGGCCTCCAGGCCCAAGGTCACCTGGCCTTGCGGCGGCGTGTAGCGGATCGCGTTGTCCACCAGGTTGGCAATCAGCTCGGGCAACAGACGGCTGCTGGTATACAGCGAAAACGCATGTGCATCGGCTGAGGGCTTGCCAGCATCTGCTGCTGCAACAGCAGGCGCTTCGCTTTCCTCCCAGCCCAGGTCGATCTGCTTGAGGTCGGCCGCTGGCGCCAAGGCTTCCAGGCACTGCAGGCACAGTGCGCGCAGGTCCAGCCACTGCGGCGCTTGGGCGGCATGCGCGGCGCTGCCAGCCTCGGCCTGCGCCAGGGTGAGCAGCTGGTTGGCCACATTGAGCAACTGCTGGTTGCTGCGCTGCAGCCGCTGCAGCACGGCCAGGCGCTGCGCGACCGAGAGGGCGGCCAGCTCGGCAGGCGTCTGGCCCAGCGCCTGCTCCAAGGTATGGGCCTGGATGGCCAGCGGCGTGCGCAGCTGGTGCGCTGCATCCGAGATGAACTGGCGCTGGCGCGCGACCTGGGCGCGGATGGTGCGGGCGAACTGGTTGACGGTCTCGGTCAGCGGCCGCAGCTCCTGGTGAATCTGGCGCGAGTCGAGGTGAAAATCCAGATCCCGGGCCGGGCGCTCGGCCAGCTGGCGCGCCATGCGCAGCAGCGCGCGCAGCTCCAGGGTCAAGGCGGTGGCGCTCACCAGCACGGCCACGGCCAGTGCCCAGAGCAGGTATTCCATCGTCGGCCACCACAAGGTCTGCACCATGTTGTCGCGGCTGTGCGTGGTTTTGCCAACCAGGATGGTGATCTCGCGCGCGCCCGCCACGTCGTACATAGCCCGGCGCGTGATGACGGCGCGGATCGGCTGGCCTTGCCAGACGGCGTCATACCACTGGGCGTTGTCGCTGCCGCTCAGCTGCAGCTTTGGCGGCTGCGGAAAATTCTGCTGGCCCGCCAGCAACTGGCCTTGCGCATCCATCACGCTCAGGTAGACATGGTCGCGCGCCGGTGACATGAACAGGCTGAGCGCCGACGGCGGCACGCTGGCGCGCACATCGCCGTCTTCCCAGATCAGGCGGTCAGCCAGGATCTTGGCCGAGGACAGCAGGTCATGGTCCTGCACATAGTCGGCCGCGTCCTCGGCGTGCTCATGGGCAAACCAGCCGCACAGGCCCACCAGCACCGCCAGCGGCAGCAGCAGCCACAGGGCCAGGCGTGCGCGCAGGCTGTGCAGCATTCAGTCCCCGCCGGCCAGTTTTTGCTTGAGCAGGTAGCCCACGCCGCGCAAGGTCATGATGGTGGTGTCGCTGGCCTGCAGCTTCTTGCGCAGGCGGTGCACATACAGGTCCACCGCATCGGCGCTGGCCTCTTCGTCCATGCCGTAGATCACATCCATCAGCCGCTGCTTGGGCAGGGCGCTGCCGTTTTGCAGCATCAGCGCTTCGAGCACACTGCGCTCGCGCGGGGGCAGGGCCAGCTCTTCGCCCGCCACGCTGAACAGGCGCGTGCGCAAGTCCAACTGCAGGTTGCCGCAGCGCACCTGGTTTTCGCGCCCGGGCATCTGGCGCCGCGCAATGGCCTGCATGCGGGCCAGCAACTCGCGCACCTCCACCGGTTTGACCAGGTAGTCATCGGCGCCAATTTCCAGGCACAGCACCTTCTGGTCGAGCGAATCGCTGGCCGTCAGCACAATCACCGGCAGGCTGTCCCCCCGCTCACGCAGGCGGCGCAGCAAGGCCTTGCCGCTCAGTTGGGGCAGGTTCAGGTCCAGCAGCAGCAAGTCGTAGTGCGATTGGCTCAGCAGCTGGTCAGCCGCATCGCCACGGTCCACATGGTCCACCACAAAAGCATGCTGGCGCAGCAGCTCGGCCAGGGACTGGGCCAGTTCCAGGTTGTCTTCGACCAGAAGGATCTTCATCGGAGGAGGTGGGACGCCGGGCGCCCGCAAATAGATCAGGGATAACCACTAAAAATGCTGCAGTGCAGCGAAAGCGCACTGAAAGGGTGCAGTTTCTAGACTCTGTTCCTATCCGGTGCATTATGCGGTCGCCCAGCTCGGGGAGCCACCACTGCAGATGCCAGGACCACAACTTCAAGGAGACACTGCATGACCAAGTTCCACGCTACCCGCCGCCATGCCCTGGCAGCCATCGCCGCTGCTGCTGTCTGCTGCATGGCCAGCACGGCTGCCCAGGCGGCAGACGACACCGTCACCATCATGGTGGGCGGCATCAACAAGATCATCTACCTGCCCGCCAAGCTGGCCGAGTCGCTGGGCTACTTCAAGGAAGAGGGCCTGAAGGTCGAGCTGCAATCGCAGCCTGCCGGCGTGGATGCAGAAAACCAGCTGATCGCCGGTGCCGTGCAAGGCGTGGTGGGTTTCTACGACCACACCATCGACCTGCAGGCCAAGGGCAAGGAGATCCAGGCCATTGCGGTGTTCTGCAAGGTGCCCGGTGAGGTGGAACTGGTGTCCACCAAGGCAGCGGCAGGCGGCTTCAAATCAATGGCCGATGCCAAGGGCAAGACCCTGGGCGTCACCGGCCTGGGCTCTTCCACCGAGTTCCTCACCCGCTACCTGGTCGACAAGGAAGGCGTGGCCAGCAAGGACTACTCGCTGCTGCCCGTGGGCGCTGGCAACTCCTTTATCGCCGGCATGAAGCAGGACCGCATCCAGGCCGGCATGACCACCGAGCCGACCGTGTCGCAAATGCTCAAGACCGGCGACGCCAAGGTGCTGGTGGATATGCGCAGCGAAGAGGGCACCCAGGCCGCACTGGGCGGCCTCTACCCTGCCGCCAGCCTGTATGTGCGCAACGAATGGGCCGCCAGCCACAAGGACCAGGCCGCCAAGCTGGCGCGCGCCTTTGGCAAGACCATGCAGTACATCAGCAGCCATAGCGCCGAAGAGATTGCCGACAAGATGCCCAAGGACTACTACGGCAATGACAAGGAGCTGTATGTGGCGGCGCTGAAGGCCTCGCTGCCGATGTACACCAAGGACGGCAAGATGCCCGAAGGCGGCCCAGAGACCGTGCTCAAGGTTTTGTCGGCCTACAAGCCCAATGTGAAGAGCGCGCACATTGACCTGGCCAAGACCTATTCCAACGCCTACTTGAGCGCCAAGTAAAAAGCGGCGCAAGCCGCCCAGCAGCGCGGCCAGGCCGTGCTGCCCGCAATTCACACCCACAGGGAAGACCACCATGTCCTATGCCACCCAGGCGGTTGCCAGCCAGGCGCCGTCCAGTTCTCTGCAGCCCAAAAATGCTGCAACCTCTGCACCCCCAGCCGATGCGGCCATTGAATTCGACAAGGTGTCGCTGCGCTTTATTGCGCCAGATGGCACAGCGACCCTCGCGCTGCGCAATTTTTCGATGTCGGTGGCCAGGGGCGAATTCATCGCCATCGTCGGCCCCACCGGCAGCGGCAAATCCACCACCTTGAACCTGATCACCAGCCTGCTGCAGCCGACAGTGGGTGAGGTGCGCGTGATGGGCAAGAAGGTAGAGCAGATCGATCCGCGCATCGGCTTTGTGTTCCAGGCCGATGCCGTCTTCCCCTGGAAATCGGTGCGCGACAACGTGGCCGCCGGCCCCATCTTTCGCGGCACGCCGCGTGCGCAGGCGCTCAAGCTCGCCGATGAGTGGATCCACCGCGTGGGCCTGGCCAACTTTGGCAACCACTACCCGCACCAGCTCTCGGGCGGCATGCGCAAGCGCGTGGCGCTGGCGCAGACCTTTATCAACCAGCCAGAAATCCTGCTGATGGACGAGCCCTTCTCGGCGTTGGACATGCAGACCCGCACCCTGATGCAGGACGAGCTGCTGCGCCTGTGGTCGGCGTCCGGCGGCTCGGTGGTGTTTGTGACCCATGATTTGGAGGAAGCCATTGCGCTGGCCGACCGCGTGTTTGTGCTGACAGCCCGCCCTGCCACCTTGAAGCGCGTCTACGAGATCGACCTGCCGCGCCCCCGCGTGATGAGCGAGGTGCGCTACGACCCGCAGTTCATCGACCTGTCCAAGCGCATCTGGGATGACCTGCGCGAAGAAGTCCATATCCAGTAAACCAAGGCAAGGAACACACCATGTCTGAACTCACCCTGAACCCCAACGCCGCGCGCAGTTCGGTACCCGCATCGGCCGCAGCAGACCACACCCCCGCTGCCGTAAGCGATGCTGCGCTCGCGCAGGAATCAGTCGCCGCGCAGGCGGCCATCAAGCGCCGCAAGGCCGTCATCATCGGCCTGCGCCTCTTGGTGCTGGTGCTGGTCCTCGGCGGCTGGGAAGTCTCGGCCCGTATGCAGTGGATCGACCCCTTCTTCTACTCGATGCCTTCGATGATCTGGAACCAGATTGTCGAATGGATGCGCGATGGCACATCGCAAGGCCCGCTGTGGCAGCAGGTGCTGGTCACCTTGGAAGAAACGGTCATCGGCTTTCTGATCGGCTCGATTGCCGGTGTGATCTGCGGCATTGTGCTGGGCCGCAACAAGCTGCTGTCCGATGTGTTCTCCCTCTA
Organism: Comamonas koreensis; assembly: GCF_014076495.1. Taxonomy (NCBI): domain Bacteria; kingdom Pseudomonadati; phylum Pseudomonadota; class Betaproteobacteria; order Burkholderiales; family Comamonadaceae; genus Comamonas; species Comamonas koreensis. Next base: position 3,781,645 of record NZ_CP043575.1, on the reverse strand, counting down.
CATCCAGATCGCCAACTCCATCCCCCGCGTGGTGCTGGGCTCGGTGTTCGTGATTGCGCTGGGCCTGGGCATGGCGTCCAAGGTGGCGCTGGCCGTCGTGATGGTCTTCTTTGTGGTGTTTGCCAATGCCTTCCAGGGCGTGCGTGAAGCCGACAAGTACATGATCGCCAATGCGCAGATTCTGGGTGCATCGCCGCGCCAGGTCACCCTGTCGGTGGTGATTCCATCGGCTATGTCCTGGATTCTGGCCAGCCTGCATGTGAGCTTTGGCTTTGCGCTGGTCGGCGCCGTGGTGGGCGAGTTCCTTGGCGCCAAGGAAGGCATCGGCCTGCTGATCTCCACCGCGCAGGGCGCGTTCAACGCCAGTGGCGTGTTCGCCGCAATGATCGTGCTGGCGGTGGTGGCCCTGGGCGCCGACTTCTTGCTGACCCGCCTGGAAAAACGCCTGCTCAAATGGCGCCCTGCTGCCTTCTGATGCCCTGACCTTTGATCCATACGCAAGCGAGCCCCGTGCCCGCTTGCCTGTCTCCTCGCCGGTGGACCAAGCGCTCTCTCGCTTACCGGCCTTCAGCCAGCTCCGCCAACCGAGCTGGCATTTTTTTGTCTGGGCGTGGATTCGTCAGCTTGCCTCAAACCTGCGCCATCCCCCCATCGACAAACAGCTCGGTGCCGGCGATGAACTTGGCCTGTGGCGAAGACAGGAACAGCACCGCATCCGCGATTTCATCGACTTCGCCGACGCGGCCGATCGGCACCTGGCTGGCCATATAGTCCAGCAGGCCTTGTTGCTGCGCGGCATCGTTGCCAGCCAGCTCGACCAGGCCAGGGGTGCGGATGGGGCCGGGGCTGACGACATTGACGCGGATGCCGCGCTCCTTCAGATCCAAGGTCCAGCTGCGGGCGAGATTGCGCACGGCGGCCTTGGAGGCGCTGTAGATGCTGAAGGCGGCGGTGCCGGTGGAGCCGACGACCGAGCCGGTCAGCACGACGGAGGCGCCATCGCGCAGCAGCGGCAAAGCCTTTTGCACGGTAAACACGAGGCCCTTCACATTCGTGCCAAAGGTGGCATCAAAGTGCTCCTCGGTGATGGCGCCCAGGGGCAGCATCGAGCCACCGCCGGCATTGGCGTAGAGCACATCGATTTGCGCATGGCTTTGCTGCACGGCGTCGTAGAGGCGGTCAATGTCGGCCAGTTGGGACATGTCGGCCCGCACACCGGTGGCGCGGGGGCCAATCGCCTGGACGGCCTTGTCCAGCTCTTGCTGGCGGCGGCCGGTGACAAACACATAGGCGCCTTCGCTGGCAAATTTCTTGGCGGTGGCCAGGCCAATACCGCTGGTGCCACCGGTGACTACGACGACCTTGTTGTCAAACTTGCGTTCCATTTTTCCTACTCCTTGAGGTGTGCGCCGAACCGTTCGTCGCAGTGATGTAATGATGCAGGTGGAACAAAGTTTTCGGTAGACGGGTAAAGTGGATATCATTGTTCCAATATTGAGACAAAGCGGGGATAAGGCCCATGCGAGATATCAACGACTACGCGCTGTTTGCCGAGGTGGTGCTGCACAGCGGCTTTGCCGCAGCAGGCCGCGCGCTGGGCATGCCCAAGTCCACCTTGAGCCGGCGCATTGCGGCGTTGGAGTCGCGCTTGGGTGTGCGGCTGATCGAGCGCTCCACCCGGCGCTTTCGGGTGACCGAGGTGGGCCAGGCGTTTTACGAGCGCTGCCGCACCATCGTGCTCGATGTGCAGCAGGCCGATGCCGTCGTGTCCGATGCGCTGGGCGAACCCCATGGTGTCGTGCGCTGCAGCTGCCCCTTGGGGCTGATGGAAATCCTCTCGCCCACCCTGACCGATTTTTTGCAGACCTACCCCAAGGCACAGCTGCAGATGGTGGCCGCCGATCGGCCCGTCAACCTGATCGACGAGCGCATCGATGTGGCCATCCGCGTGCGCACCAGCTTGACGACCGACGCCGCCCTGGTGATGCGCACGCTGGGCTATTCAAACCGCATTCTGGTGGCTGCGCCCAGCCTGGCCAAGCAGTGCCAAAAAGGCGATCTGCAGCTGCTGGGCGAGCTACCCACCTTGGCCAGCACCGAGCAGACCGGCACCATCAGCTGGGAGTTCTGGGATGGCGATGGCCAGCCCAGCGTCATCAGCCACACGCCCCGCATGACCTGCGCCGATTTTGGCGCGTTGCGCTCAGCGGCCTTGGCTGGCCTGGGCATTGCGCTGTTGCCCGAGCACTTTTGCAGCAAGGAGCTCGAGCGCGGCAGCCTCGTCCATGTGTTTCCGCAATGGCGCACGGAGACAGGCATTGTGCATATCGTGTTCACCACCAGGCGGGGCTTGCCACCGGTGGTGCGGGCGTTTATCGAGCACCTGGCGGGGCGCTTCAAAGGCGAGCTGGCCGATAGCGCGACGGCCAACTAGCGGCGCTGCTGCAGCCCAGCCTTTCAGCGCTTTTCTGCAGAAGGCGCAAACTCCCCCAGCCGCGCGCGCAGCTGCTCAGCCAAATGCTCAACCAGGGTCGACACCCGCACCGTGCCATGGTGCTTGCTCGGGTAGACCAGGGACAGCGGGCGAGGCGCGGGGGCGTGGCCTGGCAAGATGCGGACCAGCTCGCCGCGCGCAATCGCATCCATCACCTGGTAGTGCAGAAAGCGGCCAAAGCCCTGGCCGGCAATGCAGCCGGCGATATTGCCGCCAACGGTATTGCAGCGCATGCGGCCCTTTACCTTGACGCGCTCGGGCCGGCCCTGGCTGACAAACTCCCAGAGGTTGGCGTCGCCCACACCGCCAAACTCGATGCAGGGCAGCGCAGCCAGGTCTTGCGGCTGCTGGGGCATGCCGCAGGCGGCAACCAACGCAGGGCTGGCGGCAATCACCTGGTGGATGTCCACAACATGGCGCGCCACCAGGCTGGAATCGGGCAGCGGCGCAATGCGCACGGCCAGGTCCAGACCTTCTTCCACCAGGTTGACCACGCGGTCGAGCAGCAAGAGCTGCACCTCCACCTGCGGGTAGCGCTGCAGGTAGCTGGCCACCAGCGGGGCCACATGCAGCTCGCCAAATTTGACGGAGGCCGTCAGGCTGATGCTGCCCGAGGGCTCGGCCTGCGCCCGGCTCATGGCCTGCTCCGACTCGGCGACTGCGGCGCGGATGGCCAGCGCATGCACCCGGTAGGCGCGGCCTTCGTCGGTGATGGCCAGGCGCCGCGTGTTGCGGTTGAACAGGCGCACGCCCAGGTGCTTCTCCAGCGCAGCCAGCGTGCGCACCACGCTGGGCAGGGACAGCTCCAGCGCCTCGGCAGCGCGGGTCAGGCTGCCCTGCTCGGCAATTGCCAAAAAGACATCAATGGCGTGGAGGCGGTCCATGGTGGGGGTAATTGCTGCAAAAAGTGGAAGAATCAAATCAATTCTCTGGCATTTATCAAGTTTGAGTAAATAGATAAATTTGCTTCCGAGACGGCAACTCCAGTTTTGTCACTACGCCGTCCTCGAAAGGACTATTTATGAAAACCGTCATCGTTGTTTTTTCCGATCCCCAATCCGGCACGCAAGAAGCGCTGGGCCGTGTCGTGAACGCGCTGTTCCTGGCCTATGAGCTCAAGGAAAAGAACCGGGACTTTGACCTGGTGTTCCAAGGCACGGGCGTGCGCTGGCCTGCCGAACTGGTCAAGCCAGAACACCCCGGCCATGCACTGTATGAAGCGGTGCTGGACCACATCGTTGCCTGCGGCGGTTGCGCCGACGTGTTTGGTGCGGGCGCAGGCCTGGCACCCACCGGCATTGCGCTGGTGCGCGACAAGACCATCCCTGGCACCACCGGCGTGCTGGATCTGTCGCGCCACCTGGACGCGGGCCACACCTTGGTGACCTTTTAAGCCGCCTGGCTGACAGCTTTTGCGACCCTGCCGCCACCAAGGAGCCGTTATGGATGACCACATCTTTCACACTGGCGAACGCCTGGTGCAGCAGCGCACGGGCGAGCGCGGCACTGCGCTCATCAACAGCCGCAATATCAGCCCCGGCATTCCGGCGGCAGCGCGCAACTTTGTCGGCCAGCAGCGCTGGTGCGTGCTGGGCGCAGCCGATGCGGAAGGCGCCATGTGGGCTTGCATGCTGAGTGGCGAGCCCGGCTTTGTGCAGGCCAGCGATGACCTGCGCAGCCTGCAGGTGGCCAGCAGCGACCCGCAGAGCGTGCTGGCCCGCATGGCCCCCATCGCCGATCTGCAGCCCGCGCAATCCATCGCCGTGCTGCTGATCGAGCTGCAGACCCGCAGGCGCCTGCGCATCAATGGCCATGTCAGCCAGGTAACAGCGCAGGCATCGGCGCAGGCACTGGCGGTGGCGGTGGGCCAGGCCTTTCCGGTCTGCCCCCGCTATATCCAAAAGCGCGAGCTGCTGCCACTGGAGGCAGAAGCGGCAGCCGAGCACCGCACCAGTACCGCTGTCACCTCGGGCACGCTGCTGGACGAGGCCACCTCGGCCTGGATCGCGGGCGCCGACACCTTGTTCATCGCCAGCCTGGGCCCCAGCGGCGAGGCCGATGTATCGCACCGGGGAGGCCGGCCCGGCTTTGTGCAACAACAGGGCCGGGTGCTGCGCATCCCCGATTTCAACGGCAACAGCATGTTCAACACCTTGGGCAATCTGGAGCTGGAGTCGCGCTGCGGCCTGGTCTTTCCAGATTTTGAAGGCGCGCGCCAGTTGCAGCTGACCGGCCATGCGCGCGCCCATTTTGGGGTCGATGCCGACATCGACCAGACAGGAGGAACCGGGCGCTGGATCGAGTTCCAGGTGGACAGCTGGCGCAGCACGCCGCTGAACCTGCCCCAGCGCTGGCGCCTGCTGGAAGCCTCGCCCTACAACCCTTGAGAATGCCCATGGAACCCCTGACAAGCCTGGACCTGGTGGTTGCTGACAAGCAAGCCATCGCCACCGACATCGTGCGTCTGGTGCTGCGCCACGCCGCAGGCCAGATGCTGCCCGGTGCAGAACCCGGCGCGCATATCGCCCTGGATATGGACGGCCGCGTGCGGCGCTACTCCTTGCTGCACACCGGCCCGGCACTGGACCACTACAGCATCGCCGTGCTGCGCACCGCGCAGAGCCAGGGCGGATCGCAGTTCATCCACGACCAGCTGGCCGTAGGGGACCCGGTGCGTGTGCTGGAGCTGGCCCATGAATTCGCGCTGCAGCCCGATGCACCGTACACGCTTTTGATCGGCGGCGGCATCGGCATCACGCCGTTGCTCAGCATGGCCGAGCATCTGCAGCAAGCAGGGCAGCGCTTTGCCTTGCACCAGATCGTGCACGACGCCACCCGGCAGTATCCGCTGGCACCCGGCCTGCCTGGCCAGACCCATATCGGCCGCAGCAGCCTGGACCTGCCCGGCTTGCTGGCCGCGCAAGTGCCCGGCAGCCAGGTCTATGTCTGCGGTCCTGCCGGTTTGGTGGGCGCCGTGCGCGCCGCTGCAGCGCAACTGGGCTGGGCGCCCGAGCGCATCCACAGCGAGAGCTTTGGTGCGGCTGCCGATGCCAGCGACGGTCCATTGCGGGTCACGCTGGTGCAGTCGGGCCAGCGCATCGATGTGGCGCCCGGCCAATCGCTGCTCGATGCCTTGCTGGCCTCAGGTGCCTGGACGGGCTATGAGTGCCGGCGCGGTGTCTGCGGCGCTTGTTTGACCGAGGTGGTCAGTGGCACCCCCATCCACCGCGACAGCATTGCGCCTGCCTTGCGCGGCCATGCGATGTGTACCTGTGTCTCCTGGGCAGAGGGGCCGGAGTTGGCGTTGAATCTTTGAGAGACCGCCGTGCAAAGTAGCAGTTGGCCGTGTCTGCCGCAGCGGGCGCTTAGCAGTTCAGATCATTGAAGCGGTTGCGCGCCTTGTACAGATCGACCTCGGCCTGGGCCAGGTCACTCGCCGCTGCTGCTTGCACCGCTTGCTTGAGCGCTGGCAGGCGGTTGTCCAGCCGTGCGCATTCAAGCTTGTCGGCGGGGCTGAGCTTGAAACGGTGCTGGTACACCCGGTACTCATCGGCGTTCATCCCTGACAGGGGCTGGATGGCTTCTGCAAAGGCAGCGTTGCGTTCGGCACGCTGCACGTCATTGCCTTTGCGGCTCTTGCCCGTCATCTTGTCCATGCCCTGGGTAGGCGTGGTGTCGATTTCCGTAGCGCCCACACAAGGCGCATCCGAGTAGCTCACGCGCCCAGCCGTTTCGCAGCGGTACACGGACTTTTGCGCAAAGGCAGGCGCGGCGCAGCAGACCAGGGCCAGCAGTATCAGCGAGCGCTGCAGGTTGCGACCGCCTGCATTGCGAGAGGTGGACAACAAGCGCATGGAAAAACCTTCATGCAGCCATTACGCCGCCGCAAGCGTGCCACGGCAACCCGGGAAGGTCGAGCAGCCCCAGAAGGACTTGCCGGCATGGGCGCCCTGGCGTGCGGTGCGCAGCTCCATCGCGGCGCTGCAGCGCGGGCAGCTGGGTTGGGCAGGGGCAGGGCTGGCTGCAACGGGGGCGGCAGCCGAGGCCGTCGCAACGTTGGTGCGCGCGGTTGATGCAGCCGAGGTGCCGCTGGCTTGCGTAGCCTTGGGGCCATTCACCAGCGATTGCCGCGCCCGCTGCACCATCGCCAACAGCTGGGGGCCATCGACCAAGGTGATATTGCGACCCCGTGCAAAGGCCTGGGCGTCGTTGCTGAAGCGGCCGGAGGTGACCACAAAGCCGCCCGTCGCGCCCCTGGCGGCCATCACGCCATAGAGTTCACGCACAGTGGCAACGCCCACACGCTGGGCCTTCCACTGCTTGCACTGCACGAGGAATTTTTCGCTGCCCTTGAGCAGCACCAGGTCCACGCCGCCATCGGGCCCGTTGCCGCCCAGCTCGATGATGCGAAAGCCCTGCAGCCGGTAGGCCTCGCCCACCAGAAGTTCAAACTCGCGCCAGCTGATGTCGCCCAGCACAGCCACATCCTGCGCCTGCACCACGCCTTTGACGAGGGCCTGGCGCTGCTTTCGGCGCCAGGCCGACATGGCAGCGGCCACCAAGCACATCAAGGGCAGCAGGTATTGGCCGATGGACGCCAGCCCAAAGATGAGCCCCTTCTGGACCACGGCTGCCATCATTTCGGCGGGGCGGCCTGCCAGGTCAGCCGTTGGCGGCACGACCGCCAGCCGGTGCAGGAACACATAGCTCGCTCCCGCCAGTGCCACACAGATCCACCAGGGGAGCAGCGCCAAGAGGTCCAGCATGTCTTCCAATCCACTGCTTTTCTTGCGTCTTGCCATGGTCTCCCCCTGTCCTGGTTTGCTGATGGATGCCTGTCTTTGTGCGGCTGGCTGATGGCGGCGCAGTGCTGCTGGAAGCGCCACGCACAGACCGTTTGCTGCTTTGTATTACAAAATGTATCTGCGTGATCTTACGCTTTGCTGACGGGCGTATTGGGGGCATCACCAGAGCGACAGGGGCGTTGCTGGGGTGTGCATGGCTGGCCACCACAGCCGCAGGTTCTGCAGCCACCGCTGCTTGTCTTGCGGCCACCGCTGCTTGTTTTGCAGCCCGCTGCAGCCGGATTTTGCCACCGCGAAAATTTTCCCCACTATTTTTCGCTTCAGGTGATCACTTTTTGGATCTCGTTCGGTGTACAGGGCAATGGCGCTATGCAGTGCCGCTCTTTTCTTTCCAGATCACCAGGACGACGAACCATGACTCTCTCTTCCCATCGCCGCAGCCGGCACCGCGAGCGCTTTGCCCTGGCTTTGCTGCATGGCGCCATCCGTGCCACCTTGGTTGGCGGCAGTGCCGCAGGCCTGGCGCTGGCAGCACCTTGGGCCCTGGCGGCAGAGCCGGCCGCCGGCGCCAAAAGCTATGCGATTGCAGCGGGCCCGCTGTCGGATGTGCTGGCGCAGTACGCGGCAACGGCAGGAGTGCAGCTGGTGTTTGAGCAGTCCACCTTGGCGGGGCTGCGCAGCGGTGGCTTGCAAGGCAGCTATGGCGAGGCGGAGGGCTTTGCCCAGCTGCTGCGCGGCAGCGGCTTTGAGGTGGTCAAGCAAGGGGGCGCCACCTATGTGCTGCGCAAGCTGCCGGCGGCCAACCCTGCGGCAGCGGGCAGTGCGGCTGGGGCATCGGACATGACCTTGAACACGGTCACCGTGACGGCCGCGGTCCAGCGCAGTGGCACCACCGAGGGCAGTGGCAGCTATGCGGCGGCGCATTCGAGCACCAGCTCCAAGCTGAACCTGAGCCAGCGCGAAACACCGCAGACCTTGACGGTCATCACCCGCCAGCAGATGGACGACGCCGGCATGACCTCGGTCGATGATGCGCTGCGCGCAGTGAGTGGCGTGTTTGCGGTCGATGGCGGCAGCATTGGCGCCAACTACTACAGCCGGGGCTTTAGCATGCAGGCCCAGGTCGATGGCATGGCCACGCCTTCGGGCATCGACAGCGGCAACCGCTCGCCCAAGTTCGACAGCGCCTTTGTCGACCGGGTCGAGGTGCTGCAAGGCGCGGCCGGCCTGATGGCCGGTGCTGGCAGCCCGGGCGGCACGGTCAACATGGTGCTCAAGCGCCCGACCGACACTTTCCAGGCCCAGGGCGAGGTGCAGCTGGGCTCCTGGAAAGAGCGGCGCCTGGTGGGCGATGTGTCGGGCCCGCTGATCGACTCGGGCGTGATCCGGGGCCGCCTGGTGGCCGTGGCCGATAACAGCGAGTCGTTTACCGACTATGTCTACCGCGACCGCTATGCGGGCTACGGCATTGTCGAGGCCGACCTGGGCCCCACGACCACCTTGAGCGCCAGCGTGCAGCTGCAAAAGGACACGAGCCGGGGCCATTTTGGCGTGCCGCTGGCGGCCGATGGCAGCGATGCCGGGCTGCCCCGCTCGTCCTTCTGGGGCGATGCCGACCACCGCTCGGTGCGCGACTACAACATCTACACCGTGGGCCTGGCCCAGCAGCTGGCCGGCGCCTGGAGCCTGAAGGCCAACTACGCCTGGCAAAAGACCAACAACGATATCGAGAACTTCAGCAGTCTCTCGGGCAACCTGAACCCTGTGACCGGCGATGGCCTCTTCATCGGCAGCCGCCAGCGCAACTACACCTCGGTGATGCACGCCAATGTGGTCGATGTCTATGCGACGGGGCCGTTTGATTTTCTGGGCCGCCGCCATGAGCTGACCTTGGGCGTCAACGGCACCAGCTACCGTGATGAGAATGCCGGCACCGGCTACTCGTCCACCACGCCGATCAATGTCTACACCTTTGATCCCGAAGGCCTGGGCCCCATCCCCGATGGCCTGCGCGCATCGACCAGCAAGACCAAGACCAGCAATATGGGTGTCTATGGCGTCGCGCGCTGGAGCCTGACCGACGCGCTCAAGCTGATCACCGGCACCCGCATCAGCAACTACGAGCGCAAGAACAGCTTGACCGGTGTTGTGGCGCCCAAGGAGAAGGGCGTGGTCACGCCGTATGCCGGGCTGGTGTATGACATCAACGCCCAGTACTCGGCCTATGCCAGCTACTCGGACATCTTCAACCCCCAGACCAACCGCAGCCAGGATGGCAATGTGCTCGACCCAGTGGTGGGCGCCAACTACGAAGTGGGTATCAAGGGCGAGCTGCTGAACAAGCGCCTCAATGTCTCGGCCGCCGTGTTCCGCCTGGCGCAGTCCAACCTGGCGGTGCTCGATTCCTCCGTGCCCAACAACCCCAGCAATGCCTGCGGCGGCGCCTGCTACACGGCAGCGGGCAAGGTCGTCAGCCAGGGCTTTGACCTGGGCGTAAACGGCCAGGTGAGCCGCGAGCTGAACCTGGCTGCGGGCTACACCTATACCAGTGCCGAGTATGTGGCCGGCCCGCAAAAGGACCAGCGCTTCCGCACCGAGCAGCCGCGCCACAGCATGCGCCTGGCCGCAAACTACCAGCTGCCGGGCACGCAGTGGTCGCTGGGTGGCAATGTGGCTGCCACCAGCAAGGCCTATAAAAACGGCGGCTCGGGTGCCAATGCCTGGACCATCGAGCAGGGCGCGCTGGTGCTGGTGGGCCTGAACGCCAAATACCGTATTACCCCCAAGACCCAGCTGAACCTGGTCGTCAGCAACCTGACCGACCGCAGCTACCGCCACCTGTATGGCCGCGAGTATGCGCCGTTTGGCGAGCCGCGCAAGTTCAGTGCTAACCTGCGCCATGATTTCTAAGCCACCCATGCGCTTGCCCACCCTCTACCCAAGCGCCTGCGCGGCGCTGCTGGCCGGCTTGCTGGCCACGGCACCGCAGGCCCGGGCGCAGCCAACCGCCCAGGAGAGCACCGCGCCCGCTGCGGCCACGCCCAGCAGCACAGCAACTCCCGCCAGCCCCTATGTAATGCCCGCCACCCAGGTCTGGGACATGGCATCGGACAACGGTGAGGTCTACCGCATCTTTGTTTCGGCACCCGACAAGGGCGAGCCGCCCAAGGGCGGCTACCCGGTGCTCTATGTGCTCGATGGCAATGCCTACTTTGGCTCCTTCGCGCAGGCGCGCTGGGTGCAGGACTACCTGCCCGTGGGCAAGGCGATCATTGTGGGCGTCGGCTACCCGGGTGACAAGCCCTGGGATGTGCGCCGCATGGCCGACTACACGGCCCAGCTGCGCGAGCCGCTGTCGCCCGAGGTGCGGGCCTTTGCCAAGTACAAGAGCGGTGCGCGCGCGCCGTTTCTGGATTTTCTGACCGGCAAGCTGCGCGGCGAGATCGCCCAGCGCTACCCCGTCAACCTGGAGCGGCAGTCGCTGTTTGGCCATTCCTTTGGCGGGCTGTTTGCGCTCTACGCGCTGTACGAGCGCCCCCAGGCCTTTGAGGCGATTGTGGCCGCCAGCCCCTCGATGGAGTGGAACGGCCAGCATATTCTGGAGGAGGAGTGCGTGTTCCGCGACAAGGTGCAGGCCGGCAAGGTCGGCGCCACCAGCCGCCTGATGGTAGTCGTGGGCGACCGCGATGCCGATGGCGATCCGGAATCGGCCCGCATGCTGGCCGAGCGGCTGGAAGCGCTCTCCGGCTGGGGCCTGCGCGTGCGGCTGCAGCGCTACCCGAATGAGGTGCATGCCAGCGTGCCGGCGCAGGCGGCCAATGACACGCTGCGCTTTGCGTTTACGCTGCGCTAGGTACGCTTTGCCAAAGCTGTGCCTAATGGGATGGGCGCGGATCGGGATGAGACGCAAGGCGTCTTTTGCAGTCCATAGCAAGCTATGGACAAGAAAGACAACACAGCGGATCGCCCGAGACCGCGTTCAGACCCCTTGGTGAATTGGCATGCCTGGCGTGGCCATGCTGGTCGTCAAAATGCGGCCATAGGTCGAATCGGTGACAAACAGCTGCTTTCGCTCTGCGCCGCCAAAGGCCAGGTTGGTGGTGGAGCTGCCCTTGATGCCGCACAGCACCTGCACCGGCTCGGCCAGGTGGTTCAGCACCCAGACATAGCCCAAGCCCGGGTTGGCCACCAGCACATGGCCCTGGGCATCGACAGCCAGGCCATCGGGGCCGCTGGGCCCGTACGAGGTGAAGAACTGGCTCACCTTGGCGACGCTGCCATCGGGCAGCAGGGGCACGCGCCAGACGCAGTTGCCACGCGTCACTGCCAAATACAGCACGCGGCCATCGGGTGACAGCGCCACGCCATTGGGGCTGGGCACATTGCTGAGCAGCAGATCAAGCTGGCCATGGGGCCGCAGGCGGTAGAGGCGCCCGCTCGGGTCATGCAGGCCGCTTTGGCCCTGGTCGGTAAAGTACAGGTTGCCTTCCGCATCAAAAATCAGGTCGTTCACGCCCTTGAAGCTCTCGCTGTTGCGGCGCTCCAGGTAAGGGCTTACCGCGCCGCTGGCCGTATCCAGCTGCATCAGGCCGTTCTTGTAGTCGGTGACCAAGAGCTTGCCGGGGGCCAGAAACTTCAGGCCATTGGGCTCGCCGTCGTACTCTGCGACCAGGCTCCACTGGCCCTGCGCATCAATGCGGAAAATGCGGCCCCAGGGGATATCGCTGACATAGAGGTTACCGGCCTCGTCAAACACCGGGCCTTCCAAAAACGAATCTGTTATCGCGCCGCCCCGGTTGGCATCAGCCCAGGCGCTGCGCTCACGGCGGCGAAAGGACTCGGGCATGGCGCTGAAGGTGTCCAGGGTGCGGACTTCAGGGGATTGCAGCAAAAACATGGGGCGGCCTTTTTGGCATCAAAAACGGTAGGGGTGTGCAGGATCTTGCCAGGGTTTAGCAAGACCGAAAGCCATAAAGCTGGGCGGGGTTGTCCACCAGAATGCGGTCCATCACCGCATCGCTCACCGACCAGGCCTGCAGCAGATGGACCAGGTCGGTATCGTTGACGGTGCCCGGCCGCTCGGTGGTGTGCGGCCAGTCAGAGCCCCACACCAGACGCTCGGGCGCGGCCTGCACAAGCGCGCGGCCCAGCGGCACGGTATCGGCATAGCTGGGGCCATGCACCTGGGAGCGCATATAGGCGCCCGAGAGCTTGACCCAGCAATGGCCGCCATCGAGCAGACGGCGCAGCACGCCATAGGCCTTGGCCGATGCGCCTTCGGCCGGGTCCATGCGGCCCAGATGGTCGATCACCAAGGGCACCGGCAACTGCTGCAGCACTGGCTGCAGTGCGATGATCTGCGCGGGCTCGGCAAACACCTGGATATGCCAGCCAGCGCAGTCCGGGTGGCGTGCCAGCTTCTGCGCCAGGGTCTGCAGCATCTCGGGCGTGGTCGTGCCCCAGGACTGGGGCGAGACAAAGTTCACCCGCAGCCCGCACACGCGCCGCGCCGCCAGGCGCGCCAGCTCGGCATCGCTCACCGCCGCATCCACCACCGCCACGCCGCGTGCGCTGTTGCCCAGTTGGTCAAGCGCATCCAGGGTGCAAGCATTGTCGGTGCCATAGGTCGATGGCGTAACCACCACCGTGCGTGAGGTGCCCAGGCGCTGCTGCAGCTGCCGGTAGGCCGCCACCGGCGCATGGGGTGGCGTACGCGGCCAGTGTGCCGACGGCGCAAAGCGCTTGTCGAAGACATGCATATGGCTGTCGCAGGCCAGCGCAGGCAAGGTGCGCGTGGGTCGGTCCAGGCCAACCGAATGCGGGACAGGGGTCGTGAGATCAGGCAAGGTCATCTCGGTGGGGGCGTTTTATGGTGCGGGGCTGGCCGCTGCAGCAGCGGCGGCCAGCGGGAAGGAATCAGTCCAGTTTGATATTGCCTTTTTTCACCACCTCGCCCCATTTGGCATCTTCCTTTTTCAGAAAGGCGCTGAACTCTGCCGGTGTCGAGCCCACGGGCTGCGCGCCCAGGTCCGACAGGCGTTGCTGCACTTCAGGCTCCTTCAGCACCTCGGCAATCGCCTGGTACAGTTGCTGGGAGATAGCATCTGGCGTACCAGCGGGCAACAGCACGCCATTCCATTCATAGGCTTCGTAGCCGGGGATGACGGTCTCGGCCACCGTGGGCACCTCCGGCAGGCGCGCCGAGCGCTGGGGCGAAGACACGGCCAGCGCACGCAGTTTGCCGCCGCTCACCAGCGGGTAGGAAGCAGCCACGGTGGCGAACATGAAGTCCACCTGCCCGCCCATCACATCGGCAATCGCCGGGCCACCGCTCTTGTAGGGCACATGCACCATGTCCAGGCCCAGCTTCTGGCGGAACAGCTCGGCCGCCAGGCGCTGCACGGTGCCGCTGCCGCCCGAGGCGAAGTTGATCTTGCCCGGTTCGGCCTTGGCCTTGGCGATCAGGTCGTTCACATTCTTCAGCGGCGACTCGGCCTTGACCACCAGCGCATTGGGGGCCAGCAGCACCAGCGACAGCGGTTGCAGCGCATTGGCTGCATAGGGCATCTTGGCAAACAGATGCGGGTTGATCGAGTAGGGTGTCGCGTCGTAGAGCATGGTGTAGCCATCGGCCTTGGCCTTGGCCACAAAGCTTGCGCCAATGGTGCCGCTGGCGCCAGCCTTGTTCTCCACGATCACGCTGGTGCCCAGCTTGCTGCCCATGCGCGTGGCCAGCACACGGGCCACCGCATCGGCCGCGCCGCCCGGGGCGTAGGGCACGACGATGGTGATGGGGCGCTCGGGGAAGGCGGCATGCGCGATGCTGGCGGCCAGCGCGCAAGCGGCGATCAGGGGTTGGATAAAGCGGGGCATGGTGTCTCCTGAAGATAGGTATAGGTATGGGGTTGGATGCAGTGTCCGGATCAATCGGCTTTGAGATCCAGCTCGCGCGCAATCTGGGTATAGGTCATCACCTCGCGCGCCACCTGGCTGCCAAAGGCCGGGCCGCAGGTCGAGTCGGCGTCCAGCCCCAGGCTGTGCAGCTTGTCCACGGTAGCGGCGTTGCCGGCAAAGTCGCGGGCGGCTTTCTCCAGCTGCTGCGCAATTGCGGCGGGCAGGCCGGCGGGCGCCATCACGCCATACCAGGCATCGGCCGAGTACTTGCCGCCACCAGCCTCGGCAAAGGTGGGCACCTCGGGCAGCAGCGACGAGCGCTTGGGCGAGGCGACAGCCAGGGCCGTGAGCTTGCCGCTCTTGATCTGCGGCAGCACCGAGCCCAAGGTGGCGAACGAGCTGTCGAGCTGACCGCCCATCAGATCAGTGACCACCGGGGCCGCGCCCTTGTAGGGCACATGGTTCAGCTGCAGGCCATTGGCGCGCGCAAACATCTCGGTCGCAAAGTGGCCGGAGCTGCCCATGCCGGCGGTGCCGGCCGTTGTGCGCCCGGGCTCCTTGCGGGCACGCGCCATGTAATCGGCCAGGCTCTTGACCGGCAGGCCCGGCTGCACCACCAGTACCGTGGGGCTGGTCGCGACCGTGCACAGCGGCTGGAAGGACTTGAGCGCATCAAACTTGACCCGGCCGCTGTAGAGGCCCGGAATCATCGTGTGGTTGGTGGCGGCAAACAGCAAGGTATAGCCATCGGCCGGTGCACTGGCCACCGCTTGCGCAGCCAGGATGGTGTTGGCGCCGGGCTTGTTGTCGACCACAAAAGGCTGGCCCAGGGTGCGGCCTGCGTAGTCGGCAAAGGCGCGTGCCACCACATCGGTGGGGCCGCCTGCGGCAAAGCCTACGATGAGCCGGACCGGCTTGGCGGGGTAGGTGGGGGCCTGCGCAAAGCAGGCAGTCCCCGTCAGCGCCAGGCCCGCGATCAACACTTGTACGGCGCGCTGTGCTGGGCGATGTTTCTTCATCATGTTCTTGTCTCCTCAATGCCAGCGGATGCCGCAGCTGCGGGCCTCGCTGGCCATGGTTATGCGGTTGCCGGCGCCTTGGCCAGCACCGCCAGCAGGTTTTCCGCCGCGCCCACGCCCATGTTCACGTAGGCGTCGCTCGTCACGCCGCCGATGTGGGGGCTGAGGACAAAGCGCGGCTCGCCTTGGAAAGGGTGGCCGGCAGCCATCGGCTCCACCGCAAAGCTGTCCAGGCCCGCAGCCATCACCTGGCCTGCGCGCACGGCGTCCAGCAAGGCAGCCTCGTCGATCAACCCGCCGCGCGCGGTGTTGACAACGATGACGCCACGCTTGCACTGCGCCAGGCTGCTGGCATTGAGCATGCCCCGGTTCTCTTCCGTCAGCGGGCAGTGCAGCGAGATCGCATCGGCCTCGCGCCAGAGGGTGTCCAGGTCCACGCTCTGCACATAGGCTGGCAGGTTCTTGGCAAAGGGGTCAAAGCCGATCACGCGCATGCCCAGCGCATCGGCCATCTTGGCAAAGCGCAGGCCGATGGCGCCCAGCCCTACCAGGCCAATGGTGCGGCCGCCCAGCTCCAGGCTCTTGTGCGTGGCCTTGTCCCAGTGGCCGGCATGCATGCGTGCATCGAGCGCCACGACGGACTTGGCGCAGGCCAGCAGCAGCGCCAAGGCCTGCTCGGCCACGGCCGCAGCATTGGCGCCCACGGCGGCCACGACCTCGATGCCACGTGCCTTGGCGGCCACCTTGTCGATGGTGTCGGTACCGCTGCCGTGCTTGGAGATGACCTTGAGCGACGGGGCCGCATCCATGACCGTTGCGCCGACCTTGCCGTAGCGCACGATGATGGCCACCGGGTCATATTGCCTCGCCAGCGCGACCAGGTCGTCTTCGGTCGGTGTCTTGCCGGCGTAGATGACTTCGTAGCCGCCAAGCAGGTTCAGTGCTTGCTGCGCCAGATCGGCGCCGGTGACGATGATGGCGGGTTTCACAGCGATTCTCCTTCCTGGAGCACGCCGGCCGCACGCAGTGCAGCAGGCAGCCATTTCGATGCCGTGTCGCCACGGGCAATGGCGTCGATACGGGCGGCTTCATCGGCCACCTTCTTGTCGGCCAGGGCCATCAACGCAGGCGCCTTGGCGCGCTCGATCACGACCACGCCATCGGCGTCGCCCACGACCAGGTCACCCGGGTTGACCGTGGTGCCACCGGCCGAGATCGGGTGGTTGATGCGGCCGGGCACAAACTTGGTGGGGCCAGCGGGGTTGAAGCCGGCGCTGAACACGGGGAAGTCCAGCTCCAGGATTTCGAGCTTGTCGCGGATCGCGCCGTCGACGATCACCCCTGCCAGGCCCCGCTTCTTGCAGGCGCTGAGCATCAAGGTGCCCATCAGCGCGGCCGTCTGGTCGCCCTTGCCATCGATCACCAGCACATCGCCGGGCTTGGCCAGCGCGATGGCGGCATGGATCATCAGGTTGTCGCCGGGGCGCACCTCGACCGTGAAGGCCGGGCCTGCGACCTGCATGTTTTGGTGGACGGGTGCCACCCGTGCATGCATGGTGCCGCGGCGGCCGGCCACGTCGGCCAGAATGGCGGCCTGGAAGCTGCTGGCCTTGGCAACGACGTCGGCGCTGACGCGCTCGATGTCACGGATGATGTCGGGAAGTTGGCTCATGGTGTTGGTCCGTTGGGAGGGATAAAAAAAATGGGGTGTCGGGAATGGCTGGCGCCTTATCGGCTTTGGTTACTCGGCCTTGATGTTTCCGTCTTTGATGACCTGGGCCCACTTGGCCGAATCGGCCTTTTGCAGCGCGCCCAGCTGCTGGGGTGTGCCACCCACCAGGCTGATGCCCAGCTTGTCGGCCAGTGCCACGACGGCGGGGTCTTTCAATGCCTGGTTGATGTCCTGGTTCAGGCGCTGCACAACGGCCTGGGGCGTCTTGGCCGGCGCAAACACGGCCTGCCATTGCTCGACGACAAAGTCCTTCATGCCCACTTCGCCCATCGTCGGCACATCAGGTAGCGCAGGCAGGCGCTTGGCAGAGGTAACGGCCAGCGCACGCAGCTTGCCGGCCTGCACATGGGGCAGTGCAGCGGCTACGGGCGCGAACATGAACTGCACCTGCTCGCCCAGGGTGTCCTGCAAGGCCGGGGTGTCGCCCTTGTAGGGGATGTGGATAAAGCGGGCGCCGGTCTGCTGCTGCAGCAGCTCGCCCTGCATCTGCAAGATGGTGCCGTTGCCGCCCGAGGCATAGGCCAGCTTGCCGGGCTGGGCCTTGCCGGCAGCGACCAGATCGGCCACCGTTTTGAAGGGCTGCTTGGCGCCCACGACCAGCATGTGCGGGATGGTGCCGAGGATGGCCACGGGCTCGAAGGCCGCAATGTGGTCATAGGGTAGCTTGCCCATCAGGTGCGGCGCAATCGCCTGCGGGCCGATCGAGGTGCCCAGCAAGGTGTAGCCATCGGGCGCGGCCTTGGCGACCCAGGCCGCACCGATGGTGCCGGTGGCGCCCGCCTTGTTTTCCACAATCACGTTGGTGCCCAGCGCCGTGCCAATGCGCTGCGCCACATTGCGGCCCAGCACATCGGTGCTGCCACCGGGCGGGTAGGGCACGACCCAGGTGATGACCTTGCCGGCAGGCCAGTCGCCTTGGGCCAACGCGGGCGTGGCGCCCAGGCTGGCCAGCAGCGCTGCGCCTGCAGCGGCAAGCAGGCCGCGGCGTGCGCGCTGTAGGGAGGGGGTAGTTGCTAGGAATGTGGTCATGTCAGTCTCCGAAGTGTTTTATGAATCGGCCAAGGGGCCAAAGCCGTAGAGCGCGGCCGGGTTGTCGACCAGCACGCGCTGCAGGGTGCCGCTGCCTGCGCTGTGCTGCGCCCAGTCGGCCAGGCGGTCGATCTGGCGCGCGTCATCGGGCATGGCTTGCACACCGGCCGACGCGGTGGCATGGGGCCAGTCACTGCCCCATAGCACACGCTGGGGCGCTGCGCGCAGGTAGCTGGCGGCCAGCGCATCCAGCGCCGGGTCTTCCACGCTGTGCTGGTCGCTGACGATGTAGCCGCCCGACAGCTTGATCCAGGCCTGGCCGCGCTGCAGCAGCTCCAGCAGCAGACCGTGCGCAGCGCTGCCCGCCATGGCCGGCGCGATGCGGCCAAAGTGGTCAAACACTAACGGCACCGGCAGCTCGCGCAGCACGGCCGCCTGGCCCAGCAGCAGATCGGGCGCCATCAACAGCTGCAGGTGCCAGCCCAGCGGAGCAATGCGCTGGGCCAGCGGCCTGAGCGCCGCCACCGTGCCCGCCACGCCCAGCGACAGGTTGAGCCGCACGCCGCGCACGCCCAGGCGGTGCAGGCGCTGCAGCTGGGCATCGCTCTCCGTGCCGTCGATCACCGCCACACCCCGGGCCTGGCTGCCCAGCGCTGCCAGGCCTTCGAGCATGCAGCGGTTGTCCGTGCCATAGGTGGAGGGGGTGACCAGCACGGCACGCGTGGTGCCGATGCGCTGCTGCAGCGCGCGGTAGTCCTGCGCCGAGGCGTCGGGTGGCAGCAGCCTGGCGCCCTCTGCGCTGGGATAACGGCTGTCATACACATGGATATGGCAGTCGCAGGCGCCGTCGGGCAGCGGGGTGGAGGGTACGGCGGTACCTGCCGAGAAACGGACGGGCACAGCCAAGCTATCGCGGTGCATGGCGCGGGCTCTGGGTGAACGGGGTGGTGTTGGGGGAGGGGGGCTGGGCGCGGGCCGGTGTGCTTGCGGCCTTAGTTCAGGCTGGCGCCTGAGTCCTTGACGATCTTGGCCCAGCGGGGCACTTCGGCATGCATCAGCTTGCCAAAATCTTGCGCGCTGCCGCCCAGGATATCGCCGCCTTCGGAGCGCAGTTTCTCGACCACATCAGGCTCGGCCAGCGCGGCATTGATGGCTTTGTTGAGCTTTTGCACGATCGCATCTGGCGTGCCGGCCGGGGCCAGGATGCCAAACCAGGTAATGGCCTCAAAGCCCTTGCTGCCGGACTCGGCCATCGTTGGCGTGGAGGGCAACTCGCCCGAGCGCTGCTTGGAGGTCACCACCAGCGGCTGGAGCTTGTCATTGCGCACCTGGCCGATCAGGGAGGGGATCGATCCAACAAAGAGGTCGATCTGGCCGCCGGACAGGTCGGTGATCGCTTGCGCAATGCCTTTGTAGGGCACATGGCGCAGCTTGACGCCAGTGGCTTGCTCGATCTGGGTGACGGCCAGGTGGGCGACGGTGCCATTGCCGGCATAGCCCACGGTGACGGTATCGGGCTTGGCTTTCGCAGACTTCAAGACTTCGGCGATCGAGTGCAGCGGGGTGCCTGCGCCACTCACCATCAGGATTGGCGACGAGGAGACGAGCGCGACCGGGGTCAGGTTCTTGAGCGGGTCGTAGGGCAGATTTTTGTACAGCGCCGGGTTGATGGCCAGGTTGCTGGTTTGGCCCATCACCAGTGTGTAGCCATCGGGCGCGGCCTTGGCGGCCGCGTCCACCCCCAGGTTGCCACCGGCGCCGGGGCGGTTGTCCACGACGATATTCCAGCCATTCTTCTCGGTAACCTTTTGCGCCACGGCGCGGGCAATCATGTCGGTGCCGCCGCCGGGCGGAAAGGGCACCAACAAACGGATGGGCTTGGCCGGGTAATTGCTTTGGGCGTAGGCGCCGGTGGCTGCTGCGGCGAGTACCGCTGTGCCCAGCGCCAGGCGGCACAGGCGCGCCGAGATCGAAATCGCTCGTGTCGTGATCGTCATACGTTGTCTCCGTATCGTTGTGTTGGTGTGGCCTTTTGGTCTGCTGCCAATCGGTGCGCTACTTTAAAAAAAAGTTTCAAGGGGTACAATGCCGTTTCAACCAATGAAACACATTGCACCATGGGCAACCCGTATCAGCGCAAACCCGCAGCCCGATCCAAGGCGAAACCCGGCCCCGTTGTCACGCAGCTGGTGGAGGACGACCTAGTCGGTGCCGAGGCCGTTGCAAATGCGGGGCAAGAGGAGGGCGCATCGTCGACCAGCACCGTCACTGCGGTGTTGCGTGCCATGCAATTGATCGATGCCTTTGCGTTGGGCGAATCGCATCTGCCGCTGGCCGAGCTGAGCCGGCGCTGCGGCCTGCACAAGACCACGGCGCTGCGCATTGCGCGCACCCTGGCGCAGTCGGGCTACCTGGTGCAGCGGGAAGATGGCGATTGGCGCCTGGGCCCGGCAGCGGGCTGGCTGGGCGCGCGTTACCAAGCCGGCTTTGATGTGCAAAACGTGCTGGAGCCGGCGCTGCGCGCGCTGACGGTGGCCAGCGGCGAGAGCGCCGCCTTTTATGTGCGCGAAGGCCATGTGCGCACCTGCCTGGTGCGGGTGGAAGGCCCGCAGGCCTTGCGCCACCATGCGCGCATGGGCGAGGGGCTGCCGCTGGACAAGGGCTCGCCAGGGCGGGTGATTCTGGCGTTTTCGGGCGAGCCGGGCGACTTGTACGAAGCCATCCGCCAGCGCGGTTTTCACTGGTCGATTGGCGAGCGCGAGCAGGGCGTGGCCACCATCTCCGCGCCGGTGTTTGGCAAGCACTGGCGGCTTCTGGGCTCCGTCTGCGTCTCCGGCCCCGCCTCGCGCCTGCCACAGCAAAAGCTCGAAGAGATGTCCACGACGGTCATCGCAGCTGCCAACCAGCTGTCCTATGCGTTGGCGGGCAATACGGGGCCGTCTGCGACCCTGGTGCGGGCCAGCCACTGGCACCCCTGAGTCCTGCGCGGATGTGGCTGCGGCGTCCCTCGCGCGGCACGTCGAACGGGGGACTGCTGCAGCGGCTTAGCGCACCATGCAAGGGCGCTTGTTGTCAAAGCGCCAGCCCGGAACCAGGTACTGCATGGCAATCGCATCATCGCGGGCGCCCAGGCCGTGCTGCAGGTAGAGCTGGTGCGCGCGCTCGACGGCGTCCATGTCCAGCTCGATGCCCAGGCCGCCTTGTTGCGGCAGCTCGATATAGCCGCCCTTGATCTGCAGCGGCTGCTTGGTGAGGCCCTGGCCGTCTTGCCAGATCCAGTGCGTGTCGATGGCGGTGACCTTGCCGGGCGCGGCAGCGCCCACATGGGTGAACATGGCCAGCGACACATCGAAATGGTTGTTCGAGTGCGAGCCCCAGGTCAGGCCAAAGGCCTGGCAGAGCTGGGCCACGCGCACCGAGCCTGACAGCGTCCAGAAGTGCGGATCGGCCAGCGGAATATCGACCGATTGCAGCGACAGCGAATGGGCCATCTGGCGCCAGTCGGTGGCGACCATATTGGTCGCCGTGGGCAGTCCGGTCGCGCGGCGGAACTCGGCCATCACTTCGCGGCCGGAGAAGCCTTCTTCGGCGCCGCAAGGGTCTTCGGCATAGGCAAGGATGCCGTGCAGATCGCGGGTGATGCGCACCGCATCCTTGAGTAACCAGCCGCCATTGGGGTCCAGGGTGATGCGGGCTTTCGGAAAGCGCTCATGCAGTGCGCGGATGGCTTCGACCTCGTCCTCACCGCGCAGCACGCCACCCTTGAGCTTGAAATCCTCAAAGCCATAGCGCGCATGGGCGGCCTCGGCCAGGCGCACGATGGCCTGCGGGTCCATGGCTTTTTCATGGCGCAGGCGCTTCCAGTCATCGGCCTCGTCGGGAAAGCTTTGGTAGGGCAGGTCGGTCAGTTCGCGGTCGCCCACATAGAAGAGATAGCCCAGCATCTGCACCGAGGTGCGCTGCACGCCTTCGCCCAGCAGCGCAGCGACTGGCACGCCCAGGTGCTGGCCCAGCAGATCGAGCAGTGCCGATTCTGCTGCCGTCACCGCATGGATGGTGGTGCGCAGGTCAAAGGTCTGCAGCCCACGGCCTGCGCTGTCGCGGCCCGCAAAGTTGCTGCGCATCGCGTTGAGCATGGCGTTGTAGTTGCCCACCGGCTGGCCGAGGATCAGCTCGCGCGCGTCTTCCAGGGTATTGCGAATGCTCTCGCCACCCGGCACCTCGCCCACCCCTGTGCGGCCTGCGCTGTCGGTCAGGATCAGCAGGTTGCGGGTGAAGAACGGCGCATGGGCGCCGCTCAGGTTGAGCAGCATGCTGTCATGCCCGGCCACGGGCACCACGCGGTAGCCGGTGATGCGGGGGGTGGAAGAGGGCGACGCGGATGTGGTGGCTTGCATGGTGGGCTAAGGGTCAATGTTGGAGGTTGTGCAGCGGGCGTGTTGGGCTCGGGGGGCTGTTGCTTTGAGCCGCTAACACGGCCCAGCAAACCGCAGGTTTGCGGTTGAGACGAGGCGCCAAGTCGCAGACAGTACGGTAGTACGGCAAGGCTTGGCGCGGCCGGCCAGGCAACGACGTATCAAGGGTTGTGTTAGTGGCTCTTATTGTGCGGTGATGTTGCCGGTGGTGATGACCTGCTTCCAACGCGCAAACTCCTTGCGCTGGAACTCGGTAAAGGCCTCGGGGCTGTTGCCGACAATCTCCAGCCCCATGTCGGTGAACTGCTTGCTCACAGCTGGGTCGTGCAGCGCTTTGACAATGCCGTCGTGCAGCTTGGTTCGGACATCGGCGGGCAGGTTCTTCGGTGCGGCAAAGGCTTGCCAGGCATAGACGTCCATGCCATCGATGCCGGCTTCTGCCATCGTCGGCACATCGGGCAGCACGGCAGAGCGCTTGTTGCCCGTGACCGCAATGGCCTTGAGCTTGCCCGACTTGATATGGGGGAAGACGCTGTTGACGTTCTGGAAGGACATGTCCACCTGGCTGCCCAGCAAATCAGCGGTGGCCGGCGCGCCGCCCTTGTAGGGCACGTGCAGGCCCTTGGTGCCCGTCTTCTGCCAGAACAGCTCGGCAGTCAGGTGGTCCGACGATCCCGCGCCCGAGGTCGCAAAGCTGACCGTGTCGGGCTTGGCCTTGAGCATCACGATGACATCCTGCACGTTGTTGACCTTGGGGGCGAGCTGGGGATTGACCACCAGCACATTGGCTGTTTGTACCGCCACCGTGATGTAGCTGAAGTCCCGCGTCGGGTCATAGGGCAGGCCCTTGATCAGATGGGGCGCCACCACGAGCGGTGCCAGCGACGAGACCAGCAAGGTATAGCCATCGGCCGGGGCGCGCGCCACCTGGGCGGCGCCAATGCTGCCGGTGGCGCCGGCCTTGTTTTCCACCACCATCGACTGGCCCCACTGCTGGCCCAGGTTGTTGCCAATTGCGCGCGCCACCGTGTCGGTCGCGCCGCCCGCAGGGAAGGGCACGATGATCGTGACTGGCTTGTCCGGCCAAGCCCAGGCACTGGGGCTGGCGGCCAAGGCCGCAGCGCTGGCGCAGACGAGGGCCGCTATCTTTTTCCATCCTGGTTTTGGGGTGGTGGTCATGCTTGTCTCCTGCATTTAAGACGTTGCTGAAATCTGGCTGAGCGATGCTTCGCTTCGAATAGTTAACGTTAACATTGCAATTTGTCGTATTGTTAACGTTAACTTTGGCTGAGAAATCAGTAATTACCCGACATTGCCAGGATGGCGGGGGTGTGAATTTCTACCGAGACAGCGCTGTTTAGCCGCTGCTGCGCTGGGTAATGGAAAAGCCGATATCGACACGCTGCGCATCGACGGGCTGGTCCAGGGTGCGGGCCACAATCATGTCGGCGGCCAACTGGCCAATGCGGGTGCCATCCAGCCGCACGGTGGTGAGGGGCGGGGCGGTGTCTTTGGCAAACTCCTGGTCGCCCAGACCGACAACAGCCAGGTCCTCGGGCACGCGCAGGCCCTGGTGCTGCGCCTCGACCAAGGCACCTAATGCCAAGGTATCAGAGCTGCAGAAAACGGCGGTCACCTCGGGCCGCTGGGCCAGTATCTCCACCAGGCCACGCCGGCCGCCACCCAAGGTGCTGGGCGCGGGCGTATAGGCCACCTTCACTTCGGGCAGGCCTGCCGCTTGCGCCGCTTGTGCATAGGCCGCCACGCGCACCCGGGCACGCGCATCATCGCCGCTGACCATGCCCAGTTGCCGGTGGCCCTTGGCGATGAAATGCGCCGCTACCGCCTGGCCAATGGCACTGTGCGAAAAGCCCACCAGCATGTCGATCGCCGTGTCGCTCAGGTCCCAGGTCTCGACCACCGGAATGCGCGAGGCCTGCAGCAGCGCCCGCCCTTCTTCGGAGGCGGCCATACCGATCATCACAATGCCATCGGGCCGGCGCTGGATGATGGCGCGGATCAAGTCCGCCTCTTGCGCGGCGTCATAGCCGGTGCGGCCAATCATCAGCTGGTAGCCGTGCTGGTTGAGCGCATGGTCGAGCGACTGGATCAGCTCTTGGAACACGGGCCCCACCAAGGTCGGCAGCAAGGCCGCCACCAGCCGCGCCCGCGACAGCCGCAGGCCACTGGCCAGCGCATTGGGCACATAGCGCATGCTGGCGATGGCATCGCGCACGCGCTGCAAGGTTTCGGGATTGAGCCGTTCGGGGTGGTTGATGGCCCGCGACACCGTCATCGCAGACACGCCCGCAGCGCGGGCTACATCTTGGATCTTGGACGGTCGGTCAGTGGGTTGCACGGGCAGGGATGATGGCGGCTGAAAGTGCCGCTATCGTAGTCCATGCTGGTGCTGCGGGGCGGTGCAGTGGGATTGGGATGGTATTTGAGCCAGCTTTGGCGGGCGGTAGTCGCCCCCTGCCAACCATACGCACTCAGAGGTTTAATGGCCGAGGATCCATTCACTTGCACTCCAGGATCTACCTATGAAGACTGCCACCATCCCATCCATCTGCGTCGAGCCCGCTTTCATGGACGAGGTGGCGCGTGCCTTGGCGCAGAACGAAAGCCTGGCGTCTTTTGTCGAGACCGCTGTCCGCCGCGAGATCCAGCAGCGGCAAGCACAGGCGGGATTGCTGCAGCGGGGATTGGCCGCCACGCGGCACAACAGTGCTGCTGCTGGCATCCCTGCACAGGTCGTGATTGCCCGCCTGGAGGCCAAGCTGGCCGCAGCCAGGCAGCGCAAATGAACCTCTCAATGTCAGACAGCTGGATCTCAACCCACCCGCCTTACCTCCAGCGCTGATACCGGCGCACGCGCAGGCCACAGCGCGACCAGCACCAGCAGCACCGCCACCAGCAGATAAGGCGCGCCCGGGTGCAGGTCATAGACCAGGGTGCCCACCAGGGGCCCCAGGATCATGCCCAGGCCATGGGCTGCGGCAACGGTACCGGCAGTGGCGCCTTGCTCATGCGCGCCCACGGCATTGGCGGCCAGTGCCATGACGGAGGGGAAGACCCAGCCCATGCCGGCGGCGCCTAAAAGGTAGCCGGCCCACAGCGCCCAGGGCGTGCTGGCCAGCAGCAGCGACGCAAAGCCCAGCGCAGACAGGGCGCAGCCGGCGCGGATCAGGCGCTGCGGGGTCCAGCCCAGTTTGCGCACGGCCAGCTGGGCGAGGATCAGGCCCACACCGACAACGGCCAGCGCTATGCCGGCGGCGCGGGCAGCGGCGCTGGCGTCCAGCTGCAGCCGGTCCAGCGCAAAAAAACCCACAACTACCTGGGCAATGGTCACGCTGAACATCGCGCAAAAGGCCACGGCCATCGGGCGGCGCAGGCGCGGGTCGCTGATCTTGAGGGGGCCGGTGGGCGGGTTGGCGTGCTGCTCGCTGCGCGGCAGCCAGCGCCACAGTACCAACAAGGCCAGGGCGGGCAGCACGGCGGTGATCAGCAGCGGCAGCTCCAGGCTGTGCGCGACCAACAGGCCGGTGACGCCGGGGCCCGCCACCATGCCGATGCCGCTGGCGGCGCCCAAGGTGGCCATGGCCGCCGCACGCTGCGGGCCGGGCACATGGTCGGCCACTAGCGCTGCACCGGTGGCGGGCACGGCGGCATAAAAGCCCCCGGCCATGCCGCGCAGCAGCACCAGCCCGGCAAAGGCCAGCCACACGGGCGGCCGGCTGCGCAAGGCAAACACGATAAAGCTGCACAGCAATGCATAGCAGACCACAAAGCCGCCCAGGCCCCGCAGCAGGATGGGGCGCCGGCCCCAGCGGTCACTGGCCGCCCCCCAGCGCCGTGCCAGCAGTACCCAGGCCAGGCCCCCCACGGTCACCGCCATGCCGGCCTGCCAGGGCGCCAGCCCCAGCAGCCTGGCGATGGGGCCGATCAGCGCCACAAAGGACATCATCGACAAGGTGCAGACAAAGTTCTCGAACATCAGCGGCCGCATGCTGAAGCTGCGCACGGGCGCCGTGGACGGGGCCGCATCGGATGGGCGGGCGGGGCTCGCCGAGGTAGACGGGACGGGCATCAGACTCCTTCAATAACATGGTCTTTAAATGATAATCAATCTCATTTAATGATAAACTCGGTTCCTGTGATTTGCCCCTCTTGTGATGAACGTCATCCCGCCATGCGCGCCGTTTGCGGCGCTGCCAACGCCCTGGCGTTGTGGGGGCCAACGGGCAGCGGTGCCGCGTGCTTCTGCTGCTTTTCTTCCCTCCTTCGGGTGCAGCTGTCTGCATCTGCCTGACCATCCACCAACCCGCCATGAGCGCCACCATGACCACTTTGCATGCCGCGACCAGCGCCCGCCGTACCTTGCAACTCCGCCGCCCAGCTGTGCCACAGCCGCAGGACGCAGCCGATACGCCCGCTGCCTGCGAGGCCGAGTCCCATGCTGGCGAGCCACTCACCATTGCGCTGCAGCCCCGGCCGCTGAACGATGCCAACCTGCAGGTGCGCAGCGTGGACAGCGCCAGCCTGCTGGCCGGCCACAAGACCGTGCAGATCGCCCATAACGGCTCCGTCTACACCTTGCAGGCCACCAAGCTGGGCAAGCTGATCCTGACGAAGTAAAGCGCTCCACACCGCTGATAAAACACAGCCCGCTGGCATGCAATGGCCAGCGGGCTGTGGTGTTTGTGGGCTCTGGCAATGGCCAGAGCCTTTGTGGTGATCAGAACGACACGGTGGCCGACAAGCGGTAGGTGCGCGGCGCGCCCGGCATCACAAAGCCATCGTTGAACATGCCGATCCAGTAGTTCTTGTTGGTCAGGTTCTCCACGCTGGCGTTAAAGCGCACGGGCGTAGCGCCGAACTTGGTGGCATAGCGGGCCATCGCGTCGATGCGGTTCCACGAAGGCACCTTCAGGCGGTTGCCCGAGTCCGCCCATTGCGAGCCGGTATGGAACAGGCGCCCGCCCACCGACAGGCCTTGCACGGGGGTGTCCCAATCGAGGCCAATGCGGGTGCGCAGCTTGGGCACGCCATAGTTCTCCAGGCCGGTGTTGGTCTGCTTGGATTGGATGTACTCCACACCGCCCAGCAGCGCCGCGCTCTCGCTCAGCTTGCCAAACGCGCTCCACTCCAGCCCGCGCAGGCGCTGCTCGCCATCGAGCACCTGGAAGTTCGCGCTGTTGGTGACGATGGAGGGCTTCTTGATCTGGAAGGCGCTGATGGTGTGCGTGGTCTGACCGGCCTGCAGTTTCACACCCACTTCGCCTTGCTTGGTCTGCATCGGCGCGAGCGTGTCGCCCTGGTTGGCAAAGCCGGTGCCCACGGTGCGGCCGGGCTCCAGGCCTTCGGTGTAGTTGGCAAACAGCGCGATGTTCTCACCCCAGGGGCGTAGCACGCCGGCAACCATTGGCGAGGTGCGGCTTTCGCTGTAGTTGGAGGCCACGCCATTGACCAGCGGGGTCTTCACCGTCTGGTGGCGCAGGCCCAGGGTCAGCAACAGCTTTTCATCCCAAAAGCCCATGGTGTTGGCAATCGCCACCGAGCGGAATTCGTTCTCCGTCGTGTAGTCCTTGAAGGTGGGTGCTGCGGGGAAGGCGGGCTCCGTCGGCCGGTACATATTGGTCGTGTAGCAGTAGTTGCAGGCCGTGTTGACCGTGCCTTCCTTGTGCTTGAGGATGTTGAACGACAGCTGCAGGCGGTGCTGCACGCTGCCGGTGTCGAACTTGCCGATGACGCCCGCCTCGGCCGTGCGGCGCTCGGACTTGGTGTGCACGTTGTAGATCGCGCCGCGCGTGGTGCCGTCTGCGCCGGTCACAATGGCGCGCGTGCCAAACAGCAGGCCCTGGCCTTCGGCCTCCGACCCGCCCGCTGCCACATAGCCCTGCCAGTTTTTGCTGAAGTCAAACTCGGCCCGGGCCAGCAAGCCGCTGTTGTCGTACTTGCCATGCGTACCCTTGAACAGGTTCACATCCCCATCTGGCGGTGAGAGCAGGGTGCCCACACCGGGGATGGCTGCGCTGCCCAAAAAGCTGAACATGCCGGGGCTGCCGCCATCGATCTTGTTGACGCTGTTGTACAGATCCAGGTAGAGGCGGAAGTTGTCGCCCAGGTAATCGAGGCCCAGCGCGCCCACATTGCGCTTTTGCTTTTCGTCCTCGGCGCCCATATCGCCCGATCCATAGACGCCATTGAAGCGCAGGCCCAGGCGCTGCTCGGGCCCAAAGCGCTTGCCCACGTCGGCATGCAGCTGGTAGTACGAGTCCGACACATAGGTGGCGGTCAGGTCGGCAATCGGCTGGGCCAGCGCGCGCTTGGTCACCATATTGACCGAGCCGGCCACGCTGGCGAGCGGCGGCATGCCCGAGAGCAGCACATTGGGGCCGCGCATCACCTCGACCCGCTCGAACATCTCGATCGGCACCGAGTTGGCCGGCGCAATGCCGTAGAGGCCATTGGTCGCTATGTCCATCGCCGTCACATCGAGCCCGCGCAGGTTGAAGTTCTGCAGCAAATGGCCCTTGTTGGTGGTAAAGACCACCGCCGCATCGTTTTCCAGCACATCCTGCAGCGACAGCGCCGACCAGTCCTCGGCCAGCTCGCGTGTGTAGGCATTGACGTGCACGGGCGCCTCCATGATCGAGGTCGCCCCCAGAATGCCCAGCCGTGCCCCCTTGGCTGCCTTGCGCCCGGGCGCGAGCGCAGGGAGGTCTTCACGCTCATAGCGGTCGCGCACGGTGACCTGGGGCAGGTTGACGGGTGCGCTGGCCTCTGTGCTGGCGCCCGCCTCCTGCGCGGGTGCTGCTGATTGCGCTGGCTGGGCCTGCTGGGCCGATGCCCCAGCGCTGGCGGCAGCGGCCATCAAGGCCAGGACGATCAGGTTGGGTTGGTGTCTGAGTTGGGTTGTATGTGACATGAGAATGACGTTGCTATGACTTTAATGAACAAGAATCATTCTCAATCGTATTCATCAGATGTCATGTTTGCAACTTTTTGTTGTATTTATGGGATCACCCGCCGCTGAATTTGGTGCGAGCCCTGCGTCTGGAGACTCAGGTTCCGCTGTAAGCACGGGGCGAGGAAAGGTCCATATACTGATATGAATATCAGGAGATAAATTTGAATAAAGCCATGGGTATCCGTTCTACCGTTGTTGCTAGCGTGCTGGCGCTCGCAAGCAGCATGGGTTGGGCTGCTCGCAGTTTTACCCCCCAGGCCGGCACCTGGGCCATTACCGAAGAATTGGATGGAAAACCGGGCCGGGGCCTGGCGATTGATGTGCAAGGCAATACCTTCTTTATGCAGGTATTTGGCTATGAGACGAATGGCGACGCCACTTTCTACACGGCTACCGGGCAGATGGATGGCGACACCGTTACTGCACCGCTGATGCAGTACCAAGGGGGGCGCAGCTTTGGCAGTGATGCAAGGGATGCGGTCGCGTTGGAATCGCCGGGGAAAGTGACGGTGAGTTTTGCCAACGGGCTACAGGGGACGGTGCAGTTTCCTGGCGAGCCCGGGCGCGCGATTCAACGCTTTGAGATGAGAAGTGATGACTATGTGGCCCGCTATTGGAGCGCAGGTGAAACGCGGAGTTTTCTTGGGACGACGCTGGACTCCAATGCGCTTGCACACCGGCAAGTCCATATCAACATCGGCAAGCCGGCCCAAGATTTGCAGTGGCGGGTATGGATGCGTGGTTTTCATGGCGTTCCATGGAATACGTTCATCTGCACAAAGGCCGCAGACCAAGACATTTTCCGTTGCACCAACAGTGAACCTCAGCCCGCCGATGGCAATGAGCCCTATGTGCAGTCCATTGCGCTGCGTATTGTGAATGTGGATCTTGTTGCTGAGCTTGTCGTACTGGAACAAGGAGCAGTGCTTACTTATCCAGTCATGGGTACAGCTATAGGAGGGGGCTCCGGCTCCACCATCACTGGGTGCGCCTTCTGGCTGGATCTGTACATTGGCGATCAAATCAACTGCAACCTTTCAATCACCCCCAGCAGTGGCACTTGGTTGGTGGAGGATGAATGGACCTTCAAGCCAGGGCGTGGAATGGCCATCGATGTTCAAAATGGCATGGCCTTGGCGCAGGTATTTAACTATCTGCCAAGCGGGCGGCCGACCTTTCACATGGGAAGCGGAAGTTTCCAGAAAGCCCAGACCCAGTTAGCGCTGAATCGCTACCAAGGAGGCCGTGCACTGGGGGGACCACTCCAAAGTGCGGAACTGGCGGAGGCTGCCGGAGACTTGTCGCTGGCGTTCTTGTACGGCGGTACAAGCTCGAGGGCACTCAGTCGCGTACGCGGAACGGTAGCGCTGCCGAACGAGCCTCAAAAGCAGATGGTGCGGATGGCATTGGAGCCGGGTGCCGCAGACGCGCAAGGCTTGCTGGGGCAATGGTGGCTCAAATTCTCCACCTTGATTGCCCCGCAAGACACGGTCGCCGTGACTTTGTCGCGTGTGGAGGGTCTAGAAGCGGTGAGTGACGATGGCGCCATTCGATGCACCCGCGCTGATCCCGCCGTTCCGCGCAGGGCCACCTGTACCTGGATCCGTGATGGTGTGACTTCTACCGGTTATCTCTTTCAAGAGCCTGGCAACCGAAGTGGAACCGTGCTGCAGGTCCGCGACCGCCACGGCAACCTGATGGGTCTGGGCGCCGTCCCCTTGGAGTGATGCCAGCGATGGGGGATGGGGCAACCAGCCCTCTGCGCCCGATGCCGGGTGCACATCCCATTCTTAGGGGCGCTTCTTCCGCGTATCCGGCAAGAACGCGGTCGCCAGCCCCAGCAGCGGCAGGAACGAGGTCAGGCCATACACCCAGACGATGCCATGCACATCGGCCAGCTCTCCCAGGCCCGCGGCACCGACGCCGCCGATGCCGAACATCAATCCAAACATCAAACCCGAGACCAGGCCCACGCGGCCGGGCACGGCCTCTTGCGCATACACCACCAGTGCGGCAAAGGCGGACGACATCACCAGGCCGATGGCGATGGCGAGCACGGCGGTCCACACCAGGCCCACATAGGGCAGAGCCAGCGCAAACGGCGCCACGCCCAAAAACGAGATCCAGATAACGGCCTTGCGGCCGATGCGGTCACCGACCGGGCCGCCGGCAAAGGTGCCCGCTGCCACAGCGGCCAGGAACATGAAGAGAAACAGCTGGCTGCTTTGCACGCTCAGGTTAAAGCGCTCGATCAGGTAGAAGGTGAAGTAGTTCGTGAACGATGCGATATAGACAAACTTGGCGAACATCAAAATGCAGATCACCATGACGGCGCGGATGACGCCCACGCGGTTGAGGCCTTCACCCGCATGGTTCTTGGCCAGGCTCTGGGCCTTGGCGCTGCCGTTGTGGCGCACCCAGATGGTCAGGCGGTACAGCACAAAGATGGCGACCAGGGCGACCACCATGAACCAGGCCACCGCTGGCTGGCCATGGGGGATGACGATGGCCGCCGTCAGCAGCGGCCCAATGGCAGAGCCAGTATTGCCGCCCACCTGGAAGCTGGACTGCGCCGTGCCAAAGCGGCCGCCCGATGCCAGGCGCGCAATGCGCGAGGCCTCGGGATGGAAGGTGGCCGAGCCCACGCCCACCACGGCGGCGGCCACCAGCAGCATCTCGTAGCTCTGCGCGGTGGCCAACAGGCCAATGCCGATCAAGGTCATGCCCATGCCGGAGGGCAGCAGGTAGGGCTTGGGGTGCTTGTCGGTGTACATGCCAATCCATGGCTGCAACAGCGATGCGGTGACCTGGTAGACCAGCGCAATCACGCCAATCTGCCCAAAGCTGAGCGAAAAGCTCGCCTTGAGCATCGGAAAGATCGACGGCAGCATCGCCTGGATCATGTCGTTGAGCAGGTGGGCGAGCGCGGCGCCGCCCACAATCGGCAATAAAAAGCCGTGCTGCTGAGTATCTGCAGGTGCTGCAGCCAGTGCAGGCGAGGGGTTGAGGGTGGCGGTATCAGCGGTCATGGCGTCGGGCGGGCAAACCTGGGCAGGCAAAAAAATCAGGCAAGCGGCAAGCCTACGGGAAGATGCGCTGGCGCAATCGCGCAAGCAGGACAAGAAATATCGAATTTGTGCCAGTTGAGCGAATGACAGTCATTCGCGGGCAGGGTAGATGCGTGGCCGGCCGCCGCTTATGATGGCCATTCACTTCAACGCAAGGACGGCCCCCATGACACAGATTGCCCATCTTCGTGACGCGATAGCCGCGAGCCAGCTTTTGAACGACGTGCAAGCCGACGACGGCTTTGTGGTGGGCAGCGTGCGGTTCCATGCCGCAGGGGCCGATATCCATGTCAATGTCGACCCGGAGCTGGCCGACAACCCGGACATGGATGTCGATGCCCTTATCGCCAATACCCAGCGCTTTTTGGCGATGCCAGCCGATCAGTGGACGGCGCTGGTCCACGACATTGCGCTGGAGGTAGAAGAAGCCGTTGAAGACGATGAGGTGCAAGAGCCCACCGATCTGCGCAATGACCTGCGCCTGCATTCGGTGGCCGTTTTTGCCGATGCCGTGCTGCTGTCATTTGTCGCACCCAAGCAGTTTCCGCAGTGCTGGGTGCGGGCCCAGCTGTGCGAGGAGCTGCTGCTGGAAGACATCTCCATTGACGAGAACGATGGTGTGGAGACCATCGAATTCAAGTCGCTCGATGATCTGCTGGACAACCTGAGCGCAAACAGCGACAAGTAGAGTACATTTGTGGAGTCGTCAGTAAGGACTGACTACTCGCCTGCCTCTTGATCGGCGCCGGCGCGAGCAGAGGGCGCCGGCCCAAAGTATTCCGGCACGCGCTTGACCAGCTCCTCTGCGGCCTCCCAGAACGCTTCGTCCAGCTCCTCGATGCGCTCGGAGCGTTCGCCGTCAATGGCCTTGTAGACATCATCGATGGTGTTGACCGCATCGGACCGGGCAATCGGGCCGACGAGGCGCCAGAACGCGCAGACGACGTCGCGTGTGGCGCTGGCTTTTATGTCAGCAAGAGCGGCCAGGGCCGCGTCCATTTCAGCGATCCCCCAGTTGCCCAAGAACTGCAGCAGGCCGCCGTTGTAGCCATCGGCCACCAGGCGCCACAGTGCGACCAGCGCCCGGCTGCGGCTGCCTAGTTGTTCGATCTTCCAGTCCGCCGCCTTGAGCTCTGCCAGTGCCGCTTCAAACAGCGCATCTTGCTCCAGTGTCCAGACATTGAGTGCGCCGTCAGCCGAGGTCTGACCGGCGCTGGGCCAGTTGACGCCGCGCCCGTCCGCGGTAGCCACCCATTGCGATCGCTCTTGCGCGTTCATCGCAAGCACCTTGGGCCCCACCCAGGACAGCGGAGCGGCCAGCTGGCGGCCGTCATCGAGCAGCAGCAAAACGCGCTTTTCTTCAAAGATGACGTCGGTGATCGGAGATCCGACGACGGCATGCCCGTCGTGCTTCATGCATGGCCTTTCCGGGGCGCAAACCTGCCCCCAACAGCGGATGAGTTTAAGGGAGATCCCGTTTCGGCGAGGGTGCTGCCCGCGCCTTATCTTGAGCGCCCTCCTACCCGTAAAGGCCCAACTGTAAACAACATGTAAACCTGGTGGTTTCAAATCATTGTTGCGTAACAGGTAAATCAAATTTTGATATTTGTTTTAATCCAAACTTCTTTGCTTAATGCAGAAATGAATATCATTTTTCATTTATATATTTCATTATTACAAGTCGCTGATTGTAATTTTTAAAAGAGAATGTTTGGAGTGTCTCTCGTACTATATTTGCCGTAAATTTCTGCATCCACGCCACCTTGCTTGCCGCCCACCCTTGCTGCCATTGGCGCAGGTGCGCGCTGCTGGCTGGGCTGGCCACGCCAGGCCGCTTTCAAGATCCCCGTGCATTTGCAAGCGCAGAAAAATCCACGGAAACCTGGCGTCCGATATGGAAAGGGATTTGTGCGCAATATATGATTAATAGTGAGATTAAAGTCCCACATGTAATGATCGTCGATCGCGATCTACAGCAACTTCGTCTTCTGGTCACCGCACTGCGCAGCCGCTCTTACACCGTCAGCGTCATTGAGAATGAGAGCCAGGTCTACACCCGCATTCTTTTAAAGCCTCCTGATCTGGTATTGATGGATGTGCGCTTGCCTGACCGCAGTAATATCAAGGTGGCCAGATTGCTCCAAGAGAATGCATCCACCCGCTATATACCCATCCTATTTATCTCTGCGCTGTCTGATAAAGAAGACCGGCTGCTTGGGCTTCGTGCTGGAGCTGTCGACTATATATTGAAGCCCTATTATGTGGATGAGGTGCTGGAGAGGGTTCGCATTCACATTGCGCTGGCGCGTAAAAGAACCGGATTGGAGCAGCATACAGCGGATGCGGTGAGGGCATGGCATATACCTTCGGGAATCCTGTCGGCCAATATGAGCATCAAGCAGGTAGCGACCGAATTCATAATCCATCACCTCAGTGACTCGACGCTAAAAGGCGGTAATGTGGCTGCCAGCCTGGGTTTGTCCACCCACCGCCTAAATATGGTATTTGAGGCCACCGTGGGCATGACGGTCTTTGAATATATTCGCAAAGAGCGAATGTCCAGGGCCGCAATGATGCTGGAGACCGGCTCACTGGGGGTCGCCGACATTGCGACCGAAGTCGGCTATGCCAACTCCGGCAACTTTTCCACCGAGTTCAAGAAGTTCTGGAAAAGGTCGCCCAAGCAGTACCGCATGGCATTCCAGGCGCAGGGGGCACCGGTGCCAAGCCAGCCGTCAGAAGATAAACCGGAGTAGCAACCGGTGTGCCGCACGTCTTGACGTTCAAGTGCTCAATCTGCGGATGAATCGCGAGATAAACCTATGCGGATCACCGCACTCCACCGAGCCCCTCTTCGCCGCGTGACTCCGCATACGAAAGTCTGGACAAGCACTACCGACACGACCAAAAAAATGCCAGTCAGCATGTCACTGACTGGCACCGGTTTGAAGGCCGATCAGCGATCAGGCACTGTGCTTGCGTGCACGCCCCATGCCGAGCATGGCCAGGCCTGTGGCAAGTACCAGCAGTGCCCAGGTGGACAGCGACGGAACCGCAGTGGGCACGGGGACCGCGCGAATCGTGATCTCGTGGCTCAGCTTGCTGTCAACGCCCGAAGCGCTGACGGCAGACGATCCCACTTCCGTTGGCTTGCCCTCGACCACACAGGTGACCACAGCCCCTTCTGGGATGGTGGAGGGCGATGTCCAGCCGGTGGCAGCCGGGGCAGCGGGCGTGACGATGGTGCAAGCGCCAGGCCCTTGGGTGATGCCGGCAGGCAGGCCGGAGACGGCGCAGTTGGCCCCCGCCTGGTCTGCACTGCCCCGGTTGCTGCAGCTGTAGCTGCCTTGGTAGGGAGTGCCGACCGTTCCCGTCGACGGCAATCCGCTCAGATCGACCACGACATCCGCAGCGCCCACGACGGTGATGTCCTGGGTCGCCGTGTTGTTGCTCAGGTCGCGGTCTCCCGTCGTGCCGGTGGTGCCCGTCGTTGTCGTCGTTTTCTTCACATTGGCGGGTGTGCCGCCTACCTCACAAGTGACGACCGCGCCTTGCGCGATGAGGTTCCCTGCGGTCCAGGCTGCGCTGTCGGGGCTTACCGTGCAAGCCTGGATGCTGAGCCCATCTGGCAGCGGGCCGGTGGTGCAAGCCGTCGCAGACAATGCATCGGCATCGCCCAGGTTGCTGCAGCGCAATTGCCCTTGGTAAGGCACGCCGACCGTCGCGGTGGCCGGCAGTCCGGACAGGTCGATGGCCAGATCGGGTGCCGTGACCGTCATCGTGACCTCAGCCGTTGCGCACTTGGTCTGGTTGGGCGCTGGCAAGCAAACGTCGTAGCTAAAGGTATCGACGCCCACGAAACCAATGGCAGGCGTGTAAATAAACTTCCCAGGATTTGCCGGATCGGCCGCAATCGTTCCGCCGTTGGCCGACGTGGTCTGCGCGGTGACCGAGCTGCCCTCCGGCACATGGGGATCGTTGTCCGTCAGATCCAATGAGCCCGAGGGCGTGTTGATCCGCGTAGTACCCGAATCGTTGACCGTAGCCGGCGGATCCTCAAAAGTATTGGTGATCTTGGTGGGCACCCAGGTTTGGGGCAGCTCCGTTTCTGCAGGCAGTCCTGGCAGCTTCTCTTCGCGCACTGCGATGTTGTCCAGCTCAAAGCCGGCGCCCCAAAAGCGTATCTTCTTGATGGTGGTGGAGCCGAAAGCGGTAGTGTCCTTGAGCACATAGTTCAGATACACATAGGGCTCAGCGTTGTTCCCCTCGATAAAGGGATTGCCGTTGTATTGCGCTCTGCTGTAGGTGATGTTCTGGTCCAAGGCCTTCATCGTGAGGTTGGAGGGCGAATTCAAAAACGCCATCAGATCGTCGGTGGTCATCGCCGTCAGCACGTTGTCGTTCTCATCGAGCAACTCCACGTTGTTGCCGTTGGAGCCTGCGGACCACCAGAAGCCGACATAGCGCGCAGGGTTGGTCAAGGTCACCGTGACGC
Organism: Comamonas koreensis; assembly: GCF_014076495.1. Taxonomy (NCBI): domain Bacteria; kingdom Pseudomonadati; phylum Pseudomonadota; class Betaproteobacteria; order Burkholderiales; family Comamonadaceae; genus Comamonas; species Comamonas koreensis. Next base: position 3,744,721 of record NZ_CP043575.1, on the reverse strand, counting down.
CTACCGGTGTGCCGGTTGTCCCTGCATTGAGAAAGTTGGAACCACCACTGCCCATTACCGTGCCGGTGCCTGCGCCGCCATACACATTGGCAGCGGCCACATTGGTATTGCCGCCGGCGCCCACCTGGTACGTTCCGATAGCCCAGTTGCCGGATGTTTTAGTGCCCAGGGTCTCGCCGTTGAATGTTTCGATGGTGTACGACTGCTTGTAAGCGTCGGACCAAGGCAGAGCGCCTTCGGGCACCGCTGCGTTGAGAGCCGCATTGCGGACGGGTTCAGAGATATAAAGCGTCAGCTCACTGGCCTGGGCATTCCAGGCGCTCATTCCAGCCAGGCAGGCAAGGGCCAAAGCCGCAGAAGTTTTTGTCATAGACCTTGTGAATAATTTAGAAAACAAAATCTTCGATATGAATCGCCTTTGTCTTTTTTCGGGACGATTCATTTCCCTCGCACATCAAAAGGCGAGTCGCGGTGGTTCGGGCTTTAGATCCGTGGATACGCCCAGCTGGCAGAGAGCAGGGGGCGGTTGAGGAGATCCATGGCCTGGGTTGGGCTTGCCGTCAGCGGACGCTGCTGTGCAGCGCGAGGGAGATTCGAAGCGATGGATTGTAGAACAAAAGGAACATTTACTGACAAAATTTACAATTGGGCGAAATGCTGCAGAAGGTGCTGCCCAGCGGCCATCTGCCTTGCGCCACGGTTGCGCAGGGCGCAAACGCCGCCCACCGCAGGCCCCATCAACGGGGCGCCGATGCCTGGGGATTGCCTTGCATCCACACCACAAAGGCCCCCAAGCGCGCATCGAACCCTGCCGCAGATGCGTTGGGCGCTTAGAACAGGTTCTTTGGCCTGCTGCACAAAGAAATGGGCTTGGCTGGCCATATCTGGAAAGCGCTCCGAGAAATACCGCGCATAGTCATCCAGCGACCGGGGCTAGTACCCGCCTGGACTGCCTATAGCCACGGGGCAGTCCATAGATAGGCTGATTTCGGCTACCTGGCCAAGGGCAGTCCAAGCAAAAGGCCCATGCAGGCCATGAAGCAGTGGCATCCAACGCATCCTGAACGGTTCAATAGGCGGCCCTATGAGCGTCCGGGATGCACCAGCTAGCCCGAATAGGTGGGCCGATGGGATTGCATTCCTGAGGCAGGCGAATGGCAAAAAGGCGCGCGTTTCAGCCATCCGTACACCGGCAAGAGATCAAAACTCGTCACCGCTTGATACGCATACCACGCTAACAAGGGATGACGTTCTATCTATGACCTAAGCGTGCGAGCAGGGAAGTTGCAAATTCAGCTAACTGAAGCCAGATGGCAGTTATGTTTTGAGAGTATCTATCGCGATTTTTGGCTAGTTCGTGGTGTTAGTAAATGCTGGAATCAGTAAATCTTCAATTCTAAAGTCGCTCTTAATTATTACTAGATGTAGCTGATCTTGCGCGTATATGCCCACTGCGACTCAGTATGCATCAGGGCAATGAGAATTTGTGCAACAGCATAAATTTATCTCAGAATTCATTTGAGTCGATCACCTGATTAATTGTTTACAAATCCATATTGAGAATTCAATGTCGGTATTTAAGTTTTTAATCGGCTAATACTCATAGTTAATAATTATTGAGTGTTTGACGTTGGTTAAAAATAGGTTTAAATTTTTGGTCAGAGGGTTGATAAAAAACCTTGAAAAGTTCTCGCCAGAATGTACGTCAAACAACCCATTGGGCTTGGGGCGCCACCACTTGCAGCCGTTGCGCACATGAGCAAAGGATGTGGTACGCAATGCTTAAAGTAACTGCGGATAGATAAAAAAGAGATTTGATGGCTGGAAAATGATATCGCCATAGCGTGTTTGCATTGATAGTGGCATACGCCCACACCGGCTTTTCTCAAGAAGTCATGCTTGATTCGTTCGAAGATCCCAGATCTGTATCTCAGTCGTGATTATATCGATAAAAACGGCAGTCGAAATATTGATCCATTTAATGGATTTCTGCAACGCCAATACGGGGAGCTCCATCGTCCCAGAAATGATGGTTTTGATCTTCAGGTGAGAAGGACTGCCGACGGTTCTTCTATTGAGTCGCTGAAACCTGCAGCCTGCGACTAATCATCCGGTGCGGGCATCGGGTGGAGTATTGATTTTGATCGCGTTTTAAAAAAGAACAAGCCGTTAGTTAAACACACATACACAGGCAGTGGCAGATAATCCCATTTTGGCACTGGCTGGCGATAGTCAACAATTCTTTGTATTTGCTGGCAGCTCTTAGCCTTTCGTGTTGATGAACCAGCAGTGTAGAGACGACCGTATAGATAGCTGTGGGTTGAAAGTATTTTCTCCTGATGGCGGCCACTGGAGCTCTCATTGTGCACTTGGCAGCCGCAACACCTATGAGGGCTGCCAAAAGGGAAGGCGCAGTCAGCCGATATTCAGGCTGCAAGCGCGTGTGTCGTGAGGTTATCTGTGCAAGTCGGCGGGGGCTCAGGTGTTGCACTTCAAATTTGAGGTAGCGAGGATAAATGCCTATGAATTCATATGATTACTTCATTTAAAAATGCCATCTTCCACCAGGAATATTTCTTTGGGCTTTAGCAGGCGTTCTATAGGCTGCGCTAAATGAGCTTTATATTTTTTGAAAATATGAGAGGATTAAATGATGAAAAATCACATTAAATTTATTATCTCACCTCTTTTTATGTCGATTGGCTGTATTTGTAATCTTCCCGCTGTGGCCGCACCAGGCGTACCAGCTGATCCGTTAGTGGTATGGAGCGAGGATTTTCAAAATTTACCAACCCCGACTCTAACGTCGGATGTCACTGATTTGCTTGGCTATACAGGCTTGAATCCTGTCAACCAGGCTTACACGGCTGACCCGCCTTGGACAAGTCCGTCGAAAATGTGCAATGGAATTTTGGCTGCATACAATCAAAATCCTAACTCAACAGTAGGAATAGCTGCCTGTACAGGTCACAAAGGCAGTTGGAACTTCTCACAGCAGCTGAGTCAAGCACTAGGGATTTTGAGAGGTCAAGACATAAATACAACTTCTCGCAACAATTATGCAGTAACTGCATTTACGACTGGAGATCCCGGTTCTGACTTAATAATTCTCAGAACAGAAGGTAATATCCCCTTGGTTGCGAGTAAACGATTTCTATTGACTTCAATAGATGCGGCTGCACTCAACTGTCAATCAGGGCGTCCATTATTGCGCTTTTCATTTGTTGATCAGGATGGTATAGAGGAGAATATTTCACCTGATGCTGTGGATGTCTGTGCTAATGGTTCTAGAGTGCCAGTGAGTGCACTAGAAGGTAATCTTGTCGGTACTGCAGTCGCCGGAATTTTAAATTCTCCCGCAGCATTTAAATTTGCTGGAAGATCAGTTGGATATATTATTCGTAATGCCCAGGGGTCTGGAAATGGCAATGATTTCGCATTCGATAATCCAAAAATTTTGGATGCCACTCCTCAACTTGACAATGCATTCGATCCGCCGTTGGTAGCGATGGGTAATTCGACCAACATAGTCTTCACGATCACGAATACCAGTGATTTGCTGGCAAAGGAAGGTTGGGGTTTCACGGATACACTCTCCCCAGGTCTCACTGTTTCAGGAGTTCCGATCACTACCTGCCCCACAGCTTCGACAGATGTTTTAGCGCCAATAGGAGCTAATTCCATTTCGATTACCAGCAGCTTGTCTAATGGGATGGCATCATGCACAATAACAGTGCCCGTGATGGCCTCTACTGCTGGCATTTATCAGAATAACGAGAATAATATAAGCCTGCACGAATTTATTAACCCCCCACTTCCAAATACATCGAATCATCTAGAAGTCACGCCCGCTGCCGACATGCAAGCAAGTTCTTCGCTGCCTGCGAATGTCATTGCTGGGCAAACAGTTGCTGGCACCATTGCTTGCCTGAATGCAGGACCCAGTGCAGCGGACTCTGCAACATGTGATATTTCTGGGCTTCCAGCGGGTGCAACGACGAGCTGTACACCCGCCGTCCCCACGGCGACGCCACTCACTGTATCCGGCGCGATCTCTTGCGGCGTGAGCTTTGTAGCTCCTGCTACGGGCTCTATAACAGCAACGATCACTGCGGGCAGCGCAACTGCAGATCCACTTACCTCAAATAATGCAGTCTCCTATAACGCAGTGATCACGCCCGCTGCCGATATGCAGGCAAGTTCTTTGCTGCCTGCTAATGTCACTGCCGGGCAAACAGTTACTGGCACCATTGCTTGCCTGAATGCCGGACCCAGTGCAGCGGACTCTGCAACATGTGATATTTCTGGGCTTCCAGCAGGTGCAACGACGAGCTGTACACCCGCCGTCCCCACGGCGACGCCACTCACTGTATCCGGCGCGATCTCTTGCGACGTGAGCTTTGTAGCTCCTGCTACGGGCTCTATGACAGCAACGATCACTGCGGGCAGTGCAACTGCAGATCCACTTCCTGCCAACAATGCAGTCTCCTATAACGCAGTGATCACGCCCGCTGCCGATATGCAGGCAAGTTCTTTGCTGCCTGCGAATGTCACTGCTGGGCAAACAGTTGCTGGCACCATTGCTTGCCTGAATGCAGGACCCAGTGCAGCGGACTCTGCAACATGTGGAATTTCCGGACTTCCAGCAGGTGCAACGACGAGCTGTACACCCGCCGTCCCCACTGCGACGCCACTCACTGTATCCGGCGCAATCTCTTGCGACGTGAGCTTTGTAGCTCCTGCTACGGGCTCTATGACAGCTACGATCACTGCGGGAAGTGCAACTGCAGATCCACTTCCTGCCAACAATGCAGTCTCCTATAACGCAGTGATCATGCCCGCTGCCGATATGCAGGCAAGTTCTTCGCTGCCTGCGAATGTCACTGCTGGGCAAACAGTTGCTGGCACCATTGCTTGCCTGAATGCAGGACCCAGTGCAGCGGACTCTGCAACATGTGGAATTTCCGGACTTCCAGCAGGTGCAACGACTAGCTGTACACCCGCCGTCCCCACTGCTACTCCACTACCTGCATCCAGCGCGATCTCTTGCAACGTGAGCTTTGTAGCTCCTGCTACGGGCTCTATGACAGCAACGATCACTGCAGGCAGCGCAACTCCAGATCCGGAATCAGCAAATAATGCCATTTCTTATGAGGCTTCAATTAATACACAACCTATTATAAAACGCGTGCCTGCATTGAATCATTGGATGATTTTTACACTTTCGTTCATCTTTGGTGTAGCTATTTTGGTTGGATTCAGGAAAAAAATGAAGTGTTGAATACTAAGTCTAAGCATATTGTCGCGCTAGGGAAACTCTGCAAGCTTCCAGTCGGCAAGTGAGGTGGTACATTGCCGTGGGCAAAGGCCTGCGTAAGAAGCTCGATGTAAGCACCCCGCTGGTATTGTTGAAAGAGAAATACGAGCAAACCAAACCCAGCATGTGAGCCAAAATGGGGTACCCGTTCCGTGTGATCAAGCAGCAGTTTGGATTCAACAAGCTGCGCTACCCAGTCATCGCCAAGAACGACAACAAGCTGCAGACGATGTTGGCGCTGGCCAATCTGTGGTTTGTGCGAAGGAAGTTGAAGGGGGTGCCGGCATGGGTGCGCCTGCAGGTGCTCCACACGGGTTAAAAGCCGTCAATGCGGTTTGAAATCTGGCGACAAAGCTGCGTCATGGCAGGCAAATCGGCATCGAGCTGACAGGTCGATCTGAATGCCGTGGTTTTGCAGACCTTCCCCAGCGGTGGATCTGCTGATCCCATGGCTTGTCAGCCGCGCCCAGCAAGCATGGCCTCAGTCACCGCCTATCAGCTCGCAAACTCGGCGCTCCACTGGGCGAGCTGGCGCGCGGTAATGCCGACGCCGCCGCAGAGAATGACCACCACGGACTGGGCTTGCTGCAGCAGGGGCGACGCGCTGTGCAGCGCCGCCACCGATGCGCCGCAGGCGGGCTCGACCAGCATGCGGTGCTCCAGCAGCACCTCTTCGCAGGCGGCTACGGCGGCAGCATCTGGTACGACCACGCTCTCGATGCGGTGCTCCCGGGTCAGCGCCAATGCGCGGTCGCAGACCTGGCGTGCGCCCAGCGAGGTGGCAATGGAGGTGATGCCGGGCAGCAAGGTGGGCGCGCCGGCTTCCATCGCCTTGGCCAATGACTCAGCGCCTGCTGTCTCGGCGGCAAGGACTGGCACGGCGCCCCAGCCATTGCGCTGCAGTCCCTCCACCACACCGCATAGCAGTCCGCCGCCGCCCACCGAACAGATCACCAGGTCCGGGCGCTCGCCTTGCCGTGCCAGCTCGTCGATCATCGTAGCGTGGCCGGTCCAGAGAAAGGGGTCATCAAAGGGGTGCAAAAAGGCATCGCTGGCCGTCATCAGCTGCTGGGCATGGGCATGGGCCTCCATCCACGATGCGCCGTGCACGATGACCTCGGCCCCTTCGGAGCGGATCAGGTCCTGGGCGCGCGGCGATGTGGAGGCAGGTACCACCACGGTCACCGGGGTCTGCAGCATGCGGCCGGCATAGGCCACGGCATACCCGGCATTGCCGCCCGATGAGGATATGAAGCGCTTGGCACCGCGCGATCGGTAGATCTCGCAGGCGTGGCCGATGCCACGCGTCTTGAACGAGCCGCTGGGCTGCAAGGTCTCCAGTTTCAGGCGCACGTCTTTGCCTGTGCGCAACGACAGTGCCCGCGATGCGATAACGGGGGTTTCAATATGGATGGCCATGGTGTATTTCCTTGTGTTCTGAACGGTGCCGCCTGGCTGCCTGCCGATGAAGGTGAGCCACGCGGCCGCTGCAACTCAGCTGTTGGTGGCCAGAACTTTGCAGTCGTGCCGATCCGCGAACCGGCGATAGGCGATAAGGGGCAAAGCCGCCCACAACGGCCTGGGCGCAGGCTGGCCATGGAGATGCTGGTACGCGGCGTGCAGCGGGCAAGTCATGCCACCAGGCCGCAATGGCCCAGTAGCAGGCCCTCAGTGTAGGGCGCAATCAGCGCACGCTGACCAAAAGTCCCGGAGCGCGGGCGACAAGGCGGTGATGCGGCGACCTGGTGAAAAAAGGCAGCAGGCCGCACTGCTGGCTCGGGAGGGTGGGCGCGCCACACCAGGCTGCGCTGCCCGCTGGCGCCTTGCCGCTACTGCGCAGACGATGTACCCGCGCTGCATACGCGCCCACAAAAGCCAACGCCACCCGAAGGTGGCGTGCAGAGGCGGCTGTGACGCGCGAAGGACAGGCGATCAGCTGATCAAACCATTCTTTAACGCGTAGTAGGTCAGATCGCTGTTGGAGTTCAGGGTCATCTTCTCCATCAAGCGGGTGCGATAGGTACTCACGGTCTTGACGCTCAGCGACAGCTGCTCGGCCACATTGCTCGCGGTCTCGCCCTGGGCGAGTTTGAGGAAGACCTGGAACTCGCGCTCGGACAGGTGCTCATGCGGCGGGGCATCGTCCTTGCGGCCCAGTTGCTGGGCCAGCAGATTGGCAACCATCGGGGTCAGGTAGCGCTTGCCCAGCGAGATGGTGCGAATCGCCTCGACAATCTCACTCGGGTCGCACTCCTTGTTCAGGTAGCCGTTGACCCCTTGGCGGATCAGGTTGATCGCATAGTGCTCAGCCGGGTAGCCGCTCAGGATCAGGATGCCCATGTCGGGCTCCTTGGCGCGCAGCATGGTCAGCGCGTCGATACCGCTTTGGCCGGGCATGGACAGATCCATCACCAGCACGTCCACGGATTCATTGCGCACCAGGTCAATGGCTTCACGGCCATTGGATGCTTCTCCCACGACGCGGATATCTACGAAATCCGCGAGAAATTGCTTCAGGCCGGAGCGAACGATGGCGTGGTCATCGACAAGTCCTACGTTGATCATTGGTCTTCCTTGGTAGCGGCAGCGCAGCTTTGGCTGACTGGCTCGCGGTCTTTTTTGAAACTGCGCAACCGGATCGGATAACCACAGGTGACAGCACAAGCGGCCGTGATTATCAAAAAAATGCAGATAATAACTATATTATTCACTGCGAGAATATCCAGAGCCGTATCGCTAAATTATAAATTTGATACCGGGTATTGACCTGCCTCAATGGTCGGGTAAATACCTTTTTCAAAAACCTCAATGGCTAGAGCCTTAGTTTAACCATGGTTTGCAAACGCGTTGTGGGTGGGTGCAAACGGACGTTGTCAGTGTAGGACTACAAGTACTGAGACCGATTTTTCAGGGCCTTGTTCTAGCATGGAAATTTTGCTGATTCAGCCAATGTGGTATATTGCAGCGGCATTAAAAGAAAATGTCCTACAAGGATAAATTCCTTGGTTCAAAACACCGTCTGCAATAGTTTTATTGCAATAATCTTTTGTTATTGGATTTGCAATGAAAATAGTCTATATCGAAGACAATGAGGAACTGCGCGAGACGATCGGCTGCCTCATGGAAGGGCCGGGCCGCAGCATCACCTGTTGCGCCAATGCGGAAGAAGCGCTGCAGCTCGACGCGCAGGCGCCGTTTGACCTGGTGGTGACCGATGTCAGCCTGCCCGGCCAATCGGGCACTGAGCTGGCCCAGTCGTTGCTCAAGCAAGCGCCGCTGCGCTGGATCGTGCTGTGCACCGGCTACGACCTGGGCCACTACCCCGCGCAGTGGGGCCCGAACGTGCGCACCTTGCTCAAGCCTTTTGAGATTGAAGAGCTTGAAGCGCTGCTCGGCCAGATCGAGGCCCAGCGCCCCAATGCCACGCTGCAGTAAGCGCTGAACCCAGGCGCTGCAATGCCAAGAAGGACGGCTGTGCCGTCCTTCTGCTTTTGGGGGATGGACGCAGCAGGCCGCCACTTTGATCCATAAAACCTATAGCGTGCGGCCGGTCCGTGGGCCTTCACAGCACCGCCTGGCGGTTCGGCGCCAGTGGCTGGCGCGGCAGCCGGATCTCAAAGCGGGTCTGGCCTTCGGCCGATTGCACGTGGATGGCGCCACCATGCGCCTGGGCAATCTGCTGGGCAATGTAGAGCCCCAGGCCCAGTCCTTCGCTTTGTCCGGGTTGGCGCTCGCCACCCCGAAACGGCTTGAACAGATCGGGCAGCAAAGCCGCGGGAATGCTTCCCCCGTTCTCGATCACCAGCAATACCTCTGCGGGCTGGCTGCCATCCAGGCGCACGCGGATCGGCGCATCAGCCGCGCCGTGCTTTAAGGCATTGCCCAGAATATTGCTCACCACCTGGGCCAGGCGCTCGCTGTCCCAGCGGCCCTGGGTGTCGCCCTGGGCCTGGTAGTGCAAATGGCGCTCTGCGCTGCACTGGCGAGCATCTTCCACCGCGGCCTCGCACTGGCGGGCCAGGTCCATGTCGGCCAGGCTCAGGCGCAGGCCGCCGGCCTGGCGGATGCGCGTCACATCGAGCAAATCGTCCACCATGCGGGCCATGCGCTGGCTGTTGCCCAGCAGGCGCTCGGCCAGCTCTTCGTTCTTGCTCGCGTCGGTCTGGCGCTTGAGCAGGCTCGCCGTCATCTTGATGGTCTGCAAGGGGTTGCGCAGGTCGTGGCTGAGCACCGCCATGAACATCTCGTTGACGCGCAGCGCCTCGGTGCGCTCTTGCAATTGCTGGGCCAGCTCCTGCTTGCGGCGGTGCAGCTCAAAGAAGATGTTCACCTTGGCGCTGAGCATGTCCGGGTCGATGGGCTTGTACAGGAAATCCACCGCGCCGCTCTCATAGCCCTGGAACTGCCAGTTCTGCTCGTGCGTGCCCGCGGTCATGAAGATCAGCGGAATATGGCGCGTGCGCTCGCTGCCCCGGATCAGCGCGGCCAGGTCAAAGCCGTTCATCTCCGGCATCTGCACATCCAAGAGGGCCAGCGCCACATCGTTGTGCTGCAGCAGCAACTCAAGCGCCTCGCGCGCCGAATGGGCCTTGAGAAACTGCACACCCTCGCGCTGGAGCAGCGCTTCGAGGGCGACCAGGTTCTGCGGGATGTCATCAACAATCAGGCATTTGATGCCGTCTATGGTCTTCATGGCGCTACAAGTCAAAAGCTAGGGCCCATGGTGTGCGACTGCATCACCATCTGCTGGGCGGGTATTTTTAAACTAATCAATGCTGGGTTTCTTCTGGTATATCTTCTCAACCACCGCCACATCTTCAAATGCCGGCGCCTGGTTGGAAAATCGCAGCGATTCTTTCATACCCAAACCCAAAAAGCCGCGATGGCATAATGACTGCCGGAAAAGATCCAGCGCGCGGTTTTGCAAGTCGGTATCAAAGTAAATCAGTACATTGCGGCACGATATCAAATGCATCTCGGCAAATACGCTGTCGGTCGCCAGGCTGTGGTCGGCAAATACCACGTTCTTGCGCAGCTCTTTGTCCAGCACGATATGGCCGTAATGCGCGGTGTAATAATCGGCGAGCGATCGTTTGCCACCGGATTTCAAATAATTGGCGGAGAACGACTCGGCCCGCTCAATGCCAAAAATGCCTTGTTCGGCCACACGCAGCGCCTGCGAGTTGATGTCGGTCGCATAGATCAGGCTGCGCTCGAGCAGGCCTTCTTCGTGCAGCAAGATGGCCAGCGAGTACACCTCTTCGCCGGTGCTGCAGCCGGCCACCCAGATCTTGAGCGAGGGGTAGGTGCGCAACAGCGGCACCACCTCGCGGCGCAGCGCCGCAAAATAGGCTGGGTCGCGGAACATATCGCTGACCTGTACCGTCAGGTACCCCAACAGCGCGGTAAACGCCGAGGGGTCATGCATGATCCGGTCCTGCAACTGCGACAGTGTTTTGCAGCCAAAGGCGGCGAGTGCCGCCTCCAGCCCGCGTTTGATCGATCCCTGCGCATAACCGCGAAAATCATAGTGGTAACGGTAATAAATACCGTCGAGCAGCAAGCGCTGCTCAATCTCGGCAATCTCGGCCTTTTTGCGTAACGGCATGGGGCTTTATTTGGGCATCCAGACGCGCACCAGGGACAGCAGTTTCTCCACGTCCAGTGGTTTGGCGATGTAATCGTTGGCACCGGCGGCCAGGCATTTTTCCTGGTCGTCCTTCATGGCCTTGGCGGTCAGCGCAATGATGGGCAGGCGCCTCAAATGCGCGCGGCTGCGAATCTCGCGCATGGCGGTATAGCCATCCATCTCGGGCATCATGATGTCCATCAAGACCAGGTCCACCGCACTGTCCTCGCGGTCCAGCACCTCGAGCGCCTCGCGGCCATTGCGGGCAATGTCCACGGCAATGCCGGTGGGCTCCAGAATGCTGGTCAGCGCAAACACATTGCGCACATCGTCCTCCACCACCAGCACCTTGCGCCCTTCCAGCGCGGCCTCGCGGCTGCGGGCCTGGGCCAGCATCTGCTGGTGCTCGGGCGACAGGCGAGACTCCACCTGGTGCAGGAACAAGGTGACCTCATCGAGCAGGCGCTCGGGCGAGCGCGCATCCTTGATGATGATCGAGTGCGAGAAGCGGCGCAGCTGCAACTCTTCATCGCGCGACAGCGCCCGGCCCGTGTAGACGATCACCGGCGGGAAGGACACGCCGTCCTGCTCGGACATGCGCTCGAGCAGCGCAAAGCCGCTCATGTCGGGCAGGTTCAGGTCCATGATCATGCAGTCATAGGTGCCCTGGGCCAGGTACTCCAGCGCCTGGGTGGCGGTGGCGGCGCAGACCACATCGACCTCGCTGTTGCCCAGCAGGCTGTGCACGCTGTCGCGCTGGCGCTCGTCGTCTTCGACCAGCAGCACGCGGTGGATGTTCTGGGTGAACTTGGCCTCCAGCCGCTTCAAGGCCTGGGCCAGCTCCTCGCGCTGCACCGGCTTCAACGCGTAGCCCAGCGCGCCGCGCACCAGCGCTTCTTGCGAGTAATCGGCCACCGAGACGATGTGCACCGGGATATGGCGCGTGCTGGGGTTGCGCTTGAGCTGGTCCAACACGCCCAGACCGGAGAAGTCGGGCAGGTTGATGTCCAGCACAATCGCATTGGGCAAAAACTGCAGCGCTGCGGCCAGGCCATCGGACGCATTGCGCGCCACCTGGCAGCTAAAGCCCATCTCGCGCGCCAGCTCTTGCAGAATGTCGGCAAAGCGCGGGTCGTCCTCCACCACCAGCAGATGGCGGCCCTGGATGATGGTGGGCAGGGCCAGCTCAGCCGCCGTAGCAGAGGCAGCCGTTGTTGCGCTGGGGGTGACAACGGCCGTGGCGGCATTGGCCGTGGCGACGGCCGTGTTGGACGGCATTGGCGCCATGGCGCGGGGCGCAGCAGCCGGTGCGATCGTCTTGACCGGTGCGCTCAGCGGCGGCTGCACAGCGCGTAGCGCATCGGCAGCCTTGGGCGGCACTGGCACCTCGGCGGCGGGCGCAGCCGCTGCCACCAGCGGCATATGAAAGCTGAACACGCTGCCTTGCCCCGGCGTGCTTTGCACGGTCACCTGGCCGCCCAGCAGCTGCGCCAGGTCACGGGCAATTGACAGACCCAGGCCCGTGCCGCCGTACTTGCGGTGGGTGCTGCCATCGGCCTGCTGGAATGCCTCAAAAATCAGCTGCTGCTGGTGCTCGGGGATGCCGATGCCCGTGTCCTGCACCGCAAAGCTCAAGGTGCCCGGCTGGCTTTGCGACAGCTGCAGGCTCACGCTGCCCCGGTCGGTGAACTTGATCGCGTTGGACAGCAGGTTTTTCAGAATCTGGCCCAGGCGCAGGCTGTCGGTCTGCGCATAGGCAGGCACACCCGGGGCAATATGGCAGCTCAGCGCCAGCCCCTTTTGCTGGGCCAGCGGACGCAGCGGCTCGATGAGCGACTGCATCGCGGTGCCCAGGTTCACGGGCTCGAGCACCACATTGGCCTGGCCAGCTTCAATCTTGGCCAGGTCCAGAATATCGTTGATCAGCGCCAGCAAATCATTGCCGGCCGCATAGATGGTCTGTGCGTACTTGACTTGCTCGCCGGTCAGGTTGCCCAGCTTGTTGTCGCCCAGCAGTTTGGCCAGGATCAGGGTCGAGTTCAGCGGCGTGCGCAGCTCATGGCTCATATTGGCCAAAAACTCGCTCTTGTACTGGCTGGCCACTTCGAGCTCGCGCGCCTTGTCGGTCAGCGCATCCTTGGCGCGCAGCAGCTGCTCGCGCTGGTGCTCGAGCTTTTGCGTCTGCTCTTCCAGGTATACATTGGTCTGCTCGAGCTCTGACTGCTGCTGCTCCATCTGCGCCTGCGAGCGCTGCAGCGCCTGGCTTTGCTGCTCCAGCTCCTCGTTGCTGGCGCGCATCTCCTCTTGCTGCACCAGCAGCTCTTCGGCCTGCTGGCGGGTTTCTTCCAGCAGGTTCTCCAGGCGCGAGCGGTCGATCGCCGAGCGCACTGCCACCGCCAGGATGGACGATGCGCCTGCCAGCAGGTCCAGCTCCGCCTGTTGCACTGGGCGGGCAAAGCCCAGCTCGATCAAGGCATGGACCTTGCCATTCTCCACCGCAGGGGCCAGCACCAGTTCCAAAGGCTGCGACTGGCCCAGGCTCGAGGTGATCTTGAGGTGGCTCTGGTCCAGACCCCCCACCTTCAGCAGTTTGCCGCTGCGCAGCACCTGGCCTGCCAGGCCTTCGCCGGCCAGCAAGTGGGCCTGCAGTACATCGGGGGGCAGCGCGTAGCCGCCAAACAGCTGGTAGCGGTCGTCCATGCCGTGGCGGGCATAGCCAGCGCCCACGCGTGCGCCCAGGTAGCTGGCCAAAAACTCCAGCGCGCGTGCGCCCACTTCTTCGAGCCGGTGGTCGCCTTGCAGGCTCTGGTTCAGGCCTGCCAGGCCATCGGCCACCCAGGCCTGGCGCGCCTTGGTGCGGAACTCCCGCATCGACACCGCAGCGGACGCCAGCACCAGCAGCAGCATCACCACCGATCCACCCCAGGAGATGTAGGTGGAGGTGATGGCCGCCTGCTCCCAGGCGCGGCGGCGCAGATCGAGCTCGTTGTTCTGCAGCAGGTACAGGCTGCTGACCTCGTTGTTGAGGCTGTCCATCACCAGCTTGCCCTTGTCGGTGCGCACCATCGCCAGCGCCTCATCGCCCCGGCCCGCCTGCTTGAGCTCGATCGTGGTCTCCAGCTCGGCCAGCTTTTGGTGGGCCAGCGCATCAATGGCCTGCACCCGTTCCTGGCGCAGCGGCGCGCTGTTATTGCTGGCCGCCAGGCCCTTGAGCTGCGCCTCCAGCGCATCTTGCGCGCGCTGGTAGGGCTGCAGGTAGGCCGGGTCGCCGGTCAGCAAAAAGCCGCGCTGCCCCGTTTCCGCATCCTTGAGCGACGCCGAGAATTCATTGAGCTGGCGCATCGCCGCTGTCATGCGGTCAATGCTGGTGACAGCCCGGGCGCGCACATCGGCTGAGTAGACATTGACGATGGCGATAACCAGCGCAGCGATGGCTGCAGCGGCAAACCCCAGCAGCATGGGCAGCGGCAGAGGGAACAGGCTGCGCGGCTGTGAGGAAGGAGATTGGGGCATGGAGGGGGCAGAGGTGGGGTGCGGCAACTGGCGCAAAAATCAGCCACAAATTGTACTTGTACCTTTGTTAACAAATCTGTAGGCATGTTCCTACGGGCCGGCCCGGCTGGCCGTGGCACGCCAGATCCATTTTCGTCCACCCTGGGCGGCCTCGCGCAAACCCCGAGGCTCACAGGTGTTACCGGTCGTTTGTGCAGCGCCGGGCGCAAAAAAAGGGCCCGCACAAGGCGGGCCCAAGGGTCGTCTTCCTGAGAAGCGCTTTTCCTCCCTCCAGAGGAATGCTGATCATAAATTAAAAGTATTAAAAAACTGGTGTGATAGCTAGGTATTATGTAAGTTTTTTGTAAGTCTTGGCCGGGGGCGCGCTAGGTGGGCTGCTTCGTACGGGATCGCCTTATGCCTGGCGGCGTTCCTCTGCCTCCATGCTTTTCAATCTGCTCCAGCCGGCAACCAAAAGGCCGGCAGCCACCCGGCGGGGTTGGCTGCCGGCCTATTGAGAGATTGACTGCGCGCCGCTGCCCGGGATGCCAGGGGGCACGCAGAATGTGCCCCTGGGGTGGGTCGCGCTCAGCGGCGGTGATCCCGTGGGTTGCGCACCGTGGGCTGTGGCCTGCAGCGAGGGCCTTGCAGCACCATCAGCCTAGCCACGCTTTCCTGCCTCTATATAGAGAGGGCCGCCTAACGCCCCACCCATGGCCATTGCGCCCAGGCTGGCAGTTCGGGCATGCGCAGGGCCCCTGCGGGCCAGTCGCTGTCCTTGTCGCTGCCCATGTCGCGGTCAGTGCCTTGATGGGCTATCGCTGTCACTGCCATGCGCACCACCGGTGTCACCGTGCCGTCCTTGCTCCAATTGGTGCCGCCATCGAGGGTTCGCAGATAGCCAGTGGCTGCGCCCGAGAAGCCGCCCCCAAAGCGATAGGCGTTGGCGGGTCCTCGGTTGTCATACAGCTCCAGCGGGCAACCGTCCTTGCTGGCAAGCACCAACGCGTATTTTTTAAACGCCTGGAGCGTGGTGCGGGCAACGCTGCCCAGCTGCACCGCCGTGTAGGTGTTGAGGCGCCCGTCATTGGGCGCGAAGACGGCAACATCGATGGTCGTGCTGGCCAGCGCCGCACCCTGGGGCAGCTCCGTGCTGTCATCGAGCTGGTAGAGCCGCAATACCGCCACCATGGTCTGCGTGCCCCAGGCCCAAGACGCTGCACGTGGATGGGCGCGTGCTGGCATACATCTTTTAAAGTCCATCGTTGTGGTCACGACCGATGACGATGCCGCCACAGCAGATGGCCAGCGGTCACGCTCCGACCTGGGCCACCAGTTTTGCAAGGGGTGTGGCATCCACTCCGGTCGCTGCATGCCCAGCGAAAGTTCGCTGATCTGTGTCGCTACCGCCCCGGTTTGGAAGGCCGGGCCCATCCATTGCTGGGTATCGACGGTATGGCCTTGTTGGCGGCTGAGGGCCGTGCTGTCCATCACCACCACGGGCAGCGTCACATTCTGGGCGCTGGCAGGCGCCCCGCAGAATGCGGCGCCTAGCACGCCGGCGGCTGCGCCAGCGCAACAGGTTTTGAGGTGTTTTTTCATGCTGTTTTTAGGTGGAACCGCAGCGCCTGCCAAGCCGATGGTCACAAGGCCATGCAGGCGGGTAGGCTGCGTAGGGCGTAGCTCTGGCAATGGATATGGCGAGGGCAGCCTGTTTGGCACCGTCGGGCAGCAGTCGCCTTGCCGGTCGGCAGCGCACCATGTGGCGCCTCATGCGCGGCGGCGGCATCTGTGCAGCGCTGGCAGGCTGCGGCCATCTACTGCCCATCAGCCAGCACCAAGCACTGCCGGGCAAAAAGCGCCTGGTGCCATCCGCCGGTTGCTCAGTGGGCTTGGGCAAAAGCCGTTGGCCGCCACCGCTTACACGCACTGCGAGCCAGCCGCCAGAGCCCTGCGCCAGCAGGGCAGCGCCACCTCATGGGCGGGTGCTGCGTCAATATGGAAAGGGCTGCTTTGCGCCTGTGCCATGCCGGGCAGCCGGCCGCTAGCGCGCAAGATGTGGGCGAGGGAGGGAGGTATTGCTTTTGCATAGTGGTTATTAATTATATGTTTGAGAAAAGCTATTTGTAAAGCGAGGTAAATGGCTGAGCCAACACAGCACAAGCGTCCCCGCTCCCGCCCCCGTACACAACGGTTGGCTGCTGCCAGCGCCCGCTGTGTCCTGCGCCGTTTACAGTGTTCTGCGGTGGCGGCGCAGGCCCACAGCCGCCATCAGCGTGGCCATCACGGCCATGCCCAGCGCGCCCAGCGTGGGCACTGGCGTAGGCGCTGTGGTTGGCTTGGGGGTCTGGTCAGGGTCGGGGCCGGCAGTTTCCGCCTGCTGGTCCGACTGCAAATACCAGTGCTTGCCCACCTTGGCCAGCATGTAGCGCCATCCACCTGCCTCCATATAACCAGGTGCGGGCAGGCGGAATGTGCCGTTCGAAGCCCCAGCGACCTGCACCACCATGATCCCGTCACCCGTGGTGGCAGCCCCCGCGCCGCCCAGGTTATTGATGTGCAAGATGCTGTCGCCGCTGGTGTCGCCCCGCACCACCAGCTGCGCGCTAGGCGATGCATCGGCGCCCAATGCCGTGTGCATCTCCACCACACCGCCATGGCCGGTGTAGTTCCGCATGACGGTCAGCACACTGCGGGTGCCGCCGGCAGCCAGGGTGACCCGTCCGCCGTTGTCCAGGCTCTGCACCGTGGGGCTGTAGGCGCTGGTATCGAGCGTGCCGCCAGAGACCACGACAAAGTCGGAGGCCGGGCTCAAGCTGTTGGCCCCGCCTGCGCGCAGCACACCCGCGTTGATGCGCGTGCTGCCCTGGTAGCTGTTGTTGCCCGTCAGCACCGTGGTGCCCGTGCCGTTGACCTGCACCTGACCGGTGCCATATATATCTGGCCCAAGCTGGTACTGACCCGAGGTATCGCTATGGTACAGGTTCAGCACGCTCGCGTCCGCATTGCCCAGTACCAAGGTGTGCACCTGCAGGGCACCGGGGCGGCCGCTGCCTTCAATCGTCAGCTCTGCGCGGCCGGCGGGGCCCGGTGCGGGGGATGACAGCCACAGGATATCGCGCACATTGACGGCTGCGCCTTCGCCGATGGTCAAAGCGGTTTCGGCCTGGCCGGCAAAGGTACCGATCTCCAAATGGGTGCCCACCCGCCATTGGGACTCCGCGCCGCGCAACGACAGCGAGCCAAAGTACAAGAGGGCGTTGACCTCGCAGTCGAGCAAGCCCCCATCGCGGATCTGCACCGCCGACATGCCTTCTCCCGCGAAAAGGCATTCCTCACCCCGCAGTGTGGAGTTGGCGCCCTCGACGTCGATCAGCGCGCTGGAGCCGGGCAGTGTTGCTGATTCCAAGGTCTGCAGGCTTGACACCCTGCCGCCATGGCGCACCTGGAGCGTGGCCGACCCGGCTTGGCCCAGCAGCAGATCGCCCGCCACCGTCCAGGACGATTGCGCGCCCTCCACCCGCACCGTCCCTGCGCTGCCGGCCTGCGCGCTGACCATTCCGCTGTCAGACTCCAGCTGGCCACCGGCGAGAATCGCCAGTGCGCTCGTGCCGCTGTGGCCCACTGTCACGTCGGTAGCGCGGTGGCTGGCCCCCATATCGCCCAGGGGGCTTGCATCACCGCTGAAGTGGACACTCTGGGCCTGTGCTCCTGCTGGCAGCAGGCCGCCCAAGAGCGAGGCGCCCACGAGCAGGGCGCTCAACAGCGGCGTGTGCTGGGCCGATGAGGTGTATTGCTTTTTGGTCATCATTTTCCATGGGTTGGGTTGTAAGAAGCTATCAACTAGCGAAGGCATGGAACAGGCGCTGGCGGGGTGGCTTGCGCAGTGCGGTCACCTATTCTGCGCGCTGCTGCCCTGCGCCGCAGGCAGGGTTCCATCAGCCTCCCATGATTGATAGTTTTACACAATCAAAAAATGAAAAGGCCTGTATTTTTGGTGGTTAGGGGCCACGGCGCTGGGCAGCACCAGCACGGCATGCCTGCCCCAGAGCCCTGCGAACCTTCCCCATGCCTGCGCCCAAACAACACAGCCCCAGGTGGTGGCACCTGGGGCTGTTATCTCAGTGCTAGGGCAGGCTTAGCGCATGCGTGCTTTTACACCGTCTTGCGGCTGCGGCGCAGGCCCACAGCACCCATCAGCGCCGCCAACGCAGCCAGGCCCAAGCTGCCTAGCGTGGGCACGGGGGTAGGGGTTCCCGTTACAGGTGGGAGGGTGGTGTCACCCGCGTCCTTGATCAGCACCTGCGCGGCAGGGCCGGCGGGCGTGTAGGCGTCGGCGGTAGTAGGCGGTGCAATGGCCAGCTCTAGGCTCACATCGCCGTCACCCGCCGTGGTGTTGGGCGTGGCAGTAATCGTGCAACTGGCCTGGGTGGCATTGGCTGCAACCACTATCGGCGATGTGCAGGTCGTCGTGTAGCGCGGGTTGGCCGCCGGCAGCACCAGGTTGATGGGCAGGTCGGCCGTGGGCGCTGCTGTCAGCGTGACGGTGCACGTGGCGACCTGGTTGGCCGTATCGCTCAGCTCGGCGGGCGTGCAAACCATGCTGGCCTCGGGGCCGCTTGCTTCTACATGCACGTCCGACTGCAGAAACCAGTTATTGCCCACTTTGGCAAGCATATAGCGGAATCCACCGGCCACCACATAGCCAGGCGCGGGCAGGCTAAAGGTGCCGTTCGATGAACCATCCACCTGCACCACCATAATGCCGTCGCCGGTGGTGGCAGCTCCCGTGCCGCCCAGGTTGGTGATGTTCAAGGTGGTGTTGCCGCTGGTGTCGCCTTGTACCACCAGTTTTTCGGTCGGCGAACTGTCTGCGCCCAAGGCGGTGTTTATCGCAATCACACCGCCATTGCCGCTGTAGTTTTGGGTGACGGTCAGCACATTGCTGGTGCCTCCTGCCGCCATCGTTACCAATCCACCGTTATCCAGGCTTTTGAATGTGGCGCTGAAGGTATTGGTATCGAGCGTTCCGCCGCTGGTCACCAGATAATCAGAGGCCGGGCTCAGGCCGGTGGCTGTGCCTGCGCGTAGAACACCTGCATTGATATGCGTGTTGCCGCTATAGCTGTTGTTCCCGGTCAAGCTCGTTATTCCCAATGCATTAGTTTCAATGGTGCCTGGGCCGCTAATGGGTGTGGCAAACAGATAATGTCCAGAGGCATCGGTGTGGTTAAAGTTAATACGGCCTAGGCCGTTCAAGCCAAATACAATGCCTGCAGCGCTGAACGTACCTGGACTGGTTGCACCTTCGATGTTAAGCACGCCTTTGCTCAATGCTGCCGTGTTGTTGGCAACGTTGGGCAGTCGCAACTGGTTGGTCACCTCTACGGTGCTACCTTCTCCAATGGTCAATGCAGCATCGCTCATGCGACTCTGAGTCCCTATATCGAGCGATCGGCCCAATTGCCATTTTGACCCAGCGCCGCTGAGTGAAACACTGCCAAAGCCCAGGTCCGCAATGGTTCCACATTTAAAAGTGCCTCCATTGGTTATTTGCACGGTGGCCGAGACTGCAATCCCCAAATTGCATTGCCGTGTCCCTTCTAGCCTTGAGTTGGATCCGTCTACTTCAATAAAACTTGCGGAGCCTGGAGCGGTAGAGGTGAAAAGACTCCCGAATGGTGCCGTGGCACCATTGATAACCCGCAGAGAGCCTGATCCGCCATCAAGGCCTACCCAAAATTGGTCGTTATACGTCCCAGCGTTGGTAAAAGATGATCCTGGGCCATCAACAATGACCGATCCCTGGCCTCCAGCGAGAAAGCCAATATAAACATAATCGCTGGCGGTAACTTTTGCGTTGTTTTTAACATGGACGATACCCGTACTTGCGGTGCCAATCAACACGCGTTTAGTATCCCATTGTGAACCGTCAGAAATGGTGACCGTACCAAATGCACCAGCACTGCCCCCAACGTTCATTCCGATGGTGGTGGTCAGTGCCGCACCGGATAACACGTCCAGGCTTCCGACCCCGGTAATGCCCACGGTCACATCTGTTCCACTGTAGCTGGCGCCCATATTGCCGGTGGGATCCGTATCACCCGTAAAGTTGATGCTCTGGGCCTGGGCAAAGCCTGTGAGCAGGCAGGCGGTGAGCAACGCATAGCGGGCGGGAGGAAGGATTTGTTTTTTCATATCAATTTTCTATTTGTAAGTTGTATGAAGCTATTGTCATAGCCAACGAAAGGAGCCGATAGCGCACAGCCAGGCACCTGGCATGGAGCGTTGGGGGAAAGGTTAAGCCCGCTTTCGGCTGCGACGCAGGCCCAGCAACCCCAGCGCGGATGCCAGGGATACCAAGCCCAGGATGCCCAGGGAGGGCACGGGGGTGGGCGCGGCGGGGGGGAGCACAGGATCCACGATCACCGGAGGTACGGATTCCGGCACAACGGTCAGGCGAAAGCCGGGAGTGACCAATCCGAGCTTCTCCCAGGTGCTGCCGCTGTCGGGGGTGTGCAGATAGCCGTCGGCTGCAATCGAAAAACCACCGGCAAAGGTATAGCTGGTGTCGCTCAGGCCGTTGTAGTCCGACAGGGCCAGGGTGCCGCCGGAGGTGTTGGAGACGATCAGCGCATATTTCTTGTGAGGCTGCAGCAGCGTGCCCCCGATGCTGCCCAACTGGGCTGCGGTGTAGGTATTGGGGTTGAGGTTGGCATCATCATTGGGGACGACCACTGGCAGGCTGGCAGTGCCCAATGCTGCGCCTGTGGGCAGTTCAGTCGTGTCGTCCAGCAGGTACAACTGCACGATGGCTTGCACGGAAGGGTCGCCATTGGACAGCCCCAGCGTGATTTCTGAGATATACACGGGCTCCGCCCCGGTGGTAAAGGCCGGGCCACGCCACTCGGTGGCGCTGACGTCGTACGTGGAGTAGTAATCCCATCCGGTGCTGTCGACCACCACGATGGGGGTGGGGGAGGTTTGTGCCGAGGCCAGGGGACTCCAGGCAGCGGTGCAGGCCAACAAGGCGATAGCGGCGAGTTGTCGGCGAGGGAGGAGAGGCATTTTCATATTTCTACTCTTCAGTGAATGGGTGGGTTGCTTTCTTGCATTCAAAGGTGGTATGCAATAAAGCACGTTCCAATAGCATAAAACAACTATAAATTTGTGATTCATAACAAATGTCTAAATAGACATCAGTGGCCACAGGTGTGGCGGAGGGCTTTAGCCACTCAATGCGAATGAGATGTATGAATGGTGATGACCTCCTAACAGGGCGTTGGCATGCGCCTTCTGAGAGTTCACAGAATGTGTGCAAGAAATGTATGCAAGATTGATCTAACACATAGCCTAGCACAGTCAATTCATATGAACTATAAAAACTAACCTATCAATAGGTTTTTGCCATATCCTTGGGGCTGCCTGGCCCAGGGCTTATAGCTGCCAGCAATGGCGTTATTGCGGAGGCGTTTTGCACTGCAGCAGCGCACATGCAGCGCCGCTGCGCATAGGGGCGCTGCCAGAGGGGCCAACTGGGCGTGGCTGCACGGCGAGCGGCCGTGAAAAATGGTCATGCCGCGCGACTAAGCCCGCATCTGTGTGAGCCTCTCTATGTCATTGTTATGACAAAAGAAAAGGCATGTAAAAGCGGGAACGCTGGCTGGCAGTCGCATAGGTGAGACAGGGTGGCGCATGTCTGCAGCCGCTGCAGCGGCTTGGCACTGCCCCTGTCGGGTGGGGGGACGGAGCCAAGGCTATCGCCGTGCAGGGCCGATGCCAATTGCCTTGTGCCGGGCTGCACAGACGGCGCCGATGATGGCGGTGGGCCATCACCCCATCTGTTGTCCATCTCTAGCCGAATGAACCGTTGCCCCGGCTGATCCCGTGGCGCGGTCGCGCCCCGCGCCCTGTCCATTGCGGGAAATAAGGGGCAGCGCCGGCCGGGCGCCGCCCCGGGTGCCGATTTAGACGGCGGACTTGCGGCTGCGGCGCAGGCCCACCCAGCCCACCACGGAGACCAGCGAGACCAGGCCCACGGCGCCCAGCGTGGGCACCGGGGTGGGGGCAGCCGGGGGCACCACAATCGGGTCGTCGACGGGCACCACGGTCAGTTTGATCGCAGGGGTGACCTGGTTGTTCTGGGTCCAGGTGGTCCCGCTGTCCAGCGTCTCCACATAGCCCGCAGCTGATGTCGAAAAACCGCCCGCATACGTATAAGCATTGCTAGGCCCGTCGTTATCGGACAAACCGACATAGCCGCCGGACGGGCTTGACAAAATCAAGGCGTATTTTTTGCCTGCCAGCAGCGTGGTGCTGGGGATGCTGCCCAACTGTGCAGCGGTATAGGTGTTGGCGTTGAGGTTGGCGCCGTCATTGGGCGTCACGATGGGCAACGTGGCGGTGGCCAGCGCGGTGCCGGTGGGCAATTCGCTGCTGTCATCGAGCTGGAATAGGCGCAGTTGGGCTGTGGTTGTCGGGTCCCCACTCGACAAACCGAAGGTGATCTCCGTGATCCGGGTTGGAACCGCACCGGTGGTAAAGGTCGGGCCACGCCATTCGTTCGCGCCCACGGTGTAGGCCGAGTAGAAATCAAAGCCTGTGCTGTCGATGACCACCACCGGTGGCTGGCTCTGTGCGGATGCCAACGGCCCCCAGGATGCGGCATAGGCCAAGAGCCCGATGGCTGCATAGCGGCGTAAAACATGGCGGCGGATCGTTGGCATGGAGCTTCCTTTGTAAAAAGTTAAAAAACTATCCGAGGACGAAAACAGCTTTGCTATTGCAATGCGCAGGGGGCACTAAACGCGTTGGTTATTGAATGGATGCGTTGACATTAATTAATGATTAATGACCAATGTAATTTTCAATGCCAATTCTGTGAAAAAAGAAATTAATGAATGTTTGCAATTCCATAGCGATGTTTGGTTTTCGTTTATGAGGCGTGCGCTGATCAGCCGCGGAGTTTGAACGCTGCAGCTGGCTCGGACTTGCCGGATTGGCGCTCGCAGCAAGCCACCCAGGCCTAGGCGCTGGGTCAAGCAACAGCGCACCCCGCGCAGCTATCGGCATGGATTGAGGGGCATGCCGCCCGCCGATGTTTGGCGGTGGTTGGCGGGCGAGTGGGTGCGTGCGTTAACGCCCAATTGGCAATGCTGCCAATGGCTGGCGCAACCCGTGCACAGCCACGCCCGGCCGTTGCAGTCAGGCGACAGCAGCAGGTGTTAGCAGTGACCCGCCAAGCCGCAGGGGTTTAGGTGCTGCGCACTAGCAGCGTCATTCGTGACGGGCGTCAGCCCGGCGCATCCAGGCAGCCCATAAGTGCTCTGGGCCATTGCTGTGCATTACGGTGCGGTGGGCGCGTTGCACTGCCAATTGCCGCCCATGCTTTGGCAGCGGATGCCATTGGGTCCCACCAGGTGCTGGGGGCCTGAGCGGGTGAGAAAGTGGCCCTGGTTGTCAGTACAGCCGCTGGCATTGCAGCTGATGATAAAGACCGGCTGCTGGGGGGCAGATGGCGTTGTTTCCGCACTGGCGGGCGGAGAGGAGAGCGGGCGCCGGGGCTTTTGGTCTCCATCGGGGCGCTCATCAGAATCACTGTCACGGTCGCTGCTGCTGCCGATGTCGCTGGCACGGACATTGGCGGTGGGTTTAGATGTATTGGCGGTGGCGGTCGCTGGTGGGTGCTCGCTGCGTGCGGCCTGGGGCACGGCTACCGCAGTGCCCGCCGCTGCCCATGCCGGTGCCAGGCCCAGCAGCACCATTGCCAAAGTCATCGAACCACGCATTCTGTTTTCCTCTATCCCAACGTAGGGCCCATCTTTTGCTACCGACAAGCCCCGCGACTCAGCGCTGACCTGCTTTCTGTCCTTTGTCCGACGCGCGCGCGCCAGGCCAATGGATAGATTGTGAGCTATGAACCCACCTGACCCCAAACCTACCAAGCCCACCAATCCCAACACCCGCGCTGGGCGATTCGCCAACAAGCGTTTTGCCATCATCGGCGGGATTGTTTTGGTGTTTCTGCTGATCGCGATCTTTGTGCCCCATTGACGGCACGACCGCACCCCAACACCTTGAACCGGGCAGCCCATAGGGCTGCCCGTGTTGTTTGCGGCGTTTGGGGCGGGGCACGCAGCGGTGGTGCTCATATATAGGCGCATCTCGATCTGTGCCGGTTTGAGGGCGCGGCCGATTTGCAGCGCTGCCTGCTGCGTTGGCAATGTTGACCGATGGGAGGGCGTGCGCGATACCTTCCCTCTGCGCTTGGCCGCCTTGGATGAGGCGTGTTGGCACGCGGCGTGGGTGCAGGCCCTGCAGACTAGGGTGAGCGTGAGGACCAAGACGATGGCGACAAGGATTCGCAGCTGCGATGGAGCACGGCGCGACGCCGCAGCTTACTGCCGTTTTACGATGGGGATGTGGTAGATGTTGCCATCGTAGGAGCTGGCCAGAAATTGGGCGTTGTCGCTGTCAAAGCACAGCGATGAGATGCCCGCAGAGGTCGGGCGCACGGAGGGCTGCCATTGCCTTGTAGCAGGGTCATAGACGGCCACGTAGCCATGGTAGGAGCCCGTGGCAATCCATTGGCCATCAGGGCTGGCGGCAACACATTTGATGGAATGCCGGTGAGGGCTGTCCAAGTCGGTGGATGCAAAATTCTCCCAGATACGCAGCTTGCGATCCCGGCTGACGCTGACAAAGCGCTCGTTGGGCAAGGCGGCACAACCGTTGGCAATCCGGCTGTGGGCATCGCGTTTGGTGAACAGCTCGCGCAAGGTCGCAATCGACCACCAGGCGGCGCTGCCATCTGCGCACACGGAAAACAGCATATGGCTGGAGGCGGCGATCGATTTGACGGCGTTGTCATGCAGCTGCAGCGTTGCGACATGGTGTACAGCCCCATCTTGCGCAAGGGCAAACACCAGGCCTTCACCCGTGTAGCTGCCAATGACCATATGGTCAATGCCGTTACGCAGGAATGCAGCGCCGCAGTTCAAGGGTGATCGGTGTTGGTAAAGGGGCTCGCCCGTCGTGGCATCGAACAGCGTCCCTGTTTGGCCGCCAGTACATATCTTGTTGCCGATGGGAGTGAGGAAGTTGCACAGGCTGCGCAGGTCACGGAGGGCTTGGCCATTGGTTTTGAGAATTCCGGCGTCCCCTATCGATACCACGCCAGAGAAGTGGTGCAGGGCTGCGTTGATGCCGTCTGTGGCGCAGACCTTGTCGAGATTCCATTCGCCCGTTGGGATATGGAAGACCGCATAGGAGGAGCCAAAGGTGGCAAACACCAAGGTGTTCTCGTCTAAGAAGGCGCAGGACCTTGGCCATACCTCCGGTGGAATGGTGGATTGCGCGATGGGTGTGAGGGCGCTGGATGCCACCTTCCAGACACGCAGCAGCCGGTCGTAGCTCAAGCTCACCAGCAATTGCTCGCTGTCCTGGTAAACCAATCGCTTGATGCCAGCCTGGTGCGCAGCTGTTGCCTGGCGATGGCCGCCGTCGATGGTCAAAATCATGCCGGCATCATTGCCAGCATAGACGGTGCCATTGTTGGCGATGGCAATGGTGTCGGTCTCTACGCCGCCGAGGTCGATGTCCTGGAGCAGGTCCCCTGTTGCCAATGACCATTGTTTGAGCGTGCCGTCGTCGCTGGACGATAGCAGCGTCTGGCCGTTGGCGGACCAGGCGATAGAGATCACATCGGCCCTATGGCCTTTGAAGCATTGCCTGAGACAGCCTTTGAAGTCGTATACCCTGACGTGGTGGTCACGTGAGGCAGTGGCAATAAGCGCCTCGGCCGGGTGGAACTGGGCCATTTCTACATCGTCCCCATGGTCGGACAGCACGGAGATGAGCTTCATGCTGGGCACGGACCACAACCTGGCCGTGTGGTCGCTGGAGGCACTGATTAAATAGTTTCCGTCGCTGCTGAAGGACAGCTGGTTGGCCAAGTGGTCATGCCAGGTACGGGCCAGTGCGATTTTTTGGTGGGCATCCCACAAGATCACCTGGTTGTCGTATCCGGCGCTTGCAATGTAGCGACCGCCATGTGTGGCAACGCCGCTGATGGGCGATAGATGGGCAATCATGGGATTTCCTTCCGGACGGGCGGGACGTCTATTGAATGGCGTGAATGTTTGACCTTGGTTTCTAGGTAGTGGCGATTATCGGCATCGACAAACACCCCGGTAGGGATGCGTGACTCCACGGTAATGCCGGCCATGGTGAGCTGTTTTTGTTTGTCGGGGTTATTGCTGAGCAAGCGGATGGTTTGGATGCCCAGCGCTTCGAGCATGTCAGCGGCGACCTGGTAACTGCGCTCGTCATCTTTATGGCCCAAGGCCCGATTGGCGGCATAGGTATCCAAGCCTTGATCTTGTAATAGGTAGGCTTCGAGTTTTCGATAAAGGCCAATGCCTCGGCCTTCTTGGCGTAAATACAAGAGCAGGCCACCTTCCCTATGCAGGTGTTGCAGTGCTTCCTGGAGCTGGGGGCCGCAGTCGCAGCGTGCGGAGGCCAGCGCGTCGCCCGTGATGCACTCTGAATGCAGGCGCACCAGCGGCGCTTTGGTGTCTGAGCCCTCAAACCGTACCGCGAAGTGCTCGCCGTGATCGCTCAGGTTGCCAAAGCTGATGATTTCGGATCTGGCCTTGTGTCCATTTCCCAGAATGATGGGCACCCGCACAATGCTGCGAACCCGGGGGGTGGCTAAGGCATTTTCTCTGTCTTTTGAAGCGCCGTTTATGCACTGATATGAGTCCATGGTGAATCCCCGTTGGCATCGTATTTGTATACAAGATTAAAGTGAATTTTTAACCGCCGAGGAAGAAAGATACTACGTGCTTATGCCTTAGTCACGGCTTCAGTTGTTTCTGCGGAGAGACAATATTGATAATTTGCTTTTTATTTTATTTTTAAATTATTTAATTGAAGTTATTAATGTTTTTAATTTTATGCGATAAGGCCAAATCTGCGAGTGACGGGTTTTCGTTGATTACTGGAAATTTTGAAGTATCTAGCGGGTTATAGGGTTCTGGCGGATATATTGGGGAGATTTTTGGGCTTGGTGGTGTTACATCCCCAGGCTGGGTTGTTTGCAAGCGTTGCTGCAATGGCTGGCGCTAACGCTGGGGCCGCGATGCATGCCGGCGCCACCCGCCGCCTGGTCCACCGCAGGCAGGGCGACGCGTGGCGGTTGTGGCGCAGCCTTGCCCATGCGGTGTGGCAGCTGCTCACCCATCCAAGACGGCGTGCAGGAGCTTCTGAGGTGGGCGAGCCCACGTGCGCAGGGGCTTACGGGAGGAGATACGCCCCGCAGAAATGGGCGCTTTTTCCAGTCCTGCAAAACCGGTGCGGCCCGTCCTACGGCTATCGGACGGCGATGACTACCCGGCTGGACCGCGCCGCTGTTTAGCATTGAACCCAAGGCCGAGACATGGCGGTAGTGCTCTCACCGGCACCCCGCATCGGCCCCTTTGCAATCCCGCTTTCCAACACAGGAGAACCCTATGAATACGATCAACACAGCATCGAGCGTGATCTCTTCGGACAAGGTGCAAGGCACCAAGGTGTACAACCCCAATGGCGACAAGCTGGGCTCGGTGGAAAGCCTGCTGCTGGACAAGCTCACGGGCAAAGTCCGCTATGCGGTGATGGAGTTTGGCGGCTTTTTGGGCATGGGCACCGATGTGTACCCGCTCCCTTGGGAAACGCTGAAGTACGACACCGGCCTGGGCGGTTATGTCGTGTCGCTCACCAAGGAGCAGCTGGAAGGCGCGCCGCGCTATGCGCGTGAGACGACGCAGGACTATAACGACGAGTACGGCCGCAAGGTGAACGAATACTACGGCGTCCCTTG
Organism: Comamonas koreensis; assembly: GCF_014076495.1. Lineage (NCBI taxonomy): Bacteria > Pseudomonadati > Pseudomonadota > Betaproteobacteria > Burkholderiales > Comamonadaceae > Comamonas > Comamonas koreensis. The sequence goes on along the minus strand of NZ_CP043575.1, from coordinate 3,716,422 downwards.
GATCTAACGTGGCGGGGCTAATACAGGCCCTGATACTTCGTTGCGCAACCTTGCCGTACTTGCAGTACTGTCTGCGGTTGCGCGCCTCGTCGGGGACGCCTAGTCTCAGAACCTGTCTTAGCCCCTTGAATGGGTCGGCTGTTGATTTAAGCCTCCAAGAAAGCAGCCCGCTGGTTCAGCGGGCTGCTTTTTTACTGGCTAATCGTTGGGGTTGTTCTATCAGCACTTCGAATGCATATGCGCATAGTTGGTGACGCCTGATTCGGGGCTGTCTTAGTCTCATTTTCGGTTTGCTGGTGCGTGTTACCGGCTCATCGACCTCGTGCTGTATCCAGCGCTTGGTTTATTTTTTCCGCTTACAGAACCACAGGCAGCCTCACAGTGAATGTGGTGCCGGAATCTGAACAAGATAGCACTGTCAGGCTTCCCTGGTGGGCTGCGACGATCTGCTTGCAGATGCTCAGGCCCAGCCCCATGCTGGTGGCGGCAGACTTGGGGCCCTGGAAGTAGGGATCGAACATCTGGGCCATCACGTCGTCCGGCACCAGAGGTCCTTGGTTGTTGACCAGAATGACGATGTCTTGTCCTTCCACGCTGCCTGTGATCCGTATCGGCAAGTCCGGTGCACCGTAGGCAACAGCGTTTCCTAGCAGGTTGGACAGGAGTTGTTGAATGCGTGGGGTGTCGACACGTACCGCCACTGGTAGCTGAAGCGATGCAATGATGTCATGGCGGGGATGCGCTTCTACGAACTCATTGATCACTGTTTGTAAAGCCGCCGAGAGGCTTTCCGTGGGTTCAGTGGCAATGGATATTTCGTGGCCGGCCCGGCCTTTGGCGTAATCGACCAGATCATCTATGAGCTTGCTCATGCGGCGAGCGCTGGTAGCGATGCGCTCTCCGAGCTTCGCCGCTTTGGGCTCGTCGCCCCGTGAGAGCATCTTTGCGCCCATCGTGATCGCCTGCAAAGGGTTGCGTAGATCGTGGGCGACAACGGCCAGGAACACCTCGCGGGCGTTGCCCGTCTCTTTAAAGCTCTGAATCTCGTTGCTCAGCTGCTGGGATATCAGCTGGTCTTGAAGAAGCTTGCCGAGAATACCGGCGCACGCGGTAAAAATCGCTCGGTTTTTCTCGCTCGTGATGGGCCTGGGCTCTGCGTCCAAGGCAAACAAATTGCCGAAATAGCTGCCATCTGTGAGCAGAATCGGTTCGCTGATGTAGGCGCGAAATCCGTAGAGCTTGGGCGTTCTATGGTCGCGAAAAACAGGGTGGTCCAGGGCATCATCAAATGCAATCCCGAGCTGGGATTGCATGACGTCCTTGCACAGGGTGCTGTCCACATCCAGTTCATCACCGGCCTTCATGCCGAGCCCCATGTCGTCCACCACAGCGCATGCACGCCACATGTTGGAGCGAACCCAGGCCATGCCGACCAGACCCATGCCAGTCTGGGCTTTCACGATTTCAAGAATGTAGTGTGCGGCCCTGGAATTCGTCGCAGTGAGGACGCTCTGGTCGATGTCAGCTGGGGTGTTGATGGCGTCTCTCCTGCCTGTGCGCGGCAGTATAGCAAAAGGCCTGGGCCCGCGAGAGCCCGATATCGAATGACCGCAATGGGGTGAATTCACTGTCGCGAGCTGCCATCGCAGCCATGGCGGCTCCTCTGTTCAGGTCTTGGCGATCTTTTCAAGGGCCTGGCAATGCTGCGATGCACTGCGCTCACTGATGCTGCCGATGCCATCGGTCTTCCAGGGCGCCAATTTGCCAGATCCATGACACGAAGCAAGGGGTAGCGCAGATGTTCTCAGACCCCCTCGACAAAGCAGCCCGCTGGTTATTCAGCGGGCTTTGTGGTTGTGCGCTTAGAAATCGTACTTGGCGGTCAGCGTGAACTTGCGCGGCGCGCCGTAGTAGATCTGGCTGCCGGCAAAGTCGAAGTAGGTTTTGTCGAACAGGTTGTTGATGTTGAGCTGCAGCGACAGCTGGCGCGAGATGTCGTAGCTGGCCATCAGGCTGGCGACGGTGATGGAGCCCTGGTCGCGGCGCGCCTCCACATCGGTGGAGGTGGTCGTGGTCGCATAGGTGGCGTCGCGCCAGGTCAGGCCCCCGCCGACCTTGAGGGCGCTCCAGTTGCCCCGCAGGCGGTAGCTGGTGTAGAGGTGTGCCATGTTGTTGGGGCGCTGCGACTGCAGGCGCGCGTCATCGGCCGCGCGGGCATCGGCCCGGGCAAAGCCGGCGATCAGCTGCCAGCCCCGGGCCAGCTCGCCGGAGACCTCGGCCTCAAAGCCCTTGCTGGTGACACCTTTCTCGCCCCGGTAGGCGGGGTTGCCGGTGCCGCCAATCATGTTGTCGCCGTCTTGCACGGCAACATTGTCCTGGGCGATGCGGAACACGGCCAGGGACGCATTGACCTTGCCATCGAGAAACGCGGCCTTGATGCCGGCCTCGTAGGCTTTGCCAGTCACAGGGTCCAGGTAGCGGCCCTGCGTGTCCTGGTAGTTTTGCGGCTGGAAGATATCGGTATAGCTGGCGTAGACGGTGTAGGTAGCGTTCAGGTCATACAGCAACCCAGCGTAGGGCGTGAAGACCTTGTGCTTGCGCGTTTCCGTCAGGCTCTGGCTTTCCCAGCGGGATTCGCGCCCGCCTACGATGAGCTTGAGGTCATCGGCCAGCGACAGGCGCAGCGCGCCGTAGACGGCGGTCTGGCGCGTGCGGTCATCGCCCAGCGGGCGGAAGGCGCCCCAGACCGGCTCGGGGTAGGAGCCATCCCAGTCAAAGATATTGCCCACGGGGGTGGCGGTGTAGGCATGGTTGCCGTAGGCGTAGTTGGACTGGCTGCCGGTCAAGCCCAGCACCGCCTCATGCTTGCGGCCGAGCAGCTCAAAAGGCCCGGTGGCCTGCAGGCTGCCGCTGTTTTGCGCAAAGCTCTGGCGCGAGTAATTGGGGTAGGGGCCCAGGCCCAGGCCGGTGTTCCTGTCGGGCTCGCTCAGCAGGTAAAAGAGCTTGGAGGTGTAGTCGGCATCGAGGCGGCTGGCGTTGGCCTTGATGGACCAGCCATTGTCAAAGCGGTGCTCGAGCCCGGCGTAGGTGGTGCGGCTGGTAGTGTTCCACTCGGTCCAATCGGCGCCAATGCTGAACGAGCGCGGCCAGTGCGTGGCGCTGCCATCCTGGTAGACCATGGGCAGGCCGCCCCAGGTGACGCCGGTGGGGCGCTTGGCCTGGTGCTCCAGGCCGATCCAGGCGGTGGTGTTAGGCGTCAAATCGGCCTCGGCGGTGGCGAGCAACGCGCGGTTGCGCGTGTGGTAGCGGTCCAGGTGCGAGTCGCGCTCATCGGCCATTGCGGCCACACGGGCGCGGATGCGGCCGTCGTCGGTCAGCGGCGTGCTCAGGTCCAGGGTGGCGCGGCGCTCGTTCCAGGAGCCCAGGCTGGCGCTGGCCGAGCCAGTGAAGGTCTTGCTGCTGGCGCGTTTGCGCACCAGGTTGACGGAAGCACCGGGGTTGCCAGCGCCGGTCATCAGGCCCGTTGCTCCACGCACCACCTCGATGCGGTCGTACAGAATCGGGTCGAGCATCGAGGCGCCAAAAAAATCATTGGCGACATAGGTGGGCACGCCGTCGTACTGGTAGTTGTCGATGTAGAAGCCCCGGGCGTCCAGATCGGTGCGGTCGCTGTCCGAGCTGATCGCCGAGATGCCGGTGATATGGCGCGCGGCCTCGCCAATGCTGGTGATGCCCTGGTCCTCGATCTGCTGGCGCGTGAGCACGCTGACCGATTGCGGCGTCTCGCGCGGCGACAGCTGCAGGCCGGTGGCGGCTGCCGTGCTGCGGATGGTGTAGCTGCCGGTGCCTTCGGTGGTGGCACTGCGCTCGGCTTGGGCGGTCACGCGCAGCTCCGGCAAGGTGATGCTGGGCGCGCCTTGTGCAGCGGCAGCCGGAGCTGCGGCAGCCGCTGCTGCGGTGGGTGCCACACGGCGCACCACATAGCTGCCACTGGCATCGCGCTGGGCCTGCAGCGGCAAGCCCGCCAGCAGGCTGCCCAGCGCCTGGCCCACATCGGCGGCGCGCTGCACGCCGGGGCTGCGCAGGCCGGCAACGGTATCGGGCGCGAACGAGATCAAGGTGCCCGATTCCTGCCCCAGGCGGTTGAGCGCCGCAGCCAGCGGGCCGGCGGGGATGGAGTAGCTGCGCGCTGCGGGGGGGCTGGCCGGCTGCTGCGCCTGCGCATGCGCAGAGCTGGGTGCCAGCGCGGCAAGGCTGGTGCAGGCGGCCAGGCCCAGGCACAGCAGATGGGCGCAAAGCGCGGTGCCACGGGGCGTGGCGGGGGCAGAGAAGCGAGTGCGGTACATGCGAATAGGTCCCGAGTTTGACAAGCTGGTGGCAGCGCGCCGCCATGGTTTATGCGGCGCTTGTGCAGGGCTTGACACGCGGGCTGGGCCAATTGGCCACCTTTTTTTGGAATGCGTTGCGGGGGGGCCTGGCAGATCAGCTTTTATCCACCGTGACCCACCAGCGCGTGCGGGTGGTAATGCGCAGCGGCAAGCTGCGGCTGAGCGCGGCCAACACGCGGTCCGTATCCAGCAGCGGGTAGCTGCCCGATATGCGCAGCGCGGCGGCCTCTGGGGTGCAGTGCAAGCGGCCGGGGCGGTAGCGGGCCAGCTCGGCGATAAAGTCGCCCAGGCGCATATCGTTGGCCACCAGCATGCCCTGGGTCCAGGCCAGGTCGGCAGCGGTGGCGGCGGCCTCGCGCCGCAATTGGTGGGCGGCGATGCGGCCTTGCTCGCCTGCAGCCAGGCGCAGGGTCTGGCTCGTATCGTTGCGCAATTGCAGCTCTACCTGGCCTTCTTGCACCTGCACCAGCGTGTCGTCCGCGTACTGGCGTACGCTAAAGCGCGTGCCAATGGCACGGGCCCAGCCCTGGCTGCTGCGCACACGCAAGGGGCGGGCCTGGCCGGTCGCAGGGTCGGGGCTGGGGTCGGCAGCGCTCTCGATCTGGATCTCCCCGGCGCGCAGCACAATCAGCCGCTCGCTGCTGCTGTAGCGCAAGTCCACGGCCGTAGCGGTATTGAGCAGCAGTCGCGTGCCATCGGCCAAAACCGTGCGCTGCTGCTCACCGGTGGCGGTTGAAAGATCGGCGCTGGCGCTGAGCCAGGCCTGTTCACCCAGCGGGCTGTGGCCCAGGGCCAGCAGGCCGCCGGCACCGGCGCCCAGCATCACCGCCAGGCGCACCGCGTGGCGGCGCGACAGCGCGGGGGAGGCGAGGGTCTGCACTGCCACTGCCGTGGGCACGCCACGCAACTGGCCATCGATCTGCGCCATGCGCTGCCAGGCCTGGGCATGGAGCGGGTCGGCATCGAGCCAGCTTTGCCACTGCTGGCGCTTGCGGCGGGCAGCGGCGCTGTCGCCGGGCTCCAGATCGAGCAGCCAGCGCACGGCGGCTTGGGCAACGGCGGGGGGGATGGCAGCGGGCAGCGCGCCTGGCATGGCCTGCGCGCCTAGCGGCAGGCCGCTGGGCAGGGGATCGGGCGCGGCCATCTCAGGGCTGGTCCGCAAAATAGCAGCGCTCGGCCGCTGCGGCCAGGTGGCGGCGCACGCTGGTGCGCGATATGCCCAGCTGCTGGGCAATCTCTTCTTGTGTCAGGTCCTCCAGCCGCCACAGCAAAAAGGCCTTGCGGGCGACCACGGGCAGGCCGCCGAGCAGGCGGTCAATGGCGACCAGGGTCTCGAGCACCATCAGCTGTGCGTCGGGCGGCGGGGCCACCGGCTCGGGCAGCAGCGCAAGCGCATCGAGGTAGGCGCGCTCGATCTGGCGGCGGCGCAGGTGGTTGGACAGCAGGCGCTGCGCAATGGTGGTGAGGTAGGCGCGCGGCTCCAGCAGTGCCTGGAGTTGCGGGCGCTGGGTGCCCAGCACCCGCACAAAGGTGTTTTGCGCCAGATCGGCCGCATCCCAGGCGCAGCCGAGCTTGCGCCGCAGCCGGGCGACCAGCCAGCTGTGGTGCGCCTCGTACAGGGCATGCACCGGGTCGACAGAGGGTGAGGGCGGAATGCCGGGGCCTGGGTGCATGGTGTGGGAAGTGAGGCGATGAGAATGGTTCTTATTATATGTAAACAGTAGTCAAATATGGATAATGCGATTCATTCGCGTTATTGCATTGCGCCATTGCTGCACCATCGCTGCGATCCCTGTCTGGCCGCTGCCGTGCTGGCGCTGGTGGGCGGCGGTTGGCTGGGCTGGTCGCACTGGCGCAGCCAGCCGCTGTTTAGCGAGCACTACGCCACCGTGCGTGGCCAAGCGCTGCAGGTGCGGCTGCCCGATGGCTCGCAGATGCTGCTCGACGCCGCATCGCAGGCGCAGGTGCAGCTGTTCCGGGGCCGGCGCGAAGTGCGCTTGCTCGAGGGCCAGGCGCTGTTCCATGCCAGTGCCGATGCGCAGCGCCCGTTTGAGGTGCGGGCGGGGCACACGCTGGTAACGGTGCTGGGCACCAGATTCTCGGTACGCCATACCCGCGCCGGGCTGGATGCGGGCCAGACGGTGGTCGAGGTCGAATCAGGCCGGGTGCGGGTGGGCGCAAGCGGGTGACGTTGACAAGGGCGGCCAGACCCTGGCCGGGCCGGCAGCGGTGGAGCTGGTCGCCGGCCAGCGGGTGACCGCGCAGGCCGAGGGCAGTCTGGCAGCGCCGCAGACCTTGGCAGTGGGCAATGTCGCTGCCTGGCGCAATGGTCGGGTGAATTTTCAGGACGCACCGCTGGCGCAGGCACTGGCCGAGTTTGAGCGCTATGGCGATACCCGCCTGGTGGTGCGCGACCCGGCCGTCGCTGCGATGCGCATGGGCGGCAGCTTTAAGCTGCGCGAGGCGACCAGCTTTGCCCAGGCGCTGCCGCTGCTGCTGCCGGTGCGGCTCAAGACCGAGGGCGGGGTGACGGAGATTGTGAAGGCGCGTTGAGGTGGGAGCGCAGGGCTAGCTTGCAAGGCCATGGGCTGGTTCCGCGGCAACAGAACAAGCGGTACCGTGGTTTTCTCAAGCATGGCCAACATGCGATCGGCACCGCCCCCCAAGGCGCCTCACTTCAGTTCGACCGTGCGGGCGTCCGGTGGGCCGCCACCCGGTGGACCCCCACCCGATGGACCGCCACCTGGCGGGCTTGCCCCATCGCATGTTGGCGATCCAGGTCGCAGGCGCTGCCAACCATTGTCTCGGCCTTCCCGCGCGGCATGCAGCGCGCGCGAAGCGTTGAAAAATTCGCCATAGGTGACGGCAAGGTGCGCTGCGCAGACATGGAAAAAGCCCACCGAGGTGGGCTTTGAGCGCGATCTACATCGCAGCTGGGGTTGCTGCAACCGTGGTCACTTGGGCTGGGTGTTGGGTTGCTTGCTGTCCTGCTGCTTCTGGCCAGGATTTTGTTGTTCCTGCTGACCAGGTTTTTTTTGGTCTTGGCCCGGTTGCTTCTGGCCCGAGTTGGGTTGTTGCTGAGACATGGTGATTCCTTCAATCAAATGGTTGACAAGGTGCTTCTGTCGCTAGCGGGAGCGCCTCTCGTTTTCAGTGTTTTGACGATGCATTGCACTGGTCATCAGTGTGGGTGGTCCAGTTCTCTCCAGACGTAGGACGGTGAGGCTCTTACATCGTGATTTGTACACGCCACATCTGTCACAACAAAAGGGGGGTGAGCGATGTTATTTCCTGCGGCGTGCTGTTTAAGGCCATTAAAAGGAGTAGCTTGTTTACAGGCGACTCAACCTGAATTGCCCTTATGAGACCGGAGGTCTATATGTTTTCACTTGTCCGTCACCAGCGAAACATGGAATTTTGGCGTGATATGCGCAACTTCTTTCTGTTGCCGCAGGACCCATTTTCCTCGTTGTCGGTGGAAGTAAAAAGCCCACAAAAACAGCAGCCAAAAGACGAGCGCGCTCGGAGCAAAAAACGCAAGTAGGCCTGCTTGTCGTTTCAGAAATCGCCATTGAGGCGGTTTTGATGTCCGAGCAATCGGCGAGCACCCTGGCGAAAACGGGGTAAATCAAAGCACCGCTAGTCGGTGCTTTGTTTTTTGCGGCAATCCCCGCCCCGGCGGGCGGGGGCACTGCCGGCAAAGACCTGAGCTGTGTCGCAGATACCGGGACGGCCCCTTCGCTTCAAACGTAAGTGTTTGCTGTTTGCGGTTTAAGGTCTTTAAAAGCGGTAGTGTGGCAATAGGCGATCCATCCTGATTAGCCACCATAGACCGGAGGTCTATATGTCTTTTATAGATAAAACCATTTTCAATATACGCGCAAGAACGCAAGTGCCTGTTGCCGACGTAGATAGCCGTGATGCCTCTGATGACGACTACATATTCCACCAGCCCTTTCGCACCATGGCTGAGCCGCCAGAGCCATTGACCAAAAAAATCTATATCACCAAAGTCGTGCGCCTTTTGCAGCAGGCGGCTGTCAATAAGCCAGCGGCCTGATCACTGAAGGAGATCACTATGTTTGTATTTCCACTGTGGGTTAAGGGGTCATTTTGGTCCAGCTTGAAAAGCTGGGCTTTTCCATGGATACCCATTCCGCTGCCGATCGAGAAAGCAGAAACGCATCTGCATACGCAAAATGTGCAAGAGCAGGAGCAAGAACAAAAAATTAACCGAGATGCCTAAGCTTTCAGAAATGGTGTTCGCGAGCCATGAATGGCAAGCCATTTGAACCTCACCCCATAGGTTGGCCCGCTCTGACTTGATGGGGTGCTTCTTTTGCGCGAAGTATGACTTTTAGCATCGCTTGCATACATCAAAAGCCGGTGAGGGCGGGGCCAGAATGCATCCACGGTGCTGCCTGACCTACCGCTCGCTTCGGCCAATCCGCCTGCCCGCCAGCCTGCGTAGCCACACACTCCTGGGCTTTGAGCGTGCATACCGTGCGCATATCTGCAAGGTCGATGAGAACCTGCAGACCTCAAGGCGCTGCCGCCCCACAAAAAATAATCCAAATTTTTTCCCGACCGACCTGAGGGTTCTGCCCACCCGTGCGACTCCATGGGTAGTGCTGGCTATTTCCAGGCAGTTGGAGACCTTGTTTATGCGGCAGTCGCGCAGTGTTTTTGCACCCCGGGCCTTGGCCCTGTCTTTGTTCGTGGCGGAGGCCATTCCCGCTGGGGCGCAGGCCCAGGCCGATGCCCCGGCCCAGGTGGCCATTGCCGCCCAGCCTTTGGGGCAGGCGCTCCATACCTTGGCCCAGCAAACGGGGCTGCAGCTGTTGTATGCCCCGGCCGTGGTGGCGGGCAAGCAGGGGCCGGCGGTATCGGGCAGCATGGCGCCACGCCAGGCGCTGGCGCAATTGCTGGCAGGCAGTGGCTTGGTGGTGGTGCCCCAGGGGCGGGCCCTGGTGATCAAACCGGCCGAGGCGGCCGTGCCGCAGAGCGGGGCCGAGACCACGTTGGTGCCGGTGACAGTGCAGGCCGATGCGCTGCGCGAGAGCGCCTCGGGGCCCGTGGGCGGTTTGGTGGCCCGGCGCAGTGCGACGGCGACCAAGACCGATACGCCGCTGTCGGAGACGCCCATGTCGGTGACGGTGGTGCCGCGCGAGCAGATCGTGGCCCCGGGGCGCTGATTCGCTGGACCAGGCGCTAGAGTACTCGGCGGGCATCATGCCGCTGCAGGGCGGGGCGATGCGCCATATCGGCACGGGCTTTACCGTGCGCGGCTTCAATGTGACCGGGGCGGCGCCACTGTACCTGAACGGCGCGCGCTTTCCCATCAACTCGCTGAGCGGGGCGGTGGAGCCCTATGCCTATGAGCGGGTGGAGGTGCTCAAGGGCCCGGCCTCGATCCTCTATGGGCAGGCAGCGCCGGGCGGCGTCTTCAACCTGGTGAGCAAGCGCCCCACCGATGCGCCGCTGCGCGAGGTGGAGCTGGAGCTGGGCAGCTGGAACAAGAAGCAGATCGCGGCCGATGTGAGCGACCAACTGACCGAGGACGGGCGCATGCGCTACCGTCTGACCGCGCTGGCGCGCGATGCGGACGGCATGATCGACGAGATGCGCAATGACCGCCTGTCGCTGCCGGGCCTGAGCCTGGGCGCCGGTGTGCGCCATGTCGGCTGGCAAGAGATAGACCGCATGCGCATGCCCACCTACACCTTGCTGGATGCTGCTGTGCGCTACCAGTACCAGCAGTGGCAGTTGGCGTTGAATGTGAAGAACCTGGCCAACAAGACCTACCTGTCGGCCTGCACCGGCGTCTGCCTGTACGGCGATGCGCGCAATGTGACGTTGACGGCGCGGGTGAATTGGTAAATGGGAGGAGGGCAGCGGCGCGGGCATGGCGCTGCTGCAGCTGCCGACTGCTGTAGCCCCAGCCCAAAGACAAAAGGCGTGGACCCGAGGGTACCACGCCTTTTTTATCGCTGCCACCGCCCATCTGCTGCGGCATCTGCTTCAGTACACATCGCGCCGGTACCGCCCCTCGTCGATCAAGGCGTTCAGCCCTTCTTCGCCGAGCAGCTCGGTCAGCGCCTCATCCACACCGGTGGCCATGCCGTCATAGCTGCCGCAGACGTAGATGACGGCGCCCCGGGCCAGCCAGGCCTGGAGCGGCTCGGCGGCGGCACGCAAAGCATCTTGCACATAGCGGTGCGGGCCTTGGCCGGGGGCCAGGTTGCTGGCATCGCGGGCGTCGCGCGAGTAGGCGTAGTCGGCGCGTGCGATCTGGCCATGGGCCTGCCAGACGCAGATCTCGTCTTCGGCATAGGAGTCGTGCGCGCGGCGGCGTTCACCAAAGATCAGCCAGTTGTCAAACTGGCCCTGGGCGATGCGCTGGCACAGATGGCCGCGCAGGCCGGCGTAACCCGAGCCATTGCCCATAAAGATGGCGGGCCGCGCATCACCGACCAGCGGCGCAAAGCCGGGGTTGTCGACCAGGCGCAGTGCAATGCTGCTGCCCAGCGCCGCATGTGCGGTGAGCCAGCCCGAGGCCAAGCCCAGCTGCGGAGCGGCGCCTGGCTGCTCGCGCAGCGTTTGGCGTACATAGAGGCGCATGCGGCCATCGGTGGGCAACGAGGCCAGCGAGTAGCTGCGCGGGGCGAGCGGGTGGAGCTGGTCGGCCACGGCCTGGGCCGATGTGGCGGGGGCCGAGAGCGTGGGCAGCTCGCAGGCGCTCAGTGCATCGCGCAAGCTGCTGGCGCTGCCGCGCCACTGCACGGCGGCGCTGCCATCGAGCTGATGCGCCTGCAGCCAGGCATCGACCTGGGCGGGCGCCTGCTGGGCCTTGACCTCGACCAGGCCACCGGCCTGCCACTGCAGCGCTTGCTCAGGCGCAAAGCCCAGCTCCACCTGGTAGAGCGGCTGGCCGCTGCTGCCGGGGTTGAGGTGGTGGCGGCTGAGCAACTGAGCGGGTGCAAAGACGGCGTCGGGTGCGTCGGAATCGGCCACGCTGGCAGCGGTGTTGACTGCCACAGTGGCGGGTTCCGCGTTCACGCCCCAGTGCGCAGCCAGTGCCTTCAGCCAGGCTTGCCATGCGGCGTCGTCCTCGGCATCCATGGTGATGGGGGCAAACACGGGCTGGGCCCCCAGGCGCTCGAGCTGCGCGGCCAGCGCCAGGCCAAAGCCGCAGAACTGGCCGTACTGGCGGTCACCCAGCGCCAGCATGCCAAAGCGCTGGTGGGCCAGCGGCGTGCCTTGCGTTTGCTGCAACAGGCGCGCCAGGCGGCGGGCGCTGTCGGGCGGCTGGCCTTCGCCAAAGGTGCTGGCCACCCACAGCAGCTGCCTATGCGGCTGCAGCTGGACCATATCCAGGCTGGCGGCGGGCAGCAGCTGTGCGGCCAGGCCCGCGCTGCGCAGGCGCGCGACGGTGCGCACCGCCAGCTGCTGGGCATGGCCGGCCTGGCTGGCGTAGACCACGGCCATGCTGGCGCCGGTGTTGGCGCCCCTAGTTGGTCCTGCCTGCGGGCCATCGCCCGCCAGCAGCGCGCGCTGGGCCTTGGCGGCGGCGCGGGAGCTGCGGCGCCTCTCCAGGTAGAGCAGCCAGCCGGTAATCGCAAACAGCGGCATCATCAGTGCCGCGACGGTGACGATGATGCGGCCCGTCAGCCCAAAATAGGTGCCGGTGTGCAGCGGGTAGATGGCAGCCAGCGCGCGGCGGCCGGCGGGCAGATCGGCAAAGCGGTCGTCGCGCTGCACGCTGCCATCGAGGCTCAGGCTGAGCTGGTTGCGCGCGCGGTCATGCGGGGCGCCGGCGCCCCACCAGCTGAACTGCACAGGCTGGTCGGCGCGCTGGGGCAGGCGCATTTGCGCAAACTGCCAGCCGCTGGCCAGCTGTGTAAAGCCTTGCCAGGCGGGCTCAAGGCTAGCGGGCTCGATCTGCAGCGGCGGCGCCTTGCGGGCGGCTTCTTGCGCGGCCGATTGCTCGGCCCGGGCCGCTGCGCGGGAGGGCGCGCCCATCCAGCGGTCCACGGGCGCGCGCACCGCATCAAAGGCCCAGTACATGCCGGTCAGGGTCAGCATCACATAGACGACCAGCACCCAGGTGCCAGCCACCGAGTGCAGGCCCCACAAAAACGGCCGGCCCTTGCGCCGCACATTGAAGGTGAGCCAGCTGCGCCAGGACAGCGGCTTGGCTGGCCAGCGCAGGTACAAGCCCGAGAGCGACAGCAGCAGCAGGCACAGCGAGAGGCTGCCCGTTATCGGCTTGCCATCGTCGCGCGGCAGCAGCAGCCAGCGGTGCAGGCGCTCGTTCCATTCAAAGAACTCGCGGCCGCTTTGCGCTGGCAGCTGGGCGCCGGTGTAGGGGTGGAGGTAGACGCTCTGGCCCCGGCGCTCACCTTTTTCGGGCGCAAAGGCCAACTGGGCGCTGCGCCCGGGCTCGGCATACAAGGTGATGCGGTCGATACGGCGCTGCTCACCGCTGGCCCGCACTGCCGCCAGCAACTGGGGCGGTGTCAGCGCCGGGCTTGGCTGCACCGGCACGCTGGCGGTCCCCGGGTTGGCCCAGTCCAGCACCTCGTCCTGGAAGGAATAGGTGGCGCCGGTGAGGCCAATGACGATCAGCACGGTGCCCGCAGTGATGCCGATCAGCCAATGGATCTGGAACCAGATATTTTTAAAACTCCACATGCTTGTCTTTGTTGTCTTTTGATACTGTCGGACTGCTCAAGCTTAAAAATCCACGACCGCGCGCAGCACGGCCTGGCGGCGCTCGCCCAGCGACACATAGATGGGGCTGCCCGAGGAGCTGACATAGTTCTTGTCGAACAGGTTCTTGATGTTGAGCTGCAGCTTGACCATGCGGCCGCTCCAGGGGCGCTCCCAGCTGACAAAGCTGTCGGCCACGGTGTAGCCCGCGTTGTTGAAGCTGTTGGCGGCATCGCCCGCGCGGCGGCCCACATGGCGCAGGCCGGCGCCGGCACGCCAGCGGCCACTGCTGCTGGCTGCAAAATCATAGGCGGCAAAGAGCGAGGCGGTATGGCGGGCCACATTGGCCAGGCGGTTGTCCTGGTATTGCGGGTCGTCGGTCACCGCGGCATCGGTGTAGGCATAGGTGCCAATCAGCTGCCACTGCTTGCCCAGGCGGCCAGCGGCATCGATCTCCAAACCGCGCGAGCGGGCACCGCCTACGGCGCGCGCATAGCTTTGGCCGTCGATGGTCTCGTTCACCACCACATTGCGCTTGCGGATGTCGTAGAGCGCAGCGGTCGCGGTGATGCCAGCCGGTGACTCCCACTTGGTGCCCAGCTCCCAGGCCTTGGCAGTCTCGGGCGGCAGGGTGCCGATGACGCTGCCAATGCTGCTTTGCGGCTTGAAGGATTCGCTGTAGCTGCCGTAGATGGACCATTCGGTACTGGGCTGCCAGACCAGGCCTGCGCGCGGCACGAACTTGCTGCCGTCCGATTCACTGCCCACCACAAAGGGGCGGCCCTTGCCCGCGATCTGGTCGTAGTGCTGCCAACGCCCGGCCAGCTGCAGCAGCCACTGGGGCGAGAGGCGGATCGAATCCTGCGCAAACAGCGCCTGCTGGCGGATCTTGTCGCTCTGGGCGCTTTGCGCCTCGTCGATCGTGGTGGCGTTGGGCAGGTTGCCGTAGACCGGGTCGTAGACATTGAAGCCGCCGCTGTTGCTGCCCCGGATGATGTCGCGGCGGAAGATATTGCTGTCTTCGGCGTCGAACCCGGCCAGGATCTCATGCGTCATGCCGCCCGCCTGCAGCTTGCCTTCCAGGTTGATCTGGCCGACATGCTGCTGGCTCAATGCCCCGCGCGTGCCATCGGGCCGGCGCGTGAGGATGCCGGTCGTGGGGTTGAGCGACACCGGCCGGGCCTGGTAGTCGTCATAGCGGTTGCGGTTGTAGCTGTAGGCGGCGTTGAGCTTCCACTGGCTATTGAGGCTGTGCTGGGCCTGCACGGTGAAAAAATCCGAATCGCCCAAGGTGCGGTTGTAGGCCTCGTCCAGGCGCTCGCGGCGGTCGATGGCCACAGGCCGGCCGGTGCGGCTGTCGATCACGGTGCCCCGGTCAAAGGGCTGCTCGTAGTCGGTGTGTTCATAGGACATGCGCACATAGGTGTCGCGCCCATACCAGGCCAGCGACGGGGCGATGACGGTCTGGCGGTTCTTGCCAAAGTTGCGCCAGTAGTCGACATCGCTGGTATCGGCGATGAAGCGGTAGGCCAGGCCCTGCTCGCCGATGGGGCCTGTCAGATCGAGCGAGGCACCGCCGCCGCCATAGCTCGACAGCGAGGCGCCCACCTGGCCGGCAAAGCTGAGCTGGGGCTTTTTGGTGACCATATTGATCACGCCGCCCGGGTCCATTGTGCCGTAGAGCACCGAGCTGGGGCCCTTGAGCACCTCGACCCGCTCGGTCGTGAAGGTGAGGTTGCGCGCCAGCACGGTGCGGATGCCATCGCGCAGGATGGAGCCATCGCGGTTGAAGCCAAAGCCGCGCTTGATCACCGCATCCTGCGTGCCGCCCAGGGTATTGGCCTGGGTGATGCCGCTGACGTTGTAGAGCGCCTCGTCGATGGAGCGCACCTGCTGGTCCTGCAGCACCTGGGCGGGCACCACGGCAATGGCCTGGGGCACATCGCGCAGCGCGGCATCGCTGCGGGTGGCGGTGGTGGCGCGCTTGGGCTGGTAGCCCACTTCCTGCGCTTTTTCTTGCACGATGACCTGGGGCAGCACGGCTTCAGCGGCCGGAGCGGTGGTGGCGCTGGTGGCCGTATCCGACGCGGTTTGTGCCACGGCGGGCCAGGCGGCAATCGCCAGCGCGATGCTGCTCAGGCAGGTCAGCGGGTGGAAGGGGGCGGAGCGGGCGGTGGTGCGAGAAGGGGTCATCAGAGGGTCACAAAACAGGCGAAGCCATCGGCAAAAAAGACCCGCATCAGGTGTTGCGGGTCTTGTGTTACGAAGGCGGGTAATAGGTGGATCAGAACGCGTAGCGGCCCTGGACGTAGAAGGTGCGCGGCGCGCCCACCATGCGGCCGGGGTTGCCGTCGACATTGCGCGTGTAGTAGCGGTGGTCGGCGATGTTGTTCACGCCGACCATGATTTCGCTGCCCTTGTACTGCGGCACCTTCCAGCTGACCTGGGCGTTCCACAGGCGAAAGCCGGGGATGCGGCCCGCATTGGCATTGGCCGATTCGGCCTCGGTGTTGGCCAGGTCCGAGTACTGCTTGCTCTGGTGCGTGCTCGACAGGTTAAAGCCCCAGGCATCGCGCTCATAGCGCACGCCGACGGTGTCGGTGTTGCGCGCGTAGAAAGGCACATCGAGCCCGGCGGTGGTGCCGGATTTCTGGATCGCCTTGGTGTAGGTGTAGTTGCCATACACGGTGGTGCCTGCCAGAGCGCTGGCCTTGTCAAAGCTGTACTCCAGCGCCAGCTCCAGGCCCTGGTGCTTGGTGGCACCAATATTGGCAAAGGTGACGGGCACGACGCCAGGCGTCTGCAGAATCTGGTTGTCAAAGCGCAGGTCAAACACCGTGGCCTCGGCGCGCCACTGCTTGTCTTGCCAGCGGGCACCGAGCTCCTTGGTCTTGGCCACTTCGGGGCGCAGTGGGTTGGCCGCCGTTTGCGAGTTCAGCTGGATGTTCTGCACCGGGCCGAACGAGGTGGTGTAGTTGGCAAACAGCGTGAGGGCCGGGTTGACCAGGTAGGACACGCTGACCGAGGGCAGCCACTTGTTGTTGCGCGTGTCAAAGCTTTGCGCGCCACTCCGGTCATCGCGCTCGGATTGGATGTGCTCAAAGCGCACGCCCGGGGTGATGCGCCAGGCGCCGATGGCGATGCGGTCGTCGATATAACCGGCATGGGCATCGGTGGCATTGTCGAACGAGGTGGTGGCGCCCATCACGTTGGTGGACAGGTTCAGCAGGCTGCTGTTGTCGTCACCGCGCTCGCGGATATAGCGGTAGCCCACGGTCACATCGTGGGTGCTGCTGCCCAGCGCAAAACGCTGGGTGTAGCGCGGCTCGATGCCCAGGGTCTGGTAGTTGCGCGGCTGGTAGTTGATCTGGGTCTGCGCGGCATTGATCAGGCGGCTCGAGCGCGCGCTGTCGTTGTAGTAGGCGCGGATCTCGAACTCCTGCGTGTCCGAGATGGTGTTGATATAGCCCAGGTCCAGGCCCTTGCGCTCGCCGTCCCAGCTATCGGTGGGGCGGGTGTTCTGGAAGGGGTTGGCGTTGTACTGGGCGACCGTGAGGCCCCCGGGCGTGTTGGAGCGCACATCGTAGTATGACAGCTTGCCGTAGACCTCGGAGCTGCCCGACAGCGCGTAGCGGAACTTCAGCGCCACGTCGTTCAAACGCTCATCGCTGTCCTTGCGCCATTCGGAGCCCGTCATGCCCGAGTACAGCAGCGCCCAGCCCAGGCCGTTGTCCAGCTGCGAGCCCAGGAAAGTGCTGTAGAGCGTGTTGTTCTCTCCGCCCTTGCCAAAGCCGTTGTAGCGCAGGGTCACGTCGCCGGTGATGTCCTTGCTGGTGGGGATGGCGCGGGTGTTGAAGTTGATGATGCCGCCGACGTTTTGCGGGCCGTAGCGCACCGCGCCGCCGCTGCGCACCACATCGATGGATTCGATATTGGCCAGGCTCACCGGCGCAAACGACAGCTGGGGCTGGCCGTAGGGCGCCACGGCCAGCGGCACGCCATCGAGCAGCACGGTCGAGCGCGGCGAGTAGCGGCCGGTCAGACCGCGCACCCCGATATTGAGCGACACCGCGCTGCCGGCGGTGCCGGAGTTGTCGCTGCTTTGCACGCCGGGGATGCGGCGCATCACATCGCCAATGCTCGACGCACCGCTGTTCTCGATCACGTCCTTGTCGACGATGGTGCGAGCCCCGGCAAAGGTCTTGAGCTGGTTTTGCAGACCGCTGCCCAGCAGATCGCCCGAGACCTGGATGGTCTCCAGGGTGCTCTCTGCCACTGGCGCGTCATCGGCAGCTGGCGCGGCTGCCGTCTGGGCCAGCGCGCTGGCCGCTGGCGCCAGGCTGATCAGGACGGCTGCTGTGATCTGGCTCAGGGCCGGGCGGGTGCCCGATGGCTTGCGCGAAGTGCGGGTGGATGCGGACATGGTGAGGGCAGCAAAAAACGAGGCGGGCACAGCACAACGGCGCCGGTCAGGGGCGCCGCAGCGTGGTTGGCCAGGGGATGAGTGTTAGGAATGAGAACGAATTGTATTTAAAAGCGTGGCGGCTCCTGCAGCTATCGCAGCGCCTGCGGCCTAAAAAGCGGTGATCCAGTGTGAATACCTACTTGTAGGGTGTGTATGTATGTTGCTTTGGGGCAACTACGCGGGGCATCTCCCTACTCGTAGCAGGGTGCCGGGCAGCGCTGGGATGGGGAAACCGCACTGCATCAAACTTGCGTTTAAGCCCGCCATCAGATGGCGGCGGCAGCTGGCTTATGCGGACATCCAATCGGCCTGCCAGCGCGCTGCCAGGCGCTGGCTCAGTTGCAAGGGCAGGCCGACCCGGTCAAAACCGACGACGGTGATCTGCTCGGCGCAGCGGGGGCGCTCGGGCAGTTGCGCAAAGCGGCCATCGGTCAGCAGCCAGACACCGGCATGCACGGGGCCCTGGCGGCGGGCGCGCTGCAGCAGGCGCTCGAGCAAGGCAATGGCGCTGGCCAAAGGGCTGCCGCCGCCGCCGCCAATGGGCCGGATCCAGCCCTCGTTCCAGGCCTGGGCCTTGGCCCCTGCCTGGATCACATAGGCGCTGTCGCCGCTAAAGCCCAGCACGCAGAGCCGGTCGCGCTGGCGGTAGGCCTGGTCGGCCAAGGCCTGCAGGTAGCCCTTGGCGCGGGCGAGTTGCTGGCTGCGCAGCATGGAGGCCGAGGTATCAAGCAGCACGCAGTGCATGAGCTGCGCGCCGGCGGGCTGCTTGCGGTAGCGCAGGTGCGGGCGCGCCAAGGGGGCCTGGCCTTTGGCGGCCAGGCTGCGGGGCCAGTCAATGCGCTGGCTGGCCGTTGCCAGCAGGCGCCCGGCACGCTGCGTGCTCTGCGCGCGCCCCAGCTTGGCCTTGCCGGCCAGGCTGGGGCGCGTCAGGCTTTTTTTGCGGTAAAGGGCCGCAGGGCCTTGACGGGCTCGATACCGGTATGGCGCGGCGCGGCCATGCCGCCCCAGCCATCGGGCTGGTTGCGCTCGGCGTTGGGGCTGCTGCTGGCGGTGTCGGCATGGCCGTTTTGGGGCTTGGTCTGTGCCTGGTTTGGCTGTTGCCGCTGCGGTTGTTGATGTAGGTCTTGTTGATCGTTGGCCTGGCCACTGGGCGATGGTGGCTGCGCGGCATCGGCATTGCGGCGGTGGGCCAGCGCCAGCTCGGCCACGGCCTGCACATCGGCCAGGCTGACCTCGGCATGGCCCGCCAGCGCGGCCTGGGCGCGCGCGGCGCGCAGCATCACCAGGTCGGCGCGCACGCCTTCGGCGCCCGATTGCTGGCACAGCTGCGCCACGGCATCCAAGATGGCCTCGGGCCAGGGCACCTGGGCCAGGTGTTCGCGCGCGGCCACAATCTGCTGGCGCAGCTGGGCTTGGGCCTGTTCATAGCGGGCGCAGAACTGGGCCGGGTCCGCATCAAAGGCCATGCGGGCGCGCACAATGCGCTTGCGCGTGTCCACATCAGGCACATTGGGCAGGCGCACAAACAGGCCAAAGCGGTCGAGCAGCTGCGGGCGCAGCTGGCCTTCTTCGGGGTTCATCGTGCCGATCAGTGCAATGCGCGCGGCATGCTGGTGCGAGACGCCATCGCGCTCGATGCGGTTGGTGCCGCTGGCGCTGACATCGAGCAGCAAGTCCACCAGGCCATCGGGCAGCAGGTTGACCTCGTCCACATACAGGATGCCCTGGTGCGCCTGGGCCAACAGGCCGGGGCGGAACTGCACCGCAGAGGACTGCAGGGCAGCTTCCAGATCGAGTGAGCCTTGCAGTTGCTCCTCGGTGGTGCCCAGCGGCAGATTGACAAAATGGCCGCTGGGCAGCAGCGCAGCCAGCGCGCGGGCACTGGTGGATTTGGCGGTGCCGCGCGGGCCTTCCACCAGCACGCCGCCCAGCTGCGGATCGACGGCCAAGAGCAGCAAAGCCTGCTGCAGCGCAGCCTGGCCCTCAATGGCGCTGAAGGGAAAGTGCAGATCGTTGGCGGTGCTCATCGCATCTCCAGCAGGTGTTCGGTCTCGAGCAAATGGGTCTCCAGCAATTGGGGGTAGTCGCCAGGCGCTTGCCACAGGCCGCGCTGTATGGCTTCGAGCAGGCGCTCACACATGCCGTGGAAGGCCTGCGGATTGTGCTGCTGCATAAAGGCGCGCGTGGTGTCATCGGCGACAAAGGCATCGGTCACGCGGGCGTATTGGTCGTCGCGCACCACACGGGCCGTGGCATCAAAGGCAAAGAGGTAGTCCACGGTCGCGGCAATCTCGAACGCGCCCTTGTAGCCATGGCGCTGCACGCCCTCGATCCACTTGGGGTTGGTGGCGCGCGCGCGCACCACGCGGCTGATCTCTTCTTGCAGGCTGCGCATGCGCGGCGAATCAGGGTTGCTGTGGTCGCCAAAGTACAGGGCCGGTTGCTGGCCGCTGTAGTGGCGCACGGCAGCGGCCATGCCGCCCTGGAACTGGTAGTAGTCGCCCGAGTCGAGCACATCGTGCTCGCGGTTGTCCTGGTTGTGCGGCACCAGCTGCATCTCAGACAGGCGCCGCACAAAGGTCTCGGGCACCTGGCTGCCATCGTCGTGCTGGCCGTAGGCATAGGCGCCCCAGTTGCGGTAGGCGGTGGCCAGGTCTTCGTCGCTTTGCCACTGGCCGCTGTCGATCAGGCCCTGCAGGCCGGCGCCATAGCTGCCGGGCTTGGCGCCAAACACGCGCAGGCCCGCCTGGTGGCGCGCCTCCTTGGCATTCATCCCTTGCTGTTGCAGCTGCGCGGCCTCGGCCAGCACGCGGGCGCGGATCGGGTTTTGCGCGGCGTCCTCGTCGTCGAGCGCCGCCACCTTTTGTACCGCGGCATCAAACAGGCGGATCACATTGCTGAATGCATCCCGAAAAAAGCCCGAGACGCGCAAGGTCACATCGACCCGGGGCCGCCCCAGCACATGCAGCGGCAGCACCTCAAAATCGCTGACGCGCCAGCTGCCATCGGCCCAGGTGGGGCGCACGCCCATCAGCGCAAAGGCCTGCGAGATATCGTCGCCACCAGTGCGCATCGTCGCCGTGCCCCACACAGACAGGCCAATGGTGACGGGGTACTCGCCATGCTCTTGCGTGTAGCGCTCGACCAGCAACTGGGCAGATTTGAATCCCATGCCCCAGCTGGTTTGCGTGGGGATGGCCCGGGTATCGACCGAGAAGAAATTGCGGCCGGTGGGCAGCACATCGGGCCGGCCGCGCGTGGGCGCGCCGCTCGGGCCCGCCGGCACAAAGCGGCCCGCCAGGCCGCGCAGCAGCTGCAGCAGCTCTTGCGGGCCACAGGCAGCCAGGCGCGGGCGCAGATCCTGCTGCACGCGGGCCAGCACGGCCTGGGTGTGGCCTTCTAAGAGTTCGGCAAGTTC
Organism: Comamonas koreensis; assembly: GCF_014076495.1. Lineage (NCBI taxonomy): Bacteria > Pseudomonadati > Pseudomonadota > Betaproteobacteria > Burkholderiales > Comamonadaceae > Comamonas > Comamonas koreensis. Next base: position 3,695,439 of record NZ_CP043575.1, on the reverse strand, counting down.
AGGAGGCAGCGCTGCACCGGGTACCAGGATTTGCAAGGCCAGCAGCTCCAGCCGCTCGCGCGTGTCGCCGTGGTGGCGCCAGGGCTGCTCGTGCAGATCTTGCAGCAATGCGGGGCGCGGGCCGGTCCAGGGCTCGGCCCAGTTGGCATCGAGTGGGTCAAAGTCCAGGCCCAGATCACGGGCGATGGCGCGCACCAGGCTTTGGTTGGCGCCCTTGCCACCACCGACGGGGTGGCGCGCCAAGGCGAGCAGGGTGTCCATCTCCAGCCGGCCGGCGGGCGAGACGCCGAAGATATGCAGGCCGTCGCGGATCTGGCTTTCCTTGAGCTCACACAGGTAGGCATCGGTGCGGTTGAGCAGCTGCTGCTCTTCCTCGTCGCTGGCGGGGGCCTGCAGGCCCAGGTCCTGGTGCAGGTCGTGCTGCACGATGTGGGCAAGGATCTGCTGGCGCAGGATTTGCGCGCGCTTGTGGTCCAGGGTGGCGGCCTCGTAGTACTCGTCCACCATGCGCTCCAGATCGCGCGTGGGCCCATAGCTCTCGGCGCGGGTGAGCGGGGGCATCAGGTGGTCAATGATCACGGCCTGGGCGCGGCGCTTGGCCTGCGTGCCTTCGCCGGGGTCATTGACGATAAAGGGGTAGAGGTGGGGCAGGGGGCCCAGCACCAGATCGGGCCAGCAGTTGGCCGACAGCGCGACGCTCTTGCCGGGCAGCCATTCGAGGTTGCCGTGCTTGCCCACATGCACCATCGCATCGGCCTGCCACTGGCTGCGCAGCCAGTGGTAGAAGGCCAGGTAGTAGTGCGGCGGCACGAGATCCGGGTCATGGTAGGCAGCCAGTGCATCGAGCTGGTAGCCGCGTGCCGGCTGCACGCCGACAAAGATCTGGCCCAGGCGCAGCCCTGCCACCATAAAGCGGCCGTCGCGCAGCATCGGGTCTTGTGCGGGCGCGCCCCAGCGCGCGGTGATGGCCTGCTGATTTTCGGCGGGCAGGCTGTCAAAGTACTGCAGGTAGTCGGCCAGGCTCAGGCTTTGCCAGGCGGCGCGTGTGGCCCAGGAGTCGGGCGCATTGGTGATGCCTTGCTGCAAAAGATCCATCAGCGCCTGGCTGTCTGCGGGCATGGCATCGACGGCATAGCCGTCTGCCGCCAGCGCGCGCAGGATCTCGATGACCGACGCTGGTGTATCGAGCCCCACGCCATTGCCAATGCGGCCTTCGCTGCTGGGGTAGTTGGCCAGCACCAGCGCCAGGCGCTTGTCGGCATTGGGCTTGCGGCGCAGCTGGCACCAGCGCTGGGCGAGTTCGACCACAAAGCCCATGCGCTCGGGGTGGGCCTGGTACTGCACCACATCGGACTGGGTCAGATCGCTGCGGTGTGACAGGCCCTTGAAGCTGATCGCCCGCGTGATGATGCGGCCATCGACCTCAGGCATCGCCACATGCATCGCAATATCGCGCGGCTGCAGGCCGTGGGTGCTGTCCAGCCAGGTCTGCTCGTTGCTGCCCGACAGGATCAGCTGCAGCACGGGGATGTCGCCGGCCAGTGCATGGTCGCCGGGCGTATCGAGCGAGGCCTGCGAGAACGCGGTGGTGTTGAGGATCAGCGCCACGTCTTCGCTGGCGCACAGCGCCTGCAAGGCCGCCAGGCACCCAGCGTCCTTGAGCGACTGCAAGGCCAGCGGCAGCGGGTTCATGCCCTTGGCGAGCAGGGCCTGGCACAGGTCGGCAAACACCTGGGTGTTGCCCGACTGCAGATGCGCCTTGTAGAACAGCAGCATGACCACCGGCGCGCCGGGCTGCCACTGCAGCGGGCCGGGTTGCTGCCAGGTGGCGACCGTGGCCTCGTCGCTCGCTGGGTGGTAGACGGCCACCGCCGGCAAGGGGCGCGGGGGCAGCGCCGCATGCGGGCCGCCCAAGAGGCCATGCCAGACAAAGCGGAACAGCTCGCGCGCATTGGCCAGGCCGCCTTCGCGCAGGTAGCGCCACAAGCTGCGGCAGTCTTGCTGCGCCACCGTGCTTTTTTGCAGCAGGTTCAGGTCTTCACTGCTGTCGCCCGAGAACATGGCCAGCGCAATCTTGTGGGCACGGCACAGCGCCATGACGCGCTCGGTGCCATAGGGCCAGTAGCTCTCGCCGCCCAGGTGGTCGATGATGATGACTTTGGCATGCTGCAGCACCTCATCGGAATACAGATCGACCGATGCGGGCTGGCGCAGGTACATCAGATTGGCCAGCCGGACGCTGGGCAGTTGCTCGCCATCCATGCCGGCCCGCAGCTGCTCATAGGCTTGCGCCAGCAGGGCCAAGGTGGTGTCTGCGGCGCTCAGGATCACGATGTCGGCCGGGCTTTGGCCCAGGCTGGAGACAAAGGCCTCGTCGTCGACAAAACCACCGGGCTGGACCGCGAGCAAATGCATCAGAGCGCTCCGACCGGGCTGGCAGCGAGCTGGGCGCGGATGGCCGCCTCGTCCAGGTCATGGCCGATAAAGACCAGGTGGCTTGCGCGCTTTTCATCGGCGCGCCATGGGCGGTCAAAGTAGCTGTCAAAGCGCTTGCCCACGCCATGCACCACCAGGCGCATCGGCTTGCCGGGCAGGGCCACAAAGCCCTTGATGCGGTAGACGGTCTGCTGCGCCACGACCTCGGCCAGCTGGGCCAGCAGCGCTTCGCGCTCCACCTCGCCCAGCTGCACGACGACCGAGTCGAAATCGTCATGGTCGTGCTCGTCATGCACATGGCCGGCTTCGTGCTCGTGGTGGCCCTTGCGCGATTCGATGCTCTCTTCAGACGCGCTGGACAGGCCCAGCACCACATCCAGGTCGATGCGGCCATGGTCGGCAGCGACGATCTTGACGGCGGGTGGAATGTCTTCGCGCACCAGGGCCTCGACGGCCGCGCGGTCGGCGGCGCTGGCCTGGTCAAGCTTGCTCAGCACCACCAGGTCGGCGGAGATGAGCTGGTCTTCAAACAGCTCATGCAGCGGCGACTCGTGGTCGAGGTTGGGGTCCTGCTTGCGCTGCAGATCGACGGCGGCGGGGTTGGCGGCAAACTGGCCGGCCGCAGCGGCGGGCACATCGACCACGGTGATCACCGCATCGACCGTACAGGCGTTCTTGATCTCGGGCCAGTTGAAGGCCTGCACCAGGGGCTTGGGCAGGGCCAGGCCGCTGGTCTCGATAAGGATATGGTCGATATCGTCCCGGCGCTCGATGAGCTTGCGCATCACGGGGTAGAACTCTTCCTGCACGGTGCAGCACATGCAGCCATTGGCCAGTTCATAGAGCTGGCCGGCCTGCTCGCTATTCTCGTCATCGCAGCCAATGCCGCAGCCGCGCAGGATCTCGCCATCGATGCCCAGCTCGCCAAACTCATTGACGATCACCGCAATGCGGCGGCCGTTGGCGTTGGACAGGATATGGCGCAGCAAGGTGGTCTTGCCGCTGCCCAGAAAGCCGGTGACGATGGTGGCTGGAATCTTCTGGCTGGTGCGCATGGGGGATGTCTCCAAATAAAAAGGGGAGGGCTGCCGGGCAAGCCTGCGGCGGGGCCGGTGGGCGCAGTGCGCGGGGCAGTCTGAAACAAAAAGGGGGGAGGCGGGGCGGGGGCAAGGGCCGGCGCTGGACGAGTGCTGGCCGCCTAGCGGCCGCATCCCGCCAACGGCCAGGCCAGGCCTGTGCGCCACAGCGCAGGGTGCAAGGGCAGCGCCAAGCGGCGGCTGGGGGCAGGTGTCTGCATGGGAACTCCAGGAAAAGCGCGTCCTAGGCAAACCAGCGGGCGGATACCGGTTGTAGCTGGTTCGGGGGTGGCTTGGCACAAAGGTCTGACTTGGCAGCGCAAGGCGCGGGGCGAGCCCGGGGCCTGCGGCAGCGATACAGTGGCGCGACCGTGCCGGATTGTCACCGGCTTCTTTGCGAACAAGTGCGGGCCATTCTACTGCGTCCGCGGGCTTGGCTGGGGGCGCCGGCATGGTGGGTGGCATGGCTTCTCGCTGATCTGGGACACCGATTGGCGCGAGTCTTCAGCAAGCCCTTGTTGATGGCTATCAAAGAGGCTTGTCCTGTTGCAAAGCCTGCCAGCGCAGTCTGCGATGATGCGTTGGCACCGCTGCCCGCCCTTTGCAGGGGCCTTGTTTGTCCACCATTGAGCTGTTCGCCCATGTCCACACGTCTGCACGCCGTCCAATCCGATATCACCCAACTCCATGTGGGAGCGATCGTGAACGCCGCCAACTCGTCGCTGCTGGGCGGTGGTGGTGTGGATGGTGCCATCCACCGTGCAGCAGGCCCGGACCTGGTACATGAATGCAGGCTGTTGGGTGGTTGCAAAACAGGGGATGCCAAGCTGACCCAGGCCTACCGGCTGCATGCGGACTACATCATCCACACCGTGGGGCCCGTGTGGCGAGGCGGAAACAAGGGCGAGCCGGAGCTGCTGGCTGCTTGCTACCGGCGCTGTATGGCGCTGGCTGAGGAGAAGTCGGTGGCATCCATCGCTTTTCCCAGCATCAGCACGGGCATCTTTGGCTATCCCATGGCGTTGGCTGTTCAGTTGGCAGTGCGCACGGTTCGAGAGAGCTTGTCTGCACACACCCCCATTGAAGAGGTGGTCTTCTGCTGCTTTTCCCAAGCGGATCTGCTTGCGTATGAAGCGGTCTTGAACGCACCCACGGCCTGATTCATGGGCCAGCCGGCTCTATCTGCTCGATACCCCGTGACCCAACCTCGCTACCGGCTGCCAGGGCTCCATGGGCTTTTCGGGCGCGTTGCTGGCAAACACTAATTTTTTCGGTGCTTTATTTCAATATTTCAAGTATCATTGAAATATGAATGAAGACCATGTCATCAAATCCCTGGCTGCCCTTGCCCACCACGTCCGCTTGCAGGTGTTTCGTGCGCTGGTGGTGGCCGGGGCTGACGGGCTCACGCCCTCGGTGCTGGTGGAGGCGCTGGGCGTTGCGGCCACGGCGCTGTCTTTTCACCTCAAGGAGCTGGTCCATGCGGGCCTGGTCACGCAGGAGCGCGTGAGCCGCAACCTGGTCTACCGCGCAGACTTTGCGCGCATGGATGGCGTTCTGCGCTATTTGACCGAGAACTGCTGCGCGGGCGCCCGCTGCGAGGTGACAGCTCCCCAGTGCTGCCCTGCCAGCGACAAAGGCTGCTGACGATGACCACCCATGTTTTGGTGCTGTGCACCCACAATTCGGCCCGCAGCGTGCTGGCCGAGGCCATGTTCAACCACTGGGCGCAGACACTGGGCATCGATGCCAAAGCCTTCAGCGCCGGCGCTGCACCCAGTGGCCGTGTCCACCCGCAGGCGCTGGCGGCGTTGCGTGCTGCAGGCGTGGACACATCGGCGCTGTCGAGCAAGAGCATGGACCGGTTTGCGCAGCCCGGCGTGCCAGAGATGCGCGTGGTCATCACCGTTTGCGACAGCGCCGCTGCCCAGCCTTGTCCCTTGTGGCCGGGCGCGCCGGTGCGTGCCCATTGGAGCTACCCGGACCCTTCCGAGGCTCCCAGCGTGGAGCAAGCCCAGCGTTTTGAGCTCACCCGCCAGGCGCTGGCCTACCGCATGCTGCAGCTGTTGCAATTGCCGTTTGACAAGCTGGGCAACCAGGCGCTGCAAGCGGCTGTGCAACGGATTGCGGAGTCTTGAACATGCCCGTGACTGAGACCAAGCCGGTGATCGGTGGGTTTGAGCGCTACCTCACGCTCTGGGTGCTGCTGTGCATCTGCGCTGGCGTGGGCCTGGGTTATGCCGTGCCGGGCCTGACCGAGGCCGTGGCTGCGATGGAGGTGGCCAAGGTGAACCTGCCGGTGGGTGTGCTCATCTGGGTGATGGTGATTCCCATGCTGCTCAAGATTGACTTTTCTGCGCTGTCGCAGCTGCGCCGCCATGCCCGTGGCATAGGGGTGACCTTGTTCATCAACTGGGGCCTCAAGCCGTTTTCGATGGCCTTGCTGGCCTGGCTGTTTTTGCGCCATGTGTTTGTGCAGTGGCTCGATCCTGCGCAGATCGACAGCTATGTCGCCGGTTTGATTTTGCTCGCCGCAGCGCCATGCACGGCGATGGTCTTTGTCTGGAGCCAGCTGTGCAAGGGGGACCCGTACTTCACGCTGTCGCAGGTGGCCTTGAACGACGCCATCATGCTGGTGGCCTTTGCGCCGATCGTGGCCTTGCTGCTGGGCATCTCCTCGATCACGGTGCCCTGGGACACCTTGCTGGTTTCGGTCGTGCTCTACATCCTGGTGCCGGTGGCGCTGGCCCAGATGCTGCGCAAATACCTGCTCAGGCGCGGCAGCCAGGCACTGGGCCGGGCGGCCGAGTTGATGGGGCCGGTGTCCATCCTGGCCTTGCTCGCCACGCTGGTGCTGCTGTTTGCGTTCCAGGGCCAGTCGATCCTGGCGCAGCCCTTGGTGATTGCGCTCTTGGCCGTGCCCATCCTGGTGCAAGTGATGCTCAATGCCGGGCTGGCGTACTGGCTCAACCAGAAGCTGGGGGTGGCCCATTGCGTGGCCGGGCCCTCGGCGCTGATTGGCGCCAGCAACTTCTTTGAACTGGCCGTCGCCACCGCGATCAGCCTGTTTGGCCTGAACTCGGGCGCAGCACTGGCCACCGTGGTCGGTGTGCTGATCGAGGTGCCGGTGATGCTGGCCGTCGTGGCCGTTGTCAACCGATCCAAGCGCTGGTATGAAAATGCCCTGCCAGCTGCATCCACCCAAGGACACTGATGTCTGCTGATGCCATCTCCCGCCATATCGACGCCCGCAGCTTCCAGGCCCCTGGCCCGCAGCAGCTGCAGCCTCGCCAGTTGTCTGCCCATGCTCCCCGCATTCTGATGCTGTATGGCTCGCTGCGTGAGCGCTCCTACAGCCGGCTCCTGACCCAGGAGGCAGCCCGGCTGCTGGAAGGCATGGGGGCCGAGGTCCGCATCTACGACCCCGACGGCTTGCCGCAGCCCGATAGCGTGCCGGAGGACCACCCCAAGGTGGCGGAGCTGCGCGCGCTGGTGCGGTGGTGCGAAGGCATGGTCTGGACGTCACCGGAGCGCCACGGCGCGATGACCGGCATCATGAAGACCCAGGTGGACTGGATACCGCTGTCCGAAGGCGCTGTGCGGCCCACGCAAGGAAAGACGCTGGCGGTTATGCAGGTGAGCGGGGGCTCGCAGTCCTTCAATGCCGTGAACCAGCTGCGCATTCTGGGCCGCTGGATGCGCCTGTTGACCATTCCCAACCAAAGCTCGGTCGCCAAGGCCTACCAGGAGTTTGATGACGAGGGGCGCATGAAGCCATCGCCTTTTTATGACCGTGTGGTGGATGTGATGGAGGAGCTGCTGAAGTTCACCCTGCTGACCAGGGATATCGCGCCCTATCTGGTGGACCGCTACAGCGAGCGCAAGGAGGAGCGTGCAAAGATGCATGCCCAGACCTTGGCGAGCCTGTGAGCGCTGCGCGGGATACGAAAGGGGCGACACAGTCCAGAGGGCCCAGATGGCCCAGAGGAGAAGGCCGCCGGCGGCAGGCGATTTGCTAGCATGGCGCAACTTGCCCCAGACCCATGACCAAAAATCGCTACCGCCTGCTCGTTATCGCCACCGTCCTCCTGTTAGTGCTGTCCATCCGCATGGATTTCAGGACCGAGCTGCTGTCCTCGCAGCATCCGCTGCGGTTTCCCATCGCGCTGGAGGGGGAGATGGTCGTGCTGCTGTGCTTGATCATCCTGGGCTGGAGCGCCGGTTTTTATGGCTGCATGCGCTTTCGCCCCTGGGCGCCCGCGCTCAACCTGGTCACCACCGCCTGCGGCCTGCTGTTTATCGTCGGCAACAACTGGCTCTCCGTCGAATCGTCCTGGGCCCAGGTGCTGGACTTTCTGGCCAATGCCTCGGGTGGTTTGACCTTGATGCTGCCTTACTTCAACGACCAGGTCCGAAAGATGTTTTGGCCGGAGCCGGATTAAGGTCCGGCCCTCCGCAGAGCACTGCCCGCGCATCAGCGCTGCAGGGGCTGGCCAAACCAGCGCTGGATAGCGGTTGCGACTGGCGCTTGCGATGCCTTACCGTCACCCACCCAGGCGACGATGCCATCCGGACGGACCAGTAGCGATTGCAAGCCAAGTTCATCCGCCGTGCTGCGGGCGATATAGCGGAGGTGCCCCTGCCACCCTGCCGACAAGTCACGCAACGGCGCGGCGCAGCCAAAGTCCAGCAATAAGCCCTGGCCGGTCTGCAGATGGCCAGCGAGGGTCGAGCCATCGGCCAGCGCAAAGTCGGGCGCGCTGCGACCGACCAAGGGGTGGGGGGGCCCGCCAGGCCGGCGCGCATGCTGCAGCCAATGGGGGCGCAATGCGGTGGGCGCGCCACCATGTAGGGGTGCGGTGACGGCCTCCAGCAAGCCCCGGCGCTGCAGCGCCTCCAGCGAGGGGATAGTGAGGCCGCGAATGCCAAAGGGCGCTTGCTTGAGCGGGGAGTGCGGGTCGCCGGCTTGCTCGAGCACCAGCACAGAGCACTGGGCCAGCCGCAGCTCGCAGCTGAGCAGCAGGCCGACGGAGCCTGCACCAACAATGATGACGTCGTAAGGGGGGATCGTAGGCATGGACTTGTCCTCTCTCGTTTGACCGTTCGGCCGGAGTGATTCTTTGTCTTGAGAACCCCTGGGACGAACCGATGGCCGCAAGCAGATGCGGTGCACGTTCGTCGTGGGGACCCATGCGCGGGCAGAGTCAGCGCTTCCGTGTGGAAGGACCTGGGCTTACCAAACCAAGTCTGCCTTTTTCGACGGGCCGACTATAGCGCTGGCTGTGCAGAGGCGATTTACTGAGGGCGCTGGCCCAGCTGATGGATCCGTTTAACAGCAAGCTTTCCCGCCCGAGCAACCTGTGGCTGTGCGTGCGCTGCGCACAGCTGAGCCATGGGTAGCAGTGCTTGGTCAGGGCGCTTTTGGATGGCCATCGCGACGGCCTCACCGAGAAAGAAGTCGTCATCGGCCACCAGTCTGTGCAACAGGTCCTTGTCTTCCAGGCTGAGCGAAGGAATGAGTGCGACAACGACATCGTTCCATTCCTGATCATCCAGCAGCCTGTGTATGCATGCACCCAAGGCATCCTGGTCCTGTGCAATAGGGGATAGCGCGGGATGCAGATCGGAGACTTCCTGGTCGCTGGCTTGCGCCTGTTGCAGCGCCACCAAAAAGCTTGTTGCCGAATCGAAAACGGCGCGCGTATCGCCATCGTGGCTGAGGAAAAGCACGCAGCCTGCGAGCGGCGAGCGGGTGGCCAGAAGGTGGTGGTCGCTGGTGTTCGCATCATCGAGCACATAGCAGCTCAGCTGTTGGACCAGCGGGTGGTAGGCGAATTGCGCGGTGTGTTCCAGCACTTCACGGGGTGCAAGCAGCTGTGGATGGAGCGCGAGAAAGGGCGCAGCGGCCTCGACGTAGTGCTCAAGCAGATCGCGCTCTTCTTCTGCTGCGGGCATGGCAGGATCCTTGGGTAAAGCGGTCGTCAAACCACGGCAGCCGTGAACGCATCGGGCCGCCGCGCCAGCAGCGCCGACAAGCGCTGCAGCCCCGCCTGCAAGCGCCCCCGGTCCTTGATGCTGCCCAGCGAGATGCGGATGGCATTGACCTGGGCAGTGTCTGCCGCGCCGCTGGCAAAGGCCTCTGCCGGGGTGACGGCGATGCCTTCGCGCTGGGCGGCTTGCGCGAGTTGGGCGGGGCTCCAATACCCTGGCAGTTCCAACCAGACATGCAGGCCATCGCCCGCGCCGCTGTAGCGGCCGGCCAGCAGATCGCGCGCCATGCGGTGGCGCAGGCGGGCCTCCTTGCGCACGCCCTCCATCAGCCCATAGGCCGAGCCGCCCAAAATCCATTGCGTGGCCAGTGCTGCAGACAGTGGCGAGACCATCAGCGCAAAGGAGCGCAGGGCAGTCTGGAAGCGCTCGCGCAAGGCAGGATCGCGCGCCCGCACAAAGGCCACGCGCAGGCCGGGCGTCAGGCATTTGGACAGGGTGGAGATATAGAGCACCTGCTCGGGCGCCAGGCTGGCCAGCGGCGGCGGTGGTGTCTCGGCCAGCAGCCAGTAGGGGTCATCCTCGACGATGCGGACATGGTTGCGCTGGGCAATGCGCACGAGCGCCTGGCGCCGTTCCAGCGGCATCGTGGTGGCGGTCGGGTTCTGCAGGGTGGGGTTGAGGTAGAGCAGTGCCGGCTGGTGCTGGCGGCAGGCCTGCTCCAGGTCGTCGGGCAGCATGCCATGCGGGTCGCTGGGCACGGCGATGATCTGCCGGCCCAACTGCGTGGCCGCAGTGCGCAGGCCGGGGTAGCCCATCGGCTCGGCCAGGATCACGTCGCCCGGTTCCGTCAGCGCCAGGATGGAGGCGGCAATTGCTGCCTGCGCGCCCGGGCAGACAACGAGCTGCTCGGCATCGACCGGCCCCAACATGGGCTTGAGCCACTGGGCGCCGGCTTGGCGGTCCACATCGCTGCCGCCACCCAGATGGTAGGTCATCAGCAGCGCAGAATCCGCCCCCATCAGCACCTGCGACAGGCCTTGCTTGAGCAGATCGTCAAAATCCAGACCCGCCGGCGGCGGCGGCGTGTTCATGCCCAGGTCGAGCACCGCGGTCAGCGCCACCTTGGGCGCTGCCACATAGGTGCCCCGCGCGCCGCGCCCTTCGAGCAGGTGACGGCGCCGGGCCTCGTCGTAGGCACGGGTGACGGTCGTCAGGTCCACGTCCAGCAAGGCCGCCAGATGGCGCTGCGGCGGCAGGCGATCGCCGGGCTGTAGCAGGCCGTCTGCCACGGCCGCTTGCAAGGCATCGGCAATCTGCAAAAAACGCGGCCCGCCCCACGCGGTCAGTCGCGGCAACCAGGGGAGGGCGTTGTCTTCTTGCATGCTTGTATCTGGAGATGTATGGATGGGCCGAGGGGGCCTCTGCAAAACGCACTGCCTTGGTCTGGACGCCCACTCGGGCGATCCACTCCTTGCCATTGGGCGACGGTTTTGCAGACGGCCCCTGGGACAATTTGTCCGCATGTATGGAAATTGCTTTTGCGTACTATGCACCAGAACGCAGAGCGGCCCATGCTGGTATGGCAATCGCTGGCGTTGCGGCCTCATGCCTTGCTGGGGCTCGGACAGTGCCAAGTCATTGGCTGGAAATTTGCAAAATGATCGATTGGATCCCCGTAGTCTTTGTCATCTTCAAGCTGAGCATGTTCAGCACCTGCATGTTCTTTGCCATCAAATGGCATTACGACCAGGGCAAAAAAGGCGGCAACCCCCGCGCCGTGCTGCGCGCAGGCGGCAAGGTGGCGGCTATTTTTTTGGCGGCGCTGTTGCTGCTGGGGCTGCTGACCTTCACCTTGGTCAGGACGATGGGCTTGGATTTGACGTTCTCTTGATGGGTCGCCATCCGTCCAGTCCCGCCGATCGCTGGGTCGGGGCTGGGCACCGCATGCTTAGAACAGGTTCTTAGGCGGCGCCGCTAGTTTTGCTGGCTGGCGGCCAAGGCTCGGCAGCGCTGAGCTGTTTCAGTACCGCATGCAGCGCATCGATGAATTGCTGGCCCGTTGCCGGGCATGGCTGCCGCGCAGACGTTATCGTCCAGATGTTGGAATACACCTCCGTTGTCAAAGGCCTGACGACGATGTCATCGCGGGGAATATGCCGGATACAGGAGGCATCCACAATGGCAGCGCCCAAGCCCGTCTGAACGCAACTGAGGGCAATGGCCGGCGAGCGCACCTGGATGCTCGCCGAGCTGGCATCCATCGCCAGCGCTGAGGCGCATAGGCGTCCCAGCGGGGTGTCCGGCGGGTATCCGATCCATGCGGTGTCGCACAACGCAAGCGGATCCACCATGGCCCGGTCCGCCAGCGGGTGTTGCGGGGGCAGTACGCACAGCAGGCGCTGGCGGCCCAGCAAGCGTGATTTCAAGCCCGGGTGGTTCGACTCCACCAAAGAAACGCCCACATCGGCTTGACCCGACAGCAGGTACTCTGGCAACTCGTCATAGGTCGCCGTGCGAAAGTCGACACGCAATTGCGGGCTGTAGCGCATCAGTTGCTGCAGTGCCTGCGGAATCAAGGTGTTGGCAAACGTGGCACTGCAGGCCAGGTGCAAGGTGTCCACGCCCGCATGGCCGATGCGCTGGGCCAGGCTGTTGAGCCGGTCCAGGCCTCGGTACACGTCGCGCGCCTCTTCGTGCAGGCGCTGGGCTTCGGGCGTGGGCTGCAGCCTTCTGCCCAGCCGCTCAAACAACAAATAGCCCAGGCGGGCTTCGCAGTGCGCCAGTGCCCGGCTCAGTGCCGGCTGCGATACATGCAGGGCCAAGGCCGCGCCGCTGATGGTGCCGGTGGTCATGATGGCATGGAACACCTCCAGCTGCCGCATGTTCAGTGCGCGGGGGTGAATGGCGTGGCTGCTGGTTTCAGGCAATTGGCTTGGCATGTGGTGTTAACCCCTGGTCGATATAACTTTGTTTGTGAATGCACCGACATTTTTCAATTTGGGTGAGTTCGGCTTGTCCTTTACGCTGCAAGCAATATTCAGACCCATGAAAGAGTCAAGCCATGAACCGCCGTCTTCTGAACCGTTTTGCCCTCCTGTTGCCCCTTGTCATGCTGGCCGCGCAGTCGGATCCGGCTGCTGCCCAGGGCAACGCCAACCAGCCGATCAGCTTTGTCGTGCCCTCTGCGGCCGGCGGATCCCCTGACGTGCTCAGCCGCATCATTACCAACCAATGGTCGCTGAACGCCCATCGTCCGGTGATTGTAGAAAACAAGCCCGGAGCGGCAGGCAATATCGGTGTGGTGCAGGTGATCAGGGGCAACGAGCTCACCGTGGGCTATGGAAATATCAACACCCTGGCGGTCAACCGCGCGCTGTTCTCCACGCTGCCTTACGACGTGGACAAGGACCTGGTTCCGGTGTCGCACCTGTTCAACCTCTACAACGTGCTGATCGTTCCGGTGGCATCGAGCGTCCAATCCGTGCAGGACTTGCTGGCCCAAGCGCGCAAGAACCCCGGCAAGCTGTCCTATGGGGCTTCGGGCGTCGGCACCACCGGCCATATGAGTGGGGAGCTGCTCAACCATCTGGAAAAGCTCGATACCGTTTTCGTTCCCTACCAGGGCGGGCCGGCCGCGTTGCAGGACCTGATGGGCGGGCGCTTGGACTATATGTTCATCAACAGCTCCGAAGCGGTGCCGCTTATCAAGTCGGGCAAGGTGCGTGCGCTGGCCGTGACCCAGCTGGGCAAGCGGATCGAGCAGCTGCCCACTGTTCCGACGATGGACGAGGCGGGCGTCAAGGGCTATGAGATCGTCTCGTGGGGGGGCGTGGTGGGCAATCGCAAGATGACGCCTGAGCAGGCCAAGGCACTGGCCGCCGATCTGGACAAGGTGTTGAAGATGCCTAACGTGCGCGAAAGTCTTCAAGGCCTGGGCGCCCAGCCGGTGGGCGGCACGCCGGAGGATTTCAAGCAATTGATTGCCCGTGAGACGAAAAAATGGACCGAGATCATCCAGTCCAGCAAGATCGCGAAGCTCAACTGATCGGCCCCGGAAAGAGAAGACGAAAGTGCTGATATTCAAGAATGCGATGCTGATCGACGGCTCTGGCGGGCAGGCTTACAGCGGCGATGTGGCGGTGGAGGGTGAGCGGATTGCCCAGGTGGGCGCGGTGCAGGCGCAGGCCGGTGATACCGTCATCGACCTGCAGGGCCTGGCCCTTGCACCGGGCTTTATCGATTCGCACACCCACGATGATGGCTACCTGCTGGTGCACCGCGATATGGTGCCCAAAGTCTCCCAGGGTATAACCACGGTGGTTACCGGCAACTGCGGCATCAGTCTGGCGCCGCTGGTGCCGCAAAACCTGCCGCAGCCCCTGGACCTGCTGGGGCCGCCCGAGTTGTTTCGCTTTGGGCGCTTTGGCGAGTGGCTGCAAGCCTTGCAGGCGCAGCCAGCGGCGGTCAATGTCATCCCGCTGGTGGGCCATACCACCTTGCGCGTCAAGGTGATGGCGGACCACCAGCGTGAAGCCACCGATGACGAGTGCGCGCAGATGCGGGATTTGCTGACCGAAGCGCTGGACGAAGGGGCCTTCGGCATCTCGACCGGCACCTTCTACCCGCCTGCACGCCATGCCACAACCTGGGAACTGCTCGAAGTCTGCAGGCCACTGCGCGGCCGCCAGGCCGTGTATGCCACCCATCTGCGGGATGAGGCCGATGACATTGTCCCGGCGATGCAAGAGGCATTGGCCGTGGGGCGCGACGCAGACTGCCGGGTGGTTTTCTCCCACCACAAGCTCGCTGGCGAGCGCAACCATGGCCGCTCGGAAGAGACGCTGGCGCTGATCCGGGAGGCCAGCAGCAAGCAGCCCGTTTGTGTGGACTGCCACCCTTATCCCGCCACGTCCACGATGCTGCGGCTCGACCGGGTTCGCCTGGCAAGCCGCACCATGATCACCTGGTCCAGCGCTTGTCCAGAAGCCAAAGGACGGGATTTTGCCGACCTGCAGCAGCAATGGGGCCTGGACGATGAAGCGCTGTTGGCGCGCCTGTCACCGGCCGGCGCCATTTACTTCTTGATGGATCAGCACGATGTGGACCGCATCTTTGCGTTTCCTTTGACGATGGTGGGGTCCGATGGCCTGCCTTTTGATCCACACCCCCATCCACGCCAGTGGGGCACCTTCACACGCGTGCTGCGGCGCATGGTGCGCGAATGCGGCTTGCTGTCGCTGGAAGAGGGCATCCACCGGATGACGGGGCTGGCTGCGCAGCAGTATGGGCTGGAGCAGCGTGGGCGTTTGGAGCCCGGCTGCTTTGCCGACCTGGTGGTGTTTGACCCCCAACGGGTTTCGGACAAGGCCACGTTTGAGGAGCCAGTGCAGGCCAGCGAGGGAATCGAACAAGTCTGGGTCAATGGGCAGCAGGTGTGGGATGGCCACCAGCCTACCGGCGCGCGGCCAGGACAAGTGCTGCGCCGGGCAGAGCCCGAGCAGACAACGCAAAAGGAGTGCGGGAAATGACAACACGAAAACTTGGTTTGGCCGTGGCCCAGATGGGGCCTGTTCATTTATCGGATAGCCGGGGCTCGGTGGTTCGGCGCTTGGTGGCCATGCTGCGCGAGGCCAAGGCCCGGGGCGCCGAGATGGTCGTTTTTCCGGAGTTGGCACTGACGACGTTCTTCCCGCGCTATTGGATGGAAGAAGCGCAAGCACAAGCGCGGTTCTTCGAAGCACAGATGCCCAATGCCGATGTGCAGCCGCTGTTTGATGCCGCGCGTGAGCTGGGCGTGGGCTTCTACCTGGGCTATGCCGAACTGGCCGAAGACGGGCGACCCTACAACACCGCCGTACTGGTCAACTCCAGGGGAGAAATTGCGGGCAAGTACCGCAAGATCCACCTGCCCGGCCATGTGGAACATAAGCCAGAAGCTCCGTTCCAGCATCTGGAGAAGAAGTACTTCGATGTCGGCAACCTGGGGTTCAGGGTGTTCGATTCAGGCGCTGTCAAATACGGCATGTGCCTGTGCAACGACCGCCGCTGGCCGGAAACCTACCGCGTGATGGCCTTGCAAAGTGCCGAGGTGGTCATGCTGGGCTACAACACGCCGTCGCTCAATATCCATTGGAATGAGCCGGTGCATCTGCGCACGACCACCCACCTGATCTCATTGCAGGCCAATGCCTACCAAAATGGAATCTGGGTGGCGGCAGCGGCGAAATGCGGTTCCGAAGATGGCCACCACATGATTGGCAGCTCCGTCATTGTTGCGCCCACCGGAGAGATCGTGGCGCGCACGCTGACCGAGGACGATGAGGTCATCTGCGTCAGCGCCGATCTGTCGCTGGGTGAACATTTCCGCCAGCATGTCTTCAATTTCGCCAAGCACCGCAGGCCTGAGCACTACCGCTTGATTGTGGACCGGGTGGGCGCGGGCGATCCGCTGCCCTGAAGGGATCTCACATGTTGCGGATGCCTGGATTGGTGGACTGCACCAAGCCAGGCTGCGCTTTCCCAGGACCCAGCTGCCCCTGCCCATAAGCCCGAGGAATATGCGTCATCAGCGAATGGCTGAAGCCGCCATCGACCACCAGATCCGCGCCATGGACATAGCTGGCCCGGGGGCTGGCGAGGAAGACCACCGCCTGGGCGAGTTCTTCGCTCTGGCCGATGCGGCGCAGGGGGACGACCTGCTCGCGGCGGGCGCGGTCGTCCGGGTTGCGGTAGAAGCGCTCGCTCAGCGGGGTCACAAACAGGCCGGGGCTGACGGTGTTGCAGCGGATGCCTGCGGGGCCCCATTCCAGGCACATCTGGTTAGTCAGCATGCGGATGGCGGCCTTGCTCATGCTGTAGCCGCCGCTCAGCGGTTGGGCGTTCTGGGCCGAGATCGAAGCGATATTGACAATGGCGCGCGGCAGGCTGGCGTCGGAATGGCGGTAGAAGGCCTGGCCCATGCGCAGGTAGCCGCCCAGGTTGATCTGCAGTTGGCGCTCCCAGATGCCAGGGTCCAGCTCGGCCAGCGGCGCGGCGCTGGTGATGGCGGCGTTGTTGACCAGCACGCTGGGCCCGGCGCCCCAGTGCTGTTGCAGTGTTTGAAACGCAGCCTCTACCGCAGCGGGTGATGAGACATCGGCGCTCAGCGGCAGCAGACGCTGGCCATCGGGATGGGTGGCGGCGAGCTGCGCCAGCGCATCGCTGTCGTGGTCGAGCACCGCCACGCGGCAGCCGCTCGCCAGCAGTGCTTGCACAATGCCGGCGCCCAGTCCCTTGGCGCCGCCGGTGACGACGCAGATGCGTAGGTCCAATTGCAGCCAGTCCATGCTTGAAGCCCTTTTCTGGTCTGCGATCAGGCCGCCAAGGGCACCAGCTTGTGCGTGCTGGCATTGAAGTTCACCACGGGGCTGGCGCTGTTGCAGGAGGACTTGCGGATCTTGCCGACCACCAGCTTGTGCGTGCCCAGGGTGTGGGTGCAGACAATGTCGCATTCCATGCTGGCCAGCGCGTCGCTCAGCACGGGCAGCTGGTGTTCGCTGCTGTGCCAGCGGCCTTCCTTGAAGCGGGCCTCGCCTTGGGGCTGACTCAGAAAGCTGGCGATGATCTGGCTGTGTTCCTCACCCAGCACATTGGCGACAAACTTGCCCGTTTGCAGCAAGGTATCACCCATCGACGAGGCGCTGTGGGCAAAAAAGCCGACCATTGGGGGCTCGGCCGAGATGGAGGTGAGGCTGGAGACGATCATGCCGGCGACGTCCTTGCCCTGGCCGGTGGTCACGGCGCTGATGCCGGCGGGCAGGGCGCGCATCGCGGCCTTGAAGTCGGCCACCGAGACGACCTGGTCTTCCGCGGCCAAGGTGATATGGGCACGCACCTGGCCTTGGTCGTTGACCCAGCCGTGCTGCTGCGCATAGGCCAGCATGGCGGCAAAGCCCGTGTCCCATTCGCTGTCTGCGGCCTGGCAGGCCAGAAAGCGCAGCACCTGGGGAAACAGCCAGACATGGCTGTCGCCGTCGCGCGTGCCAATACGGGTCAGGGCCTGCGCGAGCTGGGGCTCGGGCTGGGGCTCGATCAGCACGTCGAGTGCCCGAAAATTGTGGGCATCCATCAGGCTGATGGAGCCGCAGTTGCTGAGGTGAACGCGCATGGCCCTGTCTCCTTTACGCCAGCGCTACGGCCTGGCCCACTTCTTTTTTCACGGCGGGAATGATCTTGTCGCCCCACAGCTCGATCTGCTTGAGCATGGTCTTCTGGTCGAAATCGCCCAGCTGGGTTTGCAGCGCAATGTGCTTGGGCTTGAGGATGCTGATCTCTTCGAGCAGCTTGTCGATCACTTCGTTGACCGAGCCGACGGGCAGGTTCTTGCGCAGCTGCTCGAAGGTCGGGTCGGTCTCGGTCGGCACTTCTTTGACCATGTAGCCGTCTTCGGACTGAGCGCGGCGGAACTTGAGGCTCTCGGAGATGCGGCGCTGAAAGCGGGCGCAGTCCAGGTAGGCATTGATTTCGGATTCGTTGTCCGAGGCATAGCCGCAGCGCAGAAAGCCGAACTTCACATCACTGTCCAGGTCCTTGCCTTCGGCCGAGGCAATGTTTTCCAGCTTGGTGCGTAGGCCGGCAATCGCTTCGTTGCCGTTGAGCAGCGCGGTGACAAACAGGTTGTGGCCTTCGCGCACGCCACGGCCCAGGGTAACGGGGTTGCCCGAGGTGACCCAGAGCGGGGGCATCGGGTCTTGCACGCAGCGCACAGCGATGGAGCTGGGGGGGATATTCAGGAATTCGCCCTGGTATTCGAATATTTTCTGGGTCAGGGCCTTGGGAATAATGTCGAGAAACTCATTGAAGATCGCGCCGGAATTGGCGATCTCGACGCCAAAGCGTTCAAACTCAAACTGCTGGTAGCCCGAGCCCACGCCCAGCTCGAGTCGCCCATTGGACACGGTGTCGACAAAGCCGACCTCGGCCAGGAAGCGGGCGGGGTGGTAGAGTGGCAAAATGCACACCGCCGTGCCCAGGCGAATGGTTTTGGTTTTGGCCGCGGCATGGGCCACGGTCATTAATGGCGATGGCGACAGCGAGTAATTGTTGAAATGGTGTTCGGCATACCAGGCGGTATTGAAACCCGCTTGCTCTGCCACCACGGTTTGTTCGATGGAGTTGTTGATAACGTCCTGAGAGCGCTGGTGGTAGCCGCGCTGCTGCGCCAGAATGAATACGCCAAATTCCATGATGTCTCCTTGATGATGGGCAATATGGAATCATTCTAGGGGTGGGGTCAGGAGATCTGTATGCGTGAAAATCGAGATTCAGTACTGCGCAAACTGGAGGAATCATGGACCGTCTGAGAGCGATGGAGCTGTTCCTGTCGGTGTCGCAGACCCGCAGTTTTTCAGAGACGGCGCGGCTGTTTGGCATCTCGGCTACCGCCGTGTCGAGAATGATCACCGAGTTTGAAGACGGGCTGCAGGTCAAGCTGCTGCTGCGCTCCACGCGCCAGGTGTCGCTGACCGAATCAGGTCAGGAGTATGCGGCCCAGTTGGAGGGCATTCTCTGGACCATCAACCAGGCGCACACCAGCATCACCGCCATCAGCTCTGCCCCGCAGGGGCGCCTGCGCGTGCACGCACGCACCATGTTCGGCCAGCGCGTGCTGCCCGGCCTCATCGCGCGCTTTCGCCAGGCCCACCCCGAGATACTGGTGGAGCTGCTGCTGTCCGAGACCAAGGTGGACCTGGTCAAGAACAATATCGATATTGATTTCCGAATATCGCCGCCGGTGGAAGCGGGCGTCAAGCGGCGCATGCTGTTTCACAGTCAGCGTTATTTGGTGGCGTCACCCGCTTATGCCGAGAAAATGCCTGCTATCCATCAACCCGCTGATTTATTGCAGGCCCAATGTCTGGCCTATTATTTGCCAGGCAAAGACCATATCTGGCATTTCAAGAATGATGCAGGGGTTGAAGATATTCGATTTTCTCCGCGTCATTTGACCAACAATGGCATTGCTTTATTGGAGTTGGCAAAATTGGGCGAGGGTATTGCGCTGCTCGATGATTACACGGTTTACCCCGATCTGGCGGCGGGCAATCTGGTGCGGCTGTTGCCAGATTATGTGGTGAGCAATACCACGTTCGAAGAAGGCATGTTTGCGACGATTGTCGATTCGGCGATTATCCCCGCCAAGGTCAAGCTATTTCTGGATTTTGTCGCCAGCCAGGTGGCGGGGGAGGCGCAGCGCTTTGCGCTGCCCAAGTGACTAGTCGGTAATAAGGATGCGCGCCTTGGGCTTGGCCAGCCCCCGGTAGCCCAGGCCGGTGATGCGCACAATGGCACCATCGAGCGGGCCGCTGGCGCGCAGGCGGCCGCTGTCCGAGATGCTGGTCACATACAAGTCTGCCAGATCCGGCCCGCCAAAGCAGAGCGCACTGGGGTGGGCCATGGGCAGGCGGATCAACTGGCTCAGCGCCCCTTGGGCATCGTAGCGGGCGAGCTGGCCGGTGCGTACCAAGGCGGTCCAGAGGCCTCCCTCGCTGTCCCAGCAGCAGCCGTCGGGCGCAGATTGTTGGGGCTGGGTGCTGACGAACAGCTGCTGGTCCTGCGCCTGGCCGCTGCTGATATCAAAGGAATAAATGCTTTGCGCGGCGCTGTCGGCAATAAAGAGGCGGCCGCTTCTGGGGTGGATCAGCGGGCCATTGGCGGTTGTAAGGGCCGGGCCTATGCGCTGCAACTGCCCATCCCGCTCCAACACATAGATGCCGCCCCTGGGTGCTTCGCCTGCTTCCAGGTGCAGGTGCATGCTGCCGACCAGAAAGCGGCCATCGGGCAGCGCGCAGCCATCGTTCAAGCGCAGATGGGGCAGGTGCTCATCCAGCTCGGCGAGGGTCTGCAACTGGCGGCCGGCAGGGTCATACAGGCCCAGCGCCTCCTTCATTGCGATGACGATCCTGCCGTCCGCATTCAGCGCGAATGAGCCCGTGGGCGCTGGCAGCAGGTGCTGCTCCGTTTGGCCACTGGCCGGGTCGATGCGCAGCAGCAGGCCGCGCCGGCAGTCCATGGCCCAGAGCTGGCCGGTGCTGGCATCCCAGTGGGGGCATTCACCCAGGGCCAGGCGTTGCGGGATCAGGGGCTGGATATGCATGGGGGGCTTGAGGTTGGGGCTCCTGAGGTGGAGCCGAGCTGCACGTAGGTTGCTGTCCATCATAGGGTTGCCCCAGGGCGCCACTACCCCGGGGAACGCAGAACAGATTCAACCAATCGGGGGGAAATCATTTGCAGGGTTCCTTCCTAGAATCAAACACAGATTCGAAACAGGCGCTCGCCATGAGCGGCCAAGATCCAAGGAGACAACATGCAAGTGATAGCGCCTATTGCGCAGGCTGCGCGCTGCGCCGCCATCCACCCCCTGGCCACCGCGGTAGCAATCCACACCCGGGGAGGCCGCCATGTCTGAGCCCTCCGTTTTGCTGGAAGTCGCCGATGGCGTGGCCCTGGTCACGCTCAACCGCCCACCGGTCAATGCCCTCAACCGGGCGATGCGGCGCGAGCTGGTGGCGATTTTTGATGCGATCTCCGAACGCGACGATGTGCGCTGCGCGGTGCTGACGGGTTCCGGCTCGGTGTTCTGCGCCGGCGCCGATCTGAAGGACCGGCCCAATGCCGAGGTGGCCGGTGACTTTCTGGAGCACAACCGCGTCACCCGCGAAACCGGCAATGCGATCAAGGAATGCGCCAAGCCGGTGATTGCGGCGGTGAACGGCACGGCTCTGGGCGCAGGCATGGGCCTGGCTGCGGCCTGCGACATTCTCTATGCCTCGTCGAACGCGAGCTTTGGCATGCCCGAGATCAATGTGGGCCTGGCGGGCGGGGCCTCGATGCTCAAGACCTTGCTGGGACGCTCGACGATGCGCCGCATGTTTTTTACCGGCCAGCGCCTGACGGCCCAGGAGATGCTGCAGCGCAATGTGGTCGAAGAAGTGCTGGCGCCCGAAGCGCTGCTGCCCAAGGCCATGGAGATGGCGCGCGAGATTGCGTCCAAGGCACCGCTGGCGGTGATCTATGCCAAACGCGCCGCCAATATGGTGGACCTGATGCCCCAGCGCGATGCCTACCGTTTTGAGCAGGAGTTCACGATGGCGCTGGCCAAGACCGAAGACGCCAAGGAAGCGCGCATGGCCTTCCTGGAAAAGCGCGCCCCCGTTTTCAAAGGACGCTGAGCATGCTGCAGACAACCCGCCTGCAGCCCGGTGCAGGTCTTGATCCGTTTTTCAATGCACGCGCGATCGCCATCATTGGTGCCTCTGACGACCCCACCAAGATTGGTGGGCGGCCGCTGCATCTGCTCCAAAAGCATGGTTATGCCGGCGCGGTGTTCCCCATCAACCCCAAGGGCGGCAGCATCCAGTCGCTGCCCGCTTACACCAGCGTGCGCGATGTGCCGCAGGTGCCCGAGCTGGCCATCATCGCGGTGCCGGCAGCGATGGCGCCCGCTGCGCTGCGCGACTGCGCAGACAAGGGCGTGCAGGCGGCGATTGTGCTGTCGTCCGGATTCATAGAAGCGGGCGAGGAGGGCGCTGCGCTGCAGCGGCAGCTGAGCCAGATTGCGCGGGAGCGCCAGATCCGCGTGCTGGGGCCCAACTGCCTGGGCGCGGTGGGGATCGAGGCGCGGGTGATTGGCTCGTTCTCGGTGGCGCTGGAAGACAAGCTGCCAGCCGCCGGCCAGGTGGGCATCGTCTCGCAGTCGGGCAACCTGGGCAGCTTCACGATGCAATCGGTGGTGCGCCGGGGCTTGGGCATCAGCCGCTTCATGGCGACCGGCAACGAGGCCGATGTGGACATTGCCGACGGCATTGCCGCGCTGGCCGGCGACCGCCAGACCCGCATCATCCTGTGCTGCATGGAAACCTGCCGCGATGGCAGCAAGCTGCTGCAGGCGCTGGACGCGGCGCGCGCCGCCGGCAAGGTGGTGGTGGTGCTCAAGATTGGCGCGACCGAGCAAGGCCAGGCGGCCGCCGCCTCGCACACCGGCGCGCTGACGGGGTCCAACGCCGTGATCGAAGCGGCGCTGACCCGCGCGGGGGCGCTGACGGTGCAGTCGATCGAAGACATGGTGGAGCTGACGGCCGCGCTGTCCGTGCTGCCGCAGGCGCTGCTGCCGCGCAACCGGGGTGTGACCCTGGTGGCAGCATCGGGCGGCTTTGGCGTGATGATGGCCGATGCCATGGTGCAGGCCGGCCTGGACCTGCCCGAGCTGTCGGATGCGACGCGTGCCCGTATCCAGGAAGCGGTGCCGGTGGCCGGCACCCGCAACCCGGTCGATGCGACGGCGCAGATGTCCAGCCGGCCCGATATCTTGTACAAGCTGCTGACGGCCTTGCTGGAAGACGCATCGCGCAGCACCCTGGTGCTGCTGCTGTCGCTGTCCTTGCACAACCCGCGTTTGAGCGGGGTGTACCAGGAGGCGCTGGCGCAGATCCGGCGCGACTACCCCGAGCGCCTGATCGTGCTGATTGGCCAGGGCCCGGCTGAGGTGACCGAGCGCATTGCCAACGCGGGCATTGCGATCTTCCCGACCATTGATGCGGCAGCCCGTGGGCTGGCCGGACTGGTGCGCCTGGGCCAGACGCTGGGCCAGCCGCCAGCTGCGCCCGCTGCCGCGCAGCACTGGGAGCCGCTCGATGCCCAGGTCTTCCGCAACGAGTTCCATGCCAAGGCCTTTTTGGCGCGCGCCGGTGTGCCAGTGACGCAGGAGCAGGTGGTGCAGTCCGCCGATGCGGCGGTGGCGGCGGCCGAGCAGATCGGTTTTCCGGTGGTGTTCAAGATTGTCTCGCCCGACATTGCCCACAAGACCGAGGTCGGCGGCGTGGAGCTCAACATCCGCAGCGCCGCGCAGGCCCGCACGGCCTATGCACAGCTGCTGGCGCGGGTGGCAGAGCGCGCGCCGCAGGCGCAGATCGATGGCGTGCTGGTCGCCCCGATGGTGGGCGGCGGTGTGGAGATGATCACCGGCGTTTCACACGACGCGGCCTTTGGCCCGGTGGTGATGGTGGGCATGGGCGGCATCTATGCCGAGGTGCTCAAGGACGTGGCGGTGCAGGTGGCGCCGGTGACGCAGGCCGAGGCGCTGCAGATGATTGCGTCGCTCAAGCTCTACCCGCTGCTGCAAGGGGTGCGCGGCCAGCCCGCTGCCGATGTGCAGGCCATGGCCGCCACGGTGGCGCGCCTGTCGGAGCTGGCGCTGGCCTATGCCGGCGAGATCGCCGAGATCGACCTGAACCCGGTGCTGGTCCAGCCTGCCGGCGAGGGCGTGATTGCGGTCGATGCGCTGATGGTGGCGGCCCCGCCGCAGGCCTGATGCGCAGCGCCATGCAGACTTTGATCGGAACTATGCGATGAAACAGGAAGAGAATTTCGCCCGCCCCGATGCCGCATCGGGCCCGGGTGCCTACCGGCAATATGCGCGTGACTGGCTGCACAGCCATTTGCCCGCCCACATGCGCGCCGACAGCGTGGACTACCGCATGCCCAGCCTGGACGAGTGCCGCGATTGGGAAGCGCGCATGTACCAGGCGGGCCTGGCCGGCATGACCTGGCCGACCGCGTACGGCGGCCATGGCCTGAGCCTGCGCGAGCACCTGGCGGTGAACAAGGAAGTGGGCGCGCTGGCCATGCCCGAGAGCGTCAGCTCAATTGGTAAGGAGCTGGCCGGCCCCATCATCATGGCCGTGGGCACCGAGGCGCAAAAGCAGGCCTTTTTGCCCGCCATTTTGGAGATGCGCGAGTACTGGTGCCAGGGCTTTTCCGAGCCCGAGGCCGGGTCGGACCTCGCGCGGCTGCGCACCAAGGCCACGCCCGATGGCGATGACTGGCTCATCCAGGGCCAGAAGATCTGGACCAGCGGCGCGGCCAAGGCCCATTACTGCCTGCTGCTGACCCGCACCGGTACGGTGGCCGACAAGCACCGGGGCCTGCTGATGTTTGCGGTACCGATGGACACGCCCGGCATCCGCGTGGTGCCGATCCGCTCCATCGACAACAAGCAGTCCTTTGCCGAGGTGTTTTTTGACCAGGTGCGCGTGCCCGATTCGGCCCGCCTGGGCGCTGCCGATGAAGGCTGGAGCGCGGCGATTCGGGTGCTGTCGATCGAGCGCGCCACCAACCGCATGTACCGCGCCTGGCGCTTTGCGTGCGAGCTGCGCCAGCTGGTGCGGGCCTACCAGTCCGAGCCCGCGCTGCGCGCTCGCTTGCAAGAGCCCGGCCTGCGCCAGGCCATCGGCCAGGTGGCGAGCCAGATTGACGGGCTCAAGGGCCTGGTCGAGCGCAGTGTGGAGCAGCTGCAGGCCGGTGAGCCCATTGGTGCGCGCGGCTCGCTCACCAAGCTGTACTGGTCTGAATGCCACCAGGCCTTTGCGTCGCTGGCGCTGGCGATGGTGGCCGATATCCACCCTGGCCACAGCGCGCTGGCGCAGCGCGCCAAGGCCCATTTCACGCAGGCCTATCTGTTCTCGCGCGCCGAGAGCATCTACGCCGGAACCACCGAAGTGCAGCTGGATGTCATTGCCCAGCGCATTCAACAGCTGACCAAGGACTAAAGGGATGACGATGCAAACTGAAGAGCTGCACCCCGAGGAGTTTGGGCAGGCGGCGCAGGCGGTCATCGCGGCGCTGCAAGGGCAAGGCCCGGCCGAGGCGGCCACCGCCATGGCCGATGCCGGCCTGTTTGGCATCTGCGCCGATGAAGCGCAGGGCGGCCTGGGCCTGCCGCTGGCATTTGCGATGCCGGTGGTGCGGGTGGCAGGGCAGATGCAACTGTCCTACCCCCTGCCCGAGCAGATTGCCGCCAGCAAGGCGCTGCAAGGCACGGATGTGGGCGGCGAGCTGCTGCGCGGCGAGAAATCGCTGTGCGTGGTGATGGCCGCGCAGGCCGCTGGCGATTGGAGTGGGGTGGCGCGCAATGGCCTGCAGGCCGACTATGCGCTGGTGCAGACCGATGCCGGTTTTGCGCTCTACGACAAGGCGGACTTGCGCTGCCAGGCCGAAGAAATGCTGGACCCGGAGGTGCCCCAGCTGTGGGTATCGGCCGCCGGTGCCACGCCGCTCTTGAGCCTGGACGCGCAGCAGTCGCAGGATTTTTGCGCCGATACCAAGCTGCTCTGGGCCGAGTATCTGAACGGGCTTTGCGCCGGCGCGCTGGAGCGCACTGCTGATTACCTGCAGGCGCGCGTGCAGTTTGGCCGGCCGCTGTCGGCCAAGCAGGCGGTGCGCCACCACCTGGCGCGCATGCGCCTGCTGCTGGAGGCATCGAGCGCCCAGGCCTGGCGCGCGCTGCGCCCCGATGAGTGGGGCAATCCCCGCCAGGCGGACAGCGCCTTGGCCGCTGCACTGAGCCAGGGCGCCTGGGTGCTGGAAAAGGCCATCCACTTACATGGCGGCATGGGCTTTACCTGGGAGCTGGGGCTGCACCGCAGCCTGCGTGAGCTCAAGAAGCTCGACGCCTGCCTGGGGGCGGGGGCTGTGATGCGCGCCGTGGGCGCTGACTTTATCGACCGTTGTGAGGTGACGCAATGACAGGCGCAATAGCAAGAGATATGGAAGGCCGCGTGGCCCTGGTCACCGGCGCAGGTGCCGGCATTGGCCGCGCCACAGCGCTGCAACTGGCCGCGCGCGGCGCCGTGGTGGCGGTCAATGACCTGAAGGAGGCGCTGGTCGAAGAGACGGTGGCTGCCATCACCGCCCAGGGCGGCCAGGCCTTTGGCGTGGTGAAGAACGTGGCCACGCGCGAAGAGATGACCGCCGCCGTGGACGAGGCCTATGCCCGCCACCAGCGGCTCGATATTTTGGTCAACAACGCCGCCTGGGTGCGCTACCAATCGGTGAGCGAGATCATGCCCGAGACGGTGGACCGCATGCTGGACATCGGCTTCAAGGCGGTGCTCTGGGGCATCCAGGCCGCCGCTGCCCGCATGGATGCCGAGCGCGGTGGCAGCATCATCAATGTGGCCTCGGTCGCGGCGCTGCGCTCGGCCGGCAGCTCGATGGTGTATTCGGGCATCAAGGCTGGTGTGCTGGGTATTACCCGCGCTGCGGCGGCGGAGCTGGGCGAGCGCTATATCCGCGTCAATGCGGTCTGCCCGTCTGCCGTACCGACCGAGGGCACCCAGCGCAACCGCAATGCCGAGCGCGATGCCGGCCGCGTGGCCAAGACACCGATGGGGCGCCTGGGCACGGTGGACGATATTGCCGGCACCATCTGCTTTTTGGCCAGCGATGCCTCGCAGTTCACCACCGCGCAGGCGCTGGTGGTGGATGGCGGCATTACCTTCACCAACATCTGAAGCCTATGCCCGCTGTCTTGATCACTGGTGCTGCCTCCGGCATTGGCCGCGCTGCCGCGCTGCAGTTTGCGCAGCAGGGCTGGGACTGCCTGCTGGCCGACATCAGCCCCGCGATTGCCGAGCTGCCCCAGCAGTGCCTGGCGCAAGGCGCGGCCAGTGCGCAGGCCTTTGCGCTGGATCTGACCGATGCGCAGGCGCTGGTCCAGCTGGGCCGCCAACTGGCTGCGCTGCCAGCACTCGATGCGCTGGTCAACAACGCCGGTATCTCGGACAGCAGCGGCCGGCCGCTGGCCGAGCAGGCGCCCGCGCAGTGGCAGCGCCTGCTACGGCTGAACCTGCAGGCACCGCAGGCCTTGTTCGAGACCTGTCTGCCCCGTTTGAAGGCCGATGCGCGCCTTGTCAATGTGTCCTCCGGCGCGGGGCACAAGGCCATTCCCTGGCGCGGGCTCTACAGCCCCAGCAAGGCCGGTCTGATCGCCTGGTCGCAAAGCCTGGCGCGGCGCTACCCGAAGCTGAGCGTGACCACCTTGTGCCCCGGCTTTGTGCGCACCGAGCTGGTGCAGGGCCTGATGGATGCCGGGCGCCTGGCGTTGGCCGATGCTGTTGCCAAGATCCCGCTGGGCCGCTTGGCCGAGCCCGAAGAAATGGCCGCAGCGCTGGTGTTTTTGGCGCAGCCCCAGGCCCGGGTGCTGTCGGGCCAGGTCCTGTCGGTCGATGGCGGATCGGGCATTTACGGCGGCAGCAGCCGCTGCGCGCTGAGCACCGCCGTGCCCGCACCGTTGCAGACCCCGCTGCATCTGCAGCTGCAAGCGGGCAGCGATGCCGCAGGTGATAGCGCCTGTGATGGCGCCTGGTTGCAAGCGCTGCAGGCAGCGGACGGCGAGCAGGTAGCGGCAACGGCCGCGCCTTGCCAAGGCCTGGTCAGCACCCAGGCGCTGGCCCCTGCTGGTGGTGATCTTGTGGAAGCCGTGCTGAGCGCCGCCCAGCAGTTTGCAGCCACCCATGCGCGCGATGCCAGCCTGGTGCTCCTGCTGCCCGCGACTGCCCCCGAAGGCGTGCCCGCCTGGCAGCACCAGACGGCACTGGCTGCCGCACGCATGCTGGTGGCAACCCTGGCCTGTGAATGGGCCACACAAGGCCTGCGCATCAATGCACTGCTGCTGTCGCCCCAGCAGACCCGTGGGCCAGCGGTGGCGCAGCTGCTGCCGCTGGTCCGTTTTCTGGCCGGGGCACAGGCGCAGTTTGTCACCGGACAGTGCCTCAATATCTCGGGCTCCGAGGAGAGCGCCCATGGCTGAACTGGACACCGCCGCCGTCGAGGCGCTGTACCGCCAGGAGCGCGGCTACTGGCGGCCCTGGAATGCCCAGCTGCTGGCGCGCCGCCCGGCGTTTTTGCAGGCCTATGCCCACTATGCCGGCTACCCGGCGCGCAGCGGGGCCTTAAGCGAGCGCATGGTGGAACTGGTCTATGTGGCACTCGACGCATCGGCCAGCCATTTGTTTGCCAGCGGCCTGAAGCTGCACATGCAAAAGGCGCTGGCCTGCGGCGCCAGTGATGACGACCTGCTCGATGTGCTGACCTTGGTTTGCCTGCAAGGCGCAGGCGCGACAGCGGCAGCGCTAGGGGAGGTGGCCCAGGTGTATGGTCTGCCACCCAAGGCGGAGGCCACGGTGGACGGCCAGCAGCCAGACCTGTGGGCGCGGCTGCAGGCCATCGACCCGGCCTACTTTGGCCATCTGCAGGCGCTAGCCAGCACGGCCGAAAGCGGCAAGGGCCTGAGCGCCGGCGAGCGCTGCCTGATCACGGTTGCGCTGCATGCCTGCTTTACAGCGATGCAGCCCGAGGCCTTGCGCGCAGCCTTGCAGCAGGCCCAGGGCCTGGGCGTGGCGCGCGAAGCGGTGGTGCAGGTCATCCAGATGGGCGCGCACCTGGCGGTGCATGGCACGGCGCTGGGCATCACGGTGCTGGCTGAGCTCGACGCCGCATGACATCGAACGACAAGGAGACAAACATGAACCAGCTGCGTACCGAACGCCGCACCCTGCTGATGGCGGCCATGGCCGCCGCACTGCCTGCAGCCCTTCCTCTGGCACGGGCAGCCACGCCCTGGCCCAGCAAGCCGGTGCGCCTGGTGGTGACCAGCTCGCCCGGATCGGGCGGCGATGTGTTTGCCCGCTTGCTGGCGCCCGGCCTGCAGGCAGCGCTGGGCCAGCCCTTCTATGTGGAAAACAAGGTGGGCGCCAACGGCATCATCGCCAATGACTTTGTCGTCAAAAGCAGCGATGCGCACACGGTGCTGTTTGCGCCGTCATCAGCCATCGTGATCAACCCCTTTATCCAGCCCAAGCTGCCCTATGACACGCAACGCGATCTGCTGCCCGTCGGCCAGATCGGGCTGTCCGGTATTTTTCTGGTCGCCAACCCGGAGACCGGCATTGCATCCTTGCCCGATCTGGTGCGCTATGCCAAGGCCAACCCGGGCAAGCTGTCCTGCGGCTCCTGGGGCAATGGCTCGTCGGGCCATCTGGCGCTGGAGGGCCTCAAGGCCCATTACGGCATCGACATCCACCATGTGCCCTACAAGGCGCTGTCCACCGAGCTGTCCGACATCATCGGCAACAACATTGCCATGGGCTTTATGGATATCGCGTCACCCGTGCCGCATATCCGCAACGGCAAGCTGCTGGCAGTCGGCGTGACGGGCACGCAGCGCGCGCCGGCCACACCGCAGGTGCCCACCTTTACCGAGCAGGGCTTCAAGTTTGATGCCGACGGCTGGTATGGCGTGTTTTTGCCCGCCGGCAGCTCCAACCCCCAGATGGTGGAGCGCCTAAACCACGCCCTGGCGCAGGTGGCGCAAAGCGCCGATATCCGCAAAAAGTTTGAAGACCAGAACATGGCCCTGCCTGCCGTCAAACCGGCGGCAGAGTTTGCCCGCTCCATCCAGTCCGATATGAAGATCTGGGGTGGGCTGGCCAAGCTGGCCGATCTGAAGATGTCGTAACGAGCGCGCTGGCGGCTGCACCGGGCGCTACAAGCCCGGGCCGCTGCTCACAGCAAACCCAAGAACCAGGTGGTCGCCGCAAGGCCGGCCACCGGCAATCCACAGGAGACAAAAATGACCGATTCATGCGCAAGCTTCAACCGCCGGCAGATGCTGCTGGGCCTGCTGGCCGCAGCGGGCACCGGCACGGCCTGGGCCAATACGGCCTGGCCCAACAAGGCGATCCGGATGATCGTGCCGGGGCCAGCGGGCTCGGGCGGCGACATCTTTGCGCGCCTGCTGCTGCCTCCGCTGCAGTCGACGCTCAAGGAAAGCCTCTATGTCGAGAACAAGGCCGGTGCCAACGGCATCATCGGCAATGACCATGTGGCCAAGGCCCAGGCCGATGGCTATACCTTGCTGTTCTCGCCGTCGTCGTCGATTGCGATCAACCCCATCATCCAGCCCAAGATGCCCTATGACGCGATGCGCGACCTGGCACCGGTGGCGCAGGTGGGGGCTGCGGGCATTTTGCTGGTGGCCAACCCAGCCACTGGCCTCAAGACGCTGGCCGACATGGTGCAGTACGCCAAGGCCAACCCGGGCCGCCTGGCCTATGGTTCCTGGGGCAGCGGCTCGACGGGCCACCTGGTGATGGAGGGCATCAAGGCCCACTACGGCCTGGACATGCCCCATGTGCCCTACAAGGGCACTGCCGTGGAGCTGGGCGATCTGCTGGCCAACACGATTGGCGTGGGCTTTATGGACATTGCCTCGCCCATTCCCCATATCCGCAGCGGCAAGCTGCGTGCGCTGGGCGCCACCGGATCGGCGCGCGGCCCGGCGCTACAGGATGTGCCCACACTGACCGAGCAGGGCTACAGCTTTGATGCCGATGGCTGGTACGGCGTGTTTGCGCCCGCCAAGACGGACCCCAAGATCATCGACCGCATCAATGCCGATCTGGGCCAGGTGCTGGGCAGCGCCGAGATGAAGGCCAAGTTTGCCGAGCAGAACATGCTGATCCCTGCGCACAAGTCGGCCGCCGAGTTCAGCCAGGTCGTCAAGAACGACATGGCGCTGTGGCAGCAGCTGGCCAAGGTGGCCAAGCTCAAGGTCGATTGAGCGACGCCCCGGGGCAGGCAGCGGGGCTGAAGGCTCTTCAGCCCTGCCCCGGGACCCTCTGTGCCGTATTGGCACAGCCAACTCTTGCGATGGTATGGCGATTGCCCGGCAGACAGGCTGGGCAAGGGATCCTCTGCAAGACCCTCGCTAAGCGGGATGGGCGCGGATCGGGATGAGGCGCAAGGCGTCTTTCGCAGTCAATAGCCGTAGCTATTGACAAGGAAGACAACGCAGCGAACCGCCCGAGCCCGCATTCAGACCACGGCAGGGAGTCTTGCAGAGTATCCCTAAGGAGGTCTTATGTCGATCAGGATTTTTTGGCGCGCTACCGCGCTGGGGCTGGGCCTGGCTTGCTGCGCGGCCACTGCACCGGCCGCTGAGGTTCAGGCCGCTTTCCCCAACAAGCGCGTGACCATCGTGGTGCCTTATTCTGCCGGCGGGCTGACCGATACGCTGGCCCGGTCGCTGGCGGCGAAGCTGGCGACGCTCTGGGGCCGGCCGGTGGTGGTGGAGAACCGCGATGGCGCAGGCACCATCATCGGCACGAGCGCCGTGGCCCGTACGCCAGCCGATGGCTACACGCTGCTGTTCACCAGCTATGCCTACACCTCCAACCCGGTGCTGCGCCGGCAGCTGCCCTATGGGCCCGACGCTTTCCGGCCTGTGGGCCTGCTGGGCTCCAGCCACAATGTGCTGCTGGTCACCAACCGCTTGCGTGGCCAGTCGCTGCAAAACCTGATCGACCGCGCCAAGGCCGAGCCGGGCAGCTTCAAGCTGGCCTCGTCCGGACCAGGGTCGAGCCCGCACCTGGCGGCCGAGCTGTTTGCGACCAAGGCGGGCATCCGCTTTACCCATGTACCCTACAAGGGCCAGGGGCCGTCGATGACCGATCTGATGGCGGGTGTCGTCGATGGCATGTTTGACGGCATGTCGTCGTACGCGCTGGTCAAGTCGGGCAAGGTGGCAGCCGTGGCCATCGCTGCCGAGCAGCGCCACCCCGGCGCGCCCGAGATCCCGACCTTCAAGGAGCTGGGCATGGATTTTGTCAGTGGCAGCTGGTTTGGCATGCTGGCGCCGGCTGCAACGCCCGATGCGGTGGTGCGGCAGATCAATGCCGACCTGCACCGCGCCCTTGAAGACCCTGCCGTGCGCGCCCAGATTGCCAAGACCGGCTTGCTGGTGTCGCTGTCCACGCCCGAGGCCTTTGGCCAGTTTCTGCAGGCCGAAACCCGCAAGCTGCAGGCGCTCCTCCAGAGCGGCGTGCGCATTGATCTGGATTGAGCCGGGGCGGGTGGGGGGCCTGCCGCATAATGGGCTTTTTGCCACCTGTCTGGATTGCCCATGCCCTACGCCCGCCATACCCTCGCTGCCGGATTGCTCGCGGCAGCGTCTTTGCTGAGCGCACCGGCCTGGGCCATCAACAAATGCGTCGATGCCCAGGGCCGCACCAGCTTTCAGGATGAGCCCTGCGCAGCCGGGCAGAAGGCCGAGGCGATCACCGTGACGCCCTCCAGCCAGGGCATCAACCCGCGCGAGCATGACCGCCCGGTGACCAGCCGTCCAACGGATAACCCACCGCCGTCCGTACCAGCAGCTGCACCCGCCGATGCGCCAGAACCCCGCCCGGCCGATTGCCCCGACCCGGAGCGCATGAAGAGCATGCAGATCGAGGCCGAATCGATTGCGCTGCCGCTGCCGATCCGCAAGCAAAAGCGGGCGTCGTTTGAAGCGCTGAAAGAGCGCTGCGGCGGCTAAAGATCCCCTTTCAGCAAAACGCCCGCGATTTGAACTGCACCCCAAAAGTTGGACATCCATCCAACCTTTGGGGTGTTTTTCATGGCGAAGTACGACGAGAGTTACAAGCTGGAAGTTGTCCAGGGCTACGTGCAGGGGCAGCATGGGTTCAGAGCACTGGCCCATGCTCACGGTCTCGACCAAGCGACAGTGCGACGTTGGGTAAAGAGCTACCAGCAGCATGGCCTATCAGGGTTGCGCAAGAAGTTCAGTCGCTACAGCGCTGACTTCAAACTGGCAGTGTTGCAGCGGATGTGGCGAGATGATCTGTCTGCACGAGAGACGATTACCTTGTTTGATATCCGGGGTGGCACGGGTGTCATCAGCGCCTGGGAGCTGCAATATCACGACGGTGGGCCGCAAGCACTTGCACCCCGGCCAAGAGGACGCTCCAAGAAGATGCCAAACCCACCCACAGCCAAGCCCGCACAGGCACAAGCAGTTATGTCTGCGGACGACACGCGTTCGCACGCAGATTTGCTCAAAGAGGTGAAGTACCTGCGCGCGGAGGTGGCGTACCTAAAAAAATTGGAGGCCTTGGTTCAGGCGAAAAAACAAGCTGCGCAGAAAAAGCGCGGATAGTGCTTGAGCTAAGGCCAGATCACGACCTCAAGGACTTGCTGCGGGCAGGTAAGCTGGCGCGCAGCACCTTCTATTACCAGGCTCAAGTGCACAGGAGAGGCGACAAATACGCTGAGCTCAAGGCTCAGATCCGATCTGTCTACGAGCTTCACAAAGGACGCTATGGCTATCGGCGTATTGCGCTTGAACTCAAGCGCAATGGCTGTCATGTGAACCACAAGAGCGTGCAGCGCCTGATGCAGGTAATGGGGATGAAGTCCCTGGTTCGGCCCAAGAAATATCGCTCCTATCGCGCCGGGCAGCACGCGGACGTGGCCAATGTGTTGCAGCGCCAGTTCATGGCCGAGCAGCCTAACCAGAAATGGGTGACGGACGTGACAGAGTTCAACGTCTTGGGTAAAAAGCTATACCTGTCGCCTGTCATGGATCTATTCAATGGCGAGGTGGTGAGCTATCAGATGAATACGCAACCGCGCTTGAAGATGGTGGGTGACATGTTGCGCAAGGCGCTAGGCAAGCTGGGCAGGGAGGAAAAACCATTGCTGCATTCCGACCAGGGCTGGCAGTACCAAAGTCGTGCCTATCGCCGCTTGCTGGCCGATCATGGCCTGGTGCAAAGCATGTCACGTCGGGGCAATTGCTTGGATAACGCAGCGATGGAGAGCTTCTTCGGAACCTTGAAGTCCGAGTTCTTCCACCTCAACAAGTTCAGCAGTGTGGCGCAGCTTCAAGAAGGTCTTCACCACTACATCCATTACTACAATCACCAACGCATCAAGCTAAAACTAAAAGGCCTGAGTCCGGTGCAATACCGGATTCAGGCCTTCAGTCCCTAGCTTCCAACTGTCCAACTTCTTGGGGTCAGTTCAATTGCGGGCGTTTTTGTTTACACCGCCATCGGCGCCGTCAACGGCGCATGGTGCTGGTAGCCTTCCAGCCAGAAGTCCGAAGGCTCCACCTTCTCCAGCCACTCCGGCTCGTATTGGCCGGTCACCGCATAGTCGGGGATGCGGTCCGACAGCACCAGCTGGGGCGACTCAAAAGGCTCGCGCTTGAGCTGCTCTTGCAGCATGTCCAGGTGGTTCTCGTAGATGTGGGCATCACCGATGAAATAGGTAAACCAGCGCGGGGTGTAGCCACTCAGGCGCCCCATCAGGTGCAGCAGCGCGGCGCCTTCGGTGAGGTTGAAGGGGGTGCCCAGGCCCACATCATTGCTGCGGATGTACAGGCACAGCGAGATCTCCCGCTTGCTCTGGTCAACCAGGAACTGGTAGAGCAGGTGGCAGGGCGGCAGGGCCATTTCTTCGAGCTGGGCCCAGTTCCAGCCGTGGAAGAGAATGCGGCGGCTGCCCGGGTCGGTCATGATGGTGTCCAGGCACTGGCGCAGCTGGTCGATGGCCTTGTAGAGCACGATCTGGCGCTTGCCGTCTTCGGCCACTTCCCCGATCTGGGTGTAGCCCTTGGCCAGCGCGTCGGCCACCTGGGCGGCGCCTTGGGGCTGGGCCTGGTCGATCAGCTTGTAGGCCGGCCATTGGCGCCATTGCACGCCGTAGACGGGGCCCAGGTCGTCGGCCTCCAGGCGGTAGGGGTTGGCCAGCCAGGCCTGGTTTTCATTGGCGTTCTGGTCCCAGACCTTGCAGCCCAACGCGCGGAAATCGGCAGCGCTGCGCGCCGCACGCAGAAAACCCACCATCTCGCCGATGGCCGATTTGAAGGCCAGCTTCTTCGTGGTGACAGCCGGAAAGCCTTGCTGCAGATCAAACTTGAGCATGGCGCCGGGCATGCTGAGCGTGCGGATGCCTGTGCGGTTGGACTGCCAGGAGCCTTGGTCCAGAATGCTCTGGACGAGTTGGAGGTATTGCTTCATGTTCTTCTGGCCTGATCGAGAGTGGGGCCTGGCCGCCCCTGGAGCGCCGAGGCGCTGCCTGGCCCGGTGCGATATGGGCGCACTGCGAGGGCGGGGCTGGGGGCAAGGCCCAAAGGGCCTACTGTACGATGCCTGCGTTTTTTGCGTAGGCCGTAAGGATAAGCCCACGTGGGTGATGGCGGCGGCCGCCCTTGCGGCCCAAAAATTGGTGTAGGGTGTCGGCTTTGGCGCCCGGGCCCACCGGGGCCGGCGGTGCATGGCCGTGGCAAGCACAGGTGGGCAGCGGGACATCGACAGTTTGCCTGGCGCAGGAGAGGGCGCGGCAAACGCACCAAGGACACCTGACTATGTGGATGATGACGAAAAAATGGGGCCTGGCCCTGGGCGCTGCTGCGGCGCTGGCACTGGCGGGTTGCCAGACCATGCCCGCTGGCGGCAACCCCAGCGGCCAGCAGGCCTGGAACCAGCTGCAGGCCCAGGTGGGCCAGTACCCGCAGGATGCCGCTTTCTTGCAGCAAGGCGTGATGGCTGCGCGCATGCAGCACCTGCTGGGCGAGCACCGCGCCGCCTTCATGCAGAACCTGCAGGTGAGCGGGCCGCTGAGCAAACAGGGCTCCGTTTACTACATCACCGGCAACCGCCAGCACGATGGTGGCCACAATGCCGCCGCCGTGGCGCTGGATGCCAAGAGCAACACCATGCGCATCTGGTGGCTGCAGGACGGCCAGCCGCGTGTGGTGCAGGACCCGGGCGCAGCGTTTTCCTGGCCCAAGGATGTGAACCAGATGATCAGCAACGCGGTGGGCACGCCGGCGTCGTGATGCTTCCATAAACAAAACAGGGCGGCACCTCTGCGAGGGCCGCCCTGTTTTGTTTTGGCGCTGGGTTTTAGGAGCTGCTAACACGACCCAGCAAACCGAAGGTTTGCGGTTGAGACGAGGCGTCAAGCTGCAGGCAGTACAGTAGTACGACAAGGCTTGGCGCGGCCGGCGAGGCAACGACGTATCAAGGGTTGTGCTAGTGGCTCTAAGCGCGTGTGATCATGGCATGCGGGTTCATAATGTTCTGCGGGTCCAGCGCAGCCTTCACCGCCCGCATCATCGACAGGGCCACTGGCGACTGGTACTGCGGCAAGGTGTCTACCTTGAGCGTGCCAATGCCGTGCTCGGCCGAGATGGAGCCGCCAAAGGCGGCCACTGCGTCATAGACGATGTGGTTGACCTCGTGCTCGCGCTCGTCGAGAAATTGCTTGGCGTCTCCGCCCTCGGGTGCCTGCACATTGAAGTGCAGATTGCCGTCGCCCAGGTGGCCGAAATTGACCAGGCGCATGCCCGGCACCTTGTCGTTCAGCACCTGGGTGGCATGCTCGACAAACTCCGGGATGCGCGAGATGGGCACGGAGATGTCGTGCTTGATGTTGAGGCCTTCCTCGACCTGGGCGAGCGGAATGCTCTCGCGGATATGCCAGAGGTTGTGGGCCTGGCCCAGGTTCTCGGCGACCACGGCATCGAGCACGATCTCTTGCTCGAATGCCGCTTCCATCAAGGCTTCAAAGCGGCTGCGGGCATGCTCTTCCGATTCGCTGTCGGAGTTCTCCAACACCACGGCATAGGGGAAGGCGGGGTTGTCGATAAAGGGCACGCGCAGCTGGGGCATGTGCTTGTCGACCAGGGTGAGCGCAAAGCGGTTCATCACCTCAAAGCCGGTCAGACCCGCGCCCAGGTACTGGTGCGCCAGCGCCAGCAGGCGCACGGCAGCATCGAACGACGGCAGCGCCGCCCAGGCGGTGAGCTGGCTCGCGGGCAAGGGGTAGATCTTCATCGTCGCTGCCGTGATCACGCCCAGGGTGCCTTCGCTGCCGATGAAGAGGTTGCGCAGGTCGTAGCCGGTGTTGTCCTTGCGCAGGCCCTTGAGGCCGTTCCAGATCTCGCCCTGGGCGTTGACCACTTCGAGGCCCAGGCACAGTTCGCGCGTATTGCCATAGCGCACCACCTGGGTGCCGCCGGCATTGGTGCCCAGGTTGCCGCCAATGGTGCAGCTGCCTTCGGCGGCCAGCGACAGCGGGAACAGATAGCCCTGGCTCTCGCAGCGCTCCTGCAGGGTCTGCAGGATGCAGCCGGCCTCGACGGTGACGGTCAGGTTGTCCTTGTCGATCGCGCGGATCGCCTGCATGCGCCCCAGGTTCAGCACCACCTGCTGGCCCGAGGTATCAGGCGTGGAGCCCACGACCAGGCCGGTGTTGCCGCCCTGGGGCACGATGGAGGTGCCGTTGGCCGCGCAGGCCTTGACGACGGCGGCCACTTGCTCGGTCGTGGCGGGGCGCACCACCGCCAGCGCCTTGCCGTGGACGCGGCGGCGCCAGTCCTGCTCATAGGCCGTCAGGTCGCCCTCGGTAAGCACATGGGCATCGCCCACAATCTGGCGCAAGCTCGCAATCAGGTCGGTCATCGGAAGTCTCAGCAAATAAAAAGAAATCGGTTCTAGGAAGCGGCTGCGGGCTGGGCGGCCGGGGATGCGGCGCGCAGGCGGCCCCGGATATGCAGCACGCAGGCGGCAAACAGCAGCAGGCACAGTGCGATCTCGGCCAGCGCGCACCAGCGGCTGGGCGGCGCATCACCCCAGGCGCGCACCACGCCCTCAATAAAATACAGCCACACCAGAAGGCTCAGCCAGCGGTAGGTATACATGCGGCGCTTGAGCAGGCCGGCGAGCGGAATGCACAGCGGCAAGGCCTTGAGCACCAGCCAGGAGCCGCCCGGCCGCAGCGGGGCCAGCCACAGCTCCCAGGCCAGGCACAACAGCACCAGGCCCAGCAGGGACGCCACGGCCAGCCAGCGCGAAAACTGCGCCGCTGCCCTGGCCGGGGCAGGCGTTACCAAATCAGGCAGATTTGCGGCGGGTTCAGGGGTCGATGCAGGCATGGAAATGGCATCATATCGGTATGTACGTCAGTGATGAGAAAAACGCAGCATCTTTGCAGGTGCAACCGCGCCAGGGATGGGCTTTGTGGTGGCAGCAATTTGCTGCGTTTCCCTGGCGCAATACCGTCAATACCTTGCGCACGCGCTTTGGCGAGGACCGCCTGGGCCTGACGGCCAGCAGCCTGACCTTTACCACCATGCTGGCACTGGTGCCTTTCTTCACGGTGGCGTTGGCGCTGCTCACCGCTTTCCCGATGTTTGCCACGGTCGAGGCGCAACTGCAGCGCTGGCTGATCGAGAGCCTGATCCCCAGCACCATCGCCAGCCAGGTGCTGGGCTACATCACGCAGTTTGCCTCCAAGGCCAGCCGCCTGGGCCTGGCGGGCCTGAGCTTTTTGCTGGTGACGGCGCTGGCGCTGATATTGACGATGGACCGCACGCTCAACAACATCTGGCGCGTGCGCCAGCTGCGGCCACTGGGCCAGCGGGTGCTGATCTACTGGGCGGCCATGTCGCTGGGCCCGCTGGTGCTGGCCTCCAGCCTGGTGCTGACCTCGTCGGTGGTGGCCGCTTCGCGCAGCGCGATGGGCGAGCTGCCCTACCTCATTCGCCTGGCCTTTGATTCGCTGGAGTTTGTGCTGCTGGCATCGGGTGTGACCGCCATGTACCGCTATGTGCCCAACACCCATGTGCGCTGGCGCGATGCACTGGCCGGCGGGCTGTTTGTGGCCGTGGGCATCGAGGTGGCCAAGAAGGTGCTGACCCTGTACCTCGTGCATGTGCCGACCTATTCCACCATCTACGGCACCTTTGCCACCTTGCCGATCTTGCTGATCTGGATCTACGTGGCCTGGGTGATTGTGCTGCTGGGTGCCGTGGTGGCCGCCTACCTGCCCAGCCTGCTGGCCGGCGTGGCGCGGCTGCCGCTGGCGCAGAGCTGGGATTTTCAGCTGGCGCTCGAATGCCTACGCGCGCTCAACCTGATGCGCTACCAGCCCGAGAAGGGCCTCTACCTGCACCAGCTTGCCACCCGAATGCAGGTGGAGGATGTGCAGCTGCACCGCGCGCTCGATGTGCTGTGCCAGCTCGACTGGGTGGGCGCCGTCGTCGATGTGGATGAGCGCCGGACCAGCACGGGAGCCACCGAGAGCCAGCATGACATGCGCTATGTGCTGCTGATCGAGCCCGCGCAGACCCTGGCTGCGCCGCTGGTCAGTGCACTGATGCTGGACCGCAACGAGGCCACCGAGCCCTTGTGGTGGCACAGCGGTCTCGACCAGATCGCGCTCATTGCACTGCTGGAGCGCCGCCAGTGGCTGCCGGAGGAGGTGCCTGCGCAAGAGGTGGAAGCAGTAGCGCAGGAGTTGGAGCCTGCGCTGGGTGATGAGACCCAAGCCCTGCAGCCCAGGGCTTGAGGGCAGTTTGATCGCTGAGAGGGGCTGCCCATCAGCGGCCTACCTGATGGCGATGCGCAGAGATCGCTGAAGCCGCTCAGTGGGCGGCGAAGCTTGCCTCATTGAAGGCCAGGCGCTGGCGCGCCAGCGCCACCATGTCGGCGGGGTAGCTGCTGTAGGCGGTCAGGGTGCTGTCGTCCAGCTCGTACAGCACCACCAGGGCGGCGACTTCCCAGGCCCAGCGCGGGTGGTGCTCGCCCATGCCAATGAGCCGGCCAATGGCGGCCAGCGCAGGGTGCAGCTGGCTGCTGTAGTTCTCGTCCAGATAGGCTTGCAAGGGCTCGGTGCCCAGCTCGGACTGCTCGAAGAAGGCGGTCAGATCGGCATAGGGCTTGGGGCAGAAGACCTGGGCGGAGGCTTCGTCCTTTTCACAGGCGACGGCGCTCAGGTAGTCGAGCAGGCAGTCACAGCGGTTGCCCAACAGACGCTCGACAATGCCGGGAATCAGCTCCTGGCGCTCGAGCAATACCGGCAGCGCCAGCAATTGCACGGCGGCCGGGTAGCTGTTGGAGGCGGGGTTGATGGGTTGGCGCGCTTGCGCCGGTGCTGCGGCATCGCTGCGCATGAAGACCGCATACTCATTGCACCAGTGCAGCACATGCTCGAACAGGCTTTCCATCGCGCGAGGCGGCAGCCCCCGGCTGTAGGCCAGATCCAACAGCGCCAGCGATTGCAGCGCCGCGCGGCACCAGCCAGCCCGGGCAGCGCGTTGGCTGTCGGCGTCCAGATCCTGCACATCCAGACCATAGTAGCCATGGCTGGAGAATTCATGCAGGCTTGACAACTGGTCCGCCCAGGTCTCTGCCCATCGCTCCAGGTCCATGTCCACGCGTGGCCGCAGCAGATGCCAGGGTTGCGCCTGGCAGTGTTGCAGCAAACAGGGAAGGGCCTTGTATTGCATAAGTCGTATGTATCGGGTCTGCAGCTTTTCAGGTGCAGCTGTCTGGGCCTCCATCGGCCTGGCAGATAGGCTAACGCATTTGATGCCCGCATTGCGGCATTTTTTGCGGTGGCTTACGCCTTCTTACGCCAGATACATACTTGATATTCTGCTATAAAAACAAAAGCAATATCGCAATTGCAAAGCTGATAGCGCGACGGATCGCTGCAGCAGGCCCTCAGGCGGGAAGCTGCGGCGCTGCGGCCTGTGCCTGCAGAAAATGGTGGATCGCAAACAGGGTCGCGTCGGGTGACTCGGTCATCTGGTTGTGGCCGCTGGGCACCATCTGGACCTGCACCTGCTTGCCAGCGGCTTTGGCGGCGTCCACCAGGCTGCGCGCGGCGCGGGCAGGCGTCATCTGGTCTTGCTCGCCCAGCACAAACAGCACCGGGCAGGCGAGGGCGGCCATCGCAGCTTGGCCATTGCGGTAGCTATCGCAGGCCACAAAGCCGGTGTGCAGCAGGTTGGTGTCGCCGTTGCTGGCCTGCACGCGGCGGGCCAGCGCCATGCCGGCGCCAAATACCCAGCTGCCCGCGCCTGAGGGTGGGGCCAGGGTTGCGCGCGAGAAGGTCTGCACCATGGCAATCGCCTGGTCGGTAGCGCTGAGCGCTTGCTCGAGCAGAGCGGGGGCGACCTTCATCGGGTCGGCCGTGCCGACCAGCACCAGGTGGCTGATACGCGCGCCCAGGCGTGCGGCCGCTTCCATCGCTATCAGGCTGCCCCAG
This sequence comes from Comamonas koreensis, assembly GCF_014076495.1. Lineage (NCBI taxonomy): Bacteria > Pseudomonadati > Pseudomonadota > Betaproteobacteria > Burkholderiales > Comamonadaceae > Comamonas > Comamonas koreensis. The sequence continues at coordinate 3,654,217 of NZ_CP043575.1, read as the reverse complement.
CTGTGGCCGATAAGGGCCGCCTGCTGCAGGCCTGCGGCATCGAGCAGCTGCGCGATGATCTCGGCCGCTTCTTCCACCGTGCGCGGCGCGGCGCCGGCACTTTTGCAGTGGCCGGGCAGATCGATGGCCAGCACGTTCCAGCCATGGTTGGCCAGGTAGCGGCTTTGCAGCGCCCAGACGCTGTGGTCGCACAGCACGCCGTGGATAAAGATGGCAGTGGGCTGGTTCGCATCCAGCGCCTTGCCGCCGGTGTAGGCATACAGGTCGGCACCTTGTACTTGGATTTGCATGTCTGTGCTCCGATGGTGTGGCTGAGGCTAGATGTCGGCAATCAGGCGTTTGCCCAGGCTCACGGTCTGGTCGTTGGCATAGCCCAGGCTTTCGTAGAAGGCGATGACCGCTTCGTTGCCGGCGCGCACCTGCAAGTTGAGCTTGGGGCAGCCCAGCGCCGTGAGCTCGGCTTCGGCCCGCTGCATCAGCTGGCGCGCATGGCCCTGGCGCTGGTGCCGGGGGTGCACGGCCAGGTAGTTGATCCAGCCGCGGTGGCCGTCGTAGCCGACCATGATGCTGGCGATCACCGCGCCTTGTTCATCGACACCGACCCAGAACAACTCGGGCGAGACGCTCTGCTTGCGCGCAATGTCCTTGTGCGGGTCGTTCCAGGGGCGGGTCAGGCCGCAGTCGTTCCACAGCTGAACGACGGCAGGCGCATCTTGCAGTGCAAAGACACGGATTTCCATCATGCGGCCTTCTCTGCGGCCTTGAGCGCGCGCTTCAAGTCATCGATCAGGTCGTCGGCGTCTTCTAGGCCGATGGACAGGCGGATCGTGCCCTGGCTGATGCCCGCTTGCGCCAAGGCGTCGTCGTGCATGCGGAAATGCGTGGTGCTGGCCGGGTGGATGACCAGCGAGCGGCAGTCGCCGACATTGGCCAGGTGGCTGAAGACCTTGAGCGTCTCGATGAACTTCTTGCCCTGGTTGCGGTTGCCGGCAATGTCAAAGCTGAACACCGAACCTGCGCCGCGCGGCAGCAGCTTTTGCGCCAGCGCGTAGGAGCTGTGGCTCTCCAGCATCGGGTGGCCCACGCGGCTGACCATCGGGTGGCTGGCGAGGAACTGCACCACTTTTTCGGTGTTGCGCATATGGCGCTCCATGCGCAGCGGCAAGGTCTCGATGCCTTGCAAGATCAGCCAGGCGCTGTGCGGGCTCATGCAGGCGCCAAAGTCGCGCAGGCCTTCGCGCCGCGCGCGCAGCAAGAAGGCGCCGGTGGTCGATTCCTCGCTGAACACCATGTTGTGAAAGCCGTCATAGGGCTCGGTCAGCTCGGGGAAGCGGCCCGACTTTTCCCAGTCAAAACTGCCGCCGTCGACCACGATGCCGCCAATGACGGTGCCGTGGCCGGAGAGAAACTTGGTGGCCGAGTGGTAGACGATGTCGGCGCCATGCGCAAAGGGCTTGATGAGCCAGGGCGAGGTCAAGGTGGAGTCGACCAGCAAGGGCACGCCGGCCTCATGGGCCATGGCCGAGACGGTGGGGATGTCCAGCACATCGAGGCCGGGGTTGCCGACGGTCTCGCCAAAAAACAGCTTGGTGTTGGGCCGCACCGCAGCGCGCCAGCCGTCGATATCGCCGGGTTGGACAAAGGTGGTCTCGATGCCAAAGCGGGCCAGGGTGTAGTGCAGCAGGTTCTGGCTGCCGCCATAGAGCGCGGTGCTGGCAACGATATGGCTGCCCGCGCCCATCAAGGTGGCAACCGACAGGTGCAGCGCGGCCTGGCCGCTGGCCACCGCGATCGCGCCCACACCGCCTTCAAGTGCCGAGACGCGCTGCTCCAGCACCGCATTGGTGGGGTTGCTGATGCGGCTGTAGACATGGCCGGGCCGCTCCAGATTGAAGAGGCTGGCTGCGTGGTCGCTCGACTCGAAGACGAAGGAGGTGGTCAGGTGGATGGGGACGGCGCGAGCCCCGGTGGCCGGGTCCGGCTGGGCGCCAGCGTGCAGACTCAGGGTGTCAAAGCCGGGGTCGGTGTAACCGGGCATGGCGTATCTCCGCGATGTTGTCGTTCTGGACGGGCATTGTCGGCTATATTTAGCAGACCTGGGCGGGCAGGCCTGTCGCCGATGCGTGTGCACGCAGGTGGGCCCCGCCAGCATCGGAGAACGGTACAAGGAGACACCCATGAAAGTCAGCGATATCCTCCGCCTCAAAGGCAACACTCTCTACACGGCCAGCGTCAACGACCCTCTGGGCGACGCGATCCAGACCATGGCGGAGAAGGACATTGGCTCACTGGTGGTGATGGAGCACGGCGATGTGGTGGGCATGTTGACGTTCCGCGAGGTGATCGTGGCCATCGTCAACAACGGCGGCACTGCAGGCAATATCCTTGTGCGCAGCGTGATGGACGACGCACCGCTTACCTGCACGATGGAAACCGACATGGACGAGGTGCGCCGCATGATGCTCGACCGCCATGCCCGCTACATGCCGGTGATGGACAAGAAGATGCTGATGGGCGTGATCAGCTTCTACGACGTGGCCAAGGCCGTCGTCGACAGCCAGAATTTCGAGAACAAGATGCTCAAGGCCTATATCCGCGATTGGCCGGTGGAAGGCGAGACGGATTCTTGATGGGGGACCGGCGCAGCTTGGCGGCTGAGCCGGCGACTTCCACAACCGCTACTGCAGCGGCCCGCGAGGCCGCTTTTTTGCGCCTTTGCTTTGGAACAGATGCTGGGTATTGGTCAGAAACGGATGATGCGCCCGGGGATGCGGCCGACCGTGTTATCGGTGGAGGCTGGGTTCTCAGCCTGAGCATCTGTTTGCGCTGGCAGGCCCACATACTGGGCGCGGGGGCGGATCAATTGGCCGCTGTCGCGCTGCTCCAGCGCATGGGCCAGCCAGCCTGCCGTGCGGCCCAGTGCAAACAGCACAAAGGCAGCGCCCGCGGGCAGGCCCAGGCCGCGCTGGATGGCGACCAGCGCATAGTCCAGGCTGGGGTGCAGGCCGGTTTGGCGGTGCACTGTTGCCAGCAAGGCATTGCGGTGCGCATCGGCCGGCAGCAGGCTGATGAGGCGCTGGCTGCGCGGGTCGCCTGCCGGGTAGAGCGGGTGGCCAAAGCCTGCGCAGTAATGCGGGCTGCCATGGGTGCGGGTGTCGGCCAGCAGCTGGGTGAGCGATGGGTGCAGTGCATCGCCAGCCCGTGGCGCCGCATGCCAGTCGTCCCAGTGCTGGTCGATCACCGCCGTCATCCCCCCGTGCAGTGGGCCGGTCAGCGCGGCGAGACCTGCGCCCAGACTGGCATGCAGGCTGGCGCCGGTTGATGCGACCACCCGGGCTGCAAAGCTGGAGGCATTGAGCTCATGGTCGGCGCACAGCACCAGCGCCTGGCGCAGGGTGCTTTCGCCGGCGGCATCCACACGCCAGAGTGCAGCGAGCTGCTGGTGGACCAGCCGTTCGGCCTGGGGCGGCGCAGCACCAGGAGGCGGCGGCAGCCCCGTCAGCACCCACAGCATCTGCTGGAGCAGCGGCCGGGGCCAGCCGGGGCTGGCCAGCGTGGGCTCGCTGGTGGGCAGGCTGTGCCAGGCGCTGAGCGCCTGGTCGGGTGACCGGGGTTGTGGCACGGGCGATGCTGCGGACGCCTTGGTCGGGGCCATGCGGGCGCTGCTGGACTGCGCCGCGATGGGCTGGCCCAGCAGCAGCGCGGCGGTGTCTTCCAGGCTGGCGTGCTGCGCCCATTGCAGGGCATCGCGCCCCCGGTAGTACAGCTGGCCTTGGGCCACCTGTGTGATGGCCGAGCGCAGCACGGGTGTGCCCCAGTCGAGGGTGGAGCGGGCGAGCTGCGCGGGGTTGCGCACGGTGTGCCGCTGGCGCGCGAGGCGCTGCACATCGATGCGGGCATAGACATGGCCGCGCAGGCCCGGTTGGCGGTGCGCCTGTAGCAGGCCCCGGCTGACATAGGCGTAGAGGCTGGCGCGCTGCACACCCAGCATCGCGGCGGCCTGCTGGCTGCTGAGCCAGGGGCTGTCGTCTTCGGAAGGTGGGGTGGGAGAGGGACGTGAAGCAACCATGGGCCATGCTACTGCAAGGCGAGTTGAATGGTATGTGTATCGGCCCAATCAAGATTGACCCCGGGGTGCGGCAGGTATGCAATGGCGGCCATGTGCCAACCAGGAGAACGTCTTGCCAACTACTAACAACCACAGCCCCACCAGCCACCACCTGGCGCAGCAATCGCTGCATGCGGCCATACAGGCCAGCGTGCACATGCTCTGGCAGCAAGCGGGCCTGCCAGCGCAGGCTTTGGAGCAGGGCGCTTTGGCGCTCAGCGGCGATGGCGCTGCCTACCCCTCGAGTTTTTGCCTGGATGTGGCAGCGCCTGCGGCCGTGGCGGCCAGCGGCCTGGCCAGTGCCTTGTTGTACCAGCGCCGCCAGCAGCGGGCCATGCCCCAGTTCCAGGTGGATGTGGGCCATGTGCTGGCCGAGTGCAGTGGCTATTTCACCTTGGACGGCGAGCAGCCCAACCTGTGGGCGCCCATCTCGGGCCTCTATGCCTGCGGCGCCGATGTGGGCGAGCCGGGCTGGCTGCGCATCCATGCCAATTTTGACCACCACCGCGATGGCGTGTTGCGGCTCCTGGGCCTGCCCACGGGCGCTGCCACCACGCGGCAGCAGGTGGCGGACGCGCTCCAAGGCTGGACGGCGCAGGCAGCGGAGGAGCGCGCCGCAGCGCTGGGCCTCGTGGTGGCAGCTGCGCGCAGCCCTGAGGCCTGGCAGGCCCATCCCCAAAGTGCGGCGGTGGCCGCGCAGCCCTTGCTGTCGATCACGCAGTTGGACAGCGACCAGCCCGCCGCGCCCCGCGATGGGCCCGCGCCTGCCCAGCACCGGCCGCTTGCTGGCCTGCGCGTGCTGGACCTGACCCGCATTCTGGCGGGGCCCGTGGCAGCCCGCAGCCTGGCGGCGCAAGGGGCCGATGTGCTGATGCTCAATGGGCCGGGTCTGCCCAATATCGAGGCCATTGCCGATATGAGCCGGGGCAAGCGCTCGGCCTTGCTGGATCTGAAAACCCCGGCAGGCCAGCAAAAGATGGCCGCGTTGCTGGATCAGGCCCATGTGCTGCTGCAAGGCTACCGGCCGGGCGCGCTGGATGCGCTGGGGCTGGATCCGCAGTCTGCCGCCCGGCAGCGGCCGGGCATCGTCTATGCCAGCCTGTCAGCCTATGGCCGCAGCGGCCCCTGGGCCGACCGGCGCGGCTTTGATTCGCTGGTGCAGACCGTCTGCGGCATCAACTGGGCCGAAGGCCAGGCGTTTGGCAGCGCGGGGCTGCGGGCGCTGCCGCTGCAGATTCTCGATTACAGCGCGGGCTTTTTGCTGGCCTTTGGCATCCAGGCTGCGCTCTACCGCCAGGCAAAGCAGGGCGGCAGCTGGCATGTGCAGGTGTCGCTGGCACGCGTCGCACAGTGGTTGCAGTCCATGGGCCAGCGGCCGGTAGCCGCTGCGGCGGCTACGGCACCCAGCGGCGCGCCGCCCGACGCCTATCTGGAAGAGATGGACACTGGCTTTGGCCGCCTGCGTGCGGTGCGCCACAGTGCGGTGCTGCAGGGTCTGCCAGGCGGCTGGCCCCATGCCGGCCAGCCGCCCGGCGGTGACCCGCCCCGCTGGTGAGCCCTGTGGGGCTGCGTGGGGCACCGGCATCAGTGATAATGGCGGGCTATGAGCGGCAATACCTTCGGCACCTTATTTACTGTTACCAACTTTGGCGAATCCCATGGCCCCGCGATTGGCTGCGTGATTGACGGCTGCCCACCGGGCATGGCGTTGAGCGAGGCAGATATCCAGCAGGACCTGGACCGCCGCCGCCCCGGCACCAGCAAGTTTGTCACCCAGCGCAATGAGCCCGACAGCGTGGAGATCCTCTCGGGCGTCTACGAGGGCAAGACGACGGGCACGCCGATTGCGCTGCTGATCCGCAATACCGACCAGCGCAGCAAGGACTACTCCAATATTGCGCAGAGCTTTCGCCCCGGCCATGCCGACTATGCCTACTGGCACAAGTACGGCATCCGCGACCCGCGTGGTGGTGGCCGCTCCTCGGCCCGCCTGACCGCGCCCACCGTGGCCGCTGGCGCTGTGGCCAAAAAGTGGCTCAAAGAGAAGTTCGGTACCGAATTCCGCGCCTGCATGCTGCAGGTGGGCGAGGTGGCCCTGCCTTTTGAGGACTGGTCGCATGTGCCTAACAACCCGTTTTTTGCGCCGGTGGCCGATGTGACCCGCTATGAAGACTATATGGATGCGCTGCGCAAGGCGGGCGACTCCTGCGGCGCGCTGATCCGCGTGCAGGCCAGCGGCGTGCCGGTCGGCCTGGGCGAGCCGCTGTATGACAAGCTCGACGCCGACATCGCCTACGCGATGATGGGCCTCAACGCCGTCAAGGCGGTCGAGATTGGTGCCGGTTTTGACAGCGTGGCCCAGCGCGGCACTACGCATGGCGACTCGCTCAGCCCCCAGGGCTTTCGCAGCAACAATGCCGGCGGCATTCTGGGCGGCATCAGCACTGGTCAGGACATCGAGATCCGCATCGCCATCAAGCCCACCAGCTCGATCATCAGCCCGCGCGAGTCCATCGATACCGAGGGCAAGAGTACCGAGGTCATCACCAAGGGCCGGCATGACCCCTGCGTGGGCATCCGCGCCGCACCGATTGCCGAGGCCTTGCTGGCCATGGTGCTGATGGACCATGCGCTGCGCCACCGCGCCCAGAACAGCGATGTGGTGCAGGCGGTGGGGCCGATTGCCGCCGAGGCGCCGCAAGACTGACAAGGCGCAGCCCGGGCCGGCTCCGTGGCTGGTCTCCAAAGAAAAATGCGAACCCAGGGGTTCGCATTTTTTTGTGCCTCAGTCCTTTTTACGGGCGCTGTCTTTCCTGGGCTCGGGCGGCGGGGTCGTTACCTCGTCGACGATGGACTTGAACTGGTCAATGTCCTCGAAGCTTCGGTAGACGCTGGCATAGCGGATGTAGGCCACCTTGTCGAGCTTTTGCAGCTCGGCCATGACCAGCTCGCCGATCAAATGCGTCTGTACCTCACGCGCACCCAAGGTGCGCAGCTTGTCCTCGACATGCTCGAGCGCCAGGTCCACCTTGTCGATGGGGACCGGGCGCTTGCGCAGCGCCAGGCTGAACGAGCCGCGTAGCTTGCTGCGGTCGTAGTCGATGCGCCGGCCGTCCTTTTTGACGATGACTGGCAGGCTGACCTCAGGCCGCTCATAGGTGGTAAAGCGCTTTTCGCAGTTGCCGCACTGGCGCCTGCGCCGTACAAAGCCGCCGTCTTCTGCAACACGGGTCTCCACCACCTGGGTATCGGGATGGCTGCAGAAGGGGCATTTCATAGGCGCGGGCGCAGGTCAGATCAGCGGTAGACGGGGAAGCGTGCGGTCAGGGCGTTGACCTTGGCGCGCACGGCAGCGATGTTGGCCTCGTCCCGTGGGTTGTCCAGCACGTCGGCGATCAGGTTGGCCGTGAGGCGCGCTTCTTCGTCCTTGAAACCACGGGTGGTCATCGCGGGCGTACCGATACGGATACCGCTGGTGACCATCGGCTTTTCCGGGTCGTTGGGGATGGAGTTCTTGTTGATCGTCATGTGGGCAGCGCCCAGCACGGCTTCGGCTTCCTTGCCGGTGATGCCCTTGGCGCGCAGGTCCACCAGCATCACGTGGCTTTGGGTGCCGCCAGAGATGATGCGCAGGCCGCGCTCGGTCAGGGTCTCGGCCACGATGCGGGCGTTGGTCTTGACCTGCTGGGCATACTGCTTGAACTCAGGCGTCAGCGCCTCCTTGAAGGCCACGGCCTTGGCTGCGATCACGTGCATCAGCGGGCCGCCTTGCAGGCCGGGGAACACGGCCGAGTTGATGGCCTTCTCGTGCTCAGCCTTCATCAGGATGACGCCACCGCGCGGGCCGCGCAGGCTCTTGTGGGTGGTGGTGGTCACCACGTCGGCGTGGGGCACGGGGTTGGGGTATTCGCCAGCGGCGATCAGACCGGCATAGTGGGCCATGTCCACCATGAAGATCGCGCCCACATCCTTGGCCACCTTGGCAAAGCGGGCAAAGTCGATTTCCAGCGAGTAAGCGGATGCGCCAGCGATGATCAGCTTGGGCTTGGTCTCGTGCGCCTTCTTTTCCATGGCGTCGTAGTCCAGCTCTTCCTTTTCGTTCAGGCCGTAGGAGACGACGTTGAACCACTTGCCGGAGATGTTCAGTGGCATGCCATGGGTCAGGTGACCGCCTTCGGCCAGGCTCATGCCCATGATGGTGTCGCCGGGGTTGAGGAAAGCCAGGAAAACCGCTTCATTGGCCGATGCGCCGCAATGGGGTTGCACATTGGCTGCATCAGCGCCAAACAGTTGCTTGACGCGGTCGATGGCCAGCTGCTCGGCGATATCGACAAATTCGCAGCCGCCGTAGTAGCGCTTGCCGGGGTAGCCTTCGGCGTACTTGTTGGTCAGCTGGGTGCCCTGGGCCCACATCACGGCAGGGGAGGCATAGTTTTCGCTGGCGATCAGCTCGATGTGCTGCTCTTGGCGCTGGTTTTCGGCCTGGATGGCCGCAAAGAGTTCTGCGTCGGTCTGTTCGACAAGGATGTTACGTTGGTACATGGCGGTCGTTGGAGTCAGAAGTGAGCCCTGCCTGCCAACAGTGAGGTTGGCGAAAACAGGGGCTGCCCAGGCGCACGGCTAACACGTGGCGGGTGCGGGGGGCGATGCGCTCGCCCTGGCACTGCACGGTACGCTCCCCGGTGGTTGCTGCAGGCCGGGCCTGCATTCCACGTCAACAATCCGGTCATACAGATGTCTATCGCCAGTCGCGTACCCGGCTAGTGTAGCCGAGGCGGCGCAGGCTTGCCGCAATGGCTTGATCGCCAAGGCGGGTTAAGAACCGGTTCTTGGAGCCATCGTCAAGGCCTGCAAAAACAAAAGCACCCGGCTGGGTGCTTGTGCGAAGAGGGCGAAGTGGGCAATGAGCCGGAGGGGCAGATCAGGAACCCATGGCCACGGCGGTGGCCTCGGCCTTGGCCGCTGCTGGCAGCGCGGCTTGCTTGTCGGCCAGGGCCACGGTTTCAGAAGCGTTGCCTGCAGCTGCGCTGTTGCTGGCGGCCTTGGCCTTGTCGGCCACGGTACCGGCTGCGGCGGGCGTATCCGCCTGGGCCGACAGCGAAGGCTTGGCAGCGGGGGCCACCGGTGCCTTGGGCGTGTTGCTGCGGCCTTCGGCCACTTGCTTGATGCGGAAGTGCTCGGCCATCACCTTGGCGGCGTAGCCCCCGTCGGTCGGCAGGTTGGCTGCGCCCACATAGTATTTGAGGCCGCCTTCGAGCGAGCCTGCGCGCTCGATGCACTCCTGCAGCACCTTGACGCCCACGCGCAGATTGGTCACCGGGTCAAAGGCTGCAAAGTGGCCGCCGAAGTGCTCGTACTTGTCGGTGTGAATCTTGGTCATCACCTGCATCAGGCCTTGCGCACCCACCGAGCTTTGGGCAAAGGGGTTGAAGCTTGACTCCACGGCCATGATCGCCAGGATCAAGGTGGGATCCAGCTTGGTTTCCTTGCCCACGAGGTAGGCTTCGGAGACGAGCACGGCCAGTGGCTCTGGCGCCACGCGGTATTTCTTGGCCAGCCAATAGGCCACATTGGCCTGGTTGCGGGGCAATTGCTGGGGGTTGCTGGCGGTGGCACGGTCCACGGCCGCCACCATGGCGGCATCGTCGCCATTGGATGCGTCCGCATCGGCACCTGCCAGGTCAACGGCTGGCGCATGCGTGCGGGCCTGCAGCCAGCTGCGCAATTGCGCCTCGCCGGCGTGGCGCAGGTCATCACGCGACACCAGGGTGAGGGCGCAAAACGCCACTACCAGACCAATCAAAGCAAAACTGTTGTGTGCCATGGTCATCAGACCACGGCTGATGGTGGCGCTTAAAGAGCGCGCACCGGCATCCACTTGCGCGGGAGCCGTCATAGGGATTTTTCCTTTCTAAGTCCCGCCACCTCCAACAAAGAGCCCGGCGGATAGTGCACCGGGCTGGGGTTTGGCAGGGTGGAGCCGCACTGTCCTGTGCGGTCTCCGGCAGGCTGTCTGCGTTGCAGACGGCCCTTGTCGTTTCAAGCACGCTCTTGCGTGTCAGGGGCTACGATCAAAACACCGTGAGGGGTGTTGACTAAAAAATCAGCAATCAATGCAATGGGCTGAATTCTAGAAGCTTGCTTAATACTCGGTCAACACTATTGAATTAAAAAATGAGAAAAAAAAGTAATAAAAAAACGTGTATAGCGGTTCACCGCAGGGCCGTATCCGGGCTGGGGCGGTAGCCGCCCCTGCAGCGGGGATGGCAGGCAGAAAAAGCACCGGATCAGGGGCCTGTTGGGGACCCCGTTTTATGGGTTCAATAGCTTATATTTAATCTTTTAAATACATTGATTGATATAAAGGATGCAGCAAAAAGTCAATCTTTATCAAATGCTGCGCGGCTGTTGTGCTCTGTTTTTGGTGTAGCGAGTCGCTCCATTTGCGTTTTTGCAGCCTAGGAGGGAGCCCGGGTGCCGCCTGCCAATAGCTGCAAGGAACCGTTGCCGGCCGCGCAAAACACTGGCCTGATTTGGGCGGGCAGGTCTTGGTCATCATGCGGTCATCTGCGCACGCACAAATTTCACATCAAAAGGCCAAAAAACTGTATAAAAACCAGGATAAAACAGCCAATAACCCATGGCTACATCAGGTTTTTGGCATTTATACCTGGGTGAAAAATAGATGGACGCAAAAAAGCAAGGCCTGGCGTTGTGTTTTTACGGCTCCGCGCTGCGGTTTGGCATGCCGCAGTGTGAAAAGCACGGCGGTGTCCAGGGCGGGCGGACGGGCGGATGCCCGATCCGGCTGTTGGATCCGTGCATCGCGGCAGCGCCCCCTGCTGCTCTCGACCCTGGCCGTGGTGTTACTACAGGGCGCGCCTCCATAGAAACTGCGTCTGTCCTCTATATATAGAGAGGCACACCGTTTCCTGGGGGCAACCTGCAAGAATTGAACGATTGTGAACCAGCTACCGATGCCGCTTTTGTGTGCTATGCCAGCACCGCTACAGCGGCTTATTTGTGCACAATGGATCTTGGGCCTGCCATGGCTGCCATGGGGTGGGCCGTACTGACTCAGAGTGAGGATCATCGCCGTGAGCGAAACGCAAGAAACAAACAAGAAAAGGGTCGTCGCGATGCGCTGGTTGCGCCGGCTGGGATGGTGCCTGCTGGCGCTGCTGCTGCTGTGGGCGCTGTCGTGGCTGCTGCTGCCCTGGCTGCTGCGCACCCAGGGCGAGAAGCTGGGCACGGAAAAACTCGGGCGGGCGGTGCATATCGGTGCGGTGGAGTTCAAGCCCTGGTCGCTGGAGCTGACCGTGCGCGATCTGCAGATCGCCGGGCCCCAGGCCGACAGCGCGGCAATGCTGGCGGTCGAGCGCATCTATGTGGATGCTGATATCCAGTCGGTGTTCAGGCTCGCACCGGTGCTCGATGCCATCCAGGTGGACAAGCCGGTGCTGCGCATCGCGCAGACCGCCCCCGGAAAATTTGATTTTGACGACATACTGCAAAAGCTGCGCAGCCCTGAGCCCAAAGCCGATGACGGCAAGACGGCGCACTTTGCGCTCTACAACATCGAGCTCAAAGACGGGCAGGTGGCCTTGCGCGATGACACGGTGGGCCAGACCCATGAACTCCAGGGTCTGCAGCTGGGCATTCCCTTTCTGAGCAACCTCGAATCCAAGCGCGAGATCAAGGTGCTGCCCCAGCTGGCCTTTGTGCTCAATGGCAGCCAGTTTGCCAGCCATGCCGAGGCCACGCCTTTTGCTGATGACCGCAAGGCCGAGGCCAAGTTTGCGATCAAGGACCTCGACCTCCAGCCCTATCTGGCCTATATCCCCGCGTCCTTGCCCGTCAAGCTGGTGGCCGGCGTGCTCAATGCCGACCTGGCTCTGGCCTTTGAACAACGTGAAAAGACACAGGTGCGCCTGAGCGGCGAGGTGCATGCCAGCGCTGTGCAGTTGCACGACGCGGCCAACGGCGAATTGCTGGGCTGGGAGCGGCTCGATGTGCAACTGGCCGATGTGCAGCCCTTGCTGGGGCAGGTGCATATCGCCCAGCTGGCGCTCGATGGGGTGCAGCTGTCGCTCAAGCGGGGCAAGAATGGCCAGCTGAGCCTGCTCGATGCCCAGGGCCAGGCACTGCCGCGCCGGGCTGAGGATGCCCCGCAGGCCGCCAAGTCCACAGAAACCGCTGCCGCCGCAGACAAGGCAGAGCCTGCAACCTCCGTGGCCAGTGCAGATGGTGCAAGCCCCGAAGCGAAGGATGACAAGGCTGACAAGGCCGACAACGCGGACTCTCAGGCAGTCGCTGCAGAAGCTGGCGCATCCGCAGGCAAAGCCAGCAGCGGCCAACCTGCCTGGTCGGTGCGGGTCGATGCGCTCAAGCTCAGCCGTCTCAAGGGAGTCTGGGTCGATGAGAGCGTGCCACTGCCCGCGCGCGTGCAGCTCGATGACTTCAGCATGGAGGCGCAGCAGATTGCCTGGCCCTTCAAGCAGCCTTTCAGTTTTGAGGGTTCGTCGGGGCTCTCGGGTGCGCAGGGCGTGCCGTCTACCGGCCGCCTGGTGTTCTCGGGCAAGGCGACCGACCAGATGGCCGAGGTGGATGTGACCACCACGGGCCTGCCGCTGCAGTTGGGGGCTTCTTATTTGACCGGCGTGATTGAGCCGGGCCTGCTGGGCACGATAGACAGCGAGATGCACCTGAGCCGCCTGGGCGCGGCGCTGAAGCTGACGCTGGCGCAGATGCGCGTATCGGACGTGGCCCTGCAGTGCAACAGCAAGGCCAACTGCGCGCCGCCCCATGGCCCGGCCATCGGCCTCAAGGGCAAGAACAACCTGCTGGAGCTGCGCCAGCTGCTAGTCAAGGATGCCGTGCTGGACACCGAAGCCCAGCAGGTCAAGCTCGGCTCGGTGCAACTGGTTGAGCCGGTGCTGGGCGTCTCGCGCGCCAAGGACGGCCGCATGATGTTTGAAGACTGGCTCGTGGCATCGCAGGCCCGCCAGAGCGAGGCCAAGGCGCCCGCAAAGCCTGCTACTTCTAGCAAGGCCGCAGCCAGCAAACCCTGGGATGTGCAGCTGGATGTGATCGCGATCAAGGGCGCCCAGCTCGCCTTCCAGGATGAATCGACCGCACGCAAGGTCGCCTTTCGCCTGACCGGCTGGGATCTGGAGCTGCGCGACTATGCGCCGCTGGCGGCCAAGGCCAAGCCCTCGCCGCTCAAGCTCTCGGGCCGGATCGGCAGCGGCCGCGCCGAGCCCGGCCGCATCGCCTATGACGGCAGCCTGGGCCTGGCGCCAGTGTCGGCCGTGGGGCGTCTGAATGTGAGCCAGCTGCCCGTTCACGCCTTTGAGCCCTATGCGGCGGCTCTGCTGCCGGTGCGCCTCGTGCGCGCGGATGCCAACTTCCGGGGCACGGTGGACTTCAGCCAATCGGACAAGGGGCCGGTGCTGCATATCAAGGGCGATGCTGGGCTGGATGATGTGCGCGTGCGCCCCCTGGTGGCCGCCGCAGCGCTGGCCAGAGGTGATGATGCCAGTGATGACGATGGCAATGGCGCCAGCGAGACCGGCCGCAAAGCGGCTGCACCTGTTGCCAACCGGGGTACAGGTACCTTGGGCATTGGGTTGATGGGGGCGGGCGATGACCTGCTGAACTGGAAGCTGCTGAGCCTGCGCGCCCTGGCCGTGGACATGGTGCCGGGCCAGCGCATGAAGGTGCAGGTCGGCGAGACGGCCTTGACCGACTTTTATGCGCGCCTCGTGGTGCAGGAGAACGGCAAGCTCAATCTGCAGGACCTGGGCGGCAGCAGTGCTGCGGGCGCTGGCAATGCGGCGGAGCCATCCGAAGGCGTGGTGGTCGAGGCCTCGGGCGGCGCGGCAGTCAGCCCACCGGCCTCGCCTGCCAGCCCCGAGCCAGCCACCGGCCCGATTATCGACATGGGGCCGATCACGCTGGCCGGCGGTACCGTCAAGTTCAGCGACCAGTTTGTGCGGCCCAACTACTCGGCCGACCTGTCCGAGCTGGCCGGGCGCATGGGCGCGTTTTCGTCCGAGCCGACGGCCGGCCAGTTGCAGCTGGCCGAGCTAGAGCTGCGCGGCAAGGCAGAAGGCACCGCGTCGCTGGAGATCACCGGCAAGCTCAACCCGCTGGTCAAGCCGCTGGCGCTCAATATCCATGGCAAGGTGCGCGATCTGGAGCTGTCTCCGCTGACGCCCTACAGCATCAAGTACGCCGGCCATGGCATCGAGCGCGGCAAGATGAGCGTGGATGTGCAGTACGACGTGACGCCCGAGGGCATGCTGACGGCCAGCAACAAGCTGGTGCTCAACCAGTTGACCTTTGGCGATGCGGTGCAGGGCGCGCCAGCGAGCCTGCCGGTCAAGCTGGCTGTGGCCTTGCTGGCCGACCGCAATGGCGTGATCGACCTGGACCTGCCCATCAGCGGCTCGCTCAATGATCCGCAGTTCCGCCTGGCGCCGATCATCTTCAAGGTGATTGGCAACCTGATCATGAAGGCGGTGACCTCGCCCTTTGCGCTGCTCTCGGGCGCCTTTGGTGGCGGCAGCGAAGCCAGCCATGTGCCCTTTGCCCCCGGCAGTGCGGTGCTGGATGCGGACAGCAAGCAAAGCCTGGATAAGGTGGCCAAGGCGCTGGAAGACCGCCCGGCGCTGCAGCTGACCGTTGCCGGCCAGGCCGATCTGGAGCGCGAGAAGGACGGCTGGCGCAAGGCCCGCATCGATGACCTGGTGCTGGCGCAAAAGCGCCGCAGCGCTGTGCGCGCCGGTGGCAAGCCTGAAGACGTGCAGGCCGTGAGCGCTGCCGAGTACCCCGCCTTGCTCAAGGAGGTGTACAAACGTGCCGATATCCAGAAGCCGCGCAACCTGGTGGGCATGGCCAGCGACATCCCGGTGGCCGAGATGGAAACCCTGCTGCTGACCAGCATCAGCGTGCCCGACAATGCGATGCGCGAGCTGGCGCTGGCCCGGGGCGTGACGGTGCGTGACTACCTGGCCAGCAAGGGCGTCAAGTTGGAGCGCCTCTTCCTGGGCAATGCCAAGACCGAGGGCTTTGGTGAGGACAAGGACTGGACGCCGCATGCCGAGCTCAGTCTGGCGCCGCGCTGAGCGCTGACACACCATTGAACAAGGGCTGGGCCGCAGGGCGCCAGCCCTTTGTTTTTGGCCATGCTGCGGCCGAATTACCTGATAGCGATGCCCGTGTGCTTGGAGTCCTTGCCAAACCGGGTCAAAATAGCACCCTGGATGCAGGCCAGGCAGTTTCGCAGAGACTCCCTTGGGCCGGCTTCCCTCTTTTTTATGTGCCAATGGCTGCATTGCGCTGCATTGCGCTGCATTGCGCTGCGATGCAGGCCGTATTTACGACTGAACTGACTCCATGTTCCCCTTTATCTCGCGCAACAAGACGCCCGAAACCCCTGAGCCCGCACCCGCACCCGCCAAGGCGGCCGCTGCCCCCCATCCCCTCGATGGCGTCACCGGTGGTGCTTTCTCGGCTGCCACCTCGGGCGAGCGTGCAGCCAAGGTGCGCGAATGGCTGGCGACCAACCCGGGTGCCGAGCAGCTGCAGGAAGTGTTCAAGGAGCTGTCTGCCCGCGACAAGGGCGCTGCCAAGGCTATCCGTGAGCGCATGGAAGAGATGCGCCGCGCCAAGGGCCAGGAGGCCATCGCCGCGGAATGGGCCGAGAAGGCCGAGAAGCTGCTGGGCGCCTCCAAGCTGAACATTGCCGATGCCCTGGCCTGGCAGCGTGACGCCGCCAAGGCTGGCGCGCCGCTGTCGCGCGAGCCGCTGGCCGCGCTCAAGATCCAGCTGGCCGACCGCATCAAGACGATTGAAGACCTGCAGCACCGCGTGCAGGTGCAGCGCGAAGCCGCCGTGCTGCTGGCCCAGCGCGTCGAAGTGCTCTCCACCAAGTCCTACAAGGATGCCCAGGCTGCCCAGGCGGCACTGGCCACCGATGTGCAGCACTGGCAGGACCAAGCTGCCGTGCTCGAAGGCGATGCCAGCTGGGGCAGCGTCGAAGCGCGCTACCCGAGCATGCTCGACGCCTCCAAGTCGCAGCTGCTGCTGGTCTGGGATGCGTTCCAGTCCGCCCTCAAGCAAACCCTGGCTGCCGCTGAAGATGCGCAAGCGCCGCTGCCCACGGTGCCGGTCTGGGCCGACGAGATCCGCGCCGGGCGCGGCCTGCCCACCGAAGTGGAGCAAGCTGCCGCCCGTGCCGCTGCTGCCAAGCCCGCTGCCGACCCGCAGGAAGCCAAACGCGCCAAGCATGCGGTGCAAGAAGCGCTGAAAGCCTTGCAGGCCCATACGGCCGAAGGCCATGGCAAGGGCGCATCCAGCGCGGCGCAGCAGCTGCGCGCTGCCCTCAAGCAGCACGGCAAGCTGATCGACCAGGACCTGGAATCGCAGGTCAACACCGCGCTGATCGCCGCCGGTGAACTCGAAGGCTGGCAGCGCTGGAGCGCCGACAAGGTGCGCGAGGAGCTGCTGGCCAAGGCCCAGGGCTTGCTCGCCCGCCCCGAAGGCCAGGAGCTGGGCGGCCGCAAGCTGCAAGAAGCGCTGCGCCAGCTGCGCGAGGACTGGAAGAAGGCCGACCAAAGCGGCCCCACCAACCATGCGCTGTGGAAGAAGTTTGATGAGGCCTGCAACGCTGCTTACAAGCATGTCGAGGTCTGGCTGTCCAAGGTGCGCGAAGAGGGCGCCAAGCACCGCGCCGAGCGCGAGGCCCTGATTGCCGAGCTCAAGGGCTGGGTCGAGGCGCACAAGCCATCGACCGATTGGAAGCGCATTCAGCGCGACCTGTTCCAGTTTGGTGACCGCTGGCGCGCCAGTGGCCATGTGGGCGAAAAGGCCTATGCCGAGCTGCAAGAGGCCTGGAAGACCGCGCTGCACGAGGCCTCTGCGCCTTTGCATGCAGCCCAGAAGCAGAGCATTGCGCGCCGCGAAGCCATGGTGGCCCAGGCCGTGGAGCTGGCCGCTGCGCCCAACCTGAACATTGACGCCGTGCGTGAGCTGCAGCGCCAGTGGCAGACCGAAGCCCAGTCCGTGCCGATGGACCGCCGCCATGAGCAAAAGCTCTGGGATGCGTTCCGCAAGCCACTCGATGAAGCCTTTGCCCGCAAGACCCAGCAGCGCGAACGTGTGCAGCACCAGCTGAGCGCCCGCGACCAGGCCGTGCTCGACGCCTCCAAGGCGCTCGAAGCGGCCAACCACAGTGGCGATGCTGCCCAGATCCAGGCCGCGCTCAATGGTTTGCAGCAAGCGCTGCAGGCCCAGCAAGCCCCAGTGGCGGCCGAGCCTGTTGCCGCTGCACCAAAGGCAGCGGCGCCAGAAGCGGTTGCAGCAAATGCGGCTGCTGTAGATGCGGCAGCACCAGTGGATGCGGAGCAGCCAGCAGAACCTGCAGCCCAGGAGGGTGCCGATGCAGAGGCCGCTGCTGCTCCGGCACCAGCGCCAACACCTGTGGCCCCCAAGCCCGTGATTGCCCAGCGCAGCGGCGATGACCGCCCCGGTATGCGCCGTGATGCGCCCGCAGCCGCTGGCCGCCCCGGCAAGCCTGGTGGCGATCGCCGTGACAGCCGCGATGGCCGCGACAGCCGTGGCCCGCGCAGCGACCGTGGCCAGGAGCGCCGTGGTGGAGATGACCGCTTTGGCCGGGGTGAGCGCATGGACCGAGCGCCGCGCGAAGACCGGGGCCCCCGTCTGGGCGATGCCGCCTTTCGCGCCCAACGCGATGCGGTGGAGCATGCCCAGGCTGCGCTGCGCAAGCTCGCCACCCAGGCCCATGGCCAGGCGCTGACGCAGATGATGGATGCATGGAGCAAGCGCGATGCCGCGCTGCTGCCCCAGGCCCAGGATCTGGGACGCCTTGCCAGCGGCTCGCGCAACAGCTGGAGCCAGGCCATTGCCGCGCCTGCTGCCGGTGATGGCCGCGAAGCCATGCTGCGCCTGGAGATGGCAGCGGAAGTGCCCACCCCTGCCGAGCACATCAATGCCCGCCGTGCACTGCAATTGCAGCTGCTGACGCGCCGCAATGATCCTTCGCCGCAAGAGACCTGGCAGCAGGATGTTGCCAAGGTACTGGCCACCAGCAGCGACGAGGCCTCGGCCCGCCGCCTGCAAAATGCCTTGAAGGCTTTGCTGAAGAAGTAAGCCTTCTACAGCGCCGCCCTCACAACGCCCTGTGCTTGAACGCCAGGGCGTTTTTTATGGGCCTGGTGCTGGGCTTACCTGGTGGAGAGGGGAGTGAAGGGCGGGTCCTGTGGTGGCTGCGGGCTGGCAGCTTGCGTGCAAGCAGACAACAAAAAAGCCATTGCACATGGGTGCAATGGCTTGATGTTTGGTGCCCAGGAGAGGACTCGAACCTCCACGATGTTACTCGCTAGTACCTGAAACTAGTGCGTCTACCAATTCCGCCACCTGGGCTTTCAGGATGGAGCAATTATAGGAGGGTGTTGGTGGCGGTTTTAGAAAAACTGCAAAATTTTTCTCAAAAAAGATAGCGTGAGACTGCGGGTGGCTGTGCGCTGCCGCAAAGCATGCCCGGCCCAAAGCAAAAAAGCTGCTGCACATCGTGTGTGCAGCAGCTTTTGCTGTTTGGTGCCCAGGAGAGGACTCGAACCTCCACGGAGTTACCCGCTAGTACCTGAAACTAGTGCGTCTACCAATTCCGCCACCTGGGCTTTCAGGGAAGCCGCAATTATAGGGGTGATTTTTGACCGCTTCGGGGCAAATTCGGAAAATTTTTCAGAGCGCCGGGTGGGGGTGCCATTTCGCTCAGCGGCTGCCCCAGTTCCAAGGTGCTGCGAGCGGTTGCAGTGGCTGGTGCCGGCCAGGTTTGGCAAGTGATGCAAGCTGGCATGGCGCCCAAGAGAATACGGCATCACTGTACAGAGGAGTGTGGCGAGGGGGGGGTCTGCCACCTCTGCAGCTGATGGTGTGGTGCCTGCCGAGCGCAGGCTATATCGGGAGCGCAAAGATGCGGTTTGCGCCGTCGATGCCCATCGCAGACAAAGAAAAAGCCGCTGCACGAAAGTGCAACGGCTTATGTCTGGTGCCCAGGAGAGGACTCGAACCTCCACGATGTTACTCGCTAGTACCTGAAACTAGTGCGTCTACCAATTCCGCCACCTGGGCTGATGATGCAGGGCAGTGCCCCTTATCGACTTTCCTAAAAAACCACTGTTGAACCAGCCCGTTAAGACTGATTTTTCACCGTTTTCACAAAACAAGTTGTACTTGTCGTTAAACTTGGTGCCCAGGAGAGGACTCGAACCTCCACGGAGTTACCCGCTAGTACCTGAAACTAGTGCGTCTACCAATTCCGCCACCTGGGCATTTCAGGAAAGAATCAGATTGTATATCAAAAAAACGGCTTCCAAAACAGGAGCAGATAATTTGTCAGAAGAAATTGAAGGTGTAGTCCAAGGCCACCGTGAAGGCCACGGCTTTGTGATCCGGGATGACAACGAAAGCGACATCTACATTCCGGCCAATGAAATGCGCGCCGTACTGCACCGTGATCGGGTCCGCGCCCGCATCGTGCGCACCGACCGCCGCGGCCGCCCCGAGGGCCGCATTGTTGAAATCATCGAGCGCTCCGCGCAGCCCATCATTGGCCGGCTGCTGCAGGAAAGCGGCGTCTGGCTGGTAGCGCCCGAGGACAAGCGCTATGGCCAGGATGTGCTGATCCCCAATGGGGCGATTGGCGCGGCCAAGACCGGCCAGGTTGTCGTGGTGGAGTTGACCGAGCCCCCAGCCTTGTTTGGCCAGCCGGTGGGCCGCGTTGTCGAGGTGCTGGGCGAGATCGACGACCCCGGCATGGAAATCGAGATTGCGGTGCGCAAATATGGCGTGCCCCATGAGTTCTCGGACGAGTGCCTGGCGCTGGCCAAGAAGCTGCCGGACAAGGTGCGCCTGGCCGACCGCAAGGCCCGCATCGACCTCACCGATATCCCGCTGGTCACCATCGATGGTGAAGATGCGCGTGATTTTGACGATGCGGTGTACTGCGAGCCCGCCAAGATTGGCCGCACCAAGGGCTGGCGCCTGCTGGTGGCGATTGCCGATGTGAGCCACTATGTGCAGAACGGCAATGCCATCGACGTTGATGCCTACGACCGTGCCACCAGCGTCTACTTTCCGCGCCGCGTGATCCCCATGTTGCCGGAGAAGCTCTCCAACGGCCTGTGTTCGCTCAATCCCAACGTGGACCGCCTGTGCATGGTGGCCGATATGCTGGTCACCGCCGATGGTGAGCTGCAGGCCTACCAGTTCTACCCTGCGGTGATGCACAGCCATGCGCGCTTTACCTATACCGAGGTGGCGGCCATTCTGGCCAACACCCGGGGCCAGGAAGCGATCAAGCGCAAGGAGCGTGTGGCTGACCTGCTCAACCTGCACGATGTGTACAAGGCTTTGCTGTCGGCGCGTGGCCGTCGCGGCGCGGTGGATTTCGAGACCACCGAGACGCAGATCATCTGTGACGAGAACGGCCGCATCGAGAAAATCGTGCCCCGCACCCGCACCGAGGCCCACCGCCTGATTGAAGAGGCGATGCTGGCAGCCAATGTCTGCGCGGCAGATTTCATCCAGCAAAGCGGCCAGCCCGGGCTCTTCCGGGTGCACGAAGGCCCGACGCCCGAGAAGCAGGACATCCTGCGCGGCTACCTCAAGGCCATGGGGGTGGGCTTGTCGATCAGCGACGACCCGAGTCCGGCTGAGTTCCAGGCCATTGCCCAGGCCACCAAGGACCGGCCCGATGCCCAGCAGATCCACACCATGCTGCTGCGCTCGATGCAGCAGGCGATCTACACGCCGATCAACAGCGGCCACTTTGGCCTGGGCTACGAGGCGTATACCCACTTCACCAGCCCGATCCGCCGTTACCCTGATTTGCTGGTGCACCGCGTTATCAAGGCCGCCCTGCTGGGCAAGCGCTACCAGCTGCCGCTGCTGCCCACGCCTGGAGAGGCCGAGGCCAAGCTGGCCAAGCGGCTGGCCAGCCGGGTGGCTGCCCCCAAGCAAAAGCTGCAGGCCGAGCGTGTGCAACGCGTATCGCGCGAAGTGCAGGCCTGGGAAGCGGCGGGCCTGCATTGCAGTGCCAATGAGCGCCGTGCCGATGAGGCCAGCCGCGATGTCGAAGCCTGGCTCAAGTGCAAGTACATGCGCGAGCACCTGGGCGAGGAGTACAGCGGCATGGTCTCGGCCGTCACCTCGTTTGGCCTGTTCGTGACCTTGGACCAGCTCTATGTCGAAGGCCTGATCCACATCACCGAGCTGGGGGGTGATTACTTCCGCTTTGACGAGATGCGCCAGGAGCTGCGCGGCGAGCGCACCGGCATCCGCTACACGATTGGCACCCGCCTGCAGATCCAGGTCAGCCGCGTGGATCTGGATGCGCGCAAGATCGACTTCCGCCTGGTGCGCGAGGGTGAGGATGCAGCCCGCGCACCGGCCTCCAACGGCCGTGCGGCCAAGGTGGCGTCGTCGCCGTCCAGCCGCCAGCGCGAGGGGCGCGATGAGGCCTATGACGCCCAGCGCGCCAGCCTCAAGCGCAAGGCCAAGGGTGCTGCGCATGCTGCCGGCAAGCCGCGTGGCAATGACCGGGGCGCCGGCGCGAGCAAACAACCGGGACAGAAGACACCGCGCAAACGCCGCTGATCGGCTGTGAATTCACTATGATCGAAGCTAGGCCATCCCCGGGATGGCCTGGCTTTTTTCGTTCACAGAGCTGAGAACTATCGAAGGAGTACGGATGACCGAGAAGACGCGCAAGATTGCAGTGGTGACCGGTGCGGGCACCGGGATTGGCCGCGCAGCGGCGCTGGCCTTGATGAAGGACGGCTGGTCGGTGGTGCTGGCCGGCCGCCGCGCGCAGCCTTTGCAGGAAGTGGCCAGCCATGTGGCAGACGCCGGCCAGGCCCTGGTGGTGCCCACCGATGTGGCCGACCCGGTGGCGGTCAAGGCCTTGTTCGATGCGGCCGTGGCCCAGTTTGGCCGCGTGGACATGCTGTTCAACAACGCCGGGCGCGGCGCGCCTGCGGTGCCGATCGATGAGCTGCCGGTCGAGACCTGGCAGGATGTTGTCAATGTCAACCTCAACGGCATGTTCTATTGCTTGCAGCAGGCTTTTCGCGTGATGCGCCAGCAGTCGCCGATGGGCGGGCGCATCATCAACAACGGCTCCATCTCGGCCCATGCGCCCCGGCCCATGTCGATTGCCTATACCGCCACCAAGCATGCGGTGATGGGCCTGACCAAGACCGCCGCGCTCGATGGCCGCAAGTGGAACATCGCTGTCGGCCAGATCGATGTGGGCAATGCCGGCACCGAGCTGGCGATGCGCATGACCCAGGGCGTCATGCAGGCGCATGGCGAGATTGCGCCCGAGCCACTGATGGATGTGGATGTTGTGGGCCAGTCGGTGCTCTATATGGCCAATCTGCCGCTGGAATGCAATGTGCTGTTCCACACGGTGATGGCCACCAAGATGCCGTTTGTGGGGCGCGGCTAAGTCCGAGTCTGGTTGTCAGCCTGGCCGTTGCAGGCTGCGCGCCAGGCGCGATGCCGTCAGCATGCGTGCCGGCGGCCAGATATCGGCCGCATGGCCATGCAGCCAGACGGCATGGAGCAGCGGCTGCCAGGCCTCCGCCCAGCTGCTGCCGGGCGGCAACGCTGCCAGGTGCGCGCCGATGCAGCCCGCCAGCACATCGCCGGTGCCGCCAATCGACAGGCGGGCATTGCCGCTGTGGTTGATGGCATAGCGCCCATCTGGCGCGGCAATGACCGAGCCGCTGCCCTTGAGCACTACCAGGCACTGCCATTGCTGCGCCGCCTGGCGCGCGGCGCCTATGCGGTCGCGCTGGATCTGCGCAGTGCTGCTGCCCAAGAGGCGCGCCAGCTCCAGTGGGTGGGGGGTGAGCACCGTGGGCCCAGTCGCACTGGCTTGGGCTGCCCGCTGCAGCAGCGCTGTTTGTACAGCGGCTTGGGCGGCGATGGCGTTGAGCGCATCGGCATCGAGCACCAGGCTGCCTGCATGCGGCAAGGCCTGAGGAATCACATCGCTGACCAGGCTGCCACCGCCGCAACCACAGACCAGGCTGCCGCGCAGTGCGCGCATGGCCTCCAGCGATCGGAGCATGATGTCGGCCGCGATGCCGCCAGGCCTGGGCGATGTGCAGCTGCTGCCCAGCAGATGTAGCATGACCCGGCCGGCCCCGGCATGCAGCGCCGCGCTGGCGGCCAGCATGGCGGCGCCTTCCATGCCCTGGCCATCGTGGCTGGCGCTTTGGCCGCCGATGACACCGACATCGCCAAACAGGCCTTTGTGGCTGTTGTGGGTGGGCAGAGGGTTTTGGGCGCGGATGACCAACTGGCCGGTGCCTGAGGAGGTATCCATATCGGCGGCAGGAATCCGGTCACAGCGCCAGACCGGGTTGTGGGCCGACAGCGGTGCCAGCCAGACCTCGCCGGCCCAGTCGCGCCCCTGCAGGGTAAAAAGCCCGGGCTTGAGGGCCAGCATGCTGAGCGTGAAGCGGCGGCCTCTGGGGGCTTGTGGCACCAGGGGTTCTAGCCATGGCAGCCAGGCGCCGGTATCGGCCAGCAGGCCCGAGGGCGTGTCGATGCACAGCACATCGCGATCGGTTTCCAGCAGCTGCTGCAGCCAGGCCAGCGCGGGGCCTTCGGTGGGGGCGCTGCGGCCGGCGCTCAGGCCAATGCCCCAGACTGCATCGATGGCCAGGTCGAAATGGGCGGGCGGTTGCGCGCTGATCGCCAGGCCTGCGGCCTGGGCGCGTTGCAGCGCATGGGCGGCATCGGCGGGCAGGGCCTTGCCGGCGCTGGGCTGCAGGCTGATATGCACGGTCTTGCCGGCGGCTCGCAGATGGATGGCGGTTTCGAGGCCATCGCCGCCGTTGTTGCCGGCGCCGCAGGCCACCCAGATATGCCGGGCATGCGGCGCAATCGCCAGGGCCAGGCGGGCTGTGGCTTCGCCAGCGCGGGCCATCAGGCGGTAGTGGGGCAGCGTGGCCGCCAGCGATTGCTCGCGCGCGCGAACCTGGTCGCTGGAGAGCAGGGCGGGATAGGGCAGAGTGGCAGAAGCGGGCATGGCACCATCGTAGCGCAGGCCCTGGCCTGGGTGGCTGGTACAGCTGGTTAGCGCAGGCGGTGAAGATCCAGCGCTTCGGGGGCGGTGCTGGTGCTCTGGCCCATGACCAGCTGGCGCACATGGTGGGCGCAGCCCATCGACAGCCCCCAGCCATAGCCGCCGTGGGCGGTGTTGAGCCAGACGCCCGGGATGCCGGAGGCGCCCACAACCGGCAGGCCATCGGGCACCGTCAGGCGCGCGCCGCGCCACATCTGCAGGATCGATTGGCTCGGCTGGATGCAGCCGGGGAACCACTCGAGCAGCACGCTGATCAGGGCGTGGCGGGCGTCATCGCTGCGCTCGGGGCTGTCGGCGTAGCCCAGCTCGGCGCCGCCGCTGATGCGCAGGCGCGAGCCCTGGCGCGTCAGGATCATGTTGTTTTCCAGATCGATGATTGCGCGGCGCGGGGCCAGCGACTCTTCGCTGATCTGGATGCTCGCGCTATAGCTATAGATAGGCGCGCTGGGCAGCTGCACATGGTGCGGGCGCAGCAGCTGGTTGGTGTGGGCGCCGGCGCAGAGCACCACCGCATCGAAATCCTGCGTGCCGGCGGTCAGCTGCACGCGCACGCCCTGGCCTGCACTCTGGATGCCGCTGACGGGCTGCTGGGTATGGAGCTGCAGGCCATGCGCTTGCAGCGCCTGCAGCAGCCCCTGCGAAAACAAGCGCCCATTGCCCGACCAAGCTTCCGGCAGGTGCAGGGCGCCGGCGATCTGGATCTCGGTGGCCAGGCCCGGCTCGATGGCGCGGGTTTGGGCTTCGTCGCAGCGCTGGTAGTCAATATGCGCGGCCGACAGGCGCCGGGTCAGTTCATACAGCGCAGCGGCGCTGGGCTCCTTGCGCAGCGGCAGCAGCAGGCCCTGGCTGAACTGGCCGTTGATCTCCAGCATTTCCTGCACATGCTGCATGCGCTGCATGGCCAGCAGCTCCAGCGACTGCAGCGCAGGCAGGGTTTCGCGGTCGCGCAGCTTTTTGGCAATGCCTTGCTGGCGGCGCGCCCAGCGGCGGGGAGAGGAGAGCACGCTGCCCTGGACCTGCAGCTCGGCAAACGCCGGGCGCGACATGCCCAGCTGCAAGGCTTGCTGGAAGGCGGTGGCACCCCAGGGATTGATCGCGCAAGGCCACATCAGCCCTGAGGGGGCAAAGCTGGCCTCCTCGCCAGCTGCGCGGTGCTGCTCGAAGATACTGACCTCGTTGCCGGCCTCCATCAGCTCGAAGGCCGTTGCTATACCTGCAATGCCTGCTCCAACGATCGCAATCTTCATAACAACAAAAACAGGGGGCCGTTCATAGGATGGGGCGCGGCCGGTGCAAGCATTTGCAAAAGCCGTGCGTTCGAGTGCCAGATTGTGCCTAGTTTTTTGCGCTTGCCGTGGTAAGGCGCGCCACTGTGGTTCAAAAAACGCAAGCAATCGTCAAGGTGGGGGTTGGTGCAACTTCTTCGCGACCCATGCCGGACTATGTTAGAATCCTAGGGTTTTGCCGAGTGTGGCTTGCCGCATCGGTTCAAAACGAAATCGCAAACCTGCCTACCTAAGGTGTTGCGGCATGCGGTGCACAGGCACGGCTGCCGTGATAGTGGGGCAGAATTTTAGACCTAACCTTCGGAGAAGATATATGTCCGTTACGATGCGCGAGATGCTGGAAGCCGGCGTCCACTTTGGCCACCAAACCCGTTTCTGGAACCCCAAGATGGGCCAGTACATTTTCGGTAGCCGCAACAAGATTCACATCATCAACCTGGAAAAGACCCTGCCTCTGTTCCAGGACGCACAAAAGTTCATCAAGCAGCTGTCGGCCAACCGTGGCACCATCTTGATGGTGGGCACCAAGCGCCAAGCGCGCGAAATCCTGGCCACCGAAGCACAACGTGCTGGCGTGCCTTACGTCGACCAACGCTGGTTGGGTGGCATGCTGACCAACTTCAAGACCGTCAAGACCTCGATCAAGCGTCTGAAGGACATGAAGGCCCAGCAAGAAGCAGGTCTGGAATCGATGAGCAAGAAAGAGCAACTGATGTTTGCTCGTGAGCTGGAAAAGCTGGAAAAGGACATCGGCGGCATTCAAGACATGAACGCACTGCCAGATGCCATTTTCGTGATCGATGTGGGCTACCACAAGATTGCCATCGCTGAAGCCAAGAAGCTGGGCATTCCTCTGATCGGCGTGGTTGACACCAACCACAACCCAGAAGGTATCGACTACGTGATCCCTGGTAACGATGACTCGGCCAAGGCTGTGGAGCTGTATGCTCGCGGTATCGCCGACGCGATCCTGGAAGGCCGTGCCAACGCCGTGAACGACGTGGTCAAGGCTGCTGCCGGCGAAGAAGGCGACGAGTTTGTGGAAGTGGAAAACACCGCTGCTTAATCCACAGGGCTGCCCATTGGGCCGCGAATGAAAAGCGGGGCTCCAGATTAGCCCCGTTTTTTTTACCTACGTTTCCACAATCACCCCAACTGAACTGAATACGGAGAGAGAAAAATGGCAATTACCGCAAGCATGGTGGCAGAACTGCGCGCAAAGACCGACGCGCCCATGATGGAATGCAAGAAGGCTCTGACCGAGGCTGATGGCGACATGGCCAAGGCCGAAGAGCTGCTGCGCGTCAAGCTGGGCACCAAGGCCGGCAAGGCAGCATCGCGTATTGCCGCTGAAGGCGTGATCGCCGCTGTGGTTGAAGGCAACAACGGCGCGATCATCGAAGTCAACAGCGAAACCGACTTCGTCTCCAAGAACGACAGCTTCATCGCCCTGGCCAATGCAGCGGCCAAGCTGGTCTCCGAAAAGAACCCTGCCGACGTGGCGGCCCTGAGCGCACTGGCTTACGAGCAAGACGGCTTTGGCCCCACCCTGGAAGACGTGCGCAAGGGCCTGGTCGGCAAGATCGGCGAGAACATGTCGTTCCGCCGCTTCAAGCGCTTCGAAGGCAGCAACCTGGCGCTGTACCTGCACGGCACCCGCATCGGTGTGGTGGTCGAGTTCGAAGGCGACGCGCAAGCGGCCAAGGACGTGGCCATGCACGTGGCTGCGATGAAGCCCGTGGCGCTGACCAGCGCTGACGTGCCTGCCGAGCTGATCGAGAAGGAACGCACCGTCGCTGCCGCCAAGGCGGAAGAGTCGGGCAAGCCCGCTGACATCGCCGCCAAGATGGTGGACGGCGCTGTGCAGAAGTACCTCAAGGAAGTCTCGCTGTTCAACCAGGTCTTCGTGAAGGCCGCTGACGGCAAGCAAACCGTCGAGCAAATGCTCAAGGCCGCCAACACCTCGATCAAGAGCTTCACGCTCTACGTGGTGGGTGAGGGCATTGAGAAGAAGGTGGATGACTTCGCTGCCGAGGTCGCCGCGCAGGTTGCGGCCGCCAAGGGCCAGTAATCATCCTGACAAAGGGGCTACGGCCCCTTTGTTTCACCTATCGTTTTTTCACCCATCCCCCACACCTGGAGCTCTCCACCATGTCCCAAAGCCCTGCCCACAAGCGCATTCTTCTCAAACTCTCCGGTGAAGCTCTGATGGGGGATGATGCTTTTGGCATCAACCGCGCAACCATTGTGCGGATGGTCGAGGAGATTGCCGAGGTGACTCGGCTGGGCGTTCAGGTCGCTGTCGTGATCGGTGGCGGCAATATCTTCCGCGGCGTGGCCGGCGGCTCGGTCGGCATGGACCGTGCCACTGCCGATTACATGGGCATGCTCGCGACGGTGATGAATGCACTGGCGCTGGCCGATGCGATGGACAAGCAGGGCCTGACAGCCCGCGTGATGTCGGCCATCGGCATCGAGCAGGTGGTCGAGCCCTATGTGCGCCCCAAGGCGCTGCAGTACCTTGAAGAGGGCAAGGTTGTGGTGTTTGCCGCAGGCACGGGCAACCCCTTCTTCACCACCGATACCGCAGCGGCGCTGCGCGGTGCTGAAATTGGCGCAGAATTGGTGCTCAAGGCCACCAAGGTCGACGGTGTCTACACGGCCGATCCGATGAAGGATCCCAATGCCACGCTCTACACCAAGCTGAGTTTTGATGAGGCGATGAGCCGCAACCTGGGCATCATGGATGCGACGGCCTTCGCCCTGTGCCGTGATCAGAAACTGCCCATCCGTGTATTCTCCATCGTCAAGAGTGGCGCGCTCAAGCGCGTGGTGATGGGTGAAGATGAGGGCACGCTGGTCTACGCCTGATGGGCGGCTGGCGTGTGCAAGTGCAGAATGTGGTAGTTAGGAGTTGACAATGACAGTCGCTGAAATCAAGAAGAATCTCGAAGGCAAGATGGACCAATCGATTGCCGCGTTCAAAAACAACCTGACCAAGATCCGCACCGGCCGCGCCAATCCCGCGCTGCTGGACACCATCCAGGTTGACTACTACGGCTCGATGATGCCGCTGTCGCAAGTGGCTAACGTGGCCTTGATAGACAGCCGCACCATCAGCGTGACGCCTTGGGAAAAGGCCATGGCGGCCAAGGTCGAAAAGGCCATCCGCGAAAGCGACCTGGGCCTGAACCCCGCCTCGATGGGCGACCTGATCCGCGTGCCGATGCCGCCGATGAGCGAAGAGCGCCGCAAGGAAATGACCAAGCTGGTCAAGGCCGAAGGCGAGAACGCCAAGATCGCCATCCGCAACCTGCGCCGCGATGCCAACGAAGGCGTCAAGAAGCTGGTCAAGGACAAGGAAGCGTCGGAAGACGACCAAAAGCGCTCGGAAGCCGAGGTGCAGAAGATCACCGACAAGCACATCCAGCTGATCGACCAGTTGGTGGTCGAGAAAGAAAAAGACATCATGGCGGTCTGATCCAGGTCTGGATCTGTTTTTCCGCGCATGACTGCTGCTGCAATACCGCACCACATTGCCATCGTGATGGATGGCAATGGCCGGTGGGCCAAACGCCGTTTTCTGCCACGCCTGGCAGGCCACAAGCAAGGGGTGGACTCGCTGCGCCGCTGCGCCAAGGCCTGTGCCGAGCGCGGCGTCAAGGTGCTCACCGTGTTTGCCTTTTCTTCCGAGAACTGGAACCGGCCAACCGACGAGGTCGATGGCCTGATGAACCTGCTGGCCGGCGCACTGGCCAAGGAGGTGCCATCGCTGGCCCGTGATGGCATCCGTTTGTTCTTTGTCGGTGACCGCGCTTCCTTGTCTGCCAAGGTGCAGGC
The DNA here is from genome assembly GCF_014076495.1 of Comamonas koreensis. NCBI lineage: Bacteria > Pseudomonadati > Pseudomonadota > Betaproteobacteria > Burkholderiales > Comamonadaceae > Comamonas > Comamonas koreensis. The sequence goes on along the minus strand of NZ_CP043575.1, from coordinate 3,624,795 downwards.
GGGCCTGGCGCAAGCCGAGCAGGCTACGGCCCACAACGACCGCATGGTGCTCAATGTCTGCTTTAACTATGGCGGCCGCTGGGATATTGCTCAGGCGGCGGCCAAGCTGGCCGCTGCGGGCCAGGCCATCAACGAAGTGGCCCTCAACGATGCCATGGCGCTGGCCCATGTGCCGGACCCCGATCTGCTGATCCGAACCGGTGGCGAGATGCGCATCAGCAATTTTCTGCTGTGGCAATCGGCCTATTCGGAGCTGTATTTCAGTGACAAGTGGTGGCCTGATTTTGACGAGCAGGCTCTGGACGAGGCGATGGCCGAATTCCAGCGGCGCGAGCGCCGCTTTGGCAAGACGTCCGAGCAACTGGTCCAGTCCCCCTCGTAGTGCACCTGCCCGCTGATGCCTGCTACTGTAGGCATCAGTTTTGTTTTTTCAGGAGATCCATTTGCTCAAACAACGCATCATCACGGCCATTGTTCTCCTGCTGATTCTGGTGCCCGCCATCGCTGCGGCCAATCCGGTTCCCTTTGCTGCGTTGATGCTGTTGGCCGTGGTCGCCGCGGCCTGGGAGTGGGGGCGCCTCAATGGCCTGCAAGGCATGGCCGCGTACGGCCTGGGGGCTGTCGCGTTGCTGCTGTGCGGCGCTGCCTGGGCCATGGGCTGGACGCAGGCGGCGCTGCCCACTGTGTGGCTGGTGGCTGGTGCCGCCTGGGTGCTGATGGCCGCCTTCTTGCTCAAGGGTGGCGTGCCTGGCTGGGCGCCCATTCCGCGTGCGCTGCGCCTGGTCGTGGGTGTGCTGGCGCTGTGGGTGGCCTGGCTGGCCATTGCACAGGCCAAGTGGATGGGTGTGAATTTTCTGCTGTCGGTCTTTGCCCTGGTGTGGATGGCCGACATTGGCGCTTATTTTGCAGGCCGCCAGTTCGGTCTGCGTTTTACCAAGAACAAGCTCGCGCCGGCCATCAGCCCGGGCAAAAGCTGGGAAGGCGTATGGGGCGGCGCGCTGGGCGTGCTGCTGATGGCCTTGGTGTGGAGCTGGGCAGATCGCCATTTTGGCGCGCAGGTGCCTAGCTTCTACAGCCGGCTCTGGGATTTTTCGCCCTGGCTGATGGTGCTGTCCTGCGTGTTTCTGGCTGGCATGAGCGTGGCCGGTGACCTGGTAGAGTCCCTCGTCAAGCGCAGCGCCGGCATGAAGGACAGCAGCCATCTGCTGCCCGGCCATGGTGGCGTGCTCGACCGCATCGATGCCATCTTGCCGACCGTGCCGCTTGCGCTGATGCTGCTGCAATTTTTGGATAAGTGAACCTCGCGATGACCATGCAAGTTACCGTGCTCGGATCGACGGGCTCGATTGGAACCAACACGCTCGATGTGGTGGCGCGCCACCCCGACCTCTACCGCGTTTTTGCGCTGAGCGCGCATTCGCGCGTGGACCTGATGCTCGCGCAGTGCCTGCAGTTCCAGCCGCGCTACGCGGTGATGACCAGTGCCACCGCCGCCACCGCTTTGCGCGAAGGCCTGCAAGCGGCAGGCAGCCGGGTCGAAGTGCTCGAAGGCGAGGCGGCGCTGGAGATGGTGGCTTCCCACAGCGATGTACATGCGGTGATGGCGGCCATTGTGGGCGCCGCTGGCCTGCGCCCGGCGATGGCTGCGGCCAAGGCCGGCAAGCGCTTGATGCTGGCCAACAAGGAAGCGCTGGTCGTCGGTGGCCAGCTCTTTATGGATGCGGTCGCTGACGGCGGCGCGACCTTGCTGCCGATCGACAGCGAGCATTCGGCCATCTTCCAGTGCCTGCCCGAAGACCCCGCGGTCTGGCCCCAGCGCGTGGACCACATCATCCTCACGGCCTCGGGCGGGCCCTTCCGCACCCGTGAGCCAGCGAGCTTGCGCGATGTGACGCCGCAGCAGGCCGGCAACCATCCCAACTTTGCGATGGGCCGCAAGATCTCGATCGACTCGGCCACGATGATGAACAAGGCGCTGGAGGTGATCGAGGCGCGCTGGCTGTTCAACCTGCAGCCCGAGCAGATCAAGGTGGTGATCCATCCGCAGCAGATCGTGCATTCGATGGTGCAGTTGCGCGATGCCTCGGTGCTGGCCCAGCTGGGCACGCCCGATATGCGCGTGCCGATTGCCTGTGGCCTGGCCTGGCCCGAGCGCGTGGCCAGTGGCGCCGCGCCACTGGATTTCGCCAAGCTCTCGGCACTGACCTTTGAAGAGGCCGATGCAACACGCTTTCCCGGCCTGCACCTGTCCTGGCAGGCGCTGCGTGCGCCCCATGGCACGAGCACGGTGCTCAATGCCGCCAACGAAGTGGCCGTCGCCGCTTTTCTGGATGGCCGCATGCGCTTTGACCAGATCTACCAGGTCAATGCGCAGGCGCTCGAAGGCGTGCAGCCGCAGGCGCCCGACAGCATCGATGCGCTGCTGGCGCTCGATGCCGAGGTGCGCGCCTACGCCCAAGGCCTTATTTCGGAGCTGGCCGTTTGACAGGGCTATTGTCCGGCTCAGTAGAATCGCGTTTTTCATAGCAAGGGCTTGAGCAATGTTGACCGTTGTTGCATTTGTCGTTGCGCTGGCCGTTTTGATCGCCGTGCACGAATATGGCCACTACCGCGTGGCCGTGGCTTGCGGCGTGAAAGTGCTGCGTTTCTCGCTGGGGTTCGGCCGCCCCCTGTTGCGCTGGAAGAAAAAAGGCGCAGACACCGAATTCGTCATCAGCGCCATTCCGCTGGGCGGCTATGTGCGCATGCTCGATGAGCGCGAGGCGCCGGTCGCCGCGCATGAGCGCCATCTGGCCTTCAATGTGCAGCCGCTGCGCGCGCGCGCCGCCATCGTCGCCGCCGGGCCGCTGGCCAACCTGCTGCTGGCCGTGCTGCTCTATGCCTGCGTGAACTGGGTGGGCGTGCGCGAGCCCGCCGCCATTGTTGGCACGCCGCCGGCTGCCAGCTTGCTCGCGCAGGCAGGCCTGCAAGGCGGTGAAGAAATTGTGTCCATGGGTTTCCCCGATGCGGAACCTGAAGCGGTGCGCTCGCTCGACGACCTGCGCTGGTTTGTGGCGCAGGCCGCGCTGGGTGGCAAGGATGTGGTGCTGAGCGCCCGCCCCGGTGCCGGCGCGGCAGAGCGCAGCTACCGCTTGCCGCTGTCCACCATCGATGCCCGCGAGGCCGATGCCAAGCTGGTCGACAAAATTGGTTTGACCCACGCCTGGACTGATGCCATGCTCGGCGACTTTGAGGCGGGCAGTGCCGCAGCCCAGTCGGCGCTGCGCAAGGGCGACAAGGTGCTGTCCATCGATGGCCAGCGCGTGGGCGATGGCGGCGAGCTGCGCCGCATGATCCGCGCAACGGGCGAGCAGGGCGTGCCTGCTCTGCAGGACTGGCTGGTGTCGCGCAACGGCGCGCAGCTGCATGTGCCGGTGCAGCTCGCGCAAAGCGAGGACAAGGGCAGCAAGATCGGGCGCCTGGGCGCGTTCATCGGCGCGCCGCCTGCGATGGTGGATGTGCGCTATGGCCCCTGGGAAGGCCTTGCCCGGGGTGCGCAAAAGACCTGGGAAGTCTCGGCGCTGACGGTCAAGATGATGGCCAAGATGGTTATCGGCCAAGCCTCGCTGCAGAACATCAGCGGGCCGCTGACGATTGCCGAATACGCGGGCAAATCTGCCGAGGTCGGCCTCACCCAATACCTGGCCTTTTTGGCCCTGATCAGCGTCAGTCTGGGCGTGCTCAATCTGCTGCCGCTACCGGTGCTCGATGGCGGTCACCTGATGTATTATCTTTGGGAGGCTGTCACTGGCAAGCCACCCACCCTGCAATGGATGGAGCGCTTGCAAAAAGGCGGTATAGCCGTTTTGCTGCTCATGATGTGCATTGCGTTCTTTAACGATTTGTCTCGGCTCTTGGGCTGACTTTCTTGCCCCTGCTGCATAATGAGCGGCTCTGGTTGCTATCACAAATGACATATTCCATCCCTTCTTCGCTTCTTCGCAAGACCACGGCTGCAGCTGCGTTGATGCTGCTTGCCAAGCTGTCGTGGGCTTTGGACCCATTCACTATCCAAGACATTCGTGTGGAAGGCCTGCAGCGCGTAGAGCCGGGCACCATCTTTGCGTCCATGCCTTTGCATGTGGGCGATGACTACAACGACGAAAAGGGATCGGCAGCCATTCGCTCCTTGTTCGCGCTGGGCCTGTTCAAGGACGTGCGCCTGGAAGCCAATGGCAATGTGCTGGTTGTGGTGGTGGAAGAGCGCCCCACGATCGCCAACGTCGACTTCCTGGGCACCAAGGAGTTCGACAAGGACGCGATGAAAAAGGCCATGCGGGATGTGGGCCTGACCGAAGGCCGTCCTTACGACAAGGCCCTGACCGACCGCGCCGAGCAAGAGCTCAAGCGCCAGTACATCAACAAGAGCCTGTATGCCGCCGAAGTGGTGACCACGGTCACGCCTATCGAACGCAACCGCGTGAACCTGACCTTCACCGTGACCGAAGGGGATGCGGCCAAGATCAAGGAAATCCACATCAGCGGAAACAAGGACTTCAAGGAATCGACCTTGACCGACCTGTTCGACCAGGACACCGGCGGCTGGCTCAGCTGGTACACCAAGAGCGACCGCTACTCCAGCTCCAAGTTCAATGCCGACCTGGAGACGCTCAAGTCCTACTACCTCTCGCGTGGCTACCTGGAGTTCCGCATCGAGTCTACCGAAGTGTCGATCTCGCCGGACAAGGAGCGCATCTCGATCAATCTGCAGATCCATGAAGGCCCCAAGTACGTGGTCTCGGGCGTCAAGCTCGAAGGCAATTACCTGGAGCGCGATGACGAGTTCAAGTCGCTGATCTCGATCAAGCCCGGTGAGCCCTACAACGCCGACCGCGTGACCGAAACCACCAAGCGCTTTACCGACCACTTCGGCAGCTTTGGCTACGCGTTCTCCCGCGTGGAAGCGGTGCCCGAGATCGACCGCGAGAACAACCGCGTCGAGCTGGTGCTCAAGGCCGAACCCTCGCGCCGTGCCTATGTGCGCCGCGTGAACGTGGCCGGCAACAACCGCACACGTGATGAGGTGGTGCGCCGCGAAGTGCGCCAGTACGAAGCGTCCTGGTATGACTCGGACAAGATCAAGCTCTCGCGCGACCGCGTGGACCGCCTGGGCTTCTTCAACGATGTCGCGATCGACACGCAAGAGGTGCCCGGCGCGCCCGACCAGGTTGACGTCAACGTCACCGTGCAGGAAAAGCCCACCGGCTCGCTGCAGCTGGGTGCCGGTTACTCCAGCGCTGAAAAGGTCTCGCTGACCTTTGGTATCAAGCAGGAAAACGTCTTTGGCTCGGGCAACTACCTGGGTATCGATGTCAACACCAGCAAGTACCACCGTACCTTGGTGGTGAGCACCACCGACCCGTACTTCACGCCGGACGGTATCTCGCGTACCTATGACATGTACTACCGCACCGACCGTCCGTATGACGAGCAGGGCGGCAACTACCAGATCGTGACCACCGGTGCCAGCGTGCGCTTTGGCATTCCATTCAGCGAGCTCGACACCATCTATGTCGGCGGTGGTCTGGAAAACACCCGCATCAAGCTGGGCACCAACATGCCTGCGGCCTACCTGGACTACGCCACCCGCTACGGCGACACCAGCCTGAACTTCCCGCTGACGCTGGGTTGGTCGCGCGACAGCCGAGACAGCGCATTGGCGCCCAATTCGGGCCGCTTCCAGAAGCTGAACTCAGAATGGTCGCTGTTTGGTGATGCCCGCTATCTGAAGGGTAACTACCAGATTCAGCAGTACCTGCCTTTGAACAAGCGCTACACCATTGCGCTGAACGGCGAGGCTGGCTGGGGCAAGGGTATGGGCGGCAAGGTCTTCCCCGTGTTCAAGAACTACTTCTCCGGTGGTCTGGGCTCGGTGCGCGGCTTTGAGCAAAATACCCTGGGTCCCCGTGATGTGACCGGCGCCACGCTGGGTGGTGCCAAGAAGGTCACGTTGAATGCCGAGTTCATCGGCCCCATGCCCGGCACCGGCAATGACCGCACCTTCCGCTGGTTTGCGTTTGTGGACGCGGGCAATGTCTGGGGTGATGGACAGGATTTGAAACTGAATGAAATGCGTGCGTCTGCAGGTATCGGGTTGAGCTGGATTTCCCCACTGGGACCGCTGCGTTTGGCTTATGCTCAGCCATTTCGCAAATTCACAGGCGATAAAATCCAGAAATTGCAATTCCAAATCGGAACATCTTTCTAATGAAAACCGTATCTCGTTCTTTCCCATTGCTGGTATTGGCAGCAGCGCTGTCTTTTGGCGCTGCAGCGCAGGCCCAAGAGTTCAAGGCAGGTTTCGTCAATACAGATCGCATCTTCCGCGAAGCCAACGCCGCCAAGGCTGCGCAAACCAAGCTGGAGGCCGAGTTCTCCAAGCGTGAAAAGGACCTGCTGGACCAGGGCAATGCCTTGAAGACCGCTGGCGAGAAGTTCGAGCGCGACGCGCCGACGCTGTCCGAGAGCCAGCGCGTGACGCGCCAGCGCCAGCTGGTGGACCAGGACCGTGAATTCCAGCGCAAGCGCCGTGAATTCCAGGAAGACCTCAGCGCCCGCAAGAGCGAAGAGCTGTCCCAGGTGCTCGAGCGCGCCAACAAGGTCGTCAAGCAAGTGGCCGAGCAGGAAAAATACGATGTGGTGCTGCAAGAAGCGGTCTACATCAACCCCAAGTTCGACATCACCGAAAAGGTTCTGAAGGCACTGAACGCTTCTGCCCCTGCCAAGTAAGACAGAGGTACGCGTGAGCCTGCAGCTAGTTCAGATCATGGAGGCCCTGGGAGGGACGCTTGAGCAAGGGGATCCAGCGATGGAGATCCAGGCCATCGCCTCGCTCGAAGATGCCGGCCCGCAGGACTTCAGTTTTCTCAGCAACCCCAAGCTGCAAGCCCAGATGCTGGCCTCCAAGGCCGGCTGCATCGCCGTCAGTGCGCAGATGCAGGAGCAGGCCCGCCAGCGTGGCGGCGCCTACCTGGTGGTGGACAACCCCTATCTCTACTTTGCGCGGCTGACGCAGCTGTGGCGCAAGCACCATGCGATACGTCCGGTGCCCGCCGGTATCCATCCCTCTGCGGTGGTGGAAGAGGGTGCCATCGTGCACCCTTCTGCGTCCATTGGGCCGCTGTGCCATGTCGCCAGCGGTGCCGTCATCGGTGCCGATTCGGTGCTGACCTCACGGGTGACCGTCGGGGCCGACTGCGTGCTGGGCGAGCGTGTGCTGGTGCAGCCCGGTGCGGTCATCGGCGGCGACGGCTTTGGCTTTGCCAATGAGGGCGGGCGCTGGATCAAGATTGAGCAATTGGGTGGTGTGCAGATCGGCGATGATGTCGAGATCGGCTCCAACAGCTGCATCGATCGCGGAGCGCTGCGCGACACCCTCATTGCCAATGGCGTGAAGATCGACAACCAGGTGCAGATCGGCCATAACGTCGAGATTGGTGAGCATTCGGCCATGGCCGGCTGCGTCGGCATCGCCGGAAGCGCCAAAATCGGACGCCATTGCACGATCGGAGGCGCTGGAATGATTCTGGGCCACCTGGAAATCGCCGACAATGTACATATTTCGGCGGCCACCGTGGTCAGTCGCTCGATCAGGCAGCCGGGTCAGTACACCGGCTTCTTCCCCATCGACGACAATGGCAGCTGGGAAAAGAACGCCGCTACCCTAAAACATCTCCATGCGTTGAGGGACCGAATCAAGGCCTTGGAGCAAACTCAGAAAAACGGCTAAGCCGAGTTCACAATGATGGATATTCAAGCAATTCTCAAGCAGCTGCCTCACCGCTACCCCTTCTTGCTGGTGGATCGCGTGCAAGAGCTTGAGCGCAACACCCGCATCAAGGCGATCAAGAACGTCACCTTCAACGAGCCGTTCTTTACCGGTCACTTCCCGGGCCGCCCTGTGATGCCTGGTGTGCTGATCCTGGAAGCCTTGGCGCAGGCCGCGGGCCTGCTGGCCTTTGATGCCATGGGCCAGGTGCCCGATGAAAACAATATCTACTACTTCGTCGGTATCGACTCGGCGCGCTTCAAGCGCCCGGTGGTGCCGGGAGACCAGCTGGTGCTGGAGATCACCATTGACCGCGTGCGCGGCGGTATCTGGAAGTTCAATGCCGTGGCCAGCGTGGAAGGCGAAGTCGCTGCAGAAGCACAGCTGATGTGCACCATGCGCCACGTGGAATAACGGTAGATGACGGCGGTCAGTCCCATCCACCCTTCGGCGATCGTTGACCCTGCGGCCCAGTTGCACCCCACGGTGTCAGTTGGGCCGTACGCAGTTATTGGCCCCCAGGTTTGCATTGGCGCCCACACCCAGGTGGGTGCGCACTGTGTGATCGAGGGCATCACCACGATCGGTGAATCCAATGTGATCCATTCGCATGCTGCGCTGGGCGGCGTGCCGCAAGACAAGAAATACGCGGGTGAGCCGACCCGGCTGGAGATCGGTGACCGCAACACCATTCGCGAGTTCTGCACCTTCAACACCGGCACCGCCCAGGATGGCGGCGTGACCCGTGTCGGCGACGACAACTGGATCATGGCCTATGTGCATATTGCCCATGACTGCCAGGTCGGCAACCAGACCATCTTGGCCAACAATGCCACCTTGGCGGGCCATGTGCATGTGGCCGACTGGGCCATCATCGGCGGTCTGTCGGGCGTGCACCAGTTCACCAAGGTGGGCGCCCATGTGATGGCCGGGTTTGCCAGCCATATCAGCCAGGATGTCCCCCCGTTCTGCATGGTCGAAGGCCACCCGCTGGCGGTGCGTGGTCTCAACCTGGAAGGCCTGCGCCGGCGCGGTTTCAGCGCCGAGCGCCTGGCGGTCATCAAGCAGGCCTACCGGCTGCTGTACCGCAGCGGCCTGACCTTGCAGGCGGCCGTTGAAGCGCTGGACAACCTGCAGGGCAGCTGTGAGGCAGAAGCCCAGGCCGATGTGCAGCTGATGCTCGACTTTCTGCAGCAATCCAAGCGCGGCATTGTGCGCTGATGGCTGCGCCTGCCGTCATGGATCCACAGCAAGAGATGTTCTTGGCCATGGTGGCCGGCGAGACCTCGGGCGACCTGCTGGCCGGCTTGGTACTGCAGGGGCTGGCTGAGGATTTTCCCGGCCTGCGCTCTGCCGGTATTGGCGGGCCGCGCATGGCCCAGGCTGGGTTTGAGGCCTGGTGGCCCAGCGAGCGCCTGGCCGTGCATGGCTACAGCGCCGAGCTGGTACGGCGCATCTGGGGTATTTTGCGCATCCGCAAGCAACTGGTGCAGCGTTTGACGGCGCAGCCGCCCCGGCTATTCGTCGGTGTCGATGCGCCCGATTTCAACCTCGGTGTCGAAGAGCGCCTGCGCGCCCAGGGCATCAAGACCGTGCATTTTGTCTGCCCCTCGATCTGGGCCTGGCGCCCTGAGCGGGTCGAGAAGATCCGCCGCTCGGCCGACCATGTGCTGTGCATTTTCCCGTTTGAGCCAGCGTTGCTCGCCCAGCACGGCATTGCTGGCACCTATGTGGGCCATCCGCTGGCCAATGTGATCCCGCTGCAACCCAACCGTGCAGCGGCACGCCAGCAGCTGGGCTTGCCGCTGGAGGGTGAAGTGCTGGCCGTACTGCCGGGCAGCCGCGCCTCGGAAGTGAGCTACATCGCCAAGCCATTTTTTCTGGCCGCCGCGCGCCTTTTGCAGGCGCGACCTTCGCTTACAATCGTCGTCCCTGCCGTTCCGGCTTTGCGCGCACGCATTGATGCGCTGGCTGCTGAATGCGGGATATTGGAGCGCATCCGAGTGCTGGGTGGCCAGTCGCACCTGGCGCTGGAGGCCTGTGACTGCACCTTGATCGCCAGCGGTACCGCCACCTTGGAGGCGGCGCTGTTCAAGCGGCCCATGGTCATCAGCTACCACATGCATGCCATCAGCTGGCGCTTGATGCGCCGCAAGCAGCTGCAGCCCTGGGTGGGCCTGCCCAATATCCTGTGTCAAGACTTTGTCGTGCCCGAGCTTTTGCAAGAGGCGGCGACGCCCGAGGCCTTGGCCGAGGCAGTGGCGCAATGGTTGGACGCGCCACGCCTTGATCCAGCACGCCTGGCCCAGTTGGAGCAGCGTTTTCATGACCTGCACCTGGAACTGCGCAGGGATACCCCAAAGCTTGCTGCCGATGCCATCCAAAAAATTCTCTCTGCCTGACCAGGCCTCCTTGCCTTGGCATCCGCCGGGCTTGGTTGCGGGTGTGGATGAGGCAGGTCGGGGACCCTTGGCGGGTCCGGTGGTGGCGGCAGCGGTCATTCTGGATGAGCGCTCGCCCATTGCCGGGCTGGCCGATTCCAAGAAGCTCACGGCGCGCGCACGCGAGCGCCTCTACGACGAGATCTGCGGCAAGGCGCTGTGCTGCTCGATTGCGCAGGCCTCCGTTGAAGAAGTCGATGGCCTCAATATCCTGCAAGCCACGATGCTGGCCATGCAGCGCGCGGTCAACGGCCTGCGTCTCAAGCCCGTGCGCGTGCTGGTCGATGGCAACCGCATTCCGCGCCTGGAGGTGCCTGCCGAGGCCATCGTCAAAGGCGATGCGCTGGTGCAAGCCATCTCGGCGGCATCGATTCTGGCCAAGGTGCACCGGGACCGCTGGTGCCAGGATATCGACCGGCTCTACCCGCAGTACGGCTTTGCCGCGCACAAGGGCTACGGCACCGCGGTGCACCTGGCGGCGCTGCAGAGCTTTGGCGCCTGCCCGGAGCACCGGCGCTCGTTCTCTCCGGTGGCCCAGGCGCTGGCCTTGGTCAAGACGGGCGCCTAAATCTCCGCCCTCGCTGTTTGCAGGCGCCAAGCCTGCGCAAAGGAATCATCTGTGTCCCCTGCTGCGCATCCTCCCGTTTTTATCCAGTCGCGTGACAATGCCTTGGTCAAGGATTTGCGCCGTTTGATGGAAGAGGGCGCGGCCTACCGCAAGCAGGGGCGCTACTGGATCGAGGGCGACCACCTCTGCCGCGCAGCGCTGACGCGTGGCGTCAAGCCGGCAGTGGCCGTGTTCTCCGAGAAATTCTGGCAGTCGCCCGAGAACGTCTATGCGCATGCGGCCGCCCGCAATATCGTCATCGACACGGCCTTGTTGGCCAGCCTCAGCCCACTGCCGTCGCCTGCGCCTTTTGGCTTTTTGATGGACTTGCCGCTGCAGCAGGCGGGCATCCAGCCCGGTGTGGCCGCCGTGGTGCTTGACCGTGTGCAGGATGCCGGCAATGTGGGCTCCATCTTGCGCAGTGCTTCGGCCTTTGGTTTTGGCCAGGTGATTGCGCTCAAGGGATCGGCTGCGCTGTGGAGTGGCAAGGTGCTGCGCGCCGGCATGGGCGCGCATTTTGCGCTGCACCTGGTCGAGAATGCATCGCAGGACGATGTGCTGGCCTTGCAGCAGCCGCTGCTGGTCACCAGCTCGCACCAGGGAGATTGGCTGCACCGCGCCGCCTTGCCCTGGCCTTGCAGCTGGGTCATGGGGCATGAGGGGCAGGGTGTGTCCGAGGCCTTGCAGGCGGCCGCACACCAGCATATTCGCATCAGCCAGCCCGGCGGTGAGGAATCACTGAACGTGGGCGCGGCCGCGGCCATTTGCCTGCATGCCAGCGCAGCGGCACGTGCAGATTGATGCGGCGATAGGGTAGTGCTGAGGCGCAGGTGATTTAGTGATAACGAGTATGCGCTTTGCGTATTTTCTCCGTTACTACTACGCTCTGTGTTACTGCAATGCTGCGCAGAGTGTGTAATTTTTAGCGATTTGACCCTCAAATCATCCCCTGCCTCCACTCAGATTGCAGCTTGCACGCTACAATGGGTGGCTTTCAAGTAATCACGTCGCCCGGCTGCACTCAAAGCAATCTCTCATAAGCACAGTCTTCGCGGTGATCCTCCGGGACACCTCAGACTCCGGGCGACCCGTAACCATCCGGAGAACCCAGTGTTTTTGTCTCAACAGAGCGCGTTTCCTCCCGCCATTCTGGCGCTCGCAGACGGCACGGTCTTTATTGGCAACTCAATCGGTGCGCAAGGCACCACGACCGGCGAAGTGGTGTTCAACACCGCGATGACCGGTTACCAGGAAATCCTCACCGACCCCAGCTATTGCCAGCAGATCGTGACACTCACGTATCCGCACATCGGCAACTACGGGATCAATGCGGAAGATATTGAGTCCGACAAAGTCTTTGCTGCTGGCCTGATCATCAAGAATCTGCCCCTGCTGGCCAGCAATTTCCGAAGCACGGAAACCTTGTCGGAATACCTGGTCCGCAGCAAGACGGTCTCCATCGCCAACATCGATACCCGCAAGCTCACGCGCCTGCTGCGCGACAAGGGTGCGCAAAACGGCGCCATCGTTGGCCTGGCCGCTGGCGAGCAGGTCTCGCAAGCGCGCATCGACGAAGCCATCGCCGCCGCCCAGGCTGCGCCCAGCATGAAGGGTCTGGACCTGGCCAAGGTGGTCAGCGTCTCGCAGTCCTACGAATGGGTGCAGACCGAATGGCAACTGGCGCGCGCCGATGGCACGCCCGGCTACGGCAAGCTGCAGGACCATGCCTTCCACGTGGTCGCCTTTGACTACGGCGTCAAGAAGAACATTCTGCGCATGCTGGCCGAGCGCGGCTGCCGCGTGACGGTGGTGCCAGCGCAGACGCCTGCGGTCGAAGTGCTCAAGTACCAGCCCGATGGCGTGTTCCTGTCCAACGGCCCTGGCGACCCGGAGCCCTGCGACTACGCGATCGAGGCTGCGCGCACCATCATGGACAGTGGCGTGCCGACCTTTGGCATCTGCCTGGGCCACCAGATCATGGCGCTGGCCTGCGGTGCCAAGACCTTCAAGATGCAAAACAGCCACCACGGTGCCAACCATCCGGTCAAGGATCTGGACTCGGGCCGCGTCTGCATCACCAGCCAGAACCATGGCTTTGCCGTGGACCTGGAGACGCTGCCGGCCAACACCCGTGCCACGCATGTGAGCCTGTTCGATGGCACCTTGCAAGGCATGGAGCGCACCGACCGCCCGGCCTTCTGCTTCCAGGGCCACCCCGAAGCTTCGCCAGGCCCGCATGACGTGTCGTACCTGTTCGACCGTTTTGTGAACCTGATGCGCGAGCACAAGAAGGCCTGATGCCAGGCGCCTGTTGCCCGCGCCCGAACCTGCGCACGATGAACCCAAGGAATATGCTGCCGTGAAACTGTTTTCTTTTCCTGTCGCCACCTTAGAGAAAGCGATCAGCAAGCGCATCATGACCTTGCCTGCCGAGCACAAGGAATGGTTTATGGCGCGCTGGCAGCAAAAGCCCTACAAGAAATCGTTCCTCGACAACAAGGCCTTGCCGCTGGTGACCATCGTGTCCAAGTGCAAGACCATGACGGACGAGGAATTCGACCAGGTGATGGCCGAGTGGGACGCCAAGTTCTACGAAGCCGAGGCGCAGGTTCTGCGCCCCATGGTGCAAGGGGATGGTCTGCTGCAGCTGATGCAAAAGAGCCTGCCCGAGGCCCGTGTCCTGGCCATTTTGAACAAATTAGATACCGACCGCGTATAAACCCAGCGCTGGGCGGCTGCCCACCAGGACAGCCAGCCAGCGCGCGCGACTGCAAGGCGAGCCTCATGTCTAAACGCACCGATCTCAAAAGCATTCTCATCATTGGCGCTGGCCCGATCATCATCGGCCAGGCCTGCGAATTCGACTACTCCGGCGTGCAAGCCTGCAAGGCGCTGCGCGAGGAGGGCTACAAGGTCATCCTGATCAACAGCAACCCTGCGACGATCATGACCGACCCGGCCACAGCCGATGTCACCTATATCGAGCCCATCACCTGGCAGACGGTCGAGAAGATCATCGCCAAGGAGCGCCCCGACGCCATCCTGCCGACCATGGGTGGCCAGACCGCGCTGAACTGCGCGCTGGACCTGTGGAAGAACGGCGTGCTCGACAAGTACAAGGTCGAGCTGATCGGCGCCAAGCCCGAGGCCATCGACAAGGCCGAAGACCGTCTCAAGTTCAAGGACGCGATGACCAAGATCGGGCTGGGTTCGGCCCGCTCGGGCATTGCGCACAGCATGGAAGAGGCCTGGGACGTGCAGCGCCAGGTGGGCTTCCCCACCGTGATCCGCCCCAGCTTCACCTTGGGCGGCACCGGCGGCGGCATTGCCTACAACCCCGAAGAGTTCGAAGTCATCTGCAAGCGCGGTCTGGAGGCGTCGCCCACCAACGAGCTGCTGATCGAAGAGTCGCTGTTGGGTTGGAAAGAGTACGAGATGGAAGTGGTGCGCGACACCGCCGACAACTGCATCATCGTCTGCTCAATCGAGAACTTGGACCCGATGGGCGTGCACACCGGTGACTCGATCACCGTGGCCCCTGCCCAGACCCTGACCGACAAGGAATACCAGATCCTGCGCAATGCCTCGCTGGCCGTGCTGCGCGAGATCGGTGTGGACACCGGTGGCTCCAATGTGCAGTTCTCGATCAACCCCAAGGACGGCCGCATGGTCGTCATCGAGATGAACCCCCGTGTCTCGCGTTCGTCGGCACTGGCCTCCAAGGCTACGGGTTTCCCGATTGCCAAGATCGCGGCCAAGCTGGCCGTGGGCTTCACCTTGGATGAGCTCAAGAACGACATCACCGGCGGCAAGACCCCCGCGTCGTTCGAGCCGACCATCGACTACGTGGTCACCAAGATCCCGCGTTTTGCCTTCGAGAAATTCCCGACGGCCGACAACCGCCTGACCACGCAGATGAAGTCCGTGGGTGAAGTGATGGCCATGGGCCGCACCTTCCAGGAGTCCTTCCAGAAAGCGCTGCGCGGCCTGGAAGTGGGCGTGGACGGCATGAACGAAAAGACCCAGGACCGCGAGATCCTGGAAAAGGAGCTGGGCGAGCCCGGTCCCGACCGTATCTGGTATGTGGGCGATGCCTTTGCCGCCGGCTGGTCGCTCGATGAAGTGCACAACATCACCAAGATCGACAAGTGGTTCCTGGTGCAGATCGAAGAGATCGTCAAGCTCGAGCTGGCACTGGACAAGCACACCGAAGCACAGGGCGACGACAAGGCGCTGGCCGCACTGTCGGCCGATGATCTGCGCAGCCTCAAGCAAAAGGGCTTCTCCGACCGCCGTCTGGCCAAGCTGCTGCACACCAGCGACAAGGCCGTGCGCGAAGCGCGCCATGCGCTGAATGTGCGCCCCGTGTTCAAGCGGGTGGACACCTGCGCGGCCGAGTTCTCGACCAACACGGCCTATATGTACTCGACCTACGACGAAGAGTGCGAAGCCCAGCCCAGCGACAAGAAAAAGATCATGGTGCTCGGTGGCGGCCCCAACCGCATCGGTCAGGGCATCGAGTTCGACTACTGCTGCGTGCACGCGGCGCTCGCGATGCGCGAAGATGGTTATGAAACCATCATGGTCAACTGCAACCCCGAGACCGTCTCGACCGACTACGACACCTCGGACCGCCTCTACTTCGAGCCCGTGACCCTGGAAGACGTGCTGGAGATCGTGGCCGTTGAAAAGCCCGTGGGCGTGATCGTGCAGTACGGCGGCCAGACGCCGCTGAAGCTGGCCCTGGCGCTGGAAGAGGCCGGTGTGCCCATCGTCGGCACCACGCCGGACATGATCGACGCGGCCGAAGACCGCGAGCGTTTCCAGCAGATGCTGCAGACGCTGAACCTGCGCCAACCGCCCAACGCCACCGCGCGTACCGAGGCGCAGGCGATGGAACACGCCCGCGAACTGGGCTACCCGCTGGTGGTGCGTCCCAGCTATGTGCTGGGCGGCCGCGCGATGGAGATCGTGCACGAAGAGCGTGACCTGGAGCGCTACATGCGTGAAGCGGTCAAGGTCTCCAACGACTCGCCCGTGCTGCTGGACCACTTCCTGTCCAACGCCATCGAGTGCGATGTGGACTGCGTGCGTGACCGCACCGGCAAGGTGTTCATCGGCGGCGTGATGGAGCACATCGAGCAAGCGGGCGTGCATTCCGGTGACTCGGCCTGCTCGCTGCCGCCTTACTACCTGAGCAAGGCGACGGTCGATGAGATCAAGCGCCAGACCGCGGCCATGGCCGAAGGCCTGAACGTGGTGGGCCTGATGAATGTGCAGTTCGCGATCCAGGAGCGCGATGGTAAGGACATCATCTATGTGCTGGAAGTGAATCCTCGCGCTTCGCGTACCGTGCCTTTTGTCTCCAAGGCCACCGGCATCCAGCTGGCCAAGGTGGCCGCACGCTGCATGGTAGGCGACACGCTCGAAGAGCAGGGCATCATCCAGGAAGTGACGCCACCGTACTTCAGCGTCAAGGAAGCCGTGTTCCCGTTTGTCAAGTTCCCCGGTGTGGACACCATCCTCGGCCCCGAGATGAAGTCCACTGGTGAGGTGATGGGCGTGGGCAAGACCTTTGGCGAAGCCTATGTCAAGAGCCAGCTGGGTGCAGGCACCAAGCTGCCCCGCTCGGGCAAGGTGTTCCTGACCGTGAAGAATGCCGACAAGCCACGCGCCGTGCAGATTGCCAAGGAGCTGGCGAGCATGGGCTTCCAGCTCTGCGCCACCCGTGGCACTGCGGCTGCGATTGCCGATGCCGGTATCGAGGTGCAAACGGTCAACAAGGTGACCGAGGGCCGCCCCCACATCGTGGACATGATCAAGAACAATGAAATTGCGATGGTCATCAACACTGTGGAAGAGCGCCGCAACGCCATTGCCGACTCGCGTGCGATCCGTACCAGCGCTTTGCTCGCCCGCGTGACCACCTTCACGACCATCTTTGGTGCCGAGGCCGCTGTCGAAGGCCTGCGCAACATGGATGACCTGGAGGTGTACTCGGTGCAGGAGCTGCACGCCAGCTTGCAGCACTGATCGCATCGCCGTTGGCCGATTTTTGTTGCAAGGCTCAAAAATCGGCATAATAGAGACTGCCTCGCAACCGCCGCGCTCCCCAGCGCGGCGGTTTGCTTTTGAACCCCCGCCGCATAGCAGGCGGATGATGTCTATCAGATGCCAGCCACAGCGCTGGCATCGCGACTGTTTGTGGAGACCGAGATGGCCACTATCCCCATTACCAAGCGCGGTGCAGAAAAGCTCAAAGAAGAGCTGCAACGCCTCAAGACCGTGGATCGTCCCGGCGTCATCGCGGCCATTGCGGAAGCTCGCTCGCATGGCGATCTGAGCGAAAACGCCGAATACGATGCGGCCAAAGACCGCCAAGGCTTTATCGAAGGCCGTATCCAGGAAGTGGAGGCCAAGCTGTCGGCCGCCCAGATCATCGACCCCTCGCAGCTCGATGCGGGCGGCAAGGTGGTGTTTGGCGCGACCGTGGACCTGGCCGATGAGGACAGCGGCGATCCGGTGACCTACCAGATCGTCGGCGAGGACGAGGCCGACCTCAAGCAAGGCCTGATCAATGTCTCCAGCCCCATTGCCCGCGCGCTGATCGGCAAGGAAGAGGGCGACACCGCCGTCGTGCAGGCCCCCGGTGGCGAGCGCCGCTACGAAGTCGTGGCCGTGCGCTACCTCTAAAGCCATCGGCCACTGCGCACCGAGCCCGCGATGAAGCACCGCCTGCCCGTTTTCGCAGCCGCCCTGTGGTGGGGCAGCCTGTCGGCCATTGGCTTCATGGCCGTGCCCATGCTGTTTGCCAACCTGCCACAGGCATCGATGGCGGGCTTTATGGCTGCCAAGCTGTTTGCAGCGCAGACCTGGGTGTCGCTGGCCTGCGGCCTGGTGCTGCTGGTGCTGGCCAAGGACAAGGCCAGCAACACCATCGAGCCCTGGGCGCGTGCGGCACTGGGCTTTGTGCTGGCCGGCATGCTGATGGCGCTGGTCGTGCAGTACGGCATCTCGCCCAAGATCGTGCAGCGCGAGAACTTCAAGTTCTGGCACGGCCTGGGCACCTTGCTGTATGCGCTGCAGTGGCTGTGCGCGGCCCTCGTGCTGTGGCGGGCATCCGCACCCGCATCGCGGCCTTGATCTGGCCCAAGGCAATCGCCCGCCGCCGCGCTACACTGGGCGGGCCATGCAATCTCCCATCGTTTCCATCGACGCCAATGACTGGCGCAACACACCGGGCCGTCCGGAATGGACGGCCGCCGTTGAATCGGGCAAGGTGCTTTATTTCCCCCAACTCGCATTTGCGCTCTCCGAGCAGGAAAAGACGCTGCTGCGCCCCGATGTGCGCGACCCCAAGTCGCGCAACATCAGCCTGAATGTGGATGGCAGCATCAAGGGCGTGGCCGGTGATGCCGCAACGCAGGCCGCCGTGGCGGCCATGGTCACGCGTTTTCGCGCGCAGGCCACCGCGCTGATTGCCGGTCTGTTCCCCGACTACATGCCGCTGGTGCGCATGGCGCCAACGAGCTACCGGCCCTCGCAGGTCGAGACCCGTGCCCAGTCCTGGCGTGCCGACGACAAGCGCATGCATGTCGACGCCTTTCCCTCGCGGCCCAACTACGGCGAGCGCATCCTGCGCGTGTTCAGCAATGTCAATCCCGATGGCCAGCCCCGGGTCTGGCGCGTGGGTGAGCCTTTCGAGGATGTGGCGCGCAAGTTTTTGCCACGCGCCAAGCCTTATGTGCCTTGGCAGGCCAAGGTCTTGGCGATGCTGCATGTGACCAAGTCGCTTCGCAGCGAGTATGACCACCTGATGCTGCAGCTGCACGATGGCATGAAGGGCGACATGGACTACCAGCGCAATGCGCCGCAGGAGACCGTGCCCTTTGCCGCCGGCTCCAGCTGGGTCTGCTTTTCGGACCAGGCGGTGCATGCGGTGATGTCGGGCCAGTACATGCTGGAGCAGACCTTCTTCCTGCCCCCCGGCAAGGAATACAACCCCGACGCAAGCCCGCTGGCGATCTTGACGCGCATGCAAGGCCATGCGCTGGTGGCGGCAGACCAGCGCTAGACCAGCTGCGCCAAAGCCCACTGCGGGCCACAAAAAAGGCGTTGATCGCAGGGATCAACGCCTTTGGTTTTTATGCGCAGTGCGGCTCAGCCCCAGGCCTTTTCAATCCAGCGGGCCGGCTGGATATGGTGGAAGCGCTTGTTGCGCAGGCCTTGCAGCGCGTCGGGCGGGTTGACCTCGCCGTGGAAGATGACGATGCGCGCATCGGCAGGCGGCACCGGCTCCTTCCAGTAGTTGCTCGGCCAGGTGGGGATGCAGTAGTACTTGAAGCTCGGGCACCAGGCAGCCGGCCAGTAATCGAGCTTGCCCTGCTGGTGCAGAAAGTGTGACAGGTACTCCTGCTCGTTGCGGTACTGGGCGCGCAGCTGCTCGGTGTTGGCACGGAAGTTGGCCAGCACATCGGCGTGGGCGCCCAAGGTAAAGCGGTAGACCGAGGAGTTGCCGACAATGCGCTCACCAAAGCGCCAAAAACGCGGGTAGTCATGGATGATGCGAAATTCACCCGGCAGGGTGAAGAACTCATCGATGCTGCCGACGATCACCACATCCAGGTCCAGGAACAGCGCCTGGCCTTGCAGACCATACAGGTCCTGCTCGAAGGTGGTGAGCTTTTTCCAGGCGCCATCCCGCTGGCCGGGGGCCAGATGGATGTTCAGGTCTGGAATCGGGTGGCATTCCACTTCGCTGCGAATCCCTTGCGTGTCATCGGTCAGGCAGACAAAGCGAAAATCGCCACTCAGATGGCGGCGAACCATGGCGTACAGCCGATTGACATAGTCGGGGCCATATTTGGTACCCCATTTCATGCAAAGGATGTGGCGATCGGTCACACTAGCTGCCCTGCTGCTTTTTGATCGACTTTTGCTTGGGCTTGGCGCGCTTGACCTGGCCGCCGGCCGTCAGGCGCTGGTTACCCAGGATGCGGATCTGCTTGACTTCGGGCTTTTGCCAGACGTTCTTGCTGAACTTGAGCACCTTGACTTCGCGCGGGCCGGCCTTGCGGTCTTCGTCGAGTTGCTTTTCCTTCTCGGGCATCGGGCGCCACAGGACCAGCAGCTTGCCGATGTGCTGGATAGGCGCTGCATTGAGCGAGTCGGTCAGCTTCAGGAAGATGGCCTCGCGGTTGGCGCGGTCATCGGAGAAAACACGGATTTTGATCAGGCCATGGGCATTCAGGGCCAGGTCGACCTCTTTTTCGACGGCTTCGGTCAAGCCGTCACCGCCAATCAGAACCACGGGGTCGAGGTGGTGGGCTTCGGCGCGGTGCTCGCGACGTTGGGCGGGAGTGAGTTGTATTTGGGGCATAGCCCGTATTATCGGGGCTCCGGGGAGAAAACATGAAAGTAAGTACTAAAACCAAGAAGGTCAACAAGACTTGGCTCAATCAGCACATCAACGACCCCTATGTGCGGGCCGCGCAAAAAGACGGCTACCGCGCCCGCGCGGTCTACAAGCTCAAGGAAATCGATGAGCATTTCAAGCTGATCCGGCCGGGCGATGTGGTGGTCGATCTGGGCTCCACGCCTGGCGCCTGGAGCCAGTATGTGCGCCGCCGCCTCTCGCCCGATGGCGCGGCGGTGGGCGAGCTCAACGGCGCAATCATCGGCCTGGACATGCTGCCGATGGAGCCCATCGAGGGCGTGGACTTCATCCTGGGCGATTTTCGCGAGCAGGAGGTGCTGGACCAGCTGGAGCAGACGCTGGCCAAGCGCCGCGTTGATGTGGTGATCTCGGACATGGCGCCCAACCTCTCAGGGGTGGAGAACGTGGATGCTGCCCGTATCGCGCATCTGATCGAGCTGGCGGTGGACTTCACCTGCCAGCACATGAAGCCCGAGGGCACCTTGGTGGTCAAGCTGTTCCATGGCAGTGGTTACTCGCAGCTGGTGGACTTGTTCAAGCAGACCTTCCAGGTGGTCAAGCCCTACAAACCCAAGGCTTCGCGCGATAAATCGTCCGAGACCTATTTGGTTGGTATTCGCCTCAAACCCGAAGCGCAGCGTTGAGCACCCCTTGCCAATGCCTGCTTTGCCTGGCGCATGCTCCAAGCTTGCTGAAACACTGAGACAATGGCCTTTACTGAGCAATCCTGCGTGCCACCAAGGGGAAAGCGCAAGCATTGGCCCTTGAAAGTCCTAAAATAGTGCATATCTGACATAACAGATTCTGTGTCTTTCCCGATTTCCTACTACTGGAGCCCCCTTGAACAATCAGTGGTTTTCTAAGATCGCCGTATGGCTTGTCATTGCCATGGTGCTGTTCACCGTGTTCAAGCAATTGGACAACCGTGCAGGCGCCAGCGCGAACAAGATCCCGTATTCCGAGTTTTTGCAAGACGTCCGCAATGGCCGCATCAAGACTGCGACCTTACAGGAAAGCCCTGCCGGCACGGTGATCACGGCGACCACGGGTGACGATCGCAAGCTCCAGACCACCGCGACCTACATGGACCGTGGCCTGATTGGCGACCTGATCAACAACAACGTCAAGTTTGACGTGAAGGAGCGCGAAGAAGGCTCGCTGCTGATGAGCCTGCTGATCAGCTGGGGCCCGATGCTGCTGCTGATCGGCGTCTGGGTCTACTTCATGCGCCAGATGCAAGGCGGCGGCAAGGGCGGTGCGTTCAGCTTTGGCAAGTCCAAGGCGCGCATGCTCGACGAAAACAACAACAGCGTCACCTTTGCCGATGTGGCCGGTTGCGACGAGGCCAAGGAAGAAGTCAAGGAAGTTGTCGACTTCCTCAAAGACCCCAACAAGTTCCAAAAGCTCGGCGGCCGCATTCCCCGTGGTCTGCTGCTGGTCGGCCCTCCCGGTACCGGTAAGACCTTGCTGGCCAAGTCCATTGCCGGCGAAGCCAAGGTGCCGTTCTTCTCGATCTCGGGCTCCGACTTCGTCGAAATGTTTGTCGGCGTGGGCGCGGCCCGCGTGCGCGACATGTTCGAGAACGCCAAGAAGAATGCGCCTTGCATCATCTTCATCGACGAAATCGATGCCGTCGGCCGCCAGCGTGGCGCCGGCATGGGCGGTGGCAATGACGAGCGCGAGCAGACCCTGAACCAGATGCTGGTCGAGATGGATGGTTTCGAGACCAATATGGGCGTGATCGTGGTGGCTGCCACCAACCGCCCCGACATTCTCGATGCCGCCTTGCTGCGCCCTGGCCGTTTTGACCGCCAGGTCTACGTGACCCTGCCCGATGTGCGTGGCCGCGAGCAGATCCTGAATGTGCACATGCGCAAGATCCCGGTGGGCCAGGATGTGAACCCCAACATCATCGCCCGCGGCACGCCCGGCATGTCCGGTGCCGATCTGGCCAACCTCTGCAACGAAGCTGCGTTGATGGCCGCGCGCCGCAATGCGCGCACCGTGGAGATGCAGGACTTCGAAAAGGCCAAGGACAAGATCTTCATGGGCCCCGAGCGCAAGTCTGCGGTGATGGACCCCGAAGAGCTGAAGAACACCGCCTACCATGAAGCCGGCCACGCGCTGATCGGCAAGCTGCTGCCCAAGTGCGACCCGGTGCACAAGGTCACCATCGTGCCGCGTGGCCGCGCGCTGGGTGTGACCTTCACGCTGCCCGAGAAGGACCGCTACGGTTACGACAAGGAATGGGCATTGAGCCGTATCGCCATGCTGTTTGGCGGCCGGATTGCCGAAGAAGTGTTCATGAACCAGATGACGACTGGCGCATCGGACGACTTCAACAAGGCGACCCAGCTGGCGCGCGACATGGTGACCCGCTACGGCATGACCGATGCGCTGGGCCCGATGGTCTATGCCGAGCAGGAAGGCGAGCCTTTCCTGGGCCGCTCGATGAGCAAGCCCAGCAACATCAGCGAAGAGACCATGCAGAAGGTGGACGCCGAGGTTCGCCGCATCATCGATGAGCAGTATGGTCTGGCACGCCGCCTGATCGAAGAGCACAGCGACAAGATGCATGCGATGGCCAAGGCCATGCTGGAGTGGGAAACCATCGATTCCGAGCAGCTGGACGACATCATGGCGGGCAAGGCACCGCGCCCGCCCAAGGACTGGACGCCACGCAACCCACCGTCGAGCAGCAATGACGGCGGCGCAGGCGGCAGCCCCACCGTGGTGACGGAGCCGGCACACAATCCGGTCTGATCACGACAGACCCTGGCGAAAAGCGCTCTGCCCGAGCGCTTTTCTTATTTTTAAAGGACACCTCTGATGCGCCACTGGCAAACCACCCGCTTTCGTATTGACCTGACCGCGCCGCAAGTGATGGGCATCGTCAACGTCACGCCGGACTCGTTCTCGGACGGAGGCAGCCACGAAGGCGTCTCGGCCGCGATGATCCATGCGGAAAAGCTGCTGGCCGATGGCGCGCATATCCTGGACATTGGCGGTGAGTCCACCCGCCCGGGCAGCCCTGCGGTGCCGCTGGACGAAGAGCTGCGCCGGGTGCTGCCGGTGGTCAAGGCGGCCGTGGCCTTGCAGGTGCCGATCTCGGTCGATACCTACAAGCCCGAGGTGATGCAGGCGGTGCTGGATCTGGGCGCGGACATCATCAACGACATCTGGGCGCTGCGCCAGCCCGGCGCGCAGGCCGTGGTGGCGGCCCACCCGCAATGCGGCGTCTGCCTGATGCACATGCATGCCGATCCGCAGACCATGCACCAAGAGCACATGGCCACCCAGAGCGATGTGGCGGCCGAGGTGCTGGACTTTTTGCAGGCCCATACCCGCAGCCTGCAAGCGCTGGGCGTGCAGGCCGAGCGCATCGTCTGGGATGCCGGCACCGGCTTTGGCAAAAGCCCGAGCCAGAACTTTGCGCTGCTGCAGCAGCAGCCCCGGCTGGCGGCAGCTGGCTACCCGCTGCTGGCGGGCTGGTCGCGCAAGGGCTCGCTGGGCAAGGTCACAGGGCGGGTGGTGGCCGAGCGCATGCCCGCCAGCATTGCGGCGGCCCTGCTGTCGGTGGAGCATGGCGCAGCCATTGTGCGCGTGCACGATGTGCGCGAGACCTGCGATGCGTTGGCCGTGCTGCAGGCGATGCGCGCCCCGCAATCTTTGGATACGCAGGGCTGACGCGGTTTGCGCCTGGCATCGTTGGTCAGGCGCTACACTGCTACTGCGCCATAAACCACCGATGGCGCCTTTTCACTTTCTCTCAGGCCCCCAACAAGCAAGAACACTATGGCACGACAGTATTTTGGAACCGATGGCATCCGTGGCACGGTAGGCAAGCCACCGATCACCCCTGACTTTGTGCTTCGCCTGGGCCATGCCGTGGGCCGGGTGCTGCGCCGTGAGCAGGAGCGCCCGACGGTGCTGATCGGCAAGGACACGCGCATCTCGGGTTATATGCTCGAAAGCGCACTGGAGTCGGGCCTCAATTCGGCCGGTGTCGATGTGGTGCTGCTGGGCCCATTGCCGACCCCTGGCGTGGCCTACCTCACGCGCGCCCAGCGCGCCAGTCTGGGCGTGGTCATCAGCGCCAGCCACAACCCTTTTGACGACAACGGCATCAAGTTCTTCAGCGCCGAGGGCGCCAAGCTGCCCGACAGCTGGGAAGAGTCGGTGGAAGCGGCGTTGATGGAGGGCTTTGACTGGGTGCCGTCCGCAGCACTGGGCAAGGCCCGCCGCCTCGACGATGCCGCAGGCCGCTATATCGAATTTTGCAAGAGCACCTTTGACCACCGGCTGACCTTGCGCGGACTCAAGATCGTGGTCGATGCGGCCCACGGCGCGGCCTACCATATTGCGCCCAAGGTCTTCCATGAGCTGGGCGCCGAGGTCATCACCATTGGCTGCAATCCCGACGGCCTCAATATCAACCAGGATGTGGGGGCCACCCACCCCGATGCGCTGGTGCGCTCGGTGCGCTCCAACGGCGCCGATCTGGGCGTGGCGCTCGATGGTGATGCCGATCGGCTGCAGCTGGTCGATGCCAAGGGACGGCTCTACAACGGCGATGAGCTGCTCTACCTGATGGCCATGGACCGGCTGCGCCGGGGCAAGAAGCTGCCCGGCGTCGTGGGCACCTTGATGACCAACCTGGCTGTTGAGGCGGCCTTGCAAAAGCAGGGCGTGGAGCTGGTGCGCGCCAAGGTCGGTGACCGCTATGTGCTCGAAGAGCTGCAGCGCCGCAATTGGGTGCTGGGCGGTGAGGGCTCGGGCCACCTGCTGGCGCTGGACAAGCACACCACGGGTGACGGCCTGGTGAGTGCCCTGCAGGTGCTGCAGGCCTGCGTGAGCCGCAACCAGAGCGTGGCCGAGCAGCTCGACGGCGTGGATCTGTGCCCCCAGGTGCTGCTCAATGTGCGCCTGCAGCCCGGGCAGGACTGGCGCAACAACCACCAGCTGTTTGAGTTGGAGCGCAGCATCACCGACGACTTTGCCGGCCAGGGCCGGGTGCTGATCCGGCCCAGCGGCACCGAGCCGCTGTTGCGCGTGATGGTCGAGGCCTTTGATGCGGCCCAGGCCAGCCGCTGCGCCGAGCAGCTGGCCGAAGTGGCCCGCCAATCCTGACGAGCGGCTGCGTGCGCGCAGCCCATTGAGGGTGCTGTGGTAGGCACACAGCGTCATGCAACTGTCATGTTTTGCACATGGCACTGTCATCTGCGCGCAGGACACTGAAGGCGCTCTGTATCAGCCCGTCGAGCAGCCGGGGCCGCACGGCGGTCTGGCACCATGCAAGGGCGGCAGGGCGCTACAGGAGCTCTGCCATGCACAACAAACACAGCTTTTTCAGCGCATCCGAGACCGCCATTGTCACGCCCTCGGCGCCGAAACCGCAGGCCAGCCTGCCTGCAACCGCCGCGGCGGCCAACCCGCTGGACATCGAGGTCTCCTGGGCCTGCCACCTCGACGAGGTGCGCGAAGCCCAGCGTCTGCGCCACCAGATTTTTGCCGGCGAGATGGGCGCGCAGCTGCAAACCAGCCTGGAAGGCCATGATGTCGACGGCTTTGATGACTACTGCGAGCACCTGCTGGTGCGCCAGGGCCAGAGCAAGCAGGTGATCGGCACCTACCGCCTGCTGACCCCCGCGCAGGCCCTGCGCGCCGGCCGCACCTATTCTGACGGAGAGTTTGACCTGAGCGCCATTGATGCATTGCGCCCGCGCATGGTGGAACTCGGCCGCAGCTGCGTGCATCCGGACTACCGCCAGGGCGGGGTGATCATGGCGCTGTGGGGCGCGCTGGCCAGCTTCATGCTGCGTAACAAGCTCGATGTGATGATGGGCTGCGCGAGCATCCCCATGTGGCACAACGGCATTGTCAGTGGCGATGCCGCTGCCAGCATCTGGCGCCAGCTGCTGGCCAAGGGCCAGATCTCCCAGGAATACAGCGTCGTGCCGCACCTGCCGCTGCCGCTGGGGCAACTCAATGACCAGGTCGATGTAGAGCCGCCTGCGCTCATCAAGGGCTATCTGCGGGTCGGCACCGAGGTGATCGGCGCGCCGGCCTGGGATCCGGACTTCAACACCGCTGATCTGCCGATGCTGATGCAGCTCGACCGCCTGCCTGCGCGCTACCGCAAGCACTTTCTGGGTTGATGGCGCAAGCCGCTTGCTAGCGCTGCGCATCCCCTTCTGAAGGATGCCGGACGCAAGTGACGGTTCACCTCTCGGATCCATTCCAAGGCGGCAACGTAGGCATACAGAATGGATGCATATAGGCCTAGTGGAAAGTCCTCATAATCAAAACACTGCTTGTGCTGCAAGCAGTGTTTTTTGCTATCCAAAGGACCTATGGTGAGCTCTCTCTCGCAATCCCCACAACCGCCGATTACCTTGCTGGTGTTCAACCCCATGGCCGAGCCGCTGCTCGACCAGATCCGCGCGCATGCTGACGTGGTGTATGCACCCACCCCCGAGCTGCGCGCCAGCGCGGTGGCCTCGCACGGCGCCCAGGCACAGGCCGTGTTGACCATTGGCTCGATTGGCCTCACGGCCGAGGAAATCGCCCAGATGCCGCAGCTGCGCCTGGCCTGCACCTTGGGTGCCGGCTATGAAGGCTTGGCGCTCGATGCACTGCGCGCACGCGGCATTGTGCTGGCGACCGGGGCGGGCACCAACGACACCAGCGTGGCCGACCACAGCTTTGGCCTGATTCTGGCGTCGATGCGCAACTTCCGCACCCTGGACCAGCAGGCCCGCGCCGGTGTCGACCGCTACAGCCTGGCCCATCCGCCCAGCGTGTCGGGCAAGAAGCTGGGCATTCTGGGCCTGGGCCATATCGGCCTGAAGATTGCCAGGCGTGCTGAAGGCTTTGACATGCCGGTGGGCTACCACAACCGCCAGCCCAAGGCAGGGGTGGGCCACCGCTATTTCGATTCGCTGCATGCGCTGGCCAGCTGGGCCGACATCCTGGTCTGCGCCACGCCGGGCGGACCGGGCACCAAGCACCTGGTCAATGCAGAGATTCTGCAGGCGCTGGGCCCCCAGGGTTACCTGATCAATATCGCGCGGGGCTCGGTGGTCGATACGCTGGCGCTGGCGGCCGCCTTGAAGGACGGCACCATTGCCGGTGCCGGCATTGATGTCTATGAGAGTGAGCCGCATCGCCCCGAGCCGCTGATCGACCTGCCCAACATCCTCATCACGCCCCATGTGGCGGGCTGGTCGCCAGAGGCCA
Source organism: Comamonas koreensis (assembly GCF_014076495.1). NCBI lineage: Bacteria > Pseudomonadati > Pseudomonadota > Betaproteobacteria > Burkholderiales > Comamonadaceae > Comamonas > Comamonas koreensis. The sequence continues at coordinate 3,597,265 of NZ_CP043575.1, read as the reverse complement.
CCCAGGCGAGCCTGACGCAGTTCATCGGCAACCTGACGGGTGTGTTCTCGGGCAAGGGCGCCGTCGCGCCCGTGAATCTGGGCGCTTAAGGCTCGGCAGAAAAAACACCCATGCGGTCACCGGCCTGGGTGTGCCGCGCCTTATTTGGCGGTGATGCCCAGCGCCTGCTTGAACTGGAAGGGGTAGGGCGTCTTCTGCCAGGCCAGCACCTCCTCGCCCAGCAGGTAGGCCGATTGCGGAAACTGCTCGGCCCAGCCGGGGGCTACCTTGAGCGACCACTTTTCGGTCTTGTCGCGCAGGCAGATCTGGTCGAGCGCCGGGTCGCGGCGCGCATGGCACAGCAGGGTCGCGAGGCGCAGGCACAGCAGCTCCAGCGCAAAATCGCGGTCCTGCAAGAAGGCATCGACCTTGCGCAGCTTCCCTCTCTGCGCCAGCACCAGGGCTGCCAGGTGGGACAGCTCGGTTTGCGTAAAGCCGGGCACATCGCTGTGGCCCAGCACATAGGCGCCGTGGTGGTGGTGGTCGGTGTGGGAGATGAGGCAGCCGATCTCATGGAGCTGGCTGGCCCAGTCGAGCATCGGCGACTGCAGCTCGGCCGGCGCGGTCGAACCCGCATAGCGGCGTGCCTGCTCGTACAAGGTGGCGGCAGTGCGCTGCACGCGGCCCGCTTGGGTGCGATCGACCTGGTAGCGCTCCTTGAGCGCGGCGATAGTGCGGTGGCGGATATCGCTGAACTCCTCGTGCTGCACCATGTCGCGCAGCAGGCCCTGGCGCAGCGCGCCGCTGGCAATGCGCAGCTCCCCGATCTGCAGCAGATCAAACACCGCGCAAAGCACGGTCACGCCGCCGCCAATCACCGCCCGGCGCTCTTCCTTGAGGCCTTCGAGCCGCAGCTCGCTGGCATTGCCGGCGGCCAGCAATTGGTCGCAGAGCCAGTGCAGTTGCTCGCGCGTGACCACGTCGGGCTGGCCGCCGTGCAGCGCCAGCACATCGGCAATCGCGTTGGCCGTGCCCGAGGTGCCATAGGCGCAGTCCCAGCTGCCGGGCACAAAATGGTGGGCTGCTTCTTCCATCACCGCCTGGGCGGCGATCTGCGCGGTTTTCAGCGCCGATTTGCTGAACTCACCCTGGGGGAAATAGCGCAGCGACCAGGCCACGCTGCCCACGGGGAAGGAGGCCACGCGCTGCGAGCTGTAGCGCTGGCCCAGGATCAGCTCGGTGGAGCGGCCGCCGATATCGACCACCAGGCGGCGCTCGTCCGATGGGGGCAGCGAGTGGGCCGCGCCCTGGTAGATCAGGCGCGCTTCTTCCGGCCCGGAGATGATGCTGATCGGGTAACCCAGAATCTGGTTGGCGCGCTGGATGAAGACATCGCTGTTGCGCGCTTCGCGCAAGGTCTGGGTGGCTACGGCGCGCACATGGGCGGCAGGAAAGCCCTGCAGGCGCTCGGCAAAGCGCGCCAGGCAATCCCAGCCGCGCTGCATGGCCTCGGCCGTCAGCAGGCCTTGCTCATCGAGACCGGCGCCCTGGCGGACCATCTCCTTGAAATATTGCACGCGTTCAATATGGCCCGCGGCATAGCGGCCAACTTCCAGGCGGAAACTATTGGATCCCAGATCCACCGCGGCAAGCAAGGTGCCATCAAGCATAAGTGTCGTCATCTATCGGTTCTGCAGTCTAGGCAGGCAGCATAGCACCTGAGCACCCTGTGCAAAGCTCCCTGCCGTGGGCTGTGCGCGGTCTTAGACTGTCCGCGTTCTTCCGCTTGGCGAGGGCTTTGCACAGGATCCCTCGTCTCCTGTGTACGTCCGCTATACAGCGGCATGCTGACAAAACTTAAAAGTAAGTCTTTCCCGTGAATCTAATATGACAATCTTATGCGCTGTTGTTGTGTGACATCGATCCCCTTCAGAGGCAAATGGGGTGAAAAATGTCATGCCAGTGTCATATACATTTTTTACAGTTCACTCCATTGCGTTTCATCACCAACAGGAGTTTTCATGAAAGTGTCCGCGATTCGAGTGCTGGTTGCTGGTCTGGTTGCCGCCGGTGCGTTTGCCCAGGTGCAGGCCGAAGAGGCTACGGGTGCCGGTGCAAGCTTCCCAGCTCCACTGTATTCCAAGTGGGCTGCCGACTACAACAAGGCCACTGGCGTCAAGATCAACTACCAATCGGTGGGTTCGAGCGCCGGCATCAAGCAAATCGATGCCAAGACCGTGGACTTCGGTGCCTCCGACATGCCTTTGAAGGATGAAGAGCTGGCACAAAAGGGTCTGGTGCAGTTCCCCACCGTGATCGGCGGCATTGTGCCCGTGGTCAACATCAAGGGCATCACCCCCGGTCAACTCAAGCTCAACGGCCAAGTGCTGGGCGACATCTACCTGGGCAAGATCACCAAGTGGAATGACCCAGCGATCACCAAGCTGAACCCCGGCGTGGCGCTGCCAGATGCCACCATCGCTCCGGTGCGCCGCGCTGACGGCTCGGGCACGACCTTCGGCTTCACCAACTACCTCTCCAAGGTCAATACCGAGTGGAAGGAAAAAGTGGGTGAGGGCGCTGCCGTGAACTGGCCTACCGGTGCCGGTGGCAAGGGCAACGAAGGCGTGGCCGCCTATGTGGGCCGCCTGCCCAACTCCATCGGCTACGTGGAATACGCCTACGTCAAGCAAAACAAGATGGTCTTCGCCCAGCTGCAAAACGCCGATGGCAACTTTGTCAGCCCGGAAAGCGCCAACTTCAAGGCCGCTGCTGCCGGTGCCGACTGGAACAAGAGCTTCTACCAGATCCTGAACAACCAGCCTGGCAAGGATGCATGGCCTATCACCTCGGCCACCTTCATCCTGATGCGCAAGCTGCAGGAAAAGCCAGCCCAGGGCACCACCTCGCTGAAGTTCTTCGAGTGGGCTTACACCTCTGGTGATGGCACTGCTGACGGCCTGGACTATGTGCCCATGCCAGCCAGCGTCAAGGACATCATCTACAAGTCCTGGGGCGAGATCAAGGACGGCAGCGGCAAGGCTGTGTTCGCCAAGTAAGTCGAAAATGATGGGTCGCTCGGGTAGCGGCCCTTTTCCACACTGAATGGAATCAAACGTGTCGACATCCTTTCCTGTTCAAAACAAAACGGTTGCCGCCGGCAAAGCGCAGATGCAATCCAGCCAACCGCCAACGCGCAAGCCTTGGCTCTCCAACTCCGTCGCTGACGGCTTTTTTGCGTTCCTCGCCCGTGGCGCTGCGGTGCTGACGCTGGCCCTGCTGTTGGCCATCATGGGCTCGCTGATCGTCGGCGCCTGGCCTGCCATCCGTGAATACGGCATCGGATTTTTCTTCAACAGCGAATGGGATCCCGTCCAGAACCGCTACGGCGGTCTGGTGATGATCTATGGCACCTTGGCCACCTCGTTCATCGCGATGCTGATCGCCGTGCCCGTGAGCTTTGGCATTGCGCTGTTCCTCACCGAACTCTCCCCCGTCTGGCTCAAGCGCCCGCTGGGTACCGCCGTGGAACTGCTCGCTGCCGTGCCTTCCATCGTCTACGGTATGTGGGGCTTGATGGTGTTTGGCCCCTTGCTGGCCACCTATGTGCAGCAGCCGCTGCAGACCCTGTTCCAAGGCGTTCCTTATATGGAAGCCTTCTTCTCCGGCCCACCCGTGGGTATCGGTATTTTCTCGGCCGGCGTGATCCTGGCCATCATGGTCATCCCCTTCATCGCATCGGTGATGCGTGATGTGTTCGAAGTCACCCCCGCTCTTCTCAAGGAATCGGCGTACGGCCTGGGCTCGACCACCTGGGAAGTGATGTGGAAAGTCGTGCTGCCCTACACCAAGACCGGCGTGTTCGGTGGCGTGATGCTGGGCCTGGGCCGCGCACTGGGCGAGACCATGGCCGTCACCTTCGTGATCGGTAACATGAACCAGCTCAACTCGCTGTCCATCTTTGAAGCAGCCAACAGCATCACCTCGGCGCTGGCCAATGAGTTCGCAGAAGCCGGCGAAGGTCTGCACCAGGCATCGCTGATCTACCTGGGTCTGGCCTTGTTTTTCATCACGTTCATCGTCCTGGCCTGCTCCAAATTTATGCTGAGCCGCCTGCAAAAGAATGAAGGAGCCCGTTCATGACCACCGGAGAAAGCTTGATCCAGGCATCCGATCTGGCCAGCCAGCGCGCTGCCAAGTACCGAGCACGCAACCGCGTCAACCAGGTCGCGATTGCCCTGTCCCTCGCAGCCATGGCCTTTGGCGTGTTCTGGCTGATCTGGATTCTGTGGGAAACCCTGCGCCTGGGCGTGGGCGGTCTGAGTGTGGCCCTGGTCACCCAGATGACCCCGGCTCCCAATGAAATTGGCGGTATCGCCAACGCCATCTGGGGCTCGCTGGTGATGGTGACCCTGGCCACCTTCGTGGGCACGCCCATCGGTGTGATGGCCGGTATCTACCTGGCCGAGTACAACAAGACCGGCTGGCTCGCATCGGTGACCCGCTTTGTCAACGACATTCTGCTGTCGGCTCCGTCGATCGTGATCGGTCTGTTCGTCTACTCGATGATCGTGATCCGCTTCAAGAGCTTCTCGGGCTATGCCGGTGTGGTTGCGCTGGCGCTGATCGTGATTCCGGTGGTCATCCGTACCACCGAGAACATGCTGATCCTGGTGCCTTCGAGCCTGCGTGAAGCGGCCTACGCACTGGGCACGCCCAAGTGGAAGGTGATCAGCATGGTGACCTTGCGTGCCGCCCGTGCCGGTGTCATCACCGGTGTGCTGCTGGCCGTGGCCCGTATCGCTGGCGAAACCGCTCCGCTGCTGTTCACCGCACTGAACAACCAGTTCTGGAACACCGACTTGTCCAAGCCGATGGCGAGCCTGCCGGTCACCATCTTCAAGTTTGCGATGAGCCCTTATGAAAACTGGCAGCAACTGGCCTGGGCAGGTGTCTTCCTGATCACGCTGGCCGTGCTGGGTCTGAACATTCTTGCGCGCAGCATGGCGCGCCAAAAATAAGTATTCACAGGTGAACCCTATGTTGACAAAAACCAATGCGGCTAACGCCAGTGCACTGAACTCCAAGATCTCGGTGCGCGACCTGAACTTCTACTACGGCAAGTTCCACGCGCTCAAGAACATCAACCTGGAAATACCGGAAAACAAGGTCACGGCCTTCATCGGTCCCTCGGGCTGCGGCAAGTCCACCTTGCTGCGCACCTTCAACCGCATGTACGAGCTCTATCCCGAGCAGCGCGCCGAAGGCCATATTGTTCTGGATGGTGAAAACCTGCTGACCAGCAAGCAGGATGTGGCCCTGATCCGCGCCAAGGTTGGCATGGTCTTCCAAAAGCCCACGCCGTTCCCGATGTCCATCTACGACAACATCGCCTTTGGTGTGAAGCTGTTCGAGGACCTGAGCAAGAGCGACATGGAAGAGCGCGTGGAATGGGCGCTGCGCAAGGCCGCGCTGTGGACCGAAGTCAAGGACAAGCTGGGCCAAAGCGGCTCGGGCCTGTCCGGTGGTCAGCAGCAGCGCCTGTGCATTGCCCGCGGTATCGCGATCAAGCCCGAAGTGCTGCTGCTCGACGAGCCTTGCTCGGCGCTGGACCCCATCTCCACGGCCAAGATCGAAGAGCTGATCGCTGAGCTGAAAGACGACTACACCGTGGTGATCGTGACCCACAACATGCAGCAGGCCGCGCGCTGCAGCGATTTCACCGCCTACATGTACCTGGGCAGCCTGATGGAGTTCGGTGCCACTGAGCAGATGTTCTTCAAGCCCCAGCGCAAAGAGACCGAAGACTACATTACCGGTCGTTTCGGCTAAGCCCGCGCGGTCACGCCCTCCACTACAACGAAAAGAGCCTGATATGACGGAAAAACATCTCTCATCACAGTTCGACAGCGAACTCAACAGCATCTCCTCCCGGGTGATGGAGTTGGGCGGCCTGGTCGAATCCCAGATCCAGCAGGCCATCTACGCGCTGTCGCAGTTCAGCACCGAGGCCGTCGCCAGGGTCGAAGAGCAGGAAAAGCGCGTCAACCAGCTGGAAGTGGACATCGACTACGAACTCTCGACCATCATTGCGCGCCGCCAGCCCACGGCCCGTGATCTGCGCCTGCTGATCGCGTTCTCCAAGGCCACGGCCAATCTGGAGCGCATGGGTGACGAGGCGCACAAGATGGCCCGCATGGTCGGCTCCATCATCGACAGCGGCGCCGCCCGCTCGCTGCCCACGTCGGACCTGCGTGTGGCTGCCGAGCTCGCCTCGGGCCTGCTGCGCAAGACCTTGGACGCCTTTGCCCGCCTGGACACCACGGCGGCCGTGTCGATCCTCAAGGAAGACGACCTGATCGATGCCGAGTTCGACGGTTTTGTGCGCAAGCTCATCACCTACATGATGGAAGATCCGCGCAAGATCTCCCCGAGCCTGGACCTGCTGTTCCTGGCCAAGGCGATCGAGCGCATCGGTGACCACTCGAAAAACGTTGCCGAGCTCATCATTTACCTGGTCAAGGGTATCGATGTGCGCCACACCACCATGCAAGAAATCGAATCGAGTGTTTTGTAGAGTCTGAGTTATGAAAAAACTGCCACGCGTACTCATTGTCGAAGACGAGCCCGCGATTGCCGAGCTGATCGCGGTAAACCTGCGACACAACGGCTGCCTGCCGATCTGGGCAGAGGATGGTGATGCCGCACAGCGCGAATTGGACGCGGTGCTGCCCGATGTGATCTTGCTGGACTGGATGCTGCCGGGCCAAAGCGGCCTGTCGCTTGCGCGCAAATGGCGTGCGGATGCCCGCGTCAAGGGCATTCCCATCATCATGCTGACCGCCCGCGGCGACGAGCCTGACAAGATCGCCGGGCTCGATGCCGGTGCCGATGACTACATCACCAAGCCTTTTTCCACGCAGGAATTGCTGGCCCGCATCCGTGCGGTGCTGCGCCGGCGCATTCCCGAGCAGGTCAACGACAGTGTGACGATTGGTGAGCTGGTGCTGGACGCGGCCACGCACCGTGTCACGTTCCAGGGTGAGCTGCTCAAGCTCGGCCCCACCGAGTTCAAGCTGCTGCACTTTTTGATGAAGCATGCCGAGCGTGTGCACTCGCGCTCGCAGCTGCTCGACAAGGTCTGGGGCGACCATGTGTTCATCGAGGAGCGCACCGTGGACGTCCATGTCAAGCGTCTGCGCGAGGCCTTGGGCGCTGCCAATGTGATGGTGGAGACCGTACGTGGGGCCGGCTACCGCATCACCGGCCAGCCCCAGGCGCTGCAGCGCGCTTAGCTTGCAGCCTGCCTGTGATGCGGGGATACTTCCGCATTCGGGCAGCTTGCTCTTTTTTGTAGGCTGCGCTGGTCGCAGCTTTTTTTGTTTTTGAGCGTTAGGCCTGCATGCTGTTTCGCATTGTCAGTTTTTTGTTTTTTCAGGCCCTGGGCGCGGCCCTGGGCTGGTGGCTGGGGCAGTTGCCCGGCGCACTGTTGGCGGCCATCTTAGGCGCCTGGTGCTGGTTTGTGGTGGATGTGTGGCGCGGCAACAAGGTGGTGGGCTGGCTGCGGCATGGCGACGCGGACAGCGCCCCGCAGCTGATGGGCATGTGGGGCGAGGCGGCCGACCGGGCGCGGCGCCTGGTGCGCCAGCTGCAAAAGAACGAGGCGCAGTCCGATGACCGGCTGCACCAGGTGCTGACGGCCATCCAGGCCTCGCCCAATGGCGTGGTGCTGCTCGACGAGCACAGCCATATCGAGTGGTGCAACCAGACCGCGTGCGACCACTTCGGCTTCAACCTCGAGCGCGACCATATGCAGGTCATCACCAACCTGGTGCGCGCGCCGGAGTTCATCGGCTATTTCAACGCCAACAACTTCAGCAAGGATGTGGTGATGGTCAGCCCGGTAATGCGCGCGGCCAGCCCGATGCGCATGTCGGTGCAGATGTTCCCCTATGGCGGCAACCGCAAGCTGCTGCTCTCGCGCGATGTCACCTCGCTGGAGCTGGCCGATGCGATGCGGCGCGACTTTGTGGCCAACGTCTCGCACGAGATCCGCACGCCGCTGACGGTGCTGACCGGCTTCATTGAAACGCTGCAGACCCTGCCGCTGAGCGCAGAGGAGCGCACCCAGTACTTGGCGCTGATGTCCAACCAGGCCCACCGCATGCAGGGGCTGGTGGTCGATCTGCTGACCTTGTCGCGCCTGGAGGGCAACCCGCCGCCCAGCCTCAACGAATGGGTCAGTGTGGGCAGCCTGCTCAAGCGCTGCGAAGAAGATGCGCATGGCCTGGCACGCATGATCGCCAAGGATGGCGACAAGCCCTTGCAGCTGTTCTTTCCGCAAGAAGATGCCGATGCCGGCCACTACGAGCTCGCCGGTGCCGGCAATGAGCTGCAAAGCGCGCTGTCCAACCTGGTCAACAACGCCGTGCGCTACACGCCGGCGGGCGGCGAAATCCGTGTGCAGTTCACGCGCCAGCCCGATGGCTCGGGGCGGGTCAGTGTGACCGACACCGGCCCGGGCATTGCGCCCGAGCATATCCCGCGCCTGACCGAACGTTTCTACCGCCTCGACCGCAGCCGCTCGCGCGATACCGGCGGCACGGGCCTGGGCCTGGCTATCGTCAAGCATGTGCTGCAGCGCCACGGCGCGCAGCTGCAGATTCGCAGCACGATCGGCAAGGGGTCGGAGTTCAGCGTGGTGTTTCCACCATCGCGCGTGCGCAAGCAGCTGACCGAGGAGCTCGTTTAGGCGCTTTGCCGCACCGCGTTTTTGGTGACGCGCTGCAGCAAGACCAAAAAGCAGGCCGCTGCCAGTACCAGCGCATAGGCCGCACACATCCAAAAAGCGATGGGGGAGTCCATCGCCGGGCGGCCGGCGATGCCGTGGTAGGCCAGCTGAAATCCACCCCACAGGCCCACGCCCCAGAGCAGGCTGCAGTACACCAGCAAGGGCATCACGGTGATGCGGTAGCTGCGCAGCACAAAGATGGACACGGTCTGGCTGGCATCGGCCAGGTGGTAGAGGCTGACCCAGCCCAGCAGGCCCAGCGCGATGGCCGCGACCTCGGGCGTTGCGGTGTAGATGGGCACAATCCAGCCCTTGGCGAGCCAGACCAGCAGCGCCAGTGTGGTGGCCAAGCCCATCGCGGCAAACAGGCCCAGAAACACCACCTGGCGCGCCCGCGCCTCATCGCCCGCACCCCGCCAATAGCTGGCGCGCGCGCTGGTCGCAATGGCGAGTGACAGCGGCACCATGTACATCAGCGCCGTGACATTGGCCGCAATCTGGTGCGCGGCCGACGAAGCCGTGCCCATGCGTGCCACGTAGAGCGCCATCAGCGTGAACGAGGTGATCTCGACCAGGATCGACAGGCTGGCCGGCACGCCCAGCTGCGCAAACTGCGCCAAGGTGGGCCAGTGCGGGCGCTCCAGTGGGCGCCAGATATCGGCAGGCGCATAGACGGACTGGCTGCGCAGCAGCCACCAGCCCAGGCCGCAGAGCAGGAAATTGACCAAGAACGTGGCCCAGGCGCAGCCCAGCACGCCCATCGGTGCCAGGCCCAGGCCGCCAAAGGTGAACCAGATGGACAGCGGCAGCTTGACGAGCAGGGACATGGCCTGCAGCCAGGTGACCATCTTGGGTTTGCCCAGCGACTGGCTCAAGGTGCTGAAAATGCGGAACAGCAGCGCGGCAGGCAGGCTCCAGCCGATGATGGCCAGGTAGCTTTTGACCAGCGACTGCAACTCCTGCGGCACCTCGGTCCAGCGCAGGATGGGCGCGGGATTGAACAGCACGGCCCAGCCCAGCAAGGTGGCGGCCAGGCAGATGTAGAGAGACTGGCGCAGCGATGCGCCAATGTCGCCGTGGCGGCGCGCGCCGTGCATCTCCGACCAGATCGGCATCAGTGCCTGCAAAAGGCCCATCAAAGAGACATAGACCGTCACAAAGATGGCCGAGCCCACCGACAGCGCGGCCAAAGACGCCTCGGCATGGCGGCCGGCAACGATGGTGTCGACCACGCCAAAGCCCATCACGGCGATCTGGCCGACAAACACCGTGCCCGCATGTTTGGCCAGCACCCGCATATCGCGGCCTGCCAGCAGGCGCGTCAACATCTCCCGCATACGCGCCTTCAACCCGGTTGACGACGGTAGATGACGATCTCCGCGTTCTTGTCGGTCGGGCGGGCAACGGCCGCCAGCCGCGTCCACTCAGGGCCCAGCACCTCGTTGCTCGGGGTGCGCTGTGATTCGAGCGGCATGGCCAGCCAGTTGCACGATGCGCTGGTGGGGTCGGTCAAGGTCTTGAGCTGCCAGCCGCCCTGGGCCTGCATGGCCACAATCTGCGAGCGGCTCAGGCCCCAGGCGGCCACGCAGCCGGCCGATGCGGGGGCGGGAAGCACCTTGCCCAGCGCCTGCACCTGGGCGGTGTAGCTGCGGCCATAGTCCAGCATCGGCATCCAGATGCTCATCAGCAAGATCCAGCTGAGCACGGTGCCGCCCGCAGGCAGCACCAGGCTGCGCCAGATCTCGGGCCGGTTGCGGCGCGCGCGCCAGAAGGCCAGTGCGCACCAGGCCAAGGTCGCCAGCACGGCAATGACAAACTGCGGCAGCGAGAACTGCGCGACAAAATCAGGGGCAATGCGGGCCACATTGGCCGCTGGCTTGGCTGGGGTGCCGGTGTAGACCGCCAGCCAGATCACCCAGATGGTGATGGCCGCAGCGCTGAAAAAAAGCAGGGTGAACCAGTCGATCAGCGCCGCCATGGCGCGGCGGAAGGTGGGCAGCGCAAAAGCGGCCAACGCGGCAAACGCGGGCAGGCCCAGCAGCAACGCGCGATCGGACGGGGTGGTGATGACGGTGTTGACCAGCGCCAAGGCGCCCAGCAGGATGGGCAGCCACAGATGGCGGTGCACAAAGCGCCAGTCGGCCACCTGGCGGCGCCAGATCCACAGCGACCACAGCGCCAGCGGCCAGGCCGGCCACACATACCAGACCACCAGCTCAAACAGCGGGCGCAACTGGCGGAAATGCTCGGCCGGCAGGATGCGCCATTGCCACTGGTGCAGGTAGACGGCTAGCAGCAAGGCGGCCACGCCCAAAATGGCAAAGACGCCTGCGGCCTGCAGGCTGCGCGCGCGCAGCTTGGCATCGACGGGGGTGAGCGCCAGGATCAAGGCCACGCCCAGACCCAGGCAGACCGCATAGGTGGGCGCGCCGCTCAGCGCCAGCATCACCAAGCCTACCGCGCCTATGCACAGCGGCGTGCCAAAGCGGATGGGAATACAGGCAGCCGCATAGAACACAAAGCACACGCCCGACAGCTGCACCACGTAGCTGCTGGCCTCGTGCGAGGGCTGGGCCAGGCCCAGGCAGGCAATCAGCGCCAGCAGGCCACCATCGGCCATCGCGCGCGCATAGTCAATCTCGTTGGCTTCGCCGCCAAAGGCAAAGGCCACGGGGCCCGCTCCAGGGCTGCGCGCCAGGTAGTACACGGCATACCAGGTGGCCATCAAGGCCAGCCAGAGCAGGGCGGCAAATGGCAGGCGGCTGGCCAGCTCAGGCGAGATGAAGTCGCCAAAGGCCTGGATGGCCCAGGCGCCCAGCCAGTAGGGGATCAGACCCTCGGTGTCCGGGCTCAGGCCCAGAATCTCCGGCGCCAGCCAGGGGGTCCGGCCTTCTGCCAGCGCCAAGGCGTAGCCATAGCTGGTGATGTCCAAGGTCTTCCAGGGTGCGCGGGCGATAAAGCCGGGCACCACATAGGCCAGGCACAGCAGCAGCAGGAGTGCACGCGGCAGAGGGCGTACAGCGGCTTGGGAGACGATGGCTGGGGTCGGAAAATTCACACGGGCTTACCAAAGGGAGCAAGGCTCAGCAGCTTATCAGGCCCTGCACCAGAAATGTAGGAGAACCGCGCATTGTCTGCGGGTCCGCCAAGCGGGTCAATAAAAAAAGGCAGTACGGTGTCGCACTGCCTTTGGATTGCACAGACAAAAAGGGCGCCAGGCCTTGCGGCCCGCAGCCCTTTTGCCAAGCAAATTACTTCTTGCCGAAACGGTTGCGGAAACGCTCCACACGGCCGCCCATGTTGTCCACCGACTTTTGGGTGCCGGTGTAGAAAGGGTGCGACTCAGACGAGGTATCCAGCTTGAACAGCGGGTATTCCTTGCCTTCGAAGGTGTCGGTTTCCTTGGTGTTCACGCACGAGCGGGTCACAAACTTGAAGCCGTTGGACAGGTCCACGAACAACACTTCGCGGTAGTCTGGGTGAATGCCTTCTTTCATGATTCTTCCTTAGGTCAAGTGCGGGAGCCGTGCCAAGCCGGATGCAACCTTTGCATCCCAGTAAACTGGGCGTACTTTCCGCAATAAAAGCCCTCCATTATTGCATAGGATGGGTTTGTTTTCAGCAAAACCTGGGGTTTCAGTCGGCTGATGTCCATTTGCGGGATACGCGACGCCATGGCAAAGTCTTGATGGGAAGGCCTTTAGCCCGGCTTGCGCCCCGCATGCAGCCAGACGGGCGCCATCGGGAAATCCAGCCGTCCCAGCGCCTGGGCCTCCTGGCCTGGTGTGATCGAGCCTGCCCGTGCAACCGGGCCGTGGTGTGACCTGGACGGTAGCGGGCACGCACAGGCCAGCGCAGGCATGAAAAAACCCTCCGTGTTGAGCGGAGGGTTGGCAGGCCGGTGGGCGCAGGGCGGGGTTTAGCCGCCGCGGCGCATCATGTCGAAGAACTCGACATTGCTCTTGGTCTGCTTCATGTTCTTGATCATCAGTTCCATGGACTCGATCTCGTCCATGTTGTACATGAACTGGCGCAGGATGCGGGTCTTTTGCAGGATCTCGGGAGCGAGCAGCATCTCTTCGCGGCGCGTGCCGCTCTTGTTGAGCTCGATGGCCGGGAAGACGCGCTTTTCATACAGACGGCGGCTCAGGTGCAGCTCGCTGTTGCCCGTGCCCTTGAATTCTTCAAAGATCACTTCGTCCATGCGGCTGCCGGTGTCGACCAGTGCGGTGGCGATGATGGTGAGCGAGCCACCTTCTTCGACATTGCGGGCCGCGCCAAAGAAGCGCTTGGGGCGCTGCAGCGCATTGGCGTCCACACCACCGGAGAGCACCTTGCCCGACGAAGGCACCACGTTGTTGTAGGCGCGGGCCAGGCGGGTGATGGAGTCGAGCATGATGACGACATCCTGGCCCATTTCCACCAGGCGCTTGGCGCGCTCGATGACCATCTCGGCCACGTGCACGTGGCGGGCGGCGGGCTCGTCAAAGGTCGATGCAATGATCTCGCCCTTGACCGAGCGCTGCATTTCCGTCACTTCTTCCGGACGCTCGTCGATCAGCAGCACCATCATGTGCACATCGGGGTAGTTGGCGGTGATGGCGTGTGCAATGCTTTGCATCATCATCGTCTTGCCGCTCTTGGGGGCCGCGACGATCAGTGCGCGCTGGCCACGGCCAATCGGCGCGATGATGTCGATCAGGCGGCCGGTGATGTTTTCCTCGGCCTTGATGTCGCGCTCCAGACGCATCTGTTCCTTGGGGAACAGCGGCGTCAGATTCTCGAACATCATCTTGTGCTTGTTTTGCTCGGGAGGCAGGCCGTTGACCTTGTCGAGCTTGGTCAAGGCAAAGTAACGCTCGCCATCCTTGGGGGTGCGCACTTCGCCTTCGATCATGTCGCCGGTGTGCAGATTGAAGCGGCGCACCTGGCTGGGGGAGATGTAGATATCGTCGGTGCTGGCGGTAAAGCTGGTGTCGAGGCTTCGCAGAAAGCCAAATCCGTCGGGCAGGATTTCCAGAACGCCATCGGCAAAAACCTGTTCACCGGCCTTGGCTCGCTTCTTGATGATCGCAAACATCAACTCCTGTTTGCGCATGCGGCCAGTATTTTCAATTTCAAGCTCTTCTGCCAGCTTGAGGACTTCAGACACATGCAGTGCCTTGAGCTCATTTAAGTGCATGGATAGACTCCAGAACGGAGTAACTGTTAGAGGTAGGGGGGATGCAGAGCCGGTGCAATAAGCGGGAGACCGCGAAGCCGGAGACCATGCTTGATCTATTCTTGGTCGGAATACGATCGGTGATCTAAATGTCGATTATAGACAGGTTGCTGCAGGATCATCCTGCCTGAATTATCAACTATATGTATCAGGCGGGACAGAGAGCGGCTAGGATTTTTGATTTTTTTATAAAAATACAGAAAAATCAAATGCTTGAAAAATGCAAAAAGCACGGCCAAAACCGTGCTTTGTAGGCGATGGCCGCCAGATCTGGCCAGCCATGCCGGGATGCAGACGCGCTGGCTGCGCATCCAGCGGTTCGATTTAGGCCAGTTGCTCGTCCAGGAAGGCCGTCAATTGGGCCTTGTTCAGTGCGCCCACCTTGGTGGCAGCCAGTTCGCCGTTCTTGAACAGCATCAGCGTGGGGATGCCACGGATGCCGAACTTGGCCGAGATGGCGCGGTTTTCATCGACATTGACCTTGGCGATCTGCAGCTTGTCCTTGTAGCTGACCGACACTTCTTCCAGCACGGGAGCGATCTGCTTGCAAGGGCCGCACCATTCGGCCCAGAAGTCCACCAGAACATTGGTGTTGGGTTGCAGAACATCGCCTTCAAAGCTGGCTTCGTTGGTGTGCTTGATCAGGGATTCCGACATGGCAGGTTCCTCGTTAAATTTTGGGTTTTTTGGCGCCAGGGGTTGCGCCATGGACAAAAGTTGAGGCCATTGTGACAGAAAGCAAGGCCGGGTGCAGGCAGCGCGCGCCGCATCTGACGCGTTGTGGGGGCGCCAGATGTCAAGCACAATGCACTCTCAGAGGGACGAGAGGGTCCAGGCATGCACAGCTGCTATGCCGGAGTTTGAAACTATCAATCGCTGCTGCCGCTTGCAAGCGACGGCGGCAAGAGGAGAGGCCATTGGCACTGCTGAACAGGGACAGCGCGTCTGTCTATGACACACCACCGCACGGCGACTTTGTGCGCTATGTGGACCAGCTCATCGCCCGGCAGAACTCCGGTGCCGCCCATACGATGGGTAGCATGCAGCGCCCGGCGCGGCCAGGCCACGGCCAGGCGCCATTGCCATCGGCTGCATCCAGCCACGCGAGCAGCAACCCGATCGCCGACCAGGCCCAGGAGCTGCTCGACCGCATCCGCCAGATGGACCAGACGCGCAAGGGCAGGCGCCAGGGCGCGGCGCAGACGCTGACCACCACAACGCGCAGCAGTTCAGGCGCATCTACCACATCGATTTTTACCTCTGCCGGCAGTGGTACGGCCAGCAAGAAGTCGTTCAGCGGCTTCAAGCTCATCGGGGTGCTGATTGCCGCGATCCTGGGCATCATGTTTCCGCCGCTGGGCATCGTGATGCTGATTGCGGCCTTCAAAAAGGGCTGGTCCCAGAAAGACTAAGCGGCATCCCAGGGCCCGCCAGAATGCGGTCACGGTCTGGGGCGGCGGGTTGCTTGGCGGCTGTGGCTGCAAATCCTTGCATTTGTATGCATACGGTAAATGGCTGTAGGCCGGTGCACCAACTGCGCTGGCGGGCGTTGTGTATATGCTAGCCTTCGCTGCATTGATAGCTGAACCACCACCATGATTGTTGACCTGAAGATTCTCGACCCCCGCATGCAAGCGCAGCTGCCCCAGTACGCCACCCCTGGTAGCGCCGGCCTGGACTTGCGCGCCTGCCTCGATGCCCCCCTGACCCTGGAGCCCAACGCCTGGCAACTGGTGCCCACCGGCCTGGCCATCCATCTGCGCGACCCTGGTTACGCGGCGATGATCCTGCCGCGATCGGGCCTGGGCCACAAGCATGGCATCGTGCTGGGCAACCTGGTTGGCCTGATCGACAGCGACTACCAAGGCCAGCTGATGGTCAGCGCCTGGAATCGCAGCAGCCAGCCCTTTGTGCTGGAGCCGATGGAGCGCCTCGCGCAAATGGTGATCGTGCCCGTGGTGCAGGCGAGCTTTCAGGTAGTGGAAGATTTTGGCGATGTGTCCGAGCGTGGCGCCGGGGGCTATGGCTCCACCGGCACCAAATAGGCCGCCCCACCGTATTGAGACTGGCAGGGCCACGATGGCCTTGACCGCAACGTCATTTTTGTGATCTGAAAGGAGAGCGCAATGTCCCCATCGAATTCAAGCTCGCGCAGCTTGCTGCAACGCGCCAGCAAGCTGGGCCTGGCCCTGGCGGCCACCTCGGTGCTCGCCGCCTGCGTCCAGGCACCGCCCCGTTATGACAACCGCTACCCGCAAGGCCCGGCGCCCCAGCAACAGGGCAGCTACCCGCAGCAGGGCGGCTATCCGCAGCAAGCGCCTTACGGCATGGAATATGGCACCGTAGGCAATATTGAAGAGCTGCGCTCGCAGTCGCGCAGCACCTCCGGCGTAGGCGCCATCTTGGGTGCCGTGGTTGGCGGCGTGCTGGGCAACCAGGTGGGCGGCGGCTTTGGCCGCATGGCCGCCACCGCAGCGGGTGTGGCCGGTGGTGCAGCGGCCGGCAATGCGCTGGAGCAGTCGTCGAGCAGCGGCCGCAGCACCGTCAGCGGCTACCGCATCCATATCAACTTGCAAAACGGCGGCCAGCGCATTTTTGATGTGCCCAACCCCGGCGATCTGCGCCCGGGCGACCGCGTGCAGATCAACCAGGGCCAGATCTCGCGCTATTGATCGGCGCAGCGCCTGCCAGGCTTGGGTGAACCCCGATGGGCAGGCGGCTGGCGCTGGGACACAATGGCGCCGCGTGTCTCAAAAAGCGTGTACACCGCAACGGTGTGCACGCTTTTTTTGCGTGATCTTCCCTCCCGATAGTTGACCCCACCAAGGTGCCACCATGTTCCAGAAGACAACCAACACTCTTGCCGCCATGGCCGTCAGTGCGACGGCGCTTGCGGCCCTGTCGCTGCCTGCCCAGGCGGGCCCCCGGCTCGATGCCATCATGCAGGCCAAGGTGCTGCGCGTAGGCACCCCGGGCGACTACCGCCCCTTTGCGATGAAGGCCGATGGCAAATACGCCGGCCATGACATCGAGGTGGTCGAGGCCATGGCCAAGGAGCTGGGGGTCAAGGTCGAATATGTGGACACCAGCTGGCCCAAGCTGATGCAGGACCTGCAGGACAACAAGTTCGATGTGGCCGTGGGCGGCATCACGCGCAATGTGGCGCGCCTGAGCAAGGTGCAGATGCTGCCGGGCTACGCGCCGTTTGGCAAGGTGGCCCTGGTGCGTGCGGCTGACAAGGACAAATTCACCACGCCCGAAAGCCTGAACCAGGCCAGCGTGCGCGTGATCAAGAACCCTGGCGGCACCAACGAAGCCTATGTGCTGCAGAACCTGAAGAACGCCCAGGTCAGCACGCATGACAAGAACGCCGAGATTCCGGGCCTGATCGCCGAGGGCAAGGGCGATGCGATGATCACCGAGACCTATGAGGCGCTGCACTACAGCAAGGCCGACCCGCGCCTCTACGCCGCCTACCTGGACAAGCCGCTGACCCCCGTCAACCAACTGGGCTTTATGCTACCGGTGGACGATGCCGACTACCAGCGCGTGATGCAGTTCACCTGGGATGTGCTGGCACTGCGCGGCGTGCTGCAGCAAGAGGCGCAGAAGTGGCTGAAGTAATCAGCTAGGTGACCTCCACGCTAGCCGACAAGGCACCATAGGGCAGGGCCTGGCCGCTGTTGGTATGAAACCGAGTGGGCCAAGGCCCACTGATTCTTTGGCGGTAGGGTTGGGCCTATTCCAGCGGCTCGTCTTCGGGCGTGCACTGGCGCTTCAAGCTCTGCGCCTCATAGTCCAGCGTCTGCTTCATCGCGCCGCCCAGCAGTGCTGCATCGATGTGCAGATGAAAGTTGTCACCGGTATTGGTTTGCTTGGCCTGGGCGGTCAGCATCTTGCCGCAGGTCACCGTCCAGCTCTTGTTGTTCTTGACCAAGAGCTTGCTGTCCTTGATGCGGCACTGGCTGAAATGCTTGGACAGGATCAGATCGGGATAGAGAAAGCCGTCCTTGTCCACCAGTTCCGGGCCGATGCAGCGGTCCTTGGTACGCGGGGCCTTGGCGGGTTTGTTACCGATGGCCGATTTGGTCTCGGTCACGGAAAAAGCGCCCGGCTGGGCGGCTTGGGCGGACAGGGCGGCCAGCAGCGCGGCACAGAGGCCGGCGCTGGCGATCCAGGTCAATGTTGTGTTCATGCTTGAACTCCTGAGCGGCGGCCCATCCACACGGGGCCGTGATCGCTTGGTTATAGCAGGCGCGCATGCGGCCTGCTGTAAAGCTGTGCGAAGCAAGGGTAACGTTGCGCATCCCTACCGCGCAGCGTTAGGCAATAGCCAGGGGCCGTGTTGGGCAGCGATTTGCAGCGATCGGCAGCGCGCCGCTCACTCGTCCTGCTTCAGTCCCTGCATCACCACGGCGGCAATCTCCTCGATGGACTTGTGCGTGGTCGACAGCCACTGGATGCCGGCGCGGCGCATCATCGACTCGGCCTCGGCCACTTCCATGCGGCAGTTTTGCAGGCTGGCGTAGCGTGAGTCGGGGCGGCGCTCATTGCGGATCTGGGACAGGCGCTCGGGTGCAATGGTCAGGCCAAAGATCTTCTTTTTATAGGGCAGCAGGGCCGGGGGCAGCTGCTGGCGGTCAAAATCCTCGGGGATCAGCGGGTAGTTGGCGACCTTGAGGCCAAACTGCATTGCCAGGTACAGGCTGGTCGGGGTCTTGCCGCTGCGGCTGACCCCGACCAAAATCACATCGGCACCGGCCAGGTCATGGTTGGTTTGGCCATCATCGTGCGCCAGGCTGAAATTGATCGCCTCCATGCGGTCGAAATATTCCTTGCTCTCGCTGATGTCGGTAAAGCGGCCGATGCGGTGGTGCGACTTGGCGCCCAGCTCGTCTTCGAGCGGCTGCACAAAGGTGGCAAACATGTCCATCACCAGGCCCTTGCAGTGCTCATGCACTACTTTGACGGTCTCCGGTTCGACCAAGGTGGTGAACACAATGGGCTTTTTGCCCTCTTTCTCGGCTGTGTGGTTGATCTGGTGCACGGCCTGGTGGGCCTTGTCGACCGTGTCCACAAAGGGCAGACGCACCGCACGGGTGGTGATGTCGAACTGCTTCATGATGGCGCGGCCAAAGGTCTCGGCTGTCACGCCGGTGCCATCAGAGATAAAGAAAATGGTGCGTTGGTGCATGGTGGTACATCGGCGGTAACGGGCGAATTCTGGCGCAGGCTGCGCACAGCTGCGTGCGGGGTTTGTCATTGTTGACCACGGTGTTCAGCAAGTCGCAAGCAAAATGGCAGCAGCACGCCTACAATGACGCCCATTATTCACATTTCCCGCATGTACTCCGGCCTACCAGTACAAATACAAAGCCAGATGTCCGAGCCCGCAGCGGCCCGGCAGGAGTCTATGCGTGCGTGCCATTGCCCCCACTGCGGCCATGGGCGCCCGAGCCAGTTTTTAACTTCCGGAGCTTCACCATGTCCAACCTCTACAGCGCGACCGCCCTGGTCGTACCGTTTGAGAACCTGAGAATGACCGACGTCGAGGTCGTAGGCGGCAAGAACGCCTCGCTCGGCGAAATGATCTCGCAATTGCCGCAAGGCGTGCGCGTGCCGACCGGCTTTGCCACGACGGCCCATGCGTTTCGCGAGTTCCTGGCCCACGAAGGCCTGGCTGACAAGATCAGCGCCAAGCTCGCGGCGCTGGATGTGGACGATGTGCGCGCGCTGGCTCAGGTCGGCGCCGAGATCCGTGCCATGGTCGAGGCCCAGCCTTTCCCGCTCGATTTGCAACAAGCCATTGCCGAGGCCTTTGTAACCTTGCAAGCGGGCAATACCGAGGCCTCCTTTGCCGTGCGCTCGTCGGCCACCGCAGAAGACCTGCCCGACGCTTCGTTCGCTGGCCAGCAAGAAACCTTCCTGAACGTGGTGGGCATCGACGATGTGCTGCACAAGATGAAGGAGGTGTTTGCCTCGCTCTACAACGACCGCGCCATTTCCTACCGCGTGCACAAGGGCTTTGCCCACGACGTGGTGGCGCTGTCGGCCGGTGTGCAGCGCATGGTGCGCTCGGATAAAGGCGCTGCTGGCGTGATGTTCACCATCGACACCGAGTCGGGCTTTGACCAGGTGGTCTTCATCACCTCCAGCTACGGCCTGGGCGAGACCGTGGTGCAAGGCGCCGTGAACCCGGACGAGTTCTATGTGCACAAGCCCATGCTCGAAGCGGGCAAGCAGGCCCTGATCCGCCGCAACCTGGGCTCCAAGCTGGTGCAGATGGTATTTGCCACGCCCGAAGAAAAGGCGGCATCGGGCAAGCTGGTGGCCACCACCGATGTGAGCCCCGAGCTGCGCAACCGCTATTCGCTCACCGATGCCGAAGTGCAAGAGCTGGCGCAGTACGCGCTGGTGATCGAGAAGCACTATGGCCGCCCGATGGATATCGAGTGGGGCAAGGACGGCACCGACGGCAAGCTCTACATCCTGCAGGCACGCCCTGAGACGGTGAAGAGCCAGTCCAAGGGCCAGGCCGAGCAGCGCTACAAGCTCAAGGGCAGCGGCACCGTGCTGGCCGAAGGGCGCGCGATTGGCCAGAAGATCGGCACCGGCCGCGTGCGCCTGGTCTCCGACATCTCGCAGATGGACCAGGTTGAAGCCGGCGATGTGCTGGTGACCGACATGACCGACCCGAATTGGGAGCCGGTGATGAAAAAGGCCGCGGCCATCGTCACCAACCGCGGTGGCCGTACCTGCCACGCCGCGATCATTGCGCGCGAGCTGGGCATCCCTGCCGTCGTGGGCTGCGGCAATGCCACCGAGCTACTCAAGAACGGCACCCTGGTGACGGTGAGCTGCGCAGAAGGCGACACCGGCCGCATCTATGACGGTCTGCTGGAAACCGAGATCACCGAGGTCAAGCGCGGCGAGATGCCACCCATCAAGACCAAGATCATGATGAACGTGGGCAACCCCCAGCTGGCCTTTGATTTTGCCCAACTGCCCAACGATGGCGTGGGTCTGGCACGTCTGGAATTCATCATCAACAACAACATCGGCGTGCACCCCAAGGCCATCCTGGACTACCCCGCCGTCGATGCCGATCTGAAGAAGGCCGTCGAATCCGTCGCCCGGGGCCATGCCTCGCCGCGCGCTTTCTACGTCGACAAGATCACCGAAGGTGTGGCCACGATTGCGGCGGCTTTCTACCCCAAGCCCGTCATCGTGCGCATGTCGGACTTCAAGTCCAACGAGTACCGCAAGCTGATCGGCGGCAGCCGCTACGAGCCCGATGAAGAAAACCCGATGCTGGGCTTCCGGGGTGCGGCGCGCTACATCTCCAAGGATTTTGGCGAAGCCTTCAAGATGGAGTGCGAAGCGCTCAAGCGCGTGCGTAACGACATGGGCCTGACCAATGTCAAGATCATGATCCCCTTCGTGCGCACCCTGGACCAGGCCAAGCGCGTGACCGAGCTGCTGGCGGCCAATGGCTTGAAGCGCGGCGAGAACGGCCTGGAAGTCATCATGATGTGCGAAGTGCCCTCGAACGCCATCCTGGCCGATGAGTTCCTGGAGTACTTCGATGGCTTCTCGATCGGCTCGAACGACCTGACCCAGCTGACGCTGGGCCTGGACCGTGACTCCGGTCTGGAGCTGCTGGCTGCCGACTTTGACGAGCGCGACCCTGCCGTCAAGAAGATGCTCGAATGCGCCATCACGGCCTGCCTGGCCCAGAACAAGTACGTCGGTATCTGCGGCCAGGGCCCTTCGGACCATCCGGACTTTGCGCAGTGGCTGGCGGACAAGGGCATTGCCTCGATCTCGCTGAACCCCGACAGTGTGATCGACACCTGGCAGCGCCTGGCCGCCAAGTAAGCGGCATTGCCCTGCCGCCACTCCGGTGGCAGACGCCCCAAGGCACAAAAGCGGAAAAGCCAGTCAGAACATCTGACTGGCTTTTTTACGTTCTAGGACGGTTGCCGCCGGGCGGGCCGGCAGCGGTTCATGCGCTCAGCTTGGCAGCAAGTGCAGCAACCTTGGCGCCCTGGGCAAAGGCCAGTTCCAGCTCGGGGGCGGAGGGCTGGCGCGAGCCATCGGCACCGGCCAGGGTGGCTGCGCCGTAGGGCGAGCCGCCCTTGGCCTGCGACAGGTCAAACTGCGAAGGCAGGCCAAAACCGGCGGGCACGATCACCATGCCGTGGTGGGCCAGGGTGTTCCAGAACGAGGTCACGGTGGTTTCCTGGCCGCCCAAGGTGCCCGTCGACGTGAACACGCTGCCGACCTTGCCCGACAGCGCGCCCTTGGCCCACAGGCCCCCAGTCTGGTCGAGGAAGCTGCGCATCTGGCCGCTCATATTGCCAAAACGGGTGGGGGTGCCAAAGATGATGGCGTCGTACTCGGCGAGCTCGGCTGGCGTGGCCACAGCGGCTGCCTGGTCCACCTTGCCGCCAGCGGCCTGGAAAGCCTCTTGCGGCATGGTCTCGGGTACGCGCTTGATGACCACCTCGGTGCCGGCGACACTGCGTGCGCCTTCGGCGATCTTGCCGGCCATGGTCTCGATGTGACCGTACATGGAATGGTAGAGAACCAGAACTTTAGCCATGGTGAATATTTCCTTTGTCGATGAAGAGGGACCGCTACAGCGGTGGGAGCGTCTCCAGAACCGGTATGCGATCCGTTCTTGGCGCCTGGATCTACTGTAGGGCGTCTGCGCCTGTTTGGGGTGCCCCGGGTTTGAACGCAGCGTTGCATGGATTTGAACAATCGCCGCCAGCCGGCATGGCGCGCCAGAGCCTTCCTGGGCTGGTGCGATCACCAGGCGCTGCGCGCCAAGAGCAGCTGGCACAGCGCCTGCACCTTGGGTGAGGCATGGCGCGTGCGCGGGTAGACCACGGAGAGCGCGCGGCTGCGGCCTTCCAGCGCGGGCAGCAGCCGCTCCAGCCGGCCATCGGCCAGCGCATCGCGCACCGCAAACCCCATCACCTGGGCCACGCCCAGGCCGGCAATCGCGCCTTCGATCAACGGGTCACCACTGTCGAATCTGATCGCGTGGGGCGCGGGCCAGTCGATGGTGCTGCCGTTGGGGTGGCGAAACTGCCAGGGAACGGCAAAACCCCGGTAGTGGTTGTAGACCGACAGGCAGCGGTGCGTGGCCAGCTCTTGCAGGTTTTGCGGCCGGCCGTGGCGGGCGGTATAGGCCGGTGAGGCGACCGTCACCCAGTGCAGCGGCGGCAGCGGCCGGCCGATCATCCGGCTGTCGAGCAAGGGGCCGATGCGCACCGCAGCGTCAAAACCCTCGTCCACCATGTCCACCAGGCGGTCGGTGAAGCTGGCCTCGATCTGCAGACCCGGGTGCTGCTGCAGCAGCTGGCCCAGCAGGGGTGTCAGCACCATGCGGCCGAGCACCGAAGGCGCCGTCATGCGCAGCACGCCGGTGGGCTCGCAGCGCCGGTCCAACAGCTGCTGCTTGGCATCGTCCAGCCCGGCGATCAGCGCGGCACTGCGGTCGACCAGCAGGCAGCCATCGGGGGTCAGCGACACATTGCGGGTATTGCGGTGCAGCAGGCGCGTGCCCAGGTCGGCCTCCAGCTGTGCAATGGCGCGGGAGATGCGCGACTGCGTGGTGCGCAGGCTGTGCGCGGCCTGGGTAAAGCTCTTGTGCTCGGCCACCTTGATCAGCATCTGTACCGCGTTCAAATCCATGGATGGCTCCAGCAAGGGTATTGATTCATTTTTGCATAAGTAAAAGATATTTTTGCTATTTATCTTCGTTATTGATTTAAATACCATGGCGCCATGACCGGTCATCACCCGCCTGCAGGCACCCAGTGCTGCAGGTTTTCTGCGCGCAGACCGCGCCGCATGCTTTTTCCCTTGTCGGAGTGATGACGTGACCCTTGAAGAACCCCTGCGCCAGCCTGCTTTGCTGCGCCATCCGCGCGCCGCGCTGGCCTTGCTGTCGTTTGCGCAACTGCTGATTGCGCTCGACGCGACGATTGTCTTTGTCGCGCTGGATGCCATGGGCCAGCAGCTGCAGCTCGATGCCCGCCACCTGCAATGGGTCATCAGCGGCTACAGCGTGGCCTTTGGCGGCTGCCTGCTGCTGGGCGGGCGCTGCGCTGATCTGCTGGGCCAGCGCCGCATGTATGTGGCAGCGATGGCGCTGTTTGGCCTGGCCTCCTTGGCTGGCGGCTTTGCGCATCTGCCCTGGCAGTTGGTGGCGGCGCGTGCCGGGCAGGGGGTGGCAGCGGCGCTGCTGTTCCCGGCCACCTTGTCGATGATCAATACCTTGTATGCCGCAGGCGCTGCGCGCAACCGTGCGCTGGCCGTGTGGAGCATGGCCAGTGCCGGCGGCCTGGCGGCTGGCGCCTTGCTGGGCGGCTTGCTCACCCAGACCCTGGGCTGGCACTGGGTGCTGTGGGTGCTGGTGCCGATTGCCTGGCCCTGCGCGCTCGCCGCTGGCCGCTACCTGCCTGCGATGCCAGCAGTGCCGGCTGCACAGCGCCGCTTTGACCTGCTGGGCTGCATCAGCGTGACCGTCGGTACCAGCGCCTGGGTGGCGCTGCTGGTGCAGGGCCCGCAATGGGGCTGGGCTGACGGGCGCACACTGGGCCTGCTGCTGCTGGCGCTGGCCGCGCTCGGTCTATTCTGGCGCACCGAAGCGCGGGTGGCTGCGCCCCTGATGCCGCTGGCCATGCTGCGGGTGGGCAGCTTGCAGACCAGCATGCTGCTGGCCATGCTGTTCATGAGCAGCTACGGCGTGCAGTATTACTTTCTGGGTCTGTATTTTCAGCAGGTGCTGGGCTGGAGCCCGCTGCAGGCCGGCCTGGCCTTTGTGCTGCCGACGGCGGTGTGCACCTGGGGCATACGCCTGGCCGAGCGCGGCCTGGCGCAGCAGGGCACCCGCAGCGTGCTGCTGCGGGGCTGGGCCGCCGGAGTGCTGGGCATGGTCTGGATAGCTGCGGTGCTGCCGCTGGCCGGCAACTATGCCGGGCTGGTACCCGGCTTTGTGGTGATGAGCCTGGGCCAGGGTGCGAGCTGGACCGGCATGTGGGTGCTCGTGGGCCAGGGTATTGCGCCGGCGCGCCAAGGCGTGGCGTCCGGTGTGGCTGCCACCGCGCAGCAGGTGGGCGCGGCGCTGGGCCTGGCCTTGCTGGTGATGCTGGCGGCCGCGCCGCTGGCTGGGCTGGAAGGGGCTGGCGCTGAGACCATCCGCCAGGCCAATGCCCGGGGCCTGCAGCATGCGCTCTGGGGTGCCGCGGGCCTGGCCTTGCTGGCCTGGCTGGTATGTCTGCGCATGGCCAAGCCGCAGACCCAGTCCCGCAGTGCATCCCAGGAGGATGGCGAAGCAGCGGCTTGCGCCTGAGCCAGCTGCGCTGCGTCAGGCGGCGGCCTTAGAACCTGTTCAAAGTCTCTACGCAGCCGCGTTGGAGTGCAATCGGGATGAGTTCGAAGGGATGGAACGCAGCTTGCACCGGGGTGCAAGCAAGGGCCAGCGCGCAGAAATCGCCCGATTTCACTCCAACCCTTCGGGACAGTGGCTTTGCGCTGCCCGGGAAGGGGCACCCGGCGAGGGCCGACCGGGCAGGGGAGGTCTGCGTCGTTGCAAATCCTCGCAATAGCTGGGCTATTGCGGCGGTATTGCGCGGCTGGGCGCCCCCCTCGCATCCCATCTCGCAAAGACACTGTCGCGGCGCGAGGAGACTTTGAACAGGTTCTTACAGCGGCTGCACCAGGTAGACGCAGCGCTGGCCGCCGTCGAGCAGGTATTCGCTGCGCTCCAACGTAGCCAAGCCTGCGACCACCTCCTGGAACAGCGCCTGCTCCGAACGGCAAAAGCCCCGGCAGCTCTGTGCCGCAGCGCAGATGGGGCAGTGGTGCTCCACCAGCAGCCAGCCTTGCGGGTGGGGCTCGACATGGGCCATATAGCCCTCTTGCGTGCGGACCTCGGCCAGCTGCGCCAGGCGCTCGGGCAGTCCGGGGGCGGTGCAGGCCTGGCGGTAGCGGCTGCGTGATTGCGCTTCGCGCTCGCTGATCAGGCCGTCCATGCCCTGCTGGCCAAAGAGCTTTTCGATGGCGCCAATGAGCTGCACCGTGAGTTGCGCATGGGCATCGGGAAAGTAACGCTGGCCCGCAGCCGTCAAGGTCCACAGCTGGCGCGGCCGGCCCGCGCCCGCCGGTTTTTGCAGATCGGCCTGCACGAGGCCCTGGTCAGCCAGCTTGTTGATCTGCTGGCGAGCGGCCTCGGCCGTCATCTGCAGCGTGCGCGCCAAGTCGGCGGTGCTGGCGGGGGCCTGGCGCTTCAGGGCTTCTAGCATGCGCATGGTGGACGAGGGGTCGATGGGGAGCGATGGCATTTATTTATACAAGTGATAGCTTGTTTTATTGCTGAGAGCGTGGGATTATCAAAGACAATACTTGCATTATTTCACAACCAGGAATGGCATGGCATCCTCAACTTCATCACCCCTCACCACAGGCGCCGCGCCCGTGCCCGAAGCGCCTGCCGGCTGGGCCCAGCTGCTGGGCCGGCCCCATGGCCTCAAGGCGCTGGCGCTGACCGGCGCGGTGGCCATGCATGCGATCAATGTGCACATCGTCACCACGATCCTGCCTTCGGTGGTGCAGGAGATCGGCGGCCTGGCCTGGTATGCCTGGAGCACCACCTTGTTTGTCGTGGCCTCCATCATCGGCGCTGCACTGGCGGTGCGCATGCTGGCCGGCTGGGGCGCGCGGGGTGCCATGCTCGCAGGCCTGCTGGTGTTCAGCCTGGGCAGCCTGCTGTGCGCGATGGCGCCGTCCATGCCGATGCTGCTGCTGGGCCGGGCAGTTCAGGGCCTGGGGGGCGGGGCAGTGGGTGCGCTGAGCTACACCTTGATCCGGCTGGTGTTTCCGCCCGCGCTGTGGCCGCGTGCGATTGGGCTGATCTCGGCGATGTGGGGCGTGGCCACCCTGAGCGGCCCGGCGGTAGGCGGGCTGTTCGCCCAGGCCGGCCATTGGCGGCTGGCCTTTGGCGCCTTGTTGCCCTCGCTAGTGCTGCAAATGCTGCTGGTGCAGCACCAACTGGCCCCGCAGCGCCTGCTGCGCAGCACACCCGCGCAGGACGGCCGCATTGCCGGGCTGCAGATTGTGCTGCTGGCGCTGTCGGTGCTGTTGGTGGCGGCGGCCAGTGTGGTGACTGCACCGCTCTGGCAATGGCTGCTGGGCGCGGCAGGCTTGCTGGCCGGTGCGGCTGCGATCTGGCATGAGCGCCGCGCCAGCCGCCGCCTGCTGCCCGAGGGCAGCACGGCGCTCGGCCAGCCGCTGGGCATGCTGTACGCCGCCATCGCACTGCTGCTGGTGGGGACGATGACGGAGGTGTTTGTGCCCTATCTGCTGCAGCACTTGCATGGCTTGCAACCGCTGACGGCGGGCTATGTGACGGCTTTGCTCGCCGGCGGCTGGTCGGTGGCGTCGGTGTTGTTCTCGGGCAAAAGTGGCCGGGCCGGCAGGGCACTGATGCTGATCGGCCCGGTGCTGTGCACGTTGGCCCTGGTGGCCTTGGCGCTGGCCATGCCCTGGCAGGGCCAGGCGGCGCTGGTGGTCTGCGGCCTGGCGCTGGCTGTGCTCGGTCTGGGGGTGGGCATGGCCTGGCCCCATGTGCTCAATGCCATCATGCACAGCGCCAGTGCCCAGGAGGCCGACAGCGCCGCCTCGGGCATCACGATGGTGCAGCTCTATGGCATGGCAGTGGGCGCAGCGCTGGTGGGCCTGGTGGCCAATGCGCTGGGGTTGACCGCGCTGGGCGACCCGGCAGCGCTGGGCCGCTCGGCGCTCTGGTTGTTTGCCGTGTTTGCGCTGTTCCCTGCATTAGCGGCCTGGTCACTGCGGCGATTTTTGCGCCGTGCTGCAGCGCTCTGAGGCATAAAAAAACAGCGGAGCCACCTGCGTGGTCTCCGCTGTTGTGGCGGTGCAGGAGCGGCTGTTTAGCCCAGCAGCAGCGCATCATCGGCGAGTTTTTCGCCGCGCACCTTCTCGAACATCTGCAGCAGATCGGGCACGTCCATCTTGGCGCGTTCCTCGCCGCTGACATCGAGGACCACCTGGCCCTGGTGCAGCATCACGGTGCGGTCGCCCACATCGAGCGCCTGGCGCATGCTGTGGGTGACCATCATCGTGGTCAGTTGGCCTTCTTCGACGATGCGGGCGGTGAGTTTGAGCACAAAATCGGCGGTGCGCGGATCGAGCGCAGCGGTGTGCTCGTCGAGCAGCAAAATGCGCGAAGGCTGGAGCGCTGCCATCAGCAGGCTGACGGCCTGGCGCTGGCCGCCCGAGAGCAGGCCGATGCGGTCGGTCAAACGGTTTTCCAGGCCCAGGCCCAGCGTGGCGAGCTTTTCGCGGTAGAGCGCACGGTTGGCTTGCTTGACGGCCTTGGACAGGCCGCGAAAGTTGCCGCGCTCATGCGCCAGGGCCATGTTCTCTTCGATCGACAGGTCTTCGCAGGTGCCGGCCATCGGGTCCTGGAACACGCGGGCCACCTTGTGCGCGCGGTCCCAGACGGGCTTGCGCGTCATGTCTTCGCCGTCAATGACGATGCTGCCCGAGTCGACCATCAGGTCGCCGGAGATGGCGTTCAAAAAGGTCGATTTGCCCGCGCCGTTGGAGCCGATGACGGTGACGAACTGGCCGGCGGGAATATCCAGCGCCATGCCGCGCAGCGCGCGGGTTTCGATCGGGGTGCCGGGGTTGAAGGTGATCTTGAGGTCTTTTGCGCTCAGCATGTCTCTCTCCTTGTCAGTGCTTTTTCGCAAAACGACGTTTGAGCTGGGGGATGACCAGCGCGATCGTGACCAGCAAGGCGGTGACCAGGTTCAGATCCTGGGCCTTGAGGCCGATGAAGTCGCTGTTGAGCGCCAGCGCAATGAAGAAGCGGTAGACGATGGCGCCGAGGACCACGGCCAAGGTGGCCCAAATCAGCTTGCGCGAAGGCAGGATGGACTCGCCCACGATCACTGCTGCCAGACCGATCACGATGGTGCCGATGCCCATCGAGCTGTCGGCGCCGCCCTGGGTCTGCGCAAACAGCGCGCCGGCCAGGCCGACCAGGCCGTTGGAGACCGCCATGCCCAGCAAGATCATGCCGCCGGTGTTGACGCCTTGCGCGCGGGCCATGCGGGCATTGGTGCCGGTGGCACGAATGGCCAGGCCCCGCTCAGTCAGGAAGAACCAGTCCATCGCCAGCTTGGCGAGCACCACAATCGCGCACATCAGCAGCGGACGGAACACATAGTCTTCAATGCCGGCCGGTTGCAGCTGGTTGAAGAGCGTGGGGTCGTTGATCAGCGGCACATTGGGGCCACCCATGATGCGCAGATTGATCGAGTACAGCGCGATCATCATCAAGATGGAGGCGAGCAGGTCCATGATCTTGAGCTTGACGTTGAGCCAGCCGGTGATCAGGCCAGCGACCGCACCAGCCAAGGTGGCACCGATGGTGGCCAGAAAGGGGCTGTAGCCGCCGGTGATCATCACCGCGCAGACGGCGGCGCCCAAGGGAAAGCTGCCATCGACCGTCAGGTCAGGAAAGCGCAGCAGGCGAAAGGAGATGAACACACCGAGCGCGACCAGCGCAAAGATCAGGCCGATCTCGATGGCTCCCAAAAATGAAAATAAGGTCATGGAGTTTTCTTATCAGAGCTAGTCCGGATAACAAACAAGCCCCGCTTCTGGCGGGGCTGCGTCTTGTCACCCCCTGCGCTGTGCGGGTTGCACAGCCACAGGTGAGGCGGCATCCATCACTGAATGACTTTGGCAGCCGACTTGACCAGCTCGTCGGACAGCTTGATGCCTTGCTTTTCGGCGGCACCGGGGTTCACATGCAGCTCCATCTTGCTCGAGACTTCGGTCTTGATGTCGCCGGGCTTTTCACCCTTGAGGATGCGGGCCACCATGCGGCCGGTCTGCTCGCCCAGATCGCGGTAGTTGATACCCAGGGCTGCCACGGCGCCACGGGCGACGGAATCGGTGTCCGAGGCGACCAGCGGCAGCTTGGAGTCCTGGCCGACCTTGACCAGCGCTTCATAGGACGACACCACGTTGTTGTCGGTGTTGGTGTAGATCACATCGGCCTTGCCCACCAGCGAGCGCGCTGCGCTGGAGACATCGACGGAGCGGGGCGCTGCGGCTTCGACCAAGGTCATGCCCATCTTGGGCAGCAGCTCCTTGAGTTCCTTGACCACCACGGCAGAGTTGGCCTCACCGGGGTTGTAGACCATGCCCACGCGCTTGGCGTTGGGCACCACTTTCTTGAGCAGTTCCATCTGCTTGTCCAGCGCCAGCAGGTCGGAGACACCGGTCACGTTGTTCTTCGATGGCTCCCAGCTGGGCACCAGCTTGGCGGCCACGGGGTCGGTCACCGCGGAGAACACCACGGGCACGGTCTTGGTGGCAGCCACCACGGCTTGTGCCGAAGGCGTTGCGATGGCCACGATGGCATCGGGCTTGTCACCGACAAACTTGCGGGCGATCTGCGCGGCGGTGCCAGGATTGCCCTGGGCGCTTTGGTACTGCCACTTGAGGTTCTTGCCTTCTTCAAAGCCCTCGGCCTTGAGTGCCGCCTTGACGCCGTCGCGCACTGCGTCCAGCGCAGGGTGCTCCACGATGGCCGTCACAGCTACAGATTTCTGGTCTGCTGCCTGTGCGGGCGCGATGGCCGCGATTGCCAGTGCCACTGCGCCCAAGGGGGCCCAAGCCAATTTCTTCATGCGTATATCTCCGCCAGGTTTGTTGAATAGCCTGCGGTAGTGCCCCAGAGCCACTACCGCTTCATCTGCCCCAGTAACAACAGGTGGCAAACAGGTAGCAGCAGTCTACACTCCAGCACCCATGGGATGACACATTTGTGATCTATGGGATTGCCCTAGTTGCAGCCCTGCCTGAAAAGCTGTGCTGGCTTGCGCAAGTGGCCACATGATCGCAGTAATATTTCTCAAAATAGTATTTTTGATCAATAAAAATGTGTTTGGCTGAGAAATATGCAGCGCTGTGGCAATAAAACTGTGCGTGGAATTTGGCCTGCTGCAAAGCCAGCATGCGGCGATTTCCCGCACTGCGGGTAATCACCGAGGCGCAGATTCCTGATCGGGGCCGGCCCACTGCAAGGCGGCCTTGAGCAGGTTTTGGCGCGTCGCCAGCTGCTCGAGCGACGTGCGCATCTCCGGCTCGAGCTCACTGCGGCGGCTCAAGATCGAAAAGGATCTGGGGCCGGGTCCGGCCACCATCGCCCATTGGTAGTAAGGGTCGAGCGCCACGACGTAGTAGCTGACACCAAAGGGCCCGAAGCGGCTGATGCTGAAATGCACGGGTATCGGCAACTGGTAGTGGCTGCTCAGCGCCGCGCCCTTGGCATCGACCGGCGCCATGTAATCCTGCCGGCGGTCCCAGCGGTTGGACAGGGGGTCGTACGAGGTCGCTATCACCCGCACGCCACCGTCGTAGCGCTGCAGAAACTCATAGCGCTCCCGGGTGCGCAGCGCGTCCTGCGGCTCCTCGACCTTGGCGACCTTGTACCACAGGCCCATGAAGCGCTCCAGATCGAGGTTGGCAGCCGATACCAGGGGGGCAGGGGCAGGGGCCACCGCCGCAGCATGCGATGGCGCGGCAGCCTTGGGTGCCGCAGCAGGAGGGGGGCGCTTGGCGCGTTTGCTGGATGCAGCGGGCGCCGCATCCGCCGCGGGGGTGGCCATGCTGCCACCGGCCCAGAGCACGCCGGCCAGCAGTGCGCTTACCAGCTGGAGCAAAGGATGGGTCCGAGCATTGCCCGCCGGCACCCGGCCCTGGCAGGGGCTGGGTTGAACTGAAAGGCGTGGGAAGCGTGACCAGACAAACATAGGACCATTGTCTGCACGCCCGTCAGGGCGCGCTTGTCGGCCAAGTTCGGCAATCGATCGCGGGCCGGCCCGTGTTTGCCCTGCCATGGAAACCCGCAAGAAGCAGTGCTAACGGCGGTGTTTACATGCCCGTGTAGTTGGGGCCGCCGCCGCCTTCGGGCGTGACCCAGACAATGTTCTGGGTCGGGTCCTTGATGTCGCAGGTCTTGCAGTGCACGCAGTTTTGCGCATTGATCTGCAGGCGCTGGGCGTTGCCGCCCTGGCTTTCATCTGCCACGAACTCATAGACCCCTGCCGGGCAGTAGCGCTGCTCGGGGCCGGCGTACTGGGCCAGGTTGATCTGCACCGGCACGCTGGCATCTTTCAAGGTCAGGTGGGCGGGCTGGTCCTCGGCGTGGTTGGTGCCGCTGATGAAGACGCTCGAGAGCCGGTCAAAGGTCAGCTTGCCATCGGGTTTGGGGTAGACGATGGGCTTGCATTCCGACGCGGGCTTGAGGTAGGCGTGGTCGGGCTTGTCGCGGTGCAGGGTCCAGGGCATGTTGCCACGCAGCACAAACTGCTCGAGGCCATTCATGATGGAGGCGGTGACCAGGCCCTTCTTGAACCAGCTCTTGAAGTTGCGGCTCTTGTTGAGCTCGTCGTACAGCCAGCTCTTTTCAAAAGCGGCAGGGTAGGCACTCAGCTCATCGCCCTGGCGGCCCGCGGCAATCGCCTCAAAGGCCGCTTCTGCGGCCAGCATGCCGGTCTTGATCGCGGCGTGGCTGCCCTTGATGCGGCTGACGTTCAGGAAACCGGCATCGCAGCCCACCAGCGCGCCACCGGGGAACACGGTCTTGGGCAGGCTCATCAGGCCGCCGGCGGTGATGGCGCGCGCGCCATAGCCAATGCGCTTGGCCGGCTTGATGCCCTTGGACTCGTCGCCTTCGAGGTAGTAGCGGATGTTGGGATGGGTCTTCCAGCGCTGCATCTCCTCGAACGGAGACAGGTAGGGGTTCGAATAATCCAGACCGGTAATGAAGCCCAAGGTGACCTTGTTGTCGTCCAGGTGGTAGAGGAAGGCGCCACCATAGGTGTCGTTGTTCATCGGCCAGCCGGCGGTGTGCATCACAAAGCCGGGCTGGTGGCGCTGGGGATCGATCTCCCACAATTCCTTGACGCCCAGGCCATAGGTCTGCGGGTCCTTGCCTTCGTCGAGCTTGAACTTGGCGATCAGTTGCTTGCCCAGGTTGCCGCGCGAGCCTTCGGCAAAGATGGTGTATTTGCCATGCAGCTCCATGCCCAGCTGGAACTCGCCGGTGGGCTCGCCGTTCTTGCCGACGCCCATGTTGCCGGTGGCCACGCCCTTGACCGAGCCGTCGTCGTTATAGACCACTTCAGCGGCGGCAAAGCCGGGGAAAATCTCGACGCCCAGGGCCTCGGCCTGCTCGGCCAGCCATTTGACGACAAAGCCCAGCTGGACGATGTAGTTGCCTTCGTTGTGAAAGCAAGGGGGCAGCAGCCAGTTGGGGGTGCGCAGACCGGATTTTTCGCTGAGGAAAATCATCGCGTCTTCGGTCACCGGCTGGGTCAAAGGCGCGCCCTTGGCTTTCCAGTCGGGGATCAGCTCGGTCAGCGCGCGCGGATCCATGATGGCGCCCGACAAGGTGTGCGCGCCAGGCTCCGAACCTTTTTCCAGCACGACGACGGAGACATCGCTGCCTTTTTCCGCTGCCAGCTGCTTCAAACGGATGGCTGTGGCCAGGCCGCCTGGGCCGCCGCCGACGATGACAACGTCGTACTCCATCGACTCGCGGGGACCATATTGGGCCAGTATTTCTTCGTTGGTCATCGGGGCTCCGTACAAATTCTTTTCAAGCGGGTGGCAGGCATGCGGCAGATCTGAGCCTGGGTTGCATGCAGTGCCATGGATTTTATGAGGATGTTGCAGTGCGGTAACCGCCCTGATCCTAGGGTTAGCCCTAGATTTGGGCGCTTCTCCGCTCTGATTTCTGAGACAGGGGCTTTGTGCCTGTGAAAGTCGGCGACAAGGCTGGGGCGCGGACGCCTGCCACCTCACCGTAAGATGACAGTCTATGAAAATCTTGCTGCCTGACCACAAACGCTGGGTTCATGACTCGGTGATGGACGTTCGCTGGGGGGATATGGACAGTCTGGGCCATGTCAACAACACCGTGTATTTTCGCTACATGGAAAGCGCGCGCGTGGAGTGGCTGCGCTCTTCGCGCGACACGCCCCATGGCGAGGGGCAGGGCCCGGTGGTCGTCAACTGCTTTTGCAACTACCTGCGGCAGATCGAGTACCCGGCCCAGCTCGTCGTCAAGATGTATGTCAGCGATGCGGCGCGCACCGCCTTTGAGACCTGGTACCACATCGAAAGGCAGGATGCGCCCGGCGAGGTCTACGCCAGCGGCGGCGCCACCGTGCTGTGGGTGGATTTTGCGCGCCAGAAGGCGGTGGATCTGCCCGGCTGGATGCGCGGCATGGTGGAAGGCTGATAACACCGGATTTTGCTGCGTTTCGCTGGTTTGCTATGCAATATATAGCAAATCAAGACCTGTGGCAGTTTTGAGGTTGGCCGGTACCTGGCGTCATGCGATGCATCGCGCGCAGACATGAAAAAGCCCGGTGAAAGCCTTCCCTGGCGGGAAGTCTTGCACCGGGCTGAACACCTCAGGGCGAATCCGCGCGGGTCAGCGCAGATCAGTGGCGCGGCAGCGCGTAGGCGATCACATAGTCGCCCCGGTCGGGCGAGTTGCGTGCGCCACCGGCCGAGACCAGCACAAACTGCTGGCCCGTCACCGGCGACTGGTAGCTGATGGGCGTGCCCTGGCTGCCCACGGGCAGGCGGGCTTTCCACACTTCCTGGCCGGTGCCGGTTTCATACGCGCGCAGGTAGTAATCCTGCGTGGCAGCGATAAAGACCAGGCCGCCTTGCGTGGCCATGGTGCCACCGATGGTGGGCATGCCAATGGGGATGGGCAGGCCCATCTTGATGCCAAAGGGCCCCGTGTCCTTGACGGTGCCCACCGGCACTTGCCAGGCGATCTGCTGGGTCTTGAGGTCCACGGCGGTCAGCGTGCCAAAAGGCGGCTTCTGGCAAGGGATCTCCAGCGGCGACATGAAGCGCACCTTGGCGTTGATCGCGTAGGGCGTGCCATCGAGCGGCACCGGCTTGGTGATCGCAGCGGCCTCGTTGCCGTCGGACTTGGCGCCGGCGTCGGCCGGGTCGGCCTTGATCAGCTGCACTTCCAGGCCCACGCGCATGTCATTGATGAACAGGTAGTTGTTGGTCGGGTCGACCGAGATGCCCCCCCAGTTCATGCCGCCCAGCGAGCCGGGCAGGTTCAGCGAGGCATCGGTGCCCGGTGGCGTGAACAGGCCGGTGTAGCGCTTGGACTTGAACTTCAGGCGGCATAGCAGCTGGTCAAACGGGGTCGCACCCCACATGTCGGATTCGCGCATGTCATCGGCACCGATATTGGGCATGCCCACCGAGAAGGGCTGCGTGGGCGAGTAGGTCTCGCCGTCGATCTTGCCAGCGGGCACGCGGCGCTCTTCAACGGCGGTCAGGGGTTGGCCGGTCGCGCGGTCCAGCACAAAGATCTGGCCGGCCTTGGTGCCGAACACCAGCGCGGGCGTGGTCTTGCCGCCAGCACCGGGGAAGTCCACAAACGAGGGCTGCATCGGCACATCGAAGTCCCAGAGGTCATCGTGCACGGTCTGGTAGACCCATTTTTCCTTGCCGGTGCTGGCATCGACGGCCAGCATCGATGCGCCGTACTTGCGGTCCAGCGCGGTGTGCTTCACACCCCAGAGGTCGACTGCTGCGCTGCCCACGGGCATGAACACGGTGTTGGACTGCGGGTCGTAGGACATCGGTGCCCAGACATTGGGGGTCGAGCGCACATAGGTCTTGCCGTCGGCAGGGGCGGCCTGGTCCTCGGGGTTGCCCGGGTCAAAGGCCCAGCGCAGCGCGCCCGTCACCACGTCAAAGCCACGCACCACGCCACCAGGCATGTCGGTGCTGACGTTGTCGGCCACGCGGCCACCAATCACGATGGTGGTGCCCGCCAGGGTCGGGGCGGAGGTGGGGTAGTACTCGCCCTTGTCGGCGCCCTTGCCCATGCCGTTGCGCAAGTCCACGCGGCCATGGGTGCCAAAGTCTTCGCAGAAGGCGCCGGTGTCGGCGTCAAGCGCGATCAGCTCGGGCGCGACGCTGTTCATCAGAATGCGGCGCTGGCAAGCGGCGCCGGGCGCCACACTCACGGCCTGCACTGGCGTTGCGCCGGCCATGCTGGGCTGGCCGAGCGGCTGGGCCGCATCAAAATAGGCCAGGCCACGGCAGCGCATCCACTTTTTCTGCTTGGCATTGATCTCGGTCTTCCATAGCTCTTTGCCGGTGGTGGCGTCCAGCGCAATCACATTGTTGTGCGGGGTGCAGACAAAGACCTGGTTGCCAATCTGCAGCGGGGTCAGCTGGTCTTCAGCGCCGCCGCCGCCAGGGCTCACCGGCACATCGCCGGTC
Source organism: Comamonas koreensis (assembly GCF_014076495.1). Classification (NCBI taxonomy): domain Bacteria; kingdom Pseudomonadati; phylum Pseudomonadota; class Betaproteobacteria; order Burkholderiales; family Comamonadaceae; genus Comamonas; species Comamonas koreensis. The sequence continues at coordinate 3,560,879 of NZ_CP043575.1, read as the reverse complement.
TGGTAGCGCCAGGCCTCTTGCAGATCCTTGACATTGCTGCGCGTGATCTGGTCCAGCGCCGCAAAGCGGGTGCCCCCTGGCGTGCTGCCATAGTGCGCCCAGTCGGCAGCTGCCTGGCCCTTGGCCACCGGTTGGAGCACGGTCGCATCCGATTTGGCCGACACCGAGGCGTGGGGCAGGAACATGCCGCCCACGGTAGCGAGGCAGGTCAGCAGCAGCAGGCCTGCGACCACGGTGGAGCCAGACTTGCCGGGCGCCTGGCCGCGCGCGCGGCGCAGCAACGGGAAGGACAGTGCCACCAGAATGCCGATACCGGCGAGCAGCAGCAGGCGCGAGACCAGGGGCCAGAAATCCAGGCCCACATCGGCCAGCGCCCAGACGGCGGTGGCCAGCAAGGTCAGCGCATAGAGCCAGGCGCCGCCGGGGCGCGCAGCGGCAATCAGCAGGCCCGAGAGGATCAGTGCAATACCGCTGATCAAAAAGTACCAACTACCCTGCAGTGCCACCAACTGGTAGCCATAGATAGCAAAGAACAGGCCTGAGGCCAGCAGGCACAGGCCCAGGAAAAGCAGCCAGGCCTTGGAAGCCAGGCTGGGTCGCTTGTTATGTTTATCCATTGTCACTATTAGGTTATGCGAATCGCCGCATCGCCGTGGGTAGGCGGATGGCGGGCCTGGGCCGCAAAGCCTCGCAGGCCCATCGCATGGGCTGGAGAGAGGCGCGGCTTGATCTATGTCATGTCCGCGACAGCGCATTATCGGCGCGGAGCAAAGCCGGGGAGGGCGGTAGGTGCAATTTTTGCCGGCGAGCTAAGTCCCAGCACTTGCAAGCAAACACCAGTGCAGCGTGGTGTGACCCAGCGACCGGTATCCGGTCGGCCCGATTAGGCTCAAGAAGCGTCGGCCTTGGGCAGCGGCGCCTGCCAGCGCGCGATAAACCAGAAATAAAAGCCCGCTGCTGCAAAGATGGCCGCCATCACGCCCAGCAGCAGCTGCATGTCGGGGTTGTGGGCATAGGGCCCCCAGATGACCCGGCCCAGCAGCACAGCCACGACCACGGCCGAAATCACCGCGCAACGCCGGTTGCGTGCCAGCACCCGTTTCTCGGCCTGCGCAATGAACAGCTCGGCGTGCTCGCCGCTAAAGCCCGCCGCATCCAGCTTGGCCAACAAGTCTTCGCGCGACTTGCCTTTGAGGATGTCGCGTGCCAGCAGAAAACGAAGAAATTTGTTGGATGCGGAATCGGCCATGGTGTGAGGAGAAAACAGCAGGAAGGAGCGTAGAGCGCGCGCAGGCGCAGGCCGCCCATTGTGCCTGCCTTGGCGAAGCCCTGGATAAAGCGGGCTTGAACCTAGGGTAAACCATATATTTCGTCAATAGATATGTAATATATGACTAAATGACTAGTTAAAAGGAATAATATGACGCTTTAATATATTCATTTTGACAATGCTTGGTTGTAACATTTGTCCATCATCCACCCTGATCAGAGAGCCTGACATGAGCGACAAATCCAGCAAAAAGACCGCCCAAACCTCCTCCTCCAGCGCCGCCAAGGCCGGTGCCGGCGACAAGAAAGTCACGATTTTGGGTGCCGGCAAAATCGGCTTTGCGATGGCCGTGCTGCTGCAGGCCGCCGGCGGCTACCAGCTGCGCATTGCCGACCAGTCCAAGGCGCAGCTCAAGGCCGCTGCGGCGCTGGGCCTGGAGACCGTGCATATCGGCAAGGGTGGTGACCTGTTGCCTGCGGTGCAGGGTCAGTTTGCCGTGCTCAATGCGCTGCCTTTCCACATGGCCACCGAGGTGGCCGGCATCGCTGCCGCCCATGGCGTGCATTACTTCGACTTGACCGAGGATGTGCAGTCCACCCACGCAATCCGCAAAATCGCCGCCAAGGCCGGCAGCGTGCTGATGCCCCAGTGCGGCCTGGCTCCCGGCTTTATCGGCATTGTCGGCAACGACGTGGCCAAGCATTTCGACACCTTGCACGACCTCAAGATGCGCGTGGGTGCGCTGCCCCGCTACCCGCAGGGCAGCCTGCGCTACAACCTGACCTGGAGCACCGAAGGCCTGATCAACGAGTACATCAACCCCTGCGAAGCGCTGGTGGATGGCCAGCCGCTGACGGTGCATGCGCTCGAAGGTCTGGAGACCTTTGCGCTGGACGGCATCGAGTACGAGGCCTTCAACACCAGCGGCGGTCTGGGCACCTTGACAGAGACCTGGGCGGGCAAGGCGCGCAATGTGGACTACAAGTCCATCCGCTACCCCGGCCACTGCGCCATCTTGAAGATCTTGCTCAACGAGCTCAAGCTGCGTGACAAGCGCGAGCTGCTCAACGAGATCTTCGACAACGCCATTGCCGCCACGCGCCAGGATGTGATCGTGGTCTTTGCCAGCGCCACCGGCTACAAGGGTGAGCGCCTGATGCAGGAGTCCTACTCGGCCCGAATCGTGGGCACCACCGTCGCTGGCCATGCACTCACTGCCATCCAGCTGACCACCGCTGCTGGCATCTGCTGCGCGCTGGACCTGGTGGCCAGCGGTGTGCTGCCGCAAAAGGGCTTTATCGCGCAAGAGTCGATCGAGCTGGCGGACTTCATGGCCAACCGCTTTGGCCAGTACTACCGCGTGCAGGATCTGAATGCATCGCTGGCAGCCTGAGCACTGAGGGCAGGGCCGCGCCCCTCGCAGCTCGCCCGGCGAGCGGCTGCCAACTCCTGCGCAAAGGCCTGGCGACAGGCCCGGCGACCGGGCGCTCTCCGGTGTGGGGTGCATACATCTATCCGCTAAAAAATGGCTGCTTTCGTCGCTGCAAGGGGACGAAAGCAGCTATTATTTTTGTAGTTTCAGAAAGTATGTGCTGTGACTAAATGCTAGTCATCGCCCACTTCTGTACTGCGCGATAGATGACTTGTATCAAGCAATGTCTCTGCGGTGATCGATAGCGATTGCTTTGTTGCGCAAGCCAAGATAGATTGCGTCGGCTCCTCACACAAGTTGTGACGTTAGTGACCAAATAAATCGAATGGCACGGTTGCTGAAAGCGCCGCATGGTTTGTCATGCGGCTGCGGGCAGCGTTTTGCTCTTTGTGGGGCTTTTCAGTACACATGCGGCCTGCAGTACCCTGGGGAATGGGAATGCCTGGCTCAGATACCAAGGAATCGTCATATGGCAGATCACAACTCCAACGAAACGCTTGCCAGTCCGTCCCGGCGCAAAGTGCTGGCCCGCATGGGCCTGGCGGCAGGCTCGGGGATGGTCTTGTCGCTGCCGCATATCGCCAGCGCGGCAGCGACGCCGCTCAAGTGCGCCGGCGCCTATACCGACACGCTGTTCCACACCCGCAATCTGACGCAGTTTGCGCGTGAAGCCAATGGCCTGAGCCAGGGTGGTCTGCAGATCGAGGTGGTCTCCAATGCCAAGCTGATGCCGATGAACCAGGTCATGCCTGCGCTCAGCAAGGGTGATCTGGCGATCGGCGAGATCTTCATGTCGAACTTCAGCGACCAGTACCCCGCCTTTGCCATCGACTCGCTGCCCTTTATCGTGCGCAGCTTTGACGATGCCAAGCGCCTGTGGGCGGCCACGCGCGAGCCGATCGAGGCGCTGCTGAAAAAGCAAGGCATTCGCCTGCTCTACACCGCACCTTGGCCGGGTCAGGGCCTGTTCTCGCGCACGGCGGTGAACAAGCTCGACGACGTCAAGGGCCAGAAATTCCGCGTCAACAACGTCGCCTCCAAGTACATTGCCGAGGTCGCCGGTGCGACCCCGGTCGACACCCCGGCCAATGACCTGGCCAAGGCTATCCAGGCGGGCAAGGTTGATGTGATGCTGACATCGAGCACCACCGGCGTGGACAGCCAGTCCTGGAACGCGATGGGCATCTTCATCGACATGCGCGCCTGGATTCCGAAGAACCTGATCCTGATGAGCGAGAAGAGCTGGTCGGGCCTGACCGACGGCGCCAAGACGGCGCTGGACACTGCCGCCAAGCAGGCCGAGGCGCGCGGCTGGCAGTTGGCCAAGGATGCCGACGATGCCGCGCAGAAGGTGCTGGTCGAGCATGGCACCAAGATCAGCCAGCCGTCCTACGAGCTGCGCCGTGCGCTGGACTTGATGGGCGAGAAGTTCGCCCGCGAGTGGTCGTCCAAGGCCGGTGTCGATGGTGCTGCCGCCTTGCTGAACTACTACTTCCCCAAGAAGTAAACCCTTGGCATGTGCCTGCGGGCCTGCATGCCTGCCCCGGTGCACCAGAGATCAAAAAACCGCCGATGCGCCTGTCAAGGGCAGCGGCGGTTTTTGCATGCTGGCGCTGCGATTTACTTGGCGTAGATATGCGCAATCTCGGTGGCGAACTTCTGCATGAGCTGCGGGCGGCGCAGCTTGAGCGTAGGCGTCATCAAGCCGTTGTCGATGGTCCAGGGTTCGGTGACCAGGTAGACGGCGCGCGGCACCGCATACTTGGCAAGGCCCTGGCACTGCGCGGCGATGCGCTCCAGCGCGATCTTGCGCACGGCGCTGGCCTGCAGGCTGACGCTGTTGTCCGGGTCCAGACCCAGGCTGGTGGCCAGCTGCTTCCATTCTTCGCGGTTGACGACGGTGACGCAGGCGATAAAGGGCTGGTGCTCACCGACGACAAAGCTTTGCTCGAACAGCGGATCGGCGCAGAGCGCCTGCTCGATATCCGAGGGCGGCACCTTCTCGCCGGTGGCGGTGACGATGATCTCCTTGATGCGGCCCACGATGCGCACTTCGCCACCTACCAGCTCGGCCTGGTCGCCGGTGCGCAGCCAGCCGTCGTCAGTAAAGGCCTGGCGCGTGTCTTCCGGGCGGCCCCAGTAACCCATCATGATATTGGGGCCGCGTGCCTGCAGTTCCTTGTTCTCGCCAATGCGCACTTCCATGCCATCGAGGGGCTTGCCCACCGTGGATGGGTCGTTGTGCTGCAGCGAGTTGGCGCTCAGCACCGGCGAAGTCTCGGTCATGCCAAAGCCCTGCAGCACATTCAGGCCCAGGCCCAGAAAGCTGTGCGACACCACCGAGGGAATGGCCGCGCCGCCGGTCACGGCAATGCGCAGCCGGCCGCCAAACAAATCCAAAATGGGCTGGGCCACTTTTTTCTGCAGCAGCGACCAGGGCAGCCAGCGCGCCCAGCCGCCTTGCGGTGCATCGGTATTGGCCAGGCCATGGGCCTGGCAGTGGCGCGCCCAGCCTTTGGAGACGGCTGCGGCAAAGAGCGCGCGCTTGAGGGCCGACCTGGTGAGCTTTTCCTGGATCTTGGCGTAGATGCGCTCGTAGATGCGGGGCACGGACACCAGGATGGTGGGGCGGATGCTGAGCATGTCCTCGGCCAGCAGCGCGACCGAGCGGGCATAGACCACCGTGCTGGCGACTGCCATCGGCAGGTAGTAGCCGCAGCTGCGCTCAAAGGTGTGCGATACCGGCAGAAAGGACAGAAAGACATCGTCCTGCGTTGGCACGACACGGCCGAGCACCGCCTTGACGTCGCTCAGCACATTGTGGTGGCTCAGCATCACGCCCTTGGGCTTGCCGGTGGTGCCGCTGGTGTAGACGATGGCGGCCATATCCTGCGCTTCTGGCGCCTGGTGGGTCTGTGATGGGGTGCTGTTGCCATCGGCCTCGGCCAGCCAGTCCTGCAGACGGACCAGGCGTGGCAGACCTTCGCTGCTGGCCAATACCGGGATCGCTGCTTGCTGCGGGTCATCGATCACCACGCAGCGCAGCGCGGGCAGCGGCGTGCCAGTCGCCACGATCTGCTCCCAGGTCTCCAGGCGGTTGATGAGCAGCAGCGAGGCGGCCGCATCGGCCAGGATAAAGGCGATATTGCCGGGGTTGTCATTGGCATGCAGCGGCACGGTGGCGCAGGCCTGGGCCATGCCGGCCTGGTCGATACAGATGGCGTGGACACTGTGCGTCAGCAAGGTGGCAATGCGTGCGCCGCGCGCCAGCTGCAGGCCTTGCAGCGCCTGGCCCCAGCGTGCGACCTGGGCCTGCATATCGGCCCAACTGAACGATTGCCAGGCATCCGTTGCGCTATCAAACCAGCGGTAGGCTTCGCGCTCGGGGCTGTGGTTGCAGCGGTAGGCAAACAGCGCGGGCAGGGTGGTCAGGGCGCTGAGCTCAGGGGCCAGCGGCGCTGGAAGTTGGGCGTTCATATCTCTGTCGTTCTCCTCGGGTGTCATCATCGCATTGGCGCGCCGTGGTTTGGGCCATGTGCGGGCCGGATGGCCTGCGGGCTTGCTGCGATTTGCAACGAGGCGATTGTCTGCAGCGCGCGGCGGCAGACGCCGAAATTTGGAAGCGTATGCGATTTTTATACCTCAGGGGTATCAATATTTGATACTTCTATCGCGTGCAGAGCTTGGAATGCGCTCGTACAGGCACGGTGCAGCGGTCGCCGTTCAGCGGCTGCTGGATGGCGCTGCCCGCTGGCCTTCGCTGCTGGCAGATGCGGCATCCGGCGCCTGCTGTGACTGGTCTGCAGCGCCGGTACTGCCCGCAGAATCGGCCTGGGGCACGCCACCGAGCAGGTAGTGCAGGCACAGGGCCAGCAGTGCTGCGCCAGCGGCCCACCAGCAGGGGTACCAGCGCGCGGCGTCGCTGTAGCCGTCGGGGTTGCTATCCCGGCGGGCGTTGGCGCCTTCGCGTGGATCGCAGGCCAGGTCAAAGCGCGGGTCATGGGCGGGCCCAGGCTGCGGCTGCTCGGGCAGGCTGGGGTCGGCCCGGGCCAGCTCGGCATCGTCGATCAGTGGCGCGCGCTCCCATTGCTCCAGCGCGCGGCGTGCGGCGGCCCAGTCGGCATCGTCCACCAGCAGACGCACCAGGCTGCCGGCGGGCAGCTCGCCGATCGCGCCTTGCAAATGCTCGCCACTGACAAAGCTGGTGATGCCGTGCTGGCGCAGCACGTCTTGCAGAACATGGGCTTGTACGGCACTGGCCGGTTCATAAACAGTGCGCATCTTGGGTCTCCTGTTGCGGCTAGGGATCCTCTGCAAAATCCTCGCCCAATGGGATGGACGCGGATCGCCCGAGTCCGCGTCTACACCACGGCAGGGAGTTTTGCAGAGGGTCTCTTGGTCATGCAAATACTATAGCGTCTGTTGCTTTGTGGCTATGGCGGCATGACCTGCATCAAGCAAAAGTAGGCCGATCGGCAACCGGCCTGGTGGGCTGCGCGCTTTCCCTAGTCAGGGTGGGCAAAGCGGGTGGTATGTTGGTGCCTGGGGCGGTTTTTTTGGCCGCATTCAGAACCCGTTTTTGGAACAGGAGACTTTGGATGATGCACCCTGCTTGGCGTTTTCGTCTCTCCCCCCTCTGGCTGGCCGCTGGCCTGGCTGCTGGCAGTGGCATGGCCCAGGCCGCTTGCCTCGATGACGCCCAGGTCGCGCAGTGGCTGCAGGCCTATGAGGCCAAGCAGCCCGTGCCTTCGGCCGCCGCGATGACCGAGGCCGATGGCAAATGCAGCCGCAACAAGCTCAACGCCGCCTGGCTGGCCCAGGGCAAAAAGCCCATTGGCTACAAGGCGGGGCTGACCAGCGCGGCGATGCAAAAGCGCTTTCAAACCGACAAGCCGGTATGGGGTGTGCTCTACGAGGGCGCGCTGCTGCCCAACCGCAGCACCGTGCCTGCCGCCTTTGGCGCACGCCCGATGTTTGAGGCGGATATGCTGGTGCGCGTCTCCAGCAGTGCCATCAACCGCGCGACTACGCCGCTGCAGGTGCTTAACAACATCGACCGCATCGTCCCCTTTATCGAGTTGCCCGACCTGGTCGTGGAGAACCCCGCACAGCTCGATGGCGCGGCCGTCGAGGCGATGAATGTAGGCGCGCGCATGGGCGTGATGGGCAACGCCATGCCCGTGCCACAGTTCCGCGCCGAGCGCTATGCGCTGTTGAATGCACTGCAGAGCATGCAGGTCGATATCACCGACCAGAGCGGCGCGCGGCTGGGTGGCGGGCGCGGCGGCGACCTGATGGGCCAGCCGCTCAATGCCGTGGTCTGGCTCGCGCAAGCCCTGCAGGCCGAAGGCCAGCGCCTCAAGGTGGGCGACTGGATCAGCCTGGGTTCGTACTCGGCCTTGATGCCGCCCCAACCCGGGCAGCAGATCCGGGTGGATTACAAGGGCCTGGTCGGGGCGCAGCCGGTAGAGTTGCGCTTTGAGTAACCAAGCTCGGCATCAGGCCTATGCGAAGGAAGGCTCTGCCAAGTGGGCAGGGCCTTTTTTCCTCGGGATGCTCTGCAAAACCCTCGCCAAGCGGGATGGACGCGGATCGGGATGAGCAGCAAGGCGTCTTTTGCAGTCAATAGCGAGCTATTGACAAGGAGGACAACGTAGCGGATCGCCCGAGCCCGCGTTCAGACCACGGCAGGGAGTTTTGCAGAGGGTCCCTAGGTGACCGACATGCCCCGTTGTGAATGGGCAATGGCTGATAATCAGCCGGCCCTGTTCCCCAATTGCGCCCATGCCGGCTGGCTGGGCAACGATGTATGTCTGACGCCTCACCCCGCTCCAAAGCCCATCTCCCCGCCGAATTGTCCATGCCTGCCGATGTGATCGCCGAGCTGACTCCCACGATGCGCAGCGTGGTTGAGCGCATGGCCCGCGCCCAGCACACCCCCATGTGGGAGATGACGGTGCAAGAGGCGCGCCAGGCCTACGGCATTGGCGCCGGGGTGCTGGAGATTGCCAAGCCCGCACTCGCACGCGTTGAGGACTTGCACATCCCGGCGCGCGATGGTTTTCAGATCCCGGCGCGGCTCTACGCCGCCAGCTGGGACCCGCTGCAGCCGGTGTTACTCTTTACCCATGGCGGGGGCTTTACGATCGGCAGCGTGGACACGCATGACACGCTGTGCCGCGAGCTGGCCCACCTGGCTGGCTGCATGGTCGTCTCGGTGGACTACCGCCTGGCGCCCGAGCACCGCTTTCCGACTGCCAGCAATGATGCCTGGGATGCCTTGCAGTGGCTGGCGGCCGAAGGCATGGCGCTGGGGGCCGATACCGGCCGCCTGGCCGTGGGTGGCGACAGCGCAGGCGGCACCTTGGCAGCGGTCAACGCGATTCTCGCGCGCGACGCCGGTATCGACCTGGCCTTGCAGCTGCTGATCTACCCCGGTTGCGCGGCGCACCAGGATACGCCCTCGCATGCGCGCTACAGCCAGGGGCCCATTCTGACCAAGCCGATGATCAGCTGGATGTTCAGCAACTACCTGCGCACGCTGACCGACCGCGACGACTGGCGCTTTGCGCCCTTGCTGGCGCCGGATCTGCGCGGCCTCGCGCCTGCCAGCATCCATCTGGCGCAATGCGATTCACTGGTCGATGAGGGCGTGATGTATGCCGAGCGCCTGCGTGCTGCCGGTGTCGACGTGGACCTGCACACCTATGCCGGCGTGGCGCATGAATTTGTCAAGATGGGCCGCGCGCTCAAGGAAGCGCGGGCCTGCCATGCGCAGATGACCCAGGCGCTGCGTGCGGCCTTTGACTGAGCGCGGCCCTGCTGCCGAACCGCCTCTAGATTGACCATATTGTGAGTACAGAAAAGACCATGAGCACCTCTTCCCAGACCCTGTTTGACACCCCCGCCCGCAGCCTGGCCGATTTCCGCTGCCGCAGCCGCCAGCGCGTGCGCTGGTCCGAGGTCGATCTGCAGAAAGTGGTCTTCAACGCCCATTACCTGAGCTATGTGGATATTGCCATGTCCGAATACTGGCGCCAGCTGGCCGTGCCTTACGAGGAGGGCATGCAGCGCCTGGGCGGCGAGCTGTTCCTGCGCGCCTCGCAGCTGGAGTTCCATGCCTCGGCACGCCTGGACGATGTGATCGACATCGGCCTGCGCGTGGCCAAGCTGGGCAATACCTCGGTGCAGTACGAGGCGGCGATCTACTGCGCTGGCACTTTGCTGGCCACGGCCACCATGGTCTATGTGTTTGCCGACAGCGCCCAGCAGCCCCAGCCGCTGCCCGAGGCCTACCGCCGCATGGTGCAGCGCTTTGAAGCGGGCGAAGAGATGGTGGAACTGAAGACCGGCAGCTGGAATGTACTGGGCCAGGAGGCGATGCGCCTGCGCATGCAGGTCTTTGTGCGCGAGCAGGGCATTCCTGCCGAGATCGAGGCCGATGCCTTTGATGTGAGTGCGCTGCATGCGGTCGCGCTCAACGGCCTGGGCATGTGCGTGGCCACCGGCCGCATGCTGCCCAGCGCGCAGGAAGAAAACCGGGCCGATGCGATGCGCATTGGCCGCATGGCCGTCGCCAAGCCGCTGCGCGGTGGCAGTCTGGGCCGCCAGGTGCTCGATGCCTTGGTCGATGCCGCTGCGCGCCAGGGCAAGCGGCAGGTGGAGCTGCATGCGCAGCGCACAGCGGAGAACTTCTACCGCCGCGCTGGCTTCAGCGTTGTGGGCGAGCCCTATGAGGAAGCAGGCATTGCCCATATCTCGATGCAAAAAACGCTGCGCTGATCAATGGCGGGCCGCTTGTCTTACCAATGGGGCTATGCAGCGGTTTGATAACTTGACCAATAAAAAGCCGGGTCTGGTTTCCCAGACCCGGCAAGTGTGATGGTCAAGATGCGCTTGAGTAGTTGTTCCGTCATGCTTGCAGGGGCTGCTTGAACGGCTCCTGCTTGCAAAGTCCCGCAATTTTAGCAAATTGCAGCGCAAATGCCATAAAAATTCTGTAACGGCTGCCGGGGGGCCTTTTTTGACTGAGAAATTGTCGTATTTGTGATGAAGCAGACAGTTACCACTGTCGTGGGACATCACAAATAGGCGATCAGATGTCTTCCTTGAGCGTATAGGGCAGGCTCAGTAGCTGCAAGGCCGCGCCGGTGCTGCTGCCCAGGTGCAACGGCTCGCTGGCGGCCGTAATCTGCATCGATACCAGGGCCTCAAAGCCCGATGCGCTGGCAGCGGCCTGCACCACGGTGCCCACCGGCTGGCTGTCGTCGCTGGCGGCAAAGACCTCCTGGCCCGGCTGGGGCTGCGCGGCCGAGGCGAGCCGGTACATGCGGCGCTTGAGCGTGCCGCGGAACTGGCTGCGTGCGACGACCTCCTGGCCGGGGTAGCAGCCTTTTTTGAAGCTCACGCCATCGACCGATTCAAAGTTCAGCATCTGGGGCACAAAGGCATCGACCACCGGCGTGGTGATCAGCGGCACGCCCGCCTGCACCATCGACAGCTGCCAAGCCTGCGGCGCAATGGCCGGGCTGCCTGAGATTTGCGTGGGCAGGGCGCTGGCGGCGGGGGCGGCGAGCAGTGCGCGGCTCTCGCCTTCGGCGGCATAGAGGCGCACCATCGACGCATCGCCCAGCGCCAGCACCTGCCAGGGCGCCAGGCTGCGGGCCTCGGCGGGCACAGCATCACCGGCCAGGCCCAGCAGTTGCACGGCCTCGGTCGCGTCGCTCAGCTTGCACTTGGCGCGCAGCACAAACATCGACAGACGCTTGAGCGTGGCGGGCAGCACATCGCGGCTGGTGATGAGCCAGAACTCGTCTGCGCTGCGTTTGATCACGATAAAGCTGGCCTGCATGCGGCCCTTGGCCGACAGAAAAGCCGCCAGCCGTGCCTGGCCCACGGGCAGCAACTGCACATCATGGCTGAGCTGGCCCTGCAAGAAGCTGGCGGCATCGGCGCCCTCGGCGCGGATCACGCCCAAATGCTGGAGCGAAAGGTGTCCCTGTAATGCTTGAGTCATGGGGTGAATTATGATGCTCGCTCCATTGCACGGAGGCGGTAGGGTTGTGAAGCGTTTATTCAAGTTGATTGTTGTGCTGGCACTGGCCGCTGCCGGTGCGGGCTATGTCTGGCTGAACCAGCCACTGGTCCTGGGCAAAGGCGGCGCCACCGTGGAGCTGGAGATTGAGCCGGGCACCTCGCCGCGTGCCGTCGCCCAGGCGGTGCGGGCCGTGGGCATCGAGGTGAACCCCGATCTGCTGTACTGGTGGTTCCGCCTCTCGGGCCAGGACCGCAAGATCCGCGCGGGCAACTACGAGATACCCGCCGGCACGTCGCCGCGCAGCCTGCTGGCGCGCCTGGTGCGCGGTGAAGACAGCCAGCGCGTGCTGACCATTGTCGAAGGCTGGAACCTGCGCCAGATGCGTGCGGCCATGGCCAGGGAAGAGCACCTGCGCCACGACACGGCAGCGATGACGCCCGAAGAGATCATGGCAGCGCTGGGCCGGCCCGATATGCCGGCCGAAGGCCGGTTTTTCCCCGACACCTATGCATTTTCCAAGGGCAGCAGCGACCTGGCCTTGATGCGCCGCGCGATGCTGGCGATGGACAAGCGGCTCGAAGCGGTCTGGTCGCTCAACCCCTCGGACAGCCCGCTCAAGAGCCCGCAGGATTTGCTGACGCTGGCCAGCATTGTTGAGAAGGAAACCGGTAAGGCAGAGGACCGGGCGATGGTGGCGGGGGTTTTCATCAACCGCCTGCGCATCGGCATGCTGCTGCAGACGGACCCGACCGTCATCTACGGCCTGGGTGAAAAATTCGATGGCAATCTGCGCAAGCGCGACCTGCAGACCGATACGCCCTGGAACACCTATACCCGCGCTGGCTTGCCACCCACACCGATCGCCATGCCCGGCAAGGCCTCGCTGATGGCCGCCATCCAGCCTGAGAACACCAAGGCGCTGTACTTTGTCGCCAAGGGCGATGGCAGCAGCCATTTCAGCCAGAGCCTGGACGAGCACAACCGTGCGGTAAACACCTATATCCGCGGCAAGTAGTCGCGGGCACTGGCGAAAGCCGGACTGTTGAGCAAAGCCAGCCATAGCGCTGGCTTTTTCGTTTCAGCGCGGGCAGGGGGGCCGGCGTGTTATGGGCTGCCGCTGCCCAACGCCTCGGTGTAGAACGCGTAGCGCCCCCGGCCCTGCTGCTTGGCCTGGTAGAGCGCCCTGTCGGCCTTGCGCAGCAGGCCGTCCGGGTCTTGCGTGTCAGAGGGCTGGGTCAACAGGGCAATACCCACGGACACGCCGATGCTGACGCGCTGGCCTTCGATCACATAGTCGGCGCTGAGCTTGTCGATCACCCGCTGGGCCAGGCTGGCAGCGGCTTGCGCCGAGGAGGCGTTTTGCACGATGCAAAATTCGTCACCGCCCATGCGCACCACCAGGTCGGTGTCGCGCAGCAGCTCACGCAAGCGCTCGGCCACCGCGCACAACAGCGCGTCGCCAGTGGCGTGGCCGAGGGTGTCATTGACCTGTTTGAAGCGGTCCAGGTCCAGATACAGCAAGGCGCCTGCGGTGCCGCCCGGCGAGCAGATCGGCTTTTGCAGCAGACTGCGGTTGGGCAGGCCGGTGAGCGGGTCATGCAGCGCCAGGTAGGCGACCTCGGCCTGCGCACGCTTGCGGTCATCCACATCTTCGAGCACGCCCAGCCATTCGCTGATGCGCTGCTGCTCGTCCACAATGGCGGCGCCCCGGGCGCGCATCCAGCGCCAGGCGCCGTCCTGGGTGCGCAGGCGCAACTCCACATCCAAGGTGTGGCGGGGGTCCGTCAACAGCGGCACCGCCTGGTTTTGCAGCTGCGCGGCGTCCTCGGGGTGCACATGGCGCAGCCAGCCCAGCTGCAGCGCCTGCGCATCTGGCGTGCCACCCAGGGCCTGCCAACCGACGATGGACAGCGCGCGGCCTTTGGCATCGAGGCTCCACTGCACCGACGCACCGGCATGGGCCAGGGTGCGCGCGCGCTGCTCGCTGGCGGCCAGCGCAGCGGCTGCCTGCTTTTGCGCAGCCAAGGTCGACTCGATGCGCGCGCGTGCGCGGCTGAGGCTCTGGCGCAGGATCTCGTACTCCTGCACCACCAGCACTTGGCCGCCACCGGTGGCCGCGGCATAGGAGGCGCCGGTGCGCGTGCTGATGGTCAGCTGGCGGATGGGGCGCAGCAACTGGCGTGAGACCCAGGCGCACAGCAGGCCCGCAATGGCCAGCGCAAAAAGGCTGGCCAGCACGATATGGGTGACCGGTGTTTGCCAGCGGGCGTTGAAGGCTTCCAGTGGCTCACCGGCCACCACCACCCAGCCGGGCGTCTTGGGCAGCTGGTAGAAGCTGAAGATCACCTGGCCGCCATCGGCCCGCAGGGCCTCGAAGCTGCCCCGGTTGGCACCCACGGCCTGCAGCCTGGCCCAGTCGGGCACGGTGGTGCCGATAAAGCGTTCGGCCTGGGCCGAGCGCGCCAGTATCCGGCCCTCGCCATCGGTGATGGCTATCAGCACACTGTCGCTGGCCTGGCTGGGCGCGATGCTCACCATCTCAGCCGGTGGTGTGGTCAGCACCAGCACCTGGGGCGATGCAGCGCCCAGGCGCACGGCCATCGCCACTGCGGCCTGGCCGTCCTGGAAAAAAAGCTGTGAAAAAGCCGGCGCACTGCTGCGCAGCGCCTCCTGGGCCAGTGCCAGCTGCACGGGCAGCAACGCAGGCGCTGCCGTCGAGGCCATGTCCGCTTGGGTCTGGCCGGGGCGCAGCAGCACCAGGCTGCTGGGCGCGGCCATGCCGGTCAGCCGCAGCCAGCGGTCCAGCGTGCGGGGCGATGAGAAGTCGCCGTCCGCCACAAAGGACTGCAGCATGCCGGCGCGGTTGAGCAGATCAGACTCGGCCGCCTGGCCCAGGTTGCTGGTGATGTCCAGCATGCGGTTGAGGCTGCTGTCTCGGTAGGACTGGGCCACATGCTGCACCGTGTAGATGCCCGCGGCCAAGATGGGCAGCGCTGCTGCCAGCATCAGCAGCACCAGGTAGGTGCTCAGCGAGCGCGCACCGGCCACAATGGGCTCCAAGGCAGGGCCATTGGTGTCCATTCCTTCAGCGGGCAAAAGGGTCTGGGCAGATGATGCGGGCATGGGTGGGGCTGGACCCTTTCCCACGGCGCTGGGCCGGAGGCGGACACGGGTGCAGCTGGGGGCTGGAAAGAGGCCGACTGGATTATCGGGAGTGGTCCGGGGCTTTTTCAGCGACAGCGAGTGACTCTGACAATTGTTATAGGAGTGGTTTGCCTCTGCCTCAGCAGCCTCACGAGGGCGATGCCGGGTCTGTCACTTATTCACAACGGTCCAAGCCAAGTCAAGCCCAGTTGGAGGCCAGCATGGCCAAGCCCGCCAGGGTCAGCAGGCCCAGCACCACGCGCTTGAAGGCCACATCGCTGATGCGTTCATACAGGCGCGCTCCCCACAGCGAGGGCAGCACCATGGCCGGCAGCGCCACCGCCAGCTGCGGCAGCATGCGCTGGCTCACCAGCCCGGTGGCCACATAGCTGGCAAAGGTGACGGCCAGCATCGTGAGGTTGAAGTTCTGGATCACCTGGCGCTGGGTGTCGCGCGCCATGCCGGTGATCTGGCACCACAGGGTGGGCACCACGCCCGAAAAACCACCCAGCGCCGCCATGGCCCCACCGGCCAGCCCCGCCAGCCCATTGGCCAGCGCACGCCCAGGGCCTCGGCTGAGCCGCCCCGATGCGATGCCGCCCAGCCGGTGGGAGAAGGCCATCAGCGGGCAGAAGATGACCAGCAGCGCGCCCAGCACGGTCTTGAACAGCTGGGCATCGAGCATGGGCAATAGCTTCAATCCCAGCGGCAGGCCGCACAGCCCACCCAGCACAAACGGCCACAGCATGCGCCCGTCAAAGCCGCGCCGCACCTTGAGCGCCTGGATGATCTGCCCGCACAGGCCGCCAAACACCGCCAGCACCGCCGCGAGCGCGGGCTCCAGGGTCCAGGCCCACAGGGCCATGGCCGTCATGCTGTAGCCAAAGCCCGAGAGGCCCTGCACAAAGCCGGCGAGCGCTGCGCCCATGGCGATGACGAGGATGCTGTCCATGCCGAGAAGTCTCCGCGCTCGGGTGCAGTCCCGGGCTGATTTTTGCTGATGGAGGAAGAGGCGTAAAAAAGCGACCCGGTGGGTCGCTTCGGAAGAAGCCCGAGGGCTATCTTAAGACTTAAGCCGAGGTGCCGTAGCTGTCCAGCGGCACGCAGCTGCAAAACAGGTTGCGGTCGCCATAGACGTTGTCGACGCGGCCCACGGGGCTCCAGTACTTGGCGCGGCGCAGCGCAGGCACGGGGTAGGCGGCGGCTTCACGGCTGTAGCTGTGGCTCCATTCGCTCGCCAGCAAGGTCTCGGCGGTGTGGGGCGCGTTCTTGAGCAGGTTGTCATCCTGCGCGGCACGGCCCGCTTCAATGTCGGCGATCTCGCCACGGATGGCGATCATCGCTGCGATGAAACGGTCCAGCTCGTACAGGCTCTCGCTCTCGGTGGGCTCGACCATCAAGGTGTTGGGCACCGGGAACGACAGGGTCGGCGCGTGGAAGCCGTAGTCGATCAGGCGCTTGGCGACGTCCTCGGCCATCACGCCGCAGCTGTCCTTGAAGTGGCGCAGATCCAGAATGCATTCATGGGCCACATGGCCGTGCTCACCGGCGTACAGCGTTGGGAAGTGGGCTTCGAGGCGCTTGCTGATGTAGTTGGCGTTCAGAATCGCCGTCTCGGTGGCGCGCTTGAGGCCGGGCTCGCCCATCATGCGGATGTACATCCAGCTGATCGGCAGCACGGCGGCATTGCCCAGCGGCGCGGCGCTCACGGCCCCCACCTTGCCGGGCACGCCCGCCGTGGCATGGCCGGGCAGGAAGGGCACCAGGTCTTCGACCACGCAGACGGGGCCGACGCCGGGGCCGCCACCGCCGTGGGGGATGCAGAAGGTCTTGTGCAGGTTCAGGTGGCTGACATCGCCGCCGAACTCGCCCGGTGCGGCCAGGCCGACCTGGGCGTTCATGTTGGCGCCATCCACATAGACGCGGCCGCCATGGCTGTGCACCAGCTGGCACAGCTCCTTCACCTGGGTCTCGAACACGCCGTGCGTGCTGGGGTAGGTGATCATGATGCAGGCCAGGTTGGCGCTGTGCTTTTCGCAGGCCAGTTGCAGGTCTGCCATGTCCACATTGCCGTTCTCATCGCACTTGGTGACCACCACCTGCAGGCCCACCATCTGCGCGCTGGCCGGGTTGGTGCCGTGGGCGCTGCTGGGGATCAGGCAGATATTGCGGTGCGCCTGGCCCTTGGAGGCGTGGTAGGCCTTGATGGCCAGCAGGCCGGCATACTCGCCTTGCGAGCCGGCATTGGGCTGCAGGCTGATGCCGGCGTAGCCGGTGGCCTGGCACAGCCATTCGCGCAGCTGGGCATCGAGCAGCGCATAGCCTTGCAGTTGCTCGGCCGGTGCAAACGGGTGCATGTTGGCAAACTCGGGCCAGGTGATGGGGATCATCTCGCTGGTCGCGTTGAGCTTCATCGTGCAGCTGCCCAGCGGAATCATGCTGCGGTCGAGCGCCAGGTCCTTGTCCGACAGGCTGCGGATGTAGCGCAGCATCGCGGTCTCGGAGTGGTGGGTGTTGAAGACCGGGTGGGTCAGGTAGGCGCTTGTGCGCTGCAGGCCTTCGGGGATCAGCGAGGTGCTGCCTTCGTCCATCGCCTCGATATTGGGCAGGGCCTGGCCGGGCTGGGCGAAGATGCTCCAGATCAGTTCCACATCGGCGCGGCTGGAGGTTTCATCCAGGCTGATGCACAGGTACTCGCCCCAGGCCTTGCGCAGGTTGGCGCCCTGGGCCAGCGCGCGCGCCAGGATGGCGTCGGTGGCGTCCTTGGTGTGCAGCGACAGGGTGTCGAAAGCGCTGTCATGGTGCCGGGCGCTGAAGCCCAGCGCCGCCAGGCCACGGCTCAAGATGGCGGTGAGGCGTGCCACGCGCTGGGCAATGCGCTTGAGGCCGGCCGGGCCGTGGTAGACCGCGTACATGCTGGCGATCACCGCCGGCAGCACCTGGGCGGTGCAGATGTTGGAGGTGGCTTTTTCGCGGCGGATGTGCTGCTCGCGCGTTTGCAGCGCCAGGCGGTAGGCCGGGTTGCCATGCACATCGACGCTGACGCCGACCAGGCGGCCTGGCAGCGAGCGCTTGTAGTCGTCGCGGCAGGCCATGAAGGCGGCGTGCGGGCCGCCGGCGCCCATGGGCATGCCAAAGCGCTGGCTGTTGCCCACGACGATGTCGGCACCCCATTCACCGGGCGGGGTGATCAGCGTCAGCGCCAGCAGGTCGGTGGCCACAATCGCGGCAGCCTGCTTGGCGTGGATGGCATCAACGTCGGCCTTCCAGTCGACGATCCAGCCGCTCGAGGCCGGGTACTGGATGACGGCGGCAAACAGCTCACCGGCCAGCGCAGATTCCCATTCGTCCTTGCTGTTGGCCACCAGCACCTCCAGGCCCAGCGGCGCGGCACGGGTCTGGATGACCTCGATGGTCTGGGGATGCAGATCGCCTGCCAGCACGATGCGGTTGCTCTTGGACTTGACCGAGCGCTTGGCCAGGGTCATGGCCTCGGCAGCGGCCGTGGCTTCGTCGAGCATCGAGGCGTTGGCGATGGGCATGCCGGTCAGGTCGCAGACCATGGTCTGGAAGTTGACCAGTGCTTCCATGCGACCTTGCGAGATTTCGGCCTGGTAGGGCGTGTAGGCGGTGTACCAGGCGGGGTTCTCCAGGATGTTGCGCAAAATCACGCCCGGCGTGAAGGTGCCGTAGTAGCCCTGGCCGATAAAGCTCTTGAGCACCTGGTTCTTGCTGGCCAGGGCCTTGAGCTCGGCCAGCGCGTCCGCTTCGGTCACGGGCTCGGGCAGCTCCATGGGCTTGCTGCGCACGATGGAGGCGGGCAACACCTTGTCGATCAGCGCATCGAGCGAGGGCAGGCCCAGTGCTGCCAGCATGCTGGCCTCGTCGGCGCTGCCGGGGCCAATGTGGCGGGCGATGAATTCACTGGCGTTTTCCAGCGCGGCGAGGGGCTCTTTGGAGGGCATCAGCATGGTCCGAAGCGGTGTAGTGGGAGAGGGTGATGGCTGGCGCCGTATCAAAGAGCGCGGGCAGCGAGGAAAAAAGTGGGTCAGCCCGAGGGCTGGCCTGCTGGTGGCCTGCAAAATGTTCAGTGGCAGACCAGCAGCATGGCCAGGTCGTCAGGCGTTGGCGGCGAAGTCGTTGTAGGCGGTCTCGTCGAGCAGCGCGTCGAGCTGGGACACATCGCTCAGCTTGACCTTGAAGAACCAGCCGCTGTTGAGCGGGTCGGAGTTGGCAAGCGAAGGGTCATTGCGCAGTGCTTCGTTGACTTCGACGATCTCGCCGGTCACGGGCATGAAGACGTCGGCAGCGGCCTTGACGGACTCGACCACACCGGCCACATCGCCCTGGTTGAACGAGGCGCCGACTTCCGGCAGGTCGACAAACACCACATCGCCCAGCGCGTCTTGCGCATGGACGGTGATGCCGACGATGGCGGCGTTGGTGTCGGCGCTGTTGATCCATTCGTGGTCGCGGGAGAACTTGATCGTCATAGGAATACTCCAGTTTTGTAGGCGTGAATTGTGCTCGGGCGGGTGCAGAAAGCCGCACCCAGCAGCTACTTTAGCCGCGGAAATAGCGGGGAGGGACAAAAGGCATGGCTGCCACCTCGACCGGGACGGGTTTGCCGCGCACCATCGCATGCAGCTGGGTGCCGATGGCTGCGAGGGCTGGCTCCACATAGGCCATCGCAATGGGCTTGTCGATGGTCGGGGCCAGCAGGCCGCTGGTGGTCACACCCACGACCTGGCCAGCCAGGCTGCGAATCTCGACCTGCTCGCGCACGGGGATGCGTTCTTGCGCGACCAGGCCGACGCGCTTGCGCGTCAAGGTGGCCGGGTTGTCGATCTGGGCGAGCACCTTGTCAGCACCGGGAAAGCCGCCTGCGCGGGCACCGCCCGTGCGGCGCACTTTCTGGATCGCCCAGTTGAGGCCGGCTTCGGGTGGGGTGGTGGTGGCATCGAGGTCGCTGCCGTAGAGGCACAGGCCCGCTTCCAGGCGCAGCGAGTTGCGCGCGCCCAGGCCAATGGGCTGCACCTCGGGCTGGGCCAGCAGCTTGCGCGCCAGCGCCTCGGCCTCATGGCCGGCCACCGAAATCTCGAAACCGTCCTCGCCGGTGTAGCCGCTGCGGGTGATAAAGCAGGCAATGCCGTCCACGTCGAAGTCGCCACCGGTCATGAACACCGGTTGCTCGACGCCGGGCGCCAGACGGGCGAGGGCCGTGGCCGCCTGGGGGCCTTGCAGCGCCAGCAGGCCCTGGTCGGGCAGTGGCAGCACCTGGCAGCGCTGGCCGATGCGTTCGCGGATCAGCGCCATATCTGCCACCTTGCAGGCGCCGTTGACGATGACGAACAGCTCTTGCTCCGAGACACGAAAGAACATCAGGTCATCGACAATGCCGCCTTCGTCATTGAGCAGCAGGCCGTAGCGCTGCTTGCCAATGGCCAGGTCGATCACATCGACAGGCACCAGGGTCTCGAAGGCAGCGGCCGCGTCGGGGCCGATCAGGCGCAGCTGGCCCATGTGCGAGACATCAAACAGGCCCGCTGCCGCGCGGGTGTGCTTGTGCTCGGCGATCAGGCCTTGCGGGTACTGCACGGGCATGGAATAGCCGGCAAAGGGCACCATGCGGGCACCCAGCTCGATATGCAGGGCGTTCAAAGGGGTGGACAGCAGGGCGGATGCGTTGGCGGACATGGACTCTCCAGGGCAAATAACAGGGCATGCAGCCGTTGCCGGTTGCACGCTGTTTGCCCTGCTGTCCGCTTTACCTGAGAGATTCACCCGCCGCTTTGAGGCCTGGGGGCTTGCTCCTTCGGTGGATGGCGTCCAGGCGCCATCTCTCTCCAGCTGGGAACGCCGGCAGGCTCATGCTGCGCGGCGGGCGCCAGTCCTTTTGCCTGAGCGTTCAGCAGCTGCATCTGCAGTAGCCTGCGCCTTCGGCGGCCGCGCTGCGCGTTGGGAACCAACGGGGGCGACTCTCTCCTGACTGCCGCGATTCTAGCGGGAACTGACCGCCCGTGCCTGTAAAAGGCTGCGCCAACCCACAAAAAAGCCACCGGCAGGCGGTGGCTCAGCGTTGGCAGCAAGCCCGATCAGCGGTAGACCAGATCGCGCAGCCCCAGCGATATGCCCGGCACATAGGTGATCACCATCAGGCACAGCAAGATCACCGCGACAAAGGGCAGCAGGTGTTTGATGATCTGGTCCAGCGATATGCGGGCTACGGTGCAGGCGGCAAACAGGTTGACGCCAAAGGGCGGCGTGATCATGCCCAGCGCCAGGTTGACGACCATGATGAGGCCGAAATGCACCGGATCAATGCCAAAGTGCATGGCCACGGGCGCCAGAATCGGCGCCAGCACGATGATGGCCGCGCTGGTCTCGATGAACATGCCGATGATGAACAGCGCCGCGTTCACGCCCAGCAGGAACATGGCCGGGCTTTGCAGCACTTCTTCGAGCCAGTGGCCAATCGCATCGGGCACGCCTGCACGGGTGATCAAAAAGGCGAACAGGCCGGCATTGGCGATGATGAACATGATGATCGACGAGGAGATGGCCGATTTGCGAAGAATCGCGTACAGGTCCCGGATCTTGATCTCGCGGTAGATCAGCACGCCCACGACCAATGCATAAAACACGGCCACAGCCGACGCCTCGGTAGGGGTAAAGACGCCGCCATAGATGCCGCCCAGGATGATCACCGGCATCAACAGCGCCCAGCCTGCCTGCAACAAGGCCTTGCCAAAGCCCAGCCGGCCTTCGCCATCGGTCTTGCCCCAGCCCTTATATTTGCAGTAGGCCCAGACAAAGAACATCAATGCGGCGCTGATCAGCAGGCCCGGGCCAAAGCCGGCGATGAACAGCTCACCAATGGACACCTCGGCGCTCACGCCATAGAGAATCATCGGAATGGAGGGCGGGATGATCACGCCCAGCTCGGCGCTGGTGGCCTGCAGTGCGGCCGCATAACTCTTGGGGTAGCCGTGCTTGATCAGCGCCGGGATCAGGATCGCGCCAATCGCAAAGGTGGTCGCGACCGAGGAGCCCGAGACCGCTGCAAAGATCATGCAGGT
Source organism: Comamonas koreensis (assembly GCF_014076495.1). NCBI lineage: Bacteria > Pseudomonadati > Pseudomonadota > Betaproteobacteria > Burkholderiales > Comamonadaceae > Comamonas > Comamonas koreensis. The sequence continues at coordinate 3,538,917 of NZ_CP043575.1, read as the reverse complement.
GAGCACGCAGGTCATCGGCAGGCCACCCTGGACGCCGCCGACAATGCTCTTGGCAAATTCCACGAGGCGGCGCGAGATGCCACCGGTCTCCATCAGGTTGCCAGCCAGAATGAAAAAGGGAATCGCGGCGAGCGGGAATTTGTTGATCGCGCCAAACATCTCCTTGACCGAGATGAGCATGTTGGCATTGCTGGCCTGGATGCCCAGCACGGAGGCCAGGCCGATCGACACGGCGACGGAGACAGTGAGCGCAAAGCACAGCACCATCGTGGAAAGCATCACGGCGGTCATTGCGCGTTCTCCAGTTCGGTATTTTGGGGTTCAAGCAGGTTGCCGATGACGCCGAGCACGGCAAACAGCGCGCCGACGGGCACAGCCAGGTAGGCCCAGAACATGGACAGCGATTCGAGCCCGGCCATGGTCTGCACGCCGCCGCGGCGGGCATAGTCCCAGCCCCACCAGATCAGCACGGCCAGCAGCGCCAGCGTGGCGATGCAGACAAAACCACTCAGGAGGCGGCGCATTGCCGGCGGTGCCCAGCGCTTTAAAACGTCCACACTGACCATCGCGCCTTGGCGGAAGGCCATCGGGATCGCGAGAAACACCATCCAGATCAGGCTGAAGCGGATCAGCACCTCGGTCCATTCGGCGGGCTCTTCGAGCACAAAGCGGGTGATGATCTGGAACATGCCCAGCGTGGATGCGATGGCCAGCATCAGGCAGGCGCCAGCCATGGCGATGCCCGATGTCCAGCGCTCGAAAGCAAGAAAAGCGTTTTTCATGGTGACCGGGGTGGGCAGGCGCATCAAGAGCCGCCTGGCGCCACCGTCCTTGCGCGAGTTGACACAGCAACTGCTGGCGCCTGGCCGGCGTCAGCAGCGATGGGGTACCAAAGGAGGAGCTGCGCCGGAAAGGTGCAAGCACCTTTCCTGGCGCAGGGCTTATTGGAAGTTGCGGATGCGGTCGAGGTTGGCCTTGCCGAACTGCTTTTCGAAGTCGGCATTGGTCTTGGTCAAGGTGGCGACAAACTTGGCTTTGTCGACGTTTTCGACCACCTGCATGCCCTTGGCGCGCAGCTCGGCCACGCCATTGGTGTCGTCCTGGTCCACACGGGCACGGTTGGCCTTGGTGGCAGCCTGGGCGGCCTGCACAAAAGCGGTCTTGTCGTCTGCGCTGAGCTTGTCGTAGGCGGCCTTGTTCATCACCAGGATGCAGGGCGAGTAGACGTGGCCGGTCAGGCTCAGGTGCTTTTGCACCTGGTCAAACTTGGCCGAGGTGATGACGGGCAGCGGGTTCTCCTGGCCATCAACCGTGCCCTGCTGCAGCGCGGTGAACACCTCGGGGAAGGCCATCGGCGTGGTGATGATGCCCAGCGCCTTGTAGGCCTGGATGTGGACCGGGTTCTCCATCGTGCGCATCTTCAGGCCCTTGGTGTCATCGGGGCTGTTGATGGCGCGCTTGGAGTTGGTCATGTGGCGGAAACCGTTCTCCGCCCAGGCCAGGGCCTTGAAACCCTTGCTGTCGAACTTGGCCAGCAGCTCGTTGCCGATGGGGCCATCGAGCACCGCGCGTGCATGGGCCTTGTCGCGGAACAGGAAGGGCACATCGAGAATCTTGGTCTCCGGCACAAAGTTGGGGACTGGACCGCTGGAGCTGAAGGCCAGCTCCTGGGTGCCCAGCTGCACCGCTTCGATCGACTCGCGCTCGCCACCCAGCGCGCCGTTGTAGAAAGTCTGGATTTTGTAGCGGCCGCCAGTGCGCTGCTCCACCTCTTTGGCAAAGGTGTCGATGGCCACGCCCTGGTGCGAGTTCTGGGCCACCGAGATGCTGATGCGCATGGTTGTCTGCGCCAAAACAGGGCCTGCGGCCATCAGACCCATTGCTAACCCCATACCCCAGGCCAATTTCTTCATCTGCATGACGTGTCTCCCCGGCTGTGCCGAATGGTTTTGTAGGCGCCTGCGGATGCCCGCATGCGCTTTGCATTGTGGGCAAGACGGGGCCATTCGGTATTGGGGTTTTTATGATGTCAGGCAGGCGGGCTTTTCTGTTTTCTGCAGCTTTCTATCTAAGTATTTGATAAATAAATAATGTTGATGAGTAAGGCTGCAAGCAAATGTCGCCGCCTCTGTCACCGTGTGGACAGAGTGCTGGGTCTCCATCCCATCTCCCGCCACCCTGCCAGGGCATTGTGTTTGGCAGATGGGCACCCGTCAGTCTGTGTGCGGGTTCAAGGGTTGAGCGCCTGCAGGCGCTCGGCGGTGCCCACATCCACCCAGCGCCCGTCATAGCGGCTGGCGCTGCAGCGGCCCGCCTGCATCGCAGCGCGCAGCTGCTGCACCAGCGGCATCTTGGTGCCCTGCGGATTGCCCGCAGGGATATCGCAGTAGGGCGCGCTGAACAGGGTTTTTTTCAGCAGCGCGACCGAGCAGTAGGTCAGGCGCGGGCGCGGGTCGTCAGCGGCAGGGTTCTGGGCCCGGCCCTCGGCCGTCAGCACAAAGTCGCCCTTGGGGTGGTGGGACGCATTGGGCACCAGCCAGAGGTGGGCCAGGTCATCGCTGTGCGCAAAGCGCTGGCGCAGGGCCTCGTCAAACGGAAAGCCGGGGATAAACACATCGCCCGAGACCAGCCAGAAGGCATCGTCGAGCAGCGGCAGCGCGCGGCTGATGCCGCCGCTGGTCTCGATGCCGCCACCAAAATCCAGGTCCTCGCGGGAGTAGGCAATCTGCAGCTGCGCGCTGCCCAACTGGGCAAGGGCGGGCGCCGCGGGCCAGGCATCTGCCACCTGCTGGCCCAGCCAGCCGGTGTTGATCACCAGGCGCTGCACGCCGGCGCGGGCGAGCTGCTCCATGCTGTACTGCATCAGCGGTTTGCCTTGTACGGGGAGCAGGGGCTTGGGCGTATGGTCGGTCAGCGGGCGCATGCGCTCGCCACGGCCTGCGGCCATCACCATGGCCTGGGCGCGAAAATCAAGAGGAAATGACATGGGTGATGGAGGCAAAGGGGTCGGGCGTCCAAGTGGAGAGAACCGTGCTCAACCTTTCCAGGTGAAGGGAAACTTCAGCTGTTTGAAAAAGCCATTGGGCACATAGTCGCCGAGCACGCCGTAATCTGTGGGCCAGACTTTATCGCTCTTGACGGCGGTGCCAAACATATAGTCCAGAAAGGCGAAATGGGCGGCGTAGTTCTTGTCCAGCGCCTCGGCATCCTGGCTGTGGTGCCAGTGGTGGAAGTTGGGCGTGACGATGATATAGCGCAGCGGGCCCAGCCGCACACTGACATTGGCGTGGTTGAACACCGCCTGGAAGCCGACGATGATGATGTAGGCATCGATCACTTCCTTGCTGAAGCCCAGCACATAGATGGGCGCGAGCACCAGGGTGCGGGTGATCAGCAGCTCCAGAATGTGCTGGCGCGAGCCGGCCAGCCAGTCCATGCTCTTGACGCTGTGGTGCACCGCGTGGATGCGCCAGAGCAAGGGCACCTCATGGTAGGCGCGGTGCGTCCAGTACTGCACCAGATCAGCGACGAGAATGATCAAAAACAGCGCAACCCAGAAGTTCAGATTGGCGACCCAGCCCCGGATGCCGTCATGGGCGGCCCAGCCAAAGAACTGGTGCACCATCAGGTTGGTGGCCAGCAGCACAAAGCCGACCACCATGTGGTTGACCAGAAAGTGGTGAAAGTCGGTTTGCCACTCGGGGCGGAAGACCGGTTGGTTCTTGCGCAGCGCAAACAGCTTTTCGATAAAGATGAAGATCAGCGCGCTGCCCAGCAGGTCGAGAATGAACCAGTCCAGGCCGATATAGGGTGTGTTGGTGGCAAAGCTGCCTACGGGCACCTTGTGGCCGCCCAAGAGCGCTGACAGCACCACCAGGCCAAAGGCCGAGGCGGCCAGCCAGCGCACCCGGCCCAGCACGATCAGTGCGACCGACAGGCCCCCGGCAATCACCATGCTCCAAAACAGCAGCTGGCGCATCACATCGACGTTGTAGCTGCGGCGCAGCTCAGGTGTGGTGAGGTACTGCGGAAAGTGAAAGGCCAGCACACCCAAAAAGCACAGGGCCGCCAAGATCAGCGCAATGACGCCGGCCACCATGCCCTGGCCCGCGCGCAAGGCGCCATGGCTTTCAGACAGTTCGTTGAGTCGCTTAAACATAGGTGCTTATTGACCGGTCGTATGCGCTGATCTCCAAACTCTTAGGCGCATCCAGGGCGGTCTGTTGTCGTTGTTCCAGGGCGCCACTATGCCATGGCGCAGGCGCCGGGCGCGCAGGGAAACGGGCGCACAAATGCAATAGTTTTGTTACATAAGACGCGAGCGAGGGAGTCTCTGCATCACCGCTTGCCAAGCGGCATGGATGCGGATCGGGATGAGCCGCTAGGTGTGAACTGTCAAGAGGTTGTTTGCAGATTTGAGCCTGGCCATCGGGGTAATTCGACCAATGCCGCTGTGAGGCCTGTGCCAGTTGTAGTAATGCTGCCAGCGATGTAAGGCTTGTGTTCGCTCAGCTGAATTCTGGTATGTCCAACCATAGGCCCACTCGCGCAGCGCCGATTGGATGAATCGCTCGGCCTTGCCGTTGGTCTGTGGCCGGTACGGCCTGGTGAACTTGTGCTGCACGCCCAAGGCGTTGCAGGCCGCAGCGAACTCCCTTGAGCGGAATGCCGCACCGTTGTCGGTCAGCAGGCGTTTGATGCTCACTCCAAGCCCCGCGTAGTACGCCACGGCGTTGCGCAGAAAGGCGACGGCTTGCGGCGTTTTCTCGTCCGGATGCATAGCGGTAAAGGCAATGCGTGCGTGGTCGTCAATGGCCACGAACAGTGTCTCCCATCCCGCACCATCGACCGAATCGCGCCGATTGCCTGTGACGCGGTGGCTGGGCCGAACGATGCGCCCGAGCTTCTTGGTATCGATGTGCAGCATGTCTCCAGGCGCATCGTGCTCATAGCGAACCACGGGCTCGGACGGCTGCAGATCGCTGAGTCGAGACAGGCCCGCACGGGCCAATACCCGGCTCACGGTGGACGCCGAGACGCCTGCGTAGCTGGCAATGCGCGACTGCAGCATGCGGCGTTTGCGTAGCTCAACAATGAGTAAGGCCTTGGACTCGCAGATGGCTTTGGGAGAGCAAATGGGCCTGGAGGAAGCATCGGCCAGGGCTGCTTCGCCGCCCCAGAGGTAGCGGCCCAGCCACTTGCGAGCGGTCTGTGCGGTGACGCCTTGAAGGGCTCCGGCCTGAGAGGCATCCAGGCCTTGCAAGGTCATCTGTTTGACCATCTCCAGTCTCCGGGCAAAGGTAAGTCGGGCATGCTTATGAGTGTTCATCCGGTTGGCTGTCCTGAGTGGGTTGGGTGTTTGGCGACTTCCAGTCTCTCAAATCCAACCCGGATGAACACCGGATACAACCTATTGAACCTTCACAGCTAGGCGTCGTTTGACGGCGCGCCGCAGCTATTGCCGAGGACGACAACGCAGCGGATCGCCCGAGACGGCGTTTAGGCCACGGCAGGAAGTGGAGCGGAGGGTCCGTGAGGGCCCCGCAATGCAACAACCCCCATGGCAGCGGTAACTGCCTGGGGGCTGGTGGAGAGAGGGGCTGCCGGTAAGCAGGCTCTGCCAGAAAGAGACTTCGGTAAAAGTGTTTCGATGCAGAAAGTATGCAGGCCGGTAAGGCAAAAAATATTTTGTTTTTCTGGGTTGCTCGTCTTAATATAGAAAAATATTCTAAATTTATGGCTGGTGCAGAAAATCATGCTTCTCGATACGTTGGACCGAAAAATTCTTCGCCAGCTGCAACTCAACAGCCGCGCCAGCCTGCAAGACATTGGCCAGGCGGTGGGCTTGAGCGCCTCGCCCTGCTGGGGACGCATCAAGAAGATGGAAGAGGCCGGCGTGATCCAGGGCTATTCGGTGCGCTTGTCGCCCCAGGCGCTGGGCCTGGGCGATACGGTGCTGGTGATGGTCACCCTCGACAGCCACAGCGACAACACTCTGGAAAAGTTTGGCGAGCTGCTGGCCACCATCCCCGAGGTGGTGGAGGCGCACCTGGTCTCGGGCGAGTACGACTACCTGCTGCGCGTGGTCGTCAAGGACACCCGCGACTATGAGCGCCTGCTGCGCGAGAAGCTCTACAAGATCAAGGGCATACGCCACAGCCAGTCAAGCTTTGTGCTGCGCACGCTCAAGCACGCGGATTTGCCGCTGGGGGTGTAGCGAGCCTCCTGCATCGCAAACCCGGTGCGCATAAAAAAGCCAACTTGCAGGAGTTGGCTTTTTGCTGGGCAGGTAGCGGGGTGCTTGCCCCGGCCTATAGGGAAGGGGGAGGGCAGCAAACTGGAACTGGTGGGCTTGCTTACTTGGTCAGGATCAGCTTGCCCAGCTTGGTGGTCTGCAAACGGTAGATGGCGCCGTTGTGCACGATGGATACCGCTTTGGCGCCTTGGAGCAGCTCACTGCTCTCCAGCGCGGCCGATTGCGTGGCATGGCCTTGGGACGCGCTGGCACTCTTGCTGGCAGCGGCAAGCGGGGTGGCGGGTAGGGCGATGGTTTGCATGGCAGTGCTCACAGGGATAAAACTGAAGCAAATGATAACGATTCGTATTCGTGAAGTCCAGTGTTTATTTGAAATTTGCCATGGTAAAAGGCAAAAAGCCACGGTCGCGGCGTTGGCGACGTGGCGGGGGCAGGCTTGTGCGGCCTGAAGGCGCGGATGGAGGCGCGAATCCCGGCGCGAATCCGGGCGCTTGTCGAGGCACCTATCAGGGTGCCGCCAGGCATGAAGATGCGTCAACAGGCGCTCAGGTTGGCTGCACACCCGCATCGGCCAGCAGCTTTTTCCAGATCGGTAGCTCACGCTGCCAGTCGTCCTGAAAGCGCGCCGGGCTGTCATCGGTCAAGGGCACAAAGCCGGCCACCAGTACGCGGGCATTGACCTCGCGCGTTTGCAGTGCCTTGCGCACCTGGGCGCCCAACTGTTCGACCACGGGCGCCGGTGTGCCGCCAGTGGCCGCAATGCCCAGCCAGCCGGAGATCGTGAACGCGTCTTCCTTGTGGCCTTGCTCGGCAAAGGTGGGCACATCGGGCAGCGCGGGCACGCGGTTGGGGCCGGTGAAGCTGATGGCGCGCAGCTTGCCGCTGTCGATATGCTGCTTGAGCGAGAGGATGCTGCCGATGCCCATCATCAGCTGGCCGCCCACGAGGTCTTGCACCATCGGCGCCTCGCCCTTGTAGGCGATGTGGCTCATGTCGGCGCCCGTCATGTTGCTCAGACTCGCCAGCACCAGATGGCCTTGCGAGCCAATGCCATAGCTGCCGTAGGAGAGTTTGCCCTTGTTGGCGCTGATGTAGGCGATGAGCTCTTGCAGATTGCGCACGGGCAGCTGGCTGTTGGTCACCAGCACAATCGGTGCCCAGCAGATGCGCACCACCGGCACCATGTCCTTTTGCGGGTCGTAGGAGATCTTTTTGAACATGAACTGGTTCGACAGCATCGTGCTGGTCGTCCCCAGGGTCAGCGTATGGCCATCGGCCGCTGCCTTGGCCACGGCATCACAGGCGAGCAGGCCCGCCGCGCCGGGGCGGTTGTCGACGATGGCCGGTTGGCCCAATTGCTGGCCCAGCCGGTCGCTGACGCTGCGCGCCAGCACATCGGTGGCGCCACCTGGGGCAAACGGCACGATCACGCGCAGGGGCTTGGTCGGGAAGCTGGCCTTGTCGCTGGCTGCGCGCGCGACCGTGGCGAACGGCAGGCCACTGGCAGCGGCTGCGCTGGCCAGCGCCAGGCGCAGCATCTGGCGCCGGCGCAAAGGTTTTGGGAACAGGGATGGCTGGGTGCGGGACGTCTGCATCAATCGGTGTCTCCTCAATCTAGTGATAGTTGGGGGAGGCGCTGGTGATGGTCGGTTTGCCCGCCGCTGCTTCGGCCAGTACAGGTCGCCACGGCGCTTGTCCTGCGGTCCAGTTTAGGCAGGGCAAGCGGGCTGCTGGCGTCGCTTGGGCGTCACTGCGGGTAAACCTGATCCGGTCTGCATCCGCCATGAAAAAAGGGCTCCTGCTGGAGCCCTTGCCGGGAAGGTGGGCAGTTTACTCGCCCACCTGGTCGGTGATAAAGCCGATTTTCTTCAAGTTGCTGCGCTGGGCAGCGGCCATGGCCTGGGCCACTTTCTCGTACTTCACATCACGGGCACCGCGGATGTGCAGCTCGGGCTGGGGCTCCTTGCGGGCCTCGGCCTGCATATTGGATTCCAGCTCGGCGTCGGTCACGGCCTTGCCGTTCCAGTTGTACGTGCCATCGGGCAGGATGGCCAGCTGGATGGTGTCGGGCTTGGCGTCTTCCGGCGTGTTGACGGCACGCGGCAGGTCGATGTTGACCGAGTGCTTCATCACCGGCACGGTGATGATGAAGATGATGAGCAGCACCAACATGACGTCGACCAAGGGCGTCATGTTGATCTCGTTCATGACCTCATCGGCATCGTCTTGCGTTCCAAAAGCCATGATCAGGCACCTTTCTTGAGCGGCGTGACCACGGCGCCGGGCTTGCTGGAGTCCACATTCAGGCGGGTGCCGGTCACGAAGAAGGCATGCAGGTCATGGGCAAAGCTGTTGAGGCGGTTGAGCACCGACTTGTTGCCACGCACCAGTGCGTTGTAGCCCAGCACGGCAGGGATGGCCACAGCCAGACCCAGTGCGGTCATGATCAGCGCTTCACCGATTGGGCCGGCGACCTTGTCGATCGAGGACTGGCCCGACATGCCGATGGCCACCAGCGCGTGGTAGATGCCCCAGACGGTGCCGAACAGGCCGATGAAGGGGGCGGTGGAGCCCACCGATGCGAGCACGGCCAGACCCGATTGGGCGCGCGCGGTGAACTCGTCGATGCCATTGCGCAGGCAGCGCGTGATCCAGTCGCTGACGTCCAGCGAGTCATGCAGGTGCTCGGCCGTCTTGCGGTGGTGGGCGGTGGCTTCGCGGCCTTCGATGGCCAACTGGCGGAACGGGTTGTCGCCTTGTTCGCCCAGCTTGCTCAGGCCGGCTGCGAAGTCAGCGCTGTGCCAGAAGTCCTGGGCATTGCGGGCGTACTTCTTGAAACGCATGATATCGAGCGCCTTGATGACGATCACGATCCAGGAAGCGAGAGACATGGCCACCAGAATGACGGCGACCGTCTTGGTCACGAAATCTCCCTGAGCCCAGACGTGGGCGATGCCGAATTGCGAGTCCATAACTGATCCTATTTCCGTTCGATTTAATTGAGTTCCCACTTGATGGGCACGTTGACCCACATGGGCCGGGGAGTTCCGTTGGAGGTGCCTGCCTTGAAGCGCCATTTGCGCACCGTGTCCATGGCGGCCTGGTCCAGGCGGTCATAGCCGCTGGACTGCTTGAGCTGCAGCTCCTGGGGCTTGCCTTCTTCGTCGATGTAGGCGCGCACGATGGTGGTCCCGGTCTCGCCCATACGGCGGCTGATGGCCGGGTACTGCGGAGCGGGGTTGTTCAGGTACGCGGCATTGCTCGATGGCAGCTGGATCACCGGTGGCGGTGGAGGCGCTGGCGGTGCGGGCGGAGCCGGTGGAGGAGACGGCGGAGCGGGCGGCGGTGCCTCGATGGGCGGTGCCGGTGGCTGGGCCTCGGTGGTGCCGGTCACTGCATTGGGTGCAGGCGTCGGATCCTTGATCGCCTGGGGCTTGGGCGCAGGTTTGGGGACGGGCTTGGGCGTGGGCTTTGGCGGCGGCTTCGGTGCGGGCGGCGGCGGCTTGGGGGTCGGAGGAGGGGGCGGCGCAACCACCGGCATCGGCTCGGGCGCAATCAGCTGCACCATGACCGGTTCGGGCTTGGGCATCTCGATGGCTGCACTTTTGAGCAGGCCCGCCTGCAAGGCCCAAAGACCTGCGACGTGCGCTGCCAGCACCGAACCCGTAACCACGATATTGCGCCCCATTTTTTTGGAGGGGCTGTAAGGGTCTGGTGAGAGCATAAGGGCAATAAAAAATGCTGCAGCCTGAAGCCGCAGCACGGCATATCAATGCGTTGGTGGCTTATTTCTGAAAGACCCACCAGAGAGAGGCAGCGACCAGAATCAGGCTACCGAGGACAGCGGCGAAGAGTTCCATGCTTTGCTTTCCATGATGGTGGTGGCAAGCTGGACCGGGTGCACTGCGGCTTCATTGCGCAAGGCGGCAACCGGACGGGACGCGCTGCATTGCTCGACCACATCGCGGGCACAACCTTCGCAGCAGCCGCATTGCAGTCCAACACCCAGTTCGAACTGGATCTCATCGAACGACATCCCCGCATGCGCGTGGCGAGCAATCTCTTTGTCCGAGACTCGGCGGCAAACACAAACGATCATGGTCAGATAAGCAGCGTGGTGGCTGGCTAGTGAATAACTGATGGGGATTATAAATAAGAATTTGTCGCATTCGCAATAAACTCCTGAGCGCAATAGGGGTGCTGTGGCCCATAGGTAGGCGATAGCCTGTGTATCTGGACCAGATTGTGAGTATTTATTGTTATGAATCAATAGTCTGTGCCATCCGCTGTTGGAAGCATGCTTACACAAAAGATAGCGGGCCTTGGCGGCTTCACACAGATCTGCCAGGCCGCGACAGCGGGCGAAGAGCGGTTGAATGCTGCATGAGGAGGGCGAATGCGGGCAGAAAAGGCTCCTATCGCTGCCCGAGGAAATGTCCCTTTGCGCGCTTTGCACGGCCCTTGCCATCCATCCATAAAGGCCACGGCGCCATGGCGCAGCGCTTGGGAGGTCACTGCCTGTGAAGAAAAGGCGTAAAAAAACCAGCATGGCGGATGCTGGTTTCTGGTCTGCAGCGCAAAGGAGTGCGCTGAGGAAAGTCGGCAGGACTTACTTGACGTGCTTGCCGATCAGGCCAGCCATCTCGAACATCGACACCTGGGGCTTGCCAAACACCTTCTTGAGCTTGTCATCGGCGTTGATCATGCGCTTGTTGGCGGCGTCTTGCAGGTTGTGGGCCTTGATGTAGACCCACAGCTTGCTGATGATTTCCGTGCGTGGCAGCGGAGCGGTGCCCACAACGGCGCCCAGTTCTGGGCTTGGGGTCAGCGGCTTCATGAAGGCTGCGTTGGGGGTGCGCTTCTTTGCAGGCGCTGCGGTCTTAGATGCGGTTGCCATGTTTTGGTTTCCTTGTGTCAATATCTCTATCGCCAGCCAGAGTTTCCCTCCGCTGGTTACGGCCATGCTAACGGCAAAAAAACCGCTTTCCAAGGGAGCGGCGCATTTTTTTGCCTCGAAATGTTGCTTGTTTTAGCTTTGCTAACCTTTGTTGATGGATCAAAGCTATCAACGAGCAGCTTAGGGCGTTGATTCTTGTCAGATTGGGGCCTGTTCCCCTCGGAGCATGGTACTGGCTCCCAAGGCGGTGTCAATCGGGGTCGCGTTGCAAAACTGTCTTCCCTCTGCCACGCTGGGGCACCGGCAAGGTCGTCAGCGCCAGGCTGGAGACGGCAATGGCAAAGGCCAGCATCTGTAAGCCGCTCAGGGTTTCGCCCAGAAACACCACGCCCACCAGTGCAGTCGACAGCGGCAGCATCACCGTGAACACCGCGCTTTGCGAGGCAGGAACGACCTGCAGCCCGGTCATCCACAGCCAGACAGTGACCATGCAGGCGGCCAACGCATAGCCGACCAGCAGCAGCCAGGTGGCGCCACCCACCTGGGCAAACTCAAAATGCCAGGCCAGGTACAGGCCAAAAGGCAGGGTCAGCACAAAGCCCCAGAGGTTGATGAGCGCCGCAATGCGCTTGGGGCTCAAGCTGCTGGTGAGCTTTTTGCCGATGACCGCATAGCAGGCCTCACAGAACACGGCGCCCACCAACAGCCATTGCCCCAGCCAGTGCTTGCTCGGGTCTGTCTCGGTGACAGCGCCTGCAGCCGCGCCCGCGTGTGCGCTGGCGCCAGGCTTGGCAAAGGCCAGCAGCGCAATGCCCAGCACGGCCAGGCTGATGGCGATCATCACCCGCCCGCTGATGCGCTCCTTGAGCACCAGCCAGCTGAGCAGCGCAATGGCTGCCGGGATCGTCGCCATCGTGACACTGGCGGTGACCGCACTGGTCATCGACACGCCAGTGATCATGCACAGCGTAAAGAGGAAGTTGCCAAAAAAGGATTCGAGAAACAGCAGCCCCTTGGCCTTGGCGGGCAATGGCGCCTCATTGGCCGGGCGTTTGAGCCAGCCCAGCATGGCCACCCCGCCAATGCCAAAACGCAGCCAGGCCAGCAGCAAGACCGGAAAAGTGGCGGCCAGCGGCTTGGAGAGCGCGACATAGGCGCCCACCAGCGACATGCTGAGTGCCAAATACAGATAGGCCAGAGGCTTGCTATGGATGCGCATGGTTGCAAAGACTAAAAGGGGAGCGGGGCGATCGGGGCAGGCGGCGCCAGGCGCAAGCAAGCTGTCATATCCGCTTTGCACAATGGGCTATGCGCATCATGCCGCAATTGGCCAGCCTCTGGCAGGCAGCGCTGCTGCAGCCTGGACAGCAGTGGTTCTGAAAACGGATTCTCATATTGTGAAATATGCTGATATTGCAGTGCGTCAATATTTCTCAATACGAGAAATTGCATTTCTCAATGCGAAATGTTATTAATAGGATATTGATTTTTAACGATTAAAAATAAGTCTTATATAAGACATAAGACAAAAATATGCGACGAGGCAGGCGTACAGTTAAGGCCATGGACAGACGGTATCTGTCCACCGGTTTTCGATCCGTTAGTTCCACCCACTTGACCACAGGAGTCCCCCATGTCTCAGAAACTGAACCAGCAACTCAGCCGCGAACAGCAAATTGCCGCCCTTGAATTGGATTGGGCGCAGAACCCCCGCTGGAAGGGCGTCAAGCGCGGCTACTCGGCTGCTGACGTGGTGCGCCTGCGCGGCAGCGTGCAGCCGGAGTACACCTTGGCCCAGCGCGGCGCCCAGGTGCTGTGGGACAAGATCAATGGCGGGGCCAAGAAGGGGTATGTGAATGCCTTCGGCGCCATCACCGCAGGCCAGGCGATGCAGCAGGCCAAGGCGGGGCTGGAAGCGGTGTACCTCTCGGGCTGGCAGGTGGCAGCGGACGGCAACACCTCGGAGACCATGTACCCCGACCAGTCGCTCTACGCCTATGACTCGGTGCCCACCATGGTGCGCCGCATCAACAACACTTTCAAGCGCGCTGACGAGATCCAGTGGGCCAAGGGCGTGAACCCGGGCGACAAGGAGTTCATCGACTACTTCCTGCCGATCGTGGCCGATGCCGAAGCGGGCTTTGGCGGCGTGCTCAATGCCTTTGAGCTGATGAAGAACATGATTGCCTCGGGCGCTGCCGGCGTGCACTTTGAAGACCAGCTCGCTGCCGTCAAGAAGTGCGGCCACATGGGCGGCAAGGTGCTGGTGCCCACACATGAAGCCTGCGAGAAGCTGATTGCCGCGCGTTTTGCGGCCGACGTGATGGGTGTGCCCACGATTGTGCTGGCCCGCACCGATGCCGAAGCGGCCAACCTGATCACCAGCGACCACGACGCCAACGACAAGCCCTTCCTGGTGGGCGAGCGCACGCAAGAAGGTTTTTACCGCGTCAAGAACGGTTTGGAGCAAGCGATCAGCCGTGGCGTGGCCTACGCGCCGTATGCCGATCTGGTGTGGTGCGAAACCGGCACGCCGGACCTGGGCTTTGCCCGCGAATTTGCCCAGGCCGTGCATGCCGCCAGCCCCGGCAAGCTGCTGAGCTACAACTGCTCGCCATCGTTCAACTGGAAGAAGAACCTCGACGACGCGACGATTGCCAAGTTCCAGGACGAGCTGGCAGCGCTGGGCTACAAGTACCAGTTCATCACCTTGGCTGGTATCCACAGCAACTGGTACAACACCTTCAAGTTCGCCCACGCCTATGCCCGTGGCGAAGGCATGAAGCACTATGTGGAGATGATCCAGGAGCCCGAATTCGCTGCCCGCGAGCAAGGCTACACCTTTGTCTCGCACCAGCAGGAAGTGGGCGCAGGCTACTTCGACGATGTGACCACGGTGATCCAGGGCGGCTCGTCCAGCGTCAAGGCGCTGACCGGCTCGACCGAAGAAGAGCAGTTCCACTGATCTGCGACGTCTGCATGCGCTGCAGGCGAGACGGCCTGCAGGCGCAGCAGATGCAGCAAGGCGGCACCAGGGGTGCCGCCTTTTCTTTGGCTTTTCATCCCAGAGCTGAGGCGCTGCGCAGCAGCACTGCCAGATAATCGCTGCTTGCGCATTTGCACCGCTTATCGATCACTGCCATGTCCACTACTGCCGCTGCCACCTCTGCCACGCCCGCCGAACCCGCCGCTCCCAAGATCTCCATCATCCACTGGCCCGCCAAGACCCTGGTCAATCCCGTCATCGGCAAGCCCAGCCGCCCGATCAGCGGCGATACCGAGTACCAGACCATGAATGTGTTCGAGGGCCTGGGCGGCAAGGTGAGTTCGGGCACCTGGCAGTCCAGTGCGGGCCACTTCAGCTCCAATGTGCAGGGCTATATCGAGTTTTGCGTCATTGTCGAAGGCGACTGCCGCCTCGTCGACCCCGATGGCACCGTGCACCGTTTTGGCGTGGGCGACCATTTCATCATGCCCGAGGGCTGGACCGGCCACTGGGAGGTGGACAGCTTTGTGAAGAAGGTCTATCTGGTGGCCGAGGCCTAATAACCTGTTCAAAGTCTCTACGCAGCCGCGTTGGAGTGCAATCGGGATGAGTTCGAAGGGATGGAACGCAGCTTGCACCGGGGTGCAAGCAAGGGCCAGCGCGCAGAAATCGCCCGATTTCACTCCAACCCGTAGGGACTGTGGCTTTGCGCTGCCCGGGAAGGGGCGCCCGGCTAGGGAGCGGTCTGCGTCGTTGCAAATCCTCGCAATAGCGCGGCTATTGCTGCGGTATTGCGCGGCTGGGCGCCCCCCTCGCATCCCATCTCGCAAAGACACTGTCGCGGCGCGAGGAGACTTTGAACAGGTTCTAAGAGCGCAGCTCTCGCGCCGCATCCAGACGATAAAAAACCGCTGTGGCCTGGGCAGGCACACAGCGGTTTTTGCTGAATGGAAGGATTCCGCTGGGGGAATTACTTCTTGTCGTTGCCCAGCTGGGGCAGCGCGTGGCTGCCGCTGGCGGTCAGCAGGCCGGTCTGGGTGTAGATGGCCAGCTTGTCGCGGGTGTCCATCAGGTCCAGGTTGCGCATGGTCAGCTGGCCAATGCGGTCGGCGGGGCTGAATGGCGCGTCTTCCACCTTTTCCATCGACAGGCGCTCGGGCTTGTAGGTCAGGTTGGCCGATTCGGTGTTCAACAGCGAGTAGTCATTGCCACGGCGCAGTTCCAGCGTCACGGTGCCGGTGATGGCACGGGCCACCCAGCGCTGGGCGGTTTCGCGCAGCATGATGGCCTGTGGGTCAAACCAGCGGCCTTGGTAGAGCAGACGGCCCAGGCGCAGACCGTTGATGCGGTACTGCTCGATGGTGTCTTCGTTGTGGATGCCGGTGACCAGGCGCTCGTAGGCGATGTGCAGCAGCGCCATGCCGGGGGCTTCGTAGATGCCGCGGCTCTTGGCTTCGATGATGCGGTTCTCGATCTGGTCGCTCATGCCCAGGCCGTGGCGGCCGCCGATGCGGTTGGCTTCCAGGAAGAAGGCGACCGGGTCTTCGATGCGCTGGCCGTTCAGGGCCACAGGGCGGCCTTCTTCAAAGGTGACGGAGACTTCCTCGGCCTTGACGTCGACCTCGGGCTTCCAGAACGCCACGCCCATGATGGGGTTGACGATGCGGATGCCGCTGTTCAAGAACTCCAGGTCCTTGGCTTCGTGGGTGGCCCCCAGCATGTTGGAGTCGGTCGAGTAGGCCTTCTCCGCGCTCATCTTGTAGCCAAAACCTTCCTTGGTCATGAAGGCGGACATCTCGGCGCGGCCGCCCAGCTCGTCGATGAAGGTCTGGTCCAGCCAGGGCTTGTAGATCTTCAGCGCAGGGTTGGTCAAGAGGCCGTAGCGGTAGAAACGCTCGATGTCATTGCCCTTGAAGGTCGAGCCATCGCCCCAGATGTTGACGTCGTCTTCCTTCATCGCGGCCACCAGCATGGTGCCGGTCACGGCGCGGCCCAGCGGCGTGGTGTTGAAGTAGGTGATACCGCCAGTGGAGATGTGGAAGGCGCCGGCCTGAATGGCGGCGATACCTTCGTTGGCCAACTGGCTGCGGCAGTCGATCAGGCGGGCCTTCTCGGCACCGTACTCCATGGCCTTGCGCGGGATCTCGTCGTAATCGGACTCATCGGGCTGGCCCAGGTTGGCCGTATAGGCGTAGGGCAGGGCGCCCTTGTTCTTCATCCAGCGCAGCGCTGCGCTGGTATCGAGGCCGCCGGAGAAGGCGATGCCGACCTTCTGGCCGACGGGAACATGTTGCAGGATGGTTTCCATGGTGTGGCTTTTCTCTAAAAACAGGCGCTGCTGCGATGCTGTCTGAGGATTCAGTGATGCGCCAGACAAGCGGCGTGCAGCGGGAGGCGTGCGCCAGCTGGCCCGGCGCAGGCCCCAAAAATCAGGCGTAGTGGCAGATGTAGTGGTAGGCCTCGGCCACGCGGATATCGAACTTGCTGTTGGCCGGAACGCTGAACTTGTCGCCAGGGCCGGACTTTTTCCATTCGTCGCTGCCGTCGAGCTTGTACTCGCAGGCGCCGGCAACGCATTCCATGATCTCGGCAGCGGCCGTGCCAAAGGTCAAGGTGGCTGCAAGCACCACACCGACCGATTGCTTGGTGCCGTCGGCCAGCTGGTAGCTGTGGCTGACGCACTTGCCATCAAAATAAACATTGGCCTTGGTGGTGAGGCGTACGCCGTCGATGCTCTCAGTGATCATGGAAGACAACAGGTAAAAGGAGGAAAACCGCCATTGTAGGCGAGGCCTTTGCCCGTCTCTGAAACATGGTGGGGCAGTTGAGCGGCAGGGCAGGCATAAAAAAGCAGCAGTGCGTCTGCACTGCTGCTGGCTGTTATGCCAGGATGCGTGGCATGGGGAGGCGCTTGGCGCTCCGATTTAACGCCAGTGGCCGCGGTGGCCGCCCCAGTAACCGCCCACGCCAATCTGCACCGAAGGCTGCAGCATGACGGGCGGCGGCGCATAGTACACAGGCGCCGGCGCGACATAGACCGGGGGCGGCGCCATATAGACGGGCTGTTGGTAGACCGGCTGGCTGCTGACGACAACGCCGGGCTCAGGTGCCGCGGGGGCATAGTCCTGTGGAGGAGAGTTGTCGTAGGCCGAAGCGGCAGGCTGCACGCTCAGCGGCAGCCATTCGCCCGGTGCCGTGGCCGTGCGCGTGCTGTAGCGGCGGCCGGCGTATTCATACTCCACGTTATAGCCATCGGGCTGGTTTTGCGTGGTGTACTGGTTGGCGCATTGCCGCACCGTCTGGTAGCTGGGGGTGCCGCCTTCGAGCTGGTTGCCGATGGCCGAGCCGGCAATGACACCGGCGCCGGTGGCTGCTGCGCGGCCAAACCCATGGCCAATGCCGTTGCCCAGCAAGCCACCGACAACGGCGCCAGTAATGGCGCCCACGCCGGAGGTGCGCTGGCCGGCATACACCTGCTGGTCATTGCAGACGGTTTGTGGCGTGTTGACCTGGCGGTAGGCCGGTGTGACCGACAGTACCCGGCCATAGGGCTGCTCGCCCGCAGGCAAGGGCGGCTGCGCGCCGGGGGCCTGCTGCGGCAAAAAGGGATCGGAAGAGGGTGAGTAATTTTGGGCCCAGACCGAGGGGCTGGCTGCCGCCAAGGTGGACAGCGCAGCCAGCACGATCAGGCGGGCTGAGAGCAGATGTGGCATGAATGCCTCCAAAAAAGCGATAAGTTGCTGGGTGCTCAACGCGCCAGTACCGAGTCTGGGCGACACGCTTTACACCGCCTGCACAAATATCTAAGACTGTGTGGGCGACATAAAGTTCAGCATGCCCCCATGCTGCCCCGGGCGTGTATCTGCACCATGTCGCAGCATAAAGCGCCGGTCAACACCGCCCAGCCAAATCCGCGGAGGGCCCTCAGGCGATCTTGCTGCTCCAAACCGCCTCATCAAAGCCCACGGTGACGGAGCCATCGGCCCATTCGACAACCGGGCGCTTGATCACGCTGGGGTTCGCAATCATCAGCGCACTGGCGCTGTCGGCGTCTGTCACGGCTTGTTGTACCGTGGGGTCCAGCTTGCGCCAGGTGGTGCCTTGGCGGTTGACCAGCTTTTCCCAGCTGGCCTTGGCGATCCAGTCGGGCAGATGGCTGGCGGGCACACCCGCTTTCTTGAAATCATGGAATTGGTGGTCGACGCCCTGCGCCTCCAGCCAGGTACGGGCTTTTTTGACAGTGCTGCAGTTGGGGATGCCGTAGACGGCGATGGTGTGGTTACTCATGGGCAGCAATGATGACACAGCCGCAATTACGCGACAATCTGGCCCCATGCAAACCCGTTTCGATACCTTGGAGCAGTGGCTCGCCCACTGCGAGCAGATTCATCCCAAAACCATTGACATGGGGCTGACCCGCGTCAAGGCCGTGGCCGAGCGCCTGGCGTTGCGCTTTGCCTGCCCGGTGATCACGGTGGCGGGCACCAATGGCAAGGGCTCGACCTGCGCCATGCTGGAGGCCGTGGCGCTGGAAGCCGGCTACCGCCCCGGGGTGTTCACCTCGCCCCACCTGGTGCATTTTGAAGAGCGCTGCCGCGTGCATGGCGAGATTGTCTCTGCCGCCGATCTGTTGCCGCATTTCGAAGCGGTGGAAGCGGCCCGCCTGCAGGCGCCCGAGGTCTCGCTCAGCTATTTCGAGTTCACGACGCTGGCGATCCTGCGCCTGTTGAGCCAGGCCAGGCTGGATGTGGCGATCCTGGAAGTGGGGCTGGGTGGCCGGCTCGATGCCACCAACATCATCGACACGGACTGCGCGGTCATCACCAGCATCGACCTGGACCATATGGACCTGCTGGGTCCGGACCGTGAATCGATCGGCCGGGAAAAGGCCGGCATCATGCGCCCGGGCAAACCGGCTGTTGTCAGCGACCCGGTGCCGCCGCAAAGCGTGATCGACCACGCGCAGAGCATTGGCGCGGATCTGTGGCGCTTTGGCCGCGATTTCAACTACGAGGGCGACAAGCAGCAGTGGAGTTGGGCGGGGCGCGGCCGGCGCTATGCTGGCATGGCCTACCCGGCGCTGCGCGGTGCCAACCAGCTGGTCAATGCGTCTGGCGTGCTGGCCGCCTACGAGGCCCTGCGCCAGGTGCTGCCCGTCACGGCCCAGGCCGTGCGCAATGGGCTGGCGATGGTGGAGCTGCCCGGGCGCTTTCAGATCGTGCCCGGCCAGCCTGCGGTGGTGCTGGATGTCGCGCACAACCCCCATGCGATTGCCGCGCTGACGGCCAATCTGGATGCGATGGGCTACTTTCCAACCACCCATGCGGTCTTTGGAGCGATGCACGACAAGGACCTGACGCCGATGCTGCGCAAGCTGGGCCCCTTGGTGGACCGCTGGTATTTCTGCGACCTGCCCACGGACCGGGCCGAGAAGGCGGTGGACCTGCAGTCCAAATGGAATGCCGTGCACCTGCTGTCCGAGCAGCGGCGCGAAGTGGCTACAGCTTGTTACCCGGACCCGATGTCCGCATTCCAGGCGGCCGTCGAAGCGGCAGGGCCCGCTGATAGAATCGTCGCTTTCGGCTCGTTCTTTACGGTGGGCGGGGTGTTGAAGCACGGTGTGCCACGGCTCGATGCCAAGCACCTGAACTAAAAGCAGCCCCCCGATGGGGCCGCTCCAAGCGACCTGTTTTCAAGCTCCACCTCCAATCGTCCATGGCAATTTTCAATCTTCGATGGCCCGGTAAAAAGCAACAGGAAGCGGAGAGCCCGCGCGTGATTCGCGCGCCGCGCAGCAATCCCGCCGAGAGCGTGGATGCCATGCGCCGCCGCGCGCGCCACCGCCTGATCGGTGCCACCGTGCTGGTGCTGGCGGCCATCATCGGTTTTCCGATGCTGTTCGACACCCAGCCGCGCCCGGTGCCTGTCAATGCCTCGATTGAAATACCGGACCGCGAACGCGTGGCCGCCCTGGCCGTGCCGCCCGCGTCGAACGCCGCAGCGCCGCACGGCAGCCGTTCGGGCAATGACAATGGCCTGGATGCGGGCGAAGAGATTGTCGGCGCAAGAAGCAATGCAGCCAGTCCGGCCGCCACGGCACCGGTCGCCGCTGGCGCCAGCGCTGCTGCCTCAGCTGCAGCAGCAACTGCTGCCGCCAGCAAACCCGCCGACAAGCCAACGGCCAAGCCCGAACCCGCTGCGAAACCAGAACCCAAGCCCGAGTCCAAGCCGGCCCCCAAACCTGAACCCAAGCCTGAGGCCAAACCCGAGCCCAAACCGGAAGCCAAGCCCAAGGAAGAGCCCAAGCCCAAGCCGGCAGAACCGGCCAAGCCCAAGCGCGATGACGAGGCCGAGCGCGTGCGCGCGATGATGGAAGGCCGCACCGCCAGTGCGCCAGCAGCAGCACCAGCCGCTGCCCCCGCCGCCAAGCCGGCGGCCGCTGCCAGCCGCTATGCGATCCAGGTGGGTGCGTTTGCCGAGGAGAGCAAGGCGGCCGAGGTGCGTGCCAAGTTGCAGATGGCCGGTGTGCCCGCCTATACGCAGTCGGTCAAGACGGCCTCGGGCAACCGCATCCGTGTGCGGGTGGGGCCTTTCAACAGCAAGGAAGAGGCCGACAGTGCCGCAGCCAAGGTGCGCGCCCAGGGCCTGCCCGCTGCGCTGCTGCCGATGTAGGACTGACGCCGCAGCCATGTGCCTGAAGTTGTGACACCTATCTACCGCGCCTTGTCATCGCCATGCCCCCCTTGCCGGGCGCGGGCCTTGGCAGGCGCTCCCTGGCCCCTGCGGGCGGAGCTTTGACATGTCGGCGCTGGATTGGGTGTTTGTCGTGATCCTGGTGGGATCGGTGCTGATCGGCGCCTTGCGCGGTCTGGTGTTCGAGGTGCTGTCGCTGATCAGCTGGGTGCTGGCCTTTTTTGCGGCCCGCCTGTGGGGCGCTGAGGTCGGCATGTGGTTGCCGATGCAGGAGATGGACGAGGGTGTGCGGATCGCCGCAGGCCTTGTGATCGTCTTTGTTGTCGCCATCTTTGCCTTGGGTCTGGTGATTCGCATCATCGGCAAACTGGTTCAGATTGTGGGTTTGCGGCCTTTTGACCGCACGCTGGGCGCGCTTTTTGGCGCCTTGCGTGGGGTGTTACTACTTGTGTTGATCGCTCTGGTTTTTATGCTGACATCGATGCGGGAATCGCAAATCTGGAACACTTCAGTCTTCGCACCGCATCTGGTGTCGGCAGTGTCAGTGTTGCGGCCATGGATGCCGCAAGAAATGGGAAGACATTGGTCTTCGCTGGTGGACCAGCTCACCGAGGCTGGTTCACGCATCGCGGCAGAGCCGCGTTAACGTTTTTGGAACGCTCAATATGTGTGGAATCGTCGGAGTCGTCAGTAGCACGCCGGTCAATCAATTGATCTATGACGCGCTGTTGCTGCTGCAACACCGTGGACAGGATGCGGCAGGCATTGCAACCCAACAGGGTCGCAAGTTCTTCATGCACAAGGCCAAAGGCATGGTCAAGGATGTGTTCCGTACCCGCAATATGCGGGCTTTGCCGGGCAATGTCGGCCTGGGCCAGGTGCGCTACCCCACGGCAGGCAATGCCTACAGTGAAGAGGAAGCCCAGCCTTTCTACGTCAATGCGCCTTTTGGCATCGTGCTGGTGCACAACGGCAACCTGACCAATGCCGTGCAGCTGCGCAAGGAGCTGTTCTCCACCGACCACCGCCACACCAACACCGAGAGCGACTCGGAAGTGCTGCTCAACGTGTTCGCCCATGAGCTGGAACGCGCCACGCACGGTATCCCGCTGCAAAAGCAGGATGTCTTCAATGCGATCCGTGCGGTGCACAAGCGCGTGCAGGGCTCCTACGCGGTCATCGCACTGATCGCCGGCCACGGTGTGGTGGCATTCCGCGATCCAAACGGCATCCGTCCGCTGTGCATTGGCCGTGGTGCCGATGGTACGGTGATGGTGGCCAGCGAATCGGTGGCGCTCGAAGGCACGCTGCAGCAGCTCGAGCGCGATATTGCACCGGGCGAAGCGGTGTTCATCGGCGACGACGGCTCGCTCACGTTTGAGCAATGCGCCGAAAGCCCCAGCCTGCACCCCTGCATTTTTGAGTTTGTCTACCTGGCCCGCCCGGACTCGGTGCTCGATGGCATGTCGGTCTACCAGGCGCGCCTGAACCTGGGTGAATCGCTGGCCACGCGCGTGATCTCGATGGTGCCGCCCAACGAAATCGATGCGGTGATTCCGATCCCCGAATCGAGCCGCCCCAGCGCGATGCAACTGGCCCAGCTGCTGGGCAAGCCCTACCGCGAAGGCTTCGTCAAGAACCGCTATGTGGGCCGTACCTTCATCATGCCGGGCCAAGGCGCGCGCAAGAAATCGGTGCGCCAGAAGCTCAATGCCATCGGTAGCGAGTTTCAGGGCCGCAATGTGCTGCTGGTCGATGACTCCATCGTGCGCGGCACCACGTCCAAGGAGATCGTGCAGATGGCGCGCGACGCCGGCGCCAACAAGGTCTACCTGGCCAGCGCTGCGCCACCGGTGCGTTTCCCCAACGTCTACGGCATCGACATGCCCACCGCCAAGGAGCTGGTGGCCCATGACCGCAGCCTCGAAGAGATTCGCCAGTACATCGGCTGCGACGCGCTGATCTACCAGGACGTCGATGGCATGAAAAACGCCGTGGGCAAATTGAACACCGGTGTGCATGGCTTTGAGGCCTCGTGCTTTGACGGTGTCTATGTCACCGGCATCACGCCCGAAGGCATCTCGCAGGTCAACGAAGGCCGTGTGTCCACTGAAGAGGATGATCTCGATACCTCGCGTCTGTCGCTGCGCAACGCAGATGTGACGGATGCGGCTTGATGGCGGTCTGCGTACTGCTTGGGAAGAAGAATGACTGATAAGAAATTGCCGCCGGGCCTGCATCCCGATACCTTGGCGGTGCGTGAGGCGGTGGAGCGCAGCCAATGGGGCGAGCACAGCGAAGCCCTGTACCTGGCCAGCAGCTTTGTGCAACCCAATGCCGAGACGGCCGCGCGCCGCTTTGCCGCGCTGGAGGAGGGCTATACCTACACCCGCACCGGCAACCCGACGGTGACCAGCTTTGAGCGCCGCCTGGCCGCGATGGAAGGCACCGAGTGCGCCATCGCCACCTCGACGGGCATGTCTGCCATTTTGCTGGTGGCACTGACCGTGCTGAAGACTGGCGACCATGTGATCTGCTCGCAGTCCATGTTCGGCTCGACGATCAAGCTGCTGGGCACCGAGATGGCGCGCTTTGGCGTGGAAACCAGCTTTGTGTCGCAAACGGATGTGGAGGCCTGGAAGGCCGCCATCCGGCCCAACACGCGCATGCTGTTTGCCGAGACGCCGACCAATCCGCTCACCGACCTGTGCGACATTGCCGCGCTGGCCGAGCTGGCCCATGCGCATGGCGCCTTGCTGGCCGTCGACAACAGCTTTGCCACGCCGGTGCTGCAGCAGCCAGCCAAGCTGGGCGCTGATCTGGTCGTGCATTCGGGCACCAAGTTCCTCGATGGCCAGGGCCGCGTGATGGCCGGCGCCGTCTGCGGCACCGTCGCGCTGGTCGACAAGGTCATGGGCACCTTCTTGCGCAGTGGGGGTCTGAACCTCTCGCCGTTCAACGCCTGGGTGGTGATGAAGGGCATGGAGACCCTGTCCTTGCGCGTCAAGGCCGAAAGCGCCGCCGCGCTGGAGCTGGCACGCTGGCTGGAAGGGCACCCTAAGGTGGCCCGGGTCTACTACCCTGGCCTGGAAAGCCACCCCCAGCATGCGCTGGCGATGCGCCAGCAAAATGGAATGGGCGGCGCTGTGCTGGCCTTCGATGTGGTGGGCCAGGGCGCTGAACAACTGCGCGCCAATGCCTTCCATGTGGTTGACAGCACCTTGCTGTGCTCGATCACGGCCAACCTGGGGGATGTGAAGACCACGATCACCCACCCGGCCAGCACCTCGCATGGCCGCCTGACCGAAGAGCAGCGCCAGTCCGCTGGCGTGGGCCAGGGCCTGATCCGCATTTCCGTCGGTCTGGAACACCTGGATGATTTGAAAGCCGACCTGTTGCGCGGCCTGGATACCCTGACATGAGCACCAAAGTACGTACCCGTTTTGCCCCGTCGCCTACCGGCTTTATCCATCTGGGCAATATCCGCTCGGCCCTCTACCCCTGGGCCTTTGCACGCGCCAACCAGGGCGATTTCATCCTGCGCATTGAAGACACCGATCTGGAGCGCTCCAACCAGGCCTCCGTTGATGTGATTCTGGAAGGCATGGCCTGGCTGCAACTGGACCCCAACGAGGGCCCGTTCTACCAGATGCAGCGCATGGACCGCTACAAGGAAGTGCTGGCCACCCTGCAAGAAAAGGGCGCCGTCTACCCCTGCTACATGAGCATGGAAGAGCTGGACGCGCTGCGTGAAAAGCAGATGGCCAACAAGGAAAAGCCGCGCTACGACGGCACCTGGCGCCCTGAAGAGGGCAAGGTGCTGCCGCCGGTGCCCGAAGGCGTCAAGCCCGTGCTGCGCTTCAAGACACCGCTGACGGGCGTCGTGGCCTGGGAAGACAAGTGCAAGGGCCGCATCGAGTTCCAGAACTCCGAGCTCGATGACCTGGTCATCGCCCGTCCCGATGGCACGCCGACCTACAACTTCTGCGTCTGCGTCGATGACATGGACATGGCGATTACCCACGTGATCCGTGGTGACGACCATGTCAACAACACGCCGCGCCAGATCCACATCTTTGAAGCGCTGGGCGCCGATGTGCCCGTGTTTGCCCACCTGCCCACCGTGCTCAATGAGCAGGGCGAGAAGATGAGCAAGCGCAATGGCGCCAAGGCCGTCACCCAGTACCGTGACGAAGGCTACCTGCCCGATGCGATGGTGAACTACCTCGCGCGCCTGGGCTGGAGCCACGGCGATGACGAGATTTTCTCGCGCCAGCAGTTCCTCGATTGGTTCAACCTGGACCACCTGGGCCGCAGCGCGGGCCAGTTTGACGAGGCCAAGCTGCGCTGGGTCAATGCCCAGCACATGAAGCTGACGCCCGATGATGAGCTCGCTGCCATGCTGACCCCGTTCATGAAGAACCTGGGTCTGGACAGCATCACCGTGGGTGATGGCCGCCTGCCGCGCATCTGCGCGCTGTTCAAGGACCGCTGCGATACCTTGGCGGACCTGGCGCAATGGGCCCGCGTCTTCTACCAGGACGTGCAGCCCAGCGCGGAAGACCTGAGCACCCATGTGACGCCCGAGATCATCCCGGTGATCGACGAGTTGCTGCAGGTGCTGCAAGAGGGCGATTGGAGCAAGGAGGCGATCAGCGCCGGCTTCAAGCAGGTGCTCAAGACGCACGGTATCAAGATGCCGCAACTGGCCATGCCGGTGCGTGTTTTGGCCGTCGGCACAGCCCATACGCCATCGGTGGACGCGGTGCTTGCATTACTCGGTCGTGAAAAAATTATCGAAAGACTGCAAAAGCGCTGAAATACACCCTATAATTCGAGTCTTCGGTGAGCAGCAACAAGTAAATTGTAAAACTTGCCGATACGGGGGTATAGCTCAGCTGGGAGAGCGCTTGCATGGCATGCAAGAGGTCATCGGTTCGATCCCGTTTACCTCCACCAAAGATTATCGGAAACGAGAAATCGGTTCTTAGGTTTTGACCCTATCGTCTAGAGGCCTAGGACATCACCCTTTCACGGTGAGTACCGGGGTTCGAATCCCCGTAGGGTCGCCAAGTTTGAAGCGCTTGATGCTATATAATAGCTAGCAAAGCTTCCTGCCAGGAGTGGTAGTTCAGTTGGTTAGAATACCGGCCTGTCACGCCGGGGGTCGCGGGTTCGAGTCCCGTCCACTCCGCCAGTTTGGTCAGTCGCTCGATGAGAAGCGCCTTTGATTAAGAGGGCGCTTTTTTAATCGATGGCCGCAAGGCAGGTCCAGGTTTTGACCCTATCGTCTAGAGGCCTAGGACATCACCCTTTCACGGTGAGTACCGGGGTTCGAATCCCCGTAGGGTCGCCAAGTTTGAAGCGCTTGATGCTATACAATAGCTAGCAAAGCTTCCTGCCAGGAGTGGTAGTTCAGTTGGTTAGAATACCGGCCTGTCACGCCGGGGGTCGCGGGTTCGAGTCCCGTCCACTCCGCCACAGTTTTAAAATTTGTTGAGATCGTTTCAGGACGCGAAGGCATCGCGAAGCTGTACTCAGGTACAGCGAGTGATGGCGACAAAGTCATGGAGCGATATCAGCAAATTGGGGGGTATAGCTCAGCTGGGAGAGCGCTTGCATGGCATGCAAGAGGTCATCGGTTCGATCCCGTTTACCTCCACCAATTAAACTTGTCTGAGGCATTGCACCAGCAATGCAGCGCAGGCAACGTTCTAGGATTGACCCTATCGTCTAGAGGCCTAGGACATCACCCTTTCACGGTGAGTACCGGGGTTCGAATCCCCGTAGGGTCGCCAAGTTTGAAGCGCTTGATGCTATACAATAGCTAGCAAAGCTTCCTGCCAGGAGTGGTAGTTCAGTTGGTTAGAATACCGGCCTGTCACGCCGGGGGTCGCGGGTTCGAGTCCCGTCCACTCCGCCACAGTTTTAAAATTTGTTGAGATCGTTTCAGGACGCGAAGGCATCGCGAAGCTGTACTCAGGTACAGCGAGTGATGGCGACAAAGTCATGGAGCGATATCAGCAAATTGGGGGGTATAGCTCAGCTGGGAGAGCGCTTGCATGGCATGCAAGAGGTCATCGGTTCGATCCCGTTTACCTCCACCAATTAAACTTGTCTGAGGCATTGCACCAGCAATGCAGCGCAGGCAACGTTCTAGGATTGACCCTATCGTCTAGAGGCCTAGGACATCACCCTTTCACGGTGAGTACCGGGGTTCGAATCCCCGTAGGGTCGCCAAGTTTGAAGCGCTTGATGCTATATAATAGCTAGCAAAGCTTCCTGCCAGGAGTGGTAGTTCAGTTGGTTAGAATACCGGCCTGTCACGCCGGGGGTCGCGGGTTCGAGTCCCGTCCACTCCGCCAGATTCCAAAAGCCTTCTTGTCATGCGGCAAGAAGGCTTTTTTCATGGCGGCGGCCTGTGCGCAGCGCCCAAGAAAAAGCCGATCAGCGGGTTGCGTCGCAGATCGGCTTTTTGCATGCCAAGGCCCGCAGGCCGGTGGGATTACTTGGGTGCCAGGCGAATGGCGCCATCGAGGCGAATCACTTCGCCATTGAGCATGTCGTTTTCGACAATGTGCTTGACCAGCTTGGCATAGTCCTCAGGGGTGCCCAGGCGGCTGGGGAAGGGCACGCCGGCGGCCAACGCATCCTGCACCTCCTGGGGCATGCCAAACAGCATGGGGGTGCCGAAAATGCCGGGCGCAATCGTCATGTTGCGGATGCCGCTGCGCGCCAGATCGCGGGCGATGGGCAAGGTCATGCCGACGACACCGCCTTTGGAGGCGGCATAGGCGGCCTGGCCAATCTGGCCGTCATAGGCGGCCACGCTGGCCGTCGAGATCAACACGCCGCGCTCGCCCGTGAGTTCCGGCTCATTCTGGGCCATGGCTTCGGCACAGAGGCGAATCATGTTGAAGCTGCCAATCAGGTTGACCGTGATGGTCTTGCTGAACAGCTCGAGCGAATGGGCACCTTTTTTGCCCACGGTCTTTTCGGCCGGTGCAATGCCTGCGCAGTTGACCAGGCCAAACAGCTTGCCCAGCGATACCGCCTTGGCAACCACCGCCTGGGCTTGCTCTGCATTGGACACATCGCATTGCACAAAGGCGCCGCCCAGCTCCTGGGCCAGGGACTGGCCTTTTTCTGCCTGCATGTCGGCGATGACGACCGTGGCACCCTCGCGGGTCAGCATGCGGGCCGTGCCTTCGCCCAGGCCCGAAGCGCCGCCTGTGACGATAAATACCTTGTTGGCGATGTGCATCGCTATGTCTCCTGGTTGTTGGATCGCTGCATCTTAGCCCAGAGCGGGGCGGCGAGCGGTCACAAAAAAAGCCCGCGAACGGGCTTTTCGTGACAGTGTGCGGGGCTTACTGGAAGCCGGCGCGGTCCAGCATCTGCTGCACCTTTGGCATGTTGCTGCCCACGGCGCTGATCGGGATGGTCTCGCTCTTGAACGGCTTGTTCTGGGTCATCGTCTTGAGTGCGGGGTTGTCGGTCTGCACATTCTTGGCAGCAGGCCACTCGTTGTTGCCGTTGGCAAAGTAGGTCTGCGCTTCCGGGCTGGCCAGGTACTCCAGGAACTTGACGGCATTGTCCTTGTTCTTGCTGTACTTGGCGACGGCACCACCGGCGATGTTCAGGTGCGTGCCCCAGCTGCTCTGGTTGGGAAACACCACGCTCACCTTGTTGGTGATCGCGACATCGTCAGGGTTGCTCGAACGCATCAGGCGGGCAAAGTAGTAGCTGTTGGTGATGGCGATATCGCATTCACCGGCGGCCACGGCCTTGATCTGGTCGGTGTCGCCACCCTTGGGTGGGCGTGCCAGGTTGTCCTTGACGCCCTGCAACCATTGCTGGGCCTTGGCCTCGCCGATGTGCTCGGTCACCGCGCCAAACAAGCTCAGGTTGTAGGGGTGCGAGCCCGAGCGGATGCAGATCTTGCCCTTGTTCTTGGGATCGGCCAGCTTTTCGTAGCTGTCGACATCTTCCAGCTTGACCTTGTCCTTGTTGTAGGCGATCACGCGGGCACGGGTCGAGAGGCCGAACCAGGTGATGCCGCCGTCCGCTTCGGGCTGGGCGCGCAGGTTGGCGGGGATCACTTCCTCCAGTTTGGCCGAGCGGATCGGCAGGAACAGGTTGTCCTTCTCGCCGCGGTACAGGCGCGCGGCGTCCACCATCAGCACCACATCGGCAGGGGAGGCGGCGCCTTCTGCCTTGAGGCGGGCCACAATGCCTGCGTCGTCCGAGTCCACACGGTTGATCTTGATGCCGGTCGCTTTTGTGAAGTTGTTATAGAGCGCCTCATCAGTGGCGTAGTGGCGGGCAGAGTACAGGTTGACCACTTCCTGGGCATGTGCTGCGGCACCTGCCGTGATGGCGCAAGCCAGTGCAAGGAGTTTGAAAGAATGCATAGGGCAAAACGTCTCTGTAAAGTTGGAGCAGCGATCTTAATTGAAACAAGAATTGTTTCTATTTAAACCATTGCGTTGCTTGTGCTTATTCAGATCGTCTTAAGTGCGGCCCTGTGGATGGCGCGCCAGCTCAGGCACAAAGCGGGCGGACAAAAAAAAGCCCAGCAAGGCCGGGCTTTAAAAGGATCCCAGAAACCAGGTTTCGAAAAGATCCAAGGAGACAACTGGGTGTGTTGAAATTTTCAACACCATGGGTAAATTATAGGGTTTACCCTTGAGTCTGTCCAGCGCGCTGGCGAATATTTGACCAAACTGTAGGTCTTGGGCAACGGCAGTGCGCTAAAGAGGCTCGCTAGTTAGCGCTTGCGGGCCGTGGCGGCGCTGACGGTGCCAGCAGCCTTGACGGCATTGTTGGTGATGGTGTTGAAGTTGGTTTCAGCCACTTCACCGGCTTGCTTGACCGCCTTTTGCACGGAGTCATACGCATTGTTGGCAGCAGCAACAGCGGTCTTCATCACGGCCACAGCGCTTTCGGAGCCAGCCGGTGCGTTCTTGGCAGCGGTGTCGACAAATTCGTTGAACTTGGACTGGGCTTCGACGGCCTTGTTCTCGAAGGCCTTGCTGAATTCCAGGCTGGTAGCAGCAGCGATTTCGTACAGGTGACGGCTGTAGGCAGCGGTCTTTTCGGCCATGGGTTGCAGCAGGCCGCTTTGAACGCTCAGCAGGTCTTGGGCGTTCTTGGCATCCAGTACAGCCGAGGTGTTGGCCGACACGTCGGACAATGCAGCGCGGGTCGCGGCCACATTCAGTTCCACCAGCTTTTCCACGCCTTCGAAGGCCTTGTTGGTCAGGCCCATCAGGGTTTCCAGATTCGCTTTGTGTGCAGCCAGGATTTGGTCAGGGGTCAATGCCATGTTCATACTCCGTCTCGTTAGAAGTGTTGAAGGTACAAATTCGGGCACGTGCTGTGCGCCGGGGGTTTGTGCATTGCTGTGAATTTGCTGCACTGCACAATGACTCTATTGTTGGGCATCTGCGCGCCTTTTGCAAGCCTTTTTTGTGCAGTGCAGCAAAAAAATCTTTTGGTTTGATTTCAATCATTTACCATTTGTTTAATTGGTTGATAGGGTAACGAATTAATCGTTTGGCAATCAGCTGAAATCGGCTTGCTCTGACGTTGTAATTGCCCCATGTGTCAGCACGATGGCAATGCCTTTGATGGCCTGCCATCGCCTGTCTCCGACGTGCAGCGACGCCCGGCACCAGCACTTCTACAATGCCTGCGAACTTTGTGACCAGGATGGCCAAGATGTCTTCTATGCAGCAGCACGCCGAGCGCCCCCAGCCCCAGCCCCGATCGGCCTATGCGCAGTTTGTGCGTGTGACCACCCGCTGGGCCGACAACGATGCCTATGGGCATGTCAACAATGTCGTGTACTACAGCTGGTTCGACACCGCCGTGAACCGCTTGCTGATCGAAAAAGGCGTGCTCGATATCGAAGCGAGCAGCAGCATTGGCCTGGTGGTGGAGACCCAATGCCACTATTTTGCGCCGGTGTCCTATCCGCAGGACGTGGACGTGGGCGTGCGCGTGGCGCATCTGGGCAAGAGCAGCGTGCGCTATGAACTGGCAATTTTTGTCGCCGGCCAGGCGCAAAGCGCTGCATGCGGGCATTTTGTTCACGTGTATGTGGACCGCAGCAGCCGCCGCCCGGTGGCGCTGCCCGATGCCACACGCCAGGCACTGGAGAGCTTGGAGCTGCAGTAAATAAGAGGCTTGCCCTGCCTGGCAGCAAGGCAGCGGGCAATCGCCTACACTTGCCGCTGTTGCGACCTTATGAAATAGGCGCTGGGTTGTGGATATGAGACATGGCGTCTGCCGCCAGCAGCCAAATAGGCTGCTGCATGGGTTGGCGCGCAACCCTGTGCTGCCAACCATGATTATCCAAAGCCTGCTGGACACCGACCTGTACAAGTTCACCATGATGCAGGTGGTGCTGCACCAGTTCCCCGGGGCCCAGGTGGAATACAAGTTTCGCTGCCGCAACCCCGGTGTGCAACTGGCGCCGTATGTGGACGAGATTCGCGCCGAAATCCAGCACCTGTGCAGCCTGCGTTTTGCCGATGACGAATTGGCTTATCTGCAATCGCTGCGTTTTATCAAAAGCGACTTCATCGATTTTCTGCGGCTCTACCAACTCAAGGAAAAATACATCACGGTGCTGCCGCTGCCCAGTGGCGAGATCGACATCACGATCACCGGCCCCTGGCTGCATACCGTGTTGTTCGAGATCCCGGTGCTGGCCATCGTCAACGAGGTCTACTTTCGCAATACCCAGCCAGAGCCCGACTGGGCTGAAGGACGCCGGCGCCTGGCAGGCAAGATCGAGGCCATGCGCGGGCCGGGGCTGGAGGCGCTCAAGATTGCCGACTACGGCACGCGCCGGCGCTTTAGCCATCGCTGGCAGCGCGAGGTGCTGGGCAGCCTGGTGGGGGGGCTGGGCGTGGCGACCCATCCGGCAATGCCCGGTGAGCGCCTTGGCCAATTGGCTGGCACCAGCAACACCTTGTTTGCCAAACAGCTGGGCCTGACCCCGCTGGGCACCATGGCCCATGAATACCTGCAGGCCTGCCAGGCGCTGGGCCCGCGCCTGCGCGAGAGCCAGATCTATGGCTTTGACATGTGGGCCAAGGAGTACCGGGGCGACCTGGGCATTGCGCTGTCCGACGTCTATGGCATGGATGCCTTTCTGCGCGACTTTGACCTGTACTTCTGCAAGCTCTTTGATGGCGCGCGCCATGACAGCGGCGACCCTTTCAGCTGGGGCGAGCGCCTGATCGCGCACTACAAGCTGCACAAGGTCGATCCGCTGACCAAGATCCTGATCTTTAGCGATGCGCTGACGATACCGCGCACCATTGCGTTGTTCGAGCGCTTTGAGGGCCGCTGCCAACTGGCCTTCGGCGTGGGCACCAACCTGACCAATGACCTGGGCTACGAGCCGCTGCAGATCGTCATCAAGATGACGCGCTGCAATGGCCAGCCGGTCGCCAAGATCTCGGACACGCCGGGCAAGAGCATGTGCGACGACGAAAAATACCTGGCCTACCTGCGCCAGGTGTTCAACCTGCCCCCCAGCCAGCACATCCCCCCGCAAGGCGTGGCCCCCGCCCCCGCACGTGCGGGTTAATCGGGATGGCTGCCGCCTGCCGCAGCCTGCATTGGGGCTTGGCCGCTGACTAAAATCACCGGGCTGCGTGCGCCTGCCGGACGGTGTTGGGCTGCCATGCATGAATAAGCACAAACACAAGGAGCAGGTTATGGGGCAGCAGTATGGGGTCTGGGGCAGGGCGGCGGTGGGCGCTGCGGTGCTGGCGCCCGGGTGGGCCGGGGCGGCCACCATCAACGGGGCCGAACTCTCTGTTTTCTGGGGCATTCCCTTTGCCGGAATTTTGCTGTCGATTGCGCTGATGCCGCTGTTTCTGCCCAGCTTCTGGCACCACCATTTTGGCAAGGTGGCCGCTTTTTGGGCGCTGGCCTTTTTGCTGCCCTTCGCAGCGGTCTTTGGCCCGGGGCTGGCCGTTGGCAACCTGGCCCATGCACTGGTGGCTGAATACATTCCCTTTGTGATCTTGCTGACGGCCTTGTTCACCGTCTCGGGTGGTATCTATATCCGCGGCAATCTGCATGGCTCGCCGGGTTTGAACACGGCCATCCTGGCCATTGGCGCAGTGCTGGCCAGCTTCATGGGCACGACCGGCGCGTCCATGCTGCTGATCCGCCCGCTGATCCGGGCCAACGATGCCCGCCGCAGCTGCGCGCATGTGGTGGTGTTTTTCATCTTCATCGTCTCCAATGCCGGTGGCTCGCTCACACCGCTGGGTGATCCGCCGCTGTTCCTGGGCTTTTTGAAGGGCGTGGATTTTTTCTGGACCGTGCGCCATATCTTTGCCGAGACCCTGTTCCTCGTCGGCGCGCTGCTGGTCATCTTCTACCTGCTGGACCGCTATATGCTGCGCTTTGATGCGCAAAAGCCCCGCAGCGATCCGACGCCCGACACCCACAGCCTGGGCTTTGAAGGCAAGATCAATTTTGTGCTGCTGGGCGCTGTCGTGGCCCTGGTGCTGCTGAGCGGCTTTTGGAAGTCCGACCTGCAGTGGGACATTGCCGGCGTGGCCGTGGGCTTGCCGTCCGTCGTGCGTGATCTGGGCCTGATTGCGGTGGCCGTGCTGTCCTACAAACTCACGCCCGCGTCGGCCCATGCGGCCAACCAGTTCGACTGGGGCCCGATGCAGGAAGTGGCCAAGCTGTTCGCCGGCATTTTTCTCACCATCATCCCCGTCATCGCGATGCTGCAGGCGGGCGCCAACGGTCCCTTTGGCGCGGTGGTGCGTGCGGTAACCCGGCCCGATGGCTCGCCCGACCCGGCGATGTACTTCTGGGCTGCGGGCCTGCTCAGCAGCTTTTTGGACAATGCGCCCACCTACCTGGTGTTCTTCAACACCGCCGGGGGTGATCCCCAGGTGCTGATGACCTCGATGGCGACCACCTTGGCCGCGATTTCGGCGGGTGCCGTCTTCATGGGCGCGAACACCTATATCGGCAATGCACCCAATATGATGGTCAAGGCCATTGCCGAAAGCCGTGGAGTGCGCATGCCCAGCTTTTTTGGCTACATGGCCTGGTCGTGCGCCATCCTGGTGCCGCTGTTTGTCGTGATGACTTTTATCTGGTTCCGCTGAACCCCCGAGGAAACTGCCGATGTCCCGCCCGAAAATTCTGATTGCCCGCGCCATTTCGCCCGAAGTGGTCACCGTGCTCGAGCAGCACTTCGATGTCCGCTCCAACCAGGACGACATCGCCTGGTCGCCCGCCGAGCTGGCCGAGCGCCTGCAGGGCATGGATGGCGTGCTGACCACCGGCTCGCAGCGCATCGATGCGGCCTTGCTGGCCGCCTGCCCGCAGCTGCAGATCTGCGCCAACATGGCCGTGGGTTACAACAACTTTGATGTGGCCGCGATGACGGCAGCCGGCGTGCAGGGCACGAATGCGCCCGACGTGTTGACCGAGACCACGGCCGATTTCGGCTTTGCGTTGCTGATGGCCACGGCCCGCCGCATCACCGAGAGCGAGCATTTTCTGCGTGCCGGCCATTGGAAGGACTGGCGCTATGACCTGTTTGCCGGCGCCGAAGTGCATGGCAGCACCCTGGGCATTCTGGGCATGGGCCGCATCGGCCAGGCCATTGCCCGGCGCGGCGCGCATGGCTTTGGCATGCAGGTGGTCTACCACAACCGCTCGCGCCTGTCTGCCGAGCTGGAGGCCGATTGCAAGGCCCGCTATGTGAGCAAGCAAGAGCTGCTCAGCACTGCTGACCACCTGGTGCTGGTGCTGCCCTACACCCCCGAGGCCCACCACACGGTTGGCGCAGCCGAGATCGCCAGCATGAAGCCTAGCGCCACGCTGATCAACATCGCGCGCGGCGGCATTGTGGATGATATGGCGCTTGCCAAGGCGCTGGCGAGCAAGACCATTGCCGCCGCCGGCCTGGATGTGTTCGAAGGCGAGCCTGCGGTGCATCCCGATCTGCTGGCGCTGTCCAACGTGGTGCTGACGCCGCACATCGCCAGCTCCACGATGGGCACGCGCCGGGCCATGGCCCAGCTGGCGGCTGACAACCTGATCGCCTACCTGGGCGGCCAGGCGCCGGTCACACCCGTCAACCGCCTGGAGCACAGCCGCCGCAGCGCCGCCTGAACGCAAAATATTTCAATAAACATGGCTGTTTGTGCCCACCAGACGGGTGCAAGCAGCTATTATTTTTGCAGTCTTCTCAAACACGGGGAACGGTTGTGAATCTGGATCTGGATCGGTCGCTGCTCAGCCTGGTGCTGCTGGCCTTGGTACTGCTGGCGGTGCTGGCCAACCTGCTGGTGCTGCTGTTGCGCCGGCCCAAAGCCGATCTGGGGGAGGCCTGGCTGCAGCAGCAGGAGCGCCAGGCCCGCGACCAGCAGCAGACCGTGCAGGCGCTGGCGCGCAGCGAAGGCGCGCTCAGCCACCTGTCGCAGCACCTGAGCCTGCAGTTGCGCGAGTTGAACCAGGGCAGCCAAGATGTGATGGGCGAGTTCCGCGAATCGCTGGAAGCGCGCATGGCGCAAAGCCTGGCTGAATCGCGCCTTGGGCGCCAGGAGCTGGCCCAGGCGCTGGCCGGGTTCGAAACCCAGCTCGCCCAGCGCCTGGCCCACCTCGATGCGGCCATCAACCAGCGCCTGTCGGTGCTCGATACCTCGCTCACCCAGCGCGTCGATGCGCTCACCCGCGCCAACCACCAAAGCCTGGCCACCCTCAAGACCGATGTGCAGTCGCACCTGGCGGGCATGCAGGACGGGGTGGGGCGCCAGCTGGCGCAGCTGCTGCAGGCCAACCAGCAGCAGGCCGAGCAGCTGCGCGGCACGCTCAACGAGCGCCTGGCCAGCATCCAGAGCGACAACGCCAGCAAGCTCGAAGAGATGCGCAAAACGGTGGATGAAAAGCTGCATGCCACCTTGGAGCAGCGCCTGGGTGAATCCTTCAAGCTGGTGAGCGACCGGCTCGAACAGGTTCACAAGGGCCTGGGCGAGATGCAGACGCTGGCGGGCAGCGTGGGTGACCTCAAGCGCGTGATGACGAATGTGAAATCGCGCGGTACCTGGGGCGAGCTGCAGCTGGGCATGATCATCGACAACGTGCTGACGGCCCAGCAGTACGCCAGGAACGTCAAGACCGTGCCGGGCAGCGACGAGATGGTAGAGTTCGCCATCCGCCTGCCGGGCCACAGCGATGACAAACCGGTGTGGTTGCCGATCGATTCCAAGTACCCGGTCGAGCACTACCAGCGCCTGATGGATGCGCAAGAAAGCCTGGACAAGGCGGCGATCCAGTCGGCCAGCATCGGCTTTGAAAATTCGATCCGGCTGGAGGCCAAGAAGATCTACAGCAAGTATGTCTCGCCACCCAACACCACCGATTTTGCGGTGCTCTACCTGCCCACCGAGGGGTTGTTTGCCGAGGTGATGCGCCGGCCGGGTCTGGTCGAAGCCTTGCAGAACGACTGCCGGGTCATGGTCTCGGGCCCAGCCAACCTGGCAGCGATGCTCAGCAGCCTGCAGATGGGCTTCAAGACCTTGGCCATCGAAAAGCGCAGCTCCGAGGTGTGGGCGGTGCTCGGGCAGGTCAAGACCGAGTTCAACAAGTTTGGCGATGTGGTGGAGGCCACGCGCAGGTCGCTGGACCAGGCGGCCAAGAAATTCGAGCAGGTCGATGTGCGCACGCGCGCCATCCAAAAACGGCTCTCGCATGTGCATGAGACACCCGTCGCTGGCGAGCTGGGCCCGTTGACCACCGATACGGACGAAGGCGACAGCGCAGCGGCCCTGACTTAGCCGACAATGCAGGCCAAGCAAGTGCCAGTTGCCCACGGTGCTGAAGGGAACGCGTGAATCGCGAGTTGATACGGCTGATCATCGGCCAGTTTTTTGTCCATACCTGTATGACAGGTACGCGCTTGGCAGCCCCGCTGCTGGCCCTGCGCGATGGCCATACCCCCGGCGCGGTGGGGTTCTTGCTCAGTCTGTTTGCGCTGACCCAGGTGTTCCTGGCGCTGCCGGCGGGCCGCTACGCAGACCGGCATGGCTTCATGAAGCCGATGCTGGCCGCCATTGCGCTGGCCTTTGCCGGCACTGCCATTGGTGTCGCTTTTCCCCGTTTTGAAGTCCTGTGCGTCGCGGCGCTGCTCACGGGGGCGGGCTGCGGCATCTCCATCATTGCGCTGCAGCGCCATGCGGGCCGCGTCGCCCATGAGGCCAGTGAGCTGCGCCAGATCTTCAGCTGGCTGTCGCTGGGCCCGGCGATTGCCAATTTTCTGGGGCCGATGGTCACCGGGCTGATCATTGACCACTCGACCGGCCAGGCCGGCAACAACCTGTCCTACCGCATCGCTTTTGCGGTGCTGGCGCTGTTCTCGGTGGTGGCCTGGTGGTGTGTGCGCAGCGCCCAGGAGATGGAGCCCGCGCCCGCCAAAAGCGATGGCCAGCCCCACCATGCCTGGGACCTGCTGCGCGAGCAGTCCTTCCGCCGCTTGCTGATTGTCAACTGGTTGGTCGCCTCTTGCTGGGATGTACACACCTTTGTCGTGCCGCTGCTGGGCCATGACCGGGGTCTGTCGGCCTCCGAGATCGGTGCCGTGCTGGGCGTGTTTGCGTTGGCGGCCTTTGTGATCCGGGTGCTGCTGCCCGCCATCTCGCGCCACCTGCGCGAGATGACCGTGGTGATGGCCGCGATGGTGCTCACGGCTGCGATTTTTGCGATCTACCCGCTGATGCCCAATGCCTGGGCGATGGCTTTTTGTTCGGCCTTGCTGGGCATCGGCCTGGGCAGTGTGCAGCCGATGGCCATGAGCATGCTCCACCAGATCACCCCCGAGGAGCGCCACGGCGAGGCCGTGGGCCTGCGGCTGATGCTGATCAATGGCTCGAGCGTCTGCATGCCGCTGATGTTTGGCGCCGCAGGGGCGGCCATTGGGGTGGGCGGGGTTTTCTGGGTAATGGGCGGCTTGGTGGGCGCGGGCTCGCGCATGGCCTGGGTGCTGGGCAAAACGCCCTTGCCCAACTTCCGGGTGCTCGACAGCAGCCACAGCGCAGAACCGGCCAGCCATGCGGTGGGTGAGAAACAGGCCCAGCCGCCCCGCGAGCCCTGATCTTGGCGCACGACTCGCCTCTGGTGGCCGCCCAAGCGGCTAAACTGCAAGGCTTGTATGGGGGGATCAAAGCATGATGGATGGATTGGTATCCGGGCGCATACTGGGTCAGCCGGTCGAGCGCAGCAGTAAAACCGGCAAGCCGTATGCACTGGCCAAGGTGCGTGCCAATGCGGGCGCGGGCGATGGCGAGATGCTGATTGTCAACGTCATCGCTTTTGACGATGCGCCGGTCGCAGCGCTTTTGGGCCTGGGCGACGGCGACAGCATCTGCCTGTCGGGCAGTCTGACCCCCAAGGTCTGGGTCGACCGCGATGGCGTGACCCGCCCCAGCGTGGACATGGTCGCCCACCAGGTGCTGACCGCCTACGGCGTGGCCCGCAAGCGCGGCGTGGCCGGTGATGCGGACTTTGACCCTGCCGCCTGAACCCATCAGGGGTGTGGGCGGGCACGTACAATCTGGCGCAGCATGACTCCATCTTCTCCCGCATCTTCTCCAGCTGCTTCGCGCGGCCTGTTTATCAGCTTTGAAGGCATTGACGGCGCCGGTAAATCCTCGCATATCCAGGGCTTGCACGATGCCTTCCTGGCCGCAGGCCGCCACGTGGTGAGCACGCGCGAGCCCGGTGGCACGCCGCTGGCCGAAAAGCTGCGCGCGCTGTTCCTGCAAGAACCCATGGATGCCTTGACCGAGGCTTTGCTGGTGTTTGCGGGCCGGCGCGACCACCTGCAGCAGGTGATCGAGCCGGCGCTGGCCCGGGGCGATGTGGTGCTGTGTGACCGTTTTACCGATGCCACTTTTGCCTACCAGGGCGCCGGGCGCGGCTTTGACCTGCAGGTGCTGCAGGTGCTCGAGCGCATGGTGCAGGCCCGGCCCGAGCTGGGTGAGGGCGCGCTGCGCCAGCCTGACCTGACCATCTGGTTTGATCTGCCCACCGAGGTGGCCGCCGAGCGCCTGGCCGGTGCACGTGCCCCCGACCGTTTTGAGGCCGAACCCCAGCAGTTTTTTGCCCGCGTGGCCGCCGGTTATGCCGAGCGCGCGCTGGCGCAGCCCGCGCGGTTTGCGCGCATCGATTCGCACCAGCCCAAGCCGGCGGTGTGGCAGGCGGTGCGCCAGGCCGTAGCAGCCCAGGGTTGGCTGCCGGCCAGCAAAGTGGAGGGCTGATATGGCCACCGCCAAGAACACTGCAGCAGCCGAGCCCGTAGCCGCAGCACCGGCGCCCACCGCGCCCTGGATTGCCCAGCAACGCGAGCAGCTGCTGGCCCAGCGCGGCCATGCCTGGCTGCTGCAAGGCCCCTCGGGCCTGGGCCAGTTCTCGCTGGCCATGGGCCTGGTGCGGGCCTGGTTGTGCGATGCACCGACGCCCCAGGGCGCCTGCGGCCACTGCGCCAGCTGCCATGCGATCGATGTGCATGCCCACACGGACCTGTGTGTGCTGATGCCCGAGACCGAGATGCTGGCGCTGGGCTGGCCGCTGCCCGAAAAGGCCCAGGCGGACATTGACGACAAAAAGCGCAAGCCCAGCCAGGAAATCCGCGTCGATGCGATGCGCGATGCGGTGGAGTTCACGCAGCGCACCTCGGGCCGGGGCAAAGGCAAGGCGGTGCTGGTGTTTCCGGCGGAAAAAATGAATGCGGTCACTGCCAATGCGCTGCTCAAAACGCTGGAGGAGCCACCGGGCGATGCCCGCTTTGTGCTGGCGACCGAAGCCGCGCACCAGCTGCTGCCCACGATCCGCAGCCGCTGCCTGGCGCACACCATGCAGTGGCCCGATACCGCATCGGCCCGCAGCTGGCTGGTGGCGCAGGACGTGCCGGCAGACCAGGTCGACGCGCTGCTGCAGGCCGCAGGCGGTCGCCCCGACGATGCGCTGGATCAGATGCATGCCGGCCGCTCGCCCCAGGTCTGGAGGAAGTTGCCCAAGGATTTGGCCAATGGCCAGCCCGGTGCCTTGTCCAGCCTGTCGGCGCCCGAGGTGGTCGATGCGTTGCAAAAGCTCTGCCATGATTTGCTGATGCTGCGTGTGGGGGCCGCGCCACGGTTTTTTGACGCGGCCGATTTGCCTGCGCCCCCGGCGCTGGCGGTGCTGGCGCGCTGGAGCAAGGCTTTGACGCAGTCGATGCGCACGGCGGCGCACCCCTTCAACCAGGGGCTGATGCTCGAAGCACTGGTCGCGCAGGCGGCCAGCGTGCTGCAGTCGCGGCGCTAAGCGGGGTCCATCTGCCGGTGTAACAGGCCGCTGATGTGGCCTGTGTTTGCGCTGGCATCTGGAAATAGGCAGCAAAATTTGGTTATCCTTGGAATCTATGAACAGTCCTACCCCTGTACCGGGCACGGCCAGCGCTCGCCCAAGCGTGCTGCAATTGGCCATCAAGGAAAAGGCCGCGCTCTATGCCGCCTACATCCCCTTGTTCAAGGAAGGGGGCATCTTTGTCCCCACGCCCAAGGACTATGCACTGGGCGACGATGTCTACCTGCTGCTGACCTTGCCCCAGGATCCGCAGCGCTACCCCATTGCCGGCAAAGTCGGCTGGGTGACTCCGGCAGGCGCCGGTGGCAACCGCACCCAGGGCATTGGCGTGCGCTTTCCCAAAGATCCCAAGACGGATGAGCTGCGTTACAAGATTGAACAGATCTTGGGCACGGCCTTGCAGGCTGACCGCGCCACGCAGACCATCTAAGAACCTGTTCAAAGTCTCTACGCAGCCGCGTTGGAGCGCAATCGGGATG
Source organism: Comamonas koreensis (assembly GCF_014076495.1). Classification (NCBI taxonomy): domain Bacteria; kingdom Pseudomonadati; phylum Pseudomonadota; class Betaproteobacteria; order Burkholderiales; family Comamonadaceae; genus Comamonas; species Comamonas koreensis. The sequence goes on along the minus strand of NZ_CP043575.1, from coordinate 3,498,205 downwards.
AGTTCGAAGGGATGGAACGCAGCTTGCACCGGGGTGCAAGCAAGGGCCAGCGCGCAGAAATCGTCCGATTTCACTCCAACCCGTAGGGACAGTGGCTTTGCGCTGCCCGGGAAGGGGCGCCCGGCGAGGGCCGCCCGGGCAGGGGCGGTCTGCGTTGTTGCCAATCCTCGCAATAGCTGGGCTATTGCTGCGGTGTTGCGCGGCTGGGCGCCCCCCTAGCATCCCATCTCGCAAAGACACTGTCGCGGCGCGAGGAGACATTGAACAGGTTCTAAGCACTGGATTCGACCCTGTCCCACCCCGATTTCTTAGCCGGGCTGACAGGGTTTTACGGTGGTCGCGACCGTCGGAGCAGCCGGAGCGGGGACAATGGCAGCAGTTCTTTGTATTTGGACTGCGGCGCTTTGAGCGTCTGCAGCGTTGACGATTGATGTTCACCGACTCCCACTGCCACCTCAACTTTCCCGAGCTTGTTCAGGACCTGCCTGCCATCCGCGCCAAGATGGACGAGGCGCGGGTGACCCGCGCGCTGTGCATCAGCTGCACGATGGAGGAGTTTCCCGACGTGCATGCGCTGGCGATGCGCTATGACAACTTCTGGTGCAGCGTGGGTGTGCACCCCGATACCGAAGGGCTGACCGAGCCCAGCGTGCAGGACCTGGTCGAGCGCGCGGCGCTGCCGCGCGTCGTGGCCATTGGCGAGACAGGCCTGGACTACTACGGCATGGAAGACCGCAAGGGCGGCCGCACGGTGGCTGATCTAGAGTGGCAGCGCGAGCGCTTTCGCACGCATATTCGCGCGGCCCAGCAGGTACGCAAGCCGCTGGTGATCCACACCCGCAGCGCATCGGATGACACCTTGCGTCTGCTGCGCGAAGAGGGCGAGACCGGTGGCGCCCATGCCGCAGGCGGCGTGTTCCACTGCTTTACCGAGAGCATGGAAGTCGCCCGCGCGGCGCTGGACCTGGGTTTTTACATCTCGTTCTCGGGCATCATCACTTTCAAAAAGGCGCAGGATCTGCGCGATGTCGCGGCCTTTGTGCCCGAGGACCGGCTGCTGATCGAGACCGACAGCCCTTATCTGGCGCCGGTGCCGTTTCGGGGCAAGACCAATACGCCCGCCTATGTGCCGCATGTGGCCGCGCAGATTGCGCAGGTGCGCGGCACCAGCGTGGAAGCGGTGGCCGAGGCCACCAACCGCAATTTCGATCGACTCTTCAGCGGAGTGCTGTCATGAAGCTGCCTGCTACACCTGGTTCTTTGTCTGTGCTTCGAGCGGCCTGCGCGGCGGCCCTGTGGCTGGCCTGCGCGGCCGCGCAAGCGGGCTCGTATGACGATTTCTTCACCCGCATCATCCGCGATGACGCCAAGGGCATCGAGGCGCTGGTGCAGCGCGGCTTTGACCCCAACACCGTGAGCGAGAAGGGCGAAACGGGCCTGACGCAGGCCTTCAAGCTCGACTCCTACCGCGCGGCCAAGGGCATGATTGCGCTGCCAACCACCAATGTGAACCTGGCCAATGCCAAGGGCGAGACACCGCTGATGATGGCTGCCATCAAGGGCCAGGTCGATCTGGCCAAGGCCTTGATTGCCCGGGGCGCCGATGTGAACCGCGAGGGCTGGACGCCGCTGCACTATGCCGTCTCGGCCCCGAGCGAAGATGGCTCCGACCTGCAGATGGTGGCGCTGCTGCTGGAGCACCACGCCTATATCGATGCCGCATCGCCCAATGGCACCACGCCGTTGATGATGGCCGCCCAGTACGGCACACGCAGCGCCGTGCAACTGCTGATCAAGGAAGGCGCCGACCCCAAGCTGAAAAACCAGCAGGGACTGACGGCGAGTGACTTTGCCACCCGCGCCGACCGCTCGGAAGTGGTGACCTGGCTGAGCCAGGCCGGCGCCGCAGCGCCAGGCGCGGGTGCCAGCGCAGGGACAGGCGCAGGTGCAGGTGCAGCCGCTGCAGGCAGCACGGCCGCGCCCAAGCCGCAGCCCGGCGCCTATGTGCCGCAAAAGCCCGCATTCCCGCAGGAAGGCCGGCGCAAGATCCAGAGCAACTGGTAAGGCTGCGGGCGGCGCTGCCCCCGTTGCCCATGTCGTGTTTGCACCCGCTGTGGGCAGGGGCTTGACATTCACACCATGGCAATCTTTAGAGTTCCTGCCATGGATAGAAAGACTCCCGCCATGACTGCCCAAACCACCCCATCCGCCACCCCGCTGCTGCAACTGCCGATCGAGGGCATGACCTGCGCCTCCTGCGTCGGCCGGGTCGAGCGCGCCTTGCAGGCCGTGCCCGGCGTGCAAAGCGCCCATGTCAACCTGGCCACCGAGCAGGCCAGCCTGCAACTGGGCGACCAGGCCCCCGCCGCCCAGGTGCTGGAGCAGGCGCTGGCAGCGGTCCACAAAGCCGGCTACAGCGTGCCTGTGCATGCGCTGGAGCTGGAAGTCGAAGGCATGACCTGCGCCTCTTGCGTGGGCCGCGTGGAGCGCGCGTTAAAAGCCGTGCCCGGCGTGCAGACCGCCGCCGTGAACCTGGCTACCGAACGGGCCACGGTGCAGCTGACGGCGGGCGTGCATGCCGAGCAGCTGATGGCTGCTATTGCCAAGGCCGGCTATACCGCCCGCACTGTGCCGCAGGTGGGTGAGGCCAGCGAGGCGGCCGATGCCCATGATGCGCAGAGCCAGCGCCAGCAGCAAGCGCAAAACGGGCTGCTGCGTGACCTGTGGCTGGCGGCCTTGCTGGCCGCGCCGGTCTTTGTGCTGGAGATGGGCGGCCACATGCTGCCGGGCTTTCACCACTGGGTGGGCCAATGGCTGCCCCAGCAGAGCAACTGGCTGCTGCAGTGGGTGTTGACCAGCCTGGTGCTGGCCGGGCCGGGCCGGCGCTTTTACCGCCTGGGCCTGCCTGCGCTGGCGCGGGCCGCGCCCGATATGAACTCGCTGGTGGCAGTGGGCACCTTGTCGGCCTATCTCTATTCGCTGGTGGCCACCTTTGCGCCTGGCGTACTGCCAGCGGGCACCGTGCATGTCTATTTCGAGGCCGCGGCGGTGATCGTAGTGCTGATTTTGCTGGGCCGCTGGATGGAGGCACGCGCCAAGGGCAATACCTCGGCGGCGATCAAGCGCCTGGTGCAGCTGCAGGCCAAGACGGCCTGGGTGCTGCGCGATGGCGATTGGCAATCACTGGCCATTGATGCGGTGCAGCCCGGCGATACCGTGCAGGTGCGCCCCGGCGAGCGCATCCCGGTCGACGGCCGGGTGACAGATGGCGAGAGCTATGTCGACGAATCGATGATCAGCGGTGAACCCGTGCCGGTGCACAAGACCAGCGGCGCCCTGGTGGTGGGCGGCACCATCAACCAAAAGGGCGCCTTGACCCTGAAGGCCACCGAAGTGGGCGGCAACACGGTGCTGGCGCAGATCATCCGCATGGTGGAGCAGGCCCAGGGCGGCAAGCTGCCGATCCAGGCCGTTGTGGACCAGGTGACCATGTGGTTTGTGCCCGCCGTGATGGCCGCTGCCGTGCTGACCTTTGTGCTCTGGCTGTTGCTGGGCCCATCGCCCGCGCTGAGCCTGGCCCTTGTCAATGCGGTGGCTGTGCTCATCATTGCCTGCCCTTGCGCGATGGGCCTGGCGACGCCCACCTCGATCATGGTGGCCACCGGCCGCGCCGCCCAGCTGGGGGTGTTGTTCCGCAAGGGCGAGGCGCTGCAGCTGCTCAAGGACGCCCAGGTGGTGGCCGTGGACAAGACCGGCACCTTGACCGAGGGCCGGCCCGCGCTGACCGACCTGGTGCTGGCCCCCGGCTTTGAACGCGCGGCCGTGCTGGCGGCGGTGGCCGCCGTTGAGAGCCAGTCGGAGCACCCGATTGCGCAGGCCATCGTGCAGGCTGCCCAGGCCGAAGGCCTGCAGTTGCTGCCGCTGTCCGGCTTTGAATCGGTCACCGGTTTTGGCGTGCGTGCCCAAGTGGGCGCTGCGCGGGTCGAGGTAGGTGCAGACCGCATGATGCGGCAATTGGGCGCTGATGTGGCGGTGTTTGCTGACGAGGCTGCCCGTCTGGGCGCCGAAGGCAAGACGCCGCTGTATGCCGCCATCGATGGCCAGCTGGCCGCCATGATCGCCGTGGCCGACCCGATCAAGCCCACCACACGCGCTGCGATTGAGGGCCTGCATGCGATGGGCCTCAAGGTAGCGATGATCACCGGCGACAACCGCCGCACCGGCGAAGCGATTGCCCAGCAGCTGGGCATTGACGAGGTGGTGGCCGAGGTGCTGCCCGATGGCAAGGTGGCGGCCGTCAAGCGGCTGCGGGCTGCGCATGGTGCGCTGGCCTATGTGGGCGATGGCATCAACGATGCGCCTGCCTTGGCCGAGGCCGATGTCGGCATTGCCGTGGGCTCGGGCACCGATATCGCCATCGAGTCGGCCGACGTGGTGCTGATGGGCGGCGACCTGCGCGGCGTCGTGACTGCCATCGGGCTCTCGCGCGCCGCCATGCGCAATATCCACCAGAACCTGTTCTGGGCCTTTGCCTACAACGTGGCGCTGATCCCGGTCGCCGCGGGCCTGCTGTACCCGGTCAATGGCACCCTGCTGTCGCCGGTGTTTGCGGCAGGGGCGATGGCGCTGTCGAGCGTGTTTGTGCTGGCCAATGCCTTGCGGCTGCGCCGTTTTAGCGTCTAGATAAGGCTGCTAGACATGAAAAAACCCCGCAGACACCAAGCCTGCGGGGTTTTTGTCTAAGCGTTGAAGCTTAGACCTGGTCGGCCGACAGACCAGCCGTTTGGCTGAAGCCACCGTCCACATAGGTGATCTCGGCGGTCACGCCCGAGGCCAGATCGCTCAGCAGGAAGGCGGCGACATTGCCCACGTCTTCGATGGTCACATTGCGGCGCAGCGGTGAGGCGTCGGCCACGCGGCCGAGCAGCTTGCCAAAGTCCTTGATGCCCGAGGCAGCCAGGGTCTTGATCGGGCCGGCAGAGATGCCGTTGGCGCGGATCGCGCGGCCGTCTTCGGTGCGGCCCACGGCCTCGGCCAGGTAGCGCACGGAGGCTTCGAGCGAGGCCTTGGCCAGGCCCATGGTGTTGTAGTTGGGGATGGAGCGCAGGGCGCCCAGGTAGGACAGGGTCAGCAGGGACGACTTGTCGTTGAGGTAGGGCAGGGCGGCCTTGGCCAGCGCAGGGAAGCTGTAGGCGCTGATGTCATGCGCAATGCGGAAGCCTTCGCGCGAGAGGCCATCCAGGAAGTTGCCGGCAATCGCCTCGCGCGGCGCAAAGCCGATGGAGTGCACAAAACCATCGAACTTGCCCCAGGTCGCAGCCAGGTCGGCAAACATTTTCTCGATCTGGGCGTCATCGGCCACATCGCAGTCGAACACCAGCTTGGAGTCGAACTCGGCGGCAAACTCGCTGATACGGTCCTTGAAGCGTTCGCCCACATAGCTGAAAGCCAGCTCGGCGCCTTGCTGGTGGCAGGCCTTGGCAATGCCATAAGCGATAGAGCGGTTGGACAGCACGCCCGTGATCAGCAGTTTCTTGCCGGTCAGAAAACCCATTGTTCTTCTCCTGATAAGTGCCACGCCATAAGGGCATGGCCAAAAAAGACTTGGGCACCGGCGCAAAGCGTTTCTCGGGGGTAAACGCTTGCACAGGTGGCCAGCTAGGGCAGAATTGTCGCATGCGATTCTGCCTTCCGCTGATTTTGTGTGCTGCCGCGGCAGCGCCTGCCTGGGCCAGCCATGCCTACGCCCTCTGGGGCGAGCCGCGCTACGCGGCGGATTTCAAGCATTTTGCCTATGCCAACCCCGAGGCGCCCAAGGGCGGTGAGCTGCGCCTGGTCAGTGCGCTGCGCTACTCGACGTTTGACAAATACAACCCCTTTACGATCAAAGGCTCGCCCCCGGCCTACCTGAGCGACATGCTGTTTGACAGCCTGCTGATCGCCAGCCTGGACGAGACGACAACCGGCTACGGCCTGTTGGCCGAGGACATCGATGTGGCCGCCGATGGCATGTCCGCGACATTCAAGATGCGCAAGGCGGCGCGCTTTCACAATGGCAAACCGGTGCTGGCCCAGGATGTCAAGCACAGCTACGAGGCGCTGATCAGCCAGTACGCCACGCCCGGCTACAAGACCTTGCTGGCCGATGTGGAGGGCTGCGATGTCATCGACGACCGCACGGTGCGCTTTCGCTTCAAGAAGCCCAACCGCGACCTGCCGCTGACCGTGGGCAGCCTGCCGGTCTTCAGCCGCGACTGGGGCCTGGGCGCCGATGGCAAGCCCAAGCGCTTTGACCAGATCGTGACCGATATGCCCATTGGCAGCGGCCCCTACAAGATCGGCCCGGTGGTGTTTGGCCGCGACATCACCTACGTGCGCGACCCCGACTACTGGGCCAAGGACCTGCCCGTGCGCGTGGGCAGCGCCAATTTTGACCGGGTCACGGTCAAGATCTACAAGGACAACACCGCCAAGCTGGAGGCGCTCAAGGCCGGCGAGTTCGATGTGATGCGCTTTTTCAGCGCCGGCGACTGGGCGCGCCGCCTCTATGGCAAGCGTTTTGACCGGGGTGAGCTGCGCAAGGGGGACTTCGCCAACAAGCTGCCCTCGGGCTTCCAGAGCTACTTTTTGAACCTGCGCCGCCCAGTGCTGCAGGATGTGCGGGTGCGCGAGGCCCTGGGCCTGGCGTTTGACTACGAGTGGATGCAGCGCCAGCTGTTCTACGGAGCCTACGAGCGCGTGCATGGCCTGTTTGGCAACACCATGTGCGAGACGCATGGCAGCCCCAGCGACGCCGAGCTGGCCCTGCTCAAGCCCTTTGAGAAAGACCTGCCCGCCGGTACCTTGGGGCCGCTGCAGGATCCCCCCCGCACCGACCAGGGCAGCAGCCTGCGCGACAACCTGCGCAAGGCGCAGGCGCTGTTGGCCGATGCCGGCTGGAAGGTGGACAGGAATGGCGTGCTGCGCAATGCCAAGGGCCAGGCGCTGGAGCTGGAGTTTCTCGACAGCAACGAGGGCGGCATTCGCACCGTGTCCACCTGGATGCGCAACCTGGAGAAGCTGGGCATCAAGCTCCGGCTGCGGGTGGCCGATTACGCGCTCTACCAGCAGCGGGTCGACAAGTTCGACTATGACCTGATATCGGTCAATGTGCCGGGCACCAATATCCCGGGCCAGGAATACGCCGAGCTGTTTGGCAGCGCGGCGGCGGAGCAGGAGGGCTCGGGCAATTTCATTGGCTTGAAGAGCCCTGCGGTCGACGCGATGATTGCCCAGATGGCCAGCGCCAAGAGCGAGCAGGAGCTGCTGCCCGCCTGCCATGCGCTCGAGCGCATCATTGTGGCGGGCCACTACCTGATTCCGCAGTGGTATGCCGCCAGCCACCGCGTGGTGTATGACGCCTGGCGATTGGTGGAGCCCCCGCAGGTGCCCGCCTATGTGCCGGGCGAGACCTGGGTGATGTACTACTGGTGGGCGCGCATGCCGCCGCTCACAGCCGCAACCGCCAAGCCATGAGCTGCTCTGATGCCGGGCCCAGCCGTTATATGATCCCTCTGACCGCCCCAGCGCGCCTGCCGCGCTGCCCCGGCATTTTCTGCCACAGTGCCACGGCGTTTGCCCGCCCGTGCTGACATTGGAGCCCACCCCGCATGTTTGCCTATATCCTCAAACGTCTGCTGCTGATGATTCCCACGCTGTTCGGGGTCTTGCTGCTGACCTTTGTGGTGATCCAGTTCGTGCCGGGGGGCCCGGTCGAGCAGTACCTGGCAGAGGCCAAGGCCGGCAACCGGGGCGCGGAGGGCGCGGGCATGGGCTACCGGGGCGCGCAGGGCATTGACCCCAAGCGGCTCGACGAGATCAAGGCCTTGTACGGCTTTGACAAGCCGCCCATCGAGCGCTTTGTGCAGATGCTGGGCCAGTTCGCCCGCTTTGATCTGGGCAACAGCTTTTTCCAGAACAAAAGCGTCTGGCAGCTGATCAAGGACAAGCTGCCCGTCTCCATCAGTCTGGGGCTGTGGACCTTTTTCATCAGCTACCTGATTGCGGTGCCGCTGGGCATTGCCAAGGCGGTGCGCGCGGGCAGTCGGTTTGACATGGTCACCACGGTGATCGTGCTGGTGGGCTATGCGATACCCGGCTTTGTGCTGGGGGTGGCGCTCTTGGTGATCTTTGGCGGGCAGCTGCAGTGGTTTCCGCTGCGCGGGCTCACCTCATCGGGCTGGGAAGAGATGGGCTGGGCCGCCAAGCTGGTCGACTACCTCTGGCACATCACCTTGCCAGTCACCGCCATGGTGGCCGGCAGCTTTGCGGTGACGGCCATGCTCACGAAAAACGCCTTTCTTGAAGAGATCCGCAAGCAGTATGTGGTGACGGCCAAGGCCAAGGGTCTGAGCGAGCGCCAGGTGCTGTGGCGCCATGTGTTTCGCAATGCCTTGCTGCCCATCGTCACCGGCTTTCCGGCGGCCTTCATTGGCGCCTTCTTTACCGGGGCCTTGTTGATCGAGACCTTGTTCTCGCTCGATGGCCTGGGCCTCTTGAGCTATGAGAGCGTGATCCGGCGCGACTACCCGGTCGTGCTGGGCACCTTGTACCTGTTTACCTTGATCGGTTTGCTCACCAAGCTGGTGAGCGACCTGTGCTATGTCTGGGTGGATCCCCGTGTCAAGTTTGACTGAGTCGCGTATGCCCGCATTGGCCAGCCCAGCACCTGCGGCATGGCGCCGCGCCTCATGCCTTGCGGCGCAGCTGCAGGCGCCGCAGCAGCACGGCCACGACGACGATGTTGAGCAGCAGCACCAGCGCGCCTTGCCAATGGCGGTGCGCCAGCAGGTGCTGCACTTCGAGCGGTATGTACAGCCCCGAGGACAGCGCGCCCAGCCATTCGCCCCAGGCCTTGTCCTGCCACAGGCCCCAGGCCTCCAGCCAGCGCACAGCGATATAGGTCCCGCCCAGCAGCACCAGCGTATGGATGGGGGTGGCATTGATCTTGTCCACCCAGCCAATCAGCACGGCCGGGTAGCGCGCCTCGGGCGAGAGGCCAACGTGGCCGATCAGCTCCAGCGCGAGGCGGTGCAGATCGTGGTGCAGCAGGCTGAGCAGTCCCAACAGGCCCAGCAGCGCGGCAAAGCCTTTGAGCGCTTCAAAAATGGCAATGCTTTTGAGCGCGGTGCGCAAGGCGGAGGGCGTGTGGGTGGCAGGCATGGCGCAGAGCATGGCCGATGGCGCGCCGTTTGGCTGTCGGCCAATGGCGACAGCGCAGCACCCCGTGCCCTCGCCGCCACCGTTGCCAACGTCGGCCCCAGGCCGCCCTATTCAGTGACAGGAGGGGGACGGTGCCCACACCGTCTCTGCAGACCATAACGATGACCGAGCCTGTTTCCCCACTTCCCCCCGGCCGCTCGCCTGCGGCCCGCGCCTGGCGCCGCTTCAAGTCCAACAAACTGGGCTTTTACAGCCTGCTGCTCTTTGTGGTGCTGGTGGTGCTCAGCCTGTTTGCCGAGCTGATCAGCAACGACAAGCCGCTCGTTGTGCGCTATGAGGGGCAGACCTATTTCCCGCTCGCCAAGGACTACCCGGAGACCAGCTTTGGTGGCGACTTCCACACCGCCACCGATTTTCTCGACCCCTTCATCCAGCAGCAGCTGCGCAAGGATGGCAACTGGGCGATCTTTCCGCTCAACCGCTATGGCCCCAACACCATCAACTACTTTGCCAAGTCGCCCACGCCTTCGGCACCCTCGGCGGACAACTGGCTGGGCACCGATGACCGGGGGCGTGACCTGCTGGCCCAGCTGATCTACGGCTTTCGCGTCAGCGTGCTGTTTGGCCTGGCGCTGACGGCCGTCGGCACGCTGATCGGCATTCTCACCGGTGCGATACAGGGCTTTTTTGGCGGCAAGGTGGACCTGGTGTTTCAGCGCTTTACCGAGATCTGGAGCGCCATGCCGATCCTGTACCTGCTGATCATCTTCAGCGCGGTGCTGGCGCCCAGTGCCGGCTTGCTGTTGGTGCTGCTGAGCCTGTTTGGCTGGATGGCACTGTCCGACTATGTGCGGGTGGAGTTTTTGCGCAACCGCCAGATGGACTATGTGAAATCGGCGCGGGCGCTGGGCGTGCCAAGCTGGAAAATCATGTGGCGCCATATCCTGCCCAACAGCATGACGCCAGTGGTCACCTTTTTGCCGTTCCAGATGAGTGCCGCGATCCTGACCCTGACATCGCTGGATTTTCTGGGCCTGGGCGTGCCCCCGGGCACCCCCAGCCTGGGCGAGCTGTTGAACCAGGGCAAGAACAGCATCGATGCCTGGTGGATTTCGCTGTCGACCTTTGCGGTGCTGGTGACCACCTTGCTGCTGCTCACCTTCATGGGCGATGCATTGCGCGATGCGCTGGACCCGCGCAAGCAGCTGAATTCGCCGCGCGCTGGCGCAGCGCCTGCTGCGCTTTCGGCTCAGCCAGCGCCGTCAGCCAGCGCAGATGCCAAGGAGACCCGCCATGCGTGAGCAAGCACAATCCCCGGTGGCCGTGCCCGCGCCGCTGCTCCAGGTCAACCACCTCCATGTGGGCTTTGGCGGCCAGGATGTGGTCAAGGACCTGAGCTTTTGCATACAGGCCGGCGAGAAGCTGGCGCTGGTCGGCGAATCAGGTTCTGGCAAGACAATCACCGCGCTGTCGCTGCTGCGCCTGGTGGGCGAGGCCCAGTTGCGCGGCGAAGCGCTGATGGGCGGGCGCAACCTGCTGCAGATCTCCGAGCGAGAGATGCAGGCGGTGCGTGGTGATGAGATTGCGGTGATCTTTCAGGAGCCGATGACGGCGCTGAACCCGCTGATGACCATGGGCGCGCAGATTGCCGAGGTGCTGCAGCTCAAGCAAGGCCTGGACGACAAGGCCGCCTGGGAGCAGGCGGTGCAGCTGCTCGCCACAACCGGCATCCCCGAGCCGCAGCGGCGCGCCGGCAGCTACCCGCACCAGCTCAGCGGCGGCCAACGCCAGCGCGCGATGATTGCGATGGCGCTGGCCTGCCGGCCCAAGCTGCTGATTGCCGATGAGCCCACCACGGCGCTCGATGTGAGCCTGCGCGGCCAGATCCTGGAGCTGCTGAGCGACTTGCAGCGCCAGACCGGCATGGCGGTGCTGATGATCACCCATGACCTGCCGCTGGTGCGCCATTTTGCCGACCGGGTCGCGGTGATGGAAAAAGGCCGGCTGGTGGAGCAGGGGGCTGTGGCCGAGGTGTTTGCCGCGCCCCAGCATGCCTACACCCAAAAGCTGCTGGCCAGCACGCCCCAGCGCCAGGTGGTGGCCCGCCAGCCTGAGGCACCCACGGTGCTGCAGACGCGCGATTTGCAGGTGGCCTATGCCACGCCGCTGCCGGGCATAGCGGGCTGGTTCCGCAAGGGCCGGTTCGACGCGGTGCGCGGCGCCAGCCTGGCGCTGGGCCGGGGTCAGACCTTGGGGGTGATTGGCGAGTCGGGCTCGGGCAAATCCACCTTGGCCCAGGCGATCCTGGGCCTGCTGCCCAGCCAGGGCGAGCTGCGCATTGGCCAAGAGACCTGGCAGTTGCCAGCCCAGCGCAACAGCGCGGCCAACCAGCAGCTGCGCCGCAAGGTGCAGGTGGTGTTCCAGGATCCGTTCTCGTCGCTGTCGCCGCGCATGACGGTGCAGGAGATGGTGGGCGAAGGCCTGCAGCTGGCGCAGCCCCAGCTGGCTCCAGCGGATCTACAGCAGCAGGTGCTGGCGCTGCTGCAGGAAGTGGGCATGACCGAGGCCCAGTTCCCGGGCCTGCTCGAGCGCTATCCGCATGAGTTCTCCGGCGGCCAGCGCCAGCGCCTGGCCATTGCCCGCGCGCTGATCGTGGACCCCGAGATCCTGGTGCTGGACGAGCCCACCAGCGCGCTCGATGTCACCATCCAGCAGCAGGTGCTGGCCTTGCTGCAGCGCCTGCAGCGCGAGCGCGGCCTGAGCTATGTGCTGATCACGCACGATGTGGCGGTGATCCGGGCCATGGCCCATGAGGTGCTGGTGATGAAGGATGGCGAGGTGGTGGAGAGCGGCGAGGTCATGCAGGTGCTCGATGCGCCGCGCCAGGCCTACACGCAGCGCCTGATGGACGCCAGCCTGGAGCTGGGCTGAGCGGGCAGCGCCCGGCAACGACTTTATGAGCGGAATAGGGCCGCAGGCAGTGCGCAAGCTGCCTGCGGCATCAACGGGAAATCCATGACAGAACTGCTGCAAGTGACCGGTTTGGGCAAGCGCTTTGGCGGCGTGCAGGCCGTGGCCGATGTGAGCTTTGCCTTGCGCCGGGGCGAAGTGCTGGCGCTCATTGGCCCCAATGGCGCGGGCAAGACAACCACCTTCAACATGCTGGGCGGGCAACTGGTGCCCGATGCCGGCAGCATGCTGCTTCAGGGCACGGCCCTGGGCGGCAAGCGGCCCCGCGAGATATGGCGCCTGGGCGTAGGGCGCACCTTCCAGATTGCCGAGACCTTTGCCTCGCTGACGGTGGCCGAGAACGTGCAGATGGCCTTGCTGTCGGCCGCTGGCCGCGTCTTTGGCCTGTGGCAAAAAGCCGCCCGCTTTCAGCGTGATGAGGCGCTGGCCTTGCTGGCGCTGGTGGGCATGCAGGACCAGGCTGACCGTGCTTGCAGCGCGCTGGCCTATGGCGATGTGAAGCGGGTGGAGCTGGCCATCGCCATGGCCCACAAGCCTGTGCTGCTGCTGATGGATGAGCCCACTGCCGGCATGGCCCAGGCTGAACGCCTGCAGCTGATGGCGCTCACGCGGCAACTGGCCCGTGAGCGCGACATGGCCGTGCTGTTTACCGAGCACAGCATGGATGTGGTGTTTGCCTATGCCGACCGCATCATTGTGCTGGCGCGGGGCCGGCTCATTGCCGAGGGCGCGCCGGAGGCCGTGCGGCGCAACCCCGAGGTGCAGGCGGTCTACCTGGGCAAGGGCAGCACCTATGACAGCCAGGAACCAAGTCAGGAGCCTGCCGTATGAGCGCGCAGATAACCGATGTGCACGCCGAGCTTCTGCTGCAGGTGAGCGCGCTCAACGCCTGGTATGGCGAAGCCGATATTCTGTTTGATGTGGGGCTGGAGGTGCGGCGCGGTGAGGTGGTGGCCTTGATGGGGCGCAACGGCGCGGGCAAGTCCACCACGCTCAAGGCCATCATGGGCCTGGTGGAGCGGCGCAAAGGCACCGTGCAGTTCATGGGCCAGAACATTGCGCAGGCAGACCCCTGGCGCATTGCGCGCCTGGGCCTGGGCTATGTGCCCGAAGAGCGGCGCATCTTCAGCGACCTGACGGTACTCGAAAACCTGGAGGTGGGCCGCCAGCCCGCCCGCCGCTGGGCCGATGGCAGCCTGGCCAGCGAGTGGACGGTGGATGAGCTGCTCGCCTTTTTCCCGAACCTGGCGGCCATGCCGCAGCGCGCTGGCGGGCAGATGAGTGGCGGCGAGCAGCAGATGCTCACCGTCGCCCGCACCCTCATGGGCAATCCCTATCTGGTGCTGCTCGATGAGCCCTCTGAAGGGGTGGCGCCTGTTATCGTCGAGCAGATGGCGCAGATGATTGTGCAACTCAAGCAGCGCGGCGTGAGTATTTTGCTGTGCGAGCAAAACCTGCACTTTGCGCGCCTGGTGAGCGACCGGGCCTATGTGCTGGAGAAGGGCGCGATCGCGTTTGCTGGCAGCATGCAGGCACTGGTCGACGAAGAGCGGGCTGGCGCCAAGCGGATCGGCGTCTAAAGCGCCATCAGACAAAGCAAAGCCTGCACGCATCGCGCGCAGGCTTGGGTGTCCCTCCGGAAATAAAAGGGACTGCGGCTTACCAGTGGCCGGTAGGGTTGATGCCGTCCTGCATCACCCAGTGGATGCGTGAGGTCTCCACGCCCATCAGTGCAGCCTGGTGGACCAGCATATCGGTGGTCTTGCCATCGAGCACGGGCTGGCGCGAGAGCAGCTTGAACGAGTCGGTGGTGTCGCCCATCAGCATGGCCCAGCGGTAATCGGGGTCAATGGCGACGACATGGTAGCCCTCGTGGAAGGGGCCCATGAACGAGGCCTTCATGGCGCCAAAGTTGGGCGCGCCGACAAAGCGGGCAATGCCATGGCCCTCGACCCAGCGGTGGGTGCCGGCATGAAAGCCCCGGGTCGTGATGCCCAGGCTGCCATCGCTCAGCAGCTCATATTCGACGCGTGAGCGCGTTAGCGGCTTGCCGATGCCGCGCTCGATGCGGGCGATCTCATACCAGTCGCCGACAAAGCGTTCTGCATCAAAGTCGGCGACGGGCTCAATCAGGTCGACCGGCACGACTTTGCGGGATTTGTTGCTGGTCCACCAGTAAACGGCCAAGGCGGCCACACCGGCTGCCAGGGGGAGCCAGAGAGAGCGCTGTTGCGGTCGTTGTTGATGATCGAGCTCTTGCATAAGAAATTATTCCTTGTTTTGTTTTATGAATCCTAACCAGATAGGCGTAATTTACAAGCTGCCAGCGTGGGCCAAATGTAAGCAAAGCGCCTGATTTGCGCTGTCGCCTTGCGGCTTGCATGCCTAATTTCGCACCAAGGCACGGGAATTAGCAGGTATTTTTATCTGCTCGCTTGGCATCTGTGGCCTAATGTCGGTTTTGTTTATCGCGAGGTCCCAGGATGGGCAACAAAATCGTTACGGAAGCTGACCGCAAGTTCACCCCTCAACCGGCCCTGCCTAACGGCAAGAGCCTGCCTACTGCTGGCCGCGGCCAACAGGTCAGCCGTGCCCGTGGCACTGCTACCCGTTCCAAGAAGAACCCAGGCAAGCGTACGCACAAGGGCGGTTAATACCGCCTACCGGTTTGCCCCGTCCGCATGCCGCGCTTGCCACGATCAGGCGCGGCATGCGGATGGTGCTTTTTCGGTAAGGATGAGCCCGCATCAGCGGGCTTTTTTGCGTCTGTCTGAAAGATCCGTCAGCGATGCAAGCGGCGGCGCAGCTCCAGCACCTCTTCCATCAGGTCGACGGTCAGTGCGGCCAGTTGGGGGTCGGCATCATAGGTGTGCTCCAGCAGCGCCACACGGCGCGCGCGCACGATGCAGGTGGCCGCAAAGCGCCAGCTGGTGACGGCTTCGGGGTTGCGTGTGCCAGTGCTGGGGGTGAGCACGCCATCGACGACACGGGCCTGCACCCAGTCCAGGTTGCGCTGGCAGGCCTGGGCCAGACTGGCCGCATCAAGGCTGTCGTCGTCAATGATCTGCAAGCTGCTGGTGTGTACTGTCGTGTAGTCGGGCATGGTCACACTCCTTGGCGAGGCTGGTAGTGGGGAAAGGCCTTGGCAAAGGCCGCGTAGGCCTCGCGCTCCTGCTCGGTCGTGGCCGGTGGTATGTGCAGTTGCAGCTCCAGGTACAGATCGCCAGGCGTGGCAGCGGGCAGGCCTTTGCCCTTGATGCGCAGCTTGCGCCCGGCCGACCAGCCTGCAGGAATAGTCACTTCCAAGGTGCCGGCCGGCGTTTTGACCTCCGCGCTGCCGCCCAAAGCCGCTTCCCAGGGGCTGACGGGCATTGGCATATAAACATCCTTGCCTTCGGCACGCCAGCGCTTGTCGGGGCGAAAGTGCACTTCGAGCAAGAGATCGCCCGCTGGCCCGCCCTGGTAACCGGGCCCGCCCTGGCCGGCCAGGCGAATCATCTGGCCCTCGCGCACCCCGGCAGGAATCTTCACCTGCAGCTGGCGCTCCTGGCTGCGTACTTCGCCATCCTCGGTCACGTCCTGGCCATGCAAGGTCAGCATGCGTTCGCTGCCCTGGTAGCTGTCGGTCAGGTCCAGCTCGATGCTGGCGTGCTGGTCCTCGCCCCGGATCGCCGCACGTGGCCCGCCGCCGGCATGGCCACCGCGCTGGGCGCGCGCCGCGTCGCCAAACATCTGGCGAAAGAAATCGCTGTAATCGGCATCGCCCCCCATGCTCTGGCGGCGAAACTGGAAATCGCCGCTGTCAAAGCCTTCGGCGCTGCGGAAGGGCTTGCCCGCGCCTGACGCAAAGCCGCGCGGGGCGTCGAGCATGGCGTCGTATTCGGCACGCTTTTGCGTGTCCGACAGCACCGCATTGGCCTCGTTGACCTCGGCCATGCGCTGGGCGGCGTCTTTTTCCTTGCTCAGATCCGGGTGGTATTTGCGGGCGAGCTTGCGAAATGCCTTTTTGATCTCGTCTGCGCCGGCCTTTTTGTCCACGCCCAGAACGTCGTAGTAGTTTTTGGAATCCATGCCTGCTCCCGAAGATATGGCAGTTTGCTGTTGTACAGGCAACTGCCCAATGGATGATGACTTCCTAGAACTTAGTTGCTTTTGGGTCTGATTCAAGTCAGAGAAGCGCGTATTCTCAAAGGCACCGGAGCCCTGGGATACCGCAATGGTGGTACAAATACGCCTTTGTGTGCGGGATGGGCTGTGTATGACCGAGGCTGCGAGTGCGCCCTGGCTGGTGGTGTGTTTGTGCGCGCAGTGGTGCGGTACCTGTGGCCAGTACCAGCCTGCCTTTGATGCGCTGGCCAAGGAGTGGCCGGACATGGCCTTTGTCTGGCTCGATGTCGAGGACGAGGAAGAGGCGCTGGGCGAGCTCGATATCACCACCTTCCCCACCGTACTGCTGGGGCGCGGCACCGAAGCCATGTTCCTGGGCCCCGTTCTGCCCCAGTCCGGCGTGCTGCAGCGCATGCTGGAGCGTTTTTCGCAAGGCGACGCGCAGGCCTTGCCCGATGGCGATGAAGCCCATGCACTGTTGCGGCGCACTGAGGCTATCGTGCAGGCGCGCAATGCGCAGACTTAGTCGTTCGCACGCCTAAAAGCCACTGCGCATCATTGCATCGATACTGGTTTGCCCCTATAATTGATGTCTACACGACCAACTGGGCGGTGCCAACCGCCCATTTTTTTTGGTCGCATGTTTTTCAGCTCGATGCTGCGGAATGTGTAACATTCCGTGGTTCTCGGGTTTTTTGTATTTGCGGGATAAATAGCACACGTGAGCTTGCAAGAAACCACCCTACAAACGGTGAGCGGCCTGGGCTACGACTTGGTGGAGATCGAACGCTCTGCCAGCGGCCTTTTGCGCATCACCATCGACCTGCCTTGGAATGCGGATGACGTCCGTCCGGAAGGCGTGCCAGAGCAGTTTGTGACGGTGGAGGATTGTGAGAAGGTCACCCGCCAGCTGCAGTTTGCGCTGGAAGTCGATGGCGTGGAATACAAGCGCCTGGAAGTGTCCTCGCCCGGTATTGACCGTCCATTGCGCCATGAGCAGGATTTCATCCGCTTTGCCGGCGCGGTGGTGGACCTGACGCTGAAGGAATCCATCGGTGCAGCTGCCGAAGGCACAACCATCAGCGCCAATCGCAAGAAATTTCGGGGCACGCTCGAGCGTACCGAGGCAGGTGGCTGGCAGATCGTCTGGAGCGATGCGCCGCCTGTCAAACCCGGTGCCCGTGTGAGCAAGAAGCGCCCACCCGCACCGCTGCAAAGCCTGGGTTTTACGCTCGATGAGTTGCGTGAAGCGCGTCTGGCACCCATCGTGAGCTTCAAGGGCAGGGCGGCAGCAGGTGCTGCCGACGAACCCCAGGCCTGAAGTGGCCCCGCACATGGTGGCGCTGATGATGCCGCCTTCTGGTTAAAGATTGAAATAGGAGAGTCGTCGCATGAATCGCGAATTGTTGATGCTGGTGGATGCCATCGCGCGCGAAAAGAACGTAGAGCGCGATGTGGTGTTCGGCGCTGTGGAATCTGCCCTGGCCCAGGCTACGAAGAAGCTGTATCCCGGCGAAGTGGATGTGCGTGTGGCTATCGATCTCGATACCGGCGACTACGACACCTTCCGCCGCTGGCTGGTGGTGCCCGATGATGCGGGCCTGCAAAACCCGGATGCCGAAGAAATGCTGATGGATGCCGTTGACCGCAAGGCAGACGCGCAGGTGGGCGACTACATTGAAGAGCAGATCGAATCCGTGCCTATCGGCCGTATCGGCGCCATGGCGGCCAAGCAGGTGATCCTGCAAAAGATCCGTGACGCCGAGCGCGAGATGCTGCTCAACGACTTCATGGCACGCGGCGACAAGATCTTCAACGGCACCGTCAAGCGCATGGACAAGGGCGACATCATTGTCGAGTCCGGCCGCGTGGAAGGCCGCTTGAAGCGCGGTGAAATGATTCCGAAGGAAAATCTGCGCAATGGTGACCGCGTTCGCGCGATGATCATGGACGTGGACCTGACCCTGCGCGGCGCGCCCATCCTGCTCTCGCGCTCTGCGCCCGAGTTCATGGTCGAGTTGTTCCGCAACGAAGTGCCCGAAATCGAGCAAGGCCTGCTGGAGATCAAGAGCTGCGCCCGTGACCCTGGCAGCCGCGCCAAGATTGCCGTGCTTAGCCACGACAAGCGCATTGACCCGATCGGCACCTGCGTCGGTGTGCGCGGCAGCCGCGTGAACGTGGTGACCAATGAGCTCGCTGGCGAGCGCGTGGACATCGTGCTGTGGTCTGAGGACCCCGCCCAGTTCGTGATCGGTGCGCTGGCGCCGGCCAATGTGTCCTCGATCGTCGTGGACGAAGAAAAGCATGCCATGGATGTGGTGGTGGACGAGGAAAACCTCGCGATCGCCATTGGCCGTGGTGGTCAGAATGTGCGTCTTGCCTCCGATCTGACGGGGTGGAAGATCAACATCATGGACGCGGCCGAATCGGCCCAGAAGCAGGAAGAAGAAACCAGCACTTCCCGCAAGCTGTTCATGGAAAAGCTGGATGTGGATGAAGAAATCGCTGACATCCTGATCGAAGAAGGTTTCTCCAGCCTGGAAGAAGTGGCCTATGTGCCGCTGCAGGAAATGCTGGAAATCGAGAGCTTCGACGAAGAGACCGTCAA
This sequence comes from Comamonas koreensis, assembly GCF_014076495.1. Taxonomy (NCBI): domain Bacteria; kingdom Pseudomonadati; phylum Pseudomonadota; class Betaproteobacteria; order Burkholderiales; family Comamonadaceae; genus Comamonas; species Comamonas koreensis. Next base: position 3,479,319 of record NZ_CP043575.1, on the reverse strand, counting down.
TGAGCTTCGCACGCGCGCCAAAGATGCGCTGCTGACGATGGAAATCGTCCACGAAGAGAGTGTTGCCCGTGTTTCCCAAGCGTTGCGTGATCTGGAAGGGATGACGCCTGAGTTGGTAGCCCAGCTGGAAGCTGGTGGAATCCACACGCGTGACGACCTGGCCGATTTGGCCATTGATGAATTGACCGAGCTGACCGGACAGTCTGCCGATGACGCAAAAGCCTTGATCATGAAGGCTCGCGAACATTGGTTTGATGGACAGGAATAAGGTCAGGAGGCACGGAACAAGATATGTCGAGTAATACTGTCGCCGAGTTCGCTGTTGAACTCAAGAAATCACCGGATACATTGCTGGAACAACTGCAAGCCGCAGGCGTGTCCAAGCACGATGCATCCGATGCACTGACTGAAACGGACAAACAAGCGCTGTTGTCCCATCTGCAGGCCGCCCACGGCGCTGCAGACCGCAAGAAGATCACATTGACCAAGAAATCTACCAGCGAGATCAAACAAGCCGACGCCACGGGCCGGGCACGCACCATCCAGGTGGAAGTGCGCAAAAAACGCACCTTCGTCAAGCGTGACGAAGTGGCTGAGGCCGATTCCGACGAAGCACTCAAGCACGCCGAAGCCAAGCAAAAGGAAGCCGAACACAAGGCTGACCTGGTCAAGCGCGAAGAGGAAGCCCGTCGCGAAGCCGACCTGATCGGCAAGCAAGAAGCTGATCTGGTGCAGCAGCGTGCCGAGCGCGCTGAGCGCGAAGAGCGCGAGCGCAAGGAGCGTGAGGCTGAAGAGCGCGCCGCTGCCTACGTGGCCAAGACGCAAGAGCGCAAGGCCCAGGAAGCTGCCGAGCAGGAAGAAGCTGCGCGCCGCCACGCCCAGGAGCTGGCCGCCCGCAACGAAGCCCAGGCTGAAGCCAAGAAAAAGGCCGAAGACGAATCCAAGGCCCGTGAGGCGGAGGAAACCGCGCGCGCTGTCGATCTGGACGAGCGCCGCCGCAAGGCCCTGGCCGAGGCCGAAGCCATTCGCGCCATGATGAACGCGCCCAAGAAGGTGCTGGTGGCCAAGAAGCCTTCGGAAGAGAAGAAGGAAGTCAAGGCCGCTGATGCCAAGAAGGGCACCTTGCACAAGCCTGCCACGACCGGCACTGGCGCGGCCAAGCCTGCCGCTGGTGCAGCGCCTGGCAACAAGGAAGTCAAGTCGGCCAAGCTGTCCTCGAGCTGGAGCAACCAGAACGACAGCAACGGCAAGAAGAAAGAACTCAAGACCCGTGGTGATTCCTCGGGTGGTGTGGCCGGTCGCGGCAACAACTGGCGTTCGGGCCCCCGTGGCGGCCGTCGCGGCAATGACCGCAACGACCACCGTGGCGCGCAATCGGCTGCGCCGGTGGAAGCACGCGTGCTCGACGTCTATGTGCCCGAGACCATCACCGTGTCCGAGCTGGCCCACAAGATGGCCATCAAGGCGTCCGAAGTGATCAAGTCGCTGATGAAGATGGGCCAGATGGTCACCATCAACCAGCCGCTGGACCAGGACACCGCGATGATCGTCGTGGAAGAAATGGGCCACAAGGCACATATTGCCGCACTGGACGATCCGGAAGCGTTCACCGCCGAAGAAGAATCCCAGGCCGAATCCGAAGCGCTGCCACGCGCGCCGGTCGTGACCGTGATGGGCCACGTCGACCACGGCAAGACCTCGCTGCTGGACTACATCCGCCGCAGCAAGGTCGCTGCGGGCGAAGCCGGCGGCATTACGCAGCACATCGGTGCCTACCACGTGGAAACCCCACGCGGCATGATCACCTTCCTGGACACCCCTGGTCACGAGGCCTTCACGGCCATGCGTGCCCGCGGTGCACAGTCGACCGACATCGTGATTCTGGTGGCCGCTGCCGACGACGGCGTGATGCCCCAGACCAAGGAAGCGATCAAGCACGCCAAGGCCGCTGGTGTTCCTATCGTGGTGGCCATCACCAAGGCCGACAAGCCCGATGCCAACCCCGAACGCGTCAAGCAGGAGCTGGTGGTCGAGCAGGTGGTGCCCGAAGAATACGGTGGTGACTCGCCTTTCGTGGCCGTGTCGTCCAAGACCGGCCAAGGCATTGACGAGCTGCTCGAGCAAGTGCTGCTGCAGGCCGAAGTGCTGGAACTCAAGGCGCCGGTGCAAGCCAATGCCAAGGGTCTGGTGATCGAAGCCCAGCTGGACAAGGGCCGCGGCCCGGTGGCCACAGTGCTGGTGCAGTCCGGTACCTTGAAGGTGGGCGATATCGTGCTGGCCGGTCAAACCTATGGCCGCGTGCGTGCCATGGTCGACGAAGACGGCAAGGTCGCCAAGGAAGCCGGTCCATCGCTGCCCGTGGAAATCCAGGGTCTGTCGGATGTGCCGCAGGCTGGTGACGACTTCATGGTGCTGCCCGATGAGCGCCGCGCCCGTGAAATCGCGACCTACCGCGCTGGCAAGTTCCGCAACACCAAGCTGGCCAAGCAACAAGCGGCCAAGCTGGAGAACATGTTCGCCGAAATGGGTGCGGGCAACGTGCAGTCGCTGCCGATCATCATCAAGGCCGACACCCAGGGTTCGCAAGAAGCACTGGCTGCCTCCTTGCTCAAGCTGTCGACCGACGAGGTCAAGGTGCAGATGGTCTACACCGGCGTGGGCGGTATCAGCGAGTCGGATGTGAATCTGGCGCTGGCCTCCAAGGCGATCGTGATCGGTTTCAACGTGCGTGCCGATGCGCAAGCGCGCAAGACCGCCGAGAGCAACGATGTCGATATCCGCTACTACAACATCATTTACGACGCTGTCGATGAGTTGAAGGCGGCCATGTCCGGCATGCTCGCTCCCGAGCAACGCGAAGAGATCATCGGTATGGCCGAGATCCGCACCGTGTTCGTGGCCTCCAAGATCGGTACGGTGGCTGGTTCGTACATCACCCAGGGTCACGTTACCCGCAATGCACACTTCCGTCTGCTGCGCGACAACGTGGTCATCTACACCGGTGAGATCGACTCACTGCGCCGCCTCAAGGACGACGTCAAGGAAGTCAAGGAAGGCTTCGAGTGCGGTATCAAGCTCAAGAACTACAACGACATCAAAGAAGGTGATATGTTGGAAGTCTTTGAGATCAAGGAAATCGCTCGTACGCTGTAATTTCCGATGGCAACTCGCAAGAAAACTGCTGCGCCCAATCGCAGCTTCAAAGTCTCCGACCAGATCCAGCGCGATCTGTCGGAGCTGATCGCCCGTGAGTTGAAGGACCCACGTGTGGGCATGGTGACGCTGCAAGCCGTTGAGGTGACGCCTGACTATGCCCACGCCAAGGTCTATTTCAGCTTGCTGATCGGTGACCCCGACCAGACCCAGGACGCACTGAACCAGGCAGCTGGCTTCTTGCGCAATGGACTGTTCAAGCGCCTGCATATCCACACCGTGCCGACCTTGCACTTCATCTACGACCGCACCACCGAGCGTGCCGCCGACATGAATGCCTTGATCGCCAAGGCCGTGGCATCGCGCGGACCCGAGGAAGGCTGATCGCATGCATGCCTCTCGCACACGGGTGCAGCGGCGCCCTGTGCACGGGGTGTTTCTGCTCGATAAACCCATTGGCTTGTCCAGCAACGACGCTTTGCAAAAAGTGAAGTGGCTGCTGCGCGCCGAAAAAGCGGGCCATACCGGCACGCTAGACCCATTGGCTACGGGTGTGCTGCCGCTGTGTTTTGGCGCGGCCACCAAGTTCAGCCAATTGCAGCTCGATGCCCCCAAGACCTATGAGGCCTTGGTGCACCTGGGTGCTACCACCACCACCGGCGACGCCGAGGGCGAGGTGCTGCAGACCTGGGAGGTGGATGGGGAGGCGCTGACGCCCGAGACCCTGGACGCCGTGGCAGCCCGGTTTACCGGCCCCATCAGCCAGGTGCCACCCATGTACAGCGCGCTCAAGCGCGATGGCAAGGCACTCTACGAATACGCCCGCGCCGGCATCACGCTCGAGCGTGAGCCGCGTGCTGTCACCATCTTGCATCTGACGCTGTCGCGTGTGCAAGAAGAGCAGGACTTTGTCGCGCTCAAGATGACGGTGCGCTGCAGCAAGGGCACCTATGTGCGTACGCTGGCCGAGGATATTGGCCAGGCGCTGGGCTATGGCGCGCATTTGCGCAGCCTGCGCCGCATAGAAACCGGTGGGATCGACCTGTCCCGCTGTATCAGCCTGCAAACCCTGGAAGCGACGCCCGATGCGGAGCGCCTGCACACCGTGTTGCCTGTCGACACGTTGCTGGCAGCGCACACCCGTGTCACGCTCGATGGTGATAATGCAGGCAGATTTTTGTCCGGCTTGCGCCGGCGGGGTGAATGGGCCGATGCCGATGCAGTGGCCGTTTATGGAGAAGAGCCTCCTGCGCTTTTGGGTGTGGCACACATCCGGGCGCGCGAGCTCATTCCCGACCGCCTCCTAAGCCCCGTCGAGATTCAACAAATTTTGGAAGGAACGCCGCGCCCACAAGCCAGCGGCATTTTGGAAACATCATGAGCAAACAAATCCGCAATATTGCGATCATCGCCCACGTTGACCATGGCAAGACGACCATGGTGGACCAGCTGCTGCGCCAGTCTGGTACCTTCGCCGAACACGAAAAAGTCGTGGACACCGTGATGGACAACCACGCCATCGAGCGTGAGCGCGGCATTACCATCCTGGCCAAGAACTGCGCCGTGTCCTGGAACGACACCCACATCAACATCCTCGACACCCCCGGTCACGCGGACTTCGGCGGTGAAGTGGAGCGCGCGCTGTCCATGGTGGACGGTGTGGTGCTGCTGATCGATGCGCAAGAAGGCCCCATGCCCCAAACGCGTTTTGTGACCAAGAAGGCCCTGGCCCTGGGTTTGAAGCCCATCGTCGTGGTCAACAAGGTCGACAAGCCCGGTGCCAACCCCGACAAGGTCGTCAACGCTGCGTTCGACCTGTTCGACAAGCTGGGCGCGACCGATGAACAGCTGGACTTCCCCGTGGTCTACGCCTCGGGCATCAACGGCTGGTCGTCCAAGGAAGAAGGCGAGCCAGGCGCGCAATGGGGCCCCGACATGTCGGCCCTGTTCGAAACCATTCTGGAACACGTGCCATCGGTGCAGGGCGACGCGACTGCACCGCTGCAGATGCAAGTCTCGGCGCTGGACTACTCCACGTTCGTGGGCCGTATCGGCGTGGGCCGTATCACCCAGGGCACGCTCAAGCCAGGCCAGCAGGTGGCCGTGATGGCCGGCCTGGATGGCAAGAGCTATACCGGCAAGATCAACCAGGTCCACACCTTCCAAGGTATTGACCGCGTGCAAGCGACCGAAGCCGGTCCTTCCGAGATCGTGCTGATCAGCGGTATCGAAAACATCGGTATCGGTGAGACCGTGACCGACCCGACCAACCCCCAGCCGCTGCCGATGCTCAAGATCGACGAGCCGACGCTGACGATGAACTTCTGCGTGAACACCTCGCCTCTGGCAGGTCGTGAAGGCAAGTACGTGACCAGCCGCCAGATCTGGGACCGCCTGCAAAAGGAACTGCGCTCCAACGTGGCCCTGCGCGTCAAGGAAACCGACGAAGACGGTATCTTTGAAGTGGCTGGCCGTGGTGAACTGCACCTGACCATTCTGCTCGAAGAAATGCGCCGCGAAGGCTACGAGCTGGCCGTGTCCAAGCCACGCGTCGTGATGCAAATGATCGACGGCGTGCGCCATGAGCCTATCGAGCTGGTGACGGCTGACATCGAAGAAGGCCACCAAGGCGGCGTGATGCAAGCGCTGGGCGAGCGCAAGGGCGAGCTGGTGAACATGGAACCCGATGGCCGCGGTCGCGTCCGTCTGGAATACCGCATTCCAGCCCGTGGCCTGATCGGCTTCACCAACGAATTCCTGAACCTGACCCGCGGTTCCGGCCTGATCGCCAACATCTTCGACAGCTACGAGCCGCACAAGGGCGAAATCGGCGGCCGCAAGAACGGTGTGCTGATCTCGATGGACGACGGTGAAATCTTCACCTACGCGCTGGGCAAGCTCGACGACCGTGGCCGCATGTTTGTGAAGCCCAACGACCCCGTGTACGAAGGCATGATCGTCGGTATCCACAGCCGTGACAACGACCTGGTGGTGAACGCCACGCGTACCAAGCAGCTGACCAACTTCCGCGTGAGCGGCAAGGAAGACGCGATCAAGATCACGCCTCCAATCGAGCTGTCGCTGGAATACGGCGTGGAGTTCATCGAAGAAGACGAGCTGCTGGAAATCACCCCCACCAGCCTGCGCGTGCGCAAGCGCCACCTGAAGGAACACGACCGCAAGCGCGCATCGCGCGAAAACGCATAATCTGCGCTGCGACGTGATCCAACACCAGCAAAGGCCGCATCTGCGGCCTTTTTTGCGTTCTGGAGGAGTCAGCCCATGGGCTGGAGCTTGAGCAGCAGCTCCTTCAAACGCTGGGCCGTGGCCACTGGTTGGCGCTGGTTCAGCGCCAGCGCAATGCCGATCTGGGGCAGGTGCTGGGTGTCGGTCAGCTCGCGGAAGATGACGCCTGGTGTCGCGGCCTTTGCGACCACGGCCGGCACCAGCGCCACGCCCAGGCCTGCGCCCACCAGGCTCACCAAGGTCTGGGCCTGCACGGCATGCTGCTTGATCTGCGGCATAAAGCCGGCGTTCTGGCAGGCCAGCACCACCAGCGCATGCAGGCCCGGCACTTCGCTGGGGCGGTAGTTCACAAAGGGCTGGTCGGCCAGGTCGATCAGCTGCAGGCTGTCCTTGATCTGCAGCGGGTTGCCAGCGGGCAGGGCGGCAATCAGGCGGTCAGGCTCGACGGGGGTGATGGACAGCTCGGTGGCCTGCGTGACGGGATAGCGCAGCAGACCGGCATCAAAATCACCGCTGGCCACCTGGGCGCAGATCTCGCGAGTCGTGGATTCGGTCAGCACCAGGTCGATCGCCGGGTGGGCGGCGCGAAACGCCTGCACCAGCTTGGGGATCAGCGAGAACGTGGCCGAGCCGATAAAGCCGATATGCAGGCGCCCGAGCTCGCCACTGGCGGTGGCCTGCGACACGGCCTGTACCTGCCGGGCATGGTAGAGCGCTAGCTTGGCGCTCTCCAGCGCAGCCCGGCCTGCATCCGACAGCACCGTGCCGCGCCGGTCACGCTCGAACAGCTGTACCCCTAGGTCGTCTTCGAGCTTGCGGATCGACTGCGACAGCGGCGGCTGCGACATATGCAGCTGCTCAGCGGCCTGGCGGTAGTTCAGGGTTTGCGCCAGGGTGACAAAGTGGCGCAGTTGGCGCAAGTCCATTGATATCTCCTGTGTATCAGTACCTGTCAATTGCGACATAGACACAGTTGTGAAACATATCAAATAATGCCATTCATCGCTATCACCACAACGACGGAGACAAGCCTTGAGTGCATTGACAGGCCTGCGGGTGCTGGACCTATCCAGCGTGATTTTCGGGCCGCTGGCCAGCCAGGTGCTGGCCGATTACGGCGCCGAGGTGATCAAGATCGAGCCGCCTGGCGGCGACTCCACACGCTACACCGGGCCGGCGGCCGAAGCCGGCATGTCCGCGCTGTTCATGGGTTCGAACCGCAGCAAGAAGAGCGTGGTGCTGGATCTCAAGGCGCCCGAGGCCCAGGCGGCGCTGCATGCGCTGCTCAAGACTGCCGATGTCTTCATGCACAGCATGCGGCCGCAAAAGCTCGCCAAGCTGGGGCTCGACCCAGTGCGGCTGCGCGCCCAGTACCCGCGCCTGGTCTATGTGGGCCTGCATGGCTTTGGTGAGGACGGCCCCTATGCCGGCCTGCCAGCCTACGACGATGTGATCCAGGGCATGAGCGGCCTGGCCGACCTGATGGAGCGCCAGACCGGCGAGGCCCGCTACCTGCCCACGATTGCGGCCGACAAGACCTGTGGCCTGGTCGCAGCGCATGCGGTGATGGCGGCCTTGTTCCAGCGCGAGCGCACGGGAGAGGGCAGCTTTGTCGAGGTGCCGATGTACGAGACCATGGTGGGCTTCAACCTGGTCGAGCATTTCTACGGCATGCATTTTGAGCCCGCGCTCAGCGGCGCTGGCTACCCGCGCGTGATGGCGCCCTGGCGCAAGCCCTACAAGACGCTGGACGGCCATGTCTGCATGATGCCCTACACCGATGGCCATTGGCGCCGCTTTTTTGCTGCCGTGGGCCAGCCCGCGCTGGCGCAGGACGAGCGCTTTGCCACCCAGGCCCAGCGCACCCGCCATATCGCGATCCTGCTGGAGACCATGAGCAGCTATGTCGCGCAAAAAGACACCGCCTACTGGCTGCAAACCTGCGAGGAGCTGGAGATTCCTGCGGCGCCTGTCGCGCGCATGGACGACCTGCCGCGTGACCCGCACCTCAAGGCCACCGGCTTTTTTGTCGAGCAGCACGACCCCGCCATGGGCACCGTGCGTTTTCCGCGCTCTTCCGTGCGCATCGATGGCGCGCAGGCGCCCATCGGCATGCCGCCGCGCCTGGGTGAGCACACCGAGCAGCTGCTGCGCGAAGTGGGTTGGGACGATGCCCGCATTGCGGCGTTGCAGCCCTCCATCGCTGAATGAACCTCTGAGAGTAACAAGGCCATGACCGCCCAAAACTGGATTTCTTCAACCGACAACCGCGCCGCCGCACTGGCAGGCACTGCCCGCATGGGCCAGGGCTTTGTCTGGCAGGACCTGCAGGTCGGCCAGCAGCTGCGCACCTTCCGCCGCACGGTGACGGAGACCGACCTGGTTAACTTCATCAATACCACCGGCATGCTCGAGGCCATCTTTATCGAAGACGGCTACGACGGCGGCGCGATCCGCGGCCGGCCGGTGCCCGGTGCACTCACCTATACCTTGATCGAAGGCTTCATCCTGCAAAGCATGATCCAGGGCACGGGCCTGGCGATGCTGGAGTTGCACCAGAAGATCCTGGGCCCGGTAGTGGTGGGTGACACGATCGAGGCGCTGGTGGAGGTGACCGATATCAAGCCGACCAGCAAGGGCGGCCGGGCGGTGGTGACCTCGCGCATCGAGGTCTATAACCAGCGCCAGGAGCAGGTGATGGTCTATACCGCCGTGCGCCTGCTCGCTGGGCGCTAGGCGATCACAGCAACCCGCGTGAGATGAAAAAACACATACAGGAGACAAAGATGCAATATGGTTTGGTACGTCGTTCCGCCTTGCTGGCCCTGGCGCTGGTTGCTGTTGGTGGGGCTGCGCAGGCGCAGGACCCCTGGCCCAGCCGGCCGATCACCCTGGTCGTGCCGTTCCCGCCGGGCGGGCCCACCGATATGGTGGCGCGCGTGCTGGCCCAGCAGGTGGGCCAGCAGCTGGGGCAGACGGTCATCGTCGACAACCGGCCCGGTGCCAACGGCAATATCGGCAATGCGCTGGTGGCCAAGGCGGCGGCCGATGGCTACACGGTGCTCTACAACACCTCGTCGATTGCGCTCAGCCCCTCGCTGTACAAAAAGCTCAGCTATGACGTGGCCAAGGACCTGCGCCCGGTCGCATTGACCGCGGTGGTGCCGCTGGGCCTGGTGGTCAACCCCAAGGTGCCCGCCAACACCGTGCAAGAGCTGGTGAAGTACGCGCAGGACAACAAGGGCAAGCTCTCCTACGGCTCGGCCGGCAACGGCAATGTCACGCACCTGGCCGCCTTTCAGGTGGTGCAGCACTATGGCATCGACGCCAGCCATGTGCCCTACAAAGGCAGCGCCCCGGCTGATGTGGACCTGGTAGCGGGCCAGATCGAGTTCATGACCGACACCATCAACTCGGTCGCGCCCTTCATCAAGGACGGCAAGCTCAAGCTGCTGGCAGTCAGCACGGCCCAGCGCATTCCGAATTTTCCCAACGCTCCCACCTTGGCTGAGAGCGGCATGACCGGCTTTGAGGCTGGCGCCTGGCAGGGCGTGATGGTGCCGGCCAGGACGCCCGATGCTGTGGTGCAGCGCCTCAATGCCGAAATCTTGAAGGCGCTCAAGGACCCCGGCGTGCTGGAAAAACTGCGCTTGCAGGGCACCGAGCCGCTGGGCTCCACGCCGCAGGCCTATGGCGACTATATCCAGAGCGAGATCAAGCGCTGGGCCGGCGTGGTCAAGAGCACGGGCGTGTCCCTGGATTGAACGAAAGCGAAGAACATGACGATTTTGAACGGACTGGCGCTGACGCGCATTCCGCCCGAAGGCGAAGCGCTGCGCGCCCAGGTGCGGGCCTTTTTGCAAGAGGCGGTCAAAGACATTCCTGCCCATATCCGCGCCAAATCCTGGAGCGGGTATGACCCGGCCTTCAGCCGCAAGCTGGGCGAGAAGGGCTGGCTGGGCATGACCTTTCCCACCGCCTATGGCGGCCACGCGCAGGGTGCGTTTGCGCGCTATGTGGTGGTCGAGGAGCTGCTCAATTTTGGCGCCCCGGTCGGCTCGCACTGGATTGCCGAGCGCCAGAGCGCGCCCTTGATCCTGAAATACGGCACCGAGGCGCAAAAGCAGCGCTATGTGCCGCAGGTGGCGCGCGGCGAGAGCTTTTTCTGCATCGGCATGAGTGAGCCCAATGCTGGCTCGGACCTGGCCAGCGTGCGCACGCGCGCCACGCCCAACGATGCGGGTTGGCTGCTGAACGGCCAGAAGATCTGGACCACCAACGCTCAGCACTGCCAGTACATGATTGCGCTGGTGCGCACCTCGGGCGAAGCAGCGGACCGCCAGAAAGGCCTGTCGCAACTGATCGTCGATTTGAGCCTGCCGGGCGTGACGGTGCGGCCCATCGAGGACATGTCGGGCGACCGCCATTTCTGCGAGGTCTTCTTTGACAATGTGCAGCTCGCACCCGATGCGCTGGTGGGCGCCGAAGGCCAGGGCTGGGAGCAGGTGACGGCCGAGCTGGCCTTTGAGCGCAGTGGGCCCGAGCGCCTGTTCTCGTCGGTGGTGCTGCTGGACCAGTGGCTGGCCTTTTTGCGCACGCAAGCGGCGCCGCGCGCCGAATCCCTGAAGCTGGCAGGCCAGATCCTGACGCGCCTGGCGCCGCTGCGTGCGCTGTCGGTGGCGGTGCAGGAAAAGCTGGTGCAGGGCCAGAGCCCCATCGTCGAGGCCGCCTTGGTCAAGGACCAGGGCACGGTGCTGGAGCAGTTCATACCGGCTGCGATTGCCGATGACCTGATGGCGCTGGAGGGCGAAGCCGTGCCGCACGAGCTGCTGCTGACCCTGAACTACCTCACCCTGGTATCGCCGTGCTACACGCTGCGCGGCGGCACCCGCAGCATTTTGCGCGGCATGATCGCGCGCGGCCTGGGCCTGCGTTGAGCGCAAGGAGAAGATGATGGACCATTTGATTACCGAGGCCCTGCGCGACCTGCTGACCGGGCAATGCACGCCCGCTGTGGTGCGCGCGATCGAGAGCGAAGTGGCTGCCGGCCAGAGCCCTGCCGCTGCGGCGCTGTGGCAGCAGATTGAAGACACCGGCTTTGCCGACCTGCTGCTGAGCGAAGAGGCTGGCGGCGCCGGCCTGGCCTTGCGCGATGCCTTTGGTGTCTGGGATTTGCTGGGCCAACACGCGATGCCGCTGCCGCTGGCAGACACCATGCTGGCGCGGGCCTGGCTGGCAGCTGCCGGTGTGGCGCTGCCGCAGGGCGCCATCGCCTTGACGCCAAAGCTGGCGGCAGCCGAAGGTGGCCTGCGGGCCAGCGGTGTGCGCGGCGCCCGCGTAGCGTCCTGGGTGCTGGGCCAGCAGGGCGCTGATCTGTGGCTGCTGCCGGTGGGCACCGCGCAGGTCAGTGCCAGCATTTTTGTGCTCGATGCGGATCTGCACTGGCCCGAAGCCGCGCTGGCCTCGGCCACACGGGTGCCGGCCGCAGCGTCGTTGCTGGTCGCCCAGGCCGGGCTGGTGTCGGCCTTGCTGGCGGGCAGCCTGCTGACGGTGTTTGAGAGCACCTTGAACTTTGCCAACGAGCGCCAGCAGTTTGGCCGCCCGATTGGCAAGTTCCAGGCGATCCAGCATGAGCTGGCGGTGATGGCCGAGCATGTGAGCGCCGCGCGCATGGCCGCGCAGATCGCCTGCGAGGCCGATGGCGTCGCGGCAGACCCGCTCAAGGTGGCCGTGGGCAAGGCGCGCACCAGCGAGGCAGCGGTGGAGGTGGCATCGCTCGCGCATTCGATCCACGGCGCGATCGGCTTTACCACCGAGTTTGATCTGCAGCTCTACACCCGCCGCCTGCACCTGTGGCGCCAGACGGCTGGCAGCGAAAGCTATTGGCAGCTGCAGGCCGGCCAGGCGCTGCTGGCTGCTGGCGGCATGGCCCTGGATGTGATCCGCGAGATCACGGACAGCCGCGCCGCCGTAGCCTGATTTGGCACCTGATTGACCGCAGCCCGCGCCGTTTTTCGGCTATGGTGGCGGTTGTTTTTAGAAGAATCAGGAGTCATGCTTATGTCGGTCTACACCGAAGATGTGCAAAGCGAAGTGCGTGGTCAGCTGGGCTTGATCACGCTCAACCGGCCCAAGGCGCTGAACGCCTTGTCGCTGGCCATGGTGCGCGAACTGCGCGATGTGCTGCTGCGCTGGCAGCAGGACGAGAAGGTACTGGCCGTAGCGATCCGGGGCAGCAACAAGGAGGGCGCCTTTGGCGACTTCTGCGCTGGCGGCGATATCCGCTTTTTGCATGCGGCCGGCATGGCAGGCAATCCCGAACTGGAGGATTTCTTCAGTGAGGAATATGCGCTCAACCACCTGATCCACCATTTCGGCAAGCCCTATATCGCCTTTATGGATGGCATCGTGATGGGCGGCGGCATGGGCATCAGCCAGGGCGCAAGCCTGCGCATCGTCACCGAGCGCACCAAGATGGCCATGCCCGAGACCGCCATTGGCCTGTTCCCCGATGTGGGCGGCGGCTACTTTCTCTCGCGCTGCCCTGGCCATGTGGGTGAGTACCTGGGCCTGACGGGACAGATGATTGGCGCGGCCGATGCGCTGGCCTACCAGCTGGCCGATGGCTACCTGGAGAGCGCGCAGCAGCAGGCGCTGTGGGACGGGCTGGCCAGCGGCAGCTTTGCCAACGGCCAGGCCGTAGAAGCCTTTGTCAAAGCCGCTTTGGCGTCCGCACCAGAACGTGCTAACAACCCCGATGCCGAGATCGCGCAGTACTTTGGCCTGGCTGATGTGCCGGCCATCATCGCTGCGCTGGAGGCGGGCAGCAGCGACTTTGCCCGCACCACCGCCGAGACCCTGCGCAAGCGCTCGCCGCTGATGCTGTTTGTCGTGCTTGAGCAGATCCGCCGTGCACGCGGCATGGGCCTGGCCGAAGACCTGCGCATGGAGCGCGACCTGGTGCGCCACTGCTTCTATTTGCGCCCCGACCGCAAGAGCGAAACGCTCGAAGGCATCCGCGCGCTGGCGGTCGATAAGGACCACCATCCCCGCTGGAGCCCCGCCCGCATTGAAGTGGTGGACCTGCAGGAAGTGGCGCAGATGTTTGCCAGCCCTTGGCCGGCTGAGGCGCACCCGCTGCTGGCGCTGAACTAAGAGCCGCTACCACAACCCTTGATACGTCGTTGCCGCGCCGGCCGCGCCAAGCCTTGTCGTACGTCTGTACTGCCTGCGGCTTGACGCCTAGTCGGGGACGCCTAGTCTCAACCGCAAACCTTCGGTTTGCTGGGTCGTGTTAGCAGCTCTAAGCCATCAGGGCTTGCGAGCCATACGAGGGCCTGCGTGAATACGTAGGCCCTTGCCGACTGTCAAAGGCCCTGGCGAATCGGTGTGCTATACCTTGGCATGTGATCCTCAGGTATCCATGAAAGGCAAGACCATGACGCATGCAGACTCCCAGGCCTCCTCAATCCGCGTGGAGGCCAACATCGGCGAAGGCTTTTGGCGCAAGGGCCCGCAAGACAGCCTGCCACCACCGGACATGATGGGCGCCTATATGCGCAACCGGCCGGTGCTGGGCGCGCCGGTCGTGGGGCGCAAGGCCTGGATCATCGGCAGCGGCATTGCCGGCCTGGCAGCCGCCTTCTACATGATCCGCGACGGCGGCATGGCGGGCGAAGACATCACCATCCTGGATACGCTCGATGTGACTGGCGGCTCGCTCGATGGCGCGGGCAATGCCGAGCAAGGCTATATCGTGCGCGGCGGCCGCGAGATGAACTGGAACTACGACAACTTCTGGGACCTGTTCCAGGATGTGCCGGCGCTGGAGCTGCCCGAGGGCTACAGCGTGCTCGACGAGTACCGCTTCGTCAACGACAACGACCCGAACTGGTCCAAGGCCCGGCTGATGCACCAGCAGGGCAAGATCCGCGATTTCTCGACGCTGGGTCTGACCAAGGCGCACCAGTGGGAGATCGTCAAGCTGCTGCTCAAGCGCAAGGAGGAACTCGACGACATCAGCATCGAGTCCTATTTCAGCGCCAGTTTTCTGGAGACCAATTTCTGGTACCTGTGGCGCTCGATGTTCGCGTTCGAGAACTGGCAAAGCCTGCTGGAGATGAAGCTCTACATGCACCGCTTCCTGGACGCCATCGATGGCCTCACCGACATGTCGGCGCTCGTGTTTCCCAAGTACAACCAGTACGACAGCTTTGTCGTGCCGCTGACGCGCATGCTCAAGGACAAGGGCGTCAAGGTGCAGTTCAACACCCGTGTCTATGACCTGGACATGCGCGAGGAAGCAGGCAGCCGCACGGTGACCGGGATCCGTTGCAAATCGGCGGGTCAGGAGGTTCAGATTGACGTCGGCCCCCATGATGTGGTGTTTGCGCTGACCGGCTCGATGACCGAAGGCACGGCCTATGGCGACCTGGACACCGCGCCGGTGCTGGCGCGCGGCAATGAGGAGCCGGGTGAGGACAGCGACTGGACCCTGTGGAAGCGCTTGGCGGCCAAGTCGCCGGTGTTTGGCCGGCCCGAGAAGTTCTATGGCGATGTGAAGGGCTCGATGTGGGAGTCGGCCACCTTGACCTGCAAAGCCTCACCGCTGATCGACAAGCTCAAGGAGCTGTCGGTCAACGATCCGTACTCCGGCAAGACGGTGACCGGCGGCATCATCACCTTCACCGATTCGAACTGGGTGATGAGCTTTACCTGCAACCGCCAGCCGCATTTTCCCGACCAGCCCGGCGATGTGCTGGTGCTGTGGGTGTATGCGCTGCTGATGGACAAAAAGGGCAACCATGTCGCCAAGACCATGCCCGAATGCACGGGCCGCGAGATTCTGGCCGAGCTGTGCTACCACCTGGGCATTGCCGACCAGATCGATGCGGTGGCGGCCAACACCAAGGTGCGCCTGGCCTTGATGCCTTACATCACGGCGCAGTTCATGCCCCGCGCCGCCGGCGACCGGCCCCATGTGGTGCCCGAGGGCTGCACCAACCTGGCCTTGGTCGGCCAGTTTGTCGAGACCAGCAATGACATCATCTTCACGATGGAAAGCTCGGTGCGCACCGCGCGCATCGGTGTCTACACCTTGCTGGGCCTGCCCAAGCAGGTGCCCGACATCAGCCCTACGCAGTACGACATCCGCAACATCATCAAGGGCGCGCGGGCGCTGAACGGCAACCAGCCCTTTGTCGGCGAGCGTTTGCTGCACCGGGTGCTGGGCAAAACCTATTTCGCCCACATCCTGCCGCCGCTGCCCGAGAACGAGGAGACCTTGCGCGAGCGCGCGGAATCGGAGCTGGCTCAACTGCTGGGCAAGGGCGGCCAGGCCTTGAGCAAGGTCTCCACTTGGCTGGAGCGCTACAGCAGCAATCTGCGCGACAAGTCCAAATAAGCAGCGCGCTGGACAGAGCGCCCCAACGCAAAGAGGTGGCCGTAAGGCCACCTCTTGTTGTTTGCACTAAAGCTGAAGGGCGTTAGCCGATCAAGGCTTGGCCAGCTTCCACACACCGCCGCCCATGCCATCGCCACGCTTGTCGCCTGCCTGGCTGTCTTTGGCAAAGTAGTACAGTGGCCAGCCCTTGTAAGCCCATTGCTGGGTGTTGTCGGTGCGGGTGATGATGCTGAAGTCACCAATCGGCTTGGCACCTGCAGCCACGCCCAGTGGCGGCCAGTTGGTGGCGCACTGCTGGTAGCAGGTGGATGCACCGCTGCCAGCGGTGTCCTTGGTGAAGGTGTAGAGCGTGCGGCCATCGGGGCCGACGAGCACGCCATCTGCGGATCGCACTGGCGTGCTCGTATCCGACGCTTTGTGGTGCATGGAGCCACAGGCGGTCAAAAGAACGGCGGACAGCGGAATGGCCAGTACAGCAAGCTTGGAGAACATAGACGGCACCCAGGTTGGTTGATGGTGTCCTCAATATAGGTGGGGGCGCTGGCCCGCCATGTCGGACAGATGCCCATCCTCGAACACACCGCGCTCAGCTGCCGGCCCGCTGTGTCGGGTCTTATCGCATGCGCTTGCTGGCAGTCATGCCTTGGGCGGCGACCAGCAGCCCACTACCCAGCACCACAAAACCCAGCGCAATCGTGGCCGCATAGGCCGCCACACCCCCGAAACCACCGACATGGGCCGGGTTCAGGAAGGGGTAGGGATACCAGCCCGTCAGCTGGCCGCGCAGCAAGGTGTAGAGGAGGTAGAGCGCCGGCAGGACCAACGCCTTGCCCAGGACCTTGCGTGCCAGCGGCGCGGCCGGCGGGGCGAGCAGCCAGTCGAGCACCACGGCGACCGGCATCAGGTAGTGCAGCACCCTGTTGATCCAGGCCTGCATCAGGCCGACATCCAGGTTGCGCAGCAGCAAGGCAAACACCAGGCCGACAATGGCCATGTTGAGCGCAGAGAAAAAACGCAACTGGCTGAGCCAGGGGCGCTCAGCACGCGCCGGTGTGCAGGCACCGAGCACCAGCACCAGCGCCGCCAACAGATTGGACAGCACCGTGAAATAGCTGAAGAAGTTGGCAAAACGCAGGCCGTGCGCGGCATGCAGGGACAGCTGTTGGCCGATGGCTGCGAGCACCAGGGCGGCCAGGCCAAAGCGTGCAAGCCGCAGCAGTGTGTGCATGGCGGGGTCTCCAGTCAGGATGGAGCCGCTATCTTAGAACCTGTTCAAAGTCTCTACGCTGGCGCCCAGGTGCAACCGCCATTGGGCCATCTGGTCTATCAACGGTTATGCACCTTCATCGCGCGCTCTACCTCGCGCTTGCCTTCGCGGTCCTTGATCACATCGCGCTTGTCATGTTCGGCCTTGCCCTTGGCCAGTGCAATATCGCATTTGGCCAGGCCGTTTTTCCAGTGCAGGTTGATGGGGACGAGGGTGTAGCCCTTTTGCTCGACCTTGCCGATCAGGCGCTTGATCTCGTCCTTCTTCATCAAGAGCTTCTTGATGCGTGCGGCATCGGGGCTGACATGGGTGGAGGCGGTCTTGAGCGGGTTGATCTGGCAGCCCATCAGAAAGAGCTCGCCATTCTTGACCAGCACATAACCATCGGTGAGCTGGGCCTTGCCCTCGCGCAGCGCCTTGACCTCCCAGCCGTGCAGCACCATGCCCGCTTCGAAGCGTTCCTCAAAGAAATAGTTGAATGCAGCCTTCTTGTTATCGGCTATGCGGCTGTTGGTGTTGTTCGTCTTCGACATAATTGCAATATTAGGGGCAAAACGGCTTTCCCAAGTCCATAGGGCTGCTGGGGGCTGCGCTTTTTGTTCTGGTCTATGATTTTATGAATGTTTCGGGCGGCAGCCGGTTTGCTGCTGCGGCCCTCCCTCCTGTCTGCATGAAAACTGTCAACAAGTCCGTCCTGATCTGGTACAGCCCCCAGGAGATGTTCGATCTCGTGGCCGATGTGCCGCGCTATCCCGATTTTCTGCCCTGGTGTGACCACGCGCGCGTGCTCGAGCAGCACGCCGATGGTGTGACCGCCGAGGTCGGCATTGCGCTGGCGGGTATCAAAAAATCCTTTGTCACCCGCAACACCTATGAGCCGGGCAAGCGGCTGCAGATGGCCCTGGTCAAGGGGCCGTTCTCGCAGCTGCAAGGCGACTGGCGCTTTGAGCCGGTGGGCGATGGCAGCCAGCGCGCCTGCAAGGTGTCGCTGAGCCTGAGCTATGGCTTTGACAGCATGGCGCTCGCCGCCGTGGTCGGACCCATTTTTGACAAGATCGCCGCCACGATGATGGATGCCTTTATCCAGCGGGCCGAGAAGATCTATGGCTGATACCGCAGCGGGCGCCGCGCTGATGCAGATTGAGGTGGTCTGGGCCCAGAACGGCCAGCCCCAGACGGTGCAGCTGCAGCTGGCCGCCGGTGCCAGCCTGGCCCAGGCCCTGGCAGCGGCTGGCCAGCAAACCGGCCAGGTGTTTGCCGATGCGCAGGATGCGGGCATCTGGGGCCGGGTGCGGCCCCGCAGCCAGCTGCTGGCCGATGGGGATCGGGTGGAGCTGTACGAAGCCCTCAAGGTCGACCCCAAGAAAGCGCGCCGTGAGCGCTTTGCCAAGCAGGGCGCCCGTGGCGCCGGCCTGTTTGCCCGGCGCAGGCCGCAGTCCAAGGCCGGTTACGGCGCTTAAAGAAAAGGTTCACCGCCATTGCGCGGCCATCGCCGCATGGAAAAAAGCCAAGCATCTGCTTGGCTTTTTGGTGTGGGGCACGGGCGATCAGCAGTTGTTGAAGATCACCTCATCGGTGCGCTTGATCTCGGCGGCGCGCTGCTCGGCGCTCTGGAACACCATCTCGCCCTTTTCATTGGGTGCGCGCACGGCCTTGCCGGTGTCATACATCGCCTTGGCCTGCTGGGCGCGCTTGCAGTTGTCGGCCTTGGCTGCCGCTTGCTTGGCTTTTTCTGCGGCTTCGGCATCGGTCTTGGCTTTGGCGTCAGCGGCCTTTTTGGCTTCGAGCTCCTTGTCCTTGCCAGTGGCGGCCTTGGCAGCGGCGGCACCGCCAGCCGGGGCGGCCCCAGCAGCGGGGGCGGGTGCTGCTGCGCCATCGCCAGACTCGCCCTCCTGGGGCGCGGGTGCGACCTCGCGCAGCGCAGGGCCTGTGCCCGAGGACTGCACGCCCTTGAGCGAGCCATAGCCCTTGGGGCGCTTGAGGATGTTCTTCTCCGGCACCTCCAATCCCGGTGGGCGGTCGCTGAAGACCTTGCGGCCGTCTTTGTCGACCCACTGCCATTGGGCCATGGCGGGCGCGCCAATGCCAATGGCTACCGAGAGGAGAAGGAGCTTGATGAGTTTCATAGAAGGCGAGTGTAGCTTGCCGATTGTCAACGCCAGACGAAGTTGTTGGTTGCAGATAACAGGCTTGCGCCGAAGGGATGTAATACGGCTGCCCTGCAAGCTGTTTACAAAAGACGGTAGAATCTTTCTTTTGGAGCCTTCACAATGCGCCTGATCGGAAAAGCGCTCACCTTCGACGATGTGTTGCTGGTGCCCGCATACTCCCAAGTCCTGCCCAAGGACGTCTCTCTCGCCACCCAATTCTCCCGCAATATCCGCCTGAACCTGCCCCTGGTGTCTGCCGCCATGGACACGGTCACGGAAGCCAGACTGGCGATTGCCATCGCTCAGGAGGGCGGTATTGGTGTGATCCATAAGAACATGACCGCCGAGCAGCAAGCTGCCGAGGTCTCCAAGGTCAAGCGCCATGAATCGGGCGTCGTGCACGACCCGGTGGTGATCACGCCTGAGCACACGGTGCTGCAGATCATGCAGCTGTCCGAGGAGCGGGGCATCTCCGGCTTCCCGGTCTGCGACGGCGGCAAGGTGGTTGGCATTGTGACCAGCCGCGATCTGCGCTTTGAGACCCGCTACGACGTCAAGGCGCGCGACATCATGACGCCGCGCGACAAGCTGGTGACCGTCAATGAAAAAGACGACACCACGCCCGCCGCTGCCAAGGCTTTGCTCAACAAGCACAAGCTCGAGCGCATTCTGGTGGTGAACGATGCCTTTGAACTCAAGGGCCTGATCACCGTCAAGGACATCACCAAGCAAACCACCTTCCCCAATGCCGCACGTGACCGCGCTGGCCGTCTGCGCGTGGCGGCGGCCGTTGGCGTGGGCGCTGGCACCGAAGAGCGTGTGGACCTGCTGGTCAAGGCCGGTGTGGACGCCCTCGTGGTGGACACCGCCCACGGCCACAGCCGTGGCGTGATCGAGCGCGTGCGCTGGGTCAAGCAAAACTACCCCCAGGTAGATGTGATCGGCGGCAACATCGCCACCGGCGCAGCGGCGCTGGCGCTGGTCGAGGCAGGCGCTGATGCGGTCAAGGTCGGTATCGGCCCAGGCTCCATCTGCACCACGCGTATTGTGGCCGGTGTGGGCGTGCCCCAGATCATGGCTGTCGACAGCGTGGCCCAGGCGCTTCAAGGCACCGGCGTGCCTTTGATCGCTGACGGCGGTATCCGCTTCTCGGGCGATATCTCCAAGGCCCTGGCCGCTGGCGCATCGACCATCATGATGGGCGGCATGTTTGCCGGCACCGAAGAAGCACCCGGCGAAGTGATCCTCTACCAAGGCCGCTCATACAAGAGCTACCGCGGCATGGGCTCGATCGGCGCGATGCAGCAAGGCTCGGCCGACCGCTACTTCCAGGAATCGAGCACCGGCAACCCCAATGCCGACAAGCTGGTGCCAGAAGGCATCGAAGGCCGCGTGCCCTACAAGGGTTCGATGGTTGCCATCGTCTACCAAATGGCCGGCGGCGTGCGCGCATCGATGGGCTACTGCGGTTGCGCATCGATTGCCGAGATGAACGAGAAGGCCGAGTTTGTGGAAATCACCGCAGCCGGTATCCGTGAGTCGCATGTGCACGATGTGCAGATCACCAAGGAAGCTCCAAACTACCGCGCTGACTGATGGTCCCGAGAATGGCTGCCGCTGGCAGCCATTTTTTTGAACTCCTTCCAAGGAATGCCGATGAAGCTTGCCGAAGCCCTGTTGCTCAGAGCCGACCACAAGAAAAAGCTGCTCTCCCTGCGTGAGCGCATTGCCCGCAATGCCATCGTGCAAGAAGGCGAGCAGCCCAAGGAGCGAGTCGAAGACCTGCTCACTGAGGCCACCTCGACCTTGCTCGCGCAGCAGCAGCTGGTGCGCGCCATCAACACCGCCAACGAGACGGCCCGCTTGGCTGATGGCCGCCCGCTGGCCGATATCCTGGCCCAGCGCGATACCCTGGTCGCCCAGCATTCGCTGCTGGTCGCCACCATCGCCGCCACGCACAAGGATGTGGACCGCTACAGCCAGCGCGAGATCAAATGGCTGCCGCAGATCAATGTGGCCAGCTTGCAAAAGCAGGCCGATGATCTGTCGCGCCGCATCCGCGAGACCAATGTGGTGCTGCAATCGGCCAACTGGCAGATCGATGTGGCGGCATAGCCGTTCACTGACCCCATAAAGGATCACCATCTAGTTTTTGGAGCGCCACGGGCGAGTGCAAAGACCCCGGCTGGGAGCCAGGGGGTTGAAAATATTCTGGGTCCCATCTGGATGCGCGGAGGGCAGCGCAAACGTGCTCAATACACGGCTTACCCATCAGCCCGGAACCACGTACCCTGTACCTTTGACAGCGTATACCTCACCACCTTGCACTGACGCGGCGCTCCTCCTTTCGAGGCGAGAACACAACCCTTGATGCGTTGTTGCTTGCCTTTTCGTACTTCAGTACTGCCTGCGGCTGCGCGCCTAGCCTCAACCGCAAACCTTTGGTTTGCTGGGCTGTATTCTCACCTCTTGTGCCAGCTATTGGCATAAAACTGGTCTGAATGCTAGAATCTGGTCTGAATTGATGTTCAGGACAGATTTTTTGTCACCCACTTCCATGCACAGCGTCGGTATCTACGAAGCGAAAACCCGTTTCTCTGCCTTGGTCGAGTTGGTCGAGCAGGGCGAGGAAGTGCGCATCACGCGCCACGGCAAGGAAGTGGTGCGCATGCTGCCGATGCGGCGCAAGCCGGTGATCACCGACGAGCAGATTGCCCGGGAGCTGGCGCAGATCGAGGCGTTGCAGGCCAGTATTGCGCCGGCGTCTGATGCGGATGCAGTCCCCCAGCTGCGCCGCAGCGGCAGGAGCGCCGCATGAGCGCCGCCTTCAGCGCCTTTGTGCTCGATGCCTCGGTCACCGCCGCCTGGCTGCTGCCCGAAGCGGCGAGTAGCCATACCCAGCGCCTCTACGCCCGCATTCGCCGCCATGAGGTGGATCCGCAAGCGCCCAACCTGTGGTTCTGGGAATGCAGCAACCTGATTGCCACCGGGGCCAACAGCGGCCGTGTCCCGCTGGGCAGTGTCGAAGGTCTCTGGGGCGTGCTCGATGCGATACGCCACCGGGTGGAACTCCATGACCTGGCCCCCGCCCAGCACAAGGCCGTGCTGGATGTGGCCTTGGCCACCGGCCTGCCGGTCTACGATGCCGCCTACCTGTGGCTGGCGCAGTCGCTGCGCTTGCCGCTGGCCAGTTTTGATGCCGCGCAAGTGGCAGCAGCCCGCCAATGCGGCATCACCGTGCTGGCGGCCGACGATTTTTGACCCATCCACCCCGTTTTTCCACCATCCAAACCCAACGATCCTGCTATGCAACACCACAAGATCCTCATCCTTGACTTTGGCTCCCAAGTCACCCAACTGATCGCCCGCCGCGTGCGCGAAGCCCATGTCTACTGTGAAGTGCATCCCTGCGATGTGAGCAGCGACTGGGTGCGCGAGTTTGCCGCAGACGGCAAGCTCAAGGGCGTGATCCTGTCCGGCAGCCATGCCAGCGTCTACGAAGTGGACGACCGCGCGCCGGATGCCGTGTTCGAGCTGGGCATTCCCGTGCTGGGCATCTGCTACGGCATGCAGACCATGGCCACCCAGCTGGGCGGCAAGGTCGAAGGCTCCAACAGCCGCGAGTTTGGCTACGCCGAAGTACGCGCCCATGGCCACACCGAGCTGCTCAAGGGCATCGAGGACTTCGTCACCCCCGAAGGCCACGGCATGCTCAAGGTCTGGATGAGCCACGGCGACAAGGTCACCGCGCTGCCGCCAGGCTTCAAGGTCATGGCCTCGACGCCATCCTGCCCGATCGCCGGCATGGCCGACGAGGCCCGCCGCTACTACGCGGTGCAGTTCCACCCCGAGGTAACGCACACCGTGCAAGGCCAGGCCTTGCTCAACCGCTTTGTGCTCGACATCTGCGCCACCCAGGCCGACTGGATCATGGGTGACTACATCGAAGAAGCTGTGGCTAAGATCCGCGAGCAAGTCGGTGACGAAGAGGTGATTCTGGGCCTGTCCGGCGGTGTCGATTCGTCCGTCGCTGCCGCGCTGATCCACCGCGCCATTGGCGACCAGCTGACCTGCGTGTTTGTCGACCACGGCCTGCTGCGCCTCAACGAAGGCGACATGGTCATGGAGATGTTCGAAGGCAAGCTCCACGCCAAGGTCATCCGTGTGGATGCGTCTGACCTGTTCCTGGGCAAGCTCGCTGGCGTGAGCGAGCCAGAAGCCAAGCGCAAGATCATCGGCGGCCTGTTTGTCGACGTCTTCAAGGCCGAGGCCGCCAAGCTCAAAGCAGGCGACGGCGGCCACAAGGGCGCGACCTTCCTGGCCCAGGGCACCATCTACCCCGACGTGATCGAATCGGGCGGCGCCAAGAGCAAGAAGGCCGTCACCATCAAGAGCCACCACAACGTGGGCGGCCTGCCAGAGCAGCTGGGCCTCAAGCTGCTCGAGCCGCTGCGCGACCTGTTCAAGGACGAAGTGCGAGAGCTGGGCGTAGCCCTGGGCCTGCCGCGCGGCATGGTCTACCGCCACCCCTTCCCCGGCCCAGGCCTGGGGGTGCGCATCCTGGGCGAAGTGAAAAAGGAATACGCCGATCTGCTGCGCCGCGCCGACGCCATCTTTATCGAAGAGCTGAACAACTGGGTGGACGATGCCACCGGCAAGACCTGGTACGACCTGACCAGCCAGGCCTTCACTGTCTTCCTGCCCGTCAAGAGCGTGGGCGTCATGGGCGACGGCCGCACCTACGACTACGTCGTGGCGCTGCGCGCGGTGCAGACCAGCGACTTCATGACGGCGGACTGGGCTGAGCTGCCTTATGGGCTGCTCAAGCGGGTGTCGAACCGGATCATCAATGAAGTGCGCGGGATCAATCGCGTTACGTATGATGTGTCTAGCAAGCCGCCTGCGACGATTGAGTGGGAATAAATTCTGAAAAAGAATATTGAAATAAGTTAAAGAAAGTTTAAAGCGGTAAGTCATTGATTTGCCGCTTTTTTTATGAGAAAAATTCGGCAAAGATCGATAAGTTGTAGACAGTTGAAGCAAGGATGATTATTGGCAAATCTGATGGCGTCGTTAGAATCGACCTGCCAAATTGGTGCTTTGTGATCCCGTTTATGTTGCGTTCAGAGCGCGTCAAAACGAAGGAGAGCGAGCTCTGATCAGGCCTGCAGGCGTGTTTGATGGCACTGCGTGATGATGGTCAATTTTTCTTGAACTTGCTGAAACCTACCATCAAGCACCTGCAGGAGATTTAAAAATATTTTCTACTTCAACAGGTTGCAATGCTCACAGATACCATACTCAAAAACATCAAGCCCACGGGCAAGGTGTTCAAAATGGCGGACCGTGATGGACTGTATGTCCGGGTGTCCCCAAAGGGTGCGCGCACGTTTGCGTACAACTACCGGGTCAACGGCCGGCAGGAAACAATCAATTTCGGTCAGTACGGCATTGGCGGGATCACCCTCGCCGAGGCGCGGCAGAAGCTGAGTGAGGCTAAGCGCCTGCGCAACGCCGGGGTTTCACCGGCGCGAGCGGCGGTCGCGGCCGTCGAAGGCGAGCGCACATTTGCCAGCTGGGCTGAGGAATGGATGGAGAAGCATCGCATGGCCGACTCCACCAGAGCGATGAAGCGATCAGTCTACGAGCGCGACCTCAAGCCTTACTTCCACAACAAGCTGATGCGCGAGATTGACCACCACGCGCTGCGCAGAAGAACAGACGAGATCGTTGCGCGCGGCGCGCCTGCGGTGGCCATCCAAGCCCGAGACATCGTGATGATGGTCTTTCGCTACGCGGTTGAGCGAGGGCTGGACGTCGAAGCAAACCCAGCGGACCGAGTGAAGCCGAGCAGCATTGCGACGTTTGTCCCCCGCGACCGCATGCTCCAGCCCACTGACATCAAGACGCTGTACACCTATCTTGAGCGCGTTGGGACCGGCATTCAGTTCAAGGTGGCGATAAAGCTGCTGCTGCTGACAATGGTGCGCAAGAGCGAATTGACACTCGCTACTTGGGATGAAGTTGATTTTGAGGCGCGCACCTGGACCATTCCCAAGGAGCGCATGAAGATGGGCCGGCCGCATGTGGTCTATCTTTCGCGCCAAGCCTTCGACCTCATGATTGCGCTGAAAACCTTTGGCGGCAGCTCCTCCTATGTCCTCCCAAACCGATATGAGTTCGATAAGCCGATGAGCGCGGCCACGTTGAACCGTGTCATCTCAAGCGCCGTCGAGAAGGCGCGCGGCGATGGTGTTGACATGCCCGATTGCGGACCGCATGACATGCGGCGCACCGCGTCCACTTTGCTCAACGAGGCGGGGTATGCCACCGACTGGATCGAGAAGTGTTTGGCGCACGAGCAGCGGGGCGTGCGCGCGGTCTACAACAAAGCGGAGTATCGCGAGCAGCGCACCGCGATGCTGCAGGATTGGGCGGATATGGTTGATCGCTGGACACAATGAAAAAGGGGCCTGCTGGGCCCCTTTGCTTATCCTACCTGCCTGAGAACCGTCTTGCGACGGGGCAGCCTCGGGCGAGGCGGCCGGCAGGTGGCGAAATAAAAATAGGAAGTGAAGCCCACTGAGCCCACTACCCAACGAGCCAGACGATCTGGCTGCTCACCCAAGAGGGGGAGCAGCAGGGCAGAAATAGTTATGGCCGCGTCAAAGAGCGCGAAGTACCGCACCCAGGTGCTTTCCGCCAAGCTGGCGTAGAGCGGCTCGATGAAGGTAGCAAGCAGCCATACACCCATAGCGAGAACATAGATCACCGCCAGGATCGAATACCCCGTGTTCACCGCTCGGACGATGCCCACTATGAGCAGCACTGCCGCTGCTTGCCGCCCCCACCAAGCAGGCCGCAATTGGCTCAGGTCAACCAGCCTCTGGAAGACCTGAGCAGTCAACCACGCATCGAAGCGACTAAGCAACTGCAGCATGGGTTTCCACCTCGTCGCGCCACCACCGCACAGTGCGCTGCGAAAGGTGCACGCGCTTGGGGATCTTGCCAGTCTTCTCCATGTTGTCCAGGGTGCGGCGGCACACCTTGAAGCGCTGCATCATCTCCTTGGGGGAGAGCATTTCTCGAATCGTTGGTTGTTCCATAGTTCACCTCAGAAAGGGATCAAGTCGTAGCGCCAGGCCTGGCAGCCGGTCCGCTGAACCTCCTCCGGCGGCACGGCGCCGCCCGATGCCTTGCAGCCGTGGCCGGTCCAATGAATGCAGCTGTCGCATGCCTTCTTGTCCAGCACTCGCTGCCAGCGCTCCAGGTCTTTCTTTGCGGCATCTCGCCGGACCTGCACCTCAGCGAGCGACATGCTCGCGTTGTCATCCATGCTTGTTTTCATCCCCATGCCCTCATTAAATTGCCCAGACTAGGTTCGCGCTCGACGGTGGCCACCCCTGGGCGATGAGAGAGGCCGAAATACTTGTCGACCTTCCAATACGCACCATCGCGAACTACCTGAATGGAGTCCGGGACGGGTACAGTGCCTTCGCGCTCCAGAAGGTTCAGAGCGTCAGTGACCGTGTCAGGACACTGGTGACGCCCATGGTCCCAAAACCACTGCACCGCATGCTTGCGCACATAGCTCCGGGGGTCTTCGATAGGCACCCATTGGGTGTAGGTCTGGCCTTGGGATAGGTACTCCACCCTAAGAGAAGTGCGCTCTTGCTTTGTGTGCGGGCTGTATCGGATAGCTTCAACTTCCACGACACGCGGCTTTGCCAGGACCGCGACTGGATCCATATCCGCCGCCTCTGTGCCATGCGCCGGGTTCTCGCTCGCCGGAAACTCGTGCTCGCACCCTGGGCAGATGCGCACGGAGGTGTGCACCAGCTCATGGCAGCTGGGGCACTCCTTCACCGGCGCCACGCTCACTGCCTTCTCACCACTCTTGCGCTTTGACTTGACCTGAATCTGGTCTATCGGCCCATGGCGCTCAATGTTGCCCGCGAAGTCCAGCACCAAGGTGTTGGATTTGTTGGGGTGCTTGCGAAGCCCGCGACCCATGATCTGGACATACAGGCCGGTGCTCTTGGTGGGGCGCAGCATGACCAGGCAGTCGGTTAACGGCGCATCAAAGCCGGTGGTCAGGATGTTGGCGTTGAACAGGAATCGGATGACGCCGGACTTGAATGCCGCAATCTTTCCATCACGCTCGACCTTACCCATTGAGCCATCCACGTAGTCGGCGGGCCAGCCGCGCTCATTCGCGAGCTCAGCGCACCGGCGCGCGTGCGCCACGCCCGTGCAAAAGCCCAGGATGTGGTTGCGATCGGATGCGTACAGCGCAACCTCATCGAACGCGCCTTCGATCAACGCGTCCTTGTTCATCGCGTCCTGCAGCGCTCCAGTGATGAACTCCCCGCCCCGTGTTCCGACGCCGGCCAAGTCCGCTTTAGTCACGCCGTTTTTTGCCACCAAAGGGCAGAGATAGCCTTGTTGGATCAGGTCGCCGACGTTCGCGCTGTATGCGATGTCGGTGAATATGGCGTTGTCACCCTCGGTCAACAGGCCCGAGTCGGTGCGGTATGGGGTCGCCGTGAAGCCGATGACCTTGAGGTTCGGGTTATGGGCCCGCAGCGCAGTGATAAAGCGCTGGTACGTGGTATCGCTTTTGGCCGGAATAAGGTGGCATTCATCCACCAGCACCAGGTGCGTGTTGCCGAAGCGGGCGGGGTGCTTGTGAATCGACTGGATGCCAGCAACGGTGATCTGCGCCTGCCTCTTGATGCCTACGCCGGCGGACCAGATGCCAATGGGCGCTTCCGGCCAGTACTTGGTGATCGCTTTGTAATCCTGCTCAATCAACTCCTTCACGTGCGTGAGCAGCAGCACGTTGGTTGGCGGGTAAATGGCGATGGCCTGCTTTACAGTGCTCGCCATGGTCAGGCTCTTCCCGCTGCCGGTAGGCAACTCGATTAAAGGATTGCCCGGACGGGTCTGGAGGAAGTCGAAGACGGCGTTTACCGCCTGCTGTTGGTAGGGGTAAAGTTGGATCATCCTTGCGCCTCCGCAGCCTTGAGGATCTGACGCAGCCATTTCGGCACATCGCTTGCGCCCCAGCGCATAGGCATCACTACAGCAAAAGCCTCATCTTTCGCGCAAAAGCGAGCGTAGATCTCAGAGTTAGGAGCGGGCTGTCGCAACTCGATGCCGTTGGGCGCGCGCGAGGCTCCGACAACCGACCGATTGAGCAGCTCCAGGTAGCGCGCATCAACGGGATCTACTGGTCCGGGGGCATCCGCGAACTTGTCCGCACGTTTAACCACGCGAGAGAATTCTGGGAACTTTCCCTCAACCTCCCATGGCATCCTCTTCCCAGTTATCGGGGTATGCGGATTGGGCTGGATGTATACCTCGCCGTCTTTGGCCGTGAGGCAGGCCAGGCGTCCATCGATAACGCGGAGGGACCTTGGCAGTCCCTTGTCGCTCTTCCCCAACGCAGACAAGAGTGGCTTGGTAACGTGGAGGATGACCTCTCGATCGAGCTCGCCTTGTTGGTCATGCCACAACCCGAGGATATGCCCGTTGGTGGCGACTCCGATCACGCCGCTTCCCTGGCGCGCAGTGAGCGGCTGCAAAAAAATGCCGTTGAGATAATAGCGAATGTCCTGGGTCGCCATGTAGTGCGACAAGAAGGCCATGCCCGTACCTGAGAATTTGATGTTCATGGCTTACCCCACAATTTCTGCACCCGGAAATTGGGCGCGATATTTTTCGAGCTCGGGTGCGCCGAGGGCGCGGTAGTCCTTGAGCGCCGACAGCTCGCGGGACAAATAGGCCGGTGTTCCGGCGCGCACGCCATCAGGCGCCACACCTTCGGCCACGACGCAGAAGTGGATCTCCGGCCGGTCCTTGCGCTGGAACTCGATCCAGCCCGCGCCGGCGTCCACCGGTGTGGCGTAGGTGACCAAGAACGGGAGCGGAAGGTGCTGCCCGCACCCGGTCCGCTGGAAAGTGACCGGGATCTCGCTTTGCCGGCCGCCTGGTGCGATTGCGCAGGACCACCGGCCATTGCCCTCACGCTCGGCGGTGGAGTGCACGCAGGTGCGGCACGAGAGTTCCGGGACCTGGTCGGCGTGGCATACATCCTTGTGCACGCAAAACTTGCAAGCGAACGCGTGGATGTCGGTAGCGATCTTGGCGGGTGGCTCTGTTCCGAAAATGATGCGCTCGGCCTTGGTCTGCAGCTTGGTGAAATACTCAAAGTCGAACGTGATGCGCTCGGCGTAAAGCTCTTCGGTATCCTTGTTCACGGCCAGGTACAGCGCGCGGTCAAGGCCCTCTTTGCCCATGTACCACTGCATCTGCGCGTAGTGCTGGGGTTTGGCCAGCGCGACCCCCTTGGCGAGCAGTTCCTTGAACGATTTCGCGGAGTGGGTTTTGAACTCCAGAACGTGCCACTTTTGGCCGCCGCCCGGGATGTACCGGCCCTTGCCGTCCATGTGCCCACCCATATGACCGCTGTGGTCGGCGTGAGCAAACTGACGGCCGGTGGCCGGGTCGCAGTCAAGAATCTCGCAACCGATGTCGCGGAGGTCTTGCACGAACCTCGGTTCGGCAAGGTGGCCGGTTTGGAAGAGCCGCAGCATGCGGCCGTCGAACTTTTCGCGCCTGGCCCAGCGGAAGTCGTACCAGAGAGAGCGCGCGCACTCCTTGCCGATGATCGAGGCGCCGAGGTAGGTGCGGGGAGGCTCAGCTCCCTCGCGGTCCTCGTAGACCTTGGCAATGGCCGCAACCACCGGCGACGTAGCGTCAGCAATATCTACCATGTTGAAACTCTGTTGAAGTTAAGACCGGCCCGCCTCTTTGGACGGGCCTTGTTCTAGCGAGGAGACTTATTGCGAGCCAGGCGCTGCCCAGGCAACGGCGCCAGTGGCGGGCTGATTCCAGGCGGCGGGTGCCTGGGCCTGATTGGCGGGTGCGGGCGCCGCGCTGGTGGTGAGGGCCGGCGCAGCACCGGTGGCAGGGTGCCATTCCTTGATCTTGTTTTCTTCGCGGGGGTTGCCCTGCTTGTCTTGGCCCATGGTCACCTCGACCATCAGCTTCATGGGCTTGTTGTGCAGCTCGCTGCTGTCACGAGGAGCGTTGATGCCCAGTGCCTCGCAGATCTTGGACAGCTCGATCTTGGCGATCTTGCATGCCGCTTCGCTGGCGTTCCAGAGGTTGAGGTTCGAGAAGATCTTGCGCCCCTTGGCCGGGCCATCGATCACCTCGTAGACGACTGCCAGGTACTTGCCCGTACCGGCTTTGTTCACCTTCTGCTCCGATGAGGTAATGATGGCGATATAGGCGCCGGGAGGGAGGATGGCGAAGTCGTCTTTTACTTCGTCGGCTTTGAAATTGAGGTCTGCAAAATTAGTCATGATGAATGTCTTAAAAATTGAATGGTGAGTTGATTAAAACTCAAGTTTAAGGGCGAGCGAAAACGGTTATGCGGCTGCGTTCTGAGAATCTTTCGGGGCCAGAGCATTGTTGAGCAAGCCCTGGAACTGCGACCAGTTGAGCTCGCAGTCGGGGAGGCTGTAGCGATTGCCTGCCACGTACGCAGGGTGCGGGTTCAGGTACAGCATGCGGCGGCCGGTGCTCACCGCCTTGATGTCCTTTTGCTGCTGCTGGTTCTGGGCCACGTTGCGCGTCATCGTTTCATGAGCGGCAAAAGCAATGATGTCGGCCCATTCGTTGACGATGCCGAGGGCGCGCTTCTCCAGCTTGAGCGCGTATGCGTCGTAGTCATCCGCCAGCAGCGGATTTTTGATCTTGCTGATGCGCTCATGTGCAATGCACACAATGGCCATGTTGCGCTTATCGCGCAACTCATCCAGCTTGGCAAAGAACTCGCGCCACTTGTCGTCGGACATAACGTAGCCCTTGCCGTAACCGAAGTCTTCGATGTTTTTGACTCCGCCGCGCTCGCATATGGCTCCGTGGATCAGCGGCTCCAGCCAATCGAGCGAGTCGACGAACACGGTGTTGTACGGGTGGTCCGAGGTCAACAGGGTGTTGATGGCCTCTTCAACCTGGCTGTAATGCGTAGCCTTGGGGAAGGCCGGCACGTCGATGTTGTCCAGGCCTTCCTCGGTGATGATGCCGATCGCACCCGGCGCGGATGCCGCAAAGGTGGACTTACCGATCTTCGGTGGGCCGTAGACGACGATCTTGGGCGGCCGTGCACGGCGGCCGCGGCTGATGGATGAAAGGTCGAATGCCATGGTTATGCAGCTTTCAAGAGGATAGTTTGGTTGGGACCTGGAGCATCACTGTTGATGACAGCGGTTTCGAGGCCGGAGAGGCTCGCGGCGGTCTGCATCAGCAGCGCGGCGATCTGGTGGGCAGGGTTGCCCTCATCAAGGGCGGCAGCGCCCTGGTAGTCTGCAGAGATCTTCACCACATCCTGGCCATTGGGTGCTCTCTCGATGGTGATGATGACTTTCTGCATTACACACGCTCCACTTTGGCAGTAGGCGTGCGATCCGTGATGGTGAGCGGCAGCTTGGCGTAGATCTCAGGCTTGTGCTCACGCAGCCAGTTGACGCCTTTTTCGTCGACTTCGCGCTTGGCCTTGACAGGGCGAAACTCGGTAGGAATGTCGTCGACCATCTCGTCGTACTTATCCCAGTCGAGCTTAACGTTCTGCGCAGTGGTGATGGTCACCTTGAACGCGTCGAACGCAGTGGTCTTGGAACCGTTGGCCTTCTGAATTCCGACCTCTTGGACCAGCTCGGCCTCGACGGCCTTGCGGTCCTTGGTGGCCGCATCCTCTGCGGCCTTAGCTTGGAGCAATCGCTCCGCCAATGATGAGATTTTTTCCTTGTTCAATTTGTTCTCCGATCTACGTGTTGAATTGCCATCGATCAAGTTGACTAAAACTCATTCGATGACTAGATCATAGATCGAAGTTGATTAAGGTTCAAGAACTTTCTCGTACGTAGAAGTACGTATCTGTAAAAAGTAACGGCCCGTAAGATCGGGCCGCTGGGGTCAGAGCGTTGTGCGCTGTATGACTTCGACGATGCGACCAATCACTGTCGCTTTATCCAGTGGTATGGATGCGAATCTGGGATCGTCGGAAAGCAGCAACGTTTGACCACCGTCCTGCACTATTCGGCGCAGCAAAAGATCGCCATCAACCATTGCAACCACCGGTGTCCCGTTCGTTGTGGGGTGCGCTCGGGAGACTATGCATATTGCTCCCATAGGCGCAACAGATGGTAGTGCGCTGCTATTGTTTTTGAATCCTACCGCTGTGCCTACTGGATAGTCTCGGGACGTGTAGACGTACTCTTCGGGCGCCTGCAAATCCCATGTCTTTAGGGCGTCAATGGACACCACTGGGGTTCCTTGACTACTGGATGTCTGTACAGTATTATTCGTCTCATCTGCTCCCATGAGCCAACCAACAGAAACACCAAATGTCTTGGCTAGGGCGACAATTTCAGCGGGTCTCGGCTCATTCTTGCCCGATTCCCACAGGGAGACTGCAGAGGGCGATTTGCCCAGCTTTGCGGCGATGTCTTTTTGATTGACCGCTGGGAACATAGCTTCACGCGCGGCTTGTATGCGCTGTGCAAGTATCGATTTCATGGGGTTCAGACTCCGTACGCAACTATGAATGGTTTCAGGACGCGCGCAGATCACTGCCCGCCTGTCCGACATAGGTATAGCTTAAGTAAAAAATAAACTTTAATCAACTCGGTTAAAGCCTTGTGCGCGTCCGCAACTATCTCTAGAATTGATTAAAGTTCAATTTATTTGGAGATGGAATTTTGCAAAACTCAATCAAGACTAGGAACGAGTCCGCTCCAGTAGGCTTCTCAGTGCGCGGCGTAGTGGTGATGGCGGGGGGCACCGGCGCCGTCGCTGAGAAGTGCGGCATCACCCCGCAGGCCGTGCACAAGTGGAGTCACTCTATACCTGAAGAGCATGCCCGGACCGTTGCCATTGCTGCAGGTCTGCCCTTGGCGATTGTGCGGCCCGACCAAGTGCAAGGTGGCGCCGATGCGTAAGGGCACTGCACGCAAGAAGATCACCTCCAGGGTGATGCCCTGGGACATCGTGAACCAGCGCAACCGCAAACTGGAGAGCACGCCGGACGCCAGCTTTGCCGGTTTCAAGATTCAGATATGGGAGCACTTCCTTGCCTTGGAGCGGGGCGGCGGATGTCGGCAGCAGGCCGAGTACGTGTCTCAGACCATCAGCGTGGCATGCGACTTGGCGCAGCAGAAGCGCCTCGGGCGGGACTGGCGGCCGGAGCTTCTGCAGGCGTACGACGCGCACAAGGCCATGTGCGAGCGCTGCCTTTCCGGGGGGGTGTTTGCCTATTCGAGCGAGGAGGCGAAAAAGGTTAGGGTGGCAATCGAAGTCCACGTTGAACAGCTGGACAGCTGCACGGCCATCGATCTGAAGCGCTCGGTTGATCGGCTCATTTCGCAAAAGAAATCGGGGCACTTTGTCACCGTGGGGGCCGCCACCGCATGAATTCACCATTCAAGTCCCGTGCCTATGTCTACATAGAGCGCGGATACTGTGTCATTCCCATCGCCCCCGGCACGAAGCGCCCCGGCGCCTATTCCTCCGTCGAGGGGTGGCGCGGCATGAACGATTGGGAGCGGTACTTTGATCGCATGCCCACCGACATTGAGCTGGAGACTTGGGACACCTGGCCGGATGCTGGCATTGGGTTGCTCTGCGGCAAGAAGTCGCGCGTCGTTGCGCTGGACCGGGACTACGATACCAATGGTACGGATGCCCTGGATCGGTTGATTCCATGGACGCCTGTGAAGAAGCGCGGCGCCAAAGGGTATACAGCGTTCTTCCGGTACAACGGGGAGCCCTCGTGCAGCTTCAACATCGGCGGCGCACGCGTGCTGGATGTGTTGTCGGACGGTCGTCAAACCCTGATGCCCGGCACCCGTCATCCCGAAGGGCACACTTATGTGTACCTGACTGAGGACATGCTTGAGGAATACGAAGTTGAAGATCTTCCTGTCCTGCCTGAGGGGTTTCTGGAGCGAGTGCAGGCCACCATCGCGCCGTATCAGACTGAGGCGGATAAGAAGTATCAGAGCCGCAAGGTCATCAAACCCAAGGACAGCACCGACCGCATCAACACCAACCAGTCGGCTGCCGCAGAGTTCTACAGCCGCCTGAACCAGCAGGCCCTAGCGAACCTGGATCTCTGGGTGCCGCGCCTCATCCCCACATCGCGCCACCACGGAGACGGTTACCGCTGCATCGCTACTTGGCGGGGAGCGGAAAATCCGAATGTGGGCGTCAATCCGAACGGCATCTTCGACTTTGGCGGCAACT
The DNA here is from genome assembly GCF_014076495.1 of Comamonas koreensis. Taxonomy (NCBI): domain Bacteria; kingdom Pseudomonadati; phylum Pseudomonadota; class Betaproteobacteria; order Burkholderiales; family Comamonadaceae; genus Comamonas; species Comamonas koreensis. The sequence continues at coordinate 3,444,785 of NZ_CP043575.1, read as the reverse complement.
ACGGCATGACCGCCATCGATCTGGTGATGAACACGCACCAGGTGCAGTTTATGCGCGCAGTGGATGCGCTGGCCGAGCTGGTGCCGGTTGACGGCCTACCTGACTTTGTCGTGCCCGATGGCTTTGGCGCCACGGCCGGCGACAGCCGGCAAGAGCCGCCGCCTCAAGTCGTCGCAGCTCCGGACATTTCGCCAGCTCCGGACATTTCATCATCACCGCCGGCGGCGGCGGACCGCATACTGCTGCCGCCCACCACCAGCGAGGAGGCGGCGCCCGCGCTGCCTCCGTTCGTGATCAACCCGCCCGGCATGCTGGGCGAGATTGCGCGCTGGATCGCCGCGACAGCGCCCAAAGAGCAGCCTGAGCTGGCCGTGGCCGCCGCCATCGCGCTAGGCAGCGTGGTGATGGCGCGCACCTATGTGTCGCAGTTCAACAACTTCACATCCCTCTACTTCATCATGGTGGCCAAGTCCACCGAGGGCAAGGAGCACCCACAGTCGGCTGTGCAGCAGATTCTGACGGAGGCCGGGCTGCCCGAGCTGATCGGCGGATCTGGATACACATCGGCCGGCGCAGTCTTCTCTCAGCTGCTGCAGGCGCCCGCGCACCTTGCTTGCATCGACGAGATCGGCAAGATGCTCAAGCTGTCTCGGGCCAAGGGGAACAGCAACGGCGAAGCGGCGATCGACAAGTTGGTGGAGGCGTATGGGCGGGTCAACGGCGTGATGCGCCCACCTACCTATTCGCAAATGACGCTGCGCCAGGACCAACAGGTTCAGGCCCGCGTGGTTTACAACCCGGGCATCACACTGCTGGGAGCCACGACCGGCAACACCTTCTACAGTAACCTGACCGACGACCTGATCAAAGATGGGTTTCTAGGCCGCTGCATCGTGGTTGAGTCAACCCGCCCCCGGCAACTGATCAACCTCCACAGCCGCGCGGCAGATGTGCCATTTCACATCACCGAGTGGTGCAAGCTGGTGCACATCACGGGGCAGGCCTTCGGCGACCTGGCGGGAGTCTGCGGGCCGGATGTGAAGCCGAACACCATTCCGCTGGTCTTCGACGATGCCTGCTTGCCGCTGATCCAGGCCTTCGAGCGCAAGCTCAACGGCTGGAAGGACAAGTTTGAGCACGAGGGTGTTGATGTGCTGCTCGGCCGCACGCTGGAGAAGTCGCTGCGCCTGGCCATGATCGCGTGCAAGGCGGAGAGGGCGCAGAACACCTGCATCACGCCACAGCACTTGAAGTGGGCTATCGAGTATGTGCAGTACTACGACTCGCGCCTACTGGATGCGGTGACCAGGTCGCGCACGGTCAGTCAGTTCGACGAGCAGCTGCAGCGCATGCTGGGCTACATCCAGAAGGTGCGCAAGCTCACCAGCGCTGCCGATGGACAGAGCGCGCTGATGGCGCAGGGCTTCATGCCCCGATCCAAGCTGCTCAAGCTGATGAAGTGCAAGGCCAAGGAGCTGGACGAGCTGGTGGATACTGCTATCCAGGCCAAACTTATTTCTAAGTCGATTGAGAATAGCCTTGTAGAATGCTACGTAGCAGCCTAGTGTTGCTCTGTTGAATTGCGCACCCGCCCTCCGTGGCGGGTTTTTTTTGGACGAGGACTTCTGCCTACAAGTCGAGCGCGTAAACCTGAGAGGTGCCAATTGGGCTTTTCACATAGGGTACGTCGGTTCGTCCGAGGATAGCGACTACGAATCTGCAGATCAACGCCCGCATTTCCAGTGCTAGGTTGATTTCGCTAGGCCAAGTTTCATATCCGCCAGAAGCGGCGAACCCGAGTGGCTCACCAAAAAATAATGCTTCGTGAATAGCTGGGTTGCGCAAATCAGAAATATCAGAAATTCTAGTCGCCGCATCATACTTTGCCCACACTGGTATCGGCATCCCATAAAAATTGCACATCCATTCAATTCTTTGACCGTGCCCCACGGATGATTTTGGTTTTGTCTGGCCTTGCATGATTTTGAAGCATGCGTCTATGGCCATATAAAGATATTGAAATTTCTCGAATGGTAAATTTCGATTGTATTGAGCCAAAAATAGCGCGTGAATCACTGCGCACAACCTTTTTGCTGCAACGGATCCTTCTCCATGCTTGGCGTAAAAATTTAAGGCGAGGTCAATTGCGGGTTTTTCGTTACCGCCCAATTGGAAGTCTGTAAGATCGCCCGGCGTTAGTGGAGTGCCATCGAGAAATCCATTTGGAGTAGTCGTAAGGCGCATTCCCACAAAGAAAGAAAGACACCAAACTACAAACTCTACCTCGTCTGGATCCTGAGACCCTTGTATGTTGATCGTGTGCGTGTGAGGTAGGCCAAAGATCCTCGTGGAAAAAGGCATGTTCCTGTAACCGACGCCGTGAATATTCGCGCATGCTGCGGGTGCATAGAACCAGTCGCCTGCGAATGTCTCTTTTTGCTTTAACTCAGCTACGGTTTTCGAAAGGCCTGGGAGGGTCGAAATTCGAAATTGCTTTTCGTCGAATTCTATTGGTAATGGGTAGAAACCGAAATGTTGAGGTACTGGCCTGCGTCTATGTATCAAAATGCGCTCCACGTTATTGTGTGCGCATCATCTCATAAACTATGTTGCGTCGCATTCCTTTCTGGTGCTTGACGGCCGCCCCGGCGGCCGGTAAGTGAAGTGATAGCCGGCCTGGATCAACCAGCGACCGGCGACCATCTTGGCTGGGGTAATGGTCCCGCGCCGGCACATGTGCAGTACAGCAAAGCGGCTCAGGCCCTCGCGCTCGGCCACTTCGGTGGTGGTGTAGTACTGGGTCACGAGGCTGAGGGCTTCACTACATTTACAAGTTCACCCGACTGGGGGAGCTTTACAGCGGCTTGCCGCTCAACTTGGTACAGCGCCTCGGCCATCTCCAGCAAACGGACCGGATCAGGCGGGCGGCCGGGCTTTCCTTTTGGGCCCGCGATTTCCATGCAGAACTGCATCACCAGTTCCTCTTGCTCAGGGACCATGATGTCGAATGCTGGCTCCCAGGTTGGCATGGCCCGCAGCGCGAGCAGCTGCTGGGCAAACTGACGGTAGCCCCAGGACTTCATGAAGCCTGCAGGCCCGCCTGGCATGGCGTTGAAGATCTCGTCAATCTGGGCGTCGGTAATTTTGGGGTGTTCAATCATTGGTGGCTCCTATTTCATGTGCCTTGCGCGTGATGTCAACAAGCTGAAGAATGGTCGTGATCGTGAGGTACACACCCATTCGGCTTAAGGCATCACGAATACCGGCTGCGGATTCGACTCTGCTGTTGTGGTGCCACTCATTGGTGCGCGGCTCCTGCTCAGGCGGAGGAGGAGCGGCAATCACTTCATCGACCAGCTTGCCGACTTGGCGCAGAACAGAGCGCTTCCCGCGCGCGCCACCCCGGCGATAGCCGGCCTTAAAGCCTTGGACATAGAGCGGATGAAACATTTCGGCAGCCTGGGGGAATGCCTTCGCGAGGCGCTCGCTGGCAGCTTGCTGCGCCAACAGATTGCACGCATCGGTGTTCAGCCGATTGGCCATGTCCAGGCGCTGGGTGAGGGCGGTGACTTGCTGCTCAGCGGCCGCGGCGCGGTTGGCCGCTTCGATACCGGCTTTCTCCAGCGCCGCGCACGCCGCATCGACTGCGGTGTTCTGGTCACGCAGCTGCTGGTTCATGTCGTTAGTGACGCGGATTTCCGCATCCATCGCCGCGATGCGACTAGCCAGCACATCGGCCCGGTGGACGCCCAGCTCGGCGGGTTTCGCTGTGCGCTGGACCCAATCGGTTTTTTCGATCCATTCCTTGAAGGCCGCTTCCACCTTACTCAGCCGGCGCAGCTCGGCCGCAATGGCGTCGTATCCGCGCTCGAGCATTTCGTCTGGATCGAAGTCTGAGTCAATCCAGTCGGCCAGGCTCAAGGCGTCTATGTTTTGGGGCATGGCGGCTGTCATTGGGCATCCTTGGGTTCGTTGGTCACGGTCGCGCTGTGAGGCGTGCATTCGGTACGCGAAGTCTTGCCGGAGGTCACGGTGCGGCATTCCTCCCATGTGGTCTTGGTTTCGGTCTTGCTGCCGCAGCGCGTGAAGTACTGCCAGCGCTGGCCGGGGTTGAACGCCCAGACCTCGCAGCCATCGGCTTCGCTGATTTTTCGCGGCTTGAGTTCGGCTTGGCGCCTCGCTTCCACGGCTTTTTTCTCCGCCGCTTCCTCGGCGGCGCGTTGAGCCACTCGCTCGGGATCCATCACGCAACTGCCAACCAGGAACACGACGACGGTGAGGGCGACCACAAGCAAGGTTTCGATAAGGGTGATTCCTTTTTGACGCATCACAGTGCCTCCGATGTCTGCGGCGAGAAACGACCGCCAAACTCTGCGCCCAGGGAGTCGAACCACCGCAACGCCCTGTACAAAGCCTCATCACCTGACAAGGCGGCCAGCGTGATCGCGTGATTGACCTGCCCGTGGTAGACGCGCCAAACGCCTGGACTCTGCGCGGCTACGCGCACACTGCCGAAACGTGTAGCGTGCGCTGTGACGGTAGCAGCGGCGCTCACGGCGCGCGGCCATGCGCGGTGTGATGTGAAGTCGTGAAACCAAAGCGCCGGCCGGCTATACCAGGTGAGCACCATCAGCGGATGGGCGAGCAGGTCATGGATAGCGGCCCACAGCCACAGCTCGCGCTCGTTCGCGCATCCCTTGCGTGGATCGGTCTTCATGCTGCACCGCCTTGTTCAGCCGCAGCCGCCCGCCGGCCCGCTTCCTCGCCCTGGTGCCAGGGCATGCCCAGCGCAGTCTCGATGGCATCGACTGCTGCGTGCGCGGCCACGCCGCCGTGCTTGTGCGTGTCGAGTGCATGGTGATAGTCGCGGATGGCCTGGCGGACAGGCTCCAGCCCGTCAACGGGATGGGGGGCTGTATAGAGCGCGCGGATTGGCCATGTCCCATCGCGCTCTGTGTTGCGGCGATGGTCTTCATTGGCAAAAGCGCACCATTTGCCATCACGATCCTGGAACTCGTAGCTCGCTGGCTCTGCTTGCACCGCTGCTAGCCGGCCGGCGAATCGCTGCAGGGCGCGCACCACATCGTCGACCGCGCCGGTGATCAGTTGCTCGTCCTCTTTATTGATGAACTCGCGCAGGTAGTCAACGCAATCCTTGGGGGTTGCCAGGAATTCCGCTGCGTCGAAGGCCTGCAGGTTCGCCGGCTTCACGGCGGTATCAGGGCAATGGCACCCTGTAAGCAGCGCCTCCGCAAACTGCACCAGGCCCCGCTCGGTGAAGCCGTACGCCGGGTGGGCGGTGTCCGCGCGATTGCGGTAGCTGGATGCGCCATGCTTCAGCGCGAGCTCGATGATGTTGGGGGTAGGGGTGGTGGGCCTATCCATGATTGAGTTCCTTGTAGAGGCGGGAGTTTTTGCGCGGCTTCTTGAGCAGCTGGGCCTTGATGGCCTGGAATTTCTGGTCCTGCTGGGCGGCGAACGAGGGCGACTCGCGCTTGGCTGCATCAATCTCGTCGCGCAGCATGATTGCGAGCTTGGAGATGGAGAGCTTGCGAAGCGTTGGGACTTCGTCACCTGATCCCAGCAGGTAGTCGTACAAAACAGCCACGGAGCTGCGCATGTAATCGCAGACATGGGTGTTGGGTGGGAGTGGTTCCGACATCGCGCTACCTCCCCATCTTGCTGACGGGCTTGAAGACCTCGCGGATCGCGCCGAAGACTTCAATGCGGCTCATGAGTTCATCGGGCACGGGCGCCCAGCCTTCGGCGGCAACGTCCTGGCCGTGGATGGCGATGCCCGCGCTGGAGAAGCTCGGCACGCGCATGAAGCGGCGTGCGCAGCGCCACGGCGCGCCATCCTTGCTGCGGATGACGATCAAGTACAGGCCGTCGTGCTTGATGGATTTGACGTCGAAGTCGATCTGCAGCACATCGCCGGTGACGATCTCCGGATAGCGCAGATCGCCGCCAGCCTGCAGGATCTGGGAGCCGTAAGGCGCCTGCTGGTGCAGGCCCAGGTGGTCGGAGGGGAGGGAGATTGCAACGGCGCTCATTTCGATGACCCTCCCTGCGCGGCCGCTGATCGCTTGGCCGCGGCTGCCGCCCGGGCGTTGCGCATGCGCTCGGCGAACTCAGCCTTTTCAGCCAGATCCCGGGCATAGCTCTGCTCGGCTTCGTCGATGCGCGCGTTGATCCATTCGACATTCGTGTGTTTGCAACCGACTTGGACAAAGGCTTCGATGCCGGTCATGAAGCCAGCCACAACGTTTTCTACGCAGGGTTTGCTGTACTTGACGCGCGGATCTTTCTTCTTGGCCTCGTACGCAGCTTCCAGCACGCGCCCAAACCAGTAGAAGCCACGCTTATGGGCCTTGTGGAACTTCATCAGCTCCGCGGCCATGTTCAGGCCATTGGCCCGACCCTGGCTGACCGTCGCCGGCGCGGCATCGAAATAAACGGTGTGGTCCCAGTCGCCCTTGGCGTCCAGCACGTCGTAAGTGAAGGACAGTCCGTTGTAGAGCCGCACTTCGCCGTCGGGCATCACGACGGTGTGCGCAGCCCGGTGCTGCTGCATCTTCTTGCGCACCCCGGCGTTGATTTGCTCGCCAAGGGCCTTGAGCTCGGCCTCACTAAGAACTGCACCGTCTGCGTTCAGGATGACTGCCTCCAGAGCATCGGCCAGCTGGGTGAGCATCTCGATAAAGCAGCTGCCGGCGGTGGCGAACTCCATGAGGTGCTTCTCGGGCTCGATGAAAACCGTGGCCGTCTTGCCTGGCCCGTGCAGTAGGCGTCCCATGCTTCCGCTGATGTACGCCAGCGACCTCTCGGTGTCGTGGTTCTTGAATCCCTTGGCGAAGTGATCGTTGAGCGTATGGAACCCCAAGGTTTCAGTGGCCACATCCACATGCTGGGCGAAGCGCTCGCCGCGCGCCTGCAGTGTCAGGGTGATGGCGGAGGGATCAGTGGGAGGGAGAGGCGATCCACGGAATACCTCTTGAACCCGGTTGAGCTGATCCTTTTGCTCAGCCGTCAACTCCTTGGGCTTGGCGGTTTGATTGGTGGTGGATGATGAAGTTTGGAGTTCAGCCGTGGACATGTTCAGGCTCCCATGCGAAGACAGCGCCCGTGCCACAGGCGACAAAGAGGACAGCGATCACCAGGGTCAAGGGGATCACGACGAGGTCACTGGCGCCCGCATCGGCCAGGCGCATGACCTGCACATAGGCGGCCACACACACAGCGGCGAGCGCCAGGCATGATGAGAATTGGAGGAGGGCGCGCGCCATTACTTGTGCCCTCCCTTCATCACCTCTTGCACCACCACGTTGAGCCAACCGCTCGAGCGCGCCAGGTCGGCCAGTTGGCCCGCGCCCTCGGGTGTCGCCATGGGCTTGGACTGCACCGGCTTCAAGGTCGCTTGCCGCAGCCACTCGGATTGGTTGAAAGGCTTGTAGCCCTTGATCGATGGACGCTTTTGACCGGCCTCGTGCACGGCCTTGGCCTCCTTCACGCGGTCGGGGTGCACGCCCAGCACCTTCCAGCCTTTGTGAAAAGACTTCGGCGCCTCCTTCTTTGAGACCGGTGATTTCTGGGTGGCCTCGGTCGAAACCGGCCTCCCGTGAATGTTCACGAATTGCATGTGTTACCTCTGTTGAAGTTGATCACCCGTCATTGCAGGTGTTTATCAAAGATCATCTTTTGCAGTTGATCCAGGCTCAATCATACAGAAATGTTCACTGTCGTGTGATTAAAGTTCAATCATTTCACAAGGGTTTACCCTTGATTGCTATGTGAGCATGTGCAAACATTTTTTGAGCTGGAATTCTCCAAGTTCTCCGAGCTCTGTGGAACTCTTGGGGAACTGCTGTCTATAGATAAGATATTGAAAAATATATATAAATATATATACCTATACCTACTTCCCCAAATTCTCCCATCTATGCCCACCTTAAAAAATTGATTAAATATTAGGCAGTTGGGGTATCTGGATCTATAACGCTGAGGAATTCGTGGAATCGGGGAAAAATGTGAGAAAAGTCAAATATAACAATTGACTAGGTGCTTTCATGGCCGTGGAGTCGCCGTGGAAGTCCGGGGAAGTGGTCATTGGTGCACTTGCAACACATTGCATCATTGCGTGAGATTTGATCATGTTGATTTAAAATCACGACATGACCGCAAACCGTTCAAGAACGATCAATCGAAGCGAGGAGGCCGAGCAGGCACGCCTTGTTCGCTGGTCGCACAAGCAGGCAGTCCGGCAATTGATGCCGGGTCTGCGTTGGCTGCATCACTCGCCCAACGGGGGCAAGCGTGATGCCTTTACAGGGGCCCAGATGAAGGCCCTCGGTACAAAACCTGGATTCCCGGATCTGCATCTGTCGGTGCGTGTGGGTGCAGTTGCCGGACTTGTCATTGAGATGAAAACGGCCACGGGGCGCGAGTCACCCGAGCAGGTGGAGTGGCGTGACCACTTCACCTCGCAAGGCTGGGCGCATGCGCTCTGCCGATCAGCTGAGCAGGCGCGTGAAGTGCTGTGCGAATACTTCGGCGTCAATGCGTATGAGGCCCCGGGTCTTGATGAATGACGAACCAGAAGCGCATCCTCGATGTGATCCGCGCGGGCGCCGGGGTGGAGGTGATGGGCAGAGACATCGCCGCCGCCACCGGGCTCAAGCGCAAGCAGGTGGAGGACGCGCTTTGTGTTCTTTCCAAGAAACGCCTGATTGTTCGCAAGCGGCGCAACAGGAAGGCGGGTTGGCTGATCTGGGAGTCCAGCGCCATCACCGGCCACGAGTTGCAAAGGATGTTCAATGAAATGTGCAGAGGTTGACGGAGAAGCTCCGGCCGCCGGGGCCGTGCCGCACGGGGTTGAGGCGCAGGTGTGTGCTGACATTTCTGCTCGCCAGGCCTTCGGCATGAAGAAGTACGGCGTGTCAGTGGCTGACAACCCGCTGGACTTGAAGCAATGGTTGCAACACGCCTACGAAGAGACGCTCGACCAAGCGGTTTATCTCAAGCGGGCCATCAAGGAATTGGAGCAATCCGATGGACAAAGACAAACGGTGGATCGCGGCCGCGATCTTGGCAGCAAGCACATTAACTCTGGTGGTGTCGAAGATGCAGATCAAAGAGAAATTGAAGATGGCGCAGTGGTTGTGCCTGGGTTTGGCCTTGTACACATTGGCCTGGCTGGTGGGCAGCGATCTGCCCGCCGCGCAGACGGTCCTCTACAAGGCGGGGCACGTAACGATGTTCGCCTGGGTGGGCTACTGGATTGCGAGCAATGCCGTGGGACGGGACTCTCGCGGGATGAAAGATTCTTCGGCCTTGCCAGCCGCAATTGTCATCGCTGCGGTGGTATTGGGCGGGTGCCTCGGCCTCTAGCCATGCCCAACCTGCTGCCCGTAGGTTTTGTTCCCAACATCAAGGCGTGCCCCAACGGTAATGCCTGCTTTTGCACCGGCGCGTGCCGAAATATTCAAACCAATTCCTGAGGCGGATGTAGCCGTGCGTACGCAAGGGCTCACCCCCTTGCACCGCTCCTGACCCACGCAACAGGGTTCACACGGCAGTTGAGAACGGTGCCAGATATTGATCTGTGCGCCCCAGCCAGGGGGCAACTATTCAAACCGAGCCAGCCGGTTGCTGGAGACTTTCCTGAGCGCGAACCATGACCCTGAAAATCCGAATCCAAGTCCCGAAGAACGGTGGCTCCTACGAGGCGAAAGTGGAGACAGCGATAACCGGCCAGATCTTGGAGCCTGGTGATGAGGTCGAGTTGTATGTCTACCCAGGCTCCGACATCCTCATCAAAGAGGTGCCTGCCGGGTCCAAGGCGCGACCTAGCGACCGATCACCGCACGAGGAGCGAATGCTACGCGAGCATTCCGATCTGCGAGACCGCCTGGACAAGTTGAATGCCTTTGTGTCGGACAACCCCATGTTCCAGAAGCTGACCGAAGCGGAGCAAGGTCGCATGAAGCGCCAGGCCCAGGCAATGACCGCGTACTGTGAAATTCTTGACGACCGGATCAAGCACCTTGAGGTGCGACAGTGAGTCGCCCCGGCATCGGCCATTGGGTCGCTTGCGCAATCGCCTTGCTCTGCGGCAATGTCATGGCCCAGGCCATCCCGGCTGCTGCCCTGCAGTACCGGGCCCAGCTCACGCGAGAGGCCCAGTTTCGCTTTGGCATCCCGGCTCCTGTGCCGGCCATCGCCGGCCAGATCCACCAGGAGAGTCTTTGGCGCGCACAAGCCGTATCACGGACCGGCGCTCTGGGGCTCATGCAATTCATGCCAGCAACGGCCAAGTGGGCCAATGAGGCGGCTGCTTGGGGTGCAGTTGAGCCTTTGAATCCCACATGGTCTATTCGCGCCGGGGTCTGGTATGACCGGTGGCTGTATGACCGCGTCAAGGGACACACAGAGTGCGATCGGTGGAACTTCGCACTGTCCAGCTACAACGGCGGCCTGGGGTGGACCAATCGGCGCAAGGCCCGTTCCCCCGATCCGCTGTCGTGGCAGGCAACCGGGTTCATCAACCCGGGGATCCTGGCATCCAACCAGCACGAGAACGAAACCTACTCGCCCAAGATCTTGCTGAAACACCAGCTCATTTACTCATCGTGGGGGCGGACCGTATGTCACTGATCGAAAAGATAGTCGGGTTGATTGTGGGCGCGGCCATCGTGTTCACTGCCGGCCTGGGCTTTGGCTACAAGTGGTCGGCTGCAGGCCACAAAGAGGCCGAAGTCATCACCAAGACCGTGGTGCAGACAGTCGAGAAGGTTGTCCCGGTCCTGGACAACGCTGCGCTGGACCAGGCCAAGGCTGCCACGCAAGCGGCCAAAGCGGAGGCCTCGGGCCTCAAGTCAATGCTCAACGCGGAGAAGGCGAACCATGCCACGACAAAACTTCTTGCAAGCCAGGCGCCAGTCGCTGCTGGTGCTGCCATGTGCCCTTCTGATCCTGTCATCTCTGACGGGCTGCGCGCAGCGCTCAACGCTAGTTTCGGCGCCACCGGTCGATGATCGGCTGATGCAGGAATGCCCTGGGCAGCTGGCCAACCCTCTGACTACGGGCGATTTGTACGATGTCACCGAGCGATTGGTGGAGGTAACGGGGAGCGCGAAGGAGTGTGCAGGCGAGAAGAAGGCATTGATCAACGCGGTACGCGCCCGGCAGGCTCTGCTGCCAAAAAGCCGCGAGTAGCCTGGACAAAAGCGCGGATGCGTGAGCTGCTGGTAGCCGCCCGCACGCGCACGAGTGCCCAAATATCGGCAGAGTGGGGAATATCACAGGCCTGGGTCAAGCAGCGGATCATCGCTGCGCAGTGGCTTGTAGAACACGGAAAGTTGAGGGTGGATTGATGGCGTTGACGCCCAGGCAGCAGCGGTTTGTGGACGAGTACCTTGTGGACCTCAACGGGACGCAGGCGGCCATTCGTGCCGGCTACTCGCCCAAGACGGCAAACGAGCAGGCGGCCCGTTTGTTAGCGCATGTTAGCGTTGCAGCTGCCGTGCAGGCTGCAAAGGACAAGCGGTCTGAGCGCACTGAGATCACCCAGGACATGGTGCTCAAGGAGCTGGCAAAGCTCGGTTTCGCCAACATGCACGACTACATGCGTATCGGGCACGACGGCGACCCGGTGCTGGACTTCTCCAGCCTGACCCGCGACCAGGCTGCCGCGCTCTCTGAGGTGACGGTCGAGGATTTTGTCGACGGGCGCGGCGAAGATGCCCGCGATGTGAAGCGCGTCAAGTTCAAGCTGGCGGACAAGCGCGCTGCTCTGGTGGACATCGGTAAGCACCTGGGCATGTTCAAGGAGCGCATCGAGGTCAAGCAGGTGACGGAGTTGGGAGACGATGAGCTCGACAAGCAAATCGCTGCGTACACCGCCGGCAAAGCCTGATCTGGCGGGGCTCACGCGCGAGCAGAAGGCCCAGCTGCTGGAGCTGCTGCAGGAGAAAGCCCGGCGCGAGGCCCGGCGCAAGCTGTTCACCTACTACCCCGACGAAGGCCCGCTACGGCGCGAGCTCTACCCCAAGCACTTGGAGTTCTTCGCGGCCGGGGCACAGTATCGTGAGCGCTGCTTTCTGGCGGCCAACCGGATCGGGAAGACCGAGGGCGCCGGCGGGTACGAGATGGCACTGCACCTGACCGGCCGCTATCCGCATTGGTGGGTGGGTCGGAGGTTCGACAAGCCGATCAAGGCCTGGGCGGCCGGCAAGACCAACGAAACCAGCCGGGACATTGTGCAGAACAAGCTGTTTGGCGACATCAAGTTCGACGGCGCGCGCAAGGGTGTCGCGGGCACCGGCCTGGTGCCGGGCGATGACATCGGGTCAATCTCATGGAAACAAGGCGTGCAGGACCTGATGGATACCGTGCAGGTCCGCCACATCACTGGCGGCTGGTCAAAGCTGGGCATCAAGTCCTTCCAGCAGGGGCGCGGCTCATTTGAGGGCACCGAGCAGGACGTGATCTGGCTAGATGAGGAGCCCCCGTACGACATCTACGGCGAGTGCCTTATCCGGACGGCCACCACCAATGGCCTCATCAACATCACGTTCACGCCACTGGAGGGCATGAGCGAGACGGTGCGATCCTTCCTGCCCAATGGCATCCCGGACATCTACAAGGACGACGATGCCTAGAGTGCCCGGCTCCGAATCCAAGTACCTGGTCATGGCCGGCTGGGATGATGTGCCCCACCTGAGCGCGCGCACCAAGGCCGAGCTGCTGGCATCCACGCCTCCGCACTTGCGCAAGGCCCGCTCCCGGGGTTATCCGGCGCTGGGCGACGGCCAGATCTTCGGCACCGACGAAGAGATCATCAAGGTCGCGCCGTTCAGCATCCCCGATCTGTGGCCGCGCATTGGCGCGATCGACTTCGGCTGGGACCACCCGACTGCCATGAGCTGGCTGGCCTGGGACCGCGACGAGAACATCGTCTACCTGTACGACACGCTCAGCGAGAGCAAGCAGACCCCGGCCCAGCTCGCCCCCAAGGCGCTACAGCGCGGCGACTGGATACCCTTTGCCTGGCCGCACGACGGCCTGCAGCACGGCAAGGACGGCGGCGCGCAGTTGTCGGAGCAGTATCGTGGCCATGGCCTGAACATGCTCCACGAGAACGCGAAGTTTCCAGAGGGGCACACGCTGGACGGGCAGACCCGGGTGAACCGAACGTCGGTGGAGGCCGGGCTGATGATGATGCTGGACGGCTTCAACGCGAACGATCCGGCGGAATACGCCCGGCAGCAGACCCTGTTGAAGGGGGAGAAGCCGCTGCGCATTCGCGTCTTCTCCACGCTCAGCGAGTGGTTCAACGAGTACAACATGTACCACCGCAAGGACGGGAAGATCGTGAAGGCGCACGACGACTTGCTGGACTCGACACGCTACGCGCTGATGATGCTGCGCTACGCCATCACCATCCCCAGCAAGGGCACGGGCCAGGTCATGCGCCGGCGTCGTGGATCGAGTTGGGTTTGACTGGTACGAGTTAGCCCCTGTCCTGAGAATCTGCGCAACTGCGACTATTTTTGACCAGGCCTTGCGCATGAACACTACCACCGCCGAATTCGGGACCGACCCGACCGACAACGTGAGCGATGTCGCCCCCGAGCTGGCGGACAAGCCCCTTGACCGCAGCATCATTGAGGGCTGGATGATGGAGCTGCCCCTGCAGCCGAGCGGGTGGCGCACCGAGGCCAATATCTGCTGCGACTTCTACGACAACCACCAGCTGTCCCAGGAAGATAAGGAGACGCTGCAGGACCGAGGTCAGCCCGAGGTCATCACCAACCTGATCCAGCCCACTGTCGACACGGTGCTGGGCATGGAGGTCAAGAGCCGGTCGGACTTCCGGGTGCGACCCGAGGACGATGACGTGTGCACCGATGACATGGCCGAGGGCCTGTCGCTGCTGGTCAAGCGTGACGAGACGGAGTCCGGACTGGATCGCGCCACCTCCGAGGCCTATGCAGCCGAGGTGAAGGCGGGGCTGGGGTGGGTCTACATCGGGCGCGAGCGCGATGGACTGGCCCAGAACGCCTACATGGCCCGCTACGTCCACCGCAGCGAGATCTACTGGGATTGGCGCAGCAAGGAGCCTGACCTGTCCGATGCGCGCTACCTGATCCGCCGCCGCTGGATCCTGCTCGATGACGCCATTGGCATGTTCCCCATGTTCGCTGAGCTGCTGCGCCAGTGCGGTACCAACTGGCAGGGCTACGATCCGTTGCTGGACAACGGCAACACGGGCCTCATCCAGCACTTCAACATCAGCCGTGACACCAGGCTGAGCGAGCACATGTACGTGAACCGCGCAGACAACAGCGTGCTGATCTCCGAGGTGTGGTATCGCAAGGCGGTGCAGGGCTACACGCTTCGGCTGCCCACCGGCACGGTTGTGGAGTGCGACTTCGACAACGTGGAGCACCAGCGCCTGATCGTTGAGGAGGGCGCCCAGGTCAAGCCGGCCGTGTTCCAGAAGGTCCGCCTGGCTTGGTACGTCGGCCCGCACATGCTGTACGACACTCCGAGCCCCTACAACCATCGCCTGTTCCCATATGTGCCTTTCTTCGGCAAGCGCGAGGATCTGTCGGGTGCGCCGTACGGGATCATCCGCGTGATGCTCTCGCCCCAGCGCGAAGTCAACGCCCGCAAGAGCAAGATGCTCTGGGCCATGAACAGCAAGCGGGTGATCGCCGACGCCGATGCGGTGGAGGACCATGAAGCTGCGGCCGCCGAGGTGTCTCGCCAGGACGCCTACATCATTCTCAAAAAGGGTCGAACCCCTGACTCGCAGTTCCAGGTGGACAGCGGCGCGGACATCTCCTCGCAGCAATTCCAGGCGCTGCAGGAGGCCAAGCAGAGCATCCCGGAGGCCTCGGGCGTGCACAAGGCGCTGATGGGCCAGAACTCCAGCGCGACTAGCGGCTTTGCGATCAACTCGCTGGTGGAGCAAGGCGTCAATGGCCTGGCTGACCTGAACGACAACTACCGCATCGCGCGCCGCATTGCTGGGCAAATGCTTTTTGAGATGCGCCTGCAGGACATGCTGGGCAAGGAGACGCGGGTCAAGATTGGGCAGGGCGCCAAGGCCAAGACGATTGTGTTCAACCGACGGGTAGTGGATCCAGCGACTGGGCAGACCGTCATTGAGAACGACACTACGCGCGTGCGCCCGGTGCTGGTTCTCGACGACGTGCCGGCTACACCGAGCTTCAAGATGCAGCAAATGCAGCAGATGACCGAGATGGTCAAGTCGCTGCCGCCGCAGATGCAGGCCGCTGTGGCCGACATCGTCTTTGAGCAGACGGACAGCCCGCGCAAATATGAGATCGCCGATCGCATCCGCTCGGTGGGAGGCGTCAAGACGCCCGAGCAGATGCAGGCCGATCAGCAGGCTGCTCAGCAGGCTCAGCAAATTCAGCAGGCGATGCAACAGGAGGCAGCTACGCTCAACATGGCGAAGATTGCAGCGGAGATCAATGCCAAGGAGGCCGACTCGGAGAAGACGCTGATGGAGGCCCGCAAGCTTGCGGTTGACCTCGCACGGGCCGTCCAGGAGCTGCAAGCCATGGCGCAAGGCATGGGAGTGCAACTGCCAGTCGTAGACACCACGCCACAGCCTGAAACAATTTACGCTCCGCGTGTCTTGCCAAGTGATTAAAGATCAATTTAATATTGAGTCTTGCTCGATTGATGGTGTTGCGGGTGGGCGCCGCAACTGGGGCTCTCCGTGTGATTTGTTGTGGAAACACTGCCGTATGTGAGCCATCTTTTGAGCATCCTGATTCTGCAATGTGGAGCAGTTGGTAGCTCAGCGGGTTCATACCCCGAAGGTCGCTGGTTCAAGTCCAGCCATTGCAACCAGACACGCGGCGAGTGGGTAAGTTCGTCACCTGCAGTTAGCGTTGATGGTCGTGAGGCAAGCAGTGATGCTGCCAAGAGGTTGAAGTAGGTGCGTGCTGGACGGCGGTTCGATTCCGCCCAGCTCCACAAGATATGTTTAGGCACAAAAGGTGTGTTTGATCTGCAGGTCGGACGCGGCGGGATTCTTGAACCTAACCTAGACATATCCTGTGGGGCTGACCTGGTTTAGACAGCGCGAGGACGCGGAGATTTACGACTCGGGCAAGCGGAGCCCGGCCGCAAGGCGAAACCAAGCAAACCAAGTAACTGCAAACGCTTTTGCTTCTTCGTCTGTAGCAGCTATTGCTGCCATCGCCAAGGCCTCCGCATCCTCCAAGGGTGCCGTGGCTGCCAACGGTGGCTTCGCAGTGGCAGCTTGATCGAGAGATCGGACGGCGCGTAGCCTGAGAACGTAGGAACAGCACAGGCCTTGAAGCCCCTTGCGAGGGGCATCAGGAAACGAACCTAGCCGGGAACGGCCACGCAGAGTGGTATCGGCCTACTGCACGGATCCCGCCGCCTGACCAGCGGCTTGTGAAGCGCGGCAAAACGGAGGTCACTAGGTTTGTTTCCTGATGGTCAAGCAGCAATGCAGGGTTGGGAGTGCCTGGCCGCCATCAACCGGAAGCATGCCCCGAAGGTCGGGAAACGGTCTTGAAAACCGTCGCCATCCGTGAAGAGCGGGTGAGGGTTCGATTCCTTGTGTTTCCGCCAATATGGGCCTGACGTTCAATGGATAGGACCTCCGGCTACGAACCGGACAATGAGAGCTCCGCCTCCAGTTTTTCGAGCTTCTCCGTAATCCCCCGGAAAACCCTTTGATCCATAGCCAAAGCAAGAGAAGCGATGAAGAACCTGATCGCTTGGCCGGTTTCTATTACAAAGTCTTTTGTGAAAACATCTAATATATTTCCATCTTTGTCCTTACCATTGCGACGAACGCAATCGTGGCGTAATAATACCGCTTTAAATAAGAAATCCTTATCGTCGATAAATTGGAAAATATCGATATCAAGAGCGATTTTGAATAAATCGCCTACGACTACCAGATTATGGTAGACGATTGAGCGTAGGTGATTTTGTAAGCTGCTAATCACAATGTCTGGATCTGCCGCGATCTCATTCAATGTGAATTTTTGCTCCCGAAGCCCTTTAAGCTCCTTTAGTAGCCTTCCTCTAGCGGTGGTGTCATCTGAAACCGCATTTAGCAGAGCATCACACAAAAACGCCTCCATGGCTGTAATGTAGTGAGAGAAAACCATACGGTTGATGAGCCCCGTTCCTTCGGCTGAGCCAGACGTATTCACTAGTACATTGGCTTCTGTGATTGACTCCTTGAAAATCTCATAAGGATCATTTGGAATATACGGATTTATCCAGTCGTCTGCGTCTTCTATGTCTGGTACATGCTCCAGTCCATACCGTAAATCATGAATAACCTCATGACCATTTACGTTTCTCGCTGTACTGTTTTCCACACCCACGGGGTATTCCCATATATCCCACGTCAACAGTCCTAATTCGGGATGCTCAAGTTGGGCCTGATAGTGAGTTGACGCACCCATAGGCCCCTCGTCGCCTCCTACTTGGCTCCAATCCAGTTCGTCAGCTTGAATGTCATAGATCAGGCCCGTTGTGTGATGACGGATTTGGGCGGCACCTTCGCAGTAGATCAGCATGTTGCTTCGATATGAGTGATGTGTACCTCAATGTAACCTAGATGGCCCGTGACCTATGCTAGCGCGTGTCTTGATAGAAGATCATTAGGGGGATCAATTATTCCAAAAAGCAACTTTTGATGCTCTTTTGAGCCGACCACGCGCCGGTTTTGATTTGCTCAATTTTCCCGATACGAGTAAGAAATTCTCAATAAATTTCGGTTCACTGGCCCAGTTGATACCCCGGACAGGGTTACGTCCTCAATGCAGGCCTATTCGCACCAGTGCGTTAAACGGAGAACCGAGAGTTATGGCAGATCCAATAGCAGACCAAATCCCTGAGAACCTGAGCCCTACAGACGCGCTTGCTCTGTACGAGAAGCTGTCGGCCGGCACCCCGGACGACGACGCGGCCCCGGGCACCTCGGGCACTGAGCCTGCAAAGGATTCATCTGCAGCCCCTGCAGAGGAAAAGAAACCCGAAGTCGTCCCAGGCGAGGGCGAAGGCGACGAGCACACCGCTGATGGCATTCAGTCCAAAAACGGCAAGCACGTTCTTCCCTTCACTGTCCTGGCTGGTGAGCGTGAACAACGTCAAGCGGCGCAGCGCGAGCGCGACGAGATCAACGCCAAGTACCAGCAAGCACAGACCGAGCTTGAACAGCTGCGCGCAAAGCAAAACAGTACCCCCGGTGATGCTGACACCGAGCGCGCAGCGGAGTTGATGGACAAAGCGGGCGACCTGACCGACGCAGAGCTGCTTGAGCTGAAAGAAGACTTCCCGACTGTCTACAAGGCGGTGGCCAAGCTGCAAAGCGTTGGCAAGAGCCTGGAGGAGCAGTTCGCCAACAAGGTCGACCCTATGCAGCAGGCGTATGCCAGTGCGCAGGAGCGGCAGGCCAACCAGCAGCGTGAAGCTGTGCAGGAGGCAATCGATACGGTGCCCAAGCTGGCCCATATCCAAGCCAATGATCCTGCCATGTTCGCCGTTGCGCAGCAGTTCGATGTACTGCTGGTGCAGCAAGCGGCATGGAAAGACAAGCCCATGGCGGAGCGGTTCGCCAAGGCTGTCGAGATGGCGGAGTCTTCGACGGGTAAGACCATTGACCTCGGTACTACCAAGGCAGGCGCGGCAGACCTCAAGGCAGCCGCTGTGGCAAAGGCAAAGGAGCAGCACTCCGAGATGCCCGCATCGCTGCAGCAGTTCCCAGCAGGCGCCGCGCCGAAAGAAACGGCAATCGACGAAATACAGAACCTGTCAGCAGCGCAGATCGCGCAAAAGCTGCAGAGCATGTCGCCAGCCGAACAGGCAGCGTATTTCGCAAAGTTGTGAATTGAGGTAAATCACTATGGCAGCAAATTCCATCCCAATCGGCAGCCCACTGGCTGCGAAAGTCTTCTCCGCAGGTCTGTTCACCAAGGTGCAGCAGGCTCCCGGCTTCCTGAACATGCTCTCGGGCCCAATGCCCAAGAACGCCGAATTTGGCAGCAAGGCTAAGGACCAGACCGCGCCTGGCTATCCAGTGGTTAAGGCCGGTGACCTGTCCAAGACTGCAGGTGACCGTGTCAGCATCGACCTGTTCAACCCTCTGCGCGGCAAGCCCGTGATGGGTGACACCCGCGTGCAGGGCAAGATGATGAAAACGTCGAGCTCCAGCATGGACATCTGGATCAACCAGACGCGCGCCGGTGCCGACAACGGCGGCAAGATGTCCCAGAAGCGCACCGTGCACAATTTGCGCGATGTGGTGATGACCGGCTTGACCGATTACATGGGCCGCCTGGAAGACCAGCGCACGCTGGTGCAGCTGGCCGGCGCCCGTGGCACCCAGAACCATTCCGACTGGGTTGTGCCGCAAGACTCTGACGAGGACTTCAACGGCATCATGGTCAATGATGTCCAGGCTCCAACCAAGAACCGCCAGTTCTATGCTGGTGACGCCACCAGCGTGGAAGAGCTGGCCACCACCGATGCGATGACCTTCACCGACATCGAGCGCGTTGGCTCGCAGATCCGTGAGTCCACTGTTCCCCTGCAGGGCATCAAGTACGAGAACGACGACAAGTACTGGAACTCGCCTCTGTACGTGTGGTTCGTGTCCGAGCGCCAGTTCCTGTACCTCAAGCAGCGCGGCACTACCTCGCAGTGGGCAAAGGCTGTGGCAGATGCCGTGGCTCGCAAGGTGCCTGGGGCAAAGCATCCGCTGTTCGACAACATGGAAACCATCATGTGGGGTGGCATGCTGATCGCTACGCTCAAGCGCTATGCCATCCGCTTTGACACGGGTTCCAAGGTGCAAGTGGACCAGGGCACCGGCGGCAAGTTCACGCCGGTGGAGAAGACTGCTGCAGTCCCCACTGACCGTTCGATCATCGTCGGCGCGCAGGCTTTGGGCCGGGCCTACGGTCGCAGCGGTGGCGAGAGCGCTTATTTCTACGACTGGTCGGAGGAGAAGACCGACCACGGCAACGTGATCGAGATCGTTGCGGGCGACATGGGTGGCACCGCCAAGATCCGCTTCGAGATCGACGGCGTGATGACCGACCACGGCTGCGCGGTGTTCGACTCCTACGCACCCGCCATCGAATCCGCCGAAGGCCGGGCTTTGCTCGCCTCGTAACGTGAGCCTGGCTCAATTCGTCAATCAATAACGGGAGGCGTTGCCTCCCAGAATCGAGATTAGATCATGGCAACTATCAATGCTCCTTCCCTGGATAGCGTGCAGTACGTGGGCGACCGTGGCCTGGCTGCTGAACATGGGTATATCACCCTGAACGCTGCAGCTGCGGGCACCAAGATCCGCCTGCTGGACTTCTCTGCCGGCACCAAGATCCACGACGCCAAGCTGGTGTATGGCGCCTTGGGCGCTGGCAGCAAGGTGTCGATCGGCATCGAGGCATTCGACGGCACCGCATTCGCGGAAGACGCCGCGATCCTGCTGGCCGCCACCGATACGGCCGCCGCCGGCGTAGCGCGCAGCGCCGCCGCCCCGGTGAAAAAGAAGGTCCGCTATTTCGTGACTGCAACCGTCACCGGTGCGGCCGCTACGGGCCGCCTGGACCTGACCGTTCTGCAGTCCCCTGAGGGCATCTAAGCCCAGCCCGTGAACGCCTGCACCGCCTCGCGTGGTGCGGGCTTTCTTGTAAGGAGCACACATGCCATCAATCGAATACATCGGCCGTAAGCCCTTCGTCACGGATCGCGTGGCGCACAGCGGCAAGACCTGGAAGGGTAAGGGCGCCGTCGCGGAAGTCTCAGACGCCCAAGCCACCGCGCTACTGCGCCACCCCAGCGAGTTCCGCCTGGTGGATGGCAGCGAGCCGCCCGCGAAGGACGCGCTGCAGGTCGCCGCCGAAAACAAGCCGCTGGAGAAGTTCACCGCCGGTGAGCTGCGCGAGTACGCCAAGCGCAAGTTCGACAAGGTCCTCAAGGGTAAGGCCACGGCCGACCTGCTGGACCAGGTGCGCGAACTGGAGGCCGAAGGCGCAGTCGTAGACCCGTCGATCAAAGCGGCAGACTGATATGGCCGCCTTCACCCTCGCTGACGCCGTAGACGATGTGCTGCCGCACCTGGCCGCCGACCCGTCCTCGCCCGTAACCGAGCTGGCTATCCGCAATGCGGCCATCGAATTCTGCAGCACTTCTGGCGTGTGGACATACACGCAAGAGGACGCCAGCTTGACTGCCGGCCAGCGCGCGGTGGAGCTCGAGCCGGACATGGGTGCAGCGGTGGTGAGGGTGCTGTCCGTGCGCTATCGCGGGAAAGCGCTGGCTCCGGCCAATCAGGGGAAATGGCTCGATGAGGTTGAGTACGGGGACCCCACTGGCGCACCGCGCTTCTGGGCACAGAACGACACCGAGCAGGTGCTACTGCATCCCGTGCCGGTCACCAGCCAGGCTGGCGTGCTGGAGATCGACTTGGCGCTGCAACCATCACGGGCGGCCACGACCATCCCGGGCTGGATCTGGGCCAAGTGGGGGGAGCGAATCGTTGATGGCGCCCTGGCGCGCCTGATGCTGATGCCCGGCAAACCTTGGTCCGCTCCCGATCTGGGCGCGCTGCACAGGCAGCTGTTCCACGGTGCAATGCATAACGCCCAAGCGGGCGCCATCACCAACCGCGCCCGCGCACCGCTGCGCACGCGCAGCAGGCATTGAGG
This sequence comes from Comamonas koreensis, assembly GCF_014076495.1. Taxonomy (NCBI): domain Bacteria; kingdom Pseudomonadati; phylum Pseudomonadota; class Betaproteobacteria; order Burkholderiales; family Comamonadaceae; genus Comamonas; species Comamonas koreensis. The sequence continues at coordinate 3,423,039 of NZ_CP043575.1, read as the reverse complement.
AGCGTCAGCATGGGAACCATCGTGGCGCAGCGCCTCATCGACCAAGCATCGATCATTCTGCAGGATCAGAGCAACACGCGCTGGACCCAGCCAGAGCTGCTGGGTTGGCTCAACGAAGCGCAGACGCAGGTGGTCAATGCGGTACCGCAGGCCTACACGAAGACTGAGCCTCAGAAGCTGGCACAGGGGGTGTTGCAGCGCGCACCGGCTGGGGCCATCACAGTGCTGGACCTGGCCTACAACCTGGGTATCAATGGCGCGACGCCGGGGAAGCGCATTCGCGCCACCTCCCGCGACTACCTGGACCAGTCCCGCGCCAGGTGGCCCGCTGACAAGGCCCAGCTTGAAGTCGTGCACTTCATGCCTGATCCGCACATCCGTGAGCAGTTCTGGGTGTGGCCTGCAAACACCGGCGCCGGCTTCGTTCTGATGACATACAGCGCGGTCCCGCCAGACATCACGGCTGGCCAGCCCATTTCCATCCCTGACACGTACCGCGGCGCGCTCCTCAACTGGGTGTGCTTTCGCGCGCACAGCAAGGACACCGAAGCCGCCTCGGACTCGAAAGCGGGCAGTTTTTATCAAGCATTCGCGGCCGATGTCGGCCTGCAACAAGCAAAACCGGAGGCATAAAAGATGTCTGGATTTTCTACCTACGCCGCCAACGCAACTGCCAATTTCTGGTGCAAGGGCATCGCGATGCCTGGCGTGCCGGGGCGCTACCTGGCGCTGTTCAAGGCTGACCCCACCGATTCGTTCACGGCTGGCACTGAGGTGACCGGCAGCTGGTACACGCGCATCCAGGCGCCCACGTTCGCAACGGCGAACAACGGCAGCACATTCAACACTGAGCGCGCCGAGTTCGCGCCAGTGACGGGTGCGGCTGTCACGGTGACCCACATCGGTGTGGTGGATGCGCTCACAGGTGGAAACTTGATTTTCAGTGAAGCGCTGCCGGCTCCCAAACTGCTCAACATCAACGATGTGTACTTCATCGACTCTTCGCAGCTCAGCGGCGATTTGATGCTGAACTTCCTCTGATCGGTCGCGCACCAGGATGAACAGCGAGAGCATCAACGCCGCGCTGATAAACGAGCTGGTAGAAGACTCGATTCAGCGTGTCAGCACCACGTTCAATATGGCTGCAGTGTTGCGGCCAAATGGGCGGGTGCGAGCGCGCGCGCCGGTGGAGTTCACCGCCAGGGCCGAACTGATTTCGGTGTGGAAAACATTGGTTCGCAGCGGCCGGACCGTCATTGCGCCCACCGCGCAGCTCACCATCCTCGGGACCAATCGCTCGCGCACAAAGCTGACCTTCGCGCAACGGGTGCTGCTGGTGCCCCATGTGACGGTGTTTCCGAGGCGGAGCATCAGCCAGGGCAGGGTAGCGATTAGTCCTAGGGCGGACCTCACGCCGAACTTCAAGACTTACACCCCGCTGGGCCCGCTTGCCATCTCACCAGCTGTGGCACTGCGCCTGGCTGCGGTGCGCAGCTACGAGAGATTCCGCACCGTTGTGCCTTTCGCTATGCGGGTACGAGTAACCGTGTCTGGGGACACTATCAAGCAGATCCCGTACGACGAAGACGCGCCCGACATCCGTGTGATGTACGTGCCGTACCAAGACAGAGAAATGAAGGTGGGCTGATGGCAATCATTGGCAAATTCACGCAACAACCATCCGAGACCCTCGATTACGACATGGACTTCTCGGAGTTCTTGCCTATCGACGACACGATCACCTCGGCCACCGTGAAGGTGCAGAGCCTGGCTGATGGCTCGGAGGTGCCGTACTCGGGGTTTGGTCGCTCATTTGCTGTGCAGCACCAACGCGTGAAGGTGTGGTGCATCAAGCCTCTGGCGGGCCGCTACAAGATCACCGTTCTAGCCGTCACCGGCGACGGCCGTGAGAAAGAAAACGAGTTCACGATGACGGTTAAGGATGACTGAGATGGCCAAGCAGATCTTTATCAACAACTTTCAGTCTCAATTCACTGCGCCGGTCAAGTCAGCACCAACGACAGGAGATCCGGATAACGAGCTGGATTACGGCATCTTGCGCATCAGCTCGGGCGCTGCGGTGTATTTGGCCCCCTTGAATGATGGGAACTGGTACACCATCACCGGGTTTAAAAAGTCAGGCTCTGTTGAGAGCAACATCGAGATCATCAAAGTGCTGGCCGTGGATAGCTCGGTGGTGAACGAGCTGCGCATCTATGTGCAGCGAGGCCAAGAGGGGACGCAGGCGCAAAGCTACATGCCTGGCGACTATCTGGGTATGAGGGTAACCGCTCACGGACTGACGAACTTTGTGCAGGCGGCAGCAATGCAGTCAGGCCTCGATACCAAGGTTGACAAGGTCACCGGCAAGGGCCTGTCCACTCAGGACTACGCAACTGCGGATCGAGACAAGCTGGCAGGTATAGCCGTGGGTGCAACCGCAAACGCCAGTGATGCCCAACTGCGCGATCGCACGACGCACACCGGCACGCAGTCGATAGCAACAGTTGCTGGTTTGCAGGCGGCGCTCGACAGCAAGGTGGAAAAGGTCGCCGGTAAGGGCCTCAGTACCAACGACTATTCGACCGCTGAAGCAACGAAGCTTGGTGCCATTGCAGAGCAAGCCACAAAGAACGCGACCGACGCACAGCTGCGCGACCGTAGCACGCACACCGGAACGCAGGCTGTTGCCTCCATCGACAACTTGCAGTCCACACTGGATGCCAAGGTAGACGCGCAGGAGGGCAAAGGACTGTCCTCAAATGACTTCACAGCTGCAGAGAAGGCGAAGTTGGCCGGCATCTCCGGTGGCGCTACCGCCAATAGCAGTGATGCACAACTTCTGAATCGCGCTAACCACACCGGCATAACACCATTAAACGGGGGCGGAACAGGCTCCAACACAGCTGCGGGGGCACGTTCCAATCTTGGGCTTGGGTCTGCTGCGCTCGCTGCGCTTGTTGGTGTTGTGTCGCAATTGGCTGGAGTCCCCAACGGGGCGGTGATGCAGCGCGGCGTCAATGGCAATGGTGAATTTATTCGATTGGCCGACGGCACCCAGATCTGCTGGCGAGTCTCGGGCACCACTGGGATTGCAGTTGCAGCAGGCAGCGTCTTTGTAAATGGTGCGAGTTTTGGTCCATATTCCTGGCCCGCAGAATTCATTTCTCAGCCAACCGAGTGGCTCTTTGGTGCAAAGGTCGATGGCGCAGAGGGTCATAGCTGGGCTTGCGAGACCGCAAATCCAACTCCTACTCAGTCTGGAAAGATGCAGTTGTTCAGGGTCACCTCAGATACGGCGAATTACTTCGTAAGAATTCTTGCGATTGGACGGTGGTATTAATGAAAATCAATCTCTCCCCTCAGGTCCGCTCTGATGCACTGGAAGTGCTCAAGGATGCCGACAAGCTCACCATCAACGGCGAGCTGCTCGACTTCACTCAACTGCCCGAGGGTGGCGTTCTGCCGGCGGCTGCAGTGGATTGCGAGTTCATCATAGGCGATGTGCGCCGCCAGGGTGGCGAGTTGCAGCTGACTCTGCTGCTACCAATCGCCTGGGATGCGCCTGAAAGCTGCGCCTTCCCGCTGCCGATCCTGAACCCCGTAGATGGCCGCGTGCCACTGCCCACTGACGAGGTGCCCAATGCCTAATATCGACTGGGGCCAGCTCAAGACGGCCGAGCAGATTGCCGAAGACGACCGCCGTGCGCGCGTGCCTGCCGAGATCAGCCGCGCACAGGGCCGGGCGATCCTGGGGCTACAGGGCCTCACGCAGGGGGTGCTTGACTACATGGCCGGCATCACCGACGGGCAAGAGGCTATGTGGGCAGACTTGGCCTGGAACCACACCAGCACCTGGCGCCGCTTCGACTCTCCGTTTCTGACCAAGGCCGCTGCTGCGCTAGGTCTGAGCGACGATGCCCTGGACGAGATGTTCATTGCTGGCCAACAGATCACCATTTGAGGAGCGGCATGAACATCGCCAAACTTATTGCGCGCACCGGATTGCCCTCGGCGTTGCAACCCAGTGCGCTTGCCGCGCTGCAGGACGCAGAAAAACGAGCCCGTGGCTTGCTATGGGCGAAATGGAAAGTGCGTCTCTTCAAGGCCGGAAAGATCGCCAAGATGCTGACGTGGAAGAGCGAGCGCCTGATTGATGTGCGGCCCGATCTTCTGGATCAAGACATCGCCCCGATGGGAAACATCACAGCGCATGGGGACAACGCACCTTGGAACGACGCCACCCACCGGCCAGAGCCTGGGCAATGGCTCAGCGAGGACCCCGCCTCATGGGAGTACCAGCGCGCCGTCGAGGCATGCTATTGGAGCAAGGGCAACCACCCGCGTAGCACCAAGGCCCGTAAAGACTGGTATCGCCGCAATGCCGGTGAAGGCCTCGCCTACCGTCTTGGGATGCCGGTGGATGTGTCGGCCGGAGCGGACTCCGTGCAGGTCTGGCGAAATGCCGACGACACAATTCAGCTGCGCCGCTGCGGCGAAGCCTGGCAGCTCACAGCTTTCCGTCCATTGCTCGGCCGCTTCGGCCTTAATGTACGAGTTGGCTACGAAATAGACAATGTGTTTCGGGATGGTGTGCAGCAGTGGTATCCGATCCCCGGATTCGACTTGCGCGCACCTTTAACTTATTCCGTGCTGCCTGGGAGAGGGTAGAACAATGTCGCTCAAGTCCCTTCTCAATGAGAGCCGCGCTTTTGTAATCGGCCGTATTTCTGCTGGAGCCAACTATGCCATTGGAGGTTTTACCTTCACTGGTGGCGTAGCCAAAGCTGCAACGGATGCCGGGGTCGCGCCGACCTGGTTTTCGAGTCTTTCGGTGGATACCATGGGCATCATCATTGGCGCTATTTTTACGATCCTCACCGGCCTTGTGTCGGTGTGGGCAAAACGCAAGGACGTGGCATTTAAAGAGCGCGAGGAGAAGCGCCGCCATGCAGCCTGGGTGATGCAGCAGCTTCGCGACAACGGCGACGAGGCTATGACAAGGGAGTGGGGCAAGAACTGGCGCAAGGTGGCCTGGGAAGCCACCACCACCGGTCTCGCGCCACTGGAGTGAGCCATGGCCGGGTTCATCTTGAACAAGTTCACCGGCATCTACCCAAGGGTCCAGGAGTCACTGTTGCCCGAAACGGCCGCGACCTTGGCGGAGAATTGCGACTTCGCCTATGGTGAGCTCCGCAACATGAAGGGTGGCTTTCTCATCAACTCGATGAGCAACCAGCCTTCAAGCCTTTGGACTGAGGACGGACTCACTTTTTACTCTTGGCCAGGCGACGTCGATGCGGTGCGCTCCCCCATCGCCAACGACCAGTACAGGCGCCTGTATTACACCGGTGCAGACGGTGTAAGGGTGACGGATCGCGCGGGCACCAAGCCTACAGGCGGCGTGCCTGGTACATCCTTCAAGGTGGGCGTTCCGCGCCCCAAGACCGCGCCGCTGATCCCTGCCGGAGGGGGGCTGCAGATTCGCCGCGTCAATCGCGATAAGCACAGCATTGAGTACATCTTCCATTACGAGGATGCAAACGTAAAGTACCAAGAGGGCAACATCGCGGTAACGCCCACATTTGACGCGAGCGGGTATCTCACAAAAATCAGGTTCACGGCTCCAAAGAAGAAGGTCAAATCCACGGCCGCCGTGACTGGGAACCGCATCCCAGGCTTGCAGTATGCGGCCAACGGCTGGCCGATCTACTCCATCAACGACAACGCTGGTTTTCCAGAGCCCGGCCAGGGGCGCCTGCAGGCTTACTACCATACCAGCCCGTCCGATGTCTGGTACACGTTCACGGGCACTCACTGGGCGCCATGCGCAAAGCCTGAGCTGGAAAACGAAACATCGAACGAAACGCAGGTCCCAGCAGACCAGGCCACTCCAAATGACGCGTTTGAAGTGCTGCGCGTGGTCGCGAAGGACAAGACCAGCGGCGAGCTGTACCTCGACATCTATACCAGCAACTCCAGCTTTTACGTCGCGCAGCAGTACATCGATCTATCGCTGGCCAAGGTCGAAGACCACGACAACATGTTCGACGCTCAGCTGGTGGCCGGCGCAGAAGAAAAGGACATGGAGTCGCGCGCCTACGTCTACACATACGTCAACCAGTACAACGAGGAGGGCCCGCCCTCAGACCCGCTATCGCTGGACGCGACTCCAACCAGCGTGGTCGATATTGCGCTCACTCTGGACGACGTGAGCGGCTTTGTGCCGGTGACCGAAATCCGCGTGTACCGGACCGCTAGCGGCACCACCATTGCCAGCTACTACTATGTTGACAGTGTCTTCACCTCCGGAGCGACGGGGCCAAAGACGCTCAGCTTTCGGGATTCAAAGGCCGGCGCCGAGCTCAATGAGGAGTTGAGCTCTCTCTACAGCTACCCGCCATCGCAAGAGCTACGCAACCTCACGCTCCTGCCCAATGGGATTCTGATGGCCATGCGGGAGAACGAGGTTCATTTCTCGGAGGCGTACCGCCCCTGGGCCTGGAGCCCTGCAAATGTGAAGCCCTTGCGCAGCCAGGTAGTCGGCGCCTGCGCGGTGGGCACCGGCGCCATCGTGACGACGCGCACGCAGCCGTATTTGGTCGAGGGCATCTCGCCCGATGCCATGACTGTCAGCCAGCTCAACGTGGAGCAGGCCGGGGTCAATAAGTGGAGCATCATCAACGTGTCGGGGCGAGTTATATACGCGAGCCCGGACGGCTTGGTGACCATCACCGGTGCCACCGCTAGCCTGGCGGACTCGCAACTGTTTTTCACGCGCGAGGTGTGGCGCGCCAGGTTCACGAACGGCGACCTCAAGGCCTTGCGTTTCGGCATGAACGATGGCCGCCTGCTGGCATACACCCCTGACAACACGACCATACCTTTTGTCATCCGCTTCGACGAGGCGGGTGGCACTATGACCGACGTGCCCGGGTTCAAAGCCCAATGCACGTTTACGGGCCTGCTGGCTGACCAGCTCTACTACGTGGTTGGCGCCAAGGTGTACGCCTTCCACTCCGGCGACGAGCAGCAATGCCGCTGGGGCTCGCGGGAGATGGTTTTGACGCGCCCGCTCAATTTCGGGTATGCCCAGGTGGTGGCCTCGGGCAACTGGACGGTGAAGTTCTATGCTGATGATGTGCTACGGCACACCGAGTTGATTACCCGCAAGGTCTCGGACTTTAGGCTGCCAGCCGGCTTCATGGCCGACCGCTGGAAAATCGAGGTCTCGGGGCAGGGGCGCTTTCGCGAGCTGCGAGTGGCTGAGAAGGCGCGGGAGCTGGCTGGCCTATGATCAGTCCAAACAAACGGCACCAAGGGGTTCCAGCCATCAGCCAGACGGCCTTGAACGCCATTGCTGACCCCAATGTACGCAAGGTGCTGCAGGATATGGCCACTGGCCAGAACGTGCGCAATGGCACCACCGGTGAAGGTGACCAGCAGTTCGTCACGCGGGCAGATCTCAAGATCGCCGGAATCGACATTGCCTCGGCCACCGAGACCATGAAGAAGACGGGCACCTCAGCGCCCCAGGTGCTCAAGCCCTCGGACGTTCCCGGCCTCATCAACCAGGTGCAAAGCGATATTCGCAATTCCTTGCTCTGGAAGGAGCTGGGAGAACGCATCGAACTGATCAACATCGACGTCAGCAAGAACGGGGTTAACTTCTTCCAGGAGCGGCAGGAGCGCGTGAGCGCGGACAACGCGATCATTGTCCGTACCGAGCAGCAGTACGCAGTCATCAACGGCAACTACGCATTGTTGCAGCAGAAATACACCACCATGGCGAGCAATGTGGCCGCCTATGCGCAGTCGTTGATCGACTTGCAGGTGAAGGTCGGCAACAACACTGCGCTCATTCAGCAGGAGACGGCCGCCCGCGCGACTGTTGATGGGCAGATGATGGCCAAGTACACCATCAAGGTGGACTTGAACGGGCATGTGTCTGGCTTCGGGCTGATGAGCGAGGCGAACAACGGGGCGACGGTCTCGACGTTCATTGTGCGCGCGGACAGGTTCGCCATCGGATCGCCAAACAACGGCAACGCCGTTCCGTTCGTGGTCTACACCACCCCCAGAACGCTGAACGGGAAAGTCGCGCCCGCAGGCGTCTATATCGAAGATGGCGTCATCGCGAATGGCACGATTACCACGGCGATGATCGGGCTCGCCCAGGTTGACACGCTCTTGATTCAGGGAAATGCCGTCACCGTGCCCATGTTCAGCTCCAACCCCTCGGGGCGTTCGGGGGCCGGTTTTGGTGTTTGGTTCGATGTCGTGACCCTGAACATCACGATGGACTACCCCGGCTGGGTGTATGTACACGCCTCGGCCCTCATTACCTACGGCTCAGGTTTCCGGAAAACAGGAACGAGGCTTCTTGTCAACGGCGGGTCGGTGGCGGGCTACGAGGTTGACACCGGCTACATCACGGTTTCGCACGCCTACGCGTTTTATGCGAATGCGGGATCGACCACCAGGCTAACCCTGCAATTTGAGGGCGACACGCCCAGTGCCATCAATAATGCCATGCTCTTTGCCATAGGGGCCAAACGATGAACAGCGCGATGCACTACGCCCACGACGGCGTCTATCTATTGGCCTTTGGCACCGTTGGTTGCGCCGTGTTTCCGGAAGGAGCCATCGTCGAGAACGGAGAGCCGCCCGGCTGGCCGATTGGCGCCTGCCCATCCGCGCGCCACCGGTGGAACATCTTGACCTGCACCTGGGATGAAATGCCGTTGTCTGTCGAGGAGGCCTGGGCGCAAGCTCGGTTCAAACGTGATGAGTTGCTGGCTGCTTGCGATTGGCGCGCGTCAGCAGCTGCGGAATCGGGTATTCCTCTCGCCGCTGAGTGGCGAGCGTACAGGCAGGCGCTGCGCGACATCACCGCGCAGCCGGACCCAGCTGCACTGGTGTGGCCAGAGGCGCCACACGAGTAGCGGAGGATGGATAGCATGCAGCCCATGACCTCAGAGATCGCACACACGCCTGATCCCACCATGCGCTCAAAGCTAATGCGCCTGCAGGAAGCGATGCTTGCCGACAAAGACAGCCAGGTAGAGCTTCATACCGAGCATCATTTTGCGCACCGGATCTATGCGCGGGAGATGAGGGTTCCGGCCGGGGTCGTCGTCGTGGGTAAGATCCACAAGCACAAGACGCTGAACATCTTGCTCAGCGGAGATATGTCAGTGCTGACCGAAACCGGGTTGAAGCGCATCAAGCCGGGCGAGGTGGTGGAGGCCTTCCCGGGGATCAAACGGGCAGGATACGCGCACACCGAAAGTCGCTGGTTGACTATCCACGGAACAGACAACACCGACCTGGTGGCGATCGAGGCTGAGTGCGTTGCTCAGTCCTATGAGGAATACGACGAATTCGCGCAGTTGGAAGCTGTGCAGGAGGTAAGACCATGTCTTGGGGAATCGTAGCGAGTGCAGGTGCAACAATTGTCGGCGGCATGCTCGCCGATGATGGCAGCTCAGGCAAGGCCAATGCCGCATCGGCCCGGCTGAACCAGTTCGGCTCCGGACTGGCAGACCTCTACGAGCAGACCTACATTCCGCTGAATCAGGCGGTCGTCGGCGATGCGATGAATTACGACAGCGCTGAGAACTATGCGCGCGCGGCAGGCGATGCGGCGGCTACGAATGCCACCGAGTTTGCCAAGGCACAGTCTCGGCTGACCCGGACCCCGGGCATGGATCCCAGCAGCGGCGCATATCAGGCCGGCATGGTGGGGCTCAACCTGGCGCAGGCCGCCAATGGCGCAGTTACCCAGAATGCCGCCCGCAAGGGAGTGCAAGACACGGCTTGGTCCCGGAAGACTCAGGCGCTGGGGCTGGGCAATAACCTGGCGGGTGTTGCGAGCAGCTCACTTGGTAGCGGTTACAACGCGGCCGCCAGCCAGGCGCAGGCCAATCAGCAAGAGAGCTCGGGAATGGGCAATCTCCTGGGCAGTGTTGTTGGTGCATTCTTTTAAGCGAGGCGACCATGGGATTTAATGCATTGGCGGGGCTCGCCGCCTTGAAGGGGTTCCGCGAGTCTCAGCAGTTCCAATCGGACCTGGCTGCGCGCAAGGCCAGGAACCAGTACATCGTCGACACCACCCCAGGTTTGGCTACGCTCGCCAACGCTCGCACTGATTCTGAGCTCGGAGACCTTGGTGACAAGGAGGATCTGCGCCCCCTGCGGCAGGAGAACAGCCGGATAGCGGCCGAGGGGGAGGGGGAGCGCGGGCGTCTGGGCCTCGCTCAGGCCAAGGCGGCCACAGCGCGCAGCCCCGTGGTGGAGCAGACCAATGATCTCAATGCCGGTCTCAGCCTGGCGCAGGCTCAATCCAATCAAGCAAACCGACCAACGTATGACCTGATCGACGCCTCTAAGGCTCGCACCGGCCTCACGGTGCAACAGGGCTTGGAGAAAACAGCCCCTCTCAACAACAATGCCAATCTGGGCAAGGCGGCTGCAGGCGCCTCTGCGGGCGGCTTGCAAGCGCTGCAGGGCGTTGTGCAGGCCTTGAACAGCGGGGATTCCACATTGCTCGGACGCTCAGTGGCCGATGCGCATTCGGCGCTCTCAGGCACGCCACTGCGCGAAGACGTGGCCGGCGCCAGAATGATCGATGTGAATGGGCAAAAGGCGCTGGCGGTCGTGGATTCCTCGGGCCAGATCATCGCGGACATCCCGCCGATGCCCGCCAGTACCCTGACGCAATTGCAGCAACAGTTGAACCTGGGCAAGAAGTCCGAGCTCAAGTCGGTAGCGCCAGGGGCCACCTTGGTGCGCACCGGCGCAGACGGCGTGCCGCGCCCGGTCTTCACGGCGCCTGAGTCTCAGGCCAAGGTCGCCGGGGCGAAGATGGGGCCGCTGCAGCGCGATGCGGAATACATTGCGGGCGTTCAAGGCATACCCGTTTCCCGGGCCATTGACCAGATCCAGCAGGGCAAGAGCATGAGTCGCCAGGACTTCATTGCTCGCAACCTGGCAGATCGTGCAAAGGCTGATTTGACCGGCCGATTCAAGCCTACGCAAGCGGATGTAGCTGCAGCCAGTGAGCTGTATGACCAGATCCAGACTGCAGGCAGTGGCAAGATGCCCCCGGCCGCGCAGCCTGCCGCTGGTGGTGGTACGAGTAAGCCAGCCCAACCTACTATGGCCCCGACAAATGCCGACCTTCGGCGATTGATGGGACTCCCTTAGTAGGTTGACACATGCAGCAAAACGGCCAGAACACTGAACTCAACATCAACACTCTGGCCGCAAGCCTCAGCAATGCTCAGGCACTCGCTGACTTTTCCAACGAGGTGCAGCAGGCCGCTGCTCCTGCGATCCCCGAATACGCACCACCTGCAACCCTCTCCACCGTTGGCTCCAAGCCATCCAAGAACGTGGACGATTTCGTGGGGCAAGTGCTTCCCATGGCGCAACGGGTCTCCGAGAAGACTGGCGCGCCGGTGGACGCCATCATCGGGCAGTGGGGCCTGGAAACCGGGTGGGGCAAGTCAGTCATTCCAGGGACCAACAATCTAGGCAACATCAAGGACTTCTCGGGCCGGGGTGTGTCGGCCAAGGACAACATGACTGGCAGCGTGGACAAGTACCGCGCTTACGAGAACGGTGACGCATTCGCTGATGACTTCGCCGGGTTGCTTGGTAAGGACCGCTATCGAAACGTCCTGGGCGCCAAGGACGCCGGAAGCTACTTCACCGCGCTCAAGCAAGGCGGCTATGCAGAGGACCCCGATTACATCCGCAAGGGCGTTGCCGCCGCCGGCGTAGCGTCGGCCGCGCTGGCCAAGCTGAAACCCGCTGCGCAAGAGCAGTCCATTCCCACCTGGGCCGAGCTGGCATCGAAGCCGGAGTTTGCCGCCATGTCGGCGCAACAGCAGCGCGGTGCCAAAGAAGCATACTTCGACACATTCATCCAGCCGCACGCCGGCTCGGACGCCGATGCGCTGCGCGCTCAATTCCTCAGCGATTTGCCTCCTCTGACACAGGATCCCGCCGCGGCTACGGCAGCGCCCACGGAAACTGGCCAGGCAGCATTTGGAGTGTTCCCCCACATGCAGCGCAAGAAGCCGCAGCTGCCCGCCGACCCCGCCGCGCAGGCTGGCTCGGTGCTCACGCGGGAGAATATGCAAGCGAACAGCCCTACGCTGGCGAACAATGCAGGGGGAATTCCACTGCGCCCCGAGATGAGGCAGGCTGTGCAAGGCGCTTGGGACGCCGCAACGCCGGAGCAGCGCAAGGTTCTTGAGTCTCAGGACAGCTGGCAAGGACTGGTGGCCCGCCAGCGTGCCGAGCAGATGGGTGCAGTGGATGCGCGCCGAGACCAGGAGGCGCTTACACCCGCGCCGCTTGACACGCGTGCCGAGGCTCGCCGCGAGCGGCTCATGCGCGCAGGCGAGCAAGCTGCGTTCGCTGAGACCATGGGTAACGATGCTGCACGCAAAGGTCTGCCAGCGGGTAAAGAGCTGCTGGCCAACCCCTCGGTAGGCAATAGCGATTTCGATTTCGAGACTGCCAAGCTGTTCAATCCAAACCAGCCAGGCAATGGTGTGAACAACGCAGCAGTGCGCGGGATCGCTAAGGCCGCACTTGGGATCGGCCAGACCGCGCTGGGTCTATCTCAGTTTGCGGCGGATGTGACCGGGGCAGAAGATCTCGCAAAGGATTTTGCCAGCGCCAACAATAAGCTGATCGGGCAAAAGACTGCTGCCATTGGTGAGCGCGGCGACATGATGGCGCGCAACCTGGAGGGCGCGATCAACTCCATCGGCCAGCAACTGCCGTTGCTGATGGGCGGCGCGGCCATCAAGGGCGGCCAGGCCCTGGTGCTGGGCGGCATTGCCGCGCAGAGCTTCGGCCAGGAGTATGCCGAGGGCCGTGAGAAGAAACTGACCGTCGCCGACGCCACCAAGCGAGCTGGCCTGTTTGCCGCATTTGAAGTCATTGGGGAACGCTTTGGCCTCGGGCACCAGCTCGATGCGCTGCGCGGCGCGGCTAAGGGCATGCCGTCTGACCAGATTGCGGGTTTGCTTTTCCACGCGCTTTCCAAGGAAGTTCCTGGCGAGGTACTGACGACTACCGGGCAATTTGCAACGGACAAATTCACCCAAATGGGCTTGAACAAGGGTGCAACTTTCAACGACTACCTGGGCCAGGTCGCGGACACCATCGTTCAGACGCTGATGCAGGGCGGCATTATGGCTGGCGGCACCAGCGGAGTTGGGAAGGTCACCAGCTTTCTGTCGGAGAAGGGCCCTTCCGAGCGCATCATGGAAGCGGAGGCGATGAAGGCCAAGGACAAGGCTCTGACCGCCTGGGCACAGTTCGGACAGCTGGCTCAACCGTCCGAAGACACGGCTGCTCCCGTCCGCCTAGCGCCCACGGGCGACGGTCGTGTGGAACCGGTATTGGAAGCAGAGCCTGCTGCTGAGGCGGCGCCTGTGGCTCAGCCATCTGCCGAGTTGGTGCAGCAAAGCGTGGCCGCTGATGCGTCAGCAGCGCAGTTGGACACCGAGGCAGTGCTGGGCCTAGCTTCTTCACGCTACCAAACCCTGCGCGCCAAGCGCGATGGCGAAGTGGTGCAGGACGCGGATGGAAGCTACGTAGAAGAGGGTGGCGAGCAGCTCACCCCTGCAGAATTGAATGAGCTGCGCGTGTTGGAGCAGCATCGCGGAGATCCTGCAGCTCTTGCGGTGTTCTACGGTTTGGACCAGCACGCTGCCCAGGCGCAGGGCCAGCCACAACAGGAGGCGCTACCAGCGCCCGAGGCCGTGGAGTCCCCCCAGGAAGCCGCAGCACCAGAGGCCGCATATGACGCCAGCGATGCGGCGGACCGAGCCGCTTATGACTGGGCGACCCAGCAGGAGCAAGTTGCGCCTATTGACGAAGACCCTGATCTGGATATTGGTGATCCTCTGTCTGGCGAGAGCAATGTGAGCCAGGCAGAGGCCATGCGCTCGCTGGGCTTCTCAGAGGCGGAAATTGCCGGAGGAGAGCGCCCGGCGGCGGCGCAGCCCGTCACCGAGAGCGCTCCAGGCAGCGCCACTGCCAGCGTGACCGAGGAAGGCAAGCCACTGCCGGTGCGCGCGCGCTGGGATGCGTTGGACCAGCAAGCCCGCGCCGCACTGCTGATGCAGGCGAGCTCTGGGATCACTCAGGCCGAGGCAGACAAGGTCGCGGCCACCCCTGGTAAAAAGCTCACGCAGCGCCGCCTGGACTTGGTGAAAGATGCTCTTGGTGCTGCAGATCGCACGGAGGCAGAGGCACAGGTGCAATCCATTGGGGATGAGATCGCGGCCAAAGCGGTTCGTCAGGATGTTGTCGACAACACTGAGACGGCTGTTGCCCCAGTTGAGAAGGCTCCTGCTCGGAAGAAAACCAAGCCCCTCACGGCTAAGCAGACGCAGGCAGCCACGGCGGAGTATTTCACCCCAGGCAACATCGTTGAATCATATGGCGGTGGCACCGATCGCGTTATTTCCTATGTGCCTCAGTCAGACACGGCCAGCGCGAAGGTCACGGTACAGGCCGTGCGCAAGCAGGGTGATGCATGGGTTGATGCACCCAACGAGCAGCAGCGCCAACACTCCACGATGCCAAGCCGCAAGGAGCTGGAAAAGGGGCCGATTGAGCGAGCCAAGGTGCAGGAATCAGCGAATCCTGCAGTGAACGACAACGCGAATATCCGCCCTAGCGAACAGGCCGAAGATTCAAGCGCCCCCCAACCCGATAGCTCATACGGCGCCGCGAATAAGCTGGTGAGTGCTGACCGCGCGGCTGAGCTGCGTGAGCGGCTGAAAAAGAAGCTGGGCCAACTCAATTCAGGGATTGATCCCGAGATGCTGGCAATCGGCACTGAGCTCGCGGTGTTCCACATCGAAGCCGGTGCGCGCAAATTCGCCGATTTTGCCCAGGCCATTGCCCGCGACCTGGACGCCCCTATCAGCAAGATCCGCCCGTTCCTGCGCGGCTGGTACAACGGCGCGCGCGACATGATGGAAGACAGCAACCTCTCCGTTGAGGGGATGGATTCTTCCGAGACAGTACGCGCCGAATTGGCTAAACTTCAAGACAAACCTACACAGGCACAAAACAATGCATCAAGTACCCGCCCCGATCTGGAACCAGATAGCACGCAGCCAGCCGCTGGATCCGTTCTGGCGGGAGGTGATGAGCTCGGATCCGGACGAGATGGACAAGCTGATCGAGTCGAAGGTGGACGCGTTCGCGGAGAAGTACACGACGGACAACAGCGTGATTCTGGGGTTCCGGATCGTGGCGCCGCTCCTGATGGAGAACGAGGCGATCAGCGCGTTCATACAGGAGACGGGCTATCTGAACTTGCGGGCATCGCTACCGGAAGTGGTTTCCGTGAGCGAGGCAGTGATGTTGGCATCGGAGGAGTACCGCCTGACTCCATCCCAGCAGCGACAGTTGCAGCAAGTGCTGCGTCAGGCCTTGAAGCAGCTAAGGCCCGCACAAGCCAGCGCGGTGCACTAAGCACTCCCATTTCTCGCGGCATTCAGAATGTCCGCGACACACTGCCATCTCTGCTCCCTGGGCAGCAAGACGACGTTGTCAAGGCCGAAGCACGCTTTGACAAGCCAGACGGCTACGGCATGCTGTTCACCAACGGCACTGGCACCGGAAAGACTTTCACGGGGTTGGGTGTTATCTCGCGCCAGGTGCGACAAGGCAAAGACAACATCCTGGTGGTGGTTCCTGACGAGAAGGTGCTTAACGACTGGATTGACTCCGGCAAGCGCCTGGACATCGGTATCACTGCGCTGGCCGACACCAAGGATGCGGGGCGCGGTGTGGTCGTAAC
Source organism: Comamonas koreensis (assembly GCF_014076495.1). Classification (NCBI taxonomy): domain Bacteria; kingdom Pseudomonadati; phylum Pseudomonadota; class Betaproteobacteria; order Burkholderiales; family Comamonadaceae; genus Comamonas; species Comamonas koreensis. The sequence goes on along the minus strand of NZ_CP043575.1, from coordinate 3,407,195 downwards.
CACGTATGCCAATGTGGGCCAAAACAATCAGCTGAGTACGCGCGCCTGGGATTTGGTGGTCGCCGATGAGGCCCAAAAGCTGATGCAGTCCGAGGACGCCAAGGAGACCGATGCGCTCAGGATGGTACGCGCGCTGACGCTCCACCCAGATGGGGCCTGGACGCGTCACCGCGCCAAGAACGCCGACAAGTTGGAGGAAGTTCGCCGCCTGAGCGAGGAGCGCAAGGCGGCTGAGGAGGCCGGCGACAAGGCGGTTAATGTCTCGCGCCTGCAGGAGAAGATTGACGACCTGAACAAGGAGCTGCGCGACCTCTACGAGCAGGAAAAGGCCTTTGTGGCGGCCAACCAAGGGGAGAAGCGCCCCCGCGCGCTGTTCCTGTCGGCCACGCCGTTCGCCTACGAGAAGACGGTGGACTGGGCCAATGGATACCTGTTTGAGTATCCCCAGGCAGAAGGCGCCGCATACAACTCCGGCAACGGCCGCGAGCAGTTCATGATGCAGCACTTCGGCTACCGCATGCGCTACAACAAGCTGACCGCCCCCGAGGCCGGGGTGGACAGCGGCCTGATGCAACGCAACTTCAACACCTGGCTCAAGCGCGAGGGTGTGCTTTCGTCGCGTGTACTGGATGTTGCTGCTGACTATGACCGCCGTTTCGTCCTGATTGATTCGGATCTGGGCAACCGCATCGACGCGGTTTTCCAGTGGATGGACGAGCAGAGCCGGGCCGAGGGCAAGGACCCGAAGACCTACCAGAATCTCAACAAGCTGATCCGTGGGTCATTCGACTACTTGTCCCGCAGGTATCTCCTGGAGGCCATCAAGGCGGAGCACAGCATTCCCTATGTGCGCAAGCAACTCGAAATGGGCCGAAAGGTAGTTGTCTTTCACGACTACAAAAAGGGTGGTGGCTTCAACCCGTTCAACGTGTCAGTTGAGCAGCTCGGTGAGTACGGGTCCCTGACCGCTGACCAGCGCGCGGCCTTGGCCGAGGCGGTGTCGGAGTTCCGCCGAGAGTTCAAGGACCTGCTGTCCTCTGGCCTGGAGAACATGCTGTCGCCCATTGAGGCGTACCAACGGGCTTTCGGAGACCAGGTCATGCCGGTCAACGGCGACGAGAAAGCCAAGGCAATGCTCGAGCGCTACAAGAAGTTCAACAACGACTCCGAGCTGCCTGCAGTGCTTCTGGTGCAGTCTGCCAAAAATGCGGGCTGGAGTGGTCACGACACGACCGGGAAGTATCAGCGCGTGCTGGTTAACCTGGGGCAGCCCTCAGCACCCACTATGGCGATCCAGCAAGAAGGCCGCATTTACCGCACCGGCCAGGTGTCGGACGCCATCATTCGCTACTTCAACACCGGCACCAGCTGGGAGAAGCACACCTTCGCAGGCACCATCGCCGGGCGGGCCAGCGCAGCCGAGAATCTGAGCCTGGGCGAAGAAGCGCGCGCGCTCAAGGATTCTTTCATCCAGGCGTTTGAGGAGAGCGACTACTACGAGCCGGGGCACGAGGGCGAGGGCAAGGGTGGCAAGGCGCGCGATCGGCAGATCAATGGTGCGCTCACTGAATGGGATCGAGCCAAGGCCTACTATTTCGGCACACAGAAAAAGAACGCCAAGACGAAGGCACAGGAGGGGAAAGACTACTTCGCCACCCCCGAGCCGGTGGGGTTGAAGATGGTGCAGTGGGCCGACATGCGCCCAGGTGACGATGCGCTGGAGCCCAGCGCCGGCCATGGCGCCATTGCGCGCTGGTTCCCGGATGCCGTCAAGCGCACGGTGGTGGAACCTTCGAGCACCTTGCGCGCCCGCCTGGCACTGAACATCAACCCGGCCGAGGATCGCGTTGTTGATGGCGTGTTTGAGGACCTGGCCAAGTCCAACAAGTTCGATTCCATCGTGATGAACCCGCCCTTTGGTGTGGGTGGCAAGACGGCGATAGAGCACGTTGCCAAGGCCTGGGGGCATCTGCGCGATGGTGGCCGCCTGGTAGCCCTGATCCCCACCGGCCCGGCGGCCGATAAGCGGTTGAACGACTGGCTCTATGGCGCAAACGACAAGGGCGAAAGCTTGGTCCCGGACGCAGTGCTGATGGCCGACGTTGCGTTGCCTCAGGTGGCATTTGAGCGCGCCGGCACAGCGGTCGCCGCCCGAATCGTGGTGCTGGAAAAGCAGGCGAGCGAGGAAAAGCGCGCTGCCTACGGATCAGCCCGCCATATCGACCTCACCAGCGTGGACAGTGTCGCCGATCTGTTCGACCGACTGGAGGATATTGGCCTGCCAGCTCGCGCCAAGGATGCGCCCAGCGTTGCGGACCAGGCGAAGGTTGTGGCCGAGAGCAAGCGCGGCAGTGCGGCGCCTGCGAACAAAACATGGAGAGGCGAGGAGCCCATTGAAGCTTATGTCACCAAGCGCGGCAAGACGCTCCACGGGGTCTGGCGCGCAGGCCTGACCAAAGAGCAGGCACAATTGGCCGATCCATATACTTGGAACAAGGGCGGCAAGTGGTTCATTCGCCAGGAACACTTGTCCGAAGCCATCGAGGCGCCTAAGTTCAGCCGCAAGGACAGCGATGCCAACCAAGAAAACTCCACTCCAGATCTTTCGCCAGATACACAGAGAGCTGTCGCCGCTCTCAATGACGGACTTGGAGGCGATTTCGGAGCTGCGCGTCTCGTGGAAGGAAGGCGTACCGCTGGAGACGAGAGTCTTCTATCACTGGCGCAGTCGCTGGGCCTCCCGGTTATTCAGGTTCAAATCCGGCCTACCGAAAGAGCGCCCGTTAACTCCCGCGGAGAAGCGGTGGACTTCAATGGCGTCACGTACAAAGGAGCCATCTATCTGAACGTTGATTCCCAGCGTCCGCATATCGCGGTGTTGGGACATGAGTTCGCCCACATCCTGGCAAAGACCAATCCAGCGCTTTACGACCGGCTGCTGGACGCCATCGAGCCCTACATCAAAGAGCACGAACTTGAAACCAAGTTCTTTGGCTCTGATGTTGCTCCCAATCATCTCCAGCCTCACCAGCAAATTGAGGAGTTCGTCGGCGAAGTTTTCTCCGATGGCTTTATGGACCCTGACTTCTGGCGTGCTGTCGGTAATTCCAACAAGCAGTTGCTGGTCCAGGTGCAAATGGCTGTGGCCCGCTTGATCCAGAAGGCACTCACCTCGCTGGGTTACAGCAAGCGCACAGACCGTTTTGTGACTGACTTCAAGGCAGTCATGGAGATTGCCGGCCAGGTCATGGGCGAGTATCACCTGAACCAGTCGCGGCTGAACAAGCAAGCAGGCATCGATCCGAACTTCAATCGCAAGGATGATGTCCGCCGGTTCCTGGATGGCGCGCCGGTCGCATCTACGAAGGGTGATGAGTTTGCACCTGATGGCCAGAAGCTCACGGACAAGGTGCCGCAATGGTTCCGCGACCGAGGTCAGCAGGTTATCAAGGTGGCAGGGATTGGTGCGGTCCAATTGGACGAACGAGCAGTCAAGTCCAGCATCTCGCACGGCATCAGCCGTGACAAGGCCAATGCCTTCGCGGCCGTGCCTGATGTGCTCTCAAGGGGCAAGATCATTCACAGTGAACCGATGGACGGATCGCGCGGGGCTGGGATGGTTTACTACATCGCAGCACCGGTCAACCTGGCCGGCAAGGAGATGATCGAGATTGCGCTGGTCAAGTCAGACGATCACGCCAGCCGTCTGTATGTGCACGAGGTAGTGCTAAAAGAAAAGCTCCAACAAGGGGCGTTCAAGACCAGGGGCGATGCAGCCGAAGCTGGGGACCACACTGGCGCCAAAAACAATGTTGGAGCTATCCGAAGTGTATTGCAAAACATTTATCAAGGCAATGGCGAGCCCCACACTCAAGATGTAAAGCAAACCGATACTGCGGCCTTCAAGCGCTGGTTTGGCGATAGCAAGGTTGTTGATGCTGAAGGTAAGCCGATGGTGGTTTATCACGGCACCCCTGAGGTGTTCACGGAATTCAGCGACGAATTCAGCGGCGAGGGCGACGGCAACACTGATTGGGGCACCGGCTTCTACTTCGCCAGCGCACGAGCGGCCGCTGAGACGTACACCCAAGGCTCGGGCAACGTGATGGAGGTCTATCTATCGATCCAGAACCCAGCACCGCGCAGCGTGGTGGAGCGGGTCATGGACCAGCCAGGCGCGGAAATGGATACCGAGCATGTGCGCGACACGCTCGCCAAGATGGGCTACGACGGGATCATTATCGAGCACAAGGGCGGCGAAAAGGAAATCGTTGCCTTCCGCCCTGAGCAGATCAAGAGCGCCATCGGCAACAACGGTAACTTTGAACCAGCTAACGCTGACATTCGTTTCAACCGCAAGGATTCAAGCCAGGGGCCTGCAAGCATTGCAGACTCGGCGAGCGGCAAAGCCATCGAAGCCGTAGCCCAGCCTGCGCGGTTCAAGTCGTTCAACTGGTACGACAAGAGCCTGTCCACCCAGTACAACAAAGCGCTGAAAGATAAGCACTTCGGGAAAGTCTTCGGTCTGATCAATGCGCAGCAGTCGGCTGTTTCGCTGACCGCGCTGCGCCCCTCCGAGTTGGCCCCCATGGTTCTGCCGAAGGTAGACGGTGTGGCTGAGGCGTTCAAGCAGCTGGTGATGGGGCAGGGCGATAAGTCTCCTGTCGGAAAGGCGTCGGCGGCCCTGTTTGCAGGCACGCTGGCCGGTGAGAGCGTGATGGACGGCAAAGTGTTCAGCGAGGCCGAGCTGCGCTCAAAGTTCAAGATGGATGACTTGGCTGTGGCCGCCTACGGCCAAGCCCGCGCTGCCATTGACGCCAGCCTCATGGAGGTGGCAGCGGCAGAGGCCTATGCAATCGCCGGATCCTATCTGCCCGAAGGAGCGCGCCGCTCGGTGATGGACGACCCAGCCCAAGCCAAAGATTTGATCCTAGGGGAATTCGATAAGCAAATCGACACTTCGACCAAGGCGATGGAAGGCATGGCGCTGCGCGATCCGGACATCGCGGCCAGCATCGGGGCGCAGATCGCGCGCATGCAGGAGTCGCGCACGAAGGTGGGGCAGATCTTTGCCACTGCGGAGAACTTGGCTAAGGCTGGCTACGCGCCCTTGATGCGCTTCGGTGATTACACCGTCACCGTCACCGCGCTCGATGTGGATGGCCAGATTGCCTATGACGCAGAGGGTAACCGCCAGACTGTACTGTTTGAGAAGTTTGAGACGCAGGCCGAAGCCAATGCAGCGCTTAAGGCCGCGCGCCGCAAGTATCCGGCAACCCAGTACCTCACCGAGCATGGGCACGATTCCAAGCGCAGCCACGAGCTGCTACAGGGCATCACGCCGGAAACCGTTGCTCTGTTCGCCGACATCGTTGGCTTTGACACGGTCACACAGAAATACTACGAAGCCGCACTGTCCGAGCGCAGCGCCTTGAAGCGCCGCCTTGAGCGCAAGGGTACGCCTGGCTACAGCACGGATCTGCCGCGCGTCCTGTCGAGCTTCATCACCAGCAATGCCCGCCTGGCAAGCCAGCGCTATTTCAGCCGCGACATCAACAACGCTATCCGCTACATCCCCCAGGCAAAGGGTGATGTGCGCGACGAGGCGATTGCACTGCGCAAGTTCATGGGCGACAACAACGACGGCGGGGCCATGGCGAGCAGCTTGGCTTTTGCGTGGTTCCTTGGCGGGAATGTGGCATCGGCCATCGTGAACATGACGCAACCCGTGATGATGACTGCACCATACCTGGTGCAATTCGGCAATCCCGTGCCGCACCTCACCAAGGCGCTGCCATATGCCATGGGTCGCAAGCAGATTGCCGACGCTGAATTGCGCGCCGCGCTCAAGCGGGCCAGCCAGGAGGGTATCGTCGATGCACAGGAGATTTTCCACCTGTACAGCGCTGGCACCCGCGGCTTGTCCGCCAAGCTGGTGAGCCTGGCCGCCAAGGTGCCCGGGCTGGGAGATAAGGTGCAGGCGGGCGGCGACTCGGCCCGTGCACGAGCTCAGGCCTTCTTCACTCTCTGGGGTTCCATGTTCGCTGCAGCCGAAGGCTTCAACCGCCGGCTGTCGTTCATCGCGGCCTACAACATGGCGAAGGAGCAAGGCCAAAGGGATGTCTACGCCTTTGCTGTGCGCGCTGTGAACCAGACGCAGGGCATTTACAACAAGGTCAGCCGCCCCAACCTGGCGCGCTCGACCGTGGGGCGCCTTCTGTTCACCTTCAAGCAGTACAGCCTGACCTACCTGGAGCTGCTCAACCGCATGTACCGCGCTGGGCCGGGCGGCAAGCGCGCGGCGCTGACCATGCTGGCGGTGCTGATCCTGGCGTCGGGTGAGGAGGGCTTGCCTTTTGCTCAGGACCTGGATGACCTGATCGACACTGCCGGTCAGATGATGGGGTTCAACACCAACATGAAGCGCAACAAGCGCGACTGGGCGTACTCGATGCTGGGCAAGACTTTCGGCGATCTGGCGCTGTATGGCGTGTCTGCCCAGCTCCCGTTGGACTTCTCTGGCCGCCTGGGGCTGGGCAATCTGGTCCCCGGCACCGGTGCGCTGCGCCCTTCAAACTCCGACTCGATGAAGAGCAGAGAATCTACCGAGGTCCTGGGCCCGATCTTCTCCCTGGTAGGCCAGGCTTCGGACGCTGTCGGCGCCATGGACGAGGGCAACGTCGGCAAGGCAGCACTGAACCTGGCGCCGACTGCGGTGCGCAACGCAGCCGCAGGCATCGAGATCATGACCAAGGGTCACAACACCGACACGCGCGGCCGCAAGGTGATGGACTTGCCGAAGTCGGCCGGCGTAACCAAACTGCTGGGCTTCAACCCAACTGCCAACGCTGAGAAGTCGCGCAGCACCGGCCCGCTGATGCAGGACGCCGCGCTGCTGCGCAAGCGTCAGGGGCAGATAACTGGAAAGCTGACCCAGGCGGTGGTCGACAACGATCAAAAGGCGCTCGACGCGGCGCTGGCAGAGCGCGACAAATGGAATGATCGCTATCCCGACACCCCGATTGTGATCAATCCATCCACCATCAAGAGCCGGGCCAAGCAGGCGCAGACCGACAAGGACATGCGCGTGCTCAAGTCTGTGCCCAAGACCATGCGGGCACAGGCTGTCAATTCGTTGGCGGGGGCGGAACAGCCTTAATTGCTGGTGGAGAAGCTCCACCCCTTGGCGCGCAGGCACGCATCGCGAGATGCGACCTGCGCCACGTTCTTCGCGCCGCCATCGTACTTGCTCGCCACGGGAGCGCCGGCAGCGGGAGAGGTAGGCGTCACGGTCGCGGAGGTGTAGCCGCCTCCCATGTCCTGCGTGTGAACAGAGTAAGTTGTGGGGCGGTTGCTGGCAGGCACAGCTGCAGCGGGTTGCGCCTTCGCGTTGCTTTGCGCGGACTGCACGCACTCAGCCTTGTCGCGCTCAAACTGCGCACGGCCAGCGTCCCCTGTGTACTGTGGATGGGACCAGGACCCGCATGCCGTGAGGGATAGCGCAGAGGCAAGGATAAAAAATGCAGCTTTCATTGTGCCATTGTTAATTGGAGTTACAGAATTGTCCATAATGGGTGGAATCATTATTGGCTGGAACGTCATGAAAGCTATTGCGCTTGTACTTGCTGCTACCTTGTGTTCATTGGGGGCACATGCAGAAACCTATTCAGGAAATAAACTTTTCAAAGCGCTATATGACTTCAAACAGCCGACACCAGCAGGAGGCCCTCCTCCTGCCGACGCGGTGTTTGATCAGGCGCTGGGTTATGGCTATGTGAGAGGAGTTATTGATAGTTTAAATAAAATTCTTTTTTGCATTCCGCATACTGTCACTGGAGGACAGATCGTTGATGTTGTCTACAACCATCTTCAAGACAATGCGAAAAAACGCCATCAGCCGGCGGTGGATCTCACGATCGAAGCATTGCAGGACGCCTTTCCTTGCCCTCCGAAGGAGGGTAAGAAGTAAAAATACTGTACATAAATACAGTGTTTGGCTACACTTCGGGCTCCATCAACAAGGAGTCCAAATGTCCAACATCATCGTCACGCTTCACGACGCACCCAGCAAGATGACCGACCAGGCCATCCAAGAGGTGGTCCAAAAATTCTCCAAGGTCCTGCAGGGCGAGTTCCGCAATACTGAGGCCATGAGCTCAAGCTACAAGGCCTACATGACCGCCTTGGGCGACGATGGGATCACCCTGTCCAAGGACATGCAGAGCAAGGCGGAGTCTTTCCACAAGGCCTATGTCAAGGCTGCTCAGCTTGCCCTCGGCGCCCGTAAGATGAACGAGGAAACCAGATTCGATGTGAGGATCGCTGCTTAACCATCATGTGGCCAGCTTGTAAATGGCAAAGTCGAGCAAGTTAGAGCAGTAATAGCTGATGGTTAGCAAGATGGTTATTCGATTTTGATCAATCGAAAAATCTTTGTTAATCAACAGCTTAAAGTCCTTGTATATATTGGAGTGGGAGTGAGCTGGCTTTAGAAAGTAAGCCAGAATTAGCTTGAAGGCATTCCCTGCTGAGCCCGCTGTATAGCGGGCTTTTTTACGCCCTTCAGGCATCTAGGTCTGTCATTTGCCGCTGGGTGCAAGGCCAGTAGCCACGGGATCTGCGGGCGCATTCTCAGCCAGATTAATACTGGCGGCGGCGCGTCCAACCAAAGAGCGCAAGCAGGGACGAAAGAGCAACGGTAGCCCAGATACCGAGGGTTGGCACCGGTGTGGGAGCTGCAGTTGCTTGCACCGCTGTGATTTCTATCGTGAACGACTTGGTATCGCTGAGCGACGTGGGGCTACTGGCATCCGTTGCGGAAATATCCACCGTGAATGTGCCGCTCTGTGTAGGTCTGCCAGATAAGACGCCGGTTACCGGGTCAAGAAGAAGTCCAGCAGGAAGATTGTTTGCGCTCCAAGTCAACGGAGCGAGTCCGCCAGTTGCTTCTACAGTAAATGGTAAATAGTCTTTGCCATGCATTCCTGCTGGCAGACTTGCAGTGGCGATAGAAACCGGCGGAATCACCTGGGCTGCAGTGCCAGCAGTTAAATCATCAAAGCCAAAGATATCCGTTGCATTACTGTTATTAAAAACAACAGAGACAAATGGATTGTCCATATCTATGAGGCCATAATAAAATACTGAGCCATCTGTGGCGGGATTGCTATGTGGGACGGCAACTGTACTGGATGTGCCATCTGAATAGGTGATGCTCAACTGTCCGCCAAAATCGGATATGTCTGTCGCATAGAATCCAAAAGCGGTCTGTGGCAATGAGAAGCTAATGGTGAAGTTGGTGCTGGTCTCTATAAAGTTGAAGCCGGACGTAGCAAATCTGCCACTTCCCAAAAAGTTGGTAACCGTTGCTGATCCGGAAAGAGTTGCGGTTCCAGATGCGCCCATGTTCACAGAAAATGGCGCCGGCGTGCCTGCACTGATCGCATCAAAATTCTCAGTGTTTGCGCCATTCAGTCGCGCAATAAATGCATCCCGCGCGGCATCGGATTGAGGTCTGGGTGCGCTGGCAGATCCATTAACAGCATCCTCTCCGAAAAATGTCTCTACGGCAGCATTGGCCAAGCCTGCTGATGCCAGCCCTGCAGAAAGAATACCGATCCTGAGAGTATGAAGAACGCGCATTGTTTAGCCTCTTATATAAAAAATAACATTTGATATAAGAGTTCTTTTACGTGCAATCCCCAAAATTAGTGATTTTCACAGTGAAAGGTTGGTGGGCAAATATTCCATGGAGATGCCCTTGGTTCATTAGATCCATAAAACATGTGTCTCCGAGCGTCAATGTGCAGAGCCGAGGTGCAGCTTAAGGATGGGCTTGAACCAGCGTCGCCAACCACTCCCGAGGCCACACCCCCACCTTCCCCGCAAACGCCCGCGACAAGGCGGACGGATTCGCATACCCCAGCTCCTCCGCCAGCACCTTGATCGAGCGCCTCTCGCGCAGCCCGTTCTGGGCCAGTGCCACACGCCAACCTGTCAAATAATCGGCAGGCGTTTGCCCCACCAGATCGCGAAAGGTGTTGGCAAACGCGGTGCGCGACATGCCCGCTTGCGCTGCCATGCGCTCCAAGGTCCAGGCGTCGCCTGGGGCTTCGTGCATGGCGACCAGGGCGCGGGCCAAGCGTGGGTCGGACATGCCATTGACCAGGCCAGGGCGGATGCCCGCGTCCTGCGGGTGGTCCAGCAGCCAGCGCAGCAGCTGGATCACGACGACTTCAAACAGACGATCGACCAGCAGGCGCTGGCCGCAGCGCAGCTGGCCGGTTTCGGACAGCAGCAGTTGCAGCGCCATGTCCATGCCGGGCACCTGGGCCAGCGGCAAAGCTATTAAAGGCGGCAGTGAGCGGGCGAGCGGGTTGGCCGACCCGCCTTCAAACACGAGGCGCGCGCAGCTGAAGTCGGCGCCTTCTTGCGGCGGGTTGTGGAAGCGATGCGTGAACGGGGCAGGGTAGAGCAGCACGGTGGGCTCGTCAAAGCGCAGCAATTGCGGCACATCGCGGGCACCGGGGTGGCTCACTTCCAGCTCGCCACGGCGCAGCACATGCAGGTAGCCAAAGCCCTCACCGGCATCAAAGTGGGTCAGTCCGCACAACGCGCCGGAGTGGTGCAGCTGCGCCTTGACGCGAAAGCGCTCCAGGATGCTGGAGAGGCGGTCGATAGGGGCTGGGGGCTGCATGATGTACGAATTGGTGTTATTTGTGAATTAGTTAGTCCAAATTATACATTTGGGGCACGCATACTGGCTCTGCGTTTCAACCCCTTCAGGAGTCTTTCATGTCCCGCGTTTCTACCGACAACACCCCCGCCGCCAGCCAAGCCGTGATGGCCCAGATCCACAGCGCCTTTGGTGCCACGCCCAATATGTTCAAGGCGGTCGCCAACTCTCCCGCCGCGTTGCACAGCATGTGGGCCGCCTTTGGCGCGCTGGGCAAGGGCAGCATTGGTGCGAAGCTTGGCGAGCAACTGGCGGTTGCCATTGCCAACTACAACCGCTGCGAATACTGCCTGGCCGCCCACACGGTGCTGGGCCAAAAGGCCGGTGCCAGCCTGGCCGATATGTCGGCCGCCCAGGTTGGCCATTCGGGTGATGCCAAAACCGCAGTTGCGTTGGCGTTTGCGTTGAAGGTGGTGGCGCAGCGTGCGCAGATCAGCGATGCCGACATTGCCAGCCTGCACCAGGTCGGTTTTGGCGACGAGCAGGTGGTTGAGATCATCGCGCATGTGGCTTTGAACCTGTTTACCAACTACATCAATGTTGCCTTGGATGTGCCAGTGGATTTTCCGAAGGTTGCGCTGAAGTGAGCTCTGCACCTGCGCTCCCCATCGACCTGTTGCTGCCCAAGAGGTACTGAATGAAGATTGCTGTGTTTGACACCTATGTGCTGCGGCCCGACGGGCGCAGAATGCATTTCGATATCCTCGTGCGTGACCAGGAGCCCGATAAGGGGATCGATGCCGTGTTGGCGCATGGCCGCCGCTATCTGGCCGCCAAGCAGCTGCCAGCTGAATCGTTGACAGCGCAGGCATGCCGCTTTTGCCACGTCCAAGCGGCTGCGCCATCGGTGGAGCAAGAGATCGCTCGCAGCGGCTTTGCCATCATTGAACTGCAGCACTGCGATTGATCTGCCGGCAGGCTCGCACCTACGCACCAGAGAAAGCATTGGCATGAAAGCACACAGTCAGTTCACCACCTCGACCCGGCATGACCAGCATGGCCGCTGGCCACAGGCCGAGTCCGTCGATGACTTTCGCCACAACCTGGCCATCGTCCAGGCCCGCATCGCGGCGGCCTGCCAGCGGGTGGGGCGCGACCCGGCGGCAGTGCGCCTGTTGCCTGTGAGCAAGACCAAGCCCGAGTCCAGCCTGCGCCTGGCCTATGCCGCCGGCTGCCGCATGCTGGGCGAGAACAAGCCGCAGGAGGCCTATGGCAAGTGGGAGGCAATGCAGGATTTGCCCGATCTGCAGTGGTCGGTCATCGGCCACCTGCAAACCAACAAGGCCAAGCTGGTGGCGCGTTTTGCAACCGAGTTTCAGGCGCTGGACAGCCTGCGTGTGGCCGAGGCGCTCGAGCGGCGCCTGCAAGTGGAAGGGCGCAGCTTGGATGTCTTTGTGCAAATCAACACCTCGGGCGAGGCGAGCAAGTATGGCCTGCCGCCTGAGGAAGCTGCTGCATTCGTCAAGGCGCTGCCCGCTTTCTCTGCGCTGCGTGTGCGCGGGCTGATGACCTTGGCGCTGTTTTCTGCCGAGGCCGCGCAGGTGCGCCAGTGCTTTGTGCGCCTGCGTGGCTTGCGCGATCAGCTGCGACAGGACGCGCCGGCCGGTATCTGCCTGGATGGGCTGTCGATGGGCATGTCGGGGGACTACGAGATGGCGGTGGAGGAGGGTGCTACCGTCGTGCGTGTGGGGCAGGCGATTTTTGGTGCGCGGGCCATGCCGGACAGCTATTACTGGCCGGTGGCTGGCGAGTGCGCTGCCACTTGATGCCAAGTGACTTCTGTCCGGTGATGGCTGGGATTTCTGCGCGGCGAGGCGGCCTTTCAGCGGGGTCAGCGTTGAAGTTCCCTCCGGATAACCCGATGCAGCCAAGATCGGCAGGGTGTCCACGCTGATGTCGAGCATGGGGTAGCGCGGAAATGCTTATTCGTTGAATTTTCAGCGATATCGATAGCTTTTCGCTTTTTTGTAGGCCAGGTGCTGGTACTCAAGGGTGAAATACATGCTTGGCTACATAAATATCACTATTTTTGGGGATGGTAAAAATAGTAAATACCCACTAAATTACGCGCACGTCAACTTGCAACAAAATGATGCGCACGCAACATTTTGCTATGTGACGATTCTTTAACCGCAAGGTCTCCCATGCGCATACCCAATGTATTACGCGATGCATCTGCAGCGAAACGCAGTGTTCCCCCTATGTCGCAGAGGGGCCTGCAAAGAGGTGCTTCATGGCTTCTCGGTCTTGCTGCTTTGCTGGGTGTTGCATCGGTCAACGCACAGAGCTGCGCAGTAGGTGAGACGCCTGCGGCCTTCGGATTCACAGGCGGAGAGCAGACCGTCACAGTGCCTGCCGGTGTCTTTAGCCTCACGGCCTACCTCAGCGGAGCGCAGGGTGGTTCAGGCCGTAGCGGAGCGGGGACCATTGGCGGTAGCCCCAATTCGCCCGGCGGCAGTGGCGGACTTGGCGGGCGTGTGCGAGGCACTGTGGCTGTTACTCCTGGTGCCACCTTGTCCGTCTGGGTCGGTGGGCAGGGATCGCAGGCCGTCAACCCTGGCGGCATTGGCCAGGGGGCTGATGGTATTGGCGGTGGGGCGACAGACCTTCGCATAGGCGGTAATGGCATCGGCAACCGGGTTGCAATAGCAGGCGGAGGCGGTGGTGGCGGCAATGCGGGCTGGAGCACCGCCAATGTCATTGCCGGTGGCAATGGCGGTGTAGGTGGAGGTGGAACTGGCGGCGCAGGTGCCACAGTACCTGGTGGCCCTGGCCCCTTTGGCGGCGCAGGCGGCACGGTAGGCACCGGTGGTACTGGCGGTGGAGGGTGTGGTACCTTCCCCGCTACGCCCGGCAACGCCAGCAATGGCGATGGTGGTGACTCGTTCAACTTTTCTGGTTCGTTCAGCGGCGCCGGGTTTGGCGGCGGTGGCGGTGGCGGTGCCACTGTAGGTGCAGGCGGTGGCGGCGCCGGTGTAGGTACCACAGCTTGCCAGCAAAACTGGAATGGTGGTGGCGGCGGCGGTGCCGGTGGCTCCTCAGGGGCTACCGGTATGTCGGCAGTCACTATTAACAATGGCGTGCAGGCCGGAAATGGCGCAGCACTTCTTTGTTTTGCGCCAAGTACATTCTCTGTGGGCGGAGCTGCTTCAGGGCAGACTGCCAGCGTCACATTGCAGCTCAATGCAACCAATCCTGCTAGTTCCCAGCAAGTCGTGGTGGCGCAAGCCGCTAGCAGCTACAACTTTGCTACGCAGCTTCCACAAGGTGCCAACTGGAGTATCAGTGTTTCAAGTGCGCCTTCGGGGCAGCTGTGCAGCGTGGCCAATGCATCCGGTACTGCCATCAGCAGCAATGTGGTCAACGCCAATCTGAGCTGTGTGACCGTAGCCGTCGGCGTCAATCCGGCTACCTTGCCCAACGGCGCGTTCAATGGCGCGTACTCGCAGACCCTGACGGCAACGAGCGCTAATGGTGGCACTGGTCCCTACACCTTCTCGGTAACGGGAGGCACAATGCCCACTGGGCTGACGCTCTCTCCTGCAGGCGTACTGTCCGGAACAGCGACAGCGGCAGGTTCGTTTAACTTCACGGTGCAAGCGACGTCCAGCAACGGCTTCAGTGGTTCACGGGCTTATACCGTGACCATCGCACAAGGCAGTCAGGCCATCAGCGGTTTTGCGGCAATCCCCGGCAGCCCTGTCTATGCCCCAGGCGGCACATTTACCGTCACGGCCACTGGCGGTGGCTCTGGCAACCCAGTGGTATACAGCTCGACGACCCCAAGTGTATGCACCGTCGCAGGCAGCACCGTCACTATGGCTGCCAGCGGCGTTTGTGCGCTTCAGGCCAACCAGGCGGGTAATGCCAACTACAGCGTGGCCAGCCAGGCCTCATTGAATGTCACCATCGGCAAAGCCGCGCAAGCTATTTCCGCCTTTATTGCGACCCCTGCCAGCCCGGTGTACAGCGCCGGTGGTTCGTTCTCGGTGGCTGCCACTGGCGGCGCCTCCGGTTTGCCAGTGGTCTTCAGCGTGGCAGCGTCCAGCAGTGCAGTGTGTTCGATCAGTGGCAACACCGTCTCCATCTTGGGTAGTGGGGTCTGTGCTTTGTTGGCCAACCAGGCCGGCAATACCAATTACAACGCTGCCACTGAGGCAACTTTGAATGTCACCATCACCAAAGCTGCACAAGTGATTTCCGCGATCGATGTGACTCCCGCTGCTCCGGCCTACAGTGAGAACGGCACCTTCTCGGTGGCGGCTACCGGTGGAGCCTCGGGCCTGCCGGTGACGTTCAGTGTTGCGCCGGCCAGTGCTGCGATCTGCTCGTCAGGCGGGGCCAATGGCTCGGTCATCACCATGGTTGCTGCGGGGGTCTGCACGGTCCAGGCGGACCAGGCTGGCAATGACAACTACCTGGCCGCCCCGCAAATACAGCGGAATGTGACCGTTAGCAAGGGTGCGCAGGTGATTAGTTTTAGCTCCAACGTCCCTGCGACACCCAAGGTCGGTAGTTCCTACACGGTGACAGCCACCGGCGGTCAATCCGGCAATGCGGTGACTTTTGCGATTGACGCTGCAAGTGCTTCTGTCTGTAGCGTGACTGCGGCCGTGGTGGAGTTCAACGGCGTGGGCAACTGCGTGATCAATGCCAACCAGCTGGGCAATGCCAATTTTGATGCGGCTGAGCAGGTGCAGCAGACCATTGCAGTCGGCCAAGGGGGCTCGTCGATCACGGTCTCGTCCAGCCTCAATCCCTCGCAGCCTGGTCAGAACGTGACCTTTGGCGTAGCGGTAGCCTTTGATGCTGCCAAGCGTGCTGCGCTGCAGACCAAGGCTGCGCCTGTGCCCACGGGCAGCTTGGAAGTGTTTGACGGCACCACTTCGCTGGGCGTTGCCCCCTTGGTGGATGGCGCAGCCAGCCTGACCACGAACAAGCTGTATGCGTTGGGGGCACATGAGATTGTGGCGCGGTACAGCGGTGATGCAAATTACCCGGCAGAGGACAGCCAGGTCTTTGTGCAAACGGTCGTCGCGCCTACACCGGTGCCTAGCGTCAGCACATGGGGCATCTTGCTGGCCTCCGGCCTGCTGGCGGCGATGGGCATGGTCGGTGTGGCAGGCAAGGGCCGCCGTCGCGTATAGCGGCTCGGGCTGTCGCCCTCACAAGCCGCCTTCGGGCGGCCTTTTGCTGGGAAACGGGGGTGTGGGTTCATCACGGCACCAAAGCGATGGCGTACACATGTAAGCGGCGGTTCGCATGCAGCGCGGTTGCGTGTCGCATCTGCAAAGGCGAGTCCCGTGCTTGGGCGCAGAAGGCGGGCATGATCTGCCGCAAGGCGTGGTCAGCACTCGAAGTCTGCAGACGCTGGCCCCCATCCGTTTTATTTTGTATGATGAATGAATCTATACCACCACCGATTCCCATGTCCTTATCGTCACAGCCCGGCAGCAGTCTGCACCACCAGGTGATGGACAGCCTGGGGCGGCTGATTGCCAGTCCCGAGTACGGACCTGGCGCCACCTTGCCCAATGAGGAGGAGCTGTGCGAGCGGCTGGGGGTGAGCCGTACTGCGGTGCGCGAGGCGATCAAGGCGCTCAGCGCCAAGGGCATGCTGGAGGCGCGGCCCCGCACCGGTACGCGCGTGCGGCCGCAGGAGCAGTGGAGCCTGTTTGATGCCGATGTGCTGGGTTGGCTCTGCAGCCAGGGGGTGGACCAGGAGCTGGGCCGGCACCTGATGGTCATGCGCGGCATTCTGGAGCCGGCCGCTGCCTCGCTGGCAGCGCGCATGCACAGCGATGCGCAGTTGCTGGCGCTGCAGCAGGCCTTTGCGGCGATGGAGGCCGCAACGTCCATTGATGAATGGGTGGTCGCCGACCTGGCCTACCACCAGAGCATCTTGCAGGCCACGGGCAACCCCTTGCTGATCTCGCTGGGCGGCATTGTGGCCTCGGCGCTGGAGTCCTTGCTCACCGTCAATGCCCAGCAGGCCGGGCAGTTCAATGATGGTCTGCTGATGCACGGCAAGGTGCTGGCGGCGATTGAGCGGCGCAGTGCCGATGATGCGCAGCTGTGGATGCGGGCACTGCTGGCCGACACGATTGCCCGTTGGGGCGCACCCGCCTGAAAGCCTGTACATCCAGGTTTCGCGCGGCTGTCGCGCAAAGCGCAAGGGTGGCGTATTTCCTAGGGTTTGCTCTGATTCAATCATCATACAAATAAACCGATGATGGCGACTTCTGAAATTCTCAAGGTCGCCATTCCATGTCTCGTTCCCTGTTTGATCTGTCGGGCCGTACGGCGCTGATTACCGGCTCCTCGCGCGGCATTGGGCTGGCGCTGGCCCAGGGCCTGGCGGAATCGGGGGCAACGGTGGTGGTCAACAGCCGCCAGCAGGCAGCAGTGGATGCGGCTGTGGCGCAGTTGCAGGGCATGGGCCTCAAAGCCCAAGGGGCGGCCTTTGATGTGGCCGACCAGGCGGCGGTAGAAGCGGCCTTTGCTGCGTTCGATGCCCAAGGCCTCGCGATCGATATCGTTGTCAACAATGCCGGCATCCAGCACCGCGAGCCTCTGCTCGATGTGTCGCTGGAGGACTGGAGCCGGGTCATCAACACCAACCTGACGGCGGCCTTTGTGGTGGGCCGCACCGCAGCGCGCCGCATGATCGAACGCGGGACGGGCGGCAAGATCATCAATATCGGCTCGCTGACCAGCGAGGCGGCCCGTGCCACGGTGGCGCCGTACACGGTGGCCAAGGGCGGCATCAAGATGCTCTCCAAGGCGATGGCCGCTGAGTGGGCCATGCATGGTATCCAGGCCAACTCGATCGGCCCGGGCTACATCCTCACCGACATGAACGAGGCGCTGGTCAACAACGCCGCGTTTGATGCCTGGGTCAAGGCCAGCAACCCCACGCAGCGCTGGGGCCGGCCCGATGAGCTGGTGGGCACGGCCATCTACCTGGCCTCGGGTGCATCCAACTACGTCAACGGCCAGATCATCTATGTGGATGGCGGCTGGCTGGCGGTGCTGTAAGCGGGCGCGGCACCATGGCTACCCTGATTACCGACGTCAAAGTCATCGCGACGGCGCCCGAGGGAATCAACCTGCTGGTCGTCAGGATCGAGACCAACCAGCCCGGCCTCTTCGGCCTGGGTTGCGCCACCTTTGCCTACCGCCATCTGGCAGTGCAGTGCCTGGTCGAGCAGTACCTGCGCCCGCTCCTCATCGGCCGCGATGCGAGCCGGATTGAAGAGCTGTGGCAGTTGATGCACCAGAACGCTTACTGGCGCAACGGCCCCATCGAGAACAATGCGATCTCGGGCGTGGACATGGCGCTGTGGGACCTCAAAGGCAAGCAGGCCGGCATGCCGCTGTACCAACTGCTGGGCGGCAAGCTGCGCGAGGGCGTGCCCATCTACCGCCATGCAGATGGGCGGGATCTGGAAGAGCTCTGCGACAACATCCAGAAGTACCGCGAGCAGGGCATCACCCATATCCGCTGCCAAAGCGGCGGCTATGGCGGTGGCGGTTTTGGCGCGGCGCCCGGCACGGCGCCCCGGGGCGCCGCTGACGGCATCTATCTGGATGCGCGCAAGTACATGCGCGAGACGCTCAAGATGTTTGACGCCATCCGCAGCCGCATCGGCTTTGAGGTGGAGCTGTGCCATGACGTGCACGAGCGCTTGAAACCCGCCGATGCCATCCGCTTTGCGCAGGCGCTGGAGCCCTATGAGCTGTTCTTTCTGGAAGACGCGATTGCGCTGGAGGAGGGCGACTGGCTGCGCCAGCTGCGCGACAAGACCAATGTGCCGCTGGCCCAGGGCGAGCTGTTCAACCACCCCTTTGAATGGCGCGGCATTATCGCCGAGCGGCTGATTGACTTTATCCGCGTGCACCTGAGCCAGGTGGGCGGCATCACACCGGCGCGCAAGCTGCAGCTGTTTGCCGAGCAGTACGGCGTGCGCACAGCCTGGCATGGCCCGGGCGATATGTCGCCGCTGGCGCATGCGGCCAATATCCATATCGACCTGGCCTCGCGCAATTTTGGCGTGCAAGAGTGGTCGGGCACCGAGCCGCCCAATTTTGTGATCCAGGCGCTCAAGGGCCCGCGCGATGCGCTGCTGGCCGTGTTCCCCGGTTTGCCCACATTCCGCAATGGCTATGTCTACGCCAATGACCTGCCCGGCCTGGGTGTGGACATTGACGAGCGCGAAGCGGCCAAGTACCCCTGCAGCAGCGAAGTGACCACCTGGACGCAGACGCGCCTGGCCGATGGGAGCCTGCAGACCCCCTGATTCTCAGCATGCCGGGCCAGCAGCGCCGGCTTTTTTCGATTGACAACAAAGACGGAGACAGACAGATGACCACTCACTTCCAACTGCGCCGCATCGTGCTGGCCACCCTGGCGGCATCGGCAATGGGCGCTGGCGCCGCTTATGCCGAAGTCAAGGCCCGCGTCGGCCATGCGATGCCCGAGAGCCACCCGCAAGCCATCGCGATGAACAAGTTCGCCGAGCTCGCATCCACCTACACCAATGGCAATGTCAAGGTGCAGGCCTACCACAGCGCGGTGCTGGGCAGCGACGAGAAGCAACTGCAGGCCGTGCAGGCTGGCACGCAGGATCTGTACATCGGCACCCTGGCGCCGCTGTCCTCGCGGATCAAGGAAGTGCAGGTCTGGGATCTGCCCTTCATGTTCCGCAACTCGGCCGAAGTCTATGCGGTGCTCGATGGCGCCTCGTCCAAGAAGATTTTCGAGAAGATCGCACCGGCCAACCTGGTGGGCCTGACCTGGACCGGCATGGGCTTTCGCAACCTGTCCAACAGCAAGCACCGCGTGGCCAAGCCCGAGGATGTGAGCGGCCTCAAGATCCGCGTGATGACCAACCCGGTGGCCCTCGATACCTGGAAGACCCTGGGCGCCAATGCCACCCCGATGGCCTTTGCCGAGGTGTTCCCGGCGCTGGAGATCAAGGCGCTCGACGGCCAGGAGAACCCGCTGCAGCACATGTGGGCCAACAAGATGCAGGAAGTGCAGAAGTTCATCACCATCACCAACCACGTCTACACGCCGTCGGCCCTGGTCGCATCGAAGAAGTTCTGGGATGGCCTCTCGCCCGCCGACAAGGCCGGTGTGCAAAAGGCCGCGACCGAAGCGGGCCTGCTGCAGCGCAAGCTGCTCGATGAAGGCGACAGCCAGGCCATCGACAACTTCAAGAAGGCCGGTGTGACGGTGGACACCATGCCCGCTGCCGAGCTGGCACGCATGCAGGACAAGATCAAGCCCGTGCTGGCCAAGTTCTCGCCGCAGATCGGCGATGAGTTCGTCAAGGGCTTCTTTGCCGAAATCGAGCAGGCGCGCAAGGCCCAGTAAGGCCCAGGAAGGGTATGGGCCCAGGCCGGCATAGGCTGGGTCCGCTCCCTGCATTTCTTTTCAAGGTTCTGGCAGCGCCTCATGGCGCGGCGCTGCCGGCATAGACATACAAGCATTCAGGTGGCGGCACGGCACAAGGCCGCGCTGCCGGGAAAGGTGTTGCCATGGGCAAGGTACTCAAAATGCTCGCCGACGGGCTGACGCGCGCGCTGGAAATCGCCATGGTGCTGTGCATGCTCGTCATGCTGGTGATGGTGTTCGGCAATGTGATGCTGCGGCTGTTTTTCAATACCGGCATTGATCTGTCCGAAGAGGTGCCGCGCTTTGCCTTTGTGTGGCTGACCTTTCTGGGCGCCATCGTGGGCATGCGCAAGCGCGCCCATCTGGGGGTGGACCTGATGGTGCAGATGATGCCGCTGGCCGGCCGCCGCGTGTGCTGGGGCCTGAGCCAGGCCATCATGCTGCTGTGCTGCGTCTATATCGTCTACGGCACCTGGCTGCAGCACGACATCATCGCGGGCAATGCCTCTCCGGTGGCCCAACTGAGCATGCTCTGGGTCTACGGTGTGAGCTA
This sequence comes from Comamonas koreensis, assembly GCF_014076495.1. Taxonomy (NCBI): domain Bacteria; kingdom Pseudomonadati; phylum Pseudomonadota; class Betaproteobacteria; order Burkholderiales; family Comamonadaceae; genus Comamonas; species Comamonas koreensis. The sequence continues at coordinate 3,386,507 of NZ_CP043575.1, read as the reverse complement.
TTTCACCGGGGCGGCCATTGGCTTCATCTGCCTGTCGAACCTGGTGCGTCTGGTGCTGGGCAAGGTGGCGGACGATGAGCTGATCGATGTGCAGGAAGAGGGCATGGAAGAGGCACGCGAGGCCGAGCACGCCATGCAGGAGCAGACCCCATCGCAGGCCCGGTCCCAAGGAGGTCGCGCATGACCATCTTCATTTTTATCTCGTCGCTGCTGGGCCTGATGGCGCTGGGCATGCCCATTGCGTTTGCGCTGATCGGCTGCGGTCTGGCGCTGATGTACTACATGGGCTTTACCGATCCGCAGATCGTGGTGCAGAACATGTGGGATGGCGCCAACAGCTTCCCACTGCTGGCCGTGCCGTTTTTCATGCTCGCGGGCGAATTCATGAACGCCGGCGGCATGACGCGCCGCATCATCCACATGGCCATGGCCTGGATTGGCCATATCCGGGGCGGGCTGGGCTATGTGGCCGTGGGCGCTGCGGTCATCATGGCCTCGCTCTCGGGCTCGGCCGTGGCCGATACGGCGGCACTGGCCGCCGTGCTGGTGCCGATGATGCGCAAGGCCGGCTATGAGGTCAACCGCTCCTGCGGCTTGATCGCCTGCGGCGGCATCATCGCGCCGGTGATTCCGCCATCGATCGCAATGATTCTGTATGGCGTGACCGGTGGCGTGTCCATCACCAAGCTGTTCATCGCCGGCATTGTGCCGGGCCTGTTGATGGGTGCCGCGATCTTGCTGGCCTGGCGCTGGTGCATTGGCCGTGACCCGATCGTCACCGAGCCCAAGCGCAGCACGGCTGAACGCCTGGCCGCCACACGCCAATCGCTGTGGGCGCTGGTGCTGCCGGTGGTCATCATCGGTGGTCTGAAGTTCGGCTGGTTCACCCCGACCGAGGCCGCCGTCATGGCTGCGATGTACTCGCTGCTGGTGGGCATGTTCGTCTACCGCGAGATCAAGCTGAACCAGCTGTTTGGCCTGATCTACCGCGCAGCTGAGACCACGGCCATCATCATGTTCCTGGTGTCGGCCGCCGGTGTATCGGCCTGGCTGATCACCACCGCGAACATTCCGCAGCAGCTGGCCGCGCTGGTCGAGCCGCTGATGGACAACAAGATGCTGCTTACCTTTGCGCTGATGGTGCTGGTACTGCTGGTGGGCACGGCGCTGGATTTCACGCCCACGGTGCTGATCATGACGCCCGTGCTGATGCCGGTGCTCAAGCAGGCGGGCATCGACCCGGTCTACTTCGGCGTGCTGTTCATCATGAACAACGCCATCGGCCTGGTCACCCCTCCGGTGGGCACCGTGCTCAATGTCGTCTGCGGGGTCGCCAAGATACCGATGAGCGGCGCCATCAAGGGGGTGATTCCGTTCATGGTGGCCCAGACGATTGTGATGTTCCTGCTCGTGGTGTTCCCGCAGATCGTGATGTGGCCGCTGGAGATGATGAGCCGCTAAGCCTCAAACCGTCACCCCAAACCCATTCATTGAAGAGCCTTGGGCGCTTGCAAGCAGCAAGCGCCAAGGGCGGGCTTTGCCCAAAAAAGACAAGGAGCCAACCATGAAATTGATTCCACGCCGCAGCCTCGTTGCAGGCCTGGCCTGCGCCACCTTGGTGGTGCTGGGCCTGGCGCCCGCGCAAGCCCAGGAGGGCAAGCGCGCACGCCTGGGCCATTCCTTTGCCGATTCGCACCCCCGCGCCATCGCGATGAAGCAGTTTGCCGCCGATGTCGCCAAGTCCACCGATGGCAAGGTGCAGATCGATGTGTACAGCAGCGCCACCTTGGGCAGCGAAGACAAGATGCTGATTGCAGTGCAAAGCGGCACGCAGGACCTGTACATGGGCGCGCTCTCGCCCATCGCCGCGCGCAAGAAGGCGCTGCAGATTTTTGATTTTCCGTTTCTGTTTGCCAGCGATGCCGAGGCCGCCCATGTGCTCGATGGCCCCGTGGGCCGCCAGATGTTGGGCGACATTGCCGATATGAAGATGCGTGGCCTCGTCTGGGCGGGCGGCGCCTTCCGCAATATGTCCAACAGCAAGCGGCCGCTGGCGACGCTGGCGGACATGAAGGGTTTGCGCGTGCGCGTGATGCAAAGCCCGATGGCGCTGGCCAGCTTCAATGCCATGGGCATGAACGCCGTGCCGATGGCCTTCTCCGAGGTCTATCCCGCGCTGGAGATCAAGGCGCTCGATGGCTATGAGCACCCGGTGGTCGACATGTATGCCAACAAGATGTACGAGGTGCAGAAGTACCTGACCATCACCAACCATGTATACACGCCCGTCGCACTGATCGCGTCCGAGAAATGGTGGTCGGGCCTGACGCCCGCGCAGCAGCAGGCCGTGCAGCAGTCCGCCGAAAAGGCCCGCACCCTGCAGCGCAGCGAAGAGCTGCGCCAGGCTGGCGAGGTGGTCGCCCAGCTCCAATCGCATGGCATGCAGGTGGGCGAGATGCCCGCTGCCGAGCTGGAAAAGATCCGCGCTGCGGTGCAGCCGGTGATCGACAAGAACCAGGCGACCGTCGGCCAGGAGTTTGCCCAGTCGTTCTATGCAGCGCTGGCCATCTACCGCAATACCAAACGCTGATCCTTCAGTGCGCCATCACACACCAACCTAGGAATTTCTGATATGGAAGCGCTCGTTATCCACGCACCCGGCGATCTGCGGGTGCAATCCGTCCCCGCGCCTGCGCCTGGGCCTGGCCAGATGCTGGTGCGGGTGCGCTGCGGCGGCATCTGCGGCTCTGACCTGCATTACTACCAGCACGGCGGCTTTGGCACGGTGCGCATCAAGGAGCCGATGGTGCTGGGCCATGAGGTCTCGGGCGTCATCGAATCGGTAGGCGCTGATGTGCAAGGCTTTTCTGCCGGCCAGCGCATCGCAGTCAGCCCCAGCTGGCCCTGCGGCCAGTGCCGCTTTTGCCAGATGGGCCTGCAAAACCACTGCCTGGACATGCGTTACTACGGCAGCGCGATGCGCACGCCCCATGTGCAAGGGGCGTTTCGCCAGCAGATCGTCATCGAGGCGCACCAGGCCCATCTGCTGGCCGCGCAGGTGAGCGATGCCGAAGGGGCCATGGCCGAGCCGCTGGCAGTTGCGCTGCATGGCGTGCAGCGGGCCGGCCCGCTGCTGGGCCGTAAGGTGCTGGTGACGGGATGTGGGCCGATTGGTGCGCTGGCCATCATCGCCGCGCGCCGCGCAGGCGCCGCGCACATTGTGGCTACCGACATGAGCGCGCACCCGCTGGCCAAGGCCTTGCAGGTGGGCGCCGATGAGGTCGTGCATGTGGGCGAGTCGTCCGATGGCCTGGCCCGTTATGCGGCCGACAAGGGCCAGTTCGATGTGCTGTTCGAGGCCAGCGGCAACCCGCATGCCTTGCGCGGCGCCTTCGATGTGCTGCGCCCGCGCGCCACCATCGTGCAGCTGGGGCTGGCCGGTGCCGAGATGACCTTGCCGATCAACACGCTGGTGGCCAAGGAATTCGACTGGCGCGGCTCGTTCCGCTTCCATGAGGAGTTTGCCACTGCGGTGGCCCTGCTCAACAAGGGGCTGGTCGATGTGAAGCCGCTGATCTCCGCCACCTTGTCCTACCGCGATTCGGCCCGCGCCTTTGCGCTGGCGGCCGACCGCTCGCAGGCGATGAAGGTGCTGCTGGACTTTGAGTGAGCCTGCGCACCAGCCCCAGCCACCACTGCTGATTCCCACCCTCATTTTTCTCAGTTCTTCCCATGAAAATCGTCAAGCTCACCACCTTTATCGTGCCACCGCGCTGGTGCTTTCTCAAGATCGAAACCGACGAGGGCATCGTTGGCTGGGGCGAGCCGGTGGTCGAAGGCCGCGCCCACACCGTGGCTGCAGCGGTCGAGGAACTCTCCGACTACTTGGTGGGCCGCGACCCGCGCAACGTGCAGGACCTGTGGAATGTGATGTACCGCGCCGGCTTCTACCGAGGCGGGCCGGTGATGATGAGTGCTATTGCTGGCGTCGACCAGGCGCTGTGGGACATCAAGGGCAAGGCGCTGGGTGTGCCCGTGCATGAGCTCTTGGGCGGCAAGGTGCGCGACCGTATCCGCGTCTACTCCTGGATTGGCGGCGACCGCCCGGCTGACACGGCGGCGCAAGCGCAAGCCGCCGTGGCGCGGGGCTTTACCGCCGTCAAGATGAATGGCACCGAGGAGATGCAGTACATCGACAGCCACGCCAAGGTGGAGCAGGCTGTGGCCAATGTGGCGATGATCCGCGAGTCGGTGGGCAAGCACATCGGCATTGGCGTGGACTTCCACGGCCGGGTGCACAAGCCCATGGCCAAGGTACTGATGCGCGAGCTGCGCGACTTCAACCTGATGTTCATCGAAGAGCCCGTGCTCAGCGAGCACCTGGAGGTGATCCCCGAACTCGCCGCCCTTGGCGCCGCTCCGATTGCACTGGGCGAGCGCCTCTATTCGCGCTGGGATTTCAAGCGCGTGTTTGCGCAGGGCGGTGTCGACATCATCCAGCCCGATCCGTCGCATGCCGGTGGCATCACCGAGACCTGCAAGATCGCCGCAATGGCCGAGGCCTACGATGTGGCCGTTGCGCTGCATTGCCCGCTGGGCCCGATTGCGCTGGCGGCCAACCTGCAGATCGATGCGGTCTGCTACAACGCCTTCATCCAGGAGCAAAGCCTGGGCATCCACTACAACCAGGGCAATGACCTGCTCGACTACGTGCACAACCGCGATGCCTTTGACTACCAGGACGGCTATGTGGCGATGCCCGGCGGCCCGGGCCTGGGCATCGAGGTGAACGAGGCCTATGTGGCCGAGCGCGCCAAAGAGGGCCACCGTTGGCGCAACCCGGTATGGCGCCATGCCGATGGCAGTGTGGCGGAGTGGTGAGGCAAGGCGCCTCAACCCGGGTGTCTTGCAGAGTGGGGTGGCGATTTAGGCCACGCCGCCATTGGCGCGCAGCACCTGCCCGTTGATCCAGCCCGACTCCTTGCTCGCCAAAAAGGCGACCACGGCCGCGATGTCCTCGGGCTCGCCCAGGCGCTCCAGCGGCGGCATCTTGGCAAAGTGCTCAATTTGCGCCTCGCTCTTGCCGGCAAAGAACAGCTCGGTGGCGACCGGGCCGGGGGCTACCGCGTTGACGGTGATCTGGCGGCCGCGCAGCTCCTTGGCGAACACGCGGGTAAAGGCCTCGACTGCAGCCTTGCTGCCGTTGTAGATCGCGTAGCCGGGCAGGTTCAGCGCCAGCGCGGTGGTCGAGAGGTTGATGATGCGCCCGCCTGTGTTGAGGCGCGTGGCCGCTTCGCGCAGCGTGTTGAACACGCCCTGGGTGTTGATCGCAAAGGTCTTGGCAAACAGCGCGTCGCTGGTCTCGGCCAGGGTGCTGGTGGCGAGCACGCCGGCGTTGTTGACGAGCACATCAATCTGGCCCAGCTGCTTCTCGACGGCGCTGAACATCGCCTGCACTTGGTCAGCCTGCGAGATATCGGCGCGGATGGCCATCGCTTGGCCACCTTCTTGCACCAGCGCCTGGGCCAGTGCTTCGGCCTCTTGCGCGTTGTTGGCGTAGTTGATGGCGATGGCATGGCCGTCGTGGGCCAGGCGCCGGGCAATGGTGGCACCGATGCCGCGCGATGCGCCGGTGATCAGGGCAATGGATGTGGGCTTGGTCATGTCTGCTTTCATATCGTTGATCGAATGGCTGGATTTTTCACTATTCCATTCAAAAGATCATTGCACTGATTTGAATTTTATAATTCGGTTTACTTTAATAATCTACGCCGCTTTGGGTTGGCGTTGCTGCGATGGACCGCTTTCAGGAAATGCAGGTATTTGTGCGGGTGGCCGACCGCAGCAGCTTTGCGCAGGCCTCGGATGATTTGCAGATTCCGCGTGCCACGGTGACCAACCTGGTCCAGCGGCTGGAAGCGCGGGTGGGCGCGCGCCTGCTGGACCGCACCACGCGCCAGGTGCGGCTGACGGCCGAAGGAGAGGACTACTACCGCCGCTGCACCCGGCTGCTGGCCGATCTGCAGGAGGCCGAGAGCGCCTTTCGCCATGCGCCGCCGCAGGGCTTGCTGCGGGTCAACCTGCAGGGAACCTTGGCGCGCTTTTTTGTGATGCCGCATCTGGGGGCGTTTGCGGACCAGTACCCGGAGGTGCAACTGCACATGGCCGAAGACGACCGGCTGGTGGACCTGGTACGCGAAGGGGTGGACTGCGTGCTGCGGGCCGGCAGCCTGCAAAGCTCATCGCTGATCGGGCGCCAGGTGGCGTCGCTGCGCCAGGTGACGGTCGTCAGCCGTGCCTATGCCCAGCGCCATGGCCTGCCGCAGTCGCTCGATGACCTGGCGCAGCATGCCGCTGTGGCCTATGTCTCCAGCGCCACGGGCCGGCCGGTGGCGCTGGAGTTTTGCGTGGGCAAGCAGGTGGTCGAGCGCCGCTTGAGACCTAGCATCACCGTCAACGGCGCCGATCTGTACACCGGCGCTGCGCTGGCAGGCTTGGGGATGGTGCAGGTGCCGCGCTACCGCATTGCGCAGGCGCTGCAAGAGGGCGAGTTGCTGGAGGTGCTGCCCGATCTGCCACCGCCGCCGATGCCCGTCTCGGTGCTGCACCCCTACAGCCGCCAGCCGTCGGCGCGGCTGCGGGTGTTTATTGACTGGCTCGCAGAGCGATTTGTGGATGTAACTTAGTGGCGCATTGGCTGGTGTCGAAAGGCAAGGCAGCCCAGCCATCTGGCCGGGCACTTGCGTGAGCGCAGGCGGACAGCGGACAAAAAACAGGCCCACAGCCTGGTGGGCGGTGGGCCTGGGTTCAGCCAGCAGCAGCTGGCATCTCCGGTCGCTTAGCGGTTCGACCGGGTCGCAATACCGGCTACCACATGGGCTGGCGCTTCGGTGTAGCGCTTGAACTCCATCGTGTAGGTGGCGCGGCCCTGCGTCATCGAGCGCAGCTGCGTGGCATAGCCAAACATCTCGGACAAGGGGACCTCGGCCTTGATGCTCTTGCCGCCACCGGCGATGTCATCCATGCCCTGGACCATGCCCCGGCGCGATGACAGGTCGCCCATCACCGTGCCGGCATAGTCCTCGGGCGTTTCGACCTCGACGGCCATCATCGGCTCCAGGATGACCGGGTTGGCCTTCTTCATGCCTTCCTTAAAGCCGAAGATGGCCGCCATCTTGAAGGCCTGCTCGGACGAGTCCACATCGTGGTACGAACCAAAAGTGAGGCGCACACGCACATCCACCACCGGGTAGCCGGCCAGCACGCCGGTTGCCAGCGCCTCGCGCACGCCTTTCTCAACGGCGGGGATGTACTCGCGCGGCACCACACCGCCCTTGATCTCGTCGACAAACGCAAAGCCTTCGCCGGACGCCATCGGCTCCAGGGTGAAGACCACATGGCCATACTGGCCCTTGCCGCCCGACTGGCGCACAAACTTGCCGTCCACATCCTTGACCGTGTTGCGGATGGTCTCGCGGTAGGCCACCTGGGGCTTGCCCACATTGGCCTCCACATTGAACTCCCGCTTCATGCGGTCGACGATGATCTCCAGGTGCAGCTCGCCCATGCCGGCGATGATGGTCTGGCCCGATTCCTCATCGGTGCGCACGCGGAACGACGGATCCTCGGCGGCCAGGCGCGACAGCGCAATGCCCATCTTTTCCTGGTCGGCTTTGGTCTTGGGCTCGATCGCTTGCGCGATGACGGGCTCAGGAAAGGACATGCGCTCCAGGATGATGGGCGCGCTCGGGTCGCTCAAGGTCTCACCGGTGGTCACCTCCTTGAGGCCCACGCAGGCGGCAATATCGCCGGCGCGGATCTCGTCGATTTCCTGGCGCTCATTGGCATGCATCTGCACGATGCGGCCAATGCGCTCCTTGCGGCCACGGATCGGGTTGTAGACCAGGTCGCCCTTGCTGAGCACGCCCGAGTAGACGCGCACAAAGGTCAGCTGGCCCACAAAGGGATCGGTCATCAGCTTGAAGGCGAGGGCAGAGAACTTCTCGCCATCGTCGGCGCGGCGCCTGAGCACCGTGCTGTCGTTCTCGTCTTCGCTGTGGCCGGTCACCGCAGGCACATCCAGCGGCGACGGCATGAGCTCGACCACGGCGTCCAGCAGGCGCTGCACACCCTTGTTCTTGAAGGCCGAGCCACACAGCATGGGCTGGATCTCGGTGGCAATCGTGCGCAGGCGCAAGCCGGCAATGATGTCGGCCTCGGGCAGATCACCATCGCTCAGGTACTTGTCGGTCAGCGCTTCGCTCGCTTCGGCAGCGGCTTCCACCATCTTGGTGCGCCACTCCTGCGCCGTCGCCTGCAGCTCGGCGGGAATCTCCCGGTACTCGAACTTCATGCCCTGCGAGGCCTCGTCCCAGATGATGGCCTTCATCTTGATGAGGTCGATCACGCCCGAGAACTCGGCCTCGGCACCAATCGGAATCACGATGGGCACAGGGTTGGCTTTGAGGCGGTCCACCATCATCTGGCGCACGCGGAAGAAGTCCGCACCAATGCGGTCCATCTTGTTGACAAAGGCCAGGCGCGGCACCTTGTACTTGTTGGCCTGGCGCCAGACGGTTTCGGACTGCGGCTGCACCCCGCCCACCGAGTCATAGACCATGACGGCGCCGTCGAGCACGCGCATGGAGCGCTCGACCTCGATCGTGAAGTCCACGTGACCGGGGGTGTCGATGATGTTGATGCGGTGCGCCGCAAAGTTGCGTTCCATGCCCGACCAGAAGGCCGTCGTCGCGGCCGAGGTGATCGTGATGCCGCGCTCTTGCTCCTGGGCCATCCAGTCCATTGTGGCGGCGCCATCATGCACCTCGCCCAGCTTGTGGCTCACCCCGGTATAGAACAGGATGCGCTCGGTCGTCGTGGTTTTTCCGGCATCGATGTGCGCAGAGATGCCGATGTTGCGATAGCGTTCTATGGGGGTATGGCGGGCCATGTTGACCTCCTTGGGTCGGTTTTTCAGCTGGACTCAGCTGCTTGTTACAGCCCTGCGCGCTCCCACTTTGCGACATCCGGCGCCTTCAAGACAGCACCGGCACAGGGCCAGAAAAGGATGATATTAATAGTACGAAGACAATCGTACTGTTAACATGGGTATTGCCCGATTGGGGACAATAGGGCCCATCTTGCTGCCGGGCGTGAAGACGCAGGCAGAATGGCGCCCTTTGAACTGGCCTGGCAGGCCGATGCACGCGCCTCGTTGGCGCATGGACCCCGGATGATCCCTCACCACCCTGAAGCTGCGCAGATCCATTTGGAAAATGTGCTCACCGCCCTGGGCAACCCCACGCGCCTGGCGGTCGTGCGTGTGCTGGCCGATGGCCAGGAGCGCAGCTGCACGGCGCTTTTGCGCGACCAGACCAAATCGACCATGACGCACCACTGGCGCGTGCTGCGCAGCAGCGGCGTGATCTGGCAGCGCCCCGTGGGGCGCGAGAACCTGCTGTCGCTGCGGCGCGAGGACCTCGATGCCCGTTTTCCCGGCCTGCTCGACGCGATACTCTCGGCCACGCGCAGCGATGCGCTCACCGATGCCAGCACGGCCTGGGGCGGGCGCTGAGTCTGGCCCCTGCCAACACAAGCCTGGTTTTTTGATTTTTGATGGATGGAGAAGCGCAGCATGCAAGACGCCAAGGCGCTGGTACTTTTTTCGGGTGGACAGGATTCCACCGTCTGCCTGGCTTGGGCCTTGAGCCGCTATGCCCAGGTCGAAACGATTGGCTTTGACTACGGCCAGAACCACCGGGTGGAGCTGGAGTGCCGCAGCACCGTGCTGGCTCACCTGCGCGCGCAGTTCCCGCAGTGGGCGGCGAAGCTGGGTGAGGACCACCTGCTCAATATTGATGTGCTCGGCCAGATCAGCGATACGGCGCTGACCCGCGACGCCGCGCTGACCTACCAGGCCGACGGCCTGCCCAATACCTTTGTGCCGGCGCGCAACCTGGTGTTTTTGACCTTGGCCTCTGCGGTGGCTTACCGCCGCCAGTGCACGGTGCTGGTCGGCGGCATGTGCGAGACCGACTTCTCCGGCTACCCCGACTGCCGCGATAACACGATGAAGGCCATGCAGGTGGCGCTCAGCCTGGGCCTGGGCCGGCAGCTGGTGGTGGAGACGCCTTTGATGTGGATTGACAAGGCGGCCACCTGGCAGCTGGCGCAAGAGCTGGGCGGCGACGCCCTGACCGCGCTGGTGCAGGAAGACACCCATACCTGCTACCAGGGCGACCGCAGCGAGCGCCATGACTGGGGCTATGGCTGCGGCGAATGCCCAGCATGCGCGTTGCGCGCACAGGGCTTCGCGCGTTGGAAGCAAGCGGTATAGATAACAGCTCCGGTCAGCGCGGCGCCACCAGCGGCGCCTTGCGGTTGGCCATGGCCCGCGCAAACAGCGCCATAAAGCGGGGCGCCACCTTGGCGATATGGTAGGCCTTGCCGGTCTCCAGCGCGGCCAGGGCATAGCGCTGGCGCCGGGCCGGGTCGCGGCGCAGCTGCCGTATCGCCTCAATCCAGTCGTCGTCGTTGTCGGGCAGCAGGAGGCCGTTGACGTTATGGGTGATCAGCTCTGGCGCAAAGCCCCAGTTGGAGCCAATCACGCAGCCCCCGCGCGCCAGGATCTCCATCAGCCCCCAGTTGGCCACGCCATAGCGCAGCGGGTAGAGGAAGAGATCGACCTCGGCGAGCAGCGCCGAGAACTGCGCATAGGGCAGGTGGCCGGGGAACTCGATCACATCGGCGGCGGGGTAGACCTTGAGCAGGTGGTCGCGAAAGCTTTCCACCTTGCCGCCGTAGCGCCGCTCCACCCATTGCTGCTCATAGCCATAGGTAGAGGCCTTGGCATCCCCTATGGCGATAAAGCGGGTGTTCTGGCCATCGCCTTCGCGCACCATGCGGTCCACCAGCCGGATATAGGTCTCAAAGCCCTTGGCGCTCGAGAGATCGCGCGCCGAGAACGCGATCGTAAAGGGCTTGCCGCCGCCGCCCGATTTGGATGCTTCATTGCTGGCCGTGCCGAAATTGCGCAGCGGCGGCTGGATATCAAAGCCCTCGAACTGCACCGCAATCCGGTCCTGCAATAGCGGCGGGAACATCGAGCGCGCATAGGCGCTGGGCACGATGGTCAGGTCGCTGCACAGCACCTGGTGAAAGCTCAGCATTTCGGTGTTGCGGTCGCCCAGGCGCTGGGCCTGGTCGGGCGGGTAGGCGGCATCCCAGCCATGGGCCAGGTAGCTGGGGAACTCGATATAGCTGATGATGGCGGCTTGCAGCTCGCCATAGAGCCAATTGGGCGCGCCCCAGAGCGAATGGGCGACGACCACATCGATCTTGCGGCCCTGGGCGGTTTCAAAGTCTTCCAGCGCCTTGAGCACGCCCCGGCAGATGCGCGCCGAGCGCTCGACCTTGTCCGAGTAGTAGTAGCTCTGGGGGCCGACGATCAGGCCGTCGGGCTGGAACGACAGCAGGTGGTCGCAGTGCTTTTCGTGGTTGGCCTTGTGGCCGGGCGTGGTCATGAACCAGGCATCTGCGATGCCCTGGGCACGCAGGTGGCTGCACAGCAGGCTGTACTGGCTCGGGTAGACCGCACCTACAAAAACGATCAGAGGTTTGTCTGTCATGGTCGGCAAAAGGTCGGGGTCAAGGGTCACAGGGGCAGGTGGTCATTGGCATGCGTAGCGGCCGGTGCCAAGGGCACGAGCGGCTCGCCGTCCGAGATCTGGTATTTGCGCATCTTCTCCCACAGCACCTTGCGGCTGATGCCCATCTGCTGGGCGGTGTTCTGGCGCTTCCAGCTGTTGGCATGCAGCGCTTCGATGATGCGGTTGCGTTCTTCCTGGTCCCAGTTGCCGCGCTCGGCCAGCAGCGGTCCGGCCGCAGCGGTCTCCAGCGGAAAGGTCGCCGCCGACAGGCTCTGGGCCTGCTGCAAGAGGCGATCGGTGGCGCCGCCGGCATGCCAGTCCTGGGTCTGGCGGGCGGCTACGCCAATGCGCTCGGCGAGGTTGCGCAGCTCGCGCACATTGCCGGGGAAGTACATCTGCGCAATCGCATCGAGAATGAACATCGGCGGCCCGCCCAGGCGCTCCATCATCTCCTCGCCCACTACCTTGCGCAAGATGCTGTTGAAGATGGCCAGCTTGTCGGCCTCGCCCCGCTCTTCGAGGCTGGGCATCTGCAGCTCGATCACCGCCAGGCGAAAGAACAGATCGGCGCGGAAGCGCCCGGCATGCACCAGCTCGCGCAGCGATTTGTTGGTGGCCGCCACCAGGCGGAAATCCAGCGCCACCGGAGACGTGGCGCCCAGCCGGGTGACCGTGCGCTCTTCGAGCACGCGCAGCAGCTTGACCTGCTGGTAGAGCGGCAGGTCGGCGATTTCATCAAGAAACAGAGTGCCGCCATTGGCCTGCTCAAAAAAGCCCTTGTGCGCCGTCACCGCACCGGTGAACGAGCCCTTGGCATGGCCAAAGAACAGCGACTCAAAGAGGCCGTCGGGGATCGCGCCGCAGTTGACCACGACAAAGGGCCCCTGGCCGTAGTGCGTGTTGCGCTCATGCAGGCGTTCGGCCACGCGCTCCTTGCCGGTGCCCGTCTCGCCAAAGATCAGCACGCTGTGCTCGCAGTCGGCAAAGGTGTCCACATCGCGCAGCAGGGCCAGCATGCACTCGGCCTCGGCGATGATGTCGTCGCCCCGCGGCTGCTTGTGCTTGGTGCTTTGCAGCCGCCGCACAATGCGCACCAGCATCGCGCGCAGCTCGGCGCCGGTAAAGTCAAAGGGCAGCACATGGGAGTACTCGGTGGCATAGGTGCCCGGCCCTTCGCCACGCGGCTTGGCGCTGACCCACAGCACCGGCATGCCGCCAAAATTGCCCTCGATCCCCTGGCGCGTAAAGCGCGCACCTTCCAGCACCGACACACTCACCACGGCAATGGCGTTGCCCCCCTGCGCCACCACGGGCGACAGGTTCAGGCCATCGGCGCGCACCACGTCCACATCCAAGTTGACCATGCAGCGCTCCACGCGCTCTGCAATGTCCGCTTGGCCTTCCCAGACGTAGATGACCAAATCGTTCTGATTCACGTTCTATTCCCTCGGTTCTTCATGTCGCTGCGCTCACTCCTGTCTTCATTGCACGATCTGGGCGGTATCGCACTGGATGCCCAGCAGATCCACGCTGGCGCGGCCCAGCTCGATGCCCAGGCCTTGCAGCAGCAGGTCCAGCGCGCCGCCAATGGTGTTGAGCAGGGGCGCTAGCAGGGCGCTCACGACCGTGACGATCACATTGAGCAGCGCATTGAGCCCGCCGAGCAAACCGCCCAGCAGCCCGCCAAGCAGGCCGCCCAGCACGCCGTAGTACTCGGCGTTTTGCACATCCCCCACCAGTGCCGGCACCTGCTTCAACAAATTGCTGACTGTTGTGCCAAGCCGCAGCCCATTGGGGCCGCTGGAGCGCTCCACGTCCACCTGCATGCCGACCAGGCATTCGTCCACATTGCTGCTGTTGTAGGGGCAGGCCTGGGCATTGGGCGGCGATGTGTAGCTGGCGCCTTGCAGCAGCGACGTAGACAGCTTGCTTTGCACGCGCAGCCCGCCCAGCAGGTTGAGCAGGTTCAGGTCCACCAGCTCGGTCTTTTGGCAAACGCCATTGGCATTGAGCTGGCCAATGCAGACGTCACCAATTGCCGAGCGCACGGAGATATTGGCCCGCCGGTCATTGCGGGCGGGGGTGCACTGGATGGCTTCGAGCGTGCCGGTGCTTCGCACCAGATCGACCTGAATGGGGATGTGCACGCGGATACCCAGCAGGTTACCCAGCAGTGCAGTGAGCAAGCCGGGCGTGCTGACATTCTTTTGCTCACCGATGTTGACGGTCAGGCGCACCTGGGCGCTGCGCGCCTTGGTCTGGCCATTGGCCGGGCCGATGGCATTGCGTGGCGGCTCCACCACGGTGAGGTTGGCGTCTAGAATGCCCGGCAGCCCCAGGCCCAGCGCCACGCTGTTGGTGCCGTTGGCAGCGACCAGGTGGGTGCGCACCAGGTCGCCCAGGCCGATGGCGGCATCGAGTCCCGCGCCGATGGGCGAGGCAGCGCCCCCTGCGGAGATGACGGCCAGCAGGCCCTTGTCACCGCCCAGCGGCAGCTTGATGTTGGCAAGCTGAAAGGCCGCCAGGTAGGCGCGCAGATCGACCAGCGCAGCAATGTCGACGCCGGCATTGAGCAGGCTGTCGCTGCCGGCATTGATCGCCGCGTCGATCAGGTCGATCACCGAGGCATTCACATTGGCCAGGTCATTGGGGGTGAGCAACGCCAGGTCGTTGACGCCAATGGGCAGGCCCAGCACCTTGAGCAGGCCCGAAGGCGTGATCTTGGCATTGGCGATGCCGTCCTTGTCGAGGATGGTGAGCCGCTGGATATCCAGCCCCACCAGCGCGGTGATGCGGCCCAGCAGGCCATTGTTGTTGAAGCGCAGCAGCTGCGAGCCGATCGAGAACGCGGCCACCGGCTCGCTGTCCTTGGCGGCGGTCGCAGCCGCTGCCACCAGGCGCGAGCCCACAAAGGGCAGCAGCTGCAGCACCTCGCCTTGCAGCTGCACGCGCACCGCGTTCATCGGGCTGCTGCCCAGGCCAAAGCGCAGCGCATCGGCCTTGCTGCTGTCCCAGTGGCCGCAGTCGATGCGGCGCTGCTCATTGTCCAGCGACAGGCGTAGCTGGGTGGTCACGCTTTGGTTGGCTGCCGCCTGGCCGAGCCCGCAGGTGGCCGAGTTGCCATAGGTGATGGCATTGACCGCTTCGAGCGCGGCCACATCGGCGATGCGCTGCAGATCGCGTTTGGCGTAGTACATATAGCCAATCTGCACAGTGCCCAGCAAGGTGACCAGCACCGCGGCGAGCAGCGCAAACTGCAGCAGCACGGCGCCGCGCTGGGCCAAGGGCAGGGCGCGTTGGAGGGATAGGGGGCTACAGGCGGACATGGTGCAGATCCTCCTTACAGCAGCGATGCAAAGTGCACCACGCTTTTTTCATAGAGCTGCCGGGGCTCGGTGACCCACACGCTCTGCGTGCCAAACAATGGCGCGAGCTGGTAGCGCAGCTCAAAGGTGGCGCTGCCGGTGCCTGTGCTGGGGCAGGCCGCTTGCCACTGGATGGGGCTGACCGTGAGCTGGTCGGCCACGGTACCGGGTACGTCACTGCGCTCCAGGCTGGAGCGCACCGATTGCAGCACCCGCAGCTGGATGGTGGCGCGGTTGGCTGCGGCCTGCGTGGGGTGGCAGGGGTCGCTGACCCCCGCTGCCAGCACACCCAAAATGGCGCGCGCGCCATCTCCTGCTGCCCGCGTGAGCGACTGCTGCGCCTGGAACGCCCGCCAGTACACCGTCAGGCCCAGCAGCATGACGATCATGAAGACCGCAATCAAGGCAAACTCGATGGCCGCGACGCCACGCTGCGGTCCCGGTGCGCCTGCGCAGCGGCTGGTGCAGGGCTGCTTCATAGCATCCTCCTGTCAACCAACAAGCTGGCCTGGGCCTGCAGGCTGGCCGGCAGTATGAGACCCAGCCCCGGGATCGCCGGCGCAATCGCGCCCTGGCGGTAGTTGGCGATGCGGTAGCTGACCAGCACCAGGCAAGGGGTCTCGATATTGCAGTCGAGCGCGGGATTGAGCGCAGTGTCCTGGTTGCAGGCAGTGTCTGCCAGGTGGCAAAGGGTGAAGTCGATATCGCCCTCGGCGGGCCGCAGCTCGGCGGGCAGCCAGCTGAGCGCATTGGCCGTGGTGCGGCGCGCCTGCAAGCTGCGAAAGGCCCAGGTGGGCGGGTTGCTGCCGATGATCGTGGAGCTGGGGTAGCGCAGTGCCGCCCGGGCGCCTTCTTCGACCGCGTACTGCATGGACTGGCGCACCAGAAAGGTGAGGCCATAGCAGACGATGCCGTAGAGCAGCACAAAAAACACCGGGAAGATGATCGCCCACTCCAACGCATATACCCCGCGCTGCTGGCGCGAACGCCTGCAGCGGTGCATGAACGGGGTGGGGTGCGGGCGCATGGCGGGCTCCTGGGCGGTAAGTGTTACTGCTTCACATCCATGCCGGTCTCAAAGCGCTCGGGGATCTTGGTCTCAAAGCTCTTGAGGTAGCGCTGGTAGCTGCGGCTGGCCTGCTCGCCATCGATGGCGCGGGGGTGTACGCCGGGCGATGCGGTCTGCATGGCCAGCAGGCGCTCGGTGGCGTTGCCGATGATGAGCGGGCGGCTGCGCCAGATGACGGGGTTTTCCAGCGAAGGATTGCTGTTCTCCGTGGCCAGCGGAATATAGGGCTGCGTGGCGGGCGAGGCGCGCTCGGCGATCTCCACCACATGCGCTGGCCGTGTCATCTCCAGGCTGGGCACCTCGGCTTGGACCGATGCCACGGCGCGGCTGGATTCGGCACGCACCGCGGTGACCGAGAATCCCGCACAAGCAGCAAGGCCCAGCAGCACGGAACGCCAGGTGGGGAGAGAAAGGGACTGAGACATGAGTTACTCCTGGTGGTGCTAAGGCGCAATGGGGCGTGCCGGGGTATTGGTGATGTGCGGGCTGTCGTTGCCAGCGGCTGTGCTGCGCAAGGCCGTGGGCACGGCAGGCCCAGGGCCGGCAGCAGGCCCTGCAGATGGCGTTGCAGCCGGCGCCGCGATCGGGTCTGTAGCCACAGCTGGAAGCGGGCTGACCGCAAGTGCTGCGCCGTCCACCAAGGGCGCCGCCGCAGCCGGTACTGGCGCTGGCAGCTCACCCCCGTTGCGCCGGCGCATGGCGGTTTGCACGGTCTGCAGTTGGGCCTGCAAGGTCTGCATCGAGTTCGCGTCGATCAGCGCGGGCACATTCTTGGTGGCGGGCTGGCTCAGGCGTTGCAGCAGTTGCGAGGCCTGTGCCTTCTGGTCGCTGGCCATCAGGTAGAGGGCCAGGTTGAGCTGCACCCGGGCATTGCCCGGGGCCAGCTGCGCTGCCTGCAACACTGGCAGATGGGCGGCCTCGGTCTGGCCGTCCAGCATATGGGCGTAGGCCAGGTCGCTCAGCACATCGGCATCAATGGGGTTGATCTGGCGCGCCATCTCGAGTTGCGCAATGGCATTGGGGTACTGGGCCTGGCTGGCATACAGCAGGCCCAGGCCGCGCCGCGCGCGGGCCACGGTGCTGCTGTCGGGGTCGGCCAGCAGCGCCTGGTAGCCTTGCTCGGCCAATGGGCCCTGGCCGGTATTGCGCAGTGCATCGGCGCGCATCAGCCGGATCTGCGGCTGGCTGCCGTACTGGCGCTCAAAGGCCTGCGTATGCGCCAGCGACGCATACCACTGGTTGGCCTGCTGCATCTGGCGAATCAGGTTCAGATAAGTCTGCTGCGGATCGATCTGGGTCAGCTGCGCGGCCTTTTCCATTTGCTGCTGGGCTTGGGCTGCCGTGCTTTGTTCGGCGGCGCCATAACCTTGCGGGCCTTTGGAGGCGCAGCCGGTCAGCAGCGCAGCGGCCAAGGCCAGCAGCGGCATTGAACTTGTTCGGGTGTTGCTGAGGTGATGGCGCATAGTTATTTCCCTCCTATCGCCGACAGTGAGCGGATCACCGCGGTAAAGCCAGGCCCTGCGGTAATCACGATCAAGGCGGGCAGCAAGGTCAGCACCATCACGCCGGTCATCTTGACCGTGATCGTGCCGATCTTTTCCTTGAAATTGGCCTGGCGCTTCTCGCGCAGGCGTAGGCTGAACTCGCGCAGCGGCTCTTGCACTGCGCCGCCATGCCGGTCCACCTGCACCAGCAGGTTGACCACGGCACTCATGTCGTCGTCCGCGCCCAGCATCGCCAGGCGCTGCAGCGACTGCTCACGCGTGCGGCCCGAGCTGTAGAGCCGATTGGCCAGGCCCAGCTCGGCGCTCAGCACGCGCAGCACACTGCCAAACTCAGAGGCCAGAATATGCAGGCTCTGGTCAATGCTCAGGCCCACGCCCTGCAGCAGGCGCAGCAGGTCAACAAACAGGGGTAGTTCTTCGACGACTTGCTTGCGGCGTGTCGTTGCCTTGGAGCGCAAAATCCACTTGGGCAGCATCAGGCCCAGGCTGAAAGCTACAAAGCCTTGGAACACGGCGGTGGTGCCCTGTGGCTCGAAAATTAGCAGCGCCAACACAGGCAGGGCCAGGCACAGCAAGATGCGGCTGGTGACAAATGTGAAGGCGCCACGTGCCATCTCGATGCCTGCCTGCTCCATGAGCTTGCGGTCCTCGTCCGCAAACAAGGCCTTTGCCAGTCCGGTGTCCAACCAGGCAGGCGGCTTGAGACGATCGATCATCTGCTGGGCCGCTTCTTGCTCACTTTGCGATGCGGAGCTTGGCAGCGCTTGCAGCCCGGGTATGGGGAAGGGTTGAATCACCGCAGCTGTCGCCTCGCGCTGCCGCAGCAACTGCGCGACGCGCAACTCGGTGCGTTCGCTGCGGTGCTGGCGCAGCAGCAGCCTGCCTGCGAGCATCAGCAGCCCCAGCGCAGCCAGCACCAGGCTGGCAATCCACAGTTGATCGCTGGTCATCGGCAATCCTCCGTGCAGCAAACAGGCTCTGGAGGAGGCGAATAACGGCGGTCGTTCAGGAATGTGGGTCGAGACATCAGTCGGACTCCCTATTTCAGGCGTGCCAGCCGGTACAGCAGAAAGGAGCCAAATACTTCCAGGCCTGCTGCGATAAAGATCATTTTTTGGCCGGTACTGTCTTGCCACAGCCGCAGGAAGTAGCCCTGGTTGAGCAGCATGATCAAGCTGCCCACGATGATGGGCAGCAAGGCCAGGATCCAGGCTGAAAGACGCACCTCGGTCGAGAGGGAATGGAGCTCGCGCTCGGCCGATTGGCGGTCGCGGATATAGGCGGACACACGTTCGAGCACCTGGTCCACCCGGCCGCCATAGCGCGTGCTCATGCGGAAGACCGCAGCGAGCAGCCCAAATTCGGCCAGCTTCCAGGTGCGCTCCAGCTGTGTCATCGCCTGGCCCAGATCGGGCGAGACGCTGAGGGACGCATTGACATGCTGCAAGGCGCTGCCCAGCGGCTCGGGCACATTGCCGCTGGCAAACTGGAAGGCGGCGTGGGGCGAGTTGCCGATGGAGATCAGCCGCACCATATTGTCCAGAAAGCCCGGCAGCAGCGAGAGCATCTTGGCGCGGCGCTTGCTCACCCGGTGCCAGATGCCAAACCAGGTCAGCAGCGCATAGACGGCCAGCACCATCAGGCCCAAAAGTGCGCCGGCCTGCATCGCAATCAGCATGGCCAGCACGACGCCCACTGCAGCAATCATGGCCAGACCCCGTGGCGTAATGCCCCAGGCGCCATAGCCCAGATGGTCATACAACCATTGCCGTGCCGAGGCCGAGGCCGAGGGCGTGAGCGCAGCAGGCAAGGCTGCAGAAGCTCTGGGGTCGGCTGCCATGCCCGGCATCGGGGCGGCGGCTGAGGGGGCCAGCAGATCGCGCTGGATATCGCGGCTGCGCTGCATATGGCCGGCAATCGATTGCCGGGCCTGCTGCTGGCGCGCACGGGAGAACAGCCACAGCGCCAGGGCCAGCAGCGCGCAGGCGAGGGCGGCGATGACCAAAACGACTGGGTGGATGTTCATCGCTGTCCTCCGCCGCTGCCGGCCTGCTGCTGGCCCCGCCACCAGGCCAGCAATTTGGGCGAATGCGGCGAGATGCCCATAGAGATCCAGTGGTCCTGCTCCTGGCCGTCGGGGCCGGTCTGGGCCTCGTAGCGGTAGAGCTCCTGGGTGGAGATCATGTTGTCCGTCATGCCGGTCACCTCGGTCAGCGACAGCAGGCGCCGGCGGCCGTTGGAGAGGCGGCCGATCTGCACGATAAAGTCCACCGCATTGGCAATCTGGCGGCGCAGGCTCACTTCGCTGCCCTGAAAGCCGGCAAAGCCGGCCAGCATCTCGGCGCGGTAGAGGCATTCGCGCGGCGAGCTGGCATGGATGGTGCCCATCGAGCCATCGTGGCCGGTGTTCATCGCCTGGAGCAGCTCCAGCACTTCGCCGCTGCGCACTTCGCCAACGATGATGCGATCGGGCCGCATGCGCAGGCTGTTGACCAGCAGGTCGCGGATGCTCACATGGCCCGAGCCATCGAAGCTGCCCGGGCGGCTCTCCAGCCGCACCACATGGCTGTGGTTGAGGGCGAGCTCGGCGGTGTCCTCGATGGTCACGATGCGCTCGTTGCTCGGGATAAAGCTGGCCAGGGCGTTGAGCAAGGAGGTCTTGCCCGAGCTGGTGCCGCCGCTCACCAGGATGTTGCAGCGTGCCTTGACGGCCATCTCCAGAATGCGGCAGATGTCTTCGCTGAAGCTGCCCAGCTCGACCAGGTCTTTGGGCGTGAGCGGGTCCTTGCGGAACTTGCGGATCGAGACCGTGGGGCCGTCGATGGCCAGCGGGCCGATGATCACATTGATGCGGCCGCCATCGGGCAGGCGGGCATCGACCATGGGGCTGGATTCGTCCAGGCGCCGCCCCAGCGGCGCCAGAATGCGCCGCACAATGCGCAGCACATGCTCGTCGTCCTTGAAGTGCGAGGCTTCGCGCTCGAGTATGCCGCCGCGCGAGACATAGATGTCGCGGTAGCCATTGATGAGGATGTCCTCGACGCGCGCATCTTCCAGGAGCGGCTGCAGCGGGCCCAGGCCGGTGAGCTCACGGCTGAGCGCCTCGGCCACCTGGCGGGCCTCTTGCTCATTGACCGGCACCGCATGCAGGCGGATAAAACTGTCGAGCTCGAGCTTCACAAACTGCGCAATCGCCGCCTGGGACCAGCGGCCAAACTCCGCCCCCAGCTCCTCAATGCGGCTGAGCAGGTGCTCATAGGCATGGTTCTTGAGATCGGCAAGCAGCTGGGCATGCTGCAGGTTCTCGCTGGCAGCGGCGGCGGAGGTGGTGTAGTCCGTGGTCGTCATGGTGGTTTTCAGTGTCCGCGCAGGCGCTGGAGAAGGTGTTGCAAGGGCCCGGCCGCGCCGCTGCGGTGGCCCACACGCTGTGGATGGTGCGCGGCCAGCAGCTGGTCGGCGAGCTGGCCGACCGCCTTCACATAGGGCTCGCTGCGGCGCTGTGCCTGCAGCAGCAGGCCCCGGTTGACCTCCTGCATCAGTGGCCGGCGGCGCTCGGGAATGCTGCCAAGCAACGGCAGTTGCAACTGCGCCGCCATGTGGCTGGCCGCCAGCTCCAGCCGGCTGTCATGGCGGTTCACAATCAGCTCGATGCGCTCGGGTGCAATGCCGATGGCCTGCAGTTGCTGCAGGAGCTCGGCAGTCCAGACCACGCTGGCCACGCTCTGGTCGCAGACCAGCCAGATCTGGCTGGCCTGGGGCAGCACCTCGGCCAGCACCGGCAGGGGCGTGTCTGCGCCCAGGTCCAGCACCAGGTGCTCAAAATACTGGCCCAGGCGCTGGACCAGTGCGTCGATCTCTCCGGCCGCTGGCAACGCGGCATGGCGGGGCATGGTCAGCAGCCGCAGGCCGCTGGGGTGGCGCGACAGCGCGCTGGCCGCCATGCGCTTGTCCAGGCGCCGCTGCTGGCTGAGCGCATCGGCCAGGCTGAACTCGCCCGGGGTGTTGAGGTAGATGGCGCAGTCACCGCCGGAAGCACCCATGTCCAGCAGCAAGGCATGCAAGCTCTGCCCTTCGGCGGTGTGGCTGGCTGGCACAGCAGCCTTGCCGCTGCGCGCAGGGCTCAGGCCCTCTTGCAGATGCCAGGCCAGGTGCGATGCCAGCAGGCTGCAGCCCAAGCCGGCCCGGGCCGAGAGCAGTGCGGTGATGGGCGCGGCATCGGCACGGCGCTGGTCTACGGCAGCGGGGCGGGCCAGCAATTGGCTCACCACTCGCTGGGCCGGGTCCAGCGGTGCATCCAGATCCAGAAAATCCTGCACGCCGGCGCGCAATGCTGCCAGCAGGCATGGGGCGTCCTGCGCATGGCCAATCGCCAGGCGCGGGATATGCGGAAAGGCCTGCTGCAGCTGGGCCACCAGCGCAGTGGCTGCATCGACATTGGCGCTGTCAAACTGCACCAGCACCGCCTGGGGCTGCAGCTGCTGCACTTGCTCGGCCACCGTATACAGGCTGGGAGCGACATGGGGCTGGGCGCCGCCCAGCAGCCGCTGCATCCAGGCCAGCGCCAGCGCGCCCTGCGGCGCGGGCGCCTGCACCAGCAGCAGCGGCAGCGGCACGGTGGCCGGGCTGTCGCCTGCGGGGTTGGCGGTGGCAGGCACTGGGGTCAGTGAAGGTGGTACGGCGCGCAGGGCCGGGCGCTCGCTGGCATCGGCCGGCGCAGGCCGGGCCTGCCCGGGCCTGGGGGTGAGCGAGTCCTTGTTCATGGCATCAGTACGAAAAGCCGGGCAGGGGGGAGTCGGCATAGGGCGCGCCTACCGCATACGGTGCCCAGACGCGGCCCGCATTGGGCAGCTCCTGCTGCGCGCCCGGCAGCAGTGCCTCCAGGTTGGTGCCGGCGGGCAGCGGCTGCACCAGGCGGGGCGTGACGATGATCACCAGCTCGGTCTCTTCCTGCGAGTAGTTGAGGTTCTTGAAGAAGGTGCCCAGGATGGGCAGGTCACCGAGCAGCGGCACCTTGTTGACATTGGACAGGGTCGAGCGGCTGACCAGCCCGCCAATGACAAAGCTCTCGCCATCGGCCAGCTCGACAAAGGTGTCGGCACGGCGGGTGCGCAGCGCGGGCACCGAGATGTCATTGATCGTCACGCCCTGGGTGTAGTCCAGGTCGCTGGCCTCAGGCGCCACCTTGAGGGCGATGCGCTCGTTGGACAGAATGGTCGGCGTCAGCTGCAGCTTGACGCCAAACTCCTTGTACTGGATGGAGATATTGTTGCTGCCGCCGCTGGGCACGGGGATCGGGATCTCGCCACCGGCCAGAAAGCTTGCGGTCTGGCCGCTGTGGGCCACCAAGGTAGGTTTGGCGAGCACGCGCGCCAGGCCATTGCCTTCGAGAAAACCCAGCTGCGCAGTAATGCCCCGGCCGCTGAAGGCCCGGCCAAAGCCGAGCACCAGGTTCATCGCACTGGCAATGGCTGTCGTGCCATTGTCGCTACCACCGCTACCGCCGCTGCCGCTGGAAGAGCCACTGCTGCTGCCATTGCTGCCCGGGGTGTAGACGCCGAACTGGAAGCCATGGTCATTGGCCCCGCCGCTGTTGAGCTGCACGCCCGCGCGCCGCATGGCCGATTTCTTGAACTCCACCACCTGCACATCCACCTGCACGGTATTGCTGCGCACATCCACCTGGGCGCGGTCGGTCAAGGGCGTGCCTTTGGGCGCAGTGGCCGCCAGTTCTGCCGAGGCGCGCGCGTGCTCAGGGAGGGACTGGAGGCGGCGCTCCAGCAACAGGCGCGGGCCACTGACCACAACGCTCCAGGTCTGCGGTTCGCCCTGGCTGGGCCAGACCATCAAGGTGGTGCTGCCAGCGGCCTTGGGGGTCAGCAGCAGCTCGGCCGGGCGGGCAGGGCGCGGGGCGGCAGCCTTGCCAGCGGCGGGCTTGCCGGTCTGGGGCAATTCGCCCAGCACCTGCACATCCAGCACGGCTGGGTCGCCAATGGCGATGCGTGCAATGGCAATACCGGGTTTGAACAGCTGCTGCTGGCCTTGCACCAGCGCCAAGGGTTGCACGCTCACGGCAGCGGGGGCCACAGGCTGGGCCTGCACGGCCAAGGTGCTGGCCAGCAGCGGCAGCCAGGCGGCGGATGCGAGTGCGGTGGTTCTCATAGTCGGTTCCCTCGTCTGTCTCGTTCTGGTTCCGGGCCTTGCGGGCCCGTGTGCGCCTGTGTGGCGCGGTCAACCGGGGCTGACAACCCCGGCAGCCATCAATAACGTACGGTCTGCACGCTCGCGCCTTGGTAGACCTCCAGCGTGCGTGGTGGCGCCAAGGGCGCGGCCGGCGCTGGCGCCCTGGCCTGCGTGACGGTGGCAGGGCGGCGCACTGGCTTGCTGTCGGCGCCGGTTGCCAGGTCCTTGAAGCGCAGGCCGGCAAAGGAGCGGTCCATGCCCTGCAGCTCCTCGCCCTTGGCCAGCTTGCCTGCTACCGGCTGCAGCACCGTGGGCAGCGCGGCAAACAGGGCCGGGTCGGGCACGCGGCTGTCATCGGGGTGGCGCAGCGCCAGGCTCAACTGGCCGTATTTCTCGGCCAGGGTCAGGCGCTCCACATCCTGCAAAGGCACGGCCAGCACGGCGGTCGCGGCACTGCGAGCCGCCTGGGCATCTTGCGTATTGCGCCGCGCCGCATTGCCGCTGCTGCCGGTCTTGGCGGCCTCTTGCTCTTCCTGCTGGCGCTGGGCCTGGGTGAGCGGGGGGTTCTCGACACTGGCTGGGCCATAGGCCAGCACCCGGGTGCGTGCCAGCAGCAGCCGGGTCTGGCTGTCCACCTCCGTCGCGTCGGTCTTGCCATCCAGCGTAAAGAACACATCGACAAAATCGCCGGGCCGCACATGGTGGCCAGCAGCCATGGCCTCGCGGATACCGACGGACACCGCGCGTTGCCCGGGCTCGACCTGCAAGGCCAGGCCGCTGATCAGTTGCTGCTCAAAGAGCGGTGCATCGGGCGCCAGCGCCATCGTGGTGGTGCGGCCCAGCAGAGCATCGGTGTTGGAGAAGCTGGAGGCCACGGCGACTGGCAACTGCGCGATCTTGAGGTCGTCTGCCACCAGGCGCTGGCCTGCCGCTATGGGCTTGGCAGCCACCACAACGGCAAAGGTGGGCGCCGCTTGGCTGGCAGCACCGCTGCTTGGCGCCGTGGTCGGTGCCACCGGCCGATTGGCTGTCTGGCGGCCCAGCAGCAAGGCGCCCAGGCCCAGGGCCAAGGCCAGGACCAGCAGCAGGCCGGCCAGTATCTTGGTGAGGTTCATGGTTGAGGGCTCCTAGAGGTTGAACGCGGCATATGCTTTGCTGTCGCGGCAGCGTGTGCGGCCCAGGGGGCGACAGCAAAACACATGGGAGGTGGAGGTGAATAGAGGTGCATGTCAGCAGTCCTTCAACCCTGGAAAGGCACGGAGTTGCGCATCATCAGCACGATCGCCACCAGCGCCATATAACCGGCATAGGGAATGCTGCGCTGGGGGCCACGAGGCCGGTCGTTGGCAGGCGCATCTGCACCGGCTGCCAGTACGGGCTGCAGCAGGGGCAGTCTGGCCAGCAGCAACGCGCCTTGGGGGCTGCGCAGCAGGCTGCGGCACCCCAATACGACCATGCTGTGCAGACCGGCAAGCAGGCTTGCACCCAGCCAGATGGCCAGCAGATAGGGGGACAGCCCAAACCACAGGCCAGCGACCGCCGCAAACTTGACATCTCCGGCGCCCATCCAGCGGATGGCGTACAGGGGTAGCAGCGCGACAAAGGCCACCGCCATACCTGCCAGGCCTTGCCAGGCCAGCATGTCGAACGGCTGTGCACCTCCGAACAGTGCTGCCAAGCCTGTGGCCAGGCCCAGCAGCACCATCCAGTTGCGCACCTTGCGGCTGCGCAGATCCATGACTGCTATGGCGACGAGCCACAGCAGCAGGATCCAGGTGAAGGCAGTGGTAGTCACGTTGAGGCGCTCAGGGAGCTGCGGTGCCGGAGGCAGTCAGGGCAGTACCAATTTTCTCGAAAACCACTTTCAGCTTGGTACCGATATCGGTCAATGCCACCAGCAGACCGACGGCAATCAGCCCTGCAATCAACCCATACTCAATGGCGGTCGCGCCTTCTTCATCGTTCCAGAAGTTCTTGATGATGTTGGTCATGATGCTCTCCATTTACATAGCCCAGCTGAAAAACAGTGGCAGGCGTGGGCAAGCGCCTGTCGCTGTGGAAACCCGTACCTCTTACCAGCGTAGTGCGCGCGCTGCACCGGAGCCTTGCGGCTGGCTGAGCAGCTGCGTGTCCCATCGGTGGTCCAGGCGCAGCGGCAGGTGCTGCGCAGTCAAAACAGGGGGTGAGGTATAGGGGGTTCCAGGCCGGGCAGGGGCTGCGCGGCTGCCAGCCAGTGGCGCGGGGCCAGGGCTGGCAAAGGGGCGCTGCGCAGTGGCAGGCGCGGGGGCATTCGCAGAGCGCTGGGCAAAGAGCTGGTCGAGCCAGTGCTCGGGCAAGTCGCGG
The DNA here is from genome assembly GCF_014076495.1 of Comamonas koreensis. NCBI lineage: Bacteria > Pseudomonadati > Pseudomonadota > Betaproteobacteria > Burkholderiales > Comamonadaceae > Comamonas > Comamonas koreensis. The sequence continues at coordinate 3,360,397 of NZ_CP043575.1, read as the reverse complement.
GGCAGCAACTGGCCGGTGGTGCGGGTCAGGCGCAATTCATTGATGCGCTGGTCATACATGGCGTCGGCTGCGTCCAGCATCAGGCGCTGTACGTCGAGCTGGGCATCGAGCACCTGCGAGAGGTTGCCCCGGCCCACTTCCAGGAGGCGCCGGTAGCCTTCAAAGGCGGCACTGGCTTCGCGCACGGCATCGCGCAGCTGGGCCTCGCGGGCGCGGCCTGCCTGCCAGCGGCCCCAGGCGGAGGACGCAGCCTCATGCACCTGGCGGCGCACGGCCTCTTGCTGGGCCTGCTGGGCCTGCAGCTCGCTGATGGCCTTGAGGATGCGGTCGCGCAGCTCAAAGCCATTGCCAAAGTTCCAGTTCAGCTCCACGCCGTAGCGGGTGCCTTCGGTGTAGAGCACGCTCTTGGGATCGCGCGTGTGCGAGACGACGGCGGCCACCGTGGGCCAGCGCTGGGCCTTGCTGCGCTCGACCTCGGCCTGGGCGCGCTCGATCAGGTGGCCGATCTCGCGCAGCTCGGCGCTTTGGTCCTCGGCAGCCAGCAGCGCCGCTTGCTCATTGGTCGGCACCCAGAAGCTGGGCACCTGGGGCTCGGGCAGCCAGGACAGGCTCGGGATGTAGTTGAAGAACCGGGTAAAGCGGGCCTGCGCATCGATGCGCTGGGCTTCCAGCGCGTTTTGCTGGGCCAGTGCGCTGGCGCGGCGCGATGCAGCCTGGCGCAGGTCATTGCGGCCCACGGCGCCCAGCTCCGCGCGGCGCTCTTCCACCCGGGCGAGCTGGCCGATGATCTCGGCCGACTCGGCGGCAATGCGGGCCTTGGTCTGGAAGCGGTGCAGCTCTAGCAAGGCCGACAGCGCATCGAGCAGCACATTCTGGCGCGTGGTGTAGAGGGCGCTGCCTTGCGCCGCTTCCATGGCCTGGGCCGCATCGATGCCGGCGCTGATGGCGCCGCCATCGAGCAGGTTCATGCGCACCTCGGCGTTCACCGCCGTGTACGAGCTGCGCCGCCCGCCCTGGGGCAGGGCCGCATTGCCGGCGGAGGTGCCCAGTTTGAAGCTGGGCCAGCGCGCGCCCTCAGCCGTGTGGGTGTCGTAGCCGGCTGATTCCACGGCGGCGCGCGCCTTGCGCACATCGGGGTGGTCGCTCAGCATCGTGTAGAGCGCTGTGAGCAGCTGCTGCTGGGACGCGTTGCCTGCAAGTGTGCCTGGCATCAGCTTGGGTGCCAGCTGCAGTGCGGCGGCAGGTGCGGTGCTGGCGGGAACGACGGGGGCGGCCGGCGTGGGAGCTGCCAGTTCTACGCTTGCGCTGGGTGCGGTGCTGCTGGCAAGCGCAGGCGCGCTATCGCGGCTTTCTGGCGCAGGTTCAGCCATTTGCACGCGCAGCGGCATCTCCAGCACCGGCATGGCGTCGGACTGGCTGGCCTCCTGCGCCGGCACGGTGCCATCGGAGAAGCCCTGCGCCTGCAGATCGCTGCTCGCCCAGGCCATGGTGAGCGCGCAGACAATCCCCCAGACCGAGGCGCCCTGCGGCTCGGCGCGCCCGGCGCAAGCCAGGCGTGGCTGGGCTGCCAGGTAGCGCGCGGGCAAGCTGGCCGCCTGGCCAAGCGGCGCGCTGCTAAGGGGTGCGGGGGCAAAGAGGCGCATCGCTCAAGGCTCCCGGAAAGCTTCGCTCTGGATATGCAGCACGGGGCGCAGCAAATACCAGATAAAGGGTTCACGGCCCAGCAGCAGATCGAGCTCGGCCTGCATGCCGGTGGTGATGCGGTTGTCCTTGCGGCCGACCCAGGGCTGGGCCAGGCTGGCCTGGATGCGGAAATACGACGGCGAATCGGGCACGTTCGGGTCGTGGTCGGCATCGGCCGAGACCAGGGTGACCTTGCCGGGCACAAAGCCATAGCGCAGGTAGTCGTAGGCGCTGACCTTGGCCTTGGTTTCCTGGCCAGCACGCACATAGCCCCGGTCGGCCGGGTTCAGGCGGGCCTCGACGATGACCTCGTCCTTGTCGGGCACGACTTCCAAAATCGCCTCGCCGGGCTTGACCACCCAGCCAGCGCCCGAGCTGCGCAGCCCTTTGACGACGCCGTCGGTCGGGGCCAGCACGACGGTACGGCTGCGCTGGTTGCGCGCGCGGGACAGGTCTTCGCTCAGGCTGAGCAGCTCGCGCTCGGTCTGGGCCAGCTCTTCGGAGGCACGGCGGCGGAACGCGCCCTGGGTTTCCAGAATCTTGGCCTGCGCCTGCTCGACCTTGGCGCGGTTGCTGACCAGGCTTTGCACGGCGGCGGCCAGGTCGGTGCGCACCAAGGTGAGGGCGCGCTGCTTGTCGAGCACTTCGAGCTGGCCAATCAGCTGCTCGGCCGCCAGCTGCTGGGCAATGCCGGCCTCTTGCTCATGCAGCGCCAGGCTGCTGCGCAGGCCGTCGATGCGGGCCTGGCTTTGCGCCACATCGCCCCGGGCCTGCAGCAGCATGGCCTGGCTCGAGGCCAGGCTGCCCTGGTATTCCAACGCCCGTGAGGAGAAGGCGCCCAGCTCGGCGCGAACAATCTTGCTCTCGAGCTCGCGCGGGAAATCCGTTGCCTTGAGCGCCAGGCCCTGGCTCTCTGCCGTGAGGCGCGTGCGGCTGGCTTGCGCGGTGGCGCTGCGGGCCGTCAACTGCTCCAGGTTCAGGCTGCTGCCGCCCAGGTCAATTTCGAGCAGCGGCTCGCCCTTGTGGACTTCCTGGCCTTCCTTGACATGGACGGTGGTGACGATGCCGCCTTCCAGATGCTGGACTGTCTGCACGCGGTCGGAGGGAATCACCTGGCCGCTGGCGACCACGACGTTCTCGACCGGGTAGAACAGGCCCACCAGCACCAGCACGCCCAAGGCGGCCAGCACGATGCGGCGCTGGTTGCGGCCGGGCTGGGGCGTGTCGGGAACCGGTGGCCGCTCCAGGTTTTGCAGCACCTGGGGCAGGTCGTGAAGGGAGCGGGCCGTCATGATGCCAACTCCTGGGCCTGCGCCGGGCCGGGTGCGGCCGATGGCTTGGCGGCAGCCGCGCTGCGCGATGCGGTGGCCTCGTTGGCAGCGGCCGCTGGCTTGCTGCTGACGCCAAAGAGCAGCGGCAGCATCTGCTCGGGCTGGCCCTGGTCCACCTGGCCGTCACCGCGCACATGGTAGATATGCTGGGCGAGCGAGGCTACGCGCAGCGAATGGGTGACGATGATGACCGTGTGCTTGGTCGCAATCTGGCGCAGGGTTTGCAGCAGCGCGGTTTCACTCTCGAAATCCAGGTCGTTGCTGGGCTCATCGAGAATCAGCACCGAGGGGTTGCGCAGGAAGAGCTGGGCCAGGCCGAGCTTGCGCAACTCGCCGGCTGACAGGCCCGCGCCGCCTTCGCCCAGGACAGTCTGGTAGCCCTGGGGCAGGCGGCTGATAAAGCTGTGCGCGCCCGACAGCTGGCAGGCCGCCAGAATCTGGCCGTCATCGGCATCGGGGCTGACCATGCGCAAGATATCGACAATGGGGCCGCTGAACCAGTAGGTTTGCTGTGCCAGGCAGCCGACCCAGCGGCCCAGGTCATTGCGCGGGAACTGCGCCATGTCGTACTCGTCGATCGAGATCGTGCCTTGCGTGGGCTGGTACAGGCCGGCGAGCAGCTTGGCCAGGGTGGATTTGCCCGCGCCATTGCGGCCCAGGATCGCATGGATGCCGCCGGGGCCGATCTGCAGCGACACCTGGTCCAGCGCCAAGTGGCCTGAAGGGTACTGGAAGCTGGCCTGCTCCAAGCGAAACACGCCGCGCGGGCGGGGCAGCGCAATGCGCTGGCTCTCGGGCTCCAGCGGCTCTTCCAGTGCTTTTTGCAGGCGGGCCGTGGCTTCGTTGGCACGGGCCAGCGAGCGCCAGTTGCTGGCCAGCTGGGCAATCGGGCCCAGGGCCTTGCCCGACAGCAGATTCACCGCCATCAGGCTGCCGATGCTCATCCACTGCGCATTGATGGCCAGCGCGCCCACGGTGATGACGGCGACCGAGAACAAGGTCAGCAGCACATGGCTGGTTTCCTTGGCGTTTTCCATCTCGCCGTTTTTGTCAAAGCTCTCGGCCAGCCATCGGTCATAGCCCGATTGCCAGGCCTGCTGGGCCGCTGCGTCATAGCCCAGCACCTTGAGGGTGCCGCGCGCATTGCAGATCTCGGCCGTGCCCCGGTCGAGCTGGCGCGCCTGCTCGACTTCTTCGACCCGGCCACTGCGCACCTCATCGGCCCACCACCAGGCCAGCACGCCCAGCACGACCATGGCCACCACGATCACCGGCAGCACGGGCCAGGCGATGATGCCGATCACGATCAGCGCGAGCAGAGCCATTGGCAGATCCAGCACCGAGGAGGCCACGCCGCCCGAGATGCACGAGCGCATCGAGCCGACATCGCGAAACAGCTGCAACCACTGCGTGGCCGAGCGCTGCTCCAAAGTGAGCAGCGGATGGGCCAGCATGGAGCGCATCAGGTTTTGGGAGACTTCGCGGTCGATCGTGGCGCCCGCTTCCCGCAGCGCACGGGCGCGCTTGCGGCGCAGGTACAGCTCCAGCGCCAGCATGCACAGTACGCCGGCCACCATGGCGGTGAGCGTAGCGGTGCCGCCGCGCGAGATGACACGGTTATAGACCTGCAGCAGGAAGATCGAGGGCAGCAGCCCGAGCAAGCTGATGGGCAGTGACAGCCAGACGGCCTGGTGCAAATGGCCTTTGGCATGGGCGAACGAGGTCGCCATGGCAGCAGCGAACGGGCTGGCCGTCGCCGCTTCGGCCTCCTGGGCCTGCGCCGTGGCTTCGGTGCGTGACACCAAGGCGCGGGGTAGCAGGTACTCGATCATGTTGGTCTCTCCCAATTCCTCTCAGCGATCCACTGTTGCGCTGCACAAATACACTATTTATTTATTGGTTTTTCTTATTAACTCGGAAACTCGACTGCGGTTTAGTCCGCCATTTCTTGTAATTTACTTTGATTTTTATCAAACATAGCGCGGAACGGCGATGGTAAGAAATTGTATTTTTTTATGACAAATGTCACCCGCCCAGATACTAAATATAGGGGTTATATAAATATTGGCGGAGCGGGAGTCTTAAAGCTTTTTTCTATGTGAATGTTCAACAAATTGAGGGTATTTGCTAATCAAAAATTAATTAATTGCGGAACAGCAATATGGTGAATCCACTGGTAAATACGCCAGTTGTTGGCCTGCAAAGGGTCTGCACCGGTAAATGGCTCAATAAAAGCGGCTTGCTCTCGCGCATCGGGCGCCATAAACATGGCCGCTTCGGGGTGGAGGTATTGCGGCAGCTGGGCTTGCAAGGTTTTGCGCAGCGCAGCCAGCCAACTGCAGCTTTGAAGGTGGCTGCGGGCCTGGACCAAGCCCGGTTGCAGGGCCAGCTCGGCCACCGCCACCACAGACCAATCGGGCTGCGCCGAGGAGGCGCCCCCATGGGCCAGCAGGTGCCACTGCAGCCAGTGCCGGGTCAGCGCTTCGAGCGCAGCCATCTCAGGCGTGGCCATGCTGGTGGTACTGGCGCTGCTGCCTAGGGCGGCGCCGGGTGGGGCGGATGGTGCATCGCTGGGCGCTGCGACCGCAGTGGATGCGCAGCCCAACGCACCCATGCAATCGGCATAGGCGGCCAGCGCCACCAGGCGCCAGGCGGGCGCCAATGCTGACGGTTTGGGCGTGGGCAGCGGTGGCTGCAAGTCGCTGTGCGCAGTCACGACCTTGCCGGGGGCCAGGCGCTGGGCCAGTTGGGCCATGACCGGCAGCACGCTGTCCAGCGGTTCGGTCTGCTGGCTTTGTGCATAGCGGGCCAGTACCAGCAGGCACAGCGCGTGGTGCAAGCGCTGCGTCCCATCTGCCTGGTGGCGTTGGATCTGCTGGCACAGCTGCTGCGCGGCACGGCCCAGCAGCTGGGACAGGCCGCGCTGCTGGGGGGGCGCCTCGCCCGTCTGCTGCTGGTAGCGCTGCTGCACCAGCAGCAGCGCATAGATGCGCGCGCAAAAGGCCTCCAGGCGTTCGTTGCTCCAGGGGCCGTGTGCTGGCTCGGGCACGGCCAGCGCCTGCAGCGTGGCGATGCTGGCCTCGCTCTGGAGCAAGGTGGCGCCGGTGGTCGGCAACGGGGGCGTGTCAGCGCGCGGCAGCTGCGTCAGACGGCCTTCGCTGTTGACAAACAGGCCTTGCAGATGCAGCAGCCAGTGCGCACGGGGCAGGCGGCCCGGCTGCTCGCCCATGCCAGGCAGCCATGCGCTCGGTGCCGGGGCTGTTGCCGACCAACGCTGGGGCGGCACCAGTTGCACCTGCTCGAGGCTCTCGTCGGCCAGCGCCCAGGCCGAGACCGCAGGGCGCTGGTTGGCCGGTGCGGCGCTGCCTTGCAGCGCACTGATGCGCGATGGCCAGTCAATGCGCAGCTCCAGGCAGTCGAGGTTGCGGCTCCAGGCCCATTGCCGCACCTGGGTGGTGCCGGCGCGCCAGGCCGCCTCCAGCGTGGCGCGGCGCACATAAAAGGTCGCCACAGGCTCTCCTGGTGTTGCCACGCTCAGCAGCAAGATGCAGTCGCCAAACGGCTCGGGCAGGGGGCTGGTGCGGGTCTTCAAATAGTCCAGGCCCAGGCCCAGTTGCTGGACCAGGCTGGCCTGTTTGTTCCAGCGGTGGGGTGCTTGGTGCGCCAACACATGTCCTCCAGGGGCTGAGACAAGGCAAGGGGGCAGGGCGATGCAGGACGCCATGCCAGGCCGGGGCAGAGGGCACTCAGCGGTATTCGAACTCCACCCGCCGGTTGCGCTGGTGGGCCTCTTCGCTGCTGCCGGTATCGGCCAGGCGTTCCTTGCCATAGCTCACGGCCTCGACACGGGCGGGGTCGACCCCCAGGGTCTGCAAGCTGCTGCGCACCGACTCGGCCCGTTTTTGGCCCAGCGCCAGGTTGTATTCGATGCCGCCGCGCGCATCGGTGTGGCCCTGCAAGGTCAGCGACTGGCCAGGGTGGCTGCGCATCCAGCGTGCATGGCTCTCCAGCACGGGGCGGTCAGCCGGGCGCACGGTATAGGAGTCAAAGTCGAAATACACGGTATGGGCCGTATCGGCCGGCCCTTTTTTGCCCGGCTGTGCGGTGGCAACGACTGGTGCCACGCCCGATTGGGCGGGCTCGGCCGAAGGCTTGGACAGCGCGTAATGGTGCTCTTCGCGTTTGGAGGTGGTGGAGCTGCTGCCGCAGGCCGCAAGGCCCAGGGCCAGCACAGCGGCGGCAGAAAGAGGGAGAAGTTTGAACATGGCAATCCTTGATGGGGCCCCGCGCTTGCCTGGAAACCAGGCAAGCGCTGCAGACCCATGGGGATGGAAGCGGGTCACTGATCAGCGCAGGGCGCGCTGTGCATCAGGCCAGTTGGTGGTGCAGCAGGTCCTGCGGCAGCACGCTGTGTGCATCGCCGCTGGCCACACTGCTGATGGCGGTGGCCACCGGCTGCAGCGCGCTGCCGGCCGTGCTGGCCACGAAGTGTGGGGCTGCCGTGCCGCCCAGCAAGCCACCGAGCACGCCGCTGCCGCCCAGCAGACCGCCTACGAGGCCGTGCTCACTGGTGATGCCCGAGAGCAGGCCGGTGTTGCCGCCGAGCAGGCCACCGACCACGCCGCTGTCACCCAGCAAGCCGCTGACCAGGCCCGTGTTGCCGGTCAGGCCGCCCAGCAGCCCCCCCGTTGCGCCGGTGCTACCCAGCACGCTGCCCAGTACGCCCTGGTCACCGAGCAGGCCGTCGACCACACCGCCCAGGCCCGCTGCTGCGCCGCCCGAGGTGGCGCCACCCAGCCCGGCCAGGACATCGTGTACGGCCGAGACCACCGGCTCCAGTGCCTGGCCCGTCTCCTGCGTCAGGCCATTGACCGCCGAGGTCACAACGCCCAAGGGGCCGCTGCTGGTGCTGGTCAGGTTTTCGACCACACTGGTCACCGGTGCCAATACGCCGCTTTGCGGATCCAGCAAGGTATCGACCACCGCGTTGACCGGCGCTGCGACGGTGCCGCCGACCAGATCACCGACCAGGTTCTGCGCCGTGGTCACAACACCGCTGCCATCGGCGCCGCCGGAGCCATTGCCCTGCAATCCGCCCAGCAGACCACCGTCACCAGTCAGGCCACCGAGCAGTCCGCCTTCGCCGGTGATGCCGCCCAACAGGCCGCCATTGCCGCCGACCACGCCACCCAGCAGACCACCGTCGCCGGTCAGACCGCCGAGCAGACCGCCTTCGCCGGTGATGCCGCCCAACAGGCCGCCATTGCCACCGACGACACCACCCAGCAGGCCACCGTCACCGGTCAGGCCGCCGAGCAGGCCGCCTTCTCCCGTCAATCCGCCCAGCAAGCCGCCGACCGCACCACTGGAGGTGCCGCCGCTCAGGCCCGCAATGACATCGTGTACGGCAGAGACGACCGGCTCCAGCGCCTGGCCAGGCACTTGGGTGAGCCCATTGGCCACCGAGGTCACGACACCCAAGGGGCCGCTGCCGCTCTGGGTCAGGCCTTCGACAATGATGGTCACCGGTGCAAGGACGCCACCTTGTGGATCCAGCAGGGTATCGACCACCGCGTTGACCGGCGCTGCGACGGTGCCGCCAACCAGGTCACCGACCAGGTTCTGTGCCGTAGTGACTACACCGCTGCCATCGGCACCGCCGGCGCCATTGCCCAGCAATCCGCCGAGCAGACCACCGTCACCGGTCAGGCCACCAAGCAGGCCGCCTTCACCGGTCAGACCATCCAGCAGGCCGCCGTTGCCGCCAATGACACCGCCCAGCAGGCCACCGTCACCGTTCGAGCCGCCGAGCAGGCCGCCTTCTCCAGTCAGGCCGCCGAGCAAGCCGCCGACTGCGCCACCAGAGGCGCCGCCGCTCAGACCTGCGACGGCATCGTGCACGGCAGAGACGACCGGCTCCAGCGCCTGGCCAGGCAACTGGGTCAGGCCATGGGCCACCGAGGTGACGGCGCCCAGCGGCCCGCTGCCGGTATGGGTGAGACTTTCTACCACGCTGGTCACAGGGGCCAATGCGCCGCTTTGTGGGTTGAGGAGGGTATCGACCACGGTATTGACCGACGCTGCGGCCGTGCCGCCGACCAGATCGCCGACCAGGTTTTGTGCCGTAGTGATTACGCCACTGCCATCGGCGCCGCCGGAGCCGGAGCCCAGCAATCCACCCAGCAGACCACCGTCACCGGTCAAGCCACCGAGCAGCCCACCTTCACCAGTGAGGCCGCCGAGCAGGCCACCGTTTCCGCCGACAACGCCGCCCAGCAGACCACCGTCGCCGGTCAGGCCCCCCAGAAGGCCGCCTTCACCGGTCAGGCCGCCCAGCAAGCCGCCATTGCCGCCGGTGAGGCCTCCCAGCACACCGCCGACCACGGTGCCAATCAGGCCACCGCCCAGTCCGCCGCCGGCACCACCGTCGCCGATGCTGCCCAAGCCGGCAATCAGCTCGTTCAAGGCACCAATGACCGGTTGCAGCCCTTGGCCTTCGACCTGGGTCAGGCCACTGACCAGCTCGGTCAATACACCCAGCGGGCCGCCTTCGACCGAGGTCAGACCTTCGAGCACCGAGGTCACCGTGGCGAGGGTGCCCGTACCGGGGTTGAGCAGGCTGTCGAGCAACTGGCCGACGGGTTCGGCCACGGTGCCGCCCAGCAGGTTGTCGACGACATCCTGCGCCGTAGTCACCAGGCCGCCATCGGTGGCGCCGCCACCCGGGACCAGGCCGCCCAGCACACCGCCGACGATGCTGCCGATCAGGCCACCGCCCAGGCCTCCACCCAAGCCGCCTTCACCGATGCTGCCCAGCCCGGCAATCAGCTCGTTCAAGGTGCCGATCACAGGCTGCAGGGCTTGGCCTTCCACCTGGGTCAAGCCGCTGACCAACTCGGTCAGCACACCGAGCGGACCGCCGTCGACCGAGGTCAAGCCTTCCAGCACGGAGGTGACCGTGGCGAGCGTGCCGCTGCCCGGGTTGAGCAGGCTGTCGAGCAACTGGCCCACCGGCTCAGCCACCGTGCCGCCCAGCAAGCCATCTACGACATCCTGCACCGTGGTGACCAGCCCGCCATCGGTGGCGCCGCCGCCAGGCACCAGGCCGCCCAGCACACCGCCGACGATGCTGCCAATGATGCCGCCGCCCAGGCCGCCTTCACCCACATTGCCCAGGCCGGCAATCAGCTCGTTCAAGGTGCCGATGACGGGCTGCAGCGCCTGGCCTTCGACCTGGGTCAGGCCACTGACCAGCTCGGTCAATACACCCAGCGGGCCGCCGTCTACCGAGGTCAGGCCTTCGAGCACCGAGGTGACGGTGGCGAGGGTGCCGTTGCCGGGATTGAGCAGGCTGTCGAGCAATTGACCCACAGGCTCTGCCACGGTGCCGCCCAGCAGGCCATCGACAACCTCTTGGACCGTCGTGACCAGGCCGCCGTCGGTGGAACCACCGCCAGGCACCAGGCCGCCGAAGATGCTGTCGACGATGGAGCCGATCAGGCCGCCGCTGATACCACCTTCACCAATGCTGCCCAAGCCGGCAATCAGTTCGTTCAAGGTACCAATCAGCGGCTGCAGCGCCTGGCCGTCCACTTGGGTGAGGCCATGGACCAACTCGGTCAAGACACCCAGGGGGCCGCCTTCGACACTGGTCAGGCCTTCGAGCAAACCGGTCACGGTTGCAAGCGTGCCATCGGTCGGGTGCAGCAGGCTGTCGATCAACTGGCCCACCGGCTCTGCCACCGTGCCGCCGAGCAAACCGTCCACCACGTCTTGCACCGTGGTCACGATGCCGGGGCCGTCCGTACCACCGGGCGGCGTGCCGGAGCCGCCGCCCAGCAAGCCGCCCAGCAGACCACCCACGCCCGCAAGCAGCTCACCGAGCGGGCTGTTCTCACCGAGCAGACCGCCCAACACCTGGTTCACCAGACCGGGAATGCCTTCGGTCGATGTGGGATCGCCCAGACCTGCGATCAGCTGGTTGAGCGTGGAAACCAGCGGCTCCAGCCCTTGGTCCTGGATATTGACCAGGCCATCGACCAGCTCGGTCAGCACACCCAGAGGGCCACCATTGGTGTTCGTCAACTGCTCCAGCACGCTGGTCACCACCGCGAGGGTTCCCGTCGATGGGTTGATCAGCGAATTGACCAGATCCGTGACGGGCGCCACCAAGGTGCCACCGCCCAGCGCGCCCAGTACGTCCTCGACCGAGGTGATCAGGCCATGGCCGTCCGTAGGATCGGTGGGGTTGGTCGGATCCGTAGGATTGGTCGGGTTGGTTGGATTCGTTGGATCCGTCGGGTTGGTTGGATTGGTCGGGTTCGTGGGATCCGTTGGGTTAGTCGGATTGGTAGGGTTGGTAGGGTCCGTGGGGTTCGTAGGATTGGTTGGATTGGTGGGATCCGTAGGGTTGGTCGGGTTCGTCGGATTGGTGGGATCCGTGGGGTTGGTCGGGTTGGTAGGATTCGTCGGATTGGTAGGGTCCGTCGGATTCGTAGGGTTGGTGGGGTTGGTCGGATTGGTGGGATCCGTGGGGTTGGTTGGATTGGTCGGGTTCGTAGGATCCGTCGGGTTCGTCGGATTGGTGGGGTTCGTAGGGTTGGTCGGATTCGTGGGATCCGTAGGATTGGTTGGATTGGTCGGGTTCGTAGGATCCGTCGGATTGGTCGGATTCGTTGGGTTAGTCGGGTTCGTTGGATTGGTGGGGTTGGTCGGATTCGTTGGGTTCGTAGGGTTTGTGGGGTTCGTTGGATTGGTAGGGTTGGTCGGATCCGTGGGATTGGTCGGATTCGTTGGGTTGGTGGGATCGGTGGGGTTGGTCGGATCCGTAGGACTGGTGGGATCCGTCGGGTTGGTAGGGTTGGTCGGATTGGTCGGATCCGTGGGGTTGGTGGGGTTCGTTGGATTGGTGGGGTTGATGGGCGGCGTCCGGTCGTCGTCATCGTCGCCGCTGTCCAGCGCCGCAGCAATCAGCGCGCCGCCACCAATGCCCACCAGGCCGGCGAGCAGAAAATCGCCCAAGGTAGAGCCACCGGCTTCGGCCGTTTCCTGGGTCACCACCAGGCCCAAGGCGTCGGTGTCGTCCCCGGCAGGGGCCACATCGACCTTGCCCGAGGCCAGATCCAGTGCCATCGCGCCTGTGCCGTCGGCGCCTGCCTGGTAGCCCAGCGTGGCCTCGGTGCCGCCCGCAAACGTGCCCACGAGCTTCTGGCCACCGGCACCGCTGAACTGCGCCTGCGCGCTCCCATCGGCTGGCACGATGATCTTGTCACCCACTTGCAAGGCCGTGCCTGCGGGGGCCGCCATCGTCTGGCCATCCCGCACAATCTGCACGCCGGCGCTGGCCTGGGACAGGGTGGCAGGCGTGCCTTTGGCCGATGCGGCCATCGCTGCGCCGCTGCCGGTTTGGGACGCCATGCCGTGGGTGGCCAGTGCGGCAGCTGCGGTATTCGAGGGGAGGGCGGTGGAGGTGGTCATTTTCTCTGTCCTGTAGAAAATTGAAATATCAAACGCAAGGGCTCCGATTTGCCTCGCGAGGCTTATCTGGGCGGAGACTGTGCAACTTGCGTGCCATGGATTTGTTTTTTATCTGCGTTCTTTTGGTATTTCATAAGTCATTGAAATTCATGAATAAATATATTTATTTGCAGATGAATCGCAGTTTAAAAACTATGGCCCGATCAGGCGTTTAAGCAATGTCCAATGTTGTTCCCTCCGGCGTTACGTAACGTTCTGCCGTTACGCTGGAGCATTTCCGTCAATATTTGCTGCGTCGCTGTTAAATAGGATTTAAATCATGATCCTCTGGTATCCATAAAAATTTACATAATGAATCAGGTGCCGGGCTCGCATACTATTTCTGCTGTCTCTTGCCGCATGAGTGTTTCTCCTGGTCACTGCTGCGCCGGCTTAAAGAAGCTGTTCAAAGAATCTCGTTGTATTTCCCCTGTTTCCATGACTTTTAAAAAGCCATCTATGCGCATCGCGTCTCGTCACTTCTCTCCCCCTCTCTGGTTAAGGCAGGCACGGTTGCCAAAGTTGGTGGCTGCGCTGTGCGCAGGCGGTACGGCCGTATTGCTGGCACTGCCCGCCCATGCCGCACGGGAGGTGGATGCCGTAGCCCAGCTGCTGGAGCAGGGCCAGACCGCGCAGGCGGCGGCGCAGGCCGACCAGTTTTTGCAGCTCAATCCCCAGGACGCCGAGATGCGCTTTTTGCGCGGCGTGATTGCCACCGAGCAAAAGCAGCAGACGCAGGCCATCCAGATCTTTTCGGCGCTGGCACGCGACTACCCGGCCATGCCCGAGCCCTACAACAACCTGGCCGTGCTGTATGCCGCCCAGGGGCAGGACCGCAAGGCTGTCGATGCGCTGGAGCAGGCCATCCGTGCCCAGCCCGGCTATGCCACCGCCTATGAAAACCTGGGTGATCTGTATGCCCGCATGGCCAGCCAGTCCTACGGCAAGGCCTTGGAGCTGGACAGCGCCCGCCAGGGCGTTGCGCCCAAGCAGGCGCTGATCGCGCAGATTGCGCCGGGCGGGACTGGGGCGGCTGTGCCAGTGACAGCGGTGGCAGCAGCCGCGCCGCAGTCTGCCGCTGCAGTGGCCCCCACCCCGAGCTTGACCCCGGTGCAAGCTGCGGCTGCGGTGCCTGCACCTGCAACCGAGCCTGTGGTGGCAGAGCGCATATCCTCGGCAACCCCGCTGCAGCTGGCCGCGGCAGAGGCGGCACGGTCATCGGCCAAGTCATCGGACAGGCCAGCAGCCAGTGCCGCCGCCAAAGCAGGCCCGGCGCCGGATGCCGTGCCTGCCAGCACGGCCTCGCAGACGCCAGATAACTCCCCAGCAGCGGTGGAGGCTGCCGTGCAGGCCTGGGCCCAGGCCTGGGCGCAGCAAGATATGGATACCTATCTAGGCGCCTACAGCCCCGCCTTCAAACCCGCCGACGGCAGCAGCCTGGCGGCATGGAAGCAGTCACGCCGCCAACGCATTGAGGGCAAGCGCGAGATCAGCGTGGCGCTCAGCGATGTGCAGGTGACCGTCGACGGCGCCCGCGCCACGGCCCGCTTTGTGCAGGCCTATGCGGCAGGCGCGCTCAAGAGCAACTCCCGCAAGACCTTGGTGCTGCAGCCCGAGCAAGGCCAGTGGCGCATTGTGAGTGAGACGGTGGGGCGTTGATCGAGCCCGCTGAATACAGCCAAGGCGCCTGCCCTTTTGGAGCAGGCGCCTTGGTTTTGAAGGTGCAAAGGGCGGTTGTGCCAGGCGCTGCGGCTGGCCGGGTATCTATGGCGCTAATGAGCGTGCCTGCGACAGGTTGGCAAAGCTCACCGCCGCGCTGATGGTGATCAGCAGCTGGCTGGCCACGCGGCAGTCGGTAACGGGCGCCTGCAGTACGCCGCTGCTCCAGCGCTGGCGGCCGGCTTGCGTATGGGGCAGCTTGGGCCAGACCATGCGTTGGTAGCAGGTCTTGAACAGCGACTGCATGCCCGAGAAAAACTGGCTGCGCTGGGCATGGCTGGCAAACAGCGGTTGGCCATGCTGCAAAGAGCATTCCATCAGCGCGGCAGACACCCAGGGCTCGGGGTGCAGCTTGCTGTGTTCCTGGTCCTGCGCCAGGGCCTGCAGCTGCTGCCAGGCGGCATGCAGCCATGGGCTGTCGCCGTCTGCAGCGGGGCTGCCAGTGGCAGCTTGCAGGTCCGAGGGCTGCTGCCCACTCTTTTGCAGGCTCTGCAAGGCCAACTGGGCCCAGGGGGCGGTGGCACCTGCGCCGCGTACGGCCTTGCCATGGAGCTGCTGGGACAGCAGGCCGATCAGGTCGCGCAGCGGTGTGGCGCAGCCGGCGCCCGGGTAGAGGTGGACATACTGCACCAGCACGATCAGGCTCATGGCCTTGAGCAGGTCGCTGCCGCATTCATGCAGGCTCCAGCGCTGCATCTGCTCGGCCTGGTAGGCGATGGCACGGTGCACGGTCATCGACGAGCTTGGCGTTGGCGCGCTTTGGCGCTGGGTGAGCAGCAACGCATAGGTGATGCCCAGGTGGTCGACCAAGGTGCTGGCTTTGGGCCAGCTGCCGTCTTCGCTCTGGCTGCGGGCCAGCAACTCCTGCGTGGCCTGGTAGATGGCCGAGGCCGCGCTGCCGTGGCTGCTGCGGGGTGACAAGGGGTCGTGGCGGGGAAGGGTGCGCATCTCTCCGAGCGGGCTGATGTGCAGGCCTTCGAGCAGCAGTTGCCAGCGGCCCAGGGTGCTGGCGGGCACTGGATCGCTCAGCAGCTGCAGGCGGGCGAGTGCGCGCGTCATGCGGTGGCTGAGCAGCGCCAGCATCTCGGCGCGCTCCTGCGCGCTGTCGGCCAGGCTCCAGGACTGGCGCAGATCGGCCAGCGCATCCTGCGGCTCATCGCCGGGCAGCGGCAGCACGGCGGTCGCCCAGTCAATGCGCAGTTCCACGCCGGTGGCATTGAACGCCCAGGCCCATTGCCGCATGCGCGCTGCGCCCTCCGTCCAGGCCTCGGCAACGCTGGGCTGCTGGATGCTGAAGCTGGTGATGGGCAGGTTCTGCGCGGTGATGGTGAAGAACATCAGGCAGCCGTCATAGGGCTTGGGCAGATCCACCGCCTGCTGCGCCACAAAGCGCGCTGCCAGGCTCAGCTGGTGGGCCAGGCCGGGTGCGCAATGCACCTCCATGCACAGATGGCGCTCCTGCGCTTCATCAAACAGCGTCTCGCAGACCTCTGGGCTGAGCAAGGGGGCGTTGTGGGTCATTTGCAGGTCTCCGGTCTGGGGGCTGGCCTCAAGGGCAAATGCCCAGGCCTTGTCTTCATGAGTGCAACTCCTGTGCCAACGCGAAAACCGGCAGCTGTTACCTCTGTGAAATTTATTAGATCATTGTTTTAAATGAGTATTTTTATTTTTCGTACGCCATAGGTGCGGCGTAAAAGGCAGTTTTGCTCCAGTTGTTACGGAGGTGTTACGTAACGTTCGTCCTTTGTGGGGGGAGCGTTTCGCCGCCCGGCAGCCAGCCCTTGGCGCAGGCAGGGTCTGTATAATCGGCCGGTTTTTGGCGCGCGCCAGGCGGGGCTTTTTCTGCCAACGGATGTGTGTACAGATACGCAAGATTTCTGGCTGTTTTCTGCGGCTTTTGGTCCACTGCAACGAGAAAATCCCCCATGCAAAGTGCTTTCCCAGCGCGCTCTACCCTGCGATCCCTGGTGCCCGTCCTTTTTCGCCAGCGCTGGGCGGCGGTCTGCGTAGGTGTGCTGATGGGGGGCGCTGCGCTGCAGGCGCAAGCCGCGCCCACGTCGCCTGCATCGCCCGCTGTGGCGGAAGTGAGCCAGTTGCTGCAGCAGGGCAAGGCAGCGCAAGCCGCCAAAGAGGCCGATGCCTACCTGCGCAAGCAGCCCGGCGATGTGGAAATGCGCTTTTTGCGCGGCGTGATCGCGACCGAGCAAAAACAGCATGCACAGGCGATCAAGATCTTCCAGGAGCTGACCCGCGATTACCCCGGCATGCCCGAGCCCTACAACAACCTGGCCGTGCTGTATGCCGCTGATGGCCAGGACCGCAAGGCCGCGCAGGCGCTGGAGCAATCGATGCGCACCAACCCCAGTTACACGACGGCGCATGAAAACCTGGGCGACCTCTACGCCCGCATGGCCAGCGATGCCTATGCCAAGGCGCTGCAGCTCGAAGGCGCGCCCAAGCAGACGGCCCCCCAGCTGGCGCTGATCACGCAGATTGTCCCGGCCTCGCTCGCCAACGGAAAGAACGCGCTGGTGCAGGCCCGAGCCGATGTGCCGCCCAAACCGGTGGCGCCCCCGCCACCGCCGCCAGCACCTGCGCCTGCGCCGGTGTCAGCGCCCGCACCAGCACCAGCCCCTGTTGCAGCGCCCAAACCGCCTGCGCCTAGCCCTGCACCGGCTGTTGTAGCCCAAGCGGCATCCACGCCGGTTCCGGCGCCCAAGGCGGCTCCGGCACCTGCGCCCACGCCAGCAGCCGCTCCGGCGCCTGTGCCTGCTGAGCCCGCCAAGGCTGTGGCAGCCAGTGCTGTGGCAGCCAGTGCTGTGGCAGCCAATGCTGTGGCAGCCAGCGCCGCCGCCCCAGCCGCCAAACCGGCAGCACCTGTGGCCGAGACCAAGCCCAAGCCAGCGCGTGATACCGCCAAGCTCGATGTGGAGCGCGCCGTCAACAGCTGGGCCACGGCTTGGGAGAAGAAGGACATGCCCGGCTACCTGGCCGCCTACAGCGACCATTTCAGCCCAGCCGGTGGCGGCAGCCTCAGTGCCTGGAAGGAAGAGCGGCGCCAGCGCATTGTCGGCAAGCAAGCGATTGTGGTGAATGTGCGCAATCTGCAGGTCAGCGTGGAGGGCGAGCAGGCAACAGCCAAGTTCCGCCAGTACTATGCGGCCGGCGCGCTCAAGACCACCACCCGCAAGACCTTGGTGATGCGACTGGAAAAAGGCCATTGGCGCATCATGCGCGAGACCACGGGCGGCTGATCGCTCCGCGCTGCACAGGCTATGATCGGCGCTGGTCCGCACAGAAGTCAGTTGAAGGAATCACAGGCTATGCCTTTTTGCAAGCAGTTTTGGCGCTCGGGCGTTGGTGCAGCCGTGGTGGCCGCGGCAGGTGCGGCGCTGGCTGCTGGCTCGCCGGCCACGCCGCGCGCTGCTGCCCAGGCAAAGACGGCCGCTGCCGCCAAGGCCCGCCAGCCCGATGCCGAAGAGCGCCTGGTGCAGATCATTGCGCTGGTGCAAAACCAGCAGCTGGACCAGGCCCTCAAGGCCGCCGCCAGCCTGACGGCCGATGTGCCGCATTTTCAGGCCGCGCAGCTGGTGTATGCCGATCTGCTGCGTTTTCGCTCCGGCCAGCCCGGGGCATTGACGCCCGCTGCGGTGGCCCAGCGCGCCATGGTGCTGCCCGTTAAACATATACCCCTGCCGCAGGCCGGCGCAGCGGTGCCGCCCACGCCCGCTGCCAACGCCCAGGGCGGGCAGACCCTGGAGCAGCTCCAGGGTCTGCAGGACGAGATCCGCCGCCGCATGCAGGGTGCCCAATCGCTGCCGGCCGCCGGTCAGGTGCCTGCGGAGTTTCTGTCGCTGTCACCCTCGGTGCGCCAGGTCATCGCCATCGATGCCAGCCAGTCGCGCCTCTACCTGCTGCGCCATGACCAAGGCCAGCTGCAGCTTGTCGACAGCTTCTATGTCTCCGTCGGCAAGCTGGGGGTGGGCAAGCTCGAAGAGGGCGACCAGCGCACCCCCGAAGGCATCTACTTTATTGGCCGCCAGATTGCCGGCCAGCGCCTGCCCGAGTTCTATGGCAAGGGTGCTCTGACCCTGAACTACCCCAATGACTGGGACAAGGCCATGGGCCGCTCGGGCAGCGGCATCTGGCTGCATGGCGCGCCGCCGGACCAGTTCGCCCGCCTGCCGCAGGCCAGCGATGGCTGCGTGGTGCTGGCCAACCCCGATCTGATTGCACTGATGCGCACGGTGGACAAGCTGACGCCGGTGCTGATCCGCGAGAAGCTGCAGTGGGTGGCGCCAAGCGATGCCTCGCACCGCCAGAGCACCGACGCTTTCACGGCCGTGCTGCAGCAGTGGCACCAGGCCTGGATGCAGGACGACCCCCAGGGCGCCTTGCAGCTGGCCACGCCGCAATGGACGGCCTCGTCCGAAGGCCAGGCCTGGCATACACGCATGGCCGCGCTGTTCAAGGGCCGCAGTGTGGAGCTGCAGGACATCTCTACCTACGGCTGGAAAGACCACAAGGGCGAGATTCGCGTGGCCAACCTGAAGCTCAAGAGCCGCGAACAGGCGCAGCCCTTGTCGCTGCGCCAGTACTGGCGCAAGGTGGGCAAGGACTGGCGGCTGTTCTCCGAAGATCTGCAAAACCAGGGCTGATCACTCTTAGAACAGGTTCTTAGCCCATAGCAAAAGGCCCAAACCAAGGTTTGGGCCTTTGTGCGTTGAGAGCCGTGGCGCTGTGCCAGGCTCAGGGGCTTGTGCCGCAGCTCAGTGCTGCGAGTCCGGGTCGTCCAGCAGCTGCTGGCGCAGCTTCTGGTCTTCGGTCATCTCAAACCACATGGCGTTGAGCACCGCAAAGGCGGCGGCCAGCGGCAGGCCGAGAATCCAGGAGAAATACCACATAATCGAATCCTTTCTGTGTGCAGCGGCGCTCAGTAAGCGTGGCCGTTGCCGTCGTTGATGTCCTTGGCATTGACCTTGCCCCAGAGGACCGAGTAGACCCAGCTGGTGTAGGCCAGGATCAGCGGCATGAAGATGAGGGTGCAGACCAGCATGATGAACAAGGTCATGTGGCTGGACGACGAATCCCAGACCGTGAGGCTAAAGCGCGGGTCCACCGACGAGGGCAGGATCATCGGGAACATCGAAGCGCCCACGGTCAGGATGATGCCGGCAATGCCCAGGCCGCTGGTGATCATCGCCAGGCCATCCTTGCGGGCACGGATCAGCACCGCTGCGATCAGGCAGCCCAGCACGCCGAGAATCGGCGCAGCCATCGTCCAGGGGTGCTGCTGGTAGTTCTGCATCCAGGCGCCGGGCGCGTGGGCTGCGGTCTTGAACAGCGGGTTCGATGGGCCGGTGGTGTTCAGCGCCGAGGTGATGCTGTAGCCGTCAACAAACTTCCACAGCACGATGCCGGCGAGCACGAACAGCACAGCAGTCACAACCGCCGAGATGCTGCCCACGGTGCGGGCACGGGCGGCAATGGCGCCTTCAGTCTTGATGCACAGCCAGGCCGCGCCATGCATCAGCAGCATGGTGACGGAGATGAGGCCAGCGAGGATCGCGAAGGGGTTGAGCAGGCCAAAGAAGCTGCCGTCGTAGTGGATATAGAGCTCAGGCGTCAGGCGGAAGGGCACGCCCTGGAGCACATTGCCCATGGCCACGCCGCAGATCAGCGCGGGGATAAAGCTGCCGGCAAACAGCGCCCAGTCCCAGCGGCTGCGCCAGGCGGGGGACTCGTTCTTGCTGCGGTACTTGAAGGCGACCGGGCGCAGGATCAGACCGATCAGGATCACGAACATGGCCAGGTAAAAGCCCGAGAAGGACACCGCATAGAGCTGCGGCCAGGCGGCAAAGATGGCGCCACCGCCCAGCACCAGCCAGACTTGGTTGCCTTCCCAGGTAGGGCCCACGGCATTGATGATGACGCGGCGCTCCAGGTCGTTCTTGCCCAGGAAGGGCAGGAGCATGCCGGTGCCCAGGTCAAAGCCATCCATCACGGCAAAGCCGATCAGCAGCACGCCCAGCAGGACCCACCAGATGACACGCAGGGTGTCGTAGTTCAAAAGTGTATGCAAGATCATGGTGTTACTTTCCCGAATAGGTGGGTTGCGCCGTGGCGATCGAGGCATAGCTCAGCGGCTGCGGATCGCGCTGCTCGGGCTCGAGCTCGGGGCCCTTTTGGATGGCCTTGAGCATCAGCTTCATCTCGATGATCAGCAGCACCGTGTACAGCGCCACAAAGCCGAGGATCGTGATCAGCAAGGTGGTGACGCCCAGGTTGGACGCGGCCACAGCGGTGGGCAGCACGCCTTCGATGATCCAGGGCTGGCGGCCAAACTCGGCCACGAACCAGCCGCACTCGATCGCAACCCAGGGCAGCGGAATGGACCATACCGCCACCCACAGCAGCCAGCGGCGGTTTTCCAGCTGGTGGCGCGAGGCGAGGTAGAAGAATGCAGCCGTCAGCACGATGAAGAACATGCCCAGCGCGACCATGATGCGGAAGGTCCAGAACAGCGGAGCCACCTGCGGAACCGTGTCCCAGGCCGCCTTGGCGATCTGTGCGTCGCTGGCCTGGCGCGGGTCATCGACATAGCGCTTGAGCAGCAAGGCATAGCCCAGCGACTTGCCATTGGCCTCGAACTGCTCCTTGAGCTCGGGCGAGATCGTGGTCGTCGAGCCGGCATCGCGAATCTTCTCCAGCGCGTCATAGGCCTTGATACCGTCGCGGATCAGCACCTCGGCGTGCTTGACCAGGTCGTTGATGCCCTGCAGCTCGGTATCGAGCGAGCGCGTGCCGATCAAGCCCATCGCCCATGGGATATGGATCGCGTAATGGGTCTCGCGCGCTTCCTGGTCAGGAAAGCCAATGGCGGTGAAGGCGGCCGGTGCAGGCTCGGTCTCCCACATCGCTTCAATGGCAGCGAGCTTCATCTTCTGGTGCTCGCCCGACAGGTAGCCGGACTCATCACCCAGCACCACGACTGACAGTGAGCCGGCCAGGCCAAAGGCGGCGGCCACCGTCATCGAGCGCTTGGCCAGCGCCACATGGCGGCCCTTGAGCAGGTACCAGGCCGACACGCCCAGCACAAAGATGGCTGCGCAGACATAACCGGCAGAGACGGTGTGCACAAACTTAGCCTGCGCCACCGGGTTGGTGAGCACGGCGGCGAAGTCATTGACTTCCATGCGCATGGTCTGCGGGTTGAAGACCGCGCCCACCGGGTTCTGCATCCAGCCATTGGCGATCAGAATCCACAGCGCCGACAGATTGGTGCCCAGGGCCGTGAGCCAGGTGACGATCAAGTGCTTGACCGGCGAGAGCTTGTCCCAGCCAAAGAAGAACAGACCGACAAAGGTCGCCTCCAGGAAGAAGGCCATCAGCCCTTCGATGGCCAGCGGGGCGCCAAAGATGTCGCCCACATAGTGGCTGTAGTAGCTCCAGTTCATGCCGAACTGGAACTCCATCACCAGACCGGTCGCCACGCCGATGGCGAAGTTGATGCCAAAGAGCACGCCCCAGAACTTGGTCATCTGGCGCCAGATGACACGCCGCGTCATCACATAGACCGTCTCCATGATGGCGATCA
Source organism: Comamonas koreensis (assembly GCF_014076495.1). Lineage (NCBI taxonomy): Bacteria > Pseudomonadati > Pseudomonadota > Betaproteobacteria > Burkholderiales > Comamonadaceae > Comamonas > Comamonas koreensis. Next base: position 3,338,551 of record NZ_CP043575.1, on the reverse strand, counting down.
GCATGGACAGCCCCAGGGTCAGGGGAACGAAGAGAAAGTGGTACAGGGCTGTGAGTGCAAACTGCAATCTTGATAGCCCGACGATGTCGAGATCCATGAACTGGTCCTTCCGTGTTGTAAGTGCTCGATCTGGTAGAAAAACTACGTGGGTTCCAAACTGACAAATACCTGTGTTGCGTGAACCGGGCTAGCCAGGCCGCAATCGCTGCAACAGCGCTTCAAACTCCGCCGTGCCCTTGCGCGCTTGTGCCATGCCCTCTTGCAAGGGGGCGATCCAGACAATGCGGTCGGCGTGGCGCGCCTCGCGCTGCAAATGGCTGGCCATCACGATGGCGCCCTGGCCGCTGGCGGCCCGCTTTGCATGCCATTGCGCAATCGCATGCATCACCTGGGCGGCGGTCTGGCGGTCCAGGCCTTCGGTGGGTTCGTCCAGCAAGCCCAAGGGCGCTGGGTGCAGCAGCAGGCGGGCCAGCGCCAGGCGGCGCGATTCGCCCCCCGACAGGCCCGCGCCCTGGCTGCCCAGGGGCGTGTTCAGTTGCCCCGGCAGGGCGCCGATGACATCGGCCAGGCCTGCCGTTTGCAGTGCGGCCCACAGCTCGGCATCGCTGGCGTCAGGCCGGCCCAGGCGCAGGTTGGCGGCCACGCTGGCCTGGAACAGCTCCGTGCGCTGGGGCAGGCTGGCGCATGGCTTGCGCAGCACCTGGCCGGCACTGGGTGCCAGGTCGCCCGCGATCAGCGCCATCAAACTGGATTTGCCCGCGCCGCTGGGCCCTGCCAGCACCAGCCATTCGCCATCGGCCACTTGCAGATCGATCTGCTGCAGCAAGGCGCGGGCGCTGCCCGGGTGTTGCAGGCCCACGGCCTGCATGTCGACGGCCAGGCCGGCTGCCGGTGCGCGGTTGTCTGTGGCGGCGGTGTGGGCCGGCGTATCGAGCAGCGGGGCAATACGGCGCGCAGCGAGCAAGGTGCGGCCCGCCTCCATCGCACCACGGCGGATGTGGACGAGGGGCTCCAGCGCCGCGAGCAGCAGCAAGGTGGCCAGCGCGGCAATGGGTGCCCCAATCTCGCCCTTCTGCGCCAGCCAGGCCGCGCAAAGCAGCGCAGCAGCGGTGGCGCAGTGGCCCAGCATCGCCATCGCAACGGCCAGCTGCGATTCCAGCCGGTTGAGGCGGATATCGGCAGCCCACTGCTGGCGCTCTGCCGCAGCAATGCGGGCCATCTGGCGCTGCAGGCTGCCGGCCATCACCAGCTCGGTCTGCGCGCCCACCGCATCAATCACCTGGGCCCGCAGTTGCTCGCCGGCAAAACTGCGGCGCAGCGCGGTCATAAAGCCCTGGCGCACACACCAGGCCACGCAGGCCAGGCCACCGGCCAGCACCATGGCGCCCACCAGCAGGCCGCTTTGCCAGTTCAAGAAGATCGTTAAAGCCAATGCAGTCACGCAGGCGCTGATGAGCAGCGATACGGCGGGGGTGAGCAGGCGCAGGTAGACGGCATCCAGCGCATCGATGTCGGCGGTGAGGCGGTGCAGCAGGCGGGCAGGGCGCTGGCGCAGAGCCAATGCGGTATCTGCGGCGGCCAAGCGCGAGAACAGCTGCACCCGCAGGGCGGCCAGCACGCGCAACGTTGCATCGTGGGTGACGACCCGCTCGCTGTAGCGCGCGCCGGTGCGCAGCATCGAGAAAAAGCGCACGCCCGCGCCGGGCGCAAACACATCAAACACCACGGCCGTGGCGGTAGAAAGACCCGCCACATAGGCCGCGGTGAGGAACCAGCCCGACAAGCCCAGCAGCGCCATGCCGGCGCACACGGTGATCGCAGCGAGCAGACTGCCCAGCAGCATGCGCCGGCGGTAGGGCGATTGCGCAAACAGCTGGACGATGGGGCGCAGCGCGTTCCAGGCCTTCATGCGATGCTCCTCATGGCGGCGGGCAGGCCAGCGGCAATGGGCGGCTGGCTGCCATCGAGCGACAGCACCCGGTCCATGCAGGCGGCCAGAAGCGGATCATGGGTGGCCACCACCAAGGTCGCGCCGCGCGCTGCCAAGGCCAGCAGGCCCTGGCGCACAAACTGGGCGGTCTCGGCATCCAGATGGGCCGTGGGCTCATCGGCCAGCACCAGGCGGCAGCCAGGCGTGGCGGCTGCGCGTGCCAGGGTCAGGCGCAAGGCCTCGCCACCCGACAGGCCCAGGCCCCCGTCGCCCACCACGGCATTGCCGCGCAAGGCCAACACGGGGCCCAGGGCCGCGCTCTGCACCGCTTGCTGCAGTGCGGCCTCGTCGATATCTCGGCCCAGGCGAATGTTGTCCACCAGGCTGGCGGCCAGCACATGGGGCTTTTGCGCCACCCAGGCCATGCCGCTGCGCAGGCCGGCGGCGTGGGCTGCATCCATGGGTCGTCCATCGATGTGGATGCTGCCTGCGCTGGGCGCTGCCAGGCCCGCGATCAGCGCCATCACCGTGGATTTGCCGCTGCCGCTTTCGCCCCACAGCGCAACGCGCTCGCCAGCGGCAATCTCGGCGCTGAAGGCCTTGACCACCAAGGGGCTGTCGGCACTGTATTGAAAGCTGAGGTCTCGGATCGTCAGCGCGGCAGCCGCTGCGGTGTTGGCGCTGGCCGCGCGGTCCTGGTCGCTATCGCCACCACCCACCATCTGCGGGCCAGGCTGCTGCAGCGCTTGCAGTGCCTGCTCGGCCGCCACACCTGAGGCCTTGTCATGCCACACGGCCGATAGCTCGCGCAGCGGCTCAAAAAATGCCGGGGCCAGCAGCAGCACAAACATGGCCTGCGCCAAGCCCAAGGTACCGCCCCAGCTGCCAAACGGGATCTGGCCCAGCAGATGGAACCCGACATACACAGCGACCAGGGCCACGCCCAGCGCGGAGAAAAGCTCCAGCACTGCAGAGGACAGAAACGCAATCTTGAGCACGGCCATGGTGTTGGCGCGCAGCTGCTCTGCCGCACCGGCCAGCTGTTGCGCAACTTGCCCGACCGCACCCAGACCGCGAATACTGGCCAGGCCCTGCAGGCGATCGAGCAAAAACTGGTTCAGGTTGCCGACATCCTGCAAATGTTTTTTGCTGGCCGCCTCGGCCCGCCAGCCCACCAGCGCCATAAAGATGGGGATCAAGGGCGCGGCCACCAGCAGCACCAAGCCCGCCACCCAGGACAGGCTGAACACACAGACGAGGATGACCAGCGGCACCACCATGACCTTGGTGCGCGCTGTCGTGTAGCGAGCCCAGTAGGGCGTGATGTGGTCGGCCTGCTCGTTGAGCACACTGGCCGCCAGCCCGGCCGATGGGCGATGCGGGTGCAGGGGCGAGTGCAGCGCCAATGCCTGCAAGGCCTGCAGCCGCAGCTGCTGCGTGTGGGCGCGCGCTGCGGCAAAAGCGCGGCGCAGGCCATAGCCATCGACCAGGGCCCGCAGCAAGCCCAAGGCCAGGAACAGGACGCAAGCCTTGGCCAATGTCGACCAAGCCGCTTGCTGGTGGATCGCCTCAATCCCCCAGGCTATCACTGCCGCCTGCGGCAACCACAGCAAGGCTGCCAGCACCTGCCACCACGCGCCCTTCGCAGAGGGGCGCGTTGCCACAGCAGGGCTGATGGCGGAGGAGGTGGCGCGGGTGGATGGCATGGGGTAAGTTTTTAGTTTTCAGAAATTCTTGAAACTATTGTATATCCAAGATACTCATTAATTCAATTTATCGAATACCTGATACGAACTACCTTCGACGAAGGTGTGGCCCTTGTCTGTCAGCGAAAATGCGCAGATTGCTACTAAATTAAGAGCGCGCAAGGCTCTAAAAAACTAGATAAAGCAGAAATTGCTGCAGTCCAAAGAGCCTTCAGTCCTGGCTGCAGCACGGTGTTTCGGGCCCGCTTTGCCAAGAGCTTGAGCCGATTGTGTTGCCTAGAGTGTGAACAGAGCTTGCTGTAAGTCAAGAACAGCGCGGGTTCTCCCTAGGGGATGGGCTGGGGTTCGAAGGGCGTTGTTTGCCAGCGACTGGTTCTAGGAGCCGCTAACGCAAACCTTGATACATCGTTGCCTCGTCGGCCGTGCCAAGCCTTGTCGTCCTGTACTGCCTGCTGCTTGATGCCTCGTCGGGGGCGCCTAGCTTCCACCGTAAACCTTCCGTTTGCTGGGTCGTGTATGCGATTCCAAACAGGTCAGCGCTCAATTACTGGTGGCCTAACCCAAATAGCTCGGCCGAGGGCCTTGCATTCCTCAAGCTGGCGAACGGCTAAACAGGCGCGTGTTTCAGCCATCCGTACACCTAGAAGAAACAAATTTCGTCACCGCTTGATACGCTTACCAATCTAGCAAGGGATGAGGTTCTATCTATGGCCTACAAGTATAAGCAAGGAAGTTACAAATTCAGCTAGCTGAGGCTAAATGGCTGCCATGATTGGAGTGGATTTACCGCCATATTGGGGTGATTCATTGTGTCATTAAAGGATTGAATTAGTAAATTTTCATTTCTTAGAGCCTTCCTGTGGGTGCCAAAAACAGATGAACTGGATCGTGCATGCCCTCCGTGACTAGGTATGCTCCAGCGCAAAAAAGAGCTGGTACATCGGCATAAATGTTATCTAGGAAATTATTTGAGTTAATCAGCTAATTACATGTTTGTAAATGCAGATTGTAAGTTTCTCGTCAACATTTGGTGTCGCAATTAAATAATATTCATAGTCAATAATTATTGAAAATTTGACTGTCATTGGGAAAAGTATTAAATTTTGACGTCATATGATCCAGGAAAAACCACGGAAATTTCTTACCTGCGTGTAACTTATAAAAAGTGGTGCTCCCGGTATCGTTACCCGCAGCCATTGCGCAAATTCGCAATGGATATCGCGGTCAATACTAAAGTAACTGCCAATGAATAAAAGGGTGATCTTATGACTAAAAAGCTATATCGCTATTGTGCGTTTGTATTGATGACGATCTATGCGCATACTAGCTTTTCTCAAGAGGTCATACCTGATTTATACAAAGATCCCGGGCTGTATCCCAACCGGGATTATATTAATCAAAGCATCAGTGAAAATATTGATCCATTCTCTGGATCGTTGCAGCGTCAGTACGTTGACCTCCATCTTCCCGGAAATGGGGGGTTTGATCTTAAGGTGATAAGGTCTTACAACAGTTCTTCTGTTGAGCCACTGAACCCTGCGGCCTACGAATCGTCCTCTGGCGCTGGGGTAGGGTGGAGCATTCACTTCGGCCGCGTTTTAAAAAACAAAGAGCGCACCATCTGTTTGAATAAGAATGCCCAAACAGTGGCTGATAATCCAGTTCTGGAACTGCCAGATGGTAGTCGCCAACTCCTGGTATTTACTGGCAACTCATCGCCTCTGATGCTGACGACACAGCGATGGAGAGCAGACTGTATCAACAGTGGCGGATTAAGGGTATTTTCCCCAGATGGCATACAGTATGAGATGACCCATCTGGTGAACATGACTGGCGGCGTTAACCCTATATTTGCATGGTTCACCACCAAAATCATTGATAGAAACGGAAACAATGCCGTTATCAATTACAAAGCGAGTGCATCTTCAGAAATATCCAATATTGTGACCAATGACGGCCGCAACATAGCATTTACTTATGCCGACAGTGGTGCAAGAACTCCCAGAATCAGTCGAATCAGTAGTGCGGGACAAGCCTGGAATTATGGTTACCAGGCTGTGCCGAATGTCCTGTATAGCTACTTTTTAACATCGGTGACGCGGCCCGATGGCACATCTTGGAAATACCAATACAACGGTAATCTAAATACCTTGCCCGGTAGTCATGTGATGAGGAATGTGACCTATCCGCAAGGAGGTGTTATCAACTACACATACGATTTTGTATATTTTGACAGTCAGGCGAATCCATTGAGCCGAACGACGGTCGTCAAAGGCAAAAGCAGCAATAATGGCGGCAATTGGAGCTTTCGCTATGCCCCCGGCAGCCGCAACACGTATGACACTACTACTGTCACCACCCCTAGTGGCACCATCACCTATCAACATATAGGTCCCAATTACTCAAGCTCGGGTACGGTCTGGATGGTAGGGTTGCTAATGTCTAAGAAGACAGGTAATGCACAAACCGAAACCTACACCTGGGACAAACAAAAAATATCCAACGAAAACTATTTCAGGCCAGGTGCATTTGTCACCAAGGTAGATTCCGGACAAACCAACGCACCCATCCTGACCAAGAAGACCACGGTGCGCGATGGTGCAACCTATACCGTCACCAACAGCCAATTTGACGGCTATGGAAATCCAAGAACGGTTGTTGAGTCTGGTACTTCAGGTGGAAGCAAGACTACTACCATTAGCTACTACACGAATGCTGCTAAATGGATCATCAATAAGCCCCAAAATGAAAGCTTCACCGGCAGCTCGATAAGCCGCGCGTTCGATGGGAATGGAAACTTGACCTCTTTTACTGAGGATGGAGTCACTACCACTTATCGGTATGATTCGCAAGGCAATATGGTTGCAAAAACTCTGCCCCGCTCGCAGGTACATAACTACTCCAATTTCAAGCGAGGCATACCCCAGTCCGAAACGCAGCCCGAGAGCATTTCTATCAGAAGGCAAGTGGATGATGCTGGTAATGTCATATCGGAAACCAATGGAGATGGGCATACAACTAGGTTGAGATATGACGGTATGAACAGAATCACATCCATTGATTATCCTGCTGGCAGCTCAGTTTCGGTCGCCTACACTGCCACCACGAAAACAGCCACTCGTGGCGCATTGGTAGAGCGCACGGTGTACAACGGCTTTGGCCAAGCTACGGGGGTGACTCTGGGTGGTATCGCCCGAAAATTTACAGTGGATGTGCTTGGCCGCCGCACATTTGAGTCAGACCCAGATTCCAATGCCGGTACGAGCTACCAGTTCGATATATTGGATCGAATCACGCGGATTTCTAATGCAGACAATACCTCAAGCAATGTGGTCTACGGTGCAGGCACTAAGAGAGTGACAGATGAGCGCGGCAATGTGACAACCTATAGCTACAGATCCTATGGCGATCCGGATCAGCAACTGCTAATGGGTATTTCAGCTCCTGAAGCATCTGCAAGCGTGACCATTGCCCGAAATAGCAAAGGCCTTATGACGTCTGCCACCCAGGCAGGATTAACGCGCAGCTATAAATATAACAGCAATTATCATTTGGAGTCAGTGACTAATCCAGAGACTGGCGTCACAAAGTATGGACGCGATGCCGCTGGCAACATGACCTCTAGTGCGGTGGGCGCTTCGGCAACCACCCGCTATGCCTATGATGCACAAAACAGACTGACCTCTATAACCTACCCCAGTGGAACTCCAAATGTCAGTAATACCTACAGCAAGACGCACATGCCTCTAACGGCCAGGTCCTCAACAGGCAATCGTAGCTATAGCTACGATGCCAATGGAAACATGACCAGCGAAACGCTTCAGGTGGACGGGCAGACTTTCAAGGCCACATATTCATATAACGGCCTCGACCAACTCGCCTCCATCACTTATCCATCCGGAAAAACGGTGAGCTATTCGCCCAATGCGCTGGGGCGGCCAACGCAAGTTTCAGGCTATGTTCGAAATATCACCTATTGGCCGTCTGGTCAGCTGAGGCAAATTAATTATTTGAATGGCACGATCACGGAATATCAACAAAACGCTCGTTTATGGCCAAGTACGTTCACCACGCGCAGAGGTGGTGGGGTAAATTACAACAACAACTCTTACAGTTACGGCGGTGTAGGTAATTTAACTTCGATTCGAGATTCGGTAGATGCTGATTACAACCGTACATTAAGCTATGACAAAATAAATAGGCTGATTTCTTCTAATGGACCTTGGGGTTCAGGGGTGTTGGGTTATGGTGGCAACGGCAATATCACCAGTCAAAAATTCGGCAACAATACGCTCAGCTATAACTATGATAACAATAACAAGCTGACCAGCACGCAAAAAGGCGGTGTGGCTACTACTATAGCTACGATGCATATGGGAATATTGTCGTCGGTGATGGTAAGAAGTACACCTATGACAATGCCTCTAACTTGATATGTGTGGACTGCGACAACGCTGCTTCTAAAGTTGAGTATACCTACGATGCTCAAAACAACAGGTCGACTATCGTCAAAGCAGGTGTCAAGAGCTACGAGTTTTATAACTCCAGCCATGATTTATTGGTTGACTATTCACCCTCAGAGCTGAACAAGGCCACTGAATATATATATTTGGGCGGCAAGCGTATAGCACAGCGTGTTTTCCAATCGCAGAAATAGCATGGAGGGGATTATGACTAAAAATGCACGTTCAAAGCTAAAAAACTGTGTCTCATATTTTTATAAATTTGCATTTTTCATCGCACTACTTTTAAGTCTTGGTAATTTTGCACGTGCTCAGGATGACTCCCAGCTGTTCATGACTGCTGTGCAGCCAAGCATGATTGAGGGGGATATCTATCGATTTCAGATAGGATATAGAAACACGGGTACTACCACTTGGTCAGCCGGCCAAGGCTATGTCTTAGCATCTCCTCAAAACAATTGGAACGCGGGGCCTATCTCCATTAAGCCAAGTGAACCTATTCCTCCCGGCGGCGAGTTCAGTACCTACGTTACTGTAACTGCGCCGCCATGCTGTAACACCCGCCTTGATTGGCAAATGAGAAAGGGGCGTGGTGGATGGTTTGGCTCGACCGCATTTTGGGAGAAGGATAATTACTCGACTGGTACATTTATCCAGATTGTAAGAAGACCACGTGTCCCTAATCGAGCGAGCTTTTACTCCCAGGACGTACCCCTGCATATGGTTGGTGGGCAGACTTATACCGTCTCCGTGACGATGAAGAATACGGGTACCGCTACTTGGAGTGAGACTGGTCAGTACCAACTAGGTTTAAGAAATCCGGCGAATCCCACTCTTTGGGGTATAAATCGTGTGCCTGTAAAAGGCTCTGTAGCCCCAGATCAACTTCATACCTTTACATTTGACATCACAGCTCCGTCCGCATCAGGTACTCATAAACTGATCTGGCAGATGCTGCAGACGGGTGTCGAGTGGTTTGGCAGCTCATCTTTTATCCTCGATATCGATGTTTCACCACCACAGCCGAACAGCGCATCATTTGTAGCGCAAAGCTTGCCTGTAAATGTGGTTAGGGGCAGGCAATACAAGGCATCGGTAACGATGAAGAATACGGGTACGCAAACCTGGTCTGAGGGTGCGCACTATCGTCTCGGCTTTCAAAATCCCCAAGACAATGCCAGTTGGGGCTTGGGTAGAGTGCAGCTAACAGAATCCGTAGCTCCAGGGCAGTCGCATACATTCAACTTTCCCATCACCGCGCCCAATGCGCTGGGTACCTACCATTTCCAGTGGCAGATGGTGCAAGACGGTGTGGAATGGTTTGGTTCAAAATCAACCAGTCTTGCTATAGAGGTAACCGATCCCGCACCCAATGATGCTGAGTTTGTATCGCAAACGGTGCCGGACAATATGGTGGCAGGTCAGGCTTACATTGCAGCTGTGACGATGTTAAATACGGGTACTGCCACTTGGTCTGAAGATGCGGCTTATCGATTAGGATCGCAGGCGCCTCAGGATAATGTGCACTGGGGGGCATCTAGAGTCTTTATTTCCAAGCCAGTGCCACCTGGCGAGCAATACACATTCAGCATTCCGATCACTGCACCTCTGCCTTCCGGAACGTTCTCCTTCCAATGGCAAATGGTACAAGATGGAGTTCAATGGTTCGGCAGCCTATCCGATGAACTAAAAATACCGCTAATTGAGCCTGTTCCCCATAGCGCCACCTATGTATCGCAAAGCGTGCCGGCTAATATAGTTGCAGGACAGCAGTACAGCGCATCGGTAACGATGAAAAACACCGGTACTGTAGCCTGGACGGAGGCGGGCGGCTTTAGCCTCGGCTCTCAGGGCTCGCCCGAGAACATATGGGGAGTGTCAAGGGTAAATCTTGGCAATTCTGTTAACCCGGGGGAGCAGTACACGTTCAATTTTCAGATCACTGCACCCGCAACGCCTGACGCTTACGACTTTCAATGGCAAATGGTGCAGAGTGATGGGGCTTGGTTTGGAGATAAATCTGATAACAGAAAGATAGTGGTATCTGCTCCGCCGGGCAGCGACAGTGCCATCTTTGTGGCTCAGAATGTCCCCGCCCGCATGATTGCAGGCGATACACACCAAGCCTTGGTGACCATGCGCAACGCAGGTACCACCACTTGGACGAGCGGCAACGGCTACCAGTTAAAGGCGCAGAACCCGGCGGACAACAACACATGGAATGCGGGCCCAGTTGCGCTCAATGGCACGGTACCAGCGGGGATGGACTACACCTTCTCCTTCCCCATCACTGCGCCTGATGACCCTGGAAGCTATAACTTCCAGTGGCAAATGGCGAAGGGTACGCAGTGGTTTGGAGCCACTTCTACCAACGCCGTAGTGACTGTCTCTGAGTCAACGGGAACAGATGACGCAGCTTTCGTCTCGCAAAGCCTGCCAGTAACCACGATGACGGCTGGGCAAAGCTACACGGCATCCATCAAGATGAAAAATACCGGCACCTCTACTTGGTCCGCCGGCGACACGTATTACCTTGGTGCGCAGAATCCGCAGGACCCTGTCAACACCACATGGACCGCTACCGGCCGGGTGCCATTGGAGACCGCTGTAGCCCCTGGCGAGGAACACAGCTTTAGCTTCACTGTCACAGCGCCCGCAACGCCAGGCACTTACAACTTCCAATGGAAGATGCTCCGTGGCGATACCGCTTGGTTCGGCGCGCAAAGCACCAACATCGCTGTGCCTGTAGTCGCAGCAACCATCACAGAGACCATCACCTTCTTCCACAACGATGTCTCCGGCTCCCCCATGCTGGCCACCGATGCCAGCGGCAACCTGCTCTGGAACGAAAGCTATTTGCCTTATGGGGAACGCCTTAATGACATAGGTGATGGCGGCAATGCCCTTTGGTTTACGGGTAAGCCGCATGACAGTGATACGGGTTTGTCGTACATGGGGGCTCGGTACTACAATCCTGCATTAGGGCGGTTTATGGGTATCGATCCTGTGGGGTTTGATGCTGATAATTTGCATAGCTTTAATCGTTATGCTTATGCTAATAATAATCCTCATAAGTATGTGGATCCGGATGGCAGAGCATCTATAGTTGCGGTTTTAGGAGTTGTGCTTTTGTCCGGGGGGGCATCATATGCGCTTGCTCCTCCTAGCAGGCAGCAAGAGATGCGAGATTCGTTAGGGCGACTCGGACGTGCATTTAGTAATCTTTTTAATTCAGGATCTTCTGAATCAAACGAAAATTCTGCCTCTATTCCGCAGAGTTCAACCGACTCAAGGTCTGTAGCCTCTGGAGGGTCTCCTGATCCCGATGACGATGGTAAGCGTGAGCTTAGTCACAGTGATAGAAAATCGATTCGATCATATGAAAAGAGAATTGCCGAGCATAAAGAAAAACTGGCAGCATTTGAAAAAAATCCGACAGTAAGGCCCGGAATGGAGGGGCAGTCACAAAAAGAAATTGAGCGACAGCAGTTGCGAAGGGTTCAGCACTTAAAAACTGAAATACGAACGTTTGAAAAGAATATTGAAAAAATCATCAATGGAAAATAATGATCGGAGATATATGAAGTTGGGTAATTTGCAAGTTTTTAGTTTCGAGATGGGGATGGTTGATCTTGCGTCGGTGTGGCCAACCGTTTGTCTACTCAAAATTGAATCATTAAGTGATGAATTTGATTGGCAAAAATTAGTCGGTCTGTATATTTCTATGGGCTGTGAATATTTTATGATCTTGGGTAGTGCCGCAGAAGATGTCCACGAAGCTTTGGATTATGCAATCGATGATTGTAATTTGGGAGATTTGGGTATTCCCACTGCTATCCATGAGGGTGAATCTATTGATGACGTAGTTTGGTTTTTATTAAATTCTGCGATTCCTGGTGAAAAAGATGTTCGCTGTGTTTTTGGATACGACTATGAAGATAGTGCAGTTCGTGAAATTCTGGAGAAATTGCGTTTTGAATATTTAAGGAGGAAGTGAGTATTTAGTCCATGTCCTGAAGAACGATTGGTGCCTTCTGCTCATTTTTTTGTCCGTATACCTTAAGCTGCTCATAAAATTATCACTTAGAGGATTGTTTGATTATTTCTAAAATAGATATTAGATTAATATCCGAATGGCATTTGGCATGTAAATATTAAAAGATACTCAGTTTAAAAAATGATTTGTCTACAAAATAGAAATCGGAGCGCATCGAGAGGTGGTTCCGCTCATCACCACCAGATGGTCACCAGAAGCCTACAAAAGGCAATGGGTAAACACGCTAAGATTTTTTGTTGCATCCCGCTCCAGTCAATCTACTCTTGTCACATGCATTCAGTCTGAATCTGTTAGCTGCGGAATTATTTGTTTGGCCTTATTTAGAGTGGAAAATTTTGTTTATTTTCAAGAAATATTTACTCGTGAGAATTATCGACGATTTTTTCTCTCTCGCTGCATGGTAGAGGAGCATATGATTGTGAATGGAAGGTGCTTTCGAGGAATGCAGTCTATTATCGGAGTGGGCTTTGCCAATTTCAAATATTCAGGAATTCTTATTGTATATAAATGATGAGTATTTTGAGGAGCATCATTTGTTATGCTCGATTGACTGCATTTGTGTTGGCAATCTGTAGAGCTGTAAGATATAAGAAATCGTCGGCAACCTCAGGACTGACTACAATGAACCTTTACAGCTACCATCATCCATAAGGGGCATAAACGTCACAGTGGTGTGTTGAGCTTCAAAATGCACCATTTTTACATCGATGCCTTGGTCCTCAAAAATGCTTATTGCTTTTGATAGATTATCTTTTCGGACTGTGATAACAATGCGATTTATTTTGTAGTCAATCTGCGATCCGGCGATATATTGGTTGTTATTGAATTTTTTAATAACAACCTGATTGTAAAAACTACGCAGCTCCGCCGTGCTGTATTGAACATAAACGATATGCAGCATTTGCTGAATCTCTCGATCCAGCTCTACCGGTGATGTCAGTCCCAGCACCAATTTGCCATCTTTGCCCAGCCACATGCCTGCGTATTTGTCTCCGGCTGCTTTAAAAATTGCGGCGCATTGGCTTTCCGTTGGGGCGAAAGGGGTAAATGCATTGGCAGCAGGATGGGCGGCGAGCAGGGTAAGGGCAATGGCGGCTGTAGTTCTATGCATGTGAATTAGCCAGGTGATCGGTGTTTTCTGCATTGTTCGCGTGGGCTGCGCCATCTCTACGCCCCTGCTGCTCCAGCTTCTGCAGCACCCAATGAATATGGCTACGCAGCGCATACAACTCATCCGCATACGACAGCGGCACGGTGATCTTCTCGACCTTGCGGCTCAGCGCCAGCAGCTCGGCCTGGATGCTGGCGCGGTCGGGCTCGGGTTGCTCCATCTCGTGCTCGATGGCGCGCAGCTGGCCGTACCACTTGAAGACACGTGAGCGCACGCGGAACTGGTAGAGGGGCGGTACGACACGGGATAGCGGCAGCATAAAGGCCAGCAGGACACCCAGCACCAGCCACATGCGCTCGACCAGGTTGGCGAGCCAGAAGGGCAGGTAGCGCTGCAGCAGGGGGGCGGGTTCGTTGATGGCGCGCACGCCTTCGGGGGCGACGGCCAGTTCGCTGCTGCGGGTGTTGGGAAAGTCGCGTGCCCGGTTGAACCAGCCCGCCTGGCTGTGGATGCCCTGCGAGGCCTGGGCGAAGAGCTGCTTGATGGCGGGGTGGGTGTCATCGCGGGCCAGCAGCGAGGTGGTGGAGGCCAGCAGGTGCACGTTTTGCGGCGGCACATTGGCGGCAAGGTCGACAATGCCGCGCGGTAGGGTGACGGGGCTGAGGAACCTGAACTTGCGGCCATAGGCCTCGTTTTGCGGAAAATCCATCAGCTGCACGCCGGGGGTCTTCAGCAGCATCTGCACCATGGGCGATTCGGGCGCGGAAACCAGCACCAGTGCATCGATCTTGCCATCCAGAAACGCGACGGTCGCAGGCGTCTCAGCCAGGTGCGACACACGCAGCTGGGCCAGATTCAGGCGGTTGGCCTCCAGCAATTGGTTGAACAGATTGGGCACGCCGCTGCCGGCGGTGCCGACATTGACACGCCAACCCGCCAGTTGCGTCAGATTGCTCAAGTGGGCGCGTTTGGTCAGGCGCTGCGCAGCATCGCTGCGGTAGAACAGCCAGACGGGCTCGACAAACAGCGCGCCCAGCGAGGTGAGGCTGTCGAGGTCGTCCTCGGTCAGGTCGGCGGTGCCGCCTTGCACAAAAGCCAGATCGACCTTGCCCTCGCGCAGCAGCTGCAGGTTGTCGAAGGAGCCTTCGCTGCCGACGAGGTCTACCCGGATCTTGTTCCTGGCCAGGGGCGTGCGGTACTGCTCGCCAAAGCTGGCGTAAGCGCTTTGGGCCGGGCCGGTGGCCAGCTTGACCTGCGAGGGCGGGTTGGGCTTGAGCCACCAGTAGGCCCCCACGATCAAGGCCACGGCCAGGATGACCAGCGGGCCGCCGGAGACCAGCGCATCGCGGATATTGAGCACCAGGGTGATCAGGGTTTGGCGCAGCCCGTAGGCTTTTTGGCGCATCGACGTGGAGCGGTCACCCATGGTGTGTGGCGGGCTGCCTGCGCAGCGCAGTTGGAATGGCGCCTACTGTAAATCAGCGGCGCAGGGCAGGTGCAAGGCCTTGTGGTTTTCTCCGGCATCGATTTGTAAACGATTGGCATGCAGCACCGCCTGCAAGGTGGCCTGGGCGACCGCTTCGGCGGCCATCGTGGCCAGCACCATCATCCCCAGGCTGCGCCCGGCGGCGCCAGTACCCAGGCAGAACAAGGTGTCGCCGTCGGACATGGTGTGCACCGGGTTGATGGCGCGCGCCAGGCCATCGTGGCCCACGGTGGCCAGGCGGCTGGCCTGCGCCTTGGTGATGGCGGCATCGGTGGCGATCACGCCGATGGTGGTGTTGGTGCCCGCCAGCAGGGGCTGGGGCGGCTCGCCGCGCAGCAGCGCGCGGCGCGTGTCGATGAGGCCCAGACCATCGCGGGTGCGTGCGCCAGCCACCACCTGGGCGGTGTCCGGGTGCAGTACATCGCCCAGTGCATTGCAGGCAATGATGGCGCCCACGGTGACGCCATCGACGGTGACGGAGGCCGTGCCGATGCCGCCTTTCATCGCCCGCTGGATGCCAAAGATCTTGCCTACGGCTGCGCCGGCCCCCGCGCCCACATTGCCTTGCGCGGGCATGGCGCTGCTGGCGGCCTGGCAGGCGGCATAGCCGGCCTGGGCATCAGGGCGGATGCGCATATCGCCCACCAGCACATCAAACAGCACGGCTGCAGGTACCAGCGGAATGCGGCCCACGGAGATATCGAGGCCTACGCCTTGCTCTTCGAGCCAGCGCATCGCGCCGCTGGCCGCGTCCAGGCCCCAGGCGCTGCCGCCCGCCAGCATGATGGCGTGTACGCGCTCGACCAGGTTGGTGGGGTGGAGCAGGTCGGTTTCGCGCGTGCCGGGTGCGGCGCCGCGCACATCGACGCCGCCCACCGCCCCGGCCTTGGCCAGGATGGCCGTGCAGCCGGTGGGGCGTCGTGTGTCGGTGAAATGGCCCACTTCGATGCCTTGCACCATGGTGATGGAGCCGGCCGAAGCGATAGAGAGGGGGGAGGAAGACATGGCCCGATTGTGGGCCAACTGGGCTTGTGGCTGTGGAGGCAAAGACAGCGGGCTGTCAAACAGGTGTCTGACAGCCCGCAAAGAGGGATGGGCAGGAGTGCGAGCGCAAGCCGATCAGGGGCGGATGACGATCTGCGGGCTGATGACAATGGCCTCGGGCGGGCGGGGCGCCACCAGCACCGGGGCGGCATAGACGGGCTGCGGCGCGGGTGCGTAATAGGCGGCTGGGCGGTCATGGCAGCGGCGCTTTTCCTTGTATTCGCCATTGCGCTTCCACTTGCGCTCCACCTTGCAGTTGCCGTCCCAGAACTGCTCCTTGTGTTCCTTGCGGTGGTGGTGGCGGTGGCCGCCACCGTGGGCCCAGCTGGCATCGGCCAGGCAGGACAGTGCCAGCGCAGTGAGCAAAGGGGTCAACAAACGGTTCATGGCAGGGGGGTGGAGTTGTGGTGGATGCTGGCAGCTTAGCGGAAAATTCTGTATCAAAAGATGAGCAATGGTTGCTTTGTACATCAGCTCTAGTGGCTGTTTTGATGGTGTAAATCTATGGCGATGGCAGCTACGATTTTTCCATCTGTAAGCACCCGTTGCCGCGCTGGCGCCGGGTGCTGCGCGTCATCAGGCGTTGACGGTGGTTTGCTGCTGCTCTCCCAAGCCTTCAATACCCAGGCGCATCGTCTGGCCAGCTTTCAGGTAGACAGGGTTTGGCTTGATGCCCAGGCCCACGCCGGGCGGCGTGCCGGTCGAGATGATGTCGCCCGGCTGCAGGCTCATGCACTGGCTGACGTAGGCGACGATCTGCGCGACGCTGAAGATCATCGTCTTGGTGTTGCCGTTCTGAAAACGCTTGCCATCCACATCCAACCACATCGACAGGTTTTGCGGGTCCGGCACTTCATCGCGCGTCACCAGCCAGGGGCCGATGGGGCCAAAGGTGTCAAAGCCCTTGCCCTTGTCCCAGGTGCCGCCGCGCTCGATCTGCCATTCGCGCTCGGACACATCGTTGACCACGCAGTAGCCGGCCACATGCTCCAGTGCCTGCGCTTCGGTGATGTACTTGGCGGCCTTGCCGATGACCACGCCCAGCTCGACTTCCCAGTCGGTCTTGCTGGATCCACGGGGGATTTCGACAGCATCGTTGGGGCCGCAGATGGCACTGGTCCATTTGTTGAAGATCACGGGTTCGGTCGGGATGGCGGCTCCCGATTCAGCGGCATGGTCGGCGTAGTTGAGGCCGATGCAGATGAACTTGCCCACCCTTGCCACGCAAGGGCCGACGCGCGGCTGGCCAGGCACTGCTGGCAGCGTGGCCGGGTCGATCGCGCGCAGGCGGGCCAGCGCGGCGTCGCCCAGGTGTGCACCTTCTATATCGCTGAGCACCCCCGAGAGGTCGCGCAAGGTGTTTCTGCTGTCGAGCAGGCCGGGCTTTTCCTGGCCCACCGGGCCGTAACGCAGTAATTTCATGTCATCTCCAATGGATCAAATTGCATGCAGGCGCCAGTCTAGGTGCCTGCAGCTAGGGCTGCTGTCGCGCAGCGGTAAAAGTGGGGGCTGGCGGGTTTTAGTTGGACCAGCCGCCATCAATCACATGGGCCTGGCCGGTGGTAAAGGCCGCCTCGTCCGAGGCCAGATAGGCCACCAGCGCGGCAATCTCCTCGGGCTTGCCGACGCGGCCCATGGGCTGGCGGGCCACAAAGGCGGCGCGCACCGCGTCAACCGACAGGCCATCGTGCGCTGCCTGGGTGGCGATGCGCTGGCCGAGCGATGGCGAATCGACGGTGCCCGGGCAGATGGCATTGCAGCGCACGCCCCGGGTGCAGTAATCGGCAGCGATGGACTTCGTCATGCCGATGACGGCTGCCTTCGACGCACTGTAGGCAAAGCGGTTGGGCACGCCCTTGATGCTGGAGGCGGCCGAGGACATATTGATGATGCTGCCCCGGCCGCGCTGCAGCATGCCCGGCAAAAAGGCGCGGATGCTGCGGTACATGGCTTTGACATTCAGGTCAAAGGCAAAGTCCCAGTCCTCTTCGCTGCATTCGAGCACGCTGCCGGCATGCACAAAGCCTGCGCAGTTAAAGAGGATGTCTATGGGGCCGAGCACTTCGGCCAGTGTCTGGATCTGGGCGCTGTCGCGCACATCGAGCTGGCGCGCATCGAGGCCCGAGCCTGCCAGCGGGCCGATATGCAAGTCGGTGGCAATTACGCGCGCACCTTCGGCTGCCAGGCGCTCGGCGCTGGCGCGGCCAATGCCTTGCGCCGCTGCGGTCACCAGGGCCACCTTGCCTGCCAGGCGGCCGGTGGAGACGGAAGAATGGGTCATGGAGTCAGTCCTGTGAAAGATGCCTGGGCGCGCTATGGACTAGCGCGCCAGGCGAGGGGGTAAAGCTGAGTACGCTTAGAAGTGCCCGTCCTGCGCCAGCTTGGGCGGGCTGCCAGCGGCGCTGGTTGGCGGGGTGGGTGCTGCCACCGATGCCTGCGGGCGGCGTCCATACTTGCGCGCCCACATGGCCGTGAGGATCGGCACCAGAATGGCGGTCAGCAGGCAGGCGGTGGCGGTGATGGCGGTGGCCGAATCGGCCATGGACTTGAGCTCGGGCACCATGGTGCCGATGATTTGCGGATTGGCAACAGCTGCACCAGCGGTGGACGAGGCGGCCAGCCCCGCAGTGCCATTGCCGCCGCCAATGTACTTATCCGCCAGGATCAGCGGGATGCCGGTGACGATGATGACGGCCACGCCGACAAACACACCGGTAAAGCCGCTCTTGGCGATGACACCCAGGTCAATCGAGCAGCCCAGCGCAAAGCCGAAGAACGGAATCAGCGGATGCACGCAGCGGCCAAAGAACTCGCGCAGGTTCGCATCCAGGTTGCCCAGCGCAAAGCCGATCAAAAACGGCAGCACCGCGCCGGCAAACAAGCGTGGCTCAAAAACCGCGACGCCGGTGGCGCCCAGAATCAGCATGCTGACCAGTGGGCCCGACTCGATGGAGGTCAGCACAAAGGCGCCGGCCTCCTCTTGCGTGCCGTATTGCTGCATCAGCGCGGCATACAGCCCCCCATTGGTCATGTCCATCGCGGTGACCAGCGCGAGCACCGAGAGGCCGGTGAACAGCCCCGTCTGGATGCCGCCGGCCGGTAAAAAGCGCGTGGCCACCATCGCCACCACCCAGGCGACCAGGATCTTGGTGAGCACCAAGGTGCCGGATTTTTTCAGCACCACGCCGGTGGCCTTGAGGTTGATCGTCGCCCCCATGCAAAAGAACCAGACCGCGAGGATCGGCACGGTGCCGGTCATCAGCCCGTTGGTGAACGAGCCAAAGTACTTGCCGGCATCTGCTGCAAAGGTGTGCACGCAGGCGCCCAGCAGCAGGGGAATCAGCATGAGCCCGCCGGGCACACGCTCAATGGTTTTCTGGATTTCCATGTCTCGCTCCTCACACTTTGGTGGTGGTTTGTTATCGCTTGTAGAGGTGTTGTCCGATGACTATCGTGGCAACCGGGACAGTGTTCCATAAATTTAAATTCAAAAAATAGCTGGTAAACCCTTTGTTTTTTGCTATTCATAAAAATTTACGGAACAGTGTTCTGAAAAACAAAAAATGTGTTCCAATGGTTGCCATATCTCCCGGTCAGCCCGCGTTTTGGCGGGCCGCTTTTGTACCCATTGCATTCACCAGCCATGTCCGATTCATGCTTTGCCCCAGCGCCTGTCGCTGCCCCCGCCAGCCCCCGCCACCCTTTTGATCTGCAGGGGCGGGTAGCGCTGGTGACTGGCTGCAATACCGGCATCGGTGCGGGCATTGCGGTGGCGCTGGCGCAGGCGGGGGCCGATATCGTGGCGCTCAACCGCAGTGAGGCCAGCCAGACGGCAGCGCAGGTGCAGGCGCTGGGCCGGCGTTTTATCGCGGTGCAGGCCGATCTGTCTGACACGGCGGCCATAGGCGATGCGCTGGCCCAGGTGCTGGCGGCCTGCGGGCAGGTCGATATCCTGGTGAACAATGCTGGCATCATTCGCCGTGCGGATGCGCTGGACTTCACGGAAGAGGACTGGGATGCGGTGATGAACACCAACCTCAAAAGCCTGTTCTTTCTGTCGCAGGCTGTGGCGCGCCATATGCTGGACTGCGCCGCACGGCAAGGCGCGCAGTGGCAGGGCGGCAAGATCATCCATATCGCGTCGCTGCTGTCGTTCCAGGGCGGGGTGCGTGTGCCGTCATACACAGCAGCCAAGAGCGGTGTGCTGGGTTTGACCCGGCTGATGGCCAATGAATGGGCCGGCAAGGGCATCCATGTGAATGCGATCGCGCCAGGCTATATCGAGACCAACAACACCGAGGCACTGCGCCAGGATGCAGGCCGCGCCGGTGAGATCCTGCAGCGCATCCCCGCGGGCCGCTGGGGCCAGCCGGCGGACCTGGGTGGCGCGGCGGTATTTCTGGCCTCCAGCGCGGCCGACTATGTGCATGGCCATACCTTGGCCGTCGATGGCGGCTGGCTGGCCCGATAATCGAGGCCATCCACACAGCCCAACACAGAAGGACGGACCGATGAGCGAGAGCCCCGCAGCCATGGACAAGACCGACACCGTCGCCGCGGTGGAGAAAGCCTTTGCCATTCTGGAATGCCTGGGCAACCAGCGCGATGTCAGCGTGACCGCGCTGGCCCAGCAGCTGGCGCTGTCCAAGTCCTCCGTGCACCGGCTGCTGCAAACCTTGAAGGCGCTGGGCTATGTGGCGCAGGATGGCGAGTCCGAGCTGTACCGCGCCACCTTGCGGCTGTTTGAGCTAGGCGGCAAGGCGCTGGAGAACACCGACCTGGTGCGCGAGGCCGATGAGGAGATGCGCCGCCTGGGGGCGCTGACCCGCGAGACCATCCACCTGGGCGCGCTCGATGAGGACGCGATCATCTACATCCACAAGATCGAATCGGATTTTGGGCTGCGCATGCAGTCGCGCATTGGCCGGCGCAAGCCCTTGCACAGCACTGCCATTGGCAAGGTGCTGCTGGCCTTCATGCCGGCCGAGCAGGCGCGGGCGCTGCTGTCGTCGCAGCCGCTCAAGCTGTTCACGCCCCGCACCTTGAGCTCCGTCGATGCCGTGATGGACATCCTGCCCCGCGTGCGTGCGCAGGAGGTGGCCGAGGACGACGAGGAGGCCGAGCCCGGCCTGCGCTGCATTGCGGTGCCGGTGTTTGACCGCTTTGGCCATGTGATTGCTGCGCTGTCGGTGTCTTTCCCGGTCATGCGCTGCGGCGCAGATACGCCGCATTACTACCGCACACTGCTGAAAACCGCCAGTGCGGCGATCTCGCAAAAGATGGGCTGGCATGCGCCGCACATTGCCAAAGATGCGAAAGATGCAGAAGGCGAGCCGATCAGCACAGGCGACGCGCCGCTTTAACGCGGCTCGCGCTGCCTGGGTTCAGCCGGGCACCAAGCGGGTATCAAGCTGGCATCAGGCAGATGCCAGCACAAAATCGCCAGGCGCGTAGCGCGCGCTGGTATCCATGCGCACCTGGCGCAGCGCTGCGGTTTGCTGGTGCGCGTCGTACAGCCCTTCGGCGGCATAGTTGATCAGCAGGCTGCGGCGGTGCGCGCCGCTGGGGTTGAGGCTGGCGGCATGCAGCAAGTCGACATCAAACACCAGAATATCGCCGGCCTGGCCGGCGATCTGAATCGCCTGCGATTCGTCATGCTCGCTGCGCGCAGCTTCTTCTGCGTTGGGGCGGTGGCTGGCCGGGATCAAGCGGGTGGCGCCGTTGTCCGGCCCAAAGTCATCCAAAAAGGCCAGCGCGCCCACAGTGTCGCCCGGCCGTTGGTTGGACAAGTCACGGTGCAGGCGCTGGTAGCCGCCACCACCAATGGGCTCGCGCCCTTCGACCTGCGACAGAAAAAAGCGCTCGCCAATCAGCACACCCGCAGCGGCCAATAGCTGCGGCAGCTGGCACACGGCGAGTATCTGGGGGTTGTCATCGACCAGTGCATGGCGCCAATCCCAGCCCCGGGGCACGGGCCAGTGGCTGGTGATGCCCGCATCAAAGGCCTCGCGCAAACCCGGCAACCAGGCGACTGGGATGGCCTGGCGCAGCAGCACATAGCCGTCGTGCTGGAGCTGTTCGCATGCGTCCATGGTCTGCCTTTCAAGCTGCGCGGTCGGGTGGGGAAGGGGCAGCAGGCAGTATAGCCAGTGGAGCCGGGGTGTGGCCTGGGGTGCCGGGCGCGCGCAGTGGCAGGGATGCGGCCATGCAGTCGATAAACACCCGCAGCCTCGGTGCCAGCTGTTTGCTCGATGACCAGAGCAGCCGAAAGCTGCCTTCATGGACCACCTGTGCGTCCAGCACAGTCACCAGCTGGCCGCGTGCGATGGCAGCGCGCACCATAAAGTCCGGCAGGCAGGTAATGCCCAGGCCCGCAATGGCCGCTTCCATCAGCGCCGATGTGGTGGTGCAGACCATGGACGTGGGCAAGCTCCAGGCGGCAGCGCCGGCGTCGGCGCGCAGCGGCCAGGGCTCCAACTTGCCGCTGCTGGGAAAGCGGTGCTGCAGGCAGGCATGGGTGGCCAGGTTGGCCGGCTGCTGGGGCGTGCCACGCGCTGCGAGATAGCTGGGGGCGGCCACCAGCTGCAGCGCAAAGCTGCCCAGCACCCGCGACACCAGCCGCGAATCGGCGGCCTCTCCAGTGCGCATCACCACATCAAAACCTTCCTCGATCACATCGACCAGCCGGTCGCTGAAATCCAGGTCCAGGGTAATGGCCGGGTAGCGCTGCATAAAAGCCGTGAGCGCAGGCATGACCAGCGCATCGACCTGCGGCAGGCTCACCCGCAAGCGCCCGCGCGGGGACTGCCAGGTCTCGGACAGCTCCAGCTCTGCGGCCTCGACCTCGCACAGAATGCGGCGACAGCGCTCCAGGAACAGCGCGCCTTCGGCTGTCAACGTCATGCTGCGGGTGCTGCGTGGAACAGCCGCACGCCCAGGCGCGTCTCCAGCCGGCAAATGCTTTTGCCCACGGCCGATGCAGAAACGCCCAGCACGCGCCCGGCTGCCGAATAGCTGCGTGCATCGGCCGCTTGCACAAAGACGGCGATACCACTCAATGCGTCGATGGTGGATGTTGCTCCTGTCGCTGGTTGATTGCGGACAATTTGTCCGATATGTTTTGAATCTCGGCATTATTGTCTTGCACAGGCAATCCTTGCACCATGGCGGCTCATTGTTTTTCATTCGCCCCAGGCCTGCCAGCCCGCTGGCCAGCGCGGGCTTGTACAGGACTTTCCGGTTGTGCCATGGCAGATTCTTCTTCGCTTTCCTCTCATCCATCCCCCCATCTTGAACCCAGCTGCCCACCCCAGCGCGGCGGCCTGCCGCTCGCATCGCTGCTGGCGCTCGCACTGGCGGGCTTTGTCACCATCCTGACGGAGGCCTTGCCCGCCGGTTTGCTGCCGCAGATCAGTGCCGGGCTTGGGGTGTCGCAGGCGATGGCCGGGCAGCTGGTCAGCCTGTATGCGATCGGCTCCTTGGTGGCGGCGATACCGCTGACGGCGGCCACTCAGCGCATGCGCCGCAAGCCTTTGCTGCTGGCGGCCTTGGCAGGATTTGTGCTGGCCAACAGCATCACCACGGTGTCGGGCAGCTACGCGCTCACCTTGCTGGCCCGCTTTGTTGCCGGGGTGGCGGCAGGTCTGCTCTGGGCCTTGCTGGCCGGTTATGCCACGCGCATGGTGCCGCCACACCATAGCGGGCGCGCCATTGCGATGGCGATGCTGGGCGCGCCGCTGGCGCTGTCGTTGGGACTGCCACTGGGCACCTGGATGGGGCAGCACCTGGGCTGGCGCCTGTGCTTTGGCAGCATGAGTGTGCTGGCGCTGCTGCTGATGGCCTGGGTGCAGCTGCGCCTGCCCGATTTTGCCGGCCAGCCCGCCGGCCAGTCCTTTGGGCTGGGCCAAGTGTTCCGCCTGCCTGGGGTGCGGCCGGTGCTGCTGGTGGTCTTGGCCTATGTGCTGGCGCACAACCTGCTCTACACCTATATCGCGCCTTTGCTGGCCCCTGCCAACCTGGGCGCACAGATCGACCGGGTGCTGCTGGTGTTTGGGCTGATGTCGGTGATGGGCATCTGGATCACCGGCCTGCTGATTGACCGCCATCTGCGTGCGCTGACGCTGGCGAGCACGGGGCTGTTTCTGCTCGGCGCCGTGTTGCTGGCGCTCGCGATGGAGCAGCCTGCGGCCGTTTATCTGGCCGTGGCCGTCTGGGGCCTGGGCTTTGGTGGGCTGCCGCCGCTGCTGCAAACGGCCTTGGCCAAGAGCGCCGGGCCAGCCGCCGATGTGGCGCAGTCGATGCTGGTGACGTCTTGGAACCTGGCGATTGCCGGGGGCGGCATGGCCGGTGGCGTATTGCTGGCCCAGTGGGGCGTGGCGGCCTTCTCGCCAGCGGTAGTCCTGCTGATGCTGCTGAGCCTGGCAGTGGTGCTGATGGCCAAGCGCCATGGCTTTGCAACGGCCTAGCCCTGACAGAGCTACGCATGGAAAAAGGCGCTGAGATGTGACCCTCAGCGCCTGGATTTTGGAACCTGAACCGGCTTAGAAGCTGGCCGTCAAGGTTGCAAAGAAACGGCGGCCGGGCAGGTAGAAATTGTTGCCCACATCGCGGTTGCCGCTGGCATGGCGGTCAAACAGGTTCTTCACGCCAGCGTTGATGCGCAGCGCCTGGTTGATGCGGTAGTTGGCAGCCAGGTCGTACAGCACATAGCTGTTCTGGATGCGCTGCTCGCCAAAGTTGGAGTTGTCGGCCAGGCGCTGGGCCAGGCCCATTTGCTTGCCCACCAGCTCGGCGCCCAGGCTTAGGCCCAGGGCAGTATTGACCTGCCAGTCCAGCACCGAGGAGCCGCTCCATTTGGAGACGGTGGTCAGCGCCACACCGGTGGTCTTGTTCTCGGCCTTGAGCATATGGGTCAGGCTGTTGTTCCAGGTGATGGTACGGCTGAGTGGCACGCGCAGATTGGCTTCGAGCCCGCGCGTGATGGCCGCGTCGACGTTCACATACTGGGCCCAGTAGTTGCTGCCGCCCGTCAAGTAGCCAATGCCTTGCGAATCGATCTTGTCCTTGAAATCGGTGTTGAAGAAGGTCAGGCCCGCTTGCCAGCCTTCATGCTCCCAGGCGGCGCCAAACTCCCAGTTCTGCGAGGTCTCGGGCTTGAGGTCGGAGTTGCCCCGGATGCTGCAACCGCCGCCGGTGTAGCCGGCAAAGCCGCAGCCCGCGCCTTGCGACTGGCTCACAAAGTTCTCGTTCGACTGGCGCAGGTTGGGCGCGCGGAAACCTTCGGAGTAGCCGCCAC
Source organism: Comamonas koreensis (assembly GCF_014076495.1). Lineage (NCBI taxonomy): Bacteria > Pseudomonadati > Pseudomonadota > Betaproteobacteria > Burkholderiales > Comamonadaceae > Comamonas > Comamonas koreensis. The sequence goes on along the minus strand of NZ_CP043575.1, from coordinate 3,313,459 downwards.
GCAAGGTCCAGGCAGCGCTGGGGTGGTAGACCAGGTAGGCGCGCGGGCTCACGTGAGAGCCATAGTCGTCATGGCGGTCACCGCGCAGGCCCAGTGTCAAGGTCAGGTTGTCGCGCAAAAAGATCTGGTCTTCGACAAACAGCGCCTGCGACTTGGCCTGCTTAAAGCTGAGGCCGACCACGCCCGCCTCATTGGCAACTGAGCCCACCGAGTTCGGGTTGTCCAGCTCCTGGCGCTGCCACTGCCCGCCCACGGTCAGCATCTGGTCAAAGCCTCATTTGAAGGGCATGGTCACCGAGCCGTCGAGGATCAGGTCTTCCGAGACCGAATGCGTGCTGTAGGTCTGGGTGGGAGTGCCGCCGGGCACGGGCACCAACTGGCCGTTTTCAATGCGCGGGGCGGTCGTCTCGTTGCTGTACTTGCTGTGGCTGAGCGAGAGCTTGGAGCTGCCAAAGCTGTACTTGCCCTGGTGGGTCAGGCTGGTGCTTTCGCGCTCCATGTTCGATGGACCACGGGTGGTGGCAGCCGCTGCAAAGCCGCCGGGGTTGCTGGTGGAGGGCGAGGGGCCGCCCAGGGTCTTCCACTCGGCGCGCTGCACATCCAGGCTCAGCTTGTGCTGGTCGTTGATGTCCCAATGCAGGCGTGCACCTAGGGACTGGCGCTTGGCGCCTTCACGCCCGCCGCCCCAGCGGAAGGCCGTGGTGCCGTCTTCCAGGCCACTGTCTGCCTGGCGGTAGGTTTGCTGGCCATTGAGCTGCAGCTTGAAGCCATGGCCCAGCGGGCCGCTGATGTTGAATCCACCGCTGTAGTCATTGCCACGGATGGATTCGGGATTGATCTCGGCACCGGCCGAGACCTGGCCGCCCCATGTGTCGCCGCCTTTTTTGGTGATGATGTTGATCACGCCACCCATTGCGTCCGAGCCGTAGAGCGAGGACATGGGGCCGCGCACCACTTCGATGCGCTCGATCGCCTCGGGCGCAATCCAGTTGAGTTCATTGCGGGAGTAGCGGTCAAAGGTCTCGCTGGAGCTGCCCACGCGCACGCCATCCACCAGGATCAGGGTGTACTGCTGGGGCAGGCCACGGATCTGGATGCTGGTGTCGCCATCGGGCGTGGTGGCTTGCGTGAGGCCCGGCACGCGGCGCAGCACCTCGTTCAAATCCGTGGCTGGCACGCGCGCTATGTCTTCTGCGGTCAGCACCGTGAGGCTGGCCGGCGCATCCTTGACGGCCGTGGCCGTCGCAGCCGCCGTCACGGTGATCGTGTTCAGCGTGGTGCCGGGCTCCGTGTTGCTTTGCGCCAATGCGGCCGATGACAGGCACAGGCCTGCGGCCAGCGCAATGGGAAGAAGGGGGAATGAAGCAGCGGGATGGGACATGACAACAAACAGATGCGGTAAGACGGCCTGCAGGCGGCGCAGCCGCGGGCATTGCCGGGCGGGCCAAGGGTATGCAGAGCGGAGCCGGCTGGCGTGGACGCGGCGCAGAGCCGATCACGCTGGCTGGGTGAGCAAATGAATTCGCAATCAGAATCATTTGCGATGCATGTGGCTGGCGTTTGCCTGTTTGTGTCAGTTTGTGACTTTACGTGCTGTTAGATTGAGGACAGGCAGCGTGTGCTTCATCTGCGGGGCTGCTGCTCGCGAAAGAAACGGAAACGCCCCCACAGCGTTGGCTGAAGGGGCGTGACGGGCAAGAAGGTGCCGACGTTACACAGAACCCTGAGACCGCACTTTGCGCGCTCCCAAGGCCGCCAGCAATCCGCCCAAGGCCAACAAAGCCCACGGAGCATCTGCGGGCACAGGGGTAGGCGCTGCCGGCTCGGGCGTGACAGGCTTGACGACGGTGATGCTGGCCGATGCCGCGCATTGAGCGGCAGCCGCGCCCCCAGACGCTGCAGAGCACTGTGTGGTTGCGGCGTCTGGCGTCGCTTGGACCGTGTTCGTCAGCGAGCCTGGCGTTGCATTGGCGTTAACGCTGGCTTGGAGGGTGAACGTCAGCTGTCCGCCAGCCCCTCCTGCTGTCGCGGCGGGTGGCAAAGCCAGATTGCTGAGGTTGAGAGGACCGGTGCCGCTGCTGGGGACAGGGCAGCTCGCCCCATTGGCTGCCGTGCAGGCCCATGCGTTCAGGGTGATATCAGCGGGTGGGGTGTCTGTCAGTTGCGCAACAGTGGCATCTTGCGAGCCTTGGTTGGTCAGCACAATGTCGTAGCTGAATGTGCCGCCTACGTTGACTTGGCTCGCACTGGCGGTTTTGGTGATGTCGACCGTCGTGGGATTGCACACAGCCGTGGGCTCAGCCTGCACCAGCAAACCGGTCACCCAGCCATAGTCCAGAACCTGAAAAACGATTTCGTTCAAGCCGGGTTTCCAGTCCTGCGTCAAGGTGCGCGAGACGGGTGGCGTGGAAAATGTCGAGCCCGGGCTGATGACCGGTGCGTAAGTGCTTTGGGCGACGCCGTTGACATAGATCTCTGTCGCGACATCATCCACCAGGTAGGACAACTGCACCGACAGATCCGCCGGATTGACCGCAGGGTCCAGGTTGAACTGGTACCGGTAATAGCCCCAGCGTTGGGAGGCCGCACCACTAAAGCCCATTGGCGAAACCCAATTGGCATTGGCGTAGGGCGACGTGCTCCAGGGCGATGTCCAATAGACCGTGAGGGGCCCCCAGCTGGCTTCAGGTATTGCGCTCAACGCGATCGAAGGGTTGGTGACCGGCCTGCCTGCAAACGCGAATTTCCACGATGGCTCTGCGGCGCCTTGGGCCAAAGCGCCACCGGTTGACGCGTCATGTCCAGTGCTAAAAGCGTCCGATGACGAACTGCATGACACCGTGGGCAGTGCCGCTTGTGCCTGCACGTTGAATGACGACAACAGCGCAGCAAACGCAATGAGCAGTCCGGTTGCCGAGGGGAGCACAGCTGCATGGATACCCTTACCCCCGGGCATGTTTGAAGAAACGTGGAACTTCACAATATGACTTTCTGTTGGAATATCTACGCGATGCGCAACCGTATGACTAAGCGGCGCGCTTGGCGGTCGAGATTCTAGGCTTCTAGGTGCCCAGAGATCGTGTATTGAACTTTGTTGTCACTCGTCTGCTTATTGTAATGATGGTGACAAAATGTGTCCATTGTCTGTTTGGTTCCTTGATGGCTGTTGTGCTCTTAAATGAACAGCATTAAGGCCAAATACGTGGGGCGCATTCGGTGGACATAGAAGAGAAGACAGCAGACTGCCTGGGATAGTGTGTGCTCTACGTCAGACAGTTTTGCGAAAGGCCTTTAGCGACGCCGTGTTGAAATTCGATAGTTCTGTACGCGCTGTGTCGCCCTGTTGTCGCCTGAGTGTCAAGCGATGTGCTGATCTCTTCGGCGCCTGGAGTGCTGGCTTTGACAGGGCCTCAAGCCGGCAACTCAATCACCGCCCTTAACCCACCCTCGCTGCGGTTATGCAGCTTCAACTCGCCCCCATGCGCCCGCACGCATGAGCGCGCAATCGCCAGCCCCAACCCAAAGCCACCCGTCTCCCCGTTGCGGGCGACCTCCAGCCGGCTAAAGGGCCGAAAGGCCCGCTCCATGTCCTGCGGCGCAATGCCGGGGCCTTCGTCTTCGATTTCCATGCGCAAGCTGCGCGCCGTGCCAGGGTCAGCAGCATCCGGCACGGTCATCTGGACTTGCACACGGCCATAGCGCGCGGCATTGTCGATCAGGTTGGCGAGGGCGCGCTTGAGGTGGGCCGGGCGGCAGCGGTAGCTGATGCTGGGGGGCGGCGTCCAGTCCACCTGGCGGCCCAGGCTACGCTGCTGCTCGACGACTTCGCCGACGAGCGCATCCAGGTCTACCGGCTGGGTGGTTTCGCGCATCGCGTCGTCCTGGGCAAAGTGCAGGATTTCTTCGACCATGCTGTGCATCTCGTTGATGGTGCTCACCATCGCCTGGCGCAGCTCGTCATCGTCCACCAGCTCGGCGCGGATGCGCAGCGAGGTGAGGGGGGTGCGCAGGTCGTGGCCAATGGCGGCGACCATGCGGGTGCGGTCGTTGACGACGCCGAGCAAGCGGTCCTGCATCTCGTTGAAGGCTTCGATGATTTCGCGCACGCCTTCGGGCCCTGACAGCGGCAGGTGCGCGGAGCGCTCGCCCCGGCTGATGCGCTGGGCCGCCTCGGTGAGCATGCGCAGCGGCTGCATGATGCGCCGGCCAAACAGCACCGCAATGACGATGATGGGCAGCATGCCCACGGGGATGGAAAAACTCAGCACCCGGCTCCAGTGGCTGAGCAGCATGGTGGGCAGGTGCCAGCTGCTGAGCCACTGGCCATCGGGCAGGCGCACATCGACATGCAGCATCCAGCTGCCATCTTCTTCGAACGCCGGACTCAGCAGCGCGAGGATGTCCTGGTCCACATCGCCGGCCTGGCTGGCGGCCAACGGCGAGCGCATGCGCAGATGGATGCGCACCGGCGGGTCTGCAGCGTTGGCGCCCGCATCCAGGCCCAGGCGCTCTTGCAGCCTGGCGGTGAGCTTGGCTTCCTGCTCGCTAACGGGTTGGCCGTCGTCAAAGGGGCGCGCTCGGATGCGGAACTGCGAATCGGGCAGGCTGATGCTTTGCACCAGGCGCTGGGCCGATTCAGGGCTGCTCTCCAGCGCGCGGTAGGCGGCGGTGACCCGGGTCTCGATGGTGTGGGCCGACAGCGGGTGGACCACGTCACTGTCCTGGCGCAGCCAGGTCAGCAGCAAGACGGCGACCAGGTGGGCGACGACCAGGGCCAGCAGCAACAGCGCGAGCAACTGGCCGGCCAAGGTGCGCGGCAGCAGCTTCATGGCGCCAGGCGGATGTTTCTGGCCGCCAGCAGGTAGCCGTCGCCGCGCACGGTCTTGAGCATGCGGGGCTGGCGCGGGTCCGATTCGAGCTTCTTGCGCAGGCGGCTGATCTGGGTGTCGATGCTGCGGTCAAAAAATGCGGCGCCTTCGCGCTGGGTGAGGTCCATCAATTGCTGGCGGCTGAGCACGCGGTTGGAGTTCTCCAGCAGCGCGCGCAGCAGATGGAACTCTGCGGTGGTCAGCGGCACGGGGCTGAGGCCGGGGTCCTGCAGCTCGCGCGTGGCGAGGTCAAAGGACCAGCCTTCAAAGGTGTAGCGCTTTTCTGTCAAGGCTTCTGGCGCAGCAGCCGTTTGCGCCGCATCGTCTGCCCGTCTGCGGGCACCGCGCCGCAGCACGCTGCGCACCCGGGCCACCAGCTCACGCGGGTCAAAGGGCTTGAGCACATAGTCATCAGCACCAATCTCCAGGCCCGCCACCCGGTCGGCCTGGTCGGTCATTGCGGTCAGCAAGATGACGGGGGTGCCGATGTGCTCGGCCACAAAGCCGCACAGCGACAGGCCGTCCTCGCCGGGCAGCATCACGTCCAGGATGATGAGGTCGTAGCGGTGCTCCTTGAGCAGCTGCCGCATGGCGAGGCCATCACCGGCGGTGTCGACATCGAAGTCATAGCGGCGCATGAAAGTGGCAAGAGGGTCGCGGATGCTTTGGTGGTCATCGACGATCAGGATGCTGCGTCGCACATTCATGAAAATACAGGCGTTGGCCAATGAGATTACTTCTTATTATCACCGGCCCTTCGCCAGTGGGCGCGGTGCATGGTCAATCCCGCACCCGGCCGCGCTGGGCTTTGACATTGGCACGCAGGCTTTTGCTTTGCAGGCGGCGCTGCTGCGAGCCCCAGGTGGGTTTGGTGGCGCGGCGCTTGCGCGGCTCCACCGCCACGCTGGCGACCAGCGCGTTGAGGCGCTCAAGCGCATCCCAGAGGTTTTGCTCCTGGGTGCGGTAGCTCTGCGCCTTGATGACGACCACCCCATCCTGGGTGATGCGCGAATCGGCCAGCGCGAGCAAACGGGTCTGCACGGGCTCGGGCAGGCGCGAGGCGCGCACATCAAAGCGCAGGTGGATGGCGCAGCTGACCTTGTTGACGTTCTGCCCACCGGGCCCCTGGGCGCGGATGGCCGTCCACTGCACATCGGCTTCGTGCAAGGTGAGGGCGGAGGACAGGGGCGTGGTCATGGCGGGGACAGCGGTAAAAAGGATCAAAAGCGCAAAGCAAAGAGCGGGCTGGGGTTTCACAGCGCTGTCGTGCGGCGCTGGCATAACGGGCATTGACACCGTATTTTGCGGCAGCTGCGTGCTATGGCTCAACAATTCGCTGGGCCAACTCTTGTATAAGACTTAAAAAGCAGCGACAATCCTTGGTGTTGAATTCCGTATTGTGATATTGCATTGCAACATTTGACGGACAGGCTTCCCAACGACTGGCGAGCGGTCCATCATGACGGAGTTTACGCGGGCGCGCCCTGGGCCGTGGAGACCGGCCAGGGCGCGACGCACATCAGAACTTTTGCCACTTGAAAGACCAGATGACTACCCAGCAACCCACCATCATCTACACCCTGACCGACGAAGCGCCTCGTCTGGCGACCGCAGCGTTCTTGCCAGTTGTTCGCAGCTTTGCGAGCGCCGCTGGCATCAATGTGGCCGAGAGTGATATTTCGCTGGCAGCCCGCATTCTGGGTGAATTCCCTGAGTTTCTGACCGAAGCACAGCGCGTGCCCAACAACCTGGCCGACCTGGGCAAGCTGACCTTGACGCCAGATGCCAACATCATCAAGCTGCCCAATATTTCCGCATCGGTGGGCCAGCTGCAAGAAGCGATCAAGGAACTGCAAGACCACGGCTACAAGCTGCCTGACTACCCAGACAGCCCTGCCAACGACGCAGAAAAAGACATCAAGGCGCGCTATAGCAAGTGCATCGGCTCGGCAGTGAATCCCGTGCTGCGCGAAGGCAACTCCGACCGCCGCGCACCGCTGGCCGTGAAGAACTACGCCAAGAAGCACCCCCACTCGATGGGCGAGTGGAAGCAGTGGTCGCAAACCCATGTCTCGCACATGGAAGAGGGCGACTTCTACCACGGCGAAAAGTCCATGACCCTGGACAAGGCCCGCGAAGTCAAGATGGTGCTGGAGACCAAGTCCGGCAAGACCGTGGTGCTCAAGGACAAGGTCAAGCTGCAGGACGCCGAAGTGGTCGACTCGATGTTCATGAGCAAGAAGGCCCTGCTGGCTTTCTACGAAAAGGAAATCGAAGACTGCAAGCAGTCGGGCATTTTGTTCTCGCTGCACGTCAAGGCCACGATGATGAAGGTGTCCCACCCCATCGTGTTTGGCCACTGCGTGCGCATTTTCTACAAGGAAGCGTTCGAGAAGCACGGCAAGCTGTTCGATCAGCTGGGCGTGAACGTCAACAACGGCATGGCCAATCTGTACGAAAAGATTGAAACCCTGCCTGCCTCGCAACGCGAAGAAATCATCCGCGACCTGCACAAGTGCCAGGAAGGCCGCCCAGCGCTGGCGATGGTGGACTCTGCCAAGGGCATCACCAACTTCCATTCGCCCAACGACGTGATCGTGGACGCATCGATGCCTGCGATGATCCGCGCCGGCGGCAAGATGTGGGGCGCCGATGGCAAGCCTTACGACTGCAAGGCCGTGATGCCTGAGTCGACCTTTGCCCGCATCTACCAGGAAGTGATCAACTTCTGCAAGTGGCACGGCAACTTCGACCCCAAGACCATGGGCACCGTGCCCAACGTGGGCCTGATGGCGCAAAAGGCCGAGGAATACGGCTCGCACGACAAGACCTTCGAGATCAGCGAAGACGGCGTGGCCAACATCGTGGACATCGCCACCGGCGAAGTGCTGATGAGCCAGAACGTGGAGCAGGGCGACATCTGGCGCATGTGCCAGGTCAAGGATGCCCCAATCCGCGACTGGGTCAAGCTGGCTGTCACCCGCGCCCGCAACTCCGGCATGCCTGCCGTGTTCTGGCTGGATCCGTACCGCCCACACGAAGCCGAGCTGATCAAGAAGGTGCAAACCTACCTGAAGGACCACGACACGAACGGCCTGGACATCCACATCCTGTCGCAAGTGCGCGCGATGCGCTTCACGCTGGAGCGCGCAGCCCGTGGCCTGGACACCATCTCGGTGACCGGCAACATCCTGCGTGACTACCTGACCGACCTGTTCCCGATTCTGGAGCTGGGCACCTCGGCCAAGATGCTGTCGGTGGTGCCGCTGATGCAAGGCGGCGGTCTGTACGAAACCGGCGCTGGCGGCTCGGCCCCCAAGCATGTCGAGCAGCTGGTGGAAGAAAACCACCTGCGCTGGGATTCGCTGGGAGAGTTCCTGGCGCTGGCCGTGTCCTTCGAAGAGCTGGGCATCAAGAACAACAACGAGCGCGCCAAGCTGCTGGCCCAGACCCTGGACCAGGCCACCGGCAAGCTGCTCGACGAGAACAAGTCGCCATCGCGCCGCACCGGTGAGCTGGACAACCGTGGCTCGCAGTTCTACATCGCGCTGTACTGGGCCCAGGCCCTGGCCGCGCAAACGACCGATGCCGAACTGGCAGCCAAGTTTGCGCCCCTGGCCAAGAGCCTGGCCGAGAATGAAGCCAAGATCGTGGCCGAACTCAAGGACGTGCAAGGCAAGCCTGCTGACATCGGCGGCTACTACCAGCCTGACGCCGCCAAGCTGGACGCCGTGATGCGCCCCAGCAGCACCTTCAACGCAGCGGTGGCTGCACTGGGCTGATAAGGCCCAGGCCCGGGCTGGCTGATGCCGCCCAGGCTGTTTTTGCGCAACCGGCAGACCCGTGAGGGCTGCCGGTTTTTTTTATTTGCTGTCGGGTTGGAGGCCGGCATGTGTTGGCGCCATATACCTTCGTATATCGCCCCCATCCCAATGGCGGTGGCATCTACCCCAAAGACCAGTGGCGATTGGCGCGCCAGCCTGCGAGAATTCTTTTTGTCGTCGCGAAAGACCTGCACTGTCGCACAACGATGACGCTCCGCCCCGGTCCATGTAAGCGCCCGACGATTGCCGCCGATGCGCACCTCAGTTGTTGAAGCACGACATGGGCATCCGCAGAACTTTTGACCTGGAGAAAAGCCATGGACCCCGATCCTGAGCCTGACATGCGCTGCTGCAAGCGCCGCCTCCCTTTGCAGTGCACCACCACCCCCTATCGGGCCATCGCCCCAAGTCCATCTCGCGCCTGAATGCATGAGAGGCCTTGGCGAGGCGCTGCCCCAAGGACCTTCTCATGCTGTTTTTTCACTCCCCATCCACCGCGCTTTTGCAGCGCGTCATCCGGGCCGCTGTGGCGTCTGACGCCTCTTCGGTGCTGCCCGCCTTTCTGGCATCCCAGGGCGACAAGCCATTCGCCCAGGCGCTGTCGGGCCTCTCCGGCCCGGTGGCAGCCGATGCACTGGCAATGCTGCCCACCGCTGACCGGGCACGGGTGGTCGCCCTCTTGAGCCGGGTTGCCCGTCAGCGCCTGCAGGGCCTTGACCGCCCAGCCAGGTTGACGGCTTACCGGCCCTCGGGCCGCTCCCGCGCGCTGTGCTGGCTAGGGGGCCCACGGGCCGATTTGCCCGCAGACCGGTCCGCCGCGAGCGCCCGCCGTTAGCACCTGCGCTGCGCGTTGCCACACGCGGCGCCTGCAGCCCTTTTCTTGCCAACCCGCTATCCCGCCAGCCCCTGGCACGCGCTTTTGCGCGCCAGGGCCGGGCAGGGCTGCGCCAACCAGGATGCACCATGCCATCTTCCCAATACCCGTCGCCCGGTGGATTACCACTGCCGGTCAACACCGAGCGGGCCCTCCATGGCCTCGTCTGGAGCCGGCCTGCACGCCGCCCCTTTGCAGTGCCGCCGCAGCGGCCCCGGCACTGGTCACGCTATGAGCGCCTGTCCTTGTCGATGCTGGGTCTTACCTGGGGCATCTTGTTGCTTGCCGTGGCAGCTTTGCATTTTGGCAACTACCACCGGGATACCAAGACCTCGTCCACCTCGGGCTCGCACGCGGGCTTTTACGAAAGCGCGCGTTCTCTCACATCCGATGCATCCGTGCAGGAGCCGTCGCCATGAGTATGCAGCGTAGCTCCCACCTGTTCCAACCCGCTGCCGATGCCAACGGGGACGCTGTGCCCCAGTGGCTGCGGATCCGTGCCGATGAGCCTGGCAAGCTGGCAGACATCAAGCAAAGCCTGGGGCTGGACATAGCCTACGGCCTGCAACGCAACCTGAGCCAGGATGGCGAGTTCAGCTACTTTGCGATCACGTTTTTAGGCGTGGAGCAAGGCTGCAAGAGAGCCAGTCGCGTCATTTTTGTGCTTGGCCGGGACATGCTCCTTTCTCTGGAGCCCAGCGACGCACCCCAGGCGCTGGAGATGGCGCAAGCCAGGATGCAACGCCAAGGCCATGGAGCGCGGGCATTCGAGAGTTTTGTGCTGGTCCTGCAGGCCATCAATGATGCGACCGATGCGTTGCTGGACTCGCTCAACAGCGATCTGGGGCGCGTGCTGGTGCAGACCAACGCGGTGCTGGGCAGCCTGGAGGCGCGGGACCGCGATTTTGGCGTAAGCGATGTGGTGGCAGCGCAGCTGGACCTGGGCGAGGTCGAAGAGCTGCTGTCCGATTGCCTGGAGAGCCAGCTGCAGCTGGCGCTGGCGGCCCGCCATGCGCTGGCGCGGATGCCCCTAGCTGATGCGCCTCTCCAGCCGCTGCTTAGCACCTTGATCGAAGACATCGAGGCCGTGGAGGAGCATGAGAGCTTTGTGCATGACCGGGTGCGCCTGCTCCAGACCACCAACAACATGGCGCTGAACGTCAAGCAAAACCAGATCGTCAAGGTGTTCTCCGTCGTGACGGCCCTGTTCCTGCCCGCGATGCTGATCTCTACCTACTACAGCATGAACGTTGCCCGCATGCCGATCCTTGAGTGGCAATACGGCGAGCCCTTCACCATCGCCCTGACGGCTGGGTTGGCGCTGCTGCCGCTGCTCTATGTCAAACACCGCGGCTGGCTGCGTTGAGCGCAGCGATGCCATTGCAAAGACCACATTTCTGCTTGCCGCAAGAAGCAGTGCGAAGTCTGTGACCCCCTACCTGGAGTATTTCTGATGCCGCCAACGACTGACAAAATTAGCTTTAGCTACACCACGCTCAACCGCCAACTCGAAGGCCTGGTGTGGAATGCCGACCTGAGCTTGCAAGATGCTAGCCAGGCCGCATCGCAGCGCCGCCAGGCGATCAACGAGGCACGTGCCAGCCGCCCGCGTACCGCGCAGATTGAGCGCGAAATCATGATCGCGGTGATCGTGCTGTATGCACTCATCCTGGGCAGCTTTGCCGCGCTGCATCTGTATGGGGGCTATGTGCTGGACCAGCAGGACAGGGCCAAGCAAGCCGCTGAACCCGCGCCGACCGCCAGTGAGGTGCAGCGATGAGCGAGGCCCGTATCCACTGCCACGCGGCCGGTGGCCTCATAGACGCCCGCCTGGCCCAGGCCGGCTGGCTGCGCCTCAACGCCCAGCAGGGCGAGTCGCTGGCGGCTGCGCAGCGTCTGCATAGGCTCAACCTGTCCTGGGAGCGCGGCCGGGCGGCAACGCAGGAAGGCGACTTTATCGTCATCCCTTTGGAGCTGGTCCTGCTCCAGGACGAGGCGTTCCGGGAGACGGTCGTGCTTTTTGCGCTCGGCAAGGAGCGGCTCATCAGCGTGGAGCAGGGCCCGCGCCTGCATGCCCTGGACCAGGCTGGCGAGCAACTGCTCGCGTCCATGGGCGATGGCTGCGCCCTCGACCCCTGCACAGCGATGTTCTGCATGCTCGACGCACTCAACGACGCGGCCCATGCCAGCTTGCGCGATATCGCCGCGCGCCTGGACGAGCGCAGCGATGCCGTGGCCGCGGCCAGCGGCGGGTTTGACACCGCCAAGCGCCAGGCAGGGGTGGCGGATATCGCCAGCACCGCCATGGCACTGGGTGAGGCCGAGGAGCTGGTGGCCAAGGCGGTTGAGGGGCAGTTGATGCTGGCGCGTGCAGGCCGTTGGCTGCGGCGCGCGGCAGGCGATGCACACTGGGGGCAGCGCTTGCCGGTGCAGCTGTCGGACATCCACAGCCTGCGGCGCTATGCCCGGTTTCAGCATGACAAGATCCGCAACCTGCAGCAGTCACTGATGACGACCCTCGATATCAAGCAGAACCAGGTGATCAAGGTGTTCACCGTGGTCACCGCTGTTTTCACACCTCCCACCCTGGTCGCTGCGTTTTACGGGCAGAACTTTGCCTACATGCCCGAGCTGGCGCTGCCTTGGGGGGAGTGGATGGTCATGGGGCTGACAGGCCTGTTCGCGCTGGTGCCGCTGGCCTACATCAAACGCAAGGGGTGGATGCGATGACGTGGGATCAAACCTTGCCTCTATGGACGCGCCTGCATGCCGCCAGCCCCCAGGCGCTCGATGACCTGGGCAGGCGCCATGGCATCGACCTGCTGCCAACAACCGCGCAGCGCCAATGGGGTGCGGGTGCTGCGATGCGCATCCGATGCGCGCGCGTGCAAGACGGGAGGGTGCTGGTGGCCGATCTGCTGTGGCACCAGGCTGCGGATGCGCAGGCGCTCTACACGGTCGAGACAGGCTACCGCATGCTGCGCCCGGGTCAGGCGCTCGAGCGCTTCAAGGCGCAGGGCTTGCCTGCGGGCAGCGCGCATGCCGTCGCGCTGGTGCTGCTGCACCAGTTGCTGGGCCAGACCGGTCTGGTGCTGGACGGCATCGACAAGGGGCTGGCGACCTCGATGCGCTCGCTGCGGAGCTTCCAGTTGACGGTGGGCACGCCCGGCACCCGGGGTGCCCAAGACCTGACCGATGTAGACAGCCATCTGTCCATGCTCCACCGGCCGCTGTCGGTGGTTGTGCAGGCGCTCGATGACCTGGCCCAGGCAGCCATGCAGCTGCGCCGCGGTGCTTGGCAGGGATCACAGCTGCAGAGCATTCATGTGGATGCGCTGCTGGCCGAGATCGAGGGCGTACAGCGGCGGGCTCGCTGCATGCTCGATCGCCAGCGCTTCCACCGCCGTGCGGCCGAGGAAACGGTGGCAATGAGCGACCTGAATGTGACCAAGGTATTCAGTGTGCTCTGGGCGGCCTTTATTCCGGGTACGGCCCTGATCAACTGGTATGGCCAGAATTTTCGGGTGATGCCCGAGCTGTCCTGGCAGGGCTCGCTCTGGATGCAGTTGCTCGCCGTATTGGTGCTCACCGCCATCCCTGTCTGGATGGTCAAGCACTCGGGCACATTGCGATGACAGCACCAAGTCCATTGCATCGGTTGTTTTTGCGCCATTGCCTCACCCGCCGTTTGCCCTTTATCTTTCACCTGCCCCTTTTTCAGCAGCCAGGCCGCTGCGCCCGTCGCAGGATGCGACAGCGCCCTGGCCGCGCCATGACCGAGCCCGCTATGTCGCCATTGTTTTTTCCCAGGGTCGCCTTGCGCTCGGCCCCGCCCCGGCAGCCATCCGTCCGCCGGGCTTGGGCCCGTACGCTGTCCAGCGGTGCAGCCGCACTGGCCGCCGCAGCCGCAATGCCAGCCCTGGCGCAGACCAGCCTGCGCCTGTATGGCACGGTCGATGCCGCCATCGGCTGGACCCGGGTGAGCGGGGCGCCAACGCAAAAGAGCCTGCTGAGTGGCGGCCAGTCCGATTCGCTCTGGGGCCTGCAGGGCCGCGAGGCACTGGGTGGCAGCAGCTACGCCGCCTTTGCGCTGGAAGGCGGCCTGGATGCCACCCACGGCGCGCCCGATGACCCGGCAAGGCCGTTCAACTACCAGTCCTGGGTGGGGGTGGGCAATGCGAGCCTGGGCGAGCTGCGCCTGGGGCGCCAGTACACCGTGGGCCAGGCCTTTGTCAGTGCGATCGAGGTCGGGTCCTGGAAGAGCTTTGGTGTGGGCGCCTTGTTGCGGGCCTCGGACAACTACCAGGTGTCCCAGCAGATCAGCTGGCGCAGCCCGCAGTGGGGCGGTGTACAGCTGGGCGCCAGTTACAGCTTTGATGCGGGTGACGCGCCAGCCGCAGGCACGACGGGCAGCGCCACCCACAAGCTCTACAGTTTGGCACTGCGCTATGAGGACGGCCCCTGGCTGCTGGCTGCGAGCTGGGAGCAGGCCAATGCCGTCCTTTTGCACGCTGGCTTGGCGGGCCGGCACCCCAGTGCCGCGCAACTGGGTGCCAGCTACAACTTTGGCGTGGCACGCCTGGCGGCGGGCTGGAGCCGCCAGCGCAATGGCTTTGTCGGGCGCAATGGCGGCGATGGTTCGGCGGATTTGCAGGCGGCCGGGCTCAAGGGGCTGGGGCCGATCGAGTTCATCGATGGCGGCCGCCTGGACGCGCTCTATCTGGGTGTGTCCATCCCTCTGAACCACGGCGAGCTGCAAGCACAGTGGTCCCAGGCGCGGCCCAACTGGGATTGGCAGGACAGCGGTGCGCGCGCGAAAACCAGCCAGGTGATGTCGTTGGGCTATATCCACCCGCTGTCGCTGAGCACCAGTGTCTATGCCTTTGTTGCCCATGGGCGTGCCTATGCACTGGATGCGGCCGTGGATGCCAGCCAGACCACCGTGAGCCGGGTGGCTTTTGGACTGAACACCCGTTTTTGATGTGGGGGGCCTTTGGTCCCACGTTGCCGTTGACGTGGTAGCCTTTTGCGATCCCTGCAACCCAGCGCCGCTTTGTGTGCGTGTTTCTGATGACGACCCCGTTCCTGCCACCCCAACTCTGGCGCCGCCCAGGCCTGCACGTCATGGCGATGGTGCTCGCGCTGGTGCTGCTGTTTCTGATCGACACGGCGACCCGTTACGAAGTGGCGGTGTCGGTGTTCTACACCGTGGTCATTGTGGCGATGGCCCATGTGCTGGCCTTGCGGGGGCTCATGGTGCTCACCGGCAGCTGCATTGCGCTGACTTGGCTGAGCTTTTTCATCACCCGCTATGGCGACCTGCGCGCAGGCCAGATCAATATGCTGATCAGCACGGTGGCCATTCTGATCACGGGCTACCTGGCCTGCAGGGCGGAATTGGCGCGCGCGGCCGCCCATGAGGCCCAGGCCAGGCTCTTGCGCATCTCGCGCATCCACAGCCTGGAGGGCTTGACCACCTCGATTGCGCATGAGCTCAACCAGCCGTTGGCAGCGATCGTGACCAGCGGCCATGCCTGCCAGCGCTGGATGGAGCAAGACCCGCCCAACCTGGACAAGGCCCGGCAGGCGCTCTTGCGCATTCTGGGCGATGCCGACCGGGCCAGCGCCATCATTGGCCGGGTGCGCAAGCTCAGCAAGGGCGAACCCGCCAGCCCCAGGCCCTTTGTCTTCAACGCCGCCGTGCGCGAAGTGCTGGCGCTGTCCCAGGCGGAGATACAGCGACTGGACATCGCGATGCGTGCCGATCTGGCCGCTGGCCTTCCCCTGGCGCTGGCCGATCCGGTGCAGGTCCAGCAGGTCATCGCCAATCTGGTGCTCAATGCGATGGAGGCCACGGCCTTGGTGGATATAGCGCGCCGCACCATCCTGGTGGAATCGCTGCAGCTGCAGGACAAGCTGGTGTTTCGGGTATCGGATGGCGGCCCGGGCCTGCCCGCTGGTGCGCAGGAGCAGGTGTTTGAACCTTTCTGGACCACCAAGCATGAGGGCATTGGCGTGGGGCTGAGCATCAGCCGCAGCATTGTCGAGAGCAATGGTGGCCATATCTGGGCGGAGCCCCATCTACAGGGTGGGGCGGTGTTTGCATTCAGCGTGCCGGTGGCGCCGCAGGAGGGCCTGGCATGACGGAAGCTGCGATGGTCTATGTGGTCGATGACGACCACTCGGTGCGCGCCGCGCTGGAGGATCTGCTCGCCTCTGTCGGCTTGCCTGTGCGCTCCTTCGCCTCTGCGGCCGAATTTCTGGCGCATCCGCCCGCTGATGCGCCCGCCTGCCTGGTGCTCGATGTGCGCATGCCCGGGCAAAGCGGCATGGAGTTCCAGCGCCAGATGCAGAGCCTGGGCCTGCTGCTGCCCGTGGTCTTCATCACCGGACACGGCGATATTGCGATGGGCGTCAAGGCCATCAAGCAGGGCGCCATCGACTTTCTGGCCAAACCTTTTCGGGACCAGGATCTGCTCGATGCCATCCACCACGGCATTGCGCAAGACCGCGCCCGGCGCCTGCAGGATGCGGACCGGGCCGAGAGCCATGGCCGCTGGCAGGCGCTCTCCGAGGGCGAGCGCGAGGTGGTGCGGCTGGTGGTGCAGGGCCTGCTCAACAAGCAGATTGCGCACCAGCTGCAGCTGAGTGAGGTGACGGTGAAAGTGCGGCGTAGCAATGCGATGCGCAAGCTGCAGCTGAGCTCAGTGGCCGATCTGGTGCGCCTGACTGAAAAGCTGGGCGTCTAGCTGCTGGCCAGGACCCCAGTGCGGTGCGGGAGAGGAGCCGAGGCTGAAGCCAGCCTTACGCCATGATGGCGGCATGGGTGTTTCTTGGATGGCCGGTGCTATCTAATTGATAGCTTCAAAGCCATGTGCGCGATGATAAGATATGCGTTTTTGCTTGTAAATGCTGTGCCCGCGTGTAGGCGGCCTTCGGTTGCGCTGACTGCGACGGCGATTTGGTCTTAACATGCTGCACCTGCCTTTGCTGCATCGCCGCATTGTCTGCCTGCGGCTGGCCGTGGGCCGTTCGGCGCGGTTGGGCATTTATCGACAGAACTGAGAAAGATCAGCAGGCGGCGCGGCCCTTGGCATGCGCCCCCGGCTTGAGCAACACATTACATGCTGGTTCCTTTTTTGATTATGTTGCGCGAGGGCATTGAGGCCGCGCTGATCGTTGGCATCATTGCCAGTTTCCTGCGCCACACGGGCCGCGCCCGCCTGATGCCCGCCGTTTGGGCCGGGGTGTTTCTCGCGCTGGGCCTGTCGCTGTTTGTCGGCGCTGGCCTGCAGTGGATGGCGGCCGAGTTTCCGCAAAAGCAGCAGGAGCTGTTTGAAGGCCTGGTCGGTTTTATCGCCGTGGGCATGCTGACGGGCATGGTTTTCTGGATGCGCAAGGCCTCGCGCTCGATCAAGGGCGAGTTGCAGGCCTCGGTCGACAAGGCGCTCAGCACCTCGGGCAGTGCCAGCTGGGCGCTGATCGGCATGGTCTTTCTGGCCGTCGCCCGCGAAGGGGTGGAATCGGTCTTCTTCTTGCTCGCCATCTTTCAGCAAAGCTCGGGCTGGGGCGCAGCGGCTGGCGCCTTCCTCGGCGTGGCGCTGTCGGTGCTGCTGGGCATTGGACTCTACAAAGGCGGTGTGCGCATCAATCTGCGCCAGTTCTTCCGCTACACCGGCGTCTTTATCTTGGTGGTCGCGGCTGGCCTGCTGGCTGGTGCGGTGCGCCGCCTGCATGAGGCTGGTGTCTGGAACCAGCTGCAGCAAGTCGTGTTCGATAGCAGCGGTGTTTTGCCCGAGGACAGCCCGCTGGGCGTGATTCTGGGCGGCCTGCTGGGCTATATGCATGCGCCAGTCGTCGGCGAAGTGCTGGCCTGGGCGCTGTACCTGGCCGTGACCTTGGTGATGTTTTTCTGGCCGGTCAAGGTGGCGCCTGCTGTGGCCGGCGTGCCTGCCGCGCCCACCCGCGCCGCTGCACCGACCCCCGTGCCCGCTGCAGAATCTGCGCCGCGTCTGGGCCCGGTGGTGCTGGGCAGTGTGGTCGTGTTCCTGCTGGGCGCTGCTGCCTTCTGGCAGGCATCGACCGCGCCGCATGCCAGCGGCGCTGCTGCGGGTAGCGCCACCTCAGCCGATGGCGTGCCAGTGGTGACCATTGAGATCAACCAGGGCACCTGCACCCCCAATGCGGTGACGGTGCCGGCAGGCAAGGTGATCTTCCGCATCGTCAACCAATCGCAGCGCGCGCTGGAGTGGGAGATTCTGGACGGCGTGATGGTGCTCGAAGAGCGCGAGAACATTCTGCCAGGCATGACGCAGCAGCTGAGCGCTCGCCTGGTGCCAGGCAATTACGAGATGACCTGCGGCCTGCTCAACGCCGCGCGTGGCAGCCTGACGGTGACGACCTCGGACGCCTTCAAGGCCGAGGCGGCCAAGCCGCCGGTGACCGCCTTCCTGGGCGCACTGGCCGAGTACCAGGTCTATATGCTGACCGAGACGGCCAGCCTGCAAGAGATGGTCGATGCGCTGCAGCAGCGCCTGGCCCACCCGCTGGAAGCCGGCGCGATGCCGCAAGACGGCTACCCCGCCGATGCGCAGCAGCTGGCAGCGCTGGCGCGTGGCCAGTACCAAAAGCTGGCACCGCTGGCGGTGCAGTATGGTGATTTGAATGGCCGCATCGATGCGCGTGCCGCAGACTTTGCGCTGCGCGACAAGGACCCGGCCTTTGTGGGGCTGCAGCGCATTGCTGCTGGCCTGCAAGCGGGTGAGGCGGCAGACCAGCTGCTGCCGCTGGCCACCAGCTTGCAGCAGGATGTGCAACAACTGGCCCAGCGCCTGGGTGACGCGGCCTTGCAGCCCCAGTCGATTGCTGCCGCTGCGGCCAAGGCGCTGGAGCGCGCCTCGACGCTGATCCCTGGCGAGGCGACCACGCCCGAGCAGGGCCTGGCCGTGCTGCAGTTTTTCTACGGCAGCTGGGCTGCGGCCAACAAGGCCCAGCAAGTGCTGGGCCCCGTGCTGGCCAATGCCAACCCGGGCCTGAACCAGCAGCTGCAAGACAGCCTGGCCAAGCTGCGCCAGCGCATGCAAGAGCTGGGCGTGCCCGCCGATGACAGCCAGGTGGGCGACACAGCCGGCACCGCGCTGAACCCGGTGCAGTGCCAGAACCTGGCCCAGGCGCTCTACCAGGCATCGCAAAGCATGGCCAAGGTCAATGCAGCGCTGGGCTTGCAGCCCTGAACTTTCCGCCTTCTATTTCTACAAATAACACACAGAAAGCACCACATGTCTTTGTTCAAGAACAGGAACGCGTCTCAATCCGCAGCTCCGGGCAGTACCGACCCCGCCAGGCGGCGCTGGCTGGGGGAAGCCGCTGGCGTCATGGGCGCCGGCGTGCTGGCGGGCATGCCTGCACGCCAGGCGCTGGCTGCGGAAGACGCCTCGCCCGGCAATACCCAGGTGGCCGATGCGCCGCACACCAGCGTGTCGCAGCAGCGCGTGCCGTTCTACGGCAAGCACCAGGCCGGTATCGTCACGCCCCGGCCGCTGGCCGGCATGTTGGTCAGCTTTGATGTGCTGGCCAGCAACCAGGCGGAGCTCGAGCGCCTGTTCAAAACCCTGACCGAGCGCATCCACTTTCTGACCCAGGGCGGCGCGCAACCAGTGCTCGATCCCAAGCTGCCGCCGGCTGGCTCGGGCATTTTGGGCCCGGTGGTGCAGCCCGATGCACTGACGGTGACCGTCGGCGTGGGCCACAGCCTGTTTGATAGCCGCTTTGGTCTGAAGAACCAGTGCCCCAAGCGCCTGACCCCCATGCAGCAGCACCCCAATGACGCGCTGCAGGCCGCGCTCTGCCATGGCGATCTGTCGATCCAGTTCTGCGCCAACACGCCCGATACCAATATCCATGCGCTGCGCGACATCATCAAGAACCTGCCCGATCTGCTGATGGTGCGCTGGAAGCAGGAGGGCTCGGTGCCGCCGATTCCCGCCGCCGTGGGCCAGTCCGCAGAGAGCGCGCGCAACTTTCTGGGCTTCCGTGATGGCTCGGCCAACCCCCAGTCCGATGACGACGCGATGATGCGCCGCATTGTCTGGGTGCAGCCCGAGTCGGACGAACCCGCCTGGGCCGCTGGTGGCAGCTACCAGGCCGTGCGCATCATCCGCAATTTTGTCGAGCGCTGGGACCGCACGCCGCTGGGCGAGCAAGAGGCCATCATGGGCCGCGACAAGGACAGCGGTGCGCCGCTCGATGCGCGCAAGAAGACCGAGCACGACACGCCCGACTATGCGGCCGATCCCGAAGGCAAGAAGACGCCGATGGATGCGCATATCCGCCTGGCCAACCCACGCAACCATGGCAGCGAGGCCAACCTGATCCTGCGCCGCCCCTTCAACTACTCCAATGGCGTGACCAAGTCGGGCCAGCTGGAGATGGGCCTGCTGTTCATCTGCTACCAGGCCGATCTGGAAAAGGGCTTTGTCACGGTGCAAAAGCGGCTCGATGGCGAGCCGCTCGAAGAATACATCAAGCCCATTGGCGGCGGCTTTTTCTATGTGCTGCCGGGCGTGGCCGACGCCCATGACTGGCTGGGACGCGGCCTGCTGGCCGCTGCCGCCAAGGCCTGATCTCGTTTCCTAACCAGCCACTGGTGTCTGTACTGCAAGGCCTGGGCGCGTCCATCTTCATGAAGGACGCCAGCCTGGGTTGGGCATTGGGATGCTGGAAGCCAAAAATTATCAATCTAACAGTATCTAGGAGTTCTCGTATGTCCATGCGTCGCCAATTCTTGCAAGGCCTGCTGCTGGCCGGCAGTGCCAGCGTCATTCCCCTGTCCAGCTGGGCAGCAGACGGCGTGTCTGCGCTGGAGCTGGTCAAGCCGCTGGCCGAGTACAAGCTGTACGTCAACACCAACCTGCGCGAGCTGGTCAAGGGTGTGCAGGCCTTTACCGATGCGGTCAAGGCCGGCAAGGTCGAAGAAGCCAAGAAGATGTACGCCACCGTGCGTCGCCCTTATGAGCGCATCGAGCCTATCGCCGAGCTGTTTGCCGATCTGGACAAGAGCATGGACTCGCGCGCCGATGACCATGAAAAAGCCGAGAAGGACCCGGGCTTCACCGGCTTCCACCGCATCGAGTACGGCCTGTGGGTCGAGAAGAGCACCAAGGGCCTGACCCCCTTTGCCGACAAGCTGCTGGCCGACGCCAAGGAGCTGCAAAAGCGCGTGAGCGGCCTGACCTTCCCGCCTGAAAAGGTCGTGGGCGGCGCTGCGGTGCTGATGGAAGAGGTGGCTGCCACCAAGATCTCGGGTGAAGAAGAGCGCTACAGCCACACCGACCTGGACGACTTCCAGGCCAACTTCGAAGGTGCGGACAAGATTTTTGAACTGTTGCGCCCCTTGGTCGAGAAAAAGGACAAGGCCTTTGTCGAGAAGACCGCATCGAACTTCAAGACCGTGTTCGACATCCTGGCCAAGTACCGCAAGCCCGATGGCAGCTTTGAGCTGTACACCAAGCTGAATGAGGCCGACCGCAAGATCCTGGCCGGCCGCGTGAACACGCTGGCCGAAGACCTGTCCAAGCTGCGCGGCATGCTTGGCCTGAACTGATAGCGCCCTCAGCTTGCTGAACGATGGACCGCACCTGTGCAAGGGGCGGTTTTTTTAGGGCCGACGCGGTTGCTGACCAGCAGGCCCGGATTGGCCGACAATGGCGGCTGCATTTTGAACCGCTAGCGCTATGAACGACACCACCACCAGCCCCAAAGGGGGCGAGACCGACTGGGCCGCCTGGAGCCGCGAAGCCGTCGAGACCATGATGGCCCGCAATACCGAGTGGCCCCGCCAGTTTGGCCTGCACAGCGCGCCGCACTACCACTGGGATCTGCAAAGCGCCAGCCTGGTGCTGCAGGCGCCCTTGCATGAGGTGCAGGGCACCGTCTGCCTGGTGGGTACCAGCAGCGAGAGCGAAGGCAGCTTTGTGTGGAGCTGGGCCAATGCCAATATCCCCGCCCAGCATGGCCAGGCCTTGGAGGTCGTCCACGACTTTGGCCGCGAGCACCAGCTGGCCTTGCTGACCACCGCAAGCATCCCTGGCGGCCGGCCCGAGGCAACCGAGTGCCTCTGCATTGCCGCCCGGCTGCAGCGCGCCATTGGCACCTTTATCGACCAGCAAGGCGATATCACGCTGTACTTCAGCATCCTGCATCTGCAGGTGGTGCAGAACCCGGACCAGGCGCTGCAGTAAAGGTTTGCCGCCCGCAGCTTGCCGCCGGCAGCTAGCTGCCTGCCGGGCAATGCAAGCCCAGGCTGCAACCAAAGGGGTCCAGCAGCATGGCCGCTGTGGCCCCCAGGCTGGTCGTCATCGGCCCCCGGTAGAGCCGCGCGCCATGGGCCTGCAGGC
The DNA here is from genome assembly GCF_014076495.1 of Comamonas koreensis. NCBI lineage: Bacteria > Pseudomonadati > Pseudomonadota > Betaproteobacteria > Burkholderiales > Comamonadaceae > Comamonas > Comamonas koreensis. The sequence goes on along the minus strand of NZ_CP043575.1, from coordinate 3,291,498 downwards.
GCTCGATAGCAGCGCCCAGATCAGCCACCTCCCAGTACACCGTCGTGCCGCCCACCCCGCCCGGGCATTTGCCATCGGCGGGATGAAAGCCGATCAACAGGCCCGGGCCCTGCACAAAGGCATAGTGCGCGTTCTCGTGCTGCACCTCCGTGCCCAAGAGCTGGGCATACCAGGCGGCTGCGGCATCGATATCGGCGACAAACAGCACGACGGAGTCCAGTTTTTTGAACAAGGCTATTCTTTGCTTTGAGGGGGAGGTGGTGGGCTGCGCGATTGTGGCATGGCGCAGCGGGGCGTGAGCTTCGGTGCAGTACATCCGCGGTGTTTGCTTCATACAAACACTCATTCAGCCTAAGGCAGATATTGTGTTGCATTGACCGGTTGAATTCACAACCCGTTGCAGCGGGCCGCTTCACAAAGCTGAACTACAGCAGCGCAGCGATTGCCGTCCTCGCTTTCGTCATCCGAGCCCGAATGATTCAAAATGAATCCGATCCATCAAATGCCGGGGCCAAACACCTAGGGCAGCGGTGGCGATCCAAGGTTTCATAGTAGCAACTCCGTGCGAAAAGACAGTCTCAAAAGCGTAGAGCAGTCTGAATCTGCCTTTTGTTGGAGGAGTTCGATCCATCTGCGGTCTCAATCCATTTTGACTTGTGCGGCTTTCACCGCCGCCTGCATGCGCAGCTTTTCGCTCGCCATAAAACGGGTCGCCACATCCGTCGGGGTGAGCTGGATCTCGTAGCCCTGGGCTATTAGCGCTTCGCGGGCTTCTGGGGAGGCAATGCCTTGCACAAAGCCTTGGTAGAGGCGATCTATTTCTGTCTTGGGTACACCCGCTGGGGCAATGGCGGCGATCCAGCCGTCCAGCTCGTACTGCGGCAGGCCTTGTTCGGCAATGGTGGGCACATCGGGCAGGCTGGCGCTGCGTTTGGCGCTGGTGATGCCAATGGCGCGCAGGTTCCCGGCCTTGATGTGGGCCATGGCGGGTGCGACCGCCACCACCCCCAGCTGCACCTGGCCGCTGAGCAAGTCATTCATCAGCTGGCCCATGCCCTTGTAGGGGATGTGGGGCACATCGATCTGTGCCTGCTCGACAAACATGGCAGCGCCCAAATGCAGGATGGTGCCATTGCCCGATGAGCCGTAATTGAGGGTGCCGGGATGGGCCTTGGCGTGGGCAATCAGCTCCTGCACAGTACGTGCAGGCACCTTGGGGTTGGCCACCAGCACAAAGGGCGTGGTGCCGATGATGGTGATGGGCGCGATGTCCTTGATCGAATCAAAGGGAATGTTTTTGTACAGGCTGGGGTTGACGACGTGGTTGTTGCTGACGATGCCAATGGTGTCCCCATCTTTGGACGCCCGCACAATCTGCGCCGTGCCGGTGATGCCGCCTGCGCCAGGCAGGTTCTCAATCACCAGGGTCTGGCCCAGGGCTTTGCTGATGGGCGTGCTTATGGCGCGAATGGCGCCGTCGGCCCCCGAGCCCGCCGATAGCGGCAAGATGACGCGCAGCGCTTTGTCGTGCCCTGCCGGCTTGGTTTGCGCCAGCGCGGGCAAGGCGCCACTAGTGAGGCTGGCCAGCGCCATGGCCAGTACGGTGCGGCGGGTGTATGGGCGGGTGGGGTGCATGTTTGTCTCCTGATTGCGGCTTTTCGCCTGTCTATAAAGGATTTTATGCTCTTATATTAGTAGCATTATGCAGCTGCCTGGGCGGCCTGCATGGCGCTGATCTGCGCGGCGTCGTAGCCCAGGCTGGCCAGCAACTCGGCGGTGTGCTCGCCCAGACGCGGCGGGTTTTGGCGTACGGTCAGGCGCTCGCCCGCCATGCGCAGCGGCAGCAAGGTGGTCTGTGCGGTTTGGCCGGCGCGTTCGCCGTCGGTCAGTGTTACCTCGGCCAAACCGCCGGTGGCCTGCAGGTGCGGGTCGTCCAGCAGTTGTTCTGGCTTACTGATGGGGGCGTAGGGCAGGCCGTTGTCTTCAAAGATTTTGGCGACCTGTGCGACATCCATGCGTGCCAGGCGCGCGCGCAGATCGGCGAGCAGGGCCGGGCGCTCACGTACGCGTTCGTTGTTGGTGGTGTAGCGCGGGTTGGCCAGCAGATCGGCCCAGCCAAAGGCCTGGCACATGGTGCGCCACTGGGCATCGCTCACGGCGGCCAAAAAGATCTGCTCGCCGTCTTGGACGGTGAACACGTCGTACACCGACCAGGCCGAGATACGGTTGGGCATGGGCTCGGCCGCCTCGCCCGTCACGGCGTACTGCATCATGTGCTGGCCGACGAGGAAGACGTTGTTCTCGAACAGCGCCGAGTCAATCTCTTGCCCCTTGCCGGTTTGGGCGCGCTGCATCAGCGCTGCCATGGCGCCGATCGCGCCAAACATGCCGCCCATGATGTCGTTCACGCTGGTGCCCGCGCGCAGCGGGTCGCCGGGACGGCCTGTCATGTAGGCCAGGCCCCCCATCATCTGCACGACCTCGTCCAGCGCTGTGCGGTGCTCGTACGGCCCGGGCAAAAAGCCGGTGTGGTTCACATAGATCAGGCGCTCGTTCAGCTTGGACAGCGCGGCATAATCCAGGCCGTACTTGGTCATCACGCCGGGCTTGAAGTTTTGCGCCACTACATCGGCCGTGCTGGCCAGGCGTATGGCCGCTTCCAGTCCCTGGGGCTGGCGCAGGTCCAGCGCAATGCTTTTTTTGTTGCGATTGAACATGGGGAAAAAGCCGGCGCCCGCACCCAGCAAGTAACGCGTGCGGTCACCCTCGACAGGTTCAACCTTGATGACTTCGGCCCCCAGGTCGGCTAGCACCATGCCGCAGGTGGGGCCCATGACCATGTGGGTGAATTCGACCACGCGGATACCGGCGAGTGGGAGCGATGGAGAGGGAGATGGAGTACTCATATTTTAATAGCTACTAGCGCGCATGGGGTGAGCGTCAGCGGTTGATTTGGTCTAAAACTTAAGGGCAAATGGCGGTAGAGGCCTGGGGTGCTGCAATCACCCCCGCTTGCCACAGGCTGCCGTGCAGCCGCTCGTTGGGCAGCCAGGCGTGCATGCGTTGGCGCAGCTGCAAAAGGGCGGGAACATCCAGACCCGAATCAATGCCCATGCGCTGCAGCATATAGGCCAGGTCTTCGGTGGTCACATTGCCACTGGCACCCGGTGCATGCGGGCAGCCGCCAATGCCGCCCAGGCAGGCGTCAAAGTGGGTGATGCCGGTTTGCCAGGCCGCATAGGCGTTGGCCAGACCCATGCCGCGGGTGTCGTGAAAATGGGCGGTGCGCAGCCGGTCGCCCACCAGTTTCCGGGCTTTTTCAAACAAACGGCGCACGCTGTCGGGGTCGGCATAGCCCACGGTATCGGCCAGGCTCACATGGTCGGCGCCTGCGTCCAGCAAGGCCTGCATCAGGCGCAGCACCTCGCTTTCGGCCACATCGCCTTGCAGCGTGCAGCCAAAGGCCGTACCCACGCCGCCTTCAATGTGGGCGCGGCTGCCCGCTGCGTCGCGCACTGCGCGGATGCGGGCGACTTCCGCCACGACATCGTCAGGTGTTTTGCGCAGATTGGCCAGGCTGTGCGCATGGCTGGCCGACAACGGCACGACCATGGACTGCGCACCCGCTGCCAAGGCGCGCTCGGCGCCTTTGAGGTTGGGTACCAGGACAGAGGCGAGCAAGCCGGGTTTGCTGCAGGCATGGGCGAGAACGGCTTCGGTATCGGCCAGCTGGGGCAGCAGGTGCGCGGGCACCATCGATCCCACCTCCATCTCCCGCATACCGGCGTCGTAGGCGGCGTCAATCCAGGCGCATTTGTCGGCGGTGCTGACGATGCTGGCCAGGCTTTGCAGGCCATCGCGCAGGCCAACTTCGCGAATGCTGGCGCGCCGTGTAGCAAGGGTTGAGGTGGCGGTCATCGTGTCTCCTGGCTTTTGTCGTTGGCTCTGATTTTAGATTTTCCAAAGCATCAGCAATAATCCAATGCGGAAGCGGTTTCGTTCCAAAAAGGAAAATCATGTATGACCTGAGTCTGCTGAACCTGCGGCTGTTTGTGCAGGTCTGCGAGCAGCGCAGCATTGCCCGTGTGGCGCAGGCCGAGGCGCTGGTGGCATCTGCCATCAGCAAGCGCCTGGCGCAGCTTGAGCACCAGATGGGCGCGCCCTTGTTCATCCGCGAACGGCGCGGCCTGCGCCCCACGGCGGCGGGTGAGACTTTGCTAGAGCATGCGCGCACCATGCTGGCCGCCGCCAACCACATGCAGCAAGAAATGGCGGCCTATAGCAAGGGCGTACAGGGGCAGGTACGGGTATTGGTCACGGCGTCGGTGATGGCCGAATCCTTGGCCGACCATGTCGCAAGTTTTTTGCAGCAACCCGCGCACACCAGTATCCGTGTGACTTTGGAGGAGTGCGTGAGCCCGGATGTGGTGCGCGGCGTGCGCGAAGGGCGTGCGGCCATGGGGATTTGCTGGGACGCAGCCGATTTGAGCGGCCTGCAGACCCAGCCGTATAGCAGCGACCACCTGGCCATTGCGGCCCACAAAAGCCACCCCATCGCACGCATGGCGCAAAGCGCAGCGGTGCACTTCTCTGACGTACTGGACTACGAACATGTCAGCATGCCGGCGTTGAGCGCAGTGCAAATTTTGCTCACCCGCGCCGCCGCACAAGAAGGAAAGGCGCTGCGCCACCGCGTGCACGTCTCCAACTTTGATGCCGCGCTGCGCGTGGTCCAGGCCAATCTGGCGATCAGCGTGGTGCCGCGCGAAGTGGCACTGAGCTTTGCCGCCAACACGGATGTTCGGGTGATTCCGCTGGCGGACAACTGGGCGAAGCGGCAGTTTGCGATCAGCTACCGGGACGCGGCCTTGCTGTCGTCGGCGGCCAAGGCTTTGTTGAACCATTTGGCGGCGCAGTAGCCGCAGGCCTTGCAGGGCAAGGCGACGGGCGAGACCTTCAATAGGGCGGGCAAGACCGATATTCTCCTGCGCGAGGGCGACCGCAACGTCTTCATCGCAGAGTGCAAGTTCTGAATGGGGCCGAAAGCCTTCGGTGAGGCCATTGACCAGCGGCTTGGCTACACCACGTGGCGCGATAGGAAAACCGCGATCCTCGTTTTCAATCGTGGCACTGAGACCTCAACCGTTCTCACCGGCATCGACACTGTTGCCAAGGCGCACGGCAACTTCAAACGCGCCGTGGCGTGACCGCACGAGAGCGGCTTCCGATACGTCTTTCATAGCAGCGGCGACAAGAACCGCGAGTTGGTCCTGACAGTGCTCGTGTTTCACGTGCCGACATTGCGAAAAACGGTGATGCCTTACGGAAAAGCGTATGGCAATGGCGATTGGCAGGTTTCGACGTCAGCGGCTGTTCGATGCCGCATTCTGACCGGCAGCAATCAGCCTGAAGTCGTCTATCGGAGCTGCCTTGCGGCTGTCCTCTACCGGCCGATAGCCGCCATCCTAGTTTCGAATGGACCAGGCGCATCAGCAGTCTCACGGGCCGGCGACAGGCTGGAAGCCGCCCCTGCACACCCTCGGGCTGAGCTCAAAACGCTCCGAGTTCAAACTTCAGTGAGAAAAATTCAAAACCCATGGAGAACCGACAAAAACTTGCAAGGTCGATAGAAATCACAACAAGCGCTTGACCTTAGCGGGGGTAATGGTTCTTTGCAGAGCTGATGGCACAGATTCATTTCATGTAACTACAATAGTTGCATGAAGCATAACAGCCAGTTTTCAGATGTTCTCCATGTGCTGCTGCACCTGGCCGAGGCGCAGACGCCGCTGACCTCCGAGGTCCTGGCGCAGACCATGGACACCAACCCAGTGGTGCTGCGGCGCTTGATGGCCGGCTTGCGCGAGGCGGGCATGGTCTCGTCCGGCAAGGGCCATGGGGGCGGCTGGCTGATTGCGCCCAGCTGGGGCGAGACGACGCTGCGCGATATCCACCAGGCGCTGGGCGCACCGGCGCTGGTGTCGCTTGGCTTTCGCGAGGACCACCCCGAGTGCCTGGTCGCACAGGTCGTGAACAGCTCGCTGCGCAGCGCGATGCAGGAGGCCGAGGCCTCGCTCCTGGCCCAGCTGGGCGGCATCACCCTGGCGCAGCTGTCTGCCCAGATCGGCGCTTCGCTGCGTGCGCACCGGCTGGCCAAAACATCCACCCCCCACCGTATAGAGGACCACCATGGACATGCACACTGATTTCGCCATCGTCGGCGGCAGCTATGCCGGTATGTCGGCTGCGTTGCAGCTGGCACGGGCGCGCCGCCAGGTCACCGTCGTCGATGCGGGCCTGCGCCGCAACCGTTTTGTGGACGAGGCCGGCAGCAGCTCGCACGGCTTTTTGTCGCGCGACGGCATGGCGCCTGCCCAGCTGTGGCAAGAGGCGCGTGCGCAATTGCTGCAATACTCGACCGTGCGCTGGATCGAAGCCAAGGCCCGGCAGGCCCGGGTACTGCCTAGCGGCGAGCTGACCTTGGAGGTGGGGGGCCAGTTGCTGGTGGCGCGCCGCCTGGTGCTGGCCACCGGTGTGCGCGATGAACTGCCCGCCGTGCCGGGCCTGGCCGAGCGCTGGGGCCGCAGCGTGTTCCATTGCCCGTACTGCCATGGCTATGAGGTGGGCGGCGGCGCGATTGGTGTGATTGCCGCGTCACCACTGGCCCAGCACCATGCACTGATGCTGCCCGATTGGGGCCCGACCACCTTGTTCCTCAACGGGCTCTACGAGCCGACGGAGGCGGATCTGGTCGGGTTTGCCCGGCGCGGCACCCAGATCGAGGCCACGCCGGTGCTGCGCATCGATGGCTGGGCGGATGTGGTGCTGGCCGATGGCCGGACCTTGGCTATGCAAGGCCTGTTCACGCAGCCCCGCACCACGCCCGCGAGCCCCGTGGCCCAGCAGCTCGGATGCGTGCTGGCCGATGGCCCGATGGGCCCCTATGTGCAGGTCGATGCAATGCAGCAGACCAGCGTAGCCAATGTGTTTGCCTGCGGCGATGCTGCGCGTGCAGCGGGCAGCATTGCGCTGTCGGTGGCCGATGGGGCGATGGCCGGGGTGGCGGCGCACCGCGCATCGATGCTCTGAGCCAAGGGCCGGATGCAGAAAACGCCCCTGGCGGGCGTTTCTTCCTGGGCGGCTTGCAGCTGCTCGGCGATCAGCTGGGCTTCCAGCCCTTGGGCACGCGGGGCCGCTCGATCTTGGCCAGCTCGCAGACCACATCGGCCATGCCGGAAAAATCGATACCGCCAAACGCGCTGGCACGCGCCAGGCTAAAGGACTCATGCACGGCAGCGGCCACGGGCATAGGCACACGCGCCGCGTGCGCGGCGCTGATGACCAGTGACAAATCCTTGTGCGCCAGATCGATGGTAAAGCCCGGCGAAGTATCGCCAGCCAGCACCTTGTTGGGAAAGTTCATGCGCAGCTGGCCATTGTTGGCCGAGGTACCCAAGAGCACCTGCAGGGTTTTGCTGATGTCGAGCCCAAAGCGCTGCGACAGGGCCAGCGCCTCGGCATTGACCTGGCACAAGGTGATGGCCACATAGTTGTTGACCAGCTTGGTGCGCCCGCCTGTGCCCACCGGGCCGCAGTGGTAGGTAGTGGTGCCCATCGCATCGAGCAGCGGTTTGACCTTGGCGAAATCGGCCTCGCTCGCGCCCACCATGAACAGGCTCTCGCCCCGGTCGGCATGCTCGGCCAGGCGCCCCACTGGGGCGTCGACCACGGTTATCTGGCGGCCGGCGGCCGCTTTGCTGAGCCGGTCGGTGGCGAGCGGGTCAATGGTGCTCATGTCCAGCAAGATGGTGCCGGGCAGCGCGTTGGCAAAGATGCCATCGGCACCCTGGGCGATCTGCTCGACCTCGACCGAGGACGGCAGCATGGTGATGACCACCGAGCAGCGGCGTGCAATGTCGGGCACGCTCGCGGCCTCGGCGCCCAGCGCGACCAGTGCCTCCACGGCCTGGGGGTTGAGGTCGGCCACCAACAGGCTGAAGCCTTTTTTCTGCAGATTGGCGGCCATCGAGCGGCCCATGCGCCCCAGGCCGATAAAACCGATGCTGTCTGTCATGGTGAGGGTCTCCTGCGAAAAGTTCTAAGTGGTATGGGAATGGAAAGAGGGCTCAGTACGCGATGTAGGCCGTCTTGATGCTGGTGTAGAAATCGACTGCATAGCGCCCTTGCTCGCGCGGGCCGTAGCTGGAGGCGCGCGTGCCGCCAAAGGGCACGTGGTAGTCGAGCCCGGCGGTGGGCAGGTTGACCATGGCCAGCCCGCTGCGCACATGCAGGCGGAAGTGGTTGGCAGCGCGCAACGAGGTGGTACAGATGCCGGCCGACAGGCCGTAGCGCGTGTCGTTGGCGGTGGCCAGTGCCTCGTCGTAGTCGGCGACCTTGATGACGCTGGCGACCGGGCCAAAAATCTCTTCCTGGTTGATGCGCATGGCGTTGTGGGTTGCGGTGAGCAGGGCAGGCCGCACAAAGTAGCCCGGGGTCGCCGCCTGCACTGGCGTGCCGCCTTCGACCAGCTCGGCGCCTTCGCGCCTGCCCAGGTCCAGGTAGTGCTGGATCTTGTCGAACTGCGACTGGTTGATGACCGGCCCGATCTGCGTGGTCTTGTCCAGGCTGTTGCCGACGACCATGGCACGCATGCGCGCCGTCAGCGCCTCGACAAAGCGGTCATGCACCCGCTCGGTGACGATGAGGCGGCTCGACGCCGTGCAGCGCTGGCCGGCCGAGTAGAAGGCGCCGTTGAGTGCGCATTCCACGGCCACATCCAGGTCGGCGTCATCGAGCACCACCAGCGGGTTCTTGCCACCCATCTCCAGCTGCAGCCGGATCATCTCGCCGATGGCGGTCTGCGCAATGCTCTGGCCCACATGCACGCTGCCGGTAAACGACACCGCATCGACGCCGCTCAGCAGCCCCTGCGCCGCATGCTTGCCGCTGCCGTTGACCAGGTTGGCCACGCCCGGCAGCAGGCCTTGCTCATCGAGAATGCGAAAGAGCGCATGGGCCACGCCGGGCGTGTATTCCGAGGGCTTGAGCACCACGGTGTTGCCAAAGGCCAGCGCCGGGGCAATCTTCCAGGCGGGGATGGCGATCGGAAAGTTCCAGGGCGTGATCAGGCTCACGACGCCCAGCGCATGGCGGCTGATCTGCACGCCGATGTCCGGCCGCACCGAAGGCAGGCTCTCGCCGCCATAGCGCAGGCATTCGCCAGCAAAGAACTGGAAGATCTGCGCGGCGCGCACCACCTCGCCCAGGCCTTCGGCCAAGGTTTTGCCCGCTTCGCGCGAGACCAGCAGGCCCAGGCTTTCCTTTTGCGCCATCATCTGGTTGGACACGCGCTGCAAAAAGTCCGAGCGCATCTGCGTGGTGGTGTGCTGCCAGCGTCCAAAGGCGGCGCGCGCTGCGGCCACGGCCTGCTGCATCTGCTGGGCATCGGCCGCCGCATACTCGCCCACCAGTTCGCGGGTGTCAGAGGGGTTCCAGCTTTGGATCGTGCTGGCGCCGGCCAGCCACTGGCCATTGATCAGGTTCTCGTTCATGTCTCACTCTCAAGGCAATAGGTGGCGCTGCGCGCATGGTGGGCGCGCAGCGCAGTCAGTCGGAAAGCGCGAGCCGGGCTTCAGGCCGCAGGCTTGAGTAGCGGGCAGGCACCTTCCTTGGACGGTGCATAGGCCTTGTCGCCCGGGATGGTGCTGACCACCTTGTAGTAGTCCCAGGGCTTGGTCGATTCGGCCGGCTTTTTCACCTGCATCAGGTACATGTCATGCACCATGGCGCCATCGGCTCGGATGTAGCCCTTGGCAAACATGTCATCGATGGGCAGCGACTTGAGCGCGGCCATCACCTGGTCGGGCTCGGTGCTGCCTGCCTTTTGCACTGCCTTCAGGTAAGTGGTGGTGGCCGAGTAGTCACCCGCCTGGAAGGTGGTGGGCATCTTCTTGTTCTTGTCGTAGAAGCGCTGGGAGAATGCGCGCGAGGCATCGCTCATGTCCCAGTACCAGCCCTCGGTCAGGTACATGCCGCCGGTGATGCCTAGGCCCAGGCTGTGGATATCGGTGATGAAGGCCATCAGCGCGGCCACGTTCATCTTCTTGTCAATGCCAAACTCTTTGGCGGTTTTGATGGCGTTGATTGTGTCGCCGCCGCCATTGGCCAGGCCCATCACCTTTGCGCCCGAGCTTTGCGCCTTCATCACATAGGACGAGAAATCGGAGGTGCTGAGCGGATGGCGGATCGCGCCCACCACATTGCCGCCGGTTTGCTTGACCACATTGATCGCGGCCTGCTCCATCGAGTGGCCAAAGGCGTAGTCCGACGTGAGGAAGTACCAGTCCTTGTAGCCCTGGCCCACCAGCGCGGCGGCAGTGCCGCGTGCCTGCGCTGAGGTGGAGTAGGTGTAGCGCACCATATAGGGCTGGCAGGCCTCTTCGGTCAGCGAATCGGCACCGGCGCCGGCGCTGATGAACACCTTTTTCTTGTCCTTGGACAGGTTGCTGATTGCCAGCGACACGGCCGAGTTCGACCCTCCGATGATCAGGTCGACATTGTCGTTATCCCACCATTGGCGCGCCTTCGATGCGGCGATGTCGGCCTTGTTCTGGTGGTCGGCCGAGATGATCTCGATCTTGCGCCCCAGCACCTCGCCGCCAAAATCGGCCACGGCCATGCGGATCGCGTCCAGGCCACCGGGCCCATCAAAGTCCGAGTACAGGCCCGACATGTCGGTGATGAAGGCGATCTTGACCTTGTCGGGCGCGGCCTGCGCGCCGGTGGCGAGCAGGGCGGCCGTAGCCAGTGCCGCGGCAGTCAGGGGGCCGTGTGCTTTTCTCATGGTTTGTCTCCTAGAGTTTTTAAACGAAAGGCCTGCGGTGCTCTGTGTCACCTGTTAGGCGCGGGAACTAACGCAGTACAAAGGGGTTGCTCGTGGTCGCTCCGCTATTGATCCAGACCGACTTGGTCTGCAGGTATTCGTAGATCGCGCTCTGGCCGTTTTCGCGGCCCAGGCCCGAGTCCTTGTAGCCGCCAAAGGGCGCCATAAAGCTGACGGCGCGGTAGGTGTTGATCCAGACGGTGCCCGCCTGCAGGCGCTCGGACATGCGCAGCGCGCGCCCGATATCGCTAGTCCAGACGGCAGCGGCCAGGCCAAAGCGCACATCGTTGGCAATGCGCAGCGCATCGGCCTCGTCGTCAAAGGGGATCACCGACAGCACCGGGCCAAACACCTCTTCCTGCGCAATGCGCATGCCGTTGTGCACGCCGGTGAGGATGGTAGGCTCAATGAACCAGCCCTTGCCGCATTCGGCGCGGCTGGCTTTCGCACCTCCCAACACCACCCGGGCACCCTCGGCCTTGGCGATGTCGATATAGGACAGCACTTTCTCGTACTGGGGCAGGGTGGTGACCGGGCCGACCTGGGTCTCCAGGCTCATCGGGTCGCCCATGCGGGCGGTGGCGGCAAAAGCCACCAGGCGCTCGACAAAGGCATCGTGGATGCTGCGCTGTACCAAAAGCCGCGATCCGGCGATACAGGTTTGCCCCGTGGCGGCAAAGATGCCCGAGATAGCACCATACATGGCCTGCTCCAGATCGGCATCGGCAAACACGATGTTGGGCGATTTGCCGCCCAGCTCCATGGAGGCATGCTTGAGCTGGCCGGCGGCCGCCTGGTTGATCGCGCGGCCGGTCACATCGGAGCCGGTGAAGCTGACCTTGGCGACCAGCGGGTGCGCCACCAGCGCGCTGCCCACCTGCGCGCCATAGCCGGTGACCACGTTGAACACGCCGGGCGGAAAGCCAGCTTCATTGAACAGCTCGGCAAACTCCAGGGTCGAGGCCGAGGTGAACTCGGACGGCTTGACCACCACCGTGCAGCCGGCTGCCAGCGCCGGCGCAATCTTCCAGGCCAGCAGAAACAGCGGGGAGTTCCAGGGCGTGATGGCAGCCACTACGCCCAGCGGCTCATGGCGGGTAAAGGCGAAATAGCCTTTCTTGTCCAGCGGCAAGGTGGCCCCTTGCACCTTGTCGGCCAGGCCGGCGTAGTAGTGGAACCACTGCGGGATGTACTGAAGCTGGCCGCGCATCTCGGCGAACAGCTTGCCGTTGTCCATCACTTCGGTGCGGGCGAGCTTCTCGGCATCGCGCTCGATCAAGGTGGCGAGCTTGCGCAGCAATGCGCCGCGTTCGGTCGCGCTCAGCTGCGGCCAGGCGCCGCTGCTAAAGGCTTGGTGCGCCGCCTGCACGGCCGCATCGACATCGGCGGCGCTGCCATCGGGTATTTCAGCCCAGGCTTCGCCCGTGTAGGGGTTGAGGCTGGCAATCCATTGGCCGCTGGCGGGGGGCTGGGCCAGGCCGGCAATCTGAAGGGAGTAGCGTTTCATGGCAAAGGGCATTCGATGGCTGAGGGCAGCTCTGGGTGGTGCTGGCTAGTGCTGAAGAGAGCTGGATAGAGCTGAGAAGGGATGCCGGGCGGCATCCCTGCTATGGCTAGAACGGCTGCAGGCCCAGCGCGCTGCGAAAGCGGTTCTTGATGAAGGGGCCATCGCGCGGCGGCAGCGCGCGGGGCGGCTCATCGGCATGGATCAACGCCTGCACAAAGGTGGTGGCCTTGCGGGCGTTGATATGCGCGGCCAGCGCATCGGCTTCGTCCAAGGTGCGCAGCTGCTGCACCTGGGCAATGCCAAAGCCGCGCGCCACGGCCACCAGGTCGGTGCCCAGGCTGCTATGGCTCTTTTGCATGCCAGTCTCGCCGTAGTGGCCGTTGTCCAGCACGACGATGCTGAGGTTGGCGGGCGACTTGGCGGCAATCGTGGCCAGGCTGCCAATGCCCATCATCTGCTCGCCGTCGCCGGTGATGACCACTACCGGGCGCGTGGGCTGGGCCAGCGCAATGCCCAGGGCCACCGACGAGGCGCCGCCCATCGCACCCCAGAGGTAGTAGTTGTGGTCACGGTCACTGGCGGCAAACACATCGTAGGAGGCCGAGCCCAGGCCGGTGACGACCAGCGCCTCGGGGGTTTTGACCAGCAGGCGCGCGACAAACAGGCGGCGGTCCATGGCGGCGGAATTCTCGCGGGTCTGCATTACTTTCTCTCCCATTTCTTGCGGCCGATCACGTCCTGGCCAATCAACACGGCGATGCGGGCGCCGGCCATGAAGGCGCCATCGAGCGCCGCGCTGACGACCTCCTGCGCATCTTCGGGGCGGCGCACGCGCATCACATGGATGCCCATCAGCTCCATCGCCGCCTGCGTGGCCCGGCCCATCGGCGCTTGCCAGGGGTTGAACTCGGCGTACTCACCGCGCATTGTGACGATGGTGACAAAGGGGATGTCGGCGGCGCTGAGCAGCGAGAACATGTTGATGCAGTTGCCGACACCGCTGCTTTGCATCAGCAGCACCGCGCGCTGGCCGCCCAGCCAGGCGCCAGCGGCCACGGCCACGCCTTCTTCTTCGGTGGTCAGCGCCACATCGGTGATCTCGGGATCGGCGATCGCGCTTTTGATGACATAGGCGTGGCCGGCATCGGGCACATAGGCCACTTGCTGCACGCCGGCATCCTTGATGGCCTGAAAAATGTCTTTTTGCCAGGGAGGTGGGTTGGGATTGGCGTTCATCTGCTTTCCGTTTTGTGAACCAGTGAAGGCATCATAAAATGTGATGATGTTATTTGAATAATCACCATTTTTGATATCACTATCACGCAATCTGATCGAGGCTGCAGCATGGATTTCAAGCAACTCAAGGCCTTTTTGACCGTCGCCGACACCGGCAGCGTGACCCGCGCATCGGAGCTGCTGCATGTGGTGCAGCCGGCGGTGTCGCGCCAGCTGAAGATGCTGGAGGAAGACCTGGGCTGCGCGCTGTTTGAGCGCGAGCGCCATGGCATGGTGCTGACCGAGCAGGGCCAGGAGCTGGCGAGCTACGCACGCCGCGCGTTTGGCGAGCTGGAAAAAGCGCGGCTGCAACTGGCGGGCACGCAAGACGAGGTGACGGGTCTCGTCACCATTGGCCTCTTGCCCAGCACCTGCGATGTGGTCTCCAGCGCGCTGGTCGCCGCGCTGGCCAGCCGCTACCCGGGCATCAAGCTGCGCCTGACGGTCGCCTACGCCGGCACGCTCAGGCCCTGGCTGGTGAGCGGCCAGGTCGATGTGGCCTTGCTGTATGCGGCTGAGAAACACCCCGATCTGGTGCTGGAGCCGCTCATCGAAGAGGAGTTGTGGGGCCTGGGCCCCAAGGGCTGCGGCATGGCTGGTGCCACGGCCGTGCGCATGGCCGATATGGCGGGCCGGGCGCTGGTGCTGCCCAGCAACCCGCATGGCATCCGGCTGCTGGTCGAGCATGCCTGCGCGCTGGAGAACCTGCAGCTCAACATCTGCGTGGAGACCGATGCGCTGCCGGTGCAGCGCAGCGTGGTGATCGATGGCCTGGGCTACACCATCTTGCCCCCGATTGCGGTGGTCAGCGACCTGGCAGCCGGCAGGTTGGAGGGCGCGCCGTTGACCGAGCCCGAGCTCAAGCGGGTGATTGCGCTGGCCTATGCCGCCAACCGCAGCATGACCAAGCCGGTACGCGCCACCTTGGCCGTGCTGCGCGAGATTCTGGCGGCGGCCGTTGCCTCGGGCGGCTGGCCCAGCGGCAAATGGCTGGCCGCAGCAGCAGCCAAGGCCAGCCCGCCATAAAAATGCCCGCCCATCCCTGCGGCAGGGATGGGCGGGCGGCTTTTTATGGCGGCGGCTTACTTCAGGTCAAAGCGGTCCAGCTCCATCACCTTGGTCCAGGCGGCGACAAAATCCTTGACCATTTTTTCCTTGGCACCGGTCTGGGCATAGACTTCGGCCACGGCGCGCAGGATCGCATTGGAGCCAAAGACCAGATCGACGCGGCTGGCCGTCCAGCGCTGGGCACCGCTCTTGCGGTCCACGCCGACAAAGCTGCCGTCGTCCTGGGCCTTCCATTGCGTGCCCATGTCCAGCAGGTGCACAAAGAAGTCATTGCTCAAGGTGCCGGGCTTGGCCGTCAGCACGCCTTGCGGGTTGCCAGCGGTGTTGATGTTGATGGCGCGCAGGCCGCCGACCAGTACGGTCAGCTCCGGCGCGGTCAAGGTCAGCAGCTGGGCCTTGTCGATCAGCAGTGCCTCGGCCGGCGCGGCAAAGCGGCCCTGCAGGTGGTTGCGAAAACCATCGGCCTTGGGCTCGAGGTACTGGAAGGATGCGGCATCGGTCTGCTCGGCCGTTGCATCGCTGCGGCCGGGGTGGAAGGGCACGGTGGTGGGCACACCGGCATCGGCAGCGGCCTTCTCCACACCGGCATTGCCGGCCAGCACGATCAGGTCGGCCAGCGAGATACGCTTGTCACCATCAGCGGCCTTGTTGAAGCTGCGCTGAATGCCTTCGAGCACGCCCAGTACCTTGGCCAGTTGCTCGGGTTGGTTCACTTCCCAGTCCTTTTGCGGAGCCAGGCGGATGCGGGCGCCATTGGCGCCGCCGCGCATGTCTGAGCCGCGGTAGGTCGAGGCCGAAGCCCACGCAGTGCCCACCAGCTCCTGCACGCTCAAGCCCGATGCCAGGACCTGCGCCTTGAGGCTGGCCACATCATCGGCATTGACCAGCGGATGGCTGACGGCCGGGATCGGGTCTTGCCAGACCAGCTCTTCGCGGGGCACTTCGGGGCCCAGGTAGCGGCTGCGCGGGCCCATGTCGCGGTGGGTGAGTTTGAACCAGGCGCGGGCAAAAGCTTCGGCAAAGGCCTGGGGATTTTCCAGAAAGCGGCGCGAGATCTTTTCGTAAGCCGGGTCCTGGCGCAGCGACAGATCGGTGGTCAGCATGGTGGGCTTTTTGTGGGGGCCGCCATGCGCGTCGGGGATGACGTCGGGGGCATCCTTGGCCACCCATTGGATCGCACCGGCGGGGCTTTTCTCTTGCACCCATTCGTACTTGAACAGGTTCTCGAAGAAGAAATTGCTCCACTGCGCGGGGGTCTGCGTCCAGGTCACTTCAAGGCCGGAGGTGATCGCATCGCGCCCCGAGCCCGAGCCAAAGCTGCTGGTCCAGCCCAGGCCCTGGGCTTCGATGCCATCGGCCTCGGGCTCGGCGCCCACATGGCTCGCCTCCGCAGCGCCATGGGTCTTGCCAAAGGTGTGGCCGCCAGCGATCAGCGCGACAGTCTCTTCGTCGTCCATGGCCATGCGGGCAAAGGTCTCGCGGATGTCGCGCGCCGCCGAGATCGGGTCGCCATTGCCATCGGGGCCTTCGGGGTTCACATAGATCAGGCCCATCTGCACGGCAGCGAGGGGGTTTTCCAGGTCACGTTCACCGCTGTAACGGCTGTTGGCCTTGTCGCTGGTGGCCAGCCATTCCTTCTCGGCGCCCCAGTACACATCCTGGTCAGGCATCCAGGTGTCGACGCGGCCACCGGCAAAACCAAAGGTGCGAAAGCCCATGGTCTCCAGCGCGACGTTGCCGCACAGGATCATCAGATCGCCCCAGGACAACTGGTTGCCGTATTTTTGCTTGATGGGCCACAGCAGGCGGCGCGACTTGTCGATATTGACGTTGTCCGGCCAGCTGTTGAGCGGCGCAAAGCGCTGCTGCGCACGGCCTGCGCCGCCCCGGCCATCCTGCACGCGGTAGGTGCCAGCGGCATGCCAGGCCATGCGGATGAACTGCGGGCCATAGTGGCCAAAGTCGGCCGGCCACCAGTCTTGCGAGTCGGTCATCAGCGCGCGCAGGTCGCGCTTGACGGCCTCGTAATCGAGCTTCTTGAATTCGTCGGCGTAGTTAAAGTCTGCGCCCAAAGGGTTGTTGGCCGGGTGGTGCTGGCTGAGCAGGTCCACACGCAGCTGGTTGGGCCACCAGCTTTGGCTGGTCGTCCCATTGCCTTGGGCTGCCGTTTCGCTGTTGCGTGCAGTGGCGCTGTGGAAGGGGCACTTGGATTCTGTGGTCATGGGGGGTTCTCCGGTTCAAGCTGACGGGACGCCAGATACCGCGGGGGTATCCGATGAAAGGAAATTCCGATGAATATACCGGATTCCATGTTTTTTGATTATGAACGCCTTGGTGCTGCCCCACACGCTTGCGCTGATTGAATATCCGCAACGCGGTGATTGAGAAAAATCACAGGCGCCGCGAGCGGGCGGACGGCACCCGCGCAAGACCAGGGCAGACACGCGCCATTACAGCACCGCTGCATGAATCGGTGCTGTCAGACAATGACTACAAGAATGCTTCTCTGAAGCGCAGTGTGCAGGAGCGCGCGGGCCCCTGCTGTGATCAGCTGCGCATATCCTTGACCAGGGTGCTTTTGCCAAACAGGCTTTGCACCAGGTCCACCACCAGCTCGGCGGTCTGGTTGCGCAGGTCGAGCGCCGGGTTGAGCTCGACGATGTCGATCGAGCCGAGCAGGCCGGTGTCGGCAATCATCTCCATGCACAGCTGCGCTTCGCGGTAGTTGGGGCCGCCGCGCACGGTGGTTCCTGTGCCCGGGGCAATCTCGGGGTCGAGAAAATCCACATCAAAGCTCAGGTGCAGATGGGTCTGGCTTGGGTCACAGCCGGCCAACGGTGCCAGTGCGCGTAGCATGGTCTCGCGCATACCCAGCTCGTCGATGGCGCGCATGTCAAACACATCGATGTTGTGGGTCTTGATCAAGTGCTTTTCCTGCGCATCGACACTGCGCAGCCCGATCTGGCACAGCGACTGCGGGCCCAGCGCCGGTGCAAAACCGGCCAGGTGCGTCAGCTCGCGCGGGCCCAGGCCTGCGAGGCAGGCCACCGGAATGCCGTGGATATTGCCCGAGGGAGAAGTCTCGGGCGTGTTGAAGTCCGCATGGGCATCGAGCCAGAGCACAAAGAGGCGCTTGCCGGTGTCGCGGCAGTGGCGGGCCACGGCGCTGATCGAGCCGACCGCCAGGCTGTGGTCGCCGCCCAGCATCAAGGGCATGCGGCCTGCTGCCAGCTGCCCGTGCACGGCGTCATGCACCGCCCGGTTCCAGGCGACGGCTTCGCCAAAGTTGCGCAGATTGCCATGCTCGGCATCGCGCGGCTTGCGCTGGTTGGCCGGGCCCGCCAGGTTGCCCAGGTCGCGCACCTCGCAGCCCAGCTCAGCCAAGGCGGGCCCCAGTTGCGCTACGCGCAAGGCATCCGGCCCCATCGCGGCGCCCAGGCGGCCTGCGCCGATGTCGGTGGGCACGCCGATCAGACTGAGGGCGGTGGAGGGCGAGCGAAGGAGGTCAGGCTGGGATGGCATGGCAGTGGGCTTGTTCGTGGTCGTGATGGGGGACGTCGGGCGGCAGCAGCAGCGCGAACAGGTTTTTGGGATTGCGCAATTGTGGCAGCAGGGCCAGCGGTTGCAACAGCTGGTGCTCCCGGGCCAGCGCATGCATATAGCGCAAGGCGGTGTAGTCTTCCAGCGCGAAGCCGACCGAGTCGAATACTGTTATTTCGTCCTCGTGCTGGCGGCCCGCTTGCTCGCCGCGCAGCACCTGCCACAGCTCGGTGACGGCAAAGTCCTCGGGCATATGCTGGATCTCGCCTTCGATACGGCTTTGCGGCGCAAATTCGACGAAGACCTTGGCGTCCAGCAGAATCGCCGCGTCCAGCTCGGTTTTGCCCGGGCAGTCGCCGCCCACGGCGTTCAGGTGCATGCCCGGCTCGACCATCGCGCGGCTGACGATGGTGGCATTGGTCTTGTCGGCAGTAACCGTGGTGACGATATCGGCGCCTTGCACAGCCTCGGCCGCGTTCTTGCAGCGCTGCAGTTGCAGTCCGGGCAACTGGGTTTGCAGGTTGTGGATGAGCTTGTCGGTGGCGGCAGGGTCGATATCAAACAGGCGCAGCGACTGAATGCCCAGCAGGCGGACAAAGGCCAGGGCCTGGAATTCGCTCTGTGAGCCGTTCCCAATCAGCGCCATGCTGCGGCTGCTGCGCCGTGCCAGCAGCTTGGCGGCCATCACCGAAGTGGCCGCAGTGCGCAAGGCGGTGGTCAAGGTCAACTCGCTCAGCAAAATGGGCGCGCCGGTGTCGCTGCGCATCAAGGCACCAAAGGCCATGATGGACGGAATGCCCTGCTGTGGATTTTTGGGGTGGCCATTGACATATTTGAAAGCAAAGTGGCTGGCATCGCCCACTGGCATCAATTCCATCACGCCATCGGGCGTGTGGTGGGCCAGGCGCGCGGTCTTGTCAAAGTCTTGCCAGCGCGAGAAGTCCTGCTCCAGCGCGCTGACCAGGCCTCGCAGCAGCTCGGTCAGGCCGACACGTTGCACCAGCGTGGCGGCGGCATCGGTGCTGAGAAAGTCAACTTGGCCTGGATGGGTTGTCATGGTGATGGCTCCTGGTTTTGCGTTATGGCATGCCCGCTGCGCGCACCAAAAGGCGCAGCTGCAGCGGCTGTAACCAGTGTCTGTCCAAGCGGCCATAAAGCAAAGTGCAAAAAATGGTAGAAAATGACAGGATCCAGAGCAATTAGTCAGGCTGTGTTGTGCATATCGATAATATTGACCAAGCCTTGATCAGCCTGCTGCGCCAGAATGCGCGCGAGAGCGTGGCCACCTTGGCGGGCAAGCTGGGCGTGTCGCGCGGCACCGTTACCAACCGCATGGACCGCCTGGAGCGCGAGGGCCTGATCGTGGGTTACAGCGTGCGCCTGCGCCCGGATGTGCAGCCCGATGTGCTGCGCGCCTGGATGAGCATCGAGATCACCGGCAATGACACGCGGCGCGTGATGGCATCCCTGCTGGGCGAGCCCGGGGTGGCGGCGCTGCACAGCACCAACGGCCGTTGGGATCTGCTCGCCGAGCTGCAGGTGGCCAGCCTGGAGGCGCTGTCGCAGGTGCTCGAGCGCATCCGGCTGATCAAGGGCATCAGCAACAGCGAGACCAGCATCCACCTGGAGAGTTTTCGGGTGTCCTGAGTGATCTTCTGTTCAGGGCTTGTCGCTCAGCAAAAACGCCAGCGCCTGATTCAGTTGCTGCTGAGCGTCTTCAGTGATGAGCGCATCATGGGCCAGCACCAGACGCTGCACCGGCCAGGCGCAGATGCGCGCTGCCGCGGCGCTGGCCGCTGTCCGGTCCCGAATCGCAAAGCGCAGTGCACGCGGCATGGCCAGGCGGCTGCGCGTGCCATTGAGGCTGTTGAACAGACGCGCCGACAGCGACAGATCCTGCGGGTAGTACTGCAGCACATCGGTCACGACCAGGCTGGCGCTGGGCTGGTGCAGCCAGACGCATTCATTCAGAATGGGAAGGCCTGCAAAGGGCTGCATTTGCACAGCGGGCTGCCAGGCTGCGGGCAGTGCCTGGTCCAGGCTGTGCAACTGGGGAAGATCAGGGCGCTTGGCCGCCAGGCCCGGTGCCCCCCATAGCGCTGCCAGCGGGTAATGCGCCTGCCATGCACCGGCAAACAGGTGGTGCATGCGGTTGGGGGCGACGATCCAGCGCACGTCGCCCAGTGCATCCAAGGCTGCGCGCAGCGTGGGCGCGGGCGCAATGGGCGAATGCAGCCACAGCGCGCCACCGGGCAAGCGCACCACGGTCATGCGGGTGCGCACGGGCAGGCCGTGCACGCTGATCTGATGGGTGGCGCTCCAGAGGTTGTCAGCGATCTGTTCAAGCATGGTGGGCCTTGCTGCGATGGTGGGGAATGCCTTGGATTTTCATTGTGAATCCGAGCGCTCAGGTGCAGGAAATCTGGCAATGGTCAACAATGGCAGCCATCTTTTGAGGAATCGTACATGCACTATGACGTGGTGATTGTGGGCGGCGGTGCAGGTGGACTGGAACTGGCCGCACAACTGGGGCGCAAACTGGGTGCGCGCGAAGGGCGCGAGCGGGTCTTGCTGGTGGACAAAATGCCTTTCCACATCTGGAAGCCCACCTTGCACGAAGTGGCAGCGGGCACGCTCGATGCGCACCAGGAAGGCCTGTCCTATACCGTGCTGGCACGCCGCAACCATTTCAGCTTTGCGATGGGCGAATGCATGGGGCTCGATGCCGCCAAGCAAAGCATTGTGCTGGCGCCGGTCATCAACGATGCGGGCAAGCAGGTGGTGCCTGAGCGCGGCATCAGCTACCAGCATTTGGTGCTGGCGATGGGCAGTGGCTCCAATTCTTTTGGCACCCCAGGTATCGAGCACGCCTATCTGCTCGAGAGCGTGCGCGATGCGCAGCGCTTCCATGCCGACTGGCTTGGCGCCTGTGCCCATGCCTCGTATGCCGAGCCGCGCTCGCTGGCGGTCGCCATTGTGGGCGCCGGTGCCACGGGTGTGGAGCTGTCGGCCGAGCTGATCGAGGCGCACCAGATGCTGCTCGAGAGCCTGTCGGACAGCCAGCGCTTCCGGCTCGATATCAGCCTGATCGAAGGCGGCGAGCGGATTCTGGGCGGGCTGCCGCCCCGTATCTCGGAGCAGGCCCGTGTGGCGCTGGAGCGCAAGGGCGTGCGGGTGATGACCGGCACGCGTGTGCAGTCGCTGGCGCAGGGCCAGGTGATCACGTCCAACGGCGAGGTGCCGGCCGATCTGATCGTCTGGGCCGCAGGCATCAAGGCAGCCGACAGCAATGCGCGCCTGGGGCTGGAAGTCAACCGTATCAACCAGTTTGTCGTCGATGACCACCTGCGCACCAGTGCCAGCCGCATCTATGCGATGGGCGACTGCGCCGCTGCCACCTGGACGGAAGGCAAGACTGTGCCGGCCCGCGCCCAAGCCGCGCACCAGCAGGGCAGCTATTTGTGCAAGCTGCTGTTTGCCGCGCTCAAGCAGCGCTCGTTCAACGAAGTGTTTGTCTACCAGGACTTTGGCTCGCTGGTCTCGCTGGGCGACAACAAGGGCGTGGGCAATCTGATGGGAGGGCTCTCGGGCAAGAACTTTTTTGTGCAGGGCCTCATTGCCAAGTGGATGTATATGTCCTTGCACCTGATGCACCACCGCGCCATTTTGGGCACTGGCAAGACGGCGGTGCTGGCGCTGGCCCGTTTGCTGCAGCAGCGCGTATCGGGCCGCATGAAGCTGCACTGAAAGAACCTTGCTCGGCAGCGCCGAGCAAGTTCTTGTGCCGGGTTCAGATATCGTCCGGTCCCAGCACGATATCGAGCGAGCTGCCCCCGGCCAGCAGCTTTTGCACCAGCTCGGCCGATGAATCCGCGCCATATTTGCGCATCAGCCGGGTGCGGTAGATCTCGACCGTGCGGTGGCTGATGCCCAGTCCCCGGCCAATTTCCTTGCTGGTCATGCCTTCGAGCAGATGGGCGGCCACCTCGCGCTCGCGGGCCGTGAGCTCGGCGCGCACCGGGCGCAGCGCGCTCAGGTCCTCAAAGCTCCAGACGCCGCCTTCATGCGGGTCCTCGCGGTTGAAGGCGCGGCCCATCACGTGGCACCAGAACATCTCGCCATTGGCGCGCTTCATGATGCGGTTGTCCGAGTACAGGCCATGCGTGCCCATGATGGGCGCGATGCGCCGGCCCAGGCGCTCGAACTCGTCGGCGCTGGGGTAGAGGATCTGAAAGGACTGGCCCATCATCAGCTCGCGCGAGGTGCGGAACATGTCGCAGACCTGCTCATTGCAGTCGATCATGACCCGCCGGTGGGACACCACCAGGCCCACAGGCGCCATTTCGAAGGCTTGTCGGTAGTCGAGTGGTGTCACTGCCATGGCAAAAATTGTCCCCTTTACGAAATACTACGTATCCTAATACGTAGTATGCTTGATTGGCGATACAAGCCCTTCTTATCAGGAGACAAGTGTGAACAAGATCTACCCCAGTGCTGCGGACGCGCTCAAAGGCGTGGTGGCAGACAAGCAGTTAATGGCCGTGGGCGGCTTTGGCCTTTGCGGGATTCCCGAGGCCTTGATCGAAGCGCTGCGCGACAGCGGTGTCAAGGACCTGACGGTGGCATCGAACAATGCCGGTGTCGATGGTTTTGGCCTGGGCAAGCTGCTGGAGACGCGCCAGATCAAGAAGATGATTGCATCCTATGTGGGCGAAAACAAGGAGTTCGAGCGCCAGTACCTGGCCGGCGAGCTGGAGCTGGAATTCACCCCGCAAGGCACCCTGGCCGAGAAGATGCGTGCTGGCGGCGCCGGCATCCCCGCCTTCTTCACCAAGACTGGTGTGGGCACGCAAGTGGCCGAAGGCAAGGAGCTGCGCGAGTTTGACGGCGAAACCTATGTGATGGAGCGCTCCATCGTCGCTGACGTGTCGCTGGTCAAGGCCTGGCGCGCGGACAAGAGCGGCAACCTGCAGTTCCGCCTGACGGCACGCAACTTCAACCCGGCAGCGGCCACCTGCGGCAAGGTTTGCATCGTCGAGGTCGAGGAGATTGTCGAAGTGGGCGCCTTGAAGCCCGACGAGATCCATCTGCCGGGCATCTATGTGCACCGCCTGGTGCTCAACGCCACCCCCGAGAAGCGCATCGAAAAGCGCACCATCACCGAAAAGCACTAAGGAGCCAGTCATGCCTTGGACCCAAGACCAAATGGCCGCACGTGCGGCGCAAGAGCTGGAAGACGGCTTCTATGTGAACCTCGGTATCGGCATTCCTACCTTGGTGGCCAACCACACCGGTGACAAGGAAGTGTGGCTGCAATCGGAAAACGGCATGCTGGGCATCGGCCCCTTCCCAACGGAAGAAGCCATCGACGCCGACCTGATCAATGCCGGCAAGCAGACGGTGACCACAATTGCCGGCTCGTCCATCTTCAGCTCGGACCAGTCCTTTGCGATGATCCGTGGCGGCAAGATCAACCTGTCCATCCTGGGCGCCATGCAGGTGTCCGAAAAGGGTGACCTGGCCAACTGGATGATTCCAGGCAAGATGGTCAAGGGCATGGGCGGCGCGATGGACCTGGTCGCCGGCGTCAAGCGCGTCATCGTGCTGATGGAACATGTGGCCAAGAAGAAGGACGGCACCACCGACCTGAAGATCTTGAAGGACTGCACCCTGCCATTGACTGGCGTGGGCGTGGTGGACCGCATCATTACCGACCTGGGTGTGTTTGATGTGGTGCCCGAAGGCCTGAAGGTGGTTGAGCTGGCCCCCGAAGTGAGCTTTGACGATGTGCAGTCCAAGACCGGCGTCAACCTGATCCAATAAGCGCAGCTACCCAGCCCTTGCGCGCTGGTGCTGCACAAGCGAGCCCGCCCATCGATCGATGGCGGGCTTTTTTGCGTGCGGGTGGTTGCTGTCGCTTTCCCCATTGCCGGGCCAGTGCTCAGACGACATACTGCGCAGATTCCATTCGATTCCCCCCGTCCCATGAACGCTCCCTTTGCGCCTGCCGATCTTTCCCACCCCCTGTTTATCCGCCCCGATGTGCTGCGCATGCGCGAGGACATGGCGCTGGCCTTGCGTGCTGCTGCACACTTTGGCCTGGGTGAGGGCGTGTGCAACCATTTCAGCATGGCGCTGCCCGATGGCCAGCATTTCTTGCTGAACCCGCGCGGCCTGATGTGGGGCGAGATCCAGGCGGACGATGTGGTGATGGTGGACGCGCAGGGGGCCGTGGTGGCGGGCGGCCATGTGGTCGAGCCCACGGCGATGTTCATCCATGCTGCCGTGCACCGCATTGCGCGCAAGACCTGCGTACTGCACACCCACATGCCTTATGCCACGGCCTTGACCTTGACGGCGCAGCGCGCGCTGGACACCACCTTGAGCCAGAACGCCATGCGCTTCCATGGCCGCCTGGCAGTTGACGCCCAGTACAACGGTTTTGCGCTCGACGACCGCGAAGGCGAGCGCATTGCGCAGGCCATGCAGGGCGCGGACATCAGCTTTTTGGGCAACCACGGCATCATCGTCTGCGGTGAGCGCATGGACTATGCGTTTGACGATCTGTACTACCTGGAGCGCGCCTGCCAGGCCCAGGTGCTGGCGCAATCGACCGGCGTGCCGCTGGCGCCCTGCGATCCGGCGCTGGCCGCGCGTGTGGCCGAGCAGGCCAATGGTGAGCGCCTGCAGTCCACCTTGTTCTTCGAGGCGTTGCGCCGCCAAATTCCTTAAAGCGCCAGCAGCATGTCTCTCACCCAGTGCGCCACTTGCCAGGTGGCAATACCCGCGTATCGCTTAAAAATCCAATATACAGGAATTAATTTCTGATAAAGTGGGTGTATGACGGTTGACGAGTTGCTCTCTGCCAAGGTGCGCACCCTGCGCAAACAGCGTGGCTACACCTTGGAGGTGCTGGCGCAGCGCAGCGGTGTCAGCCGCTCGATGATTTCACTGATTGAGCGTGGGCAGACCAGCGCCACCGCCGCCGTGCTGGGCAAGCTGGCCCAGGCCTTGCAGGTGCCGCTGGCAGCGCTGTTTGCCGATGAGCGCCAGGCGCAAGCGCCCCAGCCCCTGGCGCGCGCAGCTGTCCAGCCGCGCTGGCGTGATCCTGCCACCGGCTATGAACGCCGGCAGCTGAGCCCGGTGGGGTTTCCTGCGCCGTTCGAGATGGTGGAGGTGGTGTTTCCGCCCGGCCAGCGCGTGGCCTTTGACAACGGCCTGCGCAGCCAGCCGCTGCACCAGCAGCTGTGGCTGCTGCAAGGCGAGCTGCAGCTGAGCCTGGGCACGCAAAGCTGGCATTTGCAGGCGGGAGACTGCCTGGCGATGGTGCTCAACCAAACCCTGGTATTTAGCAACCCCGGCACCGAGTCCGCCCGCTATTTGCTGGCGCTAGCGGCGCTGGGCGCCTCCCTGCCGGCCTTGCCTGTAGTTTTTCCTGGAGAGATCGATGACTGAGAGACACTGGGTGCGCTGTACCCATGACCGGCATGCGCCAGCAATTTTGGCGATTCTGAACGACGCCATTGTCAACAGCACGGCGCTGTATGACTACCAGCCGCGCAATGCGGGCCATATGCGTACCTGGTTTGATACCAAGCTGCAAGGCGGCTACCCGGTGATCGGCATCGAGGATGCCGCCGGCGAGTTGCTGGGCTTTTCCAGCTATGGTGCCTTCCGCGCCTACCCGGCCTACAAGTACACGATGGAGCATTCGGTCTATGTGCGCGCCGATCAGCGCGGCCAGGGCCTGGGTCTGCAGCTGATGGAGGCCATCATTGACGAGGCGCGCAAGCACGATGTGCATGCGCTGGTCGGCGCCATCGATGCGGCAAATGCCGGCTCGATCGCCTTGCATGAACGGCTGGGTTTCAAGTCGGTCGGCCTGATGCCCCAGGTGGGCTTTAAATTTGGGAGATGGCTGGACCTGGCCTTGTACCAATTGCTTTTGCAAACGCCGGCGAATCCGGTAGAAGGCTGAGGCCGCTGGCCGCGCGCCACTCGCCGTGCGCCACTCGCCGTGCACCACTAGCCGTGCACCACCCACAACAGCCCACGCTGCCATGGGATAATCACTTTTTTCGCGCAGCGCAGGCCCGGCGCTGGTCAACCGACCGCACCGGCTTGCGATGGCTGTATCGAGGCTCGATCACTCTGCGCAGTGGCCGCGCAACCTCTGGGTTGTCTGCGGCACTTGCCCTGATCCTTGAACTGGCACATCGCTGCCAGCATCTGCCTTATGTCCCATCGCCAGCCTGTTCGCATCAGCGACATCCACAAGTTTGACACCATCGTCGACGCCCGCTCCCCTGCCGAGTTCGCACTCGACCATATCCCCGGGGCGATCAACTGCCCGGTGCTCAGCAACGAAGAACGCGCCCAGATCGGCACCATCTACAAGCAAGTCAGCCCCTTTGAGGCCAAGCGCCTGGGCGCTGCCTATGTGAGCGCCAATCTGGCGCGCCACCTGCACGACACCTTCCATGACCGGCCCGCGAACTGGAAGCCGCTGGTCTATTGCTGGCGCGGTGGCCTGCGCAGCGGCTCGATGGTGACCTGGTTGCGCCTGGTGGGCTGGGATGCGCAGCAGCTGGCAGGCGGCTACAAGGGCTTTCGCGGCCATGTGATCGAGCGGCTGGAGTCACTGGTACCGCGCCTGCGCTTGCAGGTGCTGTGTGGCGCCACCGGCAGCGCCAAAACGCGGGTGCTGCATGCGCTGGCCGAGCAGGGCGCGCAGGTGATTGACCTGGAAGGCTATGCCAGCCACAAGGGCTCGCTGCTGGGCCAGCTGCCTGGTGTAGAGCAGCCGAGCCAGAAGCACTTCGAGACCTTGCTGGCCACGCAGATCGGCCAGTTCGATCTGGAGCGCCCTGTGTTTATCGAAGGCGAAAGCGCCAAGATCGGCCGCATCTCCGTGCCGATGGCGCTGGTCGAGCATATGCGCCAGGCACCCGTCATCGAAGTGCAGGCCTCAGCGCAGGCGCGCCTGGACTATCTGCTTCGCGACTATGCCTACCTGGGTGCCGATGCCGGTGTGCTGGCCACCAAGCTGGGCTATCTCAAGGAGCTGCAGGGCAAGGAGGTGGTCGGCCGCTGGCAAGGCTGGGCAGCGCAAGGCGAGCTCGCGCCGCTGTTTGCCGAGTTGATGGACCTGCACTACGACCCGCATTACGAGCGCAGCCAGGCGCGCAATTTTGCCCACTGGGCTTCGCGCCAAAGCCTGCAGACGGATGACCTGTCGGACGCGCGCATTGGCGAGTTGGCCGCGCAGATCAGGCAGCTGGCTGTTTAGGCCTGATTGGGCGTCAGAACGTCGGCAGCCCGAATCGCTGGCCCAGCGGCGAAAGCAGCAGGCACAGCGCGACCAGGTTGAGCAACACCGCCAGCCAGAACACCTGCAGAAAATCCCGCTTGCTGGATTTGTGGCGCAGCCAGCGCTGGGCCAGCAAGGCCCCCGGCCATCCGCCCAGCAAACCCAGCAGCCACAAATGCTTTTCAGGGGTGCGCCAATGCCCCTGCTGCGCGGCAGCCTTGTCCCAGGCATACCAGGCAAAGGTGACGAGCGAGGCCAACACATACCAGCCTGCAGCGCGCCAGGTGGAGCCAAAGCACAGGCCCAATCCCAGCAGCAGAATCGCCAATGTGGGGATCAGCAGCAGGACTGCCCCGCCGGATGGGCCTGATCTGGCGGCACTGGTAGCCTGGCGCTGAGTGCGCGCAGCTGCGGCCCGTGGGCGTGCGGTATGCGAAGCGGGCGATGCCGCTGCGCCTGGTGCGCCCGCGCCCAGCACGCGGGCGCGGCTGGCCCGGGGTTTGTCGCCTGCGGGCTTGTCCAGCACATAGCTCAGCCGCTGGCGGGCTTGGGGCCGGGCGGCAGGGTTTTGGAAGGCGGAGATATGCACAAACACCTGGGGCCGCCGCCATCGGGGGCGATAAAGCCAAAGCCGCGCTCGTCGTTCCAGGATTGTAAGGTGCCTTCAAGCAGCATAGGCCTCCAGGTGCGCTGCGGCTTCGTCCCATTGGTTCTCGCTGAAGACAGCGACGCCGGCCTGGCGCAGCAGGCTGCAGGCCAGGCCTTCGCCGGGCACGGTGCGGCCGGCAAACTGCCCGTCATAGACCTGGCTGGAGCCGCATGTAGGGCTGAACTCCTTGAGTACCGCGACGCGGATGCCATGGCGCTGCACCAGTTGCAGTGCCAATTGGGCGCCGTGCAAAAAGGCGGCAGTCACATCGTTGCCCGCGCTGTCGCGCACCTGGGCCGCATGGCGCAGCACCGCGATGCTGGTGCCACCAACGATTTCGGCTGGCAATCGGGGCGTTGGCAGGCCTGCGGCCATCTCGGGGCAGAGGCTGACCACCTGCTGCTGCGCGAGCCAGCGATCGAGCACTGTGTGTTGCGCCCTTTTGTGGCTGCCGTCATAGCGCACGGGCTGGCCCAGCAGGCAGCCACTGACCAAGACCTTGGGCGCTGCGGGCTTCAGCATGCCAGCAACTCCACCTGCAGGGCCTGCGCGCTGGCTTCGCAGCGCAGGCTATTGCCGCCCAGCTGCAATTGCAGCCCATTGGCAAACTGCAGCTGCAGGCAGAGCGTCTCTGCCTGAAAATCGCTGGGCATTGGCAGCGTGCTGAGCCGTTGCTCGCCCAGCTGCAGCCAGCCGCTGGCCAGCAAGCCAAAGGCTTGCGCTTCATGCGCGAGCGCGGGCGGGCAGGGGTTCAGCACCAGGCGCAGACCATTGCTGTAGCGGCGCTGGGTCTCGATCCCCTGGCGCTCGCTGATCAGCGCGGCTGAGAATTCGATGCTGCAGCCTTCGGCAGTGCGGTGGATGCGGCTGATTTCGGAGTCGGCAAATTCAAACTGGCGAGGCATTCCGCGATTGTCGCAGACCCAGGGTGCGGCCTGCAGCAACTCTGCAGGGCTCATGCCGCCCCGGATGGCGCCACGCAGTCAGCCAGCCAGGGCATCGCTGATGCACTCCAGATCTGCCGCTGTGGCGGCAGCTGCGCGCGCTCTTCCACGCAGCCCAGGCGGATCACCACGAACTCCGGGTTCTGCGCGGCGCAGCCATACAGTGGCGTTGCGCAGACGGGGCAGAAGACCTGGTCGCGGCGCTGGCCGCTTTGCGCGGTCTTGGTATAGGTCTGGATCGTGCCTTGCAGCGAGAAATCGGCGATCGCGGCACTGACAATCGCCCGCATCGGCGCGCCCGACAGCACGTGGCAGTCGCTGCAATGGCATACGCTGACCCAGGGATCCTCTGCAAAACTCCCTGCCGTGGTCTGAACGCGGGCTCGGGCGATCCGCTGCGTTGTCTTCCTTGTCAATAGCTCGCTATTGACTGCAAAGGACGCCTTGCGGCTCATCCCGATCCGCGCCCATCCCGCTTGGCGATGGTTTTGCAGAGCATCCCTAGCTGGAGTCGATCAAGGCGGTAAAACGAACCGCTTGGCAGTGGCATGCGCCGTGGATGAGCATTGCAGGACCTGAGGAAAGTTGGCAGGGATTGCTGCTTTGTACTGCATCGTGCCCACCCTTGCATAGGCCTACTCGCTACCCATGAGGCGATGCAGCTAGAGGCCTTGATGGCATGACTCTTGCATAACTGTCAACAAGCGAAAGCCGGAGCTGCGCCGCAGGCCTGTAGGAATATCTTTACAGTCTCTGGCGTAGTAACTATGGTTGCATATAGAAACAACCAAGGGTTCTGTGTGAAAGCTTGATGAGTTGCAGAAAATCAATAAAAACAATTAGTTATGGAGTACTTGAGCCTGAGCTCATGCATAATTTCGCAAAATTCCACGGGAAAACCCCGGTAATTTGGGGAATAACTGGTTTGGATTTTGTTACATATTTATGAATTGTCTTCAAAATAAACCGTGCTAAAGTCGCCCGCTATGTCACCGAAATGGATTTGCACCCTCATCGTCGCCGCGTCTGTCAGCGCACATGCCGCCCCCGAGAGCGAACACAAGCCATCCGATCTGGATTTGCTGCTGGGCATTGGCCAAAGCAGTCTGTCCAAGCTCGATTCGGTGCATCACCAGGTCAAGGATCAGGCCAATGTGCTGATCAGCAATGCGCTGAGCCTCATTGGCGTGCCTTACCGCCGTGGCGGTAACAGCGCAGAGACGGGTTTTGATTGCAGTGGTCTGGTACGCGCCGTGTATGCGGAGAGCTGGGGCAAGATCCTGCCGCGCCGCGCAGAAGAGCAGGCGGCTGCGACCGACAAGATTGATAAAGCGGAGCTCAAGCCCGGTGATCTGGTGTTCTTCAACACCATGCGCCGGGCTTTCAGCCATGTGGGGATCTATATGGGCGATGGCAAGTTCATCCACTCGCCCCGCACTGGCAAGACCGTTCGGGTCGAGAGCATGGATATTGCCTACTGGGAAAAGCGCTTTGACGGCGCCCGCCGGGTAGAGCTGAGCGATGAGGCGCGTACCAAGCTGATGCAGCAGGTCAACCTCGATGGTGCGGAAGCGCAGGACCTGATCGGCCGCGTGATGTCCAAGGCCAATATGCGTGTGAACTGAGCGCCTTGCCCTGTGCGTCAGGCGCTGCAAGCGAACCAAGCTTCCTTCGGGAGGCTTTTTTGTTGCCTGCGCGGTGCTGGTTGTCTGGTTTGCGCCGTGGGGTAGGGTCTCAGTCATGCGCCCCCCGCTATATATATATAAAAGCGGCGCGGGGTACTGGCGTTAAAAAGGCTGCCTCCTGGCAGCCTGGGTGGGCGACTTGCTGGGCAGGCTCCAGCAAGGTCTTACTTGACCATCTGCAAGATATCGCGGAAGTCTTCGTGCTCGCAACTGCGCAGCCATTCGAAGATGACCATCTCGGTGGTGACCAACTCGGCGCCGGCGCCGGCCAGGCGGTCAAAGGCGGCATCGCGGTTGCGCTCGGTGCGGCTGCTGCAGGCGTCGGTGACCACGCAGACATCAAACTCGTCTTCGAGCAGCTCCAGCGCAGTTTGCAGCAGGCAGACATGGGCCTCGCAGCCGGCAATGATGATGCTGTTGCGCTCAGGCGCGGCTTGCTGGGGCTTTTGCAGGTGCTTGGGCAGGCTGCGGGCATTGCCGCCCTGGGGTTTGGCGGGAGGGCGCAGCCATTCGTTCAGGCCTTCCGGCACTGCACTGAAAAACATCTTGGCCAAGGTCTTGTTGCACAGGCCACGCAGCTGCGCCGCATTGGGGCCGAGCTTGCTGGGGTTTTGCTCGGTACCAAACACGGGCACCTGCAACTGCTGGGCTACCTGGGCCAGGAGCGTGGCGTTTTTCAACACCTGCGCGCCATCAAAAATGGCGGGCATCAGTTTTTCCTGGTAGTCAACCAGCACCAGCTGGGATTCTTCAAAATCTATAAGCATGCGGCATTTTACCCGTGGCAGCGTGCAGCTGCTGGAGCGGCATGGCGCAGGCGTTGGAGGGGAGGGAGAAATGCACTGGCGCGCGGCGCAGCGCCGAGCCAGTCTGGCGCAGATTTAGTGCTTGTCCTGGTCCAGCGCAGGCGCATACACCACCGGCAGCACAATCCCCGCTTCATGCGCCACGCGCACGCAGTCGCGCAGGTGCTGCTCGCCCAGGTAGCGCAAGGTGGCGTAGCCCAGGGCAGCCGACACCGCCTGGCCGGCAATCGGCACATATTTGCTGGCCTGCTGCACCGTCAGGCGCATACCCAGCGCCTTGGCGCCGCGCAGGATCACATCCTTGGTGATCAGCTTGCCCACCAGCACACCGCCGAGCATGTTGACGGTGTTTTGCACCTTGGCGCGTTTGGCAGGGGTCAGGCGCGCAATCTGCTCGTCGCTCAGACCAAAGTAATTGCTGATTTGCGGAATCAGCCGCGACAGCAGGGCTGCATCGACCGCCATGTCGAGCCCGGGCACCGGCGTGGCGCTGGCCAGGGCGGCCATCAAGGCTTTGCGGTGCAGCAGCTTCTGGGACTGCTCAACCGCCTCCAGCAGCGCAGGGTTGCCCGTCTGGGCGGCCAGTTGCAGTGCGGAGAGGGGGCGGGGCTTGCGTCCAAGTTTCATGGGTGTTCGGGAGTGAGGTCAAAAGCGGAAAAAACCTGCGGCAGCGGGTGGTCCCGGCTGGCGCAGGCTGCCGGGTGCTTAGCGCTTGCGCACCAGGCCGTAGATCACCAGCAAGATGATGGCGCCGACGACGGAGGCAATCCAGCCAGCGGCCTGGCCTTCCTGGTACCAGCCCATCGCCACGCCGGCGTAAGTGGCCAGCAGCGAGCCGGCAATGCCCAGGAGGATGGTCATGATCCAGCCCATCTTGTCGTCCCCAGGCTTGATGGCGCGTGCAATGAGGCCAACAATCAGGCCGATGAAAATGGTTCCAATGATGGACATGCGTAGTTCTCCGTTGAGCTGTGAACGCCAGCGCCTCGGGTTGAGGCGGCCCTGGCCAATACGCCCTGAAGCGTACCAAGGCACTTTAAGGCCGTTTGTAGGAGAAGGCTTCAAATCCCGCGGCTTTACGTCATAAACAACGGTGAACTGGCGCTGTCATGCGCATGAAAAAAGCAGCCGGCGCCGCTAAGAACTTGTTCAAAGTCTCTACGCAACCGCGTTGGAGTGCAATCGGGATGAGTTCGAAGGGCTGGTCCGCAGCTTGCACCGGGGTGCAAGCAAGGGCCAGCGCGAAGAAATCGCCCGATTTCACTCCAACCCTTATGGACAGTGGCTTTGCGGGCGCCCGGCTAGGGCCGCCCGGGCAGGGGCGGTCTGCGTCGTTGCAAATCCTCGCAATAGCTGGGCTATTGCTGCGGTATTGCGCGGCTGGGCGCCCCCCTCGCATCCCATCTCGCAAAGACACTGTCGCGGCGCGAGGAGACATTGAACAGGTTCTAAGGGCGCGGGCTGCTTTTCGCTGGCCTGGGCCTCAACGGGCTCAGGCTGCAGAGCGGTTATGCGCTCAGGCGACGACCTTGGCGATCGATGCGCAGACGTGCTCGATGTTCTTGCTGTTGAGCGCAGCCACGCACATGCGGCCCGTGTCCGTGCCGTAGACGCCGAACTCGGAGCGCAGGCGTACCATCTGGTCCTTGCTCAGGCCCGAGTACGAGAACATGCCGATCTGGGTGGTGATGAAGCCCATATCCTGCTTCACGCCAGCGGCCTTGAGGCCGTCGACCAGCTTCTGGCGCATTTCCTTGATGCGCACGCGCATCTCGCCCAGTTCCTTTTCCCACAGCGCGCGCAGCTCGGGGTTGTTCAGCACCGCAGCCACCACGGCGCCACCGTGGGTTGGTGGGTTGGAGTAATTGGTGCGGATGACGACCTTGAGCTGGCTCAGCACGCGGCTGGCTTCCTCCTTGTCGGTGGCAACCACGGACAGCGCGCCCACGCGCTCACCGTAGAGCGAGAAGCTCTTGGAGAACGAGGTCGACACAAAAATGTTCAGGCCTGCTGCGATGAACTTGCCGATCACGGCGCCGTCTTCGGCGATGCCGTGGCCAAAGCCCTGGTAGGCCATGTCCAGGAAGGCGACCAGGTTTTTGGCCTTGACGACTTCGATGACCTTGTCCCACTGGGCGGCGCTGATGTCGTAGCCGGTGGGGTTATGGCAGCAGGCGTGCAGCACCACCACGGTGCCAGCGGCGGCCGCGTTCAGGTCGGCGATCATGCCGTCGAAATCAATGGCGCGGTTGGCTGCGTCGTAGTAGCGGTAGCTGGCCACTTCAAAACCGGCGTTCTGGAAGATCGCGCGGTGGTTTTCCCAGCTCGGGTCGGAGATCAGCACCTTGGCTTGGGGGTTGAGGCGCTTCAGGAAGTCGGCGCCGATCTTCAGGCCGCCGGTGCCGCCCACGGCTTGCACCGTGGCCACGCGGCCGGAAGCGACAACCTCTGAGTCAGCGCCGAACACCAGGGCCTTGACGGCGTTGTCATAGGCAGCGATACCGTCGATAGGCAGGTAGCCACGGGGCGTGGGCTTGTCCATCATGGCTTTCTCTGCGGCCTGCACGCACTGCAGCAGCGGCAGCTTGCCGTTGTCGTCGAAATACACGCCCACGCCCAGGTTCACTTTTTGCGGGTTGGTGTCGGCGGCATACTGCTCATTGAGACCCAGGATCGGGTCGCGTGGGGCCATTTCGACGGAAGAGAAAAGAGACATGTGTAGTCCTTGGTAGGTAGAAATCTGGCTTTGTACCCCCAAATGCCAAACAAGAGGCCATCGCCTCCACCGCAATTTTGCAGTACGCTTTGGGGTTAACCCCGTATTCTAGCGACGCCCGCTCGCGCGTGGCATACCCGACCTATGCACGAAGTCACTCCAGAGGCACCCCGCGAGGGGGAATTCATCCAATATCCGGGCTCGCCCTTCACCTTGTTCCAGCCGTATCCGCCTGCGGGCGACCAGCCGGCGGCCATCGATGCGCTGGTGGAAGGCATTGATGACGGTGAGGCCTTTCAGACCTTGCTGGGTGTCACGGGCTCGGGCAAGACCTTCACGATGGCCAATGTGATCGCGCGCACCGGGCGCCCGGCCATCGTGTTTGCGCCCAACAAGACGCTGGCC
Organism: Comamonas koreensis; assembly: GCF_014076495.1. Classification (NCBI taxonomy): domain Bacteria; kingdom Pseudomonadati; phylum Pseudomonadota; class Betaproteobacteria; order Burkholderiales; family Comamonadaceae; genus Comamonas; species Comamonas koreensis. The sequence continues at coordinate 3,256,711 of NZ_CP043575.1, read as the reverse complement.
GCGCAGCTGTACAGCGAGTTCCGCGAGTTCTTTCCGAAGAACGCGGTGGAGTACTTCGTCAGCTACTACGACTACTACCAGCCCGAGGCCTATGTGCCCCAGCGCGACCTGTTCATCGAAAAGGATAGCGCAATCAACGAGCACATCGAGCAGATGCGGCTGTCGGCCACCAAGAGTGTGCTCGAGCGCCGCGACACCATCGTGGTGGCCACCGTCTCGGCCATCTACGGTATCGGCTCGCCCGAGTCTTATACCAAGATGCGCTTCATCCTGCGCGTGGGCGACGAGCTGAGCCAGCGCGATGCGATTGGCCAGCTGGTGCGCATGCAGTACAAGCGCAATGATGCGGATTTCTCGCGCGGTACCTTCCGCGTGCGGGGCGACACCATCGATGTGTTTCCGTCCGAGCACAGCGAGATGGCGGTGCGCATCGAGCTGTTTGACGACGAGGTCGAAAGCCTGCAGCTGTTTGACCCGCTCACCGGCCGCGTGCGCCAGAAGGTGCCGCGTTTCACCATCTACCCCAGCAGCCACTATGTGACGCCGCGCGACCAGGTGCTGGTGGCCGTCGAGACCATCAAGGAAGAGCTGGCGCTGCGCCTCAAGCAGCTGGTGGGTGAGGGCAAGCTGGTCGAAGCCCAACGCCTGGAGCAGCGCACCCGGTTTGACCTGGAGATGCTGACCGAGGTGGGGCACTGCAAGGGCATTGAGAACTACAGCCGCCACCTCTCGGGCGCGGCGCCGGGCGACCCGCCGCCGACGATGACCGACTACATGCCCAAGGACGCGCTGATGTTTCTCGATGAGAGCCACCAGATGATCGGCCAGCTCAACGCCATGTACAACGGTGACAAGGCGCGCAAGACCACCTTGGTGGAGTATGGCTTTCGCCTGCCCAGCGCGCTGGACAACCGCCCGCTCAAGTTTGGTGAGTTCGAGCAGCGCATGCGCCAGGTGGTGTTTGTCTCGGCCACGCCGGCTGAATACGAGAAAACCCATGCGGGCAAGATCGTCGAGCAGGTGGTGCGGCCCACCGGCCTGGTCGACCCCGAAGTGGAAGTGCGGCCCGCCACCCACCAAGTGGACGATGTGCTGCAGGAAATCCATGCACGGGTGAAGGTCCATGAGCGGGTGCTGATCACCACCCTGACCAAGCGCATGGCCGAGCAACTGACCGAGTACCTGACCGACAACGGCGTGAAGGTACGCTACCTGCACTCCGATGTGGAGACGGTGGAGCGCGTCGAGATCATCCGCGACCTGCGCCTGGGCACTTTTGATGTGCTGGTGGGGATCAACCTGCTGCGCGAAGGCCTGGATATCCCCGAGGTCTCGCTGGTGGCGATTCTGGATGCGGACAAGGAAGGCTTTCTGCGCGCCGAGCGCAGCCTGATCCAGACGATTGGCCGTGCGGCGCGCAACATGAACGGCAAGGCCATCCTCTATGCCGACCGCATTACCGACTCGATGCGCAAGGCGATGGACGAGACCAGCCGCCGCCGCGAGAAGCAGATGGCCTTCAATGCGGAGCATGGCATCGTGCCGCGCAGCATTGTCAAGCAAGTGCGTGATTTGATCGATGGCGTCTACAGCACCAAGGCCAGTGACGACATGGACCGCGCCCAGCAGGTGGCGATGAGCCGCGCCCAGGTCGAGGACATGTCCGAGAAAGAGATTGCCAAGGAAATCAAGCGCCTGGAAAAGCAGATGCTGGAGGCAGCGCGCAACCTCGAATTCGAGGCCGCAGCCCAGGCCCGCGACCAATTAACCATATTGAAACAAAGGGCTTTTGGTGCCTCTCCAGAGGCAGGGAATACCCGCAGCCTCTAGTGATGTCAGTTTCTGTAAGTAATCTTTGCTTACCCGAGCGAATTCAGGGGGCATTGTGCTATACTGACACAAATTACTCAACAACAAGAAAAAAGCCTATCGATGAATGGGACCTACCCTGCATGCAGGGTGGAGCGACAGGCTACGACGATGTCATTGCGGGTGGCTTGCTTGCATTGGGCGTCTATGGTTATCAAGCCTGACCTCTAAGGAACGATTATGCGTCTCACCACCAAAGGCCGATTTGCAGTGACTGCAATGATTGATCTGGCTTTGCGCCAGAACAATGGCCCGGTAACTTTGGCTGCGATCAGCCAGCGTCAGCAGATCTCGCTGTCGTATCTGGAGCAGCTGTTTGGCAAGCTGCGCCGCCACGAACTGGTGGAGTCCACCCGTGGCCCTGGTGGCGGCTACACGTTGGCCCGCAAGGCCGCTGAGATCACAGTTGCCGACATCATTGTGTCGGTAGATGAACCTATTGACGCCACGCAGTGTGGTGGCAAGGAAAACTGCATGGGTGAGGCCGGTCGCTGCATGACGCACGAGCTGTGGGCATCGCTGAACCAGCGCATGGTGGAGTTTCTCGATTCGGTCACCTTGCAAAAGCTGGTCGATGACCAACTGGCCAAGGGCATCCAGATCGAAGACAAGCCCATCGTGCGCCGCGCTATCTCGACCACGCCGGTTGTCAAGCCCATCCGTGTCACCGCACCGAACTCGGTGTTTGCACTGGGCAATGTATTTGCCAAATCCTGATTCTTGATGCGGCGCTGGTCGCCGCATCCCCCGGTGTCTTCCAGGGCGCCGGGAGGTCTTGTTACGCCCTGAACGGGGTGCGGCAAGTTCATTCGATGATTGCGTTTTGAGTTTTTGCGGGTGCCCACCAGCACGCGCCAGTAGAGCCAGATATGGACACGACCCCACATTTCCCCATTTACCTTGATTACGGCGCCACTACGCCAGTGGACCCCCGCGTGGTTGAAGCGATGATTCCCTGGTTGTCCGAGAACTACGGCAACCCTGCGTCGCGCAGCCATGCTTGGGGCTGGACGGCGGAAGAGGCGGTTGAAAAGGCCCGTGCGCAGGTCGCCGCGCTGATCAATGCCGATCCGCGTGAAATCGTCTGGACCAGTGGCGCGACCGAGTCGGACAACTTGGCGCTCAAGGGTGCTGCGCAGTTCTACAAGGGCAAGGGCAAGCACCTGATCACCGTCAAGACCGAGCACAAGGCCGTGCTGGACACGATGCGTGCGCTCGAGCGTGAAGGCTTTGAGGTCACCTACCTGGATGTGAAGGAAGACGGTCTGCTGGATCTGGATGTCTTCAAGGCCGCGATTCGCCCCGACACCATCGTGGTCAGCGTCATGTTCGTGAACAACGAAACCGGCGTGATCCAGGACATCGACACCATTGGGAACATCTGCCGCGAAAAGGGCATCATTTTCCACGTGGACGCTGCCCAGGCCACCGGCAAGGTCGAGATCGATGTGACCGCGCTGAAGGTCGACCTGATGAGCCTGGCCTCGCACAAGACCTACGGTCCCAAGGGCATTGGCGCGCTGTATGTGCGCCGCAAACCCCGTGTGCGCATCGAGGCGCAAATGCACGGCGGTGGCCATGAACGCGGCATGCGCTCGGGCACCTTGGCTACGCACCAGATCGTCGGTATGGGCGAGGCTTTCCGCATCGCCAAGGAAGACATGGCCAAGGACTACGCCCACGCTAAGGCGCTGCAGCAGCGCATGTTGGACGGCCTGATGGACATCGAGCAGGTGTTTATCAACGGTGATCTGAACCACCGCGTGCCGCACAACCTGAACATCAGCTTCAACTTCGTCGAAGGCGAATCGCTGATCATGGGCATCAAGGGTCTGGCCGTGTCCTCGGGTTCGGCCTGCACCTCGGCCAGTCTGGAGCCCAGCTATGTGCTGCGCGCGCTGGGCCGCAGCGATGAGCTGGCCCACAGCAGCCTGCGCATGACGTTTGGCCGCTTCACGACGAATGAAGACATTGACTACGCCGTGGCATCGATCCGTGAGAACGTGACCAAGCTGCGCGAGTTGAGCCCGCTGTGGGAAATGTACAAAGACGGTGTGGATCTGAGCACCATCCAGTGGGCTGCCCACTAATCCGGCGCAGCCGCTAACTGTAAAGAGGTACCAAGATGGCATATTCTGACAAAGTGATTGATCATTACGAGAACCCCCGCAACGTGGGCTCTTTTGACAAGGGTGATGAATCGGTGGGCACCGGCATGGTCGGCGCTCCTGCCTGCGGCGACGTGATGAAGCTGCAGATCAAGGTCAATGCGGACACCGGCGTGATCGAAGACGCACGCTTCAAGACCTATGGCTGCGGCTCGGCAATCGCCTCGTCGTCGCTGGTGACTGAATGGGTCAAGGGCAAGACGCTCGACGAAGCCGCTGCGCTCAAGAACGCGCAGATCGCCGAAGAGCTGGCCCTGCCACCGGTGAAGATCCACTGCTCGATCCTGGCTGAAGACGCGATCAAGGCGGCGGTCAACGACTACAAGGCCAAGCACACTGCCAAGGCGGAGGCTTAAAACGCCATGGCTGTCACGCTTTCTGAGTCGGCTGCGCGCCACATCAACCGCTACCTGTCGCGTCGCGGCCATGGGGTGGGTGTGCGCCTGGGCGTGAAGACCACCGGCTGCTCGGGTCTGGCCTACAAGCTGGAGTACGTGGACGAGGCAGCGCCCGAGGACGTGGTGTTCGAAGACCATGGCGTCAAGGTGCTGGTCGATCCCAAAAGCATGGCCTACATCGACGGCACCGAGCTGGACTTTGTGCGCGAGGGCCTCAACGAGGGCTTCAAGTTCCACAACCCCAACGAGCGTGATCGCTGCGGTTGTGGCGAGAGCTTCAGAATCTGAGGCCTCAGGTTCAGGCGCCCGGTTTGTCGTCACTGACAGGCCTGGCCTTGTTTGTCGGCATCGCTGATGCCAAAACTGCAAACCGCCTGTGCTTTTGCCAGGCGGTTTTTTCATGATGAATCTGCAATCCAACGATTTTGAACTGTTCGCCGTGCCGGTGCAGTTTGCGCAAGATGCCCAGCAATTGGCCGAGCGCTGGAAGGCCTTGCAAAAGCAAGCCCACCCGGACCGCTTTGCATCGCAAGGCGCTGCTGCTCAGCGCGTGGCCATGCAGTGGTCGGTGCGCATCAATGAGGCCTACCAGCGCTTGAAGGACCCGCTCAAGCGCGCCGCCTACCTGTGCGAGATGCATGACGCGCCCATCCGCGCCGAAGACAACACCGCCATGCCCACCGCTTTTCTGATGGAGCAGATGGAGTGGCGCGAGGCGTTGGAAGAGGCGCAGAGCCAGGCCGATGTCGATGCGCTCGATGACCAGGTCGCCAGCGCGCGCCGTGCAATGCTGCAGCGCTGCCAGCAGCTGTTGGATGTGGAGCGCGACTACGCGCAGGCGGCCCAGCAGGTGAGAGCCCTCATGTTTGTTGCGCGATTTAGTGGCGACATCGACCGCCGTCGCGAGCAACTGGGACAATAGGCTGGTGACCAAAGCAGGGCGGCCCATGAGGCCGCACAGCATGCTTTGGCGAACCCTCCGTTGAGACCGCTTCCCCCGCGCCCCGTGCGGGTCGCAGGCAAGAGAACACAAGATAGATCGCATCCATGGCATTGCTCCAAATTTCAGAACCTGGCCAATCTCCTGATCCGCACCAGCGCCGTATTGCGGTGGGCATTGATCTGGGCACCACGCACTCGCTGGTCGCTGCCGTGCGCAACGGCGTGGCCGAATGCCTGCCGGATGACGAAGGCCGGGTGCTGCTGCCATCGGTGGTGCATTACCGGGCCAATGGCAAGCGCGATATCGGCTATGCGGCGCTTGCTCATCCCGGCGTCGATGCCGCCAACACCATTGCCTCGGCCAAGCGCCTGATGGGCCGCAACCTGGCCGATATCCATGCGCCCGAGCAACTGGCCTATGCGCTTGTGCAGCCCGACGATAGCGGCATGGTGGCCATCGAGACGGTGGCCGGCCTCAAGACCCCGGTGGAGATCAGCGCCGAGATTCTGGCCACCTTGCGCTACCGCGCCGAAGACACCTTTGACAATGACCTGTACGGCGCCGTGATCACCGTGCCAGCCTACTTTGACGACGCGCAGCGCCAGGCCACCAAGGATGCGACCCAGCTGGCCGGCATCAAGCTGCTGCGCCTGATCAACGAGCCCACGGCAGCGGCGATTGCCTATGGCCTGGACAATGCCTCCGAAGGCATCTATGCCGTCTATGACCTGGGCGGCGGCACCTTTGATATTTCCGTGCTGCGCCTGACGCGCGGCGTGTTCGAAGTCATCGCCACCGGCGGTGACTCGGCGCTGGGCGGTGACGACTATGACGCCGCACTGGGCCAGTGGGTGCTGGAGAAAACCGGCGGCGCGGTGCAGAGTGCGCAGGACAAGGCGGTATTGCGCCTGGCTGCCAAGGCCGCCAAAGAGGCGCTGACCGATGCCGACCAGGTGACGTTCTCCGCGCAACTGTCCGGCCAGAACATTGCGCTGCCGCTGAGCCGGGCCGATTTTGATGCGGCCACGCAAGCCTTGACGGCCCGCACCCTGACGGCCGTGCGCCGCGCGCTGGCCGATGCCCAGCTGGCCAAGGACGAGGTGCAAGGCGTGGTGATGGTGGGGGGCTCGACGCGCATGCCCCAGGTGCAGACGGCGGTCGGCAACTTCTTTGGCAAGCCACCGTTGACCAACCTGAACCCCGACGAGGTGGTGGCCCTGGGCGCCGCGATCCAGGCCAACCAGCTCGCCGGCAACGACAACAATGGCGACCTGCTGCTGCTCGATGTGATCCCGCTGTCGCTGGGCATCGAGACCATGGGCGGCCTGGTCGAGCGCATCGTCAGCCGCAACGAAACCATTCCGACCGCACGCGGCCAGGACTTCACGACCTACAAGGACGGCCAGACGGCCTTGGCCATCCATGTGGTGCAGGGCGAGCGCGATCTGGTGGCTGATTGCCGCAGCCTGGCGCGCTTTGAGCTGCGCGGCATCCCGCCGATGGCGGCGGGCGCTGCACGCATCCGTGTGTCCTTCACCATCGATGCCGATGGCCTGCTGAGCGTGGGCGCGCAAGAGCTGGTGAGCGGGGTGGAGGCGCATATCGATGTGAAGCCCTCGTACGGTCTCTCGGACGACCAGATTGCAAACATGCTGCGCGACAGCTTCAGCACCGCCCAGGCCGATATGCAGGCGCGTGCGCTGGTCGAAGCGCGCGTTGATGGCGACCGCCTGCTGATTGCTACCCAAAGTGCGCTCGATGCCGATGGCGACCTGCTGGCCGAGGCCGAGCGCAGCCAGGTCGATGCGCTGATGGACCAGCTGCGCCGCGCCCTGTCCAGCAGCGAGAGCGCCGCTGAGATCGAGGCCAGCACCGATGCACTGGCCAAGGGCACCGAGGCCTTTGCCGCCGAGCGCATGAACCGTGGCATTCGCCAGGCCCTGGCCGGCAAGAACGTGCAATCCATTTAACCGACTACAGCAAGAAGAATCTCATTCCCATGCCTATCATCAAAATCCTGCCCCATGCCGAATACTGTCCCCAAGGCGCCGAGATCAAGGCGCCCACCGGAACGTCGATCTGCGAGGCGCTGCTGGACAATGGCATCAACATCGAACACGCCTGCGACATGAGCCGGGCCTGCACCACCTGCCACGTGATCGTGCGCCAGGGTTTCGACTCCATGGACCCTTCCGAAGAGGAAGAAGACGATCTGCTCGACCGCGCCTGGGGCCTGGAGCCGCAGTCGCGCCTGTCCTGCCAGGCCATTTTGGCGCGCGAGGATGTGACCGTGGAGATCCCCAAGTACTCGATCAACCACGCCAAGGAAAACCACTGAGCGTGGGCTGGGCCGGGCGCGCGGGTGCGAGCGGCTTTTACAATCGGTGTTTTGAGTCGAGGAAGCTGTAGATGTCGCGCCAAATTGTTCTGGATACGGAAACCACGGGTCTGTCAGTCGTCGATGGTGACCGTGTCATTGAGCTCGGCTGCGTCGAGCTGCTCAACCGCAAGCTCACCGGCAATAACCTGCATCTGTACTTCAATGCCGACCGGGAAAGCCATGAAGACGCGCTGCGCGTGCACGGCATCACCAGCGAGTTTCTGGCCGACAAGCCGCGTTTCCACGAGAAAGCCGAAGAGATCCGGGCTTACCTCGAAGGCGCCGAGCTGATCATCCACAATGCGCCATTCGACATGGGCTTCCTGAACAAGGAGTTCGAACGGGTGGGCATGCCGCCCCTGGTCAGCATGGTGAGCGGTGTGCTGGATTCGCTCCTGATGGCGCGCGACATGTTCCCGGGCAAGCGCAACTCGCTCGACGCGCTATGCGACCGCCTGGAAGTGGACAATTCCGGCCGCGACCTGCACGGCGCTTTGCTCGACGTTGAGCTGCTCGCTGACGTCTACATCAACATGACGCGCGGGCAGGAACAGCTGCTCTCGTCTGAGAGCATGGCATCGAACAACAAGTCCAACGCGGCCATGGTGGTCAAGAAGGTGGATTTTGCACAGTTCGATCTGCCGGTGATCCTGCCGTCGGAGGCGGAGCTGGCCGCCCACGACGAGGTGCTGACGCAGCTGGACAAATCCAGTGGCGGCAAAACTATTTGGAGAAAATTGGCCTAATTTTCACAGCCAGCAAATATTTGCTGTCATAATAGAGGGCTTGACGGCGAGAGATTTTGGGTGATTAGCTCAGCGGTAGAGCACTGCCTTCACACGGCAGGGGTCACATGTTCGATCCATGTATCACCCACCAATCCATCGTCGTTGCGGTATGTCCCTTGGGGCATGCTTGGGGTGATTAGCTCAGCGGTAGAGCACTGCCTTCACACGGCAGGGGTCACATGTTCGATCCATGTATCACCCACCACAATTTAGTTTCGGTAGGCCTCTTTGGGGCGTGCCTGGGGTGATTAGCTCAGCGGTAGAGCACTGCCTTCACACGGCAGGGGTCACATGTTCGATCCATGTATCACCCACCAACCAACAAACCTCTTGAATGTTCTGTTCAAGAGGTTTTTTGTTTTTTGCGCGCTTGTGCACACGCTGCGCAGGCTACAGCGCACCGCCGTCCACCACGCCGTTCATGTATCGGGCCTGTCGCTGCCAGGTAAATCCCGCCCCGGTGCTGCACAACTCGGCCACCAAGGCCTAGGATGGCAGGTTTTGGGACTACCACCGTACCGATATGACCGCTCACACACTCGCTTTGGGTGCTGGCCTGGCCGCCTTGCTCGCTGGCAGTGGCTGGGCAGCTTCAAGCTCGCCATCCACCCCCACCCCACCATCGGCACCACAGACCTGTACCGAACAGGCTTCAGACGCCTGTTTCCAAGGCTTTGCGCTGCCGGGCCAGGCCGGGCGCATGCATTTCTATGCCTCGCAGGCGCCGCAGGCCGAAAAGGCCGACGGGTCGGCCGGGCCGCAAACGGTGCTCTTGATCATGCATGGCTTCCCGCGCGATGCCAACCGCAGCTTCAATGCCGCGCTGGACGCCGCGCGCAAGGCGGGGCGCCTGGATGAGACCCTGGTCATTGCGCCGCTCTACCAGGTGGGCAGCGACAAGGCCGAGCACTGCCGTACCAAGGGCACGCCTGCGCCGGAGCCGGGTGATGCCTTGTGGACCTGTGGCAGCTGGCTGGCCGGACAAAACTCCCAGGCTGGCGCGGGCAGGACCCCGATCAACGCCATTGCTGCGCTCGATGCCTTGGTCGCCCATATCCACCAGCGCTGGCCCAGCGTGCGCCACATCACCTTGGCGGGGTTTTCTGCCGGTGGGCAAATGCTCCAGCGCAGCATCGGCTTTGCCCAGCAGCCGCCTGCCGGTGTATCGCTGCGCTATGTCGTTGCGGACCCTGGCACCTGGCTGTACTTTGATCCGCTGCGCCCGCAGCCCCAGCGCGCGGGCCGCGATGTGGACTGGGCGGCCTGCAGCGATGGTGGTTGCGACTACCGCATGCAACTGCCTCAAGAGGCATCCTGCCCGGGCTACCACGACTGGAAATACGGCACGCAGGCGCTGCCGTCCAGCCTGGGGCCCGCCGCTGCGCAGGCGCGCGAGCGCTACCGCCAGGCGGATATTCACTATCTGGAAGGTGCCCTCGACAACCATGCCGGCAAGGGCACGAGCTATGGCGCGCTCGATAAATCTTGCGCTGCCATGCTGCAAGGGCCGTTTCGCCGCCAGCGGGGGGAGGGCTATGCCGCCTATGTGGCCCAGGTGCTGCAGCCAGTGCGCCCGCAGCCGCTGTCCATCGTGCCGGGCTGCGCCCATGATGTCGCCTGCGTATTGCCCTCGGATGCAGCGCGGCCGGCCTTGTTTGGCATCCTGCCTTGATGGCGCGCTGTGCGGCTCTAACGAGGCGCGCGGAGCGCTTTAGCGTGCGGGCTGGGTTGCAGGCAGCGCAGCTGGGATTGCCGCAGCAGGTGCCGTGCTGGTCAGCATGCTGCGGTCCAGCACCTCGATATCGTTCAACGCCAAGGTGCCGGCCGCCTGCTTGAGCTTGAGCTGGCCCAGCAAGGTGTTGTAGCGGGCAAGGGCCAGGTCGCGCTTGGTCTGGTAGAGCTGGCTTTGGGCGTTGAGCACATCGATATTGATGCGCACACCCACCTGGTAGCCGGTCAGGTTGGCATCGAGCGCGAGCTGGCTCGATGCCTCGGCGGCTTCCAGTGCCTTGACCTGGCTGGCGTTGGACTGCAGGCCAAAGAAGGCGCTGCGCACGTTCTGCGCCACGGTGCGGCGGGCATTGTCCAGGTCGGCCTCTGCCTTGCTCTCCAGCGCCAGGGTTTCCTTGACCCGGTTCTGCACGGAGAAACCGGCAAACAGCGGCACATTGAGCACCACGCCCACGGTGGCCTGGTTGGCGTTGTAGCCATGGGTGGGCATGGTGATGCTGCCCTTGGGGTAGAGCTGGCGGCCAACAGTGGCCTGCAGGTCGATGGTGGGCAGGTGGCCGGTTTCGGCCTTCTTGGTGTCCAGCCGGGCGTTGGTGGTGGCCAACTGGGCGATGCGGATCTGGGGCTGCTCGCTCTGGGCCTGGTCCACCCACATCAGCACATTGTCGGGCGTGGTCGCCGGCAGCAGCACCGGTTGCTTGAGCGGCCAGGGCTGGTTGCCAGGCGTGCCCACGGCATTGTCCAGCGCCAGGCGCTTGACGGTCAGGTCATTCTCGGCGGCGATCTCTTGCGCACGCACCAGGTCATAGCGGGCCTCGGCTTCGCGCGAATCGGTGATGGTGGCCGTGCCCACATCAAAGTTGCGTTTGGCAGCGGCCAGTTGCTCCTTGACGGCAGCCTTTTGGGCCTGCACAAACACCATGCTGTCCTGCGCGGCCAGCACATCAAAGTAGGCCTGGGCCACCCGCACCAGCAAATCCTGGCTCGCGGCATCGAGCTGCAGCCGGGCGATATCGCCGCCCAATTTGCCTTGTTCCAGCGCAATGCGGTTGGCCGGGCGGTAGAGCGGCTGGCTGGCCGTGATGCCAATCTGGTGGTCGGGGCCGTTCAGGCGCAGCTCGGGGTTGTTGATGGCCGTGTGGCTGTACTGCGACTGCGCCTGCAGGCCCACCTGCGGCAGCAGCCCGGCGCGTGCCTGCTCGCCCCGGGAGATGGCCGCGTCCAGGTTGGCGCGGGCCGACTGCCACTGCGCGTCATAGCCGCTGGCCTGCTCCACCATCTGCATCAGGCTCTGGGCCTGCGCCGGCAACTGGGCCAGGCCCAGCAGCAGCGCAGCAGCTGCGGCGCAGGTTGTTCTCAGACGAGGCAGGGCAGGGGCTTGGTGCATGGTGCAGAAGGGGGTGGTACAAGGGGAGGCGCGGCCAGGCCAGAGGCCCGATGCCGCGCCGCAAACGGCGCGGGCCGCAGGTCAGTAGCGCGGCACCGAGGGGTCGCGCTCGGCCGTCCAGAGGTCGATGCCACCGGTCAGGTTGCTGACCTGGCTGTAGCCCTGGCGCTCCAGGAACACGGCGACCTGCATGCTGCGCATGCCGTGGTGGCAGAGGCAGGCGATGGGGCGGTCTTCATCGAGCAGGTTGAGCGACGCGGGAATCTGCTGCATCGGGATATTCAGCAGCTCAAAACCTTCGGGCTTGACCGAGGCAGTCTGCAGCTCCCAGGGCTCGCGCACATCCAGCACCAGGGGGTTCTGGTCCGCATGCTGGGCCAGCCATTCGTTGAGTTGCGCGGGGCGGATTTGCTCCATACATCACTTTCTGCAGCGCAGCCGGCCCTCAGGCCGCCGCGCTGCGGGGGTCATCAGAACTTGAAGCGGGGTGCCTCGGCAAAGCCCTTGAGGCGGGCCACCACGGTGTCCCAAGGCTGGCTGATCGTCAGCTTGCCTTGCGTGCGGGTGTAGACGGTGGTGCGCATCATCGGCTCGGTGCCCACAAAAGCGATCAGACGGCCGCCTTCCTTGAGCTTGTCGAGCAGCGCCGCTGGCACTTCGTAGACCGAGCCGCTCAGCACGATCACGTCATAGCTGCCGCCGATGGCCTGGGCGTTGGAGCCATCTTCCAGCACCACATCGACATTCTTGATCTGGGCGCGGTGCAGGTTGGCACGGGCCAGCTCGACCAGCGCAGGCTCGATCTCCAGCGAGGTGACCTGCTTGGCCAGGCGCGACATCAGTGCAGCCATGTAGCCCGAGCCGGTGCCGATTTCGAGCACGTTTTCATGGGCTTGCAGCTTCAGGTCCTGCAGCACGCGTGCTTCGACGCGGGGAGGAAGCATGCAGTGGCCATTGGCTACGGCTTCTTCGCCGTCATCGCCCAGCAGTGGCAGCTGGATGTCCATGAACGCCATGTCCTGCAGGCCATCGGGAACAAATTCTTCACGGCGCAGCGTGCCGATCAGCGCCAGCACCTGTTCGTCGCCCAGGCTCCAGGGGCGAACCTGCTGCTCGACCATGTTGTAGCGTGCTGCGCGGTATTTATCATCCGTGCTGGGGGACATGTTCAGTGGCAAACTCATTGCAGACTCCGGTTGGCTTGTTGGGGGTGGGGCAAGAAAAAACCCCTTATTTTAGGCCGCTTAGGGTTCCATAGCGGGACGCCGCCACTTTTGAGAGGCCCATTTCGCAAAATCATCGAGGTAGCAGTACACCACGGGCACCACCACCAGGGTCAACAGCGACGAGGTGATCACCCCACCAATCACCGCCTGGCCCAGTGGCGCGCGCTGCTCGGCCCCTTCGCTCATCGCAAAGGCCAGCGGCACCATGCCAAACACCATGGCCAGGGTGGTCATCAAGATGGGGCGCAGCCGCACCTGGGCCGCCAGCAGCAGTGCCTGCTCACGCGGCAGGCCCGGCACCATCTGGCCGTCTTCGCCAGGCTGGGGCTGGCGGGCGCGTATCGCAAAGTCCACCAGCAAGATCGCATTCTTGGTGACCAGGCCCATCAGCAAGATGACGCCGATGATCGAGAACATCGACAAGGTGGTGCCAAACATCATCAAGGTGAGCACGACGCCAATCAAGGTCAGTGGCAGCGAGGTCATCAGCGCCAGCGGCTGCAAAAAGCTGCGGAACTGGCTGGCCAGGATCATGTAGATAAAGATCACCGCCAAGGCCAGTGCCGAGAGCGCGTAGCCAAACGACTCCTGCATGTTCTTGGTGCTGCCGGCAAATTCATAGCGGTAGCCGGGCGGGAAGGTGGTCTGCGCCAGCACCGCGCGGATATCGGCTGCCACTTCGCCGGCGCTGCGCTGGTTGGCGTTGGCATTGAAGGCGACTTCGCGGTTCATCGCGCGGCGGTTGATGCGGTTGGGGCCGGTGGTCTCGGTCAAGGTGGCCAGCTGGCTCAGGCGCACCGTATGGGGCTGGCCATTGGCGCCGATCGCCGTCAGCGGCAGCTTGGCCAGCATCTGCGGGTTCTCGCGCGCCTCGGGCGCCAGGCGCACCCGCACGTCATAGGTCTGGTTGTCGCCCGCGCGCCAGTTGCCCACCGTGTCGCCTTCCACCAGGGTGCGCAATGCGGTGGCCACCTGGCCCATCGGCAGGCCCAGGTCGGACGCGGCATCGCGGTTGAACTGCAGCTGCACGATGGGCTCGCGCTCCAGCACGCTGCTGTCGAGGTCCACCAGGCCGGGGATGTGCTGCAGGCGCTCGCTCACCTGGCGCGCCAGGCGCTCGAGCTCTTGCAGATCCGGGCCTTGCAGTGAAAACTCCACCTGCTTTTGGCCGCCCACCGCTTCGAGCAGGCCCACGTGCGTCACCTGGATGCCGGCGATCTGGTTGAGCTCAGCGCGCAGGCTGGCCGATATCTGCTGCACATCCTGGCTGCGTTCGCTGCGGTCCACCAGTCGCACATACATGCTGGCGTAGTTCTTGCCATTGGCGTTACCGGTGTTGATCGTGGTCAGGGTGTAGCGCACGGCCGGGTTGCGGCGCACCACGTCCTCGACCTGGCGCGCGCGCGCCTCGGTCGCCTCTACCGACGCGCCCACTGGCACATTGAAGCGGATCTGGGTTTCGGAAAAATCGGCGCGCGGCACAAACTCGGTGCCCAGCAGTGGCAGCAGCAGCAGGCTGAGGATAAAGATCGCCAGCGCCACCAGGAGGCTGGTCAAGCGGTGGCGCAGCGCCCAGGCCAGCATGCGCTGGTAGCCGGCGCTCAGCTGCTCGGTGGCGGCCTCAAAGCCGGCCAGCGCCCGGTCGAGCGCCCGTGCAAGCCCGTTGCGCGCGGGCTTGCCGCCCTTGTGCACGCTGGGGTCATGCCAGACGCTGGAGAGCATCGGGTCCAAGGTGAAGCTGACAAACATCGACAGCAGCACGGCGACCACAATGGTCAGGCCAAACTCATGGAAGAACTTGCCGATGATGCCGCCCATGAAGCCAATGGGCAGAAACACCGCGACGATCGACAAGGTGGTGGCCAGAACGGCCAGGCCAATCTCCTGCGTGCCTTCCAGCGCCGCGCGGTAGGCCGATTTGCCCATCTGCAGGTGGCGCACGATGTTCTCCCGCACGACGATGGCGTCATCGATCAGCAGGCCCACGCACAGCGACAAGGCCATCAGGGTCACCATATTGATCGTGAAACCAAAGGCATACATGAAAAAGAAGGTGCCGATGATGGAGATCGGCAAGGTCAGCCCGGTGATGACCGTCGAGCGCCAGGAGTGCAGGAACAGATACACGATCAGCACCGTGAGCACGGCCCCCTCGACCAGGGTCTGGCGCACATTGTCTACGGCAACCCGTATCGGGCGCGAGGCATCGGCAATCGGCTCCAGCCGCAGGCCCGGCGGCAGCTCGGGCGTGATCTCGGCCACCGCGCGGCGCAGGCCGTCGACCACCTCGATGGTGTTTTCCTCCTGCGATTTCTGGATCGACAGCAGCAGGGTGCGCGTGCCGTTGTACAAGGCCAGGTTCTTCAGCTCCTGCGCGCCATCCTGCACGCGCGCTACCTGGTGCAGGTAGATGGGCGCGCCATTGCGGCGGGCCACGATGATCTGGTTGAAGTCCTCGGGCCGCTTCATGCGGGAGTCAATCTGCACCAGCCGGTCCTGCTCGCGCGAGCGCACCGAGCCCAGCGGCAGATCCTGGTTTTCGCGGCGCACGGCATCGGCCACTTCGCTCGCCGAGATGGACAGCGCCTCCATCTGCTGCGGATTCAGGTAGACATTGATCTCGCGCGGTGTGCCGCCCACGAGGCTCACGGCCCCCACGCCGCGCACATTCTCGAGGCGCTTCTTGAGCACCTGGTCCGCCCAGGAGGTCATCGCAATCGCGCTCGGTGGCGTGCCCCGGCTCGGATCGGGCAGCAGGGCCAGCGACCAGACGGCGGCGTCCGCCGGGTCAAAGCGGATCACGCGCGGGTCTTTGACCTCGTCGCGCAGCAAGGGGCGCACGGCAGCGATCTTCTCGCGCACATCCTCAGCCGCGCGGCGCCCGTCCACATAGATCTGGAACTCCATGATGATGACGGCCGTGCCCTCGTAGCTGCGCGAGGTAAGGGCGCTGATGCCGGCGACCGCATTGACCGCTTCCTCGATCTTTTTGGTGACTTCGCTCTCGACAATCTCCGGCGCAGCGCCGGGGTAGTCGACCGTGATGACGACCACCGGAAAATCGATATTGGGAAACTGGTCGACCTTGAGGCGCTGCAGCGAGAACAGGCCCAGCACCACCAGCGCGGCCATCATCATCGTGGCCAGCACCGGGTTGTTCAGGCTGAGGCGGGTGAACCACATGGATCAGGACGCGGGCAATGCGGATGGGGGCGGTGCTGCAGGTGCAGGCTTAGGCGCAGGCTCTGGGGCGGCATCTGGCGCAGGGGCCAGCCGCACCGGCGTTGCTGCGCGCAGCTGGCCCACCTGGCCACCCAGAATGCGTTGGCCGGCCTGCAGGCCCTGGGTGACGGCGACCCAGGTCTTGCCATCGCGCTGGCTGCGCGCGCCCAGCACCACGGGCTGGTGCTGTACCCGCAGCGTATCGCTGCGTTCGCCCGATCCGCCGTTTGGGCTCAGCAACTGCACATAGGGCTCGGGCTTGTCGGTGCGCACGGCAGCCAGCGGCACGGCAAGCGTCTGCAGCTCGCCGGTAGCCAACTGCCCCTGCAGGTACAGCCCCTGGCGCAGCGCCGGTGCGGCAGCGCCTGCGGGCGCCGCTGGCGGCGCAATGCGCAAATACACCGTCACGCTGCGGCTGCTGGCATCGGCTTGGGGGTTGATGCGCGCCACCTGCGCGCTGACGGTCTGGCCGCTGCCATCGACCTGCAACTGCGCTGTCTGGCCCAGGCGCAGCTGCAGCGAATCGGCCGCCGGCATCTGGGCCTGCAGCTCCAGCTCACGCAGGTCGACAATCTCCAGCACATTGGCGTCCGGCCCGACCTTTTCACCGTTGCTAACCCATTTGCGGGCCACCTGGCCCTGGATGGGGCTGCGCAACACGGTATCACTGAGGTTTTTGCGCAGCACATCCGCGGCCGAGCGGGCCGCCTGGTAGTTGGCCTGCGCAGCCTGTAACTGCGACTGCGAAGATTCAAGGGCCGTCGCCGAGATAAAGCCCTGGTTGGCCAACGCGCGGTTGTTGTCGTACTGGCGCTGCTGGATATCTTGCTGCGCGCGGGCGGCGTCGGCCTGCTGCTGGGCCTGGGCCAGGCGGGCCTGGCTCTCGGTGCTGTCCACCCGGGCGACGACCTGGCCCGCTTGCACCGGGTCCCCCTCGCGCAGTTGCAGCTGCTGGAGCTCGCCGGCAATGCGGGCCTTGATGATGGCGGTATGCACCGCCTGCACCGTGCCGCTGATGGGCAGGCTCAGCACCAGGGTCTGCGGCGCCACGGTGATCGCGTCGCTGGCGGCCAGCTGGTAGACCGCCTGCGCCTTGGCCTGCTCGGCCTGGGCGAGGGCTTGCTGGCGCTGCTGTTGGGTTTTCAAACCACGCCACAGCCCGCTGGCGAGCAGGGCGACGACCACGGCAGCGGCCAGCCAGGGCAGTGCGCGCTTCATGGGACAGCACCCTGAGGTGGGCGGCCCAGCCCATGCATCAGCGCATCGGCTTGCATCTGCAAAAAGCGTGGCACATCAAAATCCGGGTTGGGCAGGCAAAAGCCGCCGGTGCTTTTGACGCTGGCGCAAAAGATCAGCGGGGCCAGCACCAGGGTCACGCCATAGTCAAGGTCCAGCGGGGCGAGCTCACCGCGCTCCATGCCCCGGCGCAGCACGCGCTCGATCAGGCGGTTGCCAGGCAGCACCACTTCCTGGCGGTAGAAGGCCGCAATCTCGGGAAAGTTATGCGCCTCGGCCATCACCAGGTGCGGCAGGCCGCAGGCCTTGGTCGAGCCAATGCGCTGCCACCAGACCTCGTAGCAGTAGTGGACCAAGGTGGCCGTGTCATGCTGGTAGCTGTCGAGCTCCAGATCCCACTCGGCAAAGCGGCTGCTGAGCACATGGCGCACCACGGCCTGGAACAGCTCTTGTTTGCTCGGAAAATACAAAAACAGCGTGCCCTTGGAGACCCCGGCCTGCCGGGCCACTTCTTCGACCTTGGTGGCCGAATAGCCTTTGCTGACAAACAGGTCCAGCGCCGCATCCAGCAGCTCGCCGGGCCGGGCCTCTTTGCGGCGGCTGCGGCGGGGCGCAGGCGTGGCCAAAGCAGGTGGGGGAGGCGGGGAGGACACGGTGGGCAGCGCAATCAAAACAGTTAATGACCAATGGGTTAGTAATGTAGGCGGCTGCCCGCGACAAGTCAAGCAAAACGACCTGAAAGAAATAGAGCACCCATTCGCATCAGGCTGTCTTTTTCTCTGTTAAAAATGGTTCCGGCCCCCGCCTTTTCTCAGCGAGCCGGAGTCCATTTTTGCCCTTTTTGTTGCCGGAGTCATGATGTCCAGTGAAACCCAGTCCCCCGTGGAAAAAATCTATCTCGCCGGTGGTTGCTTTTGGTGCACCGAGGCCGTGTTCGGGCGGGTGCGTGGCGTCGTCAAGGTCGTCAGCGGCTATGCCAATGGCCAGATCGCCAATCCTACGTACGAGCAGGTCTGCACGGGCACGACGGGCCATGCCGAATGCGTGGAGCTGACTTTCGAGCCGCAGGTGCTGCCGCTCGATAAGGTGCTGCACATCTTCTTTGCGACGCATGACCCCACCACCTTGAACCGCCAGGGCAACGATGTGGGCCCGCAGTACCGCAGCGGCATCTACACCACCACGCCCGAACAGCTGGCCCAGGCCCAGGCATTTATCGACAAGCTCAATGCCTCGGGTCAGATGGGCGCGCCGGTGGTCACCGAGGTGGAGCCGCTGCAGCATTTCTGGAACGCCGAGGCCTACCACCAGGACTATTTCGACAACAACCCGCGCCAACCCTATTGCACCTACGTGGTGGCGCCCAAGGTCGACAAGCTGGAAACCCGCTTTGCAGACTGGTTGAAGTAGGGCCGCTTGCCTGCCGGGCCCGCACGATGGGCATAATGCAACACAATTGCATCAAAGCCATTGCTCCCAGCCACCGATGTCCGCCCGCACTCCATCCCCCGCCACTGCCGCTTTAAGCGTGCAGTCCCTGCCGCCCGGCATGCGTGCCACGCGCGCCACCAAGGCCTTGCTGGCTCTGGTCGGCAGCCAGCCGGGCATGCAGTGGTCCGTGGCCGAGGTGCAGGCCCGTCTGCAGAAGATGGGCGTCGATGTCAACCGGGTCACCAGCTACCGCCTGCTCGACCGCCTGGCCGCTGCCGGCAAGCTGGTCAAAAGTGTGGATGCCGAGCGCCTGACGCGCTATGCGCTGCGGGCTGAAGCACAGGAGCCGCTGCAGGTGCGCTATGAATGCACCGACTGCCATTCGGTGCAAAGCCTGGAGGAGCGTGCCGGTGACGCCGCCACGGCCCAGGTCAACCAGGCGATGGCGCAGTACCTGCAGGTGCTGCAGGAGCAGGGCCTGGCGCCGGAACAGACCGAGCTGCGTCTGCAGGGACTATGCGCCGACTGCAAGCACGACCCCAAAAAATCCTGATCTCCACTCAGGCCCGCTTGCGGCCAATCAGCCCCGTCGACAGCATGGTGCCGCCAATCACGACGGCACCGCACCCCAGCATCCAGGCGGTGATGGGTTCTGCCAAAAACCAGTTGCCATAGACCAGCGCAAACACTGGCGCCAAAAAGGTGACCGCAATCGCGCGGCTCGGCCCGGCCGTCTGGATGATGTGGAAATACAGGATATAGGCCACGCTGGTGCACAGCAGCGCCAGGGCCGCGACGGCCAACCACGAGCCCCAGGACGGCGTCTGGCTGGGCCACATCGCAATCGTCGGGATCAGCAAGCACAGGCTGGCGCCGACCATGCTGCCGGTGGCAGTGGCCAGGGGCGGCACGCCCACCAGGTAACGCTTGGCAAAACTGGCTGCCACGCCGTAGCTCAGTGACGCACACAGACAGGCGGCGATCGCGGCATAGGCGCTCCAGCTGGCCGCGCCAGCGGTGGCGGGCTTGTCATGCAGCGCGAGCAGGGCCACGCCGGTAAAGCCGATCAACAGGCCGGTGACGCGCAGGCCGGTGATGCGGTCGCCCAGCCAGAGCCAGGCCACCAAGGCGCCAAACAGCGGGGCGCAGGCATTGAGCACCGAGGCCATGCCGGTGGGCATATAAACCACCGCATAGGCGAACAGCGAAAAAGGAATGGCCGAATTGATGATGCCCGAGAACAGCACCGGCTTCCAGTGCTGGCGCAGCGCGGGCCATTCGCCGCGCAGCAGCATCAGCGGCAGCAAAAACAGCGCAGCCAGGATGACACGCAAGCCGGCCGTAGGCACGGCACCAAACTGCGAAGCGCCCAGGCGCATGAACAGAAAGGACGCGCCCCAGAGCACCGCCAGCAGCACAAAGGGGGGCAGCCAGCGGCTGGCGCTCGGGGCAGCCGCGGCAAGGGCGGGGCTAGGGACAGACGCAGCAGCAGAGGATGGGGTGGGGCGCATAGGATCTCGCAAGGGCAGACAGCATGCTAGCGGGCACCGTGCTTGCCATTGGTGACATTCTTGCGGTGCATTGATGCGCGCCGTGCAAGGAGCAGTAAAAGCGCAGCGGCGGCGCGGCAAACCCGCGTCTGGCTGGGTCCCATTGTGCGTTTGGCGCTGCGGCGCCCTGGTCACCATATGGACAACTGGCCGGCCATCGCCTCGAGCGTGCCTACAATAGCTGTCTCGCAGCAAAGGCGCGGCTTCTGACAGAGGCCGTTTTTCATGCCTGTTTTGCGCCAACAACAAGGTGAGTTCTGTGCCGATTTCTTCTGCAATCTTCAAAGCCTATGACATCCGCGGCGTTGTGCCGAGCACGCTCAACGAGAGCGTGGCACTGAAGCTGGGCCGGGCCTTTGGCCAGCAGGCGATTGCCGCTGGCGAGCTGGTGGTCGCCGTGGGGCGTGATGGCCGGCTGTCAGGCGATGCGCTCAGCCGCGCGCTGATGCAAGGCCTGGTGGAAGCCGGTATCGAGGTCATCGATGTGGGCCGCGTGACCACACCCATGCTGTATTTTGCCGCCAGCACCTTGTGCCACAGCGGCATCCAGGTGACCGGCAGCCACAACCCCAAGGACTACAACGGCTTCAAGATGGTGCTGGCCGGCCGCGCGATCTATGGCGAAGAGATCCAGAAGCTGCGCCAGATCATGGAGAAGGAATGCTGGCGCTTCCAGGGCGGCGGCAAGCTGCGCCAGGCCGATGTGACGGCCGCCTATGTCGAGCGCATCGTCTCGGACATCAAGCTGGCGCGGCCCATGAAGATCGTCGTGGACAGCGGCAACGGCATTGCTGGCGCCACCGCACCTGGCATCTTCCGCGCGCTGGGCTGCGAGGTGACTGAGCTCTTCTCCGAGGTCGATGGCAACTTCCCCAACCACCATCCCGACCCCAGCAAGCCCGAGAACCTGCGCGACCTGATCGAGGCACTGCAGACCGGTGATGCGGAACTGGGCCTGGCCTTTGATGGCGATGGCGACCGCCTGGGTATCGTGACCAAGGATGGGCAGAATATTTTCCCCGACCGCCAGATGATGCTGTTCGCCCAGGATGTGCTCTCGCGCGTGCCTGGTGGCGAGATCGTCTACGACGTCAAGTGCTCGCAGCGCCTGGCGCCGGCCATTGAGGCGGCCGGCGGCAAACCGGTGATGTACAAGACCGGGCATTCGCTCATCAAGGCCCGCATGCGCGAGACCAATGCGCCTTTGGGCGGCGAGATGAGCGGCCATATCTTCTTCAAGGAGCGCTGGTACGGCTTTGACGACGGCACCTACGCCGGCTGCCGCCTGCTGGAGATCCTGAGCAAGGCCCAAAACCCTTGCGCGCTGCTGCATGCGCTGCCCAGCAGCTACAGCACGCCCGAGCTCAATGTGGAATGCCAGGAGGGCGAGCCGCACAAGCTGAGCGCCCAGCTCCAGGAGATGGCGGCCGATGTGTTCAGCGCGCCGGCCCAGATCAACACCATTGATGGCCTGCGCGTGGACTGGCCCGATGGTTTTGGCCTGATCCGAGCGAGCAACACTACGCCCGTGCTGGTGCTGCGCTTTGAAGGCCATACCCAGGCAGCCCTGCACCGCATCCAGAACGAGATGAAGGCGCTGCTGCTCAAGGTCAAGCCCGATGCCGTCATCGGCAGTGCGTCGCACTGAAGGACGACGCAGTCCATGGGTCTGAGCCTGACGCTCTACGGCTGGGGCGCACGGCTTGCCCGCCCGCTGGTGCGGCGCAAGCTGGCGCACCGCGCGGTGCAGGAGCCTGGCTACGCCCAGGGGGTGGAGCAGCGCTTTGGCAAATATGGCGACCTGCCGCGCTACCAGGCCGTGCCCGAGATGCCGCTGGTCTGGATCCATGCGGTATCGCTGGGCGAGACAAGGGCTGCTGCCATCTTGCTGCGCGAGCTGCGGCTGCAGATACCGGCCTTGCGCCTGCTGCTGACCAATGGCACGGCCACCGGCCGTGAAGAAGGGCAAAAGCTGCTGCTGCCCGGCGATATCCAGGTCTGGCAGCCCTGGGATGACCGCGCCAGTGTCAGCGCCTTTTTGCGCCATTTCCGCCCCACCATCGGCATCCTGATGGAGACGGAGATGTGGCCGGGGCTGGCCTCTGGCTGCCAGCGCGAGCGCGTGCCGCTAGTGCTGGCCAATGCCCGGCTCAATGAGAAATCGCTGCGCGGCGCCCAGCGCCTGGCTTGGCTCGCGCGCCCGGCCTACCGCAGCCTGCGCTCGGTGATCGCCCAGACCGAGGCTGATGCCAGCCGCCTGCGCGCCGCAGGCGCCGAGGTGACTGCGGTGCTGGGCAATCTGAAATTCGATGTCGAGCCCGATGCCGCGCAACTGGCCCAGGGCCAGGCCTGGCACCAGGCGGCGGGCAAACCGGTGGTGATGCTGGCCAGCAGCCGCGAGGGCGAGGAGGCCCTGTGGCTGCAGGCGCTGGCGCAGCTGCGCAGCAGCGACCCGCAAGCCGCCGCAAGCGTGCAATGGCTGCTGGTGCCGCGCCACCCGCAGCGTTTTGACGAGATTGTGCAACTGCTGCAGGGTGCCGGTTTGCAGGTATCGCGCCGCAGCCAGTGGCAGAGCGGGCCGCAGCCCGCCGATGTCTGGCTGGGCGACAGCATGGGCGAGATGCAGCTGTACTACGGTCTGGCCGATGTGGCCTTGCTGGGCGGCAGCTTTGCACCGCTGGGCGGGCAGAACCTGATCGAGGCGGCCGCTTGCGGCTGCCCGGTCGTCATGGGGCCGCATACCTTTAACTTTGCGCAGGCGGCAGACAGCAGCGTGCAAGCCGATGCCGCCCTGCGCGTGGCAGGCATGGACGAGGGCCTGCAGCAGGCTGTGGCCATTGCCAGCGATACGAGCCGCCACAGCCGCATGCGCCGCGCGGCACTGCAGTTTGCCCAGGCACACCGGGGCGCAGCCAAGACCACGGCGCAGCTGGTGGCCGCCGTGCTGGAGTCGACCGAGGGCTTTGTCAATTCCAGCTTTGAGGCCTCGCTGTTCGACGAGGATTCCGTCTAAACCGTTTTCGGGCTGGCGTTCATGCCTTGGGGCGGGTGGCAAAGGCCAGCACAAAGGTCAGCGCCAGGGTCGGCAAGGCCGATCCCGCTTGCGGCGCCCAGGCGGCCAGGCTGTGGTAGAGCGCGATGCCGCCCAGCCACAGCGCCAGCGGCAGCAGCTGCACGCCGGCCTGCGGGTAAGAGAGCTGGTAGCCGCCCCATGACAGCCGGCCCAAAATTACGCCAAACAGCGGTACAAAGACAGAACTCAGGATCAGCAAGAACGGCTCGAGGCTGTGCATCGGCAGCACCATGGCGAGGCCGGTGCTGGCCACCGCCATCACAATGCCCCAGGTACGCACACGCCAGGCGGGCAGCAGGCTGTGGGCCGATACCGCGCCCGAGTAGGCATCGCCATAGGCGTTGTCCACTTCGTCGAGCAGCACCAGCGACAGCGCAACCAGACCGCCCTGGGCCAGCAGCAAGGCGGCCACCAGGTCGGTGCTGGGCAGCACCAAAGCCACCAGCACGCCCAGCGCATAGCACCAGATATTGGCAATGCCAAAACCGATCCAGGTGCCGGCCATCGCGCTGCGGCCATGGCGCCCGTAGCGGGCATAGTCGGCCACCAGCGGCAGCCAGGAAATGGGCATGGCCACCACCAGGTCGAGCGCGGGCATCACGCCCATGCCGCCAGCCCCTGGCCTGCTCCATAGCGCGGGCAGGCCTTGCTGCAGCGCCATGCCGACAAACTGCCAGCTCAGCCACAGCAGCGACAGCACCACCAGCGGCAGCGCGATGCGCGAGATCAGCTGGCGCACCAGCCGCACCATGGAGCCCGTCATCAATGCCACCAGCAGGCCGCCCCAGAGCAAGGTGGCCAGCCAGGGCCAGTACGCGGCCTGCATGCCGCCTGCCTGGCGGCCAATGGCCACCGTCGATTCGCGCATCACCACCAGCTCGAACGCACCCCAGCCCAGCAGCTGGACGATATTGAGCAGCACCGGCAGCTTGGCAAAGTGGCGGCCATAGACATGGTGGATCAGTCCGGCGCTGGACAGACCGGTGTCGCAGCCGATCTTGCCCACCCAGGCGAGTAGTCCCGCCCCCACCACCGAGCCGCCGACAATCGCCATCAGAGCCTCGGGCGTGGACAGCGCAGGCATCAGATAGGCCCCCACCTGCATCACCAGCAGGCCCACCCCTAAGCTGAACCACAGCGAGGCCAGATGCCAGCCATTGAAAACACGCTCCTCTTGAGCGACGGGATGGAGGGCGACGTTGGAGGCGGAAGAAGCGTTGGCGGTCATGGCCTGTTATTGTTTGAAGTGCTTGTAGTTAGGTTGCAGTGCAAGGCAGTCCGGACGTCTGCAAGTGCGGCTATTGTGCCCAGCCTTCATGCCCCTAAAGAGATGACTACAATCGCCAGCGAGATGACGATACAGACGGACCCTTCTACCTGGATGCGCGACGGCGTAAGCCCCAGCTGCGTGGTGCTGCCCTCGCGCGGAGAGGGGCTGCTGCTGGATTTTCTGGCCCAGCGCCTGCCGCTGGTCAGCGCTGCGCAGTGGCTCGAACGCCTGCAGGCGGGCGATGTGGTCGATGGCGCGCGCCAGAGTTTGGGCCCCACACAAGCCTTTGTGCCCGGCATGCGGGTGTACTACTGGCGCAAGGTCGAGCAGGAGCTGCCCATCCCTTTTGATGCCGAGGTGCTGTATGAGGACGAGCGCCTGCTGCTGGTGGACAAGCCCCATTTCCTGCCGGTGCTGCCGACGGGCAAATATGTGCAGAACTCCTTGCTGGTGCGGCTGAAGAACGTGACCGGCAATGCCCATCTGTCACCGCTGCACCGCATCGACCGCGATACCGCCGGGCTGCTGCTGCTGTCCAAGGATGCAGCCACGCGTGGCCAGTACCAGGCCCTGTTTCGTGACCGGGCGATGGACAAGAGCTATGAGGCAGTGGCGCCCTGGCGCGCGGACCTGGTGTTTCCGCGTGAGCACCGCAGCCGCATGGAAGAGAGCCAGCGCTTTTTTCTGATGCATGAGGTGGCCGGTGAGCCCAACAGCCACAGCCATATGGCGCTGCTGGAGCTGCAGGGCGCCTGGGCACGCTATGGTCTCAAGCCCGTCAGCGGAAAGCGCCACCAGCTGCGTGTGCACATGGCGGCGCTGGGGCTGCCGATCCGCAACGATGCCTTCTACCCGGAGGTCAATGACCCGCCCGAGGGCGACTTCTCGCGGCCCTTGCAGCTGCTGGCGCGTGAGCTGCGCTTTGTCGATCCGGTCACGGGGCAGGCGCATGTGTTTCGCAGCCGGCGCCAGTTGCTGCCCCTGGCTGACTAGAAGCACAAAGCCGCCCAGCGGCGGCTTGCAGTGAAGGCAGGGTACTGGGCCTTAGCGGCTGAACGACCCCATGGCCTCGCCCAGTTGCACTGGCTTGGCCGCGGCCCAGTCGGCGTTGAAGGCGCTTTTGCCTTCGGGCAGCAGCAGCACGATGGTCGAGCCCAGCAAAAAGCGGCCCATCTCATCGCCTTGTTCGAGCACAATCGGCTGGGTCTGGTAGTCCCAGCTGCGCACCTTGCGGGTGCGGGGGGGATTGACCTGGCCGTGCCAGGTGGTGGACATGCTGCCGACAATGGTCGCGCCCACCAGCACCATCACGACCGGGCCAATGCGCGATTCAAACACGCAGACCACGCGCTCGTTGCGGGCAAACAGCCCGGGCACGCCCCGCGCGGTCAGCGGGTTGACGGAGAACAGGTCCCCGGGCACATAGACCATCTTTTGCAGCTTGGCGCGCAGCGGCATGTGGATGCGGTGGTAGTCGCGCGGGCTGAGGTAGATGGTGGCGAACTGGCCGTTGTTGAACTGCGCGGCCAGCTGCGCATCGCCGCCGAGCAACGCGGTGGTGCTGTAGCTGTGGCCCTTGGCCTGGAAGATCTGGTCCTGCGCAATGGCGCCGCACTGGCTGATGGCGCCATCGACCGGGCAGACCAGGTCGGCCTGGGCCATCGGCCGCACGCCTGCGCGCAGCTCGCGGGTGAAGAAATCGTTGAAGCTCTTGTACTGCGCAATATCAGGCTGCGCCGCTTCATCCATGTTGACCTGGTACTTGCCGACAAACCAGCGGATGAAGCGGGTGGTTGCGCCGCCCAGCTCTGCCGACGCCAATGAGCCGGCCAGCGCGGTCATCCATTTCTTGGGCAGCAGGTATTGGGGCAAAACAGCAATTCGATCGCGCATGGTCAGGGCCGTCACAGTAAACCGCCGATTCTATCGACACTGTGTCGTACCGATGACAAATTGCGTTGTGAAATGCAGCTTTTGTCGGCCATATGCTGACAATTTGTCGCCAAATGCTGGGGTCGTGATGCCGATGCTGCCTGCAGGGGCGACAGCACCGGCTGTGCCTGTAGTCCAGCGTCTGATTATGATGACAGACCTCCAGCCTTGATCTCGCCTTCTGTCTCGCCATGTCTCCAGCACGCCCCCCATCGCAACCCGCAAATGCTGCGCCAGGCTCAGTCAGCCGCCGCGCGCGGCTGCAGCTGTGGTTGCGCAACTTTCTGCCATCAGCGGCGCATGTCAATGGGCTGGAGCTGGCGCGCATGGTCGTGGGCGCAATGGTGGTGCTGTGGCTCACAGGCATGGCCAGCCAGACCTGGGGTCAGCATGACCACAGCCCCTGGCTGTTTGCCGCGATGGGAGCGAGTGCCTTGCTGCTGGTCGGCACGCCATCGAGCCCCATGGCGCAGCCCTGGCCGGTGATTGGCGGCTCGATGCTGTCGGCGCTGGCCGGTTGGGTGGCGGTGTTGGTGTTTCCCGATCCGCTGCTGGCAGCGGCTGTGGCGGTGGGCCTGGCCATCATGGTGATGGTGGTGCTGCGCTGCCTGCACCCGCCGGGCGCGGCGTTGGCGATGTGGATGGCGATTCAGGGCTGGCACGATGTATCGGTGCTGCTCAACCCGGTGGCGCTGAACCTGGTCGTTCTGGTGCTGCTGGCCACCGCCTACAACCGCATGACCGGCAAGCGCTACCCCGCACCCCAGCACAGCCAGAAGGCGCAGGCCGCACAACCCTCACGCGCCTCGAGCGCGCGCATCGAGGGCAGTGATCTGGACGAGGCGCTGGAGCGCTTCAATGGCGTGCTCGATGTCAGCCGCGCCGATCTGGAAGCGCTGCTGCAGGGCGCAAGCCAGGCCGCCTTCAAACGCACCTTGGGCAATATGCGCTGCGAAGATGTCATGTCCCACCCGGTGCATGCCACGCGGCCCGAGGGCAGCGTCCAGGACGCCTGGGCCCTCATGCAGCAGCATGGCGTCAAGGCCTTGCCGGTGGTCGATGCCGCGCAGCGGGTGGTGGGCATCATCACGGCCACCGATCTGCTCAACCACGCGCTGACGGCGACACCGACCGCGCTCAGCAGCAAGCTCAAGCACTGGGTGCTGCGCAAGAAAGACAGCGGCCAGCGGGTGGGCGACTTGATGACCGCCGAGGTCTCCAAGGTGGGCAGCTACGACCGCATGGTCGACCTGATTGCGATCTTCTCGCGCGCCCAGCTGCACCATGTGCCGGTAGTCAACCGGCAGGGCAAGCTGGTGGGCATCATCTCCCAGACCGATCTGGTGCGGGAGATGGCAGCTGCGCTGGCGCTGCCGCACGAAGACGCCTGAGGCGAACGCTGGGTGATGGGCATGGCCCAAAACAAAGCCCTGCGACAGCAGGGCTTTGTGCTTCAGGATGCGTAGAGCCGTCCTGGGTGTGGAGCGGGGCGCGTGGCCCCGCTACCTTCGCAGCACCAGCCAGCCAAAGGCCCCCAGCGACAGCAGTGAGTAGATCAGCCCGGGGGCCGCCGCGGTCAGCATCGGGTGCCAGTTCTGCAGATTGCCGGCAAAGCCGAACACATTGTTGAGCAGGAAGAAGCTGATGCCCGCCATCACGCCGCCAAACACATAGCCCGTGATGCCGCCCGAGCGGAAATGCAGGTAGGCAAAGGGGAGCGCCAGCACGACCATCACCAGGCAGCTGATGGGGTAGAACACCTTGCGCCACAGCTCGATCTCGTAGCGCTGCGCGCTTTGGCCATTGGCCTGCAAATGGCTCACGTAGAGGAAGAGGTCGTAGGTGCTCATCTGGTCGGGCTTGAGCACGGCCGCGGCCACCATGCTGCTGGTCACCGCAGTCGGCCAGTCCATGGTGTCCAGGTTCTTGACCTCGACCCGTGCCTGGCGCTGGTCGCCCAGGTAATAGCGTTGCTCCTGGATATGGTGCAGGTGCCAGACGCCATTGCCAAACTTGCCGCCGGCGGCCGTGAGCTGCATCTGGATGCGGCCCTGGTCGTCGAAGTTGTAGACCCGCACGCGCTGCAGATCGCCTTCGGGCGAGATGGCGCGCACATTGATCGCGGCCATGCCGTCCTCGCGCTTCTCGCGCAGCCAGGCGCCGGTGCGGCCCGTGCTCAGCTGGCCAAAGCGCTGTGCGCGCACCAGCTGGCTGGCCTGCTCACCGGCAGGCGCCACATAGTCGCCAATCGCAAAAGTGAGCACCACAAAGGCCAGGCCAATGCTCAGCAGGCTGCCCAGCGCTTGCCAGGGGCCCAGGCCACTGGTGCGCAGAATGGTGAACTCGGAAGTCTGCGCCATGCGCGCCATCACAAAGATGGTGCCGATCAGCACGGTGATGGGCAGCAGCTCGTAGATGTGGTTGGGGATGTTGAGCGCCACGCTCAACAGCGCATCCTTGAGCTCATAGGTGCCGGTGCCGATCCAGCGGAACTCATCGACCAGGTCAAAGAAAAAGAACAGTGCCAGGAAGGCGAGGGTGACAAAGCCGACGGTCAAGGCGATGTCCCGGTAGATCATTTTGCGAAAGGTCTTCATGCGCGGCTCCCCTTGCGGCGTACCCATTGCATCAGCGAGAACTGCTGGTTGCGGCTGAGCAGCAAGGTCCAGGCGAGCAGGGCCGTCAAGCCGTGGATCAGCACGAAGGAGAGCGGCAGCGAGGCTTTGCCCGAAGACACCCAGTTCTGGGCAAAGGTCATGAGGTTGTAATAGACGATGAAGGCAAACAGGGCGAACACCAGGCTGCTGCTGCGGCCCGCGCGCGGGTTGACGCTGGCCATGGCCAGGCCCAGCACGACAAAATTGATCGCGGCGATCGCCAGGCCCAGGCGGTAACCCAGCTCGCCCAGCAGGCGGGGCTGGTCACTGGCCATCAGCTCGCGCGTGGGGATGTTTTTCACGGCGCCCATGTCGTTGGGGTCAATCGTGGCGGCGCTGCCGATGCGGGTGCCGTATTCCTTGAAGTCGCTGACCTTCAGGCCCGGATTGTCCTTGGATTTCTCGATGCGCTGGCCGTCATTGAGCACGGCAACGCGGGCGTTTTCCTGCACTTCGAGGTGGGCGCTCTTGGCGCTGGTCACAGTGTCCTTCTTCTCTTCGTTGGTGACGATGAAGACATTGCTCGCCTCGAGGTCCGAGTTGCGGTCGCGGTCGATGAAGAACACGCGCGAGCCGTCGGACGACTCCTGGAATTCCCCAGGCGCGATGCGGTCGACATCTCCGCGCTGTTCATATTGCGCGCGAAGCTGCACAATCTGCTGGTTGGCCCAGGGCCATACCAGCAAGGCCAGCACCGCAATGACGACCATGATGGGCCAGGAAAAGCGCATCAGCGGGCGCAGAAAGCTGACCAGACTTTGACCACTGCTGAACCACACGGCCATTTCACTGTCGCGGTACATGCGCGACAAAGTCGCCACCACCGCAATGAACAGGCAGAGGCTCAAAATGGTGGGCAACTGGCCCAGCACGGTGTAGCCCATCACCAGCAACACATCGGAAGGGTTGACGCTGCCACGCGAGGCCTGGCCCAGCACTTTGATGAGCATCATCGTCATCACCACAGTCACCAGCACCACCAAGGTGGCACCAAAGCTGCGGGATAGCTCTTTACGGATCGAGGAATCGAATAACATTGGCGAGAAGGAAAGCACCGATTATGAACTTTGAACTCAAAACTCTGGATTTGGCTTCGGCCGCATTGCAGTCTGGCGACCTGCTGATCGTGTTGGTGGCTGACAAGCAGCCCAAAACCAGTGATGCATTGTCCACCCTGATTGCGCACGCGCAGAAAAATGGTGATTTTGAGGCAAAAACCGGCAAGTTGCTGGCCATGTATGCGGTGCCCGCCATCGAAGCCCGGCATTTGTTGCTGCTGGGCATTGGCGATGGTTCCCCCCAGGCCGTGCGCCAGGCGCTGGCGGCTGCTTCCGCTCCACTGACGCGTGAGGGCATCGAGCGCGCAGCTGTTGTGAGCGCCCAGCCGCTTGACGCTGCTTCGCTGCACGCATTGCTGCAATGCCTGGCAGACAGCGCCTACCTCTACCGCACCACCAAGCCATCGGCCAAGGCCGTGGCGCTCAAGTCCGTGGTGCTGGGCGCGCCCAATGCTCCTGAGCTGGAGCAGGCGTTTGAGGTGGCCAAGGCCACCGCCCAGGGCGTGGCCTTTGCCCGCGAATGGGCCAACCGCCCTGCGAACTACGCCACGCCCAAGCTGCTGGCCGATGCGGCCGAATCGCTGGCCGAAGAGCACAAGCGCATCAAGTGCAAGATCCACAAGCCCGAGGACGTGGCCAAGCTGGGCATGGGCGCCTTCATCGCCGTGGCCCAGGGCTCCAAGGAGCCGCTGCGCTTTATCGAGCTGCATTACCACGGCGCCGACAAGGACCGCCAACCGGTGGTGCTGGTGGGCAAGGGCATCACCTTTGATACCGGTGGCATCTCCATCAAGCCTGCGGGCGACATGGACGAGATGAAGTACGACATGGGGGGCGCTGCCAGCGTGCTGGGCACCTTCCGTGCGCTGGCTGAGTTGAAGCCCGAGATCAATGTGGTCGGCCTGATCCCGGCCTGCGAAAACATGCCCGATGGCGGCGCGGTCAAGCCCGGTGATGTGGTCACCAGCATGAGCGGCCAGACCATCGAAATCCTGAACACCGACGCCGAAGGCCGTCTGGTGCTCTGCGATGCGCTGACCTATGCCGAGCGCTTCTCGCCCAGCGCCGTGGTCGATATCGCCACCTTGACCGGTGCCTGCGTGATTGCGCTGGGCGCCCAGCGCAGCGGCCTGTTCTCGAACAACGATGCGCTGGCCCAGGCCTTGCAAGCCGCTGGCGAGCAGGCGCAAGATACCTGCTGGCGCATGCCGCTCGATGACGAATACGCCGAAGGCCTGAAGACCAACTTTGCCGATGTGGCCAATGTCGGCGGCCGGCCGGCCGGCGCCATCACGGCCGCCAAGTTCCTGCAGCGCTTTGTCGGCAGCATGGCCTGGGCGCACTTGGATATCGCCGGCACCGCCTGGCGCAGCGGCGCCAAGAAGGGCGCCACCGGCCGCCCGGTGGGCTTGCTGCTGCAGTACCTGCTTGGCAGCGCCCAAGGCGCAGCACCTGCCGAACAAGCCAAGACGGTCAAGCCCGCCAAGGCCAGCAAGGCGGACAAGCCTGCCGCAGCGGCCAAGCCGGGCAAGGCGGCGGTCAATGTGGACGGCGCTGACAAGGCGGACGCCCAATAAGCACAGCCTGCCTTATGACGACCTCCACGACGGTAGCCTTTCACTTCAACGCGCCCAGCAAGCTGGCCTATGCCTGCAAGCTGGCGCGCAAGCTCCAGCGCATGGATATTCCGCTGGTGGTGCTCGGCGAGCCGGCCATGGTGGCCCAACTCGACGAGGCGCTGTGGTCCTTTGGTGGTGCCAGCCAGTTTCTGGCCCACTGCCGGGGGGATGCCGCGCCGCAGGTGCTTGAGCGCTCGCCCACGGTGCTGCTGAGTGAGCTGGCCGATAACCTGCCGCATACCCGCGTGCTGCTGAACCTGGGCTCGGAGATGCCCGCTGACGTTACCCGCTTTGAGCGGGTGATCGAGGTGGTCAGTGCCGACGATGAGCAGGACCGGCAGCAGGCGAGGGTGCGCTGGCGCGCCTACGCCGCCATGGGCTATGCCATCGAGCGCCGCGATCTGGTGATGAAGTCGGAGGACTGAGCCATGACCGAGTCCAGAATCCCTCCCAAGTTTGTGCCCACCTTGACCGAGGAAGCCGCACAGGACGCCGCGGACGCGCTGCCCCAGGTGGTGCCCGGCGGGGCTGCCGCGGGCGCGCCCGACAGCACACCGGCTGGCGTGGATGTGCTGCGCAGGCGCCGCGATGCGGATGTGCCGGCCTCGGGCGCCTGGGCGCAGCCCGCTGCCGATATTGCCGACCTGCCCACCCACAGCGGCTGGGCGCAGCAGGCAGATGCAGCATTGCCATTGGGCAGCAGCGCGCAAGCTGTTGCCGCCCCCAATCCGCCTGCAGCGGACAGCAACAGCCTTCCGAGCTTGGTGCAGGGCGTAGGCCCAGCGGCCGCCTTGCCGCCCGCAGGCGCTGGGGCGGTGGTGGATGACAGCGATGGCCAGGGCAACCCCGGCCTGGTGCAAAACGCGCTGGGCGGCGAGGGCATGGCCGTGTCGGATGCGACCAGCCACCTGGTCGAGTCCGCAGCCGAGACGGCGCAGGCGCTCGAAGACGCGATCACCCGCCGCGTCACCCGGCGCGTGCAGGAGACCTTGGACACGCGCCTGTCGGCTGCCGTGCTGAAGGTGGTGGAGCAGCAGACGGCCTTGCTGCAATCGTCGCTGCAACTGGAGATTGACAGCACCATCCGTGAGGCAGTGGCCGATGCGGTGGCCCGCATTTTGCGCGAGAGCCAGAACCCGCCACGCTAGGAATTCTTGCGTTATCTGCTTTTTGATGACAAAAAAGACCTAGTGAAATAACCGGCGGTTGTAAAGAACTAAAATTTCGTTCTTTGCGGCTGTCTGTCGCATCGCTTACAGTACGGCTATTCACGGTTTTTCGAGCGCCCGCCTCAAGCTGCAGGGCGCTTTCTTTATTCCAATGATTGAACTACGGGGTATCACCCAAACCTACCCGGGCAAAAACGGCCCGGTCCATGCGCTGCGCGGTGTCGATCTGAGCATTGCCGCTGGTGAAGTGTTTGGCATCATCGGACGCAGTGGTGCGGGCAAGAGCTCCCTGGTGCGCAATATCAACCTGCTCAACCGCCCCACCACTGGCCAGGTGGTGGTCAATGGCAAGGAGCTGACGGCGATGGACGATGCGCAGCTGCGTGCTGCGCGCCGTGAGATCGGCATGGTGTTCCAGCACTTCAACCTGCTGTCCTCGCGCACGGTGTTTGACAATGCCGCGCTGCCGCTGGAGCTGGCAGGCATGAGCAAGGCTGCCATCAAAAAGCGCGTGGACCCGCTCCTGGACCTGGTGGGCCTGGCAGCGCTGAGTGACCGCTACCCCGCGCAGCTGTCGGGCGGCCAAAAGCAGCGCGTGGGCATTGCCCGCGCGCTGACCAGCGAGCCCAAGGTGCTGCTGAGCGACGAGGCGACCTCGGCGCTGGACCCGGAAACCACGCGCTCGGTGCTGGCCCTGCTCAAGCAGATCAACAAGGACATGGGTTTGACGGTGGTGCTGATCACGCACCAGATGCAGGTGGTCAAGCAGATCGCCGACCGCGTGGCGGTGATGGAGGCCGGCAAGGTCGTCGAGATGGGCTCGGTCATCGAGGTCTTCACCCGTCCCCAGCAACCCATCACCAAGAGCCTGATCGACGAGATCGTGCCCCAGGAGTTGCCCGCCAGCGTCATCGACCGCGTGCGCAGCCTCAATGGTGCGCTCTCCAGCGGCCAGGGCAAGCTGCTGCGCTTGTCCTATGCTGGCAACCTCGCCTACCAGCCCATCCTCTCGCGCCTGATCCGTGACTTTGGCCTGGATGTGAGCATCCTCAACGGCCAGGTCGATGAGATCCAGGACCAGACCTTCGGCTTCCTGGCGGTCTACGCCAGCGGTGATCTGGCCCAGCTCCATGCCGCTGTGGAAGCGCTGCGCGCCTCGGGCGTGATGGTGCAGGAAGTCAATACCGAGGCCTCGGCCGCTTAACACCCGCAAAGAGGTCATCGATGTTTGAGAATTTTTCTGAAATGATGCTGCAGCTGTTTGCCACATCCTTGTGGGAGACGCTGATCATGGTGGGCATCTCCGGCGTGGCCGGTGCGCTGATCGGCATTCCGCTGGGTGTGTTTCTGCGCCTGACAGACCATGGCGGCATCTTGCAAAACGGCGCTGCCAACAAGATCGTCGGCTGGCTGGTGAATGCCGTGCGCTCGACACCCTTCATCATCTTGCTGGTCGCCATCATCCCGTTCACCCGCTTTATCACCGGCTCGTCCATCGGCACGGCCGCGGCCATTGTGCCGCTGACCCTGGCCGCTGCGCCTTTTATCGCCCGCCTGGTGGAGACCTCGCTGCGTGAAGTGGACCATGGCCTCGTCGAAGCGGCCCAGGCCATGGGTGCGACCTCCTGGCAAATCGTCTGGAAGGTGCTGCTGCCCGAGGCGCTGCCCGGCATCGTCGCGGGCCTGACCATCAGCTTTGTGTCGCTGACCGGCTACTCGGCCATGGCCGGCGCCATTGGCGGCGGCGGTCTGGGCGATCTGGGTATCCGCTATGGCTACCAGCGCTTTTTGCCGGACATCATGCTGGCGGTGGTGGTCATCCTGATCATCTTTGTGCAGCTGGTGCAAAGCCTGGGTGACTGGGCGGTGCGGCGCCTGAGCCACAAATAATCCGCTGGCGCAAACGCTTGCCCGTCCAAAGCCCATGTGCCCTGCCCATGGGCTTTTTGCTTGGGGCCAGCCGCGGCTGTCACCCAAGGGCATTGCGCGCTCTGGGCGCTGCCTACAATGGCGCATTGCCCACGCCTTGGAGACTGCCATGAATGCCGCCTTGCCCACCGCCACGGCCACTGCCACCGCACATGCCCTGCCACTGCAGGCGCTGGATCCCGCGCAATGGCTGCGGGCCAAGCCCTTGCTCGATGAGAACTGGATCCACGCCCACCCGGCACTGGCGCGGGCCTTGCCGGTGGTGCTGGCCCGCGATGTGGGTCAGGACTGGCACAAGGCCGGCACCTTTCGCCACCATTTGCTGGGGGTGACGCGGACCTTGCAGCTGTGGCAGCAACCGGAAGATGTCAAGCTGCTGGGCCTGCTGCACAGTGTCTACGGCAATGCCTTTGTCGACCTGGTCAAGTTCGATGCCAGCAGCGAGCGCAGCCAGCTCGCCGCGCTGGTGGGCGAGCCTGCCGAGCAGCTGGTCTACGAGTTCTGCATTCTCTCGCGCGCCCAGTTTGTGCAGAAGGTGCTCGCTGGGGCCATCGAGCCCGATGGCGCCGTGCTGCTGGACCACAAGGGCGCGCCGCGCCGGGTTGCGCCCTATACCGTAGCCGCCTTCATCATCGTCAGCATGGCCGACACCATCGAGCAGTGGTTCAGCTGGCAGGACGATATTTTCTCCAGCTTCCCGCAGGTGCCCCAGCGCCCGCAAAAGGCGCACTGGATGGCCTCGCTCTGGCCCGGCCCGATGCGCCCCAGCGGCCGCATGCTGTCGCAGATTGCCAGCCTGGGCCTGGCCTTGCAGCACCCGGCCTTGCAGGGTCTGCTGCCCACGCCGCCGGTGTTTGCCAACTGCACCCAGGGTCTGAGTCCATCGGCCGATGCGGCGGCCGCGTCGCTCTACTGGTCGGTGATCCAGCAGGACCAGCCGCTCACGGACCTGGATGTGGCCACCGGCGTGCTGGAGCAGGCCGTGCAGCTCAACCCCTGGGTGGGTGAGCCGCAGATGGTGCTGGCCCAGCTCTACCTGAGCGCCGGGCGCGAGGCCGATGCGCTGGCCGCTGCCGACAGCGCGCTGCAGTGTTTCAGCCAATGGGGCAATGCCTGGGATAAGCGCGTGCAATGGGATGCCTGGGTCGCCTGGACCCGCATCCTGCAGCAGCACGCCAGGAACGGCAACTGGCCCGAGCGCCTCGACAAGCTCAACAACGTCGCACTGCGGCCGGAGTAAAACGCGCCCCGACAGCGGCCGGCGGGTTGTAAGCAAATGGCAAAAAGTTCTTTGTTGCGTTGCAAAATCGGGCGTACAGTTCGGTATCGCATTTGAAAAGGTATCGCTCCCGTGCAAAAACGTACATTGCTGCAATCCGTGCTGGCCCTGGCTTTGGCCGCCGGTGTCTCTGGCGCCGCAGTCGCACAAGACAAGGAAATCAAGATCGGTGTGACCGCTGGCCCGCATGGCCAGATCATGGAGCAGGTCAAGAAGATCGCCGAAAAAGACGGCCTGAAGATCAAGGTCATCGAGTTCAGCGACTACATCCAGCCCAATGCCGCGCTGCAGTCCGGTGAGCTCGATGCCAACAGCTACCAGCACAAGCCCTATCTGGACGCCCAGATCAAGGACCGTGGCTACAAGTTTGTGGCCGCCGCCGACACCGTCAATTTCCCGATCGGCATCTACTCCAAGAAGATCAAGAAGATCGAGGAGTTGAAGGAAGGCGCGCGCTTTGGCCTGCCCAATGACCCGACCAATGGTGGCCGCGTATTGCTGCTGCTGCAGGCCAATGGCCTGATCAAGTTGAAAGACAGCGCCGGTCTCAAGGCCACGCCGCTGGATGTGGTCGAGAACCCCAAGAAGCTGCGCTTTGTCGAGCTGGACGCCGCCCAGCTGCCGCGCTCGCTCGATGACCTGGACGCCGCTGCGATCAACACCAATTTCGCGATCTCGGCGGGTCTGAACCCCAAGTCCGACGCCATCGTGGTTGAAAACGCCAAGAACCCCTATGTGAATATTCTGGTGATCCGCGAAGCGGACAAGAACCAGCCCTGGGTGGCCAAGCTGGTCAAGGCATACCACAGCGAGGAGATTCGCAAGTTTGTCGACACCCAGTTCAAGGGTGCGGTGATGCCTGGCTTCTAAGCGACTCTAGACACAACAAAAAGCCTCGCGGTTTAGGACTGCGAGGCTTTTGCTTTTAAACGCATCGGCTTAACCGCTTTAACTGCGCACCGGTGGCTTGGCCTTGGCGCGTTTGCTGCCGGGCACGACGGC
The DNA here is from genome assembly GCF_014076495.1 of Comamonas koreensis. Classification (NCBI taxonomy): domain Bacteria; kingdom Pseudomonadati; phylum Pseudomonadota; class Betaproteobacteria; order Burkholderiales; family Comamonadaceae; genus Comamonas; species Comamonas koreensis. The sequence goes on along the minus strand of NZ_CP043575.1, from coordinate 3,219,394 downwards.
CTGGGTCGCCTCTGCCGGCAGCGGCTCGACCTTGACGATGGCCAGCGACATATTGTCGCCCGAGCCCGAAGCGCGCATGCGGGCGCGCTCGATGAGGAACTGGCTGGCTTCGCGCGGCGAGAGCAGGCGTGTGATCGATGACAGCTCATCGGGCGAGAAGTAATGCCATATACCGTCACTGCAGGCCAAGAGCACATCGCCTTGCTTGAGCATGGGGATGCGGTGGTGGATCAAAGGCGGGTCATCGGCCGTGCCCAGGCAGTGCAGCAAGATATTCGATTGCGGGTGGTAGCGTGCTTCTTCCAGCGTGATCTGGCCCTGGTCGACCAGGGTCTGCACATAGGAATGGTCACTGGTCTGGTAGAGCAGCTGCCCGTCACGGAAATGGAAGATGCGCGAATCGCCCGAATGCACCCAGGCGCAAGCGCCGTTGGGCAAAATCAGAAAAGCCGCAATAGTGCTGTGGGGCTCTTGCTCGGCCGCAATGGCCACCAGGCGGATCAGCAAATGGGCTTCGCGCACCAGGTTGCCGAGCATTTCTTCGGCGTTGTCGGTCTCTGGCGAGTAGCGCTCGAACACCTGCTTGGCTGTCAGCATCACCTGGTCCGATGCTGCACGCCCGCCGCTGCGCCCGCCCATGCCATCGGCCACCACGGCCAGCACGCAGCCCTTGGCGCGCGGGTGGGCGAGCATGATGACCTGGTCCTGCTGGTAGGGCCGGTCGCCTTTGTGGAGGCCGGTAGCGGCAGAGAGTCGGTAGCTGGTGCTCATGCGCGAGGGGGTGGTGGGCAAGTGGGGTGACGAAGGAGGAATCATAGAGCAGATTGCCCGGCGGGGCGCCAAAGCATGCGGGGTGATGCTGCCAACCGATGTTTGTATACCAACGTCTGGGGCCGTTGGGCAAGCGCAAGCCGGGGCAGGGCGTCGAACGCGCTAGACTGCGATGCCCGCGAAACCACTCTTCACCGATGCCCCGTCCTCCCGCCCTTGCCATTGATGCCCCGCTGCGCCTGCGTCCGCAGCAGGAGCAGATGATCGCGGCCATCGAGGCGGCCTGGGCCCAGGGCCAGCGGGTGGCGATCGAGGCGCCCACGGGCACTGGCAAGACCTATGCCTATCTGATAGCGGCCTTGGCCCGCCAGGAGCGCTTTGTGGTTAGCACCGCCACCCGGGCGCTGCAGGACCAGCTCGTAGACCGTGACATCCCGGCGCTGCTGGCCCACCAGGGCCTGCAGCGCAAGGTGGCCGTGCTCAAGGGGCGGGAGAACTATGTGTGCCTATTGGGCCTGGAGCAGGCGCGCAGCAAGCTGCAAGGCCAGCATGCGGGGGCGTTGGCCCAGGTAGAGCGCTGGGCGCAGAGCACGCAAGGGGGTGATCTGTCCGAGCTGGACGATATCAGCCATCTGACCAGCCTCGTGCCGCACATCACGGCCAGCCATGACGAATGCCTGGGCCAGCGCTGCAGCCACTTTGAGCGCTGCTTTTCCAACCAGGCCCGGGCCCGCGCCGCGCAGGCCGATATTCTGGTGATCAACCACCATCTGTTTTTCAGCGAGCTGCGCCACCGCCAGATGCTGGGGGTGAGACACGGCTTTGTGCCGCTGGCGCAGACCATGGTGATGGACGAGGCCCACCAGCTGCAGGCCATTGGCCTCAAAGTGCTGGCCAAGGGCCTGAATGTGGGCGATATGCGCGACTACCTCCAGACGGTGGAGCGCGAGACCAGCCTGCATGCACGCGGCTTTGCGCCCTGGCATGCCCTGCTGCAGCAGGTGCAGCAGGCCTTGGTGCAGTGGATGGGGGCCGAGCAGCGCTTGCTGGGCCCCGCCGATGCCCTCACCGATGCGGCAAGCCGCACCACAGGCCGCCAGGCGCTGGTCAACCTGCACAACCTGCTATCGGCCCTGGTCGCCGCCTTGCAAGGGGTGGCCGGCAGTGCGGCCGCAGTGGCCCAGCTGGCAGGCCAGGGCGATGTGATGCTGCAGGCCTTGCGCCAGTGGGCCCAGGGCGGCGGCCAGGACCGGGTGCGCTGGTGGGATTCCCCCGGTTATGTGCGCGCGGGCCAGGCGGGCGACCTGCAGGCCCATGGGCGCTATGCCTGGCGCCAGGGCTTTCGGGAGTCGCCCCTGTGGCTGTGGCAGGCGCTGCAGGCGCTGGGCCCCCAGGTGCAGGCCAGCAGCTGGCTGGGTCAGGGCGTGCAGCGCTGGCTGTTTACCTCGGCCACCTTGGGCGATGATGCGGCGCTGACCTGGTTTGCCCAGGGCCTGGGCTTGCGCAGTGACAGCAGCGATAACAGTGAGACTGGTGATGCGCTCTTGCTCGCCAGCCTGCGCTTGCGCAGCCATTTCGACTGGGGCCAACAGGCCCGGCTCGTGGTGCCCCAGGGCCTGCCCGGCACGGATGCACCGGCGGCCGAGCGCGCGCAGGCACTGGCCCAGTGGCTGCTGCCTCATCTGAAGGCGCTGGGCGGGCGCTGCATGGTGCTGTGCACATCAACGGCTGCCATGCAGGCCTTGGCCCAGGCCTTGCGCCAGGGCCTGCAGGGCCAGGCCATCACCGTGCTGCAGCAGGGCGAGCAGCCCAAGCGCAGCCTGCTGCAGGCCATGCGCACGGCGCCCGGCGGCAATACCGGCCGCGTGCTGGTGGGCACCCTGGGCCTGTGGGAGGGGGTCGATCTGCCTGGCGAGGCGCTGCAGCTCCTGGTGATCGACAAACTGCCGTTTCCGCCGCGCCATGATGTTCTGCATGCAGCGCGCGTGCAGGCGCTGCGGGCTGCGGGCCGGGATGCTTTCGAGCGCTATGTCCTGCCGCAAACGGCGATGCAGCTGCGCCAGGGCGTTGGGCGGCTGATTCGGTCTGCCAGCGACCAGGGTGTGGTGGTGATCGCCGATGAACGCCTGCACAGCCGCAGCTATGGCGCGGCCTTGCTGGCGGCGCTGCCGCCGCTGCCCAGTCTGGATGACGCAGCCTTGCCGGCGTTTTTGCAAACCTTGGCAGAAAAAGAGCTCCGGCCGTAAGAAAACGGCTGCTGCAAGTGGTGACCCGCAGCAGCCGCTTGGCTATCTAATCACGCGCCTCAGGCGCGTAGCATCACCACATCTTCCACCAGGGGCGCTCTTCCTTGCGGAAGCCATTGGCCAGTAGGCGGGTGTTGGGGTAGCTCGCTTCCAGCACGCGCTTGGTGTCGGCGGCCATGTCGGCCATGTTCAGGCGCTCGTAGGACAGCATCAGGATGTAGAGCGCGTCCTCTTGTGCAGGCACTTCCTTGTAGTCGGCAATAGCGGCTTGCGCGCGGTTGACGGCGGCCACATAGGCGCCGCGCTCGTAGTAGTAGCGGGCGACGTGCACTTCGTACTGAGCCAGCGAGTTGACGATGTAGCGCATGCGCTTTTCAGCGTCGGGCGCGTACTTGGACTCGGGAAAGCGCGTGGTCAGCTCACGGAACGATTCGAACGAATCCTTGGCGGCCTTCTGGTCGCGCTCGGACAGGTCCTGCTTGGACACCCAGGAGAAAAGACCCAGGTTTTCGTTGAAGTTCACCAGGCCCTTGAGGTAGAGCGCATAGTCCACGCCTTCGCTGGCGGGGTGGAGCTTGACAAAGCGGTCCAACGTGGCAATGGCCTGGGCCTTTTCACCGCTCTTGTACTGGGAATAGGCCTTTTCCAGCTGGGCTTGCTGCGCCATCGCGGTGCCAGCGGCACGGCCTTCGAGCTTTTCATACAGCGGAATGGCCTTGTCGAACGAGCCGGACGACGCCTCGTCACGCGCTTCCGAATAAATCTTGTTCGGGCTCCAGCCGGCGGTGGGATCCACATCGGTCGATGAACAGCCTGCCAGCAACGCGGCAAGTGCTACAGAAGCGATAGCGGGAACCTTCGATTTGGGGTACGCAAACAGCATTTTTGGCTTGAAATCCATGGACGGAAAGCTGAAAAACTGCGTGGGGCGGCAAAGCCCGCCACGCAGCGGGGCAGCCCGTGCCGCGCCCTCTGATCTGGGCCATTGTAATCGGCGCGCAGCCCGCTGCCGCAGAGCCGGACTTGTCGCCTGTAGGGCTGTGTAACATTCCGCGCCGGATATGCCATGGTTTGCAGCGGCGGTGCTGCGGCTTTCCTACAATGCAGGGATATGTTCGTACACCTTCGCATCCATTCCGAGTTTTCCATCATCGACAGCACCAATCGCGTGGGCGATTTGATCAAGTTTGCTGCGGGTGATAGCCAGCCGGCGATGGCGCTCACCGATTTGAACAGCCTGTTTGGCGCCATCAAGTTTTACAAAGCCGGGCGCGGCGCAGGTGTCAAACCCCTTCTGGGCGCCGAGCTGACCTTGGAGCCTGAGGTGGCAGGCGGGCCGCTGTCGCGCATCATCGTGCTGATCCAGAGCCAGCAGGGCTACCTGAACCTGTCGGAACTGCTGGCGCGTATCTGGATGGCCGACACCATCAAAGCGCAGCCGCAGTGCACCTGGGCCTGGCTGGAGGAGCTGTCAGACGGCCTGATCCTGCTGTCGGGCGCCCAGGCCGGCCCCGTCGGCCAGGCGCTGATGCGTGGGGATGAAAAGACCGCCCGGGGCGTGGCACTGCGCCTGGCGGGGCTGTTCCCGCACCGTTTCTATATCGAGCTGCAGCGCGCTGGCCGCGCCGATGACGAAAGCCATGTGGCCGCTGCGGTCGCGCTGGCTGCCAATCTCAAACTGCCAGTCGTGGCCACGCACCCGGTGCAGTTCACCAAGCCTACCGATTTTGAATCGCACGAAGCCCGCGTCTGTATTGCCGAGGGCGAGACCCTGGGCAATAAAAAGCGCGTCAAGCGCTTTACCCGCGACCAGTACCTGAAATCTGCTGCCGAGATGGAGGCCCTGTTCGCCGATCTGCCCAGCGCGATTGCCAATACCGCCGAGATCGCCCGCCGCTGCAGCGTCACCCTGCAGCTGGGCAAGTACTTCCTGCCCGATTTCCCCACGCCCAATGGCATGCCGATTGACGCGTATTTCCGCAAGGCCTCGTTCGACGGGCTGGAGGAGCGCCTGCAGCTGCTGTTTCCCAACGCGGCCAAGCGCGAGGCCGAGCGGGCCAAGTATGTCGAGCGGCTGGAGTTCGAGCTGGGCATCATCTTGAAGATGGGTTTTCCCGGCTACTTCCTGATCGTGGCGGACTTTATCAACTGGGCCAAGAACAATGGCTGCCCGGTGGGGCCGGGCCGGGGATCGGGGGCGGGCTCGCTGGTGGCCTATGTGCTCAAGATCACCGATCTGGACCCGATCCACTACAACCTGCTGTTCGAGCGCTTTCTGAACCCAGAGCGCGTCTCGATGCCCGACTTTGACGTGGACTTTTGCCAGGCCAACCGGGACCGGGTGATCGACTATGTGAAGGACCTCTACGGCCGCAATGCGGTGAGCCAGATTGCGACTTTCGGCACGATGGCCGCGCGTGCGGCGATCCGCGACGTGGGCCGCGCGCTGGATATGAGCTATGGCTTTTGCGATGGCATCTCCAAGCTGATCCCAAACAAGCCGGGCCTGCATGTGACCTTGAAGTACCCGCCCAATCCTCCGAAGGACGGCGACAAGTACACCTATGCGATCAAGGAAGAGCCGATCCTGGCCGAGCGCATCGAGAAGGAAGAGGACGTCAAGACCCTGATCGAGATGGCCCAGAAGCTCGAAGGCATGACCCGCAACATCGGCATGCACGCAGGGGGCGTGGTGATTGCGCCGGGCAAGCTGACCGATTTTTGCCCGCTCTACCAGCAGCCGGGCAGCACCTCGGCGGTGGCCATGTATGACAAGGACGACGTCGAGGCCGTGGGCCTGGTCAAGTTCGACTTCTTGGGCCTGGCGACCTTGACGATTCTGGAGATCGCGCGCGAATTCATCATCAAGCGCCACAAGGGGCAGGAGAACTTCAAGTTCGAAGAGATTCCGCTCGACGACGCCCGCACCTACCAGCTCTTTTCGGCCGGCAAGACCGAAGCCGTGTTCCAGTTTGAATCGCGCGGCATGCAGCAGATGCTCAAGGAAGCCAAGCCCAGCCGCCTGGAAGACCTGATCGCGCTGAACGCGCTCTACCGGCCGGGCCCGATGGACCTGATCCCCAGCTTTGTGGCGCGCAAGCACGGCAAGGAAGTGGTGGAGTACCCGCATCCGCTGGTCGAGAAGGTGCTGTCCGAGACCTACGGCATCATGGTCTACCAGGAGCAGGTGATGCAGACCGCCCAGGTGCTGGGCGGCTACAGCCTGGGCGGCGCCGACTTGCTGCGCCGCGCGATGGGCAAGAAAAAGGTCGAGGAGATGGTGCAGCACCGCGCCACCTTCCGCGAAGGGGCCTCCAAGATCGGCATCGACGAGGCCAAGGCCGACGAAGTGTTCGATTTGATGGAGAAGTTTGCCGGCTACGGCTTCAACAAGTCGCACGCCGCGGCCTACTCGCTGCTGGCCTACCATACCGGCTGGCTCAAGGTGCACTACACGGCCGAGTTCTACTGCGGCAATATGACCGTGGAAATGGACAACACCGACAAGCTCAAGGTGCTGTACGAGGACGCGCTGAAAATGGGCGTGACCTTTGAGATGCCCGATGTGAACCGGGGCCACCACCGCTTCGAGCCGGTGACCGACAAGGTGATCCGCTATGGGCTGGGCGCCATCAAGGGCACTGGCCAGGCCGCCATCGAGGCCATTGTGGCTGCGCGCGAAGGTAAGGGCACAGGGCCGCAGGGCGATACCAAGGGCCCGTTCAAGAGCCTGTTCGACTTCTGCCTGCGCGTGGACCGCAGCAAGCTCAACAAGCGCACGGTCGAGGCGCTGATCAAGGGCGGTGCCTTTGACAGCATCCAGCTCAACCGCCGCGCGCTGATCGAATCGGTCGACGTAGCCTTTGAATTTGCCGCCACCACCCATGCCAACGCCAACCAGGGCGGCCTGTTTGACATGATGGGCGATGACGCCGTGGGCTCGAGCACGCAGGAGCCGCCACTGGCCGATGTGCTGCCCTGGGGCATCAAGGAGCGCCTGGTGCAGGAGAAGACCGCCATCGGTTTCTACCTCTCGGGCCATTTGTTTGACGAGGTGGAGCTGGAGGTGCGCCAGTTTGTGCGCACCCCCATCTCCCAGCTCAAGGACAGCCGCGAGCCCCAGACGGTGGCGGGCATCATCAGCGACATGCGCGTCATCAACGGCCAGCGCGGCAAGCTGGTGCTGTTCAAGATCGACGACAAGTCCGGTGTCATCGAGGGATCGCTGGATGAGGCCACCTGGAACCGCCACAAGGAGCAGCTCAAGGACGATGAATTCGTCATTCTGAGCGCCCGTATCGGGCAGGACCACTTCAGCGGCGGGCTGCGCGCTAAGGCGCAGCATGTCTGGGGCCTGGCCGATGCGCGTGCCCGTTTTGGCCGCTATCTGCTGGTCAACACCGACCGCCACCAGCCCGATGTTGCGCGGCTGATTCAGGAGTTTCCCGCTGTCGAGGAGCACACCGACGAGGGCGTGCTGCGCCACGGCCTCAAGATTCGCCTGGGCGTCGTCTGCGGCCAGGGCCAGGCGCGGGCCGGGGTGGAACTCAACCTGGGCGACGCCGCACGCTTTTTCCCCAGCGACCAGGCCATGGCGGCCTGGTCCCAGGAAGCGGGCCACGAAGCCATCAAAATCGTTTACGAAAGCATGGCCTAAGAGCAATTGTGCCCGGGCTGAAAAACGGCTGGACCAGCGGTTGCTGGTGCCGCCGTATTGAAGTTCATAAAAGCATCACCATCTTTGTCCATGTGGAAATTTAGCCTTATAGAATGATCTCAATGGCCACGAAACCTGTTGTTCCTCCCTCGCCGAATCTGCCTGCAACGCCCCAGCCCCCGGAGGACGGCGGCGGGGCGCTGGTGGTCGAGCGCATCGCCCAGCGGGTGGAGCCACCGAAGATGTACCAGGTGGTCATGCTCAACGATGATTTCACGCCGATGGAGTTTGTGATTGAGGTACTGCAGCATTTTTTTGGCAAGAGCCGGGAGGCGGCCACGCAGATCATGCTGAAGATCCACCTGGATGGGAAAGGTGTCTGCGGGGTGTACTCGCATGAAATCGCCGAAACCAAGGTGGCGCAGGTGATGGATGCCGCCAACGGAGCGGGTCACCCGCTTCAAGCCGTATCGGAGCCTGTTGAATAACGGAATCTGGTCCTCATCTAGAAGCAAGTTGAGTGTATTTGGCAAGCAATAAAGGAGTTTCAAATGATTGCTCAGGAACTGGAAGTCAGCTTGCACATGGCTTTTGTCGAAGCCAGGCAGCAGCGCCATGAATTCATCACCGTGGAGCATTTGCTGCTGGCCTTGCTGGACAACCCGAGTGCTTCCGAGGTGTTGCGCGCATGCTCTGCCAATATCGACGATCTGCGCGCGTCGCTGACCAATTTCATCAAGGACAATGCCCCGCAGGTGGCCGGTGAAGACGAAGTGGACACCCAGCCTACCTTGGGTTTCCAGCGCGTGATCCAGCGCGCCATCATGCATGTGCAAAGCACCGGCAATGGCAAGAAGGAAGTGACCGGCGCTAATGTGCTGGTGGCCATTTTTGGCGAAAAGGACTCGCATGCCGTGTACTACCTGCACCAGCAGGGCGTCACGCGCCTCGATGTGGTCAACTACATCGCCCATGGCATCAAGAAGAACGACACGCCCGAGCTGCCCAAGTCCGAGTCCAGCTCGGATGCGGAAGAGGTGGGCAGCAACAGCGCCGAGCGCGCTGAAAAGGCCTCGCCGCTGGAGCAATTCACCGTCAACCTGAACCAGCAGGCCAAGGACGGCAAGATCGATCCGCTGATCGGCCGCCAGTACGAGGTCGAGCGCACGATCCAGATCCTGTGCCGCCGCCGCAAGAACAACCCGCTGCTGGTGGGTGAGGCCGGCGTGGGCAAGACGGCGATTGCCGAGGGCCTGGCATGGCGCATCACGCAAGAAGATGTGCCCGAAGTGCTGGCCGAGGCCACGGTCTACTCGCTGGACATGGGCTCGCTGTTGGCGGGCACCAAGTACCGCGGTGATTTTGAGCAGCGTCTGAAAGGCGTGCTCAAGGCCTTGAAGGACAAGCCCCATGCGATCTTGTTCATTGACGAGATCCACACCCTGATCGGTGCCGGTGCGGCCTCGGGCGGCACGCTGGATGCGTCCAACCTGCTCAAGCCGGCGCTGTCGAGCGGCCAGCTCAAGTGCATTGGCGCAACCACGTTCACCGAGTACCGCGGCATCTTCGAAAAAGATGCAGCGCTCTCTCGCCGCTTCCAGAAGGTCGATGTGGTCGAGCCGACCGTGCCCGAAACCATCGATATTCTGAAGGGCCTGAAGTCGCGCTTCGAAGAGCACCACAACGTCAAGTACGCGGTGGCCGCTTTGCAGGCAGCCGCTGAGCTGTCGGCCAAGTTCATCAATGACCGCCATCTGCCCGACAAGGCGATCGATGTGATCGATGAGGCTGGTGCCGCGCAGCGCATTCTGGCGCCCTCGAAGCGCAAGAAAACCATCGGCAAGACCGAGATCGAAGAGATCGTCGCCAAGATTGCCCGCATTCCGCCGGCCAACGTCAGCAATGACGACCGCGGCAAGCTGCAGACCCTGGAGCGTGACCTGCGAAGCGTGGTCTTTGGCCAGGACAAGGCGCTCGAAGTGCTATCCTCGGCCGTCAAGATGGCGCGCTCTGGCCTGGGCAAGGTCGACAAACCGATTGGTTCGTTCCTGTTCTCGGGCCCCACGGGTGTGGGCAAGACCGAAGCGGCCAAGCAGCTGGCCTACATCCTGGGCATCGACCTGATCCGCTTTGACATGTCCGAGTACATGGAGCGCCATGCGGTTTCGCGCCTGATCGGTGCGCCTCCGGGCTATGTCGGTTTCGACCAGGGCGGCCTGCTGACCGAGGCGGTGACCAAGAAGCCCCATGCGGTGCTGCTGCTCGACGAAATCGAGAAGGCGCATCCGGATATCTTCAATGTGCTGCTGCAGGTGATGGACCACGGCACCTTGACCGATAACAATGGACGCAAGGCCGACTTCCGCAATGTGATCATCATCATGACCACCAATGCGGGCGCCGAGACGATGAACAAGGCCGTCATTGGCTTTACCAACCCGCGTGCGGCGGGCGACGAGATGGGCGACATCAAGCGCCTGTTCACGCCCGAGTTCCGCAACCGGCTGGATGCCATCGTCAGCTTCAAGCCGCTCGACGAACAGGTCATTCTGCGTGTGGTCGACAAGTTCCTGCTCCAGCTCGAGCAGCAACTGGCCGAGAAGAAGGTCGAGGTCACGTTCAGCGACAAGCTGCGCAAGCACCTGGCCAAGACCGGCTTCGATCCGCTGATGGGTGCGCGGCCGATGCAGCGCCTGATCCAGGACACGATCCGCCGGTCGCTGGCCGACGAGCTGCTGTTTGGCCGCCTGACCGATGGCGGGCGCCTGAGCGTCGACTGGGACGACAGCAACGCCGACAAGCCCGAGGTGATGCTCGACATCCAGCCGCTGCCCAAGAAGGAGCGCGCCAAGCAAGAGCCGGCCGAGCCTGAAGAGGAAGTCGCCGCCGATTGAGGCCCCTGCGCCTTGAGGACAGAAACAGCCGCTCCATGAACTGCACCCCAAAAGTTGGACATCAATCCAACCTTTGGGGTGTTTTTCATGGCGAAGTACGACGAGAGTTACAAGCTGGAAGTTGTCCAGGGCTACGTGCAGGGGCAGCATGGGTTCAGAGCACTGGCCCATGCTCACGGTCTCGACCAAGCGACAGTGCGACGTTGGGTAAAGAGCTACCAGCAGCATGGCCTATCAGGGTTGCGCAAGAAGTTCAGTCGCTACAGCGCTGACTTCAAACTGGCAGTGTTGCAGCGGATGTGGCGAGATGATCTGTCTGCACGAGAGACGATTACCTTGTTTGATATCCGGGGTGGCACGGGTGTCATCAGCGCCTGGGAGCTGCAATATCACGACGGTGGGCCGCAAGCACTTGCACCCCGGCCAAGAGGACGCTCCAAGAAGATGCCAAACCCACCCACAGCCAAGCCCGCACAGGCACAAGCAGTTATGTCTGCGGACGACACGCGTTCGCACGCAGATTTGCTCAAAGAGGTGAAGTACCTGCGCGCGGAGGTGGCGTACCTAAAAAAATTGGAGGCCTTGGTTCAGGCGAAAAAACAAGCTGCGCAGAAAAAGCGCGGATAGTGCTTGAGCTAAGGCCAGATCACGACCTCAAGGACTTGCTGCGGGCAGGTAAGCTGGCGCGCAGCACCTTCTATTACCAGGCTCAAGTGCACAGGAGAGGCGACAAATACGCTGAGCTCAAGGCTCAGATCCGATCTGTCTACGAGCTTCACAAAGGACGCTATGGCTATCGGCGTATTGCGCTTGAACTCAAGCGCAATGGCTGTCATGTGAACCACAAGAGCGTGCAGCGCCTGATGCAGGTAATGGGGATGAAGTCCCTGGTTCGGCCCAAGAAATATCGCTCCTATCGCGCCGGGCAGCACGCGGACGTGGCCAATGTGTTGCAGCGCCAGTTCATGGCCGAGCAGCCTAACCAGAAATGGGTGACGGACGTGACAGAGTTCAACGTCTTGGGTAAAAAGCTATACCTGTCGCCTGTCATGGATCTATTCAATGGCGAGGTGGTGAGCTATCAGATGAATACGCAACCGCGCTTGAAGATGGTGGGTGACATGTTGCGCAAGGCGCTAGGCAAGCTGGGCAGGGAGGAAAAACCATTGCTGCATTCCGACCAGGGCTGGCAGTACCAAAGTCGTGCCTATCGCCGCTTGCTGGCCGATCATGGCCTGGTGCAAAGCATGTCACGTCGGGGCAATTGCTTGGATAACGCAGCGATGGAGAGCTTCTTCGGAACCTTGAAGTCCGAGTTCTTCCACCTCAACAAGTTCAGCAGTGTGGCGCAGCTTCAAGAAGGTCTTCACCACTACATCCATTACTACAATCACCAACGCATCAAGCTAAAACTAAAAGGCCTGAGTCCGGTGCAATACCGGATTCAGGCCTTCAGTCCCTAGCTTCCAACTGTCCAACTTCTTGGGGTCAGTTCACCATGCGGCTGTTTTTTTGCGCCGGGCTGTCACGGTGGCAGGCTACACTGGGCAGTCCCCTCAACAGGAGCGCGCTGCTGTGGCGTCCCTCTCTCCGTATCTGACCAAGGAAAATATCTTCGCGGTGCTGTCCGTGATCTGGCCGATTTACCTCGGGGTGGTGGGTATCTGGATTCTGATGCAGCGCCGCGCGCCGGTGGCCACCTTGGGCTGGCTGCTGTCCATGGGCTCCTTGCCCGTGGTGGGGCTGATCGTCTACTACTTCATCGGCCCGCAGCGCATGAAGCGCCAGCGCATCAAACGCCTGCGCGCCCGCAACAAAAACCATGTGCGCGAGACCACGCGCCGCATCCGCGACGGCCAGCCCGAGGCCCCGGCCCAGCTGCGCGAGATGGTCAAGCTGGTCGAGGCCACCTGCGGCTTCCCGATCACCTCGGCCGAAAGTGTGGAGTTGCTCAGCGGCGGCGCGGCCACCTTTGACCGCATTCTGGAAGACGTCGCACAGGCCCGCCACCATGTGCATCTGGAATACTATATTTTCGAGCCCGACCAGACCGGCACGCGCCTGCGCGATGCGCTGGTCGAGCGGGCCAAAGCGGGGGTTAAGGTGCGCATGCTGGTCGATGCGCTGGGCTCCAAGCGCGTCAACCGCAAGTTCATCGCGCCCTTGCTGGCAGCGGGCGGCGAGTTTGCGGTGTTCCACCCCACTCGCATCGGCAGGCGTCTGCGCCCGGTAATCAACTTCCGCAGCCACCGCAAGATCCTGGTGGTAGATGGCCAGATCGGCTTTACCGGCGGCGTCAATATCACCGACGAAGAAGACCGCCGCGTCAACACCAACGCCTACCACGATGTGCACCTGCGCATGGCGGGGCCCATCGTCACCTGGCTGCAGACCACCTTCTTGGAAGACTGGGCCTATGCGCTGGAGAAGTCGGCCCAGGACATGCCTGCCAACCTGGACTTGCTGCTGCCCGATATGCCCGATGGCCGCCACGCGATGCAGCTGGTGAGCTCAGGCCCGGACAACCCGACCGAGCCCATCCACCGCGCCCATGTGGCCGCCATCCAGTCAGCCACCGTGCGGGTCTGGCTGACCACGCCTTACTTTGTGCCAACCGAGCCGGCCATGTATGCGCTGACCAGCGCCGCGCTGCGCGGCGTCGATGTGCGGCTGCTGGTGCCGGAGAAATCGGACTCCATCTTTGTGACGGCCGCTGCCCGCTCGTACTACGAGGAGCTGATCAGCGCCGGCGCCAAGGTCTACGAATACAGCGCGCGCATGCTGCACTCCAAGACCTTGGTGGTCGATGACAACCTGACCATCATCGGCACGGCCAACTTTGACAACCGAAGTTTTCGCCTGAACTACGAGGTGTGTGCGATTGGCTACGGGCCGGAGCTGAACGCCCGGCTGCAGGACCAGTTCAACACCGATCTGATGCGTTCCAAGCAGGTGGCTTCGCGCCGCAAGCAGCGCTTTTTGCCCCGGCTGGGTGATTCGATCGCGCGCCTGTTCTCGCCGCTTCTGTAGTTGCGGGCCCACGTTGCTCTGCGGCAGTGACCGGAGCAGGCATACTAGCGGGCATGCAGAACTTCTCGTCCGCCTCCGCCAGCTTTTTCTGGCATGACTACGAAACCTTTGGTGCCGTGCCGCGCCGTGACCGGCCCGCACAGTTTGCCGGCATCCGCACGGACATGGACCTCAACGAGATCGGCGAGCCGGTCATGCTGTACTGCCAGCCTGCGCTTGACTACCTGCCCAGCCCGCAGGCGAGCCTGATCACCGGCCTCACGCCCCAGCACTGCCTGGAGCAGGGCGTGCCCGAGCACCAGTTTGCCGCGGCTGTAGAGGGCGAGCTGGGCCGCCCGGGCACCATTGGCGTGGGCTACAACACTATCCGTTTTGATGACGAGGTGACGCGCTACATGCTGTGGCGCAACCTGCGCGACCCCTATGCCCGCGAATGGCAAAACGGCTGCGGCCGCTGGGATCTGCTCGATGTCGTGCGCATGGTCTATGCGCTGCGCCCCGAAGGCATCGAGTGGCCCCAAAAGGATGATGGCTCGGTCAGCTTCAAGCTCGAAGACCTGGCCCGCGCCAACGGCATCCTGCATGAATCGGCGCACGATGCACTGAGCGATGTGCGCGCCACCATTGGCCTGGCGCGCCTCATCAAGCGCCTGCAGCCGCGCCTCTTTGATTTTGCGCTGGGTCTGCACAAGAAGGACCGTGTGATGCAGGAGCTGGCCCTGCCAGCCACCTCCGCCAATGCCCGGCCTTTTTTGCATGTCTCGGGCATGTACGGGGTCGAGCGCGGCTGCATTGCCGTGGTCTGGCCGCTGGCCCAGCACCCGACCAACAAGAACGAGGTCATCGCCTGGGATCTGGCCCAGGACCCCAGCCACCTCGCTGAGCTGTCGGTCGACGAGATGCGCCTGCGCATGTTCAGCGCAGCTGCTGATCTGCCCGAAGGCGTGACGCGCCTGCCGATCAAGACGGTGCACCTGAACAAATCGCCGATGGTCGTCAGCAGCCTGCGTACGCTCAGCGCCGAGCAGGCCGCCCGCTGGCAGATCGACATGGACCAGGCCCTGCGCCATGCCGCGATTGCCCGCGATCTGCCCGATATGAGCGCCACCTGGGCTGCCGTGTTTGACCGCCCACCGCTCGAGGGTGTGGATGTGGACCAGGATTTGTACAGCGGCTTTATCGGCCAGGCCGACCGCCGGCGCCTGACCCAGCTGACGACCATGCACCCGCAGGAGCTGGCCGTTGCCAAGCCCGGTTTTGACGATGAACGACTGCATGAGCTGCTGTTCCGCTACCGGGCGCGCAACTTTCCCGATTCGCTCAACCCAGAGGAGCAGCAGCGCTGGCTGGAGCTGCGCGTGGCCTTTTTGCAAGAGGGCTTGGGCGGCGCGCGCACGGCCGAGCAGATGTTTGCCGAAATCGACCAGCTGTCGGAGACGGCCGATGAGCGCGCCGAAGAGCTTCTGGGCGCACTCTACGACTGGGCCGATGCGATCATGCCCGATGCCTGAGCGGCATTGAATCAGGCTATCGCCAGCGCCAGGGCCTGCTCCAGGTTCTGGCGCGCCTGCGCCTCCAGCCGGGCCCGCATGGTCGCCGTCTGGTAAATCGCCGGGCGCTGCAAAAAGCCGCGCAGCACCGACTGGCGGCGCAGCGCATAGTCGGCAGCGGGCACCCAGGCATATTCGGCCTGGATCTGCGCCTGGTACTGCGCAAAACGCGCGCCTGGCGCGCCCAGGATAGACAGATCTATATCGAGCATCCAGGCGCTGTCTGCCGGCAGCGGCGCTTGCGCGGGCTGGAAATGGCAGGTGGCCATGACCAGTGCATCCACCCGCTGCAAGGCATCGGGCGCGGCCCCGGCTGCCTGCATCACCGCTTGCGCCCAGTTGGCACTGCGCCGTTCATTGTCCTTGGCCTGCGGGTCATAAATCGCGTCGTGAAAGCACAGGGCCAGTGCCAGCTCTGCCGGCTGCGCTATCTGCGGGGCAGCTGCTCGAGCCATTGCAGACATTCGGCAATATGCTGCAGGCCGTGGTAATGGCGATCCGGCCCGGCATGCGCTGCCAGCAGCTGGGGCAAGGCGTTGGGCGCAGGGGTCAGGCCCAGATCCTGCCAGGCCCGTTCCCAAGCGGCGCTGAAGATCTGGGCTTCTGCGCTGCTGTTGGTCATGGCAACTCTTGAAGACGTCTCGTCTGTAATCAACCAAAGAACTGGTAGCAGACCACAATGGCGGCCACCACGCCCGAGAACTCAGCCAGCAGCGCGCAGGGCACCGCATGGCGCGCGCGCTGGATGCCGACCGCGCCAAAGTACACCGCCAGCACATAGAACGTGGTCTCGGTGCTGCCCTGGATGATGGCAGCGGCCAGCGCCGGGAAGCTGTCCACGCCATGGCTTTGCATGGTCTCGATCAGCATCGCGCGCGCGGCGCTGCCCGAGAAGGGCTTGACCAGGGCAGTAGGCAGCGCATCGACAAAGCGCGTGTCCATACCGCTCAGATCCACCAGCCAGCGGATGCCGTCGAGCGCATAGCCCAGCGCGCCCGAGGCGCGAAAGAGCCCCACGGCGCAGAGCATGGCCACCAGGTAGGGAAGCAGGCCCTTGGCGACATCAAAGCCTTCCTTGGCGCCTTCGATAAAGCTCTCGTACACGGGCACCTTGCGCAACGCGCCCACCACGACAAACAGTACCACCAGGCCAAACAAGGTGAGGTTGCCCAAGAGGGAAGACACCTGCGCCATCGCCGTGGACGTCAAGGTCGCCAAAAAGGCCATGAATCCGGCCAGCACCAGGCCGACCGGCAGCAGATAGGCCAGCACCACCGGGTGCCACAGCGGCAGGCGCTGCACGATGGCCACCGACACCAGGCCGACCAGCGTCGAGACCGAGGTGGCCAGCAAGATCGGCAGAAACACCAGGGTTGGGTCGGGCGCGCCTTGCTGCATGCGGTACATGAAGATGGTCACTGGCAGCAGGGTCAGAGACGAGGCATTGAGCACCAGAAACAGAATCTGCGCATTGCTGGCGGCCGTGGGCGAGGGGTTGATCTCTTGCAGCGCGCGCATGGCCTTGAGGCCAATGGGGGTGGCTGCGTTGTCCAGCCCCAGCGCGTTGGCAGCAAAGTTCAGCGTCATCAGGCCCAGCGCCGGGTGGCCGCGCGGCACATCGGGCATCAGCCGGGCAAACAACGGCGCAAGCCAGCGGGCCAGCATATCGACCAGGCCGGCCTTTTCCGCAATCTTCAAAAAGCCCAGCCACAGCGTGAGCGTGCCAAACAGCAGCACCATCACCTCGACCGAGAGCTTGGCCATCGCAAACAGCGCCTGCACCATGTCGCCAAAAATCTGCGCATTGCCGCCCACCAGCCACTGCGCGAACGCGGCCAAGGCCGCCACCACAAAAAAACCCAGCCACAAGCCATTGAGCATGGGACATCCTTCGTCATCCGGCGCGCCGCAGCACCGGGGCGGTGCGCCATGCCGCTGATTGTGCGCGATGCCGCAGCCTGCCCGGCGCTGGCCCATGCGGAAACTGGGCCAGGTGCTGCAAAAGCCTCTCTGGGCACCCCGCGCTTATGCGGGAAAACCACAGGCATGCGGGCTGCAGCCCGCACCCGTTTGTCAGCGCGATGCAAGGCAAAGGGAAATAATGGCTGCACAACAAAAGATGGAGACAGACTTCGATGAGCCGTTTTGCCGACTTTTACGCCCGCTCGATCCACGACCGCGATGCCTTCTGGGCCGAGCAGGCGCAGCGCATCGACTGGCATGTGCCGCCGCAGCAGATCTGTGACTACAGCAACCCGCCATTTGCGCGCTGGTTTGTCGGCGGCCAGACCAACCTCTGCCACAACGCCATCGATCGCCATGTGGCCGAGCGCGGCGACCAGGCCGCGCTGATTGCGGTATCGACCGAGACCAATACCGAGCGCAGCTACAGCTATGCCGAGTTGCACCGCGAAGTGCAGCGCATGGCCGCAGCGCTGCTGGCGCTGGGCGTCAAAAAGGGCGACCGGGTGCAGATCTACATGCCGATGATTGCCGAGGCCGCCATCGCGATGCTGGCCAGCGCGCGCATCGGCGCCATCCATTCGGTGGTGTTTGGCGGCTTTGCCTCGGGCTCGCTCGCCACCCGCATTGACGATGCCCAGCCCACGGTCATCATCAGCGCCGATGCCGGCTCGCGCGCCGGCAAAGTCGTGCCCTACAAGCCCTTGCTGGATGAGGCCATTGCGCTGGCCCGCCACAAGCCGCAAGCGGTGCTGATGGTGGACCGGGGCTTGGCTCCCATGAAGCGGGTAGCTGGCCGGGACCATCATTGGGCCGATCTGCGTGCCCAGCACCTGGATGCCCAGGTGCCCTGCGAATGGGTGGAGGCCACCCACCCCAGCTACACGCTCTACACCAGCGGCACCACCGGCAGGCCCAAGGGCGTGCAGCGCGATACCGGCGGCTACACGGTGGCGCTGGCCGCCAGCCTGCCGGCGATCTTTGATGCAAAGCCCGGCCAGACCTTTTTTTGCACCAGCGATATCGGCTGGGTCGTGGGCCACAGCTACATCATCTATGCGCCGCTCATCGGCGGCATGGCCACCCTCATGTACGAAGGTGTGCCGCTGCGCCCGGACCCGGGCATCTGGTGGAGCCTGGTCGAGAAATACAAGGTCACGCACATGTTCTCGGCGCCCACCGCGATCCGTGTGCTCAAAAAGCAGGACCCGGAGTACCTCAGCAAGTACGACCTGAGCAGCCTGCAGGCGCTGTGGCTGGCGGGCGAGCCGCTCGATGAGCCCACAGCCAGCTGGATCAGCGGCGCCATTGGGCGCCCCATCATTGACAACTACTGGCAGACCGAGACTGGCTGGCCGATCCTCACGCTGTGCAACGGCGTCGAGCCCCAGCCATCGCGCTTTGGCAGCCCGGGCAAGGCCGTGTTTGGCTACCACATCAAGCTGATCGATGGCGAGACCGGCGCCGAGTTGGTCGAGCCGATGCAAAAGGGCGTGATTGCCATAGAAGGCCCCTTGCCCCCTGGCTGCCTGATGACGGTATGGCGCGATGACCAGCGCTTTGTCAACACCTACTGGAAGAGCATTCCAGGCCGCCTGGTCTACAGCACCTTTGATTGGGGTGTGCGTGACAAGGACGGTTACTACTTCATCCTGGGCCGCACCGATGATGTGATCAATGTCGCCGGGCACCGCCTGGGCACGCGCGAGATTGAGGAAAGCATCTCCGGCCACCCCGATATTGCAGAAGTTGCCGTTGTAGGCGTGGCCGATGCCTTGAAAGGCCAGGTGGCACTGGCCTTTGCGGTGCCGCGCAGCAATGCGGTCGCGGGTGACAGCGCCGCATGCAGCGCGCTGGAAAAATCCGTCTGCAACCATGTGGACAGCCAGCTCGGTGCCGTGGCGCGGCCAGCGCGCGTCTATTTTGTCGCCACCTTGCCCAAGACGCGCAGCGGCAAACTGCTGCGCCGCGCGCTGCAGGCGGTGGCCGAGAAGCGCGATACGGGCGATCTGTCGACGATGGAAGACCCGGCAGCGCTGCAGCAGGTGGTGGCGGCGATGGCGGCGGCTGAGCGCTAAGGCGAGTCTCCAGCAAGAGCGCCTTGCGCGCTCCTTGGAGGCTGTCTGGGCACGCATCCCATGGGGTTGTGGACGCATTGAATCAACGCTTACCCTCCAGCCCGGATTACAGCTGGCGCGCCAAGCCAGCACAGGCAGACCCTGCAAGCGCCGATCTGATGGAGGGTATTTGCCTTACATGGGATGCGCTGACCCGTCGATACAGTGAAATTTTCCAATTTGACAGGAGTTGCGCTATGGCCCAAGAAAATCCGCGTGAAAAATTGTGGGAACTGATCAAGGACATTCGCTTTGCGATGATCACGCACCAGCATGAACATGGCAGCTTGCATGCCGCGCCGATGACCACGGCCAACAAAGAGGGCATGAACGAGGATAAAAATCTGTATTTCTTGTTGGGTAGGGATTCCGATTTGTCCCGGTGCCTAAGCACCTCCAGCGCCATTAACGTGTCGTACGCCGATCCCAATAAGGACAGCTATGTTTCCGTATCGGCAACGGGGTCCATCAGTGACGATCTGGCGCTGAAAGAGCAGTTGTTCAGCCCGATGGCCAAAGCATGGTTTCCCGATGGCCCGTCCGACCCCAATTTGCAGATCCTGGTGGCGCGGGTTGATTTTGCCGAATACTGGGATGTGAAAGAAAACAAGCTAGTGCAGCTGTTCAAGATGGCCAAATCAGCGGTGACCGGTGAACGACCCGATGGCATGGGCGAGCACCGCGAGATCAAGCTGTAAATCTCGGGCCATCGGCTCCAACTGCATGCCCTGCACCATGGCCCATGGCGCAGGGCATGCCTCGTTCAGGCTGCGCTGGCGTGCTGCATGCCATAGGCCCGCTCCACCTTCGCCACCCGCACCTGGTAATGCGCACACCAGCGCTCGGCGCCCATGCGCTGGGCAACCAGGTGGTCGCTCTGGGCCTTCCAGCGGCGGATGTCGTCCTCGGTCTGCCAGTACGACACGGTAATGCCCAGGCCGTCGCTGCCCCGGGTGCTCTCAGCGCCCAAAAAGCCAGGTTGCTGCTCGGCAAGCGCCACCATTGCATCGGCCATGTGGGCATAGGGCTGGCCCTCGCTGTTGGTGCGCTGCGAGGTGAAGATGACAGCGTAGTACGGGGGCTGGGGAGTGTTGGCAAAGGTGGCGCTGTGCATGGCGGTGGTCTGGGGGGGCGCGAACAACAAAAAAGCCAGCATGGAGGCTGGCTTGGCGGGTTCAGGGTGCGGGCATCACAGCCTGGAATCCCTGCATTAGCTGGCTCAGCGGATCAAGTCCTTGAGCTTATCGGGCTGGCCGTTGGCCTCGTCGGCACCTTCCATCGGCGCCTTGCGCTTGGTGATGCTCTTCCAGCCATCGGCCAGTGCCAGCTCGGCATTGAGCTTGATGAAGGCCAGCTGGTCTGCGGGCACATCTTCCTCGGCGTAGATGGCGTTGGCAGGGCACTCGGGGATGCAGACGGCGCAGTCGATGCATTCGTCCGGATCGATGGTCAGGAAGTTCGGGCCTTCGCGGAAGCAGTCAACAGGGCAGACGTCCACACAATCGGTGTATTTGCACTTGATGCAGTTTTCGGTGACGACGTGGGTCATGGAATGGTTTTCGCCAGTGATTCAGACAAACAAACAGCGGAGGATTTTACGGTTTTTGTGCACAAGCACCTAGCCGACCTCCGAATAACGTGGTTTTTAACTGCGGGACTGCTGGCTTTACTCCACCAGTACCGCAGCGGCCGTGCTGTTGGAGGCCGTGTCCACGAGGATCAAGGAGCCCAGCTCACGCGAGCGCACAAAGGCCGCTGCCGGAATCGCTTCTTGCAGGCTGATCTCCACCCGGCCAATGGCATTGGGTTCGAGCTGCTCAGCAGCCTGGCGCTCCAAGTTGTTGATATCCAGGCGGTTGAGCACCTTGCGCACCTTGGCCTTGATCCAGCGGCGGCCATGCAGCGCCCAGTACACGCGGCCGGCCAGCAGGGGTTCGTTGTCCATCCAGGCGATGGTGGCCGTGATCTCGCGCGTTACGGGCCAGGCAGGCTGCTCGGCGGGGGTGTCAAAGTCATCGTCGGCGGCAATCGTCGCAGCCGGTGCCGGGGCCGCAATGATCCAGTCGCCGCGCGAGACATCGACCTCGCGGTCCAGCACGATGCCGGCGCTCTGGCCTGCGCCGCGTGCGATGGGCTTGCGGGTGTGGTCCAGCACTTGGGCCACGCTGGCGCGCTGGCCGCTGGGCAGAATCTGCACCGCAGTGCCGGGCGCGACATCGCCAGTGCCCACACGGCCCCAGAAAATGCGGCGGCCCTGGTGAGTGTCGGCCGAGGCGGAGAACTTCTCCACCCACTGCACCGAAAACGCCAGCGGTTGACCGGCATCAGCCGGCGTGGTCGGCAGCGTCTCGAGCAGCTCCAGCAGGCTCGGGCCCTGGTAGCCGGCCCAGTCGGGGTGCGCGGTCACCACGTTCCAGCCCTTCAGGGCCGAGACGGGAATAGTGGCTGCCACGGTGATGCCGGCCGCCTGGGCGAAGGCGGCCAGCGCATTGCGGATATTGGCAAAGGCCAGCGCCGGGTCGGCCACCGCGTCGAGCTTGTTGACCGCAAACACCAGCGAGTGCACGCGCAGCAGATGGGCCAGCAGGCTGTGGCGGCGGGTCTGGGGCAGCAGCGCGAGCTGCGGGTTTTGCCAGTCCAGCTTGGTGGCATCGACCAGCACCACGGCGGCGTCGGCGCTCGATGCCGCGGTCACCATGTTGCGGGTGTACTGCTCGTGGCCAGGCGCATCTCCAATGATGAACTTGCGCGTTTCGGTGGCGAAGTAGCGGTAGGCCACATCGATGGTGATGCCTTGCTCGCGCTCGGCGGACAGCCCATCGGTGAGTAGGGCCAGGTCGGTCTCGCCGCTGCGCTGCACGCCGGCGAGCTGGTCTTGCAGCACCGATTTGCTGTCGACCAGCAGGCGGCCGATCAACGTGGATTTGCCATCATCGACGGAGCCGCAGGTGATGAAACGCAGCGCCGATGCGGTGTGCAGGTGGTCTTGGGCAGGGGTGCGCACGGCGGTCAGGGTATCGGTAGTCATCAGAAGTATCCGTCTTTCTTGCGCTTTTCCATCGAGGCATCGCTGGTCTTGTCGTCCATGCGGGTAGCACCTCGCTCGCTCACATCGGCGGCCAGCGTCTCCAGCACGATGTCGTCGGCCGAGGCGGCATCGCTGCTCACCGGGCAGGTGCAGGTGATGTCACCGACGGTGCGAAAGCGCACGGTGCGGCTCTCGACCGTTTCGCCGTCGCGGGCGGGGGTGAGCGGCGTGATGGGCACGAGCAGGCCCTTGCGCTCGACCACATCGCGCTGGTGGGCGTAGTAGAGGCTAGGCAGCGCTATGTTTTCGCGGGCAATGTACTGCCAGACATCGAGCTCGGTCCAGTTGCTGATCGGGAACACGCGGAAATGCTCGCCCGGAGCCAGGCGGGTGTTGAACAGGGTCCAAAGTTCGGGGCGCTGGGCCTTGGGCTGCCACTGGCCAAAGCTGTCGCGGTGGCTGAAGATGCGTTCCTTGGCGCGGGCCTTTTCTTCGTCACGGCGGGCGCCGCCAATGAGCGCGTCAAAGCGGAACTCCTCGATCGCTTCGAGCAAGGTCACCGACTGGTGCACATTGCGCGATTCGCCCGGGTGGGCCAGACGCACGGTGCCGCGCGCCATCGAGTCCTCGACGCTGCGCACGATCAGATCGGCACCCAGTTCCTTGGCGCGCAGATCGCGGAAATCGGTCACTTCAGGGAAGTTGTGGCCGGTGTCGATCATCAGCAAGGGGTAGGGGATGCGGCCGGCGCCAAAGGCTTTTTCGGCGCATTTGAGCATGACCAGCGAATCCTTGCCGCCGGAAAACAACAGCGCAGGGCGCTCAAAGGCGGCGGCGACTTCGCGCAGGATAAAGATGGTTTCTTCTTCCAGCGCATCGAGGTGCTGGTTGCTCAGGTGGTTGAGCACATCGGTTTCAACACGGGCGTTCATATCGGATGGACTTTCTTGTCGGGCGGGCTGCATGCGGTCAGTGGGCGATATCAGTGCGCAATGTGCAGGCCGCATTCGCGGTTGTCTTCGCCCTTGGTGGGATCCACATAGTCGAAGTTGTTGGGCAGACCGTGTTGTTCGCAGTAGTCGTACAGATCCTTGGACGACCAATGCAGCAGGGGTGCGACCTTGATGAGGCCATCGGGGTTCAGACTGACCGGATCCATCTGGGCACGCACGGCCGTGTCGGTGGCGCGCAGCGCGGTGAACCACACGCGCGGCTGGGTCTCGCGCAGCGCGCGGGCAAAGGGCTCGAGCTTGACCTCTTCGGTAAAGGCGGCGTGGCGCGGGTCATCCAGCGCGGGCGTGGCGCCTTCGACGGCTTCACGGTGGGCGCGCGAGCGGCGTGGCAGGTAGATCTGCAGGTTCAGCCCCAGCTGGCGCGTCACCTCGTCGGCAAAGCGGTAGGTGGCCTCGGTGTTGTAGCCGTTGTCCATCCAGACCACGGGCACATCGGGCTGGACCTGGCTCACCAGGTGCAGGATCACCGCTTCAAAGGGGCGGAAATTGGTGGTCACGATGCTGGTCTGGCCCAGCGACAGCGCCCAGCGCACCAGGGCTGCGGCGTCCTTGCCCAGCTCGGCATTCACGCGGACCAGTTCTTGGGGGGTGAGGGTGGTCGTGCTCATGCGGCAGCCTGGTCAAAATGGGGCTTGGCTTCCACGTCGCCTTGGTAGAACCCGGCAAAACGCTCGAACTGGCGCGCAGCATCGGCCACGTCCACGCCTTCCTTGAGCACCGCGCTGCTGAAGCCGGTGCGGTGCATCTGCACCAGCTGGTCGATCAGCACATCGCCCAGCGCACGGATATCGCCCTTGAAGCCACGGCGGCGGCGCAGCAAGTAGGCCTGGCTGAACGCGCGGCCATCGGTGAACGCGGGAAACTCGAGGTCAATGCGCGCCACGCCGTCAAGTGCTACCTGCAGCGCATCGGCATCGTTGGCCAGCAGCAGCACGCTGCGGTCGCCTTCGCCAGCGGGCTGGTGGTCGCCGGCGGCCAGGATCTGGAAATCGTTCGGAATGCTCATCGTTGTTCTGCTCAATGCTCAGGCTTGGGTGGTTTCTGCGGCGGTGTCAGCGGCTTCGGGCAGGCGGGCGGACTTGCCCGCTTCCTTGAAGGGATCCAGCCCCACGCGGCGCACGGTGTCGATAAAGCGCTCGCCGTTGCCACGCAGATCGCGGTAGGTGGAGAGGACTGCCTCGATGACGCCGGGCACTTCGGCGGCGCTGAACGAGGGGCCAATCACCTTGCCAGCCTGGGGCGCGCCCGACAAGGTGGCACCATCGGAGCCGCCCACGGTGATCTGGTACCACTCCTTGCCGTCCTTGTCGACGCCCAGGATGCCGATATGGCCGCTGTGGTGGTGGCCGCAGCTGTTGATGCAGCCGCTGATATGCAGGTCGATATCGCCAATGTCGTCGAGCTCGTCCAGGTCCTGGTAGCGCTCGGTGATGGCTGCTGCAATCGGCAGGCTGCGGGCATTGGCCAAGGCGCAGAGGTCACCGCCGGGGCAGGCGATCATGTCGGTCAGCAGGTCCACATTGGTGCTGGCCAGGCCCAGGGCCTTGGCCTTCAGCCACAGGTCATGCAACTGGCTCACATGCACCCAGGGCAGCACCACGTTCTGGTCGTGGGTCACTCGGGCTTCGCCGGCTGAGAACTGGTCCACCAGCTGGGCCAGCGCATCGAGCTGCTCGCCCGAGGCATCACCCGGTGCCTGGCCGACGCGCTTGAACGACAGCACCACCGCGCGCAGCTGCGGGTTTTGGTGGGCGCGCACATTGCGGCTCACCCAGCGGCCAAAGGCTGGCTCACGCACGCCTTGCTCGGTCAGCTGGTGCTTGGCCTCGGTGGCGTTGACCTGCGGATAGCCCGACAGGTCCGGTGCCACAAAGCAGGCCGCCACGCGGTCAAACTCGGCCTGGGGGATGGTGTGCGGGCCGCCATCGACCTCGACGATCTGGCGGAACTCTTCTTCCACCGAGTCGATATAGACCTGGCCTTCAGCCTTCACCAGGATCTTGATGCGGGCCTTGTACTTGTTGTCACGGCGGCCGCGCTCGTTGTAGACGCGAACAATCGCCTCGATGTAGTTGAGCACCTGGTTCCAGGGCAGAAACTCGCGGATCGGAGTGCCAATGACGGGCGTGCGGCCCATGCCGCCGCCGACAAACACCTTGAAGCCGATCTCACCGGCTTCGTTCTTCGTCAGATGCAGGCCCACATCGTGCCAGCCAGTGGCAGCGCGGTCTTCTTGCGAGCCGCTGATCGCAATCTTGAACTTTCGCGGCAGGAAGGCGAACTCGGGGTGCAAGGTGGTCCATTGGCGCAGCAACTCAGCATACGGGCGGGGGTCGACCAGCTCGTCCACGGCCACGCCAGCGAGCGCATCGGTGGTCGTGTTGCGGATGCAGTTGCCGCTGGTCTGGATGCCGTGCAGGTTGACGCTGGCGAGCAGGTCCATCACATCGGCGGACTTGGACAGCGGAATCCAGTTGAACTGCACATTGGTGCGGGTGGTGAAATGCGCGTAGTGGGTGGGCAGGTAGGTGGTGCCCATCGCGCCCTGGGTCTTGAGCGCATCCTGGTAGAGCTGGGCGTCGGGCGCGTCGTACTCTCGGGCAATGCGGGCCAGCACGCGGATCTGCGCGGAGTTGATCTCGCCATAAGGCACTGCCACCCGCAGCATCGGTGCGTAGCGTTGCACATACCAGCCGTTTTGCAGACGCAGCGGGCGGAATTCTTCTTCACTCAGCCGGCCCGTCTCCCAGCGTTGGAGCTGGTCACGGAACTGGTCGGCTCGGGCCTGGACAAACTGGCGATCAAATGGGGTGTATTGGTACATCGTGGTGCGGAAGTTGCAGCTACCGAGCCCTGGTGTGCCCGCTGCCCCAATGGCGGCGGAGCTGGGCTGTTGCGATGTACTGTAAAAAAATTTCATATAAACTCAAACTACATTTTTCTCAGTCCTGTATGACATTGAGTTATATGAAAATGGCGAATGCTAGTGAGCAAATCGCATATGGGACGCTGTAGGGCGCCCCAAAGACAGGGCGGAGCGGAGGTGGCGTCTGCTCCGCCCCTCACTCTAAAAAGGCATAGGGGGCACCGCAGGCCACCCCATGGACAGGGCGGAGCGAAGACGGCGTTCGCATTCGCCCCTCCCGCTAAAGCGCTCGCTTATTTGCAGTAGCGGTCGCTGGCCAGCGCCAGGGCCAGCGGATTGGGCAGTGGCAAGGGCTCGGCATGCAGACGGGCGGCCAGCAGCTCGGCGCAGAGCAGCGCCCAGGTCAGACCGCGCGACCCCATCGCCGTGGCGACCCAGGGGCTGGCCAGGCCTTCAGGCAGCGTGTGCAGCGCCTGCAGGGCCTGCGTGGGCAGCAGCGGGCCCACCAGCGGCAGCCGGTCGGTCGATGCGCAGCGCAGCTGGGCCCAGTGCTGGGCGCGCGCAAAGGCTTGGGCATCCGGCCGGTGGCCTTCCGGCAGCAGGGTTTGCAGCTTGGCCCCGTTACCGGCATGCGCTGCGGCGGCATCTTCGGCCGACGGCGGCAGTGCGGATTGGCCGCGCTCAAAGCTCGATCCCATGACCCAGGCCGCGTCTGCATCCTGCCCAATGCGGAAATAGGGCACCCAGCTGCCATGGCCGTTGACGGGTTGGTGGGCCGCGGGCGCCTGGCCTTCGGCATAGCGGCCCCAACTGACCTGCCCGAGAATGGTTTGCAGCGCCTGAGCAGCGGCCAGGCTTTGGCCGTTGATGCGGATGCTGGCCGATTGCGGCCCGGCGCAGAGGACGACCAGATCGGCCTGCGCCCATTGCTGGCCTTGGCCATCGCTCAGCGACCAGAGCGGCTGGCCCTCGGCGGTCTTCAGCGCGTCGAGCGCCTGTACCTGGGCATCGCCGACAAAATGGATGCCAGGGTGGTCCAGCAACGCCTGCACCAGCGCGGCCGGCCGCAGCCAGCCGCCGCGCGGGTGCCAAAGCGCGGGGGTGTCGGCCGGCAAGCCCAGTGCCTCTAGCGTGGCGGCGCTGGCCTCTTCACTCCAGTCGGCCGCCGGCGCGGCCAAGGCGTCCTTCCAGGCGGGGGGGCGCTCGTGGGCGCTGCGGCGGGTGGGCACGGCCGCAGGGCTGTCACTGAGCGCAGCGGTTTCATCGGGCGGCGTGGCGAGCTGGCGGCGCTCCAGCACCCCGGTCATCTCCCAATCTTGCCCTGCTTGCAAGAGCTGCTGCGCCCATTGCAGGCTGCAGCGCTGGCCGGCGCGGGTGATGCGCGAGAGGGGGCTGTCGTCGCTGCTGGTATGGGGCGCAAAAATGCCAGCGGGCAGCGCAGAGGCACCGGCGGCCGGATGGCTGGCGGTATCGAGCACGGTGACCTGCCAGCCGCGCAGCGCCAGCTGGCGCGCGCAGGCAGCTCCCGCAATGCCGGCGCCGACAATGGCCGCGTGCCCACCGCCGCCCGCCAGCCGCGCCGGCAGGGCCTGCGCGCCCAGCGGCCACAGCGGCGCCTTGCGCGGCTCCCACTGGGGGGCAAAGGTCGCCTGCAGGTTGTCGCGCTTGGGCGGCACGCCCGGCACCTTGCGCACCGCAAAGCCGCACTGGGCCAGGTCGCGGCGCAGTTGGGCGGCAATGGTCCAGGTCGCCAGCTGGGTGCCGCGCCGGGCGCAGCGTGCCACGGCCTTCAAGCTGTGCAGGCTCCACATATCGGGGTTGCGCGCAGGGCTGAAGCCGTCCAGGTAGATGCTGTCTGCCACCAGCTCCTGCTGGCGCAGCATGGTCTGGCTGTCGCCAATCAGCAGGCTGAGCAGCACCCGGCCACCGGCCAGGCGCAGGCGGTGCACGCCCGGCAGCAGCCCCCACCACTGGGCGGCGAGTTCTTCGGCCAGCGGCAGCAGATGGGGAAACTTGCGCGCCTGCGCCAAGAGGTCGGCCGCTGCGATCGGAAAGGCCTCGGTCGAGACAAAATGCAGCAGGCCCGGGCGGGCCGGGTCTTGCTGCCAGGCATGCCAGGTGGCCAGAAAATTGAGCCCAAAGCCAAAGCCGGTCTCCAGAATGCGCCATTGCGGATGGCCCGCCCAGGCCTGGGGCAGGCCGCAGCCGGCCAGAAACACCTGCTCGGCCTGGCTCAGTGCATGGGCGGCTTCGCTGTGGTAGCGGTCACCAAAGCGGGGGCTGTAGGGCGTGCCGTCGGCCATCCATTGCACGGTCTCAGTCATGGCTTGCAAAGATTATTTCTCAAAGAAGGGGGATTGTAGGGAGTTCAGTCCCAGCGCGCGGCGCAGCATTCCCTGGATGGCGGTTTTGTGACAATTTGTTGTTAAACCCGTACTATCATGGCTCCATGCCTGATCGACCGTCTGCCCGTTCTCTTGCCGCTCACTGCTTGTGGCTCGCGCTGGCCTGTGCTGCACCCGTCCACGCCCAAACGCAAGCCCACATGCCCGCCCAGGCCCAGCCTGCCGTCTATGCCGCTGCGCAGGCAGAGCAAACGCCGATGCTGGCGACCTTGAAAAACCTGGTGCATATCGAATCGGGCAGCCGCGATTATGGCGGCGTGAGCTATATCGCCCAGGTGGCGGCCGAGCGGCTGAAAGCACTGGGCGGCGAGGTGCAGATCATTCCGGCGACGGATGTGGTGCGGCTGGAAGATACGCCCGAGCAAGTCGGCCCTATGGTGCAGGCCATCTTCAAGGGCCGGGGGCAGTCGCGCATCATGATGATTGCGCATATGGACACCGTCTACCAGCGCGGCGATGTGGACAAGCAGCCGTTCCGCATTGAGGGCGATCGCGTCTACGGCCTGGGCGTGGAGGACGAAAAGCAGGGCGTGGCGCTGGTGCTGCACAGCATCGCGATGCTGCAAAAGGTGGGCTATGACAGCTTTGGCGAGATTACCGTGCTGTTCAACAGCGACGAGGAGATCAGCTCGCCGGGCTCGCGCCGGCTGATCAGCGCACTGGCGCGCGACCAGGATGCCATTTTCTCGTTCGAGAGTGGCGGCCTGCAGGGCAGCCTGCACCTGGCCACCAGCGGCATTGGTGCCATGTTTTTGGATGTGCAGGGCAAATCGTCCCACGCCGGTGCCAAGCCGGAGGCTGGGGTGAATGCGCTCTATGAGCTGTCGCACCAGCTGCTGCAGATGCGCGATCTGTCGCAACCCGACAATGGCCTGAAGCTGAACTGGACCATCGCGCAGGCGGGCACCAGCCGCAATGTGGTGCCGCCGCATGCGCAGGCGCAGGCCGATGTGCGGGCGCTGCGGGCGCAGGACTTTCAGGCGCTGCAGGATGCGGTGCAGGAAAAAATCAAGAACCGCCTGCTGGAGGGCAGCCAGGTGACGGCCCGCTTTGAGCTGCGCCGCCCGCCGATGCAGGCGAGCGACGCCGCACGCCGCATCGCCGCGCAGGCACAAACCATTTACCGCGAGGAGCTGGGCTTGCCGCTGCATGTGAACGACGTAGCACTGGGCGGCGGCACCGATGCCGCTTTTGCCGCCCTCAACACCCGGGGTGGCGTGGTCGAGGGCATGGGCGTGTGCGGCTATGGCGCGCATGACATGTATGGCGAATACATCCTGCTGGACTGCATTGCGCCGCGCCTGTACCTGGTCGCGCGCATGGTGATGGCGCTGTCGGAGCCGCCGACCGCACCCTGATCGCCGGGTTCCAAGCAGGGGTGGGGTTCAGCCCTTTTTCTGCAGCATCTTGATGACGCTGGAGAAGTCCTCCGCGCCATGGCCGGCAATGCTGTGCGCCGCATACAGCTGGCGCGCCATGCCGCCCAGCGGGGTGCTGGCCTTCACGGTCATCGCGCTTTCCTGGGCCAGGCCCAGGTCCTTGAGCATCAGGTCGGTGCCAAAGCCGCCGGTGTAGCCGCGCGTGGCGGCGCTGGCTTCCTGCACGCCGGGGAAGGGGTTGTAGACCTCCAGTGCCCAGTTGCCGCCCGAGCTGCGGCGCATGATCTCGCTGAGCACCTTGGGGTCCAGGCCATTGGCCACACCCAGCGCAATCGCCTCGCTGGTGCCCACCATCAAAATGCCCAGCAGCATGTTGTTGCAGATCTTGGCGGTCTGGCCCGCACCCACATCGCCGGCGTGGAAGATGTTCTTGCCCATTTTCTCGAGCAGCGGACGGGCGCGCTCCAGGTCGGCTGCGCTGCCGCCGACCATAAAGGTCAGCGTGCCGGCAATGGCGCCGCCGGTGCCGCCGGAGACCGGCGCATCGATAAAGCCAATGCCCAGCGCCTGTGCGGCCTTGGCCACTTTCTGGCTGGTCGCTGCTGCAATGGTGGAGCTGTCAATGATCAGCGCGCCCTTGGCAATGCCTTGCAGCAGGCCTGCCTGGCTGCCGTTGCCCAGAAACAGGCCTTCGACATGCTGGCTGGCGGGCAGCATGCTGACGATGACCTCGGCGCCTTCGACCGCCTCCTGGGCGCTGGTTGCCGCGCTGCCGCCTTCTGCCACGACCTTGGCCACCGCCTCGCGGCTCAGGTCAAAAGCGCGGACCTGGTGGCCGGCCTTGGCCAGGTTGATGGCCATGGGCGCGCCCATATTGCCCAGGCCGATAAATGCGATAGTTGCCATATTTGTCTCCTTGAAGGTGTTATTGCACAGGGTTGTGGGTTGGCATGGATAGGGAAAGACAGCGTCAGAGTTTAAAGATCGCTGTCAAACACGCTGTGGCGTTTGCGGGCGGCAGGCGCTGGGTTCGCATCGCCAGCCGCCTTGGCGGTTTTAGCTTTTTTGACCGAATGGGCCTGCTTGGCCGATGGGGCGGTGGGGGCTGCCTTGGGTTTTTTCTTCGGCGTCGCCTTGGCCCGTGGGTTAAATGCCAGCGCGGCATCGATCCAGTGCTGCCAGGCTTGCCGCGTCGCATAGGCCGCGGGCCCCACCAGAAAATAACCGTCCATCAAGCCCTTGGATGACAGCGGCCGCACTCCCGGCAGTTCTGCCACCTGGGTATGGGTTTCTGGCGCCAGGCGCACCAGCAGCTCGTCGTTCTCCACGCCCAGGCACATCTTGCCGTCGACCATGAACACATGGCAGCCGAACATGGTTTTCTCTTCGACCGATACGCCCACGGCTTGCTCGGCCAGCGCCAGGCGCACGGCGTCGATGAGGCGCAGGGTTTCTGGGTCCAAAGGGCGGCGTGGCATGGTGGGATGGTGTTTGGGCAGGAGGGGAGGGGCAGTGCCTGCTTAGCGGATGGCCTCAGGCGCATCCCCATCGAGCATGCGCCGGGCGATGATGACCCGCATGATCTCGTTGGTGCCTTCCAGAATCTGGTGCACCCGGGTGTCGCGCACCAGGCGCTCGAGCGGGTACTCACGAATATAGCCGTAGCCGCCGTGCAGTTGCAGCGCATCGTTGCAGACATTGAAGCCCGCGTCCGTTGCAAAGCGCTTGGCCATCGCGCAGTAGGTGGAGGCGTCGCGCGCGCCGGCATCGAGCTTGCTGGCGGCCAGGCGCACCATCTGGCGCGCGGCGACCAGCTCGGTGGCCATGTCGGCCAGCTTGAACTGCAGCGCCTGAAAGCTCGCAATTGCCTTGCCGAACTGCTTGCGCTCCTGCATATAGCGTTGCGCCTGGGTCAGGGCGCCCTGGGCCGCGCCCACGGAGCAGGTGGCGATATTGATGCGACCGCCGTCGAGCCCCTTCATCGCAATCTTGAAGCCTTCGCCCTCGCGGCCCAGCAGGTGGTGGGCGGGAATGCGCACATTGTCAAAGCTGATCGTGCGCGTGGGCTGGCTGTTCCAGCCCATTTTTTCTTCCTTCTTGCCGTAGCTGATGCCTTCCAGGTGCGCGGGCACCGCAAAGGAGCTGATACCCGAGGCACCCGATTGCGCATCGCCCGTGCGGGCCATCAGCACCAGCATGTCGGTGGCGCCGGCCCCGCTGATAAAGGCCTTGCTGCCATTGATGACGTAGTCATGGCCGACCAGATCGGCCCGGGTCTTGAGCGAGGCGGCATCCGACCCGGCGCCGGGCTCGGTCAGGCAGTAGCTGGCGAGCTTTTGGCCGCTGGCGAGCAGGGGCCCCCACTCGTCGCGAACCGCGTCGCTCGCCCAGGTGCCCAGCATCCAGGTGGCCATGTTGTGGATCGTGATGAAGGCGGTGGTGGACGGATCCACCGCGGCAAGCTCTTCGAACACCAAGGTGGCATCGAGCCGGGGCAGCGCCAGGCCGCCGGCGTTTTCGGGCGCATACAGGCCGCAAAAGCCCAGCTCACCTGCCTTGGCAATCGCCTCACGGGGAAAGACGGCTTCGGCATCCCAGTGCGCGGCATGCGGGGCGAGCTCCGCCTGGGCAAAGGCGCGCGCGGTGTCGGCAAAGGCGCGTTGGTCTTCTGATAGCTCGAAATCCATGGGCTGGTCTCCTGTCTCTTATCGTGCTGCGCCGGGCATGGGAAGCCTGGGCAGCACCGTTTTGTTGTGAACGCGGTTGGCTATGGTTTTTGCAGCGGCTCGGGCGGCGGGCCTTCGTGCAGCCAGACCATTAACTCCTTCTTGCGCTTGCCGATTTCGGCCACCAGGCATTCGTGGTAGCGGCGTGGCCAGTCGGGCTGGGCCTCGTGCGCGGCCTGCTGCTTTTTGCAGGTGGCTGCGCGCTGGCGTATCCACTCGTTCTGGTCGCGGCGCAAGGCAGGGCGCTCGTGCGCCGAGAGTATGCGCATCACATCGGCATACAGGATGTTGTTGTCGGTATCGGCTTGCTGAAAGGCCTGCACCGCGCAGGCATTGGTTTGCTCGGTGCTGCCGCCGCTCACGCAGGCCGCACCGGCCTGGGCCAGCACGGTCTGCGGGGCGAGTGCCGCCGAGGCTGCAAAAAACAGAGCCAGCAGCGCTGGGCGGGATGCGGGGGGAATAGGCATACCTGCAATCATCGCCGCAAAACAGCAGCGGCCCAGCAAAGGGCCGCAGCTGTGCTGGGCTTACTTCAGGCTGATGGTGGTGTTCACCCCATGGGCAATGGTGCTGTCGTCAAACCAGCGGGCGGTCACGGTCTTGGTCTGCGTGTAGAACATGACGACCTGCTTGCCGTAGGGGCCCAGGTCGCCGAGCTTGGAGGCGCGGCTGCCGGTGAACGAGAACAGCGGCACGGGCACAGGGATCGGCACATTGATGCCGATCTGGCCGACATCGATCTCTTCCTGGAACTTGCGCGCAGCGGCGCCACTTTGCGTGAAGATGGCGGTGCCGTTGCCATTGGGGTTGGCATTGATGAAGGCAATGGCTTCGTCGATATCGGCGGCCTCGGCAATGCAGAGCACGGGGCCAAAGATTTCCTGGTCATAGATGGCCATGCCGGGCTTGACGCCAGAGAAGACCGTTGGGCCGACAAAGTTGCCCTTTTCAAAGCCGGCGACGGCAGGCTTGCGGCCATCGAGCTCCAGCTTGGCGCCATCGGCAATGCC
Organism: Comamonas koreensis; assembly: GCF_014076495.1. NCBI lineage: Bacteria > Pseudomonadati > Pseudomonadota > Betaproteobacteria > Burkholderiales > Comamonadaceae > Comamonas > Comamonas koreensis. Next base: position 3,185,740 of record NZ_CP043575.1, on the reverse strand, counting down.
GCGCTCGATCAGGCTCTCCACCCGCGACAGCGCCTGGCAGGAGACGACCGGGCCCACATCGGTGCCCGCTTCGGTACCTGCAGACACCTTCAGGGTCTTGGCCTTTTCGACCAGCTCGGGGATCCACTTCTGCGCCTCGCCCACCAGCACCACCACCGACAAGGCCATGCAGCGCTGGCCAGCGGCGCCAAATGCGGCACCCGCCAGGGCGTTGAGCGACTGCTCCTTGTTGCAGTCAGGCAGCACGATGGCGTGGTTCTTCGCGCCCATCATGCATTGCACGCGCTTGCCGTTGAGCGATGCGCGGTTGTAGACATGGGTGCCGACCTTGGTCGAGCCAACAAAGCTGATCGCCTTGATATCGGGGTGGTCGCAGATGGCGTTGACCGCGTCTTCGCCGCCGTGGATGACGTTGAGCACGCCCGGGGGCACGCCGGCTTCCAGGGCCAGCTCGCACAGGCGCATGGTCACCATCGGGTCTTGCTCGGAGGGCTTGAGCACAAAGGTGTTGCCCGTGGCAATCGCCATCGGGAACATCCACAGTGGGATCATCGCCGGGAAGTTGAAGGGGGTGATGCCCGCGCACACGCCCAGCGGTTGGTTCAGGGTATAGGTGTCGACGCCATTGGCCACATTGTTGGCCAATTCCCCCAGCTGCAGCGAGCCGATGTTGGCGGCATGCTCGACCACCTCCAGGCCCCGGAAGACATCGCCTTCGGCATCGGGCAAGGTCTTGCCTTGCTCGGCCGTCAGGATGGCGGCGAGCTCCTTCATGTTCTCGCGGATCAGCTGCTGGAGCTTTAGGAAGATGCGGGCGCGCACGCCAATGGGCGTCTTCTTCCAGGTCTTGAACGCTTCCTTGGCATTGGCCACCGCGGCGTTGATTTCTTCGGGCGTGGCAAAAGGCACGCGGGCCAGCACCTGCTGGGTGGCGGGGTTGACCACATCACGCCATTGCGTGGTCTTGGATTCGACCAGCTGGCCGTTGATCAGCAGCTTGACGGTCGGCGCCAAGGTGCTGGTGGATTGCGGTGCGTTCATGGTTTGTCTCCTGGGAATCTGGGATAGAGAGAGGCGGCAGGCTGCCCGCAGGCGGCGCACCGTTGTGCACATGGTAGATGTGCGCATTCGCCCAAACAAGAGGTTGGGTGCACAGGGCTGTGCGGCGCTGCACAGTCTGCGGCTTGCAGGTGGCCTGGTGCATACTGCTTCGATCGCATGCAGCAGGGAGATTTCCATGGGTTGGTTGAACAAAATCGGTCAGCTGTTGGGCGCCAAGGCGCCTGTGCAGGGCGAACGCGCCGCGTCTGCTCTTGCGCCGGACCCCGCACCCGAGCCCACGATGGACGATTGGCAGGCCTTGTGCATGGCCCTCGGCCAAGCGCTGGCCTTGGACGATAGGGATGAACTGTGGGGCGAGGTGCGGCAGGCGATCGAGCAGCCCGCGCAGTACCTCGATCGCTTTGCCGATGAATTGGTCAACCGAGGCATGGACGAGCCCGCGCATGTGACGCCCTGGCTGGCGCTGGTCGAGGGCCTGCAACGCCGCAGCCAGAACGTCGAACTGGACTGGAAGCTGAACATGGATGACACCATCTGGGCGCTGCAGCAGCTCCGGACCGTGCAGCAGCGGGGGCTGGACCTGCAGGCGCTGGCGGGCAGCCGAGCGCTGAACCACGAGGCCTTGCAGGAGGCGGGCGACTACCTGCGTCGCCAGGGTTTGGCGCTGGTCAGTATCGACATCGATAGCGACAGCTATCCGCTGTCGGTGCTGGAGGCCAGCGCGGTTGCGCCTTTGCAGGCCTTGGCCGCGCAGGTGGGCGGTAAATTGCTGCCTTTGCACAATTAGTTGCGCAGCAGAATAACCTTTTGCCCCTGGCTGGCCTGACGCTGTTTTATCCTTGCGCACCTTCGCGGTGCGTCCGGGCCTAGGCTCGCAGGCCGCACCACCTTTCTCGCTAACGCACTGCGCTTTTTTCTCATGAGCAAACAGGCCCCAGCGGAGCAATCGGGGGCTTCGCCCGGCACCGATGACCTCCAACGCAACCTCAGCAACCGCCATATCCAGTTGATCGCCATCGGTGGCGCCATCGGCACCGGGCTTTTCATGGGCTCGGGCAAGACCATCAGCCTGGCGGGGCCCTCCATCGTGCTGGTCTACGCCATCATCGGCATCATGCTGTTCTTTGTGATGCGGGCCATGGGTGAGCTGCTGCTGTCCAACCTGCACTACAAGTCCTTCATCGATTTCTCGGACGACCTGCTGGGCCCTTGGGCCGGCTTCTTCACCGGTTGGACCTACTGGTTCTGCTGGATCATCACCGGTATTGCCGATGTGATTGCCATTTCGGCCTATGCGCAGTTCTGGTGGCCTGATTTGCCGCAGTGGGCACCGGCCATTGCCTGCGTGGCCGTGCTGCTGTCGCTCAACCTGCTGACCGTCAAGCTCTTTGGCGAGGTCGAGTTCTGGTTTGCGATGATCAAGATCGTGGCCATCGTCGCGCTGGTGGGCACGGGCCTGTACATGGTCAGCACCGGCTTTAGCTCGCCGGCCGGGCGCCAGGCGAACATTGCCAACCTCTGGAACGATGGCGGGCTCTTCCCCCATGGCGCCATGGGTTTTTTTGCCGGCTTTCAGATTGCGGTGTTTGCCTTTGTCGGTATCGAGCTGGTCGGCACCACGGCCGCCGAGGCCAAGGATCCGCACCGCACCCTGCCGCGCGCGATCAACTCGATCCCTGTGCGCATCATCATCTTCTACGTCTGCGCGCTGATCGCCATCATGGCAGTCACCCCCTGGCGCGATGTGGTGCCCAGCAAGAGCCCGTTTGTCGAGCTGTTTGTGCTCGCCGGCCTGCCGGCTGCGGCCAGCGTGATCAATTTTGTCGTGCTGACATCGGCCGCCTCGTCGGCCAACAGCGGCGTGTTCTCCACCAGCCGGATGCTTTACGGCCTGGCGCTCAAGGGCGATGCCCCGCGCTCCTTTGGCCAGCTCTCGGTCAGCAGCGTGCCCTCGCGCGGCCTGCTGTTCTCCTGCGTCTGCCTGCTGGGCGGTGCCTTTTTGATGTGGGTGGTACCCAACCTGGTGGAAGCCTTCACGCTGGTGACCACCGTCTCGGCCATCCTCTTCATGTTTGTCTGGTCGCTGATTCTGCTGTCCTACATCAGCTACCGCAAGCAGCGCCCCGCGCTGCACCAAGCCTCCCACTACCGCATGCCCGGTGGCGTGTTCATGTGCTGGGTCTGCCTTGCGTTTTTTGCCGCCGTGCTGGTGCTGCTCAGCCTGGAGCTGGACACGCGCCAGGCGCTGATCGCGACGCCGGCCTGGTTTGTGCTGCTGGGCCTGGCCTACGCCTGGCAGCGCAAGCGCGCCCAAGCCGCCTGATCGGAGCCAGGCACGGTCCCCATCTGCTGCCCCTGTTGCAAATTTGCACAATAATGCTGTGCAACATCGACAAGGGGCTGGCATGGATTGGGATCATTTGCGCTTTTTCTGGGCCTTGGTGCAGGCCGGCACCCTGGTGGGTGCGGCCAAGGCGCTGGGCGTGGAGCACACCACAGTCTCGCGCCGCATCCAGGCGTTGGAAAAGCAGCTGGGTGCGACCTTGTTCACCCGCGAGGGCAGTGGCTACAAGCTGACCGATGCCGGCCGCCAGCTGCAGCCGCGCGCCGAAGCCATGGACCAGATTGCGCGCGGCATCGCTCCCATTGCCGCGAGCCAAAGCGCCGAGACGCCCAGCGGCGTGGTGCGCATTGGCGTGACCGAAGGCTTTGGCACCCAGGTGCTGGCCAAGCACCTGGCCTTGCTGGCCCAGCGCTACCCCTTGCTGACGATCGACCTGCTGGCCGTGCCGCGCATGCTGCAGCTCTCGCGCCGCGAAGCCGATATCGTCATCTCGCTCGAGCGTCCAGTGCGCGATACCGTCGTCACCAGCCGCCTGACCGAGTACCGGCTGTACCTCTATGGCCAACGTGAATACCTGGCGCGCCACCCGCTGATCACCTCGACCGAGGGCCTGGCCAGCCACCGCTTTGTGCACTATGTCGATGACCAGCTGTTCACCAAGGAGCTGCAGTTCCTCGACAGCCTGAGCGCGCCTCAGCGCTTTAGCTTTCGCAGCACCAGCATCCTGGCGCAGTACACCGCCGTGCGCACGGGCGCGGGCTTGGGCGTGCTGCCGGGCTTTCTGGCCGACAAGGATCCCTTGCTGCAGCGCGTGCTGCCCGAGCAGGCGCAGTTCACCCGCACCTTCTGGATGTCGATGCCGCCCGAGCTGCGCTCGGTGCCGGGTATCCAGGTGGTGTGGCGCTTTTTGCAGGCCACGGTGCAGGAGCAGCAGGACCTGCTGCTGTGCTGATCGCTGGCGCATAAAAAAAACCGGCTGCCAAGGCAGCCGGTTCGTCGCGGACCAAGGAGAGGTTTACATGTTGTTGGGCAGCACGGTGACGATCTGGGGGAAGAACCAGAGAATCACCAGGGCCAGCACCATCAGCGCAAAGTAGGGTGCGCAGACGCGTGCCAGGTAGGTGATCTGCTTGCCTGTCATGCCTTGCAGCACAAAGAGGTTGAAGCCCACCGGCGGCGTGATCTGCGCGGTCTCCACGGTGATCACCAGGAAGATGCCGAACCACAGCGGATCGATGCCCGCGGCCTGGATGATCGGCAGCACCACACCCATGGTCAGCACGATGGTGGAGATGCCATCGAGGAAGCAGCCGATCAGGATGTAGAAGATGCCCAGCACGATGATCAGCATCGCAGGCGACAGGTTGAGGCTGCCGACATACTCGGCCAGCTGGCGCGGCAGGCCGATATAGCCCATCGACAAGGTCATGAAGGCGGCACCGGCCAGGATCAGCGCGATCATGCAATACAGGCGCGTGGCACCAAACAGCGAGTCCTTGAAGTTCTTCCAGGTGAGCGCCCCTTGCGCCGCAGACAGTACGAGCGAGCCCACCACGCCAATGGCAGCCGCTTCGGTCGCCGTCGCAATACCTGTGTAGATGCTGGCAATGACCGAGGCGATCAGCAGCACCACAGGAATCAGGTGGCGCGACTCGTGGAGCTTTTGCTTGAAGCTCATCGTGCTGTCGGCCTTGGGAATCTTGTTCGGGTTGAGCAGCGCCCATAACACGATCCAGCCGCTGAACATCAAAGCCAGCATGATGCCGGGCAACACGCCGGCCATGAAGAGCTTGGAGATCGACATCTCGGCAGCGACGCCGTAGACGATCAGGATGATCGAGGGCGGAATCAGCAGACCCAGCGTGGCAGGGCCGCCCAGCGAGCCGATGACCATGTTCTCGGGGTAGCCGCGCTTCATCAGCTCGGGCACATTCATCTTGCCCACAGTGGCGCAGGTCGCGGCCGACGAGCCCGACACCGCCGCAAAAATCGTGCAACCGATCACATTGGTGTGCAGCAGGCGGCCGGGCAGCAGGTTGACCCAGGGAGCCAGGCCCCGGAACATGCTCTCCGATAAATTCGTGCGGTAGAGAATCTCACCCATCCAGACAAACAGCGGCAGCGCCGTTAGGGTCCAACTGCTGGCCGAGCCCCAGATGGTGATCGCCATCGCATCCCCGGCGGCGCGGGCGGTAAAGAACTCCATGCCGAACCAGGCGACCCCGGCCAGGGTCAGGCCCACCCAGACGCCGCCGCCCAGCAGGATCAGCAGCACCACGATCAGCGCAATGCTGGCGGTAATTTCATTCATGGTGGGCGTCCTCCTTGGCCACAGGTTTGCGTTTGCCCATCAGCTCCAGCACCAGCTCGTCGCAAAAGGCGATAAAAAACACCAGGGTGCCCAGTGCCATGAAAATTTGGGGAATCCACAGCGGCGTCGCATCGATGCCCACGGAGATATCGTCGATCTCCCAGGATTGCCAGACCAGGCGTGCGGCGTAGAACGCCAAAAAGCCCGAGAGGATGGTCGCGATGCCCAGGGCAATCACTTCCATGGTTTTCAGGGCGCCACCTTTGAGCGCGCCCAGCAGCAGGGTCACGCGGATGTGTTCACCTTTTTTGAGGGTGCTGGCCAGGGCCATGAAGCCCGCTCCCGCCATGGCGTAACCGGCGTAGGAATCGGTGCCGGGGGCACTGAAGCCGATCAGGCGGCTGACCACGGTGAGCAGCACCATCACGAGGATGCCGATCATCGACAGCCCCGCCAGCCAGGCAGAGGCGTCATACAGTCCATTGAGTAGCTTGCGCATGCTTGTCATTCAAAGCAGTAAGGGTTGCTGACTGTGCAGCCCGCCAGGACCAGGCCGGTGGGCCGCAAAGACAAGGGGCCGTGGCTTACTTGGAGGCCTGGTAGGCGTCCAAAATGGCCTTGCCTTCGGCGCCGGCCTTGTCGGTCCATTCCTTGATCACGGTCTCACCGACCTTGGCCAGGTCTGCCTTGAGCTGGGCCGATGGCTGCTCGATGCTCATGCCGCCTTGCTTCAAGGTCGCCAGCGACTTGGCATCGACTTCCTTCGATTCCTTCCAGCCGCGCTCTTCAGCGGCAGCGGCAGCCTTGAGCACCGCGTCTTGCTCTGCCTTGCCCAGCGCGTTGAAGGCCTTCTTGCTCACGGTCACGGCGTTCTTGGGAATCCAGGCCTGCACGTTGTAGTAGTACTTGAGGTTTTCAAACAGCTTGTTGTCGGCGCCGGTGGCCGACGAGGTGATCAGGCCATCGACCACGCCAGTGGCCAGCGCCTGGGACAGCTCGGCCTCTTGCACGGTGGCCGGTTGCGCGCCAATCAGCTCGCCAATGCGGGCGGTGGTGGGCGAGTACACGCGCCACTTCATGCCCTTGAGGTCCGCTGCCGAGCTGATGGGCTTTTTGGTGTAGATGCCCTGCGGTGGCCAGGCCACCGAATACAGCAGCACCTGGCCTTGCTTGTCCAGCAGCTTTTGCAGCGCCGGCTTTTGGGCCTGGTAAAGCTTGAACGCTTCGTCGTAGTTGTTCACCAGGAAGGGCAGGCCGTCAACACCGAAGATCTGCGATTCGTTCTGGAAGCTCACCAGAAAGAATTCACCCATCTGGGCATTACCGGTTTGCACGGCGCGCTTGATTTCGGGCATTTTGAATAGCGATGCACCAAAATGGGGCGTGATCTTGAGTTTGCCGCTGGTCGCTGCGTCCACGTCCTTGACGAACTGCTCGTTGTTTTTGGAGTGGAAGTTAAATGGCGCATACGCGGTGGCGAAATCCCATTTGGTTTGGGCAGCGGCTGCGGTGGCAAATCCGATGCTGGCAACCAGGGTGGCGGTGGCACAAAAAACTCGACGCTTCATGACGGCTCCTTCTAGAGACAAATAGGGCGCAGCGGATGCTGCCCGGGATGAATACGATCAACAGCCACAGCAGAGCGTGCAGCAACTGCTATGCTGGTGAATTGTTTGCCAAAATTAACAGTTATTGCAAAGTCGCGCTATACGGGGTTTCAACAATAATTAAATTTTGTAGGTTTCAAATTTTCTTTTGTGGGATGTGTTATTAAAAATTGTTCAACGATTTTTGATTTTGAGCGAACACGCCCATGCATTTTGCTGTCATTGTTTCCTAGGGTTTATGCTAGGTTTGTCTGAAACTGGGGCCGATGCGCAGTTCCGGCAGCAGGGTATGCAACTGGTATCCAGAGCGGCAAAAGCCTGGCCGATACAGGTGAAAAAAAACCACCGTCGCGGCTTGCGCGCGGTGGTGGCTGGAGGGTATCAGTTAGGGCGCTCGCTGGGTCATCAGCCTTTGCTGGCGCTGTCCGTTGCGGGCTTGTCCGCAGCGCGATCGCTAGTGCTTGCCACCGCTGCAGCGCTGGTGCTGCCTGGCTTGGGCGCTTGCCAGCCGACGAATTGGGGGTAGATGGCGGCCACGCCCGCGCCATTGAAATCCCAGCCCTTGCACTGCCCCAGATGGCGCGGTGGCTGGTCCGATTGGGGGCGGGCAAAGGCCTGGTTCACGCTCTGGAAAGCGGCGGTCGCCATGTTGAACAACAGCTCGCGCATATGGGTGCAGCCCTCGATATGGCCGAGGTTGGCCTCGATGGCCTTGCGCCAACCCCGGGCCATGCAGCAGCCGACCATTTTCTGCATGGCAGGCAGGGCCAGCGGGCACTCGCCCAGTGGGTGCGCATCCATCGCGACTTCGATGGCAACCACTGTAAGTGTTGTATCAATGGTACAGCGAATCCACATATGGTGAATGGGCTCTCCGGCTTTGCGTTTGCGCTCGCCGGACAGCACCAGGTCATAGGCTTTCGTATCCACCAGCTCGCCTTCGACATCCCACAGGCCATCTTCGCGCGCAAAGCTGCGGTAGCGCACATCACGCAAATGTTTGGGGACTCGGTTGGGGACGGGAGACAAAGGCATGGAAAGAGGGTGTCGCGGTGGGATTGTTGTTGTGGATGACCCAGCTTGGTGCAGACCAGCGCTTGGTGGACGGCGCTGCGATGCCCACCGTGCTGATCACTATGGGGCTGTTGCTGCGGGCTGTCTGTGCAGCAGGTGACAGGCCGGCTGTGTGCTGCGCGCAGCCCTCCATTGTAAAAACAATCACGCCGCCGCTGCAGAGCAGGGGCGGCGCTGGGGGGGAGGGCGGGTGGATCGCCCCCAGGTCCGTATCAGCCGTGGCGGATGGCGACGGTCTTCAGCGTGGTGAATCCATACAGCGCCTCAAAGCCCTTCTCGCGGCCATGGCCGCTGGCCTTGGTGCCGCCAAAGGGCAGCTCCACGCCGCCGCCGGCGCCGTAGTTGTTGATGAAGACCTGGCCGCTGCGCAGGCGCTTGGCCACGCGGAACTGGCGGCCGCCATCGCGCGTCCAGACGCCGGCGACCAGGCCGAACTGGGTGGCGTTGGCCATCTTGATGGCTTCTTCTTCGCTGTCGAAGGCCATGGCGCTCAGCACAGGCCCAAAGATCTCTTCCTGGGCCAGGCGGTGGTCCACCGGCACATCGCGCAGCAAGGTGGGGGCCTGGTAGTAGCCGCCTTCGGGCGCCTCGTCGATGATCTGGCCTTGGGCGACGACGGAGATGCCGTCGTTGTGCGCATCGCTCAGAAAGTCCCAGACGCGTTGCTGCTGGGTCTGGCGGATCAGCGGGCCCAGGTCCAGGTCCAGGCTGGCGGGGCCAACGCGCAGCGCTTCGAAGGCGCTGCCCAGGCGAGCGAGCAGGGTTTCGTAGATGCTGCGCTCGACCAGCAGGCGCGAGCCGGCCGAGCAGGTCTGGCCGGAGTTCTGGATGATGGCGTTGATGATGGTGGGGATGGCGGCATCCAGATCGGCATCGGCGAACACGATCTGCGGGCTCTTGCCGCCCAGCTCCAAGGTGCAGGGGCAGTGGCGCTCCGCAGCCGCTTGCTCGATCAAGGTGCCGATGCGGGGGCTGCCGGTAAAGCTGATGTGGTCCACATCGGGGTTGCGCGCCAGCGCATCGCCCACCTCATGGCCAAAGCCGGTGACGATGTTGATCGCCCCGGCAGGAAAGCCCACGTCAGCGGCCAGCTGCGCCACGCGGATGAGGCTCAGGCACGCATCTTCGGAGGGCTTGACCACGCAGACATTGCCCGCTGCCAGCGCCGCGCCCACGCAGCGGCCAAAAATCTGCATCGGGTAGTTCCAGGGCACGATGTGGCCGGTCACGCCATGGGGCTCGCGCCAGGTCAGCACGCTGAAATCGTTGGGGTAGGGAATGGTCTCGCCATGCAGCTTGTCGGCCGCGCCCGCATAGAATTCGAAATAGCGGCCCAGGGCCAGCGCATCGGCCTTGGCCTGCTTGGTCGGCTTGCCGCAGTCGCGCTGCTCGATGGCGGCGAGTTCGTCGGCGTGCTCAAGCACCTTGGCCGACAGGCGCATCATCAGGCGGCTGCGCTCGGCCGGGCTGGTCTTGCGCCACACGTTGTCGTAGCACAGGCGCGCAGCTTGCACCGCGTGGTCCACGTCCTCCGCATTGCCGCGCTGGATTTCATCAAAAGGTTGGCCGTCCGAGGGGTCAATGACAGGGATGGTCTTGCCCGACAGCGAGGGCACAGAGGCGTTGGCGATGTAATGCAATTGCATGGCGTGGTTCCGTTATGGGTGCAATAGGCGGCAGAGTCTGCCAGGCGGCAGGCTCGAAACGGCCCCCACGATAGCGCAGGAATGGGGCTGCGCCTACCGGGATGAGCCCGCGGTTGTCACGGGTTTGACCGCCCCATTTGCCCAGGCGCTAGGCATTTTTTGGCCAATGGCTGGCCAATGCACCTAAAATCACGGGGTTTTGCCGCTGGCGGGCCGCTCGCGTGCTGTCGGCCCTCCATTCAATTGACCTCATAGGAATCGCATGTCCTTCGAAAAACTGACCCCTGGCTCCAAGGCCCCTGATGTCTTCAATGTTGTGATCGAAATCTCGGCCAACTCCGCTCCTGTGAAGTACGAAGTGGACAAGGATTCGGGCTGCGTGTTCGTGGACCGCTTCCTGGGTACCGCCATGCACTACCCGGTGAACTACGGCTATGTGCCCCAGACCCTGTCGGGTGACGGCGACCCCGTGGACGTGCTGGTGATGACGCCTTTCCCCCTGCCTACCGGCGTGGTCGTGCCTTGCCGCGCGATCGGCATCCTGCACATGGAAGACGAGTCCGGCGTGGACGGCAAGGTGCTGGCCGTGCCCACCCAAAAGCTGCTGCCTGCCTACGACAAGATCAACCACCTGAGCGACATCCATGACCTGGTGCTCCAGCAGATCTCGCACTTCTTCGAACACTACAAGGACCTGGAAAAGGGCAAGTGGGTGAAGGTGCTGGGCTGGAAGGGTGTGGACGAAGCCCACAAGGAAATCGTGGACGGCATCGCCAACTACAACAAGTAAGCAGACGCCGCCTGCTGGGGCCCTGCGGCCCTGGCCGGGCAACGCTGACGAAAGCCGGTTTTTAACCGGCTTTTTGTTTTGGGGCGACGCGCCAGGCGCTAAGCTGGCGGGCATATAAAAGCGAAGGAGCGAGCAAGTGGCCGATATTGTCGATTGCGTGGTGATTGGTGCGGGTGTGGTGGGGCTGGCTGTTGCCCGCGAGCTGGCCTTGGCCGGGCGTGAGGTGCTGGTGCTGGAGGCGCAGGACGCCATTGGCATGGGCACCAGTTCGCGCAACAGCGAGGTGATCCATGCGGGCATCTACTACGCCCAGGGCTCGCGCAAGGCGCGCTGGTGCGTGGAGGGCAAGGCCTTGCTGTATGCCTACTGCCAGGAGCGCGGTATTGACCACCAGCGCAGCGGCAAGCTGATCGTGGCCACGTCGGAAGCGCAACGCGCCAAGCTGCAGGACATTGCCCGCCATGCCGCTGCCAACGGGGTGGATGACCTGGTGCCGCTCAGCCGCGAGGAGGCCAGGGCCATGGAGCCCGCGCTGGAATGCGTGGCCGCGCTGCATTCGCCCAGCACCGGCATTGTCGACAGCCACGGGCTGATGCTGAGCCTGCAAGGCGATCTGGAAAACGCCGGTGGCATGGTGGTGTTCAACAGCCCGCTGGCCACTGCCCGTTGCGAGGAGGGCGGCATCGTTCTGCGCACCGAAGACGGCACCGAGCTGCAGGCCAGGACCGTGGTCAATGCCGCAGGTCTGTGGGCGCCTGACTTGGCGCGCAAGTTTGCAGGCGCTGATCTGTCGCAGCTGCCAGTCGCCCACTACGCCAAAGGCAATTACTTCACGTTGGGTGGCCGCGCGCCATTCAAGCAGCTGATCTACCCCGTCCCCGAGGTGGGCGGCCTGGGTGTGCACCTGACCCTTGACCTGGGCGGCCAGGCCAAGTTTGGCCCGGATGTGCAATGGGTGGACAGCGCCGATGACCTGGTGGTGGACCCGGCACGGGGTGAGGCCTTTTATGCTGCCGTGCGCCGCTACTGGCCTGGCCTGCAAGATGGCGCGCTGGTCGCAGGTTACGCCGGTATCCGGCCCAAGATCACTGGCCCGGGCGCGCCCGATGCCGATTTTGTGCTGCAAGGGCCCGAAGTGCATGGCGCGCCGGGCCTGTTCCACTTGCTGGGCATCGAATCGCCCGGGCTGACCAGCTGCCTGGCCATTGCCAAGGCGGTCAATGAGGCGGTGGCCCAGGAAGCGGCTTGACCGCCGTCAAGGGGCAGACGCGCAGGACCTTCGATGCGCACATAAATGCGACAAAAGCCACAGTTTGACGGCGATAGTCGGAATCTTCTGACAGGTAGGGGTGCATATCGGAACCCGGGGCCGCAGCTTTCTCCGTTAACATGTAACGGAGCGAATGCCATGCAGCAGCCAGCCTTGGCTGCGCAGGGCGGATGCGGAACTTTCCTGTAGCCTGACCAAGAAAAGGATGATGAACATGCGTAAATCCAATTTGCTGAGCGATACCGTTGAGAATGCCCAGGCTGATCTGGAAAAACTGGTGAGCGATCTGCGCGGCGTGCTGTCGAGCAAGGACCTGGACGGCGTGCCCGACATCAAGCAATTGCGCCAACGCCTGGAAGACAGCGCCGGTGATGCCCGTGAGGGCGCCGTGCGCGCGGCCCAAGAAGCCGCCCGCCAGGCCAAGGAAGCTGCGCTGGCTGCTGACCGTTACGCCCATGACGAGCCATGGCGTGTTGCCGGTGCAGCGCTGGCCGTCGGCGCCTTGATCGGTTTTATCTTTTCGCGCCGCTAAGCTGAGCCCGAAGCCAGCGTGGGCCCCATGGCCGCGCTGGCAAGGCCCGCCGGGCCGACACTAAGAACAAGGGGCACGCAGGTGCCCCATATGCACGAGGAGAGTCCATGAACTGGTTGTCTGTGCTGGGCGTCGATGACATGCTGGCGCGTTTTCGCGCCTTGCTGTCGGAAAGCGCCATAGCGGCTGAAGACCGAATGGATCTGCTGGCCATTGAATGGCAGGAGCAGAAAAAGAACCTGATCTGGCTGGTCCTGATGGGTTTGGTGGTCGCGGGTCTGACCATTGTGGCCCTGACGGTGCTCTCAGGCGCCATCATCATTTCGTTCTGGGATACGCCCAACCGCATGCTGGCCACTTGGCTGGTCGCCGGTGTCTGGCTGGTGCTGTGGCTGGGTGTGCTGGCCTTTTTGTACCTGACCACGAAGAAGGCCGCCAACCCCTTCCAACTGACCAAGACCGTGCTGCGCCAGGACTGGCAAGCGGTCAAGGGCCGTCTCAAGTAATGCAGGGGACCCAAGCGATGATCAACCCAAGCAAAGACGCGGAGCTGCAACTGCTGCAGGCCACAGACCCTGAGGCCCGGGAAGTGCTGCTGCGCATCCAGAACCAGCGCGAGCGCCTGGATGGCCGCCGCCTGGCGCGTGAACAAGCCTTGGCGCTGCGCCGCGATGCCACCGGCGGCCAGCACCACCCCATGGCCTATGGCACGCTGGCCGAGCGCCTGATCAGCTTTGGCCGCGAGCATCCGCTGGTCTGCGCTGGCCTGGTCGGCGCTGGCCTGCTGCTGGGGCCGCGCAAGCTCATTCGCATGGCCACCATTGCGATGCCGATTGTGATGAAGCTGCGCCGCAACCACTGAGTGGCGTCTTGCGCGGTGCCTCCGCGCTGCGATCGCGCTGCTCGGTATCTACCAACCCCCTGAGACCGCCATGCCGCGATGCATGGCGGTTTTTTTGTGCCACATCGGCCTACGCATATTCCCGAAGATAGGGACTGCCCGCTTGCTGCCGGCGATCGCGTGGCGAAAAATGGCTTTCAAGCGCCGCTGATGTGGGTAGAATGCGCGGCGCGCTGTGTATATACGCATTGCGTGTTGCGCTTGTTTTGTGTGTGTGTTCTGCTGCTGCAAGCGCTGTTGCTTGTCGGCCAGCTGCACTTTGCTGCTCTTAATGCAGTAGCGGCCACAAGCGAGTGCAGCACGTTGGCACAAGACACGGTACAGAACTTGCTTCTCTCGCCCGCCCACTTGGATGGCAAGTGGATCTCACCCCTAAGGAGTTTCTTGATGACTACACGGCGTCGTATTGTTCAAACCTGCCTGGCTGCACTGCCCCTCGCGCTGGCTGGCCTGTCGGCTGCACCGGCCTGGGCGCAGACCAAGGTGAAGGTCGCGGCGGTTTACACCGTGCCGTACGAGCAGCAATGGGTCAGCCGCATCCATGAGGCACTGAAGGCCGCCGAGGCGCGGGGTGAGATCGAGTACAAGTCCAGCGAAAACGTGGCCAATGCCGACTACGAGCGCGTGATGCGCGAGTACGCCACCGGCGGCGCGCAGCTGATGTTTGGTGAGGTGTTTGGCGTGGAAGCGGCCGCGCGCAAGGTTGCCAAGGACTTTCCCAAGACCGCCTTTGTGATGGGCTCGTCGGGCAAGATCCAGGCGCCCAACTTCAGCGTGTTCGACAACTACATCCAGGAGCCTGCCTACCTGTCGGGCATGGTCGCTGGCGGCATGAGCAAGACCAACAAGATCGGCATGGTCGGCGGCTTCCCCATCCCCGAAGTCAACCGCCTGATGCACGCCTTCATGGCGGGCGCCAAGGAAACCAATCCCAAGGTGGAGTTCACCGTCAGCTTCATCAACAGCTGGTTTGATCCACCCAAGGCCAAGGAAGCGACCTTTGCGATGATCGACAAGGGCGCCGATGTGCTCTACGCCGAGCGTTTTGGCGTGAGCGATGCAGCCAAGGAAAAGGGCAAGCTGGCCATTGGCAATGTGATCAACACCCAGGCGCAGTACCCCGACACCGTGGTGGCCTCGGCCCTGTGGCACATGGAGCCGAGCGTCGAGCGCGCGATCAAGGCGGTCAGGGACGGCAGCTACAAGGCCGAGGACTACGGCCCGTACTCGATGATGAAGTACAAGGGCTCCTCGCTGGCACCGTTTGGCACCTTCGAGAAAAAGCTGCCGGCGGACCTGATCGCCAAGGTGCAGGCCAAGCAGGCCGATATCCTGTCGGGTAAGTTCGTCGTGAAGGTCGACGACTCGCAGCCCAAGTCCACGGCCAAGTAAGCCGGGCCTGGATTGCCTAGGCGCAGCGCTATAGCAGCTCGGCGCCACCAACTTCCAGCTCCGGCCCATGCCGGGGCTGTTTTTGTGCCAGCTGCCAGGCCCCGTCGCCTGCCCAGCGAACCCAGCGGCCTGTTGCCCATGTCTCCTCCAAGTTCCTCTCCTGTTGTGCTCCAGCTGCACGGCATCACCAAACGCTTTGGCCCGCTGGTAGCCAATGACGCCATTTCGCTGACCCTGCATCGGGGCGAGATCGTGGCCTTGCTGGGCGAGAACGGCGCGGGCAAATCCACCTTGATGTCGATCCTGTTTGGCCACTATGTGGCCGATGAGGGGCGCATTGAGGTGATGGGCCAGCCGCTGCCGCCGGGCCAGCCGCGCGCCTCGCTGGCTGCGGGCATCGGCATGGTGCACCAGCACTTTGCGCTGGCCGACAACCTGAGTGTGCTGGACAACATCATGGTGGGCAGCGAATCGCTGCTGCGCCTCAAGTCAGCCAAGCGCCAGGCCCGCGCCAAACTGGTCGAGGTCGCACGCCAGTTTGGCCTGGTGGTGGACCCCGATGCACGGGTGGGCAACCTGTCGGTGGGCGAGCGCCAACGGGTGGAAATCCTCAAGGCGCTGTACCGGGGCGCCAGGATCTTGATTCTGGACGAGCCCACGGCCGTGCTGACCCCGCAGGAGAGCGAGGCGCTGTTTGCGACCTTGTCCCAGATGGTGGCCCAAGGCCTGTCGATCATCTTTATCAGCCACAAGCTGGGCGAAGTGCTGCGCGTGGCCGACCGCGTGGCCGTGCTGCGCCACGGCAAGTTGGTGGCCGAGGCGCCGACCGCAGGCACCACGCAGGCGCAGCTGGCGCAGTGGATGGTGGGCGAGGCGGTGAGCCTGCCCGAGCGCCAACCTGCCGCCAAGGTGGGCGACGAAGTCTGCAGCCTGCGCAATGTGCACACCACGGCCTCGGCCAAATCCACCGCGCGCGATCGCCTGGTCGATGTGTCGCTGGTGCTCAAGGCCGGGGAGATGGTGGCGATTGCCGGTGTTTCGGGTAACGGCCAGGTGGCCTTGGCCGATATGCTCTGCGGCATGCGCCGACCGGGCCAGGGCACGGTGCAGTACCTGGGCGCGCCGATGCCGGCATCGGCCGTGGCCCTGGTCGCCCAGGGCGTGGCGCGCATCCCGGAAGACCGCCATGGCACCGGCGTGGTCGGTGACTTGCCGGTGTGGGAAAACGCCGTGTCCGAGCGGCTGCGCAGCCCCTGGTTTTCGCGCTGGGGCTGGGTGCGCCGTGCACAGGCGCGCAGCCAGGCCCAGCATGTGTCGAAGCAGTTCGATGTGCGCGGCGGCGGTCTCGATGCACCGGCCCGTTCGCTGTCGGGCGGCAATATGCAAAAGCTGATTCTGGGCCGGGCACTGTTGGCACCCCAGGGCGCCGAGGGCATGGCGCCGCGCCTGATCGTGGCGCACCAGCCCACCTGGGGCCTCGATATTGGCGCGGTGCGCTTTGTGCACCAGCAACTGCTGGCCGCGCGCGATGCCGGCGCCGCGGTGCTGCTGATCTCGGACGACCTGGACGAGGTGCTGGCCCTCGGAGACCGCATCGGCGTGATGCACGAGGGGCATCTGTCACCCGTGCTGCCTTTTGCGGACTGGAGCCGCGAGACCATCGGTCTGGCCATGGCCGGATCTCCTATGACAGCGCCTGCGCGCCAGGGCTGAGAGACTGCAATGCGTATAGAAAAAAGAGCAACCCCCTCGACGCTGGCCATGGTGGCTGCGCCCCTGGGTGCGGTGGTGTTTACCTTGGCCATCAGCGGCTTGCTGGTGCTGTGGGCGGGCGCGCCCGTTGGTGCTACCTATGTGGCGCTGTTCAAAGGGGCCTTTGGCTCGCTGTTTGCGCTGTCTGAGACCTTGACGCGCGCCGTGCCGCTGATCCTGACCGGTCTGGCTGCAGCGGTGGCTTTCCGGGCGCGGCTGTTCAATATCGGTGCCGAAGGCCAGCTCTATGCCGGCGCAGTGGCTGCCGTGGCCGTAGGCGGCATGCATGGCGGCACGGGCTTTGAGCTGCCCATTTATCTGCTGTTTCCGCTGATGCTGCTGGCTGCCGCACTGGCTGGCGTGGCCTTGCTGCTGGGCCCGGCCTTGATGAAGACCAAGCTGGGTGTTGACGAGGTGGTGACCACCTTGCTGCTGAACTTTGTCATGCTGCTGGCCGTGTCCTACCTGCTCGATGGCCCGATGAAAGACCCGATGGCGATGGGCTGGCCGCAGAGCGTCGCGCTGCAGGGCGACCTGGAGCTGGGCAAGCTGATTGTGCAGACCCGTTTGCATAACGGCTTGCTGATGGCGGTGGGCCTGGCGGTCGCGCTGTGGCTGCTGCTGCAGCGGGCGGTGCCGGGTTTTGACATCCGCGCAGCCGGCGCCAACCCCCGCGCGGCAGCCTTTGCCGGCGTGCCGGTGACCCGCACGGTCGTACTGGTCGCGCTGCTGTCGGGCGGGCTCGCGGGCCTGGCTGGCGCCATCGAGGTGGCGGGCCGCACCAGCTACCTGACACTGGACATGTCACCCGGCTATGGCTACAGCGGCATCGTGATTGCGATGCTGGCCGGCCTGCACCCGCTGGGTGTGGTGGCCTCGGCCGTATTTGTCGCCGGCATGCTCGTGGGCGCCGACAGCATGAGCCGCGCCGTCGGCGTGCCCAATGCGATTGCCGATGTGATCGTGGCCGCCTCGCTCTTGTCGGTACTGGTGGCCAGCCTGATGACCCAATACCGCCTGCGCAGAAAGTGAGCGCTGTGATGTTGAAACCCCTAAAACAAACGGCAGTGCGAGGTGCATCATGAGCGATGTGATGGATATTTTGGCCAATGCGTCTTTTTGGGTGGCCGTGCTGCGCACCGCTACGCCGCTGCTGCTGGGCACGCTGGGGGTGCTGCTGTGCGAGCGCGCTGGCGTGCTGAACCTGGGCATCGAGGGCATCATGGTGGCCGGTGCCTTTACCGGTTGGCTGACCGTGTATGCCGGCCACGGCCTGTGGACGGGCGTGCTGGTCGCGGCACTCACCGGCGCGGTGCTGGGCAGCCTGCATGCCTGGCTGACGGTGGGCCTGGCGCTGTCGCAGCATGTCTCGGGCCTGGGCATCACGATGCTGGCGACGGCCTTGTCGTACTACGGCTACCGCGTGAGCTTTCCCAAGGTGAACACGCCGCCCACGATCACGCCGTTTGAGGCGATGGACTGGCTGCCGATTCCGATTCTGGGCGACCAGACGGCCTTGACCTTGCTGGCGCTGTTGCTGGTGCCGCTCTTGGCCTGGGTGCTGTTTCGCACGCCTTTGGGTTTGGCGGTGCGCATGGTGGGCGAGAACCCGCAGGCCGCAGAAGGCCAGGGCGTGGCCGTGATGGCGGTGCGCAGCGGTGCGATCATTGCAGGCTCGGCGCTGATGGGCGTGGCGGGTGCGTTTTTGACGCTGTCGGCCTTCAACGCGTTTTTCTTCAACATGGTCAACGGCCGGGGCTGGATCTGCGTGGCGCTGGTGGTGTTTGCCTCCTGGCGGCCAGGCAAGGCTTTGCTCGGCGCGCTGCTGTTTGCGTTCTTCGACGCACTGCAGCTGCGGCTGCAGCAGTCGGGCAATGGCCTCGTGCCCTACCAGTTCTATCTGATGCTGCCATACCTGCTGTCGATCCTGGCGCTGGTGCTGGTGGCCCGCAAAGCCGCCTACCCACAGGCTTTGATGAAACCCTACCGCAAAGGTGAGCGCTGAGCCGCGCTTTGCGCTCCACGATGCAGACCCTGGTCTGCCTACAAGGATAAAAAATGCTTGATTTATTGATTCACAATGCCAGCTTGCCCGATGGCCGCAAGAACATGTCGGTGGCTGTGCAGGACGGCAAGATTGCCGAGGTGAGCGAGGGCCTGCAGGCGCCCGCTGCCGAGGTGGTGGACGCCCAGGGCCTGCTGCTGAGCCCACCCTTTGTGGACCCGCATTTCCACATGGATGCGACCCTGAGCTACGGCATGCCGCGTGTCAACGAAAGCGGCACCTTGCTCGAAGGCATTGCGCTCTGGGGCGAGCTCAAACCCCAGCTGACGCATGAGGCGCTGGTCGAGCGTGCCTTGGCCTACTGCGACTGGGCGGTGGCGCGCGGCCTCCTGGCCATCCGCAGCCATGTGGACACCAGCGATCCGAGCCTGCTGCCGGTCGAAGCGATGCTCGATGTGCAAAAGCGCGTGGCGCCCTATATCGACCTGCAGCTGGTGGCCTTTCCGCAAGACGGCGTGCTGCGCACACCGGGCGGGCTGGACAACCTCAAGCGCGCGCTGGACCTGGGCGTCGATGTCGTCGGCGGCATTCCGCACTTTGAGCGCACCATGGTCGATGGCGCCGAGAGCGTGCGCATTCTCTGCGAGCTGGCCGCCGAGCGCGGCAAGCGGGTGGACATGCACTGCGACGAGTCGGATGACCCGATGTCACGCCATGTGGAGACCCTGGCCTACCACACCCAGCGCCTGGGCCTGCAGGGCCGCGTGACCGGCTCGCACCTCACCTCCATGCACAGCATGGACAACTACTACGTCAGCAAGCTGATGGCACTGATGGCCGAGGCGCAGCTGGGCGTTGTCAGCAACCCCTTGATCAATATCACGATCCAGGGCCGCCATGACAGCTACCCCAAGCGCCGGGGCATGACGCGCGTGCCCGAGCTGATGGCCGCGGGCCTCACGGTGGCATTTGGCCATGACTGCGTGATGGACCCCTGGTATAGCCTGGGTTCGGGCGACGCGCTAGAGGTGGCCAGCATGGGCCTGCATGTGGCGCAGATGACCAGCCGCGCGGGCATGCAGCAATGCTTTGATGCCATCACCCTGAACCCCGCACGCTTGCTGGGCCTCCAAGGCTATGGCATCGAGCAAGGTGCAAATGCCGACTTTGTGCTGCTGCATGCCAAGGACCCGGTCGAGGCGCTGCGCCTGAAGGCCACGCGCCTGGGCGTATGGCGCCGTGGCCAGCGCATTGCCAGCACGCCGGCACCGGTGGCCACGTTGAATGTGCCAGGGCGCCCAGCCAGCACTACGCTGCTGAGCGCGCGCTAATCGGCAGCTTTCAGCGCTGTTGCAAGCGCTTGCGGATGGGCTCGAACTCGGGGGTCGCGCTGCGCTTGACCGGATCGGGCAGGCCTTTTTCCATCGCCTCCCAGTAGCGCCAGTCCACCTTGGCCTGGCCCAGTTCGTAGTCCATCGCATCCCAGGCATCTTCCCGAAAGCTGTAAAAGGCCCAGTGGTAGCGCTTGTCCTCGGCATAGGACAGAACATCGTCCAGGTACTGGCTGCAGCTGTCGAGCATGCGCACACAGCCAAACTCGCCCATGACGATCTGTTCGGGCGCAATCGCCAAGGAGCGTGCCCAGCCGTTGACGGCATCCAGGTACTGGGCCACGCGCTGCTGGTTCCACAGCTGGGTCTTGCCGGCAAAGGGCATCTCTCCCGGGTAGCGGTAGGGCTGCTTGCGCTTCAAGTTGGGGCCGCTGGTCGCCTGGTAGGGCTCGTACATGTGAAAGCTGTAGAGCACCCTTTTGTCCTGCAGCGCCTCGGGCCAATAGACGAAGGCGTCCGCCGCGCCATACCAACCGGCATCGACCATGACGGGTGTGTCCGGGTCGACCGCGCGGATCTGGGCAATCAGGTACTGGTAGAAGGCGGGTAGATCATGCGATCCGCCCTGGGCATTGGCATACCAGGCCTGCATGTCTGGTGCACTGGCATGCTCGGCCAGGCCGCCTTGTTTTTCGGGCGCGGGCTCGTTGATCAGGTTATAGGCCGCTATGCCGGGCGTGTCCTTCAAGGCGCGCGCCAGGTCCTGCCAAAACTGGCCGGCGGCCTTCCAGTGCGCCTTGTCCTGCCAGATGCGGTCATCAAACTTACCCTGATTGTTTTGCGACCAGCGTGACAGCGGCAGGGACAGCGGCGCAATCACCACTTTGAGCCCCGCCGCATGGGCCTTGGCCACCGACGCCTTGAGCGTGGCAAGGTCCGATGCCATCAGCTGCTGGTAGTCATCCGCATTGCCCATCAAAAAATCGCGCTGCTCGGGCTTCCATTTGTCGTAGGACAGCCGCACCCAGCTGGCGCCATAGCCGCGCAAGTCCTGGTAATAGCGGGTATCCGGCGGCAAGCGGTTAAAGCTGTTGCCCCCGCGTTGTGTGGTGGTCCAGAAGGCGGCCCGGTCGGCCGCTCGCACCGATGCGGACAGCGCCAGTGCAAGGCAGAGGGCAGAAATCTTGAACATGGAACCAGGGCGGAGGGCAAGCCGGTAGCAAAGGGGTGTGCAGATGCTATCACTGCGATTGGGGCGATTGATTTCTATTTGCAACCAGTCGGGGCGCTTTCGAGGCTGCTTTTTGGGGGCTGTGTCGTGTATCCATGCCATTGGCCCGGTAGCACACCATGAAGCACCATGTCGCTTGGTGTCGCAGCAAGGCAGGTCCCAACCAAGGCTGCGGGCGCCAAGTCCTGCCCATGCGGGCTGGGTAGATGCCGTGCAGGCCAGGGTTTCGAAACCAGATGTCTGCAGGGCCGAGGGACCCTGGCTGTATCGCCCGTTAGTGGACCGTACACCCATAAAAAATGGCAGCTGAGGCTGCCATTTTTCAGGCCGGGGAGAGTTGTCCCTGGCCTGCACTTGTACGAGTGCCGTATCAGTCTGCAGTGGGCGGCACGTAGCCGACGGCTGCATCAGCGCCTTCGCCAAAGAAATGGTTTTCCATTTGGCGAGCCAGGTACTGGCGAGCGCGCTGGTCGGCCAGGTTCAGGCGGTTTTCGTTGACCAGCATGGTCTGGTGCTTGAGCCAGCCAGCCCAGGCTTCCTTGCTGACGTTTTCCCACAGGCGCTTGCCCAGCTCACCAGGGTAGGGGGGAAAGTCGAGGCCCTCGGCTTCTTTGTGCAGTTTGACGCAGTTGACCATACGTGCCATGGGAGATGCTTCCTTCGTTGGGTTGACGCTGTTGCACTGGCAGGGTGCTTGCCCGATGCTGCCGCAGTCTGCGGGCGGTTGCCCAGCATGGCCTGCTTTGCCCACACTGCCAACCAGAGTTGGGGCATTGGCGAGCTTCCTGCCTTGCCAGTCCCGAAACCGGGCCTGGCAGATGCGTTTTCGCGTCTTGTTAATAAGTTTCAGTCATAAAAAACTGAATTAATAGTAGTTTGAGTTTTTATGGCCGCGTTTCAGAATGTGTTCAAGCCTAACAAGCCCTACGACTTTTGCCATTCTGAAAGTGTTCCATGCAACAACGCCGCCACTTTATCAAGTTTCCGATAGCCGCAGCCGCAGTCGCGTCTCTGATGGCGCTGGCGCCCGCTGTTTTTAGCGGCGCAGCCCATGCCCAGGCACCAGCACCAGTGACCTTGCTCAACGTGTCCTACGACCCGACCCGTGAGCTGTACAACCAGTTCAACCAGGCCTTTGCCAAGCACTGGAAGGACACGACCGGCCAGACCGTGACGATCAAGCAGTCGCATGGCGGCTCGGGCAAGCAGGCGCGGGCCATCATCGATGGCATCGAGGCCGATGTGGCCACCTTGGCCTTGGCCGGTGACATTGATGCACTGAACAAATACGGCCAGCTGGTGCCGGCCGATTGGCAAAAGCGCCTGCCGCTCAACAGCGCGCCTTACACCTCGACCATTGTGTTCCTGGTCAAAAAGGGCAATCCCAAGGGCATCAAGGACTGGGGCGATCTGATCAAGCCCGATGTCAAGGTGATCACGCCCAACCCCAAGACCAGCGGCGGCGCGCGCTGGAACTACCTGGCCGCCTGGGAGTTTGGCAAACGCAACTATGGCGGTGAGGCCGGTGCCAAGGACTACATCACCAAGCTGTTCAAGAATGTGCCGATTCTCGACACCGGCGCGCGTGGCTCGACCGTGACCTTTGTGCAGCGCGGCCAGGGCGATGTGCTGCTGGCCTGGGAAAACGAGGCCTACCTGGCATTGAAGGAGTTTGGCCCCGAGAAGTTCGAGATCGTCACCCCCTCGCTGTCGATCCTGGCCGAGCCCACGGTGACCGTCGTCGACAAGGTGGTGGACAAGCGCGGCACGCGCAAGATTGCCGATGCCTACCTGCAGTACCTGTACTCGGACGAAGGCCAGGACATTGCCGGCCGCAACTTCTACCGCCCCACCGCCGAAGCGGCCAAAGCCAAATACGCCAGCCAGTTCGCGACGCTCAAGCTCTTCACCATCGATGAGGCCTTTGGCGGCTGGACCAAGGCCGACGCTGCGCACTTTGCCGATGGCGGCAGCTTTGACCAGATCTACACCAAGAAATAAGCAAGGACGCTGAACCAGCCGCCGGGGACCCCTGGCGGCTGGGTCCACAAAGGTGAATGTTATGAATTTTCAGCAACTGCGGGCCGTGCGCGAAGCCGCCCGCAATGGCTACAACCTGACCGAGGTGGCGCATGTGCTCTACACCTCGCAGCCAGGCGTGAGCCGCCAGATCCGCGAGTTGGAAGACGAGCTGGGTGTGGACATCTTTATCCGCGCCGGCAAGCGCCTGACCGGGCTGACCCCACCGGGTGAGGCCATTTTGCCGATCGTGGACCGCCTGCTGCTGGAGTCCGAAAACCTGCGCCGCGCTGGTGCCGATTTTCATGCCAGCCGCAGCGGCCAACTGAGCATTGCCGCCACTCACTCGCAGGCGCGCTACGCGCTGCCGCTGGTGGTGCGCGATTTTCGTGAGCAGTTTCCCGATGTGGCCCTGCACCTGCACCAGGGCTCGCCCCGGCAGGTCGCTGAGATGCTGCTGAGTGGCGCGGCCGATATCGGCGTGGCCACCGAAGCGCTCACCGGCTATGCGAGCTTGGCGACCCTGCCGGGTTACCGCTGGACCCACTCGGTGGTCGTGCCCCCAGGCCACCCCTTGCTGGCCCAGCAAGAGGCTGGAAGGCCGCTGACCTTGCAATCGCTGGTGCGCTTTCCGATCATCACCTATGAGCAGGGTTACACCGGCCGCTCGCACATTGATGAGTCGTTTGCCGCCGCCGAGGTCACGCCCAATGTGGTGCTGACCGCCATGGATGCTGACGTGATCAAGACCTATGTCGAGCTGGGCATGGGCATCGGCATCGTCGCCTCCATCGCCTTTGATGAGGAGCGCGACCGCAACCTGCGCGCCATCGACGCGGGCCATTTGTTCAAGGTCAACACCACCCGCATTGCACTGCGCAAGGGCGTGTGGCTGCGCGCCTATGCGCTGCAGTTCATCGAGAGCTTTGTGCCGACCTTGAAGCGCGAGGTGGTGCTGCAGGCCGTGTCGGCGACGGCACCGGATGACGCATCGGCGCAGGCCGCCACGCAAAAAGCTGCCTGAGCGATCTCTGGGGTATAAAAACTATCATTTCGATAATCGCACGCTATGATGAACGTTTTCAACGTGCAGATGAGGAGATAGCGGATGCGCAAAACGATGATGGTGACGGGCCTGGTGGCTGCTTTGGCCCTGGCCGGCTGCAAGACCATGGATACGGGCAACCTGGGCGGACTGATGGAGTCCGGCTCGACGGCGATGAAGGCCATGACATTGACCGACGGCGATGTCGTGGCCTTGTCCAATGAATCCTGCGCCGCGCTGGACCAGCAAAACAAGCTCGCGCCTGCGAACAACAAGTACAGCCAGCGCCTGGCCAAGGTCGTCGCCAACATGCCCCAAGAAGTGGAAGGCAAGAAGGCCGACTACAAGGTCTACCTGACCAGTGATGTGAACGCCTGGGCGATGGCCAATGGCTGCATCCGCGTCTACAGCGGCCTGATGGACCTGATGAACGACGACGAGCTGCGCGGCGTGATCGGCCATGAAATCGGCCACGTGGCGCTGGGCCACAGCAAGCGCCGCATGCAGACGGCCTATGCCACCTCGGCCGCACGCCAGATTGCCGCCAATAGCGGCAATGCCACCTTGGCATCGCTGTCGAGCTCGCAAGCGGGCGAGCTGGGTGAAAAGTTCATCCATGCGCAGTTCTCGCAGGCCAACGAGTCTGCGGCCGACAACTACTCCTTTGACCTGCTCACCAAGCAAAAGATGGAGCGCAAGGGCCTCGTCACCGCTTTCCAGAAGCTCGCCAAGCTGAGCGGCGGTGGCGGCAACTCGCTGATGGATTCGCACCCACCGTCGGACGCCCGCGCCAAGGCGATGCAGGCACGGCTGGACAGCGGCAAGTAAGCAGTCGATAGACAAGAAGGGACTGGCGCGGGGCATGCCGCCGCGCCAGTCCTTTTTTTGCGCTCGGCTCCTTTGTCGGCGCCGACCTTCTGTGCTTGGGTGACGCCGCCGCAGTGCAGGGGCTGCTATGCTGGCTGCCTCATTCAAAGAGGTGTTATGCAGTTACTGTTGTTGAGCAACTCCCGCGCGCCCGATGGCGGCTACCTGACTTTTTGCCGCGAGGCGCTGGCAGCCCAGCTGCAAGGCGTGCAAAAGGCGCTGTTTGTGCCCTTTGCCGGGGTCTCGCTCAGCTGGGACGACTACACAGCGCAGGTGCAAGCGGCCATCGCCCACACCGGCGTGCAGCTGGTGGGCGCGCACCAGACGGATGCGCTGGAGCCGTTTTTGGCCGGGGATATCCAGGCCATCATCGTCGGCGGCGGCAATACCTTCCAGCTGCTGGCCCAATGCCGCAAGCGAGGCTGGCTGGTGCGCATCGGCGACGCGGCACGTTCGGGCCGCATGTCCTACACCGGCTGGAGTGCCGGCGCCAATCTGGCGGGCCTGACGATCAACACCACCAATGACATGCCCATCGTCGACCCGCAGGGCTTTGGCGCGTTGGGCCTGGTGCCGTTTTGCATCAACCCCCACTACCACAACAGCCTGCCGCCTGGCCACCAGGGCGAGACGCGCGACCAGCGCCTGGCGGAGTTCCTGGTCGCCAACCCGGACAAGCAGGTGGTCGCTCTGCCCGAGGGCAGCTGGCTGCACGTGCGCGGTGGCCAGGCCCAGGTCGCAGGGCAGTTTGCGGCCAAGCGCTTTGCAGCGGGCAAGCCGGTGGAAGACTTGCCCGTGGGGACTGCGCTGGCGCTTTAAGGCTTGGTTAGACGCGTTCGAAGATGGCGGCAATGCCCTGGCCGCCGCCAATGCACATGGTGACGAGTGCATAGCGGCCGCCGGTGCGGTGCAGCTCATGGATCGCCTTGACGGTGATGATCGCGCCGGTGGCTCCAATCGGGTGGCCCAGCGAGATGCCCGAACCATTGGGGTTGACCTTGGCCGGGTCGGCGCCCAGGCCCTTGGTCACTGCGCAGGCTTGTGCGGCAAAGGCTTCGTTGGCTTCGATGACATCCATATGGTCCAGCTTGAGGCCGGTCTTGGCCAGCACGGCCTTGGACGCGGGCACGGGGCCAATGCCCATGATCTTGGGATCGACCCCTGCATGGGCATAGCCCACCAAACGGGCCAGCGGCTTGGCGCCGCGCGCCTTGGCGGCGGCGGCTTCCATCAGCACCACGGCGGCTGCGGCGTCATTGATACCCGAGGCGTTGGCGGCGGTGACCGTGCCGTCTTCCTTGATGAAGACGGGCTTCATCTTCTGGAAGTCCTCGATCTTGGCGCCGGCGCGGAAGTGCTCGTCCTTGTCAAAGCTGATATCGCCCTTCTTGCTTTTGAGCACCACGGGCACGATCTGGCCGGCAAAGCGGTTCTCGGCCCAGGCCTGCTCGGCACGCTGGTGGCTGCTCAGTGCCAATTGGTCCTGGTCATCGCGGCTGATGCCAAATTCCTTGGCCACGTTCTCGGCGGTCACACCCATGTGGATGTTGTGGAACGGGTCATGTAGCGCGCCGGTCATCATGTCGATCATCTTGAAATCGCCCATGCGTGCGCCCCAGCGGCTGGTGGTGCTGGCGTAGGGCGCGCGGCTCATGTTCTCGGCGCCGGCGCCAATGGCCACGTCATAGTCACCGAGCAAAATGCCCTGGCTGGCCGTCACAATTGCCTGCAGGCCCGAGCCGCAGAGGCGGTTGACGTTCATCGCCGGTGTCTCCTGCGGGCAGCCACCCTGGATGGCCGCCACGCGGCTCAGGTACATGTCCTTGGGCTCCGTGTTGACCACGTGGCCGAAGACCACATGGCCCACATCCTTGCCTGCAATGCCGGCGCGGGCCAGCGACTCCTTGACCACCAGTGCGCCCAGCTCGGTCGGTGGAACATCCTTGAGGCTGCCGCCAAAGGTGCCGATGGCAGTGCGCACGGCGCTGCAGACAAGTACTTCACGGGACATGGAAAGGTCTCCTGTTTACGTTGGAATGGGCATGCAGATGTTGCCCTGCAGCATTATTGCCAGCCAGGCGGCCCATGTGCAAACCGCAGGCGGCCAGCGCGCACCTTGGTGACAGTCCATGGCGGGCATGGACCCTGCGCTGCGCGCCGTGGTTCAAGGCTCGCGCACGTCGGCAATCACATGCTGGCCAAAGTCGGCGCGGTCCAGCCAGCCCAGCACCTTGGCACCGGCTTCTGCCGGGCTGCTGAGTTTGCCGCCCTCATGCAGGCCCTTGAAGTTGCCCACATCGGGGAAGGCGCCCGCATCGGCATTGCGCAGCTGCACCTGCATGTCAGTATCGATCACGCCGGGCGCGAGCGAGACGATCTTGGCGCCATGGGGCTTGTGCGCCTCTTCCAGCGCTACGCAGCGGGCGTAGGCATCCATGCCGGCCTTGGCCGTGCAGTAGGCGGCCTGCGATGCCATGGGGCGGCGGCCCAGGCCGGATGAAACATTGAGCACTTTTTTCGGCACAGTCCAGGCTTCGGTCGCGCCCAGAAACACGCCGGTCAGGGCCATCGGCGCCTCCAGCCCCACGCGCAGCGCATTGCGCAGGTCGGGCGTGGCCAGGTCGGACAGCGGGGCGATCTGCGGAATCACGCCGGCGTTGTTGATCAGGGTGATGCTGGCCCAGTCGCTGGCCTGGAGGCTGCGCAGCCAGTCGCCCAGGCGCTGGGCGGCGGCATCGGTGTCGCCCAGGTCCTGCTCCCACTGGATGAGTTGGTCAGGCGATGGAGCGGCAGCGGCCAGCGCGCTGGAGCTGCGGCGCGCAATGCTCAGCACGGTGTGGCCCTTGGCCAGAAGTTGCTGGCCCATGGCCAGGCCCATACCGCGCGAGCCGCCGGTCAGGATGGTGAGGTGTTTGGTGGTCATAACTGCTTATCGTAACGGCAGATGGCGCTGAGCGCGACGGCGTTTTTCCCGGTGGCCTGCACAAGTGCGGCGGCTTGGTTAGGATGGGCAGCTTTGGAATCACAAAGAAAAAGGAAGCACAGCATGGACCAATCCAAAGTAGCCATCGTGATCGCCGGTGGATCCGGCATGGGCGCAGCGGCGGCACGCCAGTTGCACCAGGCCGGTTATGCGCTGGGCATCTTGTCGTCCTCGGGCAAGGGCGAGGCGCTGGCCCAGGAGCTGGGCGGTGTGGGCGTGACGGGCTCCAACCAGTCTGTGGCCGATATGCAAAAGCTGGTGGATGCGGTGATGGCGCGCTATGACCGCATCGATGTGCTGGTCAATGGCGCCGGCCACGGCCCCAAGGGTGACCTGCTGTCGATCAGCGATGAGGACTGGATCAAGGGCCTGGAGGTCTACTTTCTGAACGTGGTGCGCGCCACGCGCCTGGTTGCGCCCATCATGCAAAAGCAGGGCGGCGGCGCCATCATCAATATCTCATCGGCCTGGGCGTTTGAGCCGGCAGCGCTGTTCCCCACCTCGGCCATGGCGCGCTCCGGCCTGGCGGCCTTTACCAAGATCTTCTGCGACGAATACGGCAAGCACAACATCCGCATGAACAATGTGCTGCCCGGCTGGATTGACAGCCTGCCCAAGAAGGACGAGCGCCAGGCAGCGGTGCCACTGCAGCGCTACGGCAAGGCCGACGAGATTGGCGCGACGGTGGCCTTTTTGGCCTCCGATGGTGCGGCCTATATCACCGGCCAGAACATCCGCGTGGATGGCGGCCTGATGCGCCACGTCTAATACGACCCGGCCGTTCTAGCACGGCCTTTAGAAATCGGCCGCCAGCCGGCAGTCCAGCCACTGGCCGGTCACCGGGTGGGCAAAGCCCAGCTGCTGCGCCTGCAGCAGCAGGCGTGGCGCCATCGCCTGCACTGCGGCGCTGGCATACAGGCCGTCGCCCAGCATCGCATGGCCGATGGCCTGCATATGCAGGCGCAGCTGGTGGGTGCGGCCGGTCAGCGGCTCCAGCCACAGGCGCGTGCTGCCGGCAGGGATGGCGGGCAGCGCGGCCGCTTCCTCCGCATTCATCGCCCGCCACCAGGTCTGGCTGGGCTTGCCCATCTCCCCATCCACCCGCTGCAAAGGTCGGCGCTCCCAGTCGGCGATCAGCGGCAGATCCACCAGGCTCCAGGTATGGCCATCCTGCGGCATCGCGGCATGCAGCACATGCTCAGGTGCCAGAGGCTGTGCAACTGGATTGCCGTAGACCACGGCGGTATAGCGCTTGCGCACGGCGCGGGCCGCAAAGGCATCGCCCAGCGCACGCTGCACGGACAGGCTGCGCGCCATCACGACGAGGCCCGAGGTGGGCTGGTCCAGCCGGTGCACCACCAGCGCATCGGGCCATTGCTGGCGGGCCCGGGCGCTGAGGCAATCCTGCTTGTCTTCTCCCCGGCCGGGCACGCACAACAGGCCCGATGGCTTGTTCAGCACCAGCAGGTGTTCGTCGATGTAGTCGGGGATCAGCATGGGGCGGTGTGAGACGAAAGCAGCGCCTGATTCTAAGTGCTGCAGCCTAGGTGACAGCGCGCGCTGCGCACTGCGCGCGCCTGCCTGTACTGTATGCCTCGTCATATGCTGCAGGCATTTGCTCATGCAACCCGCTGGCAGTGCGGGTTGCTACGATGCCCTTTGCTGCGCGCACGCGCTATAAAAACAGATGCATGCCGGTGGGGGCAACGCGCCGCCACTGGCCATACCACAAGGAGACCCAATGCTAGGCCTGATGCAAAAGCAGCAACTGCTGACCTCCAACCTGCTGGAGTTTGCGGAGCGTTACCACCGCGATACCGAAATCGTCTCGCGCCGCGTGGAAGGTGATATCCACCGCTACACCTATGGCGACTTTGCGCAGCGCGCCCGCCAGCTGGCGCAGGCCCTGGATGGCATGGGGCTGGCCGCGGGCGCGCGCGTGGCGAGTCTGGCCTGGAATGGCTACCGCCATATGGAGCTGTACTACGGCGTGGGCGGCTCGGGCCGGGTCATCCATACCTTGAACCCCCGGCTGCACCCCGACCAGGTGGTCTGGATCGTCAACCATGCCGAGGACGAGGTGCTGTGTTTTGACAGCTGCTTCCTGCCCATCGTGCAGGCCATCCACGCGCGCTGCCCGACGGTACGCCAATGGGTGGCGCTGTGTGATGCTGACCAACTGCCTGCCGATGCCGGCATCCCCGGCCTGGTGGCCTACGAGGCCTGGATTGCGGCTGCCGACGGCGCCTACCAGTGGCCCGAGTTTGACGAAAATACCGCCTGCGGCATGTGCTACACCAGCGGCACCACGGGCAATCCCAAGGCCGTGCTGTACTCGCACCGCAGCACCGTCTTGCATGCCTATGGCGCTTCGCTGCCCGATGTGATGGACATCTCCTCGCGCGATGTGGTGCTGCCGGTCGTGCCGATGTTCCATGTCAACGCCTGGGGCCTGCCGTTTTCCGGGCCGCTCAATGGCGCCAAGCTGGTGTTTCCCGGCCCGGCGCTCGATGGCCCCTCGGTCTACGCGCTGATGGAGGCCGAGAAGGTAACCTTTGCCGCTGGCGTGCCCACGGTCTGGCAGATGCTGCTGAGCCATGTGCAAAGCCAGGGCCTGCGCTTTGGCAGCCTGCAGCGCACCATCATTGGCGGCTCGGCCTGCCCGCCGGCGATGATCAAGACCTTCCAGGAGGACTATGGCGTCACCGTGCTGCATGCCTGGGGTATGACCGAACTCAGCCCGCTGGGCACCGTCTGCACCTTGAAGCACAAGCACCTGGACCTGCCGGCCGACACCCAGGCGCAGCTGCTGGCCAAACAGGGCCGGGTCATCTTTGGCGTGGACATGAAGATCGTCGGTGACGACGGCCAGGACCAGCCCTGGGATGGCAAGACCTATGGCGACCTGCTGGTGCGCGGCCCCTGGGTGGTGGCGGACTACTACCGCAGCGAGGGCGCCTCGCCGCTGGTCACTGATGCGCAGGGGCGCGATTGGTTTCCCACCGGCGATGTGGCCACCATCGATGCCGATGGCTTTATGCAGATCACTGACCGCAGCAAGGATGTGATCAAGTCCGGGGGCGAATGGATCAGCTCCATCGATATCGAGAACATTGCGATGGCCCACCCGGCCGTCGCGATGGCTGCCTGCGTGGGCATGCCCCATCCCAAGTGGGACGAACGGCCGGTGGTTTTTGTAGCGCTCAAGAAGGGCGCTGCCGTGAGCGAGGAGGACTTGCTCGCCTTCTACCAGGGCAAGATGGCCAAGTGGCAGATCCCCGATGCCGTGATTTTTGTGGAGGCCATTCCGCTGGGTGCCACCGGCAAGATGCTCAAGACCCGGCTGCGTGAGCAGTTCAAGGACTATGTGCTGCCAGCCTGATGGCTGCATTTTGAATGACTCGCTGAACGACCTTTTCAGCCCTACCAGGAGGCCTTTGCATGACGCGCAAGATTGGGCAATTATTGGATCTGACCGGCAAGACGGCGCTGGTGACGGGCGGCTCGCGCGGCCTGGGGCTGCAGCTGGCCCATGCGCTGGGCGAGGCTGGCGCCAAGGTGGTGGTGACCAGCCGCAAGG
This sequence comes from Comamonas koreensis, assembly GCF_014076495.1. NCBI lineage: Bacteria > Pseudomonadati > Pseudomonadota > Betaproteobacteria > Burkholderiales > Comamonadaceae > Comamonas > Comamonas koreensis. The sequence goes on along the minus strand of NZ_CP043575.1, from coordinate 3,153,998 downwards.
CCAGCGAGCTGGAAGCGGCGGTGGCCGAGCTGGGAGGCGCAGGCATTGATGCGCGCTGGATTGCTGCCGACTGCGCGGTCGACAGCGAGATCGAGCGCCTGGCCATCGAGGTGCTGGGGCGCGTGGGCGATGTGGACATTCTGGTCAACAACGCCGGTGCCAGCTGGGGGGCGCCGGCCGAAGACCACCCGGCCGCCGCTTGGGACAAGGTGATGAACCTGAATGTACGCGGCTATTTTCTGCTGTCGCAGCAGCTGGCCAAGCGCTGCATGATTGCGCGCCGGCAGGGCGCCATCATCAACCTGGCATCGATTGCCGGGCTGGGCGGCAACCCGGTGGGCATGAAGACCATCGCCTACAACACCAGCAAGGGCGCGGTCATCAACTTCACCCGCGCGCTCGCTGCCGAATGGGGGCACTACGGCATCCGCGTCAATGCCATCGCACCGGGTTTTTTCCGCACCAAGATGGCCAATGGCCTGATTGACCAGATCGGCGAGGATGCGATGACGGCCGGCGTGCCGCTGGGCCGCTTGGGCGGGGATGATGATTTGAAAGGTTCTGCGGTGCTGCTGGCCAGCGATGCGGGCAAACACATCACCGGCCAATGCCTGGCCGTTGATGGCGGCGTCAGCATTGTCACTGCGGGTTGATGCGGGGAGCCTTAACCGGTCAGGCTGGCCGGGTACTTCGATGGGCCTCCCGCAAAGGGCAGCCCCCCTGCATCAGCTGCGGTCCGTCTGCGCCAGGTAGAACCACTCGCGGTTCACGGCGGCATCGGGCTGGGGGAAGATCACGCAGCCATCGAAGGGCGCCAGAATCTGGCTGCCATCGGCGCGGGTGGCGAGCAGGTCACCCTGGCGGAACGGGTCAAAGTTCTGCCACTCCTTTTGCATGCGGTCATCGGCGCTTTGGCGCATGAACACCTGGCGCATATGGTGGGTGGTGTACTGGGCGACGGGCTCGACGGTCACATCGGCCATCTCCAGCAGGGCCAGTACGCCAGCGATACAGCGGTCGGCCACCTCGATGGCCTGGGGCTCTTCGTGCGAGCCCGACTCCACGGTGATCGCGTAGCCCCCGCGGCTGCGCATGAACTCATTGGTGCCGATGCCGTGCTCGGGGCGAAGGGCGCCGCCGCTGGCCTTCACTGCCTGTTCATACACCTCCAGCCAGCCTTGCACGATGATGGGCAGGCCCACGGCCTTGGCAAAGGCCTCTTCCTCTTGCTGGCGGGCAAAGGGCTCGAGCGTGCCGGTGTTGTTGAGCGGGCCGGTCATCGCAAAGGCCCGGCCTTCGCCGCTGTAGGAGTGCAGATCGAGCAGCGCATCATGGCTCTCGAGCAGCGGGGCCAGTGCATTGACCATATGGTCTTCAAAGTTCTGCGGCTGGGCCTGGGGCACAAAGTTGCGGTTGAGGTTGCGGTCGCCTTCGCGCTCGTTCTTGATAAAGGCCTTGGGGTTGGCCACGGGCACCATCGTCAGGCGGCCGCGCTTGAGGCGCACCTGGCCCGATTCAAAGCGCTCGATCCAGCGGCGGATCGCATGCGTGCCACTTTGCTCATTGCCATGCACGGCGCCAAAGATCAGCAGCGACGGGCCCGGCACGGCGGACGCCCAGCCGTAGCTGCGCAGCGCAGCAGGTTGCTCGGCAGAAGGGCTGTGGTCCTGTTGCGGGATATGGAAGCGAGAGACGGTCATTGCAGTTTTCCGGTGTGATGGCCTGCCAGCCCGGGCCGCTGCGTCACAAGCCTTGCATCCCGCCAGGGACTGTCGCACCAGAGCAGGGCGCAAGGTTTATACCCACAACCGTGGGGCAGGGGGCGGCATGTGCCATTGGCCCCAGCGTCTGGGTGCCAGCAGCCATCCTACCGCATCGGGCGCTGCAGGCGGCCGATTCTGCTATCAATTTTGATACGCAAAGCAACGGTTACCTGGCCCCTGGGGTGCGCCGCACTCTGCAAAAAGCAAAAAAGACTGCCCAAGCAGCCTTTTTCAGCAAAGCGGGCATCTAGGCCCAGCGCGCTTATGCAGCGCGCGTGAACACCAGGTCCCAGACACCATGGCCCAGACGCAGACCGCGGTTTTCGAACTTGGTCAGCGGGCGGTACTCGGGCTGCGGCGCGTAGCCGTCGGCCGTGTTCTTCAGGTCCGGGTTGGCCGAGAGCACCTCGAGCATCTGCTCGGCATAGGGCTGCCAGTCGGTGGCGCAGTGGATATAGCCACCGGGCCTCAAATGGGCGACGAGCTGGGCCACAAACGGCGCCTGGATCAGGCGGCGCTTGTTGTGCTTTTTCTTGTGCCAGGGATCGGGGAAGAACACATGGATGCCGTCGAGCGAGCCCGGCTGCAGCATGTTCTCCAGCACTTCCACGGCGTCGTGCTGGAAGATGCGGATATTGGTGATGTCCTGCTCGCCGATGCGCTTGAGCAGCGCGCCCACGCCCGGCTCATGCACTTCGCAGCACAGGAAATTGTCGTCCGGGCGAACGCGGGCGATGTGCGCCGTGGCCTCGCCCATGCCAAAGCCGATTTCCAAAATCACCTTGGCCTGGCGGCCAAAGGCGGCCTCGGCATTGAAGGCCTCGCCGGTGTAAGGCAGCACATAGCGCGCGCCCAGCGTTTCAAAGGCCTTGGCCTGGCCGGTGGTGGTGCGGCCGGCGCGGCGCACGTAGGAGCGGATGGTCTTGGGATGGGCCACATCCGCAGGCGCATGGCCGGGGGCACTGCTGGCATCGCGTGCGTTGGTGATGATGGGCTCGGGCACGGGGCCAGCAGCAGGCGTCGAAGAAGATTGCATGGTCATGGAGGTGCCGCTCAGCACAGGCGGCAAGGTGGCGCTTGCCCGGCAAGGGGCGCTGGGCCGCGTCAAAAAAGGGGCTATTGTAGATTTTTCCAGTCTGCAATGACGAAACGCTGGGCAATCGCCGTGTGCGCCCACTGCCATCTGGCTGCAAAGTCGCTGCCTATAATGCCTTTTTCAAAGTGACGTCTGTCGTGATTGCAGGTCTGTGTGCGACAGGAAACACGGGGTAGGGGCTCGGGAGCGCAGCATGCGCCTGGCCGCTTTCTGCCCCATGGGTTCCGGTATGGGCCTGCCTTTGCGCCAGCATCTGGAGCAGCATGGACATTCTTTCGTCGTTGGAGCCGATCGTGCGCGACCTCATTGCGCCGGCGGCCGCGCATACCGATAGCCAGGCGGTCTACCCGCGCCAGGCGCTGCAGGCCTTGGGCAGCCAGGGCCTGCTGGGCCTGATCAGCGCGCCCGAAGTAGGCGGCATGGGCGCGGGCCTGCCTGAAGCGGTACAAGTGGTCGAGCGCATTGCCCAGGACTGCCCCTGCACGGCCATGGTGCTGACCATGCACTACTGCGGCGTGGCACTGATCGAGCCTTTTGCGGCACAAGACACCCGGCGCGCCATTGCGCAGGGCCGCCATATCACCACCCTGGCGGTGTCCGAGACCGGCTCGCGCAGCCATATCTGGGCACCCACCGGTACCGCCGCTGCGCAGGGCCAGGACGCGGTGCTGCTCAATGCCCACAAAAGCATGATCACCTCGGCGGGCGAGGCCGACTCCTATGTCTGGATCTCGCGGGCTAGCACGGGGGAGGGCAATACGCTGTGGCTGGTCGACAGCCGCCTGCCCGGGCTGCAGATCCCATCGCGCTTTGATGGCATGGGACTGCGCGGCAATGCCTCATCGCCGATCATTGCGCGGGATGTAGCCGTGCCGCTGGCCTGCCGCTTGGGAGACGACGGCCAGGGCGAGGACGTCAAGGCCCGCTACCTGATGCCGTATTTCCCCACCTTGATTGCCACCACGTCGGTGGGCCTGATGCAAGGCGTGCTGCGCCGCGCTGTGCAGCATGTGGCCAACACCCGCTTTGCCGAAAATGGCAGCGGCCTGGCCGACCTGCCGACCATCCGGGCTTACCTCGCCAAGGCCCAGCTCAAGGCCGACCAGGCCCGCTTGCTGCGCGATGACGCCGTGCAGGCGGTGCTGGCGGGGCGCCCCGATGCCAAAACCCGGCTCTTGCAATGCAAGGCCGCTGCGGCCGAGGCGGCCCTGGAGGTGAGCGATACGGCGATGCGCGTCTGCGGCGGCGCAGCCTTCCGCAAGGACCTGGGCATTGAGCGGCTGTTCCGCGATGCCCGCGCGGCCTCCGTGATGGCCCCCACCACCGATGTGATCTATGACCTGCTGGGCAAGGCGCTGTGCGACGCCGCAGCCTGAGACCCCGTGACCCAACCAACCGGAGAGACATCTATCCATGACCGTTTCCTACACCACCCTCAAGATGGGCGCCGTGGCCTACGCGCCCAAGGTCATCACCATCTGGGAGGGCTTCAAGGCCCATTTCATCGAGCAAGGTCTGTACTTTGACTATGTGCTGTATTCCAACTATGAGTCGCTCACAGAGGCGCTGATGGATGGCACGGTGCAACTGGCCTGGAACTCGCCGCTCGCCTTTGTGCGCGCCGAGCTGATGGCGCGGGCCGCTGGCCAGCAGGTGCGATCGATCGCGATGCGTGACACCGACATGGATGTGCAGTCGCTGCTGGTGGTACGCGCAGACAGCCCCGCCCAGGCCCTGGCGGACCTGCGCGGCCAGACGCTGGGCTTTGGCGCCATTGATTCGCCCCAGGCCACCTTGATCCCGCTGGACCACCTGCGCCAGCACGGCCTGCTGGCGGGTCAGGATTTTCAGGTGCGCCGCTTTGATGTGCTGGGCGGCAAGCATGGCGACCATATTGGTGGCGAGCGCCTGGCGGCCAAGGCCATGGTGACCGGTGAGATTGCGGCGTCCTGGATGGTTGCCAAGAACTACCTGGCCTTTGCCGCCGAAGGGACCCTGCCTGCAGGCACCACGCGCGTGCTCGACACCTCGCAGCCTTTTGACCACTGCAATATGACCGCCGGGCCCAGTCTCAGCGCTGCCGATGCGGCGCGCTTTACCGAGATCTTGCTGGCCATGTCCTGGGACGACCCGCTGATTCGCCCCTTGCTGGAGTTGGAAGGCCTCAAGGTCTGGCACCCCGGCCGCGCTTCGGGCTATGAACCCTTGTCCCGTGCAGTGCGCGATGAGCGCTTTTATGATGAGGCGGGCCGTATCCTGGCGGCGGACTACCGGTACTGAGGCCCATGGAAAAACCGCCAGCCCCCTCCAGCAGTACGGGTCCTGCAATCCCAGGCCAGGCCGACCTTGCCAGCATGCCACTGGTGGATTTGGGCCGGCTGGGCTTTGATGCCGGTGCGCACCTGCTGGTCAAGCACGGCCTGGCGGCCGTGGCCGTGGGCGAGTCGATCCGTGTCAGCGGCCAGGCGCCGGGCTGGCAAGCGCAGCTGGCGGCCTGGTGCCAGGCCCAGGGCCATGCGCTGCAAACGCCGACCGGTTGGCTGCGGCAGCCGGCCTTGCTGGTGCGGCGGGGCAGCGCGCAGGCGGGCCGCTGGCGCCATGCCGCCGTGGCCGGCCACAGCGATGCCAGCCAACCCGGCGCGGTGGCCGCACAGGCCGACCCGGCCTGGGGCCTGGCGGCGCGCGGTGCCGCGGTCGAGGCGGGCGCGCCGGCCTTTGCCTTTCGCCTGCAGGACAAGGCCGAGTTCTGGTCCGACCAGGCCGGGGACCTGTACGCGCAGGCGGTGGCTGCGCAATGGAATGCCGACACCGACATCGACTGGGACCAGGCACCTGAGCCACCTGCGGTGATCGAGGACGCCATCGTGCAGGTGATGACCTATATGGTCGAGAACGAGAATGCGGCGCTGATTGTGCCGGCGCGCTTTCTGGGTGAGCTGCACCCGCACTACCGCGAGCTGCAGGCGGCGCTGGCGATCCAGGTGGCCGATGAGGCGCGCCATATCGATGTGTTTACCCGCCGCATTCGCCGCCACGGGCGGGAGCCGGCACTATCCACCGCAGGCGGCCAGGCCTCGCTGCACAGCCTGCTTGCGGAAAAGGATTTTTCGGTCGCGGGCTTTTTGCTCTCGGTGCTGGGCGAGGGCAGCTTTGTCAACCTGCTGCAGTTCTTGCAGACCTATGCGCCCGATCCATTGACGCGCCAGATCTGCCGCCTGGCCGCCCGCGATGAGGCGCGCCATGTGGCGCTGGGCATGTCGCACCTGCTGCACCGTTTGAAGCAGGAGCCCGATTATCGCCACCGGCTGGCCCAGGCGGTGGAGGCGCGCCATGACGCGCTGGCTGGGACATCAGGCCTGAACGAAGAGGTGTTTGATGCGTTGATCCTCGTGGGCGCGGGCGCCATGTCGGCCGATGCGCTGGCGCTGGGCAGCCAGCGCGTGCAGCAGCTGATGCAGGACATGGCCGATGGCCGCTACACCAAGCTGGTGCGGCTGGGCTTTGAGCGTGGCCATGCGCAGGAGCTGGCCTCCTTGCACACGCGCAACTTCATGTAGCGGCCAGGTGGCGGCGTGCCCATTGCGCCGTCCAGTCGGCCAGCGCATCGGGGATGGAGCTAGCCTCGCCCGCCTCCAGCCCCAGGTGCTGGGCGGACTGGCGCAGCACGGCGATGCGCTGCTCGGCACTGTCGACCACGACGGCTGGCGCGCCGTATTGCTTGGAGAGCTTTTCGCCATCGGCCTGCAGCACCAAGGGCGTGTGCATATAGCGGGGCGCTGGCAGGCCCAGCGCGCGCTGCAGCAGCAGCTGGCGCGGGGTGTTGTCGGCCAGGTCGGCGCCGCGCACCACATCGCTGATGCCTTGCGCGGCGTCATCGACCACCACAGCCAGTTGGTAGGCCCAGAGGCCATCGGCGCGCTGGACCAGAAAATCACCCACGCTGGCGGCCACGTCCTGCTGCAGGGGGCCCAGCCAGCGGTCTTGCCACAGCAGCTGCTGGTCGCTGTGCAGCACCGGGTGATCGGCTGTCGGCAACTGGCCGTCTTCGGCCGCCAGCGCGCTGGCATGCTGCTGGTAGTGCAGGGTATGGAAGCGCCAGCTGCGACCGGTCTTGCCATGCAGGCCATCGCGGCAGGTGCCCGGGTAGGGGCGCTCGCCATGGCGCTCGTGCACATGGCCTTGCGCGGCGAGCGCGGCGTCCATATCGCGGCGCGTGCAGGCGCAGGGGTAGGCCCAGCCAGCGGCCTGCAGCTGCGCCAGGGCCTGGGCATAGAGGCCATGGCGAGCTGACTGCCACTGCGGGGGCGCATCGGGGATCAGCTGCAGCGCATTGAGCTGGCGCAGGATTTCCTGGTCCATGCCTGGCGGGCAGCGCGGTGGGTCGATATCTTCGATACGCAGCAACCAGGTGCCGCCATGGGCGCGGGCATCGAGCCAGGATGCCAGGGCCGCCACCAGCGAGCCCGCATGCAGCGGGCCGGTGGGCGAGGGGGCAAAACGGCCGGTATAAACGCGAGAGCTCATGGGAGAGCAAGTGTAATGCCGCAGGCAAGCGGGCAAAAGCACGGCTGCCCGGCGCTCAATGGGCTCAAGAAGTTGAAAAGGAAAAGCGCCCGGCAGGCCTGCCGGGCGCGCCGCGCTTATTCGCCGAGCACGGCCAGCGCGAGTTCCAGGCCGGAGACAAAGGCATCTTCCACGCGGTAGCCCAGGCACCAGTCACCGCACAGGCCGATGGCACTCTTGGCATTCCACAGGTGGCTGCGGGCCTGGCCCTTGGCATCCTTGGGCAGCGGGTTGATGGTCTTGGCGTAGCCCCACTGCACCACGCGGATGTCGCTGGGGGTGGCGCGGATGCGGGTCAGCTCGGAGAAGGCCTGCAGCATCTTGGCGGCGACGCGCTGGGGCTCGTCGTTCTCATGCTTGCGCGCCCAGTCGGGGCTGGCCTGCACGGTCCAGCGCTCGACCTTGCCGCGACCGGGCTTGGACGACTCGCGCGAGAGCCAGGTGATACGGGGGTGTTCGGTGCGGGCGGCATTCCACTGCGGGCCCATATTGGTGATGCTCGGGTCCACTGCGTGGGCAAAGGTCAGCAGCAAGGTCCAGCTCGGGGCGATATAGACATCGGACAGCTGCCAATCAGCGGGCACGTCGGTTTCGCTGTCGGCCAGCAGCTCCTGGGCTTCGGGCGAGGGGATGGCCAGCACCACGCCATCGAGGCCCGCATAGACATGCACGCCGCCGTCCACATCTTCGGTGCGCAGTTGCCACTGGCTGGGGTTGAGGGCATCGCGCTCAAAGGCCAGCGCGTATTCGTTGAGGCGCACATCGAGCGGCGCGGCCCAGGAGGCGAGCAGGCTGTCCATCGTGGGCACGCCCACCAGATGGGCTTCCATGCCGCGCTGCGTGGTCACAGCGACCTTGCCGGTGGCATCCAAGGTGCGGATGGCGTTGACGCTCCAGTGGCGGGTGACGCTGGGTGTGCTGTCCAGCGCCAACTGAAAGCGCGGGTCGCGCACCGTGAAGAACTGGGCGCCCACATCAAAGCTGCCATGCGCGCTGTGGCGGCTGGCCATGCGGCCGCCCACCTGGGGTTGTGCTTCGATCACGGTGACCTGGTGGCCCGCTTGCTGCAAGGTGCGCGCGCAGACCACGCCAGCCATTCCGGCGCCAATCACCGCATAGTGCTTGCGGCTGGCCAGAACAATGTTGGAAGAGGAGGCTGATCGTTTGGGTTTGGGGGGAATGCGAGAAGACATGAAAGACTTTCTGTACTGTTTCGGCAAACGATAAGGCGTCATGGATGGCTGCGGGTGCAGCGGCATCTGAAGAGCCACTCTACACGGTGTGCAGGCCCATTTTGCTCAGGATTTATCCCACATAGTGATTGCTCAGTAAAGAAGTGCGTGTGGCCTCGGACTGCAGCTGGTCCAGCCACCACTGCAAGGCCTTGCCCGGGTTGGTGCCGCGCCAGGCGTAGCGCAGCTTGATCTTGCGGGGCGGCCGCATCAATTCGCGCTCCACCAACTGGCCGCTGCGCAGATAGGGCATGGTCATGTTGTCGGGCAAAAAGCCGCCACCAATCCCGCGCAGCTGCGCCTGGAGCTTGGCCTGCATGGTGTCCACCGTGAGCACATCCTGACCGTTGATCACGCCAATGGTCTGGCCTTGGCCGCTGCGCGAGGAATCGGCCACGGCGATGATGCGGTGCTGGCGCAGCACCTCGTCGCTGATGGGTTGCATCTCGTCGGCCAGGCGGTGGTGGGGCGCGACGACATAGCGGAAGGTGATCTCGCCCAAGTCCAGCTGCTGCAGGCCTGCGACGTGGGAGGCATCGACGGCAATGCCAATGGCCAGGTCGGCGCGGCCCGAGCTGAGCGCTTCCAGCGTGCCGGCCAGGATGGAGTCGGTGATCTTGAGCCGCGTGGGCGGTGCAATGGTGTAGAAGGCCTCGACCAGCTCCAGCAAGGTGGTGCGCGAGACCACGCCATCGACGGCAATGCGCAGCTCAGGCTCCCAGCCGGTCGCCACGCGGCGCACCCGGTTGGCCACCGCATCGACTTCGGCCAGCAGGCGTGCGCCTTCGCGCAGCAGCTCCTGACCCGCTTCGGTGGGCCTCGCCTGGCGCGCACTGCGGTCAAACAGCAGCACATCCAGCGCATCTTCGACCTGGCGGATGCGGTAGGTCAGGGCGCTGGGCACCAGACCCAGCTGGCGCGCCGCAGCGGCAAAGCTGCCGGTGTCGGCCACCAGCTGCAGCAGGGCCAGGGTATCGGGGGTGAGGACATCGCGATCACGCAACAAGGCCATTTTGACGGTTCTTTCCTACATGCGGCATCGGGCAGATCGGTAAATCTTCGCTGCTGAGACCGGTTGGGTTCAGGCCTGAGAAGGTATTTGCGATCTCTACGCGGCGCGAGAAGATCGTTGATACGCTCTTGTATAAGACCATCAGATTTTTTGAATGATGCCATCAAAACCGTTGCCCCGCAGGCAGAAGCTACGGTTTTACAGTCATGGACATGGTGTTGAACAGCGCAATGTGCGCCGTTTGCCAGACAGGAGATCAAAAATGTTGATGGTTCGTAAATCTGCTGATCGTGGCCATGCCGACCATGGCTGGCTGCGCTCCAACCACAGTTTCTCGTTTGCCGGCTACTACGACCCCCGCTTCATGGGCTGGGGCAATCTGCGTGTGATCAATGAGGACCGCGTGGCCCCGGGCAAGGGCTTTGGTACCCATGGCCACCGCGACATGGAAATCATCAGCTACGTGCTGGAGGGCAATTTGGCGCACAAGGACAGCATGGGCCATATCGAAGGCCTGCCACCGGGCGATGTGCAGCGCATGAGCGCGGGCACCGGCGTGCAGCACAGCGAGTTCAACCATGCCAGCGGTCAGGAGACGCATTTTCTGCAGATCTGGATTGAGCCCGATCGCAAGGGCGTTGCGCCCAGCTATGCGCAAAAGACGTTTTCGGACGCGGACAAGCGTGGCCAGCTGCGCCTGGTGGTGTCGCCCGATGGGGCGCAAGGCTCACTGACGATGAATGCCGATGCGCGCATGTATGCCGGTTTGTTCGATGGCGATGAGGAGGCGAGCCTGCGCCTGTCGCCCGGACGCAAGTCCTATGTCTATGTGGTGCGGGGCGAGGTGTCGGTCAACGACCAGGCGCTGCACACCGGTGATGCGGCCTATCTGGACCAGGAGACATCGCTGCGATTGGCGCAAGCGCGCGATGCCGAAGTACTGGTGTTTGACCTGGCGGCTTGATGTTCACGGGGCGCCGCCCTTGAGGACAGCGCCCCGTGTGGGGTAGGTGTGAGTAGTGGTGGTGTTATTTCAAGGAGAAAAATATGAACGCATTGCAAAATCCTTTGGCTCTGTTGGGCCGCATTCTGATTGCCTGGTTCTTTGTCATTCCGGGCTGGGGCAAGTTGACCGGCTTTGCCGGGGCCGTGGGTTACGCCCAGTCGGCGGGCATGCCGATGCCCGAGGTGGGGGTGGCCGTGGGCCTGGCCATTGAGATCCTGGGCGGCCTGGCCCTTCTGCTGGGCCTGGGCACGCGCTATGCCGCCGCCATTTTGGCCATCTTTACCTTGGCCGCGACGGTGATTTTCCATGCCTACTGGTCGGTTCCCGCCGAGGCCGTGATGGTCACCAAGCTGCTGTTCAACAAGAACATCGCCATCGTGGGCGGGCTGCTGGCCTTCGCTGCCTTTGGGGCCGGTGCCTGGAGCCTGGACGCCAAGCGCCGCGCTGCCTGAGAGGTGGCGAGACGGGGCCTGAGCGCTTAGCCGCTCAGGACTCGGTCTTGAGCGCCGTCTTGCGCAGGCCATCATCGACGGCGCGGCGCTCGTCAAACACAAAGCAGCTGCCCTGGTAGCCGCTGCCATCGGTTTCTTCAAAGTACTTGAGGATCCCGCCTTCGAGCTGGTAGACATGCGTTAGGCCTTCTTCCTGCATCAGGATGGCGGCCTTTTCGCAGCGGATGCCGCCGGTGCAGTAGCTCACCACGGTCTTGCCTTCCAAGTCCTGGCGGTGCGCGCGCAACTGCGCGGGGAACTCGGTGAACTTGCGCAGGCGCCAGTCGATCGCGCCGACAAAAGCGCCTTCATCGACCTCATAGTCATTGCGCGTGTCCAGCGTCACCACCGGGCGGCCCTGGTCATCATGGCCTTGCTGCAGCCAGCGCTGCAGATCGCGGGGGCTGACCGAAGGCGCCCGGCCGTTGGCAGGGCGTATCGCCGGGTGGTCCATGCGGATGATCTCGGGCTTGACCTTGACCAGCATCTTGCGAAACGGCACCGTCTGCGACCAGCTTTCCTTGGGCTGCACATCGGCAAAACGCGGGTCCCCGCGCAGCGCATCCACCCAGGCATGCACGGCCTCAGCGGGCCCGGCCAGAAAGAAATTGATGCCTTCCTCGGCCAGCAGCACGGTACCCTTGAGCGCCAGATCGGCCGCGCGCTGGGCCAGCAGCTCGCGCTGCGCCTCACAGTCGGTCAGGCTGACAAACTTGTAGCAGGAGATGTTGAGAATCGAAGGCACGGTGGTTATCTGGCAAAGCGTCGGGTGGGAGAGAGCGGCCTGCGGCGCAGCGCAGCGCATCGCGGGCGGCTATTGTAGCCAGGGCCGCGCTGGTCCCCCGGACACCCGCAGTGCCGGACCGAGGTCGCTAGATGGAATACTCGATGCCGTCATCGCTGTGCGCGCGGCGCATCGCCTGCAGAAACTCGGCATCGGTGCGGTACATGCGCAGATGCGGGTTGTCCTGCAAGAGGCCGGCGCGTTTGAGGCGGGCTTCCACGGGCAGCTTCATGCCAACGATGTGCAGCATGCCGCCGCGCTTGGCAGCCATGCGCTCGAGCCGCACAAAGGCTTCGACGCCGGTGATGTCGATCTGGTTCATCGGCTGGGCCAACAGGGCGAGCTGCCGGTAGTGCGTGTGCTGGGTCCAGACATTGGCGGCGCGCTCCTCCAGCGCGGCAGCCGATGCAAAGTCCAGCTCCGAATCCATGCGCAGGGCCAGCAGATCCGGGGCCAAGGGGGGCAGTTGCCACAGATGGCGGTCGCGCAGGCTGCCATCGGGGTGCAGGCCTACTTCGACAATGCGCGGGTGCAGGCGGTTGTAGAGAAAGTAGCAGGAGCTGAGCAAGATGCCCGACAGCACGCCCCAGTAGATGCGTGGCGCCGTCAGCAAGGTGACGCCAAAGGTGGCCACTGCAATGCTGCCTTCGATGCGTGAGATCTTGAACAGGTAGACCAGGACACGGGGCTTGACCAGGTTGGCGACAGCCGTCATCACGATGGCAGCGAGCGCGGCCTGCGGTACATGGTAGAGCGCCGGGATGAACCACAGCACGACGGCCACGACCAGCAAGATGGAAAAGACATTGGCGTAGCCCGTCTTGGCGCCGGCCAGCAGATTGACGGCCGAGCGCGAGAACGAGGCACTGGTGGCAAAGCTGCCAAACAGGCCGGCACTCATCTTGGACAGGCCTTGCGCGACCAGCTCCTGGCTGCTGTCCCAGCGCGTGCCCGCCTGTTGGTGCTCGACCTGGGCGCTGGAGGCGGTCTCCAGCGCACTGACGAGCGAGATCACCAGCACCGGCATGACGAGCAGGCCAAACTGCGACCAGTCCAGCATGCCCGGCCAGACCAGCTGCGGCAGGCCCGTGGGCAAGTGGCCGACCACGGCGCCGCCCTTGTCGGCAAAATCGGTGGCCCAACTGATAAGCCCGGTGCAGCCGATGACAAAAACAGCAGACGGAAAGGCGGGGCGCCACTTTTTGCCCACCACCAGGATGGCGATGCTCGCCAGGCCCAGCAGGATGGAGCGCCAGTCGAAGAGGCCCAGCGAGGGGTTGTCCCAAACCGTGGCCCAGTCGCTGCGCATGCCCAGCAAACTGGGCAACTGCGAGGCCAGAATGAGCAGCGCAGCGGCCTGCGTGAAGCCGGCCAGCACGGGTGAGGTCACCAGGTTCAGCAGCCAGCCGGCGCGCACCAGGCCCAGGCTCAGCTGGACCAGGCCGGCCATGATGGCCATCCACGCTGCCAGAATGACCCACTGGGCCGAGCCGGGCTCGGCCATGCCGGTGAGCGAGGCGCCAATGAGCAAGGCGCTCAGCGCCGTGGGCCCGACGCCCAGCCGAGGCGAGGGGCTAAAGAGGATGGCCACGGCTGCGGGAATGATCGAGGCATAGATGCCGGTGATCAGCGGCATGCCGGCCAGATGCGCATAAGCCACGCCCTGGGGCACCAGCATCAGCCCCACCGTCATCCCCGCCATGAATTCACCGCGCAAGAGTTGTTGGGTGGGCTTGGGCCAGCGCAGGAAGGGGAAAATGCGGTAAATCAGGGAGGGCTGCATGGCAGCATTGTCGCCGCATCGACGCGCACTTGCAGCCAGGCGCTTGCGCAACGGTGACTGCAGCCGCAGCGCCCAGCCCCGCCCGTGAAGAACTGCCAAGGCCGCGTGTCTTGCCGGTATAGCTTGCTGCCGCTTGTCGCAAAGCCTTGGCAGGCGGCCTGGCTGCCGTCACAATGGATGGCACGGCCAGTGCCATGCTGGCCGGGTCTTGCCCTTTCCTGTGCCTGCCTTTGTGTCTGCTTTTGCGCCCGCTTCCCATGCACTTGATCCGTCGCTCCTCCACTGCCAAATCGATTGCTGTCTGGGCCTTGGTGCTCGCGGCCCTGGGCGCCGGCTCTGTCGTCCTCTGGCAAGGCGGGGCCTTGCAGCAGGCCTGGCGCTGGAGCCAGGGGCTGGGGCAGACACTCGATGCCTCGGGCCAGCGGGCCAGCGAGGCGGTGGAGCGCGCAGCGCAGGCCAACCGCCGGCGCGCCGACGATGATGCGATCACCTCGCAGGTGAGCGATGCGCTGGCCGCCTCGCAAAGCGATGAGCTCGCTGCGCTGCAGGTGGAGACCTCGCACGCGATGGTCACCTTGCGCGGCACGGTGTCATCCAGGCCCTTGTTGGACCGGGCGGTGGCGCTGGCCAACGGTGCCATTGGCGTACAGGGCGTGTTCAGCCTGATCCAGGTGCGCCCGCAGGCGCTGGGTTGAGTGGCACGCTGGGTCCGCAGCCCCTCTCTGACCCATGGCCTTAGTCCCCTTGTGACCGGCCGCCAACGCGCTTGGCCGCATAATGCCGCCCAACACCGAAGGTGCCGGTTTTGCGCGCAGAACCGGGCACCGCTCCTCTTATTGGGCGGCCCCGTGCCTGCCTTTCTCTACCTTTGTTTGCCGCCATGCACCAGCACGACCACTCCCATGACCACGACCAGGGTCACTGCGACCACGCGCATTGCCAGCACCACCATGCCCACGGCCCCAAGCATATTTATGTGTATTCACCCTCGGGCGCTGTGCGCGATAAAAAGGCATTCCAACGTGCAGTGAAGCGCCTGGAGGCCATGGGCCACCAGGTCGAGGTGGACCAGGACGCGCTCGCATCCAGCACCCGCTTTGCCGGTGACGACGACACGCGCCTGGCGGCCATCGCCCGGGCCTGCGAGAGCGGCGCCGATGTGGCGATGATCAGCCGGGGCGGCTATGGGCTCTCGCGCCTGTTGCACCGCCTGGACTATGAACAGATCGCCAAGGCCGTGGCTTCGGGTACGCGCTTTGTCGGCCTGAGCGATTTCACGGCGTTCCAGCTGGCGCTGTATGCCAAGACCCGTGCCATGACCTGGGCCGGCCCGGCGCTGGTGGGAGATTTTGGCGCAAAATATGGTGTCGACGACATCATGCAGGACTGCTTTGAAGACCTGCTGAGCGGCGCGGGCGAGGGCGCCGGCTGGCGGCTGACGGCTGAAAAAACCGGCACGGTGACCGGCGCCTCGGCCTCGGCCGATGTCTACATCCCCAAGGCCACGCTGTGGGGTGGCAACCTGGCGATGATCGCGTCGCTGGTAGGCACGCCTTACCTGCCCAAGGTCAAAGGCGGCGTGCTGTTCATCGAGGATGTGGGCGAGACGCCCTACAAGATCGAGCGCCTGCTGACGACCCTGCTGCACGCCGGCGTGCTTGCCCAGCAAAAGGCCGTGGTGTTTGGCCAGTTCAGCGACTACCAGCTGAACGCGCATGACAAGGGCTTCAAGCTGGCCAGCGTCGTGCAGTGGCTGCGCACGCAGATCGAGGCCCCTGTCTTTACCAAC
This sequence comes from Comamonas koreensis, assembly GCF_014076495.1. Classification (NCBI taxonomy): domain Bacteria; kingdom Pseudomonadati; phylum Pseudomonadota; class Betaproteobacteria; order Burkholderiales; family Comamonadaceae; genus Comamonas; species Comamonas koreensis. Next base: position 3,138,479 of record NZ_CP043575.1, on the reverse strand, counting down.
CTGCCTTTTGGCCATGTGCCCACCAAGGTGCTGCTACCGGTGGGCGCCCAGGTATCGCTGAGCGTTGAAGGCCGTGACGCACTGATTTATTGGGGCCACCAATAACGCAAAGCGTGGGCTGGGCCTGGGTTCACAGCCTGCCCAGCCATCTACCATGCGCGTTGGACTGGGGCTTGTGACAAGCCAGGGTAGACCCCTGGCTGTTGGAATCTAAACAATTCGTAAGTTCGACGACGGGGCCAGACTGGCCGCGGGCGCCGGTTTGCAGTGTAATATGCATGGTCGCTATTGATGCATAGGCTGGCGTTGCTCCTGGGGAGGAGGCAGCCCCTGCCGTAACAAGAAAATCCATGACAACTGTCGCCACCGTGGTATTCATCGATATCTCGGGCAGTACCGCATTGTTCGAAACCTTGGGCAATGAGCGTGCTGCGCGAGCAGTCGCGGGCATGACGGACGCTTTCAAGCAAGTCGTCGTGCAAGCGGGGGGGCGGGTGATCAAGACCCTGGGTGATGGTGTGCTGGCCATCTTCAACAGCAGTGCCTTGGCCGTGAGCGCCATGACCATGCTGATGCGCCGCCACTACGGGCAATGGGACTCCCTGCCTGCATCGCAAAAATTCCATGTACGTGTGGGCATGAGCACCGGTGAAGTGGTGCTGATGGAGGGCGACTGCTATGGCGACTCGGTCAACATGGCCGCGCGCCTGTGCGAAAAGGCCGGTCACCGCGAGGTCTGGGCTGCCGCCTCGACGATGGAGTCCGGCGCCCGCGCCGATACCGTGTTTGTGCCGATGGGCTGGATGGATGTGCGCGGTAAGGCCGAGCAGCAAATGCTCTACCAGGTGCAGTGGATCGAGCCCGAAGCCCAGGAGGTCGTGACCGCGTACGACTCTGTCCTGCCGATGAAGCCCGAGGCCGTGGTGCAGATGCGGCTGCGGCTGGCATCGGGCGGGGTGGAGCGTTTTTTCAGCACCCAGGAGATGCCGATTTTTGTCGGCCGCTCATCGGATTCGGAATGGGTGGTGCTGGACCGGCGCGTCTCCCGCCAGCATGGCCGCATCGACTGGCGCAGCGGCAATGTGATCTACACCGATCTGAGCCGCTATGGCACCTGGGTGAGCTTTGGTGCCAACCCCGCCACTGCCGTGCGCCGCGAATCGGTGCAATTGCATGGCGTGGGTGTGATGTACTTTGGCGTGTCGCCCGAAGACCCCACGGCGCCCAGCACGGCGTTTTCGGTCACACCGGTCTAGGCACGCATGGCAGGCTCGGCATGCATGCGCCGAGCCCCTTCAATTTATGGCGTTTGCAGCGCTGCCAGTGCCGTGTTGATGCTGGCCGCATCGGTCGGGCGCACCACGCGTGCCACTTCCTGGCCATCGCGCAGCACCACCAAGGTGGGCCAGAGCTTGATGCGGTAGCTGCGGCCCAAGGGGCGGCCGGGGCCATCTTCCACTTTCAGATGCTTAATATCGGCGCGCGGGCCCAGCACCTGCTCGATCAGGCCTTGCGCGCCCAGGCAATGCGGGCACCAGGGCGTGCCAAATTCCAGGACGGTCAAGCCGGGCTGGGTGTCGATGTCGGAGCGCTGGGGCTCCTGGCTGAGGTGCTGTGCCGAGTAGGTCAAAAGGCGGCTCCAAATGTGCGGTGGTCGTGTGGACCGTTATAGCACCGGCCCGGCGTTGATTCGTCAGCGCCAGTCACTTGTGCGGCGCTGGCATGTCCTGCAGCCGGGCCAATTCTTCAGGCGTATTGGCGTTGTAGAACGCCTGGGCATCGCCAAAAAGCACCAGGCAGTTTCCGTGTTGCGCCGCCCACTGCCGCAGCTTGCGCCCGCCGCCGGCGACAAATTGCCGAACACTGGCTGCCAGGCTGGCATGGATCAGGCAAAACGTGGGTTGCAGTACCGGGCGGTCGCTGCCAGTCTCTTCAGATGGTGTACAGGCCATCGCGATGGGGCAGCCCTGGGCGGCCGCAGCTTGCGCCAGTCGCTGCGCCAGGTCCAGCGGAAAATGCGGCGTGTCGCAGGCCACCGTCACCAGCCACGGCGTCTGGCAAGCTGCCAGGCCGGCGGCGAAGCCTGCCAATGGGCCCGGGAAAGCTTCGGTGTCTGGCAGGCTGAGGTCTGGCACCACTGGGTAGCCCAGCGCGCGGTAGGCCTCCAAGTGCCTGTTGGCATTGATCAGCAGTGGCCCCACCTGGGGCTGCAGCCGCTGGGCGCAGTGCCAGGCCAGCGCCTGGCCACCGAGCAGCTGCAGGCCTTTGTCAGCACCCCCCATGCGCGTGCCCTGGCCGCCTGCCAACACCAGGCCGGTGATGTGTTCGGGCGGGATGGTTGGTGCGCAAGAGGACATGGTGCAACGGAGCAGGGGGTTGAGGCCATCGGGCAGATGCGCCCATCACAGGAGGGCCGGGCCGAATCAGCCGCCGATATAACTCATCTCCACCCGCTGGCGTTGCAGGGCGATCTCGGGATGCAGGCTGCGCTGCTCGCTGTAGTTGTCGCTGCGCTGGCCCCAGACCTGGGCAAGGGCCTGGCGAATATCGCTATCGCTGGCGCCGTTGCGCAGCATGGCACGCAAGTCCCAGCCCTCGCTGGCAAACAGGCACAAGAACAGCTTGCCCTCGGTCGAGAGGCGCGCGCGGTTGCAGTCCTGGCAAAAGGCGTGGGTGACACTGCTGATCAGGCCAATTTCGCCGAGGCTGGGGTCATGCTGGCCGTTGGCGCCGACATAGCCCCAGCGCACGGCAGTCTCGCCAGGCGCAGTCGCTGACAGCGGGGTGAGTGCAAAGGCGGACTGCAGGCGCTCCAGCACGGCGTCCGAGGGCAGTACCTCTTCGAGCCGCCAGCCGTTGGTGGCGCCCACATCCATGAATTCGATAAAGCGCAGGGTCACGCCGCTGCCGCGAAAGTGGCGCGCCATCGCGACGACCTCGTGGTCATTGACGCCGCGCTTGACGACCATGTTGACCTTGATGTTGCCAAAGCCCACCGCCTGCGCGGTCTCAATGCCTTGCAGCACCGTGGCGACCGGGAAGTCCATGTCGTTCATCTGGCGGAACAGCGGGTCGCTCAGGCTGTCGAGGCTGACCGTCAAGCGCTTGAGCCCGGCGTCTTTGAGGGCGCGCGCCTTGCGTGCCAGAATGGAGCCATTGGTCGTCAAGGTCAGGTCCATTGGCGTGCCGTTGAGCGTCTCGAGCTGGGCCAGTTGGGCGATCAGGGTTTCCAGGTTCTTGCGCAGCAGCGGCTCGCCACCGGTGATGCGCAGCTTGCCGACGCCCAGCTGCGCAAACAGGCGCGCTGTGCGGGTGATTTCCTCAAAGCTGAGCAAATCGCGGTGCGGCAGGTACTGGTGGTCCTTGTCGAACACGTCCTTGGGCATGCAGTAGCTGCAGCGGAAGTTGCAGCGGTCCGTCACGCTGATGCGCAGATCCCGCAGTGGCCGATGGCGCCGGTCATGTACAGCGCCGATGTGGGGCTGCGCAGTGCCGGCCGGTGCGGGCATGGCTAGGCCTGCATCGTGCAGACGCAGGTCCACCAGGGAAATGACAGGACGATCCATTACTCCATAGTACTAGAGAGCGCCCGACGATGCGGCCTTGCGGGTATGCGCTGCATCAGCCCTTCGTGAAAAGTACCAATCCTTGTCCACCAGGGGCTGGACTTGGTGTATGGTTCGCCCCCTTGTTCTCTTTTGCGTTGCTTTTGCCATGACCTTGCCCAGCCACTCCTCTTCTTCGCCCGCCCCTGTAGATGTGGCGGTCATTGGCGGCGGCCCGGCGGGCCTGATGGCGGCGCACCGCCTGGCGCAGGCCGGTTTGCAGGTGACGGTCTATGACGCGATGCCTTCGGTAGGGCGCAAGTTTTTGCTCGCCGGGCGCGGCGGCCTCAACCTGACCCACTCCGAGCCCATGGCGCCGTTCGTCGGGCGTTACGGCCGCCAGCAGGCTGTCGTCGCCTCCTGGCTGCAGTATTTTGGTGCGGCGGAAGTGCAGGCCTGGGCCCAGGATCTGGGCATCGAGACCTTTGTTGGCACCTCGGGCCGGGTGTTTCCCAAGGACATGAAGGCCGCACCCTTGCTGCGCGCCTGGCTGGTGGCTATGCGGGCCGCTGGCGTGCGTTTTGCGATGCGCCACCGCTGGCTGGGCTGGGACGCGGCAGGCGCATTGCGCTTTGCTGCCCCCGATGGCGAGACTGCCGTGCAAGCGCGCGCCACGGTGTTGGCGCTGGGCGGCGGCAGCTGGGCGCGGCTTGGCTCGGACGGCGCCTGGGTGCCGCTGCTTGAGCAGGCAGGGGTGGAAACTGCCCCGCTTGCACCGGCCAACTGCGGCTTTGATGTGCGCATGCTGCCGGCCGCCAATGGCGAGAAGGCACCCGGCTGGTCGCCGTTTTTTGCCAGCAAGTTTGCCGGCCAGCCTTTCAAATCGGTGGCCATTCGCTTTGAGGACGGCAGCGAGGCGGGTTTTGCACGCCGTGGCGAGTTTGTCGCCACCGATGCTGGCGTTGAAGGCAGCCTGGTCTATGCCGTGTCTGCGCTGCTGCGCGACGCGATCCAGGCCCAGGGCAGCGCCACCTTCTTGGTTGATCTGCTGCCTGACCACAGCGCCGAGCGCGTGCTGGCCGAAGTGCGCCACCCGCGCGGCTCGCGCAGCCTGGCCAGCCACCTCAAGAGCCGGCTGGGCTTGGAGGGCATCAAGGCTGCCTTGCTGTTTGAAGTGCTGGGCAAGGCGGGGATGCAGGATGCCGAGCTGCTGGCCCGCACCATCAAGGCAGCGCCGATCACCGTGGCCGCTACGCGCCCCATCGATGAGGCGATCAGCACTGCCGGTGGCGTGGCCTTTACCGCGCTGTCGCATGACCTGATGTGTCATGCCCGGCCAGGGCTGTTTTGCGCGGGGGAAATGCTGGACTGGGAAGCGCCGACGGGCGGCTATTTGCTGACGGCGGCCTTGTCGAGCGGCGTGCGGGCAGCGCAGGGCGCTGCGCATTTTCTCAAGGGCTGAGGCAGCCAGAGCAGCGCTGCGTCAAGGCTAGGAGTCGCTAGGACGACCCCGCAAACCGAAGGTTTGCGGTTGAGACGAGGCATCAAGCCGCAGACAGTACAGACGTACGACAAGGCTTGAGGCGGCCAGCTAGGCAACGACGTATCAAGGGTTGTGTTAACGGCGCTAAGACGCCGCTGCCAGGCCGTTCTTGAAGTGCAGCATGACGCAGGCGCGTGCAGCGCTGCTGTCGTGTGCGGCCAGCGCCCGCATCAGCGCGCGGTGCTCCTGCAGCGATTCCTCGATGCGGCCGGATTTGAACAGGGAGTTGTGGCGGTTGAGCTTCATCACCTTGCGCAGGTCGGCCACCATCTGGCTGAGCCATTTGTTGTCCAGCATCTCCAGCACGCGCATGTGAAAGCGCTCATTGGCAATAAAAAAGGCATCGCGCTCATCGACAGCGGCTTCCAGCGCCTCATGCAGGCCTTGTAGCTCGGCAATCTGTTCGGCGCTGGCGCAGCGGGCCAGCTCGGCGGAGGCATCGCTCTCGAGCAAGGCCAGCAGGTGGTAGACCTGGAGCAGGTCTTTTTGCGAAACCTCAGTCACATAGGCGCCACGGCGCAGCTTCATCGTGACCAGGCCCTCGGTGGCCAGCACCTTCAAGGCCTCGCGCAAAGGCGTGCGGCTGATGCCTATTTCTTCGGCAATCTTCAACTCATCGATCCAGCTGCCAGGCGGGAGTTGGTGCGCAAAAATGCGTTGCCGCAGTAGCTCGGCAACGTCCTGGTACAGCGCGCGCGGCGCAAATGTGGGAAGGCTCATCGGTGGCGCCATTGTACAGAAGGCGACTGAAATTCAAAATTCTGCATTCATAATTATGAATAATGTACACTTGCCTGGCGGCCGTGGGTAGGCCAATATGCACTGTCTATAACGTATCCCGAGCTTGAGACATGACTGATTCCGCGAAGCACAACACTGCATCCGAGTTTCCCAAGGCCGACCGCGCCGCCTGGGACAAGGCCGCCAGCAAATCTGCCCCTGGTGGCGATGTCGGCAGCCTCGATTGGCTGACGCCCGATGGAATCACGGTCAAGCCGCTCTACACTGCTGCCGATACCGCCGACCTGCCTTTTGCTGATACCTTGCCGGGTTTTGCGCCGTACCTGCGCGGCCCGCAGGCCACGATGTACGCAGTGCGGCCCTGGACCATTCGCCAGTACGCCGGCTTTTCGACCGCCGAAGAATCCAATGCCTTCTACCGCAAGGCGCTGGCCGCGGGCGGCCAAGGTGTGTCGGTCGCATTTGACCTGGCCACGCACCGGGGCTATGACAGTGACCACCCGCGCGTGACCGGCGACGTCGGCAAGGCCGGGGTGGCGATCGACTCGGTCGAAGACATGAAGATCCTCTTCAACAGCATTCCGTTGGACAAGGTCTCGGTCTCGATGACGATGAATGGCGCGGTGCTGCCGGTGCTGGCCGGCTATGTGGTAGCTGCCGAAGAGCAGGGCGTGGCGCAGGACCAGCTCTCGGGCACGATCCAGAACGACATTCTCAAAGAGTTCATGGTGCGCAACACCTACATCTACCCGCCCAAGCCGAGCATGCGCATCATCGGCGACATCATCGAGTACACGAGCCAGAACATGCCCAAGTTCAACTCGATCTCGATCAGCGGCTACCACATGCAGGAAGCCGGCGCCAACCAGGCGCTGGAGCTGGCCTTCACCCTGGCCGACGGCAAGGAATATGTGAAAACCGCCATCGCCAAGGGCATGGATGTGGATGCGTTTGCCGGGCGCCTGTCCTTTTTCTGGGCGGTAGGTATGAACTTCTACCTGGAAATCGCCAAGATGCGCGCCGCCCGCCTGCTGTGGTGCCGCATCATGACCGGCTTTGAAGCCAAGAACCCCAAGAGCCTGATGCTGCGCACCCACAGCCAGACCAGCGGCTGGAGCCTGACCGAGCAGGACCCCTACAACAATGTGGTGCGCACCACCATCGAGGCGATGGCCGCCGTGTTTGGTGGCACGCAATCGCTGCACACCAATGCGCTTGACGAAGCGATCGCACTGCCCACCGAGTTCAGTGCCCGCATTGCGCGCAACACCCAGCTCATCATCCAGGAAGAGACCCACATCACCCATGTGATCGACCCCTGGGCCGGCAGCTACATGATGGAAAAGCTGACCCAGGACATGGCGGACGCGGCCTGGAAGATCATCGAAGAGGTCGACGCGATGGGCGGCATGACCCAGGCGGTGGACAGCGGCTGGGCCAAGCTCAAGATCGAGGCGGCGGCTGCCGAGAAGCAGGCCCGCATCGACTCGGGCAAGGAAGTGATTGTCGGGGTCAACAAGTACAAGCTGGCCAAGGAAGAACCGGTTGACATCCTTGAGGTGGACAACGTCAAGGTGCGCGACAGCCAGATTGCGCGCCTGAACCAGATCAAGGCTACGCGCGATGCCGCTGCCGTGGGCAAGGCCCTGCAGGCGCTCAGCGCCGCTGCCGAGTCGGGCGAGGGCAACCTGCTGGACCTGGCCATCCAGGCGGTGCGGCTGCGTGCCACCGTCGGTGAAGTCTCTGACGCGCTGGAGAAGTCCTTTGGCCGCCACCGCGCCGATACGCAAAAGGTGACCGGTGTCTACGCCGCCGCCTATGACTCGGCCGAAGGTTGGGACAAGCTCAAGGACGAGATCGCAGCCTTTGCCGAAGCCCAGGGCCGCCGCCCGCGCGTGATGATTGCCAAGCTCGGCCAGGACGGGCATGACCGGGGCGCCAAGGTGGTGGCGACCGCCTTTGCCGACCTGGGCTATGACGTGGACATGGGCCCACTCTTTCAGACGCCCGAGGAATGCGCCCGTCAGGCGATTGAGAACGATGTGCATGCCGTCGGTGTCTCGACTCTGGCCGCCGGCCACAAGACCCTCGTGCCCGCGATCATCGAAGAGCTCAAGAAGCAGGGCGCGGACGACATCATTGTGTTTGTGGGCGGCGTGATCCCGGCGCAGGATTACGACTACCTCTACAACGCAGGCGTCAAAGGCGTGTACGGCCCGGGCACCCCGATCCCGGCCAGCGCCAAGGATGTGCTCGAGCAGATCAAGAAAGCGGTTGCTGTCTAAATCGGTATGGGCAAGGGCAACCAAGCGCCTTTCTGGCAAGACTATGTGAAGGCTCTTGTCATGATGTTCATCGAGCCTGCCCTTGGCATTCTGTATCTATACATGTTGTACCGGGTGCTCACTTTGCCTGCTTGGGGCCAGGTTGTCGTCGGGCTGGGCGTGTGGGTTGCACTGGGTTATGGTGCCTACTGGCTACACCAAAAGACGAAGAAAGGCTTGGAGAAAGCATGAATCTCTCCTTCGCCCCGGTTGCCGAAAGTGATTTTGAAGCGCTGTTTGCGCTGCGCGTGGCCGCGATGCGCCCGAGCCTGGAGCGGCTGGGCATCTTTAACCTGGACCATGCGCGCAAGCGGTTTCAAGGCCAGTTTGCGCCGCAGTACATGCGGCATATCTGTGTGGACGAGGGCGCAGGCCCGCAGCACGCCGGGCTGCTGACGGTAGTGCCCCATGAAGATGGCCGGCTGAAATTGCAGCACCTCTATCTGCTGCCGGCCTGGCATAACCGCCGCATTGGCGACTGGGCCATGCAGCAGGTGCTAGCCCAAGCGCGGCAGGAGGGCCGGGCGGTGTGGCTGGAGGTGTTGAACCACAGCGACGCGATCCGGTTTTACGAGCGCCATGGCTTTGTGCACACGGGCGGCGATCCGATTGACCTGTTGTACCAGTGGACCCCGGCATAGAGGTAGTGGATATGGTGTTGGCGATACAAATGATGGCGGCAGGCGCCCCTGTGGCAGGGGCGCTGCGGCAGTGTTTTGACAGGGCGGCGGCATGAATACCGATGTTGCCGAGCGCGTTGCCGCCATTACGCAACGGAGCAACCCGGCGCTGCAGCGGCGCGCGATGGCCAAGGCCATCACCTTGCTGGAGTCGACCCGCGCCGACCACCGCGCGCTGGGCGATGCACTGCTGACGGCGCTGTTGCCGCATACTGGCAAGTCTTTTCGCCTGGGCATCAGCGGTGTGCCCGGCGTGGGCAAATCGACCTTTATTGAAACCCTGGGGCTGTATTTGATCGGCAAGGGCTTGCGCGTGGCCGTGCTGGCGATTGACCCGTCGTCGACGGTGTCAGGCGGCTCCATCCTGGGCGACAAGACGCGCATGGAGCAGCTGTCGATGCGCAGCGAAGCTTATATCCGGCCCAGCCCGTCGAGCGGCACGCTGGGCGGCGTGGCCGAGAAAACGCGCGAGGCGGTGCTGGTCTGCGAGGCAGCGGGCTACGACGTGGTGATGGTCGAGACCGTCGGTGTCGGCCAAAGCGAGATAGCGGTGCATGGCATGACCGACATGTTCTGCGTGCTGCAGCTGCCCAATGCCGGCGATGACCTGCAGGCCATCAAAAAAGGCGTGATGGAGCTCGCCGACCTGGTGGTCATCAACAAGGCCGACATCGACCCGAATGCCGCCACCCGTGCGCAGGCACAGATCACCTCCAGCCTGCGCCTGCTGGGCATGCATGGCAGCCATGACCATGCGGCGCGCGGCGCGCTCTGGCAGCCCCGGGTGATACAGATCAGCGCGCTGCTGGGCGATGGCGTTGAGGCGTTCTGGGACGCGGTCAGCAGCTACCGCCAGATGCAGACCCGCAATGGCTGCCTGGCACAGCGGCGCGAGAAGCAGTCGCTCGCCTGGATGTGGGAGCGCATTGACCATGGGCTCAAGCTGGCGTTTCGCAGCCACCCTGCCGTGCGCGATATGCTGCCTGCTGTGCAGCAGCAAGTGGCGTCAGGCCAGTTGGCGGCGTCGACAGCGGCCAGAAACCTGCTGCAGGCGCAAAGCAGTGCAGCGATGATTCACAAAGCGGATTGAGCCGGGCAGCAAGCCCCGATCAAGACAGAGAGACAACCTAGCAAGCTTCAAGGATGGAACATGCAAGATATCTTGGAACAACTGGAGAAAAAGCGTGAACTCGCCCGCCTGGGCGGCGGGCAAAAGCGCATCGATGCGCAGCACAAAAAGGGCAAGCTCACGGCGCGTGAGCGCATCGAGCTGCTGCTTGACGACGGCACCTTCGAAGAGTGGGACATGTTTGTCGAGCACCGCTGCACCGACTTTGGCATGGAAGAGACCAAGATCCCGGGCGACGGCGTGGTCACCGGCTACGGCATGATCAATGGCCGCCTGGTCTTTGTCTTCAGCCAGGATTTCACCGTGTTCGGTGGCGCGCTGTCCGAGACCCATGCCGAGAAGATCTGCAAGGTGATGGACCAGGCGATGAAGGTGGGCGCGCCGGTCATCGGCCTCAACGATTCGGGCGGCGCCCGGATCCAGGAAGGCGTGGCGTCGCTGGGCGGCTACGCCGATGTGTTCCAGAAGAATGTGCTGGCCTCGGGCGTGGTGCCGCAGATCTCGATGATCATGGGCCCTTGCGCCGGTGGCGCGGTCTACTCGCCGGCGATGACCGACTTCATCTTCATGGTCAAGGATTCGAGCTACATGTTCGTCACCGGCCCCGAAGTGGTCAAAACGGTGACCCATGAGCAGGTCACCGCAGAAGAGCTGGGCGGCGCCGTCACCCACACCAGCAAGAGCGGTGTGGCCGACATGGCCTTTGACAACGATGTCGAGGCGCTGATGATGCTGCGCCGCCTCTACAACTACCTGCCGCTCAACAACCGCGAAAAGGCGCCGGTTCGTGCCACCACCGACCCGGTCAGCCGCGCCGATATGTCGCTCGACACCCTGGTGCCCGAGAACCCGAACAAGCCCTATGACATGAAGGAGCTGATCATCAAAACCGTGGATGACGGCGATTTCTTTGAGCTGCAGCCCGAGTACGCGAAGAACATCCTGATCGGCTTTGCCCGCATGGCCGGCCAAACGGTGGGCATTGTGGCCAACCAGCCACTGGTGCTGGCCGGTTGCCTGGATATCAAGAGCTCCATCAAGGCCGCGCGCTTTGTGCGCTTTTGCGATGCTTTCAACATCCCCGTGGTCACCTTTGTCGATGTGCCCGGCTTCATGCCCGGCACCAGCCAGGAGTACGGCGGCATCATCAAGCACGGCGCCAAGCTGCTCTACGCGTACGCGGAGTGCACGGTGCCCAAAATCACCGTCATCACGCGAAAGGCCTATGGCGGTGCCTATGACGTGATGGCTTCCAAGCACCTGCGCGGCGATGTGAACCTGGCTTGGCCGCAGGCGGAAATCGCGGTGATGGGCGCCAAGGGCGCCGTCGAGATCATCTTCCGCGAAGACAAGAACGACCCGGATAAGCTCTCCAAGCGCGAGGCCGAATACAAGACCCGTTTTGCCAACCCCTTTGTCGCAGGCGCCCGGGGCTTTATCGACGATGTGATCCTGCCGCACGAGACGCGCAAGCGCATCTGCCGCAGCCTGGAGATGCTCAAGAACAAGCAGCTTGAGAACCCCTGGCGCAAGCACGGCAATATTCCGCTCTAAGCACTGCAGGCCCGGATGCGTTCCACCCCCGCCAACTCCCGCATGGCCGCAACGCGGCTGGCGCAGCGCTGGCTGGCTCAGCGCCTGCTGTGCGCAGCCGTGCTCGGCGCGGGTGTGGCTGCGGGCGCGCAAACCCAGCCGGGCATGCCGGCAGCGCCGGGCAGCAGCTGCGTCGCCCGCAGCGGCGCGCCACTGGCCCAGTCCTGGCAATACGTGTTCTCGTACCAGGGTGGCTGTGAAAACGGCCTGGCCCAAGGTGAGGGCCGGGCGCAGTGGCTGCCGCGCAGCGATACGGGCGCGGCGCCGATTGTCTGGCAGGGCCGCTTTGACCGGGGCATTTTCCTCAGCCGACCGGCCATGCGCGCTGCCAGGCCCTTGGCCGATAGCCAGGTGCTGCTCGATCTGGGCCCCTTGGCGGACAGCGAAGGCAAGGGCGGGCGCCTGTGGGTGCAGGCGGCATTGGACGGCAACACGCCAGCCGATGCCTGCGCGCCGATGGCGCTGCATGTGCTGGTCGATATCCATTCACCGCTGGGCTCCGAGCAGGTGGCGCGGCAATGGCTGCAGGCGGCCTTGCAGCATTGGCAGCGTGCCTGCCCTGCTGCGGCGCAGAGCCTGGTGCGGCTGATGCTCTACCAGGGCTTTGAGCTGGCGGCAGACGCCGATGGCCATTTGCCCGCGCCGGTGGTGCGGGCCACGGCCTCGCTGCAGGGGCGCGAGCTGCTGTTTCAGCAGTACAGCAACAATGCAGCGGCCCAGCAGCAGCACAATGCCGGCCAGCCCGAGCAGCGCCGCGAGTACAGCGCCAATGCCCAGCGTCTGCAGGCGATGGTGCGCCAGTACCAGGCCCGGCGTGTGGTGGACCTGCCGACCTTGGACAAAAACCTGGCGGGCTTGCGCGGACAGGTGGTGCTGGTGGGCGTGCGGCCCGAGCGCATCCTCTCGCGCCGGCTGGCAACGGTGCGCACCGCGCACCGCGAAGGCTGGGACAGCACGGCAGCCGTGGTCGAAGGCCATGAGATCGCCCGCTGGGGCAAGGACAGCCGCCTGCTGGCGGTGAAAGTGCAGGGGCGCTCGACCGATGTGCGCACCCAGGACCAGGTGATGCTGCAATTGCTCGGCAGTGTGCGCTGCAGCGAGATCGATTGCGAAGACTATTTGCTCATGCCCGGCGGGCAATGGGCGCATGACAAGGCGCTGCCGTAAGCACGGCAGCATGGTGGCCAACCGAGAGATTCAACCAAGAGACGACAACCATGTTCAGCAAAATCCTGATTGCCAATCGCGGCGAGATTGCATGCCGCGTGATCGCTACGGCCCGAACCATGGGCATCCAGACCGTTGCGGTCTACTCCGATGCGGACAAGGAAGCGCGCCATGTGAAGCTGGCCGATGAGGCCGTGCATATCGGTGCGGCCCCCAGCCGCGAGTCCTACCTGCTGGCCGACCGCATCATCGATGCAGCGCGCAAGACCGGCGCGCAGGCCATCCATCCGGGCTACGGCTTCTTGTCCGAGAACGAAGCCTTTGCCAAGCGCTGCGAGGACGAGGGCATCGCCTTCATCGGCCCCAAGGCGCATTCGATTGCTGCGATGGGCGACAAGATCGCCTCCAAGAAACTGGCGAACGAGGCCAAGGTCAACACCATCCCCGGCTACAACGATGCCATCGAGAACGCGGAAAAAGCCGTTGGCATTGCGCAGGGCATTGGCTACCCGGTGATGATCAAGGCATCGGCCGGCGGCGGCGGCAAGGGCCTGCGCGTGGCCTACAACGACAAGGAGGCGCTGGAGGGCTTTACCGCCTGCCAGAACGAGGCGCGCAACAGCTTTGGCGATGACCGGATCTTTATCGAAAAGTTCGTGCAGGAGCCGCGCCATATCGAGATCCAGATTCTGGGCGACAGCCACGGCAATGTGGTCTACCTCAATGAGCGCGAATGCTCGATCCAGCGCCGCCACCAGAAGGTGATCGAAGAGGCGCCATCGCCCTTCATCAGCGATGCCACCCGCAAGGCGATGGGCGAGCAGGCCGTGGCCCTGGCCAAGGCCGTGCAGTACCAGAGCGCTGGCACGGTGGAGTTTGTCGTCGGCAAGGACCAGGACTTCTACTTTCTGGAAATGAACACCCGCCTGCAGGTCGAGCACCCGGTGACCGAGTGCATCACCGGCCTTGATCTGGTCGAGCAGATGATCCGTGTGGCCGCGGGCGAGCAGCTCTCATTCAGCCAGGCCGATGTCAAGCGCGATGGCTGGGCGATCGAATGCCGCATCAATGCCGAAGACCCGTTCCGCAACTTCCTGCCATCGACCGGCCGCCTGGTGCGCTTTGAGCCGCCCAAGCAGACCATGTGGCAGGCCGATACCGCCCATTTGCAAGGCGTGCGTGTGGACACCGGCGTGTACGAGGGCGGCGAGATCCCCATGTACTATGACTCGATGATTGCCAAGCTGATCGTGCATGGCAAGGACCGCAACGAGGCGATTGCCAAGATGCGCGAGGCGCTCAACGGCTTTGCGATCCGGGGCATCAGCTCGAACATTCCTTTCCAGGCGGCGCTGCTGGCCCATCCCAAGTTCGTCTCGGGCCAGTTCAACACCGGCTTCATTGCCGAGCACTATGGCCAGGGCTTCCATGCCGAGGATGTGCCCCACGAGGACACCGATTTTCTGGTGGCACTGGCGATGTTCCGCAACCGCCGCTACCGCGCGCGGGCCTCCACCATCAGCGGCCAGATGCTGGGCCACCAGGTGCGCGTGGGCCACAGCTACACGGCGGTGGTGCTGGGCGCCGAAGGCGAGCACAGCTTTGTCTCGGCGGAGGTGACCGATTTTGACGACGAGGCCCGCGTCTGCAAGGTCAGCATTGGCGACAAGACCTACCAGTTCAGCAGTGAAGCGGTGCTGCGCGATGTCGTCACCCACGGCACTTGCAACGGCCAGCCCTTCACCGCACAGATCGAGCGCGGCACGGCCAAGAACCCGCTGGCCTTGCGGGTGATCCACAATGGCACGCAGCGTGACATCCTGGTGCTGTCGCAGCGCGGCGCCGAGCTCTACCAGCTGATGCCCTACAAGGCACCGCCTGATCTGTCCAAGTTCCTGCTCTCGCCGATGCCCGGCCTGCTGGTCGATGTGGCGGTGCAGCCCGGTCAGAAAGTGCAGGCGGGCGAGAAGCTGGCGGTCATCGAAGCGATGAAGATGGAAAACATCCTGTTTGCCACGCAAGACGGTGTGGTGAGCAAGGTGAGCGCCGCGAAGGGTAATTCGCTTGCGTTGGACGATATCATTCTGGAATTTGAATGATCTGAGTGCTTGGCCACGACGCAGACCCGCTGCCCCGCAGCGGGTTTTTTTGTGATGGCTTGGGTGCGACTAGAGGAATGGGAATGCAACGAGGTTTATTGGCGGCGGCCGCCCTGGTGCTGCTGGGACTGGGCATCGTGCCCTTGGCGGCTGGGCACTTGCACCTGGGGGTGCTGGTGCCTGTGGGGCTGGGCCTGGCGGGTGGCTATGTGGTCTGGCGCTGGTCGGCGGTGCGCGCCTGGCGTGCTGCTGCGCCCTGGCGCCGCGCGCTGTGGCATGCGGCCTGGTGGGGCTTGGCCTTGTGGGTGGTCAGCGTAGGCTGGCTCTGGCATGGGATTGCGGGGCTGGGGCAGACGCCAGCGACAACGCCACCGGTGGCCGCCATTGTGGTGCTGGGCAGCGGCACGCAAGACGGCAAGCCGCGCCCGGCGCTGGCCATGCGGCTCGATACCGCTGCGCAGCTTGCCAAATTGCAGCCGCAGGCGGTGCTGGCGGTCACCGGTGGGGTGGACTTTGGGCAGGACGAGAGCGAGGGCGCCATCATGGCGCGTTACCTGGCGCAAGTCCATGGGCTCGATCCTGCCACGATGGTGGTGGAAGAGCGCAGCACCAGCACCGTGCTGAACCTGGAATGGACCGGCCCCATGCTGCAGCAGCGCGGTGTGGACCTGGCCCAGCCCATTGCCATTGTCAGCAGTGATTTTCACCTCTGGCGTGCGCTGCATATCGCCCGCAGCCAGGGCTTTGGGCAGCCCATTGGCGTGGCAGCCCCCACACCGCTGCTGACCCGTTTCAACGTTTGGCTGCGTGAGTATTTTGCTGTCGCCAGCAGCTGGGCCTTGGGCGAGTGGTAGCGGGTTTGAACGCCCCGGTCAGGTGCTGGCGCGCCGCACCAGGTGGTAGCCCAGATCCAGCCGGTTCTGCGCCACCGGCTGGCCTTGCACCAGCTGCAGCAGCATCGTGGCCGCCTGGGCACCGATGGCGCTGCGGGGCGTGTGGATGGTGGTGAGCGGCGGCACCATTTGCGCGCTGCCTGGCAGGTCGTTGAAGCCGGCAATGGCGATTTGCGTTGGCACGGCCAGCCCCAGGCGGTTGGCGGCCAGCAGTGCGCCCTGGGCCAGGTCATCGTTGCAGAAAAATACCGCATCCACGCCACCACCGAGCTGGAGCACCTGATCGAGCAACTGCGCGCCCAGGGCCAGCGATGAGCGCTCGGGGCTCAGAATCTCCAGGCCCGGCTCTGCCAGGCCCGCCCGCTGCAAGGCCTGGCGGTAGCCCTGCAGGCGCTGCATGACGCGGGCATCGAGCTGGGCGCCGCAAAAGGCGACGCGGCGGTAGCCCTGGGCCAGCAGGTGTTCCGTCATCGCCGCCCCGGCATCGACCTGCGAAAACCCCACGCTGTGCAGCGCAGTGGTAGCGCTGGCAGGGGGGAGCTCCATCAAATGCACGCAGGCCGTGGCACTGGCGGCCAGCAGCTGGGCGCTGCCGGCGCTGCGCTCATAACCGGTCAGCATCAGGCCCGCTGGCCGCATCGGCAGGTAGGCGCGCAGCAGCTGCTCTTCTTCGGCCGCGCTGTAGTGCGACACGCCAATGAGCAGGTGGTAGCCGGCGGCAAACAGCACCTTGTGGGCCGCTTCGATCAGATCGACAAACAAGGTGTTGGTCAGCAGCGGCACGATGACCAGCACCTGGTTGCTTTTTTGCGAGGCCAGCGCGCGCGCGGCCGGGTCGGGCACGTAGCCCAGGCGCATCGCCGTCTCGCGCACCTTGTCGGCCAGTGCTGGCGCCACCCGGCGCTCACCGCGCAGCGCGCGGGATACCGTCATGGGGCTGACGCCTGCGGCATCGGCCACATCCTGCAAGGTGACACGCCCGCTGGCACGCGAGCGGCGGCTGTTGGGCTCGGCAGTCGGCGCGGGCAAAAGCGGGGAAGGGGGCAGGGGCAAGCGCATCTCCGGTCGGCTTAGCAAGCAATATCCAGTATGATAGCGCTATCCCACATTAAATGGGGAAGGAAGGCAATGCCCGCAGACGTCGCAAGATCAAGACCGATGGTTTGAAACGGTTTGCGCAAACGACGTGGTCCAAAGGCAGTGCTTGTTTTTTTACCTGTATTGGATAGCGCTAACCCAATGACCAAGTCCTCTGTTGAATCTCCGCATCGGCGTCCCGTAGCTCTGGTGGTGATGGGGGTGTCGGGGTGTGGCAAATCCAGCGCCGGTGAAGCCATTGCGCTGCACCTGGGTTGGCACCTGGTTGAAGGCGACAGCTACCATGCCGCTGAAAGCGTGGCCAAGATGCAGGCGGGCATTGCGCTGACCGATGCCGACCGCGCCGGTTGGCTGCAGCGCCTGGCGCAGTTGCTGGCTGAGGCGGACGATGGCCAAGGGGTGGTGCTGACCTGCTCGGCGCTCAAGCGCCAGTACCGTGAGCTCCTGCGTGCCTCCCAAAGCCGGCTCGGCTTTGTGTTTCTGGATCTCAGCTACGACACAGCCTTGGCGCGGGTGCAGCAGCGCGCGGGGCATTTTTTCTCGCCCGAGCTGGTGGCCAACCAGTTTGCCACCTTGGAAGACCCGCGCGATGAGGCGCAGGTGCTGACCGTGGATGCCGATACCCCGCTGGACCGCATTGCCCGTCAAGTGCAGCAGTGGCTGGATGCTCAGCAGCCTTAAGAGCCTACAAAGCCTAGTGCCAGCGCTGTATGCGGCTGCTGTGCTATAAAAATTACATAAATAAAGGGGGCAGCCTTGTCTGCGTGCCCCTGTGATGCAAAGGATTCCCCATGATGCAGATCCACCCGGTTCTTCAAGCTGTCACTGACCGCATCCGTGCCAAGAGCGCTGCCACGCGCAGCGACTATCTGGCCCAGGTTGACGCCATGGCCCAGCGCCCGCCGCAGATGCGCTCGATGGGCTGCGCCAATGTCGCGCATGCCGTGGCCGGTGTACCGGTCAACGACAAGCTGCGCATTGTCGAGGTCAAGGGCCCGAACGTGGGCATTGTCACGGCCTACAACGATGTGCTCTCGGCCCATGCGCCGCTGCAGCGCTACCCCGATATCCTGAAGGACGAGGCGCGCAAGCATGGCGCCACCGCGCAGGTGGCAGGTGGTGTGCCCGCCATGTGCGATGGCGTGACCCAGGGCATGCCGGGCATGGAACTGAGCCTGTTCAGCCGCGATGCGATTGCGATGGGCACCGCCGTGGCGCTGACCCATGACACCTTTGATGCGGCGCTGATGCTGGGCGTCTGCGACAAGATCGTGCCGGGCCTCTTGATTGGCGCGCTGCATTTTGGCCATCTGCCGATGGTGTTTGTGCCTGCAGGGCCCATGACCTCGGGCCTGTCCAACAACGACAAGGCCAAGGTGCGCGAGCTGGCCGCGCAAGGCCTGGTGGGACGCGAGAAGCTGCTCGAAGCCGAGATGGCCGCCTACCATGACGCGGGCACCTGCACCTTCTACGGCACCGCCAACAGCAACCAGATGCTGCTCGAAGCGATGGGCCTGCATGTGCCGGGCAATGCCTTTATCAACCCGGGTGATGGCGCGCGTGAGCTGCTCACCCGCGAGGCCATGCGTACCGTGCTGGGCATCACCGCTGGCAAGCGCTTTGCGCCCATTGGCCGCGTGGTTGACGAGCGCTGCATTGTCAATGCCATGGTGGCACTGCTGGCAACGGGCGGCTCGACCAACCATTTGATCCACTGGGTGGCGGTGGCGCGTGCTGCCGGCATCGTCATCGACTGGAATGATTTTGAGCAGCTGTCCTCGGTCGTGCCCTTGCTGGCACGCGTCTACCCCAATGGGGCGGCAGACGTGAACCAGTTCCAGGCAGCGGGCGGCCCGGGCTATGTGATTGGCCAGTTGCTGGCGGCCGGCCTGATGCACGGCGACGTGCTCACGGTGCGCCCCGAGGGCCTGGCGGCTTACGCGACTGTCCCGCGCGTCGAAGCGGGCCAACTGGTCTGGCAGGCGGCCACCGAATCCGGTGACGACAGCGTGCTGCGCCCGGTGAGCGCCCCTTTCAGTGCTACCGGTGGCCTCAAGCTGCTGACCGGCAACCTGGGCCGCAGCGTGATCAAGGTCAGCGCCGTGCCGCTCGACCGCCATGTGCTGCGCGCGCCGGCCTGGGTGTTTGACTCGCAGGATGCGCTGCAGGAGGCCTTCAAATCGGGCGCGCTGGAGCAGGCCTGCCAGACCAATGGGCACAACGGCGTCGTCTGCGTGGTGCGCTGGCAGGGCCCGCAGGCCAACGGCATGCCCGAGCTGCACAAGCTCACGCCGCCCTTGGCCGTGCTGCAAGGCAAGGGCTACCAGGTGGCGCTGGTGACCGACGGCCGCATGAGCGGTGCCTCGGGCAAGGTGCCCGCTGCCATCCATGTGTCACCTGAAGCACTGGCAGGCGGCCCCTTGGCCAAAATTGAGAGCGGCGATATGGTGCTGCTGGATGCTGAAACCGGTATCATGCAGGCCGAAGTGGATGCCGCCATCTGGGAGGCACGCCCACTGGCCACGATACCGGCCGAGCAGCTGCGCGCCAATGGCCGCGGACTGGGCCGAGAACTGTTTGCCGGATTCCGGCGCAATGCGCTGAGCGCAGAAGAAGGAGCCTGCACATGGCTGAGCAACTGACCGCTTTATCGATCATGCAAGACGCACCGGTGATCCCGGTGATCGTGCTGCGCGACGTCAACCACGCTGTGTCCATGGCCAAGGCCCTGGTTGCTGGCGGCATCCGGGTGCTCGAGGTGACCTTGCGCACGCCACAAGGCCTGGCCGCGATCGAGGCGATTGCCAAGTCTGTGCCTGAGGCGATTGTGGGCGCGGGCACCGTGCGCAATGCTGCCGATGCGCGTGCCGCTGCGGCGGCTGGGGCCCGCTTTGCGGTCAGCCCCGGCTACACCACGAGCGTGGGTGACGCCTGCCGCGACGCGCGCCTGGCGCTGCTGCCCGGCGTGGCCACCAGCAGCGAAATCATGCAGGCCCAGCAAGACGGCTTCAATGAGCTGAAGTTCTTCCCCGCGCTGCAGGCGGGCGGCATCAACATGCTCAAGGCCTGGCAAGGCCCCTTTGCCGAAGTGCGCTTTTGCCCCACCGGGGGTATCACGACGGCGAATGCGGCGGAGTTTCTGGCGCTGAAGAATGTCGTCTGCGTGGGCGGATCCTGGCTGGTGCCCACCGACACCTTGGAGCGCGGTGACTGGGAGCACATCACCTTGCTGGCCCGTGAGGCTGCCGCCTTGCCACGCAAGGCCTGATACCACAGCCATCAGAGCAATTCCGGGCGGCCATGCAAGCCGCCAAGTGGCTGCGTTCCATACCCCATCCCCACAAGCGGGATGAACATTGATCCATAGGCCATGCCGCTGCGCTGCACCCGGGCGCTAGCGCACAGCGCCCGGCATGGCGTTTCTGCCCCGTGGCCGGGCCACAGACCTTGCGTGTACATGCCAGCAGGCGTGCAGTGCAGGCCTGCATGGTGTCCGCTAAAAGCAGGGAATTGGGCAGAGGAGCAGGGCGGTGCCCCGGGGGCGCACCTTTAGTCCTTGGACTGCGCCTGCTCAGCATGCGGCTGGTTGGCTGCGTCTTCCGTCCAGGCCTTGTAGCGGCCCGAGTGCGGCTGGAACTGCTGTCCGGGAAACAGCGTCCGCTCGATGTCGCGCAGCACCGTCATCCCCACGCCATTGAGCTTGAGCAAGCGCTCGGGATATGCTTCGACGACCTGATCCACCGTGGTGATCGCATGTCGCCCCAAGCTGTTGAGGGTTCTGCGAGAGAGCCTTTTGTTCAGAAGCAGTTCAGTAGCCATGGGATCATCAATCTATAAACAAAGCGGCAACGTCCATCGTTGGACTGAAGACTGAGGCCAAGCACCACCAATTCAGCGGGAGTTGCTATGCCCGAGCCCTCGGCAATGAGGACAGGAGTGGATACAAATCATGCTAAATCGCATTTTGTTATTCATTGATTCTATCAGCTTATAGCTAATTTGTAACTCAATGATGGGTGATTTCCGCTGATCCGAGATTGATTTATGCCGAATTAATGTAATTAAATGTATTTGATTGGTTATACTGAGGCCGCCCGGCAAGGGAATCAGCGGCATTTCTTCCGGCCTCTATTCTCCACCCAAAAAAAGAATCTCCAGAGCAACTATCTTTTTACCAGGCTGAGGGTAATCGATGGATCTGTCGCTTGCGCGCCAGAAAAATTCCAGCGATGGCCTGGGGTTGCCGTGGCAACATGGCGCTGCCAAGTTGAGTTATTACGCAGGTCTATCGTGCGATGTAATTCATACAAACGGTTAAAGTAAGAATTAACTGACAGTATCTATACCAATACCTGCCCACCGCGCCATCCAAGCCTTCCCCATCTCTGGTTATGCCCGTCCGTAAAGCTTCGTCGTTGACGATCACCCTGATTTTGCCGTTTGTGATGCTGATTGCATTGCTGACCGGGGTGCTCGGCGTGCTGTGGTACTGGACGGGCAGCAAGACGGTATCGATGCTGTCGCAGCAGCTGATGGTGGAGATGGCCGAGCGCATCAGCCAGGCGGTGGACCGGCACATCTTCAGCTCGGGCTCCATCATCGAGGCAAGCTTTCCAGCGGGCCTGCAGGCCCCCGACAGGATTGAGAACGACATGCCGGCGCTGCGCACCCGCCTGTGGGCCGCCACGTCACTCACTCAGCACCAGGGCGACTATGTCTATTACGGCAATCGCCATGGGCAGGGCATAGGCCTGCTGCGCAGCAACGACACCCAGGCAGAGCTGC
The DNA here is from genome assembly GCF_014076495.1 of Comamonas koreensis. Classification (NCBI taxonomy): domain Bacteria; kingdom Pseudomonadati; phylum Pseudomonadota; class Betaproteobacteria; order Burkholderiales; family Comamonadaceae; genus Comamonas; species Comamonas koreensis. Next base: position 3,116,882 of record NZ_CP043575.1, on the reverse strand, counting down.
GCATCAAGTTGCATGCGCAGGAGGTGCGCAGCCGCTACCTGTTGCCAGGGATCCAGGCCGAGCCCATCTTCTTGTCAAAAGAATCCAATTTGTTCGATCCGCGCACGCGTCCCTGGTACCGGCTCGCGCAGGGCGTCGTCGGCCATATTTGGACGCCGGTCTATATCGATTTCAATGCCAAGGACCTGGTGATGACGCGGGCGCGCAGGGTGTTCGGCCCTGACGGCCAGCCCAGCGGTGTGGTTGCCACCGATGTCTCTTTGAGCGAGCTGCGGCTTTTCGTCGACGGCCTGCATTTGTCCGAGGGCGCGCAGGCTTTCATCATGGAGCCCAATGGGGACCTGATTGCTGGCACGCGCATGGACAATATCCGCGAGAACGGCGAGCAGCCGCCCAGCCGGGTCAACGCCGCCAGCGCCGGCAATCCCTTGCTCAAAGTGGTGTACCGGCAGCTGGTGCATGAGTTCTCGCAGTCCAATGAGGTGGCGCGCACGGCGCTGATCTTTGATGCCAAGGACCATGCGATCGAGGTAGCCTACCGCCGCGTGACCGATGAGGCGGGCCTCAACTGGCTCGCTGTGGTCGCTGTGCCGCACCAGCAGATGCTGGCAGGCATCCGCGCCCATGTGGTGCTGGTGGTGGCCTTGGGCCTGCTGGCCCTGGGTATTGCATTGGCGCTGGGTTTGCGCATTTTTGGCGGCTTGGCCAAGGACATGCGCTCACTCACCTATGCGGTGCGCCGCGTCGGGCAGGGCGAGATCGATGTGCCCATTGGTGTGGAGCGCAATGATGAGATTGGTGAACTGGCCAGCAATGTCCACCATATGCGGCATCGCTTGTTCACCGATGCGCTGACTGGCGCTGCCAATCGCAGCGCGCTGAACCATATTCTGGAGACCCTGACCCGGCCGAACGCGCCCAAGCAGGCGGTGTTTGCCATTCTCTTTATCGACCTCAACCAGTTCAAGCCGCTCAATGACCGTTGGGGGCATGAAAACGGCGATTTGGCCCTGATCGAGGTAGTGCAGCGCCTCAAGGAAGTGCTGCGCAGCAACGACGTACTGATTCGCCTGGGAGGGGATGAGTTTGTGGCTGTGCTGCAGGGCATCCACAGCGACGAGCAGATCCAGGTGGTGAAAACCAAGATCCTGGAGGTTCTCGCCCCTGCGCTGCAGACGCTCAAGGGCTTGCCTGAGGGCGAGGTGGTTCATCTGGGTGCTTCCATCGGGCAGGCCATCTATCCGATCGATGGTGCCGACCCACAAAGCCTGCTCAAGCACGCCGATCTGGACATGTACAAAAACAAGCAGCACAACGGCCATAGCCGCTGACCAGCGCCGATGGCCCTTGGTGGCTGGAATGCAAAAAGCCAGGTATGGGCCTGGCTTTGGCTGAGGTGGGGCGTGATTGAAAGACGCGCCCCGGGCTGGCCTTAGCGCAGACCGCCGCCAGCGCCGCTTTCATCGCGTTGGATGAGCTCAATTTTATAGCCATCAGGATCGGTCACAAAAGCGATCACCGTGGTGCCGCCCTTCACAGGGCCGGCTTCGCGGGTGACGTTGCCGCCATTGGCCTTGATCTTCTCGCAAGCGGCATAGGCATCGGGCACGCCTAGCGCAATATGGCCATAGGCCGTGCCCAGGTCATAGCTCTCGGTGCCCCAGTTGTAGGTCAGCTCGATCTCGGCCTGGCCAGGGTTGCCGCCTTCGTAGCCGACAAAGGCGAGCGAATACTTGTACTCGGGGTTTTCCGAGGTGCGCAGCAGGCGCATACCCAGCACCTGGGTGTAGAAATCGATGGAGCGCTGGAGATTGCCAACGCGCAGCATGGTGTGCAAAAGACGCATGGGGTTTTCTTTCTTGTAAAGGCAGCAGCAGCACAGGGCTGCCGCAAGGAAGAAGGCTGACCTTCAGGGGCCAGCCAGAGCCATCCGAGTGTAGCGCCGCACAGTGGCAGGCCGCAGCCCACAAAGCACAACCCCTGCACGGGGCAGGGGTTGCAAGTAGAAGCGAAGTGGCGAGAATTACTCGACCTTGGCCTTTTCACGCAGCTCTTGCTGGTACTTCTGGATTTGTTGCTGGCGCAGTTGCTGCTCGATCTGGGGCTTGACTTCCTCGAACTTGGGCAGTTGCGCTTCGCGCACATCGTCCACACGGATGATGTGGTAGCCGAACTGGGTCTTGACCGGGGTATCGGTCATCTGGCCCTTCTTCAGCTTGGTCATCGCTTCGGAGAACTCAGGGACGTAGTTGGCGGCATTGCCCCAGTCCAGATCACCACCGCGCTGGCCCGATCCAGGATCCTTGGACTCCTTCTTGGCCAGGTCTTCGAACTTGGCACCCTTCTTGATTTGGGCGATCAGGGCCTTGGCCTTGTCTTCGCTGTCCACCAGGATGTGGAAGGCGTGGTATTCCTTGCCTTGGTTGGTCGCAACAAACTTGTCGTACTCGGCCTTGGCAGCGGCGTCAGAGATAGGATGCGCCTTTTCGTAGGCAGCAAACAGCTCCTGGGTCAGGATGCCTTGGCGCGCCAGCTCGACCTGGCCCTTGAAGGACTCGGTCGCGTCCAGGCCTTGGGCCTTGGCAGCCTGGGCATAGATTTCGCGCTCAATGATGGCTTCCTTGATCTGGCCTTCTTGCTCGGCGCTCACCGGGCGACCGCTGCGCTCCATTTGTTCCTTGAAGGTCTGCAGCAGGGATGAGGGCACTGGCTTGCCATTGACGATGCCAATGTTTTGGGCCACTGCAGGCAGCGCGGCTGAACCAAGCAGGGCAGCTGCAACCAGACCGGACAAGAGCTGTTTTTTCATGCGAAATCCAAATTGTTTATCTATGAAGGAAATATACACCAGTGATTTCATTGTTTTGGTGTATGCAGGACTTCAATGGCAAGGGCATGTAAACCCGCGTCAATGAATGCTTGGAGCGCATCATACACAAGCCGATGCTGGGCTATGCGTGATGTGCCAGTAAATAAGGGTGAAGCGATGCGCAGCCGGAAATGGGTGCCAAATCCGCTGTCATTGGCGCCCACATGGCCGGCGTGCAGACCGCTTTCATCGATCACTTCCAACTGGGTGGGCGAGAGTTTGTCGCGCAGCACCGCTTCAATGGCGGTGGCGGTAATGTCCTGGGCTTGCATAAAAAAGGAGTGAATGCGGGCGGGCTGGGAGCCTTGGCGAAGCGCTGCTATCGGCACCTCAGGCTCAGGCGCCTGCTCAGGGTTGGTCTTCCGGGTTGTGCTGGATGTGGCGGCTGAGGTACATGGCCTGGCCCAGCACAAAGACCAGCATCAGGCCCAGGCCGCCGAACATCTTGAAGGTGACCCAGGTATCGAGGTCAAACTGGTAGGCGACCCAGATGTTGACAATGCCCATAAGGGTAAAAAAGATGGCCCAGCTGTAATTGACCGTGTTCCAGACGGGCTGGGGCAGCTGCACCTGCGCCGACATCAGCTTTTGCATCAGGTTCTTGTTGAAGAACCACTGGCCGCCCAGCAACACGGCCGCCATCACCCAATACAGCACGGTCGGCTTCCACTTGATGAAAGACTCGTCGTGAAAAAGCAGGGTGGCGCCACCAAACACCACGATCACGCCCAGGCTGATCCACTGCATGGGTTCTACCTTGCCGACCTTGAAGCGCAGGTAGGCGATTTGCGCAATGGTCGCCACGATGGCCACCCCGGTGGCCACAAACACCCCCCAGACCTTGAACGCTGCGAAAAACAGCAGGATGGGGAAAAAATCAATCAAAAATTTCATATCAGGCGATGCGGGCTGTGCACGGCATGGCTCAAAAGCCGGAGCGCAGTGCGGACAAGAGAGCAGGGCTTTGGGTGCTTGTGTTTGTTTGAAGGGCGCGTCTGCAGGCAAGCGTCCAATGATACGCGAGCTATTTTGCTGCCAGCTTAAGCCGGGCTGAAGTGCTCGCCTCGGCTTGCCGGGGTGTCAGAGCGCTGGCGGCAGCCAAAGTTCCGTGCCGCGCCTGCCACCGGCCTGTCATGGCAGCGGCAAGCCAGGCTTAGAACAGGTTCTTAGTCCTGCTTTTCAAAGTCCAGCGCAGCCGAGTTCATGCAGTAGCGCAGGCCGGTGGGCTGGGGGCCGTCCGGGAACACATGGCCCAGGTGGGCGCCGCACTGGGCGCAGACCGTCTCCACCCGCACCATGCCATGGCTGCGGTCCACGTTCTCCTGGATCGCTCCGGGAATGGCTTCGGAGAAGCTGGGCCAGCCGCAGCCCGCGTCAAACTTGGTGTCGCTGTCAAACAGCTTGGCGCCGCAGCAGATGCAGTGGTAGCTGCCATCGGCCCAGTGGGCCTCGTACTTGCCGGTAAAAGGGCGTTCGGTGGCGGCATGCCGGGTGACCTGGTAGGCCACCGATTCGGCTTGCTTGGATGCGAGTTCGGCCTGCCATTGGGCATCCGATTTTTGGACGGGAAAGCTCATGATGAACAGCTGATTTCAATATGTTGCGCCCAGTCGGGCGGGAGGGCGGCCAGGTCTTCGCAGCCGGGATGCTCTGCATATGGTGTCGCCAGCACGGTTTGCAAGCGGGCAAACGGGGTCCAGTCGCCCCGCTGGGCAGCAGTGATGGCTTGCTGGCCCAGGTGGTTGCGCAGCACATAACGCGGATTGGCCGCCAACATGCGCGCGCCAGTGGCCGCTGCGTCGCCGGGCGCAAGCAGCGCCTGGTACTGCTCGCGCCAGGTCTCAAACGCCGCATCGCCATTGAACCATGGGGCCAGCGAAGGCAGGCTGTCATCGGCCACTGCTTGCGACAGCGCGCGCCAGAACAGGCTGTAATCGGTGCGGTGCTGCTGCATCAGGGCGAGCAAGGGGTTGACCACAGCGGCCACCGCTTCGGGCGCGGTGCTGCGGGCGGGATCGAGGCCCAGCTTGGCGCCCAGTGCGCGCTGCATCGCAGGCTCCAGCGCGGTCTTGTAGCGCTCCAGCGCCGCCAGCGTGGTCGCTTCGTCCTCAATCAAGGGCAGCAGCGCCTGGCCCAGGCAAAACAGGTTCCAGTAGGCCACCTGCGGCTGGCGGGCAAAGGCGTAGCGGCCACCGGTATCGCTGTGGTTGCAGATATGGTTGGCGTCGTAGTGGTCGAGAAACTGGAAGGGGCCGTAGTCGATGGTCAGGCCCAGAATGCTCATGTTGTCGGTGTTCATCACGCCATGGCAAAAGCCATGGGCCTGCCACAGCGCCATCATGCGCGCAGTGCGCTCGGCCACCTCGGCCAGCAGCGCGGCATAACGCTCGGTGCTGCCGCTGGCGTGCTGGGCAACACCTGGCATGTAGCGCTCGGCGACATAGTCCGCGAGCTTGCGCAGGCTGTCCTGGTCATCGCGGGCCGCGAAATGCTCAAAATGGCCAAAGCGCACAAAGCTGGGCGCCACGCGGGCGACGACGGCAGCGGTCTCCACCGTCTCGCGGTAGATGGGCTGGGGCGAGGTGACGAGCGACAGCGCACGCGTGGTGGGCACGCCCAGGCCGTGCATGGCCTCGCTGCACAGGTATTCGCGGATGGACGAGCGCAGCACCGCGCGCCCATCGCCCATGCGGGAATAGGGCGTCTTGCCCGCGCCTTTGAGCTGCAGCTCCAGGCCCTCGGGGGCGCTCGCCGAGCGGATCTCGCCGAGCAAAATGGCCCGGCCGTCGCCCAACTGGCCAGCCCAGTGGCCAAACTGGTGGCCGCTGTAGACGCTGGCCAGGGCGTCCATGCCCGGCAGCAGCGCATTGCCGCCCAGCACCTGGGTGGCCTCGCTGCTGGCCAGCCATTCGGGGCACAGCCCCATGTCCTGGGCCAGCGCGTCATTGCGCGCCGGCATCGCCAGCTGCGGCATGGGGGTGGGTTGCAGGCGGGTGTAGAAGACCGGCGGCAGGCTGGCAAAACCGTTGTGCCACTGGGCACCGGGCTGCAGTGCAGACACTGCTGTGCTCGGGGTGGATGCGGTGACCGCGGCAGCCGCCGGGCGCGTAGACATGCTTGAATCCATGCAGCCATTGTCTGCCTTGCGGCTTTCCCTGCGTGGCCCTGTGTCTATAAAGCAAGCCTGGCCCCTGCAGGGCGCAGCGCAGCGGCGGCGCAACATTATTTGACCCTGCCCAGGGCGCAAAACCGCAGCAGCAGGCGCTTTTGTCCCTGGTGGGCCAGGAGGGCCGGTTATTATGTCGGCCTGAGTTCTACCGCTTGCTTCATCAGAAGAGATCCCTGGGACCTCAGGCACCTGCCGGCCATGCCGGGCCAGCTCCACCTTGCGTGGCCCGGCCCGCTTGCGACAACGCCAGGCAGGTGATCGCCGCCCATCCAAGAGAAAACGAGCACTGTGCGCCTCAATTCCATCAAGCTTGCTGGCTTCAAATCGTTTGCGGAGCCCACCAATTTCATGCTGCCAGGGCAACTGGTGGGCGTGGTCGGCCCCAATGGCTGCGGCAAGTCCAACATCATGGATGCGGTGCGCTGGGTGCTGGGCGAGTCCAAGGCGAGCGAGCTGCGCGGCGAATCCATGCAGGATGTGATCTTCAATGGCACCACGCACCGCAAGCCGGCCAGCCGCTCCAGCGTGGAGCTGGTGTTTGACAACAGCGACCACCGCGCCGGCGGCCAGTGGAGCCAGTACACCGAAATTGCGGTCAAACGCGTGCTCACGCGCGACGGCAGCAGCAGCTACTTCATCAACAACATGCCGGTGCGCCGGCGCGATGTGCAGGACGTGTTTCTGGGCACGGGCCTGGGCCCGCGCGCCTACGCCATCATCGGCCAGGGCACCATCAGCCGCATCATCGAGTCGCGCCCCGAAGAGCTGCGCCTGTTTCTGGAAGAGGCCGCTGGCGTCTCCAAGTACAAGGAGCGCCGCCGCGAGACCGAGAACCGCCTCAACGACACACGCGAGAACCTGACCCGGGTCGAGGACATCCTGCGCGAGCTCAACGCCAACCTCGACAAGCTGGAGAAGCAGGCCGAGGTGGCGGCCAAGTACAACGCGCTCAATGCCAGCGCCACCTTGAAGCAGCACCAGCTGTGGTTCCTGAAACGCAGTGATGCCGAGCAGGAGCAGGAGAAGGTGCGCATCGATGGCCTCAAGGCCGTTAATGACCTGGAGTCGCGCCTGGCCGATCTGCGCCATGTCGAGGCGGACCTCGAGACCATTCGCCAGTCGCACTATGCCGCGGGCGACATCGTCAACCAGGCGCAGGGCAAGCTTTACGAGGCCACGGCCGAAGTGGGCCGGCTCGAAGCGGAGATCCGCTATGTGGTCGAAGGCCGCCAGCGCGTGGAAAACCGACTGGTGCAACTGGCCGAGCAGATTGCGCAGTGGACCGTTCGCAAGGACGAATCCGAGGCCGAGCTGGAGAACCTGGCCGGCCAGGGCATGGATGCCGAAGAGCGCGCCGAGATGCTGGCCGCCCAGCTCGAAGAGCAAAACCTGCAGCTGCCCGATATGGAAGAGGCGCTGCGCCTGGCCCAGCAGCGCGCCAATGAGCAGCGCAGCTCCGTCACCCAGGTGCAGCAGCAGATCCAGGTGCTGGCCGCCGAGCAGCGCAGCCTGAACGAACAAAGCCGAGGCCTGGAAGTGCGCAGCGAGCGATTGCGCAGCGACCGCAATGCGATGGCCGCGCCCGACGAGACCCGCCTGGCCAACCTGCAGCAGCAAAACGAGGAAGCAGCCGAGGCCGCCGAGATTGCCGAAGGGCGCCTGCTGGAGCTGCAAGACAGCGTCCCCCAGCTCGATGAGGCGCGGCGTAGCAAGCAGCAACAGGTCAACCAGGAAGGCGCCAAGCAGGCCGATCTGTCGGCACGGCTCGAGGCCCTCAAGGCCTTGCAGGAAAAGGTCAAGACCGATGGCAAGCTGCAGCCCTGGCTGGCCAAGCATGGGCTCGATGGCCTCCAAGGCCTGTGGAGCCGCATCCAGGTCGAGCCCGGCTGGGAAAACGCCCTCGAAGCGGCATTGCGCGAGCGCCTGGCTGCACTGGAAGTCAGCCGCCTCGATATGGTGCGCGGCTTTTTGGGCGCAGGTGCCCAGGATGCACCCCCCGCCCGCCTGGCTTTCTACAGCGTGCCCCAAGCACCGGCCGCAGCTCCTGCTGGCAAACTCGCGCAGCTGTCTGATTTGCTGCGCGTGCACGATGCCGGCCTGCGCGCCGTGCTGGTCGATTGGCTGAGCGGCTGCTACACCTGCCCGAGCCTGGACGAGGCGCTGGCCCAGCGCAGCCGCCTGCAGGCGGGCGAAACCATTTTTGTGCCGACCGGCCATTCGGTGAGCCTGCACAGCGTGAGCTTTTATGCGCAGGACTCCGAGCAGTCGGGCATGCTGGCCCGGGCCCAGGAAATCGAACACCTGGAAAAGGAGCTGCGCGCCCAATCGCTGATTGGCGAAGAGGCGCGCAATGCGCTGGTGCGTGCCGAGAGCGCCTACGCTGATGCCTCGCAGCGCCTGGTGGCCGTGCGCGCCGAGGCTGCGCAAACCCGCAACCGCGCCCATGAGCTGCAGGTCGAGACCTTGCGCCTGACCCAGTTGGCCGAGCAGGCCCGGGCCCGCACCGCGCAGATCGACACCGACCTGGGCGAAGTGGTGCAGCAGCTCGAAGAGATCCAGGAGCGCCGGATTGCGGCCGAGGCCCGCTTTGAAGAGCTGGACATGCAGCTGGCCGACAGCCAGGAGCGCCATGCCCAGCTCGATGAGACCGTGTATGAGTCCGAGCGCAAGCTGGCCAGCGCCCGCGAGCAGTTGCGTGCACTGGAGCGCCAGTCGCAGGAAGCGGTGTTTGGCCAGCGCAGCATGGAAGCGCGCCGCGCCGAGCTCAACCGCACGATGGAGACGGCGTTACAGCAGGCCAAGGCCCTGGGCGATGAACAGCTGCGCGCGCAGGAGGAGCAAAAGCGCCTCAACGACGCGGCCGCGCAAGGCGGCCTGCAAGATGCGCTGAACCTGAAGATGGAGCGCGAGAAGGACCTGGCCGCGCGCCGCAGCGAGTACGACGACCTGACCGCCCGGCTGCGCAGCAGCGATGAGCGCCGCCAGCAGTTTGAGCGCGAGCTGCAGCCGCTGCGCGACCGCATCACCGAGTTCAAGCTCAAGGAGCAGGCCGCGCAACTGGGCCTGGAGCAGTACACAACCTTGCTGCAGGAAGCCCAGGCCGATCTGGAGGTCATTGCCGCCTCGGTCAAGGACGGCCAGGTGCGCCTGACCGGTCTGCAAGGCGAGATTGACCGCCTGCACCGCGAGATTGAAGCGCTGGGCGCCGTCAATCTGGCCGCGCTCGATGAGCTCAACCACGCCCGCGAGCGCAAGACCTTCCTCGACTCGCAGATGGACGACCTGACCCAGGCCATGACAACCCTGGAAGACGCGATCAAGAAGATCGATGCCGAAACCCGGCAGCTGCTCTCGGGCACGTTTGACACCGTCAACAGCCATTTTGGCCGCATGTTCCCCGAGCTCTTTGGCGGCGGCCAGGCCAAGCTGATCATCACCGGCGACGAGATTCTGGACTCGGGCGTGCAGGTGATGGCCCAGCCGCCGGGCAAGAAGAACCAGACCATCCATCTGCTGTCGGGCGGCGAGAAAGCGCTGACCGCGATTGCGCTGGTGTTTGCGATCTTCCAGCTGAACCCGGCGCCGTTCTGTCTGCTCGATGAGGTGGACGCGCCGCTCGACGATGCCAATACCGAGCGCTATGCCAAGCTGGTGGCCTCGATGAGCCGCAGCACGCAGTTCCTCTTCATCAGCCACAACAAGATCGCGATGGAGATCGCCCAGCAGCTGATTGGTGTGACAATGCAGGAGCAGGGCGTCTCGCGCATTGTGGCCGTGGATATGGAATCTGCCTTGTCGATGGCCGATTCGGCGTGAAAGATTTTTAAAAACGAAGTCGTATGAGTAATTTTCAACTGGCGTTGGTGATCACCTTTGGTGTCATTCTGGTTTTGTACATCGCCTACAACACCTGGTCGGCACGCCGCAACGAGCCCAAGAAACCCCGGCCCGAGGAGCCAGGCCAGAGCGGCGACTCCGAGCTGCGCTACGAGCCCGGCTTTGATGGCCGCGCGGCATCGTCAGCCACCGGTGACCCGGTGCTCGATGCCCAACTGGGCGGCCAGGGCCCCCGCCTGAGCGGCCACAGTGCCGATGCCTTTGGTGCAGGCGCGGTGGCACGCAGCGGCAACCCCGGCACCTACCTGGGTGACCGCCAGCAGATTCTCGACCCGCTCACCGATGCGATTGCCACCATCCACACCGACGGCATCGTCTCCGGCAATGCGGCCATCGCAGCCATGCCCAGCAGCTTTCGCGCCGGCAACAAGGCCTTCAACATCGAAGGCCTGAACGAGACCAGCCAGACCTGGGAGCTGCCACGCGCCGGCGCCCGCTACACCGGATTTCAGGCCGGCGTGCAGCTGGCCAACCGCCATGGCCCGATGAACGAGATCGAGTTTTCCGAGTTCGTCACCAAGGTCCAGCAGTTTGCCGACAGCATCGGCGCGGCGCACGACACGCCTGACATGCTGCAGGAAGTGGCCCGTGCTCGCGAACTTGACGCCTTTGCCAGCGAGCATGATGCGCAGCTGGCCTTTATGCTGCGTGCCAAGCGCGCCTCCTGGAGCCCCGGCTATGTGGCCCAGGTTGCGGCCAAGCATGGCTTTGTGCCGGCTGGCCCTGGCCGCATGGTGATGCCTTCGGGCATCGAGCAAATGCCTGCCATATTGGCGCTGACCTATGACGCGCAGGCTGCACTGGCCGACGATCCGGAAGCCAGCGCCTTGCGCGATGTGCTGCTGAGCCTGGATGTGCCCCATGTGGCACGCAGCGAAAAGCCCTTCGACAAGATGCGCACTGCCGCCGAGGCGCTGTGCGCCGAGATGGACGGCGTCATCTGCGACCAAAATGGCACGCCCCTGCCGATCATGGTGGTGGACCCCATCGCCCAGGATCTGGAAAACTTGTACGACCAGCTCGAGCAGCGCGACCTGGCAGCGGGCTCGCTGGCTGCACGGCGTTTGTTCAGCTAAGCCGCACCCGTTTTGCCAAAGGCTGCCTGTGCAGCCTTTTTTGCGTTCTGGGCGCCGCTGTTTACGCAATGAATGCGCGGCTTTGGCCGTATAGTCGCAGGCATCAGACCACGCAGAGCCCCGCGCTTTGCCAGATTTTCGGAGTCAAGCCGCATGGCTGAGAATATTGATCTTTTCGCGTCGCCCGCTGGTGACGCCCCACAGGATGCTGCCGCCCAGGTGCAGGCCTTGCGTGCGCAGCTGGTGCAGTGGGCGCATGAATACTATGTGCAAGACGCGCCCACAGTGCCCGATGGTGAGTACGACCGCGTCTACCAGCAGCTCGAAGCGCTGGAAAAAGCCCACCCCGAGCTGCTGAGCCCGGACTCGCCGACCCAGCGCGTGATCGGCGCGATTCTGGAAGGCCTGACCCCCGTGCGCCATGCCGTGCCGATGCTCAGCATCCGCACCGAGACCGACAACGAAGCCAGCGGCGCGCAGGCCTTTGATGCGCGCATCCGCAAGGAGCTGGGCCTTGATCCCAGTGACCCGCCGGTCGAGTATGTGGCTGAGCCCAAATTCGACGGCCTGGCGATGAACCTGCGCTACGAGGGCGGGCGCCTGGTGCAGGCCACGACGCGCGGCGACGGCGAAGTGGGAGAGGATGTTACCCACAATATCCGCACCATCCGCCAGATACCGCTGCAGCTGCGCCAGGATGCCGCCGTGCCACCGGTGCTGGAGGTGCGCGGCGAAGTCTATATGCGCCGCGATGATTTTGACGCGCTCAACCGCAAGCAAGAAGCTGCGGGCGGCAAGACCTTTGTCAATCCGCGCAATGCGGCAGCCGGCGCAGTGCGCCAGCTTGACTCCAACGTCACCGCCCGGCGCCCGCTGTCGTTTTTCGCCTATGGCCTGGGTGAGGTGACGCCGGTGGCCCAAGGCGGCATGCAGTGGGACAGCCACTACGCAATGCTGATGCAGCTGCGCGCCTGGGGCTTTCCAGTGGCGCCGCAGGTCTGCGTGGCCCAGGGTGCCGATGCGCTGGTGGCCTTTCACCAGCGCATGGGCGCTGAGCGCGCCAACCTGGGTTACGAGATCGATGGCGTGGTCTACAAGGTCAACAGCCGCGCGCTGCAGCTGGAGCTGGGCTTTGTCAGCCGCGAGCCGCGCTGGGCCGTGGCCCACAAGTACCCGGCCCAGGAGATGGTGACGCGGCTTGAAGGCATCGAGGTGCAGGTGGGCCGCACCGGCAAGCTGACGCCGGTGGCGCGTCTGGCACCGGTGTTTGTCGGTGGCGTCACTGTCACCAATGCCACCCTGTCCAATGTGTTCGACATCCGCAAAAAGGGGGTACGGGTGGGGGACGATGTCATCGTGCGCCGCGCGGGCGACGTGATCCCCGAGGTGGCGGGTCGGGTGCCTGGCCTGCGCTCGCAGTATGTGCCCAACTTCTCGATGCCTAGCCAATGCCCGGTCTGCGGCAGCGATGTGGTGCGTGAAAAAGGCGAGGCCAACCACCGCTGCACCGGCGGCCTGTTCTGCGTGGCCCAGCGCAAGGAGGCCATCCTGCACTATGCGCACCGCCGCGCGATGGACATCGAAGGTCTGGGTGACAAGCTGGTCGACCAGCTGGTCGACAGCGGCGTGATCCGCAGCCTGCCCGACCTCTACAAACTGGGCATTGCGACCTTGTCGGGCCTCGAGCGCATGGCAGAGAAATCCGCACAGAATGTGCTCGCGGCGCTGGAGTCCTCGAAGAAAACCACGCTGGCTCGCTTTGTGTTTGGCCTGGGCATTCGCCATGTGGGCGAATCCACCGCCAAGGACCTGGCCAAGCACTTTGGAGTGCTCGATGCCATCATGGATGCCTCGGTCGACGATCTGCTGCAGGTGAACGACGTGGGGCCGGTGGTGGCCCATAGCCTGCACACCTTTTTTGCGCAGCCGCACAACCGCGAGGTGGTCGAGCAACTGCGTGCAGCCGGCGTGCACTGGGACGAAGCGGTGCCTGCCGAAAAGCCCGCGCAGATTCTGGCCGGCATGACCGTGGTGCTGACCGGCACCTTGCCCACCATGGGCCGCGATGAAGCCAAGGACCTGCTGGAAGCGGCAGGCGCCAAGGTCTCCAGCTCGGTGAGCAAGAAGACCCATTACCTGGTGGCCGGCGCGGACGCCGGCAGCAAACTGACCAAGGCCCAGGAGCTGGGCGTGACGGTGCTGAACGAGGCGGCGATGCTGCGGCTGCTGCAAAACGGCGCGCCTTGATCTGACCCAAAAGGCTGGTCCTTCAGCACTGCATGGCAGCGGATGGGGCCATAGGGATAAGGGGGCTTTCTCTGACATCGCCACGCACCAGATGTCAATACGATGAAAAACGCCAGTGGCCGCTATCCGGCGGCCCTGCTTTTTTATGCAGAGGAGATGCCGTGAGCTATACCCTGAGACAAGTTCAGACCTTGCTGACCAAGCCTGAATTGGAATTGTTCCAAGCCAGCCGTGCCAATGCGATCAAGGATCTGACCGAGCGTCAGCTCAGCAGCAAGATCACCCGCAGCCGTACCTTGCGCGCCAAGTACCGCGATCTCTACCAACGCCAGTCGGTGAAAACCCAAAAGGGCCCGGCCGCCGCCAGCAGGCCCACTGGCAATGAGAACAGCCGCACCGAACTCAAAGCCGATGTGATGCAGGACGTGCTCGGCCGCTTTGAAGAGCGGCTGGCCAAGCTCCAGGCTACTGCTGCCAAGAGTACGGCAGGCGCAGCGACCCAACGTGCAGCTGCCCCTGCGAAGGCGGTAAAAAAAACTGCTACAAAAACAGCAAGCAAGACCGCGACCAAGTCTGCAGCCAAGAGCGCGGTGAAAAAGCCTGCGACCAAGACGGCGTCCGCAACGCCTGCTGCCGCGCCGCGCAAAGCAGCCAAGACGGCTGTGAAGGTGCCCGCAGCCAAGAAGGCCGCTGCGGTCAAAAAACCAGCAGCCAAGTCCACCAAGGCCCCTGCGAAGAAAGCGGCAGCGGCACCGGCCAAAGCACGCAAAACCACCGCTGCCAATGCCGAGGTCGGCGGTAACGCAGCCGCTGCTGCGCGCGGCGCGGTGCCTACCCGCCAGCCGGCCGCGGCCAGCCGGGGCAACCCCATCAAGGCCCAGCCGGTGAACAAGAAAATCAAGGCCAGCGGCCAGTCCAAAACCCGGGCGGCACAGGCCAAGCGCGACAGCCGCTAAATAAGCAGCCCATCAAAATGCCGTAGCCACTTGGCAGTGGGTACGGCATTGTCGTGTCAGCGCGCGTTGCAGAATCACGCGCAAAGCAGGTGTGGTTCCCCTGCGACTCAGGGCTTAGGCTTTTTGGCCGCAGGGCTGGGTGCTGGGGACGGTTGCTGCGCCTTGGTATAGGCCTTGGCCATCATCTCGCGCAGCAGGCCCGAGCTCGACTGCTGCATCATGCGGTTGATATCGGCCTGCTTGCTTTGCATCAGCTGCGCATGCGGCGATTGCGGGCCCTGGTCGAGCAAGGACTGCAGCTGGGCCTCGTTGAAATTCTGTGCGTAGGCGGCAGCCAGCTGCGTGTTCCAGCGCTTTTGGTAGTCGGCTGCGACCGAGCGTGTCGCTGCAATCATCGCCTGGCCGGCTTGCTGCTGGCCCATCTTGTCGATCAAGGCCTGGTACTCGGGCGATTTGGCCGCAATCTGCAAACCCACCTGGGGCAGGCTGTGGCCAAGCTTGTATTTCTCGACCAGGGCCAGCGCCATGTCCTGCAGCTTGGCGGCATGGGCGAGGCCTGGCAGCCAGGCGCTGCTGGCCGCCACGGCGGGCAGTACCAAGCTGCCCAGCAGGCGGCGGCGGATGGAGGAGGTGGTCGGGGTGAAGGTAGAAGTCATGGCTTGCACACTGGTCAGGAAGCGGCCGAGGTGGTGGACGCTTCGGTAGCCTTGGGGGGAACCAAGGGGCCGGCGGGTGTCTCCAGATCGATCACATGGATGCCGAATGCGCCGCGCTTGCGGTCTTCAAAATAGCGCTGCAACGTGACCTTGACGGTGCGAAAGGCGATCTGGTCCCAAGGAATCTCGGCCTCGCTGAAGAGCCGCGCTTCGATGGTCTCCCAGCCGGGCTTGAATTCGGTGCTTTGCAGCTGGGCCAGGTAGAACAGGTGTACCTGGCCGACATGCGGCACATTGACCAGCGAAAACAGCGGGCCCATCGCGATGTCGGCGCCCGCTTCCTCATCGGTCTCGCGCTCGGCGCCCTGGCCGGTGGTCTCATCGAGCTCCATGAAGCCGGCCGGCAAGGTCCAGTAACCTTTGCGTGGCTCGATATTGCGCAGGCACAGCAGCACCTTGTCGCCCATATAGGGGACGGTGCCCACCACGTTCAGCGGGTTCTCGTAGTGCACGGTATGGCAGGCCGGGCAGATCGCGCGGATCTTGGTGTCGCCGTCATCGGGCAGTCGGTGCTCAACGTGGGTGCCGCAGCGGCGGCAAAAATCAACGGGGGCGCGTGAGGTCATGCGGTCTATTGTGCGTCAAGGTCGCGCTGCTCGCGGCCAGGGACGAAAAAAAGCGCCACCGCAGCGGGTGGCGCGTTGTCCTGGCCTTACACCAGCTCGATTTTCAATGGGGGCAGGCCCGTCACGCCGCCTTCGAGCACATCGCCCTTGACGACTGCGGCCACGCCTTCGGGCGTGCCGGTGAAGATCAGGTCACCGGCTTGCAGCTCCCAGGCTTGCGAGATCACTTCAATGGTCTCGGCAATGTTCCAGATCAGCTTTTGCACATTGCTGTGCTGGCGTTCGGCACCGTTGACCTTGAGCCAGATCTCGGCGTTGTTGACATCACCGGCCTGGGCGGCGGGCACCAGGGCTGCGATGGGTGCGCTGCCTTCAAAGGCCTTGCCGATCTCCCAGGGGCGGCCTTGCTTTTTCATGTCGTTTTGCAGGTCGCGGCGCGTCATGTCCAGCCCCACGCCATAGCCCCAGATGTGCGCGGCGGCGTCCGCTGCAGCAATGTTCTTGCCGCCCTTGCCAATGGCCACCACCAGCTCGATCTCGTGGTGCAGGTTGCTGGTGAGCGTTGGGTAGGCGATCTGGCCGCTGCTACCTGTGGCCACGGGCACCACCGCATCAGCGGGCTTCATGAAGAAGAAGGGCGCCTCGCGGCCGGTAAAGCCCATTTCCTTGGCATGATCTTCGTAGTTGCGGCCCACGCAGTAGACGCGGCGCACGGGGAACAGCTGGTCGCTGCCTTGAACAGGTACGCCGGTTGGCGAGGCTGGAGGGATGACGTATTGGCTCATGCTGGACTTTGGTTGGAGGCGGGAGGAAACCGCCCGGTTGAAGCGGTGCCAAAAATTATGCGGCAAAACAAACCGCTTTGCAGGATCGCGGTCTGCGCCCATGCTGGCCCTGGCATGCCAGGCAACGCCAGCTGTCATGCGGGTGACTGGATGACCGGCTGCTGCAGCGCCCTGCGTTATGCTCGGTTGCCATGAAGCTGCACAACTATTTCCGCTCGTCCGCGTCCTACCGGGTGCGCATTGCGATGCAGGCCAAGGGCCTGGCCTATGACTATCTGCCGGTGCACCTGGTCAAGGCCGAGCACCGCGAACCCGCCTTTGCCAGCCATGTGGGCGACGCGCTGGTGCCCGCGCTGGAGACCGATGACGGCCTGTGGCTGAACCAGTCGCTGGCCGTGATCGAGTGGCTGGACGAGGCCTACCCGCAGACGTCTTCGATGCTGCCGGGCAATGCGCTGGCCCGTGCCCGCATCCGCGCGCTGGCCCTGCAGGTGGCCTGCGAGATCCACCCGATCAACAACCTGCGGGTGCTGGCCTACCTGACCGGCGAGCTGGGCCACAGCGATGCTGAAAAAACCCAGTGGTACCAGCACTGGTGCCGTACCGGGCTGGAGGCCTTTGAGCGCCAATTGGTGCTGCTGGCGGCCGAGCGCCAGGCGCAAGGCTTGGCGCCATCGCGTTTTTGCTGGGGCGATAGCCTGACGATGGCCGACTGCGCGCTGGTGCCGCAAATCTTCAATGCCCAGCGCTTCAAGGTCAGCCTTGACGGTCTGCCGCTGACCATGGCCGCCTATGAGGCCGCCATGGCGACGGATGCGGTGCAAAAGGCCCAGCCTGCCGCCTGCCCGGATGCCCAGCCATGAGTAGCGCTGCGTCCAACCACTTTCCCGCCGACTGGCTGCTGCCCGAGTGGCCCACGCCACCGGGTGTGTTTGCGCTCTGCACCACGCGCGCTGGCGGCGCCAGCGAAGGCCTGTTTGGCACCACCAACCTGAGCTTTAACGTGGGCGATGTTCCCGGCCATGTGCAAAGCAACCGTCAGCTGCTCGCCCAGGCCATGCAGGCGCTGGAGCAGCAGGCCGGCTACGGTGCCGACCAGGCCCGCCCCCGTCAGCCGGTATTTGTGCGCCAGGTGCATGGCAGGCATGTGCAGGTGCTGGGTGAAGGCGGCGGCGAGGAGCAGCCGGCCGATGCCAGCGTCAGTGATGTGCCAGGGCTGGGCTGCACCGTCATGGCAGCCGACTGTCTGCCGGTCTTGTTCTGTCACCAGCAGCTGCCGGTGGTAGGCGCCGCCCACGCCGGTTGGCGGGGTTTGCTGGGACAGGACGGGTTAGGGGTGCTGGAGAACTGCTTTGCGGCCTATGCCGATCGGGTGCGCCGGCAGGCGGGCCAGGCTGGCCTGAGCGATAACCAGATTGCCACGCAGACCATGGCCTGGCTGGGTCCATGCATCAGCCAGCCCGCGTTTGAAGTGGGTGCCGAGGTGCAGGCCGCCTTTGTCGGGCCGGATCCGGATTGCGCGCCGCTGTTCGAACCCGGCGCGCCGGGCAAGTATTTTGCCAACCTGAGCGGGCTGGCCCGCTACCGCTTGCAGCGCTTGGGCCTTGCGCAGTTGTTTGGCAATGACGGCAGCCAGGACTGGTGCACCGTGGCCAACAAAGAGCGGTTTTTCTCGCACCGGCGAGATGGCTCACCCGGTGGGGGCACCGGGCGCTTTGCCGCTTGCATCTGGGTGGCCTAGGGGCTTCGTCATCGCTCAAGCTTTGCTCTCAAAGTACTCATTTATCTCAAAATGAGTAATTTGTGAATCTTTTGTAATGCTAAGTGTGCCATTTAATCTACTCATTTAATCAATAAAGAGTAGAATGTGCAGCATGACTACCCCCTTGATGGCCACCTTGGTGGCAGCCCGCAAAGCCCAGCAACTGACCCAGGCCCAATTGGCCGAGCAGGCGGGGCTCTCGCGCATGGCGGTGCAGCGCACTGAAACCGGCGATGTCGACCCGCGCTACTCGACCGTGGCCGAAATGGCCCGGGTGCTGGGCATGCAGCTTGTGGCAGTGCCGGCAGATCTTTTGCCCGCGCTGCAGGCCTTTATCCAGTCGGGCGGCAAGTTTTTAGGCCAGCCAACCGGTGCGGAGGCGCCACCTTCGGTCGTGGACAGCCTGGCCGGTCGCCAGCCCTGAAGGATGGCTTTGGGCAAGCCATGCACTGAATGAGCACCTCCATCCGCTACCTGCGTCTTTATATGCACTTGCCTGGCAGCATGGGCGGGGGGCGGCGCGCCATCGGCTACCTGTCGCAGTACGGCGATATCCTGCGCGTCTCGTTCGAGGACAGCTATATCGCGGATCCGGAGCGGCCTGTGCTCTCGCTCAGCTACCAGGGCGCGACGGAGGCCGACACCCAGCGCATCTTGCATGCCGCGCGCGATGCCCGGCTGGTGCGCACCGATGGGCGCTGGCCGGTCTATTTCCAGAATCTGCTGCCCGAAGGCCACAACCGCCAGCGCCTGGCCGCTGAGCGGGGCTGCTCCCCCGATGACGAGTTTGAGCTGCTGGCCGCTGCCGGACACGACCTGATGGGCGCGCTGGAGGTGGAGCCGGTGCCCCGCGACGAAGCCATTCCCGACGTGGTGCGCCATTGGCATACCTCGCAAGGCCTCGATGTGCTCGAGCCCGGTTTTGTCGAGTTTCCGGTGGCCGATGCCGCGTCGCTGCCGGGCATCGTCACCAAGTTCAGCGCGGTGCAGGATGGCCGGCGCTACACCGTGCGCCGCCGGGGCGCGGCGGGCAGCGTGATCCTGAAGCTGCCCAGCACCCAGCACCCGGACTTGGTGGCCAACGAGTTCAGCTGCTACCAGCTGTGCCAGTCCTTGGGGCTGACGACGGCCGATGCGCAGATCATCAGCCGCGCCCAGGCCGATCTGCCCGAGCAGCTGCCGTTTGACGAGATATTGGCCGTGCAACGCTTTGACCACCTGCCCGATGGCACACGCGTGCACATGGAAGAGTTCAACCAGGCGCTGGGCTATGCGCCGCGCCACAAGTACGGCAAGGGCCTGCAGCAGGACTGGCCGACGATGCTGCGCGTGCTCGACCGCTTGAGCCCGCAGCCTGTGGCCGATACCCGGGAGTTTCTGGCACGTACCGTGGCCGCGATCCTGATGGGCAATACCGATGCGCACCTGAAGAACTGGGCGCTGGTCTACCCCGATGGGCGCCAGCCGCGCCTGGCCCCCGTCTACGACTGTGTCTGCGTCGCGGCCTTCATCGACGGTTCGGCCCCGCAGCAGTATGCCGTCAACAAGGCCATTGACAGTAGTATGCGGGCGCTCAGCTGGGACGATGTGGCGGCCCTTCTGAAGGCCGCCGGTCTGCTGCGCGTGCCGCGCCATATCAGCCTGCTCAAGGACATGGTGCGGCAGGCGCAGAGCGCCTGGCCCGCCTTGCTGGCCCAAGCGCCTGCCGGCATGGCGACCGTGGTGCAGCAGCGTTTGCGCGGGGGCGTGGCCATCGCCACGCTGTAAGAATCGGTTCAGATGGCGCTCGCCAGCGTATTGCCCGACTGGCTGTCGCTTGTATGTCAGGGTTTGCCCCAGGGCAGCGCCCAAAGGCGGTATGCTCCATGCTTGCCTGTTGCTGGAGCCTGTGCTGTGCTGCCCTTTGAAGTTGAAATCCCCTTTGTCAGCCACCTGGGCTTTCGCTTGCACCGCTGGGAAAACGGCGAGGCGGAGCTGCATTACCGGGCCCGGCCCGAACACCTCAATAGCTACGAAGTCACCCATGGCGGTGCATCGATGACCTTGCTTGATGTGACGATGGCCCATGCGGCGCGCAGTGCCATCCCCGGCAGTGGCGCGGTGACGATTGAGATGAAAACCAGCTTCATGGCGCCGGCCAAAGGCGCCTTGGTGGCCAAGGGCAAGCTGCTCTCGCGCAGCAGCCGCATGGCGTTTTGCGAGGCCTGGCTCTATGACGAGCAGGGTGCCTTGTGCAGCCATGCAACGGGCACGTTCAAGTACGTGATGCCCGAGGTCGTGCAGTCTTTGCAGGCCGCCAAAAAGCAGATCAAGACCGACTGATTTCCACGCTCGCGCAATGGTGCGCGAGCGCGCAGCTGGGCCTGTGGCCACTGTCCCCAGGCCCTCGATAGATGGACAGAACATGCCAAAGCCTTCTTCAACAGTGGACCAGCTGAGCTGGTCCTTCCAGCCCTTCTCGGCACTCAATCTGCAGCAACTCTATGACCTGCTGCATGTGCGCTGCCAGGTCTTTATTGCCGAGCAGGTCGCCTTCCAGGACCTGGACTACAAAGACCAGGACGCCTGGCACCTGCTGGGGCGTGATGCGCAAGGCGTGCTCCAAGCCTATGTGCGGGTGCTGCCGCCGGGACTGGCCTATCCAGAGCCGTCGATTGGCCGCGTGGCCGTCATGCAGGCGATGCGCGGCACGGGGGCTGGCTGGGAGCTGATGCGCCACGCAATGGCCGAGACCGACCGCCTGTGGCCAGGCACCGCCATTCGCATTGGCGCGCAGGCCTATTTGCAAAAATTCTACGAAGGCTGCGGATTCGACGTTGTCTCCGAGCCCTATCTGGAAGATGGCATTCCCCACCTAACCATGCTCTACCCGGGCAAGCCCCAGGTGGTGGAAAGCGTCGCCATATGAAAACTGCCCATCCACAGATGCCGGTGATCTGCCGTGGCTGAGGCACGCATGCAACCGGCCTCGCTGAGCGAGGGTCTGCCCATGCCCGAGCGGCGCCTGGCGATGCTGGTCATTGTGCTGGGCCTGATCGTGGCCGTGCTCGATGGCAGCATCATGAACCTGGCCTTGCCCACGGTGGCCAAGGAACTGCAGGCATCGCCTGCCGAGGCGATCTGGGTCATCAATGCCTACCAGCTGGGCACCTTGGGCCTGCTGCTGCCCTTGGCCGCACTGGGCGAGCGCATTGGCTACCGCAAGGTCTACCTGGTGGGTCTCGTGTGTTTTACGCTGGCATCGGCCGTGGCCATGCTGGCCCAGTCGCTGTGGCTGCTGATTGCAGCGCGCGGCCTGCAGGGCATGGGCGCGGCCGGGGTGATGGCCGTCAATGCCGCACTGGTGCGCCTGACCTACCCGGCGGCCAAGCTGGGCAAGGGCATGGCGCTTAACTCGCTGGTGGTGGCCATCTCGTCGGTGGCCGGCCCTGGTGTGGCGGCATTGATTTTGTCGGTGGCCAGCTGGCCCTGGCTGTTTGCCATCAATGTGCCGCTGGGCATTCTGACCTTGTGGCTGGGCCGCAAGGCCTTGCCGCGCAACCCGCAGCAGCTGCTGGATGCACCGCATGCCAAGCTGACCCCCATCGATGTGGCGCTGAACTTTGCGATGTTCTCGCTGGTGTTTCTGGGTGCCGAGCGCATCGGCGCGCGCCATGGCATGGAGTCGGGCGGCGCGTCCGCCTCAGGCTGGCTGATGCTGGGCCTGGGCCTGCTGCTGGGCGCCTGGTATGTGCTGCGCCAACGCAAACTGAGCCTGCCTTTGCTGCCGCTGGACTTGCTGCGTATTCCCGTTTTTGCGCTGTCCATGGGGGCGTCGATTGGGGCCTTTGCAGCGCAGATGCTGTCCTTTATTGCGCTGCCTTTCTTGCTGCTCGATGCGCTGCAGCGCAGCCATTTTGCCGCCGGCATGCTAATGACGGCCTGGTCGGTGGCCATCGTGATGGTGGCCCCGCTGGCGGGCCGGCTGATTGGCCGGGTGGAAGACGGCCTGCTGGGCGGCATCGGCATGGCGATTTTGGCGATGGGCCTCTTGAGCCTGGCGCTGCTGCCGGTGGACCCGAGCGATCTCAACATCGGCTGGCGCATGGCCTTGTGCGGCCTGGGATTTGGGCTGTTCCAGTCGCCCAACAACCACACCATCGTGACCTCGGCGCCGCTGGCCCGCGCAGGCGCTGCCAGCGGCATGCTGGGCACGGCGCGGCTGACTGGGCAATCGCTGGGCGCTGTGCTGGTGGCCATCATCTTCACCTTGTGGCCAGTGGCCAGCGGCCATGGCACGACGGTGGCGCTGTATCTGGCAGCCGGCTTTGCCGCGATGTCGGGTGTGTTCAGCAGCCTGCGACTGCGGCATTCAGCGCATTAATGGCTATCGGGCGGCGGTGGGGCAGGGGCCTGTTGCGCCTCGGCTTCGGCCCGGTGGCGCATCCGGCGCCGCGCTGGCGTGCCGGCAATGAACAGCAGCAGACCCAGCGGCAGCGCGCCGTAGAGCATCAGGGTGAAAAAGGCGCCCAGCAGGCTGCCCTGGGGGCTGGCGGCCTCGACCACCGCCATCAACACCACCACATAAAGCCAGGCTATCGCTATCAGGTACATGCCCTGGAATTTACCCGAACTTGCAGCACGCCAGCACACGGCTGCCATTTTTTGCGCCTAAGATGCACACAAGCCCATGCCCGGCATGGAGCCTGTTCAGGGAGACGACGATGACGCAGCAACCGTATTGGGGACTGGGCAGCGACCAGTTCCAGCAACTCAGCCAGATGACCCAGCAATGGATGGAGCGCATGCAGTCCATGCAGACCATGGCATCTCCTTTCAATGCGGTAGGCGCACCTCAGGGCTTCACCGCCGGTCTGGGGGCCCTGCCAGCGGGCGCGCCCCCCGTCAGCTTTGATATGGAAAAGCTGCAGGCCATTCAGGCGCAGTACGCGCAAGCGGCCTTGGCGCTGTGGACCGAAGGTGCCAAGGGCGAGGTGTCCCTGCCCAAGGACCGGCGCTTTGCCGGCGACGCCTGGCAGCACAACCCTGTGTCGACCTTCACCGCCGCCAGCTACGCGCTGCATGCCAAAACCATGATGGACATGGCGGACGCCGTGCAAGGCGACGAGAAAACCCGCGCCCGCGTCCGCTTCGGCGTGGAGCAGTGGCTGGCAGCCACGGCGCCCAGCAATTTCCTGGCCTTCAATGCCGAGGCGCAGAAAAAGGCGCTTGACACCCAGGGCCAGAGCATTGCGCAGGGCTTGCAGAACATGCTGGCCGACATGCGCCAGGGCCATGTCTCGATGACCGATGAGTCGCTGTTTGAAGTAGGGCGCAATGTGGCCACCAGCGAAGGGGCCGTGGTCTTCCAAAATGAGCTGTTCCAGCTCATCGAATACAAGCCGCTGACCACCCAGGTCTATGAGCGCCCCATGCTGTTTGTGCCCCCGTGCATCAACAAGTACTACATCCTGGACTTGCAGCCCGACAACTCGCTGATCCGCTACAGCGTGGCCCAGGGCCACCGCACCTTTGTCGTCAGTTGGCGCAACCCGGATGCCAGTCTGGGGGGCAAGGGCTGGGACGACTATATCGGCGGCGCGGTGCTCGAGGCGATCGAGGTGGTCAAGGCCATCTCCGGCAAACCCCAGATCAATGCTTTGGGCTTTTGCGTGGGCGGCACGATGCTGGTCAATGCGCTGGCGGTGCTGGCCGCGCGCGGCGATGACTCGGTGGCCAGCGCGACCTTGCTCACCACCCTGGTGGACTTCCAGGACACCGGCATTCTCGATGTCTTCATTGACGAGAACTTCGTCAAGTTCCGCGAGCTGACCATGGGCCAGAACGGCCTGATGCCTGGCCAGGAACTGGCCTCCACGTTCAGCTTTCTGCGCCCGGTCGATCTGGTGTGGAACTATGTGGTGGGCAACTACCTCAAGGGCGAGACGCCGCCGCCTTTTGATCTGCTGTACTGGAACAGCGATTGCACCAACCTCCCCGGGCCTTATTACGCCTGGTACCTGCGCAACTTCTACCTGGAAAACAAGCTGGTGCAGCCTGGCGCGCTCAGCGTCTGCGGGGAAAAGCTCGATGTCGGCAAGATCGATATGCCCCTGTACATCTATGGCTCGCGCGAAGACCATATTGTGCCCATTGGCGCGGCCTACGCGTCCACCCAGGTGCTGGGAGGCGACAAGCGCTTTGTCATGGGTGCCTCGGGCCATATTGCCGGCGTCATCAACCCACCCGCCAAAAATAAGCGCAGCCACTGGCTGCGCGAGGATGGCCAATTGCCTGCCGACATCGACGCCTGGATCGACGGCGCCGACGAACTGCCGGGCAGTTGGTGGACAGACTGGAGCCAGTGGCTGGCCCAGCATGCCGGCAAAAAGGTGGCAGCGCCCAAAAGCTATGGCCGTGCGCGCACCGACTACCGGGAGCTCGAGCCTGCGCCTGGCAGCTATGTGCAAGCCAAAGCATGATTGGTAAGCCCCTAGAACAGGTTCTAGCAGTCTGGTTGCAATTTCTGCATCGCAATTCAAATGCTGCGGTGCAATAATTAGCATCGCATGGCCGTCAGAGACAACGGCATCCGTGCCCATTTTTTAAAAGGAAGAATCATGGAAGACATCGTCATCATCTCCGCCGTGCGCACGGCAGTTGGTAAGTTTGGCGGCTCGCTGGCCAAAGTGCCCGCGACGGACCTGGGTGCCACCGTCATCGAGGAGGCGCTGGCCCGTGCCAATGTGGGCGCCGACCAGGTCGATGAGGTCATCATGGGGCAGGTGCTGGCCGCGGGTGTGGGCCAAAACCCCGCACGCCAGGCGATGATCAAGGCCGGTGTGGACAAGAAGACGCCGGCGCTGACCATCAACGCCGTCTGCGGCTCGGGCCTCAAGGCAGTCATGCTGGCAGCGCAGGCTGTTGGCCAGGGCGATGCCGAGATCGTGGTGGCCGGCGGCCAGGAAAACATGAGCCTCTCGCCCCATGTGCTCAACGGCTCGCGGGACGGCCAGCGCATGGGCGACTGGAAGATGACCGACACGATGATCGTCGACGGCCTCTGGGATGTGTACAACCAGTACCACATGGGTATCACGGCAGAGAACGTCGCCAAGGAATTTCAGATTGATCGCGACAAGCAGGACGCCTTTGCGCTGGCCAGCCAGCAAAAGGCAGCCGCTGCGCAGGATGCCGGCAAGTTTGACGAAGAAATCGTCACCGTGCATATCCCGCAGCGCAAGGGTGACCCGGTCGCCTTCAAGGCAGATGAATACATCAACCGCAAGACCAATGGCGAAGCACTGGCCAGCTTGAAGCCCGCTTTTGACAAGGCTGGCTCGGTGACTGCCGGCAATGCCTCGGGCCTCAATGACGGTGCCGCCGCCCTGGTGATTGCCAGCGCCAAAAAGGCCAAGGAGCTGGGTGCTGAGCCGCTGGCACGCATTGTCGGCTTCGCCACCGTGGGCCTGGACCCCAAGATCATGGGCATGGGCCCCATGCATGCCGTGCGCAAGGTGCTGGCCAAGACCGGTTGGAAGGCCGAGGAGGTCGATTTGTTCGAGCTCAATGAAGCCTTTGCGGCCCAGGCCTGCGCCGTGAACCAGGAGCTGGGTCTGGACACCAGCAAGGTCAATGTCAACGGTGGCGCGATTGCGATTGGCCACCCCATTGGTGCATCCGGTGCGCGCATCCTCGTGACACTGCTGCACGAGATGAAACGCCGTGGCTCCAAGCGCGGTATTGCCGGCCTGTGTATCGGCGGCGGCATGGGCGTGGCACTGGCGGTGGAACGCGCCTGAGCGTTCACCGCCCCGCGTGCGCACAAACCGCCTCCCGAGGCGGTTTTTTGATGCGTTCCCGTAGCCGCTCAAAAGCGTTGCATGGCGCAGGCAGACGCATTCCTTTGCTGGAATCGATCGCCGTTGGTCTGTCATAAAAATACCTGACTATGGCTGTCTGCTTCGTGATAGGGTTTGCGCTGATGCGGCGCGAAAACGATCAAAACCGCGCGTTAATCTGGCGCGTTTCTGTTGCAATACCCGGTCAAAATCGCCGAAATTGAGAGGTACTGCAAGAATTTGTACGCTTGGCGTAAACGAGCGTTTGCACACCTCGTTTCTTGGTTACAGTGGTAGTGCACAAGCATTTCATGCAAAACCAAGGAGATGTGATGAGTCAAAAAGTGGCCTACGTAACCGGCGGTATGGGAGGCATTGGGACGGCCATTTGCCAGCGTTTGCACAAAGATGGATTCAAGGTGATTGCGGGCTGCGGGCCCACGCGCGATTTCCAAAAATGGTTGGGCGAGCAAAAGGCGCTTGGCTATGAGTTCCACGCTTCGGTCGGCAATGTCGGCAACTGGGAATCCACCGTGGAAGCCTTCGCCAAGACCAAGGCGGAGCACGGCAGCATCGATGTGTTGGTGAACAATGCCGGTATCACCCGGGACCGCATGTTCATCAAGATGACACCCGATGACTGGCAAGCGGTGATCGAAACGAACCTCAACTCCATGTTCAATGTGACCAAGCAGGTCGTCGCCGATATGGTGGAAAAAGGCTGGGGCCGCATCGTCAATATCAGCTCCGTCAACGGCGCAAAGGGCCAGGCGGGTCAGACCAACTACTCTGCCGCCAAGGCAGGCATGCATGGCTTCTCGATGGCCCTGGCCCAGGAGATGGCCGGCAAGGGCGTGACCGTGAACACCGTGAGCCCCGGCTATATCGGCACCGACATGGTCAAGGCCATCCGTCCCGATGTGCTGGAGAAAATCGTTGGCACCATCCCGATGAAGCGCCTGGGTGAGCCCACCGAGATCGCGGCGATCATCGCCTGGCTGGCATCGGAAGATGGCGGCTATGCGACTGGCGCGGAGTTCTCGGTCAATGGTGGTTTGCACACGCATTGATCATCCGGCCGCAGCCCATGAAAAACGCGCCTAGCAAGGCGCGTTTTGTTTTATCTGGAGCGGGTGATGGGAATCGAACCCACGTTATTTGCTTGGGAAGCAAGAGTCCTACCATTGAACGACACCCGCGAACCGGCCCATTGTAGCGCTAGAAGCCCCCGTTCTTGTCTCGGTGCTGCTCCATTGCTACAGCAGCTTTTGCAACTCAGTTTCCCTTCTTGCCAGGGAACGCCCAAGCCTGCTTTTTCTCATCGATTGGCTGCAGCTTCCATTTCTCGAGCTCGGCGTCGCGCGCGGTCTCGCGGCGCACATCGATGCGGCGTGCCGTGTGCTTGGCAACGACGGCGAGTTTTTGCAGATCGGTATCGCGCAGACTCGGGTCGGGCTCGGTGCTGAAGCAGCACAGGGTGCCGTAGATCTCACCATTGGCCAGCACAATGGGGGTGCTCAGGTGGGCGCCAACGCGGAAAGGGGTGGCAGGGAGTTTGGCCGACTCGATGTGCTCTGCCGCGTCATGCACCAGCGGCGGCAGGCGGCCGTCGAGCACGCATTGGCAAAAGGATTGCTCCAGCGAGGAGCCGCCTCCGGTTTCAATCAAGGCCTTGCCGGCGCTGTGGTCCACATGCTTGAAGGTGCGCTGGCCATTGCGGATCTCCGAGACAAAGATCACATCCATTTTTAGATGCTCGCGCAGTCCGTGCAACACCTCTTTGACGTTCTGGTCAATCAGGTCGTCGGAGCCTTCGGCGGTGGCCACCAACAGCTCGCTCATCGATACTTCCAGTGCGTCAGGTGCGTAATCCCATAAATGAATCGCCATAGTTACTCTCGCTATTTCCATGCGCTACCCGCTAGCGCATACCCGTGCGCGTTTGATGATAACGGCACTGAAAAGCACGCGCATGTCTCGCCGCAGGACTGAATTACTCTTTTACATGGACGCGAGCGCACACGCGGCAGCCGGCCAGATTCAAGCAGGATCATCAAGCCAGAGGATGCGGCCCTGGCCAAGTTCATTCATCCGGGCGACAAAGTCAGGGGCGTGCGACGCGACCAACTCGATCTCGGCGAGCACATCATCGCCGTGGCTCACGTGCAGCAACTGCGCGTTGGCGCTGGCAACCTCGCGCCGCATGCCCCCTTCGAGCGCGTAGGGCAGGCGGCATTGCAGGCGGGTCATCGCCTGGCGCTCGATTTTTTCTGCTTTCAGCATCGCCTGGGCAATGGCGTCGGTGTAGGCCCGCACCAGACCGCCGGCGCCCAGCTTGACACCGCCAAAATAGCGCACCACCGTTGCCAGGGCGCCTTCGATCTGCTGGTGGCGCAGCACATCGAGCATCGGGCGCCCCGCTGTGCCGCTGGGCTCGCCATCATCGACGGCGGCAGACTGCCCGCCCGCCATCAGCGCCCAGCACACATGGTTGGCGCCGGGGTGTTGCTCGCGCAGGCTTTGAACAATGACCAAGGCCTGTGCACGGTCCTGCACCGGCTGAACACAGCCGATGAAACGGCTTTTCTTGATGATCAGTTCGCTGTGAACGGGCTGGGCCAGGGTGTAGGGCATGCGTTGCGGGGAGAAGACGTTTGCTTACACTGTCATGCGTCAACGTCGCCTAGATGTCATGCGTTAGACACATATCATTGTTTCAATGACGGGAGCGCTCCAGTGATGGAGTGGCTTGCCGCAGCGGAGACCTCAGGCGCAGCCAGGCGCGAGTCTACCCCGATTTTTCCAAGAACCATTCCATACCACCGACTGACACATTACCCGGGAGCGACCATGCAACACCAACTGCAAACCAATTTGGATTCCTTGAACAACCATGGGTTCGGACGTGCAGGTTTGGAGACGCCCGCCTATGTGACTGAAGTACTGGCAGCCCTGCCAACGACTCCCAGTGCCAATGACGATGGCAGCTATGTGGACCTGGCCCAACGCGTGCGCGAAGGCGGTGAGTGGTAAGGCGCTGAGCAAGAGCGCCAGGATTGGGTACCGGTTAAGAAACATCACTCGTATCGCGTGACCGCCATAGGCAGCTTGGGCTGCCTTTTTTATTTGCGGTGCAGCGCTTAGCCATGCGACAATGGCAAGCTATTTGATGCAGCGCAAAAAATGCGGGTTTAATACCCCATGCTGGTGGCCATAGCCCCCGCCAGCCAGGGGCCGGTGATTATCCCAGCCTGGCGCCGCGCTGCAATGCCTTGACCGCCCTGGTCTGAACTGGGGCCTTGCCCCCGCAGATGCTTCCAAATACATAGCATCAATACCCGTACAAGTGCGCGCTACGGGCTATTTTTTTAGAATATCGGACCCCGCCACCCTGGCGCCGAGCCCCGCGTGCATTACTCCACGACTGTTGTTGCCCATGTCTGCCCCGATTGATGTTTCTTTTTTTGAACGTGCTGCCAAGCCGCTGACCAGCTACAAGCCGTACTGGGCCAAGCGCTTTGGTGCTGCGCCATTTCTGCCGATGAGCCGAGCCGAGATGGACCAGCTGGGCTGGGACAGCTGCGACATCATCCTGGTCACCGGTGACGCCTATGTGGACCATCCCAGCTTTGGCATGGCCGTGATTGGCCGCGTGCTGGAGGCCCAGGGCTTTCGCGTGGGCATCATTGCGCAGCCGGACTGGCAAAGTGCCGAGGCCTTCAAGGCGCTGGGCAAGCCCAACCTGTTCTGGGGCGTGACGGCGGGCAATATGGATTCGATGATCAACCGCTACACGGCTGACCGCAAGATCCGCTCGGACGACGCCTATACGCCGGGCGATGTGGGCGGCAAGCGCCCGGACCGCGCGGCCATCGTCTACAGCCAGCGCTGCCGTGAAGCCTACAAGGATGTGCCCATTGTGCTGGGCGGCATCGAAGGCTCGCTGCGCCGCATTGCCCACTACGACTACTGGAGCGACAAGGTACGTCGCTCGATTGTGGTGGACAGCAAGTGCGACATCCTGCTCTACGGCAATGCCGAGCGTGCGCTGGTCGAAGTGGCCCACCGCATTGCCGCGCGCGAGCCGGTGGAGAACATCACCGATGTGCGCGGCACCTCGTTTTTCCGCCGTGCATCGGAGGAGGGCTGGTTCGAGGTGGACTCCACGACGGTCGATGAGCCCGGTGAGGTCGAGCCCCACATCAACCCTTACATGACGACCAGCGAGCAGGCAGAAGCCCAGGGCCAAAGCTGCGCCAAGGAAGATGCAGAAAAGCAGGGCGCCAATGCGTCCGCTGCGGCTCCCGCCGCCGCCTGTGGCTCGGCTGCTGCCAGCGCAAGCGCGCCCACGCTGTCGAATGTGCAGCCGCTGCAGTTTGTGCCCAATCTGTCGCTGCGCCACAAATCCAAGATGCCGGCGCGCGACCGCACCGTGCTGCGCCTGCCCAGCTTTGAAGAGGTCAAGAGCGACCCAATTTTGTACGCCCATGCCAACCGCGTGCTGCACCTGGAAACCAACCCCGGCAATGCCCGTGCGCTGGTACAGGCCCATGGCGAAGGAGCCACGGCCCGCGATGTGTGGATGAACCCGCCGCCCATTCCGCTCACCACCGCCGAAATGGACTGGGTGTTCGGTCTGCCGTATGCCCGCAGCCCGCACCCGGCCTATGCCGACGAGAACGGCAGCCACGAAGGCGCGACCAAGATCCCCGCCTGGGAGATGATCCGCACCTCGGTCAACATCATGCGCGGCTGCTTTGGCGGCTGCACCTTCTGCTCGATCACCGAGCACGAAGGCCGCATCATCCAGAGCCGCTCGGAAGACTCCATCATCCAGGAGCTCGAAGACATCCGCGACAAGGTCAAGGGTTTCACCGGCACCATCTCGGATCTGGGCGGTCCCACGGCCAACATGTACCGCCTGGGCTGCAAGAGCCCGCAGATCGAGGCGGCCTGCCGCAAGCCCAGCTGCGTGTTCCCTGGCATCTGCCCGAACCTGCACACCGACCACGGTCCACTGATCAAGATCTACCGCCGCGCGCGCAAGCTCCCTGGCATCAAGAAGATCCTGATCGGCTCGGGCCTGCGCTATGACCTGGCGGTCAAGTCGCCCGAGTACATCAAGGAGCTGGTGCAGCACCATGTGGGCGGCTACCTGAAGATCGCCCCCGAGCACACCGAGGCAGGACCGCTGGGCAAGATGATGAAGCCCGGCATTGGCAGCTATGACCGCTTCAAGCAGCTGTTTGAAAAGTTCAGCGAAGAGGCGGGCAAGAAGCAGTTTCTGATTCCCTACTTCATTGCGGCCCACCCGGGCACTAGCGATGAGGACATGATGAACCTGGCGATCTGGCTCAAGAAGAATGGCTTCCGCGCCGACCAGGTGCAGACCTTCTACCCCAGCCCGATGGCTACCGCCACCGCGATGTACCATAGCGGCCGCAATACGCTCACCAAGGTGCGCCGCCAGATGCGGGACGAGGCCGAAGAGCGCGTCGATATCGTGCGCGGTGAAAAGCGCCGCCGTCTGCACAAGGCGTTCTTGCGCTACCACGATCCCAACAACTGGCCGCTGCTGCGCGAAGCACTCAAGACCATGGGGCGCTCGGACCTGATCGGCAATGGCAAGCAGCACCTGATCCCGACCTTCCAGCCGCTCGTCGATGGCAGCTACCAGAGCGCGCGCAAAAAGAACAGCACTGCCTCCAAGGGTGGCACCGGCCTGGGCTACACCACCAACAAAGACGGCAAGGCCGTAGCGATGGCGCCGCGCCGCCCGCAAGAGCAGCAGGAGCCCAAGGGCGATGTGCGCTTTCGCACTGCGCAGCCCAAGCCCGGCCAACTGTTGACCCAGCACAGCGGCTTGCCGCCAAGGGCTGGCGTGCGCGCCGGCGCAGGCAAGCCTGGGCAGGCCAAGAAGTCAGGCCCCGCGCGCAAGGGCAGCCGCTAAGACTGCGGCGTTGTTGCACTCAGATCGCCGCAAAGGCGCCAAGCGAAGGCTTGGCGCCTTTGTTTTTGGCCGGCTGGGGCGGAGGCCGCCACCAGCCAGCCTGCTGGAGCGATGGTCTGCACAACCCTTGCTCCATGGGACGGCCAAAGCAGGGGTTTTTGCAGCGGGTGCTTAGCCCATCAGCTTCTGCCCATGGCGGTGCAGTGCCGTCATGCTCACGACCAGCAGCAACAAGCCGGCCCATACGCCGCTGATTGGAATGGGTTTGCCTGCCACGACGCTGCCCGCTTCCAGGCCATTGGTACCCTGTGGGGTGGCGGTCTCGCGCCCATTGCTGGCCAACGCAACCCCCCAAGGAGCACTGCCCACCGTCACGGCGCCATGCATTTCCTGGGTAGCGGTATCAATAATAGACAGGCTATTGCGCTGCGGATTGCTCACATAGGCATGCGTTCCTGCAGGATGGAAGACGACATGCTGCGGTGTCTGGTCCACCTCGATCACACCGACCACCGCGTGGCTGGCGGTGTCGATGACTGAGACCGTGCCGTCGCCGCTGTTGGTGACATATGCCTGGTTGCCTGCGGGGTGAAAGGCGACGCGACTGGGGTGCTTGCCGACAGCGACCGTGGCGGCGACGGTGTGGGTTCGCGTATTGATCACGGTGACAGTGCCATGGGCCTGGCGAGACTCGCGGTTGACCACATAGGCCAGGGTGCCAGCCGGGTGAACCTGGATATCGCTGGCATCCGTGCCAACGCCGATGCGTTCGAGCACCGTGCCACTGCTGGGGTCGATCACCGCGACTTGCCCGACATCGGGGTCGCGGTGTTGTTCGAGCGCATACAGGCGTGAACCATCGGGGTGGATGGCCATGCCACGGGTGTTGTGGGGGCTGACGGGAAAGGTGCGCACGAGTTGGTGGGTGGCCGTGTCAATGACAGCAATCGCGCCGCCGCCAGGGGTGTTGGTATCGATATAGGCCAGCGCTCCGGAAGGGCTGAAAACAACACCGTTGCTGACCTGGTTCAAAGGGATGCCAGCGAGCAGCTGGTGCTTGCCCAGATCGAGGACCGCAATGGTGGCGGACCAGACGCTGGAGAGATAGGCAAGGCATCCGTCCGGGCTGATGGCAATCTCTTGGGGCATGGCCATACCGGCAGGAATGGTGGTGACGGTGCGCTTGTTGACCACATCGACCACGGACACGTTGCTGTCATCCCGGTTGACCACATAGGCCAGCGGTGTAGCCTGGGCCGCGCACCAAGCGCAGCACAGCGCAAGGGCACTGGCCCAGCGCAGACATCCTTTCAAATTGACTAACACGATTGAAATTATGAAATTAATTAATTATATTAATGTAAATCATAAGTTCGAGAAAAATGCTTGCTGATTCAGGGGATTAAGATTGTTGGCAATTAGACACTGCTGGCCCAACGCAGCGGGGGAGACGGCAAGTCTCTTGCCCACAAACGCGCAGGTCCAAGCCCGTGCCAGAGCGATAGCTGCAATGGTCTGATTTCCTGACTGCCTCAAACACGGTGACAAGCAAGCCGCCCGAGGCCAGGCGATGCGGTGCCAGCAGTTGAAGCTAGGAGGCAGCCAGGACTGCAGCGGCTAATGCACGCAGTTGGAAGATGGTGCCGCGATCGTGTTGGAGAAAGGCTGAGGGCGGCCCACCGCATAGCCCTGCGCATAGTCGATACCCATGCCGCGCAAGGACTCCACAATCTCAGGCGTAGATGCGAACTCGGCAATGGTCTTCATGTCCAGC
Organism: Comamonas koreensis; assembly: GCF_014076495.1. Lineage (NCBI taxonomy): Bacteria > Pseudomonadati > Pseudomonadota > Betaproteobacteria > Burkholderiales > Comamonadaceae > Comamonas > Comamonas koreensis. The sequence goes on along the minus strand of NZ_CP043575.1, from coordinate 3,083,295 downwards.
GCGTGGCCCAGGTGGTTGATGGCATCCACCATGGCGCGGTGGGCAGGCTCATTGAGCATATCGGCGACGATGGTGCCATCGATCTTGAGAAAGTCCACAGGCAGATTTTTGAGCGAGCCAAAGGACGAGACGCCCGCGCCAAAGTCGTCCATTGAGAAGCGACACCCCAGTGCCTTCAAGGCCTTGACCAGGCGGATGGCGTTGGGCAGATGTGTGATGGCAGCGGTCTCGGTGATCTCGAAACACAGCGTGCGCGGGTCCACGCCATGGCGTGCGATCTGATCTTGCAAAAAATCCAGCAGACGCTCGTCACCCAGAGAGGTGCCTGACAGGTTGATGGCGCAGCAGGAGATGGCAGGGCTTTGCGCGGTTTTTTGCAGGTGGGCCAGGGTCTGCAAGGTTTGCTTGACCACCCAGCGGTCGACCATCGGCATCAGCCCGTAGCGCTCAGCTGCAGGAATGAACAGCACGGGGCTGATGATGTTGCCATCGGGCAGGCGCATGCGTATTTGCACCTCAATGTGCAGGCCGCCCCCGGCGATCTCGTCGGCGTCTGTGCTGAGTGCTTCAATGGCTTGGGCATACAGGCAGAAATGCCCACCTTCCAGCGCTGCCTTGATGCGCTCGACCCATTCCATCTCTCCCACATAACGGGCGATCTCCTGGTCCACACCCGGGTCGTAGGCATACACATTGTTGCGGCCGCGCTGCTTGGCGCCGTAGCTGGCCATGTCGGCGACACGCAGCACTTCTTCCACCGAGGTGAGGGGCGCGGCGAGCTTGACCAGGCCGATGCTGATGCCTGCACTCAGACTGCGCTCACCCCATTGAATGCGCACATTCTGTGCGGCATCGCGGATCTGCTCGGCAATGCGCTTGGCATCTTCAAAGGTGCAGTGCTTGAGCAAAATGGCAAATTCGTCGCCGCCGACACGGGCCAGCGTGTCCCCGGCCCGCAGGCAGCGCTGCAGCATGGCGCTCATCGCGCGCAGCATGGCGTCCCCGGCAATGTGGCCTGCCGTGTCGTTGATGACCTTGAACTGGTCCAGGTCCAGGTACATGATGGCATGGTCGCCGGGCGCTGTGTCCTCCTGCTTGGTCTGCTCCAGGAGCACACCGAGCAGGCGCTCAAACTCATAGCGGTTGACCAGGCCGGTCAACTGGTCATGGGTGGCCTGCCAGGCCAGCTCGCGGATATAGCGTTGCTCCTGGCTCACATCGTGCAACACAAACACCGCTTCGGTCGTGCCGATGTCGTCCCCGATCGGGGTAAAAGCGAGTTTGACCTCGCGCACATGGTGCTGCGCATCGCAAAGGCGGAAAATCGTCTCACGCGGGTGCTCGCGCCCTTGCAGGGCATCGGCGATGGCCGTTTGTACCCATGCAGAGGCGCCGTCTTTGTCGCTGCCGGCAGAGGAGGGCGACGCATGCATGTGCTGCACCAGTTCACTGGTCACCAGCTGCTCCAGGCTCACGCCCAGCAGCTCCTCGGCCGCGCGGTTCATGTACATCACATGTCCGGCGGCATCGGTGGTGATGACCGCTTCGCCAATGGCAGCCAGCGTGGTGGAGGCGCGCTCGCTGACCAGATCCAGTGCATCCTCGGCGCGGGCCGTCTTGCGCTGCAGTCGCCAGGTATGGCCCATCAGCAGGCTCAGCATGGCCAGCGCGATGCCGATGTTGATCGACCACAGCCATTTGTTCATCGCCCGTGATGTATCGCCCAGCACCTTGTTGAAGGCGCGCTCGGCCTCGGACAGCTGTATCTGCAGCGCATTGATCTGGGCCAGCCAGCTTTGCTTTTGTACCGGGGTCGGGGGAGCCAGCTGCATGCTGGCATAGATATCGCCCGCCAGCGTCTGGAGTTCCTGCAAGGGCTCATCGGCGTCTTGCCAGCGGGCCAGCAACTGACCAATCGACTCGGTGTTTTTGAAATAGACGGTCAACCAGATCAGCGCATTGATCTCTTCGGGCTCGTTGTGGCCTTGCAGCAGCAGCAGGGCTGCCTGGGGCCTGGCAGCATAGCCCTGGTCTTCCAGCATCAGGCGCGCCCGCATGTCGCTCATGGGGATATGCAGGCCTTGGTGGAACTGATCATAGGCGGCAGGGTCGCCGCTCACCGCATAGCGTGCCAACGCATAGGTCGCGTCTTTCTGGCCCTTGCTCCACTGGCTCTCGCCGGAGCTGAAAGCCCGCATGGCCCCCAGTATGTGCAAACTGGAGATGGCCAAGACCGTCTGTACGATCGCCAAAGCCACAAAGGGCCAGATGCTCAACAGCAAGCTGCGCTTGCGCTTGGGCAGGGCATAGCGTTGCACAGGCGTTGCGTCGCTATGCGTCGCTGTGGGTATCGGCGGGCTTAGACGGGGCATGGTTGTCCCGGTAGGGATCTGAGGTATGCCAACCCCACTTCAGGCTGAAGAGGCGATCTGGGTAGGGGGCAGGACAGGTCGGCAAACATGGTGGACGCAATGCGGGGACGGCGAGACAAATGGATCTCTAAAAAATCATTCAAGCATAGTAATATGCTATTTGGTGATTGAGTTCTTTAAATTGTAGTTATTTGGGGTAAATACGGGGAGTTTTTCTCCGATGGTGTTGGCGGCAATATGTAAGCAATGTTGACCATTTCGCAAAGATGCGCAAGAGCGATCATGGCATTGTTTGCGTCGCACGCACTACCGCCATTGCTGCCAAGCCTTGGCACAATGGCAACTGCGGCACAAGCGCCACACATCTACACAAGGAGCCATACAGCATGTCAGCACAGCGTCCGTTCAAGGTTTTGGGAATCCAGCAAGTAGCGATAGGCGGCACCGATAAAGAGCGCATGAAAAAACTCTGGGTGAACATGCTGGGCCTGTCGCAAACGGGCAGCTTCCGCAGCGAGCGTGAGAATGTCGACGAGGATATCCTGGCGATAGGCAAAGGGGCCTTTGCAGTCGAGGTCGACATCATGCAGCCGCTGGACATCGACAAGAAGCCTGCCGTACACGCCACGCCGCTCAACCACATCGGTCTGTGGATTGACGACCTGCCCAAGGCCGTGGCATGGCTGACTGCCCAGGGCGTGCGTTTTGCGCCTGGCGGCATCCGCCCTGGCGCTGCGGGCCATGACATCTGTTTTCTGCACCCCAAGAGCAATGACGAATTCCCCATCGCTGGCGAGGGCGTGTTGATCGAGCTGGTGCAGGCGCCCGCCGATGTCATTGCGGCGCTGGGTTGAGGAGGCTGGCTGCCATGACCGACACCCCGCGTTTTCAACCCTGCGTGATTCCCGTGCTGCGCAGCTTCGATGCCCAAAGGGCGGCGCAGTTCTACCAGGAGTTTCTGGGCTTTGTGCAGGACTGGACACACCGCTTTGGCGACGACTTTCCGCTCTACCAGCAGCTGAGCCTGCACAGCGCTGCGGGCCTGGCCTGCCTGCTGCATCTGAGTGAACACCATGGCGATGCCTGCCCCGGCAGTACGGTACGCATTGCCTGGCCGCAACTCGAGGCCTTCCAGCAAAGCCTGCTAGCCAAAAATTACCGCCATGCCAAACCGGGGCTGGAGCGCATGCCCTGGGGCATGCTCGAGATGCGCATTGCAGATCCGTTTGGCAATCACCTGGTGTTCTTTGAGGAGCTGCCAGCGGCGCCAGAAGGCACCGCTGCCTGAGAGACCTAGCTGACCCCCACAACTGCCGCACTGCGTTGCGGCTTTTTTTATGCGCGATTTTTGCAAAGACCCTCAAAGGCGCTGGGATGCAAACACGGCTCCCGCGTCAATAAGCTCCCAAATTCTGCCAGTGGTATTTGGCGAATGGGGCCAAGGGAGGACGGCTAGGGCCCAGAGGGGCATCTGCCAGCCTTCCTGGCACCTTATCTGCAGCTATCTGCATGCCTTGTTGCGGCGGCGTAGCCTTCTGGTCAACGTACAATACGAGCAGTTGACTGCATATTGGCAGACATTGCGGTAATCTGTGTGCTTCATGCTGGCAATGCACCTGCAACAGCGCCTTAAGTTAACGGCGCAGCAAATCTGCCACGCAGGGCCGGAACAGGCGGTTATGCATGGGGCCGATGCGGCCTGGCATTGGACACAATAAGTGCCATACCCAGGCATACCGCACCGGGTAGTGATTGAGGAGCTTTCCCATGTCCGGACCCTACACACCCTACACATCCGATACCACGTCGGCTTTGCATTGGCACCCCCAGGCGGCTGCGATCCCACAAGCGACAGCAGCAGATCCCTGGCCCGTAGCGCAGGTACAGGCCCTGTTTGAGATGCCGTTTATGGCGCTGATGCTTCATGCACAAACGGTGCACCACGCGCACTGGCCGGCCGGCGATATCGAACTGGCCACCTTGCTCTCGGTCAAGACGGGCGGTTGTCCCGAAAACTGCGGCTACTGCCCACAATCTGCGGCATACGACACTGGCGTCCAGGCGGGCAAGCTGATGGACCTTGCCGAGGTCACCCGCGCGGCGCAAGCAGCCAAGGAGGCAGGTGCCAGCCGCTTTTGCATGGGCGCGGCCTGGCGTGCGCCCAAGGACCGGGATATTGCCCAGGTCAGCGCGATGATTGCGGCGGTGAAGGCGCTGGGCCTGGAGAGCTGCGCCACCTTGGGCATGTTGGCACCCCACCAGGCGCAGGCGCTGAGCGATGCCGGACTGGACTACTACAACCACAACCTGGACACAGGACCGGACTACTACCGCGATGTCGTCAGTACCCGCCAATACGAGGAGCGGCTCGATACGCTGAGCCATGTCCGTGCCGCAGGCATACGCGTGTGCTGCGGCGGTATTGTCGGCATGGGCGAGACGCCGGTGGACCGTGCCGCGCTGCTGGCCCAACTGGCCAATATGCAGCCTTACCCCGAGTCCGTGCCCATCAACAGCCTGGTGCGCGTGCCCGGCACGCCACTGGCTGACAGCGAGCCGTTGGACCCGCTGGATTTTGTACGCGTGATTGCCGTGGCGCGCATTGTGATGCCCCAGGCCCGCATCCGCCTGTCCGCCGGCCGCCAGCAACTGGGCGAGGCGGTGCAGACGCTGTGCTTTATGGCGGGCGCCAATTCGATTTTCTATGGTGACAAGCTGCTGGTCACTGGCAACCCGGAGGCGGACAGCGACGCCAAGCTGCTGGCCAAGCTGGGCTTGGCGAGCTTGAAAACTGCGGCCTGAGCGAGGCGCTTGGACGCATCGGCGCAGCAGGTGAGCGCAAAAAAGGCCAGCGCATGCGCTGGCCTGTTGCGGGTTCCGATGGCTGAATCAGCGCCGGCCGCCTTGCGCTTTCAGCGCCTGCGCAATCTCGGTGACCAGGCCTGGGCCGCGGTAGATCAGGCCCGTGTAGATCTGTACCACATCGGCGCCGGCCTTGATCTTCTCGACCGCGTCGGCTCCGCTCAAGATGCCGCCCACGCCAATGATCGGGAACTGCGGACCCAGCGCTGCGCGCAACTGGCGCACCACGGCATTGCTGGCCTCGAACACCGGGCGGCCCGATAGGCCACCGGTTTCTTCTGCATGCTGCAGGCCTTGCACCGCATCGCGGCTGATGGTGGTGTTGGTGGCAATCACGCCATCCATACCATGGGCCTTGAGGCTGTTGGCAATCACGATGACCTGCTCTTCGCTCAGATCGGGGGCAATCTTCAAGAACACCGGCTTGTGCTTGCCATGCTCGCGTGCCAGCTGCTCGCGGCGCTGCACGAGCGCGCTCAGCAGTGCATCGAGCGCCTCATCGCTTTGCAGTGCGCGCAGGTTCTTGGTGTTGGGCGAGCTGATGTTGACCGTGATGTAGTCGGCATGGGGGTAGACTCCATCGAGGCACTGCAGGTAGTCGCTGGTGGCGTTTTCGATCGGCGTGGCCGCATTCTTGCCAATGTTGAGGCCCAGCAGCAGCGGTGATGCCTGCTTGCGGAACTGTGCCTTCTTCACATTCGCGACAAAAGCGGCCAGGCCTTCATTGTTGAAGCCCAGGCGGTTGATCAGCGCGTCGCGCTCGGGGATGCGGAACATGCGCGGCTTGGGGTTGCCCGGCTGCGCCAGCGGCGTGACCGTGCCCACCTCGACAAAGCCAAAGCCCATGGCGCCCAGGCCATCGATGGCGCGGGCGTTCTTGTCCAGGCCCGCTGCCATGCCCACCCGGTTGGGAAACTGCATCCCCGCCAACGTGATGGGGTCGCTCACCCGGCTTTGGCGCCAGGCGCAGGCCAGCGGCGTGTTCTGGCCCTTGGCCAGCATGTCCATCGTGAAGTCGTGGGCAGCTTCGGGCTGCATGCCAAACAGAACGGCGCGGGAGAGGGAATAGGGGATCAGGGACATGGGATGGGATAATCAAGGCGTTATCTGTATTTTCGCTGATCTGATCGCACTACCATGACACAAGACGAATTAAAGGCCGAGGTTGGCCGCGCAGCACTGCAATATGTGGTTGCCGGAGAAATCGTAGGCGTGGGCACGGGCTCCACCGTGAACAAGTTCATTGATGCGCTGGCATCCATCAAGGACCAGATCCCGGGCGCTGTCTCCAGCTCCGTGGCCAGCACCGAGCGTCTGCGCGCGCTGGGCATCCCGGTGCTGGATGCCAACGACGTCGAGCGCCTCGCGGTCTATATCGATGGCGCCGATGAAATCGACCACCAGGGTTTCATGGTCAAGGGCGGCGGCGCGGCCTTGACGCGCGAGAAGATTGTGGCGGCGCTTGCCGACCGCTTTATCTGCATTGCGGACGCCTCCAAGCAGGTGCAGACCTTGGGCGCTTTCCCGCTGCCGGTGGAAGTCATCCCCATGGCTGCGGCCCAGATCGCCCGCCGCTTTGCTGCCAAGGGTGGCCATGCGACCGTCCGCCTCAAGGATGGCCAGCCGCTGGTCACCGACAACGGCCAGCACATCCTCGATGTCACCGGTTTGGCGATTGCCGACCCTGCCGCTTTTGAATCCGAAGTGAACCAGTGGCCAGGCGTGATCACCGTCGGCGTGTTTGCGCACCAAAAAGCGGCTGTCTGCCTGCTGGGCACCGAGCAAGGCGTGGAAACGCTGGAGTTCTAAAACCGCCAAGCCCTCCACGCCTTAAAGCAATGGCCCGATCCAGCTAATGCCGGGTCGGGCCATTTTTTTGTAAACGGATGGCGTTTGCTTAGAACACAATCCCGGTGGGATTGCTGGGCGTAACGCGATCGGGCTCGACGCTCTGGTTACCCGACGCTGGCTCGGCACTGCCGTCTGCCGGCTGCGCGGCGGCAGGAGCGGCCGGGGCAATCACCTTGGGAATCAAAGGCTGTGCAGGTGCGGGGCGGTAGCTGGAGGGCAACTTGGACTGGGCTGGGTAGCCGGCTGCGTCCAGGTATGCGCTCCAGTCGTTTTCATTAAAGCCACTCAAATGCTGGCTTCCCAGCGTGGCAAAGGGGATGGTGCCATCGGGGTTGAGCTTGCGCAGCGCCTGGATTTCGGCGTTGGAGGTTACCGTCTTTTCTGCAAAAGGCACACCCCGGGTCAGCAGATAGCGGCGAGCCACATCACAGGCACCGCAGTCCTTGCTGGTGTAGAAGGTCAGCGGGTACTTGGTGGCTGCTTGCTTGACTTCCAGCGGCAGGTCACTGGTGCGGGTGCCCGCAGGCTCGGTGACGGCGCCGGTGGTGACCGATTGACTCGGGGTGTCGGACGTGGGTGCACGGTCCGAGAAAGTGACCCGGCCATCGGGGCCCACAATGCGGTACACCGTTTGCGCGCCTGCCAAGCCTGCAGCGCAAGCGATGGCGGTGCCAACGAGCATGCTGCCCAAAGCCTTTTTCTTCATGCCTATCCCTCTCTATAGCTGTTGTAGCGCCATTATGCCTGCGCAGCACTGCAGCTGGCTGTGGGCTGCCGGGCACTGAAGGGGTGACCGGCAGCCGGAGCCGGTCAGGCCGCCAGCGGCTCGGCCATGCCCTGGTGGCGCAGCAGTGCGTCGAGCTGCGGCTCACGGCCCCGGAAGGCCTTGAACGATTCCATGGCCGGGCGGCTGCCACCGGCTTCCAAAATCGCATGCAGGTAGCGCTGGCCCACCTCGCGGTCCACCACATCGCTGCTGCCGCGCTTTTGCGCTGCTTCTTCAAAGCTGGCAAAGGCGTCGGCCGACAGCACCTCAGCCCACTTGTAGCTGTAGTAACCAGCGGCATAACCACCGGCAAAGATGTGGGTGAAGGTGTTGGGCATGCGGTTGAAGTCTGGCTGATCGAGCACCGCCACCTGGCGGCGCACATCGCGCATCACGCCATAGATGGCGTCCGCATTGATGCCTTCACCCGACAGCTCGGTGTGGATGCGCATGTCAAACAGCGAGAACTCGATCTGGCGCAAGGTCTGCATGCCCGATTGGAAGTTCTTGGCCGCAATCATCTTGTCGTAGAGCGCGCGGGGCAGCGGCTCGCCGGTGTCGACATGGGCCGTCATATGGCGCAGCACCTCCCACTCCCAGCAGAAGTTTTCCATGAACTGGCTGGGCAGCTCGACCGCATCCCATTCCACACCACCGATGCCGGAGACATCGCGCTCGTTGACCTGCGTGAGCATATGGTGCAGGCCGTGGCCGGTTTCGTGGAAGAGGGTGATCACGTCGTCATGGGTCAGCAGCGGCGGCTTGCCATCGACGCCAGCGGCAAAGTTGCAGACCAGGTGTGCGATCGGGGTTTGCAGCTCGCCGTTGTCCGGGCGCAGCCAGCGGGTGCGCACATCGTCCATCCAGGCGCCGCCGCGCTTGCCATTGCGCGCTGGGGGGTCCAGGTAGAACTGGCCGACCAGCACGCCATCGCGCTCGATGCGGTAGAAGGCCACGTCCTGGTTCCACACGGGAGCCAGGTCGCCCTTGATCTGCACGCCGAACAAGGTCTCGACAATGCGAAAGAGCCCGGCCAGCACCTTGGGCGCCGGAAAGTACTGCTTGAGCTCCTGCTCGCTGAACGCGTAGCGCGCTTCTTTAAGGTGCTCGCCAATGTAGCCCCAGTCCCAGGCCTGCGGGTTGTCCAGGCCCAGCTCGGTGCGGGCATAGTCGCGCAGGTCTTGCACATCCTTTTGGCCATAGGGCTTGGCCTTGCTGGCTAGCTCCTGCAAAAATTCCAGCACCTGGGCGGAGGACTGGGCCATCTTGGGCGCGACCGACAACTCGCCAAAGCTGGGGTAGCCCAGCAGATTCGCTTCTTGCTCGCGCATCTTCAAAATCTCGACCATCAACGGCGTGTTGTCGAGCTTGGTATCGCCAAACTCGCTGGCCCGCGTGGTGTAGGCGCGGTAGAGCTTCTCGCGCAAGGCGCTGCTCTTGGCAAACTGCATCACCGGCAGGTAGCTGGGGATCTTCAGGGTCAGCTTGTAGCCGGGCTTGCCTTCGGCTTCGGCTGCAGCGCGGGCAGCCTGGATCACGTCTTGCGGCACGCCAGCCAGCTCGTCCAGCTCCGCATAGTAGGCAAACTGGTCGGTCGCATCCATCGCGTTTTCGCTGTACTTCTGGCAGGCGATGGCGCTTTTTTCTTGCAGCTGCGCATAGGTCTCGCGCGCCTGGCCCTGCAGCTCGGCACCACCGAGCACAAAGTTGCGCATCGCGTTGTCCCAGGCCTGCTTTTGCTCGCTGTTCAGCGTAGCCGGGTCAATGGCCTTGTATTTGGCATACAGCGCCTCGTCCGCGCCCAGTTGCGTCCAAAAGGCGGTGACCTTGGGCATCTCGGCGTTGTAGGCTGCGCGTAGCGCAGGCGTATCGGCCACGGAGTTGAGGTGACCGACCATGCCCCAGGCGCGGCCCAGCTTTTCGGTGCTGACATCGAGCACCTTGGCGATCTCGTTCCATTGCGCCGGGAACTCGGGCGCTGTGACCGTCTTGAGGGCCGCTTCACTCTCGGCCAGAAGCTGGTCGATGGCGGGGGCGATGTGTTCAGGTTGGACCTGGTCAAAGCGGGGCAGGCCGCTGAAATCGAGCAATGGATTGGTCATGGTGCTGTATATGGGGCCTGGCGCCCTGCAATCAATGCCATGTTGGCACTTGGAACGTAATCGCGATCCGGAGATCATTGCCTGTCATTTAAGCACAAAAAAAAGCTGCTGGCACCGGCAAGGCGGATGCCAACAGCTATCGTTTTCATAGTTTTACCGCCGCGATAAATCGCGGCGGAATCGAGGCGGTTTTGGGCAGATCAGGCGCGCTCGGCCGACTCCAGCGTGTTGACCATCAGCATCGTGATGGTCATCGGGCCTACGCCGCCGGGCACGGGGGTGATGTAGCCGGCCACTTCCTTGACGCCGTCAAAATCCACATCGCCGCAGAGCTTGCCTTCGGCATTGCGGTTCATGCCCACATCGATCACCACGGCGCCGGGCTTGACCATGTCGGCGGTCAGCACATTGACCTTACCCACGGCCGCCACAATGATGTCGGCCTGGCGGGTCATCGCAGCCAGGTCGGCTGTGCCGCTGTGGGTGATGGTGACGGTGGCGTTGGCCGCCAGCAGCATCATCGCCATGGGCTTGCCCACGATGTTGGAGCGGCCGATCACCACCGCATGCTTGCCGCGCAGGTCCTTCATGCCGATCGATTCGAGCATCTTCATGCAGCCGTAGGGCGTGCAGGCCTTGAAGCCCACTTCTCCCACCATCAGCGCGCCGGCGCTGGCCACATGGAAGCCGTCCACGTCCTTCTTGGGCGAGATGGCTTCGATGACCTTGTGGTCGTCGATGTGCTTGGGCAGCGGCAGCTGCACCAGGATGCCGTGGATGCTCGGGTCGTTGTTGAGCGCCTCGACCCGGGCCAGCAACTCCGCCTCGGTCATGCTCGCGTCGTACTTCTCCAGCACCGAATGGAAGCCGCACTCCTCGCAGGACTTGACCTTGTTGCGCACATAGACCTGGCTGGCCTGGTTGTCACCGACCAGGATGACGGCCAGACCCGGAACGATGCCCTTGGCCTTGAGCTGGTCGGCACGCGCCTTGACATCGGAGCGCAGTTGCTGGGAGAGGGCCTTGCCATCGATCAATTGAGCAGTCATGTGGTCATCCAAAAAGGGTTGCGCGTGGTCCAGCAGCCGGGCGAGCCCCCAGCATGGCGCGCGGAATTGAAAAATGCGCCGTACCGAAGCCGGTACCGGCGCATTGCGCTTTGAGAAGCGTTGTTGGAACGTTGTCCTTAGGGCGCGAAGGCCGCTAATTTATCACGTTGCCTTGGCCGCTGCATTGGAGCCCAGCGCAATCTTGAGCAGATCAGCGACGGTATTGGCGCCGAGCTTTTCCATGATGTTGGCGCGGTGCGCTTCGACGGTCTTGATGCTGATGCCCAGGTCATCGGCGATCTGCTTGTTCAGGCGACCGGCCACAATGCGTTCGAGCACCTGCGACTCGCGGCCCGTCAGCTTGGCCAGCAGCGCATCGCGGCTAGCCGCTTGCTGGTGGCCTGCGAAGGCATCGCGTGCCTGGTCCAGCATGCGCTCGACCAAGGCATCGAGCTGGGCTTCGTCAAAAGGCTTCTGGATGAAATCCATGGCGCCTTTTTTCATCGTGTCCACCGCCATGGGCACGTCGCCGTGGCCGGTGATGAAGACGATGGGCAGCGGCGACTTGTTCTCGATCAGGCGGTCCTGCAGTTCCAGGCCGCTCATGCCACCCATGCGGATATCGACAATCAGACAGGCGACCTCGCGGGCATCGTAGCGTGCCAAGAAGGACTCGGCTGAGTCAAAGCAGCGCACCCGGTAATCCTTGCCCTCCAGCAACCATTGAAGCGAGTCACGCACCGCCTCATCGTCATCGACTACGTAGACCGTGCCCTTTTTGGGGATCAAGCTCATGCACAATTCCTTCTATCAGTATTGGTATAGCGCTGGCTATTCAGCCGACTCCGCGGGGCTGGCCACCGGAATCCAAAAGCTGAAATTACAACCTGTCACCTCCGGCCCATTGTAGAGGTTCTCTGCCTGCATCCGGCCATGGTGAGATTCGACAATGCTGCGGCAGAGATTGAGCCCGATTCCCATGCCTTCACTCTTGGTAGAGAAGAAGGCCTGGAACAGGCGCTCCAAAGCCTCGGGTGACAGACCGCGCCCCGTATCTTGAACGGAAAACTCTATCACATCCGTGGCGTCGATCTTGCGAGGCACGACGCGCAGTTCCACCATGCGCTGGTGGGCCGGGCGCTCGGCATTGGCAATGGATTCGGCGCCGTTCTTCATCAGGTTGATGAGCACCTGCTCGATCAGGATGCTGTCGACCTTGACCTTGGGCAGACGTGCGGCAACGTGGTGCGAAAGCCGCACATTGTGGCGCTTGAGCTCGATCGAGCCCAGCTCCACCGCTTCGCTGACGATGTCGCTGACATCGGCCAGTGCCCGGTTGGGCTCGCTGCGTTTGACAAAGGAGCGGATGCGGTGGATCACCTGGCCGGCGCGCTGGGCCTGGTGGGCGGTTTTCTCCAAGGCCCCTAGCAGCGCTTCTTCGCTCAGGCTCCCGTTCTTGACGCGGGTGATCATGCCCGAGCAGTAGTTGCTGATCGCCGACAGTGGCTGGTTCAGCTCATGGGCCACGCTCGACGCCATCTCGCCCATGGTCACCAGGCGGCTCACGGTGGCGGCCTTCTCGGCCTGGCGCGCGGACTGCTCCTCGGCCTGGCGTCGTGGCGTGATGTCAGTGGCGATCACCATCTGCGCCAGGCGCCCGTCCACCCAGTTGAGGTAGCGCGAGCGCACTTCCAGCCATTTGCCCAGCTCGGCGATATAGATCTCGGCATTGCCGCTGACAGCAGTGGTGATCTCGTCACTGGGCAGGCCCATGAGCCCATCTTCATCGTCCATGCTGGTGTTGGCATTGCTGTTGCTGGGCAACACGCCGGCCTGGGCCACCAATTGCAAATGGCCCACGGTTTGCGAGCCAAACCACTGCCGGTAGAGCTTGTTGGCGAACAGCAACTCGGCACTGCCCAGCGGCGCGACCGACACCGAGGCGTCCAGTGCCTCGAGCACGATGGTGAAGCGCTCATACGACGCCGAGAGCTGCTCGCGGATGCGGTTGGGCTCGGTGATATCGGTCATCGAGGTCATCCAGCCGGTCTGGCGGCCGTGGCCGTCAATCAGCGGCGAGACATAGAGCCGGGCCTCGAACATCGTGCCGTTCTTGCGCTTGACCCGCATCTGGAAACCACCGGGAAACACCTTGCCGCTCATCTCGTCGATCAGCATGTCGTGGTAGGTGCTCTGGTCGCCCTCGGGCCAGTACGGGTAGGGCGGCAGCTTGCCCACCAGCTCTTCCTCGCTCCAGCCGGTCATCTGGCAAAAGGCGGCATTCACATAAGAGATGCGGCCTTGCAGATCCAATGCGCGCATGCCCGTGAGCACGCTGTTTTCCATCGCTCGGCGGAAATTGGTCTCACCCTGCAGGGCTTCTTGCGCGCGTATGCGCTTGCGGGTGTGGCGCCAGGTCGCCACCAGCAGCCAGGCGGTCATAAAGCTCAGCACACAGACCAGCCAGAACAGGCCGTTGCTGACCAGGCCGAGCGAGGTGTGGTAGCCCTGGGCGCGCAGCTTCAAACTGTTACCCACGGGAGCGACTGGCATCTCGAATTCATTGGGCGCCGCGCGCCAGGGCAGCAGCCGCTGGGCGGCGACACGTGGGGTGAGCGGAGTGCCGGCCAGCGTGGTTCCCTTGCCGTCCTGCAGGGTCACCGCGTAGCGGGCCAGGATCTCGGTGGGCGTGCCGTAACGCAGCAGGTTGTCGATCGAGAACTCGGCCAGCAGCACGCCGCCAAAGCGGCCCTTCTGGCTGATGGGGACCTCCAGCAGCAGCATGGGCGCTGTCTCGCTGGTGGCCAGTGGCTGCGAGAACACAGGCTGCTGCAGATCGCGCGCCATCTCAAAGAGCTCGAGCAGCTCCTTTTTCTGGATCACCTCGTCCACGGTGAGCAGGTTCTCTGCGGCCACGCTGGGGCCAAACTGGGTGGCGCGCACCTGGCGGCCGGTATCAATCCAGGTCAGGGCCTGCAGCTCGGCGTACTGGCTGATCAGCGTGTCAGCCCGGTCGTTGAAGCCATTCTTGTCCACGTCCTGGTTGCCCACGTCGCGGGCCAGGCGCATCAGTTGCTCCTGGCGCTCGGACAGGCGCAGCCGAATGCGCTGCTGGGCATATTCCACATCGCGGCGCATGGCCTCACGCTCACGCTCGAGCTCTTCGCTGCGCAGGTACCAAAAAGCGGCCACGATGGCGATGAAAAACATCACCACGGCCACCAAGGGCGCAATGGCCGCATAGCGATCTTGTCTCGAAGGTGACAATCCTCGCCACCAGGTCTGCCACATCTGCACCAAACGAGGACGGCTGTTTGGGGATGGGGTGGCGGGGCGCTCGGTCGAATTCATGGAGGGTGAGTGTAGTCCAGGGCAGGGCGGCCATGCCCTGATGCCGGGCAAATCGTTGATCTGGTCCCCGATGCATCCTGCTGCAGCGCCCATGGATTGTGCGTTTGCAGCAATTTCCCATAATATGAAAATGAAGACCGCTATTTGAAATCTTCAAAAAATGTGAGAAACTCTGGCACAGTCATTCATAGCAGATCACTTGAAGGAGACGCGAGCATGTCCGAACCATCCGAACAAAAAGCCGTCAACGGCCCCACCCGCACCGACGACCAAGAAACCCGAGAATGGATGGACGCGCTGTCCGCTGTGATCGACCGTGAGGGCGCAGATTACGCCCACTCGCTGATCGAGCAATTGCTCGAGCACGCGCGCCAGAACAGCGTCGATCTGCCTTTCTCCGCCAAGACCGGCTACGTCAACACCATCGAGACCGAGCAGGAAGCGCGCAGCCCCGGCAACCTCGAGATCGAACAACGCCTGCGCGCCTACATGCGCTGGAACGCCATGGCCATGGTGGTCAAGGCCAACCGCCTGCACCCACCAGAAGGCGGTGACCTGGGCGGCCACATCGGCTCCTTTGCCTCGCTGGCCAGCATGTTTGGCGCCGGCTTCAACCATTTCTGGCATGCCGAGAGCGACAACCACGGCGGCGACTGCCTCTACATCCAAGGCCACGTATCGCCCGGCATCTATGCCCGCGCCTATCTCGAAGGCCGCATCAGCGAAGAGCAGCTGCTCAACTTCCGCCAGGAAGTGGACGGCAAAGGTCTGTCGAGCTACCCGCACCCCAAGCTGATGCCCGATTTCTGGCAGTTCCCCACCGTCTCGATGGGCCTGGGCCCCATCATGGCGATCTACCAGGCGCGCTTTTTGAAGTACCTGCACGCCCGCGGCATTGCCAACACCGAAAACCGCAAGGTCTGGGTGTTCTGTGGCGACGGTGAAATGGACGAGGTCGAATCCTTGGGCGCGATCGGCCTGGCCGCGCGTGAAAACCTCGACAACCTGATCTTCGTGATCAACTGCAACCTCCAGCGCCTCGATGGCCCGGTGCGTGGCAACGGCAAGATCATCCAGGAGCTCGAAGGCGAGTTCCGCGGTTCCGGCTGGAACGTGATCAAGCTGATTTGGGGCAAGGGCTGGGATGCCTTGCTGGCCAAGGACCATGACGGCGCGCTGCGCAAGATCATGATGGAGTGCAACGACGGCGACTACCAGGCGTTCAAGGCCAATGACGGCGCCTATGTGCGCAAGAACTTCTTTGGCCGCGATCCACGCACCCTGAAGATGGTCGAGCACCTGAGCGACGACGAGATCTGGAACCTGCAGCGCGGCGGCCACGACTCGCAAAAGGTCTACGCTGCCTTCCACGCAGCGCAAAACCACCAGGGCCAGCCCACCGTCTTGCTGGTCAAGACCGTCAAGGGCTTTGGCATGGGCAAGGTCGGTGAGGGCAAGAACAATGTCCACCAGACCAAGAAGCTGGCCGATGAGGACATCAAGGCCTTCCGCGACCGTTTCAACATCCCGATCCCGGACAGCCAGATTGCCGAGCTGCCTTTCTACAAGCCAGCCGACGACACCCCGGAGATGAAGTACCTGCACGAGCGCCGCAAGGCCTTGGGCGGTTACCTGCCCAAGCGCCGCGAAAAGGCCGACGAGCAGTTCACCGTGCCTCCGCTGGACACCTTCAAGGCCGTGCTCGAAGCCACGCCCGAAGGCCGTGAGATCTCGACCACGCAAGCCTATGTGCGTTTCTTGACCCAGCTGCTGCGCGACAAGGAAATCGGCCCCCGCGTGGTGCCCATCCTGGTGGACGAGGCCCGTACCTTCGGTATGGAAGGCCTGTTCCGCCAGATCGGTATCTACAACCCGCATGGCCAGCAGTACACCCCGGTCGACAAAGACCAGGTGATGTACTACAAGGAAGACACCAAGGGCCAGATCCTGCAGGAAGGCATCAACGAAGCGGGCGGCATGTCCAGCTGGATTGCTGCGGCAACCAGCTACAGCCACAGCAACCGCATCATGATTCCGTTCTACATCTACTACTCGATGTTCGGATTCCAGCGCATTGGCGATCTGGCCTGGGCCGCTGGCGACCTGCAGGCACGCGGCTTCTTGCTGGGCGGCACCTCGGGCCGTACCACCTTGAATGGCGAAGGTCTGCAGCACGAAGACGGCCACAGCCACATCCTGGCGGGCACCATCCCCAACTGCATCAGCTACGACCCGACCTTCTCGCACGAAGTGGCCGTGATCATGCACGAAGGCCTGCGCCGCATGGTGCAGAACCAGGAAAACATCTTCTACTACCTGACGCTGCTCAACGAAAACTATGCGATGCCAGGCCTCACGCCCGGCACCGAGGAGAAGATCCTCAAGGGCATGTACCTGTGCAAGGCCGGTGGCGCCGGCGACCTGCGCGTGCAACTGCTGGGCTCGGGCACCATCCTGCGCGAATCCTTCTTTGCGCAAGAGCTGCTGGCTGCCGACTGGGGCGTGGCTGCCGACGTCTGGAGCTGCCCATCGTTCAACGAACTGACCCGCGACGGCCAGGATGCAGACCGCTGGAACCTGCTGCACCCGCTGGAAACCGCCAAGGTGCCGTTTGTGACCGCCGAGCTGGGCAACAGCACCGGCCCGGTGATCGCCTCGACCGATTACATGAAGTCCTACGCCGAGCAGATTCGCCCCTTCATCCCCGCGGGCCGCACCTACAAGGTGCTGGGCACGGACGGCTTTGGCCGCTCGGACTTCCGCCGCAAGCTGCGCGAGCACTTCGAGATCGACCGCCACTACATCGTGGTAGCCGCCTTGAAGGCGCTGGCCGAAGACGGCAAGCTGCCCGCGCAAAAGGTCGCCGATGCGATTGCCAAGTACGGCATCAACGCCGACAAGATCAACCCGCTGTACGCCTAAATTGCACCAGGAGACACCACAATGGCATTGATTGACATTCAAGTCCCCGATATTGGCGACTTCGCAGAAGTGGGCGTGATCGAGTTGCTCGTCAAGCCCGGTGACACCGTCGCCAAGGACCAGTCGCTGATCACTGTCGAGTCCGACAAGGCCTCGATGGAGATCCCGTCCAGCCACGCTGGCGTGGTCAAGGAAATCGTCGTCAAGATTGGCGACAAGGTGGCCGAAGGCTCGGTCATCATCAAGCTCGAAGCGGCCGATGCGGCCGATGCGGCCGATGCCGCTGCTGCCGCACCCGCTGCGCCGGCACCAGCCCCCGCCGCTGCGGCAACCGCTCCTGCAGCTGCACCTACGCCAGCACCCCAGGCTGCTGCTGCGCCTGCGGCCTCGGGCCCGGTCGAAGTGAAGGTCCCCGATATCGGTGACTTCAAGGATGTGGCCGTGATCGAGCTGCTGGTCAAGGTGGGCGATACCGTCACCGAAGAGCAGTCGCTGTTCACCGTCGAGTCCGACAAGGCCTCGATGGAGATCCCATCGCCCGCCGCTGGTGTGGTCAAGGAGCTCAAGGTCAAGATTGGCGACACCATCAATGTTGGTGATCTGGTCGCCATTCTGGAAGGCAGCGCCGCTGCTGCTCCAGCGTCCGCACCGGCTACGCAAGCACCGGCGGCAGCTGCGCCGGCTCCCGCTGCCAGCGCACCTGTCCCTGCTGCAGCACCTGTCACCGCACCGGCTGCAGCTGTTCCCGCCCACAACCCCACCGTGCCGCCCTCGGGCGCGATGCCCTATGCATCGCCATCGGTGCGCAAGTTTGCGCGTGAGCTGGGTGTGCCGCTGGACGAGGTCAAGGGCTCGGGCAACAAGGGCCGTATCACCGCCGATGACGTGCAAGCCTTCACCAAGCAGGTGATGGCTGGTGCCGTGCAGACGAAGGCACAGGCTGCCAAGGCGCCTGCCGGTGGCGGCTCTGGCGCAGGTCTGGATCTGCTGCCATGGCCCAAGGTCGATTTCAGCAAGTTCGGCGCTGTCGAGCGCAAGGACCTGTCGCGCATCAAGAAGATCTCGGGCGCCAACCTGCACCGCAATTGGGTGATGATCCCCCACGTCACCAACAATGACGAAGCCGACATCACCGAGCTCGAAGCCTTCCGCGTCTCCACGAACAAGGAAAACGAGAAGAGCGGCGTCAAGGTCACCATGCTGGCCTTTGTGATCAAGGCCCTGGTCTCTGCACTCAAGAAGTTCCCTGAGTTCAACACCAGCCTCGATGGCGACACCCTGGTCTACAAGCAGTATTTCAACATCGGCTTTGCCGCTGACACGCCCAATGGCCTGGTGGTGCCGGTGCTCAAGGATGCCGACAAGAAGGGCATCATCCAGATCAGCGCAGAAATGGGTGAGCTGGCCAAGAAGGCACGCGATGGCAAGCTGGGCGCGGCCGACATGCAAGGCGGCTGCATCTCCATCTCGTCGCTGGGCGGCATTGGTGGCACGCACTTCACGCCTATCGTGAATGCCCCTGAAGTTGCCATCCTGGGCCTGTCCAAGTCGGCGATCAAGCCGGTGTGGGACGGCAAGCAGTTTGTGCCACGCCTGATGCTGCCACTGAGCCTGTCGTACGACCACCGCGTCATCGATGGCGCCTCGGCCGCACGCTTCAATGCCTACCTGGGCCAGGTGCTGGCGGACTACCGCCGCATCATCCTGTAATCGGAGACGCACACTATGGCAATCGTAGATATCAAAGTCCCCGACATTGGTGATTTCGCTGAAGTGGGCGTGATCGAGCTGCTGGTGCAGCCTGGCGACACCGTCGCCAAGGACCAGTCGCTGATCACCGTCGAGTCGGACAAGGCCTCGATGGAGATCCCGTCGAGCCATGCCGGCGTGGTCAAGGAGCTCAAGATCAAGATCGGTGACAAGGTCGCTGAAGGCTCAGTGATCCTATCGCTGGAAGCCGCAGAAGGCGCAGCTGCTGCCCCCGCACCTGCTGCTGCACCTGCAGCCTCGTCGCCCGCTCCGGCCCCTGCAGCAGCGGCGCCTGCTCCCGCAGCGCAGTCCGCACCAGCTGCAGCGCCGTCCCCGGTGGCCAGCAACTACAGCGGCCAGGTCGATGAAGACTGTGACGTGGTCGTGCTCGGTGGCGGCCCAGGCGGCTACTCGGCCGCCTTCCGCGCCGCTGACCTGGGCCTCAAAGTGGTGCTGGTCGAGCGCTACAAGACGCTGGGCGGTGTCTGCCTGAACGTGGGTTGCATCCCCTCAAAGGCTTTGTTGCATGTGGCTGCCGTGATGGACGAGGTCAAGCACCTGGACGTGGCCGGTATCAAGTTCGCCGCGCCCGAGGTCAATATCGACCAGCTGCGCGCCCACAAGGATAAGGTCATCGGCAAGCTGACCGGCGGTCTGGGCCAAATGGCCAAGATGCGCAAGGTCACGATCGTGCGCGGCTATGGCAATTTCGTCAGCGCCAACCACATCGAAGTGCAGGAAACCTCGGGCGATGGCCAGGAGCAGACCGGCGCCAAGAAGGTGGTGCAGTTCAAGAAGGCCATCATTGCTGCAGGCTCGCAAGCCGTGCATCTGCCCTTCATGCCCAAGGACGAGCGCGTGGTCGATTCCACGGGTGCGCTGGACCTGAAGGCCGTGCCCAAGCGCATGCTGATCCTGGGCGGCGGCATCATCGGCCTGGAAATGGGCACCGTCTACAGCACGCTGGGCGCACGCCTGGATGTGGTCGAGATGATGGATGGCCTGATGCAAGGCGCTGACCGCGACCTGGTCAAGGTCTGGCAGAAGATGAACGCGCCGCGCTTTGACAACATCATGGTCAACACCAAGACCGTGGCCGCCGAAGCAACGCCCGAAGGCATCAAGGTCTCGTTCGAGCCAGCCAAGGAGGGCATCACCGTGCCCGAACCCCAGGTGTACGACCTGGTGCTGCAAGCCGTGGGCCGCACGCCCAATGGCAAGAAGATCGGCGCAGAGGCTGCAGGCGTGTCCGTGACGGACCGTGGCTTTATCAATGTCGACATCCAGATGCGCACCAATGTGCCCAACATCTTCGCGATCGGCGACATCGTGGGCCAGCCAATGCTGGCACACAAGGCTGTGCACGAAGCGCATGTGGCCGCCGAAGTCATCGCCGGTGAGCTGCAAGGCAACAAGGAGCTGGCCGCTGCCGCTTTCAATGCCCGCGTGATTCCATCGGTGGCCTATACCGATCCTGAAGTGGCATGGGTGGGTCTGACCGAAGACCAGGCCAAGGCCCAAGGCATCAAGGTCAAGAAGGGCCTGTTCCCCTGGGCTGCCTCGGGCCGCGCCATTGCCAATGGCCGCGACGAAGGCTTTACCAAGCTGCTGTTCGACGACTCGCCCGAAGCCCATGGTCACGGCAAGATCCTGGGCGGCGGCATGGTTGGCACGCACGCCGGCGACATGATCGGCGAGATAGCACTGGCCATCGAGATGGGTGCAGACACTGTGGACATCGGCAAGACCATCCACCCGCACCCGACCTTGGGCGAGAGCATTGGGATGGCGGCCGAAGTGGCCCATGGCACCTGCACCGATGTGCCGCCAGCGCGCAAGTAAGACCAGCCGGTCTTGATCTAATCCGCAAAAGACAGCCTACGGGCTGTCTTTTTTTGCCTGTGCGCCCAGTGTTCAATGCCGTGCAGACCACGGCATGGGTTTACTCATAGTCAAACTCCGCCCGGTACTCATCCGGGTTGATGCCTTCGGCGCGCAGCGGCTCCACCAGGCGAAAGCGCGTGACCTTGGCCGATGCGGTGATATAGCCTTTGATGACCCACTCGCGGGTGACAGGGCTGCGCGCCTCCTGGGCCAGCTGTTCGATGATGCGCGTGGTCTTGCGCCGGGCCAGCATGCGAAAGAACGCCGGTACATGGGCGAGCAGGCGCTGGAGCAGGTCCTCGGCATCGGCGGTCCATTCGCCTTGCTTGGGCAGCTCGGGCACAAAGCCCCATTCGTCTTCTGTCAAGGCGCGCCACAGCACGATGGCATGGCCATCGGCATCGCTCACGCAGGCCATTTCTTCGAGTTCAGGGGTGCGCATCGGCGCATAGCGTGAGGTGCTGCCTGCCGCCAGCAGGCTTTGGTAGGCCTGGGCCACATCGGCCACCTGCAGGCGCAGGCTCGTCTGCGACTCCACCTTGGGCACCTGCAGCAACCGCAGCAGAGCGCTGCCGGTGTCGATATCGACATAGCCCTCGCCGCTGCGCGCAGCGGCAAAGCCGATCACATCGCGCCAGAGATGCGTGGCCTTTTCCAGATCGCTGCAGGGAAGGACAAGGTGGCTGATTCCAAAAAACATGGCATACGCTGTGAACAATAAGAGCGCCGATGATAGCGGCCTGCGTGCCGTATCGATCAGAACTGATCGATGCGTACATGCGAGGCGCCACCCACTCGCAGTTGTCTTGGTGACAGGCGAGGCGGCCAAGGCGAGTCAGGATGGGCGAAGATTCCCGGCTAGAAAAAGCCTGCGCAGCGCATCGGCACTTTCTGCCACAGCGCCTGCTGCTCTTGAGGAGACCCACCCCATGACCCCCCATGCGTTTGCCACTACCGCCGCATTGGCCATTGCCGCCAGCTTGGCCGCCGCTGCCATGCCAGCAGCCGCTGCCTACCCGGACAAGCCCATCAAACTGATCGTTCCGTTCCCACCGGGTCAGGCCACCGATATCTTTGCCCGCGCGCTCGCCGAGAAACTGGGCCAAAAGCTGGGCCAGCCGCTGGTGGTAGAGAACAAGGCCGGCGCGGGCAGCAATATTGGCTCCGAGCAGGTCGTCCGCAGCGCCGCCGACGGCTATACCTTGTTGGTCGCGGGCAGTGCAATGGCAGTCAACCAGACGCTCTACAAAAAGGTGAACTTTGACCCCCGAGTGGACCTGGTCGGCATCAGCTTGATCGCCAAGGTGCCGCTTGTCTTTCTGGCCAACCCGGCCAGCGGCATCAAGAGCATGAACGACCTGGTGGCCAGGGCGCGGGCCGAGCCGGGCAAGCTGAGCTATGCCAGCGCCGGTATTGGCGGCACCCAGCACTTGAGCGCGGAGATGGTCAAGGCCCGTGCTTCGCTGCAGATCGAACATATTCCCTACAAGGGCAGCGGCCCGGCCCAGGCGGATTTTCTGGGCAACCAGGTGCCGTTGATGGTCGACTCAGTCACAGCCGCGCTGGCCAATATCCAGGCTGGCAAGGCCGTGCCGCTGGGGATGACGTCAGCCACACGCTCCAGCCAGTTGCCCCAGGTGCCAACGATTGCTGAATCCGGCCTGCCGGAGTTCAAGGGCTTTGAGGCGGTCGGTTGGCTGGGCCTGATGGCCCCCAAGGACACGCCCAAAGCCATCGTCGACAAGCTGAACCAAGAGACGGTGGCCATCCTCAACAGCCCCGAGATGCAGAAGTTCATTCTCGACCGGGGCTCCGAGCCCGCGCCGACCAGTGGCCCGGAGATGGACCGCTTTGTCGCCAGCGAAATTGCCGAATGGGGCAAAGCGGTCAAGCAGTCGGGCGCGACCGTAGAGTAGGGCGTCGCCATCGGCCTCGCCGGCCAGTGCAGGCCGGTTCGCAGTCAGAATCCTTACGGGCTGCCGACCATGTCACCCATGCGTCCCCGTGCCTGGGAGCGCTTTTCTACACTCTTTGTCGCCTATAGACTGAAATGGAGACAAAGAGATGGTGTTGACGCGCAGAAGCATGCTGCAAGCGGGGGCTGCCACGGCAGCTGGTGCATGGATGGGGGCGGGCGCATCGCTGGCCCATGCCAGCAAGACCTTTCCCACCCGGGCGATCAAGCTGGTGGTGGCTTTTCCGGCCGGCGGCCCCACGGATCTGACGATGCGCCAGCTCGCTGAGAACGCCGCCAAGGTGCTGGGCCAGCCGATTGTCGTGGAAAACCGCCCGGGTGCGGCAGGATCTCTGCCCGCTACCCAGTTGCAGAACACCGCAGCGGACGGCTACACCATCGCCCAGCTGCCGATGAGCGTGATGCGCCTGCCCTTTACCACCGGCCTCAAATGGAACCCGGTGGAGGACCTGAGCTACATCATCAATGTCACCGGCTATGCGTTCTGCATGGTGGCCAGCACCCAGTCCGGGCTCAAGAGCTGGCAGGACGTGGTGGCCTGGGCCAAGGCCAATCCTGGCAAGCTCACGCTGGGCAATACCGGCACCTACACCTCGCCCCATGTCACCTCGGCCATCATTGCGCAGCAGCTGGGCCTGGATGTCGTGCATGTACCGTACAAGGGCTCGTCGGAGCTGATGCGCGCCACGATGGCGGGTGAGGTGATGGTCGCGGCCGACACCAGCGCCGTGATCCCCTATGTGGACCAGGGCCGCATGGTCGCCTTGAACGTCTGGACCGAAAAGCGCCTGCCGACCTTGCCCAACACCCCCACCTTGATCGAGCTGGGCCTGCCGACCACGCAGTACTCGCCCTTTGGCCTGGTGGGCCCCAAGGGCATGCCCGCCGATGTGCAAGCGGCCTTGCACAAGGCCTTCAAGGAAGCGATGGAGATGGAAAGCTACCAGGCCATGCTGCAGCGCTTTGAGATGCTGCCCATCTACATGAACAGCGCCGACTACAAAAAGTTTGCCGCCGAGTCCACCGTCAAGGAAAAGGCCGTTCTGGCCAAGCTGGGGCCGCAGGCTTGATGGGGCTGTGATGGCTGTCTGGGGGCAGTTTTCCTGAAAGCTGTATTTATATACAGTATTTGCAGAAAACTACTCCGGTCTGAATAGCGCCGCCATGCGTCCCGGAGGGGCGCGCTCCCAAGGAGGATCACTCCCATCTTGGTGAACGCGAGGAGATTTTGCTAGAATACTGTACATATACACAGTATTTATGCAAACCCTCACCAAACTCCAGATCCTGGCCGATGCCGCCAAATACGATGCCAGCTGCGCGTCGAGCGGCAGCAAGCCCCGCAACTCCCTGGGCCGCAAGGGGATGGGCTCGACCGAGGGCATGGGCATCTGCCACAGCTATACGCCCGATGGCCGCTGCGTGTCACTGCTCAAGATTCTGCTGACCAATTTCTGCATCTACGACTGCCGCTACTGCATCAACCGCAAAAGCTCCAATGTGCAGCGTGCCCGCTTTAGCGCGGCAGAGGTGGTGGGCCTGACCTTGGACTTTTACCGCCGTAACTGCATAGAGGGCCTGTTTTTGTCCAGCGGCATCATCCAGTCGTCGGACTACACGATGGAGCAATTGGTGGAGGTGGCGCGCAGCCTGCGCGAGGACCATGATTTTCGCGGCTATATCCACCTGAAGACGATTCCGGATGCTGCCCCTGAGTTGCTCGCCATGGCAGGCCGCTATGCCGACCGGCTCAGCATCAATATCGAGCTGCCCACCCAGCAGGGCCTGCAGCAGTTGGCGCCCGAGAAGGATGCCGTAGGTATTGCCGCGGCCATGCACCAGGTGGCCGAACATATCGAGCTGGCCCGGCAGCAGACGCAAGACCAGCAGGGCAGCAAGCTGGTATCGCTGCCCCGCCAGCGCCAGGCAGCCCGGGCCGCAGCGCCCAGCTATGCGCCCGCTGGCCAAAGCACACAGATGATAGTGGGCGCCGACAGTGCCAATGACGCCACCATCTTGCGCACCAGCAGCGCGCTCTACACCGGCCAGCGCCTGCGCCGCGTCTACTACTCGGCCTTCAGCCCCATCCCCGATGCATCGTCCGATCTGCCGCTGCAGGCGCCGCCGCTGATCCGCGAGCACCGGCTCTACCAGGCCGATTGGCTGATGCGCTTCTACGGTTTCAGCCCTGCCGAGATCACTGCGCCAGCCGCCGGCGGCATGCTCGATCTGGAGCTGGACCCCAAGCTCGCCTGGGCGCTGTCGCAGCGCCAGCATTTCCCGGTGGACCTGAACCGTGCGGCCAAGGCATGGCTGCTGCGGGTGCCGGGCTTGGGCGTAGGCAGTGTCGAGCGCCTGCTCGCTGCCCGCCGGGTGCGCCGGCTGCGGCTGGCCGATCTGCAGCAGCTGCGCGTTGCCACCAGCAAGGTGCTGCCTTTTGTCGAGTTGGATGACTACCACCCGCCGCTGGCCATGCTCGACAGTCTCAGCTTGCGCCAACAGCTGCTGGCCCAGATGGGGCAGGGCGCGGTGCAGCGCCGGCACAGCGGTATGCAGTTGGCGGCTGCCGCGCAGATGGCGCTGTTTTGAGGAGGCCCGGCATGCAGGCAGAGAACGACAGCTTGACCGTAATGTTGGAAGCACCGGACGACTTTGCCGGCTTTCGCCAAGCGGCGCGGGTATTGCTGGCCCTGGGCGCAGCGCCCGAGGTGGTGCATTGGCGCTGGACGGATGAACTGTCCACCCAGGCCGAGGATGGTGATTTGTTTGCGGATGCTGGGGCAGCCGACGCTGGGGCAGCCCATGCTGCGGCTGCCGGTGCTTGGGTTGCCGATGCGCCGGCCCGCGTTATTACCCCCGATGCGTTGGACCGTTTGACCATTGCACCCGGCCAGCCGGTGCATATCCGCAAACCCCAGCTGGCTGTGCTGCGCCATGCCTGCTGCCACCGCAACCCGGGCCGCTTTATGCTGTGCTACCGCTGGTTGTGGCGGCTGCAGTGCATGCCCAGCCTGGCAGGCGATGCGCTCGATGCCGATTGGCGCGAGATCGAACGCCTGGCCCGTGCGGTGGGGCGAGAGATCCACAAGATGCATGCCTTTGTGCGCTTTCGGCCCGCGCAGGACGAGAAGGGCGCACCGTTGCATGTGGCCTGGTTCGAGCCCGAGCACCACATCGTGCGCGCGGCCTCGGGCTTTTTTAGGGAGCGCTTTAGCAATATGCGCTGGGCGATTCTGACGCCAGGCTGCAGCGTGCTCTGGGACCAGGAATGCCTGCAATGGGGGCCTGGCGCCACGCAAGCCCAGGCACCGGGCCCCGATGCGGGCGAGGCGCTGTGGTTGGCCTATTACCAATCGACCTTCAACCCGGCGCGGCTCAAGGAGCAGGCCATGCTGCGCGAAATGCCGCGCCGCTACTGGAAGAACCTGCCCGAGACGCAGCTGATCAGCGGCCTGGTCGCAGGCGCACGCAGCCGCACCGGGCTGATGCTGGCGGCGCAACCAGCAGCGGAGCGCGCCTGATCAGCCCTGCGGATCTGCAAGATCAGTGCAGCGAAACGTCTTCGCGGCGCACATGGTCATTGGCCGTGCCCGTGGGGCGGCTGGACCAGTAACCGGCCAGCAGCGAGCCAGAGATGTTGTGCCAGACCGAGAAAATGGCGCCCGGCAGCGCGGCCATGGGGCTGAAGAACTTGGCGCCCAGGCTGGCTGCCAGGCCCGAGTTCTGCATGCCCACCTCAATGGCCAGGGTACGGCAGACCGATTTGTCAAAGCCCAGCAGGCGACCGCCCCAGTAGCCACCCAGGTAGCCGATCAGGTTGTGCGCAATGACGCCCGCCAGCACGACGCCGCCGACGGTAGCAATGCGGTCACGGCTCAAGGCCACCACGGTGGAGAGCACCAACAAGATCGCCACCATCGATACGAGCGGCAGCAGGCGCTCTACGCGCTTGATCTGCGCATGCCAGAAATGGTTCAGCAGCAGGCCCAGGCCAATGGGCAGCAGCACGATCTGCGCAATTTCCATCAAAAGCGCGCTGACCGGCACGTCGATCGAGGCCGAGATATACAGGCGCGCGAGCAGCGGCGTGGCCACAATCCCCACCAGGGTCGACAGCGCACTGATCGTCACTGACAGCGCCACATCGCCTTTGGATAGAAAAATCATCACATTCGAAGAGGTGCCACTGGCCACGCTGCCCACCAGCACCATGCCTGCGGTCAGCTCGGGCGGCATGTTCAGCGCCTTGGCAATCAGCCAGGCCGCTAGCGGCATGATGAGGTAGTGCAGGAACAGACCCGCCGCAATCGGGGCCGGGCGCTGCAGCACGCGGCTGAAATCGGCCACGCGCAGGGTCACGCCCATCGCAAACATGATCAGCATCAGCAGCTGGGCAATATGGGGCTTGAAGCCCAGGAAGGCCGAGGGCGCGCTGTAGGCGATCAGCGCCATCACAGCCGCCCAGACGGGGAAAAGACGGGTCAACAAGGCAAGCACGGATATATCCAGACCAAAAACGGGCCCCAGGTTGTGCGGAGGGACAAATCCGGATGCACAGGGGCCAAAAAGCAGGGAGTGGCTGATGCGTGGTCGCGGCTGCGCTGTCACGCTCGTCCGCCGGGCAAGGTGCCCGACCAGGGATAGCGGACCGGGGCAGCAAAAGGGCGGTGAACGCGGCGCTACCGGTGGGTAGCGGGCAGGCGCTGGGAGCTTGTGGCTGGCCGCATCAGAGCCGCGATCATACGGTTACGGCTGCAACTGGTTGGGGCGGGCGGCGGGGTGGCATCACTGCGCAGTCGGATATTGGCGCGCACTGCCTGGCGGTGCTGGGGCAGGTGCGGGCACCGGGCTTGCCAGTGCAGCTTACCGATGGGATGCTGGCATCTTTTGTACCCACCGCATGCTACGTTCCAAATAGCACGCTTGGGCGCCAATGCAGGGCTGGGTGCTCGGCACACCTGCCTGGTAAAAAGAGCGGCTCATGCGGCCTGCATTGTAGGACTGAAGGCTTTTTGTGCCCAGCGCCGGCATGCTGTGGTGGCAATCGGCAGATCATCCAGTAAAGTTGTTGAGATTGGTTAACGATCTGATGCATAAGTGCAACAAGGTGCCTGGGCACCACGCTGGTGCATCCCCTGCCTCGCAGTGCCTGCCACGGTCTGGCTTTTGAAGCTGGCCACGTCAGACAGCGGCACTGCCAGGCGATCTACAGCTCTGTGCCCTGCGGCCATGCATGCAGGACACACTTTTTGGAGGAGGGTGCAGATATGCCACCCCAAGCAGCATCTTCCATGCCGCTGCCGCAGATCGGCGGCTGGCTTGAACACAGTGTGGGCCCCTTGATGAGTTGGTGCGTGCTGGTTGCAGCTGCGGCACTTGCCGGGCACGCGGTTTTCCGACTCACCGGTTTTCCGCGCATGCTGGGCTATACAGTGGTGGGCCTGCTCGCTGGCTGGCTGGGCTTTGGCGATCTGCCCTGGCCGCTGCAGGGCAACACCCAGGTGCTGCTGCACACGGCAGTGGGCACCAGCATGCTGATTGCGGCCTCGCAAATCTCCCTGAAATGGCTGATGCGACAGCCATTTTTGCTGTTGCAAAGCCTGGTCGAATCGATGGCCGCTCTGGTGCTGGTCACGGCCACTTTGCAATTGCTGGGCATGGGTTGGGCGGTGTCGCTAGGGGTAGGGGTGGTGGCCATGGTGGCCTCGCCCTCGGTGCTGCTGCGCATCTCGGCCGACCTGCGCTCCAGTGGCGCCGTGACCGACCGCAGCTTGCTGATGGCCACCTTGGGCTGCATATATGCGCTGGTGCTGGGCCTGGTGGTCACCGTGGCCTGGTCGCCCGTCGCGGGCACGGATGCGCAATCGGGCCTCGTGCTGACGGCAGCTGGCATGGGCCACTTGCTGTGGAGCCTGGGTTTGACCCTGCTGTGGGCGCTGCTGACCACCGCCGCGCTATGGCCGGTGCTGCGCTGGCGATCGTCGCGCAGTGATTCCACGGCGCTCTACATGCTCGCGGTGCTGGTCGCTGCCAGTTTGCTCGCGGAGCGTCTTGGCGGCTCGGCGGCGCTGGGCTTTGTGCTGGCCGGTGTCATGCTGCGCAACCTGAGCCCCAAGCCCATGGTCTGGCCCTCGGCCTTTATGGCCGGCAACACCATGCTCAATTTGCTGATGTTTGTGCTGGTGGCCAGCATGGCCGGCCAGATTGCACCCAGCGCGGCGCTGATCAGCCTGGTCGCTGCCGTCAGCCTGGCGCGGCTGCTGGGCAAGATGGGCGGCGTGCTGCTCTTGGGCGCGGGCACCGGCATTGGCTGGTTGCGCCAGTGGCCGGTGGCCTGCGCACAGTCGCCCAGCTCGGGCCTGGCCTTGCTGCTGGCTTCCGGCCAGGTGGCGCAATGGGCTGCGATCAACCCGGAAGTGGCAGTGAGCGTGTCGTCCATCGCGCTGCCGATGATTGTGCTGTGCGAGGTGATTGGCGTGCTGCTGGCCTCGCTCGCTTTGTGGCGCAGTGGCGAGGCGCACCGCGGCATCGGCCTGTCTGCCCTCACCAGCAAGGAGAAACGCCATGACGCTTGAAGCCTTCCACCAGTCCGAGGCCTTGACGCTCGGCGTCGAGCTGGAGCTGCAGCTGGTCAACACCAACCACTATGACCTGACACCTTATGCGCCCGATATGCTGGCCTTGCTGAAAAACGCGCAGGTGCCCGGCTCCATCGTGCCCGAGGTGACCACGAGCATGATCGAGATATCGACCGGCATCTGCACCGACGCCCAGGACGCCTACCAGCAGCTGAGCGTCACGCGCGATGCGCTGGTCAAGGCGGCAGACAAACTCAATATTGCGCTGGCCGGCGGCGGCACGCACCCGTTCCAGCAGTGGCACCAGCAGCGCATCTACAACAAGCCGCGCTTCAAGGAGATCACCGCGCTCTACGGCTACCTCACCAAGCAGTTCACCATCTTTGGCCAGCATGTGCATGTGGGCTGCCCGGGCGCCGATGCGGCGCTGATGATGCTGCACCGCCTCTCGCGCTATATCCCGCACTTTATTGCGCTGTCGGCCTCCAGCCCCTTTGTGCAGGGGCAGGATACGGCCTTTGATTCGGCGCGGCTCAACTCGGTGTTTGCGTTTCCGCTCTCGGGCCGGGCGCCGTTTGCGCTGCACTGGGAGGACTTTGAGCGCTACTACGACAAGATGACCGCCACCGGTGTGATCCACAGCATGAAGGACTTCTATTGGGATATTCGGCCCAAGCCGGAGTTCGGCACGGTGGAGGTGCGGGTGTTTGACACGCCGCTGTCCATCGAGCGCGCCGTGGCGCTTGCTGCCTATGTGCAGGCGCTGGGCGCCTGGTTCCTGGCCGAGGAGCCGTTCGAGCCTAGCGAGGATGACTACCTGGTCTACACCTACAACCGCTTCCAGGCCTGCCGTTTTGGCCTTGAAGGCGCCTATGTGGACCCGGCAACCAGCGAGTCCTTTGGGCTGCGCGAGCATATCTTGCTGACATTGCAGCGCATCCAGTCCTATGTGCCGGAGAACAGCAAGGAGGCCTTGCAGCAGTTGCGCAAGACCGTCAACGAAGGCGTCAACGACGCGAGCCGCCTGCGCGAAGCCTATGCCCATGCCCAGCAGCTGCCTGAGGTGGTGCGCCAGTCGACCTTGCGCTTCCGGTACTGAGGCAAAACCGGCAATTAAATCCACCGGGTTGAAGGCCATCCGGGGCTGGCCTGCATTACAGTGCATGGGCCAGCCCTTCTTTTTGCCTTCACCCGTGTCTGAAAAAACTCTGCTGCTTATCCAGGTCGGCACACCGCCCGACGACATCCGTGCCCAGGTCGGCGATCTGCCGCTGTGGTTCTCCGCCGTCCTCGCCGCTGGGCCTGCCTTCCAGGTGGTGCGGGTGTTCGAGGGCGAACCCTTGCCGCCGCATGATGCACACAGCGCTGCGATCATCACCGGCTCCTGGGCCATGGTGACGGACCTGCTGCCCTGGAGCGAGGCGACCGCCCAATGGATACGGGAGGCGATGGCGCGGGACATGCCGCTCTTTGGCATTTGCTACGGCCACCAGCTGATGGCCCATGCGCTGGGCGGCCGGGTGGACTACCACCCCCAGGGGCGCGAGATGGGGTGCCTGGATATTGCGCTGCTGCCAGGCGCAGAGCACGAGGCCTTGCTCGCTGGCTCAGGCCGGCACTTCAAAGCCAACCTGACCCATATGCAGACGGTGCTGGAGCTGCCGCCCGGCGCCCGGGTGCTGGCCCGCTCGGCCCATGATCCGCACCAGGTCGTGCGCTATGGGCGCCATGCGGTGTCCACCCAGTTCCATCCGGAGTTCAGCCCGGCTGTGGCTGCCGCCTGCATCGAGCTGCGCGCGCAGGTGCTGCAAGCTGAAGGTTTTGACCCGGCGGCGATGCTCGCGCAGCTGAGCGACACGCCCGTGCCCCAGCAGATGCTGCAGCGCTTTGTGGCCGCCTATGCCGGCCAGCCAGCAGCTGCGCCGGCGCTGCAAGCGGCCCAGGTGCCTCAGGCCGAGACGATCTTGACGGTATAGCCCTTGCCGGAGGCGATCACCTCCATCAGGCGATCAATATTGGGATGCGCGCCGGGGCGGGCCTTGGCGTCATCCGTGTGCTCGGCAAAGATCGTGAGGCCTTCTTCGGCCGCTGCCACATTGATGTCGCCATGCTTGGCCGCCAGCGCGTTGTAGACCTTGACCGAACCGGCTTTGCCCGGTGCATTGGGAATGGTGGCCGCCACCTGGCCATCGGCAGCGATCAGTTGCAGCTCGGCGATATGGTCGATGGAGGGCAGGGACTGGAGGTTGTCAGCAAAAGCCATGGGGATTCCTGGGCGCAAAGGTAGGATCAAAAAAATAGCTGCCGGTGCTTATTGCATGGGCAGCTCACGGGTTTTGTATTATGCAGCAGCGCTTGCCGCCAACGGGGGCTGGCAGCGCTCCTCGCGCGCATTAGCCCTGGGCCTTGACCAGGTCCATGATAAAGCGCCAATGCGCCTCGTCCACCGGCGTGATCGACAGGCGATTGCCTTTTTGCAGCACGCGCATCTCTTGCAGCTCTGGGTACTGGCGCAGTGCAGCTACCGTTATCGGCCTGATCTTGCGCAGCGCCTGCACATCGAGCATCAACCAGCGCGGGGCCTCCGGCTTGGACTTGGGGTCATAGTATTTGGACTGCGGGTCAAACTGGCTGGTATCGGGCCGCAGCTGGCCTGCAATGCGGGCAATGCCGTAAATACCAGGCTCGGCGCAGCTCGAATGCCAGTACAGCACACCGTCACCCACCTGCATGTCATCGCGCATGAAGTTGCGCGCCTGGTAATTGCGCACCCCATCCCAGGCAATGGTGGCATCGGGGGCGCTGAGCGCATGGTCGATCGCATAGTCGTCCGGCTCGTTTTTCATCAGCCAGTAGCGGGGGGATGCAGCATTCATGGTGTTCGTTGGTGAAGGGGAGGGAGCCATCGGGTTGCACGGCCTGGAGCCAGCCGCGCATGCATGCGCCATGCTAGCCGATGCGCCGGCGCTGCTGCTGCCAGCACAGCCATGCGGGCCTGCGGATCACCGGCGGCGTTTATACGAGACAAGCCACAGCGGAATTGGCAGCAACATAGTACAATAGAGAGCTTTGCAAGCTTTTATAGCTTGGAGGCGTTGGCTGCCCTGGCAGCTGCGCCGTCAATATTGTGTGGGATGCTGGCTGTTGCGCCCCGTTGTCGGGCTGGCAGATTTCCACTTGGTTGCCTTGAAGGCCCTTGCCCCTTGGGTGGCGAGAGTTGGCAAGGCCCTCCCGAACCATGGAGAGAGCCACCGCTTGTTGGTGGCACTGAGAACAGCATGGCGAACCGGTTTCGCACATGCACCACTAGACAAGGATTCGTCGACTTATATGGCTAAAGAAGAACTGATTGAGATGCAAGGCTCCGTGACCGAAGTGCTGCCCGATTCGCGCTTTCGCGTGAAGCTGGACAACGGCCACGAGCTGATCGCTTACACAGGCGGCAAAATGCGCAAGCACCACATTCGCATTCTGGCCGGTGACAAGGTGTCGCTGGAGATGTCGCCCTACGATCTGAGCAAGGGCCGCATCACTTTCCGTCACCTGCCTGGCCGTGGCCCGGCACCGACCCAACAACGTTAACCGCATCGGTGGTGGCCGCTGTAAAAAAATCGTCAAATACGAAATGCAGCTGCCAAACCCTGGTTACAATAACGGCTTAGTCGGAGCGTAGCGCAGCCTGGTAGCGCATCTGCTTTGGGAGCAGAGGGTCGCGAGTTCGAATCCCGCCGCTCCGACCATTCCATTTAAAAACCTGTTGCATGCAAATGCAGCAGGTTTTTTGTTTTGGCAATTCTTGGCAATTCGCGATATGGCGCGGTTTATCCTGATGGCGCGCCGGCAAGCATCTTTCACATGCTGCTTCATGCACGGCGGGTGGCGCGGCCCTCTCGGTTTTGCTGCGCAGCGGGCAGGGCGGCTGTCTCGCCAACCGCCCCAGCAGATGAAAAGTTGTCAAAGTAATCATTTTTCGCCGGAAGGCGCTCCGGCTCGATATACAATAGCGGCTTAGTCGGAGCGTAGCGCAGCCTGGTAGCGCATCTGCTTTGGGAGCAGAGGGTCGTGAGTTCGAATCCCACCGCTCCGACCATCCTTATCGAAACCTGTTGCACGCAAGTGCAGCAGGTTTTTCGTTTGGGCAGTCCTTGAAAAAGACGATGCATTGCCCGCTATGCAGCTTGGTCTATGGCTTGATGGCCCAGGCCATCAACCAGATGGTGATCGCCATCAACATCGGGGGATGATGCCCCTCTTCATCACCGGGAATGTGCCCACCCGGATACATATATTTACCGGCGCTCTGCGCGTTGATTTTGCTGCATTCTTCGCCCAGTCCGCCAGTGCCTAGCAGAAATCGAGCCTGATTTTCTGCTGCCAAGAACGCTACAGGTAGCGTACACTCAAGCCCATAGACACCATATGTAGTGTCCACCGCTTCCCCCACAGGTTGTTTGATGCTGGTCTCGCTCCAGCCAAAACGCGCCAGCCATGCCTGGCGCGTTTTGGCGCGGGACTGCCGCGTCTTGCGCCCGTGGTCCTGCGTTTTTTATCCCATTAGAAACATCGCAAATGAACCAGACAAGCACTATGAGAGTCACCAAGCGTGACGGTCGCGTTGAGCCTATCGACCTCGACAAAATCCACCGGGTGATTGACTGGGCGGCCAAAGGCCTGAGCAATGTGTCGGTCTCCCAGATCGAGCTGCAGTCGCATATCCAGTTTTATGACGGCATCCGCACCGATGCGATCCATGAAACCATCATCAAGTCTGCGGCCGACCTGATCTCCGAAGACGCACCCGACTACCAGTACGTGGCAGCGCGCCTGGCCATCTTCCACCTGCGCAAGATCGCCTTTGGCCAGTTCGAGCCGCCCCATTTGTACGATCATGTGCAAAAGCTCACCGAGCTCAAGAAGTACGACCCGCACCTGCTGGCCGATTACAGCCGCGAAGAGTACGACGAGATCAATGGTTTCATCGACCACTGGCGCGATATGGACTTCTCCTACGCAGCCGTCAAGCAGCTCGAAGGCAAGTACCTGGTGCAAAACCGGGTGACCAAGCGCATCTACGAGAGCCCGCAGATTCTGTATGTGCTGGTGGCGATGAGCCTGTTTGCCAAGTACCCGGCCGACCGCCGTCTGCAGTACATCAAGCGCTTCTATGACGCCGTCTCGCGCTTCAAGATTTCGCTGCCCACGCCCATCATGTCGGGCGTGCGCACCCCGCTGCGCCAGTTCAGCTCCTGCGTGCTGATCGAGTGCGATGACAGCCTCGACAGCATCAATGCCACCACCAGCGCCATCGTCAAGTACGTCTCGCAGCGCGCCGGTATCGGCATCAACGGCGGCCGTATCCGTGCGCTGGGCAGCGAGATCCGGGGCGGCGAGGCACAGCACACCGGCTGCCTGCCTTTCTTCAAGATGTTCCAGTCGGCCGTCAAGTCCTGCTCGCAAGGCGGCGTGCGCGGCGGTGCAGCCACCTTGTTCTACCCACTATGGCACCTGGAAGCCGAGTCGCTGCTGGTGCTCAAGAACAACCGCGGCGTCGAGGAAAACCGCATCCGCCATCTGGACTACGGTATCCAGATCAACCGCATGCTCTACCAGCGCCTGATCAAGGGGCAGAGCATCAGCCTGTTCTCGCCCCATGATGTGCCTGGTCTGTACGAGGCCTTCTTTGCCGACCAGAACAAGTTCGAAGAGCTGTACGTCAAGTACGAGGCTGACGAATCCATCCGCAAGCGCACCCTGCCAGCAGTGGAGCTGTTCTCGCTGATGATGCAAGAGCGCGCCAGCACCGGCCGTATCTACATACAGAACGTTGACCACTGCAACACCCACAGCCCGTTCAACCCGGCCGTGGCTCCCGTGCGCCAGTCGAACCTGTGCATGGAAATCCTGCTGCCCACCAGCCCGCTCGAAGACATCAAGGACGAAAACGGCGAAATTGCGCTGTGCACCCTGTCTGCCTTCAACCTGGGCGCGCTCGAGTCGACCGATGAGCTCGAAGAGCTGGCCGACCTGATCGTGCGTGCGCTCGATGCACTGCTGGACTACCAGGACTACCCGGTAGCCGCTGCCCGCATTGCGACCGAAAAGCGCCGCTCGCTGGGCGTGGGCGTGATCAACTACGCCTACTACCTGGCCAAGAACGGCGTGCGCTACTCCGACGGTTCGGCCAATGGCCTGACCCACCGCACCTTCGAAGCCATCCAGTACTACCTGCTCAAGGCCTCGGTGCAGCTGTCGCGCGAGTTCGGCCCTTGCACCGCCTTTGCCGAGACCAACTACGCAGCCGGCATCCTGCCGATCGACACCTACAAGAAGGATATCGACGCGCTGACCGATGAGCCCCTGCACCTGGACTGGGAAGCCCTGCGCGCCGAGATCAAGACCCACGGCCTGCGCAACTCAACCTTGACGGCACTGATGCCGTCCGAGACCTCCAGCCAGATCGCCAACGCGACCAATGGCATCGAGCCTCCACGCGGCTTTGTCTCGGTCAAGCAGTCCAAGGACGGCATCCTGCGCCAGGTGGTGCCGGAGATCGATCGCTTGAAGGGCCAGTACGAGCTGCTCTGGCAAATGCCCAACAACGAGGGCTACCTCAAACTCGTGGGCCTGATGCAGAAGTTCGTCGACCAGTCCATCTCGGCCAACACCAACTACGATCCCCAGCGCTTTGCCGATGGCAAGGTGCCGATGCAGCAACTGCTCAAGGACCTGCTGCAGGCCTACAAGTTTGGTGTGAAGACGCTCTACTACCACAACACCCGTGACGGTGCCGAAGACATGCAGGGCGCAGCGGCAGAAGACGACTGCGCCAGCGGCGCCTGCAAGATCTAAGCGGAGAGAAGGCGATGGCATACAGCACCTTCTCCAAGGTCGACAATGACCAGCTCAAGGAACCGATGTTCTTTGGCAATTCGGTCAATGTCGCCCGCTACGACCAGCAGAAGTACCCGATCTTCGAGAAGCTGATCGAAAAGCAGCTCTCGTTTTTCTGGCGCCCTGAGGAAGTGGACATCACGCAGGACCGGATCGACTACCAGAACCTGCCCGACCACGAAAAGCACATCTTCATCAGCAACCTGAAGTACCAGACGCTGCTCGACTCCATCCAGGGCCGCAGCCCCAACATGGCCTTCCTGCCGCTGGTATCGCTGCCCGAGCTCGAGACCTGGATCGAGACCTGGGCGTTTTCCGAGACCATCCACTCGCGCTCGTACACGCACATCCTGCGCAACATCGTCAACGATCCATCGGTGATCTTTGACGACATCATGCGCAACGAGAGCATCAAGCTGCGCGCGGGCGATATCTCGTCGTACTACGACGACCTGATCCGCGATGCGATGCTGCACGCCCAGCTGGGCGCAGGCAGCCACACGATCAATGGCGTGGTACACCAGATCGATGTGTACCAGCTCAAGAAGAAGATGTACCTGTGCCTGATGAATGTGAACATTCTGGAGGCCATCCGCTTTTATGTGAGCTTTGCCTGCTCTTTCGCGTTTGCCGAGCGCAAGCTGATGGAGGGCAATGCCAAGATCATCCGCCTGATCGCCCGCGATGAAGCGCTGCACCTGACCGGCACCCAGCATTTGCTCAACATCATGCGCTCGGGCCAGGACGATCCGGACTTTGCCAAGATCGCCAAGGAGACCGAGCAGGAATGCTTTGAGATGTTCAAGACGGCGGCGATGCAGGAAAAGCAGTGGGCCGAGTACCTGTTCCGCGACGGCTCGATGATTGGCCTCAACAAGGACATCCTGAGCCAGTATGTGGAGTACATCACCAATATCCGCATGACCGCGATCGGGCTCAAACCGGCGTTTGACAACGCCAAGAGCAACCCGATCCCCTGGATCAACACCTGGCTGTCGTCCGACACCGTGCAGGTGGCCCCGCAAGAGGTGGAGCTGAGCTCCTACCTGGTGGGCCAGATCAACGCCGAAGTCTCGCTCGATGACCTGAGCGGAATCGAGTTGTGACCACCGTCAGCACCACGGACACCCTTATACGCGTGCTGCCAGGGGAGAGCCTGCTCGAAGCGCTGGAGCGCACGGGCCACGATGTGGAGTACCAGTGCCGTGGTGGTTATTGCGGCAGCTGCCGCCTCACCTTGGTGGAGGGCGAAGTCGTCTACACCCAGGAGCCGCTGGCCTTTGTCGGGCCCAATGAGGTGGTTCCCTGCTGCTGTGTGGTCAAGACCCCCATCAAGGTGGAGTGCAGCCTGCGGCAAGTGGAAACCAGCGCCGACGATAAGAACCAGCTGGCCCTGGACTTGTAATTCTTCTGCCGTTCTGCGCACAGGCCCCAAGCTTTGCTTGGGGCTTTTTTTGTGGCGTGGTGGCAAGCGCAAAGGCAGCCGATCTTGGGTTCCGTCTGGCGCTCAGGCGCCTGGTTTTTCCTCCCTCGTCAAAGCTTTACACAAGCAAGTCCTGATGGTTTTACAGCACCTGTCCGCCCTGATTGGTGCAAGCATGCCGCCGCATGCTGCAGCACTGTGCAGCGCTGGTGCATGGCCGACCAAAAATATGGTCTTTTTGCACTGTCGACGTGCATGGCCACCGGGTAAGCGCGTAATGGTTTTTACCCGCGAAGCACAGCTTGTGCCCGCCCTCGAATTTCTTGTTTGCGCCGACTGGGCGATCACTTGATCATCGCTGCCAGGTCAGAGCTTCTGATCCACACAGCTTGCATGATTCGGAGATACCAGATGGCAACAAGCCAAGTCATACGCGCCGGGGCAGACATCGGCGGCACTTTCACAGATATCGCGCTCGAGGTCGATGGCGTCCTGTTCAGCGAGAAGGTCCTGACGGACTATGAAAAACCTGAGCGCGCCATCGTCACAGGCCTCAAACAGGCGGCAGCCCAGGCAGGCATTGCGCCAGCGCAGATCGGCACGGTGATCCACGGCACGACCCTGGCCACCAACTCGCTGATCGAGCGGCGCGGCGCCAGAACCGCCTTCATCACCAGCGAAGGTTTTCGCGATGTGATCGAGATGCGCAACGAGGGCCGTTTTGAGCAGTACGACCTGGCCATCCAGCTGCCCGCGCCGCTGATTGCCCGCAACCACCGCTATACCGTGCAGGGCCGGCTCGATGCCAAGGGCCAGGAGCTGCAGCCGCTCGATGAGGCAGAGGTGCAGGACGTGATTGCCCAGCTGCGCGAGGGTGCATACGACAGCGTGGCCGTGGGCCTGATGCACAGCTACAAGAACCCGGCCCATGAAAAGCGGGTGCGCGCGCTGATTGTAGAGGCGCTGCCCCAGCTGTCAGTGTCCATCTCCAGCGAAGTCTCGCCCCAGATTCGCGAGTTCGAGCGCTTCAACACCGTCTGCGCCAATGCCTATGTGAAGCCGCTGATGTCCTCCTACCTGCAGCGCCTGGCCCAGGCCTTGGTGGCAGAGGGCATGCATTGCCCGCTCTACCTGATCCACTCGGGCGGCGGGGTGATGTCGCTGGCCAATGCGGCCGAGTTTCCGGTGCGCCTGCTCGAATCCGGCCCGGCCGGTGGCGCCATCTACGCCAGCGATTTTGCGGCCAAGTACGGCCAGGACAAGGTGGTGTCCTTTGACATGGGCGGCACCACCGCCAAGATCTGCCTCATCGACCAGCATGTACCCAAGACAGCGCGCGTGTTTGAAGTGGCGCGCAGCTACCGCTTCAAAAAGGGCAGCGGCATGCCGATCTCAATCCCCGTCATCGAGATGATCGAGATCGGCGCGGGCGGCGGCTCCATCGCCCATGTGGATGACATGCGCCAGGTGCGCGTGGGGCCGGAGAGCGCGGGCTCGGAGCCGGGCCCTGCCAGCTACGGCCGGGGCGGCGCCCGCCCGACGGTGACCGATGCCGACTTGCTGCTGCATAAGCTCGACCCGGCACGCTTTGCCGGCGGCAGCATGCGGCTGAACATGCCTGCCGCGCAAGACGCGATGGCCACCCATGTCGGCCAGGCGCAAGGCCTGGACGCGGTGCGTGCGGCCTATGCCGTGGCCGAAGTGGTGGACGAGAACATGGCCAATGCCGCGCGCATGCATGCCGTGGAGTCCGGCCAGGACCTGGAGGCCTACACGATGATCGCCTACGGCGGCGCTGCGCCGCTGCATGCCGTGCGGCTGTGCGAAAAGCTGGGCATCCATCGCCTGCTGATCCCGACGGGCGCCGGCGTGGGCTCGGCCATCGGCTTTTTGCGCGCGCCCTTTGCCTATGAGTCGCTGCGCAGCTCGGTGATACGCATGAGCCAGTTCGATGGCGAGGCCGTCAATGCCATGCTGCGCGAGATGGAGGTGGAGGTGAGCGCCTTTTTGCACGACACCGGCTACGACGGCGAGACCGTCAAGGAGCTGCGTGCCTTTATGCGCTACTGCGGCCAGGGCTGGGAGATCCCTGTGTCGGTGCCGGTGCAGCACTTTGGAGCGGACAGCGTGCCCGCCCTGAACGCGGCCTTTGTGCAGAACTATGTGGCCTTGTTTGGCCACGCGATCGACGGGCTCGACATCGAGGTGGTGAGTTGGGCACTGTCCTTGCGTTCCAAGACCTTGCCGCCGGCCAAGGCCGCGCTGCAGCGGGGCGGCACGCCCCAAAAGGGTGCCGGTACGGTGCTGGACCGCCGCGAGGTGTTTGACGGCAAACAGGGACAGTTCTATGTCTGCGATATCTATGAGCGCCTGGGCCTGCCCCGGGGCCAGGCCGTGCCCGGCCCGGTGGTGATTGTGGAGAAGGAAACCTCGACCTATGTGAGCCCCGGATTCAAGGTGGTGCTGCAGGCAGATGACTGCATGCTGGTCGAGCGCATGGACAGCGGAGTGTGATCATGGCAAACAATACAGACGTTCATTACCAAATCATGTGGAACCGCCTTATCTCGGTGGTCGAAGAGCAGGCGGTCACCTTGATTCGCACCGCCTTTTGCACCAGCGTGCGGGAGGCGGGGGACTTGTCGGCCGGCGTGTTCGACAAGCAGGGCCGCATGATGGCCCAGGCCGTGACCGGCACCCCAGGTCACGTGAACTCGATGGCCGAGTCGGTCGCGCATTTCGCCAAACGCTTTGAGCGCAACACGCTGCAAGATGGCGATGTGCTGGTCACCAACGACCCCTGGCTGGGCACCGGCCACCTGCACGACATCACCGTCGTCACCCCAGTCTTCTATGGCCGCGATGGCCACAGCGCCCATATCGGTTACTTTGCCGCCACCGCCCATGTGGTGGACATCGGCGGGCGCGGCTTTGGCCCGGACGGCAGCGATGTCTACGAGGAGGGCCTGTGCATTCCGCCGATGAAGTTCTTCCGCGCCGGCGCACTCAATGAGGACCTGATCGAGATCCTGCGCAACAACGTGCGCGAGCGCGACCAGGTGATTGGCGACTTCCATTCGCTGGCCGTCTGCAATGCCACGGGCATGCGCCGCTTGAAGGGCATGCTCGACGAGTTCGGGCTCCATGACCTGGAAGACCTGGCCGGCTTTATCTTTGCCAACAGCCAGCGCGCCACCCGCGAGCGCATCGCCGCCTTGCCCGACGGCACGCAGCGCTACGCGATGACCGTGGACGGATACGAGAAGCCCATCGAGCTGGTCGTGGCCGTGGAGATTGCGGCCGACCAGCTGCGAGCCGACTTCACCGGCACCTCGGATCCCAGCCGCTACGGCATCAATGTGCCGCTGACCTACACCAAGGCCTATGCCTCCTATGCGCTCAAATGCGCGATTGCGCCGGAGATCCCCAACAACTGGGGCTCGCTGGAGCCCTTTGAGATCAGCGCGCCCGAGGACTGCATCCTCAATGCCCACCGCCCGCGCCCGGTCTCGGTGCGCCATGTCATCGGCCATCTGATCCCCGATGTGGTGCTGGGTGCGCTGCAGCCCATTTGCCAGGGTGAGATTCCGGCCGAAGGGGCCAGCTCGCTGTGGAACCTGCAGATGCGCTTCAAGGGCATCAGCCCGGCCACGCGCAACCAGCAGCACGAGATCCTGATGTTCAACACCGGCGGCACCGGCGCGCGCCCCTCGAGCGATGGCCTCAGCGCCACCGCCTTCCCCAGTGGCGTGCAGGCCATGTCGGTCGAGGTGACCGAGAGCATCGGCCCCATCATCATCTGGCGCAAGGAGCTGCGGCCCAACTCGGGCGGCGCCGGCCGCTGGCGGGGCGGCCTGGGCCAGCGCATCGAGGTGGGCTCGGCAGAAGGCTTTGAGTTTGACCTGAACGCCATGTTTGACCGCGTGCATTTTGCAGCGCGCGGCCACAACGGCGGCCAAAGCGGCGCACTGGGCAAGGTGTCGCTGGACGACGGCACCGCCTTGCGCGGCAAGGGCAAGCAGCAGATCCCGGCTGGGCGCCGATTGATTTTGGACTTGCCCGGCGGTGGCGGCAACGGCGATGCGGCGCTGCGCCCCACCGCGCTGGTGCAGCGCGATGTGGCTTATGGCTATATCAGCGCCGAACAAGCCAAAACCGATTACGCCCAGGCCACGCCGCTGCCCCCGGCCTGATCGCGTGCCCAAGTCCAGCGGCATAGCCGCTGGTCCTTTCCCATTTTTCTCCCCCTGCAGGACACCAAGGACTTCCCGATGCGCACCCACAATCCCATGGCAGATGGCTTTGCCCCCCCAAGTGCAAGCCTTTCGGACTGGTCATCCCCCCATGCGGCGGCGGCGCCGCGCGCGGTGCAGTCCAAGGAGCTCAACCGCGTAGTGCTGGCCTCGGTGGTGGGCAGCTTTGTCGAGTGGTTCGAGTTCTCGGTCTACGGCTACCTGGCAGCGGTGCTGGGCAAGGTGTTCTTTGCCACCAGCTCGCCCACCATGCAGATCACCGCATCTTGGGCGGCCTTTGCGATTGCGTTTTTTGCCCGGCCCATTGGCGGCATCTTCTTTGGCTCGCTGGGCGACAAGTACGGCAGAAAGCGGGTGCTGACCATCACCATCATCATGATGGCGATCTCCACCTTTTTGATTGGCGTGCTGCCCGGCTATGCGAGCATCGGCATTGCCGCGCCGCTGCTCCTGATCGTGCTGCGCCTGATGCAGGGGCTGTCGGCCGGTGGCGAGGCCAGTGGCGCGGCCATCTTTGTGGCCGAGTACTGCCGCGACCGCAACCGCACCTTGCTCACCAGCTGGGTTGAGGTGGGCTGCATGGCGGGCTTTTTCTTCGGTGCCTCGGTCTCGGCCATTCTGACGATGTTCTTCAGCGCCGAGCAGATCCTGGACTGGGCCTGGCGCATTCCGTTTCTGATTGCGCTGCCGCTGGGCGCCATTGGCCTCTATATCCGCAAGTACCTGGAAGAGACCCCCACCTTCATGGCCATGAAGCAGCAGCATGACGCACTGGCCCAGGCGAGCTGGAAGGTGCTGTTCGCCACGCACAAGAAAGAGCTGTTCCAGTCCGCTGGCATCATCATCGTGACCAATGTCACCTTGTTCACCGTCGTCACCTATATCCCGACCTACTTTGTCAGCGCGCTGCATGTCGATGTGGCCACCGGCCTCAAGCTCTCGCTGGGCCCGCAGCTCTTTTTGGTGGTGATGATCCCGATCATGGGCCTGCTGGCCGACAAGCTCAGTCGCAAGACGATGATGATCGCTGCGAGCCTGGCGATTGCGGTACTGGCCGTGCCTTGCTTTCACCTGCTGCTCGAAGGCAGCACCGCCGCCAAGATCTTGTCCTTGATGGTGCTCAACTTCTGTCTGGCCATGCTGCTGGGCAGCATCTACTCGATCATCCCTTCGATGTTCCACACCAGCGTGCGCTTCAAGGGCATGGCGCTGAGCTACAACGTGGCTGTGGCGATGTTTGCCGGCACCGCGCCGATGATCAACTCCTGGTTGATTGCCCGCACCGGCAACCCGGTCGTGCCTGCCTACTACCTCATTGGCGCGGCAATCATTGGCCTCATCGCCCTGGTCAGCAGCCGGGACCGCACCGGTTTGCCGATGCATGGTGATCCGGTCCAGTAAGGCCATGCGCTGCTGAGCGCTGCGCCAGCCCGAACGCATCCTTTCTGGATGCGTTTTTTTATGCATCAGCGGGGCAGGGCGCAGCAGGCAAGAGCGGTGGCATGCCGGCCCGCTGGGCGCCGGGCTGCGACCTATAATCATCGCCAGCCCGGGCTCTGCCTCTCCTGGCCTGGCGCTCCTCCATGAAATACAAGCTCCCGCCCCTGCAGCCACTGCGCGTGTTCGAGTCCGTCTACCGCCATGGCTCGATCCGCAAGGCGGCCGACGAGCTGTGCCTGACGCCACAGGCCGCCAGCCAGCAACTCAAGCAATTGGAAAGTGCGCTGGATGTGCAACTTTTCGAGCGCGGCGCGCGGGGCCTGGCGGCCAGCGCCGAGGCGCAGACCTTGTACCACTATGTGGAGCAGGGGCTCGATGCACTGAGCCAGGGGCTGGAAGCCGTGCGCTCCCACTACAAGGCTGCGCAGTTCCATATCCAGGTCAGCCCATACTTTGCAACCCAGTACCTGATCCGCTCGCTGCCCTCGTTCACCAAGGATTACCCGGAGCTCGATCTGCGCATCTCCATCGGTGTGGAGCTGCCTTCGTTCGATAGCGGCGATCTGGATGCAGCCATTGTCTGGGGCTACGGCGGTGTGGACCACCTCGATGA
This sequence comes from Comamonas koreensis, assembly GCF_014076495.1. NCBI lineage: Bacteria > Pseudomonadati > Pseudomonadota > Betaproteobacteria > Burkholderiales > Comamonadaceae > Comamonas > Comamonas koreensis. The sequence continues at coordinate 3,039,214 of NZ_CP043575.1, read as the reverse complement.
AACGCCGCTGCTCGAAGACCTCAAGGTGATCGTGGCTGCGCCGCAGCTGCTGGCCGAGCACCCGGTGGAGACAGCGCAGGATTTGCCGCACCACCGGCTGATATCGCCGCTGACGCACAACAGTCTGTGGCAGGACATTTATGCGATGCTGGGCCTGGAGCCCGGCGGCAAGCATGTCAGCCCCATGCTGCTGCACACGCACGATGCGATGCTGCAAGCCGTTCTCAGCGGGCAGGGCGTGGGCCTGCTGTCCTATGTCGATGCGCTCAGCTATATCCACAGCGGCAAGCTGCTCGCACCCTTTGGGGCCGAGCTGCTGCGCCAACTGCCGATGGACAGAACGCCCAAGTTCCACCTCTACACCCGCCGGGGCGGGGGAGAGCGCCCAATCCAGGCCAGCTTTCGGCAGTGGCTGCTGGGCCAGCTGCGCAGCACTGACTTCATCGGCTATGCGACGCGGCTGCCGCAGGGCTGATACAGCCACTGGGGCATGCGCTGTATCGCCCAGCTGACACAGGCCATGGCCAAAAGGCACTGCCCGGGCTTGCGGCTGGTACACTGGCTGCGCTTTGAAAAAAGCCTATCTACAGGTGCTCGCATGCGAGTGAAACGGGAACAAGGTCGGGAGTGCGCTCCCCCAAGCCTTGGCTGCCCCCGCAACGGTAGACAGGAAACGTAGCCGATGCGGCCCGCTCCCACGCGGGCCCAGTCACTGGGGTTGAGAGAGTGTCCACGCCTGCCAGGCAATAAGACACCCGCACCCTGGGAAGACCGGCTACCGGGTCAGCGCCTGCGCTGCACCGCCTGTAAGCCCGGAGACCGGCCTGTTCCTAGTCGCAGTGCGCGCTGTGCCTCTGGCCAGCACGTGCTCTCTCAACTGTCTGCGGGGTGTGGACGGCGGTTCTTCGCGCGACCCCGTCTTGGGGGGTGACCGCGTGCAGTGCAGCCCCCGCATCAGGCAGTTAGCGCCTTTTGTTCAAATGACTGCAGTTCCTTTTCCGAAAAACCGGCTCCTGGCCGCCCAGCGGCTCTCTTCCTCCTTGCGCCTGGTAGGCAGCTCCTGTGTTCTGTGTTTGCCCGCCTTGGGCATCGCAGTAGCCCATGCCCAAGAAGCCTCACTGCCTGAAGTGGTGGTGAGCGACCAGCGCAGCGAGCCCAATGCGCTCCAGCTGCCGTCGACCTCGGCGAGCAAGCTGGCCGTGCCGCTGCAGGACCTGCCCGCCAGTGTCAGCTCGGTCTCGGCCGTGCAGGTACAAGAGCGTGCCGACTACGAGGTGGTCGATGCCGTGGGCCGCAGCGTGGGCCTGAGTGCCAATGGCACGCCTGGCAATGGCGGGCTGTCGTTCTCCAGCCGGGGCTTTACCGGTGTGAACTCGGTCGGCGTGGCCGAAGACGGGCTGAGCCTGGGGGTTGCAGCCGGCACCGTGGCCTATCCCAATTCCAGCTGGGGCTATGAGCGCTTTGATGTGCTGCGCGGCCCCGCATCGCTGATGTACGGCAGCGGCACCATGGGCGCCACGGTGAACGCGGTGCGCAAGGAACCCAGCCGCAGTACATCGACCGAAGTGCTGCTGGGCGCTGGCTCCCACGGCACCGCCCGCGCGGGCCTGGGCAGCACCGGCGCGCTGAGCGACAGCCTGAGCTACCGCCTGGATGTTTACGGCGATCGCACCGATGGCGAGCGCCAACTGGGAAACAGCGACAGCAAGAAGATCATGAGCGCCATCCGCTGGCAGGCGAGCAGCGATCTGCGCCTGGACCTGACGGCCGATGTCAGCGACCAAAGGCCCGAGCGCTACTTTGGCACCCCGGTGGTCGATGGCAAGCCGGTGGCGGCGCTGGGCGACCGCAATTTCAACTTTCTCGACAGCGACATCCACTACAAGGACCAGCGCTACAAATTGAGGGCCGAGTGGAATGTGAGCGAGGCGCTGGTGCTGCGCAACGAGACCTACCATATGAAGGCCGACCGCCACTGGAAGAACATCGAAGGCTATGACTACGATGCCAGCACGCGCACGGTTCACCGCTACGACTACCTGGAGATCGGCCACGACCTGGAGCAAAGCGGCAACCGCTTAGGCGCCGTTTTCAAGCCCGGCCAGCATGAGATAGCGATGGGCTGGGATGTGTCGCAGGCCAAGTTCACTGCGCTCAACAGCTCGCCCTATACCGGTGAATCCGATGTGCCGCTGACCGGTAGCACCAGTGGCTACTGGGACAGCCCAGACCCTTACAAGCCGCGCATGACCTCGCGCATCCGCCAAAACGCCTTCTACCTGGAAGACGCCTGGAAGCTGGGCGAGCAGTGGCTGCTGATGGCCGGCCTGCGCCGCGACCTCTATGATTTTGACCGCATGGATTTGCTGAGCCAAGCCCGCTTTGACAAGACCTTGGGCGGCACCTCTTGGCGCCTGGGCCTCACGCACAAGCTGGACCAGAACACCAGCCTCTATGCCCAGGTCAGTACCGGCCATGACCCGGTCAACAGCCTGCTGTCGCTGACCCAGTCGCAAACCGGCTTTACATTGAGCAAAGGCCGCCAGGTGGAAGTGGGCATCAAGCAGCAGCTGCCCAATGGCCAGGGCGAATGGACCCTGGCGGTCTTTGATATCCGCAAGAAGGACATCATCACCCGCGATCCGGACCGGCCAGCGCTGTTGATCCAGGGCGGCAAGCAGTCGTCCAAGGGGATCGAGCTGGCAGGCAGCTGGCGGGCGACCAAGGCCTGGCGCTTCGAGGGCAACCTGGGCTATGCGGATGCCCAGTTCGACGAGCTGCTCGAAGGCGCCACAGCCATTGACCGCGCTGGCAACCAGCCGGCCAATGTACCGCGCTACACGGCCAATGCCTGGGCCCATTACCAGACGGGCGATTGGCGCGCATCGCTGGGCCTGCGCCATGTTGCCAGCCGCTACACCAGCAATGCCAATACCGCGCAGCTCCCCGCCTACACGGTGGCCGATGCGGTGCTGGGCTGGAACCTGAACCGCACAACCACCTTGAACCTGGTGGGCCGCAATCTGGCCAACAAACGCTATGCTGCATCGTCCTACGGCTCGCAATGGCTGATGGGCAATGGCCGCAGCTTTGAGCTAATGGCCCATCTGCGTTTCTGAGCAAGGTAGAGCATGACCACAAGCGCTTCCCGGCAAACCCTGCGTGCCCTGGCGGCAGCTGCTGCCCTGGTGCTGACCGGCTGCGACCGGCCAGGGGGCCAGCAGCCGCCCAGCCGCCCCAGCCAGGCGGCGGCCATCCCCATGGCCGAAGCGGCAGCAGTGCCCGCAGGCCTGCGGGCTGCGCCGTTGGAGATCGATGTCTGCGGCCAGCCCCAGCGCTATGACCGGGTGCCGCAGCGTGCCATCACGCACGATGTGAACATCACCGAGATGTTCCTGTTTCTGGGCCTGGGGCCCAGGCTGGTCGGCTACTCGGGCATACCGTCGCGCAAGGAAATCAGCCCCGAGCTGATGACCCAGCTCGCCCAGGTGCCCAAGCTGTCATCGCAGGACATGAACCTGGAAAACATGCTCGAGGCCCGCGCCGACTTTGTGTTTGGCGGCTGGAGCTATGGCTTTCGCCCCGGCGGGGTGACGCCCGAGCTGCTGGCCCAGCATGGCGTGGCCAGCTATGTGCTGTCCGAGTCCTGCATCCATGTGCAAAAGCGCGAGCGTGTGGCGCTGGGCGACACCTTGGCAGACCTGCGCAATGTGGCGCGTATCTTTGCTATCGAAGCCCAAGCGCAAGGGCAGATTGACAAATTGCAGGCCTCGATCGACCAGCTGGCCGCGCAGATGCAGGGCAATACGCACAGGCCGCGCGTCTTTGTGTTTGACAGCGGCGAGAAGATACCCACGACCGTGGGCGGTTTTGGCATGCCCCAGGCCATGCTCGATGCCGCAGGCGGCAGCAATATCTTTGCCGACATCGCCAGCAACTGGCCCAAGGGCAACTGGGAGGATGTGATCACCCGCGATCCGGAATGGATCATCATCATCGACTATGGCCGGCCCAGCGCCCAGGGCAAGATCGATTTTCTGCGCGCCAAGCCTGAGCTGGCTGGGGTGTCTGCGATCCGCGAGCAGCGCTTTTTTGTCATCAGCTATGCCGAAGCCACCCCAGGCCCGCGCAATGTGCATGTGGCCCAGCGCCTGGCTGCCGCCCTGCACCCGGATCGCCGTATCACCGTGGACTCCGTTCCCTGGCTGCCTGCAGCGGAGCCCAAGCCGTGAGCCATGCGCCGGGCTGCGACGGCCTGCATGAACGCCAGCGGCGCGCGCCCTGGTCCTTGGCGCTGTGCCTGCTGCTGCTCTTGGCCCTGCTGCTGGCCAGCGGCCTGGCCGCCATCACCTGGGGCTCGGCATCGCTGCACGCGTCAACGGTGTGGTCGGTCATCTGGCAGCAGCTGCTGGGCGGCGGGTGGCAGCCCGATGCTGGGCAGGGCGGCATCAGCCAGCAGCACTACCAGATTGTCTGGATGGTGCGCATGCCCCGGGTGCTGCTCGCGGCGCTCGTCGGCACCGGCCTGGCCGTCGTGGGCGTGGTGATGCAGGCGATGGTGCGCAACCCGCTGGCCGACCCCTACATGCTGGGCGTGTCCTCGGGGGCATCGGTGGGGGCCGTCTCGGTGCTGGCCTATGGCAGCCTGGCGGCGGCTGGCCTTTATGCGATCACCGCAGGCGCCTTTATCGGTGCACTGCTGGCTACCGCCCTGGTCTATGCGCTGGCCCAGCAGCAGGGGCGCCTGCACGCGACCCGGCTGATCCTGAGCGGCGTGGCCATCGGCTACATGCTGATGGGGGTCACGAGCCTCATCACGTTGACGGCCGGACAGCGCGAGCTGGCCAATGCCTTGCTGACCTGGACCTTGGGCAGCCTGGCCGCAACGCAGTGGAGCGCCCTGGGCCTGCCCGCAGCCGTGCTGGGCCTGGGCCTGCTGTGGCTGCTGCTCTGCGCCCGCCAGCTCAATGCCTTGCTGATCGGCGATGAGGGCGCGGCCACCTTGGGGCTGAACACTGCCAGCCTGCGCCTGCAATTGTTTGTGGTGGTGTCGCTGCTGACGGGCACCATGGTGGCGGTGAGTGGCGCCATCGGCTTTGTCGGTCTGGTCATCCCCCATATCACGCGCATGCTGGTGGGCAGCGACCACCGCCGCGTGCTACCGGTCAGCGCCTTGATGGGGGCGAGCTTTCTGGTGCTGGTCGATCTGGCCGCGCGCACCTGGTTTTCGCCCAGCGAGCTACCCGTGGGCGTCATCACCTCGCTCATTGGCGGGCCCTTCTTTATCTGGATGCTGTGGCGCCGCACCAGTGCGATGCCGGGAGACAGCGCATGATGCTGACGGCCAGCAACCTGTCCTGGACCGCCGGCCACGGCGCCCAGGCCACGCAAATCGTGCGCCAAGCCAGCCTGCAAGTGGCAAAGGGCGAATGTGTCGGTCTGGTCGGCCCCAATGGCTGCGGTAAATCGACGTTGATGCGCATGCTCTACCGCGTGCTGCAGCCCCAGGCCGGTGGCCGCATACAGCTGCAGGGCCGCGATATCTGGCAGATGAGCGCCCGCCAGTTTGCACAGCAGGCGGCCGTGCTGGGCCAGGAGTCTGGCCTGGGCTTTGACTGCACGGTGCAGGAGCTGGTGATGATGGGCCGCTACCCGCACCAGTCGCTCTGGGCGAGGGACAGTGCCCGGGACAAGGCCATCGTCAGCGACTGCCTGGCCCAGGTGCGGGCCAGCAATTTGGCAGGCCATCCGCTGTCCTCGCTCTCGGGCGGCGAGCGCCAACGTGTGCTGCTGGCCCGCGCACTGGCCCAGCAGCCCCAGCTTTTGTTTCTGGACGAGCCCACCAACCACCTGGATATCCAGTTCCAGCTGGAGCTGCTCAGCCTGGTGCGTGCCTCGGGCTGCACGGTGCTGATCGTGGTGCATGACCTGAACCTGGCCGCGCAGTTCTGCGACCGCCTCTATGTGATGCAGGACGGCGCGATCGAGGCCGAAGGCTGGCCAGAGCAGGTGCTGACGCCGCAGACCATTGCACGGGTGTTCCAGGTCGAGTCCCTGGTGGACCGCCATCCGCGCCTGGACAAGGCCCGTGTTAGCTACTGGATGGACAAACCCCATGGCTAAACCACCCGATGCCTTGTTGCTGCTGGGCCGGGGCGGCCTGGGGTCCGCCGCCAAGAACGAATTGCAGGCCTTGCTGCAGGCCTGCCAGCAGGGAGCTCCGGGCCTGCCTATGCAGCTGGCCTTTGTGGACCGCAACCAGCCGGCCTTGCCCGAGGCGCTGGACAGCCTTTGCGCTGCACTTGCGCCGGCCGATCTGGCGCGGCAGACCATCGTCATCCAGCCGGTCATGGTGCCCGATGAGCCCGCCCTGCGGCGCTGGCTGCAAAAGGTCGCCATGCGCTGGCTCGCCAGCCAGGCCAAAGATGCCCGGCCCCAGCTGGTATTTGCGCAGCCGCTGCTGCAGTCGGATGGCTTGGTGCCCGCCTTGCTGAACAACCTGGCGCTCGCAACATCCCAGCCCGATGTGGTGGCCGAGGAGGGCGACGAGGGCTGGCAAACCGACCCCGTGGCGTGGAGCACGGTGCCCGCGCACCAGCGCCATGTGCTGTGGTGCATGGGGCCGCGCTGCGTAGCCAAAGGGGCTGCAGCGTTATGGCCCCGGCTCAGCCAGGCGGTGCAGGCCAGTGCGCCCCTCAAGCAGCAGCTGCAGCTGCTGCAGACCAGTTGCCAGTACCCCTGCAACCAGGGGCCGCTGATGATCGTCTATCCCGATGGCGTCTGGTACGGCAACCTCGATGAAGACAGCCTGGTGCCGGTGCTCAAAAGCCACATCGAAGGCAGCGAGGCCTGCGCGGCGCACCGGGTGCATTCGCCCCGCGTGCCTCCGCCCTGCAGCGATTCAGATCCATGAGCGCAGTGCGCTATTTGCACTGCAGCAGCGGATCGGCCGCAAAAATCTCCACCACCCAGTCGACAAAGGCGCGGACCTTGGCGCTCAGGTGCGAGTTGGGCGGGTAGACCACATAGACTGGCAGCAGAGGCTGGGTCCACTCCGGCAGGATCTGCACCAGCTGACCGCTTTTCAGGTATTCGCGCGCCTGGTAGCTGGTGATCTGTCCTACGCCCTGGCCGCTGAGCAGGCTGGTGGTATAGGCATTGGCTTCGTTCACGGCCAAGGTCGAGGGGTTGGTCATCTCGATGACCTCGCCGTTGTGCTGAAACTCCAGCGGATAGCGGCGCTGGGTCACTGGCGAGAAATAAATCACACTGTTGTGGCCGTTTTCCAGATCGCGCGGATGCTGGGGCGTGCCGTACTGCTGCAGATAGCCGGGCGAGGCCACCGTCGAAAACTCCACATTGCCCACGCGGCGCGCCACCAGCGACTGGTCACGCAACTCGCCGCCCCGGATCACGCAGTCCACATTGTCGGCAATCAGGTCCACCGTACGGTCCGTCACACCCAGGTCGATCTGGATATCGGGGTAGCGCGCCTGGAAGGATGCCAGCTGCGGAATGATCAAAAGCCGGGCGATCGAGGTGCCCACGTCCACACGCAGGCGCCCGCGCGGCGTGGCCCGCACCTGGCTCATGCTGGCTTCGAGCTCATCAAAATCGCTCAGCAGCCGCACGGCGCGGTCGTAGTAGGCAGCGCCGTCGGTGGTGACGGTCACGCGGCGCGTGGTGCGGTTGAGCAGTTTGACCCGCAGCCGGTCTTCCAGCGCCTGCACATGCTTGGTCACACTGGCCTTGGGCAGCTGCAGCGACGAGGCCGCAAGCGTGAAGGTGCCCGACTCCACGACCCGCGCGAACACCCGCATTGCCTGTATCTGATCCATCTGCCTCTCCTTGCACTGTGCTTGCACTGTCGCGCACGCGCGCGCCAAAGTAGGTGGATTCTCACACGCCAAAGATCATGCCATTGTTCCTGATTTGGAAATAGTGCGGCCATAATTTGCGGATTGATCGGTTGCAGCAACGCAACTACATTTACCCCATGCCTACTTTCCACCGGGCTAGCTTATGTCTGACACCACCGTAAAAACCCGTTCACCGGCTCCTGACTTCATCGACACCGTCGCTCCGACGGCGTCGGGCGAGTCGGTGGCCGTGCGCCTGTACGGTAGCAAAGGCAAGTCGGGCGAGCCTTCGCCCTTGGTGCTGCATTTTCATGGCGGCGCTTTTGTTGAAGGCGATCTCGACAGTGGCTGCACCGTAGCGGGTCTGCTGGCCTCAGCAGGTGCCCGTGTGGTGTCGGTGGCGTACCCGCTCTCGCCTGAGCATCCATTTCCGCGTCCATTGGAGATCGGATATGAAATGCTCCAGTGGAGCTACAAACATCGCACACGCCTTGCCGGCAAAGGTGCGCCGATGTATGTGGCTGGTGAGGAGGCGGGCGCCAACCTGGCGGCCGGCGTGTGCTTGATGGCGCGTGATCAACGCCATCCGCCGCTGGCAGGGCAGATCCTGCTCTCACCCATGCTCAATCCCTGCGCCGGCACGGCATCGCTTCGCGCTGCCAATGGCGATGCGACGGAATGCAAATGGGCCGAGGGCTGGAGCAAGTTCCTGGGCTGCACCTATGACGGTATCCATCCCTACGCCGTGCCCGCGATGGCACAGCGCCTGGCTGGGCTGCCGGCAACGCTCATCATGGTGGGCGATGAAGACCCGATGCACGACGAGGCACTGGCCTATGCCAGCCGCCTGCAGGCAGCCGGTCATCTGGTGCAGCAGCATGTGTTCAAGGTCGCGCAACAGTGGCCCGATGCATTGCTCGAGCCCCGAGCTCCCGAGCCCTGTCCCTGTGCCGGGGCGGTGCTGGAACAACTGGCACTTTTCTTCGAGACATCCCGATGTCGGGCGCAAGCCTGATCCCCTGAACGAAGCGCAAGGCATGAGCGGCGCCTCTTCCCGGTAAAGCCCGGGGAGTGGCGGCGGCCGGCTGCGCCTTCACCACCCTTAAAAACGCTTTCTCGCAACGCATTGCCGGATGGGCAAGGATTTTCTGTCGGCTGTTGTTAGCCGCAGGGGCATGCCGTTGCCGCAAGAAACCTCAAAAACGATTCACGCACACATCAGGACTTGGCCATGAGCAACAACAAAACTTCTTCTTCCCCTCAACGCCGCTGGTGGACGGCCATCGGACTGGCAGCCGCCGTGGTAGCTGCCGGCGGCACGGCATTGGGCCTGCAAAGCTCGCACGCGAGTGCCCCGGCCGAGGCCGCAGCGCCGCCCGCGATGCCGGTCTCCGTCGCCCAGGTGCTGCAGCAGGATGTGCAGCTCTGGGACGAATTCTCCGGCCGGCTCGAAGCCGTGCAGCGCGTCGATGTGCGCCCCCGTGTGGCCGGCGCGCTGCAGGCGGTGCACTTCAAGGAAGGCGCCCTGGTCAAGGCCGGTGACCTGCTCTTCACGGTGGACCCTGCGCCATATGCCGCCGAAGTAGACCGTGCCGAAGCCCAGGTAGTGGCCGCGAAGGCGCGCATGGGCTATTCGCAAAGCGAAGCCGAGCGTGCTGCACGCCTGTGGGAAGAGCGCGCGATTGCGCAAAAGGAACTCGACGAGCGCAGCAATGCCCGCCGTGAGGCAGACGCCAACCTGCGCGCCGCCCAGGCCGCGTTGCAGACGGCCAAGTTGAACCTGGGCTACACGCAGGTGCGCGCGCCGGTGGCCGGCCGCATGGGCCGCATCGATGTGACCGTGGGCAACCTGGTCAGTGCCGGCGCCGGCGCGCCGGTGCTCACGACCCTGGTGTCCGTCAACCCCATGTACGCCAGCTTTGATGCCGACGAGCAAATCGTGACCAACGCGCTGCAAGGCCTGCGCCAGGGCAAGAGCGCGCGGGCGCTGATCGAGAGCATTCCCGTGCAGATGGGGGTGGGCACGAGCGGCGCCACCCCTTACAACGGCCACCTGCAGCTGATTGACAACCAGGTCGATGCGCGCAGCGGCACGGTGCGGGTGCGTGCGGTGTTTGACAACGCCGATGGCGCGCTGATGGCCGGCCAGTTTGCCCGCGTGCGCATGGGCCAGCCCCACAGCCAGCAAGCGCTGCTGATCAATGAGCGTGCGGTGGGCACGGACCAGAGCAAGAAGTTTGTACTGGTGGTGGGCGAGGGCAACAAGGCCGAATACCGCGAAGTGCAGCTGGGCGCGCCGTTTGAAGGCCTGCGCCTGGTGACCTCGGGCCTCAAAGCCGGCGAGCGCATTGTGGTCAACGGCCTGCAGCGCGTGCGGCCCGGCGCCGTGGTGGCGCCGCAGGATGTGCCCATGTCCAGCAAGTCCGAGCTCAAGAACGATGCGCAGCAGGCAGCCAACGATGGCTCCAAGCCAGCCGCCTAAACCGATAACAAAAAAGCCAAGCGTATGAATTTATCCCGATTTTTCATCGACCGCCCGATCTTTGCGGGCGTGCTGTCGCTGCTGATCTTTCTGGCAGGGCTGATCGCCATGCGGGCCTTGCCCATCTCGGAGTACCCCGAGGTGGTACCACCCTCGGTGGTGGTGCGCGCCCAGTACCCCGGCGCCAACCCCAAGGTGATCGCCGAAACCGTGGCCACGCCGCTCGAAGAATCCATCAACGGTGTCGAAGGCATGCTCTACATGGGCAGCCAGGCCACCACCGATGGCGTGATGACCCTGACCGTGACCTTCAAGCTGGGCACCGACCCGGACAAGGCCCAGCAGCTGGTGCAAAACCGCGTCTCGCAAGCCGAGCCGCGCCTGCCCGAAGAAGTGCGCCGCCTGGGCGTGACGACAGTTAAGAGTTCGCCCGACATCACCATGGTTGTCCATATGGTCTCGCCCAATGGCCGCTATGACATCGATTACCTGCGCAACTACGCCGTGCTCAATGTCAAGGACCGCCTCGCGCGTATCCAGGGCGTCGGCCAGGTGCAGATCTTTGGCGGTGGCGATTACTCGATGCGTGCCTGGCTCGACCCGCAAAAGGTGGCGCAACGCGGCCTGTCGGCCAGCGATGTGGTCGCCGCCATCCGCGGCCAGAATGTGCAAGCCGCTGCCGGCGTCGTCGGTGCATCGCCCGGTCTGCCCGGCGTGGACACGCAGCTGTCGATCAACGCCCAGGGGCGCCTGTCCAGCACTGAAGAGTTTGGCGACATCATCGTCAAGACCGGCTCGGACGGTGCGGTGACGCGCCTGCGCGACATTGCCCGCCTGGAGTTGGGCGCGGCAGATTACTCGCTGCGTTCGCTGTTGAACAACGAACCGGCCGTCGGTATGGGCGTGTTCCAGGCCCCGGGCTCCAATGCGCTCGAGATCTCGGAAAACGTGCGCAACACCATGGCCGAGCTGCAAAAGAACATGCCCGAAGGCGTGGAGTTCCGCATCGCCTATGACCCGACCCAGTTCGTGCGCGCCTCCATCGACTCGGTGATCCACACCTTGCTCGAAGCCATCGCGCTGGTCGTGGTCGTCGTGATTGTGTTCCTGCAGACCTGGCGCGCCTCCATCATTCCGCTGCTGGCCGTACCGGTATCGGTCGTGGGAACGTTCGCCGTTTTGCACCTGCTGGGCTTCTCGATCAATGCGCTCAGCCTGTTTGGCTTGGTGCTGGCCATCGGTATCGTGGTCGATGACGCGATCGTCGTGGTCGAGAACGTCGAGCGCAACATTGAAGCGGGGCTGAGCCCGCGTGAAGCCACCTACCAGGCGATGCGCGAAGTCTCGGGCCCGATCATTGCGATTGCGCTGGTGCTGGTCGCGGTGTTTGTGCCGCTGGCTTTTATCAGTGGTCTGACCGGCCAGTTCTACAAGCAGTTTGCGGTGACGATCGCCATCTCCACAGTGATCTCGGCCATCAACTCGCTGACCCTGTCGCCGGCGCTGGCAGCGCTGCTGCTCAAGGGCCATGACGAGCCCAAGGATGCGCTCACCCGTGGCATGGACCGTGTGCTGGGTGGCTTCTTCCGCCGCTTCAATGCCGTCTTCCACCGTGGCTCGGAAGCCTACAGTGGCGGCGTGCGCCGCGTGATTGGCCACAAGGCCGGCATGTTTGTGGTCTACCTGGCGCTTGTCGGTGCCACCTGGGGCCTGTTCCATATGGTGCCCGGCGGCTTTGTGCCGGCGCAGGACAAGCAGTACCTGGTCGGTTTTGCCCAGCTGCCCGATGGCGCAACCCTGGACCGCACCGAAGACGTGATCAAGCGCATGGGCGATATCGTCAAAGACAACCCCAATGTGCAGGACGCCATCGCCTTCCCCGGTCTGTCGATCAATGGTTTCACCAACAGCTCGAACTCCGGCATCGTGTTTGTCTCGCTCAAGCCCTTTGCCGAGCGCACCCGCGCCGACCAAAGCGGTGGCGCCGTGGCCGGCCAACTGAACCAGGCCTTTGGCCAGATCCAGGACGCCTTTATCGCCATGTTCCCGCCGCCCCCCGTGTCGGGCCTGGGCACCACGGGCGGCTTCAAGCTGCAGATCGAGGACCGGGCGTCGCTCGGCTACGAAGCGATGGACGGCGCGGTCAAGGCCTTCATGGCCAAGGCCTACCAGACGCCTGAGCTGACCGGCATCTTCTCGAGCTGGCAGGTCAATGTGCCCCAGCTCTTTGCCGATATCGACCGCACCAAGGCGCGCCAGCTCGGTGTGCCGGTGACCGACATCTTCGAGACCCTGCAGATCTACCTGGGCAGCCTGTATGCCAATGACTTCAACCAGTTTGGCCGCACCTACAGCGTGCGGGTTCAGGCGGATGCGGGATTCCGCGCCCGTGCCGAAGATGTGGGCGCGTTGAAGGTGCGCTCGACCACCGGCGAGATGGTGCCGCTGTCGGCGCTGATGAAGCTCGAGCCCAGCTTTGGCCCTGAGCGTGCGATGCGCTACAACGGCTTCCTGTCTGCCGACGTCAATGGCGGCCCCGCCCCCGGTTTCTCGTCGGGCCAGGCGCGCGAAGCGGTAGAGCGCATTGCTGCCGAGACCTTGCCGCAGGGCATCAGCTTTGAATGGACGGAGCTGACCTACCAGGAAATCCTGGCGGGCAATTCGGCAGCGCTCGTCTTTCCGCTGGCTATCTTGCTGGTGTTCCTGGTGCTCGCTGCGCAGTATGAAAGCCTGACCTTGCCGCTGGCGATTGTGCTGATCGTGCCGATGGGGCTGCTCGCCGCCATGACCGGTGTCTGGCTCTCGCATGGCGACAACAATGTGTTCACCCAGATCGGCCTGGTGGTGCTGGTGGGGCTGTCAGCCAAGAACGCCATCTTGATTGTGGAGTTTGCCCGTGAGCTGGAGTTTGCCGGACGCACCCCCGTGCAAGCCGCGATTGAGGCGAGCCGCCTGCGTTTGCGCCCCATCCTGATGACCTCGATGGCCTTCATCATGGGCGTGCTGCCGCTGGTGCTGTCCAAGGGCGCCGGTGCCGAGATGCGCAGCGCCATGGGTGTGGCGGTGTTTGCCGGGATGATTGGTGTGACCGCGTTTGGTCTTTTCCTGACCCCCGTGTTCTATGTACTGCTGCGCAAGCTCGCAGGCAACCGCCCGCTCAAGCAGCATGGCGCCCATGTGGCTCCGATCACGACGCCGGTGCCAGCCCCCGTGCATGGCGCAGGCTCGGGCCAACCCATCTTGGCCGCGGCGCGCGGACATGACGAATAAGAGAAGAACAACATGCAAAAAATGACCCTATTTACCCATGCCAACGCCGGGCGGGGCCCGGTGGGCCAAAGCCTGCGCCGCGCGCTGGCCCCCCTGCGCTTGAAACTGCTCACGCCGCTGGCGGCGGCCCTGCTGCTGGCCGGTTGCGCAACCGCGCTGCCGCCTGCTGTACAAAACGCTGGCGTGCCGGTGCCCGCCGCTTTCAGCACAGCGCAGGACCAGGCCTCCTGGACCACGGCGGCCCCGGCCGAGGCCCAGCCCCGGGGCGCCTGGTGGCTGGCCTTTGGCGATGCCGAGCTGACCCAGCTGGTCGAGCGCGCAGCGGACGCCAACACCGATGTGCAAACGGCCGCAGCCCGCCTGGCAGAGGCCCGGGCGCTGCTGCGCTCGGCCGATGCCCAGCGCCTGCCGCAAGTGGGCGTCTCCGGCGGCGCGGCGCGCCAGGCCGGTGCCAACACCAGCAATGGTTTGCAGCCGGCGACCTTGGTGACGGCCGGGCTCAACCTGTCCTACGAGGTCGACCTGTTTGGCCGTCTCTCGCAAGCCAGCCAAGCTGCCCAGCTTGACGCCGATGCCCGTGCCGCCTTGCTGCAAAGCACGCGGCTGATGGTGCAGTCCGATGTGGCGCAGACCTATCTGCAGCTGCGCGCGCTGCAAACCGAGCAGCAGCTGGTGCAGCAAAGCCTGTCCGCCTACCGCGACACCTTGCGCTTGATCCAGCGCCGCTTTGACGCGGGCGACGCCGCCGAGCTGGAGGTGGTGCGCATGCAAAGCGAGGTGTCGGCGACCGAGTCCGAGGCCTTGGCCTTGGAACGCCAGCAGGCAACACTCAGCAATGCGCTGGCAGTGCTGGTGGGCGAGGTGGCGACCGGCTTTGTGCTGCCCGCTGCCCAGGGCGAGGTGCGCTTGCCGGTGATCCCGGCAGGTGTGCCAGGCACCGTGCTGGCCCGCCGGCCCGATGTGTCGGCCGCGCAAGCCAGCGTGCTGGCCGCACAGGCCCGCGTGGGCGTGGCGCAAGCGGCCTGGTTTCCGGCGATCACCTTGACCGGCAATGGCGGCTTTGCCTCGCCCGACCTGGGCGACCTGTTCAAATGGTCGGCCCGCTCCTGGGGCCTGGGCGCGCTGCTGTCGCTGCCGCTGTTTGACGGCGGCCAGCGCGAGGCGCAGGAAGAGGGCGCCAAGGCCCGGCTGGAAGCGGCAGTGGCGGCCCAGCGCGGCCAGGTGCTGGGGGCCTTTCGCGAGGTGGAAGACCAGCTGAGCAGCCTGCGCCTGCTGCAAGGCCAAGCCACGGTGCTGGGCCAGGCCGTGCAGTCGGCCGAGCGCGCCACGCACCTCTCCGATGTGCGCTACCGCAACGGCCTGGTCAGCCAGCTCGAACTGCTCGACGCCCGCCGCAACGAGCTGCGCAACCGGCGCCAGGCGCTGCAGGTGCGCACCGCCCAGTACACGGCCACCATTGCGCTCATTCGCGCACTGGGCGGCAGCTGGGACAGCGCGCCGCTGGCAGAGAACGGCGCAGCCAGCGCCAAGGCAGCAGGTTAAGCGGCGGTCGCCACCGGCCACCATCCGGGCTGCGTTGCCGTAGCAAGGCGGGGGCCTGTGGCGCAAATCGCAGGAGCTGACACCCGGCTTGCGTAGCGCAACGAGAAGATCAGTTCTGATTTCTCCAAACGCGCTCCAAAATCGGGTTACAATAGATGCTTAGTCGGAGCGTAGCGCAGCCTGGTAGCGCATCTGCTTTGGGAGCAGAGGGTCGTGAGTTCGAATCCCACCGCTCCGACCATTATTTAAAAGCCTGTTGCATGCAAATGCGACAGGCTTTTTCATATTGGAATCTTTGAAAACGGTGGCTGGGTTTGCTGCTTGCCAGCAACGCCAGGCAGCAGCTGCGGTGCAGATGTGGCACGATAGCGCAGCCTCCATCATTGACCTATGCCCACCCAGTTCCACCCTGTCACCTACGCCGATTCAAAGCCCCGCGCGCCGCGCGATCGCTGGGACCACCTGGATGTGCTGCGAGGCCTGGCAATGGTCTGGATGACGGTCTTCCACCTCTGCTTTGATCTGAGCCACCTGCAGCTGTGGCGCCAGGATTTCTACCACGACCCTGTCTGGACCTGGCAGCGCAGCGCCATTGTCAGCCTGTTCCTGCTGTGCGCAGGCCTGGCCCAAGCCGCAGCCCAGAGCAAGCAGACCAGCGCCACCCGGTTTTACCAGCGCTGGGCGCAGGTAGCGGGCTGCGCGCTGCTGGTCAGCGCCGGCTCCTACCTGGTGTTTCCCAACAGCTTTATCTATTTTGGCGTGCTCCATGGCATGGCCGTGATGCTGCTGCTACTGCGCCTGCTGCATGGCTGCAGTGACCGTCTGCTGCTGTGCCTGGCGATGCTTTGCATGCTCGCGCCAGGCCTCTACCACTATGCCGCCAGCAGCTTGCCTGCCGCGCTTGTCGAGTGGCTCAACACTAAGCCGCTCAGCCCCTTGGGCTTGGTGACGCGCAAGCCCGCGACCGAGGATTTTGTTCCGATCCTGCCTTGGTTGGGCGTGATGCTGCTGGGCTTGAGCGTTGGCCGCCAACAGATGGCCAAGCCCGGTGCCTGGCTGCAGGCCTACCTGGCGCGGCCTGCGCAAAGCTGGGCCAGCCGCAGCCTCGCCTGGCTGGGGCGCCACAGCCTGCCTTACTACATGCTGCACCAGCTGGTGCTGCTGGGCGGTTTGATGCTGCTGGTGCTGCTGCTGCCTACCGCACTGGATTGACCCAAGGCACTGCGCTGCAGGCTCAGTCGGCCTGCGGGTCATCAAGCAGGCGCGCTGCCTTGTTGGCCAGAGGCGCCTCGGCGCGGAAATAGCCCAGCACCGTCGCCGCACTTTGGTGGCCGGTCATCGCCATCGTGTCGGCCAGCGCCATGTTCTGCCGGCCCGCTTCGGTCACAAAGCCCGAGCGCAGCGAGTGCGCAGAAAAATCCCCCTCAACCCCCGCGAGCGCGCAGCGCTCCTTGACGATGTTGTTGACCGACAGCGCGCTCAGTGCCGAGTCGCCCACCAGGCCATTCTTGAACACGCGTCTAAATATCGCGCCCTCACGGATGCCCGAGCCCTCCAGCCACTGGGCGAGCGCCGCACCGGCCACGCCAACGACGGGCTTGAAGTTCTCCGGCCGGGCGGATCCGCTCTGGTTGGTTTTGGATAGGCGCAGGTCATAGAGGTACTGGCCCGGGCCCATGCTCTGCAGCCATTCCATGCGCGCGTCCGCCACCTCTGATCTCCGGCGCCCACCGCTAGCCCAGGCAAACAGTAGCAAGGCGCGGTCACGCCGGCCTTTGAGACTTTCATCGCAGGTGGCCAGCAGCTGCTCCAGCAAGGGGCGGGTGAGGGCGGCCTTTTTCTGCTCCAGCATGCCCCGGCGCGCATAGGCCTTGCGCAGGTGCTGCAGTGCCTCGCGCACTTCCGTGCTGTGGCAGGGATTGGGCAGGGCCTGGTGGCTGTGCGCCTTGGATAGCACCGCAATCCGGTGCACCAGGGTGGAATGCGCCAATGATCCCCGTTTTCCCTTGAAGCCAAGTTGCACCAGCTGCGCGTCCAGCGCCGGCGGCAGGCCCGACTGCGCGCCTTGCGCGCCCAGGTGCTCGCCGTGGTCAGCCACAAACTGCAGCACCACATTGGCCGGCAGCGGCAGGGCAATGGCCTGGCCATAGCGCAACCAGTACCAGGCGGCCCAGTAGCGCAGCGCCCCTTGGTAGCTGTTGGTGGTGTTTTCAGAGGCAGCCTCCAGCCGCAGCGCATGTAATGCGTCTTGCGCCGATGCGGACAGCAGCTCAGGCTGCAATGGCGCGGCGCCAGGCGGCGCTGCGGGCAGCAAATCCGTATCTACCGGTATAGGAAGTGGTATGTAAGACTTCATATTAATTAAATATTACATGCTATGTATGATATATTACATACAACAGACGAATTACTTGCGATAACAATCTCTTATCGATAGTAATCGGAAAAGGGGTCAAAAAATGGAAATGTCGCGTGCCACGCGCAGCGTGCAAAAAGAAGATGTCTGGCAGGCGGCCGATGCGCTGCTGCTAGAGGGCAAACGGCCGACGATTGAGCGGGTGCGCCAGAAGATCGGCCGGGGCTCGCCCAATACGGTAAGCCCCATGCTGGAGGCCTGGTTTGCGACCTTGGGGCCGCGCCTGGGAGCGGGAGGCGGGGGCAGCGCCCTCAATGGCGAGCCTGATAGCGCTCTCGGCAACGGCTTGCCGCCCGTGCTGGTGCAGGCGCTGCAACAGGTCTGGGAGCAGGTGCAAGCGCAGGCATCGCAAGCGGCCGATGCGCTGTTGGAGCCCGTGCGCGAGGATCTGCAGGCGCAGCAGCAAGCGTTAGACGACGCTCAGCAAGCCCTGGCGCAAGAGCGCAGCCTGATGGCCCAGCAACGCGCCGCCACCGAGCAGGCGCTCGCCGTAGCCCATGCCCAGATCAAGATGCAAAGCGGGCGCCTGGCTGATCTGGAGCAGGCCGGCCGGCAAAAAGACCAGTTTGCCGCCACCCAGCAGCAGCGCCTGCAGGCGCTGGAGCAGGAGCTGTTTGCCAACCGCAAAGCCCGCGATGAGGCCGACCTGGCCCATGCCGAGCAGCTGCGGGAGCTGCAGCACAGCACCCAGCTGCAGCAGCACAGGGCATTGCAAGAGCTCGACCGCGCACGCCAGGAGACCAAGCAGGCAATGGCGGCCCAGCGCGCCGAGCAAGAAAAGCTGGCCAAGCTCGAAGCCCAATGGCAGCAAGACCGCCAGACCCTGCAGGGCCAGCGTGAGCAGCAAGCCGCGCAGCTGCAGCAGGCGCAGGCCCAGGTGCAGCAGTTGCAGCACCAGCTGCAGAGCGCGCAAGCAGCACATGCGCAGGCCATGGCGCTCCAAAGCCACCAGCATGAGACTGCGCTCGCCCAGCTGCGGCTGGAGCAGGCCCAGGCGGGCAGGGCGGGGGATACAGTCGCCGCAGCAGACACTGGAGCAGGCAACGGCCGCCGCCCCATGCGCAGCGTGCCGCCAGCGGCCCGGCCCCTGCGCAGGCTGCCAGGCTCGCGCCTGCGCGGCAAAAACTAGCCCGTCTGCGCTGCGGGTCTCGCCTCAGAACCTTTTCAAAGTGTCTACGCAACCGCGTTGGAGTGCAATCGGGATGAGTTTGAAGGGTCAGCGCGAAGAAATCGCCCGATTTCACTCCAACCCACAGGGACAGTGGCTTTGCGCTGCCCGGGAAGGGGCGCCCGGCTAGGGAGCGGTATGCGTTGTTGCAAATCCTCGCAATAGCTGGGCTATTGCTGCGGTATTGCGCGGCTGGGCGCCCCCCTCGCATCCCATCTCGCAAAGACACTGTCGCGGCGCGAGGAGACTTTGAACAGGTTCTTAGGCCAGCCTCAACCAGATCAATCCAGCTAAGGCCAGATAAAACACCATCAGACCGGATCAGGCCATGCTGGTCATCGCTGCTGCATCTACCGCATCGTCTGCCGGTGCCGCTTCACCGCGCGCCAAGGCATCGGCTACGGTGTTCTTGTGGCGCGGCACCCAGCGCACCTCCAGCTGTGCAAAGCCAGCACGCAGAGAACGGGCCTGTTCATACAGTGCAGCCAGGCGGGCAATCGGCTTGGCGGCGGGCTCTGCCATTTGCGCGGCCAGAATGCTGCTGTCGGTGTGCAGTAGCACCTCGCGTGCGCCCATGCCTTGCAGCCATTGAAGGGCATGGATGGCGGCCAGTGCTTCGGCCTCGTTGTTGCAGCCGGTATGGCCTACTGCCTGGCTAAAGCGGTGGCTCGCCCCATCGGGCGCATAGGCAATGCCGCCAATGCGCATGCGCCCCGGGTTGGGCAGGGCGCTGCCGTCGATATAGGCGATCCAGGTGGCTGATGTCATGCGAACAGCATAAAGTGGCGCCCAATCCAGCGCAGGGCCACCGGGAATGGCGGCCTTCAGGCGCAGGATGGCAGGCCACTGTAGCGCCTGCGATACAGCCCAAATGCCTCGTCAATATGACGAGCGCCTGTGTCATCCAAGATTCGCCAATCCGCCATGCCATTGTCACAAAGGCTTCCGATACTCCATCGATCCTATTAACCCAGGCGAGAGAGTACGCAATGAAGAACTGGAAAAAGCTGGTGGCTGCAGCTGCCGCCATGGCAGCAACGGGCCTGGTGTATGCCCAAAAGACGGAACTGACGGTCTACACGGCGCTCGAGATGGACCAGCTCAAGGCTTACGAGACGGCCTTCAACAAGAACCATCCCAACATCGCGCTGAAATGGGTGCGTGACTCGACCGGCGTTATCACCGCCAAGCTGCTGGCCGAAAAAGCCAACCCCAAGGCCGATGTGATCATGGGCGTGGCGGCATCGAGCCTGGCGATTTTCGACAAGAACGACATGCTCCAGGGCTATGCCCCCAAGGGCCTCGACGCCATCACGGCCAAGTACCGCGACAGCAAGAACCCACCCAGCTGGGTCGGTATGGATGTGTTTGGCGCCACCATCTGCTTCAACACCGTCGAAGCCAAGAAGCGCAACATCCCCATGCCCACCAGCTGGCAAGACCTGACCAAGCCCGAGTTCAAGGGCCAGGTGGTGATGCCCAACCCCGCCTCGAGCGGCACCGGCTACTTTGACGTCGCTGCCTGGCTGCAGCTGTTTGGCGACGACAACGGCAACGGCGGCGGCTGGAAGTACATGGATGCGCTGCACGAGAACATTGCGCAGTACACCCACTCGGGCTCCAAGCCCTGCAACATGGCCGCCCAGGGCGAGTATGTCGCCGGTATCTCGTTTGAATACCGCGCGCACGCCAACAAGGCCAAGGGCGCCCCCATCGAGTTGGTGTTCCCCAAGGAAGGCCTGGGCTGGGATCTGGAAGGCATCAGCATCTACAAGGGCACCAAGCAAGCCGATGCCGCCCAGAAGCTGGTGGACTGGGCCGTGAGCAAGGAGGCGATGGAGCTGTACGGCAAGAACTTTGCCGTCACCGCCATGCCCGGCGTCGCCCCCAAGCTGGCCAATATTCCTGCCGACTATGAGTCGCGCCTGATTCCGCTGGACTTCTCCAAGATGGCCGACAGCCGCGAGCGCGTGCTGGCCGAGTGGACCAAGCGTTACGACGCCAAGAGCGAGGCCAAGAAGTGAGTGACAGGGAGACAGCACGTTTGCCAGTAGCGCAGGGCCAGGCGGCGCAGACCACGCCCGTGCGCGATACCTCGTATGCATTCGAGTCCGCCGAGCAGGGCTTGCGCCGTGGCCGCGAAGAAGGCGGCCCGCCCTTTTTGGAGATTCGCCATCTGCACAAGTCCTACGGCAGCTTTACCGCCTTGCAGTCGATCAACCTGCAGATTCGCCGTGGCGAGCTGGTGTGCTTTCTGGGCCCCTCGGGCTGCGGCAAGACCACCTTGCTGCGCGCGATTGCCGGGCTCGAAGCCCAGACCAGCGGCGAGATCTGGCAGGACGGCAAGAACATCTCCCAACTGCCTGCTTCCCAGCGGGACTACGGGATCGTCTTCCAGTCCTATGCGCTGTTTCCCAATCTGACGGTCGCCGACAACGTGGCCTATGGCCTCGTCAGCCAGCGCCAACCCAAGGCCCTGGTGGCCCAGAAGGTGCAAAGCCTGCTGGATACCGTGGGCCTGTCGGTCAGTGGCGGCAAGTACCCGGCCCAGCTGTCGGGTGGCCAACAGCAGCGCGTGGCCCTGGCCCGTGCGCTGGCCATGTCGCCCGGCCTGCTGCTGCTCGATGAGCCTCTGTCCGCCCTGGACGCCACCGTGCGCGTGCACCTGCGCAACGAGATCCGGGCGCTGCAGCAGCGCCTGTATGTCACCACCATCATGGTCACGCATGACCAGGAAGAGGCGATGGCCATGGCCGATCGCGTTGTGGTGATGAACCATGGCGTGGTCGAGCAAGTGGGCACGCCCCGCGACATCTACCAACGCCCGGCCACCCCGTTTGTGGCCGAGTTCATCGGCAAGGCCAACAAGCTGCAGGCCCTGGCCGCCGGCAATGGCGGCATCACCTTGGCAGGCCACAAGCTGTACTGCCCGCAGGCGCCGCGCATGAGCCCCGGCGAAAGCCTGCATGTCTACCTGCGGCCAGAAGACTGCAGCGTGCATGACTGCACGGCCATGCCGCCCATCGGCAGCGCGCCTGCGCCCAATGGCGCGCCGGTGCTCACCGGTGTCGTCGAGCAGCTGGAGTTTCTCGGAGCGCTGTGCATCGTCCATGTCGATGTGCAGCGCCTACCCGAGCGCCATGTGCAGCTGCAGCTGAGCCCGGCGCAGTGCCTGCAGCTCGATATCCAGGTGGGCCGCTGGTTGCAGTTTTCCATCCATGCGCAGCAGTTGAAGATTTTTGCCCAGGCCGCCTGAGCCCGGCCGTTGCCCTGGCAAGCGCCGGGGCAGGGGCCGCTCGCGGCCATGTCCCCGGTCACGGGGCCTTACCGACACACTATGACCTCATCCGTTTCAGCGCCCGCAGCGCTCCCCCGCCATACCGGCCTGCATGCAGCGCCCAGTGACCGCATCGCGCAACTGGCGCTGGTCGCCATCACTGCGCTGCTGCTGCTTGGCCTGTTGGCACCGCTGGCCGCCTTGCTGGGCCAGGCCTTTGCGCCCACCTCGGCTGACGACGGCTCGGCCTTCATGCGCTTTGTGCGCTATTTCCAGTCGCCCGCGCTGCTGGGCAGCCTCTGGAACAGCCTGTGGGTATCGCTGGTGGTCACCGCCGTGGTGATCCCGCTCGCCTTTGGCTTTGCCTATGCCATCACGCGCTCGGGCATCCGCGCCAAGGTTCTGCTGCGCAGCATCAGCCTGCTGCCGTTGCTGGCTCCGTCGCTGCTGTCTGCCATCTCGCTGATCTACTGGTTTGGCAACCAGGGCGTGCTCAAGTCCGTTCTCAATGCGCTGGGCTTTGAGAGCATCTACGGCGCGCCCGGTATCGTGCTGGCCCAGTGCTTTGCCACCTTTCCGCATGCGCTGATGATCCTGATCACCGCACTGGCCCTGGGCGACCAGCGCCTCTACGAGGCCGCCACCGCGCTGGGAGCGAGTCGCACGCGCCAGTTCTTGACTGTGACCTTGCCGGCGGCGCGCTACGGCGTGGTCTCAGCCGCGCTCGTGGTGTTCACCTTGGTGATCACTGATTTCGGTATCCCCAAGGTAATCGGCGGCAATTTCAACATGCTCGCCACCGATGTGTTCAAGCTGGTGATCGGCCAGCAGGATTTCCAGCGTGGCGCCGTCGTGGCCTTGCTGCTGCTGCTGCCGGCCGTCATCACCTATGCGATTGACCGCCAGGTGCAGAAAAAGCAGACCGCGGTGCTGACCGCGCGCGCCGTGGTGCTGCAGCCCAGCCGCCATGCCGCCACCGACCGCTTTTGCAGCCTGCTGTGCTGGACGCTGGCCGCGCTGATGCTGGCCATGTTCGGCATGGCCATCTTTGCGTCGCTGGTGCAGTTCTGGCCGTACCAGCTGGGCCTGACCCTGAGCCACTACACCAGCGGCCTGGTCGATGCCGGCGTGGATACTGCCGTCTTCAACAGCCTGACCATGGCTGCGAGCGCTGCGGTGGCCGGGCCCATCGTGGTCTTCATGGGCGCCTATCTGCTGGAAAAAACCAAGGGCATGCCTGCGCTGCGCCCGGTGCTGCGCATGCTGGCCATGCTCCCCATGGCCGTGCCCGGCCTGGTGCTCGGCCTGGGCTATATCTTCTTTTTCAATGCCCCCGGCAACCCGCTGAACTTTCTGTACCAGACCATGCCCTTGATGGTGCTGTGCACGGTGATGCACTACTACACCACCGGCCACATGACCCTGGTGACGGCGCTCAAGTCGATTGATGGCGAGTTTGAATCGGTCAGCGCCTCGCTCAAGGTGCCGTTCTACCGCACCTTGTGGAAGGTGACCCTGCCGATGTGCCTGCCGGCCTTGCTGGAGGTCTCGCGCTACTTCTTTGTGGCCGCGATGACCACGATCTCGGCCGTCGTCTTCCTCTACTCGCCAGAAACGCGCCTGGGCGCGGTTGCGATCCTGAACCTGGATGAGGCCGGCGACATGGCCGCTGCCGCTGCGATGGCGGTGATGATTGCCGCGATCAGCTGCGTGGTGACCGTGCTCTACCAGGCGCTGGGCTGGTGGTTGAACAAGCGCACGCAGGCTTGGCGCAAGCGCTGATCGCGTGGATGGACAAGATGATTCGAGAACCAGGAAAGACAGGAATGACGGTGGGAAGCACAAGTTTTGATGTGATGGTGGTGGGTGCAGGCATTGTGGGCCTCGCCCATGCCTATGAGGCGGCGCGCCGGGGCCTTAAGGTCTGCGTGGTCGACCGGGATGCCGCCTGTGTGAGCGCATCGATCCGCAATTTTGGCTTTGTGACGGTGACCGGCCAGGGGGCAGGGGACACCTGGCGCCGTGCGCGCCATGCGCGCGACGTCTGGGCCGAGCTTGCGCCCAAGGCCGGTATCACTGTGCAGCACCAGGGCCTGAACCTGGTGGCCACACGCGACAAGGCGCTGGATGTGTTGCAGGCCTTTATGCACACCGAGATGGCCCAGAGCGTGAACTGCGCACTATGGAGCCCCGAAGAAGCCGCCCGCCACGCACCCGAGCTGCGGCTGGACCAGGCCAAGGCCGTGTTGCACAGCCCCATTGACCTGCGGGTCGAATCGCGCGACGCAATCGCCCAGCTGACGCGCTGGCTGGCCGAGCAGATGCAAGTCACCTTCCGCTTTGGCGAAGCGGTGTGGGAGGTGGCCACGCCCAAGGTGGTGACATCCAAGGGCCAGCTGCATGCCGAGCGCGTGGTGGTCTGCACCAATGCCGACATCCATGGCCTTTACAGCGAGCTGTTTGCCAAACACCAGGTGCAGCTGTGCCAGCTGCAGATGCTGCGCGTGCAGCCGGCTGGCGATCTGCGCCTGAACGCATCGGTGATGGGCGACCTGAGCCTGGTGCGCTACCACGGCTACAGCAAGCTGCCCGAGGCCCGCGCCTTGCTTGAGCAACTGCAGCAGGAAGAGGGCGAGAGCCTTGCCCATGGCATCCACCTGATCGTGGTGCAGAGCGCCGACGGCAGCCTGGTGGTCGGCGATTCGCACCACTACGGCGCCTCCGTCCAGCCCTTTGCGCAGGACGAGGTCGATGCCCTGATGCTGCGCCACATGCGCGAGGCATTGAATATCGACGACTTCCGCATTACCGAGCGCTGGCTGGGCATCTACCCTTCGGCCCCACGCACGGACTGCTTTATCGAGGCGCCGGACGCTGCCACCCGCGTAGCCATCGTCACCAGCGGCACGGGCGCGAGCACCGGCTTTGGCGTGGCGCACGACACCTTTGCCCATTGGTAAGGGTTGCCGGGCACGCAGAACGACACATCTCTTGTATAGACAGCCCCAACGCGGACCCTGGCCAGTGGCCGGGCCAAGGGGCAGAGGACACCATGACGAATTTTCACAACCCCCAACGCGTACAAGCCGTTGTTTTTGACTGGGCCGGCACCATTGTCGACTTTGGCTCACGCGCGCCTATGGGCGCCTTTGTGCAGCTGTTCCAGGATTTCGGCATCGAGATCAGCATTGCCCAGGCCCGGGGCCCTATGGGTTCGGCCAAATGGGACCATATTGCGGCGCTGTGCCAACTGCCCGAGGTGGCAGCCCAGTGGGAGCGCCGCTATGGCAAGCCGGTGTCCAGCAGCGATATCGACCATCTCTACGAGGTGTTCACGCCGATGAACGCGCGCGTGGTCGGAGACTTTGCCGAATTTATCCCTGGCGCGCTCGAAGTCGTCAACCGCCTGCGGCTCGATGGCATCAAGATCGGCAGCACCACCGGCTACAACCGCCCAATCATGGATGTGCTCGAGCCCATCGCAGCCCGCGCCGGCTACGCGCCAGACAACATCGTCTGCGCCGGCGACCTGGCCGCTGGCCGCCCCAGCCCCTTGATGATGTACCGCTGCTTTGCCGATCTGGGCATCTGGCCGGCCTCGACCGTGGTCAAGGTGGACGACACCAGTGTGGGCATTGCCGAAGGGCTGAATGCCGGTTGCTGGACGGTCGGTGTGGCCGTCAGCGGCAATGCCAATGGACTGTCCCTGCCCGAATGGCAGGCACTGAGCTCGGACGCGCAATCAGAGATCCGCAGCACTGCGAGCGAACAGCTGCGCAGCGCCGGCGCCCATTTTGTGATCGACAGCGTGGCTGACCTGCTGCCAGTGATCGAGCAGATCAACCAGCATCTGCAGCGCCAGGAGCTGCCCGCACACACTGCCGCTTGATGCGCTAATCAGATAAGCGCCAAGAGCAGGGCGCCAACCAGCAAAAAAGCCGCCGCGGGCATCAACCCACAGCGGCTTTTTGACGATGGTGAAACCCGAGGCTTACTTGGCCTTGTAGGTATCGCCCAGCACCACACCTTCACGGCGTGGATCTGCGCCACCGCTCAGGCGGGCTTCGCCTGCTGCATTGGCGGTGCGAATCACGGTGCCCACACCGCTGGACTGCGCATTGACCGACACGGTATGCCCCATGGCGCGCAGTGCCAGCACCAGCGGATCGTTGTCACCGCTGTTGGTGGCATTGATGTTGGGGTGCTCGCCGCCCAGGTTGGTGGTGCGGCTGTTGGAGGCGCCAAAGTTCACCAGGTTGGTGGCTTGCTGCGCATCGAGGCCCCAGTCCAGTGCGCCCACCAGGGTCTTGGTCACGAACTGGATGATGGTGGCACCGCCAGGCGAGCCAGTAGCCATTTTGAAGGCGCCAGGTTGGCCGTCCGCCGTGGCTTCAAACACCAGCGTGGGCGCCATCGAGCTGCGTGGGCGCTTGCCCGCTTCCACCTTGTTGGCGATCGGCAGACCATCGGCCGAGGTGGGCGCGGCGGAGAAGTCGGTCAGCTGGTTGTTCAGGATAAAGCCCTGGGTCATGTGGTAGGAGCCCATGCCCGCTTCCACCGTCGTGGTCATGCTCACCACGTTGCCCTTGCCGTCGACGATGGTCATGTGCGTGGTACCCGCTTCGGTCACCTTGCCCACGCCCAGACGGGTGTTGCCAAACTGGCCGGCAGTCGCGGTGCCCATGCTCTGGGTGGGCGAGATCAGCGCGGCGCGCGACTTCAGGTAGCTCTTGTCCAGCAAGGTGCTGTAGAGCGGGCCGGGCAGGGGGGTGAAGTCGGTGTCGGCCACATACATGTCGCGGTCGGCATAGGCCATGCGCTCGGCTTCGCTCACCAGGTGCACGCCCATGGCGGTGGGCTTGCCGCCTTCGACATCCAGCGCGGTGGGCTTGTGGGGGGCCAGGTCAAAATTCTCCAGCACACCCATGGCCTGGGCCACGGCAATACCGCCGGATGACGGTGGTGGCATGCCGCAGATCACATACTTGGCACGGTAGGTGGTGCAGACGGCATCACGCTTCTTGGCCTGGTAGCCGGCCAGATCGGCCAGCGTGGTCACGCCAGGGGTGATGGGCGCGCCAGTCGTGACGTTCTGGGTCACGGCAATCTTGTCGACAATGCCTTGTGCCACCGATCCGGTGTAGAACGCATCGGCACCGCCGGTCGCCATCTTCGTCAAAGTGGCTGCGTAAGCGGGGTTCTTGAAGGTTTCACCCAGGCCCTTGGTCGAGCCATCGGCGTTGAAATACAGAGCCAGCGCATCGGCATCGGCCTGCAGCGCGGTCTTGGCACCGGCCAGCGCATCGGACATGCGGCCGCTGATCTTGAAGCCATTGGTGGCCAGGTCAATGCCGGGCTGGATCAGGTCCTTCCAGGGTTTGGCACCGTGGTCCTTGTGGGCCAGGTCCAGCATGCGCACGGCGCCAGGCGTGCCGATGGAGCGGCCGCTGGCACGGGCGCTGGGCAGTGGCGTGGTTTGTGTGCTGCTGTCGATATAGCGCAGGTAATCGGGTGTCGCGGCCGCAGGGGCTGTTTCGCGGCCGTCGTAGGCCGTTACCTTCTTGGTCGCTGCATCGTAGTACAGCATGAAGGCGCCACCACCAATGCCGCTGGACTGGGGCTCGACCAGACCCAGCACCATCTGCACGGCCACTGCGGCATCGACGGCCGAGCCGCCGGACTTCAGCACTTCACAACCGGCCTTGGACGCCAGAGGATTGGCCGTCACCACCATGTACTTATGGCCTTCGACGACCTTCTTGCCGGTGCGGTAACCCGAAGCCAGCTCGGGGAACGAAGGATCGCCAGGCAGACCGGAGCCCACCACTACCGAGCCGTCCGACGTGCCAGCTTCGCAAGCGGTGCTCACCAGGTCTTCTTTGTCGTTGTGGCTGGAGCCGCCGCAGGCGGTCATCGTCAGCGCGACGATCGCTGCCAATGCGGCCATGCTGTAGCGCGCAGGTACGGCGCCCAGCGATTTTTCGTTTTTCATATAACTTTTCCTTGGATCAATTGACAGGAAATTGTCTTAGCAAAACGAATCATCGAAAGGCTGTATGAGCCGTGGTTAACCCTCGGTTTGGCAACAAATTGACCGCCTTGCCCAGGCGGGGCGAGTAGATGGTTCCTGGTTCGGTGCTGGTCTGTTGGCTAGGCAGAAATATGACTTAACATAATATACATCGTATCAACTCAATGGCCGGGCTTGCGTGGGCTGAAACGCCAGCGAGTGCCCCGCCAGTCGCTAGCGCTAATTTTCCCAATGCACGCGCAAGTATCTGACCTTTCTTAGATCCTTCAAGCTCGTTAAGTTGGGCGATTGCTAGGAATTTAAGAGCATCAAGCCCCGCTAGCTCTGCGATAGCGGCCACATCCGCTGGCTGGGCTTTTCGTCGGCCAGCCTTCATATCAGTGATTTGAGGCTGCGGAATTCCAAGCCGTCTAGCAACTTCTGAATAACTGCCGCACGAATCCCGTGCTTTGTCAATAAGGGTTTTGGTAAGTTCTGCGTCGTACATGGGCATCCTATTTTTGGGATAGCATCCATCCAAGTTTTGTGCATCTCAAATTTGGGATGCGCATTTTTGGTACATGGCGAACTTATACCACAGGGGCAAACATGGCAGTTGGGGCTATCGAGAGCACACAGGGCGCAGCAAATGCGTGCTGGCCTGCCAATGCTTTTCACAACCGCATCCAATGGCAATCCCTGGCCGAAGGTCTTGCAAAGCAATTCGCCGATGCAGCTTGCCGTAAGGCGATGGCAGCGCCGCTGGCGGAGCGCGGCGCTGCCATGCCTATCGGCAAGTTCGCTGCGGTGATCGAATCGATCATCTTGCCAGCCCTGGCTCCACAGCAGGTGGTGGCATGAGCAGCGCGAAGCGCTCCCCCCGTCCGGTAACACGGGGGGAAAGTACCCCCAACCAATCAGCGCGGGTCGATTGGCTAAATGCCACTTTCAAGCCCGGTGAAATGACCATCGAAGGCCTGATTGTCAAGCTGTCCCAGATCATGCGCCGCCCAATTTCTGGCGTTGATGAAGGCAAGGGAATCCGGGGCTACAAGAGCAGCGTAACGCTGTTTGCCCATGTCGGCTCTCGCAAGCAGCCTATGGGCTTCATCGGCTTTGGTGGCGATGCCCAGCGTGGCACCTGGATGGTGTCCATTCCTGGCTCTGGTTGCTCACTGATCGAAGCATGGGACGAGATGCGCGACTTACTCGAAGAACTGGACGCCAGGATCACGCGCCTTGATCTGTGCGTCGATTTTCTCAACGGTGAATACACGGTAGAGGATGCAGTCGCGTTCTACCGCGCAGGCAAGTTCACATCATCCGGTCGCCCGCCTGCGACTAGCCAAGCTGGTGACTGGTTGAACGAAAGAGAGCGCACCTTGTATATCGGCAAAGCTCAAAACGGCAAAGTCCTGCGGGCCTACGAAAAAGGCCACCAGCTAGGCAACCTGCAAAGCCCCTGGACACGCTACGAAGTCCAGTTTGGTAGTCGTGATCGCGTCATCCCACTGGAAGCCCTCACCGAGCGAGACAAGTATTTTGCCGGGGCCTATCCAGTGCTTGCTGAACTGATCGACAGCGCAGCGGAAAAGATTCCTACCAAGCAAACCGAAGGTGAAACCACCCTCGCCCATTTGCTGCACCACATGCGCCGTACCTACGGCAAAACGATTGACGTTCTGTCGACCGTTGAAGGCTTTGAAATCGCGAGTCTCGTAGAGGAAGTCCGAGTAATCGGCGTGCCTCGCCGGGTCAATTTATCTAGTGTCGCGGCTGGCCCCACTTGGTCAGGGGTTTGTGACCTTGCTCGAAAGGCAGCATAAGCATGGCAGTAGAACGCAAACAGATCGTCGGCATTGAAATCATGGAAGGCACTTCCAAGAAGACCGGCAACGCATACAGCATCGGCACGGTGCACACGATGACCAAGCTCGCACCTGCAATGGGCGGTGCTGACAATGTGTCCAAGGGCTTCATGGGTGATCGCTACCAGTGTGACGCAAACATCATCCGCAAGATTCAGCATCTGCCCTTCCCTATTGCCGCAGACGTTACCACCGAAGACGTTATGCGCTTCGGCAAGCGTGAATCCATCGTCACCGATATCGTTCCGACCGAAGTCGTCAAGAAGCAAGCCTAAGCGCGATGAAAACCATGCTTTTGCTTCTGCTGGCCTTGACCCTGGTTAATACCTTGCTCCTGGCTCGCCTTGTCGTGGGGCAGCCGGTTGAGCAGGTGCCAGTAGTGCAAAGGCTGGTGCTGTGATGGCTCAACAAGTCATCGTCTGCGATCAAGCCTGCACGATCACTGTGCAGCACGAAATAACGACTCCACTGCTGGACTTAGACCCAGCAGCTGGGGCAGCAATCGCGGGCGCCGTCCTCGCGGTGTGGGCAGTTGGGTTCGCCTTTCGGGCGCTCATACAAGTGCTCAAAACTAATGACGGATCAACCAATGAAAGTGAGTGAGATATGAGCAAGTTCGCAATCGCCCGTCTGGGTCAAAAAGCAAAGCTGGTCGCTCTGGCCGCAACCGCTGGTGCGCTGACCATTGCGCAGCCTGCCATGGCAGAAGTCATCGACGTCGCTGCTGTCGTGACCGACGTGAAGGCCCAGATTGGCGCTGTGGTGCTGCTGGGTGGCGCTGTGCTGTTGGTGTATGCCGCAGTCAAGGCGTTCAAGTGGGTCCGCTCGGCAATGTCCTAAACCTGGACTGCGAGTCCCCAGACCGGCCGGCTGGGGCCTTTGCAAAAGCGCATGCAACGTGCGTTTCTTCAAAGGGGTTCATATGGGCTTGTTCGTCATCATTGCAGTATTGGGGGCGGCATGGCTCGTTTTTACCGCTTAGCATTTTTGATTGCCGCTCTGCTATTTCTGGGTAGCGCGCGTGCGGCGGTCCCTCCTGAACAAGTTGATCGTTGCAATCCAACAAATTACCCAATACCCACTAAGGGCTGGGAGACAGTGACCGGAGCAACGTGGGTTTGTGGGGGGCCTCTCGCGGATTTTGGGGCTAACACATGCGGCTGGTACGGCAAGACGGCGGGTGGTAGTGGTAAGGCTGGGCCGATGTGTCAAAAGGGGGATTTCATACAGCAATGTCCTGCTAATTCAAATTCGGATGGTAAGGGCGCCTGTATTTGCGCTACTAATTACGAGGAGAAGGACGGGCAGTGTGTAAAAGCGCCAATTAAATGCCCTGAAGGCCAGCACCTTGAGGGCGCTATTTGCGTTCCTGACAAATGTCCTGAGGGTCAGATTTTGAGCGCTGGTGTCTGCGTCCCTGATCCGGACATTTGCCCGGATGGTCAGAAAAAGGTCGACGGTAAGTGCCCCGAAAAGAAGTGCAAGCGCGGTGACACCATGGGTGTAATCACGTCGGCAAACATGCCAACTGCGATGTGCCATGGTGGGTGCCTGTATTCGATCGGTGCACCGCCCTATGCAACCGTCTGTGTGCCCGGTACAAGCGCTGGTTCGGCCTACTGCACGATTCAGTATGAGGGCACTGGCGATACCTGCAACGGCTCTGATTCGCCTCCGACAAAGCCGGGTGATCCTGGAACGAACCCAGGTACTGATCCCGGCACCGGCCCTGGGACTGGCCCAGGTACTGACCCTGGCACCGGTCCAGGAGGAACTGGTGGGACTGGCGGTGGTGGCACCAAGCCTTCCATGCCTGGAACTGAGCCCGATACTGAGGGCAAGTGCCCTACCGGCACCTATAAATCAGGTGGTAAGTGCTACCCCAATGAAGAGGTGAAGAAGCCTACCGATAGCGCTGGCAATTGCCCTACTGGCTACACCAAAAAAGGTGATGTCTGCATCGGCAATAAGCCACTGCCCGATAGCGACAAGGGCAAAGATTTCTGCAAAGAAAACCCAACGCTCGACTCCTGCAAAACAGGCTCGTTCGTTGGCTCGTGCACGGCGAATTTCAAGTGTGAGGGCGATGCCGTGCAATGCGCCATGGCCCGCGAGCAGCACGTGCGCAATTGCCAACTGTTTGAGACCAAAAGCCCTGAGTCTGAGCTGTACGAAAGTAGCAAGGGCAAGCAAGGCAACCAGACGGGTGATTTGCCCGGTAATGAGCTGTTCAACATGTCAGGCCGCATTGATACGTCAAATGCTTTGGGCGGCGGCAGTTGCATTACTGACCTGACTATTGAGGTGGCCAGCTCGTCCATCACGATTCCTATGTCGAGGGTGTGCCCATACCTGGGCATGCTCGGTAACGTCCTGGTGGCCGTAGCAATGCTGCTGGCCATGCGCATTCTGTTTAAGGGGTAAGCCATGCCTTTAATCGTGGCCGCAATTGGCGGCATGTTGATCAATCTGGTGGGCACGTTGGTTGGCCGTGTGTTGATCGCGCTGGGTATCAGCGTAGTGACCTACTCGGGCCTGTCCTTCACGCTCGATTGGATGAAAGCTCAAGCGGTAGCAGCTCTTGGCGGGCTGCCCGTGGAAGTGATGGGCATGCTGTCAACCATGAAAGTCGGTGTGGCCATCAGCATTGTGACTTCTGCCCTACTCGCTCGCCAAGTGCTTAACGGCCTGAGTGGCGACACCATGAAAAAGTGGGTGGGTAAATGATCTATCTGACCACTGGCGGTAATGGCGCGGGCAAAACGCTGTTTACGCTCCATGACGTGCGAGCTCAGCAGCTCAAAGAAAATCGCCCCGTCTATTTCCACGGCTTCACGGCCAATCAAATCCTGCTGGACTGGGGCTGGCAAGAGTTTGACCCAAAGAAGTGGCAAGACCTGCCTGACGGCTCGGTGTGCGTGTTTGACGAATGCCAGAATGAGTTCCCCGCAAAGATTCAGGGCGAGTTGCCTGACTACATCAACGCAGTAGCGCAGTACCGTCGCAAGCGTGGCTTTGACTTCTGGATGATTACGCCGCATCCGTCGCTGATCCATGTGAACGTGCGCCGGCTGATCGAATCGCCCAGCTGGCATCGTCACTTCAAGCGGACGTTTGGTGCCGATATGGTGTCTGAGCTGCGCTTCAACCATGCTGAGATGAGCTGCGAAAAGCCCAATGCGGGCAAGAGCGGTCAGGTCAGCATGCGGGCCTATCCGAAAGAGGTCTACGACTGGTACAAGTCCGCATCGCTGCATACCGGCAAACGCAAGCTGCCAAAGCAGCTGTGGATCTTCCTGACCTGCATGCTCGTGATACCGGTGCTGATCTACTTCGTGTGGCAACACTTCCTGAACATGGGCAAAGCTGCTGAGCCCGTTGCAAAGCCTGGGGCCGCAATGCAAGCGTCTGCCGGTGGCCCTGGAGGCGGTGCACCGGCAAGCCGGTTCATGTCCATGGCTGAGTACTTGGAATCGCGGCAAGCACGCATCCCCGATTTGCCGCATACCGCGCCTGCCTATGACGAGGTCACGAAGCCGGTGACTGCGCCTTATCCAGCTGCATGCGTGCAAGACGCCAAGCGATGCCTTTGCTACACCCAGCAAGGCACCCTGCTGCGCACGTCTGGCGAAGTCTGTTCGCAGATCGTGAAGTATGGCTACTTCATGGATTGGGACGATGGCCGGAGCAAGCGGGAAGCTCCACAACCAGTACAGCAGAAGCAACAGCAGCAGGCCGACTATCGTCCTGCCCAGCCTTACCAAAAAGCGCCTGAACTGGTCGGATTTGAAGAACGCATGGCCGCGCGTAATGCAACGGTGGTGTCAAGTCTCAAGCGTTGAGCGTGCTTATCTGAGGACAAACAGGGGCCCCGGGAACGGAGACCTTGTGTCGTAGTGGTGGGGTCGGGGTATGGGGTGACAAACCCCATGTAGACG
Organism: Comamonas koreensis; assembly: GCF_014076495.1. NCBI lineage: Bacteria > Pseudomonadati > Pseudomonadota > Betaproteobacteria > Burkholderiales > Comamonadaceae > Comamonas > Comamonas koreensis. The sequence continues at coordinate 3,005,384 of NZ_CP043575.1, read as the reverse complement.
CTAGTTCTATCTCGTGCCGCTATTTTGGTTAGCTCTCTGTTTGTACAAGTGGTTAACTTGTTGCTCCAGGCTCATTTCTGCGGGTACTCTAGCTCTGTCAATTTCGTTGAGGATGCCGCCGTTCGGTGCTGTGCATGGCTTTGCTATCCAGAATGGTCTGGCATAAACCGGGTCGCATCGATAGATTGTGACCATCGTTGCTTCGGCTAAAGCGGGTGCTGGGTTAATAACTTTTCCCTCCCTGCATGGCTCGTCGGTGTAGGTGTTTCCGCATCTGTATATCTCCTGAGCAGCAGCTTGCCCGGTGAAAAACACGCATATGGCGATTAACAGGCGCATACATTCCCTTACTGTTTGTTTGCGCGCATCCTAAGGGTTTGCGCTTTCGCAAAGCCAACAGAAAAACCCACCTTCTAGGTGGGTTTTTTGCGCTTTGATATGTTGTTTATACGTTAATTCTGTGTCTCGGAGTTAACAGTAATATACATCGTATCAATTAACTAAGGAGCTGTCTGCAGTGCTCAGCAGTACTTGCAGCTGCCATTCCTTCAGCGCCGCCTAGAACCTGCAATTTCTTGCTCTTAGCGCTCAGGCCGAATATCTGCGTCAGACTTGTCATCCTTGACCAGCACCCAACGGTAGCCCGCTGGTGCAACTGGTGGCTGCGCCGCCTGCGTCGACCTCCGGCGGTCACCCAGACTGGAGGCATTGATGCCGTTTTTGATGGCGGCCTTCAGAATCTCGTAACCGACCCACAACGAGATGATGCTGCCAACCAGCCACCACAACAGCATCCAAGCGAACTGTCGATCCATCTCCATCTGCCATCTTGCCCAGTCCATTGCGACTCCTCCTGCCGCGCAGTGTAGCTGCGTGCGGGTCTGAAACCCGCCAGCGCATGCAAGCGCTGTAACAGGAACCTCAGCACCCCGCCCGAAACTGCTGGTCTCGCGCGCTTTGCCGTTCCTCGCGGATCCATTCCATCTTGCGTGCGGTACCGCCAAATCTAGCGGCGGCATCCAGATATTCCACCCTTTGCTTGAATTCCTCGCAACGCGCTTCGTTGGATCGTACGCTGCCAGGCGCCGCCGAATGGTAGTGATGACGGGCCCGGCTAGCGCGCCGAGCATCGTCCGCCCGTTTTCGTTGGGCGATGGCCATTTGGGTCTTCCAGTCCACATTGCTCGGCACTCGGGCGCTCTCGACCAGGCCCCAACGCTCCTGCGAACAAGGCCGATCGATCCACCACAGCTCGGTTTTGTCAGGCCTTTTGCACAGGTAGATCAGCCGGGTAAGCGGCCCATCGGGATTGCTGACTGCGGGCGTCACATCAATGGTTTTGGCGTTTTTGCAGGGCTCGGCGCTATAGCTATTGCCGCAGCGGTAGACCTCTTGGGCACCGGCTGAGCCTGCGAGCAGCAGGCCCAGGGCCATCAGAAAGCGCATACATTTCCTTACGTATTCTCTGCGCGAATCCTAGCGGCTGGTTCTGCTTCCAGCATTGAAAAAGGCCTGCATACGGGCAGGCCTTTGGTGGTGGGTGAGGTCGTCACCGTATCAGCGCCCACCTCAGCTGGCATTGATACCAAAGCGCTTGATGATGTCGCCATAGACCTGGGTCTCACGGCGCATCTTCTCGGCAAACTGGGCCGATGGCATGGCGACCAAGTCGGTGCCTTGGGCGGCAAGCCGTTGGCGGGTATCGCAGCGTCTTGCCACCCAACGCGTGGCCTGGCCACCAGGATATTGGGCGACTGTGAAATGAGCACCACCGGTACAAAGCTATCAACACTGTATAGCCATCCGCCTGCGCCCTGGTCACGACCTCGGCACCGAGCAAGCCGCCCGCCCCTCCCCTGTTCTCGACGACCATGAACAGGTGATGTCAGCCGCCCCGACTTGACATTGAGTGGATTGAGTTTTTAGCGGATTAGAGAGGAGCTCTTAGCGTACAAACCGGCTAAACGCTGCAAAGTCAGTGCAATGATTTCCTCGTGGGCTTCGACCGTAAAGCCGCCACGGTGCGGCTGCAGCAAGGTGTTGGGGCTTTGAACCAGGCTATCGGGCACCTGCGGTTCGTGCTCAAACACGTCGAGGGATGCCCCGGCAATCTGGCCTGCGGCCAGCGCTTGGGCCAGCGCTTGTTCATCGACCACGCTGCCACGGCCCACATTGATCACATAACCCTGAGGGCCCAAGGCGCTCAGGATGTCGGCATTGACCAGATGCAGTGTCGCGCTGCCTCCGGGCAAGGCTAAAAACAGAAAATCCACCGCAGTGGCCAGGCTTTGCAGATCGGCATGGTGGGTATAAGGCAGCGCTTCTACTGGGCGGCGTGAGAAATAGCTGATCGGCATGTCGAAGGCGAGCAAGCGCTTGGCAATCGCCTGGCCAATCGCGCCCATGCCGGCAATGCCCACGCGCTGGCCAGCCAGGCGGCGCACCGGCTTTCGGTCAGCGCCCCATTGCAGCGCGCGCACTTCGCGGTCGGCAAAATGGATGCGCCGGGCCATCGAAATCATCATGCCAATCGCAAGCTCAGCCACGTCCACCGCATTGACGCCTGCGCCTGTCAGCACCTGAATGCCACGTGCCTGTGCGGCGGCCAAATCCACGCACTCCGTGCCCGCACCCAGGTTCAAAATGAGTTCGAGCTGGGGCAGTTGCTCCATCAAGGTCGCATCAATTGCCTGGCCGCCGCTGGTACACACCAGGGCGCGAATGCGCGGCACGTACGGTGCGAGCTGGGCCATAAAGTCCGGTGCACTGTGCAAGACCAAAGGCAGGAAGCTGTCAGGCAAGCTGGCACTGAGGTCCTGGGCCAGCCAGGGGCCGAGAATGGGCAATGGGATGGGTGTAGCGTGCAGGGTCATGGGGCGTGCGCAATTAAATGGATCAATGAACCTGCGATTGAAACCATTCAATGGCAGGCCTGCTAGTGCGTCTATCAGTGGCTGAACATGGCGAGCTTGCGGTGCTCCAGGCGCGCCAGCCAGCGCGTCAGCGGCCACAATAAGGCCAGGTAGAGCAGTGCGGCCAGCACCACGGGCGAGGGGTTGTAGACCAGCGACTGCACATCGCGGGCGTTGCGCAGCAATTCCGGAATCCCGACCACGCTGGCAATCGCGGTGAGCTTGACCACCTCAATACAGTTGCCCAGCAAGTCGGCCTGCACATGGCGCGTGGCCTGCGGCAAGATCACCCAGCGCAGTGCTTGCAAACGGCTCAGACCGGTGGAGCGGGCCGCTTCCATCTGACCTTTGGGAATGGCCTCGATGCCGGCGCGAAACACCTCGGCAAAGTAGCTGGAGTTGTTCAGCGTAAAGGCCAGCATCACGGCAATCAGCTTGGGCACATCGCCGATGACAAAAGGCAGGCCAAAGTAGAGAAAAATCAGCAAGACCAGCGGCGGAAAGGCGCGAAAGAAATCAATATAGGCAATGATGCTCCAGCGCAGGCTGCGGCGGCTCGATTGCGTCTGGCCCAGGGCCAGCAGCAAGCCTGCAGCTGCACCCAGCGGAATCACCAGCACCGAGAGCCAGATCGTGGTCCAAAAACCTTGCAGCAAATACGGCAGCGCTTGCTGGAAGACCTCGAGGTTGAAGAAGTTTTGTAAGAAAATTTCCATGGCTTGGCACTTACGCGGTGGTTTTGGTTTTGTGCTCCAGCCACCGCGAGAAAATCACGATCGGCAAGAACACCAACAGGTAGAGAAATGCCCCAATCGTCAGCGGCGTGGGGTTGCCCGCCACCGCCGATGCGGCCTGCGCATTGCTCAGAATTTCCCCCAGGGCAACGATCGAGCCCAGTGCGGTGTTCTTGGTCGTCGAGATCACACGGTTGGTCAGCGGCGGTACCGCGCGGCGCAGCGCCTGGGGCAAGACCACCCAGCGCATCGCCTGCCACCACGACAGGCCGGTGGAGCGCGCCGCCTCGGTCTGGCCTTTGGCCAGCGAGGCCATCGCCGACCAGATGCTTTCTTGCGCATAAGCGGCCAGCACCATCGACAGGCTCACCCAGGTCGCGGCAAAGGCCGATAACTCCAGCCCCAGGGTCGGCAGGCCAAAATACAGCAGGATGAGCACCACCAGCGGTGGCAGCGAGCGCATCACGTCCGAGAAGATCACAGTGGCTGCCGTCAGCCAGCGCAGCTGCAATGCGCGGCCAATTGCCATGGCCAGACCCAGCGCCAGACCGGTGATGACGACCGCTATGCCGACCCCGATGGTGACCAGCATGCCACGCGCGATGTCGGCCCAGTATTCCTGCGCGATGGCAAGGTTGAAAAAGGTAAATAAAAAACCGCCGCTGGACTCGCTCATAGGCTGCCACCTGCGCCAATGAATGCCTGCAATGCAGCGCCTTTGACTCCATTCGTGCCATGCATGTAGCGGCCCACAAAGCTGCGGGTGCGCTCTTGCTGGGGGTTCTCAAAAATCTCAGCCGGGGTACCCGCTTCGGCGACCACGCCGCCATCCATGAAGATCACGCGGTCAGCCGCTGCGTGGGCAAACGCCATTTCATGGGTCACGACCAGCATGGTCATGCCTTCATCGCGCAGCGCGCGCATCACCTGCAGCACCTCGTCAACCAGCTCCGGATCCAGCGCGCTGGTGGGCTCGTCAAACAGCATCACCTGGGGCTTGAGCGCAATGCCGCGCGCAATGCCCACGCGCTGCTGCTGCCCGCCCGATAGCTGGCTGGGAAACGCGCTCGCCTTGTGGGCCAGACCCACTTTGGCCAGCGCCTCCTGGGCAATGGTCTCGGCCTCGGCTTTGCTTTTTTTCTGCACCTGGCGCAGTGCCAGGGTGATGTTTCCCAGCACGTTCAGGTGGGGATACAGGTTGAAGTGCTGGAACACCATGCCGACGTTTTGGCGCACCTGGTTGACATCGACATCGGACCGCATGATGTCCTGGCCGTTGATGACCACCTGGCCGTCGCTGGGCTCTTCCAGCCGGTTGCAGCAGCGCAGCATCGTGCTTTTGCCAGAGCCAGAAGGTCCGATGACGCACACCAGCTCTGCCGGGTACACACGCAAGTTCACACCACGCAAGACGTCCAGCGAGCCGTAGGATTTGCGCAGTTCAACAAGTTCAAGAATGGGGGCACTCATAGGTTCTCAGCACTTCAGGGTTATCACAGCCATCGCGTGCTTACGAGCACTTCGGCTTAACGGGGGTGGCGTCGTAGTTCTCGGTGCCTGGCACGCCGTGGCCTGGGCTGACGGTGCGCTCCACGCTGTTGGTCTCGGGCGAGTAGCCATACCATTTTTCTGCGAGCTTGGCGATCGTGCCATCGGCCTTCATGCACTTGAGCACGTTGCTGACCTGGTCACGGCCGGCCTTGTCGTCGAGGCGGAAGGGAATCGCCCAGACCAGCCCGGTCTTGATGGTGTAGCCCGCCTGCAGCGCAGGCGATTGTTTGACGGCCCAGCCCGCCACCGTGCTGCCGGTCAGGTTGTAGTCGGCACGCTTGGTCAAGACGGCCTGAATCGCATCGGCGTTGGAGCCGTAGACGAAGTACTTGAAGCCGTACTTGTCGGCGTTCTCTTTGGCCCAGGCGTCGTAGTTCGAGCCCTTGTTGACCGCAACAACCTTGCCTTTCAGCGCCTCCAGCGACTCCAGCGCGGCTGCGTTTTTTCGGCCCATGAAGGTGTAGTTCGTCTCGGTGTAGCCCTCGGTAAACAGCATGGCTTTGGCGCGCTCAGGCGTGACCGTCACAGGCGCGAGCAGAAACTCGTATTTGCCGCTGTTAAGACCCGGCACCAGGCCCGAGAATTCGGTTGCATCAATGCTGAGCTTGCGGCCCAGGCGCTTTGCGATTTCTTCGCCCATGTCGACGTTAAAGCCTTGCAGGCCGCCGCCGATCTTGACCATGGCCTGCGGGGCAAAGGTGGGATCCAAGGCGGTTTTCAAAGGCGCAGCAGTTTGTGCGTGGGCGGCGCTGGTCAAAGCCAGTGCCAGTGTCAGTGTCAGCCAGGAGACGCGAGTGAGGGTATGGGCAAGGTTGTTCATGGGCGGAGTTGGTTCATTCATGGATGAAAAGCCATCACTGGCTGGGCCTGAAAGCTTGGGAGCTTGAGAAAATTATTGGGCGCATTGGCCAAGCTGTCGCCTGCCGTTTTATCGGTATGCCTTAACCTGTTGTTAAGGGCCCGCCAAAGCCAGGCTGGGCCTGGCTTTGGCACGCAAAAGGCGACGTCATCTGGCACTCAATACTGCTGCCAGGCCTTGCCTTTGAGCCCCAGCCATTGCGAGGCATCAGAGGGCTTGGGCTGCTGGGCTGCTTGCAAAATCGGCTCGGGGCATTCGCAAGGCAAGAATTGGCCACGGCCACGCTCGGCCTGCAGCTGGGCGTCCTCGACCACGACCTCGCCACGGCTGATCACGGTGATGGGCCAGCCATTGACCACACGGCCCTCGTAAGGCGTGTAGCCGACCTGGTCGTGCAGGTCGCTCCAGCGCACGCTGCGCTGGGCTTGGGGGTCCCAAATCGCAATGTCGGCATCCAGGCCGACGGCAATATCGCCCTTGCGTTTTTGCAGGCCATACATGTATGCATGGTTGGTGGCAGTGAGACGCACAAATTCTTCGGGCGTGAGGCGGCCAGTCAGCAGGCCCTCGGAGAACAGCAGCGGCAAGCGCAGCTCCAGGCCGGGCACGCCATTGGCCATTTCCTTGAAGGTGGTGGCATCGCCCTTGGGCAGCTTGCCGCTTTCATCGAACTTGTAGGGCGCGTGGTCAGAACTGTAGATGCCCAGGGTGCCATCCAGCAGGCCTTGCCAGACCTTGTCTTGCGCGGCCTTGTCGCGCACGGGTGGACTGCAGCAGAATTTTGCGCCTTCCAGGCCCTCCTGGTCCATGTCTTCTGCGGTCAGGAACAGGTATTGCGGGCAGGTCTCGGCATGCACTTTGCTGCCCAGTTGCCGGGCACTGCGAATCACTTCAATCGCCTCGGGGCCTGAGATATGCACCAGCAAAATCGGCACATCGAGCAGATTGGCCAGGTGGATGGCGCGCGAGCTCGCTTCGATTTCTGCAATCGCATCGTGGGCCACGCCGTGAAATTTGGGTGCCGTGAGGCCCTTGTCCAGCAGACGGCGGGCGATCCAGCGGATCACGTCGTGGTTCTCGGCATGCACCATGACCATCGCGCCTTCGCGGCCTGCGACTTCCAGCACATCCAGCATCTGGAAGTCGTCGATCTTGAGCTTGTCGTAGGTCATGTAGACCTTCAGCGAGGTGATGCCCTCTGCAATCGCGCGTGGCAAATCCTGCTCCAGCATTTGCGGGGTGATCTCGGACAGGATCAGGTGAAAGCCGTAGTCGATCACCGCTTTCTCGGCCGCCAGCTTGGCGTAGGCAGCGACCACCTCGGGCACTTGCTGGCCTTTGTGCTGCGCAGCAAACGGGATCACGCAGGTCGTGCCACCAAACGCGGCCGAGACCGTGGCGCTGTAGAAATCATCGGCGCACATCACGCCCGCGCTGGACGCTTGTTCAATATGGGCGTGGCTGTCGATGCCGCCTGGCATGACCCACAGGCCTTGTGCGTCAATGTCACGCCGCCCTGCTGGCAGGTTCTCGCCAATGGCAGCAATGGCGCCGCCCTGAATGCCGATATCGGCCACAAAGGTGTTTTGGGAGGTGCTGATACGGCCGTTGCGGATGGTCAAATCAAACATGGCATCGTTTCTTTCTCAAGCTAGGTTCAGACAGATGCCCGGGTGGTAAGCAGGCTTCATGCCAACTTGCACCGGATTGGTGCTCAGTGCAACGGCTTTGGTGCATGGAGGGGCCTTGGGGCAGCGTTTTGGGGAACCTGAATACATTCTTAGTGCGCGTAGATTTGCGCTTCTGAGCGGAAGCCTTTGACCTCGATTGGATTGCCAAAGGGATCACGAAAGAACATCGTCCATTGCTCACCGGGCTCGCCCTCAAAGCGCACTTGGGGCGCGAGCACAAACTCCACGCCGGCGGCTTGCAGGCGGTCGGCCATCGCGCGCCAGTCGGGGTAGAGCAAGATGATGCCGAAGTGCGGCATCGGCACCATGTGCTGGCCGACCTTGCCGGTGTTGGCCGTGGCAAAGGGCTCGCCCAGGTGCAGGGAGATTTGGTGGCCGAAGAAATCAAAATCGACCCAGGTGTCGGTGCTGCGGCCTTCGATGCAGCCGAGCACGCCGCCGTAAAAGGCGCGGGCCTGGTCCAGATCGCGGATATTGAAGGCAAAGTGGAAAGCGGAAGGTAAATTCATGGTGTATGGACTCTGGAAATAGCTGGACGGTGCGGGCGCTGGCGAATGCATGGAACGCAGAGCAGGCCCGCTCGGGACGTGGCAGATGGCATCAAGCCAGGGCCTGGCTGAGCAAAGGCAAGTCGACATTGGCCCCTGACAGCACAACCACTGCACTTCGGCCCTCTAGCGGCAACTTGCCTGCGAGCAAGGCTGCCAAAGCCACTGCGCCGCCGGGCTCGACCACCAAGCGCAGGTCTTCGATGGCAAAACGCATGGCAGCCAGTACCTCGGCGTCGCTGACGCTGACGGCCTGGCTCAGGCGCAGGCCATTGATCGCATAAGGCAGCTCGGCCGGTGTGACGGCCTGCAAGGCATCGCAAATCGAATCGGCCGATTGGGGATTGCTCTGGCGCGTGCCACTGGCCAGTGAGCGCACGGTGTCATCAAACGCAGCCGGTTCCACGGCGACGCAGCGGGTCTGCGGGCTCAAGGCGGCCAGGCTCAGATTGCAGCCCGCCATCATGCCGCCACCGCCACAGGGGGCGGCAAACAGACCGAGTTGCGCCAGGTCATCGGCAGGCAAGTCCTGCAAGGCTTCGAGCGCGACCGTGCCTTGGGCGGCCAGCACTTCGGGAAAGTCGCCCGGTGGGATCAGGGTTGCGTCGGTCTCGGCCAGCAACTGCATGCCGATCTCCTCACGGCTTTGCGTCATGCGGTCGTAGTGCACCACTTTGGCGCCCTGCTCCAGCGCCTTTTTGACCTTGTTCTTGGGCGCATCAGCGGGCATCACAATCGTCGCCTGCACGCCCAGCGTGGCAGCGGCCCAGGCAATCGCCTGGCCGTGGTTGCCCGTGGAGTACGCGATCACGCCGTTCTGGCGCTGCGCTTGGCTGAGCGACAAGATCGCATTGAAGGCACCGCGCAGCTTGAAGGAGCCGGTGATTTGCAGGCATTCGGGCTTGAGCCAGATGCGTGCACCCGTGCGTTCGCTCAGGCTGCGCGAAAACAGCAGTGGCGTGCGGCGTATATAGGGCGCAATGCGCTCGGCGGCCAACTCAACATCGGCAAACGTGGGCACGCGCATTACGCCAAACAGCTCATGCTGGATGCTGCTGGGCAGCTCGGCCAGGCTGGGCGCATTCATTAGTTCTGCTCCTGGGCGACGACAGCGCCTTGGGGCAGCCAAACCGCAGGCGCTGTGCTGCCAGTTTGGTTGGTGAGCCGCTGGTAGGCTTCGAGGCGGCGGTGCTGCGCAAAGTTGAAGATGGTCGTGCGGCCCAACTCGCACATCGCGAGGTTGCAGTCGGCCACGACCAGCTCGTCGTCCCAGCTGGTAGCCATCGCCATGATCTCGCCTTGCGGGTTGACGATGATCGAGTGGCCCATCAGCTCAAAGCCGTCTTCATTGCCCGCCTTGGCCACGCCCACGCCAAACGTGGCGTTTTGGTAGCAACCGGCCTGGATCGATAATTGCGAGTGGAAGTTGCGCAGGTGGTGGGCTTCAAAGCCACGGTTTTCCTGGTTCACGGCCGGGGTGTTGTAGCCCAGCATGACCAGTTCCACCTGCTGCAGACCCAGCTCACGCCAGGATTCTGGCCAGCGGCGGTCGTTGCAGATCAGCATGCCCATGTTGACGCCTTCGACTTCACCTACAGGCGCGCGGGTGACCGGAAAGCCCAGGTTGCCCACTTCAAAATAGCGCTTCTCCAGGTGCTGCACCTTGCGGATGGTGGAGAACTCCTTGTGACCGGGCAGGTGGATTTTGCGGTACTTCAAAATGACCTCACCCGACGGTGCAATCACCACAGAGGTGTTGAAGCGGCGCTTGCGCAGCACGCCGGTTTCATCGGCTTCGTGGGCGATCTCGGCGTAGCCCAGGTAGCAGGTGATACCGTAGCGCTTGATTGCATCGAACAGCGGCTGGGTGGCGGGCGATGGCAGGGTTTCTTCATACCAGTTGTCGGCCTGGTCGAGGTCCTCGACATACCAGCGTGGGAAGAAGGTCGTGAAAGCCAGCTCAGGGAACACCACCACATTGGCGCCGCGCTGGTAGGCGCGCTCTACGAGGCGCACCATGCGTGCGACGACCGAGTCACGGCCTTCGGCTTTTTGAATAGGGCCCAGCTGGGCGGCAGCCACGGTAATAAGACGCTTCATAGTTGTAGAACTCAAGTGCTAGGAAAACAAACAGGCCTGGTGTGACACGGCAGCGCAGCGCACGCCCAGGTCAAGCCATCAAAGTCAATCCAAGGGGAAAAAGGGTGCAAGGGCTTGTGCCCATGCCGCTAGGGTGGCGAGCAGTGGCCTACCAGCCCAGCCGCGCACGGCCCAAGGCCATCGCAGCAGCTGCTTGGGTGGGTTCGACCACCGGCACGCCAGTGGCTTCAGCCAGTGCATCGCGGTAAGAGGCCATGCCTGCACAGCCCATCACCAGCACGTTCGCGCCCTGCTCGCGCACCAGGCGCTGCCCCACCTCCACCATGCGCGAGAGCGTGCGTTCCTGGTCGGCCAATTCAGTCACGCCCAGGCCGATTGCAGCTTCGCCAGCAATGCGGCTGCTGATGCCCATCGCACCGTAGTTGCGCATATGGCGGGCTATCGAGGTTTCCAAAATCGCAATCACGCCCACCCGCTGGCCCATCGACAGGGCCGTCAGCATCGCGCACTCGCTGATGCCCAGCACCGGCACGCCACGCGGCTGCATGGCCTCGCGCACGGCGTACAGGCCGGGGTCGCTAAAGCAGGCAATCACCACTGCTGCGCAGTCATCCGGCAAGGCCAGGCAATGCTGCACCAGGAGCATGGCCACGCCATCGACATCCTGTTGGCTTTGCACACCGGGCGGGCCGCTTGGCAGCCAGTCACTGACGAAGCGCGGCCCTCCAGGCATGCGCAGCGGCGAGAGCGCGAGATCAATTCCTTGGGTGACCCTTAAGCTGCTGTTGGGGTTGACGACGTAAATGGCCGATGACATGAGCGCGCCTCGTACAAATTGGAATGACTGCAATTTACGAGTATTCGCGTGGCATAGAAATTGCTGAAATGTCGGTCTTGATTAACATGAGGTTAAGGCTTGCTGGTGGCGCCCTGCTCTGTGCAGTCTCCCAGCACCTTGGCCGCTTTTGTAGTCACCTTGACTAGTAAGGACCACAATGGCCGCACTGAACTTGCGCCAGATTGAGGTATTCCGCGCCGTGATGAGCACCGGCAGCATTGCGGGCGCTTCGCAAATCCTGTTTGTCTCCCAGCCGGCCGTCAGCCGTCTGCTGGCCTACACCGAGCAGCGCATTGGTTTTGTTTTGTTTGAGCGCATCAAAGGGCGCTTGTTTGCCACGCCGGAGGCGCGCCGCCTGATTGGCGAGGTCGAGCAGGTCTACCAGTCGGTGCAGCGCGTCAACGACCTGGCAGGCGACCTGGCCAGGCACCGCACCGGCATTCTGAACCTGGTCTCGGGCCCCTCGATTGGACAAAGCTTTATTCCGCAGGCTGTCGCCAGTTTTCGCCAGCAGTTTCCCGATTGCAAGATGACTTTTGCCTGCCACGGCCACGAGCAGATTCGCGAGCGCTTGCTGAACCACCAGGCCGATCTTGGCGTGATCAGCTCAGCGATTGAGCACCCGAATCTCGACATCACGCCGCTGTGCACCAACCGCCTGGTGTGCATCATGCCGGCCAACCACGCACTGTGCGAGAAAGAAGAAGTCTCCCCCGAGGACTTGATGCAATGGCCCATGGTTGGCTACGGACACGACACGCCGATGGGTCGGCGCGTGACGGCGTACTGCCAGGATATGGAGCTGGAGCCCAACGAAGTGGTGGAGGTGGGCTCGCCGCAAAATGCGGGATCGATGGTCGAGATGGGTGTGGGCATTGCGCTGGTCGATGAATTCTCGGTGCGCAGCTGGCATGCCTCGCGACCCGTCATGGTGCGCCCCTTGAGGAATGCACCGGTATTGCAAACCAATTTGGTGCATCACAAATTCGAGCCCATGTCCCAGCTGGCGCAGCGCTTTATCGCCGAGTTGCGCCAGTTGGTTGAGCAATACGGCTTTGTGCTTGCGCGAGAGAGGGATATGGAACCGGCGGTGACCCCATAGCATGGGCCAGATTGCAGAACCATCCCGCCTTTGGACGCAGCGCGTTTGCTGCAAAGCGGCCAAGCGCCCATGCAGGCAAATGCGGCTACCGCCTCAATCCCAGATCGGAGCCAGCCCCTCAGGATTGACTTCGCGGCCATTGCGCTCCAGCTGCGCAATGCGGGCCATGTCCTCGGCATCGAGCACCAGCTGCTGGGCCAGCAGGTTGCTGGCCAGGTTCTCGCGCTTGGTGGAAGACGGGATGACGGCGTAACCCAGCTGCAGCGCCCATGCCAGGGCGACCTGGGCGACGGTGGCCTGGTGCTTGCTGGCGATCTCGGCCAGTACCGGGTCCTTCAGCACCTTGCCGTAGGCCAGGGTCATGTACGAGGTCACAGCAATTCCCTGCTCCTGGAGAAAGGCCGTCAATTGGTGGCTTTGCAGGTAGGGGCTGAGCTCGATCTGGTTGGTGGCGATCTCCCCTGCTCCGACAGCAGCGATAGCCTGGCGGGTCAGCTCGATATTGAAGTTGGAAATACCGATCTGGCGCGTGAGGCCCTGGGCCTTGGCTTCTGCCAGTGCCGTCATGAACTCTTGCAATTCCACGCCATTGCCGGGGGCGGGCCAGTGGATCAGGGTCAGGTCCACATAGTCGCTGCGCAGCTTTTTGAGGCTGTGCTTGAGGCTGGGAACCAGCTTGGCCTGGCTGTAGTTGTCGGTCCAGATCTTGGTGGTGACAAACAGCTCTTCGCGCGCCACGCCGCTGTCGGCCATAGCCTGGCCCACTTCGGCTTCGTTGCCATAGATCTGCGCGGTATCGACCGCCCGGTAGCCCAGCTCCAGTGCATTGCGCACGGAATCGACGACCACCTGCCCTTGCAGACGGAAAGTACCAACGCCAAATCGAGGAATAGACATAAAAAACTCCTTGGAAAAAATACAGATAGAGACAGGTGCGGCAGACCTGCAGCGCTTGGATCTCCAACCAGGTCTTCATCGCATTGGCAACCAGTTTGCGCTTTTCATCCTTGCAGATAAAGCCCTGGATCAACAATATTCTTTTGAAGAAATATCAACTATCAAGCCCTACCCACTCCGTGCGCGGCTTCACCAGGCCTAGAAAGCAAAAAAGCCCCTCGCGCAGCCTGTGGTCTGCACGAGGAGCCTTTGGCCCAAATAGCAATGTTTAGATATTGCTAGCCGCCGCTGCAGCACCAGCCTGACCACGGCGCATGCGGCCCTGAATCAATACCAGGCCCAGCCCGCCTGCGGCAAGCGCCGCACCTGCCCAAGCTACGGCCCCGTAGCCCAGGCCCTGTCCGATCACGGCACCCCCCAAGGCCGCGCCCACGGCATTGCCCAGATTGAAGGCGCCCACATTGACGGATGAGGCCAGGCCGGGCGCCTCAGCAGCGGCCTGCATCTGCACCGGGGGCACCATGCCAAAGGCAGCCGCACCCCACACCACCAGACCGATGCCGGCGCCTACATGGGTGGTCAGCGCCCAAGGCAATACCACCATGATGAGCGCCAGGGCCAGCAGGATGAGGCGCGTGGCGCCATCGAGCGACCAGTCGGCCAGGCGCCCTCCCAGGCTGTTGCCGATGGTGAAACCCAGGCCAATGAGTACCAGCGCAAAGGCGATAAAGCCGGGGCTGGCATGGGTGATCTCGGTCAGCACCGGGGCCACATAGGTGTAGAGCGTGAACATGGAGCCGGCGCCCAGCACCGTGGTGCCCATGGCCAGCAGCACCTCAGGTCGCGTCAGCACCTTGAGCTCGCGGCGCACATCAGGGCGTGTGCCGGCCTCGCCCTTTGGTAGCACCATCCACAGCGCGGCAATGGTGACCAGGCCCAGCGCGGCCGTGCCGGCAAAGGCCAGCCGCCAGCCCACTTGCTGGCCGATCCAGGTGGCAGCGGGCACACCGCCAATATTGGCCACCGTGAGCCCCATGAACATCGCAGCAATGGCGCTGGCCTGTTTGTCCTTGGGCACCACGCTGGCTGCCACCACCGCGCCAATGCCAAAGAAAGCGCCATGGTTGAGGCTGGTCACCAGGCGCGACAGCATCAAGGTCGTGTAGCCGGGGGCCAGTGCCGAGAGCAGATTGCCCACGGTGAAGATCAGCATCAAGGTGACCAGCGCGGCGCGCCGACCAAAGCGGCTGAACAGCAAGGTCATCACCGGCGCGCCCAGCATCACGCCCACGGCATAGGCCGACACCAGCATACCGGCGGTCGGAATGCTGACATCAACGCCCTGGGCGATAACAGGCAAAAGCCCCATCGGGGCAAACTCGGTCGTGCCAATGGCGAAAGCACCAATGGCCAAGGCGAACAAAACAGCGGAAGACTTCATAGCCTCTAGTGTGCCCTGCTACTATTTGCAGATTAAGTACCATTGCCACCAAAATATTTTGACGCCAGGGCAACAATGAAGACCACGCTCGATGAATTGCAGGCCTTTGTGGCCGTGGTCGATACCGGCTCGATCACCGCAGCGTCCGAATTGCTGGACCAGACGGTGTCCGCCACCAGCCGCACCTTGGGCCGGCTGGAAGAAAAGCTACAAACCACCCTGCTGCGCCGCACGACCCGCCGCCTGGAGCTGACCGAAGAAGGCAGCGCCTTCCTGCAACGAGCACGCGCGATTTTGGTGTCCGTCGATGAGGCCGAGGAGCTGATGGCCGCCCGGCGTGTGCGGCCCGCCGGGCGCCTGCGGGTGGATGCTGCCACGCCCTTTATGCTGCATGTGCTGGTGCCGCTGGTTGACAGCTTTCGCGCGAAATATCCGGAGGTGGAGCTGGAGCTGCACTCGCACGAAGGCATTGTGGATCTGATCGAAAAGCGCAGCGATGTCGCCTTTCGCATTGGTGCGCTCAAGAATTCGAGCATGCATGCGCGGCCGGTGGGCATCAGCCGCATCCGGGTGCTGGCCAGCCCGGCCTATCTGGCGCGCCATGGCACCCCGAGCAGCCCCCAGCAGTTGGCGCAGCATGTACTGCTGGGCTTTACCCAGCCCGATTCGCTCAATGAATGGCCGCTGCGTGATGCAAGCGGCGAGCTGCTGCGCATCCAGCCCGCGATTGCGTCCTCCAGCGGCGAGACGCTGCGCCATATGGCCCTGGCGGGTTTTGGCATCGTCTGTCTGTCGGATTTCATGACCCGGGCGGACCGCGACAGCGGCCAGCTGGTGACCTTGTTTGACGACCAGCTGCTCGATGTGCGCCAGTCCATCCATGCGGTGTACTACCGCAATACGGCGCTGGCCTCGCGCATCACCTGCTTTGTCGACCATGTGATCGGTGCGCTGGGGGCGCAGCCCTTCAGCGACTGATCGCTGCCACCCAGACCATGGACAACCGCCCTGCTCTGCCGGGCTTGGGGGCGCCTATTACTGCCTGCCTGCCAAAGCGCGCTCGTCAGGCAGCATCCTTGTCCGATGGCTCTTCATCCACCACCAGCGCCGTCAGGTCACTGATCCGGTAAGCGGCGCTATCGGCCTGCATGCTGCCCAGCGTTGCAGGCCGCAAGGGTCCGCGCCCCGGGGCGCCCAACAGCATCACGGTGATGTGCAGCTGCGGGCAGCGCAAGCGCAGGCTCTCGCACATCTGGCTAAGCTTGCCCAGCGGGTTGGAGTGAAAGCTGCAGATGCACAGATGGCGCACGCCGTCATAGAGGGACAGATCGCCCTGGCGCAGTACCGTCTCGATCGACACCGCGCGGGTGCTGCTGTCCACGCCGTGCAGCCGCAGCGCATGGGCGGCCATCGAGGCGGCATGCCGGTCAATATCCCACTGCATGCCCACGCAGACCACGGTCTGTGCCGGTGGCTGGCCTTCGGCAACTGGGGGCAGCGCCGCGGGCCGGTAGTGGCGCTGCAGGCCACTGAGCAGCATGGCCACGGCCTCTGAAAGGCGCTGGCGTTGCGGCGGGCTGGCGGAATGGCGGTACTGCTGCGCGGCAATCAGCAGCGCCGGCACGGCCACTTGGTCATAGAACTGGGTGACAGCCAAGGCCTGTTCATGCTGGCTGGGCTTGGGAGACAGCGCCTGGTCAATATTTTCCGAGGCCACGTCAATGGCCTGGTCCACATCGCCACGCCACAGCCGTTGCAGCAGTTTCTCGGGCGGGTCAAACACGGCCTGGCTGCCCAGCAAGATCTCCAAAAAGCCCATGCCCGGAATATAGCGGCCCAGCACCAGCAGGCAGACCGTCAGCGGCGTCGACAAGATCAGGCCGATGGGCCCCCAGAGCGCGGTCCAGAAGGTCGCTGCCAAAATAATGGACAAGGTCGACAAGCCCGTGCTGGCCCCATACAGCCAAGGCTCGATCACGTTGTTGCTGAGCAACTCCAAAAGCAGGATCAAGGCCAAGGTCCACAGCAGCAGGCTCCAGCCCGGGTCCACCGCAAAGGCCAGCGTGAGCGGGAACACCGCCGACGCCATCGGGCCGATATAGGGCACAAAGCGCAGCACCGCTGCCAAGATGCCCCAGAGAATCGCGCCAGGCACACCAATCCACCACAGCCCCAAAGCCATCGGCACGCCATAGCTCAGATTCACAAAAAGCTGCATGCGCAGATACTGGCCAATGCGGGTGGCGGCATCGTCGAGCGCGTCCGACGCCATATGGGTGTTGGGGCCCATCAGGCGCAGCAGCCGGTCCTGCAGGCCGCTGCGGTCCAGCAAGATCAAGACGACAAACAAGAACACGATGCCGGTGGTGGCCAGCGGCTCAGCCACCTTGCTCAGCAGCTCCAGCGCCTTTTGAATGGGTTTGACGGTGGGCTCTTGCACTTCCACCTTCTGCACCCGGCGCGTGCGTGCATCGCCCTGCCCGATCTCCGTCTCCACGGTATTGAGCACCTTGACGGCGCCGTCCCAGACGCCCGGGCCATTGAAATAAGGTTTGACATGGCGCAGCTTCTGGCGAATGGTGTTTTGGTAGGTGGGCAGCTCGGCGCTGAGGCTGGTGACCTGACCGCCCACATAGATGGCGCCCGCACCCAGCGCGCCCAAGGCCAGCACCATCACCAGCGCCACCGACAGCACCCGGGGCATGCCCCAACGCTTGAGCCGGCTGACCGCCGGGTCCAGCAAAAAGCCCAGAAGCGCTGCCAGGGCCACCGGTAGCAGCACATCCCGGCCTACATACAGGCCCAGAATCACCACCGCCGCAATGACCATGCCCACCATCAGCCGCAAACCGGGCACGATCGCCAACAGCGGCGCCAGTGTTTCTTGGGTAGACGGCCCGGCTCGGCGGCGCCCCGCTGAGCGCCCGCTGCTGCGTCCCGTTTCGCGCAGCTCTGCACGCTGTGAGCGTTTGGGCCCGGGAACAGGCTGGGCTACAGGCTCATCATCGGGCGCGGGGTGGTCGGGTGGCATGGGGTGCAGAGCTCAGAGGGGTGGGATACGCAAGCTGCTATTAGATCCAATTTCCGGGATGGAAGATGTCATCTTTGGCCGCTTTTTGGAGCGCTGACCGCAGTCAACAAAAAACCGCAAGGCCGGATGGCACTTGCGGTTCGCGCAGGGCATAGGCCTGGGCTTATTTTTTGAGGCCTTGCAGCTTGGCAAAAGCCGAGGCCATGGCGTTTTGCTGCGCAGGTTGGTTGGCGCGTGCGGGCTGCGTGTAGCCGCCCCGGCCGCCACCGCCCTGGCCCCGGCCAGCCGCTTCAAAGCGGTTGTCGCGTGGGCCATCGCGGCGTGGGGGCGCAGCGTCCAGCTTCATCGTCAGGCTGATGCGCTTGCGCTCCACATCCACTTCCAGTACCTTGACCTTGACGATCTGGCCGGTCTTGACGGCTTCGCGGGCATCTTCGATGAACTTGTAGCTCATCTGGCTGACGTGGACCAGGCCATCTTGGTGCACGCCCAGGTCCACAAAGGCGCCAAACTGGGCGACGTTGCTCACGGTGCCTTCCAAGGTCATGCCTTCGCGCAGGTCCTTGATGTCTTCCACGCCTTCGTTGAAGCGGGCCACGACAAAGTCGGGGCGCGGGTCACGGCCGGGCTTTTCCAGCTCGCCCAGAATGTCCGAGATCGTGAGCGCGCCAAACTTCTCGCTGACAAAGCGCTCGGCCTTGAGGCTCTTGAGCACCTCGCCACGGCCCATCAGCTGGTCCACCGGCTTGCCCGTCGTCGCAATGATCTGCTCAACCACCGCATAGGTTTCCGGGTGCACGCCGGTCATGTCCAGCGGGTTGTCACCACCCCGGATGCGCAAAAAGCCTGCTGCCTGCTCAAAGGTCTTGGCGCCCAGCCCCGCCACATCCATCAGCTGCTTGCGGTTCTTGAACGAGCCATTGGCATCGCGCCAACGCACCACCGACTTGGCCACCGTGCCCGACAGGCCGGAGACGCGGCTGAGCAGTGGGGCAGAGGCCGTATTCAGGTCCACGCCCACCGAGTTCACGCAGTCTTCCACCACCGCGTCAAGCTGGCGGGCCAGCTCGCTTTGGTTCACATCGTGCTGGTACTGCCCCACGCCAATGCTCTTGGGGTCGATCTTGACCAGCTCGGCGAGCGGGTCCTGCAGGCGGCGGGCAATCGAGGCCGCGCCGCGCAGGCTGACATCGACATCGGGCATCTCGAGCGCAGCAAACTCGCTGGCCGAGTAGACCGACGCGCCCGCCTCGCTCACCACCACTTTTTCAATCTTCTTGTCCGCTTTCTCGGCAATGCGGATCAGGTCGGCGGCCAGTTTGTCGGTCTCGCGGCTGGCCGTGCCGTTGCCAATCGCAATCAGGTTGATCTGGTGCTTTTCCACCAGGCGTGCCAGCACGGCCAGGGAACCGTCCCAGTCGCGGCGCGGCTCGTGCGGGTAGACGGTGGTGGTGTCCACCAGCTTGCCGGTAGGGTCGACCACCGCGACTTTCACGCCGGTGCGGATGCCCGGGTCCAGGCCCAGCACGGCGCGCTGGCCGGCAGGCGCTGCCAGCAGCAGGTCGCGCAGGTTGTCGCCAAACACCTTGATCGCTACTTTTTCGGCGTCTTCACGCAGGCGGGAGAACAGATCGCGCTCGGTCGACAGGCTGAGCTTGACGCGCCAGGTCCAGGCCACGCACTTGCGGATCAAATCATCGCTGGCGCGCTTGGCATGGCTCCAGCCCAGGTGCAGCGCAATCTTGCCCTCGGCGAGGCTGGGCTGGCCCGGCTCGGGCGCCACGCCAGGCTGCAGCTCGGGCTGGACCAGCTTGGCCTCGAGCACTTCGAGCGCGCGGCCCCGGAACACGGCCAGCGCGCGGTGCGACGGCACGCGGCCAATGGGCTCGTCATAGTCAAAGTAATCGCGGAACTTGGCGACCTCGGGGTCGTTTTCGTTCTTGGACTCGACCTTCTTGGATCGCAGCAGGCCTTCGGCCCAAAGCCATTCACGCAGCTTTTGCACCAGTGCCGGGTCTTCAGCCCAGCGCTCGGACAGGATGTCGCGCACGCCATCGAGCACGGCCAACGGGGTCGAAAAATCCGGACCGGGCTTGCCATCGTCGAGCACGGTGGCGGGCTTGCAAAAGGCCCGGGCTTCCTGCTGCGGGTCCAGGCTCGGGTCCGCAAACAGCTTGTCAGCCAGCGGCTCAATGCCAAACTCCTTGGCGATCTGGCCCTTGGTGCGGCGCTTTTGCTTGAAAGGCAGGTAAATGTCTTCGAGCTCCTGCTTGGTGGGCGCGCGGGCAATGGCCAGGCGCAGCGCATCGGTCAGCTTGCCCTGCTCGTCAATGGCCTTGAGCACCGTCTCGCGCCGCTCCTGCAGCTCCCGCAGATACGTCAGGCGCTCGGCCAAATCCCGCAGCTGGGTGTCATCCAGACCACCGGTGGCTTCCTTGCGGTAGCGGGCAATAAAGGGCACCGTCGCCCCGCTGTCCAGCAATTCCACGGCCGACGTCACCTGCGATTCGGCAACCTTCAGCTCAGCTGCAATCTGCGCAATGATCTTTTGCATGCTCTACGCTCGCTCCAATGCTTCTCTGGCAAAAGAGCCAGTGTGCCATAGCTGCTGGCAGCCACTGGGGATTTGAACAGTTGCCGGATTTGAAAAATGTAATTTTTATAGCGATCGGCAGGACAGCTGCACTGGGGTGGCACCTCACGGCGGGCTTTGCGCGCCAATCGTCAAACAATGCCAATCGGGCGGGCAGCTGCCGCCAATGGCATACTGGGACGCGATGTCCTCTGACCATGACCTGAATTTGGATTTGTTTGGCGCCGAGCCCGCGCCGGCTGCTGCTGCAGCCACCCCAGCGGCGCCGCCCGCCAACGCGCAAGACAGCGAAGCCGCCCCTCCTCCAGCCGCCACTCCACCCGCTCCTGCCGTCAAAACGCGCAGCCGTGCGCAGGCCGTCGGTGCCGCATACCCCTTGTTGGGGGAGGACCTGGCCCCCGCCCTGCCTGCGCTGCTGCGCATGGGCGGCTCATCCTGGTCCTATCCTGGCTGGCAGGGCCTGGTCTGGGACAAGGCCTACAGCGAGCGCATTCTTGCGCAGCGCGGCCTGAACGCCTATGCCGAGCACCCGTTGCTGCGCACCGTCAGCATTGACCGCAGCTTTTACCGGCCGCTGGCAGCGTCCGAGTACGCGGTTTATGCCGCCCAGGTGCCAGAAGATTTTCGCTTTGTCGTCAAGGCGCCGGCGCTCGTCTGCGATGCCCAGGTGCGCAGTGAAGAAGGCCGCGGGAAAGAGCCCAACCCAGCCTTTTTGAATGTGGAGCTGGCCCTTGCCAGCTATGTGCGGCCCGCCTGCGAAGGGCTGCTGGACAAGCTCGGCGTGCTGCTGTTCCAGCTCAGCCCCCTGCCGCTGGGGCGGCTGCTGAACCTGCAGCCCACCTTGGCGGAACTGGAGCAACTGGCGCAGGCCGTGCAGGCCGAGCTGGCCGGATTGCCGGCAGAGCGCCGGCCCATTGTGGCCTTTGAAGTGCGCGATGCCGATTGGCTGCGCCCCGACATCGCCCCGCAGCTGGCCCAGATTCTGCGCCAGACCGGCGCGACCTACTGCCTGGGCCTGCATGCCAAGATGCCGCGCCTGCCCGAGCAACTGCCGCTGCTGCGCGCGCTGTGGCCCGGCCCGCTGGTCTGCCGCTGGAATGTGAACCCCGTCTTTGGCCCCTATGGCTATGCCGATGCCGAAAAGCAATTGGCGCCGTTTGACCGCATCCAGCAGCCTGACCCCGCGACGCTGGCCCTGCTGGCGAGCACCTTGGCCGGCGTCTGCGGCAAGGGGCAAGCGGCCTATGTCACCGTCAGCAACGAAGCCGAGGGCTGCGGCCCGCTCAGCATTGTACGGCTGGCAGAGGCGATGGCCGCGCTGAAAAAATCTGAAAACCCAAGCCCGGCCTGATTGCAATCGCTTGCGATGTTTTGCGCAAATTTGCCGCTGCTGCCCCGTTATCTGCGCTGGAGCAGTCTGGTGCAGGCCTATGATGGTTGCCCTGCGGGTGCGCAGCGCAGTGCCATTCCGGGCGAACGCCGCACCCACTCCCCCTTTAGCGATGGATCCCATGCGTTACCGCACTTTGTGCCAATTTGCCAGCCTGGCGGCCTTTTGCACTGCCCTGGCCTCTTCTTTCAGCGCCCAGGCGGCAGAAGTCCGTGCCAACCGGTTCACTGTGAGCGACAGCGTCACCAGCGTACAGCTGTGCGGCAACCGCAACCAGGGCAGCAACAAGGCGGAGCAGCCCTACCGCGTGGTGCAGGGCGAGCAAAACGGCCAGGCCTATTTGTTTGTGCAGTGGATGAACCAGCCCGAAGAAACGCCCCACTGGCGCGGGGTGGCCGCCCATACCCAGGGCTTTGCCGAGATCAACGACGACAACGCCGATCTGGGCTTGCAGGAGCTGCGCTGCAAGGCCCATGGCAAAGGCATCGTGATTACGGCCCAGGTGACCGGTGGCAAGCCCGCGGCCAAGCGCCGCACGATGCAACTGGAAGTGGGCCCTGCGCTGGAGAAATACAGCATCCGCTTCAGCCCGGCGCTGAAGTGATGCGGGCCGGGGCTTGATGCGCCCGGCCCGTTTTTGATGGCTTTCGCTGTGGCTTACTTGCCCGCAGCCGCTGTGCCCAAGGCCTTGTCACCCTCGAGCTGCTGCGCACGCTTGGCATACTTGGCGGCCAATACCCCGCAGACCATCAGCTGCATCTGGTGGAACAGCATCAGCGGCAGCACCATCATGCCCACGGTGCTGCTGGCAAACAGCACCTTGGCCATGGGCACGCCACTGACCAGGCTCTTCTTGCTGCCGCAAAATACGGCGGTGATTTCATCCTCTTTGCTAAAGCCCAGGCGGCGCGAGAGGAAGGTCGTCAGCAGCAAGGCCAGTGCCAGGATGATGGCGCTGATCACCAAGAGGCCCACCAAGGTGGTCACCGACACCTGGCGCCAGATGCCTTGCACCACGGCGGCACTGAAGGCGGTGTAGACCACCAGCAAGATGGAGCCCTGGTCCACCACCTTGGTGAGCTTGCCGTGCTTTTTGATGAACGGGCCCACCCAGCGCTGCAGCAGATGGCCTAGGGCAAAAGGCAGCATCAGCTGCAGCAGGATCTTGACCACCGCATCGACCAAGGAGCCGCTGGCACCATGGGCGGTGACAAACACGCTCACCAGCAGCGGCGTGATGAACACCCCCAGCAAGGTCGAGGCCGAAGCGCTGCAAATGGCCGCCGGGATATTGCCGCGCGCCATCGACACAAACGCAATCGAGGACTGCACGGTGGACGGCAGAACGCACAGGAACATCACGCCCACATACAGCTCGGGCGAGACCAATGGCGTCAAGAGCGGCTTGAGCGCCCAGCCCAGAAGCGGAAACACGACAAAGGTGCTGCCGACGATAAACAGGTGCAGTCGCCAGTGCATGATGCCCGCGAGAATCGCCTGGCGCGAGAGCTTGGCGCCGTGCAGAAAGAACAGCAAGGCCACGGCGGCGGTCGTCAAGGTCTCAAAGCTGCTCGCCACCTGGCCGGTGGCAGGCAAAAAACTGGCCAGCAGCACGGTAGCCACCAGCATCAGGGTGAAGTTGTCGGGACGGAATTTCATGAGCGCCATTGGACGCCGTTCTCTAGTGAAAGTAAAATTAATTTATAAGATTGATTAATGATTTAAAGTCATATATATCCCCATCACCCTTCCAGCCATGCATGTCAGCCTCCGCCAGCTCCAGGTGTTTCTCTGCGTTGCCCAGTGCCGCAGCTTCAGCCAGACCGGCCAGACCCTGGGCCTGACCCAGTCGGCCGTGAGCCGCGCGATGGTCGAGCTGGAGGGCCAGCTCCATGTGCGGCTGCTGGACCGCACCACGCGCGAGGTGCTGCTGACCGATGCCGGCCAGCTGCTGGCCCAAAAAGCCGCACCCTTGCTGCAGGAGCTGGCCGATACCCTGGCCGAAGTGGCCGATGTGGGCCACGCCGCGCGCGGCCAGGTGCGCATGGCCAGCAGCCCGACCTTGTCTGCCGCGCTGATGCCCGCCTGCATTGCCGCCTGCAACCGCGAGCTGCCGCAGGTCCAGCTGCAGCTGGTGGACCGCCTGCAGCAAGAAGTGCTGGCCCAGGTGCGCAGCGGCGATGTGCATTTTGGGCTGGTGGTGGAGCCGCCCGAGCTGGGTGACCTGGACTGCATCAATCTGCTGCATGACCCGTTTGTCGCAGTGCTGCCGCCCGGGCACGCGCTGGTGCAGCAGGCGCAGGATGCGACGAGTTTGCGCTGGGACCAGCTGCGCGGCGAAGCGCTGGTGCTGCTCGACCATGCATCGGGCAGCCGCCGCCTGATGGACGCCGCGCTGCTGGCCAGCGGTTGCGGGCCCGAGCACAGCCCCGTCGTGCAAGAGGTCGGCCATGTGACCACCGCCTTTCGCATGGTCGAGGCGGGCATCGGCATCAGCATCATGCCGGGCCTGGCGATCCCGGCCCATGGTTTGAGCAGCCTGCAGGTGCGCGATCTGCGGCCCCAGGTGCAAAGGGCCATCATGCTGGTGCGGCGCCGCCAGCGCAGCCTGCCCGCTGCTGCGCAAGCGGTTTGGGATTTGGTCGCCAGGCGGCTGACAACGCTGCCCCCGCAGTAAGCATGCCGCCTCGATTGCTAGCCATCAGACTACAAAACAGGCCCAGCACGCATGCTAAAAACGGTGGCTTGTGACAACCCTTTAATACAAGGCACCAGGAGAGTTCGCATGATTCAACGCATCCCATCTATCGCCAAACTCGCAGCCGCTGCTGCCGTGGCCGCCGTTTTGAGCGCCTGCGCCCACACCGATCGCGCCACGCCCATTGCCGAGGCCACGATCAACCCGACCGAAGGCAACAACATCAGCGGCTACTTCCGCGTCTACGAGGTCAACCGCGACACCGTGCGCGTGATGGCCCAGGTCAAGGGCCTGCAGCCCGGCAGCGAGCATGGCTTCCATGTGCATGAGAACGGCAACTGCTCCTCGCCCGATGCGATGAGCGCCGGCGGCCACTACAACCCGAACGGCCACCAGCATGGCAAGGCCGGCCCGCAAGCCCATGTGGGCGATCTGCCCAGCCTGATGGCCGATGCCGCGGGCACCGCGTTCCTGGTCTGGGAGACCAAGGACCTGTCGATCGGCACCGGCAAGCCCAGCGACATCAAGGGCCGCGCCGTGGTCGTGCACAAGGACAAGGACGACTACACCACCCAGCCTACCGGCAACTCCGGCGCGCGTCTGGGCTGCGGCGTGATCCAGTAAGCCCCTCCTGCGCTCCCCAGCCTGTGGCGCCCAGCGGCCCACAGGCTTTTTTGTCGCTGCGCCGCGCTAAAGCGATGCACAATCGGGCCATGAGCGAACTCTCCCACTCCATTGCCGATTTGCGCAAAAGCTATGAACGCGCAGAGCTGAACGAATCGGCGTCTTGCGCCGCGCCCATCGACCAGTTTGACCGCTGGATGAACGAGGCGGTCGCCTCGCAACTGCCCGAGCCCAATGCGATGACGGTGGCCACTGTGGGAGCCGATGCCCGCCCCAGCACCCGCATCGTGCTCATCAAGGGCTACGACGCGCGCGGCATCGTCTGGTACACCAATTACGACAGCCGCAAGGGCCGCGAGATTGCCGGCAACCCATTTGCCGCGCTGATGTTCCACTGGGTCGAGCTCGAGCGCGTGGTGCGCATCGAGGGGCGCGTGGAGAAAGTCTCGGACGAAGAAAGCGATGCTTACTTCAACAGCCGCCCGCTCGACTCGCGCATTGGTGCCTGGGCCAGCCCGCAAAGCCAGGTCATCGACAGCCGCACCGTGCTGGTGACCAATGCCGCCAAGTATGGCGCGCAGTTCCTGCTCAAGCCCCCCCGCCCGCCGCACTGGGGTGGCTTTCGCCTGGTGCCCGACACCTGGGAGTTCTGGCAGGGCCGCAAGAGCCGGCTGCATGACCGTCTGCGCTACCGTCAGGCAGCGCCAAACAGCGCCGACTGGATTCGCGAGCGCCTGGCGCCCTGATGCTGATGGCTGCCGCTGCCTATGAGATCCGTTGGCTGAACCCGTCCGATGCCAGTGCGTTCCAAACGCTGCGCCTGGCGGGCCTGCGCGCATCGCCTAGCGCCTTTGGCTCCAGCTACGAAGAGGAAAAAGACCGTGCATTGGCGCTGATTGAGGCGCGCCTGGCGCCCAGCCCCGACCAGGGCGTGCTGGGGGCCTTTGCCGGGGGCCAACTGGTGGGCATGCTGGGTATCCGCCGCCAGGACGGCCTCAAGACCCGGCACCGCATGGCTTTGTGGGGCGTGTATGTGGCGCCCGCCTTCCGCGGCCAGGGTATCGCGCAGGCCTTGTTGGCGCGGGCCGTCGCCTTTGCCCGCCAGGTGCCTGGCGCGGTGCAGATCCACCTGAGCGTCAACGCCGCCAATGCCAGCGCCATTCGCCTCTACGAGCAAGCGGGCTTCCATGCCTATGGCACCGAGCCGGCGGCCTTGCTGGTCGATGGCGCGCTGCACGACGAGCTGCTGATGCAGCACCGCTTGCATCCTGCCGCAGGGCCTGTGGCCTAAGAACCTGTTCAAAGTCTCTACGCAGCCGCGTTGGAGTGCAATCGGGATGAGTTCGAAGGGATGGAACGCTGCTTGCACCGGGGTGCAAGCAAGGGCCAGCGCGCAGAAATCGCCCGATTTCACTCCAACCCGCAGGGACAGTGGCTTTGCGCTGCCCGGGAAGGGGCGCCCGGCTAGGGAGCGGTCTGCGTCGTTGCAAATCCTCGCAATAGCATGGCTATTGCTGCGGTATTGCGCGGCTGGGCGCCCCCCTCGCATCCCATCCCGCAAAGACACTGTCGCGGCGCGAGGAGACTTTGAACAGGTTCTAAGCCGTCTGCAGCAGCTGGGCCAGGCCCAGCAAGATCAGCGGTATCGTCACCAGGGCCAGGCTGGTCGATACCGCGATGCTGGCCGTGACCTCCTCGCGCCCCACTTCATAGCGCTGCGTGAACAAAAACACATTGGCCCCCACCGGCAGCGATGCGGCCGTGGCCAGCACCACCAGCGGCAGGCCGCGCAGCCCCCACATCCATCCGATGGCCAGCAGCAGCACCGGGTGCAGCAGCAGTTTGACCACTGCGATACGGCTGGCAGGCAGCCAGTAGCGGCCCACTGCGCTGAAAAACAAGGTGATGCCCACGAGCATCAGCGCGATCGGGCCCAGCGCCTGGGCCAGCATCTGCAGTGAGGTATCGATCACCTCGGGCATCTTGAGCCCGGTCTGCGCGAACAGCAGCCCGCAGATGATGGGCAAGGGAATCGGGTGGATGATGCCGTTTTTCAGCGCCCGGACCACGGTGATCGCCATTCCGCGGTAGCTGCGCGCGCCGCCTTGCGCCCCCTGCTGCTGGTGCATGACGGCCAGCTCGAACACGATGGTGGCCGAGGTCATCAGGATCAGCGCATGGACCGAGACGATGGTGAACAAGGTGACCAGGCCTTCTTGCCCAAACACCATTCCCACCAGCGGCACGCCGATCATGATGTTGTTGCTGAAACAGTTGGCCAGAGCCCGCGCAGCGCCCAGCGTGGTAAAGCCCTGCAGCAGCAAGGTCGTGACAAACAGCAGGCCCGCAGCGCTGAAGTAGACCGCAATGGTCTGCAGGTTGAGCTCTTGCACACGCACCGTGCTCATCGTGTGAAACAGCAAGGCCGGCGTGAGAATCAGAAAAACGATATTGGACAGATCGCGCACCGATGCCGCCTTGACCCAGCCCATGCGCCCTGCACCATACCCCAGTGCAATGAACAGCACCACGGGAATCAAAGACACCATCACCGCCATCGCTGCATCGCCCTTTGTTGATCAAACCCGGCGGCGATTATCGCCGCTGCACCGCGCCGGCCTCGTCGCCCAGGGGCGCGTTAGCCAAACCGCCGCGAATCCAAAGGACGCATGCAGCCTGCCGGCAGCGCAATGCCGCGCTACAGCACGCGCGCCAGAAAGGCCGTGCCCGGCACCGGGTTGACGCTCACCGGCGGCGCATCGACAAAGCCCAGATCCCGGTAAAGCGCTTGGGCGGCGACAAATTCCGGCAGCACATCGAGCGCCATGCGCTGGTAACCGGCGGCGCGGGCCTCCTGCAGCATCTGCTCGACCAGGCGCCGGCCCAGCCTGAGGCCGCGCGCCGCTGGCCGCACATAGACGCGTTTGAGCTCGCAGCACTGGCCATCGACATCGCGCAACGCCGCGCAGCCCACCACCGCATCGCCTTGCCAGGCCAGCAGCAAACGCCCCTGGGGCGCTGCATATTTGCCGGGGAGTGCCGCCAGCTCGGGCTCATAGTTCTGAAAACCCAGGTCGGCCTGGGGGCTGGCAATGTACTCGCGAAAGATCGCCAGCACCGCCTGCAGATCTTCAGGAAAACGGGCGTGGCGAATGGATAGATCAGGCATCGGCGGGGTTCGTATCAACAAGGCGGGGCTCAGTCCGGGTGCGACACACCCAGGCGTTCATGCAGGCGTTTGCTGGTGGTCGTGTACTCCAGCAGCAGTTTATCGCCGCGCAGGTATTCTATGGCGGCCATCGCGGCCATCGTCGCTTCGTAAAAGCCGCTCAGAATCAGCTTGCGCTTGCCAGGATAGCTGACGATATCCCCTGCGGCATAGATACCGACGGCGTTGGTCTGGAAGGTATCGGTCGCCACTTGCAGCTGCTTTTTCGCAAGCGCCAGGTTCCAGTCGAGCAAGGGCCCGAGCTTGGGCGAGAGGCCCTGGAACACCCAGAGCTGGTCACAGGCCAGGCGCTGGTCCGCGCCATCGGCATCGACATAGTCGATAGCCTGCAGATGTTCCCCCGCATCGATAGCCTGGGGCATGCCAATGACGACCTCCACCCTGCCACTGGCACGCAGCTGCGCCAGGCGCTGCAGCAGCGCATCAGGCGCATTGAACTGGTCGCGCCGGTGCATCAGCACCAGCTGCGCGGCTTGCAAAGCGGCATGCCCTGCCGCTGTCAGCACGGCCTCGACGGCGGCCTCGTCGCCGCCATGGATCACAATGCGCGGCGCGGGGTGGCGCGCCAGTACCGGCTCCAGCCAGGCATCATCGAACGCGGGATGGTAGAAGACCTGGCTGCCCAACCAGGCGTCGAGCCCGGGCAGGCGCAGCTGCTTGGGCACAAAGGCCCCAACACCGGCGGTCACCACTACGGTACGGGCCAGCAGCCAGCGGGTCTGCAGCCCATCGATGGCCTGCAGCTGCACACGCCAACGGCCATCGCCATGGGGCAGCAGTTGCGCGACCTGGGTGTGGCCATGAAAAACGGGGTGGAAGGGCTGGATCTGTTGCTGCAGCTGCGCGGCCAGCTCGCGGCCGGTGCACAGCGCTATGCCGGGGATGTCGTAGATGGGCTTGTCGGCATAGAGCGCAATGCACTGGCCGCCCATCTGCGGCAGGCTGTCGCATAGATGGGCCTGCACGCCCTGCAAACCCAGCTGGAAGGCGGCAAACATGCCTACGGGCCCGGCGCCGACAATCAGCGCATCCACTGCCTGCGCCTGGGATTCGTCAAACTCGGAAGAGGTAATGCGGTCAGCAGGCGTGTGCAAGGTGTCAGTCATGCCGCCATGGTAGTGCAGCGCGCATTGCCCTCGCAGCATTGCGCGTTTGCGTTTGCACCTGAGCTTGCGAGGGTCCTAGCGCCTGCGACCTCACGACACCTTGTCGATACCCCCGCCCAGCGCCTTGTACAGGCTGATGCGGTTGACCTGCTCGGCCTGCATCAAGGTGATCTGGGTTTGCTGGGCCGCATAGAGGCTGCGCTGCGCATCGAGCACGGTGAGAAAGTCGTCGGCCCCGGCCTTGAAGCGCGCCTGCGACAGCTGCAGCACGCGGCTGGCCGCCTGCACCAAAGCCACTTGCGAGTTCAGGCGCCGCTGCATCGTGGCGCGATCGGCCAGCGCGTCGCTCACCTCGCGGAAAGCGACCTGGATGGCCTTGTCGTACTGGGCCAGCGCGGCATCGCGGTTCGCTTGCGCAATATCGAGGTTGGCCTGGTTGCGGCCACCGTCAAAAATCGGCAGACGGATCTGCGGCACAAAGCTCCAGGCGCGGTTGCGGCCATCGAACAGGCCCGAGAGCGCATCACTGGCAGTGCCGGCATTGGCCGTCAGGCTGATGGTAGGGAAGAAAGCCGCACGCGCCGCGCCAATGCTGGCGTACTGGGCCTGCAGGCTGTGCTCGGCAGCGGCCACATCGGGCCGGGCCAGCAGCACCTGCGATGACAGGCCGGTTGGCACCACGGTCATCGCGGTGGCGACGCCAGGCGCTTTGACCTGTGGCGTTGCGCCGTCGAGCAGCTGGCCCGAGCCCGCGCTCTTGACCTCATTGCTGCTGAGCGATGCACTGGGCGCCGGGGGCAGCATATCGCCCGACACCGGCCCGCCCACCAGCAGCTGCAGCGCATTGCGATCACGCGCCACCTGCGACTCGTAGGCAGCCACATCGTTGCGGGCGGTCTCGACCGCCGTCTGGTTCTGGGCCAGCACCAGACCGTTGGTGGCGCCCAGCTGGTGCATGCGCTGCACCAGTCCATAGCCCTGCTCGCGCGTGGCCAGCGTATCGCGCGCCAGTTGCAGGCGCTGCTGGTCGCTGGCCAGGGCCACCCAGGCATTGGCGATATCGGTGATCAGGCCCAGCTGCACACTGCGGCGGTTTTCTTCGACCAGCAGGTACTGCTGCAAGGCCGCCTCGCTCAGGTTGCGCACCCGGCCCCAAAAATCGAGCTCATAGCTGGCCAGACCCAGCTGCACGCTCACCTGGTTGGCCACGGACGACGGCGCCGTCGACGAGCGCAGATCATCTGCGGTGCGGGTGCGGCTGCCTTGGGCATTGGCGTTCAGGCTGGGCAGTTGGTCGGCGCGTTGCACACCGTATTGCGCGCGCGCCTTTTCGATATTGGCGATCGCCACGCGCAGATCGCGGTTGTTCTGCAGTCCCTGCTCGATCAACTGGCGCAGGCCTGCGCTCTCCACCCACTGCTGCCAGGGCAGCAGCTCCAAGGTATCGGCCACAGCGGGCTCCACGACAAAGTCGGCAGGCAAGGTCTGCGCCACGCCGTCGAGCGTAGCGGGCACCGCCGTTGGAGGGCGCTGGTACTGCGGTGCCAGGTTGCAGGCGGACAGCAGGCCCGCTGCCAAAAGCGACAGCGGCAAACGATAAGCACGTGTCATGGAAAAAGTGTCAAAACGGCTCATGGCGCGGTCTCCTGCGCGGGGCTGGGGTGCGCGGGCGCCTCGTCATGGCGGCTGCGGGAGCGGAACCAGCTGCGGATCAGCAGGAAAAAGACCGGCACCATGAAAATGCCGAGCACGGTCGAGGCCACCATACCGCCCAGCACCGCCGTGCCGATGGCATTGCGCCCGCCCGCCCCGGCGCCGGTGCCAATGGCCAGCGGAATCACGCCAAAGCCAAAAGCCAGCGAGGTCATCAGGATGGGGCGCAGGCGCAGGCGCACGGCTTCGACCGTCGCGTCGAACAGCTGCTTGCCCTGCTCCTGCAATTGCACCGCAAACTCCACAATCAAGATGGCATTCTTGGCCGCCAGGCCCACCGTGGTGAGCAGGCCCACCTGGAAATACACGTCGTTAGTCAGGCCCCGGGTATAGGTCGCCGCCAGTGCACCAATCACGCCCAGCGGCACGGCCAGCATCACCGACAGCGGCACGGTCCAGCTCTCGTAGAGCGCGGCCAGGCACAGGAACACGAACAGGATCGAGATCGCATAGAGCATCGGCGCCTGCGCTCCGGACTGGCGCTCTTGCAGCGAGGCGCCGGTCCATTCATAGCCCAGGCCGGCGGGCAGCTTGGCCAGGATGGCTTCGACCTCCTGCATCGCCGCGCCCGAGCTGATACCGGGTGCCGCGCGGCCTTCAAACTCATAGGCCGGGCTGCCGTTGTAGCGCAGCAGCTGGGGCGAGCCATAGGCCCAGTGGCTGTCCGAGAACGCGCCAAAGGGCACCATCTCGCCGTTCTTGTTGCGCACGGTCCATTTGGCGATGTCCTGGGGCAGCATGCGGTGCGGCGCATCACCCATGATGTAGACGCGCTTGACCCGGCCATTGTTCAAGAAGTCATTCACATAGGTGCCGCCCATCGCACTGGACAGCACGCTGTTGATGTCGGCATACGACAGCCCCAGCGCTGCGGCCTTGCGGTCGTCCACATCGACGCGCAGCTCGGCCGCATCGTCCAGATTGGTGGTGCGCACGGCAGTCAGATTGGGGTTGGCACGCATCGCGGCGAGCACCTGGTTGCTGGCGGCCAGCAGGCCATCGTGGCCGATGCTGTTCATGTCCTTGACCATGAAGTTGAAGCCCGAGCTGGCACCCAGGCCGCGCACGGCCGGCGGCAGAATCACCAAGACGCGTGCATCGCGGATGCGCGACAGGTCCTTGGTGGCCTTGTTGGCGATGGCTGCCGACGACTGCGATGGAAGCTTGCGCTCATCCCAGGGCTTGAGCCGGATGAAGCCACGCGCCGAGCTCTGGTCGCCGTTGAGGCCCGAGACCTGGTTGAAGCTGATGATGTCGGGTTGCTGGAGCAGGTACTCGCGCACCTCGTCGAGCACATCCTGCAGGCGCGCATCTGCCGCGCCCGAGGGCAGGTTGACGTTCACGTACAGAAAGCCCTGGTCCTCATCGGGCAGGAAGGACGTGGGCAGCTTGTGCATCAGCAGCCACACACCCAGCAGCACCGCGATAAAGATCAGCATCATGCGCTTGGCGCGGCGCAGGCTGCGGGCGACGATGCCCTGGTAGCGGCTGGCAGTGCGGTCAAAATTGCGGTTGAACCAGCGGAAGAACCGGTCGCTGATGCCAAACAGGCCCTTGCGAATGGCCCGCTCATGGCCGCCCGCATGCGCGGGCGCCTTCAGGATGGTGGCGCACAGCGCAGGGGTCAAGGTCAGCGCGACAAACACCGACAGCGCCATGGCCGCGACGATGGTGATCGAGAACTGGCGGTATATCACCCCGGTGGAGCCGCCAAAAAAGGCCATCGGCACAAACACCGCCGACAAGGTCACGCCAATGCCGACCAGCGCCGGCGTGATCTCGCGCATCGAGACCTTGGTCGCCTCCTTGGCGGACATGCCCGTCTCGTGCATCACCCGCTCGACGTTTTCCACCACGACAATGGCATCGTCCACCAATAAGCCGATGGCCAGCACCATCGCAAACATCGTCAAGGTATTGATCGAGTAACCGGCAATCGACAGCACGCCGAACGTGCCCAGCAGCACCACTGGCACGGCAATGGCCGGAATCAAGGTCGCGCGCAGGTTCTGCAAAAACACGAACATCACGATCACCACCAGCACCATGGCCTCGCCCAGCGCTGCGACCACCTCATGGATGGAGGCACGCACAAAGGGGGTGGAGTCCGAGCTGACGAAGTAGTCGATCTGGTTGGGGAAGTACGGCTTCATCTCGGCCAGCTTGGCCGCGACGGCATCGGACACCGCCATCGCATTGGCGCCATCGGCCAAGATGATGCCCATGCCAGCGCCGCGCATGCCATTGAGCTTGGCCTGCACGTTCAGGTTTTCCGCGCCCAGCTCCACCCGCGCCACATCCTTGATGGTGACCACCGAGCCATCGGTCGCAGCCTTGAGCACGATGTCCTCGAACTGGTCCACGGTCTTGAGCTTGGTGCGCGCGGTGATCGTGGCATTGAGCTGCTGGTTGTTCACCGCTGGCAGCGCGCCCAGCTGGCCGGCTGAGACCTGGGCGTTTTGCGCATTGAGCGCATTGGCCAGGTCCGACGGCATCAGGCCGAATTTCTCCATCTTGGCCGGGTCCATCCAGATGCGCATGGCATAGGACGTACCAAACACATTGATGTCGCCCACGCCTTCGAGGCGCCCGATCACATCGACCAGGCTGGCATTGATGTAGTCACCAATGTCGACCTCGGTCATCGTCGGGTCTTGCGAGTAGAAGCTGTAGGTGACCAGAAAATCCTGGCCGCCCTTGTTGATGAACACGCCCCGGCTCTTGACCGATTCGGGCAGGCGGTTGAGTGCCCCCTGGATCTTGTTTTGCACCTGCACCTGGGCCACGTCCACATTGGTGCCGGGCGCAAAGGTCAAGGTGATGCGGGCCTGGCCAGAGGCATTGCTGGTCGCGCTCATGTAGAGCATGTTGTCAATGCCCTTGAGCTGCTGCTCGATGATCTGGGTGACGGAGTTCTCCACCGTCTCGGCCGATGCACCGGTGTACTGGGTGCCGATGGTGACGCGTGGCGGCGCAATCTCGGGGTACTGCTCCAGCGGCAGCTTGGAGATGGACAGGGCCCCGCCCAGCATGATGATGATGGCGATCACCCACGCAAAAATGGGGCGCTGGATAAAAAACTGTGCCATGGATGCAGCCTCGGGTTCTGGGTGTCTTACTGGGCTGCTGCCGGCGCTGCGGCCTGGCCGGGAACGCGTCCCGGGCTGCGCACGCGCTCGGCCTGTGCCTTGAGGTCCACCTCGGCCACCCGCACCTTGTCACCGTCCTTGACGCGCTGGAAGCCATCGACCACCACGCGCTCACCGGACTTGAGCCCACTGCCCACCAGCCACTGGCTGCCCACAGCGCGGTCCAGTTGCAAGGTGCGCTTTTGCACCTTGTCCTCGGCGGTGACCACCAAGACGGTCGGCTTGCCGGTCAAATCGCGCACCACCGATTGCTGGGGCACGAGCAGCGCATCGGGCGCCACGGCCGTGGGCAGCAAGGCCTGCACATACATATTGGGCATCAGCACGCCATCGGGGTTGGGCACCTGCGCCCGCAAGGTGACCGTGCCCGTGGTGGCGCTGACAATCACGCCGGAGAACTTGAGCTTGGCCTCATGGCTGTATTCGGTGCCGTCATCGAGGCGGATGCGCACCGGAATCTGGTCGCCTTCGAGGCGTTGAAAGCGCCCCGCCTTCAGGTCGCGCTGCAGCTGCAGCATCTCGGTGCTCGATTGGGTGAAGTCCACATACATCGGATCGAGCTGCACCACGGTGGTGAGTGCCGTCGCCTGGTTGGCCGTGACCAGCGCACCGGGCGTGACGGCCGAGGTGCTGACCTTACCGCTGATGGGCGAGCTGATGCGGGTGTACTGCAGATTGATGCGCGCATTGTCCAGCGCGGCCTCGGCGACGGCCACATCGGAGGCGGTCTGCGCGACCAGCGCCTGGCTGTCATCAAACACCTGGCGGCTGATGGCATCGATCTTGACCAGCTCGCTGTTGCGCGCTGCGTTGCTACGCGCCGTCTGCGCCGTGGCCTTGGCTTTGGCCAGTGCCGCCTCGGCGCTGTTGACCGCGGCCCGCGCGGGCCGGTCATCGAGCTGGTAGAGCGCCTGACCGGCCTTGACCGAGGCACCTTCGGTGAACAGGCGCTTTTCGACAATGCCGTTGGCCTGGGGGCGAATCTCGGCAATCATGAAGGCATTGGTGCGGCCCGGCAGCTCGGCGGTCAGCTGCTGCGATGCGGATTGCACGGTGATGATGCCCACCTCCGGGGCCTGCGGCGCTGCAGCGGTGGGCGCAGGTTTGTCCGTGCAGGCAGTCAGCAGGCCCAGGGCTGCGACCACCGCGCCAACCCGGGCGAGCTGGCCAAACGTACAGGGGGAGGAAAGCTTTCCGACAGTTGCCAAAGATTGAAACGGTGCCAGAGACTGGCGCGAAAAATTGGAAACATCCGGCATCATCGGTTTTGGCTTCAGGTAGAGCAAACTACTATTTTTACAGCTAAATATGTAGGCAGTGTAAAGCGTTGCGCAGGATGGGCAGGTTTTTCGGACCTGGCCGCGCAAGCTGTACATTTTGCTACATGCGGTATCAGCGCGGGCGCCAATCGCGCCCATCCATGGGAAAGCGATAATGATCAAAGGTTCCAAGCTTTACAGCCGCAAACACCTTTCCACCTTAGACCACCACCATCGCCCCATGCCATCGCCCTCCTCTGCCACTGGCCTCATCCTGCTGTCTCACGGCTCCAAGGACCCCGTCTGGCGCCGCAATGCCGAACACCTGCTCGCCCAGGTGCAGCAAGCGCAACCGGCTGCTGCTGTGGCTTGCGCCTACCTGGACTGGTGCGAGCCGCCGCTCGGCCCCGCCGTGGCCCAGCTGCTGCAGTCGCATCCGCAGCTGACCCACATCACCATCTGGCCCCTGCTTTTTGGCGTGGGCAAGCATGCCAGCGAAGACATTCCTGCGCTCGTTGAGGAGCTTGCTCCCCTCTACCCCCAGCTGCAGCTGCGCATCGCCCCGGCGATGGGCGAGGATGCCCGGGTCATCCAGCTGTTGGCGGACATGGCTGGCGGCTATCTGCAAGGCAAGCTGCAGGGCTAGTGGCCCGAGTCGCATCGCCGAACTATATGGGCCTAGACGCCACGCCTATGGCGATGCGCGGCAAGCGCGGCGTGCCAAAATTCCGCCCCGCCGCTTGGGTTTCTGTCTAAGGGCTGCTTTTTATATTCCAATCAAGCATAATGATGCACATTCATATTCCGCATCATTGTATGAACCTGCATCAGTTCCGCTTTGTGCAAGAGGCCGCGCGCCGCAACCTCAATCTGACCGAGGCGGCCAAGGCATTGCACACCTCGCAACCCGGCGTCTCCAAGGCCATCATCGAGCTGGAAGAGGAACTGGGCATCGACATCTTTGCACGCCACGGCAAGCGCCTCAAACGCATCACCGAGCCGGGCCAGCAGGTGCTGCGCAGTATCGAGATCATCATGCGCGAGGTCGGCAACCTCAAGCGCATTGGCGACCAGTACAGCGCGCAGGACAGCGGCACCCTCTCCATCGCCACCACCCACACCCAGGCGCGCTATGTGCTGCCCACCCCGGTGGCGCGGTTGCGTGAGCACTACCCCAAGGTGACGGTCAGCCTGCACCAGGCCACGCCCGCCGAAGTCGCGCGCATGGTGATCGATGAGCAGGCCGACCTGGGCATGGCCACCGAGTCGCTTGC
The DNA here is from genome assembly GCF_014076495.1 of Comamonas koreensis. Lineage (NCBI taxonomy): Bacteria > Pseudomonadati > Pseudomonadota > Betaproteobacteria > Burkholderiales > Comamonadaceae > Comamonas > Comamonas koreensis. The sequence goes on along the minus strand of NZ_CP043575.1, from coordinate 2,968,645 downwards.
CGACTACCCCGAGCTGGTGACCCTGCCCTGCTACGAATGGCAGCACGTGCTAGTCATGCCGCACCAGCACCCGCTGGCGCAAAAGGAACGCATCAACCTCGAAGACATTGCGGCCGAGCCCTTGATCACCTACCACCCCTCCTTCACCGGCCGGGGCAAGATCGATTCGGCGATGGCAGCCCGCCAGCTCACGCCCAAGATCGTGCTCGAAGCGATTGACTCCGACGTCATCAAGACCTATGTCCGCCTGGGCCTGGGCATTGGCATCGTGGCCGAGATGGCCATGCGCGATGACCCGATCAAGGACCTGGCCGTGCGGCCCATGGGTCACCTCTTTGGCGAGAGTGTGGCGCGCGTGGCCTTCAAGCGCGGCGCCTATATGCGCAATTTCGTCTACAAATTTGCCGAGCTGATCAGCGACCGTTTGAACCGTGATCTGATCGGCCGAGCGATGGTCGGCCATGTGGCTGACTACGAGCTCTGATCCGCAACCCTTTTCACCCCCATTTTTGATCGATGGATGCATGGTTCGCGGCCCCGCTGGCCGGCCGTGGTCTTGTGTCCCGCCCCGTCCACCATGTCCGCTTCTGCCCTGACCCCATCCTTCCCCAGCCGCCTGCCCAACGTGGGCACCACCATTTTCACCGTCATGTCGGCGCTCGCGACCGAGCACAAGGCCGTCAATCTGGGCCAGGGTTTCCCGGACTTTGGCTGTGATCCGGCTTTGATCGACAGCGTCAGCCGCGCCATGCAGGCCGGCCACAACCAGTACCCGCCAATGACCGGTGTGCCAGCCTTGCGCGAGGTGGTGGCCCAGAAAATCGAAGCGCTCTATGGCAAGCGCTATGACGCCAACAGCGAAATCACTGTCACCGCCGGTGCCACCCAGGCCATCCTCACCGTCATCCTCAGCTGCGTGAGCCCCGGCGATGAAGTCATCGTGCTGGACCCCTGCTATGACAGCTATGTGCCCAATATCGAGCTGGCTGGCGGCGTGCCGGTGCGCGTGCCGCTGACCCCCAAGACCTTCCGCCCTGATTTTGGCAAGATCGCGGCAGCCATCACGCCCAAGACGCGCCTGCTGCTGATCAACACGCCGCACAACCCCAGCGGCACCACCTGGACCGCGCAGGAGATGCAGCAGCTGCAAGACCTGCTGGCCCCGACCAGCATCCTGCTCTTGGCCGATGAGGTTTACGAGCACATGGTGTTCGACGGCGAGCGCCATGAAAGCGCATCACGCTACCCGGGCCTGGCCGCGCGCGCCTATGTGGTCAGCAGCTTTGGCAAGACCTTCCATGTGACCGGCTGGAAGGTGGCCACCGTGGCCGCACCGGCGCCGCTGACGGCGGAATTTCGCAAGGTGCACCAGTTCAATGTCTTCACGGTCAACACCCCCATGCAGGTGGGGCTGGCCGAGTATTTGAAGGACCCCGCGCCCTACCTGAACCTGCCGGCCTTCTACCAAAAGAAGCGCGACCTGTTCCGCGCCGGCCTCGAAGGCTCGCGCCTCAAGCTCCTGCCCAGCTCAGGCACCTATTTCCAATGCGTGGATATCTCGGCCGTGACCGATGCCAGCGAAGCGGAGTTCTGCCAGCAACTGGTCAAGGACCTGGGCGTTGCAGCCATTCCTCTCTCCGCCTTTTATGGCGACGGCTTTGACCAGCAGGTGGTGCGCTTTTGCTACGCCAAAAAGGATGAAACGTTGCTGGCGGCGCTGGAGCGCCTGCACAAGCTTTAAGCAGCCGTCCCATAGCAAAAGCCCGGCGAGAACCGATCTTGCCGGGCTTTTTGCTGGGTGGATGCAGCCGACTTGGAGCTACAGCAGCACGATGTCGTACTGGTCCGAACCATCCCGCCCTTCGGCCTGCAGCGAGATCGGCTTGCCGATGAAATCGGACAGGCCGGCCAGGTGCTGGCTCTCTTCGTCCAGCAGCATCTCGATCACCGGAGGGGCTGCGAGCACGCGGAACTCCTTGGGGTTGAACTGGCGTGCCTCGCGCAAAATCTCGCGCAGGATGTCGTAGCAGACGGTGCGCACGGTCTTGACTTCACCGACGCCATGGCAGACCGGGCACGAGGTGCAAAGCATATGCGCGAGGGACTCGCGCGTGCGCTTGCGCGTCATCTCTACCAGGCCCAGCTGGGAGAACTCGCCGCACATGGTCTTGACGCGATCGCGCTGCAGCTGCTTGCGCAGCTCATGCAGCACCTGCGCCTGGTGGTCCTCGTGCACCATGTCGATGAAGTCGACGATGATGATGCCGCCCAGGTTGCGCAACCGCAGCTGCCGGGCAATGGCATGGGCCGCTTCCAGGTTGGTCTTGAAGATAGTGTCGTCAAAATTGCGCGCACCCACATAGCCGCCGGTGTTCACGTCGACCGTGGTCAGGGCCTCGGTCTGGTCCACGATCAGGTAGCCGCCCGACTTGAGATCCACACGCCGGCCCAGCGCGCGGGCAATCTCCTCGTCAACCGAGTACAGGTCGAAGATCGGGCGCTCGCCCTTGTAGAGCTGCAGCTTGGGGAGCGCGGCGGGCATGAACTCCTGGCCAAACTGCTGCAGCAGCACAAACTGCTCGCGCGAATCGATGCGGATCGACTGGGTGTTTTCCGTGACCATGTCGCGCAGCACGCGCTGCATGAGGCTCAGGTCCTGGTGCAACAAGCTCTTGGCGGCTTGCTTGGCAGCGCTGTCCTTGATGCGCTTCCAGACCTTGCGCAGGTAGCTGATGTCCTCGGCCAGTTCCTCATCGCTGGAGTCCTCGCCATTGGTGCGCAGGATAAAACCGCCGCCCCCGCCGGTTTGCGCCGTGCCCACCAATGCCTGCAGGCGGGCGCGCAACGCATCACGTTCGTTCTGGGGGATTTTTTGCGAGACGCCGATATGGTCGTCCTGGGGCAGAAACACCAGCAGGCGCCCGGCCACGCTGATCTGGGTGGACAGCCGCGCGCCCTTGGTGCCGATCGGGTCCTTGATGACCTGCACCATGATCGACTGGCCTTCGAAGATCTGCTTTTCAATCGGTACCTGGGGCTCGCCCTTGCGCGCAAACATCGGCGCCAGGCCACCCTCCTGGCGCTGCCAGACATCGGCCACATGCAAGAACGCGGCGCGCTCCAGACCAATGTCGATAAAGGCCGATTGCATGCCGGGCAGCACGCGCGATATCTTGCCCAGGTAAACATTGCCTACGAGGCCTCGCTCCAGGGTGCGCTCGTGGTGCAGCTCCTGCACGGCGCCACCCTCAATGATGGCCACGCGCGTCTCCTGCGGCGCCCAATTGATCAAAATATCATTTTGCATAGAAGTCATTCTTAGAGGGCCTTAAATGGCAAACCCTGCAGCCCGCAGCACCTGGGCCGTCTCGAACACGGGCAGCCCCATGATGCCGGAATAACTGCCGCTGATCTTGGCAATATACGCTGCCGCCCGCCCCTGCACGCCATAGGCGCCCGCCTTGCCCATGGGCTCACCACTGGCAACATACGCCTCGATCTGCGCGGCATCGATAGGCGCAAACTGCACGCTGGAGACGGACAAGGCCGTCAAGCGCTTGCGCCCGCTTTGCAGGGCCACAGCGGTCAATACCCGGTGCGTCTTGCCGCTGAGTGCCTGCAGCATCTCGCTCGCTTGCTGCGGCGTCTCGGGCTTGCCCAGAATATGCCGGCCCAGCGACACCGTGGTGTCAGAGCACAGAATCGGTGCTGGGTCCAAGCCGCGCCGCTGCAGCCGGGCCAACGCGGCATCGAGCTTCAGCCCGGTCACGCGCTGCACATAGTCGGTGGCCGATTCGCGCGGCAGCACCTGCTCCAGTGCTTCAGGGTCCTGGGATTCGGGATCGCCGTCCTGGGCCACCAGCAAGCGGTGGGCGATACCAATCTGTTCGAGCAGTTGACTGCGCCGCGGGGACTGTGACGCCAGGTAGACGAAGGGATGCATGGTGGGAAGCGAGGCCTTGATTTGAAAAAAGCGCCTGTGCCCATCAATCCAGCGCAAGCAGCTATTATTTTTGCAGCATAACGCATCCGGCATCCCGCTGGCAAGCGGGGATATTGCCCTGCCCTCGCCCACCCGAGCGCAGGCGCTCTGGGCCTACTCGCGGTGGTAGGGGTGGCCGGCATTGACCGACCAGGCGCGGTAGAGCTGCTCGATCAGCAGCACCCGCACCATCGCATGGGGCAAGGTCATGTCCGAGAGGCGAATGCGCTCATGCGCAGCAGCCTTGAACTCGGGGTCCAGCCCATCGGGGCCACCAATGATCAGCGCCACATCGTCACCCTCGAGCTGCCAGCCCTTGACCCGCTGGGCCAGCGCCTTGGTGGTCAGGTTGGTGCCGCGCTCATCGAGCACCACAATGCGTGTGCCGCGCGGGATCGCCGCCTCGATGCGCTTGCGCTCGGCGGCGTACAGGGTCTCCACCGTCTTGGAGCCGCGCGGCTCGGTCTTGACCGCCTTGAGCTCCACCTTCAGCTCGGGCGGGAAGCGCTTGGCATAGTCGTCATAAGCGGTCTGCGCCCAATCGGGTACATGCTGGCCCACCGCAACAATGAAAATCTTCATGCGAAATCTCCAATGAAAAAGAGCTGTCCTGCTTGGCAGTACAGCTCTTTGCAACCCGCAGGTTGAGGGGGTGTTACTTGGCCTTGCTGGTCGCGCGCTTGGCCGCTGGCTTGTTGGCTGCAGGCTTGGCGACGGCCGACTTGGCTGCGGGCTTGCTGGCCTTGGGCTTGTTGATCACGACGGTCTTGACGGTGGCAGCAGCGCTGGTCTTCTTGGCCGCAGGCTTTTTGGCCACGGTGCCCGAGATCTTCTTGACCGCTGGCTTCTTCGCAGCGGTCTTCTTCACTGGTGCATCGGCAGCGCTGGCAGCAGCGGCAGGCTTGCGTGCAGCGGGCTTCTTCTTGCTGTCAGCAGCGGTGTCGGCAACGGCTTCTGGTTTGGCCTTGGCCGGCTTGGCGGTCTTGGGCTTGGCAGCGCCCAGCTTGACGCGCACGGGCGTGTCGCCCCACATCTCTTCGAGGCGGTAGTACTGGCGGATCATCGGCTGCATGATGTGGGCCACAACCGGGCCGCAGTCGACAATGATCCATTCGCCGTTGTCTTCGCCTTCGGTGCGTGGCTTGGGAAAGCCCGCTTCCTTGACGGCGTCCTTGACGCTGGCAGCCAAGGCCTTGGTCTGGCGGTTCGAGGTACCGGCAGCGACGATCACGCGCTCAAACAGCGGCGAGAGGTGCTCGGTATTGAAAACCTGGATATCTTGTGCTTTCACATCTTCCAGCCCATCAACGATGGCACGCTGCAGCAATTGCACAGATTTCTTGGCAGTGGATTCGGATTTTTTGGCGGTGGTCATCAGTCGGTGATGGATGAAAGTGTTTGTACTATAGCGCGTGTTGCAGTTATTGTTGATCGCGTCAACACGCCGTGGCAAAAGGGCAAGGCCTTCAAGAGATACTGCCGCACAGCCTGCGATGGGGCATGAATACGGTCAGCGGAACGTCAATTATACGCAAGCTGCGCCAAATGGCGCCCTGGTAAGGCCTTGCAGTGCAGACGGCAGGCCCCGCCAGCCCTGCCACAAGTGGTGCCGGCGGACTGAGGCGGCCGGTGTTTACAGCCAATCACGCGGCTGCAAAAAGTCCGCAAGCAAACGCGCTTCGGGCGAGCCCTCTGGGTCCTGGCGCTGGTAGCTCCAGCTCGCCAGGGGCGGCATCGACAGCAGGATCGATTCCGTGCGCCCGCCCGACTGCAGGCCAAAGTGGGTGCCCCGGTCCCAGACCAGGTTGAACTCCACATAGCGCCCGCGCCGGTAGAGCTGGAACTCGCGCTCGCGCTCGCCATAGACCTCGTCCTTGCGGCGCTGCACGATGGGCACATAGGCCTTCAAAAAGGCATCGCCCACCGACTGCAGCATTGCAAAGCCGCCCTCAAAGCCCAGCTCGGAGAAGTCATCAAAGAAGATGCCGCCGATGCCGCGCGCTTCGTTGCGGTGCTTGAGGAAAAAATAGCTGTCACACCACTGCTTGAAGCGCGGGTACAGCTCGGCACCGAAGGGCGCTACCGCATCGTGGCAGACCTGGTGGAAATGCTGCGCATCCTGCGCAAACGGGTAGAACGGCGTCAGATCCATGCCGCCACCAAACCAGCAGGTGGCCGGCTGGCCGGGGTGGCCTGCGGCAATCATGCGCACATTCATGTGCACCGTGGGCACATAGGGGTTGCGCGGATGGAAGACCAGGGACACGCCCATGGCCGTGAAAGGGGCACCTGCCAGTTCCGGCCGGTGCTGGGTGGCCGAAGGCGGCAGCTGCGGGCCCCGCACTTGCGAGAAACCCACGCCTGCGCGCTCAAACACCGTGCCGCCTTCGAGGATCTTGGTCAGACCCTGGCCTTGCAGCTTTTCGCCAGGTGCCTTTTGCCAGGCGTCGGCCAGAAAGCGCACGGCGCTGCCCGCCTCCTGCTCCAGCGCCTCAACGGCCTCGGTGATCGAGGCCTGCAGCGACTGGAGATAGGCGGCCACCGCCAGGGCCTGGGTTCCAGCGTTCACTTGGTCAACGGACGAGGACAGCACGGGCCTGGCTCACTGTGGGCTTGTTGGCAGTCACTTGACCGCGCGGTAGCCGATGTCATGGCGGTATTGCGCGCCATCGAAATGCACCTGGGCGGCAGCGGCATACACGCGCTGCTGCGCCTGCTTGACGTTGTCGGCCAAGGCGGTCACGCACAGCACGCGGCCACCGCTGGTGACGGGCTTGCCATCCTGCACCGTGGTGCCGGCGTGAAAGACCATCACCTCTTCTTCATCCTCGGGCAGGCCGGTGATCACATCGCCCTTGCGGGGAGCGTCCGGGTAGCCATGGGCGGCCATCACCACACCCAGGGCCGTGCGGCGGTCCCACTGCAGCTCGATCTGGTCGAGCTTGCCATCGGTCGCAGCCTGCATCACATCGACCAGATCGCTCTTGAGGCGCATCATGATCGGCTGGGTCTCAGGGTCACCCATGCGGCAGTTGAACTCCAAGGTCTTGGGGTGCCCCGCCTTGTCGATCATCAGGCCCGCGTACAAGAAGCCGGTGTAGGGAATGCCGTCTTTTTCCATGCCACGGATGGTGGGCAGAATGATCTCGCGCATCGCGCGGGCATGCACATCGGCCGTCACCACCGGGGCGGGCGAGTAGGCACCCATGCCGCCGGTATTGGGGCCCTGGTCACCGTCTTTGAGGCGCTTGTGGTCCTGGCTGGTCGCCATGGCCGCCACGCTCTTGCCGTCGCACAGCACGATGAAGCTGGCCTCTTCGCCGTCGAGGAACTCCTCGATCACCACACGGGCGCCGCCGTCGTTATGGGCAACGCCGTACTTGTTGTCCACCAGCATGAAGTCCACGGCATCGTGCGCTTCCTGGGCCGTGGTAGCCACCACCACACCCTTGCCGGCGGCCAGGCCGTCGGCCTTGACGACGATGGGCGCGCCCAGCTTGTCGATGTAGGCATGGGCCGCCACCGGATCGCTGAAGGTCTCGTACTGCGCCGTCGGGATGCCATGGCGCGCCATGAAATCCTTGGAAAAAGCCTTGGAGCTCTCCAGCTGTGCAGCGGCCTTGGTCGGGCCAAAGATCTTCATGCCGTGCGCGCGGAACTCGTCGACCACGCCGGCGGCCAAAGGCGCCTCGGGGCCCACCACGGACAGCTGCACACCGTTGTCCTGCGCCCATTCGCGCAGTTGGACCACATCGGTGATCGGCAGGTTTTCTAGACGCTTGTCGCGTGCGGTGCCTGCGTTACCCGGGGCTACATAGACCTTGGAGACCTTGGGCGATTGCGCCAACTTCCAGGCCATTGCGTGTTCACGGCCGCCGCCACCAATCACAAGTACCTTCATAGCGCCGCGTTATGGTAAACATCTTGAACATCATCCAGATCTTCCAATGCGTCCAGCAATTTTTGCATCTTGGCCGCACCTTCCTCATCCAGATCTACGGTATTTTCGGGGCGCATCGTCACCTCGGCCACTTCGGGCTTGAAGCCCGCTGCCTCCAGCGCATTGCGCACCGCTTCGAATTCTGACGGGGGCGTCAGCACTTCGACGGCGCCCTCCTCGTCGGTGATCACATCCTCGGCGCCCGCATCGAGCGCCACTTCCATGATCTTGTCCTCGTCGGCACCGGGGGCGAACACCAGCTGCCCCAGGTTGCGGAACTGGAAGGACACCGAGCCTTCGGTGCCCATGTTGCCGCCGTGCTTGCTGAACGCATGGCGCACATCGGCCACCGTGCGCACGCGGTTGTCCGTCATGGTGTCAACAATGATGGCCGCGCCACCAATGCCATAGCCTTCGTAGCGGATTTCCTCGTACGTCACCCCTTCGAGGTTGCCGGTGGCCTTGTCGATGTTGCGCTTGATGTTGTCGGCCGGCATGTTGGCCGCCTTGGCCTTGTCGATCGCCAGACGCAGGCGCGGGTTGGCGCTCAAATCCGCACCGCCCTGCCGCGCAGCGACCATAATTTCACGAATGATACGGGTCCATACCTTGCCGCGTTTTTCGTCCTGACGACCCTTGCGGTGTTGAATATTGGCCCATTTGCTGTGTCCTGCCACAGAATTTCCTTTGCTATTGTTTTATCTAGCTAGACTGCGATTTTACTTTTGACTTTGATGCTGGAGAGGAAACCTACGATGGCTGAACCCCTACTGGTTGCCAAAAATGGCACAACGGAGTGTTTTTTACTTCCCGGCCTCGCCAACCGCCACGGGCTGATCACCGGCGCGACCGGCACGGGCAAGACTGTAACCCTTCAGACATTGGCCGAGGGATTCTCGGGCATTGGCGTGCCGGTGTTCATGGCCGATATCAAGGGCGATTTGACCGGCATCAGCCAGGTAGGCCAGATTGGCGGCAAGCTCGCTGCCACCTTGCAAGACCGTGGTATTGACCTGCCCACGCCCAAGGCCTGCCCCACCACCTTGTGGGATGTGTTTGGCGAGCAAGGCCACCCGGTGCGCGCCACCATCTCGGACATGGGCCCGCTGCTGCTGGGCCGCATGCTGGACCTGAACGACACGCAGATGGGCGTGCTCAACCTGGTCTTCAAGATCGCCGATGACAACGGCATGCTGCTGCTGGACCTGAAGGACCTGCGCGCCATGCTCTCCTATGTGGGTGAGAACGCCAAGCAGTTCACCACCGACTACGGCAACATCAGCTCGGCCAGCGTGGGCGCCATCCAGCGCGGCCTGTTGCAGGTCGAGCAGCAAGGCGGCAGCAACTTCTTTGGCGAGCCCATGCTCAACATCGACGACATGATGCAAACGGTGGGCACGCAAGGGGTGATCAACATCCTGGCGGCCGACAAGCTGATGAATTCGCCGCGCCTGTATTCCACCTTTTTGCTGTGGATGCTGTCCGATCTGTACGAGAAACTGCCGGAAATTGGTGACCCCGACAAGCCCAAGCTGGTGTTTTTCTTTGACGAAGCCCACCTCTTGTTCAATGACGCACCCAAGGTGCTGCAAGAGCGCATTGAGCTGGTCGTGCGCCTGGTGCGCTCCAAGGGCGTGGGCGTGTATTTCGTCACGCAAAACCCGCTGGATATTCCCGACAGCGTGCTCGCCCAGCTGGGCAACCGCGTGCAGCATGCGCTGCGCGCCTTCACGCCGCGCGACCAGAAGGCCGTCAAGGCCACCGCCACCACCATGCGCGCCAACCCGGGCTTGAACATTGAAGCGGCCATCACCGAGCTGGCAGTGGGCGAGGCGCTTGTGAGCTTTCTCGACGAAAAAGGCCGCCCCAGCGTGACCGAGCGCGTCTATGTGCTGCCGCCTGGCAGCCAGATCGGCCCCATCAGCACCGAGCAGCGCCAGGCCTTGCTGAAAAATTCGCTGGTCGCTGGCGTCTATGACGCGCCGGTGGACCGTGAGTCGGCCTACGAGATCCTGAAGGCACGAGCCGGACAGGCCACGGCAGAGCAAGGCGGCAAGGCCGGTGCAGGCACAGCAGGTGGTGCCGCAGCCCCAGAGGAAGGCGGCCTGATGGGCAGCATCAACGACATCCTGTTTGGCACCACCGGTCCGCGCGGCGGCAAGAAGGACGGCATCGTGCAGTCCATGGCCAAATCCACCGCCCGCTCCTTTGGCACCAAGCTGGGCAACCAGATTCTGCGCGGCGTGCTGGGCAGCATCATGGGTGGCAAAAAATAAAACTGCCCGCCTGTGTGACCTGGCAAACCTGGCAGGCCTTACAGGGCGCAGGCAAAGAAAAAGCCGGCAATTGAACTGCACCCCAAAAGTTGGACATCCATCCAACCTTTGGGGTGTTTTTCATGGCGAAGTACGACGAGAGTTACAAGCTGGAAGTTGTCCAGGGCTACGTGCAGGGGCAGCATGGGTTCAGAGCACTGGCCCATGCTCACGGTCTCGACCAAGCGACAGTGCGACGTTGGGTAAAGAGCTACCAGCAGCATGGCCTATCAGGGTTGCGCAAGAAGTTCAGTCGCTACAGCGCTGACTTCAAACTGGCAGTGTTGCAGCGGATGTGGCGAGATGATCTGTCTGCACGAGAGACGATTACCTTGTTTGATATCCGGGGTGGCACGGGTGTCATCAGCGCCTGGGAGCTGCAATATCACGACGGTGGGCCGCAAGCACTTGCACCCCGGCCAAGAGGACGCTCCAAGAAGATGCCAAACCCACCCACAGCCAAGCCCGCACAGGCACAAGCAGTTATGTCTGCGGACGACACGCGTTCGCACGCAGATTTGCTCAAAGAGGTGAAGTACCTGCGCGCGGAGGTGGCGTACCTAAAAAAATTGGAGGCCTTGGTTCAGGCGAAAAAACAAGCTGCGCAGAAAAAGCGCGGATAGTGCTTGAGCTAAGGCCAGATCACGACCTCAAGGACTTGCTGCGGGCAGGTAAGCTGGCGCGCAGCACCTTCTATTACCAGGCTCAAGTGCACAGGAGAGGCGACAAATACGCTGAGCTCAAGGCTCAGATCCGATCTGTCTACGAGCTTCACAAAGGACGCTATGGCTATCGGCGTATTGCGCTTGAACTCAAGCGCAATGGCTGTCATGTGAACCACAAGAGCGTGCAGCGCCTGATGCAGGTAATGGGGATGAAGTCCCTGGTTCGGCCCAAGAAATATCGCTCCTATCGCGCCGGGCAGCACGCGGACGTGGCCAATGTGTTGCAGCGCCAGTTCATGGCCGAGCAGCCTAACCAGAAATGGGTGACGGACGTGACAGAGTTCAACGTCTTGGGTAAAAAGCTATACCTGTCGCCTGTCATGGATCTATTCAATGGCGAGGTGGTGAGCTATCAGATGAATACGCAACCGCGCTTGAAGATGGTGGGTGACATGTTGCGCAAGGCGCTAGGCAAGCTGGGCAGGGAGGAAAAACCATTGCTGCATTCCGACCAGGGCTGGCAGTACCAAAGTCGTGCCTATCGCCGCTTGCTGGCCGATCATGGCCTGGTGCAAAGCATGTCACGTCGGGGCAATTGCTTGGATAACGCAGCGATGGAGAGCTTCTTCGGAACCTTGAAGTCCGAGTTCTTCCACCTCAACAAGTTCAGCAGTGTGGCGCAGCTTCAAGAAGGTCTTCACCACTACATCCATTACTACAATCACCAACGCATCAAGCTAAAACTAAAAGGCCTGAGTCCGGTGCAATACCGGATTCAGGCCTTCAGTCCCTAGCTTCCAACTGTCCAACTTCTTGGGGTCAGTTCAAATGCCGGCTTTTTTTTCGCTTATGCGCTGCGCAGTCAAGTGCGATCGGTGCGTGCCAGGTGGTTTTCCAGCGCCCGCAGGCCCAGGGTCAGCATAAAGGTCATCAGCCAATAGGCGAGCGCCACAGCGAGGTAGGGCTCCCAATAGCGGCCATAGGCGCCGGCCACGGTGCGCGCGGCATAGGCCATCTCGGCCAGGCCGATGGCCGAGACCAGCGAGGTGTCCTTGAGCAACGAGATCATGTTGTTGCCCAGCGGCGGCAGCATGCGGCGAAAGGCCTGCGGAATCACCACATAGCGCATCATCTGGCCATGCGTCATGCCCAGCGACATGCCCGCCTGCTTCTGGCCCATCGCGATCGACTGGATGCCGGCGCGGAAAACTTCGGAGATATAGGCCGCCGAGTTCAGCGTCAAGGCCACGACCCCCGACATCAGCGCGCCATGGTCCTGCTTGAGCGTGCGCGCCAGGTCACCGCTGATGAACAGCCCGTTGACCGGGTGCACGAACAAGGGCATCACGGCAAAATGCATCAGCAAGATCTGCACAAAGAGCGGCGTGCCCCGGAAAAAGCTGACATAGGCCGTCGATGGCCAGCGCAGCAGGTATTTGCACACGCCCTTCCAGGGCTGGTGGCGCGTGTCGGCCAGGCGTGCCAGGGCCAGCATCAGGCCCAGCGCGCAACCCATGATCACGCAGGCCACCGTCATGCCGATGGTGACCATGGCACCCTGCCAAAACATCTGCTTGTATTCCACCAGGATATCGGGGCGGAACCAGCCGAACCACTCTACGGGGGTGTTGTTGTCCATCAATCCATTCCTTCAAACAAAATGACGGCCACAGGGCCGTCATTGCAACTGCGCCAAGCCTTGCCTTATTGGGGCTTGTAGTCCTGGTTGAACCACTTCTTGTAGATCACGTTGTAGCTGCCATCGGCGCGGATGGCGGCCAGGCCGGCGTTGATCTTGTCTTGCAGGGCCTTGTCGCCCTTGCGCACGACGATGCCGAAATGCTCCTTGGGGAAGCTCGCATCATCGACAGTCTTGAGCGCCGGGTACTGCGAGACGCGGTAGGCGATGACGCCGTTGTCGCCAATCGCCGCATCGACGCCGCCGGCGGCCAGCTCGGAGATGATCAGCGGTGTGCTCTCGAAGCGGCGGATATTGGCGCTGGTCTTGCCCACTTCGCGGCTCATCACATCGTCACCGGTCGAGCCGCTGACCACCGACACCTTCTTGTCCTTGAGGTCCTTGAGCGAGGCCACCGTGCTGTCCTTGGGTACGGCAATCAGCTGGCGGGCATCAAAGTAAGGCTGGGAGAAATCAAAGCTCTGCTTGCGCTTGTCGTTGATGGTCACGCCGGAGATGACAAAGTCCACATCGCCATTGTTGAGCGAGGCAAAGATGCTGCTGAACGGTGTGTTGACGAAGCGCAGCTTCATGCCCTGCTGCTTGGCGATGGCATTGACGATGTCGATATCAAAACCCACGATTTGCTTGTCTTTGTTCTCGAACGCAAAAGGTGCGTAGGTCGCGCTCGAGGCCACCACGAGATCACGGCCCTGCGCTTGCGCCGCGCCCGCTGCCAACACCGAGACCGCTGCGGCACCGATGGCCAGCGCAAATTTTTTGTTCCACATACCCCAACCTTTAGCAACATAAGCCGATACAAGCGGCCGATTATACGTAAACGCCTATAGGCAACGGTGGTTACAGCCTGCCCGCCAGCGTTGCGCACAAGCTTGTCTGCCAGCCTCGCGAGCCAGGTGTCGGGCGCCGCAGCGACCCGCAGCGCTGCATGCAGCCTGCAGCACCCCCAAGGCGGACCACCAGAGCGACACCAAACCGCCAAAAAGCCACTACCATGAATCCCTCGATGCCTCTGCCACCCTGATCGACCATGAACGCCACCGCCACCCCGCTCCCCACTTTTGACGATGTGCAGGCCGCTGCCCAGCGCCTGCAGGGCGTTGCCCACCGCACGCCGGTCCTGCGCTCGTCCACCCTCGACAAATTGACGGGGGCAGAGTTCTTCTTCAAGTGCGAGAACTACCAGCGCATGGGCGCCTTCAAGTTTCGGGGCGGCTACAACGCGCTGGCCCAGTTCTCGCCGCAGCAGGCGCAGCGCGGCGCGCTGGCCTTTTCGTCGGGCAACCATGCGCAGGCGATTGCGCTGTCGGCCCGCATCCTGGGCATGCCCGCGGCCATCGTGATGCCCGAAGACGCCCCGGCGGCCAAGCTCGATGCCACGCGCGGCTATGGCGCCGAGGTCATCACCTATGACCGTTTTAGCGAAGACCGCGAGGCGATCAGCCAGCGCATTGCCCAGGAGCGTGGCATGACCCTGGTGCCGCCCTACAACCATGCCGATGTGATTGCCGGCCAAGGCACCAGCGCGATGGAACTGTTCCAGGACGTGCCCCAGCTCGACTACCTGTTTGTCTGCCTGGGCGGCGGCGGACTGCTGTCGGGCTGCCTGCTGTCGGCCAAGGCCATGGCACCCCAGTGCAAGGTCTATGGCGTGGAGCCGGAGGCCGGCAATGATGCCCAGCAATCGCTGCGCAAGAGTGAGATCGTCAAGATCGCCACGCCCCGCACGATTGCCGATGGCGCGCAGACCCAGGCACTGGGCGACCTGACCTATGCGATCATCCGCCGCGATGTGACCGACATCGTCACCGCCAGTGACCCGCAGCTGGTGGACTGCATGCGTTTTTATGCCGAGCGCATGAAGATGGTGGTCGAGCCCACCGGCGCGCTGAGCCTGGCCGGGGCCCGCTTTGGCGGCGTCGATCTGCAGGGCGCCCGCGTGGGCGTGCTGATCAGCGGCGGCAATGTGGACCTGGGCCGCTACGCGCAATTGCTGGGCAGCGCCTGAGCGGCGAATAGCGGCGATTGGCGACGATGGGCCCTGCAAAAGCCTACCATTCGGTAAATATATTCACCGGCAGCGCACGGCCACAGAGCGGCACTGCTACCATTGCGGCCAAAAATGACATTGGCAACTACCATGAGCACCGTTCACCTCATCGACCACCCGCTGGTCCAGCACAAACTCACCCTGATGCGCCGCAAGGAAGCATCGACCAACAGCTTTCGCCGCATGCTCGGCGAGCTGTCCACCCTGATGGCCTATGAGATTACGCGCGACTTCCCGCTGCAGGATCTTGAGATCGAAACCCCGATGGAAAAGATGGTCGGCAAGGTCATCGATGGCAAGAAGCTGGCCCTGGTCTCCATCCTGCGCGCCGGCAATGGCTTTCTCGACGGCATGCTCAACGTGGTGCCCGGCGCCCGTATCGGCCACATCGGCCTCTACCGTGACCCCGAAACGCTGCAACCCGTCGAGTACTACTTCAAGATGCCCGACAACATGGGCGAGCGCGATGTGATCGTTGTCGACCCGATGCTGGCCACCGGCAACTCGGCCGCCGCCGCCGTGCAGCAGCTCAAGGACAAGTGCCAGCCCAAGTCGATCAAGTTCATGTGCCTGCTCGCAGCCCCTGAAGGCATCAAGACCATGCAGGCCGCCCACCCCGATGTGGACATCTACACGGCCGCCGTGGACCGCCAGCTCAACGACCACGGCTACATCCTGCCGGGCCTGGGCGACGCGGGCGACCGCATCTTCGGCACCAAGTAAGCCCAGCCACACCGCCTGCCCACCGCGCGCTGGGCATGCGAGGTCCGACGACGCCGCAGCTTGCCCATGGCAGGGCGTAGGACAAATCGCACACCCAACACGCAGCAGCTTTGGTTAAATGGGCTTCGGGGCATCATTGCCGGGAGACCACACCATGAGCTACCATCTGCTGGTTTTTGCGCCCACTGCCGCGCCCAAGGAGGCGTCGGCCTTTGGTCTCTGGTTCCAGGCGCAGACCGAATGGCCTGAGCACCATGACTATGAGGACCCGGCCGTCGCCACCTTGTCGCTCAAAGCCTGGTGCCTGGATATGATGCAGCGCTTTCCCCCCCGGTCAGGCCCTTACCGGGAAGAACTCCCACCCGAAGACAAAAGTCTGCTCGCCGACTACAGCATTGGCCGCAATATAGTTTTTGTGGCCGTGCAGCCGTCGCAGGCCAAGGCCGCACTGCAATTGGCGCGTGCGCTGGCAGCGCAGCACTGCGTGGGCCTGTACGAGGCCAGCGCATCGCCAGCCGCCGTGCGCCTGCCCGATGGCAACAATGGCTTGCAGGCGGCGTTTGACTGCAAGCCGGACATGGGCTGAGCAGGCCTCCAGAGTCAGCGCGCCGACTCGCTATCGCGGGCCTTGAGCACCATGCTATTGCCCGAGATGCTCACATCAAAGTAGCGCAGGAAGTTCTGCCCCAGCAGCGCATCGCGTGCGCTCTCACCGGTGTAACCGGTGCCCACGCGCAACTCGTTGACGGCCAGCGGCCCCACTTCGATACGCTCGGCCCGGCTCATCATGCCCTGGCGCACGCCATTGGCCGTCTGAAAGCTGATCGGCACGCCTTCGCCCAAGTTCGCACGCTCGGCCACCGTATCGGTGATGCTGATCAGGCTGGCGCCAGTATCGACCATGAACTGCACCGGCACGCCGTTGACCGAGCCTGCGACGCGAAAGTGCCCGTCGCGGTCGCGGGGAATCTCCAGCACGCCATGGGCCATGACCTTGCCTTCGCTGGGCTTGCGGTAGACCTCGGTCACCAGGTAGATCGCCAACATCACGCCAATCCAGATGGCCAGCAGCAGCCAGGTCGTGCGCCGGCTGGCATCGGGTGGCGTGCGCACAGACCCTGGGCCGCCAGCGGGCTGCGGGCTGCCCGGCCATGGCGATGGATGCGCCGCGCCTGCGGGCTGTGCTGAAGAGGAGGAATTGGGGCGTCGGGTGCGTAAACGGCTCATGGATCAGGATTTTTTGCCTACGCAAGCAAACTGTGCGACGGCCGGTGACAAAGCATAAATCATACTGGCATGGCCCGGGCCACGCCGCTGCACTGTGCGCGCGGGCTTGTCGCGCTTCATTGGCGCCCGGCCGCAGCCGCCTGGCGGACAAGGTGAGCAGCAGGGACCGGGCTGGACTGGGGTAGGATTGCCGCCAGTTATCACCCTGCCCTGTTATTCATGACCATCGACCGTCGCCATTTGCTGCAATCCCTGGCGGGCTTTGCCGCCGCCGCTGCCCTGCCTGCGGGCTGGACCAACGCCCATGCAGCCCAGGCCCATTGGCCCAGCAAACCCCTGCGCTTTATCGTTGGCTACCCGGCGGGCTCCTCGCCCGACATGCAGGCACGCATGATCGCCCAGCCGCTGGCGCAGATCCTGGGCCAGCCCGTGGTGGTCGACAACCGGCCCGGTGCCAGCGGCAATATCGGCGCTGACCAGGTGGCCCGCGCGAGCGATGACCACAGCTTTGGCATTGTGGGCAATGGCCCGCTGACCTCGTCGCAGGCGCTGTACGCCAAGCTGCCCTACGACCCGGTCAAGGACTTTGCGCCGCTCGCCCTTGTGGGCGTATCGCCGCTGGCCTGGGTGGTGCCCGCCAGCGCGGGTGCGCAGACCGACAAGGCGCTCGCCAGCCTGCGCCAAAAAGGCAATGCCGCCAGCTATGGCTCCACCGGCCTGGGCTCGGGCGGCCATCTGGGTATGGAGCTGCTCAAAGATGCGCTGCATTTCGAGGCCGTGCACATCCCCTTCACCGGTGCGCCCGGTGTTGTTGGCGCGCTGATGGGCGGCCAGCTCGACTGCGCGCTGCTGCCCATATCTTCGGTGCTGCCGCTGGTGCAAAGCGGCAAGCTGGCGGCGCTGGCCGTCACCTCGGCCCAGCGCACGCAGCTGATGCCGCAGACGCCGTCGATGCGCGAAATCGGCGCCCAGGATGTGAATATCGAAGTCTGGAATGCGCTGATGGCCCCCGCCAGCATGCCGGCCGCCATCCGCAGCCAGTTGAGCGAGGCCTTGCTCAAGGTGCTCAACACCGCCGATATCCGCGATCAGCTGCTGCGCCAGGCCTGGACCTTGGAGGACGCGTCGCCCGCTGCGCTGCAAACGCGCATCAGCAGCGACCGCAAGATGTACAACGCCTTGATTGCGAAAAAGAAACTGCAGCTGGAGTGATACCCGCGCTGCTGCAACACCAAGGGCCCTCGCAGGGCCCTTTTTTTGTGCGCTAAGCCGACTTAGCGGCGCACCTGCAACGCACCCGGGTTGACGATATTCGACGGCCGGCCCCTGATGAAGTTGACCACGTTGTCGAAAGCCACGCCAAAGTATTGCTCGTAGCTGTCCTGCTCGACATAGCCAATATGGGGCGTGCAGATGCAGTTCTCCAGCCGCAGCAAGGCATGGCCCTGCAGGATAGGTTCGCTCTCGAACACATCGACGGCCGCAATGCCGGGGCGTCCCCGGTTGAGCGCGGCAATCAGCGCATCGGGCTGCACCAGTTCGGCCCGCGAGGTGTTGACGAAGGTGGCCGAGGGCTTCATCTGCGCCAGGTCCTCAAAGCTGATGCAGCCCTTGGTCTGCTCGCTCAGGCGCAGATGCACCGTCAGCACATCGCTGTTGGCAAAAAAGAACTGCTTGCTCGGCGCCACCTTGTGGCCGTCGGACAGCGCCTTGGCGCGCGAGCCATCGCTGCCCCAGACCAGCACCTCCATGCCAAAGGCCTTGCCATAACTTGCAATCAGCTGGCCAATGCGGCCATAACCCCAGATGCCCAGCGTGCGCCCACGCAGCACTGTGCCCAGGCCAAAATTGGGCGGCATATTGGCCGCCTTGAATCCCGACTGCTGCCAGGCGCCATGCTTCAAGTTGGCAATGTACTGCGGCAGGCGGCGTGCTGCGGCCATGATCAGCGCCCAGGTGAGCTCGGCAGGCGCAACGGGAGAACCCACGCCTTCGGCCACCGCCACGCCGCGCTCGGTGCAGGCCGTCAAATCCACATGGGAGCCGATGCGCCCGGTCTGGGCAATCAGTTTGAGACGGGGGAGCTTGTCGAGCAGCAGGCGGTTGATATGCGTACGCTCGCGGATCAGCACGATGATGTCGGCATCCTTGAGGCGCACCGACAACTGTCCTAAACCCTTGACGGTATTGGTATAGACCTTGGCCGAATAGGCGTCGAGAACGGATGCACACTGCAGTTTGCGCACTGCATCCTGATAATCGTCCAAGATCACTATATTCATAGGAAGACCATTCTCGTCGAACGCCAACCAGGCTGCTTTGCCCCACGCAAGCCACCTGTACACGGCAGCGCGCTGGCAACATTCACCGAAAAACCGGTTTCTGAGCACCGCTGAGTACCGCATCAGCTATGAACATCATAGCATTGAATAATCTCGGCCTTTTGCCATGCCCACCAGCTGGCGACATGCCTGCAACAACAGGCGGCTGCGCCACCCGTCCGTGCTGCCGCGTGCTATGCAAATCTTTGCACAAGCCGGTGCAGGGGCGCTGTCATCGCCCTGGCCGCCTGCTGCGTTGTGCACAGTGCGTCCAGCGCCCGCCAGACTGTTGCTTTCAACGCAAATTTAGAAGCTCGGGCGCGGCAACGCTAGCGCTGGCTCACGCCGAGCGCTATAACAATTGCTTGTTACTTTGCTTTGTTGGTTGATAGCACTATGACGAATTTGGTCGCTCCATCCCGCAGTCGTTGCCCACAACAGATGTTGGCGCAAACCATGCAGGAATGGGGAGGAACAGACGACCTCTGGGTATTTGCCTACGGCTCGCTGATCTGGCGCCCGGAGTTCGAATTTTTGGAATGCCGCCACGCGCGGGTTTTTGGCTGGCACCGCGCGCTCAAGATGTGGAGCCACATCAACCGGGGCACGCCCGAATGTCCGGGTCTGGTGTTCGGCATGTTTTCGGGTGGCAGCTGCCGGGGCATGGCGTTTCGCATCGCCCGCCAGCATGTGCCCGAGATGATGCCCCGCCTGTGGCAGCGCGAAATGGCCACCGATTCCTACGATCCCAAGTGGCTCGATTGCCAGACCGAAGACGGCCCCGTCAAGGCACTGGCCTTTACTCTGTCCAAATCCAGCCCGCGCTGCACGGGCACCTTGAGCGAAGAAGACTACCGCCGCATCTTCGCCCAGTCCTGCGGCATTTATGGCACTACCTTGGACTACGCCGAGTCCACCTACACGGCCCTCAAGAGCCGGGGCATCCAGGACCGCGCCTTGGAGCGCCTGCTGCGCCTGTCCGCCTCACGTGCCCATGCGGGCCAGCAAGCGCGCAGCCTGCTGGGCCAACCAAGCCTCAGCACAGCCAGCTCTGCCACTTAAACCCCATTGCAACTGCTGAACCAGCGCGCCTGGTGCGCTGGCCTAAAGGCTGATCTCCCTACAACTGCGCCAGAAAAACAAACACCCCGCCTTTCTGGGGCCAGATGGCCACTGAAGCGAGGTGCATGTTGAGAGCGGATGGACTGTCTTTGGTCCATCCCGGGCGGGAATGTGCAGCTTCCGCGCCCTATTCGCAAGTAACGGCTCCATGGAGGAGCCGTCTACTGGGGTGGGTTGCCGGATTCAGTATCGGCAAGCAGGAAAAAAGAGCTACTGGCGCCAGTGCTTAGCGCTTGCGATCACGTTCGTCTTCTGGCCAGATGCTGAAAACATTTGCGGTGGTCATGTGAACAATCTCCTAAAGATGGGTGTTCAACGCCGGGGCTGACGAGGCGGTTGACAGCAGGCCTTAGAAATTTAAATGTTTACACATTGTTTACCTAGGTTGATTTAACCCATGAAAAACAACGTTGAGAAATGTATCAAAAACTTGATTTCGGCTACATTTTCGGCATATTATTGATATATATCAATGGCTTAAATCGTAAACGTAGAGAGTAACTTAAATTAACAGCAACACCATTTGATGTTCAGTAAATATTGCATTCCGTCGTAATCTTGACAACTTTCAGGTCATTTCGATTTTAAATCGTCAATTATTTAGCCATTTAGACGTAAGTATGGACGAAAAATCAACTGCGCAGCCACCTTGACTGCTGCTTACAGAACCCGCCAAGCGCAGGTGTTCAACGCACAATGACCTGCTTTTGCGGGTTCCAACCATGGTTGAGCGGGCCATGGCCCTGGCCGGTATGCACATCGGCACCCGATTCAATGGCGCCCAGAATGTACTGCCGCGCCAGGCTGACGGCGGCCGGCAGTGGCTGCCCCAAGGCCAGCTGGCAGGCAATGGCCGATGACAGGGTGCAGCCGGTGCCATGGCCGTTGTGCGTGTGGATACGGGTGGAAGCCAGGCGCAGGCGCGCGCCGTCGGCAGTGGCCAGCAAGTCCACCACCTCGTCGCCCGGCAAATGGCCGCCCTTGATCAGCACGGCCTGGGCGCCCAGGGCCAGCAAGTCCTGCGCCGCCTGCTCGAGCTGGTCGGCATGCACCAAGCTGCGGCCCAGCAGCAAACCCGCTTCGTCCAGGTTAGGGGTGATGAGTGCAGCGCGGGGAAACAGCTCGCGCACCAGCTCAGCCACTGTGGCCTCGGCAATCAGGCGGTCGCCGCTGGTGGCGACCATCACCGGGTCCAGCACCACATGGGGCAAGGCATAGCGGTCAATCGCCGCAGCCACCACGGCGACAATCTCGGGCGCGTGGAGCATGCCGATCTTGACGGCATCGCAGCCAATGTCCTCCAGCACGGCATCGAGCTGCTCTTGCAGAAAGACTGGTGGCACGCCATGGATGGAGCGCACGCCTTGCGTGTTTTGCGCCGTCAGCGCCGTAATCGCGGTCATGCCAAAGCAGCCCAGCGCCGACATGGTCTTGAGATCAGCCTGGATACCGGCCCCCCCGCCGCTGTCGGAGCCTGCAATCGACAGCACCCGGGCATAACGGGGCAAAGAGACAGGAGAAGATGGGGTCAGTGAGGCCATGGCTGCAGTCCAAAAACAATGCCGGGCAACACTGGCCCGGCCTGGGCAAAATTATCCACGATTGTGACGACGGCTTGACACTGCACGGTGGTTGCAGCGCAGCGCTGTGCTTTAATGCAGCTTGAGACGAAACAGGGGTGTCCCTGCAGCGCTTTGGCTGCAGCGCGACTGAGATCAGACCCTGGAGCGCGCCGCCACGGTAGCGCTCCGCAACCCGATCCAGGTCATGCTGGCGTGGGGAGTTTTCGGCAGCTGCGCGCACTGTTTTGTCTATTGCCAAGCACAAAACATGTCCTCTCCGCCCTTCATTTCTCCCCAATCCCGTATCACCATTTTGGGCGCTGGCCTGCTGGGCCGGCTGATGGCGCTGGAGCTGTCGGGGCGCGGCTTTTCCATCGATCTGTACGACCGGGGCGGGCCAGACGCTGA
The DNA here is from genome assembly GCF_014076495.1 of Comamonas koreensis. Lineage (NCBI taxonomy): Bacteria > Pseudomonadati > Pseudomonadota > Betaproteobacteria > Burkholderiales > Comamonadaceae > Comamonas > Comamonas koreensis. Next base: position 2,946,631 of record NZ_CP043575.1, on the reverse strand, counting down.
GCATGCTGCAGCGCGCGTGGCCGCCGCCATGCTGGCGCCCCTGGCCGAATCGGCCGTGACCGAGCACGGCGTGGTGCGCATGGGCCAGTACGGGCTGCAGCGCTGGCCCGCGTTGCTTGCGCAGTTGGAGGCGCCAGTGTTTTTGCAGCAGGCGGGCACCCTGGTGGTCTGGCACCGGCAAGACGCACCCGAAGCCCAGCGCTTTCATGGCATCTTGCAGCGCACGCAGGCTGCCATTCCGGAGCTGCCGCCTTTGCAAATGCTGGACCGTGCGCAGATCGCCGAGCTGGAGCCAGCGCTGGCGGGCCATTTTCAGGCGGCCTACTACCTGCCAGGTGAAGGGCAGTTGGACAATCGCCAACTGCTGGCCGCACTGGTGCCGGCGCTGCAGGCCCGGGGCGTGCGCCTGCACTGGCACCAGGCGCGCGAGCTGGATGACTTCTCGCCCGGTGCGCAGGGCCAGCCCGATCTGCTGATCGACACCCGCGGCCTGGGCGCCAAACCCCAGTGGAGCCAGCTGCGCGGCGTGCGCGGCGAGGTGCTGCGTGTGCATGCCCCAGAGGTGCAGCTGCGCCGCCCCACGCGCCTGATGCACCCGCGCTACCCGATCTACATCGCGCCCAAGCAGGACCGCCATTTTGTCATCGGCGCCACCGAGATCGAGTCCGATGACATGTCGCCGGCCAGCGTGCGCTCGGCGATGGAGCTACTGAGCGCCGCCTACACCGTGCACAGCGGCTTTGCCGAGGCACGCATCCTGGAGATCAACACCCAGTGCCGCCCGACTTTGCCCGATAATCTGCCAGCCATCCGCCAGGTGCGGCCAAGGGTGCTGGAGGTCAATGGCCTCTACCGCCACGGCTTCATGATCTCGCCAGCGGTGCTGGACTGCGCGGTCGAGCTACTGCTGACCGGCCAATCACCCCTGGCAACGCGCTTCGATCTGGATGTGCGCCTGCTCGCGGGCGCCTGATGGCCCGCAGCCCCCTGATGAGCCTAGACAAATGACGATACAGATTCTCTTGAACAACCAGGCCACCGCCTTGCCCGAAGGCGCCACCATCGCCGTGGCCCTGGCGCAGCTGCAGCCGCGCCCGCCGTTTGCCGTGGCCGTCAACACCGAATTTGTGCCCAAGGGCCAGTACGACAGCCGCCAGCTGCAAGCCGGTGACAAGCTCGAAGTCATCTCGCCCGTCACTGGCGGCTAAGCGCCGGCGCCATCTGCCCGGGCCACCCCCGCCCGGCCCCTGACCCGTATTTACCCAAGGCCTTTGCCATGAACGCCACTCCCTCCTCCGACGACGCCCTGGTGCTGTATGGCCAGCGTTTTCAAAGCCGCTTGCTGCTGGGCACCTCGCGCTACCCATCGCCCGCCGTGCTGGAAGCGGCCGTCGCCCGCGCCCAGCCTGCCATGGTCACCGCATCGCTGCGCCGCCAGGGCAGCAACGCTGCCGAGACCGGCAGCGATTTTTGGGCATTGCTCAAACGCCTGAATGTGCCGGTCCTGCCCAACACCGCCGGGTGCATGCGCCTGCAAGAGGCCATCACCACCGCGCAAATGGCGCGCGAGGTGTTCGAGACGCCCTGGATCAAGCTGGAGCTGATTGGCGACGACTACACCTTGCAGCCCGATACCTTGAACCTGGTGGAGGCCGCCTCCATCCTGATCAAGGACGGTTTTCAGGTGCTGCCCTACTGCACCGAGGACCTGGTGCTCTGCCAGCGCCTGGTCGATGTGGGCTGCCAGGCCGTCATGCCCTGGGCTGCCCCCATTGGCACGGGCCGTGGCCCCGTCAACCCGTATGCGATGCAGACCTTGCGCGAGCGCCTGGATGTGCCGCTGATCTGCGACGCGGGCCTGGGCCTGCCCAGCCATGCCTGCCAGGTGATGGAATGGGGCTTTGACGGCGTGCTGCTGAACACCGCCGTTGCGCTGTCGCAAGACCCGGTCGCCATGGCCGGCGCCTTTGCCGATGCCACCACCGCTGGCCACGCCGCCTTCCGCGCCGGCGCGATGCAGGCGCAGGACATGGCCCAACCCAGCACCCCGGTGCTGGGCACGCCGTTCTGGCACCAAAGCAACTAAAAGGCCATGCCCATGCACGCCGCCTCCACCCCAGCCCAGATCGCACAGGCCATCACGGCCGCCCACCAGGCCGCCTTTGCCAGCTTTCCGCCGCAACCCACGCCCGCACTGCCCGCAGACCGCCAGCACGATGCCGTCTATGCCGGCGCCTTGGCCGCTTGCAGCGCACTGGGCTTTATCGCCATCGATGCCGAATGTCTGGCCAGCGCCTGGAGCGCGCAGACCGCCCGCACCGGCCAGTTCGATCCCCAGGCCTGGCCCACGCAAGCCGCCGATTTTGGCCTGCTGACCAGCGGCGGGCCTGAGGCCTTTGCGCCCTGCCCCCAGTGGCTGGGCCTCTATGCCGTGCTGCCAACGGCCGAATGGGTGGGCCGCATGGCCCGCGCGGGCGTGCCTACGGTGCAGTTGCGCTTCAAATCCGACGACGCCCAGGCCATTGCTGCAGAGATCGCCGCAGCCGTGGCCGCCGTTGAGGGAACCGGCTCCCTGCTCTTTATCAACGACCACTGGCGCCAGGCGATTGCGGCGGGCAGCTATGGCGTGCACCTGGGCCAGGAAGACCTCGATGCGCTCAGCCCCGAAGAGTTAGCCGAGCTGCGCGCCAGCGGCGTGCGCCTGGGCGTCAGCACCCATGGCTATGCCGAGATGGTGCGTGCCAGCCAGGCCCAGCCCAGCTATATCGCGATGGGGGCGGTCTTTCCGACCACCTTGAAGAAAATGGCCACCGTCCCGCAAGGCTTGGCACGCTTGGAGCGCTATGCCGCATTGACGCGCAGCTATCCCCAGGTGGCTATTGGTGGCATCTCGGCAGCAGAGTTTGCGCAGGTGCGCAAGAGCGGTGTCGGATCGATCGCCGTGGTGCGCGCCATCGTCAACGCAGGCAACCCCGAGGCCGCTGCCGCCGAGTTGATGGCGCTGATGGGCTAAGCGCGGCCCGCGCTACACCACATAAAGCAGCACGGCATCACGCCGCTGGGCAGCTGCCTGCCAAAAGCCGCGCAACGCGGCCTGCCGGCGCACCCACAGGCGCAGAGCTTCCAGATCGGGCACGCTGCCATCCTGCGCCTTTTGCCAGGCATGCATACGCTGCACCAGTTGGGCTGCGCTGATGGCGGCCAGCCGTTGCGCACTGTCCGTCACCAGGTCGGCCGGCCAGGCCCAGCACTGCTGGGCCAAGGTGCCCTCCACCGCCACACCGGGCTCGATCTCGGGCAGGCGCTGCATGTCCTGCTGCCACAGGCTGCCCTGGTCCAGCATGGCGAGCGGCCCGCCTTGCGCAGCACTGCGCTGCAGGTAGTCATCCATCGCCGATGGCTCGACCAGCAAGCCCCGCAGGCCATGGCGCGGCAGCGCATAAAAAAGTCCTTGCACGCTCATGCCGCCTCCCTTATCGCTGTTTTGAGCTGTTGCAGATGCGCGCTGTTGTCCGGGTCACAGATCTGCACCAGCAGCAGCGCTTTTTTCAGGTAGCTACGGCGGGCATCGGTCTGCCCGTGCGCCGCCAGAAAATCCGCAAACACCTCATAGGCACGCGCTGCTGCCAGCGAGTAACCCCGGCAACTGCGCTGCTGTATGCGCAAGGCCTGCTGCACAAGGGGCTTGACCCGCGCGGGCTGGAGGCGGATGGCAAACGCTGCGTAGCCGGCCAGCATGACAGACACCGCCTCCGGATCGGGCATGCGCTGGCCTTGCTGGTCCAGCCGGTCAAAGCTGTCCACGTACAGCGCCAGCCGCTGCCAGCATTGCAGCGCCTGCGCCGTCTCGCCCAGCGCTGCATGGCTGGCGGCCATGCGCTGCAACAGCGCGCACAGTGCCAAGGCCTGGGCTGCGGCGTTGACCCCGCTGCGCACATCGACCAGCGCCAGCGCTTGCGCATAGTGCTGCGTAGCACGCTGGTGCTCCCCCTCCGCCTGGTACCCATCTCCCAGGCGTTCCAGCGCCTGGCGCCGCAGCGTGGCGGGCACAGCAGCCCCCTCGCGCACGGCCAGCGCCAGCAAGGCCTGGCCATGCCCACGTTGGCGCGCCGTATCGCCCAGATGCTGGGCTAGCTCCATCGCATGCAGATGGTGCTGCGCCAGATCGGGCAGATCCCCGTTCTGGGCGGTCTGCAAGCCAATGGTCTGCTCACACAGTGCCAATGCCTGCGCCCAGTCCTGCGCTTGCATCAGCAGCGGGTACTGCCCTGGCTGCAGTGCAGGGGTGGCAGTGGTGCCCGGCGCCATCTTGGGCGCGCGCAGGCGCTGCAAACAGGATTGCGCCTGCTGCACCGGTTGCGCCAGCTCGGCAAAAGCCGCGCCCAGATGCACCCCCATCTGCAGTTTTTTGCGCGCGGCATCGAGGTGTTCGGTTTGGTAGAAGGTCATCCCCTGCAGCAGATAGGCCATCGCCAAATGGGGATCGTTTTGCGGTTTACGGCTACGCTGCGCCAGGTACCTGACCAAGGTGTCCGCCTCGGCATGCGCGGTCTGGATATCCCGGTGTGCCAGCGCATCGCTAATATGCTTTTGCGCCATCTGGATGGCCAGCGACTTTTTGTCGGCCTGTAGATCGGCTGCAGGATCGGACTTGGGGTGCGGCAAGGGTGCTGCAGCCACCAGGGACTGGGCCACAGAGGCAAGCGCCGGGGCTGCTGCAGCCTGCACGCTCGCCGCTGGCTGCGATGCCTGCGCATCGAGCTGCGACTGGGCAAAGGCGGACAGGCGCGAATCCATGTCTTCCTCGACCCGAAAGTAGTCGAACAACCAAAAACCATCCCGCAGCAGCCAAAAGACCACCGGCCCGAGCAGGTAAGGCGCGCAGCGTGCAAGGGGACCTCCCCATAGCCACAGCGCCGCGCACAGCACGCTGATGCCCAGCTGCGCCACGGCGCTTGCATAACGCCCCAGATAAAAGCGGTGGGCGCCCAGCCACCCCACCGCCAACAACAGGCCCAGAGCCCATCGCGGATTTTTTTCCCCCATCCCTCATCCCTTGTGCTTTGTTTGGTCTGCACTTTGCCGCCCAGGCATGCACCGTATTGGCGCTGCCCAAGGCGGCATATATCGCGGGAAGTATAGCAACCGCTACCGGCTCCGCCAGGGCTGCCAGCGGGCGCGGAGCTTCAGTTGGCAGGCGCTGCCGCTTTGGCACCAGAGGGATTTAGCAAGAAAATCAGGCCTGCGCGAGGGCGCCATAGGGGCATGCCGCCGCTCTGCTGCCGCGCAATACCGATCGGCAGCGACCAGCAACGACCAGCTGCCGCCGGCATTGCCGTATCAAACATTTACCAAAACGGGCGCGTCGGTTTGGCGTTCGGGCTTGGTGAGTGCCGCTTGCATGACCTCGTGCGGTGGCAGATGCTTCATGCGGTGGTCGCTCCAGACCTGGCGCCAGCGGCGCGCACCGGGCATGCCCTGGCGCAGGCCCAGCATATGGCGGGCAATGGCGTACCAGTGCGTGCCGTGCTCGGCAGCCTCGCGCTCCATGTAGCGCACCATCGCCTCTTCGACCGATTCACGGCTGATGTCGTTGTTGGGCTCGGCGCCATAGAACAGCGCATCCCAACGGGCCAGCCACCAGGGGTTGTGGTAGGCCTCGCGCCCCACCATTACGCCATCGACCTGGTCCAGCTGTTCCAGCACCGTGGCGTCATCGGCAATGCCGCCATTGATCGCGATGGTCAGCTGCGGAAAGTCCTTTTTCAGCTGCGCCACCACCTCATAGCGCAGCGGCGGAATCTCGCGGTTCTCCTTGGGCGACAAGCCCTTGAGCCAGGCATTGCGGGCATGCACGACAAATACCTCGCAACCGGCCTCGGCCACCGTACCGATGAAGTCACGCACAAAGGCATAGCTCTCATTTTTGTCAATGCCAATGCGGTGTTTGACCGTTACGGGAATGTCCACCCCATCGCGCATGGCCTTGACGCCATCGGCCACCAATTCCTTCTCGTTCATCAGGCAGGCACCAAAGGCGCCGCGCTGCACACGCTCGCTGGGGCAGCCGCAGTTGAGGTTGACCTCGTCATAGCCCCAGTCCTGCGCCAGCTTGGCGCATTGGGCCAAGTCTGCGGGCTCACTGCCGCCCAACTGCAAGGCGACCGGGTGTTCCTCTGCAGAAAAGCGCAAATGCCGCGCCACATCCCCATGGATCAGCGCACCGGTCGTCACCATCTCGGTGTAGAGCAAGGTCTGGCGCGTGAGCAGACGGTGAAAATAGCGGCAATGGCGGTCGGTCCAGTCCATCATCGGCGCAACGGACATGCGTCCTGGCCAATGAAGAGGCGTTTTCCCTATGGAAACCAACGATTTTTCAACTGTCTGATTCGATGCCATTTGATCTAATTTCATGCCATTTTTAGCACTTTGGTGCTACATTCAGTGCAACAATTTTTCAATGTTGCACCGAGACTAAGGGAACCATAATCCGCCGTGAGCGCAAAGACGGAAGCGTGGGCTACACCGCCCAAGTCCGCGTCAAAAAGGGGGCAAGGTCGTTCACGCTGAAACCCAGACCTTTGACCGCGAAGCAGCCGCCAAAACCTGGATCAAGAAGCGCGAGACAGAGCTTGCGGAACCTGGCGCCCTTGATAAACCTGAAGACCCAATCCTATCTGTCGTCATCCAGAAGTACCTGGGGGATAAGCTCAAGCCACACGGGAAGACCAAGGATCAGGTTCTGCGCACAATTGCCAACTCTTGGCTTGGTGAGACACATTGCTCTCAGATCGACAGTGCGACGGTCATCAAGTACCTAGAAGGCCTTACCAGTCAGCCCCAAACCCGAGGCAACTACCTTTCCCACCTTTCCGCGATTTTCACTGTGGCCCGTCCTGCTTCGGGCTACCCCCTAGACAAGCAAGCTTGTGAAGACGCACGCGTGGTGGCTGAAAAGCTTGGGCTCATTTCCAGGTCAAAGCAGCGCACACGCCGCCCAACTCTTGAGGAGTTGAACAAGCTCATGACCTACTACTCGGTCTATGAGCGAAAGCGGGAGGATTCTATCCCGATGACCTACATCATACTGTTCAGCCTATTCTCCACGCGCCGACAGGAGGAAACCTGCCGCATCTTGGGCGAGGATGTGGATGCGGAAAACTCTGAGGTCATCGTTCGCGACATGAAAAACCCGGGTGAAAAGATAGGCAACGATGTCACCACCCTCCTCCCGCCAGAAGCTCTCAAGCTCATTCAGAATCGCAAGGTGGCAAAGGGTCGCATCTGGCCCTACAACGCTGAGTCTGTCAGCACGAGCTTTACTCGAGCATGCAAGCTACTCGGAATTGAAGATCTACATTTCCATGACCTTCGACATGAAGGGATCAGCCGGTTGTTTGAGATGGGCTGGAACATTCCTCATGTTGCGCAAGTTTCAGGGCATCGCTCTTGGCAGAGCTCGCAGCGCTACACCCAGTTCAAGAAGGTCGGAGACAGATACGAAAATTGGGAATGGAAGACCAAGCTTCTGGCTGGGTAGAGTTTTAGCCTGGTCGAACATGAGGGTGCGGCCCTCGCTTGACCTCCTTGTATCTCGCGGAGAGCCAGTGCGGCATCTCCCCCAAGATCTCATGCATCTCCCGGAGATTGGTGCCGCACATCCAAATTTGCGGCCAGCGCTGAAGCTCTCCCTCGTCAAACTCGAAACCTCGTAACAGGAGAGTCCCCGATTGGCGTTGCCGCCATACCTCGACACGCTCCAGCCCATGAATGATGAGCCGCATAGGCTCATTGCGATCTACCAGCCAAGTTTGGAAGCTGCCATCTGTCATTGCGGTACTGAGCAGCATTCCCATGGACTTAGCACGCCTGGCCAGTATTTCAGCCGGCAGGTAGACACCATTGAAGCACAGCCGAAGCACATAGGCATCACACCCAACCCGGCGCTTGCCCTCCAAATCTAGCTCAGTGCCAGGTGTCGCCATACCCAGGTATAGCCCTGGCAAATCTTGACCCGCAAATTTCCTGACTGCTTCCATTGCTCGCTCCATTTACTGTATAAATATATAGTCTTTTGGAGGTGTCTATGGATCAATCAAGATACTGGCGCTGGCACATCAAGAACGGCCAGGGGTGGCTGCAGACCACCGAGCACGAGCGATGGGATGGCATCAAGCCAGACTTCCCAGAGGCTATGCCGGTCTTGGGCACTATGATCTTGCACAGCACGCCACTGTCTTCTGATGCAGTGGCCCTTTATGAAAGCTTGGAGCCAGATGTCCCTTTCTGAACGCCGCGGTGTAGTCATTGGTCTTTGGCGGCCCTGGCGCCAGAACATGCGCGACCTTAGCGACGGCTGGTTCCCGTATTACGACTCGGGAAAGCAGATCCATCTGTTCTCTGAGTACCTGCAGGCCAGTCACCCTCACCTACTCGACATGCCAGGGCAGGCATATCAAACGATCCACCAGTGGATTGCGGAGGATGTCGAGGGTTAGGCGCGGGCCCAGCCGCAAACACCTCGACCGGTGCCAACGTCAGCAGCGCCTTGGCGTCCTTGATTGATCCTTCAAGCCACTGGTCCACATCAGCCAGCTCGATAGGTATCACGCTCCGCTTTTCTTGCTTGTCGAGAGTGAGCTTCGGGTCTGGCTTGTGCATGCGGCTCATCAGCGGGTGCTCATCTGCGTTGAGCGTGAGCATGGTGTAGCTCTCGATCAGCTCGCCGGTTGCCGGATCCTTCCAAGTATTCCACAGCCCCGCCAGGCCCCACGGGTCGACATCAGCCCGGGCAAACCGCCACCACACATTTTTCCCGCTCTCCCAGTTCGGCTCATCAAAGGTGGTCGCCGGGATGATGCAGCGCTGGCCGCGTTTCCACGGGTCTTTGAAGCTGGCCTTGTCCGCCACCTCCTCGGCACGGGCGTTGTTGGTGCTGTACTTGATGTCAGGCGTCTTGCTGAACCAAGGGATCAGGCCCCATCTCCCCACGGCAAGCTCTTTGCTGTAGCCAGGATCATCCACGGCGCGCCGGATGAATCCACCGGGTGATCGCGGGAACACATCGCGGGCACCCAGGCCCAGCTGCCGGGGGTTCAGCCGCCAGTACTGCTGTATATAGCCTTCGTCTGGTGAGTGGTAGCGATTGCACATTGGAGCCTCTTGGCGCCAAGGTACAGGGGCCGGGATCTGGCCGATGTCATCCGAAATCGATTTTCGCGCACCGGGCCTCGTTCTCGCTTTTATTGACGCATGATTGCATGCGATGTACGCTGGCTGCTTCGATACAAATTATTGGAGAGAGAAGAATGAATTTTAAAAAGTCATTTTTGAAGTTGGCAGTGCCATTTAGCATGGCTTTTGCATTCATAATGCGTAAACGCTCAAGTCAAACCAGAATACCCGACGAAAGTCACATTTTCCAGAGCTATTGTCAATGGCACCCCTGTAGATCGAGTTCGGGAAACCTATTCTTGGGGCATACAAACTTTACCAGCTCATCGAATTTCCAGGGCAAATTCTGGATTTTTGCATCACACTTTTGCAACTGAAAAGCCAGCTGGAGCTTCAACGCAAGAATTGAAGTTCCGTTTCAGAACTGTCGGCACATTTACATCAAATCCTGGAGCGCACTTTTTTGCAATGGCAAGAGCTGAAAGCACGGGATGGTACAACCGAGGCAAGGGCTTGATCGTAGGTGGTCTAAGTGCAACAGCTAATCCCTGCCCTAGTGGCGTAACAAGCCAGCCTGAGACCTGGTTCATAGATCCAGCGAGCGGTAATGCGACCAACTACGTCTGGGGTGGCGCCAACTGCGGTAGTCCGCTACTAGATAATGTTTGGTACGATGTATTCATTCATGTGGCCGACAAAAACTGGTTTGCCTATCAAATCAAAAACCCAAGTGGGCAGTTGGTGGCAAATATTGCAATCCAAGACACAATTAACCAAGAGAATTCACTTATTAACAACAGGCTTAGCGGCTTCAGCTTCGGCCTCGTCTTTGCTAATAACATGTCCCAAGCCTGGACATTGGAATTCGATAATATTCAAATTACTTGGTTTTAACGTCACATGGGGCCATGTTTATGTTTGGCATCTACTGACTTGAAAACACGTTAGAAAAAATAGCCTCCCCAGTGCCGTAGTGGCGCCGGGGAGGCTCTCGCCGTGTGCTTTCAACCATTCGTCACGCGACAGTTATTCAAATGTCAAAAAACCCTCCGAAGAGGGTTCACGGATCAGCTGGATTTCCGTCGGCGCATGAAGCCTATGGATCCGGCTACGACCCCGGAGAGCAGCAGCATGCCAACGCCGCCCAGGGCGGGTACTGGTGTCGGGGTAGCTTGAACCACTGGTGCAGCAGTGATCACGATGGTGAAGGTTTGTTCTGCGACATGAACTGCCTTGGCCGCGAGTGTTGGTTGCACCGCGCTATCCATGGCCATGACCGAGAAGCTGTAAGTGCCAGTGGTCGTGGGCGTCCCGGAAATGATGCCGGTTGCCGTGTCGAGAGCCAGCCCAGGTGGCAGCTCGCCCGTCACGGAGAAGGTGTATGGAGGCAGGCCGCCTGTTAGCTGCAGAGGTTGAGAATATGCCGCTGCAACAACACCGCCTGCGAGCGTGATGTTTGGACCTGCACCCACAAACATCACGTCTGCGAGTGGAATAGCTTCTGCACTTTCGGGTGACGGAGCGCTGTCACCAATTGCGTTGGTTGCCACGACCGTGAACTTGTAGGGCGTACCATTGGTCAAGCCGGTGATCGTGCAAGAAGTTGCTGGCTCGGTGGCAGGGGCCACGATCTCGGTTGTGCATGAGCCGCCAGGAACGCCTGTCACGGTGTACTTAGTGATGGGGGAGCCGTTATCACTAGCAGCAGTCCAAGTGACAGTCAGCGATCGATCCGCAACATTTGAAACACTCACGGACGGAACAGGGTCCGGGCTTGTGACGTTGGCGGTATAAAAAACGCGCTCAAAAGCTGAACTTTCATTCAGCCCAGTAGCCCCGCCGCATCTCCAGCCCCCGCTCAAATTGCCTTGATTGGTATGAACACACATGCGAGTAGCACTTCCTTCACCCGAAGAATTTTGTGTGTCACAACTTGATCTGCTTACAGCCTGCCCTTCCGCAGCAAAACCCCAAGAATAGCTCGAATTGAAATACCATGCGACTCCATTGGCTTGGTGGGTGATAGCAAAGGCTGTTCCCGTATCCGTCATCACGTCGATTTTGGGAGCTTGGGCCAACACCTGCAGGCTGTTGGTCCCGGTGGCGCGACAGGCCATCATCAATTGCTTGCCACCGCAAGCCGTGGATATTTCTTCTATAGATTTCCCGTTTTTGTCAAATGTTTCTTTGTAACACTCCGACCACCCGCCATCTGTCACCGTTTGCACGGCAACGTTTTGCTGCACACCTACAGGGTTGTAAGTAGGAGTGGCAGCATTTGCTGCGGCCATGCATAACATCGACAAGCCCAGAAATGTCCCGCGTTGATAGAGATACATACGAACGCCTCAGTTAAAAATTGGAATAAGTTATCAGTTTAGTATTTTTAACATTTACAAACAACTGTTTCTCTATTTTTTTTGTTAGAGGTGTCCCGAGCATAGAGCTGCGCTATCCACAACTCATTGGAATTGGATTGTCGCAATGTGGACCGTGTTTACCGGCTGCAAGCTTGGCCGCTGTCGTCACCGCTCAGCCGGCGCTCGATGTTCACCTGGTCACGCAGCGCGGCTACTTCGGAGTCTCTTCGTCTAAGGTCGCTCCCGAGGATTGCGACCACACCGAGGCCTTCTGCAAGCTGGCGGTCGAGGGCTGCCGCTTTATCTGCGAGATCGCTGCGGGCAGCTGCGTCGGCTTGGGCTTGCGCGCGATAAGTGGCACTTCGACTGGCGGTGTCGCGGTGCAGGCGCTCAGCACGGGCAAGCTCAGCGCGCACATCAACATCAATGCCCGTCTTGAGATTCGCCAGTCGGTCGGCGTTGTAGATTGTGTCTTGGGCATGCTTGCTTTCCTTGATCGAAGTTTTCGTGTTTTCCACCAGCGCCGCATTTGACCTGGTGGATTCTTCTTTTGCTTGCTCGGAGCGGATTGATTCAATCTGCGCGCCCACACGCCAGGCCTGCACATTCCAAGTGCCAATGGCGGCCAGGGCCATCCCAAGCAAGAGAGCAGCAGCATGTGTGTAGACCATGTTTACCCCTGTTCTGCTAAGCATTTGGCTTGCCTTTCTAGCTGCCGGGTCCACACGCCCTTGCAGCCTTTCGGGCCCCAGTTCTGCGGCAGCGAACAATCCCGGCCCGCTTGCTTCCGCCAGGCGGGCAGCGCGTTGCAGGCCTGCAGGTATTCACCGTTCAGCAGGTTGCGCCGCATCGAGCTCGTGCGCCAGTTTGTGATGCCGAACTGGTAGGTGAAGTCCATGTAGAGGTCATATTCGCCCTGGGTGAGCTTCACCCCTGGCAGGCTGGCCCGGAACATGGCTTCGTCCTTGCTCTTGTGGCGCTTTGAGCAGTCTTCGCTGTGGAAGGATGGCCAGGCCTACGGCGTGCGCCGCTGGAATGGCAGCACCGGCACAGTAGCTGGCCAGCAAGGGCCTGGCCAGGGCGCATACAGCGTTGCCGATCCCCGACACTATGGCCCTGCAAAGCACAGCAACGAATTTCGCATCGTCCGCTGGGACAAAGCTGCTATGGCAGTAACCAGTGCCCACGGCAGCGGCCAGGCGGTGGCGGACCCGCGCGGCGGTAGCGATCCCACCCTGTTGCATGGGAAGTGCCATGTGACTGAATGGACAGGGCCGACCCGGACAGTGATTGCAGGCAGCACCTCGGGCGAAGGCGCATACGCAGTGGCAGATCCACGCTCAGGCATGGATGCCGACCGTGCAGCATATCTCACTGGTGGGCACTATGGCGTAGTGCCCTGGGCCACGTCCGCCGGCGCAGTCAGCGGATCAGCTTGTCACGACAACGGCCGCTGGTCGGTCGCGGATCCACGGCCCATGCCAGCGCCTGCTGAAAAGCTGGTTTGCAGAATCGTGGCCGAAGACGGCACCTGGCACCGCCCATTCACCACTCTGGAGCTTGCAGCGCTGCAGAGTCTGGTAGACCCTGAAGAGCAGCTGGAACTGGATGGTCTGAGCGACCAGGCCTGGCGAGAGCGCATCGGCAACGCGGTGCCCAGCGCAGCCGGCGAAGCCATAGCGCACGTCATGGGCGAAACGCTCTTGCTCGCTTGGTCTGGAGAAACCTTCCTGCTGTCGGCCCAGCCAGTTTGGGTCAAACCCATGGCCGTCGTACTTTCTCTGCCAGTAGCTGCTTGGTAGCTGCCTGCTTCACCCGTACCATTGCCCGCCTTGAGCGGGCATTTCCACTTTTGGAGCCCCAATGTCTGAAACCACCCCTTCCGTTCCCCTCAAGACTGCACCCTGCTCTGCAACTTGGGATTTAATCGAGCAGCTGGTGCAGCTGGAGAGCAGCAAAAACCGACTGCACCTCGAATACATGGGTAAGGCCATGCCGGCCGATGTGTACCTGCGCTTCCAGAAACTGCGCGACGAGCGTATCCCGGCACTGCTGGACCAGCTGCGCGCTGGCCTAGCCGAAGCCCCTGATCAACCGCCTGCCCATTTTGCTCACGCCTATGCGGACCAGCTCCTGTTGCGCTGCTTGGTGCCGAGTGAGTCGGCACCCCAAGCTCAACCCGCTGATGCACTGGATTTTGAAGCCGCAGCAAAGGTAATGGCCCAGCGGATGGATTACCCCTGGGAGCACATGCCAGAGGAAGGCAGATCGCACATGCGCGAGAGCGCAAGAAAAATTGTCAACGCCGCCATGGCTGCCGGCCAGGCCAAGTAGGAAGGTTGAAAGGCTACAGACGGTCTATCTCAGCAACAGCCTTAGTGAACAAGTTCAAGGCAGCATCGCTATCAATTGTGGCCATTAGATCGATGTCCAGCTCGTCAAGGCTAACGTCGCTGTACCCCATGGACCATGTCGCGTAGCGGCGCTCTTCAAGGTCGTCGCCTGCATTCAGCTGCAGGAAGTCTGTATGCCTGCTGTCCTTGGGGAGCTTAGCCACCAACGCATCGACCTCGCTCGCAGGCCCTTCAATATATTGCGTAAAGCGCTCACCATCGAAAACCAGAATGCCAGTGATGCCGTGCGAGGCGTTGAACTCACGCGCCACCTTCACGATGTTCCCCACCTCAGTGGGGTCGCAGTCAGGTGCCAGCCGACTTGAATAGAGGAAAAAACTCAGTGGAGTGGACATAGCAGCACCTTTCATGAACTGATCCACTGTACACCCTCCCGAATTACATCTTTGCTTTTATGCAAATTCCTTTGGAAAACACACGAAACCTAACCAAGGTTGCACCATGACCACCCTGCACTTACCGCTCAAGCGCCAATACTTCGAGGCCATACGCGACGGCACCAAGCTCGAGGAATTCCGCTTGTGCACACCATACTGGGCCAAGCGCCTGGAGGACCGCGCGTATGACCGGATCATCCTGACCTCGGGCTACCCCGCCCGCGACGATCTTGCTCGGTGCCTGATAACTCCTTGGCGCGGCTTCATGGTGAAGACGATCATCCACCCGCACTTCGGCCCTAAACCTGTGCGGGTCTATGCTATCGATGTGAAGCAACCTTCGTGACCAAGTCACTTTTCCGAGTCGGTCACTGGCATATATGGCATCTTGGTTCAGGGAGCATTTTTGATGAGAAGAATTCGACACCTGACAAACCGACATCGAGCAAATTCCACCAACTTGGCTCTTGGATGGTTACTGGCTTTCAACGCTGGTGCAGTTAATGCGGGTGGCTTTCTAGTCCTGCACATGTACACCTCGCACATGACAGGATTCGCGTCACAGATAGCTGATGGCCTGGTCCTGGAAAACATGAAGATGCTTCTGAATGCGCTGGGCGCCATCTTGTCCTTCATGACCGGCGCAGCCGTCTGTGCTGTTTTGGTGAACTGGGGTCGAGAAAAGCATCTCTACAGCGTTTACGCGCTGCCGCTAATGCTGGAGGCATTGATGCTCTTGCCCTTCGGTCTGATGGGCGCTGTCACCCTCTCCTGGAACACGCCATTCGCTGTTCCCATCACGGTTCTGCTGCTCTCATTCATGATGGGACTTCAAAACGCTGTGGGCTCAAAGACCTCTGGTGGAAGCATTCGCACAACCCATATGACTGGGAACTTCACGGACCTGGGAATGGAATTGGGCAAGCTATTCTTTTGGAAGCGTAGTGGCACTGCTTGTAGGGTTCCAACAAACCGTGTGCAGCATAACTGGGTGCGCATGCGTGCCTCTGCTGGTCTGATTGGCATGTTCGTGCTGGGAAGCATTACGGGCGCAGTTGGCTTCAGCTACATCGGGTTTTTCTGTGTGGTGCCGCTGGCCGCGCTACTGCTCGCGGTGTCAGTGCCGCCATTTATTCATGATGCCAAGCACTCCAACGAGATGCGCGCATTTTTCCAAAAAAGGTGGTGATCACTGAATCACCACCGTCTTAAACAGCAAACCCGCCTAGTGAACTGACCCCAAGAAGTTGGACAGTTGGAAGCTAGGGACTGAAGGCCTGAATCCGGTATTGCACCGGACTCAGGCCTTTTAGTTTTAGCTTGATGCGTTGGTGATTGTAGTAATGGATGTAGTGGTGAAGACCTTCTTGAAGCTGCGCCACACTGCTGAACTTGTTGAGGTGGAAGAACTCGGACTTCAAGGTTCCGAAGAAGCTCTCCATCGCTGCGTTATCCAAGCAATTGCCCCGACGTGACATGCTTTGCACCAGGCCATGATCGGCCAGCAAGCGGCGATAGGCACGACTTTGGTACTGCCAGCCCTGGTCGGAATGCAGCAATGGTTTTTCCTCCCTGCCCAGCTTGCCTAGCGCCTTGCGCAACATGTCACCCACCATCTAATACGGCATTTCTGCTCATGGCTCAGTACAACGCCATGGCGGTGATTCCGCTTGATCAAGTAGTCAAGGACTACTTCCCGCACCTGGGAACGCAAAAGTTCCTGCGCAAGATCGCAGCGGGCGAAATCAAGCTCCCTTTGATCCGCATCGAGCCCAATTCACAGAAGGGGGCAAAGGGCATCCATCTCACTGATCTGGCCACCTACATCGATGCTCAACGAGCAGCCGGTGTAAAGGAATCGAAGCAGCTAAATGGCGAACGGGTGCAACAATAAAGCAACATCGAAAAAGAGAATCCCCATAAGTCTTTGTACTTATGGGGATTTTTTTCGTTTGCCTGTCCGCTCCATCATCGGCGCAACGGACATGCGCCAGGGGCTGTGGGTAGAGAATCAGTCATGGTGGTTGCGCGGCCAAGGCGTGGCCCTCGAATGTGGTGGCCCACACAGGCAGAGGCAGCGCCTGCGGGCAATCGGCTATTTTAAATCCTGCGCAGCCAGGGCGCCGAGCAGCACCCCAAAAGCCTGTCATGGCGGGCCGACCTGTTCGCTCCACTGCCAAGCTTGACGCCCTAGTAATAATTGCCCAGCAACGACGCCACCTCGATGAGCAGCAAGATGGCAAACATGCGCGCAAGGCCACTGAGGTCCGAATCGGGGCCCAGAACCTCATCCTGGCGCGTGCCGTAGGGCCGGTACATGGCCGATGCGGTGGGTATGAGTGCAACGGCCAGACCAAACAGCAGGGTTTTGAGGCCAAACAACCAGGTCACCATGGGCGTGAACACGCTGGCAAACATGCGCGTGTACAGGTCAAAACCGACCCAGCTCAGCCCATAGACGCTGAGGTAGACCATGACCAGCGAAACCACACAGGACAGCGCAGCCAGCGTGATCGAGGCATACATGCTGGCGACCACCAGGGGCAGCATCTCCGTGCGCACAGGGTCATAGCCGTGCTCGCGCAGGCGCTCAAAATGCCCCGCCTCGCGCAACTTGGTCAGTTGCGCACCTGCCGGAATCGAGCAGCGCATCGCGACAAACAAGGCCGCCGTCAGCGGGATGAGCTCGAGCACCAGCACGCGGATGACCATCTCGACAGCGACGCGCGAGAGGCCATAGCTCGTGGCGGTTACAAAGACGATCCGCGCCACCACCAGGCACAGCAAGGCGGCCAACGCGGTAAAGCCCAGCAGGATGGGCGCGGTGTCGACATACATGCGGCGCATCAGCCGCGCGCGGGTCTGCGGGCCGTAGCTGGTGGGCGACATCAGCATCACCAGCACGACCGCACCCAGGTAAAAAATACGCCACCAGGCCACCGCCCAGCGGCGCGCCGTGCGCCAGGTCCGGTGGGGCCATTGGGGTTGAAGCAGACTTGCCAGCATCA
This sequence comes from Comamonas koreensis, assembly GCF_014076495.1. NCBI lineage: Bacteria > Pseudomonadati > Pseudomonadota > Betaproteobacteria > Burkholderiales > Comamonadaceae > Comamonas > Comamonas koreensis. The sequence continues at coordinate 2,929,298 of NZ_CP043575.1, read as the reverse complement.
GGCGATCATAGGCGATCGGCGCCATCGTGGGCACCTGCCAGCAACATGGCTGGCAAGCCCAGACACTGCCACCGCGCCATGAAAAAGTGGCTCAAGACTTCTGGCGCGCCTTCCAGGCCTGCACCGCCTTCAAGGTCTGCTGCACATGCTCGAGCGGATCGCTGCCCTCATGCGCATAGATCACCTTGCCGTCAGGTGCAATCACGTAGGAGATGCGTGAAGCGGTGCCCGGCCGTGCGGCGGAGCCTGCGTCATAGGCCTGGATGGCCTTGGCATCGGGGTCGGAGGCGACGCTGAACTGGTTACGGCAGGCCTCGCTGGAGAAGCGCTGCATCGTGGCAATGTCGTCATGCGAGATACCGACGACCTGCGCGCCGGAGGCCGCAAAGCTCGGCGTGGCCTCGGCAAAGGCATGGGCCTCGATCGTGCAGCCCTGGCTGAAGGCCTTGGGGAAGAAGTACAGGACGACGGGGCCGCGCTTCAAGGCCTCGGCCATGTCAAAGCGCTGCACCTTGCCGGCCAGTGCCGACTGTGTGCTGAACATCGGTGCCTGGGCACCAACAGCCAGCGCCGCCTGGCTGGGCAGGCTGACCAGCGCCGCGCAGCCCATCACCACCGAGGCCAACGCCCCCACGAATTTTGCTTTCATAGTCGATCCTTCTGTTGTCATCTAGATACGCCCCAAGCCTGGGCCATTGGCGGCAGGCTCTGTTTTTCGCCTGCGCTCCATCGCTCCACACCACAGCCCCTAGAATATGCCACCTGGCGTGATGGCATACATCATCACCCCTTTGACTGTTTATGCAACTACCTCCTTGGCCGACTGTGCGAAAGCCATGCGAAGGTGTGACCCTCAAGGAGACAACAAGATGATGAAACACATTCTGCAATGCGCCGCCGTGGCGCTGACGGTGGGGGCCGCTTCGGGTGCCATGGCCCAGGGCTCGGCGACGGACTACCCCGGCAGCAAGCCGGTGCGCATGGTCGTGCCCTTCCCACCAGGCGGTGGCACCGATATTCTCTCGCGCATCATCGCGCAAAAGCTCAGCGAACAGAACCACTGGACGGTGGTCGCTGACAACCGGGCCGGCGCGGGCGGCACCATCGGTATCAGCGAAGTCGCCAAGGCCCAGCCAACGGGCTATGACATCGTCATGGGCCAGAAGGACAACGTGGTGCTGGGCTACTACCTGTACAAGGGCCTGCCCTGGAACCCCGCCAAGGACTTGACGCCCATTGCCCATGTGGCCTACTCGCCGGTCATCATTGCCACCTCGGAAAACAGCAAGTTCAAGACCTTGAACGATGTGATCGCCGCCGCCAAGGCCGACCCCGGCAAGATCACCTACGGCTCGCCCGGCAATGGCACCAGCATCCATATCGCTGGCGTGCTGTTTGAGAAGGCGGCCGGCGTCAAGCTGACCCACGTGCCGTACAAGGGCTCCAACCCCGCGCTGCTCGACACCTTGTCCGGCAATGTCGATCTGCTGGTGTCGTCCGTGCCCTCGGCCATTGGCCAGATCAAGGCCGGCAAGCTGCGTCCGCTGGCTGTTACCTCGGCCAAGCGCAGCAGCTCGCTGCCCGATGTGCCTACCGTTGCGGAACTGGGCATGAAGGGCTTTGATGTGAGCACCTGGTATGGCCTGTTTGGCCCCAAGAACCTGCCCGCCCCCATCGTCAGCAAGCTCAACACCGAGGTCAACAAGCTACTGGGCCAAAAGGAAGTGCAGGATTCCATCCTGGCCCAAGGCGCCGAGCCCCAGGCCATGTCCGTATCGGACTTTGACAAGTTCTTCCACAAGGACTTCCAGGACGCTAAGGCCATTGTTGAAGCCTCGGGCGCGACCATCCAGTAAGCCCCAGGGCTGGGATACGGCAAGGGCACCTCGCAGGTGCCCTTTTTTTATGACCAGGCCAATGGGCCGATGGTGATCAATGGCAATGCCAGCGCTCAGGCACCGTCGCCCTGGAAGGCCTGGCGGCGCAAGGTCACCACCAAGGTATCGCGGTGGCCGGGGGCATCGCCCAGCGGCTGGATCGGCGTGCTCTCATGGATCATCCGGGCGTCGTCGAGCAGCATCAGCGACCAGGGCTCGGTGAGCGTAAAGCGCAGGCCTTGCGGGCCCTGGGCGTCGAACACCCGCGTCTCCCCGCCTTTGATGCCCTCGCGTGCCACCAAAAACACCGCCACCAGATCCACGCCATCGCGGTGCGCACCTTCGGGGGTGGGCCGGCCAATGCCCTCGGCGGTGTCGATGCGGAACTGGTGGGCCTCGGTATACCAGGGCGCGTGCTCCGCACTGGGAAACAGTGCCTGCGCCGTGTGACCCAGCGCACGCATGATCTGGCGCCAGGCGGGCAGCGCCTGGGTGCTGGCTGCGACGGGCTCAAACCAGCGCTGCATGCCGCCATGCAAGGCGTTGTACTCCACCGGCTGCCAATGGGCACGGTGGGCTACGGACTCAACCTGGTCATCCTGCACCACATAGCAGGAATGGCGGCGCTTGCGGTAGCGCCCGCCGTCTTTGAGGTAGGCATCATGGGGCATGGCCTCCCAGTGGCTGCCGAGCGCTGCCAGGTCATCGGGCGGGCAGGCTGCCCACTGCGCCACGGCGGCGGGGCTGAGCACCGCATAGCCATAGGCGCGCAAAGTGCCGTCCACCTGGTCGGCATCACAATAAGGAGGAGGAAAGGACTGCATGTAAAACTCCGTCAAGCGGGCGAGCTTACGGCGGTCACAAAAGCATTGCGTGCTGCACAACTTTGGGCAGCGCCGCAGCGCTGCCCGGTAGCCATCCACTCAACGAAAACGGCACCAAGCCGGGTGCCGTCGCTGACATTACTGGCGAACGACCAGCACGGGGATCAGGCTGTCGCTCAGCACGCGCTGGGTCACGCTGCCCAGCACCAGCTTTTCCAGGCCCTTGCGGCCGTGCGAGCCCATCACAATGAGGTCGGCGCCGGTGGTTTTGACCGCTTCCATCACCCCGTCGTGTACGGAGTGGCCTTCGCCCATGACGGTGTCCACAGGAATACCGGCCTGCTCCATCGCAGTTTTGACCGCGTCCAACGCGGTGTGCGCATCGGCAGTGGCAGCAGACAGGTACTGCGCCTGGCCATAGGCAAAATCGGCGCCCACGCCGGTGAAGGGATAGGGATCGATCACATACACCGCAGTGACCTGGCTGCCAAAGGCCTTGGCAAGACCGGCGGCCTTGTTGACCGCGAGCATGGAGGTGGCAGACCCATCGACCGGCACCAGAATATGTTTGAACATAGCGTCACTCCTTTTTGTTGTTGCATGCATAACTTACTCTAAAACGCAGGGCCCGGCAAACCTGGCAGGCCCTGCAGCACTGCCACCTATGCGGCAGTTGCAAGCGGTTTGCGCTGCATCAACGGGTGGCGCCGCGCCAGCCCGCGCCGCATAATGTTTGCACCGCCCTGCTGGGCCCTAACCCCTCTTCAAACGATGACAACATCCCTGCGCTCCCTGGGTCGATCCGCCCTGCAAGTCTCGCCGCTGTGCCTGGGCGGCAATGTATTTGGCTGGACGGCTGACGAGGCCACCAGCTTTCACCTACTCGATGCCTGGCTGGATGCCGGCATGAACTTTGTCGATACCGCTGACGTGTACTCGCGCTGGGCGCCTGGCCACAGCGGCGGTGAATCGGAGCGCTTGCTCGGCAAATGGCTGCGCAGCTCGGGCAAGCGCGCGCAGGTGGTGTTGGCCACCAAGGTCGGCAAGGATATGGGCGAAGGCAAGGTCGGCCTGCGCCCGGAGTACATCCGCCAGGCGGTCGACGCCTCTCTGCAGCGCCTGCAGACCGATTACATCGACCTCTACCAATCGCATGACGACGACGCGCAGGTACCGCTGGCCGATGTGATGGGCACCTTTGGCGAGCTGATCGCCGAGGGCAAGGTGCGTGCCGTGGGCGCCAGCAACTACAGCGCAGCGCGCCTGGCAGAGGCGCTGCAGACCAGCGAGCAGCATGGCCTGGCGCGTTATGAGAGCCTACAGCCGCTTTTCAACCTCTATGACCGTGCCGTGTTCGAGCAAGAGTTGCAGCCGCTGTGCGTTGCGCAGGGCGTGGGCGTCATCAACTTCTACAGCCTGGCTGCCGGCTTTTTGACCGGCAAATACCGCAAGGCCGAGGACGCGAGCAAAAGCCCGCGCGGCGCCAAGACCACCCAGCTGTATCTGAACGACCGGGGCTTGCGCATTCTGGCCGCGCTCGAACAGGTGAGCAGCCGCACGGGCGCCCCGATGGGCGAGGTGGCCGTGGCCTGGGTCATGCGCCAGCCGGCCATTGCCTCGCCGATTGCCAGCGCCAGCAACCTCGAGCAGCTGCAGTCGCTGATCCGCGCCAGCCAATTGCAGCTCGATGCCGATGCGATGGCCACGCTCAACGCCGCCAGCGCCGAAGCTTGAGCGAAGGCTGGCGACAAGCCTAGGCCAGCAGAATCGGCAAAATTTGCGCCGAAGGCAGGCGCCAGCAGCGGTCGGCCACCCCGTCAAGCGCGGTGGGCTCGGGGTTGATGACCACCACATGCGCGCCGCCCCGGGCGGCGATATGGGCCAGGCCAGCCGCCGGGTAGACATGGCCGGAGGTGCCAATCACCAGCATCAGGTCACAGGCCTTGGCGGCGTCTTGCGCCTGCTGCAGCTCGGCATGGGGCAAGGCCTCGCCAAACCAGACCACAGCCGGGCGCAGGTAATTGCCGCAACCAGGGCATTGCGGCGGCGCATCGCCTTCGGTAAAGCGGGCATCGCAGCAGGGCTTGGGCGGCAGCAGCCAGCGGTTGTCCATCAGATTGCCATGCAGGCACAGCACTGGCGTACTGCCGGCACGCTGGTGCAGGCCATCGACGTTCTGCGTGACCAGGGTCATCCGGCCGGGGTGGCGCGCCTGCCATTGGGCCAGCGCCACATGGCCGGCATTGGGCATCACCTGCCGCACCAGATCGCGGCGGTACTGGTACCAGTCCCAGACCCGCTGCGGATGGGCCAGAAAGCCCGCTTCGCTGGCCATCTCCTCAGGGCTGAACTGCGCCCAGTAGCCCGTCTGTGCATCACGAAACGTCGGCACGCCCGACTCCGCACTGGCCCCCGCCCCCGTCAACACCAGCAGATGCCGCGCATTGTGCAAGCGCTGTCGCAGGCTGGCAATTTCTGTATCGGCAAGCGGCAGCGCTGCGCAGGTATCCAAGGGATCAAATGACATAGAAGGTGCGGTGAAAAGCAGCTGCCTAGCATACGGCAAGGCTTGCGTTCCAGCGCCACAGTCCAGCATCACTGCGCAGGGCGCCGATTGAGCGACTTACATTCAGAAACTGTCATCACGATTTGGAGATGGACACGATGGACGGGCCGAGCCCAGAATGGCTGACCCACGACGAGGAGACAAGAATGCAATTCATCCCCTATCTGAACTTTGATGGCGATTGCGCCGAAGCCATGGCCTTTTACGCCCAGCTGTTTGGCGGCCAGATCATGCACCAGATGCGCTTTAGCGACATGCCGCCTGGCGAAGGCATGCCACCGCTCCCGCCTGAGGCGCAGTCGCGCCTGATGCATGCCCACCTGCAAGTAGGCAGCCAGGCGATCATGGCCTCGGACACGATGCCTGCGATGCCTGGCGCCAGCGCCGAGACCTGTGGTGGCGGCTATCTCAAACCCCAAGGCATGTGGGTGTCCATCGGTGTCGATTCCGCAGCAGATGGCGAGCGCATCTTCAACGGTCTGGCTGACGGTGGCCAGGTGGCCATGCCCTTTTCAGCCACCTTCTGGTCGCCCGGTTTTGGCATGGTGACCGACCGTTTTGGCACCCCGTGGATGGTGAACGTCCAGACGCAGCCCGCTGCATAAGGCCCTCGTCTCCTCACCGCACAACCGCACACCACCTGCACCGAGCCACACCCTATGTCTCTACAACCCCATCCCCAGGATCTGGTGCTCAGCCGCCTGATCCATGCCCCCGCCGCCACGCTCTACCGCTGCTGGACCGAGCCCGCCCTGCTCACCGAGTGGTTTGTACCCAAGCCCTGGACCATTGCCAGCGCCCAAGTGGATGTGCGTGTGGGCGGCGGCAGCCAGATTGTCATGCGCGACCCGCAAGGCAACGAGTACCCCAATGCCGGCGTGTACCTGGAGGTAGTACCCAACCTCAGGCTGGTCTTTACCGATGCCTACACCGCTGGCTGGGTGCCCAGCGCCAAACCGTTCATGACGGCCATCATCGAGTTTGAGCCCGAAGCGGGCCTGACCCGCTACACCGCCACCGTGCGCCATTGGAGCGAAGAGACCCGCAAGCAGCACGAGGCGATGGGATTCCACACCGGTTGGGGCGTGGCCACCGACCAGCTCGTGGCGCTGGCTGCCAGCTTGTAGTTGCGTCCTCGCGCTGCGATGTAGCGCCCACCCATAACAGCGCCGCTCGAGCGCCCAGGAGACTACCATGCCTTATGTCGATGGATTTGTACTGCCCGTGCCCCGCGCCAAGCTCGACGCCTACCGAGCCATGGCCGAGGCGGCCGGCAAGGTCTGGATGGAGCACGGCGCACTGCAGTACTGGGAATGTATGGGCGACGATGTGCCCGATGGTGAAGTCACCTCGTTTCCGATGGCGGTCAAGCTACAGGCGGACGAGGTCGCTTGCTTTTCCTGGATCGTCTACACCTCGCGCGCCGAGCGCGACCGCATCAATGCCGCGGTGATGGCCGACCCGCGCCTGGCGGACATGCAACCGGCCAACATGCCGTTTGATGCCAAGCGCATGATCTTTGGCGGATTCATGCCGGTCGTGCAGCTGGGGACTTGATAAGGCCACCAAGGCCACCAAGCCCACCTAGAGCCGCTGCGCCGTATCAGGCCACTACGCCGGCCATCTCCACGCGCACCAGCAGCCCCTTCAAGGCCTCGCTCTTGCGCCATTGCAACCGGCCTTCGTAGCCTTGCACGATTTGCTGGGTAATCGACAGGCCCAGGCCCGTGCCATCAACCGTCTCATCAAAGCGCTGGCCCCGCGCGCCGGCTGCCTGCATTTGTGCGGCCGTCATGCCAGGGCCGTCGTCCTCCACCTGCAGCACCAGGCCTTGGGTGGCGCTGCCATACACCGTCAGGCGCACCTGGGAGGCTGCCCATTTGCCCGCGTTGTCCAGCAGATTGCCCAGCAGCTCTTCCAGATCGGCGCGCTCGCCCCGCCACCACAGCGCGACACCCTCCTCCACCAGTTGCCAGTCCAGGTCGCTGGCCTGGTGCAGTTGGCGCAGCATCGCCAGCATCTGCCGCGCGCAGGCCAGCACATCCACAGGCAAGCCGGCGCTTGGCCCATGCACCAGGGTGGCATCGCTGAAGGTACGGGCCTGGTAGCGGTCAATCAGCCGCGCCATCGCCGTGGTCTGCTGCAGCACCAGGTCCGCCGGCAGGGCTGCACCGCTGCCGGCATGGGCCATCAGCAGCGACAAGGGTTTTTTCAGCGCATGGTTGAGGTCGGCTGCATGCGAGCGTGATCGCTCCACCACCTGGGTATTGCGCGCGAGCAAGGCGGCCAGCTCCTGCTGCAAGGGCTGCAGATCGGCACCCAGCGGCAGCTGCGCAATCTGCTCGGTGGCGGGCGCAGCGCCTGGCAGCGGCTTGTCCAGGCCGGCAATCACACCGACCAGACGCTTGAGCGGCGCCAGGCCCACGCGCAGCTGCAGCCAGACCAGCGCGCCAATCAGCAGGATCAGCATGGCGCTAGTGATTCCCAAAATCTGGTCAATGCGGCGCAGGCTGGCCATCAGCGGCTGAGCCGGGCCAAAGACCTGCAAGTGCATCGGCGCGGCGCCCGCTGCCAGCTGCACCGAAAAATGCTGTACCAAAAGCGGCTCCTGCTGCGGGCCCCGGGCCTGCTGCAAGCGTTCGCTGCCCCACAGCCGGGCTGGGCTCACCACCAGGTCGGGCTGGTCCCACAGCGAGCGGGAGCGCGCCAGCACCACCGGCTCTGCGGCTGTTCGCAGGGGCGCGCGCGCCTGGCCCTGCAACTGCCAGTACCAGCCCGAGAAAATGGCGCTGAACTCGTCGCTGCCGCCCGCCGCCTCTTGCACCCGGCCATCGGGCAGCAGCGCCAGGCGCGCGTGGATGCGCTCGGATTTTTCCTCCAGGCTGCGCGACATGCTGCCCAGCAAGCTGGCATGCACCTCATAACGCAGCCACCAGCCGCCCAGCCCCATCACCAGCAAACTGGGCACGATGACCAGGGCGGCCATGCGCGCAGCCAGCGACCAGCGCCGCGCAGGTGAGCGCCGCGCGGGCGGCCGCTCGTGGACAGAACTGGGAGGGAAGGCCATGGTGCGGCGGGGCTACAGCAGCAGCTAGCTGGGCGCGTTCAGCCGAAAACCCTGGCCGCGCTCGGTCACCAGCAGATCGGACTGGCGCAGCTTGCGCCGTATGCGGCCGATCAGCACATCAAGCGTGTTGGAGTCCGGGTCCAGATCTCGGGCATAGACATGCTCGCTGATCTCGGTGCGCGTGAGCACCCGGTTGGGGTGGTGCATCAAATAGGCCAGAATCTTATGCTCCTGCGCCGTCAGCTGCAAACCCTGGCCGTCCTGCAAAAAGCGGCCGGCCGTTACGTCGTATTCCAGGCAGCCCGCGCGCAGCACGGTGGCCGCACTGCCAGTGCTGCGGCGCAGCATGGCACGCAGGCGCAGCACCACCTCGTCGAGCATGAAGGGCTTGGTCAGGTAGTCGTCAGCTCCGGCGCCAAAGCCGGCCACCTTGTCGCTCCAGCGGTTGCGCGCCGTCAGGATCAGCACCGGCCAGTGGCAACCCGCCTCGCGCCAGTCGCGCAACACCGTCAGCCCATCGCGCTGGGGCAGGCCCAGGTCCAGCACGGCTGCGTCGTAGGGCTCGGTGCTGCCGGCAAACGATGCGGCATCGCCATCGGCTTCCACATCCACTGAGAAACCGGCACGCGCCAGTGCCTGCTGCATTTGCGCGGCCAGTTCCGCATCGTCTTCGACCACCAGAATTCGCATCAGCGCTCAATCCTCCATCTTTTGTTGGAGCACCTGCAGGCTGCGTGCATCCACCTTGAGCTTCAAGGTACTGCCATTGCCCTGCAGCAGTTCGATCTCGTAATAAGAGCCCTGGCCCTCGTCATGCTCCAGCTCCACTTCGAGCACCTGGCCCGTGAAGCGCGGTGCCAGCGCCTGCAATACCTCGTCAGCCCGCTTGAGCGGCGCCGGGTTGCGTGCCTTGGCCTGGGCGGGGGGCAGCACTTGGCCGGTCGCGGCCTCCATCACCAGCTTGCGGTAGCCTTGCTGGTCGGCGCTGAGCTTGATTTCATAGACGCCCCGGCCCTGGCTGTCGCGCTCAAACTCCACATCGGTGATGCGGCTGGCGTGCTGCTGCGCCAGCTTGGCCAGGTACTGGGCCAGCTCCCGCATCCCCAGCGCCTGCGAGCGGTCCTTGGCCACGCGCTGCACGGTCTGGCCACTGGCCGCGTCGATCAGCAGCTCCTGCTTGAGGCCCTGGCTGTCCACCAGCTTGATCTCGTAGCGCAGCTCGCCCTTGGGGCCGCGCTTGGTCTCGACATCCACCACGCGGCCGGCCTGGCTCGCGGCAATGTCGCTCAGGATCGCGGACAAGGGCTTGTACTGGCCAGTGGCCACCGCCGCACGTACCGCGTCATGCTCGGCCGCTTGGCTGGCGCCCCCCAGCAGCAAGCTGCAGGCCAGGGGCCAGGCAGCGATGCGAGAAAAGCGGGGGGGAATTTGCGCCATGGCAGGCATTATGACAAGCACGATTAAACAGACCATGAACGGTCGCTTCACACTGCGTTTAGGCAAGGTTTTCAATACTTCAGTCCATGACGAATCAGCCAACTGCTGGTTTGCATGTCACCACATTGAAGGGATTGAACCATGAAGAAGACCACCATCGCCTGCATCCTGGGTGCCGCCAGCATCGCTGCCAGCCTGCCGTTTGCCGCCCAGGCCTACAACGCCCAGGAAGTGCTCAACAGCATCAGCGCCAGCGGCCTGGTCGCAGCGCAAGACCTGGAAAAGCAATACGGTTACTGGACTGCCAAGGCTACCCAGCAAGACGGCAGCCGCGCCTATGTGCTGGTGAGCGATGCCGACGGCAGCCTGGTGGCCCTGCGCAAGGCCGAGCTGGGCAGCACCTACCCCGGCGCCAGCCAGGTCGCTGCCAAGCTGCAGTCGCTGGGCTACGGCCAGATCAAGGAAGTAGAGTTTGACGACGGCTTCTGGGAAGCCAAGGTGCGCGGCGCCAACGGCGTTAAGCAAAAGCTGGTGCTGCACCCGGTAAGCCTGGATGTGCTGTCCCAACCCGGCCAGCCTGCTCCCACGCCGGGCGCGGGGGCCGGCAGCGCGGTCTTGAGCGCGGCGCAAATCCAGCAGCTGCTGACCCAGGCGGGCTACACCCACATCCACGACCTGGAGCTCGATGACGGCATCTGGGAAGCCGATGCGATCAATGCCCAGGGTTTCCGCGTGGATCTGAAGATCCACCCTGAAACCGGTGCGGTGCTGCGCGAGAAGCTGGACGACTAAGTCGCCCTCGCCCTTGCGCGCACGCGCTGCGGTCTGCACAAAACAAAAAGGCTGAGCCCGCTAGGGTCCAGCCTTTTTTCGATGCCCCCGCGCCTCACGCGGTGAGCCAGCGGAAACAGCGTTTTAACCGGCCTTTGCAGGCGTGCGCTGGCGCAGCGCTTCATACAGACACACGCCGCTGGCCACCGACACGTTGAGGCTGGAGACAGCGCCCATCATCGGGATGCCGATCAGCTCATCACAGGTCTTGCGGGTGAGCTGGCGCATGCCATCGCCTTCGGCACCCAGCACCAGGGCCACGGGGCCCTTGAGGTCCACCTGGTACAGCGTGTTGGGGGCGTCGTCGCTGGTGCCGATGATCCAGACATTGCGCTCCTTGAGCTCTTTCAAGGTACGCGCCAGGTTGGTCACCATGAAGTACGGTACCGTCTCGGCAGCGCCACTGGCGACCTTGGCCACGGTGGCATTGATGCCGACTGCATGGTCCTTGGGCGCAATCACCGCATGGGCACCGGCACCATCAGCCACGCGCAGGCAGGCACCCAAGTTGTGCGGGTCGGTCACACCGTCGAGCACCAGCAAGAGCGGCGAGGTGACACCGGCTTCTTCCAGGTCGTCGAGCAGCTCATCGAGGGTGCGAGTATCCTTGATCTCTTCGACGCGCGCGGCCACACCCTGGTGGCCATGCGAGCCCGCCAGCTTGGCGATGCGTGGTGCATCCGCCTCGATCAGCCGCACCCCCGCCTCTTTGGCGCGCTCCAGAAATTGGCGCATGCGCGCGTCGCGGCGCGTGGACTCGAAATAGACTTCGATGATCGATTTGGGCGCAGTCTTCATGCGCACACCAACGGCATGGAAGCCGAACAACACTTTGGGGGATGACATAGGGCAGCATTATCGCTGCTTGCCCATACCCCGGGGGGCGCAGCGACCATCCCATGCAGGGGCGACAAGCTGCGCCTTGGCAAACCCGGCCATATCTGCGACGCTTGCAGCGACTTTGAACAGGCTCCCCCCATGACCTCTACCGCCTCCGCGGCCTTTGCGGCCCACCTGATCGATGTGCATGGCAGCGATGCTGCCCAGCCCGTGCCTGAGCCCCATCTGCAGCCCTTGCAGTTTTTGCAGCACCTGTACCGGGTTGCCGTGCGCGATGCGCTGCCGCTCGAAGGCCTGCGCAAGCATTTGCCAGCCGTACCCAAGGGCCGCACCTTGGTGGTTGGCGCGGGCAAGGCCGGCGCGGCGATGGCGCAGGCGCTCGAGCAGCTCTGGCCCGCGCAGGCACCGCTGTCGGGCCTGGTCGTCACCCGCTATGGGCATGTTCCGCCGCGCCCGCCGGGCCTGGTCCAGCGCATCGAGGTGGTGGAAGCGGCCCACCCGGTGCCCGATGCTGCCGGCCTGCAAGCGGCCCAGCGCATGCTGGCCTTGACCGAAGGGCTCAGCGCCGATGACCTGGTGATTTGCCTGATCTCGGGCGGCGGCTCGGCATTGCTGACCCTGCCGGCCGAGGGCCTGACCCTTGCCGACAAGCAGCGCATCAACCGCGAGCTGCTCGACAGCGGCGCCCACATTGGCGAGATGAACTGCGTGCGCAAGCACCTCTCGCGCATCAAGGGCGGGCGCCTGGGCGCAGCCTGCCATCCGGCGCAGGTGGTCAGCCTGCTGATCAGCGATGTGCCGGGTGATTCGCCGGCCATCATCGCCAGCGGCCCGACAGTGCCAGACCCCAGCACCTGCGCCGATGCGCTGGCAATCCTGGAGCGCTATGCGATTGCGGTACCTGAGCCGGTGCGCGAGGCGCTGCACAGCGGCTTGCTGGAAACCCCCAAGCCCGGCGACCCGCGCTTTGCCGGCCACCAGGTGCAGCTGATTGCCACCCCGCAGCAGTCCTTGCAAGCAGCAGCCGCTGCCGCGCGTGACGCGGGCATTGCCTGCCATGTGCTGAGCGACGAGATCGAAGGCGAATCCCGGGAGGTGGCCAAAGTGCATGCTGCGCTGGCGCGGGCTGTGGCGCTGCATGGCCAGCCCTTTGCCCGGCCCTGCGTGATTCTGTCAGGCGGTGAGACCACGGTGACGGTGCGCCAACCAGCCGAAGGTGCTGCGCGTGGCCGGGGCGGCCGTGCCGGCGAGTTCTGCCTGGGCCTGGCCCAGGCACTGCAGGCCGTGCCTGGCGTATGGGCGCTGGCCGCTGATACCGATGGCATTGATGGCGTGGAAGACAATGCAGGCGCCGTGGTGACCCCCGACACCCTGGCCCGCGCCGCCGCCTTGCAGCAAAAGCCCTCTGCCTACCAGGACCGCAATGACAGCTATGGCTTTTTTGGCCCACTGGGCGATCTGGTGGTGACCGGCCCCACGCACACCAATGTGAACGATTTTCGCGCACTGCTGATTCTGCAGCCGCTGGAAACCGCCATGAAAAAAGCGGCCAGCTAACGCCGACCGCTTGGTCGTGGTTTACCTGGCTCAGCGGCTGCCAAAACGCCCACGGCAACCGCGCGTGACCCAGATGCGGCGCGCGCGGTCGTCATAACCCCAGGTATAGCCTTCGCGGCAGCTGTCGCTGGACAACTGCTCCAGCAGCACCGGACGGCCCCAGCGCGCATTCCAGTCGCAGCTGTTGTCGCGGCGGTCGTCGCTGCTGCAGGTCAGCTCCCGGCCCTGGCCATATCCAGGATTGGGCCGGCCGCCGCCGTAGCCGCCACCGTAACCGCTGCTGATGGCAAAATCGGCGCGGCAGCCGCGGCTGACCCAGACCATATCGCTGCGTTGGCCCCAGCTGCGGCCCTCGTCGCAGCGAGCGTCGGAGAGCTGGCGGGCAACCTCGACCCTGGCGCCACGCGGAATGGCGCATTCGCGCATGCGCCCGTCGTTGCTCTCGCAGCGCACCAGCTGGTTACTGCCACCGCCACCACCCCAGCCACCGCCGCCGCCTCGGCTATCGGCAAAACGGGCCCGGCAACCATCGGTCACCCAGACCACGCCGCCACCGCGGTGGCCCCAGCTGCGGCCTTCGACGCAAGAGGCGCTCGACAAGGTCTCGCTCACCACCGGATCGCGAAACGGCGTGCGGCATTCGCGCGTGCGCCCGTCCTGGCTCTCGCAGGTCACCTCGCCGTCGCGCCCATACTGCGCCTGTGCGGTGGGGGCGATGGCCGCCAAAGCCAGTGCCAGTGCGCCCAGTGCAGCGCCGCTCCATGTGGTGTTTTGCATTGCTCTGTCCTCATTGTTGTCTTCGATGGGGGCCAAGGTTAACCCGAAATGGCTGCCGGTCATGTAAGCGAAGTCAGCAAAAAGGCGAGCCGCAGCTCGCCCGGGTCATGGCCGGTTGCCACCTAACGATGCTCAGGGCATCACGGGCGGAATATAGGCCAGGGTCTGCCCCAGGAACCACAGCAGAAACAGCACCACCGGGATGTGCACCAGCAGCTGCACAAAGGTAAAGCCGATCAGGTCGCGCGCCTTGAGGCCCAGCACGCCCAACAGCGGCAGCATGTAGAAGGGGTTGATCAGATTGGGCAGTGCCTCGGCGGCGTTGTAGATCTGCACGGCCCAGCCCAGGTGGTACTGCAGGTCGTTGGCCACCTGCATCACATACGGCGCCTCGATGATCCACTTGCCGCCGCCCGACGGAATGAAAAAGCCCAGAATGGCCGAGTACACGCCCATCAGCAGCGCATAGGTGTCATGCGTGGCGATCTGGGTGAAGAAGGTCGAGATGTAGTGCGCAATGGTGTGGCCATCGACGCCCTTGACCTCGGTCATGATCGCAGCAATCGAGCCATACAGCGGGAACTGGATCAGCACACCGGTGGTGGTGGGCACGGCGCGCGCGACCGCATCCAAAAAGCTGCGCGGGCGCCAGTGCAGCAGCGCGCCCACCATCAGAAAAATCAGGTTGTAGGTGTTGAGGCCCGAGATCGCCTGGATCGCCGGCTTGCTGGAGAACTCTTCGACCATCCAGCCGACTGCCAGCAGCACCAGAAAAATGATCAGCAGCGGGCTGTGCTCCAGCCATTCACCGGGCCGCGTGGGCTTGGTCACCGGCTGCGCCTCGGCGCTGATGTCCACCTGGCAGGCGGCAGCATCCTTGGCGTTGGCAGCGCCCGGGGCCGTCACATAGGCAATCACCAGCGAGATCAGCACCAGGGCCAGCAGCATCACGCCCGATTGCCACAAGAAAATCGTCTCGGTAAACGGGATCACACCAGTAATCGCCAGGATCGACGGCGGCAGGCTGGCCGGGTTGGCCTGCAGCTGCGCGGCCGACGAGGAAATGCCCAGCGCCCAGACGGCACCCAGGCCCAGGTAGGCCGCAGCGCCGGCGGCCCGGTAGTCCATTTTCAGGTCGGTGCGGCGGGCCAGCGCCTTGACCAGCAGGCCGCCAAACACCAGGCTCAAGCCCCAGTTGAGGAGCGAGGCCACCATCGAGATCAGCGCCACCCAGGCCACCGCACTGCGGCCATTGCCAGGCACCTTGGCCAGCGCTTCAATCAGGCGCGACGCGGGCTTGGAGCTGGCCACCACATAGCCGCCAATCACCACAAAGGCCATTTGCATCGTGAACGGGATCAGGCTCCAAAAGCCCTTGCCAAAAGCCTTGCTCGTCTCTTGCACCGGCACACCAATGGCCAGGGCCGCTGCCACCACAATCGCAATCCCCACGACCGCAAACACCCAGGAATCGGGAAACCACTTCTCGGCCCAGGCCGCACACCGCATCGCAAACCGCGCCGAGCGGCTCTCTTCCAATTGCACCGACATAGTCACCTTTCTGTCTCGCGTTAATTTCAAAGCGCGGCGATCTTCTCATGCGGACAGGTCAATTTCGTTAAGTGCGACTACGTACCGCCATGCGAAATGGTCAGAGTGGCGAAGTGCTGGCTGCTGTGCGTACGCAAAAAAGCCCCCTGCATTGCAGGAGGCTCGTTGGGGGATGCGAAGCGGCTTAAGGGGCTATCAGACCCGCTCGGCCACCCAGGCCTGAACGCCCGCCAGCGCTTGCGCCAGGCCCGCTGGGTTGGTGCCGCCAGCCATCGCCATGTCGGGCTTGCCGCCGCCCTTGCCGCCCACTTGCTGGGCGACAAAGTTCACCAGTTCACCGGCCTTGACCTTGCCAATACTGTCCTTGGTCACGCCTGCGGCCAGCTGTACCTTGTCGCCGTCGATAGCCGCCAACACGATGGCAGCGGTGCCCAGCTTGTCCTTGAGCTTGTCCATGGTGTCGCGCAGCGCTTTCGCATCGGCGCCATCCAGGGTGGCAGCCAGCACCTTGATGCCCTTGACGTCCACCGCCTGGCCGGCCAGCTCATCGCCCTGGCTCGACGCCAGCTTGCCCTTGAGCTGGGCCAGTTCCTTCTCCAGCGCCTTGATCTGGTCGAGCGCACCACCGATGCGGTGGTTCAGCTCAGCCACTGGGGCCTTCAAGGTGGCAGCGGCTTCGTCCACGGTCGATTCGAGCGACTGCAGGTAGGCCAGCGCGTTCTCGCCGGTCACCGCTTCGATACGGCGCACGCCAGCGGCCACGCCGCCTTCGGCGACGACCTTGAACAGGCCAATGTCACCGGTGCGCTGCACATGGGTGCCACCGCAGAGTTCCCGGCTCGATCCAATGTCCAGCACGCGCACGGTCTCGCCGTACTTTTCACCAAACAGCATCATCGCGCCGGTCTTTTGTGCGCTCTCGATGTCCATCACGCGCGCGCCGGTTTCGGTGTTCGCCAGGATCTCGGCATTCACGCGCTTTTCGATCTCGCGCTTTTGCGCATCGGTCACCGGGCTGTTGTGGGCAAAGTCAAAGCGGGTGCGTTCCGCATTGACCAGGCTGCCCTTTTGCTGCACATGGTCGCCCAGCACTTCACGCAGCGCCTTGTGCATGATGTGGGTGACCGAGTGGTTACGCATGGTGGCGGCGCGCAAGGCGGTATCGACCTCGGCTTGCACCGCATCGCCCACCTTGAGGCTGCCCGCAGCGAGCTGGCCGTGGTGGCCAAACACATCGGCCTTGATCTTCAAGGTGTCTTCCACGACAAAGCGGTTGGCACCGGCCGAAATCACGCCCTGGTCGCCCACCTGGCCACCCGACTCGGCGTAGAACGGGGTGGTGTCCAGCACAACCACGGCCGTCTGGCCAGCGTTGATCGCGTTGACGCTGCTGCCATCGACATACAACGCCACGACCTTGGCGGCCTCGCTCAGCTGCGTGTAACCGGTGAAGGCATTGGCCGCGCCGGTGTATTCCAGTGCGCGGTCCATCTTGAACTTGCCCGCTGCGCGGGCCTGGCTCTTTTGCTGCTCCATCGCGGCATGGAAGCCCGCCTCGTCCACGCTCAGGCCGCGTTCGCGCGCCACGTCGTTGGACAGGTCCAGCGGAAAGCCGTAGGTGTCATGCAGCTTGAAGGCCACATCACCGGGCAGCACCTTGGCGCCACCGGCCAGTGCGCTGTCCAGGATGTCCATGCCATGGGCCAGGGTCTCGAAGAAGCGCTCTTCCTCGACCTTGAGCACCTCGGTGATGCGCGCTTCCTGCTCGCGAATCTTGGGATAGGCATCGCCCATCACGGCGACCAGGTCCTTGACCAGCTTGTGGAAGAAGGGGGTCTTCTGGCCCAGCTTGTAGCCGTGGCGGATGGCGCGGCGGATGATGCGGCGCTGCACATAGCCGCGGCCTTCATTCGACGGGATCACGCCATCGGCCACCAGGAAGGCGGTCGCGCGGATGTGGTCGGCAATCACCTTCAGCGAGGGGGTTTCCAGATCGTCGATATGGGTCTCGCGTGCAGCGGCCTTGATCAGCGCCTGGAACAGGTCGATCTCGTAGTTGCTGTGCACATGCTGCAAGATGGCAGCCAGGCGTTCCAGGCCCATGCCGGTATCGACGCAGGGGGCTGGCAGCGGCTTGACCGAGCCGTCTTCGGCCATGTCGAACTGCATGAACACGTTGTTCCAGATTTCGATGAAACGGTCACCGTCTTCATCGGGCGAGCCTGGAGGGCCGCCGGCAATATGCGGGCCGTGGTCGTAGAAGATTTCCGAGCAAGGGCCGCAAGGGCCCGTGTCGGCCATCATCCAGAAGTTGTCGCTCTTGTAGCGGCCGCCCTTGTTGTCGCCAATGCGGATCACGCGCTCTGGGGGCAGGCCGATCTCCTTGGTCCAGATGTCGTAGGCCTCGTCGTCCTCTTCATAGACGGTGGCCAGCAGCTTCTCGGCCGGCAGCTTGTAGACCTCGGTGAGCAGCTCCCAGGCCCACTTGAGCGATTCGCGCTTGAAGTAGTCGCCAAAGGACCAGTTGCCCAGCATCTCGAAGAAGGTGTGGTGGCGCGCGGTATAGCCCACGTTTTCCAGGTCGTTGTGCTTGCCACCGGCACGCAGGCAGGTCTGCACGCTCGTTGCCCGGGTGTAGGGGCGCTTGTCCGTGCCCAGAAACACATCCTTGAACTGCACCATGCCGGAGTTGGTGAACATCAGCGTCGGATCGTTGCCCGGCACCAGCGGGCTGGACGGAACAATGGTGTGCCCCTTGGACGCGAAAAAGTCCAAGAAGGTCTTGCGGATCTCAGCGACGGAAAAAGTGGGTGTACTCATGGTGTGATGCAGTGGTGGCGCCTGCCCACTTCCCCTGAAGCGGTGCGGGCGCGAATCTTCCATTATAGGGTTTGGTCGCAACCGCAGCACCAGGGCAGCCTGTGCAAGGGCCCCTGGCGCGTGATGCGTAGTCTTCCAGCGGTTTACTGGGGCACGGGCAGTGGCGCCGCCTTGCGCTTGCCTTCCTGCTCCTTCATGCGCTTTTCATGGGCTTCGAGCTTGCGCTGCGCAGCCTCTTGCTTGGCATCGTATTCCTCTTGGGCCTCGCTGATGCTGTCCGCCCGGTCTTCGTTGTGGCGCTGCAGCGTGCGCTGCTTGCTGTCCACCTTGCCAGCCTGGCTGGTGGCACGGCGGGCGGCATCCTGCTCGCGGCGCTGCTGCTGCTCGGCAATGCTCTGGGCATTGCGCTTGGGCGCATGGCTGCTGCGCTGGGCCGCCTGCTCGTCGTGCTCTTTCTGGCGCTGCTCCAGATCGGGCTGGCTCAGCGCGCCGCCATCGAGCGGCGGGTGCTTGCGCTCAAAATCGTTTTGCTTGTTGGCGCGGGCATCGCGCTGGTTGGCGGTTTTCTCGTCGCGTTCCTGCGCATTGATGGCCAGCTCGCGCTGGCGCAGCGCGCGCTCTTCGGTGTTGTACTGGCGGCGCACCTTCTGCAGGCAGTCGGTCACCGCAAAGTGCTGGTAGCAGATCTTTTCGTTGTTGGCCAGGCGCGCTTCGCTGTCCTTGCGCTCCAGCGTGATCTGGGCACGCGCCTGCGTGCGCTCCTGCGCATTCGAGGTTTTGCCGGAGGCCGCATGGGCCAGGCCGGTGGCAGCCAGCAGCACCAGCACGGTGACAGTGTTCAAACGAGGCATAGGGGCCCTCTCTTCTCAGGTCAGCGCGGTATCGACCACGCGTCGCTCCAGCGACAAATACTCCTGCGACTGCATCTCGTTGAGGCGCGAGACGGTGCGCGGAAACTCATGGGACAGCGGCCCTTCGGTGTAGAGCTGCTCGGGCGGCACGGCGGCCGACATGATGAGCTTGACCCGGCGGTCATAGAGCACATCGACCAGCCAGGTAAAGCGGCGTGCGGGCGAGGCCATGTTGACGAACATCTGCGGCACATTGGACAGCAGCACGGTGTGGAACTGGGTGGCCAGCTCCAGGTAGTCATTTTGCGAGCGCGGGTTGACGCACAGTTCATGGAAATCGAACCAGATCACGCCCCCTGCGCGGCGGCGCGGCTTGAGCTCGCGCGACTCAATTTTGAAGACTGGTTTTTCGTCAGGCACCTCGGCCAACTGGCCAAAGGTCTGCTCCATCGCTGCATCCGCCTCAGGGCCCAGCGGGCAATGGTAGAGCTGGGCCAGCTCCAGCGCGCGGCGGCGGTAGTCGGTGCCGTTGTCGACATTGATCACATCCATGCGCGCGTTGAGCAGGTCGATGGCCGGCAGAATGCGGTCGCGGTGCAGGCCATCGGGGTAGAGGCCATCGGGCGTGAAGTTGGAGGTGGTGACAAAGCCCACGCCGTTGTTGAACAGGGCCAGCAGCAAGCGGTAGAGGATCATCGCATCGGTGATGTCCGCCACATGGAACTCGTCAAAGCAGATCAGCTTGTACTTCTTGGCGATCTTGGCGCCCAGCACATCGAGCGGGTCCTGCGTGCCCTTGAGCAGGGTCAGCTCGCGCTGCACCTCGCGCATGAACTCATGGAAATGCAAACGCACCTTGCGGCGCAGCGGCACGGCGTTGAAGAAGCAATCCATGATGAAGCTCTTGCCGCGCCCCACCCCGCCATACATGTACACCCCGCGCGGAATGTCGGGGTGGTTGATCAGCTTCTTGATCGGGTTGGAGCGCTTGTTCTTGTACTGCTCCCACTCGTCGGCACAGCGCTGCAAGGCGTCCACCGCACGCATCTGTGCAGGATCACTTTGAAAACCCTTGGCCTTGAGTTCGGCCTCGTATGCATCTCTTACCGCTGTACCCATGGGTGTCTCAATCTCTTGTTGCTATAAATGACATAGCCTCTGGCGCAGAACCAATCTGCACCAGAGGCCATTTTCGCCTAAAACTTCAGGATCAGAAGTTCAGGGTGCGCTTGTCCACGGCCAGGGCCGCTTCCTTGGTCGCTTCCGACAGCGATGGGTGGGCGTGGCAGATACGGGCGATGTCTTCGCTCGATGCCTTGAACTCCATCGCCACCACGGCTTCGGAGATCAGCTCCGAAACCATCGGGCCGACCATGTGCACGCCCAGGATTTCGTCGGTCGTGGCATCGGCCAGGAACTTGACCATACCGGTGGTATCGCCCAGCGCACGTGCGCGGCCATTGGCCAGGAACGGGAAGGTGCCAGCCTTGTAAGCGACGCCGTCGGCCTTGAGCTGCTGCTCGGTGCGGCCCACCCATGCGATTTCGGGGCTGGTGTAGATCACCCATGGAATGGTCGCAAAGTTCACATGGCCGTGCTGGCCCGCAATGCGCTCGGCCACGGCAACGCCCTCTTCCTCGGCCTTGTGGGCCAGCATCGGGCCACGCACGACGTCGCCCACTGCCCAGACGCCAGGCAGGTTGGTCTTGCAGTTCTCGTCCACGACGATGGCACCACGCTCGTCCAGGGCCAGGCCCACGGCTTCGGGGTTCAGGCCGATGGTGTTGGCCACGCGGCCGATGGACACGATCAGGCGGTCCACGTCCAGCTGCTGGGCTTCACCCTTGGCATTGGTGTAGCTGATCTGCACGCCCTTTTTGTCGGCCTTGATATCGCCAACCTTCACGCCCAGCTCGATCTTCAGACCTTGCTTGTCAAAGGACTTCTTGGCTTCCTTGGCGATTTGCTCGTCGATGGCGGGCAGGAACTTGTCCATGCCTTCGAGCACCGTCACTTCGGTGCCCAGACGGCGCCAGACCGAGCCCATTTCCAGGCCGATCACGCCAGCACCGATCAGCGCCAGCTTCTTGGGCGCAGCGCCCAGGCGCAGTGCGCCGTCGTTCGACAGAATCTTGTCTTCGTCGAAAGGCACGCCAGGCAGAGCGCGGGCATTGGAGCCAGTGGCCACAATGATCTGCTTGCCGGTGATGGATTCTTCGTCCTTGCCCGCGACCTTGATTTCGTAGCCGCCATCAGCGGCCTTCACGAAGGAGCCACGGCCGTGGAAGAAGGTGACCTTGTTCTTCTTGAACAGGTACTGGATGCCGTCGTTGTTTTGCTTGACGACGGTGTCCTTGCGGGCAATCATCTTGGCCACATCCATCGTGACCTTGCCAGTCGAGATGCCGTGGTCTGCAAAGTGCAGGTTGGCATGCTCGAAATGCTCGGACGACTGCAGCAGGGCCTTCGAGGGAATGCAGCCCACGTTGGTGCAGGTGCCGCCCAGGGCTGGGCCGCCAGCGGCGTTCTTCCACTCGTCGATACAGGCCACTTGCATGCCCAACTGGGCTGCACGGATGGCCGCTACGTAGCCGCCGGGGCCGCCGCCGATCACGACGACATCAAATTGCTTGCTCATGATTAATCCAATGGTGTTAGTTCAAAACTGCCCTGGTGCAATGCCACACCGAAGAGGCCCGTTTTGGTGGTCAGTTGCTCGTCGTTTTGACGACCAAACGACAAGGTGGTGCCGGGATGGGTGCGGCAGACGAACATGAAGGAGCCGGACTCCAGGCATGCAATCTTGCCGCCAGCGCGCATCACCGCCCAGCCCATCTCTTCATAGCCCTGGGCCTTGAAGGGGATGAGCGGCAGCGGCGCGCCGGGCTCGCCGACAAACGAAATGGCCCATTGCGGGCCATTGCCGTCCGCCTTCGCGCCGGGCACCTCCTTGGCGGAGGTGACCGGGCGGATGCGAACCTGTGATGGGGCAGGCAGACCCCGGCGCGCAGCCTGGGTGCCTGCTGCCCACTGGAAGCGATAGTCACCGCTCCAGCTTTGCGTGGCGACATCCTGCGCTGCAGGACGGGACAACGTCCCGCAGGCGCCCAGCACAAGTGCGGACGCTGCAGCCACCAGAACGCGTAGCATCACTGCCCGGCGACCCGATTACAGGTCGAACAGCAGACGCGATGGATCTTCCAGCGCATCCTTCATCGCCACCAGACCCAGCACGGCTTCGCGGCCGTCGATGATGCGGTGGTCGTAGGACATCGCGAAGTAGTTCATCGGACGCACCACCACCTGGCCGTTTTCGACCACAGCGCGGTCCTTGGTCGCGTGCACGCCCAGGATGGCCGATTGGGGCGGGTTGATGATCGGGGTCGACATCATCGAGCCGAAGGTGCCACCGTTGGAGATGGAGAACGTGCCGCCGGTCATGTCTTCGATGCCCAGCTTGCCGTCAGCAGCCTTCTTGCCGAATTCGGCGATCTTCTTTTCGATGTCGGCAAAGCTCATCTGGTCTGCATTGCGCAGGATGGGCACCACCAGACCGCGTGGCGAGCCCACGGCGATACCGATGTCGAAGTAGCCGTGGTAGATGATGTCGGTGCCATCGACCGACGCGTTCAGCACGGGGTACTTCTTGAGTGCATGCACGGCCGCCTTCACGAAGAAGGACATGAAGCCGAGCTTGACGCCGTGTTCCTTGGTGAAGTCGTCCTGGAACTTCTTGCGCAGCGCCATCACGGGCGCCATGTTCACTTCGTTGAACGTGGTCAGGATCGCGTTGGTCGACTGCGACTGCAGCAGACGCTCGGCGATACGGGCACGCAGACGGCTCATCGGCACGCGCTGCTCTGGACGCTCGCCCAGGTCTTGGGCAGCGGCGGGCGACGCCACCTGGGGCAGCGACTTGGTCGGTGCGCCGGTGGGTATCACGGCGGCGGTGGACTTGACGCCACCGGCCACAGCGGCCAGCACATCACCCTTGGTGACGCGGCCGTCCTTGCCCGAGCCGGCCACAGCGCCGACTGCCAGGTTGTTGTCCGCCAGCAGCTTGGCTGCAGCTGGCATCGCCACATCGCCCTTGTTGCCACCGGCAGCTGCAGGCGCAGAAGCGGGGGCGGGAGCGGCAGCAGCTGGCGCAGGTGCTGCGGCAGCGGGGGCTGCAGCGGCGCCGGCCACGGCTTCGGTATCGATCTTGGCGATCAGCTGGTCAGCGATAACGGTCGCGCCGTCGCCTTGCACGATCTCGGTCAGCACACCAGCGGCAGGCGCTGGCACTTCGAGCACGACCTTGTCGGTTTCGATCTCGATCAGGATTTCGTCGACAGCAACAGCTTCACCGGCCTTCTTCTTCCAGGTGAGCATGGTGGCTTCAGCGACCGACTCGGACAGCTGGGGGACTTTGACTTCTACGATTGCCATAACAATTCTTTCTGTATTCGTTAAATGCTGAGGTCGTGCTTACTTGGTCAGCACAAAGCCCTTGAGCTTGCCGAATGCGCCTTCGACCAGCGCCTTTTGCTGCTCTTGGTGCAGGTGCGAATAGCCCACGGCAGGCGATGCCGAGGCGGCACGGCCGGAGTAGCCCAGCTTTTGGCCGTCGAGCATGTTCTCGTGGATGTAGTGCTGCACGAAGAACCATGCACCCTGGTTTTGCGGCTCGTCCTGGCACCACACCACTTCCTTGGCGGCGCTGTACTTCTTGAGTTCAGCGGCAAAAGCCTTGTGGGGGAACGGATAGAGCTGCTCGATACGGATGATGGCCACATCGGTGCTGCCTTCTTCGGTGCGCTTCTTGACCAGGTCGTAGTAGACCTTGCCCGAGCAGGCGATCACGCGCTTGACCTTGTCGGCCTTGGCAACGATGGCCTCATCGCGCTCACCGATCACGGTCTGGAAGCCACCGGAGGTGAATTCCGACACGGGCGAGGTTGCGTCCTTGTTACGCAGCAGCGACTTGGGCGTCATGATGATCAGCGGCTTGCGCAGCGGACGCACCATCTGGCGACGCAGCAAGTGGAAGATCTGCGCAGCCGTGGTCGGCTGGGTCACTTGCATGTTCTGGTCCGCCGACAGCTGCATGAAGCGCTCCAGGCGTGCCGAGCTGTGCTCGGGGCCCTGGCCTTCGTAGCCGTGTGGCAGCATCAAGGTCAGACCGTTGATACGGCCCCACTTGACTTCACCGGAGGCGATGAACTGGTCGATCACCACTTGCGCGCCGTTGGCGAAGTCGCCGAACTGCGCTTCCCAGATCACCAGGGTGTTGGGATCGTTGGAGGCGTAGCCATATTCGAAGCCCAGCACGGCCTCTTCGGACAGGATGGAGTCGATCACGGTAAACGGCGCCTGGTTGTCAGCGACGTTCTGCAGAGGGATGTAGGTGCCCTCGTCCCACTTCTCACGCTTTTGGTCGTGCACGACCGAGTGGCGGTGGGTAAAGGTGCCGCGGCCGCTGTCTTCGCCCGACAGGCGGATGGGGTAACCCGAGGCCACCAGCGAGGCGTAGGCCATGGTCTCACCCATGCCCCAGTCCACGTTGATGTCGCCACGGCCCATCGCTGCGCGGTCGTCATAGACCTTCTTGACCAGCTGGTGCGGGTTCACCGACTCCGGCAGGGTCGTGACGCGCTCGGCCAGACGCTTCCACTCGGCCACGGGAATGGCGGTGTCGGCGCTGTCGGTCCACTTCTGCTTGAGGAAGGGGCTCCAATCCACCGCGTACTGGCTCTTGAAGTTGGTCAGCACCGGGTCGACCGTGTGCTTGCCCGCATCCATGGCCGCGCGGTAGGCCTTGACCATGTCGTCGCCCAGCGTCTCGCCCAGCCCTTGCGTGGCCAGCTTGTCGGCGTACAGCTTGCGCGTGCCGGGGTGCTGGGCAATCTTCTTGTACATCAGCGGCTGGGTCAGTGCAGGCGTGTCCTGCTCGTTGTGACCGAGCTTGCGGTAGCAGATGATGTCCACCACGATGTCCTTGGAGAATTCCATACGGAAGTCCAAAGCCATCTGCATGGCCAGTGCCACCGCTTCGGGATCGTCACCGTTGACGTGCAGCACGGGCGAATCGATCATCTTGACGATGTCCGTGCAATACGTGGTCGAGCGCAGATCGCGAGGATCGGAGGTCGTGAAACCAATCTGGTTGTTGATGATGATGTGCACCGTGCCGCCCGTGGTGTAGCCACGGGTTTCGGACAGCGCCAGCGTTTCCTGGTTCACGCCCTGGCCGGCAAAGGCCGCGTCACCGTGCACCAGCACCGGCAGCACTTGCTTGCCCTGCGGGTCGTTGCGGCGGTCCATGCGCGAGCGCACCGAGCCTTCAACCACGGGGTTGACGATTTCCAGGTGCGAGGGATTGAAGGCCAGCGACAGGTGCACCGGGCCGCCAGTGGTCGACACATCGGAGCTAAAGCCCTGGTGGTACTTCACGTCACCGGCGGTCAGCTCTTCAGGGGCGGTGTGGTCGAACTCGGCAAACAGGTCCTTGGGCATCTTGCCGAGGGTGTTGACCAGCACGTTCAGGCGGCCACGGTGGGCCATGCCGATGACGATTTCCTGCACGCCGGTCACGCCAGCGGCATTGATCAGCTGGTCCATCGCGACGATAAAGGACTCGCCGCCTTCGAGCGAGAAGCGCTTCTGACCCACATACTTGGTGTGCAGGAAACGCTCCAGGCCTTCGGCCGCGGTCAGGCGGTCAAGAATGCGCTTTTTCTGGTCGGCGTTGAAGGCGGGCTTGCTGCGAATGCTCTCGAGCTTTTGCTGCCACCAACGCTTCTGGTTTTGCTCGGCGGTGTACATGTACTCCGCGCCCAACGTGCCGCAATAGGTCTCGCGCAGTGCATTGAGCAGCTCGCGCAAGGTCATCGATTCCTTGCCGAAGAACGTGTTGCTGATGTTGAACACGGTTTCCTGGTCCGCATCGGTAAAGCCATAGAAGGCTGGATCGAGCTCAGGAATTTCGGGGCGTTCTTGGCGCTTCAGCGGGTCCAGATCGGCCCAGCGTGCGCCCACATTGCGGTAAGCGGCAATCAGCTGCTGCACGGCGGTGCGCTTGCGGCCCAGTTCCGAATCAGCACCAGACGCTACCACCACCTTGGTCACGCCTTGTTTGGCGCGCTCGGCAAAGGCGTTGACGACGGGAAGATGAGGGACGTCCTTGGCGTTGCTGCCGTCCAATGCGGGGACGTTTTGCAGTGCATCAAAGTAAGCGCGCCAGGTGTCTGGTACGCTGCCTGGGTTATCCAGATAGTTCTCATACATCTCTTCGACATACGGGGCATTGCCGCCGAAGAGATAGGTGTTGCCTTGGTAGGCTTGATACACAGAATTCGTATCGCTCATTTTCTCCGCTGACCTCCGCTTTCCTCTGGAAAGCATTAGCTGGTGCATATAAACAACCTTCCGCGACACGGCTGAACCGATTGGCGGATGCGACTGTGGCTGGGAAGGGCCGAACAACGGGTATTGTGCCACTTCCGCCTGGGCTTGTCCTTCGATGGCCTTGGCCCCAGCAGATGGGTGCCCGAAATAGCGTAGGTTTATGCCGGAAGCAGATACATTTGCGCTATCCATTCACACCGATGCGCTTGATGTTCAACAACCACTCTCTTCACGACAAAGCATTCATCTTGCTGCTAATAGGCGTCACCATTGCCTTTTTTGCCGTGCTTTTCCCCTTTCAGGGGGCCGTTTTCTGGGCCGTGATCCTCGCTGTTGTGTTTACGCCTCTACACAAAAAAATCCTGGTCCGCCTCCCCAAATACCCGACTATTGCGGCCCTGATTACGCTGGTGCTGTGCCTGGTGCTGGTGATCCTGCCGCTGATCCTGCTGTCGATCTCGCTGGCCAAGGAGGCGGCCACCATCTACGAGAGCGTGCACTCGGGCGAGATGAATTTCGGCCAGTACTTCCAGCAGATCTACAACGCCATGCCCCAGTGGGTGCTGGACCTGCTGACCCGCTTCAACCTGAACGACCCCAAGGTGATCCAGGAGAAGATCTCCGGCATCTCGGTGCAGGCGAGCCAGTATGTGGCGACCAAGGTGCTGACCATCGGCCAGAACACCATGGGCTTTTTGGTGAGCTTTTGCATCATGCTCTACCTGTTGTTCTTCTTCCTGCGCGACGGCAAGACCTTGATCCGCAAGATCCTGGCCGCCACGCCGCTCGATGACGCGCACAAGAAAAAGCTGGGCGCCAAGTTCATCACCGTGGTGCGCGCCACGGTCAAGGGCAACCTGGCCGTGGCTGCCACCCAGGGCGCGCTGGGCGGCATCATCTTCTGGATTCTGGGCATCGAGGCCTCGCTGCTGTGGGGCGTGGTGATGGCCTTTTTGTCGCTGTTGCCGGCCGTGGGTGCAGCCATTGTCTGGGCGCCAGTTGCTATTTATTACATTGCCACCGGCTCCACCACCGAAGGCATTGTGCTGGCCGCCTATGGCGCCGCCATCATGGGCATGGTCGACAACGTGCTGCGCCCGCTCCTGGTGGGCAAGGACACCAAGATGCCCGACTACCTGATCCTCATCTCCACCCTGGGCGGGCTGTCGCTGTTCGGGCTTACCGGCTTTGTCATCGGGCCACTGATTGCCGCGCTGTTCATCGCGGTCTGGGATCTTTTTGCACCCCAGGCCCACATCAGCGACACCACAGAGGTAGACAATAGCGCCAAGTAACTTCTTCTTTTGGCGGGCGCGTGGCGCCTGCCCCTTCTTTGCTGCCCTGCCCCATGCCCGCTCGCGATTTTGAATCCCGCAAACAGGAATTCCTGGATTTCTACGCCGCCCAGTTGCCCACCCTCAAGGCTGCGGCGGCCTCGTTCAATGCGCTGATCCACGCCATCTTGAGCAACCTCGAGGGCGTCAACATCGCCAAGTTCGAGTGCCGGGTGAAGACCGCTGACGAATGCGTGCGCAAGTTCAAGCGCAAGTACCGAAACTTTGTCGAGGACCAGTCCGAGGACTATGCCATCGAGGACTACATCACCGACCTGATCGGCGTGCGCGTGGTCTGCCTCTATGAGGACGAGCCACCGGCCATCATGTCCCGGGTGCGCGAATATTTCGATGTGATCGAGATCACCGACAAGACCTCACCGATGGAAGACTCGGAGTCCGAGTTTGGCTACAAGGGCATCCATATGGACCTGCGGCTCAACCAGCAGCAGGCACAGCTGACCGAGCACCAGGCCTATGCCGACCAGGCCTTCGAGCTGCAGATCCGCACCATCATCCAGGACTCCTGGAGCGAGCTGGACCACAAGATCAAGTACAAGAAGTCCATCCCGACCAACCTCAAACGCCGCATCAACATTCTGTCGGCGCTGTTTGAACTGGCCGACCGCGAGTTCTTGCAGATCCGCAATGAGACCAGCCAGGCGCTGGCGCTCTCGCGCGCCGAGGACGAGGTCGACGGCCCCCTGGGCGATGGACTGGGCGACCACAACGAGCCGCTCGATGCCTTCAGCTTTGTCGCCTTTGGCCACAAGCACTTCCCCGGCTATGAGTTTGACCCGCAGAAGGTGGAGTTCTTCCTGGACGAGTTGCTGCATGACTTTGCCGTGCGCCACGCCGGCTGGCTGTTTGCCGTGGTGCAAAAGCATGTCACCACCGTGCGCCACTACAAGGCCGATTTCCAGCACCGCTACCCGTCCAGCAGCTTCAACCCCTTCACGGTGATGCGCCACTGCCTTTACCTGGAGGACAAGCAGCGCTTTCGCAAAACGCTGCGCAACTCTGCGCGTGAGGCCTTTGAGGAATGGTTGCAGCGCCAGCCCGCCAACAGCACCACCAGCGAAGACTGAGCGGCCATAGCGTCCTGCCCTGATCTACAGGCCCTGTCTACCCAGGGCAAGCGCGGGCATGGGGCCAGAGCAATAGTCTAGCAAGACCCTCAGTCATTAGTTAAAATCAATCTTTGTAACTACGCCCATCCGAGTGGCTGCATTGCAGCGGCCATGCGGGTGGCAGGCCGGTGTAGCACACAGTGGGCAGCGGCGCAGAACCCAGCGCCAGCACCCTCCCCGTGTTTACGAGCATGGCTGGCCATGCTTTCTGACGCGCGCTGCTGCTATATTGCGATGCAACAATCACGGAGTTTTGATGCTGTACCAACTGTATGAAACCCAGCGGGCCCTGATGGAGCCCTTTGCAGAATACGCCCACGCCACCTCGAAGATGCTGAGCAATCCGCTGTGGCCGATCAGCCAGACGAACACCGCCCAGCGCGCCTCGGCGGGCTTTGATCTGTTCTACCGGCTGGGCAAGGACTATGAAAAGCCCGCCTTTGGCATCACCACCATCGAGGCCAACGGCCATGAGATCGCGATCCACGAGCGCGTGGAGCTGACCAAGCCCTTTTGCGAGCTGCGCCGCTTCAAGCGCTTCTCGGACGACCAGACCAGCCTGGCGGCGATGAAGCAGCAGCCCGTGGTGCTGGTGGTGGCCCCGCTGTCGGGCCACTACGCCACCCTGCTGCGCGAGACGGTGCGCACGATGCTGGCCGACCACAAGGTCTATATCACCGACTGGACCAATGCGCGCCTGGTGCCGCAGACCGAGGGCATCTTCCACCTCGATGACTATGTCAACTATGTGCAGGAATTCATCCGCCACATCCAGGGCATCTACGGCAACTGCCATGTGGTGAGCGTCTGCCAGCCCACGGTGCCGGTGCTCGCCGCCGTCTCGCTGATGGCCAGCCGCGGCGAGAAGACCCCGCTGTCGATGACCATGATGGGTGGCCCCATCGATGCGCGCAAATCGCCCACCACGGTGAACAACCTGGCCACCACGCACGATCTGCAGTGGTTCGAGTCGAACGTGATCCATCCGGTGCCCGGCAACTTTCCCGGTGCCGGCCGCCTGGTCTACCCCGGCTTTTTGCAGCACATGGGCTTTGTCAGCATGAACCCTGACCGCCATGCGATGAGCCATTACGACTACTTCAAGGACCTGCTCAAGGGCAACGAAGACAGCGCCGAACACCACCGCAAGTTCTACGACGAGTACAACGCCGTGCTCGACATGGATGCGGCCTACTACCTGGAAACCATCAAGACCGTGTTCCAGGACTTTGCGCTGGTCAAGGGCACCTGGGAGGTGCGCTCGCCCGAAGGCAATCTGGAGCTGGTCAAGCCCCAGGACATCCGCCACAGCGCGCTGCTGACGGTCGAGGGCGAGCTTGATGACATCTCTGGCTCGGGCCAGACCCAGGCCGCGCATGACCTGTGCACCGGCCTCAAGGCGGTCGACACCCGGCACTTTGAAGTCAAGGGCGCGGGGCACTACGGCATCTTCAGCGGCAAGCGCTGGCGCACCATGGTCTACCCGATGCTCAAGGACTTCATCCTCGCCAACAACCGCATCGAGGATCGCCCTGCAGGCAGCGTAAAATCGGCCACTTCCAAGCAGAATACTTTGCACACGGTGTGATCGATACCCACAAAACCAGCGACCAGCCAGCCTCAGCGCTGGCTGTTTTCATTGGCGCCATTGATGCGGCCCTGCCGCAGACCCAATGCACGCGCTGCGGCTACCCCGACTGCCGCCACTATGCCCAGGCCATTGCCCAGGGCGAGGCCGCGATCAACCAATGCCCGCCTGGCGGCCAGGAAGGCGTGGCGCGGCTGGCGGCCATCACCGGCCGGCCTGCGCTGCCGCTGAACCCGCACAACGGCCTCGAAGCCGTGCGCGTTGTCGCCCGCATCGATGAGAACTGGTGCATCGGCTGCACCTTGTGCATCAAGGCCTGCCCGACCGATGCCATCCTGGGCGCGAACAAGCGCATGCACACCGTCATTGCCGAGGCCTGCACCGGCTGCGAGCTGTGCCTGCCGGTCTGCCCGGTCGATTGCATTGAACTGGACAACGCCAGCGGCGAGGCCACCGGCTGGGCCGCCTGGAGCCCGGCGCAAGCCGATGAGGCCCGGCTGCGCTACAACAGGCACCAGCAGCGCCTGCACGGCACCAACCGCACGCAGGTGCCCAGTCCAACTGCCAGCCCAGCGGGCACGCCGCACGCTGCCCCTGCAGCCCTCAGCGCCCAGGCGGCCCAGGCTGCTGCCGTCAGCGCAGCAGCATCGCAAAATACCGCGGCCAGCAAGGCCAACCTGGCCGCGCCGGCCGCTGCCGACAAAAAGGCAATCCTGGCCGCCATTTTGGCCAAAGCCAAGCAGCAACAAGGCGGCAACCACTCGTCTTAATGGCTGCGCGGCGCTGGGTAGCCGACAAAGGCCGCCAAGCCCCTACCGGGCATGACAGAACGGCGCAAAAAAACAAGCGCCGCTGCACCATAATGGCTGGCTTATGAACCCCTTGCTCCAGAAACTGCAGCCCTACCCGTTTGAGCGCCTGCGCCAGTTGTTTGCCGGTGTCACGCCGCCCGCAGACCAGTCGCCCATCAGCCTGGGTATCGGTGAGCCCCGCCACCCCACGCCCGCCTTCATCGAGCAGGCGCTCTCGGACAACCTGGCCGGCCTGTCGGTCTACCCGGCCACCGCTGGCACGCCGGCACTGCGCGAAGCCTTTGCTGCCTGGCTGTCCACGCGCTACGGCCTGCAGGTGGATGGACACAAGCACACCTTGCCCGTCAATGGCAGCCGCGAGGCACTGTTTGCGTTCACGCAGACGGTGGTCGACAGCAGCAAGCCAGGCCCGGTCGTGCTCTGCCCCAACCCCTTCTACCAGATCTACGAAGGCGCGGCCCTGCTCGCGGGCGCCACGCCCTACTACGTGCCCAGCATCGCCAGCAAGAACTTTGCCGTCGACTGGGCCAGCGTGCCCGAGGACATCTGGCAGCGCACCCAGCTGATCTTTGTCTGCTCGCCGGGCAACCCCACCGGCGCCGTGATGCCGCTTGACGAGTGGAAAAAGCTGTTTGAGCTGTCCGACCGCTATGGCTTTGTCATTGCGTCTGACGAGTGCTACAGCGAAATCTACTTCCGCGACGAGCCACCACTGGGCGGCATGCAGGCAGCAGCGCAACTGGGCCGCAGCGATTTCCGCCGCCTGGTCTCGTTCACCAGCCTGTCCAAGCGCAGCAATGTGCCGGGCCTGCGCAGCGGTTTTGTCGCGGGCGACGCCGAGCTGATCAAGGCCTTCACGCTCTACCGCACCTACCAGGGCGGCGCGATGAGCCCGCCGGTGCAGGCGGCCAGCATTGCGGCCTGGGGTGATGAGCGCCATGTCGAAGACAACCGCGAGCAATACCGCCGCAAGTTTGCCGAAGTCACGCCCGTGCTGTCGGCCGTGATGGACGTGCAGTTGCCCGATGCCAGCTTCTACCTCTGGGCCGGCGTGCCTCCAGAGATGGGCTTGTCCGACACCGAGTTCGCACGCGAACTCTATGCCCAATACAATGTCACGGTTCTGCCAGGCAGCTATCTGGCCCGTGACTTCAACGGCAGCAACCCAGGCGCCGGCCGCATCCGCATGGCCCTGGTGGCCCAGACGGCCGAATGCCTGGAAGCCGCTCAGCGCATTGCCCAATTCATTCAATCCTGGAAAAAAGCCTAAACCATGACGCAACAACTGCAAACCATCATCGAATCCGCCTGGGAAGCCCGCACGACGCTCTCGCCTGCCTCGGCTCCCAAAGAAATCGTCGATGCGGTCGACCATGTGATCAACGCCCTGGACCAGGGCGAGTTGCGTGTGGCCACCCGTGACGGCGTGGGCCAGTGGACCGTGCACCAGTGGATCAAGAAGGCCGTGTTGCTGTCGTTCCGCTTGAAGGACAACGCGCTGGTGCAAGCCGGCGACCTGAACTTCTACGACAAAGTGCCCACCAAGTACGCGGGCATGTCCGAAGCCGATATCGCCGCCACCGGCGTGCGCGTGGTGCCGCCCGCTGTGGCCCGCCGCGGCAGCTATGTGGCCAAGGGCGCCATCCTGATGCCTTCCTACGTGAACATTGGCGCCTATGTGGGCGAAGGCACCATGGTTGACACCTGGGCCACCGTGGGCTCCTGCGCACAAGTGGGCAAGAACGTCCACCTCTCGGGCGGCGTGGGCCTGGGCGGCGTGCTCGAACCGCTGCAAGCCAACCCCACCATCATTGAAGACAACTGCTTCATCGGCGCCCGCTCCGAAATCGTCGAAGGCGTGATCGTCGAAGAAAACTCGGTCATCTCGATGGGCGTGTACATCAGCCAGTCCACGAAGATCTATAACCGCATGACCGGCGAAGTCACTTATGGCCGCGTTCCTTCGGGTTCGGTGGTGGTCAGCGGCTCCATGCCTGCCAAGGACGGCAGCCACAGCCTGTACTGCGCGGTGATCGTCAAGCAAGTGACGCCCGAGACCCGCGCCAAGACCAGCATCAACGACCTGCTGCGCGACTGATCTGCCGCCCAGGGATTCTCTGTATAACCCTCGCCAGGCAACCCATCAGCCCTGCAAGCTTTGCGCTGCAGGGCTTTTTTGTGGCCGTTTGGCTTGCGGTTGGGTTGCAGCGCGGGCGCAACATCGTTTATTGACTGCGTAGCTAAGCCTACAATCTCTGCACAAATTACTGGAGGGAACGGACATGGGAACCATGGAGCGAATCTTGCGCCTGATGGCAGACAACAAGGCCTCGGATGTCTATCTGTCAGCCAATGCGCCTGCGCTGGTCAAGATCCAGGGCGAATGCATCCCCCTCAACAACCAGACCTTGACACCGGATGCGCCGCGTACCCTGCTCGCCGAGATCGTGCCGCCCGAGCGCATCGAAGAGCTGGACGAAACCGGGGAGCTCAACATTGGCGTGCCGCTCGAAGGCGTGGGCCGTTTCCGCGTCAGCGCCATGCACCAGCGCGGCAGCTGCGCCGTGGTCATCCGCTATGTGCCCCAGGACATCCCCAGCCTGGAGCAGCTGGAGCTGCCCGAGATCTTCCAGGACCTCATCATGGCCCGGCGCGGCCTGGTGCTGTTTGTCGGCGCCACCGGCTCGGGCAAGAGCACGTCGCTCGCCGCAATGATCGACCACCGCAACGGCCAGCAAAGCGGCCATATCCTGACGGTGGAAGACCCGATCGAGTACCAGTTTTCCAACCGGCGCTCGATCATCAACCAGCGCGAGGTGGGCAGCGACACCGCCTCACTGCAGACCGCGCTGAAGAACGCGCTGCGCCAGGCGCCCGATGTGATCATGATTGGCGAAATCCGCGACCGCGAGACCATGTCGGCGGCCATTGCCTACGCGCAGTCCGGCCACCTGTGCCTGGCCACCTTGCACGGCAACAACAGCTACCACGCGCTCAACCGGATCCTGAGCTTCTACCCGGTCGAGGTGCGCCCCACGATGCTGGGTGACCTGTCATCGGCGCTGCGCGCCGTGGTCTCGCAGCGTCTGGTCAAGACGGTCTCGGGCAAACGCACCGCTGCCATCGAGGTGATGCTCAACACCAAGCTGGTGGGCGAGATGATCGAGCAAGGCAACTTCTCGGCCGTGCGCGAGGCGATGGAAAAGTCCATGGCCGAAGGCTCGGTCACCTTTGAAGGCGCACTGGCCGCGCTCATCCACAGCGGCAAGATCAGCCGCGAGGAAGGCCTTGCCAACTCCGACTCGCCAACCAACCTGATGTGGCGGCTGCAGAACGACTTCCAGATGGCGGCCAATGCCGCCAAGGCCCAGGTCGCGGCCAAACCCGAGCTCGACGACGCGGCCTCGTTCACCGAAATCGTGCTTGATGTGAACCAAGAGTAAGATAGCGGCCGTTGCCCCCGGGCAGCACGCCACGACGCCGTGGCCATATGCCCTGAATGCGGCCTGCGGGCCGCATTGTTGTTGACCTCCCCGCCCACTTTCTTTGACGCCATGTCCCGCACCCTGCAACTGACCGAGCAACTGATCGCCCGTCCTTCCGTGACGCCCAATGACGAAGGCTGTCTGGACATGGTTTCCGACCTGCTCCAGCCGCTGGGTTTTGCCTGCGAGCGCATGGACAGCGGCCCCGACAGTTTTCGGGTGAGCAACCTCTGGGCACTGCGCCGCAGCGGCGTGGCGGGAGCCAAGACCGTGGTCTTTGTCGGCCACACCGATGTGGTGCCCACCGGCCCGCTGGAGCAGTGGAACTCGCACCCCTTCACCCCTTCGCACCGCGATGGCAAGCTCTACGGGCGCGGTGCCAGCGACATGAAGACCTCCATCGCTGCCTTTGTCGTGGCCGCCGAGGAGTTTGTCGCCCAGAACGCTGCAGCGCCGCTGGATATCGCGCTCTTGCTGACCAGTGACGAAGAAGGCCCGAGCGTGGACGGCACCGCCGTCGTCGTCGAGCAGCTGCGCCAGCGCGGCCAGGTGCTGGACTACTGCCTGGTGGGCGAACCCACCGCCGTGCAAAAGCTCGGCGACATGGTCAAGAACGGCCGGCGCGGCAGCCTGACGGGCAAGCTCACCGTCCATGGCGTGCAAGGCCATATCGCCTACCCGCAGCTGGCCCGCAACCCCATCCACCAGGGGCTGGGCGCGCTGGGTGAACTGGCCAGCACCCTGTGGGACGAGGGCAATGCCTTCTTCCCGCCCACCAGCTTCCAGATGAGCAATATCCATGCGGGCACTGGCGCGGGCAATGTGATCCCGGGCCAGATGGTGGTGGACTTCAACTTCCGCTTCAGCACCGAATCGACGGCCGAGAACCTCAAGGCCCGCGTCAAGTCCACCTTGGAGCGCCATGCGCTTGAGTACGACCTGAAGTGGACCCTGGGCGGCAAGCCCTTCCTGACCACACCCGGCGTGCTGGTGACGGCCGTGCAGCAAGCCATCCGCGACGAAGTGGGGCTGGAGACCACCTTGTCGACCACTGGCGGCACCAGCGACGGCCGCTTTGTCGCCGATATCTGCCCGGAAGTCATCGAGATCGGTCCATCGAACGCCACCATCCACAAGATCGACGAGTGCGTGGCCGTGGCCGATATCGAGCCGCTGAAAAATATCTACCGCCGCATTCTGGAAAACCTGGCGCGCTAAGAACCTGTTCAAAGCCAATACCCAGATAGCCCTGGCGGCAGCCTTGCCTGGTGCCACGCAGCTGTCATCAAGCCTACAATGGCGGTCTTTGATTTTTGCCTGAGTTGAGCCATGACCACCATCCGCACCCTGATTGATGACAGCGCAGCAGCGCTCAGCGCTGCCGGTGTGCATTTTGGCCATGGAACGACCAATGCGCAGGACGAAGCGAGCTGGCTGGTGCTGTGGTCACTGGGTCTGCCGGTGGACAGCGACACCAGCCCGGATGGCGCAGACTCAGTCGCAAGCCAATCGGTGAGTGACGTGCAGCGCAGCAAACTCGAGCAACTGATCGCCGAGCGCATCCGCAGCCGCAAGCCAGCCGCTTATCTGACCCAGCAGGCCTGGCTGCAAGGTGTCCCCTTCTACATCGACGAGCGCTCCATCGTGCCGCGCAGCCTGATTGCCGAGCTGCTGGCCGATGGCAGCATTGACGACTGGCTGAGCGACAAGACGCGCCAGGTGCTGGACCTGTGTACCGGCAACGGCAGCCTCGCATGCCTGGCCGCCATGGCCTACCCCGATGTGCAGGTCACCGGCGCTGATCTGTCTGCCGATGCGCTGGCCGTGGCCCGCATCAATGTGGACCAGCATGGCCTGCAAGAGCGCGTGCAGCTGGTTCAATCAGACGGCATGGCCAACGCCCGCGGCCCCTGGGACCTGATTCTCTGCAATCCACCCTATGTCAACGCCCAGAGCATGGCCAGCCTGCCGCTGGAATACCAGGCCGAGCCGGTGCTGGCGCTGGCTGGTGGCCAGGACGGCATGGACTTTGTGCGCGGCCTGATTCTGGAGCTGCCCCAGCGCCTGAGCGAAGACGGTGTGCTGGTGCTGGAGATTGGCAACGAGCGCGCCTACTTTGAAGCCGCCTTCCCTGGCCTGCCGGTGTTCTGGATGGACACCAGCGCCGGCGACGACCAGGTGCTGCTGCTGACCCGCGAAGCGCTGATGCACTGGACGCAGGAACAGCCTACGCAGCTCTGAAGGCCCAGCTCGGCTTGCATCAGTAGGCCAGCATTTTGCAGGCCAGCCGGCTGATCGGCCGGTGCAGACAGGACTCCAGCTTGGGCGGCAGCAGCAAGGGTTTGAGCAGCATCTGCACTGCCAGTTGGGCCGGCAATCCGGTGCTGATCAGGTGGTAGATGCGCTGGGCGACATCGTCAAAGCTGCGCTGCCGGTCGGCAAACAGATCGCCCTTGTTGGCGAACACATGGCGCAGCGCCACATCGGAATCACTCTCGCGCAATTCTTTCAAGCGGCTGTACAGCGCCTTCGCAATGCGCAGCCGGCCAACGGGCTCCTGGGCCTGCAGGCTTTTGAAGTAGCTCAAGAAATGCTTGAAGTGGCCGACCTCGTCATTGCGGATATGGCCCAGCAGCTCGGTGAGCACCGGCTCCTGGCTGAGCCCGCGCAAGGTGTGGTAGTAGGCCGTGGTGCCGGTCTCCACCACGCAGCGCGCCACCATCTCCAGGCGCGGGTCCTCCAGTAAAGCCTCTTGCGTGCACAGCAGCGAGTACTCGGCGAAGAAGCTGTCATAGGCCTTTTGCCAGTCAAAGCTGGGCCAGACGGTTTCCACATAGCGCCGCAGCGATGCGCCATGCTGCAGCTCCTCATGCTCCCAGCGCGCTTCCAGCCAATGCTGGATATCTGGGTACTGGGCGTAGTGCGCGCCCAGATTGGTGGCATAGGTGTCCGAGCCGGTCTCGACAAAGGAGGCGCTCATCAGCAAATAGAACATGTCCTCGTCGTTCGCCACCGCGCCATGGTCGATCTGCGCATAGGGAATGTCGGCCAGCTGCCAATGGGACCGCGCCGGCGGTGCAGCGCCAGCATCCTGGCTGGTGCCTGACTGGCGGTCGATACCAGGCCGTCCATGCATTTCAGAGGCTGTTGTCATAGCACTGTCCTTGTGGTTGCCATCTCTGACATATGGCGTTTGCAGACCGCAGTATGGCGCTGCGGCCCATGCTTGGGTAGGCCCAGGCTGGTGACAGCGTTCAACACCTGTTACCTCCTACAAGGGCATGCGGCATTGGCCTACCTGGGCCTGCAACAGCGCCTTGCGCATGCACTGCGCACAGTCAACCCCTGTCCGCTATGCCCCGCATAGCGCTGTGCCAAGCCCAGGGCGGCGATAATCGAGGCCATTCATGATTACGCTGAAAAATATCACCCTGCGCCGCGGCACCAAAGTGCTGCTTGACGGCGTCACCACCACCATCAACCCAGGCGAATCGGTGGGCCTGGTTGGCCGCAACGGCGCTGGCAAGTCCACGTTGTTTGCACTGCTCAACGGCTCGCTGACGGAAGACGGTGGCGATTTCCACATTCCCGCACAGTGGCGCATGGGCCAGGTCGCCCAGCACATGCCCGAAACCGAGGAATCGGCCACCCAGTTCGTGCTGGAGGGCGACACCCGCCTGGTTGAAGTACAGGCCCAGCTCGAGGCTGCCGAGGCGTCCGGCGACGGCATGGCCCTCGCCCAGGCCTATGCCGACCTGGCCGATGCTGGCGCCCACGATGCCGTGCCGCGCGCGCAGGCGTTGATCCTGGGCCTGGGCTTCAAGGTCCAGGAGCTGGAGCACCCGGTCAACAGCTTCTCGGGCGGCTGGCGCATGCGCCTGCAGCTGGCCCGCGCGCTGATGTGCCCCAGCGATCTACTGCTGCTCGACGAACCGACCAACCACTTGGATCTGGACGCCCTCGTCTGGCTCGAAGCCTGGCTCAAGCGCTACCCCGGCACCCTGATCACCATCAGCCATGACCGCGAATTTCTCGACGCGATCACCAATGTGACCCTGCAGATCCAGGGCGGGCAACTGACACGCTACGGCGGCAACTACAGCCGCTTCGAAGAGCTGCGTGCCCAGCAGCTGGAGCTGCAGCAGGCCAGCTTTGCCAAGCAGCAAGAGAAGATGGCGCATCTGCAAAAGTTCATTGACCGCTTCAAGGCCAAGGCCAGCAAGGCCAAGCAGGCGCAAAGCCGGGTCAAGCAGCTCGACCGCATGGAGAAAATTGCGCCCGTGCTGGCCGAGGCCGAGTTCACCTTC
Source organism: Comamonas koreensis (assembly GCF_014076495.1). Lineage (NCBI taxonomy): Bacteria > Pseudomonadati > Pseudomonadota > Betaproteobacteria > Burkholderiales > Comamonadaceae > Comamonas > Comamonas koreensis. Next base: position 2,890,255 of record NZ_CP043575.1, on the reverse strand, counting down.
GAGTTCAAGGAGCCAGCCAACCTGCCCAATCCAATGCTGGCGATCACCGATGCCGCCTTTGGCTATGAGGACGAAGACGGCAAGCAGACCACGATCTTGCAAGGCGTCAACCGCTCGGTGCTGGCAGGCCAGCGCATCGGCATTCTGGGCGCCAATGGCCAGGGTAAATCGACCCTGGTCAAGACCATTGCCCGTGAGATGAAGGCCCTGGCCGGCACCGTGACCGAAGGCAAGGGCCTCAATATCGGCTACTTTGCCCAGCAGGAGCTGGACGTTTTGCGCCCGAGCGAAAACCCGCTCGAGCACATGATCCGCCTGGCCAAGGAAATAGGCAGCGAAGGCAACAGCGCGCGTGAGCAGGACCTGCGCAACTTCCTGGGCACCTTCAACTTCAGCGGCGACATGGTCAAGCAGTCCGTGGGCAGCATGAGCGGTGGCGAAAAAGCCCGCCTGGTGCTGGCGATGATCGTCTGGCAGCGCCCCAACCTGCTGCTGCTCGACGAGCCCACCAACCACCTGGACCTGGCAACTCGCGAAGCGCTGGCGATGGCACTGAACGACTTTGACGGCACCGTCATGCTGGTCAGCCATGACCGCCATCTGCTGCGCGCCGTCTGTGAGGACTTCTGGATGGTCGGTCGCGGCCAGGTCGGCCCCTTCGATGGCGACCTGGACGACTACCAGCGCTACCTGCTGGACGAATCCAAGCGCCTGCGCGAGGAAGCGCGCCAGGCCGATATGCAATCGCGCAGCAAGGATGCAGCGCCGGCACCCGCAGCCGAGGCTGCGCCCATCGCGGCACCGGTTGCGGCACCCGCGCCAGCCCCTGCGCCTGCGCCCGCCAAGGCCGAGCCCGTGGGCGACCCCAAGGAAGCCCGCCGCCTGGCCGCTGCGGCCCGCCAGCAGCTGGCCGACAAGACCAAGCCCTTCAAAAAAGAGCTCGAACAGATCGACAAGAAGCTGCCCCAGCTCAACGCGCAGCGGGATGCGCTGGAGACCAAGCTCGCCACCCCGGGTTTGCCGGGTGCAGACATCGTTGAGGCTGGCAAGCAGCTGAGCGCCGTCAATGGCGAGATCGAGCAGCTCGAAGAGCGCTGGCTGGAGCTGTCCGAGCAGATCGAGGCGATCAGCCAGGAGCTGAACGCGACGGCCTGAGCGGCCTATGTGCCAGGACACCATGCAACGCATCATCCGCAGCCAGGACTTCACCGCTCAGCGCCCCTGGGGCGCCCAGGACATTGCCCAGATGAACGGCACCAGCGTTCGTTTGCACTGGACGGACCAGCCCTATATCTGGCATGTCAACGACGGAGAGGAAGTCTTTGCGGTGATGCAAGGCATGGTCGTCATGCACTGGCGCGAGGCGGGAGAAGAAAAGCAAGCCCTGCTGCAGGCCGGCGATATCTTCCACGCCGGCGTGGGCTGCGAGCATGTGGCCCACCCGCAAGGTGAAGCGCGGATTTTGGTGATTGAAAAGGCTGGCAGCCTGTAGTGCCAGCCCCAGGAAAGGCCAGGCAGGCTTGGCAGCGCTGACTGCCTCCGCCTACACTGCCTGGCCCAGCACTGCCTCGTCAAGCCATGCAAGAAGACCCGCCCCGCGACACCGAAGAGCGCAATATCCGCATCGTTTGCGGTGGCTTGCTGGGCCTGTTTATCGCGGGTGTCATCGGCTTTAACACCGATCCCAGCTGGACTGCATGGGCCTTGCTATGTGCCATTTGCGCAGCGGTTTGCGCCTAGCTTGCGGTCCGCTATGGCGATGGTTTCTGGCACAGGATGCTGCAGTTGATGCGCTGGTGGTAGCGCAGCCATCTGCCCAAACAGCCCGTATACAGCCCGGATACAAGCCGTACAGGGGCCTCCCGCTCGCCCGTCACTGCTCCTTTTCCTGCAGCAAGCGCCACATCACCTTGCCGCTGCCGCTCTTGGGCAGCTGATCTACCAACTGCACCAGGCGCGGCGCCTTGTATACCGCCATGTGTTCACGGCACCAGTCGATGATGTCCTGCGCGCTGACAAGGCCCTGCTGGCCTTGGCGCAACACCACCACAGCCTTGACGGTCTCGCCCCGGTATTCATCGCGGGCCGCGATCACGCAGGCCTCCAGGATGGCAGGGTGGCGGTACATGAGGCTCTCGACCTCGGCCGGCCAGACCTTGTAGCCGCTGGCATTGATCATGCGTTTCAAGCGATCGGTCAAAAAGAAATACCCGTCGGCATCGCGGTAACCCAAGTCCCCGGTGCGGAAAAAGCGCTGCCCGCCCACCTCAACGAAGCTGGCGGCGGTGGCAGCGGGCTGCTTCCAGTAGCCCTGCAGCACCTGCGGGCCTCGCACCAAAATCTCGCCCACCTCACCATCGGCCATGGGCTGCAAGGTTTCGGGGTCGATCACCAGCGACTGCATGCCGATGTGCGGCAGCCCCAGGCACTGCTGCTTGGGATGCTCGTAGGGATTGGCGTGCGAGGCGCCGCAGGTCTCGGTCATGCCATAGCCCTCGATATAGTCCAGGCCCCAGACCTCCTTGACCCTTTGCGCCACCGACTGCGGCATCGCCGCGCCCCCGCCGCCCATGTAGACCAGGCTGCGGGTGTCCATCTGCGCCAGGTGCGGGCTGGCCAGCAGATCGACCACCATCGTCGGGATATTGGCCCAGTGCGTCACCCGGTAGCGCGCCATCAGCGCGGCCGCCAGCTGCCGGTCCCAGCGCGGCATGATCACCAAGGTGGCCCCGGCGCAAATCAGCACATGCATGATCGACACCATGCCGGTGATATGGAACATCGGCGCCACGACGAGGTTCACGCTCTCGGTGCTTTGCCGGCCCCAAAGCACACCCGCCATGGCCGCATGCTGCACATGGCTGTGCGCATGGATACAGCCCTTGGGCAGGCCGGTGGTGCCGCTGGTGTAGGGCAGGATCGCCATATCGCTGGCCGCTACCTCCACGGCGGGGGGCTCGGCACGGCACTGGACGGCATCGAGCCACCGGCTGACCGTGGTGGCACCCAGCAGATCGGCACCCGGCAAAGGCTGGTTGCCCAGCAGCCAAGGCTGCCAGGCAGGTGGAAAATCCGGCTGCGCCGCCGCATCGGCGGGCATGGTGTCCGACAAATGGCTGATGACCAGGTGCGCCAGCTGCTGCTCGGGCGGCAGGCTGCTGCTGGCCTGGCACAGCGCAGGGGCCAGATCGGCGGTGGTGATCGCTACGCGCGCATCGGCATCGCTGATGTAGTGGGCCAGCTCGGCAGCGGTATTCATCGGGTTGACGGGCACCACCACCGCATTGGCGCGCAGGATCGCGTAATGGGCCAGCACCAGCTGCGGGCAGTTTTGCATCAGCAAGATGACCCGGTCGCCCTTGCGCACGCCTTGCTGGTACAGATGGGCGGCCAGCCGCTCGGTCTGTTCGCACATCTGGCCATAGCTGATGGCCTGGTCAAAAAACACCAGTGCGGCATGGTCCGGATAGCGCCGGGCATTGACGGCCAGGTTGTCCCAGACCGAGGTGGCCGGCATGGTCAGCTGCCGGGGCACACGCCCGGGCCAATAGGCGGATATCGGGGCAGATACCGGGGCAGAGGTTGAAGTGGAGGCAGGCAGGTCTGCAGCAGCGGTCATGGCGGGTCCCGAACATTCAAAGCGAGTTGCGGTCCAGTATGCCCAGCGGCCCAGGCACAAGGCCGTCGCTTAGGGGACCGGCAAGCCCCGGTGTGACGCACCCTGTTGTTGCACCCAGTGCAGTACCGCATGCCAGCGCTGGGCAGCGGCTGCCAGCCGCTCCCGTTCCGCACCGGGCCCGGCCTGGCGCCAGGCGATATCGGCCATCACCGCGTCTTGCCACATCTGCGCCTGCTGCTCGACCTGGGCCTGCTGGAACTGGGCGAGCAGCTCCACCGGCGATGCACTGGGCGTATAGGCATAGGGGTTGATTCCATGGCACCAAAAGCGCCACTGCAGGCCCAATGCCTGCCGGGTTACCGCCCTGCCCTGCAGCCGCTGCCAGTGGTGAAAGGCCTCGTGTGCGAGCCACCCTGCGACCAATGGATCGCCAAGGCGCAGGCACTGGCGCGGGTCTGATGCTGCAAAACAGAGGGCTGGCATCGACACAAAGCCGCCGTTGAACGACAGCGCACGCCGCGTATCGCTCAACCGGCGCAGGTACAGGCGCATGCGCGACCAGCCCGGGTGCTGCGGCTGGCCAAAATAACGCGCCAGTAGCGCCCATTCGTCGCCCGTGAGTGGCCGAGACCAGAACAGCGCGCGCCGCAGACTGTGGATCCATGGGTTCGCGATTCGCCGCGGCATCAACGCGGGCCCCTGAAACGGCTGTCTCGGGCGACCCTAAAACTTCGCCCTACACCCAATAGGGGTGCCCAGTCCTGATGGTTAACACCGATCCTCGGCGCGCACGATAAATTGGATACTGAATACATAACAAGACATTGCCTTGGCAAATTCAGCATTTATTTCGGCATTGTTCTTGCATGAAGCTGTTTTTAGTCATCCGTCACTATTTTCTGTATACAAGGAGTGGGTATGAAGAAAATGTTTCGCCGCCGTGCGGCTGTTATTGCTTCCATGCTGGCGGCGCTGCTGCCGCTGTCGGCAGCCCAGGCGCAGACAGCGCACAAGATACGGTACGAGGAGGTGGTGCGCTCGGTGCTCTATGTTCCCATGTATGTGGGCATCCAAAAGAGGATGTTCAAGGACGCGGGCATCGAGATGAGCATGAAAACCTCGCAGGGCACCGACAAGGGCATGGCCGCCCTGCTCTCGGGCAGCGCCGATATTGTGCTGATTGGCCCCGAAGCATCGATCTATGTCGCCAACAGCGAGTCGCCGGTCAAACCCATTGTGTTTGCCGGACTGACTGCCACTGACGGCTTTTTGCTGATGGGCCGCAAACCCGATGCGAATTTTGACTGGAGCAAGCTCAAGGGCAGCAAGATCATGTCCTTCCGCCCGGGCTCCAACCCCGATATCTTTCTGGAGGCGGCCCTGCGCAAAAAGGGGCTTGATCCGAAGAAAGACGTTACGCTGGTCAGCAATATCGGCCCGGCCGCGCGCACTGGCGCCTGGCTGGCGGGGCAAAACGACTACGCGACCTTTCTGGAGCCCGAGGCCAGCAGCTTGGAAAAACAAGGCAAGGCCTTCCCGCTGGGCGCAGTGGGCAAAGAGGTGGGCATGGTCGACTACACCGTGTTCACCACCACCGACGCCTACCTGAAGAAAAACCGCGCCGCCGTGCAGGCCTGGACCCAAGCGGTGGCGAAAGCCCAGCAGTACACCGCAGCTGCGCCCGCAGGCGAGCTGGCCGATCTGGTGGGCAGCTATTTCACGGGCCTGAGCAAGGCCGAGCTGGTCAGCGCCATTGAGCGCTACCAGCAGCTGCAGCTGTGGAAGAAGACGCCGATGGTCGAGAAGCAGGCCATGGACCAGCTGCAGGACATGCTGGTGCAAGGCGGCGTGCTGGAGGCCGGCAAAAAGGTCGACTACGCCCGCTTTGTCGACATGGGCTTGGTGCAGAGCCTGGCGCAAAAATAAGGAGTTGCGATGACCCACCCCTACCGCGTCCATGTCGACAACGTCTCCTTGCGCTATTTCACACCCCAGGGCGAAACCCAGGCGCTGCAGAACATCAACCTCTCGGTCAAGGCAGGCGAATTCATCAGCCTGATTGGCCAGTCGGGCTGCGGCAAGAGCACCTTGCTGTCGATCCTGGCGGGCATTTTGCCGCCGTCCAGCGGCACCGTGCTGGTCGATGGCCAGACCATCGTCGGCCCCAACCCGCGCATAGGCTACATGCTGCAGCAGGACTACCTCTTCGAGTGGCGCACCATTTTGGAGAACACCTTGCTGGGCGCCCAGATCCAGAACAAGGACCTGGCCGCTGCCGAAAAGCGCGCCACGCAGCTGCTGCACAAATGCGGCATGGGCGACTACCTGCACCACTACCCACGCCAGCTCTCGGGGGGCATGCGCCAGCGCGTGGCCCTGGCCCGCACCCTGGTCACCAACCCGGACGTGGTACTGCTCGACGAGCCGTTCTCGGCGCTCGACTCGCAAACCCGCTTGTCGATTGCCGATGAGGTGGTCGATGTGCTGCGCGACGAAGGCAAGTCGGTGATCCTGGTCACGCACGACATCGGCGAGGCCATTGCGATGACCGACCGCGTCATCGTGCTCTCTCGCCGGCCTGGCCGCATCAAATCGGTGCACCACATGGACTTTCCCTCGCAGGGGGGCAAACGGCCCACGCCTTTTGAGGCCCGAGGCTGCCCGGAATTCAACGATTACTTCAATGTGCTGTGGGACGAGATCGACGCCCACGTGGAAGGCTAAGCATGAGCACCGTCATGAACACCACCAACACGGCGGCCCCGGCCCAGGCCGATACCCGCAGCCCCGAATACCGCCAGTGGCTGGCCCAGATCCAGCGCCGCAAGCGCCTGGTGGCACTGAGCCGCGCAGGGCTCTTGCTGGCCTTTTTGCTGATTTGGGAACTGCTCGCGCGCAGCCACATCCTCAACCCCATGCTCACCAGCTACCCGTCTGCCGTGCTGCCTACCTTGGTCGATCTGGCCCGCAACGGCGACCTGCTGGGCCACACCTGGATCACCTTCAAGGCCACAGTGATCGGCTTTGTCGTCAGCATGCTGCTGGGCATCGGCACGGCTGCCATGCTGTGGTGGAGCAGCTTTTTGAAAAAGGTGCTCGATCCTTTCCTCGTGATCGCCAATGCCATGCCCAAGATTGCCTTTGTGCCGATCTTCTACATCTGGCTGGGCTCGGAATACTCGGTTTACGGCATGGCCGTCGCCATCTCGCTGTTCATCACGATCATGGTCGTCTATGAAGGCTTTCTGGCCATCGACCCCAACAAGATCAAGCTGGCCACCACCTTGGGCGCCAGCAAGGCCCAGGTGATGAAGTATGTGGTCTTCCCCGGCAGCGTGCCCGCGGTGATTGCTGCGATCAAGATGAACATTGGTCTGTCCTTGATCGGCGTGATCGTCGGCGAGTTCCAGTCCTCCAGCGCCGGCCTGGGCTTTTTGATCGTCAATGGCAGCCAGGTGTTCAAGCTCAATGTGGTGATGGCCTCGATCGTCGTGCTGGCGCTGCTGTCGGCCGTGATGTACATGGCCGTCACCCGCCTGGAAAAAAGCGTGCAGCACCGCTACGCCTGAGCTGTTTCCCATCTACACCAGAAAAGATATTCCCCATGCAGTTTGAGCCCTGGATTGAAGAGCGCGTGCTGGCCCGCCAGGGGGTGCTCCACCCCTATGACCAGCTGGACGCCGCGACCACCGCCTTTGTCGTCGTGGACTTGCAGAACTACTACACCCAGCCTGGCTACCAGGGCGAATGCGCGCCGGCGCGTGCGATCTTTGCCAAGGTCAACCAGCTGGCGGCCGCCCTGCGCGCCAAGGGCGGCACCGTCGTGTGGATCAAGACCAGCGCCGATGGCGCCGACCAGTTCTGGTCGCACCACCACCGCCATATGCTCACGCCCGAGCGCAGCGCGCGCCGGCTGCTGGAGCTGGGCAGCGGCCACGCCGGTTTTGCGATGCCGCCTGCGCTCGATGTACAGCCAGGCGACCTCACGGTCGTCAAGCGCTGCTACAGCGCGCTGGCCCCCGGCGCCTCCGAGCTCGACGCCGTCCTCAAGGCGCAGGGCGTGCGCACCGTCTTGATCGGCGGCACCGTCACCAATGTCTGCTGCGAATCCACCGCGCGCGACGCGATGATGCTGGACTACGCCACCATCATGGTCGACGACGCGCTGGCCGCCGTGACGCCCTATGAGCATGTCCACAGCCTCAACAACTGGATGCTGTTCTTTGGCGATGTACTGACGGTGGACGAGGTGGTGGAACGCCTGGTGTGACAAAGAAAAACCGGCCATGTTGCGCAAGGCAGCATAGCCGGGTATCCCTAAGTCCTTACTGCTGCAACTGCTGCCAGACCTTGTCCAGCCGCTTGCTGCTGACCGGGTACGGCGTGCGCAGCTCCTGGGCAAAAAAGCTCACCCGCAGCTCTTCGAGCATCCAGCGGTACTCCTGCATGCGCGCATCGACCTGGCCCTTGCGCTCTGCCACCAGGCGCCAGTAGCGCTGCTCCAATGGCTGCAGCTCCTTCAACTTGGCGCTATCGCGCGCGGGGTCAGCCCGGTACTTATCGAGGCGTGCGGTGATCGCCTTCAGGTAACGGGCATAGTGGCCCAGCTGGGCCCAGGGCGCAATCGCGATAAAGTTCTTGGGCACCAACTTTTGCAGCTGCTGCTGGGCGTCGGCCGTGGCCTCAGGCGCGTTCTTGGTGTCCTTGATCTTGCGCACCGCCGCCATGTACTCCTGCAGCACCGCGCCTGCCATGCGCGCCACCTCGTTGGCGATCAGGGTCAGGCGCCCGCGCCCCTCCTGCACCCGCTGCTTGAACTGCTCGGCGTCGGCGGGCAGCGGCTCTTGCAAAAAGGCGCGGTCAATCGCCACATTGATGATCTGCTCGCGCAGCTCTTCCTGCGTGCCCAGCGGCATATAGCCCACCGCCATCTTCTGCAGATCGGGGATGTTCTTTTCCAGGTACTTGAGCGCATCGCGGATCTGCAGCGCAAACAGGCGCCGCAGGCCCAGCGCATGGCGGCTGGCTGCCACCTCGGGCTCGTCAAACACCTCGATGCCGACGCCGTTGCCGTGGTCGATCAGTGCCGGGAAACCAATCAGCGTCTGGTTGCCCTTTTTGATCTCCATGAGCTCGGGCAAGGCGCCAAAGCTCCAATCTGTCCAGAGCTTGTCGGCGGCAAGCACGGGCCCCTGGGCCTTGCTGTGCGCCGCAGCGCTGGCTGCAGGTGCCGCCAACTTGCCACCTTGCTTGGCAGCGGCGGCAGGCGCTTGCGCCGGCGCCGGGGCTGCCGCGCCATCGGCCTTCGGCGCGATCTTGAGCTCGGCCAGCGCCTGGAAGGCACCGCGCGCCTTGGCGCCCCACTGGGCCTTCAAGGCGCCCAGGTTGCGGCCCTGGCCCAACTGGCGGCCATGCTCGTCGCTGATACGGAAGTTCATGAACAGATGCGGGCTGAGCATGTCGAGCTTGAAGTCGGCCCGCTTGATGTCCAGCGAGGTCTCGTCGCGCGCCTGCTTGAGCAGCACCTCAACCAGGCTGCCCGCACCAAAGCGCTCGGCGCTGCCCAGCAGCTCGGCCAGGCGCTGGGCGTTTTCGGCCAGTGGCACAAAGCGGCTGCGCGGGCGCTGGGGCAGGCTTTTGAGCAAGGCCTGGATCTTGTCCTTGAGCATGCCCGGCACCAGCCATTCGGCGCGCTCCTCGCTCACCTGGTTGAGCACAAAGAGCGGCACCGTCACCGTGACGCCATCGCGCGGGTCCCCTGGCTGGTGCAGGTAGCTGGCTGTGCAATCGACCCCGCCCATCTTGATGGTCTTGGGGAAGGCCGCCGTCGTGATGCCGGCGGCCTCATGGCGCATCAGCTCATCGCGCGAGAGGCGCAGCAGATCAGGGTTGCGCGCGCTCTCGTCCTTGACCCAGCGCTCGAGCGCCCGGCCCGTGCAGATATCTTGCGGAATCTGCTGGTCGTAGAACGCATAGATGAGCGCATCGTCCACCAGCACGTCCTGGCGGCGGCTCTTGTGCTCCAGCTCCTCGACCTTGGCAATCAGCTTCTGGTTGGCCTGCAAGAACGGCAGGCGCGTCTCCCAATCGCCTTCGACCAACGCCTGGCGGATAAAGATATCGCGCGCGCCTTGCGGGTCGATCTTGCCGTAGCTGATGCGGCGCTGGCTGTAGACCACGAGGCCATACAGCGTGGCGCGCTCATAGGCAGCCACCTCGCCCTGCTTTTTCTCCCAATGCGGGTCCAGCAACTGCTTGCGCAGCAGATGCGCGCCCACCTGCTCGAGCCACTGGGGCTCGATGGCGGCAATGCCGCGCCCGTAGAGGCGCGAGGTCTCGACCAGCTCGGCCGCCACAATCCAGCGGCCTGGCTTTTTGGACAGGTGCGCGCCGGGGTGCGGGTGGAAGCGGATGCCGCGTGCGCCCAGGTAGCCATCGCCCTCCTCGGTCTTGAAACCGATATTGCCCAAGAGGCCCGAGAGCATCGACAGGTGCACGGCCTCGTAGCCAGCGGCCTCCTCGTTCATCGGCCAGCGCTGCTCCTTGACCACCGTCAGCAGCTGCGAATGGATGTCGCGCCACTCGCGCACGCGGCGGATATTGATGAAGTTCTGGCGCAACAGCTGCTCCCACTGGCGGTTGCTGAGCTTGTGGCTGGCCTCGTCGGCCACCACGCTGTCCTGCGGCGTGAAAGCGGCCAGCGGCGCGGCGGACTCCACCGATGCAGTCGCACCGGTGCTGCGCTGGGCCACCGGCAAAAAGGCGGCATTGCGCCCTATCGCCTGGCCCTTGGCGGGGGCTGCTTGCTGGGCCATGTCCTTGCGGCTCTTGGCCACCATCTTGCCGCCACGCGCATCCTGCAGCCATTTCCACAGCCGCAGGTAGCCGCTGAACTCGCTTTTTTCGTCGTCAAACTTGGCATGCTGCTGGTCGGCTTGCTGCTGGGCTTCGAGCGGGCGGTCGCGCACATCCTGCACGCTCAGCGCCGAGGCAATCACCAGCACCTCTGCCAGTGCGCCGCGCTCGCGCGCCTCCACAATCATGCGCGCCACGCGCGGGTCCAGCGGCAGGCGCGACAAGGCCTGGCCCATCGGCAGCAGCTCGCCTTGCTCATCGACCGCGCCCAGCTCGGCGAGCAGCTGGTAGCCGTCGGCAATCGCGCGGCCCGACGGTGCTTCGAGAAACGGAAAATTCACCACATCGCCCAGGCGCAAGGCCTTCATGCGCAGGATGACGCCGGCCAAGGACGAACGCAGAATTTCCGGATCGGTAAAGGGGCTGCGCGACTGGAAATCGGCCTCGTCATAGAGACGTATGCAGATGCCGTTGGCCACGCGGCCGCAGCGGCCAGCACGCTGGTTGGCCGCCGCCTGGCTGACGGGCTCGATCAGCAGCTGCTCGACCTTGCTGCGGAAGGAATAGCGCTTGACCCGGGCCGTGCCGGCATCGATCACATAGCGGATGCCGGGCACCGTGAGCGAGGTCTCGGCCACATTGGTGGCCAGCACAATGCGCCGGCCGGTATGGCCTTCAAAGATGCGGTCCTGCTCGGCCTGCGACAGGCGCGAGAAGAGCGGCAGCACCTCGGCATTGCGCAGCACCGGTGAGTGCTGCAGGTGCTTGCGCAGATGGTCGGCGGCCTCGCGGATCTCGCGCTCGCCCGGCAGAAAAATCAGGATATCGCCGCCGGCCCCGCCGGTCCACAGCTCATCGACGCCATCGGCAATCGCATCGTTGAGGTCGTAGTCCTTGGCATCTTCAAAGGGGCGGTAGCGCATCTCCACCGGAAAGGTGCGGCCCGAGACCATGATCACCGGCGCCGGGCCCTGCGGGCCGGCGAAATGCTTGGCAAAGCGGTCGGCATCGATGGTGGCCGAGGTCACCACCACTTTCAGATCGGGGCGCTTGGGCAGGAGCTGGCGCAGATAGCCCAGCAAAAAGTCGATATTGAGGCTGCGCTCATGGGCCTCGTCGATGATGAGCGTGTCGTATTGCTTGAGGAGCGGGTCGGTCTGCGTCTCAGCCAGCAAGATACCGTCGGTCATCAGCTTGACCGAGGCGTCCTTGGACAAGCGGTCCTGGAAACGCACCTTGTAGCCCACCACATCGCCCAGCGGCGTCTGCAGCTCTTCGGCAATGCGCTTGGCCACGCTGCTGGCCGCAATGCGGCGGGGCTGCGTGTGGCCGATCAAATGGCCGCGCACCTCCCCCTTGTCATTGGGGGCGGCATTGACCTTGCCGCGGCCCAGGGCCAGCGCAATCTTGGGCAACTGGGTGGTTTTGCCCGATCCGGTCTCCCCGCAGACGATGATGACCTGGTGGCGGTCCATGGCCTCCATGATTTCATCACGGCGGGCGGAGACTGGCAGGGATTCGGGAAACGTAATCTTGAGCGACATAGGGGCAGCATTATCCCCGCAGCAGCCGCCCACCGGTTGCGAAGCCGCAACAACGCCTTGGGCCCACGCAGGCTTTGCCGCTCAATCGCTGCTGCCGCCCCCGCAACTGCTGCCACTGCAGCTGGACGCGCCGCCATCGCTGTCCGCGCCGCTGCTGGTGCTCGCCACATCGGCGCTATCGCCAGCGCTGCCGCTGTCGTCACGGTGGTCGCTGCCCGAGACCCCGCTGGATGTGTTGTCGGTGCTGTTGCTCGCCGCCGCTGCTGCCTGCGCAAATGCCGCAGCCCATTGGCCCAGCAAATCCGGCGGGTACAGCCAGCCGTCGTCTATCGCGGCAGCGGCATCTAGCGCAAACAACAGCGGTATGCCACCCAGCAGCGCACCCACCATATAACGCCGAGTCTGCATGGCTGCATTCCAGCTTGGCTGCATAGCTGCTGCCTGGTTCTGCGAAGCCCCAGCGCTGGCTGGCTGCGCCGGCAGATGGTGGAACATATGGCCAAAGGCCTGCTGGCAAAACTGCTGATAGCGCCGGGTGTCCAGGATAAAGGCATGCCACAGCGCATCGGCCAGGCGCGAGGGCATCTGCAGCTGCGCGCGGGGCGACAGCCAGTGCATGATGAAAAACTGGCGCAGCGCCTCTTCGGCTTGCGCCAGGCTCGCGTCATTCAGATGCGGGTAGTCACGCCAGAGCGCCTTGCGGTAGGCAGCATCAAAGCGGTATTGCTGCAAAAAGCGCAGTTGCCGACGTTTGCGCAGGCTGCGCCAACCCAGCACGGCCAACAGCGCGGCAACGAGGGCGGCAAAGATCAGAAACATCAGGCCCACCCAGCGCCAAAGCTGGCGCGGATGCAGCCAGGCGCGCGATCACGCCTTGGGCACGGGCACATCAATCGCCTCCCCAATCGCATAGAAATGGCCACCCGCGACATAGTGCAAAGTGCGCAGGTCTTGCGGCGCTGTCTCGAAATGCCAGTGGCCCTCCCGGAACACCCGGTCATCGGCCCAGGCCCCGGTCACCTCGCCAATGAACAGGTCATAGCTGTGCTGGTTGTGGGGCTCGGGCACCAGGCGGCACTCCAGCCAGGCGGCGCAACCCGCCACCAAGGGCGTTTGCTGGCCGGGCGCCTCAAACAGCTGCACACCCGACTGGGCGAGTTTGTCCGGCTGCTGCAGCGCGCTGATGGTGCCCAACTCCACGGTCAAGGCGGCGATAGGCACGGTGGGCAGTTGCAGCGCAAAACGGCCGCTGGCCTCGACCAGCGCGCGGGTGCGCGTGGCCTTGTCCAGCACCACGGTCACCTTGGGCGGTGTGAAGTCCAGCGCGCAGGCCCAGGCGGCGGCCATCACATTGCGCTCGCCGGCATGGGCGGCGGACACCAGCACCGTGGGGCCGTGGTTGAGCAGGCGGTAGGCTTTTTCCAGCGCCACCGGTTGGAAATGGGGGTCGGCGCTGCCAGAGATCAGGTCCATAGAGGCGGTCTGCAAGTACAAGATGCCTCCATTGTGCATGCCTGCACCATGCAGTGCATCAACCCGCGCAGCCTCCCGCTCAATCGATACGGATCTGCGCGGCCTTGACCACCCGCGCCCATTTGTCGATCTCGGACTGCAGGCGCTGCGCCATCTCCTCGGGCGTGCCGGGGTCGGCTTCGGCGCCCGCCACATAGAGGCGCTGGCGCACTTCCTGGGCGCGCATCACCTGGTTGAAATCGGCATTGATCTTGGCAACGATCTCCTTGGGCGTGCCTGCCGGCGCAAACAGCGCCGCCCAGGAATAGGCCTCGTAACCGGGCAAGCCCTGCTCGGCAATGGTGGGCACCTCGGGCATCAGCGCCGAGCGCTTGGGGCTGGCAACGCCCAGCACGCGCACCTTGCCGCTCTTGATATGGCCGATGGCGGTGGGCGCATCGCTGAACATCATCGCCACCTGCCCGCCCAGCACATCGGTCATCGCCGGGGCGCTGCCCTTGTAGGGGATGTGCAAGAGCTTGGTGCCCGCATGCATGTTGAACAGCTCCCCGGCCAGGTGCGTGCCGCCACCATTGCCCGATGAGGCAAAGGCCAGGTTGCTACCCGGCTTTTTCGCCAGCGCGATCAGCTCCTGCACGTTCTTGGCTGGCACGCTGGGGTTGACCACCAGGAACACCGGGAACATCGCCGCAAAGCTCACCGGCACAAAGTCCTTCTGGATGTCATAGCTCAGCTTGGGATGCAGTGAGGGGTTGACCGAATGGTGGATTGCGCCGACAAACAGGCTGTAGCCGTCGGCCGGTTGGCGGGCCGCCGTCTCCGCGCCAATGATGCCGCCGCCGCCAGCGCGGTTGTCGATAAAGGTGCCCTGGCCCCACAGCTGGCCCAGCGGCGGCACAAAGGCACGCGCGGTCGTATCGACCGGGCCGCCCGGCGGGAAGGGAACGATGAACTTCACCTGCTTGCTCGGGTAGTCGGCCGCATGCGCAGCCCCCGCATGCAGCAAAGGCAGGCCGGCGGCCAGAGGCGCTGCGCCCAGCGCCAGCAGCTGGCGGCGGTTCATGGTGGTGGTCATGCTTGTCTCCTGACTATTTTTTGCAAAACCGCCATCATCGGCCCGGCGCGCCGGTTTGCCCACACCTGCGCCGTTTGTGATTGCGAAACCTCCACTTTGCGCCAGCCAAAATGGACAGGGCGGCGCCGATGGATTTTTCCCATGACCGCAGGCCCCATTCCGTAGCGAACTGCATGCAGACGCGTGATGTTTGTATAACAATAGCGGCAGCCGCAAACCGCCGATCTGGCGTGCTTCTAGGAAATACCCCCACCCCACCCCCATGTCCGCTGTATTCAATTTCACCTTTGTGCCCTGGTTCCGCTCGGTGGCGCCTTATATCCATAAGTTTCGCAACCAGACTTTTGTAGTGGGCGTGACAGGTGAGGCGATTGCAGCGGGCAAGCTGCAATCGATTGCCCAGGATCTGGCCCTGATCCAGGCGCTGGGTGTCAAGATCGTGCTGGTCCATGGTTTTAGGCCCCAGGTCAATGAGCAGCTGGCGGCCAAGGGCCATGCGCCGCGCTACTCGCATGGCATCCGGGTGACCGATTCGGTGGCGCTCGACTGCGCCCAGGAGGCCGCAGGCCAGCTGCGCTTCGAGATTGAAGCGGCCTTCAGCCAGGGCCTGCCCAATACACCGATGGCCGGCGCCACCGTGCGCGTGATCTCGGGCAACTTTGTCACCGCGCGCCCGGTCGGCATTGTCGATGGCGTCGATTTCATGCATTCGGGCCTGGTGCGCAAGGTTGATGTCGGCGGCATCCACCGCACCCTGGACATGGGCGCGATGGTGCTGGTCTCGCCGTTTGGTTTCTCGCCCACGGGCGAGGCTTTCAACCTCAGCATGGAAGAAGTGGCCACGCGCGTGGCCATTGAGCTCAAAGCCGACAAGCTGATGTTCCTGACCGAAGTGGCCGGCATTCGCCTGAACCCGCTGGAGCCCGAAGGAGAAGACAACCCGGTCGACACCGAGCTGCCGCTGGATGTGGCACAAAAGCTGCTTGCCCAGTTGCCACCCGCCACCTTGCCCACCGATGTGGGCTTTTACCTGCAGCATTGTGTGAAGGCCTGCAAGGAAGGCGTGGAGCGCAGCCACATCCTGCCCTTTGCGACCGATGGCGCGCTGCTGCTGGAAATCTATGTGCACGATGGCATTGGCACCATGGTGATCGATGAGCGCCTCGAAGAGCTGCGTGAGGCCAAGCCCGATGATGTCGGCGGCATTTTGCAGCTGATCGAGCCTTTCGAGAAGGACGGCACGCTGGTCAAACGCAGCCGCACCGAGATCGAGCGCGATATCTCCGCCTACACCATCATCGAGCACGATGGCGTGATCTTCGGCTGCGCGGCACTCTACCCCTACCCGGAAGCGGGCACCGCCGAAATGGCCGCTGTCACCGTCTCGCCCCAGAGCCAGGGCACGGGCGATGGCGAAAAACTGCTCAAGCGCATCGAGCAGCGCGCCCGCGCCACCGGCCTCAAGAGCATTTTTGTGCTCACCACCCGCACGATGCACTGGTTCCTCAAGCGCGGCTTCCAGCCGGTGGACCCGGACTGGCTGCCCGAGCAGCGCAAGGCCAAGTACAACTGGAGCCGCAAGAGCCAGGTGCTGGTGAAGTACCTGTGATCGCCTGGCGTTAATGCGCCAAGGGGCCCTGCTTGCACCGGCAGCGCCCCTCACCAAACTGCCTCTGGCAAGGGGCAGTTTGGTTTGAATCGAGGCGATCAGCGCCCGATCCATCCCCCATTCAATCCCCAATCAGCCCCAAAGCTTGACCAGCTCGGCGGCCACCCGCGCCAGTGCCGCATCGCGCGCCTTGGGCTCGGCCTTGCATTCGGTCAAGTAGCTGGTCACCAGAATCGGCGTCGCAGCGCCGGGCGCCCACAGCAGGCCAATGTCATTGCGGGTGTTAGGTCCGGACCCGGTCTTGTCCGCCACCTTCCAGCCCGGGGCGCCTGCGCGCAGGCAGTGGTCGCCCGTCGTATTGGCTTCCATCCAACCCACCAGCCGTTCGCGGCTGGCGGGGCTCAAGGCCGTACCCAGGGTCAGCGCGCGCATGCTGCTCAGCATCGCCTGTGGGCTGGTCGTATCGCGCACATCGCCGGGTTTGGATTCACTCATCGCAGGCTCGATGCGGTCCAGCCGGGTGACCGGGTCAGTCAAGCTGCGCATGTAGGCGGTAAAGCTCGCCGGGCCACCCACGCGCTCCAGCAGCAGGTTCGCAGCGCCATTGTCGCTGACCGTCATGATGGCGTCGCACAGCGCATCGACCGTCATCGGAGCCTTGCCAGCAAATTTTTCGGTCACCGGCGAATGCTCCACCAGGACCGACCGGTCAAACGTCAGCGCAGCGTCCAGCCGGTCCTGGCCCGCATCGACGCGCGAGAGAACCTGGGCGGCCAGCAGCATCTTGAAGGTGCTGCACATCGCAAAGCGCTCATTCTGGCGCCAGCCCAGCGCCGCACCCGTCACGGTGTTGAGCGCAGACACGCCCAGGCGCCCGCCCACCGAGCGCTCCAGATCCTGCATGGCCTGGGCAAACTGGCGCGCTGCCGCCTTGTCTGCCGATGGCGCAGCAGCCCAGGCGCGCGCGGAGGTGGCGATCAAGCTGGCCGCACCCATAGTCAAGAAAAACTTTCTTCTATACATGGTTTTCAATCCTTAAAATTCGTTGTTATCCAGCGGACAGGCGTAAATTTACCGATATCCCGCGCGCTTGACCAACGATGAAAACCAAGAAAACCCACAAGAAAAACTTATAGCTTATGCACCTGCCTTTGAATGCCCTGCGCGCTTTCGATGCCGCCGCGCGCCACCTCAATCTGACGCGTGCGGCGCTGGAGCTGCATGTGACCCAGGCCGCCATCAGTCAGCACATTCGCCAGCTAGAAGACCAATTGGGCAAGCCGCTGTTTCGCCGCCTGCCGCGCGGCCTGGCACTGACCGATGAAGGCATGGCTCTGGTGCCGGTGGTGGCCCAGGCCTTTGGCAGCCTGTCGCGTGCCTTGGCGCAGGTGCAGGACCGGCGGCCGCATGAGGTGCTCTCGGTCGGCGTTGTGGGCACTTTTGCGGTGGGCTGGCTGCTGCCCAGGCTGCGTGCTTTTCAGGAGGCCCATGCCTTTGTCGACCTGCGCCTTTTCACCCACAACAACCGGGTGGACCTGGCCGGCGAAGGCTGGGACTGTGCGATCCGCTTTGGCGACGGCGCCTGGCATGGCACGTCGGCCCGGCAGCTGCTGCAGGCGCCCCTGACCCCCATGTGCGCGCCCGCGATCGCCGCACGCCTGCAGCAGCCGGCCGACCTGGCGCGCGAGACCTTGCTGCGCACCTACCGCGCAGGCGAGTGGGAGCAGTGGTTCGCCCAGAACAAGCTCGCCTGCCCCAGCCTGCGCGGCACGGTGTTCGATTCATCCCTCACGCTGGCCGAGGCGGCAGCGCAGGGCCTGGGCGTCGCGCTGCTGCCCTTGCGCCTGTTTTCGCGTGATCTGCAGGCGGGGCGCCTGGTCGCGCCGCTTGCGCAGACCTTGGATACCGGCAGCTACTGGCTCACCCAGCTGAAATCGCGCAGCCCTTCGTTGGCGATGCAGACCTTCGAGCGCTGGCTATTGGAGCAATGTGGCCAAGATCAGCACCCCGAAGAGCGTACAAAACCGCTGCCGTAAGCACGCGCCGGGTGCTCTCCTACACGCGGCCCGGCCCTTGTCAGACAATGTGCGGGCAGCGCCCCGCCTAGGATATAAAGTAACAACGCGTTCCTGTACAAAAACACGCTGCAGCGATGCTGCATGACAACCACCGAGAGGACATCCATGCTTTCTACCCGTTACCTCACCTCCCTGTCCGCCGTTGCCGCCGCCTTGCTGGCAGCCGGTTGCGCCTCCACCGGCGACATCGAAGACCTGCCCCGCCCCAAGTCAGGCCACTGGCAGATCAGCTCCACAGACCAGGATGGCCAGACCGTCCAGTTCCAGGACTGCATGGACAAGGACACCTTTTACAAGACCCGTGAGCTGCAAAAGGCTAAGTACGATGTGCAGCAATGCAAGACGGCGAGTTTGAAAGACAGCAATGGCTGGCAATTCACGTCCAACTGCAAGGTGGGCCAGACCGAGCAGCGCATCGAGAGCAGCCGCAAGATCACCGGCGACTTCCAGCACAACTTCCATGTGCTGTCGGTCACCAAGCAGCAGATGCCCGATGGCAGCACCGTGGAGACCACCCGCAATATCAAGGGCGAGTACCTGGGCGCCTGCCCTGCCGGCATCAACCCTGGCGACCGCGTCTTTGACGGTGGCGGCAAGATCAACTTCTACGACATCACGGGCCTGAGCCCCAAGTAATCAGCAAGCGCGCAACTGCTGCAAAACCCGCCCGGCCCTGCCGGGCTTTTTTACGCCTGCACGCTGGGCCATTTTGCTGATCCAGGTCTAGAAATGGGCGATTCAGATACAGTACGATGTTCAGCCGTTGGACTGCGGCCCGCCCGCCATGGGGATGCCTGCGCAGGCCACCCTGCCGGCGCCAGCCCCCTGCAGCCACCCCAAGTTGGTGGATCGAAGGGCCCTCCTCCAGTCCACCTGGCTTTTCCTATGCAATACCCCGAAAAATACGGCCACAGGGGCGCGTATTTTTCGCAGATTTTCTCCATGTCCCAGCAATACCTCACCGCCGCGCTTTACCAGTTCATCGACCTGCCCGAGTTTGCCCAGTGGCAGCAGCCCTTGCAGGCGCTGTGTGACCAGCACCAGGTCAAGGGCCTGCTGCTGCTGGCCCATGAAGGTATCAACGGCACGATTGCCGGGCTGCCTGCCGATGTGCAAGCGGTGCTGGACTGGCTCAAGCGTGACCCGCGCCTGGCCCACCTGGTACACAAGGAGGCCTATGCCGACAGCAATCCCTTCTACCGCATGCGCGTGCGCCTCAAGCAGGAGATTGTGACCTTGGGCGTGCCCGAGTTGAACCCCGCGCGCAATGCCGGCCAGTATGTCAAGCCCGAGGACTGGAATGCGCTGATCAGCCAGCCCGATGTGGTGCTGGTCGATACGCGCAATGACTACGAGGTGGGCATTGGCAGTTTTGAGGGCGCGATCAACCCGCACACCAAGAGCTTTACCGAGTTTCCGCAATGGGTGGCCGAGCAGTCCCAGCCCGGCGGCGCGCTGCATGGCAAGCAAAAGGTGGCAATGTTTTGCACCGGGGGTATCCGCTGCGAAAAATCCACCGCCTACATGAAGACCCAGGGTTTTGAGGAGGTGTACCACCTCGAAGGCGGCATCCTCAAGTACCTGGAAACGGTGGCCGAGGACGAATCGATGTGGTGGGGCGACTGCTTTGTGTTTGACGAGCGCGTCTCCGTCGGCCACGGCCTGGTGCGCGGCCCCCACCAGCTGTGCCGCAGCTGCCGCATGCCGCTGGGCGCGGCCGAGCTGGCCCATGCCCACTATGTGCGCGGCGTCAGCTGCCCCTACTGCCACGGCAGCCGCACGCCTGAGCAACTGCAGTCGCTGGCCGAGCGCCAGCGGCAGATGGACCTGGCGCAGGAGCGCGGTGACACCCATCTGGGCCACACCCAGGCCAGCTCGCAGCAATCGCGCCAGCAAAAGATCGCCGCGCAGCAGCAGGCCTTGCAAGGCCTGCCGGTGCTGTACTCGTTCCGCCGCTGCCCCTATGCGATGCGGGCCCGCCTGGCGCTGGCCTATGCCGGCATTGCCTGCCAGCTGCGCGAGGTCGTCCTCAAGGACAAGCCCCAGGCGCTGCTGGATGCATCGCCCAAGGCCACCGTGCCGGTGCTGGTGCTCGCCGACGGCACGGTGCTCGAAGAGAGCCTGGAGATCATGCTCTGGGCGCTGCGCCAGAATGACCCCGACCAGTGGCTCAGCCCCACTGCCGGTAGCCTGGGCGAGATGCAGGCGCTGATCGCCCGCCATGACAGCGAATTCAAACCCGCGCTGGACCGCTGCAAATACCCCAGCCGCTACCCGCAAGCAGACGCCGCTGCCGCAGCGGCCACCGCCCAGACCTTTTTGGGTGCGCTCAACCAGCAGCTGGCGGCGACCGGCTACCTGTTTGGCCGCGACCCGAGCCTGGCCGACATGGCCATCCGCCCCTTTGTGCGCCAGTTTGCCGGCATCGATGAGGCGGCATGGCAGAATCACCCCTGGCCCCATCTGCAAGCCTGGCTGCTGCGTCTGACCGACTCGGCGCTGTTCGAGCAGGTGATGGAAAAATACCCTGCCTGGCACCCGGACGAAGCGGGCGTGCTGTTCCGCTGAGCGGACACCGCCCCTGACGGCACGCAAGTGA
Source organism: Comamonas koreensis (assembly GCF_014076495.1). Classification (NCBI taxonomy): domain Bacteria; kingdom Pseudomonadati; phylum Pseudomonadota; class Betaproteobacteria; order Burkholderiales; family Comamonadaceae; genus Comamonas; species Comamonas koreensis. The sequence continues at coordinate 2,869,403 of NZ_CP043575.1, read as the reverse complement.
CAAGCACTGCCAGCGGATGCGCATCCCAGCGCCCGCTGCAGCGCTTGCCCGGCATTGACCGCCTGCGCCCACCCCCGTGCCATGATCCAGTCCATCCAGATTCTGCGTTTTGCTGCCGCCCTGTGGGTGGCGCTCTACCATGCGCGGACCTACAGCTTCTTCCCCGAGCTTCCTGGCTGGCTGCGCGCCATTGCCGAGGGCGGCTTTGTCGGTGTCGACATCTTCTTTGTCATCAGCGGCGTCATCATGGCGCTGGCCACCAGCAACACGCCCACCGGCCTGCGTCCTTCCGCCCAGTTTGTCGCCACCCGCTTTGCCCGCATCTACACCGGCTGGTGGCCGGCGATGCTGCTCTATGTGGTGGGCTTGCAAGCGCTGGGCGCCATGCCGCCGGATGTGAACCTGCTGTCGTCGGCGCTGCTCTATCCGGCCAATTTCAGCCTGCATATCAATGCGGTGATCTGGACCCTGGTCTACGAGCTATATTTCTATCTCGTCATCGGCGCCAGTTTGCTGCTGCCCAAGCTCTGGCGTGACCGCGCGCTGGCGGGATGGGCCATGGTCATCGTTGCGCTGGTGCTGTATTACGCCGCTACGGGTCGCTACCGCCCGGATATGTTTTCGCAAGCCACGCCACTCGTCTGGTTCTATGCGGCGCCGCTGGTGCTGGAGTTCTTTGCCGGCTACTTCATGTACCGCTTTCTGCAGCGCCACCCGCAGCAGCGCTGGTACGCCTGGCTGCTGGCCAGCGCGCTGCTGGGCGCCACAGCGGTGTACTACAGCCACAGCGCCACCTTGTACGCACCTGGCATCGTCGGTTTTTTCCACTGGGCGGACCGCGCGCTGCTGGTGGGGGCTGCCGCCACCGCACTGGTAGGGGCAGCTTTGCTGCTGCCAACGCCCCAGCACCGGGCATGGCAGCTGCTCGCCAGGCTCGGGGACTATTCCTTTGCGATCTATTTGCTGCACCTGCTGCTCTTCCAGGTCGTGCAACGCGCCACCACGTCGTTGGCGCTCGACATTCCCCACCGCTCGCTCAGCTTGCTGCTGGTGCTGGCAGTCCTGGTCGCGCTGTCGGCCCTGTATTACCACGCGATCGAACACCCCCTCTACCAGGCCTGCCGGCGCGCCATTGCGCGTTGGGTGGCCCGCACGCCATGACCCCAGCCCGCATCCATCTGATCTTTGCCCGCGCCCGCAATGGCGTGATTGGCCGCGACAACCAGCTGCCCTGGCACCTGCCCGAGGACATGGCCTTTTTCAAGCAAAAGACCGCTGGGGGGACCGTCGTCATGGGCCGCAAGACCTGGGATTCCCTGCCGCCGCGCTTTCGCCCGCTGCCGGGCCGTGACAATGTGGTCGTCACGCGTCAGAGCGGCTGGCAGCCCAGCCCGGCCAGTGAACGTGTCCACGTCGCCGCCGATCTGGAGCAGGCACTGGCCACGGCCCAGGCGCTGGGCCAGCCCGTCTGGGTGATTGGCGGGGCGCAGATCTATGCCCAGTCGCTGGCCCTGGCCGACGAAGTCTGGGTGACCGAGATCGACCAGGATTTTGACGGCGATGCCCATGCGCCGGTGCTCGGCAGCCAGTGGCAGGAGGTCTCGCGTGAGCGCCACACCAGCAGCAATGGCCTGCCCTTTGCGTTTGTCTGCTACCAGCGCCAGCCCGCCTGAGAGACGCGCTCACCGATGGCACCACGCTGGTGCGGCGCAGCAAATTCATGCAAAATGGATTTCATCGAATAGCAATCTGCGGCGCGCCGGGCCCCAAGCACCGGGCGCTGCAACAAGACGGAACACTGTGACGATGAGCCTGGTACAAGCGTTGCCCGCCGGCCCGTTGGATGTGATCGGCGATGTGCACGGCGAGCGCCAGGCACTGGAGTCGCTGGTTCGGCATCTGGGCTATGACAAAGATGGTGGCCACCCGGCAGGCCGCACGCTGGTCTTTGTCGGTGATTTCTGCGACCGGGGCCCGGACAGCCCCGGCGTACTGGCGCTGGTGCGCCGCTGGGTAGACAACGGCCATGCCTGCGCGGTGCTCGGCAACCATGAAATCAACCTGCTGCGCGAAGATGCCAAGGACGGCTCGGGCTGGTACTTTGACGAGCGCATCGAGGCTGACAATCGCAAGTACGCGCCCTATGTACGCGCGGACCAGGCTTTTGATGAAGAAATGCTGCCGTTTTTGCGCCAGCTGCCGCTGGCTCTGGAGCGCGCGGACCTGCGCATCGTTCATGCCGCCTGGATCGACGACAAGATCAACCAGGCCCGCGCACTGCGGCCCGGCCATGTCGCCCAGGACTATGACCGCCTGGAGCAAGAAGCCTACCTGCACGCCAAGACCTTGGGCATTCCAGCCCGGCTGAAGGCCGAAAACCAGGCCTGGCCCTACCACCTGGAAGATGGCGCCCATTGCCCCCCGTTCATGCCCGCGCATGCCGACAGCGAGCTGAACAAATCCCAGTACAACCCCTTGAAGGTGCTCAGCTGCGGTGTGGAGCGCCGCGGCAGCGAGCCCTTCTATGCCGGCGGCAAATGGCGCTTTGTCGAGCGTGTTGCCTGGTGGGATACCTATACCGACAACACACCGGTCATCGTCGGCCACTACTGGCGCCGCATCCATGAGCTCGACCGCTCGATGCTGGGCAAGGGCGACCAGGATTTGTTCGCCGACATCAACCCGCATGCCTGGCATGGCCTGCGCGGCAATGTCTTTTGCGTGGACTTCTCCGTGGGCGCGCGCTGGACGGCCCGGCTCGCGGGCCAGCCACCCGAGAAGGACTTCAAGCTCGCCGCCCTGCGCTGGCCCGAGCGGGTGCTGATGCTCGACGATGGCAGTGCGGAGCCCACCACGCACTTTCTGCAGGCGCCCGCACCTGCGCTGGTTTGACGCCCCAGCTACACATTCAGACGCGAAAAAGCGGCCAGTGGCCGCTTCGTCGTTGATGGGCCGGAGCCCTTTGCACCTTGGCAAGGCGCAAGGGCTATGCCTTACAGCCCCAGGGCTGCAATACCCGCCTTGGCGATCTGTGCATCTTCAGGTGCCTTGACACCGCTGACGCCCACGGCGCCCAGGCATTCACCATCCTTGATGATCGGCACGCCGCCTTCGAGCATGCCGTCGATCAGCGGAGCGCTCAGGAAAGCGGTGCGGCCACCATTGATCATGTCCTCAAAACCCTTGCTCTCGCGGCGGCCCAGCGCCGAGGTGCGGGCCTTGGCCACGCAGATGTGGGCGGACACGGGAGCTGCGCCATCGCGGCGGATCATGCCCAGCAGGTTGCCGCCGTCGTCCACCACCGCAATGCTGACGATCCATTGGTTCTTGACCGCTTCGGCCTCGGCCGCATTCAACACCGCCTTGACATCGGCCAACTCCAGCACTGCTTTGGTTTTCATGGTAACTCCTTGGAAAATATTCGGGAAACCCGGTTGTTCAGCCTGCCAGCTTAACGGTATTTCACCGCCCTAATCAAGCACAGGCATCACAGCATTTGTGCCTAAAACGGGGGTAATACCCTGTCGTCATCAGGCTGCTGCGTTTTCTGGCGCAGCGCTCGGCTCGGCAGCGTCGGCCGTGTCCACGGCGGCCGTCTCCACGTCGGCCGCATCCCCCTCGGTCTTGACCGACGGTGCATGGCCATCCCATTCAAACACGGCCATGCTCTCGACGTGGGCGGTATGCGGGAACATGTTGACCACGCCTGCGGCCACACAGCGGTAGCCGGCCTGGTGCACCAGCAGCCCGGCATCGCGCGCCAGCGTCGCGGGGTTGCAGCTCACATAGACGATGCGCTGGGGCGGTGTCCAGTCCTTGGCGCTGTCAGGCAGCGGGGCGGTATCAGGCACTTGGTGGCGCGCCTTGTGGATGTCGGCCAGCGCCTTGGACAGCGCAAACGCGCCTTCACGCGGAGGGTCGACCAGCCACTTGTCGGCCTGGCCGTCGGCGATCAGCATCTCGGGCGTCATCTCGAACAGATTGCGCGCCACAAAGCGCGTGGGCGCCAGCGCGCTGCCTTCGGGGCGCGTCGCATTGTTGGCGGCATAGTTCTCGTGCGAGCGCTGCACCAGGGTCTCGGAGCCCTCGATGCCCAGCACCTCGCCGGCCATCGTGCCGATCGGCAACGTGAAGTTGCCCAGGCCGCAGAACCAGTCGATCACGCGCTCGGTCTTCTTGGCATCCAGCAGGCGCAGCGAGCGCGTCACCAGCACCTGGTTGATGTGGGGGTTGACCTGGGTGAAGTCGGTGGGCTTGAACGGCATCGTGATACCGAAATCGGGCAGCGCATAGGACAGCTGCTCGCCCACGCCATCCATCAGGTGCACGGTGTCCGGCCCCTTGGGTTGCAGCCACCATTGCACCTTGTGGGCTGCGGCAAAATCGCGCAGGCGCTGCAGATCGGCCTCGCTCAGGGGCTCCAGGTGGCGCAGCACCAACGCGGTGACCTGGTCGCCACAGGCGACCTCGATCTGCGGGCAGGTCTCGCGGGCATCGAGGCTGCCGATCAGCGCGCGCATGGGCATCAGCAAGGCGTCGACATGCGGCGGCAAGATCTTGCAGGTTTCCATGTCGGCGATGTAGCGGCTCTTGCGCTCATGGAAGCCCACCAGCACCTTGCCCTTCTTGGCGACATAGCGCACCGACAGGCGCGAGCGGAAGCGGTAACCCCAGCTGGGCCCCTCGATGGGGCGCATCACCGTCTCAGCCACCACCTTGCCCAGGTGCCAGAGGTTGTCTTCGAGCACGCGCTGCTTGGTGGCAATTTGCGCGCCCACATGCAGATGCTGCATCTTGCAGCCGCCGCAGGCGCCGGCATGCAGGCCAAAGTTGGGGCAGCCGGGCCGCACGCGCTGCGACGACTCGCGGTGGATCTGCAGCAGATCGGCCTGCTCCCAGTTGTTTTTCTTGCGCCGCGTCTTGGCGCTCACCCATTCGGTAGGCAGCGCGCCATCGACAAAGACGACCTTGCCATCGGCACGGCGCGCCACGCCCTGGGCGTCCATGTCCATGGACACGATCTTCAACGCATCTGCGGGGAACTGCGCCGCTTCGGCGGCATCGGGGGATTCGGGAATATTCTGTGGGGTCTGCGCTTGGCTCATCCCGGTATTTTCGCAGGCTGGGCAATGGCCTGCGGCCAACCTCTGGCAATTTGGCGCAGGCAGACGCAAAAAAGGCAGCCTGCGAGCTGCCTGCCATGCATGGACGCCACGGTGTGCCGCCACCGCTGCCTATTTACTGCGCCGTGATCATGCTGCCCAGGCTCAGCTGGTCAGTGACCATGTTGGCGCTGCTCGAGGTGAGCTTCTTGCCGCCTGGCAGTGCATGCACCTCGGTGACGCATACGGCATGGTTGGGCGTAAAGACAACACGGCTGCCGCTGGGCAGCTCGCTTGCCGTCTGGTGCAGCGGCTTGGACATGTCCACCGGGGGCTCAGCACTGCGATACACCACCTCGTTCTTGCTGTCATAGACCGTGTAGCAGGCAGCCTGCGCCCAGGCCGATGCCGTGAGCGCCAGCATCGCAAGCGCTGTGGATTTGAAGCTGTAACTGGAACCGGACATGGTTGGAACTCCCGCAATATTTTTTATCGATACGGCGAAGTTACCAAATTTTCCTGAACGCTGCATCCCCATTTCCAGGGGAAAGGTCAAGAAAAATCAACCAAAAACAAAAACTTACACAAATCCAGCAAACCAGAAGCATATATCAATACCAGTATTGATAATTATTCTCATTCAGTGTTATTATTCGCCCATCGCCGCTGTCAGGGGCGTTGCGCATGCACACATGCCCAGCGCCCTCGCAACGGTGATTGTTTCATCGTGGGGCGACTCTTGGGGCCCGTTCAGCTCCAGGGTCGTTATGGCCAGCCAACGATCTTTTCGCACAGCCACGCATTTTTTCGATGAAACCCCCGCAGCCGATGCGCACTCGCCTATCGCAACCGCTGCGACGCTCTTTGCTCCAAACGGCCCTGCTCTGCTGCACTGGCCTGCGACCTCTACAAGCCCCAAGCGCTAGCACCAACGGCTACAACTCACCTTGTCGCAATCCGCTTGAGCGCCGGACCTGGCGCTCCGTCGCCTCTTCCAGCACCGCGAAATTGCTGCTGCCGCCAGCCACGACCGTCAGCCAGCGCTTGGCCCGGGTTATGCCGGTGTAGACCAGCTCGCGGGTCATGATCGGCGACAGGCTGGGCGGCAATACGACGGCCGCATGGTTGAACTCCGAGCCCTGTGATTTGTGGATGGTCATCGCATACACCGTCTCGACCGCCTGCAGCCGGCTGGGCAGCACCCAGCGCAGGCCCTCGCTGGTGGCAAACACCACGCGCAGCGCGCCTTGCGCTACCGCGGCGCCACTTGCCCCGCCAGCGTCAAGCGCCTGGCCCGCCGGCATCTGCACCGTGATGCCGATATCGCCATTCATCAGCTTGAGGCTGTAGTCATTGCGGGTCACCAACACCGGGCGGCCGGCATACCAGCCGCTGCTTTGCGCAATCAGCTCGCGGTGGGCCAGCAGCTGGGCAATGCGCTCATTGAGCCCTTCCACACCCCAGGGCCCGCTGCGCAGCGCGCAGAGCACCTGAAACTCGCCATGTGCCCGCAACAGGCGCAGCGCCCATGGGTTCAAGGCCTCCGGGCTGGGGTTGGCCGGCATCTCGCGCAACACCTGCAGGTAGTGGCCATAGCCCACCGGCCCCGCATCGCGCTTGGCCGCACTGTCGACAAAACGTTTGCCGCCGCCATCCAGCACCAGCTGGGCCAGCGACGAATGCGTCAGATCCGGCACCGCATACGCGGCCAGATCGGGGTAGCCCGCTTTCAGCAGCGGCTTGATCGCCTTGCGCCGCCCGGTATTGACGACGCCGGCTAGCTGGCCGATGCCGCTGTCGGCATGAAAGCGGTGGCTGACCCGCAGCATGGCCACTGCCTGGTCCAGCGGCTTGCCTGCTATGTCCTGCAGCTCGGCGGGCACCTGCTGGCCAGTCACCTGCTGCAGCCACTGCGCCGTTTCGTGCCAATAAAGGCCCCGCTCGGACTGGGCGCAGAGCTCGCCCAGCACCGCGCCGGCCTCCACCGATGCGAGCTGGTCCTTGTCGCCCAGCAGTACCAGCCTGGCCTGCGGCGGCAGGGCCGACAGCAAGGCCGCCATCATCTCCAGATCGACCATCGAGGCCTCATCGACCACCAGCACATCGAGCGTCAGCGGGTGCTGGGCATCATGGCGAAAATGCCGGCTGTCGGGCCGGCTGCCCAGCAGCCGGTGCAGGGTTTGGGCCTCCGTAGGGATCAGCGGTTTGAGGCTGCGCGCCTCACCACTGCCCGGCGCTGGCGGCACCGCAGGAAGCTGCGCATCCCCCAGGCGCTGCAAGGCCTGCACGATCGATTCGGACAGGCGCGCTGCCGCCTTGCCGGTGGGCGCAGCCAGACAGATGCGCAGCGGCCGCCCGTCCTGCTGCAGCGCCATGCTCTGCAGCAGCGCCAGCAGCTTGACCACCGTGGTGGTCTTGCCGGTGCCGGGGCCGCCGGTGATGATGGAAAAGGCGCTGGAGGCCGCCAAGGCGCAGGCCATTTTCTGCCAGTCCGGCGCATCGGAAATCGGATTACCCGCCGTTGGAAACAGCTGGTCCAGCGCCTGGCGCAGCATCGCGTCTTGCGCGGCGCTGCGGCCCTGGCGCAGATGCTGGCTGGCAGTGATGCGCTGGCCAATCGCCTGCGCCACATCCTGCTCGTACTGCCAGTAGCGGCGCAGATAGAGGCGATCACCTTGCAGCACCAGCGGCGTGCCGCCCTGGCTGGGTTTGCCAGGTGCGGCCACCAGTGCGCTCGCCTGCAAGGCCGATTGCCACTGCAGCAGGTTGACCTGGGCCAGCAGCTCGCTGGGCAACGGCAAGGGCGTGGGCTCGGTGGCGCCACTCCCCTGCGCCACGGTATCGGGCGGCAGCGACAGCGCAAAACGGCTATTGTCCAGGGTAGCCTGCAGATCCAGGCAGACATGGCCCCGGCCCAGTTGGTGGCTGGCCAGCGCGGCGGCCAGCAGCACCAGCGGTGATGCGGCGGGATCGAGTTCGCGCAGAAAAAGCACCAGCGCCTGGTCGAGGCTGCGCAGCCAGCCATGTGCCGTCCAGCGCTCTACCGTGTGCAGCAGGCTGGCGGTGGCGCCGTCGGGCACGGCCAGCGTGCGGGCAGCCGATCGCTGGGTGGGCAGGCCATCTTGAGCCTGGCCGTTCTCGGGCATACCGTCCTGGGGTTCTGTCGTCATTGCATTCATCATCATTGCGCAAACAGCGCATCGAGCGCATCCATCAGTGCACGCGGGGGCTTGTCATGGTAGAGGCCCTGGAGGTCCGCACCGACGCCCCGCAAAAACCAATACTGCACACCGCCCACATCGCGCTCGTAGTCATAACCGGGCAGGCGCTGCTGCAGCAAGCGGTGCAGCGCATAGGTGTACAGAACATACTGCAGGTCATAGCGGTGCTGCAGCACGGCAGCGGCCATGGCTTCTGCCGTGTAGGCCGCACTGTCCGCACCGAGCCAGTTGGATTTGTAGTCCATCACATAGTAGCGGCCGCCCTGCTCGAACACCAGGTCCATATAGCCCTTGAGCATGCCATGCAGCTGGTTGGCCAGCAGCGCGGGCCGGGGATGGCCGGGCAGCACATGCTGCTGCACCAGCGCATCGAGCTGGCCGGTCGAGGCCCGGTGGATCGACAGCCAGAACTCCATCTCGACCTGGTAGTCGCCCAGCGACTGCAGTGCGACCGGGCTGTCGACCGGCGTGTCGACCTGCCTGTCAGTGGGCGCACCCTGCAGCCGCAGCGGCGTTTGCAGCCATTGCCGCACAAAGCCTTGCAGCGGCTCGGCCCAATCGGCCCAGCCGCGCACCTGGCAGCGGTAGGCGATGATGCCATCCAATGCCGCAGGCCTGCTGAGCACCGTGGCAAAACCCTCTTGCGCGCACCATTCCAGCAGGCCGTGCAGAAAGTTGCCGGCGTCAGGCCCCTTGGGAAAGGCATGCAGGCTACCGGGCTCCGGCTGGCCGGGCGTGGCCGCATCGGGTGCGGGCTCTTGCGGCTCCAGGTACTGGTCCTGCTGCGCCGTTTCGGGTTCAGCGGCTGTCAGCGCGTCTTCGATCCAGAGGCTCGGCGAAGGGGCGGCATAGCCCAGCCGCTCGGTCAGCGCCGAGAAGCTGGCGATCCACCAGTGCTCATCGGCCTGCCGGCGCGTTTGGCGCGCCGCAAAGGCGGCGGGCGGGCGCTCAGGTTGGTAGCGCTGCAGGCTGACCTCGGGCACCGGCTGCACGGCCATCTGCGGACAGCCGCTGGCAAAGTCCTGCAGATAGGCATGCAGTTCTAGGTCAGGCAATTTTTGCCCGCCGGCCAGCAGGTAGCCGACGGCGCTTTTCTCCAGGCTGCCCGCGCGGCTCATGCCCTTGGCCAGCGGCGCCACGCCCAGCCACAGTGCGTACTGGGCGCGGGTCAGCGCCACATAGAGCAGGCGCATGTCTTCGCTCAGGCGCTCGTCGTTATTGGCGCTGACGGCGTCCTGGTGCTTGTTGTTCAGCTCCACCACCAGGCCGCCCGATGCGGCATCGTGGTACTGCGCATAGCCCCGGCTCTTGCCATCAAAATCGCGCCAGCTGCTGATGAAGGGCAGCAGCACCAGCGGGTACTCCAGCCCCTTGGACTTGTGGATGGTGACCACCTTGATCAGATCGGCATCGCTTTCCAGGCGCAGGATTTCTTCCTCGCCCTCGGGGCTGTCCATCTGCTCGGCCAGGCGGCGGATCAGCGCCTGCGCGCCCTCCACCTCGGTCGATGCGCGCTGCAGCCATTCGGCCAGGTGCAGCACATTGGTCAGGCGCCGCTCGCCGCCCGGCTGGGCCAGCCAGCGCGCGGGCAGGTCAAAATCAAGCAGCCACTGGCGCAGCATCGGCAACACACCCTTTTTCTGCCACAGCTGCTGCAACACGCGGGTGCGCAGCGCCAGTTGCTCCCAATGCTGCTCATCGTGGTTGAGCCGCTCCAGGTCCTGCCAGGACCAGTCCATCGACGCGGTGGCCAGCGCCACGCGCAGCAGGCCGTCATGGCCCGGCGCATTGACGGCGCGCAGCCAGCGCAGCATGTCGGCGGCCTCAGCGGTCTGGAACACCGAGTCGCGGTCCGACAGGTAGACACTGGCCAGCCCCCGGTCCTTGAGCGCATTGCGCACCAGCTCTGCCTCGGCGCGGCCCCGCACCAGGATGGCGATATCGGCTGGGCGCAGCGGCCGGACCAGCGCATCCGCAGATGGGCCAAAACCGGCTTGGCCCGCCCGGGTGGCATTGAGCCAGGTGGTGATCTGGCTGGCTGCCGACTGCGCCATGCGCTGGCGGTAGGCCGATTCGGCCACGCCGGTGCGCGCGCTCTTGCCAGTGGCTGCGGCATCGCCCTGCTCGTCGGCGGCATCGGCCAGCGCTGGCGTGCCGGCATCCAGGGTCCACAAGGTCATCGCCGGCGTAGCCTCGCCCTGCAAAAAGAGTGCGTCACGCCGGCCGTTTGCATCGACGGCCACAAAGGGCACGGGATTGTGCTGCGCGTCCTGCCGGAAGCGAAAGGCCGCGCGGGGATGGCCCTCGGCATGCACAAAGCAGTGGTTGATGGCCTGCACCACCGCCTGGGTGGAGCGGTAGTTGGTGCCCAGCGAGTAATGGCGCCCTTGGGTGGCAGCGCGGGCGCGCAGGTAGGTGTAGATATCGGCACCGCGAAACGCGTAAATGGCCTGCTTGGGGTCGCCAATCATGAACAGGCCCTGCGCGGGGTCGTTGTCAGCGATGCGGTAGATGCACTCAAAAATGCGGTACTGCAGCGGGTCCGTATCCTGGAACTCGTCGATCATCGCCACCGGAAACTGGCTGCGGATGCGCTGCGCCAGCGCCTCACCGCCAGGCGCATGCAAGGCGCTATCGAGGCGCTGCAGCAGGTCGTCAAAGCCCAGCTCGGCGCGGCGCTGCTTTTCCGCCTCCAGCGCGCGCTGCACATGGGCAATCGCATGGCGCAGCAGCAGCGGTTTGAGTGGCGTGGCGGACTCTGCGTCTTGCGCTACGGCCTCCAGCCAGGCATCGATGGCGGCAAAGGCCGCATGCGCGGGCACGGTCACGCCTTTTTTAGCCTTGATACCCGATTGGCTGAAGGCTCGAATCTTGGCGGGGGCCGGCTCGCCATCGCTCCAGGCCGCCATGGCGGCGAGCCAGGCCTCGAACACGCCCGGCTCGTCCTTTTTGGGATAGGTCGTGCCGTTGAGACCCGGCAGCAGCGCGATGAGCAGCTGCTCCAGCTCGGCCCGGTGCTGCTGCCAAAGCAGGCGTGCGCTGTTCTCCAGCGCGGTGTGGCGTGCGGCTGCCTCGCTGGCCTGGGCCAGCAATGCGGCCAGATCGACCTGGTCGGCAGGCGCCAGTGCCGCGCCGTCGTAGCGCCAGTCGGCATCCTGGCGGCTGAGCATGGGCTGGATGGCCTCTTGCAAGGCCTGCGGCGTGGCCACCACCTGGAGCAAGCTGCGCAGTGAGCTGGCGGGCAGATCATAGAACTGGCGGCGCCAGTAGTCCTGCACCACCTGGGTCAGGAGCTCGCTCTGGTCGGTGATGAGGCTCTGCTGGAACAGGCTGCCGCTGTCAAACGCATGCTCACGCAGCATGCGGTAGCACCAGCTGTGGATGGTGGAGACCGCCGCCTCGTCCATCCAGTTCGCGGCCTCGTGCAGCAAACGGGCGCAGGCGGGCCAGCGGCTGGCGGGGTAGTCGGCGCGCAGTGCCAGCAGCAAGGGATCCACTGCCGCTTCGCTATCCGGCTCTTGCGGGTTCTGCGCAAACAGCTGGGCAGCTTCTGACAGGCGCTGGCGAATGCGGTCGCGCAGCTCTTGCGTCGCCGCATCGGTGAAGGTCACCACCAGAATATCGGGCGGCGCCAGCGGCCGGCCAAAGGCCTGCTCGCCGCCATGCTGCAGCACCAGACGCAGGTAGAGCGCGGCGATCGTATAGGTTTTTCCGGTGCCGGCACTGGCCTCGATCAAGCGACTGCCCCACAGCGGAAAGCGCAGCGGCTCGAGTGGCAGAGTGGTATCGCTTGGCATCGCGCTCATTGCGGCCCCTCCCCATCACCCGCGTCGCCCGCATCACCCTCCGCAAAGCGCGCCAGCGCCTGCGGATGCTGGCCATTGACCAATTGCACGTGGTTCAGCATGTCGCCATAGAGCTGCTGGGCCACATCCAGCAAACCAGCGGCCAGCAGCGCATCAAAATCCGGAAACACCCGGGCCAGCTCGGCCGAGCGCTGCAGCTCACCGGTGCCCCGGTAGCTGTCGTCATAGAGCGCCGCGAGCTGGCCGGCAGATGCCGTGGGCGCCAGGCTGGCGATGGAGGTACGCACAGCGGCCGGCAAGGGCGCGCGCATGCCTTGCTGCCACAGCGCCAGCAACTGGCGCCAGGCCGCTTGCGCAGCGCCAGCGGCCAGCGAGGGAAACACCGCAATGCCCGATTCGGTACAAACCACCGTCGTCAGCGCCTGGCCCGCGTTGTGCCAGGCCAGGTGCTCGACCCAGGCGCGCACCAGGCGGTCATAGCGCAGCTGCTCGCCGGCATGCAAGCGGCCGGCAGACAGGCTGATCTTGGCGGCTTGCTGCTGGCCGGCTGCATCGGCCCAGCGCAGGCCGCGCAACCAGTCGGCCACGGCCGGGCCCTCTGCGCCATCGCTGTAGCGCAGCTCCAGTGCTGCGCTGCTCGCCTGCGGCCAGTAGCGCAGTGCCGCCGCATAGACCTGCAGCGCACGCTGGGCGGCATCGCAAGCGGGCTCCAGCGCGCAATCGGCAAAGGCGCGCAGCGGCAGGCGCCCCTCCAGCCGCAAACGCTGGGCAGCGGCATCGAGCTGCGCGCGCAGGCGGGGCGCATCGGCCGCCGCCTGGGGGTTGTCGCGCACCCAGGGCTCCAAGGCGCTCAACAAGCTGACCTGCAAGGCCCAGGCCTGCAGGCCATCGGGGGCAAACATTTCCTCGTCCTGGCCGGTTAGGTCCTCGTCCTCAAAATACACACGCAGGCGCTGGCGAAAGAAAGCAGCCACCGGCTTTTGTGCAAAGTCCTGCAGTTGGCGCAGGTTCAGCGCGGCCTCCAGCCCCATCTCGGGCAAGGCCTCCAGCGCGTCTTCGGCCGCCTCGGTCTGCAGGCCATCGCCGTGCACACCATGCCATTCCTGTGCATAGGTGTAGAGGCCATCGCTGCCCGCATGCGAGGGCGACTGCGCGAAGTAACGTGGGCTGAAAGGCTGCAGCGGGTGCTCTTGCGTGAGCGCGCTCAGCAGCGCCTCGCCAGCGGCAGGGCCAGACAGTGCTGCGGGGGTGCCCGCCAGTTGCCAGCCCTGGGCCAGATGGTCACGCAGCTGACCGATCAGCACCGAAGGCGGCCGGGCAGTGCTGTCGCGGATGCTGCGCCCCACCCAGCTGATATAGAGCTGCTCGCGGGCGGACAGCACCGCCTCCAGCAGCAAGTAGCGGTCATCATCGCGGCGCGAGCGGTCGCCGGGCCGGTACTGCTGGCGCATCAGGTCAAAATCCAGCACCGATACCGGGCGCGGATAGGCGCCGTCATTCATGCCCAAGAGGCAGACCATCCGAAACGGAATGGCGCGCATGGGCATCAGGCTGCAAAAGCTCACCGACCCGGCCATAAAGCGCTGGTTCAGGCTGCTGGCATCCATGCCGGCCAGCCAGGCCTCGCGCGCCACCGACAGCGGCAAGGCCTCGTCAAACGCTGCCGCTTCGCACTGGCCCAGCCAGCGCTCCAGGCCTTGGATGAGTTGCATCTGCAGCAGTTTTTCATGTTCTTGCTGGGGGTCAAACAGCAAGACCAGCACCTCGCGGGCGCGCTCCACCCAGGTGCTGGGCGGCAGGTCCTCGGCCAGCAGATCGCAGGCCTGCTCCAATGCGCGCAGCAAAGCGGCCAGGCCGCCCAGCGCGGCAGCATCGAGGCCACCAATCTCGTCGTAGGGCTGGATGTCTCCGAGCGCCTCGCCACGGCCTACCGCAAAGCCCAGCATCATGCGGCGCAGGCCAAAGCGCCAGCTGTTGGTCTCTCCCGCCTGCGCCAGACCAATGCGGGCGCGCTGGGCGGCATCCAGACCCCAGCGCACACCGGCGCCCTCGATCCAGCGGTGCAGCAACGCGAGGTCATCCGGGTCAATGCCAAAGCGCTGGCGCAGGGCATCGACAGCGAGCAGATCGAGCACTTCGCTCACCGCAAAGCGGCTCTCGGGCATCGCGAGCACATGCTCCAACGCCACCAGCATGGGCTCGCGCCCGCGCTGGCTCTGGTCGGCCAGCGAATAGGGGATGTAACGCGCATCGCTGCGGGCGATGCGGCCAAACACCGCATCGATATGCGGTGCATAGACCTGGATATCGGGCACCATGACGATGATGTCGCGCGGCCGCAGGCTAGGATCGGCGCCCAGGCGGGCGAGCAGCTGGTCGTGCAGCACCTCCACCTCGCGCTGCGGGCTGTGCGCGGTCTGAAAGCGGATGGAGGCGTCCTGCGCCGGGTCCACCGCCGGCCACAGCGCGCGGCTTTCGGCCAGCGGCCGCAGGTCCAGGATGTCGTCCTGCAACTGGGCCAGCATATGGCTGGGCTCGGCCTCACCAAACAGGTCAATGCGCCCGCCATTGACGGGCCCCAGCAGCGACGCGTACTGGTCCGGCTGGTCGAACTCGTCAATCAGGTGGATGTAGTCGCGCCCCTGCTTGCCCCAGGCGGCCAGCAGCGGATGGGCATGCTGGTGCAGGTCGTCGTCGTGGATAAGCCCGTGCATGCTGCCCTTGCGCTGTTGGCGCCGGTACTGGTGGCGCAGCAAATCCTTGTCGGCGACGATGTCCGACCAGTGGTGGCGGCAGGGGTTGTGCACGCACAGCAGCACCTGGCAGCTGCGCGAGATGGCAGCGAGCGCCTGCAAGGTCTGCGCCGGCATCGACGAGATGCCAAACACCACCACGCGGCGCGGCAGGCGGGGGACATGCGCCTGCGGCGATTGCGGCGACTGCAGGTACTGCACAAAGCGCTGGTGCACGGCGGCGCGGCTGGTCTCCATTCCGGCGGCGCCCACATCGTCCAGCAGCGCGCGCCATAGCTGCGCCTGCCAACGCTGCTCTTCATCGAGCGGCTGGATATCGCCGCGTGCGCTGCGCAGCTGGTCCCGGCCCTCGGCCCAGTCGCGCAGCCAGTCGGCGCGGTAGACCTGGTACTGGTCAAACAGATCGGCAATGCGCTCGGCCAGTTGGTAGCGCCGGCGCTGGTCATGGTCCTCGGCCAAAAAGCGCTGCAGCGCGGCAAACGCGGGCTGGGCCAGCAGATCGGGCAAGAGGCGCATCAGCCGCCAGGTGAGCGGCTGCTTGTCCAAAGGCGATATCTCGGGCACCTCGTGCTTGCCCAGCACCGCCCGGTAGGCCTGCCACAGAAACTGCGCAGGCAGCTGCACATCGACAGCCGCGGTAATACCGCAGCCGCCCTCTGCCACCGGCTGGGCCATCGACAGCTTGAGCCACTGCGCAATGCCATTGCTTTGCACCAGAATCGTCTCGCTCTCCAGGGGGCGGAGTGGGTAGCGCTGCATCCAGGCCACGACCAGGTCCCGCAAAGCCTCCGGATGGTTGCTGTGTATCACCATCAGGCCGGGGGTCATCGCATGGACGGGGGAGGATTGCATCAGAGGAGGAAGATCAGTCAGGATGTGCCAGTTGGGAACTTTAACGCAGGCCACCGCCTGCTGGCGTAGCCCAGGCCAGCGCAGGCCAGAAAAAAGGCAGCCGAAGCTGCCTGTGCGGATGGGAAAGGGGCGCGCCTCAGTCCACCGTCGCGCCCGAGGACTTGACCACCGGTGCCCAAGCCGCCACTTCGGACTTGATGAAGGCGCCAAACTGCTCGGGCGTGTTCTTCTCGGCCACAGCGCCGAGCTTTTCATAGGCTTCCTTGACCTGGGGCTTGTCAAAGGCGCGGTTCATCGCGGCATTGAGCTTTGCCACCACTTCAGGCGGGGTGCCTGCCGGCGCAATCAGACCAAACCAGGACGAGACATCAAAAGGCTTGATACCGCTCTCTTCCATCGTCGGCAGATCGGGCGCGGTGGGCGAGCGCTTGGTGGTGGTCACGGCCAGCGCCTTGAGCTTGCCCGCCTTCACATGCGGCCAGGCCGACGGCATGTTGTCGAACATGAACTGCACCTGGCCGGCCATCAGGTCGGTGAGCGCAGGCGAGCTGCCCTTGTAGGGAATATGCTGGGTCTTGAGGCCCGTGCGCAGCTTGAACAGCTCCCCTGCCATGTGGATCGAGGTGCCACTGCCCGAGGACGCGTAGGAGACCTTGTCGGGGTTGGCCTTGGCAAAGGCGATCAGCTCTTGCACGTTATTGGCGGGCACACTGGGGTTCACCACCAGCACATTGGGCACCTTGGCGCCCAGCGCGACGGGCGCAAAGTCCTTTTCCAGGTCAAAGCGCACCTTGGGGTAGAGCGTCTGGTTGATCGCGCTGGTGACCGCAACGAACAGCAGGGTGTAGCCATCGTTCTCGGCGCGGGCCACCTGCTCGGTGGCGATGTTGCTGCCAGCGCCTGGCTTGTTGTCCACGACAAAGGACTGGCCCAGCTCGGCCGTCAGCTCCTTGGCCATAATGCGCGCGACCACATCGGTGGTGCCGCCAGCAGAAAAGCCCACCACGACACGCACGGTGCGCTCGGGGTACTTCTTGGGATCGGCGGCCTGCGAGGCCAGGGGCAGCAGGGCTGCGGCGCCCAGCAAGGTGGCAGCCAGCAGGTTGCGGCGCGAGGGCAGGCATGCGGCCGCAATGCGGCTGCGCGAGAATGGGCTCATGGTGTCTCCTTGGCACCTGGACGCTGAGCACATCCAGGCGATTGGCTTATTGGCTGATGGTGGCTGCAGCCTGGTGTGGCTGCATGCCACTGGGGCTTGGTGCCCCGAAAGCGGAGATTGTGCCACGGCCAAAAGGCCTGAAACCCAGATGCCCTTTAGGCGATGAGCGGTTGGCGACTAGGCAGTTGCGACCTCTGCCCGCCAGCACTCAAACCGGCCGTACCGCCCGCTCCTGCGCCAGCTTCTCGAGCATGCGGCGCGTGATCGATTGGCTCGCGCCGCCGCTGGCGACAAACAGGAACATGGTCGAGCGCGCATTGGTCCAGCTCAGCTGCTTGGGCACCCAGCCACCACCTTGGCCCAGGAACTCCAGCCAGACCCCGGCCTCCAGGCGCTTGCCGCCAATCCACAGCCCCACGCTGTCGGGCTTGGGGGCATCGAGCATCGAGCCCGTCACGATGATGGCGGGCTCATCCTCACCCATGGCGTCCACGGCCTCGGGCAGCTGAGCCCAGGCCGATGGGGTTGGCGCAGGCGACAACGCAATGGCCCCCGCAGAAGCGGGCAATGGCGCGGCCACGGCCGGCACCGCATGGCGCCCCTCTTCCTGCACCATTTGCAGCTCCACCAGCGCGCTGGGCGCCATCTGCGCGACGGCGGTGAGCACCGGTGCAATGCGCTCGGGCATCCAGCCGATGCTGGTCAGGCCGGCCTTCAGGCGCGTGAGAAGCGAGGGGATCAGCATGTCTGCATCGCTGTGCATGCTGGCACTGGCATGGGCCCCTGCCAGGGCCAACACGTCGTCCACCGCCTCTTGGTAGGCGCGGTAATGCGATGAATCCTGGCCTGAGCGCTCGGCCGCCTGCAGCAGCACCTTGGGCCAGGCGCCCGTCAAGGCTGCCAGCAGCGCCGGGTCCACATCAAAGCTGTGCAAGCTGGTGGCCAGGCGCAGCATCACCTCGGCCTCGATCTGCTCCAGGTTGGCAGACGCTCCAGGGCCTGGCGTGGCGGCGCTGGCCGCCAGCGGCGCTGGGGCTGGCTGTAGCGCAGGCTCGGGCTGATGTCCGGCTTTGGGTGCGGGCTGCGCCATCACCTCGCGCTCTGCCTGCATCTGGGCCAGTTGCGCCCAGTCGGATTCAGGGCTGATGCTGATGAGGCCCGACGCGCCCCACTGGCTCTCCAGCAGCATGCTGCTGGAGTAGCCCGAATCATTGACATCCTGCAGCGCCGACGACAGCCGGGGCTTGAGCCGCACGCCAAAGCGGCTGAGCGCCTGGGCGAAATCTGCCGCACTGGGCTGGGCCAGGGCCGACAGCGTCTCGACCGTCTCGGTCACCAGCTGCGGGAACTGCGGATCGGACAGCGCGCGGCCCTCTTCCTTGAGCACCGTGGCCTTGTCGACAATGGTTTGCACCAGCACGCGGGCGGGGTGGTCGGCATCGGTCCAGAACGAGCTGTCCTGGGCGGCCATGCGCTCCATCACCGGGATCAAGGTTTTATAGGCCCGGACGGCGCCCACGGGGCAATGCGCCGGGATGTCGAACAGGCTCTTGGTCCGCTGCACAAAGCTGCGGGTATTGTCTTTGGCGGCGCGGCGCTTGAGCTCGGCCTTGGCCAGCAGCTCGGCATAGCTGTTCATCGCCAAGGTCATGATGCGCTGGTAGCTGGTCTGCAGGTGGTCGGCCATGACGCCCACCATGTCGGGCAGAAACAGCGCGGTTGCGTCGGCAGAAATTTCCACATCGCTCAACGTGGCCTGCAGGCTGTCGAGGTATACGGTGTGGTGCAAAGGGTTACCGTTGCGCCAGTAGCGGGTGATCTTGCGCAATGGGCGGTAGACGCGCTCCAGGCCCGTCAGGCTTTGCTCGGTCTGCTGCAGCAGGTTGATCTGCATGCGGCCCCATTCGATCTGGGCGCGCAGCGCGTTGCGGTCTTCCTGCAAGCCATCGGCCTGGCCCTGGCCGCTCATCTGCGCGTGGTAGTCCTCGCGCTTGCCCTCCGCAATCGCAAAGACGGCCTGGCGCAGACGCAGCGCATACGCGAGCGGCAGTTGCGCCTTTTTGCTGGCCAGCTGGGATTGCGCGTACAGCAACAATTGTTGATCTTGTACGTTGCTGTAAGACGACAACTGCGCAGCCAAAGACGCCAAAGCCGCATTGCCCATGGCAGCCATCAAAGGCTCGGCCTCATGCAATGCCTGCTCCAGACAGGTGTCAAATACCGATACGGCCCGTTGCTCCACGCTTCACCTCTCCCAGTTGAAACGCCCGGCGCTTGGCAAAAGCGACGGGCGTACGGTGTGGGTTACTTCAGGGCTTTGTAGCGCATCCGCTTGGGCGCTGCCCCTTCTTCTCCCAACCGCTTCTTCTTATCTGCCTCGTATTCTTGATAGTTTCCATCAAAAAATACCCATTGGCTATCCCCTTCCGCCGCCAGAATGTGGGTCGCAATGCGATCGAGGAACCAGCGGTCGTGGGAAATGACCAATACTGTACCCGCATATTCCAGCAAGGCGTCTTCGAGTGCACGCAGGGTTTCCACGTCCAGGTCGTTCGAGGGCTCGTCCAGCAGCAGCACGTTGCCGCCCTGGATCAGTGTCTTGGCCAGGTGCAGGCGACCGCGCTCACCACCGGAGAGGTTGCCCACCTTCTTTTGCTGGTCCTGGCCGTTGAAGTTGAAGCGACCCGCATAGGCGCGCGAGGCCATCTGGAACTTGCCCACGTTGATGATGTCCAGGCCGCCGGAGATGTCCTCCCACACGGTCTTTTCATTGGCCAACGCATCGCGGTGCTGGTCCACAAAGGCCATCTTCACCGTCTGGCCGATTTCGACCTCGCCCGAATCGGGTTGCTCCTTGCCGGCGATCAGCTTGAACAGCGTGGATTTACCCGCGCCGTTGGGGCCGATGATGCCGACGATGGCGCCCGCCGGAATGTTCATGCTCAGGTTGTCGATCAGCAGACGGTCACCAAACGCCTTGGAGACATTCTTGAACTCGATCACGCGGCTGCCCAGACGCTCGGCCACAGGAATGAAGATTTCCTGGGTTTCGTTACGTTGCTGGTATTCGTAATCGCTCAGCTCTTCAAAGCGGGCAATACGGGCCTTGGACTTGGCCTGGCGGCCCTTGGCGTTCTGGCGCACCCATTCGAGCTCCTTCTTCAGGGCCTTGGCACGGGCTTCCTCGCCCTTTTGCTCCTGCTCCAGGCGGTTGCCCTTTTGCAGCAGCCAGTCGGAGTAGTTGCCCTTGTAGGGGATGCCATGGCCTCGGTCCAGTTCCAGAATCCATTCGGCCGCGTTGTCCAGGAAGTAGCGATCGTGGGTGATGGCCACCACGGTGCCGGTAAAGCGGTGCAGGAACTGCTCGAGCCAGTCCACCGATTCGGCGTCCAAGTGGTTGGTCGGCTCGTCAAGCAGCAGCATGTCGGGCTTGGACAACAGCAGCTTGCACAGCGCCACACGGCGCTTCTCACCACCGGAGAGTTGGCCGACGATGGCATCCCAGGCGGGCAGGCGCAGCGCGTCGGCCGCGATTTCGAGCTGGTGCTCGGAGTCGGTGCCCGCAGCGGCGATCACCGCCTCCAGCTGGCCTTGCTCGGCAGCGAGCGCATCGAAGTCGGCGTCTTCTTCCGCATAGGCGGCATAGACCTCTTCGAGGCGTGCCTTGGCATTGTTGACTTCGGCCATCGCCTCTTCAACCGCCTGGCGCACGGTGTGCTCGGGGTTGAGCTGAGGCTCTTGCGGCAGGTAGCCAATCGACAGTCCCGCCATCGGGATGGCTTCGCCTTCGAACTCCTTGTCGACGCCCGCCATGATCTTGAGCAAGCTGGACTTTCCCGAACCGTTCAGACCCAGCACACCGATCTTGGCGCCCGGGAAAAAGCTCAGAGAAATACCCTTCAGAATCTGTCGCTTCGGAGGAACCGTCTTGGTGACGTTGTTCATCGAAAAAACGTATTGAGCCATGTGTTCTTTTGGTAAATCAGTAAAAAAATATGCGATTTTTGATCGCGGCCACCCTGGGATTATCGGTGCATGCGACAATACCCGCAGTCAAAGGCTCCAGTTGCCTAGGACTTCAGCGCTAATGCTGGGGACGATGGACACAGTTCCGGGCTCCCTCTTTGAACCCATCTGCCTACCTGACTGGCTGCAATTATTCCAAAAAATTGCTTAGACGAGGCCGATACCCAGCGTCCAGGTTGGACGCATCTGATCCAATGAACTTTGAAGAACTGAATCTGGCACCTGCCATTGTGCAGGCTGTGCGCGAACAAGGCTACGACACGCCTACCCCTATCCAAGCCCAGGCTATCCCGCTCGTGCTACAAGGCTGCGATTTGCTGGCCGGCGCACAGACGGGCACCGGCAAGACGGCCGCTTTCACGCTGCCCATGCTCCAGCGCCTGACCCAATCTGAAGGCAGCCGCAACAAATGGGGCAACAAGGCCATCCGCGCACTGATTCTGGCCCCCACCCGCGAGCTGGCCGCCCAGGTCGAAGAAAACGTGCGCCTCTACGCCACGCACCTGGACATCAAGTCCACCGTCATCTTTGGTGGCGTGGGCATGAACCCACAAATCGACCGCATCAAAAAGGGCGTCGATGTGCTGGTGGCCACTCCCGGCCGTCTGCTCGATCTGCAGCAGCAAGGCTTTCTGGACCTGTCTACGGTCGAGATCCTGGTGCTCGACGAAGCTGACCGCATGCTGGACATGGGTTTCATCCACGACGTGAAAAAAGTGCTGGCGATGGTGCCCAAGGACAAGCAAAGCCTGCTGTTCTCGGCCACGTTCAGCGATGAAATCCGCGAGCTGGCCAGTGGCCTGCTGAAGAACCCGCAGTCCATCCAGGTGACGCCGCGCAACACCACGGTGCAGCGCATCAAGCAAGTGATCCACCCTGTGGGCCGCGGCAAGAAAAAGCAGGTGCTGCTGCACATCGTGCAGGAAAACAACTGGAGCCAGGTGCTGGTCTTCACCCGCACCAAGTTTGGCGCCAACAATGTGGCCGAATACCTCAGCAAGAATGGCGTCTCGGCCATGGCGCTGCACGGCAACAAGAGCCAAAGCGCCCGCACCCAGGCCCTCGAAGGCTTCAAGTCCGGCGATCTGCGCGCGCTGGTCGCCACCGATATTGCAGCACGCGGTATCGACATTGATGAATTGCCCAACGTGGTCAACTACGAGATCCCCAATGTCTCGGAAGACTACGTGCACCGCATCGGCCGCACCGGCCGCGCTGGCCGCGAAGGCAATGCCGTGAGCCTGGTGTGCATGGATGAAGAAGGCTTTATGATGGACATCGAGCGCTTCACCAAGCAGGACATTCCTGTGCAGGTGCTCGAAGGCTTTGGTCCGGAAGAAGGTGAAAAGGCCGAACCCATCGCCATGGGCCGCCAGACCATCTGGGGCGGCGCAGGCAAGGCCCCCGGCCGTGATGTGATGCAGGCAGCGGCCAAGGCTGCCCGCCAGGAAATGATGGAACGCGTGCGCACCAACAAGGTCGCTCGCGGCCCTGGTGGCAATGCAGGCGGCGGCCAGCGCGGCGGCAATGCCAAGCGCAGCCCCGGCCCACGCGCTGAACGCGCCGAAGGCGGTGCAGAGTTTGGCGGCGAAGGCCTGGACCAGGCACGCCGCGAGCAGCGCCCACCACGCCGCGACGGCCGCCAAGGCCCACGCCACCCCTCGGGTGAGGCGCGTGGCCCACAGCGCGCGTCGCAAGGTCCACGCCAGGCGGGCCCCGGTGCAAGTCGCGGCCCGCGCCAGGACAGCGAACGCCAGCCACGCGCTGATGCCCACCTGGGCACGCAGTTTGGCGGCACGGTCGATGGCCGTGACCATCGCCGCAGCGGCGCGGCCCAGCCCGATCCGATGCGCACCAGCGTGGACAGCATGGCCGAGCGCGGCCGCCGCGGCGGCTTTGGCGGTGGCAACCGCAATGGCGGCGGCGGCGGTGGTGGTGCAGGCCGGGGCGGCCGCAACCACTCCTTCTCGCGATAGATCGCGATAAACAGCGTTCTGGGCCGTCGCATTTCTACCGCCATCGCCGATGGCAGTTGATTTGGACGCCCAATTCCGCTAGGGTTAGGCCGCATTCGAAAGCGAGTTTCATGCGGCCTTTTTCTATGCCCTCTTCCGCTGCCAACCCTGCAGCGCCTGCCTTGCCTCCCGACACCTTGACGGTAGCCACCTGCAATGTGCTCAACCTGGCGCTGCCCGAGCGGGAGTTCTACGCCAACCAGGCGCCCTACACGCGGGCGCAGTACGAGCGCAAGACGCAATGGCTGGGCGGCCGCTTTCAGACCCTGAATGCAGACATTCTGGCCGTGCAGGAAGTATGGGACGAAGCCGCCTTCACCGAAGCACTGGCCGCCAGCGGCCTGCACTACCACTATGCGGTGGTGCCCGGCGCAGAAAACACCGAAGGCCGGGCTGGTGCCAGCGGCACCCCCCGCGTGGGGCTGGCTACGCGGCTGAAGGTGCTGGCCACGCGCTCGTTCACCGATTTTCCTGCCGGGCTGGGCCAGCCCATTCCGGGCCTGGGCGTCCACACCCGCTTTGAGCGCCCGCCACTTGTCGCCACCTTGCAGATGAAACGCGGCCAGATCCTCACGGTGCTCACCTGCCACCTCAAATCCAAGCGCCCCAAGTTTCTACTCGATGCCAATGGCAATCCGCTCGAAGACCGCGACAACCCCAAGATCGCCGCCCTTGCCTCCTTGCGCTCGCTGGTCATGCGCGGCGTGGAAGCCACAGCGCTGCGCTGCCTGGTGATCGACCTGCTGCGCCACACGCGCATGCCCTTGGTAGTGCTGGGCGATTTCAACGACACGCCCGACAGCGTCACCACGCAGATGATCTCCGCCAGCTCCGAGGTCGCTTACGACCGCAAGGCCCGCGACCGCGCGCTGTTCAATGCCTTCGATCTGCTGGGTGATGCAGCGCTGAAAAAAGATGTAGCCTATTCCCACATCCACCAAGGCGCACCCGCAGTGCTCGACCAGATTCTGGTCAGCGAGGAATTCGACCCGCGCAGCCGCCATGCCGTGGGCGATGTGCGCCGCGTCGATTACTTCAACGACCACCTGCATGAAGGGCGCGACCGCAGCCGCTCGGACCACGGTTTCGTGCGTGCGCTGCTGCGCATG
This sequence comes from Comamonas koreensis, assembly GCF_014076495.1. Lineage (NCBI taxonomy): Bacteria > Pseudomonadati > Pseudomonadota > Betaproteobacteria > Burkholderiales > Comamonadaceae > Comamonas > Comamonas koreensis. The sequence continues at coordinate 2,845,360 of NZ_CP043575.1, read as the reverse complement.
CGGGCCCTGACACCCGGGGCTGGTTCCGGGGATTGGTCGCCCGACCTGGATGCGGCTGTTACATTCGAGCAGTCGCATGATGGCGCCTAGCTGTGAACTGTCAAGAGGTTGTTTGCAGATTTGAGCCTGGCCATCGGGGTAATTCGACCAATGCCGCTGTGAGGCCTGTGCCAGTTGTAGTAATGCTGCCAGCGATGTAAGGCTTGTGTTCGCTCAGCTGAATTCTGGTATGTCCAACCATAGGCCCACTCGCGCAGCGCCGATTGGATGAATCGCTCGGCCTTGCCGTTGGTCTGTGGCCGGTACGGCCTGGTGAACTTGTGCTGCACGCCCAAGGCGTTGCAGGCCGCAGCGAACTCCCTTGAGCGGAATGCCGCACCGTTGTCGGTCAGCAGGCGTTTGATGCTCACTCCAAGCCCCGCGTAGTACGCCACGGCGTTGCGCAGAAAGGCGACGGCTTGCGGCGTTTTCTCGTCCGGATGCATAGCGGTAAAGGCAATGCGTGCGTGGTCGTCAATGGCCACGAACAGTGTCTCCCATCCCGCACCATCGACCGAATCGCGCCGATTGCCTGTGACGCGGTGGCTGGGCCGAACGATGCGCCCGAGCTTCTTGGTATCGATGTGCAGCATGTCTCCAGGCGCATCGTGCTCATAGCGAACCACGGGCTCGGACGGCTGCAGATCGCTGAGTCGAGACAGGCCCGCACGGGCCAATACCCGGCTCACGGTGGACGCCGAGACGCCTGCGTAGCTGGCAATGCGCGACTGCAGCATGCGGCGTTTGCGTAGCTCAACAATGAGTAAGGCCTTGGACTCGCAGATGGCTTTGGGAGAGCAAATGGGCCTGGAGGAAGCATCGGCCAGGGCTGCTTCGCCGCCCCAGAGGTAGCGGCCCAGCCACTTGCGAGCGGTCTGTGCGGTGACGCCTTGAAGGGCTCCGGCCTGAGAGGCATCCAGGCCTTGCAAGGTCATCTGTTTGACCATCTCCAGTCTCCGGGCAAAGGTAAGTCGGGCATGCTTATGAGTGTTCATCCGGTTGGCTGTCCTGAGTGGGTTGGGTGTTTGGCGACTTCCAGTCTCTCAAATCCAACCCGGATGAACACCGGATACAACCTATTGAACCTTCACACCTAGCGCCCTGCGACGCTGAGGCGCTTCCTCCGGGCCTGCGATGAACCCGCCCGCCAGGCGGCACCGCAGCGGCGCAAACCGCCGCCGACAGCGTGTGTTTCAGATACGCACGGAAACTTATTGTTTCGCACCCATCCTACGTAAAAGCTGCACGCGGCTTTGCATAATGGCAACGTATTTTTCAGGAGGGGCGTGATTCGTCACGCACAACAACGATGATGAAACCCGACGCAGTATCCCCATCCACCCAGCGCGCAGTGCCAGGCTGGACCAGCCTGACTGTCATCGCCGCAGCGCTTGCGCTGTCCGCATGCTCGAGCACGCCACTGCCTGCCTGGAACAGCACGCCGATCGCGGGCGGCCAGCCAGCGCCCGGGACAGTCACCACCAAACCTGCCAGCGGCCCCAGCCCCGTACAGATCCCTGGCATCGGCAGCCCAGGCGTGGTCGCCACGCCGGTCGAGACGGTTCCGCTGCAAGGCAGCCCTCTTGGCGGATGGAAGGAGAGCGACGAAGTCGCTGCCCGATTTCCCGATCCCGAGCGCAGCTACGCCACGCCAGGACTGAGCGCGGGCCGCACCACCTACACCAGCAATGCCGAGCTGGGCCAGTGGCTGCGCCAACTGGCCACGCCAGGCCAGTCCGGCACCAAGGCCGAGCTGGTCACCGCCGGTACCTCGCAGGAAGGCCAGCCCATTTTGGCGCTGTTGCTGACCCGCGCTGCCAGCACCAGCTTGCATGACCTGGACCAAAGCCAGCGCCCTACCGTGCTGCTGATCGGCCAGCAGCATGGCGATGAGCCCGCCGGCAGCGAAGCGCTGCTGGCCCTGGCCCAGGACCTCAAGCAAGGCCCGCTGGCCTCAGTGCTCGACAAGATCAACGTGCTGCTCGTGCCCCGCGCCAACCCCGATGGCGCAGCCGCTGGCCGGCGCAGCACCGCCAATGGCCTGGACATGAACCGCGACCACCTGCTGCTGCAGACGCCCGAAGCCCAGGCGCTGGCCAAGCTCAGCCGCATCTACCGCCCCATTGCGGTATTTGATGCCCATGAGTTCACCGTGGCTGGCCGCTATCTGGAGAAGTTCAAGGGCGTGCAGCGCTATGACGCGCTGCTGCAAACGCCGACCACCGCCAATGTGCATGAGTTCATCGCCAAGGCGTCCACGGAATGGTATTTGCTGCCCATGCAAAAGGCGCTGACCGAGCAGGGACAGAGCAGCAACTGGTACTACACCACCACCCGCGACCCGCAGGACCTGTCGCTGTCCATGGGCGGCGTGCGCCCCGATACGGGCCGCAATGTGAACGCGCTCAAGAACGCCGCCACGATGCTGGTCGAGACCCGGGGTGTCGGCATTGGCCGCGCGCATATCCAGCGCCGCGTACACAGCCAGTATGTGGCGCTCGCCTCGGCACTGCAGACCACCGCCCAGCGCACCAAGGAGCTCGAGCAGGTGCGCAACTACGCGAACCGCGACATCGCCTCCCAGGCCTGCCGGGGCGAATTCACGCTGGAGTCGCAACAAACCACGGAAAAGCGCCGCGTGGTCTTCCTCGACCCGCAAACGGGTGAGGAGATGCAGCAGGAAGTGGACTGGCACTCTTCGGTCAAGCTCAACCCCGGCCCCAAGCGTGCACGCCCTTGCGGCTACTGGCTGGCGGGCCATGCCACCGACGCTGTCGACAAACTGCGCGCGCTGGGCCTGCAGGTGCTGCGCGTGGCCGAGCCCGGCAACCTCCTGGCCGACACCTACCAGGAGCAAGAACGCAGCAGCAGCGCCAAGAGCGATGTCTTGGGCCCTGGGCAGCAGAGCGTGGAGCGCGTCAAGGTCGGCCTGGAGCGTGTCGCCATCGACGTGCCCGAAGGCAGCTACTACGTTCCGCTGAACCAGTCGCTGGCCAATGTGGCGATTGCGGCGCTGGAGCCCGACACGCAAAGCAGCTTTTTTGCCAACCACATCATCTCCAGCCTCAACGATGTGGCCCGGTCGATGAACAATCCCTCGCTGGTTTACGAAGAGACCGAGTAAGCGCTACCCTGCCCTTCGTAGCCATGCATTGATCGATGCATGGCTGGCTCTGATTAGAAAATGCCCGCAGTACTTTTGAACTGCGGGCATTGCTTTTGGGTAGTTGAACAGTCATACGATGCTACACACGGCGTGTGATCAGTATGGGGAATGCGATTGCGTGCGGCAGCAGCAGCTAGCCTGCTGCATAGGAGTTTGGCCTGCCCGACAGGGATCGAACCTGTGACCCACAGCTTAGAAGGCTGTTGCTCTATCCAACTGAGCTACGGGCAGATGTTTGGTTGATGGAGGTATTTTGCCGGTATGGGCGCAACCTGAGACCCAAGATATGCGGAGCGCTCCACATGGGTCGTTTTGTTTTTTATGACTGGGCGTCATTATGCACTGAATCACCCGGCCCAACCTCGCGACAGGCCTGGCCAAGCCAAAGATGGATGGGTAGAGGCAGTGGCGGTCCAGCAAGCGGATCCAAGTGCAAAATGACAAACGCTATCCAACGCAACAAAGCCCCTTTCGGGGCTTTTCAAGTCTGATCATCGACGCAGCAATTATTTCTTGGCGTACTCAAACTTAGGCAATGCCTTGAGCGCATCCTTGGTCGCACCCGGCAATGTGATCTTGTCATTTTGCACGCGGAACTGGCCCACAGGGATCGCGACATCATGCTTGCCAACGCCCAGAAAACCGCCAGCACCGATGATGGCATAAGAGACGGCCTTGTCGGGCGCAACGATCACGTCGTCGATCTTGCCCACGGACTTGCCTTCTTCGTTGTAAACGCTCTTGCCGAGAACAGACTTCTTGAGGCTCCAACCCGTGGCAACGGCCTGGATTTCCGTCTGCTCGACACCCAGCTTTACGCCACCTGCAACGGGCACTTGTGTCTGCGCAAAGGCGGAGCCCGCAGCCATCGTGATCGCAAAAGCGCCCAGCATCAATATCGATTTGGATTTCATCGTCAACTCCTTATTTCTTCGCAGCGTCTTTGGCGGCTTCTTGCACATTGCCTGCTGCCTTCTGTGTCTTGCCTTCCACCTGCTTGGCAATGCCCTTGGCCTGCTGCTCAGGGCTGTTCACTGCTTCACCGACCTTCTGCTGGACCTTGCCAGCCGCATCTTTGACGGCACCTGCGACTTGATTCTTGTTCATGCTTTTTCCTTCAGTGGTGTTGCAAAGCAACGTTGGGATGGCTCAACGATAGCGCGCAACAACAGGCAAAACGCTAGGTGCAGTACCTGTCCGGTAGTGGGGATAGGCTTACAGCGGCCCACCATGGATGGTTCAACGATCGCCTTTGCGCTGGAGGGAGGTAGTGATGCCCGGCCCTGTTTGTGCTTGGATGCGCGTGAAATTTGTTGGTGCATCCTCAGTGCTGAGCTGCGGACCATCTGAAAACCGCGCTCAAAGCCTTTGAGTAAAACGGTAGGGATTGACACAAAGCCGGCACCCAGGATGGGTACTAACCCCTACAATCGCGCACCCTTTTTTAGATTATTTGTTTTTATTTGGTTTTTTTCATAGTTTTTGCGCATTGAGCGCTGCTATGACAATGATTGGCAATGTGTATCAATTGTGAGCGAATAATAGATGCATAATCCGCCCAGACCTTTCAATAGCCAGTTCCTCCAGGAGCTCACCATGTTGCCGGAAATCCTTGTTCGTTCTGATCTGCAATCTCCCCCCCGCGCCATCCAGCTGGAGCGCGGTTGCACGGCCATTGGCCGAGGTCCGAGCAGCGGTCTGTTCCTGAGCGACCCGAGCATCAGCCGCGACCATGGGGCCTTCAGCTACTACATCGGCCTGTTGATGGTCGAGGACCATGACAGCACCAATGGCATCTTTGTCAACGGCCGCCGCGTCAAGCGCCAGGTTTTGTATGCGGGTGACCAGGTCAGCGTCGGCCCTTTCCAGATCGTCGTGAAGTCCGGCTCCGTGCCGACCTTGGAGACGCAGGACTAAGCGCTGCCGCCCCACGAAAAAAGTCCGCATTCGCGGACTTTTTGCATGGCCACTGCATGGTCAGTGGCGGTCTGGTTCAGCGGCGGGAGATTCAGGCCACCGCTTCTTCGTTGGGGGTCAGCATCAGGCGCCCCACGGCCTTGCCCTGCTCCAGCGCCACCAGCGCCGAGAACGCCTTGCTGAAATGCATGCAGGTGGTCGGCACCGGGCTCAGCTTTTTGTCGCGCACCAGTGCGATCAGCTCGCGCAGATCGCCCAGGTTGCCCACATAGGTGCCTTGGTAGGTAATGGCGCGGATCGCATGCGTGGGCGTGGGCAGGTCCACATGGCCGCCAAACAGGCCAATCTGTACCAGGTGGCCGCCCTTGGTCAGCATGTCAATGCCCTGCTGCACGGTCTGGCTCGAGCCCACGCAGTCAATGATGGCCCAGACGGCGCCACCGGCAGCCTCCTTGACCTCCGCGATGAAGTCCGCCGACTTGGGATCGATGACGACATCGGCGCCCGCATTCAATGCCGCTGCATGCTTGCTGGCATCAGGCTCGACCACCACGACGCCAGCGCCACCCATGGCCTTCATCAGCAAGATGGCCATCAGGCCCAGGCCGCCTGCGCCAAACAACACAACCTTCTCGTCCTTGAACACCTGGGGGGAGATCTTCTTGATCGCGCTGTAGGTGGTGAGACCCGAGCAGGCATAGGGTGCGGCGCGCTCGGCGGGCATGTCGCCGATGTCCACCAGGTAGTAGGCATGGTTGACCAGCACATGGTCGGCGTAGCCGCCATTTTGGTACACACCCATCGATTTGCCAGCCAGGCAAAGGTTTTCGTCACCGCGCTTGCAGACCTTGCATTCGCCGCAGCCATGCCAGGGGAAAACCACATAGCGCTTGCCGATCTCGACACCCTTGGCGTCCGGGCCCATCGCCACCACCTCGCCGGCGATCTCATGGCCCAGGGTCAAGGGCAGCTTCATGCCGCGGTCGGCCATCGACAGCTTTTTGCCATTGCCCAGGTCGTACTCGCCATGCCAGATGTGCAGGTCCGAGTGGCACACACCCGCGGCCTCAATGCGCACCAGCACCTGGTCTCCGGTCGGTACGGGGGTTGGGCGCTCGCTGCGCACCAGGGGTTCACCAAAGCCGGTGACGTCATAGCTGATCATGCGATCTCCTTGTTGCTTGTTCGTTGTAATGAGCCGGGCCAACGGGCCTGTCTCGATGCCTGTCAGATGAGCATGTTAGTGCGGCAGTGTTTCTGCACAAGCTCGCTATCACGCACACCAGTCGCATTGGCGATAAAGCGTGGGCGGGCATCTGCCAGCGCAGGTCGGGCATCAAAAACGCCCCTCAAAAGGGGCGTTGGCATGCAGCACCGAAGGTGCTTAGCGCTTGGCTTTGAACAAGGCCAGCAGCAGCACAATGGTGAAGCCAGCGAAAGCGATGAAGGACCAGTTGGCAATCGACAGACCCAGAAAGGTCCAGTCGATGGCCGTGCAATCGCCCGAGCCACGGAAAATCATCGGCAGCGAGCGGCTGATCGGGTAGTTCTCGATCATGCCGTAGAAGTCGCGCCCGCAGGTAGCGAACTCCGGTGGATTCCATTGCAGCCAGCTTTGGCGCGCTGCGGTAAAGGCACCAAAGGCCGAGAACAGCAGCGCCAGGCCGCCAAAGCTCTTCCACCAACCGGCCGACGAGGGCCGCAGGCTGCCCAGCAGTGCCAGCACACCGACTGCAATCAGGCAGTAGCGCTGCACGATGCACATCGGGCAGGGCTCCAGCCCCACCACGTGCTGCAAATACATGCCAAAGGCCATCATGGCCGCGCAGGCCACAAAAATCAGCGCCAAGGTGCGGCGCGGTGCGTTCCAGATCCAGTTCAAGTCATGTCCTTATGCTGCCAACCCCGCCATCTTACGCGTACAGACCTGCAGGGGCCTGAAACCAGAAAACCGGCCCCACCTCATGGGCAGAACCGGGTCTCACAGCATCAGGCGCAGGCGCGAGCGCCAGGGCATTAGATATTGGCTGCTTGATCGAGAAAAACTCGGGCTTGGCGCGGTGTCACCACCAGCGTCTCGCCTTCCTTGAGGCCCATGGCTTTGAACTGCTGCGCAGAAATCTGCGCCTCAATGAGCTTATCGCTGTTCGAAGCCTCGGCACCCTGGGCTTGGTGCCCGCCAATGGCAATAAGTTCCAGACGGGCGATGGGGCCGACCACAATCGCGCGGTCGAGCTGGGCGACGATGCCGCGCTGGCGGCCATCGGCGTCTTTTTCCTGGCCGGGCGAGTAGCGCTCCACATCCAGCTCATGGGGCCGCACATAGGCCAGCGCCTGGGCATTGTTGGCCGAGGCAAATTCAGGTGAATCGATCTGCACGCCCCCCTCCACCACCGTATGCCCGCCGGTGGCGCGGCCATGGAACAGGTTGACATCACCCAGAAAGCCGTAGACGAAGGGGCTGGCCGGGCTGTCCCAGACTTCCTGGGGCGTGCCGGCCTGCTCGATCTGGCCCTTGTTGATCACGACCACGCGGTCGGCCACTTCCAGCGCTTCTTCCTGGTCATGGGTCACGAAGATGCTGGTCACATGCAGCTCGTCGTGCAGGCGGCGCAGCCAGCGGCGCAGCTCCTTGCGCACCTTGGCATCGAGCGCGCCAAAGGGCTCGTCGAGCAGCAGCACCTTGGGCTCTACCGCCAGCGCGCGGGCCAGCGCAATACGCTGGCGCTGGCCGCCCGACAGCTGCGAGGGGTAGCGGTCTGCGATCCAGTCGAGCTGCACCAGCTTGAGCAGGCTCATCACCTTCTCGCGGATCTGGCCTTCACTGGGGCGCTCCTTGCGGGGCTTGATGCGCAGGCCAAAGGCCACGTTCTCGAACACCGTCATGTGGCGAAACAGCGCGTAGTGCTGGAAAACAAAGCCTACGTTGCGGTTGCGCACATGCACATCGGTGGTGTCTTCTCCGCTGAACTGGATGGTGCCCTGGTCCGCAGACTCCAGGCCCGCGATGATGCGCAGCAAGGTGGTCTTGCCGCAGCCCGAGGGGCCCAGCAGCGCGATGAGTTCACCAGATTTGATGTCCAGGTTGACGTTATGGAGCGCTTTAAAGCTGCCAAACGACTTGGAGATGTTTTGGATTTCAATGCTCATATCCGACCTCGAAAATACCGTGTTTATGCCGTGACTGCGCTGTCATCGCGCGGCCGCTCGGGCGGCAGGCTGGCTGCCTCTTTGTGCTCTTTCTCGGCACGCCACTCGGCGATCGATTTGAGCACCAGGGTCACCAGCGCCAGCAAGGCCAGCAGCGACGCCACCGCAAAGGCTGCAGAAGACTGAAAGTCGGCATACAAAATCTCGACATGCAGCGGAATGGTGTTGGTCTGGCCGCGAATGCTGCCGGAGACGACTGAGACCGCGCCAAACTCGCCCATGGCTCGTGCGTTGCACAGGATGACGCCATAGAGCAAGCCCCATTTGATATTGGGCAGGGTTACGCGCCAGAACGTCTGCCAGCCCGATGCTCCGAGCACAATGGCGGCCTGCTCCTCATCATTGCCCTGGGCCTGCATCAGCGGAATCAGCTCACGGGCGATGAAGGGGAAGGTCACGAACACGGTAGCCAGCACAATGCCCGGCACGGCAAAGATCACCTTCAGGTTATGGGCCTCCAGCCAGCTGCCAAACCAGCCATTGGCACCGAACAGCAGCACATAGGTCAGGCCCGCCACCACCGGCGACACCGAAAACGGCAGGTCCACCAGCGATGTCAGCAAGGCCTTGCCCTTGAATTCGAACTTGGCAATCGCCCAGGCGGCAGCCACACCAAACACCAGGTTCAGCGGCACGGCAATCAGCGCCGTGATCAAGGTCAGCTTGATGGCCGACCAGGCATCGGGCTCGGTAAGCGCTGCCACATAGGTGTCCCAGCCCTTGCGCAGCGCCTCGACAAACACGGCCACCAGCGGCAGCAGCAAAAACAGCACCATGAAGGTCAGCGCAATACCGGTCAGGGTCCAGCGCACCCAGCGCGGCTCGGTCACGGTGCTCTGCACTTCGGGCGCATGGCGGGCCACATACTGGTAGCGCGCCAGCACCGTGCCCAGCACCACCACCACGATGGCAATCAATACGAGATACATGGTTGGCATGGCTTAAATCCCCGCACGCTTGCGCTGCCAGCTTTGCAGGCCGTTGATGAGAAGCAGCAGCACGAAGGAGATCACCAGCATCACCATCGCAATGGCGGTGGCACCGGCATAGTCATGCAGCTCCAGCTTGGCCATGATGACGAAAGGCGTGATCTGCGACTCCATCGGGATGTTGTTGGACACGAAGATGACCGAGCCATACTCGCCCACCGCGCGGGCAAAGGCCATCGCAAAGCCGGTCAGCAGCGCCGGCCCGATCGCGGGCAGGATCACCTTGTAAAAGGTTTGCCAGCGCGAGGCACCCAGGCTGCCGGCAGCCTCTTCCAGCTCTTTTTCAAAATCTTCGAGCACCGGCTGCACCGTGCGCACCACAAACGGCAGGCCGATAAAGATCAGCGCAAACACGATACCCACGCGGTTGAACACCAGCTGGATGCCCAGCGGCGCAAAGTACTGGCCAATCCAGCCGTTGTCGGCCAGCAAGGCGGTCAGCGAAATGCCGGCCACGGCCGTGGGCAGCGCAAAAGGCAGATCGACCAGCGCATCGACGATCTTCTTGCCTGGGAACTTGTAACGCACCAGCACCCAGGCGATCAGCATGCCAAACACCAGGTTCACCAGTGCGGCGATCAGTGAGGCACCGAAGGTGACCTTGTAGGCGGCCACGGCAATGGGTGCGGAAATCGTGGTCCAGAACTGGTCCCAGGTCAGCTCAAAGGTCTTGAACAGCAAGGTCGCCAGCGGGATCAGCACAATGATGCTGAGGTAGAAAATGGTGTAGCCCAGGGTGAGCCCAAAGCCTGGCAGTACCCGTTTGGCACTCCGGCGTTTGGCACTGGGCACGGCGTTGGCCGGGGCAGTGATGGCAGCTGACATGGATTCCGATCGGCAAAAATCTACAGAAAATACGCAGTCAGCGCCCGGCTGGCGGGCGCTGCTGCTGGCTCATCACTTCTTGGGGTCGGTAAACAGCTTGTCGAAATAGCCGCCGTCGCTGAAATGGGTCTTTTGCGCCTCGCCCAGGCTGCCGAAGTACTTGGCCACGGTGAACTGCTTGATCGGCTTGAACACGTCTGCGTGCTTTTTCAGCACCGCTTCGCTGCGGGGACGGATCGCATGGTTGGCAGCGATTTCCTGGCCTTCATCCGAGTAGAGGAAATCCAGGTAGGCCTTGGCCAGCTCGGCCGTGCCCTTTTTCTCGACCGTGCGCTCGACCACGGCGACCGGGTTTTCAGCGGTGATGCTCACCGATGGGTAGACGGGGTCCACCTTGCCTTTGCCAAATTCACGGTCGATGGAGACCACTTCCGATTCAAAGGTGATCAGCACATCGCCCACATTGCGCTGCAAGAAGGCGGCCGTCGCATCGCGACCGCCCTTGGCCAGCACCGGCACGTTCTTGTAGAGCTTGCTGATGTAGGCCTGCGCATCGGCGTCCGAGCCACCCTTTTCACGGGCTTGGCCCCAGGCAGCCAGATAGGCGTAGCGGCCATTGCCACCCAGCTTGGGGTTCACGACCACCACCTGCACACCGGGCTTGATCAAGTCATCCCAGTCCTTGATGCCCTTGGGGTTGCCGTTGCGCACCAAAAACAGCATGGTCGAGGTGGTGGGTGATGCGTCGTTGGGAAACTTCTTGGCCCAGTCCTTGGCGACCACACCCTTGTCGGCGAGGAACTCCACATCGGTCGTGGTGTTGAAGGTCACCACATCGGCGGCCAGGCCTTCAGACACGGCACGCGCCTGGGCGCTGGAGCCGCCATGGGACTGGTCGACCTTGATGTCAACGCCCTTGGTCTTCTTGTAATGGGCGATAAAGGCTGTGTTGTAGTCCTTGTAGAACTCGCGTGCGACGTCATACGAGACATTGAGCAGCTGGTTTTGTGCCAGCACCGAACCACTGGCCACCAGCGCTGCGGCAACCACCAAAGATTTCAATCCACCCAGTTTCATGTTCTGCTACCCGTTCGTATGAAGTGATGTAGCAAATTGTGGACTTTTGTACTTAAAACTCAAACGAATATATTCTTGTTAATTTATGGTGTTTTGAGAATAAAGAAAAAAGCGCAGCATCACAGGCCCAAAATGACGACGATCACACCCTTGTCCACCTTGACGTCGCGAACCTTCATGCGCGCAACGCGCTGGCGCGCGTCCGATGCATTGAGCGTGTAGATCGGTTGCTGGGCCAAGTACGAGGCCATCGCGGCCTCCAAAGCGACCTGCGCCATCGCCGTGCGCCGGTCATCGAGGCCCTGCACCACCAGCTTGTCCATCACCGGCTGGTCCAGAAAGATCGCGCCGCGCTCGGCGTCATAGCGCAGTGAGGAAGACACATCGATCTGCGCGCCCAGCAGCTGACTGCCGCTGGTGTTGGTCGTGACCGTCATGTTCAGCCCAAAGTCGACGCGCTCGCTGTCCTCACTCAAATGCACCCGCGGCTGCGCCATGGTGACCGACACCAACGGGTAGCGCTGGGTCAGCGGTAGGCGCTCGGCGAGCTTTTGCTCGAGCTGCGCCTGGCTGATGCGGATCTCATAGGTCTTGCCCGCCAGGTACCAGATGGCAGCGGCGCCCACCAAGGCCAGCAGCGCCAGCAGTGACCATGCAAATTTTTTTCCCATGCCTGCACAACTCCTCTAGCTACAACCTTGTTTATTCCACCCGCCAGCTCGGCAGCCGCCAATGCCGCCACAGCGCAATCGCCCGCAGCCCGGCGGTGACGAACACACAGCCGAGCATTGGTGCCATCTCGGGCACGGGCGAGCTGCGCAGCAGCAGATCCACCCAGCCACCGACAAAAGCGCAGACTGCATAGGGCTGGTGGTCACGGAAAGCCTGCGGGATCTCGCCGCACATCACATCGCGCAACACCCCGCCAAACACCCCGGTGATTACGCCCATCATCACGCAAATGAGCGCGGGCAGCCCTTGCTCGGCAGCCATGTCCACGCCCACCGCGGCAAACAGGCCCAAACCCAGCATATCGGGCCAGAGCATGGCGCGCTCGGTCAGCGCAAAATGGCGCTGCCGCAAAAACACGATGGCCAGCAGGCTGATGCCCAGGATCACCCAGACAAAGGTCTCCTGCCGCACCCAGAAGAAGGGCCGCTGGTCCAGCAGCAGATCGCGCAAGGTGCCGCCGCCAAACGCGGCCACAAACGCCACCACGCAGACGCCGACGACATCGAGCCTCTTGTGCGCCGCCTTGATCACCCCGGACAGCGCAAACGCGATCGTCGCCGCGATCTCCAGCACCTGGCGCGCAGTGTCGATGATGTGCGGTGTGTCCATGGCCATGGGCAACAAGGTAAGGGGCGGTGTGCGGCTTGGTGCGCACCCCCGCCGGTGGAAGGTCAGGCAGCTTGCATATTGCTGATCATCTCGTCGCCAAAGCGCGAGGTGCTGACCTGCGTGGCGCCATCCATCAGCCGCGCAAAGTCATAGGTCACGCGCTTGGAGGCAATGGTGGCCTCCATCGCGGCAATGATCAGGTCCGCCGCTTCGCTCCAGCCGATGTGGCGCAGCATCATCTCGGCCGACAGGATCAGCGATCCTGGATTGACATAGTCCTTGCCCGCATACTTGGGCGCTGTGCCATGCGTGGCCTCGAATACCGCCACTTTGTCTGACAGATTGGCACCCGGCGCAATGCCGATGCCGCCCACCTGGGCGGCGACCGCGTCCGAGATGTAGTCGCCATTCAAATTGAGGGTGGCGATCACCGAGTAATCGGCCGGGCGCAGCAGCACCTGCTGCAGGAAGGCATCGGCAATCACATCCTTGATGATGATCTCGGAGCCATCCTTGGGGCTTTTGAGGCGCATCCAGGGCCCCCCATCGATGACCTCGGCGCCGAACTCCTTCTTGGCCAGCGCATAGCCCCAGTCGCGGAACGCGCCTTCGGTGAACTTCATGATGTTGCCCTTGTGCACCAAGGTCACGCTGGGCTTGTCATGGTCGATCGCATACTGGATGGCCTGGCGCACCAGGCGCTCGGTGCCTTCGCGCGATACAGGCTTGATGCCGATGCCCGAGCTTTGCGGAAAACGGATCTTCTGCGAGCCGATCTCCTGCTGCAAAAAGGCGATCAGCTTGACGGCTATATCGGAGCCGGCCGCAAACTCGATACCGGCATAGATGTCTTCGGAGTTCTCGCGGAAGATCACCATATGCGTCTTGTGCGGCTCGCGCACCGGCGAGGGCACGCCTTCAAAGTAGCGCACCGGCCGCAGGCAGACATACAGGTCCAGCGTTTGGCGCAGGGTGACGTTCAGCGAGCGGATGCCGCCGCCCACCGGCGTATTCAACGGCCCCTTGATGGCAACCAGGTACTGGCCGATGGCATCCATGGTTTCCTGGGGCAGGCTTTGGCCCTCGCCATACAGGCCAACTGCCTTGTCACCGGCAAACACTTCCATCCAGGCGATGCGGCGGGCCTCGCCATAGGCCTGGGCCACCGCTGCATCCACCACCTTGCGCATCACCGGCGTGATGTCGCGGCCCACGCCATCGCCTTCGATAAAGGGGATGATGGGCTGGTCGGGCACGCACAGGCTGTGGTCTGCATTGGCCGTGATGGCCTGTCCGCCCTCGGGCTGCTGGATATGTTGAGCACGCATCGTCACAAATCTCCCAATCTGATTCTTCGCCCAGCCCCACACCAGGCACCAGGCGCATGTGTTACCGCCAACGATTCTATCGACAAATACCGGCCCGCCCTGACTGCGCAGATGCGACAGCCAGACACCGCACCGCGCATGGCACAGCGGGCCCGCAGCAAAGCGGGCATGGTGTATAAAACCGGCTATGGCGCGCTGCGCCGCCACGGCACATCTCGTGCACCCTGCTTTGTGAGAGTCTTGACCACCATGTTCCCCACCCCCTTGGCCATCCGTTCTTCCCGCCTCGCTCAGCGCTGCCTTGCCGCATCGGCCATGGCCTGCGCATTGGCCGCGGCCTTGCCGGCTGCGGCGCAGCAGGCCGCACCCACCGGAGAGCCCCAGATGCAGCTGGCCCGCACCGAGCTGACGGCCGGCATGCACCGCATCCATGCGCAGGTGGCGCAAACGGCGCGCGAGAAGGAAATCGGCCTGATGTTCCGCAAGGAGATGCCGGCCAACGAAGGCATGCTTTTTGTGTTTGACCGCCCCGGCACTCAGTGCTTCTGGATGAAGAACACCCTGTTGCCGCTGACCGCCGCCTTTGTCAGCGATGACGGCACCATCGTCAACCTGGCCGATATGCAGCCGATGACCGAGGACTCGCACTGCTCGAGCAAGCCGGTGCGCTATGTGCTGGAGATGAACCAGGGCTGGTTCAAGCAAAAAGGCATTGCCGCTGGTACCAAGCTGCGCGGCCGCCCTTTTAGCGCAAACTGACCCTCCCCTGCAGTAGTCACCAACAGGCAGGCCCGGCGCAGGGCTTGCCTCTATGATGGTCCGCAGAACAACCCTGTGGAGACAAGACCATGGCTGCAACTGCGCGCTACCCCCTGCCTGACCTCAAGAGCCTGCCCCAAGACATCCAGGCCCGCATTGCCCAGGTGCAGGAAAAGGCCGGCTTCATCCCCAATGTATTTTTGGCCTTTGCACGCCGCCCGGCGGAATGGCGCGCCTTCTTTGCCTACCACGATGCGCTGATGGAGCGCGAGGAAAGCAGCCTGAGCAAGGCCGAGCGCGAGATGATCGTCACCGTCACCAGCGCCCACAATGAATGCCTGTACTGCGTGGTCGCGCATGGCGCGCTGGTACGCATCTACGACAAGGCCCCGATGCTGGCCGACCAGTTGGCCGTGAACTACCGCAAGGCCAACATCTCGGCGCGCCAGCGCGCGATGCTGGATTTCGCGATGAAGGTCTGCACCCGCTCGCAGGAGATTGACGAGGCCGACTTCAGCGCCCTGCATGCCCATGGCTTTGATGACGAAGACATCTGGGACATCGCTGCGATCACCGCCTTTTTTGGCCTGAGCAACCGCATGGCCAGCTTTGCCGGTATGCAGCCCAATGAGGAGTTCTATCTGATGGGGCGCATTCCCCGCAGCAAGTCATAAGAAAGGCGAGGCATGGATCAATCACAAGAAGACATCCTGCTGATCAGCGAGAGCGACCTGCGCCGCTTGGCGCTGCAGGTGCTGCAGCACCTGGGCCTGAGCGCCCCCCATGCCCAGGCCATTGCCCGCATTGTCGTGGCCGGCCAGCGCGATGCCTGCCAAAGCCATGGCGCCTATCGCATCCTGAGCGCGGCCCAGACCATCCGCACCGGCCTGGTGGACCTGCAGGCCCCTCCTCTGCTGCAGCCTACGCAAGGCGCGATCACCCGGGTCGATGCCCAGCGCGGCTTCTCGCCCTGGGCGCTGGAAGTGGGCCTGCCGCCCTTGGTGGCAGCCACCCGCAAGCTGGGCATGGGCGCCTTGGTGATCAACCACTGCTTTCACTTTACGGCGCTGTGGCCCGAGGTGGAGATGCTCACCGACGAGGGCCTGGCCGCGCTGGTGATGACACCCAGCCATGCCTGGGTGGCTCCGGCAGGCGGCAGCAAAGGGGTATTTGGCACCAACCCGATCGCCTTTGGCTGGCCCCGGCCCGGCCCCTACCCCTATGTGTTTGACTTTGCCACCAGCGCCATTGCGCGCGGCGATCTGGACCTGCACCGCCGCGCCGGCACCCCGCTGCCCGAAGGCGTGGGCATTGACGCACAGGGCCAACCGTCCACCGACCCGGCAGCCGTTGCCCAAGGGGCGATGCGCACTTTTGGCGACCACAAGGGCTCGGCCCTGGCCACCATGGTCGAGTTGATGGCGGGCATGCTGATTGGCGACCTGGGCAGCCAGGAATCGATGGCGCTGGACGCTGGTGCCGGCGGCATGCCCTGCCATGGCCACCTGGTGCTGGCTTTTGACCCAAAGCGCTTTGCCGGCGAAGACTGGCCTGGCCACCAGGCGCGCGCCGAGGCCCTGTTTGCCGCCATCCAGGGCCAGGGCGCACGCCTGCCATCCGAGCGGCGCTATGCCGCGCGGGCTTCGAGTGCGCAGCAAGGCATCCGCCTGCCGCGCCAACTGCACGACGAGATCCTGGCCTTGTTGAACTGATGCACAGCAAACAGCCGCCCATCTTGGCGGCTGCAACTTGGGAAGCTTGTGGCCGGACTAGCGCGCGATGCGCTTGGCAATCTCGGCGACCAGCTGCTCACCCAAGACTGCCTTGCTGGCATGGGGCAGCTCCTTGTGGCCTTGCGCATCCACCAGCAGCAAGGCGTTGTCATCCTTGCCAAAGGTAGCGGGGCCAATATTGCCGACCAAGAGCGGGATCTGCTTGCGCAGGCGCTTGGCCTGGGCATTAGCCAGCAGGTTTTCGCTTTCTGCAGCAAAGCCCACGCAGTACAGATCGCCGCATTGGGCGCGCGGCAGCTGGGCAACGGTGGCCAGAATGTCCGGGTTCTCGACAAAGGCCAGCTGCGGCACCTCGCCACTGCCGTCTTTTTTGATCTTCTGGTCGGCCGCCTGGGCTGGGCGCCAGTCGGCCACCGCAGCGGTGGCGACAAATACATCGGCGCCGTCAATGTGGGCCAGCACCGCTTGGAGCATGTCTTGCGCCGATTGCACATCGATGCGGCGCACACCGCGCGGCGTGGGCACATGCACGGGGCCGGCTACCAGCATGACCTCGGCGCCAGCGGCCTGGGAGGCGCGGGCAATCGCAAAGCCCATCTTGCCGCTCGAGAGGTTGGTGATGCCCCGCACCGGGTCAATCGCCTCAAACGTGGGGCCGGCGGTGATCAGCAGCTTTTTGCCTGCCAGCGCCTTGGCGCTGAAAAAATACTGCAGCTCTTCCTCGATCTCGGCGGCCTCCAGCATGCGGCCGTCACCGGTCTCGCCGCAGGCCTGGTCGCCATTGCCCACGCCCAGTACCACCGCACCATCTGCCTGCACCTGGCGCAGGTTGCGCTGTGTCGCAGGGTGGGCCCACATCTCGCGGTTCATCGCCGGGGCCAGGATCAAGGGCACGGTATCGATCGGCCGCGCTAGGCACAACAGGCTCAGCAGCTCATCGGCGCGGCCTTGCACCAGGCGGGCGATAAAGTCGGCGCTGCAAGGGGCCACCACAATGGCATCGGCCTCGCGGCTGAGGTTGATGTGCGGCATGTTGTTGTGCTCGCGCGCATCCCACTGCGAGGTATAGACCGGGCGGTTGGAGAGCGCCTGCATCGTCACCGGCGTCATGAACTGGGTGGCCGACTCGGTCATGACCACCTGCACGGTCGCGCCCGCCTTGATCAACCGGCGGCACAGCTCGGCAGACTTGAAGGCGGCAACGCCGCCCGACATGCCGAGGACAATATGTTTTCCATGGAGCTGGTTCATGCCCGCCAATGTAGCAGAGGCGCAGCGCTGCCGCTGCACTGCAGCAGACAAGAGAGCAGTAGCAGGGCGGCTATCTTGGCAGCGATGCATCGGGTGCAAACCCGTGACCTTGGAAGCCCATTTACTGCAGCTGCCCGCACAGGCTGGCATACGCCTTTATAATCAGAATTTCCCACCTCCCTAAAAGACATGACCAAATTTGTCTTCGTTACTGGCGGTGTGGTGTCTTCCCTGGGCAAGGGAATCGCCTCAGCCTCCCTTGCAGCGATTTTGGAATCGCGCGGACTCAAAGTCACCCTGATCAAGTTGGATCCATACATCAACGTGGATCCAGGCACCATGTCTCCCTTCCAGCACGGCGAAGTGTTTGTGACGGACGATGGCGCCGAGACCGACTTGGACCTGGGCCACTATGAGCGTTTCATCGAAACGCGCATGCGCCAGACGAACAACTTCACGACCGGCCGCATCTACCAAAGCGTTCTAGAAAAGGAGCGCCGTGGTGATTACCTGGGCAAGACCGTGCAGGTCATCCCGCACATCACCAACGAGATCCAGGAATACGTCAAGCGCGGCGCCGGCATCGGCACCGACCACGCTGTCGATGTCGCCATCTGCGAGATCGGCGGCACGGTCGGCGATATCGAGTCGCTGCCCTTCCTGGAAGCGGTGCGCCAGCTGTCGCTCAAGCTCGGCCCCAACAACTCGGCCTTTGTGCACCTGACCTACCTGCCCTACATTGCAGCGGCCGGCGAGCTCAAGACCAAGCCTACCCAGCACACGGTGCAAAAGCTGCGCGAAATCGGTATTCAGCCCGATGCGCTGCTGTGCCGCGCCCAGCATGCGGTGCCTGAGGAAGAGCGTGACAAGATCTCCTTGTTCACCAACGTCCAGTCCTGGGGCGTCATCAGCATGTGGGATGTGGACACCATCTACAAGGTGCCCCGCATGCTGCACGAGCAGGGCCTCGATGGCCTCATCTGCGACAAGCTGCGCCTGAACACGCCGCCGGCCAACCTCAAGCGCTGGGATGACCTGGTCTATGAGACCGAGCACCCCAAGGGTGAAGTGGCCATCGCGATGGTCGGCAAGTATGTCGAGCTGTCGGATGCCTACAAGTCCGTCAACGAAGCGCTCAAGCACGCCGGCATGCAAAACCATGTGCGCGTCAAGATCACGCACGTGGATTCGGAAACCATCCATGACAGCGATGCAGCCGAGCTGCTCAAGAGCTATGACGGCATTTTGGTGCCCGGCGGCTTTGGCTCGCGCGGTGTCGAAGGCAAGATCTCCACGGCCAAGTTTGCCCGTGAAGGCAAGGTGCCCTACCTGGGCATCTGCCTGGGCATGCAGGTGGCCACCATCGAATACGCCCGCCATGTGGCGGGCCTGGACAACGCCAACTCCACCGAGTTTGACCGCCAGACGCCCCACCCCGTGATCGCGCTGATCACCGAGTGGAAGGATGCCGACGGCACCATCAAGACCCGCGACGAGAACTCGGACCTGGGCGGCACGATGCGCCTGGGCGCGCAATCGTCCGATGTGCAAAAGGACTCACTGGCCCACAGCATCTATGGCGATGTGGTGACCGAGCGCCACCGCCACCGCTACGAGGCCAACACCCAGTACCTGGACCAGCTGCGCAGCGCCGGCCTGGTGATCTCGGCGCTGACCCAGCGTGAGCATCTGACCGAGATTGTCGAGCTGCCCAAGGCGGTGCACCCCTGGTTCATCGGTGTGCAGTTCCACCCCGAGTTCAAGTCCACCCCCTGGGCCGGCCATCCGCTGTTCAATGCCTTCATCAAGGCGGCAGTCGATCGCAAGAAGCAGGCAGCCAAGTAAAATTGCGGCCACGCTGCGGCACACACAGAAGCCATGACAAACAAAGCATCCACCAACGCTGCGTTTTTCATGGCGTCTTTGCTCTCACCCCATCCTTAAGGAACACCGTCCATGCAATTGTGCGGATTTGATATCGGGCTTGATAAACCGTTTTTCCTGATCGCCGGCCCCTGCGTGGTCGAGTCCGAGCAGCTGCAGATGGATGTGGCCGGACAGCTCAAGGAAATGACGTCCAGCCTGGGCATCCCCTTTATCTTCAAGAGCAGCTTTGACAAGGCCAACCGCAGCTCGGGCACGAGCTTTCGCGGCCCCGGCATGGAAAAGGGCCTGGAGATTCTGGCCAAGGTGAAAAAAGAGCTGAATGTGCCCATCCTCACCGATGTGCACACCGAAGCCGAAGTGCCCTATGTGGCCAGCATCGTCGATGTGCTGCAGACCCCGGCCTTCCTGTGCCGCCAGACTGACTTCATCCGTGCGGTCGCCCAATCGGGCAAGCCGGTCAATATCAAGAAGGGCCAGTTTCTGGCGCCCCATGACATGAAGAATGTCATCGACAAGGCCCGCGCTGCCGCCAAGGAAGTGGGCCTGCCCGAAGACAGCTTCATGGCCTGCGAACGCGGCGCCAGCTTTGGCTACAACAACCTGGTGAGCGACATGCGCTCGCTGGCCATCATGCGCGAAACCAACGCGCCCGTGGTGTTCGACGCCACGCACAGCGTGCAGTTGCCCGGCGGCAATGGCACGTCGAGTGGCGGCATGCGCGAAATGGTGCCCGTGCTGGCCCGTGCAGCGATTGCCGTGGGCGTCGCTGGCGTGTTCATGGAAACCCATCCCGACCCCTGCAACGCCCTGAGCGACGGCCCCAACGCCGTGCCGCTCAAGCACATGAAGGCCTTGCTCGAAACCATGGTGGCGCTGGACAGCATCACCAAGAAGAACGGTTTTCTGGAAAACAATTTTGGAGCTTAAATGCCAAGCGCATACATCATTGCATCGGTCACCGTCACCAACCCCGAGCAGTACGAGGAGTACCGCAAGTACAGCACCATCGCCATGCAAACCTATGGCGCCGAGGTCTGCGTGCGCGGCGGCAAGGTCGAGGTGATCGAGGGCGACTGGAACCCCGGCCGCACCGTGATCCTGAAGTTCAAGGACAGCGAGCAAGCCCGCCGTTTCTATGATTCGCCCGAATACAGCAAGGCGCGCGAAGCGCGTGCCGGCGCCGCCATCATGCGCATGGTGCTGGTCGAAGGCGTTTGAACGTCCATCCCGCATCCCCTCCCCTTGATTCCGTGCAGTTGCAGTCCACCCGTTTGCAGCGCACCAACCCTTTTCTCAATCTCTGAAAGGCTCTAAAGTGAGTGCAATTGTTGATATTGTTGGCCGCGAAATTCTGGATTCGCGTGGCAACCCCACCGTGGAATGTGATGTACTGCTGGAATCGGGTGTGATGGGCCGCGCGGCCGTCCCATCGGGCGCCTCCACCGGTTCGCGTGAAGCCATCGAGCTGCGCGACGGCGACAAGAGCCGCTACCTGGGCAAGGGCGTGCTCAAGGCCGTCGAGCACATCAATACCGAAATCTCCGAAGCCATCCTGGGCCTGGACGCCGCCGAACAGGCCTTCCTGGACAAGACCCTGATCGATCTTGACAACACCGACAACAAGAGCCGCCTGGGCGCCAATGCCATGCTGGCCGTGTCGATGGCCGTGGCCCGCGCTGCTGCCGAAGAAGCCGGTCTGCCGCTGTACCGCTACTTTGGCGGCATGGGTGGTGTGCAGCTGCCCGTGCCGATGATGAACGTGATCAACGGTGGCGCGCACGCCAACAACTCGCTGGACCTGCAAGAGTTCATGATCGTGCCCGTGGGCGCGCCGAGCTTTCGCGAAGCGCTGCGCTGGGGTGCTGAAGTGTTCCACGCGCTGAAGAAGATCATCGACAGCCGTGGCATGCCCACCGCCGTGGGTGACGAAGGTGGTTTTGCGCCATCGGTCGAGAACCATGAAGCCGCCATCCAGCTGATCCTCGAAGCCATCGACCAGGCCGGCTACACCGCTGGCGAGCAGATCGCTCTGGCGCTGGACTGCGCTGCCTCCGAGTTCTACAAGGACGGCAAGTACGTGCTCGAAGGCGAAGGCGGCATCAGCCTGACGGCCGAGCAATGGACCGACATGCTGGCCGCCTGGTGCGACAAGTACCCCATCATCTCCATCGAAGACGGCATGCACGAAGGCGACTGGGATGGCTGGAAGGTGCTGACCGAGCGCCTGGGCAAGAAGGTGCAACTGGTGGGTGACGACCTGTTCGTGACCAACACCAAGATCCTCAAGGAAGGCATCGACAAGGGCATCGCCAACTCGATCCTGATCAAGATCAACCAGATCGGTACCTTGAGCGAAACCTTTGCCGCTATCGAGATGGCCAAGCGCGCCGGCTACACCGCCGTGATCTCGCACCGCTCGGGCGAGACCGAAGACAGCACCATCGCCGATATCGCCGTGGGCTTGAACGCGGGCCAGATCAAGACCGGGTCGCTCAGCCGCTCGGACCGCATGGCCAAGTACAACCAGTTGCTGCGCATTGAAGAAGACCTGGGCGAAGTGGCCGTGTACCCCGGCCGCGCCGCCTTCTACAATCTGCGCTAAGCCTGCTGCGGGGCATGGCCTCAGGCCCTGCCCCGCCAGCCCTTTCGAGCCCTGTTTGCCATGATCTCTCGCATTGTTCCCTTTGTGCTGCTGGCCATTTTGGTCAGCATCCATGCCCAGCTCTGGAGTGGGCGCGGCAGCGTGCCCTATGTCAAGGACATGAAGCAGCAAATCGCCACGCAGAAAACAGAGAACGAAGCGGCCACGCGTGAGAACGTGCGCCTGGAGACCGAGGTCAACGACCTCAAGCAGGGCATGGACATGGTCGAAGGCAAGGCCCGCAATGAGCTGGGCATGGTCAAGCCCAATGAAGTATTTGTGCAGTACACGCGCAAATAAAGCAGCGCCGCCCCCAGCCCCGACAAGCGCCTCTTTGCAGGCGCTTTTTTGTCGCTGCGCGCTGGCTTTGGCCGTATCATCGCGGCCATGCCTGCGACGCCCAACCCAGCCATGACGCCCAGTACCCAGCGCTCGCCACCGGCGGTCTATCTGGCCTCTGCTGCCTGTGAAGATGCCAAGCGGCTTGCACAGCAGCTGGAGCACTACCTGGCACAGAGCGCTACCGCATCCACGCCCGCCTTGGTGCTCAAGGCATGCAGCTTTACCCAATTGGCAGGTCTGCCAGCGCAGGATGCGCCAGCCATTTTGCTAGACAGGCACGACGCCGTACTGCTGATTGCGCCACCACTGCCGGCCAGCTCAGGCCAGTCCGATCCAGCGCAGACTCTGCTGATGCAGGCACGCCTGCACCTGGTGGGCCAGGGGCAGGCGTTTCAATTGTTATTCAGCCAGGGCCACCGGCTGGAGCAGGAAGCACTTGCAGCGCTGTGCAACTGGTTCCCGCAGGCGCCGGGCCTGCAGGCCTTGCGCATGGCACTGGGCCAGGCCAACCCAGGCGCGCGTGCGCGCTGGAACTGCGAAAAATGCAGCGACCCCGATTGCGAGCTGCGCCTGTTCCAGGGCCTGATCACACCGCAAACCAGCTAAGCGCGACCAGCGGGGCGCCCGGCATCACTGCACCAGGTTGGAGGCCGGCGGGTCATTGCCGCGCTCGGTAAACAGATGCGCCACATCGACAGCGTCAAAGCGGTACTGCTGGCCACAGAATTCGCAGCCCACCTCGATCATGCCCTGCTCTTCCAGAATGCTGTCGGACTCTTCCTGGCCCAGGCTGCGCAGCATATTGCCCACACGCTCGCGGCTGCAGGTGCAGGCAAAGTGCGGGCCGCCTTCGCCGTCTTCAGGCACAAAGCGCAGCAGCTTTTCTTCCCAGAACAGGCGGTGCAGGATGGTCTCGACATCGAGGCTCAGCAGCTCATCGCGGGTCAGGCTGGCAGCCAAGTGGGCAATGCGGTTGTACTCTTCATTGAGGCCGATCTGGTCGACCTCTTCGGTGTTCTGCGCGCCTGCGGCCAGATTGGCCTCGCCCTTGATCGGCATGCGCTGCACGATCAGGCCAGCGGCCACCTTGTCGTTGGCTGCCAGCACCAGCACGGTGTCGAGCTGCTCGGACTGGCGCATGTACTGCTGCAAGATGGCAGCCATGCTCTGGAGCGGCTGGCCATCCACATCGACCAGCGGCACCACGCCCTGGTAGGGCTGCTGACCAGGTTGCCTGTCTTTGGGGTCCAAGGTGATCGCGCAGCGGCCCTTGCCATGCACATTGACCAGGTCGGTCAAGGTCGCATCGGCGGGCAAGTCGCCCACCATCGTGACGGTGGAGCGCACGCTCAGGTTGGTCAGCACCTCGGTGACGGCCAGCTTCACCGGGCCATCACCCGAGATCTGGAACACCAGCGCGCCATTGAATTTGATGTTGGACTGCATCAGCACGCCAGCGGCGGTCATCTCGCCGAGCATCTCCTGCACGGGCAGCGGGTACGGGCCGGTACTGGTATTGACGGCGCGGCGCTGCAAGATCTCTTGCCAGGCATCGGTCAGTCGAACAATGGCTCCCCGCACGGGCAGCCCATCAAACAAAAATTTATGCAGTTCAGACACTGTAATTCTTCCAATTCAATACATGCAGGCCTGCTGCGCCCGGGCTTCGCACCCGGGGCCGCAGCGCCTCAATCCGGCAATTTTCGCAGACCCGATTTGAAACGCCGCGCATTGGCCATATAGCCCTCAGCGCTGCGCCGCAGCCCCTCGATCTGCTCCTGGCTCAACTGGCGTACCACCTTGGCGGGGCTGCCCACAATCAAGCTGCCTTCAGGAAACTCCTTGTTCTCGGTCACCACCGCGCCAGCACCCACGAGGCAATGGCGGCCGATTTTGGCGCCGTTGAGCACAATGGCGCCCATGCCGATCAGCGACGCATCGCCAATCGTGCAGCCATGCAAGATGACGTTATGGCCGATGGTGACGTGCTTGCCGATGTCCAAGGGCTTGCCCTTGTCGGTGTGCAGCACGCTGCCGTCCTGAATATTGCTGCCCTCGCCAATGCGGATCGGGTCATTGTCCCCGCGCAGAATGGCACCAAACCACACACTGCTGTCTGCGGCCATCTCCACGCGGCCGACCACCTGCGCGCTGTCTGCAATCCATGCCGAGGCGGCAACCTGCGGTTGCACACCATCGAGTTCATACTTCGCCATCATGTCTCCATCGGGTTATGGTTACAGGTCAATCCCCTGTGAGTGCTCGCAGGAGCGCGGGCCATGCCTGCCTTGCACGCCTCCATGGGGCGCCAGCCTCATAATTGTAGGGATGGAATTACGTCAATGTGCCTTGCAAGCCCTGTGTGTGGCCGATGCCGAGGAAAAATCCGCGCTCACTCTTGCCATGTATGCGCAAAGAGCCACTATTTCAATAGCACCCGGGGCGCAGCTGCAAGTGCCCGAGGGCATCAGCCTGCCCGGCCACCCGGCCAGACCCGAGCTCAAGGTCCATACCGCCATGGGCCGGCGCTCCCCGGCAACGGCTGAGGGGCGCGCCATCTTGCTGCACGCCATCGCCCACATCGAGTTCAACGCCATCAACCTGGCGCTCGATGCCATCTGGCGCTATGAAGGCATGCCCGAGGCCTTCTACCAGGACTGGCTGCAGGTGGCGGGCGAGGAAGCCAAGCATTTCCGGCTGCTGCGTGCCCACTTGCGCAAATGGGGCCATGACTATGGCGACTACCCCGCGCACCAGGGTCTGTGGACCATGTGCGAGAAAACGGCCGATGACATCGTGGCGCGCATGGCCTTGGTACCCCGCACCCTGGAGGCCCGTGGTTTGGATGCAACTCCCCAGATCCAGGCAAAATTGCAACAAACAGCTGCGCCAGACGCACTGGAGGCGGTCGCCATCCTGGACATCATCCTGCGCGAAGAGGTGGGACATGTGGCGATCGGCAACCACTGGTACCGGTTTCTTTGTGCGCAGCGCGATCTGGACCCAGAGCAGCACTACAGCTGGCTTGTCAGCCACTACGAGGCACCCCGCCCCCGCCCGCCAATCAACCTGCCTGCCCGCCGCCAGGCCGGGTTCAGCCAGAGCGAGTTGGACTGGCTGCAGGGGCAACTGTAACAAACAGACGCTTTTTATACGCCAAAAGCGTGTGCAGTTTGCTACAAAACCAGCAGGTTCACTCTCTCCATAGACGCGTGAAATGCCCGATATGAAGGACAATGCACGTCGATCCCGAGTTAACGAAATGCAGACATTGCTTACACCAGTTGCTGGTGAGGCACCACTGATGCATGCAATGGTTCAGCCGTACATGCAACACACGAGCGCGCCTCCTTCAACACCCCCCTCCATGGCAGCTGCCATGGTGTTCACATCACCCGCACCCCCTATTGCCTGGCAGCCGATCAAAGATGCCAGCGGCGCCGTCACCGGCCACGAGATATTCAACCGCTCCCGCACCGCGTCGTCCCATACGCTGGAATCAGACCTGGCGCTGACGCATGCCGTGCTCTCGCACATCGAGCCCGCCCCCTTATTGGGCGATGGCCTGCTGTTTCTGAACACCACGTTCGAGAGCCTGCGCGGCAGCCATCTGAATCTGCTGCCTGCAAGCCAGGTGGTGCTGGAGATCCCGTCACTGGGCCATGCCGCATCGTCTGAAGCGCTGGCACGCCGCCCCGCGCTGGAGGCCTTGCGTGCCAAAGGTTTTGCGCTCGCGTTCAACCACTCGGTGCTCGATTCGGCCTACGCGCCCTGGCACGACCTGGTCAACTACCTGAAGATCGATTTCTCGGTGCTTTCGGCCGAGCGCGCGGTACTGATGCTGCAGTGGGCGCGCCGCATCTCTGGCGCCACCTTGATCGCCGACAAGATCGAGTCCACTGCGCAGCTGCAACTGGCGCAGGAGAACAAGGCCCATCTGCTGCAAGGCTATGCGGTCAGCCGCCCAGAACCCATACCCGCCCGGGTCGTGCTGCCCAGCACCGCCGATGTCGCGGCACTGGCTCAGGCGCTGAACAACAAGGCCGATACCGCGACCCTGGTCGAGTTGCTGCAGCACCGCCCCGCCCTGCTGTTCAATCTGCTGCGCATGGCACAGTCGCAAAACCTGGAGGCGCGCGCGCCTTACCTGTCCTTGCCCGAGCTGGTCCAGGCCTACCCGGCCGAAGACCTCAAGGCCTGGGAGACCCTGCTGCAGGCCGTGGCGGCCAAGATTCCGCAGCTGCCCCAGATCCAGCACTGCGAAAAGCTCTACCCGCGCCTGAGCGCAGAATTGGCAGCCAAGGCCCAGGCGCAGTGGCCGCAGGTGCCCGCCGGCAACCTGCAGCTGGTGGCCGGCGCCTTGCTGCTTGGCCACATCCTGGGCATGGGCGTCGAGCACACCGCCAGCCAGCTGCTGCCCGGCGCGCTGGCCTCATCAGCGCGCCTGCTGGCCCAGGAGTGGCAGGCGTTGCTGCCCGTGCTGGCCTAAGCCCTATACACCCCACAGAAAAAGCCCGGTGCTGCATCAGCACCGGGCTTTTTTGTCAGCTCGCTGACCAGCAGCGTCATGCCTGCTGGCCGGGGTGATCAGACCATCTCGCCATCCAGGTCGTCGTCATGCGCGCGCTCACGGATAAAGAACGCCGCAATCAGTCCCAAAGTCACGCCAAACATCACATAGAAGGCCGGCGACATCGTCGAGCCCGTGGTCTTGATCAGCCAAGTCACGATGAACTGGGCAAAGCCGCCAAACACCATCACGGCGATGTTGTAGGCCATGGACATGCCCACAGAGCGCACATTCGCAGGGAAGAGCTCAGCCATCACCGTGCTGAAGACGCCAAAGAACACCGACACAAAGAGGCACACAACGACCTGCACGGTCATCAGCTTGGCAATGCTCGGGCCATCGGTCAGCCAGGCGTACAGCGGGTACAGCACCACCAGATAGCCCAGCAGCGAACCAATCATCAAGGGACGGCGGCCCACCCGGTCGGACCAGGCGCCCATGAAGGGCATCAGCACAACCATCAGCGCCGCACCGGCCATCTGCACCATGAAGGTATCGTGCAGCGGCAGCTTCAAGGTGACGGTCGAATAGGTCACCAGATAGGTGAAGGTGATGTAGATGGACACCGTGGCCGTTACCACCAGGCCCATGCCCACCAGGGTTTCACGCGCATGGGTGCGCAGCATCTCCAGCACGCCCACTTGCTTGACCGTGCCCGCCTTTTGCGCGGCCTGCATCTTCACAAAGGTTTCTGGCTCTTCGACATGGCGGCGGATATAGATGGCCACCGGCACAATTAACAGGCCCACCGCGAAGGGAATGCGCCAGGCCCAGGACATCAGCTGCTCCTGGGTGAAGAAGTCGGTGATCAAGGTGCCCACCGCCGCGCCAATCAGCAGTGCCGCCATCTGGCCCGTCATCTGCCAGGAGCCATAAAAGCCCCGTTTGCCCTTGGGCGCCAGCTCGATCAGCAAGGCCGTCGACGTGCCGAATTCGCCCCCTGCGGCAAAACCTTGCAGCAAGCGTGCCAGCACGATGAAGATAGGCGCCCAGATACCCACACCCTGGTAGGTCGGCGCAAAGGTGATCAGTGCAATGGCCACGGCCATGATCCCGGTGACCATCACCATCGCCGCCTTGCGGCCCTTGCGGTCGCCGTACAGGCCCAGCAAGATGCCGCCCACCGGACGCATAAAGAAGCCCACGCCAAACACCGCCGTGGTCATCAGGATGCGGTTGAGGTCATCGCTCGGATCGTTGGGGTTGGAGGGGAAGAACAGCTTGGCCACAATGGGCGTCATGAAGGCAAAGACCAGGAAGTCATACCATTCGAGCGCGTTGCCAATGACAGCGGCCAGAATATTTCGCTTGGATACAGCAGTAGATTGCACGCAAAAATCCTAAAAAACACGAGGCACAGCCGGCAGCAACACGGCTAGATGCAATAAGGAGAACGGAGAATGATCTTTGGAGCGGTGCAGACAGACAGGCGTGCAAGACTGAAAAACGGGCAAATCCAGGAAAACACAGACCGCACCGGGCTTGATTTATGCACGCAATGCATAAATAACCATAAAGATCAGCATTGAATTGTAATCGGTCGCAAGCAGCGCGCCGGGCGCCTCAGCCGGATTTAGCCCAAATGGCGGCGCAGGAAAACCGGTTTTCCCAAGCTGCGGGAGGCCCTGCGCCAAAGACGGTGCAAGCCGCTGAATTGCTGGGAAAAGGCGCTGCCACCCCTCCCAATGACCAAGGCTTTAGCGGCGATCCGCCAATGCGTGGGCAATCGTGCCCAGGTCCACATATTCGAGCTCGCTGCCAATGGGTACCCCACGGGCCAGGCGCGTCAAGCCAATACCCCTGCGCTGCAAAGCCTCGCTGATCACATGGGCAGTGGCCTCCCCTTCGGCGGTGAAATTGGTGGCCAGGATCACCTCCTGCACCACGCCGTCGCTCGCCCGTTGCAGCAATTGCTGCACACCGATATCGCGCGGTCCAATGCCATCGAGCGGTGACAGGCGCCCCATCAGCACGTAGTAATAGCCTTTGTAGGCACCGGTGCGCTCAAGGGCTGCCTGGTCAGCGGGGGTTTCCACCACGCACAGGCGAGCGGCATCGCGCCCCTCATCCAGGCAGGTGTCGCAGATCGTGTTTTCGGTAAAGGTATGGCAGCGCTCGCAGTGCTGCACCCGGCTGCTGGCCTCGTGCAAGGCGCGCGCGAGCAGCTCGGCCCCCTCCCGGTCGTTTTGCAGCAGGTGAAACGCCATGCGCGATGCCGACTTCACCCCCACGCCCGGCAGTCGGCGCAGTGCCTGCACCAGGGCCTCCAGCGTGCCGGTATCAGACATGGCGATGCCTCACCAAGCAGTGCACAGCGCAGACAAGCCTTGGGTTGCGCGTGGCAGCCAAAGGCACAGGGGCGGCAAAAGCGTGCGGCAAAACGAGGCGCGCGCTTAGAACGGGAACTTCATGCCGCCGGGCAGGCCTGGCATGCCAGCGGTGATCTTGCCCATTTTCTCGTTGCTGGTCTCTTCGGCCTTGCGCACCGCGGCGTTGAAGGCGGCAGCCACCAGGTCTTCGAGCATGTCCTTGTCTTCGGACAGCAGGCTGGGGTCAATGGTCACGCGCTTGACGTCGTGCTTGCAGGTCATCAGCACCTTGACGAGACCGGCACCAGACTCACCTTCGACCTCGATGTTGGCCAGGTCGTCCTGGGCCTTCTTGAGGTTGTCCTGCATGGCCTGGGCTTGCTTCATCAAACCTGCGAGTTGTCCTTTGTTGAACATGGAAAATCCTTTTGTATAAAAACCTGCAGCAGACGGGAGGGCCCATCTGCCAGCGAACGCCGCATCATAGAGGCTGAATGCTGCCGGGCACTATTTTCGCGCCAAATTGCTGTATCAAAGACTGGACATAGGGATCCTGGCGCACGGTTTCCTCGGCCGCGCGCTGGCGGGCCTGCACGGCATGGGCCTTGCGCCGCGCCGGGCAGTCGCTCACGGCGCCCACCGACACCTGGATCTTGCCCACCAGACCGGCGGCCACCAGTGCGGTGCGCAGGCGCTCGATCGTGCCGGATTGGGCCAGCGACTCGAGGTCCACCCGCAGCCACCACTCGTCGGCCTCGCGCTTGATGAGCTGCGAGCGCAGCGCCAACTGGCGCGCCACCGCCGTAATGGCTTCGGCCTGCACCAGGGCTGTCACGGTGTCGTTCCAGAAACGCCCCTCTTCGGTGTCCTCGAATTCGGGCGGCACCCGGCCCAGGTTCTCGCCAAAGTTGGCCGCTGGCCGGTCCAGCTCACTGGCTTGCGGCGTTTGCACCGGCAAGGCAATCAGGCTGGCACGGTCAGGTGCCGCTGCAGCGGGCGGCTGCGCAGCAGGCGCCGCATCGGGCAGATCGGCCAGCGCTGCTGGCTCGTCATCCGCATACGCCTCCATCGGTACCTCATCAAAGTACGGCGCTGCGGTCTCGTCCTCGGCATCGCTGTCCGGCTCGGACGGGGCATCGTCGTCATGGGACTGCGGCTGCTCCTCTTCCACCAGCTCCTTCTCGGTCTGGGCGGGGGTCGGCGGGTCGACTGGGACAGGCGCCACAGTGGCAGTGGCGCGTGCGGGAATCAAATCTTCTGCGCTGCGCACAGGCAGCTTGACGGCCTCGACCGTGGGCGTGGCGACGATAGGCTCCGAAGCCGGAGGTGCTGGCTGGGCCACTGGAGCCGCCACAGGTGCCGGTGTGGGCACGGGCGCGGGCACTGAAACAGGTGTAGAAACGGGCGCAGAAATGGCTGCGGATGGCGGAGCAGCAACAACAGGCGCTGCAAGGGCTACGGACGCATCCACCGCAGTGGCGACCTGCGGCGCTGGAGACGCAGCAAGCGGCGGCACCACGCGCGGAGCAACAGCCACGGCAGGCGCGGCAAGGGGGGCAGCAGCCTGCTTGGGCCCAGCAGCCACCGGCGCCGCAGCCCCAGCACTATTCAGAGTTTTTTTTTCAGCCGTGCCCGCAGGCTTGAAGGCCAGCAGTCGCAGCAGCGCCATCGTCAAGGCCGCATATTCATCCGGTGCCAGGCCCAGCTCGCCCCGGCCATGCAGCGCAATGCTGTACAGCAGCTGGGTTTCGTCCGCCGGCATGAACTGGGCCAGGCGCAGCAGCTCCTGCTGCTCGGCGTCGTCCTCAGCGGCAGCGGCCTGGGCCTTGCCCGGCACAGCCTGGAACACGGCCATGCGCTGCAGCTGCACGGCCATGTCTTCCAGGGTAGACGCAGCAGACAAGCCCTGGTGGCGCAGCTGGTTGACGGTATCGACCACCTCGGCGCCATCGCCGCGCGCCAGTGCCTCAATCAGGCGAAACACATGGCTGGAATCGACGGCGCCCAGCATCTGGCGCACGCTGGCCTCTTGCAGCTGGCCGCCACCAAAGGCAATGGCCTGGTCGGTCAGCGACAGCGCATCGCGCATGGAACCCCGGGCTGAGCGCGACAACAGCCGCAAGGCCTGCGGCTCGGCCGCAATCTGCTCTTGCACCAGCACGCGGCCCAGGTGCTCCTGGATCGTCTCTGGCGCCATCGGGCGCAGGTTGAACTGCAGGCAGCGCGACAGCACCGTGACCGGCACTTTTTGCGGGTCGGTCGTCGCCAGCACAAACTTCAGGTACTCGGGCGGCTCTTCCAGGGTCTTCAACATGGCGTTGAAGGCGGTATTGGTGAGCATGTGCACTTCGTCGATCATAAAGACCTTGAAGCGCCCCTGCACCGGCTTGTACACCGCCTGCTCCAGGAGGCCCTGCACTTCATCGACACCACGGTTGGAGGCGGCATCGAGCTCGGTGTAATCGGGGAAACGTCCGCTGTCGATCTCGGTACAGGCTGGGCACACGCCGCAAGGCGCAGCGGTGATGCCGCCATGGCCGTCCGCGCCCGTGCAGTTGAGCGACTTGGCCAGAATGCGCGAGACCGTCGTCTTGCCCACACCCCGGGTTCCCGTGAACAGGTAGGCATGGTGCAAGCGCTGCTGCACCAGCGCATTGGACAGCGCCTGCACCACATGCTCCTGGCCTACCATTTCAGAGAAATTTCGCGGACGGTATTTGCGAGCGAGAACAAGATAAGACATAGCATCGCATTCTACGGTCAGTCACGGCCATGGGCGGCACTGGCTGCGCGCAGCTTGCAATACTTTTGGCCGCTGCGCCCTGGCCGCACAGGCGAACAAGGACTTTTTGGCCAGCTTGGCCAAGGGGCCCCATTCTTTAGGTACAATCGACAGCTGACGGGCCTCCTCGCATGGGGAAGCGGCCAACCGGGTCAGGTGGGGAACCAAGCAGCCCTAACTGTGGATCCAGTGCCGGGGTCAGGCTCGTCACCTTCTTTCGAACAATGCCAGCCTCGTGCTGGCATTTGCTTTTCCAGGCCAGGCGTGGGAATCCACGTAGAATGGCGCCCAAGCCATTCCTGTCACTGCCATGAAATACCTGCTGTGGCTGCTCAAAGCTGTCATCTTCTTCACCCTGTTTGCATTTGCGCTCAATAACCAGCGGGATGTGGTGGTGCACCTGTTCTTTGGCACCCAATGGCAGGCCCCGCTCGTTCTGGTGGTGCTGCTCGCCTTCAGCGCGGGCGTGATTCTCGGCATCATCGGCATGGTGCCGCGCTGGTGGAAGCACCGCAAAGCCGCGCAGCGTGCAGCGGCGGCGCAAGCCATTGCGGGCGAACCCACCCCCTCCACCAACGCCCCTGCGGACGAGACCACCCCGCTGCCACCTCATGGAATTTGACATCTCCTGGATCCTGCTGGGTTTCCCCGCTGCGTTTGTGCTGGGCTGGCTGGCCTCGCGCTTTGACTTGCGCCAGATTCGCCGCGAGAACCGCAGCGCCCCCAAGGCCTACTTCAAGGGGCTGAACTTTCTCCTGAACGAGCAGCAGGACAAGGCCATCGATGCCTTTATCGAGGCCGTGCAGAACGACCCCGATACCGCCGAGCTGCACTTTGCACTGGGCAATCTGTTCCGCCGCCGGGGCGAATACAGCCGTGCGGTACGCGTGCATGAGCACCTGCTCTCACGCGCCGACATCAGCAAGCCCGAGCGCGAGCGCGCCCAGCATGCGCTGGCCCTGGATTTCATGAAGGCCGGGCTGCTGGACCGCGCCGAAGATGCGCTGGCCCGGCTGGAGAACACCCCTTACGAGAACGAGGCCCGTCTCTCGCGCCTGGCGATCTACGAGCGCGCCCACGACTGGCCGCAAGCCGTGCAGATTGCGCGCCTGATGCACAGCCATAACCAGGGCGACTACAGCGTGCGCATTGCCCACTACCTGTGTGAGCAGGCGCTGGGCCAACTCGCCCATGGCCAGCTCGACGCCGCGCAGGACTTGCTGCAGCAAGCCCAGTCCGAGGCGCCGCATGCACCGCGCCCCCGGATCGAGCTGGCCCATCTGCAGCACAAGAGCGGCCATCCCGCGCTGGCACTGGGATCGCTGATGGAGCTGGCCGCGGTGTCGCCCTCCTCGGTGCCCCTGGTCGCGCCGCTGATGCTGGAGCTGGTCAAGGCCGACGAGCGCAAGCCCCAGGTACGTGCGCTGCTGGAGGCCAACTACCACAGCGCGCCATCGCTGGATGTGATGCAAAGCCTGGTGCAGCTGGACGAATTTGCCGGCGTGGAGCAAGCCGAGGGACCGGTCGGGCGCGACTGGTACATCGAGCACCTGCGCCACGAGCCCTCACTGGTTGCGGCCGGCCGCTGGCTCGCCCAGGAATCGCTCAGCCACGAAGAGCACCACCCCGCCATTCAGCGCGCGCTGGACAATGCCGCAAAACCGCTGACCCGCTACCGCTGCGCCGCCTGCGGCTTTGAGGCGCGCCAGCATTTCTGGCAATGCCCCGGCTGCCAGTCCTGGGACAGCTACCCGCCGCGCCGGGTGGAAGAGCAATAAGAACCTCGCTCTCCCAGGAGAGGTAGGACTTCCCAGTCGCTTCTGCTAGGATGCGCAAACGCCCTGCTCTGGGCGCAGGAGCCCTGATATGCCACGGCACCGGACCCTACGCACCCCAGCCTCGCCCGCACAGCCCTGCTGCCATGCGCCAGCAGCGGTACCGCGCGCGCCCCCGCCCCGCGCACTACAACTCCTGGACTCAGCGGACCTGCGGCGCAACCATCTCCTCCCCCTGTCCCAGCC
This sequence comes from Comamonas koreensis, assembly GCF_014076495.1. Classification (NCBI taxonomy): domain Bacteria; kingdom Pseudomonadati; phylum Pseudomonadota; class Betaproteobacteria; order Burkholderiales; family Comamonadaceae; genus Comamonas; species Comamonas koreensis. The sequence goes on along the minus strand of NZ_CP043575.1, from coordinate 2,811,173 downwards.
CCCTGCCGCAACGCTGCAGTGTTGCCCTATGGGCAAGTGGCCGGCTATTCATGCAAAGCATGCATGGGCGCATGTTCAAAACAGGCATCAAGAAACCACCTTTGCTCGCGCATTTGCAGTCACTAACATAGGGTATTGACTATCGATAAGCCATGACCAATATCCTGAACTTGCTCGGGTTTTAGTAGCAGCTGGGATCGGGCCAGCTTGTAGAATTTACAAAGAAATGGCACTTTCCTACCTGATCCTCCTCCCCTTCATCGGCAGCGCAATTGCAGCGCTGCTGCCTGCCAACGCGCGTAACACCGAGTCCACGCTGGCAGGGGCCATTGCGGTGTTCTGCGTGGTTCAAGTTGCCATGCTTTTCCCGGAAACGCAGAACAACGGCGTGGTGCACCACAATGTGGCCTGGCTGGGCCAGCTCGGGCTGGATCTGCACTTCCGCATGGATGGATTTGCCTGGTTGTTCTCCATCCTGGTGCTGGGCATCGGCAGCTTGGTGGTGCTGTATGCGCGCTACTACATGTCGCAAGCCGATCCGGTGCCACGCTTTTTCTCGTTCTTCCTGGCCTTCATGGGCTCGATGATGGGCGTGGTGCTCTCGGGCAACCTGATCCAGCTGGTGTTCTTCTGGGAACTGACCAGCCTCTTCTCCTTTTTGCTGATCGGCTACTGGCACCACCGCAAGGACGCACGCATGGGCGCGCGCATGGCGCTCACCGTGACCGGCACCGGGGGCCTGTGCCTCTTGGGCGGTGTGCTGCTGCTGGGCCACATCGTGGGCAGCTATGAGCTCGACAATGTGCTGGCCGCCGGTGACCAGATCCGCAACCATGAGCTCTACCGCGTCACCCTGGTGCTGATCTTGCTCGGCGCGCTCACCAAGAGCGCGCAGTTCCCCTTCCATTTCTGGCTGCCGCGCGCAATGGCGGCGCCCACCCCGGTCTCGGCCTATCTGCACTCGGCCACCATGGTCAAGGCCGGTGTCTTTTTGCTCGCCCGCCTCTGGCCTGCGCTGAGCGGCACCGAGGAATGGTTCTGGCTCGTTGGTGGCGCCGGCGCCATCACCTTGCTGCTGGGCGGCTATATCGCCATGTTCCAGCATGACATGAAGGCGCTGCTGGCGTATTCCACCCTGTCGCACCTGGGCTTGATCACCTTGCTGCTGGGCCTCAACAGCCCGCTGGCCGCCGTTGCTGCCGTCTTCCACATCATGAACCACGCGACCTTCAAGGCCTCGCTGTTCATGGCCGCCGGCATTGTCGACCACGAGTCAGGCACACGCGATATCCGCCGCCTCTCCGGCCTGCAAAAGATGATGCCGATCACCGGCACCTTGGCGATGGTGGCCAGTGCAGCGATGGCCGGCGTGCCGCTGCTCAACGGCTTTTTGTCCAAGGAAATGTTTTTTGCCGAGACGGTGTACATCAACACCACACCGTTTCTGACCACCGCCTTGCCGGTGGCCGCTACCTTGGCGGGCATTTTCAGCGTCGCCTATTCGCTGCGCTTCACGGTCGATGTGTTTTTTGGCCCACCGGCCACCGACCTGCCGCACGAGCCCCATGAGCCACCGCACTGGATGCGCGTGCCGGTCGAGCTGCTGGTACTGATCTGCCTGCTGGTGGGGATCTTCCCGGCCTGGGCGGTGGGCAGCTACCTGGATGCTGCCGCCTCGCCCGTGGTGGGCGGCAACTTGCCAGAGTTCAGTCTGGCGCTGTGGCACGGCATCAATGCACCGCTGGTGATGAGCATCATCGCGATGCTGGCGGGCATCTTGCTGTATTTGCTGCTGCGCCTCTTGCGTGCCAAGCAATACCTCGATGATGCGCCGCTGGTTGGCCGCGTCAATGGCCAATGGGTGTTCCAGGCGGTGATGGCGATCATCACCAATGGCGCGCGTCATATGCGCCGCTGGCTGGGCACGCGCCGCTGGCAGTGGCAGGCACTGTGGCTGGTGCTGGCGGCCTTGTTGACCGCCACCTTGCCGCTGCTGATCCACGGCCTGCAGCTGGGCAACCGGGGCCTGCAGCCGCTGTCGCCCGCCTTTGGCATTCTCTGGCTCATCGGTATCAGCTGCTCGCTGGCAGCGGCCTTCCTGGTCAAGTACCACCGCCTGGCGGCCCTGGTCACCTTGGGCGGCGCGGGCCTGGCCACCTGCATTACCTTCCTGTGGTTCTCCGCACCCGATCTGGCCTTGACCCAGCTGGTCGTCGAAGTGGTCACCACGGTGCTGCTGCTGCTGGGCCTGCGCTGGCTCCCCAAGCGCGACAAGAAGCTCAAGAAAGTCTCCCAGCATGGTGCACTGGTCACGTTGCGCCGCTGGCGTGACCTGGCCATTGCGCTGCTCGCCGGCGGAGGCATGGCCTGGCTGTCGTTTGCGATGATGAGCCGGCCTTTCCCGGAGAGCACTTCTACCTTCTTCCTGGAGCGCGCCCTGCCCGAGGGCGGCGGCACCAACGTGGTCAACGTCATGCTGGTCGACTTCCGTGGCTTTGATACCTTTGGCGAGATCGTCGTGCTGGGCATTGTGGCGCTCACCGTCTATGCCCTGCTGCGGCGCTTCCGCCCCGCACCAGAGGCCATGGATGTGCCCGAGCAGCAGCGCTTCTTGCCGGCTGACTTGCAGACCGACCTGCTCAACCCGCGCAGTGCCACCGATACCGCCGTGGGCTACCTGATGGTGCCCGCCGTGCTGGTGCGCCTCTTGCTGCCGTTTGCCGCGATTGTGGCGATGTACCTGTTCATGCGTGGTCACAACGAGCCCGGTGGCGGCTTTGTGGCCGGCCTGACCCTGGCCATCGGCCTGCTGCTGCAGTACATCATCTCCGGCACGCACTGGGTGGAGTCGCATCTGCCGATCTACCCGCGCCGCTGGATTGCCGCCGGCCTGCTGTTTGCGCTGGGCACCGGTGTGGGCAGCTGGTACTTTGGCTACCCGTTCCTGACCAGCCACACTGCGCATCTGACCTTGCCCGTGGTGGGCGAGATCCATATCGCCAGCGCGCTGTTCTTCGATATTGGGGTGTTCTCGCTGGTCGTGGGCTCGACCATGCTGATGCTCACCAGCATTGCCCACCAATCCGTCCGGGGATTCCGCTTCCACGAGCGCCAGCAAGGCGAGCGCAGCGACTCTGCTTCTCAACCCTAAGGACAATACCGAATGGAAATCGTACTGGCCATTGCCATTGGCGTATTGACCGGCTCCGGCGTCTGGCTGTTGCTGCGCCCACGGACGTTTCAGATCATCATGGGTCTGCTCTTGCTGTCGTATGCGGTCAATTTGTTTATCTTCAGCATGGGCCGCGTGGGCCTGGCGATCGACCGCGAGCCGATACTGCAGCCCGGTGTGCCCACCGACCTGATGCATTACGCCGACCCCATGCCGCAGGCCCTGGTGCTGACGGCCATCGTTATCGGTTTTGCGATGACCGCCCTCTTTTTGGTGGTGCTGCTCGCCTCGCGCGGCATGACGGGCACTGACCACGTGGACGGATCCCTTTCCAACGATGTGCAGGAGGCGCCTTGATGTCGCTGATGACGCTGACTGAGCGCCTGATGCCGCACCTGCTGCTGGCACCGATTTTGCTGCCCATGCTGACGGCAGCGCTGATGCTGACGCTGGGCGAGAAGTACCAACGCACCAAACTGCTGATGAACATCAGCTCCTGCCTGATCGGCCTGGTCATCGCCATGGCCCTGGTCAAGTGGAGCAACCAGGATGGCATGGCCACCTCGATGAGCGTTTACCTGTCGGGCAACTGGGCCGCGCCATTTGGCATTGTGCTGGTGCTCGACCGGCTCTCGGCCCTGATGCTGCTGACCACCAGCGTGGTCGCGCTGTGTGCCGTGGTGTATTCCGGCGCGCGCTGGCACCGGGTGGGTGTGCATTTTCACCCGCTGTTCCAGTTCCAGATGATGGGCCTGGCCGGTGCCTTCCTGACCGGTGATCTGTTCAACCTCTTCGTGTTCTTCGAGATCATGCTGGCCGCCTCCTACGGTTTGCTGCTGCACGGCTCGGGCAAATCCCGGGTGCAGCATGGCCTGCACTACATCGCCATCAACCTGGCAGCATCCTCGCTCTTTTTGATCGGCGTGTCGATGCTCTACGGCATCACCGGCACCTTGAACATGGCCGATCTGGCGCGCATCATCCCCAGCGTCAGCAGCGCTGACCGGGGCTTGCTGCACACCGCAGCCGGTATCTTGGCCACGGCCTTTTTGATCAAGGCGGCAGTCTGGCCGCTGAACTTCTGGCTGGTGCCCGCCTATGGCTCGGCCACCGCGCCGGTGGGCGCCATTTTTGCGCTGATGACCAAGGTGGGCATCTATACGATTGTGCGGCTGTGGACCTTGATGTTCAGCAGCGAGGCCGGGCCTTCGGCCCATTTTGGCAGCGCTTGGCTGATCCTGGGCGGGCTGGCCACGATGCTGTACGCGGCGATCTCGATCCTGGGTACGCAGCGCCTGGGCTATGTGGCGGGCTATGCGGCCATATTATCGGCAGGCACCTTGCTCGCCGCTGCTGGCTTTGGCCAGAACCTGATGACCAGCGCCTTGCTCTACTACATGCCCAGCTCCACCTTGGCCGTAGCGGCCCTGTTCCTGGTCACTGACCTGATCGAGCGATGGCGCACCACCGATGGCGCCAGTGTGCGCTTTGAGGATGAGGAGGCGCCGTTTTTGACCGCAGAGCTGCTGCCACGCGAGGGCCTCAACCTCGACGAGGACGAGGAAGTGCTGATTGGCCGGGCCATTCCGGCGGCGATGGCCTTCCTGGGCCTGTCGTTCATGGTCTGCACCCTGGTGATTTCCGGCCTTCCCCCGCTGTCGGGCTTTATCGGCAAATTCGCGATGCTCTCGGCGCTGCTCAATCCGCTGGGCCTGGGCTCGTCGGCGGGCACGCAGATCGGCTGGCTGGGCTGGCTGTTCATGGCCATTTTGATCGCCACGGGCCTGATGGCCTTGACGGCCCTGGTGCGCATCGGCATTCGCGAGTTCTGGTCCAGCATCAGCCGCAGCACGCCCGAGCTCAAGGTGATTGAAGGCCTGCCGCTCGCCATCTTGCTGGGCTGCTGCATTCTGATGGTTACCCATGGCGCCAGTGTGATGCGCTTTACCCAGCGCGCGGCCGACAACCTCCATTCGCCTGGCAACTACATCCGCGCTGTGCTGGAGACCAACCCCAAGCCCTCCCCCACGGCCAAGCCCGTGGTCACGCCCGAGATCCCGACCGTGCTGCCTGAAACTGGCTTTACCGCTGCGCCCGATGCAGCCATCGCCGGAGGTACCGAGCCATGAAGCGCCTTTTCCCTGCGCCCCTGCTGTCCGTGCTGCTGTGCCTGGTGTGGCTGCTGCTCAACCGCAGCATCAGCCCGGGCCAGATCATCCTGGGCGTGCTGTTCGGCTTGCTGATTCCTGTGCTGACCCAAGGCCTGCGTCCCCGCTCGGTCAGCATCAAAAAGCCCTGGACCATCATCCGCCTGGGCTTTCGTGTCGCCGCCGATTCGCTGCAATCCAATCGCGCCGTGCTGCGCCTGCTGCTGATGCCCGGCACCCGCAAAAAGCCGGCTGGCTTTGTGCACGTGCCCCTGCAACTGCGCGATCCCAACGGTCTGGCGGTGCTGGCAATGATCGTCTGCATCACGCCGGGCACCGCCTGGGCCGAGATATCGCGTGACCGTTCCATCCTGCTGTTGCACGTGCTGGAGGCGGATGACCCACAGGGCGTTATCGACCACATCAAGGCCTTCTATGAACGGCCCCTCATGGAGATTTTCGAATGAACAACATTCTTGCCTGGACGATGCCGGCGGCCCTGTTCATCCTGCTGCTGGCCATGCTGTTTGCGATGATCCGGCTGCTCAAGGGCCCGCAGGCCCAGGACCGTGTGCTGGCCCTGGACTGCATGTACCTGATCGGCATGCTCGCGATGCTGGTGCTGGGCATCCACTATGCGTCGGTCAATTACTTTGAGGCCGCCCTGCTCATCGCGCTGTTTGGCTTTGTCAGCTCGACGGCCATGGCCAAGTTCCTCCTGCGCGGGGAGGTGATCGAATGACGGAAATCGACCTGCCCATCTGGGTGCAGATTGTGGTGTCGGTGCTGGTGCTCGCGGGCTGCTTGATCACCTTGATCGGCGCGCTCAGCCTGTTTCGCCTGCCCAGCTACTACGAACGCGTCCACACGCCGTCCATCATCGCCTGCGCCGGCTGCTGGCTGATTGTCTGGAGCTCGGTCCTCTTCTTCAGCCTGCAGTCGCACAAACCCAGCTTTCACACCTTGCTGATCGCTGTGCTGCTGTCCGTGGCCGTACCCATCACCAATATCTTTTTGATGCGTGCGGCGCTGTTCCGCGACCGGCGCATGGGCAAGGATGTGCCGCCTAGCCTGAGCCGCATCGTGTCGGCCAACCCGGAAGGCAACGACGCCTGAAACCGTGATGGCGGTAGGCGGCTAAGGCACCGCCAGGGACGAGGTTCAGGCGGGAATAAGCGCCCGGGGACAGCAGGAACAGCGCGCTTGTTCTATGCTGGTGGATCACCAGCATCCACACCCCAGGCCCTGCCATGACGCTTCTGCTCTCCCACACCCTCAACCGCACGCTCAGCCAATGGATGGCTGAGCGCTTGGCCCATCCGCAGCCCGAGCTGGCATGGCAGCTCTGGTGTTTTGAAGGCGTTGATGCACGCCGGGCGGCTGAGCAGCAACTGGCCAAGCACGGCATCCGCGCCCGCATTCGCAGTGCCTACAAGCCGATGGTACATGCGGTGCTGGAAGACCTAGACACCACCGGGCTGCAAAGCCTGCAGCTGCACTATCCGCTGCATGCGGATGCGGCGCCCAACCGTTTTATGCTGGAGGCCTACCCGCTGGCCGCCATGCTGCCACACGGTGTCGATCTGCAGATGGCCGCCGGCCAGCACAACAGCAACTACACCCTGGCGCTGCGCTACCAGGATGGGCGCACACAAAGCCTGCAGGTGTTCGCGCCCAACCGGGCTTTCCAATCAGCGCACGGCAGCAGCGGCATCACCCCCTGCGGCTGGCAGCAGGCGCATGACGCCCAAGGCCGCACCGTGCACGATGCCGCCCTGCTCACGGACTACGAGGCAGCCTATAGCCAGGCCATGCAGGCCATTGAGCACCATGCCTGGCCCAAGACCGAGCCCTTCTTTGGCCGTCTGCATATCGCCATGCAACTGCCCGGATTTGAACAAGCGATTGCCGGCACCGGCGAGACCATGAGCACGCCCGAAGCCATGCACGAGGACCTGTATTTCTCGCTGCTGGAACATTTTCAAAAGCTGTCCGGGCGCGCAGCCGGTGACCGCCGCCTGCAACCGGGCCAGATCGTGCCGGACATCCAGATCGCCGCACAGTCCCATCCGCTGGAGCTGACAACGGTCGGCTTGCAGATCCGCGCACTCGCGCTGAGCGAGCCCCTGCCCGAGGTGGAAGAAGGCCTGCCAACCGCTACCTATAGCCCCCACAGCTTTGCCCAGGCCGATGCGGCCGCAGCGCAGCTGCAGCGCGCGCCGAGCCTCACCCAGATGGATGCGCTGGTCCAGCCGCTGTTTGATGCCTATGGCAGCGCCTGCCAGGGCCAGAGCGTGCAGGGCCGCCGCATAGCCGCCACCTACAAAAAGGGCAGCGAGCATCCGGTGGTGCTGAGTGGCGGCCAGCATGCCAATGAGATATCAGGTGTGACAGGCGCCTTGCGCGGCGCGCTGGCACTGGCGCAGCAGGCGGACAGCCACTTTGCCTACATCCCCGTCGAGAACCCCGACGGCTATGACCTGCACCAGTGGTACTGCCGTTACGCCCCCGAGCAGATGCACCATGCAGCACGCTATACCGCGCTGGGCGATGACCTGGCCTACCGCGACCATGCCCCCTGGTACGAAGGCGCACTGCGCCGTGATGCGATTGCCGCCAGCGGCGCGCAGCTGCACCTGAGCCTGCATGGCTATCCCGCCCATGAATGGACGCGCCCCTTGTCCGGCTATGTGCCCCAGGGCTTTGACCTCTGGACCATTCCGAAGGGCTTTTTCCTGATTCTGCGCTACCAGGAAGAGTGGCAGCCGCAGGCCGAAGCGCTGGCCGAGCGGGTGGCGCAGGCCCTGCTGCAGGTGGCGGGCTTGCCGGAGTACAACCGCCGCCAATTGGCGCTGTACCAAAGCCATTCCGGCCGCCAGCCGTTTGAGCTGCGGCATGGCACACCCTGCACGATGCAGGTCGACAACAACAGCCTGACCCCCGTGAGCCTGATCACCGAGTTCCCGGACCAGACGGTGGTGGGCGATGCGCTGGTCTTTGCGCATACTGTGCAACGCGCTGCGGTGCTGGCCGCCTATGCCGCCTGGCAGGACATTGTGCAAACGCGCTGAGCTGGGAAGCATCACTGGCGTGGCACCGATTTTTCACGCAGTGCAGCTGCGCCCTGCTAAGCTGCCTGCCATGTGGAATGTTCTTGGCATATCGATTGGCGCCTGCCTGGGCGCGCTGGCACGCTGGCAACTGGGCCGCTGGCTCAACCAGCCCCATGCCTTGCTGCCCTGGGGCACCTTGGCGGCCAACCTGGGGGGCGGCTACGCCATTGGCCTGCTGGTGGCGCTGTTCCAAAACGCACCGGGCATCGACCCGGTCTGGCGCCTGGTGCTGATCACCGGTTTTCTGGGCGCCCTCACCACCTTTTCCAGCTTCTCTGCCGAGACGGTATCGATGCTGCAGGCCCAGCGCTACGGCCTGGCGCTGTTGCAATGCAGCCTGCACCTGCTGGGCTCGCTGGCGTTGACGGCCCTGGGCCTGGCGACCGGCCAGGCGCTGTGGGGTGGGCGCTAAGAATCCTTAAGGCGTATTTTTTAAGGCATTGCCGCGAGTGCATGCCCAAATCGCTCTATATTCAGTAGCAGCGCAGGCCCCGCTTGCGCTGTTTGTGTTTTTTGTGAACGCTGGTGCCTGCCGGGCACTGGCATTGTGAAAGCTGGAGAAGACCATGGACGCCAACACCCAACTCGACGAACAAGTCATGGCGCATGACTGGAACCTGTTCGGTGCCGACATACCTGCAGAGCAGGCGGCCAAGCGCGACTCTTACCGCCTGGCTTTTGCAGACCCCGAGTTTCTGAGCCGCCGCGAGACCCGCTCGATCCGCTTTCAACTCGAGATGCTCAAGCCCGACCTGGAGCTGACCGCCCAAGGCATCAACAACACCGTCGTGGTGTTTGGCAGCGCGCGCTTTGTGGCGCCTGAAGAGGCTGAGCTGCTGCTGGCGGCCGCCCAGGCCCAGGGCGATGCGCAAGCGATTGCCGTGGCGCAGCGCGCCATGGCCACCAGCCGCTACTACGACGCCGCACGCCGCTTTGCACGCCTGGTGGCCAAGTTCAGCGAAACCCAGAAGCTCGAAGACCGCCTCTACATCTGCACTGGCGGCGGCCCCGGCATCATGGAAGCGGCCAACCGGGGCGCCTCCGAGGAGCACGCACCCAATGTCGGCATGAACATCACCTTGCCCCATGAGCAGTCGGGCAACCGCTACATCACGCCGGCGCTGTGCTTCAAGTTCCACTACTTTGCGCTGCGCAAGATGCACCTGATGATGCGCGCGCGGGCCCTGGTGGTGTTTCCCGGCGGCTTTGGCACGATGGATGAGCTGTTCGAAGTGCTCACCCTGGTGCAGACCCACAAGGCCAAGGGTGTGCCCATTGTGCTGTTTGGCGTGGACTACTGGTCGCGCATGCTGAACTTCGATGTGATGATCGAGTACGGAACCATCTCGCCCGAGAACGTCAAGCTCTTCCACATCACCGACGATGTGCATGAGGCCTGCCGCATCATCCAGGCCTACTACCAGCGCTAACGCAGCGCCCAGGCATTAAAAAACCGCTCCTGACCATGCAGCCAGGAGCGGTTTTGCTTTGGGTAGTGGCAGCGTCTGCCGCTGCGCCGATCAGCCGCCCAGGTAGGCCTTGCGGATGTCCTGGTTGCGCAGCAGGTTGACCCCGCTGTCTTCCAGCGTGACCTTGCCGGTCTCCAGCACATAGCCCCGGTCGGCGATCTGCAGCGCCTGGTTGGCGTTTTGCTCGACCAGGAACACGGTCACGCCCTGCTCACGCACGGCCTTGATGATCTCGAAGATCTGCGCAATGATCAGCGGCGCCAGGCCCAAGGTGGGTTCATCGAGCAGCAGCAGGCGCGGCTTGCTCATCAGCGCCCGTCCAATGGCCAGCATCTGCTGCTCGCCGCCCGACATGGTGCCGGCGCGCTGCTCGGCACGCTCCTTGAGGCGGGGAAAGAGCCCGTAGACATAGTCAATGCCGTGCGCAATCTCCTGCTTGTTCAAGAAGAACGCGCCCATCTGCAGGTTCTCCATGACCGTGAGGTCCTTGAAGACGCGCCGGCCTTCGGGCGAGATCGCAATGCCCTTGCGCATGATCAGGTGCGAGGACTGCCCCACCAGCTCTTCACCCTCGAACTTGATCGAGCCCGTGGTGGCGCAGGGATTGCCGCAGACGCTCATCAGCAACGTGGTCTTGCCAGCGCCATTGCTGCCGATCAGCGAGACGATCTCCCCCTCATTGACATGCAGGCTCACATCGTTGACTGCACAAATCGCACCGTAATGCGTGCTGATATTCTTGATTTCCAACATCGGCTGCATCAGGACTCTCCCAGGTATGCCTTGATCACGCGTTCGTCATTGCGAATGACCTCCGGCACACCCAATGCAATCGGCTTGCCATACTCCATCACCAGGATGCGCTCGGACACCCCCATCACCAGGCTCATGTCATGCTCGATCAGCAGCACCGTCACGCCGTACTCGCGGCGCAAGCGGTCGATGAGGTGCTGCAGCTCCACCTTCTCTTGCGGGTTCAGGCCCGCTGCAGGCTCGTCGAGCATCAGCAGCTTGGGCTTGGTGATCATGCAGCGCGCAATCTCCAGCCGGCGCTGGTGGCCATAGGCCAGGTTGCCCGCCTCGCGGTTGGTGAAGGCGCGCAGGCCCATCACATCCAGCCAGTGGGCCGCTTGCTCCTTGGCGTGCTCTTCGGCCGCGCGGTAGGCCTTAGTCTTGAACAGGCCCGAGAGCAGGTGGCGCTTGATCTGCTGATGCTGGGCCACCAGCAGGTTCTCCAGCACGGTCATGCCCTTGAACAGGCGCACGTTCTGGAAGGTACGCACCACGCCGTGGTTGGCCACCTCATGGCTGGCAAGGCCGGCAATCGACTGCCCGCCCAGCGACACGGTACCGGCCGTGGGCTTGTAGAAACCGCTGATGCAGTTGAACACGGTGGTCTTGCCCGCACCATTGGGGCCAATGATGGCGAACACCTCCTGCGGCTTGACATCGAGCGCGACCTGGTCGACCGCGAGCAAGCCGCCAAAGCGCATGCACAGGCCGTCGACCTTCAGTATGCTTTGACTCATAAACACTTCTCCCTGTATGCGTTTTCCGTGTTTACGGTCATTGCTTCAACTCTTCATGGTGGCGCTTCATCGGGAACAAGCCCTGCGGACGCCAGACCATCATCAAGATCATCACCAGGCCGAAAATCAGCATGCGGTATTCCGAGAACTCGCGTGCCAGCTCAGGCAGCACCGTGATCAGGATCGCGGCCACGACAACGCCGATTTGCGAGCCCATGCCGCCCAGCACCACGATGGCCAGGATCAGGGCCGACTCGATAAAGCTGAACGACTCGGGGCTGACAATGCCCTGGCGCGCGGCAAAGAATGCGCCGCCAAAACCGGCAAACATGGCGCCCAAGGTGAAGGCCGAGAGCTTGATCTTCGTGGGGTTCATGCCCAGTGAGCGGCAGGCGACTTCGTCTTCACGCAGCGCTTCCCAGGCACGGCCAATGGGCATGCGGATCAAACGGTTGCTGATCCACAAGGTGACCAAGGCCAGGCCCAGCGCCAACAGGTAGAGGAACACCACCATGTGCATGGTGTTGAACTCGATGCCCAGGAACTGCTGCAGGGTCTGCGCACCCTCTTGCGAGGCCGAACGGGTCAGCTCAAAGCCCAGGAAGGTGGGCTTGGGAATGCTCGAGATGCCGTCCGGCCCGCCGGTGAAGTCCACCAGGTTGACCAGCAGCAGGCGGATGATTTCGCCAAAGCCCAGGGTCACGATCGCCAGGTAATCGCCGCGCAGGCGCAGCACCGGAAATCCCAGCAAGAAGCCGAACAGGGCAGCGGCTGCGCCGGACAGCGGCAGCGCTTCCCAGAACGACCAGCCGGCCCAGTGGAACAGCAAGGCATAGGTATAGGCGCCCACCGCATAAAAGCCGACAAAGCCCAGATCGAGCAGACCGGCAAAGCCCACGACGATGTTCAGGCCCAGGCCCAGCATCACATAGATCAAGGCCAAGGTGGCAATATCGACCGCGTTGCGGCCGCTGAAAAACGGCCAGGCAATGGCCGCCACAATCACCAGCCACATGAGCGTCATGCGCATGCGGGCGCTGACCTCGGGCAGTCGCGGCGCCTGCACCCGTGCCATATGCTTGCCCAGCATCGGCTTGACCAGCTGCAGCACCAGCACGATGACAAAGCCCCAGATCACCAGGTTCCAGTGCGGCTCAATGTAGTTCTGGCCGCCCTTGCGCTCCAGGTGCAGGCCAAAGATGGGGACCACCACCAAAGCGGCCAGCACGGCCGAGATGATGGCGTTCTTGATGTTCGCTTTCACCATCAGACTTTCTCCACTTCAGGCTTGCCCAACAGGCCCGTGGGGCGGAAGAGCAGGATCAGCACCAGCAGACCGAAGGCGACGATGTCCTTGTACTCGGACGAGATATAGGCGGCAGCCATGGTCTCGGCCACGCCCAGCAGCACGCCGCCCAGCATCGCACCCGGAATGCTGCCGATGCCGCCCAGCACCGCCGCTGTGAAGGCCTTGATGCCCGCAACAAAACCGATATACGGGTTGAGCTTGCCGATCGCCAGCGCAATCAGCACGCCGCCCACCGCAGCCAGCACCGCGCCCAGAATGAAGGTGAACGACACCACCTTGTTGGTGTCAATGCCCAACAGATTGGCCATCTGCATATCTTGCGAGCAGGCGCGCGAGGCGCGGCCCATGCGCGAGTGGCGGATGTAGAAGGTCAGCGCGGCCATCAGCACCACGGCAACTACGATGATCAAGATGCGGGTGTAGGGCACAAAGACCTCGAAATCACCCATGTGAAAGTTGAAGGCACCAGGCAACAGCGAAGGCACCGCCATATCACGTGCGCCCTGGCCCAGGGCCACCCAGTTTTGCAAAAAGATTGACATACCAATGGCCGAGATCAGGGCCACCAGACGGGGGCTGCTGCGCAAGGGCTTATAAGCCACCTGCTCGACCACATAGCCATAGACACCGGTGAGCACCACCGCTACGAGCAGCATGGCACCGATCACCACAAAGACCGGCAGCCCGCTTTGCGTGCCGATGGCCGACAAGGTCACCAGGCCGATATAGGCCGCAATCATATAAATCTCGCCATGGGCGAAATTAATCATTCCGATAATTCCATACACCATCGTGTAGCCAATGGCCACCAGCGCGTAGATCGCGCCCAGTGACAGACCATTGAACAACTGTTGTATGAATTGGGGCAAAAAATCGTTCATACCGTACCAACCCAATTCCATTGGCGCTTGTGGCCGCCAAAATAAAAAAGCATGGCTCTATGTTTTAGAGCCATGCTTTTGCCAAACACTTACTTGGTTGCAGGCGACTTGCTGCCGTCCTTGTGCCAGCTGAACACCTGGAAGTCGTAGGACTTCAGGTCACCCTTGGCATCCCAGGCGAGCTTACCCAGCGGGGTTTCAAAAGTTGCGGTATGCAGGTGCTTGGCCACCTTGGCGCCATCATTGCCCACGGCCTTGATCGAGTCAGCAATGACTTGGACTGCGGTGTACGAGCCCATCTGGAACGAGCCGGAAGGATCGCGCTTCTTGTCCTTGAAGGCCTTGACGATGGCGGCGTTCTTGGGGTTGGAAGCGAAGTCCGCAGGCAAGGTCACCAGCATGCCTTCAACAGCCGGGCCGGCGATGGCGTTGATTTCAGGGTTGCCCACGCCTTCTGGGCCCATGATGCGGACCTTCAGGCCTTGCTCAGCCGATTGGCGCAGCAGCAGGCCCATCTCTGGGTGGTAGCCGCCGTAGTAGACAAAGTCCACACCGGCGCTTTTCAGCTTGGTGATCACGGCAGAGTAGTCGCTGTCACCGGCGTTGATACCTTCGAACAGCGCGACGTTCACGCCGTCGGCCTTGAGCGTGTCACGCACGGCCGTGGCAATGCCCTGGCCGTAGGATTGCTTGTCGTGCAGCACGGCAACCTTCTTGGGCTTGACGTTCTGGGCAATGAACTTGGCAGCGAAAGGACCTTGCTGGTCGTCACGGCCAATGGTGCGGAAGATCGAGCTGAAGTTCTTGCCTTCGGTGAGCGCTGGCGACGTGGCCGACGGAGTCACCACCACCACACCTTCGTTGTTGTAGATGGGCGCCGCAGCAATGGCAGCGCCCGAGCACACGGGGCCGACCACGTAATGGATCTTGGCGTTGACCACGCGGTTGGCGGCCACTGGGCCTTGCTTGGGCTCGCAGGCATCGTCAACGATCACCGCTTCGAGCTTGTTGCCATTGACACCACCGGCTGCATTGATCTGCTCGAGCGCCGTATCCACACCCTCCTTGACCATGTCGCCGTACTGGGTCAGCGGACCCGTCGCAGGAATGACCACACCAATCTTGATATTTTGAGCCTGGGCGGCGCCAGCGAGCATGCTGCCGGCCAAACCAAATGCAACCACCATCGAGTTGAGGCGAAACGGTACCTTCATATCGGAATCCTTTTTTTAATCAAGCTATGGATCGCAATCATTGCCAATAGAGCAACTATCAAATGCGATGCGGAGACAGCATATAGGTCTAACCAACTCTCACAAGAGGGATGCCAAGGATTGCCAAATATGTCACGTATGTGCTAGCAGACAGTGACCTTTGCACCTATGCGAGGCATCCATCGGCATCTTTGCACCAAATGTGTGCAAATACCGCTAAAGCCACCGCAAGCGGTGGTTGAGACCTTCTACATTTAAATGCATTTAGTGCACCTATAAGAAGGACCCGCGCCCTCCCCGGCATCTGCAGCGTGCTCAACCCTCCCCTGGCCAACCGCCCAACGGCTATCATCAAGCCCAGAGTACAAGCACGCCATTGCGAGAGGCAGCATTGTGCGCGAAAAATCCTGCCGCGCGCGCATTCTGACCAGTCCAAACACATCCACAGCCCGCCAAGATCGGCAACGCGCACCGAGTTCACAGGTTTTTTTGTTACATCCGCAATCAAAAATCGCCACCCTTACGGTCGCCTAGAGCGTGGCCAACCACCCAGAAATCGGTAAACACGCTTGATGCACATGGGCTTATATTGCTGCCCGAACCTAACGGTATGTGAATGTTTTTATTGGGTGATTCTTTAACCATTGCTAACTCAAGCAAAAACTGCTTGCACAATGTCAATCACGTATAGAGAATTGTTCAACATGAAAGAGATTAGGTTGATCAATTCCAAAGGCAGCGGCGCGGACAACGCCGTGGCTGCCTCTGCCTGGCTGCCCGATGACGTCCACCATCGCCAGCAATTCCTGGAACTGCTGGAGCAGGCCATTGCTGACGGCGGGCCAGGCACCTACCTGCTGCAGACCCGTGGCCACCATGTGCTTACGGATATTCTCTACCCCAACCGGGCGTTTTGCACGCCAGCCTAAGCGCTGCGGGCTTTGCGCGCTGGCCGCTTATACCGGTTGGCGGCGCCGGGGTCATGTCTCCCTGCAGCATCGCTGCGCAAAGGCAAGCGCCTATGCGGTTGCCCCAGCACCGCTTTCACTGCCGAGACTGCCAGATTTTTTGGCTGCACGCTCCGGTTTGGCGTCAGTCACCCACTACCACCCCAGCCGCCGCCAGCTTGGCGGCCAGCACATCGCGCCGGCGCTCAGCCTTTGCAGCAGTCGCCATCGCAGCACGCATGGCCTGAGGCCCTTTGAGCGATGCGATGCGCACCAGGGCCGTTTTCTGGTTGACCTCGGCCACCAGCTTTTGGTAACTGGCCATCAACGCAGCATGTTCTTGGGAAGGGACCACCGCTTTTCCTTGTCTTTCGAGAGCCGCTATTGTCGGGCGAAATGCCTTGTCCCCGCGCCCAGCGGCTACTCCCCCGCCCTGCGGCATGACCTGTATGACAGCCGCCTACTCCCTCCCGGCCGCAACGCAACCTCGGATTGTGTTGCATGGCAACCAATGCGCCTGCGTGCGCTCCGGAACCGGTTACAGTGGGGCATAGCATCAGGAGGATTCCATGGCCACCCAAGCGCAACGCAACTGCAGCCCGGACACGCACGCACATGGATACGCGCTTCAAGTACCAGCCGCTCCTTGACGCACGCAGCAGACTTGCCCGTCCCCTCTCCGCCCCGATTTCCTTTTGATTGCCGATGGCGCATGACTGCGGTCATCTCGCCCGTGCACACCGCTTGAGCTTTATGAAAACCATCGACGAAATGCTGAGCCTGGAGCTGCTCACCCATGCCCAACATGGCGAGATCAGCGCCTGGATTGACCAGTCCAACTCCCCCGAAGAAATTCTGCAGATGCCTTCGAACCTCTGGCAGGCCATTGAGCGCGCAAGCCTGGCCATGGGGGTCAATGACGATCTTTTGCGACCTCCTGCTCTGGATGCGGGAAGCTTGTTGCTGGGTTGAAATTTTTTGCCGAGCGCAGCGTTTGGTGCAGGCACGAGCTGCCGAGGGATCGGTGCCAGCCTTCAGGCTTGCTAGGCCCCATGAAGGACCACCATTGGCATGGATTCGACAAATGGTGAAGTGGTTCAGGTGGGCCAAGTGGGCCAAGTCGATCCAGTGGGCCCACTGGGCGAGATGGCATTGGGATGGCCAGTCCGGCCGGGCAATTCCGTCCAAGGGGTGTGAGCCCGATGATGTTGCATCGCAAGCTCACATGCTGACACGCTTGCCCTGACAGTTGTTGATGGTACCAAGACCGTCCTGCAATTGGTCTAGCTTATGATTTTATGAATATAGGGAGGTGCTAGAACGAAGTATGAGCTAGTCATCGCTTGAGAGCCGGCTGAACGCAGGCTCTTTTTTTTGCGAACCAAGGGAATACCCTTGCAAAATCGTTTTATATCAATCTATAGAATATATCTAACGATTTTGCCGGATTCATGCACCATCCTCCCTCCCTCTCTATATTTGCATGAACATGCCTGAGCGATCAGGAACGGCTTTTTTCAGCGCCTCGGGCCACCTTCGGGTGGCCTTTTTTTGGGACTTGGTGGCGAGCTGCAGCGGTGATCGTCCTTAATATACGTCCATCGTGGCCGTCTCTTGCCCGCGGGCAGCTTGCGGATGCCTTTCGCACCAGTTGCGCACCAAGACAAAGAGAATTTCCGCTGCAGCGCTCAGCCCGGATGGCCGTAAACTGCCTGCGTCTTCAGAACACCAGGTGTCCACCATGTTGTCCCGGCTTACTTTGTCACTCTCATGTGTATTATTCACATATGCAGGTCTGTCCCACGCCAGTCCCGCCTCACAAGAAGCCTTTGCCTGGAAGACCTTGAAGATCAAAGCCATGATCTGCAAGGAAGAATATACGATAGGTCGCCTCCAGGCGAACCAGGGTGAGACAACACCACAACAGGCTTACAGCGATTTCCTGGACTGCCGAACTGCAGTCTTGCAGGCATCCAAGAACGTCTACCAAAAAGTGCTCGGCAAAGCCAAGGGGAGCGACGCCAAGAAGGCCGTGAAAGACTACCAGGTGGCATTCATGACCTTTCTGGACGGCATCGATCCCCAAGCGGAAGAAACAAAATACGCGTACGCGCTGCGCCTCTCCGCCTTGGAAAGCAAGCTCAGCACGGCTAAGCAGCGCCTGGATCTGGAATTGGAATAAGCGATGGGCTCGCTCCTCACTGCAGCCCCCACGAAGACTCGAGTCATGCAAGCCATCAGCAGAAGTGGCGGCTCAGCCAGGGAATCCGCACCATGATTGCGATTCTGGATGTCCACTACCAGGGCCAAAAGGCGCAAGCCGCTTGCGTCACTGCGAGCGATTGGTCATCACCAGCCGCCCTGCACCACTACCTGGCCCATATCGAAGCCATACAAGACTATGAACCCGGGGCGTTTTACAAGCGTGAGCTGCCTTGTCTGCTGAGTGTTCTGCAAACGCTACCCGCACTGCCCCAAGCCATCGTCATCGACGGCTATGTGTGGCTGGGCGACGAAAAGCGTGCGGGGCTGGGCGCCCACCTCTACGAGGCACTGGATGGCGCTGCGCCAGTCATCGGCGTTGCAAAGACCGCGTTTCATGGTGTGGCGTCTTGCCCGGACGTGGTTCAGGTGCGCCGCGGGCAATCGCAGCGCCCCCTGTTTGTGACAGCCGTAGGCGTCAGCCCTCAATTAGCCAGTGCCCGGGTCTCGCGCATGGCGGGCGCGCACAGAATCCCATCACTGCTGGCCCTGACCGATCAGCTCTCCAGGTCTGGCAGCATGGATGGTCAACTGCAGGCGAACCACAGGCCTGCTTAGGAAGCGCTCTGGCCTGTGCCGCACGTGTGGCAGAGGTGCTTGGCCATTGGTGGGCCGAGGCCCTATAGTTGGCAATCCTGCTTGGCCGGCACCCCAGGACCCGGCACGGAGTCGTAGCGAGCGATACGACGCTAGATATCCTCCAGTGCAGACCTCGGCACACCCCTTCTTTTTGCGTTGACATTGACAGAATCACTATTTTCAGTGATACCAATTGTTACGCGCTCACTCTATGCTTCAAACTCCGCAGCCCTTCACTTCCCAACGCACCCGGGCTGCGGCGTTTCAGTTCTACATTGTTGGATGGCTAGAGATGAATACCAGCACTGCACACCCATCGCTCCATGCGGCTACGACCTTGCAAGGCTTGCTACCGCCTCATTTGTGGCGAGTGCTTGCAAGAAATGGCATTACCACCATTGAACAGGTAGCCCAGAGCTACCCGGAAAAGCTTTTGCAAATGCCCAGCGTGGGCCCCAGAACCTTCAGAAAAATAGAGGAAAGCCTGTTTCCAGGCGAGCGCTATGCGCCTCCCCAGCAGCCGAACATTGCGCAGGCCGATCTGGACCAGGCACCCAGAGCCCTGCCTTTTTTCAGACGCACCCAGAATGCACTGAGGCGGCACGATCTCAAGTAGCCAAGGCTGGGCCGGGCTAAGGGCCATGGGAGACCTTGCGACGATCTTTGCGTTCGCGCCTCATTCGCCTCCAAAGGGTGGTGACTGCATGTCACCATCCCAACCGCAGCCTCGAATGCTGCCGCAGCAATAAGGCTCCGCAACCCCGGCATGACAGATCCCTGCCTGCTATGGCATGGAGGGTACGCCCATCCACCGCCTGGTGTCGCTTTTGAATAACGGCCAATATCCGTCGCACGGCGACCGCGCCCAAGCGCCCAAACAGATCGCTTTTCCACCATGCACACGGCACCCAGCCTAGCTGCAGGCCCAGCTGCGGGCTAGGTGAGACCTATCCACAGAGTTTCAAAGAGTTACATTGCGCTTCACACCAGAGACAAACTCCCGGCCAATCGCTTGCATAGGATCATCTCAAGTCATGGGGCTGGTTGACCTACCAGCCCTTTGCACAGCTCCCTCCCGCCCGTAACCCTGCGGGCATTCAAGCCACCCCAGCCGGTGGCTTTTTTTTACGCGCCCCATCTCCAGTTATTCACTGCATACGCATTGCGGAGCACGCCCGAAAATTGCGGAAGGGAACGCAAGAAAAGCCCTCGCGCGATGCACGCAAGGGCTTGATTTTTAAAGTTTTATTCGGCGGAGTGTGCTATTTTTTCAATCCGCGAGCTACGGTTTACGCCCGCGCCTTCAACCCATCCAAGCCACTGCCAGTTCGGGCAAATAGATCACGGTTTTGGCTGGAGACTGGCATTTGCCAATCCCTCTTTGGCAGTCATTTAACGGCCTTAGATTAACTCGCCATCCGCCTCTAACCTCCGCCAATCCCAGCGATTGACGTTAGTCAGCCTCGCTTCATAAAGCTGATCAGGGCCTGATTGAACTCAGCTGCATGCGATACATTGCAACCGTGCGGGCCTCCCTTGATGAGGTGCAACTCGCAACCTTTCACCAGTTGGTGCGTATGATGGCCGCTCACTTCAAACGGTACGATGGCATCACTGTCACCGTGCAACACCAAGGTGGGGATGGTGATCTTTCTCAGGTCTCCCCGAAAATCAGTGCGCGAGAATGCATGCCTGCAATCGAGCGTGGCTTTAGGTGATGCCAACGTAGCGATGGCATACGCGTAAGCACGTTGGGCTTCACTGACTGCCAGCTTTCCGCCTTTGGGGGTGAAAAAATCATGGGTAAATTTTTCCAAGAAAGCCAGGCGGTCAGCGCGGATGGCTGCGTCCTTCTCCGCAATGGCCTCTTCTGTCACCGGGCCTTCTGGGTGGTCGTCTGTCTTGAGCAGGTACGGGGTGACAGCCGCCGCGAACACGGCCTTGGCAATACGCTTGCTGCCATATAAACCCAGGTAGCGGGCCACTTCTCCACCCCCCATAGAAAAGCCGACCAAGGTGACATCTTGGAGCGTCAGGGCGTCGAGCAAAGCCTCGAGATCTTGGGCAAAAGTGTGGTAGTCATAGCCAGACCAGGGCTGCGAGGACTCTCCGAATCCTCTGCGGTCATACGTAATGACGCGGAATCCAGCCTCAACCAGCGGCAGGATCTGCGCTTCCCAACTACGGCCACTGAGCGGCCAGCCATGAATAAGCACAACCGGTTTGCCTTGGCCATAGTCCTGGTAGTGGAGGCGAACCTCTTGATTGTCAGCGGATGGAAGTGTGATGTGCGGCACGTATAACTCCTGTCAGACCGTGAATCGACAGCTTCACTGTCCCAAATTCTGATGACGAGGCCTGTCAGGGATAGCTGATACGCCTGTGGGTAGATACCGAAAACGGAGGCGTAAATGCAGAAGGACTACCGCCACACACCCACTGGCTTTCTGATTAACGCGGGTCCGTACTTGCCGCCAATGCCTGCCGCGCCGCCGCCGACTTTGAGCAACGCTTGATGGGCTGAGCAAATCATCCGGGACACTGGGGCAAGCTCTGCTGGCTGACTCCTTCTAGGCCGCCGCGCCCTACTTGGGCGACCGCATTGCCGATACCGCGCAGCAGCAATTCCCTTATCTCCGCGGCCAGGTGGCGAAAGCCCTTCGGGTCATCCTGCGTTTGCATCAGGCTGAAAGATCTTGGAGTCGATGAACCTTCAGGCAAGACCAGTGCCGAGCGCTACACCGAGCATGGCTCGTGGCGACACCAAGCCACCACCGAACGACACACCGATGGCATCATTTGCCCGGTACCGCATAGGAGACATGTCTTGTTTCGCGCCAGACAAACGAAAAACCCTGCTACCTATGAGATAGCAGGGTTTCCTTGTTATATATGGTGGGTCCTGCGAGATTCGAACTCGCGACCAACGGATTAAAAGGCCATTGCTTTATCTTTTAAAAACAATGGCTTGCCAAAAATTTAGTTCCGCAAAAGAGAGCGCGAACCACTGCGCAACCTATTGTTTTACAACATGCTGAAAAGCGTTTGCGGAACACTTTTGGCTGCATTCAGCTCCTACAGTGAGCCGGGCCCTGCCACCGCTGCAGGCCTCTCCGGCCCCCTGTCTCCCATGACAAATCGCTACTGAATTGAATCAATAGAAAGTGTTGAAGGCGTTATCTTCCTTTCAGATATACTGTATGCATGCACAGTACTTTTCAGCCTAACACGCCGATCTTGGTGTCCGCTGCCCCGCTCTCAATCCTGCGGGCCGAAGGGTCTGTGCGCGCAGGCTTCCCCTCGCCAGCTGAGGACTTTGCCGTCACCCGGCTAGACATAGGCGCCCTGCTCGTTAAGCACCCGCAGGCCACCTACCTGCTGCGCGTGGCCGGGCCGTCCATGCGCGAGTTCGGCATTGATGATGGCGACCTGGTCGCGGTCGACCGGGCGCTGCAGGCCCGCCACGGGTGCATAGTCGTGGCCGTCATCGAAGGGGAGTTCACGGTCAAGAAGCTGTTCAAGGCCGCCGGCATGGTCAAGCTCAAGGCCGGCAACCCCACCTACCCCGACATCACGCCCAAGGAAGGTCAGAGCCTGGAGATTTGGGGCGTGGTCACCAGCTGCATCAAGATCTTCGCGTGAGGCAGCCATGTATGCACTTATCGACGGCAACAACTTTTATGTGAGCTGTGAGCGGGTATTCAGGCCGAGCCTGCAGGGCCTGCCTGTGGTGGTGCTCAGCAACAACGACGGCTGCGCCATCGCCCGATCGGATGAGGCCAAAGCCTTGGGCGTCAAAATGGGCCAGCCCTTCTTCCAACTGCAGCACCTGGTCGAGCTCAAGGGTTTAGTGTGCCTGTCGGCCAACTTCGAGCTGTACGGCGACATGAGCGACCGCATGATGACGCTGGCCGCCGGGCTGGGGCCCCGGCAGGAAATCTACTCCATTGACGAATCCTTCATTGGCGACCTGGCCGGCGTGCGCGATCTGAACCGCCGTGCATGGGCCGTGCGCGCGCGCATCCTGCAATGGGTCGGTATACCCTGCTGCATAGGCCTGGCCCCCACCAAGACCCTGGCCAAGCTCTGCAACCATGTGGCCAAAGACTCAGAGCGCAAGCCCGGCAGCTACCCGGCCGAGCTGGCCCGGGTTTGCAACTGGCAGGAGATGCCGCCCGCCATGCGTGAGGATGTGCTACGCCGGACCATGGCTGGCGATGTCTGGGGTATCGGCCGGCGGATCGCTGTTCAGCTGGCAGAGCGCGGCGTTGTCACCGCGCTCGATGTCTCCCGCATGCCGGGGCCCATGGTGCGCAGCAACTGGGGTGTCGTGCTCGAGCGCACCGTCCGCGAGCTGCAGGGCATCAGCTGCATTCCGATGGAGCTGGCACCGCCGCCCAAGAAGCAGATTGCGTGCACGCGCAGCTTTGGCCATGGCATCAATGAGCTCGAGCCCCTGCTCGAAGCCGTCAGCGAGTTCGCCACGCGCGCAGCCGAGAAGCTGCGCAAGCAGGATCTGCGCGCCGGCGCCCTGCACGTCTTCGCCCATACCTCACCCTTCCGGCCAGGGCCCAGGTTCTACGGGCAGACCACCACCCAACTCGTTCCCCCCACCTCCGACACAAAAGCCCTAGTGCGCGCTGCGCTGGGCGGCATGCACTCGATCTACCAGCCGGGCTTTCGCCTGGCCAAGGCCGGCGTGATGCTGATGGACCTTGCCGAAAGCCGCCATGAGCAGCACGACCTGCTCGCCGCCGCAGACGTTGGCCGGGATCAAAGCCGCCTCATGGAGGCCATGGATCGGGTGAATGGCCGGTTCGGCAAAGGCACGGTGCACGTTGCCAGCACGGGCTTTGCCTCCCAGGACGAAGCGGGATGGCGGATGCGCCAGGAGCGGCGCACGCCCCGCTACACCACCAACATCGACGAAATCCCCATTGCAAGGTGCTGATATGCAGAGCCAGCAGTTTGATTTTTGGACATGCCCGCCTGATACGCTCCCGCCTCAGGAACAACAGGTGATGCACATAAAGCTACGGCAGGTCGCCCCGCCGCCCCCCATGACTACCGCTGAACTCCAGCGCCTTTACAGGAGCCTTGAGCCAGATGTACCTTACTGACCGCGAAAAGACCGTTGTCTCGCTCTGGCGCCTGTGGCGCAAGAACATGCGCGACCTCAATGATGGGTGGTTCCCCTATTACGACTCGGGCAAGCAGATCCACCTGTTTTTCGAGTACCTGCAGGCTGACCAGCCGCACCTCCTGGACATGCCCCGGATGGATCCGTACCAGCAGGTGAAGGCGTGGGTTTTGCAGGACCTGGAAATTTAAGCCCGTTCAGGTCTGGACTGGCCCGGCCGCGAACACTTCGAGCGGTGCCAGCCTCAGCAGCGCCTGCGCGTCCTTGATCGAGCCTTCCAGCCACTGGTCCACGTCGGCCAGGTCAATCGGGATCACGCTTCGCTTGTCCTGCTTGTCAGCTGCGAGCTTCGGGTCTGGCTTGTGCATGCGATTCATCAGGGGGTGCTCATCCGCGTTGAGCGTGAGCATGGTGTAGCTCTCGATCAGCTCGCCGGTCGCTGGATCCTTCCAGGTGTTCCACAGTCCCGCCAGGCCCCACGGGTCGCCATCGGCCCGGGCAAACCTCCACCACACGTTTTTCCCACTCTCCCAGTTAGGCTCATCAAAAGTCGTCGCCGGGATGATGCAGCGCTGGCCGCGCTTCCACGGGTCTTTGAAACTGGCTTTGTCCGCGACTTCCTCGGCCCGGGCATTGTTGGTGCTGTACTTGATGTCCGGCGTCTTGCTGAACCAGGGGATCAAGCCCCACCGTCCCACTACCAGCTCCTTGCTATAGCCAGGATCATCCACGGCACGCCGGATGAATCCGCCCGCTGAGCGCGGAAACACATCACGGCCGCCCAGCCCAAGCTGCCTGGGGTTCAGCCGCCAGTACTGCTGGATATAGCCTTCGTCTGGGGAGTGGTAGCGATTGCACATTGGAGCCTCCTAGCGCCAAGGTACAGGGGCACGCATCCGGCCGGTGTCATCCGAAACCCTATCTGAAACGAAAAAAGAGCCTCCCCAGTGCCGTAGTGGCGCCGGGGAGGCTCTTTCTATTTCTGGCTGCGCGCCTGGTTGCTTATTCAGAAGCCTCGGCTGCCAGCTGGTCCCGCAGGCGAAAGCCCAGCAGCTCCCAAACTTTCTCCACTGCCTGTGCCCGGGCGTCTTGGCGACCACGACCTGCCTTATGCGCGGCTGGGTCGATTGCGCCATGGTTGATGCCAACCACCTTGGTGCCATTGCGCAGGATGAGAACGCAGATGTTCAACATGTCCAGCGGGTGACCGGCTGGCACTGGAGGCTGAAATTCATCTGGCACGACGCCTGTTGCGCCGTTGATGTACCACTCGCTAGCGATCTCTGCTTCAACGTCCGCTGGCGTCACGCGTGCGGCAGTCTTGCCCTTGGCCAGTATTGCTTGTTCAATTGCTTGGTCGTTCATACTTCTCCTGGGTTGCACCGGCTGCCGGCCGGCTCGGGGTCTTGGGCCACGCCTCCTGCATCAATCGCGCATCAGCAGCGTGCCCTTCAGCTTGGCGCGCGATTCCTGCACCACCTTCTGCCAGTCTTCCACCTGCAGCTGCCATTGCTTCGAATACGGCTGTGCAGGTTGTGGCGTACTCTGCGAGGGCGGGTCGGGCAGCGTCAGTGATCCGCTGGGGAAGCTTGGCGAAGTCGCCGCGCAGCCCTGCAGCAGTGCCGCGCACATCAAGAATGAGAGTGCCCAGCTCTTGCTGCGCTTTGGCATTGGCGCTGTTGCCAGCTTGGAAGTTGGAGAGAGCATCGGTAAATCCTTTTTGAAAGCCAGCCATGTCGCCCAGCACCTTCTGGGCTTCTTTCAGATCCTGGGTAGTCGCATCAAGCTTCAGCTCGGCGATGGTCTTGCTGGCCTGCCAGCCTTTGACCACCCAGCCGGATGAGAAGGCCAGCGCGGCGATGATGGCCGCCAGAATGAGCTTGATTTGCGGGTTCATGGCGCCACCCATTCAGTCCACTCTGGCAGCGCCACCGTTTGGCCAGCCAGCTCATGGGTGCAATCGCCCAGAAACTGGATACGGCCATCCGTCACAAAGGAATGGCACACAGCAGGCGGGGCGCCATCTTGACCGGCATCCGCGCCCGGGTAGGTCACCAACACCGATGGCGTAAGCGTCGGCTTCTCCAGGGAGCCATTCCAGCCCCAGTTGGGCCCGAAGTCGCTGCCGTGCTGGACTGCGTGCGAGGTTTTGCACCCCGGGCACTTAAAGCGCAGCAACTCATCGTCTTGTCGCATCACTGGTTTCATAGCCCCACCTCGCAGATCTCGCCATTGGCATCGCCCCGCGCCTGCAGGCCCGGCAGCACCACAGACACTCCATTGACCGTGCCACGGTTCCAGCGCGGGTTCTCACGGCATGCACCCACCACATCGCCCGCATTGGCCTTGCGCAGCAGGGTCGAGGTGTACAGCGCGCCCTCGCCCTTGTTGTGGATGAAGTCGATGAACACAGCCTGTTGCAGCGGGGTGTAGGTGGTCCAGAGACGGAACATGCTCATGGCAGTGCGCTCGGCCGCCAGGTAACGGATGCGCTCCAGGTCGTAGCAGTCGGCCGGCGTGTAGTACCTACCAGCCACCACGGCAAGGCCAGTGATGCCGTTGCAGACCGTCAGCGGCTGACCCTTGCCCAGTTTGTCCACGTAGGGGGTGCCAATGTGCCGGTAGCTGCTCTCGTAGTAGCTGCCCATCACCATGGCAATCTTGACTGCCTCGGATGTGCCTGAGTCAGCAGCCACAGCCTGGATGTACTGATTCTGGTCAACCATGGCCTGGGCAGCTTCCTTGTCGCGCTCGACTGCCACGTAGCCGCCACCGCCTGCAGTCAGAACAGCCAGAGCCATCAGGCCAGAACGCAGGGCATCAGGTATGCGGCTCATGACAGCGCCCCCAGATCCGTATCGCCGCTGGGCGGCAGCTTGATGAAGTCCGCCCAGTTCTCGCCCAGTTGCGCAATCAGGTACGACTCAGAGTGCTTGGCTCGCATATCCATCACCCAGCTGATGTGCAGGCGCCGGGCTTGCTCGTCGTCGCGCTTGGCGCGCAACGCCTGGCGACGGTCCTCCTTGCGACGGTAGTGCCGGTTCATCAGATAGCCGGCCACACCCAGCACCAGACCAGACAGCGCAACCAGCTTGTCCAGCGTCATGGTGCCGAACAGGCTTAAAAACCAGGCTGCGTAAACGTTGAGCTTTGCGCCCAGCGCTTGCAGCCATGGGGTTGCCACATCGGTTGTGGATTCGTGGATTTGGTTGGCCATGGATCGCATGATCCCGGGCCCAGCCCCTTGCGTCTAACCCTACGCGGGGGAGGATCAGATAACTATCTCCGCCGCAGCGATGAACATCTCGTCCAGAGCATCGTCACTCAGACCAAGCGCAGCTGCTGCCTTGGTCAGAAACGGCGAGTCGAATCGGCGCCAGGTGCTGGTGTGGTTCCACGCCAGGTCGGCCCACATCGCCTCTTGATCGTTGGTGATCCCAGCCATGTAGTCGAGAACGCCCTGTGTGAGGCCCTGTAACCCCAGGATCGCCCTGCCCTGCGCCCGGCTGATCTCTGCTGGCACGCGGGCGCGGCGCTCGTCTTCGGCAATCTGCTCGGCCGTCTTGAGCTGGCCCCAGTCGATATTAGGCATTGGGCACCTCGTCGGTAGGCAATGGCACGCGGCCATCTGCTGGGTTCAGGATCGGCTGCGGGAAGGCACAGCTCTCGGGCGCATCCCAAGCGATGGGCAGCAGCAGTGTCAGATGCAACTCGCCTCCCTGGCGGCGCACATCGCAGATGATGAATTCGCAGTCCACTGCAGCCGCCGGCAGAACAGCACCTTCAGCCAGAGGCGCAAAGTCAAACTGCTCGCCGTTGATCGTGAGCTTGTCACCGGACTTGAGCACTTCCAGAGCATCTGGGCGTACTTGAGGGGAGAGATTGATTTTCATTCGAACCACCGTCCAATAGCGATCATTTCGACGTAGAAATTTTCAGAGGAAGCGCTTGCTCGAAACAGCTGAAAAGTCCCTGATTGGCTTGTGCTGCCTTTGGAGGCTGCCGCAGCCCAGCAATGATTTGCTGCACCGTCAAATTTATGACCTATGTAGATCTCGCGAGGAATGCTAGAGAAGGCAGCCGCCCAACTGTATGGGCCCAGCGCCGCCCCGTTTACGAATACTGAACCTGCAGCTCCTGAGATTGAAGTGACAGCAGAGGATCTAGAGCAAATCTGCCATCCACTTGCAAACCGGATGAATTCCCCATTCGCGTTACTTCCGGTTTGAAAAATCGCACCAGTGGGAACACCCCCAGACTGAGAAACGGTGCCCAATATGGCCGCGACTGCTGCAGCGCCCAAGCCCAAATTGCTCCGTGCTGCCGCCGCAGTCGTGGCGCCCGTGCCGCCATTGGCCACTGGCAGAAAATCTCCAGCAACCCACTCGCGCAGCTCTGCGCTATTGCCGCCGGCTGCTACCGCTTTAAGGGGTGTAGTCATAGGTCATCCCTTGTAGAAAATATGGAACCGCGCTGGGCGCCCAGAGACTGCTGCGCTGGCGGAGGGTGTTACTGCGGCTCGAAGATTCGTCGCGCTTACGCTGAATGCCCATTGAGAATCGGCATAGATGCTGTTCACGCCGATCCAATGCCCAGCAGTGGAAAAAACCATGCCTTGAACGCTCAGAATGTCTGCCTGCACCAAGCCATGGACAACAAGGTCAACACCAACAGTGCTGCTGGTCATCGTGGTATCTATCGTCTTGGACTTGATGACCAGTGACTGCTCACCCAGCACTGCACCTGCAGAGAAGGTCTGCACGCCCAGCCAGTTCCGGGCCGAGCCAAGCAGCCAGGTCAGCAACGCCTGCACCGTCAGCTTGAAGGTAGATGAGCCCCGGCGCACCGGCCAGAGGTCGGTCACCTGTGGAGCTACGCCATCCGCGAACCCGCTGAAATCCACATCCAGCTTGCCGGATAGGTCCACCGGATCGGGCGGGGCTGGATCCTGCGTCAGCAGCCAAACGGCTGCATTGGCCGCCGCCACTTCCGCGCTTGTGCCATTGGCAAAGACCACCATGGCTGGACCCGCGCTGCTCACCGCCACCTCCCGCACAGTCACGCCGTCGGCCATGCGCACTGGCACCAGCCGCGTCGGCGCCACGACGGCATCCCCGGCAGGCAGCTGCCTCGGGATTCCCCCGCTGAGGACGAGTGGCTTACGGATGCCCATGAGCTTTACAGAATCTGGAAGCCGTAGTCGTCAGTGCGCAGCTCAGTCGCGCTCGTGGCCGTGCCCAGCATCTGGTTGACCTTGTTCACGTTGCCGACATCAGTGGCATCCAGCGGGGTCAAGGTCACATCGCCGGCTGTGCCCAGCCAGTAGTCGTTCCCCAAGGTGAGGCCAGTCAAAGCGGTGTTGGCCACATCGAGCGGGTAGATGGTCGCATTCGCGGCCGAAGCCACTGCAGCCAGCACAAACCCGTGGGCCGGCCGGTTGTTGGAGTTGTCGGCCAGGCGTGCCTTGAGGGTGCCCGCGTCAGAAAACAGGTTCACGAACTTGCCCGTGCCCAAGGCCTCGAACGCCGGAGCGATCTTGGTATTGGCGCCGATGCCCGCTGGCATCATGCTCATGTCGAGCTTGCCCGCGCTGTCCAGCGCCGGGATCTTGCCCGCGTCTGTGGCCCCCGCCGAAGTGGCGATGCCCATAATCTGCTTTACCTTGCCGCCCACCAGGGCCAAAAAACCTTGTGGCATATCACACCTCGATTGGATCGTTAATTGAAAGATTGATGCTGGTCGCAGTGGCTGCAAAGCCGATCAGCACAGAGAAGCCGCTGGTAGGCGGTGTTTGGGTAAGCTGCCCGTTGGCGCCCAGGTAGACACGGCCAAAGGCCCAAGACCAGCCCGAATCTGTCACCGTGCCGCTGCGCTGCACTGAAATCTGGGCGCCGGCCTGGCCCGCAGACACTGCCAGCCCCAAGATGGCAAAAATGTTGTCGCCATCCGTCTGGCCCAGTGGATACACAAGGCCTGCCCGGTCATACAGCACGCGGTTGGCGCTGATGGTCTGGCCAGCGGTGCGCGTCACGTATTGATCGCCGCCCCCCCCGGGCGGGCCCGCAGGACCAGGTGGCCCCTGCTCACCAGGCGCGATCACCACATGGGTGACCTCTTCCCGGTCCACCACCACATGGCTTTGCTCGGGCGTCACCAGGATGCTGCCGGGCTGCAGGTCGAACACAACAGAGGAATCGCAGTTCATCGCGTGCCCTCAGGATTCAGGCTCCAGGAGATCTCGGCCGCGCGCGTCACATCGCCATTAGGGTGCACCACCTCCAGTTGGCCAACAGCAGTGCGCCAGCGCGTGGGCGGAGACTCGCCATAAGGCAAGCCAGCGGTAGTCGCGGCGTCCAGGAAAAAAGCAATGTGCCCATCACCCAGAGACAGGTCGATCCGGCCGTTCTCGGTGGTCAGCTCCAGCAGTACATCAGGTGCAAGCACATCGGAGCGCAGCTGCAGGCGCGCCTGGCAGCCCGTCAGGTCCACCGGCATCAGGTCAGAGTCGGGAACAGGCCGGCCGGTCTGCGCGTACACCAGCTTTCCGTTGAGGAGCTTGGTGGGATAAGGCGCAATGCACCACCGGAAGCGACGCCGGAACGTCGCTCCCTGGTAGATCGTGTAGCAAAGGTGGGCCGGTTCTGTCATGTGAACAGTGTCCGGCCCTTGGCTCGTCGAGGCGAACCCTACGCGGGGTACGTTAATTCACCTGGTGGTTGTAGTTATCCGACGAGCCCGCAGAGATGGCAGCCGATGCAGACACCATGCTCCATGCAGACGCCACCTGCTGGGAGCCAGTGCCCAGCATGACCTTGGCCGCATCCATTCGCGCATCGTTGGCATGGATGATCGCGTCGTTGTTCGACTTCTGCACGCGGTAGGTGAGCTCGCGCCCGGCTTCGTACTGCTTGATATCGGACTGCCAGCGGTACATGAGCGAGTTGGCCTGCGCTTCAGCAGCGTAGGCACCGGCCCGGTAGCCGTCCATCAGCACCGAGGATGACCGGGCCGCCGCTTCCACCTGGGCGGAGGCTGCCGACAGACGAGCTTTCCAGCCATCCCATTCCAGGCCCTTGGCCGAGATGAGCGCCTGGAAGCGCGCCACCTCCACCCGCGCGCGTTCCGCCTGGGCACCCACACGCGCGCTATATGCCTGGACCATGCGGCCATAGGCATCCACCTTGGTGGCCTCGGCGCTGATCTGCGCTTTGTACAGCTCGGCCTTGGCCTGCTCGGCGTTGACCGTGGCCACAAAGGCCTTGATCTGCTCGCCGCCAGCTTGAATGCGCGTGCGCTCCAGCTCCACCAGGGTCTGCGCTGCGCCCACGCGGGCCTTGTAGATTTCGACGGCCGCCATGGTTCCCTCAATCTCCGCCTTGTAGCGGTCGACCAAGCTCTTGTTGATGTCGGCCTTGATCTGCTCTGCCGACAGCAGCGCTTTGAACACTTCCACCTTGGACAGCTCAGCGCGAATCACCGCATCGTAAGCAGAGGCGTAGGCCTGGTAGCCGGCCAGCAGCGCCTTGTAGTGCTCCAGCGCAGCGTTGTGGATGGCGATGGCATTGTCTGCCGCTGCTTTGGTGGACTCGAACACCAGCATTTCCCACTTGTAGTGCTGATCCATCAGCGCCGATTCCAGTTGCAGCGCAGACTGGATGCTGTCTCGCACATTCTGCTGCTCGAGCTCGGCCTGCTTTATCGAAACATCGCGGCTCAGGCCAGAGAGCTTGTCGTGGTATTCGCGGCGCGCATCGGCGAGCTGGCCAGCCATGACACCAATAGGCAGAGGAAAGCCCAGCGCCTCGGCGCTGCGCTGCACCTCCTGCTCCCGGGCCAGCGCCAGGTAGGTTTCCCGGTCGCGCGCGCGGTCCCAAATCAGCTGCTCCACCGCCGGCGACAAGCCTGACCCGCCGTTGATGCGCGCGGTCAGCGTGGCTTTGAGGCCGTCCAGTAGCTGAGAGGCGTATTTCTGGCCGGGCGTGTACTTCAAAGGCGCAGGCTGCAACACCGACAGCGCGGGGATGTCATCGAGCTTGTCCAGCCAGTCCTCGTGCAGGTTCACGCCACCAAAGGTATGAGTTGTCAGGGTCAGCAGTTGAGGGAGCCCTGGCATTACCACCTCTGGCGCATCCGGCAGCGCCACCTCGCGCATCTGCGGCAGGCTGGGTGCCTGGCCGATAGTGAGTGTTGGCGCAACGCCAAAGTTAAGCGTCGGGGCCGAAACCGCGAAATCGCTGAACGTGACATCGCGCATGGTGCCGTTAAAAGCTGCTGGCATGTCCGAGGGCAGCTGCAGCTCCAGGGCCGGCAGGTCAGGGGTATCAGGAATAGCCGGCAGGTTGGGCGCAGCCAGGGATGACCACTGCACGCTGATCTGCGGGGGCTGGTAGATGCTTTTGTTGAGCGCGTCTTGGAACGTGCTTACCTCTTTGGCGGCCTTGTCGGCCAGCTCAACAGAGCGCTCGTATTTGTCCTTGACGATTTCGGCTGGGCCGTTGACATCGGTTGCCATATCAAACTCTCCGTGTTTTGGATTCGAGGGTCAGGATCTCGATGCGATCGAGGGTGAAAGCCTGGCCGGCGGGGTTGCTGAGCGCAAAGCCCAGGTAGTTCTCGCGGATGCCTTTGCCCACCTGGCACCTGGTCTGCCCGCTGCTGCGCAGGGGAAACTGATAGTCCCAGGGGAAGTCATCTGGGCCCAGCACGCTGAACTGCGCGCAGCCCTCCCCGCGCATGGACAGGTAGGTCATGTCGATCCGCTTTTTCAAGGTGGACTCGCGCAAGGTTGCCGGCAGCCGGATGCTTGCCACGATGGGCAGATCCACATCGAGGTCACCGCCGAAGGCATACAGGCCTGTGGCCGCCCCCGCGTGTGTGGGCGTGATGCTTTGGAACTCGTGGCGGGTGTACTCGCTCACGGCCCCTGTGAGGGTGTTGAGGACAATGGCGTTCATTCTGGGTTGATGTTCGTGGTTTGGTTGACCAGCACGCTGGCATCGATGGCAGATAGCCGCTTGACTCCCTGGCGATCAATGGCAAAGGCCATGGGCTCGTCTACCGTGAGAATCACAGGAATGCCGCCGACTATCTGGTAGGGTTTGATGAGCAGCAGCGCGGCACCCGTCCACGGGTCCTTGGCGTAATACACCTCTATGGTGGGCATGGAGCATCCCAAGGGCACGCAGCGGGGGATGGTCTCGAAAAAGGCGTAGGTCGAATTGACCACGCGCCCTTCGTTCACCCCCCATTGCTGGCCGTTCTCCCGAAAACCAGGGGGCGTGCCAAAGTTCCGGCCACTGTTGATAGTGATCAACCCTTTTGCAGGTAGCTGCCACTCCGGCTCCACGCCGCAGGTCACGCCCCATGACAGGCGTGCACGCTTCCGAGCAATGGCGTCATCGGTCCGCAGCTGGATGGGAAAAGTGAGCTTCGTATTGCCAAAGCGGATAACCAAGCTGAATTTTGGATTGGGCAAGGGGCAGTTGTTGGACAGGGAGGAATCTGTCCCGTTGTCACGCAGTGCGCCTTTGTTGTGTGTCCATGTATGAGCGTCATAAGCAAACCCGCCAGAATGCTCAGCCGTGCCCTCCGTGTAGACCAGTAGATAGAGCGATGGGTCATACACGTAGATGCCTCTGGACAGCAGCTTTGCTGAATAGGACACATCCGAGGTTGTCCAGTTGTCCACCCACAATTCCGCCTGGTTGGTGTGCTCTGCATTCACCTGGCGCGAGGTAAAAGACCCGCTCTCAGAGACCACCTGCTCTATGAGCTGGAATTTTTCCCCGCTGTTGAGCGTCACGTACGAGGTGCGAGAGCGAGAGATAGTCCCGCCATCGTTGTGCTCCTTGCTGGCATTGTTCCTGGACGAATCCGTCCAGATGTCAGCCGTCTCATCGTAGTTTCCGCTGGCGGTCAATGAATAGCGCCCCTCCGACTCGGCCACCAGGACCACCCGCTCGTTACCTGCGAAGTAGTTCAGCAGAACATTCTTACCCTTCCAACTGGATTCCTCCGTTGCAGACACGGGCCCTGCACCTTTCCAGGTAGTGCGGTACATGGGATTGCCGTTGGCGTCATCTCCGAGGTACTCTCGGTTTGTGATCACCACCATTGGGGCTGAGCGGTTGGACCAGACTGGCTGGTTACGCGAGAGCGTGTTTCCCCAGAGATTGGGCCCGATGTTGTATTCAGTGCTTGGGGCCGAGCCGAAGAAATTGATGCGCCAGTCCGCAATAGGCTCGACATCGACAAATGCGCCGGTTTGATTAAACACAAGCTCCGTGCGGGAGAGGCTCCCGCCCTGCATGCGGTATTCAGCAACTCGGTAATTGGCTTCGCGAGCCTGCACCCAACGATCCCTGGGCCGGTCATTGAAGCCTCCATCGGTGTAGCCATACACGGCCCTGCCGTCAGAATTGACCTCTGCCCCGAGCTGTGGCGCATTCGGCGCGGCCCATCGAACAATCTGTCCGTTCTCTGGCACCCCAGGCACGATCACCGTGCCCTCGCCCTGGTACACCGCCAGCACGCGGCTGCCGTCCTTGCTGATGCAAAAGTCTTCGGCGAAAGGGACGCTTTCCGCCATGTCGCCAATGACTAGGTTCTGGTGGAGCTTGATGTCGAATGTCAGCTCTACAGGATCCAATGCATATGGGTTCTCGCTGGGCGGGAACAGTTCGCCGGGTTTGAGCATCGTCAGGCGGTGCAGTTCCAGTCCACCGCGCGAGCGCACCAGCGTCAGTAGCGTGCGGCTGTCGAGCAGTGCCACCGGCGCGCCGTCGAGCTGGGGGTAGGCTTGGATAAAGCGGCGGTTGCCATAACCACCGTAACTCGTGATATAGCTGAGCTTGGTTGGCGTCGCGAAGGTGCGGTTCTGGGCCCATGCGGGAAACTTGCCGCCGAAACTTGAAGTGACATAGACCCCATCGCGGCTGCCTGCCTGCAGGTCGGTCACCTCCCAGGTCCCGTCTGGCTTGTCGAATTCGCCACCTGGGGTAAACAGCTTGCTGATGTAGCTGTCGTTCACCTTGGTGGTCAGCATGATGCCCATCTTGCCAGGCGGCTTGCTCTGGGCATTCACTGGCCAGATCGTCATCACCGTGCTGTTGCCCACCACCATGATCTTGTAGCGGGAGCCGTCCGGCAGCGTGCCCTGCTCATTGGGGTTCTGCCAAAAAGAGACACGGCTGCGGCCGCAGAACTTCGCAAAAGCGGCCTGTGCCATCCCCATCTGCTCACCCGATGCCCGGCCGCCGATGACGCGCAGCGCGGGCGGCGCCGACACCGAGGCGCGCGCTCCCGTGGGGGTGAAGGCGTAGGGGTTCCACAGGCTCATTGCGGAATCGCCAGATACTGAGGGATGCCGTCCACCTCCCGAAAGGTGGCGCAGACCTCCTGCACATCGGTTTTGTAGCGGTTGGCCGTAAGGCTGGTGGTCTGGCCCTGGTTGAAGCCGGCAACCATCTCGCCGCCAGCAATGCACAGCATGGCCATGCCAGAGCCCGCCCCATCGCCGAACTTGACCTTATCGCCGCGCACTGCCACGCCCGAGCCCAGCACCACCGGCCCGCGCTTGGTTGGCTGGTACACCAGGCCATCCCAGGTGGTGCCGCCCAGGTACAGCAGGTCCTGGTCTGTGCCCACGTAGACGCCATCATCGACAGGCTGGATAGCGGTGATCGTGCCGGCCAGCTGCTTGAAGTCGCGCCAGTCGCTCAGGTGCGGGGCGTTGGGCCGGCTCGCCCACAGCACATTGCCTTGGGCCACCAGCACGCGGCCGCGCCAGAAGGCCGTGATCGTGCCCAACGGAAAGCTCTGCGCCCCCAGCGTGCGGCAGGGCAGCACCAGGGCCGCGTTGGTGCCGCCGTACTGGAAGGTGGCCTCCGTGGTGGTGCCGGCCAGGTAGGCCCCCTCCCCGTCCTTGCCGCTCAAGTAAACATTGATCGCATGGCCATCGAGCACCGGGAGAGCATCGAGGTGCAGGCCGCCCTGGGCGATGGTGATGGAATCCGAGCTGATGGCAGGTCCCTCCAGATGATCGGCCAGGCGCACATAGCTCAGGTGGTAGCGGTAGTTGCCTGGGTGCAGTTGGCCAAATCCAATGTCCGGCGCGCCGAGGCCTTGCGGCGCGGGCACGCTGCGTTCGCGCCCGGCCAGGCCATCCGTCACGCCCTGGATCAGGCCGTTGCTGTAGGTCACGCGGCCGTCGGGCAGGTCGCAGTACCAGACACGGTCCGAGCCCATGGCCGGATGGATCACATGCCGCGCGCCATCGGGGTGAATGGCAGTCAGCACGGGGCCCACGGTGGCCAGCATGAAGCCAGCGGCCTGGTGCAGGTTCTTGTGGCAGCGCTCGTCCACCAGGGCCAGACCGCCGCGACGCGTGATTTCACCGGTAAGGCCAATGTCCACGTTCTCGGCCGCCAGCAGGTCGCTGCCCGAGAGCCGGTGCGCAGGCTGCACATTGTTGATGCCAGTGAACGATTCAAATGTCAGCATTCGCTATCCCTTTCGACCCGCATTGCCCCGATGCCCAGCGCCAAAGACTGCCCGACGCGGAAGGCATAGGACACCGTCAGCCCACCAAACCCAAGCACCTGCGAGCCCTCAACCTGGCCATCCATGCCGGCGAGTGTCGCGGCGACGGGCCCGCCCCGGCATAGCGACACGCCGGGGATGACTACAGAGCTGACCACCGACACGCCACCCATACCGAGCACGCGCGCTGACTGCACCGTGCCGATGCGCGAAGCGGAAACTTCCCCCAGCCCCAAGACCTTGGCGCCGGCCGCAAATCCCACAGGCTCGGCCGCCAGCGCGCCACACCCCAGGACCACGGCGCCTTGCGCCTGGCCTTCCAGACTGCCAGCCACAGCGCGCATGGCGCCGATGCCCAGCGCGCGAGAGCCCGACACAGAGAATGCCGTGCTGGCCGGTGGCTGGCTGGCTTCGGCGCTGTGCCAGGGGCTCTGCACCAGGCTGATGCCCGGCAGGTAGAGCTCAACGTCCTCGCCGATCTTGGCCGCCAGCGCGCCAAAGCCCCAGACCATGGATCCAGCGACATCGAACTCGAACACCGCCATGGGCACACCGGCCGCGCACAGCGACAGGCCCGGTATGGTGTTCTCCGCTGCGCTGTCCGCGTTGATCGCGGCGCCGTTGATAAGGGGGTAGCTCATGGCTCAATCACTGGTCAAAGACCATCCCGCGCCAGTAGAAGCGGCCATAGAACCGCCCGGTAGCGGGCGTGTCCACCTTGAACATGATCTTGCCGGCCAAGGCCCCGCTATGCGTGACGGCAAAGCGCTGGATTTGCTTCTCGCCAGAGATGCCAGAGAGCGCTTGCGCGCTCACGAGGTCGCCATCCGCCTCAAGGCCAATCGAGATCACCGGCGCCGTGGTAGCGTCGTATTCGTAGCAGATAAAGCCCACCTCGGTCAGCGCTACGCCGGCCGCCACACTGGGCAGGTTCAGCTCGACGGCCAGGGGAATGGTGAGCGGCAGCCATTGGCCCGTCAGAACTGGCTCACCCTCCCCGCTGCTGTCAGGGTTGTACGCCTCGATGGCATAGCCCGAGTCATCAAATCCAGGGTCTTCGGCGCTGCGGGTGTACTGGAACTGCGGATCCAGAGGTTCAAAGAGGTAGTTGAAACCCGTCGCGGTGGGGGGTGCCACAATGACCCGACCTGAGTAGGTCTGCCCAGCCTGCCAGGTTTCGATGTTGTCGCCCAGCTCCACAAAGCAGGAGCCGCCCACAGACTCCACCGACATGTTCATGTCCTGAGAGTAGCGGCCTGCGGAGAAGGTGGTGGTCAGCGCAGCGCCGGGCCGGTGCAGCATTTGCACCCCAGCCAGTTGCACCACCCGCGAATCTCGCTCCACCTTGGTGTTGACGAGGAAGCTGGTTCCACCTGCCCCACCCTCGCCGCCCGTGGTCTTGAAGACCCCTTTGTCGTCAGCACGCAGAAATCGTCCCAGCATGCCGGCGGTGACCCGCGCCTCCAGCGTGGTGCCTGCGGGCCAATCAACGGCTGCAAAGGTGTCCTCCTGATTGCGCTTCACTGTGAAGTTGGAGCCATCCTTGGCGGTGATGTAGACGATCTCGATTTGGCCAGGAACAGCTGGATTGGACAGGGTTGCGCGCTGCATGAGTCCCTGCGAGAGATCAGCGAAACGGTCTGCGCTGCCGTCGTCTGGCAGCGTGATGACCGTGTCCTCGCTCCCCAGCGCCACAGTGATGGCGCCGGATGCGTTGTTGGAGAAGGCGTCTATTGCCATGGAGCCTCCTTACGGGATCAGGCTGAAAATCTTGAGCGCGCCATCAGACCATCGCAGCGTGAAAGCACCACCGTTGGCAGCGAAGGGGAAGCCGGCCACTTGGGTGATGCGCTGGAGCACGGGCGAGGTATCTGGCACTCCCGTGTCCTTGTAGAGCAGCACCGATCCGGGCGAGCCGCTCGCCACAGCCCCGAATTCCACGTCGTCGGCGTTGAACACGCCACCGGTGATGGTGCGGCCAGTCAAGGCTTGGGCAGTGCCCAGCGTGGTGCCCACGTCTGCCAGGAAGCGATAGGTTCCACTGGAATCAAACGAGGCCGGCAGGAGCGAGACCTTCAGATCGTCGGTGAGGAAGTTCACCCCGGCGCCCAGTACCAGCTCGCCGCCAGCGGGGAAGAACGGGGCCAGCAGTGCGGCGATACGGAGCGGCCCGTTGTCCCATGGCAGCTTCACTGCACCGCCATTGGTAGCCAAGGGGAAGCCCGTCACGTTGTCGCGGTACAGCAGAAGCGGCGAAGTGCTGGCGTTGCCCGTGTCCTTGTAGATGACGATAGCCTTGATGGTGCTGCCCGGCACCAGCGGGGCGGTCTCTGCGTCGTCAGCATCAAAGGCCCCGCCCGTGATCGACTTGTTGACCAAGGTGATGTCGTCCCCCACCCGCGTGCCGAGCTGCGAGACGAACTCATGCGCAGCGCTGTATGTGTAGGCGTCGGTGACGAGAGCAACCTTGATCGTGTCGGTTGCGAAATTGATGGAGCCCTGGAGCAAGCGCTCCATGCCCTTGGGATAGCTGGTGGTGATGGCCATGTGAACTCCTAGGGTGAGTTCGTGGCCGCCCTGTTGCCGCCACGTAGAACATGACGACAAGTGTTGATTCAACGAGAAAAAAGGTCGAACCCCATAGGGGTGAGAACGCGTACGACTACCAGGCCCGTATAGGGGACATTGCCCTGAGTTCAGAAGGGAATTAAAAAAGAGGAAAGCCCAATAGAAATCAATTGGTTACTTGATTCTATTTAAGTAGCACCCCTCTGAGAACAGGTATCCAAAAGAAAATGGGCCTGTTTTTTTGCTCTCAAGAACGCTACAGGTAGCGTAGACTTAATGCCTGAAACACTATATGCAGTGTCTCTGAGTGAATTCCGGCGAAAGCAGGAAGCACAAAAGGTTTGACCCGGCAGGACTGGTACTCCTCCGGGTCAGATCCGTAACAGCAACTTGGTAGTAACGCGGTTTGGATAGTGTCAGTATAGCTTCACCGATATAAAACTCTAGCCCTTTTTGAGGATTCAGAGTCGGTTCTTACATTCGCTATCCAGTCCGCATACCTTTCTTCATGGGAATGAGTATGTTGAAAATATTGATAGTGCTTAGTGGTATCAAGGACTTGGCTGATGCTTTGACAGGGCTTGTTGAGGCTGTTGTGCACATTCTGATCCTCACAACAATCAAACATGTGCCTATCTTCGAGGCCTTTACAGCACTCAACCTTTAAGGGCATTCTTCCATCCGACCCCATTGGATTGGCGCTGACATGCATCAGCTATATGCTGCGCGCATGGCAGCACTCGTCTTTTGGGGCGCGATCATCCTGATCGTCATCTTCGTCAACCTCACCACCCGCGAGCAGCGCCGAGAGATGTGGTCCACCTTCTGGGTGATCATCGTCTTGCTCGGCGCGTGCGGGTTCGTATGGCAGTTCCTACGCCAGGGCACCCTCAGCTCATAGGGTGGCCAGGCGCTTTGCGATTGCATCCTTCTGGGCGGCAATCTCATCGAGCCGTCGGCGCTTAGCCTCCGCGCTCATGAGGCGGTCGCCCTCCACCTTCTTGGCCTGCTGTGACAGCTCAGCCACCCGAGTCTTGGCCGCCTCCACGGGGATGCGCTTGGCCAGTGCCTCGGGATTGGCCGCCCGGATCTTGGCCGCGCCTTCCACATCGCCGCTTTTGACTGCTGCCTGGTAGGACGCCCACACCTGGCTGATCTCCCGCGCCTGGTCGTACATGGTGCTGAGGTAGAGGCTGGAGTTGGTCGGCAGGTTCTCCATGAAGTTGCCCGCTAGGAACACATCCCGCATCTGCATCTCGGGACGATCTCCCCGGCCCATCATCGGACGCAGCACGGTGTCGGTCGCCGTGGTGAACACGGTGGACAGCCAGCCGGTGTAACCACGCATGAGGAAGTCGATCTGTTTGGGGCTGAGGGCCGAGTAGTCGCCCTTGGCCAGCTTCACCGGATCGGGCAGCCCCCACGAGCCAAGCAAGCGCGCAACCTCAGAGGTGCGGTCGCTGTAGCGGTCCTGCGGGCGTAGGCGTTCGTCGGCGAAGCCCTCGATAGCCTTGCCGGAGAAACTGTCCTTGTTGGCATACACGTCCAGCAGCGGCTTGACCGCCTGCGGCGTCGGGTCCATGGCGAAGGTGTTGAAGATCATGTCGCTCAGCCGCTCGCCAAAGCGCTTGCCTGTCATCTCCTTGCTCAGCATCAGCTCTGCCGTGCGCTCGGCCAGCGTGCCGATGGAGCCGACCTCGAACGGCTTGGGAATGCGGAAGGCCTGGTTGCCGATCTTGAACCACCAGTAGCTGTCACGGTCCCAGTCGTCGCGCTTCTTCCAGTCTTCGTCATCCTGGTAGGCAGCCAGCAGGCCCAGGCTGGCCAGGGACACCGCCCCAGCAATGGCGCCAAAGCGCTTGGGATCTTCGGCGGCCGCCCGGCCCAGCTTGTACAGGCCCTGCATGCGCGCGTTGAGGAACGGCACCGTCTGGGTGAGGAATCGCACCATCTCCCACTTGCCGCTCATGGAGAAGTCCATCAGGTCGCGCGCCATGAACGAGGCCTCGGCATGGCTGTGGCCCTTGGCAATCAGGCGCTCATACAGCGCTGCGCGGTTTGCGTTTTCCGTCCGGTCGCCGAATTCCTCGTAGGCTTCCCACAGGCTTGCCATCTGGCTCTTGAGCTTGCCAAAGCCATCCTTGTCCAGCATGGTGCCGCCCAGCTTGTCGATCTTGCGGCGCAGCGCACCGGTGTCTTCTTGTGTGCCGAACTTGATAATGCCGCCCGATGCCAGCATCGAGGCCTGGGTCTGACTGTTCTTGTCCATGGCCTTCCAGCCCTGGGCCACGTTGGCAAATGGGTTGTAGCCCAGGTCCGACTGCGCCATGGCAGACAGCGAGTCGCGGATCAGGTTGCGGATCTTGAAGGTGGGATTGATCGTCACACCCATGGTCAGCAGCCGCTTGAACGGCGCCATGCCCTGGGCCAGCTTGCTCGGGGTGTAGTGCAGCGCGGACACAGCGTCCAGCAGGTAAGGGTCTTCGATCATCCAGTGCTCGGTCACACCGTCGCGCATCACCTTCACGGCGCCCTTGGTGTCGGCCGGCACCTGGTAGGCAATGCCCATGCCCTCGGCATCTTTCATCGTGGCCAGCGCAGCGCGGTTGCGCGCGGCCGCCGCATACAGATGGCTCCAGTTCAACAGCGTGTTCTGCAGTAGGTCGGCGTTGATCTGCTGGGTGCCGCCCTTGAGTTTCTTGAAGGCCTGCTGGTTGATCAGGCCCGAACTGAACCTGGCGCCCTTGATATCGCCGTCCTCCATCAAGCGGTAGAACGGCACATAGGGCTGGTCCTTCATCAGGTCCATGGCGGCCTGGTCGATCAGCCCGGACTCCTTGGCGATCTTGAGCCCCGCCTCGTTGAAGGCGTTGAGCTCGCGCAGGGCTGCCGCATATGCCGGCATGCGCGGCGTGCCATCCTGGAACGATCCGGTGTTGAGGCTTTTCAGGGCAGAGATGTCCTGGTCGGTCAGCAGGTTCTCTTTTCCCTCAGCCTTGAGACGCTCGGCGCGCTGAGCCGCCACCCACTGGAAGAAGCGGTCATGCTCACCCTTAAGGCTGGCCAGCACCTTGGCAAAGCCGCCATCCTGAATGTTGACATCAGCCACGCCATCCTTGAGGAAGGGCTTGCCGTACAGCAAGGCAGCCTCTACCGCACCGTCGCTGCCCTTGGATAGGCGGGCCAGCATATAGGCTTTTTCGCTCACCTCCTTGATGGGTGCGAACTGGTCGACCAGGCCCTGCCGCAGCTTGGTGCCCAGGTTGGAGCGCATCTCTTTGGCGCGCTCCGCCACCGTCTGCTTGGACACGGCGCCGAAGGCCTTCTCTGCGGCCTGCTTCTGGGATGGGTTGTAGCTGTCGGTGATGGTGGCGGCGCCGGCGCGGCTGAACTGCACTCCCTCGCCGCCTGATCCTTTGGGGGGCTCCGCCTTATCCGTCGCCTGTGAGGGGACGGAATTGCGACGCTCCACCTCTTGCGCTAAACTACGCACGTCCTCTGCAGAGTCGCCCGGGGTAAAACCGTGGGGTGGCGTGAGGGTTGCTCGGGATCCAGCTTGCTGGTCATCCTGCCGACCTACTCCCCGCTGCAGGGGACTTTTTGCGTCCAGGCTCACCCCATCCTCGCGGGCAGCAGCCTCCATCCAAGCCTCCCCTGGCATCTTTTCATTCAGTTCCACCGCTTCGATTGTGTACAGCGGGTTCTGGCGATCCGCGCTCACGCTTTCCTTGACGGTTAGCTTCACCAGCTTGGCGCGGCCGTTCACATCCAGCGGCGCAAAGAACCGGTGAATGGCCCGAATGTTCGGGTCGCCAGCTCGGTCCTCCTTGCTCCATCCCAAAATGGCCCGCTCAAAAAGGCTGTCTGCGTTGGCCACCGCCATAGCGTGGGTGGCCGGCGTCTCGGATTTGGCCACGG
The DNA here is from genome assembly GCF_014076495.1 of Comamonas koreensis. Taxonomy (NCBI): domain Bacteria; kingdom Pseudomonadati; phylum Pseudomonadota; class Betaproteobacteria; order Burkholderiales; family Comamonadaceae; genus Comamonas; species Comamonas koreensis. The sequence continues at coordinate 2,768,385 of NZ_CP043575.1, read as the reverse complement.
CTTTGCCGCTCAGCATCTTGTCCAAACTGTTGCGAGCAAGCACTGCAGTCATCCCGGTAGCTGCATTTGTCAGCTCGCTGCCCTGGAATTCCTTCACTGCTTGGCGCGCCTGCAGGAAGTTGGTCGCTGTGCGCAACGGAGCAATCGAGCCATCCAGCTCGCCGGCATGCTCTGGGTTCTCCCGCTGGGCGATGCCGAATGCCAGGTTCACCATGTCCTGCGCCTCGAACTGGCCAGGCTTGCCGGTGATCTTGGCCCATACCTGGCGCAGCGCGGCGCGCACTTGGCCGAGCCAGCGAGCGACGGTGCCGGGCTTAGCCAACAGATTGGGACGCACCCCCATCTCCAGCGCCACCTGCACTGCATATGGGAACAGCTCCTGCGACGAATACTGCTGCTGTTGCGCACCTTCTGGCATGGACGACTGTACGCGGGCCTGCGCTTCGCTGTACACCCGCTGCTCCATGCTGCCCTCTGGCGCGCTGGCCCAGCCTTCGATCATCCCGTGCAGCTGCTGCCAGCCTTCGGCGCCCAGCACCGCCTCACCGTGCTTGTGCATGAGCTCGTGCGCAACGACGCCCGCCTCCTGGCCGCGCTGGATGTGGTCAGCAATCAGGAACACCGTCTTGGTCTTCGGGTCGTAGAAGCCCTGGGCCCGGCCAGTGTCGCCGGCGGCCTCCATAGCGACGGGCCCAATCAGCGGCTCCCAGGTCTGGCGGATCTCCGCAGAAGTGGCCACGACCACGCGGCCCAGCCGGTTGGGCAGGGTGCCAAGGCCGCCGACCAGGTCGCGCACTGCGGCGCGCACAGTGTCCACGGTAGCCGGCATCTTGATGCGCATGATGGCGGCGGCCAGCTCTGGCGTCATGCCTGGCGTGCCCCGGCTGAACTGCGCCGCCTCATTATTTGTGCTGGCTGCAGACTCGCCACCTTCTTCACGCGCCGCTGTCGCTCCGTCAGATGCCTGCGTGCTTGGGAACTCAGCCACCTGGGCAAGGACTTCGCGGATAGGCGCCTGCAGGCGGACCACCTTTACCGGCTCGCCGTTGGCGCGCTTGGCCAGCCATTGATGGTGACCGTCCACCACGTACCCATCAGACGAGACGAGGATGGATCGGTCGCCACCGGTGAAGCCGCGCGCGGCATCCACCTTGCGCTGCGAGAATTCTGCCTGGGTGGGCTTCAAGTCATTGGCCGGCATCTCTGCAGCCTTGCTGTCGATGCCGCGCGCCTTCAAGAAGTTGATCAGGGCGCCACGGTGAGAGGCCTTGATCTGCGGCATCTGTGCGCGCGGAATGCCCAGGGTGCCAGTCTCTGGCGCAAAGGCGCTCCACTCGCCGTCGATTTGACCTGAGGCGAGATCTGCCCCGGTCTGCTCCACGCCGGCACGCTGAGCATCCGCTGCATCCACCTCAGCAACAACCTCTGCCAGCCGCTTGCCACGCGTCTCGATGCCCATGGCACGGGCCACCGGTGCAGCGCGCAGCATGCTGGATCGCCAGTTCTCTGGCCGGGCCGGTGCAGGTGCAGCTACTTCCTGCGCTGCAGGCGCCGCTTGGCTTTGCGCGCTTGGCGCTGGCGTTGTTTGCGTTCCAGAGTTCTGAGGCGTGGTGCTGCCATCGGTCAGCCCTGCCCGCTCTGGCTGGGCTTCTTGCGCTCCTGCTGTTTGCGGGCGTTGCGCTGGGACTTGCTGGGCTTGATCGGTTTGCGAGACAAGGGCTGCTCCTACGGGTTGAGAAACTGGCGCAGGCCCAGCGGCTTCCATGGGAAGGGCTCGGGTTGCGGGAATGGATTGGGCGGCTCGGGCCAGCGATCCTTGGGTAGCTTGGGCATTTGCGGCTCCATCAACTGCGGTCACTGCTGCGCGGGAAAGGGGGCCGGCGGCAGGGTTCAAGCCCATGCGCTCGGACATTGGCCGCTCAGGAATTAAAGACTCCATGGCCGCGTTGTCGGCGTTCATGTCGGCCGCGCGGCGCGGCGCCGTCGGCAATGGCGCGGCCTCCCGCGCTCCCTTGAACCCCATGTAGGCGTCGGTCATGCGGCGCACGCGCGCCACCTCGCCGGGCTGCAGCGGGTATTCGCCAATGCGCACCAGGGAATCATTCAAGCGGGACAGCACCTGCAGGGAGTTGTCGGCACCGGCGTCCAGCACATTCTGCAAGCCGGCAAGAACACGGCCGGTGCGCACGCGCGCGTCCACCGCTGCGACGGCTGTATCCTGGCCAGCCTGGTCAAACTCTGCCTGCAGCTGCTGGCCAATGGCATCGGCGGCCTGCGCCGGCGCGGCGGCCGACTCCGGCGACGCCTCGGCCTGTACATGCTGCTGTAGCCAGGAGTCCTCCATGGCGCTGCGCACCGTGTCGACCGTCTCCTGCGTGCTGAACGGGGTGCCACTGCGCACGGCCTGCTGCACCTCAGCCAGGTAGTCGGGGCGCTGCGCCGAGGCCCCATCCTCGCCGTAGTTCTCCCACCAGCGACGCGCCTGCTGCGCCTGGGGGTCGTTCACCTCGGTGAACTGCTGGCCCATCAGGCGCAAGCGCTCCTGCTCGCGCTGGTCTTCCGGGAGATTGGCCAGGTAGCTCTCGACTTCGCCACGGCGGCCCACACTGCCATCAGGGAAGGACACCATCTGATCGGGCGGCGCGTTGCCCAGCATCAGGGGCGCAGGCTGGTTCTGCGCTTCCTCGGCAAGGCCATTGGCGCTGGCTGCCGCGTCGCGGGCCAGGTCATTGGCATGCTGGCCCTCAGTGCGCCGGCCGCGAATGTTGGCACCTGCGCCCATGACGCCACCGGCGATGGCACCTTCCACGCCAGCGCGCGCTACGCCTTCCCAGATGTCTTTGCCCTCGGCATAGTTCTGCCACATCTGCTCTTGGGTGGATTGGGGCAGCTCCTGCAGCACAGCTTCGGACACCATGCCACCGGCAACACGCCCGGCCAAAGATCTGCCCGCGCCCTCCGCCAGCCGGCCCTTGCCTGCGTTGACGATGGCAGTCTCTGCGGTTTCCAGGCCTAGCTTGTTGGCCAGCCGGCCGCCCACGGCTCCCAGCACACCGGTGCCGACACCAGCGCCCAGGGACGCAAGCGCGTTCTTTTGTTGGTCGTCTCCCTCGTATTGGGCCATCTGCTGAGCCGCGGTCACGGCACCTTCACCGGCGCCTGCGGCAATGGGCACGGCCAGCTTCTGGCCCACGGCCCGCTCCAGATATCCCGGCACAGCTGCGCGCGCGCCGCCGCCAGCGGCATTGCCGGCAGCCGCTGCCGCGCCGGCGCCCATCAGCGCGCGCCCGACCAGGCCGCCCGCCACCATGCCCGGCAGGGATTCAGCCACTTGGCCAGCGGTGTAGCCAGGATTCTGCAGGTAGGCCTTGGCAATGGAGCCTACATCGCCCTGCTCCCAGGCTTCGTCGACCGCCTTGCGGCCCTGCTCGTGCCCAGCAGAGAACTTGGTTTCGTCGGCCCATTTCCCAGGCTGGAAGCCCGTGGCCTTGCCGATGGCGTCAGCTGCAGCCGTCACTGGCCGCGCGCCGCTCACGGCAGCTATGGGAAGATCCGCCAGGCCAGCGGCCATGCCCGGCAGGCGCTGCACGCCAACCTTGAAAGATTTGGCTAAGTCTGAGACTACGCCGCCAGCGTCCTTCTCCAGCACTGCGCCCGCTGGATCGAAGCTGAAATTCTTTGGCGTGTCATCGACTGGGCGCGCGCCGGTGGGGTCAAATTGGAATGCCATGCCCCCAGTGTTCCGGGAGCGGCTGCCTCAGTCGAACCCTACGCGGGGGCATGAAAAAACCCGCCGGAGCGGGTTTTGATTATGGTGCGTCGTTATTCATCGTCGTCTTTATCGCGGCTTCTTGTTTTATAAGTAGCAAAACCAAGACCGCCTACAAAGCCCACAACTACTTTTAGGACATCCATCAGAATATCAGTTCGTCCTAAATGTAGTGCATAAGCAGAAAAGGCGAAAATCAAAACGACAATAGCCAATCCGAAATAATACTTGTGCGACTGTCGTTTTGTATTCTCTTCTCGCTCATGCTTACGATCCCTCTCTTGGGCATCGATGGAGCTTTGAGCTATCTTCTTGTTGAATTCAATCTCTGCACTGTCTCGTTCAAGTTCTTTAAGCTTGATTGTCAGAGTTTGCTTCTGTACCGCGATCATCTCTTTGACAGTTTCTTCAGAGATGTTCGGCGCTCCATTTCTTTGGGCAGGCGAATTACTAGCCATTTACTAAGCGACGATGTCGCGAGCGAGTGTAATTAACGAAGAATTCTCCGAAGCCTTTCCGGCCGGGAGCCGGAGGTCTGAATTCAACTTTCTCAATTAGTGTTGGTTCTTCATCTGCAAGTTTTAAAAACTCTTTTGCAGATAAAAGCTCGCTGCGCACAGGGCGCACATCAATAATGAAGTCTTTGTTCTTCATGTCTGTGTCCTTCTGTTGGTTGCAGGGTTCTGTGTCGGGTTAGAGAACGCGGAGCATCATTGGTTCCCATGTCCCAGGCGTTGCTACACATAGGATCTACGGCCTATTGTTCGTTCTAGCAATTACGGAATCGTAGCACAAGCGCTTAGTTAACCCTAAACTCTGTTGGCGAAGGTGTACACGCCGATCATGGCTTACCAGTCCTTGCCAATCAACACTTTTATGCACTCTGTACATGCACTGCTGGCCTTGCTCATGGCCTCCCCTGCCATGGCCGCGAACTACGCCACCTGCATCCTGGACAAGGCCCCTGCAGCGCAGAACGACGTTGCGGCCCATGCCATCATGCAGTCGTGCCTGGCCGAGCACCCTGGCGGCATCGAGGCCATACCTCAGGGCTCAGGCCGTGGCGTGCTGGGCTTCAAGTCAGGGGCCGAGTGCACCGCCAAGAAGGCTGTGGACACTCGGAGCAATCAGGCTGCCACGCTGGTGGCTATTGCTTGCAGAAGGCTTTATGACTTCCCCTTTGATCCGACGGGCGCTAGGCCTGTCGATTAAGCCGGCTCCCACCCGGCCCCGTTGTAGCGGGCACGCTCACCATTCGGATTCACGTACACACGGCCCTTCTCGAACTGTGGCTGCTGCGCGCCCTGCCCCGGCTGCTGCACCCACTGCCCCGTCTGCCGGTTGAACACTGTCGAGGGCGTGTTGTAGGCCCGGCCGCTGAGGGCGTCGACCTGCTGGCCACCTGGCACCACAAGGTAGGGATCTGCATCTTGCCGTCCACTCAAGGTCATCAAGGCCTGCCGTGCAGTCTGTCGCTGCTCGCTCGTGGATTTGGGATCGATGAGTTGCCCACGCAGCTGCTCCTGTTGGGCGGCAGCACGGTTTGCATACCCTTGTGCCTCTGCATCGAGATTTAGTCGACCCATTTGCACAGCCCCACTCATAGCACTTCGTGCATTGGCGCCTTGCTGCTGCATGCCTTCGCGCTGCAAGTTGGCTTGTTGAACCATTGCACTGTTGTCCAGCCCTGCCTGCTGCTGCTGCAGAGCTGTGTCGTTTGCGAGCGCGGCTTGGTATGCCATGACCGCTGGCGTGACTTCGCCTCGACGCACGTTTCCCCACCGCTGCGTGTTGGTGATGCTGCTGGCAGAAGTGGCCAGGTTTTCCAATTGCTTGCGAGCCGAATAGTCGTTGGTGCTGTTGGCTGTTTGCGGAGTTGCAACTGCAGGTACGGAGGGACTTGCAGGGCTCAAGCTTGCCATTTGCTGCCGTGGGCCGGCCTGTCCTTCCATGAAGCCGCCCCCCGGTGCTTGGCCATTCACGGTGATATTGCCCGAGACATTTGATCCGCTGTAGCTGTTGCCCACACGGGTCACGTTGCCAGAGGCCGCTGCCGACGGCGTGCCGGGAGGAGTGGCCATGGCCTGCGATGGGGGCTGCGGGCCAGCCGCTGTTGGGGTTGAGGAACTCGCTTGCGGTGCCGCCGGCGCTGGCGATGGTGCAGCGGCCGTTGGTTGCGCAGCTGGTGATGCAGCCACACCCAAGAGCGCGCCGCCACCAACCACAGGCGTGTACGAGCCCAACGCCTGAGCTGCACGCCCCGTGGCGGTCACGGCTGGTGCAGCCGCGCCCAGCGCTCTTGCTGCTGTATTCGCACCCAGCCCAACTGCGCCAGGAACTGCCGCTGCCCCTGGCAAAGCGATCAGGGTGTTCATCACGTTGCGACCTACCTCGGTATTTAAGGGACTGTTCTGGGAACCGTCGGCCGCTGGTGCCTTGATGTCGGTGTCCATCGGAATCTGGCTGAGCCAGTCCTGCGCGCGCGAGCGGCGCTGTGTGGGGTCAACGGTTGCCATTGAGAGGGCCTTTCACTTGAGACTGGTGCAAGTCTCCCAGTGCAAAGGTCTCCAGCCAATCCCTAGCGGGTGGCCTTACCAGTGGCTGCGCACTATCGGCGGCCGACGATCGCGCTGCTTACGCTGCACGTTGGCATCAGGCCGTCTACCGAAGGCCTGCTCGAATAGCGCCAGGTGCTCACCAGCCTTGACGGCATCGAACGTGTCGGCGTCCTGCTTGAGGTGCGCACGGTACATCAGCCAATGCATCAGGCGCTTGTGGTAGCGGCTGGGCAGCTCAGGCGTCTCCCCACACGCACCAGGCCGCAGAGGATTCAGGGCCCCACGGTAAACGGTCAAGTGGATTGTGCCCGGCACCGTGGGGCGGGGCAGGATGCGCAGCTGCGGCGGACGCGCCCCGCTGGCCTGTTCAAAAATAAAGTCTCGGGGATGACCAGAGCGCTGCTCCCAGTTGCAATTCAGCGCATCCTCTGCCTCCACGCTCGTTTCGCAGATGGCACGGCCATTGAAGGCTGCCCGCTTGATCTCCAAGACGCAGTGGTGCAGCGGGTAGGTGTCTTGGCCAGGCACAACCGCCAGTGTGCACACCTGTGCGGTGGCGCGGTCCTCGATCAGCTTGGCGCGCTCACACGCTTCTTGCACTGCCTCGTTGAGAAAGCCGACGATCTCCTCCGATGTCCAGAACGGTGGATCGGCCTGGTCCAGGACGGCTGCCCGGAAGGTCGAGATGAAATCGCCGACATTCATGGTGGAGCCTTAATCGCCAGCGGAGACGATCTGCCACCCAGCTTCGACTTCTTCGCGGGTGACTGCGAAGCCCAGGCGAGCTTTGAGCTTGGTCAGGTTGGGCTTGCCTTCGGCAGTGAAGTCGCCTTCTTCGCCGCCATCGAGCATGGCCTGCAGCGCCTGCTTGATCAGCAGGGAGCGGTTGGCCGTGTCAACTGGGGTGGTGCCGCCGGCGGTGGTTTGGACCACTGCACCTGCACCGTCAGCTTGTCCGGTGACGATGATCGCGCCGCGGGCAATGGCTTCGCGATGGAAGATCGCAGGGATTTCGTTGCCTTCGGTCGAGATGACCGTGGTGTGGCCACTGGTCAGCCCGATGTGCATCGGCTCAGCGGTGGGAGAGCGAAATTTGAGCATGGTGATTCATCTTTCAAAAGACCCGGCAGGTTTGACGCTGCCGGGTGAAAGGCCTTAACGGCCCGACCACTGAGACAAACTCAGCCTTGAGTGAAAGCCGACCGGCCTTCCACGTAGTAGTGCACAGTCACCCGCGCCAGGCCAGCGGTGGCTGCCGCGCCCGTCTGGGCGAGCAGAGCATTGATGGCTTGGGCAGCAGGCGTCTTGAAACCGGTGATGGTCAGCGCAGTGCGGCCAGCGGTTTTCAAGTCGATGGGCGTTGCGGTGAAGCGGTCATCGTCGGCCGCATCGCCTAGCTTCAAAGTCGCCGTGGTGGCGCTGTTCCAGGGGGTGATCACGGTCACATCACCGCCCACGGGCACAGCATTTCCGGGCAGGTCAATGGCAGCTTCGGCGGTGCCATAAGCTTTGGGATCGCCAAAGGCGATCAGCATGGTGGCCACAATCAGTTCCTGGCGGCCGGCGTTCTTCTTGATCGACATGATCAGCTCCTATCAACAACAAGGGGAAAAGGATGGCAGGGCACGCTGGCCCTGCCCTGTAGGCTGCTTACTGCAGGTAGTGGTCGACCGCCACAATGCCGAAGTCCTCGACACTGTCGTCGTAGATCGAGTGGAACTGTGGCTTGAGGAAGCCGATCATCTTGTCCACGTTGATGCCCTGCTGGCTGTCGTACTGGAAGAGCTTTTCAACCCAGTCCGGCGCGCCCAGGTCGCACATGGCCATGGCTTGTGCACCGCACAGCAGCGTGCGGGTGCCGTTGACGTTGCCGTCGGCGCCCCACTTGGAGCCAGCTGCTGCACCCTTGGTGTTGTAGACCTTGTTGTGCTCGTGGATCACGGCGCCGTCCACAGTCACGGTCGCGCCACTGAACCATGGCGAATCCGTGCCCGCCTTCGTGGCCACCGCCACCACCGCGCGCTGGTAATCGGGGTCCTTCTTCAGCGCTGCCAGCGTGCCGGGGGCCACCAGCAGCACAAAGTACTGCTTGCCGCCATCGGTCAGAGGGCGCACATAGTGCTCCTTGGCGTAGGCGATCAGGTCCACGATCATCTTGTACGAAGGCAGGAACGCCGTCGTGATGGCCGCAGTGTTGGACGCCTGCAGGCTGGTGCCGTCGTACATCAGGGAGCGCTTGGCGCTCGGTGCACGCACATCGGCGGCGAAGGACAGCGATGGGAATGGCGAACCCACACGCAGCGCGCCGTTGGGCTTGTAGGCGTAGCTGATGCCCGACATGGTCAGGAATGCCAGCTGGTCGCAGCGATCAGCCAGCCAGTAGGCCAGGTTGTCGCGGCCGGTCTCGCGGAAGTTGATGACCGTCTTCTGGTCAGACAGCTTTCCCTTGTTGCGCACACCATGGGTCATCAGGTCCAAGCTGATGATCTGGCTGTGCGACTGCATGGCTTCTTCGTTGCCTTCGCGCTCGTTGTCGCCGATCACACCGTCTTCGACCAGGTCGGCGACCAGCTGGAAAATGGCCTGTTCGCCCTTCTCCGTCTTGGTCAGCTCCTTGATCACCTGCACCATCGAGCCCTGGGTGGTGCCCATGAAGCGCTTGAGGAACATCTGGTCGCGGGCGGCGCGCCAAACGTCGCGCGACCAGACCAGCTTTTGAACGGGCGTCAGCCCTGCGAAATTCGTCTGCATTGCATGCTCCAAATAAGTGGTTACTTGTTCGGGACATGCGCCGCCCTATTGCGAAGTGCATGGCATGGGCTGCCAAGAGGCCAGGCCTTTTACGTCGGCCAGCAGACGAGGTGCACCCTGTTTGAACCAGCAGGCCGGGTGAGTGCCTGCTGGGGTTTGGCAATCAGTCGCCGCGCAGCTTCTTGATCTCAGCGGGTGACAGGTTTTCGAACTGCTCGTCCGTCATCTGCGCCACGTTGACCCTGCCTGCATTGGCTCGATCACCTACGCCGCCATTCAGTGCTGGAGGCTGAGCCACTGAGGCTGCAGCGCCGCGAGCAATTGCAGCGGATGTACGAGAGTCTGCCGGAGCTGCTGCAGAAGCAGAATCCTTACCCGGGGTAGGCGCTGCAGCGGCGGCAGCGGAGGCAGGAGCGAACCGGGGTGCAATGGCGGCCACAGCCGCGCGCAGAGCTTCGTGAGCAGGCACGCCCTTGGCGATCTTGGCGTCACGCGCTGCCACGATCAGCTCCACTGCCTCGGCGCCTTCTGGCGTGTCCAGGTACGGGTACTTCTCGACAGTCAGTGCCGTCTCTGCCGCCAGAGCCCGGCCCACGGCCTGCTGGTGTTCAGCCTGGCGCTGCTCGTCAGCGCGCTGGATTGCCGCCTTGGTGGCTTCATCACGCAGGTGCGCGTTGATGCCCTTGCGGATTTCGGCAGCTCGCTTGTGGTCGCCGTCGATCAAGGCGCTCACATATGCCTGCTCCTGAGCATCTTCGTCGAAGGGTGCTGCCGGCGCAGCTGCTGGTGCTGCTGGTGCTCCTGCAGCAGGTGCAGGGGCTGGGCTGGGCGCTTGGCCAACGCCCTGGCGCAAGCGCTCAATCTCTGCCTGAGCTTCGGCCAGGTCCTTCTCGGCCTGCTTGCGGCGCTCGTTCACTTCATTGAAGCGAGCGGGGGGGATGCCAGCGGATCGGCCGCCTTGGCCGCCCTCTCCAGCGCCGTCTGCTTCCTGGCCTTCGCCAGCGCCCTCGCCGCCTTCGCCACCCGCTTCACCAGCCTCTGCACCCTCGCCACCGGCATCTTGGCCGACCAGGCTGGCCAGGGTGCTGGCGTTCAGCTCAGGATCGACAACGTCGCCACGGTCTTCAGCAGGTGCAGGCGCAGGAGCGGCGCCTGTGCCACCAGCGTCAGAGCCATCGTCACCGGCTTCGTTCAGGCGTTTCATCAGTTTCAACAGCAACACGTTCATGGTTCAGTCCTCTCAGTGGTCTATGTAAATGGGTGCTCAGTTCTTGCCGCCGCTCTGGAGCGCCTGTAGGGCTCCCAGCTCAGCCATCTTTTCATTGGCCTTGCCGAGCGCCGCCTTCAGCCGGTCCGGGTCCTTGCGGATTTCTTCGGCGCGCGCCAGGGTGCGCATGTCGTCTTCGGCTTGCCAGTCGCGCTCAGAACTTGGAACGGCAATATCTTTCTTGGCCATTTCGGCTCCTTTAAGGTTGCAGGCCGTCTGGCCCAGGGGTTTTGATGCCGGCCATCAAGCCGACGCCGGGATTGGCTGGAAGCACAGGGTTTGTGTTTTGCGCAGCACCTGGTGGCAGCACCGGCTCAGCCATTTCGGCCGCGCCGCCAGGCGCAGGGTCTGCGGCGACCGGAATTCCAGATGCAGCAGGCACAATCGGCGCCGCGTCATGGTCCACATAGCCAGCGGAGCCCAGCAGGCCGTCGGCCGTCGTGGCGGTGCCCGGTGTCATCTCGATGATCTGCGCCGTCTGAACTGCGCTGTATTGCGTCTCGACGTTCGTGCCGATAGCCCTGTTGTCGGACAGGCGGGCGTCTGCCTTGGCCTTGATCGCCTGCGCGGCCATGAGATCGGCCTTGGCCTGCAGCGTCGGATCGACAGGCGCCGGGCTTGACTGCATGGCTTCGAGAATCTCGGCCTTATCGGCCAGGTTGGAGTATCGGATGACCGTGGCATCGGGCAAGCGCACGCCAGCATTGCGCATTTCCATCACCTGCTGGAACTGGCTGTTTTCGAAGGTCACCTGCATTGGCTGCTCCGAAATCACCACGTCATAGGTGCCCACGGTCACGTCGTTGATGTAGTCACCAGTCGCAGGGTCAAACTTGTTGATCTCCAACACTTCGTCAGTCGGCTTGCCGCTCAGTGGATCCATTTCCGTGATGCGGAAGATGCGGTAGCTGTCGTAGTAGCGCTGGATCAGCTTGGTGATCCGCGTGGCCAAGAGGTGCCGGGTGTAGGCCAGGTTGTCGAGTGGCACCGCCAGTTGCTGCTGGCTGGCAAACTGCTTGGACTGGATGGCGATACCTGATATCTCAGGCCCTTGGCTGCCGCGCATCGCGTCGGGCACGGTCACGTCCTTGAGCGCCTTGTCTGCACGGTCGATGATGCGATCGATGCCGGTAGGCACCTGGTTGGGGCCAATCTTCGTGGGTGGTTTGCTTTCCTTCTTGTACTCGATGACCAGGCCCGTTTGCGCGCCGACATTCTCCAGTTCCTCGGTGTCCATGTTGGACAGCGAATCTTGCTCCACCATCCAGCCGCCATTGGCTGAGCTGTTGAGGATATGGATGAACTGGCTCACCGCTTTGTTCAAGACTTCTTGCGGGCCAATGGCGCTATCAACCATGCCGCGCGTTTTGCCGCGTCGGAAATAAGCGAAGTACGGGACGATCGTGAAGTGGTCATAAGGACTGTAGTCCTCATGCAGCGAACGGCACCAAGTGCTCACGATCCAACGAATACGCTTGCGCATGCGCTTTGCGCGCACCGCCCCCTTGGCCAGAGCATCTGCTTTCGAATCGTCCGCCATGGTGGACTCGACCAGCACATCGCCAGTGGTGGGGTGCACCAGGCACGGGGTGAGCTCATAGACAAACTGCTGCCGCTCGATCACGCGGTAGCGCTTGAAGCCCTGCTCGTCAGTGCGGTAGGCATCGTAGAGGCTGGCCTGGCTGAACATGCCGAACTTGCTGCGCTCGGCCTCGTCATCGAAGTCACCGAAGTCCGGCCCCTCGTCGTTGCTCGACTCCGCCTCGGTCCGAGCGGCCTTACCGTAGCGCTGCTCAATCTCATCTAGCGTCAGCCAGCGCGTCACCAGCACATCGCCCCAGTCGTCTGGGTCGTAGCTCTTGGCATCCGGGTCCGGGATCACGTCCAGCGGATCCAGGGTATCAATGGTCACCTCACCCAGGATGTTGCTCTCAAAATCCATGCGAAGGTCGAAGTAGCCACGCTGCGCGATCAGGCCGTCGCTGAATACCTGCGTCTCCATCCAATGCAGGTTGGTCGAATCCGTCACCTGCTTGACCAGCTTGGTCAGGATCGTGGCCTTATCAAGGTCGGCCTGGCCGCCGCGCGGCTTGTAGACGATGTCCATGCGGTTGTGGATTTGGTAGCCCACGGCTGAATTGATCGAGGGCTGCACCTCGTTGAACTCGTAGCATGGCCGGCCCTGCTCCTGCAGCACAGCACGATCCACCGCGCTCCACTGCTCACCGCCGCCCAGGTACATGCCCTCGCATCGGTTGGCATGTTCCATGAATTGGGTGTGGCCACGGTCCTTGCCGTAGAGGTAGCGGGCCCAGTTCTCTCGCGCCTTGTCGTTGTCTTGTGCCATGGTGTTCATGCGGCCTGAGCCGATCCTCGTTTGCGCTGGCTGATGCCCAGGCGATCACGCCAGGACCGTTCCTTCTTCGCCTGCTTGGGGGTGGGGATGTTGGAGACAAAGGTCATGGCCACGCAGTCGCCCTTGTCCGGGCTGCGGCCCAGCGCCTCGCGGATCTCATCCTTGCTGCGCACCTGAATGGCGGCCTTCTGTCCCATGGTCACCACCTTGTAGCGAACGGCGCACAGGTCGGCGGCAAGCTCTGGGTCAGGCGGAAGGGACACGGGATCTGGGTTCAGAGGGTCCAAGGCTTCACGCATGCGCCAGTACATTTCAGCGCGCTTGTTGCGAAAGCGCAGCTGGCCGGCCTTGTCCATGAGCTCGCTCGAGTTGGAGCCAACAACGGACAGCACCAGCAGATTGAGCCCCACCAGGAAGTCCAGCGCGCTTGAGCCAATGCCAATACCGTCCACGCAGATACACGCGCCGTTGCGCACCAGGGGCACCACGAAGCCTGCTGCCTTGGGGCCGTCATTGGTCACGATGCCCGGCACAGTCACCAGGTGATCGAACCAGTTGCCATAGCGCGGGGCAGCGCTGGATTTGTCGATGCCGCCGCGCGCGGGGTCGAAGCCGAGAGCGGTCATTTGGCCCTTGGCATCCCTGGGCTTCCAGCGGGCCTGCGCTGCCTTCACCCATTCGGTCGGGATCAGCTGCCAGGCAGGGTCAGCCGCGCCGGCGTTGAAATCCCCGCGCAGCATCTGGGAGCGCAGGGGCTCGGGCAGCGCCTGCAGCTTGGCCTTGTAGCCAGTGGCTGCCAGGAATAGGTTGTCATCCACGCTCGACGGGATGAACGTGCGGCTTTGGGGTTTGACCAGTTCGCCCCCCATCATCACTGGCTCAGGCCCGTCGGCTTCCTGGTCCTCGCCCTTTTCGTTGGTGAAATACCAGCGCAGCTCTCCCGGCTTTGCAGGGTTGCCGTGGTTGGGGTCCAGCCATGGCGCCCAAAAGCGCTTCACCCACTCGCCTTCCGGCTCGGTGGGGGGATTCCCCGCGCAAACCACGCGCTGGCGCACCTTGGGGTTGTCCGTGCGCAACCAGCCGATCAGCGTGCGGAACTGCATTTCTGTGAAGTGGCAGATCTCGTCGAACAGCTTGGCGTCGTGCGGACGGCCCTGGTACTTGATCCAATCGCCTGCGTCCTTCACGCTGCCCAGCTCCAGGATCCGCTTGCCAGGCAGACGCCAGACACCGTCTTGGCTGTTGTAGCCCTTGCGCGTGCCGATGATCTTGGCCATGCGCTCTTCGATACCCACCAGCTGCACAGCTTCGCGCCGGAAGATGATGCTGTGTTCTTGGGAGGTAAGCGACAGGCCCAGCAGCAGATCGGTCTTTCCGCCGCCGGCCGAGCCACCGTAGAAGACGATGTCCGCTGGCGAGTTGTAGGCGCTCAGCTGTGGGCCATCCTGCGGCACCCAGATCGGTGCACCGTCGGCCAGCAACAGCTTGTCCAGCTCCCGCTTAAGGTCGGCAGGCATGGCCTTCACCATCTCCAACATTTCAGCAGTGGATGGAGCCTTGCTCATGCGGCTGCACCTCCAGTGATGGCAGCCAAGGCGCCGGGGTTGGCAGCCAACATCCTGGCCATGCGCACAGCCCGCTCTGCATCGGTCAGCTCGCGCCCACCCAACTGGCCCGGCATGTCGCCGCCCTCGGCATCATCTTTGATGCCCCAGGCCTGACGCTCGAGTCCAACCAGCAGGCGCAGGGATTCAGCCAGAGAGCGCATGGTGCTGGTGCGGCCAGCCAGGCTCATTGCCCGGTTCATTCCATCCAGAAGCTTGGACCGTGCCGCGCTGCTCAGCTGTTCGCCGGCCGGGCGCTCGACCAGCGCCTGCTCGATTTCCTCGAAGAGTTCTGGCCGCGTGGTCTGGAGCTCAAGCTCCTCCAGCAGGGTCAGGCACAGGCTGCGGGCCCGCTGAATGTCGCGGCGCTGACCCAGGCGCACATCGGCCACCGCCTGTGCATTGCCGTCGATCACCAGCTTCTCAGCCGCCCGAGCCTCTTTGGATACCTCGCTGGATACCGCCGCTTTGGATACCAGCGCTTCCGCCTTCGCGTGGATCTTCTGGGTGAGGTCGCGCTCCCAGCCATCACGCTTTGCACGCTTGTTGATGGCCCCATGGGTTATGCCGTGTTCTTCTGCGATCTGGCGTAGCGTCTTGATGCCCGCCCGGTAGTCCAGCTCGATGCGCTCCCAGTCCACAGCCTGGCGTGTTGCAGCTTGGACAGCGTCCCTACCGGGCGATGCTACAGAATGTGATGAATTCTTGCTCATTACCCCCATCATCAGCAAATGGGGCTTATTAATCCAACCCGAGGCGGGTGATTGAGATAATGAAATCTTTTAACGGGAGGGTATATGGCAGAAGGCCTTAACCAACAACGGAATGAATTTCAGCCGATGGCATCGCGCACCCAGTTTCTTGCCGCCGAGCCAAGCAGTTTTGACGGCGAGGCCGTTGGGGGGAATTTCGATGCAGATCGGACACTCTCTTACTACGGCGGTGATTGCCCAAAGTTTCACATTGATATTGTTGGGAAAGGTGATCATTGCGACGGCAGGCTTGAGGTGAAAATCAGAGGCGTTGACGGTGTTCCCGATTCAGTGCAAGTCTGGGTTGAGACGCCTGTTTCCTCAAGGACCAGATTTCCTGGCGCACGCATTTTGACGACCAATCGTTTTGAGGTGGTCAATGTGCCAATCACTGATCTAGACGTCCAGCAGAAAATCTGCGAGATCCTTGCAGAAGACGCTCCAATTCTTACTGACCGATAAATCTTCTATGGCACCAGTTGCATTTGTGCTGAACTCCCCAGCTCCTTGAGCTGCCGGGCCATCGCCAGGTTAGATCGTTCCATGTCGCTGATCCGATCTGCCAATGCCCGGTTGCGCACCGTGGCTTCCACGAGCAGCGCGGCAACATCGTTCTGCGTCTGCAGCTGGGCATACTGCAAGGCGAAGCCCCCCAACTGGCGGGCCAGGGCCCGCGCCTCTGGGGTGAAGAGGCGCAGTTCCTGATCCCCCACCTCGATCAGCACCATGCTGTTGTGCAGGTCGGTCACGGAGATGGCCCGGGGCTCGGGCAACGGGTCCACCACTTCATAGACGCCATCGACCAGGCGCCGCATGCGCCCTTCTTCGATCCAGCGGCTGACGTGGTCGTCGACCTTGGTGTAGGGGAAGTCTGTGAGCTCCATCAACCGCTGACGACTGATCGCCTGACCAGCTTCGCGCAGCGAGACAATGCAGTCCCAGATAATCTGTCCTGTGGAGTTGGTGCTAACGGTAGTATTCATCATCATTTCCCGGTAAACTGAGTTTGCTCAGGTCTCAGACCGGGAAACGCCACCTTCGGGTGGCTTTCCTTTTTATGGCAACGTGATGCGCCTCAATAGCTCAGATGGGCTTGGTAGCGAGACCGGAATCCCGCTGCTCAACCTTTCTTTAAGCACTTGCCAGTAGGGGATTCGAGGATTCAGTCTTTCCCAGTCTAGGTATGCCCCCAGAGGGGATACGCCCCACCCTGTAAGTTCATCCCCTTCTGACCCCACGCATACCCAAATTTTCAGAGGCTGCTCGTTTCCGCCTGCCATCAGACGCACCCTTGGTTTCTTGGTGCTCGTATCGGCCTCCTTCCGTGGTGCAGCAAGATCCCACTGGAACGGCGCTGAGAAGCTGCCTAGTGGCATCCCTGCACATCCAGGGTT
This sequence comes from Comamonas koreensis, assembly GCF_014076495.1. Lineage (NCBI taxonomy): Bacteria > Pseudomonadati > Pseudomonadota > Betaproteobacteria > Burkholderiales > Comamonadaceae > Comamonas > Comamonas koreensis. The sequence goes on along the minus strand of NZ_CP043575.1, from coordinate 2,751,934 downwards.
GGCATCCAGAAGACCGTCCCTGTATCGGATTGATGCGTTGTTTAGCATGGCTAGAGTCAGAAATGCTTGCCCTTGTGGATTGGGATCGCTCATAAGCACTTCTAGGTAGCGCCGCAAGTTTGGGTGAAACGTTAAGATGGTTTTCATGCTCCGCACCCTCCCCGTGCCAGTGCAAACACGCAGTTGGGCTGCGTGCGCAGGGCCAGCGCCACCGTTTCTGCCGCGCTCAAGGGTGCCGACGGCTCCGCTTTGACGGGTTTGGCAGTGCTGGCCATGGCCTCCAGCATGGTCTGGCTGCCGTCGGCCAGCTGGTATTTGACGGGCCTTTTGCTGCGATCGACGCTCATGAGGCCCAAGCTCACGGCCCGGGTGCAGTAGGTCCATGTGTGGCGCGGCTCGATCTCTCCCGTCATGCGCGCGGTGATCTCCGAGCAGGTGCAGGAACCGAGCTTGCCGACGATATCCAGCACTTCGCGGAAGCGCTGCCCCAGTGGGCGGCCTGTTGCGTGGGTCATTGGCGGAACTCCCCAAAAAACGATTCCATGCTGGCCCAGCGCTGCTGGGCGTTCTGTGTGGGCCACAGGACCAGCTGTGCATGCTCAGTCCACAGGAACTGGTCAATGTCGCGATGCAGCTCACAGAAGGCTGCTTCGTCCATGCTCTCGAAATCCATGCTCTTGGGCACAGCGTTGGGCTTGCCGTCCAGGCCTGGCACGAAGTCGCAGTGGCCGGCGCCCATAAGGAGCCAGGCGCGCAGCTTGCTGGCATCGTCGAAGGCCTCGGTGCGGTCCAGCAGCCGGTTGATCCTCAGGAAGAAGAACCGGTGATGCTCGGGCGAACGCGGCAGCCAGAACTGGAAGCCCAAGGTTTCGCCGGGCTTGAGGCTGTTCACGGCATTCTTGAAGCGGGCATAGGCCCGGTGCCCAGCAGCGTCGGACCCGCAGAGCTTGCCGTCCTGGCCTTTGGTGATCACGAGGCGGGTCATGCCAGTTCCTGGCGGCCCCAGTGGGCCAGCAGCACGCTCTCAGCGCGGTTGTGGTCTTTGGCGCGAGACAGCGATGCTGCAGCCTCTGGGTGCTTGGTACGCGCAAGCGCGAGCGACTCGCCCTTTTCCTTGCCCACGCCCAAATCCTTCTTCCACTGGCCCGGCGCCACGTACCGCACCTTGTATTTCAAGCACTCCAGCACCGATTCGATGGCGCCCAGCGAGCGCAGCAGGCTACCTTGCGTTTGCACAGCGTTGTTGGCACCGCCCATGGTGCCCACTTGCTCGAGTACAACGGTGGGCAGGCCATCTTCTGCCGGGCAGTGCTTGAGCAGCAGCTGGCACAGCGCGCGGCCGTCGATCTTGCGCTTTACCAGCGCCTTGGGGCCGGCGCCAGGTGCAGCCATGGTGGGCAGGTCGAACACCACACGCACGCCGTTGTGGTCGGTGACAGCGATCGCGCCGGTCAAACCTGGGTCAATTCCTATAATGATCATTGGTGGTCGCTCCTATTTTTATTCAAAATCTCGGGGGGCGGCCGTGCCGGGCTTCGGACCGTCCCAGTTCATGAATCGCACGTTCTCGCCTACGTAACAGAGGTCAATATCGCCAGTGGCGCCACCTCGCTGCTTTGCAACTCGCAGGTTGCAGTAGTAGCGCCAATCCGCACTCAGGGTTGGCTTGGCATGGATCGGGCGAAACGGAAACATCACGATGTCGGCGTCTTGCTCGATCTCTCCGCAGTCCCGCAGGTCTGACAGAAGCGGAATTTGGTCGACGCGCTTCTCAACCTCTCGATTCAGCTGCGCCAACAACATCACTGTGATGCCCAGCTCCTTGGCCAGTTTTTTCAGGTTGCGTGTGACTTCTCCAAGCTGCGAAGTGCGGTTCGCACGTGGGTCGGTTCCATCCATGAGGCCGAGATAGTCGATGATCAACAGACGCAGGCCATGACGACGCTTGAGCGCACGCGCCTTGGTGCGTAAGGTGTTGATGTTCAGGCTGGACTTATCGTTCACGAAGAACGGCAGTTTTCGAATCTGATCGGCTGCCTGGGTCAGGTCGGCCCAGTCCTGATCTCCGAGTCGCTCGGGCCGGCGGATCTTCGACAGATGAACATTCGATACCATCGAGACTTGGCGATCCTGCAGGTGTTGGCGCGGCATCTCCAGTGAGAACATGCCGACAGTAGCGCCGATCTGAGCGCAGTACATGCCGATCGTCACCGCCAGCGCCGTTTTCCCCATGCTCGGCCGTGCACCGATGATTACCAAATCACCCGGCCTCATGCCGCCATCAAGTTGATTGTCCAAGTCACGAAGGCCTGTTGGAAGAAAACCGCTACCCTTGTTCTCCAGCCGGGTGTTGAGCTCATCAATGAACTCGGTCATACCTTCGTCTGAGCCGGTCCACTCCTCTCCTGGGGAGGCTTCGAGCAGACCAGCCAGTTGGGCCGACACTTGCTCTACGCGATCACCTATAGGCATCGAGTGGTCTGCTGCAAGATCCCTGGCCTTATCGACAACGCCCAATAGCTGCCGACTTAGTGCCCGTTCATGGACGATCTCGGCGTAGCGTCGTACAGCCGATCCGTTTGTCGTGCTAGCCTGCGAGATCTCGTTCAGGTAGTACAACTCGACTCGACCCTGCAGGTGTTCAAACACTGTCAGTACGTCGATAACCTTGCAGGCCATGGCCATGCTTGCGATTGCCGAGTAAATCTCGCCGTATTGCTCCACAGCGAAGTGGTGCGCCTGCAAGATGTCGCCCACCACATCGAAATGCCGTGCGTCCATGAGCAGCGATCCCAGAACCGCCTGTTCGGCTTCGATGCTCGCCAGCGGCGAGGTAATCGACTGCTGTTCGCCATCGAGTGGCGGAAAGGTTTGTGGGGCATTCATGCAGCACCACCCTTCGTGACCGTGCGCTCGATGACATGCTGCATACCACGGTCCGTCAGCAGGAAGTCGAGATCGCACTGCCAGCCAGCATGCTCAGCGCTGCGCTGGCTGCGTCCCATCAGGAAATCGTTGTCACGGGCACGACTGAAGTAGCCGCGCAGCCATTCGATGGCCTCGCTAGCACTCTGCGCCCTCGGCGTGTTATCGGATTTTTTGCTCGTCAGGACCCAACGCCAGACACGGGCAATAGCCTTGCGGCGCTTGTCGCTCAGAAGCCGAACGCGTGGAAGTTCCGGAAGAATTTCATGGTATGCCGAAACAACTGCGTCAACATCACAGCGAGACAGCTTTGAGTCTTTGACGACAACATCGGCACTGGGCTCATCATCGAGAAGACAAGTTTGATCCGTCCCCGCTCCGTCGCCCCCGGCGACAGAACCGTTAGGTTCTTCATTCTTTTCCTGTTCCTGTTCTTGCTCCTGTTCTTGTTCTTGGCTTCGTAGGCCCTTTGAAGGGGCTTTCGAAGAGTCGCTATTTCCACGCTTTCGCTCCAGGTGGAAAGCCTGTTGATAGCGGTCGAAGAAGACGCCCAAGAAAGGGTTGTCTGGGAGGGCGTCATAGTCCTTCTGGATTCCCTTGCAACGCAAGTCAGACGCTTTGAGTTCGCTAGCAATTTGGTAGCTTGCCATCTCGTGAACCCACACGAATTCCGAGTCTTCGTCGTAGGAGCAATAACCTACTTCGACACACTTCTGAAGGCCCTTCATAGCCCCTTCTTGACCTAGGCCAGTTTCATGCGCCATGTACAAAACAGGCTGCGCGAACAAACCGAGCATGTTGGAGCTGGGAGAGGACATCAGGTACAAGGCCACCACAAGCCCTTCGGGGGACCTTCGAAGGGCCTTTATGGTCTTGCCGTGCCACATCTTTGGCACAACTTTGGCGTAGTCACGCATGAGGCAAACCCCTCTCAGCAGCCATCTGCGCTTTGCGCTCTGGCGATCGGCTGTTGATCAGCGCATACATCGCCTTGCGATTGCGCTCGGCGCTCTCGTGGTACAGCGGGTCCTTGGTGTGCTGGTAGTCGACCAGGTCGGCGTGCATCAGCAGGCCCTGGGCCTTGATGCGCAGTTCCATGGCCTGGTCAGCTGGCGCCATGGCGTTGGGCAACTCATCGAAGCTCACGACCATTGCAGGCAGGTCCTGCTCACCCTCCGGCCCGATGATCCGGATCATTGACATTTGGGCGTTCATGACTGCTCCACAGCCTGCTCGTAGGCGTCGGCAAAGGCTTCTGCAGCTGCTGTGCCCAGAGGCCAGGGGCATGCTTGTTCGATGGGGGTGCCGGCCGCGCGCGCTCGCTGGGCCAGGCTCTGGATGTATTCGAGGCTCACGACATCAGGCATGGGTGCCTCCTGCGGAATCCGAATCGAGTGGATTGCCCTCGCAGAGCTTGAGCGTCAAAGTAGCGCCATGCCACTTCTGGTTCGCCCACTCGTTCATCACCTCGTTGACAACCGTGCCCCGGTCCGCATTCACGCCTTGGAACGCCTTGCGGTGCTCGGCAGCAGCACTGATCACCTGGAGGGTGGTCTTGGGCACGCTTGCGCGCACGCACTCGAACTTGTCTTCCGACTGGGGCTCAGCGAACTCCAGCGGCTTTGCAGCGATCACGGCGAAAGGGTTGTCGCCCGCTTTGTCGCACTGGATCTGGGCGGCCTCCCATTGGCGCTGCGCCCAGCTCGCCAGCACTTCGTTGATCACGCGGCTGCGGCTGCAGTCAGCATCGCTGTAGCGCAGGCGGAAGTGCACTTCGGCGTCGATCATGTTCAGGGTGAACTTGTGCATGTTCACGCGCAGCTCCGAGCGGTCGAGGTTCGGATTAGCTTCTCGGGCGAAGCTGGGCGCTTCGTTGTCTTTGCTCAGTGTCATTTTTGGGTCCTTGTTGTGGTCAAGGTTGCTCAGGGGATGGGTGGTGGCCAGGTGGATCAGAGGGCTGAGGACTGGCGCGAATGGCTTGCAGCGAAACGGACGCTGGCAGGCCGTGCGGTACTGGGTGAATCGGGGTAGTTCCAGGCAGCGGCCCGGCGCTCAGGCGTCTGCCGCATATCCAGCACTCGATGAAAGATCGAGCTCAGGAAACACCAGGACGCCGGCGCGGCAGAAAACACACACCCGGCGACCATCAGCCAACGGCCGTCCGTACACGTGGCCAAGCAAGCTGCACGACCGGATCAGGTCTGCATGCTTTTCGTCAATCTCTGTGCACACAGCGGCCAGGATTTCGCGCTTGCGTTCATCGAGGCGCTCGAGCTCGTCCACGATGGACTGGCGCTGTTGGGTTTCGGTGCCTGCAGGTTCAAACATGAGGGACCTCCACAGACGCCCTGGCGCCCAGCACCCCGTCAGGCACAGCAATGCCACTACGGACGCATGCGGCAATCACGCGATCAACCAGCCGTGCTGGAAGCACGTCTGGCCACTGCGAAATGGCTTGCGGGTTGATACCAATGGCTTTGGCGGCTACAGCCACCGAGCCACCCAACAATTCAATGGCGTCTGCTTTTTTCATTCCCGAATGTTAGCACGCTTACAATTATGGAAGCAAGCACACTAACCATCAATACAAGTAAGCTCACTTTCGTGAGCACACTTCAAGAACGAATCGCAGAAATCATGGCAGCGGCCAATCTGACAGTCGGCCAAATCGCCGAGCTGACAGGGGTGTCGTCGTCTGCTGTTACGCAATGGAAAGATGGTCCGACCAAGACCATCAAGGCATCTCCCGCGACAAAGCTTGCCGCCAAGACGGGCTACAGCGCGATCTGGATATCCACCGGTGAAGGCGCCAAGCGTTTAGCACCGCAGCATTCGTCAATCTCGTCTGAAGTAGGTGATCGGATCGAACTTCGAGAAATGAGGAAGATACCGGTGGTGGGCGAAGTAAAAGGCGGGGACGACGGATACCTGGAAGAGCTCGAATATCCGGTGGGACACGGCGAGGGCTTTGTGCTCTACCCGACGAACGACCCGAACGCTTATGCAGTTCGGGTGCGTGGTGATTCGATGCATCCAAGATACCGGGCCGGCGAGTTCGTGATTGTCGAACCGAACATTGAACCGCAGGAAGGCGATGACGTGGTGGTGGCGTGCACCAACGGCAAGAAAATGCTCAAGCAGTTGAATTGGCGTCGGGATGGCGAAATCCAGTTGCTTTCCATCAACAATGGCTACGGCCCGCTCACTGTATATGAGCACGAAATTCAAACGATCCAGCTGGTGGCTGGCAGAGCGCGTCGCAATGCTCTGCAGTTTTAGCTCGAACGTTTACCGAGGTGCCACATGAATGAAAAGGATGTGTGCCTTGCTTCTCTCCAGCGCCATGTGCCACACACATTTGAAGCGATGCAACACCTGGTTATGGCCATGGACGACTATGTCAAAAGCATGGGTAAGAAGACCATCTTCGGTAAGGAGAAGGCGCCAGCGGCTTACGAGAAGTACCTTCAACACCTGCAGCGAACATGCCTTGCGCTACAGCGAGACGGGCAAGTCTCCCCCAGTGCAAGCTCAGAAGAAATCATACTGAAGCTGCAATCAGTCATAGCTCTGTTCAAAAGAGCGTTTCCGAATTGGCCCAATGCCTACATGTACTTTGAGTGGTCAACGACGGAAGACAAAAGCAATACTGCTGGGCTGATCACCCTTCTTGTGGGTTGAGCATCAGCGCTGTTGTGTGACTGACCCATACCGGCTACCTACGCACTGACTGCGTCCCCTTCACCAAAATGCACCGCCGCAAAGGCGGTTTATTTTCGCCTACGCCCAGAAATGTTAGCTCACTTAAAAATATTTCGTAAGTATGCTTGACTTTGAATGTAAGCACGCTAACAATACTACTTAACGACACCATACAGCACAACAGTTCTGCAGGTGGCGCCACCGGCCAGATGGTCAACCGGCGTCGAAAGATGGGAAGGGGTAGCTGAGGCGCTACACGCGCAGTAAGTGACGACCCCGAGGAGCCATGAAGGTGCTGCCCTTGCACCGCGGAGGATGGGGCATTGTTAGGTCTGGAGCCGAAGAACCGGGGAACTGGGGAAGCGGGAAGAGCTAGACCGAAAACCAAAGCGCTTTCCCGCGAGAGCTTTTTGGTTTGGAAGGGAGAACGTCATGTAGGAAAGATGGCCCGCACGAGCCTATCGTGCCCCGGCCTGCAGGGTTAGCAGGACCATCATTTGAGCGGCGGCGTGGAAAGCAGACACGCGGGAAGTGCGGGAACAAGCGCACACATGAGGGCGAAAGCCTTGGAGGTTCCGGGTCTGGTCACAGTCAGGGCAATGCCCCGTTATCGAGAAGCGCAACCAGACCACAGCAGGAGTAGCGCCCTGCCCGCTCAAATGATGGTGAATGCGCAGGCTGATGCGATAACGATGGGAGACCTGTGCAGGCGGGCTGCTCCCAAAGCACTACGGGAGAGCGACCTCTGAAAGCCGTCAGGCCAAGCCGCTCAGCTAAACGTACCTGCAAAGTGCGGACCACGTAGATGCCGGGTTCAGCTCCGGCCACCATCAACCCACCCTCCCCGCCCGATACCCCTCGGGCGTTTGAGCCACCCTTACCGGTGGCTCTTTTTTATTCCCCTGAGCGCTGCCCTCCAGTCGGCGCCTTCGCCCGCCCCCACAGCGGGCTTTTTTATTCCGAGGAGAAGCCCATGAACGACTTGTCCATTCACCGCGCGCTGGCTCGCGGGCAGCGCCGCTGGGACGACATGGAGCCAGACGACGACGATCCGCCCGTTTCCATGGCCGTGCACATGGAGTTGGTTGACAAGTTCTTCAAGTCAGAGGAGCAGAAGGCCCGCCTGCTTGAAGAGGCCCGCGACCTAGCTGAAACAGCCAACCGCACCCGCTGCTGTATGGGCGACAGGATGCTGCGGCTCTGCGACGAGATAGAGGGCATTACCCCAGACCCTGAGGTATCACAAGAGGAGCCAGAGGCATGAAGCGCATCCCCTTCCCCGCTGATGTCAGCGACACCACACGACGCTACCCGCGCACTCTGGAACAGGCCTTTGGTCCGTACCAGCGCCAATCTGTGATTGTTCCAATGGGCCCGGCTGGTAGCGGCCAGGGCTCAATGCCTCTCTCCGCGCTGCTCATCTGCATTGCGGCAGCAGCGCTGGCCCTGCTGAGCGGCTGCACTGGCGCAGATGCTGGTGAGCAGCCCCAGCCCAAGCACCTGGTCGCCCAGCAGGAGCAGCGCCGGGCAGTCGCAGCGGCGCACCTGTGCGGCCCTGGCAAGACAGCCGTGTGGCACGACAGCACCGAAATGCAATGCATGCGAGAGGTGAACCCTTGAGAGCCATCCTCCACGCCTTCCTCTGGAGCGCCATCACGGCGCTTTCTTTTTCTGCAGCTGCCGTGCTTTCGACATCGGCCCGCTTTTTCTGATCCCGCTCACCACCACCAAAACCATGACCACTTCACAAACCAACAACCAGCTGGCACCGCGCCAAAACACGCAGGTCGACCTGTCGCCCCAGACCTTTGAGCAGGCGCTGACCTTCGCGCAGTACCTGTCCGACAGCAACATGGTGCCCAAGGACTTCCAGGGCAAGCCAGCGAACTGCCTGATCGCCATGCAATGGGGCACGGAACTCGGAATGAAGCCGCTGCAGGCGATCCAGAACATCGCGGTGATCAACGGCCGCCCTGCCCTCTGGGGTGATGCAGTCATCGCTCTGGTGCTCGCCAGCCCAGTTTGCGACTACGTCACCGAAGAGGATGACGGTACCACTGCCGTCTGCCGCGTGCGGCGCAAAGGTGGCGCTGAGCAGGTCCGCTCCTTCAGCATGGAAGATGCGCGCATGGCGGGCCTGGCGGGCAAGCAAGGCCCCTGGACGCAGTACCCAAAGCGCATGCGCCAACTGCGCGCCCGAGCTTTCGCACTGCGCGATGTCTTCCCCGATGTGCTGCGTGGCATGGCCGTAGCCGAGGAGTTGCAGGACATGGAGACTGCAGGCAAACCACCGGTCAACAAGCACATGGGCCAGGCCGAAGAGGTCAAACAGGACTATCCGCAGGCCGACTTCGACGCCAAGCTCGCGGAGTGGAAGAAGCAGCTGGACAAGGGTGTGCCCGCCGAGCGGCTGATCCAGTTCGTGCATTCCAAGAACGCCAGCTACACCCTCACGGAATCGCAGCAAAAAACCTTGATCGATTACCAGCCGGTGGCCCCTGCTGCCAAGCCAGTAGCGCAGAAGGAGGAGATCACCGACGTGCAGCCAAAGAGCACGCCGGCCACCGACGCGCCGGCGCTGAGTCCTGAGAAGTTGGAGGCCGACATGGCAGCCGCTACTGACTTGGAAAAGCTCTACGAGCTGGGCAGCCTGCTGGACGCCATCCCCGATGTCGCGCAGCGCCTGCGCCTGAACGAAGTTTTCGATGCTCGCGTGGCCGAGCTGGAAGGTCAATAAATGGAAGTCGTGAATCTCACACAAGGCACGCCGGCATGGCATGCGCACCGGGCCGCCCACTTCAATGCCAGCGACGCGCCGGCGATGATGGGCTGCAGCAGCTACACCTCGCGCTCGGAGCTGATCCAGCGCCTGGCCACCGGCATCGTTCCGGAAGTGGATGCGGCCACACAGCGCCGCTTTGACGCTGGGCACCAGTTTGAAGATTTGGCCCGGCCTGCTGCTGAGCTGATCGTCGGCGAGGAACTGGCACCCCTGGTGGGCACCAATGGTAAGTACAGCGCGAGCTTTGACGGCCTGACCCTGATGGGCGAGACGGCGTGGGAGCACAAGAGCCTGAACGACCGGCTGCGCGACGCAATGAAGCCAAGTGCCACGGGTGCCGATCTGCCGCTGGAGTACCAAGTGCAGATGGAGCACCAGGCCATGGTCGCCGAAACCGTGGCGCGCACGCTGTTCCTGGCCAGCAAGTGGGTGGTGAACAGAAGCACCGGCGAATGGGTGTGCGAAGAGCAGCGCAGCTGCTGGTACACGCCGAACCCTGATCTGCGCGCCAAGATCGTCGCCGGGTGGGCTCAGCTGGAACAAGAGGTTGCCGCCTACCAACCCGAGCCCGAAGCACCCAAGCCCGCGCCTGAGGCCAAGCTGCGCGAAGCCTTGCCGGCGCTGCGCCTGGATGCGAAGGGTGAGATCACCACCAGCAATCTGGATGAATTCAAGGCCGGTGCGCTGGCACGCATCAACAGCATCAACACGGTGCTGGAGACCGACCAGCAGTTTGCTGAGGCCGACGACGATGCCAAGTGGTTGCGCGGTGTTGCTGACGCCATGAAGCAAGCTGGCAAGCGAGTGCGCGCCAACATGCAAAGCGTGGATGAAGCGCTGACGGTACTCGAGCAGCTGGACAAGATCGCCACAACCAAGGCCCTCGATCTGGAAAAGCGTGTGAAGTCAGAAAAGGATGCACGCAAGCAGACGCTGGTGCTGCAGGCCCAGCAGGATCTGGACAGCCATACCGCCTCGCTCAACCAGCGGTTGGGCACCAACTGGCTGCCGCGCTTGGCCGGCGGATTCGCCGAGGTGATCAAAGGCCTGAAGTCGCTCGACAGCATTCGCGACAAGGTAGCGGTGGCGCTGACCAATGCCAAGGTGGACGCGAACGCGCTGGCCGACCAACTGGAGGTCAACCGCAAGCACCTGGTGCAGGACAACGGCGACTGGATAACCCTCTTTCCAGACTTCGCCACTGTGGGCGCCAAGGCCTCCGAGGACTTCCAGGCGCTGGCCGCCATGCGCATTGGCCAGCATCAGGCGGCAGAAGCCAAGAAGCTGGAGGCTGAGCGCGAGCGCATTCGCGCTGAGGAAGAAGCAAAGGCCAAACGCGAAGCAGACGCCCGAGCAGCTCAAGAAGCGGCCGAGCGGGACCGGCAGCTCGAAGTCGAGCGTGTCCGCATCCGCGCCGAAGAGCAGGCAAAGGCTCAAGCCGATGCAGCAGAAGAGCGCAAGCGCATTCAGGAGCAAGCCCAGAGCGCCAAGGCTGAGATCACTCAGGCAGCACAAACCGGGGCGCTGGGCGAGCCTGTGGCCAATGATCTTGCCCGCCTGGCCACCAGCAACGCTGCAGAGGCAGTGGCCGGGATCGACGCCAAGCAGGTGATCAATGCAGCCCAAACCAGCGCGGCAGCCCAGGCGGATGAAAGCGTGATCAGCATCGGCAAGATCAACACCACCTTGAAGGCCGGCGGCATCGATGTGCTGGTGAATGCCGGCACGCTCGACAGCCTGGGCATCAGCTACCGCAAGGAGCGCAACTCCGTCCAGATGCCTGAATCCAGCTTCCCACGCCTGTGCCTGGCCTTGGCCATGCGCCTGCAGAAGATGGCCAACGAATACACGCATCAAACCGTGTGACCACGCCGGTACCAGTGCCGGCCCCTCCCCGCGCAGCCCCTCAACAGGCTGCGCTTTTTTCATCCCGACAAGGAAACCACCGTGAACAAGTCCGAACTGATCGAACACATCGCCACCAACGCCCAGCTCACCAAAGCAGAAGCCGGCCGCGCCCTCCACGCCGTGACAGCGGCCATTACCGACACGCTGCGCAGTGGCAAATCGCTGCAGATCATGGGCTTTGGCACCTTCGAAGTGAAGCGCCGCGCAAGCCGCCAGGGCCGCAATCCTCGCACAGGCGATTCGGTGCGCATCGAAGAATCCAAGGCCCCCAAGTTCCGCCCTGGCAAGGAGTTGAAGGCGGCGGTGAACTGACCGCCACGAACTGAGCACCAGCCGCCCGCCTCGCGCGGGCATTTTTACGACCACTGAGACCCCAAAAATGACACTTGCACTCGCCTATGACACGGAGACGACTGGTCTTCCGCTGTTCAAAGAACCCAGCGAACACCCCGATCAGCCCCACATCGTGCAGCTGGGCGCCATTCTGGTTGACCTGAACACCCGGACCACCATCGCCAGCATGGACGTGATCATTCGCCCAGATGGCTGGACCATTCCTGACGAGGTGGCCTAAGTGCACGGCATCACCACCGAACGTGCGCTCGCCGTAGGCATTCCTGAGCGCACAGCGCTCGAGATGTTCATGACCTTGTGGGATGGCCGCCTGCTGCTGGGCCACAACGAGAGCTTTGATCGCCGCATCTTGCGCATCGCCCAGCATCGCTTCCCAGCCAGCGTCTGCGATGACCAGCGCGACAACTGGAAGGCCGCCAAAAGCCACTGCACGCAACTGCTGTCCACGCCTATCCTGCAGCTGCCGCCCACGGAAAAGATGAAGGCAGCGCGGCGCTTCCACCACAAGAGCGCCAACCTCCGCGAGGCCTACGAGCACTTCATGGGCAAGCCGCTGGTGGACGCGCACAGCGCGATGGCCGACTGCCGGGCAGCGCTCGATGTGTTCTTCGCCATCCAGGATCTGAAGGCGGCTCAGGCTGCTTGAAGCTTCACAACTCCAAAGGAGCACCATGCCCTTCCAACTTACTGAGCCCACCAAGGTCACGATCGTCAATGCCAACCCCCGTCGCGAGCTGCACGGCGAAGAAAAGGTCCGCGCGATCGACATTGCATTCGTGATCACCGGGTCGAACGACTTGCTGGACCTGCTCGAGCCAGGCCTGCGTGAGCACCACTTCTGCAACAAGGCGGCGCAGGCCGGCCAAGTGGAGCTGCCAGATATCGCGATACCGCTGCCCAACATCCGCCACCCACAGCTGCCGCTGGCCTACCACTATGCGAAGGGCCAAAAGTGGCGTGGCTATCGCTTCATCTGGGACTGGGGCACCGAGGGCGAACACGTTGACTTCTTGGACGCAGTGCTGTGCGGCCTGCAATATGAACTGGTGGAAGGCGGCAGCGTCACCATCAAGGGCACCATCCAGTACAACGGCGAAGAGCTGCAGGACAACGACCGCTACGGCGAACTGTCCGGACTGGCCTCCGAAGGCGAGATCTACATCAAGCTGCTGGCACCCGGCGAAGTCATGTTGGCCAAGAAGGGCTACCGCGCTGGCAAGCCTGACACACCGTCTACGGGCGGTGATAGCGACGGCGATGGCCAGCAAGACCTGGACGGCCTTGATTCCGATAGCGGCGGATTGACACCTGAGCAAGCTTTGGCAAATTCCTTTGAGGAAGACTCGCCAATCTGATCACTACCCAGTTGGGAGCATGAGCACAGGGCCTGATGGGGCCTTGTCCTTATTTTCCTTGTTAGATATCCGCGGCGACAACTGTCGGTTGCGCGATTCCTGCCATCACCTTTTCGCCTGCTATCCGGTGAATGCGCTCCCAAAAGGCGGTGTAGACAGCAAAAAGCTGTTCCTCGCTGTTGAGAACTTCGCCCCCACCAAGCTTTTCAAGTGCCAGCTCGCTAACGGAACCGTGCACCAAGACTTCATCACATAGGAAGTTGAATCCCACTCCGCGGGGATTGATGTTGTAACTGGGATCGGTATCGCACTTGTCCATAGATGCCTCTTTTCTGCTTGCCTGAAAGCCAGAGAGTTTATCCATCTTGCCCGCACCAACCGGTGCCTACTGCCAAGCGATGGAACGCGAGATCAGCATGCCATCGCTCTTTGACACGCTCGAAGCTGTCTAGCCCTCCACCACCGCCCCCAGTGGGCCCCTATTCACAGCCCGCCCTGAGCAATCGAGGCGGGCTCTTCCATTTCACCTCATGGCTGCCTACTACAACGAGATTGACAAGTTTGCTGCGCAGACGCTGCGCAATCTCATCGCTGCGGGCCACATCGCCCCGGGTGATGTTGACGAAAGGAGCATTGAAGATGTTCACCCCAACGACCTCAAGCCATACACCCAGTGCCACTTCTTCGCAGGCGTTGGTGTTTGGTCCTACGCCCTGCGCGCCGCAGGCTGGCCAGATGACCGACCTGTTTGGACCGGTTCCTGTCCTTGCCAACCTTTCAGCCAGGCAGGCCAAGGCACTGCGTTTGATGACGAGCGGCACTTGTGGCCAGCCTTCCACCACCTCATCAGCCAGTGCCGCCCTGCAGCAATCTATGGAGAGCAGGTTGCGAGCAAGGATGCAGACCCTTGGCTCGACCTTGTACACACTGACATGGAAGCCCTGGGTTATGCCTTCGGGGCGGTTGCGTTCCCGTCTGCGGGCGTCGGTGCGCCGCACATCCGCGACCGAACCTACTGGCTCGCAGTGCGTGGAAGTGGGCGGCGTGTGGGTGCCGGTGGTACTGCTGGCGGGCTGGCGTACCCCCAACACCGTGGACGCGAAATTGGGCAGCCGCCTGGGGCTAGGGCAGGTGCAGCTTTGTCATCAGGTGCTGTTGTCCGGCTGGCCAACAGCCACAAGCACAGACGGGCTGCGTTGCCCCTCGATCGAGGCCACGACCAAAAACATCACCTTGAACCATGCGGCCAATCTGGCGGGCTGGCCGACACCGCAGACCAGCGACAGCACGGGCGGGGGACAAGCCAAGCGGGCGATGGGGGAAACGCGGCACGGCTCCAACCTGAACGACTTCGCAATGCTGGCGGGATGGACAACCCCGAGCGCCTCGGACTCGACCAGATCGGGAACGGGGATCACCGAGGGAATGACGGGCAGCTCCCTGGCCCAGCAATGCAAGGAAGCGCAGGGTCCGGCCCGGTTAACGGCCTCTGACGAGCTGCTGATTGGCTCCTGTGCCGGGATGGAAAGTGGCGGCCAGTTGAACCCGGCACATTCCCGCTGGCTCATGGGGCTGCCGCCCGAGTGGGACGCCTGCGCGCCTACGGAAATGCCATCAACGCGAAAGCCGCGCAAACCTTCGTCGAAGCAGCAATGAGCTGCATCCCATAGATTCCAAGCCCGTCCTTAGCGGGCATTTCCATTTCTGGAGCCCAACATGGCTGAAAACAACTCTTCCGCTCCCCTCAAGACTGCCGAGGGGACTTATCCAGCACTGCCCGAGCCTGACACTCATTGCCACGACGAGGACACAGGCCGGGACGTTTGGAGCTACAGCGCCGAGCAGATGCGTGCCTACGCGGCACAGGCAGTGGAAGCACAGGCAGCGCCCGCAGCAGTGGCTGTGCCTGATGAGCGCGAGATGGTGATCCAAAACGTGATGAAGCTAGTAGCCAACTGGGGAATCACAGGTCACTCTGGAGATTTTGAAGTTATGTTCAAGGCATGGGTCGCTATCGAAACCGCCCTCCGTGCCGCCCTTGCCGCCACCCCAGCCCTTCCAGCTACCGAGCCAGCGCGCGCAGCGGTGGGCTTGACCGATGCCCTGCGCGACTTGATTGAGGCAATCGAGTACACGCCGCTCGGAATTCGACAAATTAAAGCACTTGAGCGCGCCCGAGCAGCCATCAAGACCGAAGGAGAAATTTCAGCTACCGAGGATTCCTCGGCAGGTGACCTGGCAGAGCCGTCCCCTCAGGAGCTGATGGCCTTGTCGACTGAATGTATGAAGCTGCCAGGTGGCCAGGGCATGCACTACCTCAACTACGCAAAAGCTGTGCTTGCGCGCTGGGGGTCAGCACCCCAGGCCCAGCCCGCTGATGCGCTGGATGCCATCCAAAACCCACAGGAAATGGCGGATTGGCTGATCGCTATGCGCTCCCGCCTGGGGTCGTGCCGCGAAGCGAGCCAGGCATGGAGCGAGGAAATCGGCCTAAAGAGCTGGGACAACTACACAGCCTTGTCTGCCGCCTTCGCCGCCATGGCTGCAGCCCAGGAAGGCGGCAATGCATGAGCTTCTGGCCTTACCTTGCAGTCGCGGTCGTCATGTCCATCATCCTGACCCTGGCCGTAATTGGCGGATATGAGGTGTGGCGAAACATCCAGTACCGAGCGCGTGAAAGACGGATCAAGCGCGCCCAGCAGAGGGAGGGCCAGTGATGGGGGAGCCATACAAAAATTGGTATCGCGCCAAGAGTGATACCAGAAACCCGTGTGCCGTCTGCGGCTGGTCAGAGCATATGGCCATCCACCAGCCGGCAGCAAATGGACCACGTAAGGGCGAGTACTGCGGCCACAAGTATCAGCCCGCCCAGGCCCAACCACAGAAGGACAGCAAATGAGAGCCCTAATCCTCATCGCTATCGCAGGCGCGGCATACAGCCAGCCGATCACCATGCAGAAGTTTTACCACTTCACTGGCCGCGTCGTACCTGGCGCAGTCGCTGCGAGGTGCGAACAGGCTGGCGGCTGCTATGTGCTCACACACAAGGAACTGATGGACGGCCTTCAATCTGCGCATCGCGCGGGGCAAAGATCGGCCCAGGCCCAACCACAGAAGGACAGCAAATGAAAGAAACCGGCTTGATGTTCAAGGCGCCGCTGGTGCGTGCCATTCTGAGCGGCCAAAAAACACAGACCCGCCGCATCGCCAAAGACGTGCGCCACCCTGACCTCGGTAACTGGTACACGCCTGGCGCCCTGGCGCTTGAGGGTGAGCCGCCGCATGTGATTCATCGGGCATGCCCATTAGGCCAGCCCGGCGACCGCATCTATGTGCGCGAGACATTCTTGCAAGGCTACGACTACGACCCAGTTGCCGACCGACTGAAGCAATATGACGAAGACGGGAACGAGCTCCCCAAAAAGACCTGGTTTCGAGCTACCGACAACCATATTTCATGGACCGATGAGGACGGCTGGGAAACCAACACCCCGTGGAAGCCTGCCATCCACATGCCCAAAGCGCTCGCTCGCATCTGGCTGGAGATAACCGGCGTGCGCGTGGAGCGGCTGCAGGCCATCAGCGAGGAAGACGCCGAGGCCGAGGGAGTTGGCTTTTTGCGCTCAGTGCCCGACGCTGATGAAACGCTTACCGCGAAGCAACTGTTTGAGTGCCTATGGGACTCGACCGGCGGCGATTGGGCCGCGAACCCGTGGGTGTGGGTCATCGACTTCAAACGCATCGACCAGCCCGCCCCCAAGGAAGCACCATGACCAGACGCGCAACCATTTTTATGGGACACGGGCGCCTTGCATCTCTTGCAATCCTAGCCATGCTCCTGCCCGGCGGACAAGCCGTCAAGGCAGTTGCTGAGCCAATTGCCAAACAAGGCCCCCCGTTGCCCCGCGAACGCCGGCGCGCGCAGTGGAAGGATGAACAACAGCGCCGTGGACGGCAGCGATAGGAGTCCCCATGACCGACAAGACAGAAGCACAGCCCGAAGCGCTGTATGTGGCTGAACAGCTGGACGCCACCAGACACGCCTTTGGTGACGACAACGCTCAGTCGAAGCGAAGAGCCTCCGCCGAACTGCGCCGCCAGCACGCCGAGATACAGCAGCTCAAGGCCCAGCTATCAGCGCGGCAGGCTGCGCCGGATGGGTGGGTGCCATGCACTATCACTTATGAGGGTCAACATCCCGAGGATGTAGCTTACGGCCCAAAGATCATGATGGCGCGCCTAAAAAAGTGGCTGGTACGATACTTCGCATTGAAGGCAGAGGTGCATTCCGAGACGAAGGCTATGCCATTGGATGAGCATGGTATAGCACCCTGCCCTCTTTGCGGAAGCAAATCGAAGCATGTGAAATCTGGCGAGAGCGACGGTCACCGCATCCTGTGCTGGAGTGATGAATGCGAATGCTCCAGCGGCTACTTCTTTGACAAGGAAGCGGCGATTTCTTCATGGAACTCCAGGACAAAGGAAGGGAAGTGATATGTCAGACGCAAATTCGGAAATGTCGAAAGTCCCCGGTGCCGAGCTTATTCCACTGTCAGCCCTGCTGAGCCTGTCGAGCGGGTTCTATGACGGGCGATGGATCGACGGCGACAGCATGGCGGCACTTGTGGAAGAGTGTGTGCGAATGGCCGCCCCTCCCCCACCTGAGCGGGAGCCGCTGACGGATGACGGCAGGTACACCATCACGATCGAACAAGGAGCAGCACAAGCCAGATTCGTCATCACTGAAATGCAAATCGAATCAGCTCCTTCGCCCGCTGAATACGTCGGGCACGCTGTCTCAAAGGCCATTGCAGCCATTGATAAACGGCGAGTCTCACACGGAATAGGATCCACCAATGGCTAAAGCCACCACCAAGCGCTCGCAACGACAGCCAACGCACAGCCGCGCATTGAAAAACGGCATCTACCGCAAGGCATCGCCCATCGAGGCCTTGATGGTGCGCCAGAGCATGCAGGCCGATGTGGTCAACCTGGGCTTGCACTGCATGATGACCGACCACGGTAGCGTGCAGCCCGAGATGCTGGCCAGCCTTGCCTATCTGATCGGGATCGGCGCGGAGATTGCGCGAGCCATACCCGTAGCCGGAAACAACCGGCCCGGCCTGCACCAGGCGCTGGCCGCCGTGGTAGACATGGCAGTGGATGGCCACCACTGGGACTCAAGCTGGGGAGCGCAGCTCTCGTATGCCGTAGAAATCAGCATCGACCTATTCTGCAGCTATCGAAACCTGGGCCGCCGCTTTGAGCCGGGCGCCCGCCTGCTCTCGCACGAGGTCAAGGCCGGCACCGTGGGCACAGATGCGATCAGGCCTGTGGAGCTTCCAAGCGAGGCCCTTCAATGAGCCGATCAATAGCAATGAGCAGACGGGCGCGCCAGCGCGGCGATAAACGCGACCGCTGGAAAGAGCCCACCGATCAACCCGAGCCCGCACACAGCGGGCTTTTTTAATGGAGAGTACGGCCATGTCTACCCTCTTTCTGAACGAAGCCGAGCTGGCTGTGTTGACCGGCCGGAAATACAAGACGCGCCAGATTGAATGGCTGCGCACCTCTGGGATTCCATTTCGCGTGAACGCGCGCGGCCATGCCATCGTCACCCGGGGCGCTGTTGAAGGCCGGAAGCCAGAACCCGAGCCGGCCGCAATAGAACCATTGCGGTGGACGCCGCGCGTGGTGGGGGCTAGGTGAGATGGGACGCAAACCAAGCCGCTGGACAAATCTTCCGCCAGGCATGCGCGCCAGAGAGCGAGGCAAGAAAGTGCACTACTACCTGGACACCGGCCAAAAACCACGGCGGGAGATCCCCTTGGGATCCGACTACGTGTTGGCCGTCCAAAAATGGAGTGAGCTAACAGCCGCTAAAAAGCCGCGCGCTGCCCAGCGCACCTTCCTGGATATCGTGCCTGTATATCGAGCCAAAGCATTGCCACTTAAGGCTCCGCGCACAAGAGTGGATAACGAAAAGGAGCTTATTTGGCTTCTGAAATTTTTCGGCGATCCACCGGCCCCGCTGGACGACATCGAGCCCGTGCACATCCGCCAGTACATGGATTGGCGGATTCAAGAAGCGCGCAAGGTGGCTCAGGAAGAAAACAGAGAGCGCTCCGCAAAGGGGCTGAAGGCTTTGGCGATCCCGCCAAACTTCGGCCATGTGCGCGCAAACCGCGAGAAGTCGCTGTTCTCTCATATGTGGAATTTCGCCCGCAGAGAGGGCATCACCAAGCAGCCAAACCCATGCGCTGGAATTGAGAAGTTCAAGGAAAAGGGGCGCGATACCGTGATTGGCGACGCCCTACTGGACAGAATCATGCCCTTCGCAGCTCCGCCGTTGCGGTTCGCGATACGCCTGGCCAAGCTCACCGGTCAGCGGCCGGCCGATGTGCTGCGCATGAGCGAAAACAATGTGGTCGGCAGCATTCTCCATGTCAAGCAAGGCAAGACATACACCAAGCTACGCATCGAGATTATCGAAGGCCTGGCGGTGCTCATGGATGAGATCCGGGCTTACAAGCAGTCGGTTCTGTCCCGATCCCATCACTTGCTCGTGAACGAAAAGGGCGAAACACTGACCACATACATGCTGCGCGTCCGCTTCGATGATGCCCGTGAAGCCGCGAAGATTCCCAAAGCAGAGTTTCAGTTCCGTGACCTGCGCGCTACGGCCGCCACGACCCTGGATGACAGCTCCGGCATCAGGGACGCGCAGGCATTGCTCGGCCACACGACCGAGTCCATGACTGCGAAATACATCCGCCACAAGGTCGGCAAGAAAGTGAAGCCCGCCGGATAATTGCGGAACAGCACCAGTAATTGCGGAACAACTGCAAAGAAAAAAGCCCTTGCACGATTTGCGCAAGGGCTTGATTCATATGAATAATGTTTGGTGGGTCCTGCGAGATTCGAACTCGCGACCAACGGATTAAAAGTCCGCTGCTCTACCGACTGAGCTAAAGACCCGCCGTGTTTGCTTGACAAATTCCTAAGAACTGGTCTTGCTCACAACAGACTTAAATTATAGCGTAGGTTTTTTGTCATTTTGGGGAAAGTGCCAACTTTTCCAGAATCCAGCTGGCCGCGCACATTCCGAAGGTCGCGGTCACCGCCACCGATGAGCCATAACCGTGGCAGTTCAGCGAGCCATCACCATCCACGGCGCAGGAAGGGTCGGGGCCGGCCACGGCCTCCTGGCTGTAGATGCAGGCCACATTCATTTTCTTGCCATCCTTGGGGGCGCCATATTCTTTGCGCAAGCGGTAGCGCACCTGGGCCAGCAAGGGGTCGTGCGTGGTCTGTGACAGGTCGGCCTGCTCCACCTTCCAGGCCAGGCGTTTGCCGCCTGCCGCACCGATGCATACAAAAGGACGCTGGTGGCGCCGCCCCCAGTTGGCCATTGCCGCCTTGGCACGCACCTGGTCACAGGCGTCGACAAAGCCGTCAACGCCATCGAGCAATGCGGCGCAGTTATCGGCAGTGAGGAAGTCCTCTACCACCTCAACTTCACAATGGGGGTTGATCTGGCGGATGCGCTCGCGCATCGCGTCGACCTTGGCCATGCCAATGGTGTCTGTCAGCGCGTGGATCTGGCGATTGATGTTGGACTCGGCCACATTGTCCAAGTCGATCAGGCGAAGCCTGGCAACGCCACTGCGGGCCAGGGCCTCGGCCGTCCAGGAGCCCACGCCCCCGATGCCGATAACGGCGATAGCGCTTGCGCGCATTTGCGCGGCAGGCGCAACGCCAAACAGGCGGTCCAGCCCGCCAAAGCGCCTTTGTGTGTCAACGTCCGCCTCGGCGTCCTGCCGATCGGGCGCCGATGGAGACGGTGCACTCATATCACTTCAGCTTGGAGAGGCGCTCTTTGGCAGCCGCTGCCGCATCGCTTTGCGGGTAGGCAGCAATCAGGTCTTCCAAGGTCTTGCGGGCGGCCTTGGTGTCCTTGAGCTCGATCTGGCAGTTGGCAATGGACAGTGCCGAATCAGGCGCACGCATATGCTCGGGCGCCTGGGCCAGGATCAGCTTGAAATTGTCGATGGCGGGCTTGTAGTCGCGGGTGGCATAGTACGCGTTGCCCAGCCAAAAGCGTGCCGATGGCACATAGCCACTCTTGGGGTAGCGCTGGATGAAGCTGCTGAACACGCCAGCGGCATCGGCAAACTTACCGGTGCGAAACACGCCCAGCGCGGCTTCGAAATCACGCTTTTCGGCAGGATCGGCCTTGAACTCCTGCCCATCTACGGTGACCGAAACGGGTTCAAACTGCTGGAGCCGGGCTTCGACACCCTTGGCCAAATCAGTCTGACCGCGCTTCAGATCGGCAACCTCACGTCGCAGCGTCTCGTTTTCACCGCGCAACTTGTTCATCTCGCCACGCATGGATTCAATCTGCGATTGAAAGTCCAGCAGGCTGCGACGCACTTGCGAGGTGTCCTCACCATTTTGGTTGTTGCCTTGCGTCAGCTGATCGACACGCTGGCGCAGTTCAATGATGGCGCGACGTGCGTCGCCATCTTCAAACAAAGCGGCTTGGGAGGTGCTTGCACAGGCCATCAACGCGGCCAGTGCAATCCAACGGGGAGTACTGCGAGTGAGGTTCATGGAGCCTTATTAACGGTAGTTCAGTTCAACGCGGCGGTTTTGTGCGTGCGCATCTTCCGAGCTACCTTCAGCAGCCAGCTTTTCCTTGCCGAAAGACACGGCTTCGAGTTGGCTGTCGCTCACGCCCAGCACGTTCAGCGAACGGCGAACGGCTTCAGCACGCTTTTGGCCCAGGGCCAGGTTGTACTCGCGGCCACCGCGGTTGTCGGTGTTGCCTTCGAGCATGACCTTGCGCGAAGGGTTGGCCTTCAGGAAACGTGCGTGTGCATCCAGCATCGATTGCGCATCGGGCTTGACCGAGTAGCTGTCGAAGTCAAAGTACACAATGCGTGCAACGCCGACAGGGCCTTGGCCGTTGGCTGCGCTGTTGTTCAGGTCCACACCACCAACGGTGCTTTGGCCAGCACCACCGGCGCCAGCGCCTTGACCGGCGGTAGCAGCACCCTTGTCTTCCACAGGTGCGTTATCCAGCGGAGGCGCAGAGCTGCAACCAGCCAACACGGCAGCGGCCACCAGGGCCAGCGAAGCTTTCTTCAATGACAACATGTAAAACTCTCCGAAACGAATTTCTCGTATAAAAATAATTGACTCGCCAAAAACCAATCTTAGGGCTGGTATGGGCCCCAATCGGGCTCCCGTATGTCTCCGCTCTGCCCTGCCAGTCGTGCTTTGATCTTGCCGTCCAGCGTCGTGGTCATGAGGGCTTCACGACCGCCTTCGCGGGTTGCATAGACGATGAGTCGGCTGTTCGGAGCAAAACTGGGGCTTTCATCGCTCGTGGTGTCGGTGACCGACGCCACAGTGCTGGAAGCCAGATCCATGACCTGCAATTTATATCCACCACCGGCGCGGGTGATGTAAGCAAGTGTCTTGCCATCAGGACTGATGGAAGGAGAAATGTTGTAGGACCCGCTGAACGTCACGCGCTCTGCACCGCCGCCTTGCGCGCCCACGCGGTAGATCTGCGGCGCACCGCCACGATCGCTGACGAAGTAGATATAGCGGCCATCCTTGGAGTACGTTGGCTCGGTGTCGATGCCGCTGCTTTGCATCAGACGGCGAGGCTCACCCCCGCTCGAAGGGATGGTGTAGAGCTGCGAGCCGCCATCGCGGCTCAAGGTCACCGCCAAGGTGCTGCCATCGGGCGACCAGGCTGGCGCGCTGTTGGAGCCACGGAAATTGGCGATCAGGCGGCGGCGGCCGGACGAGACCTCGTGCACATAGACCACGGGCTTGCGCGACTCGAAAGACACATAGGCCAGTTGCGTGCCGGCAGGCGACCAGGTGGGCGAGATGATGGGCTCGGGGCTGGCCAGTGCCGACTGTGCATTCTCGCCATCCGAATCGGCTACCCAGAGGGTGTAGCGCGGACCGGCCTTGGTCACATAGGCAATGCGGGTCGAGAACACGCCCTTTTCGCCGGTGATTTTTTCGTAGATGTAGTCCGAGATCTTGTGCGCAACCAAGCGCAGATCCGCCTGCGGCACGCTGTAGCTCTGACCGCCCATGTCGGCGCCCTTGACGGCATCCCACAAGCGAAAGCGCACGTCAAAGCCATTGGCGCCACGGCTCACACTGCCGACCGACAGGTACTCGGCGCCGGCGGATGACCACCTGGCCACATCGGGGCGAGAGCTCTCGTCCAGCTGTTCGCCCGATGCGTCAACGGGCTTGAAGAGACCGCTGCGGATCAGATCGGCCTGCACGATCGCAGAGATCTTTTGCGGCGACGCATCTTCGCCCCGAAACTTGGGCAAGGCGATGGGGATTTGCTTGATGCCAACGCCACTGATCTCAACCCGGAACTGCGCCAGGGCGGGGACTGCAGGGGCTGCGAGCGCAGCACCCAGTACGTGACGACGATGGAAGAGCGGCTTGGCCGCCTCCGAGATGAGAGATGGGAAGCGTGTTTTAGTCATTACCGACCATCATAAATGCGCTATGCATGACAAGCCCTGAAGGCTGCAGGATGTTACACACCCCACAAATTCTTTATTATCGTCCAACGTCGACAGCCGTGCATTTTAGAATCACCTCTACATGTCCACAACCGAAAAACCATCTTCTGCACGTGCGTCTGAGGCATCTTCCAGCACCGAAGGCCACAAACCGGCTGGCAGCGTTGCGCAGATGCCACTGCGCGCACGCCTGTCGCGCCTGGCGCCCTACTTTGGCTACCAACGCTGGACCTGGGTGCTTGCCATTCTCGCGACCATCGTTGTAGCGGGCACCGAGCCGGCCATCCCGGCCCTGCTTAAGCCTTTGCTCGACCAGGGCTTTACCGGTGGCACCTTGCCGCTGTGGGCTGTGCCTGTGACCATCGTCGGCGTCTTTTTCATCCGAGGCCTGGCGCAGTTCATCAACCAATATGCGCTGGCGCGCATTGCCAATGACGGCATGATGCGCCTGCGCGAGAACCTCTTTGGCCGGGTGCTTGATGCGCACCTGGGGCTCTTTACCAAGCAGTCTGCCAGTGCGCTGTCCAACACCGTGGTGTATGAGGTGCAAAACGGCTCCACCCTGATCGTGCAGGCCTTGCTGATGCTCTCGCGCGATGGCTTCACCGTCATTGCGCTGTTGATGTACCTGCTCTACCTCAACTGGCAGCTGACCCTGATCGTGGCTGTACTGCTACCCAGCGTGTCGTGGATCATGAAAAAGCTCTCCAAGCGCCTCTACCACATCACCAAGGCCAGCCAGCAAGCCACCGATGAGCTGGCCTATGTGGTCGAGGAGAACGTGCTCGCGCACCGCATGGTGCGCATCCACGCCGCCCAGTCCAGCCAGTCCGGTCGCTTCCAGATTCTGAGCCGCAAGCTGCGCCAGCTCGCCATCAAGGCCACCATCGCCTCGGCGGCGATGACGCCGCTCACCCAGCTACTGGCCGCTGTTGCGCTGTCTGCGGTGATCTGCATTGCGCTGTGGCAAAGCCGCACCACCGGCATCAATGCCAAGGATGTGACCGTTGGCGGCTTTGTGGCCTTTATCTCGGCCATGCTGATGCTGATTGCGCCTATCCGTCGCCTGGCCGATGTGGCCAATCCGCTCACGCGAGGCGTTGCCGCCTTGGAGCGCGGCCTCGGTCTGCTCGAGGAAATCCCGCCAGAGCAAGGCGGTGGCTACAAGACCGAACAAGCGCGTGGCGCCATCGCGCTGCAGGATGTCAGCGTGGCCTTTGGCGAAGACAAAGCCCCGGCGCTGCGCCACCTGAGCCTGACCATCCACCCCGGTGAAGTCGTGGCGCTGGTGGGCCCCTCGGGCGCTGGCAAGACCACGCTCGTCAACCTGCTGCCGCGTTTTGTGGAGCCCAGCGACGGCCAGATCAGCATTGATGGCGTGGCCCTGGCCGAGTGGGACCTGCCCAACCTGCGCAACCAGTTTGCGATGGTCAGCCAGGATGTGGTGATGTTCAATGACACCATCGCTGCCAACGTGGCGCTGGGCCAGGACATCGATGAAAAACGCCTGCTCGAATGTCTGGCTGCCGCCAACCTGCAGGACTTTGTCGAGCGCCAGCCCCAGGGCATCCACAGCATCGTTGGGCACAATGCCAACCAGCTGTCTGGCGGCCAGCGCCAGCGCCTGGCCATTGCCCGGGCGCTGTACAAAAATGCGCCGATCCTGATCCTCGATGAAGCGACCTCGGCGCTAGACACCGAATCCGAGCGCCTGGTGCAAGAAGCCCTCTCACGCCTGATGCAGGGCCGCACCACCTTGGTCATCGCCCACCGCCTGTCCACCATCGAACACGCCGACCGCGTGGTGGTGATGGAGCGCGGCCAGGTGGTCGAGCAAGGCACGCACCAGCAACTGCTTGACCTGGGCGGCCTGTACGCGCGGCTGCAGTCTCGTCCGCACTGAACCACCTAGGCATCCCCGCGCAACCCAACATCTGCTTACCGCGCCAAACCACAGCGGCGGTTGGCAGGTGTTGGCTATCGCCGCTAGCATGCGGATAGGCGGCCACCCCGGCCGCCGCCCGAGGAGGCTGCATGCGTGTCCCTGTCCATCCCTGGTGGCGCCAGCTGTGGCTGGCCACCCTGCTGTGCTGCTGGTCTGTGCTGGCACAGGCCAACAGCCCACCCGCGCTGTGGCTTGCGCAAAAGTACCCCGGCGGACTGGACCTGCAGCAGTACTGGGTGAGCGAGAAATACGACGGCGTGCGCGGCTACTGGGATGGCCAAGCGCTGTGGACGCGCCAGGGCACTGCCATCCACGCGCCCACTTGGTACACCGCCGGCTGGCCTGCCACGCCGATGGAAGGTGAGCTATGGGCCGGGCGCGGCCAGTTTGCCCGTGCCCAATCCATCGCCAGCAAAGCCAAGCCTGAGGATGCCGACTGGCAGGACCTGCACTTTATGGTGTTTGACGCACCCGCCGCGCCAGGCAGTTTCAGCGATCGCCTGCCAGCCATTGCGCAGTTCGTCGCTGCCGTGCAGCAGCCCTGGGTTCAGGCGGCACCGCAATGGCAGGAGACCGACGAAGCCCGCCTAATGACACAGATGCGGCGCATCGTGCGCGACGGGGGTGAAGGGCTGATGCTGCACAAGGCCAGCGCCGTCTACCGCAGCGGCCGCAGTGGCGATGTGCTCAAACTCAAGCCGCATGAGGATGCCGAGGCCCAGGTGATGGGCTATGCACCCGGGCGCGGCAAATACGAAGGCATGACGGGCGCCTTGCTGGTACGCACCATTGATGGCATCGACTTCAAGCTGGGCAGTGGCTTGAGCGATGCCCAGCGTCTCGATCCACCCGCCATCGGCAGCTGGGTGACCTACCGCTACCGTGGCCTGCACGACAGCGGCAAGCCGCGCTTTGCCACCTTCTGGCGCGTGAGGGAAGAAGGCATGCCACCCTCCCCTGCGGGCGAAGTGGCAAGCACACCATGAGCCATGAGTCATGTGCGGGCATAAAAAAAGCAGCGCCTCTGCGCTGCTTTTGAGCTGAGGAAAGCGTGACGCAGGGGACTCAACATCCCCCGCCACTACTCACCTGCCCGGTCAGACCTTGGGCGAGCGCGGCTTGGCCACGCGGCGTGGCTTGGGCGCTGCCTGCGGGGTCTTGGCCACCGGCGAGACAACACCTTCGCTGGCATCACCCATCGGCTTTTCCGCCTTGAGCGATTTCTTCATCGCAGCGGTGGTGCGCTTCTTGGCCGACGACGCGGGCGCCTTGCCTTCCAGCATGGGGCTGCGCTTCTTGGACGAAGCCACCGGTGCAGAAACCACCTGGGTTTGCACGGCCTGGTCACTGGCGTCCAGCGCCACGCAATCGGCGTAGTAACGCACCTCACCACTCTCTTCGTCCACCAGCTCCACCAGGCCGTGGATATCGGTCTCAAAACCTGGGCAGAGCTTGGAGAACTCACGCGCGAACATGAGGTAGTCCACGATCTTCTTGTTGAAGACTTCGCCAGGAATCAGCAACGGAATACCGGGTGGGTATGGCGTGACCAAACCCACGGTGACGCGGCCTTCCAGATGGTCGATCTCGACACGCTCGGTCTTGCGGCGGGCGATATGGGCAAAGGCGTCCGATGGCTTCATCGCCGGCGTCAGGTCCGACAGGTACATCTCCGTGGTCAGGCGGGCGATGTCGTACTTGGCGTAGAGCTGGTGCACGTGCTGGCACAGGTCCTTGAGGCCCATGCGCTCATAGCGCTTATGCTGCTGGCAGA
Organism: Comamonas koreensis; assembly: GCF_014076495.1. NCBI lineage: Bacteria > Pseudomonadati > Pseudomonadota > Betaproteobacteria > Burkholderiales > Comamonadaceae > Comamonas > Comamonas koreensis. The sequence continues at coordinate 2,724,615 of NZ_CP043575.1, read as the reverse complement.
ACTCGGGAAGGATGCGCCACATCGGCTGGTTCTTCTCGTAGTCGTCCTTGAACTGCTGCAGCGCGGTCAACATGGTGTTCCAGCGGCCCTTGGTGATGCCGATGGTGAACATGATGAAGAACGAGTACAGGCCCGTCTTCTCCACCACCACGCCGTGCTCGGCCAGGTACTTGGTGACGATGGATGCGGGGATACCGGTCTCGTCAAAGTCACCGTCCAGGTCCAGACCTGGCGTCACGATGGTGGACTTGATCGGGTCCAGCATGTTGAAGCCATCGGCCAGATCGCCAAAGCCGTGCCAGTTGTCGAACTCCTTGCCGTTCTTGCCCTTGGTCTTGCGCGATGCGTCCGGGCCACGAATGATCCAGTCCTGGGCCGAGCCCACGCCTTCGTCAGCCAGGGCTTCTGGGCCCCAGACCTGGAACCACCAGTCGTCCTCACCAAACTCATCGTCGACCTTGCGCATGGCGCGGCGGAAGTCGAGCGCCTCGAGGATCGACTCCTCCACCAGCGCGGTGCCACCGGGCGGCTCCATCATCGCAGCGGCCACATCGCAGCTGGCGATGATGCTGTACTGCGGGCTGGTCGAGGTGTGCATCAGGTACGCCTCGTTGAACAGGTTGAAGTCCAGCTTTTGCGTCTGGCTGTCCTGCACCAACACGTGCGATGCCTGGCTGATACCGGCCAGCAGTTTGTGGATGGACTGGGTCGCGTACACCACCGAGTGTTTCGGGCGCGCGCGCTTCTTGCCCATGGCATGGTAGCTGCCATAGAAGGGGTGGAATGCGGCATGCGGCAACCAGGCCTCGTCAAAGTGCAGGTTGTCCACATAGCCATCGAGCTTTTGCTTGATGGTCTCGGTGTTGTAGAGCACGCCGTCGTAGGTCGATTGCGTCAGCGTCAGCACGCGAGGCTTGACGGCCTTTGGATCAACACCCTTGAGCAGCGGGTTGGCAGCGATCTTGGCTTCGATGGTCTTGGGCGAGAACTCGCTCTCATGGATCGGGCCGATGATGCCGAAGTGGTTGCGCGTGGGCTTCAAGAACACCGGAATCGCACCCGTCATGATGATCGAGTGCAGGATGGACTTGTGGCAGTTGCGGTCCACCACCACCACATCGCCCGGCGCCACCGTGTGGTGCCAAACCATCTTGTTGGAGGTCGAGGTACCGTTGGTCACAAAAAAGCAGTGGTCGGCATTGAAGATGCGCGCCGCATTGCGCTCGCTCTCGCCAATCGCGCCGTTGTGGTCCAGCAGCTGGCCCAGCTCTTCGACGGCGTTGCAGACGTCCGAGCGCAGCATATTCTCACCATAGAACTGGTGGTACATCTGGCCAATCGGGCTCTTCAAAAACGCCACACCGCCACCGTGACCGGGGCAGTGCCAGCTGTAGGAGCCGTCTTCGGCGTAGTCCAGCAGCGCCTTGAAAAACGGCGGCTGGATGCCTTCGAGATAGTTCTTCGCTTCGCGCAGGATGTGCTTGGCCACGAACTCGGGCGTGTCCTCGAACATGTGGATGAAGCCGTGCAGCTCGCGAAGGATGTCGTTGGGCAGGTGGCGGCTGGTCTTGGTCTCGCCATAGATGTAGATCGGCACATCCGGGTTCTTGCGGCGCACTTCGGTGATGAAGTCACGCAGGTTGTGCACGATCAGGTCATCACCGCCGCCGAGCTGGAACTCTTCATCATCGATAGACAGGATGAAGGCACTGGCGCGGCTTTGCTGCTGCGCAAACTGGCTCAGATCACCGTAGCTGGTCACGCCCAGCACCTCAAAGCCCTCCTCCTCGATGGCATGCGCCAGATCGCGGATGCTCAGGCCGGAAGTGTTTTCCGAGCGAAAGTCCTCGTCAATGATGACGATGGGAAAGCGAAACTTCATGGGCGTTCCCGCAGGGGCGGGCCTCACTAAAACAATCGAAACAGCCGCGAAGTGTACGGAATTTGCACGCCCTTTTTATGTATCCTGCATCAATTGCCGCAAAATTGGTCGGCATATCGCACAATCGGACAACAAACCTAATCGAACAAGGAGGGAGCTATGGAGATGTCAACCGTGTGGTGGCTGCTGACCGGCCTGGCCGTCGTCGCCGAGCTGCTCACCGGCACGCTGTACTTGCTGATGTTCGCCATTGGCATGGCTGCCGCTGCCATCGCTGCGCACCTGGGTGCCAACGAAGTCACGCAGATCCTGGTCGCCGCCATCGTGGGCGCGGCCACCGTGCTGGCCTGCTACCTGCGGCAAAAACGCCGCGGCTCGCTGCTCTCGGGTGAGCGCGATCAGGACATGCACCTGGACATTGGCGAGCTGGTCCACATCGAACACTGGGATGCCGACCGCTGCGCCCAGGTGCGCTACCGCGGCGCGCCCTGGACGGCTGCACTGCTGGGCCAATACCCTGCGCTGCCCGGCGCCTACCGCGTGGTGCGGCTCGACGGTAACCGCCTGCTGGTGGAACCTGCCGAGCCCGCAGCGCACTAAGCGCGTATTCCCATCACCGGGGCAACAAAACATAACAGGCGCAGCCCAACCCATGCCCCACCACCGCCACTTGGCCCATCACACCCGCGTGGTGTAATGGCCAAGACCGTTGAGCCAGGGAGCCATCCCCAGCCAATCACCGAAAAAACGGGCGCGTTGCACTTAGCAGTGCGCCCATGAGGAGAGTCCATGGAAGTCGCCATCATCATATTTGTCATCGCAATCATCTTCATTGCGATGTCCGTCAAGATCGTGCCCCAGCAGCACGCCTGGGTCAAAGAGCGCCTGGGCCGTTACGCCGGCACCCTGGCCCCCGGCCCGCGCTTCATCATTCCCTTTGTCGACAAAGTCGCCTACAAGCACAGCTTGAAGGAAATTCCGCTGGATGTCCCCAGCCAGGTCTGCATTACGCGCGACAACACCCAGCTGCAGGTGGACGGCATCCTGTACTTCCAGGTGACCGACCCGATGCGCGCCAGCTACGGCTCGTCCAACTACATCATGGCCGTCACCCAGCTGGCCCAGACCTCGCTGCGTAGCGTGATCGGCAAGCTGGAACTGGACAAGACCTTTGAAGAGCGCGACATGATCAATGCCCAGATCGTCTCGGCGATCGACGAGGCCGCGCTCAACTGGGGCGTGAAGGTGTTGCGCTACGAAATCAAGGATTTGACGCCACCGGCAGAAATCCTGCGCTCCATGCAAGCCCAGATCACTGCCGAGCGTGAAAAGCGCGCGCTGATTGCCGCCTCCGAAGGCCGCCGCCAGGAACAGATCAATATCGCCACCGGCGAGCGAGAGGCCTTCATCGCCCGCTCCGAAGGTGAGAAGCAAGCCGCCATCAACAAGGCGCAAGGCGAGGCCGCATCGATCACTGCGGTGGCTGATGCCACTGCCCAGGCGCTCGAGCGCATTGCGACCGCCATCCGCCAGCCCGGCGGCGAGCAAGCCGTGCAGCTGAAGGTGGCCGAGCAGGCCGTGCATGCCTACGGCAAGCTGGCGAGCGACGCGACCACCACCTTGGTCGTCCCCAGCAACATGACCGAGGTCTCCAGCTTGATCACCTCGGCCATGCGCATGATCCAGACCGGCAAGGGCCAGTAACCACCCCGCCAACGCAGATGCAGCGCGCGCCCTCCTGGGGCCGCGCTGCATTTTTGCCAAACAAGCCCCCGCTTTGCTGGAAGGCGCCAAATTTCAGGCTAGAATACACGCTTCACCGACTGGAGAGGTGGATGAGTGGTTTAAGTCGCACGCCTGGAAAGCGTGTGTGGGTTAATAGCCCACCGCGGGTTCGAATCCCGCCCTCTCCGCCAGTCAACAGGTGAAATTGTCAGCCAAGCTGTCCACGCTTGGCTTTTTATTTCCTGGCCACCACAGGATGTAAAACGTACAAAACATGCGGAGAGGTGGATGAGTGGTTTAAGTCGCACGCCTGGAAAGCGTGTGTGGGTTAATAGCCCACCGCGGGTTCGAATCCCGCCTTCTCCGCCAAAGATAATGGATTCAGCAGCTTGCAAAGGCTTTTGAATCTGGCGCTGCCAGAGGCGCACAAAACAGAGGCTGCAAATTTCGGTTTGCAGCCTTTTGTTTTCAACGTGATGCGCTCAGGTAGCCCTAGCGCAAATAAAACCGAAACCGCGCCCCCGCCTCCCCTGCCTCACTGAGCAGCTCAATCGAGCTGTCGTGCAGCTGCAATATGCGGTGCACGATCATGAGCCCCAGCCCTCCAGACCGCCCATCGCTGCGGCTGTGCATGCGGCTCAAGGTGGGGCGCTCGAACAGGCTGTCGCGCAGCACGGGCGGTATGCCTGGCCCGGTGTCCTGCACCGTCACGCTGATGCGGCCCTGCTCTGCGGCACGCAGCTCCACATGGATATCGCCGCCTGGCGGCGTGGCGCGGATGGCGTTGTCGATCAGGTTGACCAGCACGCGCTCAAGCATGCCCAGATCAGCAGTGACGGGGGGCAGATCCGGGTCAATCACGGCGTGCAGGCGCTGCGCCTTGGCTTCGGCGGCCAGCTCGAACTTCTGGAACACGTCCTGCAGCAGATCGGGCAGAAAGAAGCGCTCGGGCTCGGGCTTGACCACGCCGTATTCCAGCCGCGCCAGCTCAAACAGTTTTTGCGCCAGGTCACCGACCTTGCGGCTTTGGTCCAGCGCGATGCCCAGGTAGCGGCGGCGCTCGTCTGCCGATAGCACATCGGCCTTGATCTGCAGGGTCTCCAGATAGCCATGCAATGACGTTAAAGGCGTGCGCAGGTCGTGGGAGATATTGGCGAAGAGCTCGCGGCGCTGCTGGTCTTGGGTGCGCAGCTTTTGCCACTGCTCCCAGGTGCGTTGCGCCAGCTGCGCAAAGGCCTGGCTAAGCACAGCGATATCGGCTCCGCCATGCGCGGCTTTTTGCAGCTTGGCCTGGGCCTGGGGCAGATCGGCCAGGCCATCGGTTTGCAGCTCTTGTACGGCCGCCGTCAGGCGCCGCAGCGGCCGGGTAATCATGCCAAAGGCTACGGCTGCAGCGACGGCGCCCAGCACCACCACGACCAGCAGCGACCAGAGCAGTGTGCGCAGCGCGCCATCGCTGCTCACGCGGGCTGCCAGGCTGTCACGCCCCTGGCCTTGCAGGATCACATAGACATAGCCAGAACGCTGGCCGCCCTGCATCAATGGCGCTGCGCTGAACACCTTGCGCTCGGCCATGCTGCGGGGATCATCCCCCAACACCGGCAGGGCCGCGCCACTGAACAGGCGCTGCAAGGGCTCCAGATCCACCTTTTGGCGCAAAATCCGTTCTTGCGGCGCATCGTAAGCCTGGATGGCACCTGTGTCATCGAGCAGGTAGACCTCAACGCTCGGGTTGACCTGCATCAGCTTGCCAAACAGCTCGCGGCTGGCCCCGGCGTTGAGGCCATCGGCACGCATCAGCTCCGGATAGCGGGCAATGCGCGCGGCCAGATCCTGCGACAGGCGCTGCACCACCTCTTGCTCACGCTGGTCGGACACCCGCATCTGCAGCCAGACCGTGGCCGCGCTGCAAGCCAACAGCAGCAGCACAAAGACCAGGGTCAGGCGCTGCGCCAAGGTGGTGGATGCGAGCTTCATGGCACTTCCTCCGCCCATTTGTAGCCATGGCCCCATACGGTCAGAATGCGCTTGGGGCTGCCAGGATCGGCTTCGATCTTGGCTCTCAAGCGGTTGATATGGGTGTTGACTGTGTGCTCGTAGCCATCATGGCGGTAGCCCCAGACTTGGTTGAGCAGGTCAAACCGGGAGAACACCTTGCCCGGATGGCGCACAAAAAAATGCAGCAGGTCAAATTCTCGCGGTGTCAGCTCCACCTGGGATCCACCCACCTTCACCTCGCGCGATATCGGGTTGATCTCTAGATTGCCGAGCACCAGCACACCGGCATCCAACCGGGCGTTTTGGGCCAAGGCCTGGCTGCGGCGCAACAGCGCGCGCACCCTGGCCACCAGCTCCAGCACCGAGAATGGCTTGGCCAGGTAGTCGTCCGCTCCCAGCTCCAGCCCCAGGATGCGGTGCATCTCGCTGGAGCGGGCACTGGTGATGATGATGGGCACGTAATAGGCCATCGCGCGGGCGCGGCGGCATATCTCCAGGCCATCCACGCCCGGCAGCATCAAATCCAGCACCAATGCATCCCAACCGCCCCGCTCCAAGGCCTGCATGCCCGCGTCGCCATCGGCCATGTGCACCACCTCATAGCCCTCGTCGCGCAGGTGCAATTGCAGCAGCTCCGCAATGGGAGCATCGTCTTCCACGATCAAGATACGTTTGCTGGGGTTCATGCTGTCATTGTGCGGTACATCGTGCGGTCTGCTGGCATCGGCACTTGGCTGCAAACCCAGGCGCCGCGCCCGCAAACGCCGGAGGCAGGCGCGCTTGAAATGGCCAATCCAGTCAGACCCCGGCAGCCTTGGCCGCCGCTTGCATCTGCTTGCGCTTTTGAAAAACCCAGCGCGCCGCCAGCAGCCCGGCAAGGATCAGCCCGTAGAGCCACACCTCGGCAAAGTTGTTCTTGCCCGAGCGCATCCACCAAAAGTGCAGCACGGCCAGCGCAGCCGCCCCATACACCGCGCGGTGCAGCATCTGCCAGCGTTTGCCGCCCATGCGCCGGATGATCCTGGGCACCGAGGTAATGGCCAGCGCCAGCAGGATCAGCCAGGCCAAGGTGCCCACGAGGATAAAGGGGCGCTTGATCAGGTCGTCGACGATGGCGGGCCAATCCACCCCCATGTCAAACACCACATAGGCCAGCCAGTGCAAGCTGGCGTAGAAGAAGGCATAAAGGCCCAGCATGCGGCGGTAGGCTGCCAACCCGTTCCAGCGCAGCCACTGGCGCAATGGCGTGACTGCCAGCGCAAAGCAGATAAAGCGGATGGCCCAGTCACCCAGCGAACGCAGCAGCGCTTCAGCCGGATTGGCCCCCAGGCCATCGGTGGCGGCCAGATAAAACAGCCAGGCCGCTGGCACCAGGCACAATACATGCAGCAGCAGCCGCTGCACAGCTTTGGCAGAAAAGCGCGAAGGTTTTGCCATGGGCAGGGACACCGATCAGTAGTCTTTGCGCAGATCCATGCCAGCGTACAGCTGGCCCACCTGGGCTTCGTAGCCGTTGAACAGCAAGGTCTTGTGGCGCTTGGCAAACAGGCCGCCTTCACCAATGCGGCGCTCGGTCGCCTGGCTCCAGCGCGGGTGCGGCACATCCGGGTTCACATTCGAGTAAAAGCCGTACTCATTGCGCGCCGCCTTGTTCCAGGCGGTGCCCGGCTGCTTCTCGACCACGCGGATGGTCACGATGCTCTTGGCGCTTTTGAAGCCATATTTCCAGGGCAGCACCAGGCGCACCGGTGCGCCGTTTTGCGGGGTCAAGGTTTTGCCGTACATGCCAAAGGCCAGAAGGCTGAGCGGGTGCATGGCTTCGTCCATGCGCAGGCCCTCGGTGTAGGGCCAGTCGAGCACACTGCTGTTCAGGCCAGGCATCATCTTGCGATCGGCCAAGGTCACGAACTCTATATACTTCGCGCTGCCCTGGGGCTCCACCTGCGCCAGCAATTTGGACAGCGAGTAGCCCACCCAGGGGATCACCATCGACCAGCCCTCGACACAGCGCAGCCGGTAAATGCGCTCTTCCTGGGCGCTGAGCTTGAGCAGCTCTTCGATGTCAAAGGTTTTGGGTTTGTTGACCAGGCCTTCGACCCGCACGGTCCAGGGCCGTGTCTGCAAGGTGTGGGCGTAGCGCGCCGGGTCGCTTTTGTCCAGGCCGAACTCGTAGTAGTTGTTGTAGCTGCTGGCATCCTGAAAGGACGTCGGTGTCTCCATCGACATGGCGCCGGGCACCGTCGAGCGCACGGTGCTGATCGGCTGCGTGCCGTCGGACCTGGCCGCTTGTGCCCAAGCCCCGCCTGCGGCCAGCGCCGAGCCGCCAGCGGCCCCCAGTTTGAGCAAGTCGCGCCGGCTCAAATACAGGTGCTGCGGGGTGATGTCGCTGCTGCTGCCGTGGTCAAAACCCGCGTTGTTGGTACGTATCAGCATGGGTATCGCTCCTGAAGTCGGTAGATGCGGATGAGGCAGGCCAGTGGGCCTGCCTCGGTTACCTCTAATAGACACCATCTGCAGCGCAAAAATTTCAAGCGCTGCTCAGTATTTGTTAAACAAAAAGTTATAAATAACCTGTTTGGAATGCCTGCCAGCGTCCGCTTTGGTGCCGGATCTCTAGCGCACAGAAAACAAGACCACCCTCGAAAGCGTGGCACCGACCATTCAGATCCGCCTATCGCCGCCCAGCGCAGATGAGCTTGCACACAAATCCCGTCCCATTCTGAGATGGCCCTTACATACAGTGCTATCAGACAAACACTGAAAGATGCCATGCAGATCTATGTCCGTGTAAATCCTGGCCAAACAAGACCGGTTACATGCTGAGTGGACAAAGCATACCGCTGATGGCTATGCATAACTAGGCATGATTATTCCCCTGAAACGGAATGCCGTAGACGCTGCCGCTGATGGCTTTATACCTTGCCAGCATGGCCTGCAGCGGAATTGCACCATGGAGCAGAAAGCCCGCCAGGCCGCGATGGCTGTATGGCCTTGCTTCCTTAGAGTGGACTCCCGGGGACATTGTGCGACGAAGCATCCGATGGTTCGTTGTAATAAGCCCCCAGCCAGAAATCCCTGCCATGTGGCTCTCCTACCGTGACGTCATCGATATCTGCGGAGCTACCTTAGGTCGCGTTGATTATCACGAGAGGAGCCTCCAAAATGCTTGAAGCAATGAACCTGCCAGTACGGTGCATGAATGGGCCCTCAGCGTCGAATTCAAGGCTGCCAACTAGTAGGATCAGCTTGGATGAAAGGGGCCGCTGCTGCAGCAAGTCAGATGCAGTAAAGTGAGCGCCGCCGCCGCTGCTGAAGATCAAAGCATGCTCAGATTGCATGACTTGACTCACTGGCTCCGTTCGTGCCGGTAACGGCGCTTGCGCATACCGGTGGCCCAGCGGTAGAGGGGTGCACTACTGGGCCCAGGGCCCTCACAACCCCAGGCTTGCGGCGAAGGAATGATGATCCTCAGGCTAGGCGCACACCACTACGTGTGCAGTGTTTTGCCACTCGTCATCAAGCGCCATTAAGTGTGACCCTCAGAACTTATAGCGCGCCGACAGGTAATAGCTGCGCGGATCCCCATATACGCCCGTGCCATACGAGCCCATGCCTGGCATATAGGTCTTGTTCAGCACATTGCTCAGGTTCAGCGCTATCGACAGGTGCGAGTCCACCTCCCAGCGCGCCATCAGGCCCAGCAAGGTGTAGGCCGGCTGGGTGGCGCGCCACTGGGTGTCGCCCGCTTGCTGGTAGTAGGTCTCGCTCTGCCAGCTGAGCGACCCGCCCACCGTCACGGGGTTCCACTGGCCGGGCAGGCGGTAGCTGGTGCTGAGCTTGACCAGGTGCTTGGGCTGGTTGGTGTTGACCGCGCTCAGGATCACATCGGGCTGGTAGCCCAAGGTGGACTCGCGGTAGGTGTAGCCCGCGTACACATTCCAGGCGGGGGTGACCTGGCCGGAGACCTCCATCTCCACGCCCCGGCTCTTGACGCCCTTGGCCGCGATATAGATCTCTTCACCGGTCGCGGGGTTGGAATCCACATACTGCGCAGCGTTGTTTTGCTGGGTGTGGAACAGCGCGATAGAGGTGTTGAGCTTGCCATCCAGCAGCGCGCCCTTGATGCCGATCTCCTGGCTCTTGCCCGTCAGCGGTGGCAAGGCTGCACCGCCCGCATCCTTGTAGTAGGTCTGCGGGTTGAAGATATCGGTGTAGCTCGCATAGGCCGACCACTGCTTGCTGAAGTCATAGACCACGCCAGCATAAGGAATGACTTTGTGGTTCACCTTCAGCCTGTCGTTGAGCGTGTAGGCGCTGGTTGCCAGGTCGGTCTCGCCATCGACCAGGCGGTACCAGCTCAGCCGCGCGCCCAGGATGACGGACAGCGCATCGGTGGGCCGCAGGCGCACGGCGGCAAACGCGCCTTTTTCGGTGACGCGCGTGTCGCGGTCGCTGACCAGGTCCAGTTGAGGCTCGGGCGCATTGCCATGCCAGTCAAAATAATTGCCCACCGCGTCATAGCTGGTGGTGTAGCCGGGGGCGCCACGGCGCTCGCGCGACCACCCCGCGCCCAAGGTCAGCTCATGGCTGCGGCCCAGCAGCTCGAACGGGCCCGACAGCACGGCATTGAGCGAATCGGTGGTCGAGGTCGTGGGAATCTTGGCCGACAGCATATTGAGGCCCAGCCCTGTCTCTTTGTCCAGCGAACCATAGGCGGCCACGCCCACCTTCACATCGCGGCTTTGGCGCAGGTGGCTGCCTGCCAGCTCCAGCTTCCAGCCGTTGTCAAACACATGCTTCAGATCGGCAAACAGGTTGGTGCTGTCGTTGTTCCAGTACGACCAGCGCGCAGCAGGGTTGAGCGAGGTCGGAAAATGCGTCTGCCTGCCATCCGAGAAAAACAGCGGCAGATGGCCATAGCTTGCGCCGTCAGCACGGGTCTGCATGTAGTCAATGCCCAGCGCTGCCGTGGTGCGGGGCGCCAGATCGGCCTCGACGATGCCATAGAAGTTGCGCGTATCGCGGCTGTAGTAGTCGACATGTGAATCGGCATTTTGCGCGGCGGCCACCACGCGGGCACGCAGGCTGCCATCGGCATTCAAGGGGCCCGATACATCGGCCACACCGCGCTGCTTGCTCCAGGATCCCACACCGCCTTCCAGCGATGCCTGGAACTCCTTGGTCGGCCGCTTGCGCACCAGGTTGACAACCGCGCCCGGGTTGCCCGCGCCAATCAGCAAGCCGGTGGCGCCCTTGACCACTTCCACCCTGTCGTAGATGGCGCTGTCCGCCAACGAGGTGGTGTATTGGTTGGCCGAGTTCATCGTATTGGGCATGCCGTCGAACTGGAAGTTCTCGACCGCAAAGCCGCGCGAGTAGAAGGTCGCGCGCTCGCTGTCATTGCGGCCTACCGTGATGCCGGTCACCTTGTCCAGAATCTCGGGCAGGCTGCTCAGGCCCTGGTCGTCCATCTGCTGGCGGGTGATCACCGTCACCGACTGCGGCGTCTCGCGCAAGGACAAGCCCATGCGCGTTGCGGTGCTGGATTCCGCTGCCGTGTAAGAGCCCGTATGCTCCGAGGCGGCCACCCGGTCGGCCTGGGCCTGCACCACCACCGGCGCCAGCACCATCTCGCCCGCCGCCGGGCCCTGGCTGGCCGCCGCGCGCTTGCGCAGCACATAGGAGCGGTCGCCCGCAGGCACGGCCTCCAGCCCGGTTCCCGCCAGTAGCAGCTGCAGCGCCTGGGCCACGGGCAGCTGCCCGCGCACGCCGGGCGATTGCGCGGCGCTCACCAGCTCGGGCGGGCCGCTGACGCTGACACCGGTTTGCGATGCAAAGGCCACCAGCGCCGCTGGCAGTGGCCCGGCCGGCACCTGCAGCGGTTGCGCCGCGCCCGCCGCTGCAGGGGCCTGCTCGGCGGCGGTTTGGGCATGGGCCGGCACGGCCAGCCCCATCATGGCGCTGACACCCATGGTGATGACGGCGGCTTGCACCGCGCGGGCCACCGTAGATGGCATGGGCAGCGCTCCCGCGGGGGTGGTTTGGGGACGATGAAAAACGGTTGGCATAAGGCTTCCTGCTTGGGGTCGGTACAGATCAATTCGCTATCTCTATGCAGGACAGCCGACCGCGCCCAAAGGGGCCAACTTGGCAGAAAATTCTTTAAAAGCTCAGTGCCGCAAGGGCAGCACCGTGACCCAGTAAGGGGTTCGGGCGCTGATCTGCACCGGCAGCAGATGGGCCAGGTTGGCCAGCACCGCGTCGGTATCGGCTAGCTGGAACGCGCCCGAGATGCGCAGCGCCGCCACCTGCGGGTCGCAACGCAGCCAACCTTTGCGGTAGCGGCCCAGCTCGGCCAAAAAGGCATCCAGGCGCATGTTGTCGGCCGCCAGCACATCTTGCGTCCACTGGCTGGCCCCGGCCTGGGCAAGCTGTGGCTGCCCTGCCTCGCTGTCGCTAAAGCGCAGTTGCTGGCCGGCCTGCAAGCGCAGTGCTGCTGCGCCGCCGCGTGGGCGTACCTCCACGGCATCCTGCTGCACGGCCACATCGCTGTAGCCATCACCGCAGCGCACACTAAAGCGTGTGCCCAGTGCGCGTATCTCGCCCTGCTCGGTGGTCACCAAAAAAGCCCTTGCGCTGGCCTGCGGATCGGGCGCTGTCTCCACATAAAGCGCGCCAGCGCGCAGATGGATGCGGCGCTGCAGCGCGTCGAACTGCACATCGGCCGCGCTGGCAGTGTCCAGCACCATGCGGCTGCCATCGGACAGCGTCCAGCTGCGCCATTCGCCAGTGGTCGTGGCATGGCTGGACGTCCACTGCTGCACCGGCGCCATGCGCCAGGCCAGCCAGCCCGCTGGCACTGCCGTGATCAGCACCGCCAGCGCGCGCACGGTATCGCGGCGCGTGGCACGGCGCTGGGGCCGAGACAGCGCGGGCGCGCCCGGCGATGCCGGAATGGAGCCCGCCTGCAGACTGACGGCCATCGCCCGTTGCCAGGCACGCTCATGCGCAGGCGATTGCGACCGCCAGCGCGCCAGCTCCGCCTGGGCACCGGCGCTGCCGGCCTCCTCTTGCAGGCGCACAAACCATTCGGCCGCCTGCATCGCCACCTCGCGGGTGATGAGGGGCGCGGCCACGGGCGGCGGATTCCAGGCACTCATGGCGGGCACCTCAGTCCGCCAGCAAAATGCATTCGGCCATGGCCTGGGCCATATAGCGCTTGACCGAGCGCAGGCCCACGCCCAGTACCTGGGCAATCTCGGCATAGGTCAGGCCGTCGATCTGCGAGAGGATGAACACCGCCCTTACCTTGGCCGGCAGTGCATCGAGCATCGCATCGACCTCCTGCAAAGCCTGCAGAATGGCCAGTTGCCGCTCGGGCGAGATAGCCTCGGGCTCGGGCAACACAGCCAGCGCCTGCAGATAGGCCTGCTCCAGCGACTGGCGGCGCAGGTGGTTGACCAGCACATGCTTGGCCACCGTGGCCAGGTAGGCACGCGGGGCGCGCAGCGCAGCGGCCGGCGGCGCGGCCGCGCTGGCATCGCCATGGCTGGCAGCCGGGCTCAGCAGCCGCACCTGGTGTGCATCACCGAGCCTGCGGCGCAGCCACCCTTGCAGCCAGCCATGGTGCTCCACATAGAGCGCGGCAATATCGGGCAGCATGGGGACGGGCTGCAGGGGCAAGGGGCTGGTCGCAGTCATGGGGCAAACCGCAGTCCGGCTGTCAGCGCTTAGAAGTCCACACTGGCGCTGACCGTGAAGGTGCGCGGGTTGGACAGCACCAAGTAGCCGGTCGAACCCACCGAGGCCCAGTAGTTGCGGTTGGCCGCGTTCTCCACGCGGGCGCGCAGGGTCACCAGGCGGCCATCGATTTCGGTCAGGTAGCGCGCACCCAGGTCAAACCGAGTCCAGCCTGCCACCTGCAAGGTATTGGTCGCATTGGCATAGCTGCTGCCGGTGGCCACGGCGCGGCCATCCAGGCTCAGGCCCCGCACGCCGGGCACATCCCACTCCAGCCCCAGATTGCCCTGCTGGCGGGGCACGCCAATCACGCGCTTGCCGGCATTGGGGTTGTTGCCATCGGCCAGTTGCTTGGCATCGAGCCAGGTGACGCCACCCAGCACGCGCAGGCCGCGTGTGACCTGGCCAAACACATTGAGCTCCAGGCCACGGTGGCGGTCCATGCCTTCAGGGCCGTAGACGCCCGAGATGGAATTGCGGAACACACGCGGCTTGTCGGTGGTGAACCAGGCCAGGCCCGCGCCAATATCGCCACCATCCCACTTCAAGCCCACTTCCTTTTGCTTGGAGACATAGGGTGCCAGCGCCGCGCCGGCATTGGCCACCGGCAAGCCCGACGACAGCGCCGGTGCAATCTCGCCCGGGGTCAGGCCTTCGATGTAGTTGGCGTAGAGCGATACCCGCTCGGCCGGCTTGAAGACGACGGCCGCCATCGGGCTGGTGCGGCTCTTGTCCACCTTGGGCGCTGCAATGCCGGTGTTATAGGCAAAGGTCTGCGTCTCGATGGCCTGGTGGCGCACGCCCAGGGTGAGCAGCAGGCGCTCGTCGAACATCGACAGGGTGTCCGACAAGGCCAGGCTCGACAGCTTGATGCGGGCCTGCACGGCCGGGTCATCCAGGTCGTTCGAGCTGGTGCCCAAGGGCGGTGCCGCGCCATAGACGGGGTTGTACAGATTGGTGGCCAGCGCGCTGGCGGCCGGCTGCGAGTAGAAGGCGTTCTTGCGCTTGTCCGAGAAAGCCGAGGCCGCCAGCACGATGCTGTGGCCAATGCTGCCGGTGGTCAGCTTGCCGCGCAGGCCCACTTCGCCGGTAAAGATGTCATCGGCGCGGGTATTGTCAAAGCGCCCTTGGGTGCCGCTGCCGGTGCTGCCATTGTTCAGGGTCAGGCTGGCGAGCGAGTTGCGCTCGCGGCCAAAGCGTGCACCGCCTGCCGCCCAGGCGGTGAGCCGGCTGTTGATGTCGTACTCGGCGCGCACCGAGCCAAAGCTGTCGCGCTCGTTCGAATAGGTCCAGGGCTGGGCAAAGTTTTTGCTGTTGTCCGGGGCGCTGGGCACCTGGGTCACTGCGGCACCCAAGGTCACATTGGGGCGTGGCGTGGTCAGTTTGTGGCTTTGGTAGCCCACATCGGCCGACAGGCGCAGATTGCTGGAGCGCCAATCCAACCCCAAGGACACCACACTCAGATCGACACCTTCGTCGTCGATCGTGGTATCGCCCTTGCGTTTGGCCACGTTCAGGCGCAGGCCGGTGGCCTGGTCGGGGCCAAAGCGGCGGCTGATGTCGGCCGCGGCATAGCCTTGCGCGCCGCTCGATCCACCCACGCTGACCCGCGTCAGCGGCTCGTTCGAGGCGCGCTTGGGCAGCAGGTTCAGGGCGCCACCAATGCTGTCACCGGCGGGCGATGCCCCATTCAAAAAGCCGCTGGCGCCGCGCAGCAGCTCTACGCGCTCAAACAGCTCGGCCGACACATACTGGCGCGGCAGCAGACCGTAGAGGCCGTTGTAGGCAATGCTGTCCGAGCCCAGCACAAAGCCGCGCACAAAATACGATTCCTGGAAGTTGCCAAAACCGCGCGAGACGCGCACCGAGGCATCGTTTTGCAGCACATCGCCCACGCTGCGCGCCTGCTGGTCGCGGATCAGATCCTGGGTATAGGCCGTCGTGGAGAACGGCGTGTTCATGATGTCTTCGGTGCCCAGAATACCCACACGCCCGCCGCGCGCCACCTGGCCGCCGGCATAGGCCTTGGACAGACCTTGCGCCGATGCATCGGCACTGGCGTTGACGGTCACGGTCGGCAAGACGCTGTCTTCGCCGGCAGCTGGCGCCGCTGCGGCGGTGGCTGTGTCAGCAGCGCCCTCCTGGGTTTGAGCCAAAGCGGGGACAGCGGTAAAAGAAACCAGCAGAGCAACTGCGCCCGCCACCGGGTGGAGCGCAAAACGGGAAGAGAACAACATACAACAACCAGCCAAGAAGCAAATGAGACTGATTATCAATCATGCATTTGCACGGCTCGGAAAACTGGCGCAAATCAGGGGCTTTGCCAGAGGGAAGTGTTGCCTGTAGCTGACAGACTGGGCACTGGCGCCAATGCACCGCCCTGCCCCCAAAAAGCAAAGGCCGGATACGGTGCAGCGCACCATCCGGCCTTTTTTCTGATCAGGTGTACCCGGCGATCACGCAGGGCAGCCGCTATCAGGCGAAATTGCTTTCCGCAAACTTCCAGTTCACCAGCTTGTCGAAGAAGGTTTCAACAAACTTCGGACGGGCATTGCGGTAGTCGATGTAGTAAGCATGTTCCCACACGTCGACGGTCAGCAGTGCCTTGTCGTCAGTGGTCAGCGGGGTGCCAGCAGCGCCGGTATTGACGATGTCCACCGAGCCATCGGGCTTCTTGACCAGCCAGGTCCAGCCCGAGCCGAAGTTGCCCACGGCCGAGGCCTGGAACGCCTTCTTGAACTCGGCGTAGCTGCCCCACTTCTTGTTGATGGCATCGGCCAGCGCGCCGCTTGGCTCAGCGCCGCCGCCGGGGGTCATGCAGTTCCAGAAGAAGGTGTGGTTCCAGATTTGAGCGGCCTGGTTGTAGATACCACCGGTCGCCTTCTTGATCACGGCTTCCAGCTCCAGGTTCTCGAACTCGGTGCCCTTTTGCAGCTCGTTGAGCTTGTCCACGTAGGCCTTGTGGTGCTTGCCGTGGTGGTATTCCAGCGTTTCCTGGCTGTAGGCAGGGGCCAGGGCATCAATCGCATAGGGCAGTGGTGGCAGAGTGCGTTCCATCGTGGTTTCCTCGTGGTTGGTATGGTTTCAAAGCCGGGCCAGGCGGTGTTGGCAAACACCGGCCAGCCCGCAGCCTCAGTCGTCGATTGTAAAAAGGAAAATCGACCCGTTGATGAATACGGGTTCAGCCCATTTACTATGACGACGATAGCATGCAAGCCAGGCAGCACGGCGTCAGAAAGCGCCGCCAATTGCCATCACGCGGGCTGGCCGCCGCAGCGGCGCAAGCGCGCGTCCGCCCCCAGGCCTGCGCAGTGGCACCTTGGCGCAGCGCTAGACCAGCAAGCGCTGGGTCGCCACCACATCGACACTGCCATCGGCCAGCTCGGCATGCAGGGCCTTGCCCGGTGTCGCCTGCGTTACCGAACTCACTACCTGGCCTTGCATGTCGGTCAGCAAGGCATAGCCCCGCGACAGCACCTGGCGCGGGTTGAGCAGCTCCAGCCGCGCATGCAATTGCGCCAGGCGCTGCTCACTGCGCTCCAGATGGCGCGCCGCGCCAGAGGGGAATACGCTGGCCAGGTGCTGCACGCGCTTGTCCTGGCCATGCAACTGGCTTTGTGCAGCGCTTTGCAGGCGGCGGCCAAGCCGGTCCAGCATCTGCTGCTGGCCGTGCACCAAGGATGACGGCCTGCCAATCTGGCGCGCTGCCATGTCCAGGCGCTGCTGCTGGCGGTCCAGATGGCGCTCGACACCATCGACCAGGCGCTGCTCCGCCAGTTGCAGCGCGCCCAGCCAGACATCGCGCGGCTGGCAGACCAGCTCGGCAGCGGCCGTGGGCGTGGGCGCGCGCAGATCGGCGCAGAAATCGGCGATCGTGAAGTCGGTCTCATGCCCCACGCCGCTCACCAGCGGCACCGGGCTTTGCACTACGGTGCGGGCCAGTTGCTCGGCGTTGAAGGCCCAGAGGTCCTCCAGCGAGCCACCGCCGCGCACCAGCAAGATGGTGTCGATGGGCACCGCCGGCGCGTCAATACTCAGGCGGGCGTCATAAGCGATCTGGGCCTCGGCCAGGCGGTAGAGCTTTTGCAGCGCCGCCACCATCGATGGCGCCGCCTGCGCGCCCTGCACCAGCGCTGGCACCAGCACCACCGGCAGCTGCGGCACGCGGCGGCGCAAGGCCGTCACCACATCGTGCAGCGCCGCCGCGCCCAGCGAGGTGACGATGCCGATGCCGCGCGGCATCAGCGGCAGCTGCCGCTTGCGCTCGCTGTCAAACAGGCCTTCGGATTCGAGCTGCGCCTTGAGGCGCAGGAACTGCTCAAACAACGCCCCCTGCCCGGCCCGGCGCATGCCTTCGACAATCAGCTGCAGATCGCCGCGCTGCTCATAGACCCCCAGCTTGCCCACCACCTCGACCAACTCGCCGTCGCGCGGGTTGAAGTCCAGCGCCTGCGCGGAGCGGCGAAACATCGCGCAGCGCACCTGGCCGTTGGCATCCTTGAGGTTGAAGTAGCAGTGGCCGCTGGCCGCGCGCGAAAAACCGCTGAGCTCCCCGCGCACCTCCACCGGGTTGAAGCGCGCCGCCAGCGCATCGGCCACCGCCCGGCACAGCGCGCCCACCTCCCAGATGCGGGGGCTGGGGGCGGCGTTGGCAGCGACAGTGGGCGGGTAGTGTGTGGTGTCCATAAAAATGGCCGGCTTGGCGGCAGGCTCGGCTCGGCAGAAATCAGGAGAGGTGAGTGTTGGTTGCGCCGCAACGCGGCATGCAGCAGACATGGTAGCGGCTGGGACTTGCGCCAGGGATCCAGCGGGCTGGCCATCCACCGTCAGGTGCTGCCATTCCGCTATCGAAGGGGCTGCCAATTAGCTGCCAACGCAACCACTGGCAGCGGCATTTTTTCCCGTCACAGCAACGACATAGAGGCCAGGGAAGGCTCAAAAGCCGGCTTTTCCCACACCTCCAACACGCAGTAGTCCACAAGAAAGCGGCTCTGTGACAGCGTCATGCATACGTCATACTCTGTAGCACAAAATATTGAACCTACGTACAAGCTTTTGATTTTTCAATATTTTTATCAGCTTATTTTTTAAGCAATCTAAGAAAAACCCCGTAAATTGGGCAATTTTTCCGGCTGATGACACATTACCCACAAAGTTATCCACATTTTTTGTGGATGACTGGGCCTTTCCGGCATTCTGGGACTGTGGGTTGGACGCAGCGCCAGCGCCGATTTTAGGCGGACCGGCAGTGGCCTTGGGCCATAATGGCCGCTGAAAAAAGAAAGAGCGGAGAGAGAATCTTGTTTTCCATCATCCAAGCAGCAGGCTGGCCCATCTGGCCCTTGATTGCCTGCTCCATCCTGGCCCTGGCATTGATCGTTGAGCGCTTTGTGGCTTTGAAAGCGGACAAAGTCGCCCCAGCCAACCTGCTGCAGGAAGCCATGTCCGTCTCAGCCAATGGGGTGCCCAGCGCCGAAGTGGTGAACCAGCTCGGCCAGAACTCGTCGCTGGGCGAGGTGCTGGCCAGCGGACTGCGCACCATCACCTTGGAGCCCCGCATCTCGGAGGCCGACCTGCGCGCCACGCTGGAGAGCACCGGCCGCCGCGAAGCCCAAAAGCTCGAAAAGTACCTCACCGCCCTCGCCACCATCGCATCGGCCGCGCCATTGCTGGGCCTCTTGGGCACGGTGATCGGCATGATCGAGATCTTCGGCTCGCAAAGCGGTGGCGGCAACAACCCCAGCATGCTGGCCCACGGTATCTCGATTGCGCTGTACAACACCGCTTTTGGCCTGATGGTGGCCATCCCGGCCCTCATTTTCTGGCGCTACTTCCGCAGCCGGGTCGATGGCTATCTGCTCACCCTGGAGCTGTCGGCCGAGCAGTTTCTGCGCCACCTGAACAAGCTGCGCCGCAGCTGATCGCCGGGCAGGAGCCAGCATGAACTTTCGCCCCCGCACCACGACAGAGCCCGAGATCAACTTGATCCCGTTCATTGATGTGCTGCTGGTCGTGCTCATCTTCCTGATGCTCTCGACCACCTACAGCAAATTCACCGAGCTGCAGCTGACCTTGCCGACCGCCAATGCCGAGCAACTGCGCGACCGGCCCAAAGAGATCATCGTCTCCGTCGCTGCCGATGGGCGCTATGCCGTGGGCAAGGTCGCGCTGGAAGGCAAGACCGTGGCCGATATGGCCGAAGCACTGCGCAATGCCGCCACCGCTGGCAAGGACAGCGTGATCATCATCAGCGCCGATGCGCTGGCGCCGCACCAGTCGGTGGTCTCGGTGATGGAAGCCGCCCGCCGCGTTGGCCTGCAGCAGATCACCTTTGCCACCCAGACGGCGGCACGCTAAACCCCAGGCACTGCGCCTGGGCAGTGCTAGCATGCAGCCTGCATGACCGTCCCGCCTCCCCCTCCATCCACGCCTGCCGCGCCCCCCAGTGCCACGCGCCCCCGCTCGGCACGCATCACCGATGCCTGGCAGCGCAAAGGCCTGCTGGCCATCGCGCTGCTGCCGCTGTCCTGGTGCTATGCAGCGCTGGGCGCGCTGCGCCGCGCCCTCTACCGCACCGGTCTGTGCAAGGCCTACCGCGCGCCGGTGCCC
This sequence comes from Comamonas koreensis, assembly GCF_014076495.1. Taxonomy (NCBI): domain Bacteria; kingdom Pseudomonadati; phylum Pseudomonadota; class Betaproteobacteria; order Burkholderiales; family Comamonadaceae; genus Comamonas; species Comamonas koreensis. Next base: position 2,704,661 of record NZ_CP043575.1, on the reverse strand, counting down.
GTGGTGGTGGTGGGCAATGTGATCGCCGGGGGCGCGGGCAAGACGCCTGTGACCCTGCACCTGGTGCAGGCCTTGCAGGCCCAGGGCTGGCGGCCAGCGGTTATCTCGCGCGGCTATGGGCGCGACAACAGCAAAAATCCCAACGCGATAGCCGTCACCCCCGGCAGCGACCCGCGCCTGGTGGGCGATGAGCCCTTGCTGATCGCCCAGCGCAGTGGCGTGCCGGTGTATGTGGCTGCGCTGCGGGCCACGGCCGCCCAGGCGGCCCTGCAGGCGCACCCCGATGTCGATGTGCTGGTCTGCGACGATGGCCTGCAGCACCTGGCACTGGCCCGCGATGTGGAGATTGCCGTCTTCAACGCCCAAGGCATTGGCAATGGCTGGCAACTGCCGGCCGGGCCACTGCGCGAGCCCTGGCCCAGGCGGCTGGACATTGCGCTCTACGCCGGCCCAGCGCCCCAGCAGCTGGCAGCCACTGGTGCAGCGGCCTGGCCGCTGCAGCGCAGCCTGGCCTGCTATGCCGTTGGCCAGGATGGCCGCCACCATGCGCTTGCCGATCTGCGCGGCCGGCCAGTGCATGCGCTGGCCGCCATTGCCTATCCGCAGGAGTTTTTTGCGATGCTGCAAGCCCAGGGCCTGCAGCTGGCCCGCAGCGATGCACTGCCCGACCATGCCCCGCTGGACGACCCGGCCTGGCTGGCAAGCCTCGGAATCGCCGCGACCAGCGCACCTACAATAGGTGCACCCGATGCACCCGTGCTGCTGTGCACCGAAAAGGATGCGCACAAGCTCTGGCGCATTGCCCCCCATGCACTGGCTGTGCCGCTGGAGGTCGCCATCGACCCGGCCTTTGGCCAGCATGCCGATGCACTGCTGCGCCAGCACCAGCCCGCATCGCCCCCTGTTAAGAAAGACTGATTGCTGCTATGGACCCGAAACTGCTCGAACTGCTGGTTTGCCCCGTCACCAAAGGCCCCCTGCGCTATGACCGCGAGCGCCAGGAACTGGTCTCGCGCAGCGCGCGCCTGGCCTACCCGGTGCGCGATGGCATGCCCATCATGCTCGAAGGCGAAGCGCGCCCGCTCAGCGACGAAGAAATCGACGCTTTAGCTGCGGCAGATTAAGGTTTGATGAAGTTGCGGCCCCACCGGGGCCGGCATGGCCGTCCGCACAGGCAAACCCCAATAGCGGTTTGGTAAAAAAAAGACACAATTTGCTGAAATTTTAGGCACAGCGCCTCCGGGCAGGCCTTGTGGATTGCATCCATTTTTTTCAGCACATTGCCATGCATACCCTGATTCTCAAGAAAACCGACAAAGGCATGGAGGCGCTGCGCGCCCGGGATCCCTCGTTGCCGCACCGCATGCGACCGGCCTTCATCATGTTTGATGGGCAAAAAAGCATTGAACAGGTGATGGCGCTGGCGCCCTCGGCAGGTGGACAGCTGCAGGTGCTCGAAGACATCAAGCAGCTGCTGCAGCAAGGCCTGCTGGAGCTTTTGCGCCCCAGCGACGCAGGCCAATTGCCCGCGAGCGCCAGTGCCATCATTGACAACCTGACCGACCCTGCGACCACGCCGCCACCCGCTGCTGCAGCCGCCCCAGTTGCCGCGCAGACCGCAGCCAGCAATGCAACTGCTGCCATCAGCAACCCCAGCGAGCGCTATATCAAGGCCTATGCCGCTGCCAGCCAATTGGTCAGCGGCCTGGGGCTCAAAGGCTTTCGGCTGCAGCTGCAACTGGAAAAAGCCCAGGGCTACGACGGCCTGGTCGCCGTCCTGCCCAAGCTGCGCGAGGTGATCGACGCCAAGAAACTGCGCCCCATCGAGGCCATTCTGTTTGGCAGCAACGAGACCAATACGCCTGTCAAGCCTGCACCCTGAGCGCGGGCGCCGCAGCAGCGGCGACTGCCTGGGTAGGTGGCTTGTGGCTGTCGGGCCTGGCCGGCGGCGACTAGCTGGGCGCACCTGGCCGGCCGCACCTAGTCGGCTACACCTCGCTGGCAGCGCCTGGCCGGCCGCACCTAGCCGGCCGCACCTCGCCGGCCACCCTCCTCGCTACAATTTAAGTTGGCTTCACTCTCCTCTCCTTTAGCACCATGGCATACGCACCCGCGCCGTTTACTGTCTTGATTCCTTCGCGCATGGCCTCCTCGCGCCTGCCCAACAAGCCCCTGGTCGATATCGCCGGCCTGCCCATGGTGGTGCGCGTGGCCAAACGCGCGCAGGAGAGCGCCGCCCAGCGCGTGGTGGTGGCTGCAGATGACGAGCGCATCATCGACGCCTGCAAAAAGCATGGTGTGCAAGCGGTGATGACCTCGCCCAAGCACCCCAGTGGCAGCGACCGCCTGGCCGAGGCCTGCAATGTGCTGCAATTGGGCGGCGATGACATCGTGGTCAATGTGCAAGGCGACGAGCCCTTGATCGCGCCGGCGCTGATCGATGCGGTCGCGGCGCTGCTCAGCGACCGGCCCGAGGCCAGCATGGGCACGGTCGCGCACCCGATTGCTGATCTGGAGTCGCTGCTCAGCCCCAATGTCGTCAAGGTGGTGCTCGATGCACAGGGCCTGGCCAGCTATTTCAGCCGTGCGCCCATCCCCTGGGGCCGTGATTTTGTGAATATGGCCTGGTGGAAGAACCCCGGCACCACCGGCACGCCCGGTTTTGCGCCGCTGCACCATATGGGCATCTACAGCTACCGCGCCCAGTTTTTGCATACTTTCCCTACGCTCAGCCAGGCCCCGACCGAGCAAATCGAGATGCTCGAGCAGCTGCGCGCGATCTGGCATGGCCACCGCATCGCCGTGCATGTGACGCGGCAGATCCCTGGCTCGGGCGTCGATACGCCCGAAGACCTGGTGCGCGTGCGCCAGCTGCTGGGCGCGGTGATGTAACCCGCGTGCCTACCCTGCACCGCGACGGCCACCGATGCAAGCGCACCGTAAGCTAAAAGGCGCAGCATGCCTGTCTCGCGCAGCCGAGACACGGTATTGGTGCCAGTTCGCTGACAATCCCCTGATGCGTGATATGCTCAAGCCCAGTTTTTTTGTGTAAAAGCGGGCTTTAGTGCCCGCTTTTGCCGTGCAAGTTTTTTATTCTCCAAGGACCGTCATGAAATTAATTCTTTTGGGAGCACCCGGCGCCGGCAAAGGTACGCAAGCTGCCTTCATCTGCCAAAAATACGGTATTCCCCAGATTTCCACCGGCGACATGCTGCGTGCTGCCGTCAAGGCTGGCACGCCGCTGGGCTTGCAAGCCAAGGCCGTGATGGACGCCGGCCAGCTGGTCAGTGACGATCTGATCATCAATCTGGTCAAGGAACGTATCGCCCAGGCCGACTGCGCCAATGGCTTCCTGTTTGACGGCTTCCCCCGAACCATCCCCCAGGCCGACGCGATGAAGGCCGCCGGTGTCAAGCTCGACTATGTGCTGGAGATCGATGTGCCGTTTGAGGCCATCATCGAGCGCATGAGCGGCCGCCGCAGCCACCCCGCTTCCGGCCGTACCTACCACGTCAAGTTCAACCCGCCCAAGACTGAAGGCCTGGACGATGTGACCGGCGAGCCCCTGGTGCAGCGCGAAGACGACAAGGAGGAAACCGTCAAGAAGCGCCTGGATGTGTACAGCAACCAGACCCGCCCCTTGGTGGACTACTACAGCAGCTGGGCCGCCCAAGACCCGGCCGCCGCCCCCAAGTACCGCGCCATCAGCGGCATGGGCTCGGTCGAAGAGATCACGCAGCGCGCCATTGCCGCGCTGCAGGCCTGATAAGTCGCTCAGACTTATCCGCACAGCCACTGTCTTGCGACAGTGGCTTTTTTAATGCCTGCTCATGCCATCAGCAGACCGGCATGCGGCGGCTGCTTTAGGCCTTGGCTTGGACCTGCGCCAGCGCCAGTTGCAAGCTGACCCGGCATTTGTAGGGCGTCAAGGCCACCGCCAAGTCCTTTTCCAAATCGGCCACTCCAGGCAACACCGCATCGCTGATCACACCATCGCTGCAGCGGCTGCTGCGCCATACCGGCAGACCTTGCTGGCGTGCGCGCGCTATCGCCTCCAGAAGCAGCTCATGCACGGTGCCATTGCCGGTGGTTGCCACCACCAGACCGTCGATGCCCTGGGCGTGCAGGGCGTCCACCAGCCCGGGGCGCATACCGGCATGGCTGGTCACGATCTCCACCCAGGGCCAGGGCTGGCTGGCGGGGGCAGGCAAGGCGGCCAGCCACTGGCTGCCGGTGTAGCCATCCGCTGCGCCTGGTGCCGGCGAGGCATAGCCCTGGCGCAGGCGCACGGTCACGCCATCCACCCAGCCCAGGGGCCCCTGCTCGCCCGATGAAAAGGCCAGCAAACGGTGCGGATGCACCTTTTGCAGCCAGCGCGCGCTGTGCAGCTCGCCGCCGCCCGTCACGGCCACGACCTCGCGCAGCAGCGGCTGGCCATCCGCAGCCAACGCCGCAGCGGCGGCCACGGCGTCCTTCAGGTTCTGCGGGCCATCGGGCATCAAGGCATTGGCCGGGCGCATGGCACAGGTCAGCACCACGGGCTTGGCCAGGCGCCCTAAAGCGCAATGCAGGAACCAGGCAGTCTCTTCGAGCGTATCGGTTCCGTGGGTGATAACAACAGCACGCACGGTCTCATCGTGCATGGCCGCATCGCAGCGCTTGAGCAGCGCATGCCAGACCTCGTCATTCATGTCCTTGCTATCAATTTGCGCTATCTGCACCGCATCCAGCGGGCCTGCCGCCGCAGTCTCAATACCGCTCACGCCCGCCAGCAAGGCCGCGATGGACAGCTGGGCCGCGCGGTATTGGCCGGGTTTCTCGGCGTCATCAGCCATGCCGGCAATGGTGCCGCCGGTGCCGATGATCAAAATTTTTGGCTGCAAGGCTTGCCTCCTGCAAAAAACTGGTTAAAAATACAGGTACTGGATTGATATACAGGTGTTGGGATGCACAGTGGCTTTGCTTCTGCCCGGCACCGCAGATCACACGGAGATCTTATGCGAGACCATCCCAAACTGACCGCGCGCCAACAAGAAATTCTGGACCTGATCCAGACCGCCATTTCGCGCACCGGCGCCCCGCCAACGCGCGCCGAGATTGCCAGCAAACTGGGCTTCAAATCGGCCAATTCGGCAGAAGACCATCTCAAGGCGCTGGCCCGCAAGGGCGTGATCGAGCTGGTCAGCGGCACCTCCCGGGGGATTCGCCTGCAAAGCGATACTGTGCGCTCTATCAATGCCGCACGTGGCACGCGCTTTTCGTCGCCGCTGGCAGGCGTGTCCAATGCCACGGCCGGCCTGGGCCGTGTGGTGCAAGAGCTCGCCCAGCTGGCCCTGCCGCTGATTGGCCGCGTCTCGGCCGGCTCGCCCATCCTGGCGCAAGAGCATGTCGACCAAACCTATACCGTGGAGGGCGGCCTGTTCCAGCAGCAGCCCGATTACCTGCTCAAGGTGCGCGGCATGTCGATGCGCGATGTCGGCATCATCGATGGCGATCTGCTGGCCGTCAAAGCCACGCGCGAGGCCCGCAACGGCCAGATCATCGTGGCGCGCCTGGGCGATGATGTCACCGTCAAGCGCCTCCAGCGCACCAAGGACGGCATTGAACTGCTGGCCGAAAACCCGGATTACCTGCCCATCATCGTGCAGCCCGGCGAGCCCTTTGAGATCGAAGGCATTGCCGTGGGCCTGATCCGCAACACGATGCTGAACTAGGCCTAGCGGCCCCCTCGGCCCTCCCTTTTCTGCGCAACCCCAGGTAGCGGGCGTTGTGGGCTCTTGGCCCACAGCCCTGGGGGATGCGCTCGCCCTGCGCAATCCTGCTGTTACCCGTATACCAAGGAGTCTCCTATGCTTGTAGCAGATGCATTGCGCGCGCTTGCGCCTTTTTCCCTCGTCGCCGGCCTGCCCTGGTTCCAGTCCATCCAGCGTGCCATTGTGCGCAGCAACCGCCGCCGCCCCGGCCATGGCGCCGCCAATGACGGCCAACTGGCCGCCCAGGTGCACTGCTTTGCCACCGCGTCCTCTGCCGCTGTACAGCGCGGCGCCGCCCAGCAGCTGAGCTTGCTCGATGGCCCGGTAGCTCAGTCCAGCGTGGATACGTCAGGCGCGGATACCTCCTGCATGGACACGCCCCGCGTTGACTCGCCTGCCGATGGTGCACCAGTGCAGCGCCCCATCGACCGCATCCGCCTGCCGCGCAAACCCGCTGCGCGCCGTCGCCTCTCAGCAGCTGCGCAGTCCCACACCCGCCCCTTCCTGTCGGTGCAGCGCTGCAGCGCCCAGGCCGCCAATGATGCGCCCATCAAGATGTACTGGGCCCAACCGGCCAGCCTGCACCGCCAAAAAGGTATGCGCTGGGCCATGTCGGGCAGCATGGCCGATATCTGTGCCGAGCTCGAGCGCCTGGAGCGGCTGGAACATCTGCACGCGGTCTAAGCCGCCGCCCAGGGCGGGGATCAAGTCTGGCCCCCAGCATGCGTTGAACGCCGCAAACAGGGCCAGACTAGCCGAAGGTTTGCGCATGGGGCTCAGCGTCCCCGGCGCGGCATCTTGCCGCAGGCAGACCCGATTGCCGCTAGGTGCGGCCGGCTAGGTGCGGCCGGCTAGGTGCGGCCGGCTAGGTGCGGCCGGCTAGGTGTGAGCAGCCAGGCAACAGCCTACCGGAGGGTTTCCAGAACGACGCTGAGATAGTCTGGGCAACATGCAAGACAGGTGCAACGGCAGTACAGACCTGCCCAGTCCAGCAGCACCCCTCCCTGCCGTCCAGGCCAGGCCTTGGTGGTGCAAGGCCCATGCGCTGGGCACCCCGCGCTGTCAGCCATCGCTCCCTGCTGCCCACTTGCACCAGCTACGCGTGCTGTCAGCGCGCAGCAGCGACCACCTCCAGCGCCTGCTGCTTGAAGGGCGCCAGCTGCTCCCGCAAGGTATCTCTTGCGCTATCCACCGCAGCGGCGACGGCATCGGGGCCAAATACCAGGCCTTGCAGCAATACAAAATGCACATTGCGGATGCCGATGGAGGCCAGCGCATAGCGCAAGTAAGGCGTCAGAAAATCTTCCTGCCGGGCCCGGGGGCCCGTGTGGAAGCCGCCCGAGCTCACCAACACCAAGGTGGGCCGGTCTTTCATCAGGCCGATCTTCCCTTCAGGCGTGGATGCAAAGCTGCGGTGGATGCGGATCACATGGTCCAGCCAGAGCTTGAGCGTGGCCGGCACCGCAAAGTTGTGCATGGGGGTCAGAATCATCAGCAGATCGCTGTCTTCCAACTCCTTGATCAGCGTTTCGGACCAGGCCAGCGCCGGTGCATCCGCGCTCGCATTGGCGGTGATCGCCAGCGCATAGTCGCGGCTGATCGGCGGTATCGGGGTGGCCACCAAGTCGCGCTCGCGCAGCGGCTGCTGCGCCAGGCCCAACTCGGCGAGCATATCGGCCGCCAGTTGGTAGCCATGGCTGGCCTGGCCATGGGGGCCACAGTTCAAGAGCAAGGTACGGGTCATCAGTCGTCCAATCGTTTGAAAATAATCACACCCCGGTGTCCAGCCAATGCCTGGGGCATCAAGCCGCACTGCATTTGCAGACCCAGGCCGCCAGCGTGGTCCGCCCCAGGCGAGCGGGTCCCGTGGGCAGCAAGCTGTCACCGTCCAGCAACGCCCCCCGATACAGAGCGTGGGCATCGCCCAGCACTTCCCGCGGGTCGCCGCGCAAGCGCAGGTACTGCTGCATCCAGTCGGCCATCGCCATCTTCTGGGGCCCGGCCACCTCCATGCAGCCATCCAACGGCTGCGCCAGCGCGGCATCGGCCACCAACATCGCCAGGTCCTCTGCGGCCATCGCCTGCATACGCGCTACGGGCATGGTCAGCGCCGTACCGGCAGGGCTGCCCTGTGCCAGCCGTGCCAGACTTTCGTACAGGGGTGCGGCACGCAGCACCGTATAAGGCGTGCTGCCTGCCTGGATCAGCTGCTCTCGCAGCGCCAGCGCCTGGTAGTAGCCGCTGTGCTGCAAGCGCTGCACCCCCAAGGCCGACAGCGCAATATGGTGCGCCACTGCTGCAGCGGCGATGGCGGCATTTAGCTGGCGGCATATGCTCGCCCAGCTCGCCAGCGCATCGGCCGTCTCCATCACAGGTGGCTCGCGCACATCAATCAGCACCTGGGCGCCATGCAGCGCAGCTGGCAGCCTGGGGTCCACATCCGCAACCACCGGGTAGCCCAGCTGCCGCAGATTGCTGACCACCTTCGCGCCCAGCAGCTTGCAGCCGCCCAGAACCAGGACTTTCATAGGCCGTCTTGCGCCACGCCGGGAGCTAGCTTCTTAAACCGGCATCTTGCGAAAGGCAATCGCAAAGCGGTTCCAGCTGTTGATCGAGGTGATCACTGCCGTCAGCTCCATCAGCTCGGCATCCGTGAAGTGGGGGCGCACGGCCTCCCAGACGGCGTCGGGCACATGGTTGTGCGAGACCAGGGTCAGCGCCTCGGTCCACTCCAGCGCAGCGCGTTCGCGGTCGCTGAAGAACGGCGTCTCACGCCAGGCGGCCACGGTGGCCAGGCGGCGGCTGGATTCGCCGGCCTTGACCGCATCGGTCACATGCATGTCCAGGCAAAAGGCGCAGCCATTGATCTGCGAGGCGCGCAGGCGCACCAGTTCCTTGAGCAGAATGTCCAGGCTGCCCTTGGCAATCTGGTTTTCCACGCCCATCAGGGCCTTCATGATGGCGGGGTCGGCGGTGTAGAAGTCGAGTCGGGTTTGCATAGCTATCTCCATGGCTGGGTTGCGTCGGTGAATTCCGTTGCTGATAGGCAGTATGCAGTTGTCTTGGCCAAGCCAAAAGAGCCAAGAAATGCAAAAATGACTAGGCCAAGATAGGGATGCCATGATTTCAGACCCCGCCCACACCGATCCCCTACATGCGCTGCCACTGCAGGTGGACCGCAGCCTGCAGCTGCCCATGTACCTGCAGATCTGCCAGCGCTTCAAGACCGCCATTGCGCAAGGCCATCTGCGCGCCGGCGACCGGGTGCCTGCGTCGCGGGCGCTGGCCACCGAGCTGAACCTGGCGCGCGGCACCGTCGATCTGGCCTACCGCATCCTTGCCGACGAAGGCTACTTCCAGGGGCGCGGCGCGGCGGGCACCGTCATATCACCGAGCCTGCCCCCGGCTGCCACGGCCCCGGCGCCGCAAGCCATCGCCCGGCCACCGGCCGCCGATATCGTGGACCACGACGGTCTGCAGCCCCGCCCCCTGCAACTGGGCCTGCCCGCGATCGATGCCTTTCCGCGCAAGGTCTGGAACCGGCTGGTCACCCACCGCCTGCGCAGCAGCGAGCCCTACCGCCTGGCCTACCCCAACCCGCAAGGCGATGAGGAGCTGCGCCAGCGCATTGCGGCCTACCTGGCGGTCTCGCGCGGCGTGACCTGCGTGCCCGAGCAGGTCTTCGTCACCACCGGCCTGCGCAACACCCTGGAGCTGAGCCTGCGCAGCCTGGCCAGCCCTGGCGATGCCTTCTGGTTTGAGGACCCGGGCTATATCCTGGCGCGGCCGTTTTTGCAAAATGCCGCCGTACAGATCGTGCCCGTACCCGTCGATGCCCAGGGCCTGCAGGTCGATGCGGGTCGCCAGCTCAGTCCGTATGCTAAATTTGCCATGGTGACGCCTTCGCACCAGAGCCCGCTTGGCGTCACCCTGTCACTTGACCGGCGTATGGCGCTGCTCGAATGGGCGAGCGAGGCGGGCAGCTGGATCATCGAAGACGACTACGACAGCGAGTTCCGCTACCAGGGCCGGCCCCTGCCCGCCCTCAAAAGCCTGGACCGGCAGGACCGCGTGATCTACGCCGGCACCTTCAGCAAGGTGATGTTTCCCGGCCTGCGCCTGGCCTACGCGGTGGTGCCGCTCGAGGTCGTGCCCCGCTTTCAGGCCGTCAGCTCCAACCTCAATGCCGGCTGCCCCTATCTGCTGCAGGCCAGCGTGGCCGACTTCATGGCCCAGGGCCACTTTGCCCGCCACCTCAAGAAGATGCGGCTCTTGTATGCCGAGCGCCGCGCAGTCGCACAGCGCAGTTTTCAGCAAGTGCTGGGCGATCGCCTGCGCATTGACTTGCAGCCCGGCGGTCTGCACTTGCTCGGCCAGATCCAGGACGGCGACAACGACAGCCTGGTGGCCCAGCGCGCCCGCGTACAGGGCCTGGCCACGCACCCGCTGTCGCGCTGGTATATCGACGCAGCCCCTCGCCAAGGCCTGCTGATGGGCTTTGCCAATATCACCAGCGAGGCGCAGGCCTTACAGCTGGCGGGCCAGATCCAACAAGCCTTCGGCTAGCGGAACGCGGACCAGGAAGACGGACTGCTTAGCCCTTAAACGCAGGCGTGCGCTTTTCCAAGAAGGCAGTCACCGCTTCGCGGTGGTCAGCCGTCTGGTGGGCCAGCGCCTGGTAGGCGGCTGACAGCTCCAGCAACGAAGCCAGGCTCTGGTGCATGCCTTCGCGCATCAGCTTCTTGGTCATGCGGGTGACCTGGGGCGGGTTGGCCGCAATCTCGCTGGCCAGGGCGTTGGCGGCGTTCAGCAATTCCTCGGGCGGCACCACCTGCGAGACCAGGCCCCACTGCAAGGCGGTGGCGGCATCAATCATGCGGCCGGTCAGCGACAGCTCGGCCGCGCGCGCCATGCCGATCACGCGGGGCAGCAGCCAGGCACCGCCGTCGCCGGGGATGATGCCCATCTTCACAAAGCTCTCGGCAAACTTGGCCTTGTCCGAGGCCACGCGCAGATCGCACATGCAGGCCAGGTCCAGGCCCGCGCCCACCGCCGCTCCATTGATCGCCGCGATGGTGGGCACCTCCAGGTTGAACAGCGCCAGCGGCAGGCGCTGGATGCCACGGCGGTAGTCATCGCGGATGCGCATGCCATCGACATCGCCAAAGGACTGCTGCTGCATGGTCTTGATGTCGCCACCCGACGAGAACGCGGGGCCCTCGCCCGTCAGGATGACGGCCCGCACGCTGCTGTCGGCCGCAATGGTCTCGCAGGCGGCCAGGATCTCCGCCACCGCCGTGTTGCCGGTCAGCGGATTGCGGCGCTCGGGCTGGTTCATCGTCAGGGTAACGACATGGCCTTGCTGTTCGTACTTCAAAAATGCAGTCATGGAAAGGGCTCCTGGTTCCGGGTAGGTCTCGATGTGGTCAGCGCTGTGCGCCGAATGAGCCAGAGCATACGGTTAAAGCCCGCATGCGCCTGCATATCAGCTGAGTGCAATTTGGTATTGGACGCTGCCCAAAAACGGCCCTAGCCTGCATGGATGCTGGGGCAGGCAGCGCCCCACATGCCGATAACTACATGCTGCCTAGGAGACAGTTGATGCCCGTATCCCGACGCCAGTTCCACCACCGTCTTGTGCAATGGGGCGCAGCCGCCAGCCTGGCCAGCCCCTGGCTGGCACGCGCGGCCGATGCCCCCTTGCGCTGGGTCGTGCCCTACCCCGCAGGCGGCGCCGCCGACCAGATCACCCGCATCGTGGCCCAGGATGTGGGCCAAAGCACAGGGCAGCCCATCGTCATCGAGAACAAGGCCGGCGCCGCCGGCATGATTGCGGCCGAGACCGCGCTGCGCGCCCCCGCCGATGGGCTCACCTTCTTTGTCGGCTCCAATGCGCCGCTGGTCATCAACAGCGCCATCTACGCCAAGATGAGCTATGACCCGGTCAAGGATTTTGTGCCTGTCGCGGGCCTGGGCAAGGCGCCTTTGCTACTGGTCACCCGCAAGGACCTGGGCGCCAGCGATCTGCGCGCGCTGATCACGCTCGCCCAGCAGGCGCAGCGCCAGGGCAAGACGCTCAGCATGGGGTCGGCCGGCAGCGGCAACATCACCCACCTGGCGGGCGAATATGCCGCCGAGCGCATGGGTTTTCAGGTGACGCATGTGCCGTTTTCCGGCAGTGCACCGGCCATCACCAGCATGATGGGCGGCAATGTGGACATCATGTTCGACGCGCTGCCCTCCTGCATGCAGCAGGCGATTGGCGGGCGCATCGTGCCGCTGGCCATCCTGGACAAACAGCGTTTTGCAGCACTGCCCCAGGTGCCCACCCTGGCCGAGCTGGGCTTTGGCGATACCGAGGCGAGCGCCTGGTTTGGCGTGGTGGCCCGCAGCGGCACGCCCGCTGACGCGGTGGCGCGCATGGCCCGGGCCATCAACCAGTCCCTGGCCAAGCCCGATGTGCAAGAGCGCCTGCGTCGCATAGGTGCGCAGCCGATTGCGGGCAGCACCGCAGAATGGGGGCAGTTTGTGGCCTCCGAGCGCGAACGCTGGATACCGGTGGCCCAAAAGCTGGGTATCCGCGCCGAATAGCCCCCGCTCCCGCCGCTGGCTTGCCTTACCGTTTTATTGTTGAAAACCGACTGATATGACCGCCCTGACCCTGAGCATGCATGGCACCACCGCCGTGCTGACGATGAACCGCCCCCAGGCCCGCAATGCGCTCGACGAGCAGATGCGCGAGGATTTCACCCGCCTGATCCCACAGGTGCGCGATGACCGCGCGATCAAGGCCGTGGTGCTGACGGGGGCCGGCGGCCATTTCTGCGCCGGCGGCGATATCAAGAGCATGCAAGCGGCCGTTGCCGGCAAGCAGGATGTGTTTGACAGCCGCAACCGCATGCTGGGCCTGCACCGCTGGTTTGACGAGCTGCTGGACATGGAAAAGCCCGTCATCACCGCCGTGCAGGGCAGCGCCTTTGGCGCCGGCCTGTCGCTGGCCCTGGCAGGCGATTTTGTGCTGGCCGCACCGTCTGCCAAGTTCTGCTGCGTGTTTGCCAAGATCGGCTTTGTGCCCGATCTGGCCGGCATGTATTTGCTGCCGCGCCTGGTGGGCCTGCAAGCGGCCAAGGAGCTGGCCTTCACGGCCCGCGTCGTCGCCGCCCCCGAGGCGCAGCAGATGGGCATGGTCTACAAGATCACCAGCGAAGACGTGCTGGCCGACGCCCTGGCCTTTGCCGAGCGCTTTGCCAGCGCACCGACCGAGGCCATGGGCTACACCAAACGCGTGATGAACCGCGCCTTTGAGACCCAGCGCGACGAGATCTACCAGCAAGAAGCGCTGGCCCAGACGCTGTGCCGCGAAAGCGCCTTCCACCAGGAGGCCATTGCCCGCTTTGTAGCCAAGCAGCCGCCGCTGTTCCAGTGGCAGGACTGAGCACGTGATCGGAAGGCGCAGCTGCAGCAGCCCTGGTGGGCTGCTGGTGCGTCAGATCAGTACTTCACATTGACAATCGTCGCCTGCAGCAGCGCCACTACCTTGGGTGGCACTGCCGCATCTGCGCCATAGGCCAGCACCTCGCCGCTGCACACCGTCAGCAGCTTGCCGGCGTTCACCACCTTGCCAATGGCGACAAAGCGCTCGCCAATCGCCGGGCGCATCAGGTTGATCTTGAACTCGGCCGTGACCACCTCATAGCCCTCGGCCGCCACCGTCAGCGCCGCATAGCCTGCCGCGCTGTCCACCACGCTGCTGACGGCGCCGGCATGCAAAAAACCATGCTGCTGCGACAGCGCCTTTTGGTAGGGCAGCGCAATCTGCACCTCCCCCGGCTGCACGGACAGCAGGCTCGCGCCCAGGGTCTGCATCAGCCCTTGGGCATGGAAGCTGGTGGAGATGCGTTCAAACACTGCGTTCATGGTGGTATGCCTTTGTGGCCAAGCCTCGATAGCGATCAGCCAATCTAGCATGCAGCGCAACTGATGGTGCAGCCCTGCGTCCTGCACATGACAGCTGCCTTTGCCACTATGCTTGCAGCCATGGACAGTCCCCAACTCCTGATCGTCTATCACAGCCACACGGATGGCAGCCGCCAGATGGCCGAGGCCGCGCACGCCGGTGCGGCCAGCCAGCCGGGTGTGCAAGTGCGCCTGCTGTGCGCGCCCGATGCCGGGCCTGCCAATGTGCTGGCCGCCAGCGGCTACCTGTTTGTCTGCCCCGAGAATTTGGCTGCGATGAGCGGGCTGATGAAGGACTTTTTTGACCGCTGCTACTACGCGGCGCTGGGCCGCATTGAGGGCCGGCCTTATGCCGCCCTCATCTGCGCTGGCAGCGATGGCAGCAACGCGGCAAGGCAGATTGCCCGCATCGCAACCGGCTGGCGGCTCAAGCCCATTGCCGAGCCGCTGATTGTCTGCACCCATGCCCAAACGCCCGAGACCATTGCGGCGACCAAGCAGATTGGCGCAGACGATCTGCAGCGCTGCCGCGAGCTGGGCGAAGCCTTGGCAGCAGGTTTAAGCATGGGTATTTTTTAGAGTCACTGACATAACCGTTGATACTTCGTTCTCAAGCCTTGCCGTACGTCTGTACTGTCTGCGGCTTGAAGCCTCGTCTCAACCGCAAACCTTCGGTTTGCTGGGCTATGTTAGCGCCTCTCAAAGCAGGCCCGCATCCCCAGCCGGGGCGGCTTGGCGCGTACCATAGCGCATCCCCACACAAAACTAAACGGCGCCCCCCGATGCTCTACATCATTCTCAAAACCGTGCACCTGTTGTCCATCATCGTCTGGCTGGGCGGCATGGCTTTTGCACATTTCTTTCTGCGCCCTGCGCTGCAGCAGCTCGAACCCCCTCAGCGCCTGATGCTGATGCGCGATGTGCTGGGGCGCTTTTTTGCCGTGGTGCTGGTCATCATCGCCGCCGTGCTGCTGTCGGGCATCGGCATGATGGGCCTGGTCCACCAGATGGCCGCGCAGGCCAGTGCCAAATTCAGCATGCCCGTCCCCTGGATGGTGATGGCCGTGCTGGGCCTGGCAATGATGGCCGTGTTTGGCCATATCCGCTTTGCGCTGTTCAAGCGCCTGGACCGCGCCGTCAACGCCCAGGACTGGCCGGCAGGCGGCAAGGCCCTGGGCCAGATTCGCCAGCTCGTCGCGCTGAACCTGGCGCTGGGCGTAGTGATTGTGCTTTTTCTGCGCGTACCGTTGTAAGAACCTGTTCAAAGAGTCCAAAGCCGCAGCGCCGCCGCCAGCACCTGGCTGGCAGCAGCGCAGGCCTGCCTCAGAACTTCAAGTCGCCCCGCAGCCACAAGGTGCGACCCGGCTCATGGATGCGCACCCCACCGGGGAAACCAAAGCCCGCATTGCCAGCCAGGTTCAGGTGCTCGGCATAGGTCTTGCCAAAGACATTGTCGATGCCGGCCGTCAGGCGCAGTTGCTCGCTGATCTTGTAGCCGGCATTGAGCGACAGCACGCCAAAGCCAGCACTGGGCCCCAGATCCTGGCCCACGACATTGCCCTGGCCGCTGGCATAGCGGTGCTGCGCGGCAACCAGGCGCCACAGCGCGCCCGCGCTCCAGGGGCCTTGCCGATAGTCCAGGCCCAGCTTGGCTTCGAGCGGCGGCATCTGCGGCAGCGGCTTGCCATCGCTGCGGTTGCGGGCCCAGCTGTAGGCCAGGGTGGCCTGGGCGGTCAGGCCGGGGCTCAGCCGGTAGCTGCCACCCAGCTCGGCACCAGCGGTGCGCGCCTGCACATTGCGCACGTTGGCGGCCATGCCGGCATAGTCAAACAGCAGATAGTCCTGCACCTGGCCGACATAGGCCGAGGTCCACAGCTGCCAGTCCGCCCCCTTCCAGCTCGCGCCCACATCGATCTGCGTGGTTTTCTCCGGCTGCAGGCGGTTGAAGGCATCGCCCTTGTCGGCTGCGCTGTTGCTCGGCGATATCAGCTCCCAGTAATCCGGGAAGCGCTGCACATGGCCGATACCGGCGTAGAGCGTGCTGCCATCGGCGCGGGCCCGTTCCCAACGCAGAAAGCCACTGGGCATGGCGCTGCGCTCGCGGTGGTTGCTGGCCGTGGCGGCCATGCTGCCATCCATGCCCGCCATGGCCTGCATGCCCGCCATACCACCCATATCACCCATCCCATCCATGCCACCCATACCGCCTTTGCTGGGGGTGCGCCAGGCCTGGGCGCGGTCCAGCCGCAGGCCGGCGACGAGCATGTCTTCACTACCCAGGTGCTGCGTGGCCTGCGCAAACAGGCCCTGGTTGCTGAACTTGGCATCCCGCGCCCAGGGCTTGCTGCGGTAGGACTGCATGGCCGTGCCCGATCGGCTGTCGTGCGGGCTGCCCATGGCATCCACGCCCAGCACCGCTTCGGTGTGCGGGCCCAGTTGCCAGGTGCTTGCGACCCGCATGCCGGTGGTGGTGCGCCGCACATTGGCCGCCATCGGCATGGACATGCCGCCTTCCGGCACAAAGGGCCGCAGGCTGAAGTTGTCCATCACATGGTCGGCGCGGTGGTAGTACAGCTGCGCCTCCAGCTTGGTCCAGCGCTCGCCCAGGTTCTTTTTCTCCAGCCGCAGCCCATAGCTTTCGCGCTTGAACTGGGTGCCGTCCATGCCCCGGCCGCCATAGCGCGCCTCGCCATCGCCTTGGCCCGCGCTCAGCTCCAGCCAGGTGTTGGCATCGGGCGTCCAGCCAATCGCAACATCGGTGTTCCATTTGTCCCAGTGCGAGGGCACGCGCTGGCCATCGCCGTCGCGGTAGTCCTTGCTTTGCGAATGGTTGGCCGTGAGGCGCAGGTAGTACGCGGCATTGCCGGCCAGCAGGTCGATGTTCTGGTCGCTGCGCGCCGCGGTGCCGCCTTGCAGGCTGGCAGACAGGCGCACCTGGCCGCTGTCCAATTCGGGCCGTTCGCGGTCAAAGCGCACCACTCCGGCCGATGCACCCGGCCCCCAGATCACCGTCTGCGGGCCTTTGACCACCGTCAGCACATCGTAGGTCTCGGGCGAGATATAGGAGCTGGGCGAATCCATGCGCGCCGGGCATGCACCCAGCAAGGTCTGCCCATTGGTCAATACCGGCAGGCGTGAGCCAAACTGGCCCCGGAACACCGGGTCGCTGTTGGAGCCCCCACTGCGGATGGCCGAAAAGCCTGGAATGCTCTTGAGATAGTCAGCCGCATCGCTCGCCGGCACCGGTTGTCGCGGTTGCTTGGGATCGGCCACCACCTGCAGTGGGGAGTGTTCATGCACCGCTGTCACCACGGTCTCCTGCAGGCTGATCTCAGGCACGCTGGCCGCAGGTAGCGATGGTGCAGCAGGGCTTTGCGCCCAGGCAGAGCTGGTGGCCAAGACCAGCGCGGATAGCGCCATCTGCGGTCGCTGCAAGCGGGCGCGTGGCGGGGCAGGCAGGCGCAGTCCAGGCGCTGCTGCCAAAAAGAAGGAAGTCATCAATGTCTCTCGCAGCAAGCGCTGCAGGGCGCAGCGGCTTGCATCAATGTGGTGGAGGCACTCGCAGCCATGCCCAGCCGGCCGCAGCGAAGGCGGCTAAAGCAGACATGACGAAGAGGCCCATGGGCCGCAAGGTTGCGCGGCTGCCCTCCCCGCGCGATGGGCGCGGAGAGCAGCGGCAGCATCACTGCGGCATAAGTGCGTTAGACAAGGACGGGAGGCGGGCCGCGCGCGGGCAGCGGTGCGCCCGGCGCCTGGGGGTTGTGCGCCGCCTGGGCCTGCCACTGCGCGTGGAAAGCAGGGGCCGCTGGCCGGTGCACATCGGCGGCAAAGGCCAGTGGCAGCGCCATGGCGATACACAGCACGCAATCAGCGCCATGGGCGCTGTGCGCGCTGTGGCTGGCATGGCTGTCGCTGCCATCGGCCAGCAGATCATCCAAGGTCTGGTGGTCACCATGGGCCAGCGCCACATCCAGCGCCGGCGCATTGACGCTGCAGACATCGGCCGCCAGCACCGCGGCAATGGGCTGCGCCAGCACACGCACCTGCACGCCCGCCACCGATGCCACGAGCAGCAGCAACGCAAAAACCGCCGTGATGACGGCGGAAAAGCGTGGGCGGCTGCGCAGGCGTTGGAGCATGGTCAGGCAGCAGTGTAGGTGACTTCCAAACCTGTATGTTCAGAATTTATTAAATTATCAGTTCAATCAAGAACGGGCCGGATTTAGCAAAGCTGGCCTGCATCAGCTGGGCGCAGTCCTCCATGCTGGTGGCGCGCGCCGCTTCCACGCCCATGCCTTCGGCCAGCTTCACCCAGCCAATCGACGGGTTGCCCAGGTCCAGCATCTGCATGGCGGTGGCGCCCGGCGTGGCGCCCACGCCCTTATATTCGCCAATCAGGATGTTGTAGCGGCTGTTGTTCAGCACGATGGTGGTGACAGGCAGCTGCTCACGCGCCTGCGTCCACAGCGATTGCAGCGAATACATCGCCGAGCCATCGGCCTGCAGATTGATCACCCTGCGCTGCTTGCCCGCACCAATGGCCGCGCCGGTCGCCACCGGCATGCCATCGCCAATCGCGCCGCCAGCCAGGTGCAGCCAGTCATGCGCCGGCGCGGCATGGGTGTGCGGGTAAAAGCCCCGGCCGTAGGAGATGCTCTCGTCCGAGACGATGGCGCCCTCGGGCATCAGCGCGGCCACGGTACGCGCCAGGCCCTCGGGCGTGGGCGCGCCAGTCGCTGCCTCGGGCCGGGGGCCCGCATCGGGGATGGCGGCCTGCGGCGCCTGCAGCGCATCGACCAGGGCTTGCAGCGCGGCCAGCGGCTCCTGCTCGGGGCGCGTCAGCACATGCAGCTGGGCGCTCGAAGGGTACTGGGTCGACGGCAGGCCGGGGTAGGCAAAAAAGCCCACCGGCGGCTTGGCGCCCACCAGGATGATGTGCTCAAACCGGGCCAGGGTCTTGATCGCGGCCTCCATGCCATAGGGTACCCGCTCCAGCGCCATGCGGCCCTGGCCGCGCTGCAGGTGCGAAGCGCCGTACTCGGCCAGCACGGCAGCGCCGCTGGCCTGCGCAAGCCGCCACACCAGCGCCTGGGCCGGCGCAAACACCGCCGCGCCCGACAGCAGAATCAAGGCCTTGCCGCCCGCCTGGCGCAGCAGCTTTGCCACTTCATCGATCGCATGGCCATCCACTGCGGGCGGCGCAGGCAGGGGCAGCGGCTGCGCCACCACACCGCCCTCGTCCCAGGACACATTGGCCGGCAAGATCAGGCTGGCGATTTGCCCGGGAAAGGTCGAGGCCGCACGCACGGCCATCGCCGCATCCTGGCCCAGGTCCGCACTGTGCGTGCTGGTATGCACCCAGCCCGATACGGCGCGCGCCAGGCCATCGGTATCAGCCGTCAGCGGCGCGTCAAAAGGCCGGTGGTAGGTGGCCTGGTCGCCCACGATATTGACAATGCCACTGCGCGCGCGGCGCGCATTGTGCAAATTGGCCAGGCCATTGGCCAGGCCCGGGCCGCAGTGCAGCAAGGTGCAGGCGGGTTTGCGGGCGATGCGGTAGTAGCCATCGGCCATGCCGGTGACCACGTTCTCTTGCAGGCCCAGCACGCAGTGCATGCCGGGGATCTGGTCCAAAGCTGCTACAAAGTGCATCTCGCTGGTGCCGGGATTCGCAAAGCAAGTATCCACACCTGCAGCCAGCAAAGTCTTGACCAGACTGTGTGCGCCATTCATCTCTATGTCCTTATGGGGTTGCCTATCACTGCGCGACACCTTAGCCGCAACAGCGCAAAAACCGGGTCGCCAAGATGAAAGCGGGCCAGGCCGGGCCATGGCCGCGTGCCGCACAAGCGCATGGGCACAGGGTTTGCCCGCTTTTGCATCGACCCACTATGTAGGCCAATTCTCAAGCCCTCTTACGGCATCGGATGGCCCCACCTTGGCCGGCCGCGCGCCACAGTAGAGGTCCACGCAGAGCGGCATCCGATGAAGATGCCTGGCTCGCCCGTTCTGGGCTGCGAGACAGGCGCCGAAAACGGCCCTCCGCCCCCACTTTTAGCCCCTGCATCTAAACACCAAGTGTTACCACCAGCGCGCCCACTGCGCCTAGGATGGCCCGATGCAAAACCACACCAAGGAAACCCGCATGCACCGTATGTCCCGCCACGCCCTGTTGTCCACCGCACTGGCCTGCGCCGCCTTGGCGGCCCAAGCCCAAAGCAGCCAGGGAGCGGCCAACCCAGCAGCGGCAGCCACGCCGCCCGCAGCCGAGGCAGCGCCCCAGGCCCCTGCGCCCAACCCGGCTGCTGAAAAGGCGCTGGCCCAGCGTTTCCAGGCGCTGCTCGCCGCCTTTGAAGGCAAGGCCGCCGTGCCCGATGCCAAGACTTTCACCGAAGACTTCAACAAGCAGGTCACGGCCGACCAGATGAAGCAGGTGTTCAACGACGTGCACCAAAGCGTGGGCAGCTGCAAGGTCGGCGCGCAGATGACCAGCCCCACCCCTTACATCACCAGCTACCTGCTGCAGTGCGACAAGGCCTATGTGCCGATGGACATCGGCATTGAGGAAAAGGCGCCCTACCGCGTCCACAGCCTGCTGATTCGCCCAGGCTACTGGAAGAAGTAAGCGCGGACGTTTCGACAAAATAGACGATCAAATCGACCGTCACAACCCATACTTATTAGTGTTTCCCTGGATAGGGCGTAAAAATTGACGCTTCAACGTCAATTTTTGCGCTCAATGGCCGTTTAGGCTGGTGATAATGCGCACAAGCTCGCCGCTTTGCCACAAAGCACAGCGCAGAGCTGTCGCCGGGTCGCCACAAGCCGATATCAGAGCCCGACGGCGGGCAGCAAAAGCACTAGCATGCTAGCCACCTTATCAACATTCGGATCCGAGGATTCACTATGCGTAAAACCTTGATCGCACTGGCAGTGGCCGCTATCGCCGCCCCTGCTTTTGCTGCAGACCTGAAAGTAGCTGTCGACCCGACCTACGAACCGTTTACCTACAAGACGCCCCAAGGCGAAGTCACCGGTTTTGACGTGGACATCGCCAAGGCGGTGTGCGAGCAGATCAAGCGCAAGTGCGTGTTCGTCGAGCAAGTCTGGGACAGCATGATCCCCGGCCTGCAAGCCAAGAAATACGACGTCATCGTCAGCTCCATGTCGATGACCGACGAGCGCCGCCGCGTGGTCGATTTCAGCGACCGCTACTACAAGACGCCCAGCGCCGTGGTGCTGAAGAAAAGCGTGGAATACAAGGGCCCGGCTTCGGCCAAGGGCCTGAAGATCGGCGTGCTCAAGGGCTCGACCCAAGAGAAGTGGGCCAATGGCGAGCTCAAGCCCGCAGGCGCGACCATCGTGCCTTATGAAGCCCAGGACCAGGTTTACCTGGACATCAAGTCCGGCCGCCTCGACGGCACCGTGGCTGACAAGGTCGAAGTCAACGGCGGCTTCCTGCGCAAGCCCGAAGGCGCTGACTACGGCTACAAGGGCCCGGACCAGTACGAGACCAAGTACTACGGTGATGGCATCGGCATTGCGCTGCGCAAGAACCAGGGCGACCTGAAAAAGCAGATCAACGAAGCGATCAAGACCATCCGCAGCAATGGCACCTATGCCACGATTGCCAAGAAGTACTTCGATTTCGACCCCTACGGCAACTGATCTTTGTAAAACGCGGTGGCGCGCCTAGCGCCACCCGCGTCCTCGATCAGGGCTAACACCAAGCGGCGCGCTGCTCCAGAGTCTTCATACTGGATGAATCGCGCCGCAATTCCATGGTGCCAGGCCTTTTTGCAGCGCCCACCCAAGGCAACACCAGGCCACCGATGGGCCCGATTGCACAACGCGATCCCGGCGCCCAAGGCCAAAAAATATGAGTGATTACTTTCAATCGATCCTGATGGGCTCGCTGCTGACGGTAGCGGTCTCACTGGCATCAGCGGCCATTGCCACCGTGCTGGGCCTGCTGGGTGCCAGTGCCAAGCTGTCGGGCCGCCGCCCGCTGGTGGTGCTGGCGACGGTCTACACCTCCATCGTGCGCGGCATCCCCGAGCTGGTGATGATGCTGCTGATCTTCTACGGCGGCGCCATCGGCCTCAATACCTTGCTCGAGAAGATGGGCAGCGAAAGCTCGGTCGACCTCAACCCCTTTGTGGCTGGCTCGTTCACGATCGGCTTTATCTACGGCGCCTACATGACCGAAACCTTCCGGGGCGCGATCCTGGCCATCCCCAAGGGCCAGATGGAAGCGGCCTGGGCCTTCGGCATGAGTCCGGTCAAGACCTTCTTTCGCATCACCCTGCCGCAGATGGTGCGCTATGCCCTGCCCGGCTTTACCAATAACTGGCTGGTGCTGATCAAGGCCACCGCGCTGGTCAGCCTGATCGGCCTGCAAGACATGACCTACCTGGCCAAGCAGGCCAGCGCCGCTGCGCGCGAGCCCTTTATCTTCTTCCTCTTCACCGCTGCGCTGTACCTCGTCTACACATCGGTATCACTGTGGGCGCTGGGCCGCCTCAATGCCCGCTACAGCTTGGGAACCGAAAAGGTGCAGCTATGAACTGGGACGTCATTTTTCAGCCCGACACGATTGCGCTGTACGGCGAGGGCCTGGTCACCACCCTCAAGCTACTGCTGTCCAGCCTGGCCCTTGGCGCTGTGCTGGCGCTGTTGGGCGCGCTCGCGCTGGTCAGCCGCTCCTGGCTGCTGCGCAAAACGGTGGGCGCCTTTACCTATTTCATGCGCGGCACGCCGCTGCTGATCCAGGTCTACCTGATCTACTACGGCTTCTCGCAGCTCGAATGGGTGCAGGCGCGCTGGGATGCGATCTGGCCCTGGACCTACTTCAAGGAGCCGTTCTTCTGCGCGTTCCTCGCCTTCACCTTGAACAACGCGGCCTACACGGCCGAGATGCTCGCCGGCTCGATCCGCGAAACCTACAAGGGCGAAGTCGAAGCGGCCCGCGCGATGGGCATGAGCCGCTGGCAGCTGATGCGCCGCATCGTGATGCCCAGCGCCATCCGCCGCACCCTGCCCGCCTACAGCAACGAGGTGGTGATGATGCTGCATTCGACCAGCCTGGCCTCGACCGTGCCGTCGCTGGTAGACCTGACCGGCGCTGCCAGCCGGGTGTACTCGGACTACTACCTGCCGTTTGAAGCCTATATCGCGGCAGCTGCCATCTACCTGAGCATCACCTTTATCCTGATTGGCATCTTCCGCCTCGCCGAGCGCCGTTTCCTGGGCTATCTGGCCCCGCGCAAGGCCTAAGACATTCGAGCATCGAGATATGAACGCATCCAACTACAAACTGCAGGCGCTGGACATCCACAAGAGCTATGGCAGCAACCAGGTGCTCAAGGGCGTCTCGCTCAACGCCTGCGCTGGCGACGTGATCAGCATCATCGGCAGCTCCGGCTCGGGCAAGAGCACCTTTTTGCGCTGCATCAACCTGCTGGAGCAGCCCCAGCAAGGGCAAATCATCGTGGCTGGCGAAAGCCTGCAGCTGCGCACCGGCCGCAATGGTGCGCTGGACGCGGTGGACCCCAAGCAGCTCCAGCGCCTGCGCAGCAAGCTGGCGATGGTGTTCCAGCACTTCAACCTCTGGGCGCACATGACGGTGATGCAGAACATCATCGAAGTGCCGGTGCATGTGCTGGGCATCAGCAAGGACGAGGCCGTCGCCCGCGCCCGCAAGTACCTGAAGCTGGTGGGCCTGGAAAACAAGGAAGACAGCTACCCCAACCACATGAGCGGCGGCCAGCAGCAGCGCGTGGCCATTGCGCGCGCGCTGGCGGTCGAGCCCGAGGTGATGCTGTTTGACGAGCCTACCTCTGCCCTCGACCCCGAGCTGGTCGGTGAGGTGCTGCGCGTGATGCAGGTGCTCGCCCAGGAAGGCCGCACCATGCTGGTCGTGACGCATGAGATGGGCTTTGCCCGCGAGGTCTCCAACCATGTGATCTTCCTGCACCAGGGCCTGATCGAAGAGCAAGGCCCGCCGCGCGAGGTGCTGGCCAACCCCAAGAGTGAACGCCTGGCACGCTTCCTCTCGGGCAGCTTGAAGTAAGCCGCGCAGGCCAAGTTCTGCCCGCGACAGGATCACTGCTATCCGAGCGCCGGGCAGGCGCACAATCTGCGCTTGAGGTGCTGATCCACACAGCACCCCAGGCAACCAGCGTAGATTGATACCCACTTTACCGCGACCATGGGCACGCCCAGCTCCCCTCCTCCCGCATCCGATCCGGCCCTAGACAGTGACGCAGCATTCTCGCTGCGCCGCATTGCCGTGGCGGCCTTTGGCCCCTCGCTGCTGTTTGGCATTGGCGAGGGTGCGGTGCTGCCGGTGATCGTGCTGATGGCGCGGGACCTGGGCGCCTCAGTCTCCATGGCGGCGCTGGTGGTGGGGCTGGTCAGCATTGGCTCCTTGCTGAGCAATATCCCGGCATCGCTGATAACCGCCCGCTGGGGCGAGCGCTGGGCCATTGTGGCCGCAGGCCTGTGGAGCGCCATCGGCATGGCCCTCTGCCTGGCCACCCAGCAGCTGTGGCTGTTTGCGCTGGGCTGCCTGATGGTGGGCATGTCGCAGGCGGTCTACAACCTGGCGCGGCAAAGCTATCTGAGCGAGGCCGTGCCGGTGTCCTACCGCGCGCGGGCGCTGTCCACCTTGGGTGGGGTGATGCGCATCGGCATGTTCATCGGGCCCTTTATCGGCGCCTGGGCCATGCATGCCTTTGGCCTGCATGCCGCGTTCGCGGTGGGCATTGTGGGCGTCCTCTGCGCTGCAGCCATTGGCCTGCGCGTGCCCGATCTGGCGGCGCCCACTGCGCTGCCGGGACAGCCGGTGCCCACCGAGGCTCCGTCCATCGCCGGCATTCTGCGCGATCACCACCGGCTATTTCTCACGCTGGGCCTGGGCGTGCTGCTGGTCAGCGCCGTGCGTGCCTCGCGCCAGGTGGTCATTCCGCTGTGGGCCGACCATCTTGGCCTGGCACCCGCTGCCGCCTCGCTGGTCTACGGGCTGGCGGGCGCCATCGATATGCTGGTCTTCTACCCTGCGGGCAAGCTCATGGATCTCAAAGGCCGGCGCTGGGTGGCCGTGCCGTCGATGCTGGTGATGGGCGCGGCCATGCTGCTGATGCCGCTGACGGGCAGCGTGACGACCTTGCTGCTCGCAGCCATGGCGCTGGGCTTTGGCAATGGCATTGGCTCGGGCCTGATCATGACCTTGGGGGCCGACCACGCGCCGCGCCATGCGCGGGCGCATTTTCTGGGGCTATGGCGCCTGGCGGCCGACCTGGGCTCATCGCTGGGGCCAGCGCTGCTGTCGTTTCTGGCCGGCAGCCTGTCGCTGGCCAGCGGCATCGCCTGCATCGGCTTGCTGGCCTGGGGTGCGGCGGCTGCGCTGGCGCGCTGGATACCGCCAGCCAAGCGCTGAGCCCTTTAGCCCGCGCTGGCGCAGCTACCAAACGACGGGTTCGGGCTCCAGCTGGATGCCAAAGCGCTCATAGACACTGGTCTGGATCGCGCGCGCCAAGGTCACCACCTCGCCGCCGGTCACGCTGCCTTCGCCCTCGCCCAGGTTGACCAGCACGAGGGCCTGGCGGTCATAGACACCGGCCTTGCCAATGCTTTTGCCGCGCCAGCCGCAGGCATCGATCATCCAGCCCGCAGCCAGCTTGATGCTGCCGTCCAGCATCGGGTAGTGCACAATTTTGGGCTCGCGCGCAATGATGTCCTCGCACTGGTCGGCGGTGACCTGCGGGTTCTTGAAAAAGCTGCCGGCATTGCCGATCTGCGCCGGATCGGGCAGCTTGGCGCGGCGGATCTCCACCACCCAGTCAAAAATATCCTGGGCCGTGGGCTGCGCAATGCCTTTTTCGGCCTGCTTGCGGGCCAGGTCCAGGTAGCCCAGCTCGGGCTTCCAATCCTTGGCCAGGCGCAGGCGCACATGGGTGATGACGGCGCGGCCCGCCAGCCCCATGCCCCGGGGCTCGGCCACGCCGGTGGCGCGGGCAATCATGGTCAGCGGCATGGTCTCGGCCGGCGCATGCTTGAACACTGAATCCCGGTAGCCAAACGCGCACTGCGCCGCCTGCAGGCTGAAATGCTCGCCATTGCTCAGGTCGATCGCATCGAGCGAGTCAAAGCGGTCTTGCAGCTCCACGCCATAGGCGCCAATGTTCTGCACCGGCGCAGCGCCTGCGGTGCCCGGGATCAGCGCCAGGTTCTCCAGCCCGGGGTAGCCCTGGGCCAGGCTCCAGGCCACGACCTCGTGCCAGACTTCACCAGCGCCCACTTCAATGATGTAGTGCTTGTCGGTCTCTTCGACCAGGCGCTTGCCCATGATCTCCATCTTGAAGACGGTGGGCTCGACATCGCCGGTGATGACGATATTGCTGCCGCCCCCCAGCACCACCACCTGGCGGCTGGCGCCCAACGGGGGCTGGGCCAAAAAATCACGGATATCCTGCGGGGCCTGCACGCGCACCAGGTTCATGGCCCGCGCCATGATGCCAAAGGTGTTGTATTGCTGCAGCGGGGCATTTTTCTCGACTAACATCGCTAGATTGTCGCACTTGTCGCGACCCACTCAGGCGCTCAGCCTGGCCTGCAAGGAGAGTATTTATGCCATCGTTTGACACGGTTTGCGAAGCCGACTTCGTCGAGGTGAAAAACGCTGTTGAGAATTCCGCCAAGGAAATTGGCACCCGTTTTGACTTCAAGGGAACGTCGGCCGGGATCGAGCTCAAGGACAAAGAGATCATCATGTACGGCGATGCCGACTTCCAGCTGGTGCAGGTTGAAGACATCCTGCGCAACAAACTGACCAAGCGCAATGTGGATGTGCGCTTTCTGGACAAGGGCGATGTGCAAAAGGTCGGCGGCGACAAGGTCAAGCAAGTGATCAAGGTGCGCAACGGCATCGAGCAGGAGCTGGCCAAGAAGATCCAGAAGCTCATCAAGGACAGCAAGATGAAGGTGCAGGCCGCCATCCAGGGCGATGCTGTGCGCATCACCGGCGCCAAGCGCGACGACCTGCAAGCAGCGATGGCACTGCTGAAGAAAGACGTGACCGACGTGCCGCTGTCGTTCAATAACTTCCGCGACTGATCCGCACTCGATCAAAAACAAACAGGCCGCGCTGCAGGGATTGCAGCGCGGCCTGTTTTTATGGCGCCTGGGCGTTTAGAACTGGAAGTTCGCGCTCAGCAGCGCACCACGCGGCGTGCCGGGCATGCTGCTGGAACGCCAGTATTCCTTGTTGGTCAGGTTGGACACCGCCAGCGTCACGGTCCAGGGCGCGGCGCGCCAGCCCACCAGGCCATCCCAGCGGGTGTAACCCGGCACACGGCTGGTGTTGGCGTCATTGGTGTAGCGCGCGCTGGTGTGGGTCACGCCCAGCTCGGCATACCAGTTGCCTGCAGGCGCATAGCGCAGAAAGACATTGCCATTGCGGCGCGCGGTGTTGGCCAGGTAGTTGCCTTCCAGAGCGGGGTTGGCCTTGTTCTCGGTAACCTTGGCGGCCATGATGCCGACGCCGCCGCGCACATACCAAAACGGTGCCACACGGCCAGACGCGCTGAACTCGATGCCGCGTGAGCGCTCCTTGCCACGCACGGCCCAGGTGAAGGGGTCGTTGTCCGGATCGGGGCGGTAGCGGATGTTGTAGTGCTCCAGCTGGTAGACGGCCAGCTGCGTGGACAGCGCGCCACCCAGCCAATCGCTCTTGACCCCCATCTCGAACTGCTGCGAATGCTGGGGCTCGTTGTCCAGCACCGCGCCAGCGCCGGTATCCACCGACAGAATGCCGCGCCCGCCATAGGGCGAGAAGCTGCGGCTCCAGGACGCGTACAAGCTGTGCTCGCGCACCGGCTGCCAAACGAGGCCCGCACGCGGGCTGACGGAGTTGCCGTCGGTGCTGCGGCTCGCATGGGTCAGCTGGTTCGTGCTGTTGAAGTCAAAGTTGTCGTAGCGCGCGCCCAGCAGCAGCTTCCACTGGTCGCTCAGGCTGATCAAGTCCTGCACATACAGCGCGCGGGCCGTGCCCTTGTGCAGGTTGTGCTGCGATGGCGCGCCTTGGGGCGGGCGCACGGCATCGAACACCGGGTTGTTCGGGTCGATATAGCCATTGCTGTTGGCGGTGCTGAAAAGGCGCGGCGCGCGCTCTTCCTCGCTGTGCTCCACACCCAGCAACAGCT
Organism: Comamonas koreensis; assembly: GCF_014076495.1. Classification (NCBI taxonomy): domain Bacteria; kingdom Pseudomonadati; phylum Pseudomonadota; class Betaproteobacteria; order Burkholderiales; family Comamonadaceae; genus Comamonas; species Comamonas koreensis. The sequence goes on along the minus strand of NZ_CP043575.1, from coordinate 2,676,748 downwards.
CATGGCGCATGCCGGCCAGGTCCAGCTTGCCGGTCAAGTCTACGGTGTGGGTGGTGGTGCGGTTCTCGGTTTGCTGCCAGGCATAGCTTTGGCGCAGCAGGCCGGGGTTGGCGCACTTGGCGCCCGCCGGCGTCAGGCCCTGGGGGTTGCAGTAGGTACCGGCAAAGTAGTGGTCAAAGTCCTGGCTGGCTTCGCGCTTGCTGGCCACCCAGCGCACACTCCAGGCCTTGTTGAACTCATACGACAGGTCCGAGCGCAGCACGCGCAGGCGGTCTTCGACAAAGTCGCCCGGCTGGGCAAAGCCCTGGCGGATGGACATGCCCGGCGGCATCTGGTCGTAGGATGGCCCCCGGTCCGGCACGCGCCAGACATTGTCATAGGTGTACTGGCCGGTCCAGCGCAGGCCCGTGCGCGTATCCACCAGGATGCTGGGCGAGACCATCTCGTTGCGGTTGCGGATGCCGCTGCGAAAGCTGTGCGCCTGCTCGCGGTCGGCCGTCAGCCGCATGACCACATTGGGGCTGATCACCCGGTTGATGTCGATGGTGCCGCCCACGTTCTCCCAGGAGCCGCCGCGCAAGGTCACGCTGCTCACGCCATCAAAACGCGCCTGCTTGCTGACCATGTTGACCACACCGCCGCCCGCGCCACGGCCATACAGCACCGAGGCCGGGCCTTTGAGGATCTCGATGCGCTCGACGTTGGCCGTGCTGCGGCGCACCTGGCCGGATTCGCGCACGCCATCGCGGTAGATGTCGCCGCTGTCGGCATTGAAGCCGCGGATCATCACCCCCTCGCCACGCATGTCATAGCTGGTGTTGACGCCCGGCACACCATCGAGCATGACCGACAGGTCATTGATGCCATAGCTCTTGTACTTGTTGACTTCCAAGGTGTCGATGGTCTGCGGAATGTCCTTGGGCGCCATATAGGTCTTGGTCGCCGTGGTCACGCCTTCGGGGCGCACATCATCGGGATCGAACTGGTCGGCAGACACCTGGACCGTTGGCAAGGTATGCTCTTGTGCCATGGCCGGCACGGCGGCCATCATCAACAGCGCGGCGACCGACAGGCCGGCGCGCTCGCCTCTTGTACGCGCGAGCGTCTCGCTGCGAAGGGCTTGGATCATTGAAAACTCCTGAAACAATAATTCCGCTTGGTAAACGGCTTGTAAATTTGAGTCAGGAATGCTAATGATAACGATTATCAATAGCAACATATTAACCTTAAGCGGCTGCTTACTTTTCAAAAAAACAACGGGCTAGACTTTGGGTCAAAAAATAAATCGCAGCTTTTGCTGCCACTCGCATGCTTTAGGATGTAAAGCAGCCGACCTGCCTGTGACCCGCGCTAGACGCGGCCCCGCCCTGTTTGTATGCACCACCATGCTGCCCCGCGACCCATGAAGCTTTCAGTCCCCAAGCCTTGCCCCGCCCCAACCCGCCTGCACCACTGGGCGTTGGCACTGGCCCTGTGCGGCAGCGCCAGTTGGGCCGTCCATGCACAAGATGCCGCCGAAGGCCCCCGCTCGGTGGCGCTGGCCGGCATTCTGGGGGACAAGGCCTTGCTCGTCATCGATGGCCGGGCGCCCAAGGCCGTGGCAGTGGGCAGCAGCTACCAGCAGGTGCAGGTGGTCAGCGTCAAGGATGGGCAGGCACAGGTCAGCATCGCGGGCGCCCTGCACAGCCTGCGCATGGGTGAGTCGCCGGTCAGCGTGGCCGATGCGGCGCTGCCCGTCAGCAACACCGGCCGTATTGTGTTGGCAGCCGATGCCAGCGGGCACTTCATGACGGCCGGCATGATCAACGGCAAGGCCACGCGCTTTCTGGTCGATACCGGTGCCACAACGGTGAGCCTGGGGATGAGCGAGGCGCTCAAGCTGGGGATTGACTACAAACAGGGCCGTGCAGTGCGCATGGGCACGGCCAATGGCGTCAGCAACGGCTGGCACCTCCAGCTGAGCAGCGTGCGCATCTCCGATGTGGAGCTGCGCAATGTCGATGCCGTGGTCACCTCGGCCAACATGCCTTATGTGCTGCTGGGCAACAGCTTTCTCAATGCCTTTGAGATGAAACGCGCCGGCCCGCAGATGACCTTGGACCGGATCAAATAGCGTGCAACGGCTGGGCTGAAAGCCGGCAAAACAAAAGGGCTGAACCCGCTATGGGGGTTCAGCCCTTTTGCCATCTGCCCGTCGGCAGCGCGACGCATCACTTGCTTTTCTTTTGACCCAGCTTGGATTCCTTGCCTTCGACCAGGCGCTGGATGTTGAGCTTGTGGCGGTAGACCAGCAAGGCCGACATCACCAGGATCGCGACAAAGATCTCGGCATGGAAATCCCAGAGCTCGCCACCGATGAGGATGTAGAACACCGGCGCCAGCACCGCCGCCACCAGCGACGACAGCGACGAATAGCGCCAGATGGCAGCGACCGCCACCCAGGCCAGCAAGACCAAGAGACCCAGCCAACCGCTAAAGCCCAGCAGCACGCCCAGCGCAGTGGCCACGCCCTTGCCGCCTTCAAACTTGAAGAACACCGGCCAGAGGTGGCCCAGAAATGCCGCAATTCCCACCAGGGCGACAGTGCCCTCTTCGAGGCCATAGGGCTTGCCCAACCAGACCACCAGCGCCACCGGCAGCCAGCCCTTGGCGGCATCGAGCAGCAAGGTCACCACGGCCGCAGCCTTGCTGCCCGAGCGCAGCACATTGGTGGCACCCGGGTTTTTGCTGCCATAGGTGCGCGGGTCACTCAGGCCCATCGTGCGGCTGACGATCACCGCAAATGACAGCGAACCGATGAGGTAGGCCAGGATGGTGGCCAGGATGGAATAAACGGTACTCAAATTGCTCCCCTTGTCTGCGCGCCTGGGCGGCCGGCGCGCACTGGTATATCTAGGTCAAAAACAGGCATCATTCTGCCAGCGCGCATTGCACCGGCTGAGCGCCCAGCACCTCCACGCACGCTTTGGGGTCGATCTGCACCAAAAAACCACGCCGCCCGCCGTTGATGGCGATACGCGGCAGCGCCAGAATCGTCTCCTGGATATAGACCGGCATGGCCTTGCGCAGGCCAAACGGTGAGGTGCCCCCCACCAGATAACCGCTGTGGCGGCTGGCCACCTCGGGCGTGCAGGGCTCCACGCTCTTGGCGCCAATCTGGCGCGCCAGGCTCTTGGTCGACACCTTGCAGTCGCCATGCATCAGCACGATCAGCGGCTTGGCATCCTGGTTCTGCATCACCAGGGTCTTGACGACGACATGCTCATCGAGCCCCAGCTGGCGGGCCGACTCGGACGTGCCGCCATGCTCCACATAGTCGTAGGGATGCTCGGTAAACGCCACCTTGTGCGCCTTCAGAAACTGGGTGGCAGGCGTTTCGCTGATATGGTTTTTTTTGCTCATGGCTGGAGGGGTGGCGGCAGGCGCCACACAAAATCTGCCCCTATTGTCCCGAAAAAATAAGTAGAGGGCGCCGCCAAGCATAGCGGCCTTGGCAACGCCAAAGGCCCTGGTTTGCACCAGGGCCTGCAGGTCAGCGCCTTCATCAGCCCCCTCCAGGACCTCAGAACCTGTTGGAGACTTAGAGCCGGTAACACGACCCAGCAAACCGAAGGTTTGCGGTTGAGACTAGGCGTCCCCGACTAGGCGTCCCCGACTAGGCGTCCCCGACTAGGCGTCCTGCCGCAGGCAGTACAGTAGTACGACAAGGCAGGGCGCGGCCAGCGAGGCAACGACGTATGAAGGGTTGTGTTAACGTCTCTTATTGCGCCGGATCGCCCAGCGCCCAGCGCAGTGCGTCAATCTCCTGCAGCAAGGCCTCGGACAGCTGCGTGCCCCAGACGTTGAGGTCTTCGTCCAGTTGCTCCATCGTGCGCACACCGATGATGGTGCTGCCCACCTGCCATTTGTTGTAGCAAAAGGCCAGTGCCAATGCAGCCGGGGTCAGGCCATGGTCGCGTGCCAGCTGGTTGTAGCGCTTGGCGGCATCCAGCGCCTCGGGGCGGCCCCAGCGCTGCTTGCGCACCGATTCATAGCTGGCAATGCGCGCGCCCTGGGGTGCCTGGGGGCCGGTGATGCCGCTGTCGTCGTACTTGCCCGTCAGCAGGCCAAAGGCGAGGGGCGAGTACGCCAGCAGCGACACACCCAGGCGGTCGCAGGTTTCATCCAGGCCGTTTTCCCAGCTGCGGTTGATGAGGCAGTACGGGTTTTGCACGCTGGCCACGCGCGGCAGGCCATGCTGCTCGGCCAGGCGCACAAACTCATGCACGCCATACGGCGTCTCGTTGGACAGGCCAATGTGGCGGATCTTGCCGGCCTTGACCAGGCCAGCCAGCGCCTGCAGCTGCTCGCCAATCGTTGTCTCGCTGGTTTCCTTTTTCGGGTCGTAGTACAGATTGCCAAAGGCGGGCACATGGCGCTCGGGCCAATGGATCTGGTAGAGGTCGATCACATCGGTCTGCAGGCGGCGCAGGCTCGCCTCGCACGATGCCACGATGTCGGCCGCCGTCATGCCCTTGCCTTCGCGCACCCAGGGCATGCCGCGCGACGGGCCCGCCACCTTGCTGGCCAGCACCACCTTGTCGCGCTGGCCCGGGTTGGCCTTGAACCAGTTGCCGATGATGGTCTCCGTCGCACCATAGGTTTCGGCGCGGGCGGGCACCGAGTACATCTCCGCCGTGTCCCAGAAGTACACGCCGCGCGCCAGCGAATGGCTGAGCATCGCATGCGCATCCGCCTCGCTCACTTGCTCGCCAAACGTCATCGTGCCCAGGCAAATGGGCGAAACCTTCAAATCACTGCGGCCAAGTTGGATGTCTTGCATAAGAAAAATTCAGCGGTGTCGGTCAAAAAAACCAAGTGTAAAAGCATTTTTTGACACCTCGCTGGCCATGCCCGCCATGCGCGCCAGGCAGAGACGCCCATCGACACGGGCATCACCGCCGCTCAGCTAGCACCGCGCAGCAGATTGAGGCGCTGTCAAGCGTTATTCATCGCTCTTTTGATCCGCATCAGTCGCCAATAACCCGTAAGTTCTGCTGAAGCTTCATCTTTTATTATTTATAAAAAACTATCGAGATCATTAATCCGTTCAATACAGTTATAGCGACAGCCCCCGATGTTCCAGCCGCCCAACCCCCACAGCCACCCTCCCCCCGCACCCCGGCCAGACAAGCCGCGCGACCCCAAGCCCGAGGACGGCAAAAGCATACCAACGCCTTGCACCCAATCCCATTGCCCTCAGTGCGCGCCCCATGGCAGGCAGGCGTGGGCCTGCAGCAGCACGGCGCAATACGCACAGCACCACAAAGGTCCAGTTGCGGGGCAGGCAATGTCCTGGCCCAAGGGCAGCGCCCCAGGCATCGTGCATTGCATGCTGTGCGACGCCAGCGGCCATGCACACGGCACGGTCCGGCTGATCTTTGAACCGCAAGCCCCCCTGCACTACCACCAGGGCCAGACCCTGCGGGTACTGCTGCCCGGTGGATGCGGCCCTGAGATACTCATTACCTCCCAGCCAGGCGATGCCGGCGTGATGCATGGCCGCCTGCTGCTGACCCCGGGCGAGCCTTGGCCTGCCCAGTTTGGGCCCGATGCGGGCTTTGGATTGATGTTCCAGGTCTGCCTGCGCCACAGGAGCCGCTCCAGCTGAACCCTTAAAGTCCCGAACACCGCCCCCTGTCTCTCTGGCGCGCCGTAGCCGGCCGGGCCGCTTCTACAATGCAGCAGCCCTATGACCCATGCCATGCCCCTGAGCGACGCCCTGCGAACGCGCATCCACCACAGCCTGCAGCATTTTGAGGTGCAGCGCATGGGCGTCGCCGGCCAGTCCCAGGCCGCCGTCGCGCTGGTGCTGCTGGACGAAGGCCCGGGCGCCGGGCTCGAAGGCATGCCCCCACCCGCGCAGTGGAGCAACGAGGCCGCACTGCTGCTGACGCGCCGCGCCCTGCACTTGCGCAACCACCCGGGCCAATGGGCCCTGCCCGGCGGCCGCATCGAGGCGGGCGAGACCGCCGAGCAGGCGGCGTTGCGCGAACTGCATGAAGAGGCGGGCCTGTTGCTGGCGCCCAGCCAAGTGCTCGGTTGCCTCGATGACTACGCCACGCGTTCTGGCTTTGTCATCACCCCGGTGGTGGTCTGGGCCGGTGCCACCGCCCAGCTGCAACCCAACCCCGATGAAGTGGCCAGCGTGCACCGCATCCCACTGGCCGAGCTGCTGCGCAGCGATACGCCGATGCTGGAGCACACCGATGCCTCCCCCCACCCGGTGCTGCGCATGCCCATGGGCAAGAGCTGGGTGGCCGCACCTACAGCCGCATTTTTGTACCAGTTTCGTGAGGTTTGCCTGCTGGGGCACCCCACCCGCGTCGCGCATTTTGACCAGCCCCGGTTTGCCTGGAAGTGAGCCTCGCCTCGCCCAGCGCCGCAAACGCGGCGCAGCGGGAGCAAAAACATTATTAAATCAAGCATATGCCCTAAAGCACCACTGGCCGGCCAAGCGCTGCCAGCATGCGACAATAACGGGCTAGACCGCAATAATAGGACACAGTGACATGGAAGCAGAACGCATCAACCAAATCGGCAACACCCTCGAAGACCTGTCCAGCCGGACAGAAGAGCTTCGGAGGTATCTTTGACTACGATGCAAAGTACGAACGACTGCGCACGGTAAACGCCTCGCTGGAAGACCCCAGCGTCTGGAACGATCCCAAGAAGGCCCAGGAGCTGGGCAAGGAAAAGAAGGCCCTCGACTCCGTCGTGCTGACCTTGCAAAAGCTGAGCAGTGAGCTGGCCGACAACACCGAGCTCTTCGAGATGAGCAAGGAAGAAGGCGATGACGCCGGGCTGGAGACCATCGAGGCCGAGGCTGCCAAGCTGCGCCCGCTGATCGAGGAGCTCGAGTTCCGCCGCATGTTCCGCAACGAGGCCGACCCGCTCAACTGCTTTGTCGACATCCAGGCTGGCGCCGGTGGCACCGAAGCCTGCGACTGGGCCAGCATGCTGCTGCGCCAGTACCTCAAGTACGCCGAGCGCAAGGGCTTCAAGGCCACTGTTGAAGAAGAAACCCCGGGCGACGTCGCCGGCATCAAGAGCGCCACGATCAAGATCGAGGGCGAGTACGCCTTTGGCCTGCTGCGCACCGAAACCGGTGTGCACCGCCTTGTTCGCAAGAGCCCGTTCGACTCCTCGGGCGGCCGCCACACCAGCTTCTCGTCGCTGTTCGTCTACCCCGAGATTGATGACTCCATCGAGATCAACATCAACCCCTCGGATGTGCGTACCGACACCTACCGTGCCTCGGGCGCGGGTGGTCAGCACATCAACAAGACCGACTCGGCCGTGCGCCTGACCCACATCCCGACCGGCATCGTCGTGCAGTGCCAGGATGGCCGCAGCCAGCACAGCAACCGCGATGTAGCCTGGCAGCGCCTGCGCTCCAAGCTCTATGACTTTGAAATGCGCAAGCGCATGGAAGAGCAGCAAAAGCTCGAAGACACCAAGACCGATGTGGGCTGGGGCCACCAGATCCGCAGCTACGTGCTGGACAACAGCCGTATCAAGGACCTGCGTACCAACGTCGAAGTCTCAGCCACCCAAAAGGTGCTGGACGGCGACCTGGACGTGTTCATCGAAGCCTCGCTCAAGCAAGGCGTTTAAAAACCTGTGGCACTCCCCATGCAGCGGTGCATGCGGCGTGCCTCAGCCCCTCTATCGATTGGCTGGGCCTCCCAGCCGATACGGACCTGAAGACAAGCCCAATGCCTGCGATCGAAGCGCTGATTTTTGACATGGACGGCACCATGGTTCACTCCATGCCCTGGCACACCCAGGCCTGGGTGGAATACGCACGCCGCCACGCCATGGATCTGGATGTGCCCGCCTTCATGGCGCAGACCACGGGCAAGAATGCCTTTGAATGCGCCTGCGCGCTGATGGGCCGCACGGTGAGCCCCGAAGAGAGCGAGCGCATCACCGCAGAAAAAGAAGGCATTTACCGCGAGCTGTTTGCCGCCCATTTCTGCGCGGTCGATGGCTTTGACCGTTTTCATGCCCAGGCGCGAGACATGGGCCTCAAAGTGGCCATTGGCACTGCGGGCGACCAGGACAATGTACGCTTTGTGCTGGACAACCTGCAGATGCAGCCCCCGGCCCAGGCGATTGCGCGTGGCGACGAGGGCCTGCCCGGCAAGCCCCACCCCGATATTTTTCTGAAGGCGGCCGAGCGCCTGGCAATAGACCCGGCCGCCTGCATCGTGTTTGAAGATGCGCCGCACGGCATTGAGGCGGCGCGGCGCGCCGGCATGCGTGCGGTGGGCATTGGCACCACGCACGATGCCCAGCAACTCAGCGGCCCCCATGTTCTGGCATGGGCGCCCGATTTTTCGACCCTGCTCAACAACCAATTTTTGGAGAAGCTCCATGATGCGTGAAGGACAAGCACACACCGTGTACCGCGCCGACTACCAGGCCCCGGCATGGTGGATTGATACGGTCGACCTGACATTCGATCTGGACCCGGCCAAGACGCGCGTGCTCAACAAGATGCGCGTGCGCCGCAACCCCGATGTGCCGGCCCAGCCGCTGCACCTCAATGGCGACGAGCTGAACCTGGCCCGCGTGATGGTCAATGGCGCAGCGTCCTCGTTCAAGATGGACGGCTCGGACCTGGTGCTGGAGAACCTGCCAGAAGGCAGCGACCCCGTCGACCTGGAGATCTTCACCACCTGCATGCCCGAGAAGAACACCAAGCTGATGGGCTTGTACACCAGCAATGGCTCGTTCTTCACGCAGTGCGAGGCCGAAGGCTTTCGCCGCATCACCTATTTCCTGGACCGTCCCGATGTGATGGCCATGTACACCGTGACCCTGCGCGCCAACAAGGCCCAGTTTCCGGTGCTGCTGTCCAATGGCAACCTGGTCGAGCAAGGCGACTTGCAAGGGCCTGGCAACGAAGGCCGCCACTTTGCCAAGTGGGTCGATCCGCATAAAAAGCCCTGCTACCTGTTCGCACTGGTGGCCGGCAACCTCGTTGCCCGCGAGCAAAAGATCAAGAGCCGCGCCGGCAAAGAGCACCTGCTGCAGGTCTTTGTGCGCCCGGGCGACCTGGAGAAGACCGAGCACGCGATGAACTCGCTGATGGCCTCCATCGCCTGGGACGAAGCCCGCTTTGGCCTGAGCCTGGACCTGGACCGCTTCATGATCGTCGCCACCAGCGACTTCAACATGGGCGCGATGGAGAACAAGGGCCTGAACATCTTCAACACCAAGTACGTGCTGGCCAGCCAGGCCACCGCGACCGATGCCGACTACGCCAATATCGAGTCGGTGGTGGGACACGAGTACTTCCACAACTGGACGGGTGACCGCGTCACCTGCCGCGACTGGTTCCAGCTCTCGCTCAAGGAGGGCCTGACCGTCTTCCGCGACCAGGAGTTCAGCATGGACATGGCCGGCAGCGCCTCGGCCCGCGCCGTCAAGCGCATCGACGACGTGCGCGTGCTGCGCACCGTGCAGTTCCCCGAAGACGCCGGCCCCATGGCCCACCCCGTGCGCCCGGACAGCTACCTAGAAATCAACAACTTCTACACCGTCACCATTTACGAAAAAGGCTCGGAAGTGGTGCGCATGCAGTCCACCCTGGTGGGCCGCGAAGGCTTTGCCAAAGGCATGAAGCTCTACTTTGAGCGCCATGACGGCCAGGCCGTGACCTGCGACGACTTCGCCCAGGCCATTGCCGATGCCAACCCCGGCTCGCCACTGGCCCAGCACCTGCCGCAGTTCAAGCGCTGGTACAGCCAGTCGGGCACGCCGCGCGTGGCCGCGCAAGGTGTGTATGACGCAGAAGCGCAGACCTACACCTTGACCCTGACCCAGTCCTGCCCACCCACCCCGGGCCAGCCTGGCAAGGAGCCGTTTGTGATCCCCGTCACCTTGGGCCTGCTGGCAGCCGACGGCCGCAGCCTGCCGCTGAACATTCGCCCCAGCCAGGCACTCAGCAGCATTGCCCACAGCGCCACTAACCACACCGTGGTGCTGACCGAGGAATCCCACACCATCGTGTTCGACGGTGTCGAGCAAGCCCCTGCCCCATCGCTGCTGCGCAACTTTAGCGCGCCCGTGGTGCTGCAGATCGAAGAGAGCGATGACGCGCTCCTGCACCTGCTGGCCCACGACGAAGACGCCTTCAACCGCTGGGAAGCGGGCCAACGCCTGGGCCTGCGCTTTGCGCTGCAAGCGATTGCCGCACGCAGCGCCGCCGGTGCCGATGCCCCCGCGCTGCAAGCCAACCTGCTGCCCGCCTCGTTTGTGCAAGCGATGCGCGAAGTACTGCGCGATCCGCAGCTGGACGCCGCCTTCAAGGACCTGGCGCTGACCCTGCCGTCCGAAGGCTATATCACGGAGCAGCTCGACCAGGTCGACCCGCAGACCGTGCACGCCGTGCGCGAGGCCATGCGCCAGCAGCTGGCCACTGAGCTGGCCGCCGACTGGGCCTGGGCCTACGACGAATGCAGCCACACCGGCGCCTATGTGCCCGATGCGGTGAGCGCCGGCAAGCGCGCACTGGCCGGCCATGCGCTCTTGATGCTCTGCGTGGCCGCCCGTGAGTCGGGCGACAAGGTCTGGCCTGGCAAGACCTTGCAGCGCTACAAGGACGCGGGCAACATGACCGACCGCTACAACGCCTTGAGCGCGCTGGTGGTGAGCGGCAGCCCGCTGGCCGACGCGGCGATCCAGAGCTTCCACCAAATGTTCAAGAACGACGAGCTGGTGCTGGACAAGTGGTTTGCGCTGCAAGCGAGCGCACCCGATATCAACGGCAGCGCCCTGCCCGCCGTGCGCGCGCTGATGAAGCAGCCCGACTTCAACATCAAGAACCCCAACCGCGCACGCAGCGTGATCTTCAGCTACTGCAACGGCAACCCCGGTGGCTTCCACCGCGCCGATGGTGCTGGCTACGCCTTCTGGGCCGAACAGGTGGTGGCGCTCGATGCCTTCAACCCGCAAGTCGCTGCCCGCCTGGCCCGCGCGCTGGACCGCTGGAAGAAGCTGCCCGAGCCCTACCGCAGCGCAGCGGGCGACGCGATTGCCAAGGTCGCCGCCAAGCCCAAGCTCAGCAACGACGTGCGCGAGGTGATCACACGCGCGATGGCGGACTGATGCGCCAAGGCATGCGCCAACAGCTGCTGGCCCAGGGCATTGCCGCCCTGGCCAGCTTGGCTGCCGCCATGCCCTTGCTGGCCAGCGCCCAAACCGGCCGCAACGCCGGGGCGGTGGCCACCGCCGCGCCCGAAGGCCTGGCGGTCACGCCCAGCAACAATTTTGAAAAGCGCTTTGCGCCGCTCTATGCCGCCGTGTTCAGCGAAGGCGGCCGTTTCAGCGGCAGCGCGATGAGCGCCGATTTGCAGGCGCTTGAGCCGATACTCAAGCGCACCAAGGCGCCGGCGCTGGATTTTTTCCGCCTCTACTACACGCAGGCCACCGTCTTCAGCCGCCGCGCCATGCCTGCCGAAGCGGGCCAGGTGGCACAAAAGGCCTTGGTGGCCATGCCCAAGCCCAGCGATCCGCAATGGGCCTACCAGCATCTGGAGCTGAGCATTGCCAGCATCCGCTGGCTGGCCGAAGGCGGGCGTTATGAGGCAGCGCTTAAACAGGCGCAAACGCTTATCACGCGCTACCCGCTGCAAGAGATTGCCAGACTGCCCGCGCAGATGCGCTGGGACAACAGCACCCCCATCCCGCAGGCGGCCGACTACCCTACCCAGCTGCAGATACTGGGCGTGTACGAAGACCTGGGCTATGTGCTGCACGAGCAAGGCCAGTACCGCCAGGCCCTGCAGGCCAACCAGCAGCTGCTGCCTGTGGCGCGCGAGCGCCTGCTAGCGCTGGGCGAGACGCCGCGCCTGCGCGGCCTGCTGGCCAACCTGGCGCAGAACAGCTACATGCTCGGCCAGATGGACGCCGCCCGCAACTACCTGCAAGAGCGCCTGCAGATTGCGATCAGCGCAGGCGACCATGCCACCGTGTACGACAGCTATTTCCAGCTGATGGTGCTGGCCCATGAGCAAAACCAGCCGCAGCAGGCGCAGCAGTGGCTCAGCGCCTATGCGCAATATGCCCGCGCCCAAGGGCACAGCGACCACCTGGCCCGCGCCGAGCAGCTGCGCGACGAGCTGAATGGCCGCGAAGCGGCGCCCCCGCCGCAGCAGCCGCCCCAACAGCCACCGCGCCAGCCCAAGCGCTGAGCCCACCCAGATTGACCCAGTTTGAAGGAGTTCCACCCATGAAGAAAAACATCACCCTCAGCCGCTACCTTGTCGAGCAGCAACGCGTAGACGGCCTCATCCCCGCCCAGCTGCGCCTGCTGATCGAAGTGGTGGCCCGCGCCTGCAAGCGCATCAGCCACAGCGTCAACAAAGGCGCACTGGGCGATGTGCTGGGCACCGCCGGCAGCGAGAACGTGCAAGGCGAAGTGCAGAAGAAGCTGGACATCATCGCCAACGAAGTGCTGATCGAAGCCAATGAATGGGGTGGCCACCTGGCCGCCATGGCCTCCGAAGAGATGGACAGCATCTACCTGGTGCCCAACCGCTACCCGCAAGGCGAATACCTGCTGATGTTCGACCCGCTCGACGGCTCGTCCAACATCGATGTGAACGTGTCCATCGGCACCATCTTCAGCGTGCTGAAAAAGCCTGAAGGCCACCCTGGCGTGACCGAAGACGACTTTCTGCAGGCAGGCGCCCAGCAAGTGGCCGCCGGCTACTGCGTCTACGGCCCACAAACCACCCTGGTGCTGACCTTTGGCGACGGCGTGGCCATGTTCACCCTGGACCGCGAGCAAGGCAGCTTTGTGCTGACCCAGGAGAACGTGCGCATCCCCGAAGACACCAAGGAATTCGCCATCAACATGAGCAACATGCGCCACTGGGATGCCCCCGTCAAGCGCTATGTGGACGAATGCCTGGCCGGTGTGGAAGGCCCCCGCAACAAGGACTTCAACATGCGCTGGATCGCCTCGATGGTGGCCGACGTACACCGCATCCTCACCCGTGGCGGCGTCTTCATGTACCCCTGGGACAAGCGCGAACCCAACAAGCCCGGCAAGCTGCGTCTGATGTACGAAGCCAACCCCATGAGCTGGCTGGTAGAACAAGCCGGCGGCGCCGCCACCAACGGCCGCGAACGCATCCTCGACATCAAGCCCACCAAGCTGCACGAGCGCGTCAGCGTGGTCCTGGGCTCGAAGAACGAGGTCGAGCGCATCACCCGCTACCACACCGAAGCATAAATTCTGCAATTTGGTCTGAGAGCAAAAATTTCACGCTATAATTTCTCTCTAACGCCGGTGTAGCTCAGTCGGTAGAGCAGCTCATTCGTAATGAGAAGGTCGGGTGTTCGATTCATCTCTCCGGCACCAAAATTCCGAAATAAGAAACCGCCCTAGTCTTCACAGACTAGGGCGGTTTTTCTATTGAATTCAATGCTTGTCAGAGAGCATATGGGAAGCTTCATTCCATCTTTATACCCGCCTCGGCAACTTCCCCAACGTTAGTCTCCCATTGTTAAGCGTCCAACTATCAACGTTTCTCAGGAAATTCTGCTACCCAAGGTTTAACGCATTGCACAGAGCCTAGCCAGTACAAGCACACGTTGCACTTACACCGTACAACCAGCAACGTGAAACGCCAGTCCATTTGAGTGGCTTTCTGAAAAGCCAGCTATGCGTGTAAAGTGCAAAGATGGCGCGCACTTTTGTAAGCAATCGAAATCTTGAGAGGACAGCACGGCCTCGTGCACTAAATCTCCTGTATCTACGATGAGATCTGGCTTATCTTGTGCGGGTGCTAGTACCGCTGTACGAAGGTCAATTACTGTCGAGTCGCAGCCTTCAAGTCTCAAGGCAATCAATGCCAAACGGCACAGCAGCCACATTGATTGACCAAGGCGAACCAGTAATACTGTTTTCTAGCCTCTGTCGGAAGATAGCGAAGCTGCAAGAACTGTAGCTGGATGTGGCCCTGGGCGAGGCACTAATGGCGCGAGGCATAGTCTATGAAATCAATCGTACCGACAAAATAACTACGGCTTTTGGATTACGAGCGAGCCTCCAGGATGACAAGCTCAATCTTGGTGTTGGCTCTACTGCCAACGACGTCTAAACGCGATCATCCGTCCCGCATGTGCGGCGCGGCAATAGTATGCAGCACGTGGTCAATTCCGCGATTGCGAACCAACCAGTGCCCATCCTGGACGTGTAATTCCTCTCTTAAAAATATGCGATACTTACACCCAGTTCTCCCGCTAGTGTGTTCACGTGGCGGTTGCAGAACGACGAACCTCGGCGCGAATGTTCTCAACGCTGCGAAGCGGCGAGCACATACACCGGACAAAGCACAGTGCAACTGCGTGTACGCGCAGAAGTGGTGCTCGGTGGTCTGATCGAGGTGCAGCTCGTGGCCCCTGAAGCTACGCGGGCTGATAGAGGTCGTTATGCAACAGGCCGAGGCGTGGATGCGGTGGACGGAACTGACCCGTCAGAGGCGCGCGAAACGCCGCAGATGGGTGCCGTGGCGAAATTTCGCGCCCGCATCCTGCATATTCAATACACTTGGAGTGTTGCGATGAAGGTACGAATGAGTTTGATTTGCATTTTCGCCGCATGCGTGAGCGCTAGTGTGTTCACGTGGCGGTTGCAGAACGACGAACCTCGGCGACAATGTTCTCAACGCTGCGAAGCGGCGAGCACATACACCGGACAAAGCACAGTGCAACTGCGTGTACGCGCAGAAGTGGTGCTCGGTGGCCTGTCTTAAATCTGGCAATCTCAGGGGCATTTTTTAGCCGATTGCGATCAGAGAATTGACTTACTTATCCGAAATTTCCCACGTAGATGGCCTGCGGCAAGCTTTTAGCCATATTTCCAAAGGCCGACTTGGTCGCCCCTCTGGACAAGTTCAAGGCGTAGACGGAGTATCAATAAATTCATTCGCAGAAAATATTGACTCCAAGCTTTTGTCTCTTTCCAAGAGATTGAAAAGCGATTCTTTTCAATTCTCTCAGCTAAAACCAATTATTCTTCACGATCCGATAAAAAATAAGAGACGAATTATCTGCGTCCCGACTATCGCCGATCGCATTGTTCAAAGAGCAATCTTGGATAGAATTGCCAAATCGCAAGCCTGGCTATTCAATGAGATTAGTTATGGTTTTATACCAAGAACAGATGAGCAAAAAGGGGTAGTTTCCGCTGTAAAAAAAGCAAAAGAGCTTAGAGAATCCTCCCCCTGGGTTTTCAAGACTGATATCCAAAAATTCTTTGACCGGGTGAAGCGTCCGCTCCTAGAAGAAGAGGTGCAAAAAAAATAAGGCAGCGCTCAATTCACAACCTCTTGCAGCAGGCCATGCATTGCGAAATCAAGCTGGGCCCTAGATCGGAATCGATTCAAATAAAGCAAGCAGGCATTAAATTTGGAGAAGGTGTTAGGCAAGGGATGCCTCTCTCGCCATTTTTTGCTAATTTAATGCTATCCGACTTTGACAAATACTGCATAAAATCTCATATAAAAGCCATTCGCTATGCAGATGATTTAATATTTTTCTGTCAGAGCAAAGATCAAGCCATTGCCATTCACCAAGAATGCAAGGAGCGGCTAGCTAAGTTAGAGCTTAGCATTCCAGATATAGAAGAAAGCAGCAAGAGTGTAATTGCAGGCCCAGATGATTCGGTTTCATTTTTAGGCGTCGAGCTTTCTCCAGATGGGAAAGGAAATTACTCTCTTCTGGTTGGGAAGAAGCAATTTCTAGACATCAAAGGAAGCTTCTATAATCTATGCGGCATTTCAGAGTTGAAATCAAAGAACCTTACGCTCGGAAAATTACAAGCCGTATTAGATTCAAAAAAGAATGCTTATAGCGCCTGTTACGATTACTGCGATAATATTCAAGAATTAGAAAATCAGATGAGCCACTGGACAAATGGGGTTATTAAAAAAGTTCTGAATAATGTTGGCATTTCTGCCGCTACTCTCAGTATAGACGCGCAATGGCTGCTAGGTCTTAGATAAATCAGCATCGAGCAATTTATTGAGCCAATAGAAAAAGCGAGTTGACATGCACCTAGGCGTAGCGCAGGTATCACATTGAATATAAATCGGAAGTATCAATGTCGCGACGAAAGCACGGCTAGCTTGATTGGACCGTTGGTGCAATATCTGCAGCTATGCCCATCAATAAAGCCGCAGGAGGTTTACTCCTGAGCTACATATGAAGGCGCTTGAGGTGCGGATTAAGAGGGTCAGCAACATGCTTCGCAGAGACTATTTAGTGCATGGCGCCAAACGCTTTTGGACAAGTCTTGCAAGAGCAACTCTTCCAAGAACCATCAGTGAGAATTCCCATGACCAACCAACAACTGAATGAAATATTTCTGTGTGCAATTCCATTTTTTGAAAGCTTAAAGGGTGTCCGGGGCATTCCCTTCATTAGCACTTACCCTGTAAACAGCTGTGAGTCAACCAGTGCAATGCTTGCGGCCATCCTTCAAAAACTGGATCATCAATTAGATGTTTTAGTTGTTAAAGGGACACAAGCGTCTGGTTACGGAATGCATTTTTGGGTTGAAGCAAATGGCTGTGTTCTCGACCCTACTGCACATCAGTTTCCCGAATACAATGCCCCTATTTTTGCAATGCACCCAAGTCCATTGGAAAAGGTTTTTTCACATACAGAGCTATTTACACCGGAACAAGCTTTGACACAGTGTGATGAAAAAATGGGCTTTCCCAGAGACTTAGCAAATCGTCTCGTCAGTAAATTCCTTACGCATGTTTATTCGTAACAGCCGCAGGGTCGCCCAAGATTTCGAAGCTCAACTTAGCGGTTAAACATCGGATCAAACGCGTTATCTGCCCACTCGTTAGTGTCTGCTCGTTAAACCTAGGCGCACTACATCGGCATCCATCGCCTCGGCCGGTCAATAGCAGACACAGCGGAGAGAGAGATGTTTATGCGCGATGGCGTCCATCTCAAGTGAGGTCGACAATGCAGCGTATTAGCGCTCAGGGTCCTCATAAGCAGGGAAATTGTTGTAATCTCACGCTGCACGACCCTTCTGCCCCTCGGCAGCCTTCTCATTTGCCCGATGCAGCACCGCCTGCGCATACTCGATCAGCGCATACAAAGCGCTATGCAGATCGCCTTGCAGCCACTTGCTCAACTTTTACGACCTGCCGTCATCTGCCCCCATCAGCAGAGCCGATATGGCACTCAGGCCATACAAGCGCGTATTGATCGCTTGGGCTTCCCAATCCGTTAGCGCCAGGTCATCCGTAAAGCCGCAGGCCCTACGTTGCCTGCAAATGTCGTGAATGTCTAAAGGTCGGTCGTCTTGGTCCACGATGGACTGGAAGGCATCAACATGCGCGGTATCCGGGCTGGATGCATCCAAGCTGGTGGGATAGCGCCAGTAGATGGGTGGCCAGTTGGTGTAGGCCAGTGGGGCCGATAGATGAGTTGGCGCCAGTGCCATTCCACTCGTTGGCGATGCAGAAGGTCTGCGCTTGGACGTCATAGGAGATGTCCCGCGTTTCCAGGCATTCGGCAGCAGGCGGTTGCAAAGGCTGTGAAAAAAACTGCTGACAGTGCCAGTCCCCATTGCATGAACCGACGCGCTTCATCCACCAGCGCACAAAGGGAAGAAGGGCTGTGCAAAAGCCCTTCAAAAACATCAGAACACAGATAAATAACCTTATCATCTGTTCAAAACGAACATGTTGCCCTCTCACGCAGAAGAAGCACTTTAGTGCTGCAGGCAGCATCGTTTCGGATGCCCGAATCCCGAGATCAGTTTGAACCACAAGCTGAGACCAAAGGTATGACCCGTGGAAAAAACTCTTGTTAACGTTGATGGCGCCGCTCAAGCATTGAGGCAATTTGCTGAAGAGCGAGATTGGCATAAATTTCACTCGCCCAAAAATCTGGTCATGGCGCTCTCCGGAGAAGTTGGCGAACTCACCGAAATATTTCAGTGGATGTCGGAAGCGGATTCGCTCAGTGCTGCGACCTCACCAAAAACATCCCAAGCAGTGCGCGATGAGCTCGCGGACGTCGCGCTTTACCTTGTGCGACTTGCCGACGTGCTTGGGGTTGACCTGAATGCCGCAGTGAGCAGCAAACTCGCTTCCAACGCTGCCAAGTACCCGATCGAACTCTCTAAAGGAGTGAGTACCAAGTACGACCAGTTGCCAAAGCCATGATCGTCTATCAAGCTGACAAGAAGGAATTCTTGGTTGACTACAACGATCGTGACATCGAGGACGTCATTTACGAAAAGTACCGCGCTGCCACAGACCGAAAAGTGGCGCAGGCAGAGATCCGATCCTGGCGAGAATCCCTGGGCTACGTGGCACGTGTCCTGAGTGACCCGGAAATTGCCGACGATGTTGGGGTGGCAGTGGAATTCATCCTTCCGCAATCTGCCAAACGCATCGACGTCATTCTTGCTGGGCATGCTGATGATGGTTCGCGACGTCTGATTGTTGTGGAGCTAAAGCAGTGGTCCTCTGTTAACGCTACGGACCGCGATGCCATTGTCTTGCTACGTCATGGCGGTCGCTCAGACCAAATGCGTGTGCATCCCAGCTACCAGGCATGGTCCTACACCGCATTTTTGGAAGGCTTCAACGAAGCTGTCTACGATGGCGGTTTGCAAGTACGCCCTTGTGCCTACCTGCACAACTACGCTGCGGATGGAATCATCGACGCGGCTCACTATCAACCATATATTGAACGTGCGCCACTGTTCCTGAAAGGTGATGATGATCGCAAGCGACTCAGAGAATTCATAAAACAGCATCTTCGCCATGGACGAGGTCGTCAGGTGCTGTTCGATCTAGAACAAGGCCGTCTTCGCCCTTCCAAAGCGCTTGCTGACGTCGTCGGGAAGCTTCTCAAAGGCAACGAAGAATTCGCGTTGATCGATGATCAGAAGGAGATTTTTGAAGCTGCAAAGGCTGCATGCCGTCAGGCGAGCTCTTCCGAAAAACCTCGTGTCGTGATCATTGAAGGCGGTCCGGGAACCGGCAAATCGGTCGTTGCAGTAAACCTGCTGGCCGCCTTGCGAGAAGGGCTGACTGTTAAATACATCTCCAAGAATGCGGCACCGCGTGCCGTGTACAGCGAAAAGCTCATCCAGACCCGAGAGAACGCGCATCTGGTCAATCTGTTTGGTGGCTCGGGCTCGTTCACTGAAACAAGCACGGATGCCTTTGACGTGCTGGTAGTTGACGAGGCGCACCGCCTGACCGAGAAAAGTGGTTTCTATGGGAACCTGGGTACACACCAAGTCCAGGAGCTTATCAATGCAGCCAAGTGCAGCATTTTCTTTATTGACGAAGACCAGCGCGTAACGCTCAAAGATGTAGGAACCAAGGCAGCCATCCGTAAGTTTGCGGCCGCTCGCGGAGCAGAGGTTGAGGAGTACGCTCTTGCCTCGCAGTTTCGCTGTGCAGGTTCAGATGGTTACCTTGCCTGGGTGGACGATGTGTTGCAAATCAGAGCGACTGCGAACGGCAGCCTTGAGGATATTCCGTTTGACTTTCAAGTTTTCGATGACCCCGAGGAAATGCACGCAGCGATTGAGGCAAAGAACAGCGGCAACCGAGCACGCGTGGTCGCCGGATATTGCTGGCCATGGAACAGCAAGAAGGACTCCAAGCAGATGGATGTGGTGATCGGCGATTACCAGCGTCAATGGAATCTTGACCAAGACGGCAGTCTTTGGATCATGGCACCCCATTCAGTGCAGCAAGTGGGCTGTATCCACACCTGCCAAGGCCTGGAAGTGGACTACATCGGCGTGATCATTGGTCCTGATCTGGTGATGGACGGAGAGAAACTTACCACTCTACCCAGAGCGCGCGATCGGCACGATAAAACCATGAAAGGCTTCGTGAAGATGTCCAAGGAGCAGCCTGCTGAAGCTGCACGGCAGGCGGACATGATCATCAAGAATACGTACCGCACGCTAATGACACGTGGAATGAAAGGGTGCTATGTCTATGCGACTGATGCAAAGCTGGCCGCCTATCTCAGGTCCCGTGGCAAGCAAAAACAATTCGCTTAGCCTCCAGACCGCATTGAGACTTCAGCTCTAGCAGTTCAAAGGAGTCGGTCGCTCCCATGGGTATGCGCCAACCGAGCTCTTACCCCCTGCAAATTGATGAATAGTGAATGGGGCGCACGCGACTTGCAGCCCCCCTCACCCAACGCCACAAGTGCCGGCATCCACTAATGCCGCCTGTTGGCGCGCTGCTTGCTTTTAAGCGGGGGTAGTGCTGCAATTCATGCTACGCCATCCTTCCGCGCTTCGGCAGCCTTCTCATTAGCCCGATACAGCACCGCCTGCGCATCCTCCGTCAGCGCATACAAAGCACTGTGCAGACCGCCTTGCAGCCACTTGCTCAGCTTGAACGACCCGCCATCATCTGCACCGATCAGCAGAGTCGATATAGCGCTCAAGCCATACAAGCGCGTGTTGATCGCTTGGGCTTCGCACTCCGTCAGCGCCAGGTCGTCCGTAAAGCCGCCAGCCCTGCGGAGCCTGCAAATGTCATGAATGTCTAAAGGCTGATCGCCATGGCCAGCGAGGGCCTGGATGGCATCGGCAAGAGCTTTATCCGGGCGGGAGGTGTCCGAGCTGGAATCCACGGATGAGCCGGCTTTTGCTGCTGGAGGGGCAGCTTGGGGCTTGCTGTTCATGATGACGCCTCCTGACTCCGGGACAGGTTGCGCAGTGGAGGCAGTAGTGCCTGTACGGCCATGTTCAGCGCGTTGTGCGCGTCGGGATGGAGTTGGATAAAGGCGCTTTCGCCCAGGCAGGAAGTGGGCGCAGAGATGTGCGCAGGGGATGACTGAGCCATGGTGGACTCCAAGCAGGATGGTTTGCTACAACCACCGCTTCCCACGCCAATGGGGGCGGCAGCTCGAACAGGTTGGCGTACCGGCCCCGCTTGCGCATACCGGCGAGCCTCGCGGCTCCCTGCCCGAGCCGCCATAAAACGAGCACGAACAAACAAGCCGCAGGTACTCTGCGGAAGAGACTGCGGCTTGCGTCGCAGCGGGAATCGGGACGCCAATCCCGGCTGCGCTTGACTGGCGCAGCGGCCTAACTGTAGCACGGCAGGAATGGGAGTGTTTAGGTGTGGCGCATTTTTGAACCCCTCTTCTGCCCGAGCCTCTCGGCCCTCCTCAGTGAAGCGGTCGCGGCCCGGCTAGGTCGGGAAGCCGTCACGGTCGATGACATGGAGGTGCTCTATTTCAATGCAGCAATAGCCCAAGCGCTGGCGCATAGCCTGCGCGCCATTGCCCGCTCAAGCGATGCGGTCCATGGACTTCCGGGCCAACCAGCCCGTGGCATGCAGCAGGGCATGCATTACGTGCACTAAGGGGCGACGTAAAGGGTTTGCAGGTAGTAGCGCGGGCGCTGTTCTCAGGGGACTCGGAAAGAACTTCTCCCTCCATCAACAAGGCCACCCCGCTTTATTTCGCCGCGATTTTCTTTCGTCGGGCACCCAGCCTGGCAGCCTGCAATTCTCACCACCCAACACTTTTGTATAGTTTTGTACACTGCCTCTCGCAGCGCTACATTCGGTCAGACAACCCCTTTGCCAAAGCGCCGCTGGCTTGAACAATCGCTCCGTCAGTTTGACAAAACAACAGCTCCACAAGGATTTGACCATGAGCGCAGCACAAGACAAGGTTCTCTACACCGGCCGCACGACGACCACCGGCGGCCGCTCCGGCGCATCGCGCAGCGATGACGGGCATCTGGATATTCGCCTGACCCAGTTTGGTACGGCGGGCACGGGCACCAACCCCGAGCAGCTGTTTGCGGCGGGCTGGTCGGCCTGCTTTATGGGCGCGATGGCCCGGGCGGCGCAGCCGCTGGGCGTCAAGCTGCCGGCTGACCTGGCGGTCGAAGCCGAGGTGGACCTGGTGCAAAACGCCGAGGGCTTTGCGCTGGCCGCGCGCCTGAACGTCAAGGTACCCGGCGTGGCGCATGACCAAGCCCTGGCGGTGGTGCGGGCGGCGCACCAACTCTGCCCATATTCCAAGGCGACACGCGGCAATATCCAGGTTGATCTTTCCGTGGCCTGATCGCCCCTTGGCTCCCCACCCGGTTTGACCTCCATGCGCAGCATTCTTCAACGGCTTGTCCCTTCCACCCTGCTGGCGCGCATCGCCTTGCTGGTGGTGCTGGGCATGGGGGTGGCCCAGCTGCTCACCTATATGGCCATTCGCCATGAGCGTGAGCAGGCGCTGATGCGGCTGATGATCAGCGGGGTCGAGCGCGATATCGCCAGCTCGGTCGCGCTGATCGACCGGCTGCCGGCGGGCGAGCGCCAGGACTGGTTCCCCAAGCTGGAGCGCCCCAATTACAGCTTTTCTCTGGAAGGTGCGGTCAGCAACGCCGCGCCCACCGACCCGGCGCTGGCCCGCTTTGCGCAGGTGGTGGCCGATGCCTTGCAGCCCTTTCCGGTGCTGGCGATGGGGCAGTTGGGCGACCGGTCCGATGCCGTGCGCATGCAGCTGCGGCTGAGCGATGGCTCGCCGCTCTACATCGTGGCGCGCCGCGTGCCGATGCCCGTGTCGGGCTGGGTTACCTGGCTGCTCGGGGGCCAGCTGCTGGTGCTGGCGGGCCTGGCCTGGCTGGCGGTGCGCCTGGTCACCCGGCCTTTGGAGAGGCTGGCAGCGGCGGCCGACCAGCTGGGCCCCGACCTGCAGCCCACTGTGGTGGCTGAGGCCGGCCCCGCCGAGGTGGTGCGCGCAGCGCGTGCCTTTAACGCCATGCAGCAGCGCATTGCCGGCTACCTGAACGAGCGCATGCAGATCCTCGCGGCCATCTCGCACGACCTGCAGACCCCCATCACCCGCATGCGCCTGCGGGTGGACCTGATGGACGACATGCCCGATGCCGACAAGTTTCGCCAGGACCTGGAGGCCATGCGCAGCCTGGTGCAGGAAGGCGTCAACTACGCCAAGACCCTGCAAGGCTCCGACGAGAAGGTGCGGCGCCTGGACCTCGATGCGCTGCTGCGCAGCATCGTCAATGACTATGCCGACACCGGCAGCCCTGTCACGCTCGATGGCGCTGCGGGCCAGCCCATCCACACCCGACCCCATGCGCTGCGCCGCATTCTGGGCAACCTGATCGACAACGCGCTGAAGTACGGCCAGCGCGCCGATGTGCATCTGCGCCTGCAAGCGGGCCATCTGTGCATCGACGTCTTTGACGCCGGGCCCGGCATCCCCGAGGAGCAGCTCACTGCTGTGCTGCAGCCTTTTTACCGGGTCGAGGCCTCGCGCAACCGCGACACCGGCGGCTCGGGCTTGGGCCTGGCCATTGCCCATCAGCTGAGCCTGTCGCTGGGCGGCACGCTGCGCCTGCACAACCGCCCCGAAGGCGGCCTGCGCGCCAGCCTGCAGCTGCCGGCTACCCGCTGATACCACCGACATCCACTGACACCACCGCCACCTTCTGCCATGACAAGCACCTCTCCTGCCAGCGACCACATTCTTTTGGTGGATGACGACCGGGATATCCGCGACCTGGTCAGCGCCTACCTGCAAAAGAATGGCCTGCGCGTGACCACTGCGCCCACCGGCCGGCATATGCGGCAGCTGCTGGAGACGGCAGGGCCGTTTGACCTCATCATCCTGGACCTGATGCTGCCCGGCGAAGACGGGCTCACCCTGTGCCGCGACCTGCGCGCCGGCAAATTCAAGACCACGCCGATCATCATGCTGACGGCACGCGGCGATGAGACCGACCGGGTGCTGGGCCTGGAGATGGGCGCCGATGACTACATGCCCAAGCCCTTTGCCGCGCGCGAGCTGCTCGCGCGCATCAAATCGGTGCTGCGGCGCACCCGTATGCTGCCACCCAATATGCGCAGCAGCGAGGAGGCGCGGTTTCTGGCCTTTGGCGAATGGCGGCTCGATACGGTGGAGCGCGTGCTGCTGGACCAGGATGGCGTGATGGTGTCGCTGAGCGGCGCCGAATACCGGCTGCTGCGCGTGCTGGTGGACCACCCGCAAAAGGTGCTCAGCCGCGACCAGATCCTGTCCATCACCCAGGGGCGCGAGGCCGAGCTGTTTGAGCGCTCCATCGACCTGATGATCAGCCGCCTGCGCAAGTGCCTGAACGACGACGCCCGCGAGCCGCGCTATATCAAGACCGTCCGCAGCGAGGGCTATGTGTTTGCCGCTCAGGTGGAGGCCCAGGATGTTTAGGGTTCGCAAATGGCTGTACACATGGATGTTCTTGCTGGGATGTGCGGCTGCTGAGATCGCCTCGCCCGCAGGCCGGCCCTGCCCCTTGACCAGCAGCAGCACCCCGCTGCGCAAGCGCGGGCCCCGCGCTTAAAACGCCCGAGCACCCCCCACCACCCCCAACACCGCCACCTTTGAGGTGGTGGTGGCGTTTCCGGGGTCGGCCATCACGGCTTTGTATAGCTGTGTATCTGCCCGCGCCGCTTGCTACACGGCCATGCATTTGGGGGGTGCGCATGACACATGCCACATACATGGCGGCGGTCTACTAGCTGACAGCCAAGACACACAAGTTTCGGCGCCCAGCTATCCAACCATCTTCACCAAGCAAAGGCCCTCCATGAACCCGATCACCACCTCCTCCCGCCGCAGCTTCTTGGGCCATGCCGCCCTGGGCCTGGCCCTGGCGCCGATGGGCAGCTTGCTGGCCAGCAGCGCACGCGCCGCCAGCCCGGCAAGTGCCACCAGCTTTGGCCCGCTCAAGCAGATCGATGCCGGCGACCTGCGGGTGGAATACGCCGAAGCGGGCCCCGCCAACGGCCCCGTCGCCATCCTGCTGCACGGCTGGCCTTATGACATCCATGCCTTTGTCGATGTGGCGCCGCGCCTGGCGGCTGCGGGCTACCGCGTCATCGTGCCCTACTTGCGCGGCTATGGCGGCACGCGTTTTCTGTCCGCCAGCACCGCACGCAATGGCCAGCAAGGCGCAGTTGCCCAGGACATCATTGCGCTGATGGATGCGCTGGGCATTGGCCAGGCCGTGCTCGGCGCCTTTGACTGGGGCGCGCGCACAGCATGCATCATGGCGGCGATCTGGCCCGAGCGGGTGCGTGGTCTGGTATCGGTGAGCGGCTACCTGATCGGCAACCCGCAGGCCAATGCCAAGCCCCAGGCACCCGCTGCCGAATATGCCTGGTGGTACCAGTCTTACCTCGCCACCGACCGGGGCCGCGACGGCTATGCCGCCAACCCCGCCGCCTTCAACCGCTTTATCTGGCAGCAAGCCTCGCCGCAATGGCAGTTTGACGATGCCACCTACCAGCGCAGCGCCCAGGCCTTTGACAACCCGGACCATGTCGCCATCGTGGTGCACAACTACCGCTGGCGCATTGCACTGGCAAAGGGCGAATCGCGCTTTGATGCGCTGGAGGCCCGGCTGGCCAGCGCGCCCCGCATCACCGTGCCCAGCATCACGATGGAGGGCGATGCCAACGGTGCGCCACACCCCGCGCCGGCTACCTATGCGGCCAAGTTCAGCGGCCCCTACCAGCACCGCAACCTGGAGGGCGGCATTGGCCACAACCTGCCCCAGGAGGCGCCGGCGGCCTTCGCCCAGGCCGTGATCGACGTCACCCGCCTGTAACCCCCCAACCAGCCACCAATGGAGCTGCCATGGCCTTGTACCTTGCTGCCTTTGCCGCGGGGGTGCTCAGCGTGCTGAGCCCCTGCATCCTGCCCGTTCTGCCCTTTGTGTTTGCACGCCAGGGCCAGCCCAGCCGCCACGGCAGCCTGCCGCTCTTGATCGGCATGGCGCTGGCCTTTGCCGCTACCGCATCGCTGGCCGCCGCAGCCGGTAGTTGGGCGGTGCAGCTGAGCCAATTTGGCCGGGGCCTGGCGCTGCTCGCATTGGGCGTTTTTGCAGCGTCGCTGATGTTGCCTGGCCTGGCTGCCTGGTGGAGCCGGCCGCTGGTGCAGATCGGAGAAAAGCTGGCTGCCCAACAGATCCAGCGCCGCTGGCTGCATTCGGCACTGCTGGGCGTGGCCACGGGTCTGATCTGGTCGCCCTGCGCCGGCCCGGTGCTGGGCCTGCTGCTGTCGGGTGCCGCACTGGCGGGGCCGGACACTGCCACCAGCGCGCTGCTGCTGAGCTATGCGGCCGGTGCCGGCCTGGCATTGTGGGCGGCCCTGCGCATCAGCGCCGGAACCCTGGCTCGCCTGCGGGCCCAATGGCTGCCAGGCGAGCGCGGCCGGCGTGCCGCTGGCGCCGCGATGCTGGCCGCCGTGTTGGCCGTGGCCACCGGGCTGGACAGCCGCGTGCTCGCACAATCAGGGGCATTGAACGGCTTGGGCAGCAATGGGCTGGAAAGCAGCCTGCTGCAAGCGGCCATGCCTTCGGCCCAGGCGGCCGAGCGGGTCGGCAATTCCCCAGCGCCGGTCGGCGGCAGCGCCCCTTACACCAGCCCGCTGCCAGTGGAATCGACCCGCCCCAGCCTGCAGGGTGGCACGCAATGGCTGAACGCCGAGCCGCAGTCCATCCCCACGCTGCGCGGCAAGGTGGTGCTGGTCAATTTCTGGACCTACTCCTGCGTCAACTGCCTGCGCACCCTGCCGTATGTCAAGGCCTGGGCGCAAAAGTATGCCGATCGCGGCCTGGTCGTGGTGGGGGTGCATGCGCCCGAGTTCGCGTTCGAGAAGGACCGCCGCCATGTCGAAAAGGCCTTGCAGCAGCTCAACATCAGCTACCCCGTCGTGCAGGACAACGGGTTCCGCATCTGGCGCGCCTTTAACAACCAGTACTGGCCCGCGCTCTACCTGGTGGATGCCCAAGGGCGGGTGCGCCACCACCAGTTTGGCGAAGGCGGCTATGCGGCCACCGAGCGTGCGCTCAACGAGCTGCTGCGCGAAGCCCAAGCGCCATCGGCTGCAACGGCGCCTGCCAACAACGCCAAAGTCAATGCCAGCGTCACCCCCGACACCCAGGGCCTGGGCCTGCCCGCCGACACCGCCAGCCTGCGCAGCCCCGAGCTCTACCTGGGCTACGACAAAGGCGGCAGCCTGCGCCTGGCAGGCCGCCCCGCCCCCGACAAGGCCGCCAACTACCAGTCAGCGTCGCTGCGCCTCAACACCTGGACCTTGCAGGGCAACTGGACCTTGATGCCCGAGTTGGTGCAAGCCAATGAGGCGGGCGGACGCCTGGCGCTGCGGTTTGAGGCCCGCGATGCCAACCTGGTGCTGGGCGCTGCCGGTGCCGGCCCCTTGCGGTTCCGGATCACCATCGATGGCCAGCCCCCGGGCAGCCACCACGGCAGCGATGTCGATGCCCAGGGCTACGGCCAGGTCGATGCCACACGGCTCTACCAGCTGGTGCGTCAGCAAGGCGCGGTGAAGCAGCGCACGCTGGAGATCGAGTTTCTGGATGCGGGTGCGCAGGGGTATGCGTTTACGTTTGGCTAGTGCTGGTCCTCGTGCCAGTGCTCGTGCTGGTGCATGTGGGTAGGCATGGCGCGCCTGTTAGGATGCCTGCTGCCCCCTCGCGGGCAATCCACACCGGCAACACCCACAGGCACGCGCCCATGGACCCCACCCTGACACAGCAGCTTTCACAACAGGAGGCCCAACTCCTCCGCCCGGAGATCCGCAACCAGCCCAGGCGCGTGTCGCAACTGTTGCACCCGGCCTTTGAAGAGACAGGCCGCTCCGGCCAGCGCTATACCCGAGAGCAGGTGCTGGAGGCGCTGCGCAACGAAGCAGACACTGCCGAGATCGAGGCGGACGGCTATGCCGCGACCGAGCTGGCCCCCGGTGTGGCGCTGCTCACTTACCGCAGCACGCAGCGCGACGCGCAGGGCCTGCGCAGCAAGCACACGCTGCGCTCGTCGATCTGGTTGCTGACAGATGGCCATTGGCAGCTGCGCTACCACCAGGGCACGCCGGCCCAGGATATTTGGTAGTGGATGGCCGGTTGCGCAGGCAGGGACGCACGACAGACAGCGCTCGGGGGCAATTCGCCGTACCATGGCACAGCGCCAGTGCCCGCTCACCAACATAGTCGCCAGTACCCTGCGCGTGACTCCCGCCCCATCCCCCTTTGCCCCTCTGCCACCAGGAGCCTCCATGCCGATCGAACTGTGGTTTGCCTTTGTCGCAGCATCTGCCCTGCTGCTCATCATTCCGGGACCG
The DNA here is from genome assembly GCF_014076495.1 of Comamonas koreensis. Taxonomy (NCBI): domain Bacteria; kingdom Pseudomonadati; phylum Pseudomonadota; class Betaproteobacteria; order Burkholderiales; family Comamonadaceae; genus Comamonas; species Comamonas koreensis. Next base: position 2,648,518 of record NZ_CP043575.1, on the reverse strand, counting down.
ACGATTCTCACGGTCATCAGCTATTCGATGGCCCAGGGGCGCCGCGCCAATGTACCGCTCGTCGCAGCAGTGGCGCTGGGCGATTCGACGGCGCTGGTGGTGTCGCTGCTGGGGCTGGGGGCGCTCTTGGCGGCGTCGGCCTGGTGGTTCACCGTCGTCAAATGGGCAGGCGGGCTCTACCTGCTCTACCTGGGCATCAAGCTCTTGCGCGCTGGCATCTCGCCGTCCGAGCTGGCTGCCGCGCCTGTCTCCAGCTCGCGCTGGAAGCTGTTTGCCAACACCTACCTGGTCACGGCGCTCAACCCCAAAGGCATTGTGTTCTTCGTGGCATTTTTGCCGCAGTTCATCAGCGCCGAGGCACCGCTTGCGCGCCAGCTCTGGATTCTGGCCATCACCTTTGTCGTGATGGCCACCCTCAACGCCACGCTCTATGCCGCCTTTGCATCGTCTGCCAGAAAGCTGCTGTCTTCACCCAGGTCGCTGCGCTGGTTCAACATGGCAGGGGGTGGCCTGCTATCAGCCGCCGGGGTCTGGGAGCTCTTGGCGCGGCGGCCAGGTTAAAACGGTCGGTGTGTATGACGGTTGGTAGGCGCTCCCTGCGGGGACACATCAAGCCGCCGAAAACGCCGCCAGCATATGGCGCAGCAATTGCGACGCCACCGGCGACAGCGGCCGGCCGCTGCGGGTGACCACATGCAGCTGGCTGTGGTTGAGCACCGGGCTGGCCAGCGGCAGCGACACCAAAGTCTCCAGCGCCACCCCTTGGAGCGGAATGGAGCGCGGCGTCATGATGTAGCCCAGGCCCATCACCGCAAAATCCCACAGCACCTTGAAGGAGTTGGTGGTCAGCATCGGCTGCAGGCGGATGTTCTCCTCCAGCTCGGCGGCCTGGATGTGCTTGCGCACGCCAAAGGATTCTTCCAGCGCCGCGCCCGGGTAAGGCGCCAGATCGGCCAGGCTCAACGGGCCCTGGTGGCTGGCCAGCGGGTGGCCCTTGCGTACATGCACCCGCACGGGGGCCAGCCGGGCATGGTGGGAACGCAGGCGCGCATCGGCCGGCGGCTGGAACACGATGCCGATATGCGCGCGGTCCTCCAGAATGCACTGCACGGCCTCTTCGGTGCCGGCCACCTTGATGTGGTAGCGCACCTCGCCATGGGCCCGCACAAAATCCTGCAGCACCGGGCCCATCACCATGTCCAGGGTGCCCTCGCCCAGCACCAGGTCCAGGTGGCCGGATTGGGCGTTCTTGAGGCTGTTGACCTCGGCGACAAAGGTGTCGTGCAGGTCCTGCTGGCGGCGGGCAAACAGCGCCAGCATGCGCCCGGCATCGGTCACCACCACGCCCCGGCCGCGCCGCTCCAGCAGCACCAATCCCGTGTCCTGCTCCAGCCGGGCCACCGTGCGGCTGACCATGGACGGGTCCACGGCCAGCACCTCAGCGGCGCCGCGCACCGAGCCAGTTTCCATGATCTGCAGCAGGCACAGCGCCCGCTTGCGGTCCAGCACATCGTCCATCCCCAGGTTCAACATCGCTTGCCTCCGCCAATTGTTGCGATTCTTGCAACGTTTGATTGCCGGCGTTGTCATGGACGCGACGGATGGCAGTTTCGATAATGGTTTGACTTTTTTGTGACGGCCCCACCATGAACGCACCTATCAAACCCTCCATGCTATCTGCCGTACAGGCCCTTGCGCCTGAGTTTGTCGGCATCCGCCACCAGATCCATGCTTTCCCCGAGCTGGCGTTTGAAGAGCTGCGCACCAGTGACCTGGTGGCCGAGCGCCTGCAGTCCTGGGGCTATGAAGTACACCGGGGCCTGGGCAGCACCGGCGTCGTGGGCCGCCTCAAAAAAGGCCAGGGCAGCCGCAGCATCGGCATTCGTGCCGACATGGATGCGCTGCCGATCCAGGAAAAAACCGGCCTGCCCTATGCCAGCACCCTGAGCGGCAAGATGCATGCCTGCGGCCACGACGGCCACACGGCCATCCTGCTGTGCGCGGCGCGCTACCTGGCCGAATCGGTGGACTACAGCGGCACCCTGAACCTGATTTTTCAGCCAGCAGAAGAGAACGAAGGCGGCGCGCTGCGCATGGTCGATGACGGCCTGTTCGAGCAGTTCCCCTGCGATGAAATCTATGCGCTGCACAACACGCCGGGCCTGCCGGTGGGCCAGATCGGCATGATCACCGGCCCGGCGATGGCCTCGTTTGACCGTGCCACCGTCACCCTGACCGGGCGCTCGGCGCACGGCGCCATGCCCCACCATGGCATCGATGTGATGCAGGCCGCTGCCAGCATCGTGCTGGGCCTGCAGTCGCTGGTCAGCCGCGAGGTCGATGCCCTCAAATCGGCCGTCATCACCGTGGGCTCCATCCAGGCGGGCGCCACCTACAACATCGTGCCCGAGAGCGCGACGATCAAGATCGGCATCCGCGCGCTCAACCCCGAGGTGCGCAACCAGATCGAAACCCGGCTGCGCGACTTTGTCAGCGCCCAGGCGCAGAGCTACCAGCTCCAGGCCGATCTGCTCTACGAGCGCAAGTACCCGGTGCTGGTCAACCATGCCGCGCAGACCGAGCGTGCCCGCGAAGTGGCCGCAAAACTGCTGGGCGCCGACAACGTGGTCACGCGCGGCCCGGTCATGGGCAGCGAGGACTTTGCCTACATGCTGGAGCACCGCCCCGGCGCCTATGTGCGGCTGGGCAATGGCCTGGGGCAGGACGGCGGTTGCATGGTGCACAACCCGCTGTATGACTTCAATGACAAGGCCCTGCCCATCGGCGCGGCCTTCTGGGCCAGCCTGGCACACAGCTATCTGCAATAAACCCACCTAGCGAGAGCACCATGACCGCAACCGATCGCCGCCAGTTCCTTCAATACGCCAGCGTGCTGGCAGGCGCCCCGTGGCTGGCCACCCAACCGGCCTGGGCCGCCGATGGCTACCCCAGCAAGCCTCTGTCGCTGGTCGTCCCTTACCCGGCTGGCGGCGCCAGCGATACCGCCGCCCGCATCTTTGGCGAATCCATTGGCAAGACGCTCAAGCAGCAGGTGGTGGTCGAGAACTACGGCGGCGGCACCGGCCTCATTGGCGCCAACAAGGTCCTGAGCGCGCAGGCCGACGCCTATACGTTCTTCCATGGCTCGATCAACGAAGTGTTTCTGGCCCCGATGCTCAACCCCTCGGCCCGCTATACCCCTAAGGATTTCAGCCTGGTGGCGCCGATCAGCGAAGCGCATATCGTGCTGCTGGCCCGCAATGGGCTGCAGGCCGACTCCCTGGACAAGGTGATTGCGCTGGCCAAGCAAAGCAGCGCCAAACCGCTCACCTATGCCACCGTGGGCATTGATTCCATCTACCACCTGATGGGTGAGGCCTTGGCCACGCGCGTGGGGGCGCCCTTGCTGCATGTGCCTTACAAGGGCGGCGCCCCCGCCTTGCAAGGCGTGGCCGGTGGCGAGGTGGACCTGGCGATCCTGCCTTACCAGACCAGCTTTGATGCGATGCAGGCCCAGGGCCGGCTCAAGGTCGTCACCAGCTTTTCCAAGGAACTGCCCACGCCGCTGGCCCATATCCCGCTCATCGGCCAAAGCCAGCAGCTGCCTGACTTTGCCTACACCATCAGCGGCGGCTACTTTGTCAAGCAAGGCTGCCCGGCAGAGCGGGTCAGCCTGCTGCGCAATGCCATTGGCGCGGCGCTGCAAAACCCCGAGATCCGCGCCCGCCTGGAGGCCGAAGGCCGCACCGTTGCCCAGCCCACCGGCAGCCAGGCTGCTGCCAACCAGGCCTTTGACCAGTACCTGCTGCGCGTGGGTGAGCTGATCCGCACGGTGGGCCGCAAGCCCGTGGCCTGAGTCTGCCTTTCACGCCAGCCCTTGCATCGCAGGCTGGCCTGCTTCTTATGAACCCCTCCCCCATGGCGCCATCTAGTCCGCACTGTGGCGCACAAGGGCTGCGGCATGCTGTCACCCGCTGGGCAGCATGCCGCTTTTCGCGGTCGAAATTAGTACATAATATTGCACCACCAACAATCTGTTGCGCCAACTGCGTGCTAACAGGCAATGCATTCAGTAACGATTGGCACAAACCAGCGGGGCGTCCAATCCCTTGATTTGACGCGGATGTTGTGGGAAACCCTGCGAGCTCGCAGGCAAGCATTGAACTATTTATTGATTCGACCACTTGATAGCATTTAGCATGACCCGGGTGGATGTCTGCTTGGAATCCGCTAAGCTTTCGAAAAGCTGACATTTGTTGAATTTATGATTATTCAACAGTCATAGTTTTGACATATGATCTCGATTCCTCTGGAGGGAGGTAGAAGTAGAAGAAAAGGAAAACGACCTTGGAGCCCGCAGTCATGCGGGCTCTTTTTTTGTCAATTGCTGACGATTGCTCCAGGCATTCCCCTATTGGGCGCCAATAGCCGTCCTAGAATTTGACCATCGCTTTCGCCGAGTTCATGCGTACCCTCCCTCCCTCTCTTGATTTGCATGGACACCCTGTTTGACAGGATCGGCTTTCTTCTTGAATGCACTGCCGCCCCATTGGGGCGGCATTTTTTTTGGGCCACACGGTTGCCAGGCGCACTGGCAGGTCTTTGCGCCGTATCAAGGCAGTTGCGCGGGTGGCGCTCCAGCTCAGACCAGCGCCGTTGACAGGCCCTGCCTGGTGTGCACCGGCAGCTGCCACTGCCCGCCATCGTGCTCAGCGACCACCTCGATGCGCGGCGCATCACTGGTGACGCCGCCAAAGATGGTCGCGAACGCCGCATCGGCGGCATCACGGCCGGTAGCCAGCCGCATCATGCCCATCGGAATGGCAGTACCTGAAGGGTCAAACATGTACCAGCGCCCGCCCAGGTAGACCTCGACATAGGCATGGAAATCGGGCGGACCCAAGGCCGGGTCGGCGCCGTAATCGGTGCCTGTCACAAAGCGGGCAGGCAGGTTGATGGCGCGGCACATGGCAATCATCAGGTGCGCAAAATCGCGGCAAACGCCGACGCACTCGACCAAGGTATCGACGGCCGAGGTGGTACCGCTGCTGCTGTTGGAGCGGAACTTCACATGCTGCTGCACCCAGTTGCACACGGCCTGGGCACGCGCATAACCCGGCGCCTGTTGGCCGAACAGATCGTAGGCATAGGCGGCGAGCCGGTCGGACTGGCAGTAGCGGCTGGGGTAGATATAGCGCAGCGCTTCTAGCGGCAATTGGTAGAGCGGCACCTCGGCAATGCTCTCGGGGTCGTCGCTGTAGTGGCGCATCTCGACGGTGGCCTGGTAGTTGAGCTGGAGCGGGCCGCTTTGCGCCTGCAGCCGCAGGCTGCGCTGACCGTCGGCATCTTGCTGCAGCTGCCAGGTGGCACCGGCCTGGTTGACGCTCAAGTGCTCTTGCACCACCGACTGCTGCGGGGTGAAGGCGGGGTGGAAGTTGAAGAAAAAGTCGGCGCTGGGGGTCAGCACCGTATAGGCAAGCTCCAAAGAATACTGCAATCGGATCATGGCGTGGGCTTCTGGGCCATCGTTGAGGAAGATTCCTGGCTGGGGGCAGATCCAGCCCGCATCCAAGTGGCAAACGGCTGCGCTGCAACCAGTGTGCAGCCAGATGCAGACGCCGTCTGTCAGGCAAACGCCCTGCTGCCTTGTGGTCCGCCGCTACCTGGCTGCAAGGCGGTGGTGACAGCCCCGCGCAGGCCCGTCGTACCAGCGCTGCTGCGCTTGTCCTACGGCCCGGTCGCGGTCAGCGCCGCACCATGGAAGCACCAGGACCCAAGTCCTCCACCAAACCCAGGAGCGCAGCATGACCCATCCTCAAGATCCCAAACTCAACCCCGATCCCATCACCGATGAGCCCGGAGCCCACCCCATTGGCACTGGCATTGGTGCCGCCGGTGGCGCGTTGACCGGCGCGGCCGCAGGCTCGGTCGCAGGGCCTGTCGGCACCGCCGTGGGCGGTGTCGTGGGCGCCGTGATTGGCGGCCTGGCCGGCAAGGGCGCTGCCGAGGCCGTCAACCCTACTGCCGAGGATGCCTACTGGGCCGACGCCTACCAGCGCGAGCCCTACTTTGCCGAAGGCTATACCTATGACGACTATGCGCCAGCCTACCGCGCCGGCTACCAGTCGGTGCGTGATGGCCTGGTCGATTGGGACGATGCGCGCAGCGACTGGGAGCGCCGCTGGCAGCAAGAGCGTGCCCAAAGCCGCCTGGGCTGGCCAGAGGCTGAGCCTGCTGTAAAGGCTGCGTGGGAACGCGCCAACCGCGCCTACAAGCAGACCAACCAGGGCTAAAACAGACTGCCCTTGAGACAACAACGCCGCGCCAGGCCATTGCCTGGCGCGGCGTTGTGCGTTCAGTAGGCGATGGCCGCTGCCAGCAGCCCCCAGGCTGCGGCAGCCAAGGCCAAGCGACTGGCGCGCTCGGGCGCATAGGTCAGCACCAGGCCCCAGGCCATCGCGGCCAAGGTCAGCAGGCCCAGCCAAGCGGCGATGCCGACCGAGGCGTTCCAGCGCTGCAAGCAGGCCATCAGCGATAGCAATAGCAAGGCGCTGCCGCCCGCCTGCCAGCCATGCCGCTGCGTGGGGGCGAGCGCGGCGGTACCCAGTGGTTCCTCATGGCGGTCCATGGCGGCCGCCAGCGCCGCAAAACCGGCAAAGGCCCACAGCAGACTTGCGATGGCGATCATCGTTGCTGCTCCATCGCGCTGGCCACGGCGGCATGCGGCGCCAGCAAACCGGTATCCGTGGCGGCTGGCTTGGCAGCGGCTGCCGGTTGGCGCGCTGCAGGGGTCGCAGTCTGCCCACTGCGCGCCAGCCACCACACGACCCAGCCATGCAAGGCGGCCAGCGCCAGCATCATCAAGTCAAAGCCGGCAATGCTCCACTGCGCATGCGCAATGCTTTGGGGCAGCCATGCACCGCCACTGAGGCCATTGAGCAGCGGCAACAAGGCCAGCAGCACGGCGGCCAGCAGCATCTGCTCGCGCCAGGCCTGGCGGTGCGGGCGCAGCAGGGGGTGCAGCAGGCATAGCGCCCACACCGTAAAGAAGCCGCGAATCTCCCAATCGCTGCGGCCAACCAGATCGGCAGGCAATAAGCGGTTGAACCAGAAGAACGAGGCCGTGGCGACCGACAGACCGGCGATCGCGCCCACATTGAGCACCTCCACCAAGCGGTGGCCATGGGGCGTGCGGCCGAGCTTGCGCCGCTCGGGCAGGCGCTTGACCACCCAGAGCACCATGCCGGTGGCTGCCATCGTGGTGCCAACCACGCCGCTCAAGAACAGCAGCCAGCGCACCAGCGGCTCGGCAAAGCGGCCCAGGTGCAGGCTCGATACGACATTGCTGGTCGCACGCGGCCACGAGATGGCAGCGGCCTCTGGCGCCTGGCGCGGCTCGCCGCTCACGCCATCAAACAGCAAGGTCGATGCCGCGCCCCGGTTGACCAGGCTGGAGCCCCCACCCTCGCGCAGCTCCACGGTCGCGCGGGCAGTGCCGGGAGCATTGACGGTGATGCTGCCCACGCCATGCACCGGCCACTGCTGCAACGCTGCCTCCACCATCGGGCCCACGGGTGCCATTGCGACGGTTGCGACGGGCGTATCGGCATCGGCATTGGCCTCGCGGCTGGCACGACCGCCCTCACGCGGGCCATTACCGCTATTGGCATTGCCCGCGCCCGGCTGTGCCTGGCGGTTGCCCCGCAGCTCGGAGAAATAGGCACTGCTGTCGCCGCTGTAGGCGGTCTGCACGCCCCAGGGCATCAGCATGTTCATCAGCAGCACCAGGCCGCTGAACGTGATCACCAGGTGAAAAGGCAGCGCCAGCACGGCCGTGGCATTGTGCGCATCGAGCCAGGATCGCTGGCCCTTGCGTGGGCGGAAGGTGAAGAAGTCGCTGAAGATCTTCTTGTGCGTGATGACGCCGCTGATGATGGCCACCAGCATCAGCATCGTCGCAAAGCCCACAATCCAGCGACCCCAGATGCGCGGCATCGCATAGAGCTCGAAATGGAAGCGGTACAAGAAGCTGCCGCCCCGCGTCTCGCGCGGCTGCAGCTGCTCGCCGGTGCCGGCATCCAAGGTGGCGCGCTGGGTCCCTGCCCGGCCAGCCGCAGCACCGGGCTCGCGCCAGGAGGCCTCGATCGCCGTCTGGCGTTCATTGGGCAGCGACAAGGTCCAGGTCGTGGCCTTGGGCGCAATCGCCTGCATGGCATCCAGCCCGCGCTGGGCGGTGTCCGCATCGGGCACGGACTGGTGCAGCTCGGGCCGCATCCAGTCGGTGATCTCATTGCGAAAAAAGCTCAAGGTGCCGGTAAAGAACACCGCATACAGCAGCCAGCCCAGCAGCAGCCCGCTCCAGGTATGCAACCAGGCCATCGACTGCCGCAGGCCCTCGGGTTTGCCGTCGACCCTCATGCCGCTGCTCCCGGCGCCAGCACCCAGGCGATCAGCGCAAGGGCCGCCGCTGGCAGCGCAATGCCCAGCCAGGCGCGCACGGCCGTTGCACAGGCAAAGGCCCACATCGCCGCGATCGCGTAGACCACAAAGGCCAGCATCGTGGCCGCCATCGTCGCATCCACCCGGGCCATGCCCAGCGTTTGAAAGCCCACGGCCCCCGCTGCGGCAGAAGCCGCTGCCAAGGCATAACCGCCGCCAATGGCGGCGATGGCCCGCGACGCGACACGCGTGCGGTAGCCCAGCAGGCCGGCTGCAGGTGGGGGGGTGGGGGCTGTTTGCATCTTGACCATCCTGTGAACAGGGCCCGCCACAGCGGCATGGCCCGGGGCGCCTGAGCATGCCTGTGATACCGCAGGCCTGGCAGTGCCGCGCGGTATTTTAAATGAGAATGAGTCTTGATAAATGTTTGGACATCGATAAAGCTGCGGCTGAGCACCACCCGCAGGCATTCACGTCAAAAACGGCCCCGAAGGGCCGTCTCAAACCACCAGCGCTGAATTTGACCGGCTGCTCAACCCCGCCCGCGCTGCAGCAGCAGCCCCAGCGCCGCCAGCAGCGCAAAGGCCGCGCCGCAGACAAAGGTGGCCTGGTAGCCAATGGCATCCCAGAGCAGCCCGGCCATCACGCTGGCCAGCAGCAAGGCCACACCGGTGAGCAAATGGAAAATGCCAAAGGCCGTGCCGCGCAGCTCGGCCGGCGCGCTGTCGGCAATCATCGCGTTGAACAGGCCCTGGCTAAAACCCATATGCAGGCCCCACAGCGCCACGCCCAGCCCCAGGCCCAGCACACCGGGTACCAAGGCCAGCACCAGATCGGCGGCCACCAGCAAGAACAAGCCGGCGAGCAGCACATCCTGCCGGGGGCGGCGGTCCGACAGCGCCCCGGCCGGATAGGCCGACAGCGCGTACGCCAGCCCCATGACCACCAGCACCGCAGGCGCCCACATGGGCGGCAGGCCGGCCGACTGCGCGCGCAAGATCAAAAACGCCTCGCTGAACCGCGCCAACGTGAATACCAGGCCCAGGCCCACCACCACCCAGTAAGCCCGGGGCAAACGCTGCAGCTCGCGCCTGCGCAAGGGCAGCTGGCGCGGCCGTTGGGCGACCGGCGTTGCGGGCTCTTTCACAAAAAACACCAGCACCGCCACCGCCGCAAACGCGGGCAGCACCGCCAGCCAGAACACCAGTTGGTAGTTGTCCGCCGTCCACCACATCAGGCCGATGGCCAGCAAGGGGCCGGTAAAGGCGCCGATGGTGTCCAGGGTCTGGCGCAGACCGTAGGCGGTGCCGCGCAAATGCGGTGGCGTCACATCGGCCACCAGCGCATCACGGGGCGCGCCGCGAATGCCTTTGCCCACCCGGTCCACAAAGCGCGCGCCCACCAGCCATTCCAGGCCGCCTGCCAGCGGAAACACCGGCTTGGTCAGTGCGCCCAGGCCATAGCCCAGCACGGCCAGCAGCTTGCGCTTGCCAAAGCGGTCGCTGATCGCGCCGGAAAACACCTTGACGATGGAGGCCGTGGCCTCGGCGATGCCCTCGATCAGGCCCACCGCCAGTACCGAGGTGCCCAGCACCGCCACCATGTAGATCGGCAAGAGCGCATGCACCATCTCGGACGAGATATCCATCAGCATCGAGACAAAGCCCAGCGCCCAGACGCTGCGCGGCACTGCGCGTGCGCCGCGCTGCAACGCGCTGTCGCCTGCGGGCTCGGGGGTTTCAACGGTTTTCGTCATGCGCGTCATACACCCGTTGGGCATAGGCCTCCAGCAAGGATTCGCAGTGCTGCAGGCGCTCGGCCGCCGTCACTGCCAGCGGCGCGTCGTAAAAGTCCAGCTTGCGGATCTTCTCGTACCAGGCCTGCAGTTTTTTCAGGTCGGTCTCTTCTTCATCCAGCTCGGCATAAGTGAACTTCTCGATCGCGATCTCCTTGGCGATCTCGGCCTCGAAATCCTGGCAGCGGCCCAACAGTTCGCGGTACTGGTCGTCGCGGTCGGCCTTGAAGCGGGTGATGACCTTGTCCTCCTGCCGCCGGTCGAGCGCAATGGTCTCCAGCAGCACGCAGTCCCCGTCCATCGCGGCAATGTCGTTCTCCAGCACCTTGAGCCGGCGCACATGGTCATCGGTCTTGGGCAGCAGGCACACACCGTTTTGCAGGTACACGGCCCCCAGGGCCTTGAGGCGCCGCCACAGCGCCATGCGTTTGGCTGTGGGCTCGGCCGGGACTTTATAGGTCAGCAGCAACCATGTGATGGAATCCATCGATCATCCTAATTTGTGACGACCGTTTCATTTTAAGATTGACGAACAACTCCTAACAGCTGTGTCAGATGAATTTTCTATGACCCCTGCGCAAAGTCCTGCGCGGCATGCAGGCGTCAAAAAGCCCCGCGAGCGGGGCTGGCTGGGGGGCTGTGCGCGGCACTAGGTATCGGACTCTGGCGCCAGATCGCAAGGCCCGACCGAGAGGCAATCGTCTTCGAAAGAGGCCACGGCCTCGTCCAAGGCCCGCGTGATACGCTTGGCCACCTCGTCGCTGGCGACCAGCGCACTGTCGGCATCAAAAATGGCGGCCGCATCGGTGACCCCTGCGAGATAAGCCATCTTGAACAGCTTGATCTGGTCCGGGGTAACCACGGTGATTTGCAGCTCCGACAAAGACTTTGCACGGGATCTCATACGGCCTCCTCTGCGGGCGCATCGCCATGAAAAATCAGGTTTGCAACACACCAGCCTCCGACCGGTCAGATGTTGTCATCCTGCAGCTGTCACAAACATAGCATAGCAGTACCTGCTTGTTTCATATACAGCCCCCAATGACAGTCACTTGCGGCAATGGCTGACAGCAGGCGCGCCACCGGTGCGACAGCATGGACCACCATCTGGGAAGATGAAGATGCTTCTCCGAGACAGACGCCTGGGGGGTCGCGTGTGGAGTGCCTTGTCGGCAACCGCTCCCACCTCTGCAACGGTCAAGCCACACCGAGTATGGGGTATTTTTCGATTAACTAGACGACCGGTCTATTTTTTACTACCATCGAGCCCATGACCTTGACCCAGAAAGCGCAAGCCACCCGCCAGCACATCCTCGATACCGGGCACCAGCTCGTGCTGCGCAAAGGTTTTGCAGCGGTGGGCCTGCAGGAAATCCTCAAGACCTGCGGCGTGCCCAAGGGCTCGTTCTACCACTACTTCCCGTCGAAAGAGGCCTTTGGCTGCGCGTTGCTGCTGCAGTATGTCGAAGGCTATGGCCGCAAGGTCGAGGGCCTGCTGGCAGCCGATGGCACGGGCTATGAACGCCTGATGCGCTACTGGGACGCATGGATCGCAGCGCCCGGTGATGCGCACTGCGGCTGGGCCGAAGAATGCCTGGTGGTCAAGCTCGCGGCCGAGGTTGCTGACCTGTCCGAAGAAATGCGCCAGGTGCTCGATGGCGGCGTGCAGCGGCTGCTGGCCAGGATCGCTGCCGTCATTGACGAGGCGCGCAGCGATGGCTCGCTGCCTGCGGGCCCGCCGTCGCTGGTGGTCGCGCGTGTGCTCTACCAGATGTGGCTGGGCGCGGCGCTGCTGGCCAAGCTGAGCCAGGACCGATCGTCTCTGGTGCAAGCGCGGGCCGCCACCGTGCATTTGCTGACCTGCAACGCATCCACCCTCTCCTCTCCCCAACCCCTCCCTTCATCCCCCAAGGAGTCCCCATGAAAGTTCTATTGGTACTGACCTCGCACGACCGTCTTGGCGACACAGGCCGCAAGACCGGTTTCTGGCTGGAAGAATTTGCCGCGCCCTACTACGCATTCCAGGACGCAGGCGCCGAAATCACACTCGCATCCCCGCTGGGCGGCCAGCCGCCACTGGACCCCAAGAGCGACGAGCCCGATGCCCAGACTGCCGCCACCGAGCGCTTCCGTAAGGACCCGCAGGCACAGGCCGCGTTGGCAGCGACCACGCCACTGGCCCAGATCCAAGCCGATGACTTTGATGCCGTCTTCTACCCCGGTGGCCATGGCCCGCTGTGGGATCTCGCCAATGACGCCAAATCGATTGCACTGCTGGAGGCCTTTGAGCGCGCAGGCAAGCCGCTGGGTCTGGTCTGCCATGCGCCGGGCGCCCTCATCAAAGTTAAGGCCGCCGATGGCCAGCCCCTGGTGGCAGGCCGCCGCGTGACGGGGTTTACGAACAGCGAAGAAAACGCAGTGGGCCTCACTGCCGTGGTGCCCTTTTTGATTGAAGATGAATTCATCCGTCAGGGCGCCGACTACCACAAGGGCCCGGATTGGCAGGTGCATGTCGAGGTCGACGGGCGCCTGGTCACCGGCCAGAACCCCGCCAGCAGCGAAGCCGTGGCCCAGGCCCTGCTGTCGATGCTGGCCCAATAAGGACAGCCCCCATGCGCAGTGCGATTCACTCCACCTTTGGCGAGCCCGCCGAAGTCCTGACCCTGGGCGAGCAGCCCATGCCCCAACCCGCCGCCGGCGAGGTTCGCATCAAGACCTTGCTCGCCCCCATCCACAACCATGATCTTTGGACCATCCGTGGCCGCTACGGCTACAAGCCCGAGCTGCCCGCCATTGGCGGCAGCGAGGCCGTGGGCGTGGTCGATGCGCTCGGCGCGGGTGTCGAAGGCGTCACGCTGGGGCAGCGCGTCGCGGTAGCCGGCGTCCACGGAACCTGGGCCGAGCACTTTCTGGCGCCCGCGCGCCTGCTGGTGCCCGTGCCCGAGGCCATTCCCGATGAGGTAGCCGCCCAGCTCATCGCCATGCCGCTCAGCGCCTTGATGCTGCTGGAGTTTTTGAACGTGCAACCCGGTCAATGGATTGCGCAGAACACGGCCAATGGCGCCGTCGGCAAGACCCTGGCCATGCTGGCCAGCGCACGCGGCGTGCAGGTGCTCAACCTGGTGCGCCGCGATGCAGGTGTGCAGGAGCTCAGTGACTTGGGCATTGCCAATGTCCTGTCAACCGCGCAAGCGGACTGGAAGCACAGCGCCAGCGCGCTGCTCGGCCCCCAAGGTGCTTACGCCGCTGTCGATTCGATTGGCGGCGCATCCAGCGCAGCGCTATTGGCTTTGCTCGGCGAAGGCGGCACGCTGGTGTCGTTTGGCACCATGGCCGGCGAGCCAATGCAGATTGATTCGGGCGCGATGATCTTCAAACAGGCCACCGTCAAAGGCTTTTGGGGCAGCAAGGTGAGCGAGGCCCTGTCCGCCCAGGACAAACGCCGCCTGATCGCTGAGCTGATCCAACGCATTGTGGGTGGTGAACTGAAGCTGCCGACCGAGGCCATCTACGACCTGGGCGATGCCGCCCAAGCGGCAGCTGCCAGCCTGCAACCAGGCCGCAAAGGCAAGGTGCTGCTCAGGCCTTGAGTGGGTCCGCAGCTAGGGGAGCCACGCCAATCAGGCGACCGGCACCACCGTCACAAAGGGGTGGTTGCCAAAAGCCTGCACGGCATGGCTTTCGGGCGCGGCATCGGTGATCAAGGTCCACTGGCGGTGAATGGGCGACCAGTTCATCTGCGACTTGCGGCCCAGCTTTTCAGCAGTGGCCAGCAGATAGACCTCGCGCGTGCGGCGGAACAGCTTTTCCTTGAACCAGGCCTGCTCGATCGAGCCTTCGCAAACGCCAAACTCGGCATCGATGCCATCGGCGCTGCAAAACACCTTGTCGAATGTGAGGCGCTCGAGCGCCATGTCGGCGAGCGACCCGTAGACGCTCATGCTGCCCCGGCGCAAGTCGCCGCCGATCAAGGTGACGGGGATATCACGGCTGCTCAGCGTGTTCAGCGCCAGCAGGTTGTTGGTGATGATGCGCAGCGAATCGTCCTTGGGCAGTAGGCGCGCGAGCGCATCGGTGGTGGTGCCGCCATCGATAAAGATCGTGTCGCCCGGCTCGATCAGGCTGATGGCCTTGCGCGCGATCGTGGCCTTGGCCTCGCCGTCATGCACCTTGCGCAACTCCAGCGATTCTTCGGGCTCATGGCGGATGGGCGCCGCCACGGCGCCACCGTAGACGCGCAGCAGGCGGCCGTCCTGCTGCAGCGCCTGCAGGTCACGGCGCACGGTGGCCTCGGAGATGGCAAACCTCGCGCACAGCGCGGCGACATCGGTCATGCCCGAATGCACGGCATGCAAAATGGACTCTCGTCGGTTGGCGACCTTCATGGGATGCGTGGCTGGCTACAGCGCAATAGCGATAACGGATAAGAGCTTAACCGAGTCCGCAACGCCTCAACCCGATATGCCATGGGCCTGCAGGATTTCGCGCATCTGCGCCTCCTGCTCGGCGCTGATGCGCACGGGGTACTTGCTGTTGCCCACGTGGTAGCCCAGCAGTTGCACCGCGCGCTTGACGGCGGCTGGCGCAAAGCAGACCTTGTAGAGCGCCTCGCGCAGGCTAGTGACCCTCTCTTGCTGCTGGCGCGAGCCGGCAATGTCACCCGCGGCAAAGCGCGTCCAGATCGCATTGACCTCGCGCGGCGCCGCATTGGCCAGGCCCGATACAGCGCCGGCGCAGCCTTCGACAAAGCCTTGGTGGATCAGGCTGTCAGGCCCGTTGAACACGACAAAATCCGGCACTTCCTTGGCGACTTTCAGAAAACCGCTCAGGCTTTCATGGCTGCCGGCGCTGTCCTTGATGCCGGAGATATTGGGGTGCGCGGCCAGGCGCTTGGCGGTCTCTGGCGCAATGGTGTTGCCGGTGCGCGCGGGGATGTTGTAGAGGTAAACGGGCACCTCCAGCGCATCGGCAATCGCGCTGAAATGCCCATGCAGCTCATCCTGCGACAGCGGCACAAACCAGGGCGTGATGGCGGCGACCGCATCCACACCCAGGCGGGCAATCTCGCGGCCTGCGCGGATGCATTCGGCCGTCGATACCTCGCCCACATGGCCGACCACGCTGGCGCGCCCAGCGACTTGCTCCATCGCCACCTCGGCGACGCGGCGCTTCTCCCCCTCGGTCAGCGCAAAGAATTCGCCATTCGTGCCGCCGCAGAAAATGCCGTTACCCGCCTTGATCTGGCGGTCGATCTGCTCGCGGAACGGCGCCTCGGCAAAGCGGTCCTCCGCGTCCATGGGGGTGATGATGGCCGTCAGAATGCCTTGGAGTTTTTGCTTGTTTGCCATGGTGTTGTCTCAGTTAAACAGCTTCAGGTAGACCTTTTCGATATCGGCGCCCGTGACGGCCCCGGGCACATTCTTGATGAGGCGCTGCACATCGAGCGCGGCCTTCACCAGATCGGGCAGGTGATTGCGGCCAATGCCCAGCTCTTGCAGGCTGGCCGGCAGGCGCAGGCGCTGGACCAGATCGGCAAAGTAGGCCACCAGCGCATGCGATTTGCCTTCGTCGTCCAGCGCCATATTGGCACCGGGCACCAGCTCGTAAGCGCGTGCCAGCTTGGCAACGCACAGCGGGCGCAGCCATTCAAAGCAAGGCGCGAGCAAGATCGCATTGGCAACGCCATGCGGGATGTGGTACTTGCCGCCCAGCGGGTAGGACATGGCATGGACCAGGTGCGTGCCCGCATGGGCAATGCAGGCGCCGCCGTAGTACGAGGCCCAGAGCATATTGAGCTTGGCTTCGAGGTTGTCGGGTTCGGCTACCGAGAGCTCGATGTTCTCGAACAGCTTTTTCATGCCGATCATCGCGTAGTTGTCGGCGACCGGGTTGGCAATGCTGGCGGTAAAACACTCGATCAGGTGGCAAAGCGCATCGACCCCGGTCGAAGCCGCAATTTTGTGCGGCATGGTCACCGTCAGCTCCGGCGCCAGGGCCACATAGTCGGGCAGCAGCACCGGGGAGATGATGCCCTGCTTGGTCTCGCGCGCAGGGATCGCCAGGATCGCATTGGGCGTGGCTTCCGAGCCTGTGCCCGCCGTCGTCGGCACAATCAGCGCCTTGACCCGCTGCGTGACCTTGGTGCCCGCCAGCAGCTCGGCCAAGCTGGGCGACTCCGGGTGCGCCAGTGCCGACAGCAGCTTGGCCACATCCAGCACACTGCCGCCGCCCACGCCGACGACAAAGTCCACCCCGCGCAGATCGCGCTCTTGCAGAATCCGCTCCACATCCGCATCCGATGGCTCGGGCGGCACATCGTCAATCACCTGCACCTCGGCGGCCGCGCGCCGCAATTGGGCCAACAGCGCCTGCACGCCTGCGATGCCGGAGATGTTCTGGTCGCTGACAAACAGCAGCTTGTGCTTGCCGCTTACCAGGTAGGCGATGTCGTCGAGGACCTTGTGGCCACTGAGGACGGTGCTGTGGATATGCATGTGTTTGTCTCCTGGATTTTTTAGCTGCGCGTTGCGAGTTCTGCGCCCTGGCGCAGAGCTTCGAGCAGGCTGCGCTCATCGGCAATGCCCTTGCCGGCAATGTCAAACGCCGTGCCGTGGTCCACCGAGGTGCGGATCACATCCAGCCCCACGGTGATGTTCACGCCCGCCTCCAGGCCCAGCACCTTGACGGGGCCATGGCCCTGGTCGTGGTACATGGCAACCACCAGGTCGAAATCACCGCGCCCGGCGCGGAAGAACAGCGTGTCGGCCGGCAGTGGGCCTTCAATGTCCATACCCTTGTCGCGCAGCTTCTGCACGGCGGGGATGATCTTTTCTTCTTCCTCACCATAGCCAAACAGGCCGTTCTCACCGGCATGCGGGTTGATGCCACACACTGCAATCCGTGGGTTGGCGATGCTCGCCTTGCGCAAGGTGTCGTAGCCGCGCTGGATGGTGCGCTCGACCAGGCCCGGCTCGATCTTGCGGATGGCATCGAGCAAGCCGATATGTGTGGTCACATGGATCACGCGCAGATTGGGCGCAACCAGCATCATCGAGACCTCTTCCACGCCGGTGAGGTGCGCCAGCATCTCCGTGTGGCCGGGAAACTTGTGGCCGCCGGCATGCAGTGCTTCCTTGTTCAGCGGCGCGGTGCAGATAGCGTCGATCTTTTGGGCCTTGGCCAGCTCCACCGCGCGCTCGATAAAGCGGAAGGCGGCATCACCCGCAATGGGCGAGAGCTTGCCAAAGGCCAGGTCATCCGGGATCAGCTGCAGATCAATGCAGTCGATGACGCCCCGCTCAAAGGCTGCATCGGCAATGTCCTCGATCGCCCGCACACGCACCTGGGTGCCCATCAGCGCATTGGCCTTCTGCAGCCGCCTGGCGTCGCCAATGACCACGGCTTTGGCCAGGCTGTACAGGCTGTCGTTCGCAAAGCTCTTGACAATGATTTCAGGGCCCACGCCGGCAGCGTCTCCCATGGTGATTCCGATGACGGGCAGGGAATGGCTCATCTTTGCTTGCTTTCTGTAGGGAGTGGGTCGGTGTGGCCGCCATGGGTGCTGGCAGCCAGCAATGAATGGATGGCGCGGCTTGCGCGCTGCAGCGATGCGGGATGGCCAAAGGCGCCGGCCTTGGTGGCAATCCACTGGCGCGGGGTGTCTTGTTCGATGTCCTGGTTCTCGGTGATGCACAGCACCACGCCGGGCTCGCTCTCGGAATGCACGCGCAGGCGGCGCAGTTGCAGTTCTTCCAGTACCGCCCGGGCCGTTTCACCGCCGGTGATGACGAGACCTGCGGCGGCGGCCATGGGCGCGTGCAGCAAGCGGGCCAGCTGCCGTGCCAGCATCGGGCCTTCGGCCGGGTCGGTCTGCGCATCTGCTCCCAGGCTGACCACGACATCCAGGCCCTGGGCCACTTCGTCGCTGATGGTCTGCACCAGGGTCTGCACCAGTTTCTGGCCTTGGGTCGTCTGCGCGTCGCTGCGCAACCAGCCAGGATGCACCACATGCAGCCGCGTGCCTGGCTGCTCGGCCAAATACGTGAGCTGCTGCTGCGCAATCGCCGACATGCTGCCAACGACGGTAACCACGCTGGGCAAACGCCCGGCGGCATGCGGTACATCCAAGGAACCGACCGATGCCGGCAAAGCCGGTACCTGCTGCGCCAGCGCATGCGACAGGCCGGCAGAGCACACGCAAAAAGCCTGCTCTACCTGGAGGCTAGCCTGGGCCAAGGTCTGCAGATGCTGGTCATGGAGCACATCCAATACCAGCGCCTGCACGCCCTGCTCACGTGCATGGGCAATTGCTTGTGCGGTCGCTTCTGGGCCTGCATCGAGCACGCTGGCGGGCAGGTTGTCGCAGCGCAGGCCGGCGGCATGCAGCTGCTGCGCCGCGCGGTCCTCGCGGTCTGCATGCTCCAGCTGCCAGGTAGCGGTATCGGCCAGGCGCACGCCGTGCACATACACCACGCCGCCCTGCATCGTGCGGCCCATCTGCGGGAAGGCAGGGGCCACCAGCGCAATGGCATGGAGCGCGCTTTGCAGCACCGCCACCTCCTGCGCCCAACCACCCCGCAAGGTGGAGTCGATTTTCTTGAGCACCCGGCGGCCCTGGGATGCTGGCGCGGCCAGCACTGCCTGCAGCTTGGCAGCAGCCTCAGCCGCCGTATCGCGCCGGCTGTTGGTGTCTACCGTCAGCACATCCACATCGCTCTGGGCACCAGCGCTGGCTTGCGCATCCAGCAGCACGCTGGTGGAGAGACCAGCGCTCGCAAACCCCGCAGCGCAGTCGGCTGCACCGGAGAGGTCATCGGCGAGAACGAGGTAACGCGGGAGGGAACGCGGGCTCATGCAGGTGCTTTCGGTCGACTCAGTCATCACACCAAGCCTTAAAATTGATTGATTCAATCATAATTCAATCAAAGCGGGATAAAACAAGGGTTAACCCTTGATTCAACGCACCAGAAATGATCGATTTGATCGTGGAAGCAGTGAGTTTAGGTCGAACCCCATTACATCTGGCCCCATACGCACCGCCAATGTGCAGCGATTCCGCACCATGGTGCATGCACCAACTCGGGGAAAGTCCTGATTGGAGACTTTGGCAAAAAGAGTTCTGATCGAAGCGTTCAAAAAATTATCAATTTTGATTGTTTTGATCAAATAACCACCAAGAACCATTGCGTCTTCAGCCCTGAAGTCATATTTGAACCACCAGCCCTTGAGGTGTCCCACCATGTTCGCTTCCAACCCTGCTTCTGCCACCACGCGCCGCCGCTTCCTCCTTGCCAGCAGCCTGCTGCTGGGCCTCGCCCCGCTGGCCAGCCAAGCGGCAGACGCCGCCTATCCCGCCAAGCCCATCACCTTGATCGTGCCCTACCCGGCAGGCGGCGCCAACGATGCGGTGGGCCGTATCGTGGGCCAGAAGATGGGGGAGATCCTCAAGCAGTCCGTGATCGTTGACAACCGTGGCGGCGCGGGCACCACCATCGGCACCGCGCTGGCGGCCAAGGCGCCCGGTGACGGCTACACGCTGGTGCTGGGCTCCCTCTCCAGCCACGCGATCAGCCCGCACCTGTACCGCCAGCCCGGCTATGACGCGATCAAGGATTTCGCCCCGGTCGGCATGATCGGCGAAGCCCCCATCGTGCTGGAAGTCGCCACCAACTCGCCGTTCAATGATGTCAAGCAAGTCGTGGAACAGGCGAAAAAAACGCCGGCCACCCTCACCTACGGCTCGGCCGGCAATGGCTCGCCGCTGCATTTGAGTGCCGAGCTGTTCAAGCGGGCCGCCAGCGTGGACATGACCCATGTGCCCTACAAGGGCGGCAATGCCCACACCATGGACCTGATGGGCGGCCGCATCGACATGATCTTTGACACCTTGACCAGCGCCACGCCACTGATCACCTCGGGCAAGGTGCGGCCCCTGGCCGTTGCCAGCACCGAGCGCCTGCCCGAGCTGCCCAATGTGCCCACCTTCGCCGAAAGCGGCTACCCCAACTTTGTCGTGAACGCCTGGTACGCCCTCTACGCCCCCGCCAAAACCAGCCCCGAGGTGCTGGCCAAACTCCACCAGGCACTCAACGAAGCCCTGGCCGATGCCGACGCCAAGGATCGCCTGACCAAGCTGGGCGTGCGCAGCAAGGCCAGCACCCAGGACGAGCTGGCCAAGTTCACCAAGGCCGAGCTGGACCGCTATGGTTCGGTGATCAGCGCGATTGGCTTGAAGATTGATTGATTTTTGAGGGGGCGTGTGTGGAGCCGATCGACCAGATCGGCTCCGTCAGTGCCAGCCAGCTGGATATTTGCTGCCCAGCAGCGCGGCGTTCAGAGCCCCCGATGCCTCTGGCCAGAACTAGAATGCCAGACCGTTCGACCCCATCCCCAGCGAACACGGTATGGATCTGGAGCCCCCGCATGTTGATTCGCCCTGCCCGTCTCACCGACGCCGCAGATTTACCAGCCATTGAAAAGTCTGCCGCCCAGCTGTATAGCGATGCCGCCGGCCTGGCCTGGCTGGCAGACGGCCCGCTGATAGCGCAGGCTGCGCATGAAAGCCGCATCCTCCAACAATCGGTATGGGTGGCCGAGACGGATGAAGGAGTGCTGACCGGTTTCATCAGCACGGAGATTGTCGACACCGAGCTTCACATCTGGGAGTTATCCGTCCACACGGACTGGCAGCGCAGGGGCATCGGCCGCCTGCTCATGGCCAGTGCGTACCAGCACGCCCTGGCACAGGGGCTGAGCGCGCTGACCTTGACGACGTTTTCCGATGTGGCATGGTGTGCCCCTGCTTATGCCAGGCTGGGTTTTCAGCAGCTGCTGCAACCCGGGCAACGCCTCCAGGAAACCCTGGACGCCGAAGCCCTGCATGGATTGCCCCCAGGCAGGCGCATCGCAATGCGGCTGCCCATCGGCATGTTCACGCAGCGGCACTGATCAAGCTATGGCGCTTGCGGCGAGCCCTGCCCTGCCTCACCGCCGAGCGTCTCATCCGGTCAATCCGGATTCTTCATAAAGTGAAACCGCATCAAGGTCCGCTCACGCGCCCGGCCGTGGTCCACCACCGGCTGCGGGTAGTCGCGCCCCAGCTGCAGACCGCAGGCTTGTTGCTCCAGCGGCTTCATCGCAGCGGGAAAGTGGATATACCGGTCAGGCACCTTGGCGAGTTCTGGCAGATAGCGGCGGATGAACTTGCCATCCGGGTCAAAACGCTCGGACTGGGTGATGGGGTTGAAGATGCGGAACCAGGGCTGGGCGTCGCAGCCCGTCGACGCCGCCCACTGCCAGCCGCCATTGTTCGATGACAGGTCATAGTCATTGAGGTGCTGGGCAAAAAAGCGCTCGCCCGCGCGCCAGTCAATGCCCAGGTCCTTGGTCAAAAAGCTGGCCACCACCATGCGCAGGCGGTTGTGCATATAACCGGTCTGCAGCAGCTGGCGCATGGCGGCGTCCACCAACGGGTACCCGGTGCGTGCCTCGCACCAGGCCTGCCACAGCTCAGGGGCGTCGTCCCACTGCACCTTGTCGTAGATGGGGCGGGACGACTGGGTCACCACCTGCGGGTGGTGCCAGAGAATCATCGCGTAAAAGTCGCGCCAGGCCAGCTCCGACAGCCAGGTTTGCGCGCCCTCGCAGCCCGTGCGCGCCTGCGCCACGGCCAGGGCGGCCAGCTGGCGGATCGACACGGTGCCAAAGCGCAGATGCACCGACAGGTAGGAGACGCCCTTGACCGCCGGAAAATCCCGCGCGTCCTGGTAGGCCGCCATGCGCGGCAAAAAATCCTGCAGCAGCAGCTGCGCGCCCCGGCTGCCGGTGGGAATCTTGAGCGACGCCAGATTGCTGGGCTGAAAACCCAGATCGGCCAGCGACGGAATCGCCTCGCCCTTGGGCAATGCCGCCAGATGCCCGGCATAGCGCGCCACCGGGTAGGCCTTGCACTGGAAGGCATCGAGCTTTTGCAGCCAGGCGCGCTTGTAGGGCGTGAACACGCTGTAGGGATGGCCTTGCTGGGTCAGCACCTCATCGCGGTCCAGCAGCACCTGGTCCTTGTAATCGCTAAGGGCGATGCCGGCGGCTTGCAAATCGCCGGCCACGCGCGCATCGCGGGCAATGGCCTCGGGTTCGTAGTCGCGGTTGGTCAGCACCTCTTGCACGCCCAAGGCCTGCGCCAGCTGCACCACCTCTTGCACAGCCGACCCATGGCGTACCAGCAGACCCGCACCCGGCGCGCCGCTGCCTGCCGCCAACTGGCGCAAGTCATCGTCCAGCGCCAACACACTGGCATGGATAAAGTCCACCCGCCTGTCCTCGCGCGTGGGCAGCAAATCCAGGATGTCGGTGTCAAAAACGAAGACGCAATACACCTGCTCAAAGCGGCGCAAGGCATGGTAGAGAGCGGCATGGTCGTCGCAACGCAAATCGCGACGCATCCATACCAGGGCGCGGCTGGCCATGGTTGATGGGTTTCCTGTTCTGATTTTTGATGCAGCAGATGGCAAGGCGGCAGCACGTAGTCCCAAGCTGGCCCCGCCATCCCAAGGGCGCTATTGTGCCGTGGCAGCGCGCCGCTGCATGTCAGCCAACAGGCTGGATGTCGCTTCCTTCTTGGGCTCGCGCGATGCTTTGCCTGGTCTTAGCGAAGCCGCGATCCGTCCGGGTTCTGGGCTTCTTCGTCGCGCCGGCTGGGATAGAAGGGTTTTTTCTCGTCAAGTCCATAAAACAGCTGGCCATGGATGCCCATCACCTGCGCCTTGGCAAGCCGCCGGGTCCATAGGCTATCAAAGGCTTTGTCCAAGGCCGCCGCATCGGGTGCAGCTGCATAGACGTCGTCGATGAAGGCGATGTCCTGGCCGCTGGGGAAGATCAGCGCGAACTCCTGCTCCGTCGCAGCAAAGATGTCGTAGACGCAGTTCAGCGCGCCATCGATGACCTGGATGTTTTTCATGGATGTCGTGGTGCGGCAGCTGGGCCGCTGGCCAGCAACCGCGCTGCCCGGCTCAGTCGTCCGCAGCGGGGGCTGTTTCCAACCAGACGATGCTAGCCGGGTGGTGTTGCGCTATGGTGTCGAGCGCGCCGGCCAAAGTATCTGTGTCTTTCGGGTCCAAGGCGTAGTCAAAGCGCGAAAGGCCGCTCCCTGCCATAGCGCTAAACGCCTCTTGGGAAATCGCATTCGAGCCGCACCACACCGGCTGGCCCGTTTTTTCTGCTGCGATCAAGGCCTGCTGAAGGCCTTCGGGGGTGATTGCCAGGAAGACCATGGTTGTCCGTTTCTGCTGATCAGTCTTTGCGAGGACCCGAGGGCCCCTGGGTGCCATAGCATACTGTGCGTCCGTAATCAGCTCCAAGCACCAATATGAGTACCTGGGAACCCGTCACCGTCGATGCGTTGGAAGCGATTGTTGAAAAGCAACTCTCCAACTGCAGCGCAGCGCAACAGGCGCTTTTCACTGGATGTCGGCAGCCTTTTTACCCGGTCCCCATCCATCGCCTGGGCCAGCTAGAGCAGGTATTGGTCGTCGCCCACCTCCCCCACGGCCTGCTGTATTTCGAAGATGTCGAAGACGGTTTTGAGGTGGGGGAGCTGCAGCAGGACGGTGCACTCCATCCCCACAGCTGCGACCAGTTGGAGCTCAGGCATGTACTGCCACGGGAGAACGACTGAGGTTTGCGCCGCCTGATCGCCCCATCAGCGCATCACCAAGCCCCCATCCACCAACAACACCTGCCCCGTCATAAACCGGCTCAGGTCCGATGCCAGAAACAGCACCGGCCCGGCCACATCCTCGGGGCTGGCCAGGCGGCGCAGCGGGGTGGCAGCCATCAGCGATTCGCGGAAGGACTCGCGGGTTTGCGCGCTGCCCTGGGTGGGGTAGACGAGGCCCGGGGCGACGCAGTTGACGCGTATGCCAAAGGGCCCCAGCTCGCTGGCGAGGTTGCGGCTAAAGCCCACCAGCGAGGCCTTGGCCGTGCTGTAGTCGTGGTAGGCGACGACAGGGTGTTCCACCAAGTTGCTGCTGATATTGACAATGCTGCCCCGGGCGCGCTGGCGCATCTGCGGCAGCACCGCGCGGCAGACATGGAAGGCGCCGCCCACGGCGGCATCGAACTGCGCCTGGTAGTCGCTCCAGGCCAGTGCATCGAGCGGCTGCCGGCGCTCGGGGTCAAAGGCATAGGGGCGCAAGGCGTTGTTCACGACGACGTCGATGGGCCCGGCCTCTTGCGCAATGGCCTGGGCCATCGCGTCCACCGCGGCCGGATTGCCCACATCGGCCTGCACGGCCCAGGCGTTGCCGCCAGCGGCCTGGCAGGCGGCCACGGTCTGGGCGGCGGCGGCCTCATTGGCCAGGTAGTTCACCGCCACGGTGGCGCCTTCGCGCGCAAAGGCCTGGGCGATGGCCGCGCCAATGCCACGGCTGGCGCCGGTGACCAGCACCACCTTGCCGCGCAGATTCAAAGCACTGCTCTCCAGCATCTCAGGCCCCTGGCAGCCAACGGCTGTCGACCACATCGGCCACCTGAATGGGCTGCTGCACCATGCCCAGCGCATGGTAGGCGTCAGCCCCCTTTTGCAGCGCAGCCAGGTCAAAACTGCCCAGCGGCGCGACCTTGCCCTGCGGCCGCAGGGTGGGCTGGGCCGAGGCATTGCGCAGCGCAATCACATCGAGGTTGATATCGCGCTGGGTGCCATCGATCGCGCGCTTGGTGGCCAGAGTGGCGGCCTCTTCGGGGTTGGCGATCATCCAGGCCGCGCTGTCGCGGTAGCCGCGCAAAAAGGCCTGCAGCAATGCCGGCTGCTGCTCCAGCGTCTGCCGGCGCACCACAAACATGTCGCTGGACATATTGAGGTAGTCGCGCACAGGCATCACATGCACCTCGCCCATGCCCTTGCGCAGGCCCACGGCCAGGCCGGTGTCAGTGGCGGCAGTCGCATCGACCTGGCCTTGCATCAGCGGTGCAAAGTTCAAAAGGCCGGTGACGACAATGCGCACGTCCGATTCCTTGAGCCCCGCCTGGTGCAGCATCACCATCAGGTTCTGGCGCGTGCCGCTGGCCAGGCTGTAGACGCCAATGGTCTTACCCTTCAGATCCGCCGGGCTGCGGATGCCGCTCGAGCGCAGCGAGACGACATTGAAAACGTTTTGCGGGTAGATGTCGTAGATGGCGACCAGCTTCTCGCCCTTGTCCAGCGCCATAAAAAATGAGCCCGGATCGGTAAAGGCCACATCGCCCTGCCCGCTCAGGATATTGCGGATCGCGTCGCCACCGCCGGCACCGGGCAGGTAGGTCAGGTCCACCCCCTGGGCTTTGAAAAAGCCCTTGTCCGGCTCGGCCAGGATATTGGTGATCTCGCTGATCGGCTTGCTCCAGCCGGCCAGGCGAATCTTGCCGCTGACCGGCGCGGCAGCGCCCGCTGTGATGCCCGTACCCGCCAGGCCCAGGCCCAACAGGCCGGCAGAGGCGCCCAGCCAGCGGCGGCGCGAGAGGGAAGACGTCAGAAAAGGTGCAGACATAAGCGGTCCATCCAGAAGCAATCGAGCAAAAATCTAAAAATCAACGGCGCGGGCCTGCCGGGGCGCCAGCGACTGCATGGCTACGCAGCAACCAGCGCTCCAGCAGCAGGCAAGCCTGGTACATCAGCAAGCCCAGCGCCGCAATCAGCAAGAGCGCGGCAAACATCAAGCTGGTGTCCATCATTCCCTGGGCGGCAATCACCACCGCGCCCAGCCCTTGGCTGGCACCCATGAACTCTGCCACTACCGCACCCACCAGCGCCAGCACCACGGCCACGCGCAGGCCCGCGAGAATCGCGGGCAACCCCATGGGCAGCTTGAGCCGCAATAAGGTCTGCAGACGGCTGGCCCCCAGCATGCGAAACAGCTGCAGGCGCTGTGCATCGACCTGGCGCAGGCCCGTCAAGGTGTTTTCCATCAGCGGAAAAAAGCAGACCAGCGCCGTGATCAGCACCGTCGGCAGCATGCCAAAACCAAACCACAGCACAAACAGCGGCGCCAGCGCCAGCTTGGGCACCACCTGGCTGACGACCACATAGGGCTTGAGCACGCGCTCCAGCAACACCGACTCGGCCAAGGCCATACCCGCCAGCAAGCCAAAACAGGCACCGGCAGCCAGGCCCAGCAGCACCGCCTGCACGGTGGCCGCCACATGCGGCCAAAAGTAGCCGGACGCGAGCCCCGTCCACAAGGCCTGCAGCACCGCCGACGGCACGGGCAGCACCAGGGCCGAGATGCCGCCCAGGCGCCCAGCGCCCTCCCACACGGCCAGCAGCAGCACCAGCAACGCAGTGGCCCAGAGCCGGGCTATCAAGAGAGGGTTCATGCGCTGGCCCCATCCATCGCGGCACGCACCTGGGCCGCATAGGCGTTAAAGGCCGCGCCATGGCGCATGGCCTGGGTGCGGGGCGTCGGCAGGTCAATGGCGATATCGGCCACCAGGCGCCCGCCATGCATCAGCGCCACCCGGTCCCCCAGGTACACGGCTTCGTTGATGTCATGGGTGACAAAGAGCACGGTGGTGCCGCGCGCGCGGCAGCTGCGCAGCAGCTCGTCTTGCAGCTCCGCGCGGGTGATGGCGTCCAGCGCGGCAAAGGGCTCGTCGAGCAGCAGCAAGGCGGGCTCACGAATCAAGGCCCGCGCCAGCGCCACCCGGCTTTGCTGCCCGCCGGATAGCTGACGGGGATGCTGCCGGGTCAGCGACGCCAGGCCCAGTTGGGCCAGCAGCTGCTCGGCGGCGTCACGGTCCTGCGCCGTAGGCTTGCGCTGCAGCGACAGCGGCAGCAGCACATTGTCCAGCACCGTCAGCCAGTCCAGCAAGGTGGGCGACTGGAACATCACGCCCAGCTGCGGGCCGGGTGCGGCCAGGCTACCACCAGCCCGCACAATGCGCCCGGCCTGGGGCTGCAGCAGGCCGGCGACCAGCTGCAGCAAGCTGGTCTTGCCGCAGCCGCTGCGGCCCAGCAGGCAGTGGAAGGCGCCTTGCGCCATCTGCCAGCGCACGCCATCCACGACAGGCGGCTGGCCCGGGTAGGCAAAGCTAAGGTCCTCGATATCAATCCATGCCATCGCGCCGCCCTTCAGTCTGCGTAGCGCGCCAGCGGCTGGGCGGCGGCCTCGGCAGCGGCATCGATCTCGGTCATCCGCATCAGGTCGAGCAGGCTAAAGCGCCCGTCATGGTGCCAACCGGCTTCGGGCATGCCCATGGCGCCCAGCGCGCTGATGCGGGTGACGCCGGCGGCCCCCAGCAGGCCGGCGAGGCGGTACAAATCCTCGGGGCCCACGGCCAGGCCTGCGCTCTGCAGGTAGTCACGCTGGGCTGCTATCAACGGCACCACCTGCTCCAGGCTGTCCACCCCCACGACGACAATGCTGCGGTAGAGCGCCGTGGGCGCCAGCGGCTCCAGGCTGTCGCTATAGGCCACGCTCCAGGGCGCATCGGCCGGGCCAATCAGCTGCGGGGCGGCGCCATCATCGGCGGGCGCACGCCACTCCAGCGACTGCTGCCAGCGCGCCATGCCGGCGCCCTCTTCCAGATCCAGCGGGCGGCGCGCAAAGCGCTGCTGCAGGTTGGCGAGCTCGGCGGCCAGGTAATCGGCAAAGGCGCGGGGTGAGACCGTGGCGCCCCGCTCTACATAAAACACATGGGGCGAGTAGCAGCCTTGCTGGTCATAGCGCATGACATCCCAGGCTGCCAGCCGCGCATGGGCCGGCGCTTTGACGGCATCCAGTGCCGCCCTACCCACCATGCCAAAACCCAGCTTGTGGCCATGGGGCAAAAAACGCGTGGTCACCGGCAACTGCTGGCGCAGCGCGGCCAGGGTCTGGTTGCTGCCATAGGCCATCACGGTATCGGCCTCGGCGTAAAGCACCTGCGCACCTTCGGCGCTGTCGCCCGTCTGGGCGCCGCCGGGCCACCAGACCACGGCCAGGCAGTCGGCCAAGGGCGGATGGACTTCGACCAGCAAACGCGCAAACCAGCCGGCAAACAGCGGCTCGGCACTGGCCAGCTTGCCGAAGCTAGGCGCTTTGACGAGCAGGCCGCAAACCAGGCTCCACAGCGACAGCGCCGGCACATTGCCGGCCCAGCTGTGCAGCAGCAGGCCGGGGCCGTAGGCACGCACCGCTCCGCCCTTGGCGGCGGGCACAAAGCCGTCCAGCACAAGGGGGTTGGCAAAATCCTCGCCCACAAAGCGCCACAGCTGGGGCGCGCGAAAGGTCTTGAACAGGCCGTTGAGCCCCAGGCGAACCATCGCCGCGTCATAGCCGCACACCAGCGGGAGGCAGGCATCGATCTGGCGGCGATAGGGGTCGGCCGGGTCCAGCAGGCGGGCGATGGCGCGGTCAATCGCCGCCACAATCTCGGCCAGCGGCATCGGCTGCAGCTGGCGCTGCGCGGCGGCGCGCAACCGCTCGGTGAGGGCCTGCATCTGCGCGCCGGTCAGCACCGGCACCTCGACCTCCAGGCGCTGGCCCGCGCGCTCAAACACCAGCACCTGCCAGCGTACCTGACTTTCCTCCAGGCCTGGCAGGTAGCCGGCCCGCATGCGCCCGGCCATGCGCTCAGCGGCTTGCGGCTGCATCATGCGCGCGCCGCTTGCACAAACTCATCGACGGCCAGCGAGCAGCCTTTGGCGGCGGCCCCTTCGGCCCGGCCCAGCAGCAAAAAGCCGCCATCGGCCCACAGGCCCACGTCTTCGGTCAGGATGGTGCTGACCGCGTTGTAGTTGGCCAGGTCGCAGTGCACCAGAATGCCGCGCTCGCCAGGCGCTACGCTGCGGCCGCTGACGGGCTCGACCAGGCGCGAGCGAATCCAGTGCGGGCCGGACTTGACCGAGGGCAACGTGGCATTGCCGTTGTCGTAGAACTGGGTGCTCAGCTCGGTCATGCCATACATGTTGATGCACAGCTCGGGCGGCACGCCCAACAGTTCGGAAAGGCCGGCATAGAAGTCGGCCAACGGCAGCTCACGCGACTGGCCCTTGTAGCCGCCGGTATCCAGGATGCGGCTGCCCGCTGGAAGATGATAGCGGCGGCCCTGGGCACGCAGCGCATCCATCACATGCACGAGGCTGAAGCTGGCGCCCAGCAGTGCATAGGGCTGGCCGCTGCGCTCAGCCGCTTCCAGCGCGGCGCAGAGCCCGGCCATATCCAGGCCCTCCGGCCCGAGAAAATAGCGGCTCTCCGGTGTGCCAAAGCTCGACTTGGCCAGTGCCAGGTAATGCGCCAGCGACGAGTTGGGCATGGCCGCCTCATCAGGGAACAGGATGCCCATTGGCATGCGCGCTGTGCCCTGCATAAAGCGGGTGGCGAAATGCTGCTGCATCGACAGGTCATACACCTGCAGGGCAGGATGAAAATGCCTGCCCCGTGCCGCGCGGCCCGTGGTGCCACTGGTCATGAAGACACGCTCGGTGGACGACGGCGGCTCGCTGCGCAGCTCCAGTGCCTTGAAGGCGTCGATGGGCACAGCCGGGATATCGCTCCAGGTCTTGACCGTGCGGGGGCTTGCGCCACGGCGCTGGCAAAAGCTGCGGAACGGCGTATTGGATGCGTATTGGTAGGCAAAAAGACGCAGCGCGAGCTGGTCAAACTGGTCATCGGTGCAGCCATCCATTGCGATGAATGCAAGCAGGTCTGCGACCAGCGTATCGGCCTTGTCCATGGAATTCCTTCGAGAGCGGTGAGGTCATGCTCCGAAGGCTCCCCCCATGCGCGCAAGGCGCCCCTGGCAGGGACTTGGCTCTTCTTCCGCCGGAATGACCCGGTTCAAGTTCTCGGGTGTAGATCTCAGCACTGGCGTGCACCCCGGAGCAGGCGCCATCTTACCCCAGGGCTGCTGGGTCACCGCCATCCACACTGTCAAGCCAAGGCCTGCACCACGGCCAATCCAGCCACCGGGGCCAAGCCCAAACCAGGGAAAACACCAGGGCCACCGCGATGGTGCAAGGCGCCGAGGGCGCAGTCGCACACGCACCAAGCCAAGGCATTTTTTGCGCATTCCTGCACCATATCCAGGCAAGGACATCACCACCTAACCCATTGTGGTGCTTTGCAAATTTTCTGCGCCAGGTCAAAGCGCGCCTGCTGGAAATCACCTAGTCCGCAACCCTTTCCATCCGCGATTCAGTCTGTTAACTTACGTCCTGTCGACAGACGACTGTCGCTAGACGACATAAATTTAATGAGGACAACAATGCTTGCAATGGCTGATGCCGACGTCCAATCCGGCTACGACAAACCGCATACCGACAGCGAACAGCGCGTTCGCGAAGACCTGGCCGCCGCCTACCGCCTGATGGCCCATTTCGGGATGGACGACAGCATCTACACGCACATCTCGGCGCGGGTGCCAGGCCGCACTGACCAGTTCCTCATCAACCCCTTTGGCACCCTGTTCAAGGACATCACGGCCAGCTCGCTGGTCAAGATCGATGCCGAGGGCCGTATCGTCGAGGACACGCCCTACGAGGTGAACCCGGCCGGCTTTGTGATCCACAGCGCTGTGCATGCGGCCCGCCATGACGCCGCCTGCGTCGTGCACTCGCATACCGAAGCGGGCGTGGCGGTGTCCTCACTGCAATGCGGCCTGCAGCCGAGCAACCAGTGGGCGCTGCAGTTCTACAACCGCGTGGCCTACCACACGTTCGAAGGCATCGCGCTGGATCTGCATGAGCGCGAGCGCCTGGTCGCCGACCTGGGCAGCACGGCCAAGGCCATGGTGCTGCGCAACCACGGTCTGCTCACCTTGGGCCACAGCGTGGCCGAGGCCTTCATCCTGATGCTCAACCTGGACCGCGCCTGCCGCGTGCAGCTGGCCATCCAGTCCAGCGGCCAGGCCATCAACCCCGTGCCGCCCGAGGTCTGCGAGCTGACCGCCCGCCAGTACGAGAGCGGCGACACCGATGTGATGCCCGGCCAGCCCAAGCGCGCCGACCCGCATGAGCGCGAATGGCAGGGCCTGCTGGGCTTTTTGCAGCCCCCGGGCCGCAGCCACTACCGCGACTGAGGACCTCTCGACCCTTGCATGCCGCCGCCTTTGCGGCTCCACCGCCGCAAGCCCAGCCGGGCCAGGCACCCCTTGATACCAAGACAGGAAGCAACCATGATCAATCGGCGTGAACTTATCTCCTACAGCCTGGCCGGTGCCGGCCTCAGCATCGCGGGCGTGCCCATGGCAGCGTTGGCGCAGCAAACCAAGGGAACGATCAATGTGATGGTGCAGCCCGAGCCCTCGGGCCTGATGCTGGGCATTGTGCAAAACGGCCCCACCCAGCTGGTCTCCGGCTATATCTACGAAGGCCTGCTGCGCTACGACGACAAGCTCGAACCCCATGGCCTGCTGGCCACGGCCTGGAGCCGCTCCGACGACGGCCTGACCTACACCTTCAAGCTCAAGTCCGGCGTCAAGTGGCACGACGGCAAGCCCTTCTCTGCCGATGATGTGGTGTTCTCGGTCGACAAGTTTCTGCGCAAGACCCATGCCCGCCTTCGCGCCTCGCTCGAGCCGCTGGAGAGCGTGCGCGCCATCGATGCCAACACGGTGGAGTTCAAGCTCAAGTACCCGTTTGGGCCCTTCATCAGCCTGTTCGATACCGGCTCGATGCCGATGATCCCCAAGCACATCTACGAAAACACCGACTACGCCACCAACCCCGCCAATGCCAAGCCGATTGGCACGGGCCCCTTCAAGTACAAGGAATGGGTGCGGGGCTCCTACATCCAGCTGGTGGCCAATGAGCTCTACCACACCAAGGGCGAGCCCATGGTGGAGAACCTGTACTTCCACATCATCCCGGATGCGGCCTCGCGCGCAGCAGCGTTTGAGTCCGGCAAGGTCGATGTGGTGCCCGGCGGCGCGGTCGAGTTCTTTGATGTGGCCCGCCTGGCCAAGCTGCCTGGAGCAGCGGTCACCACCAAGGGCTGGGAGTTCTACTCGCCCCATTCCTGGCTGGTGCTCAACAACCGCAAGGCGCCCTTTGACAACCCCAAGTTCCGCCAGGCCGTGATGTATGCGATGGACCGCGAGGCCATGGTCAAGGTCGCCTGGCAGGGTTTTGCCAAGACGGCTGCCGGCCCCTTCAACCAGCATGTGAAGTTCGCCTCCGATGATGTCACCAAGTACCCGCGCGATCTGAACAAGGCCAAGGCCTTACTCAAGGAAGCCGGCTACAAGGGCGAGACCGTCAAGCTGCTGCCGCTGCCTTATGGCGAATCCTGGCAGCGCCTGGCCGAGATGATCCGCCAGAACCTGATCCAGGCCGGCATCAAGGTGGAGACCACCGGCACCGATGTGGCCGGCTGGAACCAGCGCACCGCCGAGTGGGACTTTGACATGGCCATCATCTATGTCTACCAATACCCCGATCCTGCGCTGGGCGTGGCGCGTACCTACACCAGCCACACGATTGCCAAGGGCTCGCCGTTCAACAACATCGAAGGCTATGTCAACCCCAAGGTGGATGCACTGTTTGACGCCGGCGCCAAGGCCCTGACCGATGCCGACCGCGCCAAGGCCTATGCCGAGGTGCAGAAGATCCTGACCGAAGAGGTGCCGGTGGCCTGGTTGCATGAGATCAACTTCCCCACGCTCTACCGCACCAAGATCAAGAACCCGATCAGCTCCGGCGTGGGCTTGAATGACAGCCTGAGCCGTGCGTCCATAGCTTAAGGCCCCGCCGGTTGCGGCCTAGGCCGCAGCGCCTCTCTTCTTGCTGAACTCTGCACGCTGCCAGCCCCCGCTGGCGCGTGCGGGATGGCAGCGCTTTTGTCTCGCTCCAAGGTCTCCCCGCTATGAACCGCCTCCGCTACATGTCCGTCCGGGTGCTCCAGGGTCTGCTGGTGCTCATGTGCATAGCCACCGTCAACTTCATGCTGATCCGGGCAGCGCCCGGCGACCCGGTTGCCGTCATTGCCGGTGAAGCCGGTGCCTCGGACCCGCAGTTTGTCGCTCAGCTGCGCGAGCAGTTCGGTCTGGACAAGCCCGTCACCACCCAGCTGGCCAACTACCTGGGCCACATCACGCAGCTGGACCTGGGCTTTTCCTACCGGCAGCAGCGCCCGGTGCTGGATCTGATTGCCGAGCGCCTGCCCGCTACCTTGCTGCTCACCGGCAGCGCGTTTGTGATGTCGCTGATCTTTGGCGTGGCCTTGGGCGCCACGGCCAGCCGCCATGTCGGCAAATGGGTGGACAGCGCCATCACCTTTGTGGCGCTGGTGTTCTATGCCACGCCGCTGTATTGGCTGGCCATGATGGCGGTGCTGGTGTTCTCGGTGCAGCTGAGCTGGCTGCCCGGTTTTGGCTACTTCACCGTCGGGAGCGACGCCACCGGCTTTGCCCGCGCCTGGGACATTGCCCAGCATCTGGTGCTGCCGTCCCTCACGCTGGCGCTCTTTTATATGGCGGTCTATGCCCGCATGACCCGGGCCTCGATGCTCGAAGTCGCGCAGATGGACTTTGTCAAAACCGCCCGCGCCAAGGGCGTGCGCATGGGCCGCATCCAGCGCCAGCACATTCTGCGCAATGCCTTGCTGCCCATCGTTACCTTGGCGGGCATCCAGGCCGGCGGCCTCATTGGCGGCGCGGTGCTGACCGAGACGGTGTTTGCCTGGCCCGGCATTGGCCGCCTGATGTTCGATGCCCTGCTGCAGCGCGACTACAACCTGCTGCTGGGCTGCTTCCTGGTTGCAGCCGCCGTGGCGGTGCTGTTCAACCTGATCACTGATTTTGTCTACACCCTGGTCGATCCCCGGATCGAGCTGGGCTGAAACGGAGCCTTGCGATGACTGCTATTTCCGAGCCGGCCCTGGTGGCCGCTACGCCTCCCGCCAAGAACAAGCACCGCTCGACCTTCTGGAGCCGCTTTTGCCGCAACCGGGGCGCCCTTTTGGGCCTGGCCATCTTGCTGGTCGTGGCGCTCTTGGTCTGCTTTGGCCCGCTGCTGGCCGCGCACAACCCCTGGGACATGGTCGAGCAACCCTTTTTGCCGCCGATGGAGCGCGCAGGCTTTGCGATGGGCACCGACACCATGGGCCGCGACATTCTCTCGGGCCTGGTGCTGGGCGCGCGCATTTCGCTGCTGATCGCCGTGATCTCGACCCTGGTGTCGCTGCTGATTGGCGTGGGCATTGGCGCGGTATCGGGCTACTTTGGCGGCTGGGTCGATGCCAGCCTGATGCGCTTTACCGAAATGTTCCAGTCTGTACCCAGCTTTGCACTGGCCCTGGTACTGGTGGCGATTTTTGAGCCCTCGGTCAACTCCATCATTGTGGCCATTGCGCTCGTGTCCTGGCCGCCGGTGGCGCGCCTGGTGCGCGGCGAATTCCTGACCCTGCGCCAGCGCGACTTTGTCGCCGCCGCCCAGCTGGCTGGCCAAAGCACGCCCCGCATCATCCTGGCGCAGATCCTGCCCAATGCCGCCTCGTCCATCGTGGTGATGGCGTCCCTGATGGTGGCCACCGCCATCCTGCTCGAATCGAGCCTGAGCTTTATGGGCCTGGGTGACCCCAATCTGATGAGCTGGGGTTACATGATCGGCTCGGCCCGCACCGTGCTGCGCCAAGCCTGGTGGATGGCCGTGTTCCCCGGCGTCGCCATCCTGCTCACCGTGCTGGCCTTCAACCTGGTGGGCGAAGGGCTGAACGACGGACTCAATGCGCGCCAGGACGGGAAGACACGATGAACGCCTACTCACACGAAGCCCTGCATATGCTTGCACAAATGCCTGCCGAGTCCGCCACCCCAGAGCCGGTGCTGACCGTACGCGGCCTGGACATCCGCCTACCGCTGGGCGCCGACCGCGCCTTGGCCGTCACCCAGGCCAACCTGCAGATCCTGCCCGGCCAGACCCTGTGCGTGGTCGGTGAATCGGGCTCGGGCA
Source organism: Comamonas koreensis (assembly GCF_014076495.1). NCBI lineage: Bacteria > Pseudomonadati > Pseudomonadota > Betaproteobacteria > Burkholderiales > Comamonadaceae > Comamonas > Comamonas koreensis. Next base: position 2,613,383 of record NZ_CP043575.1, on the reverse strand, counting down.
AGTCGATGATCGCCAACGCCATCATGGGCCTGCTGCCCCGCCCCAAGGTCGAACCCGTGGCTGGCGAGATTTTGTTTGACGGCAAAGACCTGCTGAGCCTGAGCGAAGACCAGCTGCGCGAGCTGCGTGGCAGCCGCATGGCCATGGTCTTCCAGGAGCCGATGACGGCGCTGAACCCGGTGATGCGCATTGGCGACCAGATGGCCGAGGCGCTGGATGCCCACCTGCAGCTGCCCGCTGCCGACAAGCGCCGCCGCATCATCGCCGCGCTCACCGATGTGGGCCTGCCCGAGCCCGAGCGCCTGATCGACGCCTATCCGTTTCGTCTCTCGGGCGGCCAGCGCCAGCGCGTGATGATCGCCATCGCGATGCTGCTCGAGCCCAGCCTGTTGATCGCCGACGAGCCCACCACCGCGCTGGATGTGACCACGCAGGCCCAGATCCTGCAGCTGATGCGTGCGCTGCAAAAAAAGCGTGGCATGGCCATGCTCTTTATCACCCATGACTTTGGCGTGGTGGCCGAGATTGCCGACCATGTGGTGGTGATGCAGACCGGTGTGGTGGTCGAAGCCGGCCCAGCCGGCCAGGTGCTGCGCAACCCCCAGCACGCCTATACCAAGAAGCTGCTGGCCGCCATTCCGCATGGCAATGTGCGCGAGACCCAGGCCAGCACGGCGCAGCCGGTGCTGCAGGTCAAGGACCTGTGCAAGGTCTACCGCACTGGCGGCGGCTTTTTGCGGCCCGCGCGCGAGGTGGTGGCCGCCGAGCGCATCAGCTTTGAGCTGGGCCGCGCCCAGACCCTGGGCGTGGTCGGAGAGTCGGGCTCGGGCAAGTCGTCGCTGGGCCGCTGCATCGTGGGCCTGGCACCGTTTGACAGCGGCGAGATCCTCTTCAACGGCCAGCGCCTGAGCTCGGGCGCCGCGCTGCGCCGCCAGGCCAAGGGCAAGATCCAGATGGTCTTCCAGGACCCCTATGCATCGCTCAACCCGCGCCACAAGATTGGCGCGGCCATTGCCAGCGGCCCCATTGCCCAGGGTGTCCCCAAGGCCGAGGCCCTGCGCCGCACGATGGAGCTGCTGGAGCTGGTCGGCCTGGGCCCCGAGGCAGCCGAGCGCTACCCGCATGAGTTCTCTGGCGGCCAGCGCCAACGCATTGGCATTGCCCGCGCGCTGGCGATGGAGCCTTCGTTGCTGGTGGCGGACGAGCCGGTCTCCGCGCTCGATGTGTCCGTGCAAGCTCAGGTGCTCAAGCTGTTTGCCGAGGTGCGCGAGCGCTTTCAGCTCAGCATGGTCTTCATCACCCATGACCTGCGCGTGGCCGGCCAGATGTGCGACCACCTGGCCGTCATGCAGCGGGGCCGCATTGTGGAATACGGCCCGACCGCCCAGGTGCTGGGCAACCCCCAGCACCCCTATACCCAGACCTTGATCGACGCCATTCCCTCGCTGGAGCACCGCCGCGACGAGGTGGACGCGGGCAACGCAGAAACGCGGAGCCGCGCATGAGCATGACCACCATGCCCACCACCGATGCCCAGGCCGCTGTGCCGGGCCGCACTGCCAGCCACGCCAGTGACATGCCCCGCAGCATTGCCTTTTTGAGCAAGAGCATTGCGATGGACTTTTTGCTGCCCGCCTACCAGGCCCAGTTCCCCGGCAGCCGGCTGCTGCTGGGCGCCGAGCTGCAGGCGCTGCTCGATGCCGGCCAGCACGGCGATATCGAGGTGGCAGTGTGCTGGCACCCGCCCGCCGCCCAACTCGCGCAGCTGACCCAGGCCGCTGGCCTGCAGCTGGTGCAATCGATTGCCGCCGGCATTGACCATATCGACACCCAGGCCCTGCCCACCAGCACCCCCGTGTGCCGCATTGTGGACAGCACCATGGGTTATGGCATGACGGCCTTTGTCAGCTGGGCCGTCATCCACCGCCAGCGCCATATGGACCGCTATGTGGCCCATGCGGCGCAGCGCCAGTGGCGCGAGGAGCCCATCGTTGCGCCCAGCCGCCACCGCGTTGGGATTGCAGGCTTGGGCACCCTGGGCCAGGGCTGTGCCCGCGCGCTGCTGGCCATGGGCTACCAGGTGCGCGGCTGGAGCCGATCGGCCAAGCAGGATCTGCCCGCCGGTCTGGAGGGTTTGCAGACCTTCCACGGCCAGGCGCAGAAGGCAGAGTTTTTGAGCGGCTGCGACACCCTCGTCTGCCTGCTGCCGCTGACGGGCGAAACCCAGGGCTTTCTCAATCTGGCCTTAATGCGCCAGCTGCCGCGCGGCGCGCACCTGATCAATGTGGGCCGAGGGGCGCACCTGGTCGAGGCCGATTTGCTGACCGCGCTGGCCGAGGGCCAGATTGGCGCGGCCACGCTGGACACCTTCAGCGCCGAGCCGCTGCCAGCCGACCACCCGTTCTGGCAGGACGAGCGCATTCTGGTGACCCCACATATCGCCACCCGCACCGATCCACGCGTGATCGCCCAGCAGACCGCCCACAACTTCAGCCGCATCCGCGCAGGCCAGGCCGCCGAGGTGGCCGTGGACCTGGGGCGCGGCTACTGACACCCCGCCATACCTAGCAACAGCAAGCACCACCAGCCCCCAGGAGATTTGGACATGAACGCAGCAGACAACACCCCCAAACGCAGCGCGCTGGACGCCCAGGACATTGGCGCCCACCTGCACCCCTACACCAACCTGGCCGCCCATGAGGACGTGGGCCCGCTGATGATCACGCGGGGCGATGGCATCCATGTGATCGACGAACAAGGCCGCAAGTACATCGAGGGCATGTCCGCGCTGTGGTGCAGCTCGCTGGGCTTTAGCCACCCGCGCCTGGTGCAGGCCGGCATCGATGCGCTCAAGACGCTGCCCTACTACCACACCTTCAACCACCGCTCCAACCCAGCGATTGCCCAGCTGGCGGACCGGCTGATCCAGCTGGCCCCGGCACCGATGGCCAAGGTCTTCTTTGCCAACTCGGGCTCGGAAGCCAATGACACGGCCATCAAGATCATCTGGTACTACCACAACGCCATTGGCAAACCCGCCAAGAAAAAGATCCTGTCGCGCCAGCGCGGCTACCACGGCGTGACGGTGGCGGCCGCCAGCCTGACCGGCCTGCCCGCCAACCACCAGGATTTTGACCTGCCGATTGCGCGCATCGGCCATGTGGAATGCCCGCACCACTACCGCTATGCCAACCCCGGCGAGAGCGAGGCCGACTTTGCCACCCGCCTGGCCGATGCGCTGGAGCAGCGCATTCTGCAGGAGGGCCCGGACACTGTGGCCGCCTTCATTGCCGAGCCGGTGATGGGCGCTGGCGGCGTCATCGTGCCGCCCGAGACCTATTTTGAAAAAATCCAGGCCGTGCTGCGCAAGTACGAGGTGCTGATGGTGGCCGACGAGGTCATCTGCGGCTTTGGCCGCACCGGCCAGATGTTCGGCTCGCACACTTTTGGCATCCAGCCCGACATCCTCACCTGCGCCAAGGCGCTGTCTTCGGGCTATGTGCCTATCTCGGCCGTCATGGTATCGCCCACCGTCTACGAGGCCATGGCCGCCAACAGCGGCAAGATCGGCACCTTTGGCCATGGCTATACGTATTCTGGCCACCCGGTGGCGGCGGCCGTGGCGCTGGAGACGCTCAAGGTCTACGAGGACGAGCAGATCCTGGCCCATGTCAACCGGCTGAGCCCCCTCTTCCAAGGCCGCTTGCGCGGTTACCTGGAGCGCGCCTATGTCGGCGAGGCCCGGGGCGTGGGCATGATTGGCGCCATCGAGCTGGTCGCCGACAAGGCCACGCGCCAACCCTTTGACCCCGCCCTGAAGCTGGGCTACCGCCTGGCCCAGTACGCGCAGGAAGAAGGCCTGATCGTGCGCGCCATGGGCGACGCCGTGGCACTGTGCCCGCCGCTGATCATCATCGAGGCCGAGATGGCCGAGATGTTTGCCCGCCTGGACCGCGCGCTGGACAAGCTGCAGGCCACCCTGCCATGAGCGCCGCCATGCAAGCCTTTTACAGCCCCGATCAAGCGCTGCACCACCCCAGCCAGTTCATGCGCCTGGGCAAGCTGGTGCCCGCGCCCGATCTGCCCAGCCGCGCCGAGACCCTGGCCGACGCCTTGCAGCAGGCGGGTCTGGCCGTCAGCGCGCCGCCCGACCTGGGCCGCGCGCCGCTGGAGGCCGTACACGCCCCCCATTACCTGGACTACCTGCAAACCGCCTGGCCGCGCTGGCAAGCGATGCTGGCGAGCGGCGCCAATGCCGGCCCCGAGGTGATGGCCAACCTCTCGCCCTACGCGGGCGTGCCCGCCGGCCAGCGCCGCCCGCCCTGCCCATCGCCCGCGCTGATACCGCAAACCGGCTACTACCTGGGTGACCTGTCCTGCCCGCTCGGGCCGGACAGCTGGCAGTCCATCTTGCGCTCGGCCCACAGCGCCGTGGCTGCGGCCGATGCGGTGATTGCCGGCGAGCGCATGGCCTATGCGCTGTGCCGACCTTCGGGCCACCATGCGCACTGGGACCGGGCCAGCGGCTTTTGCTATGTCAACAACAACGCCTGCGCTGCTGCGCGCCTGGCCGCACATTTTGGCCGGGTGGCTGTGCTCGATGTCGATGCCCACCATGGCGATGGCACGCAGAGCCTCTTCTACGCCCGGGACGATGTGCTGACGGTCTCTACCCATGCGGAGACCAGCAGCTACTTTCCGTTCTACACCGGCTATGCCGATGAGCGCGGCGCCGGCGCGGGCGAGGGCTACAACCTGAACCTGCCCCTCGCCCATGGCAGAGGCAACGCGGAGTTTTTGGCTGCGGTGGACACCGGCTTGGACGCCGTGCGCAGCTTTGCCCCGAAAGCCGTCGTGCTGGCCCTGGGCTTTGACACCTTCAAGGACGATCCGATCAGTGTGCTCAAGGTCGACTTTGAGGCCTACCGCGCCGTAGGCCAAAAGCTGCGTGCGCTGGAGCTGCCCTTGGTGGTGGTGCAAGAAGGCGGCTACCTGGTCGAAGCGATTGGCCCGGGCCTGCAGGCTTTCTTGGAGGGCCTCCATGGCTGAGCAGGCCGTGCAGCCCAGCAACCGGGCAGCAGCACTGCGCGAGGCCGATGCCACGCGCCGGCTGCGCCAGGGGCTGGGCCTGTTTTTGGCAGCGCTGCTGTGCTTTGCCTGCTACGACGCCTTTGCCAAGCACATGCTGGCCCGCTATCCGGCCACGGTGATGAACCTCTCGCGCTACACGGCCATCGGCGTGCTGGCGCTGTGGGTCATGCACCGGCATGGCGACTGGTCGGCGCTGCGCTGGGGGCGCCTGCGCAGCGGCAAATTGCTGCTGCTGCTGCGCAGCCTGATGCTGGCCATTGTGGCCACCTGCTTTATGACGGCGCTGGCCACGATGCCGCTGGCCGAGGCCACCGCCATCTACTTCACTGCGCCCCTCATCATGGTGGCGCTCTCGCCCTGGCTGCTGGGCGAGCGCGTCGGCCGCGTGCAATGGGTGGCGGTGCTGCTGGGCTTTGCCGGCATGCTGCTGATCGTGCGTCCGGGCAATGCGCTGCCGCTAGCCGGCACCGTGCTGATGGCCATCTCGGCCGTCTGCTATGCACTGTTCCAGGTGCTCACCCGCAAGCTCTCGGGCCTGGTGCCCACGGCCGTGCAGTTTGCCTATATGGCGCTGTTTTGCCTGGTCATCACCAACCTGCCCGCCCTCTTCCACCCGATCACCGAATGGCCCGATGCGCCGCAGCTGGCCTTGCTGCTGGCCGGTGGCTTTGTCAGCGGTGGCGCGCAGCTGCTGCTGCTCCAGGCCTTCCAGCGCGCCTCGGCCTCGACCCTGGCGCCGATGAATTATGTACAACTGTTGCTGGCGGTGTTGATCAGCACGTTCTGGTTCCAACGGCCGCCAGACAGCCTGGCCCTTTATGGCATGCTGATGATCAGCGCTGCCGGTGTGTACCTTGCATGGCCCCGGCGGCAAAAGTACCCCGCTCACCAGGCATCCCGACATGACATCTGAGACCCTTACTAAAACCATCGCCCTGCAGGGCGAGGAGACAGACAACCCTGGCTTTTCGTCGATCCGGGTGCCCGATCTGGTGGAGCTGGTCGAGCGCCAGCTGCTGCAGGCCATTTTTGAAGGCCGGCTGCCACCGGGATCGCGCATCGTGGAGGCCGAGCTGTCGCGCCAGATGGGCGTGAGCCGCGCCCCGCTGCGCGAAGCAGCGCGCCGGCTGGAAAGCCAGGGCGTCATCGTCTCGACCCCGCGCAAGGGCTTTACCGTGCGCACCTTCAGCCCCAAAGAGATCCAGGACCTGTTCCAGGTGCGCCTGGGCCTCGAAGTGATGGCCGCGCGCCTGGCCTGCGAGGTGGCGACCGATGCGCAGCTCGCAGCGCTCAAGGCCTATGCCGATGACATGCTCGAGCGCGCACCGACCCTGAGCAATATCGAGCGCGTCACGATGGACCTGGGCATGCACACCGCCATCTCGCGGCTGTCGGGCAACGAGTACCTGCAGCGCATCTTTGCCAACATGCAGGCCGAGATCCGCATCTGCCAGGGCTTTATCGAGCGCCAGTACCGCGACCCGGTATTCATCGCGCAGTCGCATTTCCCGGTGGTCGATGCCATCTTGCGCCGCGATGCCGATGCCGCAGAAAAAGCGCTGCGCGTGCACCTGGTGGACGCCCAGGACAAGGCCCATGCCCAGGTGCTGCACGGCGACCAGGCGCCGGACGCTGGTGCCGGCGCTGCGCCAACACCGGCCACCCCAGCCAAGGCCAAGCCCGGCGCCACCGCCTCCCCCGTTTCTTCCTCCCGACGAAAACCGCCTAGACCATGAAATTCATCTACAGCCACGAGCACCGCAGCCACGACCCGCAGCAATTCATGGTGCGCGGGCAACTCAAGCGCAGCAACGAGCAACCCGAACGCGCCGAGATCCTGCTGCGCTCGGCGCAAAAGGCCGGCCACCAGCCGATGCTGGCCGAAGACTTTGGACCCAGCCCGCGCGCCGCCGTCCACACCCCCGAGTACCTGCACTTTCTGCAAACCGCCTGGCAACGCTGGCAGGCGCTGCCCGATGCCTCGCTCGAAGTGCTGCCCAATGTCTTCCCCTTCCCCGGCCAGCCCTTTACCTACCCCGACCACCTGGTCGGCCAGGCCGGCTACCACATGGGTGACTGCGCCTGCAGCATTGGCGAGCACACCTGGCACGCGGCGATCAACTCCGCCCACTGCGCGACGCATGCCGCCGAGCTGGTGCTGCAGGGCGAACAGGCCGCCTACGCGCTGTGCCGCCCACCCGGCCACCACGCCTATGTGGACCGCGCCAACGGCTTTTGCTACCTGAACAACGCCGCCATCGCCGCCCAGCACCTGCGCAGCAAACATGCCCGCGTCGCCGTGCTCGACATCGACGTGCACCACGGCAACGGCACCCAGGGCATCTTCTGGCGCCGCAACGATGTGCTGACCGTATCGATCCATGCCGATCCGCATTTCTGCACCCCGTTCTTTACCGGCCATGCGCATGAGCGCGGCGACGGCGAAGGCCTGGGCTACAACCTGAACCTGCCCCAGCCCAAGGGCACCACCACCGACCAGTACCTGCGCGCACTGGAAACCGCCCTCACCACCATCCGCCACTACGCCCCCGGCGCCCTGGTGCTGGCCCTGGGCCTGGACGCCCACGAACACGACCCCTACCAGGCCCTGGCGATCGACACCCCCGGCTTCGCCCGCATCACTGAAAAAATCGCGCAGCTGGGGCTGCCGACGGTGATCGTGCAGGAAGGCGGGTATCTGAGTGAGGACCTGGGCTTGAATCTGGAGAGTGCGTTGCGGGGGTTCGAAACGGGAGCAGGCGACAGGTAGGCTAGAATTTGCCAACCGGGATAGCAGCCTCCCGGCCCGCAAGGGTAGACGGTGTCCCGTCCAAGTGCTGGGTATTCTCTATGGAGTTTTTATGGACACCGGTTTGCCCAGATCAACGGACCCCGTTGCACCTACGTCTCTGTCGCTGTCTGAAGCTTTACGCTTCTGGCTGAAGCTGGGGTTCATCAGCTTTGGTGGCCCTGCCGGTCAAATCGCCCTCATGCATGAGGAGTTGGTTGACCGCCTCCGGTGGATCTCCGAAAAGCGCTTTCTGCACGCCCTCAACTATTGCATGCTGCTGCCCGGACCGGAAGCGCAGCAGCTGGCCACCTATCTGGGTTGGTTGCTGCACCGGACCTGGGGTGGTGTCCTGGCCGGCATTCTTTTTGTTCTGCCGTCACTCTTTCTCATCATTGCGCTGGCGTGGCTGTATATGGCCCATGGTGACATGCCCGTCATTGCAGGTTTCTTCTATGGCATAAAGCCGGCAGTGACGGCGCTGGTGGCCCAGGCCGCCTACCGCGTGGGGTCCCGTTCACTCAAGAACCGCTGGCATTGGGGCATTGCGGCCGCTGCGTTCATGGCCATCTTCGCGCTGAATGTTCCGTTTCCGCTCATTGTGGTGGTGGCAGCTGCCGTCGGCTACCTTGGCGGCAAGGTCCAGCCGGAGGCCTTTGGTGGCGCCAGCCATGGCCCAGGCGCCGCAGTTCGGCATGGAGGACATGCACTGATAGACGACAACACCCCCACGCCGCCGCATGCCCGATTTTCCTGGCGGAGATTCTGGTCCGTGGCGCTGGTGTGCCTGGCACTGTGGGCTGGCGCCATGGCCCTGTTTGCGGCACTGTTTGGGCGGGATTCCGTGTTGGTGCAAATGGGCTGGTTCTTCACCAAGGCAGCGCTGATGACCTTTGGAGGCGCCTATGCGGTGCTGCCTTACGTCTACCAAGGAGCCGTGGATAACTTCCACTGGTTGACCGCGCCCCAAATGATGGACGGGTTGGCCTTGGGTGAGACCACCCCTGGCCCGCTCATCATGGTGGTGTCCTTCGTGGCTTTTGTCGGGGGTTGGACCAAGGCCGTCTTCGGCGCGGATTCGCTGCTGCTGGCGGGCGTGGTGTCGGCCGTGGTGGTCACGTTCTTCACCTTTCTGCCCTCGTTCCTTTTCATATTGCTGGGCGGCCCGTTCATCGAGTCCACCCACGGCAACCTGAAGTTCACCGCGCCATTGGTAGGCATCACCGCAGCCGTTGTCGGTGTCATCGTGAATCTGGCTGTCTTCTTTGCCTACCATGTGATGTGGCCCCAGGGCTTCGCAGGAAACCTGGATGGGGCATCCATTGCCATAGGGCTGGCAGCGGCCATTGCCTTGCTTCGCTACCGGGTCAATGTGGTGTATGTGATTGTGGCTGCGGGCTTTGCCGGTTTATTGGTGCGGCTGTTGCTCTGACTGTCCCCACCGCATGCAGGCCTGGGTCGGCATGGCCATCGCCAGGCGCAGCAGCGGGGCCTGAGCAACGGACGACAACGCATAGCGATGGCTAGCGCGCCTGTGGCAACGCACCAGCGGCCTTTGACTCCAGGCCCGGTAGGAGGGCATCGAGCGCAACGGCCTCCGCCATGGCTCTATGGCCTGCATCGCCGGGGTGCAAATGGTCTCCCGAGTCGAATCGCGAGGCGATGCGTGCCGGCTTCGCTGGATCGCGCAGCGCCGCATCAAAATCGATGACGGCATCAAAGGCTCCGCTGTGGCGGATCCAGTCGTTCACCTGTGCGCGCAGCGCGTCCTTGCCGGGTTGGTAGTAATCGGCGAGCGGCGTGCCGGGCAATGCGCCCTCGAATGGCGTCAGTGTGGCGCCTAGAACGCGAATGCCCCGGCTGTGCGCTTGCGCAATCAATTGGCGGTAGCCCGCCGTCAGGGAAGCCAGGGTGGGCGGCTCTGCATGCTTTGCAAATGCGGTACCGGGCCAGGCTATGTCGTTGATACCCAGCAGCACAATGACGCTTCGCACCCCCAGTTGCGCCAGTACATCACGCTCCAACCGCGCCAGCGCATTGGCGCCCATGCCATCAGACAACAACCTGGCCCCTGAGATACCCGCATTGACCACAGCCACGCCATGCGGCGCCAGCCGGGCAGCCAGAAAGTCCGGCCAGCGGCTGTCCTTGTTCAAGGTGGCTGCTGCGCCATCGGTGATGGAATCACCAATCACTGCCACAGCGCGCGCGGCGGGCCCGGTCTCCACCGCGATCCCCGTCAGCAACGGTCGGGCCGTGGTGCTTTGCCTGTCGGGATCGGCGATCTGTAGGCTGGTCGCCTGAGTTTGATCGCCAGACACGATCCAGCCCGTCTGGCGGCCATCCCAGTGGAACGTGCTGATCGGCGTGGCCTGGGGCAGGTACAGGCTCACCGCCACCTGAGACAGCGCGGGCACCGGGAGTGCCACCGGATCACTGACCCAGGATGCCCCTGGCGGGATCGTCACGCCCTCCTGGCCGCCAAAACTGACGGCCCGCAGGCTGCCATCGGTGACCGCGCCAGCTGCGCTGGCTTCCCGAAAACGGGCCACCGTCGCCTTGCCCACAAAGAGCGGCTGCTTGCCGTAGGCGTTGGACAGCACGATGCGCAAGCGCTCGCCCCCCAGGCTGATGCGTGCCACCTGGCGCACGGTTTGCGCATGCAACGCGGCCGGAAGGTGGGTCGGAAACAGAAAATCCGTGCCCCACACGGGCTGGGGGCTGGCCTGCCAGGTGGCCACCCAGCCGTTGCCGGTAGCAGCATCCGCGGCCCGCGCAGGCGTGATAGGCACGGCGCCTGGCGTGAGGGTCAACGCCAGCATCGCAGCGGCTCCAGCGCTTGCAAGCGGCACAGTCAGTCTTTTCATATCAGTGAATTCAAAGTCCTTGGAAGAACAGATGATGAATTCAAAGATCAGATTGGAATAGACTGGCCGCAAGAACATCATTTGTGAATTGATCTCAACAAGGAGGACCGCATGGCGCGTCTGGAAGTCAATCGGTCCGGCGAACTGGAGGTGTTCGTGCGCGTGATTGAATCAGGGGGCTTCTCCGCCGCTGCGCGCGCCGTTGGCATGACGCCGTCTGCGGTCAGCAAGTTGGTAGCTCGCCTGGAACAGCGTCTGGGCACTAGACTGGTGAACCGGTCTACCAGGCAGCTCCAACTCACGCCCGAAGGCTGCGTCTTCTACGAGCGCGGGGTACGTATCCTGGCCGATCTGGAAGAAGCAGAGCACTGCGCCAGTACGCACACTGCGCCGCGCGGTCGGCTGCGCGTCAATGCCAACGTACCCTTCGGCCACCATTTTCTGCTGCCGCTTGCGCCTGCATTTCTGGCGTCCCATCCCGACGTGACGCTGGATATCGTATTGACCGATGAGGTGATCGACATCCTGGAGCAGCGTACCGATGTAGCCGTGCGTGCCGGGCCGATGAAGGATTCCAACCTGGTGGCGCGGAAGTTGGGCGGCACACGCATGCTGATTGTGGGAGCGCCCAGCTATCTGGCCCGCCATGACATGCCAACCACGCCGCAGGAACTGGAGCACCACAACCGCCTGGGAGCAAACTATGCACGGGCGCAACCCGGCTGGCCGCTGCGGCATGCCGGTGAAGATGCCGTCCTTCCAATCAATGGCAATGCGCAGGCCAGTGACGGCGAAGCCTTGCGCCAGTTGGCGCTGGCGGGGCTGGGTTTGGCGCGCCTGGCCGCCTTCCAGGTACGCGAGGACTTGGCCGCTGGACGCCTGCTGCCGGTTCTCGAACACTGCAATCCGGGCGATATCGAAGAGGTACACGCCGTCTATGTCGGACAAGGCGGCTATCTGCCGCTGCGCGTGCGCGCTTTTCTTGACTTTCTGGTCCAGACGGTTGATCTCGACAAGCATTGAGGCAGACCCGGGGCCAAAAAGGAGTTAGGAAATTCCTAACAGCGGTCAACGATCGGCTCGCGGTGTAGCCCGTCCAGAGCTGCAACAGTGCGCTATTGTCGTTCAGGCAAGCATTCGTCAGTACCAGCACCGGCAAGCGCAGCCGATGTTTGTGCCTCATCCATCTGAACCCAGCAGTCCGCAAATGGTGATCCTCAATTCGTCTCGGCGAATTAGAAAGAAGCGCCGAATTGTAAAGACCCAAAATTTGTGAATCCACCTCGCCTACTGCTGCGTACAGCGCAAGTAGCAAGAGCCGACGTCATCAGTCTCCACTGACCAGGCTTTTGTGCTGAGCTGCTTCTTGCTGCACCGTGTGCTGTCTAACGACGGCGCATTCCTGTGTAGGTAGGCGCGTTAAGCGCAACTCGAAAGGAAATCACATGTCTGACGAATCAGTGTTGATAGGTGTATTGCAACAGCGGGCCAGGAAATTGGAAGACCGGCGTCAATTCTTCAGAAAGACGGGAGGCGTGGCAGCAGGTATGGCGGGTGGGGCCATTTTGACGGCTTGCGGGGGTGGCGGCAGTGATGCCAATGCCCAGAACAACGGCCCGACCGATGTGGAGATCCTGAACTTTGCGCTGAACCTGGAATATCTGGAATCGCAGTTCTACCACTACGCAGTGTTTGGCACGGGGCTGCCCGCCAATATGCAGTCGGGCACCGGCACGCAGGGGGGCATCACCGGCGGGCGGGCGGTGGCGTTCAAGGATCCGCTGGTAGCGCAGTACGCCAAGGAGATCGCCCAGGACGAGGTGGCCCACGTGGCCTTTTTGCGCAAGGCCCTGGGCTCGGCCGCAGTGGCGCAGCCGCAGATCGACATTGGCGGCACGGACCCGAATGGGGCCTTCTCGGTGGCAGCGCGCGCTGCCGGTCTGGTGGGTGCGGGCGTGGCTTTCGATCCCTATGCCAGTGACGAGAACTTTTTGCTGGGCGCCTTTATCTTCGAGGACGTGGGCGTAACGGCCTACAAGGGCGCATCGCCGCTGATCACCAACAAGACCTACCTGGAAGCTGCTGCCGGCATTCTGTCTGCCGAGGCCTACCATGCAGGTCTGGTGCGCACGGTGCTCTATGCCAAGGGCCTCGCCACCCCCGCGCTGCGCTCGGCAGCCGGCGCCATCTCCGATGCGCGCGATAGCCTCGATGGCTCCTCCGATGTGGACCAGGGCATTACGGGGGATGACAGCACCTCCAATATCGTGCCCCTGGATGCTGACGGCATTGCCTACAGCCGCTCGCCAGGTGATGTGCTGAACATCGTCTACCTGACCAAGGACTCTGCCACCAAGGGCGGCTTCTTCCCAGCCGGTGTGAATGGTGCGTTAGTGATGAGCTCAGCCTTTGCTTAACTCGTAGCAACATCCTGCCCCGCTCTGGGGCAGGATTTCTACCAGGCGGGCCCGAGACCGTGGTATCTCTGCGAAGGAGTTGCGATGAAGTCCTTTTTTCCTCAATCCTTTGAAGCAGGCGCCCCCAGCAAGACGCGGCGCCTCAAACCCGGCATGTTGGCGCGCCGTTGTGTGGGGAGCTTGATCGTATTGGCCGGTGCCGCCATCGTCACCGGTGATCTGCTGGCAATTCTCAGCAATGGGGACACGGCGGCAACACCCCCCTCCACCGCGCCGCACCAGGCACCAACGGCCAGATAAGAGCGTCCATGCCGCCGCCCACCTTCACCACACAAAACCCCTTGCGCAATCCAGCGCCCGAGCCAAAGCCAGAGCGCTGTGGCGCCATTGACCCAGACAATGGGAAGCTAGGCGATCCCAGCCTGCCGCAGGTTCACCGCAGCATTGCGGTGCCGCGCGGCACTGGCCGTTCGGCCAATGCACGGCGCATGCTGGCATTTGCCGGGCCCGGTTATTTGGTGGCGGTCGGGTATATGGACCCTGGCAACTGGGCCACCTCGATTGCGGGCGGTTCGCAGTTCGGCTACTCCTTGCTCGCGGTCATCTTTGCCTCCAATTTGATGGCGATGCTGTTCCAGGCGGCTGCTGTGCGCCTGGGCCTGGCCAGCGGCCGCGACCTGGCGCAGGCCTGCCGCGAACAATTTGCGCCACGCATCAACCTCATGCTGTGGTTCTTTTGCGAGATCGCCATCGTGGCCTGCAACCTGGCAGAGGTGTTGGGCATGGCCATCGGCCTGAACCTGTTGTTTGGCCTGCCACTGATCGCGGGCGTGTGCATCACCGTGGTCGATGTGATGCTGATTCTTGCGCTGCAAAGCCGGGGGTTTCGCGCGCTGGAATCGGTCGTCATCGGGCTGGTGGCCTTGATCGGCATTTGCTTCGGTGCCCAGCTGGTGTGGCTGCATCCACCGCTGGCCACCGTGCTGTCCGGGTTCATTCCGCGCTCCGAGATCGTCACCAATCCGGAGATGCTCTACCTGGCCGTCGGCATCGTCGGCGCAACTGTGATGCCGCACAACCTGTACCTGCACTCGGCCATCGTGCAGACGCGTGAACACAGCAAGACGCTGGAAGGCACACGCCAGGCGATCCGCTTTGCCACCATCGACTCGACCGTCGCATTGGGTTTGGCGCTGTTTGTCAACGCCGCCATCCTGGTCGTGGCGGCAGGCGCTTTTAATCGCCCGGGCACACCACCCGTGACCGAGCTGTCAGACGCCTACCATTTGCTGTCGCCTGTCTTGGGCGTCGGCATTGCCAGCGCAGTGTTTGGCACCGCCCTGCTCGCCTCGGGCCTGAGCTCTTCAGTGACGGGCACCCTGGCGGGCCAGATCGTGATGGAAGGCTTTTTGCAGATTCGCCTGTCGCCCTCGATGCGGGCGCTGCTGACCCGGCTTATCGCCATCGTGCCCGCCGTCATCGCCACTGCCTGGTATGGCAGCGAAGGCGCCACGGCGTTGCTGGTGTTCAGCCAGGTGGTCCTCAGCATGCAGCTGCCCTTTGCCATTGTGCCGCTGTTAATGTTCACCACCCGCCGTCACGCACTGGGAGCGCTGACTTTTGGCAGGCCTATGGCCATCCTGTTGTGGAGTTGCGCCGCCGTCGTGGTGTCGCTGAACCTGTGGATGCTGCAAAGGCTGTTTTTCGCGACGGCGATATGAACCGTATCGAGCCTGGTGCCCAGGCTGTGAGGGGGAAGGCAGGAGACAGCGCAGCCTGCATCGGCGGCTGCTGTCAGCCCCATATAGGCTGCTAACGACATGATAGCTAGTACGGCACGATGCAGGCATTCAGCTACAGTTCATGCCTGTGGATCGCCCGTCGCGCTTGCAATTGTGCTGAGGTGCGCACCGCAGTGCGATCCAAACTGTGAAGTAGAAAAGCATGTCCTTATTTGACCTCGATGCCATCGCCAATGGTCTGCCTGCTGCGTGGAACTCCACCGTGCTTGGCACCGTGGGATCGACCAACATCAAACTCGTGCGGATGGACCAGATGCCTTATGGCGAGGAAGTGCATGACTACGACGAGGCATTGCTGGTCGTGAGCGGCCAGATGATGCTGGAGGTAGCAGGCCAGGCCCTGTGCGTGGAAGCCGGTCAGATGTACATTGCCGAGGCAGGCATTCCTCATGCGGTTTTAGCCGGCAGCCAGGGCAGCCTGGTGATTGTGGACCTCTGAACTACGGGACCTGAGGTAATGAGCAGCGCTGCAAAAGCTGGGTCATCCCCATCCCCAACCGACCTATCGACGCCGCTCTGGCGGCGCTTCCCCAAAAAGGATCAGCATGAAAGTAGAAGGCCGGTGCCTATGCGGCGCCATTGAATTTGAGGCAGAAGTGCAGCCAGGCAGCATGACCATCTGCCATTGCCTCGATTGCCAAACGCACTCAGGCTCTGCCTTCAGAGCCAATATCTCCGCCCCTGCGGCCAGCTTCAGACTGACCAAGGGCATGCCGCGCACCTTCGTCAAGACAACGGCCAGCGGAAACAAGCGCAATCTTGCATTCTGTGAAAACTGTGGCAGCCCGCTGTATGCCTGCGCCGTGGAAAATCCGCAGGCCTACTCTCTGCGTACCGGCGTCCTTCAACAATGCGATGCGCTAGGACCCCCACAGCGAGAGATATGGACAAAGCGACGGAGAGCCTGGGTGGCGCTTGCAGGGGTGAGCGAAACGCACGACGGTCAACCCTGATGCAATGGTTTTTGTGGCAGAGTGGCGACGAGGAGCATGTGTGCCGACCGGATCAGCGGCATATGCGGCAGACAGCCAGCACATGGGTCCACTGAACGTCAGTCCCTGCGAGAGTCCGCGTCCGTTGAGAGCCCTACGCATCCATGCATTTCGCCATTCGTCAAGCAACAGCATCCGATGCAGATTCGGCCAGCCACCTTGTCACCGGCTTGGCGCACCACTTCCTCTCTGATCCGGCTTCTGGGGAGACCCGGCCTTTTAAGGCCGGACTCACTTCTTCCGCCTACGCTGAGCGGATCGGGTCCTCTCCATTCAAGCACTACGTCGCCGAGGACGCTGCGGGAATATGTGGCGTTGTGGCGCTACGCGATGGGTCGCATGTCTTCCATCTTTTTGTGACGGCGGACGCCCAAGGCCAGGGTATCGCTCGTGCACTTCGGCAGCATGCCCAGTTGCGGTCAAACCATTCCACCTTCACCGTCAACGCATCTCTTAACGCAGTCCCGGTGTAGCTGTCTGCGTCTGACATTTCTTTGATGGACCTTGGCCCAAAGCTGGTACATCCCTGACAAATGGTTCCGCATCTCGTCCCGAGCGAAGTACTTGGCAGTCACCGCGCGATGCCCCGATACACCGCATCCCGCAATTCCGTCACAAACCGCCCCGACATCCCCTCGTACAAGGTATTCGTCAGCCCCACCACCGTCAGCCCTAGGGGCCGGTCCACCCACCAAGCATGGCCGTAAGCGCCACCCCAGCGCCAGGTGCCAAGCGATTCCGGCGACTGCGCCAGCTCAGGATCGCGCAGCACCGAGAAACCCAAACCAAACCCCAATCCCGGGCCGGCCGCCAGATCTCGCCCCTGGGTTTGGTCGCGTGCCATCTCGGCGATCAGGTGCTCCGGCAGCCAGCCATCTTGGCCAGTGCGCAATGCTTCCAGTAGGCACAGCACATCATCCGCTGTGCCAACCATGCCGGCGCCCCCGGAGGGAAAGGCGCCCGCATCCAAAGCGCGGGATGGGCTGTAGCGGATGCCCACCGTACCGTCGAAGGGGGCAACCACCTCGCCTTCCTGCAAGCGGTGTGGCACGGGGCCGCCGTTGACATAGGGCGTTGCCAGGCGCGCGGCATCGCGGCAGACAAAGCCGGCATCGGCCATGCCCAAGGGCTGCGTGACCAGTGCTTCCACTGCCAGCGGCAAGCGGGTGTTGCACACCGCTTCGACCAGGGCGCCCAGCACATCCACCGCCAAGGAGTAGCCCCAGCCGGTGCCGGGCTCGTAGAGCAGCGGCACGCTGGCGATGCGGCGCAGGTTCTCCTGCAGATCGATGCCGCTGGCATCCATGCCATCGGACACACCAGCTTGGGCATAGGGCCCTTGGTCGTCTGCCTCAAAAAAGCGGTAGCCCAGGCCAGCGGTGTGGCTCAGCAGCTGGCGCAGGCTGATGCACGTCTCGCGCCCATCGGGCAAGCGGGGACGGAAGGCCGGCAGCCAGGTGGTGATGGGCTCGTCCAAGCCCAGGCGCCCATCTGCTACCAACCGCATCACGGCGGCACTGAGGACGGGCTTGCTGACGGAGGCCCAGCGAAACACGGTGTTCTCGGCCATCGCGGTGCGCGCCTCCCGGTCTGCCCAGCCTGCTGCGATGCGGCACAGCGCCTGACCATGCTGGTAGACCAGCACCACGGCGCCCACTAGGCGCTGCTCGGCCAGGGCCCTATGCAACACCTCGGCAACCGGCGCCCACGGCCCAGCCAAGCCAACAACTACCTGCGGCACACCACTGCCGGGTGCGCCAGAAACTGAAAAATCCATAGCATCGCTACCTTGGTTGGAACACAGCCATTAGCTTAGGCAGCCTGCGATCTCAGAAAAACCAGGATAGAGTTCCATACTTTCATGACATTTATGTCCGCAATGAACCCAGGCTATACGGGCCAGAAACGCAGGTGAGAACACATGGATAGCCTCAACGCATTTACGGTGTTTGTGCAGGTGGCAGAGACGCGCAGCTTTACGGCAGCGGGCCGGCTGCTGGGTATTTCTGCCTCGGCCGTGGGCAAGAGTGTGGCGCGGCTGGAAGACAAGCTGGGCGTGCGCCTTTTCCACCGCAGCACGCGCAGCATTACGCCAACGGCCGAAGGCCTGCTGCTGCTCGAGCGCAGCAGGCGCATCCTGGCGGAGATCGAGGCGGCGCAAACGGAGCTGTCGCAGGCCTCATCGGCGCCCCGGGGGCGGCTGCGCGTGAGCCTGCCCTTGGTGAGCACCTTGGTGCTGCCGGTGTTGGCCGATTTCATGCGCGACTACCCCGATATCCAGCTGGACCTGGATTTTTCTGACCGCTTGGTGGATGTGGTGGAAGAAGGCTTTGATGCCGTGGTGCGCACGGGCGAGCCTGCCGATTCGCGCCTGGTGGCCCGCAAGCTTGGCCATTTCAAGATGCTGCTGGTGGCGTCGCCAGGCTACCTGGCCGCCCACGGCACCCCCCAGAAGGTGCAAGACCTGGCCTCTCACCGCTGCATGCATTTCCGCTGGCCGTACAGCGGCAAGCTGGAGGCCTGGCCGCTTCCCGCCGCGGACGATGGCGAGCCCGTCAACCTGCCGGTGTCCATGGTCTGCAACAATATCGAAACCCGCGCCTGCTTTGCGTTGCAGGGGCGCGGCATCGCCTGCCTTCCGGACTTTGCCATCGGCGACGCGCTGGCCGATGGCAGGCTGGTGCAGGTCATGCCCGGGCTGGCCGAGCGCACGGGGGTGTTCCACATTCTGTGGCCTGCGGGCCGGCATGCATCGCCCAAGGTCAGGGCGCTGGTGGACTATCTTTGCGAGCGGATGTTTGCGGCTGCGGACACGAAAACGCAGCCCGGCGGGGCAGGCAAACGGCGCGCTTGATCGCTGATGCGCTGCGCGACCTTTCCCCGATCGCCCTCGCCTGCCCATGCCCATGCCCATGCCCATGCCGATGCTGATGCACTGTGCTTATACGGATACGTAGGCGGACGCAGCCCTGCTCTGCAAATAGTCCAGCATCGCACGCAGTTTGGGCGGTATGTGCGGCCCGGGGGCATGCAAGGCGTAGGCCATGCGCGGGGCGTAGCTGCCCGCCAGCTGCCAGCCGGGCAGCACCTGCACCAGGCTGCCGTTGGCAAGATGGCTGCGCGCGACAAAGTCGGCCATCAGCGCGATGCCAGAGGCAGCGCCATGCTGCAGCGCATTGAGCAAGCCCTGGCTGCTGGCAATGGTGATGGGGGTGTTCAGCCGCAGCTTGGTGGCAACAGTATTGGGCGCATCGGCTGGCACCAGCTCCACCAGGTTTTGGAAGGGGCCGTAGCCCAGGCTCATGCAGGGGTGGGCGAGCAGATCCTGTGGTTGGTTGATCGCCTGCCGGGATTGCAGATAAGCGGGATGCGCCACCAGGACATAGCCCACGCGCTGCAGCGGCCGGGCCACCATGGCGGGCGGTAGCGCATCGGCTGCAGTGATGCGGATCGCCAGATCCAGCCCTTCGGCGGTCAGGTCGGCCATGGTGTCGCTCATGCTCAGTTGCACCTGCACCTCGGGAAAGCGCGCGCAAAAGCCGGGCAGCAGCGGTGCCAGCCACCAATCGCCAAACACCAAGGGGGCGTTGATGCGCAAGATGCCCTGCGGCTGCTGGCGGTGGGCCGTCGCACGCGATACCGCCTGCTCGGCGCTGTGCAGCATCAGCAGGCAATCGGCATGCACGGCCGCCCCCACCTCGGTCAGCGACAGGGACCGCGTCGTGCGGTGCAGCAGCTTGACGCCCAGTGCCGATTCCAGCCGGCCGACGCTGCGGCTGACAGCGCCGGTGGTGAGGTGCAACTGCCGCGCCGCGCCCGCAAAGCTGTGCTGGGCGACAACCTGGACAAAGACCTGCATATCGGCAAGCGGGAGGGTATCGGGGGTCATGGCATCTCAGTGTTGATTTGAAGACAATAATAAATTGAATCAAAGCCATATTGTTTAATGATTGCGTTTGCATGACCATCGGAGCCATTGAATCCAGCGAGATACCGCCATGAACGCCTCCAGCGCAGCAGCCATGCCCCAAGCGGCAGCGAACCCCACCAACAGCCACAGCAGCGGCGGCACCTGGCGCATGGTCGCCGCGATGGTCTTGTCGGGGACGATTGGCCTGGCCGTCATCGAGAGCGGTTTGCCGGTGGAGCGCGTGGTGCTGCTGCGCTGTTTGCTCGGTGCACTGGGCCTGGGCCTGTGGCTATGGTGGCAGCGGGCCTGGGTGCGACCGGACCGGCGGGCCTGGACGGCGATGCTGATCGGCGGCCTGGCTTTGGTGGCCAACTGGGTGATGCTGTTCCACGCCTATGCCTATGTGGGCATCGCCATTGCCACGGTGGTCTACCATGTGCAGCCTTTTATGCTGGTGCTGGCCGCCGCCTTAGGGGGCGAGGCCATGGGCAGGCGCAAGCTGCTGTGGATGCTGCTGGCACTGGCGGGCGTGGTGCTGAGCAGTGGGCTGGGCAGCGAGGCCGCTGCCACCATCGCCGCGCAGGCGAGCGCGCCGGTCTGGGGCATTGTGCTGGCGCTGCTGGCCGCCGCCCTCTACACCGTGACAGTGGTCAGCACGCGGCGCGTCCAGGGCATTGCACCGGCGCAAATTGCGATGGTGCAGATGCTGGTGGGGGGCGCTGCGCTGGCGGTGTGGTCTGCACCGCAGCTGGTGCAGATGGTGGGGCCCAGCGCCCACCTGCCATCGGTCAAGACGCTTGTCTGCGTGCTGGTCTTGGGCCTGCTGCACACCGCGCTGATGTACGGACTGATGTATGGCGCCTTTCAGCGCCTGGGCCCAGCCGCCATTGCGATCCTGAGCTTTATCTACCCGGCAGTGGCCCTGGCCGTGGACTTGCTTTGGTTTGGTGCCCACCCCAGCACGCTCCAATGGTGGGGCATGGGCTTGATTGTGGCGGCGGTGCTGGGCTTTCGCTGGCAGGATCTGCGGGGCGGAGAACGATCCACATAGATGCCTGCTTGGGGTTGAATCCAGATTCGTCCGATCCGCCGCACTGTCTTCGCTGGCAATAATTCAGGCTCGCTCTCAAACGACGCCTTTGGCCCCATCCCCATCCGCTGCCAGCTTACGGAGCAAGAGTTTTGCAGAGACTGGTGGGTACCGCCGGGTCCATATAGTTGGCCGTTCACTCCACCAGCCCCATCGGCAGCGCAGCCGATTCATCCATGGCTTTTGAGGGTAATCAAGGTCTTTTTGACCTGGCCCCGGTAGGACAGCTCGTCGCCG
Organism: Comamonas koreensis; assembly: GCF_014076495.1. Classification (NCBI taxonomy): domain Bacteria; kingdom Pseudomonadati; phylum Pseudomonadota; class Betaproteobacteria; order Burkholderiales; family Comamonadaceae; genus Comamonas; species Comamonas koreensis. The sequence continues at coordinate 2,592,189 of NZ_CP043575.1, read as the reverse complement.
TCATAGGCCGCCCGCTCCTTCCAGGTCTGGCGGGCAGGAGGCGCATCTTCCGAGTAGGAAATGCGCTCCGTCTCCAGCCGTGATTTCTGGATATCCGTCATCTTGGAGGGCTTGGCCTTTAGGTTGAGTTTCATGACCCGTTGATCCTGTTCAGTGCGGGGGTAGAGAGTACGCCTCGCGGGCATCTCATCGCCCCTGTCTTCATGCTGAGATGAAATAGATTTCGTGCAAGCGCTCTGCCACACGCCGCTCGGCCTGCAGGCGATAGCCTTTGGATTTCCAGATATCAACCTGTGCCGTGGTCTGATTCTTGGCCACCCGCCGCGTGTTTCTGGCGCCCAGTCGGCCCAGATAGATGTCGTAAAACGTCTCCATCCCTACTCCTGTAAAAAGGCAAGCGCCGATGCTGGCAGGCGGGCTGAGCATGGGAACATGCGGCCCCCCGGTCTCGTGAGGGTACATCAGGAAGGATTGCCTCACCCCACGGTACTCCTTTTAATGACCTTAAACCGCGCAACCCCAAAATCTCTGCCGGACGCAGGCAGCCCAACAGTCCGAGCCCGCCATGGTCTGGACGGAGGAGATTTCTTTTCGGCTTGTCTCACTTGGATTTCTCGCCGCTCCATGCCCGACAAAAGACGGCTGACTGGAAGGCGGTAATCACCGTTGAAAATGCCCAGTTTGGCGTTGGACCCAAGAGCGCTAACTGCATAAAACGCTGCTATGTGATCTCACGAAATCGTCCATGGACTCGCATCTGCGCCCAGCTCTCACATAACCAGGCATTCGATGCACCTGGCCATGGTCTGAACGCGGGCTTGTGCAATCCGCTCGCCATCCTTGAGAAAAATACAGCTGCACCCGCTGCAATGCCACCCCGCTGACTTTATAGCCATCGCTGCATTATTGGCAATTATTGACCCGCATCAAATACCACATCAACCGCATCTACCACGACACAGGAGATTCATCATAAAAAATCACTTACGCGCTGGAAACCGTTTTATCCCCGATGCGCTTCATTTGATTAAATTCAGGATAGCCATTTGAGTGGAATTATCCAAACTGAGATGCTGGTTACAGCAGCAATGCAAAAAATATGCATTTTTATGCTTTTATTCTCTTTGCTTTGCAATATAAGTGGCGTTTCCGCATTTATTTTTTGAGAAAGTGTGTGAGCTTGCTATCCAAAAATATGGCCTACGCCACTTGTCTGCTGGTGGGAGGGCTTGTGGCAACGCCCGCTTGGTCGGCTGATTGCGTCAGCGGCGTCAATACGGCCAATTGCAGCGTACCGGCTGGTCAAGCTCGGTCGTAATCGAAGTCTGGGGCGGCGGGGGTGGATCGGGAGGCGGCGATATCGGCATCGATGGCGGCGGCGGCGGGGGCGGTAGCGCCTACTGCAAGGGCAGCTTCAGTTTGGCCGCTGCACAGAGCTGACGATCAGCACTGGAACGGGTGGCACTGGTGGCGGCCTCGATGGCACAGCGGGTACCGCATCGACGGTGAGCTGGACGGGCGGCTCCATCACCGCCGCAGGGGGCGATGGCGCTACAGGCTCAACCGGTGGCGCAGGCGGAGCAGCTTGCAGTGGTTCTGGATTGACCGGTTTCTCAGGCGGCGCAGGCGCGGCTGGCGCGCCCACACCCACGGTGGAAGGCGGGGGCGGCGGCGGCTCTGCAGGCTCGGCGGCCAATGGTCTGCCCGGTGTCGGCTTGGTCGGCGGCATCGCCGTGGCAGATGGTGGCAAGGGCGGGAATGAAGAAGCGGCCGGCGGCGCGCCAGGCGGTGGCGGCGGCGGCAGCCGGGTGGGCATCGGCTTTGATGGTGGTGCCGGTCAAGTCAAGCTGAGCTTTGTCTCGCCTCCGGTAGCCAGCCCTACTGCGGTACCCACCCTTGGCCAGTGGAGTGTTCTGGCACTGAGCGGGACGCTGGCCATCGCCCGGCTTGGCAGGTCTGGGCCGCCGCAAACGCCAGTAAGGTCAGGACAGGAGGCAGTGGGCAGAGCGGCGGCTGCCCCTCCTCACAAGGGGACAGGCTTCGGCTGCCTTGCATCCTCGATGTGGCGCTCGCCACGCTCTTGACAAGAAATTTATCGCACACCGTAGTGGGCAAGCAACTCAGCGCTCCAGACAAGCCCGAGGAGACGCCAGAATGCTGTCGATGCGCTTCAAGTCTCAGCCCTCGATGGCATGGAACAAAGGCAAGGCCCACCTAAAACACCACTACGGTAGCGAGATGCTCTTCAATATTGACCTGAAAGCGATTCTGATTGCATTCGCCGTGAGTTATGGCGCAGTCACGCTGCTGCTGCAAAACATCACATTTGCGCTACTGGCCGCGTTGTTGCCCGATACCGCCCTCTATGGATTCGCCCCGCTTTTTCTCCTCGCGCTGTTCCTGTTGTTCACGCCCGTGCTCTCGGGCTATGTCGTGGCCAAATTGGCACGCAACCGGCCGCAACTCCATGTGTTGCTGAGCGCGCTGCTGGGTGCAGCGTTGTATGCGATTTTCAGCAAGTCGCATCCCCTGGTCTGGGCTTCTATCCCTTTGGTCTTGACCTGGCTGGGCCTCGCCCTCCTGGCCTGGAAGAACAAACGCCACTAGTGATCCACGCCTCAAGATGGGCTTGTTTTGCCAGAGGCCCGGCGCTCGGCATACCCAATGGCCAGCCCCATCACCACCACACCAGCTATCTGCAGCGCCCCCAACCTGTGGCCAAAATACTGCCAGTCCACCACGATCGCGATCGCCGGGTAGACAAACTGCAGCACTGCAATGCGCCCCGTCGGTAGCCGGGCCATGCCGATGTAGATCAAGGCATAGGCGGCGGCGGTATGCACCAGCCCCAGGGCAGCCAACCAGCCCCAAGCGGCACCCCAGGCCGGCCAGCCTTGCGTGGCGGGCGCACAGCACGGCGCTGCCAACAGCGCATTGCCACCAGGCCAGCACACCGGCCGGCATGGCACGCAGGCGCCGCGCGATGACGGTGACCTCAGCAGTCAACAATGCGCCCAGCAAGCACATGCCCACGCCCCACCAGTACTGCGGCTGGGCGCCCTGCTGCGATGCGGCCTGCTGCAAAACGCCGGTGGCCAGCACCAGCCCGAGCATAGCCAGCGCGACTGCGGCCACCCTGTGCCTGCCCGGCCGCTCGCCCAGGCACAGCGCGCCAAGCACCAACACCCACATCGGCTGCATATGGAACAGCACCACCGCTACCCCGGCGGAGATGCGCTCCATCGCCGCGAAGAACAGCACCCAGCCCAGCACCATCAAGGCGCTGGCCAGCAGCACCCAGGCCGCCGTGCTGGGTGCCAGCCGCAGAACATGCAGCTGCCGGCGCCACAGCAGCCAGGCCGTCAGCCCCAGAAGCCCGAAGGCACAGCGGAACCAGGTCGCCGTCAGAGCCCCGGCCTGGGCCATGTGTACAAAGATGCCGATGCTGCCCAAGATCGCACTGCCCAGCACAAAGGGCAGCACGCCGCCCAGGGCCTTGCCCTGCGTAACAGATACAGTGGGTGCGGATCGGTCCATGTTTGCAGCGGTCATGCGCGCAGGGTGGGGATGTGGGCTCATGGCCGCCAGTGTGCTGCGCAGACTACTTATCGAAAAGCGCATAATTCATGCATCAGCTATTCGTTTATCGAAACCCCATGCCAGCAAGCTCGCAAGACCTACAGATGGATTGGCTCAAGTGCTTTGTCGCCGTGGTCGATACCGGATCCCTCTCGGGGGCAGCCGGCGAGGTGCACCGCTCCCAGTCTGCGGTCAGCATGCAGCTCAAAAAACTGGAGGCCGCTGTCGGCCACTGCCTGCTCGAACGCGACAGCCGCAGCCAGCAACTCACCGCAGAAGGCCAGAGGCTGCTGGGCTATGCGCGGCGCATTCTGGATCTGCACAGCGAGGCACAGTTTGCGCTGCAGGGAGAGGCGCTCAAAGGCAGCGTGCGCCTGGGGGTGCCCGATGACTATGCAGCCAGGTACCTCACGCCCGTGCTCAGGCGCTTTGCCCCCCGCCACAGCGGCGTGGAGATCGTGCTCAGCTGCGAGCAATCGACCGCGCTGATTCCCCGTGTGGCGGCCGGCGATCTGGATCTGGCCTTGGTGTCGCGCGACCACGCCCGTAGGGGTACCCTGCTCTTTCATGAGCCCATGGTCTGGGTTGGCTCCGAGCACTTTGCACTGTGGCGGCGGGACCCGCTGCCCATCGCGGTGTACGAAGAAGCCAGCCTGGCCAGGCGCGGTGCCCTGCATTCGCTGGCCCTGCAAGGGCGCCAGCACCGCGTGGTCTACAACAGCTCCAGCCTGGCCGGGCAGATTGCCGCGGTGGAGAGTGGCCTGGCCGTTGCGGCACTGACCCAGTGCAGCGCGCCGCCCCATCTGCAGGTGCTGGGCAGCAAGCATGGGCTGGGCCCCTTGGCACCGATGGAGGTCGCCGTCTACCGCAGCAAGGAATCACGGCGCTCCAAGGCGGTAGACAGCTTGTACCGCCTGCTGGTGCATACGCTGAGGCAGGCGCAAGCGCCGGGGTAGTCCCAGGCAAGTGCCGTGGCGAGCAATGAATTCATAATTCATATAGAATTCTTGAATTATTCAGACCTCCTGCCATGCCGAGCCCTTCACCCCAGCCTTCCAACGATCTGCACCAGGCTATCGAGCGCGCACTGGCCAGCGGCCCGCGCTCTGGCCAGCAGCTGGTAGAGGCGCTGGGCATCAGCCAGCCAACGCTGTCCCGAGCTATTCGCGAACTATCGACCCGCGTCACCATGTTCCGTGAGCCGGGCCAGCGCACACCGCAGTACGCGTTGCTGCGCAAGCTGCCACTGGGGCTCAAGCCGCGCCAGCGCGTATACCGCTTTCTCTCCAGCGGCCACATCGTTCCCTATGCGGATCTTGAATTTCTCGTGGGTGGCGGCACGCTCGAGCGCGGGGATGCGAGCGCCATTCGCCTCTACGAAGGCCTGCCCCCCTATATGCTGTTCGCTGCGCCATCGGGGTTTCTGGGCCGGCAGCTCGCGCAAACGGCAGCCCTGCACCAGCCCTTCCCCGCCAGCTTGCGCGACTGGAGCGACGACCACCGCATTGCGTTTCTGTTCACCCAAGGCATGAATCTGCCGGGCAACCTGATCTTTGGCGATATCCCTTTGCAGCGGGAAATGGATTTGCTGCGCCAGCCCCGTCCACAAGTGCAAGACAAGCTCGACGTGTATGTCGCGCTGGCGCAGCAGCTCAAGAACGAATCCTATGGCTCAAGCGCCGGTGGCGAACAGCCCAAGTTTCTTTGGGTGGCCGAAGACACGGGATCGGTGATCGTCAAGTTCGCGCGCAGCGGCAGCCGCATGGCAGAGCTTCTGCCGCTTGAGCACCTGGCGCTGGCATCACTCGCCAACGTGGGTGTGCCCACCGCCAAGACCCAGCTGCTGGCGCGCGGCGAGTTTGTGTTTTTGGAAGTGCAGCGCTTTGACCGCGTTGGCAAGCAAGGGCGCCTGGGCATGCTCTCGGCCGGCGCCGTCGATGACGAGTTCTTTGGTGCGCGCGATACCTGGCCCGAGTTCGCCGCACGCTGCGTGAACGCAGACTACTTCAGCCCGCAGCATGCCGAGCATGTGGCCGTGATGGCCGCGTTCAGCGAGCTCATTGGCAATACCGACCGGCATTTCGAGAACATTTCGCTGCTGATTGGCGACGATGGCGAGTACCTGGGCATTGCCCCGGCCTACGACATCCTGCCGATGCGCTACGCCTCCATCGGCGGCGGGCTGGACCCCGAGCTGGTACCGATCGAGCCCAAGGTCAGCACCATTGGCGCCATCCCCAAGGTGTGGAGCCTGGCCGCACGTGCGGCCGATGCCTTCTGGGAAGCGGCCAGCGATGCCCAGCTGGCAGCACCGACCTCTGCGGCCATGCGGGCGCTGGCGCTGCGCAACCGCGAGGTCGCGCGGGCGTTTGCAGCGCCGCTGTTGCCGGGCTAAGAACCTGTTCTAACACCCTAGCGGCTCAAGCCCTGCCGGTCAATGTCAGCAAATGCCCGCCTTTGCGGCGCATCTGCCCTACCCACTCATAGACGATGGGCTCCTGCCGGGACACCTGAACCTGGAGCTCGACAATCAGCACGCTGAGCACGGCGGCAAGCTCAACCAGCGCAAAGCTGCGCCCGCCGCAGACCCGCTTGCCCCAGACAAAGCTGGAGATGCTGCCGGTCCCCATGCCAAACCCCTCCTGCAAGGCCGCATCCAGGTCCAGCTTCCAGGGGTCGGGCCGCTCCAGCGCCTTGTGGTTGACGCCCACCAGCGAGACCACCACCACATCCCCGGGCTCAACCTGCAGGTCGGAGAGCTGGTCACCCTCCTGGGCTAGGCGGGTGATGAATGGCAGCGGCGGATACAGCCGCAAGAGTTCGGCCACAAAACTGCGCAGATCGGCATGCTGCGCGATGGCGCTTTGCAGCGCCTGCCGGTCATGGCCATGCTGGGCGTACACCTGGCGCAAACCCAGGTGCAGCCGCTCTTGCACCTCAGGGTGCGTGGCCAGCAGGTGCAAGGCCCAGCCGATGGAGTAGGACGCGGTGTCGGTACCTGCGCCAAACAGCATGGTCAGCTCTTTTTCAAATGAGAAATCAAAGCCGGGGGCCGTCTCTGCCTGGAGCATGGCCGCCAGCATCGGGCTGCGCGGCACGCTGTCCCCGCGCAGGGTCTGCAAGGCCGCGAAGATGGTCTTGCGCAGCTGCAGAATCTCGCGAATATGCGCCTTGTCGCCCCCCAGGCCCTCTTGCCCGGGTGCCACAAAGGCATAGGCCGAAGCCAGCTCGATCAGGCGCGATGCACTGCCATGGGCCATGGGCAGGCTCGACAGCTCCACGTCCAGGAACATTTGCGTGAAGATGGACAGCATGCCCTGGTGGATGAGCGCCTCGTCGAGCACTTGTGACTGCGGCGCCAAGGCCAGGTGGCGGGCGATGTGCTGGCCATGCAGGGTGCTGAGGGCAAAGGCACGGCTGGCATCGTATTTACCCAGAAAGGGCTGCGAGAGTTCCTGGCGAAACCGCCAGGGCTCGCCATCATCGGTGAGCCGGGAGTTGCCTGCGACTTGGGTAAACCAGCGAAAGTTCTTCAGGTAGTTGTCGGCATTGCGCCGCATCACCCGGTCCGCGTCATCCAGGTTCTGGATGACCAGCATGCGGCGGCCATCGTGCTGCGGGCGCACGGTATTTTGCCGAGGCCGCTCACGCGCCAGCGCGTACAGATCATGGCAGAACTGGGAGGAAATATCGGTAGCGCTCATCACCGTGGTGGCCTCGTTTACACCGGCAGTTCAACAATGGCCTGCTTGCCAAAATGCGGACCATCGAGCACCTGCAGCACCGTTTGCGCGGCCTGCTCTGCACTGCGCAGCCGGCCGGCCAGCTGCAGCTGCCTGAACTGGTCGGCGGCGGGAAAGCGCTGCGCAGCCGTCTCGCGCATCTGCAGTTGCATGCCCGTGTCGATCACCCCAGGATGCAGGGCGCAGACCCGGGCCCCGTGAGCCTTGGCCGCCTCTTCTTGCGCCAGGCAGCGCGTGAACTGGTCCAGCCCCGCCTTGGCCGCGCTGTAGGGCGCCATCGAGGCCACCGCCAGCCGCGCCAGGCCCGACGATATATTCAGCACCTTGCGAACAAGCCCCTGGGCAGCGCTGGCCTCGGTGGCCTGCAAAAACGCTGCCGTCAGCAGCATGGGCGCTTCAAGGTCCACGCGCAGCACCTGGCGCAGCGACGATGCGGCCGTCATGGCCACTGGCGCAATCTGCTCGGCCTGTACTGCCGCGTTGTTGATCAATCGGATTTCACCCCAAGGCCCTTGCTGCTCGCCCAACCACTGCGCCAGCTGCGCTGCTACCGGCTGGGCATCGGCCAGATCGGCCTGCCATTGCCACAGGCTTGCGCCCTGCGCGGCGGCCGCTTGTGCCAAGGGCTCGCTGGCGTGGCGGGCGATGTGCAAAACGCCGGCCTGCGGCTGCGCCAGCAGTTGCTCGGCCATGGCCTGGCCCAGCCCACGGGTGGCGCCGGTGATGATGGTCAGCACATCGCAAGAGGCCACAGCTAGGCTCCTTCGCGTTGCGCTGCCTTCAATTGCTCCAGCAAATCGGCCAGGTCCCCCACCGTCTTGGCGGGCATGAGGCTGACGGGGTCGATGGCCTGGCCTGACTCCGTCTCCATTGCCACGATGATCATCTCGAACGACAGGCTGTCGATATTGCGCAGGCTCGCAATCGGGTCTTCCAGATGGATGCTTTGCGCAGGAATCAGCAGACTCTCGGCGATGATGCGTTGAATGGCAGCAAGCTGGGGATGGGACATGGTGGCGGAGCCTTTTGGGGTGCAGTTGGGAAAATCGAATCAATCGGGTGCGTCGGAGTCCGCGAGTATCGGAATCAGCCCTTGCTCAAAACGTCGCTGGGTGGCTGCCCGAGCCTTCTTGCCTGACGAGGTATGACCAATCGATCCGTTGGGAACCATGCAGGCACGCACTGCCGCACCGGCCGCAGCCGTAGCCGCTGCAGCGGCGAACTTCAAAGCATCGGGCTGGCACGACTGGCGCAGCGCCTTCTCGTGCACGAGCAGCACCAGCGCAGGCAGTCCGCCGGTCAGTTCACGGCATTGCAGCATCAGCATCTGGTCTGGCGCAATCTCCGCATTCTCGCTCGCCGCCGCCTCCACATCCAGGGGCCATACATTGCGGCCATGGATGACCATCAGGTCTTTGCTGCGCCCGCTTACAAAGAGCGCGCCATCGGCCGAGACAAACCCACGGTCACCCGTCTCGATGGCTTGGTCGGCAGCAACGGCGCGCAGCTCGCCCGCGCTGAAAACCCCCGACAGCTGCGCCGGCCCTTGGAGCCAGATATCGCCCTCCATCCCTGCGGGCAAGGGCTGCCCTGCAGCATCGCGCACCTGCAGGGTCCAGCCTGGCAATGGCCGCCCGCAGTTGACCATGGGCTTGGCGCGCGCGTCAGCCGCTGGCAGTGCATGCACCACCTGCCTGTCGTCGATATGGAAATAGCCGCGCAAGCGCTCAAAAGGCGCATCGCTCATCGTCACGGCCAAGGTCGCTTCTGCCAAGCCGTAGCTGGGCTTGAACGCATCGCGCGCAAAGCCCTGTGGCGCAAACGCCTGCGCAAAGGCCTGCAGTGCTGAATCATGCACATAGTCGCCCCCCACCCCTGCAATGCGCAGCGCATGCAGCCGGGCACCTGGCTCCAGCAGCGCTTCGGACTGCGCCGCCATCTGCCACGCAAAGTTGGGCGCATAGGTAATGGTGCTGCCCCGCGCAGCCATCAAGCCCGGCCACAAATGTGGCCTGCGTGCAAAAGCCGATGGCGCCAGATAGTCCACGCTGACCTGCCCGCACAGCGGGGCCAGCACAAAGCCCACCAGCCCCATATCGTGGTAGAACGGCAACCAGGAAAAAGCGCGGTCCTCCGCCGTGAGCGCCATGCCGGCCTGAAGGATCGCATCGATGTTGTGCATGAGCGCCGCGTGGGAGATGGCCACCCCCTTGGGCTGGCCGGTAGAGCCCGAGCTGAACTGCACATAGGCAATCGCCTCAGGCCCAGGCGCCGGGGGTATCGGCAGTGCAGCGGGATCCGCATCGACAGCCGCTGCCGCTAGGTCCTCAAAGGCCAGTATGGGCACATCCAGCTGGCCGTCCGACTGCAGCTGTGCCAGCAACTGCTTGGGCCCCATCAGCAGGCCAATGCCTGCCGCCTGGCACATGTTGCCCAGTGTCTGGGCATAGCGCGTCACGTCCTGCAGCGGACTGGGGGCGGGCAGCGGACATGGCACGCCACCCGCCCACTGGCTGGCACACAGGAGCGGCAAAAAATCGGGTCCGGTAGTGGCCACAATGCCCAGCCTCGGCCCCATGCCATCCGGGGGCGCTGCGAAGCGCTCCAAGCGCTGCAGCAGTTGGGCGGCATAGGCACGGGTTTGCTGAAATACCTGCGCATAGCTGCGTGTGTGCTGCAGCCGGCCCTGGCCATCGAACCAGCACAGCTGCTGACCAGGAAAGGCTGCCGCATATGCCAGCGCCTGCAGCAGATGCGCAAAACCGCCAATTTGCCGCTCAGGCATGGTGGGCAGGAGCCGGGCTCGCTTTTTTGGGCCGCAGGCTCAGGTCCTTGAAGCAGGACAGCACCATCACATCCAGGCGTTTGCCATCCTTGCCGGCAATCTCCTGCTTCAAGGTGGCTTCGTAGACGAAATGCTCGGTGTCGATCAGCGCAAACAGCAGCTTGCGGTTGGTGGTCAGCACGCGAGAGGTGATCTTGTCGATACCGCGGTGGTCAAACATCTCATCGCACAACGGAAACCAGGATTCCCAGAAAACCTCACGTCCGATCTTGATATGGGGGTCGGCGCCCAAGGTCAGGGTCGCCACACGGTGCTGGGGCGCGACGCTGAAGTTGTAAAAGCCCAGCAGCTGGCCTTGCGGCTTGCTGAAGATGCCGATCAGAAAATGTTGGATATTGTCAAAGCTCGCGACAAAGGCGCGCAGGCCATCGACCGAAAAGTTCAGCGGCGCGAGATTGAGGCCCTGGAGCATCTGGGCATCGTTGAACCACTGGGCAAACTCGGGCGTCACATCGGAGGCCAGCAGGCTGCGGGTCACCAGATGCGGGGTCTCGATATGCACCCGTGCGGCGGGAGACGCTTGCGCAGCAGCGGGCTGCACGCCATGCAGCGGAATCCGAAAACCACCTGTACTCATGCCACCACCTCACATACGCCGTTCAAACAAGCCACCGCCTTATCTTATCCATTCTGGCTGCGGTGCAAGGCAAGCAGCCGCTCCCAGTTCTGCTGAACGGAGATATGGTGCAAGGCCACAAGCGATGCCCATCCCTTGCGCACCCAAGAGGCCAGCACCGCATCGGGCAGGCGGTGGTAGGCATCCATATCGACCATCCGAAATCCACCCAAGGTATAGGGCTTGCCGGGTTGCAGCTCCACCGTCGCCTGGCGTTCCACCAGCAAGCGGTGGTGCTCCAGCGCCTGCATGAAGGCATAGCTGTGGTTGGCATCGTTTTGGCATTGCTGGCAAAACTGCACGATCTGAGCCAGAGTCTGGTTGGGATTGCCCTGGTAATCAAAAAGAGGCCGGGCGTCGGCATATTCGTGCAATGGCACCACCTGCTGCGCATGCGGGTCGAACCAGAAACTGGCGTTTTGGCCGTCCGGGTCGGGCTGCATCCAGAACGGATAGCGGCGCAGCCAGGCCGGCACATAGCTACCGGCCAGCCACTGCCCTGCAGCATCGACAAACAGGTTGCGCCCCTCCACCAGTGCCGTGATGGCGATGGGGATCCCACTGGCACCGGCTGGCCCGAACACGATGGGGTAATGGGCGCTGGCATGCCAGAACTCCCCCACCCCTAAAGGCACGGCATTGGCCGCAGCAGCGGCAGAGAAATGGGCTTGACCGCGCAAGCCCCAGCCCAGGTGAAGGGCTGGATCGAGCGCGGTCAATCCGCGGTAGAACATCGGCACAGCGGGCTGTGCAACGGCGGGGGTCATCAGTCAATCAGGGCTATAGGCCAATGCTAAGCAGGCACGGTGGAGGTTACCCCTGGTCCGACGCACGCCGACGCAGCAGGTGCGATGAGAAGGCGGCAAGCAGCCCCCCCAAGCCCAGCAATCCCAGCCAGGACATCGCAGGCACCGCCGCCGGCGCGATGGGAGGCCCCACATAAGGGATGGATGCCAGGTACCAGTTATTGCCCACTTGCTTGAGCTGGTACTGGAAACCACCCACGATCACCGGCGCGGCCAGCGCAAAACTGTTGGCAGGGTTGGCGCTGTCGGCCTGCACCACCAAAATGCCGTCGCCCGTGGTCTGCGCACCTGCACCACCCAGATTGCTGATTTGCAGCAAGGTCGTGCCGCTGATGGCACCGGCAATGTGCAGCTTGTCGCTGGCACTGCCATCGCCAGCCAATACCGTATCGAGTTGCACCGTACCGCCGCCTCCGGCCCAGGTACTGGCATTGGCCGTATCGGTGGCGCCAGGCGCACTGCCCCCGGTCAGCTGCAGCACCCCGCCGGTCTGCGTTACCGCCCCCAGGTTTTGGTTCGTGCTGCCTTGCGCCAGGGTACCCCCTGTGATCTTGGTGCTCGTCAAGGCAGGCAGTACGTTCGTCGCGGGAAGCTGCAAAATCCCTCCACGCACATCCAACCCGCCCGCAAAACTGGACTGGTCTGCCGGGTAGCTGGCAGCGACTGCGGGCACGCAAGGTGCCTGGGTATCAAATGCCCAGACGGCCGGGTCGAGCGCTGGCAGACCTGCCAAGGTGGGCGATATCACGGTCGTTCCCGCCTGCTGCACCAACTGGCCATTGCCGCTCAGTGGAAGGTTGAAATTTAAACTGCCGGTATGGTTGAACTTCAATTGGGCTGTCGACGCTTGCAGATTAATCTGCGACGCCTCAATCTTGCCCGGAGCGACCGCCGTTGCAGTCTCAGAGCCATAGACCACACTGCCGGATCCTGCAACATTGACGGGACCTAGCCCGCCCTGGAAGGTCTCGGTGTAGTACTGGCTGCCGGCAGGTGGCGATTCGGCATAGAGCCGACTGACGCCGATTTTCACGGTTGCGTCCACCGCCGCGACCAAGGTGCCCCCACTGCCTATTTGAACCTTGCCAATTGAATGCTCCTGGATCAGGTGAGCAGTCGACGAGTTGTAGTCGCTATGAGATTTGCCCGCCACCAGCAACTGTGTACCGCTACCGGTTGCCCGAACCAAGCCGGCGGCCGAACCGTCTGCACTGATCAACAGTGGCGCAGGTGCATTAGGGTATTGAGCAGGATCGGAGGCTTGACAGTAACCGGAGGAACCATACGTTGAGCCATTGCTGACCAGCGATTTTCCGCCTGCCAATATGTCCAATACACCATCGCCACCATTAGCGCCTACGGCCAATCCGCTATAGAAGTCTGCTTGGTTGGCAAAGCCGCTGGCGGTCGCCTGGACGGTAACTGTGCCTACACCCGCATCTTTGCCAATAAAACTGAACGGTAGCAAGGCACCTTTTTGAGATGTATCACTGTAGACCGGATTGCCAGATGCGAGTTTGCCATTGCCCAGAATGTCTACCGAGCCATTGCTCGCTGCGCCGTCGCCCACGGCAAAATAGCGCAGAGGCTCCGTCGAACTGGGGTAATTCACCTCCCCTGTCTGAAACACCAAACCAGCCCCATCAATACTGACCTGACCTTGGCCACCCATCTGGCCGATCAACGTGTTTTCCTGCGGGTATCCAAATACCACCGCATTAGGGGAGTTGTAGCCCAACTGCTGCGCGGTTTTGCCCGCACCCAGCACATTCACCAAGCCAGAGCTGCCAGCCCCAAGACCAACACCTAGCCCCGTCGAACTGGTCTGTATCCGAGCGCTACCCGATGAGGATGGAGAGGTACTAACATCGATCGTTAGCGTGCCTGTACCCCCCGCATCACCCACGCGGAAAAGCGGATCAACCAGCGAAAGAGCTGGCATGTCAGGATCGGGGTCGGTGCCCACCCCAAAGTAAATAAAGGAAGCATCGGCGTTGGCAGTGATGTCCAACGCACCAGACTGTCCATGTCCGACATACAGCCCATGCGATGTACTAAAGCTGCTATTGGCGTTGGTCACATTCCATGGTGCTGCAGGAGACGCGACATTGATGACATTCGCACCACTGCCATTTGCGACACCGAAGGACCAAGCTGCATCGTCCGTGATCTGACCAGACCCCAACCAGACATTGGAAGCCGCCTGCACCTGCGCAGCACATGTCATCGAAAAGACAAGCATCAACGATTTGCTTATCAGTGTTGGCTTGTGTTTGCCCATGCGTGGTGTTTGCATTAGATGCCCCTCTTCATTCACGTACCCGACCATTCAAATTAGATACAAACATGGCTCTGGCACCATGCAGCATCCATCGAATGGATATCTATTCAGCCTACGGCACAAGATGCCTCCAAGTCAACGCCTTTGCATGGCTATCCGATGCGGGTATATCAGGACTGAAAAACACAGAAAACCACAGAAAGTGGAGGCCAGCACGTTAGCAAAACACCGTTTCAAGATACACATATTCCATCATTTGCAGCGAGCATCATTCGACCTTTGGCCTACAAATGCCTGGCAAACAATTGTCATCTGTATCGACAAAGATACATTTAAAGCCATGGATGTCCGGCTGCAGCACGGCTCAAGCCGAGGGCAGATCTTGAGACCTGGATGTCGCTGCAACGGGCCGGAGGTCCGCCGCCACATGCAGCCCGCCAGGGCCTTCAACCCGCCCCGTGCTCCTCGACCACCCGCCCAAACCGCTCATAAATCGACTGCCCCCCCGATAGCAAATCGGTCTGGATCGCCACGCGCGCGGCATGCGCGTCGTTGCGGCGCAGGGCTTCGACAACGGGGTAGTGGTGGTCGATCATGCTGCGGCCGCCTTCGCTGTAGCTCTGGGCGATCAGCGGGCCCATCTTCAGCCACAGGCCGTACAAGATATCGGACAGCAGCGGCATGCGGGCCAGCTGGCACAGCGCAAAGTGAAAATCCTGGTTCAGCGCAATCGCCTGGGCAATATCACCGCGCCGCACCGCGTCCTCGTTGTGCTGCACCTGCTCGGCCAGGCGCTGCACTTCGTCAGGCGTGGCGCGCACGGCGGCCTGGCTGGCGGCCATGCCTTCGAGCTCCACACGGATGTTGCGGATCTCCAGGTACTCGTCCAAGGTCAGGCGCCGCACGCGTATATCGCGGGGGCTGAGCATCACCAGCACGCCGTGCTGCACCAGGCGCAGGATGGCATCGCGCACAGGCGTCACGCTGGTGCCCATCTGCGCGGCCAGCTCGCGGATCTTGAGACGCTCACCCGGTAGCAAGTGCCCTTTGACCAGCGCCTGCGCCAGCTGGGCATAGATCTGATCGCCCTTGCTCTCGGTGTTGACGCTCTCGAATCGGTCTGCCATCTGCCATTGCTCCTCGCGATGCTTGTTGTGATTTCGGTCTGCCAAGGCGGTGCTGACCACCCACCGTTTATGCAGCAAGATGCATCATAAGCCTTCATTGGCGCATGCAGGTTTACCCCGATGTCATTGATCACGGTTGCTGTTTAAATCCTCTTATTCAATTTATGATGCATCAAACATCAAATAGAGGTGTGCGCTGCTTTGACCAGACTGATCGCCCTTTGCGCCAGTTCTGACCAAGCAGCGCACCCTTGCACCACCGGCCGCCGCATCCCATGAACCGCTCCCCTTCCGCTCCTACAGCCCTTACCCCAGCAGATGAACCGGATGCCTTGGCCCAAGCCAGCCAGGCCTTTTTGACGGCCGTGCCCCAGGTCACCACAGAACAAGCGCAGGCACTGGCCTGGGAGGCCTATGGCATCCAAGGCAATGCGCAACCCCTGTCCGGAGAGCGGGACCGCAACTTTCTGGTTCGCACAGCCGACGGCAGCGCCGTGACCCTCAAGTTCATCAGCGCGGCCGAATCCTTGGCAGAAACAGAGATGCAGATAGCGGTGCTCAAGCACCTGGCAGGCCGCTGCGCCGTGCCGGTGCCACTGCACCATCCGCTGCGACTGCCCACCGCTACCCAAGCCAGCGCCCGCGTCTACACCAGCCCCCTCACCAGATCAGTTACCAGCCCCGATTGGCTGGACTGGCGCAGCCCGGCGGGCGAGCATTTGCGGGTGCGCTGCTACAGCTTTCTCGATGGCAAGGCGGGCAGTGATCTGCAGCGCAGTGGCGCCGCCTGGCAGGCCTGGGGCCTGGCGATTGCCCAGTTGCATGGTGCCTTGGCAGACTTTGCCCACCCGGCCACCGAGCGCCCCTTTTTATGGGATGCACGCCGCGCACCAATGCTGCGACCCTGGCTGGAAGTGGTGGACGATGCGCAACTGCGCGCGCAGATTGCAGCATTCTGGGCCGTGTTTGAACAGCGGCTGGTACAGCTGGGTCCGCAGCTGCCCACGCAGACCATCCACAACGACCTCTCGCCCAGCAACCTGCTGGCGAGCGACAACGGCCTGGGCATTGCCGGCGTGCTGGATTTTGGCGACATGCTGCTGGCCCCGCGCGTGGCCGACCTGGCCATTTCCGTCTCTTACCAAATGCCGCTGACCGACGCGCCCGATGCCGCGCTGGCCGCGATGCTGGCGGGCTACGAAAGCCTGCTGCCGCTGACGGCTGCCGAGCATGCCTTGCTGCCTGATCTGATCCTCGCACGGCTCACGCAGCGCATGGTGATTACCGCCTGGCGCGCCCGCCTCTACCCCGACAACCGCGTCTATATCCTGCGCAGCCAGGCCACGGCCACGGCCTTGTTCCGCCGCATGATTGGCGACTGGCTGCAAACCCATGGCGCGCAGGCCGACCACCGTGCCGACACCCATCCCACCGCCGCCTGACCTCACCCGGAGCACCACCTGATGCCAACCCTCTCTGCCGACGACCAGCGCCTGCTTGCGCGCCGCCAAAGTGCGCTGGGCCCCTCTTACCGCCTGTTCTACGATGAGCCCCTGCACCCGGTGCGCGGCGAAGGCGTCTGGCTGTTCGATGCCGATGGCCGCCGCTACCTCGATGCCTACAACAACGTGCCGGTGGTGGGGCATGCCAACGCGGCGGTGAACGCGGCGCTCATCGCGCAAAGCCAGTTGCTCAACACGCACACCCGCTACCTGCATGACAACGTGGTGCAGCTGGCCGAGCGGCTGCGCGCGCTTTTTCCCGTAGAGCTGGACACCAGCGTGTTCACCTGCACCGGCAGCGAGGCCAATGACCTGGCCTTGCGCGTGGCGCAAGAATTTACCGGCCGCCGGGGCCTGATCATCACCCGCCATGCCTACCATGGTGTGACCATGGCGTTGGCCCAATGCTCGCCCTCGCTGTGCCCGCCAGCAGACCATGTCGAAGTCATTGATCCGCCCGCCTTCCAGGGCGTGGATGCCCAGGCCGCCGCAGCCGCCTTTGACCAGCGGGTCGATGAGGCCGCCTCCGCGCTGGAGGCGCGTGGCACGCCGGTCAGCGCCCTGCTGCTCGATACCGTATTTGCCAGCGACGGCGTGCATATGGATGCCGCGCCAATTTTGCAAGCCGCAGCCCAGGCGGTGCGCAGGCGCGGGGGCCTGTTCATTGCCGACGAGGTACAAGGCGGTTTTTGCCGCACCGGCCGCTGGTGGGCCTTTGGCCGCGAATCGGTGGTGCCCGATATGGTCACCATGGGCAAACCGATGGGCAATGGCCACCCGATTGCGGCCCTGGTGCTCAAGACGCCGCTGATGGAGGTATTTGGCAAGCGCTGCCGCTACTTCAACACCTTTGGCGGCAACACGGTATCAGCCGCAGTAGCCATGGCGGTGCTCGATGAGTTGGAGCGCATCGATGCCCCCGCCCATGTGCGCCGCGTCGGCTGCCATCTGCAGCAGGCGCTGCAGTCGCTGGCGGCGCAGCACAGTGCCATCACCCAGATCCGGGGCGAAGGCCTGTACTGGGGCGTGCAGTTGGAGAGCGGCAGCCTGGCCAGCGCCGTTGTCAACCACCTGCGCCAGGCCGGCGTGCTGATCAGCACCAGTGGCCCGCTGGGCGATACGCTCAAGATCCGCCCGCCGCTGCCCTTTGAGACCGAACACGCCGATCTGCTGGCCGGCGCGCTCGATGAGGCCTTGCGGGCCCGGGCCTGAGGGTGCGGCCCATGCCCAGTGCAAGCACATCTGCCTCATCGCAGCCCGTGGCCCTGGTCAGCGGCGCCGGGCGCGGCCTGGGCCTGGCCATTGCGCAAGAGCTGCTGGCCCATGGCTGGCGCGTCAGCATAGGCACGCGCCAAGCGGTACCGCAACTGGCACGCCATGGCGCTGCACAGCTGCAGCGCAGCCACTTTGATGCGCTCGACGCGGGCAGCGAAACCCGCTGGATCGCCGAGGCCGCCGCACATTTTGGGCGCATCGATGCCATCGTCCACAATGCCGGCGTGCTCAGCACCGACAGTGTCTTGACCGCCAGCGATGGCGAGTTTGACCGGCTGATGGCCATCAATGTGAAGTCACCGATGCGGCTGACGCGCCAAGTCTGGCCTTATTTGCAGCAGTCACCCAATGGCAAGGTGGTGGTCATGGCGTCGCTGGCCGGCAAGCGGGTGCGGGCGCCCGAGGGCTCGCTCTACGCCATCAGCAAGCATGCGGCCCTCGCGCTGGCCCATGGCATACGTCACTGCGGCGGGGCCGACCGCATCCGCTGCACCGCCATCTGCCCGGGTTTTGTCGACACCGACATGGCCGATGGCGTGCAGCCTGCGCTGCGCGCCCAGATCAGCCAACCGGCCGATATCGCCACCCTGGTGCGCACCGTGCTGGAGCTGCCTGCCAGCGCCAGCGTGGCCGAGATCGCGGTGAACTGGCAGGTGGAGTCGCAGTACTAGCTTTGCCTCAGCGGGCCGTCCAGCTGCGCTACACTCAGCCGCTGCGGAACTTTCTGCCCCTGCCCTGTCTCAACCCTCCATGCGTGCCTGTCTGTCCCTGTTGCTGATGCTGATGCTGGCCCTGCGCGGCCTCATGGGCGACGCCATGGCGATGGGCATGGTGGCACCGGTGATGCCTGCCGCCATGGCCGCACACCACGCCAGCAGCATGGCGGACCATGCCGACATGGCCACAGACCATGTGATGGCGGCCAGCAGCCACGGCGGCAGCGGCAGCCCAGTCGCCCACCACAGCGACCCAAGCAACCCAAGCGACCACAGCCAGCACGACCCGGCCCAGCATGGCGCCAGCTGCTCGGCCTGCGGCATCTGCCACTCCGCTGTGGATCTGTTCAACGGCGCGGGTTTTGCAGCCCTCGCCGCCCCTTCGCTGGCCCGCGCCAGCGGCAGCGCGCTGTTTGCCAGCGCCCTGCTCGCCCAAGCCTCCAAACCACCCATTTCCTGATCGCTGACACCCGAGGTGCGTCCGCATGGCAGCTGCCGTGCAGGCGTCTTTTGACCACGCTTTCAGGAGAGTCCTATGCGCACTGCGCATGTCTTGCGCTGGCTTGCCGGCGCCGGCGGCCTGGCTGTTACCAGCTGGCTATCTGCCCAAACGGCGGCCCCGCTCGCCACCGACCCCCACGCGCCCACATCGGCGCTCCAGCACCGGCCCCTGGCCAAGAGCGGCCGCATTGTCGACGAGCCCGGCGATTGGCGCCAGGCCAATGCAGCGGTGGCTGCTTTTGGCCGTGGCCATGCCGACGTCATCGCCTGGGAAAAGGCCCAGGCGGGCCCCGGCGGCGCCCAGGCCATGCCGGCCAGCCGGGTGGATGCCCGCCGCCATGAAGCGCATGGCGACCACAGCGCGCACGGCCAGCCCCGCGCGCAGGGGGGCCAGCGATGAAGCGCCTGAGCCTTCGCCTCTCGTCCCTCGCCACTGCATTGCTGCTGGCCGGCTGCGCCAGCGTCTCGCCCGATGGCCTTCGCAGCGATGTGGCAAAACAAATGGAGGGCCGTCTGCCCGCCCAGGCCCAGCTGCCCGCAGCCGATGCACAGAGCCAGCAGTCGGCACAGACGCACATTGATGCCTGGCTGCAGCAGCCGCTGGATGCCGATACGGCCGTGCGCATTGCACTGTTGAACAACCCGGGCCTACAGCTCCAGCTGGCGCAGTTGGGCATTGCCGATGCCCAGCGGGTGCAGGCCATCACCCTGCCCAACCCGAGCCTGACCTTGGGCTGGTTTCGCAACGGCCGTGAGCGCGAGATCGAGCGCAAGCTGGGCTTTGGCCTGGTCGATCTGCTCACCCTGCCCTGGCGCAGCCGCTGGCAAGGCTGGCAGTTGGAGCAGGCCACGTTGGAGGCGGCGCAGCAAACCTTGCTGATGGCCGCAGACACGCGCCGCGCCTGGTTGAATGCCGTGGCCGCCGAGCAAGCGCTGGCCGCCCACACCCGCATGCATGATGCTGCTGCACTGGGCGGCGAGCTGGCCCGGCGCATGGCGGCCGTGGGCAATTTCAGCAAACTCGACCAAGCGCGTGAGCTGGCCCAGCAGCAGCAAGCGGCCGCGCAGCTGGTGCGGGCCGAGTTGGTAGCGCAACAGGCGCGCGCGCAATTGGCCCAGCGCATGGGCCTGTGGGGCCCGCAGCTCGATTTTGTGCTGCCCCAGGCCCTGCCGCCGCTGCCCAAAAGCGCCAGCGATTTGCGCAGCGGCGACGATGCCGAGGCCACCGCGCTGCGCGAACGCCTGGACCTGGGCGCACTGCGCCGCAACCTGGAAGTGAGCACCGATCGCCAAGGCTGGGCCGCCTTGGGAGCCGTGTTTGGCGACATCGGCGCCAGCTACAGCCGCAACACCAGCACCGAGCGCGATAGCGGCCACCAGGATCGCACCCGGGGCTGGGAGCTGGATCTGCCCTTGCCGCTGTTCGACTGGGGGTCGGCCGCCAGCGCCATGGCGCGCCACCAGGTGCAAGCCAATGCGGCGCAGCTGCGCGAGAGCGCCGTCCGGGCGCGCAGCGAGGCCCGCAGCAGCTGGCGCGCTTACCGCACCGCCTGGGACCTGGCCCACCAGCAGCAGACCGAAGTGCTGCCACTCGCGCAACTGGTGCAGCAAGAGACTATCTACCGCTACAACGGCATGTTGCTCAGCATCTGGCAGCTGCTGGCCCAGGCCCGCAGCACCACCCAGGCGGTGCTCACGGCGACCGAGGCGCAGCGCGACTTCTGGCTCGCCGAGACCGATCTGCAACTGGCGCTGAGCGGCACATCGCCGCAACCCGCAGCCGCCAGCGCGCGCGCAGCCAGCAACAGCGCCGTGCCTGCCGCCCCCGCAACCCAACCACAGGGCCACTGATATGCAACGCCGTCAATTTTTCTCCGGCGCCGCCTCGGCCTTGGCCGCTGCCGCCGTCAGCCCAGTGGCCATGGCCGCCCTGCCCGAGCCCGTCATCCAGACCAGCGCCGATACTGCCCCACCACTGGCGCCGCCCAACGGCCGGCCCTACCAGCCGGTGGTCACCCTCAATGGCTGGACCCTGCCCTGGCGCATGAACGCTGGCGTCAAGGAGTTCCACCTGGTGGCCGAGGCCGTAGTGCGCGAGGTGGCACCGGGCTTTTTTGTCAATATGTGGGGTTACAACGGCCAGTCGCCCGGTCCCACCATCGAAGTGGTCGAAGGCGACCGGGTGCGCATCTTTGTCACCAACCGCCTGCCCGAAGCCACAACGGTGCACTGGCATGGCCAGCGCCTGCCCAATGGCATGGATGGCGTGGGCGGACTCAACCAGCCCCACATCCCACCGGGCAAGACCTTTGTCTACGAGTTCGAGGCGCGCCGGCCTGGCACCTTCATGTACCACCCGCATTCGGACGAGATGGTGCAGATGGCGATGGGCATGATGGGCCTGTGGATCACCCACCCCAAGGGCCGCCACCCGCAGATTGCCGAGGTGGCGCGTGACTACGCCTTTCTGCTCAGCGCCTATGCGGTGGAGCCCGGCGCGATGACGCCCAAGGTGGCCGAGATGACGGACTTCAACATCTGGACCTTCAACAGCCGGGCCTTCCCTGCGATCACGCCGCTGGTCGCAGGCCTGGGCGAGCGGGTGCGCATCCGCGTGGGCAACCTCACGATGACCAACCACCCCATCCATATCCATGGCCATGAGTTTGAGGTGACCGGCACCGACGGCGGCCCGGTGCCGCGCAGCGCGCGCTGGCCCGAGGTGACCACCGATGTGGCCGTGGGCCAGATGCGCCAGATCGAGCTGATCGCCGACGAACCGGGCGACTGGGCCTTTCACTGCCACAAAAGCCACCACACCATGGGCGCCATGGGCCACGATGTGCCAACGATGATTGGCGTGGACCACAAAGGCCTGGTCGGCCAGATCCAGAAGATCGTGCCCGACTACATGCTGATGGGCGAGCGCGGCATGGGCGACATGGGCGCGATGCAAATGCCGCTGCCCGACAACACCTTCCCGATGATGACCGGCAAGGGCCCCTTCGGCAATATCGAGATGGGTGGCATGTTCACCAGCTTCAAGGTGCGCCGGGGCCTGGCCGCGCAGGACTACCGCGACCCCGGCTGGTATGCCCAGCCCCAGGGCACCGTGGCCTACGAGTGGCCGGGGGCGCCGCTGGATGCGCAAGCGCCGCGCCAGAGCCTGCCCGGCACGGCGCCCGGCGCGCCCAGCGTGCACAAGCCCGCCGCAGGCAGCGGCCATGCCAACCATTGAACCCCGGAGTCATCCCATGAACACCATCCCAAAAATACTGGCCTGTGCGCTGCTGGCCAGCGCCAGCAGCGCCTTTGCCCATGGCAGCGAAAGCCATGCAGCCACCCCAGCAACCGCCCATGCCACCCTGGCGGCCACCAAGGAACAAAAGGACTGGGGCATCGCCGGCGATCCCCGGCAGGCCACACGCAGCATCGCGCTGAACATGGGCGATGACATGCGCTTCTCGCCCGCGCACTTCACGGTGAAAAAGGGCGAAACCCTGCGCCTGCGTGTCGTCAACCAGGGCCAGGTCATGCACGAGGTGGTGCTGGGCACCAAGGCCTCGCTTGCGCAACACGCGCAGATGATGCTCAAGTACCCCGGCATGGAGCATGCCGAGCCCTACATGGCGCATGTCGCTCCGCAAAAAAGCGAGGACCTGGTCTGGCACTTCAACCGCGCCGGCAGTTTTGACTTTGCCTGCCTGATCCCCGGCCACTACCAGGCCGGGATGGCCGGCACCTTCACGGTCACCGAATGATGACGCGCCACAGCCCAAGACCAGCGATGCCCAAGCCCCACACCTACCAACGCCGCCAGACCCTGCAGATGATGGCCGCCGGCCTGGCGACAGCCATCGCCGCCCAGCCGGCGCTGGCAGCCACGCCCATGGAAGTCTGGAAAGACCCGAACTGCGGCTGCTGCAAGGACTGGATTGCGCGGATGGAAAAGGCCGGTTTTAGCGCCACCGTGCACGACAGCGGCAACCAGGCAGTGCGCGCCAGGCTGGGGCTACCGCTGCGCCTGGGCTCCTGCCACACCGCCGTGGTGGGCGGCTATCTGGTGGAAGGCCATGTGCCGCCCGCCGATGTGCGCAAGCTGCTGCAGCACAAGCCCAAGGCCCTGGGCATTGTCGTGGTCGGCATGCCAGTGGGCAGCCCCGGCATGGACGGACCCGCCTACGGCGGCCGCAAGGACCCGTTTGATGTGCTGCTTGTCAGCAAAACCGGAGCAGGCAGCGAGGTGACAACCCGCGTTTTCAGCAGCTACCGCGACTGAGCACACCACTATTTTTTATAGACATTTGGAGCACTGAATGAACACCACCACTTCTACCCTCGCCGCCTTCACCCTGGCTTGCAGCCTGCTGACCCCAGCGCTGGCCCAGAACCATGCCGACCACGCCAGCCATGGCAGCGCAGCACCGGCCACCGCGCCAGCAGCGGCCGCCACGGCCGAGGCGGTGATGACTGCCGGCGAGATCACCCGCGTGGACAAGCGCGCGAGCAAGCTGACCATTCGCCATGAGGACATCAAGAACCTGGACATGCCGGCCATGACCATGGTGTTTGGCCTCAAGGACAGCACGCAGGTGGCGCAATTCAACCCGGGCGACAAGGTACGCTTTCATGTGCAGGACGAAGGCGGCAGCCTGACCATCACCCGCATTGAGCGGGCCGAGTAACCGCTGCTGGCGCTATCCGGCCCCGTCTGGCCCTAGCTGACCCTATGGCACCCCAGATCCAGCCAGATCTGGGGCGGGCCTGCGCTGCCAGCACCTACACTGTGCAGCCATGCAAAGCCTCCAAGCCTTCCAAGCGCAGCTGCACAGCGGCGCGCTGCGCGGCGCCCGCCAAATCAAGCTGTCGGCGGGCCTGCGCGAGTTTCCACGCGAACTTTTTGCGCTCGCAGACACCCTCGAAGTGCTCGACCTCTCGGGCAACCAGCTCGCCAGCCTGCCCGATGACCTGAGACGCTTTGGCCAGTTGCGGGTGCTGTTCGCATCGAACAACCCGTTCACCGAGCTGCCCCGCGTGCTGGGCCGCATGCCCCGGCTGGAGATGGTGGGCTTCAAGGCCTGCCAGATCCGCACCGTGGCGGCCGATAGCCTGCCCGCGCAGCTGCGCTGGCTGATCCTGACCGACAACCAGATTACCGAGCTGCCTGAGACCCTGGGCGAGCGCCCGCGCCTGCAAAAGCTGATGCTGGCCTGCAACCAGTTGCAGGCTTTGCCGCGCGGCCTCGCCCGCAGCCCCCGGCTGGAGCTGCTGCGCCTGGCCGGCAACCGCTTTACCACCCTGCCGCCCGAGGTGCTGGCCATGCCGGCGCTGGCCTGGCTGGCGATGGCCGGCAACCCGATGACCCAGCACAGCGAGCAGCAGGCGCTGCAAGCGCAGGCCCTACGCGCCTGGCGCAGCCAGGATCTGCAGCGGCATGAACTGCTGGGGCAAGGGGCCAGCGGCCATATCTACCGCGCCAGCCCTGTGGATGGTGCTGCCGATGTGGCGCTGAAAGTGTTCAAGGCGGGCCAGACGAGCGATGGCACGCCCCAGTCGGAAATGGCCGCAGGCCTGGCAGCTGGCGAGCACCCGCATTTGCTGACACCGCTGGCGGTGCTGCAGCCGGATGCAGCGGCTGAAATCGACCCATCCATGTTGGCGATGGTCCTGCCGCTGCTGCCCCCCGGCCTGCAGCCCTTGGCCGGCCCGCCCAGCCTGGCGAGCTGCACGCGCGATGTCTATGCCGACTGCGCCCGCTTTCCACGCCCTGCCGCGCAGCGCCTGCTCGCGCAGGTGCGCAGCGCCGTCGCACATCTGCATGGCCGGGGCATGTTGCATGGGGATCTGTATGCCCACAATATCTTGTGGAACCCGGACACTGGCGACGCGGTGCTGAGCGATTTGGGCGCCGCATCAATGCTGGGCGAGTTGCCAGCGGCGCAGCGCCTGCAGCTGCAGCAGATGGAGCTGCGCGCGCTGCAGCATCTGGAAGCCGAGGTGCAGGCGCGCACGCGGTAAATGCGCCGGGCCTGCCCGGCGCAACGCCTTACTTCAGGAAAGCAGGCTTGGCGTAGCCGGGGAACTGGCTGTCCACCACGGCCTTGAACTCGGGCGAGCGGTAGGCGGCAGCCAGGTCCTGGGCCCAAGCGCTTTTCTCGTTGCCGGTCTTGACGGCGACCACGTTCAGGTACTGGTCGGGCGTGTTCTCCAGTGCCACGGCTTCGCTCAGCTTCAAGCCCGAGGAGACGGCAAAGTTGCCGTTGACGACCACGTAATCGGCGTCTTCGAGCACGCGCGGCAGCTGGGCTGCTTCGAGCGCCACAAATTTGAGCTTGTGCGGGTTGGCCGCCAGGTCCAGCTCGGAGATGCGGGCCGGGTTCACACCCTCTTTCACCTTGACGAGGCCAGCTTGCTGCAGCACCAGCAGGGCGCGCGCCAGGTTGCTCGGGTCATTGGGCAAGGCCACCTTGGCACCGCTTTGGATATCGGCCAGAGTCTTGTGCTTTTTGCTGTACACGCCCATCGGCGCCACCGGGCCTTGCAAGATGGCCGTCAACGCCAGCTTGCGGTCGGTGGTGAACTGGTCAAAGTAGGCGCGGTGCTGGAAGAAGTTCGCGTCCAGCGAGCCATCGGACAGCGCCAGGTTGGGCTGCACATAGTCGTTGAACTCGATCAGCTTGATCTGGTAGCCCTTTTTCTCCAGCTGCGGCAGGATGCCTTTTTGCAGCAGGTCGTAGTTGGAGCCGGCAGTGGCGCCAATCTTGAGGCTCTTCTTGGCCGCATCCTGGGCCATGGCAGGCAGGGACACAGCAGCAATCAAGGCCAGGGCAGCGCCAGCCACCACGGCACGGCGCCCAGCGGCGAAGGAAAAGCGAGCAGACATCAAAAACTCCGAGCAATCTGAAAAACAGCTGCTGACCCGACAAAACGTTTCTAAGTTTTTCTCAGCAGTGCAGCAAAGCAGCGAGTATGAACCTGCCAACTGCCTCTCACTCAGAAATTATCGAAATCAGCTCATTACAAACACATATATAGAGCTAGTGTCTCGGGCGCATGCAGCAAAAAGCCGCCTGTCGCGAGAACAGGCGGCTCGTCATAAAACGGCCGGTGCCATCTGGCATCGACCGGGAAGCTGAAAGACTCAGGGGCGGTTCCAGACCTGGATCACGCCTTGCATCATATGTGCCAGCGAGTCTGCTGCAGCTGCGCTGGTGCCTGGCCAGATCGTTAATGTGAAGGCCAGCAGCACGGCCAGCACCAAGGCAATAAAAGAGGCTGCATCTAACCAATGGCTGTGGTGGTGAAACATGGTGAACCTCCTTTCCACCGAGACGGGAACTGCTGAACAGAGGCCTCTGCCACCCCGACGCGGGATGGGTACTGTGCAATGACTCTATTGCACCATGGGGATTTCCCCCTGTCTGTCAGAAAACGTCTGTGCTTGTACGGTTGTTTGTTGAACAAATAGCCCAGGAATCGGCCGGATAACCCCACAGCCAGCTTGGCACTTTTTGGGAATCGATCTGCATACTAGAAGGCGATCGTCCACAAGCCCTTTATCCACCACATTTATTGCTATTCTTTTTGATATCAGTTCAGCACTCATCGGCAGGCCCGGTGGCCGCGAGAGCCTGCATGTTGCCGCGGTGTTAAGCGAACTTGTAGACATCTTTACTTCAACGTCTGGCAACTTCCCGCAAAGCAGTGCCCAAAAACAAGAGGCCCATCGCTGGCTAGCGCCCTGGTCCAGCCCTGCCCCTGGCCGGCGCTTGGTGCGACAATACGGCCCAGCCCTGCAAGCTGGCCGCAAGCCGCGTCTGTATGGGCTTTGCCAGCCATGAGCGGTTGGCCAGCCCGCTTGTCGCCCAGCCATCACCGCCACCGGATGCGGGGTACCAAACCTGCCACTCCGCTGGAGCCATGGTCGCGACATGCAACTTGTATTTTTTGAAACCAGGCGGCACCGCATGCGTCGGTACCTCCAGCAGCTGACATGACCCTCCCTTTGGCCCAGCCCCTCTCCACTGCAGACATCCGCCTGAGCGATGTGCACCTTAACCGAGGTGCGCGGACGGTGTTTCAGGGTCTGAGCCTGCATCTGACGCAGCAGCGCATTGGGCTGATCGGCGACAACGGCGCGGGCAAGACCAGCCTGTTTCGGCTGCTGTGCGGGCTGGAACATGCCCACCAGGGCAGCGTGCAGGTCGCAGGCTGCGATGTGCAGCGCCAGCGCGAGCAATTGCCCGGCGTGGTGGGCCTGATGTTCCAGAATCCCGATGACCAGATCATCTTCCCCACCGTGGAAGAAGAGCTGGGCCTGAGCCTGCAATACCGTGGCGTGGCTCGCAAGGCGGCCATCGTGCAGGCGCGGGAGTTTTTGGCCGCACGGGGCCTGGCCGACTGGGCGCCGCGCGCCGTCAGTGGCCTGAGCCAAGGGCAGCGCCAGCAGGTCTGCTTTTTGGCAATGCTGATGGCCGCCCCGCAGGTGATGCTGCTCGACGAACCTTTTGCCAGCCTGGATCTGCCCGGCCAGGCACGCCTGGCGCGTGAGCTCGATGCCGCTCCGGCCCAGGTCATCATCTCCACCCATGTGCTGGACCATGTGCGCCACTTCGAGCGCGTGCTGTGGCTGGACCAGGGCCAGCTGCGCGGCGACGGCCCCGGTGCTGCCGTCTGCGCGGCCTATGAGGCCGATGTGCAAGCGCGTGTTTCCCATCAGCGGGATGCGGCAGCCGCCGCCCCCAACACGCCAGGGGCGCCGTGATGGGCACGCTCTACAGCGAAATCCCCAGCTGGATGCACCGGCTGCCTGCCGGGCTCAAGCTCTTGCTGCTGGCCCTGAGCAGCATGGCCTTGCTGGCGCTCAGCGATCTGCGTATACAGGCGCTGGCGTTTGCTGCGATTGCCTTGTTGTACGCCAGCCTGGGCGCGGCCTCGCGCCCCACGCGCCGGCTGGTGGTGGTGGCCGTGATTGCGTCGGCGCTGGTGGGCGGCCTGCATGCAGCCACCGGCCAGCCCTGGCTGGGCCTGACCAGCGGCCTGCGCCTGGTCAGCACGACGATGCTGGGCGCGATGCTGACGGCAACCACCCGTTTTGGCGATCTGCTGGGCGTGGCCGAATGGCTGCTGTCGCCGCTCGCCCGCCTGGGCCTGCCAGTCGAGCGCCTGGCGCTGCAGCTGGGGCTGATGCTGCGCTTTTCCGAACAGTTCTTTGTGCAATGGCAGCGCCTGGCCGATGCCTACCGGGTGCGCACCGGCCGCCCGGGCGGCTGGCGCTTGCTGGCACCCCTGACCATCCATATGCTCATCACCGCCCGCAAGGTGGCCGATGCGCTGGCCATTCGCCTCAAGCTCTAGCTGCGCTGCGCCCTCATCCACTCTTAGAAAGACACAGACATGCCTATGACCGCCGAGCACCGCTCCGAAACCCGCGCCCAGCGCATAGCCCTGGTGGCCCTGTTTGCGGCGCTGATGGCCGCTTTCGGCCTGATCCCCAAAATCGATCTGCCGTTGGGGGTGCCGATTACCGCGCAGACGATGGGCGTGATGCTGGCCGGCTGCATGCTGGGAGCCGCGATGGGCTTCCAGGCCCTTTTGCTGTTTCTCGCGGCAGTCGCGCTGGGCCTGCCGTTGCTGTCCGGCGGCCGGGGCGGCATGGGCGTATTTTTCTTGCCCTCCGCAGGCTATCTCCTCTCGTACCCTTTGGCGGCAGCTGTTGCCGGGCTGGTGATGCGCAACTTGGCTGGCAAGGGCCCCTCATCGCCCATGCGCCTGGCCGCGTGCGCCTTTGTCGCATCAGTGCTGGGCGGTATTGTGGTCGTCCATGTCTTTGGGGTGCTGGGCCTGATGCTGCTGGCCAAGCTGAGCTTGGTGCAGGCCGCCGTTGGCACCCTGGTGTTTGTGCCCGGTGACCTGGTCAAGTGCGTGCTGGTGGCGCTGATTGTGCACACGGTGGCACGCGGCCTGCCCGACTGGCGCTTTGGCGGGCGCCGCCTGTGAGCGGTTTGGCAACGCCCCTGCCGCCCTGGCAGCGCCTGGTGCATGGCCCGCTGGCCCACTGGGCGCAGCAGCGGCCCGATGCTGTTGCCATTGATGACGGCGTGCAACGCATTGGCTTTGCCGATCTGCATGCCGCCGTAGCGCAGCGGGCCCAGGCCCTGGAGGCCCGGAATGCACCGCACACACGCCTGCTGGATGCCAGCCAGCCCCCAGCAGCGCTGATCACCGATTTTTTGGCCACCAATGCCAGCGGCCGCTGCGCCGCGCTGGGCGACAGGGCCTGGTCGCCCGCGCAGCAAGCGCAGGCGCAGCAATGGATTGATGCGCTGGCCGCCACGCCCCGCGACCACTACGCCGATGCTGCGCTGCAACCCTTCTACATTGGCTTTACCTCGGGCAGCACCGGGCTGCCCAAGGGCTTTCGGCGCCACCACCAGTCCTGGAGCGAGAGCTTTCGCGTGTGCGTCGATAGCTTTGGCCAGGCCGCCAACGGCTGCGTGATGGCCCCTGGCAGCCTGTCGCATTCGCTGTTTTTGTTTGGCGCGCTGCAGGGCATCTGGACGGGCGGCGGCATGCAGCTGCAGCCGCGCTTTTCTGCCAGCCAGTGCCTGGCAACCCTGCGCCAGCGGGCCACGCCTTGCCTGGTGGCCGTGCCGAGCCAGCTGCTGGTGATCCTGCAACTGGCCGAGCGCCGTGCGATCGCGCCGGTAGAGTCGCTCCAGCTGCTGATGATCAGCGGCGCACGCTGGATGCGCCAGCACACGCCGGCGCTGCAGGCGCTGTTCCCCCGTGCGCGGATTGTCGAGTTCTATGGCGCCTCGGAATCGAGCTTTATCGCCTGGATGGATGCCGATGCCGAGGCCTCGCCGCAGGTGGTGGGGCGGGCCTTCAGCAATGTGCAGCTGCAGATCCGCGATGCCGACCTGCAGCCACTGCCCAGCGGCAACGTGGGCACCATCTGGCTCAAGAGCCCCATGCTGTTTATCGACTATGTGGGCGCGCAGGCCGATGCGACGGCTGCCCTGCGCGATGGGGATTGGCTCAGCGTGCGCGATATGGGCAGCCTCGATGCGCAAGGCCTGCTGACCCTGGTGGGACGCGAGAAGCGCATGATCGTCACCCAGGGCAAAAACCTGTTCCCCGAAGAGGTGGAAGCGGTGCTCTGCGAGCACCCGCGCGTGGCCGCTGCATCGGTGCATGGCGTCGATGATGCGCTGCGCGGCAAGCAGGTTTGGGTCGCGCTGCAATTGCGTGACGATGCCAGCCCCTCGCCTGCGCAGCCGCCACTGCAGCCGCTGGCCGATGCCGCGCTGGCCCGTGAGCTGGCCGACTGGTGCCGCAGCCAGCTCGAAGCGCACAAATGCCCACGCCGCTGGTTCAGCGCCACGCCCTGGCCGCAAACGGCCAGCGGCAAGACGGACCACCCCAGGCTTGCACAATGGCTGGCAGATGCGCTAACCAGCGCCGACAACCCCGCCTGATCGCGCAACACCACCATGCCCACTTCCTCCGTCTTTATCGCCAGCCAGGCCCGCAGTGCCGTGGTGCCGGTGGGCGGCGCCTTCAAGCAGCTGCAGCCGCATGAGTTGGCTGCGCCCGTGCTGCAGGCCTTGCTGCAACGCGCAGGGCTGCCCGCCGATGCCGTCGATGCCGTGGTGCTGGGCAATGCTCTGGGCGCCGGCGGCAATCCGGCACGCATGCTTGCGCTAGCGGGCCAGCTGCCGCTGCACTGCGCCGCCTACACGGTCGACACGCAGTGCTGCGCGGGGCTCGACGCTATCGCGCTGGGCGCCAGCCTGGTTGCCAGCGGCCAGGCCGAGGTGGTGGTGGCCGGTGGCGCCGAGGCCTGGAGCCGCGCCCCCATCCGCGCGACCCGCCCCTTGCATGCGGGTGACAGTGCCCAGCCCTATGAGCGCCCGCCCTTCGCCCCGCCGCCGCATGAGGACCCGGATCTGCTACTGGCCGCCGCCCGCTATGCCGCCAGCGCCGGCCACAGCCGCGCCGCGCAAGTCAGCTATGCGGCCGCCAGCCATGCACGCGCGCTGGCAAGCGCCGCTGTGCTGGCGCGCGAGATCATCCCCGTGGCCGGTGTCGTGCACGATGCCTTTCCGCGCGCCTTGCGCCAGCGCCAGCTGGACCGCATGCCGGTGGTCGCGCAGACCGATGCCGACCTGGCCGACGAGGCGCGCCGCGACCATGCCGTCAGCACCGTCGCCATCTCACCCAAGGCCGATGCCGCCGCGCTGGTGCTGCTGGTCAGCGAAGCTGCCTGCCGGCGCTGGGGCCTGCACCCTGCCGCGCAATGGCTGGGCCACCAGTCGCTGGGCGGCTCGCCTGCGATGCCCTTGGTGCTGGCCTTTGAGGCTGCCCAGGCCTTGCTGCAGCGAGAGGATGTGGGCTGGTCGCAGCTGGCCGCCATCGAATTGCACGACGCCTTTGCGGTGCAGGGCCTGCAATGGCAGGCGCTGCTGCAAGACCAGGGTGCGGATGCCAGCCTGCTCAACCGCCATGGCGGCGGCATCGCACGCGGCCACCCGATTGGTGCATCGGCGGCAGTGGCCTTGGTCCGCGTGCTGGCGGATCTGCAGCAGGTATCGCCTGCAACGCCCGGCGCACTGGGCCTGGCGGCTGTGGCCGGTGCCGGCGGCCTGGGCAGCGCGGCGCTGGTGCGTCAAACGGCGCTGCTATATTGACTGCATGCTCAGCACCCTAGCCATTGCCAACTACCGCTCCTTGCGCCAGCTGCTGGTGCCGCTGGGGCAGCTCACCGTCATCACCGGACCCAATGGCAGCGGCAAAAGCAGTGTCTACAAGGCCCTGCGGCTGCTGGCCGATATCGCCCATGGTGGCGTGGTGCGCTCCTTGGTGCGCGAGGGTGGGCTGGCATCTACCCTCTGGGCGGGGCCCGAAGAAATCACGGAGCGCATGCGCCGTGGCGACGTGCCGGTGCAAGGCACGGTGCGGCGCAAACCGGTGCAGCTGCAGCTGGGTTTTGCGTCCGACGATGAGGGCTTTGGCTACGCAATCGATATCGGTATGCCCACACCTTCGGTCGCGCTGCAGGCCTTTGCGCATGATCCGGAAATCAAGCACGAAGCGCTGTGGGCCGGCCCCCACTGGCGCCCCAGCGCCACCCTGGTGGAGCGCCAGGCTGCCCAACTGCGCCTACGCGGCAGCGGACGCTCGGCGCAAGGCTGGCAGCCCGTCGAGCGCCCTATCCCGCGCTGGGCCAGCATGCTGACCGAGTTTGTCGACCCCGTTGCCGCGCCCGAGATGCTGACGGTGCGCGAGCAGCTGCGCTCCTGGCGCTTTTACGACCATTTCCGCAGTGATGTGGATGCCCCCGCGCGCCAGCCGCAGCTGGGCACTTATACGCCGGTGCTCAGCAACGATGGCGCCGATCTGGCAGCGGCCTGGGAAACCATCCACGCCATTGGCGACCACGAGGCGCTGATGGCAGCGGTCGACGATGCGTTTGCCGGCGCCACCATCTCCGTACACCAGGATGGCAGCCGCCTAGCGCTGCTGATGCACCAGCCCGGCCTGCTGCGCCCGTTGCACACCAATGAGCTGTCCGACGGCACCCTGCGCTACTTGCTATGGATTGCCGCGCTGCTGACACCGCGCCCGCCGCAGATGCTGGTGCTCAATGAGCCCGAAACCAGCCTGCATCCCGACCTGCTGCCTGCCTTGGGCCGCCTGGTGGCGGTGGCTGCGCGCCAGACGCAGGTGATCGTCGTCACCCATGCCAACCGGCTGCTGGCTGCGCTGGAAGACGCCGCAGCCGAGCTGGACTACCAGGCCATCCATTTGGAAAAGAATCTGGGCGAGACCCATATTGCCAATATCCCGGCGAGCGAGCTGCCGCGCTGGCAATGGCATGAGCGCTAGCTGGTGAAGGCGCCTCAGTCCAGGCGCTTGAAGTACGCGTCGATCTCGGCGCGGGCCGTCAAGGTCTGGTTCACCGCTGCTCCGGTATCTTCGTAGCCCAAGGCCATGCCGCAGACCACGGTTTGCGTGGCGGGCAGCGCCAGCGCATCGCGGATCAGACCCGGGTACGAGGCCATGGCGCCAATGGCACAGGTGGCCAAACCGCGTGACTGCGCCGCCAGCATCAGGCCGTAGATGGCCATGCCCAGGTCCATATAGCCGCCCGGCCCAAAGCCGCTGTCGATGGTGATGATGAGGGCCACGGGCGCATCAAAAAAGCGAAAGTTGCGCCCAAACTGCGCGCCCCGCCCCGCTGCATCGCCCCGCTCCACGCCCAAGGCGCCATACAAAGCCTGGGCCGCTGCCACCTGGCGCTTGCGCAGCGACAGCGGCAGGGGGTTGGGGAAATAGCCATAGTCCTCGGCCTCTTGCTCGCCCGCCGCATAGGCCTGCCGCAGGCGGCCAGAGAGCTGCTCGCGCCGCGCGCCGCACACCTGCCAGAAGTAGCCGGGCTGCAAATTGGCGCCACTGGGCGCACGCCGCGCCTCCTGCAGGCAATCGTGCAGCAGTGCATCGGCCACCGGCTGCGGGGTAAATCCACGCACCGAGCGGCGCAGTAGCGCGCTGCTGGCAGCTGGCGAGTCGGTGGTGATAAGAGAGGCAGACAGGGGCTTGTTCATGGCAGTGGCCGCCATTGTAGTGAATGGGCGCTTTGCTGTGCCATCCAGCCCGCTTGCGCCACGCGGGAAGCGCTGCGCGGGAAGTGCCGACTTGCAGCACAATCCATGCACTTCTGTCCGTTCTGCCTCGCCCTTCGCCATGTCGACCTCTTCTCCCTCTTCTGACCAAACACAAGCGGCCCCCAGTGGCAATATGCTGCTCTGGATCCTGTTGGCGCTGGCCCTTGGATTCGCCGTCTGGCAGCCGCGCAGCCCGCAGGCGACCATGGCGCTGGTCGATTGGCAGACCATCGGCGCGCTGGCGGGCCTGCTGGCGATCACCCAGGCGGTCGAGCGCAGTGGCATGCTGCAGGCCACGGCGCAGCGGCTGCTGACTCGGGTATCGACCTTGCGCGGCCTGGCACTGCTGCTGACGGCAACAGCAGCGCTGCTGTCGGCCCTGGTGACCAACGATGTCAGCCTGTTTCTGCTGGTGCCGCTGACGGCCGTGCTGGCAGCGCAGGCCCATTTGCCGTTGGCGCGCCTCGTGGTGCTGCAGGCCTTGGCGGTGAATGCCGGCTCTGCCTTGACCCCCATCGGCAACCCGCAAAACCTCTACCTCTGGCACCGCTCTGGCGAGAGCTTTCTGGGCTTTATGGCGATGATGGGCCCGACCGTCGCCATCATGCTGGCCTGGCTCCTGGTGGCAGTGTGGTGGCTGATGCCGCGCACCGCCATCACGCTCAAGCCGGCTACTGCACCCGTTGCCGTACAGCCGCGTCTGCTGAGCATCGCGGTGCTGCTGTTTGTGGCCTTTGTCATCGCGCTGGAGCGCCACTGGACCTTGGCCGGCCTGGGCCTGGTATTTGGCGTGTTTGCGCTGGCAGCGCCCAAGGTACTGCGCGGTGTGGACTGGGCCTTGCTGGCCACCATTGCGCTGATGTTTGTGGTGCTGCGCCAGGTGGCGGAGCTGCCTGCGATGCAGGCGCTGCTGCTGCAGTGGCCGATTGCCGAGGGCTGGCGCGCCTACCTGGCCGCCATTGTGGCCTCGCAAGTCATCAGCAATGTGCCCGCCACCATCTTGCTCGACGGCACCGTGCGCGACCTGCCCGCCCTGGCCGCCGGGGTCAGCGTGGGCGGCTTTGGCTGCGTGCTGGGCTCGCTCGCCAACCTGATCGCGCTGCGCCTGGCGCGCCTGCCCAACGGCCTGTGGGAGTTTCATCGCATCAGCATTCCGTTCTTGCTGGTGTGCGCGGCCTCGGCGGCGTTGCTGCGTTTGGGCTAATACGGCGCCCAGGCTGTGTATACAATACAAACCATTGATTTTATGTGGCAGCTCTGCGATGAAAATAGCGACTTGGAACGTCAACTCCCTCTCCGTCCGCCTGCCACAGGTGCTGGAATGGCTGGCGGCCAACCCGGTCGATGTGCTGGGCCTGCAGGAGCTCAAGCTGACCGATGACAAGTTTCCGCATGAGGCTTTGGCGGAGGCCGGCTACCAGGCAGTGGCCTTTGGCCAGAAGACCTACAACGGCGTGGCCCTGCTCAGCCGGGGCGAGCTCAAGGATGTGGTGCGCGCCAACCCGCAGTTTGCCGATGAGCAGTCGCGCATCATCGCCGGCACGGTGGCCAGCCCGGCTGGCGATATCCGGGTGATCAACTGCTACTTCGTCAACGGCCAGGAGCCCGGCTCGGACAAGTTTGCCTACAAGCTGCGCTGGCTCAGCGGGCTGGAAGCCTATGTGAAGGCCGAGATGGCCTTGCACCCGCGCCTGGTGCTGGTGGGCGACTTCAATGTGGCGCCGGAAGACCGCGACAGCTACGACCCCGATGGCCTGCGCGACACCATCCACCACACCAAGGAGGAGCGCGATGCCTTCCAGGGCCTGCTTGCCTTGGGCCTGACCGATGCCTACCGCCTGTTTGAGCAGCCCGAAAAAAGCTACAGCTGGTGGGACTATCGCATGCTGGGCTTCCAGAAAAACCGGGGCCTGCGCATTGACCATATCCTGGTGAGCGACGCACTCAAGGGTGCGGTGAGCGCCTGCACGATTGACCGCGCACCGCGCAAGAACAAGCAGCCCAGCGACCATGCGCCGGTGGTGGTGACCCTGGGCTGAGCGACGCAAAAGCGCAGCCGCACCATGCAAAAACGGGCTGCAGCCCGTTTTTTGTTGTCTGCGCTGCGCCGGGCACAGCACCCCCATCAAGCCTTGGGATCGGTCTCCGGCAGCGGGTGCATGGCCAGCGCGGCCTCGGCATCGAGCTTGCGGCTCAGGGCCTCGGCGTCTTCTTCGGACAGCAGCTCGCCCTCCCACTTGGCGACCACGGCAGAGGCCAGCGAGTTGCCCACCGCATTGGTGGCAGAGCGGCCCATGTCCAGGAAGGTGTCGATCCCCAGGATCAGCAGCAGACCTGCTTCAGGGATATTGAAGTGGCTCAAGGTGGCGGCAATCACCACCAGTGAAGCGCGCGGCACGCCGGCAATGCCCTTGGAGGTGAGCATCAGCACCAGCAGCATGGTGATCTGCGTGGCCAAGGACAGCTCGATGCCATAAGCCTGTGCGATGAACAAGGTCGCAAAGGTGCAGTACATCATCGAGCCATCGAGGTTGAAGGAGTAACCCATCGGCATCACAAAGCTCGAGATCTTGCGCTTGACGCCAAAGCGGTCCAGCGCGTCGAGGATCTTGGGGTAGGCCGCTTCCGAGCTGGCCGTGGCAAAGGACACCATAAAGGCCTCCTTGATGAGGGTCAGCAGCTTGAACACGCGCTTGCCCAGGAATGCCATACCGGCCAGCACCAGCAGCGACCACAGGATGAACAGGCCCAAGTAGAACTCGCCCATGAACACGGCGAACTTGAGCAGAATGCCCAGGCCATTGATCGCCACGGTCGAGGCCATGGCCGAGAGCACCGCCAGCGGCGCGAGCTTCATCACATAGCCGGTGATCTTGAGCATCACGTGTGATAGCTCATCAATGGCGGCCAGAAGCGTCTTGGCCTTGTCGCCCAGCGCGGCCATGGCCACACCAAAGAACATCGAGAACACGACGATCTGCAGGATCTCGTTGTTCGCCATCGCTTCGGCAAACGACTTGGGCACCGTGTGGTTGATGAACTCGCGCAAGGTGAACTTGCCGGTGGCCAGGTTGGTGGCCGCGCTCACATCGGGCAGCGGCAGACCGAGGTTGGCGCCTGGCTGCAGCACGTTGGCCAGCACCATGCCCAAGAGCAGCGACACGAGCGATGCGGTCAGGAACCACATCATCGCCTTGAAGAACACCCGCCCCACCGAAGCAGCATCGCCCATGTGCGCAATGCCCACCACCAGGGTCGAGAACACCAGCGGCCCGATCAGCATCTTGATCAGGCGCAGAAACACATCCGAGACGATAGCGATATAGCCAGCAATATCCTTGGCAGCGGCTGCATCCGCAGCGCCTGCGTTGACTGCGTAGCCCAGTGCAATACCGGCCAGCATCGCCGCCAAAATCCACAGCGCCGATGAAGAGCCCTTTTTGCCCGTGAGAGCCATAACCAATACCTTTGATGTCTGTGATTTATGGTGCTGTCCAGGGCGATCTGGGCCTCGTATGCGGCACATCAGCAAGGCGTTCATGCTGGGCTGTGTGCGCTTTTTCCAGCCCGGGCAGGCTTTGCTGCCGGGAGCAAGCGGCGGTTCGGCCGCAAAAGGGAAGAGCGATGAGGCTGCCTTGGACGGCAGGATTGCAGGTTCTGCGGGCCCGATTGTAGCCGCAAGTTTTTACGGGTAAACGCGTACGCCTTGAGAAAGTGGGCACCTACATGGTAATTTTTTCCCAATTCACGGGAAATATTACAAAGCTGCCAGGCAACTTACGGCGCAGTGCGGGCGGCTTCACAGGCAGTCTGCCCGCTTTCGCATAGACGTCTTGTAACAGCTTATTCCAGAACGCGCGCTAGCGCGCGCGGGCGTCCTGCATATGCTGCAGCTCATCGGTATAGCGGCGCAGTTGCTGCGCCTGGCCTTGCAGCAGGGGCCGCACATCCAGCGGCAGGGCCGATTCCAGCACGCGCTGGTAGCGCTCGGCCACCAGCACCAGGCAGAGATTGCACTCGGCAATCAGGTCGCGGTCGCTGTGGAGGTTGGCGCGCTGCTTGAACTCGGTCCAGCCGCGATGCATGCGGCCAGCAGCACTGAGCCCGGGCCGCTCGACCAGCGGACTGGGTTCAGCCAGTTGCAGCTGCACATCCTGCAGCTGCCAGTCCATGGCGCGAAACTGCTCGGCCAGTGCATACAAATGGCTGCGCAGCGCAATCGCCCGGGCTTGCTCGCTGCCCGCGACCAGGCATTCCTCGCAATCGGCCAGGCCTTGCTGGAGCACGCGCACCGCATGCTGAACCTGGACGGCAGACAGCTGTTCGCCTTGCAGGCCGCTGATCGCGTGGTCATAGGCGGCGCGCGCAATGGTCCTCGCTTCGGTCCAATCCATGGGATTGCTGCCGCGCACATGCTGCCACTGCACCTCCAGCTGGGTGGCCAGCGCATCAAAGCCCGAGGGATTGCGCTGCGCCGCATACCAGCCCAGCGCGAGCGCCGGGCGGTAGGCCTCAAAGGGCTGACCCGCCACATAAAAATCCATGCTTTGGTAGTGGCTGCGCCAGTAGCTGTCTTCACGCGCAGGGTTGCCCCACAGGGCCTTGGCCTTGGGCGGCAGACCGCCGGCCATCGCGCCGTGCAATGCATCGCCCGCCAACTGGGCCATGCCATTGGCGGTCGACGCTGCCAGCCGCAAGGTATTGAGCAGCGCCGAGCGCTGGCGGCCAATGCGTTCGGGCGAGTTGCGGTACGCCTGGGCCGAAAACACCGAAGTCATCTTTTGCATGGATTGCACCACCGGGCAGACAGTAATGGCCCATTGTGGCACGGTTCAAACCGCATCAATGGCTGGCCTCTGTCAGCGAAACCGCCGCCTTGGAGGCGGCGGTTGGTCTACCCTTCAAATGCGCTTACGCATCAATCATCGCTGGCCGACAGCCCCAGCTCCTGGATCTTGCGGGTGATGGTGTTGCGGCCAATGCCCAGGCGTTGGGCCGCTTCCATGCGCCGGCCATGGGTGGCGGCCAGTGCACTCTTGATCAGCTGCGATTCAAAGCGCCGGCTGAGCACATCCCAGACCTCGGTGCTGCCCGATTGCAGCAGCACATCGGCCTCGCGGGCCAGGTCGCCCTCCCAATCACCGCCCTGGGCTGCACCGCTGGCCAAGCCATGGACGGGCATGGACACGACGGGCTGGCTGGCAGGCACCTCAGCGGCAGCGGGCCGGTAGCTGTGGTCTTGCGGCGCGGCCTGCACCGGTTGCGCTGCGCTGGCCAGACTGGCGGAGGCCAGTGGCGCAGCCGGCGTGGCCTGCAGCACCTCGGGCGGCAGATCCTGCACGGACACCCATTGCGCGGGCGCCATGACGGTGATCCAGTGGCAGATGTTCTCCAGCTGCCGCACATTGCCCGGGAACGCAAACTGGGCCAGTTGGGC
This sequence comes from Comamonas koreensis, assembly GCF_014076495.1. NCBI lineage: Bacteria > Pseudomonadati > Pseudomonadota > Betaproteobacteria > Burkholderiales > Comamonadaceae > Comamonas > Comamonas koreensis. Next base: position 2,553,092 of record NZ_CP043575.1, on the reverse strand, counting down.
CAGTGCCGCTTCCGACAGCTGCTTGGGCTCCACCCCCAATTGCTTGGCGCTGGCTGCCAGAAAGTGGCGCGCCAGCATCGGAATGTCTTCCTTGCGCTCGCGCAGCGGTGGCAGGCGCAGGCGGATCACATTGAGGCGGTGGAACAAATCCTCGCGGAACACGCCCTTGTGCACCCGGTCTTCCAGGTTCTGGTGGGTGGCCGCTATCACGCGCACATGCGACTTGACCGGCACATGGCCGCCGACGCGGTAGAAATGCCCGTCAGACAGCACACGCAGCAGCCGGGTCTGCAGGTCAAACGGCATGTCGCCGATTTCGTCCAGAAACAAGGTGCCGCCCTCAGCCTGCTCAAAGCGGCCCCGGCGCTGGGTCTGCGCGCCGGTGAAGGCACCGCGTTCATGGCCAAACAGCTCGCTCTCGAGCAAGTCCTTGGGAATGGCGGCGGTGTTGATGGCCACAAACGGGCCACCCGCCACCGGCGAATGCTTGTGCAGCGCGCGCGCGACCAGCTCCTTGCCCGAGCCAGACTCGCCCGTCACCATCACCGTGACATTGCTTTGCGACAGGCGGCCGATGGCGCGGAACACATCCTGCATCGCCGGGGCCTGGCCCAGCATCTCGCCATTGCCGCCCGACTGGGACAGCTCAGGCGCCTGGCTTTCGCTTTGCTGCACGGCGCGCTTGATCAGCTCCACGGCCTTGGGCAGGTCAAACGGTTTGGGCAGGTATTCAAAGGCCCCGCGCTGGAAGGCCGAGACGGCGCTGTCCAGGTCCGAGTAGGCGGTCATGATGATGACCGGCAGCTGCGGATGGTCCTCATGCACCTGTTCGAGCAACTGCAGGCCATTGCCACCCGGCATGCGGATGTCGCTGACCAGCACTGACGGCGCCAGTGCCTGGTCGCTCACATTGTCAAAGGCTTCGAGTACTTCCTTGGGATGCACAAAGCTGCGCGTGGGCAGCTGCTCGCGGGCGAGTGCCTTCTCCAGTACAAATCGGATCGACGGGTCATCATCCACTATCCAGATTGGTTTCATTGTCGCTATCACCCTACCCTTACAGTTCTACATACCGTGGTCCTGCAGCAAGGGAAGCCAACTGCCCCCTAGTCTGTCAACGGCAGCATGATGCGGAAATCCGTGCGCCCGGGCTCGCTCTCGCATTCAATCAGGCCTTCATGTCGCTGCACGAAGGTCTGCGCCAGCGGCAAACCCAGGCCCGTGCCACCATCACGTCCGGTCACCAAGGGGTAGAAGATCCGCTCCTTGATGTCCGGCTCGATGCCAGGACCGTTGTCGATGACATGCAATTCCAGTGCCAACTTGTGCCGCTTGCGGCCCAAGGTCAGCTGCCGGGCAATGCGGGTGCGCAAAGTAATGCGCGCCTGGTCCTGGGCCATTTGCGGCACCAGCACCTGCGCAGCATTTTGCACAATGTTCAGCAAGGCTTGAATGAGCTGCTCGCGATCGCCGCGGATCTCGGGCAGCGAGGTGTCGTAATCGCGCTCGATGCGCAGGCCCTGCGGGTACTCGAGCAGCACCAGCTGGCAGACGCGCTCGCAGACCTCGTGGATATTCACATCCCCCACCGTGTGCGGGTGGCGGTGCGGCGCGAGCAAGCGGTCGACCAGCGCCTGCAAGCGGTCGGCCTCGTGAATGATGACGTCGGTGTATTCCTTGAGCTGAGCATCGGGCAGCTCCAGCTCCAGCAGCTGGGCCGCGCCCCGTATGCCACCCAGCGGGTTCTTGATCTCGTGGGCGAGGTTGCGGATCAGCTCCTTGTTGGCAAGCGCCTGCTCGCGCACACGCTCCTCGCGGTCCTGCCGCACCTGTTGCTCCAGCGGCCACAGCTCCACCAGAATGCTCTCCTCCTCTTCCCACCAGGAGAGGTTGGCATGCACGGGAAAGGCGTCTTGCAGGCTGCGCCGCAATTGCGCCTCAAAGCGCAGCGACGAAAAGCGCTGCGCCCGCGCATCGACCAGGGCCTTGTGGATCAGTTCATCGTCCTGGAAAAATCCACCAAAGTAGTGGCCCAGAATGCTTTTGCGCGAGACGCCCAGCGCATTCTCCAGCGCTGCATTGACCCGCACAGCGGCGCCATCGAGCCGTATCACGGCGACCAAGGTGGCGATGTGTTCCAGCGCCTGCCATTCGCGATCCATGGCACGGAGGTCAGACATGGGATATGCCCCAAAAGGTTGAAGCTTTGATTATGGGGCCGGCAGGCGTTGGAGCTCACGCTGGATGCCAGCGATATCGCTGTCGTTGCGCGTGATTTCTTGCTTCAGATCGGCCACGCGCTTGGTGTAGAAGGCGGGGTTGCGCATCTCCAGCGCGTTTTTCTCGGGCTCGCCGTTGTTGTACTCACGCGCCAAAGCGAGCTTTTTGTCCTGGGCTTTTTTCAGCTCGGTCTCCAGGATGAGGCGCGCGTCGGAATCGCGGGCGCGGCCTTCGGCCGTGGTGGAGCGTGGCGCGGGTGACGCAGCGGCGGGCGCACGCGCGGGGCGCGGGGCAGCTGCGGGGGCATTGGGTGCGGGTGCCGGGCTGGCAGCGGGTGTGTGCGGGCGCGTGCCTTGCACGATGGTGACATTGGCGCCTTCGACCACGGCGCAGCCCTTTTGCCGCGCCTTGGCCACATCGTTGGTGTATTCATTGCCACAGCGATAAATGCGATCCTGCGCCACCGCGCCTTGCGCACATGCCACTGCCACCATCAAAAACAACAACTTTGTATGCATAACCCCGTTTCGCCCGTTCACTCCACTTTGCCCGTATGTCCGTGACAGCCCGTTAGCGGCTTTGCACGATGGCCCCTCTCTGCAACCCGCAGTGTAGCTACAAAGGAGGCCGATCATGCCGAACAGTTCCTGCTGTTACAGATTCGCCGCTGTCCGGCCATGCCCCCTGCCCCGAGAACATCCATAAAAAAACGGCCTGCCACCTTTGCAGGTCGGCAGGCCGTTTTGCCCAAAGGGCCAGGTCACGAGGACCTGGCCAGCAGGGGCTTACAGCGAGTAGTACATGTCGTATTCGACGGGGTGCACGGCTTGGCGGAAGCGGGTCACTTCGCCCATCTTCAGCTCGATGTAGGCGTCCAGCATGCTGTCGCTGAACACACCGCCCTTGGTCAGGAACGCGCGGTCGGCATCCAGTGCCTCCAGAGCCTGGTCCAGGCTGTGGCACACGGTAGGCACCAGCTTGTCTTCCTCGGGTGGCAGATGGTACAGATCCTTGGTGGCGGCTTCACCCGGATGGATCTTGTTTTCCACGCCGTCCAGACCGGCCATCAACAGCGCTGCAAAGCCCAGGTAGGGGTTCATCAGGGGATCGGGGAAACGTGCTTCCACGCGGCGGCCCTTGGGGTTGCTCACGTAAGGAATACGGATCGATGCCGAGCGGTTCTTGGCCGAGTAAGCCAGCTTCACGGGCGCCTCGAAACCAGGAACCAGGCGCTTGTAGCTGTTGGTGCCAGGGTTGGTGATGGCGTTCAGCGCGCGAGCGTGCTTGATGATGCCGCCGATGTAGTACAGCGCGAAATCGGACAGACCGGCATAGCCGTCACCGGCGAACAGGTTCTTGCCGTCTTTCCACACGGACTGGTGCACGTGCATGCCCGAGCCGTTGTCGCCCGAGTAAGGCTTGGGCATGAAGGTCGCCGTCTTGCCGTAGGTGTCTGCCACGTTCCAGATCACGTACTTTTGCACCTGGGTCCAGTCGGCACGCTCGACCAGGGTCGAGAAACGAGTGCCCAGTTCATTCTGGCCAGCGCCCGCCACTTCGTGGTGGAACACTTCAACCGGGATGCCCAGCGATTCGAGCAGCAGCGACATTTCAGCGCGCATGTCCTGGGTGCTGTCAACAGGAGGCACAGGGAAGTAGCCGCCCTTGACGCGTGGACGGTGGCCACGGTTGCCGTTATCGAACTTGGCGCCGCTGTTCCAGGGTGCTTCGTACTCTTCGATGTCGAAGAACGGGTTGTTGGGCTCGGTGCTCCAACGCACGCCATCGAAGATGAAGAATTCTGGCTCTGGACCGAAGTAGGCGGTATCGCCCAGGCCCGATGCCTTCAGGTAGGCTTCTGCGCGCTTGGCAACCGAGCGTGGATCGCGGTCATAGGCCTTGCCGTCACCGGGCTCGATCACGTCGCACTGCAGGAACATCGTGGTTTCGTCAAAGAACGGATCGATGTTGGCGGTGTTGGGATCGGGCATCAGCAGCATATCGGATGCTTCGATACCCTTCCAGCCAGCGATGGAGGAGCCATCAAACGCGTGGCCCGAAGTGAACTTGTCTTCGTCAAAGTGCGAGATAGGCACCGTGACGTGCTGTTCCTTGCCACGGGTGTCGGTGAAACGCAGATCAACGAACTTGACCTCGTTCTCGTCCAACATGCTCATCACATCTGCAACGCTCTTGGCCATCTAATGCTCCAAAGAAAATCGTGAATAAAAAGGGCTGTGCCAAGACTAAAGCAGTTTACGTGCCAGTTTTATGACATGCCCATGCCAACCAGAAGATGCGGGCCTGCCAGAACGCGAACGCACCCGGACTTTGCCCAAAGCCAGACTGTAACGCGCTTTTGGCCTGGGGCCCCGGGAGGCGCTGAGGATTTTGCAGCCTACGGTCCAGATCTGTGCAGGCCATGGCAGCCGATGCCGCATCAGCACCAAAATGGTGCAAATCTATATCAATTTTGCCAGCATCACTGACGCTCACCAAATTGGTTATTTGTGCACTTTATTGGTGCGTTGACAACATAGCCACGGTACCAAGCCATCGGCATCGCACCCCGCAGCGCGTCTTCGCCGCTTATCTGGGCGCCGCCGAATCGGGCAGCAGCGCACCGTCGGCAGGATCGGCCACCACCGGCTCCGTCCCGGGCAGCTGCGCGCCAGGCTCACCATTCTCGATCCGCAGCTGTTGCAGCGCGGCCAGGCAAAAGTGGATGAACCACAGCGAGGAAAAAGCAAACGTGATCGCATAGATCCACACCGCAATGGGTACGAGCACCACAAAGCCAATGGTGAACACCATGCCCGAGGCCCAGACGACGCTGGGCGCAATGCCGATGTAGCCCGAGATGATGCCCATCAGCAAGAGCGGCCAGCGGTAACGCTGCAGCAGCGTGTCGCGCTCAGCCTTGCTGGCATGCTCTGCCAGTGCATCGACACTCATCACGCGGTAGGTCAGCCAGCCCCAGATGACAGGCGGCACGATCAGCACCAAAGGCGGGATCAGCCACAGCGGCATGGTAACGACAAAGGCCACAATGGCCACCGCCGAGGTGCTCAAAGCCCAGAGCACGCTGGTGACCAGGCCCATGCCTTTTTTCTTTTCCAGCTGGGCAAAGCGCTGCTCGGTCACCATGTTGACCAGGGCTGGTGTCATCAAAAGCGCAATCACCAGCAGCGCGACCACCGCCGCTATGGGCGTGATCAAGATCAGCACCACAAAGGGCGCAATGCCGGCTGCAAAGCCTTCCGTACCAGTGCTGCCAAACCAGCTGAACACTGTGCGCAGCCAGCCTATTGTCTCCACCCAGTGCTGCATCGTCGCCACGGCGCCTGACCAGTAGAAATAGCTCCAGCCACCCAAGGCCACCAGCATCACCACCAGTGGCAGCACGGACAGCAGCATGACCCGGGGACGGAAACAATAGGCAGCGGCACGCCAGAAGGCATCAAACATCAGGCGGGAGCCCGCAGACGCGAGGGGCATGGGGTGAACTCCTTGTGTATCTGAGCGGGGTGGTCAGGCCAACCAGCCGCTCAGTGGTTCGGCATCAGCCGGTTGCGCAGCACTCAGGCGCGGCCCAAAAGGCGCAGCAGCCCGCGCCATTGCTGGCTCCAAAAGCCGCGTCCGTAATCGCGCAACTGCCCTTGCCGGTTGGGCTGCACCTGGTCACGGATACCGGTAGGGTCATAGCGTAGCTCAAAGTTGGCGGTGCCAAAAAGCATATCCCACCATGGCAGCAGCACACCGAAATTGCAGCCCCCCAAGCGGGTGCGTGGCGCAGCCTCGCCGGCCTTTACCGCCGTGTTGGGCGCTGCGCTGGCAGCGGGCGATTCATGGCCGATGCCAATCGCATGGTGGCGGCGGTGAAAGCGCGGGCTGATCCACAGGCGCTCGCCCAGGCGGCCAAACCACAGGCGCAGGTTCGCGTGCTGCAGGCTTTCGCTCAGCTGGGTGATCGCGACAATCGCCACGAACTGGCTGGGCGCGACACCGATCAACACGGCCACGAACACCAGAATGCTGTCATGCACCAGGTCATCGAGCAGGTGGTTGCGGTTGTCGCTCCACATCGTCATCTGCTGCTGCGAATGGTGCAAGGCATGCAGCCGCCACCACCAGACAAACTGGTGCTGGCCGCGGTGGATCCAGTAGGCCACAAAGTCGAACACCACCAGGTAGATCAGCAGGCTCACCCAACCCAGGTCGGTCACACCAGGCCAGAGCGCATCGAGGTGCCAGGTCTCAAAGCCGCGCACGCGCAGCGCGCCCACCACCATGTCCCACAGCGGATCGATGGTAAAGAACAAGGCCAGGCGAAACAGGCCCAGGCGATGGATAAAGGTGTAGAGCATGTCCACCCGGATCGCATGCCGGTCGGTCACAGCCTCGACCGGCCGCCAGCGCTGCAAGGGCGCAATCACCAGCACCATGATGAGAATCTGCAGGCAACCCACGAGGAACCAGCCCGCTGCCGTGTAGCCATCTTCCAGATAGCTGGCCAGGCCCAGGTTGAACAGCAGAGGCTGCAGCAACTGCTCAAAGAGCCACTGCTGTGCGTTGTCAAAAAGCGTGCTGAGAAATTCCATGGCAAACCATCAATTCAAACCAGACCACAAGCCTTGCAGCGGCCAGTGTGCGCTACGGCAAGCGCTCTCAGCCACCATGCTGACGAATCCATTCTTGGTACTGGGGATGTTCGCGCAGGGTGGCAAAGCAAAATCCCTTGGCCTGCAGGCCTTCAATCAAGGGCTGCAGCACGGCAGGCGCCCAGGGGTCCTTGCGGTCCCAGATGCCCAGGTGGGCCAGCAAGATATCGCCGGGGCGGATGTCGCGCAGCGCCTTGTCCAGCAACTGCTGGTTGGGGTACTTGTCGCTGGGCAGTTCATCGCCGAGAAAGCCCGCTGGCGACCAGCCCACATGGGCATAGCCGCAGCGCCTGGCCGCCGCAATCAGGCTGGGCGAGGTCTTGCCACCGGGAGCCCGGAACAGCGGCAAAGGCTTGACACCAGTGATCTGGGCCAGGCGGTCTTCGGATTGCTGGATCTGCGCGCAATACTGCGCAGCGCTCCACTCAAAACGCTGCCCCGCCTGCGGCCCTTGCGAGGGCTGCACCTTGAAGCGGGGTGCAGCGCCTGCAGGCCCTTTGATATCGCCACGCCAGTAGGTGTGGTCCCAGGTGTGCGAGGCAAAGGCATGGCCTTCTGCGGCGCGCGCACGCCACCAAGGCGCCCAGTTGTCGCCCAGGCTGCCGTCACCCTCCTTGGTGCGTTCATTGGCGGCAAAGAAGGTGACCTTCACCTGCGTCTTGCGCAAGACGTCGGCAATCTGGTTGGCCACGCCCATGTGGCCGGTGTCCAAGGTCAGATACACAGGCTTGCTGCAGCTGCCTGCCGCAGTGGCTGCAGCGGCAGGCGCTGGAGCAGCAGGCTGGGCAAAGGCAGCAGCGCTGCCCCAACTTGCGGCCAAAAGCCAGAAAAATGTGCTGCGCATGGCGTGGAGATCCCCTCTGCTACTGAATCAACTATGCACGGGCCATGCACTAGCGCGGTGCGTGGTCCAGCACCCAGATGCCATGCGGCGACTTGCCCACCTTCACCTGGTTGACCACCTTGCGCTCGACCGTATCGATCACACTCATCTTGCCCGCCCAGCGCGAACTGAGGTAGATATAGCGGCCATCCGGGCTCACATCCATGCAGTCAGGGCCGCTGGGGCCGGGGTAGCGGTCCACGACGGTCTGACTGACCATGTCGAGCTTGCTGATGGTATTGGCCACCCGGTTGCTGACAAAAAGATGGCGGCCATCGCCCGTTGCGCGGAACGCGTGCGCGCCCTTATCAGTCTTGATGGTCTTGACCAACTGGGGCTCTGCGCCGCTCACATCAAACACCTGCACGCCGTCGCTGCCGGTCAGCGCGACAAAAACGAATTTGTCGTCCGGGCTGCCATACAGATCGGCAGGCATCTGCCCTGTCTTGGTGCGCCATTTCAGGGTCTGGGTGGCGATGTCGATGGCCACCAGCTCGTCGCTGTCCTGCATGGTCGAGTAGATCGTCCGGCTCTTGCTGTCGATCCACAGGTGGCTGGGCGTCTTGCCGGTGGCAATGCGCTTGACCAGCTTGGGCTCTTGCCCATCCCAGCGGTAGATGTCAATGTGGTTGAGGCGGTTGGCTGCGGTCACAAACCACTTCATGTCGGGCGAAAAACGCAGATGGTAGGGATCGGAGATGCCCTGGATCACGCGCTGCACCTCGGCCGTCTTGGGATCGACAAAGGTCAGCGAGTCGCCGGTTGCATTGGCCACGATCACCGACTTGCTGTCCGGCGTCAGATACAGGTGGTGGGGCTCCTTGCCCGTAGGAATGCGCTTGACCTCTTTCCAGGTGGTGGGGTCAATCACGCTGATGCTGGCGTCCAGCGAATTGAGCACCAAAATGGGGTTGGCTGCATGCGCCGCAGTGGCCGCAAAGGCCATCACCGCGACCAGAGAACGGGCAAAAACGAAAGGCTTCACGAGCTATTCCTACTAGTAACGCAGCGAGTGTAGCTGCCCGCCATAAATTGCAGCACCACCAAGAGGCGATTGGCGATGTAAATAGTTGTGCAACTTGCGCCAAAGCCACACATGGCCAAATACCTTCAGGGCTTGAGCAGTGCCATCTCGTCCGCGGTGAGCCAGCGCCACTCGCCTGGCTTGAGCTCGTCGGTCAGCACCAAACCACCTATCTGGGCACGGTGCAGACCTTCCACGCGGTTGCCCACAGCCGCCAGCATGCGCTTGACCTGGTGGTATTTGCCTTCGGTCAGCGTCAAATCCAAGGTGTTGTCGCCGGTTTTCACGCAGGCAGCCGCCTTGACAGGCTTGGGATCGTCATCCAGAACCACACCGGCCAACAGACGCTCGATCTGCTGCTCCGTCACCGCATGCTTGGCCGTCACCTGGTAGCGCTTGGGCACATGCTTCTTGGGCGAGCTCATACGGTGGATGAACTGACCGTCGTCGCTCAGCAGCAGCATGCCAGTCGTGTCCTGGTCCAAGCGGCCCACGGCCTGCAACCCCTGGATGGCGTTCTTGTTGGGGCGTGTGCGCAGCGGCAATGGAAGCAGGCTGTAGATGCTGGGATGGGCCGATGGCTTTTGCGAGCACTCAGTGCCTGCTGGCTTGTTTAGCAGCACATAGCCCAGCGCATGGTATTCCCACTCCACGCCCTGAACCTTGAAGCGCAGGCCTTCAGGATCTACGTCGGCGGTCGAGTCCGTCTCCGCAACCCATTCGTTCGCCTGTGCATCCCACAACTGCACCCAGCCTTGTTGCACCAGGCCCGAGCACACGCGGCGCACACCAAAACCCTGCGAATACAACATATCCTGCAACTGCATCCCAACCCCTTCACGCCAGCCACAGACCGCTGCTGCAGCGAGATAAAAAGAAAAACCCCTCTACTCGGGTAGAGCAGAGGGGTTGATCAGTATAAAAGCCTGACGATGACCTACTTTCACACGGGAATCCGCACTATCATCGGCGCGAAGTCGTTTCACTGTCCTGTTCGGGATGGGAAGGAGTGGTACCAACTTGCTATGGTCATCAGGCATAACTTTTTGCTCCTTGGCGGCTTTGCGCTGATCGGTCGATCAGGGCATTGCTGCTTTTGAAGCGAATTCATAGAGTCGGCATCAAGCTTTGGAGCTTGGTGCTATCAGCGTTTTATTTGATTGCGCCGACCTGAGCCAGTGATTGTAACACGCTGTGGTGTTCATCATTGTCTGATCTCAAGTCTTTGGCATAACTGCAGTTGCAGTGTTCTTTGCATTGGGCCCCATCTAAGGGCGGGGCCAATCAAAGTTATAGGGTCAAGCCGCACGAGCAATTAGTATTGGTTAGCTTAACGCATTGCTGCGCTTCCACACCCAACCTATCAACGTCCTGGTCTAGAACGACTCTTCAGGGGGGTCAAGCCCCCGGCAGATCTCATCTTGGAACGAGTTTCCCGCTTAGATGCTTTCAGCGGTTATCTCTTCCACACATAGCTACTCGGCAATGCCACTGGCGTGACAACCGATACACCAGAGGTGTGTCCACTCCGGTCCTCTCGTACTAGGAGCAGGCTTCCTCAAATCTGCAGCGCCCACGGAAGATAGGGACCAAACTGTCTCACGACGTTTTAAACCCAGCTCACGTACCTCTTTAAATGGCGAACAGCCATACCCTTGGGACCGACTACAGCCCCAGGATGAGATGAGCCGACATCGAGGTGCCAAACACCGCCGTCGATATGAACTCTTGGGCGGTATCAGCCTGTTATCCCCAGAGTACCTTTTATCCGTTGAGCGATGGCCCTTCCATACAGAACCACCGGATCACTATGTCCTGCTTTCGCATCTGCTCGACTTGTCAGTCTCGCAGTTAAGCACGCTTATGCCATTGCACTATCGTCACGATGTCCGACCGTAACTAGCGTACCTTCGAACTCCTCCGTTACGCTTTGGGAGGAGACCGCCCCAGTCAAACTGCCTACCATGCACTGTCCCCGATCCAGATAATGGACCAAGGTTAGAACCTCAAACACACCAGGGTGGTATTTCAACGTTGGCTCCATGAGAACTAGCATCCTCACTTCAAAGCCTCCCACCTATCCTACACAGATCTGTTCAAAGTCCAATACAAAGCTACAGTAAAGGTTCATGGGGTCTTTCCGTCTTTCCGCGGGGAGATTGCATCATCACAAACATTTCAACTTCGCTGAGTCTCAGGAGGAGACAGTGTGGCCATCGTTACGCCATTCGTGCAGGTCGGAACTTACCCGACAAGGAATTTCGCTACCTTAGGACCGTTATAGTTACGGCCGCCGTTTACTGGGACTTCAATCAAGAGCTTGCACCCCATCATTTAATCTTCCAGCACCGGGCAGGCGTCACACCCTATACGTCCACTTTCGTGTTTGCAGAGTGCTGTGTTTTTATTAAACAGTCGCAGCCACCTATTCTTTGCAACCCCGTTTAGCTCCGTTTGTACAACTTCACTTACTGAGGGCACACCTTCTCCCGAAGTTACGGTGTCAATTTGCCGAGTTCCTTCTCCTGAGTTCTCTCAAGCGCCTTAGAATACTCATCTCGCGCACCAGTGTCGGTTTGCGGTACGGTCGTGTGTAGCTGAAGCTTAGTGGCTTTTCCTGGAAGCTGGGTATCACTCACTTCGTCTGCAAGCAGACCCGTTATCACCCCTCATCTTAGCCCGGCGGATTTGCCTACCGAGCACGACTACAGGCTTGAACCAACATATCCAACAGTTGGCTGAGCTAACCTTCTTCGTCCCCACATCGCACTACACATCGGTACGGGAATATTGACCCGTTTCCCATCAGTTACGCATCTCTGCCTCACCTTAGGGGCCGACTTACTCTACGCCGATGAACGTTGCGTAGAAAACCTTGCGCTTACGGCGAGCGGGCTTTTCACCCGCTTTAACGCTACTCATGTCAGCATTCGCACTTCTGATACCTCCAGCATCCGTTACCAGACACCTTCACAGGCTTACAGAACGCTCTCCTACCACGCACAGTAAAACTGTGCATCCGCAGCTTCGGTAACTGGCTTAGCCCCGTTACATCTTCCGCGCAGGACGACTCGATCAGTGAGCTATTACGCTTTCTTTAAATGATGGCTGCTTCTAAGCCAACATCCTGACTGTTTTAGCCTTCCCACTTCGTTTCCCACTTAGCCCGTTTTAGGGACCTTAGCTGGCGGTCTGGGTTGTTTCCCTCTTGAGTCCGGACGTTAGCACCCGGTGCTCTGTCTCCCAAGCTGTACTCTGCGGTATTCGGAGTTTGCATAGGTTTGGTAAGTCGCCATGACCCCCTAGCCTAAACAGTGCTCTACCCCCGCAGGTAATACTTGAGGCACTACCTAAATAGTTTTCGGAGAGAACCAGCTATTTCCAAGTTTGTTTAGCCTTTCACCCCTATCCACAGCTCATCCCCTAGTTTTGCAACACTAGTGGGTTCGGACCTCCAGTACCTGTTACGGCACCTTCATCCTGGCCATGGATAGATCACTTGGTTTCGGGTCTACACCCAGCGACTTGTCGCCCTATTCGGACTCGATTTCTCTACGCCTTCCCTATTCGGTTAAGCTTGCCACTGAATGTAAGTCGCTGACCCATTATACAAAAGGTACGCCGTCACCCCTAAGGGCTCCGACTTTTTGTAAGCATGCGGTTTCAGGATCTATTTCACTCCCCTCCCGGGGTTCTTTTCGCCTTTCCCTCACGGTACTTGTTCACTATCGGTCGATGATGAGTATTTAGCCTTGGAGGATGGTCCCCCCATATTCAGACAGGGTTTCTCGTGCCCCGCCCTACTTGTCTGCAGCCTAGTACCACCAATGCGTTTTCACATACGGGGCTATCACCCACTATGGCCGGACTTTCCATTCCGTTTTGTTAACACACTGACTATCACTGCAAGGCTCTTCCGAATTCGCTCGCCACTACTATCGGAATCTCGGTTGATGTCTTTTCCTCTGGGTACTTAGATGTTTCAGTTCTCCAGGTTCGCTTCGACAACCTATGTATTCAGTTGCCGATACCTATTGCTAGGTGGGTTCCCCCATTCAGAAATCTCCGGATCAAAGTTTATTTGCCAACTCCCCGAAGCTTATCGCAGGCTATCACGTCTTTCGTCGCCTATCATCGCCAAGGCATCCACCACATGCTCTTAGTCACTTGACCCTATAACTTTGACATCTATCTCTAGATCTCAAGCCAAGAACCCAAGCAACTGCTTTGCGAGGTCTCTCACCTCGCGCGTTATGCCGTAATGTGAATATCTTTGCTGTAGACCTGGTCGCCCAAGTCCACATTCTTGAAGAATATTCGTCATTACTGAATAAAAATTGCTCTCGCAAAGTTTCATTCGTTTTGACGCAATCAAATTGTTGCTGGTGGCACGGTCTGCACTAAACCTTTACGAATGTGCAGTTTCCACCAGCAACGCTGATTTTCGACTCTATGAATTTTTAAAGAACAGCCGTGTTGATCCGGGAATCCGGAATCAACAACAAAACAGTCTCTTGCGAAACCGCTTTGGTGTTGAGTGATAAGTTATCAGTAAAAGTATTGGTGGAGGATGACGGGATCGAACCGACGACCCCCTGCTTGCAAAGCAGGTGCTCTCCCAGCTGAGCTAATCCCCCTGATTGCCTATAGCCGGCGCATTGCTTCGTTGCCCGCTGCTCACACACATCAGTGTGCTTCGCATCAGACGCCTCGCACTGCTTGGCTCTAGTCAATCAGAATCTACTCCGATTAACCAAAGCGGCATAAGCTCAACCTCTAAATCCGTTGGAATCTAATGGTGGGTCTAGTTGGGCTCGAACCAACGACCCCTGCGTTATCAACACAGTGCTCTAACCAGCTGAGCTACAGACCCATTCCACGCAGCGAGCTCTTGTGAGCTAGCCACCTGGCTTGTGTTCCAACAACCGATAAGTGTGGGCGTTCAATCTTGATTGCTTTTTTGGCTCCTGCCGTGCCGATGGCACTTAACTTTGTTTGCACAAAGTTAGCATCCACCGAAACAGCGAAGCTGTTTTCCAGAAAGGAGGTGATCCAGCCGCACCTTCCGATACGGCTACCTTGTTACGACTTCACCCCAGTCACGAACCCCGCCGTGGTAAGCGCCCTCCTTGCGGTTAGGCTACCTACTTCTGGCGAGACCCGCTCCCATGGTGTGACGGGCGGTGTGTACAAGACCCGGGAACGTATTCACCGTGACATTCTGATCCACGATTACTAGCGATTCCGACTTCACGCAGTCGAGTTGCAGACTGCGATCCGGACTACGACTGGCTTTATGGGATTAGCTCCCCCTCGCGGGTTGGCAACCCTTTGTACCAGCCATTGTATGACGTGTGTAGCCCCACCTATAAGGGCCATGAGGACTTGACGTCATCCCCACCTTCCTCCGGTTTGTCACCGGCAGTCCCATTAGAGTGCCCTTTCGTAGCAACTAATGGCAAGGGTTGCGCTCGTTGCGGGACTTAACCCAACATCTCACGACACGAGCTGACGACAGCCATGCAGCACCTGTGTTACGGTTCTCTTTCGAGCACATGTCCATCTCTGGTCACTTCCGTACATGTCAAAGGTGGGTAAGGTTTTTCGCGTTGCATCGAATTAAACCACATCATCCACCGCTTGTGCGGGTCCCCGTCAATTCCTTTGAGTTTCAACCTTGCGGCCGTACTCCCCAGGCGGTCAACTTCACGCGTTAGCTTCGTTACTGAGAAAGTTAATTCCCAACAACCAGTTGACATCGTTTAGGGCGTGGACTACCAGGGTATCTAATCCTGTTTGCTCCCCACGCTTTCGTGCATGAGCGTCAGTACAGGTCCAGGGGATTGCCTTCGCCATCGGTGTTCCTCCGCATATCTACGCATTTCACTGCTACACGCGGAATTCCATCCCCCTCTACCGTACTCTAGCTATGCAGTCACAAAGGCCGTTCCCAGGTTGAGCCCGGGGATTTCACCTCTGTCTTACATAACCGCCTGCGCACGCTTTACGCCCAGTAATTCCGATTAACGCTCGCACCCTACGTATTACCGCGGCTGCTGGCACGTAGTTAGCCGGTGCTTATTCTTACGGTACCGTCATCACTCTCCTTTATTAGAAGAGAGCTTTTCGTTCCGTACAAAAGTAGTTTACAACCCGAGGGCCTTCATCCTACACGCGGCATTGCTGGATCAGGCTTTCGCCCATTGTCCAAAATTCCCCACTGCTGCCTCCCGTAGGAGTCTGGGCCGTGTCTCAGTCCCAGTGTGGCTGGTCGTCCTCTCAGACCAGCTACAGATCGTCGGCTTGGTAAGCTTTTATCCCACCAACTACCTAATCTGCCATCAGCCGCTCTAGTAGCGCAAGGCCCGAAGGTCCCCTGCTTTCATCCTTAGATCTCATGCGGTATTAGCTACTCTTTCGAGTAGTTATCCCCCACTACTAGGCACGTTCCGATGTGTTACTCACCCGTTCGCCACTCGTCAGCATCCGAAGACCTGTTACCGTTCGACTTGCATGTGTAAAGCATGCCGCCAGCGTTCAATCTGAGCCAGGATCAAACTCTATAGTTCGATCTTGAATTTAAAGTCTCTCGACTACTCACTCACTTGACGGAATAAAAAAGATCCTAAGATCTTCATCATTACTGTTTAAAGTGAGCGCTTGTTTTGCTCCGAAGAACATATGGCAATCGCCACCAAACGCCCACGCTTATCGGCTGTTAATTTTTAAAGACCTGACCCAAGAGCCTCAACCCTCAGATCCCCTTCGCCGCGATCAGCGAAGCCTTGTATTGTAGCACAGCTTTTTGAACTGTCTGACAAAGTTTTTAGCGCTTCCGCCAAACCCCTTGTCAGCATCTCAAAAAAACAAACCTTGCGAACCGCCCTCTTTCGAGTCTGGCAGCTTTGCAAGGCATCGTGCTGTCGATAGACGCTATTGTATAGGCGTTTACCGACAGCTTTTCATGAAATTGCAATTTTTTTCAACTGCAGCGGCCGGTCAGACCTTCCACTTCTCCAGCAGCTTTTCTGGACGCAAGCTGTCGTAGCCTTCGAACGGCTGGTGGATCCAGGGGTTGGTCGCCAGGAACTCCACCGAGTAATCGGGCGTGAAGGTGGAAACACCCTTGGTCCAGATCACCGCACTGCGCAGCTCCGTGATGGGCGCGTAGTTGTTCTTGAGCATGTTGATCACGGCATTGAGCGTGTGACCCGAGTCCGCGAGGTCATCGACCAGCAGCACGCGGCCAGCGATCTCACCCTTGGGGGTGGTGATGAAGCGCGCGATATCCAGGTGACCCTGCTGCGTACCGGCCTCGGCGCGGTACGAACTGGTCGACATGATGGCCAGGGGCTTGTCAAAAATACGGCTCAGGATGTCGCCAGGACGCATACCGCCGCGAGCCAGACACAAGATGGTGTCGAACTCCCAGCCCGATTGGTGAATCTTGATGGCCAGTTTTTCAATCAGGCCATGGTACTCGTCGTAGCTGACATACAAGTGCTTGCCGTCTTCAGTAAGCATGGGTTTCCTCAATCAAAAGTAGCAACCAGGGCTTAGGCCTGGTAAGGGTTGTGCATCAGGATCGTATGGTCGCGATCCGGGCTGGTCGAGACAACGGCAATGGGCACACCGGTGACTTCGGCAATACGGTCCAGGTATCGGCGCGCATTGACGGGCAGCTTGTCGTATTCGGTCACACCCACGGTGGTGTCGGTCCAGCCGGGAATGGCTTCGTAGATGGGCTTGCAGCGCTCGATGTCGTCTGCACCCAGGGGCAGCAGGTCGATGCGCTCGCCATCGAGCTCATAGCCCACGCACAGCTGCAGCTCTTCGATGCCGTCGAGCACATCCAGCTTGGTGATGCACAGGCCGGACAGGCCGTTGATCTGGGCCGAGCGCTTGAGCAAGGCCGCATCAAACCAGCCGCAGCGGCGATAGCGGCCGGTAGTGACACCCTTCTCTGCGCCCACGGTGCTCATCACCCAACCGGGGGTGCCTTCCTTTTGCCATTCCAGCTCAGTCGGGAAGGGACCACCACCAACGCGGGTGCAGTATGCCTTGGTGATACCCAGCACATAGTGCAGCAGGCCTGGGCCCACGCCCGCACCAGCGGCCGCATTGCCAGCCACGCAGTTGGACGAGGTCACATAGGGGTAGGTACCGTGGTCCACATCCAGCAGCGAGCCTTGCGCGCCTTCAAACAGCAGGTTGCCGCCTTCGGCATGCACCTGGTTCAGCTCGGACGAGACATCGGCAATCATCGGCTTGATCAGCTCGGCGTGTTGCATGGCTTCGTTGTAGACAGCGTCGAACTGGATCTCGCCATTCTTCATGTACGGAGCGAGTTGCGGGCCGAAGTCGAACTTCTGCGAACCGAGCACGCTCACCAGGATGTGGTTGTGCAGGCTCAGCAGCTCGCGCAGCTTGGTGGCAAAACGCTCGGGGTGCTTGAGGTCTTGCACGCGCAGTGCACGGCGGGCAATCTTGTCTTCATAGGCCGGGCCGATGCCCTTGCCGGTGGTGCCGATCTTTTGCACGCCACCCTGTTCACGGGCGGCTTCACGGGCCAGGTCCAGCGCCTGATGAAAAGGCAGGATCAGCGGGCAGGCTTCGGATACGCGCAGGCGATCACGCACCTGAACGCCAGCCTTCTCCAGGCCTTCGATTTCTTCGAACAGCTTGCCCACGGACAGCACCACACCATTGCCGATGTAGCACTTGACGCCGGGACGCATGATGCCGCTGGGGATCAGATGCAGTGCCGTCTTCACGCCGTTGATGACCAAGGTGTGGCCGGCATTGTGGCCACCCTGGAAGCGCACCACACCTTGTGCGCTCTCCGTCAGCCAATCGACCAACTTACCCTTGCCTTCGTCACCCCATTGAGTGCCAACCACAACAACGTTGCGACCTTTGGAGATAGCCATGTCTTTTCCCATCCAAGAACAAAATACGGTTAAATGCTGCGCACGATCCACTGGCCATCGACTTCGGCCAGTTCGCGGTCACAATTGAATTCGTCGACTTCATCGTCATGCCCGGGCAAGGCGCAGACCACGGTCTCACCGGTCTGGCGCAGGCGGGCGATGACCTCGCGCATATCGTGGCGGTCCACCCAGGGCGCGCGAATGGCAGCCTTGAGGGGCCGCGGCTCAACCACCGGCACCAGCTGCTTGATATCCAGACTGAAACCAACGGCAGGACGGCTGCGGCCAAAGGCAGCACCCACCTCGTCATAGCGGCCGCCACGCACCAGCGCATCGGTCACGCCTTGCGCATAGATCGCAAAGCGCATGCCGCTGTAGTAGGAGTAGCCGCGCAGATCGGCCAGGTCAAACGTCACAGCCGGGCTGTCGATGCGGCTGGCCAGTTGGCGCAGGTCCGCCAGAATCGGTGCAACACCCGGGATGGCTGCCAGGGCCTTTTCCGCCTCGGCCAGTACCTCCACATCGCCATACAGGTTGAGCAAGGCACGCAGTCCATCGCGCTGGGCCGGCGGAAAATCGCGGGTCAGCGACGCGAGCTCGGAGGCATCCTTGACCGCCAGCGCCGCATGCACGCGGCGCAGGGTCGGCAGATCCACCAGCAAGCCCGCCAGCAGGCGCTGAACAATGCGCACATCGGCCAGGTCCACCGAGAAATCATGCAGCTGGGCTACGCGCAGCGACGCGGTCGCCAGCGCGATCACCTCCACATCCGCCTCTACCCCGGCATGGCCGTAGATTTCAGCGCCAAACTGCAAGGGCTCGCGGGTCGCATGGGGGCGATCGGGCTTGGCATGCAGCACCGGCCCGCAGTAGCACAGACGCGTCACACCCTTGCGGTTGAGCAAATGGGCATCGATGCGAGCGACTTGTTGGGTGGTGTCAGGGCGGATGCCCAGGGTGCGACCGGAGAGCTGGTCCACCAGCTTGAAGGTCAGCAGGTCCAGCGCTTCACCGGAGCCGGAGAGCAGCGAGTCCAGATGCTCCAGCAGTGGGGGCATCACCAGTTCGTAGCCGTAAGCACAAGCCGTGTCGAGCAGGCCACGCCGAAGCTCTTCGATGTGTCGCGCTTCAGAAGGCAGCACATCGGCAATGTGATCCGGAAGGATCCAAGCAGACATGGGGAATTGGGAGGGCTGTTAAAAACGTGATTCTACAGGGATGACAGCGGGCGATCCGCATTTCCTGCTCTCGGCACTGCGCCTTTGCGGCCATTACAGAGCCCAGCGCCTAGCGATGCTATAAGAAACCCCAATGAAAAAAGCCACTTTGCGAATGCAAAGTGGCTGGCAGGGAGCGCTGACCCAGGCTTACTTGGTGCCGGACGAGCGATAGCCCTTGAAGAAATCCGAGGACGATGGATCGACCACGATCACGTCCGACTTCTTGTTGAAGCTGGATTTGTAGGCCTCCAGGCTGCGGTAGAACTGCGCGAACTGCGGGTCTTTGCCAAAGGCATCAGCATAGACCTTGGCCGCTTCGGCGTCACCCTCACCCTTGAGCGCCTGGGCGTCACGGTAGGCATTGGCCACCGTCACTTCACGCTGGCGATCGGCATCGGCGCGGATCTTTTCACCCACGGCACCACCGGTCGAGCGCAGCTCATTGGCCACGCGCTTGCGCTCGGCTTCCATACGGCTGTAGACCGATTCGGTAATGGCCTCCACATAATCAACGCGCGTGATGCGCACGTCCACAATGTCGATACCCCAGGGCTTGCTGCCCTTGACCGCTTCGAGCACTTCGCGCTTGACGTCGGCCATGGTCTGCTCGCGCTTGCCAGAGATCATGTCCTGCACGGTACGGCGGTTGACCTCTTCCTGGAAGGCATTGCGCACCACACGGTTGAGCTGGATCGCGCCCTGGCCTTCGGTCGTACCCACGTTGCGGATATAGGCCGAAGGGTCGGTGATGCGCCAGCGCACATACCAGTCGATCACCACGCGCTGCTTCTCGGCAGTCAGCATCGATTCGGTATCGGTGCTGTCCAAGGTCAGCAGGCGCTTGTCCAGGTAGGTCACGTTCTGCAGCGGTGGCGGCAGCTTGAAGTTCAAGCCCGGCTCCGTGATGACTTCCTTGATCTGGCCGAGCGCATACTTGATGCCGAACTGCCGCTGATCGACGACAAACACGGTGGAGCTGAGCAAGGCCAGCACCACCAGGACGGTTGAAGCTAAAAATCCCATTCGATTCACAAATCACTCCTAGCGCGACTCGCGGTCACGGGTACGGCTGGTATCACGGGCACGGGCATCGGGCACCGACGGTGCGGGCGCAGGTGCGGTGGTCGTGGACGCGTTCGAGCTGGCAGCAGCATCGCCTGCCGCAGCCCCGCCCTGGGTCTGCTGCATGATCTTGTCCAGCGGCAGGTACAGCAGGTTGGAGCCTTGCTTGGAATCGACCACGACCTTGGTCACATTGCTGTAGACCTGTTGCATGGTTTCCAGGTACAGACGGTCACGCGTGACCACCGGCGCCTTTTGGTACTCGGTATAGATTGACGAGAAGCGCTGGGCATCACCCTGGGCCTGCGCCACGATCCGGGCCTTGTAAGCGGCAGCTTCTTCCATCAGGCGCGACGCCGTACCGGTGGCGCGTGGCACCACATCGTTGGCATAGGCCTCAGCCTGGTTCTTGGTGCGCTCACGCTCCTGCCCGGCCTTGAGCACGTCGTCAAATGCCGCCTGCACCTGCTCTGGCGGGCGCACGCCGCCTTGCTGCAGATTGACGCCCACGACCTCGACACCGATCTTGTAGCGATCCAGGATGACCTGCATCAGCTCACGCACGCGGGGCGCAATCTGGTCGCGCTCTTCGGCCAGTGCCGCATCCATCTTCATCTTGCCCACCACCTCACGCACGGCGGTTTCGGCCACCTGGATGACGGTGTCAGCTGGCGCCTTGCTCTCGAACAGCCAGGCACGCGCATCGCTCAGGCGGTACTGCACGGCGAACTTGATCTCGACGATGTTCTCGTCTTCGGTCAGCATCGCCGATTCGCGCAGACCAGTGGTCTTGATGATGCTGTCGCGGCCCACATCGGCAGAGCGGATCTGCGAGACATAGACCAGCTCATGGCGCTGGATCGGATACGGCAGGCGCCAGTTGATACCGGCATTGACGGTCTTGTGGTACTTGCCGAACTGCGTGATGACCGCTTGCTGGCCTTCTTGCACGATGAAAAAGCCGGTACCCAGCCAGATCAGTGCGGCAACGCCGACGATCAGGCCCAGGCCAACGCCTGCGCCCTTGAACTCGGGCGGCTGCCCTGCACTGCCGCGGCCCGTGCCACCGCCTTTGCCGCCACCGAACAAACCACCGAGCTTTTTGTTCAGGTCCTGCCACAGCTCGTCCAGATCCGGGGCACCGTTGGTGCCAGGGCGCTGCGGGTTGGGCCGGTTGTTCTGCTCGGGCGGGTTGTAAGGCGGGCGAGATGGCTCTTGACCTGCATTGCTGCTGTCGTCCTTGCCATCGTCACCCCGCCCCCAGCGAGGATCGTTCAGGTTAAACATTCCGCGCAGGCCCTGCGGCAGCAAGGCCAGGCGCGGAAAACGTGAATGAAGTTTCATTAGCGATGTCTCTATGAATCAGCGTTACAAGCGCATGCAAGCAGCCATTGTGGCAGCCCTAGGAGGCATTTCCCAGCAATTCGTCATCAGCGTCTGGGGCTATCTCCCAAGCATCGCCCGCATCGAGCGCTGCCTGGCGAGCGACCAGGGCCTGGGCCAGGTGCTCGCGCACGGCCTCCAGCCCCTGCCCCTTGGCTGCGCTGACAAAGAATCGTGGAACCTGCACCCCATCGAGCTCATAGCTGTCTGCAAGCGCTGGTGGCCGCCGGTCTGGCTCAATGGCATCCAGTTTATTGAATACCAGAACCTGCGGCACGTTTTCTGCCCCAATTTCCCGAAGAACCTTTTGGACTTGTTGTATTTGTTCCGGGTGGGCAGGGTTGGAGGCATCGACCACATGCAGCAGCAGATCTGCATCGACTGCTTCTTGGAGTGTTGCCTCAAAAGCATTGACCAGCCCGTGGGGCAGGTCGCGAATAAACCCGACCGTGTCGGAGATGGAGATGGAGCGCTGTGCCGACTCCAAATACATCTGCCGCGTCGTCGTGTCCAAGGTCGCAAACAGCTGGTCCGCTGCGTAGGCGCGAGCCTTGACCACGGCGTTGAAGAAGGTCGATTTGCCGGCATTGGTGTAACCCACCAACGAGACATTGAAAGTGTCGTTGCGCTGGCGCTGGCGGCGCTGCGTGGCGCGCTGCTTCTTGACCTTGAGCAGCCGGTCCTTGGTGCGCTTGATCGCATCGTTGATCATGCGCTTGTCCAGCTCGATCTGCGTCTCACCCGGGCCGCCACGCGTGCCGATACCGCCGCGCTGGCGCTCCAAGTGCGACCAGCGGCGCACCAGGCGCGTGCTGAGGTACTGCAGCTTGGCCAGTTCGACCTGGAGCTTGCCTTCATGGCTGCGTGCGCGCTGCGCGAAGATCTCGAGGATCAGCAAGGTCCGGTCATTGACCGGCATCTGCAAATGGCGCTCCAGATTGCGCTGCTGGGCCGGGCTGAGCGCCTGGTCAAACAGGATCTCGGTGGCACCATGGGTCTGCGCCACCAGGCGGATCTCATCGGCCTTGCCGCTGCCCACAAACAGCGCCGCGTCGGGCACCTTGCGCTTGCACACCAGGCGCGCGACCGGGTTCAGGCCAGCCGTTTGGGCCAGCAGTCCCAGCTCTTCGAGCTCGGAATCGAAGTGCGGAAAACCAAAATCCACCCCGACCAGCATGACCGGGGTGGATTTTTTGTCGTTGGAATTTTGTTGATTACTCAATGATGTAGAGCTGCTCACCCGCGGGTTGCGCGAGTGTTGTGCTATCAAAAGCGTTAGGCTGAAGCTTCGTTGTCTTGCGAGTCAGGTGCCGAGAAGTTCACGGCACGACCGGGGACAATGGTCGAGATCGCATGCTTGTACACCATCTGGGTGACGGTGTTGCGCAGCAGCACAACGTACTGGTCAAAAGATTCGATCTGGCCTTGGAGCTTGATGCCGTTGACCAAATAGATGGACACTGGCACATGCTCGCGGCGCAGAGCGTTGAGGAAGGGATCTTGCAGAAGTTGGCCTTTGTTGCTCACGATATTCTCCGTGTTCGGACAGTGTTGTTGTAAAACGCCACCTTACCACAGTGGCATCCTAACTGAACGATAAATGGTTTTTTCCATGTGATGGGTCTGTGGATCAGACCTCATCTCACTTGTACGCTATCAATCTTTGTCAGCGTAAGGGTTATGTGAGGTCTTGAATTCAATCCGCAAGGGGGTGCCGATCAAATTAAATTCCTTGCGGAAACGCCCTTCCAGGAATCGCTTGTACGCATCGGTGATGTGTTCGAGCGAATTGCCGTGGATCACGATCACCGGCGGGTTCATGCCACCTTGGTGCGCATAGCGCAGCTTGGGGCGGTAAGGCCCGATCTTCTTGGGAGTCTGGTACTGCACCGACTCCAGCAGCACGCGCGTGAGCACGGGCGTCGGCATCTTGCACAGGGCCGACTTGTGCGCCTGGGTCATCGAGGTCCACAGCGGGCCCAGGCCCTGGCGCTTCTTGGCCGAGATGAAGTGCAGCGGTGCAAACTTCAGGAAGGACAGGCGCAGCTCGATCGAGCGCTCCAGCATCTGGCGGCCATAGTCATCGAGCGCATCCCACTTGTTGACGGCCAGCACCACGGCGCGACCGCTCTCCAGAATGTAGCCGGCGATGTGGGCGTCCTGGTCGGTCACGCCTTGCGTGGCATCGAGCAGCAGCAGCACCACGTTGGCGCCTTCAATGGCCTGCAAGGTCTTGACCACCGAGAACTTCTCGATCGCCTCGAACACGCGGCCCTTGCGGCGCAAACCAGCGGTGTCGATCAGCTGGAACTTCTGGCCATTCTTCTCGAACGGCACCGCAATCGCATCGCGCGTGGTACCGGCCATGTCAAAGGCCACCAGGCGCTCTTCACCCAGCCAGGTATTGATCAAGGTGGACTTGCCCACATTCGGGCGCCCTGCCACGGCCAGCTTGATGACGCTCTCATCTTCTTCGGGCTCTGCATCCTCGTCCTGGTTGAGCCAAGGCAATTTCTCCAGCGCCATGTCGATCATGGTGCGGATGCCCTGGCCGTGCGCGGCCGAGACCGGGAACACCTCACCCAGACCGAGCTCATAGAACTCGGCCAACTGGCCGCCGTCCTTCATGCCTTCGGCCTTGTTGCCCACCAGCATGGCAGGCTTGCCCAGGCGGCGCAGGTAGCCGGCAATCTCATGGTCCTGGGCCGACAGGCCCAGGCGCACATCGACCACGAACAGCACCACATCCGCCTCGGCCACGGCCTGGCGGGTCTGCTTGGCCATTTCCTTGAAAATGCCACTGGTCGCATCGGGCTCGAAACCACCGGTATCGATCACGATGTATTCGTGCTTGCCCTGACGGCCTTGGCCGTAATGGCGATCACGCGTCAACCCGGCAAAGTCGGCAACGATGGCGTCGCGCGACTTTGTCATGCGGTTGAACAAGGTGGATTTGCCCACATTGGGGCGCCCCACCAAAGCAATAACTGGCTTCATTCCTGACTACTTTTTCTTTTCTTACTCGGGCCGAAAGCCATACACCGCGCCGTCATTCGTCTGCACCACCATGGTGTTGCCCGCCACTACCGGCGCCACGGAGATACCGGAGCTGTTGGTAGAGAAGCGGTTGAGCGGCGAGCCGTCTTTCTTGGACAGCATATGCACCGTGCCCGAACTATCACCAAAAATCACAGAGCGGCCCAGCACCAGCGGCTGGCTCAGCTTGCGGTAGCGCAGGCGATTGCTCGTCCACACCACGCTGCCGCCCTCATGCGCCCAGGCTGTGATCACGCCATTGCCATCGGCACCGGCCACCACCTCGGCATCACCCGAGATGCCATTGATACCGTCGGCACGCACGGTCCAGCTCAGCTGCGCGGTAGCGGCATCAATACAGCCCACGGCCATCTGGTAGGCACGCGTGCACAGCACCGAGCCTTGGCGCGAGACGCCACCCACCAGCTCCACCAGACGCTCAACGTCATTGGTGCCACGGGGGCTGGCAATCGGCACTTCCCAGCGCAGTGCGCCAGTGTTGGGGTCGATACCGACAAAGCGGCCCGAGACGCCAGCGACCAGGGTGTCCTGATAGGCGGTCAGCACACCGCTTTGGCGCAGCACCAGCGCTTCGCTGGTCTTGGCCTGGCTCCAAAGTGCCTGGCCTGAGGCCGCATCAAAGGCCTGCACCGAACGGTCCGCGCTTTGCACGAAGATGCGCTCGCCCGCCACCAGCGGCGCGGTATAGACACGCGCTGGCAGGCGCTTGCGCCACATTTCCTTGCCCTGGGTCAGCGCCACCAGGTTGCCGTCTTCGGTCACCACAGCGGCCCATTTGCCATCACTGCCCACGCCCGCCGAGAGCTTCTGGCCCACGTTGACGCGCCAGAGATCGGCACCCGTGTCGGCATTGATCGCAGCCACCTGGCCGTCGGCCGAAGCCAGGGTCACCACCTTGCCGCTGACATTCATCACCAAGGTGGGATTGCTCTTGCCCATGCGCTGCGTCCAGACCTGCTGCACGGACAGCAGTGCGACATTGGGCTCCAGCTCAGTGGGCTTGCGCTTGTCCGACGAGAACAAAGAGCAGCCCGCAATGGCCAGCGCCACTGCCGATACCGTCAAAACCTTGGCTGCAGCAGCTGCTGCAGCATATGCCTGTTGTTGTTTCATGCGCACTGCCTTCTGCCATCCATCACTTCAGATCTTCGCCCAGCGCATTGAGCTTGACGGAGATCACGTTGCGGTATTCCACGCCCGGTTCGGTCTTTTGCAAGGCCGCCTTGTAGGACTCGATGGCTTGCGCCTTGTCGCCCTTGGCCAGGTAGACATCGCCCTTGTGGTCTGCCACCACGGCATCGAACTCGGTCGGCATCTTGGTGCCCAGCACCTTGAGCGCCTCGTCATAGGCCTGGCTGTTGAGCAGCACCGCTGCCAAACGCACGCGGGCGGTGGCCTTGAGGCCTTCGTCCGATGCATTGTCTGCCACCCAGGTGAGCGCTGCCTTGGCATCGTCCATCTGGCCCTTGTCACCCGCCGCCTTGGCCACCAGCAGACCGGCATGCGCCGCCTGCACAGTGCTGCCGTAGTTGCTGCGCAGATCGCCAAAGGCCTGGTCGATACGGGTCTTGTCACCCGAGTTGACGGCCGATTCGATCGCCGACGACAGTGCGCTCGCTTGCGATGCCTGGCGGTTTTGCCAGTACTGGTAGCCATTCCAGGCGGCAAAGCCACCCAGCACAATCACCAGTACCGTGGTGATCAAGGTGCCCCACTTGTTCCAGAAGTGCTTGAGCTGGTCTATCTGTTCCTGTTCTTCCAGATCTAAATGCGTTGCCATATTGTTCTAATGGAGTTGAATCAAAAAAAAGCTTGCCGCTGCGACTGCGCTTATGCGCGCAGTTGCGCTGCCCAACCGGCCACGGCGTCGATAGCGCGTTCAGCTTGGGCGCCCTCGCCATCGCGCAGCTGCTTGACGGTCACCATGCCGCGCTGCATCTCGTCGCTGCCAAAAATCAGCGCGCAAGCGGCGCCGCTGGCATCGGCCTTCTTGAACTGCGACTTCATGCTGCCCAGGCTCCCTGCCACCGCTGAGCCATGCATCTGCACCCGCACACCGGCTTGTCGCAGGGTCTGGATCACGCGCATGGCCTGCGGCAGCAGGGCTGCGTCCGGCAGGATAGCGTAGGCGTCAATAGACGGGCGATCCCACTGGATATTCAGCTCCTTGATCAGCTCGAGCACGCGCTCGATGCCCATACCCCAGCCCACGGCCGGCGCGGGCTTGCCGCCAATCTGCTCGATCAGGTAGTCATAGCGGCCGCCGCCGCAGATCGTGCCTTGCGAGCCGAGCTTGTCGGTGATGAACTCGAACACCGTCAGGTTGTAGTAGTCCATGCCGCGCACCAGGCGCGGGTTGACCGACCAGGCCACGCCGTTGGCGTCCAGGATGTCCTGCACGGCCTTGAGGTGGGCCTTGGAGTCCTCACCCAGAAAATCAAGCAGCTGGGGCGCGGCATTGACCATCGCCTGCATGGCCGGGTTCTTGGTGTCAAGCACGCGCAGCGGGTTGCTGTACATGCGGCGCTTGCCCTCGTCGTCCATCACTTCGGTGTGCTGCTCGAAATAGGCCACCAGCGCCTCGCGGTGCGCGCGGCGCTCCTCTGGCTGGCCCAGGCTGTTGAGCTCCAGGCGCACGCCTTCAATGCCCAGGTCCTTCCACAGCTGCGCGGCCAGCAGGATCACCTCGGCATCGAGCTCAGCGCCGCCAAAGCCCATGGCTTCGACACCCACCTGGTGGAACTGGCGGTAGCGGCCGCGCTGGGGCTTTTCGCGGCGGAACATCGCGCCGATGTAGAACAGGCGCTTGCCGCCGTCATAGAGCAGGTTGTTCTCGACCACGGCACGCACCACACCAGCCGTGCCTTCGGGGCGCAAGGTCAGATGCTCGGCCTGGCCGTGCTTGTCGGCCCGGTCTTCGAAGGAATACATTTCCTTCTCGACGATATCGGTCACCTCACCCAGGCCACGCACAAACAGCGCCGTATGCTCGGCCAGCGGCGTGCGGATATTGCGGTAGGCAAAACGCCCCATCACATCGCGCACCTTGCCTTCAAACCATTCCCACATGGCCGAATCGGGCGGCAGGATATCGTTCATGCCTTTGATGGCGGCCAGCTTTTCATTCATGCCCATGGGCTTCAATCTCTCTGTTCAGTCTGCTTGCAAACACTTGCCAGGCCAGCAAGTGCAACTCTCAATTATCTACCTTGGCGGCACCGTAGCGGCGCTCCACGTAGGCCTGCACGATCTCGTGGAACTCCTGCGCAATGCGGTCACCGCGCAGGGTCAGGGCCTTTTCGCCATCGATAAAGACGGGGGCAGCAGGCGACTCGCCATTGCCCGGCAGGCTGATGCCGATATCGGCATGCTTGCTCTCGCCGGGGCCATTGACGATGCAGCCCATCACGGCCACCTTCATCTTCTCGACACCGGGGTACTTCACACGCCAGACCGGCATTTGCGAGCGCAGGTGCTGGTCGATGTCGCGCGCCAGCTCCTGGAAGGTGGTGCTGGTGGTGCGGCCACACCCCGGGCAGGCGGTGACACTAGGCACAAAGCTGCGCATGCCCATGGCTTGCAGAATCTCGCTGGCCACCACCACCTCTTGCGTGCGCGCTTCACCCGGCTGCGGGGTCAGCGACACGCGGATGGTGTCGCCAATGCCGTCCTGCAGCAGGATCGACAGCGCAGCGGCCGAGGCCACCGTGCCCTTGGTGCCCATGCCCGCCTCGGTCAGCCCCAGGTGCAGTGCATAGTCGCAGCGCGCAGACAGGCCGCGGTAGACCGCCACCAGATCCTGCACGCCACTGACCTTGCAGGACAGAATGATCTGGTCGCCATTCAGGCCCATCTCCTGGGCACGCTGCGCAGAGGATATGGCCGAGGTGATCAGCGCCTCGTACATCACCTGGCGCCCATCCCAGGGAACCGCGCGGCGGCTGTTCTCGTCCATCAGCTCGGCGAGCAACTCCTGGTCCAGGCTGCCCCAGTTCACGCCAATGCGCACGGCCTTGTCATACTGCATGGCCGCCTCGATCATCTGGCCAAACTGCTTGTCCTTCTTGTCGCCCTTGCCCACGTTGCCCGGGTTGATGCGGTACTTGGACAGTGCCTTGGCGCAGTCAGGGAACTCGGTCAGCAGGCGGTGGCCGTTGTAGTGGAAGTCGCCCACCAGCGGCACGTTCTCGCCCATGCGGTCGAGCTGCTCGCGCACATAGGGCACCGCTGCTGCGGCCTCGGGTGTGTTGACGGTGATGCGCACCATCTCCGAGCCCGCCTGCGCCAGCTCCTTGACCTGGATGGCCGTCTCGATCACATCCACGGTATCGGTATTCGTCATCGACTGTATGCGCACCGGCGCATCGCCCCCGACCGTCACCACACGGTCACCCCAGACCACACGGGCCTGGCGGCTTTTGCGCGCGGCCGGTGCCACCATGGGCACAGGCAACAGGATGTTCTCTTCTTGCACTTAATTCACCTCAAAACGGGCGGTGCTGCCCTTGGTCACTTTTTTCAGATCAAAACCCGACCCGCGCAGCTGCATCTCCACCCCCACCGCATTGCCCACGATGAGCTTGAGCGGCGGCGTGGCCGCGATATCTTCACTCGTGCCAGCGCGGATGGTCTTTTCAAACACCACCTTGCCGCTGGCTTCCTTGACCTGCACCCAGCTGTCCTGGCTGGCCTTGAAATGCAACAACGGCGCGCCCTCTGTAGGAGCAGCAGCCGCAGGGGCCGCAGCGGCCGGGCTGGACTGGCCAGCCAGCGCAGCGCTGCCACCGGCGTCAGTTGCGCCATTGGCCGGTGCCTCGGGCACGGGGTCGGTCGAGCTGCCACCCAGTGCCACCGGCTCGGGCTGGTCAGCCACACCGGCGACATTGTTCGAGCGTGCCGGCGCCGGCGCAGACGCGGCGGCTTGGCTCTTCCAGTAATCTGCCAGCTGCGGATAAAACAGCACGCCAACGGTCGCTACGATCAGCAGCACGACCACGCCCATCCAGGGAAAAGGCTTGCTGCTGGGAAAATCGTTTTTCTTGCTCTGCGCCGGGCCCACGGCCACGCGGGTCTTGACGCTTTCCACGCCAGAGCTCAGGTCCTTGCCAGGCGGCTTGGGCAACTGTGCCAGCACGGGCGCCGGATCGATCTTGAGGACACGGCACACGGCGGAGGCCAGTGCGCGCACAAAGACCACGTCCGGGAAGGCGCTCCAATTGCCCGCTTCCAGCGCTTCGAGCTTGTGCACCGACACCTTCAGGTGCGCGGCCACGGCCGGCAGGTGGTAGCCCAGCTCCTCGCGCGCCTGGCGCAGCATCTCGCCAGCGCTCATCACGCCGCCTGGGGACGCATCGCTGGCGTTCGTTGCTTGTTGGATATCAGACTCGATCACAGCACGCCTCCACCAGCAATACGTGCCGCCTCTTTGGAGTCGGGGAAACGCTTTTGCAATTGGGCAGCGAGCGCACGCGCGCTCGCTCCATCGCCCAGGGCTTTTTCAATTTGGATACCGAGGAACAGGGAGCCGGCATTGGCCAGCTCGCCGTTGTTCAGGCGCCGGATATAGAACTGCGCGCGGCGTGCATCGCCGCGCTGGTTCAGCAGCTTGGCGAGGTTGAAGCTGACGATGGGGTTGCCCGCGTCGTAGTCATAGGCCTTGAGCAAGCTGGCCTCGGCCTCGGCAGGCTTGCCGGCCGCTTCATGGCACAGGCCCTGCGCCATCAAGGTCTTGGCTTGCTGAAAATACTGGCGCTGCGCCAGGGCCTGGTTGAAATAGCGGTCAGCCGCCTCGTATTTTTTCTCCTGGCAGAGCAACCAGCCGTGGTTGTGCATGATGTCGCCATCGGTGGGCTTGAGCGACTGGGCCTTGGTAAAGCTCTCGCCGGCAATATCGGGCTCGCCCAGCTGCATGTAGATGAGGCCACGCATGTTGTAGGCATCACCGCTGTTGGGGTCGAGCGCCAGCACTTGCTTGATCTCGTCGAGCGCGATCGTGGTCTTGCCAGACTGGAAATAGTTGGCGGCCAGCTCAAGGCGGATGCGCGCGCGCCGATGGATTTCGGTCTCATCGGATTGGGTGACATAGGCGGCATCCTCACGGGCCGTACTGCTGCTGGTACCACAGCCCGACAAACCGCCTACCAGGGCCAAACCCAGCAAGGCGGCAGCCGTGAGGCGATGTACCCTCGGTTGCCCTTTTGTCACAGCCTCTTGCATGCACACCCTCCTCAAACTGTTTGGACTATTTCTAGACTTGCGCCAGCGGTATGACCCGGTTCTTGGCCATGCGTTCTGCCGCTTTGGTGCGGTCCTTCACATCGCCAGCGAGCTGGCCGCAGGCCGCATCGATGTCGTCACCCCGGGTCTTGCGCACGGTGGTCACAACGCCCGCATCCGAGAGCATCTTGGCAAATTCCGTCACCCGACTGGCAGGTGATCGTAACAGACCCGAGGCTGGAAAAGGGTTGAATGGAATCAAATTGAATTTGCACCATGCCCCGCCGTTGCCCGCATACTCTCGCACCAGTGCTATCAATTGCTGGGCATGCTCGGGTTGGTCGTTGACGCCGTCGAGCATGCAGTACTCAAAGGTGATGAAGTCACGCGGCGCAAACTCCAGGTAGCGGCGGCAGGACTGCATCAGCTCGCCAAGCGGGTATTTCTTGTTCAGCGGCACCAGACCATTGCGCAGCGGATCGTTGGGAGCGTGCAGCGACACGGCCAGCGCCACCGCGCAATCCTGCGCCAGGCGGTCCATCATCGGCACGACGCCCGAGGTGGAGACGGTGACGCGGCGGCGCGACAGACCATAGCCATGGTCATCGAGCATGGTGCGCAGCGCGGGCACCAGGGCCGTGTAATTTTGCAGGGGCTCGCCCATGCCCATCATCACCACGTTGGAGATGATGCGCTCATCGCGCCCCAGGCGCTTGCGCAGCGCATGTTCGGCAAACCACAGCTGCGCCATGATTTCGCCGGTGGTCAGGTTGCGGCTGAAGCCCTGGTGCCCTGTCGAGCAAAAGCGGCATCCCACCGCGCAACCGGCCTGCGAAGAGACGCACAAGGTGCCACGGTCATCTTCGGGAATGAATACGGATTCGACAGCATTGCCATCACCCACGTCGAACAGCCACTTGACCGTTCCGTCGGCGGACACATGCTCGGTGATCACGGGCAGCGCCGTGACATGGGCCGTGCCCTTGAGTTTTTCGCGCAGGGACTTGGCCAGATCGGTCATCTGGTCGAAATCGGCTGCACCGCGCTGGTGGATCCAGCGAAAAAGCTGCGTGGCCCGGAAGCGCTTCTCTCCCAGCCCTTCGCAAAAGGCGGTCAAACCAGCCAAATCAAAATCAAGCAAATTGGTGGTCATGGATATACGCTCGGGCCACTTACCTATGCCACGCGGCCTTGCGGCCGCGTACATGTCAATTAACGGGAATAGACGTTCATGCCGGGGAAGAAGAACGCCACTTCCACAGCGGCGGTCTCAGCGGCGTCAGAGCCGTGCACGGCGTTGGCGTCGATGCTGTCAGCGAAGTCAGCGCGGATCGTGCCCTTGTCAGCCTTCTTGGGATCGGTAGCGCCCATCAGCTCACGGTTCTTCAGGATGGCGTTTTCGCCTTCCAGAGCCTGGATCATCACAGGGCCGGAGATCATGAAGTCCACCAGATCCTTGAAGAAAGGACGGGCAGCGTGCACAGCGTAGAACTGCTCAGCGTCTTGACGCGACAGTTGCACCAGCTTGGCGGCCACGATCTTCAGGCCAGCAGCTTCAAAGCGGGCGTAGATTTGACCGATAACATTCTTAGCCACTGCATCGGGCTTGATGATCGAGAGGGTACGTTCGATTGCCATAATAAATTTCCTGTTGATGGATTTTTTGCTCTAAAAGCAAACCTTTGATTGTACGGTGTCCGGGAAGTCAGTGGCGTGACTACGACCTTCCACCGCGCTTGAATCCGCCACCGCTCTTGCGCTGGCCCTGGCGCTGACGCGTCAGGCTGTCATGACCGATGTAGCCCAGCGAGGTCTTCATCGGATCGGGTTGGGTACTGCGCTTCTCGGGCGCCTTGCGCAAGCCGCCGCCCCGGGTGTTCTTGGCAGGGCCCACCGATGGGCGCGGGCCGTTGTGCTGGGGACGGTTGTCGCTGCGCCCGCCCCGGCCCGCGGCATTTTGCTCGCGGGGTTTGCGCTCCACCACGCCACCGGCCGCCACGGTCAGCGCCTGGATGTCACGCTGGTCGAGCTCGACCCAGGAGCCCCGGCGCAGGCCGCGCGGCAGCACCATCGCGCCGTAGCGGATACGGATCAGGCGGCTGACCGCGTGACCCACCGACTCGAACATGCGGCGCACTTCACGGTTACGGCCTTCGGAGATGGTGACGCGGTACCAGCAGTTGGCGCCTTCGCCTCCGCCGTCGTCGATGGAGCCAAAGCTCGCCACGCCGTCTTCCAGGTTCACGCCAGCGAGCAGCAAGGCCTTTTCTTCATTGGTCAGGGCGCCCAGCACGCGCACCGCGTACTCACGCTCGAGGCCAAAGCGCGGGTGCATCAGGTTGTTGGCCAGTTCACCGGAATTGGTGAACAGCAGCAGGCCTTCGGTGTTCAGATCGAGACGGCCAATGGACTGCCACTTGCCGTGCGAGACGCGCGGCAGCTTGCGGAACACCGTGGGGCGGTTTTGCGGGTCGTCATGCGTCACCACCTCACCCACCGGCTTGTGGTAGGCGAGCACGCGCGCTGGCGGCTGCTCGATGCGGAAGGTGATCAGCTTGCCATTCACACGGATCTTGTCGCTGTGCAAAATGCGCTGACCGACGTGGGCCGGCTCGTTGTTGACGGAGATGCGGCCTTCCAGAATCAGGCGCTCCATCTCCAGGCGCGAACCCATGCCCGCCTGGGCCAGCAGCTTGTGCAGCTTGGGCGCTTCCACATGGGGCTGGAGCACGCGCTTGACCGGTGCGGGGGTATCCGAGTCTTCCGCCGCTTCCAGCGCGCCGGCCACCACATCTTCGAAGGCATAGCCTTCCGACTCGGCATCGCGCTGCGGGCGGCCCGCAGGACCACGGCCCCGGGCGGGCGGCGCATCGCCTTGGGCGCCCTGCGCATCACGCTCGCGGAAACGGCGGGCACGGGCCGGGTAACGGCTCACGCGCGGCTCGCCATCACGGCGCGCACGCGGCTCACCGGCGGGCTGGGCAGCAGCGTCGCCATCAGCCTCGCCGGCGTCAGCGCGCGCCGCCTGGAATTCGTCAGCCGCTGCAGCTTGCGCAGGCACGGCACGCTTGCGCGGGGCGCGGCGCTTGCCGGACGGGGCAGCGCCTTCTTGCAAGGCCTTATCTCCGTCCTGGGGCGCATTCATATCGCTGGTATCACTCATCATTTTTTTGCTTTTCTACCCCGCCTGGTGCGGAATTATGTGCATCGTCATCACGGTCCAAAGGATCCGCATCTATTTCTGCGGCCGCTGCGGCGGGGGCATCTGCCTCGCCACTTGCCGCCTGGGCCTCAGCCGCCTGATGGGCGGCAGTATCTTCATCACCGGCAGCCTCACCTAAGGGTGAGGTCTGCACATCCTGCGCGTCTTGTAAATCCTGCGCGTCCTGCAACTCTTCCAAAGCATCCACCTCGTCCGCGGGCGCTACCATCGGCATCGACTCGCCCACCAACTCAAAAGCCTCGGCGTCCGGCAGCCCGGCATCCTGCGGCACAGCTTCGTCCGGCGCAGCCTCCAGCGGCAGGCTGTCAAACATCGTCTGCGGCTGGTTGCTGCTGTCCAACTCGGGCAACTGGTCCAGCGACTGCAGACCCAGGTCGTCCAAAAACTGCCGGGTGGTCGCCAGCAGCGCAGGCCGCCCGATGGTCTCCCGGTAGCCAATCACCTCCACCCAGCCCCGGTCCTCCAACTGCTTGATGATCAAGCTGTTGACGGTCACCCCCCGGATATCTTCGATATCGCCACGGGTGACCGGCTGCCGGTAGGCAATGATGGCCAAGGTCTCCAAGGTTGCACGCGAGTACTTGGGCGGCTTCTCGGGGTGCAAACGGTCCAGGTACTCGCGCATCTCCGGCCGGCTCTGAAAGCGCCAGCCCGATGCCACCTGCACCAACTCCACACCGCGATGGGACCAATCGAGCTGCAGCTCCTGCAGCAGCACCTTGAGCGTATCCGTTCCCAAATCATCGGCAAACAATCCCCGCAGCTCACGCACGGTGATGGGCTGGGGCGCGCAGATCAGCGCAGTCTCCAGCACCCGTTTTGCTTCCAAAGTATGCATGCGATAAATCCCTGTTGGCACGCCAGCGCGCGGGCTGCGTGTTGAGACAAAGGAATGCGTATCAAGAGGGCCGCGTTTGCATGGCCAAGATCACGGCGCAGGCATAAACGCCCATAGCCGTCGGCACTGGGCGCCACCGTTGCAGTGCGCAAACCAGATGTTTGCGCTGGTCAAAAACCAGAACTGCATGGGTGGCGCTTAGGCCAATTGGGCTAAATTATACCGAAGATCCCAATTTTCCATCGCCGAGGTGATATCGGCAGGCGGCAGCGCGAACCAGGACATGCTCTGTCCCGTGACCGGATGCACAAAAGCCAGCCGCAGCGCATGCAAGGCCTGGCGCTCCATGCCGGCAGCCGGTGTGCCGCCGTAGAGCGTGTCGGCCAGCAGCGGGTGCTGGAGCGAGGCCATGTGCACGCGGATCTGGTGCGTGCGCCCGGTATGCAGGCTGCAGAACACTGCGCAGCCCTGCTCGCCATTGACCAGCAGGCGGATATCGGTGCGCGCCGGTTTACCCGGGTGCTGGGCCAGATCGACCGCCGCCATGCGCAGCCGGTTGCGCGGATCACGGCCAATGGGCAGGCTGACCGAGGTCTGCGCTGCGCCCTGCCAGGGCTTGTGGCCCAGCGCCAGGTAATTGCGGCGCACATCGCGCGCGGCAATCAGCTTGACCAGCGCATCCATGGTCTGGCGCTCACGCGCCACGACCATCAGGCCGCTGGTGTCCTTGTCCAGCCGGTGCACAATGCCCGCGCGCGGCAGCTGGGCCGCCTTGGCGTCATAGGCCAGCAACGCATTGAGCAAGGTGCCGCTCCAATTGCCTGGCGCGGGGTGCACCACCATGCCGGCGGGCTTGTTGATGATGAGCAGGTGCTCGTCCTGGTAGACCACATCGAGCGCAATATCCTGCGGCAAAAAGGCCTGGCTTTGCTGCGTAGGACGCAGCTCGACCACCGCCTGGTCACCGGCCTTGACCTTGGCGCTGGGCTTGAGGCCGGACTTGCCATTGACCAGCACCGCGCCTTGCAGCAGCAAGGCCTGCAGGTAGCTGCGCGAGAACTCCGGCACCCACTGCGCCAGCGCCTTGTCCAGGCGCATGCCATGCTCAGCCACCCCGGCCACGACCGTGCGGGTTTCCCAGGCCTGCGACTCGACCTCCGCCGACTCCTCATCGCCTTCAGGCGAGGACAAAGGGGCATCGTCCAAATGGGAAAAGCCGACATCGTCGGCGGGCGGCGATGTCGGCTTCGAAGAAGTGCCCGGCATCAGCGGGAAGGCAGGTAGCGCGATGGATCGACCGGCTTGCCCTGGCGGCGCACCTCAAAGTGTAGCTTGACGCGGTCGGCGTCGGAGCTGCCCATCTCGGCAATCTTCTGACCCTTCTTGACCACCTGGTCGTCCTTGACCAGCAAGGTCTGGTTGTGGGCGTAAGCGGTCAGGTAGGTGTTGTTGTGCTTGACCAGAATCAGGTTGCCGTAGCCGCGCAGGCCTGCACCCGAGTAGATCACCCGGCCGTCGGCGGCTGCTACGACCGGATCGCCGGCTTTGCCACCAATATCCACACCCTTGTTACGCGCATCGTCAAAGCCTTGAATGACAGCACCCGACGCCGGCCAGATAAAGCCCAGATTGCCATCAGAGGCAGCCGGTGCAGAAGCTGCGGCAGCAGGCGCTGGGGCGGGTGCGGGCGTCGCCGCTGGCGTGTTCGCACCGGTCACAGCCGGCGCAGTCGCTGCCGGGGCAGCACTGGCAGCGGCCGTCACCGGTGGCACCACACGCAGCACCTGGCCGACTTCAATGACGTTGGGATTGTCCAGATTGCTCCAGCGGGCAATGTCGCGCCAGTTCTGGCCGTTGTCAGCCGCAATGCGCATCAAGGTCTCACCGGGCTTGACGGTGTAGTAGCCGGGCTTGCCGGCGTTTTCTGCGCCAGGCAAGGTGGCCGGATCAATGCGTGCGGGCGCAGAGGCGGTCGACGAAGGCGTGCGACCTGCCGATGAACCCCGATCTTCCACGGGCGCCTGGTTGAGCGATGTGCTACCACAACCCGCCAGCACCATGGCCGCTACCACACTGGCACCCCAGGTCAAAACACCACGTGAATCCAACATACCTATCCTTCTTAACCAAGCCCCGATTTTAGGGGTACGAAATGAACATGCTCCAGAACCGTGCGCTGAAATCCATCAGCACTGCGGTCCACCACGAGCAAAACCTGTTGTTGGCCCGGCCCCATCACCGGTGCCACGAGCCGGCCGCCTTCTGCCAGCTGGTCACACCATGCCTGAGGAACCGAATCCCCGCCGGCTGCAGCGATGATCCCGGCGTAAGGCGCGCCCTTTTCAAAGCCCAGCATGCCATCGCCCAGGATCAGGTGCACATTGGCCAGCCGCAAGGGACGCAGGTTGACCCGCGCCTTTTCATGCAACGCACGCAGCCGCTCAATGGTATACACCTCTTTGGCCATCAGGCTCAGAACCGCGGCCTGGTAGCCGCAGCCCGTGCCAATCTCCAATATACGGCCCAGGCCCATTTTCCCCGCAGGCGATTGCAGCAGCAGCTCGCACATCCGCGCCACCACGCTGGGTTTGGAGATGGTCTGCCCCAATCCTATAGGCAAACTGGTGTCCTCATAGGCCTGAACCGCCAGTGCACTGTCAACAAATTGGTGGCGCAGCACGGAATTCATCACTTTGAGCACCCGGGTGTGCTCCACGCCCGAGGCAGCCAGGCGCTGGACCATGCGCCAGCGCGCCGAGGTGAAATCTACGCTCTCAGGGCCCAGCGACTCGCGCACCGCCATGGGCACGGGCGACAGCTCCGCAGGCAGCCGGGCCCATTGCCGATGCACGCTGCTGGCCTGTGGTTTGGTGCTCACAGGCATGGCACCGCGGGCAGGAAAGCCGGGCTTGCGCAAGGTCACCCTGGCACCTCCAGGTCCTTGCTGCGCAGGCTCGCCGCCGTCTGCGCCCAGTAAGCGAGGCTGTCATGGTCGGTCAAATCCACCTTGAGCGGGGTGATCGCCATATGGCCGGACGCCGCCGCATGGAAGTCGGTGCCCTCGGCGTCATCGAGCGCCAGGCCGGCATTGCCGATCCAGTACATGGTCTCGCCCCGGGGACTGGTCTGGGTGATCACCTTCTCGGCCGAATGCCTGCGCCCCAGACGGCACAGCTTGAGCGGCTTGATCTCGTCAAACGGCAGGTTGGGAATATTGATATTGAGCAGCCAGGGCTTGAGGGTCACCAGCTTGGCCGCTTCGAACTGCTGCACCAACTCACAGGCCTTTTTGGCGGCCGATTCCAGCTCGCCCCAGCCCTTGTCGATCTGCGAGAAGGCCATCGCTGGGATACCGAACAGATAGCCCTCCATCGCCGCGCCGACGGTACCGGAATAGATGGTGTCATCGCCCATATTGGCGCCGTTATTGATGCCGGAGATAACCAAATCGGGCCGATAACCCAATAGACCCGTCAGCGCGATATGCACGCAGTCAGCCGGTGTGCCATTGACATAGCGAAAGCCATTGGCAGCGCGCTGCACGTACAGCGGGGAATGCAAGGTCAGCGCATTCGATTTGGCACTGTTGTTGTGTTCTGGTGCCACCACCTCGACATCGGCTACCGCCTGCAATGCGTCATGCAACGCCACGATGCCGGGCGCCTGATAACCATCATCGTTACAAAGCAGTATCTTCATGTCATTGAACCAGTTGCACTGCATTGTAGAGGTGCCAACACAGAACCCGAGCGGAGTGTGGCAGCAAAGCGACCGGCAGGCCGCCCCGGCCCACGGAAATGCGGCCTATGCACAGGGCTCAGGCATTGTAAGGAGCGCTGCCGCCCCGCCCCCACGCGACCAGCCCATTGCTACACAAAATTACGATGACATGCCGCTGTCGCTGCCGGAGCCCTCGCTTGGCGCCATGGACGGGGCCTGTGCGCAGACCTCGGTGGTCAACGCCTGCAAGACGGCTGCGGTGCAGCGCAGCAAAGGCGTGGCTTTGCGTTTGGCTGACTGCGCCAGGCACAGGTTGATCATCACCGCAGGCGACTCGATGGGCGCGACCACCAGACGCTCACCCACCACATGCCCGTCGAGCGCACTGCGCGTCAAGGCCGCATAGCCGTAACCGCCGCGCACCAAATCCAAGATGGCCGGCACGCTCGATACCTCCCAGACCACATTGAGCTTGACCTGCGACAGCCTGGCCTGGGCTTCCATCAGCTTGCGAAAGATCTGGCCGTACTGCGGCATGATCAGCGGAAAATCCGACAGATCCTGGAACGCGAGGCTGGTGCGGCCGCCCAGCGCGCAGGCAGGTCCTACCAGACACAGGCGCTCCTGCAAGACCGGGCTGATCTCGATATGCGGATGCGGTTCGGGCGAATAGACCAGACCCAGGTCCATGCGGCCCGAGGCCAGCCACTCGGCCATCTGAACGGAAAAGCCCTCGACGATCGCCACGCGGGCCTTGGGCATTTTGCTGCCGAAAGCATGGATCAGCGGCAGCGTCAGCCGCCTGGCCAGGCTGGGCGGCAGCCCCACCACGATGCGGCCCACCGGCTCATCGCGCTCACAACCCAGGTCCTCCTTGGCCTGGGCCACGTGCTGCAGGATGGCATGGCTGTGCTCCAGCAAGCGCCTTCCGGCCTCCGTCAATGTCACACCGCGCCCGGTGCGGATCAGCAAGGTCTCACGCAATTCGACCTCCAGCGCCCGCACCTGCCGGCTCAGCGCCGGCTGCGCCGTGTCCGACAACATGGCCGCCTTGCTGAAGCTGCCGGTTTCCGCTACCGCCACAAAGGTTTCGATTTGCTGCAAATTCATAGGAATCCCCTTCAATTTTTTAAATTCTAATAATTTTTAGCTATTAGTATGCCATTTTGCTATAGCTGCTAGCTTCGCTGCCACCTAGGACTCTGGGGTCATCTTCCACAGAATGGGTTTCGTCATACAACACAGAAAGCCAGGAGACCTCAGGATGCAGCACAACCGGATCCATGCCAGCGCAGACCCTGCGTCCACCGGGCGCCCTCCCACCGCTCCCAGCCACACGCCCTGCTTGCATTGACAGGCACACAGCCGCCCTCATGCAGCCCTCACAACTGACGGTTGCGCCCGCTTCACCGGCGCGCGGTACCGCCAGCAGCCGCGCTGACACGGCCACCGGATGCACCAGGCTTCTTCCCGGTCCCTGCCCCTGTTCGCGATGCAATGCACCGACTTCAACCCTTCCCTCAATCCCAAGGAGATCCACCATGGTCGACAAAGCCAACACCGAGTTCTGGCAACACCTCAGCCCCATCGCCAACCCCTTCATGCCCGATGCGCTCCCGGAGGTCTACACGCCCAATGCCGTGCCGGAAGACGAGCGCCTGTATGTGCCGTTCACGGACACCGTGTTCTCCCGCCCCCTGTGGATTTCGCCATCACAAAACAAGTGGTGCGACATCCTGATGGCCAAGAAAGCGGGCCTGGTCAACCGCCACTACCACCCCCATGAAGTCTTTGCCTACACCATCTCGGGCAAATGGGGCTACCTGGAGCATGACTGGACGGCGACCAAGGGCGACTTTGTCTACGAGACCCCCGGCGAAGGCCACACGCTGGTCGCCTTCGACCATCCCGAACCCATGCGGGCCTTCTTCATCGTCAAGGGGCCGCTGATCTGGCTGGACGAACAGGGCAAGCCCGATGGCTACTTTGATGTGCACTCCTACATCGCCATGTGCAAGGCCCACTACGAAAAGGTGGGCCTGGGCGCCGAGGCCGTGGAAAAGCTCTTCCGCTAACGGCTGCAGAGCCTGGAGAACGCCATGAAACCATCCTCCATCCGCGCCTTGTGGACCTATGAGAACCGGCTGCTGCTGATCCTCTTTCTGACCTTCGGCTTTGTCTTTTTTGACCGCCTGGCGCTGTCCTTTCTGTTCCCCTTCATGCAAGATGAGCTCGATCTAAGCCAGACCCAGCTGGGCATGATCTCCTCGGCCCTGGCACTGACCTGGGCCCTCTCCGGGGCGATTGCGGGCGCCTGGTCCGATTCGCGCGCCAAGCGCAAGGCCTTGCTGGTGGTGTCCGTGCTGGGCTTTTCCATCTGCTCGGCCTTGTCCGGGCTCGTTGGGGGTTTCATCAGCCTGCTGGTGTTCCGCGCGCTGATGGGCCTGGCAGAAGGGCCGGTGCTGCCCATCGCGCAGTCCCTGATGATCCAAAGCTCCACGCCTTCGCGGCGCGGCCTCAACATGGGCTTGCTGCAGGGCTCGTCGGCCGGTCTGATTGGCGCAATGATCGGGCCACCGGTGGTCATTGGCCTGGCCACACATTTTGGCTGGCGCGTGGCCTTTTATGTCACCGTCATCCCCGGCATGCTGATCGCCCTGTGCATCTGGCGCTGGGTGCATGAACACCCGGGTGGCGCTCCTGCCGCAGACGCCAAGCCAGCGCCGATCAACCGCTGGGCCCTGCTGCGTGAGCGCAATGTGCTGCTGTGCATGCTTATCA
Organism: Comamonas koreensis; assembly: GCF_014076495.1. Lineage (NCBI taxonomy): Bacteria > Pseudomonadati > Pseudomonadota > Betaproteobacteria > Burkholderiales > Comamonadaceae > Comamonas > Comamonas koreensis. The sequence continues at coordinate 2,511,874 of NZ_CP043575.1, read as the reverse complement.
GCTGCTTTTTCCTCACCTGGTTCATCATCATCATCTCGTTTGCGCCCACCTTTCTCGTCAAATACCGCGCGTTTTCGCCGGGCGACATGGGCTTGGTGATGACCTGCCTGGGCGCCGCCTGGGTGTTCTGGGGCTTTGCGGTACCCGCCATCTCCGACCGGATCGGACGCAAAACAGCGCTGGCCATCTTTGCACCGATTGCGGCGATGTGCCCTATCGCGCTGATCTATGGGGATTCGGCCGTCGCCTTGGGTGCGGTGGTGTTCTTCACCTATAACGGCCTGGGGTGTTTTACCCTCTTCATGGCAACGGTCCCGGCTGAAACCGTGCCGCCCCAGGTATTGACCGGCGCGCTGGGCCTCATCATGGGCGCGGGCGAGTTGGTGGGCGGCTTTGTGGCCCCCACTGCTGCGGGCCTAGCGGCCGACCATTACGGCCTGCCGGTGACGATGTGGATAGCGGCTGCTGGGGCACTGGTGGCAGGGCTGCTCGCGCTGGGTCTGAAGGAAACCGCCCCGCTGGTGCTGCAGCGCCGTGCCGCTGCGGGAGTTGCAGGAGCTGCGCCATGATGCGCGCGTTGCGCTGGCATGGCGCCCAGGATCTGCGCCTGGAGCAGATCCCCATCCCCCGCCCCGGCTCCCAGCAAGTACGGATTGCGGTGCAGTACTGCGGCATCTGCGGCAGTGATTTGCACGAATACGAATCAGGCCCCCATGCCATCCCGGTCGGCACCGCCCACGCGGTCTCGGGGCGCAGCGCGCCTTTGACGCTGGGCCACGAGTTCTGTGGCACGGTGGTCGAGCTGGGCAGCGAGGTCACCGGCCTACAGGTGGGTGACCGGGTGGCGGTGGAGCCCGAGTACCGCTGCAGCCACTGCGCTTACTGCGGCAGCGGCGCCTACAACCTCTGCGCCGACATGGGTTTTGCCGGGCTGATGGGTGACGGCGGCATGGCCGAGTTTGCCGTAGTGCCCAGCTACATGCTCCATCGCCTGCCCGATGTGGTGACGCTGGAACAGGCCGCTGTGCTGGAGCCCGCTGCCGTCGCGCTGCATGCGCTGCACCGCAGCCAGTTGGCTGAAGGCGCCAGTTGCGCCATCTTCGGGCTGGGCCCCATCGGGCTGCTGCTGGTCACGCTCGCCAAACTGCAAGGAGCGGGCACCATCATTGCGGTGGATGTATCGCCCCAGCGCCTGCACATGGCAAAGCAGGCAGGCGCCAGCCACCTCGTCGATGCCAAGGGCCTCACGCCGCGCGAGTTGCGGCACACCATCGCCTCGGCCACTGCCGGCCTGGGCGTAGACACCAGCTTTGAAGCCGCCGGCCTGCAAGCCACGTTCGAAGGCGCATTGCGCGCACTGCGCAAAGGCGGAAACATGGTGATGGTGGGGCTCATGTCCGAGGCGCGGCTCGACGCCTTTGACGCCGTCAACCGTGAGCTGAGCCTGGTGGCCAGCGTCGGCTACCGCGATGTGTACCCGGAATTGATCGGGCGCATCGCGGCCGGCGCCTTCGACCCCAGCGCCATCATCACCCGAACAGTCCCGCTCGAACAGGCGGTCAGTAACGGCTTTGCAGCACTGGTGCAGGACCGGTCCCAGATCAAGATTCTCGTGAGCCCGAGCGCGGGCTGCAACAACCAGCATTAGGAAACACCCAGGATGTCCACCATCGAAGAAAACGTCATTCTCATTACCGGCGGCACCTCCGGCATTGGCGCGAGCACCGCGCTGCACTTTGCCCACGCCGGCGCCTCCGTGCTGGCCCTGGGGCTGGACGCGCAGGGCCTGCATGCGCCGCGCCATCCCCGCATCCAGTGCCTGGAGCTCGATGTCTGTGACAGCGCCAAGCTGAGCCAGACGATCGCCGAGCTGCCCCGGCTCGATGCGCTGGTCAACGCGGCGGGCATCAGCCGCCATGCACAGGAATACCAGCCAGAGGCCTTCTTGCAAGTCATCCACACCAATTTGACGGCCGTGATGCAGGCCTCGATGGCCGCTGCGCCACATCTGCTGCAACGCCAGGGCTGCATCGTCAATGTGGCATCGATGTACAGCTACTTTGGCAGCAAGGACCGCCCCGCCTACAGTGCCAGCAAGGGCGGCATCGTGCAGTTGACGCGCTCGCTGGCCCAAACCTGGGCGCATGAGGGCGTGCGTGTCAATGCGGTCGCTCCCGGCTGGATTGCCACCCCCTTGAGCGAAGGCCTGATGGCCGACCCCAAGGCCTCGGCAGGCATTCTGTCTCGCACCCCCATGCAGCGCTGGGGCCATGCGTCCGAGGTGGCGGCGGTGATCGGTTTTCTGTGCTCACCCGCCGCATCCTTTGTCAACGGCGCCGTCATTCCCGTCGATGGCGGCTACCTGACGGTCTAGTCCCAGCGCGTGGGATGGCAGGTAGCACAGGACAGCGGAACGGGGAGTCGGGTAGATCCGCTCCCCGTTCTGCACAGCGCCCCAAGCGCCCTGTCAGCCTGGCATCAGCACTGCTCGAACGCAAACTTTTCGGTATCCACCTCGCGCTGCGAGGCTGGTGCATAACGCTCGCCTTCGATGGCCTCCGGGGCAAACAAGGCGTCGAGCTCGGCCAGCAAGCCGGCATCCAGCCGCACACTGCCGCCACGCAGATTTTCATGCAAATGGTCTATATCGGTGGTACCTGGCAGCGCAACCACATGCTCGCCCTGGTGCAGCACCCAGGCAATGGCCAGTTCGGCCAGGCTGCAGTCCGCGCGCTCGGCAATCGCCTGCATGGGCGCCAGCAGCCGCAGGTTCTTGGCATAGGCCTCGGGCTGGAAACGGGGCATGCCCGCACGGATATCGCCCGGCACCCATTGGGTGCCGGCAGGCAATTTGCCTGACAGAAAAGCCCGGCCCATCGGGCTGAAGGCTACATAGGCAATGCCCAGCTCGCGGCAAGCCTGCAAGCTTCCCAACTCGGCATTGCGTGACCACAGCGAATACTCGCTTTGCAAGGCCGCAATCGGGTGGGTGCCATGGGCGCGCCGCAGCGTCTCCGCCCCGACCTCGGACAGGCCTAGCGCCCGGACCTTGCCCTCTTCCACCAGGCGCGACATCGCGCCCACCGATTCTTCGATCGGCACCCGCCGGTCCCAGCGGTGCAGGTAGTACAGGTCAATGACATCGGTGCCCAGACGCTGCAAGCTGTCTTCGCAATGGCGGCGCAAGGTCTTGGGATGGCCATCAATCACACGGCGCATCACGCCATCATCGCCACGCACGCCCGCCATACCGCACTTGCTCGCCAGCGTAATGCGGTGGCGGTGCGGCTTGAGCACCGGCCCGACCAGCGCTTCATTGGCGCCAAAGCCGTAGAGCGCTGCTGTATCAAACAAGGTGACCCCGGCATCGAGCGCTGCATGCAGCAGCGCCTGGGCCTGCGCCTGCGTGGCCGGGTGGCCATAGGCATGGCTCAGGTTCATGCAACCCAGGGCGACAGGGCCGACCTGGAAGGGGCCAATAAGGCGATCGCTCATCATCTCTCCTGAAAAACCAAAACCGCCTGCGATAAGGTGTGCAGGCGGTTCACGACTGGTCGGGCCGATATTACTGCAGCTGCTGCTCCAAAGCATGCAAAACCTGGTAGCAGGGCAACACCTGGGCGATGCTGGCGCGGGGCTGGCGGCCCTCGCGGATGGCGGCGAAAAACTCGCGGTCCTGCAGCTCGATGCCATTCATCGACACGTCCACCTGCGAGACATCGATGGCCTGACCCTGGCCATCGAGCAACTCGTCATAACGCGCCACATAGGTGCCCGTGTCGCCGATATAGCGAAAGAAAGTACCCAATGGGCCATCGTTGTTGAAAGACAGGCTCAGGGTGCACAGGGCGCCATTGGCCGCCTTGAGCACGATGCCCATGTCCATCGCAATGCCCAGCTCGGGGTGCAGCGGCCCTTGCACGGCATGGGATTGCACGATGGGACTGCCCGCCTGGTGGGCGAACAAATCGACCGTGTGCGCCGCATGGTGCCAGAGCAGATGGTCGGTCCAGCTGCGCGGCTGACCCAAGGCGTTCGTATTGCTGCGGCGGAAAAAGTGGGTCTGCACATCCATTTGCTGGAGCCGGAAGCTGCCCGCCTGCACCTTTTGCTGGATCCATTGGTGGCTGGGATTGAAGCGGCGGGTATGGCCACACATCGCCACCAGGCCACTGGATTTTTGCAGCTCGGCCACCGCCAGCGCGTCTTCCAGCCGGTCGGCGAGCGGAATCTCCACCTGCACATGCTTGCCTGCCAGCAAGCACTGGCGCGCCTGGCTGGCATGCAACTGCGTGGGCGTGCACAGAATCACCGCATCCACCCGCGGCCGCGCCAGGCTGTCCTGCAAGCTGGTGGCCACATGCGCAATGGCATATTGCTCGGCCACCTGCCGCGCCTTGGACAAATCGGGATCGACCAGGGACACAACCTGCACCCCGGGGATATGCGCAATGCCTTCCAGGTGTTTGAGGCCAAAGGCGCCCGCTCCTGCAAGCGCTACGTTGATGGGTCGACGTGTCATGGTGTCCTCCAGGGTGTCTGGGTGCCCAAATCAGCAACTGGGCGATGCGTACCAAAAATCAGAAACATCAGCGTCTCTCAAGCGTTTTCTAGAATCAGGTGACCCACGGCGGTGTTGGAGGCCGGCACATGGTAGAAGCGGTGCTTGACCGTGGGCCGCTTAGCAGGATCGGCCACATCGGCCATCGCGCCACGGGCAATCAGCCACATGACCAGCTCAATCCCCTCGGAGCCCGCCTCTCGCACATAGTCGATATGGGGCACCTTGGCCAAACTGGCGGGGCGGTGGATCAGCTGGTCCAGGAAGCAGTTGTCCCACTCCTGGTTGATCAGACCCGCACGCGTGCCTTGCAGCTGGTGGCTCATGCCACCGGTGCCCCAGATCTGCACATTGAGGTCCGCGTCAAAGCTCTCCACCGCCTTGCGGATCGCATTGCCCAGGCTGAAGCAGCGCTGGCCCGAGGGGACGGGGTACTGCACCACATTGACGGCAAACGGAATGACCGGGCAAGGCCAGGCACCGCCATCGGCGGGCTGCTCTCCGCACATCAGGGACAGCGGCACGGTGAGCCCATGGTCTACATCCATCTTGTTGACGATGGTCAGGTCAAAATCCTGCTGTATCACCGACTGCGCGATATGCGAGGCCAGCTCAGGATGGCCGATCACGTTCGGCACCGGTCGCGGCCCCCAGCCTTCATCGGCTGGCGAGTAGGCCGCACCCGTGCCGATGGCAAAGGTGGGAATCAGGTCCAGGCTGAAGGCTGTTGCATGGTCGTTGTAGACCAGAAATATGACGTCGGGCGGGTTCTCGCGCATCCACTGGCGCGAATATTCATAGCCTTGGAAGAGCGGCTGCCAGTAGGCTTGCTGGGTGAGGCCCTGGTCGATGGCCACGCCAATGGCGGGCACATGTGAGGTGAACACCGATGCGCTGATGCGTGCCATATCAGACTCCCTCATGGATGGCGATGCCGCCTGTCGGCTGCGCCGGCGTGCCTGCCGCCTCATGCATGAAGCGGCACCCCTCCACCGAGCGACCACCGGCGATCATCATTGCGCGGTAAGCCTCCTCGCTCATGCCCGTCATCGAGCCGGCCATCTGCTGAAAGCTCTTGCCATCGGTGGCCCCGATCTTGGCCAGAAAATAGATATTTCCGCCTGTGCGTATGCACCAATTCAGGTCGCGGGCCATCACGGCCTGCTTCTGCTCCTCGGTCATATCCCAGCCGTCCAGATAGGCCCGCTCATCGGCCTTGAAACGCGCCCGGTTGTCCGCTTGCATCAACGACATGCAAAACTGGTTGAGCCAATAGCCCTTGCGTGACTGGTCAGCATCAAATATCACGGTGCCCGGCACATCAAGATAGGGTTTTTCTAAAGCCATATTTTTCTTTCCAAGTTGGTCATGGGGTCCTGGCCCGCAGCCCGATGGGCGGATCCGCGTGGAAACATCCTGTGGGCTCATGCCTCCTCTGGCCAATACAGACGCATGGGGTTGTCCACCAGCAACTGGTGGCGCAGCGCAGGCGTGGGGGCGATCTGGGCGATGAAATCCACCAGCAAGCCGTCATCGGGCATGTGGCCCTTCAGATTGGGATGGGGCCAATCGGTGCCCCAGAGCACACGGCTGGGAAAGGCCTCGACCACCCGGCGCGCAAAAGGCACCACATCCTGGTAGGCGCGGCGCTCGCCATGCAGCGCCTGCGGGCCCGTCAGCGACAAGCGCTCCGGGCAGCTGACCTTGCACCAGAGGTTGTCGCTCTCGTGCATCAGCTGCAAAAACATGCCGAACTCCGGCCCATCGGCGGCTTGGCCGACATCGGGGCGCCCCATGTGGTCTACCACGACGGGGGTGGGCAAGCGGCGCAAGAATGGCCACAGCTCAGGCAGGTCCTGCGCTTCAAAATAAACCACCACATGCCAGCCCCAAGCGGCGATGCGCTCGGCAATCTCCTGGAGTTCATCCTGCGGGGTCACATCCACCAGCCGCTTGACAAAGTTAAAGCGCACGCCCCGCACGCCGGCCAGGTGCAGCTCTTGCAGCTCCTGGTCGGTGATGCTGCGCCGCACGGTGGCGACCCCCCGCGCTTTGCCGCCGGATGTCTTGCAGGCATCGACCATGGCCCGGTTGTCCGCACCGTGGCAGGTAGCTTGCACAATCACATTGCGCGAGAAGCCCAGGTGGTCACGCAATGCAAACAGCTGCTGCTTGCTGGCATCACAGGGGGTGTATTTGCGCTCAGCGGCAAAGGGGAACTCCGCAGCCGGCCCAAACACATGGCAGTGCGCATCTACGGCGCCCTCGGGTAACTGCAGCACAGGCTTTGCCGGCCAGGGATGCCAATCCAGCCAGCCGGGGGTTTTGACAGACAAGGACACGATGCAACCCCTTTAGTCGATATAGCGCAGGCCGGATTTGGCCAGCGGCACACGCATCTGGTAGAGATCCAGCCCCAACACGCCAGCGGCCAGCTGGGCACGTTTGGCCGTCTCAAAACGCTCTCGGTCCAGCGCGGTCTCCCAGGTGGCAGGCGCGATGGCGGCAGGCACGCAGACCACACCATCGTCATCGGCCACGATCACATCGCCCGGGGTGACCCACATGCCGGCGCAGACGACCGGGATGTTGACCGAGCCCAGCGTTGCCTTGATCGTGCCCTTGGAGGACACCGTCCGGCTCCAGACGGGGAACCCCATCTCCTGCAAGGCCTTGGTATCGCGCACGCCCGCATCGATGACCAGCGCCCGTGCGCCACGCGCCTGAAAGCTGGTGGCCAGCAGGTCGCCAAAATAGCCATCGCTGCATGGTGAGGTCACGGCCGCCACGACGATGTCGCCAGGCTGGATCTGCTCTGCCACCACATGCAACATCCAGTTGTCGCCAGGCTGGAGCAGCACCGTCACCGCTGTGCCGGAGACACACTGGCCCGCGGCGATGGGACGCAGCGCTGGCTGGAGCAGGCCGACACGGCCCATGGCCTCATGCACCGTGGCCGAACCCAGAGGGGCCAGGCCATCGGCTGCGGCACGGTCAGCACGCTGGATATGGCGGTAAACAACACCGAGTTCATACATGGAAATGTCCTTGTTGGTGGGTGGCGGGCGCTTCACAGCCCCCGGTGGCGAAGCACGGCATCCAGGCGCGGAAACACGCGGCGCGCATTGCCCTCGTAGACCTGATGTCGCTCTTCGTCGTTGAGATGAGGCGTTGCCTCGATATAGCGCCGGGTGTCGTCGTAGTGGTGGCCGGTTTGCGGATCGATGCCGCGCACCGCCCCCACCATTTCGCTGGCAAACAGAATGTTTTTGGCTGGCAGCACCCGGGTGAGCAAGTCAATGCCGGCCTGGTGGTAGACACAGGTGTCAAAATACAGGTTGTTGAGCAGGTGCTCCTCGAGCAAGGGCTTGCCCAGCGCCTGCGCCAGCCCCCGAAACCGCCCCCAGTGGTAAGGCGCGGCCCCTCCTCCGTGGGGGATCAGCAGGCGCAGCGTGGGAAAGTCCTGGAACAGCGCACTGTCGAGGCACTGCATAAAGGCCGTTGTGTCGGCATTGAGGTAGTGCGCGCCAGTGGTGTGAAAGCAGGCATTGCAACTGGTGGAGACATGCACCATCGCGGGGATGTCGTACTCCACCATCTTTTCGTAAATCGGGTACCAGGAGCGGTCAGACAGCGGCGGCGCAGTCCAGTGCCCACCGGAGGGATCAGGGTTGAGGTTGATCGCCACATTGCCGTATTGCTCGACACAGCGCACCAGCTCGGTGATGCAGGTGCGGGGATCGACACCCGGGGACTGGGGCAGCATCGCGGCCGGCACAAAGTGGTCGGGGAACAGCTCGCTCACGCGAAAGCACAGCTCATTGCAGACCTCGGCCCAGGCGCTCGATGTCTCGAAATCGCCGATATGGTGGGCCATGAAGCTGGCGCGCGGGCTGAAGACGGTCAGGTCCAGCCCCCGCTGGCGCATCAGCTGGAGTTGGTTGCACTCGATGGTCTCGCGAATCTCGTCATCGCTGATGCGCAAATCTGCGGCCCGAGGCGTCAGGCGTGGGTCCTTGAGGCCAGCCATCTGCAGGTCGCGCCACTGGCCCAAGCCAGCAGGTGCGGTTGTGTAATGCCCATGTACATCAATAATCATGCGGTGCTCCTCCCTGTTTGTTCTCTTTGGTAGCGCTTGCAGCCAAACGTGGCTTTGTATGGCCCTGCGTTACACGGGCCCTGCCCAGATGGCGCTGGGCACCATCACCTCGCCGCGCATCAGCACCCGCGCTGTGCGCAGCAAGGCCACCTGGGGCGGCGCATCGGCCTGCGCCACGCCCTGCTTGAGCTTGACGCTCAACACGCCGGAGGGATGCTCGATGGCGACCGTATCGGCATCGGCACCGCTGGCCCGCCGGGCCCATCCGTCACAGACGGAGCCTGGCAGCTCAACGGCCGTGCCCACCGTGACCGCGGCCAGCACGCCAATGCTTTCGTGGCACACATGGGGGATAAAGCTGCGCGTGCTGATCGCACCGCCATGCCGGGGCGGCGCCACCAGGGTCATCTTGGGGTAGTTTTTGGCAGAGACGTCACCCAGACCCATGGCCTTCGCGGCCTGCAGGCGCAGCGCCTCCAGCCGGCGCCGAAGATGGTGGTGGGCATCGAGCTGGGCAACGGTCTCATAGCCGCTGGCACCCATATCCTTTGCTTTGACCATCACCAACGGCATGCCGTTGTCGATGCAGGTCACCTCCACGCTGAATGGCGCAAAGCCCTCTCCTGCCACGTCCATGCGCTCGCGCGCCTTGCCGGTGGGCAGCAGGCTCTTGCAGACCGACCCCGCTGTTTCCTGAAAACAGATCTCGATCGGCGCAGCGCTGCCCGGCACGCCATCGATGCGGGCGTCTCCGCCATCTGCCAGCTGGCCGCCAGATAGCGGCAGCGTGATATCGGCCAGCATGCCGGTGTTGCGGGCCAACACGCGAAAGCTGGCACGCTCACCTTGGGCCTGCACCATGCCCGAGGCCAGCGCAAAGGGCACCGCCGCGGCCAGCATATTGCCGCAGTTGGGGCGGGTATCGACCGTGCCCATGTCCGGCTGCACCTGGGCGAACAGAAACTCCAGATCCACCCCCGCTTGCGCCGAGCGGCTGACAATGCCGATCTTGCTGGTCAGCGCATGCCCGCCGCCAATGCCGTCGATCTGCCGGCCGTCGGGTGAGCCCATTGCGGCCAACAGCACCCGGTCCCGCGTGGCCGTATCCTGGGGCAAATGGGCGGCATTGAAGAATGGCCCTTTGGACGTGCCGCCCCGCATCAGCAGGCAAGGAATCGCTGTTGGCATGGAATGCTCCCCGTGTTCTGTTGGTATCCATTCTGGGGACAGACACCACAAAGAGCCACGGGCACAGCGGCCTAGCAGCTATACCCTGCTGGCATATCTGCGCCGCACAGGCAACGCACAGGCGCGCCTCGTCCTACGGCAGATGGCATCGGCTGCTGTCAGGCCTTCACCCGCCTCTGTCCTAGCATGGGGCATGCTGATTAAGAGAGCTACCTCCAAAGTTTCTAGGAAAGCGGCCGCCGCGCTGGCGAGCCTGTGTATCGCTGCCACGGCCTCTGCGATGAGCGATGAGGAGCTCCGCGCTGAAACCGACCGCATTGCGGCCCAGTACAGCACGGCCATCGCCCATTGCCAGTCGCTGCAGGGCAACGACAAGCACATCTGCATAGAGGATGCCAAAGGCAGCCAGCGCGTGGCCCAGGCCGAGCGCGATGCCAAAGTGCTGGGCGACGCCGGCCACAGTTACCAAGTGCGTGTGGCCAGAGCCGAAGCAGACTACCGCGTTGCCAACGAGCGCTGCAATGAGATGCGCGGTGATGCCGTCGGCATCTGCAAAAAAGACGCCGAGGCGGCCTATCGCAAAGCCCAGCAAGATGCCCAGGTCAAACGCGTGGAGGCGCCCCCTGCCATGTCCACTGACCGTCCCTTGACTCCGCTGGCGCCTGCCCGCAGCGACTTGCCCCTCGCAAACCCGCCGCGTTGATGCCGCATGGCGCGGCGCCGGTGGACATGGCGCAAAAAAACCTGCGCTGACCCGATGCGGTCAGCGCAGGTTTTCTCGCATGCACAAAGGGCCGGCGCCGCCAGCCCCAAAATTTGGCGATCAGCGACGGCAGGCTGCGTAGCCCAGCACCACACCAATGGCCAATGCTGCGCCTGCAATGTGCCAGGGCTCGTCATGCGCATATTTGTCAGTGCATGCGGCGGTGTGCTTGGTTTGCGCAATGGCGCGGGCTGCGGAATCGCGGGCCATGCCCATGCCCTCGTCCATGCGCTCGCGAATGCGCTTGATCTCGGGGATCGCATCGAGCTCCTTGACCGACAGCAGTGCACGCACATCGCCCACCAACTGGTCGACATCCCCCTTCACATCGGAGAGGCTGACTTGTCGCTTCTTGAAAAACATGTTCTTTCCTTTCTTGTACCAAGCCCAAAATGTGCTCTAGCTCATACCTTATCCAAAGACAAACTAGCGCCATGTAGGAAAGCCGCCCGCATCGGCGTGCAAGGGTTCTGCTATCAGCGGTGGCAGAACAAAACCATGCTTTGGCGCACAAGCGCTGCCCCCGCTTTTCCTACACACAAGCCTTGCCTTGCAGTCCACCATGGGCGCTGAGCCCCATGAACCCTGGAGGATGTATGCCAGACCAAGCCCCCGAGAAAACCAACCCGCCCGCGAGCGACGAGACCAAGATCAACACCACCCGCAAGCAGCAGCCCCATGACACCGGCTCGCAGGCCAAGATGCCCCATGAAAAAGACCAGTCCGTGGGGGAGACCAGCCCAGAGCCCTCGCCCGAGATGGAGCAAGCCCATACAGATCTCAAGCGCGGTCTGATCGATACCGATGCGCGTGCCCCCGACGGCCGGCCCAAAGCAAGCAAACCATCGGCCACTTGAGGCATTTCATCGCCGCAGACATCAGCGGTACAGCATTCGAAAACCCTATTTGGGGGCAAATGATTTATTTTGTAACATGATCAAATATACAAATGCATCTATAGGATAAATCTTGCTTTCGTACTAAGCTGTCCACGTTGGAGCCCGTCCATGTGGCACCGACAGGAAGGTTTGCCGTGTCGCAACGAAAGCAGGAGGATGCTGCCACAGGCGATTACCTGGAACAGCTCAAAGCCGAAGGTGCCAGTCTTTTGATGCAGAACCCACAGGAAGGTACGCCCGAGCACGCCAAGATGATGCTGATTGACGCCAAGATTGACCAACTCACCAGCCCCATTACCGTCCCGAACTGGAAGGAAACAGGTTTGTGAACCGCAGCCCGCTGATCCAGCGGGTTTTTTGTTGCCCGGCGCAACCGCTGCGCCGGGGGCCGCACGGCAGCGAACTTGGAGCCGCTAACACGACCCAGCAAACCGGAGGTTTGCGGTTGAGACGAGGTGTCAAACCGCAGACAGTACAAACGTACGGCAAGGCTTGAGGCGGCCGGCTAGGCAACGACGTATCAAGGGTTTTGTTTGCGGCTCTCATTGGTGGGCCTGTAGCGTCTCCCGCTGATCCTGAGCACTGGGCAAGGTCACCCAGCGCGCCAGTTTGGGCCGCAGCCAGTTCTCCAGATCATCCATCACCGCATAGACCACCGGCACCAGCACCAGCGACAAGGCGGTGGACGACACCAGCCCGCCGATGACGGCAACGGCGAGCGGCTGGCGGAACTCCGAGCCGCTGCTCACGCCCAAAGCGGTAGGCAGCATGCCCATGGCCATCGCAATCGTGGTCATGATGATCGGCCGGGTGCGCTCATGGGCGGCTTCCAGCAGGGCCTCGGTCTGGCTCTTGCCCATGCGCTCGGCCTCCACCGCATGCTCGACCAGCAAGATCGAGTTCTTCGCCGCCAGGCCCATCAGCATCAGCAAGCCAATCAGCACCGGCAGGTTCAGCTCTCCGCCTGTTGCCAGCAAGGCCAAAAAGGCGCCGGCCAGCGACAGCGGCAGTGCCGCCAGAATCACCACCGGTTTGACAAAGCTGCGGAACAGCAAGATCAGCACGCCAAAGATCAGCCCCACCCCCGCCATGATGGCCAGGCCAAAGCTGGCAAACAGCTCCTGCATGCCCTCGGCATCGCCATAGAGCGGGCGCGATACGCCCTCGGGCAGGTTCTTCAGGAACGGCAGCGCATCCACGGCCGCATTGGCCTGGCCCAGCGACACGCCATGGACCTCCGCCTCCAAGGTGATGCGGCGCTCGCGGTCAAAGCGATCGATGTGGGATTCGCCCACCTGGAAATGCATGTCCGCCACCGCCGACAAGGGCACCGTGCCACCCTGCCCCGTGGGCACGCGCAGCGCGCCAATACTGTCCAGATCACGCAAGGTACCCTGGGGCAGCCGCACGCGCACCGCCAGCCGCTGGCGCCCGGTGTTGAACTTGGAGGCGGTCGCATCCAGGTCACCCAGGCTGGCCATGCGCGCCACCTCGGCCACCACATCGGGGGTCACGCCCAGGCGCGCGGCCGCATCGGGCTTGAGCCGTATCACCAGCTCGGGGCCCGGGTTGGGCGCCACCTGGTGCACATTGGCCAGCATGGGCAGGCCGCGCAGCTCGCGCTCGGCGTCTGCGGCCGTGCGCCGCAGCAGCTCGCCATGGTGGCCACCCAGGATTACCTGCAGGTTCTGCGTGCCGCCGCCTTCGCTCTCGCTATAGCTCAGCCGCACATCGGGCACCTGCAGCAGCAGAGGCCGCAGATGGTCCTGGAAGGCCTTGGTCGTCATCGAGCGCGGTGATTTGAGCTGCACAATCACGCTGCCCTTGCGCGGGTCGCCATCGCGCTGGCTGCTGCCCACGCTGACAAACACATCCTGCACATCCCCTTGCTGGCGCAGCAAACGGGTCAGGCTGGCGGCCGAGGCGCGCATGTCTTCGGTGGTCGCGCCGGGCGCGCCTTGCAGGTTGATCTGCACCGTGCCGCCATCGCCCTTGGGCGCAAAGCCGGTGGGCAGCAGCGAGGCGAGCACCAGCGAGCCGACAAAAATCAGCACCCCGGCCGCCAGCGACCACCAGCGGTGCGCCAGCGCCCACTCCAGCAACCGGCGGTAGCGGCCAGTAAAGGGCTTTTGGGGATGCGGCTGCGCGGAGGGCTTAAGCAAATAGGCGCACATCAGCGGTGACAGCAGGCGCGCCACCAAGAGCGAAAACATCACCGACACGGCCACCGTCACCCCGAACTCGCGGAAGTACGGCCCGGCATAGCCACCCATAAAGGCGACCGGCAAAAACACCACGGCAATGGCCAAGGTGGTGGCCACCACCGCCAGGCCAATCGCGTCGGCCCCTTCCATCGAGGCGCGCCAGGGCGAGGCGCCGGCCTGCACCCTTTTTTGGATGTTCTCCACCTCGACAATGGCGTCATCGACCAGCACGCCGATCACCAAGGTCAAGGCCAGCAGGGACAGCATATTGAGCGAATAGCCGAGCCAATGGATCACCGCAAACGTGGGGATCAGCGAGATCGGCATGGCCACCGCCGCAATGAGCGTCGCGCGCCAGTCGCGCAAGAACATGAACACGACGACCGCCGCCAGCAGCATGCCTTCGAGCAAGGTCGCCACCGTGGCATCAAAGCTCTCGCGGGTGTTCTTGGCGCCCGATGACACCAGCTGGTACGAGACCCCGGGCTGCTCCTTGGCCAGCGCCGCCACCGCCTTGGCCACCGCCGTCTCCACATCCACGTCGGACGCGGCCTTGGTCTTCATCACCTGAAAACCGACCACCGCCTCGCCATTCAAGGCCGCAAAGCCGCGCCGGTCGCTGGCGCCACTGGCCACGGTGGCCACATCGCCCAGGCGCAGATGGCGGCCGTCACGGGTGGCAATCACCAGTTGCTCGAGCTCCTGCACCGAAGGGGCGGCCGCGAGGATACGCACCTGCTGCTCCTGCGCACCAATCTGCGTGCGGCCGCCCGATGCATCGAGGTTGTGCGCGCGCAGCGCATCGTTCACCGCCACAGCCGTCAGTCCCAGCGCCTGCAGCTTGGCGGGGTCCAAGGTCACGGTGATGTCGCGCGCCACACCCCCCACCTGGGTCACCTGGCCCACGCCGGGCAGCGCCACCAGCTTGCGCGCCACCACATCCTCAATGAACCAGTTCAGTTCCACATCGTCCATGCCCGGGGCGGAAACCGCATAGGTCAGCAAGGGCATGGCATCAAAATCGAGGCGCTCGACAATCGGCGGCTCGATGCTGGCTGGCAGGTTGGCGCGCACACGGTCAATGGCCGCCCGCACCTCGTCGACGGCCCGCTGCGGCTCCAGCCCAATCTCGAACTCCACCAAGGTCAGCGACATGCCCTGGGTGACGGTCGAGATCACATGCTTGACGCGGGCGACATTGGCCACCCCGTCTTCCACCACGCGGGTGACCTGGGTTTCCACCTCGGTGGCCGCCGCGCTGGGCAAGGCCACTGCCACCTGCACGATGGGAAAGGACACATCCGGGTAGAGCTTGATCGGCATGACACGGTAGGCCATCAGCCCGGCCACCAGGATGGCGATGAACAGCACCACCACGGGGATCGGGTTCTGGATGGACCAGGCGGAGATACGCAGCTTCATCGCTGGCCTCCAGCCGCAGCAGCAGGTGCAGGTGCAGGTGCCGCCTCCGGCGTGGCAGGCACGGCGGCCGGCTGGGCAGCGCCATTGATCTGCACCCGGTCCCCCTCCAGCACAAAGGCGCCGCCGCCCAAGGCCAGGCGCGTGCCCAGCGGCGGGCCATCGCGCAAGGCCACCCAGCCCTGGGCACGGGCGCCCAGGCTCACCGGCAGCTTGCGGATACGGCTGTCGGCATCGATCGTGGCCAGCTGCGGGCCACCGGCTTCAAAGTGGATGGCTTTTTCTGGCACTGCCGCCACCGGTGCGGCCGCCTGCGCAAAACGCGCCTGCGCAAAGCCGCCGGGGCGCAGATCGGCCCGCACCGGCAGCGCCACGCGCACCTGGGCCAGCTTGGTCTTGTCGTCCACCCGGCGCGACAAAAGCCGCACCTGGCCCTCCAGCTCAACACCCGAAGCCAGGGTCACCGCCACCTGGTTGCCCGGCTGGATACGGTCCACCTGGTCCTCGGGCACCTCGGCAGCCAGCTCCACCATGCCGTCCCGCGCCAGGCGGAACATCGCCTCGCCCCCAGGGCTGGCCACATCGCCCCGGCGCACATTGCGCTGCAGCACCACACCGGCCACCGGCGCGCGCAGCACCATGCGCTCGGCCTCTACGCGCAGCCCCGCCAGGTTGGCCGCTGCCACATCGGCATTGGCCTGGGCGCTGGCCGCTGCCGTGCGGCGCTGCTGGATCTGCTCGTCCGACAGCACGCCCTGGCCGTCCAGGCCTTCGACCCGTGCCGATTCGGCCCGGGCCTGCCTGGCCTGCGCCTTGGCCTGCACCAGGCTGGCCTGGGCCTGGGCAATCTTGGCCTGCAGCAAGCCGTCATCGAGCCGCGCCAGCGGCTGGCCGGCACGTACCTGGTCGCCCTCATCGGCCAGCAGCGCGGCCACCCGGTAGCCGCTCAGCTCCGGGCCAATCGCAATTTCTTCGCGCGCCACCAGCAGGCCCGATGCCTGCTGCACCCCACCCATGGGACGCAGCTCCACCTGCGCCACGCTCACCGTTCGCACCACCTCGGCCACCGGCTTCGCAGTCTTGTCCGCACTGCCTTCGGAGCAGGCCACCAGGCCCAGCAGGGCCAGCGACCCCAGGCCTAGCCCCAAGCCCACGCGCCATCCGCTTGTCATTGATTGCAGCATTGCATCCCTCTCAATTCGTCTTCTGTGTATCGGTGCCCAGCGCATCCCGGGGCCAACCGCCGCCCAGCGCCTGGAACACCTGCACCGCATGCGCCAAGGCTTCAGCGCGCGCCTGGGTCAGGCCACCGCGCGAGTCGCGGTAGACCTGCTCGGCATCGAGCACCACCACCAGGTCAAAAAAGCCGGCCTCATAGCCCTTGCGCGCCGCCTCATAGGCCGTCTGCGCCCGCGCCTCGGCCTGCGCCAGCACTTTCAGCCGCTGTGTATCGGGCGCCATGCGGAGCAGCGCCTGGTCCGTCTCGGAAAACGCGCGCTGCACCACCTGCTCATAGGCGATCACCGCCTGCTCGGCGCGGGCGCCCTGAGCGCGGGCGTTGGCCAACAAGCGCGGGCGGTCCAGTACCGGCATGGCCACATTGCCTGCCAGCGACCACAGCCCGGTGCTGAGCGACGCGCCCTGCTTTTGCCAGTTCAGCCCCAGCCCGGGCGTCAAGGTGATGCTGGGCAGCAGCGCCAGGCGCGACAGCTCCAGGCCGCCCGCGGCCGCATCCATCTGCGCCTGGGCCTGCAGCACATCGGGGCGCCGCGCCAGCAAATCCGCAGGCAAGGCACGCGGCAGCGCCGGCGCCTGGGTTTGGCTGTCATCGAGCACCAGGGCCGACAAGGGCTGGTCGCCCTGCCCCACCAGCACCAGCAAGGCGCGCCGTGCGGCATCGAGCTGCGACTGCAGCACCAGCGCATTGGCCTGGGCTGCCAGCAAGCTGGCATCGACCCGCGCCACATCGGCCAGCGCCACCAGGCCGCGCTCGAGCTTGCGCGCCAGCACCTGCTGCAGGCGGGTCTGGATGGTGATCGTCGCCTGGGCATCGGCCAGCGCAGCGGTCAGGCGCTGGGCCTCAAACAGGCTGCGCGCCACTTCGGCCACCAAGGCCGCGCGCTCGCCATAGGCGCCATAGAGCGCCGCGCCAAAGTCGCCATCGGCCTGCCGCGCCAGCGCATCACCCCGGCCCAGCACATCGAGCTCCCAGGAGACTTGCAGGTCCAGCCCGGCGCTACTTTGCCGGCCCAGGCCAACCCCACCCGCCGATGCACCGCCCAGCCGCTGCACGCTTCTGCGCTCGCCGCTGGCGCGCAGGCCGCCCTGGGGCTGGTACTGGGTCAGCGCCGCCTCGCGCACCGCCCTGGCCTCGCGCACCCGCGCCAGCGCCATCCGCGCCTCGGTGCTGGCCGCCAAGGCCTGGTCCACCAGGCGGTTGAGCTGGGGCTGCTCGAACAGGGTCCACCAGGTATCGAGCTGGGGCGCCGCCTGCGCTGGCTGCAGGTCCGGCAACGAAGAGGCCACCGAAAACTGCGACGCCACCACCGGCGCTGGCGCGGGCGCATCCGGCACCGACGAGCACCCCGACAAAGCCGCCAGGCACAGCGGCGCGGCCGCCCATAGAACGTATTTCATGGCTCGGGTACTCAGTCTGGTGCTTTGCGGCTGGATGACGGCGCGCGAGCTTGGCGCACTTTAGGTGCTTTAGGCATTTTGGGCGTGGTTGCAGCAGCGGCTGCCGCCCTCTCGGCACGTGCCGATCGCCGGGCAGGCACCGGTGGCGCCGCCGCCTGCTTTTGCCGCTCGGCCAGCTTGGCCAGCAGCTCCTGCAAGGTCTGGGCCGTCACCGCATGAAAATCCTGCGCCTGCTTGAGGCGCGCGGTGGCATCAGCGGACAGCGGGCTGGCCGCCAGCAGCTCATCCACATAGGTCGTAAAGCGCTGGCAATCGGCAATGCTCTGCTCCAGCACGATCAAGAAGGGGTTGGCGCGCAGGCTGAAAAAGTCCTGGCGCTCGCCGCGCATCGCCACCCGCTCGATGATCCCCAGGCGTTCGAGCAAACGGGTATTGGTGCTCACGCTGGCGCGGCTGGCCTGCATGCGCTCGGCCAGCTCGGCAAAGCTGATGGGCCCGCCATCGAGCAAAAAGATGCCGATCAGGCGCCCTGCAATCCGGGGCAGGCCACTGGTTTCCGCCTGGATCGCATTGCGCTCGATAAACAGCTCGCGCGCTTCCAGCGCTTCATGCGCCTTCTTGGCCGCCGAGGCCGCCTTCGCCTTGTCCTGCTGGGTCACAGCCACCATCCTTTATCCATATTGTTCAGTCACCGCTGAACAATATAAACGAATTCGGGTTGACCCTAGTTATTAGAAGTAACGCTCGCCTAAAAAAGAAAAAGGGCCGTGGTGGTCGGCCCTGCGGTGCTGTGCTACTGGTGGTCAGGACTGGCGCAAGGCCAGCCGCGCCGTCAGCAGGGTGCGCCCCGGCTCGGAATCGATCTCGAGCACGCCGCCCACGCGGCCGATACGCACGGCCATCGAGCGCATGCCGATGCCCAGGCCCGAAGCCTCCACGGCTGCGGCATCAAAGCCCACGCCATCGTCTTCGATCTCCAGCACCAGCCCATCGGCCTCAGGCTGCAGAAAGGACAGGCGCACCTGGCGCGCCTGGCTGTGCTTGATGACATTGGTGAGGCCCTCCTCGACCAGGCGCGTCATCGCCAGGTACTGCAGCGCATCGGGCGGTGTGCGCCAGGCGGGCGCAAACTGCCAGTCGCAGCGGATGTCGAGCGCATCGAACAGGTTGGCAAAGCGGTGGCGCAACGGGGCCAGCCACTCCTGCGGCGACGCGGGCACGCGCACCTGGGCCGAGGAGTTGCTGTCAATAGTCTGGCGCAGGTCATCACGAATGTGCTTGAGCATGGACAGCACCTGGGGCCGCGTCAGGCTGCCACCGCCGCCCTGCTCCACGGCAGCAATCATGTGCACCAGCGAACCACCGAGCCCGTCATGAAGGTCATGGGTCAGGGCCAGGCGCTCTTGCAGGCGCGCGTTCGACAGCTTTTGTGCATCGAGCTCGGCCTTGACCTGCTCGGCCTTCTTCTGCTCGGTGATGTCGAAGGTAAAGCCGATCAGCCCGGTGGTCTCGCCCTGTGCATCGCACAGCACATGCACCACCTCGCGCACCCAGACAAAGCTGCCTTCACTGGTCAGCGCGCGGTACTCAGCCTCGTGGTCCACGCCGGCCAGGCACAGCCCCACGCAGCGGTTGACCGTCGTGTCGCGCTCGTCCGGGTGGATACGCTCGGCCCAATCGTTCACCGTCTGCCAGCTGTCCTGGGGCCAGCCCAGCAGCGCCTCGATCTGTGGGCCCACATAGGTGTACTTTTTGCTCGCCCAATCGATGCGGAACGGAATCGCCAACGTGGACTCCAGCAACGTTTGGTAGAGGCCGTTGTCGGTATCGGGCTCCAGGGTGCGTAGACGAGGCTGCGTATCGAGCATAGGGGTGTCAGGGTTGCGTCAACAAGGGGTGAACCGTCGGCAACGCATTCCAGAACCAGTAGAAGTACCCGCTGTCTTTGGGCAGCAAGGTCAGGGTCTGCACACTTCTTTGTGTGCCTCCCCGCCAACAGGCCAGGGCTGAATTGCGGTTGCCGTGCAGATCGATATAGGCCGCATCCGGGATTTTGGGCCTGGGCGGCATGTACAAGGCCATGCCCCGGGGCACCCAAAGATCGGCGAGAAAGATTCTATCCCGGTGGGGCCAATAGCGCCCTACCGAAATCACCAGCGGCAGCTGGGGGTCTACCGAGGAGAACACATGCGGGAAATCATGGTGCTCCAGGTCGGTGCAGACCGTGGGCTGCAGCTGGTTGCGCTGCGCATCGTCCAGGTACGGACACTGCTGGCCGGCAAACATGCCGTACTCGAACGGGGTGTTCTCCAGATGGCGGATCGGGCTTTGCATGCGCAGGCCCTGGCCCGGCTCGATCAAGGTGATGCCAAACGCAGCAGCGGCCTCGCGCGTGGCCCACAGCGGCTCGTACACCACCTCGGTGGCGACGAACTCCAACTTAGTCTCCTCACCAAATGTTGTCGGCGGCAAGCGATGCGTGCCACTGACCTGGTAGCCGCGACCCCAAGAGGGCTCGGGGGAACCGGCCGCGGGGCTGCCCGCCACCGGGCTGCCGGCCACCGGAGTGCCGGCCACAGGCTGCAGCTCCTTCACCGCTGCAGGGAGCTTGTCCTTGAATGTGGGCATGCCATCGATATTGCAGACATAGGGCTTCTCCTGCGTATCGACCCATGTGCCGATACCGTCTCGAATCAGCAAAGGCGCATCAAAAAAAGTGTGGGGCACGGTCAATCACTCCAGATGGGATGGGCGGGCGGTTGGGGGAAAGCGAGAAAAGGGACCAGCGCTGCGCGCGTCCGGCTCAATCCACCAGGCGGCGCCGGCGCGCTTCCTGCGCTGCCTGGGTGCGCGAGGACACCGACAGCTTGCGGTAGACATTCTTGATATGCGACTCGACCGTGTAGCGCGACAGAAACAGGCGCTCGGCAATCTCGCGGTTGCTCAGGCCCTCGACCACGAGGTGCAGGATAGTGTGTTCGCGCGCACTCAAGCCCGGGTCGTCCGCCGCCTGCACGGCTGGCGGGGCTTGCAGCGGCAGCTCCTCAATAATGCGCCGGGCAATAAAGGGGTCGATGGGCGCGCCGCCGCGCAGCACGCTGCGCAAGGCCATGGCCATTTCCATGTCGTCGCGCTCCTTGAGCACATAGCCCACGGCGCCCGCGCGCAAGGCCGCCCAGATCATTTCCTGCGTGCTCCAGGCAGACACCACCAGCATCGGCAAGTTGGGCGCCTGGGCATGGAGCTCCTCGATCAGCTCGATACCACTGCCATCGGGCAGGCCCAGGTCCACCAGCACCAGTGATACGGTGTGGGCCTCGCCCGCCAGGTAAGCGCGCGCCTGGGCGAGCGACCCGGCCATCACCAGCGCATCGCTGCTGTAGCCCAGCTGCTGCAGCAAGCCCTGCAGCCGGTTGCGCACCAGCGGGTTGTCCTCCACCACCAGTACGGGTGCGGGCAGTGCGAGATCGGCGGTGAGCATCTGGGTGGGCATGGGATCCGTTCATATTCCAAGTGCTGCAATTATTCCGCAAGCCCAGGCCCTTGCCCCTCACTGAAACTGGTGAATTTCAGCGCCGTGACGGTTTGCTGAACACCGCGTGGCAGCGGCCAATGATCGCCCTTAAGAGTCGCTAACACAACCCTTGATACGTCGTTGCCGAACCTTGTCGTACTACTGTACTGCCTGCGGCTCGACGCCTAGTCTCAATCGCAAACCTTCGGTTTGCTGGGTCGTGTTAGCGACTCTAAGTAAACCGCTTCTCCAGCGCATCCCAGGCGGGCTTGCCCACCAGGCGCTGGCGCTCGGCAAAGGTGGCCACCAGGCCGCTCGCCTCCTGCACCGACTTCTCATCGCGCAGCACGGTCAAGGTCTTTTGCATGCCGGCCACTGCCCCCTGCAGCGCCGCATTGGCATAGAGCACGATGCCGTAGCCCAGCGCGCCCAGTTGCTCGGCATCAAAAATGGGGGTCTTGCCGCCAATCACCATGTTCATCAGCTGCGGGGTGGCGAGCCGCTTGGGCAGCGCGCGGATCTCTTCAGCGCTGGTGACCGCCTCGACAAACAAAATATCGGCCCCGGCTTCGGCAAAGCGCTGGGCCCGCTCCACCGCCGCCTCAAAGCCATGGGTGGCCGCCGCATCGGTGCGCGCCATGATCAGCAGGTTCGGGTCGCGCCGGGCATCGACGGCGGCCTTGATCTTGCTCACCGCCTCTTCGGTGGAGACCACCTCCTTGCCGTTGAAATGCCCGCAGCGCTTGGGCGCCACCTGGTCTTCGAGCTGGATGCAGTCGGCACCGGCACGCTCCAGGGTGCGCACCGTGTGGTAGACATTGAGCGCATTGCCAAAACCGGTATCGGCATCGACCAGCAAGGGCACACTGACCGTATCGCGGATGCGCGCCGTGTGGTCGGCGATCTCAGCGAGGCCCATAAAGCCCTGGTCCGGCAGGCCCAACCACATATTGGTCACGCCCGCGCCGGTCACGTAAATCGCCTCAAAGCCCAGGTCCTCGATCACCTTGGCCGACAGCGCATTGAAGGCGCCCGGCACCAGCACGCCCCGGCGCGCCGCCACCATGTCTTTCAGCAGTTGCTTGGTATCCATCCCACCGTCCCCCGTTCAAAAACAATCGCCCGGCACCCGCACGGCGCCTTCCATCAGAATGCGTGCGCTGCGGCTCATCAGCGCCTTGGTCACCACCCACTGGCCATCCTGCAGGCGCGCCTCCGCTCCCACCCGCAGGGTTCCCGAGGGGTGGCCAAAGCGCACCGCGCTGCGCTCGCCGCCACCGGCGGCCAGGTTGACCAGGGTACCCGGCACGGCTGCAGCCGTGCCAATGGCCACCGCTGCCGTGCCCATCATCGCGTGGTGCAGCTGGCCCATCGACAGCGCGCGCACCAGCAAGTCCACGTCCTGCGCCTCCACCGCCTTGCCGCTCGATGCCGTGTAGCTGGCCGGCGGCGCCACAAAGGCAATCTTGGGCGTGTGCTGGCGGCTCGCGGCCTCGGCCAGGTCCTGGATCAGGCCCATCTTCAGCGCGCCGCAGGCACGAATCGCTTCCAGGCGCGCCAAGGCCTGCGCATCGCCATTGATATCGCCCTGCAGCTCGCAGCCGGTGTAGCCCAGGTCTTGCGCATTGAGAAAGATCGTCGGGATGCCGGCATTGATCAAGGTCGCGGCAAAGCGGCCTACCCCTGGCACATCGAGCTGGTCCACCAGCTGGCCGGTGGGGAACATGGCGCCACCATCCTCGCCCTCATCAGCCGGGTCCATGAAGGCCAGCTGCACCTCGGCAGCGGGAAAGCTCACGCCATCGAGCGCAAAGTCGCCGCTCTCCTGCACCTGTCCGTTGCGGATGGGCACCTGGGCCATGATGGTCTTGCCGATATTGGCCTGCCATATACGCACCGTGCACAGCCCGTTGTGCGGGATGCGGGCCGGATCGATCAGGCCCATCGCGATCGCGCAGGGGCCGACGGCGGCCGAGAGGTTGCCGCAGTTGCCACTCCAGTCCACCAAGGGCTTGTCGATGGCCACCTGGCCAAACAGGTAGTCCACATCATGGTCAGCGCGAGTGCTCCTGGCCAGCAGCACCGCCTTGCTGGTGCTGGAGGACGCATTGCCCAGGCCATCGATCTGCTTGCCATAGGGGTCGGGGCTGCCCAGGGTGCGCAGCAAGATCGCATCGCGCGCCGCGCCAGACTGCTGCGCGGGCAGCGGCAAATCCGGCACATGGAAGAACACCCCCTTGCTGGTGCCGCCCCGCATATAAATGGCGGGGATCTTGATCTGGGGAGGATGGGCGGTCAGGTTCGTCATGGTCGTTCAGAAAAAAACTAGGCATTCACACCGAGGCCGGTTGCACCGCGCGCGATGCCAGAAAATCCTGCGCAAAGCGCTGCAGCACGCCGCCTGCCTCGTAGACAGACAGCTCCTCGCCGGTATCGAGGCGGCAGGTCAGCGGCACGCGGTCCACCAGGCCGCTGCGGCGCCAGATCACCAGGCTCAGCGTAGCGCGCGCTGTGCGTTCACCTTCCACATCATAGGTCTCCGTACCATCCAATTGCAGCGTCTTGCGTGTCGTGCCCGGCTGGAACTCCAGA
Organism: Comamonas koreensis; assembly: GCF_014076495.1. Classification (NCBI taxonomy): domain Bacteria; kingdom Pseudomonadati; phylum Pseudomonadota; class Betaproteobacteria; order Burkholderiales; family Comamonadaceae; genus Comamonas; species Comamonas koreensis. Next base: position 2,487,998 of record NZ_CP043575.1, on the reverse strand, counting down.
GGCAGCACACCCATACCGATCAGGTTGGTGCGGTGGATGCGCTCAAAACCCTCGGCCACCACTGCCTCCACCCCCGCCAGGCGCACGCCCTTGGCGGCCCAGTCGCGGCTGGAGCCCTGGCCATAGTCGGCACCGGCAATGATGATCAGCGGCTGGCGGCGCTGCAGATAGGTCTCCATCGCCTCCCACATGCGCACCACCTGCCCCTCGGGCTCGATGCGGGCCAGCGAGCCTTTTTGCACCTGGCCACCCACCACGGCCATCTCGTTGACCAGCTGGGGGTTGGCAAAGGTCGCGCGCATGGCGGTCAGGTGGTCGCCCCGGTGCGTGGCGTAGGAGTTGAAGTCCTCCTCGGGCAGGCCCATCTTGGCCAGGTACTCGCCAGCGGCCGAGCTGGGCAGAATGGCGTTGGATGGCGAGAGGTGGTCGGTAGTGATGTTGTCGGGCAGCAGTGCCAGCGGCCGCAGCCCCTTGAGCGTGCGCGGATGCGCTGCCAGCGCGCCCACACCTTCGGTGTCCCAATACGGCGGGCGGCGGATATAGGTGGACTGGGGGCGCCAAGCGTACTGCGGAGCCGCCCGCTCGCCGTTGTCTGCCTGGACTGCAAACATGGGCTCGTACACCGCGCGGTACTGCGCAGGCTTGACCGCTTGCGCCACCACGGCATCGATCTCCGCGTCGCTCGGCCACAGGTCCTGCAGCCGGATCTCCTGCCCGTTCACGACGGCCAGCACGTCCTTTTCGATGTCAAAGCGGATGGTGCCCGCCATCGCATAGGCCACCACCAGCGGTGGCGAGGCCAGAAACGCCTGCTTGGCATAGGGGTGGATGCGTCCGTCAAAATTGCGGTTGCCCGACAGCACTGCGGTGGTGTAGAGGTCGCGTTCAATGATCTGCTGCTGGATCTGCGTATCGAGCGCGCCGCTCATGCCATTGCAGGTGGTGCAGGCAAAGGCGACGATGCCAAAGCCCAGCGCCTCCAGGTCCTCCAGCAGACCCGCCTCTTGCAGGTACAGCTGCACCGCCTTGGATCCGGGCGCGAGCGAGGTCTTGACCCAGGGCTTGCGCACCAGGCCCAGGCGCCGCGCATTGCGCGCCAGCAGCGCCGCAGCGATCACATTTCGCGGATTGCTGGTGTTGGTGCAGCTGGTGATGGCGGCGATGATGATGGCACCATCGGGCAGCAGGCCCTGGGCTTCTTGGGCGCGCGCCAGCGCCAGGGGCTCGGCGCCGGCAATGCCGCGCGCGGTCAGCTGCGAGGTCGGCAGACGCCGGTGCGGGTTGGACGGACCCGCCATATTGCGCACCACCGTCGACAGGTCAAACTGCAGCACCCGCTCGTACTGCACCTCGTGCAGGCTGTCCGCCCAAAATCCGGCGGTCCTGGCATAGGTCTCGACCAGCTGCACCTGCGCTTCATCCCGGCCCGTCAGCCGCAGGTAGGCCAGCGTCTGCGCATCCACCGCAAACAGCGCGGCAGTGGCGCCATACTCCGGGCACATATTGGCAATGGTGGCGCGGTCACCAACCGAGAGGCTGCGCGCGCCCTCGCCATAAAACTCCAGATACGCGCCCACCACTTTTTGCTGGCGCAGGAACTCGGTCAGCGCCAGCACGATGTCAGTCGCGGTAATGCCCGGCTGGGGCTGGCCGCTCAATGCCACGCCGACAATATCGGGCAGGCGCATCCAAGAGGCCCGGCCCAGCATCACATTCTCCGCCTCCAGCCCGCCCACCCCCACCGCAATCACACCCAGCGCATCGACATGGGGCGTATGGCTGTCGGTGCCCACGCAGGTATCGGGAAAGGCGACACCGTCCTGCACATACACCACCGGCGACATCTTCTCCAAGTTGATCTGGTGCATGATGCCGTTGCCCGCGGGGATCACATCCACATTGGCAAAGGCCCGCTTGCTCCATTCGATGAAATGGAAGCGGTCCTCATTGCGGCGGTCCTCGATCGCGCGGTTTTTCTCAAAGGCCTGCGGGTCAAATCCGCCGCATTCGACGGCCAGCGAATGGTCGACGATTAGCTGCACCGGCACCACCGGGTTGACGGCGGCCGGATCGCCGCCCGCCTGGGCAATCGCATCGCGCAGGCCGGCCAGGTCCACCAAGGCCGTCTGGCCCAGGATGTCATGGCAGACCACGCGCACGGGAAACCAGGGAAAGTCGATATCGCGCCTGCGCTCGATCAGCTGGCGCAGGTAGTCTGACAGCTGCGCCGGGTCGGCGCGGCGCACCAGGTTTTCGGCATGGACGCGCGCCGTATACGGCAGCTGCGCCCAGGCGCCGGGCGCCAGCGCATCGACTGCCGCCTGCGCATCAAAATAATCCAGGCCGGTGCCGGCCAGTGCTTGTCGGTAATTGCTGTTCATGGGGCAGTGCGGACCGGCGGGCTGGGCCGCCCGCAGGGTGTCACTTTTCTATATAGATCTGTAGAAGGTCGTGTCGGCCGACAGCTCAGTTGCGCTGGTCGATGGGCTGGAACACCTGGTCTTCCGGCCCCGTGTAGTGCGCGCTGGGCCGGATGATCTTGTTGTCCACGCGCTGCTCGATCACATGCGCAGCCCAGCCGCTGGTGCGCGCAATCACAAAGAGCGGCGTGAACATCGCAGTGGGCACACCCATCATGTGGTAGCTCACGGCGCTGAACCAGTCGAGGTTGGGGAACATCTTCTTGGCCTCCCACATCACGGCCTCCAGGCGCTCGGCAATGTCGTACATTTTCGTGGAGCCGGCCTCCAGCGACAGCTCCCTGGCAACGCCCTTGATGACGACATTGCGCGGGTCGCTGACGGTGTAGACCGGGTGGCCAAAGCCAATCACCACCTCCTTGTTCTCCACCCGGCGGCGGATATCGGCCTCGGCGGCATCGGCGCTGTCGTAGCGCTTCTGGATCTCGAAGGCCACCTCGTTGGCGCCGCCATGCTTGGGGCCGCGCAGCGCGCCAATCGCGCCGGTGATCGACGAATACATGTCACTACCGGTACCGGCCACGACGCGGGCGGTAAAGGTCGAGGCATTGAACTCATGCTCGGCATACAGGTTCAGCGACGTATGCATGGCCCGCTCCCACAGCGCACTGGGCTTTTTGCCATGCAGCAGGTGCAGAAAATGCGCGCCGATGGAGTCGTCATCCGTCTCCACATCGATGCATTTGCCCGAGGTGCTGAAGTGGTACCAGTACAGCAGCATGGAGCCGAGCGATGCCATCAGGCGGTCGGCAATATCGCGCGCGCCGGGCAGGTTGTGGTCGTCCTTCTCGGGCAGGGTGCAGCCCAGCACCGATACCCCCGTGCGCATCACATCCATCGGGTGGCTGGCGGCGGGCAGCTGCTCCAGCGCCTGCTTGACGCTCGCGGGCAGGCCGCGCAGCGTCTTGAGCTTGTCCTTGTAGGCGCGCAGCTCGGCGCGGTTGGGCAGCTTGCCATGCACCAGCAGGTGGGCGATCTCTTCAAACTCGCAGACCTGGGCCATGTCCAAAATGTCATAGCCCCGGTAGTGCAGGTCATTGCCGCTGCGCCCTACGGTGCACAAGGCGGTGTTGCCCGCCGTCACGCCCGAGAGCGCAACCGATTTCTTGGGCTTGAAGGTCGAAGGCGTGGTGGGCGCGGTGGCCTCGGCGGTCGTGGTGGTCATAGCAGGGGTTCCTGGTTCAAATATGCGCAATCGAGGGGGATGGGCCGGCCTTTGGCATCGACGGCCACCATGTCAAACAAACCTTGGAGCACCAGCTCGGGCGGCGTCCCCGGCAGCCCGGCCGAGCCGGTCACGCAGACGGTCATCGAGCTGCGGCCTACGCGGCTGACCCAGGCGCGCAAGGTCAGGGCATGGCCCACCGGTGCCGGTGCCACAAAGTCCACCCGGCTGACGGCGGCCATCACGACTTCGCGTTGCGCCAGGCTCCGCGCCGCCAAAAACGCGGCCTTGGCCATCAGCTGCAAACCCTGGCCCGCAAACAGCGTGCCGTGGTGGTTGGCCAGCGCCGGCAGTACCAGCTCTTGCAACTCGGCGAATCCGGTAGGTGTTGTCATGCTTCGCAATTTACGCAAAATACAAAGGGATGAACAGCACTGAAATGGCGAATTTCTGCGAATGAAAACTGGTATTTTGCGAATTTTGCGAAATGTAGAATCTGGGTACTCCACCGCCTCTTCGATGCGAGCGCCCCTGTTGACGCGAAAGACTCTGCGATGAAAAAAACCTTTATGGGCGTCAAGCTGCGCAAGCTGCGCGCCGAACGCAATCTGTCCCAGATTGCGCTGGCCCATGCGCTGGGGCTCTCGCCCAGCTACCTCAACCAGATCGAACAAAACCAGCGGCCGCTGACGGTGTCGGTGCTGCTCAAACTGCACCGCAGCCTGGGCGTGGATATCCAGCAGTTCTCCGAAGACGAAGAGGCGCGCCTGGTGGCGGGGCTGCGCGAAGCCCTCGCCGATGCGCCCGAGGCCATTGCGCTGCCAGAGCTGCAAGAGGTGGCCACGCAAATGCCGGCGCTGGGCGCAGCGGTGGTGGCGCTGTACCGCCGCCATCTGGAGACCAAGGAGCGGCTCGAAGCGCTGTCGCTGCAGCTGGGCGATGACCGCGCCGGCAGCAGCCAGCCCGCCGCCATGCCGTTTGAGGTGGTGCGCGATTTCTTCTTCTCGCACCAGAACTACTTTGATGCGGTGGACCGCGCCGCTGAAAGCCTGGCTGCCCAGGCCCAGGCAGAGCGCCCGGGCAGGCCGCTGGCCGACTGGCTGCGTGAGCGCCTGGCGCTGGCGCACCAGGTGCGGGTGGAGTTGGTGGACAGCGCAGGCGCGAGCAAACGCCAGTTCGACCCCGCCTCGCGCCTGCTGCAGCTGTCCTCTGCGCTGGGCACCGCGCAGCAGGCGTTCCAGCTTGCCACCCAGCTGGCGCTGCTCGAGATCGGCGACACACTCGACAGCCTCAGCCAGGTGCCAACACTCATCAGCGACCCCGCTGCCCGCCGGCTGGCGCGGCTGGGCCTGGCCAACTATTTTGCCGGCGCCCTGCTGCTGCCCTACGGGCCCTTTCTACAAGCCGCCGAGGCGCTGGGCTATGACATTGACCTGCTCGGCCAGCGCTTTGCCGTGGGCTTTGAGACCGTCTGCCACCGGCTGAGCACCCTGCAGCGGCCAGGCAGCCCGGGCGTGCCGTTTTTCTTTGTACGGGTGGACCGGGCCGGCAATATCTCCAAGCGCCAGTCGGCCACGCATTTCCATTTCAGCCGCACCGGCGGCACCTGCCCGCTGTGGAATGTCTACGAGGCCTTTGGCCAGCCCGGCCAGGTGCTCGCCCAGGTCGCGGGCATGCCCGATGGCCGGCGCTACCTGTGGATTGCGCGCTCGGTCTCGGGCGGGCAGCGCGGCTATGGCGCGCCGCGCAAGACATTTTCCATCGGCCTGGGCTGCGACCTGCGCCATGCAGCGCGCCTCGTCTATGCCAAGGGAATGGACCTGCAGGACCCGGAGCTGGCCACGCCGATCGGCATGGGCTGCAAGGTCTGCGAGCGCGACCACTGCCCGCAGCGCGCCTTTCCCTATCTGGGCAAAAGCCTGGCCGTCGATGAGAACGCCAGCCGCCTCACCCCCTACGGCTCGGGCGTCTGAATCTCCGCCAGCAGCTGGCCAAAACGCCGCTCGACATACTGCGCCGTCGGGCTGCGCTGCGCGCCCTGGCGCCAGAGCATGCGCACCGACAGCGGGGGCAGCGCCAGCGCCGGGCAAGGCACCTCGCGCAGCGCCTGGCGGTTGCCTTCGTAGTGCGCGATATTGACAGGCAGCACCGCCCAGCCCAGCTTGTCGGCCACCATGTCGGCGATGTTGTAGAAGCTATCTGAGCGCCACACGCGCGGGCTGTAGGCGCGCTCGTGCACATCCTCGGTATGCATCAGCAGCTGGCGGTGCTGGGCCAGTTGCTGCAGGCCCACCACCCGGCCATCGGCGAGCGGGTGGTCGGTCGCCACAAACACCCCCTGGGGCACGGTGCCCAGGTGGCGCTGCTCAAAATGCTGCAGCACCGGGCCCCGATCGATATGCAGGGCCATGCCCGCCCTGCCCTCGCCCACATAGTCGGCCACCTCGCTGGCGGTGCCATTGAGCAGCAGCAGCTCCAGGCCCGGGTACTGCTGCGCCATCTCGCGCAGCAGGCTTGCCACCGCCGTATAGGGCAGCGCCTCGTCAATCGCCAGCGACAGCTCGGCATCGGCCCCGCCGCTGAGCGCCTGCGCGCGCTGGTCCAGCTGCTGGGCCTGGCGCAGCAGCTCACGCGCTTCGAGCAGCAGCACCCGGCCGGCATCGGTGAGCTGGGCATTGCGGTGCGAGCGGTCAAACAGCACCACGCCCAGGTCCACTTCCAGCATGCCCACGGCGGTGCTGACGGCCGACTGCGCCTTGCCCAAGCTACGTGCAGCGGCAGAGAAAGAGCCGCTGTCGGCGGTGGCGACAAACTGCCGCAGTTGTTCAACGGTCCATTCCATAGCCCGGTACTGTAGCTCATCCATCTGATTTATTGATGGATTCCAACTTTATCAATCGATTTTTATGGCGCAATATCGGGCCCATGCAATCGATCAACACCCCCGCACCAGCCCTGACGATGGCCTGGTGCCATGACCCCGCGCAGTCGCCAGCGATCCTGGCGCTGTTCATGGGCCAGCTCAGTCCCTATTACATCTCCCATGGCGAGCTGCAGTCCCCGCGCGCCATCGCACCGGGCCAATGGAGCCCCCAGCTGGCCGACAACATGGCGCTGCAGATTGAGGCCACGTTGGCCGCGCCCGAAGCCAACGCGATGCAGCGCATCGCCACCGCCCACCAGGGCGATACGCTGGTCGGCGTCGCCTTTGTCGCGCTCGACGAGGCCCAGCTTGCGCCCACCCCCTTTGCCACCCTGGACGATCTGGTGGTCAGCCCTGCTATGCGTGGCCAGGGCCTGGGCGAGGCCTTGTTTGGCTGGGTCTGCGCCCAGCTCCAGGCAGAAGGCGTACAGCGCCTGTTTCTGGAAAGCGGCATCGGCAACCAAGGGGCGCACCGGCTGTTTGAGCGCCTGGGCTGCCAGCCCGTGTCCGTCACCATGATGAAAGAGTTGGGAGTTTGACCATGGCATTGCATTCCAAAAGATGGCTGGTGCTGGCCATTGTGTCGATGGCGCTGCTGCTGATCGTCGTCGACATGACGGTGCTCTACACCGCCCTGCCCACCCTCACCCATGACCTGGCCGCCTCCACCTCAATGAAGCTGTGGATCGTCAACGCCTACGCGCTGGTGGTCGCGGGCCTGCTGCTGAGCACGGGCGCTTTAGGCGACCGCCTGGGCTACCGCCGCATGTTCATGCTCGGCCTGGTGATCTTTGGCGCCGCCTCGCTGGCAGCCGCCTACGCGCCCAATGCCGGGCTGCTGATTGCCGCGCGCGCCGTGCTGGGCCTGGGTGCGGCCATCATGATGCCCGCCACCCTGGCCATCATCCGCATGAGCTTTCCCGACCAGCGTGAGCGCTCGGTCGCCATCGGCATCTGGGCCTCGGTCGCCTCGGGGGGCGCAGCGCTTGGCCCGGTGGTGGGCGGTGTGCTGCTGGAGTACTTCTGGTGGGGCTCGGTGTTTCTGGTCAATGTGCCCATCGTGGCGCTGGCCCTGGTGCTGACCGCCTGGCTGATTCCTGCAGACCGCCTGAGCACCAAGGCCAGCCTGGCTGGCTGGGACTACAGCAGCTCGCTGCAGGCCATGGTCGCCATGGTGAGCCTGGTGCTGGGCATCAAGGAGCTGGCCAAGCCCGCGCCATCGCTGGTGTTTGCCATGCTGATGGGGCTACTCAGTGCTGCCGTGCTGTGGGTCTTTATCCGCCGCCAGCTCAGCCGGCCCCAACCGCTGATCGAGCTGCGTCTGTTCCGCATTCCGACGTTCTCGGGCGGTGTGGTGGCTGCCGTGGTGGCTGCCGTGGCCCTGGTCGGGGTGGAGCTGGTGTTCAGCCAGCGCCTGCAGCTGGTGCTGGGCCTCAGCCCCCTGCAAGCGGGGCTGGCCATTTTGCCAATCCCCGTGGCCGCCTTTGTCGCCGGCCCCATTGCCGGCTGGGCACTGTCGCGCCTGGGCACCCACCAGCTGATTGTGGGCGGCCTCCTCGTGACCGCCGTGGCGCTGTGCGCGCTGGCCATGAGCCTCAACAGCGATGCCCATGGCCTGCAGAAAATCGCGGTGCTGGCCGTCCTGGGCCTGGGCGTGGGCGCCACCATCACCGCCGCATCGAACGCGGTGATGAACAGCGCGCCGCCCGAGCATGCCGGCATGGCCGCCTCGGTCGAAGAGGTGTCCTACGAGTTTGGTGGCGTGCTGGGCGTGGCCTTGCTGGGCAGCGTGCTGTCCTGGCGCTACACCAGCAGCCTGGTGCTGCCAGACAGCCTGCAAGGCGCCGCTGGCGGGGCCAGTGACGGCATCGATGCGGCTTTGTTGGCTGCAGAAAAACTGCCGCCGCAGGCTGCCACGCAGCTGCTGGGCCTAGCCCATGCCGCGTTTGACCAGGGCTTTATCGCGGTGATGGCCACGGCCGTGGTGCTGGTGCTATCCGCTGCGTTGGCGGTGGCCCTGCTGCGCAGCCGAGGTCAGCAACAGGCCACCCTGGGACATCGCAGCGGCGCGGTGGCCAGCAAAGGGCACTGATCGTGAGTCACTGCTCAGCGGCGGGGCGCCATCTCCTTTAGCGCGTCCCCATGCGCAGCTGCCGCAGTGCGTGCCCGGTCGCCAACATCAAGGCCGCCGACGCCAAGGCGGCGGCCGGCCACAGCACGGCAGACAAACCCCATGCATCGACCAACGCCCCACCTCCCCAAGCACCCAGCGCAATGCCGGTGTTGAAAACCCCGACATACAGCGCTGCCACGACCTCCATCGCCTGGGGGGCCGCCTTCATCATCCAGGTCATCAAGGCGACGGACACCCCACCATAGGCCAGGCCCCAGACTAGCAGCAGCGCAAGTCCACCCGTGGGAGAGCCGCCAAACACCAGCCAAAGCAACGGCACCAGCAGCAGCCCCAGTGCAATGGTGGCCACCGTCAGCGTTGTTTTGTGCGCCGCCGCCAGGCCTGCGATGAAATTGCCCGCAATGCCGGCTAGCCCATAGGCCAGCAGCAAGGCTGCAATCCACTGCGCATCAAAGCTCGAGACCGCCAGCAGCAGCGGTCGCACAAAGGTAAAGGCCATAAAGTGCCCTGCGACCAGCAGCAAGGTCAACACCAGACCCGCTTGCAGCGCGCGGTTGCTGCGCAGTGCCAGAAACTGGCGCAGCCCCACCGCGCTGCGGACCGGCAAGGCCGGCATCACCCATAGCTGCAGGGCCAGCACCAGCACACTGAACAAGGCCATCACACCAAAAGCCCAGCGCCAGCCTGCCCCTTCCCCGATCAGCGCGCCCATTGGCACGCCCAACACCGATGCGTCGGCCACCCCGCCAAAGATGATGGAGGTGGCGAGCCCGACGGCAGCCGCTGGCACTAGGCGCGCCGCCAATCCCCCCGCCACCGCCCAGATCCCGCCAATGCACAGACCCAGCAACACGCGGGCGGCCAGCATCCAGCCCCAGCTCGGCGCGAGGGCCGATGCGGTATTGGCCAGCGCTAACAGCGCCAGCAGCGCTGCCAGCATGCGGCGCCGGTCCATGCGGCCGGCTATCACCACCACCAGCGGTGCAAACACCGCTGCCAGCAAGGCAGGCAGCGACACCATCAGCCCAGCTTGGCCAGTGGTCATGCCCAGCGAAGGCGCAATCGCTGTCAAGAGGCCCACGGGCAGCATCTCGGTGGTAACGACAGAAAAGGTTGCCAGGCCGGCGGCGATCACGGCCGGCCAAGGGTTGCGGGCATGATGTGGAGCAGGCGCTGATAAAGACAGGGACATGTCATGGGTTCCAGTCATGGCAAAAGGCAGCGCGCTATCAAGCGGCTGGGGAGGCGGTGTTGTTGTTGGTGGTGGTGCCATCTGCCGCAGCAGACATCGGCACACGCAGTTGCCGCGCAGCCCATAGCGCCAGCAGCAGCACAAGCGCCCCAGCCACCCAGGCCACCGCAAAGGCCGAGCGAGCACCCAAGCCATCGACCAGTTGGCCCGATGCCGCTGCGCCCAGCGCTACGCCCACATTCAGGCCGGCCAGCAGCCAGGTCATGCCCTCGGTCAGGCGCTGCGCGGGCACCAGGCGCTCGACCAGCGCCATCGCCACGATCATCGTGGGCGCAAAACACAGACCGGCCAGCAGCACGGCACCAGCGAGCGCCGGGATGCTGCCTACCAGCAGCAGTGGCAAGGTCGTCAGCGCCGTGGCGAGCCCGCCCAGCGCCAGCTGCTGCGGCAAAGGCATGCGCAGTTGGAGCGCACCAAACAGCAGGCCTGCCACGCAAGAGCCCAGCGCATAAGCGGCCAGCACGCCGCTGGCCCAGGCTGGCTGGCCAAGCGTGCGCGCCAAGGCCACGCTCACGATATCGACCGTGCCCACGATGACCCCCATCGCCGCCATCAAGAGCGCCAGTAGGCCCACATGGGGCAGCCAAATCACCGAGACCGCTGCTCTGCCCTGCATGCAAAGCGGCTGAAGCGCTGGCTCGGTCGCGCCCTGGGCGAGCAAAGCGAATACGCCCAGCACCAGCAGACCACCGGCAGCCAGCGGGCCTGCCTGCGCAAAGGCCGCCACGCACAGCCCCACCGACAACGGTGGCCCGGCAATAAAGCTCAGCTCATCGAGCACGGCCTCCAGCGCATAAGCGGTCTGCAACTGCGGCGATCCCCGGTACAGCGCCGTCCAGCGGGCACGCAGCATCGCCGGCATGCTGGGCATGGCCCCGGCCAGCACCGCGCCGGCAAACAAGGTCCAATCGGGCAGCGGCCACCGGGTGGCCGCCAGCAGCAGCACCAGGCCGGCCACACTGATGCCGGTGGCCAGCGGCAGCACGCGGCGCTGGCCATGGCGGTCCACCAGGCGCGATGTCTGCGGCGACAGCAGCGCATAACTGAGCACAAAGGCGGCAGAGACTGCGCCAGCGAGCGCATAGCTGCCGCGCAACTGGGCCAGCATGGTGATGATGCCGATGCCCATCATCGGCAGCGCCAGGCGGGCAAGCAGCCCAGCCAGGCAAAAGCCCGTGCTGCCGGGCGCGGCAAAAATTGTTCGGTAGGTCTGGAGCATGGCTTCTTTCTGCGCCCGGCTTGCCAACACGGGCCGGGCTAGCGACAATACATACAAGGCGTATGAATAAAATCTTATATACATACGCCATGTTTGTAAATAATCATACGCACTGTATGTAAGGAGATTGCGCATGGTTCGACGCACCCGCGCCGAGATGGAAGCCACCCGTGCCAGCCTGCTGGCCACCGCCCGCCAAGTGCTGGCCGAGCATGGCTATGCCGATACGTCGATGGACGATTTGACCGCCCGGGCCGGCCTGACCCGGGGCGCGCTCTACCACCACTTTGGTGACAAGAAAGGCCTGCTCGCCGCCGTGGTGGCGCAGATCGATGACGAGATGGATGCCCGGCTGCAGGCGATCTCGGACAGCGCCGAGGACCCCTGGCAAGGCTTTCGCCAGCGCTGCCGCGCCTACCTGGAAATGGCCTTGGAGCCAGAGATACAGCGCATCGTGCTGCGCGATGCCCGGGCCGTGCTAGGCGGCGCGTCCCCCGATGCACAACGCCATTGCCTCACCGCCATGCAGGGCTTGATCAGCACGCTGATCGCGCAAGGCGTGGTGGCCCCAGCCGATGCGCGGGCGCTCGCAGCACTGATCTATGGCAGCCTGGCCGAGGCGGCGTTCTGGATTGCCGATGGGGCTGAAGGTGCCGATGGGGCCGATGGCGCAGCGCGCCTGGAGCAAGCCGCCGTGGGCCTGGATTTACTGCTGCGGGGCTTGCTGGTGCAGCCGCTGCGTGGCTAGCTCTGGCGTGTCTGTGAGATGGGCGGTGACGACATGCCTCCACGGCATATTACGCCCATGCAAGCACAGTGACTACAGATTCAGCAAGGCTGCGCCTTTAATCTGAAAGGGCAGCAAATATCCCGCTGCGCCCTTTAATCGGAGACAGAGATGACCAACCAGCAGCAACCCAACCAAAGTCCCAATGGCCAACAACCTGCCCAAAAGCAGCAGGACCAACAAAACCAGCAGCGCCCTGCCCAGCAGCAGCAGCAAGGCCGGGGCCAGAACCAGCAGCAGCAAGCGCAGTCCCAGCAGCAGTAAAAGCGGTGAAGCAGGCGGGCCGCAAGACCCGCCCAGGAAAAAACCCGCCACTGCGGGTTTTGTGTCGTATCGCTTAGGGGCGAAATTGCGTATGGTAATGTTTCAGTGCCAATTCCACATCCTGCAGGCGATCATATTGCGGAGAGCCCATGAAGGGCTCCAGATCCCGTAAACCAATCACTTCCAGTTCCAGACGCTCGTATTGCGCTTGCGTCACCACAAGCAGGTCTTCCGCTTCTCGCATAAGACCTCCTTTCCACCTGATACCCAAACCGTAGATTCGGCTGACGATCCAGGTTCCACGACGATAGCGCCATCCACGCGTTTTGCAAAGTTCTTTTACAAGAACCAACGTTTGGTACACCCCCGGGCGTATTCAGTATTCCGGCGTTTTCCAGCTGTCTGCGGTGATGGGTCGCGTCAACTGCTCGATCTTGGCGTCGATCAGCGACAGGCGCGCGTGCTCAATGGTGCCTTCTGCCGGGTGGTCTGCCAGCAATTCGGCGCCCTGGGCTTTCAACGCATCCAAATAGGCGTCTTTCTCCTTGTCATTTCCGGTCTGCGTAGACATTCCTAGCCTCCAATGCTTTGGTGGTTAAACTGTAACAAAACTACTCCAAAACGCCAGCCAGCGATCTTAAAATTACGAAATAAGCAGAAAACGTCCTACAGCCACCCCCAGGCGTGGCGCAGACTTGTTATTTGCTTTCCGTAAGACTAACCCAGCTGATATGCACTGGGTTGATATAGAGGCTTTCAAGCCTATCCATCGCCCGATGATGAGCCTGCGTCAGCGAGCCGCTTCATTGCTGCGGTAATTGACACCGCCGCTTGAGCATAGCCATCCCAGGGTGCATTGCCCTTGCGAAAGCGCGCTTCAATGGACTCAATGCCCCAGTGTGCGCCGCTGCTGACCTGCTCCAGCTCCGACCAGCCGATGGGTACCGACACACCCATACCCGGCCGCGCCCGCAGCGACCAGGCACTGACCGTCGTGGCGCCCCAGCCATTACGCAGGTAGTCGACAAAGATCTTGCCCTTGCGGTTTTGCGGGCCGCTCTTGGCCACAAAGCGCTGGGGCACGGTGGCTGCGAGGTGCTGCACGATCGCCTTGGAAAAGCCCTTGACGGTATCCCAGTCATGGCGGCGCTGGATCGGTACCACCAAGTGCAGGCCCTTGCCGCCGCTGGTTTTGAGAAAGGGCTCCAAGCCAAGCTCCTGCAGCAGCACCCGCACCAGCTCTGCCGCCTCCTGCACCGCCGGCCAGGCCACGCCCTCTCCCGGGTCCAGGTCAAAGGTCATGCGGTCGGGCCGCAGAATCTTGTCGCGCCTGGCGTTCCAGGTGTGGAACTCCAGCACATTGAACTGCGCCGCCTGGACCAGGCCCTCCGATTGGGCAATGGCCAGCAGCGGCGGGTGTTCCGGATCGAGCGACGGGGGCAACTGCACGATGCCGGCCATGGCACGGGCCTGCAGGTGCTTCTGAAAGAAATGCTCGCCCCCCCACCCCATCGGGGGTGCGCACCAGCGAGGTAGGCCGGTCTTGCAGGTGCTCCATCATCAGCGGCGCCACCTGCTCGTAGTAGCGCACCACGTCCAGCTTGGTCACGCCCGTGCTGGCGTCCATGATGCGCTCTCCATGGCTGACCTCAATGCCGCCGGTAGCGCTGGGGGTTATCTTGCAAACAGGCATGGTGGTGGTTCTCTCCCGAGTGATCTGGTTGGCGGGCTTGTCCCCGCGCAAGCCATGGAAGACCGCATGGCGCACCCGGCCCTGGCCGGTCCAGCCGGCAAAGGCGATTTCTGCGACCAGCTCGGGACGAACCCAGATGGCCGCATAGTCAATGCGCTTGGGGTCCACAAAAGGGCATGTCCTAGTCTTGATTTTTTGCAGTTGCGCCGTCAGCGCGCGCAGGCTGGCCTCGGTAAAACCCGTGCCCACATTGCCGGCATAGACCAGTTGGCCGCCGCTGTCGTGCATCCCCAGCAGCAATGAGCCCAGACCGGTTCGCGTGCCTTGGGGGCGCGTGTAGCCGCCGATGACAAACTCCTGGCGCTGGCCGCATTTGAGCTTGATCCAGTCCGCCGTGCGGCCCTCGCGGTAGGCGGCATCCTTGCGCTTGCCGACAATGCCCTCCATGCCCAGCGCGCAGGCCGAGGCCAACAGTTGTGCCGGGTCGCCGGCAAAAGCCTCACTGATTCGCACGCTGTTGCCCAAGCCCGGGCTGGCATCCAGCGCCGCCCGCAGCGCCTGGCGCCGCGCCTGCCAGGGCTGGGCACGCAAATCCTGACCATTGGCAAACATCAGGTCAAACAGGTAATAGACAAGGTCGGCCGTACCCTCCCCATCAAACGCGTTTTGCAGCCGCTGAAAATCGGGCAGCCCTTTGTCATTGAGCGCTACCACCTCGCCATCCAGCCAGGCGTCGTTGAGCTGCAGATGCTGCAGGGCCGCTGCCAACGCCGGCATCTTGGCCGTCCAGTCCTTGCCATTGCGGGTCCACAGCGCCAGCTTGCGGCCCTGTTTGCGCGCTGCCATGCGGTAGCCATCGAGCTTGAGCTCCCAGGCCCAGTCCTGGGGGTTCGGGGGCGGCGCATCAGCGAGCACGGCCAGCTGCGGCGCCATCGTGGTGGGCAAGGCAGTGGCTCGGGTTTTCGCTTTGCGGGTGGTGCCGCGCTGGGCCGCTGGCGCTGCAGCGAGTTGGGCGACCGCCGCCCGCTGCACACTGGCCACGCTGTCGGGCCGGGCGCTGACAATGTCCAACTCGCCAGCCGGGCGGGCAAAGTCGTCCGCTTCCTTGATCCAAAGCCAAGGCGGTTGGCGCTCGCCCTCCTTGCCCTTCATGCGCACCAGGGTCCAGCGCCCGCCCAGCTTGTGGCCCTGCAACTCAAAATGGAGTTTGCCCTTGCGGTAGCCCTCGTGCGGGTCAGCCAGCGGCAGCCACAGGCCTTTGTCCCAGACGATCACCTTGCCCGCGCCATAGTGGCCGGCGGGGATCTGGCCCTCAAAGCGGTTGTAGGAAATCGGGTGGTCTTCCACCTGCACGGCCATGCGCTTGTGGCTGGGGTCCAGGCTGGGCCCTTTGGGCACCGCCCAGCTTTTCATCACGCCATCGAGCTCGAGCCGCAGGTCGTAGTGCAAATGGCTGGCCCAGTGTTTCTGGATGACAAACTGCAGCTGGCCCGCGACCGATTCGCCGCCGTCGGCCGGCTCAGGGGTCTTGGCAAAGTTGCGCTTGGCTTGGTATTTGTCCAATGAACTGGGCATGCAGAGCCTCCAGGGCGCCAGGCCACTAAGCCGCACGCCGCTTGGCAGGCGTGGGCTTGCGGGCGCTGGCGGATTTGGTGGCTGGCGTGGACTTGGCCTTGGGTTTAGCCGCTGCGGCTGCCACTTTGGCTGGGGCACTGGCCTTGGTCTTGGCCGGCGCGGCCTTGGTTTTGCGTGCAGCGCGCTTGGCCTCGGCAGTCTTGGCGCCGCCAGCCAGGCTGCGCTTGAGCAATGCGGTCAAATCCAGGATCTCGGCGCCGCCCGATACCGGCGAATCCTTGGGCGCCTGCACCACCTCTTCGACCTCGCCCGATTTGACCTTGGCAACGATGAGCTTCTGGATCTGTTCGGAGAAGGAATTGCGAAAATCATCGGCATTCCAGGCCTGGGCCTTGTCTTCGATCAACGCAACGGCCATGTCCATCTCGGCGCTGCTGATGCCTGCGGCCTTGGGCGATTGGGGCGGCAGGTTGAGCTGCTCGAACGAGCGGATATCACCGCCCCAGCGCAGAAGGTTCAGCACCAGCGCCCGCCCGCACGGCACCAGCACGGCCAGGTGCTGCTTGGTCTGGATGACGACCTTGGCCACGCCGACATTGTTGGTCTTGCGCAGCGCCTCGCGCAGCAGTGCATACACCTTTTCGCCGCGCTTGAGCGGCGCCGTGTAGTAGGGCCGCTCCAGGTAGATCAGCGGAATGTCATCGGCATCGACAAAGACCTCGATCTCGATGGTCTGCGTGGTTTTGGGAAAGGCCGCGCTGATCTCCTCCTGGCTCAGGATCACATAGTGCCCGTCTTCGTACTCCACGCCTTTGACGATATCGCTGCTGGCGATCTCCTTGCCAGTGCGCTTGTTGATGCGCTTGTAGCCCACTGGCTCCATCGAGCGTTTGTCCAGCCAGTCAAAATCAATGCCCGAATCGCGCGTGGCCGTGTACAGCCCTATGGGCACATGCACCAGCCCAAAGCTGATCGCGCCTTTCCAGATGGTTCGTGTCGATGTCGGGGCGTTGCCTTGCTGCGCTTTCATGCCGGCCTCCTAGGTATGCGGCCAGTGTGCGCGCGTCACGGCCGGACCGCTGAGAGCAAATGGCAACGCGAACAGGGAACTTCCGACCATCTGCATGCCAGCGCGGTCTGACAAAAAGACCGCACCACCCCGATCCTGCACCAGCCTCAGCTGCCAACTCGCTTGGATGACTCCATGCGCGGGCGCACAAATCCTACAGACCTGGGGCGCGGCAGCAGCGAACCTAGTAGGCATACGACCGAGGAGCACGACATGAGCAGCACCAAGCCAGACACCCAGCCGGAAACCGGTACCGACAGCCGCACCGACACCCGGCCCGCAACCCAACCCAGTTACCCCGAAGACGAAACCATGGATCCCGTGGGCAAGCCCTATCCCGAGCAGGAGCCTTTGGCACCCGAGCCGGGCGAGGACCCGCCCCACCCTCCGTTCTCACCCAGCACCGAGCCCGACATTCCGCAGGATCCCGAATCCGAGCGCGTCATCAGCCCAGAACCGCTGGATCCCTGATGGCCAGCCTCTTGCCAGTGCCGCCGCATCTGCCCGCCAATGCGGCGCTGTTCCTCGACTTCGATGGCAGCCTGGTGCCCATTGCCCCAACGCCAGACAGCATTGCCGTGCCTGCCGGGCTGGTGCCGTTGTTGCGCGATCTGCAGGCACTGCTGGGCGGCGCGCTGGCCATCATCTCCGGGCGGGAGATTGCAGTCATTGACGCCTTCCTGCAGCCCTTGCAATTGCCCTGTGCCGGCGCGCATGGCGCGCAGCGCCGCGATGCCGCAGGCCACCAATGCGACGACGCGCCAGGTGATATTTCTGCAGTGATCGACGCCTGCGAGCAATTGGCCCAGGCGCACCCAGCGCTGTATGTCGAGCCCAAACAAAGCGGTGTTGCCCTGCACTACCGCCGCGATCCATCGCTGGAGGACCTGTGCCTGCGCAGCCTGCAAGCGATGCTGGCCCACAGGCCGCAGTGGACGCTGCTGCGCGGCAAGCAGGTGCTGGAGATGCTGCCGGTGGGCGCGAGCAAGGGCCGCGCCATCCAGGCCTTTATGCAGGAGCCGCCGTTTGCCGGCCGCACGCCATTTTTCCTGGGTGATGACATCAGCGATGAAAGCGGCTTTGCCGCTGTGCTGGCCGAGCGCGGCGTCGCCATCAAGGTGGGCGCGGACGTAAGCTGCGCCAGCCACCGCCTCGATGGCGTGGAGGCCGTCTACCACTGGCTTCAAGCCGCGTGCACGCAGCAACGCATGCTGAGCGCGCTGCGCCGGCCGGCGGAGGTGCAACCATGAGCCGTCTGGTCATTGTCTCCAACCGCGTGGCCGATCCGCAGGATGCGGCGCCCGGTGGCCTGGCCATCGCGCTGGAAGAGGCGCTGCAGCGCCACGGCGGTCTGTGGTTTGGCTGGGGCGGCGCGGTCACGGAGCAGTCCCCAGCGCAACCCTCCATCCGCCCATGGGGCGCCGTGACCGTCGCCACGACCACGCTGGAGCGCTGCGACCATGACAGCTACTACAGTGGCTTTTGCAACAACGTGCTCTGGCCGGTGTTCCACAATCGCCTGGATCTGGCTGCATTCGACCCCAGCTTTTACGAAGGCTACCAGCGTGTCAACCGACAGTTTGCGCAGCAGCTGCTGCCGTTGCTGCAGCCCGATGACGTGATCTGGGTGCATGATTACCACCTGATGGCGCTGGCGTCTGAATTGCGCGCGCTGGGCTGCCAGCAGCGCATCGGCTTCTTTCTGCACATCCCATTCCCGCCGCTGGTCGCCCTCGGGGCCGTGCCCCAGCACAAGGCATTGATGCAGGCCTTGATGGCATTTGATCTGGTGGGCCTGCAAAGCCGGCAGGACCTGCAGCATTTTGAGAGCTATGTGCTGGCACAGGCAGATGGCCGCATCAGCCACCGCCACCACTACCGCGCCCACGGCCAGCAAACGCGCTGCGAGGTATTTCCGATCGGCATCGATGCCCGCGCCTTTGCAGCGCTGACGGACACCCCCCCCGCCCAGCAGGTGCAGGCGACACTGGAGCAGGAATACCGCCAGCGCCGCCTTGTGGTGGGTATTGACCGGCTCGATTACTCCAAGGGCCTGCCCGAGCGCATCCACGCCTTTCGCGATCTGCTCGAGCGTCACCCGGCCCACCGGCGCAGCGCCACCCTGGTGCAGATCGGCTCGCCCACCCGCGAGCACCTGCTGGCCTATGCAGCGATCCGCCGCCAGTTCGAATCGCTGTGCGGCGCCATCAATGGCGATTTTGGTGAGCTCGATTGGATGCCCGTGCGCTACATGCACCAGGTGCTCACGCGTGCCCAGCTGGCGGGCCTGTGCCGCTCGGCAGCGGTGGGCCTGGTCACGCCGCTGCGCGACGGCATGAACCTGGTCGCCAAGGAATTCATTGCTGCCCAGGACCCGGCTGACCCCGGGGTGCTGGTGCTGTCGCGCTTTGCCGGTGCGGCCGAGCAGCTGCAAGAAGCCCTGCTGGTCAATCCCTATGACGCCCACAGCACTGCCAACAGCCTGGACCAGGCCCTCCAGATGCCGCTGGCCGAGCGCATCGAGCGGCACCAAAAGCTGCTGGCCCGCATCGAGGCCGAGGATGTGCACTGGTGGTGCCAGCGCTTTTTGCAGGCGCTGGACCAGTGCCAGCCTGCGATGCCGCGTAAACCGCGCTTGTCTGTGCCAGCACACCGCCTCGTTGCCGCCGCGGATGGCGAGCTGCCGATGACCCGCCCCACGCGGGATGGCAGCTTTCCCTATCTGCGTGTGGTGAGCGGCAGCGCCCCCGCACCACGCCCGGACGCTGCAGCAATACGCATGGGCCGTTGAACGATGAATGCCTCTACCGAACTTGAAGATTTTCTGACCGCCTCCGAGCCGCAGGAGCCCGCAGAGATGCTGCGCACCTTGGTGGCGCAGCGCCTTGACCGGTTGCCTCTGCCCGGACAGGGCCAGACCCTGGCGCGCTGGCGGGCGCTGGCGGCTGTGGCAGCCAGCAACCTGAGCCTGGTCAAGTTGTTTGAGGGCCATACCGATGCGCTGGCCACTCTGGCTGAACTGGGCGCGCAGGCGCCGGCAGCGGCGCGGACCTGGGCCGTCTGGGGCGCGGAGCCGCCGGGCAACCGGGTGCAGGCCGTAGCGCTCAGCGCCAGCGATGGCCTGGCCCCCGGCAGCAAGGTGCTGCTGACCGGCACCAAGGCCTGGTGCTCGGGCGCGCAATCCGTGGACCATGCGCTGGTGACCGCCTGGCTCTCCGATACCGAGCGCTGTCTGGTCGCCGTCAACCTGCTCCAGCCCGCAGTGCAGGTCAGCAGCGATGGCTGGCAGGCCGTGGGCATGGCCGACAGCGCGAGTGTGGATGTGCAGCTGCGCAACGCCACTGGCACCCTGGTGGGCCAGCCCGGTGCCTACCTCAGCCGCCCGGGCTTTCAGCATGGGGGCGCCGGCATTGCAGCGTGCTGGTATGGCGCCAGCGCCCGCATCGCGGGCCAGTTGCTGCGCACCTGCCGCAGCCATGCAGAGCCCCATGCCTTGGCCCACCTGGGCGCGGTGGATGTGGCGCTCTCGGCCACAGCCGCGCTGCTGCGCGCCACGGCAGCCCATATTGATGCCCAGCCTGACCAGCCCTGGACCCGGGAAGTGAACCGCACCCGCCTGGCCGCCGAGGCCACAGCCCAGCAAGTGCTGCAGCATGTGCCGCGCGCGCTGGGCCCGGGCCCTTTTTGCAAAGACAGGTCGCTCGCCTTGCTGCTGGCCGATCTGCCAATTTTTATCCGCCAAAGCCATGCGGAGCGCGATCTCGCCGCTCTCGGGCAGGCCATCACACAACAGGAGAACAACGCACCATGGAAGCTCTGATGTCCCGCCATATCGAGGGAGAAGGCACCCCCGAATTGCAATGGCAGTCCTGGCTGGCCCAGGCCCCCTTGGACACCACGCCTGCCGATGCGCTGCTGCAAGGCTGCCAGCGGGTGGTGATTGTCTCACCCCATCCCGACGATGAGATTCTTGCCACTGCCGCCATCATGCAGTACTGCGAGGCCAACGCGCTGCCCTGCACGGTGATCGCCGTCACCTCGGGCGAAGCCAGCCACCCGGGCTCGCGCCTGTGGACGCCGGACCAACTGGCCCAAGCCCGCGAGCGCGAAAGCGCCCAGGCGCTGGCCCTGCTCTGCCCGGGCAGCCAGATCATCCACCTGCGCATCCCTGATGGGCAGGTACAGGACCACCAGCCCCAGCTCGAGTCGCGCCTGCAGCAACTGCTGCGCGCAACGGACGCCGTCTTCTGCCCGTGGCGCTATGACGGCCACCCGGACCACGAGGCCACCGGCGAGGCCTGCGCAGCAGCCACAGCCGATGTGGGCAGCCGCTTGTTTGAGGTGCCAATCTGGACCTGGCATTGGGCCAGCCCCGGAGACCAGCGCGTGCCTTGGCAGCAGGCCGTGCGCATGCCGCTGAGCGCCGAGCAGCTGGACCGCAAATGCCTGGCGCTGTCCTGCTTTCGCAGCCAGTTGCTGCCTGACCCGTCCACGGGCAGACCCCCAATCCTGCCCCGTTGGGCCACGGCGCGCCTCTTGCGCAACTTCGAGGTGATCTTGCGATGAACCAGCGCCAACACTTTGAACAGCTCTACCAACGCTCCCCGGACCCCTGGGCCGTCAAGACCGCCTGGTACGAGCGGCGCAAACGCCAGCTGCTGCTGGCATCGCTGCCGCGCGAGCACTACCGCTACGCGTTTGAGCCCGGCTGCGGCAATGGCGAAACCACGATGGCGCTGCTCGAGCGCTGTGACCAACTGATCGCCGCCGACTGTGCCGAATCGGCGGTGCTGCTGTGCAACGCCCGCATCCAGCGCGAGGACCGGCACCAGCTGCACCTGCAAAAGCTGCAACTGCCGCAGCAGTGGCCCCAGGTTCCACCCGGCGGCTTTGATCTCTTGGTGGTTTCCGAGCTCGCCTACTACCTGTGTGATGCCGATCTGGCGTTGTTCATCGAGCGCTGCTTGTCGTGCCTCGCGCCGGGTGGTCATTGGCTGATGTGCCACTGGCGCCACCAGGCGCCCGACCTGCTGCAAGCCGCCGATACCATCCATGCGCAGGTGGGGGCCAGCGCAGCGCTCAAGACTGTGGTGGAGCACCGCGAGACTGATTTCTTGCTAGAGGTTTGGGAAAGACTGTGAGCACCCGATGATTGGTATCTGCATACCCGCCCATGACGAAGAGGAACTTATCGCGGCCTGCCTCGAGAGCGTCGCCCGCGCCAGCCTGCACCCCGATCTGGAGGGCGAAGACGTCAAGGTTGTCGTCGTGCTCGACAGCTGCAGCGATGGCAGCGCTGCCATCGCACAGCAATGGCCTTTTGTGACCCTGCACGTCAGTGCCCGCAATGTGGGCCGCGCGCGGGCCGCAGGTGCGCGCCATCTGCTGCAGCACCAGGCGCGCTGGCTGGCATTTACCGATGCCGATACCCGCGTGGCACCCGATTGGCTGGCGGTGCAGCTGTCGCTGGGGGCCGATGTGGTCTGCGGCACGGTGGGGGTCGACAGCTGGCAGGCGCACGGCCTGGATGCACAGGCCGCGCGTCTGCGCTTTGAATCGAGCTACCAGGACCGCGACGGCCACCGCCATGTGCATGGCGCCAACCTGGGCCTGTCTGCCCATTGCTACCAACAGGCGGGCGGGTTTGACGCGATGGAGTGCGGCGAAGACCAGGCGTTGGTGGACCGCCTTGCCGCCCTGGGCGCCCAGATCGCCTGGAGCGCCTTGCCGCGGGTGCTCACCAGCGGCCGGCCTTTTTCGCGCGTCGAGCATGGCTTTGCGGGGGCCATTCGGCTGGCGACCTAGCACGGGCTGCGCTAAGGCAGCCCTGCACGCAGCACCAAAACTGCCCTCAAGGCCTGATGTGCCGCCAGGCGCTGCAGCAATCTGCCCAACGCCATCGCTGCGGCAGCAGGCCACGGGCAAAAACACTACAGCCAGTCAGCTCAAATCTGTTGACATTCCTCAGACAGCGCCTACACCGCGAAGCAGCCCTTCGCGGCGATCATGGAGCTATCGAAGAAAGGAGTTCGTCATGCAACACCAGCCATCATTTCCGATGCTGACCATGCCAACCCGACCCTTAGTCGCGCAGCGTGGTGAGAAGCAAAACCGCTATGTTCCAGCGGTGTCCACTGATATCAGCAAGACCTTCGAAAAGTACCGCCGCCTCGCTGCATTGCAAAACGCCAAGCAGCTCGCCACCTAGTCTCTGTTTCACGCCGAGTTCGTGCATCTCCTCCATCCGGTTCAAGCTTGCATGAACGGCTTTTAGCGAGCATCGGCTTTCTTGCACCTGCCTGCGGTATCACCCAGGCCTGGCTACCGGCACCACAGCCCGCCCACTGGCGGGCTGTTTGCCTGGAATTGCGTCTGGCTTCCGGCTCCTTTGGTCGCAAAAGCGCCCGGTACCCGCATGGCAATGCGACATCCCAGCATGCTCTGTGCCCAGCGATGGCGTCTCTGGCATGTGCCAACGGCGCGGCAAGCGGCGCAGGCGGTGCCTACCCAAAGTGCCAACGTAAGACATTGTGTGGGCCGGTTTAAGGTCATTAAAAGGAGTACTGTGGGTCGAGGCAATCCATCTTGATCTGCCGCAATAGACCGGAGGTCTACATGTTCAAATTCTCAGCCTATCCCCCTGCGTCGTTTTGGGATACGTCCAAACTGATGCTGCACAGCGCGGGGGTGCCAGCGCCGCAGGAGCAAGACAAGAAACTCCCTGCAGACAAAGATCGCCCCGGCCAGGACCAGCAGATCGCGGCGGTGCATGCCTTCAAATTTCTATAACCGGGGGACGCTGCAGTCCAAAGACCTGACCGCCGTTGCGCGGTTTTTTTCTTGGTGGATTGCGCTGTCGTCACCGTTGGCAGCACTGGCCCTGCTGTGGCCCCTACCGATACGGGCGGGCAACTACGCAACCTGCATCCTCGACCATGCGGAACAAGTGGGAAGCGACGCTGCTGCCAAGGCGGTATCGCAAGGCTGCTTGGCAAGCTACCCCGCAGGGATGGAGGCGGTAGGACAAGGGTCAAGAAATGGCGGCACAGACTTCCGCTCCGGGGCCCAGTGTTCAGCCCGAAAAGCGCAAGACACGCGCAGCGAAATGGCCGCCTACCAGATCAAGCGGGCTTGCCAACGGCTGTACGACCATCCTGATTTCGCATTACCCGCAGCCATCGCTGCGCCGTAGCGCTCTGGGGTGTACCGTCGCTGCCACAGGATGGGTTGCCTTTTTGGGAGCCGGTGCCCACCCTGGGCCCTGACCTGGATTCTTCCTGCAATTGGACTTCTCGCGCACGGAAGTCAGCTTTGTGCTATCCTGAAATATCCGATCAGGGCATGCTTGCCCCTTGATTCGTCAAAGTGCAAAGTGCTCAAGGCGCTGTGCACACCATCCTAGGCAAGCCCTCCAAGCCACAATAAATTCCTAGGGTCGGCTTTTCCCTCTTTCGCATTTATTTCTGGCGCTTCATGCTCCACCGTGTCAACGTGTGGAGCGCGCACCCATGTTTCATTTTTTTAAAGACACTAACAAAATTTCCCGTTACTTCATCTCGCCAGGCGTGTGCGAGCAGCCAGACGGAAAGTTCCAATCCGCAGTCTCATTGAAGTCCGGCCAGGGCTCAGTAGCGCAAGACACCGTGTACACCTTCTCCAAGCTGTTCGAGACAGCGCAGGAGGCGGTCGATCACGCCAAGCAAGAGGGCATGCAGCTTGCCCTCATGAAATAAGGCCGCAGGCCATCACCAAGGACATCCGTTGAGCAAAGAAGACCTTATCGAAATGCAGGGGAAGATCGAAGAAATTCTTCCAGATGCCAGGTATCGCGTGAACCTGGACAATGGACACTCCCTCATTGCATATACCGGTGGCAAGATGAGAAAGCACCGTATCAAGATCATTGCAGGGGACAATGTGACTATCGAAATGTCCCCTTACGATCTGTCGAAGGGTCGAATTACGTTCCGGCATCTTGCGCCTCGCACAGGAGCCGCCACCGGCTCCAAGCAGTTCCGCAAGCGATAGACAGACAAGCAACCTTTAAGGAGCTTGGCTCTGCCGATCTATAACCGCCTCCGGGCGGTTTTTTTCGTCCACTGCAGGCCCCGGGCTGCAATCTCGCCGCTGTGAGCCATGACATGCACCACCGAGCAAGCCAGCGCCATGGCGCGCTTCAGTCATCAGGCTCGGTGACAGGCCCGCGAACCCCGGTGGCCCGCCTTCAAGGCGCTAGGCTTCGAACCAATCCACATCCAGGCAAATCGCGTAGTGCCGCTTTTTCCCGTCCGCCGCCGTTCCGCCACCGCCGATATATGCATCGCAGGATGTGACTTGGGCATGCAATCCCGCGCCATGCAACATGACTTTAAAGGGCATCAGGTCTCTCGCGGACAGCTGACCGATGCGCAGCCCATCCACCACCACTGACACGGCCTTGTCGGAACTCGCCTTGCCGTCTTCTGGAACAAGAAACGCGATGCACTCCCGGTTGGCGTTTTCACCAAAGGTATTGCCTGCGACTCGTGAGATGTTTGCCGTATAGCTGCCATCGTCGGCAATTTTGACCGTCTCCCCTCTGGCCCAGTGCTTTTTTGATATCAGGTCTTCCAATCGGACCGAGCCCTCAACAGGGCGGCTGAGACGCCCAGGCGCATTCGGCGGCCCCCTCGACAAAAGCCAGTACGCAAAGTACGACAGCCAACACATGAAGAAAAACAACAGTATTTGCCCATAGCTCATCTTGTTCCTTTACCTGAAGCTGTGAGTCAGGCTACCCCATCGCCAGGGCGATGGAGCGAGAGCAAGTAGATGTCCTTCAAGTAGGCGCTTCCCGCGTTTACCAATTGGCTAGGCACCTCATCCATGGCGCCGACTGCCATCGATAGCCATGCGAACCGTGCTCGGCGAAGCAGCGCGGCCCGCATCTGGCCCGCGGCACAACACAAACCCCAACGCCAGAGCGAAGGGCCCTCGGCCAACGCCTCTGATTTGCCTGCATGCGGGCTCGGGCGATTCGCTGCGTCGTCGTCGTTGCCACGAGCTCGCAGCTGACCGCAAACGACGCCTTGCGCCGCATGCCCATCGGCATCCATCCCACGGCACGAGGGTATTGCCGACAGGCCCAGGAAACCGACTTAAAATGCGAATAATTCTCAAATGCATCCGCTTGCCGCCTGTTTGGCACCGCCTCCCATGTCTGCCATTCTCGACATCCAGCTTCTCTACACCGGCCACCACCAATGGCTGCAGCAGCGCCTGCAGCACCGGCTCGGCAATGCCGCCGATGCGCAGGACATGGCGGCCGACACCTTTGTCTGCGTGCTCACCAGTGCCACGCCGCCCGAGGCCATCCGTGAGCCCCGGGCGTTTTTGACGACCATTGCCAAGCGGCTGCTGATCAACCACTGGCGCCGCCGCGACTTGGAGCGCAGCTACCTCGAAGCGCTGGGCGCCCAGCCCGAGCCGCTGATGCCCTCGCCCGAAGAGCTGGCGGTGCTGCAAGAGACGCTGGCCCATGTGGCCCATGCGCTCGACGGCCTGCCGCTGCCGGCCCAGCAGGCCTTTGTGCTCAGCCAGCTCGATGGTCTGGGCTATGAGGCCATCGCAACGCGCCTGGGCATCTCGCACAGCACCGTGCGCCGCCATATGGCAGAGGGCTTTCGCCGCATTGCGCTGGCCCTGGCCAGGCAGGATGCCGGCATTACCGCACCAGTGCGCAATGCAGCACCTGCGATGGCGACCCGCCTGAGCGCTGGATGACGGCAGGCCCCGAATCCGCGCTCGACCCGGTCAGCGAAGCGGCCGTGGAATGGCTCGTGCAGTTCCACTCGGGCGAGATGACCGAGGCCGACCAGGCCCGCCACCGTGCCTGGCTCGCCGCCCACCCCCAGCACCAGGTGGTCTGGCAGCGGCTGAGCGGCAGCCTGCATGCGCAGTTTGGCGCTGCCCGCGCCGTGGCCGCGCCCCAAGCCGCCACCCCGATCGGAGATGTGATGGGCCAGGCCCTCGCGCATGCCCAGCGCCGGGGCAGCAGCCGGCGGCGTTTGCTCAGCGGTGCGTTGGCCGTTGCCGGCGTGTCCACCGGGGCGCTGCTGCTGGCCAACCGCCAGATGCCGCTGCGCCAGATCACCGCCGACCTGCGCACCGGCACCGGCGAGCGCCATGCGTTCACCCTGCCCGATGGCAGCGAGCTGCTGTTGGATGCGCGCTCGGCCGTGGACCTGGACTTTGGCGCGGACCGCCGCCGGGTCAAGCTGCGCCAGGGCGCGCTGCTGTTGCAGGCCCAGCCCGCCAGCAACGGCCTGGCGCCGTTGGAGGTGCTGAGCCCGCACGGCCGCATCCAGGCGCTGGGTACCCGCTTTGCCGTACGGCTGGATGAGGCCGCTACCCGCGTCAGCATGCTCGAGCACGCCACGCGCCTGACGACTGCAGCCGGTGCCAGCCAGGTGCTGGAAGAAGGCCGAAGCGCGCGCTTTGATACGCTGTCGATCGCTGGCGACGACACCAGCCCGCAGGCAGCGGCTGCCTGGCAGCGCGGCATGCTCGAAGTGCACCACCAGCCGCTGGGCGAGGTGGTGCAGGCGCTGCGGGCCTACCGCCGGGGTTTTGTCCGCATCAGCGCCCAGGCTGCGGCGCTGCGGGTCTATGGCAACTATGCGCTCGATGACAGCGACCGCGCCTTGGATGCGCTGGCGGCGACCCTGCCCATCACGGTGCGCGTCTACCAGCGCGGCTGGCTGGTCGTGATCGAGGCGGCCTGAGGCGCACAGCCCTGTCCGGACAGGTCTGTTCGGGATGGGGCTGCAGCGCATCGGCCTCGCCCCTCAAAAATAAATGAACACTTTTTTGTGCTCGCTCTACATACCTTGGAAGCCTCTATTTTTCCCTCTGCATCTCCAAGGAATCTATGCCACTTTGCCGCTCGCCCGCCCTGCCCACTGCGCATATGGGCGCACTCGCACTGGCCGCCGCCATCGCCTG
This sequence comes from Comamonas koreensis, assembly GCF_014076495.1. NCBI lineage: Bacteria > Pseudomonadati > Pseudomonadota > Betaproteobacteria > Burkholderiales > Comamonadaceae > Comamonas > Comamonas koreensis. The sequence continues at coordinate 2,460,454 of NZ_CP043575.1, read as the reverse complement.
CAGCTTGCCTGCCCAGGCCCAAACCAGCCACCCGGCCGCCGTCCAAAGCTATGACCTGCCTGCCCAGCCGCTGGGCAGCACGCTGGCCCGCATTGCCTCGCAAAGCGGCCAGCAAATCAGCATGGATGCCAGCCTGGTGCACGGCCGCACGGCGCCGGCCCTGCGCGGCAGCTATGCCCCGGAGGACGCAGCGCGCGCCGCGCTGGCCGGCAGCGGGCTGGAGCTGGTCAAGATCGACGGCGGCACCTGGGCATTGCGCGCCGCGCCCCATACGGGAGCCGGAGCCGGCGCCACGACCGTCAGCAGCGATGCCGCCGCCGCTGGCCTGACGCTCAACGAGATCCGCGTGACCGCGCCGGCCATCCGCAGTGCGACCACCGAGCAGACCGGCGCCTACACGCCGCGTGCCGTCACCATCGGCAAGGGTGAGCAGGCGCTCAAGGACATCCCCCAGTCGATCAGCGTGGTCACCCGCCAGCTGATGGATGAGCAAAACGCGACCTCGGTCTACGATGCGCTGGGCAGCACCACTGGCATCACCTTGCTGCAAAGCCCGCAAGGCGGCAAGTACATCTACTCGCGCGGCTTCAGCATCGCCACCATCCAGTATGACGGGGTCAATGTGCAGCGCCTCTATGGCCGCGCCAGCAACTACCAGGGCGGCACGGCCATCTATGACCGGGCCGAAGTGCTGCGCGGCTCGGCCGGCCTGCTGCAAGGCGGCGGCGACCCGAGCGGCGCCGTCAACCTGGCGCGCAAGCGCCCGCTCAAGGAAGGCGGCGTCACCGTCACCGCCAAGGCCGGCTCCTGGGACCGCTATGGCGCGCAAATCGATGGCAGCGGCGCGTTGAACGCCGAAGGCAGCCTGCGCGGCCGCGCCGTCATCGATGTGGACGACCAGCACTCCTTCATCGACTATGCCAACCAGCGCAATGGCACCCTGTACGGCACCCTGGAGTACGACATCTCGCCCCAGACCCAGGTCAGCGTGGGCGCAAGCTACGAGTCCTTCAAGGGCCGGCCCTTTATCTCGGGCCTGCCGCACTACAGCGATGGCCGCGACATCGCGCTGCCCCGCTCCACCTACCTGGGCGCCATCTGGAACCGCCAGAACAACCATACCCAGACGCTGTACGCCGACCTCTCCCATACCTTCAACAGCCGCTGGCGCGCCAAGGTCTCGGCCCTGCACGTCAAGGAAGCGCTGGACATGAAGTACGCCTCTTCCCAGCGCGCCGTGGCCGCCGCCACCGGCCTGGGCGCCACCGTCAGCAACCTGACGCAAGCCGACCAGAGCGCCTCGGGCCTGGATGCGAGCCTGGTGGGCGACTTCAGCGCCTTGGGGCGCGAGCACCAGCTGGTTCTGGGCACGAGCTACAGCCAGGGCAAGGTCACCAGCGACTACAGCTCGATGAGCCCGGCGGTGCCGATCAATGTGTTTGACCCGGACCCGTTCCGCACCGAGCCCAGCGACGAGGCCATTCGCTATGCCAACACCGAGCGCACCTTGGGCAAGACGCGCCAGGCCGGCGCCTATGGCGCGCTGCGCCTGCAGCTGAGCGATCCGCTCAAGCTGGTGTTGGGTGGGCGCCTGGGCAGCTACAAGACCGATTTCGACACGATCACGACGACGACCGGCACCGTCGTCGCCTCATCCACGCACCAGGACAACACCCGCTTCATGCCCTTTGCCGGGCTGATCTATGGCCTCAACCCGCAATGGTCGGCCTACGCCAGCTATGCCGATATCTTCAACCCGCAGTGGTCGCTCAACGCGGCGGGCCAGAACTTGAAACCCATCCAGGGTGCAACCTATGAGCTCGGCCTCAAGGGTGAAATCCTGGGCGGCCGCGCCAACACATCGTTTGCGCTCTACCGCGTCGACCAGAAGAACCGCGCCACCGAAGACGTCGCCTCCGGCCCGGACTGCCGCGATGGCTACTACTGCTACACCGACGACGGGCGCGTGCGCAGCCAGGGCTTTGATGCCGAGATCAGCGGCGAGCTGAGCCGGGGCTGGAACCTGTTTGCCGGCTATACCTTCAACCGCAACACCTACAAGCGCGATATCAACAACGAAGGCCTGGACTTCAACAGCTACACGCCCAAGCACCTGCTGCGCCTGTGGACCACCTACCGCCTGCCCGGCGACTGGAACGCCCTCACCATCGGTGGCGGCGTCAACACCCAAACGGCCTCTTACCGCAAGATCGGTGCGATCAACCTCCATGCCCCGGGCCGCGCCGTCTGGAGCAGCTATGTGCGCTACCAGATCGACCCACATTGGCAACTGAGCCTGAACCTCAACAACATCTTCAACAAGCGCTACTACTCGTCCATCGGCAGCCTGGTCAACAGCAGCCACTATGGCGAGCCGCGCAACGCGATGTTGACCTTGCGCGGCTCGTTCTAAAACCCGCCTGCGCAGATGGCAGGCGAGTTTCGCCAACGCATGGCCTGGCTGCACACCTGGAGCGGCCGGGTCGGCATGGTCTGCACAGTAAAACAAACTGGACGCTGCCACGTCCAGCGGGCCGCGGGGGCCCAACGGCCAACGCCAGCCCGGCTACCGCCTGCCAGACAGCAGCCATAGGCATATACGGCATTTCCAACTGTTCCGGCCATTTTCAAGTCCCTCTCCATAGATCCTTAGGAGTAACCGAAGCATCAGCCATAAATTCCGAATTGTGCTTGGACCGCCAAACCCGTTCAATGGGGGCCATCTGGAGGTTTCCCATGCATGATTCAATGTTCTTTTATGGCTTGCTGACAGCCACCTTTCTTTTTGCCGGCTTGGTGAAGGGGGTGACCGGGATGGGGCTGCCGACGGTGGCGATGGGGCTGCTGGGCATGGTGATGCCGCCGGCCATGGCGGCATCCCTGTTGGTGGTGCCGTCCTTAGTCACCAATATTTGGCAACTGTTCTCTGGCAGCGCGGTGGCAGCGCTGGTGCAGCGCCTGTGGCCCATGCTGGCGGCCATGGTGATTGGGACGGTGGGCGGGTCCGCGCTCCTGGTGCAAGTTGACCCTCGCTGGTCCGGCTTCGCCCTGGGATCGGCCTTGATCGCGTATGCGGTCTATGCCTTGTTGGCGCCCGCGCTCACCATCCAGCGTGCGCTGGAGACATGGCTTTCACCATTGGTGGGGCTGGTTACCGGCATGGTCACGGGCGCCACCGGCGTCTTTGTCATGCCGGCCGTTCCCTACCTTGGCGCTCTTGGCTTGCACAAGGATGAGCTGGTGCAGGCGCTGGGGCTGTCCTTCAGCATCTCGACCCTGGCCCTTGCCGCAGGTTTGCTGGCCAACGACGCGTTACGCCTGAACCAGCTGGGTCTGTCGTCGCTCAGCGTCATCCCTGCATTGCTGGGCATGGGGCTTGGCGCTTCGCTCCGGGCGCGCATCAGCCCCCAGCGCTTTCGGCTGTGCTTTCTGCTGTTGCTGCTTGTCTTGGGACTCGAGCTTGCCTCTCGGCCCTTTATTTAAAGACGCGCAGACCACGCAAAACACCGATCCCCCACGCCCGCCCCACCACAGCAGCCGATCACCTGGATGGCAAAAATGCCTTGCTACCGTCCGCAACCTGTGGCCATGGCGCGGATCGGCGCGGTCACCAGCGACACGCTGGTGCTGTGCGCAGGCGTCGCGCAGCTGGCGCTCATCAGTCCGCTGCTGGGCGCGCAGCGGGCGCGTTCCAGCGCAGCATCTCTTGGCCGCCACGCCGCTGTGCGGCAAGGTGGTGGTGCCTGGGCACCGCTCCGTGGCTGGCTTTATGCTGCTGGCCTCTGCCGTACTGTGGCGGCTCACCTAGCGCAGTGCCCAGCAGGTGCCATCCACGCTCAACGCCTTGTCCGGCCATTAGCGCTCCAGGGGCCATAACAGCCGCATTTACCGTAAATGCGTGATGGAAGATCTCCGTCTTTGCGTCAAAATGTAGCGATGGCTATTGCGCAACTTCCCGTACTGCTGGTTGATGACGACCCCGACATGCTCGCCCGGCTGGGCGCCGTGCTGGGCTCGGTAGGCGTCGCAGCCGATCAGCTGTGCGAGGCCGGCTCGCTGGCCGAGTGCCAGCAATTGGTGACCGCGCCCGAGGGCGGCCTGCAGCCCATAGTGATGGCGCTGATCGATCTGGGCCTGCCCGATGGCAATGGCATTGACCTGATTGACTGGCTGCGCGCGCGCAACCCGGTGCTGCCGATTCTGGTGGTGTCGGCCTGGAGCACCGAGGAGATGATTCTGGGCGCGCTGCGCGCCGGCGCCAATGGCTATGTGCTCAAGGAGCGCGACGACCTGGAGATTGCGCTGTCGGTGCGCAATGTGCTCAAGGGCGGCGCGCCCATCGACCCCTTCATCGCCCGGCGTATTCTGGACCTGGTGGGGCGCCCGGCCAGGCGCCCTCCCACCCCGTCGCAGCCGCCGGACCCGGCGCTGCGCGAAGCGCTCACCGAGCGCGAGCGCGAGATCCTCGACCATGTCGCCGCCGGCATGAGCAACCGCGAAATCGCCGAATGCCTGCACCTATCCCGATGGACCATCGACACCCATATCCGGCATATCTACGACAAATTGGCCGTGAGCTCGCGCACGCAGGCCTTGCGGCGTGCACGCGAGCATGGCTTGTTGCGCTGATCTGCCTGGCGGCCCTGTGCCAGGTGCCGCCCGCGCAGGCGCAAGGCCAGCCCTGGCCTGGCACGGCCGAGGCGGCGCGCTCGGACTGGGATGCCCAGCAGCCACCCGACAACGGCTGGGTGCCGGTGAAGGTGCCCAACGACTGGAACCAGCAGTGGCCCGGCTATAGCGGCGTTGTCTGGTACCGGCTGCGCTGGGACATCAGCGGCGAGCCGCAGACCCAGGGCCTCTACATCCACTACCTGATGCAAGCCGGTGTCATCTCGGTCAACGGCGTGGAGCTGCAGCGCGACCCGTATCTGACCGAGCCGATGACACGCGCCTGGAACACGCCGCGCTACCTGGTGCTGCCCGCGCCGCTGCTGCACAGCGGCAGCAACGAGCTGCTGATCCGCGTGAGCGGCTACTACGCCTACCAGCCTGCGCTAGGCCCGGTTGAGATTGGTGCACCCGAGCCGCTGCGCATGGCACAGCAGCACAGCTACCTGGTGCGGCACAACCTCAACTGGCTGCACCTGGGCGTGGGGGCGACCCTGGGCTGCTTCTTCCTGGTGCTGTGGCTGATGCGCCGCCAAGAGGCCGCCTACGGCTGGTACGCCGCACGCCAGGCCGCCTGGGTGGGCTTTACCGTCAACTTTGTCAGCACCACGCCCTGGCCGTTCAACCATATCAATACCTATGCAGCCGTGGTGTCGGTTGCCTATGTGCTCTACCACGGCTGCAATGCCATGTTTGTGCTGCGCTTCATGGGCCGCCGCTGGCCCAGGCGCGAGGCCGCCATGTGGCTTATCATTGCCGCGCTGGCGGCCATTACCTTGCTGGTGCCTGATGCGCAGCTCAGAGACATGCGCAATGTGATGGCCTGGGCCTCGTCGGCCCTGCTGTTCACCACCGCTGGCGTGTTTGTCGGCCTGGCCTGGCGCAACGGCAACCAGGCGCAGCGCCTGCTGTCGCTCACGGCACTGGCCAGCGCCCTGGCGATGGCGCATGACCTGCTGGTCTTCACCCGCATCGTGGACGACAACTTCTACCTGGCCACCTACACCGAGCCACTGGCCACCGTAGGCATTGCGCTGACCCTGGCCTGGACCTTTGTGCAGAACACGCGGCGCATCGAGAGCTTCAACGACGAGATGCAGCACCATGTGGCCGAAGCCCGCGCCGAGCTGACCGAATCGCTGGCTGGCCGCCATGAGCTGGAGCTGCTGCAGGCCCGCCTGGGCGAGCGGGTCAACATTGCGCATGACCTGCACGACGGCCTGGGCGGCATGCTGATCGGCAGTATCACCACCTTGGAGCGCACACGCGGCTCGCTGCCACCCGACCAGGTGCTGGGCATGCTGCGCGGCATGCGCGATGACCTGCGGCTGATCATCGACCTGGCCTCCGCCCAGCACTATGGCGAGCTGTCGCTCGCAGAGCTGCTCGCCCCCATGCGCTACCGCATGAGCCAGCTGTTCGAAGTGCATGACATGGAGGTGCACTGGCAGCTGAGCCATATCGACCAGCTGCACCTGCCCACCAGCGCCAGCCTGGATGTCCTGCGCATTTTGCAAGAAGCCTTGACCAATGCCTTCAAGCACAGCCACGCCAAGCGCGTGGATGTGGTGCTGGCCCGCGAGGCCGAGCAACTGCTGCTGCAGGTGCAAGACAACGGCGTGGGCCTGCCTGCGCCCAAAGCAGCCAACACCCCCACGCACGGCACCGGCCTGCGCAGCATGCAAGCCCGGGCCCAGCGGCTGGGGGCGCAGTTGTCGGTAGGGTCGCAAGGCGGGCTCACAACGGTGCTGCTGCGGGTACCGCTGCCCACGGACGCAGAGGGTGCTGAAACACCTGAGGCCTGATGTCCGCCAAGCACCTTTGTTGAGAGTACGCTTCATTCGAGGCAACCATCCCCATTCCTCCTGCAAGATTGCACGAGCTGCATGCGCGAGCTGCGTGCTCGCAGCTTAGCGCTGAAGCATCGCCGCAGCCGTTACGTTGAAGGCGTCCATTACGTCATCCAAAACTTGGCCCATTTGGGCATGGACGATCGCGCCATCAATCACCAACGACAGCGCATGGCCCACAGGCCTGCCATCGCTGGCCAACAGGCTGTCGAGCACCGCTGCCATTTCCTGCTTGTGTTGGCGCACCACTTTCAAAATTTCCGGGTTAGAAGAGCCTAACTCAGCCGCTGCGTTGAGAAATGCACAGCCCCGAAAATCAGCACGGCTGAACCAAGTCCGCAACGTGGTGCTGAGTGCTAGCGTGGCAGCCGCTCCTGCATGGAGGGCTTGCGTCAAACTCATCTCGAACCAGGACATCCAGATGCCATGTCGATAGTCAAGATAGGCCCGGATCAACTCGTCTTTGCTCGGGTATTGGCGGTAGAACGTGACTTTGCTGACGCTGGCCTGGTCAATGATTTTGTCTACGCCGGTGGCTCGGATGCCATCCTGGTAGAAAAGCGCGTGCGCGGCCACAAGAATGCGCTCCCTAGGAGCGAGGGTGTCTGAGGAGGATTTTGCAGAAGGCATGTGGGCATTGTAGACAGATCGTTCCACATGCGCTAGCATGACACATGTAGACAGATCGTCCTACATACGTTTTGAAAGAGGTAACCCATGGAAATGCGCCCACCCCTGCCCCCCTTAACCCGCGAAGCCGCCATCCAAAAGGTGCGTATGGCTGAAGACGGCTGGAACACCCGAGATGCCGCTACAGTGGCTATGGCTTATACGCTGGATACACAGTGGCGCAACCGCGCCGAATTCGCGCACAGCAGAGCGGAGGCCCAGGCCTTCCTGGAGAGAAAGTGGAACAAGGAGCTGGACTACCGGCTCATCAAAGAGCTGTGGTTGCATGAAGGCAACCGGATCGCGGTTCGGTATGCGTATGAGTGGCATGACGACGCAGGCCATTGGTTCCGCTCGTACGGTAACGAGAACTGGGAGTTCGAAGCCGACGGCCTGATGCGACGCCGCTACGCCTGCATCAACGACATGCCGATCAAAGAGTCCGAGCGCAAGTTCCACTGGCCCCTTGGCCGCCGGCCGGATGACCATCCTGGACTGTCAGAGTTGGGGCTTTAATAAACAGGCTAGCGAGCGGTTCTACCATCTCAATGGCAAATTTTCCCGCTCCCCCGCGGACCAGTCTGAGGCAGCTCGGCACCTGGGCATCTCCCGCTTGGTCCTGCTCAAAAATCTGGTGCGACTGGGTTGAAAGCAGCGACCGTGATCCACCGCTGGGGCGCCCATCACCGCCGCTGCGGTGATGGGCATCAGGCGCTTACTTCACTAAAGGCACCACACCCAGCGCCAGCGATGCCAGCAGCATCACCATGCTTGACCCCACGGCCCACTTGATCGCTTGCTTTTGCACGGCGCCGTAGTTGAGATCCAGCATGCTGACCAGCAAATAGGTGGAGGCGACCAGCGGGCTCAGAATGTGCACGGGCTGGCCGATGAGCGAAGCGCGGGCCATCTCGGCGCCCGTCACGCCGTAATGGGCGGCGGCCTCCGCCAGGATGGGCAGCATGCCGAAATAGAACACATCGTTGGAGACGACCCAGGTCATCGGGATGCTGACCAAGGCGGTGACCACGGCCATATAAGGGCCCAGCGCCTCGGGAACCATCGCGACGATGGTCTTGGCCAGTGCCGAGGCCATGCCGGTTTCGTTCAGGATGCCGATAAAGACGCTGGCAGCAAACAGCATCATCGCTACGGACAGGATGGCGGGCGCATGTTCGGCCATGCGCTTTTGCTGGTCCTGGTGCTTGGGGAAGTTCACGACAAAGGCAATAGCGGTGGCCAGCATGAATAAATAGGCCAGAGGCAGCACTTCCATCACCAGGCCAACCATCAGGCCAATGGTCAGCGCCCAGTTGAAGTACAGCTTCCAGCCAGCAGGCGGGTGCTGCTCGAGCATCTGCGCCGTGTCGAGCTGGACGATGCCCAGGCGGCTGCGCTCACGCTTGCCAAACAGCCAGGCCATAAAGAAGGCCCAGACCACGCAGGCCAGCAGTGGCGCGAACAGCGGCGTGAACACCTCCGACATCTCGACCTTCATCGAAGCGGCGGCCCGAGCCGTTGGGCCGCCCCAGGGCAGCAGGTTGCCAATGCCAGTGCACTGCAGCAGCAGCACCGCCACCAGCGGCAAGGACAGGCCCAGGCGTTTGTAGATCGGCAAGAAGGCCGACAGCACAATCATGTAGACCGTGGCGCCATCGCCATCGAGCGCGACCAGGTAGCCCAGCGCCACGGTGCCGATAAGGATCTTGACGGGATCACCGCCGACCGCGCCGACGATGCGGCGGATGATCGGATCGAACAGACCGGTGTCGGTCATCAGCATGAAATAGGCCATCGCGAAGATCAGCAAAACGCCGGTCGGTGCAATGGTGCGAACGCCCTTGATGACCATGGCGCCCATCTCTGGTCCAAAGCCTCCAATCAGCGCAAAAATGGTCGGGACCAGAATCAGGGTGGCCACGGCCGACATCCGCCCGCTGATCAGCAGGTAGATGAAACAGGCAAACATGGCAAAGCTCAATGCGACGAGCATGGACGTGTTCCTCCACCCCCACGGGCGCTGGCCCGAAGGGAGATGTGTCTTGGTAAAGGGGTCAGCGAGGGGTCCTGCTGACCTTCTTGGTATGGCCGCTGAGGCGGCTGGCGATCAGACCGGCAGACCCTTGGCGCGCAAGGTGGCGTCAAAGCGCTCGGGGTCCGAACGACCGGCCTCATTGTCGGCGCGGATCTTGGCTTCCTTGACCAGGTGCGCACGGCCCAGCTCCAGCACCCGCGCTGCCTCGGCGGCCGGGATCGCGATCACGCCATCGGCATCCCCAACGATCAGGTCACCCGGCAGCACGGCCATGCCGGCGCAGGATATGGGGATGTTGATCTCGCCCGGGCCGTCCTTGCTCGGGCCCCGGTGCGTATGGCCCTTGGCAAACAGCGGCATGCCCTCCTCGGCCCATTCGCAGAGGTCCCGCACAGCGCCGTCGATGACCAGGCCGCCCAGTTTTTTAGCTACGCAGGTGGTACGGATCAGGCCGCCGACCAGGGCTTGGGCCACATCGCCGCCGCCATCGATCACCAGCACATCGCCGGGCTGCACCATCATCAGCGCCTTGTGGATCATCAGGTTGTCGCCCGGGCGCACGCGCACCGTCACCGCAGGGCCGCACAGGACGGTGTCCAGCCGCGCATGGTACTGGCGCAGGCCGATGGTGCCGATATTGCGGCTCATCGCATCGCCAATCGCGGCCACCGGAATCTCGCGAAACGCGGCTACAACGTCAGCGGCTGGCCCGTCCACACGGGGGTTGATGCGGTAGCCCGCAGGCCATTGGAGCGATGCGGTAGTAGTGGTGTCAGAACTCATGCGGCGCTTTCTCGGATAAAGAGGGAAAAGGTATCGAAGGTCGTTGGGCGGGCATCAAGCCAGTACTTGCCCGTTCACGCAGGCGGCCGCATCGGCCGGCTGCCCCTGCAGCCAGCCCAGCACATTGCGCGCGGCGCCCGAGGCCATGCCGGCCAAGGCGGCGGGCGTGGAGCCGCCCACATGCGGGGTCAGCACCACATTGGGCAGGCGGGTCAGCGGGTGGCCGGCAGGCAGTGGCTCCTCGTGCATGGTGTCCAGGCCGGCGGCATAGAGCTGCCCGGTCTTCAAGGCATCGATCAGCGCAGCCTCGTCGATCACCTCGCCGCGCGCGGTGTTCACCACGATCGCGCCGCGTGGCAGTTTGGCGATCTGTTCGGCACCCAGCATGCCGCGGGTGTGCTTGTTCAGGGGTACATGCAGGCTCAGCACATCGGCATGGCCCAGCAGCTCCTCGAAAGAGCCCAGCAGACGAACGGCGGGGTTGGAGCTCTGCGCCAGAGCCGGGTCAAACGCAACCACCTGCATGCCGATGGCCAGCGCAGCCGCTGCCACCCGCTGCCCGATCTGCCCGAACCCGACCAACGCCAAGGTGCGGCCCTGCAGCTCGATGCCATCCTGCACGCGCGACCAGCGGCCGGCATGCAGTTCGCTGTCCATCCAGGCAATACGGCGGGCTGCGGCAAACATCAGGCCCAAGGTCATCTCGGCCACGGACTGGGCATTGGCGCCTGGCGTCACATACACAGGAATGCCGCGCGCCGTGGCCGCCTCGACATCGATATTGCTGACGCCCACGCCATGCTTGGAGATGACCTTGAGCGTGGGGCAGGAGGCAATGGCCTTGGCCGACAGCGCGACGGTGCGCGAGATGACGGCATCGACCGGTTCGGTCGCCATGATGTGCTCCACCTCCTCGGCGCTGTTGCCATCCTGCAGATAGATGACACGGGCATTGGCCTGGGCCAGCAGGTCAACCCCGCTTGGGGCCAGACGGGGTGCGGTAACAAAGATGCAGAAAGTCATAGGTGAGAGTCAAAAAATCAAACGCTGAAGCCGTACAAGTTGCAGGCGTTGTCCAGCAGGATCTGCCGTTGCACAGCGCTATCGGGTACACAGGCAGACAGCCAACGCAGCAGCGCTGCGTCATCGGGGGCCGCATCTCCGGTCTTGTGGATAGCGGGGTGCGGCCAGTTGCTGCCCCAGACCAGGCGGTCAGGAGACAGCGCAATAAAGCGCTGGGCGACACGGGCAGCGGAGGCGTAGCCCGGCGCCTCGGCCGCGCCATCCAGCTCTGCGCCGGACAGCTTGAGCCAGGCGCGCTGCTGCTGCAGCAGCTGGGCCACCACGTCAAATGCGGGATGCGTGCTGCCGCCATGGCCCGGCAAACGGGCGAGGTGGTCAAACACCACCGGCACTGGCAAATCACGTATCGCGGGCGCCAGCGCAGCAATCTGATCAGCACTGGCATGTAGCTGCAGATGCCAGCCCCAGGGTGCAATCAGCCGGGCCACCGCATGCATCTGGCCAGCAGCCACAGGCGACGGCCGCAGCAGGTTGAAGCGCACGCCACGGGCGCCGCGCTGGTGCATCGCGGCCACATCGTCCGCGCTCGTGCTGGCATCCACCACGACGACGGCGCGGGCAACGTCCAAGCCCAGCTCGGCCACCGCATCCAAGGTGCAGCGGTTGTCCGTTCCGTAGCTGGAGGGCTGCACTACCACCACCCTGCGGGTGCCCAGCCGCGCCTGCAGCTGCCGGTAATCGGCCACAGTGGCTGCGGGCGGATGGAGGTCGGCCCCAGCCGCATAGGGGTAGCGGGGATCGTTGATATGAATATGGCAGTCGCAGGCGCCCGCCCATTGCTGGCCTGACAGAACCGGCAGCGGCGAAGGCAGCGCAGGCGACGCATGCTTGCCGGTGGCTACCGCATCAGTCATCGATCGACACCTTGCTGGTCTGGGCCGCATTGGCCCAACGCTTGGCTTCCGCTGCCACATAGGCTTCAAACTCCACACGCGTCAGCGCCGTGGGCTCGGCACCCATCTCCCGGTAGCGCTGCTGAACCTTGGGGTCCTTCAGGGCAGCGGTCAGCGCGCTGGAGAGTTTGTCGAGGATGGCAGGAGGCAGACCGGCAGGCGCAAACAAGCCGGTGTAGAGCGTGGCATCCACCGCCGGGAACCCCTGCTCCGCCAAGGTGGGCACATCGGGCATCAACGGCGAGCGCACAGGGCCCAGCTGGGCGATGGCCTTGACTCGGCCATCCCGGATCAGCGGCGCGGCCGTGGTGATCTGGTCCACCATCGCATCCAGGGTATGGCCCATCAGGTCGGCCGCCGCAGGGCCTGTGCCTTTGTAGGGAATGACGGTAATGGGCGTGGCCGTGGCGGCCCGCACCAGCTCGATCGCCAGATGGGTGAAGGAGCCGTTGCCAGCGGTACCCACGCTGGCGCCGCCCGCGCGGCCCCTGGCATAGGCATTGAACTGCGCAAAGTTGCTGGCGGGGATATGGGTGGAGATCGTCAGCACCGCCGGATTGGTGGTGATGCCACCAATGACCGTGAAGCTCTTGACGCCGTCGTAAGGCACCTTTTTGCTGACCGCATTGGCCACCGCGTTGGGGCCGGAGTTGCCCAGCAGCAAGGTATAGCCATCGGGCTTGGCGCGGGCCACATAGGCCGCGCCGATCACGCCGCCAGCGCCGGGCCGGTTCTCGACGATGACCGGCTGGCCCAGCGACTTGCCAATCAGGTCCGAAATGGCCCGTGCCGTGAAATCGATGTTGCCGCCCGGGGCAAAGGGCACCACCAGGGTGATGGCGCGGGTTGGCCAGGCGCTTGCAAAGGCCGCCGAGCAGGCGAAGGCCAGCGCTGCCACTGCAGCCTTTTTCGTCATATTGCGCATGTCTTGTCTCCTGTTATGGGATGGCATTCTCCAGTCGACAAATCATTCCGTCCATTGGATAATTTTCATAAAATAATTCCTAAATGTTATCGATGGACATCAATTTCCGGGACCTCAAATACTTCGAAGCGGTGGCAGATGCCGGCCATGTCGGCCTGGCTGCCGACAAGCTGGGCCGCACGCAGCCGGCCCTGAGCAAGGCCATCCAGCGGCTGGAGGAAGCTTTTGCGTGCGAGCTGTTTGAGCGCAAGGGCCGGGGCATCCAGCTCACCGCCGTGGGCGAGGTGCTGCTGGCCCGGGCCCGGCTGCTGCGGGGCACGACCGAGGAAGTGCTGCGCGAGGTCAACGACTTCTCGCGGGGGCAAGCCGGCCATGTGCGCATTGGCAGCGGCCCCATCGCCGCCGACTATGTCCTGCCCGAAATCTGCAACCTGCTGCTGGCCGAGGCGCCCGAGACCACGATCGACATCACCACCGGGCCCAGCCTAATGCTCCGAGAGCGCTTGAAGGAAGGCTCGCTCGATCTGCTGATCGGCCTGATGCCGGACGACGATGAGGAGCTGGTATCGCATGCCATCGTCGACGACGTCGTCGTGGTCGCCACCAGCCGCCGGCACCCCGTGTTTTCGCTGCCGCAGATCACTGTCGAGTCGCTGCTACGCTGGAAATGGGTGCTTCCGCTCGAGAGTATCCCCAGCCGGCAATGGCTGGATGCCGCCTTCCGCGCCCGGGGCCTCTCTACCCCGCAGGTGCAGATCAACGCCAACTCCATCCCCCTGCTGCCCCGCCTGATTGCCCACAACGAGCTGCTGAGCTTTCTGTCTCGCCACACCCTGGCAGAAGCGCGTGGCCACCAGGCGCTGCGCGAAGTACCGCTCAAGGAATTGCAGCTGCTCCGCAAGCTTGGCGTGACCTACCGCCGCTCCGGCTACCTATCGCCTGCGGCCCGCCGCTTGCTGAATCTGCTGCGGGAGCGGGGAAGGAGTTTGTTTGTGGGAGCTGGGGATTGAAAGCCACAGCAGAGCGCACCCCGCACTTGTGCAAGAACGCCACCCGGCCTCGGGCGCAGACACCAACATGCATCCGTAGTCCAAAAACTCGAATGCGGCATTGACGCTGAGGGCTGGCGCATGCAATCTATCAGCCAACAACGCCTATTCATCCCTTACAGGCAGAATTTTCCCCCCTATAGCCCCCCATCATTTCCCCAGAAAAGATAGAAAATGGACTGGAAAAGAGCGCTTGTCATCGCCGCACTGGTGAAGCAAAAGGTCGCAGAGGTGGATGCCCTCGGCTTATGGCAGCACATCCTTCCCGAAGTCGCCGCCAGCGAGCAAGCATTGGATGCACTTGAAATGTGCCTTGGCGAAAGCCTGGACTCGGGGTACAGAAGCTTTTTGCTGCATGCCGAGCGTTTCATTACCAGATTGACCTATTCGGTATCGACGATCTCTTGGCGGGGCCACGCGCTGATCGTGCGAAGGAACTTAGCGATTTGCTGGAGCGGCTGCCCGACTTGTGCGGATGCGACCGGTCAGAATTGATGGCAGTGGCGGTTTCCTCCGACGACATCGATATCATACTCATGACACGGCCCCATGCAGGCGAACCAGGCCAGGTTTTCTGGTTCGCTGGCGGACTGATCGATACCTTCCCCACATTTGAAGATTTTTTCTGGCAATGGTCGACTACAGCCGGCTTGACTACCAGGGACTTCTTCACAACCAAACCTCGTAGACAGACACCGACGCGGGACCATCGCGAGGTTCGGCAGAGCTATGGCCTGGATGGCTCTGCACAGACTGCAGCGTTAATCTTTCGCCCAGTCCAACTGCCCCAAGCCCACGCCGTTGCCGTGGCGGTCACGTAAGCGGATCATGGCGCCACCTCGGTTCATCAATGGCTTGGGAGAGTCCCGGTTCCAGGAAGCACCATCACCAAGCCGAACTATGCAACTGACTTGGTTATCGGCGCTTCCCGTCACGGGTGGGCGGCAACTGGCTAGCCCGTCTTCCGAAACGGCTGCATTGCCTTCTATCTTGCTGAGGGTGAAGCTTGTCTGGAGCGCTGGCAGGAACCATTGCCCCAAGAATTCTTCGGGCCAGGTTTCTGCCCGTTCCAACTGCAGGCGCCTGATGCGAACAGGCTGCTCGCCGGGCAGTTGTACAAGGCCCGAAGTCCAGTACTGCCATTCTTCTTGAGGCTGGGCGTTGAACTTTTGGTATGCAAATTCCAAAAGCGCATCGCCTGCATGGCTACGCCATTGTGCAGGCTGCTGTACGCCCCCGATGCTGCGACCATTTGCATACTCATCCATCGGGATGGTCGCTACCGTAGCCAAGGTATCGACCCCTTTGCTCACATAATCGGCACTGCCCATATGAAAGCTGGGCTGTCCGTCGGGACGGTAGTTGAAAATCTGCAAGATCGCAGTGCTGCCTTGAATATCCAGGGCTAAACCCCTGCCTGGCTTTCCAGTTAATTCGTCCTCTACCACCCAGGTTCCATTGATAGGCATCAAGGTATTGAAATTTTCACGAGCCGAGCACTGCAAGGAACAAGCGCCTGGCCCAAATTCATTTCCGTCTGGATAATAGTTTTGCTGTGTATAGGGTGTTATCAATTTGCCATCGACTACCCGAGTGGAGCCCTTGATGCTGGAGAACTGGTCGAAGCCCGTCAGCTGCAGCGTAGTGACCGGCTGGCTTTCGCCAGCACCTGCCAAATCCACGAAGCCTGACAAATCATAGCCAGCCAATTCAAAGTTCAATCTGGCGATGTTGGGGCCTTCTGCGGGTTTCCCATCAAATCCCAGAACAGGTTCAGAGCCTGAGGGAAGGCATGTAAAGCGGCTTCTCAATCCATCTGGTTCACAGACCAGCTTTTGAAAAATAGTTCCGCCATACCCTCTGGGGTTGTACCCGTGCTTATGCATGGTGAGCTCGGTTCTGTTGTCGCGAGACCGCGAAAGTTCCGCCATCCATTGAAAGGCCACTTCTCGCTGTGCATTCAACACCAGCATGGTCATGAGACGCGTGCCGTTTTGCATGACGGGATTCGTCACGCCTTCCATCGCGCTGTCGACCAGGAATCGCCTTATCTCGACTGCAGGCTCGCCAGGAAACTGCACCGTTCCTTTCAAGCCGCTGGTAAAGCTCACCGTCACATTACCCAGATTGGCGTCCTCTTTCGCATCCCGTGCCTCGCTGCCAAAGCTACGGCCACCTTGATAGCGCATCAGCGGGGCGGTGACAGCCGTGCCATCCATATGACCGGTGGCAGTGTAGAAGGTGGCATCCCCATTCTTCTCATAGCCAAATACCTGCATAAAAAACGTATTTCCCTGTACATCAATCGCCAGGCCACGTCCAGGCTTGCCGTCCACTTCTTGATTGATGACCCAGGTGCCAGCTTGTGGCGTGAAATCGCGCGCTGCCCAACTCGCGGCTCCTGATAAAGCAGCCAAAGAAACCAACATAGCCGAACGAATCACTTTTATGCATTGGGTGCTTTTCACTTTATCTCCTATGGTGCGCAGCAAGTATAGGGGATGCGTCGTTAATCGCTGGCTATCTACCGCCATCCTTTATTTATCCGCAACCCGCAGCCAATGCTCGCTGCGGAATACCTCTGTACACAAGCACGCTGTGAAGAGCGGTGTCACTCTCAGGCGTCAACAAACGAGCCCATGTCGTGGGTGCAAAAAATATTAGTTCCCAAACCAGCTGCGGCGGATCTGGCAAAAAACTGCCAGACCAGCCGCGCAACGAGGGACCGTTAGCCTGCCCCTCAGCCCTCTCGCCTCTGTTTGATCAAAAAATATGACTCCAATGCTCTGCCATGCAAGCTGATCACAGCCAAGGCCTTCAGTCCTGCTTGCGCGCCACCACACGGCGCCCCACCAGGCCCATCCCGCCCACTAGCGCCGCCAGCAAGGCCAGCGCCCAACCCGACAGCGCAGGAACCGCAATGGGATTGGCGCCGCCGTTGCCTGGGGGCGCGGTCACCACCACCTGCGACGGGGTCAACACGACGGCCCCCGCATTGTTCGCATCGCCGCTGTAGGTCACGGTGATAGCGCGCTCACCCTGCGCCAACGCGGTGGTGGTGCAGCGGGCAGTGGCGGTATCGCCCACGGTGGCAAGGGCCACGGGGCCGCCGCAGAGCACGGTGGGGCCATCGCTGAAGGTGACGGTGCCGCCAGGGGCGCTGCCGATCACCGTCGCGGTCAAGGTCACCGCCTGGCCCTGCTGCACTTGCTGCGGGCTGGCCTCCAGGCTGACCTGCGCGGCGGACTGGCCGACGGCGAAGCTGGCGCTGCTGGTTTGCAGCAGGGCCAGCTCGGCCAGGCTGGGGTTGAGCGCCAGGCTGGCGACGAGGCTCTGGCTACCGGCTTGGGCAAACTCCAGATCGTCAAACACGGCAATGCCGGTGGCAGTTGCCAGGTCTACCGATACCGGCGTGGTGGCCAACACCCGCTTGGCCAGGCGGCCCGTGCCTGGGCCTTGGGCCAGCTGCACGCTGCCCAGCGAGGCGAGTGCGCCAAGGGCTGGGTAGCTGGTACTGTTAAAGGCCTGGCCGTTTTCTTCCAATGTGACTTGTGGCGCTGGCAGCATGGGCGTGTTCAGCGCCACCGCTGATGGCTGCACGCTGAACTGCATCGCGTAATGGCTTTGCACGGCACCGGCGTCCACGCAGGATGCGGACACCAGGCCGTCGGCTGCATAGGGGCGTGCGGCGCCGCGCTGGTCCAGCGGCGGCACGGTCACCCCAGCCGCGCTGGCCACGCCCGCACAAATGCTGCGCGAACCGGGCAGCGCCAGCAGGGTTTGCGTGTTGCCGCCGTAGTGGCCCAGCGGTGCCAGCCCAGGGTCGATGGTCGTAGATGTGTCCCGGGTAAAGACATTGCCACCGCCATCAACGAAGGTCAGCCCTGTGCTGCGGATATCAGCCGCTGGCCCAGCGCCGCCGCTGTTGCCGGCCACAATGCTGTTCACCAGCGTCAGGCTGGGGGTGTTGCCACCGTCGGCTGCGCCACTGATACCACCGGCAACGCCGCTGCTATTGCCTGCCAGCGTGCTGTTCACCAGCACCAAACGGCTCTGGCCCTGGCTGAACAGGGTGCCGCCTTGGCCGGCCGCATCCGGGCTGGCATTGGCGCTGAAGGTGCTGTTCTCGATTTGCGCCACACTGCCCAGGTTGGCAAGCGCACTGCCACCCAAGTCGCCTTGGTTGGACACCCAGGTGCTGCCGCGCAAGCTTGCGGTGTGGCCCGATGCCACCAACAGGCCGCCACCCAGCTGCGCAGCACTGTTGCTGTCGAAGCTGGAACCTTCAATCTCCAACGCACCCGTTCCATGCGAGTACACCGCCCCACCCGATCCCGCCTGGGCCAGCGTGTCATTGCCGCCGCTATAGCCCCCGGCTGCGGCCACATTCTGCGCCAGCACCAGGTTTTGCAGCTGCACCATGCCGGTGGAATGGTTGAGCACCGCGCTGCCGCCGTTGGAGCGGCCTTGCGCCAAGCGCAGGCCCGCCAGGCGCACCGGCTGCGCGGCAGCCTCGATCTGCAGCACACGGCTGGCACCATTGCCGCTGACCGTCAGCACATCGGCGCCCGGGCCCTCGATGGCCACGCTTTTAGCCAGGCTGATCTGGCCATGGGCCAAGCTGATGGTCTGCGGCGCAGCGGGGTTGAACACGCTGGCATCAAACTCGATGACGGGCGCGCCGCCCAGCATATTGGCCTGCAGCACCGCATCGCGCAAGGTGCAGGTGTTGGCATTGCCCTGGGCACAGGCTTGTGGGTTGCTGCCATCGCTGTCGCCAGCGTTGTTGACCACATAGCTGGCCGCAAAGAAACGCAACACGCTGGCGGGCGTGATGGGGCTCATGCAATGGGTGTTGGGCGGGGCCACATAGCAGCCTTGGGTAAACACCTGTACCGCTGCATCACTGCCGCCCGCGCCGGCTGGCGCCACAAAGCTGAGCGACGTGGCTGTCACATCGAAAGGCTGGATATAGGTAAAGCCGGCAAATTGCACTTGGGCCGTGGCATTAAAGTGGCTGCCGTTCACCGTCACCACCGTGCCGCCTGCGGCATCGGCCACGGCGGGCGCCAGATTGGTGACGGTGGGCGGCAGCAAGAGCACCTGCGTGCTGGCCGAGCCTTTGGCCACTGGGTTGGACAGCGCATCTGCCACCGTGATCTGCTGGCTGCCCGTGGCGGCCAAGGTGGCGCTGAAACTGCCCGCGCCGCCGGAGAGCGCGGCGTCTGCGGGCAACTGTGCCCCGGCATCACTGCTGCTGAAATGCACGGTGCCGCTGTAGCTGGGCATCGCATGGCCATCGGTATCGAGCGCGTTGACGGTGATGTTGAACGCCTGGCCCGCAGCCACTTGCGCTGGCAGGCTGATACCGAAGCCGCCCAGCTGCTGGGCCGCAACGGTAAAGGCCGCGCTGCTGACCGAGGCTGCGCCCAGGTAGGCACTGAGGCTGACGCCCGCGACCGGAACGCCACCGGGCAATGTGAAGCTGACCGTGCAAGCAGCCTGGCCGCTGGCATTGCTTGGCGCGCAGCTGGCGCTGGAAGTCAGGCCCGCATGTGCGCTGGCAAGCAAGGCCGGCGTAACCGCCACCAGAGGCTGCCCGCCGCTTTGCACATCCACCGTCACCGGCAACGCCGCGCCCGGCGCCACCTGGCTGGGGAAAGGCGAAGGGCTGGCAAGCGTCAGGGTATAGGCCTGGCCTTGCACAGCACCTGCATCAATCACCGCACCCACGGTGGCTGGGCGCGGTGCGCCGATCTGGTCGAGCGCCTGCTCGCCTGCTGCGTAGCGGCCCAGGCCCAGTGCCGGCGAGCCCGCCAGGGGCGGCATCGTGGGCATGGTGCCGCCATAGGCGCCCAAAGTTGCCATGCTCACTTGCACCGCATCCTCCAGCCGAACGGTATTGACCAGGCTGTTCTGGACTAGGAAAGAGGCCCCTCCGACGACATCCGGATAGCTGTTGGAGGGTGCTGTATTGCCACGGATGATGGAGTTGACCACCAACGGCGCGCTGCTGCCCTCCTTATAGAAGCCCCCACCAAAACCGGTCGTGGCCAGGTTGGCGCTGATGGTACTGTTATGGATGACCACGCTGCCGCCAGAGCTGCTGTTGATGCCGCCCCCCCGGATGGCGCGGTTATTGGCAATGGTGCTGTTGTGAATCAGCAGCGCCGTGGCAGTCGGATCATTCTGGATGCCGCCGCCGTAGCCAAACGACGCGTTGCTGGCCGTGTTGTTGGCCACCGTGCTGTTGAGCAAGCTGAGGCTGCCGCGGTTGAGGATACCGCCACCATTGCTCGTGCTGGTGTTGGTGTTGCCATCGATCCAGCAGCTGTCGACCGTGAGCTTGGCAGCGCTGTTGATACCTTGGCGCGCGCCACTGATGCGCAGCCCAGCGAGACGAACCTCCAAGGTACTTCCGGTACCGCTGGCGCCTTGGCCGGCATTCATCACAAACATGGTCTGCGAGCTGCTGCCCCTCAAGGTCAGCAGATGCGCACCCGGGCCCGCAATGTCCACGCTGTAACGAGGAGCCAATTGGCTCACCGCAATCGTCTGCGGAGACGAAAACAGGCCCGCGTCAAACTCGATGCGCGCCGCAACGCTGCTGTCTGCATCTGCATTGAGCGCCAAAATCGCATTGCCGAGGGTGCAAGTGCCACTATTGCCTGCACCGCAGCCGGACGCATTCACCGTAGCGCTGGTTACGGCATTGACCACATAGGTTTTGGCCTGGGCCGCCAGTGGCAGTGCAGATGCCAATGCCAAACTGCCCAGCAAGATCAGCTGCCGCAAGCGGCTCCCGGCGGCCCTTGCCTGCGCTGTGCGCTCAAGGGTCGTTGCCAGCCCAACTCTCCCGCATTGCGCCCGCCTGTCGACGTTACCGGCGTTGCCAAAACTAACCATAGTTACCCCCAGTCTTGTCTTGAGCGCAGACTAAAGGGGTAAGCCGGTTTTGCCATCCCGTAAATTAGTGATTCGGCTGCGGGTGGCGGGCTTTCAGGGCCTGCCCAGGGGAGATGTGGGGACTATCGAGGCCCATGCGCGGCACTGGGGCGATGGTCAGCGCTCGGGTGAAAGCCAATGCAGTCCGCTTGCTTATCAGCGTCCAGCCGCCAGGCTTCCCAGAGCTACTCTGCGTCACCGATCGTGTGGCTTGGCCCAAGCGGAAGAATACAGAACAGATGCCTGGCATGCTGCCATCCGCTTCTGCTCATGCAAGGGCAAATAGCGGTTGGCCTCCGCGCGATGGCGCTTGCCGAAGGCCCCATAAGAGCCGGTACCTTGGTGCAGCCTGCACAACATGCCGCGCGTGAGTCCAAGGCTCAAGGTTGACCCGCCCCCTGCTGCAGCTGCCGGCTCAACGCCTCTATCTGGGCATCGATTGAAGACAAACGCGCATGGTCGCTGGTGCCCGGCGCCGGCCTGCGGGCCAGCAACTCCGCCCCTTCTTCCCTCAAGGCTGCCAATCTTTCAGCCAAATCCTGCAGGTTGCTAGAACGTTCTGGCATTTGGTTTTCTTCAATTTTCTTTGAAAAATTAACTCTACCTATTTATTTGATGAAATCTATCCGGCGTTACAAAAACTACATAACGAAGCGATTTCCGCTTACAGAGTGCCCGTGCCAGCGCATTGAACTTTTCCGCCGAGCACGGTCCCGGCTGCCCCGGCTTTGCCAAGACCACAGCCATGCGGCATCTACCCCGCATCTGCGCAGCAGCCCCGTCTGAGGCGCAGATGCGCCAAAACAGGAGGCCTGCGCAAGCCCCGCGCTGACAGCGGGCTGCCGTGGTCCCCACTACGCTTTTGCGACGCGCTCAGCGCATTTCTCAAAACCACAAGAGCAGCACCACATGGTCAAACCCCAAAAGCCTTTGGCTTATGTCACCGATGCCTCGCCCGGCTGGCAGCGCATCCAGCGCGGCGACGGGTTTGTCTACCAAAACCAGCGCGGGCAGACCATCCGCAACCCGCGCCAGCTCGAGCGCATACGCCTCTTGGTCATTCCCCCCGCCTACACCGATGTGTGGATCTGCCCCGATCCGCAGGGCCACCTGCAGGCGACGGGCCGCGATGCCCGGGGGCGCAAGCAGTACCGCTACCACCCGCTGTGGCAGGAGCAGCGCAAGCAGACCAAGTTCGAGCGCATGGCGGCCTTTGCGGCCAAGCTGGGTCTGATTCGAAGGCGCATCCAGCGCGACCTGAAAGCGGGGGATACCACGCAGACCTCGGTGGCGGCAGCGGTAGTCCGCCTTCTGGACACCACGGCGCTGCGCATTGGCAACGACAGCTATGCGCGCGAGAACGGCTCGTTTGGGCTGACGACCCTGCGCAACCGCCATGTGACGATGCGCGCATCGCGCATCCGGCTGGCGTTCAAAGGCAAGAGCGGCGTGGAGCAGCAGGTGGAGCTGGAGGACCCGCGCGTCGCGCGCATCGTGCGGCGCTGCCAGGACCTGCCGGGCCAGCGGTTGTTCCAGTATGTGGATGATGCGGGCGAGCGCAAGCAGCTGCGCTCCGAGCATGTGAATGCCTATCTGCACGAGATCGCCGGTGAGGACTTCAGCGCCAAGGACTTTCGCACCTGGCATGCCAGCGTGCTGGCCTTGTCGCTGGCGCTGCAGTCGCGCAGCAGCGATGCGCCGCTGACGGCACCCGATATCGTCCGCCAGGTCGCCCAGCACCTGGGCAATACCGTGGCGGTCTGCCGCAAGTACTACATTCACCCCCTGGTGATGGAGGTCTGCGAAGGTCCCGAGGGCGGCGCGCGCTGCGATGCCTATGCGGGCAAGCTGCGCGGCAGCGCGGGATTGCGCGAGGCCGAGCGCACGCTGATGGCGTTTTTGGCGACTGGCAAGCGGCGGCGCAAACCATAAAACGGCTTTGGGCCTTCTCCTTTAGCGCATTGGGCAGCTGCTGCAGCGTGCATGCGGATGCCTGGCGCCAATCCTGGCACAAAGAAAAAACGCCGATATCTCCACGATATCGGCGTTGCGGCCCAATGCCTGGCGCAATCGGATCAGCGTCGTTGTGCGCGGCGCAGGCCCGCCATGCCCATGGCTGCAACTGCCAGCATCATCAGCACCAGCTTGGATGGATCGAGGGTCGGCACTTTCTTGAGCTGAGGAGTACCCGGGCCATTGGGATCAGTGGGGCCACCATCGGACGTCTCTGTTTGGCGGTTGGTAAAGGTGCAAACCAGCTCCTCGGCCGATACCAGGGCAACGCTCAGTTGCCGCGTGGCTACATCGGTGGTGATCGTGCTCTTCGGCGGGGCGCCATTTTGGTCGGTGCATTGAATGCTGGCGAGCTTCCAACCGGAGAGAACACCTTCCGTCCAGGTGTAGCTTTGGTCGGCTGCCAGGTTGTCGATGGTCTGGCTACCGGAGCCAGCCTGGGTCGCCACCGCCATGGTGGCGGGCACACCCGTGCCGGTGCCGGCAAAGCTGAAGCTGGCGGTTCCCGTGGCAGGGGTACCCGTTGCGGTTTGCGCCAGCTTGGCGATCGTTACCTTGCCAGGCGGCAGTGCAGCCAGGGTATTGGTCACCACCACCGTCAGGGGCGTCGCCGGCCCCAACACATTGGTAGGGTTCGGGGCAATGGTCGCCGTCCCCACCCAGGTGTAGCCATTGGGCGCTGCGGGCGGCGTATCTTCGGTCACCGTACAGCTGTCCTTGTCATAGAAAGTCAGTGCCGCGCTGTCCGCGCTCAAGGCGCCAGCGGCAACGGTGGCCGACCATGTCTGCGGTGCCTGCGCGCCGCAGGTGATGGTGCCGGTAAAGGTCATCGCTGCGGGCATGCCTGCAGCAGGCAAGCCTTGCACCTTCTTCGTGACGGTGATGGGCGAGCTGGTATTGAAGATCTGGAAGTTCACCGTGCTGCTGTTCGACGAGGGCACGGGGTCCAGCCACCCTGGCGCCACAGCGGCAGAGGCCGTATTCGCATAGGTACCCGCGGTGTTGCCGGCCGCTCCAGTGATGACAAAGCGCACGATGCCGCCTTCGGGAAGCGCAGGGATGGTGCTGGTCACCGTGTGGCTCGCCGCGTCGTAGTTCACCGCACCACAAATGGCATTTGGCGTCTGGGCAGCGCACACCGCATTGCCGTAGACAAAGCCGCTGGGCAGAGGGTCCGAGAAAGCCACGTTGTTCGCCGCAGCAGAGCCCGTGGCATTGGCCACATCAATGGTGTACACCACGGTGGAGCCGCTCACGCTGGTGGTTACCGGGTCCACCTTCTTGTTCACGGAAATATCCGCACAGCTGACAGGCAGCGATACGCTCGCCGAATTGCTGGCCGGACCCAGATCGATATAGCCTGCGGGAACGGAGGCAGAAAACGTGTTCTGGATAAAGCTCGACGCGCTGTTGCCACAAGACGGAACCGGGAGCGCCGTTGGCGTCATCGTGTAAACCACGGTCACCGCGCCTCCCACCGGCAGCTTGGGAACGGCGGTGCTGAACAGCATCACATCAATACCCGCTTGGGATTGATTGCCAAAATTCGATGCATCGGGGCACACCGCGCCTCCCGCCGCAGTACAGCTGACAAAGGCCGTGCTGGTATTGATGTACTGGTAAGGCGCGCCGTAGGTGTAATTCGCGAAATTGGTGATCGAATCGGTGATCTGCACCTGGTCCACCGCATTGGGGCCGTGGTTGAGCAAGGTCATCGTATAGGTAATGGGCTGCCCTGCCACAAACACGTCGCTGCTTTGGGTCTTGGTGACTTCCAGATCGGTTTGCGGGCAATCGGGCGCGCGCGGCGTTTGAATGCTCACCTGCGAAGCATTGTTGTCGTAATTGCTATCGGTCATGCCGCTGGGCAAGGTGGCACGGAATTCATTCTGGATGAATCCTGCGCCCGAGCTGCAGCGCTGCGTGCCCACAATGGTGGGCGTCATCGTATAGACAATGGTGAGCGCACCTCCGGCAGGCAGGCTGGGCACCGTCGTGTTGAACAGGTTGTAATCAATACCTGTCGCCGAGATATTGTTGAAATTCGGGCCATCCGGGCAAACCGCGCCGCCAGAAGCCGAGCAGTCGACAAAGCTGGCTTCGATATTCATGTAATCGTAGGGAGCGCCCGCGTTGTAGTTGGCAAAACTGGTAATGGAATCACGGATATTGGTGCCATCGGCGGCATTGGGGCCGTTGTTCACCAGGGTCATCGTGTAGGTCACGGGGACACCCGAGGTAAAGGTGTCCGTGCTCTGCGTCTTGGTCACGGCCAGATCCGACTGCGGGCAGTTGGGCGATTGCGGTGTGGAGATGCTGACTTGCGCAGCATTGTTGTTGTAATCAGAGTCGGTCATGCCCGCTGGCACCGATGCCCGGAACTCGTTTTGCAAAAATCCCGCGCCCGTGCCGCAACGCTGCGCACCGGTAATGGTCGGCGTCATGGTGTAGACGATGGTGATCGAACCTCCCGAGGGCAAGCTGGGCACGGGGGTATTGAACAACACGTAGTCAATGCCAGTAGCAGACTGGCTATTGAAATTGGAGCTGGCCGGGCACACCGCTCCGCCCGAGGCGGTACAGCTGACAAAGGTATTGGCAATCGTCAGGTAGTCATACGGTGGGCCTGAGTTGTAATTGGCGAAATTGGTCAGACTGTCTTGAATATGGGCTCCATCAGCGCTGGCCGGTCCATTGTTTTGCAACGTCATCGTATAGGTGATGGGAACACCCGGTGCAAACACATTGCTGCTTTGCGTCTTGGTCACGGCCAGATCCGTTTTATAGGACATGGCGGTACTCACCACGCTGGTATTGGTGGCCAGATCGGGATCCGTCACCCCCACAGGGGTGTCCACGCGGGCAGAGTTCGTGATACTCGAAGGGCCACTGCTGGGGAAATTCCCGGCGATGTTGATGATCACCCGCCCTAAAGACGGAAAGCTGGGAATGGTGGCCGTCACACCCGAGGCGTCGATCACCATGGAGCTTGGGCATGCCGCACCGTTGATGGCAGACACGCAGACAGCGGCAACATTGCTCAAATTGGGCGGCAAGCTATCGACCACACTGGCCCCACCCGCTGCACCTGGACCGTTGTTATCAATGGTCAGCACATACAAAAACCCATCCCCACCATTGGCAGATACCGGCCCTGTCTTGGTAATCTGCAGATCTGCTGTTTGCGCCTGCGCAAACGCCGGCAAAAGCATAAAAGAGAATAACAAGAAGCAGAAATTGGATATTCTCTTCTTTATAGAATTAAATGACATATAAAATCTTTAAAAGAATTTATCAAAGGACGTCAACCCATCATTAACTGCAAGAAATGAGTTAATGCGTTTACCCAAAACCACCCACAAAATCGCATGAAGCCGCTCTCTGCGGCTTCTTCTGCCATGGCCTTTACCCACAGCCAAGGGCCATGAGGAAGTCAATCTCCAACCAACCTGCGATTGCAAACAATTGAAAAATTCTAATAAATATATGAATTAATCAAAGAAATCTATTTTATTTCAAACACGACATTGAGACTGTGAACAATCTCTGATCACATCTAGATTGCTGATAAGTTGATTGGCACTGACTTGGCGCAGCGCCGGAACCTGTGGCTGCCCGGCAGCGACCATCCACCCTCCGCGCTGGCCATCCAGCGTCGAAGAGTCAGCCCAAGCACCAGGAAGCCCTTTGTGGGCCGAGCGTCAGCGCTGCGATGGTGGGCAGAGGCCGCTAATATCCCGGTCGTGTAACTAAATGTCAATGACTGAAAACAGTGCCAGGGAAAACCCTTGCGCCAGCCATAGCCACTTGGCAGTGGAGCCCCTGCGCTCAAGTCCACCGGCTTGATAGGGCCCAGGCGGCATACCGCGCCAAAGGTGAAAGCCGGGGCGCCCAGCGCTGCCACGGGTACATTCGCAGCATGGGCAACCTGGTGGCGCCCTGCCCCAAGCTCTACCACCAACTCCAGTTAGATAGGTTGGCAGTCAGCGCCTTTGACCTGGCGCTGGGCTCGGCCTGCCGGGTTCGCCAGCGCCTGTACGATCTGGACGCTGTGCGCGGCACTGCGTGCCGCATGGTTGAGCGGCACCTGCTCAGAGCCCGAACTGGCAGCGGGAAGGAACCGCATGCTGTTGCCGGGACAAGCAGCTAAGTGCTTTCCCGCGCCCCTGGCTTGACTCGGCTTTGGATGGAGTTGTTACACTCATTAACATCCAAAAAATGGAGGAGACCGTGTTCAGGCCTGTCATCTATCTGCTGATCGCATTAGCCGCGTGGACGGTCTACAGCCGCTATGAGCAGCAGCAGGCCGCATCGATGCGGGATTCCGAGCCGGTTCTCTCCGAGCCCGAGCCACCCGAGGCACCTGAAGCAGCAGCGCCCAGTGCGCCGAACCCACTGTTCAAATGCGATGGCCGCACCCACTGCTCGCAGATGACATCGTGCAAAGAGGCCAAGTTTTTTCTGAAGAACTGCCCCGACACCAAGATGGATGGCGACAACGATGGCATTCCCTGCGAGCGGCAGCTCTGCAACGTCAACAAAAGACCATAAACCAAGAGCCTGCGCTGCAGGCTCTTTTTTCCATCGCTGATGGCTTAGGGACCCTCTACATAACTTCCTGCCGTAGTCTGAACGCGGTCTCGGGTGATCTACGTCCATCCCGCTTGGCGAGCGTTTTGCATAGCATCCCTAGAACTTGCCGTTCAGGGTCAGCATCGCATTGCGTGGCAGCGCCTGCATATTGCCGTTGTAGACCGAGCTGACGGTCTGGTAGTAGGTCTTGTCAAAGACATTGTTCAGGTTCAGGACTCAAAGTCCAGGTCGGGTCAAAGCGGTACTGCAGCATCAGATCCCAGGTCGCATAGCCGTCCTGCGTGAACTTGTAGGGCTGGCTCTCGCCGCTGCTGTTGGTGACAGAGCCGCTCACATACTGCGTGCTCTGGATACGGCCACTGCCGCCCACGCGCCATTTCGACAAAACACCCGGCAAGGTATAGACGGTGGACAGCTTGAACAAATGCTTGAGCGTGATGCTGCTGAAGACCGTGCCTTCGGTCTTGTCCCGCGTCCGGTTGAAGGTATAGCCCGCCGCCAGCTGCCAGCCGCTGGAGACCTCGCCCCCCACTTCCACATCAAAGCCCCGGCTGCTGACCTTGCCCTGGGGCAGGTAGCAGCAGCTCGCGCCCCACAAGCTGTAGTTCTCCGACTAGCGTTCATCGAGCACCGCAGTGCCGGTGCGCTCCACGTTGAAGACGCTGAAGGTCGCGTTCATGCGCCCATCCATCAGCTCGCCTTTGAGCCCCGCGTCATAGCTCTTGCCCTTGATGGGGTTCAGCGGCGTGCCCGGCTGCGGGCCCGCCAGGTTGAGCGCCTGGGGTTTGAAGATCGACGAGTAGCTGACGTAGGCCGAGCAATGCGGGTGCAGGTCATAGATCACACCGCCATAGGGCGTGAGCTTGGCGCTTTCCTTGAACGATTTGGCGGACCAGGGGCTGGTGTTGCCAGCGGTGTCGATGATGTCGGACATGGTCTGCGTGAACTCATAGCGCGCCATGCGGGCGCCAGCAATCATATGCAGCTTGTTGCTCGGGTGCAGCCGCACAACGCCATAGGCGCCCAGCTGCTCCTGGCCCCAGGGGCCGTAGCGCTCGCTGAGGTTCAGGTTGAACTGGTCAAATGCCGGGTTCCAGGGCTGAATATCAAACACAATGCCGCCCACCGTGCCGCTGTCGGTATAGCTCATGTTCTGCCAGCGGCTGCGCACCCGCTGCCAATCAGCCCCGATGAGCAGCTCATGGCTGCGGCCCAGCAGCGAGAACGGGCCGCTCAGGTTCAGATCCACCATGTCCTGGGTGTTGGACGAGTCCAGCACACCGCCGCGCCACACCGGCCCGGCCAGGGTTTGCGGGTCTACTGCGCCGGACAAGGTGCTCCAGCGGCGCTGCTGCTCGGTGCGCGCATGGGTGGCGTTGAGCTTGAGCTTCCAGTGGTTGTCAAAACGGTGCTCCAGCTGGGCAAACATCTCGTCGTTCTCGTAGTGGAAGTAGGCCCAGGGGTTGGAGAAGGCCGTGCTGCGCGGCAGGCCCAGGCTGCGGCCATCGGCAAAGCGTGGCAGGCCGGCATAGTCGCCCTTCTGCCGCACCTTGCCGTAGGAGCGGCCCACGGTCAGCAAGGTGTCGGCCGTCAGGTCGGCCTCCAGCACACCGTAGAGCGAAGGCTTTTCCTGGCTGATGTAGTCAAAGTAGGAGTAGCCCTTTTGGTAGCTCAGCACCGTACGGCCCCGGATGCGGCCTGCTGCGCCTCTACACCGCCATCGCCAAGGTACTGGCCCCCGCCCAGGCCTACCAACAGCGCAAGCCAGCCGAGGTGCTGCTGCACCACCTGGAAGAGAACGTGCAATGCGCCATCGATACGGAACTGCTGCCCCAGCTGCAGCGCTTGCAGGTGGCTTTGGACCAAGAGCAGGAGCGCCTGCAACACAGCAAGGCAGCGATGCTGCGCGCCGCATGGCGCCAGACCATCCCGGCACTGCCGGGGTTGCTGGATCTGTATGCGGACCGGTTGCACGTGCTGTCTGCCGAGGTTGCCGCGCTGGTGCGAGGTGAGATTAGGGAACAGCTGCGCAGCCATCTCGGTGGCTATGCACTGCCTGCGCTGCAAGCAGAACCAGCGACCCTGGGGTTGCCACCGGCTACTGTGGGCCCTGATGCCCTTTACGCGACTTTGCAAAATGCTGTGCGCGAGCAGCTAGAGGTGGCTTTGGCTGCGGCGGTCGATACCTGCAGCCATGCACTGGAGCCGATGGTGCTGCCAGTCGCGCAGATGCAGGCGCATTTGCGGCAGTGCAGCCAGGATTTGCATAGCGTGGGCACTGCGTTGCGGGCTTGAATGCGAACGCACGCCCATGTCCCCCATGTCACCTACCGAGCCACCTAGAGTCATGGTTTGCCATCCGATCCGGGCTTCGGGCAAAAACATGCCCATGTTTTTCAAGGTGGATGGACGAGGCTCAAGAGCAGCAAAACGGCATGGTCGAACGCGTGACCCCAACGCTGAAGGAACAATGCGTACACACACCGCTTGGAGCGTCTGCACAACGCCAGCAGGGTCCTTGGGGACTCAATGGGCTTCTGCTGGACGGCCCCTGGTCAGGCCAGAACTGCTGGTGCCAGCCAATCACCAGATCCGCGCGATAGATACCATCATCGACCTACCATCTATCCCATAGCTTGCCGCATATCCGTTGCGCCTGTTTTATAGATTTGAGGCGAACAAAGAACAATTAAGCAGAGGGATTTTTGGCTTGCACTCTCGCGAGATTACGAAGGATCTACAGAGAGGAGAACGGCCTGCGCAGCGCAACGACCTAGCTGGATTTCAGCCTCAAACAGCGCTCGGCAGCACCAGCATGCCCAGTAATTAAATGTGATTTGGAGTTCACAAGGCAATACAATTTGAGTACGTTCTATAGAAAGACATACGATGATGGGCCTAACGGTCAGCCAGCGGATATCCGCCAGCTTTGCACTAATTATTGCGGTGATGTTCGGGATGTCCGCCATCTTTTATATGCGTGCGGATTCGAACCATGAGCGGGCTGCCGACGTTCTCTCCTCCGACCTCGCGGGCATGGGATTCGCTGGCCAGATGCGCCAGGATTTGACCCTCCATTTTTACCAGACGCTCAACCTACTTCGGGATGCGGAGGCGAATGCCGGTCGCAGCAGCGACGTGCTCGCCGAAAACAAGGCGCAGTTGAGCGCGATCGAAGCCAGTTTGGACAAGGTTTACGCCAAATACCTCAACACCATCACCCGCCAGGAAGATCGCGATGCGACCGCGGAGTTCGCGCGTACACGTGAGGCGTATCAGAAAAATACGCATCTGCTGGTTGAAATATTGGAGCGTGGTCAGGTCGCTGAAGCTGCGCAGTTGCGCAGCGGGCAAATGCTGCCGCAATGGCGCAAGGCGCAGGAGCAGGTCAGCCGCATCGTTGACTTGAACCAACATGCCGTGGAGGAGGACATGCAGACGATTCAAGAAATCGCAAGCTCCAACAAGCGCTTGGCAGTCAGTGCGCTGGTGCTGGCTCTGGTGCTGGCCATCATTTGCGGCCTGCTCTTGCACCGCTCGATACTACGTCCTATTCAAGCAACCTTGGCGGCCATGAAAACGCTGGGTACGGGCGACCTTTCGAGCAAGCTCAGTCTGAACCGTAGCGATGAATTCGCTGCCATTGAGGCAGGCTTCAACGGCATGGTCACCTCGCTTCGCGAACTGGTGGTACAAGCGCAGCGTTCATCGGTTCAGCTGACAACGTCCATCACTGAGATCGCTGCAACCACCAAGCAACAACAAGCTACCGTCACGGAAACGGCTGCGACCACCAGCGAAATTGGCGCAACTTCGCGCCAGATTGCCGCGACCTCTCGGGAGCTGGTGCGCACCATGGGTGATGTCTCGGCCCACTCCGAGCAAACTGCAGCGCTGGCCGGGTCGGGCCACCGAGGCGTAGTACGCATGGCCGAGGTGATGCAGGAGTTGACCAGTGCCTCCGAAATGGTCAACGCCAAACTCGCCTTGCTTAACGAAAAGGCTGGCGGCATCAATCAAGTCGTTACCACCATCGTCAAAGTCGCTGACCAAACCAATCTGCTGTCTCTCAATGCTGCGATCGAAGCCGAGAAAGCGGGCGAATATGGCCGCGGATTTGGCGTAGTAGCCACTGAAGTACGCCGTCTGGCGGACCAGACTGCGGTTGCCACCTACGATATTGAACAGATGGTGCGCGAAATTCAGTCTGCCGTGTCCGCAGGCGTAATGGGGATGGAAAAATTCTCCGAAGAGATGCGCCGCGGCAATACTGAAATGTCCCAAGTTGGCGACCAGCTGTCACAGATCATCCACGAAATTCAGGTTTTGGCCCCGCAGATGCAACAGGTCAGTGAAGGCATGCAAACTCAGTCCAGCGGGGCCGAGCAAATTGAGCAGGCCTTGAGCCAACTCACCGAAGCCAGTGGCCAAACCGTAGAGTCACTGCACCAGGCCGGCATGGCAGTTGAGAACATGAGCGATGTCGCCAACAATCTGCGCAGCGGGGTGAGCCGCTTCAAGGTTTAATCGTGGCATTGACCCCAGCAACGGAGCCCGCACCGCTGCACCTGCTGTTCAACCTGGGCGCCGATCGTTACGCCTTGCCTGCCAGCGTGGTTCGCAAAATCATGCCCCTGCAAAGGCTCAAGCATGTGCCGGAGGCCCCCGCCTGGGTGGCTGGTTTGCTGTCCTACCACGGGGAGATCATTCCAGTACTGGATCTTTGCCAGCGTGTATTTGGGCAAAAGGCTCGGCATAGCATCAACACCCGCATGGTGCTGCTGCACTATTCGTCGACCCAATCCCTTGGCTTGATCCTTGAGAAGGCCAATCAGGTGATGCGCCTGCCTAGCCCCGCACAACAGCCGACGGGGCTGGATGCAGGAGGCGCCTACCTGGGCGCCGTTCAGGCGCAAGGCTTGGGCGACATGATTCAGCACATCTCCATTGAAGGGCTGTTGCCACCGGATATGGTCCGGTTGCTGTTCCCGCCCCAGGGCAAGCTAGCATGATTGAACGACTGGAACAACTCTTGCGATCGCTTATCGGACTCGACGCGAGTACGCTGGGCCGAGGGGCAGTCGAGCGTGCGCTGCGGCAACGGTTGAAGGCCAACTCCATGGATGAAGAAGCCTACTGGAGCCATATCCGCCAATCGCAGACAGAGCAACGCGCACTGATCGAAGCCATGGTGGTTCCTGAGACCTGGTTTTTTCGCTACCCTGAATCGTTCTCGCTGTTGACCACCCAAGCGCGAGCGCTACAACGCCGGCTCCCTGTAGGGCAACCTTTGCGCTTGCTCAGCTTGCCATGCTCCAGCGGAGAAGAGCCCTACTCCATGGCAATCGCCATGTTCGATGCCGATTTTGCAGCGCACGAATTTCAGATTGATGCGCTGGACATCAGTCAGCGCGTCATAGAGCATGCGACCATTGGCCAATATGGCGTGAATGCCTTTCGCGGCGATGATCCAGGCATCCGCGAGCGGTATTTTCAACGTGAGGCGGATGGCTCCCACCGCATCGATGAGAGGCTACGCGCCGTGGTGCGCTTTCAGTGTGGGAACATACTCGGCAGCACCATGCCGCCTTCGCTGACGGACTACGACATCGTATTTTGTCGCAATCTGCTGATCTACTTTGACCGACCTACGCAGTTGCGGGCGCTGACCAATCTCAAACGCTGGCTGCGCGCCGACGGACTGCTGTTCACTGGGCCAGCCGAAGCAGGCGTTCTAAGCCAACAAGGCTTCGAATCGCTGGATGCCGCACACAGTTTCGCGTTCCGCCGCCGCACCCTGCCATGCCCCCCAGTGCCAGCGCGCCCCATATTGCCTGCGGCGGTCACGCCGCGCGCGCCTTCGCCTTTGCCATTGCGTGCCATTTCGGCCGTACGCCGCATGGCGCCTTCACCAGCTGCCAAAAGTGAATCGCCGCCAACGGGAGATGCAGCGGCTGGACTGCGCAAAATCACCGAGCTCGCCAATGCAGGACGCAGCGCAGAGGCGCTCACTGCCTGCGCACAGCAGTTGACCCAGCATGGGCCGACCGCCGAGTTGTTTTTCTGGTGGGGTTTGATATGTGACGGTGCGGGCCAGGCCGAGGCTGCCCTGCGCCACTACCGCAAAGCGCTTTACCTTGAGCCCTACCACACCCGAGCCCTGGCACACCTGGCAGCCCTGCTGGTGACACAAGGCGACCACAGCGGTGCGGCACGATTACAGCAACGGCTGAAGCAGAGAGAAACCCAAGATGCCGGCAAGTCCTGATCGCCATATCCCGCTAGAGCCCCCAGCTATTGACGCCTGCTGGCAGCGCATTGGTGTTCGCGGCGACCGCTCCTGCGAGAGGCTGCTCCAGCATGTTCATTGCCATAACTGCGAACGCTATGCCGAGGCTGCCGCTCTGCTGCTCGATCGGCATGAGCTGGATCTGGAGACGGTGGACGAGGCTTCGTTCGCGGAGAATCAGCAACCTGACCCGCTGGCTGATGGCCAGACACTGTCGGTCCTGATCTTTCGCATTGGGCAAAACTGGTTGGCTCTGCCTTCAACGCTTTTGCTAGAAGTATCGTTGCCCGTGCCCGTTCACGGACTGCCTTACCCCCGCAACCGTTCACTGCGTGGACTGTGCAATGTACGGGGAACCTTGGTTCCCTGTATGGCGCTTGACCTGGTATTGGGCCTGACCACCGAGACCACGCCGCAAGACCGCCCCCACATGCTGATACTGGACACACCTGGTGGCCCACTGGTGACGGAGGTTCAGACGGTGGAGGGCATATACGCGATTCCACTTGCCAAGCTGCAAAAGACGGGTCATGCCAGTGGCCTTGCGGTCAGCCAGTTAGCCTCTTCGGTGATGCAGTGGCGGCAGCACAGCATCACGGTGCTCCATGCTGATCGCCTGTTGCAAGCCTTGTCCAGGAGCCTTAGATGATCCAACAAGCAACACCGCTGGCACATCTCGCGATGTATGGACCAAAGGTCAAGCCATGAGCCTTGATGCCTACAAAGACAGCTCCATGCTGGAGTTGTTCCGTCTAGAAGCGCAGGCACAAACCCAGGTCATGGATTCATGCCTGCTGGTACTTGAGCGTGAGCCTACCGATCCCGCGCAGCTGGAGGCCTGCATGCGTGCAGCGCACTCACTCAAAGGTGCGGCACGCATTGTCGGCTTGGATGTCGCTGTGACATTGGCCCATGTGATGGAGGACTTGCTAGTCTGTGCCCAGAGCGGCAAGGTCCGCCTGAGCAGCACACGCATCGACGCCCTGCTACGCGCTTCAGAGGCATTGAGGCAGTTGAGTGAAGGGATCAGCGTGCAAGGGCTGCCTGCGCTGCAAGCAATCCTGGCAGAAGATACGCAGCAAGATGCGCCGGTACCCGATGCCATGCCGGACTTCAGGCCGGCCTTGCCGGAAGAAGTCTCCGCCATTGAGACCAACGAGCCCGAGCCCTCCGGTGAACTGCATGACCGTATCCTGCGTGTGTCAGCCGAACGCCTGGACCATCTGCTCGATCTGGCGGGACGCTCACTGGTGGCTGCACAGCGTACCAAGTCCCTGGGCCAGGAGTTGGCACAACTCAAACGCCTGCAAGACCATATTGATCGATCCCTGCATGGGTTGCGCGATGCGCTGCTGGGGCAGGAGCTACCGCCTCGTGCCAAGGCCTTGCTATCCGATGTGAACCACTGGACGCTGGAAGCCAAAAGCCAGTTGCAACAACATACAGCGGCTTTCGACAGCTTTGGCTGGGCCTTTGAGCAGCGCAGCCAGCGCATGTATGACACCGTATTGGCCTCGCGCATGCGCCCCTGCGCGGATCTGATGGCTGGCAAGGCGCGCATGGTGCGTGAGCTCAGTCGCAGTCTTGGCAAAGAGGTATGGCTGAATCTGGAAGGCGAAGAGGTACAAGGAGATCGCGACGTACTGGAGACATTGGAAGCACCACTGATCCAGTTACTGCGCAATGCGGTGGACCACGGCATTGAAAGCCCCGCACAACGGTTGGCCAGCGGCAAGCCGGCACAAGGCAACTTGGTACTGCGGGCTCGGCATGCTGCTGGGCTCCTGGTCCTTGAGCTGGAAGACGATGGAGCAGGCGTTGACCTCGCTCGCGTACGTGCCGCAGTCATCGCACGCAAGCTGGCCACCGAAACGATGGCCCAGCACATGCATGAGGAAGAATTGCTGGCTTTTCTGTTCCTGCCGGGTTTCAGCGTGAGCGAGAAAGTCAGTGAGATCTCTGGCCGTGGGGTGGGCCTCGATGTGGTCCAGCACACGCTGCGTCAACTACGCGGTACGGTGCGCGTCCGCCAGCAACAGGGGCGAGGGACGGTGTTCCAGCTGCAACTGCCTCTGACCTTGTCGATGCTGCGCTGCTTGGTGGTGGAGATCGGCGGTGAGGCCTACGCGCTTCCGCTTGCGCAAGTGGAGCAGACTTTGCGTATCCCGGCGGACGCCATCAGCATGGTGGAGGGCCAGCAACATATCTGGGTACGCGAGCGCGCCATCGGTCTGGTCGCTGCCCACCAGCTTTTGCAACTGCCGCATGGCAAATCCGATCCGCTGGGCCTCCCAGTGGTTTTGTTACCGCACCACGACCGAAGCCTTGCCATTGCGGTAGACAGGATTGTTGGCGAGCAAAATCTGGCTGTCGTTCCCATCGACTCCCGCCTAGGCCTGCTGCGCGGCGTGGAGGCAGGTGCCCTGCTCGATGACGGCAGTCCGGTGCTTATCGTGGATATGGATGACTTGCTGAACTCCGCTGACAAGCTCTTGGGTGCAGGCCAAGTCGAAAGGGTTGCACAGTTGTCTGAAGGGCCGTCACTGCGGCGCAAGCGCGTATTGGTGGTGGACGACTCGCTGACCGTGCGTGAGCTGGAGCGCAAGCTGCTCATTGGGCGCGGTTACGAGGTGACCGTGGCCGTGGATGGCATCGATGGCTGGAACATTCTGCGTGCAGAAAAATATGACCTCCTGGTGACCGATATCGACATGCCCCGCATGGATGGCATTGAGCTGGTAGGCCTGGTAAGGCGCGACGCACAACTGCAGTCCATGCCCGTGGTGGTTGTATCCTACAAAGACCGCGAGGAAGACCGCAGACGCGGCCTTGATGCGGGAGCCGACTACTACCTTGCTAAGTCGAGCTTTCACGATGAAACATTACTGGAGGCTGTACACATGCTGATTGGCGAGGCTGTTGGATGAAGCTTGGACTGATGGTTAACACCCCTGAGTTGGCGCAACGCCTCGAACACGCTTTGGAGCCGCTGCACGACATCCACTGGGTGGCACAAGACGAGACGCAGGCCCTGCGCCTGTGTCGTGACATGCCCCCTGAGCTACTGCTGCTGCAACTGGGCACAGCTGATCGAGTGGCCTTTTCGCAACGTGTCATGAATGAGGCGCCATGCCCTTTGCTGCTGCTGGATCTGGCAACCGAGCTCCATACCGAATGGGCATTCAATGCCTTGGGCCACGGCGCCCTTGATGTGGTGCATCTGCCCGAATTGGCGAACGGCAGCGCTTTCAATCCAGCGCTGCTGCTGCGCAAGATCCAGAACATCGCCTGGCTGGCCACGCCCCCGCAGCCTGTTACCCAACGAGCCACGCGCACCAGCGCGAAACGCGCGTGCCTGATTGCCATCGGTGCCTCCGCTGGTGGGCCCGCCACACTCAACCAGTTGCTGCGTGAACTGCCTAAAGATCTTGACGCCGCCGTGGTACTGGTTCAGCACCTGGACGACAAGTTCTCTGCGGGCATGGCTGAATGGTTGGCGCGGGAATCAACGCTTCCGGTACGCCTGGTTCAGGCTGGTGAGATACCGCAGACCGGCGTGGTCTTGCTGGCTGGCCGCAATGAGCATTTGACGGTGAGCCGCCGCGGCGACCTGCAGTATTCACTCAAGCCTGATGCGCAAATTTACCGTCCGTCGATCGACATTTTCTTTCAAAGCATTGCCGAGCAATGGCGAGGTGATGCCATCGGTGTGTTGCTAACGGGTATGGGGCGAGACGGGGCAGATGGGCTCAAGGCCATGCGCGAGCGAGGCTTTGCCACCATTACCCAAGACCAGTCCAGCAGCGTGGTGTGGGGAATGCCCAAGGCCGCCGTTGCTATCGATGCGGCAGCGGAAGTCCTGCCTCTGGACCGCATCGCCAACCGCTTGGCCGAACTATGCCGCTGGATGGCGGTAAAGAGAAATTCATGACTCCTATTCCAACTCTGGATGAAAACACCTCTGCCGGGGAGCCTGGCGAGCTTGAAGTCAAGGTTTTACTAGTAGATGACCAAGCCATCATCGGCGAGGCCGTACGCCGCATGCTGAGCCATGAGATCGGCGTGTCTTTCCACTACTGCGGAGACCCGAAAAATGCCATGGAAATGGCGGAACACATCCAGCCGACCGTCATCCTGCAAGACCTGGTGATGCCCGGTGTTGATGGTCTGGACTTGGTGAGCCAATATCGCAACAATCAGAAATTACGCGACCTGCCCATCATCGTTCTGTCATCCAAGGAAGACCCGAAGATCAAGAGCCAGGCATTTGCAGTGGGGGCCAATGACTATCTCGTGAAACTGCCAGATGCAGTGGAACTGATAGCACGTCTCCGATACCACTCCCGAGCCTATCTGGCGATGAAGCAACGCGACCTGGCGAACCAAGCCTTGCGCCTGAGCCAACAGCAACTCCTGGAGAGCAATCTTGCGCTGCAGCGTATGACGAAGCTCGACGGCTTGACTGGCTTGTCAAACCGGCGGCATTTCGATGAGCACCTGGACCTGGAATGGAAACGCGCACGGCGAGAGAGAATTGAACTCTCACTACTGATGATCGATGTCGATTTTTTCAAATCCTATAACGACAGTTTCGGCCATGTGATGGGCGACGAGACCTTACGCAGCGTGGCCCAGGTCCTTGCACAATCTTGCTCGCGCTCCGGTGATCTGGTCGCCCGATATGGGGGTGAAGAGTTCGCTATCATTTTGCCCAATACCTCGCAAGACGGCGCATGCTCGCTCGCCAATAGTGTGCGGCGCGCAGTCCAGGCACTAGCCATTGCACATGTTGCACCGGTAGCCGATGCCACAGTGACGGTCTCTATCGGAGTTGCCACCATGGTGCCTGAGCAAGACCTCAAACCCATTGCATTGATACAGCGCGCAGACACTGGGCTGTACCAGGCCAAAGAAAGTGGTCGAAATCGCATCGGCGTAGCCTGAGTACGGTAAATTTCTGATTCGATGCGATCTTGATCAGCAGGGGATGGGCTTCCTCCGGCTCGCCAAAGCGCTGGTAGCGTTGGATGGCCGCAAGTCTACGCAGGGTGCGTCAAGGGTGTCGTGCAGACCTGCAAGGACGGATCCTTGCAATGACTGCTCTGGGTGCCTCAGTGATCCAACTTATTGAGTTGGCGGACTGCAACCAGCCTGAAGCCGCCCTCAGCAACTTCGAACCATGCCCCGACGCGCTCTAGCCAGCGCGGCCCGGTGTCTGGCTCTGACTGCAAACAATCCCACCCCGTTGAACCTCGGCCTACGCTTGTAGCTGGAGAAGATCACGCGCCCTGCTGGTATTTGAGATCAAGTCAAACCGCCCTGAGACCCAGCCTGCGCGGGCTTACAGGACCTGGCTGTCCCAGGTACTGTTGCCCTGGTAGCGCTGCTGCCAACGGTCGATGCGCCACTGGCCGGCCTTGCGCAGCAACGTGAAGCGGCTCTCCACGATGGGCCAGCGGTTCGAGAATAATTCCCCGCGCGTGGTCGCGCCCGCCTGGGTGTCGGCCGACTCGGGCTCATCGACGGGGAGCATGCGCTGCTGGGTGGTGATGGTGCATTGGTCAGGAGTTGGCCACTCCAGCGCCAGCAGGTCCAGGTGCAGCGGCAAATCAGGCTTGGCGCTGATGGAGATGCGCGGGTACTTGCGCAGGCGCGGCGTGGCATAGGCCTGGCGCAGGGCCATCGCACCCGCCAGCTGCTGCCACATCACGCCCATGTCCAGATGCGCCTCGGCGCCCCGGGCGCCAGCGATGGTCTGACTCGCCGCGCGCTCCCAGTGGTTCATGGCCTGCACCCAGCTGCGTAGTGCCGCCGTGGGGCTGGCAAAGGCGGGGATCAGTCGGTCGGCCAGCGCGGCGTGAAAGGCGCTGTCAAACGACGAGTCCTCGCCGCTGGCCAGGCTCCGCCAATTGGGCTGCTGAAACGCGGGAAAGTCATCGGGCCAGTGCAGCACAGCCAGCGGTTCCTCGGGCCAGGGCAAGGTTCCGCTGGGCGGCGCCGGCGCAGCGGCACGCAGCGCGGGGGGCAGCATGGCATCCAGGCGCGCGGCTAAGGCCTCGAAGCCGTTGCGGCGCGCCAGGTCGGCAGCGGTGGCGCCCAGGCCGTCCTGGGCAGCCAGCTGCGCGCCAGCGGCCAGCAAAAGGATCACGGCCTCGTCGCCACCCGCCTGGGCGGCGGCCATCAGCGGCGTGCGCCCATGCACGTCGGCCTGGTGCTCGGTATCGGCGCCGGCGGCGAGCAAGGCCTGCACCAGCGCTGCCTCATTGCCGCTGGCAGCCCAGCCCAAGGCCGTCCAGCCCATCACGGCATCGGGGGTGTTGAGCGACACACCGCGCGCCAGCAACCACCCGACCGCCTCCGCCTGCTGGGCGATCACGGCCTCGATCAGCGGCGTGCGAATGTTCCACAGGGCCGACAGGTCTTCGCCCGCTTCGGCCAACGCGGCCAACGTGCGGATATCGCCGCGCGCAGCGGCCTGGTTGCCTGCGCCAGCTGAGCCAGGGATAGAGGTTCCAGAGGCAAGCCGTGGCATGGGAGGGAACTGCGATCCAGTCGCACATCGAAGGAGTGATGGATCGGAAGTTTAGTGCCATGCCACGAAAGAGTGATGTGGGCTGAGAGAACCCTGCGCCGGGGCCCGGAACTCCAATCGGAGAGCACTTACCCCGTCTCTGACAGTCCCCCTCCCCCGCCCCCCTCCGAGCCCTGCAGCGCAACGGATAAACGCCGCGCAAGCCTTGACTGCTTTAGACTCGGGAGTTATATTTATTAGCTTCTTAAAGCCAACAGAGCATGTTGGCGCTTCGGTACTACTCGCGGACCAGCTTGCGTCCCGTCGCGGTACCTATTTTCTTGCGTGGGGCGCTGTTGCCCCCACCGCCCTGCGTCGTCAACCAACGCCTTGTCCCGCCCGCTGGACGCTGATCCCACGATCGGCAGGCCTTGCTTGCGCCGTCTGTCTCGCCGTCTTTAGCGCCTGCCTTGCGGCTGTGGAACGTGGCTGCCTTGGCTTGGGCGGCTATCGCCCATCGCATTGCATTGCCGCAGGCTTGCCGCCATGGCGCCAGAGACCTCCCTGAGCTCGGCTCAGGCGCTTGCGTGGCGCCAAGAGCCTAGCTTGCTTTCTCCACCCGCTTGTATAGGAAATACACCGCATGATGAACACCCGACACTTTGCCCGCACCCTGCTCGCCAGCGCCCTGCTGGCCCTTGGACTGTCCACCCACGCTGGCGATCTGCCCGGCAAGGGCGTCAAGGTGCTGCCCCTGCAAAGTTCGTTGGCCGAGGAAACCTTCCAGACCCTGCTGGTCACGCGTGCGCTGACCAAACTTGGCTATGACGTGCAGCCCATCAAGGAAGTCGAGTACCCGCTGGCGCATCTGGCCGTTGCCCGCGGAGACGCCACCTTCATGGCCAACCATTGGAATCCGCACCACTCGGAGTTCTACAAAAGCGTAGGGGGCGACGCCAAATTGTCGCGCAAGGGGGTGTACGCAGCCGGCGCCGCACAGGGCTACATGATCGACAAGAAGACAGCCGATCAGTACGGGATCACCCACCTGAGCCAGCTCAGCGACCCCAAGCTGGCCCGGCTCTTCGATACCAACGGCGACGGCAAGGCCGATCTGGTCGGACCCAGCGCCGGTTGGGGTGGCGAAGCCGTGGTGAACCACCAGCTCGCCGCCTTCAAGCTGCAAGGCATGGTGAACTACACCCAGGGCAACTACCCTGCGCTGATCTCGGACACGCTGGCCCGTTATCAGCAAGGCAAGCCGGTGCTGTTCTACGCCTGGACCCCCTACTGGTTGAGCAATGTGCTGCGCTCGGGCAAGGACGTTGTCTGGCTGGAAGTGCCGTTCTCGGCCATGCCCGGCGTACAGGCCGGCACGGACACCCAATTGCCCAACGGCAAGAACTACGGCTTTCCTGTCAACAACGAATACATCGTGGCGA
Source organism: Comamonas koreensis (assembly GCF_014076495.1). Lineage (NCBI taxonomy): Bacteria > Pseudomonadati > Pseudomonadota > Betaproteobacteria > Burkholderiales > Comamonadaceae > Comamonas > Comamonas koreensis. Next base: position 2,418,706 of record NZ_CP043575.1, on the reverse strand, counting down.
ACAAGACCTTTGTCGAAAAGAACCCCGCCGCCGCCAAGCTGTTTGAGATCATGACGCTGCCCATCGGGGACATCAGCGAGCAAAACCGCCGGATGCACGACGGCGAGAACCGCCAACAGGACGTGGAGCGCCACACGGACAGCTGGATCAAGGCCAACCAAAATACCTTTGATGGCTGGATCGAGACAGCGCTGAAGGCCGCCGCAAGCTGACCTGGGTTAGCGCTGAACGCTGGGCGATGGGCGCGCAGCTTCTACACCTCGGCAACACCCACGCAGGCCGCCTGGCGCGTCGACCACGCGCTCATTGGTCAGCGCCTTGTGCACGGATCAGATCGCGCACTGCTATGGCCATCACCAAAAGCGCCAAGCCGGCGGCGGTCAGGGTTGCGGCCGTGTAGAAGCTGATCAAAGCCCAGTAAAGGACGGGCTGCTCAGCGGCAAGGATGTCAGGTCCTTTGCGGTTGTTGAGCACCCCGGAGCGCAAGCTCTCCACCACTTCAGTCGCGCCAATAATGCAACCCCAGCCGATCAAGGCCGCGATGGCGAGGGCTGCCATCGACTGCAGCCACGGTCGCCGTCGGCTCGGGGTGTTCGGAAGGCCCATCACCTGCTCACTGCCTTGGCAAAGGCCCAAAGGCCCATGGCTTCGCAAAGGAATGCCGCACTACTGCATCTCGCTGGCCCACACCCGCTGCGCGCGATGCCAGGCAACGCATGGACGTACTGTCTGGCTGCCAGTCCAGCACCAAATTCAGCGCGTCCGTTGCATCCCATGCGCAGGACCGTGCCGCGCCAGGCACTGCTGTAGTGATCGGCCAGGTGCTGCACACTGCCCTCAGGCAACACTGGAAGGTGCCGTGCTTGCATAGGCCCAAAGCGATATTGCTCCACAGGCATTGTTTCCTTTTAGTGAATCCGATGGGTAGGAACCCATCCGTCGCATATTGTCCGATTTCCATCGGGTGGTGGGCGCATAGCATACGCGTCCATCGTCTCCACGTTGAGATGGTGCAATTGTCATGCTGTCAAAAGCGCAAGGCCGCCCCATAGCAGGCATTGGAGGACAAGTTGGATTTAAACACCTTTGAGTCTCGCGCCACGAGGGCAACAGAGAGTATGTTCTCCTTCGCAGCGTTTGTTGCAGCGGCCGAAGATCTGTCGACGGATCCACGCTATGCCGATGCCTGGCTGGATGCAGAGATCGTGAATGCACTGGCTCTGGCCGCATGGGAAGAGCAGGGACGGCTAAATGGACTGCGCAGTGGCAGCAGACCTTCAGGAAGGATGCCATCCAAGCCATGGCCGCATTGATAAACGCCGGCAAAGCGAGCCTGTAGCGCGACACATCCGGCCAGTGCTTGCTGTCCCGGTAGGTGTCATTGCAACCGTCTGGGATCGGCCAATTCAGGCAAAATCCAGATGATTGGGGCAAGCCTGGCACAGGTCTGCTGGGAAGCCCACTTTGAAGAATGGAACAACACCAATGGCACTGACGAAAAAGGGCGAGTTCATGTACGGGACGACGTCGGGAGACACCCAAGCCGAGCTGCGCAGCTACAGCGTTGCCAATGGCCATGAGGCCACCCGGTTTGCCTCGTCCAAATGCGAGTGCGGCTCCCGGACTTTTGCGCTGCAGACCGACGAAGAAGCCGGCGTGGCCATCCGCACCTGCTCCGACTGCGGGCAGGAACACCTGATGGGCGACAGCGAGGATTACATGGAAGAGGCCACCCCCGAGGGGCACGCCTGCGTGTGCGAGAACGAGGTGTTCGAGCTGGTGTCCGGCGTCTCCGTGTACCAGGGCACGCATGATGTGCGCTGGTACTACATCGCTTGCCACTGCGTTGAATGCGATCTGGTGGGGGTCTTCGCAGACTGGAAGTGTGAAGCGGGTGATGCGGCGGCCTTCCTCGCCAAGGTATGAGTGCGCCGCCCGCAGAGGCCCTATTGGCAGGCTTGAGCGGCCCATCAACCAATAGAGCCCTACCCGCCGCCAGCACCTGCACCATGCGCTGAACGCGGATGCAAGCCCTGCGGCACCCTGCCCCGCCCTTTCCCCCAGGGCTCAAAACCCACTCCCCCCCAGCTCCATAAACAGCGCCTCCCCCGCCATCACCGGCGCCAGCCAGGCCTGCACCAGCGGCAGCTCATACGCGTAAAAGTAGCGCGCGCAATCCAGCTTGCCCTGCAAAAAGGCCTGCTGCCCGGCATCAGCGGCCGCCATGCGCCCATGCGCCTTGAGCGCCATGTCCAGCCACAACCAGGCCAGCGTGACATGGCCGAAGGCGGTCATGTAGGCGGTGGCGTTGGCGAGGGCCAGCTGGGCGTTGCCGCTGGCCCAGGCCGCGTCGGTGGCGGCATGCAGGGCTTGGGTGGCCGCATCTAAGCGATCGGCCCAGGGGGCGCATGCGGGCACCGACCGGGCAGTGGCGACGGTTTGCGCGATCTCGGCTTGCAGCAAGGCCCAGGCGGCTCCCCCATCCATGCGCAGCTTGCGGCCCAGCAGGTCGAGGGCCTGGATGCCGTGCGTGCCTTCGTGGATCATGTTGAGCCGGTTGTCACGCCAGTGCTGCTCCACCGCATAGTCGCGCGTATAGCCATAGCCGCCCAGCACCTGGATGGCAAGGCTGTTGCCCTCCTGGCACCACTGGCTGGGCCAGCTTTTGGCGATGGGGGTAAGCACCTGCAGCAGCAGCTGCGCGGCATCGGCCTGCTGCGGCGCGCCGGCGCGCTGCGTATCGACCAGCTTGGCACAGTACAGCTGCAGCGCCAGCGCGCCTTCGGCATAGCTTTTTTGCGCCAGCAGCATGCGCTTGACATCGGCATGCTCGGCAATCGGCACCTGGGGCTGCTGCGCGTTCTTCACCACCTTTTGGCCGGCAGCGACCGGGCGGCCCTGCGGGCGCTGGCGGGCATAGTCACGCGATTGCAGGTAGCCAGCGTATCCCAGCATCGTGGCGCCCAGCCCCACCTGGATGCGGGCCTCGTTCATCATGTGGAACATGCACTTCAGGCCCGCGCCCAGCGCGCCCACACGGTAGCCAACGGCCCCGCCCTGCTCGCCATAATGCAGCAAGGTGTTGACGGTGCCCCGGTAGCCCAGCTTGTGGTTCAGCCCGGCCAGCGCAATGTCGTTGCGCTCGCCGGTCACCTGGCCTTCGGTATCGACCAGGACCTTGGGCACGATGAACAGCGAGATGCCGCCCACGCCAGCGGGTAGCTGGCCGCTGTCATCGGGCACCTTGGCCAGCACCAGGTGGACGATGTTCTCGCCCATCGCATGCTCGCCGCCTGAGATCCACATCTTGCGGCCCGTCAGCCGGTAGCGCGGGCCCAGCGGGTCATCGGCATAGGCGTCACCATCGGGCACGGCACGGGTCGTGATGTCCGACAGGCTGGAGCCGGCTTGGGGCTCACTGAGGTTCATCGTGCCAAAAAAGCGGCCTTGCAGCTGCGGCAGCGCAAAGGCCTTTTGCTGCGCGGGCGTGCCATGGGCCAGCAGCAGGCCGGCATTGGCCGCTGTCAGCATCGAATAGGCCTTGAGCGCAATGCTGGCGGCCGAGACCATGCTGTTGGCCGCCATATCCACCACGCAGGGCAGCTGCATGCCCCCCACCTCGTAGTCGTGCGACGCAGCCAGCATGCCCGATTCGGCATAGGCGGCGCAGGCTGCCGGTGTGCAGTCAGGCAGATGCAGCTGCTGGCCGTCAAAATGCGGCTCCTGCTGGTCCACCAGGCGGTTGAAGGGCTCGAACTTGTCAGCAGCCAGGCGCTCGCACATGTCCAGCACGGCGCCATAGGTCTGCCGGTCATGGCCGGCATAGCGCGCATGGCGGCTGAGTGCCTCTACCTCCAGCCAGTCGTAGAGCAAAAAATCCAGGGTCTGGCGGATGCTGGCGTAGTCGAGTTGCATGTTAGAACGTGTTGAGGATCTCTACGCAGCGGCGTTGGAGAGCAATCGGGATGGGTTCGAAGGGATGGAACGCAGCTTGCACCGGGGTGCAAGCAAGGGCCAGCGCGAAGAAATCGCCCGATTTCGCTCCAACCCGTAGGGACACTGTCGCGGCGCGAGGAGATCGTCAGCACGTTCTTAAGCAACCTCAAATAAGGCTGCCGCTCCCATACCGCCGCCCACGCACATAGTGGCCACCACATAGCGCACACCGCGTCGCTGGCCTTCCAGCAAGGCATGGCTGGCGATGCGGGCGCCCGTCATGCCATAGGGGTGGCCGATGGAGATGCCGCCGCCGTTGACATTGAAGCAGGCTGGATCGATGCCCAGCTGGTCGCGGCAGTACAGCGCCTGGCAGGCAAAGGCCTCGTTCAGCTCCCACAGGCCGATGTCCTGCACGCGCAGCCCGTGCTGGGCCAAGAGCTTGGGGACCGCATAAATGGGGCCGATGCCCATCTCTTCCGGTGCGCAGCCAGCCACTGCCATGCCCCGGTAGATGCCCAGCACCTCCAGGCCCCGGCGCTCGGCCAGTACCGAATCCATGACCACGCAGGCCGATGCGCCATCCGACAGCTGGCTGGCATTGCCGGCGGTGATGACGCCGCCCTCGATCACCGGTTTGAGGGCGGCCAGCCCTTCCAGGCTGGTGTCGGGGCGGTTGCCTTCGTCGCGGGCCAGGGTCACCTGCTGCAGGCTGACTTCCTTCGTGAGTTTGTCCGTCACCGCCATCTGGGTGCTGAAGGGCACGATCTCACGGTCAAACAGGCCAGCGGCCTGGGCGCGCGCGGTGCGCAGCTGCGACTCCAGCGCATAGGCATCCTGCGCCTCGCGGCTGATGCGGTACTGGCGCGCCACATGCTCGGCCGTTTGCAGCATCGGCATATAGGCATGGGCCGCGCGGGCGATGACGGCCGGATCGCGCTCGCGGCTGGCCCATTCCATATAAGACGTTTGCACGGCGGTGATGTTCTCGCAGCCGCCTGCCACCACCACCTGCATGCCATCGACCAGCACCTGCTTGGCTGCGCTGGCAATCGCCATCAGGCCGGAGGCGCATTGCCGGTCTATCGTCTGCCCGGCCACGCTCATCGGCAGGCCTGCGGCCAGCAAGGCATTGCGTGCCAGGTTCATGCCGGCGGTGCCCCCGGTCAGCACGCAGCCGACGATCACATCGTCCACCTCCGCCGGGTCCACCCCGGCGCGCGCCACCGCGTGCTCGATGCTGTGGCCCATCATCTGGGGCGAACGGGTGTGGTTGAGCGAGCCCTTGTAGGCCCGGCCGATGCCCGTGCGGGCGGTGGAAACAATGACGGCGTCTTTCATGGCGGTGCTCTTCAATGTTGATGGGTTCTGGCCTTCAGGCCCTCAGGCGGCTTGCAGGCTGTCAAAGCCCTGGCACTGTGCAGCCAGCCGCTGCAGCAGTGGCGACACTGTCCAGTAGCCATAGCGGTTGCCCCGGCTGGCGGCATAGTGCTCCAGCCGCGCAACGATCTGCGCCAGGCCAATCTCCTCGGCCATGAACATGGGCCCGCCCTGAAAATCCGGAAAGCCATAGCCCGCCGCCCAGACCACATCGATATCGCTGGCGCGGTAAGCAATGCCCTCATCCAGAATCTTGCAGCCCTCGTTGACCATGCTGTAGAGCAACCGCTCGACAATCTCTTGCGCTGCCATATCACTGCGCTGGGCAATGCCATGCGTCTGCGCCAGGTCGGCTGCGATGCGGCCAGCCTCCGGGTCAGACAGCGCGTTGCGGCCTTCGTAGCGGTAGTAGCCCAGGCCGGTTTTCTGGCCAAAGCGGCCCAGTGCATACATCTTGCGCACCACCGCGCGGTAGCTGGCATCGGGCGGCAGGCCGCCGGCCTTCTCGCATTCGATGACCGTCTTGGCGCCCACATCGAGCCCGGCCATATCCAGCATGCGGCAAGGGCCCATCGCCAGGCCCAGCGCCTGCACCGCCTCGTCGATCTGCGCGGGGCTTGCGCCTTCCATCAGCAAGAACTCGGCCTCGCGCAGGTAAACCTCGGCCATGCGGTTGCCGATAAAGCCAAAGCAGACGCCCGAGACCACCGGCGTCTTGCCGATCTTGCCGGCCAGGTCGATGACGGTCTTGAGCACCTGCGGGGCCGTCTCAGCGCCGCGCACCACCTCCAGCAAACGCATGATGTTGGCCGGGCTGAAAAAATGCATGCCCACCACATCGGCAGGCCGTCCGGTGGCCTGTGCCAGTGCATCCACATCCAGGGTCGAGGTGTTGCTGGCGATGATGGCGCCGGGCTTGCAGACCTCGCCCAAACGGCGGCAGACCTGCAGTTTCAGGGCCATGTCCTCAAACACCGCCTCGATCACCAGGTCGCAGGGCGCCAGCGCCTGGTCGTCCAGCGACGAGGTCAACAGCGCCAGGCGCGCGCTGGGCTGCTCAGCCCCCATGCGGCCCTTGGCCACCTGGGCCTCATAGGTCGAGCGGATCAGTTGCAGCCCGCGCTCCAGCCCCGCAGCTGCGGCATCCACCAGCACGGTGCGGATGCCGGCGTTCAAAAAGCACATCGCAATGCCGCTGCCCATGGTGCCTGCCCCCAGAATGCCCACCTGCTCGATCTTGCCGGCCGGCACCTGCCGCTCCAGGCCAGGAATTTGCCGGCTGCGGCGCTGTGCAAAAAACAGATGGCGCAGTGCGCGCGACTGCGCCGACGGCAGCAAGCGCTTGAAGGCCTCGGCCTCGGCACGGGCGCCGCTGGCAAAGTCAGCGGTAAGCGCCTGCTGCACGCAGAGCACGATGGCCTCTTTGGCGGGGTACTGCGGGCTTTGGCGTGCAGCCTCCAGCGCTGCCGCAATCGCCTGGCTGTGCTCGCCGGGCGGGGCGCTTTGCGCGCTCAAGCGGCGCGGCTGGCCCCCCTGGGCCAGCAACTGGCGGCCAAAGGCCAGTCCAAACGCCAGCGGGTCGCCCTCCTCCACCGCATCGACGATGCCGCTGGCCAGCGCCTCTTGCGCAGGCACCGGCCGGCCGCTCAGCATCATGTCCAGCGCCAAGCTGGCGCCCACCAGGCGTGGCAGGCGCTGGGTGCCGCCGGCGCCGGGCAGAATGCCCAGTTTCACCTCGGGCAGGCCCAGCCTGGTTCCCTTTTGTGCCACACGGTAGTGGCAGGCCAGGGCCAGCTCCATGCCAGCGCCAAATACCGTGCCATGCAGGGCTACCACCACCGGCCGCGTCTGCGCCTCGATGCGGTTCAGCAGCGCATTGATGGCCTCGGCAGAAAACGCCGGGTTGTTGAACTCGGCAATGTCCGCACCCGCCACAAAGGACGGGCCTTCGCAGTAGATCAGCAGCAGCGGCAGCGAGGCATCGGCCTCAAACTGCGCCAGCGCGGCGCTCAGCCCCGTCAGCAGGCTGTGCGAGAACAGGTTCAGCGGCGGGTGGGAGATGCAGATACGGCCTATCCCGTCTGCGCTGTGAAAGGTGACGTTGCTCATGGCTGGCAGCTCTTGGTGGAAGATAAAAATGCCCCGCTGCAGGGCGCAGGCAGGCACAGCCCCAGGGCGGATCGGCCAGCAGACAGGCTGTTCCAACGCCCAGGGAGCTTGGAGACCCAGGTTATCAGTGCGTGGCGTTTTCCACTGTTGCGCTGGCGTCTGCCGCGCGCTCGCGTTCGCGCTTCTGCGCAAAGTGGTAGCCGCTAAAGCCCTTCTGGATGGCAGCCAGGCAGTGCTCGCGGTACTTCTGGAAGCCGCCGGTAAACATGGTCAGGCCCGGGGCCTTGCCCTGCACATTGGCGCCCACATACCAGGTCTTGGCCTTGGACAGCAAGGTGCGCGGCGCCAGCGAATGGACCAGCTCCATCCAGGCCCGCTCCTCTTGCGCGCTGGGCTCGATGCTGCCGAAACCTTGGGCCTGCATGTGGCGGATGGCAGCGGCCGTCCAGTCCACATCGTTCTCGCTGGTGCGCACCACATTGGCCAGGGCCGAGGGGCCATTGGGCCCGGTGGTCATGAACAGGTTGGGGAAGCCATGCATCATGATGCCCAGGCAGGAGGTCGCACCCTCCTTCCACTTCTGCTGCACCGTCAGGCCGTCGCGCCCTTCCACCTCAAAAGCCAGCAGTGCGCCGGTCAGGCCGTCGTAGCCAGTGGCAAAGATCAGCACATCCAGCTCCACCTCGCCCGACTGCGTGCGCACACCCTTCTCGGTGATGGACACGATAGGGTCCGTGATGCAGTCACGCAGATGCACATGGGGCTGGTTGTAGGTTTCGTAGTAGCCGGTGTCCAGGCACGGGCGGCGCGCAAAGATGGGGTAGCCGCGCGGCTTCAAGGCCTCGGCGGTGGCCGGGTCGTCTACCGCCTCGCCAATCTTGCCGCGCACAAACTCGGCCACTTCCTCGTTGGCCTGCTCGTTTTGCATCAGGTCGGCAAAGGTGCCCAGCATCGCCAGGCCGCCTTGCAGCCAGGCATCTTCCAGCAGCGCCTGGCGCTGCGCTGGCGTCACGCTGAAAAACGGGCGGCTCGACTGCGGCCGCACGCCGCCCACATTGCTGTTGCGCGCCAGCTCGCGGATGCCGGCATAGTGGCGCTTGACTTCGGCGACATACTCGGGCTCCAGCGGCACATTGCGCATCGGCATCGTAAAGCTGGGCGTGCGCTGGAAGACGAACAGCTCGCAGGCCTGCTTGCCCACTTCCTGCACGATCTGGATGCCGGTCGATCCGGTGCCGATCACCCCCACGCGCTTGCCGCTGAAGTCCACCGGCTCATGCGGCCAGCGCGCCGCACGCAGGATCTGCCCGCCAAAGCGCTCAATGCCGTCAATCTCCGGCTCCTTGGGCACCGACAGCGGGCCGGTCGCCATGATGCAATAGCGCGCCTCATAGCATTCGCCCCGGTTGGTGCGCACCACCCACAGCTGGCGTGCCTCGTCCCAGCGGGCGCTGTCCACGCGGGTGTTGAACTGGTAGTGCTTGCGCAGGTCCAGCCGCTCGGCGACAAAGTTGAAATAGCGCATCAGCTCGGGCTGCGCGGCAAACTGCTCGGACCAGGTCCATTCCTGCTCGATCTCGGGCGAGAAGGAGAAGCTGTAGTCGATGCTGGGCAGATCGACCCGCGCGCCGGGGTAGCGGTTCCAGTACCAGACGCCGCCCACATCGCCACCGGCCTCGAAGGCCTGGATCTTCAGCCCCATCTCCCGGAACTTGTGCACTGCGCACAGACCGCCAAAACCGGCGCCCACGATGATCGCATCCACCTGGTGGATTGTGTGATTGTCCATTGCTCTTTGTCTCCTGCTGGCTGGTGCCGGCCGCCCCGCCACACCGCAGTGGGGCACCGGCTTGATAGGGGATGGCAGCTCGCCTCCACCTTGTTCTCGCTGCATCATGCCTACTTGCCGACCGGTAAACAACAGGGTTTCCCCGCAAGCGTTTTGGAGGGAGCAAGTCCAGGGTAATCCCGGGCTTGCGACGCTGCTGCGGCTGCTAAACTTTTTACCTGCCGACAGGTATATAAAACAAAACAAGGAGCAACATGCAAGGGCTAATGCAGCAGCGCGCGCTGCGGATTTCCGGCTTGCTGGAACATGCAGCACGCTTTCATCCCCAGGTGGAAGTCGTCTCCCGCACCCCGGACGGGGAGCTCACGCGCTCGAACTGGCTGACCGTGTCCCAGCGCTCGCAGCGCCTGGCCGCCGCCCTGCTGCGCCAGGGCATGGCCAGCGGTGCACGCATGGCTACGCTGGCCTGGAACACGCACCGCCATCTGGAGCTGTACTACGCCGTATCGGGCGCCGGCGCAGTGCTGCACACCGTCAACCCGCGCCTGTTTGCCGACCAGATCCGCTACATCATCAACCACGCGGCCGATGACTATGTGTTCTTCGATCTGAGCTTTGCCGGCCTGGTGGCCGAGCTGGCGCCCAGCCTCAAAACCGTCAAGGCCTATGTGGCGCTGTGCAAACCCGACCAGATGCCCGCGATGGACCTGCCCGCCCCGCTGCTGTGCTACGAGGACCTGGTGGCCGAGGACGCGGGCGATTTTGACTGGCCCGAGCTAGCCGAAGACAGCGCCTCATCGCTGTGCTACACCTCGGGCACCACCGGCAACCCCAAGGGCGTGCTCTACAGCCACCGCTCTACCGTGCTGCATTCCTGGGTGGTCTGCGCTGCCGATGGCTTGGCGCTGCGCGCCCGCGATTGCGTGCTGCTCACCGTGCCGATGTTCCATGTCAACGCCTGGGGCCTGCCCTATGCCAGCGCCATGTGCGGCGCCAAGCTGGTGCTGCCCGGGCCGGACTTGAGCGGTAAGGCGCTCTACCAGCTGATGCGCGACGAGGGCTGCACCTTCTCGCTGGGCGTTCCCACCGTCTGGATGGGCTTTTTGCAGCATGTGGAGAGCCTGCCAGCTGCCGACAAAGAGGCCTTGAAGCTCGAACGCATCATGATGGGCGGCTCGGCCGCACCGCGCGCGATGATCGACCAGTTCGACAGCCTGCTGGGCGTGACCGCCAACCAGGCCTGGGGCATGACCGAGACCAGTCCAGTGGCTACCATCAGCACCCTGCTGCCCCAGCATGAGGCACTGGCCCGCGACGCGCGCATCGATGTGCACGCCCGCCAGGGCAGGCCCATGTATGGCGTGGATGTGGCCATCTTCAATGACGAGGGCCAGCAGCTGCCGCCCGGCGACCCAGCGCCCGGCGAGCTGCGCGTGCGCGGCCCCTGGGTCATCTCCGCCTATTACGGCCAGGATGCTGGCTCGGCGCTGGATGCGCAAGGCTGGTTCAGCACCGGCGATGTGGCCCGGATCGATGAAGAAGGCTTTGTGCAGATCACCGACCGCGCCAAGGATGTCATCAAGTCTGGCGGCGAATGGATCTCGTCGATCGACATCGAGAACCTGGCGCTGGCGCACCCCGCCGTCAAGGAGGCGGCCGTCATCGGCGTGCACCACGAGCGCTGGCAGGAACGCCCGCTGCTGGTCATCGTGCGCAAGCCCGGCACTGAGGTCAGCGGCCAGGAGCTGCTGAACTTTATGAAAGACCGGCTGGCGCGTTGGTGGCTGCCCGATGCGGTGGAGTTTGTTGACGAGCTACCCCACACCGCCACCGGCAAGCTGCTCAAGACCCGGCTGCGCGAGCAGTTCAAAGGCTACCGGCTGCCGGCGGCCACCTCTTCGGCACCCGTCGCCACCTAACCTAAACACGCCCGCTACGCGCACGGCCCCCTAGAAAGGCCGGCGCACCCGCAGCAGCCAGGGCACCGCCTTGGCTGACCGCACCAGGAGACAAGACATGAACGCCCTCACCGCGCAGGCAGCGGCCGCGCGCATCCATCCATTGCTGCCCCAGCGCGATCTGCTGGGCGAATGCCCGCTGTGGGATGTGGCCACGCAATCGCTGTACTGGATCGATGGCCGCGCCCAGTGGGTACACCGCTACTGGCCGGCAGACGGCCGGCAGCAACAGTGGGCGCTGCATGCCCATATCGGCTCGATCGCGCTGTGCCGCAGTGGGCGCTTGCTGCTGGCGCTGGAAGATGACTTCCATTTTCTGGACCCGGACAGCGGCCGGATCACCCCTATGGGCGTGCAGGTGCAACACCAGGGCGAGCGCATGCGCCTGAACGATGGGCGCTGCGACCGGGGCGGCCGCTTTGTGGTCGGCTCGATGAGCATGACGCCGCAGTCGCCTACCGGCAAGCTCTACCAGCTGAGCGGTGATGGCCGCCTGCGCGAGCTGGACCAGGGTTTTCAGGTGGCCAATGCCACCTGCTTTAGCCCCAATGGCCGCTGGCTCTACTTTGCCGACAGCCCGGCGCGCCAGATCTGGCGCTATGCCTATGACCCGGCCACCGGCGCCTGCGGTGCGCGCGAGGCCTTTATCGACACTGGCGCGCTGGGCCTGGCGCCCGATGGCGCCACCGTCGATGCCCAGGGCTACCTCTGGGTGGCCATGGTGCTGAGCGGCCAGCTGGCCCGCTTTACGCCCAGTGGCGAGCTGGCCGGCACGGTGGATTTTCCCACCGATGCCTACGTCACCTGCCCGGCCTTTGGTGGCCCGGCGCTGCAAACCATCTACCTCACCTCGATCAGCAACAGCGGCAACCTGCTGCGCTCCAGCCACCCGGATGCGGGGGCCGTCTTTGTCATCGACGGCCTGGCCGCAACGGGGCTGGAAGAAGCGCGTTTTGACGATACCAACAGCCCACGCTGAGACGTGGCGGACCTCATTTTTATTTTGACCAGGAGACAAACACCATGACACAACGCTTTGCAGGCAAGGTTGCACTCGTGACCGGCGGCGCCCAGGGTATCGGCCGCGCCATCGTCCAGGCCATCGCGGATGAGGGCGGCAGCGTCGGCATTCTGGACCGCGCCGAGGACAAGGCCGCCGAGGTGGCCGCAGCCATCGTGGCCCAGGGCGGCCGCGCCCACGCCTATGGCGGCAATGTGGCCGACCGCGACAGTTTCAGCAGCGCGATTGCTGATCTCAAGCACCGCTACGGCCGCTTTGACATCCTGGTCAACAACGCCATCTGGGTGCGCTACGGCCCGATTGCCGACATCACGCCCGAGGCGCTGCAGCGCATGGTGGGCACGGGCTTCAACTCCATCGTCTGGGGCATCCAGACGGCAGCGGAAGCCATGGACGACGGCGGCAGCATCGTCAACATCGCCTCGGCGGCCGCCTTTATCGGCATGCCCCAGGGCATGGTGTACTGCGGCGTCAAGGCCGGGGCACTGGGCCTGTCGCGCGCAGCAGCGGCGGAGCTCGGGCCACGCGGCATCCGCGTCAACTCCGTATGCCCTGGCTCCATCCCGACCGAAGGCGTGGGCATCAACGTGGATGCAGAAAAAGTGCGGCTGCGCATCGCCAAGACGCCGATGGGCCGCCTGGGCACGGTGCAGGACATTGCCCGCGCCGCCTGCTTTTTCGCGTCGGACGACAGCCGCTTTGTCACCGGCGAATCGATGCTGGTCGACGGCGGCGCCACCCAGTCCTTCATCTGATCGGAGGCGCCGCGATGACTGCTCCCCCCGAGGCCGATGCCCCCATCCTGGAGGCGCGCCAGCTCTGCCGCCAGTTCAGCGGCTTCTATGCCGTCAAGGACGTGAACCTGAAAGTCAAGCGCCACTCGGTGCATGCGCTGATCGGCCCCAATGGCGCCGGCAAGACGACCTGCTTCAACCTGCTGACCACCTTCTTGCGCCCCAGCTCGGGCCAGGTGCTGTTCAACGGGCGTGATATCTCGCGCAGCGACCCGGCCAGCGTGTCGGCGCTGGGCCTGGTGCGCTCGTTCCAGATTGCAGCCGTCTTCAGCCACATGACGGTGCTGGAGAACGTGCGCATTGCGCTGCAGCGCAAGACTGGCGGCACGTTCACCTTCTGGCGCTCGGTCAAGGTGCTGGGCGCGCTGGACGAGCGTGCGATGGACCTGCTCGACAGCGTAGGCCTGACGCGCTGGAAAAACGTCAAGGCCTGCGACCTGCCCTATGGCCGCAAGCGCGTGCTGGAGCTGGTCACCACGATCGCGATGGAGCCCGAGATGATTCTGCTGGACGAGCCCATGGCGGGCCTGGGCCATGAGGACATCTGGCCGGTAGTGGAGCTGATTGGCAAGGTGGCGCAGGGGCGCACCGTGCTGATGGTGGAGCACAACATGAAAGTGATATCGCATCTGTGCGAAACCGTCACCGTGCTGCAGGCCGGCCAGGTGCTGGCCGAAGGCAGCTATGACGAGGTATCGCGCGACCCCAGGGTCATTGAAGCCTATGTCGGAGGGGCCGCCCATGCCTGAGAACAACCAAAACGTTAACGCCAACAACGGCAACAGCAACACCGCACCGCGCCAGATGCTGCAGGTGCAGAACCTGCGCGCCTGGTATGGCGAAACCCTGGCGCTCGATGGCATCGACCTGCATGTGGGCGAAGGCGAGGTCGTCTGCCTGCTGGGGCGCAACGGCGCCGGCAAGACAACCACCTTGCGCGCCATCATGGGCCTGCTCAAAAAGCGCGAGGGCCAGATCAGCATCCAGGGCCAACCCACCGAAGGCCTGCCGCCCGAGGCCATTGCCCACCTGGGCGTGGCCTATTGCCCGGAGGAGCGCGGCATTTTTGCCAGCCTCAGCACCGAAGAAAACCTGATGCTGCCGCCCGTGCTGCACCCCGGCGGGCTGACGGTGGAGGAGATCTACCAGGTCTTCCCCAACCTGCAGGCGCGCCGCAAGAGCCCGGGCACGCGCCTGTCGGGCGGTGAGCAGCAGATGCTGGCCATTGCCCGCATTCTGCGCACCGGCGCACGCCTGCTGCTGCTCGATGAGGCCACCGAAGGGCTGGCCCCCGTCATCGTGCAGAAGATCGGCCAGACGCTGGAGATGATCCGCGCGCGCGGCTACACGGTGCTGATGGTGGAGCAGAACTTCCGCTTTGCCGCATCGGTGGCCGACCGCTTCTACGTGATCGAGGAAGGGCGCGTGGCCAGCCACTTCCACCGCGCCGAGCTGGAAACGCGGCGCGACGAGATCGAAGCGCTGCTGGGACTGTGACAGGCGGAGACAATACGATGGATACTCTTTTCGGAATCCCGACAGCCGCGCTGATCGGCCAGCTCGTGGTGGGCCTGATCAATGGCTCGTTCTACGCGCTGATGAGCCTGGGCCTGTCGATCATCTTCGGCCTGCTGCATGTGGTGAACTTTGCCCACGGCGCGCAGTACATGCTAGGCGCCTTTGTGGCCTGGGGCCTGCTGCACTACCTGGGGCTGAGCTACTGGTGGGCGCTGATCCTGGCGCCGCTGGTGGTGGCGGCCTTCGGCATCCTGCTGGAGCGCACCATGCTGCGCCACCTCTATGCGGTGGACCATGTCTACGCGCTGCTGCTCACCTTCGGCATCTCCATCCTGATGGAGGGCGCGTTCCGGCTGTGGTTTGGCGTCAGCGGCCAGCCCTACCCCAACCCGCTGCAAGGCGGCATCGATGTGGGCCTGAGCTTTTTGCCGATGTACCGCGTCTGGGTGATCCTGGCGGGCCTGGCCGTCTGCCTGGTGACCTGGTACTTCATCGAAAAAACCAAGCTGGGCGCCTACCTGCGCGCCGCCAACGAGAACACGCCCCTGGTGCGCACCTTCGGCATCAATGTGCCGCGCATGCTGACCCTGACCTATGCGCTGGGGGTGGGCCTGGCCGGCTTCAGCGGCGTGATGGCCGCGCCCATCTACCAGGTCAGCCCGCTGATGGGCTCGAACCTGATGATCATCGTCTTTGCCGTCGTCGTCATCGGCGGCATGGGCTCGATCATGGGATCGATCATCACCGGCTTTGCGCTGGGCGCCATCGAGGGCCTGACGCGCGTCATCTACCCCGAAGGCGCTGGCGTGGTCATCTTCATCGTGATGATCATCGTGCTGGCCGTGCGCCCCAACGGCCTGTTTGGCAGAGCGCATTGATGCACCCGCACCGCCCTGCCCCCTGGGTCTCCACCCAAGCTCTTGTCTTTCCCAAGGATTGAACATGCATTTCTTCTCACAACGCACCAACACCGTCTTGCTGGTGCTGGCGCTGGTGGCCCTGCTGCTGGCGCCGCTAGTGGCCTACCCGGTCTTTCTGATCAAGCTGATGTGCTACGCGCTGCTGGCCGCCTCGGTCAACCTGCTGATGGGTTACGCCGGCCTGCTGTCCTTTGGCCATGCCATGTTTTTTGGCACGGCCGGCTATGCGGCCGCCCATGCCATCAAGGTCTGGGGTTGGGACGGCTCGGCCGCCATCGTGCTGGCCATGCTCTGCGCCATGGCCGTGGCCGTGGTCACCGGGCTGCTGGCCATCCGCCGCCATGGCATCTACTTCTCGATGATCACCTTGGCCTTCTCCCAGGTCATCTACTTCTTCGCGCTTCGCCTGCCCTTTACCGGCGGTGAGGACGGCATCCAGAACGTGCCCCGGCCGGAGGTGTTTGGCTTTATCTCGCTGGCCGACAACACCACCCTCTATTACTTTGCCGCCACCCTGGTCGCCGCCGCCTTCTGGCTCATCTACCGCATCGTCTACTCGCCCTTCGGCCAGGTGCTGCGCGCCATCCGCGACAGCGAGGCGCGCGCCCAGTCGCTGGGCTACCAGGTGCTGCGCTACAAGCTGGTGATCTTTGTGCTGTCGGCCGCGCTCGCCGGCCTGGCTGGTGCGCTCAAGGTCATCACCTTCCAGCTGGCCACCCTCAATGATGTGAACTGGACCACCTCGGGCGAGGCGCTGCTCATCTGCATCGTCGGCGGCCTGCAGACCTTGCTGGGCCCCGTCATCGGCGCGGCCATCATCGTCAGCATGCAGAACTACCTGGTCGCCATGGCCGAGTGGGTGCTGATCATCCAGGGCCTCGTCTTTGTCGTCGTCGTGATGCTGTTCCGCAAGGGCATCATCGGCCAGCTCTACGCCTGGCTGGAAACCCGCCAGGCACGCCAGGCGGCACCGCAGGAGGCCCAAAGCC
Organism: Comamonas koreensis; assembly: GCF_014076495.1. Classification (NCBI taxonomy): domain Bacteria; kingdom Pseudomonadati; phylum Pseudomonadota; class Betaproteobacteria; order Burkholderiales; family Comamonadaceae; genus Comamonas; species Comamonas koreensis. The sequence goes on along the minus strand of NZ_CP043575.1, from coordinate 2,402,292 downwards.
AGGCCGAGCGCCAAAGCCGCAGCCAAACGGGACAAGGAGCATGAGCATGACTGATCCAACACCCGCATCCGCGCAAGCCCCTGCCCAAGCCCAGGCCCCCAGCCATTTCCCCGAGACGCCCGGCTTGCTGCAAGGCCGTCTGGCCCTCATCACCGGCGCGGCCAGCGGCATCGGCCAGGCCATTGCCATCAGCTTTGCCAGGGCAGGAGCCCGCGTCATCGTGACGGATCTGGACACTGCACGCTGCGCGGGCACCCTGGCCCAGGTTAAAGCCGCAGGCACAGACGGCTGGGCCTTTGCGCTGGATGTGACCGATCTGGAGGCCTGCCAGGCGCTGGCCGCCCGCATCGCAAACGACATCGGCCCGGTGGACACCCTCGTCAACAACGCCGGCCTGCTGATCCGCGAAGGCATCGACCACCCCCAGGCATCGCGCCACCTGCGCCAGGTGATGGACGTCAATGTCTTCGGCCTCTACAACATGGTGCAGTCCTGGCTGCCCGCCCTGCGCGCCACGCGCGGCTGCATCCTCAACATCGCCTCCGGCGCGGCCTTTATCGCCCAGGGCAACGCCATGGGCTACTCCGCCTCCAAAGGCGCCGTAAAAATGGCCACCCAAACCTTGGCCCTCGACCTGGGCCGCGACGGCATCCGCGTCAACGCCCTGGCCCCCGGCGTCATCCACACCCCCATGACCGAAGCCACCCGCAACAACCCGCAGCGCCTGCAAGGCTTTATCCAGCGGACGCCTGCCGGGCGGATCGGCGTGCCGCAAGAGCTGGCAGGGCCGGCGGTGTTTTTGGTGTCGGGGTTGGCTAGTTATGTGAATGGGGTGACGTTGCCGGTGGATGGGGGGACGTTGGCGGTTTAGGGGGCGAATGAGGAAAGACAAGGGATTGGCTGGTGGCGATCGGCAAAGGATTCTGAACTTGGCGGTGAGTTAGGACGGGCTGTTGGATCCTGGTTAGGGCGTTAAGGCTCGAAATCTTGTTTTGCTCAGTTTTGCACTTCGTGCAGTCTTCGTCGCTGATTTCTTAGTTTTTGGATTAGGTGAGGTAGCTTCCTATTGACCTGATAGTTGTCCGATTCAGGACGCTAGAGAGCCGCCATGCAGCAGATTCAGACGCTCCTTTGATTTCCACTAAAGTCTGCTTATTCACAAAAAGTGGGCACCTAGACACTTCATTTACTACCCCCATGGTTCTGCGCATCGCCAAGATGGCGCGAGCGCACAACGGCAACAATGATTCAAGAACGAAAATCGGCAAATAATTCCTTAGATCATCTCAGAGGTTAGATTAGTCAGTAAGATGTTTCAAAGACAGCAAAATGTAAATCATTCGATGCGGTAAATCCGGGTCAGTGCGCACAGCCCGAGACACGCATGAGGCTAGGGAGGAGCTCTGTGCCAAAGCAACTTACGTTTCTACTCGACACCAATGTCCTGATACCGTTGCAAGACTCGCATGCAGTACTAGACGACAACCTAGCAAATTTCCATCGATTAGCGCTTGTGGGAGGCCACAAGTTGGTCTACCACCCCGCCAGCATCGAAGACTTCGAAAGGGATGCAGATCTGGGCCGGCGCGGCAGGAATTTGGAGCATGTCCGCCGGTATCCAGCTCTAGAGCATCTAGTCAAATGCCCCTGGAACACCTCCGCTACGAGCCCGAACGATGCCTGCGACAACGAAATTTTGTACGCTCTCGAGTGCGACGCTGCACATGCGCTAGTCACGGAAGACAAAGGCCTTCTGACGAAGGCACGAGCACGCGGTCTGGCTCACCGAACCTACAATATCCAAACTGCCGAAGATTGGTTGCGAAGGCTACATCAGCCACACGAAGTCGTGCTACCGAATATTCACGACGTACCACTGCACAGTTTGACGCCAGAGCTTGCGAACATCTTCTTCGACAGTTTACGAGCGGGTTATGACGGTTTCGATGGCTGGTTCCGCAGAAAGGCAAGAGAGAATCGCAAGGCCTGGACCTATCGAGACGAGTCAGGCGTACTAGGTGCGATCTGCATATACGATGTTCAGACTGATGAGGTCGTTACCAGCGAAGGCAAGCGCCTTGACGGAAAGGCACTAAAACTCTGCACATTCAAGGTCGGCCAAGGTGTCCGTGGACGAAAAATTGGCGAACTCTTTCTGAAGGCTGCATTCCGCTACGGAACCGAAAATGCCTGCGAACACATATTCATCCACGCTGACGTGGAAAAGCATGCCTACCTCGTCAACCTCCTCGTCGACTTTGGTTTTGATGATGTGGGCTCATATGAGGCGGACCGGGTCTTCGTGAAGCAGCACCCAATCAAGGCTCCAGATACAGAGGGGTTCTCTGCACTGGACTTTGTACGACGGTTCTACCCCCATTACCAGAGCGGGCAACAGGTCCAGAAGTTTCTAGTACCGATTCAGCAGGATTTCCATCGATTACTTTTCCCCGACTATCAGGCGCTTCGATCCGAACTATTTACACCCCAAGGGAGCGTAGGGAATGCCATCAAGCTGGCCTACCTTTGCCATGCCGCCTCCAATCAGATTAGATCAGGCGACGTATTGCTGTTCTACAGGTCAGCCGATGAGCAGGCAGTGACCTCGCTCGGCGTAGTAGATCGTTTCGCAGTGCTTAGTGATGCAGCAAGCATCGCGGCCATGGTCAGTAGGCGCACCGTCTATAGCATCAAAGATATTGAAGATATGGCCACTCGGCCAACGAAGGTCATCCTCTTTAGACTCGTAAAGCATTTCCCAGAACCGCCCGCTCTCAAACGTCTTCTGAAAGAAGGTGTGGTCGCCGGCAACATTCAATCTATCACCAAGATTTCCGATGACGCGTTTTCAAGAGTGCTTGCAGCCGCAGGGGCCTAGGGCCGTTCTGCTTTCCGTCAAGCCAAGGTTTGCCGAGCAGATATTGGCGGGAACCAAAACAGTGGAGTTTCGTCGGTCATGGGCTGCCGAGCCCGTTGGGCTGGCTGTCATTTATTCCAGCTCTCCGGTCCAGTGTCTAGTCGGAATCGTGGAGATTGATGGGACGATTAGCGCGTCACCTGCGTCCGTCTGGACGAAATGCCGCGTGCGTGGACCGGGCCTCGAACGCAAGGAGCTAATGGAGTATTTCGCAGACAAGAGCCAAGCCTATGGCATCTTGCTCGGAAAGCTGACCAGTCCGGAAAGGCCGATTCGACCAAAGTCACTGTTTAAAGGGTTCCGACCACCACAGTCCTTTCGCTACTTGACTACAGCAGAACTGCGCCGCATCGGCAAGCATTTCGGCCTAGCGGAGGAGTCCAAATGACCATCTTCGTCGCAGGAGTCCATGGCGCGGGGAAAACCTTTGCCACGAAGCCAGCCTGTAAAAATCTAGGCTTGGTGCATGCTACGGCCAGTCAACTAATTCAAGAGGAGCGAGGACAGGCCACGTGGGACAGGATGAAGGTGGTGTCTGACGTTGACCGGAACCAGGCAGCGCTCATCTCGGCCGTCAGACGTATCCGCGCGAGTGGCTCGACACTTGTCATAGACGGCCACTTTGTGCTTCGACGAGCGCCAGGCATTCATGAAAGGCTGCCTATCGACGTTTTCCGCGCACTGGAGTGCTCGTCTGTCTTATTGATCCGTAGTCCGGTGCCAGTTTTGCTTGAGCGCCTGCATGCAAGGCAGGACATGAGCTGGTCTGAAGCTGAACTTGCTGATTTCAATAAGGCTGAGGACAGCCATAGCGTTGAAGTAACTGAGATTTTGGGCATCCCCTTTAAGACTCTCGACTCGCCAAGCCCCCAGGAGGTCGAGACATGGTTAAAACAGGTCTCTAAAATTGAGTCGATTAGGCATTTTAGATAATTTCAAGGTCGATTGAAAGATTTAAAGAAACCGTTATGCAACAACTCCCAGGGCGACTCGTACTTATTGAAAACCCTGCACCGTACGACAGTAACTCAAACTACAACAAGCAAATCACTACATGAGTATAATTAAAAGCCAGTTTCAAGCGCTACCTCCTCAATGGAATCGACTTGTAAATGTAGTAGTTCTCTCCCAAGCCTGGAAGAAATCACACGCATTTATCCGTCAGCATAATTGGTATGCAGATGTACTTGAGCTCGATGCTTCTGCACTGAACCTTGAAGATCGCCTAAATGAATGGGCTAAACAACTTGAAAAGCGAAACTTCAAGACGGATGACCTTCGATTAGTTCCTGCTCCCAAAAATGCACGATGGGATTTTCAAACACCGACGCCATCCGAGCTTTTGCTTGATGAAGCGGTGGACGATATAAACCGTCCACACTTCAATGAGTGGCGACCCAGAGTGGCAATGGAGAATGATACTCTTATAGGAGAAAGTTCCGATATGGCTGGCGCGCTGAAGCTTAGGCCACTTGCACATATTTCTGTACGCGATCAGACACTTGCTACCGCGGTTATGGCTTGCTTAGCAGAAGCAGTGGAAACCGCTCAAGGAAATCCCTCAGGAACTGACGACGAGGGGCGTATGAGTCGCCTCGTGGTCAGCTATGGCAACCGACTTCATTGCTCTTGGGTGAAGTCGCAAACCGGAGAAGATGAAGCTACTTTTTCTTGGGGTAACGGTAAAACCTATCGCCAGTATTTTCAGGACTATCGGACATTCCTCGCAAGACCTCGACAGGTATGTGCTGAACTTTCTCCACGGATAAGCGTGCGTCGTGAGCTTTTTGTGGTTTCGTTGGATATTAAATCTTTCTTCGACAACATTGATCAAAATGCGCTGGTGAAAGAACTACAGGTCCTCGAAGCAGAGCATGCAGATCGAAAAGGGCTGCCTCAAGAGCTATCTTCGGATGCAAAATTCTGGAATTCAGCTAAAAAAATTCTCAAATGGCAGTGGCAGCAAAGCGAACATGACCAATCTGACCTAATTGGCGGCGTTAATTGCACCGAACTGCCATTAGGCATCCCTCAAGGGCTAGTAGCGGCCGGGTTCTTAGCAAATGCCTACCTAGTACGTTTTGACCGTATTATGCAAGAGAAAGCATTAGCAGTCGCGCCGTTGGACTTCCCACTAATCTTACTCGATCAAAATCTTGAGATTCATATCCGTGATTACTGCCGCTATGTTGATGACATGAGAATCGTCGTTGAAGCGCGAGGAGGCCTCACACCCGAGAGCTTGACGGCAATTAAAGAGCGGGTTGAATGCACAGTTGGAAAACTCCTTCAGGACCACTGCAAAAAACTAGGAGCCGAAAAGAAACTTGAATTCTCTTCTCACAAGTCAGATGCAAAACCCTATCGAGCTATGGCAGCCCAAAGTCATGTTTCAGCATTGATGGAGCTACTCAAGGGAGAGGTTAGCGGAACGTTTGACTTAGAGTCGCTAACTCAGGCTGCCGGTGGCCTTGACGGCCTTCTCTGGATGTCAGACCAAATAGATGAGGAAGAGGAAAAACGGAGTCGCTCGCGGATGGGGTTAGCCAATATAGCGGTGACAAATACCGATGTCAGGGATGATACTGTTAAGCGCTTCGTTGCATCTAGACTAACTCAGGTATTACGACATCGTCTCGCGATGACTGATCGGGAAGGTTTAGTGAAGGGTGGAAGCTCACTCTCAGACAAAGTTACTCTAGGGCAGCTTCTCTCCCATGAGTTTGAGTCATCTGCTAGAAAGCTCATTAATTGCTGGGCTCAGAACCCTGCGCTGGCACTACTACTTCGATGCGGATTGGATTTATTTCCTCACCCTCGTCTTTTATCCCCTATTCTTGAAGCATTGGAAATCAAACTCTTTCACCCTCCAGCCGAACCTACCCTTGACCAGCGTCGTGAGATTAAGACGGCTCAATACATTACTGCAGATATCTTTCGTGCAGGGGCCATCGAGACTGGATTTAGACAATCCGAGGATTATCCTGATGGCATCGATTCGGATGGCTATCGCGAGGATCTAGCGGCGTTTGCTAGACGTATTATAGAGAGGTCCTCAACGCTCCCTTGGTACGTGCTTCAACAGGCAATGCTTTACTTATCGTCAATGGATGACTATTGTTTTATAGGAGCGGTAAAGGTCAAGGATGAACAACTGGATTCATATTTTATCTTGCAGAAGGTCGCACAATTCCAGACTGTAACGCCAAACGAAGTACAGGAGGCTCTTCCATTCGCACTAGTGGCACAACAGCTGCACCCCAATATTAAGCGGTTTGGGACCTGGTTCACAGAGGTTCTTCGTTCAGCGCCTCCGGAGATAACATCTAGTGTAGTCAAAACGGTATGTCTAAATAGACCAGATCTCATTTTAAGCGCTATGAAAGCGCGTGGCGCAGCCACGAATTGGAAGCAATACATTCCTCGCTCGCTTATGGAAACTAGTCGTGTTGCAGGGGCCACTACGACGATCGAGAATGGCGCGCAGACCACCGCCCCACTTTCCATGATTATCGCGCAGCCGAGCAACCCTTTCTCGCAAGAGAATGGAGTACTCATGCTTGCCGCAGCGCTACTAAGGAAAGAGGGTATTGAAAAGCTTCTAGCAAATGGGCTAGGTGTAGCCGACATTACTCTCGAGTGCAAGGAATGGCCAGGACTTCATGCTGTTCCGATAGATTCAGAGTATTTGTTAGTTTCAAAAATAGATTCACCTGACCGTTCAGATCCGCTGTGCGAGATACCCGAGTGGGTCGATGATGATAAAGCGTGGCTGTATGGCTTAGGAAGAATCTTGCGGTCGGCTCTTACGGGCGAGATTGATTTTACCTCGCGTCGATATCTCGTAACAGAGGATTTTGGTCGCTATTCAGGCCTGAGAAGTACATGGTATCTGCGACGTTTCGGATTAATGAACTCTGGAAGAGCGTTATTCGACGAACCCGCCCCTGTTTCCCCTTGGCTCTCTGGGCTTCTGTCCTGTCTTCTTCAATGGCCTGGCGTGGACTTTCGAGCGGATGGACGGGACGAGATTTTCTCCGTGAAAAATCGTACAGACCTTCTGACTTATGTCGAAAAGCGAATGCACGTTCAGGCTGCTTTGTTTGGACCTCGAAGCAGAACGCCCATGTATGTTGTACCCGTCGACGACCATCGACCTTTGGTAGATCGTCCACTCCGCGTAGCTATTGTTCAGCCTATGCGGCCACGCCTTGATGAGTTCAATATGAAGGATCCCACGCACTGGACGCCGAAAGCTATTGCAGAACATCGGAGGCATCTCGCAGAAGTTTGTCGGCTCACACATCAGAAGCTTAAGACATGGGCCAGCGCCACACAAAATTTCGAGAACGATAGTAGTTCTGAGCCTATCGTGGATCTACTTGTTTTTCCCGAACTAGCTATCCATCCTGAACACACGTTTCTCCTCAGACGCCTGTCGGATGATCTCAAAGCAAATATTTTCGCAGGTCTCACATTCTTTGATTCCCCGCGTGCAGGAGGAACTATCAATCAAGGCCTGTGGATTATTCGCGAGGAATCTGAGGCACACGGCCGAACGTTCCAGTATGTATGGCAGGGGAAAAAGCATCCTATGAAACTTGAAGCAAAAATGGGCATTAAGGGATATAGACCACACATGACACTGGTTGAGCTTCCTATCGGAGCACAAACTCGCACGAGAGTTGCAGCCGCGATTTGCTTCGACGCCACGGACCTAGACCTTGTAGCCGATCTTCGTGACAGATCCGACGTTTTTCTAGTTGCAGCTCTAAATCAAGATGTTCAGACCTTCGACAATATGGTCGCAGCACTGCATTTCCACATGTACCAGCCTGTTATTCTGGCAAACTCAGGAGAGTTTGGAGGATCAACGGCTCAGGTTCCTTTGCCCAAGCATGATCGACTCGTCGCTCACGTACACGGCAATCAACAAGTCGCGGTCAGTGTTTTCGAGATAGATCCTTCATTATTCAAGTCAACTGCAACAGCTAAAGCACATAAAGAGAAGAAGTCACCACCGGCTGGCTACAAGGGACGTCCGGTTTGAAAATACCCAAATCCATTATTATTACCTATGATGATATTTTGAATTAGAAAAAGGCCTTTTAATAAAACTCTGCACCATCATTGATTTAAGCATCAGCATTTAGCGGGGCTTTGCAGATAGGCACTGCATCGACGATGCGACCATAGATTGGAGTTTACTGTTCGTAGTGTCTTGAGCGACGCATTCCTCTGGTATGCACGACTGCTCCAGGAGCTCCTTGTTCAATGCGCTACGTGGTTGGACGAATAGCGTGTGGCAAAGGGCTTCATGAGACACTTGCAACACCTTTTGGTCCAGATAGTTCGCTTGAGCCATCCCGCCATCTATTCAGGGTGACAATAGACCTTGCAATTTAACCGCCAAGATCTGAGCCACTGCGGGGTTACATGCCAATTTGCATGCCTTGGGGCGACTAGCACGCTCCCAGGCATACAGCAACGGACTTAGCCGCTCAGTAGCAAGTCCTTCCGTCATAGCACAGCAGCTCGTAACTAATGGTGGAGCCAACTCTTCTCAAGCACTTGGCAACGCAGCAAATCAATTCTACAGCAGCTAATGCTTAGAAGATCTCTTCTCTCTCAGACATCGTTAACGCTAAGCGGGGTCGATGCTTTAGGTCAGCGGGAAAAAGGACGTCTGTTGTACTTAGCATGGGACGGATCGAGGTATGCAGCCGTTCAAGGAGCTTGCCGATCTCGTGCAAGGTATCGCCGAGCATCCAGCTATCCCATATCAGCGCCTTTTTAAGCTGTTACCAGAATTATTCAATCCCTATCTTGCCGACTGGAGGTCCAATCTACGCGGAGCCTCGAAGTCCTTACGAAAAGCTCGAGCTTTATTCCGAGTACGTTTAACCTTGTCGATGATGGGCATCTACCCGCATACACAGCACCATACCCCGGCGACCCTTGGACTCACTTCCCCAATCACCTGAGCGACACCCCCACCCCTCCCCCGTACCAACCCGCTTGAGCCCTCCGCCGTTATTCGCTAATATTTACTTGCCGACCGGTAAATTACTAGTATTCAACCAGGAGACCCTGCATGGCCTACAACACGCTCATCGTCGATATCAAGGACAAGATTGCCGTTGTCACCCTCAACCGCCCGCCCGTCAACGCGCAGAACAAGGAGTTCCGCAACGAGATCATGGAGCTGTTTGACGAGCTGTCCGACCGCGACGATGTGGCCTGCATCGTGCTCACGGGCACAGGCAAGGTGTTCTCGGCCGGTGCCGACATTCGCGAACGCCCCAACTTGGCGGGAGAGCCCGGTGCCTATGGCCGCCACAACCGCCTGGTGCGCGAGTCGAACAACGCGATCATGGAATGCTCCAAGCCCATCATTGCGGCGATCAACGGCCCAGCGCTGGGGGCTGGCTTTGGGCTGGTGATGGCTTCGGACATCTGGGTGGCCTCGGAAGACGCCTATTTCTCGATGCCTGAAATCAATGTGGGCCTGGCGGGGGGCGTGACGTTCTTGCAGCGCTATTTCAGCCAGTCGCGTGCACGCCGCATGTTCTTTACCGGCATGAAGGTGTCGGCGCAAGAGATGTACCGCCTGGGCCTGATCGAGGCCTGCCTGCCCGCCGACCAGCTGATGCCCTATGCGATGGAGATGGCGCGCGAGATCGCATCCAAGAGCCCTATCGCTTTGCGCCTGGCCAAGGAAGCTGCGCGCATGACCTTGCTGATGCCCACGCGTGATGCCTACCGTTATGAGCAAGGCAACACCGTGGCACTGTCCAAGACGGAAGACACGCGCGAGGCGCAGCAGGCGTTTTTGGAAAAGCGCGAGCCGGTCTACAAGGGCCGCTAAGCGCTACTAAGGGCCGCTCTTACAACGCCCTTGGTACGTCCTCGCCTGGCGTGCCGCGCCCTGACTTGCCGTGCGTCTGTACTGACAGCGTCAGGACGCCGTGTCAGGGACGCTCAGTTGGGGGCGCCTAGCTGGGGGCGCCAAGTCGGGGGCGCCGAGCCTCAACGGCAAACCTTCGGTTTGCTGGGTGCTGTTAACAGCTCCCCGTCCCACGCGCCGAGAATCATCGATCGCTGCCGCTGGCCCTGGGCTACAAAACCCGGCCAGCGCAGCCTTTAGGATCCTCTGCAGAACCCTCGCCAAGCGGGATGGACGCGGATCGGGATGAGACGCTAGGCGTCTTTTGCAGTGAATAGCCGTAGCTATTCACAAGGAAGACAACGCAGCGGATCGCCCGAGTCCGCGTTCAGACCACGGCAGGGAGTTTTGTAGAGGGTCCTTAACGGCCGCCAGACAGCATCAGGCGGGGCCCGATGGATGGATGATTTTCGTTGAACTATGATGGTGCCACCGCCCAGAAGCCACAAGCCGCCGGGTGCGGATCGGCCGTCTCCCGGCCGATATCAGGGCAAACAAATTTTGGTGACTATGCAAAAAAACACGACGAAACCCTCCGACGCCCCCGAAGAAGGCAGCAGCACGCGCATGCGTGTGGAAGACCGGAAAGAGCAACTGATAGAGATAGCGGTCCGGCTGTTTGCCAGCAAGGGCTTTGACGGTACCTCGCTGCGCGACATTGCCGACGAAGCCCAGATCACCAAGGCGGCGCTCTACTACCACTTCCCCAACAAGGATGCGCTCTACGAAAGCATCCTCGTCGATGGCATGCGCACCCTTGTCAACTATGTGTCTACAGCCATGGGCAAGGTGGCCAGCCCCGAGGGCAAGGTGCGCGAGTTCATGCTGTCGTCGGCCGACTACATGGACCGCAACCGCGACTCCTGGATCGCCGGCTCCAACATGTTCTGGTTTGGCGACAATGCCAAGCCCCGCACCGAGAACCTGGCCCTGCGCGACCAGTACGAAAAACTGCTGCGCGATGCAATCAAGCAAGCCGTGGACAGCGAGGTGTTCCAGAAGGTGGACCCCACCATTGCCAGCCGCATGCTGCTGGCCGTGCTCAACCAGCTGCCCCGCTGGCACTCGCCCACTGGGCGGCTCAGCGCCCGCCAGGTGGTGCAGCAGTACATTGACATGATTTTCCAGGGGCTGCTCGCCAGCAATCCCGCTCGCTAAGCCAGACACGGGATACCTATAAAACAAGGCCCAGGCGCTGCAAACGCCTGGGCCTTGTGGCGTATTTCAGCTATCAGAAGCTGTGGATGATGCCCACCCGGTAGGCATTGCTGTTGCCGTTGTTGGTAAAGCCCGCTGCGGTCACCGCACCGGTCAAGGTGTAGCCGGCGCCGTTCTTGTTCTTCACATAGCCGTAGTCCGTGTACAAGGTGGTGCGCTTGGACATCGGGTACAGGTAGGCCACGCCGTACTGGCGCGCATCGCGGTTCAATGGGCCAGTGTCGTTCAGGTCGATGGCATTGAGCAGCAAGGTGCCTGGGCCGAGCTTGACGGAGGCGCCGATCGAGAAGCTGCGGTCGTCCTGGCCCTCGTAGTAGCCCACGGAGGGGAAGCCGGCGAGCTGGCCGCTGTTGTCCAGGCCGGTGTTCACCGTGGGCGTGATGGCGGCGCCCGGGTTCTTGAAGGTGGCAAACGAGCCAAACAGCTTGAAGGCCTTGAAGTCATAGGCCAGCGCCGAGTTGAAATAGCGCGTCGCCGAGCCATCGGTGGGGTTGGTCATGCGCGTGGCCGATACGGCTGCGCTCCAGGCATCGTTCTTGTAGAACAGCGCCAGGGTGTACTGGTGGGCACGGTGCTCGATGTCGATGCTCTGGCGCGTGTATTCGCTGATGGTATAGGCCGCCTTGCCGATAAAGCCGCCGATCGACGGGCTTTGGTAGAGGATGTTGTTGTTCTGCCGGCCGGGCGAGGGCTGGATGCCCTGCAGGTTGCCACCGCCACCCAGGCCAAAGGGGTCACCGACGGCCTGCACCTCGGTCGGCAGCGATGCCAGGGTGCGGCCCATGCGCAGCTCGCCAAAGTTGCCGGTCAGGCTGATCAGCGAGCCCCGGCCAAAGGCCTTGGCGCCAAAGCCCTGGTTTTGCTGCTGCGCGCCGTTGGAGGTGTTGATACCCATCTCCAGCTGGAAGTTGGCCCGCAGGCCGCCGCCCAGGTCCTCGCTGCCCTTGAAGCCCAGGCGCGAGCCCATCATGTGGCCGCTCTCCAGCTTGGTGGCGCGCTGGCCCTGCATCGATACGCTGGCCACGCTGCTGTCGATCAGGCCATAGACCTGCACCGAGCTGCTGCCGCCCGAGGCCAGCCCCCCGGCCGGCGAGGTGATCTGCTTGAGCTCCTGGGTCTGCGCGGTTTGCGCCGCCGCGCCCCCGGCCGCTGCAGAGGCGATGAGTGCTGCGAGCAGCGGATGAAGTCTGGGCTTGTTGGCTTTCATGGTTTGTCTCCTGGTGTAGTTTTGGAAAGACGTGGTCGGGCCTGGCCCCATGCACGACCACGGTGAAAACGCTTTGCTGTTTTTTTTAGACCGAGCAGATCCCCACCGCGCTAGAAAGCGCAGTGAGAAAGGGAGTCCCTGCAGTCAAACGCAGGGGCAGAAGGGGCGGACGCGATCCGCCAGATGGAGCGCGGTGAGCGGCGCGGCTATGGGCTAGCGGGCATGGCCACCTCGCGCATCAACGCGTACCAGGGGTCATCAGGCGCCCTGGCGCCTAGGGGCAGGCGCCGGCCAAAGCGCGTGGCTTCGTCCTGCGTGGGCGCGGCCCAGATGTCCTGCCAGTCGTAAACCACCACGCGCTTGGCCACCCGCCATTCGCGCGCGGCGGTGGCCGTGGCGCGGCAGGTAAACAGATCGACATAGCGGCCGCACAAGAAGGTGGCGCGTGGTGCGCCGGCGGCATCGCTGTCCGTCTGGTAGGCCAGAAAATACGCCTCCACCGCAGCGGCATCGCCATTCAGCTGGATCGACAGATTGGCGATGTTGTGGATATAGCGCCCCTTGGCCAGCTGGGGCAGCGCCGCCTGGATAAAGCCTTCCGCACTGCCCTGGTAGGCGCCATGGCGGTCCGTGGCATCGGGCCAGTAGGCGGCGCGCAGCGCCGCTTCGTCGCCCCGGTCAATGCCCCGGCAGTAGGAGTAGAGTGCTTCGCGGATCGCCTCGCGGTCGCAGAGCGCCTGGAACTGCGCCTCCAGTTGGGCCAGCCTGGCTTCGCTGCTCATGGCTGTGCCACCTGCTGCGTCTGCGCGCGCAGCTCGATCACCGCATCCAGGCACATGGCGCCCTGGGTGCGCACCATCAGCGGGTTGATGTCCACGCTCTGGATGCTGTCAGCATGCTGCATCGCAAACTCCGACAGCCGGCACAGCGCCTGCACCAGCGCAGCCTCGTCATACTGCGGGCCGCCGCGCCAGCCGCGCAGCAGCTGGCTGGAGCGCACCGCATCGACCAGCGCCTGGGCGCGGTCTGCGGTGAGTGGTGCCGATGCCAGCGCCACATCCTGGAACAGCTCCACCGCTGTGCCGCCGCTGCCATACATGACCATCTGGCCAAAGGTCGGGTCGCGGTGCAGGCCCAGGATCACCTCCACGCCGCCGCTCAGCATCGGGGCAATCAGCACGCCGTCCAGCCGGGCATCGGGCCGCGCTGTGCGCGCGCGGTCCATCAAGGTCGCAAAGGCGCGTTCGACGGCGGCGGCATCTTGCAGATTGAGCATGACGCCGCCGACCTCGGTCTTGTGCGCAATGTCGGGCGAGACAATCTTGACCACCACCGGGAAACCCACCTGCGCTGCGGCAGCGGCAGCTTGTGCGGAACTGCTGCACAGGTGCTCGGGCGGCACCGGCAGGCCAGCGGCTGCCAGCGCGCGCTTGGCGCCGCTTTCGGTATGTACATCGTCCAGCGCCAAGGCGGGCGCGGCAGGCTGCGCGCTGCCGGGCAGCTGGTACAGCGCCTGCCAGCGTTGGCGGATCTTGGCCAGGCCGGCAACGGCGCGCACGGCGCGGGTCGGGTCCTCGAACACGGCCACGCCCTGCTTCTCCAGCGCGCTGCGCACCTGGGGCAAGGCCAGCATCACCAGGATGGTCAGGCGCTCGCGGTGCTGCGCAGCCAGTTCCGCAATCTCTTGCTGGGTGCTGGCAAAGCGCTCGGGCGACAGGCCCACATGGGCCAGGTAGCCCAGCACTGCGCCATAGCGCGTGTGCTCCAGCATCACGCCCAGCGTGCGCGCGGTGCCACTGGCCACCGAGGTGACCTGGGCCGTCATGTCCAGCGGGTTGGCGGCCACCGCAAAAGGCAGCAGCGCCAGGGTGGCCTCGCGCGCGGGGGCGGGCAAGGGTGGCAGCTCCATGCCCTGGGCGCCCGCCTCGTCGGCCATCAGCACGCCGATGCCGCCCGAGCCGGTGAAGACACCCAGCTCGTCATTGGCCGGCAGCACGCCGCTCACGGTATAGAGGTAGGCGATGTCCAGCATCTCCTCGATGGACTCGGGCCGCAGGGCGCCGCACTCGCGGAACACCGTGTCGTAGACCTTGTCATTGCCGGCCAGCGACCCGGTGTGGGTGGAGGCAGCGGCGGCACCCAGCTCGGTGCGCCCTACCTTCATGATCAGCACCGGCTTGCCGGCGCTGGCTGCCTTGAGCAAGGCGCGGCGCAGGCGGTTGCCGTCGCGGCAGGATTCGACCGCCGCGCAGATGATGCGCGTGTCCGGGTCGCCTGCCAGGTAGTCAATGCTCTCGGCCACATCAACATCGGCCTCATTGCCCGTCGCGATGATCTTGCTGAAACCCAGGCCGCGCAAGGTGGCCAGACCATAGGCGGCCGAGCCAAAGGCGCCGCTTTGCGTGGCCAGCGAGATGGAGCCCGGCTGGGGCTGGGCGCCGTTGAGAAAGGTGGAGAAGGTCGAGAAAAAGCGCGCCGGCACATTAAGCAGGCCCAGCGAGTTGGGGCCCAGCATGCGCACACCGGCTGCGCGGCACAGGCCGACAATGCGGTCCTGCAGCGCGCGGCCGGCCGCATCAATCTCGGCAAAGCCGGCCGTCATCACCTGGATGGCCTTGACGCCCTTGGCAATGGCATCGCGCACGGCCTCTTCCACCCCGGCCACCGGCACGCAGATGATGGCCTGGTCGACCGGGAACGGGATATCGGACACCTTTTGGTAGGACTGCAGGCCCTGGATTAGCGCGCCGCTGCGGTTGACCGGGTAGATGGGCGCGGCAAAGCCGGCTTCGAGCATAAAGCGCAGCGGGCGGCCGCCAATGCGCTCGGGATCGGACGAGGCGCCGACCAGCGCCACCGAGCGCGGGTGGAACAAGGCGTCGAGGGACGAAGATGTTGGGCTCATGGCGGATCCTCTCAGGCGCGGGCGGCAGTGGGGGCGGATTCAGCGGCGACTTCAGCCGCGATCTCGGCGGCCATGTCGGCTGCCAGGCTGTCGAGCTGCTCGTAGCGGTCGCCCCACTGCAGGCTGCAGCCAATCGCATGCATGGCTAGGCGGGCGGCAGGCAGCTCGCGCGACATGCCGATGCCGCCATGCAGCTGGATCGCCGACTCGCCCACCTGGCGGGCCGCGATCGACAGGTAGTGCTTGAGCAGTGCCACCGCATGCGCATCGCTGTCGCCCTGGTCAAAGGCCACGACACGCTCGCGCACCATGCCGCGCACGCTCTCATAAGCCACATACATGTCCACCGTGCGGTGGCGCAGTGCCTGGAAGGTGGCAAGCTGCACACCAAACTGCTGGCGCGTGTTCAGGTACTCAATGGTCTGCTCGACCATCGCGCCAATGGCGCCGACGATCTGCGCGCAGCAGACCAGCGCGCCCACGGTATTGGCGCGCTTGGCAGCAGCCACTGCCGCCCGGCCCCGTTGCAGCACGGCGCTGGCGGGCAGGCGCGTAGCCTTCAGGCTCAGGTCGGCCGTCAGTCGGCTGTCATGGCCAGCCCAGCTTTGCAGGCTGCCGCCTAATTGATCGCGGCTGGCCAACAGCAGCAAGGCCTCGCCGGCAGCGCTGCGGGCCAGGAAGAGCAGATGGCTGGCGGGCTCGCTCAGGTCAATGCCGCGCAGGCTGCCCTGCAGTTGCACGCCTTCGGCATCGACCATTGCCGTCAGGCTGCAGCTGCCGTCATGCGCAAACACGGGGGCGATGGAGACTTCGCCGGCAGCCAGCAGCCCCAGCATCTGGGCCACATCGTCCCGGCCGGGGATGGCGCCCAGCACCGCTGGCACCACCGCGCAGCGTGCGACCAGCGGCGTGGTCAGGCCATAGCGGCCAGCGGCCTCTGCGATGGACGCCACATCGGCAAAGGTCGAGCCCGCGCCGCCACTGGCCTCGGGCACCAGCACGGCTTGCCAGCCGAGCTCCAGAAACTGCTGCCAGCTGCCGCTGGCCTGGGCTTCGGCCAGCGTGGCATTGACCGCCTGTGCATCGGCCGCCACAGCATTGGCTGCCACCCGTAACGTCGTGTCGTACAGATCGCCCGGAAACATGGGAGAGGCTTGAAAAGGCATGGGTCAGGCTCCAAAGATATCGCGTGCAATCACGTTTTTTTGTACTTCGCTGGTACCGCCGGCCAGGGTGCGCGAGCGGTAGAAGAGGTAGGTGTGGATCAGCTCGCGCTTGAGCTCCACATCAGCCGGGCTGCTCTCGGGCAGGCTCGGAATCAGGCGCGCCGCGTAGTCGGGGCTCATGTCAAAGGCGATGCCGATGATCTGCTGGGCCAGGTCGGAGCAGAACAGCTTGAGCGCCGAGGATTTGGACGAGGCCAGCGTGCCCTGCATCTCTTCGTCGATGGCGCTGATCAGCATCTCCTTGGCGCCGGCCACGGCCGCTTGGGCCAGGAACAAACGCTCCAGCAGCATGTGCTGGCTGGCACCTTGTTGGCTGCGGCCGCGCTCGCGCAGCGGCTGCTCGATTTGTTCCAGCAGGCGCACCAGGCGCGGCACGGTCGCGGGCGACAGGCGCTCGCGGTCGAGCAGGAACTTGGCGCAGGCCCATCCGCCGCCCTCCTCGCCAATCAGGTTGGCCACGGGCACGCGCACATCGCGCAAGAACACCTCGTTGACATGGTGCCAGTGGTCAATCGTCGGGATGGGGCGCACTTCAATGCCGGGCGCATCCATCGGCACCAGCAGCAAGGAGATGCCGGCCTGCTTCTTGCCCTCCTTGGAGGTGCGCACCAGGGTGTACATCATGTCGGCCTCCTGCGCGTGAGAGGTCCAGATCTTCTGGCCGTTGATGACATAGTCATCGCCATCGCGCACCGCCGCCGTGCGCAGCGAGGCCAGGTCGGAGCCGGCGCCGGGCTCGGAATAGCCCTGGCACCACCATTCGCTGCCGTCCACAATGCGCGGCAGGTAGCGCTCCTTTTGCGCAGGCGTGCCAAAGTGCATGATCACCGGGCCGATGTGGCCGATGCCATGGTGGTAGAGCGGCGGGCAGTCTTCCTGCGCCATCACTTCTTCAAACAAATAGCGCTGCTGCATGTCCCAGCCGGTGCCGCCCCATTCGATCGGCCAGTTGGGGGCGCTCCAGCCCTTGCGCTGCAGGATCTTGGCCCACTCGCTCATCTCGGCGCGGCCCAGCTTCTCGTTGGCGCGGACCTTGGCTTTCAGCGCGGGCGGGCAGTGCTGCTGCGCAAAGTCGCGCAGGGTTTGTCGAAAATCGGCATAGGGATCGGTGGTTGCTGTCATGTTTCCGGGTTCAAGGTCAAATCAAACGACAAGGGGCGGGCAAGGGCTGGGTGCCCCTGGCCCTCATTCCTGGGTAATGTGCTTTTCTCGGATCACGGCGGCCCAGCGCGGGCGCTGGGCATCCAGGTAGGCGGTGAAGTCTTCGGGGCCGAGCAGGTGCAGCTCGCCGCCGGGGCGGGTCACGCCCTCGGCTACCGTGGGCACTTCCACCACCGCGCGCAGATCGCGGTAGATGCGCTGCTGCAGTGCTGCGGGCACCTTGGCAGGCATGAAGAAGCCAAAGAAGCTGCTGCAGCTGTAGGGCTTGAGCTCAGGCGCGGACGACTGGGAGAACGGGGTCAGCGGCAGTGCGCTGCGCACGGGTTTGTCGCTGGCCACACCCAGCACCTTCATGCGCCCGGCCTGCACATAGCTCACTGCGCTGGGCGCATCCAGCAAGGCCGCTACCTCGCCGGCCATCAAGGCGTTCAAGGCCGGGGCATTGCCCCGGTAGGGCGCGTGGATGATGTGCGCGCCGACGGCCGAGGCCAGCATCTCGGCGCAGATATGCGGGCTGGAGCCGACGCCCGACGAGGCAAAGGCCACCTTGCCGTCATTGGCGCGCATATAGCTGGCAAACTCGGCCAGGTTGTTGGCGGGCACCTGCTTGCCTACATAGAGCACGCTGGGCGACTCGGACACCATCATCAAAGGTTTCAGGTCCTGCGGGTCATAGGGCAGGCGGGGCATCATCAGCGGGTTGGTCAAGTAACCCAGGCTGCTCAGCAGCAGGGTGTGGCCATCGGCAGGGGCCCGGGCGACCAGGGCCGTGCCAATGGTGGTGCCGCCGCCGGGGCGGTTGTCGATCACCACCGGCTTGCCCCATTTCTCGGCCAGCACCGGCGCAATGGCGCGGGCCACCTGGTCGGTAAAGCCGCCGGCCGCATAGGGCACAACGATGGTGACCTGCTTGTCAGGGAACTCCGCCGCCTGCACCACGGCCCCGGCCCAGGCGCCGATGAACACGCCCCAGGTGGCGGCCCGCTTGAATTTTTGAGAGATAGACACGGCAGGTCTCCATCACAAAATACGTTGTTGCTATGGGCTGGTCAGCAGTCGCCTAACGCGCGGCAACGGCCTGGGGCAAGCGGCTTAGCGCCGCCTGGTCCTGCCAGGCTTTTTGCGGCAGCGAGGCCATCATCGTGTGGGCCAGCCCGCCATCGACCACCAGCTCGGCGCCGTTGACGTACGCAGCCGCATCGCTCAGCAAGAAGCTGACGGCACCGGCTATGTCACCCGGCTCACCAATGCGGCGCAGCGGTACGCGCTGCTCGCGCTGAGCCTTGGCTGCCGGATCGGCATAGGCCAGCGCGGTACCGGGCGTGGCGATCAAGCCGGGCGAGAGCGCATTGATGCGCACACCCAGCGGCCCCCACTCGGTCGCCAGCTGGCGCACCAGCATCAGCGCGGCCGCCTTGCTGGCGCTGTAGGCGCCCAGCGGTGGTGTGGCATGGCTGGCCGATACCGAGGTGATGACCACGATGCTGCCGCCACTGGCACGCAGCGGTGCCAGGGCCGCCTGGGCCAGCAGCAATGGCGCCCGCGCATTGAGCGCAAAGGTCCGGTCCCAGTCGGCCACCGGGTAGTCGCTCAAGGCCCCGGGAAAAGCCGCGCCCGCATTGCTGACCAGGCCATCGAGCCCGCCCCAGTGCTGCACGGCAGCGGCCACCGCCTGGGCGGCAAAGTCCAGCCCCGACAGATCACCCGCCAGCACCTGGACCTGCGCGCCCAGCGCTTGCAGCTCAGCGGCCACCGCATCGAGCTCGGCCGCATGCTGGTCCAGCAGGGTCAGTTGCGCTGGGTCGGCTTGGTCATGGGCGTCTTGGGCCAGGCGCAGCGCAATGGCGCGGCCAATGCCGCGTGCGGCACCGGTGACGAGAGTGCGGCCCATCACTGCCCCTTGAGCAGGTCGCAGGCGCTCTCGGAGGCGGGTCGCCAGGCCTCTTCAGGCGCGATGGTGCCGATGATCTTGTAGTAGTCGAACTTGGCCTTGGACTCCGCCGGGGTCTTGACCTGCACCGCATAGAGCGGGCGCAGCACCTGGCCATCGGCCCGCACCTTGACCTGCTTGGAGAAGAAGTCGTTGACCGGCAGCTCGCGGATCTTGGCCGCCACGGCCTTGCCCTCGTCGGTGCCGGCGGCCTGCACCGCCTGCAGGTAGTGCGTGGTGGCGCTGTAGGCACCGGCCATCAGGTAGGTGGGCGCGCCATTGTTGTAGCGCGCCATGAAGCGCTTGGACCAGGCCCGGGTCTCGTCGTTCTGGTCCCAGTAGAAGGGCAGCGCCAGCTGCAGGCCCTGGGCCACATCCAGGCCCATGGCGGTGACGCTGTTGATCGTCATGCCAAACACCGCCACCTTCTGGCCACCGCGGGCAATGCGGTACTCAGCCGCTTGCTTGAGGGCGTTGGACAGGTCCAGCCCCGCGTTGATGATGACAATCGCCTCGGCACCACTGGCCTGCGCCTGCAGCAGGTAGGACGAGAAATCGGCCGTGCCCAGCGGGTGGCGCGTGACCCCGGCCACCTTGCCGCCACCCTCTTTGATAAAGCGCGTGGCCTCGTCCAGGTAGGCCTGGCCAAAGGCGTAGTCGACCGCGATGAAGTAGAAGCTCTTGACGCCCTGCTTCATCAGCGCCTTCACCCCCGCCTTGGGCATCGCGTAGGAGTCGGCGACAAAATTGAAATTCATCGGCGAGCAGGCCTTGTTGGTCAGGTCGGCCGTCGTGGTGCCTGCGATCAGGTAGGGCTTGCTGCGCTCCTTCATCAGCTGGGCCACCGTCAGCGCAATCGACGAGGCGGAGTTGCCGACGATCGTGTCGAACTTCTCCACATCCAGCCAGCGGCGGGTGATGCTCAGGCCGATGTCGGGCTTGTTCTGGTCGTCGGCTACCACCACCTCGATGGGCTTGCCCAGCACCTTGCCACCAAAGTCCTCGACCGCCATCTTGACGGCCAGCGCATGGCCGGGACCGCCATTGCCCGAGTAAGGCCCCGTCTGGTCCCCCATCACACCAATGCGGACCACGTCATCACTGACCTGGGCCCAGGAAGCGGACGGCGCGGCCATGGCCGCCAATAACGACAAAAGCAATGCATGCGGGCGTACAGATTTCACGTTGTCTCCTTGATCAGCTCTTTTTTTGCGATGAACCGTGTCTTGGCCGGCCGTCCAGATCTTGGTGTTGGACTACATACCTGCCGACAGGTAAATAGTACAAAAAAAAGCTTGAATAGCTTTCAGTGCTAACCCTTGGTCGCTGGGAGCTGTGTGTTTTTGCCCCTGCTGGACGGGGCTTGGGAGACCGATGCACGGGCTGTGCTGGCCGAAAAGAAAGGCGGGATAAATCACCTGAAGGCGCTCCGTTCTCAATGGCGGATGCGCAGGCCCAAGCAGCCATGGCCCAAAAAGAAAACGCCTCGGCTTTAGACAAGCAGAGGCGCAAAGGCGCCTATAAGGCGCCGCTGGGGGAGGCAGTCGCAAGCGTCGCCTGGCGCGACCACTTGCCGATTCTCAAAATAAAGTCGCAAGCGCCCTATTCGCAAGCGCTTGTGGCCAGACCGGGTCAGGAAGCCAGGGCCCGCATCTCCGCAATCAGGTCGGACTTGCCTTCAAAGCCGATGCCTGGCAGCGCTGGCAGCGTGACATAGCCGTTGTCCACCTTCACGCCATCGGGGAAGCCGCCATAGGGCTGGAACAGGTCCGGGTAGCTCTCGTTGCCGCCCAGGCCCAGGCCTGCGGCGATGGCCAGCGACATCTGGTGGCCGCCGTGGGGAATGCAGCGGCTGGGCGACCAGCCGTATTCCTTGAGCATGTCCAAGGTGCGCAGGTATTCCACCAGGCCATAGCTCAGCGCGCAGTCAAACTGCAGCCAGTCGCGGTCCTTGTGCATGCCGCCGTGGCGGATCAGGTTGCGGGCATCCTGCATCGAGAACAGGTTCTCGCCCGTGGCCATGGGGCCTTTGTAGACTTCGCCCAGCTTGGCCTGCAGCTCGTAGTCCAGCGGATCACCGGCCTCTTCGTACCAGAACAGCGGGTACTGCGACAGCGCCTTGCCGTAGTCGATGGCGGTCTGCAGGTCAAAGCGGCCATTGGCATCCACCGCCAGTTGCTGGCCCGGGCCCAGGATTTTCAGCACCGATTCAATGCGCTCGCAGTCCTCGGCCAGGGTAGCTCCGCCAATCTTCATCTTGACCACCGAGTAGCCGCGCGCCAGGTAGCTTTCCATTTCGCGCTGAAGTGCCTCCAGGCCCTTGCCGGGGTAGTAGTAGCCGCCGGCGGCATAGACAAACACGCGCGGGTTGGCTGTGCCATTGCCATAGCGCTCAGCCAGCAGCTGAAACAAGGGCTTGCCGGCGATCTTGGCCGTGGCATCCCAGACGGCCATGTCGATGGTGCCGACCGCCACCGAGCGCTCGCCATGGCCGCCGGGCTTTTCATTGATCATCATGCGGGCCCAGACCTTGTGCGGGTCCAGGTTCTCGCCGGTCTCGTCCAGCAGGCTGCCGGGCTGGGCTTCGAGCACGCGCGGGATAAAGCGGTCGCGCATCAGCGCGCCCTGCCCGTAGCGGCCGTTGGAATTGAAGCCGTAGCCAATGACGGGCTTGCCATCGCGGATGACATCGGTGACCACGGCCACCAGGCTCAAGGTCATCTTGGAGAAGTCGATGTAGGCGTTGCGGATGTCCGACTTGATGGGACGGGTGGATTCGAGGATGTTGACGATCTTCATGGTGGTCATCGGTTGTGAAAATGTTGGATGAAATATCAGCGGGCCAGTGACGAGCCACCACAGATGGCGATGTCCTGCCCGGTAATGGCTGCCGCCGCCGGAGACAAAAGAAAGCCCACCAGGGCGGCGATCTCGGCCGGCTCGATCAAGCGGCCCATGGGTGGCAGGCGCGGCGCACTGCCGGCGCGGGCCGGGTCGTTCAACATGCCAGTCGCTGTGGCTGCGGGCGAGACCACATTCAGCGTCACGCCCTGCGCAGCCACCTCGGCCGCCCAGCTGCGCGCCAGCGCGATCAAGGCCGCCTTGGTGGCGGCGTACTGGCCGCGCCCTGCCATGCCCTGCGCCACCCGGCTGCCGATAAACACGACCCGGCCTTGGCCGCGCTGCGCCATGCCGGGCACGATGGCATCGGCCAGGCGCGTGGCGGCATCCACATGCAGGCGCCACATCAGCGCGCCGCCGTCATGGTCGAGCTGGCCCAACGCGCCCACGCGCAGCACGCCGGCGGCATGCACCAGCGCATCCACAGCGGGCAAGGCCGCAGCGGTGCGCGCAATGGCGGCGCCGTCCGTCAGATCAACCGGCACATGCGCATAGCCGCCATGCACGATGGTGGCCTGCGCCACATCGAGCCCCGTGACGCGCCAGCCCGCCGCCAGCAGCGCATCGGCAATGGCGCAGCCGATGCCGATGCTCGCTCCGGTTACGACGACATGGCCCAGCTCAGTCTGCACGGATGCCTCCTTCGCTCACGATCTTTTGCGCACGGTCCATCTCGCTGCGCTGGAATTTCACAAAGTCCTCGGCGCTACCGGGCGTGGGCAGCAGGCCTTGTTCCTTGAGCTTGGGCGCCATATCGACCAGGGCCTTGTTCACCTCGGCGTTGAGGCGCTGCACCAGCGCGGGCGCAGTCTTGGCAGGCGCCCAGAGGCCATACCAGCTGTAGAACTCATAGCCGGGAATGGTCTCGGCCACGGTAGGCACATCCGGAAGGCTGGGCACACGCTCGGCCGAGGTGACGGCCACCACCCGCAGCATGCCGCCCTTGTGGTACTGGAGGGATCCCAGGATCGGGTCGATAAAGCCATCGATCTGGCCGCCAATCAAATCCTGGAACGCCGGTGCCGTGCCCTTGTACGGAACGATCAGGTAGTCCAGGCCGCCCGCGCGCTTGAGCAGCTCGGTAGACAGATGCCCGGCCGAGCCCAGCGACCCCACGGCAAAGGTCATCTTGCCGGGGTGGGCCTTGCCGTAGGCGATGAGCGACTTGATATCGGTCACCGGCAGGTTCTTGTTGATGGCCACGGACAGCGGGGCCTTGGCCACCAGCGCAATCGGCACAAAATCCTGCGTGACGTTGTAGGGCACGGACTTGAGCGTCAGCGGCGCTGTGACATGCGTGGAGGCACTGAACAGCAAGGTGTAGCCATCGGCCGGCGCGCGGGCCACCGTCTCACCGCCGATCACGCCGCTGGCACCGGGCTTGTTCTCGATGACAAAGGGCTGGCCCAGCTGGTCGGCGAGCTTCTGGCCCAGCATACGGCCCACCGCATCGAGCGTGCCGCCCGGCGGAAAGGGAATCACGACGCGCACCGGCTTGGCCGGGTAGGTCTGCGCAAAGCCGCTGGCGGCCAGGGCCAGGGCGGCGGCACCGATGGCGCTGCGTAGCGCGGTACGGATGAATGGTTGGCGTTGCATGGTGTCTTGTCTCCTGTCGGTTTTTTTCTAGAACGTGTTGACGATCTCTACGCAGCCGCGTTGGCGTGCAATCGGGATGAGTTCGAAGCGGTGGTTCGCAGCTTGCACCGAGGTGCAAGCAAGAGCCAACGCGAAGAAATCGCCCGATTTCACGTCAACCCGTAGGGACAGTGACTTTGGGGACATCCCGTCTTGAGGTGCACGCATCACGTCATTCCGCAAGGACACTGTCGAGGCGCGAGGAGATCGTCAACACCATCTTCGGGACCCCAGGGCGCAGGGGCTCAAAATCCCCTGCCCTACTTCAACGGCTGTTTAGCGCTTGAGCAACCCGGCTTGCTTGACGGCCGCGCGCAGTGCCTCCACTTCCTTGGCATTGGGCGCTTCGGTCGGTGGGCGCACGGTGGCGTCGTCGATCACGCCGGCCAGGTACATGCCACCCTTCATACGGGCATGGGCCTCGCCGGTGGGCTCGCCCCCGCCATACACGGCATCCTTGAGCGGGGTGATGATGGCCTGCACTTCCATCGCCTTCTTCAGGTCGCCTGCCTTCACCGCATTCCACAGGTCGATGATCAGCTGCGGAATAAACGTCGCAAAACCCACCAGCGCGCCGTCCACGCCCTGCACCATCGAGGCGAGCAGGTACTCGTCGTGGCAGGTCAGGATGGCCTTGGAGGCATCGGCCTCGCGGATCGCCTGGATGTCGCGGGCATATTTGTTCATGTCGCGCTGGCCCACCTTGAAGGCCTGCAGGTACGGCAGCCTGGCCAGGTCGGCCAGCAGTTGCGACGAGTAGGAGGCACGCGTCCAGGCCGGGTAGACATGGCAGACCAGGTCGGCATGGGGGGCGGCTTTGTGGATGGCATCGAAATACTGCAGCGCATGGCCGGAGGTGAAGCCAAAGCGCAGCCAGTGGTGCGGGGGCATGACATCCAGCGCCACGGCACCGGCTTCCACCGCAGCGCGGGCATGTTCGGCCGCATCGGCCAGGCCTTCGCAGACGATGGACGAGATCACCGGCAGGCGGCCTTTGAGCTCATCAGCCACAATGCGCGTCACCTCAGCGCGCTCGGAGGGCGTCAGCGAGAACACCTCGCCGGTATGGCCGTTGGTCATGATCGCGACCACGCCATCGTGGCCGGCTAGCCAGGAGGCGAGCTTACGCAGCGCGGGCTCGTCAATGCGATGGTCAGGGGTGAAAGGGCAAGAGATGGCGGGAATAATTCCACGATAATTCGCGATGGCAGGCATGTTTTTGTCTCCGTTAGGGGTGCGAGTGGTCAACGGTGTTCATCATTTCGCAGGCTGCCTCTGCTGTCCAATACCCGAAACGCATACATGTATCTAAGAACGTGTTTACGATCTCCTCGCGCCGCGACAGTGTCTTTGCGGGATGGGATGCGAGGCGCAATACCGCAGCAATAGTCATGCTATTTCTAGGATTTGGAACAACGCACACGTCCCGCAAAGCCACTGTCCCTACGGGTTGGAGTGAAATCGGGCGACTTCTTCGCGCTGGCCCTTGCTTGCACCCCGGTGCAAGCTGCGAACCAGCGCTTCGAACTCATCCCGATTGCACTCCAACGCAGCTGCGTAGAGATCGCAAACACGTTCTATAGCCTTAGCAGACTCCAAACAAGGAAACCCATGGGACCCGGCAACCGCCCGCTCGATCTGGAGTGGCTCGAAGACTTCATGGCACTGGCCGATACCGGCAACTTCTCGCGCGCAGCCGAGGCCCGCGCCATCGCCCAGCCCGCCTTTAGCCGCCATATCCGCTCGCTGGAAGACTGGGTCGGCGTGGAGCTGTTTGACCGCAGCGCCCACCCCGCCGCGCTCACCCCCGCCGGCCAGCGCTTTCTGCCGCTGCTGCAAAACGTGCTGGCCAACCTGGAGGCCGCCCGCATCAAGGCCCGCGCCGCGCACGACACAGCGGCCGCCAGCCTGCGCTTTGCCGCCACCCATGTGCTGTCGCTCACCTTCTTTCCGCGCTGGCTGGTGGGCATGGAAGCGCAGTTGCGCATGGGTCCGATCCAGACGATGAGCGACAGCTCACTTGCCTGCGAGGACCTGATGCTGCAGCGGCGCGTGCAGTTTGTGCTGTGCCACGGCCATGCCGCTGTGCCCGGGCGCCTGGACGAAGGCCAGTACCCCGTGCTGCGCCTGTCCGATGACCTGCTACGCCCGGTCAGCGCCGCTGCCCCCGATGCCCCCGGCCAGCCGCTGCACCGCATCGGCCAGGACAGCGCTGTACCCGTGCTCGCCTACAGCGAAGCCTCGGGCCTGGGCCGCATCATGCGGTCGCGCATGCGCGGCATGTTTGCCGATGGCGCAGACGCCGTGCACTCCCCCACCCCCGGTATGGCGCAGGGCGTCGCCGTCGTCTTTACCGCCCACCACGCGGCCTTACTCAAAACCATGGCCCTGGAAGGCCGAGGCGTCGCCTGGCTGCCCCACAGCCTTATCACCGAAGAGCTGCGCAGCGGCAGCCTGGTGCCCGCGGGCGACGACCGCTGGAACGTACCGGTGGAGATCCGCCTGTACCGCCAACGGTCGGAGATGGCGCCTGCGGCGGAAGCCTTGTGGGCGCTGGTTCAGGCGCAAAATTCAGCCTCCAGCAGCCACCACCAGCCCGTCACAGGCGCCTAAACTCCCGCCGCATTCAAGCGAGAACGCCCATGTTCCCTGACAGTGTCGACATCCCCATCCAAACGCCTCGCCTGACCCTGCGCCTAGCCGGCCCCGGCGATGGTAAGGCCGTTTATGCAGCGGTGGTAGAAAGCCTGGCCAGCCTGCGCGCCTGGCCCACCTCGCTGCCCTGGGCACTGTATGAGCCATCGGCATCCGCCTCCGAAGACTTCTGCCTGGCGAGCATGCGCGATCGCGAAAACGGCACTGGCCTGGCCTTTCTGGTGTGGGACCACGAGCAGCGATTGGTCGGCAGCGTGGGCCTGCACACGATCCGCTGGGACATTCCCAGCAGGGAGATGGGTTTTTGGATGCGCACTGGCATGCACCGAAACGGATTTGCGAAGGAAGCGGTCACGGCAGTGCTGCACTTGGCATTCACGCGTTTGAAAGCGCGGCGGGTGTTTGCGCGCACCGATGAAGATAACGCGGGCGGCCGCGCGACCTGCGCCAGCGCGGGGATGCTGCTGGAGGGCGTGATGAAAAATGAGCGCATCACCCCTTCGGGGCAATTGAAGAACGGCTGTGTCTATGCCTCTACACGGTAGCCGGCGAGTGCCGTAATGGGCCGGCGGCGGGATGGGCAGATTGGCTGCTGCGGGCTGTCAACCTCGCCTAGGTGCCATGCGCCCACGGCCATGTCTGCAGCAGACCGAGGGTCTTCCACTCCACCACAACCCTGGTGTGCAATTACTCGGGCTTGCCTTTCATCCCCAACAATTCGCTCGCACTGATGATGGCCTGGGCGATGTCTTCGACGGATACGCGCTTTTTCATGGCCTGCTCGCGCAGCATTTCGTAGGCGCGGTCTTCACTGACCTGGTGGGTGGCAATGAGGATGGCTTTGGCGTCGGTCACACGGCGTTGGCCCAGCAGCTTGTTTTGCAGCTTGTGCACATGTTGCTGCATCTGCCGGTGCTCCTTGTGCATCTGGCGCGCGACAACCAAGGTGGAGAGCAGGCCAAAGGAGCGTATGGGCGAAGGCAGGACGGCCTGGGCCTTGAGCTCCAGCACGGCAGACACAATGGTGGGGTTTTCATAGTTCACCACCGCGACCAGCGCAGGCGCCTGCTCGCCGCTCGCCCAAGGCATGCGCAGGTGCAGAAAATCAGGGCGTACCGCCAACAGGACGATATCCGGGTCGTCCGGCAATTGCTGCACCGGTGGCCAGACGCTGCGCACCTGGCAGCCAATGCGCTGGAGCTGCTGGGCCAGCAGCAAGCCATCGGCATCCTCGGGGTGCATCAGGATGATTTTGAGTTGGCGCAGCTCCTTGAGGTGCTGCGAGGTGGCGCGGGGCTGCTGCGGGTTCACGCTCAGACCTCGATCTTGGCCGTCCAGTCGCCCAAGGAATGGGTGACCAGATAAGGATCCGGCGATACGGCACGTTTGGCCTCGCGCAGTATGGTGAACTCCCCTTGCGCATTGGCCCGCCCAATGCGGGGGTAGACCCAGGTGTGGTGGTTGCCGGGATCGATGCGCACACGCCCCTGGGGGGCATCAAACTCGCTGCCCAGCAGGTGAGGCAGCAACTCGCTGATGGTGTCGCTGCCCGAGCGGCGAAAGGCGTTGGCAAACATATGCAGCTGAAAATAGGAGGCTTCCCAGCACAGATTGGGGCGGCAGTCATCGCCGAACAGCCGCTTGAGGTGGGCCAGGCAGCGCTGGTTGGCGGCAGATTGGATCGACTGAAAATAAGGTGCCGAGGTGATGTGGCCGGCTGCGATATCAAAGCCCATTTGTCCGATCTCGGCCTCCGAGGTGGTGAGGCTGCAGATGGGCATTTCTTTGGTGTTGAAGCCGGCATCGGCATAGGCGCGGTAGAGCTTGGCGGTGGAGTCTCCCACCACCGTGGAGAAGATGAAGTCAGGGCGTTTCTGGCGTACATCCTCCATGACGACTTGGTAGTCCTGCTCGGTGGCCGCCAGCGGCAGGTAGCGCTCGCCGAGGATTTCGCCCTCGGGGTGCTGCAGCACCAACTCGCGCAGTATGCGGTTGGATTCATAGGGGTAGATGTAGTCCGAGCCGATGAGGTACACACGCGCACCAAAGCTGCTGGTCATGAAATCGGCCAGCTGCACGCTGTTCTGGTTAGGGGCCGCGCCGGTGTAGATGATGTTCGCTGAGAACTCGAAGCCTTCGTAGAGCGTGGGGTAGAACAAAAGCTTGTTCCATTTCTCGACCACGGGCAGCACAGCCTTGCGGCTGCTGGACATATAGCAGCCAAAGATGGTGTTGACGCGGTCGTGCATGATCAACTGCTCGGCCAGGCGCGCGTACTCGGCAGGGTTGGACGCGGGGTCATAGCGCACGGCCACCAGCTCACGCCCGAGCACGCCGCCGGCGTTGTTGATTTCGTCGATGGCCAGCAAGCTGCCCTGCAGTTGCGACTGGCCAATGATGGACGTGGTGCCCGTTTCCGAAAAAAGAATGCCGACACGCAAGGGATCGTTGTTTGCCAAAACCTGTCTCCTGGTCTATCCCACTCCAATGCTTGGGGCATTGGGGCGGATGCGGGGTAAATGCATAAATGCATAAAGCGTGCCAGCCAGCTTAGCGCAGCAGCAGGCGCTGGCCGGTCTCATCGGTGCAGGGCTGGGCAACACCCTGCACATCTAGCGCCCGGCGGCCAGGCGCGCGCCCATCCTGGTCAAGCGCGGCAGCAGCTGCACGGCCTCATCCGCGATGTCGTAGCCTCGCCAGCCGAAGATCTGGCGCACATAGGCATCGGCCTGTGCATCGACGGCCAGACAGCAAACTTGCACCCCTGCGCGCTTGGCCTCCTGAACAGCATGCCGCGCATCTTCGATCAGGTATCGCTTGTCGTGCACATCGATGTCGTGTGGAGCACCGTCGGTGACCACCAACAAGCTGCGCTGCCCTTCGGGCTCGTTGCGCAGCAGGCTGCTGGCGTGGCGCAGGGCCGCGCCCATGCGCGTCGAATAGCGCCCGCGCAGGGCTTGGACCATGGCTGCCGTGGCGCGGCTGTGTACCTGGCCAAAATCAAGCAGGCGGTAGTAGTTGACTTCGGCACGGGTGTTGGACGAGAACGCATGGATGGCCAGACGCTCGGCGCTGCGCAAGCACGCCTGCGCCAGCATCAGCGCGGCTTGCTTCTCCAAGGCCAGCAGGCTCCGGCCCTGCGGGCCGATGTCGTTGACCGATTCGGAGATGTCCAGCAGCACCAACATGCTGGCAGGGCGTGGGCCCTGACCGCTGCGCATGAAAATGCGCGGGTCAGGGCGTAGCTGCATGCGCATGTCCACCTGCACGTCGATGGCCGCATTGAGGTCCAGCGCATCGCCCTCCCACTGGCGGCGAAGCCGATGGCGCCGGTCAAGCACGCGGGGATGGGGCAGCGCCAGGCTGTCGACCCTGGTGGTACTGGACAGGCGCGCACTGCTGACCTCGCTCAGGCCCTGCCACGCGGGAAGTTTTTCGACCACCTGGCACCAATCGGCCTTCATGTGCTCGCTCCTGTAGTCCCATTCGGGATAGTGAAAGCGGGCGATCTCCAATTCTTCTGCAGCCTGGGGCGTTTGCGCCGGCTTGGGCGGCTGTTGCGCATTTCCGATAGGCGCCGGTGGCCGTTGCGTGGCAGTCTGGGGCAGCTGCAAGGCCTCGTCCTGGTTGTCTTCCGACTCGGGATGCGCCCAGAGGTAGCTGTTGTCATCCCGGTAGAGCGTGGGCCCGGCGTAGTGCTGAGGGTCCATGCGCACCCGCATCTGGCCAAGGTCATTGGCGAGGATGGAGGCGATGGCGCGGAATGCCGCATAGTCTTCAAGCCCATGCTTTTGCACCGTGCCTTCAAAGAGCTCCCGCGCCTTGCTGACCCAGTGGTTAGCGCTATGGCTATCCGCCAGCAGCAAGATCCGGTCCAACCGCGCCATGAAGGCGACGAAGCCCAGGTTTTCCGCCTCGGGCTCGGGCGCGATCTGCGTCTGGAACCAAGGGCCTACGCCGGGGTAGTCGCGCAGCAACAGGCGTTCGGCGCGGGCATCTTCTATCGCCGAGACCAGCACCATGCCCATGGGCTTCAAGGCCTGGCTGGGCTGGCGTGCGGGTGAATGCAGCAGATGCGCCGCAGCGTGCGCAACCATGGCGGTGTGCCGGTGGGCACGCTCGGCCACAGGCAGATCGAGTAGCGGCGGTAGCATCAAGCGCGCAGCGCTCGATGCTGCTCCACCGTCTGCAGCAAGCAAGATGGCACGCTGCGCGGGGGCGGGCCTGGCCGCTGCGATCCCCAGCAGCCCCCCCGCCTCCTGATGCGGACTGGCAGCCTGCAAGGGGTGGACTTGCACCCGGCTCAACGCCAGGCAGGAGGCGAGCCTGGCCAGGCGTTCAAAACTACGTGTGTCGTCGTCGATCCAGGTTGCGGCGGCGCGCTCGCTGAACCGGGAGGCGGATGATGGGGCCATGGTGCTGTGCTTTTTTAGCTTGCAAATTTGGCTTGCACGAGTTGCTTCAGCGCTTGGCAGGTGTCGGGGTCATCCGTCAAGGCCTGCGTGATCGTCATGTCGCAACTGTCGGCGGGCGATACGCCATCGCGTATCAGCAAGCCGGCGTAGATGAGCATGCGGGTGGAGGCACCTTCATCGAGGCCATGGTGCTTGAGCGCGCGCGTGCTGTGGGCCAGCGCGACCAGACGCTCGGCCAGCGCAGGCGCTATGCCCGCTTCGTGCGCGACGATGTCGGACTCGGTGGCGGCATCGGGATAGTCAAACTCCAGCGCGGCAAAGCGCTGGCGCGTCGAGGGCTTCATGTCCTTGGCGCTGCTCTGGTAGCCCGGGTTGTAGGAGACCACCAGCTGAAAATCCGGATGTGCATGCACGACTTCGCCTTTCTTGTCGAGGGGAAGCACGCGGCGCGCGTCGGTCAGCGGATGGATGACGACCGTCGTGTCCTGCCTGGCCTCCACCACCTCATCGAGGTAGCAGATGGCACCGTAGCGCACCGCCATGGTGAGCGGCCCGTCATGCCAGGCCGTGCCATGGGCGTCGAGCAGGTAGCGGCCGACCAGGTCAGAGGCGGTCATGTCTTCGTTGCAGGCCAGCGTGATGAGCGGGCGCTGGAGCGCCCAGGCCATGCGCTCGACAAAGCGCGTCTTGCCGCAGCCCGTGGGGCCTTTCAGAATCAGCGGCATGCGGTGGCGGTAGGCCTGCTCGTACAGCGAGATCTCATTGCGGGCGGGCCGGTAAAACGGCTCTTTGGCCATGCGGTACCCGGCCAGCGGATCATCGCCGCGGGCGGCATGCAGCGGGTCTTTTGCATTCATCATGTTCACCATTTCCCCATCAACAACATCAAACCTGGAATCCAGCAGGTCACAATGCCCACCAGCACCGTGTAGGCCGCCAGAAAGCGCAGCTGCTTGCCGAGCCCCAGCGCAAGAAAGAAGAAAAACCACAGACTCGCCCAGACCAGCCACATGGCGATGACGCGGATATCACCGGCAGCGGCGGCAAAGGCCAGCGCACTGACCGCCACAAACAGGCAGTACCAACCCAGGCCCACGCCTTTGAGCGCCCACCACTGCACCACCGCCAGGTACAGGTAGGTGAAAGCAAAAAGCAGGCCTCCTGCGGCAGCGAAATAGTCAGGGTCCGTGTCTGCACGAAGAATGCCAACGGCATTGATGAACAAAGCCAGCAGACCCACGAGCAGATTGACAGGCGCAGAGTCCCGCGCGTCGATGCGGCCGCTCAGGCCCATACCGTTGACGATCAGCACCATGCCAATGAAAAAAAGTGCGATACCCAGCATGTTTGTCTCCTTGTTTTTATCGGATGGCATGGCTGCTCGATACCGGGCGGCCATGCCCACTGGGGATGCGGCTTTAGCGGTGCTGGGGCGCTTCGTGAGGAATCCCTTCTATCGGGCATTCAGGGGTGCCCACCGTCGTGCGGGTGAAGGACTCGACCATCTCCCGCGTCCCTTCGGGGTCGTTGACCCACTGGCTGTAGAAGCTGTAGGGGCAGGCGGCAACGCCCTTGTCGCCATCGCCAGAATTGATGGTGCCGGTGTAGCCGCGGTGCACCAGTTTGAAGAGGTGGTTTTGTGACTGGCCGTTCTTGCGTGCATCGCGGATCAGCGATTTGGACAGCTCCGCGTACTGGATGCCCATCTCCTCTTCGCCGGTCTCGCCCAAGGTGCGGCCGTCAAAACCGATGATGGCGGAGTGGCCAAAATAGGAGTAGACGCCATCAAAGCCTGCCGCATTGGCCACGGCCACATAGGTGTTGTTCATGAACGCCATGGCCTTGGACACCAGGATTTGCTGCTCCTTGGCCGGGTACATATAGCCTTGGCAGCGGACGATCAGCTCGGCACCGCGCATCGCACAGTCGCGCCAGATCTCCGGGTAGTTGCCGTCGTCACAGATGATCAGGCTGATCTTCATCCCCTTGGGGCCTTCGCTGACATAGGTGCAATCGCCGGGATACCAGCCTTCGATAGGCACCCAGGGCATGATCTTGCGGTATTTCTGCACGATCTCGCCCTGGTTGTTCATGAGGATCAGGGTGTTGTAGGGCGCTTTGTTGGGATGCTCTTCATGGCGCTCGCCAGTGAGCGAGAAAATCCCCCAGACATTGGCCTTGCGGCAGGCATCGGCAAAGATGGCCGTCTCTTCACCGGGAATGGCAGAGGCGGTCTCGTACATCTCCTTGGAGTCGTACATGATGCCGTGCGTGGAGTACTCGGGAAACACCACCAGGTCCATGCCCGGCAGCCCTCGCTTCATGCCCACCACCATGTCTGCGATCTTGCGGCAGTTGTCCAGAACCTCGGCCTTGGTGTGCAGGCGTGGCATCTTGTAGTTGACCACTGCTACCCCTACGCAATCATTGCTGCTCGAAATATCTCCGTGTCTCATGGCTGTGCTCCAAGTTAATGAGAAAAAAGTGCGACCTGTCCGGCTGGCAGCCGCAGCGCAGGGGTTTCAAAGCAGCGTAGGCAAAGCTCCGCCAGCGGACCAAAGGCCTGGTCCGAAAAACGGGAATACCAAAAAACGAACAAAAAAAAGCCCGAATCGACTCTGGAATGAATCGATTCGGGCTTTATTGCCGGACATCTGCGCTGGCAACCTTGGCAGCTGATGTCAATATCTGCAACGAAATCTGCGTGGCGTTTGTCCGCCGCCAGACAATGGTAGAACGATTGTGGCCATACCCGCCTAGAACATCTACCGGTTGCAGCGTTTGAGCGATGGTGGTAATTGGCGAGCCGCGCAGCGAGAAAATGGGCAAGAACCATGCGAGCCTGGAACAAATCCGTGGCGCATCTTCGTGCAACGGCCCGCATCGAGCCCATCGGACTTCTTGTTTATCGGCTACATTCGCGATCGTGACCAGCAGCAGTTGGCCAACCATCTGCCGATAGCACCATCCCCCCATAGCATCGCAAGGGAATCTCTTCCACCATGAGCCTTGTCACCGATCTTCTCGCCGGCGTTGCGGAGTTCTTCGCCGATGTGTTGGTGCTCAGGCGCCAGCGCGAAAAGCGAGGCCATGCCAAGCGCGACATCGCCGATGACGCCATGGCGGTCGCGCATTTTGATGTCGTCAGCTTGCTGTGGATTGCCCTGGTCTGCGTTGGTTTGATGTTTCTGCTGATCTTCGGCTTGGGGGTGCCTGTGGGTTGGGGCGTCGGCATTGGCGTGGTCGTTGCAGCCGCGTGGGGATACAGAAAATATGCGCAGCTGCTCCGAGACGAATGACGGCACGGGCATCCGAGCGCAGCCGGGCTGACACCGTCGCTTGACCATGCCTTGGCCCTCATCTTTGCAGTACCAAGCGGCCAACTCAAAAGTTCCTATGCAGCAATGGCCCCACCAGACGCGGGTCACGCAGCTTGTCCACCCACCACTGCAGCGCAGGCCCCGCGCGGTGCGAATGCCAGCCGACAAACAGCAGGTTGGGTTCGCGCGGGTCTTGCGTGGCCAGGGCCACCAGGCTGCCTTGGGCCAGGTGATCGCGCACTTTCTCCAGCGGTAGCCAGCCAACGCCCAGGCCCGCGACCTGCGCGGCGATCTTGGCGCGCATGCTGGGCATGGCCAGGCGCTCCTGGTGCGTCTGCACGCCATAGCTGCGCGCGACCGCCAGGCGCGAGGTATCGGCCACCACGACCGAGCGGTACGCGGCAATGGCCTCCACCGACAGGGGCCGCCCGTCTTGTGCCTTGCGTGCCAGCGGGTGGCGCGGCGAGACGGCAAACACCCATTCGAGCTGCGCCAGCTCAAACCATTGCAGATGCGCCATCGCGGGCGGCTCGTTCGTGGCAGCCACCACCAGATCTGCGCGCTGGTCCAGCAAAGCCTCCCAGGTGCCGCCCAGCACCTCATGGGCAATGCGCAGGCGCACGCCGCTGTTGAGCGCATCAAAGTCGGCGATCAGCGGCAGCAGTGCCTCGGTATTGGCCAGCTCGTCGGTCACGATGCGCAGCTCCGACTCCCAGCCCCGCGCCACCTGCTTGACCCGCTCCGTCAGCCGCCGCGCCTGCGCATGCAGCTGCGCGCCCTGCTCCACCAGCAGCAAGCCCGCTGGCGTGAGCGCGATGCGGTAGCCCGCACGGTCAAACAGCAGGGCATCCAGCCGCTCTTCCAGCTGGCGCGCGGCATAGGACACGGTGGACGCAGCCTTGCCCAGGCGCTCGGCCGCGCGCGACAAGCTGCCCGTGGCGCGCACCGCTTCGAGAAGCTGTAAATCTTCCAGACTCAACATATTCGATATTTTTGCACGAGCGAAATGCTGGTGTCTGTAGCGCCACCCATCGTCAGATACTTCATTCATCGGCTCAACAACTGGGCTGATAACCCAGCAAGATATCAACGAAAAAACCGAAGGAAATACCATGAACCGCTTTGAAGGAAAGAATATTTTAGTCACCGGTGGCAGCAGTGGCATTGGCGCCGCAGCCGCCATCGCCTTTGCCCGTGAAGGCGCCCGCGTAGCGATCACCGGCCGCGATGCCGAGAGCCTCGCCCGCGTCAAGGCCGAGCTGGGCCCCAACGCGCTGGCCTTGGTCAGCGAAGCCGGTGATGTATCAGCCCAGGCCGCACTGGTGGCCGAATTGCAAACGCAGATGGGCGTGATCGATGGCGTGTTCATCAACGCCGGCGTGGCCAAGTTCGGCCCGCTGCCGCAGATCGATGAAGCGCTGTGGGACAGCAGCTTTGACACCAATGTCAAAGGCCCCTACTTTCTGATCCAGCGCCTCGCTCCGCTGATGACGCGTGGTGGATCCATCGTGCTGAACGGCTCGATCAACGCCCACATCGGCATGCCCAACTCCAGCGTCTACGCCGCCAGCAAGGCCGCGCTGATCTCCCTGGCCAAGACCTTGTCGGCCGAGCTGCTGCCCCAGGGCGTGCGCGTGAATGTGGTGAGCCCCGGCCCCGTCAGCACGCCGCTCTACGGCAAGCTGGGCCTGGCACCCGAACAGGCCAAGGCCATGGCCGCCGACATCCAGACGCAGATCCCGCTGGGCCGCTTTGGCACGCCGGAAGAAATCGCCGCCACCGTGCTGCACCTGGTGTCCAAGGAGTCCGGGTTTATTGTGGGCACCGAGATCATTGCGGATGGGGGCATGAGCCAGATGTGAAGCGAGGGGCTGTGGGTTCCAGAGCGATGGTTTGGAGCTGCTGCGTCGCAAGAACCACCTTGAGCCAGAGGTTGCAGTTATAGTTTTTGCGGCCAGTGACAGCTTCTGGCTGCGAATTCAACCGATCGACGCAACCCGCGCTACGTGGATCGTTGGTGTCCGCCACTCTGAACTCCAGCCTTGCTGGACGCTCCGCTGAAAGAAGTGGATTCACTTCGGAAAAGACCCATGCACGCGAAACTGTATGAATAAACAGTAAAATTCTGACCTTGGTAGTTTTCACAAAGGTCCAGAAATGTCCGAAGAGCTCCAACAAGAAGCTGCATCAGTCTTCGAAGATCGCCTTTGGCATCACAACGGCTGGGAGGCCCGCGTCATCAAGAATGAAGACGACGATGGCTGGGCGGTTGCCATGACCCAGGACGGCCAGGCCGAGCCAAGCCTGGTGGGGCCATGGACGATGGGCCGCGACAAGAAAAATCCCAAGCCGCTTGACGTTTCTGCTTTCAACACCCTCGTCAAGACTGCCCACGAAGTCATGCGGCGGCATGAGCAGCACCTGGCGGCCCAGCTGCACAAGGACATCCAGATCTTGGTGAATGGATCGCGCGTGACCATCTCTCTCGATATTGAGCCCGACGAGGACAATCCCTCCGCGACCCTTACCGCCACCGCAGAGGATGGCAGTGAGTTGGCCAAGGTTCGCGTCAGGCCGGACCATAGCCTCAGCCGAGCGTCGGCGCAACGTTGGGCCGATGCAGGCTATCCGCGTCCCGGCGAGGAATGAGCTTCAGGCCGCACCAGCTCGCCCGGATGCTTGGGTCGGCAGCGCTTATTCATATGCCACCCTCGGTGGCTCACGTCGGCCGAGCTGCGCACCCAAGGCGTGCGCGTGCGCGTCGTGAGCCGCAGCGCTGTCAGCACGTCCCCTCTACCGTAAGCTAGGCCTGGCCCCGATCGAATGAAGGCCATGGCAGCCGGCATCCAGACGCAAATCCCGCTGGACCGCTTTGGCACACCAGAGACGGAGATTGTTTCGGATGGGGGATGAGCCAGATGTGAAGCAGAGGGCCAACCTGTGCACGCCGTTTGAGCAGAGGGTCAGGCCGTGCTGCGTGCCACTTGTGGATAGACCACGCGGAATCGCTCGCAGGCCAGCAGCATGTCTTCATCGAACGAGCGACCTGTGCTTTCGCATTCTCTGCTGAAGTACGCAAAATGCGCTTCACGCCAGTAGGCCAGAGAGCCATCCCCTTCGCCCTCCGTTGCTGCAAATTCCTCAGTGACAGCGCTAAACGGCACGATATCGACTTGAACCGTCTCGATGATGCACAGCGGGATGTCATTGGAGTCGGTTACGACGCTCAAGTCACCGGGCTTGGGCACACCTTTGCCAGATGACTCGTAGGACCAGACGGATCCGGCAGTGGCGCGCTTGATGCCGGACAGCACGAGCTGCCCGAGTTCATCGGCCAATGTCGGAGAGTCGCCAAAGCCGAAGGCTTCGTAGAACCTTTCTTCCTGGATTCCGCCTTGCTCCAAAGAGTATGCGGACCACATCGAGAGAACGTGAGCTGGGATGGTCATGGTGCTAGATGTTGTGCGCTGCAGCGCCGTGCCAACCGCAATACCTACGGCATAGTCTGATGACTGATGGCGCTTGAAAGGCGCCAGATTTGAAACGGGACGAACGTACAAACGTCCGAGTATAAATAGTCCCGCCCAGCGCGTGCGCCCAACGAAACCGAGAACCACCATGGGCAGCCCGGAACCCCTACTTCAGGCGTTTGCATTCACCGGTGTGCGGATGCCGCTACGCAGGGGCTCCCCGCGCGCAAAGACTCGGCCTGCTTTTCGCTTCATATGCGTAATCCCAGCTGGCGCAACTGCAAAAAAGCCGAAGCACCAAGCAGTTCTCACAACTTCCAACAGGCGCAAGCAGTGATGCGTCCGGCCTCCGCACAAGCCAGGCTCCCCCATATGCGGTGGAATGCCATGGAACGCCAGGCTTGCTATTCAAGAGAGCCCTCACCGCTCCCCAAAAATCCCACCTCAGCCCACCGCCCCCTGGCTAGGCTGCCCATCCACCAAGCGCCACAGCCCCAACGCATTGTCATTTTGCAAAGCCACCGGTCGCAGCGCATCGGGCAGGTCCTGGTAGCAGACCGGGCGCAGGAAGCGGTCGATCGCGCTGGCGCCAACGGAGGTGTACATGGCGTTGGAGGTAGCGGGGAAGGGGCCGCCGTGGACCATGGCGTGGCTCACTTCGACGCCGGTGGGGAAGCCATTGACGAGGATGCGGCCGCACTTGCGCTCCAGCACCGGCAGCAGGGCGCGGGCGCTGTCGTGGTCGCCCTGCTCCAAGTGCAAGGTGGCGGTGAGCTGGCCTTCCAGCTGCTGGGCGACCTGCAGCAACTCCTCCACACTGCTGGCTTTGACGACGATGGAGGCGGGGCCAAACATCTCCGACTGCAAGGCTTCATTCGCCAACAAGGTTTGCGCGCTGGTCACATACAGCGCGGCCTGGGCTGCGTTGTCATGGTCTGCGGCCACGCCGGCGGCCAGCTGCTCCACACCAGCGGCGGCTTGCACCTGCGCACGGCCGGCCTCATAGGCTTGGTGGATGCCGGCGGTCAGCATGGTTTGCGCGCCCTTGGCACGGATGGCCGTAGCTGCCGCACTGATGAAGGTCGTGAGCGCAGGGCTGTCGACGGCCAGCACCAGGCCGGGGTTGGTGCAGAACTGCCCTGCCCCCATCGCCAGCGAATCGGCAAAGCCCTGGGCCAGGGCCTCGGGCCGCGCGGCCAGCGCCTGGGGCAGCAAGAAGACGGGGTTGATGCTGCTCATCTCGGCATACACAGGGATGGGCTCGGCGCGGCTGTTGGCGATGCGCAAGAGCGCCAGCCCGCCTTGGCGCGAGCCGGTAAAGCCAACGGCCTTGATCTCGGGGTGAGCCACCAGCGCCTCGCCCAGCTCACGGCCTGCGCCCACCAGCAGCGAGAAAACGCCTTCGGGCATGCCTTGGCGCTGCGCGGCCTTTTGCACCGCCCGCGCCACCATCTCCGAGGTGCCCAGGTGTGCGCTGTGCGCTTTCACGATCACCGGTGCGCCAGCGGCCAGTGCTGATGCGGTATCGCCACCGGCCACCGAAAACGCCAGCGGAAAATTGCTGGCACCAAACACCGCCACCGGGCCGAGCGGGATCTTGGTCAGGCGCAGATCGGCACGGGGCAGCGGCTGGCGATCGGGCTGGGCGGTGTCGATGGCGGCGCTCAAGAAATGCCCGTCACGCACCACCTGGGCGAATAGGCGCAACTGGCCCACGGTGCGGCCGCGCTCGCCCGCCAAGCGGGCGATGGGCAGGCCGCTTTCCGCATGGGCGCGCTCGATCAGTGCATCGCCCAGCTGCAGAATTTCTTCGGCAATCGCCTCCAAAAAGGCAGCGCGTTGCGCCAAAGGCAGATGGCGGTAGGGATCGAAAGCGGCAGCGGCCAGGCTGGCCGCCAGCTCGACTTCGTTTTTGCCACCCAGGCCAAACGCGGGCTCGGCGATGGGTGCGTTCAGTGTGGGGTTGAAGGCGCGTTGGCTGCCGCTGGTGCCGCGCAGGCTGCGGTAGCCAATGACCATGTCTCCAGTGATCTGCATGGAGGGTTTCCTCAAGAAGTTGCGTTTGGGGGAAAAGATGAAGGGGATGCGCGTAGCGCGCCCAGCATGGCAAGACCCACCGCAGGCCAGCAGCGCTGCGGCAGGTCCGGCCACTTAGGCAGGCATTCAGGCCATCACTCGTCCAGCGGCAGGCCGCTGCGGTCGCGGGCAACGCCCACGGCGACGATGGACACCAGCGCACAGAGCACCAGGAAGATGACCACCGGCACATAGCTGCCGCTGTAGTAAGCAATCAGCGCGGTGGCGATCAGCGGCATCGGGCCGCCCACCAGGGCTGCACCAATCTGGTAGCCCAGCGACATGCCGGTGTAGCGGATGTCCGGCGGGAAGGCCTCGGCCAACAGGGTGCCGATCATCGCGCCATAGCTGGACCAGATGATGCCCAGGCCCACACCGACGGCCAGCGCTGCTGCCCAGACGGATTTTTGATCGAGCAGCCAGAAGTACGGGAAGATCCAGAGCATGAAGGCGATGCTGCCGCCGATAAAGACTTTCTTGCGGCCGATCTTGTCCGACAGGTGCCCGAAGAACAGCATGCAGGGGAAGGCGATCAGCGCGCAGACCAGCACGATATTGAGGATCGTCGCGCGGGCAAAGCCGTGGTCCATCATGTACGAGATGGTGAAGGTGGCGTAGAGGAAGAAGGTCGAGGTCTCCACCACCTTGGCGCCGATGGCGATCAGCACTTCGCGCCAGTGGAACTGCAGGGTCTGCTTGATCGGAATGGGCGCGCTGCTGCGGCTGGCCTGGATTTTCTTGAACGATGGCGTCTCGCCCACTGCATTGCGGATCCACATGCCCACCATCACCAGCACGATGGAGCCCACAAACGGAATGCGCCAGCCCCAGGACAGGAAGGCCTCTTCGCTCATGCTCGCGCTCAGCAGCGAGGTGATGATATTGCCCAGTGCCAGGCCCAGCACCGCACCGGTCTGTGGCACCGCGCCGTAGAAGCCGCGCTTCTTGCGGGGCGAGTACTCGACCGCCAGCAACACGCCACCGCCCCACTCGCCGCCCAGCGCCAGGCCTTGCAGCAGGCGCAACACCGTCAGCAGGATGGGCGCCAAGATCCCAATCTGCGCATAGTTGGGCAGCAGGCCCATCAGCACGGTTGACAGGCCCATCATCGACAAGGTCATCGCCAAGGTCTTCTTGCGGCCAATGCGGTCGCCGATGTGGGAGAAGATCACGCCGCCAATCGGGCGGATCAGGAAGGCCAGCGCAAACGTGGCCAGCGACAGCATCTGGCTGACCAGCGCGTTGTCGCTGGGGAAGAACTGCTTGGCAAAAATGATGGACGACATGGTTCCGTAGAGGAAGTAGTCGTACCACTCGATGGTGCTGCCCACGGCGCTGCCAATCAGCGCGCGCTTGCGTTCCGCATCCGGAACCATGGTTTCCTTGTCGGCCATCGTGGCCGTGTGATTCAGAGAGCTGCTGCCCATGTCTCCACCTCGGGTTGTTGATTTATGAATGTCTGCCTGTGCGCAAGCCTGCGGCCTGCCGGCCGTTGCGGCGGCGGGCCGGGCTTGCGTCTGTTTTGTAGAAAAAGCCGGATTACATTGACTGGCGCAGCATCTCGACGTAGTCGTCTGCGCTGGCCTCACGCGGGTTGGTGCGGTGGCTGTGGTCGGCCAGTGCGCCCTTGACGATGCGCTCAAACAGGTCCTCGCTCACACCCAGCTCGGCCAGGCCCGTGGGCAGCTGCAGCGCGCGGGATTTGGTGACCAGGGCTTCCTCCACCGACACGCCCTCGGCCAAGCCCATGGCCTGTGCCAGGCGGGCGATCTTGTCTTCACGCACCACCGACTCTGCACCCCGGTTGAAGCGGATCACCGCCGGCAGCAGGATGGCGTTGAGGGTGCCGTGGTGCAGCTTGGGGTTGATGCCGCCCAGCGAATGGCTGAGGCTGTGCACGCAGCCCAGGCCCTTCTGGAAGGCCAGCGCGCCTTGCAGCGAGGCACTCATCATGTTGGTACGCGCCTCCACGTCGGCGGGATCGCGGAAGGCCACCTCGATATGGCGCCAGGCGCGCCAGAGGCCATCGAGCGCAATGCCATCGGCCGGCGGGTTGAAGGACGGCGCCAGAAAGGTTTCGATGCAGTGTGCAATCGCATCCATGCCGGTGGCGGCCGTCAGGCCTGCGGGCAGGCCCAGGGTCAGGTTGGGGTCGCAGATGGCAACCTTGGGAATCACATGGGGCGAAAGGATGCCGACCTTGCGGCCATCGTCCAGGATGATGATGGCGCCACGCCCTACCTCGCTGCCGGTGCCCGCCGTGGTGGGCACGGCAATGATGGGCAAGGTGGCCGCGGTGATCTTGAGTGCGCCGCCCTCGATCAGCGCAAACTGGCGCAGCGGGCCTTCATGGCGGGCCGATACTGCCACGGCCTTGGCCAGGTCAATCGACGAGCCGCCGCCCACGGCGATGATGCCGTCGCAGGCGCTGCTGTTAAGCGCTTCGACGCCAGCGCGCACGGCCGTCTCCGACGGGTTGGGCGGCGTGCCGTTGAACACGCCGAACCGGGCCGTGCCCAGCGCCTGCTTGACCTGGTCGATGATGCCGGCCGCCTCCACACCCTTGTCGGTCACGATCAAAGGATTGGTAATACCCAGCTTCTCGCACACTTCCTTCAGTTCCGCCAGCACACCGGCGCCAAAGCGCACTTCAGTCACATAGTTGATCAGAGCCATAACGTTTTAACAGTTATATCCATTGCTATCAGAAGGCCCGAAGTCTAGGCAGCACGGCCCATTCGGTACACTGACGGCTTCCCATACCGATATAACTTTTATTCATGGCCAGCAGCATCCCCAGCCTCAATTCCGTCATGTCGCGCCTGCATGCCAAGCAGCTGCGCCTGCTCATCGCCATCGAGGAAAGCGGCTCCCTGCTTGGCGCTGCGGACAGAGTCGGCCTCACCCAGCCGGGCGCCAGCAAGGCGCTGCGCGAGCTGGAATCGACCTTGCAGGTGGACCTGTTCGAGCGCACAAACCGAGGGTTAATCCCGACGGAGGCCGGGCACTGCGCGCTGCGTTTTGCCCGCCTGATCCAGTCGGACATCAACCAGCTGCGCTTTGAGCTCGATGCCATCGCCAGCGGCGTGGGCGGCCACCTGGCGATTGGCACCATCATGGGCGCGGTGCCGCTGCTGTCCGACGCGCTGTCGAACGTGCTGGCGCGCCAGCCGCATATGTCGGTGGAGATCATCGAGGACACCAGCGAGACCTTGCTGGGCATGATCGAGCGCGGCCAGATCCATGCCGCCATCTGCCGCTCCTCGGTCAGCCGCACGCCCGAGGTCTATGAGTCGCTGTTCATCAAGCAGGAGTCGCTGTCGGTGATCGCCAGCGTGCGCCACCCTGCGATGGGCGCCAAGGCCGTGCAGTTGCAGGACCTGCAGGACAGCCGCTGGCTGGTCTACCGCGCCCGCATGCCCATGCGACGCTTGCTCGAGCGCGAGTTCCACGAAGCGGGGCTGCACTTCCCCTCGCACCTGATCGAGACCACGTCGGCCCTGGCCACCGTCACCATGCTCGGCCGCAACAACGACCTGGTGGCCCTGGTCTCCGACGACATCGCGACCTATTTCTCGCGCAATGGCCTGGTCGGCACCATCGATCTGACCCTGCAATCGCGCAGCGAGCCCTATGAGCTGGTGCTGCGCAAAGGCGCCCCCCAAAGTGCCGCGCTGGGGCTGTTGGTGGAGGCGCTGTGCGGCGGCGCGGCAGAGGCGTGACGGACGCCTAAGCCTGTGGGCCAAACCATGAGACAGCGCGACCCCGCCCCTATCGATGGGGTCTTACAGAGATTGCCTGTGTACAGGAGATTGCTGGCGCATGTGCACTTAATACACTTATTAGCTTCACTAATGAGTTGCAGCGATGGCTTCGTTGAGAATTGAGCAGAAGAAACCCCCTGTGGTGCGCCATGCATCGCGCCCACCTGATGAAAGAGCTGCCTGTGCCTCCGCATGATTT
The DNA here is from genome assembly GCF_014076495.1 of Comamonas koreensis. Taxonomy (NCBI): domain Bacteria; kingdom Pseudomonadati; phylum Pseudomonadota; class Betaproteobacteria; order Burkholderiales; family Comamonadaceae; genus Comamonas; species Comamonas koreensis. Next base: position 2,358,347 of record NZ_CP043575.1, on the reverse strand, counting down.
CAACGCTCCGCGCTGGGCCGGGAGGCTGGCCGTCAGCCCCCCGCCCAGGCCACGCAGATATGCAGCGGTCTAGCCAAATGCTGCAACCCCTCCGCCCCACGGTCCTTGTTTTGGCCGCAGGCCAAGGACGGCGCTTTGCGCGTTCGGGCGGCACCACGCACAAGCTCGACGCGATGCTCGGCGACGTGACGGTGCTGGAACAGGTGCTGCGCAGCGTCGTTGCATCGGGGCTTGCCTACTATGTCGTGCGCCCCGCTGCGGCCCCGCCGGCTGCCCACATCGATGGCATGGGCCACTCCATCGCGCGCGGCGTGGCAGCGACTGCCGACGCCAATGGCTGGCTTATCCTGCCCGGCGACCTGCCCCTGGTTCGCACGCAGAGCCTGATGGCGGTAGCGCTGAGCCTGGCCACCTATCCAGTGGTGGTGCCGCAATGCGGACAGCAGCAAGGTCACCCGGTCGGCTTTGACAGAACATGCCGTGAGGCATTGCTGCAGCTGAAGGGCGACACGGGGGCCAGCGCCGTTGTGCGCAGCCATCGGCAAGCGGGAACGGCGCACACCTTGCAGCTCGATGATCCCGGCATCGCCATCGATATCGACACCTGCGATGACCTGGCGCGGGCACAAGCGCTGCTGACCAGCGGAAACTTTGGGCAGGAGGCCAGCCTTGGAAAACGTTGATGCACGGGTGTTGCGCAGTGCGCGCGACTGGCTGGCCAGCGGGCACCGCGTGATGCTGGTCACGGTGGTCAAAACCTGGGGGTCATCACCCCGTCCGGTGGGCTCGATGATGGCCCTGCGCGAAGACGGACCGTGTGTCGGCTCGGTGTCAGGCGGCTGCATTGAGGACGACCTGGTCCATCGCTACACCAGTGCCTATGGTGACGCCTGCATGCGGCAGTCCAGGCCCGAGCTCGTGCGTTACGGCGTAACGGCAGACGAGGCCCACCGCTTTGGCCTGCCTTGCGGCGGCACCCTGGAATTGCTGCTCGAGTTTGCGCCTGCGCTCTCGGTGATGGACGACCTCGTGCAGCGCCTCGATGCCGGGCAACTGGTGCAGCGCACGGTGGACTGCCACTCTGGTCTGGTCCGCCTGGCAGAGACCTCATCGCCGGCGGCTGTGCATTTTGATGGTGCGAGCCTGTCGGTCACGCTCGGGCCCCAGTACCGCATGCTGCTCATCGGCGCGGGCGCGCTGGCAGAGTATGTTGCCGTGATGGCGCTGTTCAACCATTTTGAGGTGACGGTCTGCGATCCGCGCATCGAGCACCACGACACCTGGTCGGTGGCAGGCGCCAAGCTCAGCACCGAGATGCCGGACGACGCCGTGCGCAGCATGCAGCCGGACACGCGCAGCTGCATTCTGGCGCTGAGCCACGACCCCAAGCTCGATGACCTTGCGCTGCTTGAAGCGCTGTACAGCCCTGCCTTTTATGTGGGTGCCATCGGATCGCGGCGCAACGCACACAGCCGCAAGCAGCGCTTCAGCGAGCATTTTGACGCGACAGAGGATGCGCTGCAGCGACTGCACTCTCCCGTAGGCCTGCATATTGGCAGCAAAACCCCCGCCGAGATCGCGGTGAGCGCCATGGCAGAGGTGTTGGCAGTCAAGAACGGCATCTTGCGACACAGCGCCTGACTGCGCCCAGGTTGGCCGCAGCGAGCCGGTGCACGGCCCGACCCTCTGCGCTTACAGCAGTTTTTCCGGGGTGATCGGAAGACTGCGGATGCGCTTGCCGGTGGCGTGGTAGACGGCATTGGCGATGGCCGCCGGGATGCCGACCATGCCGAGCTCGCCCATGCCCTTGACGCCGAGCGGGTTGACGATGGTGTCGTCCTCTTCGACAAACACCGTCTCGATGGCGTGGATGTCCGCGTTCACCGGCACATGGTAGTGCTGCAAATTAGCGGTCATCATGCGCCCGGTGCGGTGGTCCACCTCGGTCGCCTCTTCCAGCGCCATGCCAATGCCCCAGACCACACCGCCTATCTCCTGGCTGTGCGAAGCGAGGGGGTTGAGGATCTTGCCGCAGGCAGTGATCTCGATCACCCGGGTGACCTTGACGGTTCCCAGATCAGGGTCCACCTTCACCTCGACAAACTGCGCGCCATGGGCGAGCGATGCGTACTTGTCACGCTCGGGCGACGGTGTTGACTTGTAGACCTCGGTGATTTCGCTCGTACCGGTGCTGCGCATGACATCGGCGATATCCACCCCGCGCGCAGCATCGCTTTTGAGCCGCAAGCGGCCGTCGAGCATCTCCACGTCGTCAGCGCTGGCACCCCGCAATGGCGAGCTGGCATCGCGGTTGGCCAAATCCAGCAGCTTGGCGGTGATCGTCAGCGCCGCACCGCGCACGGCCGATCCGACACTGGAGGTGGTCCAGGAGCCGCCCTGCGCCGGTGCCTGGGGCTGGCGCGTGTCACCCAGCTCAAAGGTCACCTGGTCCAGCTTCAGGCCCAGAAACTCTGCAGCGATCATGCTCATCACGGTGTAGGTGCCCGGGCCGATATCGCTGGTCGCGCTGGACACGGTGGCCGTCCCATCCTGGCGGAAGGTGATCTTGGCGCTCGCGGGCATCTGCATGGCCCCCCACACGCTCGATGCCATGCCCCAGCCGACCAGCAGCTTGCCGTCGCGCATCGAGCGGGGCTCGGGCTTGCGGTTCTTCCAGCCGAACTTCTCGGCGCCCAGGCGGTAGCACTCGCGCAGCGCCTTGCTGGAAAACGGCTTGCCGCTGACCGGATCCACCTCGGCATAGTTGACCAGGCGCAGCTCCATCGGGTCCATCTTCAGCGCATACGCCAGCTCGTCCATGGCGCTCTCCAGCGCAAACATTCCGCTGACAGCGCCGGGCGCACGCATCCAGGTGGGGGTGGCCAGATCGGTGGCGGCCACCTTCAGCGGCATGTCCAGGTTCTCGCAGGCATACACCTGCTTGAGAAAGCCGGTGGTGTTGTCCGAGAACACCTCGAACGAGGAGGTGTTATGGAAGGCCTCCTGAATGATGGCTTGCAGCTTGCCGTTAGCGTCCGCACCCAGCCTGACTTTCTGGATCGTCTGTGGCCGGTAGCCGTGGCCGGTGAACATCTGCGTGCGCGTCAGCACCAGCTTCACTGGCCGCTTGAGTTCGCGGGCCGCCATCGCTGTCAGTGAGGGGTAGTAATTGGGCTTGAGCGATGAACCAAAGGCGCCGCCCACAAAGGGTGACACCACGCGGATGTTCTCTGCGGGCACGCCCAGCCCTTCGGCCAGGTGCTTTTGCACGCCATACACGTTCTGGGTCTTGTCAAAGACGGTGAGCTTGTCACCCTCCCAAAATGCGATCGCGGCATGCGGCTCGATCGGATTGTGGTGGTTGATGGGGATGTGGTACTCGGCGTTGACCTGAACCGCCGCTGCCTGCAGTGCCTTTGACGGATCTCCGCGTGGGGGTGTGTTGTCCGACGAGGGCTTGGCCTGGTCCAGCACCGTCTCCAACGCGGTGGTAGGGGGCTCGCTCTGGTAGCTGGCCTGGACCAGCCGCGCCGCATAGCGCGCCTGCTCGTAGCTCTCGGCCACCACCAGCGCGATCGGCTGGCCGTTGAAGAACACCCGGTCCGACTGCAGCGGCCAGGCCCATTGCGGAGCGGCATCGGCAGCGGGCGCCTTGCCCAGCCGCCCGGCATTGAGGTGGGTAAAAACGCGCACCACGCCTGCGGCCTGCTCGGCGGCGCGGGTGTCAATCGCGGTGATGCGCCCCTTGGCCACCGTGCTGAGCACAACAAAGCCATAGGCGACATGCGGCACCTGGAACTCAGCTGCGTACTTGGCCTTGCCGGTGACTTTGGCGACCCCGTCCACGCGGGTCGTCTCTTTACCTAGATAACGTGCCATGGTGATTCTCCTTCGCCCTTAACCGAGTTTGGCAGCACGCATCAGCGCGCGCACCACGGAACGTTGAGCCAGCTCCACCTTGTAGCCGTTGTGGGCCAGCGGTTTGGCACCGCTCAGCGCCGCCTGGGCCGCCTTGGCGAAGGTCGCCTCGTTGGCACGCTGGCCCACCAAGGCCGCCTCGGCCTCCGCGCTGCGCCAGGGCTTGTGGGCAACACTGCCCAGCACCACGCGCGCCTGGCCGATGGTGCCGCCCTCCAGTTGCAGCGCTGCAGCCACCGACACCATTGCGAAGGCGTAGGAGCTGCGATCACGCACCTTGAGGTAGTGCGAATGCTGGGCAAATTGCGCAGCCGCGACCGGCAACTCAATGGCCAAAATCAGCTCGCCATGCTCCAGGTTGTTGTCCCGCTGGGGTGTATCGCCTGGCAGACGGTGGAACTCCGTGATCGGGATCAAGCGCTCGCGCCCGTCGGTCGCCCGCACCCGAACACTGGCATCCAGCGCAACCAGCGCATTGGCCATATCGCCGGGATAGGTGGCAACGCAGGCATCGCTCCATCCGAGCACGGCATGGATCTTGTTGAGCCCTTCGCGCGCGCCGCAGCCTGTGCCAGGCTCGCGCTTGTTGCAAGGCGTGGCGGTGTCGTAGAAATAGTTGCAGCGCGTGCGCTGCAGCAGATTGCCGCCATTGGTCGCCATATTGCGCAACTGCCCCGAGGCGCCAGCCACGATGGCCTGGGTCAGCAGCGGGTAGTTCTCGCGGACCAGCGGATGGTTGGCCGTCTCGGTATTGGTCGCCAACGCACCCAGAGACAGACCCGCGCGGCTGCGCTCAATCTGCCGAAGCGGTAGCTGGCGGATGTCGACCAGGCGCGTGGGCCGCTCCACATCTTCCTTCATCAGATCGACCAGATTGGAACCGCCAGCGAGAAACCTGGCTCCCGGCACGCCCACCATCGCGGAGGCAACAGCGGCAGCATCGGCCACCCGCAGATATTCAAACGGTCGCATGGCCATCCTCCTTGCCTGCCGAGGCGGTTTGCGTCTCCGTGGCATAGCCCCAGGTCTTGGCAGCTTGCCTGCCTGAATGGACCTCTTGCACGGCAGCGACGATGCCCGGGTAGGCACCGCAGCGGCAGATGTTGCCACTCATGCGCTCCTTGATCTCGTCGTTCGTCAGGCGGGTCGTGGTTTTGCGCACATCACCTGTGACATGGCTGACATGGCCGCGTTGGGCCTCCGCGAGCACGCCAACGGCCGAGCAGATCTGCCCTGGCGTGCAGTAGCCACACTGAAAGCCGTCATGCTTGATGAAGGCCGCTTGCACTGGGTGCAGTTGATCGCCTTGGGCCAGGCCCTCGATCGTGGTCACCTCGCGCCCTTCCAGCGTCGCCGCCAAGGTCAGGCAGGACAGCACCCTCTGGCCGTCTACCAGCACCGTGCAGGCGCCGCATTGCCCTTGGTCACAGCCTTTCTTGGAGCCCGTCAACGCGAGCCGCTCACGCAACGCATCCAGCAGCACTACCCGCGAATCGAGCTCCAGCGTTTGCGGCACGCCATTGACCTGGAAAGCCACCTTGACGACGTTCTGCGCTTTGATGGGCGCCACCGCCGCGCCTTCGGCCAGCGGCATCTGCGCCAGGGCGGCCTCCTGCGCCAGCAGATCTGCGGCAAACAGCCCCACACTGCCTGCAGCCGAATGGATCATGAAGCTGCGCCTTGCCTGGCCCACCCCCTGGAGTTGCGGCATTTCTTGGAGCAAGGCTGCTTCGTCGGCGCTCAGCTCGACGGGGAAATCAGCATCATCGGAATGTGTCATCGTGGTTTCCTTGATTGCGCGCCGGGAGGCGCTTGCGATTCGGCAGGGCGGGCCCCAAGCGGCTACGTTCTTGGCGACGCATGCGGGCTTGGCGTGCTGCGGGGCAACGGATGTCAGAAGCGGTACCTCCGGTCTCCAGTGCCCCAAGCGGCACATGGAGCTGGAGTCCGACCTGGGCTTGCGCGACGCCACTGCCCAGCAACAGACAACCTGCAGCGCAAGCCGTTAGATCCTAGTGCTGGATGCTGGGCGCGCCAGTCAGACAGCAGCGCAGCTTGTGCGGCGGGTGGTCGTACACGGGCGCCGGTGCTTCCAGACCTGGCCATGGGCCTATCTTGAGATCCTCTGGCCTCTTTGACTAGCTAATGAAACCTTCTAGACCTTATTAGCCTTGCTAATCAATTGCCCGTGCGACACTTTCGCGATGGTCAAACGCAACCTCAACGATCTGCTGTACTTTGTCACGGTCGCCCGTGAGGGGAGCTTCACGCGCGCGGCCTCGGTGCTGGGAGTGACCCAATCGGCACTCAGCCAGGCCGTCAGCAGTCTGGAGGCGAGGCTTCATATTCGCCTGCTCACACGCACCACGCGCAGCGTGTCGGTCACGGCCGCCGGCGATCGGCTGCTGAGCGCGATTGGCCATCGCTTTGACGAAATCGACGCCGAGCTGCACCAGCTCACCGAAATGCGCGACAAGCCCAGCGGCTTGGTGCGCATCACCTGTGGCGAGCATGTCGCGCGCGCCACACTGGTGCCAAAGCTGGCGCCCTTGCTGCTGCAGTACCCTGACATCAAGGTCGAATTCGACGTCAACTACGGATTGCGCGACATCGTTGCGGACCGCTTCGATGCAGGGGTGCGCTTTGGCAACACCATCGACAAGGACATGATCGCTGTGCCCATCGGACCGACATTGCGCATGGCGGCCGCCGCATCGCCGGCCTACTTCCAACGCCATCCGCTGCCCAAGACGCCAGGCGATCTGATCACACACAACTGCATCAACATGCGTATGCAGACAGCAGGAGGCTTGTGGACCTGGGATTTTGAGCGCCGGGGCAAGCCGCTGAGCGTTCGGGTGGACGGGCAGGTCATCTTCAATACCTCTCCCAGCATCGTCGATGCAGCACTGGCCGGCATGGGCATAGCGCATTTGCCCGAAGACGAGTTTGCCCCCCACCTGGAGCAAGGCCGCTTGATACGGGTGCTGGACGACTGGTGCCCACCCTTCCCCGGATACTACTTGTACTACCCCAGCCGACGACAGCCTTCACTCGCCTTTTCTTTGGTGCTCAATGCGCTGCGGGTCACACCGCTACCCCTTGCCATCGCTGCGGGTTCAGCATAGCGGGGACGATGGTCTGCACGCAGTCGCCAGCCACATCTGGCGCAGCACCCCTTCGCGCCCCGATCCCCCGCCAATCTTGACCTGGTGCCGACCGCTGGCAGTCCCGCCTATAGTCAAGAGCGCGTCAACAACGCTAGACTGCCGGCTTGCGAGGCGGTCCTGCCGCAACGCACGTTCTGATGATCACAACAGAGGAAAAGAGATGTTTGACCATATCGGCATCGGTGTCAGCAACCTGAATGTGAGCCAATCCTTTTTTCTCCCATCGCTGCTCCCTTTGGGCGTTGGGCTTGCGATGGAGGGGCCCGGCAGCATCGGTCTGGGCCGCAACGGCAAGCCTTCGCTTTGGTTGACGGAGTCTTCGCAGAAGCCGACCCCTGTGCACATCGCCATCACCGCCCAGACCCGAGCGGAGGTGGATGCCTTTTATGCAGCAGCGCTGGCGGCCGGTGGGCGTGACCACGGCGCTCCCGGCTTGCGGCCGCACTACCACGCCAACTACTACGCGGCCTTTGTGCTTGACCCCGACGGCCATAACATCGAGGCAGTGTGCCATCAGCCCGTGCTCTGAATACGCTGCGCTGGGCGCCTGTCACAGGCTGGGGCGCAGCCTGATGCCCATGGCAAAGGCCAGAGCACATTTAGCCCCCCAGCACACCATCACATGCTGCGTGGACTTGGCCAGCGCCGCCTATATTGAACGCCCCACCATCTCGGCACCGACAAACTGGCTAAAGACGGTATCGCCATAGCGGCTGGCGATGCCGGGACTGTGGTAGTGGCCCAGCCCGGCCTTTTGCGCCAGGCCACCCGGGCTGCCCATGGGCACGCGGGTCATCGATTCGACGCCGGCGGCGATCTCCATGTCCATCGCGCCCGACATCACCGCCTGCGCGGCAAAGTGGATGGCCTGCTGCGAGGAGCCGCATTGGCGGTCGATGCTGGTGCCGGGCACCGATTCGGGCAGCCTGGAGGCCAGCACCACATTGCGCGCCACATTGCTGGACTGCTCGCCCACCTGGCTGACGCAGCCCAGAAACACATCGTCCACAGCGGCCGGGTCGGCATCGACGCCCTCGACCACCGCATTGATGACCTGTGCGGCCAGATCCACCGAATGCCAGCCGGCCAGTTGGCCACCCCGGCGGCCACCGGCCGTGCGTTGTGCCGCCACGATAAAAGCTTCGGACATGGGACTCCTTTGTCTCGTCATTGTCTAGAAGATGCTCGGGAAGAGTTTAGGCGCGCAGCCAGATCACCCAACCACCCATAACGGGTGGCCGGCGAAGTTTGGCGGCAGCGTGCAGCCCCCTCGTCCTACAGACGGCCCGGCGGCGATTGGCGAAGATGGCGACCGATAATTACCGGGGAACCGCATGGATAGCATCAACAACAACACAGCGGCCGATCCGACGCCTCCTTCGCCGCCGCTGATCCCGACCCAAAGCGGCACCTTGGAGCTGCATGACATCACCATCGTCGACAAGGTCAAGCTCAGAAAGGCGATTTCTGCCGCCGCGCTGGGCAATGCGATGGAGTGGTTCGACTTTGGCGTCTATGGCTTTGTCGCCTTTGCGCTGGGCAAGGTGTTCTTCCCCGATGCATCGCCCAGTGTGCAGATGATTGCCGCGCTGGGCACCTTCTCGATTCCCTTCCTGGTTCGGCCGCTGGGTGGCCTGTTCTTTGGCGTGATGGGTGACAAGTTCGGGCGCCAGAAGGTGCTGTCGATCACCATCATCATCATGGCGGCCAGCACGTTCTGTATTGGCCTGATACCGTCCTACGCGAGCATCGGCATCTGGGCGCCGATCCTGCTGCTGCTGTGCAAGCTGGCGCAGGGCTTCTCGGTCGGCGGTGAATACACCGGCGCCGCCATCTTTGTGGCCGAGTTTGCGCCTGACCGCAAGCGTGGCTTTCTGGGCAGTTTTCTGGACTTTGGCTCCATCGTCGGTTTTGTCACGGGCGCGGGTGTCGTCGTCTTGCTGCAAAGCCTGCTGAGCGAGGCGCGCTTTCTCGACTGGGGCTGGCGCGTGCCCTTCTTCCTGGCAGCGCCCCTGGGCCTGGTAGGCCTGTACCTGCGCCATGCGGCGGAAGAAACGCCTGCCTTCCAGCAGCAGCTCGACCAGATGGAAAAGGACGACCAGGAGGATGTGGAGAACCGCCCGCGCATCTCCTTCAAGGAAATCGCGACGCGCTACTGGCGCCCCTTGCTGGTGTCGGTGGGCCTGGTGCTGACCACCAATATCACCTACTACATGCTGCTGACCTACATGCCCAGCTACCTGTCGCACAACCTGCACTACTCCGAAGACCATGGCGTGCTGATCATCATCGCGGTGATGATCGGCATGCTCTTTGTGCAGCCGGTGATTGGCCTGGCCAGTGACCGCTTTGGCCGCAAACCCTTTGTGATCGTTGGCTCGATCGGCCTCTTGGTGCTGGCGATTCCCGCATTCCGGCTGATCATCAACGGCCAGATCGCGCTGATCTTTGTCGGCCTGTTCATGCTGGCCATTGTGCTGAACTGCTTTACCGGCGTGATGGCCTCCACCTTGCCTGCGATGTTCCCGACCCGCATCCGCTACAGCGCGCTGGCCGCCTCGTTCAACATCGCCATCATCGTCGCCGGCCTCACGCCCACCATCACCGCTGCGCTGGTCGACTCCACCGGCAGCCTCTACCTGCCTGCCTACTACCTGATGTTTGTCGCAGTCGTCGGCATCATCACCGGCATCTTCATGAAGGAAACCGCCAACCGCCCCTTGCGCGGCGCCACGCCAGCGGCATCCAGCAGGCAAGAGGCCAAGGAGCTGCTGATCCAGACACTGGACCATATCGAGCAAAGCGTGGACGACATCGACGCCGAGATCGCCAAGCTGCAAGAGCAGATCGCGGCGCTGGAGCTGCGCAAGCAGAAGTATGTTGATTTGCATCCTCGGCTGGATTGAGGAGCGTACCGCTTAGGCACTACCAACATCGCACCACAAGGCCCTGCAAATTGCCTATTTGCAGGGCCTTGTTTCTTCTGAACCCGCTCACCATGCTTTCACCGCTCACCCGGGCTCCAGTGCGACACCAGAGCTGGGTACTTGCCACCCAGATCCGGCGAGCACTACCATTCGCCAAGATGACACCGCCGCCGGCGCAATACTGCTGTCACCCGTGTTGGGGGTACGGAGGGGTGGCGTCGCTAGACTGCAGTGCAAACAAGCTTTCGTGCAAGGAGACAACCATGCAACGCCGTACTTTTGCCGCTGTCGCAGTCAGCATTGCCGTTGTAGGCGCTGCGGGTTTTGCCGCGCCCGCCATGGCACAAGCTGACTACCCTAACCGGCCTATTGTGCTGATCGTGCCCTATGGGGCGGGTGGTGTGAGCGATGTGGTGGCGCGGGCGCTGGCTCTGTCGATGGGCAAGCAGTTGGGCCAGTCCATCATCATCGAGAACAAGCCGGGTGCCGGGGCGTCGATGGGGGTGATGGATATGAAGAATGCCAAGCCCGATGGCTACCGGCTGACTTTGAGCCCGGTGGCTATCTTTCGGCAGCCCCATATCCAGAAGGTGGCCTACGATCCAATTGCCGACCTGACCTATGTGGCGGCCTATATGTCATACGACTTTCTGCTGGCCGTGGCGCAGGATTCGCCATTCAAATCGGTCAAGGACATTGTGGATCAGTCTAAGAAGCAGCCCGGCTCGGTTGACTACGGCACACCCGGCAAGTTTTCGGCCAATCACGTGCTGATGGCCTTGCTGGAGAAGAAGGCGGGTGTACAGTTCACCCACGTGCCGTACAAGGGCGATGCCGAGGCGGTGAATGCCTTAATTGCGGGCCACACCAAGACGGGGGTGTTTGGCAATACGGTGCTACCGCATATGCAGTCAGGCAAGCTGCGTGCGCTGGCCATTGCGTCAGAAACGCGCCCGCCAGCCTTTGCCAATGTGCCGACCTTCCGTGAACAGGGCTATGACGTAGTGACGCCATCGCCGTTGGGCATTGCCGGGCCCAGGGGCCTGCCGCCCGAAATCGTGCGCAAGCTCGAAGCCGCCGTGAAGTCTGCCATGGACGACCCCGCCTTTCAGCAGGCGGCGGCAAACTATGGCGTACGGCTGGAGTACCGCAATGCCCAAGATTACAGCGCCTTCGCGAAGAAGGCCTTCGCCGAAGAAGGCGCGATTGTGCAGAGCATCGGGTTGGAGTAAGAGTCGCTTGAGAATGACAGGTGCCAGGGTGAGTGCCAGAGCCGTCATCAGCTTTTGTGCAGACTGGCCACCTTCCCATCCAGCCTATAGCGTCGATAAGGAACTGAGCAGCGCGCAGCCCTGAGGCTGTGTAGCTGCCGCCCTGAAGGCAAGCCAGCGCACATGGATGGCGTCATTCATCTCGAACCGCGTAAGCATGGATTGGCGCTTGGTCACGGACACGTGCGGCACTCGAGGCTGCGATCCCCCCTTGCCACACCCCGACAAGAAACAATTTAGCGTTGAGTGAAGAGCACACACCCAGACGAAGAAAAACCCCTGAGTGCGAACACTCAGGGGTTTGATTCTTGGCGGAAACGGAGGGATTCGAACCCTCGATGAGGCTCTACACCCCATACTCCCTTAGCAGGGGAGCACCTTCGGCCACTCGGTCACGTTTCCAATACAGCTATTCTAACCTGAAAATTTAGGCCGATTTGGAAACTTCTTCAGAATCCAGACCAAAAGCAGTGTGCAGGGCGCGAACGGCCAGTTCCAGGTACTTCTCATCGATCACGACCGAGGTCTTGATTTCGGAGGTGGAGATCATCTGGATGTTGATGCCCTCTTCAGCCAGCGCGCGGAACATGGTCGATGCCACGCCCACGTGGCTGCGCATGCCGATACCGACGATGCTCACCTTGCAGATGTTGGGGTTGCCGATGACTTCGTCAGCGCCGAGCTTGGGCACCACTTCTTCGCGCAACAACTCGACCGTGCGGTTGAAGTCGCCTTGGTTGACGGTGAAGCTGAAGTCAGTCTTGCCGTCCTTGCCGATGTTTTGCAGGATCACGTCCACATCGATGTTGGCGTCGGCCACCGGGCCCAGGATCTGGTAGGCAATGCCGGGGGTGTCAGGCACGCCACGGACAGAGATTTTGGCTTCGCTGCGGTTGAAAGCGATGCCCGATACGAGGGCCTTTTCCATCTTTTCGTCTTCCTCAAATGTGATCAGAGTGCCCGATTTGGCCTCTTCATCCAATGCAATATCCCAGGGCGTGAAGCTCGACAGCACACGCATTGGCACTTTGTACTTGCCGGCAAATTCCACCGAGCGGATCTGCAGCACCTTGGAGCCCAGGCTCGCCATCTCCAGCATTTCCTCAAAGCTCACGGTCTTGAGGCGCTGTGCGGCCGAGACCACGCGCGGGTCCGTGGTGTAGACACCGTCGACGTCGGTATAGATCAGGCACTCGGCGGCCTTCATGGCGGCTGCCACGGCCACGGCCGAGGTGTCCGAGCCGCCACGGCCCAAGGTGGTGATGTTGCCGTTCGGGTCAATGCCCTGGAAACCGGTCACGATCACCACACGGCCCGCGTCCAGATCGGCCCGCACGCGCTGGTCGTCGATCGATTCAATGCGCGCCTTGGTGTAGCTGTCGTCGGTGCGCACCGGCACCTGCCAGCCGGTGTAGCTCACCGAGGGCACGCCTTCTGCCTGCAGCGCAATGGCCAGCAAGGCCGACGAGGCCTGCTCGCCGGTGGCGGCCAGCATGTCCAGCTCACGGTAATAGGACTTGTCTGCGCGGCTGGGTGCCAGCTCGCTGGCCAGGCCCAACAGACGGTTGGTTTCGCCACTCATGGCGCTGGGCACCACCACCATCTGGTGGCCAGCCCTTGCCCACTTGGCGACGCGTTTGGCGACATTGCGGATGCGCTCGGAAGAGCCCATCGACGTGCCGCCGTACTTATGAACGATCAGTGCCATTGAATATCACGATGACGAAACACGAAGCTCGGCGTTGATGCAAAGTGTTTTGGCACGCCGTCGGAATCGTACATTAGTCAGACCAAAACTGGCGGATTGTACCAATCGATGACATCTCTGTGGCGCTGTATATACCCACGGCCCACTTTTATATGGATTTGGTGGCCCCGCGTGGTGCAGCGCTGCAGCTGCTGCTGCAGTTGCGCCAGCTGTGCAGCGCTCGGCGTTTGGTCATGGGCCGTGCGCAGCCAGTAGCGCAGCACATTGGCCATGCGCGCCTCGCTCAGCGCCTGCAGCGCGCCGATGCGCGGCGGCGCGCCGGTGGCCTGCAGGTCGATCTGCGCCAGGTCATCGAGCAGCTCGGCCGCCTGCGCCGCGTTTGCGCTGCTGCGCGCCACCGTCTGCGCGATCTGCGGAAAGGCCTGCGCCAGGCCGGGCATCACCTGCTGGCGGATGCGGTTGCGTGTGTAGCGGGTGTCGGTGTTGCTCGGGTCTTCCACCCAGGCGATGCCCAGCGCAGCCAGGTCAGCGCGGATCTGCGCACTGCCCAGGCCCAGATAAGGCCGCGCCCACTGCAGACCGGCGCGCTGCCACTGCGGGCGCATGCCCGCCAGGCCGGCCACCCCAGCGCCGCGCGACAGCGCCAGCACCACGGTTTCGACCTGGTCATCGGCATGCTGGGCCAGTGCGATGGTCTGGATACGGCCCTGCCCTGCATCGGCGCAAGCCAGCACGGCCTGGGTCAGCGCCTGGTAGCGCGCAATGCGGGCCGCGTCCTCCGGGCTTTGCCCGGGCAGCGCATGGGCATTCACCGCCACCACCTGCAGCGTCACGCCCCAGGCCGCGCACTGGGCGCGGCAATGCGATTCAAATACCGCGGCTGCGGCCTGCAGCCCATGGTTGATGTGGAGGGCATACACCTGGCCGGGAAAGCGCTGCAGGCAGGCCCAGAGCAAGGCGGTGGAATCGGCTCCACCGCTGTAGGCCACAGCCAGCGGCAGTGCGGGCTGCCAGCCGTTCAGCGCAGCAACAATAGCGGGCTCAGCCATGGCCCGCGCCCCACAGCAAAAAGCCTCCGCAAAGGGAGGCTTGGCAGCAACGGCGCAGCATCAGCGGCGGCCGGCAGCGCGTATCAGTGCTCAGCCTTGGTGTCCGAGAAACGGCCATAGCTTTGCAGGCGCTCGTAGCGGCGGTCCAGCAGCTCAGCGGGTTTCAAATCAGCCAGCTGGCGGAAGGCATCGCTCAGGCCGCGCTTGAGCAGCGCCGCCATTTGCTTGTGGTCACGGTGGGCGCCACCGACGGGCTCGTGGATGATCTTGTCGATCAGGCCCAGGGCCTTGAGGCGATGGGCGGTGATACCCATGGCGTCCGCCGCTTCCTGGGCCTTGTCGCTGGTCTTCCACAGGATGGAGGCGCAGCCTTCGGGGCTGATGGTCGAGTACACCGAGTACTGCAGCATCAGCACCTGGTCGGCCACCGAGATACCCAGCGCGCCGCCCGAGCCACCTTCACCGATGATGGTGGAGATGATCGGCACTTCCAGCTGCGCCATTTCATAGATGTTGCGGCCAATGGCTTCGGACTGGCCGCGCTCTTCGGCATCGATGCCGGGGTAGGCACCGGGTGTGTCGACAAAGGTGAACACCGGCAGCTTGAACTTCTCGGCGGTCTTCATCAGGCGCAGCGCCTTGCGGTAGCCCTCGGGCTTGCTCATGCCAAAGTTGCGCAAGGTGCGCTCCTTGGTGTCACGGCCCTTTTGGTGACCCACTACCATGCAGGGGTTGCCATTGAAACGTGCCAAGCCGCCCACGATGGACAGGTCGTCGGCAAAGTGGCGGTCGCCATGCATTTCGACGAAATCGGTGAAGATCTCGTTCACATAGTCCAGGGTGTAGGGACGCTCGGGGTGGCGTGCGATCTTGGTGATCTGCCAGGGGGAAAGCTCGCTGTAGATGTCCTTGGTCAGCTGCTGGCTTTTCTTGCTGAGCTGATCAATCTCTTCAGAGATATCCACTGCGCTTTCGCTTTGCACATAGCGCAGTTCATCAATTTTGGTTTCCAGCTCCGCAATCGGTTGCTCGAAATCCAGGAATGTTCTTTTCGCCAAAATGATTCTCCTCGAGAAAAGCCGCAGGCAGCCTTCTCATAACGACCGACAGTGTAACCGCATGCGGCCAAACCAGATCAATCTGCATCCTGCCCCAGTGGCATGGCATTCTGGGAGCGCCAGATCAGCCAGGCCGCGACACTCGCCCAGGGTTGCCAGGCCTGCGCCACCTCGCGCGCATCGCTGCGGCTGACGGCCTCGCCCGAAAAATAATGGTCGCTGATGCCCTGCAGGAGCGCCGCATCATCAATGGCCAGCACATTGGGCCGGCCCAGATGGAACAGCAAAAACATCTCCGCACCCCAGCGCGCCAGCCCGCGCTGCGCCATCAGCTGCTCGATGACTGCGTCGTCATCGACATGCACCCAGGACAGCGCGTCCTTGGGCTCCTGCACAAACCATGCAGCCAGATCACGCAGATAGCCCAGCTTGCGCTGCGGCAGGCGGATGGCCTTGGCCGCCTCGTCCGTCAGGGCCAGCATGGCCTTGGGGCTAGCCGACCCAAGCGCCGCCACCAGCCGCTTCCACAGCTGGCGCGCCGAGTGGTCCGACAGCTGCTGCCAGACCACCGAGCGCACCAGCAGCGCAAAGCCGTCTGCTTCGCGGCGCAGCATCTCGCCGGCATACAGCGGGGCGAGCCGGCGCATCACCCGGTCCTTGCGGGCCAGGTGCTTGCAAGCCACGGCCCAATCCTCCGCTGACAGCGGCTTGTTGCTGATACCAGGCATACGGCTAGACGCTCGGCTTCAATGCCAATGCCGGGTTCACACCACCCAGAGCGCGCATCAGGCGCCCGCCTGGACTACCGTCCAGGTCGTGCCTTGCGCAGAGTCCTTGAGCTCCACCCCCTGGGCCAGCAGCTCGGCGCGGATGCGGTCCGATTCCGCATAGTTCTTGGCCGCTTTGGCAGCGGCGCGCAGCGCAATCTGCGCCTCCACATAGGCCGCATCCACGCTGGCGCCCGCTTGCAGGTAGGCGGCAGGGTCGGCCTGCAGCAGGCCCAGCGTGGCCGCCAGCGCCTTGAGCAGGCCAGCCACCGCAGGCGACTTGCTGCGGTTGACCTCGGCAGCCAGCTCAAACAGGACCGCCACCGCTTCGGGCGTGCCAAAGTCCTCGTCCATCGCCGCCTTGAAGCGCGCCGCACTCGGGTGGCTCCAGTCGATGGCCACCGGCTCGGCGGCGACCAAGCTCAGCGCGGTATAGAGGCGCTTCAACGCATTGCGGGCGTCGTCCAGGTGCACATCGCTGTAGTTGAGCGGGCTGCGGTAGTGGGTGCGCACGACAAAGAAGCGGATGGTCTCGGCGTCGTAGCGCTTGAGCACATCGCGGATCGTGAAGAAATTGCCCAGCGACTTGGACATCTTCTCGTTGTCCACATTGATGAAGCCGTTGTGCATCCACATCTTGGCCAGCGGCTGGCCGTGCGCGCCCTCACTCTGGGCAATCTCGTTTTCGTGGTGGGGGAACTGCAGGTCAGCGCCGCCGCCATGGATGTCGAAGGTCTCGCCCAGCAGCGCGCAGCTCATCGCCGAGCACTCGATGTGCCAGCCCGGCCGGCCCGTGCCATAGCTGCTTTGCCACTTGGCCTCGTCGGGCTCAGTCGGCTTGGCGCTCTTCCACAGCACAAAATCCAGCGGGTCGTCCTTGCCGTCCTGCACGGCCACGCGCTCACCGGCATTGAGCTCGTCGAGCGACTTGCCCGACAGCTTGCCGTAACCGGGGAACTTGCGCACGGCATAGTTCACATCGCCGCCTTCGGTGCGGTAGGCCAGGCCTTTTTCTTCCAGCTGCGAGATGATGGACAGCATCTGCGGCACGTATTCGGTGGCACGGGGCTCATGCGTGGGGCGCTCGATGCCCAGCGCATCGGCATCCTGGTGCAGGGCCTCGATCATGCGGTCGGTCAGGCTGCGGATGGTCTCGCCGTTTTCCATGGCGCGGCGGATGATCTTGTCCTCAATGTCGGTGACATTGCGCACATAGGTCACCTTCAGGCCGCTGACGCGCAACCAGCGCTGCACCACATCAAACGCCAGCATCGAGCGCGCATGTCCCAGGTGACAGAGGTCATAGACCGTCATACCGCATACATACATGCGGACATGGCCCTGCTCAATCGGAACAAATGACTCCAGCGCACGCGAAAGCGTGTTGTAGATGCGCAAACTCATGAAAAATTAGCGTGGTTGTGGTTGAGAGAGGGAAAGGCGCCTGGCGCCCTACCCCGGTCCGCCCCCGTCCCCCTGGGAGAGGCTTGGGCGCAGGTTGTGCAGCGCCTGCCTGGGCACCGCCGCCCGGCAGGAACCGCCGAACCGTGTATGGTAGCTGATGCCCGAGACCATGCCCTGCAAACCATGGCCGCCCGTCGTTCCGGGGCGCCAGCCCCCTCAGCTACAATGCGCTGCAGTATAAGCCTGCAGGCCACTTGCACGCGCCCAGCGCGCCCGAACCCTATGAAGTTAGTCAGTTGCCTTTTCTCCCCCCTGATGCCCCGTGCCGCCTTGCTGGCGCTTGCGCTGAGCTGCGGCGCCGCCTATGCGGACGATTACTCGGCCGTGGAAAAGCTGATCCAGTCGGGCCAAAATGCCCTGGCACTGGAGCAGTTGGAGCCGAAGATCCAGCAAGCCCCGCGTGACCCGCAATGGCGCTTTTTGCAGGGTGTGGCCCAGATGAATGCAAGCCAGCGTGACGAGGCCACGGCAACGTTCGAGAAGCTGGTGCAGGAATACCCCGAACTGCCCGAGCCCTACAACAACTTGGCCGTGCTCTACGCCCAGAACAACCAGCTGGAAAAAGCCAGCCGCGCGCTGCAAGATGCGGTGCGGGCCAACCCCGGCTATGCCACCGCCTATGAAAACCTGGGCGATATCTATATTCGCCTGGCCGAGCAGTCGCTGAGCAAGGCCAGCACGCTGGCGCCGGCCCAGCAAGCCAGGCTGCAGCCCAAGATCAGCAGCCTGCGCCTCTTGGTAACCAGGGCCCAACCTGCCGCTGCTGCAGCACCCGCTGCCGCCGCGCCGGCTGCCCCAGCAGCGGCGCCCGACGCAAAATAGTAAGGGCCTTGCCTTGAATCTTGCACCGTTGGCCCTCAACTCGGTGCAAACGCACACCGTGCACCGCCCAAGATTTGCGCGCAGCGCAGGATGTCTTGCGGACCCCGCAGCGCCCTGCACTGGACATCTACCGTATACAACGACAGAGGAAACCGATGCCTTCCAAACGACACACTCTTTCCATTCTGGGCGGCCTGGCACTGGCCGGCGGCATGTTGCTGACCAGCGCCGCACAAGCAGCGGACCAGCCCCGCGTGAAGCTGGCGACCTCGATGGGCGACATCGTGGTCGAGCTCAATCCAGAAAAAGCGCCCAAGACGGTGGCCAACTTCCTGCAGTACGTGAACGACAAGTTCTACGACGGCACGATCTTCCACCGCGTGATCGGCAACTTCATGATCCAGGGCGGCGGCTTCACCCCCGATATGCAGCAAAAGCCTGCGCGCTCGCCGATCCCGCTGGAGGCCAACAACGGCCTCAAGAACAACACCTATACCATCGCGATGGCCCGCACGGCGGTTCCCGACTCGGCCACCGCGCAGTTCTTCATCAATGTGCAGAACAACGATTCGCTGAATGCCCCCAACCCCGATGGCCACGGCTATGCGGTGTTTGGCAAGGTCGTCAGCGGCAATGATGTGGTCGACAAGATCAAGGCCGTGCAAACCGGCAATGCCGGCCCGCACCAGAACGTGCCCAAGACCCCTGTCATCATCAAGTCGGCTACCGTCGTCAAGTAAATGGCCCTGCCGCTGGCCCCCAACCGGGCTGCGGCGCCCTTCCCACCTTTCTCAACAGGAAACACACCATGAGCAATCCACAAGTTGAACTGCATATCAAAGACTACGGCGTCATCACGCTGGAACTCGACGCAGACAAAGCCCCCAAGTCCACCGAGAACTTCCTGAGCTACGTCAAGAGCGGCCACTATGACGGCACGATCTTCCACCGCGTGATCAACAGCTTCATGATCCAGGGCGGCGGCTTTGCATCGGGCATGGACCAGAAGTCCACCCAGGCGCCGATTCAGAACGAAGCGCAAAACGGCCTGAAGAACGACCAGTACACCGTAGCCATGGCCCGCACCAGCGATCCCCATTCGGCCACCGCCCAGTTCTTCATCAACGTCGCCAAGAACGACTTCCTCAACCACACCTCGCCCACCCCTAGCGGCTGGGGCTATGCCGTGTTCGGCAAGGTGGTCAAGGGCAACGACGTGATCGACAAGATCAAGGCCGTCAAGACCGGCTCCAAGGGCATGCACCAAGACGTGCCCAAGGAAGAAGTGCTGATCGAAAAGGCTGTGGCCCTGTAATAGGCGCCACCATTGGCATGGACAGCCCGACCGACACCCGCGCCGCAGACACTCATGAGGCGCTGCGCGCCCAGTTGGCCACCACGGCAGTCCATGCCTTCGCTGCGCCCCCCGCCTGGCGCAGCATCGAATTCATCTCCGATCTGCATCTTCAACCCCAGCTGCCACAGACCTGGCACAGCTGGCAGCAGTACCTGCAAGCCAGTACGGCAGATGCGATCTTCATGCTGGGCGATTTGTTTGAAGCCTGGGTCGGCGACGATGCGCTGGACGAGGCCGGCAGCTTTGAAGCGGCCTGCGCCCAGAGCCTGCGCGAGGCCAGTGGCCAGCGCGCCGTCTTCTTCATGCATGGCAACCGCGACTTTCTCATCGGCGCGCAGTTTGCCGAGCGCAGCGGCATGCAATTGCTGCCCGATCCCAGCTGCCTCACTTTTCTCGGCCAGCGCTGGCTGCTCAGCCATGGCGATGCGCTGTGCGTGGAAGATTCCGAATACCAGCGTTTTCGTGCGGTGGCACGCAGCCCCGCCTGGCAGCAGCAGATTCTGGCCCAGCCGCTGGCCCAGCGCCGCCAGCTCGCTGGCGCCATGCGCAGCCAGAGCGAGGCGCGCCGCATGCGCGAAGTGATCACCGCCGATGTGGATACCCAGGCCGCCCTCGCCTGGTTGCAACAGGCCCAGGCGCCCACACTGATCCACGGCCACACCCACCGCCCTGCCCGCCACGCGCTGGATGCGGGCCACGAGCGCCTGGTGCTGAGCGACTGGGACACCGACCTGGAACCCGCCCGCGCCGAAGTGCTGCGCATCGACGCCACCGGCCAGCAGCGCATCGCGCTGGCCGATTACCTGGCCCGGCCTCCACAGCCCGGCGCGCACTGATCCCATGGCCTGGCTGCACCGCACCTGGTCACGCCTGCGCGCGCTGGCGCGCCCCGTGCCCGAAATCCCCGCAGCCCTGTGGTTGCAGGTGCTGCAAAAATACCCGTTCCTCGAGGCGCTGTCGCTGGAAGAAAAAGCCAAGCTGCGCGCCTTGAGCGCACTGTTTCTGCGCCAAAAACAATTCTCGGGTGCCCATGGCCTGGTGGTGAGCGATGCGATGGCGCTGACTATAGCCGCGCAGGCCTGCGTGCCGCTGCTCCACCGGGGTGAGGCGCAGCAGGCCATCGCGCTCTACGATGATTTTGTCGGCATTGTCGTGCACCCGGGCACGATGGTGGCTGCGCGCGACATGCATGACGAGGCGGGCCTGGTATCGCACCGGCGCATGATGCTCGAAGGCGAAGCGATGCAGCATGGCCCCGTCACGCTCAGCTGGGCAGCCATTGCGCAAGATCCGCTGCAGCAAAACGCGCGCGGCACCAGCGTCGTCATCCACGAGTTCTGCCACAAGATCGATATGCGCAATGGCGGTGCCGATGGCTACCCCTCGCTGCCCGGCCATTTTCTGGGCCTGGCGAGCGCCGCCGAAGCACGCCAGACCTGGGAGCGCACCTGGGCATCGGCCTTTGCGGCCTTTGGCCATGCGATTGCCAAATCCCAGCGCTTTGGCGAGCCCGCGCCCTGGCTGGACAGCTATGGCGCCACGGCCCCGGCCGAGTTCTTTGCGGTGGCTTGCGAGGCCTTCTTTGTCAACCGCAGCCAGTTCGCACAGGAATGGCCGCAGCTCGACCGCATGCTGGCCGGGCTGTTCCGGCCGGACGCTGGCTAAATACTGACCTTAGCCGCGCTGCGCCTGCGTCAGAGCCTGCAGCCAGGCCATGCTGTCCTGCAGCTCTTGCGGGTGCAGCTCATGGCGGCAGGGGTACTCGTGGTACGCCAAGTCAACAGGCGTAGCTTGCAGCGCCGCGCGAATCGCATGGGCCTGCGCCAGTGGAATCACATTGTCGGCGGTGCCATGGCTGATCCAGGCTTGATGGCCAGCCAGTTGCGCGGGCGCGACCTGCTCGGCCGCAATCTCGGGCAACAGGCGGCTGTGCCACACCATGATGGCCTGCAGCAGCTGCGGCTGGGTCAATAGCGCCGAGAGCGACATGATGCCGCCCTGGCTGAAACCACCCACCACCAGCCGCTGGGCCGGTATCTGCAAGGCCTGTGCCGCCTCGGCGCAGGTCTGGGCGACGAGCGCGCGGCTGGCTTTCTCCTGCGCGGTGTCGATGCTGCGGCTGCCGTCGGGGTTCACGCCAAACTGGAACCAGGCATAGCTGCTGGGCCCCAAGGTGTAGGGCGCGCGCAGGCTCAGCACATGGAAAGCCGGCGGCACCATGCCCGCCAGGCCAAACAGATCCTGCTCATTGCTGCCCACGCCATGCATCAGCACCAGCAGCCAAGGTGCTGGGGTATCCACCGCAGCGGCGCGGTACAGGTGGTGAAGGGGAAGGTTCAACATGGCAGCCCTGGTCAAAAAAAATTTGGCTGCATCGTACCGCAGCCCTGGCAACCATGGTGGCAACCACAGCAAAACGCGTTGCGGTGGGCGCCATTGCCAGCGACGGCAGCCCCCTACCCAGCGCTGATGGCTTATTTCTTCGGGTGCAGAGCCACCCAGGCCAGAAAGCGCTCCATGTAGCTGCGCAAAAACTTTTCGCTGGCCTCGGCCACCTTGCCATCGGCACTGATCAGGCCATCGGTCCAGCGGATAAAGCCCTCGGGCTGCGCCATCGCCGGCATGTCCAGAAACACCAGAATATTGCGCAAATGCTGCTGGGCCATCGAGGTGGCCGGACCACCGGTCGAGGTGCCTATGATGCCGGCGGGGATGCCGTTCCATGCGCCACTGCCATAGGGGCGGCTGGCGCCGTCCAACGCGTTTTTCAGGTAGGCCGGCACCGAGCGGTTGTGCTCGGGCGTCACAAACAGGATGCCGTTCTTGCTGCGCACCTTGTCTTTGAAAGCGGTAAATGCCGCCGGATAGGCGTCGGCATCGTCGTCGCGGTTGTAGAACGGCAGCGCGCTCAGGTCCAGGAACTCGAAGTCCGCCTGGTTCTGCACCAGGTTGACCAGGCCATGCGCCAGTTGCTTGTTGATCGAGGTCTTGCTGTTGCTGCCAACGATCACGCCGATTTGGGGTTTTGCCACAGTCATTCTCACTTTCAGGACATGCAGAGGATAGGAAAGCCTCTGGTTATACCCCTGCTTGGCGACAACCGATGTAGTCCAACGCGAACAGCGCGGCCATGGCCGCGCTGTGACTCAACGGCCCGTGCCTCGGTCGCAGGCCTGGCCCGCCTGCAATTGCCAGACCTGGGTGCTGCCCAAATGCAGGGCCGCTGCGGCAGTGGCCAGCGCCGGCATCTGGCGCTGGGCCGCCTCGGCGCTGCCAACGACCCACAGGCGCTGCTGCGGATGCGCGCAGGCATAGGCTTGCAAGCTCTGCGCATCCAGCAAGACACGGCTGCCCAGCTGCGGCGCAAACTGCGCAGCATCGCTCAGCTCCTTCTTCCAGTTGTCGGCCTGCTGGTCCTCGGTGCTCCAGTCGTCCACCACCAGCGGATCGGCCATGGCGGGCAGGTAAAAAGGCACTTCGTAGTACAGGTGCTCAAGCATCACCACGCGGTCCGCCGACTGCACCGGCAGGCTGCGCAGTGCGCGCCATTGGGCCTTGGCAGGCACAGCCACCGTGCCCAGCGCCACGGCCAGCGCCACACACAACAGCGCGGCCAACGCCGCCGTATGCCGGCCCCAGCGCTGCCAGCCAGCGGCTTGCACCAGCCGCACCACCGCATAGGCCAGCGGTGGCAGCGCAGGCAGCACATAGCCCACGATCTTGCTGTGCGGCACCGAGAAGAACAGCACGATGACGGCAAACCAGACCAGCATCAGCCGGTCCAGGCTTTGCACCAAGGTCTGCTCGGCCGGCCGTGCTGCTGGCTTCGCAGCCGATCCGTCCAGACGCCTGCGCCTCCAGCTGCGCCAGCCAGCAGCCAGCGCCCAGCCCGTCCAAGGCAAGGCGGCCAGTGCGATCACCGCACCATAGAACCACCAGGGCTGGGGGTTGTTGAAGCTGCTGCCGGTGTAGCGCTGAAAGTGCTGGGTGACAAAAAAGTAGTGGAAAAAGCCGCTGTGGCGCTCTTGCGCCATGAACACCCAGGGGCCGGCAATCAGCAGCACCGGCAGCCATGCCGCGGCATGCAAAGGCAGCCACCATTGGCGCCAGCGCCGGTCCCAGACCAGCCAGAGGGCCCAGACCATGCCGGGCAGCACCAGCGCAATCAGGCCCTTGGCCAAAAAGCCCAGCCCGGCCCAGGCACCGGCCGCAGCCAGCCAGCCCATCCACGCCATGCCCCGGATGCGGCCCGACGCCTGGCGCGCCTCCAGGGTCGCCATCGCAGCGCTGCAGATGCAGGCCGTCAGGCAGCCGGCCAGCAGCATGTCCATATTGGCGTACTGCGCGGCCAGGTAGGTGTAGGGCATGGTCACCAGCACCACGGCAGCAGCCACGGCTACCGACTGGCTGGCATAGCGTTTGAGCAGGGCGAACAAGGACATTGCCGCCAGCCATGCGCCCAGCAGCGACGGCAGGCGCGCCACCCATTCATGGACGCCCGCGACCTGCAAGCCCGTAGCAGCGAGCCAGTAGTACAGCGGCGGCTTGTGGAAAAACGGCAGGCCGTTGAGCGCAGGCGTCACCCAGTCGCCGCTGCGCAGCATCTGCAAGGCAGCCACAGCGTACCTGCCCTCATCCGGATCGCTGAGCGGCCGCAGCCAGGCCAGCGCCAGCAGCCACAGCGCTAGCAAGAGTGCCATGCGGACCTGGATCGACCAAGCAACGCGGGCAGGCACGGCCCGCGCAGAAGCGAGACTGTTCATGCCTTATTCCACCGATGCGGGTAGCGGCGATGGGCGTGGCGCTGCAGCGCCCTGCAGAGCCAGGTCAGCAGGATCTTGCACCACCGGCCCGGCATGCCGCCACAGCCAGCCGAACAACAGCGCGATCACCCCGCCCAGCGCAGCGCCGGCTGCAATATCGAGTGGAAAATGCACGCCGCAGTACACCCGGCCCCAGCTCACCGCCAGCGCCACGGCCACGATGGCCGCGCCGCCCAGGCGCAACTGCCGCAACCACAGCAGGCAAAATCCCAGGGTAAAGACTGCGCTGGCATGCGCGCTGGGCAGTGAGCCCCGGGCGGCATGGTCAATATAGGCGGGGCTCAGCCCCATCACAAAGGGGCGGGGATGCCCCAGCCAGACGGCGAGCCGGTGCGCCAGCAACACGGCAGCGGCGCAGCACAGCATGCTGCCCAGCAGGTACAGGCGGTCCGCCGGCCGCTTCCACCACAGCCACAGCAGCGCCGCCCCGGCCAGCGCCACGCCGTCCATGCCCAGCCAGCGGGCCAGCGCCAACACCCAGGCGGTGGGCCCAAAGCCCCCAGCCATCCATGCAAACCATTGCAGATTCAATGCATCCATCGCAAGCCCCTCGCGCAGAAGGCCGCTCTGGATGGGAGTTCACCCGGCAACAGCGCAATCTGTAGGTGGGCACTGTGGCGGGCGGAGCTTACCGATGTCTTAATGCATAAAAAAAGACGATAAAGAATTTAAATGCGGCTGTCTTGCACGACGGCGCCGGCGGCGATAGTGATCACGCGCTGGCACTGGGCGGCAATGGCGCGGTCGTGCGTGACCATGATCAGGGTCGTGCCCGCCTCGCGGTTCAGGTCCATCACCAGCTGCATCACCGCTTCGCCGGTGGCAAAGTCCAGGCTGCCGGTGGGCTCGTCGGCCAGCAGCACAGCGGGCTGCACGACAAAGGCGCGGGCCAGTGCCACGCGCTGCTGCTCGCCACCCGACAGTAGCTTGGGGTAGTGGGCGAGGCGCTGGCCCAGGCCCACACGCTCAAGCATGGCAGTCGCCTGCTTGCGGGCATCGCGCTGGCCAGCCAACTCGAGGGGCAGCATCACGTTTTCCAGCGCCGTCAAATTGCCCATCAATTGAAAGTTCTGAAACACAAATCCCATCGTGCGCGCACGCAGCGCTGCCCGGTCGTCTTCGCTCAGCGCAAACAGGTCCTGGCCAGCAATCCGCACCGTGCCCACGCTGGGGGTATCGAGGCCCGCCAGGATCGACAGCAAGGTGCTTTTGCCCGAGCCCGATGCACCGACAATCGCCACGGTTTCCCCCTGCGCGATGCTAAAGTCCACATCACGCAGAATGGTCAAACTGCCAGTCGAATCCGAGACCGATTTACCCAGGCCCTGGGCCACCAACACCGCCTCAGGCGCCTGCGATTGAGAAAGCACTGCATCTGTCATGACAACCAATCTTTCCTCCAATGATCGAACACCCGTCACGCGACGCCGGTGTCTGCGCAGCATCGTAGCGTTGTCAATGATGACCTCCATCGCTATAGGTTTTACAGCACAGGCTGCTGCACCACAGGCGCCTGCCACGATTTTGGTGGTGGGCGACTCGATCAGCGCCGAATACGGCATTGCCCGCGGCACCGGCTGGGTGGCGCTGCTGCAGGACAAGCTCGAACAAAGCAAAAACGCAGGCGCCTACCAGGTGCACAACGCCAGCATCAGCGGCGACACCACCGCCGGCGGCCGGGCCCGCTTTGGCCAGCTGCTGACGCAGCACAAGCCCGGCATCGTCGTGCTGGAGCTGGGGGCCAACGATGCGCTGCGCGGCCTGCCGCTGGCCAGCACCCGGGCCAACCTGGCAGCGATGGTGGAAAGCGCCCAAAAGGCTGGCGCCCAGGTGCTGCTGCTGGGCATGCAGGTGCCGCCCAACTACGGCAGCAAGTACACCACGGACTTTGCCCAGGTCTTCACCAGCCTGGCGCGCGAGAAGAAAACCGCTGTCGTGCCCTTCTTGCTGCACGGCGTGGCCGATGTGCCCAACGCGGAAAAGAACTTCCAGGCCGACCGCATCCACCCATTGGCCAGCGCCCACCCGCAGCTGCTGGCCAATGTCTGGCCCGAGCTGCAAAAGCTGATGAAATAAAAATGCCGCCAGCGCGGTGCTGGCGGCATTTATGCGGCTAGCCCTACCCCTTAGAACAGGTTCTTAGCCAAAGGCTTTTTGCAGCGCTTGCGCCAGATCCTGCTGCAGGTCGTTGGCATCTTCGAGCCCGATCGAAAAGCGCACTACCGTACCCGGCTGCAGCTGGGACTCGCCCAGCGCGCGCATGCTGCTGATCTTGTAGGGCACCACCAGACTGATCGGGCCGCCCCAGCTGTAGGCCAACTTGAACAGGCGCAGGCTCTCGCAGAACAGGTCGATCTGCTGCTGGCTGTAGCGCGGATCGATCACCACGCTAAAGAGTCCTGCGGCTGCGCCCTGCTTGCCCGCCACGCTGCCCGCGCCACAGAGCTGCTGCCAATGCGCATGGCCGGGCGAGCCGGCAAAGGCTGGGTGCAGCAGCTGCACCACGGCGGGCTGCTCGGCCATGAAGGCGGCCAACTGCCGGGCTGCCGCATCTTGCGCGTGGTAGCGCAGCGCCAGGCTGGGCAGGCTGCGCAGCACGGTTTCGATATCGTTCACTCCCACGCCCAGGCCCAGGTGCATATGCGTGGCCTGCACCTTGCGGTGCACGGCTGCATCCCGCGACACGATGGAGCCCATCAGCACATCGCCGCCGCCGCTGGGGTACTTGGTGAGCGAATGCGCCGACACATCCACGCCCAGGCGGTAGCTGCCGTCGCCATCCAGGTCAAAGCAGTTGAAGGCCAGGCCCGCGCCCCAGGTGTTGTCCAGCGCCGTGGCAATGCCTTTTTCCTTGCACAGGCGCACAAGACCCAGCAAATCGGGGAATTCCATGCTGACCGAGCCGGCCGCCTCCAGCCACACCAGGCGGGTGTTGTCCTGGATCAGGCTGGCGCAATGGTCCACCCGCATCGGGTCGTAGTAGCCGATGCTGACGCCAAAGCGCTGCAGCTCGCTCTCGGCAAAGCCCTTGCTCGGGCCATAGACGTTGTCGGGCAGCAGCACATGGTCGCCGCTCTTGAGCAACGCCAGGCCAATCACCGAGATCGATGCCAGGCCGCTGGGCACCAGCACGCAGTGGCTGCCGCCTTCCAAGGTGGCAATGCGCTCTTCCAGAATGTAGGTGGTGGGCGTGCCGTGCAGGCCGTAGGTGAAGGCGCTCTTGTCCTTCCAGTCCCAGCTGCGCATTGCCGCCACGTTGGGAAAGAACACGCTCGATGCCTTGAACACGCCGGGCTGCGGCGCTGCAAAGGGCGCATCGGCGGTGTAGGGGTGGTGGATGATGCCGGTGATCGGTGCCTGGTGTTTGGGGGTGGAGCTCATAGCAAAAAAAGTCGGTCAGAAAACGGAACAGCTGCGGGCTATTGTGCAGCAGATAGGCTCAGCGCCAAGCCGCCGCCACCAAGCCCAGCGCTGCGGCCTCGGCACCCGCATCAAAGAAGCGGCTGGCCTGCAGCAGTGCCGCGCTGTTTTGCAGCGGCAGCCAGTCACCGCCTGCGCAGCGCTGCCAAGCCAGCGGCCCGGCGCCGCCTGCCGCTGTAGCGACTGCTGCCAGCCAGGCCTCCAGTCCCTGCGCAGGTGCCGGCCACCAGCGGGCTTGCTCGCCCAGGCTGACCAGCACAGGAAGCGCTGGCGCTGATGCGCTTGGCATCACAACGGGCGCATCCAGCGCCGCCAAGGCATCGCGTGCCCAGGCGCGCAGCCCTGCGCGGTAGCCCTTGTCGGGGAACTGCGCCGCCCATTGCTGGCGGTCCGCATCCATCGCAGCATCGACCGCGCTGGTGCCCAGCGCAGCGGCAATGCCCAGCGCCGGTTTGCGCGCCAATTGCTCCAGCCAGAGGCGGTAGTCGGCGCTCGGCGCTGCGGGATTCGGCGGGTTGATCAGCCATAGCCCCTGCACCGGCTTGCCCAGCGCAGCCTGCTGTGCCACCAACGCCTGGGCCAGGCGCGCGGCATCGCCATGGGCAACGACGACCAGGCCCTGTTCGCCCTCCAGATGCAACTGGTGGACAAGGTCTTGCAGTATCGCCAGTTGCTGGGGATCGCCCAGGCGATTGTCCTTTTTGGGCTTGTCGCTGCGCCCCAGGCCCAGCCAATCGGGTGCCACCACGCGGTCACCGCGCGCGGCCAGGCCAGCGGCCAGTTCGCGAAACAGCCCTTGCTGCGCCGGCAGGCCGGGCAGCAGCAGCCATTGCCGGGCAGCGGCGGCTGGCGGTGGGTTTTGGCCCGCGCTGTCTTTGGCATGCAGGCGCAGGCCGCCCAAAGCCGGCCACTCGCTGTAAAAGCAGCTGGGGCAGGCGCAGTCCAATGCGGGCGCAAACAGCGCATCGGGCGTGCGCAGTGCGTCGTCACGCAGCGGGTGGCTGGCCAGCGCCTGCTGCTTTTGCTGCACGCGGCGCTTGCCAAAAAATTCGGTGAGCAGGGCTGCAGCCTCGTGCGCCAGCACACCCGCGGTCACCGCCGTGTGGTGGTTCAGTGCAGCCTGCGCAAACAGGTCCAGCACCGATCCCCCGGCACCGGTACGCGGCTCGGCAGCGCCCCAGACCACGCGGTCCAGGCGCGCATGCAAGATGGCACCGGCGCACATCGCGCAAGGCTCCAAAGTGACATACAAGGCACAGCCATCGAGCCGGTAATTGCCCAGGCGCTTGGCCGCATCGCGCAGGGCCTCGATCTCGGCATGGGCGCTGGGGTCATGCGCGCCAATCGGGTGGTTAAAACCCCGGCCGACGATCTGGCCGTCACGCACCACCACGGCACCCACGGGCACTTCGCCTGCCTCGGCGGCGGCACGTGCCTGCTCCAGCGCAGCGCGCATCCAGTGCGCGTCAACAGGCTGGGGGGGCAACTGGCCGCCGGTGCTGGCGGGGACGAGGCTGTCGGCCATCGCCGTCACTCTTCGGCTTGTTTCAGGCGCTGCGCATCCTGCTGCACCGCCTGGTTCAACTGGTCCTGCACCTGCTGCTGGATCTGCCGGCTTTGTGCATTCACATCTTTGCTGGTGTCAATCTGCGGCACGCGCACGCCTTCGACGGCGGCGGGCGCGGGCGCCTTCGTCACGCCCATGTTCTGCTTCATCAGCAGCGCCACAATCGCCATCACCACCAGTAAGCCTGCCAAACCCAATACCGCACGCATAGCATCCTCCCTCCATACCGTATGCGGTCTGATTATCGCGCGGCATCGCAGCCAGTGGCAGGCAAGCCCTGGTTGGCCTGCCACAGCTGCACAGCCAGCGCCCGGATCTCATCGGCCAGGTGCAGGCGCTGCAGCCAGTGGCGCGGTATGCCCTGCTCGCCCCAAAAAGCGCCCGCGATCTGGCCGGTGATGGCCGCCGTGGTGTCGGCATCGTCGCCCAGATTCGCGGCCTCCAGCACCGCGTCCTCCAAGCAGTCATGCCGGGCAAAGCACCACAGCGCCGCTTCGAGGCTACGCACCACATAGCCCGAACCGTGGATGTCGTCCCGGCTTTTGGCCAGGTAATGGCCCTGTGCAATCTGCTGCAGCTGGGGGCTGGCCAGTGGCAAATCCGACAGCGCCAGCACCTCGTTTTTGGGCCGCCCCTGCAACGCGCGGGCGATGGCGACCGCCAGCAGGCGGCAGGCATCCAGGCACTCGGCCGCGCCATGCGTGGTTTGCGAGCTGAGCGCCGCCTTGTCCTGCAAGCGCTGCGCATCGCCGCAAAAGCGCAGCGCCACAGGTGCTAGCCGCATGATCGAGCCATTGCCAGCGCTGTGCGGGTCGGTGCTGCCAGCCAGAGGATTGCCGGTGAGCAAGAACCTTTGCAAAGCTTCCCGCGTGGCCATGCCAATGTCAAAGCAATGGCCGGTAGCGCTCCAGTAACCCCACTGGTACCAGTTGGCATAGCGCGCCATCTGGTCGGCCGGGTCGCAATCGCCCTTGGTGACCAGGCTCTCGGCCAGGCACAGCGCCATCGAGGTGTCATCGGTCCACTGGCCCGCGCGCAGCGAGAACGGGCCCCCGCCCAGCATGTCCGTCAGCGGCACAAAGCTACCGCGCGGCTGAAACTCGACCGTGGTGCCCACCGCGTCACCGCAGGCCAGCCCCAGCAGTGCGCCTTGAAAACGGTCCTGAGTTGGCGTCATCACTGGCCTCCGGTGGGCAGCTGCGCGCGCGCCAACATGACGAACGCATCTACGCTATCTGCGCGCCGCGCCAACGCAGGCAGTTGGACGTGGTTGGTGTGTTTCATATCAGTTCTCTTGTCTCTGAGCCAGCCACGAGTGCGCAAACGCGGCCAGGCTGGCATGGGTGGAATGCAGTTGTTGCAGTGCCGGTCCGCAGTTGGGGCTGCCATCGGGTTCGCGCAGTACCAGTGCGCCATAGATGCCTTCGGGCAACCCTGCAAAGTTCGGTAGATAGTCATCCACCAAGGCCAGCGGCTTAAGCTGGGCCAGCGCTGCGGCTTTGGGGCTGCCGCCACTGGCATCGCTACCAGTCGCAATCACCCGCCCAATCGGAAAGCCGAGGGCCTGCAGGTTGCCAAGCCGTGCCTGGGCAAAATGGGGCTGCAGAGCAGTCAGGCACACCAGCTCAAAGCCGGCGGCCTCCAGTTGCTGGCATGCCGCGAGCGCACCGGGTACGGCAGGCAGGGCGGACCAGAACTGCGCATCAAAGCCTGCGCGAAACCGGTGCAGCGCCTCGCCGCTCAGCCGCTCCACATCCCAGCGGTCTGCCGCCCAGTAGGCATGGGGGTTGCGCAAGTCAGGGTAGCGGCCAAAAGCACGCCGCCAGGCAGTGGCATAGGCCAGGTTGTAGTCGAGCAGCACGCCATCGGCATCCAGCGCCAATACGCGATGGCCGCTCATTCGTCCAGCCTCTGCAGGTAGGTCACGGGCACGGCGTCGGTCAACCAGACACCATTGTCCGAGCAATAGAACACATGGCCATTGGCGACCATGCCCGCCGCATCCACCCGCAGCAAGGCCAGCTTGCCGTGGCGCCGCCCAACTGCGCCAGCCGTCTCGATGCTGGCGGACAGGTGAACATGGTGGCGCTTTTGGCGTTGCAAGCCTTGCGCCAGGATCGCGTCAAGAAAACGGGTTGCCGTGCCGTGGTAGAGCGCATCCGGTGGGGTGCTGGGGACCAATTGCAGCTCGATGGTTACCGAATGCCCCTGGTTGGCACGGATGCGCTTGCCGTCCTCGCTGAAGGCAAAGCGCTGCTTGGCGCAGCTTGCCACCACTGCCTGCAATTGCACCGGGCTCATGGCTTTGCCACTGCGGGCCAGGCAGGCGAGCAGTTCGTCCGTATGCGCCCAGCCGGCCTCGTCAAGCTCAAGGCCAATGGTCTGCGGGCTGTGGCGCAGCACCAGGCTGAGCAGCTTGCTGCGGCGGGTCATGGTGGTGGACTGCTCGCCGACCGGGGTGTCTTTGGTTGGTTGTTCAAAAGTCATCATCTATCCTTTTTGTAGTTATGCATCTATTAGAGTGCAGTCGTCCAGCCTGCACCACACCTTCAGACTGTAAGTTGTATTGAGCAACTTAAATGAGTTGTACAATACAACTCGCTTTCCTATCCGTCAAGGTTTTTCTATGGCCTCCACCGCTGCCAGCCACCAACCCGTTGATTTTGTACGGCCCTATACCACCGTGGATGTGGTGATTTTCAGCGTGGTGGACGGGGCCTTGAAGGTCTTGCTGGTGCAGCGGCCGGTCTCAAGCTCCGAGCCCTTCCCCGGGCGGTGGGCGCTGCCTGGGGGCTTTGTCGACGTAGCGCAGGACAGCGATCTGCAGGCCTGCGCCAACCGCAAGCTGCGCGAGAAGACCAATGTCGCCAGCCCCTACCTGGAGCAGCTGGGCAGCTGGGGCGGGCGCAGCCGGGACCCGCGTGGCTGGTCGGCCACCCATGTCTACTTTGCGTTGATAGCTGCGCAGCCCTTGACCTTGGCCAAGGGCGCTAATGCGGCCGATGTGGCCTGGTTCGAGGTCGATGCCATCTGCGATGGCCCCCCTCTCGCCTTTGACCACAGCGAGATCCTGCGCGCTGCCGCCGAGCGACTGCGCGGCAAGGTCGAGTACACCTCTCTGCCCGCCTTTTTGCTGCCCGAGCCCTTTACCCTGCCCCAGCTCCAACAGGTGTACGAGACAGTGCTGGGACGGCCGGTAGACAAGAGCGGCTTTCGCACCCGCATGCTGGCAGCGCAATTTTTGCAGGAGGCTGGGCATGTCGAGGGGCCCTCCAACCGCCCGGCCATGGGCTACCGCCTGGCCGACCGCAGCGCGCCGGTGGTGTTTCCGCGCACCTTCAGCCCGCGCGGCTGAACCGGGCTGACCCAAGGACTAAACCGGGTCTGCATGGTGCTTGGGCTGGCACTGCAGTCAGCTTATCTCCGAGCGCAGCGGCCCTCCTGCAGCGACCTGAGATAATCCTGCCCCTATGTCCCTCCTGCCCCACCAGCTCGAACTGCTCTCCCCGGCCCGCGATGCCGATATCGGGATTGAAGCGATCAACCATGGCGCCGATGCCGTCTATATCGGAGGGCCGGCCTTTGGCGCGCGCGCCACGGCGGGCAATGACATCCGCGACCTGGAGCGCCTGATCAAACATGCGCACCGCTTTGGCAGCCGCATCTTCATCACGCTCAACACCATCTTGCGCGACGATGAGTTGGAAGGCGCGCGCCAGATGGCCTGGCAGGTCTACGAGGCCGGGGCGGACGCGCTGATCATCCAGGACATGGGCCTGCTGGAGCTGGACCTGCCCCCGATCCAGTTGCATGCCTCGACCCAAAGCGATATCCGCACACCCGAGAAAGCCCGCTTTCTGCAGGATGCCGGCCTGTCGCAGATCGTGGTGGCGCGTGAGCTGGATCTGCAACAGATCGCCGCCGTGCGCGCCGCCACCGACCCGGCCCGCACGACGATTGAGTTCTTTGTGCATGGCGCCTTGTGCGTGGCCTACTCGGGCCAGTGCTACATCACCCACGCCCACACCGGCCGCAGCGCCAACCGGGGCGATTGCAACCAGGCCTGCCGCCTGCCCTATGAGGTGCTGGACGCCCAGGGCCGCATCATTGCGCATGAAAAGCATGTGCTGTCGATGAAGGACAACAACCAGAGCGACAACCTGCGCGCACTGATCGATGCAGGGGTGCGCAGCTTCAAGATCGAGGGGCGCTACAAGGACATGGGCTATGTGAAGAACATCACCGCCCACTACCGCAAGCTGCTCGACGAGATCATCGAAGAGCGCGAGTTCTCCGAGGCGCCACTGGCGCGCTCGTCCTCGGGCCGGACCAACTTCAGCTTCACGCCCGATCCGGACCAGAACTTCAACCGCGAGTTCACCGATTACTTTGTCAACGGCCGCAAGGACGATATTGGCGCCTTTGACACCCCCAAGACCCCGGGCCGCGCGATCGGCTGGGTCACGAAGGTGGGGGAGAACTTTGTCGAGCTAGAAGCCTCCAGCGGCGACACCGTGCTGCACAACGGCGACGGCCTGTGCTACTACGACCTGCAAAAAGAACTGGTTGGCATGCAGATCAACCGCGCCGAGTCCGTAGATGCAAAGAAATCGCTGTGGCGTGTGTTCCCCAAGGACCCGATCGCCGGCTTCAAGGACCTGCGCAAGGGCCTGGAAGTGAACCGCAACCGCGACATGGCCTGGGTGCGCACCCTGGACAAGAAATCCAGCGAGCGCCGCATTGGCCTGTGGGCCCAGCTGAGCCAAACCCCGGACGGCTTTGCATTGACCTTGACCGATGACGACGGCTTTGTCGGCAGCGCGAGCCTGGTGCAGCCGCACCAAGCCGCCACCGACAGCGAGCGGGCCGAGGCCACCCTGCGCGACCAGCTGGGCCGCTTTGGCGCCACCATTTTCTCGGTGCACGACATCAGCCTGAAACTGGACCAGCCCTGGTTCATCCCGGCATCCGCACTGAACCAGCTGCGCCGCGATGCCGTGGCTGCGCTCGAAGCCGCCCGCGAGGCCGGCTTTGTGCGCCTGCCGCGCGCGCTACCGGTGGAGCCACCCGCGCCCTTCCCGGAGGACACGCTGACCTATCTGTCCAATGTGTTCAACCAGAAGGCGCATGACTTCTATGTGAAGCATGGCGTCAAGGTGATCGACGCGGCCTACGAGAGCAAGGAAGAGGAAGGCGAAGTCTCGCTGATGATCACCAAGCACTGCGTGCGCTTCTCGATGAGCCTGTGCCCCAAGCAGGCCAAGGGCGTCATCGGCGTCAAGGGCACCATCAAGGCCGAGCCCCTGCAGCTGATCAATGGCAAGGAAAAGCTGACCCTGCGCTTTGACTGCAAGCCCTGCGAGATGCATGTGGTCGGCAAGATGAAGCGCTCGGTCATCAACCAGCATGCCAAGGAGATGCAGGAGTTCCCAATGCAGTTCTACCGCACCAGGCCTGCGGTGGTGCGTACTTGAGCAGGCCAGCCGCCCGCATCAAGAAAAAAGCTGCAGAAGCCAAGCTCTGCAGCTTTTTTTTCACCAAGGCCCAGGAGCTCAGGTCAATCCTTCGTCCCGGCTGTCCGCAATGGGCAGTCCCTTGATAAAACCGGTCAGGTGCTGGCCTCGGCGCTTTCGCGCGACTCCAGTGCACGGTTGATGCCCAGGGCCGCCAAGGTACAGACGGCACCCGACAGCAGATAAAGGCACACAGCGATCAGGCCGAACTTGGCTGACAAGCCCAGCGCCACCAGCGGTGCAAAGGCCGCGCCCACCAGCCAGGCCATGTCGGTAGACAGTGCCGCGCCGGTGTAACGATAGCGCGCCGAGAAGTTGGCGGTGACCGTGCCGGACGACTGGCCGTAGGACAGGCCCAGCAGCACAAAGCCGACGATGATGAAGATATTGTTACCGGTCACGCCACTGGACAGCAGCTTGGGCGTAGCCAGGCTGAACAGCGCAATCAGCACCGCCATCGCGCCCAGGGTATTGCGCCGGCCAAAACTGTCTGCCAGCTTGCCCGAGGCCACAATGGCCAGCGCCGCGCAGAAGGCCCCCAGAATCTGCACCCCCAGCACATGGGTGATGGGCTGGTCCGAATAGAGCGAAATCCAGGAAAGCGGAAACACGGTGACCAGGTGGAACAGCGCAAAGCTGGCCAGCGCGGCAAAAGCGCCGATCGCCACATGGCTGCCCTCCTCGTCGATCAGGCGGGTGACGCTGACGGGTTCCAGCTCGCGCTCCTGCATCGCCTGGGTGTAGGTCTGGCCCAGCACCAGTTGCAGCCGGGCAAACAGGGCCACCACGTTCACCGCAAAAGCGACATAGAACGGATAGCGCCAGCCAAAGCTGAGGAACTCGGCCTTCGACAGCGCGCTGTACAAGTAGGCGAACAGGCCGGCAGCCAGCACAAAGCCCAGTGGCGCGCCCAGCTGGCCGATCATCGCGTACCAGCCTCGGCGGTTGCTCGGCGCGTTCATCGCCAGCAGCGACGGCAGCCCATCCCAGGAGCCGCCCAGCGCCAGACCCTGGGCAAAGCGGAACAGCGCCAGCAGCCAGATGGCGGTGCGGCCCAGTACGTCATACCCGGGTAAAAAGGCGATACCAACCGTGGAAACGCCCAGTAAAAACAGGGCCACTGTCATTTTGGCGGCACGTCCCCAGCGGCGCTGAATGGCCATCGAGATGGCGGTGCCGACCGGTCTGGCGACAAAAGCGATGGAAAACACCGCAAATGACAGCAACGTGCCATTGAGCTGAGAAAAGTTGGGAAAAAAGACGCTTGGAAAGACCAAGACCGCCGCTATGCCAAATACGAAAAAATCAAAATACTCTGACGAACGGCCGATAATCACCCCGACCGCGATCTCGCCAGGTGTTACATCTTCTTCAGAATGGGCACGGGGACGGGGATCAGCACCGGGGGTGCCGCCGACAGGAGATGCTGTGTAACCGAGACTACTCATACAAAAGCTCCTTCCTCAAGCTGTTACCGGCCTGCTGAGACCGTACCTTTACCAGGAGCCTAGCTGGGTACTTTCTGAGAGGGCGTAGGACAAAATGTCCAATCGACAGGCCTGCCTCTAGCATTTACATTTGGGGGGATTTTGCAATCCATGTTTATACCTAAGCGCGCTAGCCGTGCCCTTTCGCATGCCTGATCTCAACAAACTTCGCGGGCCCTCACGGCTCGTTGCGGCGTTACTGGTTGCCGCCAGCCTTGCAGGCTGTAATACCGTCGTTCTCAACCCTGCGGGTGACGTGGCGGCGCAGTCCGGCAATCTGGTGATCATCGCCACGTTGCTGATGCTGATCATCATCGTTCCGGTGATCGTGCTGATCCTCTTGTTCGCGTTCAAGTACCGCGAAAGCAATGAGCCCGCCGACTACGATCCCGAGTGGCACCACTCGACGGTGCTGGAGTTGGTGATCTGGTCCGTTCCTCTGCTGATCATCATCGCGCTGGGCGCCCTGACCTGGATCTACACCCACAAGCTCGACCCCTACCGTCCTCTGGACCGCATTGACGCCAACCGCCCACTGGCTGCAGACGTCAAGCCGCTGGAAGTCGAAGTCGTGGCCATGGACTGGAAGTGGCTGTTCATCTACCCCGAGCAAGGCATTGCCACCATCAACGAGCTGGCTGCGCCCGTGGACCGTCCGATCCGCTTCAAGCTGACCGCCACCACCACGATGAACGCCTTCTACGTGCCTGACCTGGCCGGCATGATCTATGCCATGCCATCGATGCAGACGCAGTTGAACGCCGTGATCAACAAGCCTGGCGTGTACAAGGGCATGAGCTCGCACTACAGCGGCTCGGGCTTTGCCGGCATGACCTTCAAGTTCCACGGCCTGAGCAATGGTGACTTCGACGCCTGGGTGCAAAAGGCCAAGACCGAAGGCGCTACCTTGGACCGTGCTGAATACGTGAAGCTGGAAAAGCCCAGCGAGCGCGATCCTGTGCGCCTGTTCAGCACCGTCGATAGCACCCTGTACCACGCCGTGCTCAACCGCTGCGTTGAAGCGGGCAAGATGTGCATGGACGAGATCATGGCCAAGGATGCGATGGCCAACATGAAGGCCCGTGCAGCTGCAGGCAAGAGTGTTTCGCTGATCCCTGAGGACGACGTGTGCACGGTGGCCAACGCCCCTGCCGTGGTCGCCTCCCTGGGCGAGCCAGCGCCTGGCACCCCCGTGGCGCAGTAACCCCATCGAGAATTTTCAAAGAGACTCAATATGTCCGTAGCTACAAACGTAAGCCATGACCCGCTCCTCGGGCGGCTGACATGGAATGACATACCGATGGTGCATGAGCCCATCGTGTTGTGGACCTTCATCGCCGTGGTCCTGGGCGGCCTCGTGGTCGTCGCCGGTATCACCAAGTTCAAGCTTTGGGGTCCGCTGTGGAAGAACTGGATCTGCTCCATCGACCACAAGAACATCGGGATCATGTACATGATCCTGGGCCTGGTCATGTTCCTGCGCGGCTTTGCCGACGCGATCATGATGCGTGGCCAGCAGGCGCTGGCCGCCGGTGAATCGATGGGCTACCTGCCCCCGCACCACTATGACCAGATCTTCACCGCCCACGGCGTGATCATGATCTTCTTCGTGGCCATGCCTTTTGTGACCGGCCTGATGAACTATCTGGTGCCGCTGCAAATCGGTGCGCGTGACGTGGCCTTCCCGTTCCTGAACAACTTCAGCTTCTGGATGACCACCTCCGGCGCCGTGCTGGTGATGGCCTCGCTGTTCGTCGGTGAGTTCTCCACGCTGGGCTGGCTGGCCCTGTCGGGTCTGGGCGAATACCACCCGGGCGTGGGTCTGGATTACTACATCTGGGCGCTGCAGATTGCCGGGGTCGGGACGACCTTGTCCGGTATCAACCTGATTGTGACCATCATCAAGATGCGCGCGCCTGGCATGAACCTGATGAAGATGCCTATCTTCACCTGGAC
Source organism: Comamonas koreensis (assembly GCF_014076495.1). Taxonomy (NCBI): domain Bacteria; kingdom Pseudomonadati; phylum Pseudomonadota; class Betaproteobacteria; order Burkholderiales; family Comamonadaceae; genus Comamonas; species Comamonas koreensis. Next base: position 2,320,070 of record NZ_CP043575.1, on the reverse strand, counting down.
CTCGCTGTGCACCAACGCGCTGATCGTGGCTTCGTTCCCGATCCTGACCGCTGTGCTGGTGCTGATGACCTTGGACCGCTACGTCGGCACCAACTTCTTCACCAACGAGCTGGGCGGCAACCCCATGCTGTATGTGAACCTGATCTGGATCTGGGGCCACCCAGAGGTCTACATCCTGATCCTGCCTGCGTTCGGTGTGTTCTCTGAAATCGTTGCGACCTTCTCGCGCAAGCGCCTGTTCGGCTACACCTCGATGGTGTATGCGACCGTGTGTATCACCATCCTGTCCTGGCTGGTGTGGCTGCACCACTTCTTCACCATGGGGTCCGGTGCCAGCGTGAACTCGTTCTTCGGCATCACGACGATGATCATCTCGATCCCGACCGGCGCCAAGATCTTCAACTGGCTGTTCACGATGTACCGTGGCCGCATCAAGTTCACCGTGCCCATGCTGTGGACCGTGGGCTTCATGCTGACCTTCACCATCGGTGGTATGACCGGTGTGCTGCTGGCCGTGCCGCCTGCTGACTTCGTGCTGCACAACTCGCTGTTCCTGATCGCCCACTTCCACAACGTGATCATTGGTGGCGTCGTGTTTGCCGTGTTCGCCGGTATCAACTACTGGTACCCCAAGGCCTTCGGCTACCGCCTCGACGAGTTCTGGGGCAAGGCATCGTTCTGGTTCTGGTTCTTCGGCTTCTGGGTTGCGTTCACCCCGCTGTACGTGCTGGGTCTGATGGGTGTGACCCGCCGCGTCAACCACTACGAAGACACCTCGCTGCAGATCTATTTCATCATCGCTGCCTTCGGTGCCGTGCTGATCGCGCTGGGTATCGCCTGCTTCTTCATCCAGTTGTTCGTCAGCTACCTCAAGCGCGACCAGCTGCGTGATGTGACCGGTGACTGCTGGAACGGCCGTACCCTGGAATGGGCCACCTCGTCGCCTCCTCCCCAGTACAACTTCGCCTTCACGCCAGCCGTGCATGACAGCGACGCCTGGTGGGACATGAAGAAGCACAGCTACAAGCGCAAGCTCGACGGTTTCGTGGAAATCCACATGCCCAAGAACACCGGCGCCGGCTTCGTGATCTCGATGATCGCCCTGGTCTTCGGCTTCGCGATGATCTGGCACATGTGGTGGATCGCAGGCATCAGCTTTGCCGGCATCGTGTTGGCTTCGATCATCCACACCTTCAACTACAAGCGTGACTACTACATCCCTGCAAGCGAAGTAGCAGCCACCGAAGAAGAACGTACCCAACTGTTGGCCCGCCATGTCTAATCACAACACCCTCGCCGGCGCGACCGGTACCCGTGACTACTTCCTCAAGGAAGAACCGCACGTTGAAAATGGCACCGCTCTGGGCTTCTGGCTCTACCTGATGAGCGACTGCCTGATCTTTGCTGCCCTCTTCGCCACCTATGGCGCGCTGGGCCGCAACTATGCAGGCGGTGCAGGTGGCGCCGAGCTGTTCGACCTGAGCCTGGTGGCCATCAACACCGCCTTGCTGCTGCTGTCGTCCATCACCTTCGGCTTTGCCATGCTGGCCAAGCAAAAGGGCTCGGTCAAGGGCACCGTCGTCTGGCTGATCATCACCATGCTGTTTGGCGCCGGTTTCCTGGGCGTGGAACTGTATGAGTTCCACCACCTGATCCATGTGGGCGCTGGCCCGCAGAGCAGCGCTGCGATGTCGGCCTTCTTTGCACTGGTGGGCACCCACGGTCTGCACGTGACCTTTGGTCTGGTGTGGCTGGTGGTGCTGCTGCTGCAAATCGGCAAGCACGGCCTGACCCGTGAGAACAACCGCCGCCTGATGTGCCTGTCGATGTTCTGGCACTTCTTGGACGTGGTCTGGATCGGCGTCTTCTCCTTCGTATATTTGATGGGAGTGCTGTAAATGAGCGCACAACATAACCACGCAGCACACGGCCACGATGACCACGGTCACGACGATGGCCCACACAGCACCTTCTCGGGTTACATGATCGGCTTTTTCCTGTCGATCATCCTGACGGCCATCCCCTTCGCTGTGGTGATGGGCGATGTGTTTGAGAACCGCACCACCACCGTGGTCGTGATCGCCTTCTTCGCGGTCGTGCAGATCATCGTGCACATGGTCTACTTCCTGCACATGAACGGCAAGATCGAAGGCGGCTGGACCCTGATGTCCACCATCTTCACCATCGTGTTCGTGGCCGTGACCCTGGCCGGTACCTTGTGGGTCATGTACCACATGAATACCAACATGATGCCTGGCCACAACCACAACCCGGCCGCCGTGACCCAGCAGCAACCTGCTGCCAGCGAAGGCCACACCAACCACTAAGCTGTTTTGACCAACGAAACGCAACGGAATGCACAGGGCCAGCCCCGGCATTCCGCACTTTTTCAGGCGATGCTCGCAACCGTGGGCATCGCCTTGTTCTTGGGCTTTTGCGCCTTGGGCACCTGGCAGGTCTACCGCCTGCAGTGGAAGCTCGACCTCATCGAGCGGGTCGAGCGCCGGGTGCACAGCGCGCCCCAACCCGTCCCCGCAGTAGCCAGCTGGCCCCAGCTCGACGCCAAGGCGCTGGAATACCAGCCCAGCCAGCTGCAAGGCCAGTGGCTGACGGACAAGACCGTGCTGACCCAGGCCACCACGGCGCTGGGTTCGGGCTTTTGGGTGCTCACGCCGCTGCAGCGTGCCGATGGCAGCCAGGTGCTGGTCAACCGCGGCTTTGTGCCCGACGCCTTGCGCCGTGACTGGGCAGGCGGCCCGCAGCTGACAGCAGCGACGCCCACGAGCGAGGTCAGCGTGACCGGCTTGCTGCGCGCTACCGAGCCCAAGGGCGGCTTTCTGCGCGACAACGACCCGCAAGCCCAGCGCTGGTTCTCGCGCGATGTGCAGGCCATTGCACAGGCGCAGGGCCTGGCGCAGGTGGCACCGTTCTTCATCGACGAAGGCCTGCCCGATGGCAGCGCCGAGCTGGTGGGCGAGCAAAAGCGCAGCAGCGCCAGCGACCTGCAAGGCCAGCAGTGGCCACGCGCAGGGCTCACGCAGGTTCGCTTTGTCAACAACCACCTGGTCTATGCGCTGACCTGGTATGGCCTGGCCCTGATGGTGGTGGGCGCCACCTGGCTGGTTCTTCGCAAACGCAAGGGCGCGCGTTAGCCACGGTGCAGTTACCGGCGCCCGTCGGCGCCGGTAACACTGGCAGGCGCAAGGCCTGCCGACTGCCGCACATTCCTGCGGCACAGTCCTGCGGCACAATTGCACGGTGCCACTGTCCATCCCCTCCCCGTTTCAGGTCACCCACACCACTGACCGCCAGAACATGCAGCTGCTCATCCAGCTGCGCTGGCTGGCGGTGGTGGGCCAGGTGGTCACCATCTCGCTGGTCCGCTGGGGCTTTGACATCTACCTGCCGCTGTACGAGATGTTTGCCGTGCTGGCCGGCCTGGTCATCACCAACCTGATCTGCGTCTGGTGGCTGCGCTGGCGCCAGCACGACATCTCCTCCAGCGATCTGTTTGTGGCGCTGCTGGCCGATGTGGGGGCGCTCAGCCTGCAGCTCTACCTGAGCGGCGGCGCCAACAACCCCTTCATTACCTTGTTCCTGCTCCAGGTCACCTTGGGGGCGGTGCTGCTCAAGCCGTTCTATGCCTGGGGCATTGTGGTGGTCACCGGCAGCTGCGCGGTGGCGCTGGCCTTTTTCTACCAGCCGCTGCAGATCATGAGCCACCGCAGTGGCGCCATGCATGCGCTGTACCTGCTGGGGCTGCTGATCAGCTTTGGGCTCAATGCGATCTTGCTGGTCTCCTTCATCAACCGCATCATGTCCAACCTGCAGCTGCGCGATGCGCGCCTGGCCGACCTGCGCCAGCGCGCGGCCGAAGAGGAGCACATCGTGCGCATGGGCCTGCTGGCCAGCGGCGCCGCCCATGAGCTGGGCACGCCGCTGTCGACGCTGGCGGTGATTCTGGGCGACTGGCAGCGCATGCCCTCGATCGCGCAAGACAGCGAACTGATGGAGGACCTGCACGAGATGGAGCACCAGGTGCAGCGCTGCAAATCCATCGTCACCGGCGTGCTGCTGTCGGCCGGTGAGACGCGCGGCGACGCGCCGCAGAGCACCACCTTGGTCACCTTCATGGACCGGGTCGCCGCGCAGTGGCAAAGCCACCGCCAGCCCGGCAACTTCGTCTACCGCAAGCAGGTCGCGCGCGATATTCCGATCATCTCGGATACCTCGTTGCAACAGATGATTTTCAATGTGCTGGACAATGCACTAGAGGCCTCACCCGGCTTTGTCCAGCTCGTGGTGGAATGCCCCGCGCAGGACGATGCCCAGCTGGTGCTGCAGGTGACCGACAGCGGCCCGGGTTTCAAGAGCGAGATCCTGGCCCACCTGGGCAAGCCCTACCAGTCCACCAAACAGCGCCCTGGCGGTGGCCTGGGCCTGTTCCTGGTGATGAATGTGGCCCGCTCGCTGGGCGGCCATGTCGAGGCCCGCAACCGCGAACAGCACCTGGGCGGCGGCGCGGCCGTGCGCATCAGCCTGCCGCTGGCCTCCATTGCCCTGGATGACGAACCACACCATGACGCCAACCCAAGAACGCCTCTTACTCCTGGTTGAAGACGATGCCGCCTTTGCCCGCACGCTGCGCCGCTCCTTTGAGCGACGTGGCTACCGCGTGCTCCATGCCAGCAGCGCCGACGAAGTGGCGCAACTCTTGCAGACCGAGCGCCCTCAGTACGCGGTGATGGACTTGAAGCTGGCCGGCCACGCCTCGGGCCTGTCCTGCGTGCAGTTGCTGCATGCGCAAAACCCCGAGGCACTGATTGTGGTGCTGACCGGCTACGCCAGCATTGCCACGGCGGTGGAGGCCATCAAGCTGGGCGCCTGCCACTACCTGGCCAAGCCTTCCAACACCGACGACATCGAGGCGGCCTTCAGCCGGGTCGAAGGCAGCACCGAGGTCGATCTGACCGCCGCCACCACCTCGATCAAGACGCTGGAGTGGGAGAAGATCCACGAGACCCTCGCCGAGACCGGCTTCAACATCTCCGAGACCGCGCGCCGCCTGGGCATGCACCGGCGCACCCTGGCGCGCAAGCTCGACAAGCAGCACGTTCGTTAAGAACCTGCTCAACTGGGCTCAGACAGCGTCCATACAGGCCTGCACCAAGGCCTGCAGCACCGGCGATCGCTGCTTGCCCTGGCGCTGCAGCAGCGAAAACTGGCGCCGCATCGGCGGCAACAGGCTGTGCAGCACGGCCAGCTCGCCGCGCTCGATCCAGGGCTGGGCAATGACGCGTGACAGGCAGCTGATGCCCGCCCCGCGCGCCACCGCCGTGCAAATGGCTTCGGAGCTGCCCAGCACCGCCGCAATCGGCCATTCCCGCAGCTGGGACAGCACGGTGAACTCCACTGCCTCGCGCGTACCCGAGCCCTCTTCACGCAGTAGCCAGCGGCAAGCGCCCAGCTGCTGGGCGCTGACAGGGCTGTGGCCGGCAGCGGCCACCAGCGCATGGCCCGGCGCGGCAATCAGCACCAGCTCATCCTCGCGCCAGGGCTGCACCTCCAGCGCCGGCCAGTGGCTCACCCCTTCGATAAAGCCCAGGTCCACACTGGCCTCGCCCACCGCCTCGGCCACCTCGCGCGTATTGCCGATCACCACCTCAAACCGCACCAGCGCATAGCGCTGCATGAAGTCCGCCAGGATGGCCGGCAGCACATGGTTGGCAATCGTGGTGCTGGCCGCCAGCCGCAGCACCACGGGCGCCATCGGCTCGGTCTGCTGCGTGGCCTGCTCCAGCTGCAAGGCCAGCTCCAGCAAGCCTTGCGCTTGCGGCCACAGGCTGCGCCCCAGATCATTGAGCACCAGGCGCTTGCCGCTGCGCGCAAACAGCTGCGCGCCCAGGCCCGCCTCCAGCTGCTGCAAGGCGGCGCTGACCGCTGATTGCGACAGGCCGATGGCCTGGGCCGCAGCGACGGTGCTGCCGTTGTGGGCGATGGCGCAGAAGACCTCCCACTGGCGCAGGCTGAGATGGAGCATATTGATGGCGCACAAGGCGCTTGGGTTGATAAAAAAATATCTACCTATTTTATCGGTAGATATTAACCAAACAATTAGTTATACAGATATAAGAATAATTTCTATAGTGATTCCATATCGCCCGGCAGGCCACCGCTTTTGGCCCTGCCAGGGCCTCTGGAACCGCCCATGTCACTCGCCCCCCTCTCCCTCCCCCAACTGCGCAACGGCCACTGGCTCGATGGCGCCAAACGCCTGGCACCGGGGCTGCTGCTGTGTGCGGCCATTGCCTGGCTGGCCAGCACGCTCGCGGCCCTGCCCTGGTTTGGCAGCCATGGGCTGAGCGCGCTCACGCTGGCCATCGTCATCGGCATGCTGGTGGGAAATACTGTCTACGGCTGGGTGCAGGCGCCGGCGGCTGCGGGGGTGGGCCTGTCCAGGCAGCAGCTGCTGCGCCTGGGCATCATCCTCTATGGCCTGCGCCTGACCTTCCAGGACATCTCTGCCGTGGGCGCCAGCGGCGTGCTGATCGATGCGCTGATGCTCGGCAGCACCTTTGTGCTGGCGCAGTGGCTGGGCCAGCGCTGGCTGGGGCTGGATGCCCGCACCAGCATGCTGGTGGGCGCGGGCAGCGCCATCTGCGGCGCAGCGGCCGTGCTGGCCACCGCCCCGGTGGCCAAGGCGCGCGCCGATGATGTGGCGGTCGCCATCGCCACCGTGGTGGTCTTTGGCACCGTGGGCACCTTTTTGTACCCGGTGCTCTACCAGTGGCTCGCGCCCAGCCTGCAGATGAGCGAGGCCGGCTATGGCCTCTGGGTGGGCTCGACCGTGCATGAGGTGGCGCAGGTGGTCGCTGCTGGCGGCGCCATCAGCAGCAGCGCGGCCGACACCGCCGTGGTCGCGAAGATGGTACGGGTGATGATGCTTGCCCCGTTTCTGATTGCACTGTCGCTGTGGCTGGCCAAACGTCCAGGTCCGGACGCATCCGCCAACCAGCCCGCAGACAACCGCCCTGTGCAGGCCCGCCAGATCACGATTCCCTGGTTTGCCTTGGGCTTTGTGGCCGTGGCAGGCATCCATTCGCTGGGCGTCATCCCTGCGCAGGCGCTCGCCATCGGTGTGCAGTGGGACAACGCCTTGCTGACGATGGCGATGGCCGGCCTGGGGCTCACCACCCATGTGCGCGCCGTGCGGGCTGCGGGCATCAAGCCCTTGCTGCTGGCCCTGGTGCTGTTTGTCTGGCTGGTGCTGGGCGGGCTGGCGGTCAATACCTGGCTCTGAGGGGGCTCGGGGCTCTGCGGCCTCATAAGCTCATACCCAAAAAATCGTTGGCCCGGCGCGCAAAACTGCTACAACAACCAACGATTCATTCCGCCAAGCACACAAGGATTCCAACACCATGCGCATCGAGACATTGGCCGTTCACGCAGGCTATTCGCCCGACCCCACTACCAAGGCTGCGGCCGTGCCCATCTACCAAACGGTGGCCTACGCCTTTGACAGCGCGCAGCACGGCGCCGACCTGTTTGACCTGAAGGTGCCGGGCAATATCTACACCCGCATCATGAACCCGACCACCGATGTGCTGGAAAAGCGCGTGACCGCGCTCGAAGGCGGCATTGCCGCGCTGGCGCTGGCCTCGGGCATGGCAGCGATCACCGCAGCTATCCAAACGCTGGCCGAAGCGGGCGACAACATCGTCTCGGCCAGCACCTTGTATGGCGGCACCTACAACCTGTTTGCCCATACCTTTCCGCAGCAGGGCATTGAGGTGCGCTTTGCCGATCCACGCGACCCGGCCAGCTTTGGCGCCTTGATCGACAACAAGACCAAGGCCGTGTTCATCGAGTCCATCGGCAACCCCTTGGGCAATGTGACCGATATCCGCGCGCTCGCCGATGTGGCCCACCGCCATGGTGTGCCGCTGATCGTGGACAACACCGTGCCCTCGCCCTATCTGCTGCGCCCCATCGAGCATGGCGCCGACATCGTCGTCCATTCGCTCACCAAGTACCTGGGCGGCCATGGCACCAGCGTGGGCGGCGCCATCGTCGATAGCGGCAAGTTCCCCTGGGCCGAGCACAAGGCGCGCTTCAAGCGCCTCAATGAACCCGATGTGAGCTACCACGGCGTGGTCTACACCGAAGCGCTGGGCCCTGCGGCCTACATCGGCCGCGCGCGCGTCGTGCCGCTGCGCAATATGGGCGCAGCCATTTCGCCGCAGAACGCCTTCCAGATCCTGCAAGGCATCGAGACCCTGGCGCTGCGCATGGACCGCATCTGCGAGAACACGCAAAAGATTGCCGAGACGCTGCAAAAGCACCCCAAGGTGGCCTGGGTGCGCTATGCGGGCCTACCGGACCACCCGGACCATGCCACCTTGCAAAAGCAGTCGGGCGGCCGCGCCTCGGGCATTCTGTCCTTCAGCCTCAATGCCGCAGACGGCGAAGGGCGCGCCGCCGGTGCCCGCTTTCTGGATGCGCTGCAGCTGTTCACCCGCCTGGTCAATATTGGCGATGCCAAATCGCTGGCGACGCACCCGGCTTCGACCACGCACCGCCAGTTGGACAGCGCAGAGCTGGAGAAAGCCGGCGTGAGCGAAGGCATGGTGCGCCTGTCGGTCGGCATCGAGCATGTCGATGACCTGCTGGCCGATCTGGAGCAGGCGCTGGCCAAGGTCTGAGGGGCCGTCGCACGCAAAAAAAGAGCCGCTTTCAACAAGCGGCTCAAACACAGTGCTCTGTGGCTCCTGGATCACCAGGAGCGGGCATGAGGACCTGTTTAGAAGCGGTAGCCCACACCCACACCCAGCAACCAAGGATCCACCTTAAAAGTGCCCACCTTGGTGCCGGCCGAGCGCACATCGGTCTTGATGTAGACCTTCTTCACGTCGACGTTGATCGACCAGTGCTTGTCCAGCATGTAGTCAAAGCCGATCTGCAGCGCCGGGCCAAAGCTGTTCTTCTTGATCGATGGATCGAGCGCGGCCTCAACAGCCGGTGCAAAGTTCACGTTCGAGAAGCGCGTGTAGTTCACACCAGCGCCTAGGTAGGGCTTGAAGGCGCCCATATTGGTGAAGTGGTACTGCGCGAGCAGGCTGGGCGGCAGGTGCTTGAGCGTGCCGATCTTGGCGCCGTCCGAGCGCAGGTCATGCTTTTGCGGGTAGGTCAGCACCAGCTCTGCCGCGATATTGGGCGTGAAAAAGTAGCTCACATCCACTTCGGGAATCGTCTTGTCATTGATCGACAGGCCCAGGCCGGTGGAGTCCTTGTTGGCGCTGTCCAGATGCACGGCGCGCACACGCACTTGCCAGGGGCTTTGCGCCTCTTGCGCCATCGCCGCGCCCGACGCCATTGCATATACAGCTGCCGCTGCCAACATCATTTTTTTCATCGTCATTGCCCTCGCTGCGATCTTGCTCGCATGGATTGAAAAGTTGCGGAACCGGCCCTTGTCTGCCGTCCATGTTCAGCATCTTCTGCTCATGCGGGCCAGGCTGCCCTGACCCAGATCAACCCGACAAAACAAGCGATGAAAAAAGGCGGCCCGCTGTTGCGATGCCGCCTTCTGCTTCTTGCAGCGCCGCGCCCGAGGGACGCGGCCAGCAGCCATCCGTGGTTGCTGTCGATCAGTGGCCGCGCATCTTGTGCCAGGCCTCTACCGCCAGCACCACCAGGCCACCAATGACCGCACCGACGGCCACGTGCACCAGCGTTGGGGCCAGCATGGCCACCACACCGCCCATCGGGGCTACGGTGCTCTCCAACCAATGCTCGATCGGGCCCATGCCATGCACCAGCAAGCTGCCGCCCACCATGAACATCGCAGCCGTTCCCACAATCGACAGGCCACGCATCAGCCAGGGCGTAAACGCAATCAGGCCCCGGCCCAGGGCCTGGGCTGCGGCACTGGTCTTGCGCATCAGCCACATGCCCACATCGTCCATGCGCACAATACCGGCCACCAGGCCATAGACAAACACGGTGATCGCCAGTGCCACGGCCACCAGCACCGCAAACTGCTCCCACAGCGGCTTGCTGGCCACGGTGCCCAGCGCGATGGCGATGATTTCTGCAGACAGAATGAAATCGGTACGCACCGCACCCGCCACCTTGGCTCTTTCATAGGCCACCGGGTCCATGTTTTTCTCGCTGGCAGCCTTCACGGATGATGGCGCCACGCCCATCTGCGCCGCCTGCTCGGACTCCTTGACGGCATCATGGGGCGCCTGTTTGCCGGGCTTGTGAAACAGGCTCAGCACCTTCTCCACCCCTTCAAAACACAGAAAAGCGCCGCCAAGCATCAACAGCGGCGTGATCAACCAAGGCGCAAAAGCACTGATCAAAAGCGCTGCCGGCACCAAGATGACTTTGTTTTTGAGCGACCCCTTGGCCACCGCCCAGACCACCGGCAACTCCCGGTTGGCCTTGACCCCAGTCACCTGCTCGGCGTTCAGCGCCAGGTCGTCGCCCAGCACCCCCGCGGTCTTCTGCACCGCCACCTTGGTCTGCGTGGCCACATCGTCCAGGATGGCCGTGCTCTTGCCCGCAGCCGTCTTGGTCATCAGCGCCACATCGTCAAGCAAGGTCGCAATATCATCGAGCAACATCAACAAACCAGCACCAGCCATTACGCACTCCCAATCCAAATTCGGTGGCAAATCATAGCGATTTCGCGGTGCAATGCTGTGTCAGACCCTATAAAACGGTGATTTCTACGTTTTGTTGGAGCTTGTTCACAAAACTTTATGCAGGCCTTGTCAACAACTTCAGCGCGCGGCCCGTTGTACACCCATCTACACCAGAAAGGTGAAAGGACTGAAATGACTGAAGTGTTTGCTATTTGGCCTGAAGACGAACGTGACCGTAAGCGTGCTCCTGCCCGCTTCTGATACCAGCGCAGCCTGCAAGCGGTTGAGCCAGAACTAAAAACCCGGCACCCGCAGCAATTGCAAGCCCACTGATCTCTCTCACTTAAGCCCTGCTCTGCGGGGCTTTGTTTTGCCTGTAGCAACGCTCCTACAGCGCAAAACGCAGCCAAGCCCTCTGCCACGCCAGCGGAGGGCTTTGATTTTATACGGCCACCATGTGCTCGTACAGAATCAGCGAGCCAATGGCAATCAGCACGACACCACCCACCGCTTCTGCCCAGCGGCCCGTGATATTGCCCAGAATGCGGCCGACCATCACGCCCAGGGTCACCATCGCAAAGGTGGCAAAACCAATGCTGAGCGCAACGACGGTGATGTTCACATCCAGAAAGGCCAGGCCCACGCCTACCGCCATCGCGTCAATACTGGTGGCAAAGCCCGTGGCGACCAGCAGCCAGAAGCCATGGCGCGCGGGCCGGCTCATCTCGGGCTCATCGGCACTTTGGAAGGCACCCAGCACCATGCGGCCGCCCAGCACCAAGAGCAGCACAAAGGCAATCCAGTGGTCCCAGGCCTTCACATAATCGGCCGCGGCATAGCCCAGCGCCCAGCCCACCAGCGGCGTGATGGCTTCGATGACACCAAAGATCAGGCCGGTGCGCAGCGCCTCGGACCAACGGGGTTTGACTAGGGCAGAGCCTTTGCCAATCGCGGCAGCAAAGGCATCAGTGGACATGGCAAGCGCCAACAGGGAAATGGAAGCAGCGTTCATCGGAGGTTCTTCTAGGACAGTCGGGCATGAGCACAACGGCACGCCATCACTGCCCGACCGAGGTCGTGCTGGCATGCCGATGGTCTCGCCAACCGAAGAACGGATGTCTGCGCCACAGCATGCGAAATGCCGAGTATGTTGACGCAGACGCTTCCAGCGCGGAAGCAGGCTACTCCCCAAGGGAAGCCGCAGTCTAAACGCTGCGCAGCGCTTCGGAGCACATGGCCCCAACCGCGCCAAGTTCTTTAGGAATGGATCGTATTTCCGTCTTGCTGTTGCGGCCTGGTGCCCAGCTAGAACGCCAACCGCTACAAGCCGAAACATGAGCAAGCTCATGTATTGCAGCTCTCCCTTGGCACCCTCTGACAGAGGCAGCCAAGGCGTCTCCCAAGTAACAGCGTGGCACTTCACCCAGGGTTGCCCCTAGTTCATTTTCAGGTGTTTTGTATACACTTAATGTATGCATATGTGCACACAACGCATAGCCATTGAGGCCTGTCTTGTGCTGCACATGCCATGCATGGACCCGCGCACATGACGAGACAAACCCGGCCGCCAGGCCGCAAATAAGGCGCAGCTGGATGCGCCCGATCCAAGGATGTCAATGACCGATCTTGCAGCAGACCAGAACGCAGGCTTTGCCTTCAACCCCGCACAGCAGCGCCCCGCAGCGGCCGGTGCATTGCCCGCCGGCGTATGCCCATCGCTCTACAACAAAGACCTCGCGCCCACCAAGAAAGACAGCCGCTCCTGGGGTGCCTACAGCCTGTTCACGCTCTGGGCCAATGATGTGCACAGCCTGGGCAACTACGCCTTTGCCATCGGCCTGTTTGCGCTGGGCCTGGGTGGCTGGCAGACTCTGACGGCGCTGATGATGGGCGCTGCCATGCTGTTTGTGCTGCTGACCTTGTCGGGCTTCATGGGCCCCAAGACGGGTGTGCCTTTTCCGGTGATGAGCCGCATCAGCTTTGGCACCCGGGGCGCGCAGATCCCGGCCTTGATCCGGGGCGGTGTCGCGATCGCCTGGTTCGGCATCCAGACCTACCTGGCCTCCAAGGTGCTCGATGTACTGTTGATCACCCTCTTCCCCAGCCTGCAGGTGCTGCTGGCGCACCAGGTGCTGGGCCTGCCGGTGCTCGGCTGGATCAGCTTTAGCCTGCTGTGGGTGGTGCAGACGATGATTGCCTGCTGGGGCATGGAGAGCATCCGCAAGTACGAGGCCTTTGCCGGCCCGGTGATTCTGGTGACCTTTATCGCGCTGGCCGGCTGGGTGCTGTACAGCTCGGGCGGCAAGATCCAGTGGACGGCGCCCAAGCCCAGCACCGGTGCGGCGATGTGGGTGCAGATCATGGGCGCAGCCTCGCTGTGGGTCGCCATCTATGGCACCTTTGTGCTCAATTTCTGTGACTTCACCCGGGGCGCCACCTCACGCAGCGCCGTGGTCAAGGGTAACTTCTGGGGCATCCCCATCAACATGCTGATCTTCGGCCTGATCGTCGTCGTGCTGACCGGCGGCCAGTTGGCGATTGACGGCACGCTGATCCTGAGCCCCACCGACATCGTCGAGAAGATCCCCAACAAGCCCTTGCTGGTGCTCGCCAGCCTGTCGCTGCTGATCCTGACCATCGCCGTCAACCTGATGGCCAACTTTGTCGCACCCGCTCTGGCCCTGGCCAACCTGCTGCCGCGCCAGCTCAACTTCCGCCGCGCGGCCCTCGTCAGCGCCATCCTCGGCTTTGTGATCCTGCCCTGGAACCTCTACGACTCACCGCTGGTGATCCTGTATTTCCTGGGCGGTCTGGGCTCGTTCCTCGGCCCACTGTTTGGCATCGTGATGGCCGACTACTGGCTGATCCGCAAGCAGCGCGTGCATGTGCCGGCGCTCTACAGCGATGACCGCAACGGCCCTTACCATTACGAAAACGGCGTCAACCGCCGCGCCATCCAGGCCCTGGTGCCCTCGGCGCTGATTGCGCTGCTGTTCGCCTTTTTGCCGGCGCTCGAGTCGGTGTCGCATTTCTCCTGGTTTATTGCGGCCGGGCTCGGCGGCCTGTTTTACTGGCTGCTGACCCCCAAGGGCCAGCACTATGAAGACCAGGACGGCGAGGCCATTGCCGTGAACCATGCCCAACATTGAGACGGAGTTTTTTGCATGCGCATTCTGATCGTGAACGTCAACACCACCGAGAGCATGACCGAGGCCATCGGCGCCCAGGCGCGCCGGGCGGCCGCACCGGGCACCGAGATCGTCGCCCTCACCCCGCGCTTTGGCGCAGAATCGGTGGAAGGCAATTTTGAGAGCTACCTCTGCGCCGTTGGCGTGATGGATGCGGTGATGCGCTATGACCAGCCCTTTGATGCCGTCATCCAGGCCGGCTACGGCGAGCATGGCCGCGAAGGCCTGCAAGAGCTGCTGGAAGTGCCCGTCGTCGACATCACCGAGGCGGCGGCATCGACTGCCATGTTCCTGGGCCACAAATACGCCGTGGTCACTACGCTGGACCGCGCTGTGCCCTTGATCGAAGACCGGCTCAAGCTGGCCGGGCTGGATGCGCGCTGCGCCTCGGTGCGCGCCAGCGGCATGGCCGTGCTGGAGCTCGAGAGCCAGCCCGAGCGCGCGGTCGACGCTATCGTGCAGCAGGCGGCCAAGGCCGTTGAAGAAGACCATGCCGAGGTCATCTGCCTGGGCTGCGGCGGCATGGCCGAGCTCGAAGACAAGGTGCGCAGCCGCACCGGCGTGCCCGTGGTCGATGGCGTGGCCGCAGCGGTGACGATCGCCGAATCGCTGGTGCGCCTGGGCCTCAAGACCTCCAAGGTGCGCACCTATGCGCCGCCGCGCGCCAAGCGCATCACCGGCTTTCCGCTGCCCGATTCGCTGGGCCGCTAACCGGACTTCTACCCCACTCTGCTTACTCCAACCGCCCTGCACCGCAGGGCTTTTTTCTGGCTGGATGGCTGCCTGGCAGCCTCATTGGCTGGTCTTGAAGCCCTGGGTTGCCGCCCAGGCCGCGACATCATCGCGGCGGATCGCAGCGGCCATCAGCTGCGGGAAGGCATCCGGGGTGCAGGCAAAGGACGGCACCCCCAAGGCGGCGAGCTTGGCGGCCAGCGCCGCATCGTAGGCGGGCGCGCCCTCGTCGCTCAGCGCCAGCAAGGTGATGAACTGCACGCCCGACTCCACCAGCTCATTGGCGCGGCGCAGCAGGCCGGATTCCACCCCCCCCTCGTACAGGTCCGAGATCAGCACCAGGATGGTGTTGCGCGGCTCGCTGATCAGGCTTTGGCAGTAGCCCACCGCACCATTGATATCGGTGCCGCCGCCCAGCTGCACGCCAAACAGCACATCGACCGGGTCGTCGAGCTTGTCGGTCAGGTCCACCACGGCCGTGTCAAACACCACCAGCTTGGTGGCGACGGCAGGCAGGCTGGCCATCACCGCACCAAAGATGCTGGAGTAGACGACCGAGTTGGCCATGGAGCCGCTTTGGTCGATGCACAGAATCACCTCGCGCTGCGGGCGGCGCGCCTTGCGGCCGTAGCCGATCAAGGTCTCGGGAACGATGGTTTGGTACTCGGGCTGCCAGTGGCGCAGGTTGGCGCGTATCGTGCGGTTCCAGTCGATCTCGGCATGGCGCGGGCGGCGGTTGCGCTGGCTGCGGTCCAGCGCGCCGGCCACGGCACTGCGCATCGGCTCTTCGAGCTTTTTCATCAGCTCGTCCACCACCTTGCGCACCACCAGGCGCGCGGTGGCCTTGGTGTTTTGCGGGATGACCGAGCCGAGCGAAATCAGGTTGGCCACCAGGTGCACATCGGGCTGCACGTTCTCCAGCATCTCGGGCTGCAGCAGCAACTCGCGCAGCTGCAGGCGCTCCATCGCGTCGCGCTGCATCACCTGCACCACCTGGCTGGGGAAGTACTTGCGGATATCACCAAGCCAGCGCGACACCGAGGGCGACGAATTGCCCCGGCCGCCCTTGCGCGAACCGAGCTGGCTGTCGCCTTCGTAGAGCGCGGCCAGCGCCTGGTCCATCTCCTGCAGGCGTCCTCCCACGGTACCGCAGCTGGCATCGGCCGGGCTGCCCAGCACCATGCGCCAGCGCTGCAAGCGGGTGGTGGGCTGCAGCGCCTCTGCCTCATCTGGCGGCAGGGTTTGTGCATCGTCTTGCGCCAGGCCTGGCGCGGGATGGGCGGCATGGGTCATCGTCATCACTCCAGGGCTTGGTTAGCAGGCGTGGCGGCAGGCGGAATCTGCGCCAGCAACTCGGGCGGCAGCTCCAGCCCCAGCAGGGTGTTGAGCAGCGGCAGCGCCAGCACAGCGCGCGCCTCGTCCCAGGGGGCATCCTCATCGCCCGCCGCCAAGGCGGCAGCAGGCACGGCAGCACCAGCCACCGGCGCGCGCCGGGCCTTGTCGCCCAGGCTCTGGCGCTCATGCTTGCTGAAGTTGGCAAAACTGCGCCGCACCAGCGGCAAGATCTGCGCAAACTGCACCTCACCTAACCCCGCCAGCCAGGCATCGACGGCACCCCAGATGGCCTCGTCGTGCAGCAGCACCAGCGCCTGCTGGTTCAAAAAGCCATCCAGCCAGGCAGCAACATCGAGCGGCGCAGCACCCAAGGACAGGTTGCGGTTGAACTGCAGCACCACCTCGGCGCTGTCCAGCAGATGCTCATCGAGCAACAATCGGCAGGCCATGCCGCGCAGCAAGGCCGCAGCGGCGTCGCCCATCGCCAGGCTGCGCAGCGCAGCGCGCCAGGCGTCGACTGCGGCCTGGGCTTGCGCATCATTGCCGCGCAGGCGCAGCGCCTCATGCGCGGCCAGCACCTTGCCCTTCATCGCAGCGGCGGCCTCTTCGTCCATCGCCATGCATGCCACTGGCAAGCCAATGGCGGCGCGCAGCACCAGCGAATCGATAACGGTGGCCAGCAAGGCGGTATCGGTCTGGCGCACGCTGCCATAGCGGTACACATTGGCCAGCGGCGGCAGCGCCTGCAGCAGCTGGGCCACATCGCCGGTGGTGGCCGCGCGCTCGGCCAGGGTGGCAATCAGCGACTCGACCAGCTGCGGCAAGTTCGCCAGCAGCGCGTCGTCAATCGCCTGCGCAATCTCGGGCAAGGGCGTATCGGGCGAGAGGCTGGCGCGCAGCCGCGCGGTGGCGGCCTGCGCCACGGTGGCGCCATGCACGCTGGCCTCGATGATGCGCACGGCCAGCTCCGGCTCCCACTGCATCTGCCAGCTCTCGCGGAAGGTGCCGCGGTTGCGCTGCGCATCGGCCGCGCGCGTGCCCCAGCCAATGCCCAACAAGCGCAGGCGGTGCAGAAAATGGCTGCGCGCCAGGTCGGTCTCCTTGCGCAGATCCAAGGCCAGCAGCTTGCTCGCCGCTTCGGGCTTCATGCGCAGCGATTTTTGCTGCTGCTCAATATCGCGCTGCAGCGGCACCTGCGGCACATCGGCGGGCACGCTGCCCAGCACATGGCCGATGGTGAGCTCGTCATCGATCAGGGTCAGCGGCGCGGTCTCGCCCATGCAGACCACGGTGACGATGGCCTCGTTGATCTCCTGCAGCCCCGGTATCGGCTGGCCACGCATGGCAGCCAGTCCTTCGGCCAAACGCGTGGCTTCGATGATGTGGGCGCTGGAGCAGTCCAGGTCCTTGTCGCGCAGCAGGCGTGCCACGCGGGTGAGCCAGCCTGCGGTGCGCAAGGTGGCGGCATCGCGGGCGCTGCGTGCAGGCATCGAATGGCCTTGCGCCGCCTGCTGTGCCCAGGCCGCATCCGCCCGGTAGCACTGCCACAGATGCGCGTACCAGCCCGGTGACGTGACGCCCGCTCCATAGCCGCTGCGGCTGGCCAGGTTGCAGTAGGTCCAGGGCGCCCAGGTCGCCAGCACCTTGGCCTTGGGCAAGCCCTTGAGCACGGCGCTGTCGGCCTTGGCGGTGGTGCTTTGCTGCAGTGCCGGCACATGCCATGCGCCGCAGACCACCGCAATGCGCTGGTAGCCGGCTTTCACCGCCTCACGGATGCACTGGCGCATATGCGCCTCCCGCTGGGCCTCGCGCAGCGCGTAGTGCGGGCCACGCCAGGCCTCGCCGTCGTCGCCCAGCTCGCTGCGCACCGCCGTCATCGCCTCGTTGATACTGGTGAACAGCGCTTCGTTGTCGCCGCGCTCTTCCACCAGGCGGTTCCACCAGCTCTCGCCATCCTCAAAGCCGGCCGCATGGGCCAGCCAGTCGAGCGGGTCGCGCACCGGCGCTTGCTGACTGGCGGTGGTATCTGTTGCATCGCTGTCCACATCCGTCACCGGGGCCGTGTCGGCACTGGCCTCAGCGGCATTGCCTGGCGCCTCGTCCACTGCTTGCACCGGATCGTCCTCGCCCTCTTCCCCATCCACATCCTGCGCGGGCTCCGGCTTTTTCAACGCCTGGCGCTGCGCCCAGTCCTGGGCCATCGCATGGGTTTGGGGCAGGTCAATAAAGCGCGTGGTCACCCCTTGCTCGCTCGCCCATTGCAGCGCCTGCCACTCGGGCGAGAACTCGGCAAAGGGGTAAAACGCGGCCTGGCTGGGCTCGTCTTGCATGTACACCAGCATGGCGACAGGCGGGCGTAGCTCGGCACTGCGCAGCATCGGCAGCAGCGCCTCGCCCTCGGGCGGGCCTTCCACCAGCAGGCAGTCGGGCTGCAGTTGCGCCAGCGCATGCACCAGGCTGTGCGCACAGCCTGGGCCGTGGTGGCGAATGCCAAAGAAATGGACGTTGTCAGCAGAAGTGGCCATGGGCTCGGTCAGCGTTGTCGGGGCAGAAGAAAAACGGCGCCAGCGGCTTAGATTTGCTCGCGGCAGGCGCGGTACAGGTCTTTCCACTCGGAACGTTCTTTGACGACGGTCTCCAGGTATTCCTTCCAGACCACGCTGTCCTGCACCGGGTCCTTGATGACGGCGCCCAAGAGGCCCGAGGCGACATCGTGCGCACGCAGCACGCCATCGCCGAAATGGCCGGCCAGCGCCATGCCGCTGTTGATCACCGAGATCGCTTCGGCGGTCGACAAGGTGGAACTGGGCGACTTGATGCGCACGGTCTTGCCGTCTTCGGTCTGGCCATTGCGCAGCTCGCGGAAGATCTGCACCACGCGGCGCACCTCTTCGAGCGCGGGGGCTTCAGCGGGCAGCTGCAGCGCGCGGCTTTGCTCGCCCACGCGCTTGGTGACGATCTTCACTTCCTCATCCTGCGAGGCAGGCACGGGCAGCACGACCGTGTTGAAGCGGCGCTTCAAGGCGCTGGAGAGCTCGTTGACGCCCTTGTCGCGGTTGTTAGCCGTGGCGATCACCGAGAAGCCGGCGACGGCCTGGAACTCGGTCGAGAGCTCGGGCACCGGCAAGGTCTTTTCGGACAGCACGGTGATCAAGGTGTCCTGCACATCGGCGGGGATGCGGGTCAGCTCTTCGATGCGGGCGATCTTGCCCAGCTTCATCGCATGCACCAGCGGGCTGGGGACCAGCGCCTTTTCCGAGGGGCCATGGGCCAGCAGCTGCGCATAGTTCCAGCCGTAGCGCAGTTGCTCTTCGCTGGTGCCGGCCGTGCCCTGGATCAGCATGGTCGAGTCGCCACTCACGGCCGCTGCCAGGTGCTCGGACACCCAGGACTTGGCCGTGCCGGGCACGCCGTACAGCAGCAGTGCGCGGTCGGTGGCGAGCGTCGATACCGCGATCTCCATCAGGCGTGGGCTGCCGATGTACTTGGCGCTCACTTCAAAACCATTGCTCAGCGTGCCGCCCATCAGGTACTGCAGCACGGCCCAGGGCGAGAGCTTCCAGTTGGGCGGACGCGGGCGGTCATCGGCCTTTTGCAGGGCATCTAGTTCTTCGGCAAATTGCTGCTCGGCATGCTGGCGTAGTACTTGGCTCATGGTGTGCTTCCGGTAGAGATCAATAGGTTCGGGGTGGGCGCCATCAGGCGGGCTGGGCCGCTTGCAGCGCCAGGCGCAGATCGACAATGCGGTTGAGTTCGGCGAGCACCTGCTCGTCGTCCCAGGGGCGCAGACGCGAGCGCTCCAGGCGCGCATGCTGCTCCTGCTTGAGCTTGGCAACTTCGGCCTCGGTAGCACCTTCGGGCACCACCAACGCGGTGTCGTCTTCGGCGGGCACAGGCTCGGCGGGCACTGCCGCGCGTGGCGCGCGCCACAGCTGGGCAAAGCGCTCCAGATCAACCACCTGCAGACGGCGGGCGCAGGCCAGAATGGCATGGTCGGCCTGCCAGCTGTGCCAGTTGCCCGCAGGCTGGCGCGCCTGCAAGGTGCTGAGCAAGGCCTCCAGCAACCAGCTTGACATCGCAGGCGAGAGCAACTCTGCGCGCCCCATGCCTTCGTCGATGCGGTGGATGGCCTCGATAAAGGCGCTCTTACCCAGCTTGGCTTGCAGCTGCGCCAGCCACTGGGTTTCGCGCTCTGCGGCGCTGAGCTCGGCCATCAGCAGCGGCAGCACATCGCTGCTGCGCGAGTCGCTCTCCATGCTCTGGATCAGCGGCAGCCAGCGCACATCGCGCTGGGCACGCAGCGCCGCGATCCAGCCCTGGCGCAGTGCGCCCTTCCAGTCGCTGCGCCGGCTCCATTCCCAGAGCTGCTCGGGCGTCTTGCCCAGATGCTGCTGCCAGAAATCGAGGGGCGTGAGCTCCACCAGCTGCTGCAGCCACCAGGCGCGATGGCCTTTGATATAGGCGGGCGGCTGCAGGGTGATGCCGTCGCGCTCCCAGTCCTTGTGGCCCTCCTGGGGTGGCTCGATCTGCCACTCGCCATTGGCATCCTGGCTCAGCATGGCCTGGAGCGCCGCGCCCATGCGCTGGCTGTGCGGGCTGTTGGGCAGGCGTGCCAGCAGGCTGGCGGCCGATTCACGCACGTCCTTGCTGCGGTCACCCAGCAGCTTTTCCAGCAAGGCCTCGTCATCGGCCGACAGGCCGCGCGCCAGGCTCTGCACCATGGGTGCGCGCTCGCGGGCGCTCAGCTCCTTGAGGCTGGCCTCCAGCCGCGCGCGTGCGCCTGCCGGGTCGGTGGCGCGCTGCTGCTGCAGCAAGGCCACACGCTGCTCGAGCGAGCCTTCCTGCCAGATCTGCTCGGCATCGGCCGTCTCTTGCACGCCATGCGCATAGGCCCACTGCGGGTTCTGGGCGGCCAGCCAGCGGCCGCGCTCGCCCAGCACCGGCGTGAGCCATTGGCGCAGCTCCACCGATTGGCGGCCCTGGTGCAAGGCATCGACCAGCAGCGCATAAGGCAGACGCTGGCCGGCTTCATCAAGGCTGGCCAAGGCCAGCGCCAGCAGCTCGGGCGCATTGCCCTGCAGCACCTCGCCCAGCAGCCGCAACAGTGGCTCGCCCTGCGGTGCCGGGCGCGATTCTTGGGCCGGTGGCGGCACCGCAGCGGGGCCGGCCGCCGCTGGCAGTTGCGGCTGCGATGCACCGGGCTGCCAGCCCACGCGCTCCAGCACCGCAGCAACGGCCGTGGCGCGCAGCACTTGCTCGGCCTGGCTGCCCGCCGGCTGCATCAAGGCCGCTTGCAGGGCCTGCTGGCTGGCGGGCGCGCTGCGGTCGATGCCCTGGGTAAAGATGGCTGGCAGCGCCAGCCGCTCGGCACCCACCAGCGCCGATTGCTGCAAGGCAGCCCAAAGATTTGCATGGCTCACAGCACGTCACCCCGGTTCTGCCAGATGTTGGTCCATGGCGCCTGGCCATCGCTAGCCTGCCAGGCACTGAGCAGGCGCCAACGCCCTTGCTGCTGGCCGCCCTCCCATTCGCCAAACAGCGCCATCGGCGCGCCGCCACCGAGCGCCTGCAATTGCCAGGCCTGGTCATCAGCTAAGGCCAGCGGCACCAGCGCCGAGGCCTCGCCCTGTTGCGGCCAGACCGCATACCACTGGCCAGCGCTGATCTGCAAGCGCCCCTGGCCGCACCACAGCGGCTGCACCGGCTGCAAGGGGTTGGCGGCCATGCGCTGGCTCAGCTGCGCCAAGGCATCGCGCCATGCCGCCTCGCCCAAAGGCGCGCCGGCGCCAGGCGCCAGCAACTCGATATCAGCACCCGCAATCGCGCGCAGAGGCGCCTGGCCGGGGTAAAAATGCAGACTGCCCCGGTAGCTTTGCGCCGGCACCCAGGCGGTCTCAAAACCACGGCCGCCTTGCGCATAATCGAGCAGCCAGGCGATGCGCCCGCTGTGCAGACCTTGCAGCCATACGCGGCGCTCCTGCAGACGGCCTTCGCGCTCGATCTGGCGCAGGCCTACGACCCGCCAGTCATCGGCCAGCGCCTGGCCGCGCGCCTGCACCTCGGCCTTGTCCATGGGCCAGCCCAGCGCGGCCATCACATCGGCGCGGGTCTCGGCGCCGAGGGTATCGCGCCGTGCCACCGCATCGGCCAGCAATTGCCAGTGGCCCAGCTGCACCAGCAGGTCACGCGACCATTGCGGATGGCTGTCCACCAGCTCCCAGGCCTCCTTGATACGGGCGGCCATGCCGCTGGCCTGCGCATCGACCATGCGCGCGGCCATCGTGTTCCAGTGCTGGCGCGCCTGCTGGTCGCCCGAGAGGTTGGCCAGGCCGTTGCGCAGCATGTCCTGCATCCACAGTTGCAGCTCCTGCATGCCAGCGGCCACCTTGTCCCAGCGCTTGTCGTCGCGCTTGGCCTGCTGCTTGGCCAGCGCCTCGGGATCGGGCGGCGGAGCTGCGGCAATGGCAGCAGCCTTGGCTTCTTTTTTCTCGGCTTTTTCAGCGCGGCTGTCCAGCCAGGCGCTGACCCAGGCAGGCGGCTCGGCATTGTCGGCCACCTGGCCGGCAGCGCGCAGCAGCATCAGCGCCAGGCCATGTTTGCAGGGGAATTTGCGGCTCGGGCAAGAGCACTTGAAGGATGGCCCACTCAGATCGACCTGGGTCTGGTAGGGCTTGGAGCCGCTGCCCTGGCATTCGCCCCAGGCTGCCGTTTCATTGCAGCCCAGGCTGGGCCATTTGCTGGGGTTCTTCAACCCTTGTGCCGCCTTGGTGGAAGAGGCATCCGGTGACAGCGCCACCACCTCGGCTTCGGTTGCTAAGACACGTGACAAACCGCCTCCCCGTCCATTCAATCTGTTAGTAAACCGCTTTATAGATTTATTTCTAGCGGCATCGCACGATTGTAGGCAGGGCGCAAGACGAAATGATGCAAGACAGGCCTGCGACCCGCCTGGCGTCTCACTTTTTTACAGATTTGCGGCGTTCCCAGGCCACCATCGTGAGGATGACGATGGCGGCGCTGAGCGAGATATGGCCGCACCAGGTCACCAGGCCCAGCGACCAACCCTTGAGCCCCACGGCTATCGCCAGCGAGGCCAGCAGCGCCAGCCAGCCGGCCAGGCGCAGGCCCCGGGTTTGGCCAGCTGGTAGTTCACGGCCCAACAGGTCGAGCTGGTGGCGGTCCATGGCCAGCGCCAGCAGTGCAAACGCTGGCAGCGACACCAGCTGAATGGCAAGGTGATTCATGGCCGGGCCTCCTGCAGATCGGTGGCAATGGCAGCGTTGGCGGCCACCGTATTGACGGCCACCGTATTGACGGCCACCGCATTGGCGGCCACCGCGCCCGTGTCAGCATCTCGGGCGGCAGGCGCTTGCCGTGGCGCTGCCTGGCGCTGCGGCTTGCGCTTGGGTTGGTGGCGCCAGGTGCGCACCGCCAGCCAGGCATGCAGCGCAGCGAGCGCCAGCAAGGTCAGCTCCAGCCCGCTGAACACCCAGTCACCCTCGATCAGGCTGCGCCACAGCGGGCGGTCGGTGGTCAGCACATTGAGGACCGGCAGCAAGGCCAGCGCCGCGCAACCGGCCCAGAGCAGCTCCACCCAGGCGCGCTTGGCAGGCCGCAGCATGGCCCAGACCAAGCTGGCACCCCAGAGGATGAAGAACCAGTGGATCTCCCAGTCACTGCGTTTTTCCATGCCCAGCGGCAGCAGGCGGTTGGCCCAGAGCATGGCGGCCATGCCGATGCTCAGGCCCGCAATCGCAGCAATGTTCAGGCGCTCCACCAGCCAGAAGCCAAAGTAAGGCTTGTCCGGATGGGGCAGCTTGGTGCGGCGCTTGACGGTCCACATCACCAGGCCGGTGCCGACCATGGCCGTGCCTGCCAGGCTGGTGAGGAAGTACAACCAGCGCACGGTGGTATCGCCAAAGCGGCCCAGGTGCAAGGCATAGAGCACGCCACGCGTCTCGGCCGCCGCGCCGACCTGGTCCTTGACCTCGAGCAGCTTGCCCGTGCTGCCCTCGAACAGCATGTATTTGGGGCTGATCGACACGCGCTCGAAATCGCCATAGGTGACGATCACGCGCGCCGATGCATCGCCTGCGTTGTTGACGGTGACGCGGCCAATGCGGTCCTCGCCCCAGCGCTGCTGGGCCTGGCGCACCATATCGCCCAAGGGGGCCAGCGGCGCGGCCTCGCCACTGGGTTTGCCGGCGGGGATAAAGGTGCTCAACTCACTTTGCATGGCCTGGCGCTCGGCCTGGGTCTTGAAGGCAGCGCTGCTGGCCCAGGGCATGGTCATCGCCATCAGCGTGACCAGGCCGGTATAGGTGATCATCGCGTGGAAAGGCAGCCCAAAGACCGACAGCGCATTGTGCGCATCGAGCCAGGAGCGCTGGCCCTTGCCCCAGCGGAAGGTGAAGAAGTCGACAAAGATCTTCTTGTGCGTGATCACGCCGCTGACAATGGCCACCAGCATGAACATGGCGCAAAAACTCGCCAGCCAGCGCGCCCAGAGCACGGGCATGTAGTGGAACTGAAAATGGAAACGGTAGAAGAACTCACCGCCCACGGTCTCGCGGCCGGCCACCTTCTGGCCGGTCTGGGGATCGAATACTGCGCTGCCAAAGCCGCGCTCGCCCTTTTCGGGCTTGGCAATACGCCAGAACGCGCTCACGACGTTGTTGCGCGCATCGGGCATGGCCAGGCTCCACTGGTTGCTGCCAGGGGCCACTTGCTCCAGCACCTGCGCCACACGCGGGGCCACCTCGGCGGCATCGGGCACCACGGCCTGGTGGGCCAGCTCGGGCCGCATCCACTGCGAAATCTCTTCCTTGAAGTAGCTCACCGTGCCGGTGAGAAACATCGCATACAGAATCCAGCCCACCAGCAGCCCGGCCCAGATATGCAGGTCGGACATGGTCTGGCGGATGCCGCGCACGGCTGGCTTGCTCGGTTTGCTATCTTTTTTATCAATGGCAGTCATGCCGGAGTCACTCCATTCCATACCGGCCAGGCGGCCAGCAGCAGCGGTATAGCGGCCAGCAGCAGCCCCACCCAGGCACGGGTGGCCGAACGCACGGCAAACACCCAGATCACCGCGCCGGTGTAGACCAGAAAGCTGGCCATGGTGCCGGCGAGCACCGCCTGGGGTTTGGCCATGGGCAAGGCCAGCACCGCCACGCTGGCCACCGCCGCCAGCGCATAGCCGCCGCCAATGGCGGCAACGATGCGCGAGAGCAGCGGGCCAACCCGGCAGGCCTTGGCCAGCGCGGCGCGCAAGGCGCCGCTCAGCGCCTGGCTGGTCATTTGGCCGGGTTAGGCGTTGCCACGGGGCCAGCCGCCACAGGGGCCACGCCGTCCGGCTTCACATAGGTGACCGAGGTCACATAGCTCACGCCGTCGTACTTCTCGCCAGCGCGCTCGCCGGGCGTGCGGTCGTTGTGCTTGATCTCGGCCACATACTGGCCTTGCCATGGCAGGTCGAAATGCACCAGGCCTTGGGCATCGGTGTGGCCCTCTTTCATCCAGCCCGATTGGGTGACCAGCGCGACCTGGGTCTTGGCCAGCGGCTGGCCCTTGAACGTGGCCTTGAACTCACCGTCCTTGCCGGTCGGGGTCAGGTCCAGTGCCAGCTTGGGCTTTTGCGCGGCAAAGCCGGTGACCAGGCGTGCAGCGGGGTGGTACCAGTTGGTGACATCCTTGCCATCACGCTTGAACTTGGACAGCGGGTAGTTCGCGTCCTCCGCCACGATGGATTCGCCCGCCTGAACGCTGAAAGGCAGCGCAAAGCCATTGGCGGTCTTGTTGCCGGCAGCGGCCTTCTCTTCGCCCTTGGCGTTGATCAGCACGCCCTGGGGCTTGCCAAAATGGTCCAGCAGACCGGGGGACGCTTCGCGCAGGTTGTCGCCAAACTCGCCAAAGCGCAGCACCACGGCGTTGTCTGCACCGGCGGGCTCGAGCCAGACCTGGTGGGCTTGGGCGGACATGGCCAGCACGGCCAGGCTCAGGGCAGACAGGGATTTCTTCAACATATGCTCTCTCTCCTATTTTGATAAACATGCTGCAGGCGCCTTGTGCGCTCCCGCAGCCCACTCCCCAGAACCGGTGGACGGTCTCTACGCCACTGCGCGGAGACCACCCGCAGGTTCTCAAAAATCAACCGTTGCCGACAGCACCACGGTACGCGGCGCGCTCAAGGTCAGGTAGTTGTTGCCGCTGATCAACCAGACGTTCTTGCCCGTCAGGTTCTCGACATTGGCACGCAGCACCACCGCCTTGCCGCTGACCTGGGTGCGGTAGCGCGCGCCCACGTCAAAGCGGGTCCAGCCCGAGAGCTTGAGGGTGTTGGCATTGCTGGCCCAGGCCGAGCCGGTACGGATCACACGGCCGTTGACCGACAGGCCCTGCGCGCCGGGCACATCCCAGTCGGCACCCAGGTTGGCATTGAGCTTGGGCACGCCGTAGGCATCGTTGCCCTGGTACTGCGCCGCCTTGGTGACCTTGGCGCGGTTGAAGGTGAGGCCCCCCATCAAGCGCAGACCGCGCTGCAGCTCGCCATAGGCGGCCAGCTCCAGGCCCCGGTTGCGCTGCTCACCATCAAAGCTGTAGATGTTGGTGCTCGGGTCGGTCATGCTGTTGGGGCGGCTGATCTGGAACAGGCTGGCCGTCGTCATGAAGCGGCCCCAGTCCACCTTCACGCCCGCTTCGTACTGCTTGGACTTGAACGGAGGAAACACCTCGCCGGCATTGACGGCCGTGTTGGGCGCCGTGGCACCGCGCGAGAGGCCAGCCGTGTAGTTGCCGTAGACGGAGACCTGGTCATTGGCCTTGACCACCAGGCCGACCAGCGGCGTGGTTGCGCTCTTGGCGTAGCGGCTGGTCTGCGCGCCGGTGGCGGTGCTGAAGTTGCGCAGGTCCACCGTCTGGCGGCGCAGGCCCAGCGTCAGCAGCAGGCGGTCATCGGCCAAGGCCAAGGTGTCCGTCACCGCAATGCCGTAGTTGTGCGCCTTGGAGGCCTTGTTGGGCTCGGTGCGCGCGCCTTCGACCGGTGGCAAGGGCGAGGGATTGTAGATGTTCGAGGGCGATGTGGTCAGGCCGGCCACATAGGCGTTGCCGGATTCCTGGCGCAGGTCGGAGGCGCTGACCACCAGCGAGTGCTTGATGCCCGCGGTCGCGAACTTGGCACGCAGCCCGACATCGGCGCTGCTGGTCTCGCTGTAGGAGTCATAGAAGCTGCTGCGCACCGTGAAGTCGCCGGCCGCATTCATCGACGTGGTGGTGGTCGGGAAGATCTGCTGGGCCTTTCCCTTGCGGTAGCCGATGCCGGCAAACGCCGTGACCTGGTCGTTCAGATCGACCTCCAGGCGCGAGGCGATGACCTTGTCGTCCAGCGACAGATCGGTATCGGGGAACCAGTTGCTACGCGAATTAGGTGGCTTGGGCAAGGACGTGAGCGCCGGGTTGAAGCCGATCTGCGGGCGGAAATCTTCCATCTCTTCGCGCTGCGCATAGGCGTCGAGCGACCAGCGCAGGTTGCTGCCCCGGTAGTCCACCGCGATCGCGCCGACGCCCAGCTTCTGGTCGCCACCACGGATGCTGGCCTCGCCACCGCGCGCTGCGCCATTGACGCGCACGCCCCACTCCTTGTTCTCGCCAAAGCGGCGCGAGATATCGACGCTGCTGCCAAACTGCGCGCGGCCCAGGTACTGCAGGCCCACGCGGTTGAGCGGATCATCGCCCGCGCGCTTGGTCTGCACATTGATGGCGCCGCCAATGCTGCCGCCCGGCGGCATGCCGCCAACCATCGCGCCCGGGCCCTTGAGCAGCTCGGCACGCTCCAGAATCTCGGCCGGCACGCGGCTGGCCGAAGTCAGGCCATAGAGGCCGTTGAGGCCCACATCGCCACCGCTGATGCCAAAGCCGCGCACCTGGATGTCTTCGCTAAAGCCCTGCGAGGCGGTGGTCAGGCGCACCGAGGCGTCGTTGGCCAGCACCTCACCCAAGGTGCGTGCCTGCTGGTCGGCCACCGCTTCTGCGGTGTAGGCCACGGTGGAGAAAGGCGTATCCATCACATCCTGGTCGCCAAGCATGCCAATGCGGCTGCCGCGCGCCTGCTTGCCACCGGCATAGGCCTCGGGGCGGTCACCGGCGCGCGTGGCGGGTGCCGTCACCACCACCGGGTTCAAGGCCACTTCACCCGCGGTCTGGCCGTTGTCGATGACCAGGGTCGTGCCTTCGATGCGGGCCACCAGGTTGGTGTTGCGCAGCAGCTGGCGCACGGCATCCTGGGCGCTCATGCTGCCCTTGACGGCGGCGCCGGGGCGCCCTTGCACCAGCGCCGGTGGCGCCATCAATTGCAGGCCGGCCTGGCGGGCCAGTTGGGCCAGCGCGCTGTCGAGCGGCTGGGCGGAAATATCAAAATCAGCGGCCGAGGCCGCGCCGGCCAAGGCGGCAATGGCCAGGGCGATCAGGTGGCGTTTGCAGGGGTGCGACATAGCGTTGGGTACTTTCCTCATGTGGTTCACAAGAGGTAATACGAACGAGACGCAGTTTTCCCTCAACGCCAGCGCAAGTATTTTTAAATGGCCGGTCAGCGGCCCATAGTGCATGCACGCCATCGCTCAACTCTGCGCCTTGCGCCGTGCAATCGTGATGCGGCGCGCAGCGCCCTGGCCTTCTTCGCGCACTACCACCGGCACACTGCGCGGCAGCAGCTGCAGCCAGGCGCGGGCATCGGCAATGCGCACCCGGCCAAAAATCGTCAGGTGTTCTGCATCCGGCGCCACCTGCAGAGGCACGGGGCAGTAACGGGCCAGGCGCTGCACCGCCAGGCCCAGCGGCTCGTGGCGGAAATCCAGCCAGCCATTGCGCCAGGCCGCCACCTCTTCCGCGCTGCTGTCGCGCCGGGGCGACTGGCCTGGCTGCCAGTCCAGGCTCTGGCTGCCCGTCAGCTCCCAGCCATCGCCGGCATCGGCCAGATCGCCATCGCTGCCGCGCTCTTGCACGCGCACCCGGCCCTCTTCCACGGCTACACGCAGCCCACCCTGGTTATCGAGGGCCACTTCAAACCGGGTGCCCAGCACGGTGATGCGGGCCGGGCCGGCATCGACGATAAAAGGCGCATCGGCATTGCGCGCCACGCTGAAGAAGGCCGCGCCATGGTGCATTTGCACATAGCGGCGGCTGCCGTAGTAACGCACATCCAGGCGGGTCTGCGCATCCAGCGCAATGCTGCTGCCATCGGGCAGGGCCTGGTTCAGCTGGCGGCCGGTAGCGGTGCCCAGCTGGATCTGCCAGGTCACCACCTGGCTTTGGTACAAGCGCCAGGCCAGGCTGCCGCTGGCGCCCAGGCCTGCCACACCGAGCAAGGCAGACAGCGCGCGGCGCCGGCCCTTGCGTGGCAGCGCCTGCACGACGCCATCGCCGCGCCATTCGTGCAGGGCCGCTTCAATCGCATCCATGGCGCGCATGATCTCTCGCTCCACTGTCTTGACCGAGACGCCATGCGCAGCGGCAATCGCCGCCTGCGATTCGCCATCGAGCCGGTCGGCCAGGAACATGCGGCGGCAGCGCTCTGGCAAGGCGGCAATGGCGGCATCGACCGCCACCAGCGCCTCGCGCTGCAGGCTGGCCTCGGCCACATCCTGGCCCAGCGCCTGCACACCGGCGCTGCTGTCATGGAAGCTGCTGTCAAAGCGCTCGGAGCTGCGCGCGGCCCGGCGCAGGTGGTCGATCACCAGATGCTCGGCCACCGTGTACAGATAGGCGCGTGGCGCCGGGTGCTGGCTTTGCGCCATGGGCCCCGCTTCCACCACGCGCAGCCAGGCGTCATGCACGATGTCCTGCGCCGATTGGCGGCTGCCGGTACGGCGTGCCACAAAGGCGATCAGCTCGCGATAGCTATCGCGAAAGGCTTCCAACGGGAGGGCGGACATGGCGGGGACGGGCGAGCAGTAAAGAGGACAAGGCGCGCTAGTATATTACGAATGAGAATAGATCTCATTTGTTATATAAATTCTCTTTGAAAACAGGGTGTTAAATCGCCCGCCCGTGGAGGCGGTTACTGCTGCCAGCGCAAGCATTTCCCGCGATGGAACACGCCATAAAAACGCCCTGTACCGCCAGGTTCAGGGCGTGGGAGCGGGAAAATCAGCTTACAAATCGCGCTTGATCAAAGCCCCGCTGAACAGCACCGGCCCGGTCGGACCCGTCTCGCTGGGCACGCCGCCCTTGGGCTCCAAGCTGACGGCCAGCGCAGGGACGGCCTGCACCTGGGCCAGCTGTGCCTGCAGTTGCGCCAGGCGCCCCTCGCCCATGACGCCCAGCGACTGCGGCGCGCCCTGCGCGGGCAAGGCCCACAGCTGCAGCGACCGGTCGGCGGCCTCCTGGTAACCGCCCACGCGCTGCAGCACCAACTGGCCCTGGCGGGCATCAAAGGTCACCAGCATGGAGGCCTGCGCCTTGCCATCGGCCAGCACCGCGACATACTGCACCTGGGGGGCGGCCTGCAACGCGGTCTGGGTCTTTTGCAGCTCGGTCTGCAAGGCAGCCACCTGCTGGCCTGCGCTGCGTTGCAGATTTTGCTGCGCATAGAGGCCAATGCCGATGGCAGCGACGGTGGCCACGGCGCCAGTCAGCGCCAGCGAGCGCCACCAGGCCAGCGCCTTGGGGCTGCGGGCGTTGGCAGCAGCGCGCTGCCGCTCCAGCGCTATTCCAGCCTGGTCGGCATCGACCAGGTTCTGGATGCGGGTCCAGACGGCGGCATCGGGTTGCACGGGCGACTGCAGCTCGGACAGCGCCGACCAGCGGCCCTGCCACAGCATGGCGGCCGAGCGCACCTGCGGGTGGGCGCGGGCCATCTGCTCAAAGCGGCGGCGGGCGCCGGCGCGCAAGGTGCCCAGCGCATAGGCCGCAGCGAGCCGGTCGAGCAGTTCAGGGTGTTGTACCAGATTCATCAGAGCACTCCTTTGCGCCTACACGTGGCGGGCCATGCACTTGCGCAGCTGCTCCAGACTGCGGCGCATCCAGGTTTTAACGGTGCCCAGCGGCAGCTGGAAGTGGCTGGCCAGCTCGCTGTGGCTCAAATCTCGCAAATAGGCCAGGCTCACCACCTGGCGCTGGGCCTGCTGCAGCCGCTCCATGCATTGGTGCAACACCGTCGCCTGCTCGCTGGCTTCCACCGATTGCATGGGGCCTTGTGCATCGTCGCCCTGCGGCAAGTCATCCATGTCATCGACCAGCGCATGCTGGTCCAGCCGCTCGGCCTTGCGCCGGCGCAGAAAATCCAGTGCCCTGCTGCGCACGAGCATCCCCATCCAGGCCAGCGGTGGGCTGAGCGAATCGCGGTAACTGCCCGCGTTACGCCAGATGGCGACAAAACTGTCCTGCAGCACATCCTCGGCCCAGGCTTGGTTGCCCAGAATGCGCAGCGCCAGGCCATACAGCCGGGACGCGGTCTCGTCGTACAAAAGCCGGAGCGCCTTGTCCTCGCGGGCGGCTATGCGGTCTAACAAAAGCATCAGTTCAGTGTCAGTGGTAGGTGTGCGCATGCCAGCATTGTGGAGCCAAGCCTGCGCAGCCGGTGTATCCGTTGTATTACTGCCAAGCAGCAAGCGCCTCGGGCAAACCCTCCAATCTCTTAGCGGTCAGCGGTCGCTCACGTCCAAAACTTTCATGCATCTGGCCGCTATACGCAGCAAGCCCTCCATTGGATGCAAAAAACGATGCAAAAAAATAATCGGCGCATTGAATCCAAATCTCTTGCTGGTGCGTAGTGCTAAGCGTAGACCTTGCCCAGACAGGGTCGGACAACCGGAACACCCTATGACAACCGCCACCACCACCATCGCCTACCAGCCATCGTGCCCATGCGCCAGCGCCAGGAGGCAGCCATGCCACTGAACACCCCCATTGCGCGCTGGTACGGCTTGCGTGTCTGGCTGGTGGGCGCCAGCTCGGGCATCGGTCTGGCGCTGGCCGAGCAGCTGCATGCCACAGGCGCGCGCGTGATCGTGTCCGCGCGCCGGCAGGAGGTGTTGGACAGCTTCGCCGAGCAGCACCCGGGCTGTCTGCCGCTGCCGCTGGATGTCACGGACCGCGATGCGGTCGTCAGCGCCGTGCAGCAGCTGCTGGAGGACGGGCCGCTGGACCTGGTCTGCTACTGCGCAGGCGAGCGGCAGACCATGCGGGCCGATGACCTGGACCTCAACAGCTTGCTGCAGCACCGCGAGGTCAATCTGACCGGGGCCTTGCATTTGATCGCGGCCGTCACGCCCCACCTGCTGGCAGCGGCGCGCGCCGGGCGCCAACCGCATCTGAGCCTGGTGGCCAGTGTGGCCGGCCTGCGGGGTCTGCCGGGCAACCTGGCCTATGGGCCCAGCCAGGCGGCACTCATCAACCTGGCCGAGACCTTGCAACTCGAGCTGGTGCCTCAGGGCGTAGGCGTCAGCCTGGCCGTGCTCAAGCCCGGCCTGAGCGATGCCTTCTTCACCGAGCCTCACCCCGCCAGCCTGCCAGTCTGGCCGCAGCCAGAGCAGGCGGCCAGCGCGATGCTTAAGGGCTGGGCCCGGGGCCACTTTCTGCTGGGCGTGCCCTGGCGCTCCCGGCTGAGCTGGCGCCCCGGCTACAAATCGACGGCATCCGGTCTGGTGGCCTGGGTGCGCCGCATGCAAGGAAACTGAAGCATGCTGACCCTTCACCACCTGGAAACCTCACGCTCGCAGCGCGTGCTGTGGCTGCTCGAAGAGCTGAACCTGCCCTATGCGCTGGAGACCTACCCGCGCGATGCCAAGACGCGCCTAGCGCCGCCGGCGCTCAAGCGCATCCACCCGCTGGGCCTCTCACCCATCCTCTGCGACCGGGGCCTGGTGATTGCAGAATCCGGCGCCATCATCGAGTACCTGGCCGAGCGCTATGGCGCCTGGGCGCCGCCCGACATGGCCCACCTCGATCCGCCGCGCAGCAGCCCCGAGCACCTGCAGTGCCGCTACTGGATGCATTTTGCCGAGGGCTCGCTGATGAACTGGCTGCTGCTGCAGCTGGTGTTTGACAGCATCGCGGCCAAGCGCTTGCCGCTGCTGCTGCGCCCCGTCGTGCGCCCGGTGCTGCGCGGCCTGCGCCAGCAGGTGCACAAGCAGCTGATCGCGCCGCACATGGAGGCGGCGATGGCCTATATGAACCACCACTTGGCTCACCAGCCCTGGTTTGCCGGCGATCACCTGACGATGGCCGATTTTCAGATGGGCTTTGCCGTCGAGGCCGCGCTGGCGCGCTGCGCCAATGCCGCCGACTGGCCGCATCTGCATGCCTACCGCCAGCGCATGCAGGCCCGCGAAGCCTACCAGCGCGCCATTGCCAAGGGCGGCCCGGTGGTGATGAAGCTCTGAGCCACTGAACCGCGGCGCATGAAAAAAGGCCCTGCAGTGCAGGGCCTTCGTCATGGGCGTTGCGCAGATCAGCCCAGCCAGTGGCGGGCATTGCGCCAGACGCGCATCCAGGGGCTGTGGGCCGAACGGTCGCCGTCGGTCCAGCTCATCTGCACGTTGCGGAACACGCGCTCGGGGTGCGGCATCATCGCGGTAAAGCGGCCATCGGCGGTGGTCACAGCGGTCAGGCCGCCGGCCGAGCCGTTCGGGTTGAACGGGTACTGCTCGGTCGCCTGGCCGTGGTTGTCCACATAGCGCATCGCGGCGATCACCGCATCGGCGTTGCCACGGAAGCGGAAGTTGGCATAGCCTTCGCCATGGGCCACGGCGATCGGCAGGCGCGAGCCAGCCATGCCTTGCAGGAACAGGCTGGGCGAGTCCAGCACTTCGACCATCGACAGGCGCGCCTCGAAGCGGTTGCTCTGGTTTTGCGTAAAGCGTGGCCAGTCTTGCGCACCGGGGATGATATCGGCCAGTTCGGCAAACATCTGGCAGCCATTGCAGACGCCCAGGCCGAACGTGTCCTTGCGGCTGAAGAAGGCCTGGAACTGCTCGGACAGCGGCTCGTTGAAGGTGATGGAGCGGGCCCAGCCAATGCCGGCGCCCAGGGTGTCACCATAGCTGAAGCCGCCGCAGGCGACGATACCGGCAAAGTCACGCAGCTGGGCACGGCCCGTCTGCAGGTCGGTCATGTGCACGTCCACCGCTTCAAAGCCGGCTTCGCCAAAGGCGTAGGCCATCTCCACGTGGGAGTTAACGCCCTGCTCGCGCAGCACCGCCACGCGGGGCTTGGCTGCCACGTTCACATACGGGGCTGCCACCACCTCTTGCGGGTCGAAGGTCAGGTGCACATGCATGCCCGGGTCAGACGGCACACCTACCGAAGCGTGCTCGCTGTCGGCACAAGCGGGGTTGTCGCGCTGCTGGGCAATCTTCCAGCTCACGGCATCCCAGACCTGGTGCAGATCGCTCAGGCTGGCGCCAAACACCTTCTTGGCATCGCGCCAGACCTGCAGCTCGCCCTTGCCCATGTCCATGCTGGACGAGGCCGGACGCGTCTTGCCCACGATGTGGCTGCAGGTGGACAGGCCGTGCTCGCGCAGCGTCTGCAGCACCTCGGCGCTGTCGCTGGTCTTGACCTGCAGCACCACGCCCAGCTCTTCGTTGAACAGCGCGCGCAAAGTCAGGTCTTCGCGGCGGCCCGATACCTGGGCGCCCCAGTTCTTGCCTTCGCCGCTGTCCATGCGGCTGTCGGAGATGCCATCGCCTTCGGTGATCAGCATGTCCACATTCAGTGCCACGCCGACATGGCCGGCAAAGGCCATTTCGGCCACGGTGGCCAGCAGGCCGCCGTCGCCCTTGTCGTGGTAGGCCAGGATCTTGCCCTGGGCGCGCAGCGCGTTGACGGCGTCAACGAGTGCAATCAGGTCCTTGGCCTCGTCCAGGTCCGGCGTTTCATTGCCGCTTTGGCCCAGCACCTGGCCCAGGATCGAGCCACCCATGCGCATCTTGCCGCGCGACAGATCAACCAGCACCAAGGTGGTGTCGGGCTCGTTGGCGTCCAGCTGGGGCGTCAAGGTGCTGCGCACATCATCGATGGAGGCAAAGCCGGTGATGATCAGGCTGACGGGCGAGGTGACCTTCTTGGTCTGGCCGCCCTCGCTCCACTGCGTGCGCATCGACAGGCTGTCCTTGCCCACGGGGATGGAGATGTTCAGCTGCGGGCACAGCTCCATGCCCACGGCCTTGACGGTGGCGTACAGGTCGGCGTCTTCCCCGGGCTCGCCGCAGGCGGCCATCCAGTTGGCCGACATCTTGACCTTGGACAGCGCAATGGGCGCTGCCAGCATATTGGTGATGGCCTCGGCCACCGCCATGCGGCCCGAGGCGGGAGCATTGATCGCTGCCAGCGGCGTGCGCTCGCCCATCGCCATCGCTTCGCCCTTGAAGCCCTGGAAATCGGCCAGGGTCACGGCCACGTCGGCCACCGGCACCTGCCAAGGGCCGACCATCTGGTCGCGGTGGGTCAGGCCGCCGACGGCGCGGTCACCAATGGTGACCAGGAAGCGCTTGGAGGCTACCGTGGGGTGGGCCAGCACGTCGATCACGGCCTTTTCCAGCGGCACGCCGGTCAGGTCGATGGCCGGCAGGCTGCGTGCCACAGTCTGCACATCCTTGTGCATCTTGGGCGGCTTGCCCAGCAGCACGTCCATCGGCATATCGACCGGGAATTTCTGGTCGTCCGCGGTCGCAGCCGGGTCTTCGAGCACCAGCTGGCGCTCTTCGGTGGCCGTGCCGATGACGGCAAACGGGCAGCGCTCGCGCTCGCAAAACGCCGTGAACTGCGCCAGCGACTCGGGCGCAATCGCCATCACATAGCGCTCCTGGCTTTCGTTGGACCAGATTTCCTTCGGAGCCAGGCCCGATTCTTCGAGGTTGACCTTGCGCAGGTCAAAGCGGGCGCCACGGCCGGCGTCATTGGTCAGCTCGGGAAAAGCGTTGGACAGGCCACCGGCGCCCACGTCGTGGATCGCCAGGATGGGGTTGGCCGCGCCCTGCTGCCAGCAGTGGTTGATGACCTCTTGCGCACGGCGCTCGATCTCGGGGTTGCCGCGCTGCACCGAGTCAAAGTCCAGCTCGGCCGCGTTGGTGCCGCTGGCCATGGAGCTGGCAGCACCCCCGCCCATGCCGATGCGCATGCCCGGGCCGCCCAGCTGGATCAGCAAGGTGCCAGCCGGGAAGAGGATCTTCTGGGTCTGCTCGGCATCGATCACGCCCAGGCCACCGGCGATCATGATGGGCTTGTGGTAGCCACGGGTGATGTCACCGACTTGCTGCTCGTACTCGCGGAAGTAGCCGGTCAGGTTGGGGCGGCCGAATTCGTTGTTGAACGCGGCGCCGCCCAGCGGGCCTTCGATCATGATCTGCAGCGGGCTGGCGATGTGCTCGGGCTTGCCGACCTCGCTGCCCCAGAGCTTGGAGACGGTGAAACCGGTGAGGCCCGCCTTGGGCTTGGAGCCCCGGCCGGTCGCGCCTTCGTCACGGATCTCACCGCCCGCGCCGGTGGAGGCGCCGGGGAAAGGCGAGATGGCTGTGGGGTGGTTGTGGGTCTCGACCTTCATCAGCACATGGCTGGTGGCGCTGTGCTTTTGGTAGCTGGGCGCAGTCACGGCATCGGCCTGGGTGTTGAACGGCGCGACAAAGCGCTCGACCTGGTGGCCTTCCATGATGGAGGCATTGTCCGAATAGGCAACGACGGTGTGTTGGGGCGATACCGCCTCGGTGTGGCGGATCATGCCAAACAGGCTCTTGTCCTGCGCCACGCCATCGATGGTGAACTTGGCGTTGAAGATCTTGTGGCGGCAGTGCTCGGAGTTCGCCTGGGCAAACATCATCAGCTCGACATCGCTGGGGTTGCGCGCCAGGCCCTTGAAGGCGTTTTCCAGGTACTCGATCTCGTCGTCGGCCAGCGCCAGGCCCCATTGCTTGTTGGCTTTTTCCAGCGCGCTGCGGCCGCCGCCCAGCACATCGACAAACTCCATCGGCTGGGCTTGCAGTGCGGAGAACAGCTGCTCGGCTTCGGCGCGGGTGGCGAAGACCGACTCGGTCATGCGGTCGTGCAGCAGTGCGGCGATCTGCGCGGTCTGCTCGGCGCTCAGCTCGGGCTTGCCACCCAGCAGGCCGGCCTTGAGCTCGATCCGGTACTCGGTCAGGCGCTCGATGCGGAACAGCGCCAGGCCGCAGTTGCGGGCAATGTCGGTGGCCTTGGAAGCCCAGGGCGAGATGGTGCCCATGCGCGGGGTGACGATGAAGGCCAGGCCATCGCTGCCGCCTTCATAGGGGTCGCCATAGGTCAGCAGGGCCGCTACGCGCTCGGCCTGGGCACCCGCCAGGGGCTGCTCGGTGGCCACCAGATGCACAAAACGGGCAGCAATGCCCGTTATCTTTGGATGGATCGCCGTCAATGCGGTCTGCAGTTGTTGGGCGCGGAAGGAGCTGAGGGCGTTACCGCCTGGTAGCTGAGTCAGGTGCAGTGTCACGTGGCAGCCTATGTGGACTAGGAGGATGGGAAGAAAGCACGCATGCGCCTTGCCCACTGCTACGGGCGGACCGTGGCAGCACCATGACAAGGGCGGGATAACCCGGGATTCTACTGTGCCGCGCCAGGACACGTAGCCGCATGGAAAACAGGCCAATGGCAGCAGTGGGATAATCGTGGGCTATGACGATCAAAATCAATACCGAAGACGATATTGCGCAGATGCGCATCGCAGGCCGCCTGGCCTCGGAGGTCTTGGACTACATCACCCCCCACATCCAACCGGGTATCACCACCAAGCAAATCGATCTGCTGTGCGCCGAGGCGATGGAAAAGCAAGGCACCAAATCGGCCTGCCTGGGCTACCAGCCGCCAGGCATGACGCCCTACCCGGCCTATGTCTGCACGTCGGTCAACCATGTGGTCTGCCACGGCATCCCCAATGACAAACCGCTCAAGAAGGGCGACATCGTCAATGTGGACGTGACCATCATCACGCCCGAAGGCTATTTTGGTGACAACAGCCGCATGTTCGTGATCGGCGAAG
Organism: Comamonas koreensis; assembly: GCF_014076495.1. Taxonomy (NCBI): domain Bacteria; kingdom Pseudomonadati; phylum Pseudomonadota; class Betaproteobacteria; order Burkholderiales; family Comamonadaceae; genus Comamonas; species Comamonas koreensis. The sequence continues at coordinate 2,282,163 of NZ_CP043575.1, read as the reverse complement.
GCACGATTGCGGGCAAGCGCCTGTGCCAGCTGACCTTTGAAGCCATGTGGCATGGCATCGTGCAGGTCAAGAATGGCGCCCACCTGGGCGATATCGGCCATGCGATCCAGAAGTTTGCCGAAGGCCAGGGCCTGTCGGTCGTGCGCGAGTATTGCGGCCACGGCATCGGCAAGGTGTTCCACGACGAGCCCCAGGTGCTGCATTACGGCCGCCCGGGCACCGGCGTCGAGCTCAAGACCGGCATGATCTTCACGATCGAGCCCATGCTCAACCTGGGCAAGAAGGACATCAAGGACCTGGGCAATGACGGCTGGACCGTCATCACCAAGGACCACAGCCTCTCGGCCCAGTGGGAAGTCGAAGTGCTGGTGACCGACACCGGCTATGAAGTGCTGACCTGGTCGGAGGGCTCGCCCACGCCGCCCAGCTTTGTGACCAGCACCAAGTGCTGATCGGGTGCTGATCCGGCACGAATAAATCGCTGCGCGCGTGCCGGGCCTGCCCGGCACCTGCCCACACCAAGGCGGCATTGCAACCAGCATGCCGCCTTGGTCGTTTCTGGCAGTCCCGCCTCCGCCATGCCCCCATTTGGTGCGTAGTGGCATGGAATGTGCTTACTCGCAGCTGCTGTTGATTGCTATGGCACACTGCCAACGACAGCATAGTTAGGCACCATGAACGATCCTCGCATTCCGCAGCTGCGCGAGCAGTACCAGGCGCAACGCAGCGCCCTGTTTGATGACATCATGGCCGGGGGCAGCAGCACCCGGGGCATACAGACCCAGCTGCGCAAGCTCTCGCAGCTGGCCGATGGGCTGCTGCGCGATCTCTGGCACCTGGCTGGCCTGCCCGGGCGCCTGAACCTGGTGGGGGTGGGCGGCTTTGGCCGGGGCAAGCTGTTTCCCTATTCCGATATCGATGTGCTGCTGCTGCTGCCCGAAGGCACCGATCCGGAGCAGGACATTGAATTGCGCACCGCGATCGAGCAGTTCATCGGCTCGTGCTGGGATGCCGGGCTGGAGATAGGGTCGAGCGTGCGCACCATCAGCCAGTGCATCAGCGAAGCCCAGGCCGATGTGACGGTGCAGACGGCGCTGCTGGAGTCGCGCCGCATCATTGGCTCGCCCCGCCTCTACCACCTGTTCCAGGCCGCGCTGGCCCAGTCCATCAAGCCCGATGCCTTTGTCGTGGCCAAGGTGCTGGAGATGCAGCAGCGCCACAACAAGTACGAGAACACCGTCTATGCGCTCGAGCCCAACTGCAAGGAATCGCCCGGCGGCCTGCGCGATCTGCAGCTGATTCTGTGGCTGGGCCGCGCTACCGGCCTGGGCAGCCGCTGGAAGGAGCTGGCCGACAAGGGGCTGGCCACCGTCTACGAGGTGCGCAACCTGCAGCGCAACGAGGACCTGATCTGCCTCATCCGCGCGCGGCTGCACATTGTGGCCCGGCGCCGTGAGGACCGGCTGGTGTTCGACCTGCAAACGCCGGTGGCCGAGTCCTTTGGCTTCAAGACCATCACGCCAGCTGGCCAGCGCTTTCCCAAGCGCGCCAGCGAGGAGCTGATGAAGCGCTACTACTGGGCTGCCAAGGCGGTGGCCCAGCTCACGCAGATCCTGATGCTGAACATGGACGAGCGCCTGCACCCGGGCAACCACACCTTGCGCCGCATCGATGACGAGTTCTACGACAAGGCCGGCCTCATTGAGGTGGCCGACGACGAGGTCTACCAGCGCAACCCGCATGCGATCTTGCGCACCTTCTTGCTCTACGAGACCGAGCCGGGCTTGAAGGACCTGTCGGCCCGTACCTTCCGCGCGCTCTACCATGCGCGCCAGCTGATGGATGCCCAGTTCCGTCGTGACCCGGTCAACCGCGCCACCTTCATGCAGATTCTGCAGCAGCCCCATGGCATCACCCATGCGATGCGGCTGCTCAACCAGACCTCGGTGCTGGGCCGCTACCTCTGGCCGTTCCGCCGCATCGTGGGCCAGATGCAGCACGACCTGTTCCATGTCTACACGGTGGACCAGCACATCCTGATGGTGCTGCGCAATGTGCGGCGCTTTTTCATGGCCGAGCATGCGCATGAGTACCCGTTCTGCTCCCAGCTGGCCGCTGGCTGGGACAAGCCCTGGATTCTGTACCTGGCCGCCCTGTTCCACGACATCGGTAAGGGCCGGGGTGGTGACCATTCGGAGATCGGTGCGCTGGAAGTCAAGCGTTTTTGCCGCGATCACCAGATTGCCAAGGAAGACCGGCAGCTGGTCGAGTTTCTGGTGCGCGAGCACCTGACGATGAGCCAGGTCGCGCAAAAGCAGGATACGTCCGACCCCGAGGTGATCACCGCCTTTGCCCAGCGCATGGGCAATGAGCGCCGGCTCACCGCCCTCTACCTGCTCACCGTCGCCGATATCCGCGGCACCAGCCCCAAGGTCTGGAATGCCTGGAAAGGCAAGCTGCTCGAAGACCTGTACCGCTCGACGCTGCGTGTGCTGGGCGGGCGGGCACCCGATGTGGCCGCGCAGGTGGAAATCCGCAAGCGCGAAGCGCTGGTGCTGCTGGCGCTGTCGGCCCAGCCCCATGAATCGCAAAAAGCGCTGTGGGATACGCTGGGCCTCGATTATTTTCTGCGCCACGAGGCCGCCGATATCGCCTGGCACACGCGCCACCTGTCACGCGCCGTGGGCAGCAAGGCCACCTTGGTGCGCGCGCGCCAGTCGCTGGCCGGCGAAGGCCTGCAGGTGATGGTATATGCGCCCGACCAGCCCGATCTGTTTGCCCGCATCTGCAGCTATTTTGACCAGGCGGGCTTTTCGATTCTGGACGCGCGCGTGCACACCGCCCTTAACCGCTATGCGCTCGATACCTTCCAGGTGGTGGCGACCGATGCACCGCAAAGCTACCGCGAGCTGATCAACCTGGTCGAGAGCGAGCTCACGCGCGTGCTGGTGGCCGCCCAGCCGCTGCCCGAGCCCGCGCAGCGCCGCGTCTCGCGCCGGGTCAAGAGCTTTCCGGTGGCGCCGCGCGTGCTGCTGCGCCCCGATGACAAAGGCCAGCGCTGGCTGCTGTCCATCTCGGCGGCAGACCGCGCAGGCCTGCTCTACACCGTGGCACGCATCCTGGCCCGCCACCAGCTGAGTGTCGAGCTGGCCAAGATCAGCACCTTGGGCGAGCGCGTGGAAGACAGCTTTTTGCTGCAGGGCCCGGAGCTGCAGAACAATGTGAGCCAGATCGCGATCGAGACCGAGCTGCTCTGGGCACTGGCCGCGACGGGCAGCGGCGCGGCCGGTTGACCGTTAAGGCGAACCCGGCTCAGTCGTCCTCGGCCGCGCTGATGCCGGGAAACAAAATCTCGGTAAAACCGAACTGGCTGAAATCGCGCACCCGCATCGGGTAGAGCTTGCCCCAGAGGTGGTCGCATTCATGCTGCACAACGCGGGCATGGAAGCCTTCGGCCTCGCGGTCAATCGGGTCGCCATACTGGTCAAAGCCGGTGTAGCGGATCTTGCGCCAGCGCGGCACCATGCCGCGCAGCCCCGGCACCGACAGGCACCCCTCCCAGTCGTCTTCTTCCTCGTCCGACAAGGGCGTGATCACCGGGTTGATCAGCACCGTGGGCGGCACCAGCGGGCGGTCCGGGTAGCGCGGGTTGCGCTCGGGCGAGCCAAAGAACACCACCTGCAGATCCACCCCGATCTGCGGCGCAGCCAGGCCCGCGCCGTTGGCGTCGCGCATGGTGTCAAGCAGGTCCTGCACGAGCTGGTGCAGCGCATCGGTGTCAAATTCGGTCACGGGCTGCGCGGTGCGCAGCAAACGGGCATCGCCCATTTTCAAGATTGGATAGATCGCCATGCCGGCATGGTAGCGCAGCGCGCAAGCCCGTCTGGCGCCTTTTGCCACCCAAAGCACCGGCGCAGCAGCGCAGCAAGATGCCCACCACCCTTGCCCAGCATCAAGACACTGTTATGCGGCGCGATGCACAATGCTGGACCATGAACGAGCCCGGAGCCTCTTCCACCGCGCTGCAAGACGTGCAGACACCGGCTTACTGCCCCATCCGCAGTCCGGTCTTGCGCTGGCTGCTGCTGTTGGCGGCTGTGGCCTGCCTGGCGATGGGCATCGTCGGCATTTTTGTGCCGGGGCTGCCGACCACGGTCTTTGTGCTGATGGCCGGGGCCTGCGCGGCGCGCAGCTCGTCGCGCCTGCATGCCTGGCTGTGGCACCACCGGCTGTTTGGCGGCATGCTGCGCAACTGGGCGGCGGGCGGTTTTGTCAGCCGCAAGGCCAAGTGGAGCGCCAGCATCACGATGGCGCTGTGCGCAGTCATCATGCTGCTGGTGCCAGCGCCCGGCTGGGCCAAGCTGCTGTCGATTGGCTGCATGGCCTGCGTGCTGGCCTGGCTGTGGTGCCGGCCCGAGCCCCCGGCACCGCAATGAGCCCAGCCCTGCGCGGCAAAAAATGACCTCGTCCGTTTTTCAGGTCAAAAATTCGTTCTATAATCGCAGTCTTGTTCCTCAATAGCTCAGTTGGTAGAGCGCCGGACTGTTAATCCGTAGGTCCCTGGTTCGAGCCCAGGTTGAGGAGCCAAGGAATTTTTCGGCTTTGCAATCGAACAAAGCCTGTTGACCGATATTCCTCAATAGCTCAGTTGGTAGAGCGCCGGACTGTTAATCCGTAGGTCCCTGGTTCGAGCCCAGGTTGAGGAGCCATCACTTATCTGCCCTGCAATCGTTCAGGGCATTGACCAAAAATTTGTTCCTCAATAGCTCAGTTGGTAGAGCGCCGGACTGTTAATCCGTAGGTCCCTGGTTCGAGCCCAGGTTGAGGAGCCAAAGAATTTTTTTGGCTTTGCAATCGCACAAAGCCTGTTCACTGTTTATTCCTCAATAGCTCAGTTGGTAGAGCGCCGGACTGTTAATCCGTAGGTCCCTGGTTCGAGCCCAGGTTGAGGAGCCATTCAAAAAGCCTGCACCACCGTGCAGGCTTTTTTGTTTTTTGCGGCCGCAGCCCATCAGCCGGGAGCGAACTGCCGTATTTGTCACCCTGCGTACCACGGGCGGCCAGCAGCGCCCCATTTGGCCGCTACCATGGCAGGCAACACCATGAGCGCCAACCACCACACGCCCCCGCTAGCCTGGCTGCAAGCCGATGACGACTTTCCACCCGTGGACATGGCCTGGGGGCCCCACACCCCGCACCCGGGCCTGCTGGCCGCTGGCGGCGTGCTCGACAGCGCCCATCTGCAGCAGGCCTACCGCCAGGGCATCTTCCCCTGGTTCAGCGAGGGCTCACCCATTCTGTGGTGGTCTACCGATCCGCGCATGGTGCTGCAACCGGCCCACTTCCGCCTGCACCGCTCGCTCAAGCAGGCGATACGCAAGTTTGCGCAGGATCCCAGCAGCGAGCTGCGCATCGACAGCGACTTTGCCGCCGTGATCGCTGCCTGCGGCCAGCAGGACCGCCCGGGCCAGGATGGCACCTGGATCGTCAACGACATCCAGGCCGCCTACACCCAGCTGCACCGGGATGGCTTTGCCCACAGCGTGGAGCTGTGGCAAGGCGGCCAGCTGGTGGCCGGCCTGTATTGCGTGGCCATTGGGCGCGCGGTGTTTGGCGAATCGATGTTCACCACCGTGCCCAATGGCTCCAAGATCGCACTGGCCGCGCTGGTGCAGATCTGCCGGCGCGAGCAGGTGCCGATGATCGACTGCCAGCAAAACACCGGGCATCTGGCCTTCATGGGCGCTGCCGAAGTGCCGCGCAGCCGGTTTTTAGAGAATGTGCGCACGCAAATAGCGCTGCCCCCTATGCGCTGGGAGTTTGCATCTGGCGATGGGACTGACATAATCCCACTATCTGAAATGACATCTCCGCATCCGGATGAGTAGGCTGAACGAACTACCGCTGCACAGCTTGCAGTTTTATGCGACAGCGCCCTACCCATGCAGCTATCTCGAAGCGCGCATGGCGCGCTCTCAGGTAGCCACGCCCAGCCACGCCATCCAGAACGATGTCTACTCCGAGTTGATCCAGCAGGGCTTTCGCCGCAGCGGCCTGTTCACCTACCGCCCCTATTGCGATGGCTGCCAGGCATGCGTGCCCTTGCGCGTGCGGGTGCAGGACTTCAAACCCAAGCGCCACCAGCGCCGCGCGCGCAAGCAGCACCAGGCGCTGGACGTGCGGGTGCTGCCGCTGGGCTTTTTGCGTGAGCACTACGCGCTCTACCTGCGCTACCAGTCGGCGCGCCATACCGGTGGCGGCATGGATGAGGACAGCGTCGAGCAGTATTCGCAGTTCATGCTGCAAAGCCGGGTCAACAGCCGCCTGGTGGAGTTTCGCGAGCCCGCGCAGGGCCAGCAGCCCGGCACCCTGAAGATGGTCTCGATCATCGACATCCTCAACGACGGCCTGTCGGCCGTCTACACCTTTTACGAGCCCGAGGCCCACACCAGCTACGGCACCTACAACGTGCTCTGGCAGATTGATCAGTGCCGGGCCATGGGCCTGCCCTACCTGTACCTGGGCTACTGGATTGCCGCCAGCCCCAAGATGCAATACAAGGCCGATTACCAGCCCTATGAGGTCTATATCGACCAGCGCTGGCAACCGGGCCAGCTCGCCAACCATTGCGCCCCTTGATCGCTCCGATCAAGCGGCCACCTCTCTTTTTGTTATTTGAGCGCCAGTCTACGCATGACCAAACCAATACATGACACCGTCACCAAGCCCAGCGTGCAAGTGCTAGAGCGCATGTTCACGCTGCTGGACGTCCTGGCCACGCGCGAGGAAGCGGTGTCACTCAAGGAGCTGAGCGAGATCACGGGCCTGCACCCGTCGACGACGCACCGCATCTTGAACGACCTGACCATTGGCCGCTTTGTGGACCGCCCCGAGTCGGGCAGCTACCGCCTGGGCATGCGCCTTCTGGAGCTGGGCAACCTGGTCAAGGCGCGCATCAATGTGCGCGAAGTGGCCCTGCTGCCGATGCGGCGGCTGCACCTGGCCACGCAGCAGGCCATCAATCTGAGCATGCGCCAGGGCGATGAGATCGTCTATGTGGAGCGCAGCTTCAGCGAGCGCTCGGGCATGCAGGTGGTGCGCGCCATCGGCGGCCATGCGCCGCTGCACCTGACCTCGACCGGCAAGCTCTTTTTGGCCAACGACGAGCCCGAGCGCGTACGCGCCTACGCGATGCGCACGGGCCTGGCGGGCAACACCAAGAACAGCATCACCAATTTGGCGGTACTCGAGCGCGAGCTGTCCAAGACCCGCCAGTACGGCGTGGCGCGCGACAACGAGGAGCTGGAGCTGGGCGTGCGCTGCATGGCAGCGGGCATCTATGACGACCAGGGGCGCCTGGTCGCTGGCCTGTCGGTGTCCGCCCCTGCCGACCGGCTCGAAGACGCCTGGACCACGCGCCTGCAGGCCACGGCTAGCGAGATCTCGTCCGCGCTGGGCTTTGACGAGCACCGCCAGCGCAACGCACGCTGAGCCCGGGCAGGCCATCAACCGCACGCAAAAAAACCTGCCGAGGCAGGTTTTTTTGTGGGCGCAGCGCGCTCAGTGCTTGGCCAGCAGCTGCGTGCCCGAGCCTTCCACCCAGTGGCGCACGCGCTCGGCATCGGCCAGGCGACCGAACTTGCCCGCCGAATCCAGGAACACCATGATGAGCTTGCGGCCGGCCACCTGGGCCTGCATCACCAGGCAGCGGCCTGCCTCGGAGATATAGCCGGTCTTTTGCAGGCCGATATTCCACTCGGGACTGTGCACCAGGCGGTTGGTATTGTTGAACTGCAGCATGCGCTCACCCACTTCGACCTGGTAGGACGGCGAAGTGGTCAGATCGCGCAGCAGCGGATCGGAGTGCGCCACATTGACCAAGGTGGCCAAGTCAAAGGCGCTGGACTGGTTGGAGCTCGACAAGCCGGTGGGCTCGACATAGCGGGTATCGGCCATGCCCAGCATCTTGGCCTTCATGTTCATCATGCCGACAAAGGTCTGCAGGCCACCAGGGTAGGTGCGGCCCAGCGCATGGGCGGCACGGTTTTCGCTGGACATCAGTGCCAGGTGCAGCAATTCGCCGCGCATCAAGGTGGTGCCCACACGCAGACGCGAGCTGCTGTGCTTTTCGGTGTCCACATCGTCCTGGGTGATGGTGATCATCTCGTCCATCGGCAGCTGGGCCTGGGAGATGATCAGGCCGGTCATCAGCTTGGTGAGCGAGGCGATCGGCAGCACGGCATGGTCGTTCTTGGACAGCAGCACTTCATGGGTGTCCTGGTCCAGCACCAGAGCGACGCTGGATTTGAGTGCCAGCGGATCGGTCACATCATGCAGGCCGGCCATCTGGCCGAAGGACTGGCGCTCGGGAATGATGACGGCAGCGGCAACGGCAGCGCGCCCTGCTTGGCGCCCTGCCTTGGCCAGCGTGGTCTTGCCCTTGGGGGCTTTGCCGGCGACCTTTTTGGACGATGGCGCAGCCGCTTGCTTTTGGCGGCCATTGCGCTCGCCCTTGGAGGCCACGGCGGCAGGCTTTTTGCTAGCCTTGGCCTGCACATGGGCCTTGGGAGCGGACTTGTTCTTGGCGCTGGCCTGCACGCTGGGAGCGGACAAACCAAAGGCCAGGGTACAAATTGCAAAAAAATGTGAAAAACGACGCAAAACACTGCGATGACGTAGCGCCATTATTCTGCTCCCTACAAATACGATAGCTGACAGCGGAAACTTGAATTTAAAAAATCGCGCAAATTCATTAACTTACGCGATTCTTCAATTATTTAAGTGAAATTATATTCCGAAGTCTCAACCTTGTGCAGCTACTCGCTCCGTAGGATTTTGTAACTTGTTTAGCGCAGCGATGTAAGCCTTCGCTGACGCCACCACAATATCAGGGTCTGCGCCTACACCGTTGACCACGCGCCCACCCATCTGCAAGCGCACGGTCACCTCGCCCTGGCTCTCGGTCGAGCCGCTGATCGCATTGACCGCATACAGCACCATCTCGGCGCCGCTGCGCGCCTGCGACTCAATTGCCTTCATCGAGGCATCGACCGGGCCGTTGCCGGTAGACTCGCCGCGCACCTCCTGGCCATGGGCAATCAACACCACGCTGGCCTTGGGCTGCTCGCCCGTTTCGCTCGATTGCGACAACGAGACAAAGCGGTAGGTTTCGGCCTGCGCCTCGGCGCCTTCCATGTGCACCAGTGCGAGGATGTCTTCGTCAAAAATTTCGCTCTTGCGGTCGGCCAGGTCCTTGAAACGGGCAAAGGCGGCATTGATCTCGCTTTCGCTGTCCATCACCACACCCAGCTCCTGCAGGCGCTGCTTGAAGGCGTTGCGGCCCGAGAGCTTGCCCAGCACGATCTTGTTGGCGCTCCAGCCCACATCTTCGGCACGCATGATTTCGTAGGTGTCGCGCGCCTTGAGCACGCCATCCTGGTGGATGCCGGAGGCATGGGCAAAGGCATTGGCGCCTACGACCGCCTTGTTGGGCTGCACCACAAAGCCGGTGGTCTGGCTCACCAGGCGGCTGGCGGCCACGATGTACTGCGCGTCGATGTTGACATCGAGGCCAAAGTAGTCGCGCCGCGTCTTGACGGCCATGACCACCTCTTCGAGTGAGCAGTTACCCGCGCGCTCGCCCAGGCCGTTGATCGTGCACTCCACCTGGCGTGCACCACCGATCTTGACGCCGGCCAGCGAGTTGGCGACAGCCATGCCCAGGTCGTTGTGGCAGTGCACCGACCAGATGGCCTTGTCGCTGTTGGGAATGCGCTCGCGCAGGTTCAGAATGAACTGGCCATAGAGCTCAGGGATCGCGTAGCCGACGGTGTCGGGCACGTTGATGGTCGTGGCGCCTTCGGCAATCACGGCCTCGATCACGCGGCAGAGAAAATCAGGGTCGCTGCGGTAGCCGTCTTCCGGGCTGAACTCAATATCGCCCACCAGGTTACGGGCAAAGCGCACCGACATCTTGGCCTGCTCGAACACCTCATCGGGCGACATGCGCAGCTTTTTCTCCATGTGCAGCGGGCTGGTCGCAATGAAGGTGTGGATACGCGCGCGGTTGGCGGGCTTCAAGGCCTCGGCGGCGCGGGCGATGTCGCGGTCGTTGGCGCGGGCCAGCGAGCAGATGGTCGAGTCCTTGATGATGGAGGCGATGCTCTGGACACAATCGAAGTCACCGTTGGAGCTGGCGGCAAAACCGGCCTCGATGACGTCCACCTTGAGGCGTTCGAGTTGGCGCGCAATGCGCAGCTTTTCGTCCTTGGTCATCGAGGCGCCGGGCGACTGCTCGCCATCGCGCAAGGTGGTATCAAAAATAATCAGTTGGTCGCTCATCGTGTGTTCTCCATGGCATTGGTCCTGCGCTGCCACCGTGGGTGAGTGGATTGTCTAAAACAGGCTGCAGGAGAGCGATCACATCACTCTGCTGCAGCCTGCTTCAACCGCGCTACAGTTTACGTGCTTTGCTCCGCCTGTGGTTAGGCGGTAGCCACTTGTGCAGCCGCTTGTGGCGCTGCCGTTTGCACGCTGGCGACAGCACCGCTACGTGCTACCGCACTCATCACCGCGCGGAAAGCCGCCTGGGTGCTGTTGCTGTCCATGCCCACGCCGTACAGGCTCTGGCTGTCGCCCACGCGCAGCTCGATATAGGCAGCGGCCGTGGCATTGGCGCCCTTGTCGCCGCGGGCATCGCTGGCAGCCACTGCATGCTCGCTGTAGTCCAGCAAACGAACGGGGATACCGATGGCGCTGCTGACCGCTTGCACAAAGGCATCGATCGGGCCATTGCCGTGGCCGGCGATGCTGACGGCCTGGCCGGCCCACTGCACCTTGCCGCTGATGCGCACGTCATCGCTGTCGTTCGATTCCACGCGGTACTGGGCCAGCGCATGGTTGGCGCCCAGCTGGTACTCGCGCTCGAAGATCTGCCACAGGTCCTTGGCGGTGAACTCGGTGCCCGCCGTGTCCATCGCGCGCTGCACCACCTGGCTGAACTCGATCTGCAAGCGGCGTGGCATCGCCAGGCCATAGGCTTCTTCGAGCAGGTAGGAGATGCCGCCCTTGCCCGACTGGCTGTTGACGCGGATCACCGCTTCATAGCTGCGGCCCAGGTCCTTGGGGTCGATCGGCAGGTAAGGAATTTCCCAGATATCGGCATCCTGGCGGGCCGCAAAGGCTTTCTTGATCGCATCCTGGTGCGAGCCCGAGAACGAGGTGTAGACCAGGTCGCCGGCATAGGGGTGGCGCGCCGGCACGGGCAGCTGGTTGCAGTACTCGACTTCAGCGCGGATGGCGTCGATGTCCGAGAAATCGAGCTGGGGCGATACACCCTGCACATACATGTTCAAGGCCACATTGACGATGTCGAGGTTGCCGGTGCGCTCGCCATTGCCAAACAGGCAGCCTTCGACGCGGTGGGCGCCGGCCATCAACGCCAACTCGGCGCTGGCCGTGCCGGTGCCGCGGTCGTTGTGTGGGTGCACAGACACCACCACCTCAGGGCGGTTGGCAAACTGGCGCACCATCCACTCGATCTGGTCGGCAAACACGTTGGGGGTGGCGTTCTCCACCGTCGTGGGCAGGTTCAGGATGATGTCGCGGCCTGGGCCCCAGGCGGCAATCGCCGTCTCGCAGGCCTGCTGGGACACCTCAAGCTCAGCGAGCGAGAAGGTCTCGGGCGAGTACTGCAAGACCCATTCGGTGCCGGGCTGCGCATCGGTCAAGGTCTTGAGGTGGGTGACCTGGTCTTTGACCAGGGCCATCACCTCGGGCACGCTCATGCCGAATACCACCTTGCGCCAGACCGGGGCCACCGCGTTGTAGATGTGGACGATGGCGCGCGGCGCGCCTTGCAAGGCCTCGACCGTGCGCGTGATCAGCTCAGGCCGGGCGGGGGTCATCACCTGGATGGTGACGTCGGCGGGAATGCGCTTTTCCTCGATCAACTGGCGCACAAAGTCGAACTCGATCTGCGAGGACGCGGGAAAGCCGACTTCGATTTCCTTGAAACCAATCTTGACCAGCATGTCGAACATGCGCAACTTGCGCGCCAGGTCCATGGGCTCGATCAGCGCCTGGTTACCATCGCGCAGATCGGTGGACAGCCAGATGGGTGCCTGGGTGATCTGGGCATCAGGCCAGGTGCGGTCACGCAACGCAATGGCTGGAAAAGCGCGGTACTTGCTGGAAGGTTGGGTCAACATGGTTGTCTGGTCTTTCTCATCGGAACAAAAAGTTCGGGGTTGGAAACCAGCAACCTGCTAAAAACAGAATCGGCCCGTTGCTGGTGCAAACGGGCCGAGGTGTAGGGGTGAAAAACTGCGCGCTACTCTACCTGCCCGTTGGACATGCTAGTAGTAGAGCTAGGGACAGGTTTTGCATGGCAATCACTCTAACACAGGTTTGGGCTGGTGTCTGCAAAAAACTCAATCGTGGTGCAAGCCGCGCTCTTCGGGCTCGTCGGTCGAGGTCGCCACGATCGAGACATGCTGGCCCTTGAAGCGGCGCCAGGCATAGATCACATAGCCCGAGAGCGAATAGACCACAAAGATCAGGAACAGCATCGTGGCCGGCTCGATGCTGACCACCGCCAGCAGCAGCACCACCACCACCAGGGAGATGAAGGGCACGCTCTTGGCAGCGCCTGCATCCTTGAAGCTGTAGTACGGGATATTGGTGACCATGGTCAGACCCGCCAGCAAGGTGATGGCAAACATGATCCAGGACAGGTCATCGCGGCTGGCCGGGTAGCCGCCAAACAGCGCAATCACCTGGCCAAAAATCGGCACATCGCGGTGCGATACCAAAAGCGCGCTGGTCAGCCAGATAAAGCCTGCCACCAAGGCGGCAGCAGCGGGCGACGGCATGCCCTGGAAGTAGCGCTTGTCCACCACGCCGGTGTTCACATTGAAACGCGCCAGGCGCAGCGCCGCGCAGGAGCAATAGACAAAGGCTGCGATCCAGCCCCAGCGGCCCAGCGGGCGCAGCGCCCATTCATAGGCAATGAGCGCAGGCGCCGCGCCAAAGGACACCATGTCCGACAGCGAATCCATCTGCTCGCCAAAGGCGCTTTGCGTGTGCGTCATGCGCGCCACGCGGCCGTCCAGGCTATCGAGCACCATCGCGCAGAACACGCCGACAGCGGCCGCCTCGAAACGGCCATTCATGGCCATCACGATCGAGTAAAAACCGCCAAACAAGGCGGCCAAGGTGAACGAGTTGGGCAGCACATAGATGCCCTTGCGCCACTTGCGCTGCGCAGGCGGCAGTGCATGCGCTGCGGCCTTGGGCTTGGTTTCGTTTTCGTCCAGCATTCAATCCACTCCAGCGCCAGCTATATCTGCGCAATCAGCTACTTATTTTATAGTTTCCAGCGGGTTCTGGCCCCGCCGGGCTTGGGCTACAGTGTAGCTTTTCGCCAGCGCGGCCCCGCCGGCCATGCCCATGAAAAAAGGACTGCCAAAGCAGTCCTTTGCACATCACCTCGGCGCCGCAACAGGGCTGCGGCAGCCGCCGGGATTTAGTTGCGGGTCTGGTCGACCAGCTTGTTCTTGGCGATCCAAGGCATCATGGCGCGCAGCTGGCCACCGACTTGCTCGATCTGGTGATCGGCGGTGTTGCGGCGGCGGGCAGTCATCGATGGGTAGCTCAGACGGCCTTCCTGGATGAACATCTTGGCGTAGTCGCCGTTCTGGATGCGCTTCAAAGCGTTGCGCATGGCCTTGCGCGACTCTTCGTTGATCACCTCAGGGCCGGTCACGTACTCGCCGTATTCGGCGTTGTTCGAGATCGAGTAGTTCATGTTGGCAATGCCGCCTTCGTAGATCAGGTCCACGATCAGCTTGAGCTCGTGCAGGCATTCGAAGTAAGCCATTTCAGGCGCGTAGCCGGCTTCCACCAAGGTCTCGAAGCCCATCTTGATCAGCTCGACCGCACCGCCGCACAGAACGGCTTGCTCGCCGAACAGGTCGGTCTCGGTTTCTTCCTTGAAGTTGGTCTCGATGATGCCGGCCTTGCCGCCACCATTGGCCATCGCGTACGACAGGGCCAGGTCACGGGCCTTGCCGGACTTGTCCTGGTGCACAGCGATCAGATGGGGCACGCCGCCGCCTTGGCTGTAGGTGTTGCGCACGGTGTGGCCTGGGGCCTTGGGCGCCACCATCCACACGTCCAGATCGGCGCGGGGCACGACCTGGTTGTAGTGCACGTTGAAGCCGTGCGCAAACACCAGCGAAGCGCCTTGCTTGATGTTGTCCTTGACGTTGTCGCTGTAGACCTTGGCGATGTCTTCATCAGGCAGCAAGATCATGACCACGTCAGCGGCCTTGACGGCATCGTTGACTTCCATCACGGTCAGGCCGGCCTTCTCGGCCTTGGGCCAGGAAGCGCCAGACTTGCGCAGACCGACGATGACCTTCACGCCACTGTCGTTGAGGTTCTGCGCGTGCGCATGGCCTTGCGAGCCGTAGCCGATGATGGCGACGGTCTTGCCTTTGATGAGGGACAGGTCACAGTCCTTGTCGTAAAAAACTTTCATGCTTCGCTCCGTTGGTATCAGTCAAAAATTCAGAAATTCAAACAAACATTCTCAAGAATCTGCATCGTCAGGGGGCCTTGCCGCAGGTCCTGAAGCCAGCAAATAAGCTCCCGCTACAAAAGCGCCCAATCCTACTATGAGTACTAGCCAGGGGTTGGTGCGCCTCGAAGCGTTTTCGTCGGGCTCGCCAAAGATGCCATCACACAAGCGCTGCTGTGTGAAAAGGTCCTGGGACAGACTGCAATCAGGGTCGTCCGTCTGCACCCAGGCCACCACCAGCACAAGCCCCACCAGCAGCAGCACCACCCCCACCGCCTGACGGGCATGGCGTCGCAGCCGGTGACACCAGCGCATTACACGCGCAAGATGCGTTCACCGCGACCGATGCCGCTGGCACCGGTACGCACGGTCTCGAGGATGGCCGACCGGTCGATCGCGCCCAGGAAGGCATCGTTCTTGGCCTGGTCGCCGGTCACCTCGATGGTGTAGCTCTTCTCGGTCACATCGATGATGCGACCACGGAAGATGTCGGCCATGCGCTTCATCTCCTCGCGCTCCTTGCCGACGGCCCGCACCTTGATCATCATCAGCTCGCGCTCGGTGTAGGCGCCTTCGGTCAGATCAACCACCTTGACCACCTCAATGAGACGGTTGAGGTGCTTGGTGATCTGCTCGATGACGTCGTCCGAGCCGGTGGTGGTGATGGTCATGCGCGACAGCGAGGCATCCTCGGTGGGTGCCACGGTGAGCGACTCGATGTTGTAGCCACGGGCCGAAAACAGGCCCACCACGCGCGACAGGGCGCCTGGTTCGTTCTCCAGGAGAACCGCAATGATGTGTTTCATAAGAACAGATTCCTCTTTTCGCTACCCTCCCCCAACGCCGGTAAGCGCTGGGCTCGGTAGACAATAGATTCGTCAGAAAGGGAAAACCCAAGGGAAGGCTGGACGCGCGCTTGCCACAAGGCGCGCCAAGCCAGAAAGGCGTTTACAGATCGTCCGCGCCCAGCAGCATCTCGGTGATGCCCTTGCCGGCCTGGACCATCGGGAAGACGTTCTCGGTCGGATCGGTGCGGAAATCGAGGAACACGCTCTTGCGCTCTTCGCGGGCAATGCGCCGCGCCTCGCGCAGCGCGGGCTCCACATCCTCGGGCTTCTCGATCAGAATGCCCGCATGGCCATAGGCTTCGGCCAGCTTGACGAAGTCAGGCAGCGAATCCATGTAGCTGTGGCTGTAGCGGCCCGAGTACTCGATCTCTTGCCACTGGCGCACCATGCCCAGGAAGCGGTTGTTGAGCGCGCAGATGATGATCGGCGTCTCGTACTGGCGGCAGGTGGCCAGCTCCTGGATGTTCATCTGCACCGAGCCTTCGCCGGTGATGCAGAACACCTCGGCATCGGGCTTGGCCAGCTTGATGCCCATCGCATAGGGGATGCCCACGCCCATCGTGCCCAGGCCGCCCGAGTTGATCCAGCGGCGCGACTCCTCAAAACGGTAGTACTGCGCAGCCCACATCTGGTGCTGGCCCACGTCCGAGGTCACATAGCAGTCCGCATCGCGGGTCATCTGCCACAGCGTCTCGACCACGAACTGGGGCTTGATCACCTCCTTGTTGCCACGGTCATAGCGCAGGCAATCGCGGCTGCGCCAGTCTTCGATGGTCTTCCACCAGTTTTGCAGCGCCTCGGCATCGGGGCTGACCACGCTCTCGCGCACCATCGCGATCAGCTCGGTCAGCACTTCCTTGCAGTCGCCCACGATGGGCACATCCACCTTGACGCGCTTGGAGATCGACGAGGGGTCAATGTCGACATGGATGATCTTGCGCTCCACCGACATGAAGTGCTTGGGGTTGCCGATCACCCGGTCATCAAAGCGCGCACCGACGGCCAGCAGCACATCGCAGTTCTGCATCGCGTTGTTGGCTTCGATCGTGCCGTGCATGCCCAGCATGCCCAGGAATTTCTTGTCGCTGGCCGGGTAGGCGCCCAGGCCCAGCAAGGTGTGGGTCACCGGGTAGCCCAGCAGGTCCACCAGGGTGCGCAGCTCTTGCTCGGCGCCGCTCAGCAGCACACCGCCACCGGTATAGATATAGGGGCGCTTGGCCGACAGCAGCAGCTGCAAGGCCTTGCGGATCTGGCCGCTGTGACCCTTCTTGACCGGGTTGTAGGAGCGCATCTCGACCGTCGAGGGATAGCCGCTGTAGGCCACCTTCTTGAAGGACACGTCCTTGGGAATATCGATCACCACGGGGCCAGGGCGGCCCGTGCGTGCGATATGAAACGCTTTTTTCATCGTCAGCGCCAGGTCGCGCACGTCCTTGACCAGGAAGTTGTGCTTGACGATGGGGCGCGTGATACCGACGGTATCGCATTCCTGGAACGCATCCGAGCCAATGGCGGTCGTGGATGTCTGACCGGAGATCACGACGATGGGGATGCTGTCTGTGTAAGCAGTGGCAATACCGGTGACGGCATTCGTCAGGCCGGGGCCGGAGGTGACCAGGGCCACGCCCACTTCACCGGTGGCGCGGGCAAAACCGTCTGCCGCATGCACTGCTGCCTGTTCATGGCGAACCAGCACATGGTTGATGGTGTCTTGCTTGTAGAGCGCGTCGTAGATGTAGAGAACTGCACCGCCGGGGTAGCCCCACAGCTGCTTGACGCCTTCGGCCTGCAGTGCCTTGACCAGCACTTCAGCACCCATGAGTTCTTGGGATTTCTGCGCGGACTGATGCGCCGCTTGCGCCGAGTTCTGCTCGGCCTTGGACATTTCCATGATCAACCTTTGTGAATTTCTCTAACGAAAAACCTCTGGTGCTCCTCACCCAGCTCTTGTGGAGCCTGCTTGGAACTTGAGGCCAACGGACATGGGCGAGATGCTTGCGACGCCGGACCGTGACCCTTTTGCTTTTTGATGCTTGTACATTATCGCACTGCAGCATTGCTTTGCGACAAGCTACGGATTTTTTTTCGATAGGATGCGATAATCTAAGGCTTGATGCGGTGTTTTTTGCCACACTTGGTTTATTTACCCGGGTAAAAAGCGAGAAATCTCTGAATAACCACGGTGTTGGGTACGATTTGGCCACAGAACGAGAACTGTCCGACTTTCTGAAAAGCGTTGAAAAGCGAGCTTTCAAGCGCTCGCTTTTTCATGTGCGCGACCAGGAAGCAGCGCTCGACATCGTGCAGGACAGCATGATGAAGCTGGCCGAGCACTATGGGGACAAGCCGCCCAACGAGCTGCCGATGCTGTTCCAGCGCATCCTGTCCAACAGCACGCTCGACTGGTTTCGCCGGCAAAAGACGCGCAACGCGCTCTTTACGACGATGAGCGACTTCGAAGGCCCGGATGACGAGGGGGAATTCAACCTCCTCGATATCTACAACGCCGACAATGGGGAGGCCGAGCAGAGTGCCGAGGACCACACCAACCGCAAACAAACCCTTGCATTAATAGAAAAAGAGATACAACAGTTGCCAGCGCGTCAACGCGAAGCGTTTCTGATGCGTTATTGGGAAGAGATGGACATCGCAGAGACTGCAGCAGCCATGGGTTGCTCAGAGGGAAGTGTAAAAACCCACTGCTTTCGCGCCATCCAAACCTTGAGTAAAGTGCTTAAGGCCAAAGGAATCGTGCTATGAACCGCTCAAACACCGCCCAAACCGTTGTCAATGCTGAAATTTTTGCCCGCCGCGTCACCGCTCGGCTGAGCGAAGCCGAGGCTGATCTCGACTACGACATCAGCGAACGTTTGCGAGCGGCCCGCGAGCGCGCGCTGTCCCGCCGCAAGGTGGTGGCTGTGCCCGCTATTGCACGCCAGCCCCAGCAGGAAGCTGCACCTTCTGGCAAACGCAACTGGTGGCGCGCCGTGGTGTCGGCCGTGCCGCTAAGCGCGATGGTGGCCGGCCTGGCTTTCTTCAATGGTGTTCAGGCGGACGAAGGCGCCAGCGAAATGGCAGAGTACGATGCCACCTTGCTGGCTGACGAGCTGCCGCCAAGCGCCTATACTGATCCTGGTTTTACCCAGTTTCTGAAGATTGCTGCCCAAAAGCAGCCCACTGACAAGCGTTGAGACACGATTACGATAACGACGAGGTAGCCGGCAGCACGCCCGCCCCTTCGAGCATCCCCGCCCTGGCAGCCAGTATTTTGCTGGCTGCTTTTGCTGTTGTGGGCATCTACGCCGGCAACAAGGCCGCCAATATCTACGGCAGCGCCGCCAGCGATCTGGTGAGCGCCAACAGCGTCACGCGCTCGAGCAGCCCGCGCAATGAAGGCCCGAGCTGGGAGGCGCTCGATGACGACCAGCGCACCGTGCTGGCGCCGCTCGAAGAGCAGTGGAACTGGCTGACCACCCAGCAAAAAAGCCGCTGGACAATGATCGCCGACAGCTTTGACGATTTCTCCCCCGAAGAGCAGCTGCGCATTGCCGAGCACATGAAGGAATGGGCCAAGTTCAGCCTCTCCGACCAAAGCCAGGCCCGGCTCAACTACTCGAACATCAGCAGCCTGTCGGCCGAGGAAAAACGCAAGCTCTGGGAAGACTACCAGGCACTCAGCGCCCGTGAGCGCAAGCGCCTGGCCCAGGGCGGCGTGCTCTACCACGGTGGCGTGGCGCTCGCGCCCCGCCCCACCGCCCGCAGCACCGGGCGCCTGGTCAAGGTGCCCGCTGCCGCCATCAACCCCAACCGCGCCAACCCGCCCAAGATCCTGCCGCCGCCCGAGATCCGTGTGCAGTCGCGCGGCATGGTGACGCCAGTCGAAGTAGGCCCCCTCAGCGGGCCAGCCCCGGCCGCCAACGGCACAGCGCACGCCCCAGCCCCCGCGCTACCCCCGGCGCCGTCCCCCGCCTTGCCGCCTGCCCCGGTGGTGGAGACCGCCCCGGTGCAAATGCCCGCGCCTGTTACCTCCTCGCCGCTGCCCCCGCTCGATGCCCCCAGCCGGCCACCGGCGGGCGAATCGCAGTCGCGCAACAGCGACAGCCCGGTGCACCCGCCGACCTGATACTGTCCGCATGCAGACCACTTCCAGCACAACAGCGCTCCCTTCCGGCCCTCTCGCCACCAGCGCCCTGTTGCGCGCACCGCGCCTGGCGCGGCGCATGGCCTGCTGGTTGTACGAGGGCATGCTGATGTTTGGCGTGGTCTTTATGTCGGGCTACCTCTACAGCTCGCTGAGCCAGACCCGCAATGCGATGGACAACCGCCATGGCCTGCAGCTGTTCCTGTTCATCATCTTTGGCATCTACTTCACCTGGTTCTGGCACAAGGGCCAGACCCTGGCGATGAAGACCTGGCAGATCCGCATCGTTGACCGCCATGGCCAGCCGCTGACCCAGGGCCGCGCGTTGCTGCGCTATGTCTGCAGCTGGCTGTGGTTTCTGCCGCCGCTGGTTGTCAGCATGCCCTTTAGCCTGCCGGTGGGCGAAATCGTCGTGCTGCTGAGCGGCTGGATCGTGCTCTGGGCGCTGGCCAGCCGGCTGCACCCGCTGCAGCAGTTCTGGCACGATGCGATCGCGGGTACCCGCCTGGTCAGCGCCGAGCGCCCTGCGCCCAAAAACACGGCGCCTGATCGGTCGGGCTAGATGGACCCTTGTTGCGCCAGCGCTGCTGGGCGCAAGCGCCACGCAGCGCGCCGATCAAATGCTGCAGTGCAATAATATGCTTTGTGTCGCCCGCGCTGTGCCATGATGGGCGACTACCACGCTCCCTATGAACCAGCCCGATCCCCGCCCCCCCACCGAGCCCGCCGCGCCAGCGCACAGCCTGGCCGACATCCACGCCGCCAACCCGCAAAAAAGCCGCACGGGCCTGGCCCGCGTCTGGCATGCCGCAGGCTACTCGCTGCAAGGCCTGCGGGCCGGCTGGGGCGAAAAGGCCTTCCGCCTGGAGGCCATGCTCGCGCTGCTGATGCTGCCTGCCTCCATCTGGCTGGCGCGCGATTGGCGCGATTGGGCCTTGCTGATCACCCCGGTTTTTCTGGTGCTGATCGCCGAGCTGCTCAATACTGGCATCGAGATGGCGATGGACCGCTTTGGCCCCCAGTGGCATGCACTGGCCAAGAAGGCCAAGGACATGGGCAGTGCCGCCGTGTTCCTGGCGCTGGTGCTGTGCGCGGCGGTGTGGCTGCCTGCCTTGTATGAAAGATTGCTGAAATGACCAACTCCCCTAGCTTTTCGATGTGCGTTTACTGCGGCTCGCGCCCCGGCAAGACCGACGCCTTTGGCCAGGCCGCCCAGGCCGTGGGCCACTGGATTGGCAGCCACGGCGGCCAGCTGGTCTATGGCGGCGGCAAATCCGGCCTGATGGGCACGGTGGCCCGCGCCACGCGCGAGGCCGGCGGCCGCGTGGTCGGCGTGATCCCCAAGGCCCTGGTGGACCGCGAGCTGGCCAATGAGCTCTGCGACGAGCTGCACGTGGTCACCACGATGCACGAGCGCAAGGCCATGATGGCCGAGCGCAGCAATGCCTTCATCGCCATCCCTGGCGGCATCGGCACCTTTGAAGAGCTGTATGAAATCTGGACCTGGCGCCAGTTGGGCTACCACGACAAGCCCATCGGCATTCTCAACGCCCATGGCTACTACGACGGCATGCTGCAGTTCCTGCAGCAGTGCGTGGGCCAGGGCTTTATGGACGACTGGCAGATGGGCCTGATCAAGAGTGGCGATGACCATACCGCGCTTCTCGCACAACTGGTCGAAGAAGCCGGCCTGTCGCAGCAAAGCGATGCGATGCGTGCCGTGATCTAAGCCGCGCCCCGCAGACACAAGAACATCGGCCCGCTCATAAGCGGGCCGATGGCTTTTGGTGGGCCACCACCGCCGCGGTGGATGAGGCGGCAGCAGTGTCTGGGGCAGAGCCCTTAGTCGTTATCGGCCACCGTCTTGGCATACGCAATGCCAATGAGCGAGATGACCGCCGTGCCCACGATGTACCAGGCCACCGGCACCCAGGAGCCGTTGTATCGGTTGAGCAGCCAGGTGGCGAGCAAGGGGGCAGTGCCGCCTGCCAGCGCCGCGCCAATCTGGTAGCCCAGCGTGATGCCGGTGTAGCGCACGCGGGTCGAGAAAATCTCCGAGAACAAGGTGCCCAGCACGGCCGTGATGGGCGCCCAGACGAGACCCAGACCGACGACGGTGGCGATGACCAGGCTGGTCATAGTGCGCTGCTCGAGCAGCATGAAGTACGGGAAGGTGAAGGCGGCCATCACCAAGGTGCCAGCGATAAACATGCGCTTGCGGCCAATGCTGTCGGACAGGCGCCCCATGATGGGAATCATCACGGTCGTCAGCAAGGTGGCAATGGTGACCGCATTGAGCACGGAGATGCGCTCAAAGCCCAAGGTGGCCGTGGCGTAGCTGACGATAAAGGTCGAGAAGATATAGAACGGCGCCGTTTCGACAAACTTGATGGCGACGGCCACCAGCACCGCGCGCCAGTGGTAGCGCAGGGTTTCGACCAGCGGGATCTTGGCGACATTGCCGCTGGCCTTGGCCTGCTTGAACGCAGGGGTCTCATCAATGCCCTTGCGGATCCACAGGCCCAGGAACACCAGGATGGCGCTCAGCAGGAACGGCACGCGCCAGCCCCAGGCCAGAAACTGGTCATCGGGCAAGGTGCTCATCACGGTGATGGCCAAGGTGGCCAGCACCATGCCGATGGTCACGCCCATCTGCGGCACGCTGCCAAACAGACCCTTGCGGTTCTTGGGCGCGTATTCGTAGGCCAACAGCAGCGCGCCGCCCCACTCGCCACCAATGCCCAGGCCTTGCACCAGGCGCAGCACGATCAGCAGGATCGGCGCCCATATGCCAATTTGCTCATAGCCCGGCAGCAGGCCGATCAGCACCGTGGCGCCGCCCATCAGCGACAAGGTGATCACCAAGGTCTTCTTGCGCCCGATGCGGTCACCGATGTGCGAGAAGATAAAGCCGCCCAGCGGCCGGATGAAGAAGGTCAGCGAGAAGGTCAGGTAGGACAGCATCAGCCCCACGACCGGATCGGTGGTTGGGAAGAACACCTTCCCGAACACCAGCGCCGCCGTGGTCGCATAGAGGAAATAGTCAAACCACTCGATGGAGCTGCCCATCAGACTGGCAATCAGTACTCGCTTGTTGGTGGCCGCAGACGCTGCTGGCTCGGTCGAAGAGGTGCGCATGGAAGGGATGTGAACAGATAGCAAAAGAAAGGGAGAACACTGGCCCGGCCCGCACAGGGCCAGGCGCAGCAGATCAGGTGGCCGAGGCGCCCGAGGTGCCCGCAGCGCTAAAGGCGTCAAAGGCCAGCGATGCGGCGGCCAGGTCCTCCAGCGCCGTGCCCACGGCCTTGAACAGCGTGATCTCATCGGCGCTGCGGCGGCCCGCGTGCTGGCTGCGGCACAGCTGCTCCAAGGTGGCAGCCAGGCCGCTGGCCTCCCAGGCGCCGCTGGCGATGGGCGCCAGAATATCGCCCGCCTTCATCAGCGCTTCGGGCGTATCGACAAAAACGGTGGCGCGGGCAAAGCAGGCGTCATCGCTCTCGCGCATCGCCGGGGTAAAGCTGCCGATCAGGTCCAGGTGCACACCTGGCTGCAGCCATTCGCCACGCACCAAGGGCGCGTTGGACAAGGTGGCGCAGCTGATGATGTCGGCCTGGCGCGCCGCCTGCTCCAGGTCGGTGGCGACTGCGGCTTGCAGGCCTTGCGCCTGCAGGCGCGCCACCATCGCTTGCGCGGCCTCGGGGCGGATGTCCCAGACCTGCACCTCCTGGATATCCCGCACGCAGCGGTAGGCATCGGGCAGCAGGCTGGCCACGCGGCCGGCGCCCAGCACCAGCAGACGGCGGGCATCGGGGCGGCTGAGCCAGCGCGCGGCCAAGGCCGATGCGGCAGCGGTGCGGCGCGAGGTGATGGCATCGCCATCGAGCACCGCCAGCGGCGCGCCGGTGGTCGCGTCGTACAGGATAAAGACCGAATGCAGACCCGGGAGGCCCCGCGCCTGGTTGCCCGGGAAGATGGACACCGTCTTGACCCCCATGCGCTTGCCGGTTTGCCAGGCGGGCATCAGCAGCAGGATGCCGTCTTCAGCGCTCGTCTGGCCGGCGATCTGGTGGTTGTGGCGCAGTGGCACTTCGCAGCCGGCGATGAACATCTGTTCCAGACAGTCGATCAAGGCCGCCATGGGCAGGTGTTGCGTGGTGTGGGTGGAGTCCAGGATCTGCATGTGGCGCAATAAATCTACTAAAGAGAATTAATTTTCGTATACGAAATTTAATGCAGTTTGAGACAATAAATTTCTTAAATCCGTTCTTTCTGTCTAGGGTTTACCCGAGAATTAGGCCTAAAACGCGGCCGCCACGGCTTCGCTGTGCCACGGGCCAGCGCAGCGCCCCCTACACTGGCGAGCACCACAAGAGCCTGCCATGCCCCACGCCCCCCCGCCCCACCACAACGCCGGCGCCGATGCCACCACCGATGTGCTGGCCACCAAGCTGCGCCTGCTGCGGCGCGATGCCGATCTGACCTTGCAGCAGCTGAGCCAGCGCTGTGGCATCTCAGCGTCTGCACTGTCCAAGATCGAACACGGCCAGCTCTCGCCCACCTATGAAAAAATCGCGGCGCTCGCGCGCGGGCTGGAGGTGGACGTGGGCGAGCTCTTCAGCCCGCTGCAGCAAACGGGCCTGCGCGCGCGGCGCAGCATCACCCGCCAGGGCGATGGCCTGGTGCACCGCACGCCGCAATATGTCTATGAGCTGCTGCATGCCGACCTGGCCGACAAGCGCTTTATTCCGCTGCTCACCACCATCAAGGCCCATGAGCGCAGCGCCTTTCCGCAGTTGCTCAGCCACGATGGCGAGGAGATGCTGTATGTGATGCGCGGCAGCGTGGTCATCCATACCGACAGCTACGCGCCGCTGGAGCTGGCCGCCGGCGACTCCTGCTATTTCGACAGCGTCATGGGCCATGCCTGCATCTCGGGCGGCGATGAAGATGCGCAGGTGCTGTGGATCTGCTCGCACACCACGATCAAGCCCTGAACCCGCTGCCCAGCAATCGGTGGCAGAGATGAAAAAAGCGCCTTGGTGGCCAAGGCGCTTTTGCGGATGCGGGGACTGTCTGGATCAGACCGCCGCTTCGTCCAGATCGCCGGTACGGATACGGATCACGCGCTCGATCTCGGTGACGAAAATCTTGCCGTCTCCGATCTTGCCGGTGCGGGCCGCGTTGACGATCGCGTCCACACAGCGGTCCACATCCTCGTCTTTCACGGCGACTTCGATCTTCACCTTGGGCAGAAAGTCCACGACATATTCCGCTCCGCGATAGAGCTCGGTATGGCCCTTTTGGCGGCCAAAGCCCTTGACCTCACTGACCGTCAGACCGGTCACACCCACATCCGCCAGAGCTTCACGCACCTCGTCCATCTTGAAAGGTTTGATAACGGCGGTAATCATTTTCATAAAGCTCTCCTGGGATGGGCATATACACGCTGCGCAGGCGATGCGCGCAGCAACTGGGGCTATTGTGCGTCAAGATTCCGGCTTCGGCACCTCCGGGGCCAAATCTCCAGGCAATGGCAGCCCAAGCCATGGCCCATCCGCCCTCTAAACGCCGTCCAGCCGCAGGTCCAGACGGGCGGCCAGCGCCTGGCTCTGGGCGTTGAGCCCTGTCACCTGCACGGCGCTGCCATGCTTGCGCAACCGTGCGCAGACCTTGGCGAGCGCCTGCACGGCCGTGATGTCCCACAGATGCGCCTGCGCCATGTCGATGCGCACCGGCCGGCCCTCGATCTCGCGCACATCAAAGGCATCGACCAGCAGATCGGCCGAGGCAAAGAACAGCTGGCCACGCACGGCGTAGACCAACTCGGCATCACCGCTGCGCTGCACCTGCAGCAGCCTGGACACCTTGAACATGAAGAACACGCCGCTCAGCAGCACGCCCACCGCCACGCCAGCGGCCAGGTTGTGGGTGGCGATGGTGACCACCACCGTGGCGAGCATCACCAGGCTCGACAGCTTGGGATGTTTGAGCAGCGCGCGGGCCGATCCCCAGTCCAGGGTCGAAGCCGACACCATGACCATGATCGCGACCAGCGCCACCACCGGCACCTGGGCCACCCAGGGCTTGAGCAGCACCATCAAGCCCAGCAAAAAGGCCCCGGCAAACAAGGTGGACAGCCGGCCGCGCCCGCCATAGCGCACATTGCTCACGCTCTGGCCAATCATGCCGCAGCCGGCTATGCCGCCAAAGCAGCTGGCTGCGATATTGGCCAGGCCCAGCCCGCTGCATTCGCGGTTTTTGGCGCTGGGGGTGTCGGTCTGCTCATCGACCACGCTGGCGGTCATCAAGGATTCGAGCAGGCCCACCATCGCAATGGCCAGCGCCGGCAGCGCAATCAGCTGCAGGGTCTGCCAGGACAGCGGCACATCGGGCAGCGCCCAGCTGGGCAAGCTATCGGGCAGGTGGCCCAGGTCGGCCACAGTCTTGAGCGGCAGATCCAGCGCATGGGCTGCGCCCGTCAACACCAGAATGCAGATCAGCGGCGACGGGATGGCCGTGCTGATGCGCGGCAGGCCATAGATGACCACCAGGCCCAGCGCCAGCATGGCCCAGGTCGCGCCATTGGCGCCCACCAGGTGTGGCAGCTGGGCCGCAAAAATAAGAATGGCCAGCGCATTGACAAAACCGGTGCGCACCGAGCCCGAGACAAAGCGCAGCAGCACGCCCAGGCGCAGCCAGCCAAACAGCACCTGCATGGCGCCGGCCAGCAGGCCCGCCGCCAACAGGTACTGCAGGCCATGGGCCTGCACCAAGGGCGCTGCGACCAGGGCCACTGAGCCCGCAGCGGCCGACACCATGGCCGGCCGCCCGCCCGCAAAGGCAATGACGATGCTGATGACAAAGGAGGCAAACAGGCCCACCGATGGATCCACTCCGGCGACAAAGGAAAAGGCGATGACCTCGGGGATCAGCGCAAACGTGGCGACCGCGCCGGCCATCAGCTCGCGCGGCACGCTCGGCGCCCACTGGGCGCGGAAATAATGAAGAAAAGGGGACATGGCAAAGCGCGCACCCGGTATCACCGAGTGCAGCTCCAAAAAAGACGGAAGTAATGCGGCGGCGCAGGCGGGCCGCGCGATGCCGCGATCAACGAAAGCGAGGGAAGGCGCGCCGCGCTATGGCGGATTGAGCCGCGAGAAGCCCGACTGGCGCGTGGCGACCTGGCGCGCAATGCGTGCGCGCACAAAGCTCTGAAAGCGCGCAGCCCCCAGCCGCCCCGCATTGGGTGCAAACGGCGGGCAGGCACAGCGCATCAAGGGCATCAAGGGCATCAAGGGCATGGGCCGCAGGCGTGGGTCACAGGCACGGGCAGTGGCCGCCGCCGCTCAGCCGCGAAAACCGTTGGTGATGGGGTAGCGCCAGTCGCGGCCAAAACCCCGGGCCGACAGGCGCGGGCCCACGGCGGCCTGGCGGCGCTTGTATTCGTTGATGCGGATCAGGCGCACCACCCGCTCCACATCGGCGCGGGGGTAGCCGGCAGCCACAATGCTGTCGATGTCGGCGTCCTGCTCCATATAGCGCGCGATGATCGCATCGAGCACTTCATAGGGCGGCAGGCTGTCCTGGTCCTTCTGGTCCGGGCGCAGCTCGGCACTGGGCGGGCGGGTAATGATGCGCTCCGGAATCGGGTTGCGGCCGGTTCCGTAGGGGTCATGGGCATTGCGCCAGCGCGCCAGCTCGAACACACGGGTCTTGGGCACATCGCGCAGCACCGCAAAGCCGCCGGCCATGTCGCCGTACAAGGTGCAGTAGCCAGTGGCCATCTCGCTCTTGTTGCCGGTGGTCAGCACAATGGAGCCAAACTTGTTGGACAGCGCCATCAGCAAGGTGCCCCGAATGCGGGCCTGCAGGTTTTCCTCGGTCGTGTCTTCGGCGCGGCCGGCAAAATCATGCGCCAGCGCGGCCTTGAAGGCTTCGAACTGCGGCGCAATCGAGATCTCCTCATAGGCCACGGACAGGCGCTCGGCCATCTCGCGCGCATCGATCCAGCTGATATCGGCCGTGTAGGGCGAAGGCATCATCACCGTGCGCACTTTGTCGGCCCCCAGGGCATCAACCGCAATGGCCAGCACCAGCGCCGAATCGATACCGCCCGACAAACCCAGCACCGCTCCGGGGAAACCGGTCTTGCCCAGGTAATCGCGCACCGCCACCACCAAGGCCTGCCACAGTTGCTGGTTGGTGTCGCCAGGCTGGGCGATGGGGCCGGACAGCTGCAGGCCCGTGGCCGTGGCCTCGACCTGCACGGTCAGCAGATGCGCGTCAAAACCCGGGGCGCGGGCGGCCACCTGGCCATCGGCATTGAGCGCAAACGAGTGGCCGTCAAACACCAGCTCATCCTGCCCACCCACCAGGTGTGCATAGACCAGCGGCAAGCCGGTCTCGCGCGTGCGCTCGGCCAGCAGGGCCTCGCGGTGGCCGGGCTTGTCCATCTGGAACGGCGAGGCATTGATGACGGCCAGCAGCTGCGCCCCGGCCGCCTTGGCCGCCCGCGCGGGCTGGCTGGCCCAGGCGTCTTCGCAGATCAGCAGGCCAATGCGGCTGCCCGCCACCTCGAACACACAGGTCTGCGTGCCTTCGACAAAGTAGCGGGTCTCGTCAAATTCACGGTAGTTGGGCAGCAGCTGCTTGCGGTAGCTGGCCAGCACCTGGCCGGCGCGCAGCACGCTGGCGGCGTTGTAGCAGCGGCCATGGGCCGCATGCTGCGCGGCCTGCGGGTGGCCCAGCACCACCGTCAGATCGGGCCACTGCCGGCTGGCCTCCAGCACCTGCGCCACGGCGGCATCGCAGGCCGCCAGGAACGAGGGGCGCTGGAACAGGTCCTCGGCGGCATAGCCGCAAATGCCCAGCTCGGGGGTCAGCAGCAGCTGGGTGCCCTGGGCCGCGGCCTGCGCCGCCGCATCAATGATCTTGCGGGCATTGCCCGGCATATCGCCCACAACAAAGTTCAGCTGGGCGCTTGCAATGGAAAAATGGGACATGGATGGTTCGATGGCAGTGAGCAGTGCACCAGGGCCACAAGGAGAGTGGGCAGGGCCCGTGCCTGGCGCAGCCAAAGAGTCTAGCCTACAAACCCCAAGGCCTGCGCAGCGGCACGCAAATCCCGCCAGTCCGGGTCCGCTGGCGCGCGGTTTGCGGGCAAAATCGGGCTTTTGCACCACCACCTGCAGCGTCCCATGAACTTTGGCAGCGACAACCAAGCCGGCGTCTCCCCCCGCATCCTGCAAACCCTGGTAGAGGCCGCCAGCGGCATCCAGTCCGCCTACGGCAACGACGAATGGAGCCAGCGCGCCGAGCAGATGCTGGGCGAGGCCTTTGGCGCGCCCGTCAAAGTGTTCTTCGTCACCACCGGCACAGCGGCCAATTGCCTGGCGCTGTCCACCATCGCCCAGCCCTGGAACGCCGTGGTCTGCCACCACATGGCTCATATCGCGGTCGATGAGAACAGCGCCCCGGCGCTCTTCACCGGCGGCGCCAGCCTGCTGCCGATGGCCACGGACAACGGCAAGATCAGCGCCGAGGACCTGGCCGCGTTTGTGGAGCGCACCCCCCACGACGCACCCCACAACATGGTGATCAGCGGCCTGAGCATCTCCCAGGTGACCGAGAACGGCCTGGTCTACCAGCCCCAAGAGATTGCCGCACTGGCCGCCCAGGCCCATGCACTGGGCCTGCGTCTGCACATGGATGGCGCGCGCCTGGCCAATGCCATCGCCGCGCTGCAGTGCCACCCGGGCGACATCACCTGGCGCGCGGGTGTCGATGTGCTGAGCCTGGGCGCCTCCAAGAACGGCGCGCTGATGGCTGAGGCGGTGGTGTTCTTCGACCAGGCGCTGGCCCAGAACTTCTCGCTGCGCATCAAGCGCAGCGGGCAGCTGGTCTCCAAAAGCCGCACCATCGGCGCGCAGTTCTGCGCCTGGCTGGAGGGCGGCCACTGGATGGAGCTGGCCCGCCATGCCAATGCGATGGCAGCCAAGCTGTCGGCCGCACTCGCCGCCACGCCTGGTGTACGCCTGAGCTGGCCCACCCAGGCCAATGAAGTGTTTGTGCGGATGCCCATTGCGCTCTATGAACATCTGCGCGCCCAGGGCGTGCGCTGCTCTGACTGGTACGCCAGCAGCCTGCCGGCAGGTACCCAGCTGCAGGCGGGCGAGGTGGTGGTGCGCTTTGTCGCGTCCTGGTCCAGCAGCGACGAAGAAATCGCCGCGCTGATGGACCTGGTGCACAGCCACCAGCGCCAAGCCGCATAACCTGCCCCGTGCAGCGGCGCAGCAGGCAGACCACAATCGGGCCATGACCTCGCTGCCCGCTGACCCCACGCCCGCACCCCACCCTGGCCCCAGCCTGGAGCTGCGCATCCTGCCCAGCATCGCCGAGTTCGATGCCCTCGCCTGGGATGGACTGCTGGCCTTGCAAGAGCGCCCCACCCCCTTCATGCGCCACGCCTATCTGCAGGCGCTGGAGGACAGCGGCAGCGCCACCGTGGAGAGCGGCTGGCAGCCTTGCCACCTGAGCCTGTGGCAGGGCGACGTGCTGGTGGGCGCTTGCCCTATGTACCTCAAAAGCCATTCCTATGGCGAGTACGTGTTTGACTTTGCCTGGGCGCGGGCCTATGCCGAGCATGGCCTGGACTACTTCCCCAAGGCGGTCATTGCCGTGCCCTTTACCCCGGTGCCCGGCAGCCGCCTGCTGGTGGCCGATGACAGCTTTCGCGCGCCGTTGCTGCATGCCGCCACCCAGTTTTGCGACCAGCAGCAGGTCTCGTCGCTGCACCTACTGTTTGGCGCTGCGCCCGATCTTCAGGCGGCGGATAACATTGCGCTGATGCAGCGCGAGAACGTGCAGTTCCACTGGCGCAACCGCGATGCGGCCGAGACCGGCGACGCCAGGCCCTACGCCGACTTCGATGATTTTCTGGCTGAGCTGCAGCAGGACAAGCGCAAGAAGATTCGCCAGGAGCGGCGCAAGGTGCAGGCCGCTGGCGTCACGTTCCGCCATGCCAGTGGAGCGCAGATCAGCGCAGCCGATTGGGACTTCTTCTACCAGTGCTATGAGCGCACCTATCTGGAGCATGGCAACGCGCCCTACCTGACCCCGGCGTTCTTTGCCGCGATGCGCACGCAGATGGCCGAGCACTGGCTGCTCTTTATCGCCGAGCGCGAGGGCCGCCCCATCGCCGCCAGCCTGATCGCGATCGATGCGCCGGGCACGGGGCCGCGCCACGCCTATGGCCGCTACTGGGGTGCGATGGAGCGGGTGGACTGCCTGCACTTTGAGGCCTGCTACTACCAGCCCATTGCATGGTGCATACGCCATGGCCTGCAGTGCTTTGAAGGCGGCGCGCAGGGCGAGCACAAGATGGCACGCGCCCTCATGCCGGTGCGCACCCCCAGCGCCCACTGGCTGGCCCATGCCGGCTTTGCCCAGGCGGTAGAGCGCTACCTGGCGCGCGAGTCCCAGGGCATGGCCGAGTACCAGCGTTCGCTGCAGGACCACAGCCCGCTCAAACACCGGCCATAAGCCCGGCCCCGGATGGTTGATCCCCTGCCCAAGTTGTAATTAATCTTGTCGGTGGTTGCGGCGCTGTGACCGCTGTCGGCGATACCGCACAACAAGCACGACTGCGCACTGACAGGCTCTGGCGTGGCCGCTGCGCACAATGGCTACACCTCAACCAAGCAAGGAGTGGCACCATGAACAAGGACCAAGTCGTAGGCAAGATCAAGGACCTCGCAGGCGAAGCACAGGCCGGTGTCGGCAAGGCCATCAACAGCCCCAGCCAGATCGCCAAGGGCAAGGCACTGGAGGCCGAAGGCGAAATCCAGAAAAAGGCCGGTGATGTGAAAGAGAGCTTGAAGGACGCCGCTGATGCGGCCAAGAAGCGCCTCTGAGCCTGATCGACCTCCGGGGTGTAACAGCGGCCTTGATGAACGTCACTAACACATACAAATTACCGACATTGAGGCACTCAATTTAAGGCAATATAAGCCTATTGATTCAACCGAACCCCTCCTTGGCCAGCATTCGTTGCTGGCATTTTTTTGCCCGCAGCAAAAGTGCAGGCAGCGCGAAGACCGCCTGCACGAACCGTGCAGAGATGCCAGATATGGACGCGGAAAAAGAGATCAGGCAGGAGCGAATCAGGCCGCTTGCGCTTGCACCGGCGCCAACGATGCCAAGGCACCCAGCAAGGCCCAGCCCAGCGGCCATTCGCCATGGCCCGATTCCACATTGATATGGCCGGCCGAAGGCACGCGCACAAAGGTGCTGCCCCAGCTTTTGGCATAGGCGCTGGCCATGCGGATCGGACAATAGGGGTCGTTGCTGCTGGCAGCCACAATGCTGGCAAAGGGCAGCGGGTTCGCGGGCACGGGTGTGAAGTCTTCAAACAGCGCGCGGCGCTCCGGATCGGCCGGTGCCACCAGCAAGGCCCCGGCAATGCTGCCGCGTTGCTGGTTGCCTAGTTGCTCGACCGCATGCACGCTGGTGATGCAGCCCAGCGAATGGGCCACCAGGATGACCGGGTGCGGCGCGGCCTCAATGGCCTCCTGCACACTGGCTACCCAGGGGCTGCGGTGCGGTTGCAACCAGTCCTCCTGCTCCACGCGCAAGGCGCCGGCAATCCGTTCAGCCCACAGGCTTTGCCAATGGCCGGGGCCGGAGTTGCGCCAGCCCGGCACGATCACCACCGAGACCGGCGCACCCGTCTCGGCTTCTCCACGCCACCCCGGCTGCACAGGCCGCTGGCCATTACGCTGTGCGACCACAATGGCCGCAGGGCGTGGCGGGGGGGAGGGATTGATCGTGACAAGACAGGCACCGGACATGCATGCATTGTCAAAGCAGGCCTTTAGATCAACAACGACTATTTTTTAGTATTGTTATTTCTAAAACTAATATCAAGCAGCGCCAGGCATTCAGGTCCCATCGGTTTGGCCAATGCGCTGCAACGGCAGGTTCTCGCCCATGAAGTCCAGAAACGCGCGCTGCGCTGGCGCCATATTGCGGCGCGAGACAAAGGCCGCATGCAAGATGCCTTCGGGGATGCTCCAGCCGGCCAGCAGCTCGACCAGGTCGCCATTGGCGACCTCATCGCGCACCATGGCCGCGGGCATCCAGCAGGCGCCAATGCCGTCGAGCACGGCATATTTCAGCGTCACCAGGTCATCGGCCACATAGCGAGCCTGGTGGTGGATGGTCACATGCTCGCCTTCGGGGCCCACCAGCTGCAAGGTGCTGTTGCCATCGGCACTGGTCAGCGACATCGTCGGGATCTTGCTGCCCAGGTCCTGCGGGGTCTGCGGCACGCCATGCACGGCCAGCAGCTCGGGGCTGGCCACCAGGCGCTGGCGCGTCATGCCCAGGCGTTTGACGACCAGGCTGCCGCTGTCATTGAGGTTGGCACGCACCCGCAGCGCCACATCAATGCCCTCTTCGATCAGGTTGATGGTGCGGTTGGTCACCAGCATCTCGATGCGCACCTTGGCATAGGTACGCAAAAAGGCCGGCAGCAGCTTGCCCACCGCGCCCTGGGCCAGGGTGACAGGGCAGGACACGCGCACCGTGCCCGAGGGCTCGCGCTGGGTCTGCTCCATCTCGGCCTGCGCATTCTGCGCCGCCTCGCGCGCTGTTTGCGCATGGCGCAAAAAGGTCTCACCGGCATCGGTCAACGACAGCCTTCGCGTCGTGCGCTGCAGCAGCCGCACGCCCAGCTGCGCCTCCAGATCGGCAATGCGGCGCGACAGGCGCGACTTGGGCACCCCCAGCGCGCGGCCCGCCGCAGCAAAGCCGCCGCGCTCGACCACTTCGGCAAAGTAGTACATGTCGTTGAGGTCGTATTTCATCGTGAGAGGCAGCGTTAGCGCGGTCTGCGCGGGCACAGGCGGCAAAAAAGTCTGCCCATCATAGTTCTAAAAATAGAACAATCCAACCCAATTCCAGCGCTCAATCGGGCCCGCCAGCAGTGACAGAATTCAGCCATTGGCAAAAATGCTGCGACTGCAGCAAAAGCCGTCACCTGATTGAAGGACTGACCATGAAACTGCTGCATATCGATTCGTCCATCCTGGGCGCCAACTCCGTCTCCCGCCAACTCAGCGCCGAAGCCGTCAAGGCCTGGGTTGCGGTGCATCCCAACACCCAGGTCGAGTACCTGGACCTGGCCGTCAACACCCCACCCCACCTGGGCGCTGACGCACTGGGCTTTCGCACCGGCCAGGAAGCCAAGACCGAAGCCGAGCGCGAGCAAAATGCGATCTCCGAGGCCCTCGTGAGCCAGCTGCTCGAAGCCGATGTGCTGGTCATCGGCGCGCCTTTGTACAACTTCAGCATCCCCACCCAGCTGCGCAGCTGGATTGACCGTGTGCTGCAAAGCGGCCGCACCTTCCGCTACACCGCCAACGGCCCAGAAGGCCTGGCCGGTGGCAAGAAGGTGATCGTGGTCGAATCGCGCGGCGGCATCTACTCGACCAGTGAAGGCGGCCGTGCGATGGAGCACCAGGAAACCTACCTGCAAACCATCTTCGGCTTTATCGGCATCACCGATGTGCACTTTGCCCGCGCCGAAGGCCTGGCCATGGGCCCTGAAGCCCGCGCCGCTGCCATCAGCAAGGCCCAAGCCGAGATCGCCCAGGCCGTGGCCACGCCGATGCAGCAGGCCGTCGCGGCCTGATTGCCGCGCACCTGAACAGCAGGAGGCCGGGAGCCCAACGCCCCCTCCGACTGCGGCCTGGCACCCACCACCCAGTGCCGAGCTTTATCGCCGATCTGAAGAAGAGCCTTCCGATCGGCTTTTTTGCGTCTGCATGACAAGGCAAGCCACTGAATCAGCCTATTGATGCGGCGACTGAAAAGTGCTCAACCCGTGGTTACAATCGGCCGCCTCTGCTGCGCTAAAACTGCCTCCCATGAGCCAACTCGGTATCGCCTTGCATGTCTGCGGGCTGTGGATTCTCTCTAGCCTGGACGCCAGCGGCAAGCTGCTGGTCCTGGCGGGGGTGCCGGTGCTGATGGTGGCCTGGTTCCGTTATGTCGGCCATGTGGTGCTGATGGGGGTGTTTGTGCTGCCCAAGCGGGGGCTGGGGCTGTTTCGCACGCAGTCGCTGTCGCGCCAGGTCCAGCGCTCGGTGCTGATGATTGCCACCACCTTGCTGTTCTTCCATGTGCTGAGCATGGTGCCACTGGCCGAGGGCACGGCGATGAACTTCATGGCGCCGCTGTTGGTGATGGGGCTGGCGCCCTGGCTGCTGGGCGAGCGCCCGGGTTGGCACCGCTGGGCGGGCGTGCTGCTGGGCTTTGTCGGCATGCTGGTGGTCATCCGCCCGGGCGGGCAGCTGTCCACCGAAGGGGCCATCTGGGGCGTGGTGACGGCCAGCACCTTTGCGCTGTTCCAGATCAGCACGCGCCGCGTGGCGGCAGACGACCCGCTCACCAGCAACCTCTACGGGGGCCTGTTTGGTGCACTGGTACTGAGCGCCTTGCTGCCCTTTTTCTGGAAGCAGCTCGATCTGACGGTGTGGCAATGGCTGCTGCTGGCCTCCACCGGCCTGTCCGGCTTTGTCGGTCACTGGCTGCAGATCACTGCCTACAGCAAGACCAGTGCGACCTTGCTGGCGCCGTTCAACTACCTGCAAATCGTCTCGGCCACCACCTTGGGCTGGTTGATTTTTGGCCAGTTGCCCGATGCGGCGACGGCTGCCGGCATGGCCTTGATCTGCTGCGCGGGCCTGGGTGTGGTGCTGGTGGAAGTGTGGCAACAGCGCCTGCGCCAGCGCCTGTCAGCCTAAAAAGCCAGCGGAAACAAGAGGGAAAGCGCGCAGAGCCTCTGCCCAATACCCCAGCATTTAAGACCAGCTTCACCATTGAAGAAGTACCCCTTCGTCATTCGCGCACACCGGGGAAACCCAAATATCAAATTGATAGCGATATATGCAAACCCAATGAGCATATAGCGCCTATTCCTTGCTGCTGCTCAGGTTGCAAAAACGGACAACTTGGATTGCCGCACGCCTGAGGGGCTCGGGTGACAATTAACAATTTGGCGGCAATGCTATACATTCGGTGATGACCGTCGCACAAGCGACAAAATTCATAATTCCAGTCACCGAGACGACATGCCATGGACGATCCAATCCTGACCCCCGAAGAGCGCGAAGCCATCAACACGGGGCGCTGGTTCAGCACCCTCTCGCCGACTTTGCGCCATGACATTCTGCGCTGTGCCTATGTCAAGCGTTTCAAGGATGGCGGGTTGATCTTCTCCCGTGGCGATGAGCCCGAAGAGTGGGTGTCCGTGGCCCGGGGCTCGGCCCGCGTGAGTTCGGCGTCGCTCACGGGCAAGCAGATCACCTTGACCTATGTCGAGCCAGGCACCTGGTTTGGCGATGTGGGCCTGTTCGATGACGACAGCCGCACCCATGATGTCTATGCCCATGGCGAGACCACGCTGGTCTGCGTCAGCAAGGCCGACTTCCAGCGCATCTTGCAGACGCATGTGGAGTTCTACCAGGCGCTGGCACGCATGCATGCGCGCCGCATCCGCAGCCTCTACGGCATGGTGGAAGACCTCAACACCTTGCCGCTGCGCGCGCGCCTGGCCAAGCAGCTGCTGCACCTCTCGCGCAGCTACGGCGTGCCCGGCAAGGAAAGCAGCGAAACCCGCATCGGCCTGCAACTGGCCCAAGAAGAGCTGGCCCAGTTGCTGGGCGCCTCGCGACAGCGGGTGAACCAGGAGCTCAAATCGATGGAGCGCGAGTCCTCCATCCGCATCGAGCCCTCGGGCCTGACGGTGCGTGACAGCAATGCGCTGCGCCGCATCGCCGCTTCCGAGTAAAAAGATGCGCATTCGCCCACCACCCGCACTGGCTGGTGGGCCTTGTACAGCACGGGCGCAACGCCCGGCTTAAAACACCCCGTAGCGGTAGGCCACATACAAAGCGGCCAGCACACCGACCACTGCCAAAATCCCCATGATGCGTCCCATAGCTCGCGCTCCCTGGTTGTATTGCTAAATTGCCTCAGCCTCGGCCCAGCGCCATCGCCACACCCCGGTTGGCCAGTGCGTCTGCGCGCTCATTGCCTGGGTCGCCGGCATGGCCCTTGACCCAGTGCCAGGTGATGCGGTGCTCGCCGCCATGCACCAGTGCATCGAGGCGCTGCCACAGATCGACATTCTTGACTGGCTCCTTGCTGGCCGTGCGCCAACCCTTGGCCTTCCAGCCAGAGATCCATTCAGTGATGCCTTTGCGAACGTACTGGCTGTCCAGATACAGCTGCACATCACAGGGGCGCTTCAAGGCTTCGAGCGCCTGGATCACCGCCATCAGCTCCATGCGGTTGTT
Source organism: Comamonas koreensis (assembly GCF_014076495.1). Taxonomy (NCBI): domain Bacteria; kingdom Pseudomonadati; phylum Pseudomonadota; class Betaproteobacteria; order Burkholderiales; family Comamonadaceae; genus Comamonas; species Comamonas koreensis. Next base: position 2,245,233 of record NZ_CP043575.1, on the reverse strand, counting down.
GGTCGTGCCCAGCTCGCCACCAAACAGTTCCTTTTGCGCAGTGCCAGCGCTGAGCAAAGCGCCCCAGCCGCCAGGGCCAGGGTTGCCCTTGCAGGCACCGTCCGTATAAATCACCACTTGGTTCACACCCACTCCTTGGCACTTGCCGCGATTACAGAGGGCCACTATAAGCGCATTTGCTGGCTATTTTTGGGCCCCTGTGCGCGGCGGACTGCAGCCGCTTACGGCCGTGTCATTCCACACGGCGCTGCGTTTCGCTCAGCCGCTCACGGGCGGCCACCGCAGGGCGCGCCACGCCACTGGGCGCCGCTGCCTTCCACGGTGCGGCCAATTTGTGCACGCTGGGCACTTTTTTCACCGCCTCGGCAAAATACACGCCGCCCAGTACCGGCCAGGCCGTAGGCCCGACCCTGTCCATCCATTCCCAGCGGCGCAGCCAGGCATCGCTGCGCATCGCAGGGCGAAAGCAGCCAAAGCTGGCGCTTTGCAGCTCCAGCCCCAGTAGCTTGAGCCAGTCGCGCAAACGCCCGTAGCCGATCAGGTTGTGGTCATCGGGCATCGGCGGGAGCTTTTGCAGTCCCGGAATGCGGCGGCTCCAGGTGTGCATGCCCCAGAGGCTGGCCGGGTTGATGCCGCTGATCAGCACCCGGCCTTCGGGCACCAGCACACGGGCCACCTCGCGCAGCACCGCATGGGGGTCGGCGCTCAGCTCCAAGGTATGGGGCAGCAGCACCAGGTCCAGGGTATCGGGGCCAAAGGGCAGTGCATGGGCATCACACAGCAAGCTCGCGGTGACAGGCTCTGTCCGCGTTGCGGGCAGACCCGGCTCGCTTTGTAAAGGCAGTGCAAAGCTCTGTACATCTGCCAGGCGGCTTTGTTGCCACTGCGCGGCCTGCTCGGTCGAGTCGAGCGCGAGCCAACGATGGGGCGTGCGATTGTTGCGCAGCCCCTGCAGCGGGAAAAGCCCGATCTGCAGGCTATGGAAGCCAAAAATATCGGCCACGGCATCGTCGTAACATGTTTGCTCCCAAGACAGCATGTAGCTGCCCAGCGGCGTCTGCCACCAATTTTGCGTGCCTATAATTTGGTCATTCATGCATCTGTTACCTCTGCCCGCTTTCAACGACAACTACATCTGGCTGCTGCACGACGGACAGCGCGCGCTGGTCGTCGACCCAGGCCAGGCTGCGCCCGCGCTGGACGCGCTGCGCCGCCTGGGTCTGCAGCTGCAAGCCATTGTAGTGACCCACCACCATGGCGACCATACCGGCGGCGTGGCCGAGCTGCGCGAGGCCACTGGCGCTCGTGTGTACGGCCCGGCCACCGAGGACATTCCCCAGCCTTGCCAGCCCATGCAGGGCGGCAACACGCTGGAGCTGCTGGGCCTGCAGTGGCAGGTGATCGATGTGCCCGGCCATACCGCCGGGCATATCGCTTATTACTGCGCCGATGTGGCCGGGCAGCCGGTGCTGTTCTGTGGCGATACCTTGTTCTCAGGCGGCTGCGGCCGCCTTTTTGAAGGCACACCCGCGCAGATGCATGCATCGCTGTCGGCGCTCGCTGCGCTGCCCGCCCAAACGCGGGTCTGCGCCGCCCATGAGTACACGCTGTCCAACCTGCGCTTTGCGCAGGCGGTGGAGCCCGACAACCCGGACATCGCCCGCTACCTGGCGCACTGCGAGCAGCTGCGTGAGCGCGGCGCGCCCACCTTGCCCGCGCAACTTGGCAACGAGCTGCGCATCAACCCTTTCCTGCGCTGCAGCCTGGCCACCGTGGCCCGCGCTGCGCAGCAGTTTGATCCCTCCACCCCTGGCAGCGACCCGGTCGCCGTTTTTGCCGCGCTGCGTCGCTGGAAGAACCAATTCTGATGAAGTATCTGTACCTGTGGAGCCTCAGCGCCCTGCTCGCCCTGACTGGCTGCGCCACGACCGAGACCGGCGGCCCGCCCACCGCAGCAGGCGATGCACCGAAGATCAGCTCGGTACCGCACACCCCCAACTACCCCAGCGGCCCCTTGAGCCCCATCAATGCGGCCAGCCTGCAGGGCAATGGCGCCGTCACCAGCTTGGCCGTGCCCGATGATCTCTGGGACCGCATCCGCCGGGGCTTTGCGATGCCCGATCTGGAAAACGACCTGGTGGGCAACCAGGAGCAGTGGTATTCCAGCCGCCCCGATTACATACAGCGCATGACCCAGCGCTCCTCCAAGTACATGTTCCACATCGTCGAGGAGCTCGAGCGCCGGGGCATGCCCACCGAGCTGGCCCTGCTGCCCTACATCGAGAGCGCCTACAACCCGCAGGCGGTCTCCAGCGCCAAGGCGGCCGGTATGTGGCAGTTCATGCCCGCCACCGGCACCTATTTCGACCTCAAGCAGAACATGTTCCGCGACGACCGGCGCGACGTGCTGGCCTCGACCCGCGCGGCGCTGGACTACCTGCAAAAGCTCTACAACATGTTTGGCGACTGGCACCTGGCACTGGCCGCCTACAACTGGGGCGAAGGCAGCGTGGGCCGCGCCATTGCACGCAACCAAAAGCAGGGCCTGGGCGGCGCCTACACCGACCTGAGCATGCCCGATGAGACGCGCAACTACGTGCCCAAGCTGCAGGCGGTCAAGAACATCATTGCCCACCCCGAGCGCTTCCAGGCCGAGCTGCCGCTCATCGAGAACCACCCCTACTTCCAGGCCGTGACCCTGGACCGTGACATCGACACCGCCCAGGTAGCCGAGATGGCCGGCGTCACGATGGATGAGTTGAAGTCGCTCAACCCCTCGTTCAACCGCCCGGTGATCTTCAAGGCCGGCACGCCCCAGGTGCTGCTGCCCTGGGACAACGCCAATGTGTTCCGCCGCAACCTGCAGGCCCATGAAAAAGGCCAGTACGCGAGCTGGACGGTCTGGACCGTGCCCAGCACCATGACCGTGGCCACGGCCGCTGGCATGGTCGGCATGAGCGAGAACGACCTGCGCGCGGTCAACAATATTCCGCCGCGCATGATGGTCAAGGGCGGCTCGTCGCTGATGGTGCCGCGCTCGGCCGCTGTCAAGCAGGATGTCTCCAGCCACCTGGCCGACAACGCCCACATCGCGCTGACCCCGGAAGTGGTCACCCGCCGCACCACCGTCAAAGCCCGCAAGGGCGACACCGTCGCGCGCGTGGCCCAGCGCTACCGCGTCACCGCCGCACAGGTGGCCGACTGGAACGATATCGGCGTCAAGAGCGCCTTCAAGGTGGGCCACCAGGTCGTTCTGTACATGCCTGTGCGCGTAGGCGCAGCACCCGCCCCCAGCGGCGGCCATGCAGCCCGTGGCAGCCGCAGCAGCAACGCCAAAAAGCCCGCCGTGCGCCAGACGGCCACCAAGAAGGCCCCGTCCAAGCGCAGCACCAGCACCACGAAGAAAAAGCGCTGAGGCAGCCCGCGCCACGCCAGCAAAAGACGCTCCCCGGAGCGTCTTTTTTTATGCGCACAGACTTTGCGGACAAAGGCCTCGCACTATGCTGGGCGCAACACAGAGGAGATGGCATGCGCGAAGGATTGGAAAAACTGCTGACCAAGGGGCAAGACAGCGCGGTGCTGCGCTTTGGCCTGGGCCAGGCCTGCTTGAAGGAAGAGGACTATGCGGCCGCCGCGCTGCACCTGGCGCAGGCCGTCGCCCAGAATCCGCAGTACTCGGCCGCCTGGAAGCTGCTGGGCAAGGCCCAGCTGGAATCGGGCGTGCCCGATGCCCGCATGCAAGCGCAGGCGAGCTGGCAGCAAGGCCTGCAGGTGGCGGAGCAGCAGGGTGACACGCAGACCGTCAAGGAGCTCACGGTGTTCTTGAAACGCCTGCAAAAAGCCGCTGAATAAGCAGCCTTAGCGGTGGCGATCACCGATAAAAAAACGGCAAGGCCGCCAAGGCGCTTGCCGTTTCTTTGTTTTACCTTGCTTGCACCCTGCCAGGTGCCGAAGGTCAGTTGTCCAGTTTGGGATCCAATGCATCGCGCAGGCCATCGCCCAGCAGGTTGAAGGCCAGCACGGTCACAAAGATCGCCAGGCTCGGGAACAGCGCCACATGCGGGGCATTGAGCATGTCGCTGCGCGCCTCGTTCAGCATCGCGCCCCACTCCGGCGTCGGCGGCTGCGCGCCCATGCCCAGAAAGGACAGGCTGGCGGCCGTGATGATCGAGGTGCCGATACGCATCGTCAGGTAGACGACCACCGACGAGACGGTGCCCGGCAGCAGGTGGCGCAGCATGATGACCCGGTCGGGCGCGCCGATGGAGCGCACCGCCTCGATATAGGTCTGCTGCTTGAGCGCCAGCACATTGCCGCGCACCAGGCGGGCAAAAGCGGGCACGCTGAACACGGCGACGGCCATGATCACATTGATCATGCCGTTGCCCAGGATGGCAACGATACCGATGGCCAGCAAGATGCCGGGGAAAGCGAACAGCACGTCGGACATGCGCATCACGCAGCGGTCCCACCAACCTTCGTAATAGCCGGCCAGCAACCCCAGGATGGCACCGATCACCGCGCCGATGGCGACCGACACAAAACCCGCCGCCAGCGAGATGCGCGCGCCCACCAGGATGCGGCTGAAGATGTCGCGGCCCAGCGAATCGACACCAAACCAATGCTTGGCCGTGGGGGGCGAATTCAGCGCGTCGTAGTCGAAGAAGTTCTCGGCATCGTAGGGCACGATCCAGGGCGCCAGGACGGCCACCAGCACCAGTGCGATGATGAAGACGCCAGCAAACAAGGCCAGCTTCTGGCGTTTGAACTTGCGCCAGAACTCGGCCATCGGCGTGCGCATGCGCGTCGATGCGGCCAGGTTGGCAGGCAGGGACGGCGCAGCAGCGCCGGCGGTAGAGACCGTGTGGGCCGCCGCCACAGCGCGGTCGGCAGATTCAGGAGCGTTCGGAGTAGTCATGGCCAAAGCACCTGCTTAGCGGTAACGGATGGTGGGGTTGATCCAGGCATAAAGCAGGTCGACCACCAGATTGATCAGGATGAATTCCAGCGAGAACAGCAGCACCAGGGCCTGGATGATGGGGTAGTCGCGCATCTCGACGGCGTCGACCAGCAAGCGGCCCATGCCAGGCCAGTTGAACACCACCTCGACAACGATGGAGCCGCCCAGCAAAAAGCCGAACTGCAGGCCCATCATGGTCACCACCGGAATCATCGCATTGCGCAGGCCATGCTTGATGACGACCACGGTCTCCTTCAAGCCCTTGGCACGCGCGGTGCGCACATAGTCCTCTTTGAGGATGTCGATGAAGGAGCTGCGGGTAAAGCGCGCCATCACGGCCGCCACGGCTGCGCCCAGGGTCAGCGACGGCAGCACATAGTGCTTCCAGCTGTCCGCACCCACGGTGGGCAGCCAACCGAGCTTGACCGAGAAATACTGCATCAGCAGCATGCCCAGCGCAAACGACGGGAACGAGATGCCCGACACCGCCAGGGTCATGCCCAGCCGGTCAGGCCACTGGTTGCGCCAGACGGCCGAGACAATGCCCAAAAACATGCCCAGCACCACCGACCAGGCCATGGCCATCACGGTGAGCCAGAAGGTCGGGCCAAAGCGCTCGGCAATCTCTTGCGAGACCGGGCGCTTGGTCCGGATGGATTTTCCAAAATCGCCCTGCAACGCATTGCTGAAGAAACGCACGAACTGCTGGTGCAGGGGCAGGTCCAGCCCCAGGTCCTTGCGGACCAGTTCGATCGTCTCCGGGCCGGCTTCGGGGCCAGCAGCCAGGCGCGCGGGGTCACCGGGCAGCATGTGCACGAAACCGAACACCAGCACCGCCACGATGAGCAGTGTCGGTATCAGCCCGAGCAAGCGTTTGAGCAGGTAGCGATACATGGATTACTTCAGGTCCAGGTCAACAAAGTTGAAGTTGCCGTCAGGGATGACGTAGAAGCCAGACAGGTTCTTGGCACGCACAGACACCAGTTGCTCGGTGTTCAGGAAGATCCAGGGCGCATCCTTCCAGATCTTTTGCTGGGCATCGGCGTAGATCTTGCCGCGTGCCGCGGTGTCGGTGGTCACCAGCGCCTTGGCAATGTCGGCATTGACTTCGGCGTTGTTGTAGTAGGCGGTGTTAAAGCCCCGTGGAGGCGCGCTCTCACCGGCCAGCAGCGGACGCATCGCCCAGTCTGCCTCGCCGGTGGACGAGGACCAACCCACGTAGTACATGCGCACTGCGGCCTTGGCTGGATCCTGCACCGATTCCACTTCAGCGACGCGCTGGCCCGCTTCGAGCGCACGCACCGTCACCTTCACCCCCACCTGCGCGAGTTGCTGCTGGGCAAACTGGATGACCTTCTGGGCGGTGGAGTGGTTGTAGGCCGACCACAGGGTGCTCTCAAAGCCATTGGGGTAGCCGGCTTCCTTCAGCAAGGCCTTGGCCTTGGCAGGATCGTAGGGCCAGGGGCCCAGCTTGGTGGCAAATTCCACGCCCTTGGGCAGCACGCCTTCGGCAGGAATGGCCGAGCCGGCAAACGCCACCTTGGACAGTGCTTCCTTGTTGATCGCGTAGTTCAGCGCCTCACGCACCTTGGGGTTGTCAAACGGCTTTTGCGTCACATTCATCGAGATGTAGCGATGGATGATGGACGGGGCCTTGGTGACTTCCAGGCTTGGCTTCTTTTCCAGATTGGCCACGGCTTCGGGCGGCACCGGGAACGCGAAATGCGCTTCGTTGGTCTGCATCATCGAGGCACGGGTGTTGTTGTCCACCACCGGGCGCCAGGTGATCGAATCGACCTTGGGCAGGCCCTTTTGCCAGTAACCATCAAACTTGGCAACCTTCATGTAGTCGGATGGCTTCCACTCGACAAACTTGAAGGGGCCCGTGCCCACGGGGTGCTGCACGATGTCCTTGCCATACTGCTTGAGCGCAGCGGGCGAGATGATCACGCCCGAGGGGTGGGCGAGCGAGTTGACGAAAGGCGCAAACGGCTCCTTGAGCGTGAACTTGGCGGTGAGATCGTCCACCGCTTCGATCTTGGCGATGTTCTTGTACAGGTTGTAGCGCTTGAGCTTGTTGTCCGGGTTGATCACGCGCTCGAAGGTCTGCTTGACCGCTTCTGCGTTGAAGGGCGTGCCGTCGTGGAACTTCACGCCGCTGCGCAGCTTGAAGGTGTAGACCAGGCCGTCCTTGCTCACCTCAAAACCGGTGGCCAGCACGGGGACCATCTTCATGTCCTTGTCGAAGCCGTACAGGCCTTCGTAGAAGGACTTGGCCACGGCCTGCGACAAGGTGTCGTTGGCGTCATAGGGGTCGGTGGTCGTGAAGGTGGAAGCCACCGCTACCACCACGTCCTTGGCCGCATGGGCCGAAAACGCAGTACCCGCCAGCAGCATGGCGGCGGCGATCGAAGTCAAACGTCGTTGCATATCAACTCTCCTCTTCAGGTTTTGCATCGGCTGGCCCACCACGGCGGCGACCAGACCCACTACATTCTTGGCGTTACTCGGCTGGGCAATCCTGCGCGGGCTCAAGCCGGCTGCAGATCCTGCACCTGGCCGGCAGGCACCGCGGGCTGCGGCATCTCTTGGGCCACCCAGTGGCCCGGGCCCACCTCGCGCATCGGCAGCACGCGCGGCGGGTCGTCCACCCCGCGCACAGGGCTGGGGATCTCGGCCACATTCAAGGTGTGCTGGCGGCGTTGCGTCGGGTCGGCAATCGGCACGGCCGCCATCAGGCGCTTGGTATAGGGGTGCTGCGGGTTCTCGAACACCGCGCGGCGCGGCCCGATCTCGACGATCTGGCCCAGGTACATGACGGCCACGCGGTGGCTGACGCGCTCGACCACGGCCATATCGTGCGAGATGAACAAAAAGGCAATGCCAAACTCCCGCTGCAGGTCCATCATCAGGTTGATGATCTGCGCGCGGATCGACACATCGAGCGCAGAGACCGCCTCATCGGCAATCACCACCTTGGGGTTCAGGGCCAGCGCGCGGGCAATGGCGATGCGCTGGCGCTGGCCGCCCGAGAATTCATGCGGGTAGCGGTTGGCGGCAACCGGGGGCAGGCCGACCTTCTCCAGCAGCCACTCCACCTTTTTCTCGGCCTGCTCGCGCGGCAGCAGCTTGTGGATCAGCATGGGCTCCAGAATGCTGTAGCCCACGGTCAGGCGCGGATCGAGCGAGGCAAACGGGTCCTGGAAAATGAACTGGATATCGCGGCGCAGCGCCTGCAGCTGCGCGCCTTGCAGCTTGGCAATATCGCGCCCGGCCACCTGCACATCGCCGGACTGGAAATCGATCAAACGGGCCAGCGCGCGGCCCGTGGTGGATTTGCCGCAACCGGACTCTCCCACCACCGCCAAGGTCTCGCCCGGCTGCAGGCTCAGGCTCACCTGCTCGACCGCATAGACCTGGCGCTTGACGCCGCCAAACAGACCTTCCTTGATCGGGAAACGCGTCACGAGCTTGTTGACCTGCAACACCGGCTCACCGGCTTGCACGGTCGATGTCTCGGGCGCAGTGGTCTCGGCCTGCGCGCTCTGGCCCAGCAGACTGAAGCGCTCGGGCAAATCCTTGCCGCGCATGGCGCCCAGCTGCGGCACGGCGGCCAGCAGGTTGCGGGTATAGGTCTGCTGCGGGTTGGCAAACAGCTGCACGCAGTCCTGCTCTTCGACCTTGTCGCCGCGGTACATCACCAGCACGCGGTCGGCCACCTCGGCCACCACGCCCATATCGTGGGTGATGAAGATCACCCCCATGGACATCTCGCGCTGCAGCTCCTGCACCAGCGCCAGAATCTGGGCCTGGATGGTCACATCCAGCGCCGTCGTCGGTTCATCGGCAATCAGCAGCGAGGGCTTGCAGGACAGCGCCATCGCGATCATCACGCGCTGGCGCATGCCGCCAGACAGCTGGTGCGGGTGGCGCGTGAGCACATTGCGGGCCTCGGGAATGCGCACCAGCTCCATCATGCGCAGCGCCTCGGCCATCGCCGCGCTGTTGGACTTGCCCTGGTGCAAGCGAATCGATTCGGCAATCTGCTCGCCCACGGTGAACACCGGGTTGAGCGAGGTCATCGGCTCCTGGAACACCATCGCCATATCGGCCCCGCGCACCTGGCGCATCTGGGCGGAGGTGGCCTTGGCCAGGTCGATCGTGCCGGCATGGCGGCCGCGCAGCAGCATCGAGCCGCTGTCGATCTGGCCCCCGCCGGTCTCCACCAGCCGCATCAGCGCCAGCGACGTGACCGACTTGCCCGAGCCCGACTCGCCCACCACTGCCAGGGTCTGGCCGGCGTAGACATCGAGGTTCAGGTTTTTGACCACCTGCACCCGCCCCTGCTCGGTCTTGAAGCTCACGGACAGATCGCGCACCTGCAAAACGGGCGGCGTCAGGTCATCGTGGACGGGAGTAGAACTGGGGTTGGACATAGGTAGAAGGGGCAGTGCTGGGCTTCGCGAAGAAGGCACAAGCCGTAAAGCAGGACAGGCACCCGGGTTGGGACAAATCCTTGAGAAAAATCCCCGTGTTGGCAAGAACACTGAGGCATAGATATTCACCTGGGTGACAGTGTTTGCAATTGTAGAAAGCCGGGGGGCGGGTTTGGAGGCAAAACGGCCTATGGTTTTCACCTACGCAATTGCCGCAGAGGCGCGCACCATCGTGGTGCGGCGGCTTGCCCGTTGCAGGCAAGCCACCCCGTCATCGCCGGGGTCGGGTCAGGGCCCGTTGGTGGCCCCCTGTCTCAGCGATGCACGATCACGCTGGAGCCAAGGCGTCGTTGGCATAAATGGCCACGAGCGCCTCGCCATCGATGCCGATCTGGCCCCGGTACATGCCTTCGGAGTTGAAGCACAGCGAGACTTCGCCATCGGCGCCCACCGCAATCAGGCCGCCGTCGCCGCCCAGCGGTGGCAGCACGCGGTGGATGACCTCGGCCGTGGCCTGGGCCACCGACTCGCCCAGCAGCTCCACGCGCGCGGCCACCGTGTGGGCGGCCGAGCCCCGGATAAAGGCCTCGCCCACGCCGGTGCAGGACACAGCCACCACGCCATGCTTGGCATAGGTGCCCGCGCCCACCACGGGCGAGTCACCGACGCGCCCCGGCTTTTTGTTGGTCAGGCCACCGGTCGAGGTGGCGGCAGCCAGCTGGCCATGCACATCCAGCACCACCGCACCGACGGTGCCCATCTTCTTGCGCTCATCGAGCGGCGCGGCCTGGGCCTGGGTCTGGCTTTGCGCGGTGTGGTCCAGCGCCACCTGCTCGCGGCCCGACGCCAGCGCTGCGGCCTGCACGGTGCGCAGCTGGGTCAGGCGCTGCTCGGTCGAGAACCAGTCGCGCGCCACCATCTCGCAGCCCTGGGCCTGGGCAAAGCGCTCGGCCGCTTCGCCAATCATGAACACGGGCCCGCCCGCCTCCATCAGCGCCAAGGCGGCGCGCACCGGGTTGCGCACGGTGCTGACCCCGGCGAGCGAGCCGCAGGCCAGGTCGCGCCCGCGCATCACACAGGCATCCATCTCATGCGTGGCATCGGCCGTGAACACGGCGCCGCGCCCGGCGTTGAACAGCGGACATTCTTCGAGCAGGCGCACGGCCTCCACGGCCACTTCTTCGGCAGGCGCACCTGCCGCCAGCTTTTGCTGCGCGCCTTGCAGCACATCGCGCAAGGCCTCCCGGTAGGCCTGCTGCTGCGCGGGGGTGATGGAGGCGCGGGTGATGGTGCCGGCGCCGCCATGGATGGCGATCACGGGGCGAAAGGAGGAGATAGAGGTGGTCATAGTGCTTGGGCCGCTCGCGCCGTTGCGCGGCCAGCCGGTTCCAGGTGGTTCAATCAGGAAGAGAGCAGCGGCAGCAGCGTGGCGATAAAGGCCTCGGGCTGCTCATACTGCACCCAATGGCCGCTGTCGGGCAGCCGCACAAAGGCCTGCAGATGGGGCGTAACCGCGCGGTATTGGTGCTCCAGCGCGGGCATATAGCTTTTGTACAGGGCGTCATAGGCGCCATAGATCGCAGCGACCGGGCAGGCGATCTGCGGCAGCGACTGCGCCAGGATATCGGTGTTGGCCAGGCGCCGGCGCGGCAGGCGGTCCCGAACGACATTGTGCTGGTGCACGGCCAGGGCCTGGTCGTCTATCTTGGCGGCATCCCAGAGCATCAACGCGCCCAGGTTGTAGCGGTGCATCTCCTGCTGCTCGGCAGGGTCGCTCAGATGGCGCCAGCCCTTCAAGCTGAACTGCTTCTCCGGCACCACGCCCATGGCAGGGGCCCCCACCAGCACCAGGCGCTCGACCGCCTGCGGGTAGGCGGCGGTCAGCATGGCCGCCGTCATACCGCCAAAGGAGAAACCCATCAGCTGGCAAGGCAGCAGATCCAGCTGCGCCATGCCGGCATGCAAGGGCGCGAGCATGGCATCGGCGTCGGTACCCACCGCTGGCGGGTCGGAGTCGCCAAAGCCCGGCAGATCGGGCAGCCAGAGTTCATAGCCTTGGGCGAGCAGCGCATCGATATTGCGGATCCAGTGGGTCCAGCTGCCGCTGCCGCCATGGAGCATCACCAAGGGCAGCGTGCCAGGTCGGCGCTCGCCCCAGCTATGCCAGACCACAGTCTGGCCTTCAAAAACAGTGGTCCGCCGTGTCGCCTGGGCCAACAGCGTCTCGTAGAGCGCCGGCAGCGGCAGCAAGCCCGCAGTGCGGGTGTCTAGAACATCCGACATCGCAACGCTCACGCGGTCTGTCCGAGCAGTACCTGGGTCACCGCATCGATCGCAATGCTGTAGCCCTGCACCCCCAGGCCGCAGATGACCGCCTTGGCCACCGGCGCAATATAGGAATGGTGGCGGAAGGCCTCGCGGGCATGGACGTTGCTGATATGCAGCTCGATCACCGGCAGCGCCGCGCCCTTGATCGCATCCATCAAGGCCACGCTGGTGTGGGTGTAGGCCGCGGCATTGAGCACCACGCCGGCCAGTTGGCCCTCGCGCTGCAGCTGGCCCGCCTCGTGCAGCCAGTCGATCAACGCGCCTTCATGGTTGCTCTGGTGAAAACGCAGCGCCAGCTGGTTGCGGGCGGCCGCCTGGGCACACAGCTGCTCGACATCGGCCAAGGTGTGGGCACCATAGATGGTGGGCTCGCGCAGGCCCAGCAGGTTCAGGTTCGGGCCGTTCAGTACAAAAACAGTTTTCATCTCAGCTTCCACAACGGACAACAGCTGTGGATTATCCGAGCATTCGGCGCCCCAGCGCACAGCCCAAGCGACAGCTGGGCGGTTGGGCCCCCCGGCAAGCACCCATAAAAAAGCCCTGGCGGGCCAGGGCATCGGTTGCGCAAGCTGCCATGCAGCTCAATAGCGGTAGTAATCGCGGTCGTGGCGATGGTGGCGGTAGTAGCGGCCGGGAGGTGGGCCGTAGTACACGGGCGCTGGGCGGTACACGGGTGCGGGGCGGTAGACCACGGCAGGGGGTGGCGGCGCCACATAGACCGGCTGGGGTGCATACACAGGGGTAGGCGCCACATAGACGGGCTGGGGTGCGTACACCGGCGCGGGGGCCACGTACACCGGTGCGGGCACGTTGATACCCACCGACCAGGACACCCGGCTGGCATTGGCGCCAGCGCTCATCAGCGCCAAGCCAGTCAGCACCGCAGCGGCGGCCCAGCGAGAGCCTTGTTTCAGCATCGAATTGCGCATATTGATCTCCTTGCGAGAATCCCTGAAAAATGTCATTGAACTTTCAACGCGGCAAGCAGGCAGAAAGATACCAAAGGCTCTGCAAATTATGGTTTCAAGACAAGATATCCTGTTGCAAAGCGTAAATGGCATGCCCAAGTTCGGGTCAGAGCCCCAGAAACCGCAATACGTTCCAGCCATCAGGGTACTCCCTTAGAATACACAACTATGAATGCACCTGCCCCGAGCGCTTCGCACAACGGTAGTGACGAAGTGGTCAAACCCACCAATTTCCTGCGACAAATCATCGAGTCCGATCTCGAAAAAGGCAGCTACGCCCAGCGCCACTGGGGTGGTACGCCTGGCGATGCCCAGCACCACCAGCAGGGCCCCATCGACCAGGCCAAGATCCGCACCCGCTTTCCGCCTGAGCCCAACGGCTACCTGCACGTGGGCCACGCCAAGTCGATCTGCCTGAACTTTGGTCTCGCACGCGACTTTGGCGGCGTCTGCCACCTGCGCTTTGACGACACCAACCCGGAAAAGGAAGACCAGGAGTATGTGGACGGCATCATCGATGCCGTGCGCTGGCTGGGCTTTGACTGGAAGGACCCGAGCGGCGAGCAAAACCTCTACTACGCCAGCAACTACTTCGACTTCATGTACCGTTGCGCGGTCTACCTGATCGAGCAAGGCCTGGCCTATGTCGACGAGCAGTCGGCCGAAGAGATGCGCGCCAACCGGGGCGACTTCACGCGCCCGGGCGTCAACAGCCCGTTCCGCGACCGCAGCGTGGCCGAGAACCTGCAGCGCTTTGCCGACATGAAGGATGGCAAGCTGCCCGATGGCGCGGCCGTGCTGCGCGCCAAGATCGACATGACGGCGCCCAATATCAACCTGCGCGATCCTGCGATCTACCGGGTGCGCCATGCCGAGCACCACAATACCGGCAACCAATGGTGCATCTACCCAATGTACACCTTTGCGCACCCGATCGAGGACGCCTACGAGCACATCACCCACTCGATCTGCACCTTGGAGTTCGAGGACCAGCGCCCCTTCTACGACTGGTTGCTGGACCACCTGCGCAGCGGCGGCCTGATCGATGCGCCCCAGCCGCGCCAGTACGAATTCTCGCGCCTGAACCTGACCTATGTGATCACCAGCAAGCGCAAGCTCAAGCACCTGGTGGACAACCAATTGGTCAGCGGCTGGGACGACCCACGCATGCCCACCGTCGTCGGCCTGCGCCGCCGTGGCTACACGCCCGCGTCCATCCGCAATTTCTGCGAGCGCATTGGTGTCACCAAGGACTACGCCTGGATCGACTACGCCACCTTGGACGGCTGCCTGCGCGAAGACCTGGAGAACCAGGCCCACCGTGCGATGGTGGTGCTGGACCCGGTCAAGCTGGAGCTGAGCAACTGGGCCGAGGTGTTTGGCAGTGCCGAGCACCTCGAAGCCTGCAGCCTGCCCGCCCTGCCCCACCCGGCAGAAGGCCAGGCCGCGCCTGAGCGCCACTTCAGCCTGGGCCGCGAGGTCTGGATCGAGCGCGAAGACTTTGCCGAGGTCCCCCCCAAGGGCTACAAGCGCCTCTTCCCCGGCAACAAGGTGCGCCTCAAGGGCGGCTATGTGATCGAATGCACCGGCTGCGAGAAGGATGCCGATGGCGTGATCACCAAGGTGCTGGCCACCGTGGTGCCCGACACCAAGAGCGGCACCCCTGGTGCGGACAGCGTCAAGGTCAAGGCCGCCATCACCTGGGTGGGCGTGGCCGATGGCGTGCAAGCCGAAGTGCGCCTCTATGACCGCCTGTTCACCGATCCGCAGCCCGATGCCGGCGGCAAGGACTTCCTGGCCCTGCTCAACCCGGATAGCCTCAAGGTCGTGACCGCCTATGTCGAGCCCTCGCTCAAGGCTGCGCAGCCCGATGACAAGTTCCAGTTCGAGCGCTTTGGCTACTTTGTGGCCGACCGCCATGACCACCGCAGCGACAAGCCGGTGTTCAACAAGATCACCGGTTTGAAGGATTCCTGGGGCAAGTAAGCGCCAGGCCTGATCCGCTGAACCCCAACTCGCCCCAGCAAGCTGCGGCGGGTTTTTTCATGGGTGTTCAGGCCGGATCAGCTGTCTATCGCGTCTGCAGACCCCGCCTGCTTGCGCAGCTCGAACTTCTGGATCTTGCCGGTGCTGGTCTTGGGCAGCTCGCCAAACACCACCGCACGCGGGATCTTGAAGCCGGCCAAATGCTTTTTACAGTGGGCAACGATGTCCTCGGCGCTCACCTGGGCGCCAGGCTTGAGCTCGACAAAGGCGCAAGGCGTCTCGCCCCAGCGCGCATCGGGCTTGGCCACGACGGCCGCAGCCAGCACGGCGGGGTGGCGGTAGAGGACATCCTCGACCTCGATCGACGAGATGTTCTCGCCGCCCGAGATGATGATGTCCTTGCTGCGGTCCTTGATCTTGATATAGCCATCGGGGTCCTGCACCGCCAGGTCACCGGTGTGGAACCAGCCACCGCGAAACGCCTCCTGCGTGGCTTCGGGGTTTTTCAGGTAACCCTTCATCGCGATATTGCCGCGCAGCATGATCTCGCCCATGGTCTGGCCATCCTGCGGCACCGGCGCCAGCGTCTCCGGGTCGCGCACCTGGGCATCGCGCTGCAGGTGGTAGCGCAGGCCCTGGCGGGCGTTGAGACGGGCACGCTCACCCACATCCATGCCCTGCCAGTCGGGCTGCTGGGCGCAGACCATCACCGGGCCATAGACCTCCGTCAGCCCATAGACATGGGTCAGGTCAAAGCCCAGCTGCTCCATGCCCTCGATCATGGCCGCAGGCGGCGCAGCACCGGCCACCATGCATTTGACGCCAGCGGGCACGCCTTCCTTCAAGGCCGCCGGCGCATTGACCAGCAGGCTGTGCACAATCGGCGCGCCGCAGTAATGGCTCACGCCATGGTGCTTGATCGCCGCAAAAATGGCCTGTGCATCGACCCGGCGCAGGCAGACATTGACGCCGGCGCGCAGCGCCACCGTCCAGGGAAAGCACCAGCCATTGCAGTGGAACATCGGCAGGGTCCACAGGTAGACCGCAAACTTGGGCATGTCCCATTCCAGCACATTGCTGATGGCATTCACCGCCGCGCCCCGGTGGTGGTAGACAACGCCCTTGGGGTTGCCCGTGGTGCCGCTGGTGTAGTTGAGCGCAATCGCGTCCCACTCATCGCCGGGCAGCTGCCAGTCAAAACCGGCATCGCCCTGGGCCAGCAAGGCCTCGTAGCTGAGGTTCCCCAGCCGCTCGCTGGCCTCGCCGTAGAGCGCATCCTCCACATCCACCAGCAGGATGGGCGCCTGCGATTGGCGCAGCGCCAAGGCCTTGGCCACGACGCTGGCGTATTCCGGGTCCACGACCAGCGCCTTGGCCTCGCCATGGTCCAGCATGAAGGCAATCGTCTGCGGATCGAGCCGGGTGTTGAGGGTGTTGAGCACGGCCCCTGCCATCGGCACGCCAAAATGCGCCTCCACCATCGGCGGCGTGTTGGGCAGCATCACCGCCACCGTGTCGTTCTTGCCAATGCCATGCTGCTGCAAGGCGCTGGCCAGCTGGCGGCAGCGCGCATAGGTCTGCGCCCACGTCTGGCGCAGCTCGCCATGGATGATGGCGAGGCGCTCGGGGTAGACCTCGGCGCTGCGGGCGATAAAGCCCAGCGGGGTCATGGGGGTGTGGTTGGCCCCGTTTTGCTCGAGCCCGGTGTCAAAAATGCTGTTCATCAGTGCGTGTCTCCTCGGCAAACACTGTGCCACAAGCGGCTGACACGAACATTGCACGCTGTCACGTGACCAATAGCCGGGATTTGCCATTGACCCGGGGGCAGATTGGGGTGGCGCTGCGGCGGCGCAGCCCGGCATGCGCGACAATAGCCGGGTGTCCATCCCCCAGTCATTTATCCAGGAGCTGCTCTCCCGCGTCGACGTTGTCGATGTGGTCGGCCGCTATGTGCAGCTGAAAAAAGGCGGCGCCAACCTCATGGGGCTGTGCCCCTTCCATGGCGAGAAATCGCCCTCCTTCAGCGTCAGCCCCTCCAAGCAGTTCTACCACTGCTTTGGCTGCGGCAAAAACGGCAATGCCATCGGTTTTCTGATGGATCACACCGGCATGGGCTTTCGCGAAGCGGTGACCGACCTGGCCCAGAGCGTGGGCCTGCCGGTGCCCGAGGACGATGTCTCGCCTCAGCAGCGCGAGCGCGCGGCGCAGGCGCGCGAAAAGCAGGCCTCGCTCACCGACCTGCTCGAAAAAGCGGGTGACGCCTACCGCAAGCAGCTGTCGCAGTCGCCCAAGGCTATTGCCTACCTTAAAGGCCGGGGCGTCAGCGGCGTCACCGCCAAGCGCTTTGGCCTGGGCTATGCGCCCGAGGGCTGGCGCAGCCTGGCGAGTATCTTCCCCGCCTATGACGATCCCAAGCTGGTCGAAGCGGGCCTGGTGATTGAATCGGACGACGGCGAAGGCAAGCGCTACGACCGCTTTCGCGACCGGGTGATGTTCCCCATCCGCAATATCAAGGGCGAATGCATCGGCTTTGGCGGCCGTGTGTTTGGCGATGAAAAGCCCAAATACCTGAACTCGCCCGAAACCCCGGTCTTCCACAAGGGCCGCGAGCTCTATGGCCTGTTTGAGGCCCGCACCGCCATCCGCGAGCATGGCTATGTGCTGGTGACCGAGGGCTATATGGATGTCGTGGCGTTGGCCCAGCTCGGCTTTCCGAATGCGGTGGCCACCCTGGGCACCGCCTGCACGCCCGACCATGTGCACAAGCTGTTCCGCTTTACCGACACCGTCGTCTTCAGCTTTGACGGCGATGCCGCCGGCCGCCGCGCGGCCCGCAAGGCGCTCGATGGCGCGCTGGCCTATGCCAGCGACACCCGTAGCATCAAGTTTCTCTTCTTGCCCGCCGAGCACGACCCGGACAGCTTTGTGCGCGAATATGGCGCCGACGCCTTTGCCCGCCATGTGCATGACGCCACGCCGCTGTCGCGCTTCTTGCTCGAAGCGGCCAGCGAGCTGTGCGACCTGGGCCAGGCCGAAGGCCGGGCCCGCATGTCCAGCAACGCCCGCCCGCTGTGGAACCTGCTGCCCGATGGCGCCCTCAAGCGCCAGTTGCTCGGTGAGATCGCCGACAAGGCCCAGTTGCCCGCCGCCGAGCTGGAAGGCCTGTGGCAAAAGGCCACTGCGCAAGAGCAGGCGCGCCAAAGCGGCGCTGGCCAGGCTGCGGCCAGCAGCGGCCCGCGCCACGCGCCCTCCTGGGATGCCCCGCCGGTGGGCGCTGACAGCATGCCCGCCTATGGCGATGCGCCGCCCTGGGGCAGCGACACGGCCATGGACCGCTACCCCGGCCAGCGCAACGACAGCTTTGGCGAGCCGCGCGGCGCCCATGGCAGCGGCAACGGCTACACCAAGCGAAGTGGCGAGTGGCGCCCCGGCCAGGGGGGCCGCAAAGGCGGCTGGCAGCCCCGCCCCGAGCCGCAACCGCCAATGCCCAGCGTAGCGGTGACCCGCGAAGACCAGGCCGCGCGCCTGCTGCTGTCGCACATGGCATTTTTGGAGAATTTCTCGCCCGAAGACGCCGCCACCCTTGCCCAGCTGCCCGCCCCCCATGGGCCGCTGTTCGCCTGGGTCGAGCAGCAGTTCCTCAGCCACGGCGCCCAGTCCTGGGCCGTGCTGCGCGAGCACCTGCGAGGCCATGCGGTCGAGGCCTTTGCCACCGCGCTGATGCGGGGCCAGCATGCCCAGATTGATGGCCCGCTCGATGAGATCCGCGCCGAGCTGCGCGACTCCCTCAGCCGCATCGTGCTCGACCAGCTCGAGGAGCAAAACCGCCAGCTGGTTACCCAGGCCTCCGATCCGCAGGCGCTGCGCCGCTACCAGAGCAATTTCCACCGCATCGGCCTGCTCAAGCGCCAGGTCAATAAATAGGCGCGGCTCCAAATTGCCAGGGGGCATATAAAAATATTTGCCCCGATTGCCGTACAGGCCCTTGACATTGGCCAAAAAGGTATAATATTTGACACATCGGCAAGAGCGACAGCAGCACCTCCGGACCGGGCCCGTATGAAGAATCATGCGATTTGCCACCAGCGCAAGTGCCCAAAATACCGCAAGGACTGCATTCCAAATGTTCGCCCCCACATCTTGCCTTGAGGCTTAGCGCCTCGTGCAGCCGCGTTATTCGCCACATTTTGTTGCGTTTTACCGCTGCAGTTTCAATGCGCCGGTGATGGCGCTTGCCAGTTTTCTTTGTGTGTTCTCTTTGCTCTGAGGGTGTCCATGCCAGCTACAAAGTCCGCGAAGTCGTCCGTCAAGTCGTCCACTACCACCAGCGCGGCCAAAAGTGCCAAAGCTACAGCAGCCAGCCCTGCCGCCCAACCGGCGGCCAAACGCGCGACTGCTGCAGCAGGCAAAACCGTAAAAGCCAGTGCTGCGCCCACCCCAGCCAAGGCAGCGACGAAGAAGGTTAGCTCCGTGTCCGAAAAACAACGCCTGTCCCAGGCCGAACTGCTCAAGGCAGCCGATGCCCTGCTCAATGCAGGCGCCCCCAAAAAGCGTGCCGCCAAGAAAAGCGAAGCCGCCGAAGAAGATACCCCGGTGAAGGCCAAGGCCGCCACCAAGACTGCGACCAAGGCCAAGACCGCCAAGGCCGAAGACGACAAGCCCAAGGCGCCGCGCAAGACCGCCGCCAAGACCACCAAGGCCAAAGCCAAGGACAAGGGCGATGAAGATATCGACGATACCGATTTCTCGGACATCGAAGAGGACATCGCGGGCGACAGCGAAGAGGTCGTAGAGGTCTCCGCATCGCCAGACGCGCCGACCGAAAAGGTCAAGCCGCTGCGCATGAAGGTCTCCAAGGCCAAGGAACGCGCCTTGATGAAGGAGTTCGGCCTCGACGAAGCC
Source organism: Comamonas koreensis (assembly GCF_014076495.1). Lineage (NCBI taxonomy): Bacteria > Pseudomonadati > Pseudomonadota > Betaproteobacteria > Burkholderiales > Comamonadaceae > Comamonas > Comamonas koreensis. Next base: position 2,225,653 of record NZ_CP043575.1, on the reverse strand, counting down.
GTGCTGACCGAAGAGGAAATGTCCACCCGCCGCCAGCGCCTCAAAGCGCTGATCAAGCTGGGCAAGACGCGCGGCTACCTGACCAACGCCGAAATCTCCGACCACTTGCCCGACAAGCTGGTCGATGCTGAGACGCTGGAAGTGGTGATCTCCATGTTGAACGACATGGGCGTGGCCGTCTACGAACAGACGCCCGACGCAGAGACCCTGCTGCTGAACAACACCGGTCAATCGGCCACCACCGAAGAAGAAGCCGAAGAAGAAGCAGAAGCGGCTTTGTCGACGGTCGATTCCGAATTCGGCCGCACCACCGACCCGGTTCGCATGTACATGCGTGAAATGGGCACGGTCGAGCTGTTGACGCGCGAAGGCGAAATTGAAATCGCCAAGCGCATCGAAGGCGGCCTGCAGGACATGATGCTGGCCATCAGCGCATCGCCCGCGACCATTGCCGAGATTCTGGCAATGGGCGAAGAGATCCGCGAAGGCAAGGTGGTCATCTCCACCGTGGTGGACGGCTTCTCCGACGCCGACGAAAACGACGACTACGTGGCCGAAGAAGACTTCGACGAATACGACGAAGAGGACGACGACGACGGCAAGGGCGGCTCCAAGGCGCTGACCAAGAAGCTCGAAGAGCTCAAGAACGAGGCGCTGTCGCGCTTTGCCAAGCTGCAGTCGCTGTTCGAGCAACTGCACGCGGCCTATGACAATAGCGGCTACGGCTCGTCCCAGTACACCAAGGTGCAGGACCAGCTGTCGGCCGAGCTGATGACCATCCGCTTTACCGCCAAGACCATTGAAAAGCTCTGCGACATGCTGCGCGAGCAGGTCGACAGCGTGCGCCAGAAAGAGCGTGCCCTGCGCAAGATCATTGTCGAGAAGTGCGGTCTGCCCCAGGAGAAGTTCATCCAGCTGTTCCCTGCCAACCTGCTCAACCTGCAATGGATCGAGAAGGAAGCGCAAGCGGGCAACAGCTGGAGCGCCATCATGGGCCGCAATATCCCGCCGGTGCAAGAGCTGCAGCAGAACCTGATCGATCTGCAAGCCCGTGTCGTTGTGCCGCTCGATGAGCTCAAGCTCATCAACAAGCGCATGAACGACGGCGAGCGCGCATCGCGCAATGCCAAGAAGGAAATGATCGAGGCGAACTTGCGCCTGGTGATCTCGATTGCCAAGAAGTACACCAACCGGGGTCTGCAGTTCCTGGATCTGATCCAGGAAGGCAACATCGGCTTGATGAAGGCCGTGGACAAGTTTGAATACCGCCGCGGCTACAAGTTCTCGACCTATGCGACCTGGTGGATTCGCCAGGCGATCACGCGCTCGATTGCGGACCAGGCCCGTACCATCCGTATTCCGGTGCACATGATCGAGACGATCAACAAGATGAACCGCATCAGCCGCCAGCACTTGCAGGAGTTCGGCTTTGAGCCCGATGCCTCCATCCTGGCCGAGAAGATGGAGATCCCGGAAGACAAGATCCGCAAGATCATGAAGATCGCCAAAGAGCCGATCTCGATGGAAACGCCGATTGGTGATGATGACGACAGCCACCTGGGTGACTTCATCGAAGACAGCGCCAACACGGCGCCGGTCGATGCAGCAATGCAGGCCGGTCTGCGCGATGTGGTCAAGGACATCCTCGATGGCCTGACCCCGCGCGAAGCCAAGGTGCTGCGCATGCGCTTCGGTATCGAGATGTCCACCGACCACACCTTGGAAGAAGTGGGCAAGCAATTTGACGTGACGCGTGAGCGCATCCGCCAGATCGAGGCCAAGGCGCTGCGCAAACTCAAGCACCCCAGCCGCTCGGACAAGCTGCGCAGCTTCATCTAAGCGCTTGCCCAGCCCTGCAAGACCTGCGGATCGCAAGACCCAGGTCTTGCCACCCAACCCCGCCTCGGCGGGGTTTGTTTTTGGGCGCAGACTGCCCACGGCGCAGACGCCGTCACTCGCTTTGCGTCACAATCAGCGCCATGCCTTCCGATCTGCCCCGCGCCGTCCAGCCCCTGCCCGCCACCGTGATCACGCCTGAGGGCGCGCTTTTGCGGCTGGATGCGGTTGCGGCCGAAGTGCCGGTGGCGCTGGTGTTCAATGGCATCTCGCATGCGGTGATGATGTGCAGCCCGCAGGACCTGGAGGTGTTTGCGCTGGGCTTTGCGCTGTCCGAGGGCATCATCGACCAGGCAGCCGACTGCTACGGCATCGAGGTGCAGCCGCTGGCGCCCTGCGGCACGGACCCGGAGGCACCGGGCATCAGCGTGGAGATGCAGATCGCCAGCCGCTGCTTTGTGCGCCTCAAGGAGCGGCGCCGCGCCCTCACCGGCCGCACCGGCTGCGGCATCTGCGGCATCGATTCGATGGACGCCCTCGATCTGGTGCCCGAGCCACTGCCGCAGCTGCCCGACTGGGCCCAGCACCTGGACCTGGCGGCCTTGCAGACGGCGTTTTCTCAGCTGCCCCAGCAGCAGCTGCTCAACCAGCAGGCCGGCGCCGTCCATGCCGCTGGCTGGGCCACGCCGGCCGGGCAATTGCAGGTCGTCCTGGAGGACGTAGGCCGCCACAACGCGCTGGACAAGCTGCTGGGCCATATGGCGCAGCAGCAGATGCTGGGCCAGCCCGGCTTGGTGGTGATGACCAGCCGCGCCAGCTACGAACTGGTGCGCAAATGCGCCCGCATGGGCCTGCCGGTGCTGGCCACCATCTCCGCGCCCACCACGCTCGCCATCCAGGTGGCCAACCAGGCCGGTATGCGCCTGTTTGGCCTGTGCCGGGGCCCGCGTGTGGTGCGCTACAGCACCCTCTGACAAGTTCCAGACAGGTACCAAACAGGCACCAGATGGGTGCCAGACAGCGGCAAAACCGGGCGCTGGCCCGGCAGCGCACCGGTGCCACTTCGGCGCGGCAGCGCCTTGCGGACGGCCTTTGCACACTCAAAAACCGTAGCAATTGAACAACACTTCCGCCGCCGCCTGGGTCCAATCGTCAGCTGCGCCTATACATCGTGGCTGAAGAGCTATTAAACTTGTAGCAGATGTTGCCGCGACGCCGATCGCACCCTCTCAGTGGATTTGCATGCGAAGGCCTGGGCCTCGCTCCTCAACACAGCGCAAGGAGACCCTTACATGAGCGCCAAGGAAAACACCGCCATCAACCAGCTCTTCGAGCGGTTGGAGTGCCGCTACGCTTTGCGTGTGCTCTGGGCATTGCGGGACGGACATCCCCAGACCTTCCGCTTGCTGCAAGACAGCGTGGGCGGCATCACGCCCAACACGCTCAACACCCGCATCAAGGAGCTGCGCGAGGCCGGCTTTCTCGACCACAACAGCGATGGCTACACGGTCACCCCCTCCGGGCAAGACCTGCTCAAGCGCCTGTCCGACGTGCAGGCCTTTGCCACGCGCTGGGTGGCGGCGCAGACCAAGAAGTAAATTCCCGCCCGCCGAAGCCCTTTTTTGCCCCCTGGAGCCCGCCTTGTGCGGGCTCTGTGTTTGGCAGGCGGGTATGATCGCTGCTGGTAGCAAAGCACTCACAAAGGATTTACATGACCACCGTCACCACCCCCTCCGGCCTGCAGTACGAAGACACGGAAGTTGGCACCGGCGCCGAAGCGGCCAAGGGCCAACAAGTCACCGTGCACTACACCGGCTGGCTCTTCAACAATGGCGAGCAAGGCGCCAAGTTCGACTCCAGCAAGGACCGCAATGACCCCTTCGTGTTCCCCCTGGGCGCCGGCATGGTCATCAAGGGCTGGGACGAAGGCGTGCAGGGCATGAAGGTGGGCGGCAAGCGCACGCTGATCATCCCCGCTGAACTGGGCTATGGTGCACGCGGCGCAGGCGGCGTGATTCCTCCCAACGCCACGCTCAAGTTCGATGTGGAACTGCTGAAGGTCTAAGCGACGCAGGCCCCCTGGCCTGTGATCCACACCTTCCCAAAAACTGCACATGGCGCCCAGCCTGTGCAGTTTTTTCATATCCGGGCCCGCCTGGTGGAGGCTATTTGGCGAGGGGCGCGGACTGGCTGGTGCAGCAGCTCACCGCCCAGGTCACGAACACGCCCAATGGCACGCCAAACACCGCGGCCAACGTGGGCTGGATGCCCCACCACAGATGGGCCGAGGCCTGCGCCCCGGGCGCCAGGCTGTTGATCGGCATGTTGACGACCATGTAGTACAAGGTGATGCCCAGGCCCGCAGCCATGCCGCAGACAGCGCCCCGCCGCGTAGCGCCGCGCCAGTACAGGCCCAGCAGCATGGCTGGCACAAAGGCCGCTGCAGCGATCGAGAACGAGGCCGACACCAGCACCAAAATGCCCGAGCTGCGCACCGAGGCGACGGCCGCGGCCGCAAGCGCCACCAGCAGCAAGGTGAACTTGGACAGAATCACGCGCTGCTGCGGCGTGACCGACTTGCCCCGCTCGACCAGGTAGAGATCGCGCACCAGCGCATTGCTGATGGTCAACAGCAGACCATCGGCTGTCGATAGCGCAGCGGCCAGCCCGCCGGCCGCCACCAGGCCCGAGACCACAAATGGCAGGCCGCCCAGCTCGGGCGTGGCCAGCATGATCAGGTCGGCGCCCAGATGGATCTCGCCCCACTGCACAATGCCGTCGCCGTTCACATCCTCGATCGACAGCAAGGCGTTGTCCATGCGTGTCCACTGCGCAATCCAGGCCGGCAGCGCATCGAAATGGCTGCCCACCAGGCCTTGCATCACCTCCAGCTTGACCAGGGCGGCGAGCGCGGGCGCACTGGTGTAGAGCAGCACCACAAAGAACAAGGTCCAGACCACCGAGCTGCGCGCGGCAGCCGGGCTGGGCAAGGTGTAGTAGCGGGTGAGCAAATGCGGCAGGCCGGCGGTGCCCAGCATCAGGCAGAACATCAGCGCCATGAAGTTGCGCCGCGACAGGCTCTCTTGCTCCTGCGCGCTTTGCTCCGAGCCCAGCATCGGCGCATAGGGCAAGGTGTGCTGCGGCATGCCGCCCAGCGGCTGGGCGCGGGCATAGTTCTCGCGCATCGCCGCCGTCCACAGCTCGCGCGCGCTGGTCTCGTCCTGCGGCAGCGCCGCCAGCTCGCGCCCGGCGGCCAGCACCTGGTTCAGATCGGCATTGCTGATGCGCAGCTGCTGCACCTTCTCCTGCAGGCGCGTGCGCTCGGCCTCCAGTGCGGCGGGAATATTGCGCAGCCGCGATTCATACAGCATGCCCTTTTGCAAAAACACCAGCTCCACATCGCGCTCGGCCGAATCGCTCAGCAGCCCCTTCTCGTACTCGGCGATCTTGCCCAGATCCTGGGTGTAGGCCACGGCGGCGACCGGGCTGCCCAGGCGCTGGTAGGCCAGCCAGGAGACCGGAATCAGAAAGGCCAGCAGGATCATCACATACTGCGCGACCTGGGTCCAGGTGATGGCACGCATGCCGCCCAGAAAGGAGCAGACCAGCACGCCGCCCAGCCCCAGCATGATGCCGATCTCGAACTGCACGCCGGTCAGCCGCGAGGCGATCAGGCCCACCGCATAGATCTGCGCCACCACATAGGAAAACGAGCACATCACCGCAGCGACAGCGGCAATCACGCGCGGCCAGCGCCCGCCATAACGCAGCTGGAAAAAATCGGGCAAGGTGTAGAGATTGAGCGCACGCAGCTGCGGCGCAATCAGCAGCGCCACCAGCACAAAGCCGCCGCTCCAGCCCAGCAGGTAGGCCAGCCCCCCGGCTTGCTGGCTGGTGCCGGCAAAGCCCTGCAAATACAGCGCGCCCGACAGCGATAAAAAGGACGCCGCGCTCATCCAGTCGGCCGCAGTGGCCATGCCGTTGTAGAGCGGCGGAATGCGGCGCCCCGCGACGTAGTACTCCTCCGAATCGGCCGTGCGCCCCCAGACGCCAATGGCCGCATACATCATCACCGGCACAAACAGAAAGAGCGGGCCGATCCACTGGCGCGACAGACCGGTGCGCTCGGCCCAGGCCACCAGGCCGATGAAGCAGCCCAGGCCCAGCAGGTACAGCACAAAGAACTTATGGTTTCGTGCCATGGTGACTGCGGGCAACCTGCACGTCTTTCTCCGGATGGCGGTGCATGTACAAGGCGTAGCCGGCAACCAGCAGCACATACAGCACCGGCAGCACCGATGCCCCATAGAGGTAGGCCGTGCCATTGCCCCAGATCGCATCGATCTCGGGCGCCCAGTACAGGCCGCCAAAGGTGCTGAGCACCAGCACCAGCAAGACCAGCAGCTTCATCGCGTTGAGTGGCATGGGTTCAAAAGGGGCAGGGTTGGGGTGCGAGGAATCCATCGGGGCCTTTCAAGCCGAATGACTGAGACAGCAGCAGGCTGCAGCCCGCATTCTTGCATTTTGTCGCAGATGGGACTGGTTTGCCCAGCGCCTTAGGGGAAGCACCGTGATCGCCCGCGACATCGCTTTTGATAATGCCTGCACAGGCTTGGGCCGCGCTGCAGCAAAGCCGGGCACTGCCAACGACGACAAAAAACAGACAGGAGACAAGCATGACCCTTCGCACATCCACCGCTGCTGCCAGCTTGCTGGCATGCGCCACCTTGGCCGTCCAGGCCGCCGGCATCTCCGATGACAAGGTCAGGATCGGCGTGCTCAGCGACATGTCGGGCCAGTACGCAGACTCGGGCGGCAAAGGCTCGGTCGAGGCGGCCAAGATGGCGGTCGAAGACTTTGGCGCCAAGGTACTGGGCAAGCCGGTGGAAGTGGTCTTTGCCGACCACCAGAACAAGGCCGATATCGGCGGCACCAAGGCACGCCAGTGGTGGGATGCCGAAGGTGTGGACATGATCGTCGACATCAACAACTCGGCCATCGCCGGCGCGGTGTTCACGATGGCCAAGGAGCGCGGCAAGGTCGCCATCAGCACGGGCGCACTGTCCACCGGGCTGACCAATGAATTCTGCGGCCCCACCTCGATCCACTACACGGTCGATTCGTACTCGCTGGGCAAGTCGGCGGTGCAAAGTATCCTGGCCCAGGGCAAGAAGGACTGGTACATCGTGGCCGTCGATTACGCCTACGGCAAGGTAACGGCAGCCACGGTCACCGACTTCGTCAAGGAAGGAGGCGGCAAGGTGCTGGGCACCGTCTACCACCCCTTCAATGCCAGCGATTTCTCGTCCTTCATGATGCAGGCCCAGGCCAGCAAGGCGCAGGTGATCGCGCTGGCCAATGCCACGCAGGACACCGTCAACTCCATCAAGACGGCGCGTGAGTTTGGCATGACCAAGAACCTCACCTTTGTGCCCCAGCTGATCTACATCAACGATGCCCATGCGATGGGGCTGGAGCTGGGCCAGGGCCTGACCTTTGCGACCGCTTTCTACTGGGACCGCAACGATGCCTCGCGCGAATGGGCCAAAAAATACCAGGCCCGCATGAAGAAGATGCCCTCGATGAACCAGGCCAGTGTCTACTCGGCCGTCACCCAGTACCTCAAGGCCATCGAGGCGGCGGGCACCGACGACGGCCTGGCCGTGACCAAGCAGCTCAAGACCATGAAGATCAACGACATGTTCTCGCAAAACGGCTATGTGCGCGAGGATGGCCGCATGGTGCATGACATGTTCCTGGTGCAGATGAAGACCCCCAAGGAATCCAAGGGCCCCTGGGACTACTACAAGATCCTCGACACCATCCCGGGCGAACAGGCCTTCCAGCCGCTGTCCAAGAGCACCTGCTCGCTGGTCACGCAGAAGTAAGCGCGGTTGCAGCGCAGGCGCCGTGGGAGCGCCTGCGAAAGCACCTGCCAAGGCGACTTACAAATAAATACGATTGCGGGCGGGGCCTTTTAACCCCTTGCGGGCGGGCAGCGCGATTCAGGGCAGACCACCACTTCTGCAGCGCCCTGCCATGCACACCATCCTCCCCCCCACCCCTGCTTCGTGCCGCGCACGCAAGCCCCGTACCCTCCACGCACTGGCCGCATGGGCCCTGCTTGCCAGCATCCTGCTGGGCAGCCTGCCCGCACAGGCCAGCCAGCTGGCCGATGTGCAGATCATTGACCGCAGCAGCGGCCAGCGCCTGCCGCTGTACTACCACCAGGGCGAATACTGGGTGGCGGGCCAGCCGGGCAGCAGCTATGCGGTCGATATCAACAACCGCAGCCGGGGCCGCATCCTGGCCGTGCTCAGCATTGATGGCATCAACGCCATCAGCGGCCAGGCCGCCGCAGCCGTGCCCGACGATGGCTATGTGCTGGGCAGCCGCCAGCAATGGGCCATTGCAGGCTGGCGAAAGAGCGACCAGCAGGTGGCGGCCTTCTATTTCTCGCACAGCGAAGACGCTTATGCCGCACGCACCGGCCGGCCGCGAGATATCGATCGGCGTCGCGGTGTTCCGCGAGCGCGCCCCCCTGCCCCAGCCCCCGATCGCACGCAACAGTGCCGCGCAAAAAAGCACGGCACCGGCTGCCGAAGCCAGCATCGCCGATAGTGCAGCGCCTGCGATGCCCAGCGCCTCGGTGCAGCCGCCCACAGCCGCTCCTGCGGCATCTGCGGCCCTCAGTGCCTCGGCCGCCGCAGAATCGCGCCAGGCCAGCGCGCCGGCCGCCGCGCCCACGCCGGTGGCACCGCGCCTGGGCACCGGCCATGGCGCGCTGGAGCGCTCCGCCACGCGGACCACGGAGTTCCACAGCGCCAGCAGCAGCCCGGCGCAGATCATCCGCATCCGCTACGACAGCTATGCCAACCTGGTGGCCCAGGGCGTCATCCGCGCGCCACAGCCCGCCGTGCAGCCGGCGCCCCGCCCCTTTCCGGCATCGCCCTCTGGCTATGTACCTGATCCGCCTGCCTATTGAGGGCCAGCAGCCGCAGGCATCGCCGTGCTGCGGCGTGCGATTTTCTCCACATGGGCCACCAGCGGGCGCAGGCTTTTGCATAATCTGCCGCATGGTAGATGCACTGCAAGACGACCAAGCGCTGATGCTGGCCTACGCCGGCGGCCAAGTCGCGGCGTTTGAGCAGCTCTACCAACGCCACAGCCAGCGCCTGTGGCGCTATTTTTTCCGCAATACCGGCAATGCTGCGCTCGCCGATGACCTGGCGCAGGAGACCTGGTTTGCCGTGGTCGATGGCGCCCAGCGCTACCAACCCCAGGCGCAGTTCACGACCTGGGCGTTTACCCTGGCGCACCACAAACTGGTGGACCACTGGCGCCGCCACAAAGCCCACCGCAGCCTCGATGAAGAGGACAGCGAAGGCATGCGCCTGGCCGAGACCTTGTTTGCCAACTCCGGCTTTGACCCCGAGCGCCTGCAAGGCCGCAAGGACCTGGCGCGTGCTTTGCTCGCTGCCCTGGCCCAGTTGCCGCCCGAACAGCGCGAGGCCTTTTTGCTGCAGGCTGAGGCCGATATGTCGGTGGCCGACATTGCCGCGGCTACGCAGGTGACCCAGGAAACCGCCAAAAGCCGCTTGCGCTATGCCCGCGCCAAACTGCGCCAGGCCATCGAGGTGACCGCATGAACACACCGCAAGACCCCAAGCGGCCCGATGCCCTGGTCGACCTGTACTGCGAGGCCAGCGCGCAGGACGCCGGCCCGAGTGACGCCAGCACGGCGCAGATCCTGGCCCATGCGCGCGCCAAAGCCGCACAGGGCCCCGGGCCAGCCGCTACGCCTACCGATCTGGACAGCCCCGGTCAGCCAGGCCAGCACTTCCGGGGCGAGGCCGCCAATGACCGCCGCTGGTGGCTGCAGGCCCTGGGCAGCCTGGCTGCCATTGGCCTGGTCAGCTGGCTGGCGCTGCAGCACCTGAATGAGCCCGGCGCGCCGCAGCTGGAGGCGCCGCAGATGGACAGCGCGCCCAGCGCTGCATCGGCACCGCCTCCACCACCTAGCGCACCCGCCGCACCCACCGCCGCCGACAGGGCGGCGAGCCCCGACAGCGCCAAGATGCGCAGCGAAGTGGCGCCCATAGGCCAAGCAGCAAGCTCTGCCGCCGATGCGGCGCCCCCGCCTGCCCCCGCTTCTGCTGGCGCAGGCGCGAGCAGCGCCAATACCGCACCCGCGCCAGCCATCGCACCCGCCCCGCAGGCAGAGCGCCGCATGCCGCCGGCAGCCGCGCCTACGCCAGTAGCGCCGCCGATGCCAGCACCTGCGGCACCCGCTACAGCCGCCGTTGCACCCGCATACCCTGCTGTCTCACCCGCTGCCAGAAAGCAGGCCGCCGAAGAAAAACGCGCGGCCGAGCGGCCAGCGCCACCGATAGCCGCAGCACCGGCTGCATCAGAAGCTGCCTCCGCGCTGGCCGCTGCGCCCACCCTGCCCCCATGCAGCGCCGATCTGGACCCCCAGGCCCTGGCCGAGCAGCGCCGCCGCATCCAGGCCTATGACAAGGCCTTGGCCGCTGGCTTGCCAGCACCTGCACCGCTGCCGGTATGCCGCCCCGCGCCCGCCCATGAGGCAGAGCCTGCACAGCCAGTGGACAGCCGCTGAGTCCCCGCCAAGCAGTGTGCAGACATAAAAAAACAGGCCTGCATGTAGCAGGCCTGTTGGCTTGGTATCAGCGAAGAAGTGGTGCAGGATTTAGGCAGACCTAAGCCAGCAGGTCATAGAGCCCATAGCCCAACCCGGCAACGCCAATGGCCAGCAGCAGGCAGGAGGCCACCAGCAAGATGCGCTTTTCGCGGGCGGGCGAAATCAAGCTGCGCACCAGGAGCGCAATGAGGCCCAGCATGCTGAAATCCAGCACCATCCAGACAACGGTCAGCACCGCCAGGCTGTGGGAGGGCGCAGGCAACACGCCCATGAACTGAGGCAAGAACGAGGCAAAGAAAATGATGTCCTTGGGGTTGGAGACACCAAGGATAAAGCCCTGGCTGAAGCCGCCTTGCTGGCTGCCGGTGGCCGGTTCCGCAGTCATGGCCCTGCCGGGCTGGGCATCCATCACCCAGGCGTCGCGGATCATGCCCCAGGCAATCCAGACAATGTAGAGGCAGCCGGCCACGCGCACCAGCTTGAACGCAGATTCATCGATAACCAGCAAGCCCTTGATCAGCAGCGCCGACAGAAAAATCAGCACCAGCGATGCCAGGTTGGTGCCACAAATGGTGGCAAACGCATGGCGCATGCCGCCCACGAGGCCCGCTCGGGCCACCAGCAAGGTCACGGGGCCCGGGGTGATCAGCAAGGTAATGACCGACAGCGCAAACAGAAACACCAGCGAAAGATTGAGTTCAGACATGGGCAGCAGAGAGCGGGAAGAACGCGCGCCTGCAGTGCAGGGCAAAAAGCGCGATTGTGCCGCGAAGCACCGCGCAATTCAATGTATTGGGCAGTCACTTGCCAAGCAGCGCCAGCGCCCATCCGCCGATAAAAAACCGGGCCGCTCGCCCGGTGGGTGAATGCGGCTGGCGCGTGCTTACATCGCCCTGGCGTTAAATCGCAATCCCCAGGTCATCCCAGTCCGCCAGCTTGCCGCCAGCGGCGGTGAATTTTTGGTACGCGCTTTGGCGTTCGGCATCGATTTCGGTATTGCTCGCGCCACGCTTCCAGTAGCCAGCAATCGACACATCGGCCTTGTCCATGCCCAGCTCCGACTGGAAGTATTTGCGCATCGCGCGCATCTCATCGCGCTCACCCGCGCCCCAGATCACATGGCCAGCTGCGCCCGCCAACTGGCGCGCCTGCTGCAGCAACGGGTCGCGCCCATGCCCTGGCAAGCGCTGCAGCTGCAGGCCAGCCACCCGTGGCAGCTCTGCAATCCCATGCAGATCGTCGCTGGCAATCCAGCCTACGCCGCCCAGCCCTGCGGGCCAGCGTTGCAAGATCGAGTAGAGCGCGGGCAGGCCCGAATCATCACAAAACAGCGCCACAGGCCGGCCCTTGGCGTCGGGCAGCACGATGTTGACGCGGGGGCCTGTCAGCCGTACCTGCTGGCCAATGGCAGCCTGCGCGGCCCAGCGCATCATGGGGCTGTCGCCGCCATGCATCACCACATCAAACTCGGCGCAGCGGCTGTGCGGCGCAAAGCTTCGCACGGTATAGACGCGCGAGACCGCAGGTGCCTGAAGATCCGGGTACACACGGAAAGCCACATTCGCCTCATCCCAGACCGGGTCGTTGCCGACATCGCCCAGATGCATGCCCACCCGCAAGGTGTGGGGCGACGGGCGCTGCAGCGAGACGATGGTGGCATCGATCTGGTGCAGTCCGCGCTGGTGCTCCTGGTCGCGAGGCGCCTGCGCGGCCACTGGGCTGGAAGATGGGTTGGGAGAAGCGGAGGAATGGGACATCGATACACAGACCGCATGGGCCATCGAGTGCGTGGAGAAAAGAGCTTGGCTGGCTGACAGACCGCAAGGGCCTGCCGGTGGCTAGCAAAAACGACCTTGGAGACGCTGAGGTCCCGGGTCGCCCCACGATGAAACGGAAGCAAAGAGCCGCGCTGTGGCTGACGCTCTCGATGGCGGGATCATAAACCAGTTGAGAATGAATATCATTTAATACCCATACCTTTCACGCAGCCTTTGCAGCCAGCTATGCACTGATCTTACGCCGCCTTGCTGCTCTCGACCATCTCCAGCGCCGCGCCATGCGGCACCCGGATCAGCCGATGGGCATCGACCCCATTGCTGGCGGCGATGGCCACCAGGCGTGTGTAGGTAGCTTCATCGATGCTCGGCGTGCGCGACAGAATCCAGGCGTACTTGGCCGCATCACCGACCACCACGGCGTGTCCTGCATCATGGTCGACATAGACCACATGGTAGCCGGCATATAAAGGGCGAAAGAACGACACCTTCAGCGAGCCCAGTTCCGGGCCGGACAGCAGCTTGGCCACCGCAGTTGCCGACTTCCATTGGCCACGCTCCGGGTCAAAACCGCGATTGGTGACCTGCACCGTGCCATTGTCTTGCAACAAGTAGTCTGCGGTGCAGGAGGTCAGTCCGCGCTCAAACACATAGTCAATCCGTGCCAGCTCATACCAGTGGCCCATGTACTGCCGGACATCGAAGTTCTGCACAGGGCGAACATTCTTGGGCACCCTCACCCGCTGGCCGGTGTACCACAGCGCAGACACTGCAGCTGTCAAGGCCATGGCCAGCGGCAAGGAGGAGGTTCTGGAGGAGGCCGATGCCTCAGGTGTGCGGCGCATAAGAGGGTTCCTTCCAACAAACCCTTTTGTACCGCCGATGGCAAGCGGCCTGCGTAGGCCTTGCCACGGCAGCGGCCTAGGTGCATTCCGACAAGGCGTCAGGGTCTGCACCGCGCGCCCTGCAGCGGCGCATCAATTGCCTTTTTTGGGCACCACATTCTTGGGCAGCACCATCAGCACAAAGAGCGCAAACAAGGTGCACAAAATGGCAGCGGCCTCTTCACCTGCGCCCACCGCCATGCCTATCGCTGCGGTGAACCAGATGCCTGCGGCGGTGGTCAGGCCCTTCACATCCTCGGTGTTTTCCTTGGCGGGTTTCAAGATGGCGCCCGCTCCCAAAAAGCCCACGCCAGCAATCAGCCCCTGGATCACCCGGCTGGAGTCCATCGGCGTCATGCCCATCAGTTGCGCCACGGCCAAAAAGGTGGCCGCCCCCATGGCCACCAGCATGTGCGTGCGCAGGCCGGCAGCCTTGCCGCTGGCCTCTCTTTCATAGCCCAGCATGCCACCCAGCAGGGCCGCAAGCAGCAGCTTGAAAATGATGCGCGTGGCCTGCGCCAGATCGGTCAGATCAGACAGCTCGCCAGCGATGGTGTGAATGATGGTTTGGAACGCGGAGTCAGAAGCATTCATGGCTCGGGCCTTGGTGCATCACGCAGCAAGGCGGCCACGTTCTATGGCCGCCTGCATGCAGAAAGTAAAAAGACCTCCCTCGCAAAAGCCAGGGAGGCTGCTTGAATTACCAGCGGTAATTGTTCTTGGTTTCCCAATCCTTGACCTGCTGCTCGGCAGCATCTTTCGCAATACCTTCACGCTCTTGGATGCGGCCCACCAGCTGCTCGCGCTTGCCGTCGACCACGTCCAGATCATCATTGGTCAGCTTGCCCCACTGCTCTTGGACCTTGCCCTTGAATTGCTTCCAGTTGCCTTTGATCGTGTCTTCGTTCATCTGTCACTCCTTGCGGGTTTGCGGGTTAATCGGCTTGTGTGGTTTCAGTGTCACACCCTCACGGCCCCCGCATTGCAGTCGTGCAAGCAGCATTACCGTAGGGACTCTCCCACAGCGTGGCGAACACGGCGGATTTGCGCCCCCTATACAACAGAGCATGGCTTTGTCTATGGCCATTCCATACCCAGTACATCTTGTAAAGCGCATACTGGGGGTGGCGACGAGGAGCGGCCTCGCATAGAACCGGCATTCCAGCGATATTCAAGGAGTTGAAAGCCATGACTTATGCATCCAAACCCCTTCCGGCTCAGGCACTGAGCCAAGAAGAGATTCAAGCCCGTTATGAAAAGGACCGAATTTCTTACCCCGACGGTGTTCCCCACTCCCGTATCACCTGGATAGAAAGGCCAGAGTACAAAGGCAATGAACTCAGTTACCGGGGCCAAAAGCCCAAGATGATCGTGACCTTGGCCAGCTCGGCAAGTCCGACCATCCCCTCTTAGAACCTGTTCAAAGTCTCCTCGCGCCGCGACAGTGTCTTTGCGAGATGGGATGCGAGGGGGGCGCCCAGCCGCGCAATACCGCAGCAATAGCCATGATGCTATTGCGAGGATTTGCAACGACGCAGACCGCTCCCTAGCCGGGCGCCCCTTCCCGGGCAGCGCAAAGCCACTGTCCCTATGGGTTGGAGTGAAATCGGGCGATTTCTGCGTGCTGGCCCTTGCTTGCACCCCGGTGCAAGCTGCGCTCCATCCCTTCGAACTCATCCCGATTGCACTCCAACGCGGCTGCGTAGAGACTTTGAACAGGTTCTTAGCGCCATGCCTTTGGTGCACTAAACCTTGGCCCGTTGACGGGTGATCCTCCACCCACCCTTGCCACTTTTGCAAGCCCTCTTGTGAACTGCACCCCAAAAGTTGGACATCAATCCAACCTTTGGGGTGTTTTTCATGGCGAAGTACGACGAGAGTTACAAGCTGGAAGTTGTCCAGGGCTACGTGCAGGGGCAGCATGGGTTCAGAGCACTGGCCCATGCTCACGGTCTCGACCAAGCGACAGTGCGACGTTGGGTAAAGAGCTACCAGCAGCATGGCCTATCAGGGTTGCGCAAGAAGTTCAGTCGCTACAGCGCTGACTTCAAACTGGCAGTGTTGCAGCGGATGTGGCGAGATGATCTGTCTGCACGAGAGACGATTACCTTGTTTGATATCCGGGGTGGCACGGGTGTCATCAGCGCCTGGGAGCTGCAATATCACGACGGTGGGCCGCAAGCACTTGCACCCCGGCCAAGAGGACGCTCCAAGAAGATGCCAAACCCACCCACAGCCAAGCCCGCACAGGCACAAGCAGTTATGTCTGCGGACGACACGCGTTCGCACGCAGATTTGCTCAAAGAGGTGAAGTACCTGCGCGCGGAGGTGGCGTACCTAAAAAAATTGGAGGCCTTGGTTCAGGCGAAAAAACAAGCTGCGCAGAAAAAGCGCGGATAGTGCTTGAGCTAAGGCCAGATCACGACCTCAAGGACTTGCTGCGGGCAGGTAAGCTGGCGCGCAGCACCTTCTATTACCAGGCTCAAGTGCACAGGAGAGGCGACAAATACGCTGAGCTCAAGGCTCAGATCCGATCTGTCTACGAGCTTCACAAAGGACGCTATGGCTATCGGCGTATTGCGCTTGAACTCAAGCGCAATGGCTGTCATGTGAACCACAAGAGCGTGCAGCGCCTGATGCAGGTAATGGGGATGAAGTCCCTGGTTCGGCCCAAGAAATATCGCTCCTATCGCGCCGGGCAGCACGCGGACGTGGCCAATGTGTTGCAGCGCCAGTTCATGGCCGAGCAGCCTAACCAGAAATGGGTGACGGACGTGACAGAGTTCAACGTCTTGGGTAAAAAGCTATACCTGTCGCCTGTCATGGATCTATTCAATGGCGAGGTGGTGAGCTATCAGATGAATACGCAACCGCGCTTGAAGATGGTGGGTGACATGTTGCGCAAGGCGCTAGGCAAGCTGGGCAGGGAGGAAAAACCATTGCTGCATTCCGACCAGGGCTGGCAGTACCAAAGTCGTGCCTATCGCCGCTTGCTGGCCGATCATGGCCTGGTGCAAAGCATGTCACGTCGGGGCAATTGCTTGGATAACGCAGCGATGGAGAGCTTCTTCGGAACCTTGAAGTCCGAGTTCTTCCACCTCAACAAGTTCAGCAGTGTGGCGCAGCTTCAAGAAGGTCTTCACCACTACATCCATTACTACAATCACCAACGCATCAAGCTAAAACTAAAAGGCCTGAGTCCGGTGCAATACCGGATTCAGGCCTTCAGTCCCTAGCTTCCAACTGTCCAACTTCTTGGGGTCAGTTCATTGGAGGGCTTTTTTCTTGCACAGCGCGGCATGCGCCGCTTCTCGCAGCAGCCCGCGGGGTTGTAAGCTTGTATGAGGACTCGGGTGCTAGGATTGCGGCTCGCAACACAACCCTGTCTCTATCTGATGTCTCCGCTGAACGGTGCGCAAGCCGCGCACGCCACTCCGCTTGCAGGAAAGCTCTCCAACCGCGCATTCAACGCCCTGGCCCGCCACAACATCACGACCGTGGAAGAAGTCATCGCCGCCTATCCCGAGCGGCTGCTCAAACTGGCCGGCTTTGGCCTGCAGTCCCTGCGCGAGGTGGAGGCCGTTTTCTTTCCAGGTCAGTGCTATCTGGCTGAACTCAAAGATGGGCAACGCCCCACCAAGAAGATGCATGGCGCCCCGCTGGCTGCCTTGGGCCTGGCCACGGCGGCCTGAGCCGCTGACGGGCCGATATGCGATCCCCATATCGCCAGCGCCAGCGCCAGCGTGTGCTGCATGCCCCAGGCCAAGCTGACCTGCTCAACAACGAAGCGGCCATCTCGCAAGGAGACAGCGCCTTGTAGCGCATGCGGCCCATAGCCCCGCACCGCCGACGCCAGCGCAGCCTCAGCATGTACATGCGCCCAGCGATCAACAGGCCGCCCACTCTGGGGCTATTTCGCTGCAGCAAAACGCACCAAACGCTGAATATGCGCCCCCTTGATGGCTGCGGTATTCGGATGCGGTCGGGGAAGTATTTATGGCGCGCGATGAAACCATCAGCATATCGTGCTCTGTAAGATACTGCGATAAACACATCTGCATGGAGCTAGAGCATGGCAGCACCGCAATGGTTGAATCGCGCATCACGCCTTGTCGCCGCATCGCTTTTGGGGGCGGTCAACGCCGTTGCGGCTCCCGCTTCGCCTCCGCAACCCTATCCCGACGCTGCAGACAGCGACCCCGTCAAACTGGGCTGGATGGTGGGGTCGCCGCCGCCTGCAGACCGCATTCTGCGGTTTGACGACGGCTCGTATTTCCAATTCCCGGCGATGCGCTGGAGTGTCTCGCACTTTCGCGAGCTGATGCCGACCGTCAATATCTCGCGAGGACTGCGGCCTGCCGCTACGCTGCGCAGCGCCTTGCGCGATGATATTGACGGCGTGGAATTCAAGCGCCTCGATACCGGTGAAACAATGCGCTGGCGGGACTCACTGGCCGCCAACTACACCGACGGCATCGTCGTGCTGCACCAAGGCCGCATTGTTTACGAGCGCTATGCCGGCGCACTCCAGCCCGATGGCCAGCATGCGGCGATGTCGGTCACCAAGTCCTTTGTCGGCACCTTGGCAGCGATGCTGGTCGCAGAGGGAACACTGGACCCCGACCGCAAGGCCGCAGACTATGTGCCCGAACTCGCCATGTCTGCCTTTGGCAGCGCCACGGTGCGCCAGGTGATGGACATGACCACCGGCATCCGGTTCAGCGAAGACTATGCCGACCCCCAGGCAGAGGTCTGGGCCCATGCGGCCGCAGGCAATCCACTGCCCAAGCCCAAGGACTTCACAGGCCCGCGCAGCTACTATGAGTTTTTGCAAACGGTCCAGCCGCAAGGCATGCACGGTGAGGCATTTGGCTACCGCACCGCCAATACCGATGCGCTGGGTTGGATCATTGCGCGCACCAGCGGCCAGTCCGTCGCGCAGCTCTTGTCCAGCCGCATCTGGAGCCGCCTCGGCGCCGAGCAGGATGCCTATATGTCCGTCGACGCGACCGGTACCCCGTTTGCCGGCGGCGGCTTGAACACCGGCCTGCGCGACCTGGCGCGCTTTGGCGAGATGGTGCGCAACAACGGCTTTTTCAATGGCCAGCAAATCATCCCTGCAGCCGCGATCGCCGACATCCGCCAAGGCGGCAAGCCTGCCGACTTTGCCAAAGCCGGCTACGCCCTCTTGCCGGGCTGGAGCTACCGCAATATGTGGTGGGTCACGCACAATGCCCACGGCGCCATTGCCGCACGCGGCGTGCATGGGCAGGCGCTCTATATCGATCCGACCGCGCAGATGGTCATTGCGAGATACGGCTCGCACCCGGTGGCTGCTAATGCGGCAAATGATCCGATGTCATTGCCTGCGTTTGAAGCGCTGG
Organism: Comamonas koreensis; assembly: GCF_014076495.1. Lineage (NCBI taxonomy): Bacteria > Pseudomonadati > Pseudomonadota > Betaproteobacteria > Burkholderiales > Comamonadaceae > Comamonas > Comamonas koreensis. Next base: position 2,207,112 of record NZ_CP043575.1, on the reverse strand, counting down.
CGCGGCATTTGAAGAAACACCCGCGTTAGGAATATTGAGATTTCGTAGAGAAAACCTTGCCACCCTCTGCAAAAAGAGGCCAGGAATGAAAAAACCGCCCAGAAGGCGGTTTGTTCAAAATAGAAACCTTGGAGAGGTTTCATACCAAATCCCTGTGATCCTGAAGTCTGGTTCTCTTCAGAGGGAAAATTTGGTAGGCGCGATTGGACTCGAACCAACGACCCCCACCATGTCAAGGTGGTGCTCTAACCAGCTGAGCTACGCGCCTGTCGTTGAAGACTCAAATTATAGCCAGAAAAAACGGCCCAAATGGAAAGTTGAGGCTTTTTTTGAAAATAGTGCTTTTCGGCCCTATTTGCGGCGCACCGAGCGCACGCCCGATACCGTCGCCACAGAGGCCAGCACCTTGGCCAGCTTGCCCGAGTCCGACACCTCTACAGTGAACGTCATCCAGGCAGTGCCTTTGACAGACTGGGTCTGCACACCGATCACATTGGTCTTGTCACGCGCGAACAGCTCAGAGATGTCACGCAGCAGGCCCTGGCGGTCGTGGGCCTCCACGGCCACATCGACGGGGTAGACCGCTTCGGTCGAGCGCTGGCCATGGGTGGGCAGGCCCCACTCCACATCAATGCTGCGCTCGGGATTGCGGGCGCACATCTCGCGGAAGTTGCTGCAGTCGTGGCGGTGCACGCTCACTCCCTTGCCCCGCGTCACAAAGCCCCCGATGCGATCGGGCGGTGCGGGCTTGCAGCATTTGGCCAGTTGGGTCATCAGCGAATCAACGCCCACCACCAGCACGCCGCCCTTGCCCGAGCCCTCGGTGGCCTTGCGCGGGCGGCTCAGCACCATTTCATCATCGGCCTGCAGGGGCTCCGGGGGGCGCAGGATGTTCTCAATGGTGCGCAGCGACAACTCGTCCTTGCCCACCACCTCAAACAGTGCCTCTGCGGTCTTGAAGCCCAGCTGGTCGGCCAGGTCATCGTGCTTGAGCGCCGTCTTGCCTTCGCGCTGCAGGAGTTTCTCGACCAGTTCGCGGCCCCGGCTCACCGTCTCGTGCATGACCTGGGCATTGAACCAGGCGCGCACCTTGGCCTTGGCGCGCGAGCTGACCAGGTAGCCCAGCTCGGCATTGAGCCAGTCGCGCGATGGCCGCCCTTCCTTGACGGAGACGACCTCCACCGTCTGCCCGTTTTGCAGCGGTGTGTTGAGTGGCACCATCTGCCCATCGACCTTGGCACCCCGGCAGCGGTGGCCCAGATCGGTGTGCACCGAATAGGCAAAGTCCACCGGTGTAGCGCCCTGGGGCAGCTCAATGACGGCGGCATTGGGCGTCAGCACATAGATATGGTCGTCAAACAGGCCACTGTCCTGGGTCTGGCCGACCATGTCCTTGCGCCAGGCCAGCAGCTGGCGCAGCACCGCAATCTTGGCGTCGTAATCACTGGTGGCAGATACGCCGGCATAGCCCTTGGTGCCCGCTTCCTTGTAGGCCCAGTGGGCGGCCACACCGTTTTCGGCATGGTCGTGCATGGCCTGGGTGCGGATCTGAATCTCGATGGCCTTGCCGTGCTCGTCCCGCACCACCGTGTGCAGCGACTGGTAGCCATTGGGTTTGGGCCGGGCGATGTAGTCGTCAAACTCCGACTCCACCGGGCTGAAGGCCTCGTGCACGAAGGACAAGGCTGCATAGCAGTCCTTGACCGTGGGCACCACCACGCGCAGCGCACGGATATCGAAGAGCTGGTCAAAGCCCAGCGACTTGCCGCGCATCTTCTTGATGATGCTGTAGATATGCTTGGGGCGGCCAGCGACTGTCGCGCTGATGCTGTGCGCGCGCAGGTCGGATTCGAGCCGCTCGCGCAGGCCCACCATATAGAGCTCACGCTCGACCCGGGTCTCATCGAGCAGCTTGGCGATCTTCTTATAGGTATCGGGCTCCAGAAAGCGGAAAGCCAGGTCCTCGAGCTCCCACTTGATCTGCCAGATACCCAAGCGGTTGGCCAGCGGCGCAAAAACCTGCAGGCTCTCGCGCGCCACCGCGGGCGACACCGGCCCCTTGGTGGCCGCATACCAGCGCAAGGTTTGCAGGCGTGATGTCAGGCGCAGCATCACCACGCGCAAGTCGCGCGAGAACGCCAGCAGCATCTTGCGGATGTTCTCGGTCTGCGTAGCCGGGTCATCGACCAGGTGGCCGGCATCGGCTTGGCGCGCCTGCGCCTGCACCTTCATCAGCGCCACGGTCTCCACCGCCAGCACCGCATAGCTCTCGCCAAAGGCTTTGCCGATGACTTCGCGCGGCTTGTTCAGCTGCTCACTGGTGTGTACCAGGTAGGCAGCCGCCTGCATCGCTTCGGAGCCACCAATGTGCTTGAGGATGGCAGCGACGGCATCAGCGTGCTGCAGTGCGTTCTCGCCCGTATCCAGGGTTTCCTCGGCGATCAGCGGTACGGAAAAAGCGCGCGCCCGGGCCAGCACGTTGTCTTGCATCGGCAAGGCATTGGCAGTGGCAGCCACCAGCGGGGAGACGGGCTCCGGGGGAAGATATTCCGCGCCTGGCGCGGGCTGAGCGACTGCCGTAAGACTTTTCATGTTGTCACCACCATCACACCCCCTCCGGGGCGTGCGCTACGCACCGCATAAAAAAGCCAGCACGGCAGCCGTTTGATCAAAAGATACCAAGGTGGGCGCATGGCCGACACCGGGGAACTCCACCACCCGCGCCTTGGGGCCGCGTTCCGCCATAGATTGGGCCGTTTTCGCAGAAAGCAAGTCTGAATCTGCACCCCGCAGCACCAAGGTCACAGCCTCGATCTGGTCGTAGAGGTGCCACAGCAGTTGCTCTCCGGCGGCAGCCATCTCTGGGGTCATCGCCTGCATGGGCTGCGCAATGGCCGGGTCGTAATGCAGGCGCACACTGCCGCCAGCTTCGGGCCGCAGCATCGGGCGCGACAGCGCCAGCCATTCCTCATCGCTGTGCGGGCCAAAACCCTTGGAGAGCTGGCCCATGGACGCAACCGCCTCTTGCTCGGAGCCATACAGCATGTGCTGGCCCACATAGCTGCCAATGCGTGCCAGCGCAGAGGCCTCGATGGTCGGCCCCACATCATTGAGCACCAGGCGGCGGATGGGTGCGGGCATCAGGGGCCGGATGCTGGGCTCACCGGCCAGGCCAATGCCGATGAGGCCACCCATGCTGGTGCCCACCCAATCGAGCTTGCCAATGGGCGCTGCGCCGTGCACCTGCTGGAGCAAGGCCAGCATATCGGCCACATACAAGGGGACCTGGTAGCCGGCCGGGTCTTCCAGCCAATCGCTGTAGCCGCGGCCCACCACATCCGGGCAGATCACCCGCGCCTGCAGCGACAGCTGCCGCGCCAGCACATCAAAATCACGCCCTTGCCGGGTCAGGCCATGGGCGCAGACGATCACATGCGGGTGATGCAGATCGCCCGTATCGTTCCACTCCCAATAGGCCATCCGGTGCGTGGCACCCTGGCGACCCGTGTCCGTATTCCCCGCCACCGCACAGGTGACATACTGCAAGCGTGGATCTTGGTACATGGCCCCTCTTATATAGAAGAACGCAGCGCTACCGGGCGAACCGTGGCTGGGGTTTGCCTTAGGATGGATGCATGCGTTTGCATGAATACTAACCGAGTAACTGGAGATATTGGATGTTGAAAGCAAAAACAGCGCTCGTCACCGGATCGACGAGCGGTATCGGATTGGGGATTGCCAAGGCGCTGGCGCGCCAGGGCGCCAACATCATCTTGAATGGCTTTGGCGACGCAGAAGGGCCCATCAAGGAAGTGCAGGACGTGATCACCAGCAGCGGCTCCGGCGCTCGGGTGGGCTACCACGGCGCCGACATGAGCAAGGCTGCCGACATCGAGGCCATGTTTGCCTATGCGACGCAGACCTTTGGCCGGGTGGACATCCTGATCAACAACGCCGGCATCCAGCATGTATCCAACGTACAGGACTTTCCGGTCGAGCGCTGGGATGCCATCATCGCCATCAACCTCACCAGCGCCTTCCACACCAGCCGGCTGGCATTGCCGCCCATGCAAAAGTCGGGCTGGGGCCGCATCATCAATATCGCCTCGGTCCATGGCCTGGTCGGCTCGGCCGGCAAATCCGCCTATGTCGCCGCCAAGCACGGCATTGTGGGCCTCACCAAGGTGACCGCGCTGGAGAACGCCGCCAGCGGCATCACCTGCAACGCCATCTGCCCGGGCTGGGTGCTCACGCCCCTGGTCCAAAAGCAGGTCGATGCCAAAGCTGCCCAAATGGGTGTCAGCAATGAAGAGGCCAAAAAGCTGCTGCTGGGCGAGAAGGAGCCCTCGATGCAGTTCACCACGCCCGAAGAGCTGGGCGAGCTGGCCGTGTTCTTCTGCTCACCGGCCGCCAACAATGTGCGCGGCGTGGCCTGGAACATGGATGGCGGCTGGGTAGCGCAATAATCTCCAGTCTGGGCGGCCCAGCCCAGCCACAACAAGGCGCGAAAGCGCCTTTTTTCAGGCCCTAAGCCACCAATGCATTAAACGCATAGATATGAAACATTTTTGAAAAACAGCATTCCTCCTTCCATAAAAGAGGCAATCTCAGCAAAAAATGCAGGAAAAAGTCGATTTTTGGCGTAAGAACCGTCCTCCCAAACTGCATATGTAACGCAAACTTTGTAACCATGGGTCAAAAAAGCGATGCCAGTTGCGCATTTTTCGCAAAAACCGGTCAAAATGTAAAAGTTACATATCAACCGGAGGATTCCACCCATGGTTACAGCAACCAATCGCGTCGACAAAATCTTGGTCGTTGATGATGACGCACGAATTCGCGATCTGCTGCGCCGCTATCTGTCGCATGAAGGCTTTGAAGTCATGATTGCCGAGGATGGCAAGGGCCTGCAGCGCATCTTGCTGCGTGAGACCGTGGATCTGATCGTGCTCGATTTGATGATGCCCGGTGAAGACGGACTGTCCATCTGCCGCCGCCTGCGCGCCAGCAACGACCGCACCCCCATCATCATGCTGACCGCGAAGGGTGAGGACGTGGACCGCATCGTGGGTCTGGAAGTCGGCGCCGATGACTACATCGGCAAGCCCTTTAACCCGCGCGAACTGCTGGCCCGTATCCACGCCGTGCTGCGCCGCCGCCCACCGCAAGAAGCGCCGGGCGCGCCATCGGGCGAGAACGAGGTGGTCAACTTCGGCCCCTTCACCTTTGACATGAGCACCCGCGTGCTGACCAAGGACGGCGAAGAGCTTCCCCTGACCACTGGCGAATTCGCGATGCTCAAGACCCTGGTGCGCCACCCACGCCAGCCGCTGTCGCGTGAAAAGCTGGCCCTGCTCGCGCGCGGCCGCGAGTTCGAGCCCTTCGACCGCAGTCTGGACGTGCAGGTTTCACGCCTGCGCAAGCTCGTCGAGGTCGACCCGGCAGCTCCTCGCTATATCCAGACCGTCTGGGGCGTGGGCTATGTGTTCGTACCCGATGGCGCCAACTGATTGTTGAGCCTGGCGCCCCAAAAACCGCCCCAGCTTGGCTGCGGGGCGGTTTTTTTATACCCCCACTGCCGGGCACAGCATGGTGTCCCGCCCGCTTTACAGCGAGAATGTACAGGCACTTCCGGCCTTTATTGACCCGACTTTTCTACACGCACACGGCCATGGCTCCCACCCCTGTTAACGACGCCGACCAATCCGGTCTGGCCCCTCTGGATGGCAGCGCCGCAGCGGCCGCGCACAGCAACAAGCGCACCCGCGTCGGCCTCAATCTTTTTTGGCGCACTTTCTTTTTGCTCGCCATCTTGCTGACCGGCAGCATCCTGGCCTGGGTGCAGACCCTGCGCTCGCTCGAGACCGAACCCCGCGCCATCCAGACGGCCCAGCAGATCGCCTCGCTGGTAAACCTCAGCCGTGCGGCGCTGATGCACTCCGATGCCATCGCCCGCGTCTCCCTCGTCAAGACCATGGCCGACCAGGAAGGCGTGCGCATTGTGCCGCGTGAGCCCAAGGATGTGTACGAGTCCATCGACAACTCCACCCCGCTGGGCGCGCGCCTGACGCAGGAAGTGACCAAACGCCTGGGCCCCAGCACCATCGTGGCCAGCAGCGTCAATGGCGAAGAAGGCCTGTGGGTGGGCTTCACTATCGATGGTGACCAGAACTGGTTCCTGATCGAGCCCTCGCGCTTCAACCCGGCTGGCGGCAAGACCTGGCTGGTGTGGGTGCTGACGGCCGCAGCGCTGTCGCTCGCTGGTGCAGCGGTGATCGCAGGCCTTATCAACCGGCCACTCAAGCAGCTGTCCAGCGCCACCAACCGGCTGCGCGAAGGCGACTTTGCCGCGCAACTCGACGAAGATGCCGTCACCAGCGAAATCCGTGAAGTGAACATCGGCTTCAACCGCATGAGCGAGCGCCTGTCCAAGCTCGAGCAAGACCGCGCGGTCATGCTGGCCGGCATCTCGCACGACTTGCGCACGCCGCTGGCCCGCCTGCGGCTGGAGACCGAGATGAGCGTGTTCGACCAGGTCGCGCGCGAGCACATGGTGGCCGACATCGTGCAGCTCGATGCCACCATCGACAAGTTCCTCGATTACGCCCGCCCCGACCATGCCGCCAAGCTCGCGCCGGTCAATGTTTACGGCGTCGTGTCCTCCTGCGTCTACGCCGTGCAGGACCACCAGGAGCTGCAGGTGCACATGAAGGTGCCCGAAGAGCTGATGGTCAATGCCGATGAGATCGAGCTCTCGCGCGTGCTGTCCAACGTGCTGGAAAACGCCCGCCGCTATGGCAAGACGCCAGGCGCCTCGCACACCCGCGTGGACATCACCGTCAAGTTCAGCGAAAGCACCGTCACCATCCGCATGCGCGACCATGGCCCGGGCGTCTCCAAGGACCAGCTGAGCAGCCTGACCAAGCCGTTTTACCGGGGTGACACAGCCCGCACGGCAGCCGCTGGTGCGGGCCTGGGTCTATCGATCGTCGAGAAAACCGTGCAGCGCATGGGCGGGCGCTTGAGCATGGTCAATGCCTCGGATGGCAGCACGGGCCTGGTCACCAGCATCTACCTGCGCCGCGCGCCCGACCAGGCCATCGGCAAGGAGCCCAAGCGCCGCCTGCTGCGCCCACAGATCAAGCGGCACCTGCCGGGAGCCCCTACCAACCTGGCCGATCTGCAATAAGCCCCCTCGCCTGCCAGCGGCACGCGCCGCTGGCACAAAGCCACGTCTGTGCATAGAATGCAGGCACCCCGTTGCCCGCCTAGGAGTTGACATGCAAGCCCAGTGCCTTTGCGGTGCGGTCCATGTGACTGCCCCGACTGTCCAAGATGTCCATGTATGCCATTGCAGCATGTGCAGGCGCTGGGGCGAGGGCCCCGCCTTCACCTTGCATGGCGGCACCGAGGTGGAGTTGACGGGCCCCGTCACCCGCTATGCCTCCTCCCCCTGGGCCGAGCGCGCCTTTTGCAGCCATTGCGGCACGCATTTGTTCTACCGCCTGCTGGCCACCAACGAGCATTTTCTGTCGGCTGGCCTGTTCCAGGACGAGGACGGAATGCGGCTGGCCTCGCAGATCTTCATTGACGAAAAGCCTGCCTATTACGACCTGGCCAATGACACCCCCAAGCTCACTGGGGCGCAGGTGTTGGCGCAGTACGAAGAGACCTGAGCTGGTGCCTCACGGCAAGAAAGGATGACCGCCTCTCGCGGGCCGTCATCCTTTCTTGCCAGCGCTTGACTTAGGCCTGCTCGCCAGCCCGCACCAGCAGCACCACCGCACGGGCTTCCATCGCCGCACCCTGGCCTACCGGGCCCATCTTCTCGGCCGTTTTGGCCTTCACATTGACCTGGGTTTCATCAATGCCCAAGGTCTTGGCAATAGTGGCCCGCATCGCAGGAATATGCGGCGCCAGCTTGGGCGCCTGGGCAATGACGGTGCTATCCACGTTGTTGACCTGCCAGCCTTGGGCCGCCACACGGCGCATGGCCTCGGCCAGCAACACGGCCGAATCGGCACCCCGGAAAGCGGCATCGGTATCGGGAAAGTGCGATCCGATATCGCCCATGCCAGCGGCGCCCACCAAGGCATCGGTGATCGCATGCAGCAGCACATCGGCATCCGAATGGCCCAGCAGGCCGGTGGTGTGCGGCACCTGGATGCCGCCCAAAATCAGGTCCCGGCCGGGCACCAGCGCATGAATATCCCAACCCTCACCAATGCGCATTTGCAGCATGTGTATCCCTTATCTCGTCCGTTTACATCCGTACCCCAACGCGAGCCACCACAGGCCCGCCTAAGGAGCCGAGGCTGTGCAGCGCGTCGCCGGGGATTCAATCAAAAAGTGCCGCCACCTGGCTGTCGCCGCTGGCCATGCGCTGCAGCAGCAAGGCCTCGGCCAGCGCAAAGTCATCGGGGAAGGTGACCTTGAAGTTAAAGCTGCTGCCCGGCACCAGCCGGGGCTGCAAGCCCAGCGCCTCGATGGCACTGGCTTCGTCGGTCACATCGTTACAGCGCTCCAGCGCTTCGAGCAGCGTACCGATGCGGAACATCTGCGGCGTCTGCGCCAGCCACTTGTCCACCCGGGGCAAGGTGCTGCTGACGCGGCTTTGGCCATGGGCATCGGTGGCAGCGGCCTTGAGTGTATCGGGCAATGGCAGTGCCAACAGGCCCCCCACCGTATCGGCCGCACATTCCTGCATCAGCTGCTCGATCTGGCCGGGCTTGATCAGGCAGCGCGCCGCATCATGCACCAGCACCCAGTCATGGGGCTGGGCCCCCAGGCCCGAATCACCCAGCAGGCTGCGCAGACCGCCAGCCACGGTATCGGCCCGGGTGGGGCCGCCGCAGGCGCTGATGGCAAAGCCCGGGCGCTGGTAGCGCTGCAAAAAATCATCGCCCGCGCTGACACCGACCAGCACACCCGAGAGCGGCTTGGCCGCCATGAAGGCGGCCAAGGTATGCAGCACCAGCGGCCAGCCCGCCACCTGTTGGTACTGCTTGGGCAGATGGGCGGGGCGCGCGGCATCCACCGCACGGGCGCCCACGCCGGCACATGGCAAAAAGGCCCAGAATTTGGCCACCACCTCCTGGCGCATCTCGCCCAGCGCCTGGGTCTGGGCGCCCGGGTCAGCCGGCAAGACGGCTGCTGGCACCGTCACCGGCGCAGCCACCTCGGGTGCAGCCCTGGGTACAGCAGGGATCAATTCGTTGCGGGTGGTCTGGTTCATGGGGGTATTTTAGAATGGAGCGGTTGCACGGTGCTGTCAGCCAGACCCGTGCTTTTGCTGTTTATTGAGCGCCCAGGGGCGCCCTTGTAGGGGGTGGCCTTGGCTGCACAGGCCCAGGCGCGGCATGCCGCCCCGGGCTGTCGTCCGTGTATGGACTGGTTCGGACCCCTATGGAACTCCCCAAACTCAACGCCGGAAAACGTTTTCAACTGCCCATGCCCCCGGGGAGCGCCGATGCCTTGCTGCTCGCGACCTTGGCCACCCACGAGGCCGCAGCGCAGCGCGTCACGGCCATCATCACCGCTGACGCAGGCGATGCCCACCGCTTGCAGGACGAGCTGGCGTTTTTTGCCCCCGAGCTGCGCATAGCCCTGTTCCCGGACTGGGAAACCCTGCCCTACGACACTTTCTCGCCGCACCAGGACCTGATCAGCGAGCGGCTCGCTGCGCTGTGGCGCATCAGCCAGGCCGAAGCCGATGTGGTGCTGATCCCGGCCACCACGGCGCTGTACCGCCTGGCACCGCCCTCCTTTTTGGCGGGCTACACCTTTGCGTTCCAGGCTGGGCAAAAGCTCGATGAGGCGCGCCTCAAGGCCCAGCTGACGCTGGCCGGCTACAACCATGTCTCCCAGGTGGTGAGCCACGGCGAGTACTCGGTGCGCGGCGGCCTGATCGATCTGTACCCGATGGGCTCGCTCGTGCCCTACCGGGTCGACCTGTTCGATGACGAGATCGACTCCATCCGCACCTTTGACCCCGACACCCAGCGCAGCCTCTACCCGGTCAAGGATGTGCGCTTGCTGCCCGGGCGCGAGTTCCCGATGGATGACGAGGCCCGCACGCGCTTTCGCAACAAGTGGCGCGAGATGCTCGAAGGCGACCCGACCAAGAGCCGCATCTACAAGGACATGGGCAACGGCGTGGCCACGGCCGGTATCGAGTACTACCTGCCGCTGTTCTTTGAGGAGACCGCGACCGTGTTTGATTACCTGGGCAGCCAGGCCACCTTGGTGCTGCATGGCGATATCGAGCCGGCCTTCCAGCGCTTTTGGCAGGACACACGCGACCGCTACCGCCTGGTGCAGGGTGACCCCGAGCGCCCGGTGCTACCGCCCGACAGCCTGTTCCTGAGCCCCGACCAGTTCTACGCCACCGCCAAGCAGATGGCCCAGCTGTCGCTGCGTCCGCAGTTGGAAGACGTGGAGCACAGCGCCATCTTCCAAAAGCTGGGCGACCTGGCTGTGGTGCGCGGCGCCGAGGACCCGCTCGCCAAGCTGCAGCAGCACATTGCCCAGCGCCAGGCCCGCACCTTGCTGCTGGCCGAGAGCGATGGCCGGCGCGAGAGCCTGCTCGACTTCTTCCGCGCCAGCGGCCTCAACCCGCCAGCCTTTGATTCGCTGGCCGAGTTCCAGCAGACCACGGATGAGCCCGTCGGCATTGCCACAGCGGCGCTCGCCAAGGGCTTTCGCTGGGCCGAGCAAGGCATTGACTTTGTCACCGAGACCGAGCTGTTTGCTGCCACCGGCGGCGCCCGCCGCAAGCGCCGCCAGGAGCAGGCCAGCGATGTCGAGGCGCTGATCAAGGACCTGTCCGAGCTCAAGGTGGGCGACCCGGTCGTCCATGCCCAGCACGGCATCGGCCGCTACCATGGCCTCATCAACATGGATGTGGGCCAGAAGAACCCCGATGGCACACCGGCGCTGCAGGAGTTCCTGCACCTGGAATATGCCGACAAGGCCGTGCTCTATGTGCCAGTCAGCCAGCTCGCGCAGATCAGCCGCTACACCGGCGTGTCGGCCGAAGAGGCCCCCTTGCACAAGCTGGGCAGCGGCCAGTGGGAAAAGGCCCGCCGCAAGGCCGCCGAGCAGGTGCGCGACACCGCCGCCGAGCTGCTCAACATCTATGCCCGCCGCGCCGCCCGCGAAGGCCATGCCTTCCGCTACAGCCCGCAGGACTACGAGCAGTTCGCCAACGACTTCGGCTTTGAGGAAACCGCCGACCAGCGCGCCGCCATCCATGCGGTGATCCAGGACATGATCTCGCCCCAGCCGATGGACCGTCTGGTTTGCGGCGATGTGGGCTTTGGCAAGACCGAGGTCGCCTTGCGCGCGGCCTTTGTGGCCGTCACCGGGGGCAAGCAGGTGGCCCTGCTCGCGCCCACCACCTTGCTGGCAGAGCAGCACTACCAGACCCTGGCCGACCGCTTCTCCAAGTGGCCGATCAAGGTGGCGCTGGTGTCGCGCTTTCGCTCGGGCAAGGAAGTGAACACCACGATCAAGGGGCTCGATGACGGCACCGTCGACATCGTTGTCGGCACGCACAAGCTGCTGTCCGAAAAAACCCAGTTCAAGAACCTGGGCCTGCTGATCATCGATGAAGAGCACCGCTTTGGCGTGCGCCACAAAGAGGCGATGAAGGCCATGCGGGCCGAGGTCGATGTGCTCACGCTGACGGCCACCCCGATTCCGCGCACCATGGGCATGGCGCTCGATGGCCTGCGCGATCTGTCAGTGATCGCCACCGCGCCGCAGCGCCGCCTGGCGATCAAGACCTTTGTGCGCAGCGAAGGCACCGGTGTGATTCGCGAAGCCGTGCTGCGTGAGTTGAAGCGCGGCGGCCAGTGCTACTTTCTGCACAACGAGGTCGAGACCATCGAGAACCGCCGCCAGAAGCTCGAAGAGATCCTGCCCGAGGCCCGCATCGCCGTGGCCCACGGCCAGATGCCCGAGCGTGAGCTCGAGCGCGTGATGCGCGACTTTGTGGCCCAGCGCTACAACATCCTGCTGTGCTCGACCATCATCGAGACCGGCATCGACGTGCCCAGCGCCAACACCATCATCATCAGCCGCGCCGACAAGTTTGGCCTGGCGCAGCTGCACCAGCTGCGCGGCCGGGTGGGCCGCAGCTACCACCAGGCCTATGCCTATCTGATGGTGCCGGACTTGGACGGCCTGACCAAGCAGGCTGCGCAGCGCCTCGAAGCCATCCAGCAGATGGAAGAGCTGGGCAGCGGTTTTTACCTGGCCATGCATGACCTGGAGATCCGGGGCGCGGGCGAGGTGCTGGGCGACAACCAGAGCGGCAACATGATGGAGATCGGCTACCAGCTCTACAACGAGATGCTGTCCGAGGCCGTGCGCAGCTTGAAGGAAGGCAAGGAGCCCGACCTGCTCAGCCCCCTGTCTGCTGCCACCGACATCAACCTGCATGCCCCGGCGCTGCTGCCCAACGACTACTGCGGCGATGTACACCTGCGCCTGTCGTTCTACAAAAAGCTGGCGACTGCCAAGACCAGCGAGCAGATCGACCACCTGCTCGAAGAGATCGTGGACCGCTTTGGCAAGCTGCCATCGCAGGCCCAGACCTTGGTGGATGTACACCGCCTGCGCGTGCTCTGCGAGCCCTTTGGCGTGCAAAAGGTCGATGCCGCGCCCGGTGTGATCAACATTACCTTCCACCCCAACCCGCCGATCGAGCCGATGACCATCATCGGCCTGATCCAGAAGAACAAGGCCATCAAGCTGGCGGGCAACGACAAGCTGCGCATCGAGCGCGCGCTGCCCGAGGTCAAGGACCGCGTGCAGATGGTGCGCGATGTGGTGCGCAGCCTGGGCAAGCCCGTTTCGGCCGCTCCGACCGCTGTGGCCACGGCCTGAGCGGCCTTTGCCCATCCCGCAGCCCGTTTATCATTCCCCTACCCTCACCCCTCAAAAGCTCCCATGAGTGCCTCTACCGAATTCGCCCCTGGCCTGACGATCCAGAACCTGGCCACGCCGCAAAAGCTGTCCGACTACAAGCTGATCGCGTTCGACATGGACTCGACCCTGATCACCATCGAGTGCATCGACGAGATCGCCGACATCACCGGCAAGAAGGCCGAGGTGGCCGCGATCACCGAAGCGGCGATGCGCGGCGAGATCACCGACTACAAGGACAGCCTGCGCCAGCGCATGGCCCTGCTCCAGGGTGTGCCCATGGCCGCGATCGAGCGCGTGCTGCAAGAGCGCCTGACCCTGACCCCCGGCGCCAAGACCCTGGTAGATGCGGCGCATGCGGCCGGCCTCAAGGTGCTGCTGGTCTCGGGCGGCTTCACCTTTTTTGCCGACCATGTCAAAAGCCTGCTGGGCATCGACTTTGTGCGCGCCAACCAGTTCGAGGTCAAGGACGGCCAGCTGACCGGCGGCCTCATCGACCAGAGCTGGGGCGATATCTGCGACGGTGAAGAAAAGCGCAGCACCGTGCTGGGCCTGGCGTCGCTGATGGGCATCACGCCCGAGCAGGTGATTGCCGTGGGCGATGGCAGCAACGACCTGCCGATGATGCGGGCCGTGGGCCTGTCGGTCGCCTTCCACGCCAAGCCGCGCGTGCGCGCCGAAGCCAAGGTGGCGATCAACACCGGCGGGCTCGATCGCCTGCTGGAAGTGCTGGGCTGATAGCCCCGGCCGATCCGGCCGCACAACAACGGGAGCCATGTGCTCCCGTTTTCCGTTCTGTCCCAGCCGCTGGGCCATCTCATCTAAAACCCCAACACCCAACCCCAGCTTAGGCAGCGCGCCCTGCCGCCAGGGCCCAAGCACCCTACACTCAGTCACTTGCATGTAACACCAAGTGAAGCGCTATGAACACCCGCTCCTGGCTGGAAAAGCTGGTCGCATTCGACACCACCAGCCGCAACTCCAACCTCGCCCTGATCGAAACCGTGCGTGACGCACTGGCCCTCCAGGGTCTGAAGGCCGAGCTGATCCACTCACCCGAAGGCGACAAGGCCAACCTGTTTGCCACCCTGCCTGCCGATGACGGCAGCACCCAGGGCGGCATCGTGCTGTCGGGCCACACCGATGTGGTGCCGGTCGACGGCCAGAACTGGGACAGCGATCCCTTCAGCCTGACCGAAAAGGAAGGCCGGCTCTACGGCCGTGGCAGCGCCGACATGAAGGGCTTTATCGCCGCATCGGTCGCGCTGGTGCCCGAGTTCCTCGCCATGCCGCGCAAAAAGCCCATCCACCTGGCGCTGTCGTATGACGAGGAAGTGGGCTGTGCAGGCGCCCCGGTGATGCTGCGCGCCTTGAAGGCACGCGGTCAGCAGGCCGATGGCTGCGTGGTGGGCGAGCCCACCAGCATGCAGGTGGTGGTCGCGCACAAGGGCATCAACCTGTACCGCTGCAAGGTGCATGGCAAGGCAGCGCATTCGTCGCTGACCCCCAAGGGCTGCAATGCCATCGAGTACGCCGCACGCCTGATCTGCCATATCCGCGATGTGGCCGACCAGTTCAAGGCCAACGGCCCCTATGACGAGTTCTATGACGTGCCGTTCACGACCATGACCACCAACCAGATCTCGGGCGGCATCGCCGTAAACACCATCCCCGAGCTGTGCGAGTTCAACTACGAGTTCCGCAACCTGCCGGGCATGACGGCCGAGAGCATCCAGGCCAAGGTGCAAAGCTATGTGACCGGCGAGCTGCTGCCGCGCATGCGCCGCGAGTTTGCCGATGCCCGCATCGACATCGAAACCGGCCCCGCCGCCCCCGCGCTGGAAGCGAGCGAGCAAGCGGCCATCACCGCGCTGGTGCGTGCGCTGACCGCCGACCAGGCCACGCGCAAGGTGGCCTATGGCACCGAGGCAGGCCTGTTCCAGAACCTGGGCATCCCCACCGTCGTCTGCGGCCCCGGCAATATCGAGCAGGCGCACAAGCCCAACGAGTTTGTCGAGATCAGCCAGCTCGAGGCCTGCGAGCGCTTCCTGCGCAAGCTGGGCCAGTCGCTCTGATTTAAAATACGCACTGCGGCTGCAAGGCTTGCCACCGAGCCCACCCTGCCCCAGGGTGGGCTTTTTATCTTCTGCCAGAAACCGGCGCCAGCGAATGCTGCTGCAGCCTTCACGTACCATTGCGCCCATGAGCACCCAATACGAAGCCCTCAAAGCCCCCGAGCTGTACC
Organism: Comamonas koreensis; assembly: GCF_014076495.1. Classification (NCBI taxonomy): domain Bacteria; kingdom Pseudomonadati; phylum Pseudomonadota; class Betaproteobacteria; order Burkholderiales; family Comamonadaceae; genus Comamonas; species Comamonas koreensis. Next base: position 2,191,937 of record NZ_CP043575.1, on the reverse strand, counting down.
TCAGCGCCTTCCAGGTAGAGCCCCCTGCAGAGATGGGCGAGCGCAAGATGACGCCGCGCCGGCCCGGCTTCTTTATCACCACCAGCCTGACAGGCGCCACCGATGCCGAGAACGCCGCGCGCAAGGCGGCCCTGGCCGAGCAGGCTGCTGCAGAAGCGGCAGCGAGCGGCGCCCCCGCCGATGCCGAGCCCGCGCCCGCTGCTGCGCCGCTGGTCACACCCCGCCTGCTGGTGCCCGCGCAATGGGGCCTGGTGCCGCACTGGGTCAAATCGGCCTCCGATGGCCAGCTGCGCGCCACCAAGCTGGTGAATGTCAAATCCGACAACGCCTCCACCAGCACCGCCTTTCGCGATGCCTGGCTGAACAACCAGCGCTGCATCGTGCCGATGATGGCCTTTGTCACCGACGACTACCGCACCGGCAAGGCCAAGCCCACGCGCATTGCCCGCGTTGACGGCCTGCCGATGGGTGTCGCCGGCATCTGGTCCCGCTGGACCGACGACAACGGCACCGAGCTGCTCAGCTACGCGATCATTACCGTCAACGCCAATGCCCATGCGCTGATGAACCGCTACCAGCAGCCCGGCAACGACAAGACCATGCCCGCCATCCTCAACGAAGGCGCCTATGACGCCTGGCTGCGTTCATCGGCCTACAAGGCCAAGGAATTTCTGCGCGCCTACCCCGCGCAAAAGCTGCTGGCCAACCCGGTCGAGAAGGGCCGCAAGAATCCGCTGGGGATTTGATGCATGGCCAGGCGCATTCACAACGTTGTAGCCCGCCAATAGCTTCAAGCCAAGCCGCGCAACCTATAGTTGGCAGAGTTCCCATGACATGCTGCTCTCCATGTTTCGTTGGCTGACCTCTCTTCTTGTACCCAACTCCGCTGCGGATACGGCAGCCCGGCTGCCTGTCGCTGCGGCCCAGATTGCCATGTCTCAGGGCGAGCCACTCGTCTTGGCCTCCGTCATGCAGGATGCCAACGGGCTGCCCCTGTTCGACTGGTCTGCGGTGTCCGAATGGGTTTCGCATCTGCCAGACACTGAGGACCAAGCCCAGGCCTGGAGCATGGCAGAGCGCGCTTGGTTTGACCATCTGTCCATAGCGCTGGGGCCAGACTTTCGGGTGCGCGAATATGGCACGGCGCTCCTGCTGTCCAACCTCGATCCGGTGGTCGCCAAGGCCATGCTGAGCTACATCGATAAAAGCGCCCAGCGGATCCTGCAGGTGCTGGAGGGCGTGGCCGAGATACCGCTCTGGGGCCATGATCTGGTCATCGTGTTCCAGGACAAGGAGAGCTATTACCGCTATGTCGCGCACTATTACCCGGACGAGGGTGAGTATGCGGAAAGCAGCGGTATGTACATCCAGGCGGGGTGCGGGCATTTTGTGACCATGGCCGACAGCCTCCAAGCGCTGGAGCCTGTCATCGTGCATGAACTCACCCATGCCTACGTCCACCACTTGCCGCTGCCTACCTGGCTGAACGAAGGCTTGGCCGTCAATACCGAGCAGCGCCTGAGTCCGGCGGCAGGCATGCGCCCAGACCTTCCCAAAATGCATGCACGCCACCAATCGTTCTGGAATGCCGAGCGCATCCAGTCCTTCTGGAATGGCCAATCGTTCTCGCAAACTGGTGACTCGACCGAGCTGTCCTACGATTTGGCACGCTTGCTGGTGGCCCACTTGGCGGCGGATTGGACAGCCTTTCGCCACTTTGCGCTGCAGGCCCACCAGCAAGATGGTGGCGCCCATGCGGCGAGCGACTGCCTGGATATTGCCTTGGGTGCCTTGGTGTGTGCGCTGCTTGATCGGGAGCCATCGCCCGATTGGGAGCCTAAACCTGCTTTGTGGACCTCCGTGGAATAGCGTCAGCGGTTCCGTCAACTGCCGCAAGCCCAAGATCGCAGATCGATCACCCACGCGGATGGTGCTGGCTGTGCAGCACCTTGAGGCGCTCGCGCGCCACATGGGTGTAGATGGTGGTGGTGGAGATGTCGGCATGGCCCAGCAGCAGTTGCACGACGCGCAGATCGGCGCCATGGTTGAGCAGGTGCGTGGCAAAGGCGTGACGCAGCGTGTGGGGCGAGAGCGGCGCAGTGATGCCAGCGCGCTGCGCATATTTCTTCACGATCATCCAGAACGCAACCCGCGTCATGCCGCTGCCGCGCTGGGTGACAAACAGGTCCGCGCTTTGCCGCCCGGCCAGAATGGCGGGCCGGCTCTCGGCCAGGTACTGCTCCAGCCACTGCTGGGCCACCTGGCCAAAGGGCACCAGCCGCTCCTTGCTGCCTTTGCCCACCACGCGCACGATGCCGTCGGCCAGGCTGAGCTGCACGCTTTGCAGCTCCACCAGCTCCGACACGCGCAGGCCGCTGGCATACATCAGCTCCAGCATCGCGCGGTCGCGCAGGCCCAGCGGGTTGTCGGCGTCGGGCGCTTCGAGCAGGGCCTCCACCATGGCCGAGGTCATCGTCTTGGGCACGCGCAGCGGCTGGCGCGCTGCCAGCATGCGCAACGTGGGATCGGCGCTGATCAGCGACTCGCGCAGCGCCCAGTGGAAAAAGCGCCGCAGCACTGTGAGGCGCCTGTTGGCCGTGCTGGCCTTGTCGCCCATGCGCGTGGCAAAAAAGGCCTGCAGCTGGGCCTCATCGCTGCGCTCGAGCGCCTGGCCGCGGTGCTCCTCGGCCAGCCACTGGCCGTAGAGCGCCAGGTCGCGCCGGTAGGCCGCCAAGGTGTTGCGCGCCAGGCCGTCTTCGAGCCACACCGCATCGATAAAGCGGTCAATCACCGGGTGCGCCGCTGCAGTGCGGGCCGGGTCGGCGGCAGGAGCTGAAGGGGCTATCGGGGGTTTTGCAGATCGTGGAGCGCTTGCCATGCCCGGCATCATGGCATGAAAAAAGCCGCCGGCTTGCGCGGGCGGCTTGGGACTTTATGAGTCGGGATCAGTCCAGCTTCAGGTCCTGCTTCTTGACCACGTCCTTGTAGACGTCGAACTCGGCCTTGATCTGCTCGGCGAACTGCTCGGGCGTGTTGCCCACCACCAGCGAGCCGGTGTCTTCGATGCGCTTCTTCACCGCAGGGTCGGCCAGCACCTTCTTGGTGGCGGCATTGATGCGGTCCACCACATCCTTGGACACGCCCTTGGGCGCGAGGATGCCGTAGAAAGCCATACGGTTCACCGGCTCCAGGCCCACTTCCTTGAAGGTCGGCACATTGGGCAGCACCGCCAGGCGCTCGGGCGCGGCCACGACGATAGGCACCAGACGGTTGTCCTTCACAAAAGGCAGGGTTGAGGGCAGGTTGTCCAGGATCATGTTGACCTGGCCGGCCACTGTGTCGTTGAGTGCCGGGCCCGCACCGCGGTAGGCGATGTGGGTCATCTGGATGCCGGTCAGGCTCTTGTACAGCTCCATCAGCATGTGCTGGATGCCGCCGGTGCCGGACGACGAGTAGGCGTACTTGTTGGGGTTCTTCTTGAGCTCGGCCTCGAACTCCTTGTAGTCCTTGGCTGGGAACTTCGGGTTCACCGCAATGATGTTGGGCGTAGCCGCCACATTGATGATGGGCGTGAAGTCCTTGATCGGGTCGTAGGAGATCTTGGGGTTGATCGCCGGGTTGGTGGCCACCGTAGAGACGGTCGCAATGCCCAGGGTGTAACCGTCGGCCGCTGCGCGCACCGTCTCCACCGCACCGATGGTGCCGCCCGCACCACCCTTGTTGTCCACCACCACGGGCTGGCCCAGCTCCTTGCCCAGGGGGTCAGCGATCACGCGCGCAATGATATCGGTGGTGCCGCCAGCTGCAAAAGGAACGATCAGGCGAATGGGCTTGTTAGGGTATTTTGTATCGGCCAGAGCGCCAGTGCTCAAGGTGGCTGCGGCAGCAGCGATCAAGGTCAGGCCCACGAGAGAGCGACGTTGCATGATGAATCTCCTCATTTGAAATGGTGTGGCCGTCGTTCGCGTGCCGGTGGATGACCCGCATGGCGCACGGCCACGTAATGCTTTTTCAGCACAGCGCGTTTATACCGGATTAATACGTCCGCAACCGTGCTGCAACCGCACAAAAAGCGCGTGATTTCCCTAGGATTTCCCTAGAAAAGCGCACGCGCTTTGAGGCAGAACAGACGAGGGACGGGGATCAGTCCAGCTGGATGCCCTGCTTGTCCACCACCGCCTTGTAGGCCGCGTATTCGTCCTTCATCTGCTGGGCAAACACCTCAGGCGTCGTGCCCAGAATGTCCGAGCCGGTCTCTGCGATGCGCTTTTGCACGTTCGGGTCTTCCAGCGCCTTTTTGGTGGCCGCGTTGATTTTGTCAACTATCTCCTTGGGCAGGTTCTTGGGGCCGACGATGCCGTAATAGGCACTGCGGTTGACCACGGGAACGCCCACTTCGGTGAACGTGGGGATGGACTCCAGCCCGGCCACGCGCTTGGGCGCGGCGACCACGATGGCGCGCAGGCGCTTGTCGCGGATAAAGGGGTAGGCCGAGGGCAGGTTGTCAAAAATCATGTTGACCTGGCCGGCGACCGTGTCGTTCAGCGCTGGGCCGCCGCCCCGGTAGGGAATGTGCACCACGTTCACGCCGGTTTCGGACTTGAGCATTTCCATCAGCAAATGGGCAATGCTGCCGGTGCCGGGCGTTGCATACGAGTACTTGCCGGGGTTCTTCTTGAGCTCGGCAATGAACTCCTGGTAGTTGGTGGCCGGAAAGCTCGGGTGCACCGCAATCACATTGGGCGTCGCCGCCACATTGATGATGGGTGTGAAATCGCGCTGCACGTTGTAGGGCATCTTGGGGTTGACGGCCGGGTTGGTGGCCGTGGTCGACACCGTCGCGATGCTCAGGGTGTAGCCATCGGGCTGGGCACGCGCGGCTTCGGCCGCGCCCACGGTGCCGCCGCCACCGCTCTTGTTGTCCACCACCACCGGCTGGCCGAGGGCCTTGGACAGCGGCTCCGAGATCACGCGCGCCACGATGTCGGTGGTGCCGCCTGCGGCAAACGGCACGATCAGGCGGATGGGCTTGTTGGGATAGGGATCAGCGGCCAGGGCAGCGCTGCTGCCCAGCGCCAGTGCCATGGCCAGGCACAGTCGGCGGTTCATCATGGTGGAGGTCTCCTCGGGATCTGGGATTGCCGGCTGAGGCCAGCTTGGATATAACCACCATGCTAGCGGTGTTGCCCGCCTGTTCTGCCCCAAAGCGCGCCGCAGATGGCCCGTGTTTTCCCGCATCGGGGCGGCAGATAGCGCAATTGGCAACTGCTTTGGCAGGGCTTGCACCCGGCAGCGTCCTTAGAACCTGTTCAAAGTCTCCTCGCGCCGCGACAGTGTCTTTGCGAGATGGGATGCGAGGCACAATACCGCAGCAATAGCCATGCTATTGCGAGGATTTGCAACGACGCAGACCGCTCGCAAAGCCACTGTCCCTTCGGGTTGGAGTGAAATCGGGCGATTTCTGCGCGCTGGCTCTTGCTTGCACCCCGGTGCAAGCTGCGTTCCACCCCTTCGAACTCATCCCGATTGCACTCCAACGCGGCTGCGTAGAGACTTTGAACAGGTTCTTACCGCCGCGACAGCGATTGGGCCGCAGCGAACGCCCTTCCGCTATGCTTGCGCCGGTGAACTACGCCCAACTGCTTTTCCCTGATTTCTCGCTGATCCTGATCGGCTACCTGGTCTGCCGCTACACGGCGCTGAACCGGGCCATCTGGCAGCCGGTGGAAAGCCTGGTGTACTACTTCCTCTTTCCCACCTTGCTGTTCTATTCGATCATCAGAAGCCCGATCGACTGGCACGGCACCTCCAACCTGATGCTGGCCGGCGTGGCCACGGGCCTCGTCGCGGTGGCCCTGACCTACACCCTGCCGCGCTGGCCCTGGCTGGGCAAAAGGGTGGACAGCCGCGACGCCGCTGCCAGCGCGCAGATCGCGTTTCGCTTCAACTCCTTTATCGGCCTGGCGCTGGCCGACCGGCTGGCCGGCCCCCAAGGCCTGCAACTGATCTCGGTGCTGATCGGCGTCTGCGTGCCCATGTTCAATATTGCCGCCGTCTACCCGATGGCCAAGGGCTCGCAAAATGGCTTTATGCGCGAGCTGCTGCGCAACCCGCTGATCGTCGCCACGCTCACGGCCCTCATCTGCAACCTGCTGGGGCTGCGCCTGCCCGCCATCGTCGAGCCCACCGTCGCCCGCATCGGCCAGGCCTCCATTGTGCTGGGACTGATGTCGGCGGGCGCCGGCATGCAGCTGGGGCTGCTGGCGCGCGGCAAGCTGCTCAGCGGCGCAGTGCTGGCCATCCGCCACTTTGTCACGCCGCTGATTGCGCTGTGCATGGCCCACTGGCTGGCGCTGTCGGCCCAGCAGGCCGCCATTTTGCTGATCTTCTCTGCCCTGCCCACCGCATCGACCTGCTATGTGCTGGCCGCCCGCATGGGCTACAACGGCGCCTATGTCGCGGGGCTGGTGACCTTGTCCACCATCTGCGGCGTGGCCAGTCTGCCGTTTGCACTCAGCCTGCTGGGCTGGTGGCCGGTTTAACAACGCGGCCTGCCAAGGCCATCGGTTAAGCTCGGCGGCTATGGAGAAAACCATTGATTCCGCACGCCGCCATAGCCTCCAGCGCCTGGCGCTCATCCCCTTTCTGGGCCTGGCTGCAGCCGGGCTGGCCGCCTGCAGCAAAAAGGCGCCACTCGCCGCTGCGCTGCCCGCTGGCGCCACGGTGCTCGCATTGGGCGATTCGCTGACCCAGGGCGTCGGCGCCAGCGCCGCGCAGTCCTACCCCCAGTTGCTGGCCGAGCGCACCGGCTGGAACGTCATCAACGCCGGCATCTCCGGCGAAACCAGCAGCCAGATTGCGCAGCGCCTGCCGCAGCTGTTGGAGACCCACCAACCGGCCCTGGTGATTGTTTGCGCCGGCGGCAATGACTGGCTGCGCCGCCAAAGCGCGCAAGCGGCCCAGGCGCAGATCGCCAGCATGCTGCAGCAATGCAAGGCCCAGCACATTGCCGTGTTGCTGGTGGCGGTGCCCGAGTTCAGCATGAGCGCCGCGTTGACCGGCCGCATCCAGGACCACCCGATCTACGAGGCGCTGGCCAAGGACGAGCAAGTACCCCTGCTCGCCAAGGCATGGAGCGAGGTGCTCGCCAATGACGCGATGCGCGCCGACCAGGTGCATGCCAATGCGGCGGGCTATGCGCGCTTTACCGAACTGCTGGTCGCGCAGCTCAAGGCCTCGGGCTTTCTCAGCGCCTGAGAACCTGTTCTAAGCGCCGATCGCAGCGCCATCAGGCGCTGTGCGCTGGCCCAGCCCCCAGGCCACATGCTCGCGCACCATGGCGCTGTCGTGGCCCGCGCGGCTGTGCAGCGCCTGCGCATAGCGCGCCTCGCCCGTCTGGCGCCAGGCATTGCCCAGCGCAACGGCAATATTGCGCAGCCAGCGCGCATGGCCGATGCGGCGTATGGGGCTGCCCTCGGTGATGCGCAAAAACGTCGCCTCGTCCCATGCAAACAGATGGGGCAGCTGCTGGTCCATCAGCGCGCCGCGCGCATCAAAATCGGGCAGCGCCGCACGCTGGGCAAACTTGTTCCAGGGGCAGGCGAGCTGGCAGTCATCGCAGCCGTAGATGCGGTTGCCCATGGGGGCGCGAAATTCTTCCGGAATGGCGCCATCAAGCTCAATCGTCAGGTAGGAGATACAGCGCCGCGCATCGACCGATTGCGGCGCCACGATCGCCGCCGTCGGGCAGACATCGATGCAGGCCGTGCACTGGCCGCAATGCGCAGTCACCGGCGCAGTCGCCGGCAAGGCGATATTGACAAAGATCTCACCGAGAAAAAACATCGAGCCGGCATCGCGGCTCAGCACCAGCGTGTGCTTGCCGCGCCAGCCCTGGCCGCTGCGGCTGGCCAGCTCGGCCTCTAGCACGGGGGCCGAATCGGTGAACGCGCGGTGCGCCAGGTTGTGTTCGCCAAGCGCTGCATCGATGCGCTCGGCCAGCTTTTGCAGCCGGTTGCGCAGCACCTTGTGGTAGTCACGGCCCCGGGCGTAGACGCTCACCAGCCCCTCGCCAGGCCTGGCATGGCGCTCCCACTCCAGCCGCTGCCAGTCGGCAGGGGTGTTTTGCGGCAGATAATCCATGCGTGCTGTAATCACGCTGAGCGTGCCGGGCACCAGCTCGGCCGGCCGGGCGCGCTTGAGGCCATGGGCCTGCATGTAATGCATCTCGCCATGGAAACCTTTTTCCAGCCACTGCATCAATCCAGTTTCCGCCGTCGACAAATCCACGCCTGCCACGCCGATTTGGGAAAATCCCAGCTCCAGCGCCCAGTCGTTGATCTGTTGAATGAAAGTGGGATCAGCGGCGTCCATGTGCTGCCATTGTAAAAAACCTGAGGGCCCGCGCGGCCCGGGAACGACATTTTGAACGCTACTGCCAGCCCCTCCTACCCCGCGCTCCACCTGGTCTGGAAAGACGAGCGCGATACGGAAGTGTTTGCCGCGCGCCTGGCCGCGCAGGCAGCGCTGTCGAATGTTTACCTAACTTTGCATGGCGACCTGGGCGCGGGCAAAACCACCTTGGTGCGCCACCTGCTGCGTGCGCTGGGCGTGCAGGGCCGCATCAAAAGCCCCACCTATGCGGTGGTCGAGCCCCATGAAGGGCGCGACTTCCCCATTTGGCACTTTGACTTCTACCGTTTCGACGATCCGCGCGAGTGGGAAGACGCCGGCTTCCGGGATATTTTTGCAAGCCCCGGCCTGAAAGTGGCAGAATGGCCGCAGAAGGCTGCAGCGGTAACACCCATTGCCGATGTAGCTATCAGTATTGAAGCAATCAACGAATCAGAACGCCAGGTGCATCTGCAGGCCTTCACCCCGGCAGGTGCCGCCATCGTCCAAGGGTTTTCAGCGTGAGCGACACCCCGCAATATCTCCCAGCCTCTGCCCCTTTCACCACCGCTGACGGCGCGCCCGCCAGCCACCACGGTCTCTCGCGCCGCGATCTGCTGCGCGGCGGCAGCTTGGTGCTGCTGCTGGGCAGCAGCCACCTGGCCTTTGGCGCCAGCATCGTTGCAGTTCGCCTCTGGCCCTCCAAGGACTACACCCGCGTCACGATCGAGTCCGACACCCCTCTCAAGACCGAGCAGCGCTTTGTGCCCGAGCCGCCGCGCCTGGCAGTCGATATCGAAGGGATCGATCTCAACCCCGCGCTGCGCGAGCTGGTGGCCAAGGTCCGCTCGGACGACCCCAATATCGCCGGCATCCGCGTGGGCCAGAACTCGCCCAATGTCGTGCGCCTGGTGATCGACCTTAAGCAGGAAGCCAAGCCCCAGGTGTTTACGTTGAAGCCGGTCGCCCCCTACCAGCACCGCCTGGTGCTGGACCTGTACCCGGCCAAGCCCAGCGATCCGCTCGAGAGCCTGATCACCGAGCGCATGATGGAAAACAGCCACAGCGCCGTGGCCGCAGCGCCAGCCCCTGTACCCCCGCCTGCAGCCGGCGGCAGCCTGCCGCCGTCGGTAGCCGCTGCGATTGCCGGCGACCCGCCCGCGCCCGCTGCACTGGGCACCGTGGTGGCCGCCACCCCTCCATCGCCAGCAGCCGCCGCCCAAGCCGCTGACCCGCTGGCCGAGCTGATTGCCAAGAGTGGCAACCGCCCGGTGGCACCCCCGGTTGCACCGGTCGCGCCGCCGCCCACCGTCGTGGCTGCAGCACCTCCTCCGCCCCCGCCGCCGCCACCTCCTCCACCGCCCGCACGCGGCCGCCCGGCATCGCGCACCGACCGCCTCATCATCGTCGCGCTCGACCCTGGCCATGGCGGTGAAGACCCTGGCGCCACCGGCCCCAGCGGTATCCGCGAAAAAGACATTGTGCTCAAGATCGGCCATATGCTGCGCGAGCGCATCAACAACAGCAGCGTGGGCGGCAACCCGATGCGCGCGTTCATGACACGCGATGCCGACTTCTTTGTGCCGCTCAACACCCGGGTCGAAAAAGCCCGCCGTGTGCAGGCCGACCTGTTCATCAGCATCCATGCCGATGCGTTCACCAAGCCATCGGCCAACGGCGCCAGCGTGTTTGCGCTGAGCGAGCGCGGCGCGACCAGCTCGGCCGCGCGCTGGCTGGCCAACAAGGAGAACCAGGCCGACATGGTGGGTGGCCTGAACGTGGCCGGCGTCGGCAGCAGCGATGCCCATGTGCAGCGCGCGCTCCTGGACATGAGCACCACCGCGCAGATCAATGACAGCCTCAAGCTCGGCACCCATGTGCTGGGCCAGTTGGGCCAGTTCGCCCGCCTGCACAAGCCCCGCGTGGAGCAGGCCGGTTTTGCCGTGTTGAAGGCGCCCGACATCCCCAGCGTGCTGGTCGAGACCGCCTTCATCAGCAACCCCGAAGAAGAGGCCAAGCTGCGCACCACCGCCTACCAAAACCAGCTGGCCGATGCCATCATGCGCGGCATCCAGGCTTACTTTGCGAAGAACCCGCCGCTGGCGCGCAACCGCACGGTATAAGCTTCGATCCACCTTTGCAGCCACAAAAAAGGGACCGCCTCGGCGGTCCCTTGCTCATCGTGCAGTCGCTGCTCAGACGGCGCCAGCGGCCTTCTCGTTCCTGCCGGCGCGCCAGGCGCCAAAGATGGCCAGCAGGCCAGGCACCAGGATCAGGCCCCAGATGATCTTCTCCAGGTTGGCCTTGACCCAGGGCAGGTTGCCAAAGAAGTAGCCCGCCGCGCAGATGCCAAATACCCAGATGGCCGCGCCAATCAGGTTGTAGGCAATGAACTTGGCACGGTTCATGTTGGCAACGCCCGCGACAAAGGGCGCAAAGGTACGCACAAATGGCATGAAGCGCGCCAGGATGATGGTGATGCCGCCATAGCGCTCGTAGAACGCATGGGCCTTGTCAAAGGCCTTGCGGTTGAACCAGCGCGAGTTCTCCCACTTGAACACCTTGGGCCCCAAATGGTGGCCGATCTGGTAATTGCATTGGTCGCCGAGGAAGGCCGCCGCAAACAGCAAGCCGGTGGCCAGCGGAAAACTCATCAGCCCCGCGCCGCACATGGCGCCGACGATGAACAGCAGCGAATCGCCGGGCAAGAAGGGCATCACCACGACACCGGTCTCGACAAAGACGATCAGAAACAGCAGCGCATAGACCCACATGCCGTAGGTCGTTACAAAAGCTTCCAGGTACTTGTCGACATGCAAGATGAAGTCAATCAAATGCATGCCTGCATCGATGAACCAGCTGAAGAATTCCAAAACACAACCTCTCTACACAAAAACCGCAGCGGTCATGAGACCCTGCGGCAAACCATCTGGATGCCACCCTCCCAGCCCTCAGAGGCACAGCCCCAGAGCCCAAAGTGGCGATTGCACACTTTACCCCGAATGCCAGGCGGCTTTGCCTAAAATCCCTGCATGACCGCTGATACCGCACCCGCCACCCTTGACCCGGCAGACGCCCCCAAGGACGCCCTGACGCCTGCAGCCGACAGTGGCAGCAGCGCGGCGCCCGCGCGCCGACCCATCCAGGATCTGCCCGATGAGCTGGTCAGCCAGATTGCGGCCGGCGAGGTGGTCGAGCGCCCCGCTTCCGTCGTACGCGAGCTGGTCGACAATGCGCTCGATGCGGGCGCCACCAGCATCACCGTGCGCCTGCTCGCCGGTGGCGTGCGGCTGATCACCGTCGAAGACGACGGCTGCGGCATTCCGCGCGAAGAGCTGCCCATTGCGCTGCGCCGCCACGCGACCAGCAAGATCCGCAACCTGCATGACCTGGAGTCGGTGGCGACCATGGGGTTCCGAGGCGAGGCGCTGGCAGCCATTGCCTCGGTGTCGGAGATGAGCGTGCTCTCGCGCCCCGCCCAGCAAGAGTCCGCCTACCTGCTCGATGCCCGCAGTGGCGAGCTGCGCCCGGCCGCCCGCAACCCCGGCACGACGATGGAGGTCAAGGAGCTGTTTTTCAGCACGCCTGCGCGGCGCAAGTTCCTGAAAACCGATGCCACCGAGCTCGCCCATTGCGTCGAGGCCGTGCGCCGCCATGCGCTCACCCGCCCGGGCGTGGGCTTTGCGATCTGGCATGAGGGCAAGCTGGTGGAACAATGGCGCGCCACGCTGCCGCCCCGCAACGATCAAGACCAGCCCGACGACGCTGCCTGGCAGCAGCTGGAGCAGCGCGCGATGGACAAGCGCCTGGCCGATGTGCTGGGCCCCGATTTTCTCGAGCAATCGATTGTTGTGAACTACCAGGCTGGCCATGTGCAGGTGCGCGGCCGCGCGGGTCTGCCCGATGCCGCTCGCTCGCGTGCCGACCAGCAGTTCTGCTATGTCAACGGCCGCTTTGTGCGCGACAAGGTGCTCACCCATGCGGCCCGCGCCGCTTATGAAGATGTGCTGCACGGCCACCGCCAGCCGGTCTATGCGCTCTATATCAGCCTCGATCCGATGCGCGTCGATGTGAATGTGCACCCGACCAAGATCGAGGTGCGCTTTCGCGATAGCCGCGAGGTGCACCAGGCGGTGCTGCATGGCGTGGAGAACGCGCTGGCCGCCCCGCGTTCCCAGCAGTTGCTGGATGCAGCGGCCGCCGCACCCACAGCCGCCGCTGCGGGCCAGCCCACCGCCTTGCCCGGCCAGGCCTATGCGCCAGCCCCCCAGGCACAGACTGCGATGCGCTTTGAGGCCCCGCCCCGCGTCAACGGCCTGCAGGCGCTGCAGCAAACGGCTGCGCTCTGGGGCCAGGGCGGGGGCGCTGCAACGCCGGATGCAGCGCTGGCAGGCATGTCCAGCAACACAGCGACCAGCATCGATGCCACGCCCTGGCAGGTGCAGGAAGCGAGCCCGCGCTGGAACCCGCAACCCGCTGCCGGCGCGATGGCCGCCGGCGCGCCGCTGGTGCCCACCCTGCCTCCGGAATCTGCCGACAACCCCTGGCCGCTGGGCCGCGCCGTGGCGCAAATCCATGGGGTCTATATCCTCGCAGAAAACGCCCAGGGCATGGTCATTGTCGATATGCATGCCGCCCATGAGCGCATCGTCTACGAGCGCCTCAAAAGCCAGCTCGATGACGGCGATGCCAACAGCGCCATTGCCAGCCAGCCGCTGCTGATTCCCGCGACCTTCTCGGCCACACCCGAAGAAGTGGCCACCGCCGAAGACCACAGCGAGACCCTGGCCCAGCTGGGGCTAGAGGTCGTGCCCTTCTCGCCCAAGACCCTGGCCGTGCGCGCCACACCCACCACCTTGGCCCAGGGCAACCCGGTAGAGCTGGCGCGCAGCGTGCTCGCTGAGCTGGCCCAGCACGATGCCAGCACCGTCGTGCAGCGCGCCCGCAACGAGATCCTGGGGACGATGGCCTGCCACGGCGCCGTGCGCGCCAACCGGCAACTCACCATCGACGAGATGAATGCGCTGCTGCGCGATATGGAGCACACCGAGCGCTCGGACCAGTGCAACCATGGCCGGCCCACCTGGCGCCAGCTGAGCATGAAGGAGCTGGACGCGCTGTTCTTGCGCGGCCGCTAAACCGCGCCCCAGCGCCCAGACCGAAAAAAGGAAGCCGAGGCTTCCTTTTTCCATGTATGCAGCCGTGTGCAGTGCTGGATCAGTGCGCAGCCGATGCTGCCTCCGATCCGCCGCCGCCCTGGCCCTTCTTGGGGCCCTTGGCCAGCCAGACCAGCGGGATCAGCAGCAGGAACAGCATCGACGAGGCCCAGAAAATATCATTGGCCGCCAGCATAAAGGCCTGCTGGTTGACCAGCTGGTCGACCCGGGCGAGCGCCTGCTGCAGCGTAAGCCCGCTGGCCTGCAGGCCTTGCACCACTTGCGCGGTGGGGCCATCGCCCAGGCTGATGTGCTCGACCAGTTGCGCATGGTGCAAGGTGGCGCGGCGCTCCCAAAGGGTGGTGGCGACCGAGGTACCGACGGCACCGGCAGTGATCCGCACAAAGTTCGACAGGCCCGATGCACTGGGCATTTTCTCGGGCGGGATATCGCTCAAGGTGATGGTCATCAGCGGGATGAAAAAGCCTGCCATGGCCGCACCCTGCACGATGGTCGGGATCATGATGGTCGTCAGGTCCACCTGGGTGTTGAAGCGCGAACGCATCCACATCACCAGACCGAAGACGATGAACGAGGCCGTCGCATAGCGCCGGGGATCGACCTTGTGGATGGTCTTGCCCACCACCGGTGAGAGCACCAGCGCCAGCAAGCCCACCGGCGCCAGCACCAGGCCCGCATCGGTGGCGGTGTAGCCCATGAACTGCTGCAGCCACAAAGGCAGCAGCACCACATTGCCGAAGAACAGGCCATAGCCCACCGAGATGGCCAGGGTGCCCGCCCAGAAATTGCGGTTCTTGAACAGGCGCAGGTCCACCACCGGGTGCTTGTCGCCCAGCTCCCAGATCAGGAAGTACAAGAGGCCAACGACCGCAATCACCGCACAGGCGACCACCATCGGCGACTGGAACCAGTCGTGCTCCTTGCCGATATCGAGCATGATCTGCATCGCCGAGACCCAGACCACCAGCAGCCCCAGACCGATCGCATCGATCGGCAAGGCCTTGCGGACCGAATCCCGGTTGCGGAAGATCGCCCAGGTGGCGCCCACGGACAGCATGCCGACCGGCACATTGATGTAGAAGATCCAGGGCCAGGACATGTTGTCGGTGATCCAGCCGCCCAGCAGCGGCCCCATCACCGGCGCGATGAGGGTCGTCATCGACCAGAAGGCCATGGCCGTGCCCGCCATCGCGCGCGGGTAACTGGCCAGCAGCAGCGACTGCGACAGCGGAATCATCGGCCCGGCGACAAAGCCCTGCAAGATGCGGAACGCGATCAAGGTCGTCATGTTTGGGGCCAGGCCGCAGAGCCAGGACGAGATCACGAACAAGGTCACGCTGAGCATGAACAAGCGCACCTGGCCAAAGCGCATCGACAGCCAGCCGGTCAGCGGCACCGAGATCGCATTGGCCACGGCAAAGCTGGTGATCACCCAGGTGCCCTGGTTGGCGCTGACGCCCAGGTCACCGGCAATGGCCGGCAGCGACACGTTCGCGATCGACGTGTCCAGCACATTCATGAACACCGCAGCTGAGAGCGCCAGGGTGCCGATGAGGCGCGCCGAGCCTTCGAGCGGCGGGTGGGGTAGCGAGGGATTGGAAGTTGCCATAACGCATCCTTGGGCCACCCTCTGGGCGGCCCCTGGTCAAAAATTACAGCTTCTTGCCGGCGTTGCTGGCGATGACCTGCGCAATCACCGCATCGGCGCCTTCGTCCTGCACCTCATAGACATTGGTCTGCACCAGGGGCTCCTTGCGCGGCACATCGGCCAGCAGCTTGCCGTCCTGGTTCTGGATGTCCACATCGACCAGCATCGACAGGCCCACGCGCAGCGGGTGCTCCTGCACCTGCTTGGCATCGAGCGCAATGCGCACCGGCACGCGCTGCACGACCTTGATCCAGTTGCCCGTCGCGTTTTGCGCGGGCAGCAGCGAGAAGGCCGAGCCGGTGCCCACCCCCAGGCCTTCAACCGTGCCGCTGTACTCGACCTTCTTGCCGTAGAGATCGGCCGTCATCTTGACGGGCTGGCCCAGGCGCAGGTTGCGCAGCTGGTTTTCCTTGAAGTTGGCCTCCACCCAGAGCTGGTTCATCGGCACCACGGTCATCAGCGGCGTACCGGGAGCCACGCGCTGGCCCACCTGCACCGAGCGCTTACCCACAACGCCCGAGACGGGCGAGACCAGCTCATTGCGCTGCATCGCCAGATAGGCCTCACGCACCTTGGCCGCAGCGGTCAGCACGTTGGGGTGGTCGTTCACGCTGATGCCTTCGGTCAGCGACTGGTTGCTGGCCAGTTGCTCGCGCGCCGTGTTGACGGCGGCCTGCGACGCATTGACCGCTGCCTGGGCGGCATCGACCTGGCTTTGCGCATGGCTCAGCTCTTCCTTCGATACGGCGCCATTGCCCGTCAGAGCCTGGCGGCGCTTGAGGTCGCTTTGCGCGCGCACCAGGTCGTTCTTGGCCTTGGCCACCTCGGCCTGGCGCTGCGCGATCTGCGCAGTGTAGGAGCCATTGTTCACATACAGGGTGCGCACCTGGCGCACCGCCTGGGCCAGGTTGGCCTTGGCCTGCTCGAAGGCCACCTTGGCATCAGCAGGGTCCAGGCGCACCAGCGGCTGGCCTTCCTTCACATAGTCGGTGTCATCGGCCAGGATGGACTGCACCGTGCCGGCGGTCTGCGGCGCGATCTGCACCAGATTGCCCTGCACATAGGCGTTGTCGGTTTCTTCGAAGTGGCTGTTGACCATCCAGTCATAGATGCCGTAGGCGGCGCCCAGCACGATGACGATGCCCGTCAGGCGCAGCAGCCATTTTTTGCGCGGCTGGGCTGCCGGTGCCTCAGGGGCAGCGGGCGCGGCGGAGGGAGAAGCGGAGGTGTTGTTGTTCGACATGGTATTGCGTAGCGAGTTATGTGACGAGAGGCGTCGCCTTCAAGGTCTTGCTTATGTGTGTTGCACGCGAGGTGGGCAGGTCAGCTCTTGGCGCTGTCCATCGGGGCGTTGGTCTGGGTGGGGAAGTTGCCGTCCAATTCGGCATTGCTGTCGCTGTTGCTGCTGCTCTGGGTCTGCTGCTGGTAGCCCCCACCCAAAGCTTGGGCCAGCGCGGCATTGGTCGACAGAATGCGGGCCTCGACATCCACCATCTGCTGGCGCTGGGTGAGCACATTGGTCTCGGCCGACAGCACATTCAAATAGGTGCCAAGCCCTGCGGCATAGCGCTGGTTGGCAATATCGAGCGCGCTTTGCGCGGCATCGGCAGCGCGGCGCTGCTCGGGCAGTTGGGCCTGCGCGGCGCGCACGCTGGCGACCTGGTCGGCCACATCGTGTACCGCCGTGATCACCGCCTGGTTGTAGGCCTGCACGGCAAGCTCGTAGTCGGCCGATGTGCCGCTCAGGTTGGCACGCAGCCGGCCCGAATCAAAGATCGGCAGGCTCAGCGCCGGGCCCACGCCCCATTCACGCGCGCTGCCCTTGGCAAAGTTGTTAAAGCCAATGCTCGACAGCCCCAGGAACGCGGTCAGATTGATATCGGGATAGAACTCGGCCTTGGCCTGGCGAATGCCCTGCTCGGCCGCTTCCACGCGCCAGCGCGCGGCCACAATATCGGCACGGCGCCCCAGCAGGTTGGATGACAGCTGCGACGGAAAACGCGGCAGGCTCAGTTGTGTGATAGGCGATGCGACCAATTCCTGGGCGCGTGCGGGCTGGCCCATCAGCGCGGCCAACGCGTTTTGTGCCAGCTGCTTTTGCTCACGCACTTGCAGCAGCTGCACCTTGGCTTGCGGCACGCCGCTCTCGCTTTGGCGCACTTCCAACGTGGTCTCCAGGCCTGCGTCATAGCGGTCACGCACCAGCTGCAAGGTGTGGGCACGCTGGTCGATGGCGCGCATGGCCACCTCTTCCTGCGCCTGCAGACGTGACAGCTGCACATAGGCCTGCACCATGGAGCTGGTCAGCAGCACGCGGGCGGCGTCCATGTCGGCCTGGGCCGCGCGGGCCGAGCCCACGGCGGCATCGAGCGCAGCGCGGTGCTTGCCAAACAGGTCCAGCGACCAGCTGCCATTGATACGCGCCTCTGCCGTGCTGTAGTTGTTGCCCGCCAGGGGCGGCGGAATCATGCCATTGGCCGGCGCATGGTTGCGCGCGGCACTGGCCTGACCATTGACCTGCGGGCCCATTGCTGACTCACTGACCTGCGCCAGCGACCAGGCCTTGCGGATGCGCGCCTGCGCCGATTGCAGGTTGGGGCTGTCGGCCAAGGCGGTATCGATCAGCGCATTGAGCTGCGCATCGCCCAGCGCCTTCCACCACTGCGCATCGACCGGGGCCACGGTCGCGGCTTGGTCTGCCGCTGAAGGCTCAGTGAGCAAGCCGACGGACTGCGGCGAGCGCATCTGGGCATGGGTATCGATGCCGCGCATATCGGCGCATCCGGCGATGAACGTGCTGGCCGCCAGCGCAATGGCTGACAGGGCCAGCCGGCGGTCGGCGCCCACAAATGAAAAACTGCTGGTCATACTGCCCTCTCCTTGCCGGGCTGCTGTGCTGTGTTGTCGGAGTTGTCGGTGGCGTCACCGGCGCAGCCATCGGGGGGCAGGCACATGTCCACCGACAAGGTGTTGGGCATGGCCTCATAGATGCGGCGCAGGTAACCGTGGAACTGGGTCAATTCATCGGGTGACAAGGGGCTGAGCGCGGCGCTGTTGACGCCTTTGACGATATCGGGCACCTGCCTTGCAGCAGCCAGCCCCTCCTCGGTCAGGCACAGGCTGACCACGCGGCGGTCGTCGGTGGAGCGTTCGCGCTCGATGATGCCCTTGTCGACCAGGCGGTCGATGAGCCGCGTCATCGCGCCCGGGGTCTGCAAGGTGCGGCGCGCCAAGTCGGCCGCCGTATGGGCCTTGCCGCTGGCCAGGTGCAGCACAGGAATCCACTGCGCCTGCGTCAGGCCCAGCGGCTCCATGCGGCGGTCCACCTCGGCACGCACCACAGTGGAGATGATGCGCATCAGCCAGCAGGGGAAATCCACCGGCCGGATGGCTTCAATCTCGGGAAAGCCGCCCGCCAGCGCTTCTTGGTCCTCGCCAGCAGACGCGGGTTTTTCCTGGTGCGAATCGGTCATGCCGCAGGCCCTTTCTGAAATGGTTTACAAGGCAATGATTATCCAATCATTCATTGCCTAGGCAATTGTTGAAAAGGCAAAGACCACAATCGGCACACAGATTTGTGGCACTGCAGCGCCCGGGGTGACAGCCAGCCCCCCGCACAGCCCCATTTCAGGGCATGGCAGCCGGCCCGTAAAGCCGCTCGCGCCCTCAAAAAGCACCAAACCAGTGCGACCCGCTGATTGTTCAGGGTCATCCCATGTGGGTTTTATGCATTAATGCATGCGGATTCGGCATAATGTCGGTTTTCGGCGCGATGGCGCACCATCGCTGTGCACACTTCGGCCCTCGCACAAAATCAGTGCAAGCCGGCTTTAGACCTTGAAAGTTTGTCCATGCAACACCAATCCCTGGCCCAGTTTCTCGCTTACGTCGAACAGCGCAACCCCGGCCAGCCCGAGTTCTTGCAGGCCGTGACCGAAGTCATGGAAAGCCTGTGGCCCTTCATCGAGAAGAACCCCCGCTACGCCCAGCACAGCCTGCTCGAACGCCTGGTCGAGCCCGAGCGCGTGGTGAGTTTTCGCGTCAGCTGGGTGGACGACCAGGGCGTGGTGCAGGTCAACCGTGGCTACCGCATCCAGCACAGCATGGCCATCGGCCCCTACAAGGGCGGCCTGCGCTTTCACCCCTCGGTCAACCTGTCGGTGCTCAAGTTCCTGGCGTTTGAGCAGACATTCAAGAACGCGCTGACCACGCTGCCCATGGGCGGCGGCAAGGGCGGCTCGGACTTCGACCCCAAGGGCAAGAGCGATGCCGAAGTGATGCGCTTCTGCCAGGCCTTCATCAGCGAACTGTTCCGCCATGTGGGCTCGGACACTGACGTGCCCGCCGGCGATATCGGCGTGGGCGGCCGTGAAGTGGCCTTCATGGCCGGCATGTATAAAAAGCTGGCCAACCGCGCCGACTGCGTGTTCACCGGCAAGGGCCTGGCCTTTGGCGGCTCGCTGATCCGCCCCGAAGCCACCGGCTTTGGCACCGTCTACTTTGCGCAGGAAATGCTCAAGACCCGTGGCAAGAGCTTCGAAGGCCTGACGGTCTCGGTTTCGGGCTCGGGCAATGTGGCGCAGTTCGCCATCGACAAGGCCATGGCACTGGGCGCCAAGGTGGTCTCGGCTTCTGACTCCTCGGGCACCATCTACGACGCGGCCGGTTTTGACGGTGACAAGCTGGTCAAGCTGATGGACATCAAGAACAAGCAGTACGGCCGCGTGAGCGACTACGCCAAGCAAGTGCCGGGCGTGGAGTACTACGAAGGCAAAACCCCCTGGTTCATCAAGGCCGACGTGGCCCTGCCCTGCGCCACCCAGAACGAGCTGGAACTGGCCGACGCCCAGACCCTGATCAAGAACGGCGTGCTGTGCGTGGCCGAAGGCGCCAACATGCCTTGCACCATCGAAGCGGCCAAGGCCTTTGAAAAGGCCGGCGTGCTCTACGCGCCCGGCAAGGCATCGAACGCCGGCGGCGTCGCCACCTCCGGCCTGGAGATGAGCCAGAACGCGCTGCGCCTGAGCTGGCCCGCTGCCGAAGTCGACCAGCGCCTCTTTGAAATCATGGAAGGCATCCACTCGGCTTGCGTCAAGTACGGCCAGCGCGACGACGGCACCATGAGCTATATCGACGGCGCCAATATCGCCGGCTTTGTGAAGGTGGCCGACGCCATGCTGGCCCAAGGCGTGTTGTAAAAACGCCCGGGCATAGCGCCCGGTCAGCACCCACTGCACAATGCCCCCATCGTTCAGCGCGCTGGGGGCTTTTTGCTGCGCGCCAGAACATCACAACGACAACCACAACGACAAGGTATGAGGGGCGGGCCATGGAGCAAGCGGACTTTATCCATCTGGTGCGCGAGAGCGAAATAGAAAGCGCCAACGACAGCGCCGCCTACCGGCGCAGTGTCATCCGGTTTGCGCTGCTGGGCTACCTCTGGGTGGTGGGCTGCCTGGTGCTCAGTCTGGGCGTCCTCGGCTTTGTCGTGGCCCAGGCAGTGCGCGGCCAGTTTCGCGGCGGCTATGTGCTGGCGCTGGTGTTTGCGCTGGGCCTGCTGTGGACCAGCTTCAAAGCGCTGTGGACGGGCCCGGCCGACGAGCCCGAAGGCATTGCCATTACCGAGGCCGAGGCTCCGGAGCTGTTCAAGGCGCTCGATCGCATACGCCGCAAGGTCAAGGGCCCGGCCATCGATGCCGTCTACCTGCAAGATGACTTCAATGCCGCCATCTGGCAGCGGCCCCGCTTTGGCATGCTGGGCGTCTCGGTCAACTACCTGATAATTGGCCTGCCGCTGCTGATGGCGCTCGACAAGGCCAGGGTGATGGCCGTGCTGGCCCATGAATACGGCCATCTACGCGAGAACCATAATCGCCTCAGTGCCTGGGTGTACCGCTCGCGGCGCGCCTGGCTCAAGCTTTACTACAGCATGCGCGAAGATGACGGCCCGATGGCCGCAGCCACCCGCTCGTTCCTGAACTGGTACTTTCCGCGCTTTGCCGCCAAGACCTTTGCGATGGCCCGGCAGGACGAGTACGAGGCCGACCGCATCGCCGCCCAGCTGCTGGGGGCCGACGTGGCGGCTGCCACACTGACCGAGCTGGAGATCAAGGCCGCCTGGCTGAGCGATGCCTTCTGGGGCCAGCACTGGCGCAGCGCAGCCCAGCACCCGCTGCCCCAGGGGCCGTTCAGTGCCATGCAGGCCCTGCTGCGCCTCAAGCCCGAGCCGGCATTTGCGCAACAGGCCCTGCGCCAGGCGCTCGCGCGGATCAGCGATGTGGACGACACCCATCCCGCCTTGCGCGACCGCGTGGAGGCCATCAGTGGCGAGCGCCCTGGCCTGCCCAGCTGGTCCACCAAAGGCGCTGTGAGCCTGCTGGGCCCCAAGGCTGCGGAATGGATGCAGCAGTTCGACGCCCGCTGGTGCAAGGACAACGCCAGCACCTGGAAGCAGCACCATGCACGCATGGCGCGCTGGCAGCAGCATGCCCAGCAGCTGCGTGCCAATGCGGCCCACTCCAGCAATGCAGAGCTGATCGAGCGCGCGCGCATTGAGCGCAAGATCGACCGCCAGGCCCCCGTGCGCCAGCTCTACGAGCAGGTGCTGGCCCGTGATGCGCAGCACCCCGGCGCGCTGGCCGGACTGTCCGCCTGCCTGCCCACCAGCGATACCGCCTTGCAGCAAAAATGCCTGGAGGCGCTGTGGCAGACCGCCCCGAGCTACCGTCCCTATGCCACGCGGGCGATGGTGGGCATGCTGGAGGCCCAGGCCAAGCAAAGCAGCTACGACGCTGCCGCCATGCGCCTGTGGCGTGACCGCGCCCGCGAGGCCGAACAGCAACAGCAGGAATTTTTTGACCGCTTGCAGCAGGCCCCTGTGTTCCAGGGCACCCGCGTGAACGATCTGAGCGCCTTCGAGCTGGCCGATCTGCGCGGCGAGCTGGCCCTGTTCAAGCCGATCAGCCAAGCCTGGCTGCTCAGCAAACCAGAATCAAGCATGCCCGAGCTGCGCATCCATCTGCTGCTGGTGCAGGCCCCTCGCCTCCATGAAGAGCAACGCAGCGAGCTGCGCCGCGCGCTGTACGCCGATATCGACCTGCCCGGCATGCTGCTGGTGGTGTGCGTGGGCCCGGGCGAGCCGGCCAGCGAAGAAGAGGCAAGGCGCCACGCGCGCCAACCCATTTACCTCGCCACTCTGTAGAACCAGCGTCAGGCCTGCATCGAAAACTCCCGCCCAGCCAGTTGGCTTCGCTTTGGCCCTACACTGGCGGCCAGACATCACTCCTGTATTGATAGCTGTCTGCGCCAGCCCCCATGCCTGCATAGGGTCCCTGCGTGGCCAGCTCACCGCTTCTTTACCGTGCCATCCGCTGCAAGCTCTCCTCTCTGCCTGGGCCTGGCAGGCCCCACCGCCTCCGGCAAGACCGGCGCTGCCATTGCGCTGGCGCAGCAACTGGGCGCGGCGCGGCCCGTCGAGATCATCAGCGTGGACTCGGCCCTCATCTACCGGGGCATGGACATTGGCTCGGCCAAGCCCAGCGTGCAGGAGCAGGCCGGCATTGCCCACCACCTGCTCGATATCCGCGACCCGCTGGACGCCTACAGCGCGGCCGAGTTTGTGCGCGATGCGCTGGCGCTGGTCGCGCAAATCCATGCGAGGGGCGGCATCAGCTTGCTGGTGGGCGGCACCATGCTGTACTTCAAGGCGCTGATGGATGGCATGGACGATATGCCCGCCGCCGACCCGGCAGTTCGCGCCCAGCTTGATGCCGAAGCCGCCCTCCATGGCTGGCCCCATATGCATGGGCTGCTGGCGCAGGTTGACCCGGTGACCGCGCAGCGCCTCGCGCCGGGCGACAGCCAGCGGGTGCAGCGCGCGCTGGAGGTCTGGCGCATCAGCGGCCAGCCGCTGTCGCACTTCCATGCGCAGCAAAAGCGGCCGTCGCCACTGCTGCAGCTGGCACCGGGTTTTCAGCTCTTCAGTTTGGAGCCCAGCGACCGCGCCTGGCTGCATGCGCGCATTGCGCTGCGCTACGACCAGATGCTGGCCCAGGGATTCTTGGCCGAGGTGCAGCAGCTGCGCGCGCGCGGCGATCTGCAGCTGAATCTGCCATCGATGCGCTGCGTGGGCTACCGCCAGATGTGGGAGATGCTCGACCGCTGCGCAGAGCGAGGCATTGCCGTGCACACCGAGCGCGACGTGCCGCCCGCATTGTGGGCCGAGATGCGCGAGCAAGGCATTGCCGCCACGCGCCAGCTGGCCAAGCGCCAGATCACCTGGCTGCGCAGCATGCCCGCCCGCCAAGCGATTGCCTGCGATGCGCCGGGTGCGCTGGACCAATGGCTGCGCGCCGCCAGCGCCCGGCTCGCCGCTGCTGGCGCCTAAACGCGGGCCCACACCATGCCCACCCAACCGCAAGAAACACGGCCGCCTGCGGGCAGCCGCATCGCCGAGCGCCTAGCCGGCGCGCATTTTCAGGATGCCTGGTGCATCCACACCGCGCAGACCGGCGAGCCGGCGCTGGCCTATTTTCTGGCCGCAGTCGCGCGCACGCCGCGCTGGATTGAGTGGTGCATGCAGGCCCGCAACCGGGTTGGACAGCTGGTAGGGCTCAAGAACCTGGGCACCCTCTCCCAGATCGACCCGCAGCGGCCCGCCAGCGCCTACCAGCCTGGCGAGCGCGTGGGCGTTTTTACGGTGTTAGAGAACAGCGCAGGTGAAGCACTGATCGGCGACAGCGACAAGCATTTGAACGTGGTGCTCAGCGTCCACCGCGCGCCTGTGGCGGGCCGCCAGGACCAGGTCGCCATCACCATCACGACGGTGGTGCATGTCCACAACCTGCTCGGCCACTTGTATATGCTGCCGGTGGCGCCGATGCACCGGCGCATTGCACCTGCGGTGCTGGCCGCCTTGGGCCAGGCACAACCTGCAGCGGCCTAAGCGTTCGCAGCGGCGTTCGCAGGATCCGCACGCATCCAGTCGCAGGTCGCCCGCCAAAACAGCAGCGCGCTGCCGCTGACCACCGCACCCAGCGCACACACGCCGAGCCACCCCGCATAGGCATAGACGCTGGTGGCGCTGATGGCGCCCAGGCCGCTGCCTACTGCATAGAACAGCATGTAGACGGCGACCACGCGGCTGTGCGCATCGCTGCTGCGCGCAAAGATCAGGCCCTGGTTGCTGACATGCAAGGCCTGGCCCCCCAGATCCAGTAGCACAATGCCCAACACCAAGGCTGTGATCGCCCAGCGCGGATCGGGCAGCCCGCCCAAACCGGCCAAGGGCAGCCAGGCCAGCAGCAAGGCCAGCAAGGCCCACATTGATGCGCGCTGCGCCTGGCCCCTGTCCACCCAGCGCCCTGCTAGCGTCGCTGCCAACGCGCCGGCGGCACCTACCAGGCCAAACAGGCCAATGGCAGTGTGCGAAAAACCAAAAGGCGCTGCGCGCAGCGGCAGCACCAGGCTGCTCCAGAAAATGCTGAACGCGGCAAACATCAGCAAGGCCAGCACCCCGCGCACCTGCAGGACCCGGTCGCGCCGCAGCAGGCTGCCCATCGACGCCACCAGTTGTCTATAGCCCAGGGTGGATGGCCGATGCGCCAGCACTGGCAACCACCACCACAGTGGCAGCGCCATCGCCAGCATCAGCGCCGCCGATGCCATATAGACGCTGCGCCAGCCCCAGGCATCGCCCACGGCCCCGGCCAGTACCCGCGCCAGCAGCAGGCCGATAAAAACTCCGCTTTGCGCGCCCCCCACCACCCGGCCCTGGGCATCGGGCGGCGCTGCACTGGCGGCGTAGGCGATCAGGCCCTGGGTCATCGCGGTGCCCAGCAAGCCCACCGCCAGCATCGCCCCCATCAACAGCGGCGCAGAAGGCGCCCAGGCTACGGCCAGCAACGCCAGCACCAGGGCCAGCAATTGCCAGGCCATCAAGGGGCGCCGGTTGACCCGGTCGCCCAAGGGCACCAGCAGCAGCAAGGCGAGGGCCGATCCCAGCTGCGTGGCGGTGATCACGCCACCGACCGCAGCCAGCGGTATGCCCAGGTCCAGCGCCACCGCATCGAGCAGCGGCTGGGCGTAGTACACATTGGCCACGCTGGCACCAGCGGCCACGGCGAACAGCCCCACCAGGCCTGATGGCACGACAGGATGCTGGACCTGCCGGCCCGGGGTATCAACACAGGAAGAGGAAGTCATCGAGTCATCACAATCTAGTTTTAATTTAAAACCAGATGAATTCTAGGCATTCCAGTTTTAAAATGCAACTCAAATGAAAACTTGGAGGATACCGCATGACCCAGCCTGAGCCCTGCCCCGTTGCGCGAGCGCTCGATACCATTGGCGACCGCTGGTCGCTCTTGATCGTGCGGGATGCCTTTGACGGCGTGCAGCGCTTTGGCGATTTGCAGCGCAACCTGGGCATGGCGCGCAATATCCTGAGCGACCGCTTGCGCAAGTTGGTGGACGCGGGCGTGCTGCAGACGCAGCCCGCATCCGACGGCAGTGCCTACCAGGAATATGCGCTGACGGCCAAGGGCCTGGGCCTGTTCCCGGTGGTGGTGGCGCTCAGGCAATGGGGCGAGGACCAGCTGTTCGCGCCGGGCGAGGCGCATTCGAGTTTGGTGGAAAAAGCCAGCGGCAAACCCGTGGCGCGCATGCAGCCGCAAACCGCCGATGGCCAGGTGCTGGCGCCCAGCGCCGCCATGGTGCGCAAGCTGGGCTAGCCGCTTATTAGCAAGACAGGCCAGGGCCTTACTTGCCGACCAGGTCGCTCAGCTTCTGGGCTTCAAATTCTGTCTCTCGCTGCGCATCGCAAGGCACGCAATCGCCCAGCTTGCTTTGCAGCGACAGCTTCTCGATGGCAGCCCAGAGCATGGTGATCTGCTGCTCATGGCCGGCCGCGCTGTCGATGATGCCGCGCATGGCCTTGGACAGAGGATCGTCTTCCTGCGTCACGCCGTAGGCGGCAAACTTCTGCTCAGGCTGGGCCTCGGTCACATCGGCGCTGGCGCCTTGGCGCGAGGCAATGATGCGCGCGGGGATGCCCACGGCGGTGGCACCCGCAGGCACCGGCTTGATGACCACGGCATTGCTGCCGATCTTGGCGCCGTCGCCCACCTCAAAGCCGCCCAGCACCTTGGCACCCGCAGCCACCACCACGTTCTTGCCCAAGGTGGGATGGCGTTTGGCGCCCTTGTAGAGCGTGGTGCCGCCCAGGGTGACGCCGTGGTAGATGGTGCAGCCGTCGCCGACAACCGCGGTCTCGCCAATCACGACACCCATGCCGTGATCAATAAAGACATTGCGGCCAATCTGCGCGCCGGGGTGGATCTCGATGCCGGTCAGCCAGCGGGCCATGTGCGAGATGAAACGGCCCGTCCATTTGAATCCATGGCTCCAGCACCAGTGCGCAGGACGCTGCATCCAGATCGCATGCAGACCGGGATAACAGGTGATGACCTCCCAACGGCTGCGGGCAGCAGGATCGCGGTCGAGGATGCACTGAATATCGGAGCGCAGGCGGTCAAGCATGGAAACAATGGTTATATAAGTATTCGAGGGCCCGCCAGTCTAGCGTTTTGTGGCCTCGGCCGTGCGCAGCATGGCCTTGGCAACACCTCTGAGGATATGGATTTCCTCCTGGGTCAGTTGCGCGCGGTTGAACATCTGGTTGAGCCGGGGCATCAGCTTCTTGGGCGCATCCAGGTCCAGAAAGCCGATCTCGGCCAGCGCCTGCTGCCAGTGCGCCAGCATGCCCGCCACCTGCTGCGCATCGGCCCGCTCGCCCCGCGCCGCCACATCGCTCACGCCATAGCCGCCCAGTGCCTGGCGCCAGTCATAGGCCACCACCTGCACGGCCGAGGCCAAGTTGAGCGAGCCAAAATCCGGATTGGTCGGAATCGACAGCGCCACATGGCAGCGGTACACATCCTCATTGGCCATGCCATAGCGCTCGCAGCCAAACAAAAAGGCCACGCCACTCTCGCCGCTGGGGTTGGCGGCTGCGGCGTCGCTGGCTGCGGGGGTGGTGTCTTCATCCAGCCGATCCGGCCCGGCCTGGGCGGCCAGCGCACCTTGCAGCAGCAGCGCAAAGTGCTCGCGCGGCGTGCGCGCGGGCGGGCCAAAGTCACGCGGGGTCATCGCGGTGGCGCACAGGTGGCTCATGCCATCGAGCGCTTCCTCCACGGTGGCCACAATGCGGCAGTTGGCCAGCACATCCAGTGCGCCGCTGGCGCGCTGGATGGTTTCTTCCTTGCGCAGCACATTGCTCCAGCGCGGGCGCACCAGTACCAGGTCATCGAAACCCATGGTCTTGATGGCGCGGGCGGCGGCGCCCACATTGCCGGCGTGGCTGGTTTCGATCAGAACAAAACGGGTTTTCATAGACAGGTCGAGCAAAAATGGACATGCACCAGCGAAAAAAATCGACCGCAGGTACAATCTAGCCCCTATTGTCGCTGCCGCATCGCCGGCCGCGGTCTACTTGCCGCTCTTGCCCCAGCGTTTCGCAGCGTTTTTGCTGCCCCACTTACGCCCACACAATTTATGTCGTCCTCCTCCCTGCACCCCATGCTCAACATGGCCATCAAGGCCGCTCGCGCTGCTGGCGCCATCATCAACCGTGCCGCGCTTGACGTGGAATCGGTGCGGGTATCGACCAAACAGGTGAACGACTTTGTGACTGAAGTGGACCAGGCCTCCGAGCAAGCGATCATCGAGACCTTGCTGACCGCCTACCCGGACCACGGCATCCTCGCCGAAGAATCGGGCAACGAATACGGCAACCCCCGCTCCAACCACATCTGGATCATCGATCCGCTGGACGGCACCACCAACTTCATCCACGGCTTCCCCGTCTACTGCGTCAGCATCGCGCTGGCCGTGAACGGCCGCGTCGAGCAAGCCGTGGTGTACGACCCCACCCGCAACGACCTGTTCACCGCAACCCGTGGCCGTGGCGCCTTCCTGAACGAGCGCCGCATCCGCGTGTCCAAGCGCACCCAGCTGCGCGACACACTGATCACCACCGGCTTCCCCTTCCGTCCGGGCGACAACTTCAAGCAGTACATGGCCATGCTCGGCGATGTGATGCAGCGCACCAGCGGCGTGCGCCGCCCCGGCGCAGCGGCGCTGGACCTGGCCTATGTGGCCGCCGGCTTCAGCGATGGTTTCTTTGAAACGGGCCTGAGCATCTGGGACGTGGCAGCGGGCTCGCTGCTGGTGACCGAGGCCGGTGGCCTGGTCGGCAACTTCACCGGTGAAGCTGACTTCCTGGAGCAGCGCGAAGTGCTGGCCGGCACGCCCCGCATCTACGGCCAGTTGGTGCCCATCCTCGCCAAGTACAGCAAGTTTGCCAGCGCGGGCGACAAGGCTGCCGTGCGCCAGGCGCTGAACGACGACGGCGCCGAGCCCGCTGCGGACACCCCGGCCGAGCCCGACGCCGAGCAAGCCGAGTAAATTTCCGCACTCTCCTACGACAAAGCCCACAGGCCAGGCCTGTGGGCTTTGTCTTTGGGCGATCAGAAAACCGCCTCTGTCTGTCAGTTGCCAAACACGATCTGCGCAACCACACCAGACGCAATGGCCACCAGCAGGTAGTCACCGCCATTCTGGATCCAGTGGTAGCCGCGCGGGGGCGAGCTCAGGCGGTGTCCGCGCCAGTCATTGACCACATAGCCATGCGCCCGGTACTGGGGCGGCACGCGCGAGCCCTTGACCCAGCGGTGGTCCGGCCCCGCACCGCGGTGGTTGCGCGCATCGGGCCGGTGCGCATCATGGCGGCGATCGGGCTGCGCACGACCCCGGTCATCATGGCGGTGCACCTCCTGCGGCGGGCGCGGTTGCGCTTGCACGCCGACTGCTCCAGCCCCCATCGTAGCCACCAGTGCAGCGGCGGCGATACGGCTCATCCATGTTGTCGTTGCGTTTGTCATTGAGGACCTCCTATCCTTGTAGAGCAGAAGGCAGAACCGCCTTGCTTGCAACCCATGATGGCGCAAGCCTGAGGGCAAGGTGGTAGGAATCGGGCAGCTTTACCGAGATTTTCGAGGCGGTGCGATGGGCTTTACATTCGCATCGGGGTGTTAAATCTCTTCAAAGATAGCGGCGCTTGCCGCTGCGGCGTCCGCCCGCGCCGAGAACTCCTTGCATGGCAGATCTGCCAGATATTTCCATGCGCTGCATGCGAGTGACCGCCAACTTTATTCGCCAATTGCGTTAATATGCTCACCCCGCCCAGGCCAATCGCCCCCCAGCCAGCCTTGTATGATGCGCATAGCGGCCAGACGCACACAGGCGCAGCCACCCTGCCCCCTGATGCACCGCCGGTGGTGCCCGCCTTTATGAGCCCGGTGCTAACCCCATCACCCATGCCATGCCAAGTTGGATGCATACCAACCCATACCAATAGATGAGTTCAAACCCAATGGAAAATCCAACGCTGACAAAAGCCGATTTTTCATCGCATACGCCCATGATGCAGCAATACCATGCTGCTAAAGTTGACCACCCCAACACCTTGCTGTTCTACCGCATGGGGGATTTTTACGAGTTGTTTTATGGCGATGCCGAGAAGGCCGCGCAGCTGCTCAATATCACCTTGACCCAGCGCGGCCAGTCGGCCGGCCAGCCGATTCCGATGGCGGGCGTGCCCTTCCATGCGCTGGAGAACTACCTGGGGCGCTTGCTCAAGCTCGGCGAATCGGTGGCGATTTGCGAGCAGGTGGGCGAAGTGGGGGCCAGCAAGGGCCCCGTCGAGCGCAAGGTGGTGCGCGTGGTCACGCCCGGCACGGTGACCGACAGCGAGCTGATGAGCGACAAGGCCGAGGCCATGCTGCTGGTGGTGCACCAGGCCCAGCGCGCCCGCTGTGGCCTGGCGTGGCTCAGCGTCACCCAGGGCAAGATTTTTCTGGCCGAGTGCACGCATGAAGAGCTGCCCGCCTGGATTGCGCGCATTGCGCCCAGCGAAGTGGCCTACAGCGCCGGTGCCTCGCAGCGCTTTGAGCAATCGCTCTACCAGCTGCGCAGCAGCGGCGTGCTGACCTGCCCGCTGGCGCTGCGCCCCGACTGGCAGTTTGACGAGAAGCTGGGCGAGCGCAAGCTGCTCGAGCAACTGGGCGCGGCCAGCCTGCAGGCCTGGAATGCGCAGACCTTGTATGCTGCCCATGCGGCCGCTGGCGCGCTGCTGACCTATGCCGAGCACACCCAGGGCCGCAACCTGCCTCATGTGCAGACCATCCATGTGGTGCGCGACGATGCACTGATCGACCTGCCTGCGACCACCCGCCGCAATCTGGAGCTGGTCAAGACCTTGCGCGGCGAGGACGGCCCGACCCTGTTCTCGCTGATCGATACCTGCCAGACCGGCATGGGCAGCCGCTTGCTCAAGAGCTGGTTGCTCGAACCCAGCCGCGACCGCAGCGATGCGCGTGCGCGCCTGGGCGCCATCGCGGTGCTGCGCGGCGACAGCGACACGCTGTCGGCAGCGCCGTGGCAGATTCTGCGCACCGAGCTCAAGGGTGTCTCCGATGTGGAGCGCATCACCGCCCGCATCGCCCTGCGCCAGGTGCGCCCGCGCGAGTTGGTAGCGCTGGGTTTGACCTTGCAAAAGGCCCAGCAGCTGGCGCGCAATGCCGCTGCGCCCGCGCCACTGCTGGGCGAGATTTTTGAAGCGCTGCAGCCGCCCTTGGAGGCGATGGAGCTGCTGATCCGTGCGATCGATCCCGAGCCCGCAGCGCTGGTGCGCGACGGCGGCGTGATTGCAAACGGTTTTGATACCGAGCTGGATGAGCTGCGCGCGATCCAGACGAATTGCGATGCCTTTTTGCTGGACCTGGAGACGCGCGAAAAAGCGCGCACCGGCATCAGCAACCTGCGCGTGCAGTTCAACAAGGTGCATGGCTTCTATATCGAGGTCACCAGCAGCCACAAGGACAAGGTGCCCGACGACTACCGCCGCCGCCAGACCTTGAAGAACGCCGAGCGCTTTATCACGCCCGAGCTCAAGACCTTCGAAGACAAGGCGCTGTCGGCCCAGGAACGCGCCTTGCAGCGCGAGAAATGGTTGTACGAGCAGGTGCTCGACCAGTTGCAGCCGCATGTCAGCGCCCTCACGCGTGTGGGCCAGGCGATTGCCTCGCTCGATGCGCTGTGTGCGCTCGCCGAGCGCTCATTGACCCTGAACTGGTGCGCGCCGCAGTTTGTGCCCGAGCCCTGCATCGACATCGATGCCGGCCGCCACCCGGTCGTGGAAGCGCGCCTGGCCGAAACCTCCAACGCTTCCTTCATCGCCAACAACACGCGGCTGTCGAGCCTGCAGCGCCTGCAGATCATCACCGGCCCCAATATGGGCGGTAAATCGACCTATATGCGCCAGGTGGCGCTGATTGCGCTGCTCGCCAGCATGGGCAGCTATGTGCCCGCCACGCGCTGCCTGCTCGGGCCCATCGACGCGATCCACACCCGCATCGGCGCGGCCGATGACCTGGCCAATGCCCAGTCCACCTTCATGCTGGAGATGACCGAGGCCGCGCAGATCCTGCACAGCGCCACCCCCAACAGCCTGGTGTTGATGGACGAGATCGGCCGGGGCACCAGCACCTTTGATGGCCTGGCGCTGGCCAGCGGCATTGCCACGCATCTGCATGACAAGACCAAGGCCCTGGCCTTGTTCGCCACCCATTACTTTGAGCTGACCGAGCTGCCGGCCAAGGCCAAACATGCGATCAACATGCATGTGGCCGCGACCGAAGCGGGCAGCGACATCGTGTTTTTGCATGAACTGCAACCGGGCCCGGCCAGCCGCAGCTATGGCGTGCAGGTGGCCAAGCTCGCGGGCATGCCCGCGCCCGTGCTCAGCCATGCCCGCCATGCACTGGCCGCGCTGGAAGCGCGCCAGCAGGCGGGCGACTCCCAGGTGGACCTGTTTGCCCAGCCGGCCTCGGCCGAGACCCCCACTCCCAGCGCCGTCGAGGCGCAATTGCGCGAGCTGCAACCCGATACGTTGACACCGCGCGACGCCCTCGATCTACTGTATTCACTCAAGCGACTCGCTGACAAGTCATGACCTATTGTGTAGCCATCAAGCTGAACGCCGGCCTGGTGTTCCTCTCCGACTCCCGCACCAATGCGGGCCTGGACCATATCAGCACCTTCCGCAAGATGATGGTGTATGAGAAGCGCGGCGAGCGCTTCATGGTGCTGCTGTCTGCCGGCAATCTGTCGATCTCGCAATCGGTGCGCGAGATATTGCAGACCCAGCAGCTCGAAGACGAGAACGGCGGCCCGCCCATCACCATCTGGAACGCCAAGAGCATGTTCGATGCCACCCGCGTGCTGGGCGCTGCCGTGCGCCATATCCAGGAGCGCGATGGCAAGGCGCTCGAGCGCGCTGGCGTCGACTTCAACTGCAGCCTGGTGTTTGGCGGCCAGATCGCTGGCGAGAGCCCGCGCCTCTTTCAGGTCTACTCGGCCGGCAACTTCATCGAGGCCACGGCCGAGACCCCCTACTTCCAGATTGGCGAGGCCAAGTATGGCAAGCCCGTTCTCGACCGCGTGCTGACGCCCAAGACCCCCCTCAATGAAGCGGCCAAATGCGCGCTCGTCTCCATGGACAGCACGCTCAAATCCAACCTGTCGGTGGGCCTGCCGCTGGACCTGGTAGTCTACGAAACCGACCAGCTCGCCTGCGACAACATCGCCTGCATCGACGAGTTCAACCAGTACTTCCGCATGGTGCGCAACACCTGGGGTGACAAGCTGCGCCAGGCCTTTGACAGCATCGACGACCCGCACTGGGACAGCGGTGATACGGCCGCATCGATCCAGCCGGACAACAGCGCCATCCGGCCGGTCAAAAAAATCACCAATTCAAATGTGATGCTCTAAAGCGGTAGTTGGTGCGGAGTGCGCCAGCCTGCGCACAAACTATCAGCCATGCACCAGATTGGGGTTTTGCGCCAGCTGCTGGGCAATCGCACGGCAGGTGCGCAGCAGCGGCTGGATATAGGCGGCCTGCACATCTTCGCGCTGGCGGAACAGCAAGGTGCTGACGCTGATGGCGGCCACGGGGCTGCCGTCCGGCCCCAGCACCGCAGCGCCAAAGCAGTAAATGCCCTCTTCATTTTCTTGCGCATCGGTGGACCAGCCGCGTTGGCGCACTGCGTCCACCTGCTGCTGCAGCGCCTGCGCATCGCCCACCGTCTGCGCCGTCAGCGGCGCATAGCTCAGCTCTGCCATCAGCGCACTGGCATCGCCGGGAGGCAGCGCGGCCAGGTAGGCCTTGCCCACGGCGGTGGAGTACAGGTTCACGCTGGTGCCAATGCGCGATGACATCTGCACGGCGCTGTCGCTCTCGAGCTTTTCGATATAGACCATGCTGTGGCCCGAGGGCACGGCGAAATGGATGGTCTCCTGCGTGGCATCGCGCAGATCACGCAACGCCTGGGTAGCGGCCATGCGCAGGCCCGAGCGGCTCCAGCTGCGGCTGGCCAGTTGTACCAGGCGCGGGCCCAGGGTCCAGCAGCGCGTGCTCCCCACTTCCACCAACATGCGCTCGGCCTGCAGCGCCGCCACAATGCGGTGCACCGTCGGGCGCGGAAAACCTGTTGCCTTGGCCATCTCGGCAATGCCCAGCGGCTCGCTGCCATCTGCCACCAGCTGCAGCACGCGCATGAACTTGGAAAACGCTGCCGTGCCGGCAACACTGCTTTCAGAAGACGAAGTAGCCATGCGCCGTAGCATACCCCAGCGCAAGAGGGTTCAGGGTCGCCAGCTGCATGCACTGCGCGCTCTCCTGCCATTCGACGCATACAGAGGCCAAAGCATTCTTCTTTTCCATAGGAATGCGGTTCCATCCCTTCAACGGTGATGCCTTCCGAATGATCAATATGGAAAATCCATAGCCAGCATCGCGGCAGACCGCTACCATGGCGCATCCCCCACGACACCGCTTCCCGCCCGCCATGCGCTTTGACCTGCAAGACCTGCGCCTTTTTGTCCATACGCTGGAGTCCGGCACCATCACCCAGGGGGCAGAGCGCTGCCATATCACCCTGGCATCGGCCAGCGAGCGCATTCGCGGCATGGAGACGGTGCTGGGCGCGCCCTTGCTCCACCGCAGCAAGCGCGGGGTCACAGCGACCGAGGCGGGGGCCGTGCTGCTGCCCCATGCCCGCCGCATGCTGCTGCAGATGGAGCAGCTCGCCGGCGACATGCAGGCCTTTGGCCAGGGCCTGGGCACGCGCATTGAGCTGCTGGCCAACACCTCAGC
The DNA here is from genome assembly GCF_014076495.1 of Comamonas koreensis. Classification (NCBI taxonomy): domain Bacteria; kingdom Pseudomonadati; phylum Pseudomonadota; class Betaproteobacteria; order Burkholderiales; family Comamonadaceae; genus Comamonas; species Comamonas koreensis. The sequence continues at coordinate 2,157,445 of NZ_CP043575.1, read as the reverse complement.
GATCAGCGAGCACCTGATTGCGCCGCTGGGCGCGTTTATGCAAGCCAACCCGCAGCTGCGCCTGGAGCTGCGCGAATGCACCAGCGATGCGATTGCGCGCGCGCTGATGGCCGGTGAGGCGGATATGGGCGTGCTCTCCAACGCCGTACCTGCGGGCAGCCTGCACACCCAGGTCTGGCGCGATGACCCGCTGGTGCTGCTGGGCACGACGCGCCTCTTGGCCGCCCTGCCCCAGGATGTGCAACTGCACCACCTCAAGGACATTGCGCTCCTGGGCCTGCTGCCCCAGCATGCGCTGCACCAGCTGATGGCCGCGCAGGCACTGCAGGCGGGCGTGGCGCTGCGCTACCGCGCGCTGGCCCCGCACCTCGAAGCCCTGTGCGACTGGGTCGCGATGGGCCTGGGCGCTGCGCTGGTGCCGCGCACCGCTGCCGAATGCGCCACCCTGCGCTGGCCCCAGGCCCGGCTGCGCCTGCAGCCGCTGAGCGCCGACTGGGCCGCACGCCAGCTGGTGCTGGCCTGCCGCGACCCCGCCCAGCTGCCGCCCCACGCGCTGCAGCTATGGACCTTTCTGCAGGAAGCGGCCCACTAGGCATTGCAGCGAGCGCCATCCACGGCCCGCATAGCCGACGGCCTGCCCGGCCTTTGTCCCCGGCGGGCCCATCTTGTGCAACACTTGCGCGCTTATGTTTTCCCGCCTCTCTGTTTACTTGGCGCCAGCGCTGCTGTGCGCCGCCGCCCCTGCCCTGGCTGCAGGCTTTGATGACTGCCCGCAGTTCTTCTCGGGCAAGCCGCCCAGCACCAGTGCCTACGGCCAATTGCGTCCTTTGTGTTTTGAAGAGTTTGCCGTGCTGCATTCGGGCCAGACCAAGACGCCGATCTTTGTGGCCCAGCGCCTGAACGCCCGCATGCTGGACCAGGCCAAGGACTTGAAGCGCAGCGACAAGTTCTACGAAGAAGCCCGTCTGCCCGCGCGCGAACGCGCGCAGTTGTCGGACTACCGGCGCTCGGGCCTCAGCCGTGGCCATATGGCTGCGGCCGGTGACATGAGCACCAAGTTCGGCAAGGCCCAAAGCTATTCGCTGGCGAATATGGTGCCGCAGGACCCGACGCAAAACGGCAAGCCCTGGTCGCAGATCGAGCAGGACACGCGCCGCTATATCCGCCGCGCCAAGGGCGATGTCTTTGTCATCACTGGCCCGGTTTTTGGCAAGCAACACCGCACCATCGGTGACGGCCAGGTCTGGGTGCCCGATGCCGTGTTCAAGATGGTCTACGACCCAGCGACCGGCCAGCGCTGGGTGCATCTGCAGGACAACCAGCCATCGGCCAAGGCGGGCAAGCCCCTCAGCTACGCGGAGTTTGTGCAGCGCACGGGCATTCGCCTGCTGGACTGAGCACAGTCCCTGGCTCAGAAAAAAGGCCCATGCTGCAATGCGCAGACATGGGCCTTCGCGGGTGAATGGTGCGGCTCAGTGGTCGTTGGCCGCATCCAAAAACGCCGTGCCTTCGCTCAGCGGCGCAAAGCGGTAGGACGCGGGCGTGCGGCTGAGCTTGACCGGGGCGCCCAGGCCGGTGTAGTCGCCCATCTTCACGACCATCTCGCGGTGCGCGGTATGCGGGGCTTGCAAGGCCTGCTCCACATTCAGCACCGGCGCGGCAGGCACGCCAATGGCCATCAGGTCTTGGGCCAGTTGCACGCCGTCATGCGCGGCAAAGGCTTTTTCAAGCAGCGGCTTGAGCACATCGCGGTTGACCGAGCGCTGGCCGGCCGTGGCAAAGCGCGTGTCATCGGCCAGGGCCTCCTGCCCCAGGTGCTGGCACATCAGGCGGAACTGGCGGTCATTGCCCACGGCCAGAAAGATTGGCGCCTTGCCGGTGTTCACCACATCGTAGGGGTAGATATTGGGGTGGGCATTGCCGGAGCGGCCGGGGATCTTGCCGTTCATGAACCAGTTGGCGGCATGCGGGTGCAAGAGCGAGATGCCCGCGTCGTACAGCGAGGCATCGACCAGCTGGCCCAGGCCGCTGCGGCCGCGCTCGTGCAGCGCCAGCAGCACGCCAATGACGGCATTGAGGCCGGTGACCATGTCGACCACCGGCAGGCCCACACGCAGCGGGTCGCGGTCGGCCTCGCCATTGATGCTCATCAGCCCGGCCATGGCCTGAATGGCCGCGTCATAACCGGGCAGGCTGCCCAGCGGGCCATCGGCGCCAAAGCCGGTGACGCGGCACCAGACCAGGTGCGGAAACTGCTGCTGCATCTGCTCGTAGCCAATGCCCCATTTCTCCATCGTGCCGGTCTTGAAGTTCTCGACCACCACATCGGCCTGCGCCATCAAAGCGCGCACCTGGGCCTGGCCTTCGGCACTCGCCAAGTCCATGAACTGCACGCGCTTGTTGCGGTTCAGCCCCAGGTAGTACGAGGCCACGCCTTCGCGAAACGGCGGGCCCCAGCTGCGCGTATCGTCGCCTTGCGGCGGCTCGACCTTGAGCACATCGGCGCCATGGTCGCCCAGGATCTGGCCGCACAGCGGCCCGCCCAGAATGCGCGAGAGATCGAGCACCTTGATGCCCTGCAAAGCGCCTGCTTGGGCCGCCTGTGTTGTTGTCATGGTCCGTTTTTCCGTTTTCCGTTGTATCAGTCCAGCGTCACACCCGACTGCTGCACCACTGCCTGCCATTTGTCTACTTCAGTACCGATAAAGCGCCCCAGATAGGCGGGCGACCGGTCCGGTGATGCCTCCAGGCCCTGCGCGGCAAAGGCCTTTTTCACACTGTCCGAATCCAGCGCCTTGGAGAAGGCTTGGTTGAGCACCTGCACACGCTCGGGCGGCGTGCCCTTGGGGGCGACGACACCGAAGAAAACACCCACGTCATACCCGGCCATGCCCTGCTCGGCCACGGTGGGAATGTCGGGCAAGGCGCTGGAGCGGCGCGCGGTGGCTACGCCCAGCGGTTTGACCTTGCCTGCCTTGATATAGGGCATGGCCGTCAGGATATCGGTAAAGCTCATGTCGACCTGTCCCGCCAGCAAATCATTGAGCGCCGGGCCCGTGCCCTTGTAGGGAATGTGCTGCAGCTTGGTGCCCGCCAGGTTGTTGAACATGACCCCGGCCAGGTGCGACGAAGCGCCATTGCCCGATGACGCGAAATTGAGCTTGCCGGGCTGGGCCTTGTCCAGCGCGATCAGGCCCTGCACGTTGTCGGCTGGCAGGCTGGCCTTCACCACCAGGATATTGGGCAGGTAGCCCACATAGATGATGGGCGCGTAGCTGGTGCGCGGGTCGTAGCTGATCGACTTGTACAAGCTCTTGTTGATCGCCAGCGGCCCCGAGGTGCCGAACATGATGGTGTAGCCATCGGGCTTGGCGCGCGCCACATACTCGGCGCCGATATTGCCGCCTGCGCCCGCGCGGTTCTCCACCACTACGCTCTGGCCCAGCTCGCGCGTCAGCTCGGTCGCCAGAATGCGGGCCATCGCATCGGTGGGGCCGCCCGGTGGGAAGGGTACGGTGAACATGATCGGGCGGTCGGGGAATTTGTCAGCGGCTTGCGCCGAGGCGATGCCCACGCCACCCAGCCCGGCCAGGCATGCGAGGGCGAGCGCCGCCGTGTTCAAGGAAAATTTTTGCATGTTTGTCTCCATGTATTGAGGGATGCAGGTCTGCTGCCTGCGTATTGATGGGGGTGTCTCTGCCGGTCTGCGTATCTGTTATTCAGTCCAGCCAATCGGCGGGAATGGCGTCGCTCGCCAACGGGTCGCGCGGCAACACGCGGTGCAGCAGCACCAGTTGCGACAGACGCAGGCGCTCGGCCGAGTCGATCTGGCCGGCTTCCCAGGCCATCGCAATGGCGGTGGTGCAGTTGTACAGACCGGTGGCAGCCTGGCGGGCCAGCACCGCGCCGCCGTCTTGCGCGGCACGCTCGGCCAGCGCGCTGGCGCGGGCCAGAGCGGCATCCAGCGTCTGGCGGTAGCCTGCGCTGATGCTGCAATGCGCCAGCAGGCCGTGCAGATAGGCCTGCAGCACCGGCAGCGAGCCTTCCCGCTGGATGGCGCGCACGACATCGAGCGCGACAATATTGCTGGTGCCTTCCCAGATGGAGCCCAGGTGGGCATCGCGCACCAGGCGCGGGTCCGTCCATTCCTCGATGTAGCCGCAGCCGCCGCGCACTTCCATCGCGTCACCTGTGACCTTGCGCGCATCGCGGCAGGCGCGGAACTTGATCATCGGCGTCAGGATGCGCAGCAGCGCATAGGCCTCCTTGTCGCCCGCGTCCGAGCGCATCAGGGTCTGCGCGGTCTGGAACACCATGGAGCGCGCCTGCTCGGCGGGCACGCGCAGCTTGTCGAGCTGGCGCTGCATCAGCGGCATGTCCTGCAGGCGCTTGCCAAAGGCCACGCGCTCGCTGGCGACAAACTCGGCCTCGGCGACCGCGCGGCGCATCATGCCGGCCGAGCGCACACCATTGGACAGGCGCGAGTTGTTGACCATGTCGGCCATCTGCACAAAGCCCCGGCCCTGCTCGCCGATCAGGTAGGCCGTGGCGCCTTCCATGCGGATCTCGCCGCTGGCCATCGACTTGGTGCCCAGCTTGTCCTTGAGGCGAATGATGCGGTAGTGGTTCTGGCTGCCGTCATCGAGCTTGCGCGGCAGCAAAAAGAGCGAGATGCCCTTCATGCCAGCGGGCGCGCCTTCGACACGGGCCAGCACCATCGCAAACTCGGCATCAGGGTTGGAGCAGAACCATTTGTCACCCGTCACGCGCCAGCTGCCATCGGCCTGCGGTTGGGCCAGGGTCTGGGTGTTGGAGATGTCGGAGCCGGCGGCCTGCTCGGTCATGAACATGGCGCCCTGGGCCTGGCTGTCCCAGTCCAGCGACAGCAGCTGCGGCAGGTACTTGGCGACCAGCTCCGGCGCGCCGAACTTCTTCAAGGTGCGCGTGAGCGAATCGGTCATCGACAAGGGGCAGCACAGGCCAAACTCGGACTGCACAAACAGATAGGTCAGCGCATATTTGACGATGGGCGGCATCTTGCCCTGCCAGCCCAGCATGTCGTCGCGGTGCGAGATCGCCTGCAGGCCGAACTCGCCATAGGCAATGCGTTCGAGCTCTTCATAGGCCGGGTGCTTGATGATGCGCTGGCGGTCTTCCCCGGCGCGGCTGCGGTGCTCCAGCGTGGGCGGGTTCTTGTCGGCAATGCTGGCCAGCTCATCGATGCGGCCGCCTGCGAGCTCGCCCATGCGCTGCAGATAGGGCTGCAGATGGGCCAGCAGATCGGCGGGCAGGTAGAGCTGCAAGAGCTGCTGCAAAGCCGGGTCGGTGCTGTAGAAATTGCTGCCGTGGCGATCGGGCACGGGGTGGGCATGGGCTTGCGCCACCTGCGCCATGGCGCTGCGCTGGGATGGGTCCGGTGCGGACATGCGGGTCTCCTGATGGCGGGCTGGCGGCGATGCTCTGCCGGCTCGCATGGTTAGGCGTGTTTTGTGCGCGGGTTCGCGCTCGGGTCGCGAGGTTTTGCGCCATTTCAGCAGCCAGCGCTATTCGCGTCAAATATTATTAAAATCTTTATCGATACGTATTAAATATAGATAGGAGCCCCCATGGAGCTGCGGCTGCTGAACTACTTTGCAACGCTGGCCGAAGAGCTGCACTTCAGCCGGGCGGCCCAGCGCCTGTCCATCTCGCAGCCGCCGCTGTCGGTCGCCATCCGCCAGCTGGAAGAAGAAATTGGCGCTGCGCTGTTTGAGCGCAGCAGCAAGGGCGTGCGCCTGACCGCTGCCGGCGCCCACCTGCTGCCACGCGCGCGCCAACTGTTGGCGCTGGCCGGGCAGGCGGCGCAGGAGACGCGCGATGTCGGCCAGGGCGTGCGCGGCCATCTGCGCCTGGGCTTTGTCGGCTCGGCGCTCTACCGGGGCGTGCCCCAGGCTTTGGCCCATTTTCAGAACGCGCATCCGCAGGTGCGCATCGACATGCGCGAGCTCAACAGCGCCGAGCAGCTGCTGGGCCTGCAGCAGGCCGAGCTGGACATGGGCCTGGTGCATCCGGTGATGCTGCCCGAAGGCCTGCGCAGCCAGCTGCTGATGCAAGAGCCCTTTGTGGCCTGCCTGCCGCGCCCGCATGCGCTGGCGGGCCATGCCGCGCTCGATCTGGCGCAGCTCAAGCACGAGCGCCTGGTGCTGTTCTCCAGCGCTGTCTCGCCGCTCTACCACCAGCGCATCTACCAGATGTGCATGGCCCATGGCTTTGCGCCCGAGGTGCGGCATGAGGTGCGGCACTGGTTGTCGGTGCTGTCGCTCGTATCGCTGGGCCAGGGCGCGGCCATTGTGCCCGCCGCGCTGCAGCGCGTGGGCATGCCCAATGTGGTGTTTATTCCGCTCTTGGGCGAGCAGCCGCAGTCCGAGCTGCTGGCGGTCTGGCGCAGCCAGCCAGACAACCCGCTGGTGCACAAGCTGCTGCTCAGCCTGCAATCCGCCGTGCAGGCCGTGCAAGCCCCTGACCCAGGCGCCTGATCAACCCGTGTGGCCGCTCAGCACGGTGCGCAGCAGCAAATCATCGAGCGGCGCAAAGTCCACGCTCGGTGTCTGCGGCGCGGGGGCGGCTTCCAGCTGCGCCAAGGTCGTCTCGATAAAGGCATTGAGCACCGGCATCGCGGCACCATGCTCGGATTCCTTGGCCGCGCGCTTGACCACCAGCAGCGCCGCAATCGCGTCAAGCACGGCCGGGTCAGCGACCGTGCCATCGACCAGATCCTGAAAGCGCATCGGTGCCACGCCCCGGCCCTCGGCCAGCCACAGGCAGGCCAGCAGCGGGCGCAGCACATAGAGGTATTTCTTGAGCCGCACCGTCTCGCCCTGCAGGTACTCGCGGTAGTTTTTGCGCGCCATGTGCAGGTAGTGGTAGTGCGTGCGCTCGGGTAGGTGCACGCGCTCGATGGCGGCGCGCATGTCGGCCACAAACAGCGGATCGGCCTGGTAGACCACGGGAGAATCAAACCATTCAATCAAGGTGGCATTGCCCTTTTTGAGCAGGCCCAGCGCCTTGCGCAGCTCCCAGCCATTGACATCGAAGACATCGGAGATAGGCAGCTCGATCACATCGCGCTGCTCGCTCACGCTCAGGTACCAGGGCAGGCGCGGTGCATAGATAAAGCGCACATCGTAGTCACTGTCGGGCGATGCAAAGCCCCAGCCCCGGCTGCCGGACTCGCAGGCAAACAGAATGCGCACCTGGTGCTCGATCTCGATCTGCGCCAGCTTGGCTTCGATGTCGGCGCGCACTGCCGGGTCGATGGGGTGCACTTGCTCTTGCCAGGCTTCGGATGGGTTCACGCTCGCTCCCTTCAAAACCGTTGATCTTGCCAGAACCGGTGCGACCCAGCCCTGACCCGAGCCGCACTGGCTGCATAGGCAATGCGAATGCATCTGCTTACAGCCCGCATCCAGAGCGGTGCTACATGGGCATTTGGCTGCTTTCGCAACCAAGCGCACGCAGACACGCGATACTGCAGGCTTCGCAAACTCACCCGAGAACAAGAACATGCAAGGCCATCCCGACGTCGTCGACTACCTCAAGGACCTGCTGCGTGGCGAATTGGCCGCACGCGACCAGTACTTTGCCCACTCGCGCATTTACGAAGACCAGGGCTTTACCAAGCTGTTCACCCGCCTGGACCATGAGATGCAGGAAGAGACCCAGCATGCCGACGCACTGCTGCGCCGCATCCTGATGCTGGGCGGCCGCCCCGATATGCGCCCCAAGGAATTCACGCCCGGCGCGACCGTGCCCGAGATGCTGCAAAAGGACTTGGACACCGAATACGAAGTGCGTGCCGGCCTGCGCCAGGGCATGGAACTGTGCGAGAAGCACAGCGACTATGTGAGCCGCGACATTCTGCTGGCCCAGCTGCGCGACACCGAAGAAGACCATGCCTACTGGCTGGAAAAGCAACTCGGCCTGATCCATATGATGGGCCTGCCCAACTACCTGCAAAGCCAGACCTGATTGGTACGGCGCCGTGCGCCACCAAAGCGCACCGCCCCATGCATAAGGCCGCCAGATTTGATTCTGGCGGCCTTTGTTATTGCGGCATGTAGCTTAGAACCTGTTCAAAGTCTCCTCGCGCCGCGACAGTGTCTTTGCGAGATGGGATGCGAGGGGGGCGCCCAGCCGCGCAATACCGCAGCAATAGCCCGGCTATTGCGAGGATTTGCAACGACGCAGACCGCTCCCTAGCCGGGCGCCCCTTCCCGGGCAGCGCAAAGCCACTGTCCCTGCGGGTTGGAGTGAAATCGGGCGATTTCTGCGCGCTGGCCCTTGCTTGCACCCAGGTGCAAGCTACGTTCCATCCCTTCGAACTCATCCCGATTGCACTCCAACGCGGCTGCGTAGAGACTTTGAACAGGTTCTTAGAGCCCCCTCAGGCGCTGGCACCTGCCAAAGGCTCTCAGGATGCCGCAGCAGGCGCCGCCGGCATGCGCATCGAGCGCACCAGCGCGGCCAGCACCACGCCATAGGCGGGCACAAACAGCAGCAGGCTCACCGCCAGCTTGATCACATAGTCCACCAGTGCGATCTCCACCCAGTTGGCGGCCATGAAGGGGTCGGCACTGCGCCAGAAGGCGATGGAGAAAAAGGCAGCAGTATCGAGCGCCTGGCCAAACACCGAGGCGGCAGCGGGTGCCATCCACCAGGCGTGGCTCTTTTGGCGAATGCGGTCAAACACCTGGATGTCGAGCAACTGCCCCAGCACATAGGCAGCAAAGCTGGCCAGCGCAATGCGGAAGACAAAACTGTTGAAGGTCTGCAGCGCCTCCCAGCCGTTGAAGCGCCCTTCATGGAAGATGACGCCAACGATATAGGACACCAGCAGCGCAGGCAGCATGGCGCGGGTGATGACGCGGCGCGCCTCGGCCTTGCCGATCAGACGCACGGTCAGGTCGGTGGCCAGGAAGATAAAGGGAAAGCTGAAAGCCCCCCAGGTGCTGTGAAAACCCAACAGCGAGATGGGCAGCTGCACCAGGTAGTTGCTGGCAATGACGATGGCGATATGGAAGGCCACCAGCAAGGAGAGATAGAAGGGCACGCGCGAGACAGGGGTCTGCACGGCATGAGCGGAGTTCATGACATTCCTTTTTGGTCAATGGGGGCGAGGGAACCCATGGCTACGAAAAGTGGCCCAGGAACAATGCGGCGTTCCCAGGCACAAGGGGCCCGTATTGTATACGCGCTGCGCAAACCCGGGTGGCCACTGGGCCCAAGGCCGCCCCACCCGCTTTGCCAGCGCAGCGCAGCCGACACACACATTCAATGACTATCGCGATAAAAAAACTGTACAAATAAACAGTTAGCAGGGATACTAGACACTGTTTATTTAAACAGTCACCCTAATCTATGGAAGTCTCTACCCCGATCGCCATCAGCCTGCAGGATTGCCACGGCATTGATCCCGCCCTCAAGCACCGCGCAGAAGCGCGCTTTGCCAGAGAGATCGGCAAGTTTTTCCCCGATCAACAAGACATGCTCGAAGCCCTGAGTGCATTTACCGATGCCGCCGAAGGCGGTGAGATCTCCGCCCAGCAAGAGGTGCTGGCACGCGCCTGGCTCAAGGCCTTTGACAAGGCGCGGCAGGCGGGCTTTCAGGGGATTGGCGTGGAAGAGGCGTACTTCGACGTGCGCCTGGGCTAGGGACCCTCTGCAAAACTCCCTGCCGTGGTCTGAACGCGGTCTCGGGCGATCCGCTGCGTTGCCTTCCTCGGCAATAGCTACGGCTATTGCCTTCAAAAGACGCCTTGCGTCTCATCCCGATCCGCGCCCATCCCGCTTGGCGAGGGTTCTGCAGAGGATCCTTTGGCGACACGGCCCTGGCGGCCTGGGCAGCCTGGCTTTACAGGCTGCTGCAAGGCTTCAGATTGGTTAGCCCCACAAAGGCTGGACGTTTGGAGTTTGAGCGCCCTGCCCGCTCCGCTCTATCAGCGCGCGCAGCTGAGCGATTCGCGCCAGCTGGGCTCCGTCACCATGCGCTTTTGCGACTGCAAGGTATCGCGGCAGAGGTTTTCCAGGGTGCTGCGGTTGCCCGGGTCATTCCAGTCCCAGGGGCTGGTGCCGGCAAAGGCCAGCGCTTGCTGCGCGCGCGGGCTTTGGCTGCGCACGTCCTGCTCGATGCCCTGGTGCGCGGCCAGAAAATCGGCGCTGCTCTGGGCAATGTCTTCGGGCAGCAAGAAGCCCGCGCTTTCGCAGCGCTGCACCTGGTACCAGTTGTCCAGCGCATACATCACCGCGCCGTCGCAAGGCGTCGCCTGCGCAGTTGTCACCTCGGCAGAGGCTGCGCTGTCCGTGGCGCCACTCTGCACCTGCGCCAGGCTGGCACTGGCCATCACACCAGGCACCATCAGCGCCACCACATATTTCCACATCGTCATCGGACTCATTTCTCCAGTCGGGCATTTCAAAACTTGGGCGCGCAAACCTGGCGCAGCCAGGCCCGCGGGCGCACAGGCGCCAGCCTGCGGCCAGCGAACATTGTGCATACCTCAGTTTTTTCTGCACGACGCAGCATGCATACCCCACGCAAATGGCGTAAAAAAACCCGCCGAAGCGGGTTGCAAGGGCAGAGGCTGCAAACCCCTGCACGCAGGCCAAAAGGCTTAGATCTTCTCGGCAACCTCGGCGTATTCCGAGATTTCGTTGAAGTTCATGTAGCGGTAGACGGAGGCCTTGTCGGCATCGATCACGCCCATTTCCTGGAGGTACTCTTCTTTGGTGGGCAGCTTGCCGATGCGCGATGCGATCGCGGCCAGCTCGGCCGAGCCCAGGAACACATTGGTGTTCTTGCCCAGGCGGTTGGGGAAGTTGCGGGTCGAGGTCGAGATGACCGTCGCGCCTTCGCGCACCTGGGCCTGGTTGCCCATGCACAGCGAGCAGCCGGGCATTTCGGTGCGGGCACCGGCGGTACCAAAGGCAGCGTAATGGCCTTCCTTGATCAGCTCGCTCTGGTCCATCTTGGTAGGTGGTGCCACCCACAGCTTGACGGGGATGTCACGCTGGCCGCCCAGCAGCTTGGCTGCAGCGCGGAAGTGGCCGATGTTGGTCATGCACGAGCCGATGAAGGCTTCATCGATCTTGGTGCCGGCCACCTCGGACAGGAACTTGGCGTCGTCCGGGTCGTTGGGGCAGCAAACGATAGGCTCCTTGATGTCGGCCAGGTCGATCTCGATAATGTGCGCGTATTCGGCATCCTTGTCGGCTTCGAGCAGATCGGGCTTGGCCAGCCAGGCTTCAACCTTCTCGATACGGCGCTGCAGCGTCTTGGCATCGGCATAACCGTCGGCGATCATGTTCTTCATCAGAACCACGTTCGAGGTCAGGTATTCCTTGATCGGCTCGGGGTTGAGCTTGATCGTGCAGCCAGCGGCAGAGCGCTCGGCGGACGCGTCGGACAGCTCGAACGCTTGCTCGACCTTCAGGTCTGGCAGGCCTTCGATCTCCAGGATGCGGCCGGAGAACTCGTTGATCTTGCCGGCCTTGGCGACGGTCAGCAGACCGGCCTTGATCGCGTACAGCGGAATCGCGTGCACCAGATCGCGCAGGGTCACGCCCGGCTGCATTTCGCCCTTGAAGCGCACCAGCACCGATTCAGGCATGTCCAGAGGCATCACGCCGGTGGCAGCACCGAAGGCCACCAGGCCCGAGCCTGCGGGGAAGGAAATGCCGATAGGGAAACGGGTGTGCGAGTCACCGCCGGTACCCACGGTATCAGGCAGCAGCAGGCGGTTGAGCCAGCTGTGGATCACGCCGTCACCAGGACGCAGGGCCACGCCACCACGATTGCTGATGAAGTTGGGCAGTTCGCGGTGGGTCTTGACGTCCACGGGCTTGGGGTAGGCGGCCGTGTGGCAGAAGGACTGCATCACCATGTCGGCGGAGAAGCCCAGGCAAGCGAGGTCCTTGAGCTCATCGCGGGTCATCGGGCCCGTGGTGTCTTGCGAGCCCACGGTGGTCATGCGCGGTTCGCAGTAGGTGCCTGGGCGCACGCCCTGGCCTTCTGGCAGACCGACAGCGCGGCCGACCATCTTCTGCGCCAAGGTGAAGCCGGCCTTGGATTCGGCAGGCGCCTGGGGCAGGCGGAACACGGTCGATGCGGGCAGGCCCAGCGCTTCGCGGGCCTTGGCGGTCAGCGAGCGGCCAATGATCAGGTTGATACGGCCGCCGGCGCGCACTTCGTCAAACAGCACATCGCTCTTGAGCTGGAACTCGGCAACGGTCTCACCGTTCTTGAGGATCTTGCCGTCGTAGGGCAGCACGTCGATCACGTCGCCCATCTCCAGCTTGGAGACGTCCACTTCAATCGGCAGCGAGCCCGAGTCTTCCTGGGTGTTGAAGAAGATCGGAGCGATCTTGCCGCCCAGGGTCACACCACCAAAGCGCTTGTTGGGCACAAAGGGAATGTCCTGGCCGGTGGCCCAGACGATGGAGTTGGTTGCCGACTTGCGCGAAGAACCGGTGCCGACCACGTCGCCGACGTAGGCCACCAGGTGGCCCTTTTTCTTCAGGTCGTCGATGAACTGCATCGGGCCGCGCTTGCCGTCTTCTTCAGGCTTAAAGGCCGCGTCAGGACGCGTGTTCTTCAGCATCGCGAGGTAGTGCAGAGGAATGTCGGGGCGGCTCCAGGCGTCTGGCGCAGGCGACAGGTCGTCGGTGTTGGTCTCGCCGGGCACCTTGAACACGGTGACGGTGATCTTCTTGTCGACTGCGGGGCGCGAGGTGAACCACTCGGCGTCGGCCCAGCTTTGCATCACTTCCTTGGCCTTGGCATTGCCGGCCTTGGCCTTGTCTGCGACGTCATTGAAGAAGTCGAACATCAACAGCGTCTTCTTGAGCGCATCGGCAGCCACGGCGGCCACTTCTGCGTCATCGAGCAGCTCAATGAGCGGATGCACGTTGTAACCACCCACCATGGTGCCCAGCAGCTCGGTGGCCTTGGCCTTGGAGATCAGCGCCACTTTCAGGTCGCCATGTGCCACGGCTGCCAGGAAGGAAGCCTTGACCTTGGCGGCATCGTCCACGCCTGGCGGCACGCGGTGGGTCAGCAGATCGAGCAGAAATGCTTCTTCACCGGCAGGCGGGTTCTTGATCAGCTCGATCAAGTCAGCGACCTGCTTGGCATCCAGCGGCAGTGGGGGGATGCCCAGAGCGGCACGCTCAGTCACATGGTCGCGGTAGGCTTTCAACATACGTTCTCCGGTTCTCTATTTCAATGGTGGGGCGCTCGCAAGGCCTCGGGCAGCCGCGCCGCTGTTCTTATCAGCGGCCGTTGCCTTCAAACAGTGCGGCAGGTGGGTTTTTCTTGATGGCTTCGGCAACCTGGTTTTGCTCAGGGCTCATGCATTCGTCGGCCAGGCGCTGACCGAGCTTGCGGTTGATCAGCATCGACTTGTTGGCCACTTGCAGCCACATGGCGCCAGCGTGCTGGTCTTCCAGGCGGATGGTGCCCGTCGAGGTGGCCACGGGAGCCATGTGGTACTTGAAGCCCTTGCCTTCAACGAAGAAGTAGCCGGGGTTGACCGAGTCCTTAGCGATATTGATCGAGGCACCCAGCTCGCAGCTGATGCGGCCTTGGTAGACCTGCTCGGCAATGGCCAGCTCGGCGGGGGTCAGGGTCTGCTGGGCAGGAATGGACGCGGCCGCAGCGGCTGCGCCGGCACCAGCGGCAACCGCTGCGCCCTTTTTGGCGGTGGACGCACGCTTGGCAGGGGCCTTTTTGGCCGGTGCCTTCTTGGCGGCGGTGGTTTTGGCAGCCACTGGCTTGGCCGCCTTTTTCTCTTGCGCCTGCACGCTGCCCATGGACAACGTCAGCGCAGGCACCAGGACCAACAAAGAAATCACGCGATTTTTCATAACAACTCCCGCGATACAACGCAAGAAACAGGAAAAGGGCTGGACCCGGATGGTTACAGCCACTCCCGCACTGTACCCGGCAACGGACAACCCGTCTGCGCGGCACGCTCCAAAATTTGCCAAAAGTAACGATAACTTGCACGGTCATGCAAGACGCCGTCGACGCTGATCGGTGCCCATTGCGCGTCCGCCGCCGCCCGCACAATACGGGCCGCTTCATCGACCTGGCTCTGCGTGGGCGCGAAGGCCTGCAGGATGGGGCGGATCTGCGCGGGGTGGATGCTCCACATGCGGGTGTAGCCCAGCTCGCCGTAGGCACGGCGGGCCGCCTGCTCCATCGCATCGGGGTTCTTGAACTCGGTCACCACGCAGTGCGAGGGCACCTTGCCGTAGGCGTGGCAGGCGGCTGCGATCTCCAGCTTGGCGCGCAGCACCAGCGGATGCGTGAACTGGCCTTGCACGCCCATCGCGCTCGAGGGGATGGCGCCGCCATGGGCAGAGACAAAATCCATCAGGCCAAAGCTGATGCTTTGCACGCGGGGGTGGGCCGCAATCTCGAAAGCGCGGTGCACCGCCTGGGGCGACTCGATCAGCGCATGCAGCGGCACCGGGGTGCTGGTGGCCGCTTGCAGCAAGCGGTCGACCTGGTCGATGTCATCGACCGACTCGACCTTGGGCACCATAATGTGGCAGAGCTGCTCGCCCGCCTCACCGGCGATGGTGGCGATATCTTCGGCCAGCGCGGCGTGGTCGGCCGCATGCACGCGGGCAGCAACCCGGGCGCCGGGCGCGGCGTTCTTGGCCAGCGACGCAACCAGCCGGGCATGGGCCTTTTCCTGGCCGACGGCCGCGCCGTCTTCGCAGTCCAAGGTCACATCGAACACGCAGCGGCCAAACTCTTGCATCATCTGTGCCTGCAAGGCCAGGCTTTTGCGCATGCGGTCTTCCACACCGCTGTAGTGGTCGCAGACCGGCAGTGCCAGGGCCCCAGACTGGGCGCCCAGCAGTACCTGTGCGGGATGGATGGCGGAGACACTCATGGCTACTAATCGTCAGATGGGGCGCTTGGCCACCAAAAACAAGCGGGGAAAGGCCAGCAGGCGCTGGCCATCGCTGCGCAGGCCGTAGGCGGCATCGATGCGGCGGGTGTACTCGGCCACAAAGCTGGTTTGCAACTCGGCACGCAGAGGCTGGAGAAAGGGTCTCAGACCCGTGCCACGAACCCATTGGACAATCGCCTCCGCACTGTCCATTGGGTGCTGGTACGCCGTACGCCAGGCATCCACCTGCGCACCACGGGCCAACACATCGTAGTAATCATTCAAAGACAGCAAATCCGTGCGCAAGGCATGCGGATCGCCGATTTCTGCAGCCCAGGGCTGCAGCGCTGCCACCTCACGCATCAGGCGGTGGGTGGGCTCATCGCGGTTGTCGGGCATCTGCACGGCCAGCACACCACCGGGGGCCAACATGCCCATCAAGCGGGGCAGCAGCTGCGCGTGGCCCGGCACCCATTGCAGGGCCGCATTGGCAAAAATCAGGTCGGGCAAACGACCGTTGTGCAGTGGAGCCTGCCAGTGGGCGATGTCGCCCTGCTCAAAATGCACCTGCGCAAGACGCTGGCGCGCAGCGGCCAGCATGTCTTGCGACTGGTCGATACCCAGCACCCGTGCCTGCACGAAGCGCTGGGCCAGCAGCTCGGTGGAATTGCCCGGCCCGCAACCCAGATCCACCACATAGGCGGTATCGCTGGGCAGGGCCACGCGCGCCAGCAGTTCGGCGGCCGGGCGCGTGCGCTCGTCCTCGAACCGGCTGTAGAGCTGGGCATTCCATGCAAGCATGCGGATCGGCCTTGGATTACAGCAGGTGCTTGACGCCGTCTTGCTCGCCTTGCAGCTCAGCCAGGGTCTTGTCGATGCATTCTTGCGAGAACGCGTCGATTTCCAGACCTTCGACGATCTTGTATTCGCCGTTTTCGGTGGTCACGGGGAAGCCGAAGATGATGCCCGCTGGGATGCCGTATTCGCCGTTCGAAGGCACGCCCATGGTGACCCATTCGCCCGCCGAGCCCAGGGCCCAGTCACGCATGTGGTCGATGGCGGCATTCGCTGCCGATGCAGCCGACGACAGGCCACGAGCGGCAATGATGGCGGCGCCACGCTTGCCCACGGTAGGCAGGAACACGTCCTTATTCCAGGTCTGGTCGTTGATCGCGTCCTTGACCGACTTGCCGTCCACGGTCGCGAAACGGTAGTCAGCGTACATGGTGGGCGAGTGGTTGCCCCAGACGGTCAGCTTGCGGATGTCGCCGACCTTGAAGCCAGCCTTGGCAGCCAGTTGCGAGGCAGCGCGGTTGTGGTCCAGACGCAGCATGGCGGTGAAGTTCTTCGCTGGCAGGTCGGGAGCCGACTTCATCGCGATGTAGGCATTGGTGTTGGCAGGGTTGCCGACCACCAGCACTTTGACGTTGCGCGAAGCGACAGCGTTCAGGGCCTTGCCCTGGGCGGTGAAGATCTGGGCATTGGCAGCCAGCAGGTCAGCACGCTCCATGCCTGGGCCGCGAGGACGGGCACCCACGAGCAGCGCGTAATCGGTGTCCTTGAAGGCTTGCAGCGGATCGCTGTGGGCTTCGATACCGGCCAGCAGCGGGAAAGCGCAGTCTTCCAGCTCCATGATCACGCCCTTGAGCGCGTTCTGTGCCTTCTCGTCAGGAATTTCCAGCAGTTGCAGGATGACAGGCTGGTCCTTGCCCAGCATTTCGCCCGAAGCGATGCGGAACAACAGGGCATAACCGATTTGACCAGCGGCACCGGTGACGGCGACACGTACGGGCTTCTTGCTCATGGGAAAACTCCAGAAAATAGAAATGAGGTGTCCAAGCAGGCCAGCATCGGAGAGGGTGTCAAACGACTGGAATCAGCGATCGGGATCCCCCGATGGCAGGTCTGTAAACAGCGCGTAAGTGTACTCTTGAACAGATCACTCAGTCAATTTGTCTTATGTCTTATATAAGATATGATTGACCCCGGATGCGCTATACAATGCGCGCTGTAAATTTGAACCGTTGGATGTCACATCCACTGTGACACCTGAGAGATTGAATCTCTCCCAAGACAAGCGCATGACATCTTCCACCCCCAATGCAAACGACACCGGAATCACGTCCGCTGGCGACAGCGTGGGTGGTGCGACCCCGGCATTCAGCCCCCTCTACCAACAAATCAAGGGCCTGATCCTGCAAAGCCTGGAGGCCGGCGCCTGGAAACCGGGCGAGATGATCCCCAGCGAGATGGAGCTGGCCGCCCGCTACCGCGTCAGCCAAGGCACCGTGCGCAAGGCCATCGACGAGCTGGCTGCCGACAACCTGCTGCTGCGCCGCCAGGGCAAGGGCACCTTTGTGGCCACCCATGCCGAGCGCAATGTGCAGTACCGCTTCTTGCGTCTGCTTCCGGACAGCGGCGACCTCAACGAAGAAGGCCCGGCACAGCGCAACATCATCTCCTGCCGCAGCATCAAGGGCGCCAGCGAGATCTGCAAGCTGCTGCAGGTACCCACGGGCGAGTCGCTGATCCATGTGCGCCGCGTGCTGGTGTTTGCCGGCATTCCCACGATTGTCGAAGACATCTGGCTGCCCAGCAGCAGCTTCAAGGGCCTGACGGCCGAGCAGATGCGCGACTACCCCGGCGCCACCTATGCGATGTTCGAGGTGGAGTACGGCGTGCGCATGGTGCGCGCCCAGGAAAAGCTGCGTGCCGTGCTGCCCGATGCGGCACAGGCCCAATTGCTCGATATCGACGGCCAGACCCCCCTGCTGAGCGTCGAGCGTGTCGCTTACACCTATAACGATGTTCCCATGGAATTACGACGAGGTCTTTATCGGACGGACACCCACCATTACAGCAATACCCTGAGCTAATGCACCGGTCAAGTCTGAGTAGTCACCACGGGGTTAAAGAGAAACCCTTAGACCTGCGCGCTGCATTGCAATAAAATTTTGCAGGTTTGAGCCTAGCGATTACATAGCAGTTACATCCACGAAAGATTTCACACCATGACAGATACCACGAAGAAGCGGCCTGAGTTTCGCAATATCAACCCCATTTCGGACCTCACCACCTACCGCTTGCCGGTAGCAGCCAAGCTGTCGATCCTGCACCGCGCCAGCGGCCTGGTGATGTTCTTCCTGCTGCCCTTTGTGGTCTGGCTGCTCGACACCTCGATCTCCTCCGAATTCTCCTACGCCCGCTTCACCGCCGCCTTCAACACCGGCGCCGGTATTTTTGCGGGCTGGTTCATCAAGCTGGCCGTGCTGGCGCTCATCTGGGCCTACCTGCACCACTTCTGCGCTGGCCTGCGCCACATCTGGATGGATGTCTCGCACAAGTCGGTCAACAAGGAATTCGGCAAGAGCTCGGCCATAGTCTGCTTTGCCATCAGCCTGGCGCTGACCGCCATCCTGGGTGCCAAGCTGTTTGGCCTGTACTGATCGCCCGCGACTGCATTTACTGATAAATAAGAAAGGATTCCCCATGTCCGTCAATTACGGCTCCAAACGCGTCGTGACCGGTGCGCACTACGGTTTGCGCGACTGGCTGGCCCAGCGCATCACCGGCTTGCTGATGGCCTTGTTCACCGTGGCCCTGCTGGCCCAGGTGCTGATGATCAAGGGCCCCATCGGCTACGAACAGTGGGCAGGCATCTTCTCCCACCAGTGGATGAAGTTCATCACGGTGGGCACCCTGGTGGCCTTGGCCTACCACGCCTGGGTGGGCATGCGTGAAATCCTCATGGACTACGTCCAGCCCGTCGGCCTGCGCCTGGTGCTGCAGATTTTTGTGTTGGTCTGGCTGGTGGGCTGCCTCGGCTGGGGCCTGCAGGTTCTGTGGCGTCTGTGATACCCGCGATTGAAAGAGAACAATGAGCTATACAAAAGAGAACATCACCAAGCGCAAGTTTGATGTCGTCATCATCGGCGCAGGCGGCTCCGGTCTGCGCGCTGCGCTGGAACTGTCCAAGGCTGGCCTGTCCGTGGCTGCCTTGTCCAAGGTTTTCCCCACCCGCTCGCACACCGTGGCAGCGCAAGGTGGCGTGTCCGCCTCGCTGGGCAACATGTCGCCCGACAACTGGGAATGGCACTTCTACGACACCATCAAGGGCTCGGACTGGCTCGGTGACCAGGATGCGATCGAGTTCATGTGCCGCGAAGCACCCAAGGTGGTGTACGAGCTGGAACACTTCGGCATGCCTTTCGACCGCAACCCCGATGGCACGATCTACCAGCGCCCCTTCGGCGGCCACACCGCCAACCATGGCGAAAAGCCCGTGCAACGCGCTTGCGCAGCGGCTGACCGTACCGGCCACGCGATGCTGCACACGCTCTACCAGCAAAACGTCAAGTCCAAGACCAACTTCTTCGTCGAGTGGATGGCGCTGGACCTGATCCGCGACGAATCCGGTGACGTGATCGGCGTGACCGCCATCGAGCTGGAAACCGGCGACCTGTACGAGCTGCACGCCAAGGCGGTTCTGCTGGCCACCGGCGGCGCAGGCCGTATCTTCCAGGCATCGACCAATGCCTTCATCAACACCGGCGACGGCCTGGGCATGGCTGCACGCGCAGGCATCCCGCTGCAGGACATGGAGTTCTGGCAGTTCCACCCCACCGGCGTGGCCGGCGCGGGCGTGCTGCTGACCGAAGGCTGCCGCGGTGAAGGCGCTATTCTGCGCAACAGCGATGGCGAGCGTTTCATGGAGCGCTATGCGCCAACCCTGAAGGATCTGGCGCCACGCGACTTCGTCTCGCGCTCAATGGACCAGGAAATCAAGGAAGGCCGTGGCTGCGGTCCGAACAAGGACTACATCCTGCTGGACATGACCCACCTGGGTGCAGATACCATCCGCAAGCGCCTGCCTTCGGTGGAAGAGATCGGCCACAACTTCGCCAACGTGGACATCACCAAGGAACCGATTCCTGTGGTGCCCACCATCCACTACCAGATGGGCGGTATTCCCACCAACATCAACGGCCAGGTCGTTGTCTGGGATGGTCAAGAAAACAAAGTGGTCAACGGTCTCTACGCTGTGGGCGAATGCTCCTGCGTGTCGGTGCACGGCGCCAACCGCCTGGGCACGAACTCGCTGCTGGACCTGCTGGTCTTTGGCAAGTCGGCCGGCAAGCACATCGTCAACTACGTCAATGGCTATGGCGAATTCAAGCCGATGCCTGAGAACGCATCGGACTTCTCGCTGTCGCGCCTCAACAAGCTCGACGAGTCGACCAGCGGCGAATACGCGCAGGACGTGGCCAACGACATCCGCGCCTGCATGCAGCTGCACGCCGGTGTGTTCCGCACGCAAAAGAGCATGGACGAAGGCGTCAAGAAGATTGCCGACATCCGCGCCCGCGTCGGTGGCGTCACCTTGAAGGACAAGTCCAAGGTCTGGAACACCGCTCGCATGGAAGCGCTGGAAGTGGCCAACCTGATCGAAGTGGCGCAAGCCACCATGGTCTCGGCCGCCGCCCGCAAGGAATGCCGTGGCGCCCACACCGTGGATGACTACGAGCACCCTGCCGATGACCCCAAGTACCCACTGGGCCGCAATGATATCGACTGGCTCAAGCACACCCTGTGGTACAGCGCTGCCAACAGCCTGGAGTACAAGCCAGTGCAACTCAAGCCGCTGACCGTGCCGTCGGTACCGCCCAAGGTCCGTACCTTCTAAATCCACGCAGCCCACGAAAGAACATCCCAAAATGAAGCGTACTTTCAAAATCTATCGCTACGATCCCGATAAAGATGCCAAGCCCTACATGCAGACGGTGGAGGTGGAGCTCGACGGTCATGAGCGCATGCTGCTGGACGCCCTGGTCAAGCTCAAGGAACTCGACCCATCGATCTCGTTCCGCCGCTCCTGCCGCGAAGGCGTGTGCGGCTCGGACGCGATGAACATCAACGGCAAGAACGGTCTGGCGTGCCTGACGAACATGAACACCCTCAAGGGTGACATCGTCTTGAAGCCCCTGCCCGGTCTGCCCGTGATCCGCGACCTGATCGTGGACATGACCCAGTTCTTCAAGCAGTACCACTCGATCAAGCCCTACCTGATGGCCGACAGCTTTGTCGCCAACGAGAAGGAGCGCCTGCAGTCGCCCGAAGAGCGCGAAGAGCTCAACGGCCTGTACGAGTGCATTCTGTGCGCCAGTTGCTCGACCAGCTGCCCCTCGTTCTGGTGGAACCCCGACAAGTTCGTGGGCCCCGCCGGTTTGCTGCAGGCCTACCGCTTCATCGCCGACAGCCGCGATGACCACACCGGTGAGCGCCTGGACAACCTGGAAGACCCCTACCGTCTGTTCCGTTGCCACACCATCATGAACTGCGTGGACGTGTGCCCCAAGCACCTCAACCCCACCAAGGCGATTGGCAAGATCAAGGAATTGATGGTTCGCCGTGCGGTGTAAGAACCAGATTGAGCAATGATGGAAAACGAACTGCTGGATGAACGTGCGCGCGATCTGCTGCGCTGGCGTAGCCGCCGAGGCCTGGTGGAGAACGACATCTTCGTCGAGCAGTTCTTCCGCACATACGGAGCAAGCCTGAATGTCCGCCAGGCGCAAGGGCTGACCACTTTGATGAACCTGTCGGACAACGACCTGCTGGACTTGATGCTCAAGCGCAAGGAACCAACAGGCGACCTCGACACGCCAGATGTTCATGAAGTGCTGGAGATGCTGCGCAGCCGAAAACCACGTGCATCTCTTGCGGACTAACTCGAGAAGGAACCAGTTTTATGAAACTAGCAGACAACAAAGCCACGCTATCGTTTAGCAACGGCGCAGCAAGCGTAGACCTTCCGGTTTACCAGGGCTCGATCGGCCCGGATGTCATCGACATCCGCAAGCTGTACGCGCAGACCGGCATGTTCACGTACGACCCCGGTTTCCTCTCGACGGCTGCCTGCCAGTCGGCCATCACCTATATCGATGGTGACAAGGGCGAGCTGCTGTACCGCGGCTACCCGATCGAGCAACTGGCCAAGAACTGCAACTACCTCGAAACCTGCTACCTGCTGCTGTACGGCGAGCTGCCCAATGCCACGCAGAAGGCCGAGTTCGAAGACACGGTGACCAAGCACACCATGGTCAACGAGCAGATGCAGTTCTTCCTGCGTGGTTTCCGCCGCGATGCGCACCCCATGGCCGTTCTGACGGGTCTGGTGGGTGGCATGTCGGCCTTCTACCACGACAGCACCGACATCACCAACCCCGAGCACCGCAACATCGCTGCGATCCGCTTGATCGCCAAGCTGCCAACCCTGGTGGCCATGGCCTACAAGTACGGCACGGGCCAGCCTTACATGTACCCGAAGAATGACCTGTCCTATGCAGGCAACTTCATGCGCATGATGTTCGGCAACCCCTGTGAAGAGTATGTGGTGAACCCGGTGGTAGAGCGCGCGCTCGACCGCATCTTCATCCTGCACGCAGACCACGAGCAAAACGCGTCGACCTCGACCGTGCGCCTGTGCGGCTCCTCGGGCACCAACCCGTTTGCGGCCATCTCCGCCGGCGTTGCCTGTCTGTGGGGCCCTGCCCACGGCGGCGCTAACGAAGCCTGTCTGAACATGCTGGAAAACATCCAGGCCAACGGCGGCATCGCCAAGGTCGGCGAGTTCATGGAGCAGGTCAAGGACAAGTCCAGCGGCGTCAAGCTGATGGGCTTTGGCCACCGCGTCTACAAGAACTACGACCCACGCGCCAAGCTGATGCAGGAAACCTGCAACGAGATCCTGGCCGAGCTGGGCCTGGAAAACGATCCGCTGTTCGCACTGGCCAAGCAAGTCGAGAAGATCGCTCTGGAAGACGACTACTTCGTCTCGCGCAAGCTGTACCCGAACGTGGACTTCTATTCGGGCATCGTGCAACGCGCCATCGGCATCCCTGTGAAGCTGTTCACCGGCATCTTCGCGCTGGCCCGCACCGTCGGCTGGATCGCCCAGCTCAACGAGCAAATGGCCGATCCCGAGTACAAGATTGGCCGTCCACGCCAGCTCTACACTGGCTCGGTGGTCCGCGACGTGCAACCTATCGCCAAGCGCTGATAGCACCGGCCAGGCGCTGCCTGGCCCTGCACCAGACCCTCTCCAAAAACCCGCTTCGGCGGGTTTTTTTATGGCGCTGGTCCTATTAATCACTTGTTAAGCTAGCCAGCCGACCATGGCGGGATGAATTTCTTTGCCCGGTTTATCACCCCCACAGGCAAGGCCGCCGACACCGCGGCGTTTCCGCCCCACTCGGCCGCGTTGCCCTTCAGCGCCGACCTGGCCACAACCAGCAGTAGCCCGCCCGCACGTCCCGTGTGGCTGTGGAGCCTGGTCGTCAGCCTGTGGCTGGCCAGCGTGGGCAATCTGGCCTTGTGGAAGGCCCTCTCGCAGGCAGACGGCCTGAGCAGCGCCCAGCAGTGGGTGCTGGGCCTGAGCCTGGGCCTGGCCATTGCCTGCGCTTGCTGGGCCCTCTTGAACCTGCTCAGCTGGGGCCGCGCCGCCAAACCGGTGATGATCGCGCTGTGCTGGATCGCCGCGTTTGCTGCCTGCTTCATGCTGAACTACGGCATTGCCATCGATGCCTCGATGCTCGTCAATGTGCTGCAAACCGATGTGAAGGAAGCGGCCGACCTGCTGCACTGGAGCTTGGTGGTCACCGTGGGCGCCATCGCTATTCCCCCCACCTGGTGGATCTGGCGCCAGACCCTGCCCCACCGCAAGGGCTGGCGCCCAGTGCTCCAGCAGCTGGGCATGGTGCTGCTGGCGGTCCTGGCCATGGCCGTCGTGGTGGTGGCGGGTTTTCGCCCCATCTCGTCAGCCATGCGTAACCACACCAACCTGCGCTACATGATGAACCCGCTGTCCACCGTCTACGCCGCAGGCAACCTGGTGGCCCAGCAAATTCACCACCGCGACACCACGCTGTACCCGATTGGCGAAGATGCCAAGCTGGGTGCCAGCTATGCTGGCCAGACCAGCTTCCCGATCTATGCGCTGGTCGTCGGCGAGACCGGCCGCGCCGGCAATTTTGCGACCAATGGCTATGAGCGTCCCACGACGCCTTTGCTGTCCGCCCGCCAGGACCTCGCCATCGCCACCAACGCCTGGTCCTGCGGCACCAGCACCGCCGTGTCGGTGCCCTGCATGTTCTCCCACCTGGGGCGCAGCAGCCAGGACAGCAACAAATCCTATGAAAACCTGCTCGATGTCTTGCAGCGCGCCGGCCTGGCTGTGCTCTGGGTCGAGAACCAATCGGGCTGCAAGGGCGTTTGCGCCCGCGTGCACAACGCCAATACCGAGACGGACCTGCCCGCCGCGGCCCGTAAGGCGCTGTGCCAGGACGGCGAATGCGTGGACATGGCCCTGCTCGAAGGCCTCGATGAACGCATCAATGCGCTGCCCGCCGAGCAACGCGCCAAAGGCGTGGTGGTGGTGCTGCACCAGATGGGCAGCCATGGCCCGGCCTATTTCAAGCGTTCGCTGGGCCAGGACAAGCGCTTCAGCCCCGAGTGCAACAACGTCAACCTACAGTCCTGCGACCGCGCATCGCTGATCAATGCCTATGACAACAGCGTCGTTGCCACCGACCGCATGCTCGGCAGCCTGATCGACTGGCTCGCCAGCAAGGGCCAGCGCCAGCCCACGGCGATGATGTATGTGGCCGACCATGGCGAATCGCTGGGCGAGAACAACATCTACCTGCACGGCCTGCCCTACTCCGTCGCACCCGATGTCCAAAAGCATGTGCCCTGGATCACCTGGCTCTCGCCCGCGATGCAGCAACGCATGGGCATCAGCACCAGCTGCCTGCAGCAGGCCGTGGGCACTGCCCGCATCAGCCACGACAACCTGTTCCACTCGATGCTGGGCCTCACCGATGTGCAGACCGCGCTGCACCAGCCCGATCTGGATATTTTTGCCAGCTGCAAGGGCCGCTCTGCACCGCCCGCCACTTTGGCGCACCTGGCGTCTGCCTCTGCTCCAGCAACCGTTGCAGCGCAGCCGCCGACCACGGTCGCTGCTGCACGCAAGCGCGGCTAAAACAGCGTGCCCTGCCCCGGGTGCGGCGCCTGCGCGGCGCCCGCCTGGCGCACTGTCTGCTGCAGCTGCTGGGCGCGCCAGGCCTCAAAACCGCGCCAATCCATCTCTTGCCGCTCGCGCCCATAGCCCAGCTGCGCGCAGGCCCGCACAAAGCGCTGGCGCACCAGGTCGGCCCACAGGCCCTGGCCTTTCATGCGGCTGAACGACTGGCTGTCATAGCTCTTGCCGCGCAGCCGGTCGGCCTCGCTGATCTGGTGCAGGTCGCGCACCCGCTGCATTACCCGGGCTGCGCGCTGCGGGTAATGGGCCTGCAGCCACTGCTGGAACACGCCGTTGAGCTCCCAAGGCAGGCGCAGCACGGTGTAGAAGGCCGTGGTGGCGCCGGCCTCGCGCGCGGCCGCCAGCACCTCTTCCATGTCCTCGGTCAAAAACGGAATATGGGGTGCGACGCTCACCCCGACCGGAATGCCGGCCTCCGCCAGTTGGCGTATGGTGCGCAGCCGCCGGTGCGGCGCCGCAGCCCGGGGCTCGAGCAGGCGGGTCAGCTGTGGGTCCAGGCTGGTGATCGTGATGTAGACGGCCGCCGCATTCTTGCGCGCTACAGCGGCGATCAGGTCGATATCGCGCTCCACCGCACTGCTCTTGGTGATCAGTGAAAAAGGATGCTCGGCCTCACTGAGCACCTCGATCAGCTGCCGCGTCAGGCCCAGCTCCCGCTCGATGGGCTGGTAGCAATCGGTGGCCGAGCCGATATTGAGCGAGGCCGGCTGGTAGCGCGGGCGGCTGATCTCGGCCTTGAGCACCTGGGCAATATTGGTCTTGGCAAACAGCTGGGTTTCAAAATCCAGCCCCGGCGAGAGGTTCAGGTAGCTGTGGTACGGCCTGGCATAGCAGTAGATGCAGCCATGCTCGCAGCCCCGGTAGGGGTTGACCGAGTGATCAAAGAAGATATCGGGTGAGTCGTTTTTCTGGATCGCGCTGCGCGCCCGCTCCGCGTGCACCTGGGTCGGCAGGCTCTCGGCGTCCTGCTGCCACCAGGCGCCTTCTTCCAGATCCAATTCTGGATCAGCGCCGACGGCCGCTTGAGCAGCTGCTGGGGTCCAGCCATCGTCGGCCCATTCCCGCACATCGCTGGCAAAACGGTGGCGGGGCGTGCCAACCGCGCCGCGCCCCTTGCGGGCCACCGGCAGTGGCACACGCACCGGCACAGGCCCATCCAGCTCGTCCGCGCAGCGGTGCAGGGTCTGTGCGTCTTCAAACGGGGCAGAGTCAACGGTGTGGGTGGAGGGATGGCGGGCAGGCATACTAACGGATTATGACTGTTTTTATATACAGTATTTCATGCATTGTCCGCCATCCCGGCAGCCTCTGCAAGCGCCGCCTGCACCAGGGCTATTCGCACCGTTTTGGTGCGAAATGGGGCATAGCCTACATTCGGGGATTACATACTCCGGAGGAAGTTTTCATGTCTCGCAAACCCCAACTCATCCTGTCATCCCTGGATGTGGACCGCCTTGAAGCGCTGCTGGAGGCCATGCCGGCCAGTGCCTTCCCCGGCAAGGCGGATCTGGAGGCCGAGATTGCCCGAGCCGATATCGTGGAGCCCAGCGATATTCCGCCGGATGTGGTGACGATGAACTCCAGCGTCAACTTCGACATTGCCGAATCGGGCAAGCAGTTCCAGCTGACCCTGGTCTACCCCAAGGACCTGGACGACACCAGCAGCAAGATTTCGGTATTTGCACCGGTGGGCAGTGCGCTGCTGGGCCTGGCGATTGGCGACCAGTTGGCCTGGCCCTCCGTGGGAGGAAAGACCATGACCGTGCGCGTGACCGGCATCAGCTACCAGCCCGAGCGCGCTGGCGATCTGCACCGCTGAGCGGCCAACAGACCAGAGCCGGCAAAGGGCGTGCTTACATCGACAAGCGTGCGCCCACCAGGGTCACCAGCAGACCGCCGCCGACCAGGCCCAGCTCCCAGCGAGCCACAGAGCGCAGGCTGGGCGTGCGCGCCTCCACCCCCAGGTAGAGCGCGCGCCCGGCCAGCAGCGACAGCGCAAAGGCCAGGCCCATGCCCAGCCAGTTGAGCCAGGGCTGGCTGGGCCAGACATGCGAGACCACCGCGTTGCACAGCACCACGATGGAAAAGTGCACCAGAAACACCGAGTAGCCCATTTGGCCGAGCGACTGCAGCCAGCGCACGGGCGCCTGGCGGCCCAGCCAGTCGACCAGGCGGCTGTCGTGCGGCAGGCGCATCAGCCACAGCAGCGCGACGGCGCCGCACAGCGCCACCGCAATGCGCAGGCGGAAATCGACCTCCAGTGACACGAGACCCAGCGCCAGCAGACAGGCCGTCCAGGACCAGGGCTTGGCGCTTTGGCTGCCCCAGAAGGCCAGCATGCCCATGCCATAGGCACCGATAAAGTAAACAAACCACATGTCCAGCTCACTGTGGCGGTTGAACACCAGGAGCGACATGGCCGTCAGCGCCAGAACCACCCACTGACCCAGCTGCAGGCCCAGCCACTGGCGGGCCCAGCGGCGGCTCCATGCAAACAGCAAGGTGACGGCGGCAAACAGCTGGAAGTCAATCGCCACGTACCAAACGCCGGCCGACAGCGCATCTTCGCCGCTGATGTCCTGCAGCATCAGCGCATTGGCGATCAGCTGCTGCCAGGTAGGCTCGGCGGGGACGGAGTCGTGGGCAAACCAGGGCCGCACCAGCGCTGCGATGAGCACGGCCAGCAACAGCGCGACGGAGTAAGGCGCGAGCAGGCGCAGCGCGCGCTGGCCGATCTTGGCCAGTGGGCTGCCAAAGCGGGCCACACCTTGCGGGGCCAGGCTGGCCGCCGACAGAAAGCCGCCCATGACCAGAAAAATCTGCACGGCAATGCGCGCATATTCCGCCAGCCAGTCAATGATGCCGGGGGTGACTTGCGCTGCGACATCCGACATCGGGCCGTAGAAAGCCAGGTGGTGCCAGACGATGGCAGCACAGCAAGCCCCTTTGGTCATGTCCAGCCACAGATTTCGTTTGTTATGGGTTGTTGTGGTAGGCAAGATAGTCTCTGGCCAGCGACACCACAATGGGCAAGCCATGGCAGCGCAGGCTGGCAATGTTCTGACAAAGGTGTGGCACCGCGCGCGCAGTGCCACTGCCTGTGTAACGCCTGGGGATCCGCGCCCGTTGACGCTGCCGCCCCGCTGATCGAGCGAAATCTGCCTTCTTTACACGGCGCCGGGTGGTTGGCCGGGTGGCGGCGGCCTGGGCATTTCAGTGCTTCCAGAAAAAACCGATAATCACAGCCATGAAACAAGCCCCAACGCCGCTGCCCGAGCTCACCCGCCAATTCGTGTCACATTTTGGCGAGATGGGCAGCCGCTGGGGCATCAACCGCACCGTGGGCCAGATCTACGCGCTGATCTTTCTCTCGCCCCAGCCGATCAATGCCGACGAGATTGCCGAGGGCCTGTCGTTCTCGCGCTCCAATGTCAGCATGGGCTTGAAGGAGCTGCAATCCTGGCGCCTGGTGCATATGCGCCACCAGCCGGGCGACCGGCGCGAATACTTTGAAGCGCCGGCTGATGTCTGGGAGATCTTTCGCACCCTGGCCGAAGAGCGCCGCCGCCGCGAGATCGAACCCACGCAGTCGATGCTGCGCTCGGCCCTGCTGCAGGAAACCCATTCCGCCGATGAGCAGTACGCCCAGCAGCGCATGCAGGAGATGTACGACCTGATCGACAAGCTGATGACCTGGTTTGACGATGTGCAGCGCCTCAACCCCGACACCGCCCTGCAGCTGATGGGCATGGGCAGCGCCGTCACCCGGGTGCTGACCCTCAAGGACCGGCTGACCGGAAAATCGCCCGCCCGCAAGGAAGGCAACGACTGAGATGCTGGCCCTGCAAGCGCCGGCTGCCATTGCCGAGCGGCTCTGGCCCGGCAGCACCTGGCCCGCTGTGGTGCCTGGCCTGATGCCCGGTCATGGCCTGCCCACGACCGAGATCGCCGGCGATTTTGTGCTGCTGGACCACCTGGCCGCGGCCCAAGAGACCTGGGGGCGCGACGCCCCGTTGGCCATGCTGGGCCAGGACTGGTGGGTGTTTGCCTGCTCGGGCACCGGTGACGCCTGGCTGCTGAGCCGTGACCAGCAGCAGGCCGTTGCCTTTCTGGACCACGCTGCCGGGCCTGATGCCCTGCCCCAGCCGCTGGGTATCGATGCCGGGCAATGGCTGCAACTGGCCAATCTGATGGCGCAGCTCGAAGCTGCGCAAGACCAGGGGCTGGACCAGGGGCAGGATGTGGTACTGCAAGCCTTGGCGCTGATGGAGCAACTGGCACCAGGCTTATCCGCCCACTACCCCTACACGCTGGCCTAACGCGCTGGCACAGCAGTGGCTGTCTTGGGCGCCAGCACAATGCGCAGGCCTTGCTCCTGCACCTCCATGCGCTCGACCGTATAGCCCAGGCCTTGCAGCAGCATGCGCTGGCTGGCCGGCAGCTCATAGACCAGCAGGCCTTGCAATACCTGCTCGGCCAGGCGGGGCGCATAGGTCTGGAACATGCCCTGGTAGGCAGCAGGCACGCCCTGCATCTGCAGCTGCTGCACACGCACGTTGTGCAGGCGAATGCTGGCGTCGGCGTCATCGAAGGCCAGGCCAAAATCCAGGGTCATCTGGCCAGGGTATTCGTTGCCCATCAGCTTCTCGGTCACCCAGATATCGAAGGCGGCTCGCAGGCTGTTGCTGGCTGCCAGCAATTGCACGCTGGGCTTTTGCAGCTGGATGACGACAATGCCCTGCCAGGAGCGGGCCAGCGGAAACTTCGCAGCGACTGCCTGCTGCAGTTGCGCCTGGCTGATGCGGATGCTGCGTGCACCGGCAGGCAGGCTGGCATCGGCAGCCTGCGCCACGCTGGTCATAAGGCCAGCCCCAGCCACCAAGGCAGCGGCAGCCCATACCAGGCAGCGGCGGCGCTGCAGCGGCTGGGGGGCACCCTGGGCAAAAAACTGATTCTCCATCGCATCACACCGTAGCCGTCAAGCGCGGTTGGACAGCGCCGCAGGGCCAAAGTTCAGCCCAGGCGGCCGGTGTAGGTATCTGCGCGTTACGCCGCCTGTGCAGGGGCTGACGCGCGGCTCGGGCCGCCAGCCAGCAGCGCGTCGCGGGCGTCGAAGTACTCGCGCTTGAGCCGGGCCACCAGCTCGGCAGCGGGCACCACCTGCTTGATGGCGCCGATGCCCTGGCCACTGCCCCAGATGTCTTTCCAGGCCTTGCGCTCCTTGCCAAAGCTCATCGAGCTGGGGTCGGAGACCGGCAGGTTGTCCGGGTCCATGCCAGCTGCGCGGATCGACGGGCTCAGGTAGTTGCCATGCACGCCAGTGAACAGGTTGCTGTAGATGATGTCGTCCGAGTTGGAGCTGACGATCATCTGCTTGTACTCTTCGACGGCGCGCGCCTCATCGGTGGCGATAAAGGCCGAGCCGATATAGGCAAAGTCGGCGCCCATGGCCTGGGCTGCCAGCACCGCACGGCCATGGGCAATGCTGCCCGACAAGGCCAGCGGGCCGTCAAACCATTCACGGATTTCCTGCACCAGCGCAAACGGGCTCTTGATGCCCGCATGGCCACCGGCACCAGCGGCCACGGCAATCAGGCCATCGGCCCCCTTGTCGATGGCCTTGTGTGCAAAGCTGTTGTTGATGATGTCGTGCATCACCACACCGCCCCAGGAATGGGCGGCCTGGAACACGTCCTCGCGTGCACCCAGCGAGGTGATCAAAATGGGCACCTTGTACTTTTCGCACAGCGCCATGTCATGCTCCAGACGCTCGTTGGTCCGGTGCACGATCTGGTTGATGGCAAATGGCGCGGCGGGCTGGTCTGGGTGGGCGCGGTTGTGCGCGGCCAGGGTTTCGGTGATTTCGGCCAGCCAGTCATCGAGCTGCTCGGCCGGGCGGGCATTGAGCGCCGGCATGGAACCGACGATGCCGGCCTTGCACTGCGCAATCAGCAACTGCGGGTTGCTGACGATGAACAGCGGCGAGCCGATGACCGGGAAAGGCACGTTCTGCAACGCGCCGGGAAGTTTGGACATACAAGGTCTCCTTCAAAGGGCAAAAGCCTGCTGCGTCGCTTGGGCGGCGCAGACCCCGTGCACCTTGGCCCAGGCGCACGGGGGGCTTTGTGTGGGGGCATGGCGCTCAGAAGCTGTCCTGCGGCAGCGCCATCACCGGGGCCGCACCATGCAGGATTTCTTCACGCAATGCCGAGGTTTTTACCAAAATATGCGTGGCATAGAAATGCGCGGTTGTCACCTTGGCTTCGAGAAACGCCTTGTCGCCCGCGCCTTGGCTCAGTTGCTGCTCGGCTGCCAGCAAGGCCCGGCCCATCTGCCAACCGGCCACCAGATTGCCCGCCAGCATCAGATACGACACGCTGGCCGCAAACACATCGTTGGGCGCCGTCTTGCTGCCGGCCACCACGTAGTCGACCACGGCCAAAAAGTCCTGCCGCGCCTGCGCCAGCGCACGCACAAAAGCCTGGGCAGCGCCCGAGCTGCTGGCCTTCAGCGCCTGCTCGGTCTGCGCAATCTGGCTGGCGATGCCACGCGCAGCCTGGCCGCCGTCGCGCGCGGTCTTGCGGCCCACCAGGTCATTGGCCTGGATGGCGGTCGTGCCTTCATAGATGGTCAAAATCTTGGCATCGCGGTAGTGCTGGGCGGCGCCCGTCTCCTCGATAAAGCCCATGCCGCCGTGCACCTGCACGCCCAGGCTGGTCACCTCCTGGCTCATCTCGGTGCTGTAGCCCTTGATGAGCGGCACCATGAATTCGTAGAACGCCTGGTTGTCCTGGCGCACCTGCTGGTCGGGATGGGCATGGGCGGCATCAAAGGCGGCAGCTGCCGTCAAGGCCATCGCGCGGCAGCCTTCGGTGTAGGCGCGCATGGTCATCAGCATGCGGCGCACATCGGGGTGGTGGATGATGGTGGCGCTGCCGGCCACACTGCCATCGACCGGGCGGCTTTGCACACGCTCCTTGGCAAAGGCCGCTGCCTGCTGGTAGGCCCGCTCGGCAATGGCCACGCCCTGCAGGCCCACGGCATAGCGGGCCGCGTTCATCATGATGAACATGTACTCCAGGCCCCGGTTCTCTTCGCCCACCAAGAAGCCGGTGGCACCACCGTGGTCGCCATACTGCAGCACACAGGTGGGGGAGGCCTTGATGCCCAGCTTGTGCTCGATGCTCACGCAGTGCACATCGTTGCGCGCGCCCAGCGTGCCATCGGCATTGACGAGGAACTTGGGCACCACAAACAGGCTGATGCCCTTGACGCCCTCGGGCGCCCCCACCACCCGGGCCAGCACCAGGTGCACGATGTTCTCGGCCATGTCGTGCTCACCGTAGGTGATGAAAATCTTGGTGCCAAAGACCTGGTAGCTGCCATCGCCCTGCCGCTCGGCACGTGTGCGCACCAGCGCCAGGTCCGAGCCGGCCTGGGGCTCGGTCAGGTTCATCGTGCCGGTCCACTGGCCGGAGACCAGCTTGTCCAGGTAGGTCGTTTTCAGCGCATCGCTGCCGGCGGTGAGCAAGGCCTCAATCGCGCCATCGGTGAGCAAGGGGCAGAGCGCAAAGCTCATGTTGGCGCTGTTGAGCATCTCCACGCAGGCCGCGCCAATCGTCTTGGGCAAGCCCTGGCCGCCGGCATCCACAGGGTGCTGCAGGCCCTGCCAGCCGCCTTGCACATACTGCGCAAAGGCCTCCTTGAACCCCGCCGTGGTGCTGACCTGGCCATCCTTCCAGGTCGAGGGCTGCAGGTCTCCCACCACATTCAGCGGCGCCACCACCTCTTCGTTAAAGCGTGCGCATTCCTCCAGCACGGCCTGCGCCGTCTCCAGCCCCGCTTCTTCAAAACCGGGGATCTGTGCCACCTGGTCGATGCGGGCCAGGTGCTCCATCGCAAACAGCATGTCCTTGACAGGTGCCTTGTAGCTCATCGTTGTCTCCTCGTCTTATCGTCTTGTCATTGCTCGTGGTTCGGGTGCGCCGCACACACAAAAAAAGGCATCCCCCAGGGGATGCCTTGATGTGCTTTTGCCTACCACCACGCTGCCCCTCACATCCAGCGTCAGCGGGATGCTGTGGCGGCGTGGGGTGGTTGCAGGCACGTTTTTACAGCTTGCTGGCCATCTCGGGCACAGCCTCAAACAGATCGGCCACCAGGCCATAGTCGGCCACGCTGAAGATCGGCGCTTCTTCGTCCTTGTTGATCGCCACGATCACCTTGGAGTCCTTCATGCCGGCCAGATGCTGGATCGCGCCCGAGATGCCCGCTGCCACATACAGCTGGGGCGCGACGATCTTGCCGGTCTGGCCCACTTGCAGGTCGTTGGGCGCGTAGCCCGCATCCACCGCTGCGCGGCTCGCGCCAATGGCCGCGCCCAGCTTGTCGGCCAGCGGGGTCATCACTTCGTTGAACTTCTCGGCGCTGCCCAGCGCCCGGCCACCGGAGACGATGATCTTCGCTGCCGTGAGTTCCGGGCGGTCGTTCTTGGTCACTTCGCGGCCCACAAAGCTGCTCTTGCCGCTGTCAGCGGCGGCTGCTGCGTTCTCGACCGAGGCCGAGCCGCCGGTGGCCGCTGCGGCGTCAAAGCCGGTGCCGCGCACGGTGATGACCTTGGTGGCATCGATCGATTGCACGGTGGCAATGGCATTGCCCGCGTAGATGGGGCGCTCGAAGGTGTCGGCGCTCACCACCTTGGTGATGTCGCTGATCTGGGCGACGTCGAGCTTGGCTGCCACGCGTGGCGCCACGTTCTTGCCCGAGGCGGTGGCTGGCGCCAGGATGTGGCTGTAGTTGCCGGCAATGGCCAGCACTTGCGCGGCCAGGTTTTCGGCCAGGCCGTCTTTCAGCGCCGGGCCATCGGCCAGGATGACTTTGGCAACGCCTGCGATCTGGGCTGCGGCCTGGGCTGCGGCTGCTGCCCCTTCGCCCGCTACCAGCACATGCACATCGCCGCCGCAAGCCAGGGCTGCGGTGACGGTGTTGAGCGTGGCGGTCTTGATCGTTTGGTTGTCGTGTTCTGCAATAACGAGAGCGGTCATGTCTATCGTCTTTCCATTCAATGTGTCAGGTGTCGGGTCAAGGTCAGATGACTTTGGCTTCGTTCTTGAGCTTGTCGATCAGGGTCGCCACATCGGGGACCTTCACGCCGGCGCCGCGCTTGGCGGGTTCCTGCACCTTCAAGGTCTTCAGGCGCGGGCTCACGTCCACACCCAGGTCTTCGGGCTTGACGGTGTCGAGCTGCTTTTTCTTGGCCTTCATGATGTTGGGCAAGGTGACGTAGCGCGGCTCGTTCAGACGCAGGTCGGTGGTGATGACAGCGGGCATGGACAGAGACAGGGTCTCCAGACCGCCGTCCACTTCGCGCGTGACGCTCACCTTGTCGCCAGCGACCTCGACCTTGGAGGCGAACGTGGCCTGGGGCAGATCAGCGAGCGCTGCCAGCATCTGGCCGGTCTGGTTGGCGTCGTCGTCAATCGCTTGCTTGCCGCAGATCACGAGGCCCGGCTGCTCCTTGTCCACCAGCGCCTTCAGGAGCTTGGCGACCGCCAGCGGCTGCAGCTCTTCGGCCGTTTCGACCAGGATGGCGCGGTCCGCACCAATGGCCATCGCCGTGCGCAGCGTCTCCTGGCACTGGGTCACGCCGCAGCTCACTGCGATGATCTCGGTGACCACGCCCTTTTCCTTCAAACGCACGGCCTCTTCCACCGCGATTTCATCAAAGGGGTTCATCGACATCTTCACGTTCGCAATGTCCACTCCCGAGCCATCGCTCTTGACGCGCACCTTGACGTTGTAGTCCACCACGCGTTTGACGGGTACCAGTACTTTCATAAACCTCGACTCCTGAGTTGTTCAATAGGTTTGCGCCAGTGGCGGCGCGTTGGCGCGGCCACTCAGCCATGGGCATGGATCAGGCCATCATCGCACAAAAACAGCACGGTCGTGCTTTTTTATGACCAGACGAGCCATAACGACCAATTATCGGCGCATCGCTGCGCAGCAGCCTCCATTTTCCGCACAAGTTGGCGGTTCATCAGCCCTGGCTGGCAGGTATTGCACCGCCGCTATTGTTCTGGATATGCAAAACACGTTGCGGGAACGGAATCTCGATGCTGGCAGCGCGCAGGCCCTCGAGCACGGCGATATTGACCGCCGACTTCACATTGGCCTGGCCGTTCATCGGATCGTTGATGTAAAAGCTCAGGCTGAACTCCAGCCCGTCGGGCGCGAAATTCACCAGAAACACCGAGGGTTCGGGCTTTTCCAGCACCCGGGCCTGCGCCAGTGCTGCGCTCTTCAAGACCTCGCGCACCTGCGCGACATCGCTGTCTGCGCCCACGACAATCTGGGTGGTCAGATTGAACTTCTGGTCGGCATCGGTGAGGTTTTCCACCCGCTGGGTGATCAAGGTCTCATTGGGGACAATCGATTCGCGCCCGTTGGATGCGCGAATCACCGTGTAGCGCGTGCGGATGTCAGTGATGCGGCCTTCAAAACCGTCAACGCGCACGTTGTCGCCAATGCGCAAGGCGCGCTCGATCAGCACCAAAAAGCCGCTGACATAGTTGGAGGCGATCTTCTGCATGCCAAAGCCCAGGCCGACCCCGAAGGCACCGCCCAGCACCGACAGCGCCGTCAGATCGACCCCGACCAGTGACAGCGCCACCAGCAGGCCGACCGTGATCAGCAGCATGCGCGTGAGGTTGACGGCCATCTTGCGCATCGACAGGTCCTTGACCATGTCATCGATCACGCGCTGCTCGAAGGTGGTCGAAATCCACAGCACCACCAACATCACCATGCCCACCGATATCGCCCCCTGGAACAGCTCCAGCACCGATATCGACGTCTTGCCAAAGGCGAACTGCACGGCATCGAGCTGGGCCATCACCTGCGGCAGCACACCCAGGATGCCCAGCACCGCCACACCCCAGGCCAGCCACGAGAAAATCCGCTCGATCAGGCGCACCAAGGTGGAGTTGGGAAAGGTCTTGGCCAGCACCCGGGCCACCAGGCGAATCACCGCCAGCGACAGCAAAATCTGCACCGCCAGCCGCAGCAAAAACACCGGCTGGTAATGCTCCACCACCATGCGGGCAGCGGCCGTCATCAGCAATGCCATCAGCGGAAACAGCGCCCCGCCCCAGGCCGTCTTGCCAAACCAGACTGAAGGCTTGCCATCGTCGCGGTGGCGGTAAAAGCTGCGCGTGAGCAACCAGGCCAGGCCCAGGCAAATCACGAGAACAGCCAGCTCCTGCCAGGTGCTGGCCTGTTCAAAGTCCTGTAGTAAACGATCAAAGATATCCATGCGCCGGTCTCATAGAGTCAAAAAAAAGCATAGGCGCGAGCATATGCTGGTTTCGTACCCTATCACCGATGGCGCGCTGGCGTTTGTAGGACCGGCCGACATCCTAGACGGACTTGGCCCTGCCGGATGCGTGCGGGATTCAGGACCAGACCGGCTTGCGCTTTTGCGCAAAGGCCTGCGCGCCTTCCTGCGCGTTGCTGTCCATCATGTTGGAGGCCATGCACTGGCTCGCCACCTGGTAGGCCGCTTCGATGCCCAGCTCGCGCTGCTGGTAGACGAGGGCCTTGCCCATGCGCACGGCCGCAGCGGGTTTGCTGACAATGGCCGCGACCAGCTTTTCCAGCTCGGCATCGAGCTGCTCGGGCGCGGCCACCCGGTTGACCAGGCCCTGGGCCAGCGCCTGCTCGGCACTGATGAATTCGCCCGTCAGCAGCATCTCCATCGCCTGCTTGATGGGCATGTTGCGCACCAGGGGCACGCTGGGCGTGGCGCAGAACAGGCCGTACTGGATGCCGCTGGTGGCAAAGCTCGCCTCGCTGCTGGCAACGGCCAGGTCACACTGCGCCACCAACTGGCAGCCGGCTGCAGTCGCCATGCCCTGCACACGTGCGATCACGGGCACCGGCAGCTTCTGGATCGCCATCATCACCTGGCTGCAGCGGTTGAACAGGTCCTGGTACCAGGCGCGGTCCGGGTGGGCCGCCATGTCCTTGAGGTTGTGGCCCGCGCAAAAGGCCCGGCCCTGCGCGGCCAGCACCACCAGCCGCACCGATGGATCCTGCGCAATGGCCGCCAGCGCGGCGCGCAAGGCCGCCAGCATCTCATCGCCCAGCGCATTGAAGCGCGCCGCATCATTCATGCACAAGGTCACCACACCGCGCGCATCGCGGCTGTGCACAAGCAAGTTGCTGTCCGTCATGGGTCCGGGTCCTCAAAAGGTGTTTACAGATCGGCGAGCACGCGGATGTGGGCTTCCACACTGGCTGCCAGCGGCGTCATCACATAGCCGCCTTCCAGACAGGAGACGATGCGGCCTTTGCTAAAGCGCCGTGCAATGTCCTTGATGCGGTGGGTGATCCAGGCGTAGTCGGCCTCGACCATGCCCAGCTGGCCCATGTCGTCTTCGCGGTGGGCATCAAAGCCGGCGCTGATGAAGACCATCTCGGGCTTGAACTCTTCGAGGCGCGGGATCCAGTAGGTCTCGACAATCTCGCGGATGTCCATGCCCTTGGTGTATGCCGGCACCGGCACATTGAGCATATTGGCCGCCGGGTCCTTGTCGCCCGAATGCGGGTAGAACGGGTGCTGGAATATGCCCACCATCAGAATGTGCGGGTCGCCTGCGCAGATGTCTTCGGTGCCATTGCCGTGGTGCACATCAAAGTCGACAATCGCCACGCGCTTGAGCTGGTGGCGCATCAGCGCATACTTGGCAGCCACCGCGACATTGTTGAAAAAACAAAAGCCCATGGCCTGCTTGCGCGTGGCATGGTGGCCCGGCGGGCGTACGGCGCAAAAGGCGTTTTCCATCTCGCCGCTGATGACCGCATCGGTGGCCGCCAACGCTGCGCCGCAGGCCCGCAGCGCGGCATTCCAGGTGGCACCGTTGACGGCAGTGTCGGTGTCCAGCATCAAGGTTGCGGGGCCGCCAATGGCCTGGTTATCGGCCGCCATCTCGGACAGGCCGCGTATCGATGCGATATGCAGGCGCTCATGGCCCAGTTCCAGATCGGACATGCTGGCCTTGGGGGCGTCGCGCCGCTCCAACGCATCCCCCACCCCAGTGATCAGCAAGCGGTCTTCAATCGCATCCAGGCGTGCAGCGCATTCCGGGTGGGCAGGCCCCATGTCGTGCAGCCAACAGTCACGGTGGCTGAAATAACCTGTCTTGGACACAGTTTTCGTCTCCTTAACTGCCTTTGTCGTTTATTGTGCTGGTATGCAGACACAGCACACCATACAAAAATTATTGACTCAGCTTAACACGGTGATTGTGGGGAAACCGGCGCAGGTTCAGGATTGTCTGACTTGTTTGCTGGCGGGAGGACATCTGCTGATTGAAGACGTACCGGGCGTGGGCAAGACCACGCTGTCGCATGCGCTGGCCCGCACCTTGGGGCTGCAGTTTGCGCGGGTGCAATTCACTGCAGACCTGATGCCCAGCGACTTGATCGGCGTATCGGTCTATGAGCGCGAGCAGCAGGCCTTTGTGTTTCATCCCGGCCCCGTATTCACCCAGGTTTTGCTGGCCGACGAGATCAACCGCGCCAGCCCCAAGACGCAAAGCGCGCTTCTGGAGGCGATGGAAGAAAAGCAGGTCACGGTCGAAGGCGCCACGCGCCCACTGCCCCAGCCTTTCTTTGTCATCGCCACGCAGAACCCACTCGATCAGCTTGGCACCTATGCGCTGCCCGAGAGCCAGCTCGACCGCTTTTTGATGCGTATCTCGCTGGGCTACCCCGACCAGGCGGCAGAGTTCCAGCTGCTGGCCGGCCAGGGCCACCGCGACATCGCCAACCAGTTGCCTGCGCTCACTTCGGCCGTCGAGCTGAAGTTCCTGCAGCAGGAAGTGACCAGCGTGCGCGCCAGCGATGCACTGATCCACTATGTGCAGGCGCTGATCGCTGCCACGCGCTCGGGCCAGTGGTTTGTGCAAGGCCTGTCCCCGC
Organism: Comamonas koreensis; assembly: GCF_014076495.1. Classification (NCBI taxonomy): domain Bacteria; kingdom Pseudomonadati; phylum Pseudomonadota; class Betaproteobacteria; order Burkholderiales; family Comamonadaceae; genus Comamonas; species Comamonas koreensis. The sequence goes on along the minus strand of NZ_CP043575.1, from coordinate 2,118,421 downwards.
GCGCGGGCATTGGCCTCATCCGGGCCGCCAAGGCGCAGGCCTTGATCCAGGGCCGCGACTATGTGGCGCCCGATGATGTGCAGGCGATCCTGCCGCAGACCACCGCACACCGGCTGGTGCCGGTCAGCACCTCGGGGCGCAGCGCGGTCGAGCAGGTGCGCGCGATGATGGACAGCGTGGCGCTGCAGTAGCGTGAGTGCGCCCCCAGCGGCTTCAGGGCAGCCCCGCAACCGCCCTGTTCAGCGGCTTGGCCAGCGCATGCGCCAGTGGTGGCTGGCCCAGTTGCCCAGCGCCAGCCGCCATGCCATCAGCCGCCGCAACCTCTACCTGCTGCCCACGCGTGCCGGTTGGATGCTGGCGCTCACCTTGCTGGTGCTGCTGGTGACCAGCATCAACTTTCAGCTCAACCTGGGCTTTTTGCTGACCTTCATGCTCACCGGCGCGGCGCTGGTGTCGGTGGGTATCGGCTACCGCAATCTGCTGGGTCTGCAGCTGGAGCTGCATGCCCCAGAGGCGCAATTTGCCGGTCAGCCGCTGCGTCTGGATCTGCGCCTGGACAACCCCAGCCGGCGCGCCCGCTATGCACTGGGCATACGCCACTACCAAGGCCATGAACTGAGCCTGGTGGACGCCCCGCCCCAAGCCACCACCCCCATGCAACTGAGCACGCAGACCCAGCAGCGCGGCTACCAAAGCCTGCCTGCGGTGCTGGTCGAGACCCGCTTTCCACTCGGCGTCTTTCGCATGTGGACCGTCTTTAGAACCACTGAAAAAGCGCTGGTCTACCCCAGCCCCGAATCCCACCCGCCCCCCTTGCCTTTGGGCCTGGCCGATGCCGGCAGCGGCAGCAGCACCAGCCTGCGGGCCAGCAGTGGGGAGTTCGATGGCGTGCGCAGCTACCGGCGCGGCGACCCGCTCAAGCTGGTGGTCTGGAAGAAAGCGGCGACCTCGCTGGCCACGGGCAGTGGCCATTTCGTCGTGCGCGACAACCAGCACCAGGCGCAGCAGGACCTGTGGCTCGATGCCAGCCACTGCGGCCTGGCAGAGCGAGAGGCCCAGCTCTCGCGCCTGACCGCCTGGGTGCTGATGGCCGACCAGCAAGGCCTGCGCTACGGACTGCGGTTGGGAGCGGCCAATGCCGAGCAAGCCGCTGACAGCGGTCCCGCCCACCGCCAGGCCTGCCTGCGCGCACTGGCGCTGGCCTAGGAGCAGCACGATGCCCTCTGTTTTCAACCCTGCCCACACCGCAGGCGCGAGCCGCTGGTCCAGCCTGCCACGCGAGGCGCGCGACACCCTCTTTTTGCTGGCCGTTGTGGGCTGGATACTGCTGCCGCTGACGGCCACCTTGCCGCTGTGGGCCTCGGCGCTCGCCTATGCCTTGCTCGCCTGGCGCGGCCGCATTGCGCTTTTGCAAAAACCGCTGCCCGGCCGCTGGCAGCTGCTGGCCTTGCTGGTGCTGGTCGTTGGTCTGACCTTGTTCAGCTACCGCACCATCTTGGGCGCCGATGCCGGCGTCACGCTGGTCAGCATGCTGCTGACACTCAAGACCATGGAGCTGCGTGCCAAGCGCGATGCGATGGTCATTTTCTTCCTGGGCTTTTTTGCGCTGATTGCCAATTTCCTGCATTCGCAATCGCTGCTGACAGCCTTGGCCATTGCCATGGGCCTGGTGGGCTTGCTCACCGCGCTAGTCCATGCGCATATGCCCGTGGGGCAACCATCGCTCAAGTTTGCAGCGGGCCTGTCGCTCAAGATGGTGGCCATTGGCGCGCCACTCACGCTGGCGCTGTTTGTGCTCTTCCCGCGCATGGCGCCGCTCTGGGGGGTGCCCCAGAATCCGACGGCCAAGACCGGCCTGTCTGATGAGATGACCGTGGGCTCGGTGGCATCGCTGGCCCAGGACGAGGGCATTGCGTTTCGCGTCAAGTTCGACACACCGCAAAACCGGCCGCCCCCCGCCAACCAGCTGTACTGGCGCGGGCCGGTGCTGTCCGATTTCGATGGCACAACCTGGCGCGCGACGCCCAGCTTTCGCAATCCCGATGACCGGATGTTTGCCGACATCCGCACCGAAGGCGAGGCACTGCGCTACGAGCTGACCCTGGAGCCGCACCAAAAGCCCTGGCTGCTGACCTTGGACCTGACCCGAGAGGCGCCCGTGCTGCCACGCGGCCGCGCCTACAGCACCGGCGATCTGCAGTGGCTCAGCAACCGGCCCATCACCGAGGTGACCCGCATCGCGGTGGAGAGCCACACGCGCTACCAGTTTGGCATGCAGGCGGGCAAGCGCGAGCTGGCCTTCAACCGCCGGCTGCCAGCGAGCAGCAACCCGCGCACCCAGGCCTGGGTGGCGCAGCTGAGCGCCGAGGTGGGCGAGCGCCCCGACCGCAGCGCCCAACTGGTGCAGCGCCTGCTGGGGCAGCTGCGCAGCGGCGGCTACACCTATACGCTGGACCCGGGCGTCTACACAGGCCAGGCGGCCGACCAGTTCTGGTTCGACCGCAAAGAAGGCTTTTGCGAGCATATTTCCGCCGCCTTTGTGATTGCACTGCGCAGCGCCGGCGTGCCCGCGCGCATTGTGACCGGCTACCAAGGGGGCGAAGCCAACAGCGTCGACGGCTACTGGACCGTGCGCCAGGCCGATGCCCATGCCTGGGCTGAAGTGTGGCTGGGCGAAGAACAAGGCTGGGTGCGCTTTGATCCAACCGGCGCAGTGAGCCCCGGCCGTGTCGGGGCTGCACAGCGCCTCAACACCCCCAACTTCATGGGGTTCAGTGTCAGCAATGCCGCCACCATCAACGGGCTGCAGCGCATGCGCGCAGTCTGGGAGGCGGTCAACAACAGCTGGAACCAGTGGGTGCTGAACTACACCCAGCGCGAGCAAATGGACATGCTCAGCAAGCTGGGCCTGTCCAGCCCCAACTGGATGGATCTGGTGCGCATTCTGGGTGGCCTGGTGCTGGCGGCGGCCATCATCGTGGTGCTGGCCCTGCAGTACCAGCGCAGGCGCACAGACCCCTGGCTGGCCCTGCTGGGCCTGGCGCGCAAACGGCTGCGCCAGGCCGGCCTGCCCGAGGCTGCGCAGGGCCATGCGGCCACGCCACGCGCGCTGGCCCGCATGCTGCACGCCCAGGCACCCGAGGTGGCACCCGCCTTTGGCCAATGGCTCAAGGCCATGGAGCGCCAGCGCTACGCGCATGCCACCGGCGAGTCAGCGCCCAAGGCCGAGCTGGCAGCGCTTCGCAAACAATTACGACTTCTGCCCTGGTCCCGCCTGCGGGCCCTGGCAAACAAGGTATAAAACCCCATGCACCGAATTCTTCAGACCACTGTGGCCCTGCTTTGCGCCGGCCTGTGCGCAACGGGCGCCTACGCACAAAAGAACACGACCAACAAGGCCCGCAGCGCTGACTCCGCCCCCACCGCATCCAGCTATGCCAACCGGCCCGAGGCCGAAGCCTTTGTCCGCGAAGTCGCCGAGCGCCGCCATATCGATGAGGCCTGGCTGCGCGCCAGCATCAAGCAAGCCCGCTTCAACGCCACCGTGCAGCGCCTGATGACGCCGCGCACGGGGCCCGCTGGCGTCAAGAACTGGCGCGGCTACCGCAGCCGCTTTGTCGAGCCGATCCGCATACGCGCCGGCCTGCGCTTCTGGAACGAGAACGCCGCCACGCTGGCCCGTGCCGAGCAGACCTATGGGGTGCCGGCTGAGTACATCGTCGGCATCATCGGGGTCGAGACCATCTATGGCCAGCAGATGGGCAACTTTACCGTGGTCGATGCGCTGGCCACCTTGGCCTTTGACTATCCCGCCAGCCACCCGCGCGCGGCCGACCGGGCCAAGTATTTCCGGGGCGAACTGGAGCAGTTTCTTGCCACGGCCTACCTCACTGACAGCAACCCCTTCGATACGGTGGGCAGCTATGCCGGCGCCATGGGCATGCCCCAGTTCATGCCAACCAGCTGGTCCAACTACGCGGTCGATTTTGATGGTGACGGCAAGATCAACCTGTTTGGCAGCACGGCCGATGCGATCGGCTCGGTGGCCAACTACTTTGTCGCCCATGGCTGGCAACGCGGCATGCCGGCTTACTACGATGTGCAGGTGAACAGCACACCGGCACAGCTGGAGACCTTGCTCGCGCCGGATATCAAACCCAGCTTCAGCGCCGCCGAGATGGCCGCGCTGGGCCTGCGCATCCAGGCGCCAGGCGACCAGCACACAGGCCCGCTGGCGCTGATCGAGCTGCCCAACGCGAGCGCTGCGACCCAGTACGTGGTGGGCACGCCCAACTTCTACACCATCACGCGCTACAACCTGTCCAGCTTTTACGCGATGTCGGTGGTTGAGCTGGGTCAGGCGATTGCGCGTGCGCGCAGCGGTGCGCCCGCAGCGACGGACAGCGAGCCCGGCACGCCCGAGCCGAGCAGCGAGACCAGCAACTCCCCGACTGCCGAAGCGGCCGCCAAGGCCTATCTGCGCAGCAAGGCGCGCCAGCAGCGCACGCCCGACCCGGCCAATTTCAGCGCACCTTGATCGCTGGCCGGGCAATCCATATGGACGTGATCTGCAGGCTTTCAAGGCCTGCATTGCAAAAATAAAAGCCAGCAATTTTCTCTTGAAATTGCGGCTTCTTCATCCAACTATCAGTCATCGAGCAGCAAACCCGCTGCCCTGTTTCACAAGGATTGAAGATGATCATGACCCCTCTGATGCACCGCTCGGCCTACGCTGTCTCCCCATCCGCGATGGATGCCGCCTTGCAGCGTTTTCTGCAAGCCACTACCACGGGCACCACGAGCCAGGACACCGTGCAGCAAGACGGCTCCGTGTTCAGCATCGGCATCGATGTGCCCGGCCTGTCGCGCGAACAGCTGCGCATTGAGCTGCAGGACAAGACCGTGCGGCTGACCAGCATCGAAGGCGCACCACGCAGCATCCAGCGCGCCTGGAAGCTGCCTGCCAGCATCGATGCCGCAGCGTCCAAGGCCAGCCTGGAAAACGGCGTGCTGACCCTGGTGCTGAGCACCACCCAGCCAGCGACCCAAACCTTGGCGATTGCATAAGATCAGCGCAAGCACACCCACCGAGCAAAAGGGGCCTGAAAAGGCCCCTTTTGATTGCGTCACCGGTACATGACCAGCGCCAGTGACCGTCTATGCCGCAGTGGCGGGAGCCGGCGGCTGCTGCACGATGGCATCAAGCGGCCAGCGCGGCTTGACGTCAAAGGCATAGACCTTCTCGGCCTGCTGTTGCCCCGCTTCGATGCGCATGGCAGCCGCCATCGCAATCATCGCGCCATTGTCAGTGCACAGGTGCAGCTCGGGGTAGTGCACGCGGATGCCACGCTTGCGGCAGGCGTCGTTGAGCTGCTCGCGCAGCAGCCGGTTGGCCCCCACGCCGCCGGCGACCACCACGCGCTGCATGCCGGTCTCCTTCAGCGCATTCAGGGTCTTTTTCACCAGCACATCCACAATGGCCGCCTGGGTCGATGCGGCCAAGTCCGCCTTGCGTGCCTCCAGGCCATCGCCGAGCTTTTTGGCCTGGGTCAGCACGGCGGTTTTCAGGCCAGCAAAGGAGAAATCCAAATCGCCGCTGTGCAGCAGCGGACGCGGCAGCTTGAAGGCCTCCGGGTCGCCGCCCTGCGCCAGGCGGGACAGCTCGGGCCCGCCGGGGTATGGCAGGCCCAGCAGCTTGGCCGATTTGTCAAAGGCCTCGCCTGCTGCGTCATCGATGGTCTCGCCCAGAATCTGGTAGCGGCCAACGCCGTCCACGCGCATCAGCTGCGTGTGCCCCCCAGAAACCAGCAGGGCCACAAAGGGGAACTCGGGCGGGTCTTCGCTCAAAAACGGCGAGAGCAAATGGCCTTCGAGGTGGTGCACGCCCAGCACCGGCTTGTCCAGCGCAGCAGCCATGGCGCAGGCCACGCCTGAGCCCACCAGCAAGGCGCCCGCGAGCCCCGGGCCACGGGTAAAGGCAATCGCATCGATCTGCGCGAGCGTGCAGCCCGCGTCATCGAGCACTTTTTGTGTGAGCGGCAGCACGCGGCGGATATGGTCGCGGCTGGCCAGCTCAGGCACGACACCGCCGTAGGCGCGGTGCATCTCGATCTGGCTGTAGAGCGCATGGCTCAGCAACTCAGGCACCGTACCTGGGCCACGGGTGCGCACCAGGGCCACGCCGGTTTCATCACAGGAGGATTCGATCCCCAATATCAGCTCAGTCATGGGCCCAAAGTGTAGGCGCTCTGGGCCGCTTTTGCGCCCGGGGGCGGGGCTACCCTGGCGGGCCGCCAGGGTTTGCCGCTTGGGCAATGGGCTCAGCGCTTGCCGCCCAGCAGCGAGCCACCAATCTTCATCAGGTCGCTGACATCGAGTTTGCCGTCGCCATTCTGGTCCAGCAGCGAGCCCAGCAAGCCGCCACCCAGGCCGCCTTGCTGCTGCACCTGGGCTTTTTCCTGGCCCAGCGCATTGCCCAGCTGCGAGGAGTTGAGGCCACCCGACATGACGCGCTGCGCCAGGAACGACATCACCAGCGGTGCCAGCATCTTGAGCAGGTTGCCGGCATTGGCCCCCAAGCCTGTGGCCTGGCCTAGACTGGCCGAGGCCTGGTCTTGCTGGCCGCCAAAGATATGGCCCAGAATGCTGGCGCCATCCAGAGCCGCAGGCGATGCGGAACCGGCACCCGAGCCCGCAGCAGCGCCGCCGCCCAAAGCGCCACCGAGCACACTGCCCAGCATGCCACCCAAACCGCCCATGCCACCGGCTTGCGCCCCACCGCCACCACCCAACAGCGAGCCCAGCAGCCCGCCCAGGTCAGGGCCTGCGCCAGCACCGCCTGCAGCGCCGTGGTCACGCTGCAGTGCTTCGAACAAGGCACTGGCGCCGCCCGCGCTTTGCGCGTTGTTGCCCAGTGCGCCCAGCATCATCGGCACGGCCGCCTGCACGGCCTGCTCGGTCTGGGCCTCGCTCTGGCCCAGGCTTTGGGCCATCTGCTGGATCGGTGCGCCCTGCAGTTGCGCGAGGAGCTCATCGACCATAGAGGGAGATGCGGACATGTTCTTTCCTTTCAAAAGCCCAAAGGGCGTGGCACAGAATGCAGATAGTAGACGTTCAGCATGGCCGTGCAATACACAGGGGCGCAAATCTTCGTTAACCGGAACCATCTGCTGGCGCAGGCTCGGCATACCCGAGATGCCGGATGGGCTGATTTTTCTTATTACTTCCGTATATATAAAACCTAAAATAATGGGTGAACGCATTTTTTACTGCCATGGCCATACAGCACTACATCAAGGAAATCGGGCGCGGCGCACGCGGCGCCAAAGCCCTCAGCCGCGTCGAGGCCAGCGATGTGATGGCGCAGATACTCGATGGCCGGGTCAGCGACTATGAAATCGGCGCCTTTTGCATTGCCATGCGCATCAAAGGGGAAACGGCCGAAGAGATGTGCGGCCTCTGGGATGCCGTGCATGCGCGCATCGCCCGCTTTCACAGCCCAGCCGCCTTGCCCACCGTGGTGCTGCCCAGCTACAACGGCGCGCGCCGCCTGCCCACCTTGACCCCGCTGCTGGCCTTGCTCCTGGCGCGCGAAGGCCTGCCGGTGCTGGTGCATGGCATGCAGACTGAAGCGAGCCGCATCTCGGCCTTTGCGGTGTTCGAGCGCCTGGGTTTAGTGCCCCGCGCGCAGACTGGCACCATTGCCGCAGCGGAAGTGGCCTTGGTGCACACCGCCACCTTGCTGCCCGCGCTGGCCAAGCTGCTGGCGGTGCGCCAGCTCATCGGCCTGCGCAACCCGGGGCATAGCATTGCCAAGCTGCTGCAGCCAGTGCAAGGACCGGCCGTCTTGCTGGGCAGCTACACGCACCCGGAATACCTGCCGATGCTGCAAGCCACCTTGGCCGAGCTGCAGACGAATGCCCTGCTCTCGCGCGGGCTGGAGGGCGAAGTCTGCGCCGACCCGCGCCGCAGCCCCCAGTACGACGGCTTTGTCGCAGGCCAGCACCATTTGCTGCAGGCACGCAGCAGCGGCACCGACAGCCAGGTGCCCGGCTTGCCCAGCGAGCGCGATGCGGACACCACCGCGCGCTACACCGAGGCCGTGCTGGCCGGCCAATTGCCGGTGCCCGCCGCCTTGGCCCAGCAAGTGGAACATGTGCTGGCCATCGCCCAACAAACACAACCAGCTCCCCAAGCCTCCCACCATGACTGACAGCAGCCTGCCCTCTCTTACTGCACGCCCGCCGGCTGATGCGCCATTGCCAGGCCAGGGCCAGTGCACCCTGGTCGGTGCCGGCCCGGGCGACCCGGACTTGCTCACCATCGCTGCCGCCAAGGCTTTGCAGCGCGCCACCGTGCTGTTGGTGGACGACCTGGTCAATGATGCCGTGCTGCAGTGGGCGCCCGCTAGTGCCCGCATCGTCCATGTGGGCAAGCGCGGCGGCTGCCAGAGCACGCCCCAGGCCTTCATCCAGCGCCTGATGCTGCAGGAAGTGCAAGCCGGTGAGAACGTGGTGCGGCTCAAAGGCGGCGACCCCTTTATCTTTGGCCGGGGCGGTGAAGAGGTGGAGTTTTTGCGCGCCCACGGCATCGAGCCGCGCATCATCAATGGCGTGACCGCCGGGCTCGCCGCGCTGACCAGCCTGGGCGCCCCCTTGACCCACCGCGACCATGCGCAGGGCGTGGTGTTCATCACGGGCCACGCCAAGCCAGGCGGACAAGGCCCCGATTGGGCGCAACTGGCGCGCACGGCGCACGATGCACGCCTGACCCTGGTGATCTACATGGGTGTGGCCAGTGCCGAGGCGATCAGCCAGGGCCTGGGCAGCGGCTTGCCTGCCGATACGCCGGTGGCCATCGTGCAGCATGCCAGCCTGCCCCAGCAGCGCCATGCAATCACCGACCTGGCACATTTGCCCGCCACGATGGCCCGCGACAAGCTGGCCAGTCCCAGCATCATCGTCGTGGGCGATGTGGTGCAGTGCGTGGCACTGGCCGCCCAGGCAAGCCGTACCATCGGTCCAGCAGGCCACCGAGATTTCTCCGAGATTTGCGGATACGATAGCCATTCGAGCGTGGAAGACAGGGCATCCATAGCGTAAAGTAATTGATCTTTACATATGCACAGATTGTTTCTCCACGTCCCAACCATAAGACGAGGAGCACCCAGCATATGCAAAGACAACGTACCTGGCGCCTGTGCGCCGCGGCCCTGGCGATCACCGCACTGACCGCCTGCAAGACCGAATTGGGCCCGGGCGACGGTGGTGGCACCGACCCCAATCCCAAGCCCTATCCCACGCTCGACGGCAATGCACCGCAAAGCTTTTCCCTCAGCAGCATCGACGGCAAGGCCGCCAATACCACCGAGAGCTTTGACGCCGCCGTCGCCCAGGATGCCAACTTCATCGCTGTCGACCTGGTGATGAGCAAGGACGGCGAATTGGTCGCCCTGGCCTCGCCCGACATCACTGATATCACCGACGTCTCCAGCCGCAGCGTCTATGCCAACCGCAAGACCTTGCGCCTGATCGATGGGCAGTCGCGCCAGGGCTGGTTTGCCTCCGACTTCACCCTGGTGGAGCTGCAAAGCCTGCGCGCCAAACTGCCTGCATCCACCACGCCACCGGTCGGCGCCAACAATGGCCGCATCCTGTCTCTCAATGATGTGATCGCCTACGCCAAGCGCCAGCGCAAGACGGTCGGCCTCTATCTGCAGACCTTGAACCCCACCTACCACAGCCAGCTGGGCCTGGCGATGGAAGACAAGCTGCTGGCAGCCTTCACCGCCGCAGGCTACACCCAGGAAACGGCACCGGTGATCGTGCGCTCGTTGGAAGTCGCCCACCTCAAGACCTTGCGCGCCAAAACCCAGGTTCGGCTGGTGCAGATGATCAATGGCGATCCCACACTCGGACGCGACGGGCAGATCCTCATGACCCTCCCCTACGGTCAGCCCTATGACTTCACGGTGGCCGGCATCTCCACCACCTACGCCCAGATGGTGACTGCGGACGGCCTGGCCCAGATCAAGACCTATGCCAACGGCATCTCGCCGTGGAAGCCTTACGTCATCTCCGCCCGCAACCTGGACAAGAATGGCGACGGCCAGCCCGATGACCTGAACAATGACGGTTTGTGGGACTACCGCGACCGCGAAATGATGCCGCCTACCAACCTGGTCACGCTGGCGCACGCGGCCAAGCTCTTTGTCCACCCCTGGGCCTACCGCAACGACGCCACCCTGCTGGCCAGCGACTTCAAGGGCAAGGTGGCGACCGAGTACAAGCTGTTCTATGAAGTGGGCGTGGATGGCGTGTTCAGCGACAGCCCCAGCGACGCCAACAAGGCACGCTAAGCGGCGTAGCCGGCGCGGATCAAGACCTGACAGGACCTGATCCATCCGCTGCAGGCTGTCCCTCAGTGGCGCTGCCCACCAGGAAAGAGAAAAAGGCAAGGTTCAACCCTTGCCTTTTTCCATGGAACCGTTGCGTATCGCCCAGCAAAACCGGGCCCAACGCCTCGCAGCGATACGGGCCGAGGGGCCAGGCGTCAGCCGGTCTGGCGCGTTGTCTGCGCAAAACGGCGTGCCAGCTCCTTGCGCAATTCCTTGCGCGTCAGCGCTGCGTCCCAGCGGCGCTTCTCATCATCGGTCTCCGGCTGCAACGGCGGCACGGGCACCGGCTTGCGCTGGTCGTCCACCGCCACCATCGTGAAAAAGCAGCTGTTGACATGGCGCACGCTGCGCTCACGGATGTTCTCGGCCACCACCTTGATGCCGATCTCCATCGACGAGGTTCCGGTGTAGTTGACGCTGGCGTAGAACGACACCAGCTCGCCCACATGGATGGGCTCCAAAAACATCACCTGGTCCACGCTCAAGGTCACCACATAGCGCCCCGCATAGCGGCTTGCGCAGGAGTAGGCCACGTTGTCGAGCTCGCGCAAAATGGCGCCGCCGTGCACATTGCCCGAGAAATTTGCCATGTCCGGAGACATCAGCACCGTCATCGTGAGTTGGTGGTGAGGTAAACGCATGGGGACGATTGTAGGCAGCGCAGCAGACAGCGGAATGCAGCGGTTGCAAACCCCTGAGCCCACTCGGAAATGCGGCGCACCCGGTCTGCCATCGCGATGCAAGCTGCATACCGGGCTGGACCTCGCGCATGCCAACGCCAGCCCAGCGCGCCGCACTCATCCGGCATAGGCATTGCGCGGTTGCTCAGAGCCATGCTTTACAAAGACCTTGTAGCAGCCAATGAGGACGTAATCGCCAGAGTAGAGCACCTTGCGGCGCATGCGCATGCCATTGACGAAGATGCCGTTCATGCTGTGGTGGTCCTCTACCGACAGCACGCCCGCGCGGTAGTAGAAGGCGCCGTGGTCGCGGCTGACCGCAGGGTTGTCCAGGCAGATGGCATTGCCAGCGCCTCGGCCAAAGGTCGTGTAACCGCTTTTCAAAATCAGCGAATGAAGCACCACCCTGTGCGTGATGAAAACAAGGACTTCGGGCAACATATTCCACCTCCTCCGTCCGACCGGATCACCGGTCGGCACCGCAATCCCAGCATGTAGCTAGAACAAATTATCAATCGATTTATAAGAATAGATTGATAATAAATTACAACCCGGATGGATAGCACGAAGCGCTAGGGAATATCCCGAGGTATCAATTTTCTCTATCGCCTGGCAAGACGTACTTTTTGCAGCCAAGAAGGCATGGCACGAGCAGCCAGCACGACACACCCGCTGACATAAAACGCGCCTTGATGGCTGGGATGCGGCCGCTGCGACCGGCTAGGTGGCGGCAGCACTCAGGCGTGAGTCGCCAGAACCGGTAGCGACGAAGATGAGGCGATGCTGCGCATGCTTGGCGCCGCCATGTCATTTGTCGATGGCAGCTTTGGCAAGCGCACCGGGCGCTGAACATCGAACACACACAGCAAAATGCGCCAGAGAATAGACATCAGTGCGTCTATCCATTTGGAGAGCGCTGTCCATCCCAGGGAGCTCCGCATGCCCCTAACTCGACCGCTGATGACGCATATGCCTGCTGATCGCCCTTCACCTCCCTCAGGCCGTTTTTCCTTTTTGATATGTCGAACACGCAGTGGAACGTCACCCCGCCACCGTAAAATCTTCAGGTTAAACGCGGCGCATCTCGTGGCGATCACAACCCATTCAGAAAAAGGGGCAGGATGACTTGGCATTGATTAACTGTAACGAATGCGGCAAGCAGATTAGCGACCAGGCGTCTAGCTGTCCTCATTGCGGAGCGCCCGTGGCAGGCAATCCAGCAGCGCCATCAGTAGCAGCACCATCAGTAGCCGCCACATCCTTGGCTGCAGAGACGGTCAAAAATCCGTCGACGTTCAAGTACATCCTCTACGGAACATTCGTTGTCGTTGTCGCAATCAGTTGCATGAGCGGGGGCAAAACGAGCAATACCCCGCGTGAGTTCAACGCAAACGAAGCCATATTCTTGTGCCAACACGCGATAAAGCAGGTGTCCAGGGATCCAGAGAAAGCCGAGGTTCCATTGGTGTCCAACGTTGGCTCTGGTGATGAATATGTGTTTGTGTGGGGGCCGCAAACAAAGCTCACGCGCTTACGCAATGGACTTGGGCTTGAGGTTGGCGTACCAGCCGTATGCAAGGTCAGCCACACCAAAAAGAATATGACCTCCCTCTCAGTCGATGGCAAAACGATCTTCTGACGTGCAAATCTCCAAGTGAACCGCCTCCGGGCGGTTTTTTGTTGTTTTGTTGGTCGGGGCATCCCTGTTCATGGCCCGCACAGTTCAGCTGGCGCTCCATGTCTACCGGTTGAAGTGTTTGTGGCTGGTCGAAAACCCCAGCCCGCATCGGTGCTGCGCATGGCGCCTATCCTGCAGGCCTTTTAGCCCGCGCGCCGCCATAGCAGCTTCGCCCAGCCTTGGTCTTCCAGGCCTTCCTGAACGTCGGGGAAGATCCGTTTGTCCTGACCCACCCCGCCAGAGATGCCCTACTGAGCAGCTCACGGCTGGCACCTGGCCGAACGCAGCAGACAGAAGGGGCATTCCGTGGAATGCATTTCTATCGTCCTATTCCAAGTGAGCACGGGAGCCTGGAACAGGCCAAACTCGAACGCTTTATGGCCCAAAACTGCAACTTTCCAGCAGCGGAAGCAAGGCGCGAGCAGAAATTGAAAAACCCTTGCAGGTTATTCACTTGCAAGGGTTTCAATTTGGGGTGGCTGATGGGGCTCGAACCCACGACAACAGGAATCACAATCCTGGACTCTACCAACTGAGCTACAGCCACCGTGTTGGGGAAGACATGATTATAGCCAGAAATTTGGCCCCTCTCATGAAATCTCCGTTTTTATGAAATTTTTGTTTCCGCGGGGCGTGGCACCTTGATCTGTACCTTGAAACGCTCCTTGAGCATTTCGTAGTACGCCAGGGTCTCGGCATTGGCCTGGTAACGCTCAAACTCCTGCTTTTGGCGCAGGCGCAGCTCGGCAGAGTCTTCGCCGCGCGGTACGACCTTGTTTACGCGCACAACGGTGTAGCCATCGTTGCCCAGGTCCACACCGACCCAGGATGCGGCGTCGCCGATCTTGGCATGCATGGCGGCATTGAGGACGGCTGGCACCTGGCCCTTGGCATCCTGGCGCGACACGACGATGGGGGACGCCAGCTTGGCGCCCGCAGCATCGGCCTTCCAGGCTTCGAGCTTGGCTTGTGCATCCTGGCGCGCGAGCTCGGCAGACTTCTGGGCCACAAAGAGGTCATGGGCCTTGGCCTTGACTTCTTCAAACGGCAGGATGCGGGCATCGAAGTGCTCCACCACACGGCCCGAGGCCAGGGTGCTGGGGGCCACTTCAATGGCTTCGGTGTTGCGCTTGTTCTGCAACGCATCACTGGAGAACAGCGCTTCCAGGAAGGTCGGGTTGGCCAAGGCGCCGGTCGCGCCTGGCGCAGCCGTGCGGGTGACATGCTCGGCTTTCTGGATCTTCAGGCCCAGCTTTTCAGCCACGGGCTGCAGGCTGTCGGACTGCTCGAACACCATGTTGGAGAAGGTCTCGGCCACTTCGGCGTACTTGCGCTGCACCTGCTGGGCCAGCACTTCGGTCTCGATCTTGGCGCGCAGCTCTTCAAAGCTGGGCGTGCGAGGCGTCTTCACTTCACCCATCTTGATGATGTGGAAGCCGTACTCGGTGCTCACCAGGTCGCTGATATCACCCGACTTCAGCGCAAAGGCGGCGTCTTCAAACGGCTTGACCATATCGCCAGGCTTGACCCAGCCCAGATCGCCGCCGCTGTCACGCGAGCCGGTGTCTTGCGAGTTCTTCTTGGCCAGATCGGCAAACTGCGCAGGATTGGCCTTGGCCTGGGCGAGCAGCTCCTGGGCGCGTTGCTTGGCCTTGTCACGGTCCGCTGCCGACATCGAAGCGGGCGCATCAATCAGGATGTGGCTGATGCGGCGCTGCTCCTTGTCCATGAAGCGGCTCAGGTTCTCCTTGTAGTAGGTACGCAGGTCGTCTTCGCTGGGCTTGATCATGCCCTTGACGGCTTCGGCGTTCAGCACCACGTATTCGATCGTGGACTGCTCCTTCTGACGGAACAGCTCCTGGTTGCTCTTGTAGAACGCTTCCACATCGGCATCCGTGGTCTTGACCTGGGACGCATAGTCCTTGGCGGCGAACTGGGCCAGCTGGATCTCACGCTGCTGGTAGAGCGCATCGACCGCCAGCTTGGTCTGCTCGTCGGTCGCAAAGGCCGTGTTGGACACACCGCCCAGCACCTGGCGCGCAGCGATATCGCGGCGCATGCCCGCTTCAAAGCCTTCGGGCGTCATGCCTTGCGCACCCACCAGCGCGCGGTAGGCATCCACGTCGAGCGAGCCATCGGGCTTTTTCAGCGCGGCGATCTGCGGAATCTCCTGCAGCGCGCGCACCAGCGAGGCATTGTCCACCGTCAGGTGCATTTTTTGCACCGCGGCATCGATCACCTGGTCACGCACCATGCGCTCCAAGGTCAGATAGCGGGCCTCGGGGCCATCCATCCACTTGGCGTCCATGTTGGGGTCTTGCTGGCGCATGCGGTCCGAGGCAACACGGTGTGCATTGTCCCAGTCCATCTGCGTAATGTCTTTGCCATTGACTTTGGCGACCACCGGGCTCTTTTCGGTGAAGTAGTTCTGGTTCACTCCCACCAAAACAAAAGACAGAATGATCAGCAAGAACAGCGGATACATCAGCACCTTGGAGTACTTGCGGATGGTTTCAAACATCGTCTAACTTTCCTGAGGACAAAAAAAAAGGCGAACCCTCATTCGCGCCTTTATTCGGTTTTCACTAGGTGGCGCGGGCTTGCTGCCTGGTCCGAAGCGCCTACCCATGGCTTGCAATGGATGATTTCTCATTGCAAATCAATCAGATACAGCCTCAACCAACGGAGACAACCCACCCCCTGTCAAATAGGGCGTGCAACATGCGTCTTGGCAACGCACGAACGTCGAAACAGCAAGTGTACAGCGAAAGAGTTTTTGATCCCTATGAGGGCCAGGGGCGCGTTAGGGAATACGGGATTTTTGACGGTTCAGAGGGCCGAAATGGCATCGATGCGGCCGCCCCCTCACTGCCGTGCCATCGTCAGGCGCAGGATGCCGGTTCATCAGCTACACCGCAGCCAGGCCAGCCATCCTAGGCGTTTGAGGGCAACACCAGCAACGCACCAGAACCACATTCCTTGGCTTGCTATCCATCCAAATGAGATGCGAGACCTAGAAACTTCCGCGCGGCTCGGAGAAGCCTGGAGGGACCGCACCAATGCATCCGTTTTGCCCGAATGATGCCAATGGCATTATCGCCAACAAGGCAGCGATTACCCCATGCATGTGGGCAGGCTTATTCCACCGCCCCTTTAACCCAAGTCGGCCAAGCCTTATCGGTGCCATGCATGCAGACCTGCACCGTTTCAAGGAATCGCACGGGTGGCAAATGGCGTTTTTGGGTCGGCTGAGGCGCCCTTTGCGTCCATTTCAGTTGGCGAATGGACAAAGAAAAAACCCCTTAGATCACTCTAAGGGGTTTATTTTCTTGGTTAATGTGGTGGGTGCTGACGGGGTCGAACCGCCGACCTACGCCTTGTAAGGGCGCCGCTCTACCAACTGAGCTAAGCACCCCACCTGATAACCGAAATTAGTTCAGCGCATCTTTCAATGCCTTGCCTGGACGGAACTTAGGCACCTTGGCTGCCTTGATCTTGATCGCAGCGCCGGTACGTGGGTTACGGCCGGTACGAGCAGCGCGCTTACCAACGGCAAAGGTACCAAAACCTACCAGAGAGACTGTACCACCTTTTTTCAAGGTCTTCTTCACTGCATCAATGGTGGACTCCAGCGCACGAGCGGCAGCAGCCTTGGAGATATCAGCATTGTTAGCAATGTGCTCAATGAGTTCAGTTTTATTCACAAGCAGCCTCTATTAATCAAGAGAGTTAAGGAAGTGTATGTTTCATCCCATTATGAGCAGTTTGTACGCCGTACAACTGTCACAGATTCAAAAACAACACCACTGGCACGAAATTTTCATCTCGACCCCAGCGCCTCTGGAATGAGATGAATTCTAGACGGAATTTCTGGGGGCTCAGGCAAAAAATCACTTTTTTTCGCTGACCAGCACCCGCTTTGCCTTGCAAAAGCCAAGCATCACGGGCCCTGTAGCCTGAATTCCTTGTACAGGCGAGATGCAGTCTACGCCCAAACCTGTGGCGCTCGACTAAGAATCAACCCTAGCCCGGATCTCGGGCAAGGCCTTTTGCAGGTAATAAATCATGGACCAGACCGTGAGCACGGCAGCGCCCCAGATCAGCCAGGTTCCCCAGACACCGGTATCGATGCCGGCCACCTTGCCGTCGTAGAGCAAAAAGGGAATGGCCACCATCTGCACGGTGGTCTTGAGCTTGCCCACCATGTGTACGGCCACGCTCTTGCTCGCGCCAATGCGGGCCATCCATTCGCGCAGCGCCGAGATGGCGATCTCGCGGCCAATGATGATCAGCGCGACAAAGACATCGGCGCGCTGCAGGTAGACCAGGATCAGCAGCGAGGCGCAGACCAGGAACTTGTCGGCGACGGGATCGAGGAAGGCGCCAAAGGAAGAGGTCTGGTTGAGCTTGCGCGCCAGAAAGCCATCGAGCCAATCGGTGAAGGCGAACACCACGAACATGACGGTGGCCCACAGGTTTTTGGTGGCCATATCAAGAGGCGAGTAGTACACGCCGATGATGAGCGGGATCGCGACGATGCGCGTCCAGGTCATGATGGTGGGGATCGTAAAGAACATGCGGCTATTGTGGCACGCAACGGTGCAAATTCAGTGAACCGCACTATTGCCTGTGTGACCGTTGCTGCACGGCCCGTGCCACCCCGTCAATGCAAGGCCTTGTAGATGTCCTCTGCCAAGGCAGCCGAGATGCCATCGACCGTCATCAGGTCATCGACCCCCGCCTCCTCGACCCCGCGCACACCACCAAAGCGCTGCAGCAGGCGCGCGCGCTTCTTGGGGCCCACGCCGGGGATGTCTTCGAGCCGGCTGCCGCCTACCCGCACCTTGGCGCGCGCCGCGCGCATGCCAGTGATGGCAAAGCGGTGCGCCTCGTCGCGGATCTGCGCCACCAGCATCAACGCGGCCGAGTCGCGGCCCAGGTAGACCTTGTCGCGCCCATCGCAGAACACCAGCTCTTCCAGCCCGACCTTGCGGCCCTCGCCTTTTTCGACACCGACGATGCGCGAGAGGTCCAGACCCAACTCGGTAAAGACCTCGCGTGCCACACCGACCTGGCCCTTGCCGCCATCAATCAGCACGATGTCTGGCAAGCGGGCCGCGCCCTTGCCCAGCTCGGCGCCACCGGCATCGCGCTGGGCCTCGGCCACCTTGCTGTAGCGGCGCGTGAGCACCTGGCGCATGGCGGCATAGTCATCGCCGCCGGTGATGCCGTCGATCTTGTAACGCCGGTATTCGCTGCTTTGCATCTTGTGGTGGTGGAACACCACGCAAGAGGCCTGGGTGTTCTCGCCCGAGGTGTGTGAGATGTCAAAGCACTCGATGGTCAGCTGGTCGATATCGTCCTGCGGCAAATCCAGCGCCTCGACCAAAGCGCGCGTGCGCGCCTGCTGCGAGCCCTCTTCGGCCAGCAGGCGGGCCAGTTGCAGCTGGGCATTCTTTTGCGCCATCTCCAGCCAGACGCGGCGCTCCTCACGCGGCTGCGACACCGCCGCAATGCGCGTGCCGGTCTGCTGCGACAAGGCCTCCAGCAGCGCGGGCTCCAGCGCCACGCTGACCACCAGCACCGGGGGCGGCGCCACCTGCAGATAGTGCTGGGCCACAAAGGCCTCCAGCACGCGCTGCTCCACTGTTTTGGCGGGCCGCACCACGCCGGGCTGGGCACCACCGGGCTGGGCACCACCGGGCTGGGCACCACCGGGCTGGGCCCCACCGGGCTGGGCCTCATCAGGCTGGGCGCCCGCCTGGTCTGCGGCTACTTCGGCTTCTTCGGCCTCTTCCATGCTGGCGATGGCGGCGCTGTCTTCCACATGCACGGGGAAATACGCGCGGTCACCCAGATGCCGGCCACCGCGCACCATGGCCAGGTTGACGCAGGCCTTGCCGCCCTGCACCTGCACGGCAAGCATGTCCACATCGCGGTCGTCGATGGTCTCGATGCTCTGCTGGTGCAGCATGCTGGCCAGCGCCTTGATCTGGTTGCGGATGTCGGCCGCCTGCTCAAACTCCAGCTTGTCCGAGTGTGCCAACATGCGCGCCTCCAGCGTCTTGAGCAGCGTGTCGGTCTCGCCGCGCAGCATGGCCTCGGCATGGGCCACATCGGCGGCGTAGTCCTCGGGGCTGATGTGGTCCACGCAGGGGGCGCTGCAGCGCTTGATTTGGTAGAGCAGACAAGGCCGGGTGCGGTTGCTGAAAATGCTGTCCTCGCAGGTGCGCAGGCGAAACACCTTTTGCAGCAGCAAGATGGTTTCCTTGACCGCCCAGGCATTGGGGTAAGGGCCGAAATAGCGCTGGCGCTTGTCGGTCGCGCCCCGGTAATAGGCCACGCGCGGGTAGCACTGGCTGGGGGGCGTGCGCATGTCGCCATCGTGGATGGCCATGCCGGTGATCTTCAGGTACGGATAGCTCTTGTCATCCCGAAAAAGAATGTTGTATTTCGGGTGCTGGGTCTTGATGAGGTTGTTTTCCAGCAGCAGCGCTTCGGCTTCGGAGCGCACCACCGTGGTCTCCATGCGCACGATCTTGCCCACCATGTGGCCGATGCGGGTGCCGCCATGGTCCTTCTGGAAATAGCTCGAGACCCGGCGCTTGAGGTTGATGGCCTTGCCCACATACAGTAGCGCATCGCTGGCATCGAAATAGCGGTAGACGCCAGGCATGGCTGGCAAACCAGCGACCTGGGCAAGAAGTTCGGGAGAGTGCACGTGGGTGGGCATGGCGCTATTGTCTTATGCGTTCGCCCCGCCCGCAGCGAAACGGCCCATCACCCGTGCACGCTCACTGCACAATGCCGCGCTCACGCAGCGCCGCAATCTGCGCGCCGCTCAGGCCCAGGCCCTGCAGCACCGCATCGGTGTCATCGCCCAGGTGCGGCGCGCTGCTGCGGATCGTGCCCGGTGTGGCGGACAGCTTGGGCACAATGCCCGGCACCTCCAGCGTATGGCCGTCGCGCGTGGTTTGCGGCAGGATCATCTGGCGCGCGCGGTAGTGCGGGTCTTCGCTGATGTCCTTGGCGGTATAGACCTTGCCGGCTGGCACCCTGGCAGCAGCCAGCGCATCCATCACCTGCGCGATGGCGCGCGGCTGCGTCCAGGCGCTGATGGCGGCATCGATCTCTTCAATGCGCGCCACCCGGCCCGCATTGCTGGCCAGGTCCGGTGCCTGGCCCAGGTCCGGCCGGCCAATGGTGTCCATCAGCCGTTTGAAGATGCTGTCGCCATTGCCGGCCACCAGCACCCAGCCATCCTGGCAGGCATAGGCGTTCGATGGCGCAATGCCGGGCAAGGCGCTGCCCGCCGCCTCGCGCACCGTGCCAAAGGCGCTGTACTCGGGGATCAGGCTTTCCATCACATTGAAGACCGCCTCGTGCAAGGCCACATCGATCACCTGGCCGCTGCCGCCATTCACCTTGCGGTGGTAGAGCGCCATCATCACGCCGATCACGCCATGCAGCGCCGCCAAGGTGTCGCCGATCGACACCCCCACGCGCACCGGCACCCGCCCGGGCTCGGCCGTCAGGTGGCGCAAGCCACCCATGGCCTCGCCAATCACGCCAAAGCCGGGCAGATCGCGGTAGGGGCCGGTCTGCCCATAGCCAGAGATGCGCAGCATCACCAGGCCCGGGTTGATCGCATGCAGCTCCTCGGGCGACATGCCCCAGCCCTCCAGGGTGCCGGGGCGAAAGTTCTCCACCAGCACATCGGCCTCGGCAATCAGCTGGCGGGCAATGTCCTGCGCTTCCTTCTGGCGCAAATCCAGCGCCAGCGATTGCTTGTTGCGCGACTGCACCTGCCACCACACCGATGTGCCATCCTGCAGCAGCCGCCAGTTGCGCAGCGGGTCGCCCGCGCCGGTGGCCTCGATCTTCACGACCTCGGCACCAAACTCGCCCAAGGTCTTGCCGCAGAACGGCCCGGCAATCAGCTGGCCCATCTCGACCACCTTGACGTCTTGCAAAGCCATCGGCCCGGGGGTTGCAGTGTGGGGGTTCATGTCTGTCTCCATGCTTGATCAACTGAAGGCTATTGTGGCCCAGGAGGCAGCGCCAGTCAGTGAAGCCCGGGACTGCACTATCATCGCGCGGGTGATGACCCTCTCCCCTGCTTCCACCCCCACCGCCACATCCTCCACCGTATCCCCTGCCTCCGCGCAGCGCAGCCCAGCGCCGCTGTGGGATATTTTTTGCCAGGTGATCGACAACTTTGGCGATATCGGCGTGTGCTGGCGCCTGGCCGCCGACCTGGCCCAGCGCGGCTGCCAGGTGCGGCTGTGGGTGGACGATGGCAGCGCCCTGGCCTGGATGGCGCCGCAGGGCGCGCCTGGCGTGACGGTGCAGCCCTGGCCCGATGCGGCGCCGGCCAGCGGGGTCGGTGATGTGGTGGTCGAGGCCTTTGGCTGCGAGATTCCGCCTGCCTTCCAGCAGGCGCTGGCCGCGCGTGCGCAATCCCCAACGCAGAAAGCCAGCGTCTGGATCAACCTGGAGTACCTGTCTGCCGAAGACTATGTCGAGCGCTGCCACCGCCTGCCCTCGCGCCTGATGAGCGGCCCCGCGGCAGGCCTTACGCGCTGGTTCTTCTACCCGGGTTTCAGCACCGGCACCGGCGGCCTGCTGCGCGAAGCCGATCTGCCCCAGCGCCAGGCGGACTTTGACCGCAGCGCCTGGCGCGCCCGGCATGGCCTGCAGGGCAGCGATCAGGTGGTTTCGCTGTTCTGCTATGAGCCCCCGGCCTTTTTGCCCGCCTTTGCCAGCGCTGGCACGGCCACGCAGTGGCTGGTCACCCCGGGCCGCGCGGCGGCGCTGGTGCAGCAGCTGTTGCCCCAGCCCCTGCCCAGCCAGGTTCAGCTGCTGCTGCCCTGCAGCCAGCCGGAATTTGACGAGATGCTCTGGTCCTGCGACCTCAACTTTGTGCGCGGCGAAGACTCACTGGTACGGGCGCTGTGGGCCGGCCAGCCTTTTGTCTGGCAGATCTACCCGCAGGGCGACAATGCCCACCATGCCAAGCTGGAGGCTTTTCTGGACTGGCTGGACGCGCCGGGCAGCCTGCGCCAAGCCCATGCGGCCTGGAATGGCATCCCAGGGGCTGGCGGCAGCGTCCCTGCATGGCCCGCCATCACGCCAGCGCTGCTGGCGCAATGGGCCCATTGCGTGCTGGCCGCGCGCAACACTCTGCACAGGCAGCCCAGCCTTGCCGAGCAGCTGATGGCATTTGCGGGCGAAAAATGTTAGAATTGCAGTCTTTGCGCTTATCCGCGCACCCAGCGCCTGCAGGCAGCCGGGTTTGATGGATGCGCACAACGCCGCGGAACATGCTACGGCGCAGCACAGCCCGTCCAACGACACTTGCGCGCCGCCCGTAGTAGTTTGAGCGGCCCCAACACAGGCACTTACTGCTATGAAAATCGCTCAAGAAATCCGCGCTGGCAACGTGATCATGTTCGGCAAAGACCCGATGATCGTTCTGAAGACCGAATACGCACGTGGCGGCCGTGGCGCTGCAACCGTGCGCATGAAGCTCAAGAGCCTGATCGGCAACTTCGGCACGGAAAACGTGTTCAAGGCCGACGACAAGATCGACAACGTGATCCTGGAAAAGAAGGACTGCACGTACTCCTATTTCGCCGACCCCATGTACGTCTGGATGGACCCTGAGTTCAACCAGTACGAAGTGGAAGCCGAAAACATGGCTGACGCGCTGAACTACCTGGAAGACGGCATGACCGCTGAAGTGGTGTTCTATGACGGCAAGGCCATCTCGGTCGAGCTGCCCACCACCATCGTGCGCGAAATCACATGGACCGAGCCTGCTGTCAAGGGCGATACCTCCGGCAAGGTTCTCAAGCCTGCCAAGATCGCTACCGGTTTTGAAATCGCTGTGCCGCTTTTCGTGAGCCAGGAAGACAAGATCGAAATCGACACCCGCACTGCTGAATACCGCAAGCGCGTGTAATGACTGGGCCACAAGGCTCCAGCCAGAACAACCTCCATGCCCCGCGCTGGAGGTTTTTTTTCGACCTCCGCGCCACCGCCTCACCGCGCTAACAGCAGCTGCCACAGGCCATCTGCCGCTGTGCGCATCCAGATACATATTTTTACCCATTAAAAATAGCCAAATATTTTTGCCCCGGTAAAATGACCTACTCATTAAGAGAACAACGAACAAGTGGCCATGACTACCGAGACATTGACCAGCCGGCTGACCATCTTCCAGGGTCACCAGCGCCTGCTGCAAGCCGACCGCCTGACGGTGCTGCGCTATCTGCAAAACCATGACGAACTCCACCCCGGCGGCAGCCTCACCCCCTTGTGGGTGTTTGATGACCTCTCCGGACGGCGCCTGGATCTGAACTGGCGCTCGGAGCTGACCCCGGCAGCGCAGCCCGCTGCCCAGCTGGACGACGACGCAGCCCCAGCACCCGCAGCACCTGTTGAAGCAGCAGCCCACAGCCGCTCTGCACGTGCCGTTGGCCGCCCCAAGCTGGGCGTGGTCTCGCGCGAGGTAACCTTGCTGCCCAGCCATTGGGACTGGCTCAACCGCCAGCCCGGCGGCGCCTCAGCGGCCTTGCGCCGCCTGATCGATGACGCCCGCAATGCCCATGCGCAGCAGGATTCGCAGCGCGCAGCGACCGAGGCCACCTACCAGTTCATGCAGGCCATGGCGGGGGATCTGCCCGGCTTTGATGAGGCCTGCCGCGCGCTGTTTGCCCACAAGCAATCGGCGTTCTTGCTGCAGACCCAGGCCTGGCCCGATGATGTACAAGCTTATCTGCACCAGCTCAGCCGCCCCATCTGGCCGGTGTAAGCACCCTACCCGCAGCACCCTGACCCCACACCCTCCCATGTCTTCGTCCATACCCGCACCCCAGGCGGCGCCCTCCGCCCCGCCTGTTCGCCCCCTGTGGCAAGTCTTCATGGTGTTTCTGGGCCCCATGCTGCTGTCCAATATCCTGCAGTCCCTCTCGGGCACGCTCAACAGCATGTTCCTGGGCCAGATGATGGGGGTCAAGGCGCTCGCTGCTGTTGCGGCGTTCTTTCCGGTCATGTTTGTCTTTATCGCCTTTGTCATTGGTCTGGGGGCTGGTGCGTCGGTGCTCATCGGCCAGGCCTGGGGCGCCGGGCAACCTGACAAGGTACGCGCCATTGCCGGCACCACCTTGCTCGCCGGGCTGGCCATGGGCGCGGCCGTGGCGCTGTTTGGCGGCCTGTTTACCCAGCCCATCATGCGCATGCTGGGCACGCCGGCCGATATTCTGGAGCAGGCCACCATTTACTCGCGCATCGTGCTGCTGGGCATGCCAGGGCTGTTCATCTTTTTGCTGTTCACCTCACTGCTGCGCGGCGTGGGCGACACGCTCACGCCGATGTGGTCGCTGATCGTGTCCACCGGCATCGGCCTGGTCAGCACGCCGGCGCTGATTGCCGGCTGGGGTGGCCTGCCGCGCCTGGGCGTGGCCAGCGCCGGGGTGTCGATGATTCTGGGCTTTAGCGTGGCCCTGGTCTGGCTGGCCATACAGCTGCGCCGCAAGCGCAGTGTGCTGGCCCCCAACCGCGCACTGCTGCGCGCCATGCGCCTGGACTGGACCTTGTTGCGCGCCGTGCTGCGTGTGGGTATCCCTACTGGCGTGCTGATGATCGCCACCTCGCTGGCCGGCCTCGTCGTGCTATCGCTGATCAATGGCTTTGGCTCGGATGCCACAGCCGCCTACGGCGCCGTCAACCAGATCAATGCCTTTGCCCAGTTCCCGCTGATCTCTGTGGCCATCACTGCGTCCATCCTGGCGGCCCAATCGATTGGCGCAGGCCGCAGCGAGCGCCTGCCCGCCATTGCGCGTACTGCGATGCAGATCAACATGGCCATCGGTGGCGCCACGGCCTTGCTGGGCAGCATTTTTGCCCGGCCCTTGCTGTACATCTTCATCACCGATCAAGAGGTGCTGCACGTGGCCGTGGAGCTGCTGCGCATTGTGCTGTGGAGTGGCCTGCTGTTTGGCGCCTTTGCCTCGCTGGCAGCACTGATGCGTGCCAGCGGCGATGTCCTGGTGCCCACGTTGATCACCATCGGCGTGATCGCCACCTTGGAGCTGCCACTGGCCTGGCTGTTCAGCCGCCACTTTGGTCTGGTGGGCATCTGGATGGCCTTCCCCGTCTCCTACGGCCTGACGTTGGCGCTGCAGACCTGGTACTACCAGGCGATCTGGAAGAAGCGCCCGATCCGCAAGATGGTGTGAAGCCCCTTGCAGGCGTGGCGCCCCAGGTGACAAGTCTGCCAAAAGCTGAAATCATGGCCCGTTGCATCCCGCCTGCCCGATACACCCTTTAGCCTGATATGCCCAATCCCCAGAACTACCGCGTGCCCGTCAAGGGCGCAGTCCATCTGGCCGACTACGACCCGGCCGCCACACCGTTTGCGCATGGCAGCATCAAGGCCCAGGAAAAAGACCTCAAGATGCTCAACAAGCAGCTGGCCCAGCTGATGCGGCCGCTGCAGGGCGAGAACAAGCGCTCGGTGCTGCTGGTGCTGCAGGGCATGGACACCAGCGGCAAGGATGGCACCGTGCGCGGCGTCTTCAAGACCACCGGCCCGCAGGGCCTGCGCATGGCCACCTTCAAAAGTCCGAGCAAGGAAGAGCTCTCGCACGACTACCTCTGGCGCTGCCATGCCGTGGCGCCGGCCAAAGGCGAGATCGGCATCTGGAACCGCAGCCACTACGAAGATGTGCTGGTGCCCCTGGTCAACGGCTGGATCACGCGCCAGGTCGCCAAGCAGCGCTATGCGCAGATCAACGACTTCGAGCGCCTGCTGGCCGAGAACGGCACCACCGTCCTCAAGTGCATGCTGCACATCAGCAAGGACGAGCAGCGCATCCGGCTGCAAGAGCGCATCGATGTGCCGGAAAAGCGCTGGAAGTTCAGCCTCGATGACCTGGCCGTGCGCAAGCAGTGGGATGCCTACCAGCAGGCCTATGAGGACCTGCTCGAAGCCACCTCCACCGCCCATGCGCCCTGGTATGTGGTGCCCGCCGACAACAAGCTGCACCGCAACCTGATGGTCAACACCTTGCTCAACCACTGCCTGCTGGATATGCAGCCACAGTACCCGGTGGACTATCCGGAGCTCGTTGGTCTGCAGGTGGAATAAGCACAAGCTCCCAAAGCGCAACGACCAAACAAAAGGGGCCTGCTGCAACAGCAAGGCCCCTTGCTTTGTATGCGATCCAGTGTTTAAACCGGCACACCCACCAGGTCATGGCCCTGGCTGCGCACAATGCGCACCTTGATCAGCTCGCCGACCTTGTAGGTCTTGCTGAGCTTCTCGGGCGGCAGCAGGTGCACAACGCCATCGATCTCGGGCGCATCGGCGTAGGTGCGGGCAATACCGCCCTTCTTGCCCAGGCCGATGGCCTTGTCCACCAGCACCTGCATGGTCTGGCCCACACGGCGCTCCAGGCGCCTGGCGGAGACCTCTTCGGCCACTTCCATAAAGCGGGCGCGGCGCGCCTCGCGCACCTCAGCGGGCAGCATGCCGGGCAGCTCGTTGGCAGTCGCGCCCTCGACCGGGCTATAGGCAAAGCAGCCTGCGCGGTCAATCTCGGCCTCGCGGATAAAGTCCAGCAGGTGCTCGAACTCTTCCTCGGTCTCGCCAGGGAAGCCGGCAATAAAGGTCGAGCGGATCACCAGCTCAGGGCAGATCGCGCGCCATTCGCGGATGCGCTCCAGATTGCGCTCACCGCTGGCCGGGCGCTTCATGCGCTTGAGCACATCGGGGTGGCTGTGCTGCAGCGGCACATCCAGGTACGGCAGCACCAGGCCCTGGGCCATCAGCGGCAAAATCGCGTCCACCGTCGGGTAGGGGTACACATAGTGCAAGCGCACCCAGGCGCCATGCGGCTTGGCCAGCTCGCCCAGCGCTTCGACCAGCTCCAGCATGCGGGTCTTGACCGGCTTGCCGTCCCAAAAACCGGTGCGGTACTTCACATCCACGCCATAGGCGGAGGTGTCCTGGCTGATCACCAGCAGCTCCTTGACGCCACCGGCAAACAGCGCCTTGGCTTCCTTGAGCACATCACCAATCGGGCGGCTGACCAGGTCCCCGCGCATCGAGGGGATGATGCAGAAGGTGCAGCGGTGGTTGCAGCCTTCGGAGATCTTCAGGTAGGCATAGTGCTTGGGCGTGAGCTTGATGCCCGCCTCGCCAAAGCTGCCGGGCACCAGGTCAATGAAGGGATCATGCGGCTTGGGCAGGTTGGTGTGGACCGCATCCATCACCTCTTGCGTCGCGTGGGGGCCCGTGACCGCCAGCACGCTGGGGTGCATCTGCTTGACCAGGTTGCCGCCGCCGTCACCCATCTTGGCGCCCAGGCAACCGGTGACGATCACCTTGCCGTTCTCGGCCAGCGCCTCACCAATCGTGTCCAGGCTCTCGCGCACGGCATCGTCAATAAAGCCGCAGGTGTTGACGATCACCAGATCGGCACCTTCAAAGGTCTTGGAGGTCTGGTAGCCCTCGGCGCTCAACTGCGTCAGGATCAGCTCGCTGTCGGTCAGGGCTTTGGGGCAGCCCAAACTGACGAACCCCACCTTGGGGGTTCGGTTGGCGTCGAGCGTCGCAGTGGCAGCGTGGGTATCGGTATTCATTTTTCTTGCAGGGGAACCTGGCAACTAATCTGGGCGGTATTTTAAAGCAGGCGCCCTGACAGGCTCCGTCCCTGGGGTATAGACCCGCAGGCGGGAGCCTGGAGAACGTGCATTCAGGTGGGAGATAGGCGGAAAAGCGTGGGGAAGGCTGCAGCGCCAGCGCCGAAAACAACACAACCTGGCCACACCGGGCCAGCTTGTGTTGCGGAGACTGCCAAGGCCGCCAACGCCGCCTCAGGGCTGCTCAATGCGCAGCGCATGGGCTTCCGTCTCGGTTGGCAGCTCCCAGCGGTTCAGCAGCGACTGCAGCGCCTTGTTGGACAGGGTCGAGTCCCGGCGGCTGTTACGCCGCAGCAGCTCGGCACGTGGCTGCTCCAGGTAGACCAATTCCACTTCGGCACCGTAGGCAAACAGCAGATCAAGCGTGCGCGTTCGCATCTGCAGGCTCAGATGCGTGGCGCTCCAGACAAAAGGCGCCTTCTTGCGCAGCAGTTCCCGGGCCTTGTCATGGGCAAAGTGCGCAGCGGCGCCCTCGTTCTCACCATGCTTCAGGTCCAGCGCTTCTCTTGCATCATCGAAAGACACCACCGGCAAGCCGCGCCGGTGCTGCGCCAGCCAGCTGTCCTTTCCCGACGCGGGCAGGCCACACATCACGGTCACGCGCGATCCAGGTTCCTGAAAAAGCGCATAGTCCGGGTGGACGTCAGCGCCCCGGAAGTAGCTCAGCCTGGTGTGGGCATCCGCAAAGTGCCGAGGACTCCCGTAGCAGCCCTCTTCCCGCGCCAGTTCCCGAAAGAGTTCGATGTTGTCCAGCACCGCCTGCTGGTCCACACAGACACGCCCGCGCATATCTGCTTCGGCCAAAGCGGCCAAGTGGACAAGATTCACCTGCCAGGACCCCTCTCGCACAATGCGCTCGGGCGTCTTGCCAGACCGAGACCCAGCCAACGCGAAAAATGGCACTTGGTGGACTGCAATCAGGCGGCAGACCGCTTCCCGCAGGTCCAGTGGCGCACCCGCGTCCCAGAGCAGCACACGGGCCTCCACGGCACCCTTGCGGGAATGGCCAGGCTGGCCGATGGCCCCGGTCTGTGGGTCGATGACCGTGGTCCGGTATTTGGCCACATCATGCAGCAAGGCCGCGAGGAACAAGACCATGCGGTCATGCGGGCTCGCCTGCAGGTAGTCCGGCAGCGCCAGCAGCTCCTGCACCACCATTTGGGTGTGCGTCCAGACATCACCCTCGGCGTGAAATCGGGGGTCCTGCACCGTCGTTTTGGCCCGCTCCAGTACGGGGAAGGCCGCAAGACAGGCCTCAAAATCCGGGGCGGCGCCCGGCGCGGGCACCAGGCCCGCAATCGTTGACCAGTTCATACACAGTCCTTTCCGGGAGAGCTTCTTCCCAATACTCGGCGGGCACCATCCGGCCCAGCTGCCCGGTTGCTTCGCGCCAAAGCTTTCAATGCATCCAGCGAGCGAATGGTGTGCAGGGACAAGTCTTCCCAGCTCACCGAAGGCTGCGGCGCATAGAGGTCCACACCTGGCGCCAGGCCATTGGCAATCATTGGCCGCTGGCTGTGGTGTGAGCCACTGTCCAAAATTGTCTGGAGAAAGTCTTGCCGGACCAGCTTGTAGCGCGCCACCACCTGGCCGTCCGCTTCCACCTTCAGATACAGGCCTTCTGCGAGGTCCGAGTTATTCGTCTGTTGCCAGCACAGCTGGGGCGGTAAACCCTCTCGTTGGACTGTGAGGTCAAACGACTGGCGCCAGGCGCGGCTCTTGGCCAGGGACGGCTGCACCAGCGCCCACAGCAAGGCGGGGTCTGTCGGCATCAGCCCCTCATACAGAACCGGCACGGACAGCACCGGTGAGCCCTGCAGCAA
Organism: Comamonas koreensis; assembly: GCF_014076495.1. Classification (NCBI taxonomy): domain Bacteria; kingdom Pseudomonadati; phylum Pseudomonadota; class Betaproteobacteria; order Burkholderiales; family Comamonadaceae; genus Comamonas; species Comamonas koreensis. Next base: position 2,089,135 of record NZ_CP043575.1, on the reverse strand, counting down.
GGCATGGCGGCGCGGGGTCGATAGAAACTGACCCGTCTCCCGGTCCAACATGTCGAACTCATGAAAGTGGTGCGGCAACTGGTCGTAGAAAACCGAGTGCTTGGCATAGGTCCACTCGCCATAGACGACAAAGCGGTCCTCCAAGCGTTCGAGCAAGGCCGCTTCGTGGGCAGCGGCCCAGACTTTGAATAGATTGAACTGGCGCTCACTGCCGCCGCCCACCAGGTAGTGGCCTCGGGATTGCAGTAGCTGGTCGCCGGCGCCGCTAAAGGAAATGCCGGCGTTGGCGCCGTCGAGTTTTTCCTCGATGACGACGTGTTGGCCAGCCAGGGCTTTGAGGGGCACCTGGTCACTGGCATCGTCGCCCGCTTGCAAGCGCGATCCTTCCAGGTGAGGCGTGCGCGGGTATTTGAATATCGAAAGCGTGTGGGGATTCATGTTCGTTGCAGCGAGAAGCGTCTCGCTGTCCGGCAGGACAGGGAAAGCCAACGAACGTGAGGCGCAGGTCGACCGCTCTTACCCAAAAAAGGAAAGAGGTCGTCGCGCAGGGGAAGCGGGGGATTCAGCGCTCCCGCCGCCTCATGGCAGGCGTAGGGAGCTCGGAGCCAGTACCGCAGCCAGCTGTGGCGCAGACTTGCGCCGCACGAGGCTGCAAATGCAGTCGTCGGCGATTAGCGGGTGACGAACAGGCGGGACATGAAAGGCTCCGAAAAGGCAAAAATTGAAGGATTGGAGGTTATAGCATATGCAGTCGCTGCGTTCAAGAACGCAGCATCGACATCGCCCGTTTGCTCATGCCGCACGTGGCATGCACGCGTCAGACAGCAGGCGCGCAACATGGCTTGGCCCCTCCAGCTAGCGCCAAGCCATTCCCTGCATCAAGGCCGCTTGATGCCAAAAGCCGTCAGCATCTGCTCGGTCTGCTTCTGCATCTGCTCCTGCATCTGCTGGAAGAACTGCTGCGACTGCGCCTGGTAGTTGCTCGCATCGGGCATGCCTGGCACGCCGGGCATCGGCATACCCAGAAAATTGCGCCACATCTCGGGCGTCGCGCCCTTCATCTGGTCGGCAAAGCGGCCTTGCATCTCCGTGAACAGCTGCACATTGCGCTCCAGGTAGGAGCCCATAAAGCCCTGCATCGCATGGCCGTAGAAGCGGATGATGTTGACCAGCATGGCCTCGGTGAACATCGGCGCGCCGCCGGCTTCCTCATCCAGAATGATCTGCAGCAGAATGCTGCGCGTCAGGTCCTCGCCGGTCTTGGCGTCCTTCACAACGATGGGCTCGTTTTGCATGACCAGGGCCTTGACCTCGGCCAGGGTGATGTAGGCAGAGGTCTGGGTGTCGTACAGACGGCGGTTGGGGTATTTCTTGACGACGCGCTCGGACGCGGTGGCTGTTCCTGGGGTGTTTTCCGGCACGCGGATCTCCTGTGTCTCTCGCCAACGGCTGGCGTTATGGGAATACCGTCCATCCTAGTCTCTGGGACGGCGGTTTTTACCTCTAAGGCAATTTTTAGATTGTAGTGATGCCTGGGGCCTGTTGCGCTGCAGCACTTACCCTTAGGCCACTAGGCGGCCCGGCCTTTGAGCCAACTGGCAAAGGCCTGCAGCGCGGGCTGGGCAGGCAGGGGCTCGGTGGCCAGCGGGGTCATCCAGTAATAGGCGCGGCTGCCGGTCAAAGGCTGCTCACAGGCGACCACGAGCTCGCCCCGGGCGAGCTCATCCTCGATCAGCATTGGCGGGATCAGCGCCACGCCCATACCGGCCGCAGCAGCGACGGCCAGCATCGAGAACAGCTCATAGCGCGGGCCATCGAGCGCATGGGGCGCCTGCACGCCAGCGGCATCAAACCATTTGCGCCAGCCGTCCGGCCGGGTGCTTTGCTGCAGCAGCGGCAGCTGGGCCAGCACTTGGGGCGATACCGTCAGGTAGGCACGGCCGCGCCCGCGCTGGGTGGCGCCCTCGAGCAGGCGCGGGCTGCAGACCGGCACGATCAGCTCGTCCATCAGCCAAGCGGCCTGCGTGCCCGGCCACTGGCGCGCCTGCTCGGCCGTGCCGGCATAGATGGCGGCATCGACCTGGCGCTCGGCAAAGGCAAAGGGCCGGGTCTGCACATCGATATGCACCACGACGCCCGGGTGCTGCTGCAGGAACTGCGGCAGGCGCGGCAGCAGCCAGCGGGTGGCAAAGGTGGGCACGGCCGCAATGCTGATCGCGCCGCCCGCGCCCTGGTGGGCCATGATGTCCAGCGTGCCGCGCTCGATGCCCTGCAACCACTGCGCCACCTGCTGGCTGTACTGGTGGCCTGCGGCCGTCAGCACCATGCCATGGCGCGAGCGCTTGAACAGCTGCACGCCCAGTTGCTCTTCAAGTGCAATGATCTGGCGCGAGACGGCGCTTTGCGTCAGCGCCAGCTCCTGGGCAGCGCGGGTGTAGCTCTCGTGGCGGGCAGCCGCCTCAAAGCAGGCCAGCGCCTGGGTCGAAGGAATCATTCGGCGCATATCTTGTCTCCTGTGTGACGCATGCAATCACTCCTTTTTTCTCTGCGACTGCACTGCGACGGCATGTGTATAAATGCGTAATGCGCATATCTGGATGATAAACAATCGTTTGCCCCTGCGCTGCGGCAGGCCTACCATGGCGGCTGTTTTGGCAGGCCCGCGCTTCTGCGCCCGGCCTGCCTTCCGATGAGCGAATACAGATCCAAGGAGCAAGACATGGCGCAATTCACCTGGGAAGACCCCTTCCACCTCGACGAGCAACTCACCGAAGACGAGCGCATGATCCGCGACGCAGCCCGCGCCTACTGCCGCGACAAGCTCGCACCGCGTGTGCAGGAGATGTTCCGCAAGGAATCGGTGGACACCAGCATCTTCCGTGAGATGGGCGAGCTGGGCCTGCTGGGCCCCACGATCCCCACCGAATACGGTGGCGCTGGCCTCAACTACGTGAGCTACGGCCTGGTGGCGCGCGAGATCGAGTACATCGACTCGGGCTACCGCTCGATGGCCTCGGTGCAGTCCTCCTTGGTGATGGTGCCGATCAACGAATTCGGCACCGAAGCGCAAAAGCAGAAGTACCTGCCCAAGCTGGCATCGGGCGAGTTCATCGGCTGCTTTGGCCTGACCGAGCCCGACCACGGCTCCGACCCTGGCAGCATGGCCACCCGCGCCTACAAGGTGGATGGCGGCTACAAGCTCAAGGGCAGCAAGATGTGGATCACCAACAGCCCCATCGCCGATGTGTTTGTGGTCTGGGCCAAGGAAGTCTCCGAAGGCGGCGCCGTCGGCCAGATCCGCGGCTTTGTGCTGGAAAAGGGCATGAAGGGCCTGTCGGCTCCCGCGATCCACGGCAAGGTGGGCCTGCGCGCTTCGATCACCGGCGAGATCGTCATGGACGATGTGTTTGTACCCGAAGAAAACGCCTTCCCCGAAGTGCGCGGCCTGAAGGGCCCCTTCACCTGCCTGAACAGCGCCCGCTTTGGCATTGCCTGGGGTGCGATGGGTGCGGCCGAGTTCTGCTGGCACACCGCCCGCCAGTACACGATGGACCGCAAGCAGTTTGGCCGCCCACTGGCCGCCAACCAGCTGATCCAGAAAAAGCTGGCCGACATGCAGACCGAAATCACGCTGGGCCTGCAAGCGGCGCTGCGCGTGGGTCGCATGAAGGACGAGCACCAGAACGTGATCGAGATCACCTCGCTGATCAAGCGCAACAACTGCGGCAAGTCGCTGGACATTGCCCGCCTGGCCCGCGACATGATGGGCGGCAACGGCATCAGCGACGAGTTCGGTGTGGCGCGCCACCTGGTGAACCTGGAAGTGGTCAACACCTACGAAGGCACGCACGATGTGCACGCGCTGATCCTGGGCCGCGCCCAGACCGGCATCGCTGCGTTCGCCAACTAAGCACCGCCTGAGCCCCATCGCATGCAGCAGCTGCTGCATGCCCACCCACAACCCACTTCACTGCAGGCGCTGCGTGGGTGGGTTGTGGTGTTTTGTGATCGCTTAACCACCCCCTTGCCGGATGCGAATGGCGCCGCCCTGAGGCCGCACGTACCATCGGCGAGTTTTGCAGAAATTTCTTGCTGCAGCGCCTGTTGCACATGCATGGGCAGCTATCAAATTTGGAGACACCATGACCGCAAGCATCGCGCCGCTGGACGGCATCAAAGTTCTGGATCTGTCGCGGGTGCTGGCCGGCCCCTGGTGCGCACAGATGCTGGGTGACCTGGGCGCCGAGGTGATCAAGGTCGAGCGCCCCGAGGCTGGCGACGACACGCGCCACTGGGGCCCTCCCTACCTGCACACCGATGACGGCGCCAAGACCGAGCAGGCCAGCTACTACACCTGCTGCAACCGCAACAAGCGCAGCATCACCATCGACATGGCCTCGCCCCAGGGCCAGGCGCTGATCATCGAGCTGGCCAAGGATGCCGACATCCTCGTCGAGAACTTCAAGGTGGGCGGCCTCAAGGGCTATGGCCTGGACTATGAAAGCCTGCGCAAGATCAACCCGCGCCTCATTTACTGCTCGGTCACCGGCTTTGGCCAGACCGGCCCCTACGCGCCCCGCGCCGGCTACGACCTGATGGTGCAGGCGATGAGCGGCATGATGAGCATCACCGGCCACCCCGATGGCGAGCCCGGTGGCGGCCCGCTCAAGGTGGGCGTTGCGGTCACTGATGTGTTCACCGGCATTTATTCCTGCTGCTCGATCCTGGCCGCGCTGCAGGCGCGCCACCAGACCGGCGAGGGCCAGCACATCGACATGGCCTTGCTGGATGTGGGCATGGCCGTGCTGGCCAACCAGGCGGTGGGCTATTTGAATGCAGACGATATTCCGCAGCGCGCAGGCAATATCCACCCCAGCGTCGGCCCCTACCAGGACTTTCCCAGCAAGGACGGCAATGTGCTGCTGGCCATTGGCAACGACGGCCAGTTCGCCCGCTTTTGCGCCGCGACCGGCAACGAGGCCTGGGCGCAGGACCCGCGCTTTACCCGCAACTCGGGCCGCATCATCCACCGCAAGGATTTGCAGGAGTTGATGTACCCGCTGATGAAGACCCGCACCACCGCCGAATGGATTGCGCTGCTCGAAGACAAGGCCGTCCCCTGCGGCCCCATCAACAACATCGCCCAGGCCTTTGAGGATGAGCAGGTGATTGCACGCGGCCTGCATGTGCAGATCCCGCGCGACGCTGGCGACCAGATCGGCAGCATCAGCACCGTCGCCAGCCCCATGCGGCTGACTGCTACGCCGCCGGTGGTGCGCCGCCCGCCCCCCGCGATGGGCCAGCATACCGACGAGATCCTGGCCGAGCTGGGCCGCTCGCCCGCGCAGATTGCGCAGCTGCACAGCGAAGGCGTGGTCTGAGGCGGGGCGCTATCGCCATGTACCCAGGGCCGCTGTTGCGGCCCTTTTGGTTATTGGCGTAGCGCTCAATCAAACAGCCCCAGGCTGCTGCCATCGCCCAGCGCTGCGCCCTCCCACTCCAGCAGTTGCAGCTTGGTGCGCGTGCCGCCATTGGCCGAGAAGCCGCCGCCCGCGCCTTGCGCCGCCAGGATGCGGTGGCAGGGCACCACCGGCGCAAAAGGGTTGGCGCCCAATGCCTGGCCCACGGCACGCGCCAAGCCCTTGCCACCCAGGTCCTGCGCCAGGTCGCCATAGCTGCGCGTCTGGCCCGGCTCAATGGCCAGTGCCAGCTGGTAGACCGCCCGCGAAAAATCCGGCACGCCATGCCAGTCCAGCACCACATCATCGAGCAGCGGCAGGCCGCTGCGCGCAGACCAGCGGTTCAGGGTCAGCAGGCTGCGCAAATCACCCAGCACCGGGGCGGGTGCATCGGGCCAGGGCGCACTGTCATCCGGGTCGGAGCCACCCTCGCGCCCAGCCAATAGCCACTGCACGCCGGCCACCGCCTGCAAGGCCTGCGCACTCAAATCACCCGGCACCTGGACCTGCGGCCACAGGCCCTCTCGGCGCTGGCGTGCGTGCTCGAGCAGGCGCATCTGGGTGGCTTCCAGGCTGGGCTCGGGCAGCCGCAGCGCCACCACGGCCTGCGCACCCCAGGCAATGCCGCAAACACCCAGCCGGGTGCGGAACAAGGCATGGCCGGTCTGTGCAGGGTCCCAGCCTTCGCGGGGCACAGTAGGAGAGGATACGGGGGCGGTATGCATGCCTGCATCTTGCCCCAGTTTGCGCAGCCCCCACCAGTCCCAGTGCCGCAGTGCCACTGTCAGTCTTTGCCGGCCAGGCGGCACCGGCCCACAGGCTGACAGCACAATCGGCCAGGTGTTCCACAATAAGAAGCGCCCCATGACCGACACCCTGCACGCCCAGCACACCGCCATCCTGCGCGAGGTGCTAGCCAGCGCCCACCGCAACCGCCATCTGCAAAAAGGCCGCCCCTTTGCCGCAGCGATTGCCGATGATGCGGGCAGCATCCTGGGCCGGGGCGTGAACACCATCAGCCAGACGCAGGACATGACGGGCCACGCCGAGATGGAAGCCATCCGCGACTGCTGCCACCAGCGCCAGCTGCCGCACCTGCAGGGGCTGACGGTCTATGCCTCCGGCCACCCCTGCCCCATGTGCCTGGCCGCAATCGTGGCGGGCCAGGCCAAGCAGGTGTTTTTTGCGTTTGACAATGCCGATGCGGCGCCTTACGGGCTGTCGAGCGAAGGCGTCTACCAGCGCCTGGGCTTGCAGCTGCAACCGCCGCCGCTGCCCATCCAGCGGCTGGATCTGGGCATCAGCGCAGCGCAGCTCTATGGCGATGCGCCCTGGCCCAGCGCAGACTAAAAATCACAGCAAACCGCCTTCGCGCTTTGCGTTGGCTTTACGTCTGCCCTTTATGATCGGGCAGTTTTTTTGGCGGCCATGCCGCCCTTCTTGCCGCTTGCATGACCCCGCTCCCTACCCAGCCCCCTGCCGTTGACCGCCAAGCCCTGCGCTGGATTGCAGCGCTGTTTGTGCTGGTCATGGCCAGCCGCCTGCTGGCCTCGCACGGGGTGTCCTGGGACCAGAACGAGCAGCTGGTCTGGTCGCAGCAACTGGCACTGGGCTACGGGCCCCAGCCGCCGCTCTACACCTGGCTGCAATGGGCCCTGGTGGGGGTGCTCGGCCCCAGCACCGTCGCCGTGGTGCTGCTCAAAAACAGCCTGATTGCGCTGAGCTTTGTCTTTATGCTGCTGGCCGCGCGCGAGGTGCTGCCTGCCCGCCAGGCCTGGCCGGCCGCTGCCGGCATGGCCTGGCTTCCCGGCATTGCCTGGCAGTTGCTGCGCGACCAGACCCACACGGTGATGCTGACCTGCGCGATCTGCGCGACCTGGTGGTTGCTGCTGCGCCAGCTGCGCCAGCCGCGACCGCTGGGCTTTGTCTACCTGGGCCTGGTCGTGGCCTGGGGCATGCTCTCCAAATACAGCTACCTGCTGGTGGCCGTGACCTTGCTGCTGGCCTGCCTGAGCTTGGGCAGCACGCGCCGTGCGCTGCTCTCGCGCGGCTGGTGGCTCACGCCGCTGATCAGCATCGCGCTGGTGGCCCCGCATGCCTGGTGGGTGCTGGAGCATTGGCAAGCGGCCAGCGGCGCCACGCTGGACAAGCTGCACCCGGCAGAAACCAGCTCCTACCTCAGCGGCCTGGCCCAGGGCCTGCGCGATCTGCTGGCCTTTTTGCTGCTGGCCGTGCTGCCCTGGCTGCTGATGGCACGCTGGACCAGTGGGCGCTTTTGGCAGCAGCCCGCTGCGGCCAACGGCGCCGTCCATACCAGTCCCACGCCTGACTGGCTGGTGCCGCTGCTGGGCCGCTATATGGCGCTGGTGGCGGGGTCGCTCGCGCTGATGGCGCTGGCCGGCGCGGCCAAGTTCGATGGCCGCTGGATCCAGCCGCTGCTGCTGATTTTTCCGCTCTATATGCTGGCCCGCTGCCCGGCGCTTGCCGCATCGGACAAAAGCCGCCAGCGCTACCTGCTGGCCTGCCTGGGCATGCTGGTGCTGGTGTGGTCGCTGGCCTTGCTGGCGCCGCTGCGCGATGCCAAGCGCGGCAAGGGTGACCGCCTCAATTGGCAGCTGGACCTGATCGCCCAGACCTTGCGCCAGGCAGGCTACCAGGGCCAAGGCATGGTGCTCGCCGAGCACCACACCACTGGCGGCGTGATGCGCATTCTGTTTCCGCAGGCCCAGATCGTGGTCTGCGATGCGGACGAGCCGGGCTTTCATAAGGATTGCGCCTGGCAGGCCGCCGAAAGCGCGCGCCGCCAGCAGCTGCCCTGGCTGCAAATCTCCACCGAGGACCCGGCGCCCGATGCCTGGTGGTGGGCGGCCTGGCCGGTCGATGCGATGCTGCAGGTGCAGGAGACCGAGCTGCCCTACCGCTGGACCGACCCGGCACGTGCGCAGATGCAGATGAACTTTGTGGTGTCTCCAGCGGGCAGATAATCACTGCCCGGCGCCACTAAGATGCGGTCATCTCCCTCGCCGCCGAGACCATGACCGCCATCTCCGACACCGCCGCCATCGCCCAAGAACACTGGATCGGCCTGCCCCAGCAGGGCCGGCTGTATGCCAAAACCTGGACCCCGAGCACCGCACATAAAGCGCCGCTGGTGCTGATGCATGACTCACTGGGGTCGGTCGCGCTATGGCGCGATTTTCCGGCGCAGCTGGCCCAGGTCACGGGCCGGCAGGTGATCGCCTATGACCGCCTGGGCTTTGGCCAGTCCGACGCGCGCGGCGACACGCTGTCAACGCAGTTTGTCGGCGAAGAAGCGGAGATTTACTTTCCCATTGTGCGCCAGCATCTGGGGCTCAGGCGCTTTGCCTTGCTGGGCCATAGCGTGGGCGGCGGCATGGGTATCGCCATTGCGGCCGGTGCGGGCCAGGAATGCACGGCCCTGGTCACCATCGCCGCCCAGGCCTTTGTCGAAGACCGCACGCGGGCGGGCATTGTCGAGGCCCGCGCGCTGTTCCAGGACGCGGAGCAATTGGAGCGCCTGGCCAAATACCACGGCAGCAAGGCACGCTGGGTAGTCGATGCCTGGACGGAAACCTGGCTCAGCCCCGCGTTTAGCGATTGGAGCGTGGACGCCTGGCTGCCCCGCCTGCAATGCCCCCTGCTCGCTATCCATGGTGAGCTCGATGAATACGGCAGCACCGCGCACCCTGAACGCATTGCCCGCCAGGCGGGGGCTGGCGGCCAGACCGCCATCATCGCCGGCGCCCACCATGTGCCGCATCGCGAAATGGCCGAGCAGGTGCTTGGCCGGGTGCAGACATTTCTGGCGCAGGCGGACTGAGTCCCCGGTCTGCGCCAGCAGGCCTGTTCTTTTAATAGGCGACCGTAAAGCGCGCCTTGCTGTGCAGATGCTGCTCCAGCGCATCGACCAGGGCCACGGCCAAATCCGCTGCCGAGATATCGCCAGGGCTGCCATCGGCCTGCCACAGCGGCTCATCCTTGCCGGTGCGGTATTGGCCGGTGCGGCCCTGGCTTTGTGCAGCCGATCCGCCATGGAAGCCCACGGGCGGGCTCAGCAGGGTCCAGTCCAGGGCTGTCTCTTTTTGCAGCGCGGTATACATGTCGCGGGCCGCACTGGCACCAGGCTTGATCGCAGCGGGGAACTCGGGCGAATCCACCAACTGCTGGCCGTTCACATACAGGCTGCCCGCACCGCCCACCACCAGGTAGCGGGCCACGCCAGCTGCGCGGGTGCCGGCCTCGATGGCGCGCGAGCCCTGGAGGAAATCCTCGTAGATATTCGGGTTGGTCCAGCCTGCGTTGTAGGCCGACAGTACCGCGTCGCTGCCCGTAGCGGCCTTTTGCACCACGGCCGCATCCATCACATCGCCCTGCAGCACCTGCAGGTGCGGGCGGGGCGCCAGCTTGGCGGGGTCGCGCACCAGGGCCACCACGTCGTGGCCGCGTTGCAGCAATTCATCGAGCAATGCGGCGCCTACAAAACCGGTCGATCCAATCAGGGTGACTTTCATCGTATTTCCTTTGCATGAACATCGGCGGGCAGCCTTTGCGCCACGCCATGACCACACTGTAGGGCTGGGGAGCTGATTTGATAATCCCTCTATTTGAAGCAATTCTTTGAAGCTGTGCTTCATAATCAGCCGATGGAAGACCTCAAGCGCATGGCTATTTTTGCCACCGTGGTCGAGCAAGGCTCGATGACGGCTGCTGCACGCATTTTGGGCATGAGTGCTTCGGCCGTCAGCCAGCAGGTGCGGCAGCTGGAAGCCCAGGCAGGCCTGCCGCTGATGCACCGCACGACGCGCAGGCTCAGTCTGACCGACGCCGGGCAGCGCTTTTATGCGCAGTGCGCAGTGATGCTGCAGGCCGCACGCCAGGCCCGCGCCGAGCTCGATGCCGAGCGCGACGAACCCGTGGGCGAGCTGCGCATTGCCGCCGTGCTGGGCCTGGCCGCACCGCTGGGCCGGGCGCTGGCTCCGTTGCTGCATGCCCATCCGCAACTGCGCCTGCAACTGCTGCTCGATGATTCGCACAGCGATCTGGTCGCAGAGCGGGTGGACATCGCCATTCGCCTGGGCGAGCTGCCCGACTCCCACTGGGTCGCGCGCACGCTGGGCACCCTGCCCTGGTGGATATGCGCCGCCCCGGCGCTGGCGCAAGGCAGGCCTTGGCCGAGCAACCCGCAGGCCCTGCAAGCCTGGCCCTGGATGGCGCGCAATATCGGCACAACCAACAACAACAACAACAGCACCAGCGCCAGCGCCAGCATGCAGCTGCAGCACCGCCACAGCGGCGAGCTGGTGGTGCTGCACACCACGCCACGCATCATCAGCAACCAGCAGTACGCGCTGCAGCAGCTGTGCCGCGAGGGGCTGGGTCTCGCCCGCCTGTTCTCGCTCGAGGTGGCCGACCAGGTGCACAGCGGTCAGCTGCTGCGCCTGCTGCCCGACTGGGATTGCGGCAGCCTGCGCATCTCTGCACTGACCCCCGAGCGCCAGGCGCTGCCTGCGCGGGTGCGGCTGGCGCTGGCCGCGCTGCAAGCCCACTTTGCGCCGCTGGCACTGTCCTAACCCCAAGCGCTGCACCAGCGCAGCTTTGAATGGCGATGGCTGGCACCAGTGAGGGCTTGCATGCCGCTGTGGCCAAAAAAGAACGTGAGGAGCAGCGGTGGTTTTGCCAAATAAGCAAGAATCCGCTTTGGTGGTCGGTGTACTGCCTTGGTCCTGTGAAGGTATTGATGGTCTCTTCGCATCGAAACCATGAAGACTTTCCTATCGCCGCGTTATCCGCGTGGCCTATTAAATCGCCGTGTTATCCGGACGGCGGTGGCTTTGAGAACGTGTTTATGATCTCTACGCAGCCGCGTTGGAGTGCAATCGGGATGAGTTCGAAGGGGTGGAACGCAGCTTGCACCGGGGTGCAAGCAAGAGCCAGCGCGCAGAAATCGCCCGATTTCACTCCAACCCTTCGGGACAGTGGCTTTGCGGGCGCCCGGCTAGGGCCACCCGGGCAGGGGCGGTCTACGTCGTTGCAAATCCTCGCAATAGCATGGCTATTGCTGCGGTGTTGCGCCTCGCATCCCATCCCGCAAAACCACTGTCGCGGCGCGAGGAGATCCTAAACACGTTCTTAAAACGGAAGCTCTATGACCCACTCTACCGCTCGCCGCTCGGCGCTGCGTGGCCTGTCGCTGGCCGCGCTGACCCTCTCCAGCCTGGCAACTTTCAGCGCCCATGCAGACACCCCTGCGGTGCTGCGCGTATCGGCCATCCCCGACGAGGCGCCGACGGAGCTGCAGCGCAAGTTCAAGCCGCTGGGCGAGTATCTGTCGCAGGCCACGGGCATGCAGGTGGTGTTCACGCCGGTGTCCGACTATGCGGCGGTGGTCGAATCCCTGGCCACCAAGAAGCTGGACCTGGCCTGGCTGGGCGGCTTTACCTATGTGCAGGCCAAGATCCGCACCAACGGCACGGCGATCCCGATCGTGCAGCGCGCCGAAGACGCAGTCTTCACCAGCAAGTTCATCACCGCCGACCCCAGCATCCAGACGTTGGCTGACTTGAAGGGCAAGACCTTTGCGTTTGGCGCGCCCTCGTCCACCTCGGGCAGCCTGATGCCACGCTATTTTCTGCTGCAAGACGGCCTGAACCCGGAAAAGGATTTCAAGACCGTGGCTTACTCGGGCGCGCATGATGCGACCGTGGCCTTTGTGGCGGCCGGCAAGGCAGAGGCCGGTGTGCTCAACACTTCGGTCTGGGACAAGCTGGTCGAGACCAAGAAGGTCGACACCAGCAAGGTGCGCGTGTTTGCCACCACCCCCACCTACTTTGACTACAACTGGACCGTGCGCGGCGACCTGGACCCAGCCATCACCAAGAAACTGACCGATGCCTTCCTGGCGCTGGACCCAGCCAAGCCCGAGCACAAGGCCATCATGGATTTGCAGCGCGCCTCCAAGTTCATCCCGACCAAGCCCGAGAACTATGCCGGCACCGAAGCGGCCGCCAAGTCCGCCGGTCTGCTCAAGTAAGTGGCCGCCTGGCATGGGCGCTGGTGCAGTGCCCATGCCGCCTCTGCGGCGTTTTTCCAGCATTTGATCCATGAGCTTTGTGCTTGACGATGTGGGCCTGACCCACACCAATGGTTTTGTCGCGCTCTCGGGCATCGGCCTGTCTGCGGCCCAGGGCGAGAGCATTGCGCTGATCGGCCCGTCCGGCGCGGGCAAGACCTCGCTCTTGACGGTGATCGGCACGGCCCACCTGCCCAGCAGCGGCCGCATGCAGGTGCTGGGCCAGGCCTTGCCCAGCGCGCCTGCCAGCCCCACGGCGCGCCAGCTCAAGGCGCTGCGCAGCCTCATCGGCACCGTGCACCAGAGCGCCCCGATTGCGCTGCGCCAGCGCGTGGTCACCGCCGTGCTCGCCGGCCGCCTGGGCCAGTGGCCGCTGTGGAAGGCGCTGGCGTCGCTCGCTTACCCGCAAGACATGGCCGGTGCCCGCGAGGCGCTGGCCCGCGTGCAGCTGGAGGACAAGCTCTTTGCGCGCTGCGACCAGCTCTCGGGCGGCCAGCTTCAGCGCGTGGGCATTGCCCGCGTGCTCTACCAGCAGGCCCGGTTGATCCTGGCCGATGAGCCGGTCTCGGCGCTCGACCCCGCGCTGTCGCTCGCCACCGTGCAGCTGCTGGTGCAAGAGGCCGCCGCGCGCCAAGCCACCTTGGTCGCCAGCCTGCATGCGGTGGACCTGGCGCTCAGCTGCTTTGCACGCATTGTCGGTATCCGCGATGGCCGGATTGCCTTTGACCTGCCCGCCGCGCAGGTGCGCCAGGCACAACTCCAGGCCTTGTACGCCCATGCCGATGGCAGTGCGGCTGCGCTACCCACCTTGGGCAGCATGGCCAGTGCCGCGCCGCAGGTGGCAGCCAGCCCGGCGGCTGACGTGATCACATGCCGCTGATGCCAGCTGCTGCCACCCACACGCACCGCCGCGACCCGGCAGCGCGTGGGCGCCTTATCGCGCTGCTGCTGGCGCTGCTGGTGCTGTGGCCCATGCTGCAGACCTCGGGCTTTTCACTGGCGCCGTTTTTTGACAGCAACAACCTCAAAGTGGTCGGCGGCTTTATGGCCCAGTTTCTGCCGCCCGAAACCCGCCCGGAGTTTCTAGGCTACCTGGGCCAGGCCAGCTTGGAGACGCTGGCCATTGCCACCGCCGGCATGGCGCTGGCGCTGGTTTTGGCGCTGCCGCTGTCCTATCTGGCGAGCGGCGCTGCGCGCGAAAAGGTCAGCCTCAACCCGATCACCCGCAGCGTACTGACCATTTTGCGCGGTGTGCCCGAGCTGGTCTGGGCGCTGGTGTTTGTGCGGGTGTTTGGCCTGGGCCCCGCCGCTGGCGTGCTGGCCCTGGGCCTGACCTATGGCGGCATGCTGGCCAAGGTCTATGCCGAGATTCTCGAATCGGCCGACCCGGCGCCAGCCCGCGCACTGCGCGCGAGCGGCGCAGGCCGCTTGCAGGCCTTGCTCTACGGCGCGCTGCCTCAAGCGGCGCGCGAGCTGACCTCGTACAGCGTCTACCGCTGGGAATGCGCAATCCGCGCCTCGGTCGTCATGGGCTTTGTGGGTGCCGGTGGCCTGGGCCAGCTGATGGACCAGGCGATGAAGATGCTCAATGGCGGCGAGGTCGCCAGCATCTTGCTGGCCTTTATGCTGCTGGTGGCGCTGGCCGATTTGCTGTCCTGGTGGCTGCGCCGCGCGCTCGATACGCCGCCGGCAGCCCGTGCGCTGCCCTTTGGCTGGCGCAGTGCGGCGCTGCTGCTGCTCGGCGCTGCTGGTCTGTGGGCTAGCTTCTGGCTGCTCAACATCGATTGGTCTGCGCTCTTCAGCCGGGATGCTGTGCAGTCGATGGGCAGCTTTGTGGCCGGCTTTTTCTCGCCCGACCTGAGCGCCGCCTGGCTGCGCAAGGTGGCCCAGGGCGTGTGGGAGACCTTGGCGATCTCCGTCATCGGCAGCCTGCTGGCGGCAATGGCCGGGCTGCTGCTGGCCTTGCCGCGCTGGCGCACGCCCTGGAACGCGCTGCTCAACCTGCTGCGCTCGGTGCCCGAGCTGGTCTGGGCTACGATCACCGTGCTGGCCGTGGGCCTGGGCCCGTTTGCGGGCGCCTTGGCGCTGGCCTTGCACACGGCCGGGGTGCTGGGCCGGCTCTATGCCGAGGCCTTGCAGAACACACCTGCAGCCCCGGCCCGGGCGCTGCGCCTGGCCGGCAGCAGCCGCCTGCTGGCCTTTTGCTATGGCACGCTGCCAGCGGCCGCGCCGCAGCTGCTGGCCTACACCCTGTACCGCTGGGAGATGAACATCCGCATGGCGGCCATCCTTGGCTTTGTCGGCGCTGGCGGCCTGGGCCAGCTGCTGTATTTCGAACTCTCGCTGTTCCACTATGCGCAGGCCAGCACCGTCATCATCGCCATGCTGCTTTTGAGCATGGCGGTGGACTGGAGCAGTGCTGCACTGCGCCGCGCAATGCGCTAACCACGATCCTGGATGTCTCCCTCCACCCGCAAAATCTGGCAGCTGCTGATCCGCAGACTGCATCTGTATATCGGCCTGCTGGTCGCACCGTTCATCGTCGTGGCCGCCGCGACCGGCCTGCTATATGCACTGACGCCCCAACTGGAAAACCAGCTCTACCGCAGCGCGCTGCAGGCCGAATCGGTACCTGGCGCCCAGGCGCAGCTGCTGTCCGCTCAGGTGCAAGCCGCCTTACAGTCCTTGCCCACTCCGGCAGCCGTGGTCGCTGTGCGCCCGGCGCCCGATGCGCGTAGCAGCACCCGCGTGATGGTGGCCGATGCGGCGCTGGGCCCCTCCGAGTACCGCAGCCTCTTTGTCAATCCCTATACCCTGGCGCTGCAAGGCGACCTGACGGTCTATGGCACCAGCGGCGTGCTGCCGCTGCGCAAGCAGCTCGATCTGCTGCACCGCCAGTTGCTGATGGGCGAATGGGGCCGCACCTACAGTGAGCTGGCAGCATCCTGGCTGTGGGTGGCTGCGCTGGGCGGTGTGGCACTGTGGTGGCTGTCGCGCCCGCAGCGGGCCGGCGCCCAGGTGACTCATCCTCCGCTGCGCCGCTGGCACCATGGGCTGGGCCTGTGGCTGCTGGTGGGCCTGCTGTTCCTGTCGGCCACGGGACTGACCTGGTCGCGCTGGGCCGGCGGCCATTTTGGCCAGGCGCTGCAGCAGATGGGCTGGCAAACGCCACGCCTGAACACCAGCTTGGACACAGCAAACCATGGCACGCATGCGCACCAGCACGCGGCCGACCCGCATGCGGACCATGCCGAGCACCAGGCCGCCCCGATGGCGCCAGCCGATAGGCTGCCTATGCCCGAAGACTTTGGTACCGCCTTGGCGCTCGCCCGCCAGCACGGCCTGGCATCGGCCAAGCTGGAGATCCGGCCCCCGGCCGCCGCCAACAAGGCCTGGACGGTGACCGAAATCAACCGCTCCTGGCCCACCGAAGTGGATGCGCTGGCGATCGACCTGGCGAACGGCCAGGTGCTGGACCACAAGCGCTTTAGCGACTACCCACTCGCCTCCAAGCTGACACGCTGGGGCATTGACCTGCACATGGGCAGCTGGGGTGTTTTGAACCAGGCGGTGCTGGTGCTGCTGGGCGCCGGCATTGTCGCAATGGCAGTGACTGGCTGGCTGCAATGGCGCAAGCGCCCGGGCCGCAGCCGCGAGTGGCTGCATGGCCAGCTGACCTTGGTCCACCAATGGCGCCAGTTGCCGCGTGTTTCAGCGTTGGCTCTGTTGCTGGTGGCAGTCGCCTTGGGCTGGCTGCTGCCGGTGCTGGGCTGCAGCCTGTTGGCACTGCTGGCGCTGGATGCCTGGATCTACCTGCGCCGATCGCCCCAAGCCACAAAACGGTAAGCCCAAAAAAATGCCCGGCACACAGGTGGTGCCGGGCAGGTGGATGGTGCTAGGGACGCTCCTTCGCTGGCCAGTTAGTGCGGCACAATGCGCGCCTCCGCCCCTGCGGGGGCAAAGCTGCTGCGCCACTTCCAGCCGGCAAAGGCACACCACAGCACCCCCAGCACGGCAATGCTGCCGCCCACGGGGCCCAGGTAGTGCAGTCCGGCATGCATGCCCACCTGGCTGCCCAGCAAGGCGCCCGCGCCAATGCCGATATTGAAAATGCCCGAGAACAGCGACATGCCCACATCGGTGGCGTCCGAGGCCAGGCGCAGCACCTTGGCCTGCAGCGGCAGCACCATGCACAGCATGACGACACCCCACACGGCGCAGACCAGGTAGAGCGCAGGCGGCCAGCGCGTGCTGGGCAGCAAAAGCCACAGGCAGGCTGTCAGCACCGCCATCGCACCGAGCAAAAAGCCGCGCGGCCAGCGCATGCCAAAGCTGCTGAACAGGATGCTGCCCACGATGCCCATGCCGCCGTACAGCAGCAGCACCCAGGTGGTGACCTGGTTGTTGAGCCCCGCCTCGCGCTGGATCAGCGGCTCGATATAGCTGTAGACGGTGAACTGGGCTGTCACCATCAGGATCAGCAAGGCATAGGTGGCCGACAGCGCCGGGCGCTTGAACAGCACCGGAATGCTGCGCAGCGAACCGGCATTCTCGCTGGGCAGCAGGGGCAGCATGCGCCACAGCACCAGCATGACGGCCAGCGCCAGCACGCCGATGATGCCGAAGGTCGTGCGCCAGCCCAGCGCCTCGCCCACCATGCGGCCCAGAGGCACGCCCAGCACCATCGCCAAGGTGGTGCCGGTGGCCAGCAGGCCCAGCGCCTGCGGGCGCTTGTCCTGCGGCGCAATGCGCACCGCCAGCGATGCGGTGATCGACCAGAACACCGCATGCGCCAGCGCAATGCCCATGCGGCTGATCAGCAAGGTGGCGTAGTTCCAGGCGATGGCCGACAGGCCATGGCTTACGATGAACAGCGCAAACACGCCCATCAGCAGCTTGCGCCGCTCGACATTCTTGGTCATCAGCATGCAGGGCAGCGAGGTGAGCGCAACGATCCAGGCATAGATGGTCAGCATCAGGCCCACCTGCTCGGTGCCCATGCCAAAGCTGCCACCAATGTCGCTGAGCAGGCCCACCGGCACAAACTCGGTGGTGTTGAAAACAAAGGCGCCCATGGCCAGGGCGATCACGCCGAGCCAGGCCTGGCGGCGGGTCAAAGATGCGGAATCGGTCATTGCAATAAAAAAAGCCGCAACTCCAAAACGGAGAGCGGCTCGCCAGTGTGCCAAAAAACAGTTAGCTGCCCATGATGGCCAGGGAAAACCCTTTAGTTCACGCTGTTGGAGGCGGTCAGGCCGCCAAGGTTTGCGGTTGCAGCTGCTGCAATTGCTGCTCTTCGAGCTTGCGGTGCAGCTGCACGGTGGTGGCGCAGGCGCGGGCCAGCTCGGCGCCCTTCTTCACGAAATGCTGGTGGAAGAACTCATGGTGCTCTTGCGAGTCATGGAAGTCGCGCGGCGTCAGCACGGCCGAGAACACCGGCACGCCGGTGTCCAGCTGCACGCGCATCAGGCCATCGATCACGGCGGTGGTCACAAACTCATGGCGGTAGATGCCGCCGTTGACCACCAGACCGCAGGCCATCAGACCGGCGTACTGGCCACTTTGGGCCAGGCGCTTGAGCAGCAGCGGGATCTCGAAGGCACCGGGCACATCGTAGAGGTCGATCTGGTCGGCGGGCCAGCCTTGCTGGGCCAACTCGGCGAGGGCGGCATCGCGCGCCTGGTGCACGATGTCCGAATGCCATTGCGCGCTGACAATCGCCAGACGTGCGGCCTTGGTGATGGAGTGGGAAATGCTGGAATGCTGATTCATGGTTTTGCTGTCCTTCAATGACCTGAATCAGGGCGCGCGCAAGCCCATGGCAGCACTGCGCGCACCGGCGCAGGGCAGCTATAAGCTTTGCGCGATTCTCTTTCATCCGGACTGTGACCGTCGGCTCTGGTATCGCACCAGATCTGCTGACCTTGCCCGGCCGTAGGCCTTGCAAGCGCTCGCGGGCTCCTGGCTCCTCAAAGCCAGATACCGCCGGTGGGGAATTGCACCCCGCCCTGAGAATAACGCTGAGCCGCTGCCGGCAAGGCCCGGAATGGACCCAGCCTGCTGCAGCTCGCCGGCCGATTGTAGAGGGGCTGCGATACAAACACCGTCACCCAGGTTTTTGATGCGCAGGTAACTTGTTATACGTGTAGTTTTACCGCTTTAGCCTGCCCGCCTCCACTAAGGCGCCAGCGCTCTACACTGCGGTACCTACGCCCCCCTCATCCCCCATCCCCACCATGGCCCCGCTGAACTTCGTGCTCTCTCACATCCCCAGCCCACAAGGCCCCATCTTGCTGCTCTGCGACGAGCAGCAGCGCCTGCGCGCGCTCGACTGGCAGGGCTATGAAGCGCGCATGGCGCTGCTGATGCGCCGCCAGTACCCGCGCGATGCCGTGCAGATGCACAGCAGCGCGGCAGCGCCAGCGCCGGTGGCAGATGCCCTGGCCGCGTATTTTGATGGCGAGCTGCGGGCGCTCGATCGCCTGGCGTTGGCACTGGGCGGCACCGATTTCCAACGCCAGGTCTGGACGGCATTGCGCGCCATCCCGGCGGGCAGCACACGCAGTTATGCCAGCCTGGCCACGCAGATCGGGCGGCCGGCCGCAGTGCGGGCGCTGGGCATGGCCAATGGCGCCAATCCCATCAGCATCGTGCTGCCCTGCCACCGGGTGATCGGCAGCGATGCGTCGCTCACCGGCTACGCAGGCGGCCTGGCGCGCAAGCAGTGGCTGCTGGCGCATGAAGCGAGGCACAGCAAAAAGCCCGCCTAGGCGGGCTCGGGGGCTTGGGATCGGCACCCTTGCAGGTGCCCAGAGCCAGCGGCAGCTTACTCGCCGATAGGCGTCTTCTTGCCGTCGATGTAGTGGCTCAGCGTGTACAGAGGCACCTTCAGCTCGCCGTTTTCCTGGAAGGCAATCTTCGCGGTCACGCCGTTGTACTCGGACTTGCGCAGCTCGGGCAGGTACTTCTTGGGATCGGTGGAATCGGCACGCTTCATCGCGTCAACGATCAGCATGGTCGCGTCGTAGAAGTAAGGGCTGTAGACCTGGAACACGCCAGGGTTCTTGGCGTCGTAGCGCTTCTTCCATTCGGTGCCGCCAGGCATCTTGGCCAGCGATGCACCGCCGTCGGCGCAGACCACATTGCCCAAGGTCTTGGTGCCCGTAGCCAGCTTGGCCAGCTCGGCCGTGCAGATGCCGTCGCCGCCGAAGAACTTCACATTGGTCATGCCCAGCTGCACCATCTGGCGCAGCATGGGGCCCGCTTGCGCATCCATGCCGCCGTAAAAGATCGCATCGGGCTTCTTGGCCTTGATGGAGGTCAGGATGGCCATGAAGTCGGTGGCCTTGTCGTTGGTGAACTCCGACGCCACGATGTTCACACCCTTGGCGCCCGCATCCTTCTTGAACACATTGGCCAGGCCTTGGCCGTAGGCGGTGCGGTCATCGATCACGGCCACGTTCTTGAGCTTCAAGGTATCGGCCGCATAGCCAGCCAGTGCAGCGCCCAGCGCGTTGTCGTTGGCAATGATGCGGAAGACGCCGGGGTAGCCGGGGCGGGTCAGCTCAGGGTTGGTGGCCGCGCCGGTGATGAAAGGCACACCGCAGTCATTGAAGATCTTGGACGAGGGAATCGCCACACCCGAGTTCAGAATACCGGCGACCGCAGCGACCTTGTTATCGCAAAGCTTTTGCGCAGCGGCGGTGCCTTGCTTGGGGTCCGCCGCATCGTCTTCGGCCACCACTTCGAACTTGATCTTCTTGCCCCCGATGGTCACACCCTGGGTGTTGAGGTCTTCCACGGCAAAGCGCACGCCCGTGACGTTGTCCTTGCCATAGTGCGCCTGAGGTCCGGACAGCGGACTCATCGTACCGATCTTCACCACCTCCTGTGCGTTGGCAGCTACCGCCACACCTGCCACCAGCATGGCCACTGCGGCCTTGATACTTTTATCCATTGCGTCGTACTCCATCAAAAGCGTCTGTTAAGCGCCACCGGTACCGGCGTGTGCCGCCTCGCCCACTTGTAATGGGGGCAGCACACCTAGTACATCATCGAACTCGATAGCGTGAGTGAGATTTTTTATCTACCTGGGCCTACGACGGTATTAGGACAAGTCCTGTAAAAATAGCGACACAGTGGGTTTGAAATCGCATATAAGCGCCAGCGTGCAACACATTCCAGCGATTGTTGCATTGCATCAATCGACAGGCTGTGGCCGGTAATGAACCAAATTTCTCGATACTGACTCTTAAGAAGATAGCCCTGGTGTTCAGGGATGTCTCCTGCATGCGACGCCAGCGTGTCTGTAAAGATTGGAAAAATAACGCAGGACTGTGATGCAGCCGTCAACCCTCGAGGCCGGAAAAACGTCTTTACCTACATGGGCCCAAGTCTCCGGTATTGAGGGTGTAACGGTTAGCATTGGGAATCGCGATTGCTGGCCTTATGGCATCAACGCTAGTCCATGCCACCACACAACCAGAAAGGCTCAGATATGAACCATCGTCACTTGCTCAGCATTGCCACCATCGCGCTAGGCGCGCTGGTTACCACCGGCTGCGTTGCCACCGGCAGCGACGGCTACTACAGCGATGCAGGCTATGGCAGCTATGGCGGCGGTTACGGCTATGGTTACCAGCAGCCCTCGCAAACCATCTATGTGCAGGATCGCTACAACGACGACCGCTACTACCGCGAGCGTGACCGTGATCGCGACCGTGCGGCCCGCGAGCGTGAAGCGCGTGAACGCGAGCGTGATCGGGACCGTGACCGCCAGGCGCGTGAACGCGACCGCGACCAGCGCGCCCGTGACGAAGACCGCCGCCGCGCGCTGGAGCGCCAGGCACAAGACCGTGAACGCCAAAACCGTGAGCGTGACCGCAACCGCTTTGGCGAGAGCCGCCACCAGCAGGAATGCGCCGCGGCTGCACGCCAGAATGCAGCGGGCAGCGACAATGTGCTGACCCCCAGCCGCCCCTGCCGCTGATACCGCTGAGCGGCCCACGTGCTGAGCGCGCGGGCCCATCCAACAAGGAGTTTCCACCATGCGTACCATTCGTCTCGGCACGATGGCCATCGCCGCGGCCAGCGCCCTGCTCTTGGGCGGCTGCGTGGTCGCACCCGCAGACGGCGTGTACTACGGCGATGCCTACTCGACCTATTCCACCCCGACCTATGGCTACGGCTATGGGGGTTACGGTTACGGCTACAACAGCTACCCCTACTACGGCAGCAGCTCTTTGGTGATCCAAAGCTCGCCAACCTATGTGTATGGTGGTGGCCGGCCTTACTACCGGCCTGGCGGCGGCTACTACCGCCCCGGCGGTGGCTATGACCGCCCAGGGCATGGCGGCAGCAGCCGCCCACCCTCACGCCCGCAGCAGCTCGCGCCCGGCACCGGCTCCAACTTTGGCCGGCCCTACGGCTCTGGCCCCCGCCCTGCAGCGCCCGCCTCGCGCCCCAACGGCGGCCGGTTTGGCGGGCAGTTTCAGCGCTAACCGCGGCGCCTAGACCCTGTGCAACGACGGGCCCTTCCGATGCGCCATACGCCACAACCCCGGCAGCCCCGCTTCCGCCTCGGCGCATGGCTGGGCCTGTGGTGCGCCTGCGCACTGGCCGCGCCGATCGCCCAGGCGCAGGTTACCCGCTGCGTGGACCCGGGCACGGGCAAGGTGACCTATACCGATGGCGCCTGCGCCAGCGGCGCGCGTGCGACCGAGATCGAGCGGCGCAAAACCGACGAGGAGCTTGCCCAGGACCGTGCCCGCGAGCAGGAGGCGCTGCAGGCCAAGGCCGAGCGGCGCGAGCAGGAGCTCGTCCAGCGCAGGCTGCAGGCCGATGAACGCGCTGACGATTTGGCGCAACGGGCTGCCAACCGCCCCTCGCGCAGCAACCCCGCACAGTCCGCCGCCTGCCAGCAATCGCGGGAGCGCTACAGCGCTGCCTCCGACGCCGCGGCTGACAAGGCCATGGGCAGCAGTGCGCAGCTCGAAGCGGCCAAGCGCCAGATGGAACTCGACTGCCTGGGCCCCGAGGCCTACAGCCGGCTCGAAGCGAGCCGCCCCGCTCCCAGCGCCGTGCTGCCCGCCGATCCCTACTGGGACCGCTACCCCTATGGCCGCCCGCCGCCCCGCCCTCCGGTGGTAACCCCTCCAGCCCCGGCACCCAGCATCACCCGCTGCGATGTGTTCAAGTGCGTGGATGCCCAGGGCTACTCACACCCCCGGGGCCAGATTGGCGAGACCGTGCGGCCCCCCAGCCCCAGTGCCAACCCGCGCAGCTGCCGCAGCCAGGGCGGCACCGCGCCCTGCTAGTTGCCCTCTGGTAGCGGCTGCATTCTGCCTGTGTTCAGGCGTCTGGGCCTTGAGCTGCGCCAGGCCCCACCAGATACACCGCCGCCTGCAAGCCGTGGTGCACCGTCTGGTAGCGCAACACCACACCCAACTCATGCCGCATGCGGCTATTGCTCAGGCGACGCGACTCGCGCATAAAGCTCAGCAAGGTGGGGCTCAGTTGCTGCTCGGCCTCGGCCAGGCTGATGCGCGCGGGGTGCGGCAGGCGCCACAGATCAGCAGCCAGGTCAAAATAATCGCCCATCGGCATCGCAGAGTCATCGGCCACATTGGTGATGCGCTGGGGCCGGCCTCGCCACAGCGCCCGCTCGACGGCACGCGCCAGATCATCGGCGTGGATATGGCTGGTGTAGACATCGTCCTCGCGCCGCAGCAGCGGCGTGCCGCGCTGCAGCCGCCCCAGCGGGGTTCCGCCCTCGCGGTCGCCGGCATAGATACCGGGGATGCGCAGCACATGCACCGCCGCGCCACTGACCCCAAAGCGCAGCGCCCATGCACGCAGCTGGCGTTCGGCATCGACCCGGCGCAGCGCCCGGGCGGTGCTGGCACGCAGCGGATGGGTCTCCGTGACCCAGGCCCCATCCCAGTTGCCATAGACACCGCTGGTGGAGCCATAGACCAGCTGCGGCGCCTGGCCCGCACGGCCCACCAGCGCGCGCAGCAGGTGGCAGGTGCGCAGATCACGCGAAGCCGCCGCTGGCGCAGCTCCAGCAGCGGGCTGGGCAGGTGGCGCCAGGTGCACCACGCGCTGGGCCAGGCCCGCCAGCCGGCGCAGGCTGCGAAGGTCATCGAGGTTGCCCAGCAAAGGGGTAGCGCCCAGGGCGCGCAGACTCTCAAAGCGCTGCGGCGATGAGCTCAGCGCCCGCACCAGCGGGCCGCGCGCCGCCCGTGCATCCTGGCCCGGGCGCTGCCACAGCCGCAGCAGCCGCTGGCCGACATCGCCACAACCCACGATCAACACCCGCTGGCGCCGAAAACGCGCCGGCAAGGCCTGGCCTGCTGCGATGGCGCAGCGCTGTCGGGGCCCGCTTCGCGGGCTTTGGTTTAAAGGCACAATAAGCTTTCGTGGTTCAAATGGGCGGGGGCGCACACTGCAGTCTAGCGTCTCAAGCTGCTTGCAAACGGCTGCCCACCCCCCACTTATGCAAGCCCAGGCGCCGATGAGCGCCATTGTTTTGTGTCGATAAGGAATTTTGGTGCAATGAGTTCTTCGTCCAGCGCGTTTCACATCTCGGTCCTGCCCAGCGGACGCGCCTTTGCCACCCAGGCCTCGGAGGCCATCCTCACCGCTGCAATCCGCAGCGGCGTGGGCCTGCCCTATGGCTGCAAGGATGGCGCCTGCAGCTCCTGCAAATGCAAGAAGCTCAGTGGCACGGTCGTGCATGGTCCGCACAGCGAACGCGCGCTGAGCCCCCAGGAAGAGGCCGACGGCATGATCCTGCCGTGCTGCGCCGTGCCCACCAGTGATGTGGTGATCGAGTCGCGCCATGTCACCGATGAAAGCGCCTTTCCTATCAAGAAAATGCCGGTGCGCGTACAGACCATCGAGCGCCTCTCGCCCGATGTGGTCAAGCTGCGCCTGCAGCTGCCGGCCGCCGACAGCTTTCGCTACCACGCGGGCCAGTACATCGAGTTTTTGCTCGCCGGCGGTGTGCGCCGGGCATATTCGATGGCCGTCGCGCCACACCACCAGGAGACCGCGCCCGGCTTGGAGTTGCATATCCGCCACACGCCAGGCGGTCTTTTTACCGACCATGTGTTTGGCGCGATGAAGGAGCGCGAGATCCTGCGCATTGAAGGCCCGTTTGGCAGCTTCTATCTGCACGAGGGCGACAAGCCCATGGTCTTTCTGGCCTCGGGCACCGGCTTTGCGCCGATCAAGGCCCTCATCGAACATCTGCAGCACCACGACATCCAGCGCCCGGTGGTGGTGTACTGGGGCGGCCGGCGCCCGCAAGACCTGTACATGCACGACTGGATGCTGGAGCGCAGCGCTGAGATGCCCCAGCTGCGCTATGTGCCGGTGGTCTCCAACGCCCTGGCCGAAGACGGCTGGCAAGGCCGCAGCGGCTTTGTGCACCAGGCGGTGCTCGATGATTTTGCCGATCTGTCGGGCCACGAGGTCTATGCCTGCGGCGCGCCGATCGTGGTGGATTCGGCCCGTGCCAGCTTTACCAGCCAGCGCGGCCTGCCCGAAGACGCTTTCTTTGCCGATGCCTTTGTGACCGAAGCGGACAAGCAAAACCAGATCGTCTGAACAGCTGCGCCGCACAATGCCTGACATGGCGCAATCGCGCCCCTGTCCGACTGCCGCGTCACAGCAGCTACACGGCACAGCCGCTACACTAGAAAGTTTGGAGCCGCGAACACATCCCTTGGTGGGTGGTTGCCCCGTCTTGGCCTACCTTTGTACGGCCCAGGGCTGGGTGCCCAGCCTCCAACGCAAACCTTTGGTTGACTGGGCTGTGCTGGCGGCACTCAGGGGGTAGTACCTGCACACCGCAGGCGCTGCGTCGTTATTCACTCTCCTCAAGAAGACACACAAGCATGCAACGCAGAAATATCCTGTTATCCACCGTTTTGGCTGCCACCGCCTTTGCAGCACCGGCCGCATTTGCGGCCGATCCGGTGATCCGCCTGGTCGTGCCCTACGCGCCCGGTGGCCCACTGGATGTCACCTCGCGCATTCTGGCCGAACGTGTCCGCGACCAGCTGGGCACCGTGGTGATCGACAACAAGGCAGGCGCTGGCGGCAACATCGGTGCCGACATCGTCGCCAAGGCCGCGCCAGACGGCCTGACCATCGGCCTGTCGGCCACCGCCACGCACGCGGTCAATCCCTGGCTCTACACCAAGATGCCTTTCAACGCCGCCACGGACTTCAGCGCCATCACCCAGATGGTGCGTGTGCCCAATGTGCTGGTGATGAACACCGAGCGCGCCAAGTCGCTGCACATCAGCAATGTGCAGGACCTGATCGCCTACGCCAAGAAAAACCCGGGCAAGCTCAATTTCGGCAGCGGCGGCAACGGCAGCTCCGGCCACCTGGCCGGCGAGATGATGAAGCGCCAGGCCGGCATTTTTGCCGTGCACGTGCCCTACCGTGGTGCCAATCCGGCCCAGCTCGCGCTGCTGTCGGGCGAGGTGGATTTCAACATCGACAACCTGGCGGCCGCCTCGGCCAACATCCACAGCGGCAAGCTCACGGCTCTGGCTGTCACCAGCCTGCATGCCAGCCCCATGCTGCCAGGCGTGCCACCGCTGGCCGACACGCTCAAGGGTTTCGAGATCGACACCTGGTGGGGCCTGGTGGCACCGGCCAACACCCCGCCTGATGTGATCAACCGCCTCAACAAGGCCTTCACCGATGCGCTGAAGGACCCGAGCACCAAGACCCGCTTTGCCAGCCTGATGGCCGAGCCCGTGCCCACCACGCCGGCCGAGTTTGACAAGTTCATGGCCTCCGAGCGCAACAAGTACGAATCGGTGGTCAAACTCTCTGGCGCCAAGGTCGACTAAGCGCCGCGCTGCGCATCCCTAGCGCCCAGCAAAAAGCCCCGCCAGCGAAGCTGCTGCGGGGCTTTGTTCTTGTGGGGTGGAGTCTCTTTCTCGCTCGCTCAGCGCCACCAGTCCGGCCCCTGGCTGCGCTGCACGCCCTGCGCCAAAAGCGGCTGCAACTGCGCATCGCTGACCCAGGCCGGCTGCAGCTCTTGCAGCGGCGCCAGCACAAAGGCCCGTTGCCACATGCGCGGATGGGGCAGCTCCAGATCGGGCATCGCGATCGAGGTGTCGATGTCCGCATACAGCAGCACATCCAGGTCCAGGGTACGCGGGGCATTGCGGTAGGGGCGCTCGCGGCCGGCGGCCAGCTCCAGCTGCTGGAGCAGCAGCAAAAGCTGGTGCGCTGACAGCGCTGTGCGCAGCTCTGCGACCGCGTTCAGGTAATCGGGCCCTGAGGAATCCACTGGCCGGCTGGCATAGAGCGACGAGACCGCCTGCACCGCCACGCCCGTGCTGCGGGCCAACTGCTGCAAGGCCTGCGCCATCGCAGCACCCCGGTCGCCCAAATTGGCACCCAGGCCTATCCAGGCGCGCAAGGTCTGCCCGGCGGGCGGTGCGGCATCACCATTGGCCAGGCGCTCGGCCTGGCCCGGCACGTCAGTCACCATGGCCGGCGGCATCGGCGCCGTTGCCGCCAGCTGCAGCAGCGCCGGCGTCCGCGCCACCGGGTTTGCGGCGGCGGCGGCGGCGCTTTTTGGCTGGCGCATCGGCGCTGCCTGCGCTGTCGCTGTCCATGGCCTGCTGGGCCACCTGGTCCAGGCTGGAATCCTCTTGCGCCTCAGAGGCCGCAGTCGGCTTTCTCGGTGCACGCTTGGGTTTGGCCGCGCCCGTCTTGGGCTTGGCGCGCTGCTCTTCGCGCACCTGGGCGATCAGGTCTTCGCGGCGGGCCTCATCGGCCTGCTGGAACTCCTGCCACCAGTTGGCCAGCGCTTCGTCGACCTCGCTGACATCGGCGCGCAAACGCAGAAAATCGAAGCCGGCACGGAAACGCGCCTGCGCAATCATGCCAAACGGCGTGCTGCCGGTGCGCTTTTCAAAGCGCGGCTGCATCACCCAGATCTCGCGCATGTCGGCGGCGAGCTTGCCCCGGCCGGAGACATCGCCAATGCGGTGGTGGAAGACATCGTCGATCGCATCCTGCAGCGCCGGGTGCGGGTGCTCGCCCTTGAGCATGCGCTTGTCCCAGCCGGCCTTGACGTCCTGCCACAGCACGCAGGCGAGCAGGAAGCTCGGCGCCACGCTCTTGCCTTCGGCCACGCGGCGGTCGGTGTCCATCAGCGCGGCCTGCACGAAAGGCAGGTCGGCGCGGTCCACCACGACATCCAAGAGCGGGTAGATGCCCTTGGCCAGGCCCAGCAGGCGCAGCTGCTCGATCGAGGCCAGCGAATGGCCCGTCTGCAACAGCTTGAGCATCTCGTCAAACATGCGGCTTTGCGGCACTTCCTGCAGCAGCTGCGCGCATTCGACCAGCGGCTTGGCGGTCTTGGGGTCGAGCGTGAAGCCCTTCTTGCTGAGCTTGGCGGCAAAGCGCACGGCGCGGATGATGCGCACCGGGTCTTCGCGGTAGCGGGTGGCCGGGTCGCCAATCATGCGCAGCACATGCTTTTGCGAGTCGCGGATGCCCTTGTGGTAGTCCACCACGATCTGGGTCTGCGGGTCGTAGTACATGGCGTTGACGGTGAAGTCGCGCCGCGCCGCATCCTCGTTCTGGGGGCCCCAGACGTTATCGCGCAGCACGCGGCCGCTTTCGTCGACCGCCAGCTTCATGCCGGCCAGCGCCGCCTTGCTGGTTTTCTCATTGCCCTGCACCTGCTCGGCCTTGGAGCTGTCCAGAAAGGCGCGGAAGGTGGTCACTTCGATGACCTCGTTCTCGCGGCCACGGCCATAGACCACGTGCACGATGCGAAAACGCCGGCCGATGATGAAGGCGCGGCGAAACAGGCTCTTGACCTGCTCGGGCGTGGCATTGGTCGCCACGTCAAAATCCTTGGGGCGCAGGCCCAGCACCAGATCGCGCACCGCGCCGCCGACGATATAGGCCTCAAAGCCCGCTTCCTTCAAGGTGCTGCACACGTCCAGCGCCCGGCGGTCCACCAGCTTGGGGTCGATGTTGTGCACATCAACGCCCACTTCCTCGCGCTTGCCAAAGGGGTTCTTGGTCTTGCTGGCGGCCGTTGCCTTGCCCAGCAATTTATCGATGATGGTCTTGATCATGCGTGAGGCTCCAGCAGGTCCAGGATGCGCCAGCCGCGTTCGGCGGCGAGTTGGCGCAGGCGCGCGTCGGGGTTGGTCGCCACGGCAGTATCCACCTTTTCCAACAGCGGCACGTCGTTCATCGAGTCGCTGTAGAAGATGCTGTCTACGCTGTCCCAGCTCAGGCCGCGCTCGGCCATCCAGGCTTCCATGCGGGTGACCTTGCCGGCGCGCATCGTCGGCACACCGTCGATCTCGCCGGTGATCCAGCCAGAAGCGTCGCGCGCCAGGTTGACGGCCAGCAGATGGTCGACGCCCAAGGCCTGGGCAATCGGGCGGGTCACGAATTCATTGGTGGCGGTGACGATCACGAGGGTGTCGCCCGCATCGCGGTGCTGCTGCAGCAGCGCCAGCGCTGCCGGCTGGATATGCGGCGTGATCACTTCCTGCATGAAGGCGCGGTGCGCTTCATCGGCGGCCTCAGGGCCGAGCTTGCGAATGGCCTCGGTGGCAAAACGCACATAGGCATGGATATCGAGCGTGCCTTTTTGGTAATCGGCAAAAAAGGCCGCATTGCGGCTGCCAAACTCCTGCTTGTCGCACCAGCCCTTGCGCAAGGTGAACTCCCCCCATTCGTAATCCGAATCGAGCGGCAGCAAAGTGTGGTCCAGGTCAAAAAGCGCAAGCCTTGTGCTTGTGCCAGCAGAGTTATTCATTCAAAAAATCTCGGTTGTAGCTGCAAGACCATTTACTCCGTCTCCAGCATGTCCTTGAGCAAGGGGATCGTCAGGCCCCGTTTGTTGCGCAAGGCAAAATTGTCCAGGTGGTCCAACAGTTGCATCAGGCTGCCCAAATCGCGTGAGAAGCGTTTGAGCATGTAATCCATCACATCGTCGGTCAATACCAGGCCACGTCGTTTGGCTTCATCCTTGAGCACATCCCTGCGCTGCGCTTCGCTCAGCAGGTGCAGCTGGTAGATCTCGCCCCAGCCCAGCCGGGTGCGCAAGTCGTCACGCAGTTTCAGGTCGGACGGCGGCACATCGCCAGCGGCCAGCACCCAACGCCGCGCACCGGTGGCCGGGCTGGTAGCGTTGACGAACCAGTTGAAGGCCGCCGCCTGCTGCACCGGGTTGTAGAACTGCACCTCGTCGAGGATCACGGCCGACCAGCGCTCGTTGAAAGCGCTGGGAAAGCGGGTGCTCGCATCGAGCCAGCCCACCGGCGCGCCCTGCTCACGCAAGGCTTCGGCCACCGCGCGCAACACATAGGTCTTGCCGCAGCCCATCTCGCCCCACAGGTAAGTGGGCACCGTTGAGCGCGGCGCGTCCCAGGCTTCATTGACCTGGGCATGCAAATGCGCAAGCGCTGCCTGGTTGGAGCCCGCAAAAAACCGGTTCAGGCTTGGCGCTGGCGCCAAACCCAGATCCAATGCCATTTGCTTCATGCGCCAACTCCTATCCGCGCCCAAGCCCGCCGTGCAACATGCACTGCGTTGTGGGTCATCAGATAAAAGGAAATCTCACGCATGGCTGCGTTCAATGAAAGAAAGCGTTCAGTGTGGTTGGCGCGATGCGCGCCAACTTGGGGCGCCCCTGCTCGGTTATGCAGTGGCCAGGGCCCTACATGCAAACCCGTTGATTTTAGTCGGTAGTCACGGCTGTGTGACACAAAAGGCCCCTCTGCCCCATTTATGCATGAAATCGGCCACAAAGCAGGCCGCCCCTGCGCGCTTTGGCGGTAACAGTGCACACCGGACGGGCATTCTGCCCCCTCGGGTATGGCTTGCGACATAAAATCGGCGTTTCTGGCCCCCGTTGGGTCAGCTTGTCAGCTTTATTGCCTTTGTAGTCCCTCATGAGCTCTTCCAATTCCTCCACCCCCCTTTCGTACAAAGACGCTGGCGTTGATATTGACGCTGGCGACGCGCTGGTCGAGCGCATCAAGCCCCTGGCCAAGAAAACCATGCGCGAAGGCGTGATGGCGGGTATCGGTGGTTTTGGCGCGCTGTTTGAAGTGCCCAAGCGCTACAAGGAGCCGGTGCTGGTGTCCGGCACCGACGGCGTGGGCACCAAGCTGCGCCTGGCCTTTGAATGGAATATGCATGACACCGTGGGCATCGACCTGGTGGCCATGAGCGTCAACGACGTGCTGGTGCAAGGCGCCGAGCCCCTGTTCTTCCTCGACTACTTTGCCTGCGGCAAGCTCGATGTGGACACGGCAGCGGCCGTGGTGGGCGGTATCGCCAAGGGCTGCGAGCTGTCGGGCTGCGCGCTGATCGGTGGTGAAACCGCCGAGATGCCCGGCATGTACCCGGACGGCGAATACGATCTGGCCGGTTTTGCCGTCGGCGCGGTCGAGAAAAGCAAGATCCTGACCGGCCAGAATGTGCAAGCCGGCGACGTGGTGCTGGGCCTGGCCTCGCATGGCGTGCATTCGAACGGCTTCTCGCTGGTGCGCAAGTGCATCGAGCGCGCACAAAGCCAAGGCGGCCTGCCCGAGACGCTGGACGGCAAGCCCTTCAAGAACGCCATCATGGAGCCCACGCGCCTCTACGTGCTCAATGTGCTCAAGGTGCTGGCCGCGCAGCCCATCAAGGCGCTGGCGCACATCACCGGCGGCGGCCTGCTGGAGAACATTCCCCGCGTGCTGCCCGAAGGCCTGGGCGCGCAGCTGGTCAAGGGCAGCTGGCCGCAGACCGAGCTGTTTGCCTGGCTGCAAAAGACCGCCGGCATCGATGACATCGAGATGAACCGTACCTTCAACAACGGCATCGGCATGGTGGTGGTCGTTCCCGCAGAAAGCGAGCAGGCCGTCAAGGACGCCTTCTCCGCCCTTGGTGAACAAGTGTGGACGATTGGCAGCATCGGCCCCCGTGGCGCTGAGGCTGCGGTCACGGTGCGCTAAGCTTCCCCGGCAGGGCAGGCGCACCAAGCCGTCTGCCCTGCGCGCAGCAAGGGCCAGATTCTGGCCTTCCGACTCGCTCAGATGGATGGCCTACCATGCAACCGGATTCCGCAAAGTCCCCGTCCAACAGCCCCGCACCCGGCCAGCCGGCCAGCGGCGCTGGGGACCAGCCGCATGTTTGGCGGCCGCCTCCTGCGCATTGGGGCGTCAGGGTGGCCTCCTATGTGCTGATGGCTGCGGCCTTGCTGCTGATCATGCTCAATGGCCTGCTCGTGGGCCTCTTGGCCGCCTGCGCCGGCTACACCTTCACCTTGTTTCTGGTGCACAAGATCCGAGAGTTGAGCCGCCTGCCCACCTCGCTGAACACGCCCCCTCCCCTGTGGATGGAATACTTGGCCGTCACCATCGTGCTGGTGGTGCCGGTGGTGCTGGTCACGCTGGGCCTGATCCACTCCCAAGGCTATCTGCTCAACGCACCGCAGCAGTACCGCGAGATGCTGGTCTCGATGGCCAAGACCTTGCTGGACCTGCGCAGCAAGCTGCCGCCCGAGCTGGCCAATGTGCTGCCCGATGGGGTACAGGACCTGCAGCAGCGCGCTGCCGAATACCTGGGCACCAAGGCAGGTGCCATTGCCAATATGGGCCGGCTCTGGCTCACCGGCCTGCTCTATGTGTTTGTGGGCCTGTTGATTGGCGCGCTGGCCGCCGTGCGCCACAGCCGCCATTCCCACGCGCCACTGGCCTACCAGCTGCAGCTGCGCGTGCAGCGCTTTGGCGATGCATTCCGCCAGATTGTCGCAGCCCAGTTCTGGATCGCCCTCTTCAACACGGTGCTGACCGCCATCTTCCTGCTGGGCATTCTGCCGCTGATCAATATGCGCCTGCCCTATAGCGGCGCGCTCATCATGCTGACCTTTTTTGGTGGCCTGATCCCCATCGTCGGCAACTTGGTCTGCAATGCCGTCATCACCACCGTGGGCCTGTCAGTCTCGCCGCTGACCGCCGTCGCCTGCCTGGCTTTCCTGGTGCTGATCCACAAGGCCGAGTACCTGATCAATGCCAAGGTCGTCGGCGCCAAGACGCATATGGGCGTCTGGGAGTTGCTGTCGGTGATGTTTGTTGCCGAGGCCATTTTTGGCCCTGCCGGGCTCGTGGCGGCGCCACTCTTTTACGCCTATCTGAAAAAAGAGCTGTTTGCGGCGCGGCTGATCTAACACCCGCCTCTGTGGCGTTGCATCTTTGAACGGGGTGCGGATGCCTACCCACGCTCTCTTCGCCACAAGCACCGCGCCGGGCACCTTCAAGCCCCCCATGCGCAAGAGATGCTGCTGGACGACGGTATCTCCTCAACACGGCTTCGCCGCCTGCAGGCGCCCCCCATGTGACCAGCAGCTGGATCGGCCAACTTTCCCTACGGCCATGCCGTCGATAACCGATGGGCGCTCTGCCAGTATCGGCACAACACAGGCGTAAAAAAACCTCGGTGATAAAACCGAGGCTCTTTGTGTTGAATGATCCGAAATCTTAATTAGAGCCGTAACACAACCCTTGATACGTCGTTGCCTCGCCGGCCGCGCCCTGCCTTGTCGTACTACTGTACTGCCTGCGGCAGGACGCCTAGTCGGGGACGCCTAGTCTCAACCGCAAACCTTCGGTTTGCTGGGTCGTGTTGCCGGCTCTTAATAGACTTCCGGAACATACATGGAAGCGGGCACGGGCAGGCGGCTGTAGTCCGGATGGCGGATCCGGTCGGGCAGCACGACATTCTCATGGTCCACATCGGTGTAGGGCACCTGGGCCAGGAAGTGCGCGATGCAGTTGAGGCGCGCTTTTTTCTTGTCATCGGCATGCACCAGCCACCAGGGTGCCTCAGGAATGTGGGTGCGCTCCAGCATCACTTCCTTGGCCTTGGTGTATTCCTCCCAGCGGACGCGGCTTTGCAGGTCCATCGGCGAGAGCTTCCACTGCTTGAGCGGGTCATGGATACGCCCCAGGAAGCGCAGGTGCTGCTCTTCGTCACTGATCGAGAACCAGTATTTGACCAGCAAGATCCCCGAGCGCACGAGCATCTTTTCAAACTCAGGCACGGTGCGGAAGAACTCTTCGTACTGGTCATTGGTGCAAAAGCCCATGACCTTTTCGACACCAGCGCGGTTGTACCAGCTGCGGTCAAACAGCACGATCTCGCCAGCGGCGGGCAGGTGTGCCACATAGCGCTGGAAGTACCACTGCGTGCGCTCGCGGTCGTTGGGGGCCGGCAAGGCTGCCACGCGCACCACGCGGGGGTTGAGGCGCTGGGTGATGCGCTTGATCACACCGCCCTTGCCTGCGGCATCGCGCCCCTCGAACAGCACCACCACCTTCTGGCCGGTGTGCTGCACCCAATCCTGCAGCTTGACCAGCTCGCCCTGCAGCCTCAAGAGCTCGCGGAAGTACTGGTAGTCATGCTCCGTCATCCCTGCGGCGAACGGCGCGCCCAGCATTCCGTCTTCCATCTCGAGCTCCAGAGACTCGTCGTAATCATCCATCACATCACGCGCAATCTTGTGCATGACGTCTTCTGGTGAAATTCCCAATCGATCTTTCATAGTGGCGCATCCCTAGTGCCGCTATCTTGCCGAAATTGTGTGACGACAGAATGACAAAGAAATGTCAAAACTACGCCATACGTTACATTCGTTGCAAATCTAACAAAGCCGCACGTATATAGGCCGCATCTTCTGGATTGCCGGTCTGGTTCAGGTAGGTTTGCAGATCTTCCCGGGCTCGGTCATGCACGCCCAGCTCTGCATAAGCCAGGCCCCGGTCGCGCAACTCCGTCCATTCGCTGGGCAGCAGCACCAGCAACCGGTTTTGTACCTCAATGAGCTTGGCCCAGTTCTTGTCGCTGCGGTAGACCTCCTTGAGGTTGGAGAGCATGCGCGCAATGATGTCGCGCGGGGTGGCGGCCTGCAAATACAGGCCCAGTGGCACATCGTCTTCATCGACGCGGTGAAACGCCTTTTGCATGGGCTCGAGCATCTCGGCGAGCATATTGCTGGAAAACGACTGGCCCGACAGCGGGTCCAGGACGATCTGCCCTTCTGCCACGCTCACCTTGAGCAGAAAATGGCCGGGAAAGCAGATGCCATGCGCGGGCAGCTGCAAAGCGGTGGCCAGCTCCAGCCAGATGACCGCCAGCGACACCGGAATGCCGCGCCGGCGGTGCAGCACGGCATTGAGGCAGCTGTTGTCGAGCGCATAGAAGTCATTGGGATTGCCTTGAAAACCCCAATCGGCATAAAAGCGGTGGTTGAGCGCCTTGAGCCGCGTCAGCGCACTGCGGCTGCTGGCATCGCGGCTCTCCATCAGCTGGCCCAGCAGCTTGTCGACCTCGTGCAGCACCTGCTGGGTGTCCAACTGCGGGTATTCGATGCAGGCAACGGCAGCGGCCGCTTCCAGCAGCGGAAAACCATCGTCACTGCTGACCAGCGATTCGAAATGCTCCAACGGTGTGGGGATAGAAAAGCGGAAGTCCATACACATCCCAACTACAGCGCCTTCGCATACATCGCTGGCACTCTCGGGCGCTGCCAGTGCCATGGTTTCCATGTATACCACCAGATGGGCTGGCCAGCAGGGTCTGCGTGATGGAAATCACGCAAAAGCCGCATATTCCCTAATAGAGGGAACTATTCTGTCAGCGGCGCAACATAGCGCGCAGCTTCAGGCCGGACAAGGCCAGCACGCCAAAGTACAGCAGCACGGCCCCCAGCATCCACAGCGCCAGCAGGCCCACGCGCTCGAGGCGTTGCGCGCCCAGCGCGACCCAATCGGTCATCTGCGCGCCCCAGGCTAGAAAGATGGCCAGCAGCGCGACGGCCAGCGACACCCGGGCCAGAAAGATCCACCAGCCCGGCCGGGGTTGGAAGCTGCCACGCCGGATCAAGCCCACCAGCAGCCACAGCGCATTGACCACCGCACCCAGGCCGATCGACAAGGCCAGCCCGGTATGGGCCATCGTAGGCACCAGCACCAGATTCAACAGTTGCGTCAGCACCAGCACACAGATGGCAATCTTCACCGGCGTGCGGATGTCCTGGCTGGCATAGAAGCCAGGCGCCAGCACCTTGATGGCCACCATGGCCAATAGGCCCACGCCATAGCCTTGCAGCGCCAGCGCAATCTGGCTCACGTCCGAGCCCTTGAGCGCGCCGTAGTGGAACAGCACAGCCACCAGGGGCTTGGCAAAGACCAGCAGGCCGGCGGCACAAGGGGCGGCCAGCAGCACCACAATGCGCAGGCCCCAGTCGAGCATGGCGCCGTAGCGCTCATCATCACCGGCCGCCTTGGCCGATGACAGCTGCGGCGTCAGCACCACCCCCAGCGCCACGCCCAGCAACGCGGTGGGGAACTCCATCAGGCGGTCAGCGTAGAACAGCCAGGTGACGCTGCCCGGCGCCAGGTAGGAGGCAATCTGGGTGTTGATCATCAAAGAGATCTGGGCCACGCCCACGCCCAGCAGGGCGGGTGCCATCAGCGACAGGATGCGGCGCACGCCGGCATCGGACCAGGCCTGCCTGATGACCGAGGGCCGGCACGAAATACGCGGCAGCATGCCGATGCGGCGCAGCGCAGGAAACTGCACGACCAGCTGCAGCACGCCGCCGGCCATCACGCCAACGGCCATGCCATAGATGGGCTCCAGACCATGGCTGCGCATCCAGGGCGTCAGCGCCAACGCCGCCACAATCATGCTGACATTGAGCAGCACCGGCGTGAAGGCCGGCACGATAAAGCGCTTCCAGGTATTGAGCACGCCCGCGGCCAGCGCCACCAGGGACATGAAGCCGATATACGGAAACATCCAGCGCGTCATCAGCACGGCAGCGTCATAGCTGTGCGGGTTCTGGCGCAGGCCACTGGCCAGCAGCCAGACCAACGCGGGCGCGGCCACCACCCCGATGACGCAGGTCAGCGCCAAGATCCAGAACAGCACCGTGGCCACGCTGTGCACCAAGTCACGTGTGCGCTCCTCGCCTTCCTTGGTCAGGGTGGTGGCCAACACCGGCACAAAGGCCTGGCTGAAGGCCCCTTCTGCAAACAGGCGCCTGAACAGGTTGGGAATGCGAAAGGCAACGTTGAACGCGTCGGTCAGTGCGCTGGCACCAAACATGGTGGCCATCAGCAGATCGCGGGCAAGCCCTGTGATACGCGAGAGCAGCGTAAACAGGGAGACGGTGGAGGCGGCTTTGAACAGTGACACCCGGGCAGTGTAGCCGCGCCGCTGGCGGGAAATTGGCGGCAATCTGGATTTCTGAGTAAACAGCGGCTATAATGCCCGATTCACTGAAAACATCCGCAGACTCAAAGGACACTCATCATGGCATCTAAGCCAGTCAAAAAGAACCCCCGTTTGGCATCCGGCCGCAAGCGCGCCCGCCAAACCATCAAGCTGAACGCCGCCAACACCTCGCTGCGTTCCAAGTACCGTACCGCTATCAAGAACGTGGAAAAGGCTGTTGCCGCTGGCGACAAGACCAAGGCCACCGAACTGTTTGCCAAGGCGCAATCCGTGCTGGACACGATCGCCGACAAGGGCATCTTCCACAAGAACAAGGCTGCTCGCGATAAGAGCCGCATTGCTGCCAAGGTCAAGGCCCTGGCACTGGCCGCCTAAGCCCATTAGGCAATCGCACGGGCAGGATCCCCTGCCCGCCGTTTGTAACGGGTGCGCTCTCAGTGAACTAAAAAGCCGTCGCAAGACGGCTTTTTTCGTTGTACCTGCCGTTTCTTTGCAGCGCCGGGTAAGAAGGGCCACCCTGCGCCCAGCCCAGCAGACTAGGCGCCCATGCATAGCGCCCATGGGGCAGCCGATGCACCGCTGGCACGCGCACCAAGCCAAATACCGGCCCGCAAAAAAGGCCTGAAAACTCAGGCCTTGGTGGTGGTGTTGCCGGTGCTGCCGGCCGGACTGGCGGGGCCGCCAGTGTGGCCTGGCGCCTCCGGAATCAGGCAGGCATCGGTGGTCTGCAGGCCATTGTCGCGCGCAAAGTTCATCACAAAGTCCCAGGCCATCGGCTCGTGCACCTGCAACTCCCGCTTGACGATCACGCATTTGGCGCCATTCATCGTCGTGGGAACACACCAGGGCGAATAGCCCAGATGACCACCACGGCGCATGCCGCCGGGACGAAACTGGCTCATCACCCCCGCCAGACGCTCCGCCCAGTCACTGGGGCGAAAGGTCTTGCCATTCTGGGTCAGGCCCAGAATGAAAACTTCTTGAGATGTGGGAGAAACCATGGGATGGAAGCCTCTGATAGACGCCTGAGCACAGGATCACTGCCTCAGGCCAAACCCGTATTTTAACTCTTATATAAGAGATACGCACGCGCAAGGCATAAGTTCAAAACATCATCAAATGCAAGAAGTGCATAACTTTGCGCAGCATGCCAGGGCCGCCGCAGCGGATATGCCCAAGCCATAGAACCTGTTCAAAGTCTCCTCGCGCCGCGACAGTGTCTTTGCGGGATGGGATGCTAGGCGCAACACCGCAGCAATAGCTCAGCTATTGCGAGGATTTGCAACAACGCAGACCGCCCCTGCCCGGGCGGCCGCAAAGCCACTGTCCCTACGGGTTGGAGTGAAATCGGGCGATTTCTGCGCGCTGGCCCTTGCTTGCACCCCGGTGCAAGCTGCGGACCAGCCCTTCGAACTCATCCCGGTTGCACTCCAACGCGGCTGCGTAGAGACTTTGACCAGGTTCTTAGCGCTGCGTAGTCTAGCTTGCCGAGATTGGGCCTCGCCCGCGCTCTGGCTCCACTGCGATTCTGTGATGCGCATTCTTCACTAGTCTGTCGCTACGCAGCCCCTAGAATGGGACTTCCGCTGGTGCCATGCCATAGGGGCGTGGGGCCATGGCGGATTTTTTGATTCTGTTTCTTTTTTCCGGAGATTTCCATGCAAGACACCGTCAAGCCTTCTGAGCCCCATGTGATGACTACCTATGGCCGCGTGCCGGTCGCACTGGAGCGAGGCCAGGGCGTGCGTGTGTGGGATGTCAACGGCAAGGAATACCTCGATGCGCTGGGCGGCATCGCCGTCAACACGCTGGGCCACAACCACGGCAAGCTGGTCGCCGCGCTGCACGACCAGATGACCAAGTTGATCCACACCAGCAACTACTACTATGTGCCCGGCCAGGAAAAGCTCGCAGCCCTGCTGGTCGAACGCTCGAAGATGACCAATGTCTTTTTCTGCTCCACCGGTCTGGAAGCGAACGAGGCATCGATCAAGATCGCGCGCAAGTACGGCGTGGACAAGGGCATCGAAAAGCCGGTGATCGTCGTGTTCGACCATGCCTTCCATGGCCGCTCGATTGCCACGATGAGCGCTACTGCCAACCCCAAGGTTCGCAACGGCTTTGGCCCGCTGCTCGACGGTTTTCTGCGCGTGCCGGCCAATGACTTCGTCGCGCTGCAGGAAGCGACCGAAGGCAACTCCAATATTGTCGGCGTGATGATGGAGCCCATCCAGGGCGAAGGCGGCCTGCACCCAATGCGCGCCGACTTCATGAAGCAAGTGCGTGCGCTGTGCGACGCCAAGGACTGGCTGTTCATTGTCGATGAAATCCAGGCCGGCATGGGCCGCACCGGCAAGTGGTTTGCCCACCAGTGGGCCGGCATCGTGCCCGATGTGATGTCGCTGGCCAAGGGCCTGGGCTCGGGCGTGCCAGTCGGCGCGGTCGTCGCCGGCCCCAAGGCGGCCAAGGTGCTGCAGCCAGGCAACCACGGCACCACCTTTGGCGGCAACCCGCTGGCCATGCGCGCCGGTGTGGAAACCATTGCCATCATGGAAGAAGAAGGCCTGCTGGCCAATGCCACCAAGGTGGGCGACTACCTCCAGGCCGCGCTGAACGAGGCGCTGGCGGGCACGCCCGGCTTTGTCGAAGTGCGCGGCCAGGGCCTGATGATCGGCGTGGAGCTGAACAAGCCTTGCGGCGAGCTGATCACGCGCGGCGTGCAAGAAGCCGGCCTGCTGTTCAGCGTGACCGCCGACACCGTGATCCGCATCGTGCCACCGCTGATCCTGACCGAAGCCGAGGCCGATGAGATCGTCGCCAAGCTCGTACCGCTGGTCAAATCCTTCCTGGCAGGCCAATAAGGCCAGAAGAGAACGCAATGAAACACTATCTGCAATTCCAGGATTTCACGGCTGACGAATACGAATACCTGCTCAAGCGCGCGGCGCTGATCAAGCAGAAGTTCAAGGGCTATGTGACCCACCACACCCTGGCCGACCGCACCTTGGCGATGATCTTCGAGAAGGCCAGCACGCGCACGCGCGTGAGCTTTGAGGCCGGCATGTACCAGCTGGGCGGCTCGGTGGTGCACCTGACCACCGGCGACAGCCAGCTGGGCCGCGCCGAGCCCATCGAGGACAGCGCGCGCGTGATCAGCCGCATGACCGATCTGGTGATGATCCGCACCTTCGGCCAGGACAAGATCGAGCGCTTTGCAGCGCACTCGCGCGTGCCGGTCATCAATGGCCTGACCAACGAGTTCCACCCCTGCCAGATCCTCGCTGACATCTTCACCTTTATCGAGCACCGCGGCTCGATCCAGGGCAAGACGGTCGCCTGGGTGGGCGATGGCAACAACATGGCCAACACCTGGCTGCAGGCAGCCAACCTGCTGGGCTTCAAGGTCCATGTCAGCACGCCCAGCGGCTACGGCATCGACGAGCAACTGGCCTTCAGCGGCCGCGCCTACGACAAGGACTGCTACCAGCTGTTCAGCGACCCGCAAGAGGCCTGCAAGGGCGCGGACCTGGTCACCACCGATGTCTGGACCAGCATGGGCTATGAAGAGGAAAACGAAAAGCGCAAGAAGG
Source organism: Comamonas koreensis (assembly GCF_014076495.1). Classification (NCBI taxonomy): domain Bacteria; kingdom Pseudomonadati; phylum Pseudomonadota; class Betaproteobacteria; order Burkholderiales; family Comamonadaceae; genus Comamonas; species Comamonas koreensis. The sequence continues at coordinate 2,048,699 of NZ_CP043575.1, read as the reverse complement.
CCTTTGCCGACTGGTGCGTGGACCTCGACATGATGGCCGTGGCCAAGAAGGACGCCCTCTTCATGCACTGCCTGCCCGCCCACCGGGGCGAAGAGGTGCAGGCCGAGGTCATCGACGGCCCGCAGTCGGTCGTCTGGGACGAGGCCGAAAACCGCATGCATGTGCAAAAGGCTTTGATGGAGTACCTCCTCATCGGCAAGCAGGGTTAAACCGCCACGCCACCGCTAGCCCTGCTTGGACTGGCTGAGCCACCTCGGCCCCTCTAGATGTAGCAATGCCCCGAACCTTTCGGTATCGGGGCATTGTTATTTCAGCGCTGATCCGGCAGATCAGGCAGCCGGAGCCGTGGTGCGGATCAGGTGGTCAAACGCGCTCAGCGCGGCAGTCGCACCGGCACCTGCGGCGATGACGATCTGCTTGTACGGCACATTGGTGCAGTCACCAGCGGCAAACACGCCGGGCAGGTTGGTGTGGCCCTTGGCGTCGATCTCGATCTCGCCAAACGGGGTCAGCTGCACGGTACCCTTGAGCCAGCCGGTGTTGGGCAGCAGGCCGATCTGCACAAAGATGCCTTCGAGCGCGACGGTCTTGATCTCGTCGTTCGTGCGGTCCTTGTAGGTCAGGCCCGTCACCTTCTTGCCGTCACCGTTCACTTCGGTGGTCTGCGCATTCAGGATGACCGTCACATTGGGCAGGCTGCGCAGCTTGCGCTGCAGCACGGCATCGGCCTTCAGCTCGGCGGCAAACTCCAGCAAGGTCACGTGCTGGACCACACCGGCCAGGTCAATGGCCGCCTCGACACCGGAGTTGCCGCCACCGATCACCGCCACGGGCTTGCCCTTGAAGAGCGGGCCATCGCAGTGCGGGCAGTAGGTCACGCCCTTGGTGCGGTAGGTATCCTCACCGGGCACATTCATGTTGCGCCAGCGCGCGCCGGTCGACAGGATCACCGTGCGGGCCTTGAGCTTGGCACCCGATTCGGTCTCGATCTCGATCAGGCCACCTTCCTGCGCTGCGGGCGTCAGGGACTTGGCAGTCTGCAGATTCATGATGTCGACTTCGTAGTCGCGGATATGGCTCTCCATCGCGGCCGCAAACTTGGGGCCATCGGTCTTGCTCACGGAGATGAAGTTTTCGATATCCACGGTGTCGAGCACCTGGCCGCCCAGACGCTCGGCGGCAATGCCGGTACGGATGCCCTTGCGTGCCGCATAGATCGCAGCGGCTGCGCCTGCGGGGCCACCGCCGACAATCAGCACATCAAAGGCGTCCTTGGCCGAAATCTTCTGCGCCTCGCGGGCTGCCGCGCCGGTATCGACCTTGGCAACGATCTCGGCGAGCTCCATGCGGCCCTGGCCAAAACGCTGGCCGTTGACGAACACGGTGGGCACGCCCATGATTTCGCGCTCTTGCACTTCCTTTTGGAACAGGCCGCCATCGATCGCGGTGTGCGTGATCTTGGGGTTGAGCACGGACATCAGGTTCAGCGCCTGCACGACGTCCGGGCAGTTGTGGCAGGACAGCGAGTAGAAGGTCTCGAAGTGCAGCGGTGTGTCGATGTTCTTGACCTGCTCGAGCAGCTCAGCGGACTCCTTCGAGGGGTGGCCGCCCACTTGCAGCAGCGCCAGCACCAGCGAGGTGAATTCATGGCCCAGCGGCACACCGGCGAAACGCACGCCGACATCGGTGCCCGGGTTGGTGATCAGGAAAGACGGCTTGCGTACATCGGCCGCATTGTCTTCGACCACCGTGATCTTGTCGTTCAGTTCTTTGATATCGGCCAGCAGCTGGCGCACTTCCTTCGACTTGTCACCGTCATCCAGGGTCGCCACCAGCTCGACGGGCTTGGTCAAGCGCTCCAAGTAGGCTTTCAGTTGGGCTTTCATGGTGTTGTCGAGCATGGGACTTCCTTCAAACTTCTCGTGGCCCGCCTTGGGGCGTTGCAGCACTTTTCAAAAAAACAAAGCCCGGGCGCCAGGCACCCGGGCGTCTACTACGTTGGAATTGCAGCAGTGATTAACAGCTTAGATCTTGCCAACCAGGTCCAGCGATGGAGCCAGGGTCTTTTCGCCTTCTTGCCACTTGGCAGGGCAGACTTCACCGGGGTGCGATGCCACGTACTGGGCAGCCTTGATCTTGCGCAGCAGGTCTTCTGCATTGCGGCCGATGCCTTCAGCGGTGATTTCCATCGCCTGGATCACGCCTTCTGGATCAACGATGAAGGTGGCACGGTCTGCCAGGCCTTGGCCTTCGCGCAGGCAGTCGAAGTTCTGGCTGATTTGCCAGGTTGGGTCACCCAGCATGGTGTACTTGATCTTGGCGATGGTGTCCGAGGTGTCGTGCCAGGCCTTGTGCACGAAATGGGTGTCGGTCGAGACGGAATAGACTTCCACGCCCAGCTTTTGCAGCTCAGCGTAGTGGTCGGCCACATCGCCCAGTTCGGTGGGGCAGACAAAGGTGAAGTCAGCAGGGTAGAAGAAGAACACAGCCCACTTGCCCAGGACGTCTTTTTCGGTCACTTCGATGAACTTGCCATCCTTGAATGCTTGCGTCGCGAAAGGCTTGATCTTGCTGTTGAGTACGGACATGGTGGTTTCCTTCTGTTGAGTAAAAAACGATTGACAGGGGTCAGTGTAGAAAGATCTTCATAATTGAGCAATTCAATTAATACAATCATTTAGATTTAAACAAGCTATTATTCAAGCACTGACCCAAGGCAGATAGCTATATGCGGGCTGGTGCCTATTTTGCAAGCCTGCGCAGTGCAGCACGCCTTGTTCGCTGCAACTTAGCACAGCGCCATGACAGCGCAGTTGCGCTGCAGCAAGCCGCATCATGCAAGCAAGGGACGGGCTGCGTCAAATGAGAACACGACTCAGCCTTACACGCAGCCAGAGCAAAAGCACGGGGGATAAGCACCGCTGGGTTTGGTTGCTTGACCTTTCGCAAGGACAATAGCCCCAACACCCGTTAATGACACAAGAGAAGGAGCCCACCATGAAAGGCGATCCCAAAGCCATCGGTTTTCTGCAAGCGCAGCTGAAAAACGAACTCACCGCGATCAACCAGTATTTTCTGCATTACCGCATGTACAAGCACTGGGGTCTGGACAAGCTGGCCAAGAAGGAATACGAGGAATCCATTGGCGAGATGAAGCATGCCGACTGGCTGATGGACCGCATCTTCATGCTCGACGGCCTGCCCAACCTGCAGGACCTGGGCAAGCTGCAGATCGGTGAAGACGTGCCGGAGGCACTGGCCTGTGACCTGCGCCTGGAGCAAGCCGCCCAAGCCACCATCAAGGATGGCATCGCCCACTGCGAAAGCGTGCGTGACTATGTCTCGCGCGACCTGCTGCAAAAGATCCTGGACGACACCGAAGAGCACATCGATTTTCTCGAAACCCAGCTGGACCTGATCGACAAGGTCGGCATCCAGAATTACCTGCAGTCCATCATGGGCGAGGTCGAATAAGCCCCGCCTCCAGCAACGCCACGCAAAAAGGACCTTCGGGTCCTTTTTGTTGTATCTGCCGCACAAACCTGCTTGCATTGATGGTTAAACAATAATCATTCAAAACTTCTATTACACTGCGCGTTCATCTTTCTTCGCACGCCAGCATCGTTTGTTTACCGATGCCAGCCAGCGCACCGGGTCACCCCACACTGCCATGCTGCGTGCACGACTATCCCTTCGCCTCGCGGTCTACAGGCCGCAGTTGGACGCCTTGGATGCCAGCACCTGCATCCACAGCGCAGCCTCCCTGCATGGCAGCGGTCAGGCCCGGTAAAGCTCAAGTGCTGACCCTTTCAGCGCGCCGTTTTCCGCGTTCAACACCCGATTACCATGTCTGACACCGCTATCCCATCAGCCGCGCCGCGTGCGCTGCACACCGCTTTACACACGGCCATGTGGGCTGCCCTGGCCTGCTGGGGCGGCAACGCATTGGCACAAAGCACGCAACCGGTAACTGCTACTCCGGCAGAAACCACGCTCGCCCCCATCACCGTGCAGGGTGAGACCGAGGCCGAGACAGCCACCGGCCCGGTCAAAGGCTTTGTCGCCAAACGCGCCATCTCGGCCACCAAGACCGACACCCCGCTGATCGAGACCCCGCAAGCGATCAGCGTGGTGACGCGCGACCAGTTTGAAGCCCAGGGCGTGACGACCCTGCGCGAGACCACACGCTATGCAGCGGGCATCAACTCCAGCTATTTCGACAACCGCGTCGACAGCTTCAAGGCGCGCGGCGGCGATGTCAGCCAGTACCAGGATGGCCTGCTGCGCACCTATGGCACCTACAACAACATCAAGGTCGAACCCTATACCTTGGAGCGGGTCGAGTTTCTGCGCGGCCCCTCTTCGGTGCTGTATGGCCAGGGCAGCGTGGGCGGCGTGCTCAACCTGACCAGCAAACGCCCGCTGGACCAGCCCCAGCGCGAGCTGCAGGTTCAGCTGGGCAGCCACAGCCGCAAGCAGATTGCCAGCGATATCACCGGCCCCATCGACGACGACGGGCGCTGGCTCTACCGCCTGGTGGCGGTGGGCCGTGACAGCAACACCCAGGTCGACCATGTCAAGGACGACCGCCTGGTCATTGCGCCGTCGCTCACTTTCAAGCCCTTTGCCGGCACCTCGCTGACCTTGCAGGCCATGTACCACAAGGACAAGAGTGGCTCGATCACCCAGTTCTTCCCCTGGCAAGGCACGCGCCTGTCCAGCCCCTACGGCCAGATTCCGACCAACACCTTCATCAGCGAGCCCAACTTTGACAAGTACGATTCCGAGAACAAGTCCTTTGGCTACCTGTTCAGCCACCAGCTGAACGACAGCTGGACCCTGCGCCAGAACCTGCGCCGCACCACCAGCGAGGTGGACTACCGCACGCTCTACACCAGCTTTGCCGCCAACGCCGCAGCGGGCCGCCCTGCCCGGCCGGTGTTCGATCCCGATGGCCGCACCGTGCAGCGCGATGCCGTCTGGCAGGTCAATGGCGGCCGCATGCTGCTGGTCGATACCCAGCTCGAAGGCAAGCTGCAGACCGGTGATGTGCAGCACACGCTGCTGGCCGGTATGGACTGGCAGCGCAATACCACCAGCCAGGCGAGCTGGCGCGCGCTGGGCACACCGCTCGATGTCTACAACCCGGTCTACGGCTCGTTCACGCCGCCCACGGCATCGCAATTGGTGCAGGCGCCCAATGTGTCGCAGCGCCAGCTGGGCTTCTACCTGCAGGACCAGCTGCGCTGGGGCGACTGGAGCGCCACGGCGGGCCTGCGCCGCGACCATGCCAAGACCGAGACCGAAGGCCGGCCCGCAGCCGCTGCCGACGATTCGGCCTGGACCAAGCGCGTAGGCTTGACCTACCAGGCCGGCGGCGGCTGGGCGCCTTATGTCAGCTATACCGAGTCCTTCCAGCCACTGGGCGGCGTGGACTTTTACGGCACGCCCTACAAACCGCAGCGCGGCAAGCAGGTCGAAGCCGGTGTGAAGTGGATTCCCGAAGGCCGGGGCATCTCGGGCTATGCGGCCGTCTACAGCCTGCGCGAGCAAAACCGCAAGACCAATGACCCGGCCAACCCGCTCAACAGCCTGCAGCTGGGTGAAGTCAAGACCCAGGGCTTTGAAGCCGAGATGACCGCCAGCCTGGCCAAAAGCTGGGACTGGACCGTCGCCTATGCCTATACCGACGCCAAGATCAGCCGCAGCAATGCGGGCGACCAGGGCCAGCGCGTGGCTGCCGTCTCGCGCCACATGGCATCGAGCTGGCTGATGCACCGCTTTGCCAGCCAGGGGCGCGGCGGCTGGAGTGTGGGCGCGGGCATGCGCTACACCGGCTCGCAGTGGTCGGGCACCAGCGCCATCGACACGCCCTCCTCGCTGCTGACCGATGCGATGGTGGCTTATGACAGCGGTGACTGGCGCCTGGCCTTCCATGCCAACAACCTGACTGACAAGGTCGTGATCACACAGTGCCTCTCACGCGGCGACTGCTTCTACGGCGAGCGCCGCAACTTCCTGCTGACTGCGACCTACCGCTACTGATCACCACCGATCACCCTGGATCGCGGGCAGCAAAATGCCCGCGCGGTGGATGCAAAAAAGGCTGCGATGACAACCGCAGCCTTTTGCCTTTCTGGCCAGCCGGACCATCAGGCAGCCACCGGCTCCGTGGTCGCCAGAAAATCCTGGCCAATGCGGCCGCCCAGCGCATGCACGCGCTCCAGAAAGCGCACCAGGAAGGCATGCAGGCCGGTGGCCAGCAGCTCATCGATGCGGCCATACTGCAGCTCGGCCAGGAGCAGGCCGGCCTGGCGCTGGGTTTCGGCCGAGTGGTCGTTGGCAACGGCCTGCAGAATCTGCACCACCTCGTACATGCTGGCATGCAAGGAGCGCGGCATGTCGCGCCGCAGGATCAGCATCTCGGCCACACGCTCGGGCGTGATCACATTGCGGTAGACCTTGCGGTAGACCTCGAAGGCCGAGACGCTGCGCAAGATCGCGCTCCAGTGGTAGAAGTCCGAGGGCTGGCTGCCCTTGCCCGGCTGGTAGGAGCCGTGGTAGTCGTTCTTGACGGCATGGAAACGCACATCCAGGAGGCGGGCCGTGTTGTCGGCCCGCTCGATGAAGGTGCCCAGGCGCAAGAACAAAAAGGCATCGTCTTGCAGCATCGTGCCCGAGACCACACCGCGCGAGAGGTGCGAGCGGTGCTTGACCCACTCGAAGAACTTGGCCGGATCGGTCTCGAACTTCTTGGCCTTGAACAGCCGGTTCATATCGAGCCAGGTCAGGTTCTGCGTCTCCCAGGCCTCGGTGGTCAAGGCGCCACGCACGGCACGCGCGTTCTCGCGCGCGGCCAGCAGGCAGCTGTAGATCGATGAGGTATTGGTCTCGTCGCGCACCATGAAGTGCAGCACCCCATCGAGGGTGATCTCGTCATGGCGCTCATAGTAGGCAGGCAGCAGCTCGCTGATGGACAGCACGCTTTGCCAGGCCTTGGTCGCTGCGGTCGCGGACTGCGGCAGCATGGAGGTCTCGTAGCTCACATTGAGCATGCGGGCTGTGTTCTCTGCCCGCTCGGTGTAGCGGGACATCCAGTAGAGGTGATCGGCGGTTCGGCTCAACATAGTGACATTCTTTCGCTAGGCAGATGGATGGCTTTCAAACAAGAACCTCCGGGTTCACTGCTGCATGCCATCCCATTCGCTGTAATCGTCCTCCGGGCCGCGCAGCACCCAGGTGTCCTTGGTGCCCCCGCCTTGCGAGGAGTTGACCACCAGCGATCCATCCTTGAGCGCCACGCGCGTGAGGCCCCCGGGCACCATCTGCACCTCCTTGCCGCTCAGCACAAAGGGCCGCAGATCGATGTGGCGCGGCGCAATGCCGCTTTCCACATAGGTGGGGCTGCTCGAGAGGCTCAAAGTGGGCTGGGCGATATAGCCATTGGGCTTGGCCTTGAGCACCGCGCGGAAGGCCTCGATCTCGGCGCGCGTGGAGGCCGGGCCGATCAGCATGCCGTAGCCGCCAGCGCCATGCACCTCCTTGACCACCAGCTCATCGAGGTGGTCCAGCACATAGGCCAGGTCATCGGGCTTGCGGCACATCCAGGTCGGCACGTTCTTCAGGATGGCCTCTTCGCCCAGGTAGAAGCGGATCATCGCCGGCACATAGGGGTAGACCGATTTGTCATCGGCCACGCCCGTGCCCACTGCATTGCAGATGGCCACATTGCCCTTGCGGTAGGCGCGCATCAAGCCGGCGCAACCCAGGGTGGAGCTGGAGCGGAAAACGGTGGGGTCAAGAAAGTCGTCATCGACACGGCGGTAGATCACATCCACCCGCTGCAGACCCTGCGTGGTGCGCATGTAGACCACATCATCGCGCACCAGCAGGTCCTGGCCTTCGACCAGCTCCACGCCCATCTGCTGGGCGAGGAAGGCATGCTCAAAGTAGGCGCTGTTGTACATGCCCGGCGTCAGCACCACCACCGTGGGGTTGTTGGCCGCCTGGTTGGGCGCACTGGCACGCAAGGTGTCGAGCAGCATATCCGGGTAATGCGCCACCGGCGCCACCGCATGGCTGCTGAACAGGCTGGGAAAGAGGCGCATCATCATGCGGCGGTTTTCCAGCATGTACGACACGCCCGAAGGCACGCGCAGGTTGTCTTCGAGCACATAGTATGTGCCGCTGCCGTCCACCTCGGCTGCGCGCACGATATCGATGCCGGCGATATGCGCATAGGTTTCCAGCGGCACATGCACGCCCCGCATCTCGGGCCGGTACTGGCTGTTGTCCAGCACCAGGTCGCGCGGAATGATGCCGGCCTTCAGAATTTCCTGGTCGTGGTAGACATCGTGGATGAAGCGGTTGAGGGCGGCCACGCGCTGCACCAGGCCCTTTTGCATCTGGGCCCATTCCTGCGAGGGGATGATGCGCGGGATCAGATCAAAGGGAATCAGGCGCTCGGTGCCCGAGCCGTCTTCGTCCTTTTCGCCATAAACCGCAAAGGTGATCCCTACGCGGCGGAATATCAGCTCGGCCTCCTCGCGCAGGGCCTGCATCTTCTCGAAGGGCTGCAGCTGCAGCCATTTGGCATAGCTTTGGTAGTGCGCTCTTTCGGCACCTGCTGCATAAGGCAGGCCCTGGTACATCTCATCGAACTTTTGCATCGCAAAATCCTTTCTGGCACCAGCAGCTTAGCAAGTTTCGCGCCACCCAAAACTAAGTACTAACCTTCATCAAGAATTAGTGCTTGATTTGTTTTGTTAATATCCAATATGCCGCTTGTCTGGCCCTGCTGGGCAGCCTGGTGGCGCCAATAGCGCGGCCGCTTTTGCCGCTCGCACAGCAGCGTCTGGGGCTGGTCGGAGCGCCAGTGCGCCGCACCGCAATGGACCGTGTTGCGCAGCACAATCTGCATCTCTTGGTAACGCTGCTGCACCCGCGCAGCCGGGTGCCTGAAGCGGTTGCGGTAGCCCGTTTGTGCCACCACCCAGCGCGGGAGCACCGCCTCCAGCAGCGGTCGCGTGGACGAGGTGTTGCTGCCGTGGTGCGGAGCCAGCATCAGATCGGCGCGCAACACCGACGGCTCGCCCGCATAGCGCTGCACCAGCGCCCCCTCCTGGGCCCGCTCAATATCGCCGGGCAACAAGGCGCTGGCCGCATGGCCGCCACGCGCGGCCGCCTCGATGCGCAGCACGCAGCTGTGGGCATTGCCCGAGCTATCCCTTGGAATGGAACTGTCTGTGGCACCCAGCTCCTGCGCCCCCGGAAACAGAACGCTGAAATGCACTCCATCCCAGGTCCACGTCTGGCCCGCAGCACAGTCTTGCCAGGGCGCTTCGGCAATGCCCAGGCGCTGCCGCTCATAGGGCAGCAGCGAGCCCAGCACGCCCACCGGCTGGAGCTGCTCCACCACCGCCTGGGCACCGCCCGTATGGTCCACATGGGCGTGGCTGAGCACCAGCAGATCGAGCCGGCCGCTGTCCAGCCCGCGCACGCCCATCGCCCGCATTGCCGGCACCACCACCCGGTCGCCTGCATTGCTGCCAGACCCGTACAACGGGCCCGCGTCATACAGCAGGCTGTGCCTGGCCGTCTGCACCACCACCGCCTGGCCCTGGCCCACATCCAGCGCCCAGAGCGCAAACTGGCCATGGGGCGGCCGCAGCGGCTGCCAGAACAACGCGGGCAGCAGGCAAGGCAGGCCCAGCAGCCGCAGGCGCCAAGGCCAGGGCAGCACCAGCCAGATGCCCCCCAGCACGGCAACGAACGCTGCCCAGCCCGGCGCTGCGGCCAGCCACAACGCGGCATGGGGCCAACTGGCCAGCCACTGCAGCGCCACCATCAAGGGCTGCAGCGCCCAGGCTGCGGCCGTCCACAACGGCCGCAGCACGGCGCCCAGCAAGGCCAGCGGCGTGACCACCCAGGTCACCCAGGGGATGGCCAGCAGATTGGCCACAAAGCCGACCAGCGACACCTGGCCAAACAGCAGCAGGGACAAGGGCGTGATCGCCAGGGTCACCACCCACTGCTCGCGCAGCAGCTTGGCGGCGGCAGCGCAGGCGCCGCGCAGGCCGCGCTGCGCCCTGCCCTGCTCGGGCAGCGCAGCGCTGCGGCTGCTGCCCCCTCGGTCTGATGCAAACAAGATACCGACTGCCAGAAAACTCAGCCAGAACCCCGCCTGCAGCAAGGCCATGGGCTGGGCCAGCACCACGCAGACACAGGTCAGCAGCCAGCGCATATGCCAGGGCCATTGCCGGCCAGTCGATGCCAGCACGGCCACCACCACCAGCATCAGCACCGTGCGCTGCGCGGGAATGCCCCAGCCGCTGAACAGCGCATAGAGCCCCGCACACAGCACCCCGCCCCACAAGGCCACATGGGGTGCCGGCAGCCACAGACACAGCGCCGGGCTGCGCCGCCAGGCCATGCGGATCAGCGCCGCCGCCACCCAGGCAAACAAGGTGATATGCAGGCCCGATATCGCCATCAGATGGGCCACGCCGGTGGTGCGGAAGACGCGCCAGTCCTCGCGGTCAATCGCACGCTGCTCCCCGGTCACCAGCGCCACCAGCACGCCGGCGATGCGCGCCTGCTCTGCCGCCTGCGCCTGGCCCGGCGGGGCAAGGCGCTGCACCATCGCATCACGCACCGCCTGCCGCCAGCGCTCTACCACATGGCCTTGGCCGGAGGCCAGCAGCTGCGGCCCCTGGGCCTGGCCGTGGCGCACATAGCCCGTGGCCTGCACGCCCTGCTCCCACATCCACATCTCGTAGTCAAAACCATGCGGATTGAGGCTGCCATGGGGGGCACGCAAACGCAGCGGCAGCCGCCAGCGCTGCCCCGCCTGCAGCAGCGGAAGATCAGCGTCTGCCGACGCAGGCGGCTCGGGCGCCACACCCGAAAAAGCCCGGTGGTCGGCACGGTACCAGGACAGGTCGATCAGCGGCGGCACTGCCACCGGCGCACCCTTCTGCCCGCCTTGCCCAACCTGCCAAGCCTGCCCGGTCTTGAGCCGAAAGCGCTGGCCGCCGGTGATCGGCAAAGGCATGGCGACGATGACGCCCTCGACCTGCAGGTCTAGCCCTTCCAACGCTGGCAGCAGCTGCTTTTGCGCCTGATGGGCGGCACGCATGCCCGCCAGGCCCAAGGCCAGCGCAGCGGCAGCCAGACAGCACAGCGCGCGATCCAGCCACGGCAGCGGCCCGCGCCAGCGGCTCAGCAGCAAGCTGGCCACGGCCCCCAAGAGCGCCAATGCCGCGTACTGCCAGACAGGCGCCAAGCTGGCCTGCTGCAGTTGCAGGGCCGTACCCGCCAGGATGCCCCAGAGCCAGGCCGCCGGTCGCCAGTAGCCCGCCCAGCCCGGCCCCACACTGCGCTGGACTGCCCGCTTGCAGGAAGAGGTCTCCATCATCTCCACATGCTAGGCAGCGCTGCCTGCAGGTCCGATCAGGGCTTGCCCTAGAGTTCGCCGGCGCCCCTCTCAGGCGACATGGGAAACGGCGCCCTGGCAGGGCATTTGTGCCACACTGGGCGCTTTGCCCCGCCTCCACTTTTGAAAGGACTCCATGAGCGTTTACGACAAACTCCAGGCCCTCGGCATCAGCCTGCCGCCACTGGCGGTGCCCGCTGCCGCCTATCTGCCCTATGTACAGACCGGCAACATGGTGTTTTTGAGCGGCCATATCGCCCGCAAGGATGGCAAGCCCTGGGTGGCGCAGTTTGGCCGCAACATCAACACCGAAGAAGGCAAGCTCGCAGCCCGCGCGGTGGCCATCGACCTGCTGGGCACCTTGCAGCATGCCGCCGGTGGTGATCTGAACCGTGTCAAGCGCGTGGTCAAGCTGATGAGCCTGGTCAACAGCACCGGTGACTTCACCGAGCAGCACCTGGTGACCAATGGCGCCAGTGAGTTGTTCGCCGAAGTGTTTGGCCCTGAAAAGGGTGCCCATGCCCGCAGCGCCTTTGGCGTCGCCCAGATTCCGATGGGCGCCTGCGTCGAGATCGAGCTGATCGCCGAACTCGCTTGACACCTGCACCACGCGATGCGGCGCCCATGCCCTGCGGGTATGGCGCCGCATTGTTTTTGCATGCCACCGCAGTCGGCCATGCCTCTAAGATGCCTGTCTTCTACCCAGCAAGGACAACACCGGCATGAGCATCTACGACCAACTCAAAGCACTGAACATTGAACTGCCGCCCGTGCGCACACCGGCTGCGGCTTACGCACCGTTTGCACAAACCGGCCAACTGGTCTTTATCAGCGGCCACACGGCCAGCAAGAACGGCCAGCCCTGGACCGGCAAGCTAGGCAAGACCATGGACACCGCCGAAGGCCAGCAGGCAGCGCGCGCGGTCGCCATCGACCTGATGGGCACCTTACAAGCAGCAGTCGGTGGCGATCTGAACCGGGTCAAGCGCATTGTCAAGCTGATGAGCCTGGTCAACAGCACGGAAGACTTCACCGAGCAACATCTGGTCACCAACGGCGCCAGCGAATTGCTGGCCCAGGTGTTTGGTCCCGACAAGGGGGCGCATGCCCGCAGCGCCTTTGGCGTCGCCCAGGTCCCCCGGGGCGCCTGTGTCGAGATCGAACTCATCGCCGAAGTGGAATAAATCTGTTGATTAATCAATAGATTTTTCGCTAAATCCCTACAAAAGCCGCAGCCATGCGGCTTTCTTATGGGCGCCGTATCATGGCAATCGCTTACCGCATTCCCCTGCCTGATTGACACACCCCATGCAAGAGCCCCACCCCGCGTCCTCCTCCAGCAACACCACCCGCGGCAACGGCGGCTTTCAGCGCCTGCGCAGCGGCTGGCTGGTGGCCACTGCCTGCTCATTGGTAGCCTGCGCCTCCACCCCCGACGAGGACAGCCAGCGCCGCTACCAGGCATCGCCCCAGTATTCCTCGGCCGACAAGCGCTTTCAGAACCCGCCCAACCCGGCGGCCAAGCCCCATGCCGGCGGCTTTCAGATCTGGTCGCGCTTTTTGTTTGGCGACAAGAGCGGCACCACTCCGCAGGACAGTATTCCGGTCCACACCGTCACCCCGGCGCAGCTGCAAGCGCTGCCCACCGATGCCAACCATGTGATTCGGCTCGGCCACTCGTCGCACCTGCTCAAGCTCCAGGGCCAGTATTGGCTGATCGACCCGGTGTTTGGTGAGCGCGTATCGCCGTTCAGCTTTATCGGCCCCAAGCGCTTCCACCCCACGCCGCTGCCCTTGCAGGACCTGCCGCCGATTGCCGGTCTCATCCTGTCGCACGACCATTACGACCACCTGGACGAGCCGACGATCAAGTTCCTGCTGGGCAAGGTCGAGCGCTACTTTGTGCCGCTGGCCGTGGGCGCGCGCCTGCGCGACATGGGTGTGGCGTCCGAGCGCATTGTCGAGCTCGACTGGTGGCAGCAGGAGCAACACGCCGGTGTCGAGGTCACCGCCACGCCCAGCCAGCATTTCTCGGGCCGCACGCTCAATGACCGCAACAGCACGCTCTGGGCATCCTGGGTGCTGCAAACCGGCGGCCAGCGCATCTACTACAGCGGCGATACCGGCTACTTTCCCGGCTTCAAGGCGATTGGCGACAAGTTTGGCGCGATGGACCTCGCGCTGATGGAAAACGGCGCCTACGACGCCTACTGGCCCTCCGTGCACATGACACCGGAAGAAACCATCCAGGCCTTTACCGATGTGCGCGGCCAGGTGCTCTACAGCGTGCACAACAGCACCTTTGCGCTGGCCATGCACGGCTGGCGTGAGCCGCTGGACCGGCTCGCGGCGCTGGCGCAGCAGCAGGGCATCCAACTGGCCACGCCAGAAATCGGCGAGGTGCTGACCGTGGGCCAGCCGCGCAGCAACAAGCAGTGGTGGGAAGCGCTGCGTTAAGCGCTTTTTTTCCCTACGTCAGCACCGCTCGCCCAAGACTTACTCCACCTCGATCTGCGCGCGCTGCGCCACATCGCGCATCAGCGGCAGCTCGCGTTCCACCCGGGCCTGCAGCGCACGGCCATTGCCCCAGGCGGGCGTCAGGCCAATGCTTTCGAGCTTTTGCTGGGTAGCGGGCTGGGCCATCACATCGGCCAAGGCAGCTTCGAGCTTGGCGCGCACCGGCTCGGGCAGGCCAGCAGGCGCCAGGAACGCAAACCAGGTGCTCATGTCAAAACCAGGGTAGCCGCTTTCGGCCACGGTCGGCACCTCGGGCAGCAAGGCCAGGCGCTGGGCGCCCAGCGCGGCAATCGGCTTGATCTTGCCGGCCTTGATGAGCGGCGTGGTCGCCACCACGGTGTCCACCGCCAACTGCACCTGGCCCCCCATCAACGCGGTCAGGCTCGGTGTGCTGCCGTTGAAGGGCACATGCAGCATGCGCATGCCGGTTGCCGTCTTGAGCATCTCGCCGGCAAAGTGCACCGACGAGGCCGGGCCGAAGGAGCCGTAGGAAAAGCGGTCCGGCGCCGCCTTCGATTGCGCCACCAGGTCCTGCAACGACGTGGCCTTGACGGCATTGTTCGCCACCAGCACCAGACCCATGTCAGCCACCAGGCCCAGCATGCTGAAGCTGCGCATCGGGTCATAGGGCAGCGCCTTGCGCACCACCGGGTTCATCGCCAAGGTGGAGCTGGCACCCAGAAACAAGGTATAGCCATCGGCAGCCGACTTGGCCACCTGGCCGCCCGCCACGGCCGTGCCTGCCCCCGGCCGGTTCTCCACAAACACCGACTGGCCCAGTTTGTCACTGAGCTGCGAGGCCAGCAGCCGTCCCAATATATCCGTGGCCCCGCCGGGTGCAAAAGGCACCACCAGCTTGATCGCACGGTCAGGGTAGCCATGCGCCAGCACTGGGCGCCATGCCAGGCCGGCAGCGCCTGCGGCCAGGTAGGTCAAAAAGCGGTGACGGGATATCGGCATGGACATGGGATCTACCTTTTTTGCGGAAAACGAGGGCAAGGGAGGGATCAGACAGGCGTTGCAGCAACGCCTTCCTGGGTGGGAGCGCAGCCTTAGAAGACGCGCCGGGTCAACGATCTACAGCGTGCTGTCAGCCCAGCAAAGGGCTGCGCACCCGGGCATGGCCGCTGGCCTGGTCATAGGCATGGCCGATTTGCAGCAGCGCCTTGTCCGACTGCGTGGGCCCGATGATCTGCAGGCCGGCAGGCAGCCCGTTGGGGCCAAACCCGGCCGGTACCGACAAGGCCGGCAAGCCCGCCATCGTGGCGCCCACCACCGTCTGCATCCAGCGGTGGTAGGTGTCCATGCTGCGGCCGCCCACGGCATGGGGCCAGTCCAGCTCGGCGTCGAACGGAAACACCTGCGCAGCGGGCAGCACGACAAAGTCATAGCGCTCGTACAGGCGGCGCAGCACCTCGTACCAGCTGCTGCGCACCTTGGCGGCGGCATAGATATCCATGCCCGACAGCGCGCGGCCGCGCTCCATCTCCCACAGCGCCTCGGGCTTGAGCAGCGCACGCTTTTGCGGGTCGTCATACAGCGCCGCATTGGCGCCTGCCACGCTGAAGCTGCGCAGATCAATCCAGGCGCGCCACAGCTGCTCCAGGTCAAAGTCGGGCAGCACCTCATCGACCGTGCAGCCGATGTCGGCAAAGGCGCCCAGCGCCGCGCGGCAGGTCTCGAGCAGGCCCGGCTCGGTGGGCAGGTGCCCGCCCAGGTCACCCAGCCAGGCGATCTTGCGGCCCCGGAAATCGCGCTCCAGGCCCTGGCCCCAGTCCTGCGCGCCTTCGCTGCGGCGCGTGAGCGGCAAGCGCGCATCAAAGCCCGCCTGCACCGACAGCAGCAAGGCCAGATCGGGAATATCGCGTGCCATGGGCCCGGCCACGCTGAACTGCTGGAAGAACACCTCATCGCCCGGGCCATGCGGCACGCAGCCCACGGAGGTGCGCAGGCCGTAGACATTGTTGAAGGCCGCCGGCGTGCGCAGCGAGCCCATCATGTCCGAGCCATCTGCCACGGGCAGCATGCGCAAGGCCACCGCAACGGCTGCACCGCCGCTGCTGCCACCGGCCGAGCGGCTCTGGTCAAAGGCATTGCGGGTGGTGCCGTAGACCGGGTTGTAGGTGTGGCCGCCCAGGCCAAATTCCGGTGAATTGCTGCGCGCCACAAAGAGCGCTCCGCCCGCGCGCATGCGCTCAAAAATCACCGCATCGCTGCTGCTGACCTGGCCCTGGAAGATCGGCGAGCCCTTGGTGGTGACCATGCCGGCGGCCGGCGAAATGTCTTTGGGCGCCTGCGGAAAACCGTGCAGCGGCCCGCGGCTCTTGCCCTGGGCCAGTTCGGCATCGAGCTGTGCGGCTTGGGCCAGCAGCGGCTCGCACGGCATGGGCGCGACCAGCGCATTCACCTGGGGGTTCAACCGGTCAATCTGGCCCCAGAAGGCCTGCAGCACCTCGGTGCAGGACAACTCGCGCCGCTGGATGGCTGCCGACAGCGCCACGGCGCTCAACTCGACGATGCTGTGGTCGGCAGGAACAGGCTGGGATGGCATGGAATGTATGTCTCTTGGATGTCAGAAAAATCCAGCATAGGCAATGCGGCCTATTTCGACAATCACAATTTTTTGCGGTTATCGTTGCGTTTTTTGCAAAGCAGACCATGACTCCCTCGCAGCACCTCCAGGACACCGCCATCCGCTACTTTCTGGAAGTCGTGCGCAGCGGCTCGGTGAGCGAGGCCGCACTGCGCCTCAATGTCTCGGCCTCGGCCGTCAGCCGCCAGATCGCATCGCTGGAGGAAGTGCTGCAGGTGCCGCTGTTCGAGCGCCGCCCGCGCGGCATGGTCGCCAGTGCGGCCGGTGAGCTCTTGGCCACCCATGCCAAGCGCCATGCCTTGGATGCCGAGCGCGTGGTGGCCGATATCGAGGCACTGCAAGGCCTGCGCCGGGGCCAGGTGCGGGTCTGCGCATCGGCCGGCTTTGCGTTTGAGTTTTTGCCTCTCGCGATGGCCACGTTTCGCGAGCAGCACCCGGGCATGCAGTTCCAGCTGGTCTCGGCCTCGCCCGCCCAGGTGACCCAGGCGGTGCGCAATGGCGAGGCCGATGTGGGCCTGACCTACAGCCGCGCCGCCGTGCGCGATATCGATGTGCAGCACCGCCAGAATTCGCCGGTCATCCTGATCATGCCACCCGGCCACCCACTGGCCCGTTTTGCCAGCGTCAGCCTGGCGCAGATGCAGCCCTACCCGCTCGCGCTGCTGGACGACGGCAATACCGCGCGCCAGCTGTTTGACATTGCCAGCGGCCAGCGCGGCCTGGTGTTTGACCCGGTGCTCGAGAGCGGGCAGTTCGATGCGCTGGTGCGCTTTGTGCTGCACGGCGGCGGGCTCACCCTGGGCGGCGAGGTCACCGTGCGCGAGTATGTGCGCCGGGGCCTGCTGCACACCGTGCCCATCCGCGAGCGCGGCATGCATGCGCGCTCCATCGAGCTGCAAACGCTGACGGGCCGCAACCTGCCCCGGGGCGTGCGCGCTTTTGTCGACCATCTGCGGGCGCTGTTGCCCGCGCCGCGCTGATCGGCGCTGCAACGGCGGGCCATGAAAAAGCCCTGCCGGGCAATGCCGGGCAGGGCTTGGTCGTGCATGACCGCGCGCTTTATTCGACGCGGAACACGGCGCTGGGCTTGAAGCCCAGGTCTGCGAGCTTGCCCTTCTTGGCGCGTCCGGCCTTGGCGTTGTTGAGGCTGCGGATCTCAAGGGTTTCCTCACGGGCCTTGCCGCCGCGCCCCAAGCCTTCGATGCGGATGCTGCGCGTGTAGACGGCCACACCGGCCAAGCGGTCCTTGTCTTCCAGGTCAATGAGCTTGAGCCCCTTGCCGCCCTTGGCCATGTGGTTGAGCTCGCCGATCTCGAAGGTGAGGATGCGGCCACCCACCGAGGCGCAGGCCACGTGGCTGGCATCGGCCAGCGGCTGGCTACCGCTGCTGCCCGAGATATGCGAGGGGGCGCAGAGCGTGTCGCCCTCGTCCAGGCTGACAAAGGCCTTGCCGCCCTTTTGGCGTGAGACCATGTTTTCCACCAAGGCCGTGAAGCCATACCCCGCGCTGCTGGCCAGCAACAAATGGGCCGACAGCGGACCGGCAAAGTAGTACTGGATCTGGGTGCCCGCTTCCAGCTCCATCAAGGTGGTCACCGGCTGGCCATCACCGCGGCCGCCGGGCAGGTTGGCCACGGCGACCGAGTAGACCCGGCCGTTGCTGCCAAAGACCAGCAGCTGGTCGACCGTGCGGCATTCAAAGGTGCCATAGAGGCTGTCACCCGATTTGAAGCTGAAGCTGTCGGCCGCATGGCCGTGGCCGGTACGCGCGCGCACCCAGCCTTTTTCCGACACGACGACGGTGACCGGCTCATCGACCACCTTGACTTCGGCAACCGCCTTTTTCTCTTCCTGGATCAAGGTGCGGCGCGCATCGGCGAACTGCTTGGCGTCCGCTTCGATCTCCTTGACCATCAGGCGCTTGAGCGAGGCGGGGTTGGCCAGAATGTCTTCGAGCTTGCCCTGCTCTGCGCGCAGCTCGCTCAGCTCCTGCTCGATCTTGATCGCTTCCAAGCGGGCGAGCTGGCGCAGGCGGATTTCCAGGATGTCGTCGGCCTGGCGCTCGCTCAGGTCAAAGCGCGCCATCAGCGCGGCCTTGGGCTCGTCGCTGGCGCGGATGATGGCGATCACCTCGTCGATATTGAGCAGAATGGTCTGCCGGCCTTCCAGGATATGGATGCGGTCGAGCACCTTGGCGAGCCGGTGCTCGGAGCGGCGCGTGATCGTCGTCTGGCGGAACTCGATCCACTCTTCCAGCATCAGGCGCAGCGACTTTTGCGTGGGCTTGCCGTCGATGCCGATCATCGTCAGGTTGACCGACGAGGAGCTCTCCAGGCTGGTGTGCGCCAGCAGGCAGGTGATCAGCTCGGACTGCGGCGTCTTGCCGGTCTTGGGCTCGAACACCAGGCGCACGGCCGCATCCTTGCTCGACTCGTCGCGCACCACATCGAGCAATGACAGCACCGTGGCCTTGAGCTGGCTTTGCTCCTGGGTCAAGGTCTTCTTGCCGGTCTTGATCTTGGGGTTGGTCAGGTCCTCGATCTCTTCGAGTACCTTTTGCGAGGAAACGCCCGGCGGCAGCTCGTTGACGACCAGCTGCCACTGGCCACGCGCCAGCTCTTCGATGGTCCAGCGCGCACGCACCTTGATCGAGCCGCGCCCCGTACGGTAGGCGTCGGCAATGTCCTTGTCGCTGCTGATGATCTGGCCGCCACCGGGGAAGTCCGGGCCGGGGATGATCTGCTGCAGGTCGAAGTCGGTCATCGCCGGCTTCTTGATCAGCGCCACGCAGGCATCGGCCACCTCGCGCAGGTTGTGGCTGGGGATTTCGGTGGCAAGGCCCACCGCAATGCCGCTGGCGCCGTTGAGCAGCGAGAACGGCAGGCGCGCCGGCAGCTGGCTGGGCTCCTGGGTGGAGCCGTCGTAGTTGGGCACAAAGTCCACCGTGCCCATGTCGATCTCGTCGAGCAGCAGGCTGGTGATCTTGGACAGGCGCGCCTCGGTATAACGCATGGCCGCTGCGCCATCGCCATCGCGGCTGCCAAAGTTGCCCTGGCCGTCGATCAGCGGGTAGCGCTGGGCAAAGTCCTGGGCCATGCGCACCAGCGCGTCATAGGCCGATTGGTCGCCATGCGGGTGAAAGCGGCCCAGCACATCACCAACGACACGGGCGCTTTTGACCGGCTTGGCCGCCGTCGCGCGGTTGGGGCCGCTGTAGCCCAGGCCCATGCGCTCCATCGCAAACAGGATGCGTCGCTGCACGGGCTTCAAGCCATCGCAGACGTCTGGCAGTGCGCGGCCCTTGACCACCGACAGCGCATATTCCAGATAGGCGCGCTGCGCGTAATTGCCCAGGTCCAGGCTGTCGCCGTCCTCGGGCACCGGGTTGGACAGCAGGTCCTGACCGTTCTCTTCACTCATAGGGGTTCAGCTTTCTTTGCTTGTGGCACGGCTGCGCGCGGCTGGCTTGGGTTCGATTGTTTATTCAGCGGCGTGGGCAGCAGGACATCAGATATCAATTTCGACCTCGTGGCCGTGCAGCTCCATCAGGTCGCGGCGGGCCGCAGCCTCGCCCTTGCCCATCAGCTGGGTCATGACCTCACGGGTTTGCAGCACATCGGTCTGGCTCAGACGCACCGGCAGCAGGCGGCGGGTGTCCGGGTTCAGCGTGGTTTCCCACAGCTGCTCGGCATTCATCTCGCCCAGGCCCTTGAAGCGGCTGACCTGGCATTTCTCGCGCGGCACACCATCCTTGGCGGCCTTGTCGAAGATGGCATGCATCTCGGCCTCGTCGAGCGCATAGACCTTGGCCGCAGGCTTTTTGCCCCGGGCAGGAATATCGACGCGAAACAGCGGCGGCCGCGCCACACAGACATGGCCCTTGTCGATGAGCTGCGGGAAATGCTTGAAGAACAGGGTCAGCAGCAGCACCTGGATGTGCGAGCCGTCCACGTCGGCATCGCTCAGGATGCAGATCTTGCCGTAGCGCAGACCGCTCAGGTCCACCTCGTCATCGGGGCCATGCGGGTCCACGCCAATGGCTACCGAGATATCGTGGATTTCGGTATTGGCAAACAGGCGGTCGCGGTCCACTTCCCAGGTGTTGAGTACCTTGCCGCGCAGCGGCAGGATGGCCTGGGTTTCCTTGTCGCGGCCCATCTTGGCGCTGCCTCCGGCCGAATCACCCTCGACCAGAAACACCTCGTTATAGGCCAGGTCGCGGCTTTCACAATCGGTCAGCTTGCCGGGCAACACGGCCACGCCGCTGCCCTTGCGCTTTTCCACCTTCTGGCCGGCGCGCTGGCGCGTCTGCGCCGCCTTGATCGCGATCTCGGCGAGCTTCTTGCCGTATTCGACGTTCTGGTTGAGCCACAGCTCCAGCGCTGGCCGCACCATGCCCGAGACCAGGCGTACGGCATCGCGCGAGTTCAGGCGCTCCTTGATCTGGCCCTGGAACTGGGGATCGAGCACCTTGGCCGAGAGCACATAGCTGGCACGGGCAAACACATCCTCGGGCATCAGCTTGACGCCCTTGGGCAGCAACGAGTGCAGCTCGATAAAGCTCTTCACGGCCTGGAACAGGCCATCACGCAGCCCGCTTTCATGCGTGCCGCCCGCCGTGGTCGGGATCAGGTTGACATAGCTCTCGCGCACCGGCTGCCCTTCATCGGTAAAGGCCACGCACCACGATGCCCCTTCGCCCTCGGCAAAATGGTCATCGCTGCGGCCGGCAAAACCCTCGCCCTCGAACACGGGGATGATCGGGTCGACCGGCAGGGTCTGCAGCAGGTAGTCCTTGAGGCCACCCTTGTACTGCCAGGTCTGCGTCTCGCGGCTCTTGTCCTGCGTCAGCTGCACGCTCACGCCGGGCATCAGCACGGCCTTGCTCCGCAGCAGGTGTACCAGCTCGCCCATCGGCAGGTGGCTGGATTCGAAATACTTGGCATCGGGCCAGACGCGCACCGTCGTGCCCTGCTTGCGGTCCCCGCTGACCATCGCGCGCACCTGCAGAGGCTCGACCACATCGCCACCGGCAAAGGCCATCGTGGCGACCGAGCCATCGCGGTGCACCGTCACCTCCATGCGGGTGGCCAAGGCGTTGGTCACCGAAACCCCCACGCCATGCAGACCGCCCGAGAAGCTGTAGGCGCCGCCCTGGCCCTTGTCGAACTTGCCGCCCGCGTGCAGGCGGGTGAACACCAGCTCCACCACCGGCGCATGCTCTTCGGGGTGCATGCCAAACGGAATGCCCCGGCCATCGTCCTCGACACTGATGGAGCCATCGGTGTGCAGATAGACGCGGATCTTCTTGCCAAAGCCGGCGAGGGCCTCGTCGGCCGCGTTGTCGATCACCTCCTGGATGATGTGCAGCGGATTGTCGGTACGGGTATACATGCCCGGGCGCTGCTTGACCGGCTCAAGCCCCTTGAGAACCCGTATCGAGCCCTCTGCGTATTCACTGGTAGACGTGTTTTTGCTTGCCATAACTTTCCATTCTAGCGGCTGCCATTGTAAATAGCTGTATAGATAAACAGGTGGAACTTGTTGACGATTCACGACGCTTGGCCGCAAAAGCCTGCAATGGGCTTGGACAGCCACCGGGCAATATGCGGGCGACAGCCGGTTTTTGGCGTTGGAGTAACAATTTCTAGAACGTGCTTACGATCTCCCCGCGCGTAGAGACCGCAATCACGTTCTTAAATAACGAGACACATCCCCTGACTATGCAAAACAACGCACAACGATTGTCCATGGCCCGCGTGCTGCTGTGTGGCGGCGCCGTAGTGACCCTGTCCATGGGCATCCGCCACGGTTTTGGCCTCTGGCTGCAGCCGATCACCCAGGAGATGGGCTGGACGCGTGAGTCCTTCGCCTTGGCGCTGGCGGTGCAAAACCTCAGCTGGGGCCTGATCGGCATCTTTACCGGCATGCTGGCCGACCGCTTTGGCGCCAGCAAGGTGCTGGTCTGCGGCGCGCTGCTGTACGCGCTGGGCCTGGCCGGCATGGCCTGGGCGCCCAATACGCTGATGTTTGCGCTCACCGCCGGCCTTTTGATCGGCATGGCGCAAACGGGCACCACCTATGCGGTGATCTATGGCGTCATCGGGCGCCAGTTGCCAGCCGAGAAACGCTCCTGGGCCATGGGGGTGGCCGCGGCCGCGGGCTCCTTTGGCCAGTTCTTCATGGTGCCGGTCGAGGGCCAGCTGATCGCCAGCCTGGGCTGGCAGAACGCGCTGCTGGTCTGCGCAATCCTGGTGCTCACCATCGTGCCGCTGGCCATTGCGCTGCGCGAGCCCAATTTCCACGCGCTCAAGCACAGTGCTGCCGGTGGCGCGCAGCAAACCATTGCCCAGGCTGTGGCAGAGGCCTTTCGCAACCCCAGCTTTTTGCTGCTGACCGCAGGCTACTTTGTCTGCGGCTTCCAGGTGATGTTCATCGGCGTGCACATGCCCAGCTACCTGAAGGACTTCGGCCTGCCGCCGCATGTGGCCAGCTATTCGCTGGCGCTGATCGGCCTCTTTAACATCTTTGGCACCTACCTGGCCGGGTCGCTCGGCCAGCGCATGGCCAAGCGCTACCTGCTCTCGGGCATTTATTTCATCCGCGCCATCGCCATCGTGGTTTTCCTGCTGGTGCCCTTGTCGCCCTGGTCGGTCTATGTCTTTGCCGCAGTGATGGGCTTTTTGTGGCTGTCCACCGTGCCGCTCACCAACGGCGCCATCGCGCAGATCTTTGGCGTGCAGCACCTGTCCATGCTCAGCGGATTTGTGTTCTTCAGCCACCAGATCGGCAGCTTCCTGGGCATCTGGTTGGGCGGCTACCTCTATGACCGCACCGGCAGCTATGATGTGGTTTGGTATGTGGCCATTGGCCTGGGCGTATTCGCCGGCCTGGTCAATCTGCCGGTCAAGGAAGAGCCCGTGCAGCGGCTGCCGCTGGCGGCCTGATAACCGAACTTTCATGCAACAGCCTGCACCACCCACCGCCCCCACTGCTGGCGCCGCGCCGCTGCGCGGCTGGCAGCGCGCCGCCATCTGGCTACTGGTGGCGGTGCTGCTGGCGCTGGTGTTCATGCTCTACGCGCAACCGGAATTCATGGTGCAGATGGCTGACCATGTCTGGGCCTGTTTCTAGCGCATGCCCCATAGCCCCGCCCCCTCGCCCTGGATCACCCGCTTTGCGCCACTGATACCTGCAGGCGCCCAGGTGCTGGACCTGGCCTGCGGCCAGGGCCGCCATGCCCGCTACCTGCAGGCCCAGGGCTTGCGGGTAACCGGCGTTGACCGCGATGGCGCGGCGCTGCAGTCGCTGCAGGCGGACACGGCGGGAGAATGGCTGCTGGCCGATGTCGAAAACGGGGCCTGGCCGCTGGAAGGCCGGGCGTTCGACGCGGTGGTCGTCACCCACTATCTGTGGCGCCCTCTATGGCCGCACATTCTGGCCAGTGTGGCGCCCGGCGGGCTGCTGCTGTACGAGACCTTTGCCCAAGGCAATGCCGCCTATGGCAAGCCTTCCCGGCCCGACTTCCTGCTGCAGCCCGGCGAGCTGCTGCAAGTCTGTGCCAGCTGGTCTGTCATCGCCTATGAGGCAGGGCTGCTGCGCAACCCGGACCGGGTGGTGCAGCGGATTGCGGCACGCCGCCCGCTGGACGGGGCGCCCATCCCGGCTGCGCTGCTGGCCTGAGCCCCGGCCCGCTTTGCATAACTTTGCGGCGCACGCAATGGCGCCCGCTCCTGCGCCAAGCCAATAGGCATGCGGTTTTCGCTTTGTCACACCTGCCACAAAGCTGGCCCAACTTCCTCCACATTTGGCTCCTATAGTTCAGTCATGGGCTCTGCGGAGAGGCGTAAACACACTCCAGTTTCTCTGTTTCACCCGCTTCTTTCTGTCCCACACCAGATCGCGGCCTGGCCGCAGAGCCTCTTTTTACAAAGGAATGCCATGAGTTCTCAACCACTTCGCCACCGTCTGCTGTGCAGCACCGCCGTGACTGCAGCCCTCTGGATCGCCACCGCCCAGGCTTACGCGGCCAGCCCCGCCAAGCCCGCGCCGTCCAAGCAAGCCATTGAGGCCTGCCAGGGCAAGAAGGCCGGCGAAGCCGTGCAACTGACACTGGACAACGGAAAAACAGCCAAAGCCACCTGCCGCATGGTCGGCAAGCAGCTGGTGGCGCAGCGCGGCGCCTCCATCGGGCCCTAAGGGCCGGTGATGACGTCCTGATCAAGCAACCCTTTTACACACCCACGCACTGTGTAAGAGAATAGCCGGGCAGGCATTGCGTCTGCCCGTTTTGCAGTTTGTGCCCACACCGCCATTGCCCCACCCGCCCTCTGTGACCACACCCCGACTTCAGCTGTTTCGCTTTACCCGTCTGCAAACGCGGGTGCTGCTGGCCATGGTGCTGCTGCTGCTGGGCCTGCTGCTGGGGTTTTTCGGCTTTTCGTACTGGAGCCTGCAGCGCGGTCTGGGCGGCTATGTGGCGCAGATCGAGCTGGGCCGGCTGGAGTACCTGGAGAGCCAGCTGCGGCGCGAGTATGCCAAGGATCCGCACTGGGTCTCGCTGACGTCGGAGCGCTGGAATGCGCTGACCCGCTTTGGCAGCCAGGCGGCCGTGCCCGTTTCGCCCCCGGCGGAGAGCGAGGCGCCGCGCCGCGCCACGATTGGCCCCATGCTGACCCAGCAATTGCGCCCCATTGAACGCCACCCCCTCTCCCAGCGTTTGGGCCTGCTCGACAACCAGGGCAAGCTGCTGGCCGGTGTGCCGCCCACACTAGGCAGCGCCAAAAACCCGCTGTTCGACAGCCAGCATATGCTGATCGGCACCTTGACGCTGAACCAGCCCGAAGACCTGAAAAACCAGATCGACAGTGCCTTTTTGAAGGAGCACCTGGTGTTCCTGGCCATCACCGGTCTGCTGGGCCTGCTGCTGGCCGGGGCCCTGTCCTGGTGGCTGAGCCGGCGCTGGATTCGCCCCATCGAGGCATTGAGCGAAGGCGCCAAGGCCTTTGCCAGCGGCCAGCTCGACTACCGCATTGCAGTCGCAGGCCACGACGAGCTGGTGGAGCTGGCCGACCGCTACAACCACATGGCCGAGCAGCTATCCCAGGCCCAGGCCCAGCAGCATGAATGGCTGACCCAGGTGGCCCATGAGCTGCGCACGCCGCTGGCCGCAGTGCGGGCCGAGATCGAGGCAGTGCAAGACGGCATCCGCAGCTTTGATTCGCAAACCGCTGCGCGCCTGCACCGCCAGATTCTGCGCTTGACCCAGCTGGTCAGCGACATGCGCGCCACCATTCCCACGGCCCTGGTCGTGCACGCGCCCGAGGCCGCCCCCGCGCTGCAGCTGACCGCCCACCTGCCCGCCACGGCCCGCCCGCTCGATATGCGGGCGCTGACCATCGAGGCCGTGGAAGCCGTGCAGATCCGCTTTGGCCAGGCCGGCATCGCACTGCCCACGGCGCAAGAGCTGCTGCATGCGCTGCCGCCCGCCTGGGTGCAGGGCAATGCCCAGCAGCTGCATCAGGTGCTGAGCAATATTCTGGAAAACAGCCTGCGCTACACCGATGCCCCCGGGCGGCTGAGCATCAGCGCCAGCTTGCACGGGCCCGCGCCCGAGTCGGGCCAGCGCTGGCTGGAGCTGCACCTCGATGACAGCAGCCCCTCCGTGCCGCCTGCAGAGCTGCCCCGCATTTTTGAACGCTTTTACCGCGTAGAGACTTCGCGCAGCCGCGCCAGCGGCGGCTCGGGCCTGGGGCTGGCGATTTGCAAAAGCATTGTGCAAGCCCATGGAGGACAATTGCAGGCCTCCATCTCGTCCTTGGGCGGGCTGCGCCTTACCTTGATCCTGCCCTTGATACACCCTGTTGCATGAACACTGCCAAACCCCGCATTTTGTACGCCGAAGACGAGGCCGATATTGCCTCGGTGGTCATCGACTACCTGCACCATGCCGGCTTCGAGGTCGAGCATTTTGCCGATGGCAGCCAGGCCATGGCGGCGCTGCGCGCACGCCCGCCGCAGCTGGCCATTCTTGACCTGATGCTGCCCGGCACCGATGGCCTGAGCATTCTGCGCGAATGCCGCGCCCGCCAGATCTGCCCCGTCATCTGCCTGACTGCCAAGGTCGAAGAAGTGGACCGCCTGGTGGGCCTGGAGATGGGCGCCGACGACTACATCTGCAAGCCATTTTCACCGCGCGAGCTGATTGCCCGCGTCAAGGTGATCTTGCGCCGCCATGCGCCGCCCGCCCCTGGTGCGCCAGCCAGCCTGGCCGCCAGCGACTGGCAGCTGGACGAGACCACCAGCCAGGCGAGCTGGCGCGGCCAGGACCTGGGCCTGACGCGGCGCGAGTTTGCATTGCTGCACATCCTGCAGCGCCACCCCGGCAAGATCTACCCGCGCAGCCAGCTGCTGGACCTGGCCTATGCCGATGCGCTGGAGGTGAGCGACCGCGCGATCGACAGCCATATCAAGAACCTGCGCAAGAAGCTGCGCACCGTCATGGGCGATGACGCGGACTGCATCCGCTCGATCTATGGCGTCGGCTTTGCCTTTGAAGGCTAAAGCCACGATTCAATCCCGCGTGCTGGGGCTCCAGAACGCCTGGCGCACGCCCGGCTTGGCCGCCAGCTGCTGCACCATCGCATCGAGCTCGTCGCCCTCCACCGATTGCGCGGCCAAGGTCGCTTCGATGACGACCTCGGCCTCGCCAAAGGGCTGGATGTCGATGTCGCCGGGCGGGTAGCCGCCGCGCTCGAGCACATCCTGCAGCATGGCCAGCGCCAGCCGCTGGTGCAGGCGCTCGGCCACGACAAACACGGCATTGGTCATTTCGGCGGAGGCCACATCCAGCGGCTTGCGGTTGATGGCGTTGACCAGCGGCCGCAGCAAGGTATTGGCCGCCAGCACCAGCACGGTGCCCAAGGCCGCCTGCACGATCAGATCGGCGCCTGCCGCAGCGCCCACTGCGGCCGATCCCCACAGTGTCGCAGCCGTGTTCAGACCGCGCACATTTCCCTCTTCGCGCATGATGACACCGGCGCCCAGAAAGCCGATGCCCGAGACCACATAGGCCATCACACGCACCGCGCCATCCGGCCCGGCAATGGTGTTGGCGCTGTCGACAAAGATGGCCGCCCCAACGGCGACCAGCACATTGGTGCGCAGCCCGGCCGTGCGTTGGCGGTACTGGCGCTCCAGGCCAATGACCGTGCCCAGCACAAAGGCCGTGACCAGGCTGATGGCCGTGTTGATCAGCGAATTGAGTTGTGTGTAGTTCAGCGCTTCGAGCATGGCGCCCTCCTCTGTAAATGATTATTTTTAACGCTGTTTATTGCCAGCCGTAGCGACGGATGTACCACTTTTTCATGACTTGCGTAAGACCCATATAGGCCAGCAACACGGCAACGAGGAACACAAAGTACAGGCCAGGCAGGGGCTCGAGCTTGAAATAAGGGGCCAGCGCACCCATGGGCAGGTAGATGCCGATGGCGACCACCACCAGGGTCATCAGGCCCACCGGCCAGGCAGCGCGGCTTTGGATAAACGGAATGCGCATGGTGCGGATCATGTGCACGATCAGCGACTGCGTGAGCAGTCCCACGACAAACCAGCCGGACTGGAACAGCGCCTGGCGCTCGGGCGTGTTGGCGCCAAACACCTTCCACATCACGACAAAGGTGGTGATATCGAAGATGGAGCTGATGGGGCCGAAGAACAGCATGAAGCGGCCCACATCGGCGGGGTTCCAGCGCTGGGGCTGGGTCAGCAGCTCGGGATCGACATGGTCAAACGGAATCGCCGATTGCGAGAAGTCATACACCAGGTTCTGCACCAGCAGCTGCATCGGCAGCATGGGCAGGAAGGGAATGAAGGCACTGGCAATCAACACCGAGAACACATTGCCAAAGTTCGAGCTCGCCGTCATCTTGATGTACTTGAGCATGTTGGCAAAGGTGCGCCGGCCTTCCTGCACGCCCTGGTCGAGCACCATCAGGCTCTTGTCCAGCAAGATGATGTCGGCCGCTTCCTTGGCCACATCGACGGCCGTGTCCACTGAGATGCCGATATCGGCGGTGCGCAGCGCAGCTGCATCGTTGATGCCATCGCCCATGAAGCCCACCACATGGCCATTGGCCTTGAGCATGCGCACAATGCGCTCCTTGTGCGCAGGGCTCAGCTTGGCAAAGATATGGGCTTCTTCGACCACCTGGGCCAGGCGCTGGTCGTCCATCTGCTCGATATCGCCGCCCAGCACGATGTGCTGCGCGTTGATGCCCACCTGCTCGCAGACCTTGGCGGTGACGGCGGCATTGTCGCCCGTCAGCACCTTGGTCTGCACACCATGCCGGGCCAGCGCCTGCAGCGCGGGCGCAGCGCTTTCCTTGGGTGGATCGATAAAGGCCAGAAAGCCGCACAACACCATGCCGGCCTCATCGGCCACGCCAAAGTTGCTCTGGCCCGCTTGCGTCTCGCGCGTGGCCACCGCCACCACGCGCAGCCCCAGGGCATTGAGCGCCTCGGCTGTTGCCACAATGCGCTTGCGCAGGCCCGCATCAAGGTCCAGCACGCCGCCTGCGGCCTGCACCATGCTGCTGACCTGCAGGATTTCCTCGACCGCACCCTTGGTGATGATCTTGCCGATGCCGGCACTGTCGCTCACCACCACCGACATGCGCCGGCGCACAAAGTCAAACGGCACTTCATCGACCTTGGCATAGGCATCGACCAGCGGGGCGCGCTCGGCATGGGCGAGCACGGCCACATCGAGCAAACTCTTGAGGCCCGTCTGGTAGTAGCTGTTCAAGTAGGCCATGTCCAGCACATAGTGCGAGACATCACCCCAGGCATCGAGGTGGCGCTCGACCGAGATGCGGTCCTCGGTCAGGGTGCCCGTCTTGTCGGTGCACAGCACATCCATCGCACCAAAGTTCTGGATGGCGTCCAGGTGCTTGACGATCACTTTCTTGCGCGACAGAAACACCGCGCCCTTGGCCAGGGTGGCGGTCACGATCATCGGCAGCATCTCGGGCGTCAGGCCAACGGCCACCGACAGCGCAAACAGCAGCGCCTCGGTCCAGTCGCCCTTGGTCCAGCCATTGATCAGCAAGACCAGCGGCACCATCACCAGCATGAAACGGATCAGCACCCAGCTGACCTTGTTGACGCCCATCTGGAACGCGGTGGGGCTGCGGTCCATCGCCGAGACCTTGCCGGCCAGCGCGCCCAGGTAGCTGTGGTTGCCGGTGGTCAGCACCACGGCCAGGCCAGCGCCCGAGACCACGTTCGTGCCCATGAACACCAGGTTGCACAGCTCCACCGGGTTGTGCTGTGCCCCATCAGGCAGCTGGGCAAATTTCTCTACCGGCATGGATTCACCGGTCATCGCCGATTGCGCCAGAAACAGGTCCTTGGCGCTCAGCAGGCGGCAGTCAGCGGGCACCATATCGCCGGCAGCCAGCTGGATGATGTCGCCGGGCACCAGCTCGCGCACGGGCAGCTCGCGTACGGCCTGCAGTGCCGACAGGCGCGAGGGCGGCGTATCCAGCTCCCGCCCTTCTTCATCCTGCGCCGTGCGGCGCAGCACGGCGGCGGTGTTGGAGACCATGGCCTGCAGGCCGGCAGCGGCCTTGTTGGCGCGGCCCTCCTGCCAAAAGCGCAGGCCGGTGGCCAGCGCCACCATGCTGCCGATCACCACCGTGGCCTTGGTATCGCCGGTCAGCCACGAGACGGCAGCCAGCACCGTCAAGAGCAGGTTGAAAGGCGTGCGAAAGCACAGCCACAGGTGCTCTGTGCGGGTCATCGCCTGGTCCTGCGCAATGGTGTTCCAGCCCGCTTGCGCACGGGCTTGCTGCACCTGTGCATCGTCCAGGCCCTGGCGGCTGGTGTTCAGGCTGTGCAGCAATGCCTGTTCAGGGGCATGGGCGGCGTCGCTCAGCCGCTCGCCCATGGCCTTGGAAATGCCGGTATCCACCGGCGTGTGGGCCAGTTGCTCCAACATGGGCAAGCGGCGGAAATGCACGCCCCAGTGGCGCGAGCGCAAAAAGTTGACGAATCCATTCTTCAGCAGGTTCAACATGACCCATCTCCCAGCCAGGGGCGCGGCTGATCCGCGCCGCATGGCGTCTGCAAGCAATACAGGCGTGCAACTGCGCGCCGCTGCGGTGCGGCGGCACATATGCACATCAGACAGAAGAAAGGTCAGCGACTGAAGGGGTCCAGCGCAGCCGATGCCGAGCAGGACTGCGCTGCGCCCTTGCCCACCGGAGCGCGGCGGCGCAGCATGGTCGCGAGCTGGCGCTGCATGCGGCAGGGCAGGCCCAGGCCGCAGCAAGGCGTAATGGCCCATGGCGCAGCCTTGCGCTGCAGTGCGCGCAAGGGGGCCAGCGAAGACATACGCAGTGGCATGAAAAGCTCCCACACCCGGCGTGGCAGCGCGCAACAAAGGCGCTCGCCACGGGGCAAGACTGGAAGATCGAATGGGATGCCGTTGGCGCGTAGGTCTAAGAAACTACGGCGCCTGACAGCTGCCCGCCTGGTTGGGCAAGGCAGCGCGCAAAGCTGGGGCGTTTGCGATTACCTTGCCTGTGGTCGGTTGGCCGCTGGCCAACAACTCGGTAAGTCCACAGGGTTACTCCTAGTAAAAAATCTGGGCGGATTGTAGACCAACGCCCCCAAAACCGCCAGTGGTTTGGAAAGCACAACGCAGTCTTTACCTGCGCTTTTCAGCACCCTCAGTCCAGCACCAGCTTGCGCTGCTGCACCAGTTGCTGGATCTGGGCGCGCGTATCGCTGATCAGCAGCGCAAACGCTTGCGGGCTGCCGCCCATGGGCACAACACCCAGCTGCGCCAGGCGCGCCTGCACGGCCGGTTGGCGCATAGCTTCTTGCGCTGCGCGGTTGAGGGTGTCGATCACGGCCGGCGGCGTGCCAGCGGGCGCTACCAGGCCAAACCAGGTAATGGCCAGGCGGTTGAGCGCCGGGTAGCCGGCCTCCGCCAGGGTGGGAACGCCCGGAAGCGCCGGCAACCGCTGCGGCGCGGCCACCGCAAAAGGCACCAGCCGCCCCGATTGCACCAGGCTGCTTGACGAGGGGTACTGGTCGCTCAGCACCTGGGTCTCGCCGGCCAGCGCACTGTTGATCACCGGGCCCTGGCCTTTGTAGGGGATGTGGCGCAGGCGTACGCCCAGCGCTTCATTCATCGCCTCAGCAATCAGGTGGCCGATGGAGCCCACACCCGCCGATCCGATCGTGTAGTGGTCGGGCTTGGCGCGCAACGTCGCCACCAGGCCCTGCAGATCGTGTACCCCCAGGCTGGGATGGGTGGAGAACACCGACGGAATCTGCGCCAGTGCCATGACCGGTGCCAGCTCTTGCAGCGGATCGCGGCGCACCGATTTGAGCATCACCGTATTGACGGCCAGGGTGCTGATGGTCCCCACGCCAAGGGTGTAGCCATCGGGCTGGGCACGGGCCACCGCCTCGGCGCCGATGAGGCCTGCGGCACCGGCCTTGTTCTCCACCACCACCGGCTGGCCCAGCGGCTCGCGAATCGCATCGGCCAGCAGGCGCGCCACGATATCGGTCGAGCCGCCCGGCGCAAAAGGCACCACCAGCTTGACCGGCTGGCTCGGGTAGGCGCGCCGCTCCTGCGCTTGCGCCGTCACAGCGCCGGCCAACGCCAGGCCCAGACAAAACAGCGCGGACAGCAGCGCAAACGCGCGCAGGAATGGAAAGCGGGACATCATGGCAGGTGGGCACGCAACATCAGAGAGGAGAATTATCCTCCCGAGCAGGAAACTGGGACTAGGCCGCGCAGCTGGCCTGCACGCCTGGCGCCTCGTCCTGCAGCCCTTGGGATTGTGCATAGTCCATGCCCCAGTCGCGCATCGCAATCAGCACCGCTTTGAGGCTGCGCCCCATGTCGGTCAGCGCATAGTCCACGCGCGGCGGCACTTCCGCATAGACGGTGCGCGCAACAATGCCGGCCTCTTCAAGCTCGCGCAGCTGCAGGGTCAGCATGCGCTGGGTGACATTGGGAATGGCCCGGGACAGTTCGCTAAAGCGCTTGGTGCCATGGAGCAGATGGAAAAGCACAATCGGCTTCCAGGTACCGCCCATGACAGACAAGGTCACCTCCACCGCGCAACCACTTTTGCTGTTCAAACGCTTCATATTCTCTCCAACGAGCCAGTCGGCCAGGGCGCCATCCTAGCGCCAAGCCAATGCCCATGCATTGCTTACATTTTTAATACTAGACCACAAATATGTTGGTTCTGGCTTTCTGAGCCCGGCGCTTGCATGATGGCCGGGTGGCTGCGCCGTGCAGCCTAAACCGCTCTTCAAAGTGATAGCAACCCAGGAAAGAGAAACGCCATGAAAGCCATACAAGTTGCCGCCCCCGGTGGCCTGGACCACCTGCAGCTGGTCGACCTGCCAGCGCCTGCTGCGCCCCGCGCCGGCGAAATCCAGGTGCGCCTGCATGCCAGCTCGCTCAACTACCACGACCTGGCCATTGCCGCTGGGCGCTCGCCCACCGCCGATGGCCGCATCCCGATGGCCGATGGCGCCGGTGTGGTGACGGCCGTGGGTGAAGGCGTTTCCGAGTTTGCCGTCGGCGACGCCGTGGTGTCCTGCTTTTTCCCGCTGTGGCAATCGGGCAAGCAGGTGCCCTCCACCTTTGCCACCGTGCCCGGCGATGGCGTGGATGGCTTTGCGCGTGAGCACGTCACGATGGCCGCCACGGCCTTTACCCATGCACCCAAGGGCTATACGCATGAAGAAGCCGCAACCCTGACCACCGCCGGCCTCACGGCCTGGCGCGCGCTGGTGGTTGACGGCCGCATCGAAGCGGGGCAAACCGTGCTGGTGCTGGGCACGGGCGGCGTCTCCATCTTTGCGTTGCAGC
The DNA here is from genome assembly GCF_014076495.1 of Comamonas koreensis. Lineage (NCBI taxonomy): Bacteria > Pseudomonadati > Pseudomonadota > Betaproteobacteria > Burkholderiales > Comamonadaceae > Comamonas > Comamonas koreensis. The sequence continues at coordinate 2,015,249 of NZ_CP043575.1, read as the reverse complement.
TGGCCCATGCGATGGGCGCCAAGGTGATTGCGACCACCTCCAGCGCCGCCAAGGCAGAGCGTCTGCGTGCCTTGGGCGCCGACACCGTCATCAACTACCGCGACCAGCCCGAATGGGGCGATGCGGTGCTGCAGGCTACCGGCGGTCGCGGCGCCGATATCGTTGTGGAGGTGGGCGGCCCTGCGACCCTACCCCAGTCCATCCGCGCCTGCGCGCCTGGCGGCCATATTGCGCTGATTGGTGTGCTGACCGGCTTTGCCGGCGCTGTACCCACCGTGGAGCTGATGCGCAAGCAGCAAACCTTGAAAGGCCTGATCGTCGGCAGCCGCGAGCAGCAGCAAGACCTGGTGCGCGCGCTCGAGCAGCTGGCGCTGCGCCCCATCATCGACAGCAGCTACCCGCTGGAGAAAATCGCCGATGCCTTTGCGCACCAGATCAGCGCCCAGCACTTTGGCAAGATCTGCCTGCACTGGTAAGTGGTGGCGGCGGGGCAAGCGCGCTGGCGCCTGCCCCTATGCCCCCTATGCCCCCAATGGCCTCATGAAAAAACCGCCCCGGGCTTGCGCCTGGGGCGGTTCTTCATGGAAGGCGAAGCACGCTCAGTCCAGCAGCGAGATATCGCGCACTGCGCCCTTGTCGGCCGAGGTCACCAGCTTGGCATAGGCCTTCAAAGCGGTGGACACCTTGCGCGGACGGGGCTTGGCAGGCTTCCAGCCCAGCGCATCTTGCGCTTCGCGGCGCTTGGCAAATTCCTCGTCGCTCACCAGCGCATTGATCGTGCGGTTGGGGATGTCGATGAGGATACGGTCGCCGTTTTGCACCAGGCCAATCGCGCCGCCAGCCGCTGCCTCTGGCGAGCAGTGGCCAATCGACAGGCCCGAGGTACCGCCCGAGAAGCGGCCATCGGTCAGCAGTGCGCAGGACTTGCCCAGGCCCTTGGACTTGATATAGCTGGTCGGGTAGAGCATTTCCTGCATGCCGGGGCCGCCCTTGGGGCCTTCGTAGCGCACGATCACGACATCACCGGCCTTGACCTTGTCGCTCAGGATGTTTTCCACCGCCTCGTCCTGCGACTCGACCACATGGGCCGAGCCTTCGAACACCAGGATCGAGTCATCGACACCGGCGGTCTTGACCACGCAGCCGTCCAGCGCGATATTGCCGCGCAGCACGGCCAGGCCGCCTTCTTTGGAGAAGGCATGGTCGTAGGAGCGGATGCAGCCTTCGGCGCGGTCCAGATCCAGGCTGGGCCAGCGCGTGCTTTGGCTGAAAGCCACCTGGGTGGGGATGCCGGCAGGACCCGCCATGTAGAAGGTGCGCACGGCCTCGTCTTCGGTACGCACGATGTCCCACTGGTCCAGCGCGTCCTTCATGGTCTTGGCATGCACGGTGGGCACATCGGTGTGCAGCTTGCCGGCGCGGTCGAGCTCACCCAGGATGGCCATGATGCCACCGGCACGGTGCACGTCTTCGATGTGGTACTTGTTGGTATTGGGCGCCACCTTGCACAGCTGCGGCACGGTGCGTGACATGCGGTCGATGTCGGTCATCGTGAAATCGATGTCCGCCTCTTGCGCAATCGCCAGCAAATGCAGGATGGTGTTGGTCGAGCCACCCATCGCGATGTCCAAGGTCATCGCGTTCTCGAAGGCCTTGATGCCAACAGCGCGTGGCAGCAGGGTCGCTTCGTCTTGCTCGTAGTAGCGCTTGGCCAGCTCCACGATCAGGCGGCCTGCGCGCTTGAACAGTTGCTCGCGGTCCGAGTGGGTGGCCACCACAGTGCCATTGCCTGGCAGGGCCAGGCCCAGCGCTTCGGCCAGGCAGTTCATCGAGTTGGCGGTGAACATGCCCGAGCAGGAGCCGCAGGTCGGGCAGGCCGAGCGCTCGACTTCGGCCACATCGGCATCGCTCACATTGCTGTCAGCGGCCATCACCATCGCGTCGACCAGGTCGAGCTTCTTGATCTGGATGGTCTTGCTGCCGTCAGCCGCCGGCACGGCCAGGCGCACCTTGCCCGCTTCCATCGGGCCGCCCGAGACAAACACCACGGGGATATTGAGGCGCATCGCAGCCATCAGCATGCCGGGGGTGATCTTGTCGCAGTTGGAGATGCAGACCATGGCATCGGCGCAGTGCGCATTGACCATGTATTCGACCGAATCGGCAATCACTTCGCGGCTGGGCAGCGAGTACAGCATGCCGTCGTGGCCCATCGCAATGCCGTCATCGACGGCAATGGTGTTGAACTCCTTGGCCACGCCGCCTGCCGCTTCGATCTCGCGGGCGACGAGCTGGCCCAGGTCCTTGAGGTGCACATGGCCTGGAACGAACTGGGTAAAGGAGTTCACCACCGCAATGATGGGCTTGGAGAAATCGTCGTCTTTCATGCCGGTGGCACGCCACAAGGAGCGGGCACCAGCCATGTTGCGACCGGCGGTAGAGGTTTTGGAACGGTATGCGGGCATCGTGGTGTACGAATCAGTAAACAATAAGAATGCGGCCTGTCTTGCATAGTGCGGGCCTGGATATACGCCAGGGCCAGCAGGCAAGTTGGCGAGAACCTCTTGAGTGCACGCCGATGTGAGCGATGATTATCGCGCAGCTGGGCAAATGACGGAGACACTCGGGTTCCAGCCAGTAACGGCCGTAGGGGCAGCGCCCGGGCAGAAAAAAACCGCCTGCTCGGCGGTTGGTGCCCCAGCAGCCGCTGTCAGCGGCGCCGGCGGGCCGATTGGCCCAGCGCTTCTTTGGATTTTTGCAGGCGGCGCTCTTTTTTCAGCACCTCCTGCTCCATCGCCTTGCGCTTGGTGTAACCCGACCAGTCGGCCCAGGCCCACCACAGCGCAGCCAGCCCAAAGGGCGCCAGCACAGCAGTCCAGGACCAGGCCGCAACCGGGCCTATCTCCAGGTACTTCAACAACAGCAGAATGATCCCCAGGATCAGAAAATACATGGTCTCTCCATCCGCTTTGGCCCCTTGTATGTCGGTGGCGTAAAGCCCGTAAAGAATGCAAACTTGTGGAACATACTGGCGCCCCCGCAGTCTTACGCAGCGAGCCATTAGAATTAATGTACCTCATGCGCTAAGGAGATAACACGATGAACCGTATTCTGATTGCCACGGCACTGGCCTTGTCGGCCAGCGCACCTGCGTGGGCTGATCAGGCATTGGCCCAATCCAAGAACTGCATGGCTTGCCATTCGGTCGACAAGAAAGTGGTGGGCCCCGCATTCAAAGATATTGGCGCCAAGTTTGCAGGCCAGCCCGGCGCATCCAACATGCTGGCCCAGAAGATCATCAAGGGCAGCGCCGGCGTCTGGGGCCCCGTGCCCATGCCCGCCAACACCCAGGTCAGCGAAGCCGATGCCAAGAAGCTGGCCGACTGGGTACTGACCCTCAAGTAAAGAGCGCCTCGCATGCAGGTCGGGCCTGCTGGCCCACTCCGATGAAAAAACCACCTCGCGAGGTGGTTTTTTGCTGGCTGCGCAAGTGCGTCCTTTAGAACGTATTGCGCGGCGGCTCGACATGGCGCATGCGGTCTTCAATCTGGCCCAGGTAAGCGGCATTGCTGTTGTCCGACTCCTGGGCACGGGCCACCAGGTGGGCTTCCAGCTCTGCCAGGCGGGCCAGCAGTGCCGACTGGCCGGCAGCATGCTGGCTCTCCAGCACCTGGCGCAGCTCGGTAAAGCGTGATGCCTCGGCCTTGTCTGCCAGCTCGCGTTGGGCCGTCATCTCCTTGTTGTGGCGGCGCGCCTCCAGCATGACCGATCCCTGCAAGGACAGCACATAGGCAACGAAGATCACGCACAGCAGCACCGTCAGCGCCAGCATCAGCACTCCCAGCGGGGCGTGGATGGTCGTGAGGCCCAGGTTGACTTCCGATGGGGTGGACAGCACCTGCCAGTTGAGGGCCGCCAGGCCGCCGATGAGCACGGCGATGATGAGAAGAAGAATGCTGCGCATAGTGGATTTTGATGGCAAGAGTGGAATGCATAGACCATAGCACGATCTATGCACCAGCGCTTGTCAGCCAATGCTGGCAATTTCTTACCAGTTCTTCAGCTTTAACAACAGCTTGGCGCACTGGAAGGATCCAGCGCGCCATTTGTTGACATTTACCGATCAGTGGGTATCGGACAACTGGTCGAGGATCGCCGGGTTCTCCAAGGTGGAGGTGTCCTGCGTGATCGCCTCGCCTTTGGCGATCGAGCGCAACAGGCGGCGCATGATCTTGCCCGAGCGGGTCTTGGGCAGGTTGTCGCCAAAGCGGATGTCCTTGGGCTTGGCAATCGGGCCGATCTCCTTGGCCACCCAGTCGCGCAGCTCCTTGGCAATCTGCTTGGCTTCGTCGCCGGTGGGGCGCGAGCGCTTGAGCACCACAAAGGCGCAGATCGCCTCGCCCGTCATGTCATCGGGCCGGCCCACCACGGCCGCCTCGGCCACCAGGTCGGTCTTGGACACCAGGGCCGACTCGATCTCCATCGTGCCCATGCGGTGGCCCGAGACGTTGAGCACATCGTCAATACGGCCGGTGATGCGGAAGTACCCGGTCTTGGCATCGCGCACCGCGCCGTCGCCGGCCAGGTAGATGCTGCCGCCCATCTCTTCGGGGAAATAGGCTTTCTTGAAGCGCTCGGGGTCGTTCCAGATCGTGCGGATCATCGACGGCCAGGGCTTGCTGATCACGAGGATACCGCCGGTGCCGTTGGGCAGCTCCTTGCCGGTCTCGTCGACGATCTGGGCCATGATGCCCGGCAGCGGCAAGGTGCAGGAGCCCGGCACCAGCGGCGTCGCGCCCGGCAGCGGCGTGATCACATGGCCGCCGTTTTCCGTCTGCCAGAAGGTATCGACAATCGGGCAGCGCTCGCCACCGATATTGCGGTAGTACCACATCCAGGCTTCGGGGTTGATGGGCTCGCCCACCGATCCCAGAATGCGCAGGCTGCTGAGGTTCCAGTTGCGCGGGTGCACCTTGTCGTCCGAGTCAGCAGCCTTGATCAGCGAGCGGATCGCCGTGGGCGCGGTGTAGAAGATGGAGACGCCATGGCGCTCGATCATCTGCCAGAAGCGCCCGGCATTGGGGAAGGTCGGCACGCCCTCGAACACCACCTGGGTCGCGCCAGCGGCCAGCGGGCCGTAGGCAATATAGGTGTGACCGGTGATCCAGCCGATATCGGCCGTGCACCAGAACACATCGCTGGGCTTTAGATCAAAGGTCCACTCCATCGTCATCTTGGCCCAAAGGATGTAGCCGCCGCTGGCGTGCTGTACGCCCTTGGGCTTGCCGGTGGAACCGCTGGTGTACAGAATGAAGAGCGGATGCTCGGCATGGACGGCCACTGGTGCACATTCCTTGCTTTGGCCGGCCAGCGCCTCACCAAAGCTCACATCCCGGCCGTCCACCTTGTTCCAGGCTGTCTGGGTGCGTTCAAACACCAGCACTTTCTTGACGGTGTCGCAGCCCCCCATGGCCAGTGCGTCGTCGACAATGGCCTTCAGCGGCAACTCCTTGCCGCCGCGCATCTGGTAGTTGGCGGTGACGATAAGCACCGCGCCGGCGTCGATGACGCGCTCATTGACCGCCTTGGCCGAGAAGCCGCCAAACACCACCGAGTGGGTCGCACCAATGCGCGCGCAGGCCTGCATCGCCACAATGCCCTCGACGGTCATCGGCATATAGATGAGGACCCGGTCGCCCTTTTGCACGCCCTGGGCCTTGAGCGCATTGGCAAAGGCACTGACCTTGTCCAGCAGCTCACGGTAAGTGATCTTGGTCACCTGGCCATCATCAGCTTCAAAGATGATCGCTGTCTTGCTCTCCACCGGCGTGCCGATGTGCTTGTCGAGGCAGTTGGCGCTGACGTTCAACTCACCATCCTGGAACCACTTGAAGAATGGCGGCGTGCTCTGGTCCAGCACTTCGGTGAAGGGCTTGGTCCACTGCACATGCTCGCGGGCACGTTGGGCCCAAAAGCCTTCAAAGTCGGACTCGGCCTCGGCGCACAGCGCCTCATAGGCCTCCATGCTGCCGACGCGGGCCGTGGCAGACAGGCTGGCCGGTGGGGGAAATACGCGGTTTTCGACCAGAACGGATTCAATGGTTCCTTGGGCTGGGGCTGTCATGGGTGGGTCTCCTTTGCAAACATTGTAGGTATGAAAATCGCTGCTACTGTGGACCGGCGCACTTACAGGCATCTGACAAGGCTCCACTGCCTGCCACCGCTTGCGATAGACAAAACCAACCACCCGATCCAGGCGAGGAATTTTCCCAATCGCCACACTGCAGACGCAGGGCGCTGGCTACAATGCGCGACGCTCTTTTTAGCGGCATTTCCGCACGCGCTGAGCCAGCATCCGGACAGGCTGGCACGGACCTCAGCGATGGACGGCCGAAACACAGATTCCAAACCTGCTGCAGGGCACTCTCTCCACTACCCCCTCCACCATGTCTCTCCCTCAAAATGCTCCTTTGCGCCCCTTGCCGGCGCTGATTTTTGCCAGCCGCTGGCTGCAGCTGCCGCTCTACCTGGGCCTGATCGTTGCCCAGCTGGTGTATGTCTGGCATTTCCTGGTCGAGCTGCTGCACCTGGTTGAAGCGGCCTTTGGCAGCGATACTGCGCTGCGCATCCTCGTCACCTCGGTGGGATATTCGCCCGATGTCCAGATCACGGCGCTCAACGAGACCATCATCATGCTGGTGGTGCTCGGTCTCATCGATGTGGTGATGATCTCCAACCTGCTGATCATGGTCATCGTCGGCGGCTACGAGACCTTTGTCAGCCGCATGCACCTCAACCGCCACCCGGACCAGCCCGAATGGCTGGGCCATGTCAACGCCTCGGTGCTCAAGGTCAAGCTGGGCCTGTCGATCATCGGCATCAGCTCCATTCACCTGCTCAAGACCTTTATCAATGCACCCAATTACAGCGAGAAGGTGCTGATGTGGCAGACCATCATCCATGTGGTGTTCCTGCTGTCTGCGCTGGCCATCGCCTGGACCGACCGCATCCTGCACCCAGCAGGCCCTGCACACAAGGACAGTCACTGATCCATCAGCCGCTTCGCGCCCCCTCCAGCCCCGCCCCCGTGCGGGGCTTTTTCATGGGCGCTTTGGAGATCCGTATTGGCGAGAAATTCCTACAAGGCAACCTTTGGTTTTCAGATATCAGCAGTCATTTACCCTTAAAAGACAGCATCCATAGCACAAGCAACGCGATCGGTTCGCAATTGCTAAAATTGGGGTCTTTTCGGCAATGGCTCCGCATAAAATTGAAACTATATGTTTCATGTTCATGCAAAGTCCTGACCGCTTGATCCGACCATATTTGGTTTTTTATTGCTATTAAAAAAGTAGCAATCCAGAAATCAGATGCTGCAAATGGCCGTGTAGAACGCCAAATTCGCCCGGATGAAACCCGCTTTTTTTGACTTCTATATTTCCAATACGTATACTTAAAGGATGTTTTACAACCTGCAACGCAGGTAATCCGTGCCTTTCTGACAGGTGCGGATCGTCTCCGTCGGGTCTTTGGCGTCGCGCCAAAGTCCGTCAACAGGCCGGAATATTCCCGGCCCTGATGCCCCGGCGTGGTGGCCTTTTTACAGTGTCCGCCGCGCTCGCGTGATTGAAACCATCGGGTTTCAATGCGCACGAGAGACCCTGTACCCGGCTCGACCCTGGAGCCCATCGCTGCTGGCATGCACGCCCGGTACAGGCAGAAATTGTTGGTCACATTGCGTGGCCTGCCCACCCCACGAGGGCTTGCCATGGTTGTCGCTTCGACAGCCAGGCGCAGCTATCGGCATCAGGGTTGAGAGATTGACGGTCCCGTGCTGGACGACGCCCTTCATGGGCGTCTTCAGCGTTGTAGCCACTACAACTTAGGGAGGAGCCACACATGGCCAAACAAATCCGTATCGAGCACGTCTTCAAGGTGTTCGGAGATTCCCCAAAAGCCGCGCTCGAGCTGGTGCGCAAAGGCGCCACCAAACAAGAAGTCATGGAGAAGACCGGCAACTCCATCGGCGTGTTTGACGCCAACTTCACGATCGAAGCCGGTGAAATCTTTGTCGTGATGGGCCTGTCGGGCTCGGGCAAGTCCACGCTGGTGCGCATGCTCAACCGCCTGATCGAGCCCACCAGCGGCGCCATCGTCGTCGATGGCCAGGACATCAACCAACTGTCCGACAGCAAGCTGCGCGCACTGCGCCGCAAGGACATCTCGATGGTGTTCCAGTCCTTTGCACTGATGCCCCACCTCACCGTGGTGGAGAACACCGCGTTCGGCCTGGAGTTGGCCGGCGTGGCCCGCGAAGAGCGCCTCACCGCTGCCGAGCAAGCGCTCGAGCAGGTGGGCCTGGCCGGCTGGGGCGCGAGCTACCCCGATGAGCTCTCGGGCGGCATGCAGCAGCGCGTGGGCCTGGCCCGGGCGCTGGCATCGGACCCCTCGATCCTGCTGATGGACGAGGCCTTCTCGGCGCTCGACCCCATTATCCGCACGGAGATGCAGTCCGAGCTGATGCGCCTGCAGGAGATCAAGCGCCGCACCATCGTCTTCATCTCGCATGATCTGGACGAAGCGATGCGCATCGGCGACCGCATTGCCATCATGAAGGACGGCATGGTCCAGCAGGTCGGCACGCCCGACGATATTTTGCGCAACCCTGCCAACGACTACGTGCGCGCCTTTATCCAGGGCGTGGATGCCGCAGCCGTGTTCAAGGCCGCCGATATCGCGCGCCGCGCCATCACCGTCGTCAAGGAAAGCGACCAGCGCGGCGCCCGCGCCGCCATGCAGCTGCTGCAGGACGAAGACCGGGATTTCGCCTATGTCGTCTCGCCCCGCAAGCAGTACCTGGGCACTGTCTCGACCGAATCCCTGCGCAATGCCTTGAAAGGCCATGTCGGCCCGTTGGGTCTGCAGCATGCCTACCTGGACAAGGTCGAGCCCATTGCCGAAGACGCGCTGGTGGCCGACCTGTTTGGCCAGGTCGCGCAGGCCCCCTGCCCGCTGCCGGTGCTGCGTGCCGATGGGCGCTTTGTCGGCGCGATTAGCAAGAACACCCTGCTGCGCTTCTTGGACCGCGACACGCCGCCCGTGCCGCCCACCGACCCTGCGGTGATCGCCATGCAAGCGGCCACCGAGGCCGCTGCCGCTGACGCCGCCAATACCGGCAACAACGACAACAGGAGTGCCGCATGAGTACCGACAACACGCTGACCATCGCCCAGAACACTGCCGCTGCCGACCCTTGGGCCGATACCGCATCGACCAGCTCGAGCGCGGCCACCGCATGGACCTCCACCGACGCTACTGACGCGGCAGCAGCACCCGCCCAGGCCGCACCGGTGGACGACCCCTGGGTTGCCGTGGGCAATGTCTCGGGCAACACCGACTGGCTGGGCGGCCCCGACGCCGTGGGCCAGACCGCGGATGCCGCCCAGGCCGCAGCGCAGCATGCGCAGGCCGCCCATGACAGCGGTTTCCACCTGAGCCAGCTCTGGGACGGCAGCCTGCCGGTGCAGGACTGGATCAACAGTGGCCTGACCTGGGTGGTGGCCAATTTCCGCCCCTTCTTCCAGACCGTGCGCGCGCCGATTGACGCCACGCTCACCGGTGTGGAGCATTTTCTGACCGCCATCCCGATGCTCGCGATGGTGGCGATCCTGGCGCTGATCGCCTGGCAATTTGCCGGCGGCGCCCTGGCCATTGGGGCCGTGGTGTCGCTGCTGATCATCGGCATGCTGGGCATCTGGCACGAAGCCATGGTCACCCTGTCGCTGGTGCTGACCTCGCTGGCCTTCTGCATCATCATCGGTCTGCCGCTGGGCATCTTGCTGGCCAGCAGCGACCGGGCGCAGAAGTTCTTCCGCCCGGTGCTGGACGCCATGCAGACCACCCCGGCCTTCGTCTACCTGGTGCCGGTGGTGATGCTGTTTGGCATTGGCAATGTGCCAGGCGTTGTGGTGACCATCGTGTTTGCACTGCCACCGCTGGTGCGCCTGACCAACCTGGGTATCCGCCAGGTCCGGCCTGACCTGATCGAAGCGAGCCGTGCCTATGGCGCCTCGCCACTGCAATTGCTGTGGAAGGTGCAGCTGCCGCTGTCCATGCCCTCGATCATGGCCGGTATCAACCAGTCGCTGATGCTGTCGCTGTCGATGGTGGTGATTGCCTCGATGATCGCCGTGGGCGGCCTGGGCCAGATGGTGCTGCGCGGTATTGGCCGCCTGGACATGGGCCTGGCCACTGTTGGCGGCCTGGGCATTGTGCTGCTGGCTATTTTGCTCGACCGCATCACCCAGGCCATGGGCCAGCCACGCCGCGGCGTGCGCCACTGGTGGCAGACCGGCCCGGCCGGCCTCATCGCCCGCGCCCTGCACAAGCCTGAAGCCAGCCCTGCGCCCAAGCCCCTGCCCCAGGCAGCGGCCCAAAAGCAGGCACAGGCAGCCACGCAGCCCGGCCAGGACGCCGTACCTGCCGCCTAAGCCCAGGCGGGGCAGCCCACACCCGTTGGCCAAGGCTGCCCTGCTCGCCCTCTTGGCCCCCCATTTGTGCATTGATCGGCGGCACGCAGCGCGTGCCCGCCGAACCCCAAACAAGGAGCATCCATGACATCCACCGCCCATTCCTGGCAGGCCTTCGCCGCCCCCACCCGCCTGGTCAAAAGCCTGCTGACCACCAGCTTGCTGGCCGCTGGCCTCGCCGCCGCCGGCCATGCGATGGCCCAGGACCTGCCCGGCAAGGACATCAAGGTCCAGCCGCTGCAAAGCTCGATCGCCGAAGAAACCTTCCAGACCCTGTTGGTCAACAAGGCCATGCAAAAGCTCGGCTATGACGTGCAGCCCATCCGCGAAGTGGAATATGCCACCGCCCACGTGGCGATCGGCAACGGCGACGCCACCTACATGGCCGACCACTGGGATCCGCTGCAGGCCGACTTCTACAAGAATGCCGGCGGCGCCGACAAGCTCTACCGCGAAGGCGAGTACTCGACCAGCGCCGTGCAGGGCTATCTGATCGACAAGAAGACCGCCGATGAGCACAAGATCACCAATATCGAGCAGCTCAAGGACCCCAAGATTGCCAAGCTGTTTGACACCGACGGGGACGGCAAGGCCGACCTGACCGGCTGCACCCCCGGCTGGGGCTGCGAAGGCGCAATCGAGCATCAGCTGACTGCCTACAAGCTGCGCGATACCGTCACCCATGTGCAAGGCACCTATGCCGCGCTGATGGCCGACACCATCGCCCGCTACAAGTCCGGCAAGCCCATCCTCTACTACACCTGGACGCCATACTGGGTCAGCGCCGAGCTGCGCCCTGGCCGTGATGTTGTCTGGCTGCAAGTGCCGTTCACCGCACTGCCCGGCAACCAGGCCGATCTGAAGACTGCGCTGCCCAACGGCAAGAACTACGGCTTCCCGCTCAACACCCAGAAGATCGTCGCCAACAAGAAGTTCGCCGAAGCCAACCCAGCGGCCGCCAAGCTGTTTGCAATCATGAAGCTGCCGGTCGCGGACATCAACGCGCAGAACCTGGCGATGAAGGACGGCCAGAACAAGCCTGCCGATATCGAGCGCCATGCCGACGGCTGGATCAAGGCCCACCAGGCCGAGTTTGACGGCTGGATCAAGACGGCGCTGGACGCCGCCAAGGCGCAATAAGCCAGCTGGCAACACCAGCCTGGCAGGATCTTGCCGGGCCGGTGCCTTCCCCCAGGGGCATGCCGCCATGCCCACCGCTGCAGCGCCAGCGCTGCCCCGCCCCAAGCCCCCCGCAAGCTGCACACAGACCACCCGGCACCACCGGCCGGCCCGGGCGCCGTCTTGCCCCAGGGCTGCCCATGTTCCCTCTCGGTGCACCTCTGGTGCATCGCGTATCCATCCAAGGAGAAGACCATGACTGATAAAAACCGCTTCAATCGCCCCATCCACCTGGCCTGCGCCGCCGCCATCTCCTTGATGGCCTGGGGGCCCTTCGCCCAGGCGCAAGACCTGCCCGGCAAGGGCAAGGATGTGCTGCCGCTGCTGGGCACCGTGGATGAAGAGATGTTCCAGACCCTGATCGTCTCGCGCGCGCTGGAAAAGCTGGGCTACACCGTCAAGGACCCCAAGGGGCTGGAGAACGGCACCGAGCACGTGGTGGTCGGCCAGGGCGATGCCACCTTTATGGCCAACCACTGGATTCCGCTGCACCAGGAGTTTTATGAGCGCAATGGCGGCGCCAAGGTCTTCTACCGTGAGGGCATGTTCTCGACCAATGCAGCCCAGGGCTACCTGATCGACAAAGCCACGGCCGAGAAGTACAAGATCACCGACATCATGCAGCTCAAGGACCCCAAGATCGCCAGGCTGTTTGACACCGATGGCGATGGCAAGGCCGATCTGACCGGCTGCAACCCCGGTTGGGGCTGCGAGCTGGCGATCAACAAGCACCTCAAGGGCCTGGGCCTGGAAGGCAGCGTGACCCACCGCCAGGGCAACTATGCGGCGCTGATTGCCGACACCATCGCCCGCTACCAATCGGGCAAGCCGGTGCTCTACTATGTCTGGACCCCCTACTGGGTCAACGGCGTGCTCAAGCCCGGCCAGGATGTCGTCTGGCTGCAGGTGCCCAATATCCCCAATGCCAAGGGCGATGACGACACCCGCCTGCCCAACGGCAAGAACTATGGCTTCAAAGTGAACAACCAGTACATCCTCGCGAACAAAAAATGGACCGACGCCAACCCGGCCGCCGCCAAGCTGTTTGCCACCATGCAGGTGCCCATTGAAGACATCACCGCCCAGAACCTGCTGATGCGCAACGGCGAAAACAAGACTGCCGATATCCAGCGCCATGTGGACAGCTGGATCAAGAACAACCAGGCCAAGTTTGATGGCTGGATCAAGCAAGCGCTGGCCGCCAAATAAGTTTGGCACTCGCCGTGCCCACCCGAGCCCGCTCACCCAGCGGGCTTTTTTGTGGCGTTCAGCGGCGCAAAACTACAATAGCCGCCAAACAACGCCCATGCCCCATGTCCCATCCCTGCCTCAGTTGCGGCGCCTGCTGCGCCAGCTTTCGCGTTGATTTTTCGGTCCATGAATGCGACAGCAACGGGGGGCGTGTGCCCTCGGGCCTGGCCGAAGAGGTCAACGACACCACCAGCCGCATGCGCGGCACCGACTATGCCCGCCCGCGCTGCGCGGCCTTGACCGGCACCATCGGCCAGCAAGCCGCCTGCGGCATTTATGAATGGCGCCCCTCGCCCTGCCGGGAGTTTGCCGCCGGCAGCGAGGCCTGCAACAAGGCACGCCTGCGCCATGGTATGCCGGCGCTGGAAGGCGGGCTGTACTAGCCAGCCCCCCACCGCCCGATGCGTTGCGCTACAGCGGCGCTAGAGCGGAGCGATCCGCACCACGGGCGCACTGGCTGTTTCAATCGACATGCGCAGCGGCAGAAACTGCGCAATCACCGCCATATTGCTGTACAGGTGCGCGCTGGCCTCGCTGCAGCTAAAGGCAGCGGGCTGGCCGCTTTGCCACACGGCCAGCGCCTGCAGCAGCAAGAGCTGGTCGGCCAGGTAGGCACAAACGGCAGCATCGGGCTTTTTCTGGTAATCGCGCAGGTCCTGGCAGAGCTTGCGCGCCACCGCTTCGGACGAGACGCCATGCGCGCCCAGGCACCAGAACAGCTCGGTGACATGGTCATAGCGCAAGGTGGCCTGCAGCAGATTGCCCGGGCCTTCCTCCTGGTCCACCGGCAGCAGCTCCATCGCGCGCCGGTCCCAACCGGTCAGCCGCGCCAGCTCATCAAACTCGCGCATCGCAACGCCGCGCGGCACGGCCGCGCAGACCGCCTCCACCGACACATGCTGCAGCATGCCGCGCGCCAGCAGGTCAAAAGGCTGCAAACCCTGCGCTGCCGGGCTGATGCAGGCCAGCGCCTCGCCACCACCCGCCGGGTAAAAACCAAAGCGGCGCAGCCGCATATCCAGGCCTGCCCCCATGCGCGCCACCAAGGGCGCATAGGCGCGTTCAATGAAGTGGAAATTGGGCGCCAGCGGGTTGTGCGTGCCGCCCGCCAGCTGCACCGTGCTCGCGCCATCGGCCATCAGCAGCGCCGGCAGCACCGTCTGCAGCACCAGCATGGCGCTGCCCGCGCCCGAGATCGGGAAGCGGTAGTCCCCGGCCTTGAGCGTCACCGGCGCAAACTGCAGCTCCGTCACGCCCGCAGCGATGGGCGACAGCTGCGCATCGCTGATGGTCTGCGCGGCCTGCACACAGGCCAGGTGCTGGCGCATCAGCCCCGGCTTGGAGCGCCTGGCCCGGATGCTGTGCATCGCCAGCGGCCTTTGCGTGATGACCGACAGCGCCAGCGCCGTGCGCAGCATCTGGCCACCGCCCTCGCCTTGCGAGCCGTCGATCTCGACCAGGCCCTTTTCTATGGATTGGCTTGCGATTTGCATTGGAATCGTTTCCCTCTCTCTGTTTTCTTCTTCTGATTTACCTGCGCTGGCTCAGTGACCGGACAGCGCAGCGCCCATGGTCACGCGGGGATAGGCCACTACTCGGCAGACGCGATGCACACCGGGACGCAGCTCTACCTGGCGCCGCAAGATGCGGTCGATACGCGGCGCCCAGCTGCGCTCCAGGCTCAGCGCCTCCAGCTGCGCATGCGCGGGCTTGTCACCAAACTGCACCCACCACCAGGCGAGGGCCTGCGCTGCCAGGCTGCGCAGATCCGGCGCCTTGGACTGCAAGGCGGCATACACACGGGCACGGGCAGACGCATCGGGGCGGGCACGCCATAGCGCACGCAAGGCTGCCATCTCGGCCGCATCGCAATGGCTTTGGCGCCAGGCGCGGTGCCGCGCACGGCAGTCCTTGCAGCGGCTGGCACTGGCATACAGGCTGCCTTGCACTTGCTCGTACCACCATTTCTGGTCCTGCGCGGTCCAGACACAGGCGGCGCCGCAATCACAGCAGCGGTAGCTGATATCGACGTAGTAACCGGGGAGCCAAAAAGGCGCGCCGTGGATCAGTTCAAGGCGCTGCACATCAGCAGCCAAGGCGCCATGCGGCATGGCTGGGCGTAACGCTGCTTCACGCTGCGCCTCCATGCGCGCCCAACGGCGCTGCTTGATCTCGTGTCGACGTTGCTTATTGCTCTTCATCACCCTTCTCCTCAGGGTTGCGGCCCCATGGCCGCCCCCTTTTTACCCCTTCACACACACCACCTGCTTGAGCGTGTACACCACCTCCACCAGGTCGCTTTGCGCCGCCATCACCGCGTCGATATCCTTGTAGGCCATGGGGATCTCGTCGATCACCTCGGCGTCCTTGCGGCATTCCACGCCTTCGGTGGCGCGCATCTGGTCCTCGACGGTGAACAGCTTCTTGGCCTTGGTCCGGCTCATCGTGCGACCGGCACCGTGGCTGCAGCTGTTGAAGCTCTCGGGGTTGCCTTTACCGCGCACGATAAAGCTCTTGACCCCCATGCTTCCCGGGATGATGCCCAGCTCACCCTGGCGTGCGCTCACCGCGCCCTTGCGGGTCACAAACACCTCCTGGCCAAAGTGCGTCTCGCGTTGCACATAGTTGTGGTGGCAGTTCACCGCTTCCAGGTGCGTCTCGAACGGTTTGCTGATCACCTTCTTCAAGGCATGGATCACGCGAACCATCATCACCTCGCGGTTGGCACGCGCAAACTTCTGCGCCCAACCCACCGCTTTGACATAGTCGCCAAAGTAGGCGGCGCCTTCTTCAAAGTAGGCCAGGTCCTTATCGGGCAGGTTGCGCTGGTGCAGCTCGGCATCCTTCTTGGCCAGCTCGATGAAGTGGGTGCCAATGGCGTTTCCCACCCCGCGCGAGCCCGAATGCAGCATGATCCACACGGCTTGGTTCTCGTCCAGGCAGACTTCGATGAAGTGGTTACCGGACCCCAGGGTTCCCAGGTGCTTGTAGTTGTTGGTGTTCTTCATGCGCGGGTGCGCTTCGCAGATCTCGTCGAACTCCTTGACCAGGCCCGTCCAGGCGGCATCGGTTTCCTCAGGCGGCGTCTCCCAGCTTCCCTTGTCGCGGCCATAGCGCTTGGGCGTCATCCCCACCGGCACTGCCCGCTCGATCGCAGCGCGGATCGGCGCCAGGTTGTCGGGCAGATCGCTGGCCGTCAACGTGGTCTTGCAGGCCATCATTCCGCAACCCAGGTCCACCCCCACCGCCGCCGGGATGATGGCCTTGAGCGTAGGCACCACCGAGCCGATGGTGGCACCAATCCCCAAGTGGACATCAGGCATCACCGCCACGTGCTTGAACACCACCGGCAGGCGCGAGATATTGGCCAGCTGGTTCTGCGCTTCGGCCTCGACCGGCACGCCATTGGTCCACATCTTCACGGGCACGCCATTAGGCACTTGCATTTCGTTGTATTGCGACATCTCTTAGCTCTCTTCTTTATCTTCACACCGCTGTATGACAGCGATGACTTGGTAGGGGTGACACGGTGAGCACCTCTGGGCTGCGACCAGGGTTTGGTGAAACACTTCCGGAGCTCAGGCACTGAGCTACAGGTTCAAAGAACCTGGCGGGATTCCAACCCGCATCGCCGGATTCCAATGTAGTTCCACCGGCATTCGCAGCCAGCGATGCAAACCTTCCCAAAAACACTATCCCAACAAAAGCGCGACCAGGGTCGGCAAGACAACTGCCACACCGGTTTCCCGGCTGAGGATTCGAACCCC
Organism: Comamonas koreensis; assembly: GCF_014076495.1. Classification (NCBI taxonomy): domain Bacteria; kingdom Pseudomonadati; phylum Pseudomonadota; class Betaproteobacteria; order Burkholderiales; family Comamonadaceae; genus Comamonas; species Comamonas koreensis. The sequence continues at coordinate 1,998,523 of NZ_CP043575.1, read as the reverse complement.
CGGCGTTCCGGATGTAGTCTTGCCAGCATTCGCGCAAACCAAAAATCTTGTACAGATGGGCCACCTGCAGCGACTAAAAAGGTGAAATATTTTTCGTGCTCTACCCATGAGCTACAACTTGCGTTGGCAGGACTCGAACCTGCTCCCTCGAGCGTTAAAGGCTGTAATTTCACCGGCATTCGCCGCAAGCCACCCAAACCTTTTAAACCTTATTCATTGTCGGTATCCACCGTTGGCGACCAGAAGGTGGTGTGACGCAACAGTTTTGGAATATAGTCACACCGGCATTCGCCAACAGCAGATAAAACACAGCTTACTGGGCGGGCAGCACGATCTGCTCGATCTCGCCCACCCAATGTGCGGCACCCAGCTTGCCTTCGGCAAAACGGGCCACCACATCAAATACCGCATCGCTGAAACCACCGATATTCAAGATATCGGCACGCTCCTGCGCCTGCGTCGTCGCATACGGCTGGATGTCAATACACACCAGCTTGGCAGCGGGGTTGCGTTGCTTGATGCGCGCCCATTGCTGCATCGTCTCCGTCGCACCCGAGCGCTTGCCATCCACCCAGGACTCGTTGTCCGAGACCAGGATCACCAGGTCCACGGCCGCCTTTTCATCGGCCAGCAGCTTGAGCGGCGCACTGCAATTCGTACCGCCTCCGCCCACAGCCGCCAGGCGGCTGGCATTGGTCATCACCGAATCACGGCCGTTGAGCGACAGCGGCACCACCTTGCATTCAAAGGGAAGCACGCGCGCCTCGCGGTTCTTGCGCAGCACGGCAGCCGCCATCAGGCCAGCCACATCGATGCAGCGCACCGCGCTGGTGGCACCGGCCCGGTAACCCGTCACCGACGAGTGCATGGAACCAGAGACATCAGGGCAGACGGCGACCCGGCCCGCAAATTGCGGCACGTTGGCCGTTGCCAGCTCCATCGCATCCTGCAGCGCCTCTGCCACGGCAGCCGGCACCTGCTGGCCCGCAGCCTGGTAGGCCGCCAGCAGCTGGTAAGGCATGGCACGGGCCTTGGCCACGGCTGCCGCATCCTGCAGCTTGGCGGCCACGCGCTCAGCCATACCAGGCAGCTCGAACACACCATGGCGTGCCAAGGTGTTCAGGTTCTGCCGCAGCATCTGCCACGAACCCTGGCTTGCAATCTGCGCCCATTGCTGCGCACCCAGGCCCAGCGCGGTCAGCATCTGGAACGGCACCTCCGGCACCTGCTCGGGCATCTGGCCCTGGGCCACGGCACGCTTGAAGCGCTCGAACGCCAAGGTGATGGGTGGCAGGCTGGCTTCGTCATACGACTTGCCAATCAGCCAGGCAAACCAAGCGGCGCGCCAGGCCTCCTGGGGCTTGGGGTGCACCATCTTGACCACATCGGCGAGCGAGGGCTGGTTACCGATGGCGGCGTTGAGCAACTGCTTTTCCGTCGCCGTCAGCAACCACTGCTGCACCAGCTTCTTGGGCCGGGTGCCGAGCGACTTGCGCCCCAGCACTCCGCTGCGCAGGATTTGCACAAAATTGCGCAGCATCTTGCCGTTGTCCACCACGCGGGGAAAGATCTGTGCCAGCAGCTCGACATCACGCACGGCCAGCACCGCCGCCAAGGTGGCAGGCATGTCCTTCATATAGCCACGCTCACGGGCATAGATGGCCGTCTTGGCAATAAAAGGCGCTTCGACCTTGGCCAGCACGTCCATCAGTTGCGAGAGCTGGTCCTGCGGGCTGGCATAAAAAGTCTGGCCCAGGCAACCGGTCAGCGCCATTTGCGCCAGCTGGTGCTGCGGGCCAAATGCATAGGCCGCCATACCCGATTGGTTGGTGGCATCCGCCGTTGCCAGCTGGGAGCCCTTGTAGGTTTGAAACAGTTGCAGGTTGACCATGGTGTTCTTCTTTCTTGTTCATTCAACGCCTCGGGAAAGCAGAGACCCTGCTCTGCTTTCCCCAACGCACGCCACGTGGCGCTTGTTAGGTTTATTGCCAAAAGCGTGCCAACTTTTATATCCAGCACTCGCACGAAATTAACTTATTGATTTAAATATAAATTTTCATACCACCACCAATTCCCACTTCACCATCGTCTCGCTATTTTTATCTTTTTATCTAATCTATTTAGAATATGGAATCGTCTTCAAGATCGCACTCGCATGAAACCCATCACCGTCATCGGCTTTCTCGGCACCCAGCTCGACAGTGGCCGCGGCGCAGGCCGCTGGAGCAAATGGCGCCCCTCGGTGGCCATCACGCAGCATGAGGACATGGTGGTGGCCCGCATGGAGCTGCTCTACACGTGCGCGCATGTGGACCTGGCGCGGCTGGTGCAAAAGGACATCGCCACCGTGAGCCCCGAGACCGAAGTCCACCTGGTGGAGCTGCCGATCCACGACCCCTGGGACTTTGAAGAGGTCTATGGCGCGCTCTACGACTGGACCAGCAGCTACCACTTCGACAGCGACCAGGCCCAGTACTGGCTCAACATCACCACGGGCACCCATGTGGCGCAGATCTGCCTGTTTTTGCTGGCCGAATCGCGCACGATCCCCGGCGTGATCCTGCAGGCCTCGCCGCCCAAGCGGCAGATCGATGGCGCGGCGGGCAACTATGCGCTGATCGACCTGGACCTGTCGCGCTACGACGCGCTGGCCACCCGCCATGCGCAGGCCCAGCAGGATGCGGTGGCCTTTCTCAAAAGCCACATCCCCACCCGCAACCCGCGTTTCAACCAGCTGATCGCCGAGATCGAGCAGGTGGCAGGCCGCTCGCAGGCGCCCATGCTGCTGGTGGGGCCTACGGGCGCGGGCAAGTCCTTCCTGGCGCGCCGCATGTACGAGCTGAAAAAGGCACGCCACCAGCTCAGCGGCGCCTTTGTCGAAGTGAACTGCGCCACCTTGCGCGGCGACAGCGCCGCCAGCACCTTGTTCGGCCACAAGAAAGGGGCGTTCACCGGCGCTGCCACCGAGCGCGCCGGCCTGCTGCGCACCGCAGACCAGGGCCTGCTGTTTCTCGACGAAATCGGCGAGCTGGGCGCTGACGAGCAGGCCATGCTGCTGATGGCGATCGAGGAAAAGCGCTTTTATCCCATGGGCTCGGACAAGGAGGTGAGCAGCGACTTCCAGCTGATCGCAGGCACCAATCGCGACCTGCGCCTGGAGGTGAGCGCCGGCCGCTTTCGCGAAGACCTGTTTGCCCGCATCAACCTCTGGACCTACAACCTGCCCGGCCTGGCCCAGCGCAGCGAAGACATCGAGCCCAACATCGACCACCTGCTGGTGCAGCATGCCCAGCAAACCCACCGCACCGAGCGCTTCAACGCCGAGGCGCGCAAACGCTACCTGCAGTTCGCCCAGAGCCCGCAAGCGCTGTGGAGCGGCAATTTTCGCGATCTGCACGCGAGCGTGACGCGGCTGGCCACCTTGTCGACCAGTGGTCGTATCACCGAGGATCAGGTGGAGGCGGAGATTAGGCGCTTGCAGTGGCTGTGGCAGCGGCCGGAGGCTGTGGCCTCGTCTGTCGATGGTTCTGCTGAAGTAGCGCTGGAGGCCTTGTTGCCTGGCGATGCCATCGAGGCCATGGATTTGTTTGACCGGATGCAGTTGGCGTCAGTGGTGCGGGTGTGTCGTTCATCTGGCAGTTTGTCAGAAGCGGGGAGGCAGTTGTTTCAGGCTTCGCGGGCGCAGCGGGCGGTGGTCAATGATGCGGATCGGTTGCGCAAGTATTTGCAGAAGTTTGGGTTGAGTTGGGATGTGGTTTGTGGTGCTCGTTGAGCTGGCTGCTCTGCTTTATTGATACTTTTTAGCGACTGCTGTTTGATTGAATTTTGCTGGCCAGATTTCGCCCGGCGGGCGAGGTACTTTTCTTGGCGACCCCGGATCGCCGGCCGAAGAAAAGTACCCAAAAGAAGGTCGCCCTGCTGACTGCGTCCCTTCGCTTCGCTACGGGCAACCTGTGGTGCTCGGGTATGGGCTGCACCGCGAAACTCACTACGCGCCAGAGGCGCTCCGTTCAAACAGACGCGGTGAGCCAGTTCACGATGCAGTTGCACTCTGCGGTGCAACTGCCCAGCCCATACCCTGTGCTCCTCGGCGCATTCAGAAGGGAAACTGAGCAGACGTGTGCCATCGCTGCGCTCGGCACCCAAACCCGGCCGAGCGCAGCGATGGCCTAATGGTATTTGACTGCTGGGGTGTTCGCCCTCCCCCTTTTGCATGCGCCTGGGGCGTGGTGTTTGCGGGGTGGCGCTGGCACCGCAGAGTGCCAGTGCATCGTCAACTAGCTTGCCGCGTCTGTTTGAACGGAGCGCCTACGGCGCGTAGTGAGTTTCGCGGCACACCCCGCAAACGCCACGACACAGGTTGCCCTTCGCAAAGCGAAGGGTCGCAAGCAGCAGGGGCAGCCTTCTTTTGGGTACTTTTCTTGGCAGCGCAAGAAAAGTACCTCGCCCGCCGGGGCGAAACCCGGCCAGCAATAACTTGCAAAGATAAATGCCCATCTAACAGCCATGGCACAAACAAGCGACATGGATTTCCCACAAATCCTAAAATCCCCACCTTCCCCGCGCACCAGCGGCCCGCAAAGCCGCCCCAGCGCCACCCCAGCCACAACAAGCAAAAACCCGTGTCCCCTTTTGAATCGATTGCCCGCCGCGAACGCGGGCTGCTGCAGCAACTCACTGCAGCCCAAATGACGATGATCGCCATTGGCGGCGCCATCGGCACCGGCCTCTTCATGGGCAGCGCTTTTGCCATCGGCTTTGCCGGGCCCAGCGTGCTCATCAGCTACGCCATCGGCGCGCTCATTGGCCTCTTGCTGATGGGGTGCCTCGCCGAGATGACCGTCGCGCACCCGACCAGCGGCTCGTTTGGCGCCTATGCCGAGCACTACCTCAGCCCGCTGGCCGGCTTTGTGGTGCGCTATGCCTACTGGGCGGCCGTGGTGCTGGCGGTGGGCATGGAGGTCACCGCGGTTGGCAAGTACATGAAGTACTGGTTCCCCGAGGTGGAGCAATGGGTCTGGGTGGCGCTGTTCTCGGTCGTGCTGGCGGCCGTCAATGCCACCAGCGTCAAGGCCTTTGGGCAGATGGAGTATGTGTTCTCCATGGTCAAGGTCGTGGCCATCGTGGCCTTTATCCTGATCGGCGCCTATGTGGTGTTCGGCTCGCGGCCCGAAGGTGTGGGTTTTTCCAACTACACCGCGGACCGGGGCTTTTTCCCCAATGGCTGGTGGGGCACCTGGGTGGGGGTGATCATCGCCATCTTCAGCTACCTCAGCCTGGAGTCGATCGCGATTGCCGCCGGTGAGGCGCAGAACCCGCGCCAGGCGGTGACCTCGGCGTTCAAGACCACGGTGCTGCGCCTGGTGCTGTTCTACCTGCTGTCGCTGGCTTTGATGCTGGCCATCGTGCCCTGGAGCCATGCCAGCACCGACAAGAGCCCCTTCGTCAAGGTGATGGAGATCGTCGGCATTCCCGGCGCGGCGAGCGTGCTCAATTTTGTGGTGCTCGTCGCCAGCCTCTCGGCAATGAATGCGCAGCTCTATGTCACCTCGCGCATGATGTTCAGCCTCTCGCGCGGCGGCTATGCGCCGGCGGCGCTGGGCAAGGTCAACAGCCGGGGCGTGCCGATGGGCGCAATTGCGATCTCCTGCCTGGGCATGGCGGTCGCCATGGTGCTCAACGTGCTCAAGCCCGAGGAGTCGCTCACCCTGATGATGTCGATCTCGATGTTCGGCGCCATGTTTGCCTGGTTCATGGTGTTTGTCACCCACCTCTTCTTCCGCCGCCGCTGGCAGCGCGAGCATCCGGGCGAGCGCCTGCAGTTCCGCATGTGGGGCTTTCCGGTGCTAACCCTGCTGGGCGCGGTGCTGATGCTGGCCGTCATCATCACCACGTATTTCACCGATGTGTTCCACATGACCACCTTGATCGGCGTGCCCATGCTGCTGGTAATGACCGCCGTCTACCTAATCTGGTACCGCAAGCGCTGATACATTGCATAGCTATGCCAAACACGCCTCACTCCGCGCCAACCCTGTGGGACATCTCGCCGCCCGTCTACGTCGGCATGCCGGTGTTCCCCGGCGACACGCCCTACCAGCAGCAATGGGTGGCCAGCATCGGGCCGGGCTGTCCGGTCAATGTGGCCAGCATCACCAGCACCCCGCATGCAGGGGCCCACGCCGATGCGCCGCTGCACTACGCCCCCGATGGCGCGACCATCGGCCAGGTTGATCTGGCGCCCTACCTGGGCCGCTGCCGCGTGGTCCATGCGATTGGCTGCGGCCCGCTGATCGAGTGGCAGCACATCGAACACGCGATAAGCGACGCCCTGCCTGCGCGCGTTTTGGTGCGCACCTACCACCAGATGCCGCAAACCCAGTGGGATGCGGGCCTCACCGGCTACGCGGCCGAGACCGTGGAGCGTCTGGCTGCGCTGGGCGTGCGCCTGATCGGCATTGACACCGCCAGCATCGACCCGGCCGACAGCAAGGCCCTGCCCAGCCACCAGACCGTGCGCCGCCACGACATGCGTGTGCTGGAGAACCTGGTGCTGGACGCCGTGCCCGAGGGCGATTACGAGCTGATCGCGCTGCCGCTCAAGCTCGTGCAGGCCGATGCCTCGCCGGTGCGCGCCGTGCTGCGCGCGCTGCCCGGCACCTACAATCAGGCCTCGGTCTGAACCACCCCATCCCTTGCGGCAGGCGCCTGGCCCACCAGCGCCTGCCCGCCACCATTGACAAAGAGACATAGCCATGACCACCTTGGAAGCCTGCCGCGACGTTGACCAGCAAGAGCCGCTGGCACCGCTGCGCGATCTGTTCGACCTGCCCGACGGCGTGATCTACCTGGACGGCAACTCGCTGGGCCCGCTGCCCAAGGCCACGGCCGCGCGCGTGGCCGATGTGGTGCAGCGTGAATGGGGCCAGGGCCTCATCCGCAGCTGGAACGATGCCGGCTGGATCGACCTGCCCCAACGTTTGGGCGACCAGTTTGCGCCCTGGATAGGCGCCAAGCCCGGCGAAGTCGTGTTCACCGACACGACCTCGGTCAACCTCTACAAGGTGCTGAGCGCGGCCATCCGCCTGTCGCAGCAGGAGTTCTCCGACCCGGCGCCGCGCACCAAGGTCATCAGCGAGCGCAGCAACTTCCCCACCGATCTGTACATCGCCGAGTCACTGTGCAAGCAGCACAACCTGGAGCTGGTGCTGATCGAGCCCGAAGAGCTGCCCGCTTGCCTGACCACCGACGTCGCCGTGCTGCTGCTCAGCCACGTGAACTACCGCACCGGCCATATGCACGACATGACCCAGGTCACGCGCGATGCGCATGCGCAGGGCGTGCTGACCGTCTGGGACCTGGCCCATGCCGCCGGCGCCGTGCCGGTGGACCTGAACGCCGCCAACGCCGACTACGCGGTGGGCTGCAGCTACAAATACCTCAATGGCGGCCCCGGCGCCCCGGCCTTTGTCTGGGTGCATGCGCGCCATACCGACAAGTTCTGGCAGCCGCTGTCGGGCTGGTTTGGCCATGCCGAGCAGTTTGCCTTTACCAGCGACTACCAGCCAGCTGCCGGCATCCGCCGCTATATGTGCGGCACCCAGCCGATGATTGCGCTGTCGGCGCTGCAGTGCGGCCTGGACATCTTTACCGAAGCCGAGAAATACGGCGGCATGACGGCGCTGCGCCGCAAGTCCATCGCGCTGACCGACCTGTTCATCGAGCTGGTGGAGACCCGCTGCGCCGGTTACGGCCTGGGCCTGGCCACGCCGCGCGATATCTTTGCGCGCGGCTCGCAGGTGTGCCTGACGCGCGACGACGGCGCGGGCGTGGACGGCCAGGGCAGCGGCGCCTACGCCATCGTGCAGGCGTTGATTGCCCGGGGCGTCATCGGTGACTTCCGCAAGGGCGACGGCGGCAACGGCCCGCACAAGGACATTCTGCGCTTTGGCTTCACCCCCCTCTACACCCGTTTTGAAGACGTGTGGAACGCGGTCGAGCACCTGCGCCAGGTGCTGGAATCGGGCGAATGGCAAAAGCCCGAGTTCAACCGCATCCATGCGGTGACCTGATTGCCGAGCACCTCCAGCACCCGCCCCGCCATGTCCGAACGCATCGCCATTCTCGACTTTGAAACCACCGGCATGAGCCCGGCGCATGGCGCGCGTGCGGCCGAGGTCGGCATTGTCATGGTCGAGAACGGCCGCATTGTGGACCGCTACCAGAACCTGATGAATGCCGGCCAGCGCATGCCCAGCTTTATCACGCAACTGACCGGTATCACCACAGCGATGCTGCAGGCGGCAGCGCCCGCTGAGCAGGTGATGCGCGAGGCAGCAGACTTTGTCGGCACGGCGCCGCTGGTCGCACACAACGCATCGTTTGACAGCAAGTTCTGGCTGGATGAGCTCGAGCGCGCAGGCTGCGCGGCCAGCCCGGCCGCGGCGCCTGTCGGCAGCCTGTTTGCCTGCACGGTCTTGCTGTCGCGCCGCCTCTACCCCGAGGCGCCCAGCCACTCGCTGGGCAAGATCGTGCGCCATCTGCAACTGCCGCCGGCCGACAAGGCCCACCGGGCGCTGGCCGATGCCGAGATGACCGCCCATTTGCTGCTGCGCATGCAGGCCGATCTGCGCAGCCGCTGGCATATCCCCGACCCCAGCCATGCACTGCTGAGCGAGCTGCAGGTCTGCCAGCGCAAGCACCTGGGCCGCTGGCTCAGCAACACCTCCGCACGCCAGACCCAGCCACAGCTGCCCGAACTGGTGGCCACACTGGCGCCTAAGGCTGCTGCAGCACGGCGCTGAGCAGCACATTCAGCACCGCCATCAGCAGCACCGCCAGCCCGGTGACCAGCAGCACCTGGGACTGCACCCAGGCGCGCTCAGTCTGTGCCGTCCCGGACACCAGCTGGCAGGCCATCTCCACCTTGCCGGGCGATGCCATCAGCAGCAGCGCCGCGCTGACATTGTGGACCGCCATAAAGGGCAGCACCGCGACGCCCAAGGCCTGCGCAATCTCGGCCTGGGTAGCGGCAAACATCGCATTCGCCCCCGTGTTGGAGCCGGTCACAAAGCCGCCCAGCGCGCCGACAAAAGGCGCAGCAAACACATAGGCGCTGCCGCCCTGGGCCAAGGCATGGGCCAGTTGCGCGGCCATGCCAGATACCGCCATCACGACACCCAGCACGATGAACAGCCCCGTCACGGGCGCCACCTGGCGCCAGGACTGCCACACCCGCTGCAGGCTGCTGGGCGCTGGCAGGCCACGCGCAAACCAGGCCGCCGCCACAAACAGCCACAAGGCCGGTGACGCCAGCAGATGCCAGGCGCCCGCAGCTTGCAAGGCCCGCAGCACGGCCCCTGCCACCAGCACACCGAGCAGCAGCAAGCCATAGGCGGCCAGCGCGCGCCAGCCCAGAGGGCCCAGCGGCGCAGCGGCATCGCCCGCAAAAGCGCCTGCGCCCCGCCGGCCCAACCAAAGCCAGAGCACGGTCATCAGCAAGGCGCCCAGCGCTCCGGCGGCTGAGGTACCTACCACCGCATTGCTCAGCCCAATGGCCAGTGCCAGCAACAGGCCCGACAGCGCGCCCTGCAGCATAGCCCCCGCACGCCGGCCCGGCGCACTGGCCAGCCCTGCGGCGGCCACACCCACGACCACCATCGGGATCACGCTCACTGCCGCCGAGGCCACGCCCAGCGCGTCAAATGACAGCCCGGCCATCGTCGCGGCAACCAAGGTGCCCGGGCCCATCGAACCCCAGGGCACGGCGCACAGGCCTAATAGGCCAATCAGCGCAATCTTGCGCGCCGGCAAACCGCTGTGCACCAACAGTGGAATGCCAATCGTGATGCCAATGCCAAAGCCGGTCAGCGATTCGGCAAAGGGCGTGACCCCATGCACCACCAGCAACACCGCACCCATGCCTTCGCCGGTGCGGCCCATCACCCATTGCGCCAGCGCCTTTTGCGCGCCGGCGGCGCGCAGCACTTCGGACAGCAAGAGGCCCCCGCCAACAATCAGCAGCACCTCGACCAGCACCGGCATCCAGCTGGCCAGGGCCTGCAGCGCTGCCGGCGCGCTGAGCGGAAACGCCATCACACAGCCGACCAGCGCCAACGCCACGCCGATCAGCGCCGCATACAGCGAGCGCAGGCTCAGCAGCAACCCGGCGATAACGGCCAGGACCGGCGACGCACTCAATAACAGGTACATTGGGAGAGCTCTTGTTGAAATTGCATATAGGTAAATAATATTTCCTACACGAAATATCGTCAATCCATGTCGACTGAAAACTCCCCACCCAGCGCGGACTCCGACCTGCAGTTCGGCCTGGCGGTGCGCGCCCGCCGCGCCCAGCTGGCCATCACCCTGGACCAATTGGCCCAGGCCAGTGGCGTAACTTCCGGGGCGCTGTCCCGGGTGGAGCGGGGGCTACTGAGCGTGAGCCTGCGCAACGCCATGGCCATTGCGCGCGGCCTGGGCTGCGAGCTGAGCGACCTGGTGCAAAGCCCTGCCCCGGCGCAGATCACCCGCGCGGGCGACCATGCGCGCTTTGTGCATGAGGACACCGGCATCGTGCGCCTGGCGCTGGCCCGCCCGCTGCCGGGGCTCGAGCTGCTGCACTATGCGGTGCCGCCCGGCCAGAGCTCCAGCCACTTCGCGCCGCACCGCCCGGGCACACGCGAGGTGTTCTATGTCGAGACCGGCAGCCTGCGCGTCTTCACCGGTACTGATTCGGTGCTGCTGCAGGCGGGTGACAGCGCCCAGCTGGCGATGGACACCGAGCACCACTTTGCCAACGAAGGCCGGGGCGTTGCGCATTTCATCCTGCTGGTGGCAGCTCCGGCACACGGCGGCTGATGCCCCTGCGCCTGGCCTCGATGGGCTTTATGGCGACGGTGGCTGGAACAGCCGCTCGGCCACAAAGTCCACAAACACGCGCAGGCGCGGCGACATCAGCCGGCCCGAAGGCCAGAGGATGCTGAACTGACCGGAATAGGTCAGACAGTCGTCCAGCACCGTCTGCAAGCTGCCATCGGCCAGCGCGTCGCGGGCCAGAAAATCGGGCATATAGGCGATGCCCAGGCCGGCGATCGCCGCGCCGCGCAAGGCCTCCATGTTGTTGCAGGTCAGCGCCGGCGGGTGGGCTGCGGCATCCTGCTGTGCCTCGGCCGTGTCACCGCCCATCTGCCAGGGCTGCAGCTTGCCCGAGGTGGGAAAACGAAAACGCAGGCAGTCGTGCGCCGCCAGGTCCTCGAGCCGCTGGGGCCGGCCGCGCTGCGCCAGATAGGCGGGGGATGCGCAGAGCACAAAGCGGAACAGGCCCAGGCGCCGGGCGCTGAGGCTGGAGTCGGCCAGCACCCCACTGCGGATCACCGCATCCAGGCGCGCCTCAACCACATCCACCAGCCGGTCGTTGAAGTCCAGGTCCAGCTCAATGTCCGGATAGCGCGCACGGAAGTCTGGAATCACCGGCAGCAAAAAGCGGTAGCCAATGGTGGGCAGCCCTATGCGCAACAGGCCCCGGGGGCTGCTTTGGGTGCTCGACAGCAGCGCCTGTGCATCCTGCAGGTCATCCAGAATGCGGCGCCAGTGCGTGTACATCAGCTCGCCCTCATGCGACAGCGACACCCGCCGCGTCGTGCGCACCAGCAGCTGCGTGCCCAGCTGCGCCTCCAGCTTGGCCACGCTTTTGCCAACGGCAGACGCGGAGATGCCCAGGGCGCGGGCGGCGGCCACAAAACTGCGGCGCTCGGCCGCCTGCACAAAGGCGGCGATGTGGTTGAGGTTGTCCATGCGCGCATATTACGGAATTTTGGTTGTTAATCAAACAACGATTGGCCTGTTTATCGGCGATTCATTCCTCATTAAGCTCCACAGCGTGTTTTTGCAGGAGTTGGCTATGCACCGTGTTTTACCCGCCGCCTGGCGCGGGCCCTGGATGGTTCTGGCATCCGTCTGTCTGGCAGCGCTGGTGCTGCCGCTGAGTTTTTCTGGCGGGGCCGTGGCCACGCCGGCAATTGGCCGCGCACTGGGCGGCAGCGCCACCAGCCTGGGCTGGATCACCAATGCCTTCATGCTGGGCTTTGGCAGTTGCCTGATGGCCGCCGGCGCGCTGGCCGACCAGTGGGGGCGCAAGCGGCTCTTTTTGCTGGGCCTGTCGACCTTCTGCCTGGCCGGCCTGGCGCTGGTGCTGGCGCGCAGCGTCTGGCAGATTGACCTGCTGCGTGCGCTGCAAGGCGTGGCCGCAGCTGCAACGTTGGCCGGCGGCACGGCCGCGCTGGCGCAGGAGTTTGCGCCGGCCCAGCGCGCCCAGGCCTTTAGCCTGCTGGGCACCACCTTCGGCACCGGCCTGGCCTTTGGCCCGCTGCTGACGGGCTGGCTGATCGAGCAAGCCGGCTGGCAGGCCGGTTTTGCGCTCTGCGCTGGCCTGGGCCTGGTCGCCTTGCTGGTGGGCATGGGGGCGATGCGCGAGTCGCGCGACCCGCAGGCCCAGGGGCTGGATTGGCCCGGTGTGCTGCTGTTCACCAGCATGCTGGCCTTGCTGACGCTGGGCATGGTGCAGGCCGCCGCGCTGGGCTGGCGCAGTCCGCAGGTCATCGCACTGCTGCTGGCATCCATCGCGGCGCTGCTGCTCTTTATCGCCGTGGAGCGGCGCGTGGCCCGGCCCATGCTGGACCCGAGCCTGTTCCGCTACCCGCGCTTTATCGGTGTGCAGGTGCTGCCCATTGCGACCTGCTACTGCTATGTGGTGCTGCTGGTGCTGCTGCCGCTGCAGCTGATCGGCATTGCCGGCTACAGCGAGGTGGCGGCGGGCTGGTGGATGCTGGCGCTGTCGGCCCCGATGCTGGTGGTGCCGCTGGCCGCAGCCTGGCTCACGCGCTGGTTCCACGCCGGCCCTATTTCGGCCGCTGGCTTGCTGATCGCGGCTGGCGGCCTGGTGTGGCTGGCGCAGGTGCCTGTGGATGCGGGTGGCATGGCACGGGTGCTGCCGCTCTTGCTGATCGGCTGCGGTGCGGGCCTGCCCTGGGGCCTGATGGATGGGCTGTCGGTGAGCTTGGTGCCCCAGGAGCGCGCAGGCATGGCCACCGGCATTTTCAGCACCGTGCGGGTGGCCGGCGAAGGCATAGCGCTGGCGATGGTGACCGCCCTGCTGGCCGGTTTGATCAGCCCGCATCTGCCCGCGGCGCTGGATGGGGCCAGCCTGCAAACGGCCGCCCAGCAGCTGGCGATGGGCGAGCTGCGCCAGGCGCTGGCCCGGTTGCCCGCCCAGCCGGGTGCGGCAGCAGATTTGCAAAAGGCCTATGGCCAGGCCTTTGCACAGCTTATGTATGTGCTGGCGGCGATAGCCACGGTCTCGGCCCTGGTGGTTTTGGGCCTGCTGCGCCCGGCCAGTGGCGATGCGCTGCAGGTGGCTGCGGCCAGTCCTCAGTAGCTTTTGGCCGACAGGCTGGCCCAGAGGTGGGCCGCCACCAGCGCCCGCCAGGGTGCAAACGCACCCAGCCACTGCTCGGCCTCGCGCTGCGAGACGCTGGGGACCTCCAGCAGCCGGGCCAGCGCATTGCGCACCGCCACATCGCCATGTAGGCTGCCATCCAGCCAGCCAAAGCCGCGCAGCAAGGCGTAGTGCACCGTCCAGGGGCCAATGCCCTTGATCGCCAAAAGCGCATCTTCAATCGCCTGGGCATCTTGCGCCTGCAAGGGCTGGGCGGCCCAGGCATCGAGTGGCAGGCTGCCATCCAGCACAGCGGCGCAGACGCGCTCCAGGGTAGCGATCTTGCTGACCGAAAAGCCCGCCGCGCGCAGTTGTTCGGGCGTCAGCGCCGCCAGCGCGGCGGCATCGGGGTGGCAGAGCATGCCACTGCTGTGCTGCACCGCTGCTGCCGCAATCAGGCGCCTGCGCAGCGCAATGGCCGCTGCCACGCTGATCTGCTGGCCGGTGATGGCCCAGATCAGCGCCTCAAACGGGCTACTGCTGGCGGGCACACGCAAGCCCATCTGGCCCAGCAGCAAGGGGCCCAGCACCGGGTGCTGGCCATGCTGCAGTGCCAGCTGGTCCGCCCCATCACCCAGGCCCAGCATGCGCGCCAGCATCGCATCGAGTGCAGCGGGGTCGTTGCCAGTAGGCGCAGTGCCATCGACTGCCAAGCTGGCGACCGCGCGGGACGCGCCGTCCACCATCTCCAGCTGCAGCAGCGCAGGCTGCCCCTGCCAGACCAAGCCCTTGCTGACACGCAACCCTTCGACCTTCTCGGACGCCTGCAAGGCATCGCGGGCATGCAGGGCCAGCATGTCCTGCGGGCGGTAGTTGGCAGGCAGGGCGACTTGGGTGCGCAGAACCAGGGGCATGGCGGGGTCGGTAGAAAGCGGCGGCTGCCGTGGATCCCCACTATAGAGGATGGACTGCGGGCGATAAAGTCAGGGCTGTTTCAGTGTTTACTCCGCATCGTGGAACACGATGCCCAGCGTGTGGCGCTGCCCGCGCAGTACCGTGGACACCCCATGCCGGTGCTGCACCCGGTAGCTGCCGCGCGTGCCTCGTACCGGCCGCTCGCGCACCGCAATGATGGCCGCATCACCGCGCTGCAGCGGCAGCACCTGCACGCGCGACTGCATGCGGGGGCGCTGCTCGGTCAGCACCAGCTCGCCCCCGTCAAAATCCTCGCCCGGCTGCGACAGCAGCACAATCACCTGCAGCGGAAACACCAGCGCGCCATACAGGTCCTGGTGCAGGCAGTTGTAATCGCCCGCGCCATAGCGCAGCAGCAGCGGTGTGGGCCGCCGCTGGCCGGCTGCATGGCACTGCGCCAGCAAGGCCGCATGCTGCGCAGGCCAAGGCGGCGCGGCGGCTGCGAGCTGCGCGCGCCATTGCTCCGCCACGGGCTGCAAGCGGGCATAGAGTGCCGTGCGCAGAGCCTGCAGCAGCGCTGGCAGCGGGTAGGCAAAGTACTGGTACTCGCCCCGGCCAAAGGCGTGGCGCTGCATCTGGATGCGGCTGCGAAAATGCGCCGCTTCGCCATACATCGCGGCCATCTGCTGGCATTGCGCGGCATCCAGCAAACCGGGTAGCAGGCCCCAGCCCTGGCGGTTCAGCTCACTGCCCACAGCGGCCCAGTCATAGCGCTGCAGGGCGGCTTCACCCGCTGCATCTGCGCCATCCGCGTCGGCTTTTGCGGGGGCGGTGGGCTGCAACAGCGGCGCGCTGGCCTCGGCATCCAGCGGCAATGCAACCTGTGCAGCGCTGGCCGTGCGCTTACCCATGGCGCGCCACCCGTGGCGCCTGCGGTGCCAGCTCGGCCTCGTGCTGCAGCAGCGCGCGCTTGCGGTCCACGCCCCAGCGGTAGCCGGAGAGGCCGCCGTCATTGCGCACCACGCGGTGGCAGGGAATGGCCACGGCAATCGCATTGGCCGCGCAGGCGCCAGCAACGGCGCGGCTGGCCTGGGGCATGCCCAGCTTGCGCGCCAGCTCGCTGTAGCTGACGGTGCTGCCGACGGGAATCAGTCGCAGCGCCTGCCAGACCTGCTGCTGAAACGCGGTGCCGCGCACATCCAGCGGCAGCGCCAGGCCGCGCGTGGGTTCATCGACAAAGCCGATGACCTGGGCCATCCAGCGCTCAAAGGCTGCGTCGCCCCCGGCCAGCTGGGCTTTGGGAAAACGCTGCTGCAGGTCCTGCACCAGCGCATCGGCATCGTCGCCTAGCAAGATCGCGCAAATGCCCTGCGCGGTGGCGGCCACCAGGATGGGGCCGAGGCTGCATTCGGCCACGCCAAAGCGGATCTGCTGCGCGGCGCCCCCTGTGCGGTACTGGCGCGGGGTCATGCCCAGCACGGCCTGGCTGTCGCGGTAGAGCTGCGCGGTGCTGGCAAAGCCGGCATCAAAGATCGCATCGATGACGCGGGGCGCTTCTTGCGCATCGCCCAGCGCCGTTTGCAGGCGCTGGCGGCGCTGGGCCTTGGCATAGGCCTTGGGCGATACGCCGACGGCCGCCTTGAAGACGCGCTGCAGATGGAAGGGGCTCATGCCGGCGCGCTCGGCCAGCTCGGCCAGGCTGGGCTCGTCTTCGGCGCTGGCGATCCAGTCGCAGAGCTGGGCCATCAACGCCGCATGGCCGGGCTTGGCCGCCGCTTCGGGCTGGCAGCGCTTGCAGGCGCGGTAGCCGGCGGCCTGGGCCTGCGCTGCAGTGTCGAAAAAGCTGACGTTCTCGGGCTTGGCCAGGCGCGAGCTGCAGGAGGGCCGGCAAAAAACGCCGGTGCTGCGCACCGCATAGACAAAGCGGCCATCGGCTGCGGCCTGGCGGCCCTGTACATCGGCCCAGCGCGGATCGGCCAGGGTTTGCTGCGCGCGGGAGGCAGCTAACGCGGCAGCACCGCGCGCCGCAGGGGTGTCAGAAGTGGCGCTGGGTGTGGATGGGACAGACGGTTTCATGCGAATCACCTCAGTACAATCGATGCAGCCACTTTAGGCCTTGCGGCCCGGTTGTGCAGTGCCATTCTTGCGCTGCAATTGACGCCGCTTGCACTGCCCCACACACTATGCGAGACACCCCCAGCAAGCCCGAATCCATTGTGCATGAAGAGCGCGCCCAGCTCGATTTCAGCAAAGACATGAGCTATGGCGACTACCTGCACCTGGACGAGATCCTCAACGCCCAGCACCCGCTGTCGCCCGCGCACGACGAGATGCTGTTCATCGTGCAGCACCAGACCAGCGAGCTGTGGATGAAGCTGATGCTCCATGAGCTGCGCGCCGCCATGCAGGCCATGGCCAATCCGGCAGACAATACCAAGCCCGAGGCCTTCAAGATGCTCGCGCGCGTCTCGCGCATCATGGAGCAGCTGGTCAATGCCTGGACCGTGCTCTCGACAATGACCCCGCCCGAGTACACGGCCATGCGCCCCTACCTGGCCAACTCCAGCGGCTTCCAAAGCGCGCAGTACCGCAGCATCGAGTTCTCGCTGGGCAACAAGAACGCCGCCATGCTCAAGCCCCATGCACACCGGGCAGACCTGCTGGCCCAGGTGCAGGCGGCTTACGAGTCGCCCTCGCTCTACGACATTGCGCTGCAGCTGCTGGCCCGCGAAGGCATTGCCGTGCCGGCCGAGGCGCTGCAGCGCGACTGGACCCAGCCCTACGCCGAGAGCGAAGGGGTCCAGCAGGCCTGGATCACCGTCTACCGCGATCCGCACAAGTACTGGGATCTGTACCAGCTGGGCGAGAAGCTGACCGATATCGAGGATGCCTTCCGGCTCTGGCGCTTCCGCCACCTGACCACCGTCGAGCGCGTGATCGGCTTCAAGCGCGGCACCGGCGGCACCGGCGGCGTGAGTTACTTGAAGAAAATGCTCGACGTCGTGCTCTTCCCCGAGATCTGGACGCTGCGCACCCACCTCTGAGGCACGGCGGCCCGCCAGTCCACCCAGGGTTGCCCCAAGTGACACCGCGCCGTGCAGAGCCGGCCAGAGTCCTCTATAGTGACAGGCGCATATAACAAGCCGCGCCAGCCCCCTGCTGGCCAATGGCGCATATTAAGAGGCGCTTACATCACCCAGCAAACCGAAGGTTAGCGGTTGAGACGAGGCATCAAGCCGCAGACAGTACAAACGTACGGCAAAGCTTGAGAGCGGCGTATCAAGGGTTATGTTAGCGACTCCAATAGGACCGGCACCTTCTGGCCCTGGCTTGTTTCGCTCACTCTCAGCCATGCCGGTTCCACCTACACCCTCCCCCACCGGGCGCCCCGCGGCACCCTCGTCCACCCTGCTCTGGGCCATGCTGCTGACCCTGCTGTCGGCCTTCTCGCTGAGCCAGGCCTTCCGCACCGTCACCTCCATCATTGCCGATGGGCTGCGCACCGATTTCGGGCTGTCGGCCGAGTCGCTGGGCGCCTTTGCCGGGCTGTTCGGCCTGTCGTTTGGCGTCACGCAGCTGTTCATGGGCGTGGGCATGGACCTGTATGGCCTGCGCAAGACCGTGCTCACCGCCTTCCCGCTGGCCATTGCCGGCTCGCTGATCTCGGCGCTTGCGCCCAGCTACCACGGGCTGATGCTGGGCCAGCTGCTGATCGGCATTGGCTGCTCGCCGGCGTTTTTGGCCTGCACGATGTTCATTGCGCGCCATTTCCCGAGCGACCGCTTTGCGTTCATGTCTGGCGTCGGCATGGGCGTGGGCGGCCTGGGCCTGCTGTTTACCGGCACGCCGCTGGCCTGGCTGGTGCAGCACTACGGCTGGCGCTGGGGCTTTGGCCTGCTGGCGGTGCTCTGCGCGATGTCCTGGATAGCGATCTTTTTGCGCGTGCACGAGCCGCACCTGCCCAGCGATGACCTGCCCAAGCCCAGCTGGCTCACCGCCGTCAAGGGTTTTGGCGGCCTGCTGCTGGTGCCGCACACCTGGGCGATCGCCATCATGGGTATGGTGGGCTATGCCTCGTTTCTGACGGTGCGCGGGCTCTGGCTCAGCCCCATGCTGATCGACCGCTATGGCTTCTCGCTGGTGGCGACTGGCAACGTGGCCCTGATCGTCTCGATGATCTCGCTGTTCACGCCCTCGGTCTTTGGCCGGCTCGATCCGGGCCCGGCCCGGCGCCGGCGCCGCATCATCGCCGGGGCGGCGGTGATGGCCTGCACCTTCTGCGCGCTGGCCTTTGTGCACCATGCGGCGGCCACCGTGGCGCTGATCATGTTCATGGGCCTGGCCTCGGGCTACTCGGTGCTGCAGTACGCCGATGTGCGCTCCTCCTACCCCAAGGAGACCACCGGCCGCGCGCTGTCGGTCTACACGATGGCGATGTTCCTGGGTGTGGCGCTGATGCAGTGGCTCTCGGGCATCGTCGCGTCGTACGCGCAGCAGCACGGCGGCGAGATCTACCAGTATGTGATGCTGTTTGTCGCGGGCATGCTGATGCTCGGCTGCCTGGCCTTCCGCTTTTTGCCGCAGTCGCCGCTGCTGGCGCAGCAGGCGTCGGCGCGCAGTTAAGGCCCCATCGGGACTTGCGCGGTTTGCGCGGCTTGGCAAGCCCGCACTACAGCACCGAGGCCGATGAACCATCGCCCCGGTACAGCCAGGGCACATCCATCAGCTTGGCGCCCAGCGCGCGCAGCGCCGTATCGCGCCCCAGGGCCACCAGGCCGCGTGCATGGAAAATCTCGCCATTGCGGATCGCCCGCGCCTGCACCCGGGCATTGCGCTGCCAGCGGTTGAGCGCATAGCGCCGCAGGCGCAGTGGCATCTCCAGGTCGTGCATGGTCAAGGCCCGCTGCAGCTCGGCTGCATCTTCAATCGCCATGCCGGCGCCCTGGGCCAGGTAGGGCCGCATCGGGTGGGCGGCATCGCCCAGCAGCGCGACCAGGCCTTGCGCCATCTCCTGGGGGCCGGTCATCGGTGCGCGATCAGCCAGCGGCCAGAGGCGCCAGGCAGCGCCTGTGGCACTGACCGCTTCCACCAGCCCCAGCAACTGGCGATGCGCACCGGCCAGGCACCGCAGCAGATCGGCGCCGTTGCCGGCATGGTCCCAGTGCTCCAGGTCATCGGGCGCGGCGCCCTCGACAATGATGACCAGGTTCTGCATGTCGCCGCCGCGCACGGGGTACTGCACTGCATGAAAGCGCGGCCCCATCCAGGCGCTGACCACGTCGGTGCGCAGGGCCGCCGGCAGATCGCTCTGGCGTACCAGCGCCCGGTAGGCCAGGTGGCCGGTCACGCGCGGGGGCGCATCATGGAGCAGGCGCAGCCGCGTGCGGCTCCAGATGCCATCGGCCCCCACCAGCGCATCGCCCTCGATCTGCTTGCCCTGCTTGGTGGTGAGGGTGACGACGCGGCCGTTGTCCTCGTGGTAGTCCACGGCGTTGTCCAGGTTGAGGTGCAGATCGGCGCTGGGCCGCACCGCATCGAGCAGCAGCTGGTGCAGGTCGGCGCGGTGGATGGTGGCGTAGGCTGCGCCGTAGCGCGCCACCGCGTGTGCACCCAAGTCCAGCCGGGCCAGCTCCTGGCCGCTGATGGCATTGCGCGAGACCAGCGCCTGCGGAAAGGCTGCCACCGCCTGCAGCGGCCTTTGCAGGCCCCAGGCCTGCAGGCGCCGCACGACGTTGGGGCCCAGCTGCACACCGGCGCCCACCTCGCTGAACTGCGCAGCGCGCTCAAACAGGCGCACCTCAGTGCCCGCGCGAAGGGCGGCCAGCGCAGCAGCCAGGCCGCCGATACCGCCGCCGGCGATCAAAATCTGTTCATGCATACCGCCATTGTGCCCAGATTGCAGGGCCTGCCTTGTGCGCTAGCGCAACTGCCCCGCGCCTGGCTGCAGCAGCCCACACAACTGTGTCGGCCGTGGGGCTCAAGCAGGCCGGTAGCTGGCGAAGCCGTGCAGGCGCTCGAACTCGCCAATCGGCACCGGGCGGCCAAAGTGGAAGCCCTGGAAGCGCTTGCAGCCGTTGCTGACGAGGAAATCCACCTGCTCGGAGTTCTCCACGCCTTCGGCCACCACTTCGAGCTCCAGGCTGTGGGCCAGCGCCAGGATGGTGCGCACAATCACCGCGTCGCTGACGTCGCTCAGCACATCGCTGACAAAGCTGCGGTCGATCTTCAGCTGGTCGAGCGGCAGGCGCTTGAGGTAGGACAGCGACGAGTAGCCGACGCCAAAGTCATCGAGCGAGAAGCCCACGCCGCGCTCCTTGAGCTGGCGCATGCGGTTGACGGTTTCATTGACATCGCCCAGCAGCAGGTTCTCGGTCAGCTCCAGCTTCAGGCGTGCGGGGTTGGCACCCGTCTGCGCGACAATGCCCAGCACCTCGTCAACAAAGCCCTGGTTATGGAACTGCCGGGGGCTCACATTGACCGACATGGTCAGCGCCTGGGTGGAGGGGCTGGCGGCCCACAGCGCCAGCTGCTCGCAGGCGGTGCGCATCACGAAGTTGCCCAGGTCGACAATCAGCCCGGTCTGCTCGGCCAGGTCGATGAACTCGATCGGCATGACCAGGCCACGCGCCGGGTGGCGCCAGCGCACCAAGGCTTCCGCGCCCACCAGGCTGCCGCTGCCATTCATCACCGGCTGGTAGTAAACCTGCAGCTCGCCGTCGTGGATGGCCTGGCGCAGGTCGCTTTCCAGATTGGCGCGTGCATTGACGATGGCCTGCATCTGCGGATCAAAGAAGCGCTGCGTGTTGCGGCCGGCCGATTTCGCCTCGTACATCGCCAGGTCGGCGCGCTTGAGCAGCTCCTGCACCGTCAGCGATTCTTGGTCGCCAAACACGGTCACGCCAATGCTGGGCGTGCTGTGGTGGGACTGGCCGTCGAGCACAAAGGGCTGCTTGAAACGGGTGATCACATGCTCGACCACCGAGCGCACATGGGCTTCAGCCTGCACGCGCTCGGCGCCCAGGTTCTCGACCAGCACGACAAACTCGTCACCGCCAAAGCGCGCCACCACATCGCCGCTGCGCACGCTGGCAATCAGGCGCTTGCCCACTTCGCACAGCAGCCGGTCACCCTTTTGGTGGCCCAGCGAATCATTGAGGTCCTTGAAATTGTCCAGATCGATGAACAGCAGCGCCGCATAGGTGCCGCGCTGCTTGCA
Source organism: Comamonas koreensis (assembly GCF_014076495.1). Lineage (NCBI taxonomy): Bacteria > Pseudomonadati > Pseudomonadota > Betaproteobacteria > Burkholderiales > Comamonadaceae > Comamonas > Comamonas koreensis. The sequence goes on along the minus strand of NZ_CP043575.1, from coordinate 1,976,957 downwards.
GGCGATGATCGACCATTCGAGCCGGTCCATCAGCATGCGGCGGTTGGGCAGGCCAGTGAGCACATCGAAGAACTCCAGGCGCTCGATTTCCTTGCGGGCGCGGCTGCGCTCGGCCAGATCGCGGCAGATGCACAGCAGTCCGGTGACCTCGCCATTGGCAGCACGGATGGCCGATTTGGTGATCTCGAAACGGCCCTGGTAGCCATTGTCGGCAAACTGCAAGGTCTCTTCATAGACCACCGGCGTGTCGGCATTGCGCGCACGCAGATCAGTCTCCCAATCGGAGGGCATGCGCCCTTGCAGGCCCAGGTCCGAGGTCGTGCGGCCGATGATCTGCGCGTGTGCCAGGCCCACCAGGCGCTCAAAGGCCTGGTTGCAGTGCAAAAAGCGCCCATCGGCCCCCTTGAGCACGACCAGGTCCGGGATGGCACTGACCAGCGACACCAGTTGCGACTGCTGCTCCTGCACGCGGCCGACCATCAGTTTTTGCATCGACACATCGTGCGAGAGCAGCATGAAGGCATGCGCATCGCGCCCTTGCGGGGCGACCAAGATATCGGTCTGGAAGTGGCGCAGGCCCTGGGGCGTATCCATGCTTTGCTCAAAGGCGAGCGACTGCCCCGCGCGCAAGCGTGCGAGCCAATCGGGCGCCTGGTTGCGCAGGCTAGGCGCCAGCGCTTCGGTCCAGGGCTGGTCCACCAGGCTGGGCACGCCCAGCCAGTCGAGCTGGGTGCGGTTGGCATGGACGATGGCGCCCGAGCCGTCGACCCGCACGACACCAATGGGGGCCTGCTCCAGCCACTCCTCACCTTGCAGGCGCGCAGGATGGGCCGAGGCCCAGCCCACCAGGCTGTGGCGCAGCGAGGCCATGACCAGCACCAGGGCCAGCACCGACAACGCATAGCACCAAGCCGCCTGCTCCAGCAGCATGGCCCAGTGGCTGCCCGCGCCCAGCAAGATGGCTGCTGCGCCCACGGCCAAGGCGGCCGCGAGTCTCAACACCGTCCAGCGGCCGGACTGGCCCGCAAAATGGCGGCTCTGCAGCGCAGCCCAGGCGCAGCAGGCCAGCATGCCCAGCGGCAAGACATAGCGGCGCATGCCTTCCAGATCGACCAGGCCCTGCGCTACCCCTGCCGTGACCGCCACCAAGAGCGCCAGCGCCGTGAGCACCGCGCCATTGCTTTGCAGGTGCAACCAATGGCTGGCTCGGGGCACGGCGCCCGGGCTATTGCGCCGCGCAGACGACAATAAATCTATGGAGACTATCAATAGGCATATTGATAGCAAAATATTGACCGCCAGCTCCAGCCACAAGGCCGGCCGGCTGCCGTGTTCAGACAGCCGCAGCGGCAGCGCCAGCAACACCGCAAAGCCGCCCAGCGCGACGGCACTGCAGACCCACAGCGGCCGGCCCATGAATGCACTGCCGGCCGTGCCCTGCAGCAACAGGCGCCCGCCCCAACCCAAGGTGGCAAGAGCTGCGAGCAGCAGCAGCACCTGTATCCAGGTCTGCAGCGCCCGGGCAAAGCCCACGCCCTGCGCATCGGTAGACACCAGCCCCGCCAACAGCACCCCGCCAGCGAGCAGACACCACATGATCCGCGTGTGGATCTCGTGCATGCGCCTGCCTAGCGACAAGGGGGTGTAGGGATGGGCCATAGTTGGCTAAATGTAATTAAAAGTAAACTAACGTCCATCTATTTGACCAGTAACGGTCAACAAATGCAAACGGGCCTCGTCGTAACAAGGCCCGTGTCAGTCGCGTGTAGGTCAACTCTTACAGCAATTGGCGTAAAACGAAGGGGAGTATACCGCCGTCCTTGTAGTATTCGACCTCGATAGGCGTGTCAATACGCAACACCAGCTCGGCTTCGGTAACGCTGCCATCGGCGCGCTGGATGACCAGTTTGGCCTTGCTGCGCGGCGCCAGCGACGGGTCGGGCACGATGTCGATCAGCTCGTCGCCGCGCAGGTTCAGACTCTCCCAGCTTTCCCCTTGCTTGAACTGCAGCGGCAGCACGCCCATACCCACCAGATTGGCGCGGTGGATGCGCTCGAAACTGCGCGCCACCACTGCCTTGATACCCAGCAACTGGGTGCCCTTGGCCGCCCAGTCGCGGCTCGAACCCGTGCCGTATTCCTCCCCGGCAAACACCACGGTGGGCGTGCCCGCTGCCATATAGCGCATGGCAGCATCGTAAATGAAGAGCTTGCTGCCTTGTTCCTCGCCCGGATTTTGGTAGAGCGTCAGGCCACCCTCTTCGCGTGAGCCGTCCGGCTTGGCCGCCAGCATCAGGTTCTTGATGCGCACATTGGCGAAGGTGCCGCGCATCATCACCTCATGGTTACCGCGGCGCGATCCATAGCTGTTGAAGTCGCTCTTCTTGACGCCGTTGGCCAGCAGCCATTGGCCGGCGGGCGAGCTGTCCTTGATCGATCCAGCGGGCGAGATATGGTCAGTGGTAATCGAATCACCAAATAAAGCCATCACTCTGGCCTTGCGCACCGCATTGTCGCGCTGCTCGGCACGCGGCTCGGGCGCTGCCAGCGAGAAGTCCTTGAAAAAGGGGGGCTCGGCAATATAGGTGCTCTGCGGCCAGGTATAGGTGGCGCCGGTCACGCCCTTGATCTTTTCCCAGAGTTTGCCCGGCTCGCTGCTGACCTTTTCGTAGTTGGCGCGGAAAGCCTTGCCGTTCATCGCAAATTTCATCAGCTTCTGCACCTCGTCGGTCGTCGGCCAGATATCGCCCAGGTAGACGTCGCGGCCATTCTTGCCCTGGCCCACCGGCTCGGTCATCAGGTCCTTGCGCACATTGCCGGCAATCGCATAGGCCACCACCAGCGGCGGACTGGCCAGGAAGTTGGCGCGGATATTGGGGTGGATGCGCGCCTCGAAGTTGCGGTTGCCCGACAGCACGGCCGCACAGACCAGGTCATGGTGCTGGATGGCGCTGTTGAATTCCGGCAGCAGATCGCCAGCATTGCCGATGCAGGTGGTGCAGCCATAACCGGCGATATTGAAGCCCAGTTGCTCCAGATAGGGCAGCAGACCCGACTCGGTCAAATACAAGGTCACCAGGCGCGAGCCAGGAGCCAGCGATGTCTTGATGTGCGACTGCACACGCAGGCCAGCCTTGACGGCCTTCTTGGCCAGCAAGCCTGCAGCCAGCATCACGCTGGGGTTGGAGGTGTTGGTGCAGCTGGTGATGGCGGCAATCAGCACATCGCCGTTGTGCAGGTCCACATCGCGCCCTTCGATGCGCTCGGCATGGGCATCGGCCGCATCCAGGCTGGCTTCTTCATCCACCACCGCGGGCTTGTTGGCGACCATCTCCTCGGCATTGCGCGGCGAGCCGGCCGGCAAGGGCTTGGTGGACGGCTCGGCCGTCTCGCCCGCGCCATTGATGCGCACCTTGACGGGCCGGGCAAGCTGGTCTGCAGGCAGGTTGAAGCCGTTTTGGGCCCCCGGCGCGCTGAACAGCATGTCAAACTTGGCAGCCACCTGGCCGATCTCGATACGGTCCTGGGGCCGCTTGGGGCCCGCCAGGCTGGGCGCCACCGTGCCCAGGTCCAGCCGCACGACCTGGGAGTAATCAATGTCTCCCGCCCGGGGCACGCCATACAGGCCCTGGGCTTTGAAGTACGCTTCAAAGGCGGCAATCTCGGCCTTGCTGCGGCCCGTACCTTCAAAGTAGTCCATGGTCTTGTCATCGACCGGGAAGAAGCCCATCGTGGCGCCATACTCGGGCGCCATGTTGCCGATGGTGGCGCGGTCAGGCACCGACAGGCTGCGCGTGCCCTCGCCAAAGAACTCGACAAACTTGCCCACGACCTTTTCACGGCGCAGCATCTCGGTGACGGTCAGCACCAGGTCGGTGGCGGTCACGCCTTCGCGCAGGCTGCCCGAGAGCTCAAAGCCCACCACATCAGGCGTGAGGAAGTAGACCGGCTGGCCCAGCATCGCAGCTTCGGCCTCGATACCGCCCACGCCCCAGGCCACCACGCCCACACCATTGATCATCGTCGTGTGGCTGTCAGTGCCCACCAGCGAGTCGGGGTAGTAGACATGGTGCTTGTCCTGGTGCACGCCGCGCGCGAGGTATTCCAGATTGACCTGGTGCACGATGCCAAAGCCCGGCGGCACCACGCCAAAGGTGTCAAAGGCCTGCATGCCCCATTTCATGAACTGGTAGCGCTCGTTGTTGCGCTCGAACTCCAGCTTCATGTTCAGGTCCAGCGCGTTCTTGCTGCCGTAGTAATCGACCATGATCGAGTGGTCCACCACCAGATCGACAGGCACCAGCGGCTCGATGGCGCTGGCGTTCTTGCCCATGCGCTCGGCCGTGCTGCGCATCGCAGCCAGGTCGGCGAGCAGCGGCACGCCGGTGAAATCCTGCAGCACCACGCGTGCCACGACAAAGGGAATCTCTTCGGTGCGTTCGGCCTGCGGCTTCCAGTTGGCCAGCTGCTCCACATGCTCGGGCAGCACGCGCTGGCCATCGCAGTTGCGCAAGACCGACTCCAGCACAATGCGCAGGGACATCGGCAGGCGCTGGATATTGGGGAATTGTTTGCTCAGCTCGGGCAGCGAATAGAACTTGGCCTTGCCACCTTTGCCAGACTTCTTGGACGAAGGGATCGAGAGGGCTTGGAGGGTCGAGGCGAAGGCGTGTTGCGCTGCCTCATGATCACCTGATTTCATCGTGACTCCTGTTTTACGCGTATTAGACGGAACGCTGCAAACAGTCTACTCCCGGGCCTGGTCCTGCATATGTCATCCAAAGGCTAAGCCCTGCAATCCCAGGTGCAATCGCAGGAGTGATCGCAATGCGATTTGCGCATTCCCATTAACCATCCATACCGGACACCATGGGCATCGAAATGCGACCCACTCCGCAAACTGCCAATCCGCTGCCAGGCCTCCATAAAATCTACAAAATCGTAAAAAAAATGAATAAGCCTATAGATTAGCAAATGCAATTATAGCAAGGCACTATGAGCAATTGCATACATTTAGCATCGCTCAGATATGATGGATCGCTCAACGGATAGTTAGCAACAATCCACTCCTACAAAAATAGGAGAAATGAAGAAGAGATGTAGGAATTTTTATAAAGCTGCCCGACAAGTCGACCCCGCAACGAAAAAAAACCTGCCGAAGCAGGTTTTTTCTTTGAAGGACGCCCCACTTAAATCGCGAACTTTTCACGATCCTGGCCTTCAATCCACTTTGGCGCCTTGCCACGGCCCGTCCAGGTAGCGCCCGTTGCTGGGTCGCGGTACTTGGGAGCGACTTTAGAGCCTGCGGAAGCCGAGCGGCCACGTGCAGGAGGGAATACATCCTGTTCGGTCAGGCCGTAATCTGCCACAAGCTTGCGCACCTGGTCGACAGCGGTCTTCAGTTCGTTGCGACGAACTTCTTCACGCTGTTGTTGCAGTGCTGCCAGTTGGGCATCGATTTCCTTCAAAGTAGGCATGTTTAATATCCATTCAATTCGGTTAACGTTTGCAGTATACCTAAAAATGCAATAACCAAGTAAGTCCACACATTTTTCTATTTAAAGGAATGGTAAACCTGGATCCCCCTACCTGTAACTTTCAGTAATCGAGTGCCATCACGTCCAGCCTGGCGATTACCTTGTCGACGCGCTTGCCTTCCAGCGCCAGAACCTCAAATACCCAACCCGCGCAATAAATCTTTTCACCCAACGGCGGCAGATGGCCCGATTCGGCCATCAACATGCCAGCCAAGGTGTTATAGCGGCCCTTGTCCTCATCGGGCAACTCCTTGATTTCCAAACGCGCCTTCAATTCGGATACCGGCATCAGGCCATCAAGGTACCAGGAGCCATCGTCGTTCTGTACCGCCCAGGCTTCGCTGGCGGCCCCGGGTTTAAGCTCGCCGGTAATCGCTTCGAGCAAGTCACGCGGCGTGATGATGCCTTGCACGACCCCGTATTCATCGACAACAAAAATCATGCGGCCCGCGCGCGCGCGGAACTGCTCGAGCAGTTCAAAGCCGCTGAGCGTTTCGGGCACGTAGCTGGCCGCCAAGGCCACCTTCGCAATCGCGGTGTTGTGCGTATCGACGACGTCGAGCAGGTGTGCCACGCTGACCAGGCCCACCACGTTGTCCAGCGATTCGCGGCAGACGGGATACCAGGAATGCGCCCCCTTGCCACTGGAGGCACGCACCGCATGCAAGGCCTCGGCCACGGTCAGATTGGCATCGAGCCATTCCACATCGCCCCGGGGCACCATCATCGAGATCAGTGGGCGGTCATCCAGATGGAACACGTTCTGCACCATCTGGTGTTCGTGGTGCTCGATCACGCCCGCGTCTCGCCCTTCATCGAGGCTGGCGACGATTTCCTCTTCGGTCACCGTGCGGTCCGATTCATCCTTGATGCGCAGAAGGCGCAGCACGCCTTGTGCAGAAATGGCCAGCAGCCAGACAAAAGGCTTGGCGATGCGCGACACCCAGGTGAGCGGCAGCGCAATGAGGCGCGACGACGCCTCGGGGTACATCTGTCCAATGCGCTTGGGCACCAGCTCGCCAAACACAATGGTCATGAAGGTAATGACAATGATCACCGTGGTGGTGGCCACCACCGACGCAAACGAGGCCGGCATGCCCCAGGTGATCAGCGATTGCGCCAGCCCGTCGCTGAAGGCCGCTTCACCAAAAATGCCGTTGAGCATGCCGATCGAGGTAATACCCACCTGAATCGAGGACAGAAATTGGGTAGGATTGCTCAGCAGATCCAGCGCCGCCTTGGCGCCCTTGTCGCCACTTTCGGCCATGGCCAGCAAACGGGACTTGCGGCTGCTGGCCAGCGCCAGCTCGGACATGGCAAAGACCCCGTTGAGCAAGGTCAAAAGCGCGATCAAGAGTACGTCTAACAAAATAGTTCACAGGTAGTTCAACAAGCATGTCACTTTACTGTATCGGCGATATCCAAGGCTGCGATAGCGCTTTGGGCCGTCTGTTGGCCAAAATCGACTTCTCCCCCAGCCGCGACACGGTCTATCTGCTGGGCGACCTGGTCAACCGGGGCCCCGAATCGGCCCAGACCCTGCGCCGCTGCATAGACGCGGACGGCAGCATCCAGGCCCTTCTGGGCAACCATGACCTGCACCTGCTGGCGGCTGCCCATGGCCGGCGCAAGTTCTCCCGGCGCGACACCTTGCTGGAAGTGCTGCAGGCACCCGATGCCGCACAGCTCTTGGCATGGCTGCGCCAGCAGCCGCTGGCGCGTACGCACACAGTGGCGGGTGAAAAACTGCTGATGGTGCATGCCGGCGTGCACCGCAGCTGGAATGCTGCCGACACGCTGCGTTATGCGGCCGAGGTGGAAGCGGTGCTGCGCAGCGAAGAGCTGACCAGCTTCTTGCAAGCCATGTACGGCAATATCCCTGCGCAATGGGATCCGGAGCTCACGGGCATGGAGCGTCTGCGCATGATCACCAACGTGCTCACGCGCATGCGCTTTTGCCATGCCGATGGCAGCCTGGACTTTGACAGTACCGAGAGCCTGGCCGATGCCCCCGAAGGTCTGACCGCCTGGTTTGACCTGCCCGGGCGCGCCACTGCCAACACCACCATTGCCTTTGGCCACTGGTCCACCCTGGGCGATCTGCAGCGCCCCCATCTGCTGGCGCTCGATACCGGCTGCGTCTGGGGTGGCTGCCTGAGCGCGATGCGCTTTGGCAATACGCTGGCCGAGCGCGAGCTGATCCATGTCGATTGCGAGCAGGCCCAGCAGCCGGGATGAGCGCGACAAAAAAAGGCCTCAGCGGTTAGCTGAGGCCTTGGTCCATCGTCGTTACCGAGATTATTCAGATGCTGGCGAAGGCTTGAACAGCGCAGCGACCTTGCGGCGTGGCTTGATGCCGGGGCCACGTGCTGGCGCCGGCTTGGCGTTCGCATCCCAGGCAGCGGGCTCAGCGGCCTTGGGCTCGTACGGCTTGTCAAAGAACGGATCACGCGAGACGGGTGCCGGGCGGTAGCGCTCACGGCGGTCCTGCGCGTCGTCCTCGCGCGGCGCGCGGCGGTCGCGGCTGCGCGAGCTGTCGCGCTCACGGCCAGCTTCACGCTCACGGCGTTCGCGGTTGCCATCGTTGAAGCGCTCGCGCTGGGGCTGCTCGTCCAGCGCAAAGTTCTCGACGTCGATCTTCTTCTTGATCAGCTTCTCGATGTCCGACACATGGCGGGCATCGGCATGGGAGACCAGCGTGACGGCCAGACCGGATGCGCCAGCACGGCCGGTGCGGCCAATGCGGTGCACATAGTCTTCGGCATTGAAGGGCACATCAAAGTTGAAGACGGCGGGCACATCCTTGATGTCCAGACCACGGGCGGCCACATCGGTGCAGACGAGCAGATCGACTTCGCCTTGCTTGAAGGCTTCGAGCGCCTTGAGGCGTTCATCCTGGCTCTTGTCGCCGTGCAGCGCTGCGGCACGCAGGCCCTCACGCTCCAGCGTACGCGCCAGGCGCGAGCAACCCAGCTTGCTGTTGACGAACACAAAGGCCTGGCGGATCTTGCGCTCGCGCAGCACCTTGGTCAGCACACGGCGCTTGTCATCGTCAGAGGCAGCGTAGAAGCGCTGCTCGACGGTGGACGCGGTTTCGTTGGGGCGTGCAACCTCGATCGTGACCGGGTCTTGCAGGTAGCTGCCGGCCAGGCGCTTGATCTCGGGCGAGAACGTGGCCGAGAACAGCAAGGTGATGCGCTTTTTGGGCAGGAAGGACAGGATGCGCTGCAGATCGGGCAGAAAACCAATGTCGAGCATGCGGTCGGCCTCGTCCAGCACCACGTACTCCACCTGGTTGAGCACCGCGTTCTTGGCCTCGATGTGGTCCAGCAGGCGACCGGGGGTCGCCACCAGGATTTCCACACCCTTTTTAAGCTCCAGGGTTTGCGGTTTCATGTCCATGCCGCCAAACACCACGGTGCTGCGCAGCTTGGTGTGTTTGGCGAACTGGGCAATCTGCTGGGCGACCTGGTCGGCCAGTTCACGCGTAGGCAGCAGCACCAGCGCACGCACCGGATGGCGCGCGGGCGATGCCGAGCTGTTTTCGTGCACCATCATCCGCTGGAGCAGCGGCAATGAGAAAGCAGCTGTCTTGCCCGTGCCAGTTTGTGCAGCACCCATGACGTCTTTCCCAGTCAGCACCACAGGGATGGCCTGTGCCTGAATGGGAGTCATGGATGCGTAGCCCATCTCGGAGATGGCTTTGGCCAGGGGCTCGGCCAGATGAAGGTTGGAGAAAGAATTTGTCATGTAAGCCCCCTATTGTCGCACTGCAGACAAATCGGCGCTTGGCTTAACCCTGTCTTGCCTTACGGATTCGCACGCGGCCCCTGAAAATCCTGGCTGGCCAGCGTAGAAACGGGCGCCGCCAGCCTGCAGCGGAAGGCCGCAGCGGATCGGCCCAGCCCGATTTTTAGCGGCCGGGGCCAAGTGCATCACAGGCTGCCGGCCTGGAAGGTATCGCAAGACTGGACGCTGCCGGTCTTGTAGCCCTGCGTGAACCAGCGCACGCGCTGGGCGCTGGAGCCGTGGGTGAAGCTGTCGGGGCGCACGGTGCCGGTGGCTTCGCGCTGCAGCTTGTCATCACCGATCTGCTGAGCGGCATTCACGGCCGATTCAATGTCGCCCTGCTCCAGCCAGCTCTTGGCCTGCTGGGAATGGTTGGCCCAGATGCCGGCATAGCAGTCGGCCTGCAGCTCCAGCCGCACCGACAGCGCATTTTGCTCGCGCTCGCTGATGCGGCCACGCATCGCATCGACCTTGCCCGAGATACCCAGCAGGTTCTGTACATGGTGGCCCACCTCGTGCGCCACCACATAAGCGCGCGCAAACTCACCGGGCGCGCCCAGCTGGCGGCTCATGGTGTTGAAGAAATCCATGTCCAGGTACACCTTCTGGTCACCGGGGCAGTAGAACGGACCCATCGCCGACTGGCCGGTACCGCAGGCGGTGCGCGTGACGCCGGTGAACAGCACCAGGCGAGGCGCGCGGTACTGGGCGCCACCCTTGGTGAAGATATCGCTCCAGACATCTTCGGTCGAGGCCAGCACGGTGGAGACAAACTTGGCCCCCTGGTCATTGGCCGGTGGCGCCTTGGCCGGGCCTTGCTGCGTGGGCGCGGGCGAGCCCCCCCCCGAGAGCACGCCGATGGTGGTGAGCGGGTTGATGCCAAACACCCCCCAGCCAATCAGCGCCAGCACCACGGTGCCAATGCCGATGCTGCGCCCGCCCAGGCCAAAGCCTCCACCGCCCCCGCCACCACTGCCGCGGCGGTCTTCCACATTGCTCGATTCGCGGTTGCCTTCCCATTTCATGGTCGCTCTCCTTGCAGTGCCCTGGCACTGCCTCTGTTATTGATCCGTCTACAGTAGCGCATTTGCGGTGGCCCAGCGCGTAAGACCGGCTCCCGAGCGCGCAGAAAATGGGCCCGCAGCGCCCCCATTGAAGAAAATTTGCAAAGGCCCTGGCGACGCTGCCACCCTCCAGTAAAAAAGCCACTCCAAAACGGGAGTGGCTGTGGGGCTCAGCGCGGCGTTGTCAGGCCTTTGGCAAGGTGACGCCATGCTGGCCCTGGTACTTGCCGTTGCGGTCCTTGTAGCTCACCTCGCAGGGCTCATCACCGCGCAGGAACAGCACCTGCGCGCAGCCCTCGCCCGCATAGATTTTGGCCGGCAGCGGCGTGGTGTTGGAGAACTCGAGGGTTACATAGCCTTCCCACTCGGGCTCGAACGGCGTCACATTGACGATGATGCCGCAGCGCGCATAGGTACTCTTGCCCAGGCAGACGGTCAGCACATCGCGCGGAATGCGGAAGTACTCGACGGTGCGGGCCAGCGCAAAGCTGTTGGGCGGAATGATGCAGTAGTCGCCTTCAAAATCGACAAAGCTTTTTTCATCGAAGTTCTTGGGATCGACCACGGTGCTGTGGATGTTGGTGAACACCTTGAATTCGCGGGCGCAGCGGATGTCGTAGCCATAGCTGGAGGTGCCGTAGCTGATGATTTTCTTGCCATCCACCTGGCGCACCTGACCGGGCTCGAAGGGCTCGATCATGCCGTGCTGTTCCGCCATGCGGCGAATCCACTTGTCGCTTTGAATGCTCATGTCTGAAATAACTCCTAGGCGGCATTGTAGCGAAAGGCATTGCCCCGGCGGGCGGCATCTGCAGCCGTCCCGAGGCCTGCCCCTGCACTACCGCTGCACTACCGCTGCACCAGGATCAGCCCTGCTTCTGCGCAATCCGGCTGCGCTCGATCAGGCGGTCATCGCCCAGCACGATGAGGCTGAACAGCAGCTCCTCCAGATTGCGGGCCTGCGCCGTCTTGCGGGCGATCAGCGGCGTGGCCTGCGGGTTGAGCACGACAAAGTCGGCTTCGCAACCCGGCTGCAGGTTGCCGACCACCCCGGCCAGGCCCAGCGCCTGCGCCGCACCGGCCGTGTGCTGCCACCACAGATGGCTGGGCGCGAGCGACAGGCCCTGCTTGTCGCGCCCCTCGCGACCGACAAAGTAGGCCGCCAGCATGGTGCGAAACGGGCTAAAACTCGTGCCGCCGCCCACATCGCTGGCCAGGCCGTACAACATCTGCGCGGCGTCGGCCTGGGCATAGTCAAAAAAGCCGCTGGCCAAAAAAAGGTTGCTGGTAGGGCTCACCGCTGCGGCGGTGCGGGTTTCGTGCATCAGCGCGCGGTCACGTGCATCGAGGTGGATGCAATGGGCATAGACGGCACGCTCACGCATCAGCCCCCGGTCGGCATAGACCTGCAGGTAGCTGCGGCTGTCCGGAAACAGCTCGCGCACCCAGGCAATCTCGTCGAGGTTTTCAGCCACATGCGACTGGATCCAGACATCGCTGTAGCGCGCTGCCAGCTCGCCGGCGCCGCGCAGTTGGGCCTCGCTGCTGGTGGGCGCAAAGCGCGGAGTGATCGCGTATCCCAGGCGGTCCACGCCATGCCAGCGGCGGATCAGCGCTTCGGTGTCGACCAGGCTTTGCTCGGTCTCATCGCGCACGCCGTCGGGCGAATGGCGGTCCTGCAGCACCTTGCCGGTGATCAGCCGCATCTGGCGCTTGTGCGCCTGGGCAAACAGCGCATCGGCCGATGCCGGGTGCGAGGTTGCAAAGGTCAACGCCGTGGTCACGCCATTGCGCAGCAGCTCATCGACAAAGAATTGCGCCACTTCTGCCGCGTAGGCGGCATCGACAAAGCGCGACTCATGGGGAAAGGTGTAGTCATTGAGCCAGGGCAGGAGGCCGCTGGCGGGCGAGCCGATCACATCGGTCTGCGGGTAGTGGATGTGCATGTCGACAAAACCCGGCGCGATGATGCGGCCGGGCAGTTGCTCGACCACGGCATCGGCCCCCGCCTGGGCCAGCAGCTGGGCCGACAGCGCCTGCCAACTGCCTGCGGCCAGCACACGCTCGCGGCCATCGGGGCCCGGGGCCACGGCCAGCAGGCCATCTTCTTCATACAGCGCCTGGCCGTCATCGGCAAAGCGCAACAGGGCGGATCGGTAAATATGCATGCTGCCAAGCTTAGCGTCTGCCAAGGTCTGCCGTTATATGGACCTGGCAATAGTTTCTATGCGCCGCAGCAGCGCTGTCGGCAGTGCCGGCTGCTGACCGCGCTGCAACTCGGGCTGTAGGCTGACAGCAGCGCGATGGTTAACCAGGGAAAACCCCAGGCTCAGATGTATACGCGGGTCATATCTGCGGTCTATAGTGTTTGTTTTACCTGTTGGTTAAATCCACTGGTAGTGGCACTGCACAGACAGCAGCCGCTGCCAAAGCCCAAGGAGGAGGCTTGGCCCATGCCGCATTTTGTTGATCCGTCCCCTGCCGGTGTCTGCATTTTCTGCCGACTGGTGCAAGGAGAAATCCCTTCGGCCAAGGTGTATGAAGATGCGCTGACGATCGCCTTCATGGACCTGGGCCAGGTCAACCCCGGCCATGTGCTGGTCGCAACCAAGCGCCACGCAGCCAATATTTTCGAGATCACCGACGAAGAATCGGCTGCGGTGATGCAGACGGCGCGCAAGGTGGCACTGGCCGCCAAGATCGCTTTCGAGCCCGCAGGCCTCACGTTGCTGCAGGCCAATGGCGTCGAAGGCGGTCAGACCGTCGCGCACTTCCACCTGCATGTCGTGCCGCGCCATGCCGACGACGGCGTGAGCTTCAGCTGGCCGCGCAAGGAGCCTGGCGGCGCGGTGCTCGAAGGCTATGCGCTGCAGCTGCGCAATGCCATGCTGTCGGAGTCGGTGCCCGCAGCAGCCGCCGCTTAACGTCGCCGCTCACCTGCCAGCAAACAGGGCGCCTCGCGGCGCCCTGTTTGCTTTAGCGTTTCAGTTCAACGGGCTGCCTCGGCAAAGGCCATCTGCAGCTGGCCCAGCCAGGCCTGCTTGCGCGTCTGCGGCACAAAGCTGGCTTCAAAGCTGTTGGCCGCCAGTTGGTAGGCCTCGTCCGAGCCCATGCCGGTGGCTGCAAACAGCTGTACAAAGTTCTCGTTGATATAGCCGCCAAAATAGGCCGGGTCGTCCGAGTTGACCGTGGCCACCAGGCCCGCAGCCAGCAGCTGCGGCATATTGTGGTCGGCCAGGTCGGGGAACACCTGCAGCTTCTGGTTGGACAGCGGGCAGACGGTCAGGGGAATGCGTTCGTCCTTGAGCCGCTGCATCAGCGCGGCATCGTGCACCGCTTGCACGCCATGGTCCACGCGCTCGGCATGCAGCACATCCAGCGCGCCCCAGATGTAGGCCGGTGGCCCTTCCTCGCCGGCATGGGCCACGCGGCGCAGGCCCAGATCCTTGCAGCGCGTAAACACGCGGGCAAATTTCTCCGGTGGGTTGCCGACCTCGCTGCTGTCCAGACCCACCCCGCTGAAATAGGCGCGGTAAGGCAAGGCCTCACCCAGGGTCTGCAGCGCTTCTTCTTCGCTCAGGTGGCGCAGAAAATTCAGAATCAACTGCGCGCTGATGCCCCAGCGCTTTTCCGCATCCACGCAGGCCTTGTGCAGGCCCTGGATGACGCTCGCCATCGCCACGCCACGGGCGGTGTGCGTTTGCGGGTCAAAGAAGATCTCGGTGTGCACGACATTGTCGGCCACGGCGCGCTCCAGGTAGGCCATGGCCATGTCGTAGAAGTCCTGCTCGGTCAGCAAGACACTGGCGCCTGCGTAGTAGATATCGAGAAAGCTCTGCAGGTTGGTAAAGGCGTAAGCGGCGCGCAGGCTCTCGACATCGGCATAGGGCAAGACCACGCCATTGCGCTGGGCCAGCGCAAAGATCAGCTCGGGCTCGAGCGAGCCTTCGATGTGCATATGCAGCTCGGCCTTGGGCATGGCACGCAGCAGGCCCGGCAGGCGGGCCGCTTCGATCTGGGGGACGGTGTACATCTCAACACACTCCAAAAGTGACGCCACTGGCCTTGAGGTAGCGGCGGTAGGCCACCGACATGCGGTCGGCCGGTGAGTTCAGCTCTGCCTTGGCATCGAGCGGCAGCGGCTTGGGCATCTGCGACTCCAGCACGGGCTGATCCTGGGTAAAGATCGTATGCTGAAACTGCTGCAGCTGCTCGTCCGAGCTGTCGAAATCCGCCACGGCCAGGCGGAACCAGACGCGGCTGCGCTCAGGCGTGACCGGGCAGACAAATAGGCCAATCGCCTCGCGCCAGCCCTGCTTGCTCGATCCGCTCTCGGGCACCTTGGTCAGCAAGGCGGTGTAGGGGGCGGTCACCTCGTAGCTGTAGTCCACTTCAGCCGGCTTGGTGGAGTGCAGGTTCGACTGGGGCTGGATCGCCTTGCAGCCGGTGGCCTTCACGCCCCGCTCGGTGGCTTCGACCTCGTAGTGGGACATCTCGGTTGCATCGCGGCTGCCCAGCCAGCCCTCGTGCACAAAGCCAAAGTGCGACATATCGAGAAAGTTCTCGATGATGCGCGGGGCGCTGGCCTCCACATCATAAGGGCCGCAGTTGAGCTTGCGCAGGCGCGCATCGGCCTCGGCCTCGAACACCGGCAGCGGCGTGGCGGGCTGGCCCTCGGCCGCCGGCGCCAGCTGCACCCACACCAGGCCATGGGCCTCCTGCACGCCATAGGACGCAACACAGTGCTTGGCGGGCGGCACAAAGGCGGGCACCGCTGGCACCTTCACACACTGGCCGCCGCTGGCAAACTGCCAGCCGTGGTAGGGGCACTCCAGCTGGCCATCCTGCACGCGGCCCAGCGACAGGCGGGCGCCACGGTGCGGGCAGCGGTCGACAAAGGCCTGCACCTGGCCTAGCGCATCGCGCCACAGCACCAGCTCCTGGTCCAGCAGGCGCACCGGCAGCGGGGCATCCACCACCACATCAGACAAGGCAACCGGGTGCCATTGTTGGGCTTCGATCATCGGGGGAAATCTCTTGGTATAAATGACAAGGCTGCCCTGGGGCAGCCTTTGGTCGCAATGTTAGCACCGGAGCCAAAAGCACCGCTGCCACTCGCGTTTAGAACGGACATCGAACGCCGGGCGTCGAGCACCGGCGCAGCGCCCGCGCATCACTTGCCAGGAACCTGGCCTTCCACGCCCTTGATGTAGAAGCTGATGCCCTTGAGGAACTCGTCGTCGGCGACCTTGTCGGCTGCCAGGATCTCCTTGCCGTCCTGGCCCAGGATGGGGCCCTTCCAGATGCTGAACGTACCGTCCTTGAGGCCCTTCTTGACTTCTTCGACCTTGGCCTTGGTCTCGGCCGGCACATCGTCAGCCATGGACACCAGATCAATGGTGCCTTCCTTCACGCCCCACCAGGTCTGGCGGCTGGTCCACTTGCCTTCCAGCGCGCTGCGGGTGGTGTCGATGTAGTATGGCGCCCAGTTGATGATGGCCGAGCCCAGGTGGGCCTTGGGGCCGTAGGCGGTCATGTCCGAATCCCAGCCAAAGGCGCGCTTGCCCTTTTCTTCAGCGGTCTTGAGCACGGCCGGCGAGTCGGTGTTCTGGAACAGAATGTCCGCGCCGCCATTGATCAGGCTGGTGGCCGCTTCGGTTTCCTTCGGAGGGCTGAACCATTCATTGACCCAGACCACCTTGGTGCTGATCTTGGGGTTGACGCTTTGCGCGCCCAGGGTGAAGCTGTTGATGTTGCGGATCACCTCGGGGATCGGCACCGAGCCCACCACGCCCAAGGTGTTGGACTTGGTCATCGAGCCGGCGATGATACCGGCCAGGTACGCGCCTTCGTAGGTGCGGCTGTCATAGGTGCTGACATTGCCGGCCACCTTGTAGCCGGTGGCGTGTTCCCATTTCACATCGGCAAACTCGGGCGCCAGCTTCTGGATCACGTCCATATAGCCAAAGGTGGTGCCAAACACCAGCTTGTTGCCCTGGGTGGCCATGTCACGCAGCACGCGCTCGGCGTCCGCGCCTTCGGGCACGCTTTCGACAAAGCTGGTCTGGATCTTGTCGCCAAATTCCTTCTCCAGCGCCTTGCGCGCCTGGTCATGTGCAAAGGTCCAGCCGCCGTCGCCCACCGGGCCCACGTAGGCAAAGGCGATCTTCAGCGGATCGGCCGCAGGGGCTGCGGCTGCCGGGGCAGCAGCGGGTGCAGGCGCTGGCGCCTCTTCCTTCTTGCTGCAACCCACGACGGCGGCAGCAGCCAGCGCGGAGAGCGCGGCCACCTTGATCAGCGAACGCTTACGGAAATCAGTCATCTGTGTGTCCTCGAATGTTGTTGGAATGCCGAGCTCTACAAGCCACCATGCCGGCCTGCAGCGGGTAGAACATCGCCCGGCCAATATATGCATAAATCGGGCCAGGTTCCAAGTGCCGCCCGGCCCGCCGCGCGGCACTGTTGTTTGTTTGCCAGCAGGCCCGGCCGGGCGCCCAAGTCCCGACCTGGCGCTGCAGCCGGCTTACTTGGCGCCGGGCACTGCGCCTTCGATGCCCTTGACATAGAAGTTGATGCCGCGCAGGAAGGCATCATCGCCCACCGTGCCGCTGGCCAGCACTTCCTGGCCCTTGTTGTCCACGATCGGGCCGGTCCAGACGGCGAAGCTGCCGTCCTTCATGCCTTGCTTGGCCTTTTCGACCTTGTCCTTGGCGTCCTGGGGCACCTGGTCGGCAATCTTGACCAGGTCCATCGCACCTTCCTTCACACCCCACCAGAAGTTGCCCGACTGCCATTGGCCGGCCAAGGTGTCTTCGACCACCTTGCTGTAGTAAGGCGTCCAGTCGATCACGGCCGAGCCCAGGTGGGCCTTGGGTGCAAAAGCGCTCATGTCGCCGTCCTTGCCAAAGGCGTAGACGCCGCGCTCTTCGGCGGTCTTGAGGACGGCGGGCGAGTTGGTGTTCTGGTACATCACATCCACGCCGCCGTTGATCAGGCTGGTGGCCGCTTCCGACTCCTTGGGCGGTGCAAACCATTCGTTCACCCAGACCACCTTGGCCTGGATGCTGGGGTCCACACTTTGCGCGCCCAGCACAAAGCTGTTGATGTTGCGCACCACTTCCGGAATCGGCACCGAGGCGACCACACCGACGGTCTTGGTCTTGGTCATCGAGCCGGCCACGATACCGGCGAGGTAGGCGCCTTCAAAGGTCTTGGTGTCGTAGACCGCCACGTTGTCGGCCTGCTTGTAGCCGGTGGCGTGCTCGAACTTCACATCCTTGAGGTCGGCAGCGGCCTTTTGCACAAATTCCTGGTAGCCAAAGCTGGTCGCAAAAATGAGCTTGTTGCCCTGGCCTGCCATGTCGCGCAGCACGCGCTCGGCATCGGCCGACTCGGGCACGCTCTCGACCATCGAGGTCTCGATCTTGTCGCCAAACTTCTGTGCAATCGCTTTGCGTGCCAGCTCGTGCTGGAAGGTCCAGCCGCCGTCACCAATCGGGCTCACATACATGAAGCTGACCTTGAGCTTGTCGGCAGCAGGGGCGGCGGCAGCCGGCGCAGGAGCTGCCGGGGCGGCGGGCTCTTCCTTCTTGCCGCAGGCGGCCAGGGTCGCCAACGACAGGGCCGACAGGCCGATCAACTTGATCACGGAGCGCTTGCGCATGGTTTGCATGGATGAATCCTTGGTTTTTATAAAGAACGGACAAAAAGCGGGCCGCTGTTATTGTGATGGGCGCGTGCTGACACGCGCTTATGACCCGGGATAGAAAGGCTTGCCCAACGAGGCCGGCATATTGGCGCGAATCCAGGTTGGATTGCGCGAGATCAGCACCAGCACCACGATGGTGGCCAGGTAAGGCAGCATCGACAGCAGCTGGCTGGCCAGCTGCACGCCGCTGGCCTGCAGGTGGAACTGCAGCATGGTCACACCGCCAAACAGGTAGGCGCCCAGCAGCACCCGCGCGGGGCGCCAGGTGGCAAAGGTGGTCAGCGCCAGCGCAATCCAGCCCCGGCCCGAGACCATGCCCTCCACCCACAGCGGCGTATAGACGGTCGAGATATAGGCACCGGCCAGGCCACACATCGCGCCACCGAACACCACCGCCATCAGGCGGATGCGGCGCACCGGGTAGCCCAGCGCATGGGCAGATGTGGGCGATTCACCGACGGCACGCAGCACGAGGCCTGCGCGCGTGCGGTAGAGGAACCACATCATCACCAGCACCAGCGCCATGGCGCCATATACCAGCGGGTGCAAGCTAAAGAGCGCCGGGCCCAAGAGCGGGATATCGGCCAGGCCCGGAATCGCGTACTTGGGCAGGCTGGGCAGCTTGGCCTGCACGTAGGACAGGCCGACAAAAGCCGAGAAACCGGCGCCAAACAGCGACAGTGCCAGGCCCGTGGCGTACTGGTTGGTGTTGAGCCAGATCACCAGCACGCCAAAGATGGCGGCCAACACGGCGCCAGCGAGCATGCCCGCGCCAAAGCCCAGCCAGGTGCTGCCGGTGTGGACGACGGTGGCAAAACCGGCAATCGCTGCGCACAGCATCATGCCCTCGGCGCCCAGGTTGACGATGCCGGCCTTCTCGTTGATCAGCAGGCCCAGTGCGGCGAGCGCCAACACGGTGCCAGCGCTCAGCGTGGCGCCCAACAGCAGTGCATAGGATTCCATCACAGGCCTCCTTTCACTGCGGCGCGCGATGCCACCCAACGCAGGCGGTAGACCACCAAGGTGTCGCAAGCCAGCAAGGTGAACAGCAGCAGCCCCTGGAAGACGCCGGTCAGGGCCTTGGGCAGGCCCAGGCGCGACTGCGCCAGCTCTCCGCCGATATAGAACATGCTCATAAGAATCGCGGAGAAAACCATGCCCACCGGGTGCAGGCGACCGACAAAGGCGACGATGATGGCCGCAAAGCCATAGCCGGCGGGCACATAGGGGGTGAGCTGGCCCAGGGGGCCGGCCACTTCCAGTGCGCCGGCCAGGCCGGCAGTGGCGCCCGAGATCATCAGCGCCGTCCACAAGGCCTTGCGCGACGAAAAGCCGGCATAGCGGGCCGCCGAGGGCGCCAGGCCCCCCACCTGCTGGGCCAGCCCGGCGCGGGTGCGGAACAGGTAGACCCACAGCAGCGCAGCACCGGCCAGCGCAATCAGCACGCCGATGTTCATGCGCATGCCTTGCACCAGTTTGGGGATTTGCGTGATTTTCTCGAAGCTCTTGGTCTGCGGAAAGTTGTAGCCCATCGGGTCTTTCCAGGGCCCGTAGACCAGGTAGCCCAGCACCAGCGTGGCGACATAGACCAGCATCAGGCTGACGAGGATCTCGTTGGCATTGAAGCGGTCGCGCAGCCAGGCCACGATGCCGGCCCAGACCATGCCGCCGAGCATGCCAGCCAGCAGGATGACGGGCACGATCCAGGGCCCGGTGTTCTTGTCAGCCAGCAAGGCCATACCGCCCGCGGCCACGGCGCCAATGACAAACTGGCCCTCGGCACCAATGTTCCAGACATTGGAGCGAAAGCAGACGGCCAGGCCCAGTGCAATCAGCAGCAGCGGCGTGGCCTTCATCGTCAGCTCGCCCAGCGCGTAGCCAGACTTGATCGGCTCCCAGAAAAAGGCCTGCAGGCCCTTGACCGGGTCCTTGCCCAGCAGCACAAACAGGCCCACGCCGATCAGCACGGTGATCAGCAAGGCCAGCACCGGCGAGCCAAAAGTCCAAAAGCGCGAGGCCTGGGGGCGTTGCTCTAGCTTAAGCATGGCGGCCCTCCTCGGCGAGAGCGGCAGCAGCGGCAGCCGGGGCGGCATTGCGGCCTTCCCAGAGGCCACTCATCCATTCGCCGATCAACTGCACCGAGGCATCGGCCCGCGCCACCGATGGCGACAGGCGGCCCTTGGCAATCACATGCAGGCGATCACTGATTTCAAACAATTCTTCCAACTCCTCACTGAGCACCAGCACGGCGCAGCCCGCATCGCGTAGCGCCAGGATCTCGCCGCGGATCTGCGCTGCCGCGCCCACATCCACCCCCCAGGTGGGCTGCGAGACGATCAGCAGGCGGGGCTGGGCATCGATTTCCCGGCCCACGATGAACTTTTGCAGGTTGCCGCCCGAGAGCGACTGCGCACTCGCCTGCGGGCCACCAGCTTTGACACCAAAGCGCGCGATGATGCCCCGCGCCATCTGGTCGAGCTGGCCCATGCGCAGCCAGCCGCCGGCGCCCAGCATCTCATTGCGCGTCAGCACCAGGTTGTGCGCCAGGCTCATGCTGGGCACGGCGCCCCGGCCCAGGCGTTCCTCGGGCACAAAATGCAGGCCCAGCGCGCGGCGCTGGCCCGGGCCCATGCGCCCCATCGGCGTGGCATCCATCAGCACGGCCTGCGGCTCGGCGCGCATGTCTTCGCCCGAGAGCGCATAGAGCAGCTCCTTTTGGCCATTGCCCGAGACACCGGCAATCCCCACCACCTCGCCGGCCCGCACCTGCAGCGAAATGCCATCCAGGTCCACACCAAACGGGTCCTGCTTGGCCAGGCGCAGCTGCTGCACGCTCAGCACCGTGGCCCCTGCCTGGCTGGGGCGCAGCTTGAGCATCGGCGGCTCGGCGCCAATCATCATGCGCGACAGAGAGGCATTGCTTTGCTCACGCGGGTCGCACTCGCCGGTCACCTCGCCACCACGCAGCACCGTACAGGCGGTGCACAGCGCGCGGATTTCATGGAGCTTGTGGCTGATATAGAGAATGCTGCAGCCCTCGGCGGCCAGCTTGCGCAGCACGACAAACAGCTTTTCCACCGCCTGGGGCGTGAGCACCGAGGTCGGCTCATCGAGGATCAGCACGCGGGGGCGGGTGAGCAGGCCGCGGATGATCTCCACCCGCTGCATCTCGCCCACCGACAGGCTGTGCACCGGCCGCTGCGGATCGATGTCCAGGCCATACTCGCTGGCCACCTCGGTGATGCGGGCGGTCACTTCCGCGAGCGACATCCGCTTGTTCTGACCCAGCCAGACGTTCTCGGCCACCGTCAAGGTGTCAAACAGGCTGAAATGCTGGAACACCATGCTGATGCCCAGCTGGCGTGCCTCCTGGGGGTTGCGGATCTGCACTGGCTGGCCGTCGACCAGGATCTGTCCCTCATCGGGTTTGACCGAGCCGTAGATGATCTTCATCAACGTGGACTTGCCCGCGCCGTTCTCGCCCAGCACGGCGTGGATTTCCCCGGCGCGTACAGTCAACGCTACTTTGTTATTGGCTACAACCGCTGGGTAGCGCTTGGTGATGCCGATCAGCTGTAACCGGGGCGCGGCCGCGCCATCGGTCGTCGGTGTCGGGGTCTGTTCTTTCATGGGCGGCAATTGTCCCTCAAATTGTTACCCGAGCGCGGGATAAAACGCGAAGATGCGCTCACTCACGGCGAATAGCCCGCCGGGCTTCGCAGCGAGAGCGCGGTTTTTTTCAGGCAGCTGCGCAGCCAGATGGCCGCATCAGAGGCATGGGTCCGGGCGTGCCACAGCAGGTAGTAATCGAGCGGCGGCAGCGCCAGCGGGCAGTCCAAAATGGCCAGCGCATGCGTGTCGACAAAGCGCTCACAGAACTGGCGCCCCGTGGTCAGCACAAGCAAGCTCGATGCCACCATGGCAGGAATGGCACTGAAGTGGGCGCAGCGCGCCATGATGCGCCGCTCCACCCCCAGTGCATCAAGCCGGGCGTCGATGATGCCGCGCGCGCCCGGGTGCGTGGCAGTGGGCGCAATATGCTCGGCCTGCAGCCAGGCCTCGACATCCCAGCCCCGCCGCACGGCCGGGTGGCGGCGGCTGACCAGGCTCACCACCTCATCGCTCATCAGGCTGGTCATGTGCAGGTCACCGGTGGGCTGCAGCCAGTTGCCCACCACCACATCGATATCGCCCTGGGCGAGCTGGGCGTGGTAGTGGGTTTCGGACGACAGCGGGTAGATCTCCACCACGCACAGCGGCGCCTCGGACTTGATGCGCGCGACCAGCGCGGGCAGGAACAGCGGATCGAAGTAATCACTCGCTGCAATGCGGAAAGTGCGGGTCGCCGTCTGCGGGTCAAAATCGCGGGCATCGCTGAACAGGCCTTCGGCAGCGCGCAGGATGGCAGCGGCCGGCTCGACCATGCGCTGGCCCTTGTCGGTGGGCATCATCGCCGCGCCCGAGCGCACCAGCAAAGGGTCGCCCACCAGGTCGCGCAGGCGCTTGAGTGCGGCCGACACCGCCGGCTGGTACATGCCCAGGCGCAAGGCCGCCCGCGAGACGCTGCGCTCGGTCAGCACCGTGTGCAGCACCCGGATCAGGTGCAGGTCAATCTTGTCAAACAGGGCTTGGTCGCGCATGCGGGTGTTTAGAACGTGTTTACGATCTCTACACAGCCGCGTTGGAGTGCAATCGGGATGAGTTCGAAGCGATGGTCCGCCGCTTGCACCGGGGTGCAAGCAAGGGCCAGCGCGAAGAAATCGCCCGATTTCACTCCAACCCGTAGGGACAGTGGCTTTGCGCTGCCCGGGAAGGGGCGCCCGGCTAGGGCCGCCCGGGCAGGGGCGGTCTGCGTCGTTGCAAATCCTCGCAATAGCTGAGCTATTGCTGCGGTGTTGCGCCTCGCATCCCATCCCGCAAAGACACTGTCGCGGCGTGAGGAAGTCGTAAATACGTTCTCAAAATGAGGACATTCAAGCTTATCAGCCGGGGGCTGCAGCCTATCCCGGTTGTTACCCCAAGCTGTGGCGGATGTCCCTCAGCCCCTGGCCTTCAGGCCACCTTGGCCTCACGCCAGCAGGCCCGGTTGCCGCCCTGGCGCTTAGCGCTGTAGCTGGCCATGTCGGCGGCACGCACCACCTGCAGCGCATCGGAAAACGAGGCATCCATCTGAAGCAGACCGATGCTGACGGTGACCACAAAATGCTTGCTGCGCAGCTGGGGCTGCCAGTTCTGCAGGGTGTCGCAGAGCTGGGCAGCCAGCTCATGGGCCTTTTCCGGGCTGCACTGGCGCAGCACCAGCGCAAACTTGTCGCCCGCCACCCGCGCCGCATAGCCCTGGAAAGGCTGCAGCAGCTGCAGCTGGCGCGCCACATGCTGCAGCACCAGATCGCCCTGTGCATGGCCGGCCAGTGCATTGATGGCCGACATATTGTCGACATTCACATAGAACAGCACCGGCGCGCTGGGCGAGGACTGGTCCAGCCCCTCGCGCCTAGCCTGCAGCAGGGCGGTCAGGTGCAGCAGCAAGGCCTCGTAGTTGGGCAGCAGGGTGAGCTTGTCCATGCGGCTGGGCGACTGCGCGGCCACGCGGGCCTGGCCGGCGCGCACAAAGCACCAGCGCAGATCCGGCCCCGCCTGCGCAATGTTCACCAGGTGCAGGCTGACCATGACCGGCGCGCCCGACTGGTGGCGCAGCACCACGCTGGTCTCAGCGCTGCCCAGGCGCTCCAGATCCGGGGCCAGTTGCTCCCAGGCCTGGTCGAAGTCCTGGTCGGCCATCGCCAGCATGCGCACCGGCTGGCCTTGCAGGTCCTGGCGGCTGTAGCCCAGCAAATGGGCCAGCGCCTGGGAGACCTGTTGAATCTGATCGCGCTGCAGCAGCAAAAAGGAAAAACGCGCATGCGCGAGCACACTCTCGGCCAGTTGCTGCTGTTGGCGCAACTGCTCGGCCAGCGATTCGCGCTGCTGGCCCAGCTCTTGCAGGTGCATGCCCATGCGGTCAAT
Organism: Comamonas koreensis; assembly: GCF_014076495.1. Lineage (NCBI taxonomy): Bacteria > Pseudomonadati > Pseudomonadota > Betaproteobacteria > Burkholderiales > Comamonadaceae > Comamonas > Comamonas koreensis. The sequence continues at coordinate 1,952,853 of NZ_CP043575.1, read as the reverse complement.
CTCGTCGGGCGGCGGGCCGCTGGCAGGGTCGGCCACCTGGACCGGCCCCGAGGCCAGTGCCAGCACCGGGGTGGGTGCAGCGGGCAGCGGTGTCTGCGCCACCAATTGCTTGAAGCGCCGGCTGTGCGCCCACAGCCACAGGCAGGTCAGCGCTGCCAGGGCCACAGGCATGAGCAGCAGCCACCACCAGCTGCGCCACTGGCGCCCCCAGCTTTGCAGGCTCTGGTCATGGGGCATGACGCGCACCACCAGCCAGCGGGCCGCAGGCATCTGCGCGACGCTCACCAGGTTGGGCGCCAGCCACCAGGACTGCGCGGTCTGGGCGCCGCCACGGGCAGCGCGCTCCTGCCAGCGTTGCAGCACCGGGGCCAACAAGGCGTCATCTTCGGTCGTGCCCAGAATGCGCGTCGGGTCGGGGTGGGAGACCAGCACGCCCGCTGCCGTCATCAGCACCAGTTGTCCGCTGTCCGGCGGGGTGGCTGCCAGCGATACCGGCAACAGGCTCTGGGACTGCAGCCGCAGCACCCCGGCCATGGCGCCTTGCACTGCACCTTGCTTGTCGCGTAGCGCAATGCCCAGCGCAATGCTGGGCCCGCCGGACGCACTTTTGAAAGGTTCGGACACCAGGGGCTTGCCATCGACCATCACGCGGCGCAGCACATCGCGCTCGGCTGGCTCGACGGCCTCGTCGCCCTCGCCCGCATCGCGCACATGGCGCCTGAAGACCTGGGTGCCGCGCGCAAACACCAGGCTGTCAAAGTAGCGCGTGGCCGCCAGACCCTGCTCCAGCAGCGGGGGCGGCTGGGACGCGGGGCCTTGCACCCAGGGCGCAGCCGCTTCGGCAAGGGCCCCCAGCACCTTCTGGCTTTGCTCGAACTTGCTGCCCATCAGCCTGGCCAGCATCTCGGTCTCGTCGGCCTGCTGGGCCGACAGCTGGGTGATCACCGTCTGCTGGCTGGCATGGATCGCCAGCCACTGCACCAGCGCCGTGCCCAGCAGCACCATCAAGGGCACCACCACCCACAGGCGCCACAGCCAGGGCCCGGCCGTATCGCGCAGGCCGTCGACCGGGGGTGGGGGATCTGGCTGCCAATGCACCTTCCTGTCATCCATGCCGCGCTACCTGACCTGCATGGCCCATGGCCTGCGGCAGCGAACGCCCGAGTCGGCCCGGCAATAGCAAATAACAGACTCTGGCATGCGGCGCCTCCTTTCAGCTGCGCACATGTTCGCTGTTTAGGTCCGGCGCCGGTATCGGGAAAAGACCGGACGGAGAAAACCCGGGTCACCGATGGGCTGGCCCATGCTGGGCAGGGCCCGATAGGGTTGGCTAGGACTTGGCGAGCTGGCGCAGCGACTCGGGCTGCGGCAGCCAGAGGTTCTTTCCCAGGCCGTCAAGCAGGCCCTGGTCGCGCAATTGGCGCAGCACGCGCGAGAGCGTCTCGGGCGCAATGCCCAGGTGCGCGGCAATCTGGCGTTTCGATTGTGCCAGTTGCACCCGCAGCCCCTGGTCGCCGGGCTCGGCATGCTGCAGCAGCCACTCGGCGCAGCGCGCCACAGCGTCCTGCGCCACCCGGCTGACTGCCAGCGCAGCCTGCTGGCAGTAGCCCTGGGCCATGCTGGCCACCAGGCCTTGGGCCTCGGCCGGCCACTGCAGCAGGTAACTGCGCAGCTGCACTACGGGCACCGCCCGCCATTGCACGGCGGTGCGCGCCACCATGTCCACCGCACAGGGCTGCTCGGCCAGTGCCGGCGCGGCATCGAGCCAGCAGGGCCCCTCCATGACCCCGAGGAGGTGGCGCATGCGGCCCTCTTCCTGCACCCCGAAGGCGACCGAGCCCCGCTCCAGGTACAGCACATCCAGCAAGTGCTGGTGGCGCTGGCGCAGCAAGGCACCGGCGCCGGCGCTGTGGGGGGCGAATTCATCCAGGCAGAGTAAGTCAGGCATGGGCCGCACTTTGCCCCGATTGACGCCTGCGCACATTGAGCTACATCAATCCTTGCCAGCGATCAGCCCCGCCACCACGGCAGCTTTCAGCCCTGATCCACCGTGCTCATCTGGCAACAGCGGCTAAGTCCATGCAAAAACCATATACCCCCAATATGCGGCGTACACGCCACACCTCGGGTCTTTACCAGCGGTTTTTTTAGCTTTTGGCACACATATTGCTCAGAGCGGTCGGCACTGACTTCACAATTCACCGCTATCACAAATTCACACGCTTGTAACAAAGGAATGCCATGAACAACAAACTGCTCGCCCTGGCCGTGATGGCCGTCTGCGCCTCCGCGGCGCAGGCCCAATCGTCGGTGACCGCCACCGGCTTGGTCGATATGTATATCGGCTCGATGAAAGCTCCTGGCGATGATGGCCGCACCTCCACGCTGGGCAGCGGTGGCATGACCACCTCCTGGTTCGGCTTCAAGGGCACGGAAGACCTGGGCGGCGGCCTCAAGGCCAGCTTTGTGCTGACCAGCTTCATGCGCGCAGACACCGGCACACCCGGCCGCTTCAACGGCGATATCTTCTGGTCGCGCGATGCGCTGGTGTCGCTGTCAGGCGATTTCGGCGCCGTCACCCTGGGCCGCACCGTGGCGCCCAACTTTGTGCCCACGATCTCGATGAACCCCTTTGGGGATTCCTTCACCTTCTCGCCGCTGGTGCTGCACCAAAACGTGTCGCTGTTCAACAAGAGCGGCTGGCAGAGCAGCAACCCCTCCGACACCGGCTGGGGCAACCAGGTGATCTACAGCACGCCCAAGGTCGGCGGCTTCAGCGGCAACCTGCACTACCAGTTTGGTGAACAGGCTGGCCAAGGCGGCAAGAACAACATCGGCCTGAACGCCACCTACGCGAGCGGCCCCTTTGCCATCACCGGCTTCTACGAAGACGTGGACCTGAGCAACCCCGTGTCCGTGGTGCTGCCCGAGAACCACCGCAACTGGATGCTGGGCACCAGCTATGACGCCGGTTTTGCCAAGGCCTACGCGACCTACGGCCAGACCACTGGCAAGGACACCGACTTCAAGATCAAGACCGCCAGCCTGGGCGCGACCGTGCCACTGGGCGCCACCAGCCGCATCCTCGCCGCCTGGGCCCACAGCAAGCTGCAAGACAGCGATTCCAAGCGTGATACCGTCTCGGTCGGCTACAACTACGATTTCTCCAAGCGCACCGATGGCTACGCGATCGTGATGTACGACAAGGTCAAGAACTTCGGCAACGGCACCAGCTTTGGAGTGGGCGTGCGCCACCGCTTCTAAACGGTTTCTGTAGCGATCTGTGCGGCCTTCGGGCCCACCACGCAAAACGCCAAGCATGTGTGCATGCTTGGCGTTTTTTCCTGCCGGTTCGGCAGACCCAGCACGTTGGCGCCGGATCGAAAGAAGTATTTACTTCTTCAGGCACTCGCTCATGAAGGCCTTGCGCTCGTCGCCCTTCTTGCCAGTGGCATCGACGTTGCAGGTCTTCATGCGTTCTTGCTGGCGCTTGCGGCCATCAGACAAGCAGCTGGACATGAACGCCTTGCGCTGATCGCCCTTGAGCTCCTTGGTCTTGGCCTCGGTGTTGCACGTACCCATCAGCTGCTGCTGGGCCGTGGGGGTCTTGTCGGCTGCCAGCGCAAACTGGGATGCCAGCGCGATGCTGGCAAGGACGATGAGTTTTTTCATGGTATGGGCTCTTATCTAAACTGCGCCGACGACCAGCGCAAGCGAATTTCTGCATATCTGGCCCGCCCTGTCAATGGGCAGATGATGAAGAAGCGCAAACTGCCTACGACGGCCTCACAAGCGCCCATGAAAAAACGGCCTGCGCGGCCGTTCTCAAGAGGGTTGGCAGGGACTGCGATCAGTCCACCAGGCCCACATAGATGTTCTGCACGTCGTCATCGTTTTCCAGGCCGGCCAGGAAGGCTTGCACTTCTTCCTGCGCCTCGGCGGGCAGGCTGCCCATGCTGACGGGGTTCTTGGCCTTGTAGCCCAGCTTGGCCGACAGCACCTTGATGCCCTGGTCGGGCAAGGCCTTGCTGACGGTATCCAAATCCGAGGGCTCGGTGATGAACAGGGTCACGCCCTCTTCTTCGGCGGGCTCGAAATCCTGCGCGCCCGCTTCGATCGCGGCCAGCTCCACATCAGCGCCGTTCTCCGCTTCGCCTTCGACCATGCCCACATGGTCAAAATCCCAGGCCACGGCCGTGAGCTGGCCCTTGCGGAAGCACACGCGCATATTGGGCGCCGTGCGGTTGGGGTTGTCGGTCAGGCACTCGACCATCACCGGCACGCGGTGGGGTGCATAGCCTTCGAACAACACGGTCGAGTAGTTGACGGCATCGGCGCCAGCGCCCGAGCCCTTCTTGATCGCGCGCTCCAAGGTGTCCTTGGGCATCGAGGCCTTGCGGGCCGCTTCCACAGCCATGCGCAGGCGCGAATTGCTGGCCGGGTCACCCCCGCCTAAACGCGCCGCGACCGTGATTTCCTTGACCAGTTTGCCAAAGAGTTTTCCCTTGGCATCAGCGACCAGCGCCTTGCCCTTTGCTTTCCATTGCGCGCCCATGGCTGCGTTTTCCTAGTTGTTGGTTGGGCAGCAGCGGTCGCTGCTGGCAACAATGCCGGGCAAAGCCCAGATTGACAGGGCAAATTTATACACTGCCGCCCAAGGCTGTGCTGGCTATAAGGGGAAATTCTTGCCAAAAAACCTGGGGCATCGCAGCGGCCAGGCGACGCTGGGGCGACGGCGCAGCACGGGCTGCGCCTGCCGTTCAAAGGCACAATACCGCCATGCATGTTCTGCAGCGACTTTGGCGTTGGACCCAGGCCCAGCGCACCCCCCTGCTCTGGAGCCTGGGCGGCCTCGTGCTGTCCTTGGTACTGCTGGGCCTACCCGGCTTTGCCAGCTACGTGCCGGCCGAGCAGCTCTTTGTCTGGGCGGGCGATGGCGCGCTGCTCCAGGCCATCCATGGCGACAGCCTCTGGCCCATCCTGATCTCGGCGAGCTTTTTGCAGGCTTTGCTGATCACGCCGCTGCACTGCCTGCTGCGGCGCTGCTGGCCGGGCCTGTCGCGCTGGCCCCATGTGCTGGGCGTCGTGCTCGGGGTTTGGCTCCTCAGCATTGTCTGTACCAGCCTGATGCTGCTCGCAGCGGTCGATGCATAAAAGCTGCAGCCTGCCTACAATCACGGCGCCCGCGCCTTTTTCTCAGCCTTGACCTTGCTCGCCCCCATGCCCCACCCTCTCTCCCCCATTGGTGTTTTTGACAGCGGTATCGGCGGCCTGAGTGTGCTGCGCGCGCTGCGCGATGTGCTGCCCCATGAGCAGTTCGTCTATGTGGCCGACAGCGGCAATGCCCCTTATGGCGAGCGTGGCGACGCCTTTGTGCAGCAGCGCTGCGCCCACATCACGCAGCAGATGCGCGAGCGCCACGACATCAAGGCGCTGGTGATTGCCTGCAACACCGCCACCGCAGCGGCGATTGAGGGCCTGCGCGAGCAGCACCCGGGCCTGCCCATCATCGGGGTGGAGCCTGCCCTCAAGCCCGCCGCCCAGCACAGCCAGACCCATGTGGTGGGCGTGATCGCCACCCAGGGCACCGTCAGCAGCAGCCGCTTTGCCGCCCTGCAGACGGCGCATGCGGCCCAGACCCGCTTTGTGGTGCAGGCCTGCAATGGGCTGGCACGGGCGATTGAAGACAGCACCCGCCCCGGGCGTGATGCAGCCGCCGATGCCGCGCAAATCCAGGACCTGTGCCAGACCTACCTGGCCGCCATGGGCCGCTTTGGCGCGCAGCCCGGCCAGATCGACACCTTGGTGCTGGGCTGCACCCATTACATTTTTGCCACCGACACCTTGCGCGCGCTGGTGGGCGAGCAGGTGCAACTGCTCGACACGGCCACGCCCGTGGCCCGCCGCACCTTCAGCCTGCTGCACGCCACCGGAATGCTGCGCAAGCCGGCGCAGGCGCCCAGCCTTGACGAGGCCTGCAGCCTGGTGACCACCGGCGAGCTGGCGGCGCTGCAATACGCCGCCGCGCAGTGGCTGGGGCTGCCGCCGCAGCGCTGCCAGGCCGCTGGCTGATCAGCGGGCGCCGTCCGCCGATTCAGCACCCAGCTGCCACAGCCGGTGGCCGCCCTGGTCCAGCCAGGTCAGGTACAGGCGCACCTCCAGCTCCAGTTGGTGGTAGGACGGCTCCATGTATTCGCACAGCTGGTAGAAGGCCTTGTTGTGGTCGGACTCGCGCAGGTGCGCGAGCTCATGCACGGCAATCATGCGCAAAAAGGCCTCGGGCGCATGCTTGAAGAGGCTGCCAATGCGGATCTCGTGGCGCGACTGGGTCTTGCCGCCATGGTTTTTGCCGCTGCGCACATGGATGCCCAGCGCCTGGTAGACCAGCTGCAGCTTGCTGTCATACACCACCTTGGCCAGGCCTGCGCTGTTGCGCATGTGCTCGCCCTTGAGGCCCATCACATAGGCATGCAAGGCCTTGTCCGAGCGCATCTGGTGCGGCTGCGGATGGCGCTGCAGCAGCCACTGACCCAGCAGGCCCGATTGCACCAGGCTTGCGGCCTGCTGCTGCAAGCTGGCGGGGTAGGACTGCAAATAGGGAAGCGGGACAGGGCTGGACATGGCGCGAGCAAACAACAAAGGCAGCACAGCGGCTGCCTTGGGATAAACAACATGCGCTGCGCTTGGGGCGCGCGCAGCCTTATTTTCAGTGCAGGTGGCGCGGGCGGCGACCGCCGCCGCCGTGGCCACCACCAGGGCCGCCGGTGCCACCCGTGCCGCGAGGCGGCTTGCCGATCTCCAGTGAATCGACCAGCGCATCAAAGCGCTGGCTGAACAGCTTGTCGATCTCACCGACGACACCGACGAGTTCACCGGCATCGAAGTGGCGCTCCATCGTGCTCACCACGTCCTGCACCAGCATGTCGCGCTGCACCTGCATGATGGCCGCAGGCGTCGGGCCCACAAACAGCATCATGAAGTCATCGCGCGACTCGGCGCTGCGGTCCTGCTCCTCATCGTCAAACTCGGCGTCATAGAAAGTGACCTCGATCGCCGCGCCCTGGTCGGCCAGCTCATTGAGGTTCATGCACATGTCGTCGAGCGACTGGCGAAAATCATCATCGCCGCGCACCGTCCAGCACATCTGCAGCATATGGTCCTTGGGCTCGAACAGAATGCCGGGCTCTTCCTCGTAAGCGCTCTCCGCGCCATCGACCAGGGACTTGGCGCCCGCATAGCCCCACAGCGGTTTCAAGGCCTCTTGCAGCTGGTCAAAGCCGACATCGGCGCGCAGCAGCACTTGTCCGTGGACATGGATCTCAAAGGGTGGGTTGTAACTGGGCATGTTCTGTACCTTCCTAAATGGGGGCTGCCCGCTTGCGCTCGCCAACCCCACGCCTGATGACACGGCACGCCGCATCGCTCTGCACAAGGCGCCAGCACAGCCACCGATGCGGGGCCAGGTTGGCGACTCTCCATGCGCCACCCACCCGAGCGGCGCAATATCTTCAATATCGGACATTGTGCCCGGTTTGTCGACCACAGACGAAGAAAAAGCCAGCAGGATGCCTGCTGGCTCGCGAGCCGCATCCAGACAGCACAGGCCGGGGATGCGAAACGGTCGTCGTCGCTGCCAGCATGTCTTCGCAATGCCCGGCCAGCGCCTGTGGCGCAGGCAATAAAAAACAACGGTTTGCAGGCGTTTTCTGCGAAACCGTTGCTCAGTAGTGCTTGGCGCCCAGGTATTTTAACAGGTCTGGCCCCGGACCTGTCCCGCAGGGTCAGTAGCCACCGCTGTGCCCGGCCTGGGGAGGCCAGGTCCGGCCCGGCCGGCTAAGGCCGGGCCAGCGATGTGTCCCCTCCTCAGTCGCCCGCCTGCACCATCTCGCCGTTCGGGTCGGTCACCCGCACCACGGTGATGGCCGGCGCATCCTCGGCGTCTCCCACAATGCCGGTGCTGGCGCCATAGAAGCCGGCCACAAAGCGGAAGGCTGGGGAGCCTGATGGGCCGGTGCAGCGGAAGTTGAACTGGCGCAGCACTTCGGCGACACAGACATAGCCCGAGGCCGCATCGATCACCGAGTTGGCATCGCGTGTCTGGAAGCGGAAGCTGCGGCTGGCTATCGCATCCGTTTGCGACAGCAGCACCCAGGATCCGCGCAGCGACTGGGCCGAGGCCTTGTTCACACCGTAGTAGAAGCGCTCGATCTGTACCGCTTGCTCACCGGGGAAGACCAGCGTTCCCACCGATGGCGCGCTGAAGTGGATCGACTTGGTCAGTCCCGCATCCGCCTTGAAGCGCGCCACCGCTGCCGGGCCACCAAAGTAGCGCCCACCCTGGTACTGCACCGTGGGCAGATCGGGGGTGTTGGGCTCTGGCGTGGTGGAGGCATCGTGCGCGCCCAGCAGGCTGTGGAAGGTCGCCAGGCCATTGCTTTCGTAGTTGTATACCGACATGAACAGCATATGGTCCTCAGCGTTCATGGGCTTTTGCAGCTCAATCGAAATACCCCGTCCGGGCAGGCCGCGCAATTCGCTGCTGACGATCCAGGTGCCCGATTCCGGCGCATAGCCTGGCGCGTAGTAGCTGGTGCGCACATTCTGGTTGTTCTGCCGGGTGTAGGCGGCGCGCGCCACGCGGAAGCCTACCAGGCGCCGTGCCTCGTCGCCGCCTTCGCGCACGGTTCCGCTCAGTTGGTCGACACCACGCTGCAAGGTCAGCGCCACTGGGCCACCGCTACCCGCACCCCCTGCTCGGTTGCCAGAGCAGTTGAAGACCACCCCCGAGCCACCATAGCTGCACTGCGCCAGCACATGGCCGCTCAAGGTACCGCCAAAGCCGTGCACAGTGGTCGCGGCGGTTGGAGGATAGGGCCAGGTGACCGCGGCGGTGGTCAGCGCTTCGCTCATCGCGACCTGTTCGCTGCTGCCAATGTCAGCCCACCAGCTGCGCACCGGCTGGTTGTTGCTGTTGAACTCGACCATGGCCCAGCGATCCACAAAGGCCGGGTCGGAGAAGACCCCGGCTGGCGTGCCCTCATAGTCGTAGCGCTGCATGGCCTTGACAGGTTCGCCGGGGAACTGGATCGTGCCCCTGCTGCGGCTGGTGAACGTGATCACGACATTACCAGGGCTGCCCGCTTCATGGCCATCGCGTTGCTCGCTGCCAAAGAAGCGCCCGCCTTCATAGAAGTACAGCGGAGCGGTCACCGTATTGTCGTGCAAGATACCGAGTGCGGTATGGAAGGTCGGCGCACCTGATTGGCGGTAGTTGTAGACCTGCATGAACAGCACGCCATCCTGGATGTCGATGCCCATGCCACGCCCTGGCTCGCCATTGAGTTCATCGCTGATGATCCAGGTGCCACTCTGGGCTGCAATCAGGGTGGTGGGCAACTCGCCGGTGGCGTCGGAGGTTTTCGAGACCTGTCGCGTGCTGCTGCCGGTATTGCCCGCGTCATCGGTCTGCGATGCCGTCACCGTGACCGAGCCCTTGGGCAAGGCCCCTACCTGCATACCGGGTGCAGTCCAGTTACCGTTGACGCAAGCCACCGTCACCTTGATCGCACCGACGCTCACTGTTACCGCACCATCGCCGCTGGTGCAAGTTCCCGCTGGGCTGTACGAATTCTGGTTGGAGGTGTCGATGGTCGGCGCGGTGCTGATCGAGACCGCCGGCGCCGTCGTGTCCTTCACCGTGTTGAGCGAGCCGGAGATGACAGTGCCTGCCACCGTCTGCGAGGCTTTCACCACCACCGTGCCCTCTGGCAGGCTGCGCACGTCGACACCGCTCACCACCCAGTTGCCGGCATTGCAGGCCGCCGAGCTGCTGACACTACCGATCGCCACCGTCACCCCACCGCCAGAGGCGCTGCAGGCACCGGAGACGCCGCCATAACTGGCCTGATTGCCACTGTTGATGCGAGGCGCGACAACCACGGTCACAGCAGCGGCCGTGCTCTCCTTGCTGGTTGCGCGGCTGGCACTGCCGGTATTGCCTGCGGCATCGGTTTGCATGGCAGTCACCGTGACAGAGCCCGCAGGCAAGCCACTGACATCCATGCCCGAGGCAGACCAGATACCGCTGTTGCACACAGGCTGCGGCACAGTAGCCACGGTCCCCACGCGCACCGTGACCGCCGCCCCGTTTTCAGAGCAGCTGCCCGCCACGCCATACGACGACTGGTTGGCCGCATTGATCACCGGTGCCGAGGTAATCGCCACCGCGGGGGCGGTCGCGTCCTTGCCGGTCACCAGGCTACCCGAGCCGGTCTGACCGCCCACCGTTTGCGAGGCCGTCACCGTGACCGATCCATCAGGCAAACCGCTCACATTGATGCCCGAGGCCGACCAGACACCGCCGCCGCACAGCGCCGATGCCGGGACCGATCCAACCATGACGGCCACCGCCTCACCATTGGCCGAACAGGTGCCCGACACCGTGTACGAGGCCTGGTTCGCTGCCGTGATCTGGGGCGCCGCAACGACGGCCACCACCGGCAACTGGGGTACCGCGCCCGTGCTCTTGGTGGTCGACTGGCTCGCCGAGCCAGGGGGCTGTCCGGACACCGTCTGTGTCGCGGTGATCGTCACCGTGCCATCGGGCAGGCCTTGTGCATTGACCGAGCCCGAATAGGTGCCGTCTGCTGCACAGGGCAGCGACTGGCTCACGCCTGCTGGGTTGGAGCTGAAGGCCACATTGCCGCTGCCGGCACTGCAACTGCCGCTGATGGGCACCGACGCCTGGTTGCCCGCGTTGATCGGCGGCAGAGGATTCAGGGTCACCGTGGGCTTGCAATCGGGCATGGATGCGGTGGAGTTGCCCACGATCACCGAGGCGTTGAGCAAAGGCAGGGTCAAGGCCTTGGCCACCAACTCAATGCGCAGCGCGGTCACGCTCATGGAGGTGCCACTTTGGCTTTGCTCATTGGTGTAGAGCTTGACACCCACCTCCGTGCCAATGGTTGGCACCCCGATCGTCAGGTTTACAAGACCATTGAGGCTTGCGCTGACTCCGCTGAGCGCGCCGGTTCCGCCGAGTATCTGGGCATCGCCCGAGCCTTGCGGCACGCCGTTGACGCAGGCCATACGGGCTTGAGAGCTGATGGTATTGGCACCCAGAGACAACCCCGCCAGCGTCAGGTTCAAACCGTCCACGGAGCTGTTGGATACCACGTTGTTCTGCGCCAGATTGCTTTGGGTGGAGGAGTTGATGACACCCGTGCCCACGCTCAGCAGATTGGCTCCGGCGGTCACGCCCACACTCGCTACAGAAACAGGCGTGTTGAAATCCGGTGGTGCACTTTTTTGGCCGGTATCCGCAAATGGGACTCCCAACCCTGCCCCGAGCACATCGGCAGTGACCTGCAGGCCATAGGCCCGCCCGGATCCTGAGGATGCCGCCAGGGCGGAAGTGCTGCAGACGAAGGCCAGCCCTGCAAGCCCCCCGTACAGCAGACGGCGGATAGTTCTCTGTGCACCAATCGGGTTCATAGCGTCTCCTTCTGCACCGCCATAACGCCCGTTGGGGTGATCCACTCAGACCCCACCAACCGGCCGAGGACAGGTGCTGCTGATTGCTCATACAAACACAACTACTCACAAGCGCAAAGGTACTGCGAATCTTTGGTAAACGGTAAATTATTTTATTGAGCACACTTATAAGCACAACCATCTCCCCCCAATAGCTGGTTACAACAGCCCCGGCTCTTACGGGCCGCACAGCACAGGGGGAGCAGACCTGTCCAATCCGCCCATGTCGGACCCACCCTTGCTACTGCACTGCGGATTTACAGAGGAGAAATCGCGCATAAATGCATTTTTTTGCAAAGGTCGCTCGCAGCCCTCGCAGTCACCAAAGTGCCCCCCAATCACGGTGGGCCAGGTGCGGCGGAGAGGTACATAGCCCCCGGGAGCCGTCTCAACTCTGCTCCGTCTGACATATCTGACAGCGCCTTCTACCGTCAAATCAAGGCCTCGGCTTACAGCGGCGGTTACATCCTGGCATAGATTCGATGCCGATTTGGCAACAGCGCCATAGCCTTCACCCCGCAAGTAGATGCTTTATCTGGACCGCAACCCGGCTCAGTTGCCACCGCTGCGCCTTGGCCGGCCCGCGGTGGCTCCTTGGCCTCAGTCGCCTGCCTGCACCATCTCGCCGTTCGGATCCGTCACCCGCATCACGGTGATGGCTGGGGCATCTTCGGCGTCTCCCACAATGCCGGAGCTGGCGCCATAGAATCCGGCAACAAAACGGAAGGCCGGTGTGCCCGCAGGGCCAGTGCAGCGGAAGTTGTACTGGCGCAGCACTTCGGCGACACAGACATAGCCCGAGTCGGTATCGATGACCGAGTTCTCGTCGCGCTTTTGGAAGCGGAAGATCCGGCTTGGCATCGCATCCGTGGCAGACAGCACCGACCAGGATCCGCGCAGCGACTGGGCCGAGCCCTTGTTGACGCCATAGTAGAAACGCTCTATCTGCAAAGGCTGCTCGCCGGGGAAGGCCAGCGTTCCCACCGATGGCGCGCTGAAGTGGATCGATCGGGTCGGTCCCGCATCCGCGTTGAAGCGAGCACTCGCAGCCGGGCCACCAAAGTAACGCCCGCCCTGGTACTGCACTGTGGGCAGATCGGGGGTGTTGGGCTCTGGTGTGGTCGATGCGTCATGCGCGCCAAGCACACTGTGGAACGTCGCCTTGCCGTCGCTCTGGTAGTCGTACACCGACATGAACAACAGATGCTCCTCCTGGTTCAGCGGCTTTTGCAGCTCGATGGAAATACCGCGACCTGGCAGGCCCCGCAACTCGCTACTGACGACCCAGGTGCCCGACTCAGGCAGGTAGCCTGGCGCGTAGTAGCTGGTGCGCACGCTCTGGTTGTCCTGCCAGGAGTAGGCAGCACGGGCCACGCGGAAGCCCACCAGGCGCCGGGTGTCTCCACCGCCCTCCTTCACCGTGCCGCTGAGCTGGTCAACACCACGCTGCATCGTCATCGCGATCACCGGCGCACCGTTAGCCCCCGCACGGTTGCCCGAGCAGTTGAACACCAGACCCCGGCCGCCGTAGCTGCATTGCGCCACCACATGGCCCGACAAGGTGCCGCCAAAGCCATGGACCGCCGTTGCCACGGTAGGTGGGTATGGCCAGCCCATCGCTGCTGCCGCCCAATCCTCGCTCATCGAGACCTGCTCGCTCGTGCCGATATCGGCCCACCAGCTGCGCACCGGTTGGTTGCTGCTGTTGAGCTCGACCATGGCCCAGCGGTCGACAAAGGCCGGATCGGAGAAGACACCAGCGGGCGTGCCCTCATAGTCAAAGCGGTGCATGGCCTTTACCGGCTCGCCCGGGAACTGGATCGTACCGGTGCTGCGGCTGGTGAAGGTGATGACCACATTGCCAGGGCTGCCGGCCGCATGGCCATCGCGTTGCTCGCTGCCAAAGTAGCGCCCGCCTTCGTAGAAGTACAGCGGAGCGGTCACTTTGTTGTCGCGCAAGGTGCCCAGTGCCGTGTGAAAGGTCGCCTCCCCCGACTGGCGGTAGTTGTAGACCTGCATGAACAGCACGCCGTCCTGGATGTCGATACCCATGCCGCGGCCTGGCTCGCCATTGAGCTCATCGCTGATGATCCAGGTACCGTTCTGGGGCGCAATCCGGGCAACGGGAGGCTCGGGCAGCTCGCCGCCAGAGCCCGTCGACTTCGAGACTTCGCGGGTGATGCTGCCCGTGTTGCCGGCTTGGTCCGTCTGCGATGCCGTCACGGCAACTGCTCCATCGGGCAGACCACGGACATCCATGCCCTCGGTCGCCCAGAGGCCACCCATGCACGGCGCCGTTGCAGACACCGAGCCGACCTGCACATCCACATTGCTGCCGCCCACCGAGCAAGTGCCCGAGACGGAGTACGCCGATGCGTTGGCTGCCGTGATGGCAGGTGCCGACGTAATGGTCACCACGGGTGTAGTTACGCCAGTGCCCTTGTTGACTTGCACATTGGCCGACCCCACCAGGGCCCCCACCGTTTGCTGAGCCGTCACAGTGACCGTGCCGTCCTGCAAGCCACTGACATTCAACGCTGCGGTCATCCAACTGCCGCTGGTGCAGGGCACCGATGCGGACACCGAGCCGACCAGCACATCCACATTGGTACCGTTGACCGAGCAGGTTCCCGAGACGCTATAGGCCGACTGGTTGGCTGCCGTGATGTCCGCAGCCGAGGTAATCGTCACCACGGGTTGGACACCACCTGTGCTCTTGTTTGTCACCAGGCTGCCCGATCCCTGCAGGGCGCCAACCGTCTGCGCAACGGTCACCGTGACCGATCCATCGGGCAGACCACTGACATCCACCGCGGGGATGGTCCAGAGGTTTCCGGCGCATGGCGCCGATGACGACACCGAGCCGATCTGTACAGCCACCGTCGTACTGTTGACCGAGCAGCTGCCCGAGACGACATACGAGCCCTGGTTGGCAGCCGTGATGGCGGGAGCCGAAGTAACGGTCACCACCGGGACGACACCAGCGGTGTCCTTGAGGGTCACCAGGCTACCCGAGCCCAGCACACTGCCGACGGTCTGCGCCGCAGTTACGGTGACCGGTCCATCGGCCAGGCCAGTGACATCCAGACCAGCGGCGGACCAGTTGCCAGCCGCGCATGGCGCGCTTGCAGCCCCCGAACCGACCTGAACCGCGACAGGGATGCCGTCGGCCGAGCAGTTGCCCGAGACGGTATACGACGCCTGGTTGGCTGCGGTAATGGCGGGTGCCGAGCTGACGGTCACCACTGGGGCGGCGCCTGCCGTCTCCTTGCTGGTCACCAAGCTGCCCGATCCCGTTTGACCACTGGCAGTTTGCGAGGCCATGACGGTGACTGCTCCATCAGGCAAGGCAGTGACATCAACAGCTGCTGTGGACCAGATGCCCGCATTGCACACTGCCGACGCCGATACCGACCCGACCAGGACCGCCACGTTGCTGCCGCCCACCGAGCAAGAGCCCGAGACGGTATAGGCTGCCTGGTTCGCCAACGTGATCGCAGGTGCCGACGTCACGCTCACCACGGGTACGATTCCGGCCGCATCCTTGGTGGTCACCAGGCTGCCCGTGCCGGTTTGGTTGCCCAGCGTTTGCGAAACTGTCACGGTGACCGGGCCATCGGGCAAGGCACTGACGTCCACGGCCGTGCTCGACCAGATACCGGCATTGCACTGCGCCGATGCAGGAACCGAGCCGATTTGAACAGCCACCGCTGCGCCATTGACTGAGCAGGTACCCGAGACGGTGTAAGCCGATTGGTTCGCTGCCGTGATCGGCGGTGCCGAGACCACACCCACGGCGGGCGCAGCTCCGGCAGAGTCCTTGCTGATCACCAGGCTGACTGTTCCCGTCTGGCCACCGGCGTCTTGCGAGGCCTGCACCGTAATCTGTCCATCAGCCAGCCCACTGACATTGATGGGCTCGGTGGCCCAGATGCCATCGCTGCAGGTTGCCGATGCGGGTATCGAGCCGACGAGTACCGTCACCACTTCACCGTTGACCGAGCAGGTGCCCGAGACGGTATAGGCGGCCTCATTCAAGGCGGTGATTGCAGGTGCGGAGGTGATGACCACCACAGGAACAATCGCTGCAGTGGCCTTGGTGGTCTCCACGCTGTCCGACCCGGACAAGCCGCCAACGATTTGCTCCGCGGTCACGACGACCACCCCGTCAGGCAAGGCACTGACATTCAGACCCGACGCAGTCCAGGCTCCCGCGTCACAGGTCGCAGACGCTGGGACACTGCCGACCTGGACGGCGACACTGATGCCGCTCGCCGAGCAAGTGCCCGAGACCGTGTAGGACGCCTGGTTGGCCAGCGTAATGGCGGGAGCAGAGCCAATGGTCACCACAGGCGCAGTAGCGGCCGCAGTCTTGTTGACCACCACACTGGCCGATCCCGAGCCGCCACTCACGGTCTGCGAGGCGGTCACCGTCACCAATCCATCCGGCAAGCCACTGACATCCAGCGGAGCCGTGGTCCAACTGCTGCCGTCGCATGCCACCGATGCGGCGATGGATCCAACCTGAACCGCCACGTTGGTACCGGCCACCGAGCAGGTGCCCGAGACGGTGTAGGCCGCCTGGTTAGATACGGTAATGTCAGGTGGCAGGGTGATGGCCACCACGGGCACGATCCCCACCGGCTCCTTGTTGATCACCAGGCTCACCGATCCCGTTTGGCTACCCGCCGTTTGCGATGCCATGACCGTGACCGCGCCAGCGGGCAAGCCGCTCACGTCCATGCCAGCGGTAACCCAGGTACCGCTGCTGCAAGGCGCCGCTGCAGCGACCTGGCCCACCAGAACGGAGACATCCGTGCCGTTGACCGAGCAAGTGCCCGATACGACATAGGCCGACTGGTTGGCCGCCGTGATCGCCGCTGCCGAAGTGATGGACACCGACGGGGCAACGCCTGCCGTGTCCTTGGCGGTCACCAAACTGCCCGATCCCGTCAAACCACCGGCCGTTTGCGAGGCCGTCACCGTGACTGATCCATCGGGCAAACCACTGACATCCAGCCCTGCGCTGGTCCAGTTGCCGCCGCTGCATGGGGCCGAAGCCGCAACCGAGCCGACCAGTACCGCCACGTTGCTGCCATCCACCGTGCAGGTACCCGAGACGGTATAGTCAGACTGGTTGGCAGCCGTGATGGCCGGTGCCGAGCTGATGGCCACCACCGGCGCGATGCCGGCCGTGTCCTTGGCGGTCACCAGGCTGCCCGATCCGGTTTGGCCGTTCAGCGTCTGCGAAGCCGTCACCAGCACCATCTCATCGGGCAAGGCGCTGACATCCATCGCTGCGGTCGACCAGATGCCGCCGTTGCACACAGGCTGCGGCACCGCTGCAACGTCACCGACATGCACCGTTACCACCACGCCGTTTTCCGAGCAGGTGCCCGATACGGTATAGGCCGACTGGTTGGCCGCGGTGATCGCGGGCGCCGAGGTAATGGTGACCACCGGGGCGATTCCCTCGGAGTCCTTTCCAATCACCAAACTCCCCGAGCCCGTCAGGCCGCCCACCGTCTGCGAGGCAACGACCGAGACGGGTCCATTGGGCAAGCCACTGACATTGAGGCCTGCGGTGGACCAGATGCCGCCACTGCAGGGCGCCGAGCCAGCGACGGTGCCGACCAGCACATCAACACCCGTGCCGTTGACCGAGCAGGTGCCCGAGACGGTATAGGACAACTCGTTCGCTGCCGTGATCGCAGGCGCCGAGGTGATGCTCACCACAGGAGCGATGCTGGCCGAACTCTTGCTCGTCACCAGGCTGCCCGATCCCGTTCGGTCACCGACGGTTTGCGTGGCCGTGACCGTGACCGCGCCATCGGGCAAGCCACTGACATCCAGGCCTGCCGTGGCCCAGACACCGCCGTCGCACAGTGCCGTGGCAGCGATGGAGCCGACCAGAACGGCCACGTTGCTGCCGTTGGCCGAGCAGGTGCCCGAAACGACATAGGACGCCTGGTTGGAACCCGTGATGGCGGGAGCCGAGGTGACGGCCACGGAAGGAGCGACTCCCGCCGTGTCCTTGGCGATCACCAGCGTGCCCGATCCGGTTTGGCCATTGGCGGTTTGCGAAGCGGTCACGGTGACCGCGCCATCCGGCAAAGCAGCGACATTCAGCGCCGGGGTGGTCCAGAGGCCGGCATCGCAGGTCGCCGATGCAGAGATGGAGCCGATCAGGACGTTGACGTTGGACCCGTTGACCGAGCAAGTGCCCGAGACGGTATAGGCTGCCTCGTTCAGCGCCGTGATGGCGGGTGCAGCGCTGATGGTCACCACCGGTGCGACACCCGCCGTGTCTTTGGCTGTCACCAGCGTGCCCGACCCCGTTTGCGCGCCTACCGTTTGCGAGGCGGAGACCAGCACCGGCCCATCCGCCAAGCCGCTGACATCGAGACCTGAGCTGGACCAGATGTTGCCCGTACAGGGCGCCGAAGCCGCCACGGAGCCGACCAGCACAGCGACATTCGTGCCATTGGCCGAGCAGGTGCCCGAGATGGTATAGGCGCCCTCATTGAGCGCCGTGATGGCGGGTGCCGAGCTAATGGTCACCACGGGGGCGTCCACCACCGTGTTCTTGCTGGTCTGCAGGCTGCCCGATCCCGTCTGGCCGCCCACCGTCTGCGACGCCGTCACCGTGACCGCGCCATCGAGCAGGCTACCGACATCCACCGCTGCGGTGGACCAGATGCCGCCGTTACAAGGCGCCGCAGCCGAGATGGAGCCGATCAGCACGGCCACGTTGGTGCCGCTGGCCGAACAGGTACCAGATACCGTGTAAGAGCTCTGGTTCACTGCCGTGATCGCGGGGGCCGAGGTCACCGCTACCACGGGCACGGCGCCCGTCACGTCCTTGCTGGTCACCAGGCTGGCCGATCCGGTTTGGCCGCCCAACGTTTGCGACGCCATGACCGTGACGGCCCCATTGGGCAAGCCACTGACATCCAGGCCGGCCGTGGACCAGCTGCCATTCGCACACAGCGCAGAGGCAGCGACCGAGCCCACCAGCACGGCCACGTTGCTGCCGTTGACCGAGCAGCTGCCCGAAACCGTATAGGCCGCCTGGTTGGCCAGCGTGATGGCGGGAGCCAGGCTGATGGTCACGACGGGGATAGCACCGGCCGAGTCCTTCGTGGTCCCCAGACTGCCCGATCCCGTTTGGTTACCAACGGTTTGCGACGCAGTGACCGTGACAGCCCCATTGGGCAAGGCCGTGACATCCAGGCCTGCGGCGGCCCAGATATTGCCAGTACAGGGCACCGTGGCATTGACAGTGTCGATGACGACGGAAACGTTGGTGCCGTTCACCGAACATGTGCCCGAGACGGTATAGGAGGCCTGGTTCGCTGCGGTGATCGCCGGTGCCGACGTAACGACCACCACGGGCAGAACCCCTGCGGCGTCCTTGCTGGTCGTCAAGCTGCCCGAGCCGAGCAGACCACTGACAGTTTGCGAGGCCATGACCGTGACCGCCCCATTGGGCACGGCTGTGACATTCAGGCCGGAGGCGGACCAGAGGCCGCCGCTGCACTGTGCCGATGCGGGCACTACCCCGACCAGGATGGAGACCGATGCACCATTGGCCGAGCAGGTGCCCGAGACGCTGTAGGACGCCTGGTTCGCTGCGGTGATAGGCGGCGCAGAGACGACCGTCACGACTGGCGGTTGCAAGACCGGGGCCGTGTTCTTGGTGGTGGACTGGCTCGACGAGCTGGTCGGCCCTGCGGGGCTCTGTGATGCCGTGAGCGTCACGGGACCATCGGCCAGCGCTGTGGTGTCCACCGAACCGGAATAGCTGCCAGTGGCAGAGCAAGGCAGCGACTGGCTCACGCCGGTGGGCGTAGAGCTGATGGCCACATTGCCACTGCCGGCGCTGCAGGTTCCGCTAACGGATATAGCCGCCTGGTTGCTGGTGGTAATCAACGGCAAGGGCGCCAGCGTGACCGTGGGCGCGCAATCGGACAGGGTTGCAGAGGAGTTGCCTACCACGACGGATGCACCGAGCAACCGCGCGCCCAGCGCAGAGGCGACCAGCTCCACACGCAGCGCATTGACGCTCAGTGTCTTGCCCTGGTTGCTCAGTATTTGCTCATTGGTGTGGAGGACGACCCCCACCATGGTTCCGAGCGTGGGCACGCCAATCGTCAGATTGGTTTGGGTATTTGCCGCCACACTCACCCCCACGAGCGATCCCGTCGCCCCGAGGATTTGTGCGCTGCCCTCTGGTTTGGGCACCCCGTTGTCGCACGACATCTTGGCTTGCGAACTGATGGTGTCAGCCCCCAGCGCCAGCCCCGCGAGCTTGAGGGCCAAGCCGTTGACGGAGGACGAAGACACCACACTGTTTTGCGCCAGCTTGCTTTGCGTGGCGGCGTTGAGCACGCCCGTACGCACGGTCAGCAAATTGCCTACGCCTGCAGCGACAGACGCACTGACGACCGAGGTGGGGGTATTGAAATCCGGTGGTGCCGTTTTCTGGCCGGTATCGGCAATCGGGACACCGAGTCCCACACCCACCACATCGGCGGTGACCTGCAGGCCATAGGCCCGGCCGGATCCGGCCGAGGCCGCCTGGACGGCGGAACTGCAGATGAGGGCCAGGCTCGCGAGCCCCCCGTAGAGCAGATGGCGGAGGGTCCTCTGCGCACCAATCGGGTTCATAGCGTCTCCTTGGGCACCAAGCCAGGACGCCAGGATGGGTGGGATAAACCCAGGCCATACCCCCCGGCGGTCGAGGACAGGTGCCGCTGATTACTCATGCAAACACAACGATTCACAAGGGCAACCGTACTGCGAACCTTTGGTAAATCTAAAATTAATTTATTGAAAGAATCTATAAGCGCAGCTAGTTCTGGTCTATAACCAAAGCGGGCTGCGCCAGCGGGTCAAACCGCCTGTGCGGGTTACCGCCCTCGCCCTCTTGAGCGACAGAATATGCCGTGCACTTCGGGTCTTTCTCCGCCAGAACTCAGAGGAGAAATATAGGATAAGTGCTCGTTTTTGTATGATTTTTTGTCGCGCAGACGTCAGACAAAAAAGCCCGCCAAAATGGCGGGCTGGGCAGAACCCCATCGCAAAATCACCAAGCGACTATTCATGCATTTTGACAACCTTGCCGGTGTCGTCCTGCATTTATTCAAGCATTTGACCTACAGCGATAGTTACATTTAGAAATATCGCTACTGACCGCCACGCACCATCGACAGGATCTTGGCGGTGTTCAGGCCGCTCGCGGTCTCCTGCATCTGCGCCTGGTAGCGCGACTGCAGCTGGCGGCCATCCTGCATCACATGCTGGTAGGCGTTCTTCAGCATGTCAGTCGACAGCTGGCGCCCGCCGGCGTAGTACTGGTTGGCGACATGGCCCAGCGCATAGGTGGAGGCAAAGCTCATGCCGCTGCTGACGGCCTGCCGGCCCAGGCCGCCGAGCAAGCCCTTGCCGGCCTTGCCCAGCAGCCCACCCAGCAGCTTGCGCCCCGCCTGCTCCAGGTACTGCGAGGTCAAGCCGACACCCAGCGCGCCCAGCAGGTCCTTGATGTGGCCCTTGTCCAGCTCGTAGCCATAGTTCTGCCCGATCTGGTAGACCAGGCGCATCTGCAGCGGAATGATCGCCAGCGTCGAGAGGTTCTCGGGCAGCAGCTCGATCGCACCGTTGAGAATCGAGGCCTTGAGGATCTTCTGGTCCATGGCCTCCACCGACAAGCTCGAGGGCCGGCGCTCGGCCTGCGCCGGCACCAGCGGGTCGGCCGCTGCCGGATGGGGCGCGGGCTCCGTCAGCGCCAGCGGGGTGTCGGGCAAGGCGGCGTTCAATGGCGCATCGACCAGGTTGCCGGCCAGCGCCTGCGCGGGCGGCGTGGCCAACGCTGCCGCTGCAGCCATCCCCGTCGCGGCAGCCACTGCAGGCGCTGCGGTAGGACCGGGCGCGGTGGGCGCCTGCCCTGCCGTACCAAAAGCCTCGCGCAGTTGCGCCAAAAAGGCCGCTTCCTTGGGGCTGGTGCTGCCATCGGCTTCGCAGACGCACAGCGCCATCTCATAGGCGAGCTGGCGCGCCTCGGTGGTCTGCAGTTGGGCCAGCACATCGCCCAATTGCACACGGCGCAGCAGCACATCCTGGTAGAGGTGGGGCAGGTTGATCTGCTGGTCGGCCGCCAGGCCCTCGGCCACCTGGCGGATCTGCTCGCGCTCGCGCTCGTGCTTCTCGCCATCGGCGAACGAGGCGAGCAGGCACAGGGTCAAAGTGGCACGAATTTCTTCAGTCGTCATGTATCAGGGCTCCGCGTTAAAAGTGCACAAAAGAACGCACTTGGAGCCCAGGGCACGGCCCAGGTTCCGCTCCCTGGCTTGCCAGCGGCCACTCTGCGCTACCGTCCTACGCGATCGCCGCCGCCCACCTGCGCAATACCCGCCTGGGCCAACTCCTCGCGCAGCACCTGCAGCGCCTGCGCCTGGTGCAGCGCATCCATCTGCGCGTCGTGGTTGGCCACGCTGATGGCGGCCATGTGCGCGCTATGGGCGGTCTGGAACTCGATCGCCAGCCCCACGCCGGTGGCGCCCGAGGTGAGCAGGTTGACGCTGAGCGCATGGCCGCGTTTGCGCGTCTGGCGCACCATGTCCATCAGCCGCTCCTGGCTGATGCCGGCGGCCTCGTAGTCCAGCCGGCGGCGCTGGTAGATCTGCTCCAGCTCGGCGTCGCGCAGGCTGGCGGCCAGCGCCAGGCTGGCCGTGCCCTGGCCCAGCAGGCGGATCTGCCCGGTCATCAGGCTGTGGGCATGCAGCACCGTGCTGCCCGGCTGCACATGCAGGCAGTGGGCAAAGTCGCCCACGCGGATGATCAGAAACACCGTGTCGCCGCTGCGCCGGGCCACGCTGACCATCACCGGGTGACAGACCTCGAAGATGGGCGGCTTGGCCATCGCCGCCAGCCCCGTCAGCATGGCTTCGACGCCTAAGCGGTAGCGGCCTGTGACTGCATCCTTGGCCGCATAGCCAGACTGGGCCAGCACCATCAGCAAGCGCCGTGCGGTCGAGCGGTCCAGCCCCGACTGCGCGGTCAACTCCGCAATCGACAGGCCTTGCACATGGTGGCGCGTGAGCAGCCGCAGCACCTTGACCAAGCGCGCAGGGCTTTGCGCCCCGGGAAAACCTGAGTTCATATCGTGAACATCCGTGCTGCCAGCTTTTGCCATCCCGGCACATCCCGTCTCATAGTTGCTCGGTACCTCTTGAGGTGCGCACAAGCTACGGCAGATCGCCGCTGCGCGCTGTCTCCCCCGTTATCTGGAAAACCCTATGAACGCCTACCGCCCTGTACATGCCCCGCACCTTGCCCCTGTTGTCGGCAGCGCCGGCTCGCCGCGCTGGACCCAGCGCCCCGCGCAATCGAACTGGGGCGACTTTGGCCCCGATGACCAGCTCGGCCGCCTGAACTACCTGACGGCGGACAAGGTCAAGGAAGCGGCGCAGGAGATACAGACCGGCGAGCGCTTTTGCCTGAGCCTGCCGCTGGACAAGCCCGGCGGCAATGCGCTCAACCCGCGCCGCCACCCGCCGATCATCAAGCCCTCGCGCCGCCCGCTGGGCCCAGGCCTGAACTTTGCGCTCTCGCGTGAGAACCCGAACTACACCGATGTGGTCAGCGACGACTATGCCGAGATTTACCTGCAGTACTCGACGCAGTGGGATGCGCTCTCCCACGTGGGCAGCCATTTCGACATCAACGGCGATGGCGTCGACGAGCTGGTCTACTACAACGGCTTCCAGGCCGGTATCGACATTCTGGCGCCCGATGACCTGCCGGACATGGGTGGCCAGTCCCGCGCCAAGGCGCTGGGGGTGGAGCGCCTGGCCGAGCAGGCCATCCAGGGCCGGGGCGTGCTGGTCAACCTGCGCCGCCACTTTGGCGACGGCCACACCCTCGTCTCGGGCAAGATGCTCAAGGAGGTGCTCAAGGCCGATGGCATCGAGGTGACCCGTGGCGACATCGTCGCGCTCTACACCGGCTTTAGCGAGTTGCTGCTCGCCTGCGATGGCCCGCCGAAGTCCGATATGCCCGAGACCGTCGGCGCGGTGCTCGACGGGCGTGATCCCGAGCTGCAGCAGTGGATCATCGACAGCCACATCACCACCTTGGTGGCCGACAACTACGGCATCGAATCGGTGCCCGGCCGGCCCGTCGATGGCAGCTGCGCCTTTTTGCCACTGCATGAGCTGTGCCTGTTCAAGCTCGGCATGCCCTTTGGCGAGCTGTGGTACCTGCACCCGCTGGCGCAGTGGCTGCAGGCCCATGGCCGCTACCGCTTCATGCTCACGGCCCCTGCGCTGCGCCTGCCCGGCGCCGTGGGCTCGCCTGTCACCCCCGTGGCCACCGTCTAAAGGCCGACCTATGACATCCCAAACGATGGCCAGCGCGCCCCCCAGCGCGCGGGCAAACGATGTGCGCAGCCTGCTGGCGCTGGGCGCGGACGATGCGCCCGCGCTGCAGTTTGGCGCCAGCACCCACAGCTATGCCCAGCTGCGCAGCCAGGTGCAGCAATGCGCCCACGGCCTGCGCCAGCAAGGCCTGGTGGCCGGCGATGTGCTGGGCCTGTGGCTGCCCAACACGCCGCACTGGCTGCTGCTGCACCTGGCCTGCGCCCAGCTGGGTATCACCAGCTTGAGCCTCAACCTCAAGCTGGGCGTCAAGGAGATCAGCCGATTTATCGACCGCTCCGCCTGCAAGGCGCTGGCCTTTGACCGCACCACCGCCAATGCGCTGGCCGTGATGAATGGCGCTGCCGCCAGCGCAGCCAGCCTGCTTCCGGGCAACAGCCTCGAGCAAATTCTGGCGCAGCAAGGCGGCAGCCTGCAGTGCCTGATCGATGCCAGCCTGAGCCCGGCCACCGCTGCCTCTGCCCCGCTGCAGGCCGGTGGCGGCGTGCTGCAGATCCAGCCCTGGCAGGCGCTGATGGCCGCAGCCGCAACAACGCCGCACAGCAGCAACTGCCAGGGCGCGCAGACCTGCATCATCCTGTCGTCCTCGGGCACCACCAGCCAGCCCAAGCTGATCGTGCACCGCCAGGCCAGCGTGGCCCAGCATGCACAGGATGTGGCACCCGGCTTTGGCATCGACAGCGGCTGCCGCAGCCTGCTGGCGCTGCCGCTGTGCGGGGCCTTTGGCTACACGGCGGCGATGGCCACCTTGGCAGCTGGCGCGTGCCTGGTGCTGCACGAGGTATTCGATACCGCACGTGCAGCGGCCTGCCTGCAGCGCGAGCCCATCACCCATATGTTTGGCACCAACGACATGGTCGACAAACTCATCGCCGAGCTGCCCTCGGGCTGGCAGCCGCAGGCGCTGCGCTTTTTTGGCCATGCCAATTTTGTGCCCGGGCTCGATGCGCTGCCCGCCCGTGCCTTGCAGTACGGCATACCGATGGTCGGCTGCTTTGGCATGAGCGAGACCTTTGCGCTGTTTGCCCACCAGGACCCGGCGGCGCCTCTGCCCCGGCGCGCCCAGTCCGGCGGTTTTCCGGTCTGCCCGCAGGCACGGGTGCGCGTGCGCAATCTGGAGACCGGCGCCATCGCCGAGGCGCAAGAGCCCGGTGAGCTGGAGTTCTACAGCCCCACCTTGATGCAGCAGTACCTGCACGACGCGCAGGCGACGCAGCAGGCCTTTACCGATGACGGCTTCCTGCGCTCGGGCGATCTGGGCTACCTCAATGGCGATGGCGGCTTCACGCATATCTCGCGCCTGGGCGATGTGCTGCGCATCGGCGGCTTTTTGGTCAACCCGGCCGAGATTGAGGAGTCGGTGATGGCGCTTTGCGGGGCGAGCGCCTGCCAGGTGGTCGCGGTCAATGCCTCGGGCAGCTCGCGCCCGGTGGCCTTTGTGCTGGAGCCCCGGGACAACACCGACCAACGCTGGGACGAAGAGGCGATCAAGGCCCAGCTGCAGCAGCAGATTGCGCGCTACAAGGTGCCCATCCGCATCTTCCGGGTCGAGACCTTTCCCTACACCATGGGGCCCAATGGCAAGAAGGTCAAACGCAACGAGCTGCGCGACCTGGCCCACAGCCTGCTCGCCCAGGAGGCCAGCGCATGAAGCACAGCTGGACCCTGGCCGAGACGCCATTTTTTGACGACCGGCATGCCGAGGTCATCGCCCGGCTCAACGACTGGATCAGCCACAACCGTGCGCGCCTGGCCGATGAAACCCCGCAGGACCTGCAGGCCGAATGCGCCCACTGGCTGCACAGCCTCGCCCAGCATGGCCTGCTCGAATATGCGGCGCCGGCAATGGCCGATGGTCTGCCGCCAGCGGTGGACCTGCGCGCCATCTGCCTGGTGCGCGAATGCCTGGGCTACTACGCGCCGCTGGCCGATTTTGTCTTCAGCATGCAGGGCATCGGCAGTGCAGCGCTATGGCAAAAGGGTGATGCGCAGCTGGTGGCGCCCTATGTGCAGGCCTGCAGCCAGGGCCGCAAGGTGGCAGCGTTTGCGCTGACCGAGCCCGATGGCGGCTCCGACGTGGCCGCCACCAAGACGCGGGCGGTGCTGCAGGGCGACCACTACCTGCTCGATGGCGCCAAGTCCTATATCTCCAACGGCGGCATCGCCGACTTCTATGTGGTCATCGCCCGCACCGAAGAGGCCAGGGGCGCGAGCGGCCTGTCGGCCTTGCTGGTCGATGCCGACACCCCGGGCCTCCACATCCACCGCGCCATCGACATCATCGCGCCCCACCCGCTCGCCGAGATCCATTTTGACGCGTGCAAGGTGCCTGCGGGCCGCCTGCTTGGCCAGCCGGGCGAAGGCTTCAAGGTGGCGATGGGCGTGCTCGATATCTTCCGCAGCTCGGTGGGGGCCGCCGCGCTGGGCATGGGCCAGCGCGCGCTCGATGAGACCCTGGCGCGGGTCAGCCAGCGCCAGCTCTATGGCCAGGCGATGGCCGAGATGCAGACCGTGCAGCACAAGCTGGCCGATATGGCCACCCAGCTGGAAGCCGCACGCCTGCTGGTGCACAAGGCCGCCTGGCTGCGCGATGTGCGCCAGCGCCGCATCAGCACCGAGGCGGCGATGGCCAAGATGCAGGGCACCGAGGCCGCCTTCCAGGTGGTCGATGCCGCCGTGCAGCTGTGGGGCGGCATGGGCATCACCTGCGGCAGCGTGGTCGAGCGCCTCTACCGCGAAGTGCGCCCTATGCGCATCTACGAAGGTGCGACCGAAGTGCAAAAGACCATCATCGGTCGACAACTATTGAAAGGCCAGGCATGACAGACAGCTCCCGCCAACCCCGCGTATTGGTGACCGGCGCCAGCCGGGGCATTGGCCGCGCCACGATGCGCTACCTCGCCGACAAGGGCTACCAGACGATTGGCCTGGCCCGCAGCATCCCCGCCGACGCGCGGCCCGATGAGCAGTTCATCGCCTGTGACCTGATGGACCTGGAAGGCACGCGGGCGCTGGTCAGCGACCTGGCCGCGCAGGCGCCCTTCTATGGCCTGGTCAACAACGCGGCGCTCGCCCACACCACCGACCTGGCGCACACCAGCGTGGCCGACATGAACGAGGCCATGGCGCTGAACGTGAACGCCTGCCTGGTCTGCATGCAGGCGCTGCTGCCGGGCATGCGCCAGGCGCGCGCGGGCCGGGTCGTCAATATCTCCTCGCGCGCAGCGCTGGGCAAGCCCAACCGCACCGCCTACAGCGCCACCAAGGCCGCCGTCATCGGCATGAGCCGCACCTGGGCGCTGGAGCTGGCCCCGGACCAGATAACGGTCAATGTGATTGCCCCCGGGCCCGTCGCCACCGAGCTGTTCAAGACCGCCAGTCCGCCCGGCGCGCCGCAGACCGAGGCGTTGCTCGCCGCCGTGCCGCTACAGCGGGTGTCCGAGCCGGTGGAGATCGCCCATGCCATCGACTTCTTGCTGCACCCGCTGGCGGGCTACATCACCGGCCAGACCTTGCACATCGACGGAGGGCTCACGATCAGCGCAACCCGGCTATAGCTTTCTCAAAAGGGGCCTCTGGACACGGCAACACCACAAAAAGGACACGGAGACAATGCCATGAACGACCAACTTTCCCCAACCCAAACACCCGCCAACCGGGACCGGCGACGCTGGCTGCTGCGCAATGCAGCCTGGGGCGCAGCCAGCCTGCTGGCCGGCCAGCACGCCTGGGCGCAGAGCCCCTACCCGTCGCGCCCGGTGCGGTTGGTCGTGCCCTTTGCCGCCGGCGGCGCCACCGATGTGCTCGGCCGCCTGCTGGCCAAGGCGCTGGAGCCGGGCCTGGGCCAGCCGGTGGTGGTCGACAACAAGGTGGGCGCAGCCGGCGCCATCGGCGCGACCCAGGTGGCCCATGCCGAACCCGATGGCTACAACGTGCTGATGGGCGGCGTGGGCACCAATATCGTGCTCGAGCACACGATGCCCGACCTGGGCTACCGGCCGCAGCGCGACTTTGCGGCGGTGGCCTCGATCTGCAATGTGGACTATGTGCTCGTGGTGGCGCAAGACAGCCCCTACCAGACCCTGGGCGAGCTGCTGGCCGATGCGAAGAAGACACCGGGCAAGCTGCGCTATATGTCCACCGGGCCGCTGGGCCCGCTGCATGTGGCGATGGAGTACCTGGGCAAGCTCAGTGGCGCGCAAATGATCCATGCGCCCTACAAGGGCGAGGCCCCGGCCCTGCCGGACCTGCTGCAGCAGCGCGTGGACATGGGCATGATGACGGCGCTCTTTACCCGGCCGCAGGTGCAGTCGGGCAAGCTGCGCGTGCTGGCCACCTTGAGCGCGCAGCGCATGGCTTCCTGGCCCGAGATCCCCACCGTCGCCGAGCTGGGCTACCCCGGCTATGCCGCGCCGATCTGGAACGGCTTTTTTGTGCCGCGCAAGACCAGTGCCCAGGTTGTAGAGCGCCTGGGCCGCACCACCGTGGCCCAGCTGCAGGCGCCTGAGCTCAAGAACCTGCTGGAAAAGCAAGGCGTCTCGGTCACCGCCCAGGGCCCTGAGGCCTATGAAAAATTCTTGCAGGCCGAGCGCCTGCGCTGGCAGCACATGATCCGCGAATCCCAGGTACTGACAACAAGCTGAACAGGAGACACCACCATGCGTATTTCTCACCTCCCCGCGCTGCGCGCACCCGTCAAACCGCTGGGCCTGGCCGCAGCGCTGCTGTGCCTATCATTGAGCGCCATCGCGCAATCGGGCCCGCCGGTGCGCATCGGCCTGATCGTTGACCAGTCGGGCGTCTACTCGGCCATCACCGGCAAGGGCAGCATCACCGCTGCCCAGATGGCGCTCGATGAGGCCGGCGGCCAGGTGCTGGGCCGCAAGGTCGAGCTGCTGACCTTTGACCACCAGAGCAAGGCCGACTCGGCAGCGGCCAAGGCGCGCGAATGGTATGACAACGGCGTCGACGCGATCCAGGACGTGGGCGGCTCCGCGGCCGCGCTCGCGGTGCTCAACATCGCCAAGGAAAAAGGCAAGGTGCTGGTGATGAGCGGCCCGGCCAGCGACCGCATCACCGGTGACATGTGTGGCCCCACCGTCGCGCACTGGGCCTACAACTCGTACGCGCTGGCCAATACCGTGGGCAAGGCGGCGGCCGAGAAGATCGGCAAGCAGTGGTACTTTCTGACAGCCGACTACTCGGGCGGCTATGACATCGTCAAGGCCACCACCCAGGCCATTGCCACCGTGGGCGGCAAGGTGATCGGCGAGACCCGGCACCCGCTAAATGGCTCGGACTTTTCATCGGCCGTGGTGCAGGCCCAGGCCAGCAAGGCCGATGTGATCGGCCTGGCCAACTTCGGCAATGACCTGGTCAACTCGATCAAGGCTGCGCGCGAATTCGGCATCACCCCCGAGAGCAAGCAAAAGCTCGCCTCGCTGCTGATGTACATCAACGATGTGCATTCGGTGGGCCTGCGCACTGCGCAGGGCATGCTGCTGTCCGAGGCCTTCTACTGGGACATGAATGACGAGACGCGCGCGTTCTCGAAGAAGTACTTCGCCAAGGTCAACGCCATGCCCAATATGAGCCAGATGGGCGCCTACTCTTCGGTCAAGCACTACCTGAAGGCCGTGGAGGCGGCCGGCAGCACGGACGCCAAGGCGGTGATGGCCAAGATGCGCGAGATGCCCATCAACGATGTCTTCACCAAGAACGGCCGTCTGCGCGAGGACGGCATGATGGTGCACGACATGTACTTGTTCCAGGTCAAGTCGCCGCAGGAGTCCAAGGCACCTTGGGACTACTACAAGGTCATCAGCACGGTGCCGGCCGACAAGGCCTTCCTGCCGCTGTCCGAATCGGCCTGCCCGCTGGTCAAGAAGTAGGCGGCAGCAACATGCCCCACAGCGAAACCCAGAACCAGCTTTTCAGCCCACTGCAGCTGCGCGATGTGGTGATCAAGAACCGCATCGTCGCCGCCCCCATGTGGCAGTACCAGGGCCGCCACGGCCAGGTGCAGGACTGGCATCTGATGCACCTGGGGCGCCTGGCCGCCGGCGGCAGCGGCCTGGTGTTCCAGGAAGGCACCGGTGTGGAGCGGCGCGGCTGCGGCACCTTGGGCGATATAGGGCTGTGGCAGGACGACATGGTCGCGCCCTTGCAGCGCATCGTGCAGCTGATGCGCGACTGCGGCACCACGCCGGGCATCCAGCTGATGCATGCCGGCCGAAAGGCCCGGCAGCTGACACCCGCGCAGGGCCGGGGGCCCCTGCCCTACCAGCCGGACATCGCCGACTGGGATGCCTGGATGCCGATGGGCCCAAGCGCCATCCCCGCAGGCAAGGGCCTCGAAACGCCGCTGCCCATGTCGCTGCAGCAGATCCAGCAGGTGGTGGAGGCCTTTGCCGCTGCGGCCCGCCGCGCCGCGCAGGCGGGCTACCAGGTGCTGGAGCTGCATGCCGGCCATGGCTACCTACTGCACAGCTTTTTGTCACCACTGGCCAACCAGCGCGGCGATGCCTGGGGCGGCAGCTTGGACAACCGCTGCCGGCTGCTGCTGACCGTCGTCGATGCGGTGCGCGCCGTGTGGCCAGCAGCCCTGCCCCTCTTTGTGCGCCTGTCCTGCACCGACGGCGCGCCCGGGGGCTGGACGCTGGAGGACAGCATCGCGCTGGTCAAACGCCTGCTGCCGCTGGGTGTCGATGTGATCGACTGCTCCTCGGGCGGCATTGCCGGCTCGCCGCTGCGCAGCGGCCAATCTGCCAGCTATGGCTACCAGGTCGAACTGGCCTCGGCCATCCAGGCTGCCACCGGCGCGCGCACGATGGCCGTGGGTCTGATCGTGCATGCGCAGCAGGCCGAGGCCATTTTGCGCAACGGCGACGCGGACCTGGTGGCGTTGGCACGTGAGCTGATTTACAACCCGAACTGGCCGATGGATGCGGCGCAAAAGCTGCAGGATGCGCAGGACTTCCAGATGCTGACAAAAAACGAGGCATTCTGGCTGGAGCGGCGCAAGGCGACCACACCGGATCTGCAGCCCTCCACCTTTGTGCGCTGAGGGCGTTGGCGGTGCCGGCTTGCGCAATGCCACAATGCAGCGATGCGCCTGTCCTCCACCGCCCTCCCCTTGGCATTGCTTGCGCTACTGGCCAGCGCCGGTTGCAAGCAAATCCCCTATGCGCCGCTGCCCGCCCCGCCGACCGGCATCCGCTATGAGCCCGGTGCCAACAGCGCCGGCATTGCCCGCATGTCGGAATCTGAGCTGCTGCGCCAAAAGCGCCTGGCGCAGGCGGGCGACAAGCGCGCCGCCCTCAATGTCTACCAGCACCTGCGTTCCGTAGACAACGATGACGCCCAGGCGCGGGACTGGCTGGTGCTGGCTGCGGACCTGGGCGATGGCGCCGCCGCCTACAACCTGGCGCAAATCGCCATCTACACCCATGACGCGGCCGGCGCACGGTTCTGGGCCCAACGGTCCAAGGCCGCGGGCTATGCGAACGCGGACGCGCTGCTGCAATCGCTGGAGGAGCAAGACTAATGCGCTCAGCGGCTTGCCACCGGCGGCAGCCGGGCCAGCTCGGCCGTGAGGGCCCGCACATCGGCCAGCGCACGGCTCTTGTCTGCCGGTGCCGCACTGCCGGCTGAACCGCCCAGCGCCTGCGAGAAGCCCTGCAGCACCTGCTGGGCCTTTTTCAGCTCGGTCTCCAGGATCAGGCGGCGCTCGTCCTGGCCAAAATCTGCGCCTTCACGCGGGCGCGGGCCTTGCGACGGGGTGAGCGCTGGGGCGGGTGCGGATGCGGCCGTGCGCAAGGTGCGGCGTGCTGGCGGTGCAGCGGCGGCTGCGGCCTTGCAGCCAGGTCCGGCGGCAGCGGCACCGCCCAGAATGTATTCAACGCCCTCGCTCTTGCACACCGTCTGCGCCCAGGCCGGGGCGCCGCCCAGTGCTACCAGCAGCAGCGCGGCCGCAGCAGCCAGTGACCTATCAAGGCGCCGCATCGAATGGATTGGGAACATTCTCCACCCCCATCGGATTGGCCCAGATCGCGGGGCAAAAAGCATTGCGCAGGCCCACCACATCCTTGAGACCATCCATGGCTGCATTGCCCACATGGGCGGTCACCCACTGCGCTCCGTTGCGGATATTACCGACCAGATCCGGCACCAGGGTGGCGTAGTCGCCCAGCCCACTGTTGCCGTCGGCCACGTCCCATTTGAAGCTGGCATTGAGGTCCGAGGTATCGCGCGCCGGCCCAAAGGCATAGAACGGATGCCAGTACAGCGAGGACTGCATGCCCACCGAGGCTTCCTGCGTGAGCGGAAAGCGGTCGCTCGCCAGAAAGAAGGCATCGATGGCCGAGAGGTCAGTGGCTTCGGCACCGAGCACATCGTCGCCGGTGGTCAGCACCGAGCCGATGTGCTTGGAGACATAGCGGTAGCCCTGCATGGCCTTGATGATGATGGGCCCGGCAATCGGCACGCTGAGCTTGTAGCCATAGTGCACGCGCAGGTGCAGGATATTGGTCTCGCCCAAGGTCTTGTTGGAGACCGCGCCGCGCAGCCGCGTGTCTTCCAGGTTCGGGGTGTCGCCGTTGTAGGTGTCGGTGGCACCCGTGCGGGCATCGCGCTCATAAGGCAGCGGCTTGCGGTAGCGCAGGCTGTCGTTGGGGATGCGCACGATGCCGCGCGACTCGCCATAGTTCTCCACCATGGCCCAGTCCAAAAAGGTGTTCTGCGTGGGGTTGACGTACTCGATACAGCTGCCCTGGATCAGGTCGGTGTTGGTATTGACCCAGCCCTTGAGCAGGCCAGAGACGCTGGACTCTGCCACATAGAGCGGCATCATGCCACGCACAAAGCCCTGCCAGACGCTGCCCTTGGTGAGCGCCGATTTGACATTGCCCAGGCTCACATCGGCCAGCATGCCCTTCTTGGCCAGCGGAATGCGCAGGTCATAGGGCAGCGGCAGCGCATTGTTGAGCGAGCCCACGCGCGCGGCCTCGTTGGCGGCGTACTGTAAGGTGAGCCTGGCGCGGTAGATCAGCGCAAACTGGATCAGCGACAGCGTGAACACCAGTACCACCGGCAGCGCGATCAAGGTCTCGGTCATCGACACCCCGCGTTGCCGCGCTGGCTTGGCTTTCTTCAAGAACATGGCAAAGCTCCTTCAACACAGTTGCAGCCGCTGGCCCGGCGCCAGGCCCAGGCGCGCGGCCTCGCCGCTGCGCAGCTCCAGCACGCGCTTGGCACCCCGGCACCAGGCCATGCGCCAAGGCGCCAGGCCCGCGCTGATGCGCAGCACCTGCTGCTGCGCATCGACAAACACCACATCGATCGCATAGCGCATGAAGCAGGTGTGCACGGCCGCGCAGCGATCAAACGCCAGCGCCTCGCCGCTGGCCGGCGGCGGGCGAAAAATCAGGCCAAAGGCGCGCTCGGAAAAGCGCCGGGCCAGCTGTACTTTGACTGCGGGCATGCCCGGCCCTTTCATTTCAAGGTCTGGTACATCTGCACCGCGAGTGGAAAAAAGATCACCATGAAGGTGACCGGAAAGATAAAGATCACCAGCGGGCCGAGCATCTTTACGGGCGCTTCCATCGCCAGCTTCTCGGCGTGCTGAAAGCGCTCGGTACGGCGCTGCTCGGAGATGGCGACCAGGGTATCGGTGACGCTGGCACCCAGCGATTCGGCCTGCGTCAGGTTGGAGACCAGGCCGCGCACATGCTTGTTGTCCATGCGCTCGGCCATGGCGTTGAACGCATCCATACGGCTCATGCCGGTGCGCATCTCGCGCAGCAGGCGCTCAAGCTCCTCATGCATCGCACCGCTGGGGCCTTTTTGCACCGCCTGCGAGATCGCGGCCGTCAAACCCAGCCCCGCCTGGCAGCACAGGGTGATCAGGTCGAGGTAGCCGGGCAAGGTGCGCAGCACTTCCTTGTCGCGGCGCTTCTTGCGGTCATTGACCCAGATCGCCGGCAGCATCCAGCCCAGCAGCAGGCCTGCCAGGCAGGCCAGGCGCACCCACTGGCCATCGATCTTCAGCGCCATCGCAGCGCCCGCAAAGGCCAGCCCCACCAATGCCATCGAGATCACACGCACGGCGATGATCTCCTCGGCCTTGAGCACATACTCCAGGCCAGCCAGCTGCAGCTTGCGCTTCCAGCGCAGCAGGCTGGAGGTGGGCGCAATCTCCGAGACATGGAACTGCAGCACGTTGACCGCTGGCCAGATGAGGCGAATGCCCCAGGGCAGCGGGTCCATGTGCTCGCGCACCGATGGCCGGGCCTTGCGCACGATGGCGACGAAGTACAGCAAGATGATGCCGGCCATCACAGCGGATAGAAAAATGGCGGCAAGCAGAATGGCGTTTTTCATGGCTCAGATGTCGATGGCGACAATTTTCTTGATGGACATATAGCCCAAGGTGAGCATCACGACCATCACGGCCAGCACCCCCCAGCCGATGGGCGTGACAAACAGCAGGTGCATGGTCGGCTGCATCAGGTACAGAATGCCGCCCAGCACCACCGGGAACATGGTCATCACCAGCCCCTGGATGCGGCCCTGGGCCGTGAGCGCCTTGATGCGTCCCTCCAGCATCGCTTTCTTGCGCAGGGTCTCGGCCAGCAGCTGCAGGGGCTCCGACAGGTTGCCGCCCACTTCCTTGGCCACGCGCAAGGCCACCACCACCAGCAGAAAATCCGGAATCTGGATGCGCCGCGACATGTTCTGCACCGCGTCGTCAAACGACAGGCCAATGCGCTGCTCCTTGAGCACGATCGCGAACTCATCGCCCAGCGGGCCTTTTTGGTCACGCACCAGAATCTGCAGCGCCACCGACAGCGCACTGCCCGCGCGCAATGCGCTGGCAATGAAGAGCAAGGCGTCGGGCAGCTCGGCCTCGATGCGCTCGCGCCGCTTCTTGCGCTGCCAAGCAAACCAGCGCGCTGGCAGAAAGTACACGGCGCCGCAGACCACCACCACCAGCAACCAGTTGCGCGCAATCAGGTAGGTGATGATGCCGGCCACGACCACCATGGCCACATGGCCGGTCGCCAGGGTCAGCGCCTTTTGCGCATGGAACTCCGAGATGCCCAGAATCCGGAGGCCACGGCCGCGCAGGTAGACATTGGACTTGTCGCGCCACTCCCCCATGCGGCTGTAGACCAGCCAGCCCGAGAGCACCACAAAGCCGGCGGCGGCCAGCAAAAAGCCGAGGAACTGCCAGTTCTTCATGCCGGCTCTCCCTGGAAGAACAATTCCTCCATGTTCACCGGCACGCCGTGCTCAACCAGCTTGGCAACAAAGTCCGGGATCACCCCGGTCGCCTCAAAGCGGCCCTGGGTGCGGAACTCGGCATCCAGCCCGGTCTTGCGGAAGACAAAAATATCCTGCATCTGGATCACGCCATCGGTGCAGTTGAGCACCTCGGTGATCTGGGTGATCTTGCGGCTGCCGCAGGGAAAGCGGGTGAGCTGCACCATCAGGTGGATGGCCGAGGCGATCTGCTCGCGGATCGCGGTAACAGGGATGTTCATGCCCGCCATGGTCACCAGCACCTCCATACGGGCTGCCGCATCGCGCGGCGAGTTCGCGTGCAAGGTGGTGAGCGAGCCATCGTGGCCGGTGTTCATCGCCTGCAGCATGTCCAGCGCCTCGCCGCTTCGGCACTCACCGACGACGATGCGGTCCGGGCGCATCCGCAGCGAGTTCTTGACCAGGTCGCGGATCGACACCGCGCCCTTGCCTTCGACGTTGGCCGGGCGTGCTTCGAGCGATACCAGGTTGGGCTGGTTCAGCGAGAGTTCGGCGGCATCCTCCACCGTCAGGATGCGCTCGTCGTTGGGGATGAAGTTGGACATCATGTTCAGCAAGGTGGTCTTGCCGGTGCCGGTACCGCCCGAGACCACGATGTTGAGCTTGTTCTCGACGGCCAGCTGCAGGAAATCGACCATGGCCTGCGAGATCGACTGGTACTGCACCATGCCCTCGGCGCCCATGCGCTTCTTCGGAAACTTACGGATGGTGATGCTGGGGCCGCGAATCGCCAGCGGCGGGATGATGGCGTTCACCCGCGAGCCGTCTTTGAGGCGCGCATCGACCATTGGCGAGCTCTCGTCAATACGCCGGCCCAGCGGCGTCACGATGCGCTCGATGGCGCCATTGACCGCCAGATCGCTGGTGAAGGACACATCGGTGCGCTCCAGCCGGCCGCGCCGCTCGATCCAGATCTCGTCAAAACGGTTGACCATCACTTCGGTCACCGAATCGTCCTGCAGCAGCACTTCCAGCGGGCCCAGGCCAATGGCCTCGTCGAGCAGCTGCTGGCTCAGCTCGGCCCGGTCAATGGTCTCGGGCAGGTTGGGCGTGTCGCGGATGATCTCGGCAATCAGCGCGCGCACGTTGGAGCGCAGCTCATCGTCCTTCATCTTGATGGTGTCGATGCGGCGCGCTTCCAATTGCTCGAGCAACTGGCGGTGCAGCAGGCGGCGCCACTGCAGCATCGGGTCCTCGGGGCGCGGCTCGTTGCGCGTGGGGCGTTGGTGCTCCAGCGCGGGCTGCGCTGTCTGGCCCGGGCTGTGCGCTTCTTCGCGCTGCCCGCCCAGTTTGTCATCGAGCACAACGATGATCGAATGCCCGCCGACCACCACTTCCTCGCCCCCTCGGCAGGGGCCATAGCGGGTCACGCGCTCGTTGTTGACCCAGGTGCCAAACAGGCTCCCCCGGTCTTCGATGAAGACGTCGCCGTCATGCAGCATCACCACCGCATGGTCGCGCGCCACGTTCCAGCCGGTCAGGTGCAAGGAGCGGTCGCTGGATTTGCCGATGGTGAAGGTCTCGGCGCCGAGCTCGAACTCCTGCGCCTTCTGGCGGGGCGAATTGACTAGTAACTTATGCACGGTCTTCTCCGGGATCAGCGGCCGCAGCCATCAGTTGTGCGAATAGCTCTCGGGGTCCAGACCCCGCTCGGGCAGGGGCAGCTCGGCCTTTTTGGAGTTGCGGTAGAGGTCTTCGGTCAGGTCGGTAAAGCCGTTGGAGATCTGCTCTTCCATCTGCTGCGTGCGCTCCAGGCGGGGGCGCGAATCGCGCGCGGTCACCACACGCGGGGTGATGAACACCACGGTCTCGATCTGGGTGTCGCTGTCGTTGTTGTTCTTGAAGGCCCAGCCCAGTACCGGCACATTGCGCAGGCCCGGCAGGCCATCAGTGGCGCGCGAGGACTGGCGGCTGAGCAGGCCCGAGAGGATGATGGTGTCGCCGTCATCGACATTGAACTCGCTCTCGGTGCGGCGCGTCAGCAGCCCCGGGATGCCATCGACCGAGACCGACTGGTCGATGTTGCTGACCTCGGCCAGGATCGAGCCGGAGATATTGCCCGCGCCATCGGCCATCGGCTTGACATGCAGGCGCAGGCCATAGGGCTTGTAGTTGACCGATCCGGTGCCCAGCGCGCTCATCGCGGGCAAGGGGATTTCACCGCCCGAGAGGAAGCGCGCTTCGCCGCCGCTGCGGGTGGTGAGCTTGGGCGATGCCAGCAGCATCGCATTGCCGCGCTGCACCTGCAAGTTGATGGCCGAGGTCAGCGCCGTGCTCAGGCCAAAGTAGTAGCGCGCCTTGCGCCGGCGCTGGTCCAAAAAGCCCTGGCCGTAGCCGCTGTCCATGTTCAGAAAGGGCGAGTTCTCCGGCAGGATGCGGTAGCCGCCGTTGGAGGCGATATCGGAGAACAGGCCAAAGTTGAAGCCACCACCCGTGGTGTCCCACTTCATGCCCAGGTCGTCCAGCGCCGAGCGCGAGAACTCGACAATGCGCACATCCATCTCGATCATGCGGTCCACGCGCAGGCGCTCGGAGGTGGCGAAGGACACCACGGCCGGGCCGTACATGCGCGCAATCTCCCGCAGCCGCGAGACCGCCGCCGGGTCAAGGTTGGCGCCATCAAGGATGATCTTCTCGCCCACGCGGGAGACGCTCACACCGGTGATACCGGCGGTCAGCATCGATATCTCACTTTCGATGCGGTCCAGATCGACCACATTGACGCGCGCCTTGAGGCTGCTGACCTGGCCGTCCTTGCGCCAGATATGGACCGTGCTTTCGCCGGCGTCCAGCGCCGTCAGCAGCAGGCTCCTCTGGTCCACCACCCGCGCCTCCATCACCTTGCCGTTGCCGACGGCCACCCGCACGACGTCGCGCAGCTCGATCAAGGTCATCTGCCCCACATAGAGCGACAGCGACGTGGGCAGGTGCTTGATGACCAAGGGCTGCACACCGCCGATGCCCGATATATCGGAGGCGGGCTGGGTGTTGACGCTGACAGTGGGCAAGGTGCGAAAGCCCGGCGATGCGGAAGGCGCCGCGCCCCCCTCGGTATCGCGGGCGAAATCACTGCCATCGCCGTCACGCTGCTCGGCCTCGGCCTGCAGCGACGCGCGCTGCGCGGCGCGAAGCATATCGCCCAGTGCGCCGCCCGCGGTGGGCGAGCTGGTGCCCGTGGAGGCCTGCGCGGCCAGCAACGGAGCCATGGGCAAGGCCAGGGCGAGCGCAACGCAGGCCCTTGCCCCCAAGGTCGGGACGGCTGGGCGGGGACGAGGCATACAGATCATCGAGGAATTCATGGTCTACCAACTCTATGGAGCGAATGGCGCAGCGTGGCCGGGGAAGAATGCAGGACGGGGTGGGAATCAGTAGGAGCCGGTGACGGCAGGCGCCTGGGGCGCGGGCACCGTAGCGCCAGGCACGGCCGCGGCGCCCAGCAAGGCCGCCAGCGGGGTTTGCATCTGGGTCTTGACCCCGCCACCGCCCACGATGTACTCGACCATCGCCGGTGCGCGGGTGGGCGCTGCGCGCACGACGGGCTGCTGGGGACGGAAGCTGTCGATATAGCTGGCCAGCTGCTGGGCGTTGGTGCCGGTGTCGAGCTTCTGGCGGTCATCGGCATTGCGCAGGGCCGCAACGATCTTGCCGAGCTTTTGCGCCAGGATGAGGCGCTGGGCATCGACGGGCGGCAGCCCCACGGTCACCGTGGTGTAGCTGCGCTGTCGGTAGGGATCGACGGTGTTGGCAATGTCGGGGCGCTTGCGCAGCTCGGAGAACTGCTCGGAGGTGATCTGGCCGGTGGCACGCACGACCACGTCCTGCAACAGCGGCACGACGATGGCGTCTTCGGCCTGGGTGCCGCCATCCTTGTCGGCGATGAACAGAAAGTCGATATGGTCGCCCGCGCGCAGCATGCCCGAGATGGTGCTGACCTCATCGACCGGAATGGTCACGGCGCGCACGCCCGCTTCGAGCTCTTCGGAGAACAGCTTGCGTGGCGTGACAAAAAAGTTGGCCAGCAACGGCTTGCCGGCACTGATGTCCACCGACAGCTGGCGGCCCAGAAAGCCGTCGATCATGTCCGGCGTCAGCACATCGGCATGCACATAGGCCGAGGGCACGCTGCGCTTGGCCACCATCTCGGGCAAGAGCGCGGTGCCGGCGGGAATGTTCTGGATCGGCACCACCACATCGGTGCGCAGTCGCTCGGCTTCGGACTCCAGGTTGGCCTGGATCTCGGCCTCGGAGGTCTTGAGGTAGTACCAGCCCAGGCCCGCGGCCACCACACCCAGGGTGATGGCGGCGATCAGCGGGGCGGCACGGCGCGAGCCATTGGCCAGCCGTGAGAAACGATTCGGTTTGGGAGAGTTTGGGGTCACCATGGCAAAGAGATCGTGTAGGAATAGGAAGCCCAGGCTGCGCGAAAGGCATCAATCAGCAGCTGAAACAAAGACTTGTCGGCACCCGGCATCGGTGCAAAAAAAACGGCGGCCAGCACGCCGGCAACGATCACGTACTCGGTCATGATCTGCCCGGATTGCCGGCTGGCGCGAGGAACAGGGGTGAGGTGCTTGGGTATCGGCATAGAGGGACGCGGCTAGGCCTGCGGCAAGGTGTTGCTGATGACGATGGAGCAACCCACGCCGTTGTGGGTGATGGCGATCACCGCCTCCTGCCCGCCACGCCGGAGCACCACCTGGGCGCGCGTGCCGCCCTTGATGGTCTTGCGGCTCAGCACCGTCCAGCCCACCACCAGCGCCTGCTCGCGGATGTAGAGCTCATTGGCCTCGACGCTCAAGGTATTGCCCCAGACACTGGTGCGGTTGACCCGGTCTGCATCGAACGAAAAGGTGTCGGAGAACTCATCGCTGCCGATCGGCACGGCCAGGTGGCTGCGGCGCTGCAGCTGGTCGCTGACCAGTTGCGGCACCGCGCCGTGCAGCCAGGCCGAGGAGATGCGCACCTGCTGCTTGCCGCTGGGCAGGGGCCGGAACTCCACCGTGATGCGGAAATTACCGTCACGCGCGCCGAGGATCGGAATGCCGTCGAGCGTGGTCTCTGAAAAATCGGCCTTGCCGCCCAGCCATTCCTGGTAGAAGCGCTGGGCCTTACGGGTGTCGCCATCGACATCGAAGGCCTGGATCTGCATCGGAATCTTGTTCTGCACGATCAGCTCGGCCACCCAGTAGGGCGACAGGTTCTTCTCGGGAAACAGGATGGCCGGCCAGGCAATGGCGCTGGCGGGTGCAGCGCGCGCTGCCAGCGGAATCGCGGCAGCCAGCGCGGTCAACAGCAACCAGGCCAATGGGCCCCACAGCCCTGCTGGCCGGCGGGCTGCCAGCGCTCCCCGTGTGCGCCGGTGCAACAGCATCATCGTCATGGCAAGGTGTTGACGACCGGCGGCGGCGGGAACGCGCGGTAGAAGCGGAAGCAGTCCTTGCCGTCGGGCTTCTCCAACGGCCCGCACTCATGCGCGCCCGGGTTGTCGTTGTAGGTGTCGTCGGCCGGCACCTTCTGCAGCCACTCGTAGCGATCCAGCGGTACCGACTTCTCCTGCGCATCGCCTGGCGCCAGGCCCATGGTGAGCAGGTTGTGGTCGAAGGTGGGCCAGAGCCACTTGAGCGTGCTGCCCAGCTGCCCCAGTGGCGCGCGGAAATCCTGGTACTCGGGCCGGTCCAGCAGCTTCATCGGCACCAGGCCCTGGATCTTGGATTCCTCGCGGTTGGTGCCGCCGGCGCTCCAGGGCTCGGACAGCATGGTCACATGGTCCTTGATCTGCAGCTTGAGCGGCAGCGGCGTGTCGTTCTTGTGCAAGGCCGACTCCACCTTGCCAAATTCGGTTGGGAAGCGCTCGGCAGAAAAACCGGCACCTCGCTCCAGCGCCACCTCGGTGCGCATATAGCCTTGGGTGACAAAGCGGAACTTGGCGATCGACTCGCCCTTGGCCAGGTTCTGCACCTCACCGACCTTGGAGAAGATGGTGTCCATGAAGGCGGCGACCGAAGGCAGCGGCGCGGCCGTGGTCTTGGCCGTGAGCGACTCGTTGAAGTCGGGCATACGCGCCTGGCCCGACGTGAACTCGGACACGGTCTCGCCATGCACGCCGGTGTCGGTGTCCTGCGCCGGATCACGGAACACATGGCGGCGCAAGTCATTGCTCAGCTCGGCATCGGACTTGCGGATGGACCCGCTCGCGCCCTTGTACTGGTCGGCCGACATGACCTCGGTCTCCGTCGCTGCAGGAAACCAGACCGAGCGCTGCCAGGCATTGAGCTTGGCCGCTGCGGTAACCTGCATGCGTGCCTGGCCGTAGTCGGCGATCAAGGGGATAGCCGCCATCAGCAATGCCGCAAAACCGCTGATCAAGGTCACCTCGACCAGCGCACTGCCCTGCTGCGCGCGGCGCCGGGCACGGCGGCGCAGGGTCTTCATCGGGGGAGTCTGGGACATCATTGCGCCGCATCCTGGTTGTCGGGCTCACCGCCCCCGAACAGGCCGTCCGACCCGCCCAGGGCCGAGCCAGCCACGGCCACGCCACGCGCCCAGATGGAGGGCTCGACATGGTGGACCTGCCAGTACGGTGAGAAAAGGTTCTTGTGCTCGATATAGCCGCCGGTAAAGCCGACCTTGATCGTGCGCCCGGCAATCTGCAGCGACTTGTACTGGTCCTTGGTCATGTCGCGTCGCTGCCAGCGGTCCTGCGGCCGCTTGAAATACAGCTGGGCCGACGACAGCGCGCTCATGTCACCGCCAAACATGCGGTCGCGCAGGCCAATGCTGTAGTCATCCTTGGCATAGCCAAAGCCCGCCTGCTCGCCGGTGCGCACATCGCTGCCCCGGCGCGCCACCATCACCGAGATGGTGGGTCCCTTGTCGGTCAGGCTGCCCCACTTGCGCGGGTTGATGCTGGTCATCGACAGGTCGCCATACCACTTGTCCTGGTCCCGGCCCTTGAGCGTGCGCAGCTGGCGCACATCCCAGTAGCGGGGCAAGGAGAAATTCTTGGTGACCAGGCCAATGTCGGTGCGCGGCTTGTACTTGTAGGCCGAGTTGAACTGCAGCACGGCATAAGGCACCAGCAAATTGTTGCCATCGCGGTCACGGCCTGCGGCGTAGATGGCACTGTCGGACAGGCCGTCTGAGGTCAGCTTGCCGTAGTTGCGCTTTTCATCGCTCTGGTATTCGGGGTCGACATTGCGCGGCTTGAAGTTCTTGTCATAGGAGCGCAAGGCCAGGCGGTTGCCGGACCAGCCTTTGTCCGCATAGCCGGAGCCGCCCGTGGCAGCGGCCGCGCCCAGCCCGAAGTCGCCGACAAAGCGCTCGCCCAGCAGCACCCCGGCGCCGAAAATGTTTACCGAATCAGCAGATTGCCAGCGGATGCGGCCACGCTCAGCGGCCAGGTCCGAGCCCTGGGTGGCGACCAGCTCGGTGCCGCCCTTCCAGGACACCGTGCCCTTGAGCAGCTCCTGCATGGCGGTTGCAATCGGACCGCTGGAGAGGTCAAAGCTCGAGCCATCGTTCTGCATACCGCTGA
The DNA here is from genome assembly GCF_014076495.1 of Comamonas koreensis. Classification (NCBI taxonomy): domain Bacteria; kingdom Pseudomonadati; phylum Pseudomonadota; class Betaproteobacteria; order Burkholderiales; family Comamonadaceae; genus Comamonas; species Comamonas koreensis. The sequence goes on along the minus strand of NZ_CP043575.1, from coordinate 1,910,028 downwards.
TGCCCTGACCGATCAGGCCCGGGAAAATGCGCCGGTCCTTGGTGAAATCATCGCGCGTGGCCTGGGCCGCATGGGCAAAGCGCATCGCATCAAAAAAATCGTCGTCGTCGTTGCGGCGGTCCGACGTGGTGCTGTAGAGCTTGATGAAGTTGAGAAACTCCAGCGACGAGCTGGCAATCAGCGGTGCATTGGCCGCCACCGGCAAATAGGCCTTGTCGTCGTTGTCGTTGAGCACATCCTTGGCGACAACGATGGCCTCGGGAATGCTGACACCGGTGGTGGCCGCCTGGGCCAGCGAAATGGCGGTGTTGAGCACCCGCAGTGCATCGACCATGATCTGGAACGGCCGGGCCGAAGGCTCGATCGCCTTGGCGATGTTGTTGGCCTGGCGCTGGTACTTGGCCGCGGCCTGCACATTGCGGCCCCACTTGACCAGGTAATTGATGGCGCTGATGAAGTCATAACGCGCAGCCGCTGCCGATGCCTGGGCCAGGTTCCACACGCCCTTCTGGCCTTCGATCTCCACCCGCGCCACTTGTATATTGGCCGCCGTGCTGACCACCATGCCAATCGATGTCTGAAAGCTGGCCAGCATGGCCACGCCCGCTTCATTCGCGGCCATGGCCCGATTGGTATAGGCCAGAAAATTCAATTGCCGCGCAAATACCGTGGATGCGCTATAGGTCATCGCATCGGCATTGTTTTGCAGCTTCATTTTGTCTCGCGCAACAATGGCCGTGTTATAGACCAGAAATATGCTGAGACAAACCACCGGAATGATGGCCAACAAATAGACAATCACCTGCCCTTTTTGTACGCGATCGCCAGACCGATACGAAGATGGTTTATGCATGATGGCCACTGTTATGTAATTCGTTGAATTCCGGAGGCCCTCCCTCCCATGGATAACCTCAAGCCATTATCTCAACCCCGCACACCCCAGGGTATGCACTGCATATGCGGCACACCGTCACAGACCCTGGCAGCGCAAGGAAATACCAGGTGCCTGCGACTTGGCAGCAAGGTTTCGGGGTTGCGATAGCGGCTCTTACTTGGCGCCGTCGTTACCGCCTTCGGTATAGGTCGACATATTCATATTCTTCTGGGCATTGGTCAGCGCCTTACCCGAAGCAGCCTGTGCAGCAGTAATACCTTCCTTGCCCGATTCACCGCCCACTTCCTTGGCCATACCTGCGACCTGGCTGCGAACGGTTTGGCCAAAAAAGCTGAAAGCGGCAATCGCGGCAATCGCAATCAGGCCCAAGATAATGATGTATTCCGTCATACCCTGGCCGCGCGATTTGCGCTGGGCAACAGGCTTGGCAATAGTTGCACTATGGGAATTGGTGTGATTTGTCATAGTCAAGGCTAGCTCCTCATTCATGGATCATTCAGAAGAAAATTCAGTGATTTCAGAAACCATGCCATGCGACCGCGCAGCGCAATTACTGAACGGCGCAATGGTATCTATCTGTTTTGCCCATGTACATGCCATTTTCATTAAAATGTTAACAAAGTGTTTCTTATCCTAAATAGACTGAATAAGCTTATTTGTCAAAATTTATTTGTTGCTAGATGAAATTTTTCAACTGTCATATTGATGACATCCATGGGTTATTGAACAATCCTAGGCAGAGATGCACAGATTCCACAATAATTTCATATAAATCATGACCCAAAGCAGCCAACCCACCACCCGTCCCATAACTACACAACATAAATATGCAATCGATATTCGATGCCGTCCCAGAATAACTTGCCATAAGTAGCGAGTAATCATTTCATCTGTCCAATAAATATGCAGCATTAATTGCTGCCCCAATACATAGCGGGCGACGGAGAAAACACAATGGAAAAAGGAAGACCGAAATCAGGGATTACGCTGAGTGCGCGGGAACGCGAGCAACTCGAAGACCTGGCCAGCAACCCCGACCAGCACGGCCACATCGCCACCCGCGCCAAAATCATCTTGCGCAGCGTGGAAGGCGACAGCAACGTCACCATCGCCAACAGCATGGCGCTGACCCAGGCAACCGTCGGCAAGTGGCGCCGACGCTTTGCGAGCCACCGCGTGGTGGGCCTGTATGACAGCATGCGCCCGGGCAAACCCCGCACCATTGATGAGCGCCAGCTGCAAGCCATCGCTGCCAGCGCCAAAGCAGCGCTGGTGTCCGCAGACACGCCCCAGGGCAGCGTGCGCGCGCTGGCCGCACGCACGGGCATGTCCAAAAGCAGCGTGGCCCGCTATCTGCAGCTGCTGGGAAAAACCAAGTCCCGCCCCCACTTTGCGCTGTTCAGCGACCCGCTCCTCATGGAGCAGTTGCAGGCACCTGCAGCGCTCTACCTGAGCGGCAGCGACAAGGCCCTGGTCATTTGCCTGGACACCAAGAGCCCGCTGAGCCTGCCCGCTGCGCCCGCAGAAGCCAGCGAGCCCCAGCGCATCTCCGGCAACGAGGGCTGCCAGCACCCGCTATCGGCCGCACTCTGCCAGGCACTCAGCACCGCCTGCAAAAGCCCGGCCCTGCAGTGCAAGCCGCGCCTGCGGCACCAGGAGTTTCTGGTTTTTCTGCGCGAGGTCGACGCCATGCTGCCGCCCCATATGGATGTGCACTGCATCCTGGACACCAGCGCGCTGAGCCAGCACCCCAGCATCAAAGCCTGGCTGGGCATGCGCCCGCACTGGTGCACCCATGGCTGCGGTGACTATGCCGCCTGGCACCAGGAACTGGGCCGCTTTCTGCGCCGGCTGGGCGACCAGCGCAGCGCCACCATGCCCGCCCAGGAACTCGCCCAGTGGCTGCAATCGGTCGACGCGCTGGCCCGCCAGCAAAGCCCGCACCGCAGGCCCTTTCGGTGGATGGGGCCGCTGCATATGCTCGAAGGGACAGACTTGACAGAGCACCAGGAGAGACAGACTGGCGCAGTGAAACAAAGCCCGCAAGACCGCTGAACAACAAGCGCAGGCCAGGCCTCTACCTGTTGTGCAGCGGCGGCAGGGCACTGGCATCTGCTGTCTACCAACGCCTACAGAATCTGCCCTGGGTTGGCCGTCATGGCCCCGCGATACCAGCCACTACGATCTGGCCGGATGTCGAATGAATACAACAAATCTATCCCGTCTCACACGCCTCTGGACGGTCTGCTGTCCGAGCGCACCATCCGCATACTGGCCAAAAATGGCGTGGATTCGGTCGAAGCCGTCAGACAAGCCTATCCGCTGGGCTTGCTCAGAATGCATGGCATAGGCATGCTGCGGTTGCGCAGGATCGAGATGGCGCTCTTCCCCGGCCAGCGCTATGAGCCCGGTTTTGCCGCGCCGGCGATCCGGTATGCCTACGACTCATCATTGAATGGCAAGCTGCCGCTGGTAACGGTGCGCGCACTCGCCCGCGCAGGCATCAAGACGCCCGAGCAGCTGCGCGAGGCCTATCCCCGCCAATTGTTGAAGATTCGCACGATTGGCACTGGAACGCTGCGAGAGATTGAGCGGGTGTTCTTTCCAGAGCAGCGGTCTGCGCCCAAGAAAGACCGCTAGTGTGCCGGTGCCTGCACATGGGACAGTGGATGCCCAGCGTGGTCTTGGCGCTGCGCTGCATCTGCTGTCGCTGCCCCTGAATGCTTCTGGAGCCCCACAACGCAATCCGCCGCGTGAATTTCTGTTGAAATTCATCATGTGGTGGTGCCCCGAGCCGGGATCGAACCGGCACGCCACTTTCGCGGCACGGGATTTTAAGTCCCGGGTGTCTACCAATTTCACCATCGGGGCACGCAGCCTGCCATTCTAGCTGCTCCCGCTGCGCTGTTGGAGCAAGACAGGCATGGATCGTGGCTCTGGGCAACGCTGCAGTTCAATGAAGGCTATGGGGGGGTGGCGCTTTGCGACGCGCCAGGCAGATCCGCCCTACTCCCATGCGGACATGCGGGCACTACCGAGGGCGTAAAACGTGAAAGAGACGGGATGACGATGCAGAGGCTGCGCGACCCGTTGGCAGAGGCAGCAGCACGCCCCGCAACGCAAAAACCGGCGCCGAAAAAGCAAAAAGAGCCCTGAGGCTCTTTTCGCAATGTGTTGGAGCGGGAAAACGGGTTCGAACCGTCGACCTATACCTTGGCAAGGTATCGCTCTACCAACTGAGCTATTCCCGCAAAAACCAGCATGAACGGATCCACACCAGCTTTGAAAACTGGAGCGGGAAAACGGGTTCGAACCGTCGACCTATACCTTGGCAAGGTATCGCTCTACCAACTGAGCTATTCCCGCAAAAACTAGCATGAACGGATCCACACCAGCTTTGAAAACTGGAGCGGGAAAACGGGTTCGAACCGTCGACCTATACCTTGGCAAGGTATCGCTCTACCAACTGAGCTATTCCCGCATACATTGTTCGTTTCACCACGAACCCAAAACGTACTGACAAGCATGTCCTGGAGGCGCGAACCAGAGTCGAACTGGTCTAACCGGATTTGCAATCCGGGGCATAACCGCTTTGCTATCGCGCCATGGATTGTTGCCATGCTGAAACCATCAACACAGCCAATTTGGAGCGGGAAAACGGGTTCGAACCGTCGACCTATACCTTGGCAAGGTATCGCTCTACCAACTGAGCTATTCCCGCGTATCCGCTTTACCGGAAGTCCGCTATTATATACCGGGCTCCGCGATGGTATGCATTGTAACGCATATTTTTTGGTCTTTTTGGCAAACCGGCCCGTTTTTGATGACGGGCCGGTTTTCCGTGCAGACCAGTAGCCGATCTAGTGCTTGACGGCACGCGAGCGGCGCGCAGGTGCCGCCTTGGCGGCCGTTGCCGCAACGGCCACAGCAGGCACCACGGGCACCGGCTCGGCGGCAGGCACATCGCTGTCACTCAACGGTGTGGGAGTGACTTCCAGCGCCACTTCCAGCACCTTGTCGATCCAGCGCACCGGCACGATCTCCAGACCGCTCTTGACGTTGTCGGGGATCTCGGCCAAGTCCTTGACATTCTCTTCCGGGATCATCACGGTCTTGATACCGCCACGCAGCGCGGCCAGCAGCTTTTCCTTCAGGCCACCAATGGCGGTGACTTCACCGCGCAAGGTAATCTCGCCGGTCATCGCCACATCGGCACGCACCGGGATACCGGTCAGCACCGACACCAGCGCCGTCGTCATCGCCGCACCAGCGCTGGGGCCATCCTTGGGGGTGGCGCCATCGGGCACGTGGATGTGGATGTCGCGCTTTTCGAACACGTCATCGCGGATACCCAGCGAACGGGCCCGGCTGCGCACCACGGTGCGGGCCGCTTCGACCGATTCCTTCATCACATCGCCCAGCGAGCCTGTGCGGTTGATGACGCCCTTGCCGGGCATGGCAGCCGCTTCAATGGTCAGCAGATCGCCGCCCACCTCGGTCCATGCCAGGCCCACGACCTGACCGACCTGGTTCTTCTGCTCGGCATGGCCGTAGCTGAACTTGCGCACACCCAGGTAGTCGGGCAGGTTGTCGGCCGTCACCTGCACCGGTGCCTGCGCCTTGCCCAGCTGGATGTTCTTGACCACCTTGCGGCAGATCTTGGACAGCTCACGCTCGAGCGAACGCACACCGGCTTCGCGGGTGTAGTAGCGCACGATGTCGCGCACGGCGTCCTCGCGCAGCTCCAGTTCACCGGCCTTGACGCCGTTGTTCTCGATCTGCTTGGGCAGCAGGTAGCGCATCGCGATATTGGTCTTCTCGTCCTCGGTGTAACCGGCCAGGCGGATCACTTCCATCCGGTCCAGCAAGGCTGGCGGTATGTTCATCGAGTTCGAGGTAGCGACAAACATCACATCGCTGAGGTCGAAATCGACCTCTACATAGTGGTCGCCGAACTTGCTGTTCTGCTCGGGGTCGAGCACTTCCAGCAAGGCGCTCGAAGGATCGCCCCGGAAGTCCATGCCCAGCTTGTCGATTTCGTCGAGCAGGAACAGTGGATTGCGCGTGCCGACCTTGGACAGGTTCTGCAGCACCTTGCCGGGCATCGCGCCGATGTAGGTGCGGCGGTGACCGCGGATCTCGGCCTCGTCGCGCATGCCGCCCAGCGCCATGCGCACATACTTGCGCCCGGTCGCCTTGGCAATCGACTGGCCCAGCGAGGTCTTGCCCACGCCAGGCGGGCCGACCAGGCACAGAATCGGTGCCTTGACCTTGTCCACGCGCTGCTGCACCGCGAGGTACTCAAGAATGCGGTCCTTGACCTTGTCGAGGCCATAGTGGTCTTCGTTGAGCACATCCTCGGCGATGACCAGGTCCTTCTTGACCTTGGTCTTCTTGCCCCAGGGCAGATTCACCAGCGTCTCAATGTAGTTGCGCACCACCGAGGCCTCGGCCGACATCGGCGACATCAGCTTGAGCTTCTTGAGCTCGCCCTCGGCCTTCTTGCGCGCATCCTGCGTCATCTTGGCGAGCTTGATCTTCTTTTCCAGGTCTTCCAGGTCGGCGCCGTCTTCGCCCTCGCCCAGTTCCTTCTGGATCGCCTTGACCTGCTCGTTGAGGTAGAAGTCGCGCTGGCTCTTTTCCATCTGCTTTTTGACGCGGCCACGGATCTTCTTGTCGACATTGAGGATGTCGACCTCGCGCTCAAGCTGGTCGTACAGGTTTTCCAGGCGGTCCTGCACCTTTTGCAGCTCCAGCACGGCCTGCTTGTTCTCGAGCTTGAGCGGCAGGTGGGCGGCGATGGTGTCAGCCAGGCGGCCTGCGTCATCGATTCCGGAGATGGAGGTCAGGATCTCGGATGGGATCTTCTTGTTGAGCTTGACGTACTGGTCAAACTGCTGCATCACGGCGCGGCGCAAGGCCTCGATCTCGCTGGCCTTGTCGGCGCTGTCGCCGGGCTCCACGGGCTCGATCTGCGCGGTGAAGTAGTCCTCGCCTTCGGCGATTTCCTGCACCTGGGCACGCTGCACGCCTTCGACCAGCACCTTGACGGTGCCATCGGGCAGCTTGAGCATCTGCAAAATCGTCGAGACGCAGCCAACGCTGAACATGTCGTTGACGGTGGGATCGTCCTTGGCCGCCGTCTTCTGGGCCACCAGCATGATCTTGCGGTCGCCTTCCATCGCCGTCTCCAGCGCCTTGATGCTCTTGGGGCGGCCTACGAACAGCGGAATCACCATGTGCGGAAACACGACCACGTCCCGCAGCGGGAGCATGGGCAATTCCAGGGGGTGGGAGGATTGGGTTTGGTTGTCGGACATGAAAATCCTTTTGAAACTTCTACGAAGATGATCCGTAAAAGCGATATTTCAACCCTTGGCCATCAAAAACCAGGGGCCAGGGCGGGTGCAGGCCAGAAAGACACCCTCAAACCCTTTGGATACAGCCCGGCAGCGCCGGGCGATCCTGGTAAACACAGAGGGCAGAGTCCAAGCGGCCTCTGCCATCGGGCCCATCAGGCCTTCTTGGCCGCTTCCCGGTACACCAGGAGGGGCGGCTTGCCTTCGTTGATCGTCGCTTCTTCGACCACGACCTTGGCCACGTTGTCGGTGGTGGGCAGGTCAAACATGGTGGTCATCAGCGATTGCTCCAGAATCGAGCGCAGCCCCCGGGCACCGGTCTTGCGGGCCAGCGCCTTCTTCGCAATCGCGGTCAGTGCGTCCGGGCGTACTTCCAGCTCCACGCCTTCCATGCCCAGCAGCTTGTTGTACTGCTTGACCAGCGCATTCTTGGGCTGGGTCAGGATCTGCACCAGCGCGTCTTCCGACAGCTCGGCCAGCGCCGTGACCACGGGCAGACGACCCACCAGCTCGGGGATGATGCCGAACTTGATCAGGTCTTCGGGCTCGATATCGCGGAAGGCCTCGGAGATGGAGCGCTGCTGCTTGCTCTTGACGGTGGCACCAAAACCGATGCCCGAGGCCTCGGAGCGGTTCTCGATGACCTTCTCCAGACCAGCAAAGGCGCCGCCGCAGATGAACAAGATATTGGTCGTGTCGACCTGCAGGAAATCCTGGTTCGGGTGCTTGCGCCCGCCCTGAGGCGGGATCGAGGCCATCGTGCCTTCGATCAGCTTGAGCAGCGCCTGCTGCACGCCTTCGCCCGATACGTCGCGGGTGATCGAGGGGTTGTCCGCCTTGCGGGTGATCTTGTCGATTTCGTCGATGTAGACGATACCGCGCTGGGCACGCTCGACATCGTAGTTGCAGCTTTGCAGCAGCTTTTGCACGATGTTCTCGACGTCCTCGCCGACATAGCCCGCTTCCGTCAACGTGGTGGCGTCCGCCATCACAAAGGGCACGTTCAGCTGGCGAGCGAGGGTCTGGGCGAGCAAGGTTTTGCCCGAGCCGGTGGGGCCGATCAGCAAGATATTGCTCTTGGCCAGCTCCACATCGTCCTTGCCGGCCTTGTCCTTGTGCGCCAGGCGCTTGTAGTGGTTGTACACCGCCACGGCCAGGGTGCGTTTGGCGGGATCCTGACCGATGACATAGTTGTCCAGGGTGGCCTTGATCTCGGCCGGTGTCGGCAGATCATTGCCCTTGGCCTTCTCGCCCTCCTTGCCTTCTGCCGCCACTTCGTCGCGCACGATGTCATTGCACAGGTTGATGCACTCATCGCAGATGAACACGGACGGTCCGGCAATGAGTTTCTTCACCTCGTGCTGACTCTTGCCGCAGAAGGAGCAGTACAGGGTTTTTTCGCTGGATGAGCCTTTTTTCTCGGCCATGGGGGCAATGCCTTCAATCGAATCTATGTGGAAACAATGATAACCAACTACAAAGCGGCCTCAACCGGTAGGGTTGGGGCCGCTTATCCGGAAAAGCCTACTTATGGGCGCTTTTCTACCACAGTATCGACCAAACCGTATTCCTGGGCTTCTGGCGCCGTCATGAAGTAGTCGCGCTCGGTATCGGCCTTGACCTTGTCATAAGGCTGACCGGTGCGGTCTGCCAGGATGCGGTTCATCTGCTCCTTGGTGCGAATGATGTCGCGGGCATGGATTTCGATGTCCGTGGCCTGGCCGCGGGCACCGCCCAGCACCTGGTGGATCATGATCTTGGAGTTGGGCAGCGAGTAGCGCTTGCCCTTCTCGCCAGCGGCCAGCAGGAAAGCGCCCATGCTGGCAGCAAAGCCCAGGCACATGGTCGAGACCTGCGGCTTGATGAACTGCATGGTGTCATAGATGGCCATGCCAGCGGTCACGCTGCCGCCTGGCGAGTTGATGTAGAGCGAAATCTCCTTGTCGGGGTTTTCGCTTTCCAGGAACAGCAGCTGGGCCACCACGAGGTTGGCGGTCTGGTCGTTGACTTCACCGACCAGAAAAATCACGCGGTCCTTGAGCAGACGCGAGTAAATGTCAAACGAGCGCTCACCACGGCCCGATTGCTCGATCACCATCGGGATCAAACCCAAGTTCTGAATATCTTGTGCGCTCATTACATCTCCGTTCAGGATTGGTGGAAGCTAGCGTCAATGCACTGTGACTGCGCTAACTGTACCCCAATAAAATGGGGCCTGCGCCCAAAAGCACAAGCCCCTGTTTTGTAGCTGGCGGCAGCGCTGGCGGCCATGGCCGCCCGGCGCGCGTCCTATCAGCCTTGCTGGCCCATCAGTTCGTCGAAGGACACGGTCTTGTCGCTGACCTTGGCCTTGCCCAGCACGAATTCGGTCACGTTGTTTTCGATCACAACGGCTTCAACTTCGGCCAGACGCTGGCGGTCGCCAAAGTACCAACGCACGACGTCTTCTGGCTTCTCGTAGCTCGATGCCAGCTCGTCGATGTGGGCCTTGATCTGCTCAGGCGTGGCTTCCAGCTTGTTGGCCTTGACCAGCTCGGCCACCACCAGGCCCAGACGCACGCGGCGCTCGGCTTGGGGCAGGAACACGTCAGCAGGGATTTCCGCCTTTTCAGCGTCCTTGATGCCGCGTTGCTTGAGCTCTTCACGGGCGCCTTCGAGCAGACGGCCGACTTCGGCGTCGATGCTGGCCTTGGGCAGGTCCAGCTCAGCCTTGGACACCAGGGCTTCCATCACGGCTTGCTTGTTGCGCGACTGAACGCGGAACTTGACTTCACGCTCCAGGTTCTTCTTGATGTCAGCGCGCAGGCCTTCGACGGAGCCGTCAGCAATGCCCAGGGACTTGGCCAGTGCTTCGTTCACTTCGGGCAGGTTGGCCGCTTCCACCTTCTTGACGGTCACCAGGAAGTCGGCGGTCTTGCCAGCCACTTCCTTGCCGTGGTAGTCCTCAGGGAATGCCAGGGGGAAAGTCTTGGATTCGCCGGTCTTCATGCCGCGCACGGCGTCTTCGAATTCCTTGAGCATCTGGCCTTCGCCGATCAGGAACTGGAAGGCTTCAGCCTTGCCGCCAGCGAAGGGTTCGCCGTCGATCTTGCCTTCGAAGTCCACGGTCACGCGGTCGCCGTCCACGGCAGCCGTATCGGCTGGGCGCTGGGCGAAGGTGCGACGCTGCTTGCGCAGGATGTCGATGGTCTTTTCGATAGCAGCGTCATCCACGTCGGCAGCCAGCTTCTCGACTTCGGCGGAAGCCAGGTCACCGATCTTGACTTCGGGGAACACTTCGAACACGGCGTCAAATGCCAGCTCACCCTCAGGTGCGCCTTCTTTTTCAGTGATCTTGGGCTGACCGGCCACGCGCAGCTCGGCTTCGTTGGCGGCCTTGGCAAAAGCCTCGCCGACCTTCTCGTTGAGCACTTCGTACTGCACCGAATAGCCATAGCGCTGTGCCACCACGTTCATCGGCACCTTGCCTGGACGGAAGCCGTCCATCTTCACGGTGCGGGCCAGGCGCTTGAGGCGGCTGTCCACTTCGGTTTGCACGGATGCGAGAGGCAAGCTCAGCGAAATTTTGCGCTCGAGCTTTTCAAGGGTTTCAACATTCACTGCCATGGTTAATCCTAGTTAGGCACGAACCCTTCCGGCCACGGTGTGCAAACGCCATTCAAGCCAGCCTGCAAGCGGCAAAGCTTGCGTCCGATGCGAGGACTGTCCGTGTCACATCGGGGATGGCATCAACGGGGATTGGCACCGTTTTACAACCTGGGGTCCCAGTAGATAGGCGACTGGCCCTAAGCCCAGCACACCCAAAAATCAAACGATGACAGCGCATTCAGTAGCAAGCAACACCAGGCGTGACGCGGCAAAAACCAGCGTTGTCACGAAAGCGGTGCAGCGCAAGGCGCCATCGACCGAAACCGAACATTATATATAAAGCCAGCTCTTTTCCTGGCTGCCAATACCGTCTTGCTGCAGGGTCAGAACCCGGATGCCGGCAGCCGCTGGCGCCAAACACCAACAAAAAAGCCGAATCTCCTGCGGGAAATTCGGCTCATATTCAGTGCAAAAGCAGATGGTGCTTATACCTTCTGCTATCAAATTTTGGTGCGCGGGGGGGGACTCGAACCCCCACACCATTGCTGGCGTCAGGACCTAAACCTGGTGCGTCTACCAATTTCGCCACCCGCGCGGTTGCGGCTGCAGCCAGCTTGTGAGCCAACCCGCCTGTTTTTAGGTCAATCCAAGATTCTAATGCAAGGCATGGGCATTTTCAGCAAGACCGGCCGAAAACCGTCCATGTTGCAAGGGCCCGGCCGCCTCTGGCCGGCCTCTGCCACACCGGGTTCAAACCGCTGCCGACAGTGGCACCTCGCTGTGCTCCTTTTTCACGCGGAACCAGGCCGCATACATCGCCGGCAGCGCCAGCAAGGTCAGCACCGTCGCAACGACCAGGCCGCCCATGATGGCTACGGCCATCGGCCCCCAGAAAATGCTGCGCGACAGCGGAATCATCGCCAGCACGGCAGCCGCAGCGGTCAGCGCAATCGGGCGCAGCCGGTGGGTGGCGGCCTCGACAATCGCATCCCAGGTCGACAGGCCCGCCGCATGGTTGGCCTCAATCTGGTCGATCAGGATCACCGAGTTGCGCTGGATCATGCCCATGAGTGCGATCACGCCCAGCAAGGCGACAAAGCCAAAGGGCCGGTTGAGCAGCAGCAATGCCGCCGTCACGCCCGCAATGCCCAGGAAACCGGTGATATAGACCAGCACCGAGCGGCTAAAGCTGTGCAGCTGCAGCATCAGCAGGGTGAAGACGATGAACACCATGATCGGCATGCCCGCCATGATGGAATCCGAGCCCTTGGCGCTTTCTTCCACCGCACCGGCAATCTCGATGCGGTATTGGTTGAGGCCCTTGTCGGCCCAGCCCTGCTGCAGCTTTTGCAGATCGGGCCAGAGCTTTTGCGTCACCGTCGGGCCTTGCAGGCCGGCGGCCACATCGCCTTGCACGGTGATCGCATACTCCCGGCCCTGGCGCCAGAGAATACCCGGCTCCCAGACAAAGCTGGGCTTGGCAATCTGCGACAGCAAGATGGCCTGGCCGCTGCTCGAGGCCACATAGGCATTGCCCACGTCGGTGACGGCCTGGCGCTCGTCCACCGGCTGGCGCAGCACCATGTCGAGCAGCTTGTCGCCTTCGCGGAACTGCCCGATGGTATTGCCCGACAGCTGGGTGCGCGTGGCCTGGGCAATGCTCTGGTTGCTCACACCCAGCGCACGCGCCTTGCTCTGGTCCACCTCCAGGCGCAGCACCTTGATGGACTCGTTCCAGTTGTCGTTGACGCCGCGCATATCGGGCGATGCCTCCAGCTTGGCGCGCACCTCGCTGGCGAGCGTGCGCAGCAGCTTGGGGTCCTGGCCCATCACGCGGAACTGCACCGGGTAGGGCACCGGCGGGCCGCTGGGCAGCAGCTTGACGCGGGCCCGCACCTCCGGGAACTCCTGGGCCAGCAAGGTCGGCAGCCGCTTCATCAGGTTGTCGCGGTCGGCCAGGTTGTGGGGCAGCAGGATCAGCTGCGACACATTGGACTGCGGGAAGATCTGGTCCAGCGGCAGGTAAAAGCGCGGCACGCCCGAGCCAATCCAGGAGGTGACCGACTCGATGCCGTCCTGCGCCTGCATGCGCTGCTCGATGCGCCGCGTCACCTCTTCGTTGGCGGCCATGCTCGAGCCCTCGGGCAGCCAGACATCCATCAGAATCTCGGTGCGGTTGGAGTCGGGGAAGAACTGCTGCTGCACCCGGCTCATGCCAAACAGGCCCAGCGCAAACACCAGCACCGTGGCACCAATCGTCAGCCAGCGGTGCTCCACGCACCACGAGACAGTGCGGCGGAAGCGGTTGTAGAAGGGGGTGTCGAACATCGCATGCTCGCCGCCCTCACCACCCTCACTCTCTTGCGGCGCATGCCTGGGCTTCTTCAGGAACACCGTGCCCAGGTAGGGCACAAAGTAGACCGAGGCCACCCAGCTGATCACCAGCGCAATCACCGTCACCGCAAAGATCGCAAAGGTGTACTCGCCGGTGGTGGACTTGGCGATGCCAATGGGCATAAAGCCCGCCGCCGTGATCAAGGTGCCTGTCAGCATCGGCTTGGCGGTGATGTCATAGGCGGCGGTGGCCGCGCTCAGCTTGTCATAGCCCTCTTCCATCTTGCGCACCATCATCTCGACGGCAATGATGGCGTCGTCCACCAGCAGGCCCAGCGCAATGATCAGCGAGCCCAGCGAGACCTTGTGCAGGCCAATGCCCCAGTACCACATCGCCAGGAAGGTGGCGCAGAGCACCAGCGGAATGGTGATACCCACCACCAGCCCGGGGCGCGGGTCCAGCGTGATGCGGCGCCACAGCGGGTCCTTGCCCTTGCGTATATGCATGCCCAGGCTCACAAAGCTCACGGCCAGCACAATCACCACCGCCTCGATCAGCACGCGCACAAACTCGTTGACCGAGGTGGACACGGCCTTGGGCTGGTCCTGCACGTTCTCCAGACTCAGGCCGGCCGGCAGGGTGGGCGCAATCTTGTCCACCGCCTCATGCAGGTGCTTGCCCAGTGCAATCACATCGCCACCCTTGCGCATCGAGATGCCCAGGGCCACCGTGGGCTGGCCCTGGAAATGCACCTTGGTCTTGGCCGGGTCCAGGTAGCTGCGGTAGATGTCGGCGATATCGCCCAGCTTGAGCTGGTTGCCGTTGGGCCCCCGGATCGGCATGGCCTTGACGTCGTCCAACTGGCGGAACTCGCCCGTCACCTCGACCTGCACCCGGTCGGCGCCGGCCTGCACCTCGCCACCGCTTTGCACCGCGTTTTGCTGGCCGAGCTGGGCGATGACCTGGTTCATGTCCAGCCCCAGCTGGGCCAGCTTGCTGCGCGAGATCTCGATATAGAGCTTCTCATCCTGCACGCCAAAGAGTTCGACCTTGGCCACGTCCTTGACCCGCAGCAGGCTCTGGCGCACGCTGTCGGCATATTCCTTGAGCTCGGCGTAGCTGTAGCCCTCGCCCTGCAGCGCATAGATCACGCCATAGACATCGCCAAAGTCATCGTTGTAGAAGGGGCCGAGCACACCCTGGGGCAAGCTGGCGCGCATATCGCCCACCTTTTTGCGCACCGCCAGCCAGGTTTGTGGCACATCCTGTGGGCGCGTGTCTTCGCGCAGGTTCAGGATGACCAGCATCTCGCCGGGCTTGGAGTAGCTGACGATCTTGTCGGCATTGGGCACGTCCTGCAAGGTGCGTTCGACCTTGTCGGTCACCTGCTCGGCCATCTGCTGGGCCGTGGCGCCCGGCCATGCGGCCGAGACCACCATCGCGCGGAAGGTGAACGGCGGGTCTTCATCCTGACCCAGCTGAAAATACGCACCGATGCCCAGCACCAGCAGCATGATGAGCAGGTAGCGCGTCAGCGGCACATGCTGCAGCGCCCAGCGCGAGAGGTTGAAGCCCTTGCTGCTGCTGTGCTTTTCGCCATCGGGCTCGGGGGCCGAAGCGGGCGTTGCAGCGCCTTGCGGCGTGTTCGGAGGTGTTTGCATGGCCACCTCTTACTGCTTGGCGGCAGGAGCCGCAGCATCCGCAGCGGCGGGCGCATTGACCACTGGTGCATCGGCCTGGGTTTGCGCAGGCGCAGCAGCCGCATACTTGGACTGGAACACCGTCACCTTCTGCCCGGCATTGAGCACATGCACGCCGGCAATCACCACCTGCTGCCCCGCGTGCAGACCGCTTTGGATCACGGCGTCATTGCCGTCCATGCGCGCCACCGCCACTGCCTGGGGCTGCACGGTGGAGCTGGCCGGGTCAAACACCCAGACCTGGCTGCTGCCGGCCTTGTCCCACAGCGCCGACAACGGCAGCTTGATCACATCGCTCGCCTTGTCCGCACCGGCAGCGCGCTCGGGCGGCAGCACGGTCACGGTGGCGCCCAGCTTGGGCAGCACATCATTGGGCGCCGCATCCAGCGAGGCCTTGACCTGGTAGGTGCGCGTGGCAGCATCGGCGCTGGCGGCCACTTCGCGGATATGGGCGCCCAGCGACTGCTCCTCGGGCCAGACCTTGACCTGCACCGGCTGGCCGGGCTTGAGCTGGGCAATGCGGTCTTCGGGCACGGCAAACACGGCATCGCGCGCACCATCCTTGGCCACACGCAGCACCGGGGTGCCGGCAGACACGACCTGGCCGGGCTCCACATTCACGGCGGTCACGACGCCCGCCACATCGGACACCAGGCGGGTATAGGCCGTCTGGTTGCTTTGGCTGGCCGCATTGGCCTTGGCCTGGTCGAGCTGGGCCTGGGCCGATTTCAGCGCTGCCGCATGGCGCTCCATCTCCGCGGCGCTGATGAAGTTCTTGTCACGCAGTTCCTTGAAGCGGCGGTAGTTGGCCGCCTCCAGGTCCCGCTGCGTGGTCGCCGCCTGCACCTGGGCCTGCGCGCCTTGCGCAGCCAGCGCGTAGTCGGTGCCATCGAGCTGCGCCAGCAACTGCCCGGGCTTGATGGCCTGACCCAGCTCCACGTTGCGGCTGAGCACCTTGCCCGCCACCCGGAAACCCAACTGCGCCTCGGTGCGGGCGCGGATATCGCCGGCAAACGCCGTCTGCGCCTGCAAGGGCGCCGCGCCCACTGTTTGCAGCTTGACCGCCCGGATCGGCTCGGGCGGGGATTCCTGGCGTGAACAGGCCGTCAATGTGGCCACGGTAGCAATAGACAGCAGCAGCACTGCGGCACGTGCGCTGGGCGCTCGAAGAGGTAGGGACATGGTGTGCAATCGGGCGTTAAGCGGCCAAGAAGACCCTGGCCCGGCAGATAAAAAGGGGAGAGACGCAGCAAGGACCCTCTGCAAAACACTCCGGAGGAGCGCTGTGCAGAGGATCCTTAATGACCAAACGGTCACTAATTTAGACAGTTCGATGTCGGCTGTCAATGCTTGCCTGTGGTCAGCGCGGTATGCGCTAGCATCGGCGCTGTGAAAGATTCCACGCCCACCCCTTCTGCAACCGCCGCCACGCCCGCTGTGACCACGCCCGTCACCCACTACGAGAATTTTCCGGTGGCCTCCTGGCTGTGCCCACCGGCGCTGCGCCCGCCCATTGCGGCCATCTACCACTTTGCGCGCACGGCCGATGACATTGCCGACGAGGGCGATGCCGATGCCCCCGCCCGCCTGGCCGAGCTGCAGGCCTACCGCGATGCGCTCGCCCATATCGCCCAGGGCCAACCGCCGCTCGCGCGCTGGCAGGCCGTGTTCGCGCCGCTGCAGGCGGCCATCGTGCAGTGGCAGCTGCCGGTGGCGCTGCTCGATGACCTGATCAGCGCCTTCATGCAGGACATCGACAAAACCGCCCAAGGCGCGCGCTATGCCGACCGCAGCGAGCTGCTCGACTACTGCCGCCGCTCGGCCAACCCAGTGGGCCGCTTGCTGCTGCATCTGTATGGCGTGAACGATGCCCAGTCCCTGACCCAGAGCGATGCCATCTGCAGCGCGCTGCAGCTGATCAACTTCTGGCAGGACCTGAGCGTGGATATTCCTCGCGGCCGCTACTACCTCAATGATGCCGACTGCCAGGCCGCCGGCATCAGCGCCGCCGCGATGCAGCAGCGCCAGGACAGCCCGGCGCTGCGCCAGTTGGTGATGGACCAGGCCGCCTGGGCGCGCCGCCTGATGGAAGAAGGCGCGCCGCTGGTGCACCGCGTGCCCGGCCGCGCCGGCTGGGAGCTGCGCCTGGTGGTGCAAGGGGGTTTGCGTATTCTCGATAAGGTGGAAGCCCTGCAAGGCCAGAGCCTGTGGCAGCGCCGCACCATTGGCAAGGGCGATGTGCCGCTGATGCTGTGGCGCGCCTGGCGCATGTGAGCCGCTGTTCGCCCGCTGTTCGCCCCCTTGCCGCCCCCACAAAAAAAGGCCGAATCCTGCGATCCGGCCTAAAGGGGTTATGGGAACCCCCGAGGAGAGTGTTTACGGGCCTTGCGGCCAGGCGGCTCAGGGCTCAGCCATCCTTGGCCCACGTGGGCAATACGTTGGTCATGGTCTAGCCTTTCTCAACTTTCTTAACCCAGCTGCACCGGCACAAAAATCTTCTGGCCATTGCGCTCGATCAGCAACGCCACCGACTTGTCGGACTGGGCGACCTGCTTGCGCAGATCCTCAATCCCTTTCACCGCCGCGCCATTGACGGACAGCACCACGTCACCGGGCTGCACACCGGCGAGCGCCGCAGGCCCGGCCGCTTGCTCGACGATCAAGCCCTGCTGGCTGCCGCTGGCCTGCTTTTCCTGGGGCGTCAGCTCGCGCAGCGCCAGGCCCAGCTTGCCCTTGCCGACCTTCTCGTTGCCGGCCACCTGCTCGCCCTTGCTGACATTGCCGCCCAGGGTGGCTTGCAAGGTGGTGGCCTTGCCGCCGCGCCAGACCTGCAGCTCGGCCTGGGTACCGGGACGCGCCGTGGCAATGGCCGCAGGCAGGTCGTTGGACGAGACAATTGCCTGGCCGTTGTAGCCGGTGATCACATCGCCGGGCTGCAGGCCGGCCTTGTCGGCAGGGCCGCCCTTTTCCACGCTGGCCACCAAGGCGCCTTCGGGCTTGGGCAGCTTGAAGGAATCGGCAAAGGCCTGGTTGACCTCCTGGATCACGACACCCAGGCGCGCATGGTCGACCTTGCCGTGCGAGACGATCTGGTCCTTGATGTTGACCGCCAGGTCGATCGGGATCGCAAAGGACAGGCCCTGGTAGCCACCACTCTTGCTGTAGATCTGCGAGTTGATGCCCACCACCTCGCCCCGCGCATTGATCAGCGGCCCGCCGGAGTTGCCGGGGTTGATCGCCACATCGGTCTGGATAAAGGGCACCGAGCTGTCATCGGGCAGCGCACGGCCCTTGGCACTGACGACACCGGCGGTCACCGAGTTCTCAAAGCCAAAGGGCGAGCCAATGGCCAGCACCCATTCGCCTTGCTGGATGGCCTTGGAGTCACCGATCTTGGCGACTGGCAGATCCTTGGCATCGATCTTGATCACCGCGATATCGGTCTTGGGGTCCGAGCCCAGCACCTTGGCCTTGAACTCGCGCCGATCGGTGAGCTTGACCGTCACCGTCTTGGCGCCCTTGACCACGTGGGCATTGGTCAGGATGGTGCCATCGGGGCTGATGATAAAGCCCGAGCCCTCGCCGGCCATCGGCACCTCTTGCGGCACCTGGCGGCCAAAGCCGCGCGGCATGCCTTGCTGGGGCACGCCAAAGCCGAACTGGCGGAAGAACTGCAGCATCGGGTCATTGGGGTCGATTTGCTGGCCCCGGTTGGCCGAGGGTGCGGCATCGGCATCATCGCCGTCGTCCTCATCGTCCGAGACCTTGCGCGTGCCGCGCACACTGATATTGACCACCGCAGGCCCGGCCTGCTGGGTGATGGCGCTGAAATTGGGCAGGCTCACCATGGGCGCGGCCGCCGGGGCGGACTGGGCGATGACCGCAGGCGCGCCTTGGGCATGGGCGCTCCACTGCACATGCTGCAGCGCAGAGGCACCCACGCCGCCCAACACCCCTGCCGTCAGCAAGGCAGCCACCAGTTTGCGCGAACCGAGTTGAAAAGAAGGAACAGACATTTTGTACTCCTGAATACCACTTGCATGAGGTCGATGGAGCTAATGTGCCTGCCCAGACTTAGAAGAAACTTAGACGCGCCTCACTTTCGGCCTCAGGACTTTTGGTAGGGGAAATACGGCGGTGCCTCGCCAATGGCCAGCATATCGACCTCCAGCAATGCCAGCCCGGGTTGCGTCGCCAGCTGCGCCACGGCCTCTGCCAAGCCATGGGCCTCACTGAGCTTGCGGTAGGCGATGCCCGCCGACTGGGCCAGCAACGCAAAGTCCGGCGGCGCCAGATCGCCATAGACGCGCCGGCCGCCAAAGTTCGCATCCTGCATGTGCTTGATGACGCCGTAACCGGCGTCGTTCATGACGATGAACAGCATGTCCAGCGCTTCCTGCCTGGCGGTCCACAGCTCGCAGACATTCATCATGAAGCCGGCATCACCGCTCAGCACCACGGTCTTGGCGCCACGAGCGGCAAAGGCCGCGCCGATGCCCAGCGGCAGGCCCTGGCCAATGCCGGCGCCCACCGGGTGCATCGCATCGCGCGGGCCATAGACCTCGAACAAACGGTTGCCCCAGGTGGAGTTGGCGACGGTGATATCGCGCGCCCAGACGGCGTTGCGCGGCAGCTGGCTTCGGAGCTGCTCGGCAAAGCCGGCATAGGGGCCCAGGGTGCGGGCAAAGGCCTGGCGGGCACGCTGCTTCATCTCGGCAAATTGCGCGCGGTAGCCGGGCTCGGCCTGGTAATTGCCCAGCGCCGCGACCAGGCGCTCCAAGACATCGCGGGCATCACCACAGACAAACTGCGCGCAGTCATAGCTGCGCCCTTCGGCCGCGGGGTCCAGGTCGATCTGCACCCGTTGGCCGGGCAAGGCCAGGCTTTGGTCCACGGTCTCCTGGCCGCGCAGCCGCGAGCCCACCACGAGCATCAGGTCCACGGTCTTGTAGAAGTCAATCACCTCCGGCGCGCCGGTGCCGTTGAGGCCGCCCAGATTGCAAGGGTGGTCCTCGGGCACGATGCCGCGCCCGGCCCAGCTCGATGCCATGCCAAAGCCCCTGTCCAGCAGCTGCTGCAGCGCTGCGCCGCCATCGATGGCGCCGCGCCCCACCCAGAGCATGGGCCGCCGCGCAGCCCGCACGCGCTCGGCCAGCTGCGCGATATCGGCATCGCTGGCCCGGGGGCGCGCAGGCAGGGTCGGCAGCGCCAGGCTGGTGTCCGCATCGGCCTGCGGGATGGGCTGCTTTTGCACATCGATCGGAATCTCGATGCTGACCGGCCCCATCGGCGCCGTCAGCGCCTCGCTGGCCGCCTGCTGCAAGATGCGCAGCGCGTCTTCAGCCCGCTCAATGCGGTAGCTGGCCTTGCAGACCGATTGCAGCATGCCCAGCTGGTCGCGCACATTGTGGGTGGCGCCGGTATCGCGCCCCAAGAACTTGCGCGGCACCTGGCCGGTGATATGCAAAAGCGGGCTGGAGGCAAACGAGGCCTCCAGCAAGCCCGACACGGTATTGGCCGCGCCCGGCCCGGTGCTGGAGACCAGCACGCCCAGCTTGCCGCTGCGGCGGGCATAGCCATCGGCCATATGGGCAGCGCCCATCTCGCCGCGCGTCATCACCACACGGATGCCGCCCTGGCGCGCGATGCCGTCCATGATCGGTATGTTGTGCACGGAGATGATGCCAAAGACCAGCTCGGTACCGATGGCGTGCAGGAACTGGGCGACCAGGTCGCCGATATTGAAGGTGTGGGGCATAGTGGTTTTATTGGCTGGCCTGAACGTCCGGGGCCAATGGCTTGAAGAAGGCGTAGTCGCTGGCAATGCGTTTTTTCAGATCAGCGGTACTGACCGGGTCGATGGCATAGCCCGAGCGCTCCATGTCGGCGACAAAGCGGGCATCGGCCAGGATTTTCTGGTTGGCCTGGGCCAGCGCCTCGACCACCTCGGGCGCGGTCTTGGCCGGTGCCAAGAGGCCGATCCAGCCCTCGAAATTGAAGTCGGGATAGCCGCACTCGGCCATCGTCGGCGTCTGGGGCAACTGCGGGTTGCGCTGCGGCGATGTCAGTGCCAGCGCGCGCACGCTGCCGCCCTGCACCTGCGTGACAGCCGTCGTGTTCAGATCGAACAGGATGGAGACGCGGTTGGCCATCAGCTCGGCCATGGCCGGCGCATTGCCCTTGAAAGGCACATGCGTCATCGTGATGCCCGCGTACTTGGCCAGCAGCACGCCCGAGAGGTGGTTGGACGAGCCATTGCCCGCCGAGGCATAGCTCAGCTGGCCCGGCTGGGCCTTGCCAAAGGCCACCAGCTCCTGCAGCGACTTGAACGGCGACTGCGCGCCCACCAGCAGCACATTCGTGTACTTGACGACCGAGCCGATGGGCAAGAAATCGGCCACCGGGTCAAAGCTGGTGCTGGTCACCGCCGGCGTGATGCTGATCGTGGGGCTGGCCACAAAGTACAGGGTGTAGCCATTGGGCGCTGCGTTTTTGACCGCATGGGCGGCCAGGGTGCCGCTCGCGCCCGCCTTGTTCTCGACAATCACGCTCTGGCCCAGAAGCTCGGAGAGCTTTTGCCCGTACTGGCGCGCCACGATATCGACCGAGCCACCCGGTGAATAGCCCACCACCAGCTTGATGGGCTGCTGCGGATAGGCCTTGGGCTGGGCCTGCGCTGCAGCGCCCCACACCCCCAACAGCGCTGCACTGAGCGCGATGTTCCACGGGTTCAAGCCGGTCTCCTGAGGTTCTTGTGCGCTCCTTTATCCCCTAGGTACCGACAGCCCCCTCCCCCTGCTAACCCTAGAAGTTCGCAGATTGAATAAGCTGATATTTACAACGAATCAGTTGCGCCGTGTGGGCTTAGAAAATCACCCGCACCCGCAGGCCACCCAAGCTGGGAGATGCATCCAGCAGCAACTGCGCACCATGTTGGCGCGCCACTGCGCTGACAATGGCCAGCCCCAGCCCGCTGCCATGCGCGGTGGTGCCGGGCACGCGGTAGAAGCGGTCCAGAACCCGCTCGCGCTCTTCGGGGGCGATACCGGGCCCGCTGTCTTCAACGCTGAGCACGCGCTGGCACTCGGCATCGGCGTACCAGCGGCACAGCACTTGGCCACCAGCGGGGGTGTAGCGCAGCGCGTTTTCCAGCAGATTGCGCAGCAGCAGGCCCAGCGCATCGGCCTGGCCCTGCACGGGCTCCAGGGTGTCGTCCAGCTGGTGCTGCAAGGTCAAGCCGGCTTGCTGAGCCAGCGGTTGCAGTTCATCGACCGCCATCTCGCATAGCGCAGCGACCGCAACCGGCTGCGCAGGCGCCGCCTGCATCTGCCCGGCCTCCTGGCGGGCCAGGTGCAGCAACTGCTCGACCATGCGCGTGGCCCGGTCGATGCCGGCCATCACCCGCTCGCTGGCCACGCGCCGCGCGGCATCGTCGGGCGCGCGGGCGAGGCCTTGCACCTGCAGCCGCAAGGCCGCCAGCGGTGTGCGCAGCTCATGGGCAGCATCGCCTACAAAGCGCCGCAGCGCATCAAAGGCCGCCTGCAAGCGCGCCAGCAGCAGGTTCATCTCCTGCACCAGGGGCTGCACTTCCAGCGGCAGGTCGGCATCGGCCAGCGGCGAGAGGTCATCAGCCTGGCGCGCCGCCAGTTGCGCGCGGGTGCGCGCCAACGGCGCCAAGGTATGGGCCACCACCCACCACACCACCAGCATGATCAGCGGGGCCAACAGCAGCACCGGCACGATGGAGCGCAAGGCCACATTGCCCGCCATCTGGCCGCGCGATGCCGCTTCTTGCGCCACCTGGATCACCTGGGTCGGCGTCTGCAGCGCATAGATGCGAAAGGCCACGCCGTGCGCCCGCGCATCGCTGAAACCCAGCACGGCGACCTGCGGCAGCAGGCGCGAGTTGCTGGAGCGGTAGAGCATGATGCCGTCGGCGCGCCAGATCTGCACAATCATGTCCTGCGCCTTGGCCTGCGGATCGGCCAGCGCGTCCGACGCGACCTCGGACGCGAGCCCGGCCGACAGCGCCAGCGCAATGCGCTGCATCTGCACATCGAACAGCGCCTCGGTCTCCGCCCGCGCCGTGCGGTAGATGCTGACAGCCTGCAGGCCCGCGGCCACCACCACAACGGCCAGCAGCGCCCAGATCAGCCGCGCGCGCAGCGAAAAAGGCCGCCCGGCCCGCAGCGCATGGCTCAAGGCGCCACCCCGCTTGGCAGCGACTCGACCGGCACCAGGTAGCCCAGGCCGCGCACATTCTGGATCAGATCGGCGCCGAGCTTTTTGCGCACGCCGTGGATATAGACCTCGACGGCATTGCTGCTGATGTCATCGCGCCAGGAGTAGAGCTTTTCTTCCAACTGCGCACGCGAGAGCACGCGGCCGGGCCGGGCGATCAAGGGCTCGAGCACCGCCCACTCACGGGCCGACAGCTGCACCGGCTGGCCGGCCACAAAGGCCTCGCGCGAGGCGGGCACCAGGCGCACCTGGCCCCAGCAGTACTCGGGCTCGGCCCGGCCGCTGGCGCGGCGCAGCAGCGCGCGGATGCGCGCCAGCAGCTCATCGAGGTCATAGGGTTTGATGATGTAGTCGTCGGCACCGGCATCGAGCCCCGCGACGCGCTCTGCAATGGCATCGCGCGCGGTGGCCACCAGCACGGGGATGCGGACCTGGCGCGCGCGCATCTCGCGCAGCACCTGTAGTCCATCCACCCTGGGCAGGCCCAGGTCCAGCAGCACCAAGTCGTAGCCGGCAGTCGCCAGCGCCGTCTGCGCCATCGCCCCGTCCTTGACCCAATCGACCGCCCAGGATTCGGCACGCAGTGCATCGAGCACCACTTCGCCAATCATCTGATCATCTTCTACCAGGAGTATGCGCATGGCAGCATTATGCAAGCGGCCCATCACGCGATGGCTGACAGACCCAGAAGGAAAACGGGCTGAACCCCTCAATGGTGCTCAGCCCGTACCCGCTAGATCCAATACAGAAAGATCCGCCACAGGCACCCCGTCAATCGTGGTGCCTGCAGCGTCCCTCCACACATGCCGCCGTCAGTGTGGGATCCCGGACTTGTTGTTGGCTTTGGTCCTGGTGCCCGGGCGGCATGCATCTCCCCTTGTGCTCAATGGCGACAGCGATTATATGGAGAGCGACATGTCAATACCCAACAACTATTGCAACAAAAGACTTCGATCCGCCGTCCCGCCGCACCCTGCCTTTCCGCCATATGGAAAAAGATCTTTGAATTTATTTATAATTTTTCCCTTTTATTCGCACCCCAGCCACTCCGGCAGGCATTGTCAACAAAGCTGTGCAAGCACTCACCCCCGCCATCGGGGCAGTGCAGCCCGGTTTGCTCGGGCTCACAGGGAGGCCAGGCAAGGCGCCGTGATGACTTGCATCTCTGTCGCTGGGGTACTCTTCCCGGGCATCCGGCCCATGGGACAATACGGCGCTTATGACCACGCCCCAGCAGTATGTTCAAAACAAGGCCGCAGCCTCCGGCAGCAGCTTTTACTATGCCTTCCTCTTCCTGCCCAAAGACCGGCGTGCAGCGATCACCGCCTTCTACGCCTTTTGCAGAGAGGTCGACGATGTGGTCGACGAGGTAAGCGACCCGGGCGTGGCAGCGACCAAGCTGGCCTGGTGGCAGAGCGAAGTGCGCAAGAGCTTTGCCGGCCAGCCCAGCCACCCGGTCATGCAGGCACTGATGCCCCATGCCAGCGCCTTCTCCATCCAGGCCGAGCACCTGCTGGCGGTGATCGAAGGCTGCCAGATGGACCTGGAGCAAACCCGCTATCTGGATTTTCCCGGCCTGCAGCGCTACTGCCACCTGGTGGCAGGCGTGGTGGGCGAGGTGGCAGCCCGCATCTTTGGCCAGACCAGCCCGCAAACCACGCAGTACGCCCACAAGTTGGGCCTGGCGTTCCAGCTCACCAACATCATTCGCGATGTGGGCGAGGACGCGATGCGCGGCCGCATCTACCTGCCCGTCAATGAGCTCCAGCAGTTCGATGTCAAGGCGCATGAGGTGCTCAACCGCAAGTACTCGGACCGGTTCGAAGCGCTGATGCGCTTTCAGGCCCAGCGCGCCCACCAGCTCTATGACGAGGCGCTGACCCTGCTGCCGCAGGCCGATTACCGCGCGCAAAAGCCCGGGCTGATGATGGCCAGCATCTACCGCACCTTGCTGCGCGAGATCGAGCAGGACAAGTTCCAGGTGCTGCACCAGCGCGTGAGCCTGACTCCCCTGCGCAAGCTCTGGCTGGCCTGGCGCATGCAAGCGCTGGGCCGCATGTAAGTGGACCGCAGCCAACGTATCGCCGTGATCGGCGGCGGCTGGGCCGGCATGGCCGCTGCCGTCGAGCTCGCTGCGGTCAGCGCCCACCAGGTGACGGTCTGGGAATCCTCCGCCCACTGGGGCGGCCGCGCGCGCGGTCTGGCCTTGGCCTTGCCCGGCGGCGACGAGATCACCATCGACAACGGCCAGCACATTCTGATTGGTGCCTACACCGCCTGCCGCGCGCTGATGGAGCGGGTGGGTGTCAGCACCGATGCGTCCTTTATCAAGCGACCACTGGCCATGCGCTACCCCGACGGCCGGGGCATTCAGTTTCCCGATACCGCCCCGCCCTGGGATGCGCTGATCGGCATTGCCACGGCCAGGGGCTGGTCGCTGATCGAACGCCTGCAACTGCTGCGCCGCGCCGCCGCCTGGCAACGCCAGGGTTTTCGCTGCGCACCGCAGGCCAGCGTGGCCGATCTCTGCGCCGGTCTGCCCCAGCGCCTGCTCGCAGAGTTCTTTGACCCGCTGTGCATCTCGGCGCTGAACACGCCCCTGCACGAAGCCAGCGGCCAGGTCTTTCTGCGCGTGCTGCAAGACAGCCTGTTTGCCACCCACAAAGGCTCGCATTTCTGGCTACCGCTGGTGGACCTTGGCAGGCTCTTCCCCGATGCTGCCGCCAGCTGGCTGCAAGCCCGGGGCCATGACTGCCACCTGAGCGGTCGGGTGCAACAGCTGGCCAGGTCCGAGTCCGGCTGGCGGGTCAACGGCCAGCGTTATGACCAGATTCTGCTGGCCTGCCCGGCCTGGGAGGCCGCGCGCCTGGTGCAAGCGGCCTTTGCCGATCCGTCAGCGCCCGAGCAGGCAGAGGCTCAGGCCTGGGCCGACGACGCCCAGCGCCTGGCACACACCGCCATTGCCACCGTCTACGCCTGGAACCCGGCCCCCAACGCCCAGGGCCACAGCCTGACTGCGCCCTGGCTGGCGCTAAAGAGCAGCCCTTTGCAGCCCGCGCAGTTTGTGTTCGACCGCGCCCAGCTGGGTGACCCGGCGGGCCTGCTGGCCTTTGTCATCAGTACTAGCGAGGGCGACCGCGCCGAGATCGAGCAGCAGGTCATCGCCCAGGCACAGGCCCAGTTGGGCCTGGCCTTGCAGCCCCTCAAAACCATTGTGGAAAAGCGCGCCACCTTTGCCTGCACGCCTGGGCTGCAGCGCCCTGGCATGGCCATTGCACCCGGTCTGCTGGCCTGCGGCGACTATATCGACGGGCCCTACCCCGCGACCTTGGAAGGCGCCGTGCGCAGCGGCATTGCCGCCGCCCACGCGCTGGCCTGACCCTTCCTCAAGCAGCGCCTTCTGGCTGGCGCCAGGGCGCGCCCTGCGCAAAATGCGCCATCACCCAGTCGCGCAAGGCGCTGGATGCGGCACTGCGCCACTGGCTGGAAGGCCGCACCAGGTAAATGCCGGCATCGGCCTGCAGTTGCCACTGCGGCAGCACCTCCTGCAGATGGCCCGCTGCCACCTCGGGGCCCAGCAACCAGTCGCCGCCCGCAATGATGCCCAGCCCTTGGCGCGCGGCGACCAGCAAGGCCTCGTTGTCATTGCTCACCATGCTGGCGCGGATGCTGACCGTGCAGGATTCCCCCGCGCGCGAGAACTGCCACTGCGGGTAGCTGCGCAGCCCGGTAAAACCCAGGCAGCGGTGGCTGGCCAGGTCCTGCGGCGTTTGCGGCCAGCCTTGCGCTGCCAGATAGCTGGGCGCGGCGCAGACCAGGCGCCGGTGGTCACACAGCCGGGTCGCCACCAGGCTGCTGTCGGCCAGCGAGCCGATACGGATCGCGGCATCAAAACGCTCCCCGATGATGTCGACAAAGCGCTCGGCATACTCCACATCCAGCACCACCTGCGGGTGGGCCTTGGCAAACCCCGCCACCATGGGGCTGAGCCAGCGCCGCCCCATGCTGGCCGGCAGCGACAGCCGCAGCGACCCGCGCACCACCGCCGCGGCCTCGCTGGCCTGGCGCTGGGCCTGTTCCAGCAAGGCCATCGCCTCGCGCACCTGGGCCACAAAATGCTGGCCCTCGCTGGTAAACCGCAGCTGGCGCGTGGAGCGCTCCAGCAGCCGAATCCCCAGCCGCGCCTCCAGCGCGCTCAGCCGGCGCGACAGCACCGTCGGGTGGCGCTGCAACTGCGCGGCCGCTGCGACAAACGAGCCGGCATCGAACACCGCCAGCAAGGCGCTGAGTTCATCGGCGTGTTGGCTGTCGAGCAGGGGCATGGTCGCTGGCGGAGTGGTTGGTGTCCGCACTATAGACGAAGACGCGGTGGCGGCCCTTGCCTGGGCGGCCATGCCGCCATACAAGCCGCCTGGCTTCAAGGCAGCAGCACCACCGCCCCCTGTGTCTGCCCCGCTTCCAGATCGGCATGGGCGGCAGCCACGTCGGCGAGCGCATAGCGGCGCCCAATGGCCGGTTGGAGGATGCCTTGCGCCACTGCCTGCAGCACGGCAGTGGCGCGCTGCTGGTACTCGGCCGCCGAGGCAGTGTGCGCGGCCAGTGAGGGGCGGGTGATGTAGAGCGAGCCCTTGGCGTTGAGCGTGCCCATTTCGACGGCGGGCGGCGCGCCGGTGGTGGCGCCAAAGGACACCATCAGGCCCCGTGGGCGCAGGCAGTCCAGCGATGCGGCAAACGACAGCTTGCCCAGGCCGTCATAGACCACATCGGCCATGCGCCCGGCAGTGGCCTCGCGCAGTTGGGCGGCCAGGGTCTGGGGATCGAACACCAGCGCCTGGTCGCAACCGGCAGCCAGCGCCCGCGCCTGGCTTTGCGGTTTGGAGACCACGCCGATGACGGTGGCGCCCAGGTGCTTGGCCCAGGAGGCCATCAGCTGGCCCACACCGCCCGATGCGCCATAGAGCAGCACAACGGTGCCCGGGCCGACGGCATAGGTGCTCGTCAGCAGGTACTGCGCGGTAATGCCTTTGAACAGCACGGCGGCGGCCTGCTCGGCGCTGATGCTATCGGGCAGCTTGACCAGGCGCTCGGCCGGGTAGAGGCGCTCGCTGGCATAGGCGCCCAAGGGGCCGGTGGCATAGGCCACCCGGTCGCCCACCGCCACCTGGCTCACCCCGGCGCCCAGCGCCAGCACGGTGCCCGCGCCCTCCAGACCCAGGCCCGATGGCAGCGGGATGGGCGCTATGCCCTTGCGCTGCAGCACATCGAGCGGGTTCACGCCCACCGCCTCCTGCGCGAGCAGGACCTCCCCCGGGCCGGGTGCGGCCACATCCAGCTGCTGCAGTTGCATGCATTCCGGGCCACCGGCCGCTGCCAAACGAATCACTTGCGCCATCTATCACTCCTTGCGGTTTTGTCGATGGCGCCAGCTTAGAGCCTGCATGGATACGGATAAATAGTGCGCCATACAATAGATAGCTGCAGTGGGTGCAGCAATCACCGCCGTGGCGCTACCGAGCTGTCAGGCAGCGCGCCGCCCCAGCAGATCACACAGCTCGGTCAGATTGCGCACCAGCGCCTGGGGCGGGGGGCTGCTCAAGGGCCAGCGCAAGGCCAGGCCTGCTTCGCTGCGCTGGTGGTGGTCCAGCTCCTGGCGCTGCACCCAGGCGGCCTGCATGCCGCAGGCCAGCGCGCCTTGCACATCCAGCTCGGCGTCGTCGCCCACATGCAAAAAGGCCGGCAGATCGATACCTGCGCGCTCGGCAGCAGCGGCAAAAATGCGCGGATCGGGCTTGGCCACCCCCACCTCGCGCGCGCTGGTGCTGGCCACAAACCAGGGCGACAGGCCCACCAGGTCCAGCTGCGCATTGCCGTTGGAGACGGCGACCAGCGGGTAGCGCGAGGAGAGCCAAACCAGCGCATCCTCGACTTCGGCAAACCAGGTCACGCGGTTGCGGGCCGCAAAGAACTGGGCAAAAACGGCCTCGACCAGCGCTTCATCGCCACCGCTTTGCTGCAGCGCGCGGCGGATGAACTGCTGGCGGAAATGCGTCATGTCATGCGCCAGGTGTACAAAGTCATCGCGCACCGACTGGCGGATGCGCTGGGCCTCGGCCGCGTCCTGCAGCAGCGCCGCAGTGGCAGGGGCATGGTCCAGCAAAAATGCGTGCTGTGCGGCCTCGGCCGCCTTCAAGGTGGGCAGCACGGGCCAGAGGGTGTCATCCAGGTCAAGGCTGATGGCACGGATTCGGGAGAGATCGAGCATGGCGCCCAGCATAGCGGATCGCGGCCGCCTGGCGCGCCGCAGCCGTCCGCAGCCCGACAAGCGCGCGCGGGCCCGCTGCGCCCAGGGGTATGCACCGGGGCCGGCCGCCAAGCTGCGACAATCCTAGCCATGGTTTCACGCTTTCGACCCGAGCCCCTTGGCCAACCCCTCCCTGACCGAACCGGCATCCTGCTGTGCAACCTGGGCACACCCGATGCGCCCACCACAGCGGCCACGCGCCGCTACCTGGCCGAGTTTCTGAGCGACCAGCGCGTCGTCGAGATCCCGCCGCTGGTCTGGAAGCCGATACTGCATGGCGTCATTTTGCGCACCCGGCCGGCCAAGTCGGCCGCCAAGTACCGCAGCATCTGGATGCCCGAGGGCTCGCCGCTGGCCGTCTGGACCGACAAGCAGGCCAAACTGCTGCGCGGCAGCCTGGGCGAAGCGGGCCACCAGGTGCTGGTGCGGCCGGCGATGCGCTATGGCAACCCCTCGATTGCCCGCCAGCTCGATGCCTTCAAGGCCGAGGGCGTGCGCCGTGTGCTGGTGCTGCCGCTGTACCCGCAGTATTCGGCCACCACCACGGCCAGCGTGGTCGATGCGGTCAACGCCTGGTGCGCCAGCGCGCGCGACATCCCCGAGATCCGCTTTGTGCGCAGCTACCAGCGCGACCCGGGCTATATCCAGGCGCTCGCGCAGAGCGTGCGGAAGCAGTGGCAGATGGATGGCCGCGCGCCCAAGCTGGTGATGAGCTTCCACGGCATTCCTGAGCGCAATGTGCGCCTGGGCGACCCCTACCAGCAGCAATCGCAGGAGACGGCCCGCCTGCTGGCCGCCGAGCTAGGCCTGGCCGAGAGCGAGTACCTGCTGACCTTCCAGTCGCGCTTTGGCAAGGCCAAATGGCTGGAGCCCTATACCGAGCCCAGCCTGATCGCGCTGGCCCAGCAAGGCCTGCGCCATGTGCAGGTGATGTGCCCGGGCTTTCCCGCCGATTGCCTGGAGACGCTCGAGGAGATCAACCAGGAGGTGCGCGAAGCCTTTGTCCATGCAGGCGGCCAGCAGTTCGACTACATTGCCTGCTTGAACGACCAGCCCCGCTGGATCCAGGCGCTGCGCGAGCTGGCCCTGCAGCACCTGCAAGGCTGGGACACCAGCGCCCCGCCGCCCCAGCCGCGCTGAGCGGCCCACCCGCACAACACCCGCCCACGCTGCCCGAGACCGTAGCCTATGACCCTCCTCACCACTTACCGGCCCGAGCAGCGCGAGCGCGTGCTGGCCCTGTCCCTGCACGAGGCGCAGCAGCCCTATGTCGCGCCAATGGCCCAGACGCTGGCCGAGCTCCACCCGGGGCTCAGCGCCCACCTGATCGGCCATGGCGAGCAGATTGCCGGCTTTTTCCTAATCGACCAGGACTACGCGCAGCGCTACCCCTTTGCCTCGGCGGACAGCGTGGGCCTGCGCAGCTTCTTTGTCGACCAGCGCTTTCAGGGCATGGGCCTGGCCAAGCGCAGCCTGCAGGCGCTGCCCGCCTACCTGCAGGCGCAAGGCATGGCCGCCACAGCCGTGTTCCTGACGGTGAACTGCAAGAACGCCGCCGCCATCCCGCTGTACCGCCAGTGCGGTTTTGCAGACACCGGCGAGCTGTACCTGGGCGGCGGCTACGGCCCACAGCACATCATGCGGCTGGCGCTGTAACGCAGCGCTTTCGCCTTGCCCAGACAGCCACATTGACCCACCACAAGGCCCCTGGCGCCCCGCGCGCCTGTCGCCTTCCAAAAAAGATTCCCTTGTCCGACACGCCATTGACCCCTTCCCCACCTGCCGCCTCCTTGCTCTGCGCCGAGCTGCTGCAGGCCCACGAGCTGCGCCTGCGCATTGACCCGGCCCAACTCGGCTTTGCCAGCACGGCCGAACTGGTGCAGGAGCCCTTCTCCTGGATCGGCCAGCAGCGCGCGCAGGCGGCGGCCGAGTTTGGCCTGGCGATGGACCCGCCCGACTACCACCTGTTTGTGCTGGGCGAAGAAGGCAGCGGCCGCACCTCGCTGCTGCGCCAGGCCATGCAGGCCGAGGCACAGCGCCGCCCCGCCGCGCAGGACATCGCCTTTGTGCACAACTTTGCCGTGCCCGAGCGTCCCCAGGCGCTGCGCCTGCCCGCCGGCCAGGGCCGCAGCCTGCGCCGCCGCATCGAGGCCATGGTGGACAAGCTGCCCGAGCAGCTCGACAAGGCCGTGCAGCAAGCGCAGCACCGCAGCCAGATCGAGCAGCTCTACAACCAGGCCCGCCAGGCCGAAGAGGCCGCTTTTGGCACGCTGCACGACTGGGCCCAGGGCTCCGGGCTGCGCATCCGCCGTGAAGAGGGCCAGCTGGTGGTCGAGAGCCAGGACAGCGGCCCTGCCGGCCCAGGGGATGCCGGATGCCCGGACGCCGGACAGCCCGCTGCCGATGCGCCTGCTGCGTTGACTGCCGCAGAGCGGCTGCAGGAGCCGTCCGCCGCTGACGCCAATCAGCTGCCGCCAGCGCTGCAAAGCGACTCTCAGCCCCCAGCCGACACCGAGGCCGACCCGGCCCTGCTGCTGTCTCCTGGCGAAGGCGCAGAGCAAGAAGGCGAGGATGGCGCAGACGCCCCCAGTGCCACGGCACCCGCCGAAGATCTGGAATACCAGCTGCGTGTGCAGCTGGCGCAGTTCCGCGGCCTGGTGCGGCAGGCACAGATGGCGCGCGATGCGGCGCTCAACCTGTTCTACCAATCGCTGGCCACGCCGCTGTGGCAGGCTGCATCCGCGCAGGTGCTCGATGGCCTGACGCCCAGCGCCGAGCATGGGGCCACCTTGCAGCGCTGGCTGTCGCAGATGCAGGCCGAGTGGCTCAAGAACATGGCGCTGTGGGTGCCGGGCAGCATTGCGCAAGACGCCGATGCGCTGCTCGACCAGACCGACAGCATCGAGGGCGAAGGCGAAAGCCAGGACGCACGCGACGATGCCCGCGCCCTGCTGGAGGCCAAGCGCAAGGCGCTGCGCGCGCTCAGCCAGCTCAACCTGATCGTGGACCACCATGGCGAGGCCCATGCCCCTGTGGTGCTGGAGGACCAGCCCAGCCTGCGCAACCTGTTTGGCACCATCGACCCGCCGGAAGACGACGAGCGCCGCAGCGATTTCTCCTGCATCCGCGCGGGCAGCGTGCTGCGCGCCGATGGCGGCTTCTTGATGCTGCACCTGCGCGATCTGCTGGGCGACGAAGACAGCTGGCAGGCCTTGCGCCGGGTGCTGCGCACGCGCCAGCTGCGCATTGAGGATGCGCATGCCGCGCAAGGCCCCAGCAGCAGCGGCGCGATGCTGCCCGAGCTCTTGGCGCTGAACTTCAAGCTGGTGCTGGTCGGCTCCGAAGAGGCCTACTACCAGCTGCAGGAGAGCGACCCGGACATGGCCCGGCGCTTTCGCGTCAAGGTCGATTTTGCCGACCAGTTCCAGGCCTCGCTCGCCACCTACCGCGCCACTGCGGCGCTGATGGCGCAGCGCTGCAAGCTCTACCAGATGCCGCACTGCGACGCCGGCGCAGTCGCCCGGCTGCTGGAGCAATCCCACCGGGAGGCCGATGACCAGCAGCGCCAAAGCGGCCGCTTGAACCAGCTCGAAGCCCTGCTGCTGGAGAGCGCCCAGCGCGCCCGGCAATCCGGCCAGCCATCGGGCCAGCACCGCCTGGTGCAGGCCGCCGATGTGGAGGCCGCCTTGGCCGCCCAGCGCCTGCGCCACAACGCGATGGAGCAGGACCTGCATGCCGCCATCACCGACGGCGAGCACCTGATCTCGTTTGCCGGCAGCCAGGTCGGCCAGATCAATGGGCTCTCGCAGATCGACACCGGTGACCACCGTTTTGGCCTGCCGGTGCGCATCAGCGCGCGCACCCATGCCGGCCAGGAAGGGGTGATGAACATCGAGCGCGAGGTGGCCATGTCCGGCCCCATCCACGACAAGGGCGTGCTGATTTTGCAGGGCTATCTGACAGCCTTGTTTGGCCACCTGGCCCCGCTGGCGCTCAATGCCTCGGTGGTGTTCGAGCAGGAATACAGCGGTGTCGAGGGCGACTCTGCCAGCTGCGCCGAGCTCTACGCGCTGCTGTCATCGCTGTCGGGCATGCCGCTGCGCCAGAGCATCGGGGTGACCGGCGCGCTCAACCAGCATGGCGAGGTGCTGCCGGTGGGTGGCCTCAATGAAAAGATCGAAGGCTGGTTTGACCTTTGCGCCGCGCAGGGCCTGGACGGCAGCCATGGGGTGCTGATCCCGGCGCGCAACCAGCGCCACCTGATGCTGGCCGAGCGCGTGGTGCAGGCCGTCGAGGCCGGGCAGTTCCATGTCTACACGGCCGAGCATGTGGGCCAGGGCCTGGCCTTGCTGACGGGCCAGTGCGAGCTGCCCGCCAACGCCGCGCACGCGGTGGAAGAAGCACAGCGCCTGCCGATCGCCGTGCTACAGGCGGCCGAGGCGACCTTGCTGCAGTACCGCCTGGCCTGCCAGCGTGCCGATGCGGCGCGGCCCCGTGCCCAACGGGCGCGCCAACGGCAAATGCCCAAGCCCGTCAAGCGCCCGCCGCTGGATTGAGCGCTGGGTCGTTCAGGCTTCGTCCGGGACGGGCAGGTCCTGTGACGACGCTGCCGCCAGCTGCAGGCGCAGCTGGGCGTTTTCCAGCTCCAGCGCCTGCACGCGGGCGCGCAAGTCGCTGATCTGCTGCTGGGCCTTGTCCAGCGCAGCATCTACCGCCTCGGCGCCATGCGCGGCCGAGGGGGCGCTGGCCGGCTCGGCGGACTCGGGCGCCTCTTCCTTGGGCTTGCGCTTGGCTTCGCGCACCTGCTTGACCACCTGCTTCAAGCCATCCTTGCCGCCTTGGGCAGCGGCCTGCTGCTCTTCGTGCGGCAGGGTCGCGACCACGGCCGCGGCGTTGATGGAGATATCGCCGGCCTTCAAAGCCTCGACCAGCGCAGGCGCGGCGCTTTTCTGGATCTTCTCGATTTGCGCAACCTGGCTGCTCGACAAGCGCGCCGCCTTGGCAATCGCCTCGCGCGTGGCTACTTTTTCCAGCTCGGCCGCATCGACCGGCGAGAACGCATCATCGGCATTGCTGACGGCTGGCGCCTCGCCTTCGGCCTGTTGCGCGGGCACCGGGTGGGCCTTCTCCAGCTTGCGGTGCTCCAGAATCTCGCGCTTGCGCAGTGCCAGCACGCCACGCTGAAAATCGGAGACGCTGCGGCGCCCCAGGTGCTGGTCAATCATCCACAGGTAGACATCCTGCATCGACTGGAACTGGGTGTTCTGCACCGTGTTGAAAGGCAGGCCATGCTTTTGGCAGATGCCGTAGCGGTTGTGGCCATCGACCAGTACATTGCCCCAGAGCACCAGCGCATCGCGGCAGCCTTCGGCCAGAATGCTGCGCTCCAGCGAGGCATGCTCGTCCGGGGTCAGTGGGTCGATGTAGGCCTTGAGTTCTTCGTTGACAACAATATCCATAATGCAGAGCGGCGGCAGGGTGCCGCCGCTGGTAATCCTTAAAAAAGCTTGCGCCGATTGTAGAAGTGCGCAAAAGTGGCAGCCGCTTGACAAGGATTTGACAGCCATGAACAAGACCGAACTGCAGGCATTGATCGCCGTACTCCAAGCCCGCTTTGAGGCCCACTCCGCCCGCCACCCGTCGCTGGACTGGGCCCTGGTGCTACAGCGCCTGGACAAGAACACGGCCGCCCACCAGGCGCTGGCCCAGATGGAGGCGACCGGCGGCGAGCCCGACGTGATCTTGCAGGACAGCGCCAGCGGCCAGCTGCTGTTTGCCGATTGCGCCGCCGAAAGCCCCACGGGGCGGCGCAGCCTGTGCTTTGACGAAGAGGCGCTGGCCGCGCGCAAGGAAAACAAACCCGCAGGCAGTGCGCAGGGCATGGCCGATGCGATGGGTGTGCAGCTGCTGGACGAGGCGCAGTACCGCCATCTGCAGACCCTGGGCGCGTTTGACGGCAAGACCTCCAGCTGGCTGGCCACGCCTGACGAGATGCGGCGCCTGGGTGGCGCGCTGTTTGGCGACCGGCGCTATGAGCGCGTGTTCACCTACCACAATGGCGTGCAGTCCTATTACGCGGCGCGCGGCTTTCGCGCCGGCCTGTGGGTCTAACACAGGCAGGGGTTGGTGCAGCACCATCCATATTCCCTGGGAGCATATAACCTTACCGCCATATATTCAATCCGCGCATAGCATGCTTGCAGACCGCAATCGCGGGACAATAGGCCCATTGATTTGCCCCCACACGCTATTGCCATGACAACCTTTCGCCAGCTGGCTGTGGCCAGCGCCCTGTTTGCCAGCAGTTGGCTCACGGCAGCCCATGCCGCCCAGCCCCTTTTGAGCCCGGCCGAGTTGGCCAGCGCCCAACAAAGCGCGGCCGCGCCTGTCGTCATCGATATCCGCGAGCCCAAGCTCTATACCGAAGGCCATATTCCCGGCGCGCTCAACGCGCCCTATGGCAAGTGGCGCGGCCCGGCCACCAACCCCGGTGAGCTGCCCGATCTGCCCAAGCTCACGGCCTTGGTGCAGTCGCTGGGCCTGACCCCTGCCACGCATGCCGTCGTGGTATCGACCGGCGCCGATGCCACCGATTTTGGTGCGATGGCGCGTGTCTACTGGAGCCTGAAGGTGCTGGGCTTGAAGGACCTGTCCATCGTCAACGGTGGCATGAAGACCTGGGTGGCCGAGGGCCAACCCGTCAGCACCGAGACGCCCCAGGTGCAGGCCAGCAGCTACCAGCCCGTGCTGGACGAGAGCCTGATCGCCACGCGCGACCAGGTGCGCTCCCATGTCGACCTGAGCAATGCCGCGCTGGTCGATTCCCGCCCCGATGCGTTCTACCAGGGCAAGACCCGCGCGCCAGCGGCCAAGCTCTCGGGCACCCTGCCCGGCGCGCAACAGCTCGATTTCAACCAGTGGTTCGTCAAGGGCACGGCCCAGTTTGTGGACCCGGCCACCGCTCGGCAGATTGCGCAGAAGGTCAGCCGCAAGGACGGCCAGGACACCGTCGCCTTCTGCAATACCGGCCACTGGGCCGCTACCGACTGGTTTGGCCTGAGCGAGATGGCCGGCCTGCCCAATGTCAAGCTGTATGCCGGCTCGATGGTGGACTGGACCCAGCAGCCCGACGCCCCGGCGATGGAGAACCAGCCCGGCCGCGCCGAATCGCTGGCCTATGACGCCAAGCAATGGTGGCAGCGCAAGTTCAAATAAGCCGGACCCGGTTCTTTGGCTGCCAGCACTTCTGCAGAAGCGCTGGCAGCTTTTTGTTGTATTGACTCTCAACGGTGATCGTGATGAAACGACTTCCCCTGTCGATCCTGATGGCGGCCTTTTTTGGCTGGCTGCTGTGGTCGGTATCGCTGCGCCAGGCGGCGCTGTTCCTGGTCGGCATCGGCCTGGGTGCCATCCTGGCTGGCCAGCGCTTTGGCTTTACCACCGGCTGGCGCATGCTGGTCGAGGACAAGGACCCACGCGGCGTGTTTGGCCAGCTGCTGCTGCTGGCACTGGCCGCCGCGATGGCCATGCCGCTGCTGGGCCACTACCCGGAGCTGACGGCCGCGCTGGGCCCGCCCAGCATCAGCCTGCTGGTGGGCGCCTTTGTGTTTGGCCTGTGCATGCAGATTGCTGACGGCTGCGGCAGCGGCACCTTGTACAAGGCGGGCATGGGCATCCCGATGAACACGGCCATCCTGCCGATGTTTGCGATTGGCAGCTTCTTAGGGTCGCTGCACCTGGGCTGGTGGCTGGACCTGGGCCGCATGCCGGCAGTCGGCCTGGTCAGCACCTGGGGCTGGCTGCCTGCGCTGCTCGCCACCTTGGCGGCGCTGGCTGTCATCGGCTTTGCGGTCAAGGCCTATTGCGCCAAGGCCCATGCCGCGCAGCAGCGCAGCATGCCCGGCCTGTGGCAGCGCAAGTGGGTGATGGGCGCCATTGGCCTGGCCATCTTCGCCACCTTGAACCTGGTGATTGCCGGCCAGCCCTGGGGCGTGGTCTATGGCTTTGGCCTCTGGGCCGCCAAGGTGGCCAATGGCGCCGGCATCGTGGACCTGGCGGGCAACTGGTTCTGGAGCCAGCCGGGCAATGCCCAGCGCCTGCACGAGACCGTGCTGCTGGACATCACCAGCATCACCAACATCGGCATTCTGGCCGGTGCGCTGTGGATTGCTGCGGGCAAGCCGACTGCTGCCAAGGCGCTGACCGGCACGCAGTGGCTGGTGGCCCTGGTCGCCGGCCTGGTGCTGGGCTACAGCTCGCGCCTGGCCTTTGGCTGCAATGTGGGCGCGATGCTGTCTGGCATCAGCACCGGCAGCATCCATGGCTGGATCTGGGTGCCGCTCGCCTTTGCCGGCACGATCTTCGGGCTGCGCATTCGCCGCCATTTTGGTTTTTAAGCGCGAGGAGCCGCACATGAACACCACCCTTTTGCGCAGCAGCTTCTGGCTGCTGCTGGTCGCCTTCATCGCCTGGGATTACGTCCACAGCCAGCCCGTGGACCTGCGCTACGAGGCGCCGCTGATCGCCGCGGGCTCGGGCCAGCATGCCAGCGGCGGCCACTGCTCGATGCCCGACTGAGCACGCCCGCGCGCGTCATGGCTTTGTCATGAAACAGTCACGGTAGCTGCCAAAAATACGGGGTTTGGCGCGGGGCATCCGCCCGTCCCCGGAGTGCTATCTTGACTGAACCCCTGCCGCGCGAGCCTGATACGGCCCCGCTGATCTCCCCCCATGACAACAGCGGCCTGATCTGGGGCTATGCCTTTGACGGCCAGGGCCCCGCCACGGCGCTGACCGCCGAGCAAGCGCAGGCCTGGCTGGCCGCACCGCCCAGCAGCACCGGCTTTGTCTGGCTGCATTTCAACCTCTCGCATGCCCACTGCCTGCGCTGGCTGCAGCAGTATGCGGCGCTCGATGAGCAGTACTTTGAGGCGCTGCGCGATGGCCTGGCCTCAACCCGTATCGAGCGCATGGATGACGCGCTGCTGGCCGTCATCAACGACATCGATTTCGACTTCCAGTTCGAGTCCAGCGATATCCACACGATGTGGATCCAGGCCTCGCCCCAGTGGGTGTTATCGGCCCGGGCCCACCCGCTGCGCTCGGTCGATGCGCTGCGCCAGCAGATTCGCCAGGGCGACACGCCCGGCTCCAGCCCCCAGCTGCTCGAACGCCTGCTGCGCGCCCAGGCCGATGTGCTGGTGCGCATCGTGCGCGATGTGACCCAGCGCGTCGACCAGATCGAGGACACCATGCTGGGCGGGCGCACGCGCATGCAGCCGCGCCAGCTGGGTGCGCTGCGCCGCCTGCTGGTGCGCTTGAAGCGCCTGCTCGCGCCCGAGCCCTCGGCGATGTTCCGCCTGCTGCAGATGCCCCCGCAGTGGATGCTGGACGAGGACCTGCATGCGCTGCGCGCGGCCAGCGAAGAGTTCTCCGTTTTTCTGCGCGACATGCAGTCGCTCGAAGAGCGCATCAAGCTGCTGCAAGAAGAGATTGCCGCCGGCATCAACGAAGACACCAACCGCTCGCTCTACACGCTGACGATGATCACCGTGCTGGCCCTGCCGGTGAACATGATGGCTGGCCTGTTCGGCATGAATGTGGGCGGCATCCCGCTCAGCCAGGACCCGATGGGCTTTTGGCTGCTGGTGGGGGTGATCGTGCTGTTCTCGTTGATCGCGGCCTGGTGGCTGCGCAGCAAGCGCCGCAACCCGCCGACCTGAGAAGCTGTTCAGCGTCTGCAAAAAGACATTGAAAACCCATCACTGATTATTTTTTTGTAAAATAGAAGGCTTGGGTGTCGTCACATAGGGTGTAGCGGCAGGTTGTTAGCGAAGGTCGGGCCGCCTCGCTGGAACCCTGTTGCCTGCACCGTTTGGCCTGCGGGGCGCTGACACCCCCGTGCGCGCCCAATGGCCTGCAAACGGCTGCATGCTTCGCATCGGAGCACACCATGTTTGCCATCGAGCATTTGGCAGCTGGCATTTTTGCCATCGCGCTGGCCCACACCTTTCTTGCCAAGCAGTTCGAGCGCCTGTCGCACCGCTACCCGCGCCATGCGGGCGTCTTCCATCTGCTGGGCGAGGTCGAGATCGTCTTCGGTTTCTGGGCCATGGTGCTGATCGGCGTCATGGCGTTTGCCAGCGGGCCGGCCCAGGCGGTGGATTACGCCGAATCGCGCAACTACACCGAGCCCCTGTTTGTCTTTGTCGTCATGGTCATGGCCGCCTCCCGCCCCATCGTGATGACGGTGCAGCGCACCCTGGCGGCGCTGGCCCGCGCCACGCCGCTGCCCACGGCCCTGAGCCTGGCCTGGCTGGGCCTGGCCGCCGTGCCGCTGATGGGCTCGCTGATCACCGAGCCGGCCGCGATGACCATTGCCGCACTGACCCTGGCGCCGCTGGTGTTCACCCCTCTGATGCCCACCCGCCTCAAGTACCTGGCGCTGGGTGTGCTCTTCGTCAATATCTCCATTGGCGGCACGCTCACCTCCTACGCAGCGCCGCCGGTGCTGATGGTCGCTGCGACCTGGGGCTGGGACAGCGCCTTCATGCTGAGCCACTTTGGCTGGAAAGCGGTGATTGCCGTCTTGATCAACGCCAGCATTGCGACCTGGTGCATGCGCGGCCATCTGACGGCAGCACCGCAAAGCGGCGATGCGCAAGCGTCCATGCCGCTGGGCGTGGTGGCCGTGCATGCGGCCTTGCTGGCGGCCGTGGTGGTGCTGGCCCACCATCCGGTGCTGTTCCTGGGCGTATTTCTGCTGTTTCTGGGCTACACCCATGCCTATGCCAGGTACCAAAGCCCGCTGATCCTCAAGGAGGCGCTGCTGGTGGGCTTTTTCCTGGCGGGCCTGGTGGTGCTGGGCGGCCTGCAAAGCTGGTGGCTGCAGCCACTGGTGGCCAGCATGGTGCCGCTCGCGCTGTTCTTTGGTGCGCTGGGGCTGACCGCCATCACCGACAACGCCGCCCTCACCTACCTGGGCTCGCAGATCGAAGGCATGAGCGATGCGGCCAAGTACATGCTGATGGCCGGTGCCGTCGCCGGCGGGGGCCTGACGGTGATCGCCAATGCGCCCAACCCTGCCGGTGTGGCGCTGCTCAAGCACGGCTTCAGCAACGCAACCATCAGCATTGGCGGCCTGCTGCTGGGCGCCTTGCTGCCGACGGCCATTGCGGCGCTGGCCTTCCTCTGCTTATAAAGCTCGGCTTATAAGGCCGGGGCAGCGCTCTTGCCATGCACCTGGTAGCCCGCATCGATCCAGGCATCGATGCCGCCCAGCAGCGGCCGCACCCGCTGGATGCCCGCGCGGCGCAGCAGCTGGGCAATACGGGCTGCCGAGACCTCATTGGGGCAGGCGCAGTACACGATCACCGCAGCGTCGGGATCGATGGCCGGCAGCCGCGCCCCCCTGGCATGCGGGTCATAGGAATGCGCCCCGGGAATATGCGATGCCTCGAACGCGGTGCCGGCACGCACATCAAGGATGACAGGCAGATCGCCGCCGCCCAGCATGTCATTGAGTTCGTCGACCGTGAGCCGCTCCATGCGCAGCGAACGGAT
The DNA here is from genome assembly GCF_014076495.1 of Comamonas koreensis. Lineage (NCBI taxonomy): Bacteria > Pseudomonadati > Pseudomonadota > Betaproteobacteria > Burkholderiales > Comamonadaceae > Comamonas > Comamonas koreensis. The sequence goes on along the minus strand of NZ_CP043575.1, from coordinate 1,869,047 downwards.
CACCTGGCGCCGGCTCCACCAGCGGCGCGCGATAAAAATGGCAAACGCCAGCCCCAGCAGCAGCAAGCCCCACTGGCCCAGTTGCGCGAGCACCGCCAACAGGTCCTCGACCGTGGAACTGAACAGCCCCCCCAGCAGCACGGCCGAGCCCACCCACAGCAGCGCGCCTATTCCATCGAACAGCACAAAACGGGCGGGCGTCGTGCCCACGGCCCCGGCCAGCGCACTGGCAATCGATGCAAAGCCGGGCACAAACTTGGCAATCAGCAGCGACTTGGCACCCCAGCGGCCATAGAGCGATTCGGTGTTCTGCACGCAGGAATCGGGCGAGAGCGAGACCTTGCACACCCTGGCAAGCACACGCCGGCCATAGCGCCGCCCCATGGCATACCAGACGCTATCGGCGATCAGCGCCGCCAGCACGGCCACTGCAATCAGCAGCAACTGCTGCGCCAGCGAATGGCCATGGATGGCGCCGGTCACCATCAGCACCGGATAGGCAGGAATGGGCGCGCCCAATTGCTCGATCAGCACATTGAGAAAGACGATGCCAATGCCGTATTCGCGCACCAGGGCGACAATCAGATCCATGGAGACAAGCCGCTCATATGCTGCAGGCGCAGCGACAGTTTTTGATGCATGGATGGTAGGCCATGCAATAGCTGCTGCCTAGCCCGCAAATGGGCAATACAGTGTTGCAGCTTTAGAACGCTCGCGCAGCGAACGCCATAAAAAAGGCACCCCGCAGGGTGCCAAGAGAAGGATGCATTGCCAGCGCCGGGCATCAGGCCGCTGCAGCCTGCAGCGCCTTTTTGTGGCCCATCCACTTCAGAACCCGGGGAACGATCAGCACCGCCAGCACGATGATGATCAGAGTCAGTGACATGGGGCGCTGCAGGAAGATGGTCCAGCTGCCCTCGCCAATGGCGACCGCGTTGCGCATCTGAGCCTCGGCCAACGGCCCCAGGATCATGCCGACGACCACCGGCGCGGTAGGGAAGTCAAACCGCCGCATCACCACGCCCAGCACGCCAATGCCCAGCAGCAGGAACAGATCGAAGGTGCTCTGGCGCATGCCGTAGGCCCCAACGGTGGCGAAGATCAGAATGCCGGCGTACAGCTGCGGCTTGGGGATCTTGAGCAGCTTGACCCACATGCCCACCATCGGCAGGTTCAGCACCAGCAGCATCACATTACCGATGTAGAGCGAGGCAATCAGCGCCCACACCAGCGTGGCCGAGCTGGTAAAGAGCTGCGGGCCGGGGTTGATGCCGTAGTTCTGGAATGCGCCCAGCAGCACGGCCGTGGTGTTGCTGGTGGGAATGCCCAGGGTCAGCAGCGGAATCAGCGCCGCCGTCACCGTCGCATTGTTGGCGGCCTCGGGGCCGGCCACGCCTTCGATGGCGCCGCTCGTGCCGAACTCGGCCTTGTCGTCGCCCTTGGCCAGCTTCTTCTCGGCCGCATAGCTCAGAAAGGTCGGGATCTCGGTGCCACCTGCAGGGATGCAGCCAAAGGGCGTGCCGATGACCGTGCCACGGATCCAGGCGGGCACCGAGCGCTTCCAGTCGCGGCGTGTCATGTGCACGCGGCCCATGGTGTTTTGCGTATCGCGGGTCTTGGCCTCATAGAGCGCAAAGTACAGCACCTCGGCCACGGCGAACAGGCCGACGGCCACCAGCACGATGTCGATGCCGTCGAGCAGCTCGGGCTTGCCCATTGTGTAGCGCGCCGCACCGGTGATCTGGTCCATGCCGATGCAACCCACGGCCAGGCCCAGGAACAGGGCGGTCAGACCGCGCAGGCTGCTCTTGCCCAACACCGCGCTCACTGTGGTGAAGGCCAGCACCATCAGCATGAAATACTCGGGCGGGCCCAGGCGCACGGCAAACTCGGCCACGGTGGGCGCAAACAGGGTCACGACCACGGTCGCAATCGTGCCGGCCACAAAGGAGCCGATGGCCGAGGTCGCGAGCGCCGCACCGGCGCGCCCGCTCTTGGCCATCTTGTTGCCCTCCATCGCGGTCACCATGCTCGCTGTCTCTCCCGGGGTGTTGAGCAGGATCGAGGTGGTCGAGCCGCCATACATGGCGCCGTAGTAGATGCCGGCAAAGAAGATCATCGAGGCGGTCACCTCGACCTTGGCAGTGATGGGCAGCAGCATGGCCACCGCCACCGCAGGGCCAATGCCCGGCAGCACGCCAACCGCCGTGCCCAGGGCGCAGCCCACCAGCGCCCAGAGCAGGTTCACCGGCGTGGCCGCCGTCATGAAGCCTTGAATCAGTGCATTGAAAATTTCCATCACAGCCACCCTGTCTCGGTCAGTCCAGGCAAGTTGATTGCCAGGAATTGGGTAAAGGCCCAGAACACGGGCGCAGAAATCAGCAGGCCGGTGACCAGGTCCTTGCCCATGGTCTTGAACGAGCCCGCCTGCGTTTGGCCGGTGGCGCGGCGCAGTCCTTGCGTGGCCAGCACATAGCACAAGGTGCAGCTGAGAATGAAGCCCAAGGTGGTGATCAGCGCCGCGCTGCTCAGCAGCCCCGCGCACACCCAGGTGAGCGCGCCCCAGTCACCATGCTGGGCGCCATCGGGGGCATCGAGGTGGTGAAAACCGCCGGTCAGGGCCTCCCAGCACAGCCAGATGCCGCACAGGCCCAGCACGCTGGCCGACAGCCAGGGCAGAAAATCCGGCCCCACGCCGCTGTAGCCCGCCTGCGAGGGGATGTGCAAAGCACCCCAGGACAACAGGCCGGCGATGACCAAGACCGCTATGCCGACCAGCAGCTGCGAGGTGGTACGCGGCGTGTGCGCATGCTCGAAAGCCTCTGGCGCAGGCGCGGCTGCGCCGTTGGCGGCCGGCTCCGAAGAATCTGCGGTGTTGCTCATATCGAAACTCCTGAAAAAGATGACCGTGGCGCCCCTCCGCCCTGCGGGCGGCAACAGCCCAGCCGGGCACCGGGCCAGGCCGGTTCCTCGGGCGGGTTGCTATAGAGAGCGCAACGCGCGCGGCATGGCCGCCAGGGGCCATGCCTGCTGCGCTTAGACCATGCCTGCGCGGGTCATGGTGTCCTTGAGATTGGCGAACTCTGCCGTGACGAACTGGCTGAAGGCGTCGCCGGCAAGCCAGGCCGAGGTCCAGTCGTTCTTCTTCATCGACTCGGCCCAGCTGGCGCTCTTGGTGGCTTTTTCCAGCATCGCAATCAGCTGCGCGCGCTGGTCGGCCGAGATGCCGGGCGCGCCATAGACGCCGCGCCAGTTGCCGATTTCCACATCGATGCCCTGCTCCTTGAGCGTGGGCACGGTCGAGCCTTCAAGGCGCTGGGCCGAGGTGACCGCGATCGGGCGCATCTTGCCGGTGGCGATGTACTCGGCAAACTCGCTAAAGCCGCTGCCCCCGACGGTGACATTGCCACCCAGCACCGCAGCAATCGCCTCGCCGCCGCCCCGGAAGGCGACATAGTTGATCTTGGCTGGATCGACACCCACGGCGCGGGCAATCATTGCCGCAGCAATGTGCTCGGTGGAGCCGCGCGAGCCGCCGCCCCATTTGATCGAGCCGGGGTCCTTCTTGAGCTGGGCGACCACTTCGCCCATGGTCTTGTAGGGCGAGTTGGCAGGCAGCACAAAGACGTTGTATTCGCTGGTCAGGCGCGCCAGCGGGGTGGCCTGGTTCAGGTCCACCGGCGGCTTGCCGGTGATGATGCCGCCCAGCATGACCGCGCCCATCACCATCATCGCGTTGGGATCGCCCTTGCTGCCATTGACGAACTGCGCCAGGCCGATGGCGCCTGCCGCGCCGCCCTTGTTGTCATAGGTGACGGAGCCAGCCACGCCGGCATCCTGCAGCGCCTTGCCCAGCGCGCGGCCAGTCGTATCCCAGCCGCCGCCAGGGTTGGCGGGCAGCAGCATCTTGACATTGGTGGCGGCCAAGGCGTGCAGGGGCAAGCTGCCGGCAGCAGCCAGAGCGAGCATGGATTTGAGGAACGCATCACGGCGCATGGTTGTCTCCTGATCGTGTTGTTAGTGCTTGCATCATCGCTGCGCTAGCTGTCAAATGGCTGTCAGCCAGGCCGTCCGAAGCTAGGGAAAACACCGAGCCCGGAGGCGCTGGCGAATTGGTGCACACTCCCGCCATGCACCTCTTGCTGATCGAAGACGACCCCACCATGCAGACCACCTTGCAGCGCACCTTGCGCCGGCGGGGCATGGAGGTCACGCCCATCACCGATGGCGGTGCAGCGCTGCCGGCCTGGCGCAAGCTCGAGCCCGATGTGGTGGTGCTGGACCTGAGCCTGCCGACAATGGACGGGCTGGAGATCATCGCCCAGGCGCGCAGCGAAGGCCTGGCCGCCCCCACCTTGATCCTGACGGCACGCGGCACCGTCGGCGACCGCATTCTGGGCCTGAACTCAGGCGCCGATGACTACCTGGCCAAGCCCTTTGACCTGGACGAGCTCGAAGCCCGTATCCGCGCGCTGGTGCGGCGCGCGCAGCCACTGGTGGCCGAACCCGCCGCGCCGGCCGCGCCCCCCTCCGGCATGGCGCTGCGCTATGACAAGGCCTCCGAATCGTTTTACTGGCGCGGCACGCTGTTTGAGCTGACGCCACGCGAAGTGGCATTTCTGCGCGTGCTGAGCCAACCTATGGGCCAGGCCGTGACCAAGGAGCGTTTGTTCAGCGCCGTCTTTGCCGGCGAGAGCGATGTGCAGCTCGAAGCGGTGGAAGTGGTGGCCTACCGCCTGCGCAAAAAGCTGGCGCCCACGCATATGCAACTGATGACCTTGCGCGGCCTGGGCTACCTGCTCAAGCCCGGTGCCGCCGATGGCGCCTGACACCGGCAAGGCCAGCGGCCGATCCCAGGCGCCGCGCATACGCTCGCTGCGCCGCAATCTGCTGCTGGGCATCCTGCTGCCGGTGGTGGTCTTCATCATCTACAACACCAGCAGCCTCTACCGCCAGTCGCTGCAGGCCATCAATACCGCTTACGACCGCAGCCTGCTCGCTTCAGCCAAGGTAATTGGTGAGCAGCTGACCGTGGCCGGTTATGACGACCTGGCGATTGTCGACTCGGCCGTGCCCTATTCGGCGCTGGAGGCCTTCGAGGCCGATAACCAGTCGCGGCTGTTCTACCGCGTCTCCAACATGAGCGGCGAGCTCATCGGCGGCTTTGCCGAGCTGCCCATCTGGCGCGGGCGCATCGCCCAGCAGCCGCCCTATGCCGCACTGGTCGATTTCTACAATGCCGAGTTCCGGGGCATGCCGGTGCGCATGGCCGCCCTGCTGCAGCCGGTGGCCAGCGCCACCGGCAGGGGCATGGCCCTGATCCAGGTGGCAGAGACGCTGGAGATCCGCGAATCGCTGGCGCGCGACATTCTCTGGGGCACGCTGGTGCAGCAGGCCTTGCTGTTTGGCTGCATTGCCGCCGTGGTGGTAGTCGTGGTGCGGCGCGCGACCTTGCCCATCCTGCAGCTGAGCGACCAGCTCAATGCGCGCAGCGACCATGCCTTGCAGCCCCTCAAAACCCCGGCGGCCACGCCCTCGGAAGTGCTGCCGCTGGTCGATGCGACCAATCGCGTGATGGCGCGGCTCTCGCACCTGGTGCAGCACCAAAAGCGCTTTGTGCGCGACGCCTCGCACCAGCTGCGCACGCCGCTGGCGGTGCTCAAGGTACAGGTGCAGTCGGCCCAGCGTGGTGATGTGGAGCCCGAGCAGGCGCTGCGCGAGATTGCCGCCACCGTGGACCGCGCCACCTTGCTGGCCAACCAGATGCTGTCGCTCGCCAAGGTCGAGCAGCTGCACCAGTCCGAGCACCCCCAGACCGCCCACCTGACGGCCATCGTGCGCGACATGGTGATTGAGCTGTCGCCGCTGCTGGCCGACAAGAACCTGCAGTTCGAGCTGCAAAGCGACGAGGTGCTGCTGGCCGCCCATCCCTGGATGCTGCGCGAGCTGGTGCGCAACCTTTTGCACAATGCGATCCAGCATTCGCCGCCCGACGCACCACTGCTGCTGCAGCTGGTGCAGCAAGGCCCGGCAGCCACCTTGCGCATCAGCGACTGGGGCCCAGGCGTCAGCGCCGAGATGCAGGCGCGCCTGACCGAGCCATTTGTCAGCGGCAACCTGCGCGACGGCTCGGGCCTGGGCCTGGCGATCTGCCACTCCATCGTCACCGCGCTGGGCGCGCGCCTGTCCTTGCACAACCGCCTGCACCAGGGGCTTGTCCAAGGTTTCGATGCTGTAGTAGAGTTCAAACCGAATGTCCAACCACCCGCCGAAGATGGCCCACACTGAGACCGAACAGACTCCCACGATGCGCATCGACAAATGGCTGTGGTGCGCCCGCTTTTACAAAACCCGCGCGATTGCCGTCGAGGCCATCCACAAGGGCCATGTGAAGGTCAATGGCACGGTGGCCAAACCCTCCAAGGAAGTGCGCGCGCAGGACACCGTCGAGCTGCTGCAGGCGCAGACACCGCGCACCGTAGCCGTGCTGGGCATGGCGGCGACACGCGGCCCGGCCCCGGTGGCCCAGCAGATGTACGAGGAAACAGCCGACAGCATCCGCCAGCGCGAAGTGCTCAGCGAGCAGCGCCGCCTGGCGCCCGAGCCCGCCAACAGCCTGCAAGCCGGCCGCCCCACCAAGAAAGACCGCCGCGACATGCAGGAGCTGCGCAGCTGGAACGACCGCTGGAGCGCGCAATAAGCGTCTGCATGCGCAGCATGCGGTGACCTGCGCTGCAGATCAGCGCCAGCAATCGGCCGTGCTGCTGCCCTGCGCCAGCTGCAGATTGCCTTGCCGGCCGTCCTGGGTCAGCGTGTAGTTGCCGCAGCGGTCCTGCTGCTGCGCCCCGGGCCTGCGCGTGGCCACCAGGGTATAGCGCGCAGCACTGTTGCCTTGGGCAAAGCCGATGGTGTAGCGCTTGTCGGGCAGGTCCTGCCAGCTAAGCTGGGTGGGCAGCTCCAGCGGATAGACGCCGTTGGCCGTCGCGGCACGCTCCAGCCATTGCGCGGCCTGAAAAAGCCCCGTGCGGGCCTCAGTGCGGTGGCCCCGGCGCAAATATTCGCTGTAGCTGGGCCAGGCCACCGCACTCAGGATGCCGATGATGGCCAGCACCACCATCAGCTCCACCAAGGTCCAACCTGCGCGCGCCGTAAAAAGGTGTTTTCGCATGGTTCCCCCTTTCATCGCGCTTGGCGCCAGGTGGGCCGTATTGGCACTTCGGGCAGGTCGCGCAGCGATTCGCCATCGATGCGGATGCGCTGCTGGCCCACGTCATCGCGCACGCGGAGCATCGAATGCGCGCCCGCGCCCAGTGACATGCGCGAGGCCTGGCCATCGGCCTGCGGATCAAAGAGCCCATCGCCATCGGTATCGAGCAGCTGCAAGCGCGGCCGCAGGCCATCGATGCTATTGAGCAGGCTGAAAAACTGGCGTTGCGCTGTGCCTGGCCCCGGCTCGCAACGCTCCTGGCCCGGCTCTCCCTGTGCGCCATGGCTGGCATGCGCCGGCACCTCGCTGATCACCGCCAGCAGGTTGCTGCCGCTGTAAAAGCGCAGCGGCTGCAGCAGGCGCTCGCCTGCCTCGGGCAAATCCATAAACCAACCCCGGTGGCGGTTCCAATCCAGCGCATCGGCGCCTTCGCTTTCGTCGGTGCGCCAGAACATGCGGCGGTCGCTGCTGCGCGCCTGCACGGGGCGGGGGTTGATGCGGCGCTGCAGCAGCTGGCTGTGCGCCACCGGCCCGGGCAGATCGGCATCGCTGCCCAGCGCCGACTGGCAATCCGCATCGGCCGCCGACGCGCAGACCGCCACCCGCTCGCCGCGCTCGCCCACGCGCTTGTAGCGGGTGGTATCGAGCACCGCATAGAGGCTCTGCACGCGGTCGTCTTGCGGATCCTGGCGGCTGGCATTGCGGCCGGTGCCAAAGGCGACCACCAAGCCACCGACAGGCACCTGGCGCTGGCCGCCCGCCTGCTGCAGCGTGCGCAGACGGTCATTGCTGCGCACCAAGGGCGCCGTGCTGATGGGTTGGCGCCATGTGCGCTGACCAGGCGCGCTGCGCGCGCCGCCCCGGGCTTGGTAGAGTGGCACGCCGGCAGTGCCATGGTTGCTGGTCGTTGCCGCCAGTGCACCCCACTGCGCCACACCCCATTGCGTGTCATCGTCCGAGCTGATCAGAAACTTCCAGAGATTGCCCTGGTTGTCACCGGCATAGACCACATCGGGGCGGCCGTCGCCATTGATGTCGACCAGGCGCGGGGCAGACAAGCCGTTGTCCTCCAGCTGGCTGCAATGCGCCTGGGGCGGCGTTTGCTGCCTGCAGGCCTGCGCCGATGCATTGCCCGTCGCCACCAAGCGCAGCAGCTCACGCCCGCCATCGAGGTACTGGATCAACAGCACCGGGCGGCCATTGGCGCTGTTGTAGCCATTGCCCAGCACCAGCGCCCAGCGGCCATTGTTCAGTTGTGCGATCTGCGTTGTGCGCTGCGGGTCGATGTCATCGCGGGACGGGCTGGCGGTGATATGGCCGATATCGGCAAAGGCCTCGGCCAGCTGTGTGCAAGCCTGCAGCGCGGCGCCCGTCTCCGCATCGCAGCGCGGCGCAGATTCCGTCGCATGCCAGCTGCGGTCCATCAGCACCAACTCTGACGCCTGCCCCTCGGCAAAGGCCGTCTCCGGTTCAGTGACATCAAGCACAAAATAGCCCTTGCCCCCGGCGCCCAGGGTGCCGGCCAGCAAGCTGCGCCAGCGCGGGCTGCTGGCGCTGCCCAGGTTGGCGTCACCCGCCAGCGGCGAGCCATCGACAAAATAGCGGTGCTGGCCATCGTAGGCCGGGCTGGTCAAGCCCTGCAGGCTGGGGATCACGCCCCGGGGCACATAGGCTATTTTTTCCTCGCCCGTATGGGCCGAGAAGCCGTGCAGCATGCCGTCATTGCCGCCGACATAGAGCATGGGCAGGCGGTTTTGGTGGCGCAGCACAAAGTCCAGATAGCTCGCCTCGTGGTAGCGGGCCGAAGGCTTGCCCAGGTACCAGATCTGCGAATGCACGATATCGCCTTGGCGCGAATGCCGGTTGCGCAGGTTACCGCCATGCTGCACTTCATGGCGGCGCTCTCCACGCAGGTAGTGGAGGCGCTGCTCGCCGCTGGCCTGGCCTTGCGCGCTATCGGCAGGGCCTTGCAGGGCCTGCTTGTGCGCCGCACTCAAGTAGATGTCATCTGCCGCCCAGCGAAAAGGCACGCCGCGCTGCTGCACATCGCCCCAAGTCAGCACCAGGCGCTGCTGCCAGGCGATGGCATCGAGCTTGTCCGCCGTTGTCTGCCCGCCCCATCCGGACGCCGGCTGCAAGCGGCCGTCACTGCCCATGGCCTGGGCCTGGATGGCGCCGGACCAGGCCCGGCCCGGGTCATAGCTGGCGCTGAACAGCAAGGCATCCTGGGCAATCGCCTGGCTGGCGCTGGCGGCACCAGTGCTGGCCGTGACTGCGCCTGGGCCGGCCGCACCTTTGCCGGCCGCACCGCCTGCCTGCTGGGCCTGTATCTCGCTGAAAATACTGCGCAACGCATGGGCCACATCCTGCCCATGCGTTGCGGCATAAAAGCGGCCCCGCCCATTGAGCGCCGCATGCCACAAATCCAGCGCACGCACGCCCTCGCCCTGCGCCTGCATATCGGGCCAGCGGACGTCGCCGCTGGCCAGCGCGGCAAAGCTGCCGTCATAGCCCAATGGCAGTTGCTGCGTGGGCGCCAGAATCTGCTGCGCACCCGGCCAGGTGCTGGCATCCAGGCCAATGCCGACCGTGTAGGTCTGCAGATGGGGCCAGCTGGCGGGGTTGTAGCGCGGGTTCCAGTAGCGCTCCAGCACGGCATTCCGGCCGCTTCCATCCCCAAAACGCTCCCGGGGCGGTGCCTGGCGGTAACCGGCGTCAGGCGCCAGACTGCCGCTCAGGCCTGCCCGCTGCAAAGGGTCGGCCCAGCTGCGAAACGCCCAGTCCGCCAAGGTGCTTGGAACCGCATCGCTGTAGAGCTGGGTGGCAGCCCTTTGCGCGGCGCTGCCACTGCCGTAGACCTGGCCGTCGGGCAAGGTTCTGGCGCGGGTGTGGTCGTCTTGCGCACCGCCGCTGGCCGGGCCAGCCCAGCGGCTGCCCGCCAGCACAATGTGGTAGTTGCGGCGGCAGCCCAGGTAGGTGCTGCTGGCCGCAGTGACAGCGCCCGGTTGGCTGGCCCAGGGCCCTTGCGGGCCGAGCGGCCGGCGCAGGTAGGCATCGGCCTGGCCGAGCAGGTGGTGCAGGTCACTGCGGTGGCCGGTGCGGAGCGAATCGGCAAAGGCCAGAAAATGCTGACGATGGCGGCCCTGCAGCGCCTGCATGCCATTGATGGCCAAACGCGGGCTGTTGACCGTGCTGGCCCCGGGCCTGCGCCGCTGGCCCTGCACCATGCCACCGGGCCCGCCACCAGGCGCAGCGCCATGGTTCCACATCGCCTGCCAGGCCAGGCGGATGGTGCCATCGGGCAGTTGCTGTCCATCGCCCAGCACCTCCTTGAGGGCATGGCGCAGCACGGCGATGCGCTGCGCCCGCGCATCCCAGCGGCCGTCGCCACCCGGCGCCGTGATGCTGGCGACTCCAGGCTCGGCGCTGCCCAAGCGGCGCTGCATCGCAGCCGAGTCATCGATGGAGACAATGATATTGGGCGCAACAAAGACGCTGGCACCACCGGCAGGCGCGGTAGCCAGCTCCAAGGGCCAGGCAGCAGCGGGCAGCAGCGCCAGGCAGACCAGTGCGGCCTGCCGCTGGTTTGGGGGTTTGCGGTGTGCAACGATGCTTGCTCTGGTGCCATCCATATCTGCCTCTCAATCTTTGCGCCTGGGACGTGCGTAGCTCTGCTCCAGCACCACCAGGGTGTCCGGCTTTCTGCCAAAGGCCACCGCGGTGATGCGGTAGACCACATGCGGCGTCAGCCCGGCAAGTTCCAGCTGGTGGGCCGGCGCATTGCTGATGAGCCCGGGCTTGCTGTCGGTATAGGGGATGACTTCGATCCAGTACCAGCCGCCGGTGTCGGGCGCGCTCCTGTCCGCCAGGATGGGATGGGCCGGGTGGTCTGCATCGCCCAGCTGCGCGCCGGTGTACTGGCCATAGCGCGCGCCGGTGCCGGCCCGCATCAGCGCAAACAGGTCCTGCTCGCCCGCGCGACGGGCTGCTGTGCCCGCTGCCGGCGCATTCCAGATATCCTGGCGGCCGACCCGCTTGGCACAGAGCGCGTCGATGCAGCGCTGCGGCTGGGCGCTGAGCTGGGCCAAAAACACCGGCACGTCGGCGTTCTCCAACGGCACACGGGTGGTGCCGCCGCTGCGGCAAACGCTGGCTGAAGCGCCTCGTGGCAGGCCGCCATAGGCACAGGGCCGGCCATCGGCCCGTTCGCCACGGATATCCAGTTCGGCATCAAGCAGCAAGGCCTCTGCCGCCTCGAACGCCCGCTGGTAATCGGCATCGTTGCCGGCCACCAACTCGCCATACCAGGCCGTGCGCGCCGACCACAGGACCAGCAGCATCGACAACATGCCAAAGACCAGCACCGTCAGCAAGGCTGCGCCCCGGGCGCGGTGACGGCCATGGCAATAGCGGGCGTGGCGGGGCCTTGTCATAGGCTGCCCTGGCTGCGCAGCTGGAACAGGTTGCGAAAGCTGCGGTGCATGCGCCCTTGGCGCGCGCCGGGCAGGTCGGCCAGCTCCACCCATTCACCGTCGCAACCGGTGTAGCCGCTGCCGGCAGGCAGTGGGCCAGCTTGGCGGCCAAATAGCACCAGGCAGACCTCGACCGCAACAACCTGCGACCAATCGCCGCTTGCCTGCTGCGCATTGACGTACTGCAGCTGCGGCTGCGCCGCGCCCGCCGCCTGCATGCGCAAATAACGCAGGCGAAAGGCCGCGACGTTGTCCACCAAGGGCTGCGGCGATGCAGCGGTATCGTTGCCACCACAGCGCAGCACCTGACCACGCAGGCTAAAGCGCGATTCCAGCCGCAGATCGGCGCTGGCATCCACCGGCCCGCCCAGGCAGTTGCGCGCTTGCGCAGCCAGGCCGGCCTGGGCAAAGACAGGCTGCTTGTAGCGCCGCAAGCCGGCCGCCAGGCTGCTATCGCTGCCCCGCAAGGCATCGGCGCGCGGCGCATAGCCGCGGGCGCTGCCAACCGCCGGGGCTGCCGTCTCAAAAGCTGCTGGCGTCAACGCGGCGCTGAGCGTGGGGTCCGCACCTGCGGGCAGCTGCAGGTTCAGGTACAGGCTGCCCGATGGGCGCAATTGCTGGCCGATGACGCGCAAGGCATAACTGGCCTGCTGCTGCAGATGGCTGGCTTCGCTCACGGTGCCTGCCAGGCTGCGCGAGGTCAGCAAGGCGACGCTGGCCGCGGCCACCACCAGCAGGCCCAGCGCCAGGCCCACCATCAGCTCGACCAGGCTAAAGCCATGCTGTCCGCGATCCATGGCGCGGCGCCGCGTGCCGATCAGATCGAAGGCCCATGCGGAATGACGCTGGTCCAGCATATCAAGTCCCTCCGCAGTGGTAGTGCACGGCGCTGCCCATGCGCTCTGCCGTGCAGCGTGCGTTCAAGGCCAGGTACTGCAGGTGGCAGCTGTAGCGCAGACCGCCATCGCCATCCTGGCAGACTACCTCGCCGCCGCGTTCCTCCACTGCATCTGCGCCCCCTCCCTCGCCCACTCGGCGGGTGGCATCGACCAAGTCCCAGTACAGCGCCGGATCGGAGGCACCCAAGGGGGCATGCGTACTGTCACGCCAGCGGACCATCACGCCCAGCTGGCGCCGGTTGGCGCCCACCGCTTCGCCGGGCGCCAGAAAAATCCGGGACTGCCCCAGTGGCAAACTGCGCGCCACCTGCAGGCGCCATTGCGCCAATTCATGCTGCGCCAGCTCAGCGGCGCTGCAAGCCTGCGCACTGCAGGACCTGGGCGGCGCTGCCGCAGCATGCTGCCAATCGCTCAGATAGTGCTCCAGCTGGTCCCAGGCACGGGGGTTGGCGCGTATGCGCTCGCCCAGGTCTTCGATCAAACGAATAGCCTGTACACGGCGGGTGCTGGTTTGCACATCGGCGAGCGTGCGCAGCTGCATGGCCAGCATCGCCAACACGCCCAACACCAGCACCACCATGGCCACCAGTGACTCCAGCAAGCTGATGCCACGTGAGAGGGAGGCCTGCGGGTGGGTGGGCACGAAGATGCGCATCGCCTAGCTCCTGGGGCTGCAGCTGGGGCCGTCGACAACCCGCACACGCCCACCCCGGCTGGTGCACAGGCCCTTGGCGGCTGGGTGCTCCAGCGTTTTTCCCTCGGGGAGCAGCGCAAAGGCAAAACCTGCCACCGGCATGCCCCAGCGGTCAAAGCGGATACCTTCACCCAGGCTGTTGCGCTGCACCTGCAGGCCCGGCGGCGTTTCAAAGCGCTGCACTACCGGTGCATCGTCGGCGCACTGCTGCTGGCCCAGCGCATGCACACAGACCTGCCATCCGCAGCTCCAGTCACTGCTGGTGGCTTGTGCCCGGCAATGCCCGCTGTCGGCAATCCTCTGCAAGGCCACAAGGCCACTGCGCTTGATGGCTTCGGAGCGCGCCAGAAATACCGCAGAATGCATGGCCTCGAGCGACTGCCGCACGCGCCAGCGCTGCAGCAGCCCGCTCGCACTGGGCACGGCCAGGCTCGCGATAATGGCCAGCACGCTGACCACTACCATCAGCTCGACCGCGGTCAGCCCGCTGTGCCGGCACCCGCGTTGATGTTTCAATAAATTAATTAAAACTATTGAATTCATGTGATTGATTATTTATGCTTCACACGACGGCGTAAAGTCTTTTTTCGATTTAAAAATTAAATGCGCTGGGGCTGACAGCAGTGCCAATGCAGAGCCGGCGCGGTGTTGCGCCGATAATCATCGAGCGGGCCTGACCCTCCATGCCCTGCCCCTCCGTACCAGCCCTATTGCGACCAAGCTCCATGACTGATCCACACCTGCAAACCGCGCTGGAACTGGCTGCCAGCGCCCTGTTCATTACCTCGCCCAATCCCCGCGTAGGGTGCGTGCTGGTCGCCGCAGACGGCCAGGTGATCGGCCAGGGCCACACCCAGCGCGCGGGTGGGCCGCACGCAGAAATCATGGCCTTGCGCGATGCGGCCGCTCGCGGCCACAGCACCGCAGGCGCGACCGCCTATGTCACCCTGGAGCCCTGTGCACACCACGGCCGCACGGGGCCTTGCTGCGATGCGCTGGCCGCCGCCGGCATTGCCAAAGTGGTGGGCGCCATCACCGATCCGAACCCGCTGGTCGCGGGCATGGGTTTTGCGCGTCTGCGCGCAGCGGGGGTGGAGGTCGTGGTCTGCGCGCCCGAGGACGGCGGCGAGGCTTCGCGCGAACTCAACATCGGCTTTTTCAGCCGCATGGTGCGCAAGCAACCCTGGGTGCGGCTCAAGGCCGCCATGTCGCTCGATGGCGCCACCGCCTTGCCCGATGGCAGCAGCCAGTGGATCACCGGCGAAGCAGCCCGGGCCGATGGCCACCACTGGCGCGCCAGGGCCTGCGCCATCCTGACGGGCGTGGGCACCGTGCTGGCCGATGATCCGGCGCTGGATGTGCGCTATGTGCAGACGCCTCGGCAACCGCGCCTGGTGGTGCTGGACAGCCAGCTGCGCACCCCCCCGCAGGCCCGCATTTTTGCCGCAGAGCGCGAAGTGCTGGTCTACACCCACAGCGAAGACAGCGCGCGCCAGGCGGCGCTGCAAGCCGTGGGCGCCACCATCGTGCGCCTACCGCCTCCACACGCCGCAGGCCCTGCCCACCGCATCGACCTGGCCGCCCTGATGCAAGACCTGGGCCAACGGGAAGTCAACGAGCTGCATGTCGAAGCGGGCGGCATCTTGAATGGCGCGCTGCTGCAGGCAGGCCTCGTCGACGAGTGCCTGCTCTACCTGGCGCCCAAGCTGCTCGGCCAGGGCCTGCCCGCGTTTGCCGGCATGGCGCTGCAAAAGCTAGATCAGGCGCCCGCCTTGGATATTCGCTCGATCGAGCCCTTGGGCGCCGACCTGCGCGTGCTCGCCCGGATCCAGGGCCATGGCGCTTTCTGATTCAAGCGCATTAGAGCCTCTCACACGACCCAGCAAACCGAAGGTTTGCGGTTGAGACGAGGCGCCAAGCCGCAGGCAGTGCAGGCGTACGACAAGGCTTTGTGCGGCCGGCCAGGTAACGACGTATCAAGGGTGGTGTTAGGGGCTCTTGGCGTAGCCCAGGCAGGCGCCCGCATTGGGCAGCCCCTTGCATTCGCGCAGCAGCCGGCGGTCGCGCTCGGCCAGGGTTTCGGCACTGCTGCGCTGGCGTTTGACCTTGACTCTGGCCGGCTTCTTGGCCGCCTGCGTGGCCTCGGTCTTTTTCTTGCGCGCGGCCCAGGCGTTCTCGGGCGGCATGGCCATGGCCGCCAGCAGCAGCACCAGTGTGGAAAAGCGCAGTGATCGCAGCATAAGCAGGCCTCCTTTGGCTATCGATAAAATATTTTCGAATGTTTTCAGCAATCCTAGCGGCAGGCCTGCAGCAACGGCCCAGGCACAAACCCTGTTGAGCAGCCACCCCGCTTGCTGCAGCGTTGCTGCGCCACGACGCAGGAGCAGCATCTGGCTGTACGACAGCACCGCCAAAGCAGCCACGCGGCCACCGCAAGGGCTTGCGCTCACGCACAATAGCGCCAGCCCACTGATTGAACCTGCCGCCATGCCGACTGCTTTGCCAACCTCTGCCCAGTCTCCATTACGCCCCCCTGAGATAACATCCTGGCCCAAGCTGCGGCGCGGGCTGGTGATGGTGTGTGCGGCCGTGCTGCTCGCCGGCTGCGCCAGCAAGCTGCCCACCCAGGTCGACAGGCCGGTCTCATCGGCCCAGCCGCCAGCGGCCAGCAGCCCGCTGGTGCAGATCAGCCAGCAGCGCCAAAAGGCCGAGAGCAAGGCGGGGCCCGGGGTGTCGGGCTTCGAGATACTGGCCGGTGCGCAAGCCGCTTACGGCGCGCGCCTGGCGCTGGTGCAAGGCGCCAAGCACACGCTGGATGTGCAGTACTACGCCATCCATGCCGATGCCAGCACCGCGCGCCTGCTCGAAAGCGTCGTGAATGCCGCGCGCCGGGGCGTGCGCGTGCGCGTGCTGCTCGACGACTTCCATGGCACCGGGCGCAATGCCCAGGTGATGCGCCTGGCCTTTGAGCCCAATATCGAGATGCGCATGTTCAACCCGCTGCCCGGTGACCGCGACTCGCCGATCAGCCGCATGTGGAACGCGGCCACCGATTTCCAGCGCGCGCAGCAGCGCATGCACAACAAGCTGTTTTTGGCCGACAATGTGATGGGCATCATGGGCGGGCGCAACCTGGGTGATGCCTATTTCGACAACGACGAGAGCTCCAACTTCCTGGACACCGATGTGCTCGTCATGGGACCCGCTGTGCAGGACTTGTCGAGCAGCTTTGACAGCTACTGGAACAACGAGCGCGCCTATCCGGTGCAGTCGCTGATCAGCAAAAAGACCTTGGAAGATATGCAGCAGGCCTACCATGCCCGCCCCGGCAAAGGGGGCGATGACGATACGACGAATGCGGCATCCGAGCCCGCTGCCCGCAGCGCCAGCAGCGGCGGCGCGCTGCCCTCGCCGCCCGATGGCGAGCCCCGCCCGGGCGGCGCCATCTCCGACGAGCAGCGCGAGCGCGCCTGGGACATGCAGCCAGTGGACCTCCAGACCGTCCCGCTGGTCTGGGCCCATTCGGTGGTGATGGCCGATGCGCCCAGCAAGATACCGGCGGTCGATTCCGACGGCCAGACCAACGCGCTGAGCGCCGCGCCCGGCGTGCTGGACAACAAGCGCCTGGCGCAGCTGCGAGCGCTGGCTGAAACCCGCAACCCTGGCCACAGCCCCAGTGCCGATTCGGTGGTGGACGGCCTGGTGCAGCTGCTAGGTTATGCCAAAAAGGATTTGCTGATCGTCTCGCCTTACTTTGTACCCGGCGAATCGATGCGCCAGGCGTTCAAGGATGCCGTGCAGCGCGGGGTGCGCGTGCGCATTCTGACCAACTCGCTGTCGTCCAACGACGCGCCCATTGCCCATATCGGCTACGCCCGCCACCGCGAGAACCTGTTGCGCGATGGCGTGGAGCTGTACGAGCTGGTCAGCGACGAGAGCGATCTGCGCGCCGCCTTTGGCCTGGGCAGCGGCCAGAACAGTTTTCGCGAAGGGCGGCGTGTGATGCTGCACAGCAAGGTGCTGGTGCTCGATGGCCAGTTGCTGGTGGTGGGGTCGATGAACCTGGACCAGCGCTCCAAGCTGCAAAATACCGAAATCGCCGTGCTGGTGCGCAGCCGCAAGCTCTCGGGGCAGGCTGCCGGCATGATCGAGAAGGGGCTGGAGAGCGCCGCTTGGCATGTGGTGCTCAAAGACGGCAAGCTGCTGTGGCAGGCGCCGCAGAACAGCCGCTTGAAAGACCAGACCACCGAGCCCGATGCCAGTCTGCCGCTGCGGCTGATGCTCAAGATCATCAGCCCCTTTACGCCCGACTCTTTGCTTTAAACGCTGCCATAAACAGGCGCTTGCAGCAGCGTCTGCCGCTGCAAGTCATCCAGCCACACGGTGATCGCTGCCTGGTCGGTCATCACCCGCACATGCTGGTAGGCGTCCTCGGCCTCGGGGAAGGCCCGGCGCATCAGGTTGAGCCACTGCTTCAAGCGGCCAGCGCGCTGGCGTGGCTCCAGGTCCTCGCAGACCAGCTGCCAAAAGCGCAGCAAGGCGGGCAGCAGGTCCGGCCATTGCACATCGCGCATGCCGGCGGGCAGCGGCAGACCATCGCGCTCGGCCACCGCTTTGCGGATGCGCCAGGCCAGGCCCGGATCGGCCACAATGCCGCGGCCGAGCATCAGGTCCTGGCAGCCGGATTCGGCCTGGCAGCGCAAGGCATCCTCCACGGTCCAGATTTCACCATTGGCCACGACGGGGATGCGCACGGCCTCGCGGATGCGCGCAATCTGGTCCCAGTAGGCGGGCGGGCGGTAGCCATCGAGCTTGGTGCGGCCATGTACGACCAGCTCGCAGGCGCCGGCCTCCTGCATCGCCAACGCGCAGTCCAGCATCAGCGCCCGGTCGTTGAAGCCCAGGCGCATCTTGGCCGACACCGGCATGGCCGCAGGCACCGCGCCGCGCACCGCGCTGACCACCGCATGGATGGCGACCGGGTCCTGCAGCAAGGCGGCGCCGCCGCCATGGCGGTTGACCACCTTGGCCGGGCAGCCAAAGTTCAAATCGATCCCCTCGGGCGACAGCGCCGCCAGCTGCACCGCATTGGCCGCCATGCTGGCGGCATCACTGCCCAGCAGCTGGGCGCGCACCGGGGTGCCAGCTGCCGTGTAGCTACCGTTGCGCAACTCCGGCATGGTGCGCAGGTAGACCTTGTCGGGCAGCAAGCTGCCGGTGATGCGGATGAACTCCGAGACGCAGCGGTCGGCGCCGCCAATGCTGGTGAGCACATCGCGCAGCACAAAATCGAGCAGGCCCTCCATGGGCGCGAGCAACAAGCGCATGTGGGCCCCGTTCAGACCATCGGGCCGATCACCAGGCCACCTGCAGGCGCCACAGCGTGGTCATCTCGGCCGCGCGGGCCTGGTGCAGCGGGTTGGCCGCATCCTGGGCCTTGGCGTGGCGCGGGCGGATCTGGTTCTTGCCCACCACCTGCAAGCCGGCCTCGGCGATCCAGCTGAGCAGCTCCTCGCGGCTGCGCAGTCCCAGGTGCTCGGCAAAGTCGGACAGGATCAGCCAGGCCTCGCCACCGGGCACCAGGTGGGCGGGCACCCCGGCCAGAAAGCCGCGCAGCATGCGGCTGCCTTCGTCATACACGGCGCGCTCCACGGGCGCGCTGGGCTTGGCCGGCACCCAGGGCGGGTTGCAGACCACCAGCGCGGCCTTGCCCTCCGGGAACAGATCGGTCTGCGCCAGCTCCACGCGCTGGTCCACGCCCAGGCGCTGCAGGTTCTCCTTGGCACAGGCCAGGGCACGCGGGTCGGTATCGGTGGCCAGCACCTTCTGGATGCCGCGGCGCGCCAGCACCGCTGCGATCACGCCGGTACCGGTGCCGATGTCATAGGCCAACGACTGCTTGGCCAGCGCGGTGGGCAACGGTGCCTGGGCAATCAGGTCGACATACTCGCCGCGCACTGGCGAGAACACGCCGTAGTGCGGGTGGATGCGGTCATAGGCCTTGGGCGCAAGCTTGGCCAGCGCGGGAATTTCCACGCCTTTTTTGCGCCACTCATGCGCGCCCACCAGGGCCTGCAGCTCGCGCAGGGACACCACCTGGGGCAGGTCGCCTGCGGGCTCGCCCCAGGCATCCACACAAGCGGCCTGCACCTGCGGCGCGCGACGCAGGCTGATTGCATACTGCGGGTCCAGCTCGATCAGCACCATCGATAGCACACGGGCGCGCTGCGCCTGCAGGTGGCGCTGCTGGTGGAAGGGCAAAGCCACTTGGGGGGTGGGCATGCCGGTGGCACTGGCTGCGGCAGGCTTTTTCTTGGCCTTGCGCTCGCCGGTCTTGTCCAGACGGCGGGCCAGCGACTGCAGCAGCATGCGGGCATTTTGAAAGTCACCGCGCCACAAGAGCGCCGAGCCCTCGCAGGCCAGGCGGTAGGCCACATCGGCGGGCATGGTGTCATCGGCCAGCACCACACGGGCAGTAGGCCCAGTGCCGCGCTCGCAGCGCCAGCGGGCGCTGCGGGGCTCGCCGCCTTCCTCCCAGTGGATGGTGGGAAAACTCTCTGGCTGGGCAGTGGTCATACAAATGCTTTCTGGGGCAGAGCGGCAAGGCGCCAGCTGCCAAGGGGGAAAAACAAAGAGGCCGTCCAAGACGGCCTCTTGAGAGCAAGGCTGCCCCGCCCTGCCAACGCAGGGCCGGTGCATGCCCGGCCAGCAAGGATCAGCGGTTCATCAAGGAGCGCTGCATGCGCACTTCTTCGATCTTGATGGCACCCACCGTCGCCGTCTTGGCGGTCGACATCTCGCGCTTGAAACCGGCAGACTCGTGGAAACGCAGTGCGCGCTCATTGCGCAGCGGCACCCAGGCGGTCACCGAGGTGCAGCCTTCTTCGGACAGGCCATCACGCGCGGCATCCCACAGCGCCACGCCTACGCCCTGGTCCCAGTGGGTAGGCGCAGCATAGATCGCCCAGATCTCACCGGTCGTGGGGCGGGTCTTGGCATCGCGCGAGCGGTCAAAACCGATGAAACCGACGATCTTGTCGTTTTCAACGGCCACTTGCACCTGCGGCTCACAGTATTCGATGGCTTCGCGCCAGTAAGCCTGGCGCTTTTCGACGGAAGAGATGGACTTCAGTTGGTCATCGGGCAAAACACCGCGATAGCTCTCCACCGAAGCGGCGGCATGGATTTGGGCAATGGCTTTGGCATCACGGAGAGTTGCGGGACGAACCTGGATAGTTTCAGACATGGATAACCGAAAACAAAAATCAATGAATTAACCAAAAAGCACGTATATCTCGTCGTACACTGCGACCATCACGCCCGGCCGGGTGTCAAGTGGGGATGGAGCACCCTGAGGCTCAACATCCACCCACCTGCAACACACCATGGCTCACGCAGCATCAGCAGGCAACAAGGGACTGCTGAAGGCTTTTTTAAGGGCATATGGAAGAGTCAGCGCGTGAACAGCGCGCTAGAGAGTATGGTGCGCGAAAGCCCGCCATTGTCTCACTCCTGACATCATTTGGGTAGCCCCACAATAGGCTTGTAGGTCAATTTGTGCAGGGGTTTGCAAATGACTGCATTTGCGCTAGGCGTTTACCCGAAGTACACCCCTGCTTATAAATCAAGGTCTTAGCGCATGAAGCTGCGAGCCAACCACCGCATCAGCCCATCAAAGCGCCGGCCATAAGGCGGATAGAGCCAGGCCGCACCCGACCAGCTGCCTTGACGCAGCACAGGCTTGGCATGAGAAAAGCGCATGAATCCATGGTAGCCATGCAGTGCGCCCCATCCGCTCTTGCCCCAGCCACCAAACGGCAGGGCCCCATGGGCAAACTGCAGCAGGCAGTCATTCATGCACATGCCAGCAGCCCGCACGCGCTGCGCCACATCGCGGCCCTGGCGGCGGTCCTGGCCAAACCAGTACAGCGCCAGCGGTATCTCGCCGTGGTTGATGGCCGCAATCGCCTCCTCGCGGTCGTCGTACTGCAGCACCGGCAGCACCGGGCCAAAGATTTCCTCTTGCATCAGCTGCATCTGCGCGCCCACGCCCAGCACCAGCGCCGGCACCAGCTGGCGGCTGATGCCATCACCGATACGGCTTTGGGAGACCTCCGCGCCGCCGCCTTGCAGCCGAATCACCTGGGCGCCGGCCTGCTCGGCCTGGGCCAGCATGCCCAGCAGCCGGCTGGCATGGGCGGCATGGATGACCGAGGTGTAATCGGGGTTGCCCTGCAGCTGTGGGTACATGCGTTGCACGGCCTGGGTATAGGCCTCGACAAAGGCGGCAGCGCTGCTGCGTGGCAGCAGCACATAGTCGGGCGCAATGCAGGTCTGGCCCGCATTGAGCAGCTTGGCATGGGCAATCTTGCTGGCCGCGTCCTGGATATCGCAGCTTTGCTCCAGCAGGCAGGGCGATTTGCCGCCCAGCTCCAAGGTGGTGGGCACCAGCTGGTTGGCAGCGGCCAGCGCCACCTTGCGGCCAGTGGCGGCCGAGCCGGTGAACAGCAGGTGGTCCAGCGGCAAAGCCGCGAGCTCGGCCGAAGCGCCGGCGTCTCCCGCCAGCAGCGCCACCTCGTCATCTGCGAAATAGCTGGGCAGCAGCTGGGCGAGCAGCGCCATAGTCTGCGGGGTGTACTCGCTGGGTTTGATGATCACGCGGTTGCCCGCAGCCAGCGCGCTGACCAGCGGCCCCAAGGACAGCAGCAGGGGATAGTTCCAGGGAGCGATCACCCCGATGACGCCCAGCGGCATCGCCTGCACCCAGGCGCGCGCAGGCCACAAATGCCAGGGCGTGGCCTCAGGCCGGGGCGCTGCCCAGCGCCGCAGAGCGCCCAGCGCCTGGCGCAGCTGGCTGTGCAGCGGCAGCAATTCCGTCAAGGTCGTCACCCGCGCCGAGCGCTGGCCAAAATCGGCCTGCACGCTGGCGCACAGCCGCGCCTCGTTGTCCTGCAGCAGCTTTTGCAGCCGCAGCAAGCGCTCGCGCCGCAGCAGCAGCGGCGTATCGGCCTGCGCGCGGCTGGCCGCGCGCATGGCCTCAAAACGGCTGTGCAACTCGCTCACATCCATAGCATGGCCCCATAAAAAAACCCGGTCTGCATCAGGCACAACCGGGCTTTGTACACAAGGCAGGCCGCAGCCTGCATCAGGTCAGTCAGTGTTGTGAACGGATTTCACGAGGCTCCACGTCCGTCACATCGATCACGGAAGCACGCATGCCCGAGGGGCTGGCGGCCGATTCAGCAGCGCGTGCGCCCTTGTTGGCAGACCAGCGCGCCGTGCTGCGGTAGACCGTGGTCCAGCCCGACGCGGGGTTCATCTTGAACGCAAAAGGCGCCACAGGTTTGCCGGTAACTTTGGCCCAGAGCAGGCGCACAGCCCAGAGCATGGCAGCGATTGCGGCCACCACCATCAGGCTGACAAAAAACACCAGACCAGCCAGCACCATCGCAATTCGCAAAGTCCAGCTCACCACAGTTGCCAACAACTCGTTCAACGCACTTCCTTTCATCGCTGTATGACAGCGCTTGTTACCCATGTTATGCCGATGGCAGGCTTTTTCAAGCCCCTTGCACTGTCAACAAGCATATCGCAGCGTAAAGATGGTGGGTCATGCATGGTTATGCATGGCCCACCGCCAAGGGTACTACTGCACCTCGGCCTTGCCAAAATGGAACTCGCCCGGTGCCTGCACCGGATCCACTGTCACCGGGATACGGCTCTTGGGCGGGTAGACACCTTCAAGCAGCAAGCGCGACAGCGGGTTCTCGATGCGCTGCTGGATCGCCCGCTTGAGCGGCCGCGCACCAAACACCGGATCAAAGCCCACCTTGGCCAACTCGGCCATGGCCGCATCGGACACCTGCAGGTGCAGGTCCATCTTCGCCAAGCGATTTTCGAGCTGGTGCAGCTGAATGCGTGCAATCGACTCGATGTGCTGGGCATCCAGAGCGTGGAACACCACGGTTTCATCGATGCGGTTGAGGAACTCGGGCCGAAAATGGTTTTTCAGTTCCCCCCAGACCGCGTCTTTTACATCCTCATACGATTCGCCGACCATCGCCTGGATCAGTTGCGAGCCGATATTGCTGGTCATCACGATCACAGTGTTCTTGAAGTCCACCGTGCGCCCCTGGCCATCGGTCAGGCGACCGTCGTCGAGCACCTGCAGCAGGATGTTGAACACATCGGGGTGGGCCTTTTCCACCTCGTCGAGCAAGATCACGCTGTAGGGCTTGCGGCGCACGGCCTCGGTCAGGTAGCCACCCTCGTCATAGCCCACGTAGCCTGGAGGCGCACCAATGAGGCGCGAGACCGAGTGCTTCTCCATGAACTCGCTCATGTCGATGCGGATCAGGTGGTCTTCGCTGTCAAACAAAAAGCCCGCCAGCGCCTTGCACAGCTCGGTCTTGCCCACGCCCGTGGGGCCCAGGAACAGGAAGGAGCCGGTGGGCCGGTTCGGATCGGACAGGCCCGAGCGCGAGCGGCGGATGGCGTTGGACACAGCAGAGATCGCCTCATCCTGGCCGACCACACGCTCGTGGAGCTTGTCTTCCATGCGCAAGAGCTTGTCACGCTCGCCCTGCATCATCTTGGAGACCGGAATGCCCGTGGCGCGGCTGACCACCTCGGCAATCTCTTCGGCGCCCACTTGCGTGCGCAGCAGTTTGTGGCCCTTGTCCTTGGCCCCTTCGCTTTTCTCGTCGGCCTGCACTTCGGCCAGCTGCTTCTCCAGGGCGGGCAGCTTGCCGTACTGCAACTCGGCGACCTTGTTGAAGTCACCGCTGCGCGTGGCTTCCTGGATCTGGAAGCGCACCTGGTCGAGCTCCTTGCGCAGCTGCTCCGAGCCCATCGCGTCGGCCTTCTCGGCCTTCCAGATCTCTTCCATGTCGGCGTATTCACGCTCGATCTTGGACAGGTCCTCTTCGATCAGCGACAGGCGCTTTTGCGAGGCCTCGTCCTTTTCCTTCTTCATCGCCTCGCGCTCGATCTTGAGCTGGATCATGCGGCGCTCAAGCTTGTCCATCACCTCGGGCTTAGAGTCGATCTCAATCTTGATCTTGGCAGCCGCCTCGTCGATCAGGTCGATGGCCTTGTCAGGCAGGAAGCGGTCGGTGATATAGCGCGCCGACAGCTCGGCCGCAGCCACAATCGCCGGGTCGGTGATGTCCACGCCATGGTGGGCTTCGTACTTTTCCTGCAGGCCGCGCAGGATCGCAATGGTGTCTTCCACCGAGGGCTCGTTGACCAGCACCTTCTGGAAGCGCCGCTCCAGCGCCGCATCCTTTTCGATGTACTTGCGGTACTCGTCCAAGGTGGTCGCGCCAATGCAGTGCAGCTCGCCGCGCGACAGCGCGGGCTTGAGCATATTGCCCGCATCCATCGCGCCATCGGCCTTGCCAGCGCCGACCATGGTGTGGATTTCGTCAATGAAGAGGATCACCCGGCCCTCTTCCTGCGCCACTTCCTTGAGCACGGATTTGAGGCGCTCTTCAAAGTCTCCCCGGTACTTGGCACCAGCGAGCAGGCCGGCCATATCCAGCACCAGCACTTTCTTGTCGCGCAAGGTGTCGGGCACTTCGCCTGCGACGATACGCTGGGCCAGGCCTTCGACGATGGCTGTCTTGCCCACGCCAGGCTCACCGATCAGCACAGGGTTGTTCTTGCTGCGGCGCTGCAGCACCTGGATGGTGCGGCGGATCTCGTCATCGCGGCCAATGACCGGGTCGAGCTTGCCCAGCTTGGCGCGCTCGGTCAGGTCCAGCGTGTATTTCTTCAAGGCTTCGCGCTGGCTTTCGCCGTCAGCGCTGTCCATGGATTGGCCGCCGCGCACGGCGTCAATCGCCGCCTCCAGCGCCTTGCGGCTGAGGCCACCCTCTTTGACGATACGGCCGGCCTCACCTTTGTCATCGGTGAGGGCGAGCAAGAACAGCTCGCTGGCATAGAACTGGTCGCCGCGCTTGATGGCTTCCTTCTCGGTGGCCTGCAGCATGCGCTGCAGATCGGGCCCCACCGTCACCTGGTCCTGGCCTTGCACCTGCGGCAGGCGCTTGATCGCGTGTTCTGCCGCCGTGCTCATCGCCGTGGCATTGGCGCCTGCGCGCGCCAGCAGCGATTTGGGGCCATCGGGCTGGCGCAGCATGGCTGCCAGCACATGGACCGGGTCGATATAGGCGTTGTCATTGCCCAGGGCCAACGATTGGGCGTCGGCCAGCGCTTCTTGAAATTTGGTTGTCAGTTTGTCGATTCGCATGAATGTTCCCCACTCAACAATTGTTACTGGGGAATATTTTGCGCTGGACGCCGTATTTTCAAGAACCTCGCCGCACATATAGCTTCTGTCGGCCCACGTCGCCAAGTGCTGTGCGCCGCCTCCTACGCCCTGCGGACATCGCAGCGAGGCGGCCACGCTCCCCGCACCCATTGCAGCAGCTATAGGGCTGAGAAAGCTTGCGCCCGGTCAATGCCGCTGCAATGGGGCCCGTTTTTTAGCTCTGGTGCTGGGGCAGGCCCCAGCGCGCCATCGCCGCTTCGTCGCTGACGCGGGCATCGACCCAGCGCGCGCCTTGGGGCGTGTCTTCTTTCTTCCAGAATGGCGCTTCGGTCTTGAGGTAGTCCATCAAGAACTCGCAGGCCTGGAAGCTCTCGCCCCGGTGCGCCGAGGAGACGGCGACCAGCACAATCTGGTCGCCAGGCGCGAGCAGCCCCACGCGGTGGATGATGCGGGCGCCAAAAATGTCAAAACGCTGGCTGGCGGCCTCAACCATCTGGGCGATCGATTTTTCCGTCATGCCCGGGTAGTGCTCCAGCTCCATCGTCGCCACCTCGCTGCCCGCATTGCGGTCGCGCACCGTGCCGACAAAGCTGCAGACCGCGCCGATGCGGCCATCGGCGGCGCGCAGCAGGCGCAGCTCCTCGCTCACATCAAAGTCAGCGGTCTGGACGGCGATATGGGTGTGCAGCATGGCGGTATCTCGGCGAAAAAAGCATCAAGGCCGAAGCCTAGCATGCCCACCGGGCCCTGCCACAAACCATGGCAGGCCACCCCAGCTTCGCGATTGCGGCACACTGGTGGCCCTCTGCAAGCTTTGGGCTGCTGGAATGCCCACGCTCCACCGGCTGCCCGCACGCTTGCAGGACCTGTTTTCTCTTTGGATGCTTTCCATGCCCAGTCAGACCCTGAATGCCCACGGCTTCCTGCTCTACCCCAATCCGCGCAACCAGCACCGCATTGTGTTTGAGCACCACGTGTTCGTGCCCTACCCTTACGCGATCATCGACATCCCGGCGATGGACCTGGTCGGCAAGACCAGCGTTTATGCCGCCTGCCGCGAGAGCGACCGGAAAATGGGCCAGGTCGTGACCTTTGAGTTGGAAGAAGATGTGGCCCGCTTTGAAAAGCGCTTTGCGCCCTGAACGCGCACCTCACCTGATGGATACCCATGCAAGACGGCAGCCAAATCTTTGTCCCTGATTCCTTCATCGCCCTGTTCCAGGGCCGCAACCAGCGCCTGCGCCAGCCGCTCGCTGACATCGCCCAGCGCTATGAGCTGTGCGAAGACCTGGCGCAGATGCTGGTCGAGCAGGCGCAGATCCTCTACCACCAAAGTGCGCCCTCCGAGAGCGCCATCCTGCAGACCATCTACAGCGGCCTGCAGGCGCCAGACGCGGGCGTCAGCGCGGAGGAAGCGCGCTGGGTGGTGCTGCGCCTGGCCGAACTGCTGGAATGGAAAGCGCCCGAGCTACTGCTGCCCAACCCCGCAGAAGATGGCGCTGCTTAAGGATTCCTAACCGCCAGTCACCGGCGGAAAAAACGCCACCTCGGCCCCCGCCTCCAGCACCGCGCTGTCGTCGCTGAGCACCTGGTTGACGGCGGTGCGCACCGCGCGCCCCCGCGCCAGGCAGCTGGCATAGGGCTCGCCGCGCGCGAGCAGGGCCTCGCGCAGCTCTGCGACGGTGCCGGCCTCGGTGGCAAAGGCCTCGCTGCCGCTACCAATGGCCTCGCGGATACTTGCAAAATAGCGCAGTTGCAAAGTCTTCATCGTCATCTCCTCGCCCTCCTCAGCCCAGCAGCTGGGCAAAGGGCACAAAGCGCACGGTATCGCCCTGCGCAATGGTCTGGCCGGGCGGGTTGTCGACCAGGCCATCGGCCCAGACGGCCGAGGTCAGCACGCCCGAGCCCTGATTGGCAAAACGGTCCAGCCCGCCTTGCGCATTGACGCGCACGCGCAAGAATTCGCGGCGCTTGTCGGCTCGCGGCCAGTCAAAATCGGCACGCATATCGATCGCCTGCGGCGCCAGCGCCTGCACGCCTTGCAGCCGCAGCAGAAAAGGCCGCACCAAAAGCGCAAAGGTCACAAAGCTGGACACCGGATTGCCTGGCAGGCCGATGAAATGGGCCTGGCCCACGCGCCCATAGGCAAAGGGCTTGCCCGGCTTGACGGCAATCGCCCACAGGTCAAGCCTGCCCAAGGCCTGCACGGCCGCCTTGACGTGGTCTTCCTCACCCACCGACACACCACCACTCGTCAGTACCAGGTCGCTGTGCTGCGCGGCGGTCTGCAGCGCAGCGACGGTGGCCTCGTAGCTGTCGGGCACGATGCCCAGGTCGCGTACCTCGCAGCCCAGGCGCTGGAGCATGGCGCGCAAAAAGAAGCGGTTGCTGTTGTAGATGCTGCCCAAGGGCAGGTCCTGGGGCGCCACGTCGCCGGGCATGACCAGCTCGTCACCGGTGGAGAACAAGGCCACGCGCGGGCGCCGGGCCAGTGGCAGGCGGGCGCAGCCCATGCTGGCAGCCAGGCCCAGCTCGGCCGGGCCCAGGCGCGTGCCGGCCGCCAACACCGTGCTGCCCAACTGCATGTCTTCGCCGCTTTTGCGGATGTTCTGCCCGGCTTGGACGGCCGTGTTGATCTGCACCCGGCCATCGTCCAGCACGGTGCATTCTTCCTGCATCACCACCGCATCGGCGCCCGCAGGCACCGCTGCCCCGGTAAAGATGCGGGCGGCGGTGCCGGCAGCTAGCGGCTCGCCGATGCTGCCCGCTGGAATGCGCTGGCTAACCGGCAGGGCCAGTGCGGGCCCGCTCAGGTCGGCCGCGCGCAGCGCATAACCGTCCATCGCGCTGTTGTCGAAAGGCGGCACCTGCAAGGCAGCGACCAGGTCCTGCGCCAGCACGCGGCCGTCAGCATCAAAGGTGTCCAGCAGCTCATGGCCCGCCAGCGGCTGGGCATGGGCCAGCAGCTCGGCCAGGGCGGCATCGAGGGATTTCAGGGGGGGACGGGGCTGGCTGTTCATCTCAATCATTCCTTCGGTTATCGGCCGCCTGCAATCGGGCCGACCATCGCAACGGCCCGCTCACCCGGCGGTATCGGTTGCAAATACACAAGGCGGGGTATAGGCAAAGCGGGCGCTGTGCACCAGCAGCCACTGCGCCACGGCAGCGGGTGCATCGCGGGGCAGCTGCGGCAGGGCGGTGGCGGGCAGCAGCTGGCGGGCGGGTGACAGCACCACGGCCTGCACGGCCGCATCCTGCGGATAAAGCGGTGCCTTGCCGTTGGCCTCTGGCGCATTGGCCAGCACCTCCAGCTTGGGCAGGTCGCAGTCCTTGAAGCCCTCCACCAGCACCCAGTCCACCCGGCTGTCGAGCTGGGCGATCAGCGCATGCACATCGGGCTCCTGCGTCTTTGGCAGCTCGCGCATCAGCACCACGCGCTGGTCGGAGGCAGCCAGCACCTCAAAGGCGCCGGCCTGGCGGTGGCGCCAGGTGTCCTTGCCAGGGGTGTCGATGTCAAAGCGGTGATGGGTATGCTTGATGACCGACACCTGCTGGCCGCGCGCGATCAGCACGGGGATGACCTGCTCGATCAAGGTCGTCTTGCCACTGCCCGAATAGCCTGCAAAACACACGACCTGCATACCCGCCTCCTTGATGATTCCACGGCCCGCCAAGGCACCCAGACACGCGGCGGTAGCGGCAGCTTAGCCGGCTCAGCGGCAGTGGTCCTTGATATAGGTCTTGACCTGGTCCACATCGGCGGGCATCACCACCACACGCTTGGGCAGGTCTTCGATGCCGTCAAACTTGGCCGGGCGCTCGGGTGTGCGGCCCAGCGCCTCTTCAATGGTGGCGGCAAACTTGATCGGCAAGGCCGTCTCCAGCACGATCATCGGCTCGGCACCCAGGTGCTCGCGTGCCACCTTCACGCCATCGGCGGTATGGGTGTCGATCATCTGGCCCAGGCGCAGGAAGGTGTCCTGGATCGTGGCCAGGCGGTCGGCATGCGTGCTCTTGCCGCTGACAAAGCCGTAGCGGCCGGCCGCATCCTGGAAGGCCGGATCAGCCTGCAGGTCAAAGCGGCCCTCTTGGGCCACGCCTTGCGCAAACAGCTGTTGCAGGCGGGCGCCATCGCGGCCGACCAGGTCGAACACAAAGCGCTCGAAGTTGCTGGCCTTGGAGATGTCCATCGAGGGGCTCGAGGTCTCGAAGGTGTGGGCAGCGCCGCGCACCTGATAGACACCGGTGCGGAAGAATTCGTCCAGCACATCGTTTTCGTTGGTTGCCACCACCAGCTTGGCAATCGGCAGGCCCATCTGGCGCGCCACATGGCCGGCGCAGACATTGCCGAAGTTGCCGCTGGGCACCGTGAAGCTCACCTTCTCGCTGTTCTGGCTGGTGGCCTGCAGGTAGCCGGCAAAGTAGTAGACCACCTGGGCCAGCAGACGGGCCCAGTTGATGGAGTTGACGGTGCCGATCTTGTACTGCGCCTTGAAGGCGTGGTCATTGCTGACCGCCTTGACGATGTCCTGGCAGTCGTCAAACACGCCTTCGATGGCGATGTTGTGGATGTTCTCGTCTTGCAGGCTGAACATCTGCGCCTGCTGGAAGGGGCTCATACGGCCGTGCGGGCTGGTCATGAACACACGCACACCCTTTTTGCCGCGCATCGCGTATTCGGCCGCGCTGCCGGTGTCGCCGCTGGTGGCACCCAGAATATTGAGCTCTTCGCCGCGGCGCGCCAGTTCGTACTCGAACAGGTTGCCCAGCAGCTGCATCGCCATGTCCTTGAAGGCCAAGGTGGGACCATTGGAGAGCGCCTCGATCATCAGCGGGCCTTCGAGCTGGCGCACTGGAACAATCGCCGCCGTGCCGAACACCGCCTCGGTGTAGGTCTTGTTGCACAGCGCGCGCAGGTCCTCGGCGGGGATGTCGTCGATGTACAGCGACAGGATCTCGAACGCCAGCGCGGCATAGCCCTTGCTCTTGAGCGTCTCGCGCAGCGCCGTCAGCTTGGCATCGTCAATCTGCGGGTACTGCACCGGCATGTACAGACCGCCATCGGGCGCCAGGCCCTCGAGCAAAATGTCGCAAAAACGTTTTTGTTCGGCATGGCCGCGCGTGGAGAGATACAGCATGGAGGGTGCGAAATAAGTGGACACAGCCCGCGCACGGGCAAGGAGCAACTGCTTATTATCCTGCAGTCGCCAGTACTGGCACAGCTTGCGCAGGAATGTGGGGCGCAGCAGCCAGCAGCAGCGGCCAGGCTGCGACACCGATGGCAGCCGCTGGCATAAAAAAGCCCCGGACTGGGTCCGAGGCCTGGCTGGGTTGTGGAGCAGCCGTTAGACCTGCTCTCCCATGCGCGCCAGTTCCTGGCGGGCGTAGTAGGCGCGCCACTGGTTCAGCACCAGCTCGGCAAAGGCCTGGTTCTTCATCTTCTTGACACCCTTGAGCATCACGACCACACGCTGCTTTTTCTTCTGGAACTGGGCGCGGCGCTTGCCCACGCCCATTGCGGGCGGCTGCACACCGGGCTCCAGGGCCATGATGACGGTGAGCATGTGGTTGGCCTGGTTGAACTCGAAATCATCGATCGCCGACCAGGGCAGCAGCTCCTGCGCATTGAAGAGGCGCAGGCCCGCGGGCTGCAGCACCATCGCCGGGCTTTGGCTGTCGCGCCAGAACAGCCACGCCACCCATACGCAGACAAGACCACCGGCCAGCACACCTGCACCGACCGCCATGTGCAGACCCGCCATGAACAAGGCCACCGCGCCGCCAAAGCAGGCCAGGGCCAGAAAGCCGAACAAGCCCACCATGAAGGCCGAGCGCTCATGGATCACCGTCTCGGGCGCAGCCAGCGCCGCGATCTCGCGCAGCTCGGCCAGCTTGGCACTGCGGTTGGCCGCGGCTGCGCTGCTGAGCTCGTTTTGCAAGGCGGCATTCAGATCGGCGACCGGGGCCGGTGCGACCGCCCCGGCCAGGGTGCGGCTGTCGGCAGCGGGCGCGCCCTGCTCCAGGCCAAACTCCTGCAGCAGCTGGCTGCCCTGGGCATCCATCGCCCGGGCCAGCAGCTCGGGGCTGACGGGTACACCCAGCGCAGCGAGGCGCTCGGCCAGCTCGGGGTGGGTGTCGGTCGGGTGGGCCTGGCGCTGGTCCAGGTGCTCGCTCGGGTCGGCCATGCCCTTGGCAGCGACCAGCTGGCGCACATGGCCCAGCACGCCGCCTGCGACCGTCTCGCCCCGGTCCCAGTTGGCCTGCAGCGCCTCATCCACCAGCGGGGCCAGCGCGCTGATGCGCAGCAAGGACGACGCAACGGCCTGTGGGCTCACGACCTGCGCGCCCACCGCATCGGCGGCCAGTTCGCGCTTGCGGCTCCAATAGCGCACCGCTTCGTGGAAGCTGTCCAAGAACATCTCGCCAAACAAGGTGGCTGGCCGGCGCAGGATGTCCATCCAGGAGCCCTCATGGCGCTCACCGCCGCTGATGGCCACCAGGTGGTGGAGGGTGGCGCTGTAGATCGGTGAGAAGCGCTGGCTGTAGAGCGTGTCCTCGCCGATGAAGTGACCCAACTCGTGGCCGATCACCGCAGCGACCTCGCCTGCATTGAGAAAGGCCATATAGGGCAAGGGCAGGTACAGCACCCGCCCCTGGGGCAGCAAGGCGCCACTGGCCAGCTGCACCGGGTGCTCGGTCACAAAAAAGCCTTCGTTCAGGCCCACGACCAACGCATCGGGCATGCCGGCGCCGGTCTTGGCGGCCACACGGTCCACAAAGGCCCAGAGTTCGGGCGCCTGCTGGCGGCTGACGGTCTGGCCCATCACCTCGATGGGCGCGTTCTCCAGCGGCTTGCGCGATGCCTTCCAGACATCGATCAGCACCTTGCAGCCCGAGTACAGCAGGAACAGCGCCAGGCCGCCGAGGATGAACATCAGCTTCATGTCGCCCTTGCTGTAGTTGCGGTGGCGCAGGATGGGCATCATCTCGTAGACCAGCAGCGGGATGGCCGCACCGAACAGCAGCAGCACCATGACCACCATATAGGTCGGCAACAGCTTGCGGCCCTTCTGAAAGGTCGCGAGCAGCTGCTCGCGCGATTGCAGGGCCTTGGCGCCCATGCCGCGCTGGTACACCACCCCCAGCGCCGACCACAGCAGTGCCAGCACGCTGAAGGCGATGGTGCAGCCCGCCAGCACCGGCTGCAAGTTACGGGTGGTGACATTCAGACCCTGGTTTTGCAGGTCCTGGATGGTCATCAGGTACTCGTTTTTGACCTTCCAGACCGGGTATTCCTTGCCCTCGCTGTCCCGCACCGTCGCACGGCGGCCGGGCTTTTCGGCCTCGATCGCCTCGAGCTGGCGCACCACCTGCTGGTACTGGGCGATCTGCGCGCCCACATCCGAGACCGGCGTATCTGCCCGCGACCATTGCCAGATGCCAATGGCCAGCATCAGCAGCGGAATCCCAAACAACACCCCCCAGCGCTTGGCCAGCGCCAGCCATTTCTTGTCGGTGTCCGACATAGTGCAACTCCCCGTCTTTGTTATCGATCTGCAGCCCCCGGGGGCGCTGCATTTGTGAGCGGCCATTATTTAGAAAAATAATGACGTGAACAAATACCCACAAGTAACAGAATGATGCGGATGTGTTCGCAGCCGTTGGGCCCAAAAAGGCAAAACCGCCTGGGCCGAATCGGCCACAGGCGGTTGGGTAGGCGGCAGGCGCCGGGCGGTGCGACCTGCGGCCGCAGCGGCTCTAGCGCTCGGCTTAGTTCAGCTCTTCCTTGCGGATACGGGTGATCGGCGCCAGCACGGTGGGCAGGCCCTGGATTTCGGCGAGCGCCTTGTCCATATCGCCTTCGCGCGTGTCGTGCGTGAGGATGATCAGGTCGGTCTGGGTCGAGCCTTCGCCACCGACTTCGTCGGCTTCGCGCTGCAGCACCGCATCGATGCTGATGCCGGCGCCCGCCAGCAGACCGGTGACCTTGGCCAGCACGCCAGCCTCATCGGCCACGCGCATGCGCAGGTAGTAGCTGGTGGTGATATCGGCCATCGGCAGCACGGGCAGCTCCTGCCCCGCTTCGCGCAAGGTGCTGCTCTGGAAGGCCAGTGGCGGCACGCGGTGGGCCACATCGGCGCCTTCGAGGCGGGCAATGTCGACCAGGTCGGCGATCACGGCCGAGGCGGTGGGCTCGGAGCCTGCACCCTTGCCGTAGTACAGGGTCGTGCCCACGGCATCGCCATGCACCACCACGGCATTCATCGCGCCTTCCACATTGGCGATCAGGCGCTTGGTGGGCACCAACGAGGGGTGCACCCGCAGCTCGATGCCCTTGTCGGTGCGCTTGGTGATGCCCAGGAGCTTGATGCGGTAGCCCAGCTGCTCGGCATAGCGGATATCGACCGACGACAGCTTGGTGATGCCCTCGACATAGGCCTTGTCGAACTGCACCGGCACGCCAAAGGCGATGGCGCTCATCAAGGTGACCTTGTGGGCGGCGTCCACGCCTTCGATGTCAAAGGTCGGGTCGGCTTCGGCGTAGCCCAGGCGCTGCGCCTCTTTGAGCACCACGTCAAAGTCCAGGCCCTTGTCGCGCATCTCGGAGAGGATGAAGTTGGTGGTGCCGTTGATGATGCCGGCAATCCACTGGATCTGGTTGGCGGTCAGGCCTTCGCGCAGCGCCTTGATGATCGGGATGCCACCGGCCACGGCCGCTTCGTAGGCCACCATCACGCCCTTGTCGGCCGCTGCCTTGAAAATCTCCGAGCCATGCACGGCCAGCAAGGCCTTGTTGGCCGTCACCACATGCTTGCCCGCGGCAATGGCCTCCAGCACCAGGGCCTTGGCAATGCCGTAACCACCGATCAACTCGATGACCACATCGATGTCGGGATTGGCGATCACCTCGCGCGCGTCCTTGACAACGACGGCCTGGTCACCCACCACCGAACGGGCACGGGCTTCGTCCAGATCGGCCACCATGGTCACGGCAATATCACGGCCAGCGCGGCGGCGAATCTCGTCATGGTTACGTTGCAACACGTTGAAGACACCACTACCGACGGTGCCGATGCCCAACAAGCCTACTTGGATCGGTTTCATAAATTCTCTTGGATACGTTGAATAACCAACCAGGCGCCCAGCCGGACGCCTGTTGTTGTCAGATAGGAAAAGCGGCGACTCAGGCAGCGGATTTTTCTGCCTTGGTCTTGACCAGCTTGATATCGGCCTTATGGGCTTGCGCAAGCTGCTCGGTTCCGTGGCGAAGGCGGTACTTGGCCAGGAAGGCGGCCAGGCGGTTGATCGCTTCGCGCAGGTCCGCCTCATGGGGCAGGAACACAATGCGGAAATGGTCAGGCCGTGGCCAGTTGAAGCCGGTGCCCTGGACCAGCATCACGCGGGTCTCCTTGAGCACCTGCAGGAAGAATTCCTGGTCGTCCTCGATCGGGTAGACCGCAGGGTCGAGCTTGGGGAACATGTAGAGCGCGCCCTGGGGCTTGACGCAGCTGACACCGGGGATGGCATTGATCAGCTCCCAGGCCAGGTCACGCTGTTTGCGCAGGCGCCCGCCCTCTTGCACCAGCTCGTCAATGCTCTGGTGGCCGCCCAGCGCGGTCTGCACGGCCCACTGGCCGGGCACATTGGCGCACAGGCGCATGTTCGAGAGCATGTTCAAGCCCTCGATATAGTCGGCAGCGCCACTCTTGTCGCCAGAGATCACCATCCAGCCTGCGCGGTAGCCGCAGCTGCGGTAGGCCTTGGAGAGCGAATTGAAGGTGATGGTCAGCACATCCTGCGACAGCGAAGCCATCGGCGTGTGCTTGGCGTCGTCATACAGCACCTTGTCATAGACCTCATCGGCAAAGATGACCAAGCCATGCTCACGCGCGATCTGCACGATGTCACGCAGCAGTGCGTCGGAATACAGCGCACCGGTGGGGTTGTTGGGGTTGATGACCACGATGCCCTTGGTGCGGGGCGTGATCTTGGCGCGGATGTCCGCCAGGTTGGGCATCCAGCCGTTTTCCTCGTCGCATAGGTAGTGCACCGGGGTGCCGCCCGACAGACTGGTGGCGGCCGTCCACAGCGGGTAGTCGGGGGCCGGCAGCAGCATTTCGTCGCCGGTATCGAGCAGCGCATTGGTGGCCAGGCTGATCAGCTCGGAGGCGCCATTGCCCAGGTAGATGTCGTCCAGACCCACGCCCTTGATGCCCAGGCGCTGGGTTTCGTGCATCACCGCCTTGCGCGCGGCAAAGATGCCCTTGCTGTCGGAGTAGCCTGCCGAGTTGGGCAGGTTGCGGATCATGTCCTGCTGCACCTCTTCAGGGGCATCGAAGCCGAACACCGCCAGGTTGCCGATGTTGAGCTTGGTGATCTTCTGTCCTTCGTCCTCCATCCGCTTCGCCGCGTCCATGATCGGCCCTCGAATGTCGTAACACACATTGGCCAGCTTGGCGGATTTTTGAATCGTCTTCATGACAGAAACCACTACCTCTGAAAACACGGGATTGCAGCCGGCTGGCAACCATGCCAATACCTCGAACCCACAACCCAACTAGGTGAAAACTATAATTTGACCACAGATCCTTGCGTTGATCGCCCTGTAGTGGCTCCCAGTGCCTGCGGCACCGGGCCCTGCCCTGTCCTTGCCCCGTTTGCCGAAAGCCCGCGCCATGAAGTTCCAGCCAGATAAATCCGACACCTTGACCATCACAGGCTATGGCCCGGGCTGGCTGGCCGTGGACCAGCAGTCCTACGCATACAGCCTGGTGGTCGGCTCCAACGGTACCTTGCAGCGCTGGGATTGCGCGCGCTTCGAAGACCTGGGGCCCGCCCATTTCGCCCAGCTGGCGGAGGCCGATGTTGAAACGGTCATTTTCGGCAGTGGCAATCGGTTACGTTTTCCTTCGCCGGCCTGGCTCGCTCCGCTGATTGCAAAACGTATCGGCTTCGAGACCATGGATACGCCCGCTGCATGCCGTACCTACAACGTATTGGCTGGTGAAGGACGCAAGGTCTTGCTGGCTGTGCTGCTGGAGGCTCCTGCGCTATAACCACAATCGATAGCCTGTGTTTATCAGTGGGGCTCGATAAATATTTCGATTCGGGTTAAAATACTCGCTTGCGGCCGCGGGCCTGAATAACAACTAGATGAATACTTTGATTCCTGCGGCCTTTTTGCGATTACTCCGGAGAAAATAGAGAGCTATGGCTGTTGTTGTCAACAAACCCTTGCCAGAATTTGAAGCACAAGCGACGGGAGGCCTGAAGGTCTCCAATGCGTCGCATCAGGGGCAAATTCTGGTGCTGTACTTCTACCCCAAGGATAACACCCCCGGTTGTACCACCGAAGCCATGCAGTTCCGCGACAAGTACGCGGATTTTGTCAAGGCTGGTGCAGCCGTCTTCGGCGTGTCGCGCGACAACATGAAGTCGCACGACGACTTCAAGGAAAAGCTCGAACTGCCCTTCGAGCTGATCGCTGATACCGAAGAGAAGCTGTGCCACATGTTCGGCGTCGTCAAGAACAAGATCATGTACGGCAAGAAGGTCAAGGGCATCGAGCGCTCGACCTTCCTGGTCGGCCCTGATGGCATCTTGGTGCAAGAATGGCGCGGCCTGAAGGTGCTGGGCCATGTCGAAGAAGTGCTCAAGGCCGTCAAGTCGATGAAGGCTGCGCAAAAGAAGGCTGCCTAAGCCGCTGCGCCAGGCGGCGACCGTGCGGCGGCGCGCGATCTGCGGATGCGCGCCGTTGCTGTTTCCGTCTTTCTGGGCCGACACCGCGATCCATGACTGCGATTGCTGGTTTCGGGACGCCCAGAATGTGCATAATGGGCTCCATATGTATGTGAGTCCGGATTGTTCTGTCATTCCCCATGAAAAAGGCTGTCTTGCTTGCGAGATGGCCTTTTTTGCATCCGGGGTGGCAGGCGTTCGGAGTGAGTTCGCCCATTTGGCGAGTGTTTAGATAAAGGCCCCGAGCTCCATGCCCTTGCCTCCCGCACCTACCCGCCGTGGCAGCCAGCTATCCGCTGGTGACTTTTCCGCCAAGACCAACACCCCATCCCGTGCATCCGCGGCCGCTGCGCGCGATGAACAAGACAACGATCTTCTAGACCTGGACACGGCGCCCGCCACCGTGGCCGCAAGCCCTGCGCCGCGCCGTGGCACGCAAGCCGCTGCCGCGCCCAGGACCAGCAGCCGCAGCAAGAAAGCGGCGGCCGCCCCTGCTCCCGTGCAAGCCCCAGCGCCCGTGGCCGCAAGCGCCAAGGCGCCAGCAGCAGCCAAGCCTGCGCAACCGGCCCGCAGCCCTGCCGTGGCCGAAGCCAGCCCGGTGCTGGCTAGCAAACCTGCCAAGGCCACCAAGCCGCGCAGCGACAAGGCCAAGCTCTTTGTGCTCGACACCAATGTGCTGCTGCATGACCCCAGCAGCCTGTTCCGCTTTGAAGAGCACGACATCTACCTGCCGATGATCGTGCTCGAAGAGCTCGACGGCCACAAGAAGGGCATGACCGAAGTGGCCCGCAACGGCCGGCAGGCCAGCCGCACGCTCGACGCGCTGGTGGCCAGCCAGGAAGCGCACCTGGCCCAGGGCATTCGCCTCGATGCCACCGGCCAGAAGGGCGCCAGCGGCTGCCTGTTCTTCCAGACCGAGCCGCTGAACTACCAGCTGCCCCAGAGCCTGCCCCAGGGCAAGGCCGACAACCAGATCCTGGGCGTGGTCGAGGCCCTGCGCCAGCGCCACCCTGACCGGCCCGTCGTGCTGGTGTCCAAGGACATCAACATGCGCGTCAAGGCGCGCGCACTGGGCCTGGAGGCCGAGGACTACCAGAACGACAAGACGCTGGAAGACGGCGACCTGCTCTACACCGGCATGCTGCAGCTGCCGCTGGATTTCTGGGCCAAGGTCGGCAAGAAGGTCGAGAGCTGGCAGTCGGGTGCGTCCACCTGCTACCGCATCAGCGGCGCCATCACCCAGCAGCTGCACATCAATCAGTTCGTCTTCTACGAGGCACCGGGCGAGAACAGCCTGTTTGCCCGCGTGATCGAGATCCGCGACAAGACCGCCGTGCTCGAGACGCTGAAGGACTACGGCCACCAGAAGAACAATGTGTGGGGCGTGACCACGCGCAACCGTGAG
Source organism: Comamonas koreensis (assembly GCF_014076495.1). NCBI lineage: Bacteria > Pseudomonadati > Pseudomonadota > Betaproteobacteria > Burkholderiales > Comamonadaceae > Comamonas > Comamonas koreensis. Next base: position 1,830,357 of record NZ_CP043575.1, on the reverse strand, counting down.
CAGAACTTCGCGATGAACCTGCTGATGGACCCGGATGTGGACTTTGTCACCCTGGCTGGTACGGCAGGCACCGGCAAGACCTTGATGGCCTTGGCCGCCGGTCTGAACCAGGTGCTCGACGAGCGCCGCTACACCGAGATCATCATGACCCGCGCCACCGTGAGCGTAGGCGAGGACATCGGTTTTCTGCCCGGCACCGAAGAAGAGAAGATGGGCCCCTGGATGGGCGCGCTGGATGACAACCTGGAGTTCCTGGCCAAGGGCGACGGCGGCAACCCCGGTGAATGGGGGCGCTCTGCCACCAATGACCTGATCCGCAGCCGCATCAAGATCAAGAGCATGAACTTCATGCGCGGCCGCACCTTCCTGAACAAGTACGTGATCATCGACGAGGCGCAGAACCTGACCCCCAAGCAGATGAAGACCCTGATCACCCGTGCCGGCCCCGGCACCAAGATCATCTGCATGGGCAACCTGGCCCAGATCGACACGCCCTACCTGACCGAAGGCTCTTCGGGCCTGACCTATGTGGTGGACCGCTTCAAGGGCTGGCCACACAGCGGCCACATCACGCTGGCACGCGGTGAGCGCTCGCGCCTGGCCGACTTTGCCAGCGATGTGCTGTAAACCACTTTAGGTTGCAGCGGGGGCTTTGTAGCCGCTGCCAACGCGCCTAAGCACAAAAGGCACCGAGTCTCCACTCGGTGCCTTTTTTTCGTGCCTTCAGCCTGCGTTTAAACGCCGGTGCCGCGGATCTGGTCCAGGCTGCGCGCCGGCGTGATCGCCTGCGGATCGAGCTTGCAGTGCAGGATCACCGGCAGCTGGTGCTGTTCCGCCCAGCTGCGCATGGCAGCGAGCGCGGGCGCAAAGTCTTCGGTCTTCTCGACCAGGGCGGCATTGCCGCCGAAGGCCTTGGCATAGGCGACAAAGTCGGGGTTGCGCAGCTCGGTGGCGCTGACCCGATGGGGGTAGTCGCGCTCCTGGTGCATGCGGATGGTGCCGTACATGCCGTTGTCGATCAGCAGCACGATGACCGGCAACTGGTACTGCACGGCGGTCGCAAACTCTTGGCCATGCATCAGAAAGTCGCCATCGCCGGCAATGCAGACGACGCTGCGCCGCTTGTCCAGGCGCTTGGCGCCCACGGCGGCCGGCAAGCCATAGCCCATGCTGCCGCTGGTGGGAGCGAGCTGGCTGCCGTAGTGCGTAAACGGCCAGAAGCGGTGCACCCAGGTGGCAAAGTTGCCCGCGCCATTGCACCAGACCGTGTCGGCCGGCAGCACCTCGCGCAGATGGGCCATCAGCTGGCCCATCTGCAGCGCGCCAGGCACCTGGATGGGCGCAGGATTGCTCCATGCCAGGTAGTCGGCATGGGCCTGCTGCACCAGCGCCTGGCGCTCGGCGCGCGGCGCGGCGGCAGGCTGGCGTGCCAGGGCTGCGCAAAAGGAGTCGGGCGCCGCCACCACCGCCTGGTCAGCCTGGTAGACCCGGCCCAGTTCATCGGGATCCGGATGCACATGGATGAGCCGCTGGCCGCTGCTGGCCGGAATGCCCAAGAGGCTGTAGCCCTGCGATGGCACCTCGGACATGCGACCGCCCAGCAGCACGACCAGATCCGCCTGCTTGATGCGCTCGATCAGCTTGGGGTTCACGCCCAGGCCCACATCGCCGGCATAGTTGCCGTGGTGGGCGGGGAACACCATCTGGCGGCGGAAGGAGCAAGCCACCGGCACGGCATGGGCGGCGGCAAAGGCGGCGATATCCGCATGGGCCTGCGCAGTCCAGCGCGAGCCACCGGCAATGATGATGGGGTTTTGCGCGGCGGCCAGCTGGGCCACGACGGCAGCCACATCGGCATCGGCCGCATGGGCGGGCGCAGGCTGGTAGCGGCGCGCATCGGGCACGCTGACGGTGTCGCGCAGCATGTCTTCGGGCAGCGCAATCACCACCGGGCCGGGGCGGCCGCTGGTGGCCACGGCAAAGGCACGGGCAATGGTCTCGGGGATGCGCGCCGCATCATCGATCTCGGTCGCCCACTTGACCATGCTGCCAAACACCGCGCGGTAGTCCAGCTCCTGGAAGGCCTCGCGGCCGCGCGCCGAGCGCTCGATCTGGCCGACGAAGAGGATCATCGGCGTGGAGTCCTGCATCGCAATGTGCAAGCCGGCCGAGGCATTGGTAGCACCTGGCCCGCGCGTGACCATGCAGATCCCCGGCTGGCCCGTGAGCTTGCCCTGGGCTTCGGCCATCATCGCGGCGCCGCCCTCCTGGCGGCAGATCGTCGTCTCGATGGGCGCGTCATAGAGCGCATCGAGCACCGCCAGAAAGCTCTCGCCCGGCACCGTGAAAATCTGCTGCACGCCGTGCACCAGCAGCTGGTCCACCACCAGCTGGCCACCGGTGCGTGTTGCTTGCTTGTCTGCCATGTCTTGTCTCCTTGGTCTTGTCATCGATGCGCCAGAAGCGGGGCATTGGACCCGATCTGGCCTGGCTACACATTGCGCCAGCGCAGCAAATGGCTGCGCAGCGCCACAAATAACGGCAGCATCGGATGCAACAAGGGCTGGCCTGCAACGGTGGCAGGCCAGCCCTTGGCAGATGCTGGTGGGGTTGGAGACAGGAGCGTCAAGCCCCTGTCTGGGTGGGAAGCCGCATGGGGCACCCGCATATCAGTGGCCTGCGCTGGCAGCACACACCGGGCGGCGCAGTGGCCGCCCCGGTGGCGAAACCTGCAGGCCCGGGCAGCGGGCAGCATGCCCACGGCGCCAGCCTGCGGCTGCCCACTCATCACACGTCAAAGCGCACGCCTTGCGCCAGTGGCAGCGCGCCACTGTAGTTGATGGTGTTGGTGGCGCGGCGCATATAGCCTTTCCAGGCGTCCGAGCCCGATTCACGGCCGCCTCCCGTTTCCTTCTCGCCACCAAAGGCGCCACCGATTTCCGCGCCCGAGGTGCCGATATTGACGTTGGCAATACCGCAGTCGCTGCCGGCGGGCGACATGAAGCGCTCTGCATCGCGCAGGTCACTGGTGAAGATGGCGGACGACAGGCCCTGGGGCACCGCATTCTGCACCGCGATCGCGTCGTCGGCGCTGCCTTCGTAGGTGACGATGTAGAGGATGGGCGCAAAGGTTTCGTGCTCCATCACCTTGGTCTGCGCAGGCATCTTCACCAGAGCCGGGCGCACATAGTAGGCGTCCTGGCCCAGGTCTTCGCGCTCGCGCTGGCCGCCGATGACGGTGCCGCCCTCGTCCTTGGCCTGGGCCAGTGCGGCCTGCATGCCGTCGAACGAGGCCTTGTCGATCAGCGGACCCACCAAAGTGCCGTCGGTCAGCGGGTCACCCACGGTGACGCTGCCGTAGATCTTTTCCAGGCGTGTCACCAGCTGGTCGGCCACCGACTTGTGCACGATCAGGCGGCGCAAGGTGGTGCAACGCTGGCCGGCAGTACCGACGGCTGCAAAGGTGATGGCGCGGGCGGCCAGCTCCAGGTCGGCCGACGGCGTGACGATCATCGCGTTGTTGCCACCCAGCTCCAGGATGGAGCGGCCAAAGCGCTCGGCCACCTTGACGCCGACCTGGCGGCCCATGCGGGTCGAACCGGTGGCGCTGACCACGGGCACCAGCGGGCTGTCCACCAGCACTTCGCCCACTTCACGGGCGCCAATCAGCAGCTGGGCCAGGCCCGCTGGCACGGCGCCGGGTTGCTCCTGGTTGAAGGCAGCCATCGTCTGCTCCAGCAGGTGCTGGCAGGCCACGGCCGTCAGCGGGGTCTTCTCGGAAGGCTTCCACACCACCGCGTCGCCGCAGACCAGCGCCAAAGCGCTGTTCCAGCACCAGACGGCCACGGGGAAGTTGAAGGCCGAGATGATGCCCACGACGCCCATCGGGTGCCAGGTTTCCATCATGCGGTGGCCGGGGCGCTCGCTGGCAATCGTCAGGCCATGGAGCTGGCGCGACAGGCCAACGGCAAAGTCGCAGATATCGATCATTTCCTGGACTTCGCCCAGGCCTTCGGAGGTGATCTTGCCCGCTTCAATCGACACCAAGGCGCCGAGTGCTGCCTTGTGCTGGCGCAGGGTCTGGCCAAAGCGGCGCACCAACTCGCCACGCACGGGGGCGGGCACGGTGCGCCACTGCAGGTAGGCCTGGTGGGCGGCGGCAATGGCGTCCTGCGCCTGTTGCGCGCTGTGGGCCTTCAACACGGCCAGGGTGGCGCCGTCGGCGGGCGAGCGGCTGGTGATGTCCTGGCCTGCCAGGGGCTGGAGGTCGAGCGCAAGCGCCTTGAGAATATCGTTCAAACGTTGGGTGGATTGCGTCATCGCTCGTCTTTCCTATTCACTATCACAACAGAAACTGTCCGGCCCTCAGTGCAGGCCCGGACCATGATGGGGGGTGCTGCCATCGCAGCTTAAAGCGCTGCGCGCCCGGACACGGGCACAGCGCTTTGTACACCCTGCCCGTGACAGGGCTGCACAGGGCCCGCCTGCGGCAGTGCGCGGCGGGGGCAGAAGCACCAAACTTAAAAATACTATGTGAACTATCAGGAACAACAAAATGAGAAAATGGTGAGACATAGTGCGTTTTTTGAACAAAGTCCCCACCCATGCGCAACGCGATTCCCAATATCGGCCTGTTGATGGCTTTTGAAGCCTCGGCCCGGCACGGCAATTTCTCCCGCGCTGCCAATGAGTTAGCGTTGACCGCCAGTGCCGTCAGCCGCCATGTCGCGGCGCTGGAGGACCGGCTGGGGGTGCCGCTTTTTGTACGCCACAAACGCCGCGTCATGCTGACCGATGCGGGTAAACGATATGCGCAGCGTGTGCGTGTGCACCTCAACGGCCTGGAGCGCGATACGCAAGAGATCGCCAACAGCCGCGCCCAGGGCTATGCCATCCACCTGGCCGTCGTCTCCAGCTTTGCCACGCAGTGGCTGGTGCCCCGGCTGCCGGCCTTTGCGCAGCTGCACCCGGACATCCATGTGCACCTGTCGGTGCGCTCCGAGCCTTTTGCGTTCGAGGAAAGCGGTTTTGACGGAGCCATCTATTCGGGCGACGGCCTCTGGTCCAAGACCCAGGGGCAGCGCATTGCCCGCGATGGCGCCTGCATCCCCGTCTGCAGCCCGGCCTTTGCAGCGCAGCATGCGCTGGCCACGCAGGAGGACTGGCAGCCGCTGGTGCACATCGGGCTGGAGAGCCGGCCCGCTGCCTGGCGCGACTGGTACAACGGCCTGGGCTGGGACTACTCGGTGCAGGCCTCGCGCGGGCCGCGCTATGAGCTGTTCTCGATGGTCATCATGGCGGCCGCCGCCGGCCTGGGCGTGGGCCTGGTGCCCGAGGTGCTGGTGCAACCGGCGCTTGATGCGGGCCAGCTGATCCCCGCCCATACCCAGACCTTGCCGGGCACGCAAAGCTACTGGTTCAGCTACCCCACCTACCGCGAACCGTCGGCCGCACTGCAGGCTTTTGAGCAATGGGTGCTCCAGCAAAGCCAGGGGCAGCAGGACTGAGCCCCACCCCAGCCTGCCCGGCGCTGGCGTGCATCAATAGTCGTCGCCGCCCACCGCCAGATTTTCAAAGCGGGTCTGGTTCTTCTGGAAGAACAGCTTGACCGTGCCGGTCGGGCCGTTACGCTGCTTGCCGATGATGACCTCGGCCACATTGGGCTCATTGCTCTCCTTGTTGTAGTAGTCATCGCGGTAGATGAACATGATGATGTCCGCATCCTGCTCGATGGCGCCCGATTCGCGCAGGTCGGACATCATCGGGCGCTTGTCGGTACGCTGCTCGACCGAGCGGTTGAGCTGCGACAGCGCAATCACCGGGCATTGCAGCTCCTTGGCCAGCATCTTCAATCCGCGCGAGATTTCACCGAGCTCCGTCGCCCGGTTGTCCGAGCTGGCGGCCGAGCCCGAGCCGCTCATCAACTGCAGGTAGTCGACCACGATCAGGCCAAGCTTGCCGCACTGGCGGGCCAGGCGGCGCGAGTTGGCGCGCAGCTCCGACGGCGTCAGGCCCGGGGTCTCATCGATGTGCAGCGAGACCGTGCGCAGCCGCTCGATCGCCTCGGACAGGCGCGGCCACTCCTCATCGGTCAGCTTGCCGGTACGCAGATTGCCCTGGTTGACCCGGCCAATCGAGCCGACGATACGCACCGCCAATTGGGCGGCACCCATTTCCATTGAGAAGATGGCTACCGGCAGGCCTTCATTGAGCGCCACATGCTCGGCAATGTTCACCGCGAACGAGGTCTTGCCCATCGAGGGGCGCGCGGCCAGCACCACCAGGTCACCGGCCTGCAGGCCGCTGGTCATGCGGTCCAGGTCGGCAAAGCCGGTGGGCACACCGGTCACATCGACCGGGTTGTCCGCCATCTCCTGCACCCGGTCGAGCAGATCCACGACCAGGTTGTCCAGCGACTGGAAGCCCTGCTTCATGCGCGAGCCCTCTTCGCCAATGGCAAAGATCTTCTGCTCGGCTTCGTCCAGAATGCGGTCCACCGTCTTGCCCTGCTGGTTGAAGGCATTGGTAGCGATCTCGTCGCTGGCGGTGACCAGCTTGCGCAGGATCGAGCGCTCGCGCACGATTTCGCCATAGCGGCGGATATTGGTGGCGCTGGGCACATACTGGGCCAGCTGGTTCAGGTAGGCCAGTCCGCCCACCTCTTCGGCCTTGCCGATGCTTTGCAGGTGCTCATAGACCGTGATCACATCGGCGGGCTTGCCGGCATTGATCATGCTGGCCATGGCCGCGAAGATCAGCTTGTGCTCATGGCGGTAGAAGTTGTCTTCGGCCAGCACATCGCCCACCCGGTCCCAGGCGTTGTTGTCCAGCAGCAGCCCCCCCAGCACGCTGGACTCCGACTCGATCGAATGCGGCGGAATGCGCAGCTGCGCCACCTGCTTGTCGGGGGTGATGAAGGCAGTGTCATCCAGGGGGGGAAAGGTCTCTGACATGGGAAATCCAAATGAGCAAACGCTGGCCCGGCAGCCAGCAATCCGCAAGAATAGCGCAGATGCCGCGCAAGGCTGGCAGCGACAAACAAAACCCGCATCCCGGAAACGCTGCGGCCGGGAACGAAAAAGCCGCCCGAGGGCGGCTTGTCAACGCAGAGCGCAGGAATTAAACGTGTTCGCCGTAGACGGACACATTCACTTCCACCACCACGTCGGTGTGCAGAGCCACTTCCACAGCGGTCTCGCTCACGGTCTTGATAGGACCGTTGGGCAGACGCACTTGCGACTTGACCACTTGGAAGCCCATCTTGCCCAGTTCATCAGCGATGTCGTGGTTGGTGACGGAGCCGAACAGACGGCCATCCACACCTGCCTTTTGGGTCAGCTTCACGGTCTGGCCGGACAGCTTCTCGCCTTGTGCTTGGGCAGCAGCCAGCTTTTCAGCAGCAGCCTTTTCCAGCTCAGCGCGCTTGGCTTCGAATTCAGCCTTGGCAGCTTCGGTAGCGCGGCGTGCGCGGCCCGAAGGGATCAGGAAGTTACGTGCGTAGCCGTCCTTGACCTTCACGATTTCACCCAGGTTGCCCAGGTTCACGACCTTGTCGAGCAGAATGATTTGCATGTTCGTGCTCCTTAGATCTTGTGTTGGTCAGAGTAAGGAACCATGGCCAGGAAGCGAGCGCGCTTGATGGCAGTGTTCAGCTGACGTTGGTAGATGGCGCGGGTGCCGGTCAGACGAGCGGGAATGATCTTGCCGTTTTCAGCAACGAAGTCACGCAGGGTGTCGACATCCTTGTAGTCGATTTCTTCGACGCCAGCCACGGTGAAGCGGCAGAAACGCTTGCGCTTGAACAGCAGCGACTGGGTGTTGCGCTTTGGGCGCTTGTCTTTGTTGAATTTCTTGAACGTGGCCATTTTCGGACCTCTCAATAAGTATCTTGTTGAATATCCTGGATGTGCAGAACCAGCGATTTGCTGTTGCGCGGTGTGGCCAAAAAGCCCTGGAATGTCCAGGTGCTCCCTACAGCCTGCCGAGCGATTCGCTCTGCCAGTGCACCAAAGGCAATCGCCTTGAGCACGGCATTGACTTGTCGGGGTTGGTCTGCTTCGGTCTGGGTGGAGCGGTGCTCCAGCACAACATCTACAGCAGGTAGCCCAGCCGGCGTGTATCGCAAAATCTTGATTTCAGCGATGACGGCGGTGACAAGTACGCGGTTCTCCACCTCCTGTGTGATTAACGCTCTGCAGCGGCGTGCTCAGCCTGGTTGGCCTTGCGCGCTTCTTCGCGTTCCACGGTCTTCATCATGGCCGAAGGAGCGGTGTCAGCCTTCTTCTTCTGCACAGTCAGTTGGCGCAGCACAGCGTCGTTGAACTTGAACGCGTGTTCCAGTTCAGCCATCACAGCCTGGTCGGCTTCGATATTCAGGCACAGATAGTGGGCCTTGGCCAGCTTGTTGATCATGTAGGCCAGTTGACGGCGGCCCCAGTCTTCAACGCGGTGGATCTTACCGCCGCCGGCGGTAATCATGCCTTTGTAACGCTCCAGCATAGCTGGAACTTGTTCGCTCTGATCGGGGTGGATCAGCAGCACGATCTCATAGTGACGCATGCAAACTCCTTGTGGATTGCGCCACCCGCTAGTGCACTTGATTGCAAATACAGCGCGGTGTGGCAAGGGAAACCAACGATTATACAAACCAATTCAAAAACCGTCAAACATGGTTTATAAACACGGGCCGCTGCAGACGCCTCGGCGTGCATCTTCCCAAGCGGAAATGCCAAATAAGCCCCTTGAAAAGCAAGGAAATGCCCCCAGGTGCGGCGACAAGAGTCCTTTTTGTTAACGAAATACGAACAGCACCATGTCAGACAACCTCCACCCCGAAGGCCAAAACCCCATGTCCGCCGAAGAGCTGGAAGCCGCTGCCGCTGCCAACCAGTCGCAACTGGAAGCAGAGCTGGCGGAGTTGAAGGCCAAGAATGCCGAGCTCGCCGACCAGTACCTGCGCGCCAAGGCAGAAGTTGAAAACGCGCGCCGCCGCGCCGATGACGAAGTGGCCAAGGCCCGCAAGTTCGGCGTCGAGAGCTTTGCCGAGAGCCTGCTGCCGGTGATCGACAGCCTCGATGCCGCGCTGGCGATCCAGAACGCCAGCCCCGAGCAACTGCGCGAAGGCTCGGACGCCACCTTGCGCCAGCTCGTCTCCGCACTGGAGCGCAACAAGGTGGTCGCGATCAACCCGGCTGCCGGCGACAAGTTCGACCCCCACCACCACCAGGCGATCTCGGCCGTGCCTGCGGCGCAGGACCCCAATACCGTGGTCGCCGTGCTGCAAAAGGGCTATGCCATTGCCGAGCGCGTGCTGCGCCCGGCGCTGGTGACCGTTGCGGCACCACAATAAAACGCAGCTCCCGGCTTTTTTGCGCTGCGCACTTGAACAACGGCCAAAAAGCCACAGATAACAGTCAATCAGGGCGGCTGAGCCGCCCCAACAAATACAGGAGTAGAGAAATGGGAAAGATTATCGGTATTGATTTGGGCACGACCAACAGCTGCGTGGCCGTGATGGAAGGCAACACCACCCGCGTGATCGAAAACAGCGAAGGTGCACGCACCACGCCTTCGATCGTTGCATACCAGGAAGACGGCGAAATCCTGGTGGGCGCTTCTGCCAAGCGCCAGGCCGTCACCAACCCCAAGAACACGATCTACGCTGCCAAGCGCCTGATCGGCCGCAAGTTTGACGAGAAGGAAGTGCAAAAGGACATCGACCTGATGCCTTTCCAGATCGTCAAGGCTGACAACGGCGACGCCTGGGTGCAAGTGCGTGACCAGAAGCTGGCCCCGCCACAGATCTCCGCAGAAGTGCTGCGCAAGATGAAGAAGACCGCCGAGGACTTCCTGGGCGAGCCCGTGACCGAAGCGGTGATCACCGTGCCTGCGTACTTCAACGACGCACAGCGCCAGGCCACCAAGGACGCTGGCCGTATCGCCGGTCTGGAAGTCAAGCGCATCATCAACGAACCGACCGCTGCAGCCCTGGCCTTCGGCCTGGACAAGGGCGGCAAGGGTGACCGCAAGATCGCCGTGTATGACCTGGGCGGCGGCACCTTTGACGTGTCCATCATCGAAATTGCCGATGTGGACGGCGAAAAGCAGTTCGAAGTGCTGTCGACCAATGGCGACACCTTCCTGGGCGGCGAAGACTTCGACCAACGCGTGATCGAATACATCATTGCCGAGTTCAAGAAAGAGCAAGGCGTGGACCTGTCCAAGGATGTGCTGGCGCTGCAACGCCTCAAGGAAGCGGCTGAAAAGGCCAAGATCGAGCTGTCGAGCTCGGCAGCGACCGACATCAACCTGCCCTACATCACCGCTGACGCTTCGGGCCCCAAACACCTGAACATCAAGCTCACCCGCGCCAAGCTCGAGAGCCTGGTCGACGAGCTGATCGAGCGCACCATCGCCCCTTGCCGCACCGCGATCAAGGACGCAGGCATCGCTGTGTCCGACATCGACGACGTGATTCTGGTGGGCGGCATGAGCCGTATGCCCAAGGTGCAAGAGAAGGTCAAGGAATTCTTCGGCAAGGACCCACGCAAGGACGTGAACCCTGACGAAGCCGTGGCCGTGGGCGCTGCCGTGCAAGGCCAGGTGCTGGGCGGTGACCGCTCCGACGTGCTGCTGCTGGATGTGACGCCTCTGTCCCTGGGTATCGAAACCCTGGGCGGCGTGATGACCAAGATGATCACGAAGAACACCACGATCCCGACCAAGTTCGCGCAGACCTACTCGACCGCCGAGGACAACCAGCCTGCCGTGACCATCAAGGTGTTCCAGGGTGAGCGTGAAATCGCCAGCGCCAACAAGCTGCTGGGCGAGTTCAACCTCGAAGGCATTCCAGCCGCACCCCGTGGCACGCCACAGATCGAGGTGACCTTCGACATCGATGCCAACGGTATCTTGAACGTCTCTGCCAAGGACAAGGGCACCGGCAAGGAAAACAAGATCACCATCAAGGCCAGCTCCGGTCTGTCCGAGGACGAGATCCAGAAGATGGTCAAGGACGCCGAGCTGAACGCCGCTGACGACAAGAAGAAGCTCGAGCTGGTGCAGGCCCGCAACCAAGGCGAAGCCGCTGTCCACAGCGTCAAGAAGAGCCTGGGCGAGCATGGCGACAAGCTCGATGCCGCTGAGAAGTCGGCCATCGACAGCGCGGTTCAAGCGCTGGAAGAAGCACTGAAGACCGAGGACAAGGACGCGATCGAAGCCAAGACTACGGCCTTGATGACCGCCAGCCAGAAGCTGGGCGAGAAGGTGTATGCCGACGCCCAGGCTGCACAGGCCGGAGCCGCCGGTGCAGCAGCTGGCGCGGCCGGCGCTGCGGCAGCCGATGACAATGTCGTCGACGCCGAAGTCAAGGAAGTCAAGAAGGACTAATCGCCTTCCGACTGGCCCACGCACCCATGCCGGAGTTCGCATTGCCGCACTCCGGCATGGCTTTTCTACAGAGTCGCTCTTTCTTCTGTAGCACGTAGCTCCGGTCAGTGGGCTGCAGGCCCAGTCTCCCTTTCACGCAAGCATCCAAAGGCACACGATGACATCTACTACAGCACCTGCGAGCGACGCACTGCATGTTGCAGAGCTCAGCCGTGTCAACCAGAAGATCACCGATGGCGCAGCAGACCTGCCCGCCGTCACGCTCAAGGACGGCAGCCGGGTGCAGACCGGCACCGTGGCCACCATGCTCTACAACATCGCGCTCTACAATGCCGGTGAGCGCGGCGCTGTTGAACAAGAGCTGAAGATGGCGATTCCCACCTTGTTCAAGGTGGGCTTGTTTGAGTTATTTCCACCGCAGCAATGGATTGACGGCGACAATCCCGGCCGCAGCTTTGTGGGCACCCATGCCCGGGCGTACCTGAACGCCGCTGGTTGACCCCCCACAGAATTCAAGAACACCATGTCCAAACGTGATTACTACGAAGTCCTTGGCCTGAGCAAATCCGCCACGGAAGTCGAAATCAAGACGGCCTACCGCAAGATGGCCATGAAGTACCACCCCGACCGCAACCAGGGCGACAAGGCCAAGGAAGCGGAAGAGAAGTTCAAGGAGTGCAAAGAAGCCTACGAAATGCTCTCCGACAGCCAAAAGCGTGGCGCCTACGACCAGTACGGCCACGCCGGGGTCGATCCCAATATGCGCTCGGGCATGGGCGGCGAGGGCTTTGGTGGTTTTGCCGAATCGTTTGGCGACATCTTTGGCGAGATGTTTGGCGGTGGGCGCCGTGGCGGCGGTGGCCCCCAGGTCTACCGTGGCAACGACCTGTCCTACGCGATGGACATCAGCCTTGAAGAGGCAGCCGCAGGCAAGAACGCGCAGATCAAGATTCCTTCGTGGGACGAGTGCGATACCTGCCACGGCAGCGGCGCCAAGCCCGGCACCCAGGTCAAGACCTGCAGCACCTGCCACGGCAGCGGCCAGGTGCAGATGCGCCAGGGCTTTTTCGCAGTGCAGCAGACCTGCCCGCACTGCCGGGGCACCGGCAAGATCATCCCCGAGCCCTGCACCAGCTGCCACGGCCAGGGCCGCACCAAGTCGCAAAAGACCTTGGAAGTGAGCATCCCTGCCGGCATCGACGACGGCATGCGCATCCGCTCCACCGGTGACGGCGAGCCTGGCCAAAATGGCGGCCCGCCCGGCGATCTGTATATCGAGATCCGCGTGCGCAAGCATGAGGTGTTCGAGCGCGATGGCGATGACCTGCACTGCGAAGTGCCGGTCAGCATGGTCACCGCTGCCTTGGGCGGCGAGATCGAAGTGCCTACGCTCAGTGGCAAGGCTGCGATTGACATCCCCGAAGGCACCCAGACCGGCAAGCAGTTCCGCCTGCGCGGCAAGGGCATCAAGGGCGTGCGCGCCAGCTACCCTGGTGACTTGTATGTGCACATCGTCGTCGAGACCCCCGTCAAGCTCACCGAGCACCAGCGCAAGCTGCTCAAGGAACTCGATGAATCGCTGAAAAAGGGCGGCGCCAAGCACACGCCCAACAACCAGTCCTGGGCCGACCGTCTGAAGAACCTGTTCACCTGATAGAAAGAAACGCCGCATCCATCCGATGCGGCGCCTCCTTCCTTCGCCAAGCCTAGCCAAGCACCCGCCTCGCTGGTGCTTTTTTCATGGCCGCTGCGCTTGTCAGTCTTGCTTTTCTGCCTGGTTTGCACGCTGCGCCCGCGCGGCGCTGCGGCGCATCCAGCGCCGGATGGCGAAGCGCAGCGGCAGCAGCACCACCAGCGCGAGCGCCAGCAGCCAGGGCAGCGACTGCGCCGCAGTCAGAATCAGCGACTGCACGCTGCGGGTCAGGCCATCCCAGCTGCGCTGCCAGGTTTGCTGCCAGGGGCTGTAGGTGCCGCTGACGATGGCGCGCGTGGGCTGGAAGCGCATCTGCACGAACTGCTTGGCGGTATCGCGCTGCAGCAGCGCGCGGTGCGTGTTGGACGCATCGATCTCGGCCTGCACTTGGGAGAGCGTGTCGCGGATGGCCATCAGGTCCTGCAGGCTGCGTTTGACATTCTTCTCCAGCATCAGCGCGCGCAGGCTGTCGCGGTATTCCGTGCGGTTCTTGATTTGTGCCTCCACATCGACCACCTCATAGGTCTTGTCCTCGGTCGTGGTCTGGTGGTTGAGCACGCGGGCCCCAGCGCCCAGCGACGCGGTCAGCGCAGCAAAGTCCTGAGGGCTGACCCGCATCGCCAGCATAGCCTCGGCCGCCGACTGCGGGGTTTCGCGGCGCAGCTGCGAGCCCTCGACATAGCAGTCCAGCCGCTCGCAACGCGCCTTGACCTCCTCCCACAGCGCGGCCAGATCGGCCGCCGGCGTCTCCACCTGGATGCGGTGGCTGATCGCCAAGAAGCGCTCGCTGGGCGCGGCCGCCCCGCCCTGGCCCATGGCCATATCGGCAGCGGGCGCTGCCTCCATCGTCGCCATCTTGGCCATGGAGCGGGCCGCCATAGGCGCTACCGGCGCGGGCGCAGCCGGGGTGGCCATGTGGGCCTCGGCCGTCGATGCGCCCTGCCCGGCATCTGGCGAGCAGCCGGCCAGCAGGGCCGCCACCGCGATGGCAACGGCCGCCAGGCCACCAGGACGCGCATTGAACAGGCCAACAGAAGGGGAGCGAGAAAACATGGGTGATTCCGTTTCTAGAGCATCGCTGCTTGCGATGTCTGCTCAATCGCGGTGAGACTGCCCAATGGGGTGATGCCTTTACAAAAACGAACACATTCAGCGCAGATTGGTGAAGGCCGTTGTTGGCGCAAGCGGCTATGTTTTCATGCAAATGACACATCAGCCATCGCCATCCGCGATACCAAACGCGATATTTGGCGATAAAATGGCTGCTGATTTCTAAAAACACGATACCTCCCCCGCCATGAAAAGCTCAGAGCGCAGTTTTGCGCGCCGCATTGACCTGACCTCGCTCCAGCTGTTTGTGGCGGTGTGCGAGCTGGGCAGCATTGGCCGGGCGGCAGAGCGGGAGTTCATCGCGGCCTCGGCCGTCAGCAAGCGCCTGTCCGACCTGGAAACGGCCGTCGACACCCAGCTGCTGTACCGCCACAGCCGGGGTGTGACGTTAACGCCAGCGGGAGAGAGCCTGCTGCACCATGCCCGCAATGTGCTGTTCGGGCTGGAGCGCATGCAGGGCGAATTGAGCGAATACGCCGATGGCGTGCGCGGCCATGTGCGCATCCATGCCAATATTTCGGCGATCGTGCAGTTTCTGCCCGAGGACCTGGGCAGCTTTGCCCGCGCGCACAGCCAGATCAAGATCGACCTGCAGGAGCACCTCAGTGCGCAGGTGATCCAGGCCGTGCATGAAGGCACGGCCGACCTGGGCATCTGCAACCCCGATGCCGTTGCCAACACCGCCGAGCTCGATCTGCAGTCGCGCCCCTACCGCAGCGACCACCTGATGCTGGTGGTGCCGCTGGACCATGCACTGGCCCAGCGCAACAGCATCAGTTTTGAAGAAGCGCTGGAATGGGACATTGTCGGCCTGCAATCGGGCAGCAGCATCAGCCAGGCCATGCGCACCGCATCGGCCCAGCTGCGCCGGCCGCTGCGCCAGCGCATCCAGGTCACGAGCCTGGACGCCATGTGCCGCATGATCGACAACGGCCTGGGCATCGGCCTGCTGCCCGACCGCGCCTTTGCGCTGATGCATGGCGTGGGCAACCTGCGCGGCATCCGCTTGGCCGACGCCTGGGCGCAGCGCGAGCTGCGGCTGATGGCGCGTGATTTTGAGGCGCTGCCGGTCACCGCCCGCCTGCTGGTCGAGCACCTGAGCCCCCGGCCCGCCGACGAGGCCCAGGCCACCGACCAGCAGGACGCGGACCTGGCCGTGCACCTGCAGACCTTTGCGCATCTTTGATATCCAGCATTTAGCCCCTTGATGAGACCCTTGACCCAAAGAGAACCACGATGACCGGACGCACCCTCTACGACAAGATTTTTGACGAGCACACCATCCACACCGAAGAGGATGGCACCGCCGTGCTGTATATCGACCGCCATCTGGTGCACGAAGTCACCAGCCCTCAGGCGTTTGAAGGTCTGCGCATGGCGGGCCGCAAGCTCTGGCGCGTGAGCTCCGTGGTCGCCACCGCCGACCACAACACCCCCACCACCGGTTGGGAGCGCGGCTATGACGGTATCGAGGACCCGATCAGCAAGGAACAGATCGTCACCCTGAACGACAACATCGGCGAGTTCGGCGCCGCCGCCTTCTTCCCCTTCATGGACAAGGGCCAGGGCATCGTCCACGTGATGGGCCCCGAGCAAGGCGCCACCCTGCCCGGCATGACCGTGGTCTGCGGCGACAGCCACACCAGCACCCATGGCGCCTTTGGCGCGCTGGCCCACGGCATCGGCACCTCCGAGGTCGAGCACGTGATGGCCACGCAGACGCTGCTGGCCAAGAAGGCCAAGAACATGCTGATCAAGGTGGACGGCAAGGTCGCCTCCGGCGTGACCGCCAAGGACATCGTGCTGGCCATCATCGGCCGAATCGGCACCGCAGGCGGCACCGGCTACACCATCGAGTTTGCCGGCTCGGCCATCCGTGACCTGTCCATCGAAGGCCGCATGACGGTCTGCAATATGGCCATTGAAGCCGGCGCCCGCGCAGGGCTCGTCGCGGTGGACAGCAAGACCATCGACTACGTCAAGGGCCGCCCGCTGGCGCCTACCGGCGTCGAATGGGACCAGGCCGTCAGCTACTGGAAGACCTTGCACTCCGACGTCGATGCCAAGTTCGACACCGTGGTCACCCTGCGCGCCGAAGACATCGTTCCCCAGGTCACCTGGGGCACCAGCCCCGAGATGGTGCTGGGTGTCGATGCCACCGTGCCCGATCCGGACAAGGAAAAGGACCCGAACAAGCGCGGCGCCATCGAACGCGCGCTGACGTATATGAACCTGGAGCCAGGCAAGCCGATCAACGACATCTTCGTCGACAAGGTGTTCATCGGCAGCTGCACCAACAGCCGCATCGAAGACATGCGTGAAGCCGCTGCCGTGGTCAAGAAACTGGGCCAGAAAGTGGCCAAGAATGTGAAGCTGGCGATGGTGGTTCCGGGCTCGGGTCTGGTCAAGGCCCAGGCCGAGGCCGAGGGCCTGGACCAGATCTTCACCGCCGCCGGCTTTGAGTGGCGCGAGCCCGGATGCTCGATGTGCCTGGCGATGAACGCCGACCGCCTCGAGCCCGGTGAGCGCTGCGCATCGACCAGCAACCGCAACTTCGAAGGCCGCCAGGGCGCCGGGGGCCGCACCCATCTGGTCAGCCCCGCGATGGCTGCAGCCGCTGCCGTGCACGGCCACTTTGTGGACATCCGCCGTTTTGCATGACCCCAGGAGCTATGCGATGAAAAACCGTTTTGCCTTCTTCACCATCGCGCTCGCCGCGCTGCTGTCGGGCTGCAACACTGTCCACGGCATTGGCCAGGACGTGCAGGGGGCGGGCAACGCCATCTCGCGCGCAGCACGCTAACCCCATCCCATACACCGCTGGCCACGCTCAGCCCATGAACGTGGCCAGCCCAAAGGCTTGAACATGCAAAAATTCACCATCCACACCGGCCTCGTGGCACCCATGGACCGCGAGAACGTCGACACCGACGCCATCATCCCCAAGCAGTTCCTCAAGTCGATCAAGAAGACCGGCTTTGGCGTCAACGCCTTTGACGAATGGCGCTACCTGGACCAGCCCGGCCAGCCAGGCGTGCCCGAGTCCGCCCGCAAGCCCAACCCGGACTTTGTGCTCAACCAGCAGCGCTACCAGGGCGCCAGCATCCTGATTGCCCGCAAGAACTTTGGCTGCGGCTCCAGCCGCGAGCACGCGCCCTGGGCGCTGGACCAGTTTGGCTTCCGCGCCATTCTCGCCCCCAGCTTTGCCGATATCTTCTTCAATAACTGCTTCAAGAACGGCCTGCTGCCCATCGTGCTGCCCGAGGCCACGATCGACATGCTGTTCAACGAAGTCGCGGTGCATCCCGGCTACAGCCTGACCATCGACCTGGACCAGCAGGTCATCCTGCGCCCCGGTGGCGAAACCATCCCTTTCGATGTGATCGCCTTTCGCAAGTACTGCCTGCTCAACGGCTTTGATGACATTGGCTTGACGCTGCGCCACAAGGACAAGATCCAGGCCTATGAAGCCAACCGCCTGGCCACCAAGCCCTGGCTGGCACACAGCCTGGTGCAAGCCAAGGCCTGAGCGCCGCGCGCATCCCTTTCACGCCATCCCCGCTGCGCCCCCCCGGGCGCAGCCCTGCCATCCTGACTGAGAAAAAACCATGAAAATCGCTGTATTGCCCGGAGACGGCATTGGTCCAGAAATCGTTGCAGAAGCCGTGAAGGTGCTCGACGCCCTGAAGCTCGACCTGCACCTGCAAAGCGCACCTGTCGGTGGCGCCGCCTATGAGGCCTCCGGCCACCCGCTGCCACCCGCCACGCTGGAGCTTGCCAAGGCATCGGACGCGATCCTGTTTGGCGCCGTGGGCGACTGGAAGTACGACACGCTCGAGCGCGCGCTGCGCCCCGAGCAGGCGATCCTGGGCCTGCGCAAGGCGCTGGGCCTGTTTGCCAACTTCCGCCCCGCGATCTGCTACAAGGAGCTGACCCACGCCTCCAGCTTGAAGCCCGAGCTGGTGTCCGGCCTCGACATCCTGATCATCCGCGAGCTGACCGGCGATATCTATTTCGGCCAGCCGCGCGGCCGCCGCAGCGCACCGGACGGTCACTTCCCCGGCGCCGAAGAAGCCTTCGACACGATGCGCTACACCCGCCCCGAGATCGAGCGCATCGGCCATGTCGCCTTTCAGGCCGCGCAAAAGCGCAGCAAGCGCGTGACCAGCGTGGACAAGGCCAATGTCCTGGAAACCTTCCAGCTGTGGAAGGACGTGATGACCGACGTGGGCAAGCAGTACCCTGATGTGCAGTTGGACCACATGTATGTGGACAACGCCGCGATGCAGCTGGTCAAGGAACCCAAGCGTTTTGACGTGGTCGTCACCGGCAATATGTTTGGCGACATCCTGAGCGACGAAGCCTCGATGCTGACCGGCTCGATCGGCATGCTGCCCTCGGCCAGCCTCAACGACAAGAAGCAAGGCCTGTACGAACCCAGCCACGGCTCGGCACCGGACATCGCCGGCAAGGGTGTTGCCAACCCGCTGGCCACCATCCTGTCTGCGGCGATGATGCTGCGCTTTAGCCTGGGCCAGGAAGCCGCTGCCCAGAAGATCGAAGCGGCTGTGCAAAAGGTGCTGGCCCAGGGCCTGCGCACGCCAGACATCTACAGCGAAGGCACGACCAAGGTCGGCACCCAGCAAATGGGCGACGCCGTGGTGGCCGCTCTGTAAGCAACCGTCTTCACAAGGCCTCTCCAAGAGCGACCTGCGGGTCGCTTTTTTTGTGCCTGCAGAACAATGAAGCGCTTCGACAACGCATGTAGCCACCCCGTTTCAACACCAAAACGACGACAGAAGCACGGCACGCTTTCGACTTTAGTCATTTCGACGAAATAAAATACCATAAATGGTCGAAAAATAGTTTTTAATGTCGTATATGCATGCGCTTCGATGCGCCAGCACTCGAAATTTATAAAAATTTCTGCACAGGTTTTAAAATTTGGCGCTAGAATAGCTTCCTATGTCTGCGCACTGCCCTATTTCTTGGCTGAACCCCATCACCCCCATTGAGGCGGGTATGGCTGCGCGCGCATACACATTCACAACCACCACGAAGATTACCGGCTGATCCAGCCTGGTTCGTCGTGCGCCTCCCCCTGGCCGACGAGCCAGGCCCTCAGCCCCACGTGGTATTTCCTTTAGGTACACAAGGGCGTTTTATGAGCAAGCAATTGGTAGGTTTGGTGGGCTGGCGCGGCATGGTCGGCTCGGTGTTGATGGACCGCATGCAGGCAGAAGGTGACTTCGCGCTGATCGAGCCGGTGTTTTTCTCGACCTCCAACGCAGGCGGCAAGGCCCCGGCGATGGCGACCGTGCACACCCAGCTCAAGGATGCCAATGACATTGCCGAGCTGTCCAAGTGCGACATCATCATCACCTGCCAAGGCGGCGACTACACCAAGGAAGTCTTCCCCCAGATCCGCGCTGCCGGCTGGAATGGCCACTGGATCGATGCCGCCTCTTCGCTGCGCATGCAAGACGATGCCGTCATCGTGCTCGACCCGGTCAATGACGCACTGATCCAGCGCAAGCTGGCCGCTGGCGGCAAGAACTGGATTGGCGGCAACTGCACCAACTCCATCTTGCTGATGGGCCTGTCGGGCCTATTCAACGCCGGTCTGGTCGAATGGGTCTCGTCGATGACCTACCAGGCCGCGTCCGGCGGCGGCGCCAACCACATGCGCGAACTGCTCAAGGGCATGGGCGTGGTGCACGCTGCCGTTGCCGATGAGCTGGCCACGCCCGCATCGGCCATTTTGGAGATCGACCGCAAGGTGGCCCAAACCATCCGCAGCGATGTGCCCACCGAATTCTTTGGCGCCCCCTTGGCCGGCGGCCTGATCCCCTGGATCGATGCCCAGCTGGACAACGGCCAGTCCAAGGAAGAGTGGAAGGGCCAGGCCGAGGTCAACAAGATCCTGGGCACCGATGCCACCATCCCCGTCGACGGCCTGTGCGTGCGCATTGGCGCGATGCGCTGCCACAGCCTGGCGCTGACCCTGAAGCTCAACAAGGACCTGCCGCTGGCCGAGATCGAAGCACTGATCAAGGGCGGCAACGACTGGGTCAAGTGGGTGCCCAACGAGCGCGCCGTGACCGTCCAGGAACTGACCCCGGCTGCCGTGACCGGTGGCCTGGAAGTGGCCGTCGGCCGTGTGCGCAAGCTGAACATGGGTCCCGAGTACGTCTCGGCCTTCGTGATCGGTGACCAGCTGCTGTGGGGCGCTGCCGAGCCACTGCGCCGCATGCTGCGTATCCTGCTGGCCGCTTGATGCCCGCCTGATTCGTCAGCAGCCCAACCATCCCACCTTCCGGATCTGCTCCCAGCAGCTGGAAGGTGTTTTTCATAGTGCGTTGGCGCAGGCCTCAGGCACGGCGCTGCTCGGCGCCCGCCTTCTGGAGAGTTGCTCCGGAACAACAATCGAACAGGCCGGAGCGAGCCCAAGCACCCTATCAAATGAGATGCCCATTCCTTAACTTGTCACCCCAACACATTACTGTTAAGGTTCTTTTTACTGATAATTACCGATTTCGCGTCTTAGGGGGAGGGCTTTCTCATGGGTACAAAAACAACCCCGCGCGCTTCTACTATTCAATCAAATAGCACTATGCATCGCTGGAAAATCACTGCGCTTGCCGCCGCCATGGCAGCCTTTGGCCTGTACACAGGGGAAGCATCAGCGCTCGCGCTGGGCAAGATCAATGTGAAATCCGCGCTGGGCGAGCCCCTGCGCGCGGAAATCGAAGTTCCGCAGATCACCGACGCCGAGGCCGATACCTTGCAGGTCAAGACGGCCTCGTCGGCCGTCTTCCGCACCCAGGGCATGGACTACTCGGGCACGGCCAGCGCCGTGCGCGCCCAGCTGCAGCGCCGCGCCAATGGCACAGCCGTGATCGTGCTGACCACGCAGCGGCCGGTCAACGACCCCTTTGTCGACTATGTGATCGACGCCAACTGGAATTCCGGCCAGGTCGTACGCAGCTACACCATGCTGTTCGACCCGCCCAACCTGCGCAAGCCCGAACCCGCCGTAACGGTGGCCCCACAGCTGAGCGCAGCCGCCGCCCCAGCAGCGCGCCCACCGGCGCCACCTGTGCGCGTGATCGAAGAACCCCTGGCATCGGCCACGCCAGCGCCTGCCCCGGCCACCCGCAGTGCTGCAGCACCACGCCCTGCACCAGCACCACGCGCCAACATTCCGCCCAGCGCCAGCAACAACAGCGGTGGCGACACCGTGCGCACCCAACGGGGTGACACGCTGGGCCGCATCGCCGCGCAGAACAAGCCCGCTGATATCTCGCTCGACCAGATGCTCATCGCCGTGGTGCAGAGCAACCCGCACGCCTTTGTCGGTGGCAACGTCAACCGCATGAAGGCAGGTGTCACGCTGACCATGCCGACGGCCGAGCAGGCCCGCGCGGTATCGCCCCGCCAGGCGCGCCAGATGGTGGCCGCACAAAGCCGCGACTTCAACAGCTACCGCAGCCAGCTCGCGGCCAAGGCCGCGCCCGCCCAGATCGCCACCGATACGCGCGCTGCCAGCGGCAAGGTCGAGGCCTCGGTGGACGACAAGAAGCCCCAGAGCTTGGCACCGGACCAGCTCAAGCTGAGCAAGGAAGCGGCCAAGGGCACGAAGTCGGCCGAAGCCAGCGTCGCCAGCGCCCAGCAGGCCAATGCGGCCCAGGAGCGCAGCTCCGAGCTGAACAAGAACATCGAAGAGCTCAACAAGCTCAAGCAAGCCGCTGCGGGCACCGCAGCCTCGGCGACATCCGCGGGCGTCCCGGCAGACGCCAAGCCTGCCGCTACGGCCACCGTTGCTGCCACGGGCAATGGGCCTGCAGCCACTGCACCTGGTGCTACGCCGGCGCCTGCTGCAGGCACGACTGCACCTGCTGCACCCGCAACGCCTGCGGCAACGGCCCCAGCACCGGCAGCAGCCCCCGCTACCGCGCCCGCCGCAGCGCCTGCTGCTGGCACCGGTGACACCGCTGCGCCTGCAGCAGCGCCCGCTCCTGACCCGGCACCCAAACCCAAGCCCACTCCAGCTCCCGCGCCGGTCGAAGAGCCCAGCTTTGTCGATGAGCTGCTGGGCAACCCTCTGATGCCCGTGGCTGGCGGCCTGGCCATCCTCGCGCTGCTCGGCGGCCTGTGGTACCGCAACAAAAAACGCAACGAAGGCGTCAACGCCGCGACCGACTCGGTGCTCGAGAGCAGCCTGGCCCAGGACTCGTTCTTTGGCGCCAGCGGTGGCCAGCACATCGACACCTCGGTGAGCGCGATGACCACCGGCAACTCCTCGCTGGCCTACACCCCCAGCCAGCTCGATGCCGGAGATGTCGATCCGGTGGCCGAAGCCGATGTCTACCTGGCCTACGGCCGTGACCTGCAGGCCGAGGAAATCCTCAAGGAAGCGCTGCGCACCAGCCCAACCCGCAGCGCGCTCCATGCCAAGCTGGCCGAGATCTACGCCAAGCGCAAGGACCGCCTGGCGCTGGAGAGCATCGCCAAGGATGCCCGCCAGCTGACCGGTGGCACCGGCCCCGACTGGTTGCGCATCGCCGCGCTGGGCCAGGAGCTGGACGCGGCCAACCCGATCTACCAGAACAGCACCGCTGCGGTGCCTTCTGCGGCCGAGATCGCCACGCCTGCCGCGCTGGCCGCCGCCGCCGCTGCTGCGCGCGCCGAGCCGATTCCATTCGAGAACACGCTACCGCCCACGACGATGGCGGCCTCCAGCCCTGCCAGCGCATTCAGCCCCTCCACCGGTCTGGATTTCGCGATGAGCAGCCAGCTGACCGAGACCCCGGATGCCGCCTCGCAGTTCCAGGCACCGGCAGCGCCTGCTGCCCCGGTAGCCGCGCCAGCTGCGCCGGCCGCTGATGCGGGCCTGGCTTTTGAAGCGCTGGCGCCTGCCGCAGGCAAGCCTGCGCTGTCAATGGAAGACTTTGACCGCCAGCTGGCCGAAGCGCTGAGCATTCCGTCCGAGCTCTCGCCCAGTGCCAGCCACAGCGCCGCGCAGAGCCTGGAGACCCAGCCTGGCTCGCTAGACTTCCAGTTGAGCGACTTCGACAGCCAAAGCACGGCGCAGATGCCCATTGGCGACAAGAGCATGCCGACGATGGACTTTGACATGACCTCGCTGTCGCTGGACCTGCCCAGCAGCGGCGAGCCCGACCACACCCATCCGGTCACCCTGGCCGATGACATGGCCGGTCTGGAGATCGATGACAGCGATCCGCTGGCCACCAAGCTGACCCTGGCCCAGGAATTCCTGGCCATCGGCGACAAGGAAGGCGCGCGCTCGCTGGCCGAAGAAGTCATGGCCGAGTCGTCCAGCGCCACGGTCAAGGCCCAGGCCCAGCGCCTGCTGGACCAAAGCCGCTGACCCGCAGCCGCTCCTTGGCACCAGCCCCGCTCTGCGGGGCTTTTTCATGGCCGGGTGGGCCGGCAGCCTTATGATGGCGCCATGCGAATCGCCCTGGGCATCACCTACAACGGACAGGCCTACCAGGGCTGGCAAAGCCAGCCCAGCGGCAACACTGTCCAAGACCATCTAGAAGCGGCGCTGAGCCGCTTTGCCGCCTCCCCCCTCTCCACCATTTGCGCTGGCCGCACCGATGCCGGTGTGCACGGCCTCATGCAGGTGGTGCATTTCGACGCCCCTGTCGAGCGCAGCGAGGCCTCCTGGGTGCGTGGCACCAACACCTTCTTGCCCAAGGATATAGCCGTGCAATGGGCGCGCAACGTGCCCAATGCCTTCCACAGCCGCGCCTGCGCTACATCCCGCCGCTATGGCTATGCCTTGCTGCAGTCGCCGGTGCGCCCCAGCGTGGAGCATGGCAGGGTCGGCTGGGTGTTCCAGCCGCTGGATCTGCAGGCTATGGAGCGCGCGGTGCAGTATCTGCTGGGCGAGCATGATTTCTCCTCGTTCCGCGCCGCCGGCTGCCAGGCCAAGTCGCCCGTCAAGACCTTGTATGCGATCAATATTGGCCGCAGCGCCCAGCGCGCCAGTGCCTCGCGCGATGGCGTGCCGTCCTGCTACTGGCGCTTTGATTTCCAGGGCAGCGCCTTCCTGCACCACATGATCCGCAACATCATGGGCTGCCTGGTCGTGATTGGCCAGGGCACCAAGCCGCCAGAGTGGATGCAAGAGGTGCTCGACGCGCGCAGCCGCGAGACCGCCGCCCCCACCTTCTCGCCCGATGGCCTGTACTTTCTGGGCCCGCAGTACGATGCGCACTGGGGCCTGCCCAGCGAGGCCATATCGTTTGACTGGTTTGCCTGAACAAGGAGCTCCATTGACCGCCATGCAAGCAACTGCGGGCCGCACCCGCATCAAGATCTGTGGCCTGACCCGCGAACAGGATGTGGACGCGGCCGTGGCCGCCGGCGCCGATGCCATCGGCTTTGTGCTCTACCCCGCCAGCCCCCGGGCCGTGACCGCCGAGCGCGCCGCTGAGCTGGCTCGCCGCCTGCCCGCCTTCGTCACCCCCGTGCTGCTGTTTGTCAACGAGACCCCGGCCCAGGTAATGGCTGCCTGCGCCCGCGTGCCCGGCGCCATCGCCCAGTTCCATGGCGACGAGAGCCCGGAGCAATGCCTGGCGTCGACGGGCGGCGGCGAGCGCAGCTTTTTGCGCGCCGCACGCATACCCCTTGGCGACGCTGCGGTGCAGTTCGACCTCGTAGAATATGCCCATCGATATTCACACGCCAAGGCCATCCTGCTCGACGCCCATGTCGAGGGGTTCGGCGGCGGCGGCAAAGCATTCAATTGGTCACTGCTTCCAACAAACGTAGCCTCTCATCTCGTTTTGTCTGGTGGACTCACGCCTGCAAACGTGACCGATGGCATTGTGCAAGTCAGACCGCGCTGCATCTCGCTCGCGGTGGATGTGAGCTCCGGCGTTGAGATGACTGGTGCCGATGGCAAACCCATCAAGGGCACCAAGGACGCCGAAAAAATCCAACAGTTTGTCGCTGCCGTGCGTGCCGCTGACACACTACTTGCCAAGAATCCCTTCCATGTTTGAATACCAGCAACCCGATACCGCGGGCCATTTCGGCCCCTATGGCGGCAGCTTTGCCAGCGAAACCCTGACCCACGCCCTGGTCGAGCTGCGCGAGGCCTATGACAAGTACCAGAATGATCCGGAGTTCCTGCGTGAATTCCAGTACGAGCTGGCCCACTATGTCGGCCGCCCCTCGCCCGTCTACCACGCAGCGCGCATGTCGCGCGAGATGGGTGGCGCGCAGATCTACCTCAAGCGCGAGGACCTCAACCACACCGGCGCCCACAAGATCAACAATGTGATCGGCCAGGCCATGCTCGCCAAGCGCATGGGCAAGCCGCGCATCATTGCCGAGACCGGCGCCGGCCAGCACGGCGTGGCGACGGCCACCATCTGCGCCCGCTATGGCCTCGAATGCGTGGTCTACATGGGCAGCGAAGACGTGCGCCGCCAAAGCCCGAACGTCTACCGCATGAAGCTCTTGGGCGCCACCGTGGTGCCGGTCGAGTCGGGCAGCAAGACCTTGAAGGACGCTCTCAACGAAGCGATGCGCGACTGGGTGGCCAATGTGGACAACACCTTCTACATCATCGGCACCGTCGCTGGCCCCCACCCCTACCCGATGATGGTGCGCGATTTCCAGAGCGTGATCGGCAACGAGTGCCTGACCCAGATGCCGGCGCTGTTCAAGGAACAGAACATGGCTGCCGAGCAGCCCGATGCCGTGATCGCCTGCGTGGGTGGCGGCAGCAACGCGATGGGCATCTTCTACCCCTATATCCCCTATGAGAACACGCGCCTGATCGGCGTGGAAGCGGCCGGTGAAGGCCTGGACAGCGGCAAGCACTCGGCGTCGCTGCAGCGCGGCTCGTCTGGCGTGCTGCATGGCAACCGCACCTTCATCCTGCAGGACGACAACGGCCAGATCACCGAAACCCATTCGATCAGTGCAGGTCTCGACTATCCCGGCGTGGGCCCCGAGCACGCCTGGTTGCAGGAAATCGGCCGCGCCCAGTATGTCGGCATCACCGACCAGGAGGCGCTTGACGCCTTCCACTACCTGTGCCATACCGAGGGCATCATCCCGGCGCTGGAGTCGAGCCATGCGGTGGCCTATGCTATGAAGCTGGCCAAGACCATGCGCGCCGACCAGTCCATCCTCGTGAGCCTGTCAGGCCGGGGCGACAAGGACATTGGCACGGTGGCCGACCTCTCGGGCGTCGACTTTTATGCCCAACCCTCCAGCCGCGGCGTGGCCGTCAAGGGAAGCTACACCAAATGAGCCGTATCGCCGCAACTTTTGACCAGCTGAAACTGGCCGGCCGCAAGGCCTTGATCCCCTATGTCACTGCCGGCTTTCCGTTTGCCGACATCACGCCTGCGCTGATGCATGGCATGGTCGATGCCGGCGCCAATGTGATCGAGCTGGGCGTGCCCTTCTCGGACCCGATGGCCGATGGCATCGTCATCCAGAAGGCCGGAGAAAAAGCCCTGTCGCTGGGCATCGGCATGAAGCAGGTGCTGGCCATGGTGGCCGAGTTCCGCGTCAAGGACAACACCACCCCTGTGGTGCTGATGGGCTACGCCAACCCGGTCGAGCGCTATGACCAGCTGCATGGCAAGGGCGCCTTTGTGCGCGATGCCGCTGCCGCCGGAGTCGATGGCCTGCTGGTGGTAGACTACCCGCCCGAAGAATGCGAAGCCTTTGCGGCCGATCTGCGTGCGCATGGCATGGACCTCATCTTCCTGCTGGCGCCCACCTCCACGCAAGAGCGCATGCAGCAGGTGGCGCGCGTGGCCAGTGGCTATGTGTACTACGTCTCGCTCAAGGGCGTCACCGGTGCGGGCACGCTCGATACCGGCGCCGTCGAGGCGATGCTGCCGCTGATCCGCCAGCATGTGCACATCCCTGTGGGCGTGGGCTTTGGCATTCGCGATGCGCAGACGGCCCAGGCCATCGGCAAGGTGGCCGATGCCGTGGTGATCGGCACCCGCATCATCCAGCTGATCGAAAACCAGCCGCACGAGAAAGTCGTGGCGCTGGTCTCCGATTTTTTGCGTGGCATCCGCAAGGCGCTTGACGCATAATGCGCCTCCTGGGCTGCGCCGTGCGCAGCCCCTTGAGTGCGAGAGCAAAGGAAAACAACCATGTCCTGGCTAGAGAAACTGTTACCCGCCAAGATCCAGCACACCGACCCGGCCGAGCGTCGCCAGATGCCCGAAGGTCTGTGGATCAAGTGCCCTGCATGCGAAGCCGTGCTGTACAAGGCCGACCTGGAGCACAACTTCAATGTCTGCCCCAAGTGCAGCCACCACCACCGCATGTCGGCGCGCGCGCGCCTGAACCAGTTCCTCGACGCCGAAGGCCGCTACGAGATTGGCCAGGAAGTGCTGCCCGTCGATGCGCTGAAGTTCAAGGACAGCCGCAAGTACCCCGAGCGCCTCAAGGAAGCTCTGGAAAACACCGGCGAGACCGATGCACTGGTCGTCATGGGTGGCTCGGTCAAGAGCATCAACCTGGTGGTCGCCTGCTTCGAGTTTGAATTCATGGGCGGCTCGATGGGCTCGGTCGTTGGCGAGCGCTTTGTGCGCGGCGTTGAAACCGCCATCGAGCAAAAGGTGCCGTTTGTGTGCTTTACCGCCACCGGCGGCGCGCGCATGCAGGAGGGCCTGCTCAGCCTGATGCAGATGGCCAAGACCAATGCCGCGCTGACCCGATTTGCCAAGAAGGGCCTGCCCTACATCAGCGTGCTGACCGATCCGACGATGGGCGGCGTGTCTGCCGGTTTTGCCTTCATGGGCGATATCGTCATGGCCGAGCCCAAGGCGCTGATCGGCTTTGCCGGCCCGCGCGTGATCGAGAACACCGTGCGCGTCAAGCTGCCAGAGGGCTTCCAGCGCGCCGAGTTCCTGCAGCAAAAGGGTGGCGTGGACATGATTGTCGACCGCCGCGAGCTGCGCGACCGCATTGCCAGCAGCCTGGCCATGCTGCAGCGCCTGCCCGCTGACGCGGTGGCCTGATCGGCCCGGCGCGGCCCAGTGGCCCCGCTTGGGGCGCTAAACACCCACAAAAAAACCGCCTCTGGCGGTTTTTCTGCGTCTGGGCTCCGGCCCCACTACCGTATCACACCGCCATCAACAGGCGCGACTGCAGGTGGGCCAGCATGATGGAGATGATCTGCAAGCCCACCAGCAGCACGATGGGCGACAGATCGACCCCGCCAATGAGCGGAATGACCTTGCGCAAGGGGCGCAGCAGCGGCGCGGTGAGCTGGTGGAACACGGCATTCATCACTGCATTGCCCGAGGACAGCCAGGACAGCACGGCGTGCACCAGGGTCACCACCACCATCGTGGAGATGGCGATATTGGCCACGCCAATGGTGGCGACCACCAGCACCGACAGCAGTGATGCGAGGCCGCCCGAGACCAGCCACAGCAGCACAAACTGGACCACCTGCACCAGCCAGGCACCCAGGATGCTGGCCCAGTCGCCACCGGGCAGCCCCTTGGTGATCCTGCGCAAGGGCAGCACCATCCAGCTGGTCAGCGCCAGCACCAGCTGCCCCAGCGGGTTGTTGAAGGAGATGCGCTGGTACTGCATGTACCAGCGCAGCAGGCATGCGCCGGTCAGCAGACCGCCTGCAATATTGAGCAGCAGGGACAGGATTTGAAAAAGCATCGGTGTTTCCAGTCGGGATCGGTCCCGATTGCGCAAAATTTGCTATTGAATTTGCTATTAAAAATGAAGCTGACAGGCCCATTGCAAAGGGCTTGAAGCAGTTATTCTAGGCTCGCAGTGTGCGCCAGTGGCCGCAAATCCCCCTGGCGGCCAGGGACGAAAAGCGGTGCAGCAGTCGGACACTACGGCAATTGCCGGCAAGGGGTGCGCTAAAAATCTTAAAATGACAGGTTTTGGCCGTTTACCAGCGCAATGCTGGCCTCTTCATGTCTGAAAACCACACCACTCCCGAGACCGCGCCGGTTGCGCACGACGAAAACCAACTGATTGCCGAGCGCCGTGAAAAACTCAAAGCCCTGCGCGAAGCACAGCGCCAAGGCAAAGGTGTGGCTTTCCCCAATGACTTCAAGCCCGCCGACCGCGCTGCCGACCTGATTGCGGCCCATGCCGAAAAAGACGCCGCTGACCTGGACGCGGCTGCGCTGACCGTCAGCGTCGGCGGCCGCATGATGCTCAAGCGCGTGATGGGCAAGGCCAGCTTTGCCACCGTGCAGGATGCCACCGGCCGCATCCAGCTCTACGTCACCCGCGATGCGGTGGGCGAAGAGCTGTACGCAGATTTCAAGAAGTGGGATCTGGGCGACATCATCGGTGCCGAAGGCCAGCTGATGAAGACCAAGACCGGCGAGCTGTCGATCAAGGTGGCCCAGATCCGCATGCTCACCAAGAGCCTGCGCCCCATGCCCGACAAGTTCCACGGCATGGCCGATCTGGAGCAGAAGGTGCGCCAGCGCTATGTCGACCTGATGACCGACGAAGAGGCCCGCAAGCGCTTTGTGGCCCGTTCCAAGGCGGTCTCCGGCATCCGCGAGTTCATGGTCGAGCACGGCTTCCTCGAAGTGGAAACCCCCATGCTGCATCCCATCCCCGGTGGTGCCAATGCCAAGCCCTTCATCACCCACCACAATGCGCTGGACCAGGAGATGTACCTGCGCATTGCGCCTGAGCTCTACCTCAAGCGCCTGATCGTGGGCGGCTTCGAGCGCGTGTTCGAGATCAACCGCAACTTCCGCAACGAAGGGGTGTCGGTGCGCCACAACCCCGAGTTCACGATGATGGAGTTCTACGCGGCCTACTGGAACTACCGCGATCTGATGGACTACACCGAAGCACTGATCCGCGACGCGGCGATGAAGGCCGTGGGCACCCTGGAGCTGACCTATGGCGGCAAGCCGGTGGACCTGAGCAAGCCTTTCGAGCGCCTGACGATTACCGAAGCCATCGTCAAGTACACCGATGCCGGCGAGAACGTGGGCAACCGCGAATGGCTCACCAATGCCTTGAAGAAGCTGGGCATGAAGGAGGAGAAAGACAAGCTGGCTGGCCGCACGCTGGCCAGCCTGCAGGTGCTGTACTTCGAGGAAGTGGTCGAGGACAAGCTCTGGAACCCCACCTTCATCATGGAGCACCCGACCGAGATCAGCCCGCTGGCCCGCGCCAACGATGACCGCCCCGAAGTGACGGAGCGCTTTGAGCTCTACATCACCGGACGCGAGTTCGGCAACGGCTTCTCGGAGCTCAACGACGCCGAAGACCAGGCCGCGCGCTTCAACGCCCAGGTCGCTGCCAAGGATGGCGGCGATGACGAAGCCATGTATTACGACCACGACTTTGTGCGCGCCCTCGAGTACGGCATGCCCCCCACCGGCGGCTGCGGCATCGGTATCGACCGCTTCATGATGCTGCTGACCGACAGCGCCAGCATCCGCGACATCATCCTGTTCCCCGCACTGCGCCGGGAGCAATAAAGCGCCCCGCAGGCCCCCGGCCTGCCAACTGCGCCCAGCGGCACAGGTTCTGCCCAGAGCCTGTGCCGCTTTTTTCATGGCCAGTTGCCGCCGATATACTGGCCTGCATGCAGATACCTCGCTACTGGGCGCAAGCGCGCCTGCGCCATGAAACCAGCCCCCGCCATGGCGCCACCGTCCAGCGCTGGGGCTGGTCCGACCAGAGCCCCGATGCCGCGCAAGCCCATGCGCAGCAGCGCGCCCAGGCCGCGCTCGACCAGGTGCTCAGCGCCCCGCAGGCGCGCAACCTCGATGCCCGCTTTCAGCGCATGGAGCGGCTCGGCGAATACGGACTGAACGACCAGACCCCCATCCGCGAAGAGATTCTGGGCCAGCGCGGCCGGGCGGTGATGACGCGCAACAGCTACGGCGCGCACTGCCTCAACACCCCCGATGTCGCCATTGCCGACATGGACTTCCCGCCGCAGCCAAAGCCCCCCAGCGCGGCACCACTGCTGATCGCGGCTTTCTTTGCGCTGGCGGCCTGCTTTGTCATCTTTGCGCAGGGCGGCGCGCTGCCCGCAATGGTGGTGCTGGCAGGCACGGTGGTGGTGATGGCGCTGTGGCTCCGGCGCTTGCTGAATGCGCGGCAGAAGCAGGCCGGCAGCGCCGATCCCCGGCAGCTGGCGCTGGAGCGGGTCACCGCCTTCAGCCAGCAGCACCCCGACTGGGGTCTGCGCGTCTACAGCACACCCAAGGGCCTGCGCATCATCGTCACCCATGAGGCCATGGCGCCCAGCGACAGCGCAGTGCAGGACCTGTTCTCTGCGTTGCAGGTCGATCCGATCTACCAGCGCCTGTGCCTGCAGCAGCAGTGCTTTCGCGCCCGCGTCACCGGTAAGCCCTGGCGCATGGGCATGTCCGGCCCCAGCCCGCAGGTGCGGCGCTGGCCGGTCGCGGCCAACCAGCTGGCAGCGCGCGCAGACTGGACGCATGTCTACGACAAGCAAGCGGCGCAGTACAGCGCCTGCCGCTTCGTTGCGCAGCTGGGCCAGGCCCGCATTGCGATGGATATCCAGGCGCTGGTCGATTGGCATGACGAGGCCTGCCGGGCCGAAGAAAGCCAGCTGCCGCTGGCCTGAACGCGGCCCCAACGCGGCCCCTCGTCGCCGATAATCGGCGCATCCACCACCACGGGCTGCTTTGCACCCGCTGCGCTCCCGACGCCTGCCATGAACCGACTCAAACTCTTGATCCCTGACTGGGCCACCGAATGGGTGGACATCATCGTGCCGGCGATGCAGATCACCTTGATCCTGCTGCTGGCCATCACGCTCAACTATGTCACCCGCAAGCTCATCACCCGCGTGGCCCAGCACTACCACTGGCCGCTGGAACTGGCCGTGCCGATCAAGGGCCTGGTGCGCTGGCTCATCATTGGCGGCACCTGCCTGTTGATTCTGGAGCGCCTGGGAGTGAGCGCCACCGTGCTGTGGACGGCGTTCTCGGGCTTTGCCGCCGTTGGCGCTGTGGCCTTCTTCGCCGCCTGGAGCGTGCTGTCCAACTTCTTCTGTGCGGTGCTGATCTTCACCGTGCGGCCCTACCGGCTGGGCGACTACATCGAGGTGCTCGATGGCCTGGACAAGCCCGGGGCCAAGGGCCGCGTGGTCGATATCAACATGCTCTACACCACCATCGAAGACTTCGCAGCCGACCGCAGCCAGAGCGTGGTGCTGCAGATTCCTAACACCCATATCTTCCAAAAGGTGGTGCGCCGCTGGACCGATGATCCGCCACCGCAGCAACCCCCTGAAGCCAGCCCCGCTGTGCCAGCCGATAGGCCGGCCGCTCCCTGATACAGCCCCCGTGAGGCGCCCACCAAGCGCTGTCAGCGCCAGCCTACCGCTACTTACATCTTCGGCCCACGGCAGGTACCGGGCCCCCTGCTTAAGATGAACCATCACATGACAACAGGAGGTTTTCGATGCTTAAGTGGGCCATTATTTTTGCGGTGATCTCGTTGCTGGCCGGCGTTTTCGGCTTTACCGGTGTTGCCTCGGGCGCGGCGGGTATTGCGAAGATCCTGTTCTTCATCTTCATTGCCATCACGGTGATCTTCCTGGTGATTGCCCTGCTGGGTGTGGGCGCCGTCGCCTGACCTGTGCATTAACCATTTGACACTGACAAATGCCTGCCTTGTGCAGGCATTTTTTTGGCCCATCGCAGCTGGAGAGCTGAAGGCGATCCAGGCTAGCGCGTGACGGAACCTGGCACTACCGCACGCTGCGCTGGATCGAGCTGCCAGCGCCCGCGATGGAAGGCCTGCACACTGTCGCGGTGGGCGACCGACACCAGCGATCCACCACGCTCACGTACCAGCTGCACCAGCTGCGCATAGACCTCGGCTTCGGTCGCCTGGTCCAGCGCGCTGGTGGCCTCATCAGCAAACACCCAGGCCGGGCGTTTGAGCAGCACCCGTGCAATCGCCAGGCGCTGCTGCTCGCCCCCGGAGAGCACGGCGTTCCAGGCGGCAACCTCATCGAGCCGCTCCATGAGCGGCGCCAACTGCGCTGCACGCAAGGCTGCCTGCAGCTGGCCATCGCCATAGTCGCTAGCAGGCTGCGGGTAGGCCAAGGCTTGGCGCAGGCTGCCATCGGGAAAATAAGGGCGCTGCGCGATGAACATGCTGTCCAGCGGCCGCTGCACCCGGCCGCGCGCAAACGGCCAGATGCCGGCCAGGCTGCGCAGCAGGGTCGACTTGCCGCTGCCCGAGCGGCCGCTGATCAGCACATCCTGGCCGGCGGCCAGTTGCAAGGCCGAATCCTCGATCACCACCCGGCCCCCCGGCAGCGCCACCTGCAGGCCCTGGGTTTGCAGATGGTCGGCCGCTTCCAGCGACGGGCCCTGGGCTTGGGCCTGGGCGCGCAGACCGGCCTCAAAGCTGGCCAGACGCCGCGTGGTAGCGCGCCAGGCGGCTATATCGCTGTAGTTGTTGACGATCCAGCTGAGCGAGTCCTGCACCTGGTTGAAGGCTGAGGCAATCTGCATCAGCTGGCCCAGCTGGATGGCGCCGCTGAAAAAGCGCGGCGCCGCAATGATGAAGGGAAACACCACGGCGGCCTGGCCAAAGAAATTGGTGAACCAGGCAAGCTTTTTTTGCTGCCGGATCAGCTGCAGGTAGTTGCCCAGCACATCGCCAAAGCGCAGGCGCAGCTGCGCGCCCTCCACCCGCTCGCCGCCGTCCATCGCAATGGCCTCGGCATGCTCACGCACCCGGACCATGTGGTGGCGGTAGTCGGCCTCCAGGCGCTGCTGCGCGATATTGAGGCCCACCTGGGGCTTGCCCAGCCAAAGCGATAGGGCGCTGCCCACGAGGCAATACACGACGGCCATCCAGACCATAAAGCCGGGAATATGCAGGCTGCCGCCACCCAGCACAGCAGGCAGGCTGAGATCCATCGCCGCGCTCAGCCCCCAGAGGATGCCGACAAAGCTGACAAAGGTGACCAGGGCGTTCAACAGCCCCATGCTGAGCGCCACGGTATAACTGCTAAACAGGTTGATGTCTTCCTGGATGCGCTGGTCGGGGTTGTCCGGCATCTGCTCGCTGCTGCTGTAGCGGCCCAGCTCCATGCGGTAGAAGGCCTTGTGGGCCAGCCAGCGGCCTTGCAGGTGCTCGGTGAGCCAGCGCCGCCAGTGCCACTGCAGCAGCTGGGTGAGGTAGAACTTGTAGACCGCAATGACGATGTAGACCAGCGCCAACCACAAAAAGCGCCAGAGCTGGTGCCAGAACACATCGGCCTGCTTGTTTTGCAGCGCGTCGTAGAACACCCGGTTCCAGCTGTTGATCTGCACCAGCATGAACACCGCTGCCAGGTTGAGCGCGACGATGGCGGCCAGCAGGCCCCAGGCGCGGAGCTTTTCCTCGGAGACAAAATAGGGCCGCGTCAGCGTCAGGGCCTCGCGGCCGGCCAGCGCCACGCGGCGCAAGGGGTTGTGAAGGGGCATATGCTCTCAGCCATCTAGGGGATAAGAGCAATCTAGAGGACGGGGCTGAGGCGAGGCTTAAACCGCTGCCGCAGCCAGCAATGCGGGCGGCCCTCCCCGGGTGGCCCTACCCGGGCAGCCCTCCCCGGGTGGCCCTACCCGCTCAGCCCAGCAGGTCCAGCGCGTCCTGGTAGGCGGGTTGGCGCATCAGCTCATCCCAGGGCTGGGGGACGGTCTCGGGCAGCAGCGCCAGGCGGCGCGATTCCGAATCCTCGTCGGGCTGCCAGCGGCCGCTGCGCAGCGCGTCGTCCATGCCATCGAGCAGCTCATCGACATGGGCGCCCAGGCCCAGGCTCTGGTTGCACAGCAGCACCATGTCGCAGCCGGCGGACAAGGCGGCCAGCGCGGCCTCGGTGTAGCTGATCAAGCTCCCATTGATGCGGCGCGCGCCTTCCATGCTCAGGTCGTCGCTGAAGATCGCGCCGTCATAGCGCAGGCGCGTACGCAGCACATCCTTGAGCCATTTCTCGCTAAAGCCGGCCGGGCGCTTGTCCACCTTGGGGTAGATGACATGGGCGGGCATCACGGCCGTCAGCACGCTGCTCAGCCACGGGTAAGGCGCGGCATCCTCGGCCAGGATGGCAGTCAGGCTGCGCCCATCGACGGGAATATCCACATGCGAATCGGCTTTCACAAAGCCGTGGCCGGGGAAATGCTTGCCGCAGTTGCCCATGCCCGCCTGCAGCAGGCCATGCATGAGGCTCTTGGCCAGCATCGCCACCACGCGCGGGTCGCGGTGAAAGCTGCGGTCACCGATCACCGAGCTTTCGCCATAGTCCAGATCCAGCACCGGGGTAAAGCTGAAATCCACCGCGCAGGCGCGCAGCTCGGCACCCAGCACATAGCCCGCTGCAGTGGCGGCATTCATCGCGCGCATCGCGCCGCTGCCCATGCGGTGTTGGCGGCCCTGGCCGTCGTCCATCCACATCTGGCCAAAATGGCGCATCGATGGCAGGTGCGTGAAGCCATCGGTACGGAAGCGCTGCACGCGCCCGCCCTCATGGTCCACACAAATGAGCAAATCGGGCTTGATGGCCTTGATTTGCGCGCACAGCTGCACCAGCGCCGAGCGGCTCTCCCAGTTGCGGGCAAACAGGATGACGCCCCCCACCAGCGGGTGGGCCAGGCGGGCGCGGTCGGCATCGGTCAGGGCCTTGCCGGCGATATCAATGATCAGAGGAGCGTGCATGGGAGGGATGCGGACAATTCAAAAACGGGCCCTGGCAGGGCCCGGGGAGCGGGAATCAGAGCTTTTCGACGACGCAAAAGCTCGCGGCATAGTCGACCTCGTCGGTCACGGTGATATGGGCCGTCAGCCCTTGCGCCTCGAACCAGGCGGCCAGCTCGCCATGCAGCCGGATGCCCGGCTTGCCGCTGGGCAGGTTGATGACCTCGCAGTTGCGCCAGGTCATCGGCATGCGCATACCCAGGCCCACGGCCTTGCTGAAGGCCTCCTTGGCCGAAAAGCGGGTGGCCATGTAGCGCACGCCCCGGTCAGGCCAGCGCTCGCTGCGGCGGCGCCAGACGGCCAGCTCGCCCTCGGCGAGCACCTTGTGGGCAAAGCGCTCGCCCTGGCGCTCCAACGTAGCGCGGATGCGGCGGATATCGCAGATGTCGGTGCCAATACCGTAGATCATGCTGTCACAGACCTGGGCGTGCGGTTACAGCAGCACGCCATCGGCGCGGGCATCGAGCGAGCGGCGGTAGGCACGCACGGCTTCGGCGTAGCCCATCTCCAGCGCATCGGTGACAAAGGCGTGGCCAATCGACACTTCCAGCACCTGGGGCACATGGGTCACAAAGGGGGTGAGGTTGCGCAGGCTCAGGTCATGGCCGGCATTGACGCCCAGGCCCACAGCCTGCGCCGCCTTGGCCGCGGCCACGTAGCGCGCCAATTGCACACTTTGCTCCGGCGTGCCAAAGGCGGCCGCATAGGGCTCGGTGTAGAGCTCGACCCGGTCGGCGCCCACCGCCTTGGCAGCGGCCATCTGCTCGGGGATCGGGTCCATGAACAGGCTCACGCGCACACCCAGTGCCTTGCACTCGTCCACCAGCGGCTTGAGGCGCTCGGCGTCTTGCGGAAAGTTCCAGCCATGGTCGCTGGTGAACTGGTCCTCGCCATCGGGCACAAAGGTGGCCTGGTGCGGGCGGTACTGGCGCACGTAGGTCATCAGATTTTGGAAAGGATTGCCTTCGATGTTGTACTCGCGCTTGACCGGCCAGGTGGCGATCACATCGGCCAGCCGCTCCACATCGCCCGGGCGGATATGGCGCTCGTCCGGCCGCGGGTGCACGGTGATCCCCTGCGCGCCCGCTTCCAGGCACAGACGTGCCGCACGCGTCACGCTGGGGATGTCCAGGTGGCGGGTGTTACGCACCAGTGCCACCTTGTTGAGGTTGATAGACAGGGCAGTTTTCACGGGGGTAGTCATAGTGATTGGATATCCATCATCAACTGGCGCGTACGCAATACCGGCTGACCACAATGGTGTTGCAGCAGCGTACGCAACTGAACTTTTAACTCTGCGGCGCACAACACGCAAGCCCTGAGCACTGCGGGATAGGGGTTTGCAGCGGACAGCGCTTGCTCCAAGCCCTCCCATTGTGCACCGCTTAGCCCCGCCCTGTCCTGCCCATGGGCCTCGCGCAGGCCGGCGTCGGGCACCAGCACATAGCGGGTGGCGGGCTGGAGCGGCTGCAGCGACAGGGTTTGCGCCGCCAGCGATGGCAGCAGCCCCAGCTCGCGCAGCAGCAGCAGCTCAAAGGCGCGCAGCACGGGCTCGAGCACCTCGCCATGGTCGGTGGCCAGCACCCGCACCACACCGGCATAGATGTCGAACAGGTTGGCAAACGGGTCTTCGCGCGCCAGCAGCCGCATCAGCAGCTCATTGAGGTACAGGCCCGAGAGCAGGCCCGCGCCCACCGGCATCGTGTGGCCGCCTACCCACTCGGCGCTTTTGAGCGTATGGATGTCCGAGGCCCCCTCGCCCGCGATGCCCCAGGACAGGCGCAGCGGCTGCAAGGCCAGCAGCACCGGCCTAAAGTTGGACGTGGGTTTTTTAACGCCCTTGGCGACCAGGGCTACGCGTCCCCGGTGCCGTGTAAAGCATTCCAGCACCAGGCTGGATTCGCTCCAGTCATACCGGTGCAGGATGTAGGCCGGTTCTTCATTGACGCGCTTGACAGCCATGGCTCAGGGGGTGCAGTACGTGACCCCGTTGGGGCCAGAGAAGAGATCGGGTATCACGCACTGGGCGCCGACCGGGCACAGCAGGCGGTGGGCCGGTATGCGCCAGGCTTGCGCTTATTCGTAGCCGAAGGACTTGACCCGGGCCTCGTCATCGGCCCAGCCGGACTTGACCTTGACCCAGACTTCCAGGAACACCTTGGCGCCCAGCAGCTTTTCGAGCTCCTGGCGTGCCTCGGTGCTGATGCGCTTGAGCTTCTCGCCCTTCTCGCCAATCACCATGGCCTTGTGGCCATCACGTTCGACAACGATGGTCGCTGCAATGCGCATGAAGCGGCCATGCGTCTTGCTGGGCTCCTCGTCGAACTTGTCGATGACAACGGTCGAGGTGTAGGGCAGCTCATCACCGGTGAAGCGAAAGAGCTTCTCGCGCACGGTCTCGGACGCCAGGAACTTCTCGCTGCGGTCGGTCAGCTCTTCAGGACCGTAGAACCAGGCCTGCTCGGGCAGGTACTTTTCGCAGATGCCGAACAGGCGCTCGATATCGCCCTTGTTCTTGGCCGACATCGGCACGAATTCGGCAAAGGGGTGGCGCTCCTGCATGTCGCGCAGCCAGGGCGCAATCTCGTGGCGGCGGTGCACGGTGTCGAGCTTGTTGGCGATCAGCAAGGTGGGAATGCCGGGCTTGAACAGCGACAGCACCTTGGCGTCGGCCAAGGTGAAGCTGCCCGCCTCCACGACAAACAGGATCAGGTCCACATCGCCGATGGCGCCCATCACCGTCTTGTTGAGCGACTTGTTCAAGGCGCGCGAGTGGCGGGTCTGAAAGCCCGGCGTATCGACAAACACGAACTGGGTGTTGTCCTTTGTGCGGATACCGGTGATGCGGTGGCGTGTGGTCTGCGCCTTGCGCGAGGTGATCGAGATCTTCTGGCCGACCAGGGCATTCATCAACGTGGACTTGCCCACATTGGGCTTGCCGACGATGGCAATCAGACCGCAGCGCTGCGGGCCGGTGGGCGCGGCAGGCGCCTCGGCCTGGTCGGCATCGGGGGCGCTGACGCGTGCCACAGTCGCGCCGGGCTTGGCGGCCGCGAGCATCGCATCCAGGTCAGAGAGGGTCTGGCCCGAAGGCAACAGCTCTGCAGGGTCTTGGCCAGCAGCGCTTGGAGATAGGGGTTTTTTCGAGGTCATAAAAAGCTTAGCGATGCTGGGTCTGCAGTTGTTGCAACATGATGGCAGCTGCCGCCTGCTCGGCCGCACGGCGCGATGCGCCAGCGCCTTCGCTGCGGGCCTGAAAGGCCGGCACCACACAGTCGACATGGAAGGTCTGCGCATGCGCAGCCCCGGTTGTGCCGGTCACCACATACTCCGGCACCGATTTCTTGCGTGCCTGCAGCCACTCCTGCAGCGCCGTCTTGGCATCCTTGGATGCGGCGGGCATGTGCTGCGAGATTTCGACACGCTCATAGAGATGATGCACGATCGCCTCGGCCCGCGTGTAGCCGGCATCCAAGTAAACCGCTCCAATAATCGCCTCGACCGCATCGGCGAGTATCGAGGGGCGCTCACGCCCCCCCGATTTAGACTCCCCTTCGCCCAGGCGCAGCACCTTGGCCAGCTGCAGGCGCAGCGCAATCTGGTGCAAGGTGTCTTGCTTGACCAGGTTGGCGCGCATGCGCGAGAGCTCGCCCTCCGGGGTGCCCTTGAGCTTCTGGAACAGCATCGTCGATACCGCCAGGCCCAGCACCGAGTCGCCCAGAAACTCCAGGCGCTCATTGTGATCCGCACAAAAACTACGGTGCGTTACCGCTCGCTGCAGCAACGCACCGTTCGCAAAAGAATACTGCAGGCGTTCCTGCAATCGACTGAGTTCTGATTCCACCTACTTCACACTATCGTTAAAACGGAAGACCAGAAAGGCTGGCCCGTACAAGGGGATGTCCCGCTCGTAGCTGTAGGACACCACAATCTTGCCGTCCGTGTCTTTGGTCACTTCCAAATCCTTGGCATTGACCGAGGTCATGTCATCAATCGCCTGCGAGCGCTCATAGATGGCGCGCACTTCCTGCACCGTCGTGCCCTGGCGGGCAGCCTTGACGGCGGCCTTCTTGATGTTCATGTTCTCGATCACGATCGGGACTGCCTTGCTGCCCACAATGGCCAGGGCCACGATGATGAAACCCCAGAGCACCACACCGATGAACGACATGCCGCGCTGGCGCTGCCGGGGTGCTTGTTTCATAGCCTGCATAGTCAATCCCTCTTAGAAAACTTTTTTAGTTAAACGGTCCGATACGCTTGATGTTACCGAAATTCATCCAGACAAAGAAGGCCCGGCCGACAATATTGGCATCCGGCACAAAGCCCCAGTAACGGGAATCCAACGAGTTGTCGCGGTTGTCACCCATCATGAAGTAATGGCCTTCGGGCACCTTGCAGGTCACGCCCTCGACGCTGTAGCGGCAGTTGTCCTTGTACTTGAAATCCGTCACGCCCTGCACGAAGTTGGGCACGTCCGGGTTGATGATGGAGCGGTGCGGCTTGTCGCCCAGCTGCTCTTCAATCTGCTTGAAGTAGCGCATCGCATCCTGCTCGAAGTAATCGGGCTGGTTGGTCGTCGGCACCGCCTTGCCATTGATGGTCAGGCGCTTGTTGATGTAGGCCACCTCGTCACCGGGCACACCCACCACACGCTTGATGTAGTCCATGCTCGGCTGCGGGGGGTAGCGGAACACCATCACATCGCCGCGCTTGGGCGCCGTGCCTTCGGTGATCTTCTTGTTGATCACCGGCAGGCGCACCCCATAGGTGAACTTGTTGACCAGGATCAGGTCGCCCACCTGCAAGGTGGGAATCATCGAGCCCGACGGAATCTTGAAGGGCTCAAACAGGAAAGAGCGCAGGATGAAGACCACCGCGATCACCGGAAAGAGGCCCGCGGTCCAATCCAGCCACCAGGGCTGCATCAACAGGCGCGCCTTGCCTTCTTGCACATCGTCGCCGTCAACCTTGTCGATGCCCTGGGCATCGAGCTGGCGGCGCCGCTCGGCCGCCGAGACCTCGAGCTGGGCAGCGGCCGCCTGGCGCCGGGGGAAGAAGTAAAAGCGCTCTGCCAGCCAGTAGGCGCCGGTGATCACCGTGGCCAAAAACAGCAGCAGTGCAAAATTGCCTTCGATGGCGCCGCTGTACCAGGCGCCCATATAGGCCACAAAAGCGGCCAGAATCAGTGTTGTCAGGAGTTGCATAGCGTTGTTCTTGGCTTCTTCTCTTCTTAATCGTCCACTTGCAAAATCGCCAGGAACGCCTCTTGGGGCACTTCCACCGAGCCGATCTGCTTCATGCGCTTCTTGCCGGCCTTCTGCTTTTCCAGCAGCTTGCGCTTACGCGTGATGTCGCCACCATAGCACTTGGCCAGCACGTTCTTGCGCATGGCCTTGACCGTTTCGCGGGCGATGATGTTGGCACCAATCGCCGCCTGGATCGCCACGTCGAACATCTGGCGGCTGATGATTTCGCGCATCTTGGCAACCACGGCGCGGCCACGGTAAACCGACTGCGAACGGTGCACGATGATGGACAGCGCGTCCACCTTCTCGCCGTTGAGCAGGATGTCGACCTTGACCACGTCGGAGGCCCGGTATTCCTTGAACTCGTAGTCCATCGAGGCATAGCCACGCGAGACCGATTTGAGCTTGTCAAAGAAGTCCAGCACGATCTCGCCCAGTGGCATCTCATAGGTCAGCATCACCTGGCGGCCGTGGTAGGCCATGTCCATCTGCACACCGCGCTTCTGGTTGGCCAGGGTCATCACCGGGCCGACATAGTCCTGGGGCATGTAGAGGTGCACGGTCACGATGGGTTCGCGCACCTCTTCGAGACGGCCGGCATCTGGCATCTTCGAGGGGTTTTCCACATCGACGAGTTCGCCATCGGCCTTGAGCACCTGGTAGACCACGCTGGGCGCGGTGGTGATCAGGTCCTGGTCGAACTCGCGCTCGAGACGCTCCTGCACGATTTCCATGTGCAGCAGGCCCAGGAAGCCGCAGCGAAAGCCAAAGCCCAGCGCCTGCGAGACTTCGGGCTCGTAGTGCAGCGCCGCATCATTGAGCTGGAGTTTTTCCAGCGCATCACGCAGCTGGTCGTACTCGGACGCTTCGGTCGGATACAGGCCGGCAAACACCTGGGACTTGACTTCCTTGAAGCCCGGCAGCGGCGCGCTGGCCGGGCCCAGGTTGTTGGGCAGCTTCTTTTCCAGGGTGATGGTGTCGCCCACCTTGGCGGCCTTCAGCTCCTTGATGCCGGCAATGATGTAACCCACCTCGCCGGCCCTGAGCACATCGCGCGACTCGTTGGCGGGCGTGAACACGCCCAGGCTGTTGGCCTCATAGGCCGCGCCGGTGGCCATCATCTTGAAACGCTCGTTCTTCTTGAGCTGGCCGTCGACCACGCGCACCAGCATCACGACGCCCACATAGGGGTCAAACCAGCTGTCCACGATCATCGCGCGCAGGGGTGCCTCGGGCTCGCCCTTGGGTGGCGGCACCTTGGCCACCACGGCTTCCAGAATTTCTTCAATGCCCATGCCTGTCTTGGCCGAGCAGGGAATCGCATCGCTCGCATCAATGCCAATCACATCCTCGATCTCGGCCTTGGCATTGTCCGGGTCTGCATTGGGCAGATCCATCTTGTTGAGCACGGCAAACACTTCCACGCCCAGGTCCAGCGCGGTGTAGCAGTTGGCCACTGTCTGCGCTTCGACACCTTGGGAGGCATCGACCACCAGCAGCGCGCCTTCGCAGGCCGACAACGAGCGCGAGACTTCATAGGAGAAGTCCACGTGGCCGGGGGTATCGATCAGGTTGAGGTTGTAGACCTTGCCGTCCTTGGCCTTGTACTGCAAGGCCGCCGTCTGCGCCTTGATCGTGATGCCGCGCTCTTTCTCGATGTCCATCGAGTCCAGCACCTGTGCCTCCATGTCGCGCTCAGCCAGGCCTCCGCAATACTGGATCAGGCGGTCCGCCAAGGTCGACTTGCCATGGTCAATATGGGCAATGATGGAAAAATTACGAATGTGCTGCATTAACAAACAACGGAAAAAGGCCTGGAATCTGGCGCGCACGCCAAAGGGGCTGGAGATTCCAGCCAAAACACGCATTGTAGGCAAAAAGCAATGCACCCCGGCGGGGATGGCTCGATCCCGCCAGGGTGCCACTCGATGCGACCTATTCCGCCTTCATCAGTGCCACTGCATCTCGCCCTTGGCCACCTTGGCGCTCAGCGCCAGGCTTTCGAGGCCGCCCAGGTTGGGGAAGCGCTGCTTCATCGCCGCTTCCAGCGCCGCGCCATCCTTGGCCTTGGCCGTTTCTTCGTCAAAGGCGCGGATGTAGTCAGCGGTGAAGTCCAGCGCCGCCGTGCCAGCGGGCATCACGCCGGCAAAGTGGCCGGGGATCACGACCTCCGGGTTCAATGCCTTGATGCGCGCCAGCATCGCCAGCCAGTCGCTATGCGACTGCGGCGTCTGGGTATCGGCCATCCAGACATGCTCACCGGCCAGCACCGGGATGCCACCGGCCACGGTCTTGATCGACGGAATCCACACCACGGTGCGGTCCGGTGTCGGGCCATCGAGGCCGATCAGCTGCAAGGCCTGGCCATCCACCTGCAGGCTGTCGCCTTGCAGCGGCTGGGGCACCACCAGCTGCTTGGGCGCGTTCTCACCCAGCTGCGGCCCCCAGACCTTGAGCTTGGCGTCCTTGGTGGCCTCGATATGGGCAATGGTCTGCGGTGTGGCCACAATCCTGGCCTCGGGGAACGCGGCCTGCAGGGTGTCCAGACCAAAGTAGAAGTCCGGGTCGCCATGGCTGATATAGATCGTCGTCAGGCGCTTGCCGGTGGCCTTGATCTTGTCGGCCAGCTTGCGCGCCTGCTCGGCCGAGAACTGCGCATCGATCAGCAGCACCTCGCTCTTGCCCTGCACCAGCACCGAGGACACGGCAAAGATCGCCTGCTCGCCCGGGTTGAAGACCTCGGTGGTCAGCGCAACTTGCTGGGTGTCGGCCGGCGCGGGGGCTGCCGGCGCACTGGCGGCTGGCGCAGCAGGCGCCGATGCCGTGCTGCTGCGCTCACAGCCGGCCAACAGGGCGGCGGCCAGTGCGCAGGCCGACAGCGTGTAGTAGTGTTGTTTCATGGTCGTGTTTGCTTTCAAAAGAGAAGTGAAAAAAGGTGGGCGCAGGCGAGGCTGCACCCCAGGGATTCAGACATCGGCAGCGATGCGCTCTGCAATAGCTTGCGCAATCGCCGCCTGCAGTTTTTCCAGCTCCCGGGCCAGACTCTCGCGCTGGCGAAAGCGCTTTCCCGCGCGCTCATACCAGTTCTCGGCGTCTTCCAGATCGCCTTCTTGCAAATGCACGATGCCATGCAGCCAGGCGGCCATGA
This sequence comes from Comamonas koreensis, assembly GCF_014076495.1. Lineage (NCBI taxonomy): Bacteria > Pseudomonadati > Pseudomonadota > Betaproteobacteria > Burkholderiales > Comamonadaceae > Comamonas > Comamonas koreensis. Next base: position 1,786,010 of record NZ_CP043575.1, on the reverse strand, counting down.
GGCCGGAGTAGCGCTGCACACCATCGTGGGCGGCATGCCAGTCGCCCGCTTGCAACCGGGCCGCCAGCACTTGCAGCTCGCGCAGTTCGTCGGCGCTGTACATGGCCGTCATGGCTGCATCGCTTGCAGCATGGGGGCGCTGTCCACCACCTGCTCCATGCGGATGATCTGGCCATCGCGCAGCTGGTACAGGTGCGAAAAGCTCGCCACCATGGCCTTGCCGCTGGCGCGGTGCGTGCCGGTGTAGCGGCCAAAAGCGGCGACCCGGTCGCCATCGGCCAGGTAGGTATGTACCTGAGCGCTGAACACCGCCCAGTCGCTGCCAATCCGCGCAAATACGCCCTCCACGATCTGCGCCGCGCCAACATACTGGCCCGCATAGGGCGAGCCTGCAGCCTCGATCCACAGCACCTCGGGCGCGAGCGCGGCCATCAAATGGCGGGCGTTGTCCTCGGGGCTGCCTTCATAGGTGGCAGCAATGGTGTCCAGGTTGCTGGTGGTCATACAGTCTCCGTACAGGTTCAGGCGGCCAGCCATTGCGCCACAAAGGCTTCGGGGTTGGAAAAAGCGGTGCTTGCGTTGAGCAGCTGGCGCTGGCCATCGCGCTCCAGCACAAAGCTGGGCACGCCTTGGGCGCCCAGCTCGCGCATCAGCTGCCGGGCCTGCGCCACGCGTGCGCTGTTGGCTTGCAGCAAAGCGGCATCGGGCTGCGCCAGCCGGGCGGCCGCGTCATCCAGGCCCAGGCCGCGCAGCAACTCCAGCAACACGGCGATGGCGGTGTTGTCCAGCCCATCGACATAGCGCGCATGCTGGATCGCCTTGAGCGCCTCGGCCTCGCGCTGCGGCGCGGTCAGGTGCACGGCAGTGAGCGCCACCGTGGCCGGGCCACTGTCAAACATCTGCTGGGGCTTGTCCAGCACCTCGCTGCGGTAGCGCTGGCTAAAGGGCTGGCCGGTCAGGCGCTCGATACGCTGGTCATTGCTCCAGGCGTAGGCCGCAAAGGCCTCATCCATGGGGCGGGCACCTTCGCCCGAGAAAAGGCCGCTGGGCAGCAGCTGCAGCTGCTCGCCACTGCGCTGCACCAGGGTTTCCAGCAGCGGGCCCGCGCCATAGCACCAGCCGCACAGGGGGTCAAAAAGGTAGTACAGACGTTTCATATCTATTCCATATCGGATGCAATGCCGCCATAGTAGGTGGTTTGGATTGGCAAATAAATAGATATCAAATAGATAATTCGTATGCAAAAAGCAAACAATGTGAACGATACCAGCCTTGGCCACTTCTCCAACCTCAAGCGCCTGGCCTATTTCAGTGCGGTGGTCGAGACCGGCAGCTTCACGGCCGCCGCCGAGCGCCTGGGCATCACCAAGGCCGTGGTCAGCCAGCAGGTGGCCCGGCTGGAGGCGGACTTCCGCACCAGTCTGCTCACCCGCAGCACGCGCAAGGTGGCCCCCACCGATGCGGGCCAGGCCTTCTACCAGCGCTGCGCACTGATCCTCAAGGAAGCCGCAGACGCCTTTGATGAACTGTCACAGTCGGCCCAGGCACCCTCGGGCACCTTGCGGCTGACCGCCCCGCTCGACTACGGCATCGCGGCCATCGTGCCGGCGATTACCGCGTTCTGCCGCCGCTACCCGCAGTGCAAGGTCGATGCGTCGCTCAGCGACCAGTCGCTGGATTTGATGGACGGCCAGGTGGAGCTGGCCATCCGCGTGGGCTGGCTCACCGAGCTGCATCTGCAGGCGCGCCAGATCGGCAGCTTTCGCCAGCTGCTGGTGGCCGCACCTGCCTGGCGCAGCCAGCTGGCTGGCATCCAGGAGCCCCAGCAGTTGCGCGCCCTGCCCTTTGTTGCCAACACGGCGCTGCGCGAACCGCTGCACTGGAGCTTTTCGCGCAGCGCGCTGGAGCGCCAGAATGTCAATATGCCCTCGGTGCTGTCGCTCAACGCCACGATGGCCGTGCGCGAGGCAGTGCGCCACGGCGCGGGCCTGTCGGTGCTGCCCGACTATGCGGTGGCGGACGACCTGCACAGCGGCCGGCTGCTGCAGGTGCTGCCCGACTGGAAGCTGCCCTCGGGCGGCATCCATGCGGTGTTCCCTGCCGCGCGCTTTCGCCCAGTCAAGGTGCGTGCCTTTGTCGAACTGCTGCAAGAGCAGCTGGCGCAGCAAGAGACCCATGACGAAGGCCCCCACACTCCGAAAAATGGGCCGTCCGCTGCACCCCATTGAGGAGCTGGGTACGATCGATCACGCCTGCGGCACCGGGCCGCAGTGCAACCCCGCTTGACAGGAGACCCCAGCATGGCAGCAGCAGTAGAACGTGGCGAGATCGGCCAGTACCGTGGCGTAAAGATAGAACTTGTCACGGTGGACGCCACCGGGGCGCAGGTCGACCTCTCCTGCGCCTGCATGTTCACGCATGAAGTGGACCACCAGCCCCTGGCAGGCGGCCTGGCCAACCTCGATGCCGCCCTGGGCGGCCAGCTGGCCCAGGCCCGGCGCGATGGCGCCTTCCGCGCCCAGCCGCTCGAGACGCTGCTCATCACCCCGCCTGCGGGCGCCGCGCAAGCCGCTGCCATCTTGGTCATCGGCATGGGCCACCCCGAAGACTGGAGCCCGGCGACCAGCGCAGCGGCCGTGGCCTGCGCACTGCGCGTCGGCCAGTTGCGCAATGCCCGCAGCATTGCGATCGCGCCCAGCATTCTGGACACCGGCATCCACTCCGATGAAGACGTCAACGGCCCCATGCTGCATGGCTTCAAGACCCAGCTCGATGCGCTGCACCAGCTGCACAGCCTGGGGCTGGCGCCCGCGCCTGCGATCGGGCACTGGGTGTTTGACACCGGTGCCGCCCACTACCCGCACAAGCTGCAGCAGTACCAGCAAGCGTTTGCATCCATGATGGGCTGAGGGTCTGCAAAACCGCAGCCTTGACCGCTGCGGCATGCGGCCTACAATGGGCCGCTTCTTTACCTGTGCGAGGTCTTCTACCCATGCGCCATTGATGCTGCCGTCTTGTTGACGGCCCCACGTCCCGCCCCTTGATGGCAGCGGCTGCCCTGTCTAACGGGCGCCAAGGCTGCAGGCTCACCAGCCATGGCGCGGGGATGTTCGGCATCGATGACATCGCACGGGTATGACAGACACACATTTGGCGCTGCATGGCGTCTCCTATTCGCTGCCGCAAGGCCGGCCGCTTTTCTCCGATCTCCACGCCCGTTTTGACCGCCAGCACACCGCGCTGGTCGGCCGCAATGGCGTGGGCAAAACGGTGCTGGCACGGCTGCTGGCCGGCGAGCTCGAGGCGACGCGTGGCCGCATCAGCCGCGCAGGCCGCATCCACTACCTGGCGCAGAACCTGCTGGTGCAGCACCCCGGCCAGAGCATTGCCGCGCTGGCTGGGCTGGCGCCTGCACTGGCGGCCTTGCAGCGCATCGAGCAAGGCAGCAGCGACCCGCAGGACTTTGCCCTGGTGGCCGAGCGCTGGGATCTGCGCCAGCAGTTCCAGACCCTGCTGCAAGACAGCGGCTTGCCCGCGCTGCCCGCAGAGACCCCGGCCAGCGCATTGAGCGGCGGCCAGGCGATGCGCTTGGCGCTCTTGGGCGCGCAACGGGCCCAGGCCGATTTTCTGATTCTGGACGAGCCCAGCAACCACCTCGATGCCGCGGGCCGCGCCGCACTGGCGCAGCGCCTGCGGCATTGGCCCGGCGGCCTGCTGCTGATCAGCCATGACCGGCGCCTGCTCGCGCAGATGGAGACGATTGCCGAGCTGAGCAGCCAGGGACTGCAGCTGTACAGCGGCTCCTTTGGCGGCCACCAGCAGGCCCAGCAGCAGCGCACGCAACTGGCGGCGGATGCGCTGGCCCGCAGCAAGCAGGAGCGCAAACGCGGCGAGCAGGCGCTGCGCGCGCAGCAAGAGCGGCAGGAGCGAAGGCAGGCCAGAGGCGCAAAAGAGGGCAAGCAAGCCAACCAGGCCAAGATCCTGCTGGGCGGCGCCAAGCAGCGCGCCCAGGCATCGTCAGGCAAACTGCTGACCCAGCATGCCACTGCCCGCGAGGCGCTGAACGCCCGCGTCAGCGAAGCGGCCCAGGCCATCGACTGGCAGGCCGGCCCCATCCACTGGCAGCTGCCGCCCGAGGCCTTTGATCGGTGCCGCAGCAGCGATGCCATCGTTGCCGAGCTGCAGGCGCTGCAGTCACCGCGCCTGCCCGGCGCGCAGCCCCTGAACCTGCAGCTGCGCGCGGGCCAGCGCCTGGCCATCACAGGGCCCAATGGCAGCGGCAAAAGCAGCCTGCTGCAGATCCTCGCCGGCCAGTTGGCCCCCAGCGCCGGACAGCGGCAAGTGCATGTGCCCTGGGCCATGCTGGACCAGCAGCAAAGCGGGCTGGACCCGGCGCAAAGCCTGCTCGCCCAGCTGCAGCAAAGCAACTGCCAGACACCGGAAGGCGTGCTGCGCATGCGCCTGGCGCAGCTGGGGCTCGATGCGCGCTGCATTCTGCAGCCCAGCGGCCAGCTGAGCGGTGGCGAACGGCTCAAAGCTGCGATGGCCTGCGCGCTGTACCGCGATGCGCCCGCGCAGCTCCTGCTGCTGGACGAACCGGACAATCACCTGGACCTGTCCGCACTGCAAGCGCTGGAGGACATGCTGCGCAGCTACCCGGGCTGCCTGGTTGTTGTCTCGCACGATGAGGCGCTGCTTGATGCGCTGGCGCTGACGCACCAGCTGGCGCTCGATAGCGACCGCTGGCAGATGGCGCCATGGAGAAACGATGCACCCATTTAGCCACCACCTGGTGGTACCCGGAAGTTCTCGCTGATGCGCTGCTCGGCGCGCTGGCACAGATCCAGCCAGCGGCGCCAGCGCCTGGCCAGCCAGCCGAGCGGCAGCTGGGCAGCTATAGGTGGCGGCTGCTGGAGCCTGGAATCGGGGAGTGGTCGAGGGTTTTGCATGGACACCGATGCTCGGCGCCGGCCAGACTTCTGTAAAGTTGAATTTCCTATGCATTCACTTCAGAAAAACTGATGCGAAACCTCAACCTCGACCAGGTGCAAACCCTGGTCGCCATCGCCGACCTGGGCACCTTTGCCGCAGCCGCGCAAGCGCTGCACCTGTCGCCACCGGCGATCAGCCTGCATATCAAGGAGCTGGAGGCGCGCATGGACACGGCCCTGCTGCTGCGCGGCCGGCGCCAGGCGGTGCTTACGGCAGCGGGCGAAGTGCTGGTGGCCCAGGGCCGCCAACTGCTCGACGCCAGCGATGAGCTGATCGACCTGGTGCAGCGCCGCGCCAGTGGCCGCGAAGGCCTGGTCAAGGTGGGCGTCTCGGCAGGGGTAAGCACACGCCTCTTGCCGATGATGCTCGAGCAACTCAGCCAGCGCAGCCCGGGCGTCGAGGTCAAGCTCGAAGCGGTGGGCTCGGCCGATGCGATGCAGCGCCTGCGCGCGGGATCGCTCGATGTGGCGATTGTGGCCAGCCCCCAGCCCAGCAGCGCCGAGATTGTGCTCACGCCCTGGCGCAATGACCCGATGGTGGTGCTGCTGCCCGCGGCCTGGAAGGCGCCCAAGCGGGTGACGCCGGACTGGTTGGCGGACAAGCGCTGGGCCTCGTTTGCGCCGGCCACGCAAATGCATGGGCTGATTGCCGGCTGGTTCGGCCAGGCAGGCCACCACCCCCGGCCATTTCTCACGCTCAGCTACCCCGGCGCCCTCAAAAGCCTGGCAGCGGCCAGCCAAAGTGCGGTGATCCTGCCGCTCGAAGAGGTGGAAGACCAGCTGCACCTGCCTGGCGTGCAGGTGCGCCAGCTCTGGCCCCGGCTGATGCGCCCCATGGCCGTGGCCCACCGCCGCGATGGCAGCCACAACCCGGCAGCCGCTGCAGTGCTGGAGGTGCTGGCCGCTTTTGCACTACCCCGCTGATGTCCTGTGTTTGACAGGGGGCAGCACCTCACGCCTGCCATCATGGCTGCATACCAACAAGGAGACATGCATGGCAGACAAGATCGGTTTTATCGGCCTGGGCCGCATGGGCAAGCCCATGGCCGCCAACCTCGTCAAAAAGGGTTTTGCACTGGTTGTGCATGACCTGAACCCGACAGCGGTCAAGGACCTGGTCGCGATGGGCGCGCAAAGCGCCGGCGTGGCCGAGCTGGCCCGCGACTGCAGCATCATCGTCACCATGCTGCCCTCGTCGGTGGAGGTGGAACAGACGGCGCTGGGCGATGGCGGCATCTTTGCGCATGCCCAGCCCGGCAGCATTCTGATGGACATGAGCACCATCGACCCGCTAGCGACCGACCGGCTGGCCCAGCAGGCCGCTGCCAAGGGCCTGACGATGGTGGATGCGCCCGTGGGCCGCCTGGCCGAGCATGCCGACCGGGGCGAGTCGCTCTTCATGGTGGGCGCGAGCGACGCCGATCTGGCCCGCGTGCAGCCCTTGCTCGACGCCATGGGCACCACCACGCACCACTGCGGCCCGGTGGGCACGGGCGGGCGCACCAAGCTGGTCAACAACTACCTGGCTGTCACCCTGACCCAGGTGAATGCCGAGGCGTTGGCGCTGTCGCAGCGCTTTGGCCTCGATATCACCAAGACCTTGCAGGTGCTGCTGGGCACCTCGGCCACCAATGGCCAGCTGCGCATGAACTTTGCCAACAAGGTGCTGCAGGGTGACACCACGCCGGGCTTCACGATCGACCTGGCCCACAAGGACATGTCGCTGGTCGTCGCTGCCGCCCATGCCAGCAAGGTGCCCATGCCGGTGGCCGCGGCCGTGCACGAGTCCTACAGCCTGGCCCGCGCCAGCCAGCATGGCGGTCTCGATTTTTCAGGCATGGCCGATGTGCTCTGCGGCCTGGCCGGCATTGACAAGCCGCGCGTACCCAAGGGATGGACACCGGGCTAAGGCGCCCACCCAGGAGGCGGTAATGTCAGCCTCCGTCCTATGGCCGCAGCCGCGCAAACGGGGTACAAAGGCTGCTGCTCCACCATCCGCAGCCTTGCCCATGTCCGCTCCCATCCCTGCCCATATCGCGTCGCTTTGGCGCAATAACGACAAGATTGCCGCCATCAAGCGCCTGCGCGAAGAAACCGGCATGGGCCTGGCAGAAGCCAAGCATGCGCTGGAATCACAGCTGGATGGCGGCGACGGCCATGAGCCGCCACGCGAGGGTGCCGCGCTGCGAACTGCCATCGAGACGGCATTGGCCCGGGGCGACAAGATCGTCGCCATCAAGCTGCTGCGGGATGCGACCGGCATCGGCTTGAAGGACGCCAAGGACCGCATTGAATCGGGCGACCCGCAGCAATGGCTGGTCGAGGCCCATTTGCCCCACACCCCCAGCCACCCAGCGCCCGCGCCCGCAGGTACCGCAGCCTGGATGGCCCCCGGCCATGAACCCGGCCGGGTGCAAAGCTCGGGCGCCTGGACGGCCGTATTCGTGGTGGTGCTGGCCCTGGTGCTGGCGGGCTGGTACTTCTGGCGCGCCTGATCGGCCCAGCACGCCAGCTTCTGAATCAGCGCAGAAAGTCCGCTGCGCTGTGCCGCTCGGGCATCGGCGAGCTACCGCGCACCTTGTTGACCCGCTGGCCGCGTTGCACCGCAGGGCGCTGCGCGATCTCATCGGTCCAGCGGCGCACATGCTGGTAGGACTCGACATCCAGGAACTCGGCCGCGTTGTAGACCTCGTTGTTCAGCAGCGCGCCATACCAGGGCCAGGCGGCCATGTCGGCAATGCTGTAATCCTGCCCAGCAATAAAGCGCTGCTCGGCCAGTTGGCGGTTGAGCACATCGAGCTGGCGCTTGACCTCCATCGCATAGCGGTTGATCGGGTAGGCCATCTTCTCTGGCGCATAGGCATAGAAGTGGCCAAAGCCGCCGCCCAGAAAGGCCGCACTGCCCACCTGCCAGAACAGCCAGTTCAGCACCTCGGTGCGGGCTGCGCCCTCCTTGGGCAGGAACTGGCCAAACTTCTCGGCCAGGTGCAGCAGGATGGAGCCCGACTCGAACACGCGTACAGGCGTGCTGCCGCTGCGGTCGAGCAGCGCGGGGATCTTGGAGTTGGGGTTGACCTCGACAAAGCCGCTGCCAAATTGGTCGCCTTCGCCGATATTGATCAGCCAGGCGTCGTACTCGGCCTCGGCAATGCCCAGCTCCAGCAGCTCTTCGAGCATGATCGTCACCTTGACGCCATTGGGCGTGCCCAGCGAATACAGCTGCAAGGGGTGCTTGCCCACCGGCAGCAGCTTGTCATGCGTGGCGCCCGCTTCGGGGCGGTTGATATGGGCGAATGCGCTCCCATTGCCTTTGTCCCAGGTCCAGACCTTGGGCGGTTGGTAGGCTTGATCCGACATGCTTTACCTCAGCTTTCTGTGTAGGGCTGGGGCCCACCGCTGCGGCCCGGCGGGGTGCGGGCGCAAGTGCGGTAAGGCCACCTGCTGCCGATCATAGAGAGGAGCCCAGCGCGCTGCAGCAGTGCCGAAAAAGACCACAACGCAGGTTGCGGCCCCTTGACGCCATCTTGATGCCAGCCCACGCAGTCTAGATATGCGCTCAATGCCAGGCTTTCTACAGTGGAGGCCTCTCCACCCAGGGCTTGACCTGCAAGCCAGCCTCCATGAAACCTGTCGCCATCCTCCAGCATGAAACCTCGCAGGGCCCAGGCGTGCTGCTCGCGCATTTGCAGCAGCACGGCATCCCCTATGCATTGATCAGGCCCTGCAACGAGGGCATCGCAGCCATGCGCGCGCGTGATTACCGCGGCATCATTGTGCTGGGCAGCAACCATTGCGCCAATGAGCAGCTGCGCTGGATCGAGCAGGAGCGCTGCCTGTTGCAAAGCGCCCTGGCGGCGGACGTGCCCGTGCTCGGCCACTGCTTTGGCGCGCAGATGCTGGCCCGTGCGATGGGCGCGCGCGTCTGGCGCAACCCCTGCGCCAACATCGGCTGGGGTCGCGTCTGGGTCACGCCCCAAGCCCAAGAACAGATGGACTTGCCCGCCGAGGCCACCATCTTCAACTGGCACTACGACAGCTTTGAGATTCCGCCAGGCGCAAGCCGCAGCATGTACGGCCGCCACTGCCTGAACAAGGGCTTTGTGCATGGACGCCATTGGGCCTTCCAAGGCCATCTGGAGGTCACCGCGCAAAGCGTGCGCGACTGGTGCGATGAAGGTGCGCCCGAGTTGCGCAGCGCAGCTGGCCCCGCCGTGCAAAGCCGGGCGCAGATCCTGGCGCAATTGCCCCAGCACATCCGCCAGTTGCACCAGATTGCCGCGCGCAGCTACAGCGCCTGGACGGCACAACTGCCGCGCCCGCGCCTGTTTTATATGCCGGTGTGGGGAGAGGCGCGCCTGGCGCTGGCATAAGCCGGCACCCACAAAAAAGCCGGGGCATTGCTGCACCGGCTTTGGACGAGGGAAAGCCTAAAAAGCTTAGACCTTCAGCACGGCCACGCCGCCCAGGTAAGGTTGCAGCGCTTCTGGCACCGTCACCGAGCCGTCAGCATTCTGGTAGTTCTCCAGCACGGCCACCAGGGTGCGGCCCACGGCCAGGCCCGAGCCGTTCAAGGTGTGGACCAGCTCATTCTTGCCTTGCGCGTTCTTGAAGCGGGCCTGCATGCGGCGGGCCTGGAAGGCTTCGCAGTTGCTCACCGAGCTGATTTCGCGGTAGGTGTTCTGCGCGGGCAGCCAGACTTCCAGGTCATAGGTCTTGGCAGCGCCAAAACCCATGTCGCCGGTCGACAGCGCCAGCACGCGGTACGGCAGGCCCAGGCGCTGCAGCACGTCTTCGGCATGGCGCGTCATCTCTTCGAGCGCCTCGTAGCTCTTGTCCGGATGCACCACCTGCACCATCTCGACCTTGTCGAACTGGTGCTGGCGGATCAGACCACGCGTGTCGCGGCCGGCCGAGCCCGCTTCCGAGCGGAAGCAAGGGCTGTGCGCCGTCAGCTTGATGGGCAGCTGGTCTTCGCTCAGCACTTCGTCCCGCACCAGATTGGTGAGCGGCACTTCCGAGGTCGGGATCAGGTAGAGCGCCGCAGTATCGTGCACCGGCTCGGCATCCTGGCCGCCCTTGTTGGCGGCAAACAGGTCCTGCTCGAACTTGGGCAGCTGGCCCGTGCCCTTGAGCGAGTCGCTGTTGACGATGTAGGGCACATAGCACTCGGTGTAGCCGTGCTGCTCGGTCTGCAGGTCAATCATGAACTGCGCCAGCGCGCGGTGCAGGCGGGCGATCGGGCCCTTCATCACCGTAAAGCGCGAGCCGGTCAGCTTGACGCCAGCCTCAAAGTCCAGGCCCAGCGGCATGCCGACATCGACATGGTCCTTGATCTCGAAATCAAAGCTGCGCGGCGTGCCCCAGCGGCGCACTTCGACGTTGGCCGACTCGTCCTCGCCCACCGGCACGCTCTCGTGCGGCAGGTTGGGCACGGCCACCAGCATGGCCTGCAGCTCGGCCTGCAGTTCATCCAGGCGCGTGGCCGACTGTTCCAGCTCGGTCTTCATCGCGGCCACATCGGCCTTGGCCGCTTCGGCCGCGTCCTTCTCGCCCTTGCCCATCAGCATGCCAATTTGCTTGGACAGCTGGTTGCGCTTGGCCTGCAGCTCTTCGGTGCGGGTCTGGATGGTCTTGCGCTCGGCCTCCAAGGCCTTGAAGGCTTCGACATTCAAAAACGCCTGGGGGCTCTTGCGGGTCTGCAAACGGGCGATGACCGAGTCCAGGTCTTTGCGTAGCAACAAAATATCAAGCATGAATTACCTCTTGGGGTGGGGCAGCGCCTAGGCCTGCCCAATGAAAGGGGGTGGGGGTGGGCACTGCCCACCGCGATCAACGGGAGTGGACGAGCCGCCAGGCCACCAGGCCTCGTTCAGCGACCCGTCTCCGGAGATCGTGCAGAAATCTCCAGCCCGCCGACATCGATTTTCAGGCCCTTGGGCAGCGGGAACTTCACGGTCTCTTCGATGCCATCCATCTTGCGCACCGAGGTCGCGCCCAGCACCTTGATGCGCTCGATCACCTGCTTGACCAGCACCTCGGGGGCCGAGGCGCCTGCCGTCAGGCCCACGCGGGCGATGCCGTCAAACCATTCGGGTTGGAGCTCGTCAGCGTTGTCCACCATATAGCCCGGCGTGCCCAACTTGACGGCCAGCTCGCGCAGGCGGTTGCTGTTGGAGCTGGTGGGGCTGCCCACGACGATCACCAGGTCCACCTGGCTGCTCATCACCTTGACGGCATCCTGGCGGTTCTGCGTCGCATAGCAAATGTCCTGCTGCTTGGGCTCGCGGATCTGCGGAAAGCGCAGCTTGACGGCAGCCGTGATCTCGGCGGCATCGTCCACGCTCAACGTGGTCTGGGTCACCACCGCCAGTTTGTCGGTCTGGCTGGGGTGGACATGGGCCACATCACCCACCTCTTCGACCAGGTGGATGCCTTCGGACAGCTGGCCCATCGTGCCTTCGACCTCGGGGTGGCCCTTGTGGCCGATCATGATGAACTCATAGCCCTCTTTGGCCAGCTTGGCCACTTCCACATGGACTTTGGTCACCAGCGGGCAGGTGGCGTCGAAAATGCTAAAGCCTCGGCGCTCGGCCTCCAGCTGCACGGCCTTGCTCACGCCATGGGCCGAGAAGATCAAGGTGGCGCCGGGCGGCACGTCATCGAGCTCTTCGATGAAGATCGCGCCCTTGGCCTTGAGGTCGTTGACCACATAGGTGTTGTGCACAATCTCGTGGCGCACATAGATGGGCGCGCCAAATTTCTCGATCGCACGCTCGACGATCTCGATCGCCCGATCCACGCCCGCACAAAAGCCGCGCGGCTCGGCCAATACGATTTCCTGGGGCCGCAACATGCTCAGAGCACCCCGATCAGCTGGACTTCAAAGGTCACCGGCTGGCTGGCCAGCGGGTGGTTGAAGTCAAATTGCACTGCGCCATCGTCGCGCACCTGCATCGCCACACCGGCATAGGTGCTGGCACCATCGGGGGTGGGGAACTGCACCACATCGCCCAGGGTGTACTGCTCCATCGGATCGCCCAGCTCATTGAGCAGGCGGCGCGCCACCCACTGCACCATGTCCGGGTTGCGCTCGCCAAAGGCTTCGCCGGCGGGAACGTGGAAGGTCGCATGCGTGCCCTCGGGCAGACCCAGCAGCAGGTTCTCGACCGACGGCGACAGCTCACCCATGCCCAGCGACAGGGTCGCGGGTTTGCCTTCAAAGGTGTTGATCACATCGCCCGCCGGGCCAGCCAGGCGGTAGTGCAAGGTCAGAAACGATCCGGGTTGTACCACTGGCGCATCGGCAGGCAGCGGCGTCACGGGGGCCATCGGAGTAGTCATGCAAATCCCTATAAACTGGGGTGTATTGTAGGTTGTAGGGTGAAACCCCTGCATGCAACCTGCATCAAAAGATCCCAGGCAGAGCCCGCGCCCCAGGCAGTGGTTTTGCCCGGTCCCCAGGCCACCGGCCGACAGCGAACCTCCAGGAGTGCCTATGAACACCCATCTTTGCTGCCTTGCCCCTGCCGCTGCCCGCGCTTGCGCAAGGCATGCACGGCCCCTGCCCTGCCCGTCTCGCGCCCAGCCGCTGCCGGGCCAGCTGCACTGAGAGGACGCCATGCCCCTCAAAGACATCCCTACCGACTGCCAGCCGCGCGAGAAACTGCTCGCCAAGGGCGCCGGCGCGCTGACCGATGCCGAGCTGCTGGCCATCTTGCTGCGCACCGGCATGGCCGGCAAGAGCGTGCTGCAATGGGCCGCTGAACTGCTGGCCCCGCGCCAGCCCGATGCCCCAGGCAGCTTTGGCGGCATCAACGGCCTGCTGCAGGCCAGCAGCGCCGAGCTCGCACAGGTCAAGGGCCTGGGCCCGGCCAAGCGCGCCGAGCTGATCGCGGTGCTGGAGCTGGCCCGCCGCGCGATGGCCCAGCAATTGCAGCAGCGCAGCCTGCTTGGCAGTGCCTCCACTGTCAAAGCCTATGTGCAGTTGCACCTGGCGCACAAGCACCATGAGGTGTTTGCCGTGCTGTTTCTCGACAGCCAGCACCAGCTGATTGCGCTGGAGGAATTGTTTCGCGGCACCCTGGGCCAGGCCAGCGTCTATCCGCGCGAAGTGGTCGTGCGGGCCCTGCACCACCACGCTGCAGCGGTGATCTTGGCGCACAATCACCCCAGCGGCCAGGTCACGCCCAGCCAGGCGGACCAGCAACTCACGCAGAGCTTGCAGGCCGCCTTGTCCCTGGTCGATGTGCGTGTGCTGGACCATATTATTGTTGGGCCCGGAGCAGCACTGTCGATGGCCGAGGAAGGTGAGATGTGAGTAAGCAGGACAAAACCGGCAGCGTGGCATCGCTGCGGGAGCTCAAGCAGCTGCGCAAGGCGCTGACGGCCTTGCAGGCCGAGCAGGCAGCCCAGCGCCAGCTGCAAGAAGCCGCCCGCCAGCAGGCGCTGCGCCAGAGCGAGCGCGACCGCCAGCTGTTTCGCCAGACCGTAGGCGCCGTGCGCCCGCTGCCCAGCAGCGGCCAGATCAGCGCCGAAACGCCCCCGCCCGACCCGCTACCGCTGCAGCACTGGGCCGACGAGCAGCGTGTGCTGCTCGAAGCGATGAGCGATGAGTTCGACGCCAGCACCCTGCTCGACACCGACGACCAGCTGAGCTTTCGGCGCAAGGGCATTGGCCGCGATGTGGTCCACAAGCTGCGCGCCGGGCACTGGACCATCCAGCGCCAGATCGACCTGCATGGCCTGCGCACCGACGAGGCGCGTCAGGCGCTGGGCAGCTTTATCCGTCAATCGCAGCGCCAGGGGCTGCGCTGCGTGCGCGTGGTGCATGGCAAGGGCCTGGGCTCACCCGGGCGCATGCCGGTGCTCAAAGGCCGGGTGCACAGCTGGCTGGTGCAGAAAAACGAGGTGCTGGCCTTTGTACAGGCGCGCCCGGCCGATGGTGGCGCCGGCGCCCTGGTGGTGCTGCTGCGTGCCGCATCGATGGCGGCCAGCGCCGTCAATGTGGCCGATGCGCTGCTGCAGATGCAGGCACTGGCCCAGCAGGCAGCGGCCGTGCCGGCACCCGACCCGGTGGCCCAGCAGGTCGCATCCTGGGCGGCGCAGTACCGCAGTGACAAGCCCAAGCGCTGATTGACAGGCCTTAAGAAGCCCCGGGCTTGCCCTGCGGCAAGGGAGCGCTGAAAGGGTTTACCCAGCGCTGGTCCGGGTCCTGCAGCGGCAGCGCCTCGCGCGCTTCGTCTTCGCCATAGATGCGGGCGATCCGCGCTTCCAGGCTGGGGTGGCTGGCCAGCCAGCGCGCGCCGCCCAGGTGCCAGAAGTCATGCATCTCTTCGATGCTGTGCACCTCCAGCAGCAGCATGTGCTCCACAAGCGGCGAATAGGCCCCGGCTGCGCCGCCACGGGGCTGCAGGGCATCGGCCTGCAACGGGTAGTCCTGCTGCCACAGCGCCTTGCGCAGCACGCGGCCCAGCCCATCGGGATTGCGGGTCCACTGCACGGCGCGGGCATCGGCCAGGTATTCGCGCTGGCGCGATACGGCAGCCTTGAGCGCCTGCGCCGCCAACCAGCCCAGCCAGCCCACGGCCATCAGCGGCCGGCCAAACAGCGACACGCCGCGCTCGACCCAGTCGCGCCCATAGTTGAACAGCATCTCCAGCCCGAACACATAGCCGGCCAACTCCATGTTGAGCCGCGTATCGCCCTCGTGCAGATGGGACAGCTCATGCGCTACCACGCCCTTGAGCTCATCGCGGCTGAGGTATTCCAGCGCGCCCATGGACACCACGATCACCGCATCCTCGGCCTCCCAGGCAGCGGCAAAGGCATTGAGCGAGCGGTCGCGTGGCAGCACCATGGCCTGGGGCCGCTGGGCACCGGCGGCAATGCACAGCTCATCGACAATGTTCTGGTACTGCTGCTCGGCATGAGACACCGATGGGCGCAGTTCGCGCGCGCCCAGCTGCCTAGCCAGGTGCAGGCCGCCCTGGAGCAGATTGCTGCGCTTGATCCAGGCGCCGCCCAGCACCATCAGGCTGACGATGCCGATATTGGTGGCCAGAAAGCCGGCCGGGTAATGCACTGCGACCTGTTCCAGCCGCAGTTGGCTGAAGAGCACTGCGACCAGCGCCGGCGTCCAGAACACCAGCGCCAGCACCAGGTGCACGCCCACCGCAATGCCCAGCACCAGCAGCGCAAAAGCGGCCACCAGGCCCCAGGTGCGGCGCCGTGCGCTGGCTTGGAAATCCCAGAAGTTCATGGCTGCGCCGCTGCAGGCTCACCGCGCAGCGCGTGGCCATGGTCGCGGGCTGCGGCCTTCATCGGCTCAGAACTGCACGCGGACGGTGTCGCGCTCCTGGGCATTTTGCGTGGACTGCAGCATCGGCATCGCATGAAAGCCCAGCATCGAGGCCACCACAATCGCCGGGAAGGCGCGCGAAGCGTTGTTGAACGCCAGCACCTGGTCGTTATAGGCCTGGCGCGCATAGCCAATGCGGTTTTCGGTGCTGCCCAGCTCTTCGCTGAGCGAGCGCATCGTGTCATCGGCCTTGAGGTCCGGGTAGCTCTCGGTCAGCACCATCAAGCGGCCCAGGGCACCGCCCAGCGCCCCTTCCGCGGCCACCATGGCGTCCGCCACCTCGGGTTTACCAGGGGCTGCGCGCAGCGCACTGGCTGCAGCCTGCGCCTGGCCGCGCGCGCGGATCACGGCCTCCAAGGTCTGGGACTCGTGCTCCAGGTATTTCTTGGCCACCGCCACCAGGTTGGGCACCAGGTCGTAGCGGCGCTTGAGCTGCACATCGATTTGCGCCAAGGCATTGCTGGTGCGGTTGCGCAAGGCCATCAAGCGGTTGTAGACCAGCACGCCCCAGACCAGCAAGGCAGCAACCACCGCCGAGACCACCATCAAATTGGTATTCATAACCCTCATCCACCCTCATCGTTTTTAGTGGCTTGATTATGGGCCAAAGCGCTGCGGCGCCCCCATAGGGAATGCAAACCAGCGTGGACGTTGCATTTTGCGAACCTGGTGCATGACAGAAGTCAAGAAATCAGGTAATGGGCGGCAAGCCTCCCGCCGCAGACGGGGCGCTGCACAGAATGCCTGCGCAACCCACCAGCGGCTCGGGCTGGAGTCAGCGGTTGCGCATCCAGTCCGCAGTCTGGAAAAAGCTCTGGCCCAGGCGGCTGCGCAGTTTCTCATCGACGCCGACATCGCCCATCGCCTGGTCCATGCAGGCCAGCCACTGGTCGCGCTCCAGAATGCCGATCGAAAACGGCATATGGCGCATGCGCAGGCGCGGGTGGCCAAAGCGCTGCTGGTAATGGTCAGGGCCGCCCAGCCAGCCGCAGAGAAACCAGAACAGCTTGTCGCGCGCATCCTGCAAAGTGCTGCCATGGGCGTCACGCAACTCCTTGTAGCCGGGCTCCAGGTCCATCAGGTCATAGAAGCGGTCCACCAGCGCCCGCACCTGGCTCTCGCCGCCTATCCAGTCAAAAGGGGTGTCAAACGGGGGCTTTTCTTCGATGTGCATAGAGGGCTCTCAGGGTACGCAGGGGCAGAGGATCAGGCAGCGGGCGCTGCGCCTGCACAGCGCCCACGGTCCTGCCACCCGCGATATTACCGCTCTATGGCGCGGCATTCACACCGCTTCGCGCAAGGTCACGACGACCGGGCGGCGCAGCACCTCGCGCAGGCCCCACCAGCCGGCCACCAGCGCCAGCAAGGCGCCACAGGCGCCGCCAGCGAGCGGCACCCACCAGCGCGGCACCCAGGCAAAGTCAAACACAAACTGGGCCAGCGCCCAGCCAATGGCCATGGCCACCACGCTGGCCAGCACACCGGCGAGCAGGCCCACACCGGCCAGCTCGGCGCGCTGCACCTGCTGGAGCAACTGGCTGCGCGCGCCCACGGCCCGCATGATCGCGTACTCGCGGGCGCGCTCCTCGCGCGTGGCGGTGATCGCGGCAAACAGCACCACCAGGCCCGCGGCCAAGGTAAACCCAAACAGGAACTCCACCGCGCGGATCACCTGGTTGAGCACCTGCTGGAGCTGGGCGACCGTGGCGCGCAGGTCCACATTGGTGATGTTGGGAAACTCGCGCACCAGGCCATTGTCAAAGCCCGCCGTATCGGGCGCGCGGTAGGCGGCCAGGTAGGTGACGGCCACATCGTTCATCTGCGCGACCGGGTACATGACAAAGAAATTCGCGCGCATCGAGCCCCAGTCCACCTTGCGCAGGCTGGTGATCGTGCTCTCGTGCTGCACGCCGCCCATGTCAAACAGCAGGCGGTCGCCCATCTTCAGGCCCAGCGTCTGGGCAATGCCCTCTTCGACACTGACGCCCCCCGCCTCGCCTGGGGTCCACTGGCCCTGCACGATCTGGTTGTGCTCCTGCAGCACATCGCTGTGGGAGATATTGAACTCGCGGTCGACCAGGCGCTTGGCGCGGTCTTCGCTGTAGTCGCCCGGCCCCACATCCTTGCCATTGATCTGGATGAGGCGGCCGCGAACCATCGGGTACCAGTCCCATTTGTCGATGCCGGCCTGGCGCAGGCGCTGCTGGAAGGCATCGGCCTGGTCGGGCAGGATGTTGATGACAAAGCGGTTCATCGCATCGGGCGGCGTGGTCTGGCGCCAGGTCTGGATCAGGTCGGTGCGCAGCAGCACCAGCAGCACCAGCGCCATCAGGCCCACCGCCAGGCTGCTGACCTGCACCACGGCAAACCAGGGCCGGGCGGCGACCTGGCGCGTGGCCAGCAGCAACCAGCGCGGCGCCGTGCGCTCATTGACCATGCGCCGCAGCAGCGTGATGGCCGCAGCACTCAAGAGGCCAAACACCACGATCGCCATCGCAAAACCGCCCACCGCAATACCACCAAGCTTGGCATCCCCGCTGACCAGCAGCAGCATCGCCGCAAAGCCCAGTACCCCCAGCAGCAGCACCGAGGCCGAGGCCGGGCGCAGCGCACCCAGATCACGGCGCAGCACGCGCAGCGGCGGCACCTGGGCCAGCTGCAGCACAGGGGGCAGGCCAAAGGCCAGCAGCAAGGTCATGCCCATGCCCACGCCCAGCACCAGGGGCCAGCCGCTGGCAGCGGGCAAGGTGACGGCCAGCAGGCCGGCCATCAGCCAGACAAACAAATAGTGCATCGCATAGCCCAGCGCCACGCCCAGCAGGCTGGCGGCCAGACCGATGATGACAAACTCGACCACATAGGCGCCGGCAATGGCGCGCTGGGCCAGGCCCAGCACGCGCAGCAATGCCGCGCCATTGAGGTGGGCGCTGGCAAAGGTGCGGGCGGCCAAGGCCACGGCCACCGCCGACAGCAGCGCGGCCAGCAAGGCCACCAGGTTCAGGAACTTCTGCGCGCGCTCGAGGGTTTGCTCCATCTCGGGCCGGCCGCTTTGCAGCGACTCGATGCGCACGCCATGGCTGTGGGGCTGGGCCACTTCGGTCTCGGACCATTGCAAAAACTGCGCCGCTGCAGCGGGCTCACCGGCGACGGCAAAGCGGTAGAGCAAGCGGCTGGCCGGCTGCACCAGGCCGGTCGCGGCCAGGTCGCTCCAGTCCAGCATCACGCGCGGAGAAAAGCCCAGAAAGCCGGCGCCCCGGTCCGGCTCGATCGTCAGCACGCGGCCAATGGTGAAGCGCTTGTCGCCCAGCCACAGCACCGAGCCGGTCTTGAGGCCCAGCGCCTCGATCAGGCTCGGGTCCACCCAGACTTCGCCGCGCGCTGGAATGTCGCGGGTCGGCGCATCGGGCTGGCCGGCAGCGGCGGCCGTGCGCAGACTGCCGCGCAGCGGATAACCGGCCTGCACCGCCTTGAGGCCCACCAGGCGCGATTCACCGCCATCGGCATCGTCCGAGCGCGCCATCGTCGGGAAGGTGACTGTCGTCACGCCCTGCAAACCCAGCGACCGGGCCTTGTCGGCAAAGGCCGCTGGCGTGCTGTTGTCGCTCACCACCACGACGTCGCCGCCCAGCAGCTGGCTGGCATCGCGCTGCAGCCCCGCTTGGAGGCGGTCCGAGAAAAAGCTCACCGAGGTCAGCGCGGCCACCGCCAGCGCCACCGCAACCAACAAAAGCCGCAGCTCACCGGCACGCCAGTCGCGCAGCAATTGGCGCCAGCCCAACGCAAAAAAGTTGTGTTTCATGCAGCAAACATAACTGATGCGCGTTTACCCCCAGCCCTTGCCGGATTTCCCCGCAGCCCGGCGGCCGCCACCGCCACCAAGGGGCATGCTGCAAGCAGAGTCAAAGTGGCAAAAGCGCTTGCCCGAAGCACCACTGCCTACGCTGGCACAACACCTACCCTGCCCCCTGCAGACCCGTGCCAGCAGATTTTGTAGACGCACCCTACCGGCCCCATTGAAAGAGATCATCCCCAAGCAGTCGATTGCGAGTTACGATATGAAACAACAATCTCCCAACGAGCCATCCTATGAATGCCTTGATTTCACAATTGGGCCAGACGTTTGCTAAAGCTCGCAGTCTGGAGGAGCTGACGCGCCCCCTGCTGGAGATGCTGCAAAAAGTCACCAGTCTGGAATCCACCTACCTCACACGCATTGACCTGGGCCAGCGTGTCCAGCAGGTGCTGTTCGCGCGCAATACCCAAAGCCTGCAGATTCCCGAGAACCTGAGCGTGCCTTGGGAAGACACCTTGTGCAAACGCGCCATCGATGAGAACTGCCTCTACACCGACGATGTCAGCCACCTCTGGGGCGACTCGCAGGCCGCGCAGGCGCTGGGCATCCAGACCTATGCCAGCACGCCGGTGCACCTGTCCGATGGCATGCTCTACGGCACCCTGTGCGGCGCCAGTGCATCGCGCAAACCGCTGCTGCCCGAGACACGGGATGTGATGCGCCTGTTTGCCCAGTTCCTGGGCCAGCAGGTCGAGCGCGAGCAGCTGCTCGTGCAGATCCAGGTGCAAAACGAAGAGCTGCAGCGCCTGGCGCGCACCGATGCGCTGACCGGCCTGCCCAACCGCCGCGCACTGATCGAGCAGCTCGACCAGCTGCAGGCCATTGCCCGCCGCCAGGAGCGCTATGTGCTCGTGGGCATGATCGACATGGATGGCTTCAAGGCCATCAACGACGGCTATGGCCATGAAGCGGGCGACCGCTTCTTGCAGCTGCTGTCCGAGCAGATGCGCCAGGCGATGCGCGGCTCGGACCTGATCGCCCGCCAGGGCGGCGATGAGTTCGTTTTTGCCGGGCTGGGCCCCCACCTGCATGAGCCAATTGCGCCGGCTTTGAGCGAGACACAGGCGCGCCTGTTTGCCAGCACCCGGGCCGAGTCGCTGTGCCTGGGCCAGGGCGTGAGCCTGAACTACACCGGCGCCAGTGTGGGCCTGGTGGCCGTCACGCCGGGCACCCATGCCGATACCGCGTTGCAGCAGGCCGATCTGGCCATGTACCAGACCAAGCAGGCGCGTAAAGCCCGCCATCCGGTCGCCGCTTGATCCAACGCCTCAGCAAACCCTGAGGCGGCGATCAAGCCTCGCCGATCTGCGCCGCAGCCGCTGCGCCGGCCGCCGTCAGCGCCAGCATCCAGCGCCCATCCACCGCCTGGGCAAGCACCCAGGCAGGCTGCTGGGCCTGCTCCAACAGCAGGTTGAGCATCGCCAGCTCGCGCAGCAGGCTGCTGGCAGGGGCATCCAGGCGCTTGGCGATGCGCACCAGCGGTACCGCCTGCCCGGTGCGGGCCTGCTCTTGCGCCAAAGCCGTCAGCAGATGCTGCGCCAGCGGCGAGAGGGCCGGGGCGGTGCTCAACGTCCCCATCACTGCGGTGCTTGGCCGGGCTCGAGCACCACGGGGATCGATTTGGAGGTGGGCGTGCCGGCATGGGCCGCCACGGCCGACAGCGGCACCAGCGGATTGGTCTCCGGGTAGTAGGCAGCCAGGTTACCGCGCGGAATGTCATAGGCCACCAGCTTGAAGCCCTCGACACAGCGCTGCTGGCCGTCGTCCCAAACGGTGCGGATATTCACCCAGTCCCCATCGGCCAGGCCCAGCGCGCGGATGTCATCGGCATGGATGAACACCACCCGGCGCTGGCCAAACACGCCCCGGTAGCGGTCGTCCATGCCATAGATGGTGGTGTTGTACTGGTCGTGCGAGCGGGTGGTCAGCAAGGTAAACACCTGCTGGTCACGCAGCCGCACACGCGCCCGGTGCGTGGGGGTATCGACCGGCACCGCATGGGCGTGGAAGCTGGCCTTGCCGCTGGCCGTGGCCCAGATGCGCTCGCTGGCGGTGTTGCGCAGCCGAAAGCCACCGGGCACGGCCACCCGCTGATTGAAGTCGGCAAAATCGGGGAAGACCTTGGCGATCTCGTCGCGGATCAGCGCGTAGTCGGCGGCCAGCGCCAGCCAGTCCACCCGGCTGCGCGCGCCCAAGGTGGCATGGGCCAGGCGCGCCACAATCGCCGGCTCGGACAGCAGATGGGCCGAGGCGGGCGGGTTCATGCCCATCGACAGGTGCACCATGCTCATCGAATCCTCGACCGTCACGCCCTGGGGCTGGCCGTTTTGCAGATCGATCTCGGTGCGGCCCAGGCAGGGCAGCAGCAAGGCCTCGCGGCCATGGACCACATGGCTGCGGTTGAGCTTGGTGGTGACCTGCACGGTCAGCGCGCAGCGCTGCAGGCCTTTCCAGGTTTCATAGGTATCGGGCGTGGCGGCGGCAAAATTGCCCCCCAGCGCAAAAAACACCTGGGCCAGGCCATCGCGCATGCTGGCAATGGCGTCCACCGTGTCCATGCCGTGGGCGCGGGGCGGCGCAAAGCCATAGACCTCCTGCAGCCGGTCGAGCAAGGCCGCCGGCGGCTTTTCCCAAATGCCCATGCTGCGGTCGCCCTGCACATTGCTGTGGCCGCGCACCGGGCACGGCCCCGCTCCTGGCCGGCCGATATGGCCGCGCAGCAGCAGCAGGTTCAAAATCATCTGGATGGTGGCCACCGAATGCGCATGCTGGGTAATGCCCATGCCCCAGCAGGCAATCACCTTGTCCGCGCCCAGGTAGACATCAGCCGCCGCCCGCATCTGCGCTTCGCTCAGGCCCGATTCCTGCACCAGCAGCGCCCAGTCTTCAGCCTGCAGACTTTGCGCCATCGTCTCAAAACCGGTGGTGTGCGCGGCGATAAACGCATGGTCGAGCACGCCGCCCCGCGCCGCCTCCTGCTCCAGCACATGCTTGAGCATGCCACGCAGCGCTGCCAGATCGCCGCCCACACGCAGCTGAAAATAGTGCGTGCTGATGGGGCTGGAGCCCAGGGTCGCCATCTCCAGTTTGTCCTGCGGATCGGCAAAGCGCTCCAGCCCACGCTCGCGCAAGGGGTTGAAGCTGACAATGCGCGCGCCGCGCTTGTGCGCCTCGCGCAATTCGCCCAGCATGCGCGGGTGGTTGGTGCCCGGGTTCTGGCCAAAGATGAAGATCGCATCGGCCTGTTCAAAATCGTCCAGGGTCACCGTGCCCTTGCCCACGCCGATCTGCTCGCGCATCGCCGAGCCACTGGGCTCGTGGCACATGTTCGAGCAATCGGGGAAATTGTTGGTGCCGTATTCGCGCACAAACAGCTGGTAGAGAAAAGCCGCCTCGTTGCTCGCCCTACCGGAGGTGTAGAACACCGCCTGGTCCGGGCTGGGCAGCGCGTTCAGGTGCTGGGCAATCAGCGCAAAGGCATCGTCCCAGGCAATGGGCAGGTAGTGGTCGCTGGCCGCGTCATAGACCATCGGATGCGTCAGCCGGCCCTGGTCCTCCAACCAAAAGTCGCTGTGCTGGGCCAGCTCGCGCACGCTGTAGCGGGCAAACAGCTCGGGGCCCGCACGCCGGGCCGTGGCCTCGGCGGCGACGGCCTTGACGCCGTTCTCGCAGAACTCGAAGGTCGATGCATGGTTGCGGTCGGGCCAGGCGCAGCCCGGGCAGTCAAAGCCATCGGGCTGGTTGGCCGACAGCAGCGTTTTGGCACCCTTGAGCGCGATGTCGTGGTGCAGCAGCGTGTTCTTGACACTGTTCAAAGCGCCCCAGCCACCGGCTGGGCCTTTGTAGAAGGCGATTTTCTGTTCTTGCATGGCAGGGACTGGTTAGAACGCGGCTGCGTAGAGATCGTGAACACGTTCTCAGCCCTGCATTTCAACCCGCTGCCCGCTGGCCGTCAAATTCAATGCGGCAATGCCGGCATTCGACAAACTATGGCTGGGGTGGCGGCGCAGCTGCCAAGGCCTGCAAAGCCCCGGCATGCTGCAGGCATTGCTGCTGCCATTCATCCAGCGCCATCAGCGCGCGCGCCGCCTCCATAGCGGGCATCGCCTGCTGGGATTGCTGGTAGAGAAAGCCGACTTCGCTCTCGACGACTGGCTCCACCAGAGGCCAGGCGCGCAGACCTGGTGTATGGCGCACGGTCGCCAGCACCGCCCCGGGCACGATGCTGGCCATCTGGCCCTCGCCCACCGCCTGCAGCAAGGCCTGGACCGAGTTGGTCTCCATCGCCGCCTGCACTAGCACGCCGACGGCCAAAAAGCTGCGCTCCACGATCTGGCGGTTGTGCATATCGGGGGTCAGCAGACACAGCGGCTGCTGCGCAGCCTGCACCCAGGTGTAGGGCTCGGCCGCATGCAGGGTATCGGCCACGCAGGCTGGTGCTGGCGCGGACTGCAGCAGGTAGTAGTGCTCCTGGTACTGGGGCGCGCAGTGGGTGCGTGGGCGGCGGATGCGGTCGCTGTAGCCCAGCGCCAGGTCCAGGCTCAGCTCTTCGAGGCCGCGCTCGATGTCGGGCGAGCTCATCGCATGCAGCGCCGGCACCAGGCCCGGGTGCTGCTGGCGCAGCAGACTGGCAAAGCGCAGCAGCATTGGCATGGCCGTGGGCACGGCCGCCATGCGCAGCTGCCCTTGCAACTGCCCCGCCTGGGCCGAGAGGCGCTGGCGCAGGCGCGCCTCGCTTTGCAGCATCTCCAGCCCGGTTTGCAGTACCTGCTCGCCCTCGGGCGTAAAGCCGGCAAACACCCGGCCCCGGCGCACGATGGCCACGCCAAACTCGGCCTCCAGCGCGCGCAGCGCATTGGACAGCGCCGGCTGGGTGATGTGGCAGGCTTGGGCTGCCCGCGCGAAATGGCCATGCGCATGGAGCGCGGCCAGGTAGCGCATGGCAGCGAGCAGGTTCATCAGGTGTTGCTGCTCACGGAGATCGTCGGGAACTTCGACGAGAAATCCTTGGCCTGCTGCGCAATCTTGACCGCAATGCTGCGCGCCACCTGCCGGTAGATGGCGGCCACTTCGCTGTCGGGCGCGGCCACTACGGTGGGGGTGCCGCTGTCGGCCTGCTCGCGGATCTGCATCGACAGCGGCAGCGCGCCCAGGTAGTCCAGCTTGTAATCGGCTGCCATGTGCTTGCCGCCATCGGCGCCAAAGATATGCTCCACATGGCCGCAGTTCGTGCAGACATGCATGGCCATGTTCTCGATCACGCCGAGGATCGGCACGCCCACCTTCTCGAACATCTTGATGCCCTTGCGCGCGTCGAGCAAGGCAATGTCCTGTGGGGTGGTGACGATCACCGCGCCGGTCAACGGCACGCGCTGGCTCAAGGTCAGCTGGATGTCACCGGTGCCCGGTGGCATGTCGATCAACAGGTAGTCGAGCCCAGCCCAGTTGGTCTGGCGCAGCATTTGCTCGAGCGCCTGCACGGCCATCGGCCCGCGCCAGATCATCGCCTGGTCCTGGTCGACCAAGAGGCCGATCGACATCACCTGCACGCCATGGTTGAGCTTGGGCTCCATGGTCTTGCCATCGCTGCTCTCGGGCTTGCCGTCCACGCCCATCATCATGGTCTGGCTGGGGCCGTAGATATCGGCGTCCAGCACGCCGACGCTGGCGCCCTCGGCCGCCAGGGCCAGCGCCAGGTTGGCGGTGGTAGTGCTCTTGCCCACGCCGCCCTTGCCCGATGCCACCGCAATGATGTTCTTGACGCCCGGTATCAGCGGCACACCGCGCTGCACCGCATGCGAGATCACCTTGTTGCTGATGCTCACCGAGACGTTATCCACGCCCGGCACCGTCTTGGCAGCGGCCACGAACTGGCTGCGCAGCTGCGGCACCAGGCTTTTGGCTGGATAGCCCATCTCCACCTCAAAGGCGACGTCGCCACCGTTGATCTGGAGGTTGCGCACGGCACGCGTGCTGACAAAATCTTTGCCCGTATGCGGGTCTTGAACACTGGCCAGCGCGGCCAGTATCGTTGGTTCGGTCACTGTCATCGTGTTTTCTATTCCTGAGACAGCAATAAGTCTAGCGAACCGCGCTTGCCCTTGCGAACCAGCGACAATCTGGGCTTTTGCCCCTGCACCTCTTGAAAGACCTGCACCCGTGAAACTGAAAATGGCCGAGAACTCCGTGTTTGCAATCTTGCTGCGCTCGTCGTGGTGGATCAGTGTGGTGGTCGGAGCCATCATCGTGGTGCTGTGCCTGGCGCTGCTGCCCAAGGACATCCGCTTTGTCGGCGCTGCCGGCAGCCTGCCTTTCCTCGTGATCGGCGCCATGGCCGCCAAGCGCCAGTGGAGCCAGCCCAGCGCTGCGGCCACCGAGGCGCTGCTCGCGCAAGCTGGCGCCATGTCCAGCCGCGATCTGCAGGCCTGGCTCAGCCGCGCCTGGCAGGCCGAGGGCTACGCTGTCACCCCCGTGCAGCAAGGCGCGGCCGATCTGCAGCTGGCACGCAACGGCCAGACGACCCTGGTGCAGACCAAGCGCAGCAAGGCCGGCGTGCACGGCATCGAGCCGCTGCGCGCGCTGCATGACGCGGCCAGCCAGGCCGGCGCCGCCAGCGTCTATGTGCTGCTGCAAGGCGAGCTGAGCGACAATGCCCGCCTGTTTGCCCGTGACCAAAAAATCGTGCTGCTGCAGAATCTGGAGCTGGCGACCTTGCTGAAAAAGGGCGCGGCGCGCTGATGCTGCACCGCCTGCGCCCGCAGTAGCGATTGAGCGACAGGGCCGCTTGGCGAAGGCCTGCAGTTTCGGCTATGGTGCAGGCCATGTCGCCCGCTCTGCACTACAGCCCCCATTCCGCCGCCACCGCCATCGTGCTCTCCGGCGGCGGCGCGCGTGCCGCCTACCAGGTGGGAGTGCTGCAGGCGCTCTCGCGCCTGCGCCAGAACGCCGGGGCCGACCATGAACCAACGCCCTTTCCCATCGCGGTTGGCACCTCGGCCGGCGCGATCAATGCCGCAGGTCTTGCCTGCGGCGCTGACCATTTCGACCTGGCCGTGCAGCGCCTCTCGCGGGTGTGGCGCAATTTCTCCACCAGCCAGGTCTACCGTGCCGATGCCTTTGGCGTGATGCGCAGCGGCGCGCGCTGGCTGAGCCTGTTGACGCTGGGCTGGGCGCTGACGCGCTGGCACCATAGCAAACCGCGCTCGCTGCTGGACAACGCGCCGCTCCTGGAGCTGCTCAAGGCCGAGCTGCCGCTGGAGAAAATCCCGCACCTGCTGCACAGCGGCAAGCTGTCGGCGCTGGCGATCACCGCATCGAGCTACACCACAGGCGAGCACATCACCTTCTATGAAGCCGGCCCGCATGTGCCCGCCTGGTCGCGCACGCAGCGCCGCGCCATCCAGGACCGCATCAGCCACCAGCACCTGATGGCCTCCTCGTCCATCCCCTTCATCTTTGCGCCCGCCGAGCTGATGCTGCGCGGCCAGTACAACTACCTGGGCGATGGTGCGATGCGCCAGACCGCGCCGCTCGCCCCAGCCGTGCACCTGGGCGCCCAGCGCATCGTTGTCGTCGGCGTCGGCCGCTCACACGAGGTGCTGAACCTGCCCCAGGGCGAACACCCGCCGTACCCCTCGCTCGCGCAGGTGGCCGGCCACGCCCTGTCCACCATCTTTCTCGATGCGCTGTCGGTCGATGTGGAGCGGGCCCAGCGCATCAACCACACCTTGAGCCTGATCCCCGAGGCCGAGCGCGCCCGCAGTGCCTTGCGTCCGCTGGACCTGCTGGTAATCACGCCGTCGCAGTCGCTGGACGCTTTGGCGCTGGCCCACCTGCAAGAGCTCCCTACGCCGGTGCGCACGCTGCTGGGCGCGATGGGCGTGTCCATGCACAGCCAGAACGTGGGCAGCGCAGCACTGGCCAGCTATTTGCTGTTCGAGCCGGGCTACACCCGGGCACTGATGGCGCTGGGCCGAGCCGACACCATGGCCCGGCGCGACGAGGTCTGTGCCTTTTTTGGCTGGGGCAGCCGCCCCACCGGCCCCGCCAAACCCCTGGTCGCGCCAGCTGGCCCCGTAAGCGCCTAGAATTGCTCGGTTCTGGAGCGCCCGCGGGCGCGAGGGCTGGCCGCGCGCCGCCCTGCCTGTGACCAGAATCCGCAACGGCCGCTGGCCTGCGTCCTCTCTGTGATTAGAAAGTTCCGCAACCCTATGTCTCAACGAAAGATTTTCGTCACCACCGCCCTGCCGTATGCGAACGGCAACTTCCACATCGGCCACATCATGGAGTACATCCAGGCCGATACCTGGGTGCGTGCGCAGCGAATGCAGGGCAATGCGGTCAACTTTGTCGGTGCTGATGACGCCCATGGCGCGCCCATCATGATTGCCGCCGAAAAAGCCGGCAAGACGCCCCAGCAGTTTGTGGCCGACATCGCCGCCGGCCGCAAGCAGTACCTCGACGGCTTCCACATCGGTTTTGACAACTGGAGCAATACCGACAGCCCCGAGAACCACGAGCTGTCCAAGCAGATCTACCTGGACCTGAAAAAAGCCGGCTTTATCGAGACGCGCACCATCGAGCAGTTCTTCGACCCTGAGAAGAACATGTTCCTGCCTGACCGCTTCATCAAGGGCGAATGCCCGCGCTGCCACGCCAAGGACCAGTACGGCGACAACTGCGAGGTCTGCAGCTCGGTGTATGCGCCCACCGATCTGATCAATCCCTACTCGGCGCTGTCTGGTGCCAAGCCGGTGATGAAGAGCTCGGAGCATTTCTTCTTCAAGCTGTCCGACCCGCGCGCGGTCGAGTTCCTGACCAGCTGGACCCAGGACGGCCAGCATGTGCAGCCCGAGGTGGCCGCCAAGATCAAGGAATGGTTTGGCGTGCGCACCAACCCCGATGGCTCGACCAGCGAAGGCCTGGACGACTGGGACATCTCGCGCGATGCGCCCTACTTCGGCATCGAGATCCCCGATGCGCCGGGCAAGTACTTCTACGTCTGGCTGGATGCGCCTGTGGGCTACCTGGCGTCGCTCAAGAACCTGCTGGCCCAGCGCGGCGAAGACTACGACGCCTACATGGCCGACCCGGCGCTCGAGCAGTACCACTTCATCGGCAAGGACATCATCACCTTCCACACCCTGTTCTGGCCGGCGATGCTGAAGTTCAGCGGCCGCAAGACCCCGACCAAGATCTGCGTGCATGGCTTCCTGACGGTGAACAACGGCGAGAAGATGAGCAAGAGCCGGGGCACGGGCCTGGACCCACTCAAGTACCTGGCCCTCAAGATGAACCCCGAGTGGCTGCGCTACTACCTGGGCGCCAAGCTCAATGGCAAGAACGAGGACATCGACTTCACTGCCGAAGACTTCATGCTGCGCGTCAACTCCGACCTGATCGGCAAGTACGTGAACATCGCCTCGCGCGCCGCTGGCTTTATCAGCAAACGCTTTGAAGGCCGCCTGGGCGAAGTGAGCGCTGATGGCCAGGAGCTGCTGGCCGTGCTGCGCGCGCAAAAGGAGGCGATTGTGGCCGCCTACGAGGTGCGCGACACCGCCCGCGCCGCGCGCGAGATCATGCTGCTGTGCGACAAGGTCAACAGCTATGTCGATGCCAACAAGCCCTGGGAGCTGGCCAAGAAGGACGACATGCAGGCGCGCCTGCACGACGTGTGCACGGTCTGCATCGAGGCCTTTCGCATCCTGACCATCTACCTCAAGCCGATGCTGCCGGGCGTCGCCGCCGAAGTGGCGAACTTCCTGATCGTGCCGCCCGAGCAATTTGGCGACGTAGACAAGGCGCTGGGCGCCGGCCACCAGATTGGCATCTACCAGCATTTGATGCAACGCGTGGACCCCTTGCAGCTCGAGGCGCTGTTCGAGACCCCTGCCAGCCAGGAAAAGGCCGCCGCCGCTGCAGCGCCTGCCAAGGCCAAGAAGGCAGACAAAAAAGCCGAGGCCGTGGTGGACCCGAACGCCCCCGGCGGCGAGCCATTGGCCGAGACCATCGGCATTGACGACTTTGCCCGCATCGACCTGCGCATCGCCAAGATTGTCGAATGCAAGGCCGTCGAAGGCTCGACCAAGCTGCTGCAGCTGACCCTGGATGTCGGCGAAAAGGGCGATGACGGCCAGCCGAAGATGCGCAATGTGTTCAGCGGCATCAGCAGCATGTACACGCCAGAGCAGCTGCAAGGCAAGCTCACCGTGCTGGTGGCCAACCTGGCGCCGCGCAAGATGAAGTTCGGCATCTCCGAAGGCATGGTGCTGGCCGCCAGCCACGCCGATGAGAAGGCCCACCCCGGCATCTATGTGCTCGAGCCCTTCCCCGGCGCGCTGCCCGGCATGCGCATCCATTGATCTGCATGGCTGCTGACCGCCCCCGCTGCAAGCCCCTGCGCTCCCTAGCCGCAGGGGCTTTTTACTGCATCTGCGCATCGCTGCTGGGCGGCTGCAGCGTGGTGACCGTGGGCGCCGCTGCCGTCAGCGTGACCGCCACTGCCGTGGGGCTGGCGGCCGATGCAGCTGTGGGCACGGCCAAGGTGGTGGGCAAAGGCGTCGGCAAGGCCTATGACATGGCCACCGGCGAGGAGCAGGACAACAGCGGCATCACCGTGCGCTACCGGGAGCCCAGGCCGGGCGAGACCTTCCCGCCGCAGCAGCAGGCCCAGCCGCTGCCAGCACCCACACAGCCAGCGCCACCGGCCATGCCCCCAGAAAGAGCCATCCCCAGCGGGCCCTGAATGGCGCGGGCTCAGGCCGGGTCAGTTACCGGCATAGCGCCCGGGCCGGTGGCTGATCCACAGGAACACGCTCATCACGATGGCGGCCAGCACCGAGTACGCCACGCGCTCGAGGGGCACGACCCACAGCGCCAGCAGCACGACCGTGCAGTCGATGACCATCTGCACCTTGCCGGCGCGGATGCCATAGCGGTCCTGCAGGTAGAGCGACACGATGGTGGCGCCGCCCAGGCTGGAGCGGTGGCGCGCCAGGAAGAGGCAACCGGTGCCCATCAACAGGCCTCCGGCAATCGCGGCATACAGCGGGTTGAGGTAATCGATATGGATAAAGCGCGGCCCGATATCGACCAGCAGCGCCAGCAGCGCCACCGAGACAAAGGTCTTGATCGTGAACTCCGGCCCCATGCGCGTCCAGGCGAACCAGTAAAAGGGCAGATTGATCGCAAAGAAAATCGCGCCAAACGGCAGGCCTGTGGCGTAGTGCAGCAAGAACGCCAAGCCTGCCGTGCTGCCCGTCAGCAGCCCGGCCTGCGCAAACAGCCCCAGTGTGATCGAGACAAACAGCGAGCCGGTGAACAGCGCCTGTGCATCTTCAAAGCGGCCATGGCGCAGCGCAGGGCCAAGCGACGCGGGCGCAGCGGCGACAGGGCCAGGCAGGGCCGTGGGGCCATCAGGGCGGGATAGCGGTGAGGACATGTCGGGTTGACAGCAAGTTTCATGCCCGCACAAGGGTGGTGCGCGGGGCTGCCTGGCATGGGTAATGCTAGGTATAAACCCGAATTTTAAAGAGTTTCAGCCCGTTACGGTTAGGCATATCCGCAACAGTTCAGGGCCCTTCAGTGCAAATGAAGGCAGCGCTCAGCGGCTATTCACCACCTGGGTGCTGTTGCTGCGCAGCACCTTGCCCTGGGCGTCGAACACCACGGTGAACAGCATCTTGGTGCTGGGCGGGTCGATCCAGCCCCAGTCCCATTCGGCCTCGTTCTTCAGCGGATAGCTGGTGCGCTTGGCCGGCTGGCCCAGCAGGCGGCGGATCTGCTGCTGATCCATGCCCGGCTGCACCTTGGCAAAGTAGGCAGGGGCCAGCACCTGGCGCAGCGCGCTCATCTTGCCGTCGGTGCCAATGGTGATCATGTAGTTCTGCGCACCGGCGGGCTGGCGCGTGTACTCCAGCGTGTGCGAGCCATCGGCCTCGTCCCAGATCTGGTTGGGCTCACCAAAGCGGTCGCGCACGTCCTGCTCGGTGGAGACGTGCTCTTCCAGTTCCTTGATGCGCTGCTGGTCGCAGCCCGCCAAAAACACGGAAACGGCCAGCGCAGAGGTGGCGATTGCAAGCTTGGTGAAGAAGGACATGGTCAGGTTCGGTAGAATCCAGGCACAAGAGGTAAATATACGCTATGTCTTTCTTCCGCCGCCCCGACTACCAATCCGACACCACCCAGTTCCTGCTCAAGCTCAAGGCCGACAAGCCCGAGCTGGAACAAGGCCAGCGCGAAGGCCGTGCCCTGCTCTGGGACAAGGATCTGGACCGCCAGCAGCAAGCCGAGTACCAAACCGCACGTGTGGCGCAAAAGCCCTACGTGTACCAAACCAACCACGATTGATCGCCCTGCCCGCTGCCGGCCGCCTGGCCCGCAGCGGCTTTCGATCCCGCATAGCCCCCGCGCATGGCAACACCCGGCAACCTGACCCAGGCTGAGGACGACGTGCGCCCCGCCGCTGGGGCTGCCGCCATGCCCGAGGTGGTGGATCAGGTCGCGCTCGCGCGGCTCTACGGCGAGCCGCTGTTTGCCATGCCCACCGACCTGTACATCCCGCCCGATGCGCTGGAGGTGTTCCTGGAGGCGTTTGAAGGCCCGCTGGACTTGCTGCTCTACCTGATCCGCAAGCAGAACTTCAACATCCTCGACATCCCGATGCTGAGCGTCACCCGCCAGTACCTGAGCTATGTCGACGAGATCCGCAGCCGCAACCTGGAGCTGGCCGCCGAGTACCTGCTGATGGCCGCGATGCTGATCGAGATCAAGTCGCGCATGCTGCTGCCGCCCAAAAAGCAGGCCGAGGGCGAAGAGGCCGAAGACCCGCGTGCCGAGTTGGTGCGCCGCCTGCTGGAGTACGAGCAGATGAAGCTCGCCGCCCAGGGCCTGGGTGCCGTGCCGCAGTATGGGCGCGACTTCATCAAGGCCCAGGTCTTTATCGAGCAGGCGCTGCAGCCGCGCTTTCCCGATGTGGAGATGTCCGAGCTGCAAGAGGCCTGGCGCGACATCCTCAAACGCGCCAAGCTGGTGCAGACCCACAAGATCACCCGCGAGGAGCTCTCGGTGCGCGAGTACATGAGCGCGATCCTCAAGCGACTGCAAGGGCGGCGCTTTGTTGAGTTCGAGGACATCTTCGAGCCGGAAAAAGGCAGCACCGTGCTGGTGGTGACCTTCATCGCGCTGCTGGAGCTGGCCAAGGAAACGCTGATCGAGATCACCCAGGCAGAAGCCTTTGCGCCCATCTATGTGCGGCTGTCCTATACGCCCGTCTAGCACGGCGGGATCGGACCGAGCCGCTGCCCAAGCCCCTTTTCACTGCCCTTTATTCCATCGGAGACACACCATGCCGCATCTCGTCATCGAATACACCAGCAACCTGGAGAACTTTCCCGAGGCCCATCTGCTCGATGCCCTCAACGCCGCCGTCATCGCCAGCGGCCAGGTGCAGAACGAGCAGGACCTCAAGAGCCGCACCGTGCGCACCGAGCAGTTCGTCATTGGCGCCGACCCCACCGCCCTGCGCGGCTTTGTGCATGCCGAGCTGCGCCTGCTGGCCGGCCGCACGCCCGAGGCCAAGCGTGACCTGTCCGACCGCATCGGCGCGGTGCTGCGCGAGTTCACGCCCCACCCCGAAGGCATGCTGGTGCAGCTGAGCGTGGACATTGTCGACATGGACCGGGGCGCGTACTACAAGGGCACGCTGTAAGCAGCCTTCAGGGGCCGCGAGCTTCGCGGCACCGCCAATACAAAGGCCTGCCGTCTCTCTGAAGACGGCAGGCCTTATTCATGCAGAGGCGGTGCCAGGCAGCCGCCTACGCAGGGGTCAGTGCTCCAGAGGCATCTGGCCCTTGTTTTCCTTCTCGATGCGGATCTTGCGCATCACGCCATCGGTGGCCTCGGTGACGGAAAACTGCCAGCCATCGATCACCACCACATCGCCTTGCTGGGGCAGCGCGCCGTTGAACTCGGTGAGCAACCCGCCCAAGGTGGTGAAGGCATCGGCCGACGACACCAGCTCACTGGAGCCCAGCAGCTGCTGCACCATGTGCACATCGGCTGCGCCGCTGGCAATCCAGGTGTCGGGCTCCCCGTCCACCGCCTGGATCGTGAAGCTCTCGTCCTCGTCGGGAAACTCGCCGGCAATCGCCTCGAGCACATCGACGGGCGTCACCACGCCGCTCATCACATGGAACTCGTTGATCACGATGACCATATGGCCCTTGGACTGGCGCAGGTCGTTGATCAGCGCGATGACGCCAGCCCCCTCGGGCACCATCAGCGGCTTGCGGATGGTGGCCGGCTGGATGGCGCCATGCCGCATCAGGTCCATCAGCATGTCCTTGGCGCGCGCCACCCCTTGGAGCTGGTCCACATGGCCCAGGCACACCGGCAAATGGCTGTGCGGATTGTCAGCGAGCGAGCGCTGGATGGCCTCGGCATCGTCATCCAAATCAACCCAGTCCACGTCCGAGACTGGCGTCATGATCGAGCGCACCTTGCGGTCTGCCAGCGCCAGCACGCCGCTCACCATGATGCGCTCTTCGGGCGCAAAGGTCAGCTCGGCCTCGGCGGCGGCCGGGTCGTCCTGCGCATGCTCGGCCTGGGCATTGCCACTGCGCCCGGCCATCAGCGACAACACCTTGAGGGCCGTGCGCTCGCGCAGCGGCACGCGCTGCTCATGGCGGATCGCGTTGCGCGAGGACACCTGGTTGAAGGTCTCGATCAGGATCGAGAAACCAATGGCGGCGTACAGATAGCCCTTGGGCACATGGAAGCCCAGGCCTTCGGCCACGAGGCTGAAGCCGATCATCAGCAGGAAGCTCAGGCAGAGAATGACGATGGTCGGGTGCGCATTGACAAAGCGGGTCAGCGGCTTGGAGGCAAACAGCATCACACCGATCGAGATGATGACCGCTGCCATCATCACGCCCAGGTTGTTGACCATGCCCACGGCCGTGATTACCGCGTCGAGCGAGAAGACCGCATCGAGCACCACGATCTGCGCGACCACGGCCGAGAAGCTGGCGTAGACCGTGCTGCTGGACTTGCTCATGCTCACGCCTTCCATGCGCTCATGCAGCTCGGTCGTGGCCTTGAACAGCAGGAACAAACCGCCCAGCAGCAAGATCAGGTCGCGCCCCGAAAAACTGAGCGGCCCGACGGAAAACAGCGGTTGCGTGAGCGTGACCAGCCAGGAGATGGCGGTGAGCAGCCCCAGGCGCATCACCAGGGCCAGCGACAGGCCGATGACACGCGCCTTGTCCCGCTGGTGGGGCGGCAGCTTGTCGGCCAGGATCGCGATAAAGATGAGATTGTCGATGCCCAGAACGATCTCCAGCACCACCAAGGTGAGAAGACCAATCCATATCTGCGGGTCGGAGAGCAGCTCGATCATGCGGCGCTCCCTTCAACGGGCAGAGACACCGTCAGCGGTGTACTGGGGCTAGAACGAAAGAACAGCGACAGCGTGGTCGCACACGGGAGAGGCTCAGGGTCCGGGTTGTCGGGCATAAAATCCGAAGGGTTGCTAAACAGCCTCCATGGTAGCGTGCGGCAAAAAAACCCTGGGCCTCTGGCCCATTCGTCACGGTGGCGACATGCTGTGATTCTGCAGGCACCGGCCTTTTTGCCGGGCTCAGCCAGCCATTCCGGCCTGCGGCCCCACCGGCGCCTCACCCAACACCCGAGCCGGTATCCAGCCGCGCAGGCTGTTGAGAAAAGCCCAGGCCTCAACACGCGGCGCATCGCTCAGTGTTACCACCGCTTCCACCACCTGACCCGCCTCCAGCGCCAGGCGGCGCCCTACACCGGGCAACAAGCCGCAATGCAGCGCGGGGGTGACCCAGCGGCCATCGAGTTGCATGGCGATATTGCCCCGGGTGGTCTCGGTGATCTCGCCAGCCTCGTTCCACAGCAGGGTGTCGAACACGCTGCTGTCCTGCGGCGCCCAGCGCTCATAGTGCGCGCGGCGGCTGGTCTTGAAGCGCACAAACTCGCCATGCGCCTCGGCCAGTGGCGCAGGCGCCCATTGCAGCACCACCTGCGCGGGCGATGGCGGGCATGCAAAGGCTTCGGCCTGGAAAGTGCCCTGGGCATCAAGCAGCAAGCGCAGGCGCCACAGGCCTTGCGGGTGGGATGCAGCCAGCGCGTCCAAAGCCGCTTGCGCGGCCACCGCATCCCAGCGGTAGCCAAAATGCGCGGCCGCAGCGGCCATGCGCTCCAGGTGCAGCGCGGCATGGCGCAGCTGGCCACCGTCCAGCGCCAAGGTCTCGATCAGGCTAAAGGGCATGCTGGCCCGCTCCAGAAAAGCGCGCTTGTGCATCCATTCGCGCCACTCACCGTCGGCCGTCGCATCGGCAGTGATGCCGCTGCCAATACCGCATTGCAGTTGCGTGCCGCGCAAGGCCACGGTGCGGATCGGTACATTGAAAGTAGCGCGTATGCCCTCTGCGCCATCGGAGCGCACCACGCCCAGCGCGCCACAGTACCAGCCGCGTGGCTCCGTCTCCAACACAGCAATCGCCTGCATCGCCGCCCGCTTGGGCGCGCCGGTGACCGAGCCACAGGGAAACAAGGCCTGCAGCACATCGACCAGGCCGGTGCCCTGGGGCAGGCGGGCACGCACGTCCGAGGTCATCTGCCAGACGGTGGGAAGGGCCTGCAGCGCAAACAGCTGGGGTACCTGCACACTGCCCAGCTCGGCGATGCGCGCCAGATCATTGCGCAGCAGGTCGACCACCATCACGTTCTCGGCGCGCTCCTTGGCCGATGCGCGCAAGGCCTGGGCCTGGGCCTCGTCCTGCGCGGGGCTGGCGCCCCGTGCGGCGGTACCCTTCATCGGGCGGGTGAGGATGTCGCCTGCGCCCGCCTCCGGCTGATGCCAGTCGAAAAACAGCTCGGGCGACACCGACAGCAGTTGCTCCTCACCCCGGTCGATATGCAGCGCATAGCCACCGGGCTGGGCCTGCTGCAGCGCGGCAAACAGCGCGGCGCCGTCCACATCGCCGCCGCCAGGCAAGGCGCTATCGCCTTGCAGCTGCTGGGTGTAGTTGATCTGGTAATAAGCGCCGTCGCGGATATCGGCATGGATGCGTGCCATCTGCATATCGAACTGCGGGCGGGCGAGCGTGCTGCGCCATTGCACCTGCACGGCATGCGTCTCTGCCTCAGGCAGCTGCGCGATGTCAGCAGCTGGCGCATCCCACACCGCAAACCAGGCCAGGGGCTCGCCGCTGGGCGCGGCCTGTGTCGGCAGATAGGGGTTCAGCGCGGTGGCGGCCTCATAGCGCAGACCACCGACGCAGCAGGCCCCAGCACGCGCGGCCTGCTCCACGGCATCCAGCAAGGCGCGCAACGATGGCGCATCCTGCGCCTCCAGCACGCGGTCGGGACCCGTCAGGCTCAGGCGCAGGCTCTCCCGTTCGCCAGACAAAGGCTGGCCCATGTCGATGCGGGCAGAAAAGGGCTTGTGCGCTGTCATAGGGGCGCCAGCATAGCGGCCTGGCCTTGTCCTTGCAGCACAATAGCCATCTTGTCCGCTTCTCACGCCACACCTGTGCCCTCCGCCCCGCGCCGCGCCCAATGCCCCAACTGCCTGCGTCCGCTAA
Organism: Comamonas koreensis; assembly: GCF_014076495.1. Taxonomy (NCBI): domain Bacteria; kingdom Pseudomonadati; phylum Pseudomonadota; class Betaproteobacteria; order Burkholderiales; family Comamonadaceae; genus Comamonas; species Comamonas koreensis. The sequence goes on along the minus strand of NZ_CP043575.1, from coordinate 1,749,200 downwards.
GCGCCTGCATCTGCGCGCTGGCGCAACCGGTGCAGGCTGCCACCCAGGTGCTGATCCTGCAACACCCGCTGGAGCTGCAAGAGGCCAAGGGCACCGCGCGCCTGCTGCACCTGTGCCTGCCGGGCAGCCAGCTGGTAGTGGGCGAGGCCTTTGACCCTGGGCAGCTGCAGCAATGGCTGCATGGCGCCTGGCCGGGCGCGCAGGCACCGCAGCAAACGCTGCTGCTCTACCCCCAGACGCCCGACCAGCCCGCCGCCTTGAGCCCGGCGGCGGGCAGCGATGCGCCAGCAGGCATTCGGCGCCTGGTACTGATCGATGGCACTTGGCGCAAAAGCCGCAAGATGCTTTACGCCAACCCGCTGCTGGCCCAGTTGCCCCGCCTGGCGCTGACGGACACCGGGCCGGCCGGCTACCGCATCCGCAAGGCGCCGCGCGCGGGCCAATTGTCGACCCTGGAGGCCGCCGCGCTGGCGCTGCAGCAGCTGGAGGCCTGGCCCGGTGGCGCGCCGCCGCTGCAGGCGCTGCAGCAGTCCTTTGACGGGCTGATCGCACAATACGAACGCCTGCGCACGGCACACTGAGCGATTGGCGCCCTGGCGACAATGCGCCCGCCTGCGCCCCCGTGGGTGAACGCGCACTCGGACATACTCCAGACCAAGCTGTTTTTTTATCTCTGACGGAGCCCTTGCATGAAGTTCTCGACCCTCACCCTGCTCAGCGCTGCGCTGTGCGCCGCCGGCCTGGCACAGGCCGCTGCCCCCTCGGATGCCAGCGTGCAAAAGGCCAGCAGCGCCAGCCTGCGCGAATGGATCGAGGTGCTGGCGCTGCCCAATGACTCGAATGTGGCGGCCGACATCGAGAAGAATGCGCAGTGGTTCAAGGCGGCGCTGGACAAGCGCGGCTTCCAGACCCAGCTGCTGCCCAACCAGGGCAAGCCCATGGTGCTGGCCACCCTGCCGCCCGTGCCCGGCGCCACCAAGACGGTGCTGTTCTACGCCCATATGGATGGCCAGGCGGTGACGCCGGCCGAATGGCAGCAGGAGAGCCCCTGGAAGCCGGTGCTCAAGGAACGTCAGGCCGATGGATCCTGGAAAGAGATTGCGCTCGACCAGCTCTACGGCGCCGAGCCCAACCCCGAGTGGCGTGTGTTTGGCCGCTCCTCGTCCGATGACAAGGCCCCCATCATCATGCTGATGGCCGCCCTCGATGCGCTGAAGCAGCAGGGCCTGGCGCCCAGCACCAATATCAAGATCCTGCTCGACTCCGAAGAGGAAAAGGGCTCGCCATCGCTGGGCGGTGTCATCAATGCGAACCTGGATGCCTTGAAGGCCGATGCACTGCTGGTGCTCGATGGCCCCATGCATGCCAGCAACCGCCCCACCCTGGTATTTGGCAACCGGGGTGTGGCCCAGGCCACCTTGACCATCTATGGCCCGAGCCAGGATCTGCACAGCGGCCACTATGGCAACTATGCCGCCAACCCCGCGTTCACGATGGCGCAGCTGCTCGCCTCGATGAAGGCGCCCGATGGCCGCGTGCTCGTCAAGGGCTACTACGATGGCATCCGCTTTGATGCCCCCACCCAGGCCGTGATGCAGGCCGTGCCTGATGACGAGACCGCGCTGCGCAAGCGCCTGGGCATTGCCCAGGCCGAGAAGGTGGGCAACAACTACCAGGAGTCGATGCAGTACCCCTCGCTCAATGTACGCGGCCTGCAAAGCGCCGATGTAGGCGCCAAGGCCCGCACCGTGGTGCCCGCCCAGGCGATTGCCGAGCTGGACCTGCGCACGGTGCCCGAGACCCCACCCGAGCGCCTGCTGCAGCTGCTCAAGACCCATATCGAAGGCCAGGGCTTTACCTTGATCGAGGGCGAGCCCAGCGCCGAGCAGCGCGCCCAACACCCCAAGCTCGCCAGCCTGAAGATGGGCGGCGTGTCTGCCTCGTCCAGCGCCGTGCGCACCGATCTGAACGCTCCCATTGGCGACTGGCTGCGCCAAGGCATGCAGCAGGCATGGGGCCAGGCCCCTGTGCAGATCCGCATGATGGGCGGCACGGTCCCCACCGGCGCAGCGGTGCAGGCGCTCAAGGTGCCCTTTGTGATCGTGCCCATGGTCAATGCCGACAACAACCAGCACAGCAAGAACGAGAACATGCGCCTGGGCAACTACTTCGATGGCGTCAAGAGCCTGGCGTCCATCCTGAGCCAGCCCTGGAAATAAGCACAAAAAAAGGCCCCCCAAGTGCATGGGGGGCCTGCGGTACCGGGCCGGGGCGCTCAGCCCAGCTCAATCCAGCTCAACCCCGCTCTGATCAGCGCTGGGCCGGCACGCCATCCTTCCATTGCGGCCAGTCCTTGACGACGGTGTCGACAAAGACGCCGCCGACGGCCGCCACATTGGCCACCGTCTCGGCAAAGCCGCCCGCGGTTTCGCCGGGCTTGGGGTCCAGGTGGGCCTGGGTGGTTTCCTGCGGGTTGCCCTGGTCAAAATTGACCGAGCCGCGCAGGCTCAGAACGCGGTCCGTGCCATGGCTGCGCTTCAAGACCAGCGCAATGGCGGCGGCCTCCATCTCGGTGGCGACATAGTCGTCCGCACCGTAGAGCTTGGCAATGTACTGCGCCTCTTGGGACAGGCCAGGGCCGTGGAAGAAGGTGTCGCCCGTCATGTGCGTGCCCACATGCACGCTGGGCGCCTTGCGCGCGGCCGCATCGGGGTAGCGCAAGCGGTAGCGCTGGGCTGCATCGCTGTCCTGCAACGGCACGGCGCGGCTCATCGCATAGGCGGCCTGGGTCAGGGCCGGGTTCAGCGCAAAGCGGCGGTAGTCTTCATAGCCCTTGCGTGGCATGAACACTGGCGCACCGGCCTGGCCCTCTTCGGGCGCCCAGCGGTGGCCCAAGTCGTAGTCAACCAGCCAGCTGCCCCAGGTCACATCGCCAATGGTGCCGCGCGAAGGCGGGGTGCCGGCCACGCCGCTGATCACATAGTAGGCTCGGTCAAAATTGAACTGCGGGTTCAGCACGATGGCCTGCATCGACGCCGAGGCATTGACCTTGCCCATGCCCAGCACACTGCCGCAAACCCCATCGGCATTGCAGAACACCGGCCCCAGCGCGCCGGGCACCTGGATAGGCCGGGCATCGCGGAAATAGCGCTCGTACCAGTGCTGGAACTCACCGGCCCGGTCACCGGTGTTGGCACCGATCTCGAACATGGCCGCGACAAACACCTTGACCTGGACCGGCGGCGCGGCCTGCGCGGTCTGGGCCGCGCTGCGGCCGGTGCTGGCGCAGCCGGACAGCAGCGCCAGCAGCAAGGCGCTGGCGCACAGCGGACGGGCGAGAGAGCGAAGCGGGGCACGGGACATGGGGCATTTCTCCTGGGTCAGATCACCGGCCTATCACTGCGGCCCGGCATGCTGCGCATTGTAGGCCGGCAGGCTGGCTGCAGCCTGGGCCAGCGCGGTCAGCAAGGCATCGACTTCGGGGACCGCTGCCCGGTGCAGCGGCAGCAGCACCTGTGTGCGGAACGGAATCGAAAAAGCCAGCGGCCGCTGCACCAGGCCCTGGCCCATGCAGGCCTGCGCGGTGAAGGGGTTCACGATCGCCAGGCCCAGACCGTTTTGCACCATCGCGCATACCGCCACTGCGCTGTGCGTCTCCAGCAGCATCTGCCGGCCCACGCCGGCATCGGCAAACACCTGGTCGATCTGGATGCGGTAAGGATCGCCCTCGGCCAGGCTGATAAAGGCCTGGCCCGCGAAGTCGGCGGGCTGCAGCCGCTTCTTGCGCGCCAGCGGGTGGCCTGCGGGCAGCACGGCCACCTCATCGACCGCCGGCAGCGCCACAGCGCGCGTGCCCGCTGGCGCCTCGCCCTGCTCGGTCAGCCCCAGGTCATAGCGCTGGGCGGCCATCCACTGCTGCAACAGCGGCGCCTCCTGGGTGGCAACACTGACCGCCACCGGCCCTTGCGCCTGCTGCATGCGCGCCAGCGCCGCCGGCAGCAGCGCATGGCTGAGCGCAGGCATGCTCAGCACACTGATACGCGCCGCCTGCGGGCGCGACAGGGCCACTGCCCGGTCAATCACCCGGTCGAGCCCCTGCCAGCTGCGCTGCACCTCTTCCCATAGCGCCAAGGCGCGTGCATTGGGCCGCAGCCTGCCTTGCACCCGCTCAAACAGCGGGTAGCCCAGCAGCTGCTCCATGCGGGCCAGATCGCGGCTCACCGTCGGCTGGGAGCTGAACAGCAGTCCCGCCGCGCCGGTCACGCCCCCGGCCAGCATGACGGCGCGGAACACCTCGATATGGCGGTGCTGCAGCCGCGGCGCTGAGGGGCTGGGCTCCGGATGGAGATCGGAAGCGGATGGGACCGGGGCTGGCGGACGGGGCATGGCGGCTGGGCAACTCGAGAAAGACATATCCATTATGAATGACATCCCGATAAATAAGCATTAGACCAAATACCCTGCCCCAGGCACACTGGCAAGCTGTTTTTCCGATTCCACGCCTTCCGGCACACCGACTATGAGCAACCCCTTCTCCCCCGATCTGCTGTGGCAGCTGGCCGATGACTTCAACACCCCGCTGTGGGTCTATGACGCGGCCACCATCAGCCAACGCATCGCCGAGCTCCAGGCATTCGACACGGTGCGCTTTGCGCAAAAGGCCTGCTCCAACATCCATGTGCTGCAGCTGATGCGGGCGCAAGGCGTCAAGGTTGATGCGGTCTCGCGCGGCGAAGTGCTGCGCGCGCTGGCAGCCGGCTACCAGGGCGGTTTTGGCGAGCCCTCCGACATCGTGTTCACCGCCGATGTGATGGACGAGGCCACGTTGGCCACCGTGGTCGAGCACCAGATCCCCGTCAATGCCGGCTCCATCGACATGCTGCACCAGCTGGGCCAGGCCTCGCCCGGCCATGCGGTCTGGCTGCGCATCAACCCCGGCTTTGGCCATGGCCACAGCAACAAGACCAATACCGGTGGCGAGCACAGCAAGCACGGCATCTGGCACAGCGACCTGACGATGGCGCTGGCGGTGATCGCCGAGCGCGGCCTGCAGCTGGTGGGCCTGCACATGCATATCGGCTCGGGCGTGGACTACGGCCACCTGCAAGAGGTCTGCGGCGCGATGGTGCAGCTGGTCGAGCGCACCCACGCCGCCGGCCACCGCCTGCAGGCCATCTCGGCAGGCGGCGGCCTGTCCATCCCCTACAAGGACGGTGACGCCACCATCGACACCCAGCACTACTTTGGCCTCTGGGATGCGGCGCGCAAGCAGGCTGAGGCGCTGGTGGGCCACCACCTGGGCCTGGAGCTGGAGCCGGGCCGCTACCTGGTGGCTGAATCGGGCGTGCTGCTGGGCACGGTGCGCGCGACCAAGGATGCCGGCAGCAACCACTTTGTGCTGGTCGATACCGGCTTCAACGAGCTGATGCGCCCGGCGATGTACGGCAGCTACCACGCGATGCATGTGCAGCGCCGTGGCGCCGGCGTGCTGCCTGTGCAGCGCGAGGCCGTTGTCGCCGGTCCGCTGTGCGAATCCGGTGATGTCTTCACCCAGGGCGAGGCCGGCGTGGTGCTGCCCCGTCCGCTGGGCGATGCGCAGGTGGGCGATCTGCTGGTGATCCACGACACCGGCGCCTACGGCGCCTCGATGTCCAGCAACTACAACAGCCGCCCACTGGCCGCCGAGGTGCTGGTCGACAACGGCCAGGCGCGCCTTATCCGCCGCCGCCAGACGGTCGAAGAGCTGCTGGCGCTGGAACTGGGCCTCTGATCAGCGCGGGGCCGCGCGCCATGGCGCCATTGCCGCGTCCAGGCGCGGGGACTGCATGGCCCCGACGTTGCAGCGCGACCAGCGCGAGGTCGCGCTGCTGTCCAGGCTGAACACCCGGCCCGGCGCCATCGTCACCTGCCGGGCCCGCAGTTGCTCGGCCAGTTGCGCGGAATCCTCGCAGCCGGGAAAGGCCGCCCACAGATACAGAGACTGCTCGCTGCGCGCAAACACCTCGCAGCCCTGGCGGTCCATCCAGGCCAGCGCCTGCGCCGTGGCCTGGCCCAGGCGCCCGCGCAGCCGCACCAGGTGCCGCTCGTACTGGCCTTCGCGCAGCATCACATCGACCATGCGCTCGCAGTACTCCGAACCACTCACATGGATGAGGCTGCGCAGATCGGCCAGGTCACTGGCCAGATCGGGATGGCAGGCGATAAAGCCCACCCGCAGCGCAGCCGAGAACGACTTGGAAAAACTGCCGATGTAGATCGTGCGCGCCAGCTGGTCCAGCACCGACAGGCGTGTGGCCGAAGTTGGTTTGAAATCAGCCAGCGGGTCGTTTTCGACGATCAGCATCTGCTGCTGGCCGGCCAGCTGCAAGATGCGCCAGGCCTTGGCGGCGCTCAGGTCCGAGCCCGTGGGGTTGTGCGCCAGCGACTGGGTAAAGAAGAGGCGCGGGCGCTCGGTCTGCAGCAGCCGCTCCAGCGCCAGCACATCCGGGCCATCGGCCTGGCGCGGCACACCCAGCACGCGCGCGCCGGCCAACTTGAGCTTGCCAAACAGCAGGTAGTAGCCCGGGTCGTCCACCAGCACCGTCGTGCCCGGCGTCACCCAGTGGCGGATGACCAGGTCCAGCGCGTCATTGGCCCCCTGGGTCAGTAGCAGCTGCTGGGGCGTCACCGCCAGGCCGAACATGCCCAGCTTGCGCACCAGGCTGTCCCGCAACGGCGCATAGCCCAGGCGGCTGCCGTAGCGGAACAGCGCGCCCAGCCCCGTACGCACCACTTGGTGGTGGTAACGGTCCAGGCGCATATCGGCCAGCCAGTCCACCGGCGGAAAACCATCACCCAACGCCAGCGCATCGGGCTGGGTCTTGAGCTGCTCGCGCATCAGCCAGACCACATCCATCGCGCGCTGCAGCGGGGCGCTGTCTTCGGCCGCAGGCACGGCTGCCACCGGGCGCTGGGCCAGCACATAAAAGCCCGATCCCCGCCGCGCCTCGACCAGGCCGCGCGAGACCAGCAGCTCAAAGGCCGCCACCACGGTGTTCTTGGCATAGCCATGCAGCTGCGCCAACGCGCGCAGTGACGGCAGCTTGTCACCCGCGCGCAGCACGCCATCGGCCATCTGCCGGCCCAGCATCGCGGCCAGGTTTTCTGCAATCGAGGCCTTGCGGCCAGAGGCTGGGGGCATGGGCGCTCCTTGGGGAAGACCAGGCGCCGATGCTGCAATGCAGCAGCACTGTCCCGGCAAACTGTACCTGTCTAGAAGGGTACAGTTTAGGTAGATTGGTGGCTCTGCGTTTCGCATTCCTCAAAAAATCACCAGGAGACACCGATGGCCACCGATTCCCGTCTGCCGCAGTTCCGCGCCCTCAGCCCCGCCCAGCGCTGGGATGTCATCGCCAAGGCCTGCCAGCTGAGCGCCGAAGACCACGCGCTGCTGGCCCAGCCAGGGGCCCTCCCCACGAACGTGGCCGACGGCATGATCGAAAACGTGATCGGCACCTTTGAGCTGCCGATGGGCGTGGCCAGCAATTTCCAGATCAATGGCCGCGATGTGCTGGTGCCGCTGGCGGTCGAAGAACCCTCGATCATCGCGGCGGCCTCGTACATGGCCAAGCTGGCACGCGAGGACGGAGGGTTTCAGACCTCCAGCACCCAGCCGCTGATGCGCGCCCAGGTGCAGATAGTCGGCATCCAGGACCCCTATGGCGTGCGGCTGGCGCTGTACCAGGCGCGCGAGCAGATCCTGGCGCTGGCCAACAGCCGCGACAAGGTGCTGATCGGCCTGGGCGGCGGCTGCAAGGACATCGAGGTGCATGTCTTCCCCGACTCACCCCGGGGCCCCATGGTGGTCATGCATCTGATCGTCGATGTGCGCGATGCGATGGGCGCCAACACCGTCAACACCATGGCCGAATCGGTCTCGCCGCTGGTCGAGCAGATCACCGGCGGCGCGGTGCGGCTGCGCATTCTGTCCAACCTGGCCGATCTGCGCCTGGCCCGGGCCCGCGTGCGCCTGACGCCCAAGACGCTGGCGACTGCCGAGCGCAGCGGCGAAGAAATCATCGAGGGCGTGCTCGATGCCTACACCTTTGCCGCCATCGACCCCTACCGCGCCGCCACCCACAACAAGGGCATCATGAACGGCATCGACCCGGTCATCGTCGCCACCGGCAACGACTGGCGTGCGGTGGAGGCCGGCGCCCATGCCTATGCCAGCCGCAACGGGCGCTACACCTCGCTGACCACCTGGGAGAAAGACGGCAGCGGCGCGCTGGTGGGCACCATCGAGCTGCCCATGCCCGTGGGCCTGGTGGGCGGCGCGACCAAGACGCATCCGCTGGCGCGCCTGGCGCTGAAGATCATGGATGTGAAATCGGCCCAGGAGCTGGGCGAGATTGCCGCGGCCGTCGGCCTGGCGCAAAACCTGGGCGCGCTGCGGGCGCTGGCCACCGAAGGCATCCAGCGCGGCCACATGGCCTTGCATGCCCGCAATATCGCGCTGGTGGCCGGGGCCGTGGGTGCCGAGGTCGACCAGGTCGCCAAGCGCCTGGCCGCCGAGCACGATGTGCGCACCGACCGCGCGCTGGAGGTGCTGGCCGAACTGCGCGCGCGCTGAATCGGGCTGCGGTCCCGCCGGTCACCAAGTTGACTGCGGCCGCGCCCGCAGCCCCCCTGGCGCACAGGGCTTGCGGTACGCTGGGAGCCTTTGCGCATTGCTGCGCACCGCCAGGAGATTTCCATGTCATCGCAAACAGCCCAGCCCGTCGTCGGCCTGATCGGGGTCGGCCTGATGGGCCACGGCATCGCCCGCAATGTCGCCGCCAAAGGCTTTCAACTCTATGTGCTGGAGCATCCTGGGAACCAGCCGCTGACTGAGCTGCTCAGCCTGGGCACACGCACCTGCCAAAGCCCGGCCGAACTGGCCAGCCACTGCGATGTGGTGATCCTCTGCGTGACTGGCTCGCCCCAGGTCGAAGCCGTGCTGACTGGCGAGCAAGGCCTGCTGTCGGCACTGCGCCCCGGCACCGTGGTGATCGATTGCTCGACAGCCGTGCCCGCATCGACGGTGCGCATGGCCCAGGCCGTGCAGGCTGCTGGCGGCAAGTTCATCGATGCACCGATGACCAAGACCTCCAAGCAGGCGCATGACGGCCAGCTCAATCTGCTCGTCGGTGGCGATGCGGCCGTGCTGGCCCAGGTGCAACCGGTGCTGGCCACCTTCACCAGCCAGGTCACCCATGTCGGTGCACTGGGCGACGGACACCGCATGAAGCTGCTGCACAACTTTGTCTCGGTGGGCCAGATGAGCCTGCTGGCCGAGGCCACCGCCTGCGCGCGCAAGCAGGGCATGGACATGCAGGCCTTCCACAGCGTACTGGCTGCGGGCGGCGGCGCGGGCGTGGCGCTGGACCGGCTGCAGTCCTATATCCTGGCCGATGACCCCTCGGGCATTGCGTTCTCGATCTCCAACGCCGCCAAGGATTTGAGCTACTACGCCACGATGGCCCACGATGCGCAGGCGCCCAGCCTGATTGCCGATGCGGCTGCGACCACCTTGCAGGACCAGGTCCAGGCCCGGCATGGCGATGCCATGCTGCCGGCCTTGATCGGTCTGCTGGCCAAGGCCTGAAGCGCGTTGTTCAGGGCCCCGCTTATTCAGCGCGGGGCTCGCGCCCCATCAACGCCTGCACCACATCGGGGGCTGACAGGCTGCCGTCGAGCAAGGCCACGACGGCGGCCGTGATCGGCATCTCCACGCCCAGCTTCTGGGCGCGCTGCAGCACCGTGCGGGCGCTGTAGACGCCTTCGGCCACATGGCCGAGCGACTGCACCGCCTGCTCCAGGCTCTGGCCCTGCGCCAGCAAGAGGCCGATCTTGCGGTTGCGCGACAGATCGCCAGTCGCCGTCAGCACCAGATCGCCCAGGCCCGACAACCCCATGAAGGTATCGGTCTGCGCGCCCAGCGCCACACCCAGACGTGTCATCTCGGCCAGGCCGCGCGTCACCAGCGCGGCGCGGGCATTCAGCCCCAGGTGCAGGCCATCACACAAGCCTGTGGCAATGGCCAGCACGTTCTTGACGGCGCCGCCCACTTCGACCCCGCTGATGTCCTCATTGGCATAGACGCGCAGGTTGTCGCCATGGAAGGCCGCGACCAGCGCATCGCGCACATCGCCATGGCGGCTGGCCGCCACCAGGGCCGTGGGCTGGTGCTGGGCCACTTCCTGCGCAAAGCTTGGGCCACTCAGCACGCCGGCATGCAGCGCGGGGGCCACCTGGGCGCAGACCTCGTTGCCCAGCAGCCCATGGCTGCCGGCAGGGGCATCGGCGGGCACGGCTTCAAAACCCTTGCTGAGCCAGGCCACCGGCACCTGGCAGTCGCGCAGCATCGTGAGGCCGCCGCGCAGTGCCGCCATCGGCGTGCCCAGCACGATCAATTCAGCCTGGGCCACCAGGGGCTGCAGATCGCCGCTCGTCACCTCCAAGGCATCGGGCAAGCGGATGCCTGGCAAATAGCGCTGGTTCTCACGGCTGGTTTGCAACTGGCCCGCCTGCTGCGCATCGCGCGCCCACAGCTGCACGCGGTGGCGTGCGGCAGCATGCATGGCCAAAGCCGTTCCCCAGGCACCGGCGCCAATCACCAAGATCTTCATAGCCACAACCCCTTCTTACATCAACTCAAACGGTGGCGCTGCCTGCAGCTGCTTACCCAGCAGATACAACAAAGGCCTTGCAACCGAGACTGCAAGGCCCTTGCGTTGGCAGCAAGCGATTACTGGGCCAGTGCGGCACCTGCGCCAGCGCCATTGGCCTGGGCTTGTTGCTGTTCGTACATGGCCTGGAAGTTGATTTCCGCCAGGTGCACAGGCGGGAAGCCGGCGCGGGTCACGATGTCTGCCACGTTGCCGCGCAGGTAAGGGTAGACGATCTGTGGGCAAGCCACGCCGATCACGGCCCCCATCTGGTCGTCAGGGATGCCACGGATCTCGAAAATACCGGCTTGCTTGGCTTCCACCAGGAACACGGTCTTGTCTTCGATCTTGGTCTGCACGGTGGCGGTGACCGCCACTTCGAAAATGCCATCGGCCACCGGGGTGGCTTCCACGCCCAGCTGGATGTCCACGCTCGGCTGGGTTTGCTCCAGCAAGATAGCTGGCGAGTTGGGCTGTTCCAGCGACGCGTCCTTCAGGTACACGCGTTGAATTTGGAACACGGGATTTTCTTGATCCGCCATGGTTGTCTGTCTTTCGCTAGAAAAAGGAATGGAGTGCAGCTGCGATGCCGCCCGGTGTGTGCGCCCCTCGCATGCAGCCTGCCATTATGCAATGGCAAAGTGTCAGCATGGAAAAGCCCGGGCGCCCGCCGGCCAGTGAAGGGATGCGCGGGCTCAGGCTTGGAGCAAGGGGGTCAGCTCGCCGCGCTGGTCCAGCGCAATCAGGTCATCGCAGCCGCCGACATGGGTCTCGCCAATGAAGATCTGCGGCACGGTGCGGCGGCCGGTCGTCTCCATCATTACCGCACGCTGGGCCGGATCGGTGTCGATGCGGATTTCTTCAATCTGCTCCACGCCTTTGGCTTTGAGCACTTGCTTGGCGCGAATGCAGTAGGGGCAGACGGCGGTGGTATACATCTTTACAGCTTGCATCGGAGTGTCCTGCGGCGGCGGCCTGCACAAGGCCGCCAGCTCTGTAGTGGGTGTCTAAAGCCAGTATCTGGGGCCATGAACCCCAAAAATCAAGCCTTCTTGAGCGGCATGCTGGCAGCGCGCCAGCCCTTCATGCCACCGGCCAGGGCCTGCACATTGGTGTAGCCCAGCTTCTTGGCCACGGCCACGGCACGCTGCGAGCGCTGGCCCTGTGCGCAAACGAGAATCAGCGGCAAGGCCTTGTTCTTGACGACCGAGGGCAGTTGCGCTTCGAGCTGGTCCAGCGGCACATTCTTGGCATTGGCGATATGGCCGGCGCCGAATTCCTGCGCGTCCGACACATCCACCACCACGGCTTTTTCGCGGTTGATCAGTGCCACGGCGTTGGCGGGGCTGAGCGTGCCGCCTCCCATGTTCTTCATGGCGGGCATCATCAGCATCGCGCCCGAGCCCAGTACCAGCACGATCAGATACCAGTTGTCGATCAGAAAGTTCACACAAGTCCCTTGTCAAAAAATGCTCAAACAGCCGCACATTCTAAAAGGGCCACCATGCCGCTGCGCGGCAAAAGCCTTTAGCACCACCCCCAACGCGCACCAGGCGCTGCCTGGCAAGCTCTGCAAGCGCCCTGGGATTTAAGCCTGCCTCTACAATCGGCGCCATTGTGAATGCGGCGGGCTGCCCAGGCCCCTCTAGCGCCACCCGCCAGCGACACGCACCGATTTTTGACTATCGCACGAGGATTGCATGTACAAGCTTGTCCTGATTCGCCATGGTGAATCGACCTGGAACCTGGAAAACCGCTTCACCGGCTGGACCGATGTGGACCTGACCGACACCGGCGTGGCGCAAGCCAAGCAGGCTGGCCAGTTGCTCAAGGCCGAGGGCTATGACTTCGATGTGGCCTACACCAGCGTGCTCAAGCGCGCCATCCGTACGCTGTGGCACACCCTGGACGAGATGGACCGCACCTGGCTGCCGGTGCAAAAGTGCTGGCAGCTCAACGAGCGCCACTATGGCGCGCTGCAAGGCCTGAACAAGGCCGAAACCGCCAAGAAGTTTGGCGATGAGCAGGTGCTGGTCTGGCGCCGCAGCTATGACACCCCGCCGCCCGCGCTGGAGTCTACCGATCCACGCAGCGAGAAAACCGACCGCCGCTACGCCGGTGCTGCCAACCAGGTGCCGCTGACCGAATGCCTCAAGGACACGGTCGAGCGCGTCGTGCCGTTCTGGAACGAAGCCATTGCGCCAGCCATCCAGCGCGGCGAGCGGGTGGTGATCGCCGCCCACGGCAACTCCATCCGCGCGCTGATCAAGTACCTCGATGGCGTCTCCGACAGCGACATCGTGAACCTGAACATCCCCAACGGCATCCCGCTGGTCTATGAGCTGGACGCCAGCTTGAAGCCGCTGCGCCACTACTACCTGGGTGACGCCGAAGCTGCCGCCAAGGCCGCTGCTGCAGTCGCCTCCCAGGGCAAGGCCTGATCCGACGGGCAGCCCACCCAAGGGCGGCCCCGTAGGCCCCGCCGGGAACTACTGGCCATGCCTGGAGTCCGAGCCAGGCAGCGTCGGTGCGGTAGACAGGCGGGGCACGCAGCCCCCATCGCGGCAAAAAATGCCAGCGCCGCCGAACCAGATCGGGCCCCCGCCCTGATCGGCAGGCGCGCAGAAGTTCTTGGTGTCAGCCGATGCCGCTTGCCCGCGCCAGCGGGCGGCCGGCGAAAGTAAATACTTGTCTTAGCACCCGAAAACCGCTGCTGCGCCGCACCAGCGCAGGCGCTTGGGTGTATATTGGCACGCTATAGAAAGTTGCGAGCATATGGGCCAAAAATTGAAGATTGCCGGTTGGGTTTCACTGGGCGTGGTCGCCGGCGCGCTCACCACTGTGTCTTTGCAGACGGTCGCAAGGGGCGTGATGTCGCCCATGCCACTGGAAGAAATCCAGCAGCTGTCGGCGGTGTTCGGCCTGATCAAGACCGACTATGTCGAGCCGGCCGATGACAAAAAGCTGATCACCGATGCCATCTCGGGCATGGTCTCCGGGCTCGATCCCCACTCGCAGTACTTCGACAAGAAGTCTTTCCGCGAGTTTCAGGAAGGCACCAGCGGCAAGTTCGTCGGCGTCGGCATCGAGATTACCCAGGAAGACGGGCTGATCCGCATCGTCTCGCCCATCGAAGGCTCACCGGCGGACCTGGCCGGCCTCAAGACCAACGACCTGATCACCAAGATCGATGACACGGCGGTCAAGGGCCTGTCGCTCAACGATGCGGTCAAGCGCATGCGCGGCGAGCCCAACACCAAGGTGGTGCTGACGATTCTGCGCAAGGACGAGAGCCGCAGCTTCCCCGTCACGATCACCCGCACCGAGATCAAGACCCAGTCGGTCAAGGCCAAGATGATCGAGCCGGGCTACGGCTGGGTGCGCGTCTCGCAGTTCCAGGAACGCACGGTCGACGACTTCGTGCGCAAGGTCGATGACCTGTACAAACAGGACCCGAACTTGAAGGGCCTGGTGCTGGACCTGCGCAATGACCCCGGTGGCCTTCTGGATGCGGCCGTGGCCATCTCGGCGGCCTTCCTGCAGCCCAATGTGACCGTGGTGACCACCGATGGCCAATTGGCCGAGAGCAAGGCGATCTTCCGCGCATCGCCCGAGTTCTACGCGCGCCGCGGCAGTGACCCGATCAAGTCGCTGCCCGCTGCCATCAAGAACATTCCGCTGGTGGTGCTGGTCAACGAAGGTTCGGCATCGGCCTCCGAGATCGTCTCGGGCGCGCTGCAGGACCACAAGCGTGCCACCATCATGGGCGCCCAGACCTTTGGCAAGGGCTCGGTGCAGACCGTGCGCCCCCTCGGTCCGGACACCGGCATCAAGCTGACCACGGCGCGCTACTACACGCCAAGCGGCAAGTCGATCCAGGCCAAGGGCATCGTGCCCGACATCATGGTCGACGAGTCGGCCGAAGGCGATTTGTTTGCCGCGCTGCGCACCCGCGAAGCGGATCTGGAAAAGCACCTCTCCAGCGGCCAAGGCCCCGAAGTCAAGGACGAAGCCCGCGAGAAGGCCCGTGAAGCGGCGCTCAAGCGCCTGGACGAAGAGAGCAAGAAGCCCGCCTCCGAGCGCCGTCCGCCCGAGTTCGGCTCGGACAAGGACTTCCAGCTGCAGCAGGCCTTGCACCAGCTCAAGGGTGAGCCCGTGCAGGTGAGCCAGACCAAGACCGAGCGCCCGGCCGAGAAAAAGGACGAGGAAAAGACCAGCACGAGCGACAAGCCCGCAGAGTCCACCACGGACGACACCAAGCTGCCGCCCGCTAGCGAGCCCAAGAAGTAAAGCCGTCAAGCTGTAGCGCCCAACCTTCGTTGCGCTGCGTCAAAAGGCCGCAAGCAGAGTTCCTGCTGCGGCCTTTGTTTTTTCCGACAATAAGCCCATGAACGACGAGCAACTTTTGCGCTACTCCCGCCATATCTTTCTGGATGAGGTCGGCATCGAAGGCCAGGAGGCCATCCTCGCCGCCCATGCGGTGGTGATTGGCGCGGGCGGCCTGGGCAGCCCGGCAGCGATGTACCTGGCCTCGGCCGGCGTGGGCCGCATCACCTTGGTCGATGACGACACGGTGGACCTGACCAATTTGCAGCGCCAGATTGCCCATACGACCGAGCGCGTGGGCCAGGCCAAGGTCAGCTCCTGCGCAGCCAGCCTGCAGGCCATCAATCCGCATGTCCAGATCCATACGGTGCAGCAGCGGGTCGATGCCAAGCGGCTGCAGACCTTGGTGGGCGATGCCAGCGTGGTGCTGGACTGCACCGACAACTACCGCACGCGCCAGGCCATCAATGCCGCCTGCGTGGCGCTGGCCAAGCCTTTGGTCAGCGGCGCGGCCATCCGCTTTGATGGCCAGATCAGCGTGTTTGACAGGCGCCACAAAGGCGCTGCCTGCTATGCCTGCCTGTTCTCGCCCGAAGAGCAGTTCGAGGAAGCCAGCTGCTCGACAATGGGGGTATTTGCACCCTTGGTGGGCATTATCGGTACGATGCAGGCTGCAGAAGCGCTCAAACTCATTGCCGGCATTGGCCGCAGCCTCGATGGGCGTCTGATGATGCTCGAGCTCAAGGACATGGAATGGAGCACGATGCGGGTCAGCCGCAACCCGCAATGCCCCGTCTGCGGTGAGCAACACCTTTGATATCTCAGCTTATTATTTGTTTTATGTATACAATAATAGACAAACAATAAACCTACGAGGCCTTGTCCTACTTAGGCCATCCTTTCAGACCGATGGCGTGCCTACGGCTTGTTGCTATCATTGTTACGGTAAGACACACCCGTGTAGCCGTATATGCATCGCCGTTTGAAAACTTATTTGGTTGAAGACAACAAGACCATCCGCGACAACCTGATAGCCACGTTGGAAGACCTGGCCCAGGTGGAGACCGTGGGGCATGCCAGCACCGAATCTGACGCCACCAGCTGGCTCAGCAACCCTTCGACCGACTGGGATCTGGCGGTGGTCGATATCTTCTTGCTCGAAGGCAGTGGCCTGGGTGTTCTGGAAAAGCTCCAGGAACGCGCGCCACACCAGCATCTGGTCATCCTCAGCAACTACGCCACACCCAGTATGCGCGAGCGCTGCGCCCAGCTTGGAGCCAACCGGGTTTTCGACAAATCCGAAGACATCGATGCGCTGATCGACTACTGCGTGGAGCGTACATCCCAGCTGCAGTGACGCCACCATGAGGCCCACCATTTGGCCCTGCAGACAACCACAAAAAAGCGGCCCAAATGGGCCGCTGGTTTTGCACGGCGCTGCGCGCTCAGTCGATCAGCCCGTTTTTCAGCGCGTAGTAGGTCAGGTCGCTGTTCGATGCCAGGCCCATCTTCTCCATCAAACGCGTGCGGTAGGTGCTCACGGTCTTGACGCTGAGCGAGAGCTGGTCGGCAATATTGCCGGCCGTCTCACCCTTGGCCAGCTTCAAGAACACCTGAAATTCGCGCTCCGAGAGCTGCTCGTGCGGGGGCGCATCCTCTTTGCGATGCAGCTGCTGGGCCAGCAGATCGGCCACTGCCGGCGTCAGGTAGCGCTTGCCCAGCGAAATCGTGCGCAGCGCCTCCACAATCTCGGATGGGTCGCACTCCTTGTTGAGGTAGCCGCTGGCGCCTTGGCGGATCAGGTTGATCGCATAATGGGCCTCGGGGTAGCCGCTCAGGATCAGAATGCCCATGTCGGGCGCCTTGGCGCGCAGCATGGCCAGCGCATCAATACCGCTTTGGCCGGGCATGGACAGGTCCATGATCAACACGTCGATCTCTTCCTTGCGCACCAGGTCAATGGCTTCACGGCCGTTGGCCGCCTCTCCTACGACGCGCAGATCGACATGCTCGGCCAAAAATTGCTTGAGGCCCGAGCGCACAATCGCGTGGTCATCGACGATACCAACTTTAATCATATATCCCCTCATGCAGCGCAGACTGCAGCACCGGCCCCATGCTGGCGCTGCCCGAAGTTTGCTCTATTATCACTCGCATAAACCAAAAACCATCAAAAAAGGAAGCTCCATGCGTTGGTCTCGCTTGCGCAAATGGGCCATCAGTTTGCCAGCCGCCTTTTTGGCCGCTGCCGTGCTGATCGGCATCAACGAAGCTGGTTACTACCGCTCGCACGATTCGCTGCAGAACCTCACGGTCACCTACCAGACGCGCACCACGCTGGACAAGCTGATGCAGCAGGTCGTGGATGCAGAAACCCATGCGCGCGGCTATCTGCTCAGTGGCGAAGACAGCAATCTGACGGCCTACCAGCAGGCCTGCACCAACGTCAACAACGCGGTCGATGAGCTGCGCGCCATCTACAGCGTCTTCCCCGAGGACCTGCAGACCTCGTCGATGCTGGGCCGTGAAGTGGCCAAACGCCTGACCCAGATGGATACGGGCATTGCACTGCGGCGCGAGGGCCTGGAAGAGGCCTGGCGTTTCCTGGTCAAAAGCCCGGAAGCCAAGGCCACGATGGACAGCATGCGCAGGCTCAGCAACGAGCTGGTGATCCACAGCAACGAGCGGCGCATGCACAACGAGGCCGAGATTCTCAAGTCCCTGACCCTCGCACGCCTGGGCATTGCCATCGTCAGTATCGTGGGCCTGCTCGCGTTCTACCTGTACCTGCGCCAATCCAACCGCCTCACCGGCCTGATGCTGCGCGAGCAGCGCATGCTCGAGGACGAGCGCGATCAGCTCGAAAAGCAGGTGCGCCAGCGCACCGCCACCTTGGGCGAATTGGCCACCCACTTGCAGCAGGTGCGCGAAGACGAACGCGCCCATCTGGCGCGCGAGCTGCACGACGAGCTGGGCGCCTTGCTGACCACGGCCAAGCTCGATGTGGCGCGCCTCAAATCCAAGATCGACATGGCAGCGCCCGATGTGCAAGAGCGCATCAAGCACCTGATCGAGACCCTCAACAGCGGCATCGCGCTCAAGCGCCGCATCATCGAAAACCTGCGCCCCTCATCGCTGTCCAACCTGGGCCTGACCGCCTCGCTGGAGATCCTGGCCAAGGAGTTTTCCGAAAGCAGCAATGTGGCCGTCGAGCTGAGTCTGGAGCAGATCAATGTGCCCGAAGCCATGCAGCTGAGCATCTACCGCCTGATCCAGGAGTCGCTCACCAATATCGGCAAGTACGCGCAGGCGCGCAATGTGCTCATCAGCCTGCAAAGCCACCCCAAGCATGTGTTCGTGCAGGTGCGCGATGACGGCGTCGGCTTCAACCCCAGCCAGGCCCACCCCAACTCGCACGGCCTGGCGGGCATGCGCCACCGTATCGAGGCCAGTGGCGGCCGGCTGCACATCGCCTCTGCCCCGCAGCAAGGCACCACCATCTCGGCCAATCTGCCGCAGAACTAAGGGCCCGGGCTGCGGCCAGCAGCCTGGCGTCCTCTCCCCTCCCTCGCCATCCGCACAGCAGTCCACCAAACACCGCGCGAAAGCCACGCGCGGTGCCCTTGCTGCACCCCTGCAAACCGCGTCTTCGCCGCCGCGCATCCACACATCGCGGGAGCTGTCCTACACCTGTTCTTCGCACCTACTGGCAAGGCTGCATGCGGGCAGCGGCCAGAATGCAGTCATTGCTCGCACCTTCTTGCACAGCAAACAACATGAGGAAAAAAATATGCTGCATTACGCTGTTGTCTTCCTGGTCATCGCACTGATTGCGGCCGTCTTCGGCTTCGGTGGTATTGCGGCCAGTGCGGTCGGCATTGCCAAGATCTTGTTTGTGATTTTCATCGTGCTCGCTGTCGCATCGTTCCTGATGGGATTGTTGAAGAAGTAGCGCTTTGACAACCCTTGAACCTGTGCTCACCACACGATACATTTATCCGGTACGCGCAGGTCAACGTACACTGCAAGATCTTCATTGAACATCATAGAAAGAGGCTATTTCATGGATACCGAAAAAATTGCCAAGGACGCTGTGGACAAGGTAGAAGACACCGCCAACGACGTGCTCGATGGCGCTGAAAAGGCGGTGGGCCACACGCGCCGTGCCGTGAAGTCCGCGGCCAACAAGGCCGAGCGTGCGATCGATGAATACGGCCATGAAAAGAACCATTCCATCGATCACATTGCCTCCCGTGCACAGGACTGGGCAGAGCGCGGCATTGGCCTCGCCGCTGACTCCTCGCACCGTGCCCGTGAGCAGTTCTACCGTGCCCAAGAGCGTGCCAACGAGTACGTCTCTGACCAGCCGGGCAAGTCGATGGCGATTGCCATGGCAGCAGGTGCCGCATTGGCAACCCTGGTCATCATGGCGACCCGCCGTCGCGACTGATTTTCAAGTATCTATCGGCATATAACGGATAAGTGCGGTGCAGATGCCGATCGATTTTCAAGCACCCTAACAACACTTTGCGAGGAAACAAAAATGAAACTCTCCCGTACTATCGCTATCGCTGCTTTCGCTGGTGCAACCCTGGTGATGGCCACTGGCTGCTCCGTGGCTCGCAAGCAAGAAACCGTGGGTGAATACATCGATGGCTCCGCTGTGACCACCGCTGTCAAGGCCAAGCTGGCTGAAGACAAGGAAACCTCGGCCAGCTCCATCAATGTGAAGACCATGGACGGCGGCATTGTTCAGCTGTCCGGTTTTGCCAAGTCGCAAATGGAAAAGGACCGTGCCGGTCAGATCGCTCGTGGCGTCAAGGGCGTGACCGAAGTGCGCAACAGCCTGATCGTCAAGCAATAAGCGGCGTGAGCCTGGCTCGCCAAAAAACCAGCTGGTGCATGCCGGCTGGTTTTTTTTCGCATGTACACCCGTTCGTGTCCGACTTGAAGGCCATGGTCAATTGACCGGCGATGCGTTAAGCTTGGCCGATGCGCCTTTTCCACTGCGACCAATGCGGTCACCTGGTATTTTTTGAAAGCGTGCACTGCGTCAACTGCGGCGCAACGCTGGCCTACCTGCCGGACTGCGACGATGTCGGGGCCATGGCAGCCGTGAACACCGATGGCACGGCATCTGCAGACGGCGGGCCAGCCGCTTTGTGGCAACGCATTCCCTCCAAGGCGACGCACAGCAGCCAGCGCTACCGCATGTGTGCCAACCGCGACCAATACCAAGCCTGCAATTTTGCGATCCCTGCTGACGAGCCCAACAGGCTGTGCAGCTCTTGCCGCCAGACGCTGGTGCTGCCCGATCTCTCTGTCAGCGGCAACACCTTGCGCTGGCAAAAGCTGGAGAACGCCAAGCGGCGGCTGTACGTTACGTTGGCGCGCCTGGGGCTGCACCCCGATCAGCCGAACTGGACGCCCCACTACCAGTTTCTCGCCGATGTGCCCGACCAGCCGGTGATCACCGGCCATTCCAACGGGCTCATCACCATCAACATCGCAGAGGCCGACGATGACGAGCGCGTGCGCCGCCGCGTGGCCCTGCACGAGCCCTATCGCACCTTGCTGGGCCATCTGCGCCATGAGTCGGGTCATTTCTTCTGGGACAAGCTGGTGCGCGATGGCGGCGAGCTCGACAGCTTTCGCCAGCTCTTTGGCGATGAGCGCCAAAGCTATCCGCAAGCGCTGCAAGACTACTATGCCAACCCGCCGGGTTACTCGCAGTGGAGTGCGCAATTCGTCAGCGCCTATGCGAGCGCACACCCGTGGGAAGACTGGGCCGAATCCTGGGCCCACTACCTGCACATGGTCGACATGCTGGAGACCGCAGCCAGCTACCAAACCGATTTGACAATGGCCGAAGGCCGCCCCTCGGTCACCATCAGCGACCCCTTTGTCCAGCCGCCCCCCCGCTTTGAAGACATGGTGGCGCAGTGGGTGCCGGTGACATTGCTGCTCAACAGCCTCAACCGCAGCTTGGGCCAGCAGGACGCCTATCCTTTTGCGCTATCGGCCGGGGCGCTGCAAAAGCTGCGCTATGTGCATGACATTGTGCGGCGGCCCCACCCGCTCGAGAGTGGTCGCCCCCCTGTCATGCACCAGCACTGAGCGGGTTGCGCGCGGCCATCAGGCCTCTTCGGCCCGGCGCTGCGCCACCTTGCGCTGCAGCTCCTGCGCGACATAGGGCGAGACAAACTTGTCGACCTCACCGCTGAGCATCGCAATCTCGCGCACAAAAGTGCTGCTGATGAACTGGTAGCGGGTGCTGGGCGTCAGGAACACGGCTTCCACATCGGGCATCAGCGAGCGGTTCATGCCAGCGAGCTGGAACTCGTAGTCAAAGTCGGTGACTGCGCGCAGGCCGCGCACAATCGCATTGCCGCCTTGCGCGACGACAAAATCACGCAGTAGGCCCGAGTAGCTCTCCACCCGCACGCTGGGGTAGTGCTTGACCGCTTCGCGCGCCATGTCCATGCGCTCCTTGAGCGAGAACATGGTCTTCTTGTGGTGGCCTTCGGCCACGGCCACAATCACATTGCCAAACAGCTGGTAAGCCCTGCGCACCACGTCTTCGTGGCCCAGGGTCATGGGGTCAAAGGTGCCTGGGTAGATGGCCAGTGTCATGTCTGTCTCCTGCAAAGCATCATCGTTGTGCCAGTCTCCTGGCACATTGCAGCGCAGCATAAACCATTTCTGCCACCACCCTGCCAGCGGGCAGGCATTCCCGTTCAGCCGGCTGCGTCCTCAGCCCTCTTGAGCAAGTGCGCATGCACGGCGCCCGCCTTCAGGTAGCGGTGGCGCACCAGGCCCAGCTCGGCCAGGGCCTCGTCGCTCCAGGCTTGGGGCGCTTCGAGGTAGATAAAGCCCTGCGCCGTCACCGCCGCCTGCGCCGCCTTGAGCGCTGGCACAAACAGCTGGCCGGAGAATGGTGGATCGAGGAAGATCAGATCCCAGTGCGCGGTGTAGGCCTGCAGCGCAGCCAGCGCATCGCCCCGGCTCACCTCCACCTGCGTGGCACCCAGCTTCTGCGCCAGCTGCTTGATCTGCGCGGCCAGCTGCACATCGGACTCGACCATGCGCACCTGGGTCGCGTTGCGCGATGCAGCCTCCAGCCCCAGCGCGCCGGTGCCCGCAAAGGCATCGAGGCAGCGCCAGCCAGCCAGGTCCTGGCCCAGCCAGTTGAACAAGGTCTCGCGCACGCGGTCGGGCGTGGGCCGCAGATCGGGGCGGGTCAGCACCGCCAGCTTGGTGCGGCGCCATTGGCCGCCAATGATGCGGATCTCTCCGGCAGCGGACGCTGCCACGCGGGCGGCATTGCCCGAGTTTCCAGTAGTGCCGCGCTTGCGGGCGGGCGCCGCGTCAGGCGCGGCGTCGGCCGCAGCGGCTGCCTTTTGCACCAGGGCGCGCAGCGCGCCCTCGCTTTTGATGGCACTGCGTCCCATTATGGTTTTGCTCCCAAGACCACGGTCACTTGCTTGTCGGGCTGCACCATGCGCGCCATGGCCTTGCGCACATCGTCGGCGCTGAGGGCTTCGACCCGGTCCGTCCAGTGGTCCAGGTAGTCCAGAGGCAGTCCATTCCAGGCGATATTGGTCACATTGCCCAAGAGCTTGGCATTGCTGTCCACGCGCAGCGCAAAGCCCCCAATCAGGTTGTCCTTGGCATCGCGCAGTTCCTCGGCGGTGGGGCCCTTGGCGATGAAATCGCTCAGCACCTCGCGCGTCACCTTGAGCGCCTCGGCTGCCTGGTCAGGCCGGGTCTGCAATCCGATCTGGAAGGCACCGGCATCCAGCCCCGGGTTGAACGACGAGTACACGCCATACACCAGGCCGCGCTTTTCGCGCACCTCTTCCATCAGGCGCGACGCGAATCCGCCGCCGCCCAGAATATGGTTGCCCACCAGCACGGCCAGAAAATCCGGGTCGGCGCGGCGGATGCCGGGCTGGCCCAGCAGCACCTGGGCCTGGGCCGAGTCAAACGCGATCTGGATGTCATCGGCCTTGGCCAGCGGCTGCACGGCCGGCACCTCAGCGGGCGCCGCGCACTGCGCCTTGGGCGTGGCCGGCACCTGGGCCAGCAGGCGCTTGACCAGCGCATCGGCCTGGGTCTTGTCCAGCGCGCCCACCAGCGTCACCTTGGCGCGGCAGGCGTCGACCGAGCGCGCCAGGTACTGCTGCATCACCGCCGGGCTGATCCGGGCCAGGGTCTCTTCAGTGGCACGCAGCCCATAAGGGTGGCTGCCAAACACGGCCTGGTTGAAGGCGCGGCCCGCCACCACCGCAGGGCGGGTATTGCCCTCCTTGATCGCGGCATTCCAGCGCTCGCGCTCGCGCTGCCAGACGGCATCGTCATAGCTGGGCTGGGCCATCTGGCGGGCCGCCAGGTCAGCGGCGCGGCCCAGCAGGCTGCCATCGGTCAGCGAGCGCAAGGAGAAGGTCAGCGCATCGCTGCTGGCGCCGGCGCCAAAGCTGGCACCCAGATCGGCCCAGGCTTCGCCGACCGCGTTCTCGTCAAGCGCAGGCGCACTGCCCTGCGCCTTGACGCCCTTGGAGGCCATCATGGCCGCGGCGCTCGCCAGGCCTGCCTGGTCCGCCGGGTCGCGCCGGCTGCCAGCATCAAAGTTCAGCTGCACATCCACCATCGGGATCGTGGGGCTGTTGACCAGCCAGACCTGGGCGCCGCTGTCCTGGGTCCAGTGCTCAATGGGCAGCAAGGCCCAGGCCGAATGGCAGGCCAGCAAGGCGGCTGCGCCGCCGACCAGTGTTTTGCAAAAAGAGGTTCGCATGGGTATCTCTGCTAGCCAGGGCCCGCTGCCATCTGCGGCAGGTCCTGGTAAAAACAATCGTTGGCGGGTGCGTCAAACAGTGCATCCGCCACGGGGTTTGGTCAGTGCACCGCCCCGTCCTTGGTCGCGGCACCGCTACGCTTTTGCGCGGCGCGGTCGGCATCGGTCAGCGGCTGGGGTACCAGGGTCGCCACTGTCATCTGGTCATCGCCAAAATAGCGCGCAGCCAACGACTGCACCTGCGCGGCTGTCACCGTTTTCATCAGCGCCAGCAGCTTGTCATTGGCATCGAGCGGCAAGCCCAGCACCCAGTTGGAGCCCAGGTCATTGGCCTGGCCAAAGACCGAGTCGCGCTCATACACGGTAGAGGCCTGCCACTGGGTGCGCACCCGCTCCAGCTCGGCCTCGCCCACGCCTTCCTTGGCAACGCGGGCCACCTCGGCACGCAAAGCCGCCTCCACGTCCTTGGCGGTCTTGCCTTGCGATGGCACGCCGCCCAGCAAGAAGGTGGAAGGCCCCCGGTTGACCACGCTGGCACCGCTGAAGGTGGCGTCAGCCACGCGGCCGGGGCCCTGGGTCAGCTGGCGGTCCAGGCGCGCGCCGTCATAGCCACTGAGCACAGAGCCCAGCATCAACAGCGCCATCGCATCCTTGTCGCTGTCCTTGGGCTCGACCAGGTTGCGCAGGTCGGGCACCTTGAAGCTCATCACCACATAGGCCTGCTCGGCAGGCGCCTTGTAGTCGAGCCGGCGCTCGCCCTTTTGCAGTGGCTCGGGCCGGGGCTTGCGCTCCGGCAAGGCACGCGCTGGAATGCTGCCGTAGTATTTCTCGGCCAGCGCAAGCACCTTGTCCACATCCACATCGCCAGCGACCACCACCACCGCGTTCTCCGGCACATACCAGGCCTTGTGGAAGGCGCGGGCATCATCGGGGTGCATGGAGTCGAGGTCGCCCATCCAGCCAATCACCGGGCGGTGGTAGGGCGAGGCCTGCCAGGTCGCAGCGTTGAGCTGCTCCATCAGGCTGGCGCGCGGGTTGTCGTCGGTGCGCATGCGCCGCTCTTCCTTGATGACCTCGATCTCTTTCTTGAACTCGCTGTCGGGCCACTGGTTGTTGGCAAAGCGGTCTGACTCCAGGCGCATCACCTCTTCGAGCTTGCCCGACGGAATCTGCTGGTAGTAGCCGGTGTAGTCGCGGTTGGTAAAGGCATTGTCCTGCCCGCCGAGCGCTGCGACCTTGCGCGAAAAATCGCCGGGCGCTACGGTGGCCGTGCCCTTGAACATCATGTGCTCGAGCGCATGGGCCAGGCCCGAGCGGCCGTCGACCTCGTCCATCGAGCCCACGCGCACCCAGACCATGTGCACCGCCGTGGGCGCGCGCTTGTCAGGCTGTACGATCAGGTCCATGCCATTGGACAGTTTGAACTGCTGGGCCCCAGCAGAATTGGAGGCGATGGCAGTGGTGGGCATAGGCGATGCGGCCCAGGCTGGAGAAGCCCCAGCGCCCAGGGAGGCCATCAAGGCCAGCAAAATGGTGGAACGTTTCATAAAATAGGCTGATTCTACGTAGCGCACAATGTTCAGTTTTTTCAAGAAAAAATCTCCCGCTGCCGACGCAGCCCCCAGCCCTTCCGCCGCCGAGCCAGCGCCTGCGCCCGCTCCAGCGGCCGATGTCCCGCCGCCCGCACCCCAGGTGCCCAGCGCGCCGCTGACCCCGATCCGCCCTGTGGCTGCCGAGCCCACCAAGACGGGCTGGCTGCGTGGCCTGGGCATGGGCGGCAAGGCCGCAGCCCCGGCACCCACGGCTGCAGAAACGGTCACGAAAAACCCAGTTACACAAGCTCCGCAGGCTCCGGTAGCTCCTATCACTATAGCATCCGAGCCCGCCAGCAGCCGCGACAGCTGGATGAACCGCTTGAAGAGCGGTTTGCGCAAAACCGGCTCGAGCATTGCCACGGTCTTCACCGGCACCAAGATCGACGAGCAGCTCTACGAAGAGCTCGAAGAGGCGCTGCTGATGGCCGATACCGGCGTCAAGGCAACCCAGCATCTGCTCAAAGACCTCAAGCAGCGCGTCAAGGACAGCAAGACCACCGACCCCGCCGCTGTCAAGGACCTGCTGGCCAGCGCGCTGGCAGATCTGCTCGCGCCACTGGAAAAGCCACTGGTCATTGGCGAGCACAGCCCCACGGTCATCATGGTGGCTGGCGTCAACGGCGCTGGCAAGACCACCTCGATCGGCAAGCTGACCAAGCACCTGGCCGATGCCGGCCAGAGCGTGCTGCTGGCAGCGGCCGACACCTTCCGCGCTGCGGCGCGTGAGCAGCTGGGCGTCTGGGCCACCCGCAACACCGTCGAGATCATCAGCCAGGAAGGCGGCGACCCCGCGGCCGTCAGCTTTGATGCGGTGACCGCCGGCAAGGCCCGGGGCAAGGATGTCGTGCTGGTGGATACCGCCGGGCGCCTGCCCACGCAGCTGCACCTGATGGAAGAGCTCAAGAAGATCAAACGCGTCGTCACCAAGGCCGATGGCAGCGCGCCGCACGAGGTGCTGCTGGTCATTGATGGCAACACCGGCCAGAACGCGCTCAACCAGGTGCGCGCCTTTGACGATGCACTGCAGCTGACCGGCCTGATCGTCACCAAGCTCGACGGCACGGCCAAGGGCGGCGTGCTGGCCGCCATCGCGCAGGAGCGCCCCATCCCTGTGTACTTCATCGGTGTGGGTGAAAAGGTCGAAGACCTCGAGACCTTCAGCGCCAAGGAATTTGCCCAGGCGCTGCTCGCCTGATCGCCCAGCAGCCCCATCGCAGTTCCAAGCCCTGCCCTCTGGCGCAGGGCTTTTTTGCGCCCGCGTCATTGTAGTTTCATGCAATCTTGTTATTTTTTGCACTTCCTGGTGACGACATGCATTCACCACATCGGCCTTGACGGCAGGAGGTTTCATGAAAATAGCAAGCTTGCGGCAGCTGTGTGCCGCCGGGCTCTGGGCAGTCAGCGGACTGGCCCTGGCCCAAACGGTGGTCTTTAGCGAGAATTTCAATGCGGCGGGCGCCGATGCACCCAGCGGCCTGGGCACGACCGGGCCAGCTGGCTGGACAATGCGCCTAGAGAATGCCGAGACAGTGGCCACCAGTGGCCGCTCCACCGCCGCCAAACTGCCCTGGCTGGGCTGGAAGTTTGTCACGCCCGCCTACTGGACCGCGCAGGTCTCGGGCGGCGATCGCGCCAAGCTGACAAAGGCCAGCGGCAAGATCGCGGTGGCCGAATCCGATGGCCTGCGGCCCAACAGCGGTCTGTTCTTCAACACCGTGATGGAAAGCCCCAGCATTGCGGTGCTGGGCGGCGGCAGCTACGCGTTGGGCTTTCTCAACCATTTCCAGATGGGCTCGACCAAGAAGGAGAGCATCAAGGTCGAGGCCGTGTTTGATGACAGCTCCGTGCAGACCCTGCTGCATGAGACCAGTGCCTCGCGCCTGAACCAGACCGAGAGCCTGGCCTTCAGTACCCCGGCCGGCGCCAAAAAAGTCAGCCTGCGCTTTAGCTACCTGAACACCGACAACAACTGGTACTGGGGCCTCGATGATGTGGTGCTGACGCAAACCAGCAGCGAACCACCCAAGCCCTTTGACCCCGCCAAGCTGCCCAGCACTGCCAACGCGCCCGCGCTGACCGTGGGCCCCACCTTGCAGAACCCCGGCCCCGACCACATGGCGGTGATGCTGGAGACCAGCGAACCGGCCCCCACCATCTGGTGGCGCCTGGCCGGCAGCAGCGGGCCTTACACCTTGGCGCCCGCCATCAACCCGGTGGGTGACTTTGCTGACAGCAGCATATTTTTTGCCGATATTGCCGGCCTGCAATCGAACACGCTCTATGAGTACGCGGTGGTCACCGGCACCAGTGCAGCGCCCAAGCTGGCCGGCCCCTTCCAGTTCAAGACCTGGCCGCGCGAGGGCGATGGCGTTGCGAGCGCCAAGTTCGCCGTGGTCTCGGACACCCAGGATGGCCTGGCCAACCGCCTCAAGAACATCACCCTGGGCGTGATCAACAACGACTGCGCGGGCTCTGCTGCCCAGTGCGCGCAGAGCCTGGCCGGCTTCATGGTGCCCGGCGACCTGGTCGGATCGGGCGGTACGCGCAGCAACTGGAAAGACCAGTTCTTCGGCCCGCTCGCCGCCATCACGGCCTATGTGCCGCTGATCCCCTCGCCCGGCAACCACGAGTACTTTGGCGGCGAGCAGGCCAGCGCCGGCAGCGAGAAAAGCTGGGCCAAGACCTACCGCAAGTACTTCAACCGCATGCCCGCCAATGGCTCTCAAAAGCACCCGCTGCACTGGTACCAGCTGGACTACCTGGGCATGCGCATTGTCGGCAGCGATTTCAACCCCGCCTCGGCCATGCACAACACCGGCGGCTGGACCGGCTACGACAACGGCCGCGGGCTCTTTCGCGCCGACTACATGCAAGAGCACCTGAACTGGTTTACCGGCCTGATGGCCCAGACCCGTGTGGACAAGAAGCCCTATATGGTGCTGCTCAACCACCACCCTTGCCTGAGCGAAAAATGGCGCCAAGGCGAGGTGATGGCCACCTGCGATTTCATCGCCCAGATGGAAGACTATGGCCGCACGACCGGCGCCATCACCGCCAACTTGAACGGCCATGTGCACTTCTACGAGCGCGGCAATTCGATGAACAGCCGCCACCTCTGGCTGAATGTGGCTTCGGGCAGCGGCGCGCTCGAAGGCGCCAAGCAAAGCGATGACAGCGACCTGGACGTCATCGCCAACACCAAGCTCAGCTTTGGCTACGGCACCTTGGAAGCCAGCTTTGGCAGCGCCACCCCGGCTTTGACCTGGAAGCGCTACGACCTGGGTGCGTCCACCACCAGCAGCACGCCCGACGACAGCATCGCGATCACCAGCCAGGCCTGGTCCTTCCAGCCGGAGCTGGTCCAGGCCAAGCTCGGCCAGGTCGACCCGGCCAGCCTGAAGCTCGCCTACCGCACAGGCGCAGGCCCGGCGCTCTATGAGGCGCAATGGCAGGTCTCCAAGGACCCGCAGTTTGCCGCCGGCCAACCGGTCTACGACGTCTGGGGCAACGACACCCGCAGCGAGAACTGGACCTACCTGAATGGTGTGCGCGTCAACACGCAAAAGGATGCCGATATTGCGACCTTGCCGCTGGGCTACCTGCTGGCCAACCCCCAGCGCGTCTACCCGAATGTGGATGCGGGCACGGAGCGCGGCAAGCTCACCAGCGCCATCATTGCCGGCGGCAACAGCCTGCGTGACCGCTGGAGCTGCGGCTACAAGTGGGATGAAGACGGTGACAGCGGCGCTGAGCGCCAGGGCGGCCGCCAGTGCTATGCGCAGCTGGCCAAGGCCGATGGCAGCAAGGGCTCGGCCTGGGACCCCTTCCAGGGCCAGGCCCCGCAGGTGCTGCAGCTGGGCCAGGATGAGCGCTGGTACTGGCGGGTGCGCGTGCGCGATACGCACCTCAACTGGTCCGACTGGAGCGCCACCGGCTCCTTCGAGCTGGGCCACCCTGCGCCTGAGCCCGAGCCACCGGTGCAGGACCTCATCGACACCCAGCTGCCCACGCCCGGCGGCAACCTGCCCGCGATGGCCCTGAACATCCAGGCCGCCACCCGCTGCGACCAGTCCAACGCCAGCGTCAGCGCAGTGCCTGCCGACCTGCTGCCCGCCGGCCTGAAAGCCGCCACCGGTCTGCTGTCCTTCACGCTGTCGGGCTGCGCCCATGAAGGCTTCAGCGCCCAGGTCCGCTTGGAGGTGCCCGCCGACCTGCCCGCCAACAGCCGCGTGATGAAGGTGCATACCGCAGCAGACGGCAAGCGCCAGGTCAGCGAGATCGCCGGCGCCAGCATGGCCGGCGGCGTGGTCCGCTATACCGTGACCGACGGCGGCCCGCTCGACGAAGACGGCCTGGTCAACGGCGCCATCGTCGATCCGATGCTGGTCGCCGTGCCTGCCGATGTGGTGGTGCCGCCATCGCAAGCGGCAACGCCCGTGCCCACCAACCAGCCGCTGGCCCTGCTGCTGGTGTCGATGCTGCTGATGGCAGGCGCTGCGCTCGCACGTCGTCAACGCTGATTGGCAGCCTCCGGGCCCTCTGCACCACCTTCTGCCCTTGGGCATGGGTCATGCAGGGGGCCTTTTTGATTACACACGGCCGTCCAGGCCGCTACTGCAAAATAGCGCAGGCCGCGCTGCCGGACTGCCCTTGAAGGAAACGCATCCATGCTGCAAGAAGACCGCTTTGTCCGCATCCAGTCGCTGCTCGCCTCGATCGACCGGCTCAGCACCGAAAGACTCATCCAGGACATGCAGGTCTCCCGCGAAACGGTGCGCCAGGATTTGCTGGCGCTCGAATCCATGGGCCTGGTGCGGCGCGTGCATGGCGGCGTCGCCCGCGTCACGCAAGACGAGCCCCCTTTTGTGCAACGCCAGGCGCTGCGCGTGGCCGAGAAGCGCGCGATCGCCAAGGCGGCGGTCAAGCGTCTGCAACCGGGCCAGATGGTGTTTATCGATGCCGGCACCACCACGGCCATCCTGGCCGAAGAGCTCAGCCTGATCAGCCGCCTGGTCGTGGTCACCAACTCCATCACCGTGGCCCTCAAGCTCGCTGGCACCCAGGCGCCCGCTGGCACGGCGAACCGCATGCGCGTGGTGCTGCTGGGCGGCGATACCAACCCCGAGATCCCCTGCACCTATGGCGAGGTCACCCTCAATGAGATCCGCCGCTACCGCGCCGATGTCACGCTGCTCTCGCCGGTGGGCATCAGCGCGCACGATGGCGTGACCTTTGGCAACGAGCATGAAGCGAGCCTGGCCAGCGCCATGGCCGAGCAGTCTTCGTCCATGCTGGTGCTGGCCGACTACAGCAAGATAGGACTGCGCAGCCGCTACGCCGTCGCCTGCCCACCCACCCAGCAGACGCTGATCACCAATGCCCACCCCGCCAACACCGAGGCCTTGGCAGCGCTCGGCGCCCAGGGCGTGGCTGTGCTGCCCGTCTGATAAGGCTGACCAGACGCCGTAGCCCTTCACACCTGCAGCGCAGAGCCCACTTCCGCCGCGACCCAGGCCGCATAGGCGGGGCTGGCCGCGCTCTCACCCCAGAGCCACTGCGGCAGCGCATAGGGGTGCAGCGGCAGCAGCAAACGCTGCAAGGCCAGCAGGCTGGGGGGCGTGGTCTTCCAGGTAATGCGCCATTCATCGGTCTGCTGCAACTGACCGTCCCACCAGTAGTGCGAATGGATTTTCTCGACCTGGGCGCAGGCCGCCAGGCGGGCCTTCACGCCCGCCTGGGCCAGCGCCTGGGCCGCCGTTTCACTGTCCACCGTCGTGCTGGCCCATGCCACCAGGTAGTGGCCGGCCGGGCCGGGGTTCATGGCCAAGGGATGCATTATTCAACTCCATGATTTTTATCAAACACGCTGCATTTGGAAGGCTGCTTGACAGCACCCCAACCACTGAGAATATATCCAGATTTTTAGCCGCCAGTAGGGAACTTATCCACAGACTGCCCACTCCAACTGCCCTGAAAGCGGAAACGGGTGTCAGACAGCGCCCCGCCAGCCGCTATGGCCGCGATAAAGAAATGTGAATAGCATCAAAATCAGGAGCAAGCTATTCTTTATCTACGCCAATCCTCGCCATTCTTAGTCAGAACTTAAACCCGAGATTACCGCACTGCAGCATGGGAACTCCCACAGCATCAAGGGACTCCTACCGGTGTTACTATGTATCGCATAGACGAAAGGACTTCTAGCGTGACAACTCATTCTGGAGCCGCCACCATTTCTACCGCATTGGCTCCTGCAAACCCATGGTCGTTGGTGCCACCCCTGGGCAATCTGGACGCGTACATCACTGCGGTCAACCGCATCCCCATGCTCACCCCCGAGGAAGAGCTGGGCTATGCAAAGAAACTCAAGGAAAACGGTGATGTAGAGGCCGCCGGCCGCCTGGTGCTCTCGCACCTGCGCCTGGTGGTATCCATTGCCCGCCAGTACATGGGCTACGGCTTGCCGCACGGCGATCTGATCCAGGAAGGCAACGTCGGTCTGATGAAGGCCGTCAAGCGCTTTGACCCGGACCAGGGCGTACGTCTGGTCAGCTACGCCATGCACTGGATCAAGGCCGAGATCCACGAATACATTCTGAAGAACTGGCGCATGGTCAAGGTGGCCACCACCAAGAGCCAGCGCAAGCTGTTCTTCAACCTGCGCTCGATGAAGCAGGGCTTCAAGGCCGAAGCGGGCATGGAAGACGGCGCGATGCAGCGCGAGACGCTCTCCGAGAGCGAAATCGACGCGATGGCCGCGCACCTGAATGTCAAGCGCGAAGACGTGATCGAGATGGAAACCCGCTTGTCGGGCGGCGATGTGCTGCTCGATCCGAGCCCCTCCGATGACGGCGAGCAGGCCTATGGCCCGATCGCTTATCTGGCAGACGCCTCGCATGAGCCCACCGCGATGATCGAGTCGCGCCAGCGCGACTACCTGGCCACCGATGGCATTCAGGAAGCCTTGGCCACCCTGGACGAGCGCAGCCGCCACATTGTGGAAGAGCGCTGGCTCAAGGTGAACGACGATGGCTCGGGCGGCATGACCTTGCACGACCTGGCCGCTGTCTACGGCGTCAGCGCCGAGCGGATTCGCCAGATCGAATCGGCAGCGATGAAGAAGATGCGCAAGGCCTTGGCCGAATACGCTTAAGCCGTATTGCAACGATCTGCTATCGCAGCACACATCCATATCGCAATTGGCGATAATCAAAGCGCACATGCCTCCGGCCTGTGCGCTTTTTTTATGGCCCGTATGAGCCCGGCGGACGTACAGACGGATAAACCTCCACCCATGCGGGCAGCCATGCGAATCTGGAGCTTTTATGCATTTTTCCCTGTCCCGCCGCTGCCTGGTGGCAGCCACTTTGGCCACCCTCGCCAGCACCGGCGCCCTGGCTGCGGACAACTGGCCGAGTAAACCCCTGCACCTGATCGTGGGCTTCCCGGCAGGATCCTCGCCTGACCTGACCGCCCGCGCGCTGGCCGAGCCGCTGGAAAAGGCCCTGGGCCAACCGATCATCGTCGAGAACAAGGTCGGGGCTGGCGGCAACATCGCCGCCGAATACGTGGCGCGCGCCACCGACGGCTACACCTTCAGCGTGATGATCAACGGCAATATGACGATTGCCAAGCTGCTCAACCCCGCGATCCGCTACGACCCGCTGACCGATCTGCAGCCTGTCGGCCTGATTGGCGTGGCCCCGCTGGTGCTGGTCGCCCCGGCCAAGGCCCCGGAGGGCAAGGCCTTTTTCGAGGCCGCCAGCCAGGCGGGCAGCAGCTGGAGCTATGGCTCACCTGGCGTGGGCACCATCGGCCACCTGGGCATGGAGCTGCTCAAGAGCCGTGCCAAGATCAAGCCCGAGCACATCCCCTACCCCGGCTACCCGCAGGTATTTAACGGCATCCAGGGCGGCGATCTGCAGCTCTCGATGCTGCCACCAGCACTGGCGATGAACCAGATCCAGGCCGGCAAGCTGCGCGGCATTGGCGTGAGCTCGGCCGCCCGCAGCCCGCTGGCTCCCGGCCTGCCCAGCCTCAAGGAGCTGGGTATTGCCAACTACGACATGGAAATCTGGAACGCCGTGGCCGCCCCCAAGGCCATGCCCAAGGCCCATGTCGACAAGCTCGCTGCGGCCGTGGGCGAGATCGTGCGCAGCCCCGAGATGCGCCAAAAGCTCGCCCTGCAGGGCTGGCAGGCGGTGGGCAGCTCGCCCGAAGGCCTGAAAAACCGCATTGATGCCGATGTGAAGGCGCTGGGCGCCATCATCAAAGAGCAGAACATCCGCGCGCAATGACGGCCGCCCAAGTCTTCTCCGACCTCAGCGCCTGGCAGGTGATGGCTTGGGGCCTGGCATTTTTCAGTGTCCTGTATGTGGCGGGTGGCCTGGGCATGACGGCGCTCACCGGCTTTCTACAACGACGCGGCATCGGCCAGGTGCTCGATACCCGGCCGCTCAAGCCCGACCAGTTGCGGCGCGAGTGGCGCCAGTCTTTCCATTCGATCCTGGTGTTTGGCCTGGGCATGGTCGTGCCCTGGGGCTTCGTGCAGTTGGGCTGGGCGCATTTTGCAGTGGCGCCCAGCGGCTGGCAAATCGCCATCGAGATCTGGGTGCTGCTGATCTGGAACGATGTGCATTTCTGGATCAACCACCGCCTGCTGCACACGCGCTGGTTCAAGCGCTTCCATGGCGACCACCACCGCTCGGTCGTCGTCACGCCTTGGTCGACCTACAGCTTTCACCCCATCGAGGCGATGATGTTGGGCAATGTGATCCTGCTGCCGATGGTGCTGCATGACTTTGCCTTCTGGTCGCTGGCCTCGGTGCCGGTGTTCAGCATCTTCCTGAACGCCGTAGGCCATGCCAATTACGACTTCTTCCCGCGCGTAGGGCCCCGCCACCCGCTGGCTGCCAGCCGCCGCCACCACCTGCACCATGCCCGGCCCGCCGGCAACTATGGCTTTGCACTGGCCTTTATGGACCGCCTGATGCGCAGCGAAGCAGACCCGCTGCCCCCGCGCCCTCCACGCCCGGCCCCAGGCCGCCCCGCTGCTTGACCCGGTTGGCATGACCCGCGACGACAGCCCGCCCCTGCCCGCCACCGCCTCCCGCACACTGCCCCGGCTGCGCCACTGGCGTGACTGGCAATCGCTGCTCTACATGCTGGCCCTGCCGCTGATCGCCACCTGGCAGTGGCAGCATGGCCTGGTCTGGTGGCTCTATCTGGTCCAGCTATTTTTGACCTTGGGCATCGGCGTCATCCACCACAACCACACGCACCTGCGCATGTGGACGGGGCCGCACAGCCGCTGGGCCAACCGCGCCACCGACTATGCGCTGACGTTGCTGCAGGGCCACCCTACCTTTGTGTTCTGGCCCGCCCATGTGGCCAACCACCACCGCTACAAGCATGGCGAGCAGGACATCGCCCGCACCTACCGCTTTGGCGGTGACAGCAACCACCTATGGGGCTACCTGCTCCACCCGCTGCAGGCGGCCTGGGTGCTGTACCCGCTGTTCATCCGCTGGCTGGCGGGGCTGCGCCGGCGCCAGCCCGGCGCCTTTCGCTACTGCATGGGCCAGTACGCACTGTGGCTGGGCAGCTGGGCGGGGCTGCTGGCGCTGGATTGGAAAAAGGCGCTGGTCTTTGTCATCCTGCCCCAGCTCCATGGCCTGCACTGGCTGCTGGCCACCAACTACCTGCAGCATGCACATGCCGATGGCCGCAAGTCCCCAAAGTCCAAAAACGATACCGACGGTGGCATGCTGAACTACGCGCGCAATTTTGAAGGCTGGGTCAACCCGCTGCTCTTTAATATTGGCCTGCACACCGCCCACCATGAATGCCCGCATGCCCACTGGTCCGCGTTGACCCGTTTGCATGCTGAAGAATACCGACACCG
The DNA here is from genome assembly GCF_014076495.1 of Comamonas koreensis. Taxonomy (NCBI): domain Bacteria; kingdom Pseudomonadati; phylum Pseudomonadota; class Betaproteobacteria; order Burkholderiales; family Comamonadaceae; genus Comamonas; species Comamonas koreensis. Next base: position 1,713,896 of record NZ_CP043575.1, on the reverse strand, counting down.
GGTCCACCCGGCGCTCAATGAGGCAGGCCTGTTGCCCTATATGGCACGGGTCTTTGTTGGAGGGATGGTTTGCCGATCGGCCCGCAGCCGGTCGCTGATGCCGCCTATGGAGAAAAAGTAGTCATCTATGCCAGTCGCTTATTCGCAGGTCTATATCGAATCCGCCGGTCACTTCATGCCCGGCGCCCCCATTGCCAACGACGGCATGGATGCCTATGTCGCACCACTCAACCGCCTGTCCGAACGCATCAAGCGCCGCATCCTGGCGGAAAACGGCATCCAGCAGCGCCACTACGCGATTGCGCCCGATGGCAGCACCCGCTACAGCAATGCGCAAATGGCCAAGGGCGCCATCGAAGCGGCCCTGGCGCAGGCCGCGCGGCCGCTGGCCGACATTGGCTTTCTGGCCAGCGGGTCCTCTGGCGGCGACGCGCTGATGCCCGGCTTTGCCAGCATGATCCAGGGCGAGATGGCCGCCCCGCCGATGGAGCTGCTCAGCGTGCAGGGCGTCTGCGCGGCCAGCGTGGGTGCGCTGCAAAGCGCGGCGCTGGCGGTGGAGCACGGCACGCATGCCCATGCGCTGGCGGTGGCCAGCGAGATGCCCTCGCGCCTTTTCAAGCGCTCGCGCTACGCGGGCCAGGACTACAACACCGATTTCGATGCGCACTTTTTGCGCTGGATGCTGAGCGATGGCGCCGGCGCCGTGCTGCTGGGCCAGGGCGCCGCGTTGCCCCAGCGCCCCGACCTGCGCCTCAAACTGCGCTGGACCCACCAGCGCAGCTTTGCCGGCGACTACCCGGTGTGCATGCAGCTGGGCCTCACGCATGACCGCCAGCGCAGCCACCTCGATTTCCCCTCCTGGGCCGAGGCCGAGGCCGCAGGCGCGCTGTCCCTGCGCCAGGACATCCGCCTGCTGCCCCACCTCTTCGATGTCTGCATCCACGAGTACGCCCGCATCGCCCACCAGGGCTGGCTGCCCGAGCGCGGCATTGACCATTTTCTGTGCCACTACTCGTCCGAGAAATTCATTCCCGTCGTCGATGAGCTGCTGAACAAGGCGCAGCTGTCGATCCCGCGGGAGCGCTGGTGGAGCAACCTGGCCTGGCGCGGCAATACCGGCGCGGCCTCGATTTTTGTGATGATCGCCGAATACCTGCAGACCCAGCATGAGCGCTTGAAACCCGGCGACACCATGCTGTGCTTTGTGCCCGAGTCCGGCCGCTTTACCGCTGGCTATATGCTGCTGGAGGTGGAGCGCAGCACGCCTGCTGGCACGTCTGCCACCAGCGCCAGCACCCCGGCCCAACGCGCGCCCCAGGCCGCAGCCGCTGCAGAAAGCGCGCTGATCGCCCCGCCCCATGATCCGGCCGCAGCCCCAGCGGGCCTGGCGCCCTTGCTGACCGAGCTGGCCAGCATCTGGCATGACTACCGCTCCCAGGTCTGGCGCACGCCGCTGGTGCACCGCATCCACAGCGGCCAGATCCAGCAGGCCGACTATGTGCGCTGGATGAGCCAATGGGTGCCGCAGGTGCGCGAAGGCAGCCTGTGGATGCGCGAAGGTGCCACCTCGCTCACAGGGGCCTATGCCGAGCTGGCTGCGCTGATGGGCGTGCATGCCAGCGAGGAGCAGAACGACTTCAAGATCCTGCACCAGGACTACTTGAATGCCGGGGGCACCGAAACCGACATCCAGCAGCTGCGCCGCAACCCCGGCGGCGAGGCGCTCAACAGCTACCTGCACAGCCTGGCAGCCACTCCCAACCCGATTGGCCTCCTGGGCGCCATCTACATCATTGAAGGTACGGGCCAGCGCATCGTTCCCAGCCTGCTGCCGCTGTTGCGCCAGCACCTGGCGCTGGGCCCAGAGTGCTTCCGCTTTCTGGAGTACCACGGCGCCAATGACGAAGACCACCTGGAGCGCTGGCTGCTGGCGGTGCAGATGGTGATGGCGCTGGACGAGACCGGCACCGCCGCAGCAGCGATTGCCGCGACCGCACGCCATACCTCTGCGCTCTACCTGATGCAGTTCCGGCACATTCTGGAAGCCACGGCCTCGGAGCGCGCACGATGACCGATTTTCGGGACATCCCCCACGACGAGCGCGACCCCAACCCCTGGCTCGCGCTCTACCTGGACGACAGCACGCCGCTGCCCGACCATGTCAAGGCCGCCTGGCTCAAGGATTCGAGCAGCCGCTCGCGCCAGTTTCTGTTGCCCTTCATCCGGCCGATTGCGCGCATCAGCATCATTCTGATCCAGGTGCTCAAGGTGCTGCTGCCCAAGCGCTGGGCGCATTCCAAGCTGCTGCACCGCACCCTGGCCTTCAGCATGAACCGCTTTGTCTCGCCCGAGGCGAACTGGCTCATCATGCGCCACTTCCACCTGGGCTCGCAGATCCTGAGCTTTATCGGCGCCAATGCGCCCACGCCCGTGCCCACCAAGCCGCTGGCCCCGATGGAGATCGATGACATCAAGGACGAGCTGTTCCTGAAGCACGACCTGAACCTGTTCAACTTTGTCATCCGGCTCAACACCACGCTGCGCAGCCACGGCCAGCACATGGGCCCGGTGGCCGAGCCCGACTTTGGCATGCTCTGCGACCCACCGCTGCAGCTGGCCGCGATGCCCCATGGCCGGCTCAACATTCTCGATCTGCAAAGCGCCATCGAGATCTACACGCCGGTCTACCAGCTGCTGCTGACCGACAACGATTTCTGGCGCGCCAGCAATTCGCTGCAGCTCGATGAGACCGTCGCCATCTATGCGGCCAAGATCCTGTCCTCGCCCGAGCACCTGGTGATGCTCAACAACAAGCACCCGCTGGTACCCCTGTCCACCTTGCGCGCTGGCCACCGCCTGGTGCTCCATGGCCTGTCCACCGAGATGCTGCACTGCCTGCTGATGCGCATGGCCACCGGCGAGACCCCGCTACCCAGCCGCGAAATTGCCAAGACCCGGCAAGCGGCGGGCCGGCCTGCGCAGGCCGGCTGATCCATCTCCACCCGAGCGTTCGATGCAGACTCCCCCCCCAGAACACCCTATCACCGACCCGCCCTGGCGCCCTTGTGGCGCGGGCCATGTCGCCGTCTATGGCACCTTGCGCGCCGGGGGCGTGAACGACATTGCCCGGCTGCAGCCTGGCATCGCCCTGCTGGGCCGCAGCTTGCTGACGGGTACGCTGTATGACCTGGGCTGGTACCCGGGCCTGCAGTTGCAGGGCAGCAGCCTGGTGCTCGCCGAGGTCTACCCCTTGAACGATGCACTGGAGCAGGCCATGGACCGCATCGAAGGCATCTGGCCGCAGGATGTGGGTGAATACACCAAGCGCGTGCTGACGCTGGACGTCGCGCTGACCAGCGGCGGCCAACATCCGCTGGAGGTGCTGGTCTACGAGGCCCTGCCCCCGGCCTTGCAAGGCCGCACGCAGATCACGGCGCAGGACTGGCTGGCCTGGATTACGCAGCAGGGCCGCGAGCACCCCGATACGGCTTTTAGCCTCAATACGCCCCAGCGCTGATGCCCTCGGTACGGCAACTCAGCCCAGCAGCAGGCCCTGCTTTTCGATAAAGGCCACCACCTCATCGAGGCCGTCCAGTGTCTTCAGGTTGGTCATCACAAAGGGCTTGGTGCCTTTGGGCGTGCTGCGCATGCGTTCGGTGTCGCTGCGCATCACCTCCAGGTTGGCACCGACATAGGGGGCCAGATCGGTCTTGTTGATCACAAACAGATCGCTCTTGGTGATGCCCGGGCCGCCCTTGCGCGGAATCTTTTCGCCGGCCGCCACATCGATCACATAGATGGTCAGGTCCGACAGCTCGGGGCTGAAGGTCGCAGCCAGGTTGTCGCCGCCCGATTCGATAAACACGATATCGGCATCGGGAAACTGGCCCAGCATGCGGTCGATGGCTTCGAGGTTGATGGAGGCATCTTCGCGGATCGCCGTGTGCGGGCAGCCGCCCGTCTCCACCCCCATGATGCGCTCGGCTGGCAGCGCGCCGCTGACGGTCAGCAGGCGCTGGTCTTCCTTGGTGTAGATGTCGTTGGTGATGGCGATCAGGTCCCATTTGTCGCGCATGGCCTTGCACAGCATCTCCAAGATGGTGGTCTTGCCCGAGCCCACGGGCCCGCCGATACCAACGCGCAGCGGAGGCAGCTTTTTGCTGCGGTGGGGGATGTGGTGCAGTGCAGTGCTCATGATCGAAAAAGCCGTGAGTATTGGTGTTCATGCCGGGCCGAAAGAATGGCCAGCATCGGGGAAAAAGCCTGGCGCTGGTCATCGCCCAGCACCAGCGCATGCTCGGCCGCCGCCGGTATCGCCTCTGCCAGCCGCGCCAGAATGCGCTGGCCGGCGCTCTGGCCCAGCGGCACGGATTTGATCGCTGCCTGCACCATGTTCTCGGCCCAGCCAAAGGCATAGGCGAGCAGCGCATCGCGCGCGCCTGCGCCTGCCAGGTGCGCGGCCAGCGCAAAGGCCAGCGGGTAGCTTGCATCCTGGCCAGCCAGCCAGGCCACCCGGGCCAGCGCCTCGCCATCATCGGCATAGCGGTTCTGCAACCAGGCCACCAGCGAGCGGCCCATCTGCTCGGTCTGCAGGCGCAGCTCGCTGCTCTCGCGCGTCTGCAGCACCCAGGCGTTGAGTGCCACCAGGCGCCCACGCTCATCGCTGTGCCAGGCCTGCATGGCCTGGGCCAGCACCGCCATATCGCCCCGGGCCTGGCTGAGCTGCAGCTGCTCGGCAATCCAGTCGGCCGCCTGCGCCTCGTTGCCCACCAGCGCGGCATTCACGCCCGCCTCCAGCCCCTCCGAATAGGAGAAGCCGCCGATCGGCAAAGCCGGCGAAGCCAGCCACATCAGCTGCAAAAAGCTGGCGGGTGAGAGGGTGAGGAGCGGCGTGCTCATCCGAGGTGGTGCGGATGCGGATGGGCATGGCCATGCCCATGGTCATGGCTGTGCCCATGGCCATGCCCATGGTGGCTGTGGCCATCGTTGGTGACATGCCCGCCATAGGCGCCGCCTTCCGGCTCAAAAGGCAGTTCCGCCTCGACCACGGTCATATGCATGCTGCGCAGCATGTCGGCCAGCACATGGTCGGGTTCGATCTTGAGGTGGTCGGGCTGCAGCTCGATGGGCACATGGCGGTTGCCCAGGTGGTAGGCGGCGCGCATCAGGTCAAAAGCCGAGCCATGCTGCGCGCAAGCGCTGATATGCAGCACTTTTTGCGGCGCGGCTTGCACGAGAATCACCGAGCCGTCCTCGGCCACCAGCACATCGCCTCCGCGCACGGCCTGACCGCGTGGCAGAAAAATCGCCAGCGCACGGCCGCTGCTGTCGGTGGCCGAAAAGCGCGATTTCTGGCGCACATCCCAGTCCAGCTCGACAAAGCTCGCGCGCTTGCGCAGGGCCGGTGCCAGGCCCTGGCCAGCGGGCAGGCATTTGGAGACTTGCAGCATCGCCCCGTCCGTCATGGCAGCTCCAGGCGCATAAAGCAGCTGTTCGGATCGGGCTGGTAGCTGCCAAACGGTGCGCAGGGGACAAAGCCATTGCGCGCGTAAAAACGGCGCGCCGGTGCAAAAAAGGCCTCGGTACCCGTCTCCAGGCTGATGCGCCTGGCCCCCATCGCGCGGGCCTGGGCCAGCACATGGTCTAGCACCTGCTGGGCGGCGCCTGAGCCGCGTTGCGCCGCCTCCACCCGCATCGATTTGAGCTCCAGGTGGCCGGCATCCAGGGTCTTGAGCGCGCAGGTGGCGACCAAGGCCTTGGGCTCCTGCGCAGCGGTCCAGCCGGTCCACAGCTGCAGCCCGGGCGCGCGCAGCTGCGCGGGGTCGAGCGCATGCACGCTCTCGGGCGGCGAGATACGGCGCATATCGCTCAGGTGCGCTTCCAAAAAGGCCAGCACGCGCGCGTCGGTCACGGGGTCCAGCTTGAAAATCAATGGGCTTGCCATGGGTCCTTACCGGTTCAAAACAGAAAATAACGCTGGGCCATCGGCAGGCTGCTCGCTGGCTCGCAGGTCAGCAGCTGGCCATCGGCGCGCACCGCATAGGTCTGGGCATCGACCTCCATGTGCGGCGCCAGGTCGTTGTGCACCATGTGCTGCTTTTGCAAGCCGCGTATGCCTTTGACAGCCGACAAGGTCTTGGCCAGGCCAAAGCGCTGGCCAATGCCGGCAGCCAAGCCCGCTTGCGAGACAAAGGTCAGTGAGGTCCTGGCAATCGCCCCGCCAAAGGCGCCAAACATCGGGCGGTAGTGCACCGGCTGGGGTGTCGGGATCGAGGCATTGGGGTCACCCATGGCCGCCATCGCGATAAAGCCGCCCTTGAGAATGCAGCTGGGTTTGACGCCAAAGAAGGCCGGCTTCCAGATGACGATATCGGCCCACTTGCCCACTTCGAGGCTGCCCACCTCATGGCTGATGCCATGGGCAATGGCCGGGTTGATCGTGTACTTGGCGATGTAGCGCTTGATGCGGAAGTTGTCATGCCGCTCGCTGTCGCCGGGCAAGGCGCCGCGCTGGAGCTTCATCTTGTGCGCCGTCTGCCAGGTGCGCAGGATCACCTCACCCACCCGGCCCATGGCCTGGCTGTCGGAGCTGAACATGCTGATGGCGCCAATGTCGTGCAGGATATCCTCGGCCGCAATGGTTTCCTTGCGGATGCGGCTTTCAGCAAAGGCCAGGTCCTCGGCAATCCCGGCATCAAGGTGGTGGCAGACCATCAGCATGTCCACATGCTCATCCAAGGTGTTGATCGTGTAGGGCCGCGTCGGGTTGGTCGAGCTGGGCAGCACATTGGCCTCGCCCACCACTTTCAAGATATCGGGCGCATGGCCGCCGCCCGCCCCTTCGGTGTGGAAGGTGTGGATGGTGCGGCCCTTGAACGCGGCCACCGTGTCTTCGACAAAGCCGCTTTCGTTGAGCGTATCGGTATGGATCGCCACCTGGGTGTCGGTGAGCTCGGCCACATCCAGGCAGTTGTCGATGGCCGCCGGCGTGCTGCCCCAGTCCTCGTGCAGCTTGAGGCCAATCGCGCCGGCATCGATCTGCTCATGCAGGGCCAGCGGCAGGCTGGCATTGCCCTTGCCCAGAAAGCCCAGGTTCATCGGGAAGGCATCGGCCGCCTGCAGCATGCGCTCCATGTTCCAGGCGCCGGGCGTGCAGGTGGTCGCAAAGGTGCCGGTGGCCGGGCCGGTGCCGCCACCAATCATCGTCGTCACGCCGCTGGTCAGCGCCTCTTCGATCTGCTGGGGCGCGATGAAGTGGATGTGCGTGTCGATGCCGCCAGCGGTCACGACCATGCCTTCGCAGCTGATGATCTCGGTGCCCGGGCCAATGATGATGTCCACACCCGGCTGCGTGTCCGGGTTGCCGGCCTTGCCAATCGCGGCAATGCGGCCGGCCTTCAGGCCAATGTCCGCCTTGACGATGCCCCAGTGGTCGATGATCAGCGCATTGGTCAGCACCGTGTCCATCGCGCCCTGCGCACTGCTGCGCTGGCTTTGCGCCATGCCATCACGGATGGTCTTGCCACCGCCAAACTTCACCTCTTCGCCGTAGCCGCCCGCACGCAGGGTGAAGTCCTGCTCCACCTGCACGACCAGTTCGGTATCGGCCAGGCGCAGGCGGTCACCCACCGTGGGCCCATAGGTCTCTGCGTATGCGCGTCTGTCCATTGTTGCCATCAGAACCATCCTGTCTTAGAACGCTGGCACAGCATGCCGGGCTTCATTCCAGCGCCCCTTGCACCAGGCCGCGAAAACCGTAGATCTGCCGCTCGCCGCCAACATCCACCAGCTCCACCGTGCGCTGCTGGCCGGGCTCAAAGCGCACCGCCATGCCGCTGGCAATATGCAGTCGCATGCCGTGCGCCGCCTGGCGGTCGAAGCTCAGGCCGGCATTGGTCTCGGCAAAGTGGTAGTGCGACCCTACCTGGATGGGCCGGTCGCTCGCGTTGTGTACCACCAGCGTGGTGGTACGGCGCCCGGGGTTCAGCGTGTGTTCGCCCTCGTCCAGCAGCAGTTCACCTGGGATCATGGTGCCGCTCCTCGTCAGGCCAGGCGCGTCAGCATGGCCGCGCCCAAGACCGCGGTGGCCCCGCCCGCCAGCTTGGCCAGCCAGCGGTGGCGCTGCATGAGGGCCTTGCCCAGCACCATGCCGCCCACATGCAACAAGGCCGAGCCCAGCGCCATGCCCGCCAGCGCGCCCGCCGATGCCAACGCCGAATCTGCTGCCAGCTCAAAGCCGTGGGCCGCGCCATGGAAAAACGCAAACACCCCGGCCAGCGCAGCGGCCAGCACCCAGGGCATCTGCTTTTGCACCGCCACCAGCAGGCCCAACACCAGCACCGATGCGGCAATCATCGGCTCCACGCCGGGCACCCACAGACCGGCAAAACCTGCCAGCGCCCCCGCCACCAGCAGGGCCACAAAGGCGGCCGGTGCGCGCCAGGCGGGCGTCACCGTCAGCGCACTCCAGGCGCCCACGGCCAACATCGCGGCCATATGGTCGGCGCCAGTAAACGGATGGGCAAAGGCATGGCCAAAGCTGCTCAAAAGGCCATGGTGGCCGCCACCATCGGCGCCCACATGGGCCATGGCTGACAGCGGCAAAGCCGCAGCGGCGGTGGCCAGCGCGGCAGAGAATTTCTTGAAGTTCATAGTGGTCGAGTGCGCGAGAAAAATGGGAGGTTCAGACAATGGGCTCATGCACGGTGACGAGCTTGGTGCCATCGGGAAAGGTCGCCTCGATCTGGATATCGGCAATCATCTCGGGAATGCCCTCCATCACGTCGGCGCGCGTGAGCACCGTGCGGCCGGCGCTCATCAGTTGGGCAACGGTCTTGCCATCGCGCGCGCCCTCCATCACAAAGGCGCTGATCAGCGCCACCGCCTCGGGGTAGTTCAGCTTGAGCCCCCGGGCCAGGCGCCGCTCGGCCAGCAAGGCGGCGGTAAAGATCAGCAGCTTGTCTTTTTCGCGAGGTGTCAGTTCCATACCTAGTGCAAAGCAAGGCACATGCCAAGGGGCTACAACGGCTGGGCATGCACGCTTTCCGTGCCGCCACCCGCCCGCCTTGCACCACATGCATGCACAGCAGCCGCGCATGCACCAATTCGGCACAGACCACACCCCAGAGCAGTGCAGTTCCTGGCACGTGGCTTGCAAAAGCCCACGCATGTCTTTCGTCCCCCTGCTCCCGCTCCCGATCCCGGCCCTTGCGCCCTGCTGCCCGCCAGGCACCCACCGCCCGCCGCAGCCATGAGCTGGCATGCCCAACTAGACCTGCGCTACGGCCAGCAAGCCGGCAAGACGTCGGTGCAGTTCAGCCACGATGGCCCGCTGCGCATTCTCAAAAGCCTCTACCCCGAAGGCCCGGGCATTTGCCACAACGTGCTGGTGCACCCGCCCGGCGGCCTGGTGGGTGGCGATATGCTGGATATCTCGGTCGAGGTGGCGGCAGGCGCCCATGCGCTCGTCACCACGCCGGGCGCAACGCGCTTTTACAAGAGCAATGGCCAGCCGGCCTTGCAGCGCACCCGCCTCAAACTGCAGGCCGGCGCCCGGCTGGAATGGTTGCCGCTGGAAGCCATTGCCTACAACGCCTGCGATGCGGCCAATGAGCTGCAGATGGAACTGGCACCGGATGCAGAGCTGCTGACCTGGGACATCACCGCGCTGGGCCTGCCGCTGGCGGGTCAGCCCTTTACCCAGGGCGTGTTTTCGCAGCACATCGCATGGCCGGGGCATTTTCTGGAACGCGGCCGTATCCGGGCCGATGATGGGCTGCTGCTCAACGCACAGCTGGGCCTGGCGGGCCAGCGCTGCCTGGGGAGTTTGATCTACGCCAGCGGCTCGCCCATCAACCGCGCGCAACGCGAAGCGCTGCTGGAGAGCACCCAGCAGCTGCTGGACGCAGGCCCAGCGGGGTTGATGGCCGGGGTGACCGCGCCGAACGAGCATATGCTGGTGCTGCGTGGCCTGGCGCCCGTGGTGGAGCCGGCGATGCAGCTGTGGAAGACGGTCTGGGGCCACTGGCGCAGCAGCCTCTGGGGCCTGCCGGCGCAGCGGCCGCGTATCTGGTCGATGTGAGTGCAGCGCTTGCCCAGCGCTGTTAAGCGTGTAAGCGCTTAAGCGCCGTCGATCAGCTGCTCGATATCTTTGGCCAGCGTTTCAACGGGGGTGCCATAGCGGCTGTACAAGCGCAGGCGCCCTTGCGGGTCAAAGATGTAGTCGCCAGCGGTATGGTCCATCGTGTAGCTGCCCGGGGTCTGGCCCTCGACCCGCTTGTAGTAGACCTTGAAGTCCTTGGCCATCTTGGCCGTTTCCTCGTCGCTGCCGCGCAGCGCCAGAAAGCTGGGGTCAAAGTTGGCGAGGTAGGCCTGCAAGATTTCGGGCGTGTCGCGCGATGGATCGACCGAGGCGAAGATCACCTGCAGCTTGTCACCCTTTGCGCCGAGCTTTTGCTTGACGGCGGCCAGGTCGCCCAAAGTGGTCGGGCAGACATCGGGGCACTGGGTAAAGCCAAAGAACACCAGCACGACCTTGCCCTTGAAGTCGGCCATGCTGCGGCGCTGGCCATGCTGGTCGGGCATGGAGAAATCCTGCCCATACTCCTTGCTGCCCGTCAGGTCGATGGCGTTGAAATCGGCCTTGGATTTGCAGGCGGTGAGGACACCGGCGGCCGAGGCCAGCATGGCCGAGCCCGCCAGCCAGCGAAGGGCATTGCGCTTGTTCATTGCAGATTTACCAGCTCACATAGTGGTCCACCAGCAGCGCCACAAACAGCAGGCTGAGGTAGACCAGCGAAAAACGGAAAGTCTTGCGCGCCAGCGCGTCGGAGTAATTGCGCCACAGCGCAAAGGCATAGCCAAAGAACCCGGCACCCAGCACGACTGCGGCCACCAGGTAGATCCAGGAGCTCATCTGGATGATGAAGGGCAGCAGGCCGGCGGCAAACAAGACCACGGTGTAGAGCAAGACCTGCACGCGGGTGTAATAGTTCCCATGCGTGACCGGCAGCATCGGCAGGCCGGACTTGCGGTAGTCCTCGACCCGGTACAGCGCCAGTGCCCAGAAGTGCGGCGGCGTCCACAGGAAGATGATCAAAAACAGCAGCAGCGCCTGGGGCGAGACATCGCCGGTCATCGCGGCCCAGCCCAGCACGGGGGGCATCGCGCCCGATGCGCCACCGATCACGATGTTCTGCGGTGTCAGCGGCTTGAGGATCACCGTGTAGATGACGGCATAACCGACAAAGGTCGCAAAGGTCAGCCACATCGTGATGGCGTTGATCCAGACGATCAGAATGGCCGAGCCGGCGATGCACAGCCCGGCAGAAAACATCAGGGTCTGCAGGTTGGACAGCTCACCGCGCGCTGTGGGGCGCCAGGCGGTGCGCTTCATGCGCGCATCGATGCTCTGCTCGACCAGGCAATTGAAGGCGGCAGCGGCCCCCGCCACCAGCCAGATGCCCACACACGCGACGGCCATGCGCAGCAGCTCGGCGCCGGTGGGCACACCGGGCACGGCCAGCACCATGCCGATCAGTGCGCAAAACACAATCAGCTGCACCACCTTGGGTTTGGTCAATGCATAGAACTGCGCAAAGCGGTTCGGCATTGGCGTTGCGGCAAGTTCGGTCATCGGGGCACTCAGTCTTTGTTCCATACAGCGTCATCAACTCGCAGCACTGCGGGCAGGTTCAGGGCCCGCAGTACACCAGATCCAGGTCAGCACCACCATGATGGCGGCAGCGCCCCCGGTGTGCAAAACGGCCGCCAGCATCGGCCAGTCCAGCACCACATTCGACAGTCCCGTGGCAAATTGCAGCAGCGTCAGGCCCACCAGCCAGCGGCGCTGCTGCCGTAGCAGCGGCACCGTGCGCAGGGCCCAGCCCAGCCACAGCAAGGCGGCAATCACCAGGTAGGCAAACAGCCGGTGCATGTAGTGGATGGCCACCAGCGCTTCATAGCTGATATGCGCACCGTCGGCCAGAAAGCCCAGCGGGCGCCAGATCTGGAACCCGTCAAAGTTCATCGCCGGCCACCACGCGCCATTGCACATGGGAAAGCTGGTGCAGGCCAGCACCGCATAGTTGGTACTGACCCAGCCACCCAGGGTCACCTGCGCAAACACCAGCAGCGCCGTGACCGCCACCAGGCCGCGCAACAGGCGCGGCACTGGGACTAACCCTAGATTATCGGCAAATTGCGTGTGGCGCGTTGCCTGCACGGTTAATAGCATCAAGAGCACGGTGCCGCCCAGCAGGTGCAAGGTGACAATCGCCGGGAACAGCTTCATCGTCACCGTGAGCGCGCCAAAGGCCCCCTGGATCAGCACCCAGACCAGGGTGACCGTCGGCCACCAGGGGCTGATCGGCTGCGGCCCGCCGCGTTTGCGCTGCAGCCAGGCACTGGCTGTCAGCACAATGATGAGGCCGCCCACCGCAGTGGCCAGGTAGCGGTGGATCATCTCCACCCAGGCCTTGCCATGGGTCACCGGGCCGGTCGGCATCGCCGCCTGCGCGGCAGAGATCTCGGCATGCGCGCCAATCGGGCTGGCATTGCCGTAGCAGCCCGGCCAGTCCGGGCAGCCCAGGCCCGAATCGGTCAGGCGCGTGAACGCGCCAAACATCACCAGGTCAAAGGACAGGAACAGGGTCAGCACCGCGAGCACCTGCAGGCGCTTGAGCGGCGTGGCACCGCGGTGGCGCCACCAAATCCAGACGATGGGGCCCAGCGCAATGATGGCCCCGGTCAGCAACACACGCGCCAGCGGCGCGAAATCATATAAATCCTGCGATGTCATGCTAGCTATCCACTACCGCCCTTCCTTGTCCCAACTCGACGACGCACGCAGCAGCCGCTCCAGATCCTTGCGCGCCTTGGCCGCATCGGAGCGGCTGAGCTGGGCGGGAAAACGCATCATCCAGTGGCCCAGCGGGTCCACCACGTACAAATGTTCGCCCAACTGCTGGCCGGCCGCCGGCTGCAGCCACTGGACCACCAGCGCCTGGGGCACCCGCAGCACGGTGGCCTGGTCCAGTGCCGTGCGCAAGGCTGGCGGCGGCTCGCCGTCATCGGTCACCAGCCAGACCCAGTCCAGCCGGTCCTTCTCACGGCCCAGGCTCTCGCGCAGCTGGCGCTGCAGGTAGAGGTTGTTCTGGCAGACCTCGTCGCAGGCCGCGCCCGAGGCACTCAGCAGCAACCACTGGCCCTTGAGGCTTTGCAGCTCAAAGGGCTGGCCGTCCAGGGTCTTGACCTGCGCGACCGGAATCGTCGGCTGCTGGCCCACCAGCTCGCCAAAATTGCGCCGCCCTTCGGGACGGATCACGTAGTAGGTGAAGTAGGACGCGATCACCGGCGCCGCACAGACCAGCAGCACCAGCAGCATCTTGAGGCGGCCACTGCGCGAGCGCTCGGCCTCCTCCAGTGCGGCTTCCGCCTGCTCGGCAGGCGGCAGGCCATGCACGGTCAGGCCCAGCAGCGCCTCGTCAGCGGGCGGCGGCGCCTGGGTGGCTGCGGCGTCGAAGGACACGTCGGACAATTTGGAACCAGACATAGAGGATCGCAATCAGGCTACACAGACCAAACCATTGAAATGCATAACCATAATGCTTTTCCACGCCGCTGCCTACTACGGGCCAGTCGCGCAGCAGGCCCTCACTGGCCGGCCCGGTCTGCACCACGGTCAGTGCTGCCAAGGGCAGTCCGGTCTCCTGCGCGTAAGCATCGGTGTCGAGATTCTGCCGGATTCGGGAAACCCCTGGCTGCGCGGCGGACGTCTGCAGCTCCAAAAGGCGCGCCGGCTGGCCCGCCACCCGGCCCTGCAATTGCACGGTACCGCCAGGCGTTTGCACCTGCGGCAGCGCCAGGCGGTCTTCAAAATTGCGGGGCGCCCAGCCCCGCTGCACCAGCACGGTCTGCGGCTGGCCTGGCGCTACCGAGCCGGCCAGGCGCAGCGGTGTCAGCACATAAAAACCGGGGCGCGCCTGCATCTGGCGGTTGTCCAGGTAGACCGAGTACTGTGGCAGCCATTCGCCTCGCAGCACCACCTGGCGGTGCTGCAGGCTGGAACGCTCGGCCTCATTCATGGGTTGCAACAGGCTGGCCCCGTCCAGCGCCGGCAGGGCTGCACGCGCATCGAGCTGGGCATGGTAGGCCAGCTTCTCATCGGCGCGGCGCAGCTGCCAGAACCCCAGCGAGGCGGTCAGCAGCATCGAGGCTGCTGCCGCAACGGTGATCAGCACAAAACGCAGCTGGGCGCGGCGCTCCGTAGGGGTCTTGGGGATGGAGGAGGAAGCAGAAGGCGCGGGCATACGCTGCTTATACCCGGTGCAGAGCGCGGCAGCCAGCAGCACGCTGGCCACAATGCTGCGAGGAGAGGCTATTGGGGTGCAGGCCGATAGCGCCCCGTCTGGCGCTGCCGCACAATGGGTTTGTTGCGCCGGGCGCCAGAGAGCCGTTCGAAGCGACTCGCAGCGCACTCCAAGAACACCGAGACCACCCTGAGGACAGCACCATGCATCTGCTCATCGCACTCGCCTTTGTCGTGATACTGGCCTGCCTGGCAGCGGCCGGGATTTTCATGCTGCGCGGCAACCAGTCCGGCGCCGGCAGCAAGCGCATGGCCTGGGCGCTGACCTTGCGCATTGCGCTGTCGGTGCTGGTGTTTGCCGGCATCTTGCTGGCCTGGAAGCTGGGCTACCTGCAGCCCCATGGCATACCGCTGGGGGCTTGAGGCCCTCGGCAGCACCCCCACCCCAACTACATCCAGTACACGAGGATATAGAGGCCCAGCCAGACCACATCGACAAAGTGCCAGTACCAGGCAGCACCCTCAAAGCCAAAGTGCTTCTTGGCGGTGAAATGGCCTTTTTGCAGCCGCAAGGTGATGACCAGCAGCATCAGCATGCCGATGAACACATGCAAGCCGTGGAAGCCCGTCAGCATGTAGAAGGTGGAGCCGTAGGTGCCGGAGTTGAGCTTGAGGTTCAGCTCGGTGTAGAGGTGGAAGTACTCGTAGCCCTGTACGCAGAGGAAGACGATGCCCAGCACCACGGTCATCCACATGAAGCGGATGCATTTGCTGCGCTGGTCGGCCTGCAAGGCATGGTGGGCAATGGTCAAGGTAACGCCCGAGGTCAGCAGCAGCGCGGTATTGATGGTGGGAAGCCAGAAGGGCCCCACGGTCTGGAACGGCTCGACGATGCCCGCTGGCGAGGCGGTCGCGCCCATTTCCACGCTGGGCCATACAGCCTTGAAGTCGGGCCAGAGAATGGCATTGTCCAGGCTGCCCAGCGCCGGCAGCGAATGGGCACGCGCCCACCACAGCGCGGTGAAGAAGGCGCCAAAGAACATCACCTCCGAGAAGATGAACCAGCTCATGCTCCAGCGGTAGGACAGGTCGATGCGGTGGCTGTAGAGGCCCTGCTCGCTTTCACGGATCGCATCACCAAACCACTGGTACAGCACACACAGCCACCAGGCAATGCCGACAAAGAGCAGGTACATGCCCCAGGTGTGGCCATTGACCCAGTTGCCGGCGCCGGCAATAACAAAGCCCAGCCCAATGGCCGCCATCACCGGGTGGCGGGACTCGGCCGGAACATAGTAGTACGGTGTGGTGCCATGGGAAGTCGCACTCATCGCTGCTCCTGGTATTTCGTTTATTGATTCATTCTTCCGCTATGCCAATACTGGCATCAAACCAACCATTGCACCAGGGCCATCAACCCCAGCACAAACAGGAAGATCGCCACCAAACCCACGGCGATCACCTGCAGTGGCGTGATCTGCACGCCATCCTCTTGCCATTCCGAACCCTTGCGCACGCCCAAAAACGACCAGGCCACGGCTTTGACCGTGCGCCAGAGATTGCCCTTGCGCGGCGGTTGCGGGCCGGGCGCGCTGGCCATCAGGATGCCCCTGCCGGCGCGCCAGCACCCTGCACCGCAGGCGCCAGCACCGCCGTCGATGCAGGTGCCGCCGGGATGCGGCCACCGACCTCAAAGAAGGTGTAGGACAAGGTGATCGTCGTCACATCCTTGGACAGCTTGGGGTCGATCACAAAGGCCACCGGCCATTCCTTGCGCTCGCCCGGCTCCAAGGTGTACTGGTTGAAGCAGAAGCATTCGAGCTTGTTGAAATACGGTGCGGCCTGCTTGGGCGCATAGCTGGGAATCGCCTGGGCCGACATGCGGTGGTCCTGCTCGTTGCGGAACTCGTACATCACCGTGCTCAGCGCGCCAGGGTGCACCTGCATCGAGCGCACCGCCGGCTTGAAGCTCCAGGGCCCGCGCGCATTCGCGTCGAACTCGACGGTGATAGTGCGGCTCTCGTCGACCTGGCTGTTGAGCTTGACGTTCTTGCCGGCCGTGCCGTTGCCCGGCACATCGCGCTCAGTCAGCGCCAGGATGTTGATGCCGGTGACCTCGCAGATGCGCTTGTACAGCGGGATCAGCGCGTAGCCGAAGGCAAACATGCCAAAGGCGACCACGGCCAGCTTGCCCACCATCTTCGCGTTGTCTGCGTGTCTGCTCACCTGCTGCTCCCTGTGCTGCTAGAGCACCGTCATTTTTACGAGAAATCCGATGAAGAACGCCAGCGCGATCGACGCCAGAATCCATGCCAGTCGCCGGTTGGCCTTGCGCTGCGCCGGCGTGATCATCCAATCACCTTGGTCGCAGTGGCGTCCAGCTTGGGCGGGGTCTCAAAGGTGTGGAATGGCGCGGGCGATGGCACCTCCCACTCCAGACCCTCGGCACCTTCCCAGGGCTTTTGCGGAGCCTTCTCGCCGCGGTGGCGCATGCCGGGCCAGACCACAAAGGCGAAGAAATACACCTGCATCAGACCAAAGCCGAAGGCGCCGATCGAGGCGATCATGTTGAAGTCGGCAAACTGCATCGGGTAGTCGGCATAGCGGCGTGGCATGCCGGCCAGACCCAGAAAGTGCATCGGGAAAAAGGTGATGTTGAAGAAGATCAGCGAGCCCCAGAAGTGGATGCGGCCGCGCGACTCCGAATACATCACGCCTGTCCACTTGGGCGCCCAGTAGTAGTAGCCAGCGAACATCGAGAACAGCGAACCGGCCACCAGCACATAGTGGAAGTGCGCCACCACGTAGTAGGTGTCCTGCAGCTGGATGTCGATGGGCGCCATCGACAGGATCAGGCCGGTGAAGCCCCCCATCGTGAACACAAAGATAAAGCCCACCGAGAACAGCATCGGCGTCTCGAAGGTCATCGAGCCGCGCCACATCGTCGCCACCCAGTTGAAGATCTTCACCGCCGTCGGCACCGAGATCAGCATGGTTGCGTACATGAAGAACAGCTGGCCGGTCACCGGCATGCCGGTGGTGAACATATGGTGCGCCCAGACGATAAAGGACAGGATCGCAATCGCTGCCACCGCATAGACCATCGAGGCATAGCCAAACAGCTTCTTGCGGCTGAAGGCCGGCACGATCTGGCTGATGATGCCAAAGGCCGGCAAGATCATGATGTAGACCTCGGGGTGGCCGAAGAACCAGAAGATATGCTGGTACATCACTGGATCACCACCGCCAGCGGGGTTGAAGAAGCTGGTGCCGAAGTGGCGGTCGGTCAGGGTCATCGTGATTGCGCCAGCGAGCACCGGCATCACGGCAATCAGCAAGTAGGCGGTGATCAGCCAGGTCCAGGCGAACATCGGCATCTTCATCAAGGTCATGCCTGGCGCGCGCATGTTCAAAATAGTGACGATGATGTTGATCGAGCCCATGATGGACGAGGCGCCCATGATGTGCATCGCAAATATGCTGGTGTCCATCGACGGACCCATTTGCAGGGTCAATGGCGCGTACAAGGTCCAGCCGGCAGCGGGCGCGCCGCCGGGCATGAAGAACGAGCCCACCAGCATCAGGCCGGCCGGGATCATCAGCCAGAAGCTGAAGTTGTTCATGCGCGCAAAGGCCATGTCGCTCGCGCCAATCTGCAGCGGCAGCATCCAGTTCGCAAAGCCGACAAAGGCCGGCATGATCGCGCCAAACACCATGATCAGCCCGTGCATCGTCGTCAGCTGGTTGAACAGCTCGGGGTTGACCAGCTGCAGCCCGGGCTGGAACAGCTCGGCACGGATCAGCAGCGCCAGCACGCCACCCACCATCAGCATGGTGAACGAGAACAGCAGGTAGAGCGTACCGATGTCCTTGTGGTTGGTGGCAAACACCCAGCGCCGCCAGCCCGTGGGCGCACCATGGTGGTGGTCGTCGTGGGCATGGTCGGCGTGGCCGTGGTCGCTATGGCTGGGGTCTGTGGGGAGAACAGCGCTCATAAATCTTGACTCCGATGGCTCTTCTAGGGCTTGCACGCCTTAGGGTGCAGCAACAATATCGACACGGCGCGCCTGGCTGTCAGCGCCCTCACCTGCGGTTATGGTCTGCGGCTTGCGCATCTCGATACGCGCCTCTGCCACGCCTTGGGCCACCAGCAGCTCGGCCACGGCCTGCGCGCGCTTCTTGGCCAGCTCGGCATTCTGGTCGGCATTGCCGGTGCCATCGACAAAACCGGACAACGCCACCTTGCCGCTTTGGCCGGCCAGCGTGGTGGCGGCTTTCTTCACGGCCTCCTGGGCCTGGCTGTCGAGCTCACTCTTGCCACTGGCAAACAGCACCTGGGAGATCGGCGCCTCTGCGGTGGCCGATGCCGATGCCGCAGCAGGCGCAGCAGGCGCAGCGGTTGCAGCAGCGCCGGCATCAGACGCCGCAGGGGCCGCGGCGGGGGCTGCAGCCGGCGCAGCACCTGCTAAGCCTCCGCCTTCCGGGAATTTTCCGGTACGTGCCGCGACAAACTGGGCTGGCTGCACCATGGTGCCGGTCTTGTTGCTCCAGTGGTTCTTGGTAAAGGTGACGACCGCTGCCAGGTCGGTATCGCTCAGCTGTTTCCAGGACGGCATGGCGCCATTGGCGCGGCCTTCGAGCACCGTGTGCATCATGTCGGCCGTGGGGCCCAGCACCACCGGGCTGCCATCCAAGGCCTTGATGGGGCCGGCCCCCTTGCCATTGGCCTGGTGGCAGGCGGCGCAGTTGGCGGCATAGACCTTCTCGCCCCGGGCCACCAGTGCGGCCAGCTCCCAGACCTTGTTGGGGTCATCGGCCTGCGCGGCCAGCAGTTTCTTTTGCTCGGCGACCCATGCGGAGTAATCGCTGGCCGACAGCACCTTCACATGGATGGGCATGTAGGCATGCTCCTTGCCGCACAGCTCGGCGCACTGGCCATAGTAGTCGCCGGTTTTCTCGGCGCGGAACCAGGTGTCGCGCACAAAGCCGGGGATCGCATCCTGCTTGATGCCAAAGGCCGGCACCATGAAGGAGTGGATCACATCGGCAGCGGTGGTGATGATGCGCACCTTCTTGTCAACGGGCACGACCAAAGGTTTGTCGACGCGCAGCAGGTAGTCATTGGGCGCCTTGGAGACATCGCCGCTGTTGGACATCGCGCGCTGGCCGCTGTCCAGCGTAGAGATAAAGCTCAGGCCCTCGCCTTCGCCGGTCAGGTAGTCGTAGCCCCATTTCCACTGGTAGCCAGTCACCTTCACCGTCAGGTCGGCATTGGTGGTGTCCTTTTGTGCGACCAGCACCTTGGTCGCCGGCAAGGCCATCAGGATCACTATGATGAAGGGCAGCACCGTCCAGGTGACCTCGACCGTGACCGATTCATGGAAGGTGGCGGGCACCGCCCCCTTGGATTTGCGGTGCTTCCAGATGGAATAGAACATCACCGCGAACACACCGACAAAGATGATGGTGCAGATCCAGAGCATCATCCAGTGCAGCGTGTGCTGCTCCTGGGCAATTCGGGTGACGGGGGGCGCCAGGTTCATCTGCCCAACGGCCGGGCCGCCGGGAAGACTTTGCACCGCATGTGCTGCCGAGGTGAGGCCAGATGCCACCAGCAGCAGCCAAGAAGCCAGCTTATGAGAATCACTTTTCATAGTTGTCACTTACTTCTCATCTTCTCATCGTTATGTAGGGCAGGCTGGGGTGTCCTGTGGGGGGAAGACATCCAGCCGCGTGGTGCAGACACCGCCGGGTGCATCTCCGCTTGCACCCATGCCACTTGGTCATTACAGCGAGCATGGCCGCAACCGCGCAAGATTGCAACCCATGCAATCCCGGGATCATAGGAGATTGACAACAGCAGCTGTCCACCACTGGACAGCGCGCCCATATGTTAGGTGGTTTGCTGAATCACCCAATCGCCTGCGCACAACACATCAGCAGAGCCGGCAGCGGCCCCAGCCATCAGGCGCCACCTGGGCGCCCCTGGCGCAGCATCTGCTGCATGTCCTGTACGCTGATGCTGCTCTCGCCCTGCACTTTCATGCGCGGCGTGGGCTTGAAGGCATGGCCGTAGATGATCTCGAACGAGACCACCAGGCGCCCCTGCTCCTGGGCATCGGCCAGCTTGGCCGTCAGCAGGGCATCGAGCTGGTTGCGCCACTGGCGGCCACGCAGGCCGCCAAAGCGGGCCGGGTGCAGGTTGCGGCCCAGCTCGCGCAGCTCGGCGCGCAACTGGGCGGCGCCTGAGTACGACAGGGTGATGCGCTCCATGTCCATCACCGGCTCGGCAAAGCCGGCCTGCACCAGCATATCGCCCCAGTCGTGCATATCGGTAAACTCATGGCTGGCAGCGGGCCAGCCCTGGCTGGCATAGGCCGCACGCAGCTCCTTGAGCGTATCGGGCCCGAAGCAGGAAAACATCACAAAACCGTTGACCGCCAGGCTCTGGTGCCAGGTCTGCAGCAGCTGCTGGGGGTTGGGATGCTGGTGCAGCGCCATATTGGCCCAGAGCATCTGCACACTTCCGGGCGCCGGCAGGCCCCAGTGCAGCTTGGCCTGGCGCCAGCGGCTCAGCGCCCACCAGGGCTTGTCCAGCTGGCTGCGCAGCAGCGCGGCATGGGCCGGGCGGCTTTCCACGATATGGATATCGGCCGCCGGGTAGCGCTCTGCCACCTGCTGGTGCGCCTCCAGCCCGCCGTATACGGGCTCCCAGCTGCACCAGGCCTCGGGCTTTTGCACGATCCACTGCAGCCGGTCCTGCATGCGACGGCCCACCTCTTCGTGCAGCCAGGGGCTGTGCGCAGGCGCGCGCCGCTGCCAGGCATGGGCGGCGTTGGGGTCGATCGACGGAGGTGCGGTAAATTCAGCCATGGGGGAACACCTGCGCTTTGGCGCGCAGATTATTGATTGGTATTAAAGCGATGACAGCAGCCACACCCGAGAAACACCGGCCCAGCCTGTGGCAGCGTGCGGCCCAGGTGCTGGGCCACTGGCCCAGCCAGTGCCTAGTCTGCCGCAGCTGGCCCAGTGACTGGATCTGCACGGCCTGCGCCAGCGTCTGCTGGCAGCCGGGTCTGCGCCGCTGCAGCCGCTGCGCACTGCCGCTGCCGGCCAGCACCGAGGTCTGCGCCGGCTGCCTGCGCGATGCGCCGCTGTTGCAGCGCTGCCATGCCGCCGTGGACTATAGCCCGCCTTGGGATGCCCTGGTGCTGCGGCTCAAATTTCACCAGCAGCTGGCATGGGCAAACCGCATGGCGCAGTTGCTGCTGCACACGCCGGGGGTGCTGGCCAGTCTGCAGCAGGCCAGCGTCATCCTGCCCGTGCCGCTGTCTGCTGCCCGCATGCGCGAGCGCGGCTACAACCAGGCACTGCTGCTGGCCAAGGCACTGCGCCGCCAGGCCCCTGTCTCGCTGCGACTGGCAACCGTGCAGCCGCGCTACCTGCAGCGTCTGGTGGACACGCCCGCCCAGGCCGGCCTAGGGCGCGCTGCCCGGCTGCGCAACCTGCGCCATGCCTTTGCGCTGCGCCCGGGCCTGCAAGCGCAGGATCTGGGTGCGTGCCCATTGCTGATCGATGATGTGATGACCACCGGCGCCACCTTGGGCGCGGTGGCGCAGCTGCTGCAGGCGCAAGGCGCGCCAGCGGTGCAGGCGCTGGTGTTTGCCAGAACGCCGGCGCCCGGCCAATAGCGCAGCGGTCCACCCTTGTTTGGCGGGGCCGCTACACTGGCGCCCTTGTTTTTGCGCATTTGCCATGTTCAACGTCGTCCTGGTCGAACCCGAAATCCCTCCCAACACCGGTAATGTGATCCGCCTGTGTGCCAATACCGGCAGCCGCTTGCACCTGATCGAGCCGCTGGGCTTTTCGATGGAAGACCGCTTGATGCGCCGCGCCGGCCTGGACTACCACGAGTACGCCGCCACCCAGCGCCATGCCCATTGGGACGCCTTTATCGAACGCATGCAGCCTGCCGCCGACCGCATGTTTGCGATGACCACCCATGGCAGCAGCCCGGCGTTTGATGTGCGCTTTCAGCCCGGCGACTGGCTGGTGTTTGGCTGTGAAACCCGGGGCTTGCCAGTGGCGCTGCGCGAGGGTTTTCCCACCAGCCAGCGCGTGCGCCTGCCGATGGTGGCGGGCCAGCGCAGCCTGAACTTGTCCAATGCGGTGGCGGTGACGGTGTTCGAGGCCTGGCGCCAGAATGGCTTTGCGATGCCGGACGGCACGCCAGCGCAGTAACTACCCACCTGCCCCGCAACCTCAGCGGGGCATGTCTGAGAACCTGTTCAAAGTCTCTTCGCAGCCGCGTTGGAGTGCAATCGGGATGAGTTCGAAGGGATGGAACGCAGCTTGCACCGGGGTGCAAGCAAGGGCCAGCGCGAAGAAATCGCCCGATTTCACTCCAACCCGTAGGGACAGTGGCTTTGCGAGCGGTCTGCTTCGTTGCAGCGCTTGCCAATAGCTGGCTATTGGCTGCGCGCTGTGCCTCGCATCCCATCTCGCAAAGACACTGTCGCGGCGCGAGGAGACTTTAAACAGGTTCTTAGGCTCAAGCCGCGCTTTGCGAGCGCTTGACGAAAAACAGGCCCATGCCCACCAGCATCAGCAGGCCGCCAAACACCTTGTTCTGGATACGCATGGCGCGGCTGTCGCGCAGCAGGCGGCGCAGCACGCTGGCGCTGCCCGCGTAGCCATGCATCACCACGGTGTCGACGGCCAAGGTGGTGGCCGCCAGAATCAGCAACTGCAGCCACAGCGGCCGCTCGGAGGTCATGAACTGGGGCAGCACCGCCACCATGAAGATGATGCCCTTGGGGTTGGTGGCATTGGTCAAAAAGCCGCTCAGCGCCCGCTTTTGCCAGCTGCCGCTGGCGGGCTGCTCGGCCTGGGTGTCCATGATGCCGCCCTTGGCGCGCCACTGGGAAAAGCCGATATAGATCAGGTAGCAGGCCCCGACGATCTTGACGACATTGAAAGCCGTCTCCGAAGCGATCAACAGCGAGCCGACACCGGCCCCGGCAATCAGCAGGATCAGGAGCAGGCCCAATTGCAGGCCCAGGATGGTGGCGCTGGTCTTGCGCACGCCGTACGAGAGCCCGTGGCTCATTGACAACACGGCGCCCGATCCGGGAGATACGGCAATGATGCAAGCCGCAACGAGATACGCCATCCAAGTATGCAAATCCATGGTCCATCCTGAGGCAGCAGAGCCGTCTGCCACCAACGCAGCCCCTGCGGGGCAAAGCGGCGATTATCGCGCGGCCCGGCCAGGCCCGTGGGCGCCGCTGCCATTGCCGAGCATCCGCACATCCCTTTTTGATAGCTAAGGCGGCAATACCCACCTGCGCCAACCGCAAAACATTGCAATAAATTACCGTGACCCGGCAAATAAAAGTAATCTGTGCACCGCAACGACAAAACACCGATAACAAAACGCAAGCATGGAACACGCTCCCGCCTGGCTTACCTATACCTTTCTCTACCTGGCCGCAGCCGTCATCGCGGTGCCGATCTCCCGCGCGCTGGGCCTGGGCACCATCATCGGCTACCTGGTCGCGGGCATCATCATCGGCCCCAGCGGCCTGCAGCTGGTCAGCAATGTGCAGGACATCCTGCATTTCTCCGAATTCGGCGTCGTGCTGATGCTGTTCCTGATCGGGCTGGAGCTGCAGCCCAGCCGCTTGTGGAGCATGCGCCGGCCCATCTTCGGCGTGGGCACCGCCCAGGTGCTGCTGTGCACCGCCGGGCTCTTTGCAGCGGGCCTGGCTTTTGGCTATGACTGGCATCTGGCGCTGATTGCAGCGCTGGGCCTGGCGCTGTCATCGACCGCGATCGCACTGCAAAGCATTGCCGAGCGCAACCTGATGTCCACCACCAGCGGCAAGACCAGCTTTGCGATTTTGCTGTTTCAGGACGTGGCCGCCATCCCGATCCTGGCCATGATTCCGCTGCTGGCCGTGGGCCACCAGGCGGCGCAGAACGACGGCAACATCCTGCTGGAGATCGGCAAGACCCTGGCCATCATCGTGGCCGTGATTCTGGTGGGCCGCTACCTGCTGCGCCCGGTGCTGCGCTGGATTGCGCAAAGCGAGTCGCGCGAGATATCGACCGCCACCGCCTTGCTGCTGGTCGTGGGCATTGCCTTTTTGATGCTACAGATTGGCCTGTCGATGGCGCTGGGCGCCTTTCTCGCCGGTGTGCTGCTGGCCGACAGCGAGTTCCGCGCCGAGCTCGAGACCGATATCGAGCCCTTCAAGGGCCTGCTGCTGGGCCTGTTCTTCATCGCGGTGGGCATGAGCATCGATTTCGCGGTCATCCTGCAGGCGCCGCTCACCATGCTGGTGCTGGTGCTGATGTTCCTGCTGATCAAGTCCGTGGTCATCTATGGGCTGGCCAAGCTGCTGCGCATGCCGGTGCAGGAGCGCCCGCTGTTTACCCTGCTGCTGGCCCAAGGCGGCGAGTTCGCCTTTGTGGTGTTCAGCGCGGCTCAAGCGCAGCGCATCCTGACGCCCCAGCAGTCGTCCCTGCTGATCGGCTCGGTCGCCATCTCGATGGTGGCCACGCCGCTCATCGTGGCGGCGATGGACCGCTGGCTGATGCCCCGCTTTGCCAACCTGGCCAAGGGCGACGATGTGCCGCCTGAGCTGAGTGAGCAGCAGGAGGCCACCGTGCTGATCGCCGGTTTTGGCCGCTACGGCCAGATCGTCACCCGCGTGCTGCTGAGCCAGGGCATCAAGGCGGTGATCCTCGACCACAGCGTGGAGATGCTGGAAGTGGCGCAGAACTTTGGCTACCGGGTGTTCTACGGCGATGCCACGCGCCAGGACCTGCTGCGTATTGCCGGCGCCGAGAAGGCCGAAGTCATGGTGATTGCCGTGGATGACGAGCTGCAGACCAACCAGATCGTGCGCCTGGTGCAGCAGCATTTTCCGCACCTCAAGATCGTCGCCCGGGCCAAGGATGTGGCGCACTGGTATGCGCTGCGCGACATGGGCGTGCACCATGTCGACCGCGAGGTGTTTGACTCCAGCCTGCAGACGGCCGAGAAGGCGCTGGAGCTGATGGGCTACAGCGCCGAAGACGCCCAGTACGTGGTGACGGTGTTCCGCGCGCACAACATCGAGCTGTCGGACAAGATGTACGAACACCACCATGACCGCGAAACCATGCTCGCCGTTGCCAAGCAGGGACGTGAACAACTGGTCGAGCAAATGGCGCGCGAGCGGCAGGAAAGGCAAGAGCAGGTGCAGGAAGCCAAGGACGCACCGAGCAGCCCCTACCCGCCGCCGCCCGAAGACCCGCACAGCCAGATCTGAGCGCCGGCCATCCCCCCACCGCCTTAACCACAGCCCAGCGTCGCTGCCAAGCGCATGCTACGCTGTGCGCCCTATGTTCAACCCCTCCCAAGCCGATGTCCGGCGATTTTTCTGCGCCGCCTATGCCAAGCACCAGGCGGGCCAGCCGATGGAGGCCATCGAAACCCTGGCCAGCCTGTGGATCGATGAGCACCCGGAATACCGCGAAGACCTGAGCGATGTGGACGCGGCCATTGCCCGCAACTACGACCTCACGCCGGAAAAGACCAATCCCTTCCTGCACCTGTCGATGCACCTGTCGATCAGCGAGCAGTGCAGCATTGACCAGCCGCGCGGCATTCGCCAGGCGGTGGAGCTGCTGGCCAAGCGCCTGGGTTCGTTGCACGACGCCCACCATGTGGCCATGGAATGCCTGGGCACGATGCTGTGGGAGAGCCAGCGCTCGGGCCGCCCACCGGACGGCAATGCCTATGTGGCGGCCGTGCAGCGCCAGGCCACCAAAGACTGAGCGGCCAACCACTGGCCAGACTCAGGTGTCAGTTGGAGGCCTGCTTGCTGCGAAAACGCGACTCGGGCACGATTTGCAGCGGACCATCCAGGCTGCCAATGTAGTTGGCCAGCGCCTTCATCTCGGCGTGGGTCAGCTGCTTGGCCATGCCCACCATGATCGGGTGGTTGCGGCCGATGCGGGCGTTTTTCTCGATGGTGTAGGACTTGAGTGCCGCGTAGAGGTAGTCGGGATGCTGGCCGCCGAGCTTGGCGTACGAGGGATCGAGCGGCTTGGAGAAGTTGTCGCCATGGCAGCTCACGCAGGTGCCCTTTTTCAGCAGTTCGGCCACCTCGGCGCTGGGCACCTTGGACGGTTTATCCGCCAGCTGGGTCTCGCCCACCGTGTGCTGCGCGTAGTAGGCGGCCAGATCGGCAATATCTTGCTCGCTCAGCGAATCGGCAATGGCGCGCATCGTCGGATGTTTGCGGTCGCCCTTCTTGTAGGCATGCAAGGCAGCGTCGATGTATTTTTCGCTCTGGCCCGAAATCTTGGGCACCTGGTAGACCTCGGGGAAGCTGGCCTTGTAGCCCACAATGCCGTGGCAGCCGATGCACATCGCCACCTTGCCCTCAGCCGCCTTGGCATTGCCCTTGATCTCCTGCGCGCAGACTGCGCCGGTCGCTGAGGCGACAAGCAAGGCAAATATCGTGGTCCATCTTTTATTCATTGTGCGCACAATCGTGTGGTTCAGGCCGCCGCAGTGATGCGGAGATCTGGGTTTATAGTCAACGCTGTACTGGCCCCGTCATCACGATTCTGCATCCACTTCCATGAAATTCCAAGGCACACAGAACTACGTCGCGACCAATGACCTCATGCTGGCGGTCAATGCGGCAATTACCCTTCAAAGACCGCTTCTCGTCAAGGGGGAACCAGGGACAGGGAAAACCATGCTGGCGGAGGAGGTTGCACAGGCGCTAGGCATGCCGCTGCTGCAGTGGCATATCAAGTCCACCACCAAGGCCCAGCAGGGTTTGTATGAGTACGATGCGGTCAGTCGTCTGCGTGACAGCCAGCTCGCCGACCCCGAGAGCGCAGCCCGCGTCAAGGACATCAACAACTACATCCTCAAAGGCGTGCTGTGGCAGGCCTTCACGGCCGACGCGCCGGTGGCGCTGCTGATCGACGAGATCGACAAGGCGGATATCGAATTCCCCAATGACCTCTTGCGCGAAATCGATCGCATGGAGTTCTACTGCTACGAGACGCGCCAGATGATCCGCGCCAAGCACCGCCCGCTGGTGGTCATCACCTCGAACAACGAAAAGGAGCTGCCGGACGCTTTCCTGCGCCGCTGCTTTTTCCACTACATCAAGTTCCCTGATGCCGAGACCATGCAGCAGATCGTGGCCGTGCACTTTCCTGCGCTCAAGCAGGAGCTGCTGTCGGCGGCGATGAAGGTGTTCTTTGACATCCGCAACCTGCCTGGCCTGAAGAAAAAGCCCTCCACCAGCGAGCTGATCGACTGGCTCAAACTGCTGGTGGCCGAGGACATTCCGCCCGAAGTGCTGCAGACGGCCGACCAGAAAATCGCCATCCCGCCGCTGGTGGGCGCGTTGCTGAAAAACGAGCAGGATGTGAGCCTGTTTGAAAAGCTGGTGTTCATGAACCAGCGCAACCGCTAAAACCGCCATGGCCACCCCACAGCAACTGCTGATCGAAGGGCTGAGCGATGCAGCCGGTTTTCTCGCCGGCGCGCTGCTGGGCTGGGGCATTGGCGCACTGCTGGGCTGGCAGCTGTTCTCCGAAGGCTATGGCGCCAGCAGCATCGCCGCCATTGCGCTGGTGGGCCTGGGCGGCGGCGCCGGCCTGCAACTGGCCCGGCGCTGGCGCATCCGCCGCAACAACCACACTGAATAGGACGAGGCAATGGCCTTTGTAGAACCCACCGAACTGCGCGCCCGTGGCGTGCTGCTGACCCCGCTGACCTTGGCGCATGAGGCGGGCCTGCGCGCCGCCGCGCAAGACGGTGAGCTGTGGAACATCCGCGTCACCTCGGTGCCCGAGCCCGAGAACACCCGCGCCTACATCGAGCAGGCACTGGCGATGCGCGAAGCGGGCAGCCGCATGCCCTTTGCGGTGGTGGACGAGGCCAGCGGCCAGCTGCTGGGCACCAGCAGCTACCACGACATCGTGCCGGCGCTCAAACGCGTGGAGATTGGCTACACCTGGTACGCCCGCAGCGTGCAGCGCAGCCATGTCAACACCACCTGCAAGCTGCTGCTGCTGACCCATGCCTTTGAGACGCTGGGCGCCGCCGTCGTGGGCTGGCGCACCGACAACTACAACTTTGCCAGCCAGCGGGCGATTGAGCGCCTGGGCGCCAAGAAGGACGGCGTCATCCGCCACCATGCACCGCGCCGCGATGGCACCGTGCGCGACACCGTGCTCTACAGCATGCTCGCCGGTGAATGGCCCGAGGCCAAGGCGCAGCTGCTGTACCTGCTGAACCAGCCGCGCTGAGATTAAAGAAACGGCTGATTTAAGCCGTCTGCAGGTTCAGCACGCCCAGGTACTGCTCCGGCAGAATCTGGCGCAGATGGGTTTTGACATTGTCGGCATAGCCGGTGTTGGTCATCTGCTCGAGGAAGGTGACCATATCCACCAGGCCCAGGAGCAGCTCGGTTTCGTCGCTGGCCTGCTGCACCCGCACGGCAAGCGCCATTGCATCGGCACTGCGCTGCATCTGCAAAATCCCCACCGCATACATCTTGCAGCCCGCCAGCGAGCGTTTGCTGCCCTGGCTGGCTCGCGTTTGCTCGACATACACGGGCGCGGCGGCCGGGCTGGGCGCCACCTGCACTGGCGCAGGCACGGGCGCAGGTGCTGCGACGGGAGGCGGTGGCGGTGGCGGTGCGGGAGCCGGAGGTGGTGGAGCGGGTGGCTGCTGCATCGCCAGATAACCTGCCGTGACCAAGGCATCGAGCACGCTGCCAGCGCTGTCCCCGACCCAACGCGCGATCTCTTGACGCGAGCGGTTGCCATCGCACAAGATCAGAATCTGGCGCTCCTGCACGGACAGGCTGCCGCGGTCACGCAACGCCTGGCGTGCCTTGTCCGTTTTGATCATCACCATGACAGCTTGCCTTTTGAGTACCCGTTAGACTGGAAAGGCTAGCGCCAAACTGTTACGGATTGTTTACAAGACCATGTTGATAGACTTTTTCTACACCTTGCGCGCGGCCAAGTTGCCAGTGTCTGTCAAGGAGCTGCTCACCTTGCTCGAAGCCCTGGACAAGGGCCTGGCCGGGCCCCGCTCCGAGGACGCCTGGAGCCTGGACGATTTTTATTTTCTGGCCCGGCTATGCCTGGTCAAGGATGAAAAGCTGTTCGACAAGTTCGACCAGGCCTTTGGCGCCTACTTCAAGGGCATGGAGATGCTCACCGACTGGAAGAAGGAGCTGCCCGAGGACTGGCTCAAGCAGGTGCTGGAAAAAGAGCTCAGCGCCGAGCAAAAGGCTGCCATCGAGGCGATGGGCTGGGACGAGCTGATGGAGACGCTCAAAAAACGCCTGGAAGAGCAAAAAGGCCGGCACGAAGGCGGCAACAAATGGATTGGCACCAACGGCACCAGCCCCTTTGGCCATGGTGGCTATAACCCGGCAGGCGTGCGCATTGGCGGCCCGGGCAAGAGCCGCAGCGCCGTCAAGGTCTGGGAGCAGCGCGCCTACCGCGATTACGACGACACCCAGGAGCTGGGCACCCGCAATATCAAGGTGGCACTGCGCCGCCTGCGCCGCTTTGCCCGTGAAGGTAATGAACTGGAGCTGGACCTGCCAGACACCATCCGCGCGACCGCCGCCAATGCCGGCTACCTCGATATCAAGATGGTGCCCGAGCGCCATAACCATGTGAAGGTACTGCTGCTGATGGATGTGGGCGGCACCATGGACGACCATATTCAACGCGTCGAGGAATTATTCAGCGCCGTCAAAAGCGAGTTCAAGCACCTCGAGTTTTATTATTTTCACAATTGCGTCTACGACTATATGTGGAAGAACAATAAACGCCGCTACGCTGAGAAATTCCCCACCTGGGACATCATCAGAAAATATAACAAAGATTACAAACTCATCTTTGTGGGCGATGCCACAATGAGTCCATACGAAGTCCTACAAGCCGGGGGCTCTGTTGAGTACAACAATGAGGAACCTGGGGCCGAGTGGCTGAAGCGATTGACCCATGCCTTTCCGAAACACGCCTGGATCAATCCGGAGCCGCAAGGCGTGTGGCAATATCGCCAAAGCATCAGCCTGATACAACAACTCGTAGGCGATCGTATGTTCCCTCTGTCACTCAAAGGGCTGGAGGACACCATGCGCTTGCTGTCAAAGTGACCATGCGACACCGTCTGACAACGCCGGTTCTGCCGGCGTTTTTTATTCTTACTGCTGCCCTGCTCGCAGGCTGCAGCAGCACTCCCAAGGCCGATGACGCGGACGACTCCGCGACGCATGCCAGCAGTGAGCCCGCGTTTGATATCACCGTCAAGGCCCCCAAGAAGGTGCGCGAATACCTGGAGCAGTATGTGGAGCTCAAGCGCTACCGCAACTTTCCCGGCCTGCAAATGACGGAGATGACGCGCCTGCTGGGCGGCGCCGATGAAGATGTGCGTGAGCTGATGGGCACCTTGGGCTACTTCAGCCCCGAGATCAAGATCGATGCCTATGACACCGGAGCGGCTCCCGCCGACAGCGGCATATCGGCAGAAAACAGCCAGGCGCGCCCGCAGCTGGTCATTGAGGTCGAACCCGGCCCGCAGACCAAGGTGACCGAGGTGGAACTGGACTACAGCGGCGAAGTGACCCAGGAGAAGAACTTTCCCGCACGCCGCGCGCGCTTTGAGCGCAACTGGGATCTGCAGCCCGGCGAGGGCTTTACCCAGAAAGAATGGAGCAGCGCCAAGTCCGAGGGCCTGCGCAGCCTGCAGCGCAACCGCTACCCCACGGCCAAGATCAGCAACAGCCAGGCCAATATCGATGGTGATACCAACGAGGCCAAGCTCTCGGTGGGCTACGACAGCGGCCCGCTCTACAAGTTTGGTCCGCTGCGCATCGAAGGCGCCGAGCGCTACGACGCCCAAGGCATAGCCCGCATTGCGCGCCTGCCCAGCGGCCAGAACTACAGTGAGGCCGACATGCTCGACGCCCAGACCCGGCTGGCGGGCAGCGGCTACTACGACTCGGTGTTTCTGACGCTGGACACCGACACCGCCAACCCCAAGGAAGCACCGGTGATCGCCCAGGTGCGCGAGGCCAAGATGCAAAAGGTGGTGTTCGGTATCGGTATGTCCACCGACACCGGGCCGCGCCTGAGCCTGGACCACACGCACAACAAGATGCCCTGGCTGGGCTGGCGGGCGGTGAGCAAGTTCTCTTTCGAGCGTGACAAGAAGCTGCTGTCCACCGAATGGACCGATCTGCCCAAGGAAAGTGGCTGGGCCTACTTTGGCGCGGGCGAGGTCAAGCGCGAGCTCAATGGCGACTTCACCGTCAACTCCATGCAGCTGCGCGGCGGCCACAAAAAAAGCAGCGACCATATCGACCGCAGCGCGTTCTTGCAGTACGACTTTTCGTCGGTGCAGGGCCAGGAAAAGATTCCGTCCAGTAGCGCCCTGAGCGTCAACTACGGCTGGACGGGCCGCTATTTCAACAACAACACCGACCCCACGCGCGGCTACGGCATTGCCGCCGAGCTGGGCGCGGGCTACACCATCACGCCGGACCGCGACCCCTTTGTGCGCAGCCTGCTGCGCTGGCAAGGCTTTGTGCCAGCGGGCAAGGTCACCGCACCCAACGGCAGCTCGCGCAGCGCCCGCATTGCGCTGCGGGCCGAAGGCGGCGCCATCCTGGCCAAGGACTCTGCGGTGATCCCGGCCACCCAGCTGTTCATCACCGGTGGTGACACCACCGTGCGCGGCTACGGCTACAAGAAGATCGGCACCCGCGTGGCCGATGACCAGGTCTATGGCGGCCGCTACATGTATGTGGGCAGTGTCGAGTACCAGCGCCCCCTGGTGCGCAATGGCGAGATCAGCGCCTGGGAATCGGCCGTGTTTGCCGATGTGGGCTCGGTCGCCGACAAGGCCGGTGATCTGTCGCCCTACTGGGGCATTGGCACGGGCCTGCGCTGGCGCAGCCCCGTGGGCGCGCTGCAGGCCGATGTGGCCTATGGCTTGAAAGACGAACGCTTCCGCTTGCATTTGCGTCTGGGATACAGCTTCTAAAACATGGCAGATACACACGCAACCGCACCCACCGCCAGCGCAGCGCAGCCGGCGGCGTCGCCGCCCAGCGGCCCTTCCTCCCCAAAAAAGCGCAGCGGCCTGTGGCGCGCCGCGCGCGCACTGCTGTGGTTGTTCATTGCCCTCATCGTGCTGCTGGCCGCCCTCGTGGGCGGCGCCTGGTGGTGGAGCGGGCAGAACGACTCGCTCGCCCGCACCATCACCCTGGCCCAGCGCTTTTTGCCGGCCGACATGCAGCTGCAAGCCCAGGATGTACAAGGCAGCCTGCGCGGCGGCGGCAGCATTGGCCAGCTGCAGTGGAGCAATCCGTCGATCAGCGTACAGGTGGACCAAGCCACCATTGGCTGGAGCCTGGACAAGATTTGGGACCGCGAGCTACGCCTGGCGCCCATCCATATCGCCAAGGTCACCCTCACCCCTTCGGGCATCGACAAGCCCAAGGAACCCAGCCAGCCACTGGAGCAGTTGCCCCTGCCTCTGCGCGTGCTGGAGGTGCCCTTCTCGGTGGACGAGATCGTCTGGGCTGCGCCCAAGCCCATCACCGTCACGCAACTGCAGGGCCACTACCGCTATGCCGCTGACAAGCACCAGCTGCAGATCGACAAGGTCGAGGCCTTCAACAGCCGCCTGCAGCTCAAAGCCGATGTGGATGCACTGGCGCCCATGCAGATCGCTGCCGATCTGAAAGCCCTGCTGGACCAGCCAGCCACCGACACCCTGCCCGCCATCCTGGCCGATGCCGGTGTGCAAGTGACCGGCACCTTGTCCGGCCTGGATGCCGCCTTGCGCGTGCAGGCCCAGGTCAAGCCGCAGTTTGAAGCAGTGGCCGCCAAGCCCACGGCGGCCGATGCACCGGCACCCACTGCCGCCCGCAAAAAGACGGCCGCCAAGGCGCCGTCGGCACAAGAGAAAGCCGCCAAGGCCCAGGCCGCCCGTTCCGCCCAGGCGCTGGCGGGCGCCGCGCCGATGCAGGCCAACGTCGATGCCACCGTCTACCCCTGGCGCCCCTGGCCGCTGGGCCCCGCGCAAGCCCAGCTGCAAAGCGTCAACCTGGCTGCCTTTTTGCCCAGCCTGCCCACCACCTTGCTCAATGGCCAGCTGACTGTGACGGAGGCGGCCGCTGATCTGCTCAGCAGCACACATGCCGCCCATCCAGCGCCCGCACTGTTGGATGTGCCGGTGGACCCCATGGCCACCAGCAGCGCTGCACCAGCAGGTTCAGACACCTCAGATACCAAGCCCGCCGCGCCCCCTGCGCTGCTGCCGGTGCCGCTCGATATCCAGATCGACCTCAGCAACGCCCTGCCCGGCCCTATCAACCACCAGCACCTGCCCGTTAGCGCCGTGCAGACCCATGCGCTGTTTGATGGCCAGCGTGTTGATGTGCTAGGCGGCAGCCAGGTGCAACTGGGCAGCGGCAGCCTGAGTGCCCAAGGCCACTACCGCCTGGCGGACCACCATGCCGGCATCCAGGCGGCGCTGCGCGCGATCAACCCGGCGCTGGTCGACACCCGCATCGACAGTGCACCGCTGTCTGGCAGCCTGTCGGCCCAGTCGCAAAACGACGCCATTGTGTTTGACGCCAACATCACGTCCGACCGCCGCACACCGGCCAAGGCCACAGCAGCGAGCACCAGCTTGCCGATCGACCGCGTGATCGCCAAGGGCCAGTGGAAAGCGCCCGAGCTGGAGCTGCAAAGCGCGCAGATCGATGCGCTGGGCGCCCACATCAGCGCCAAGCAGCTGACCGCCAACATCGACCAGCGCAGTGGCGCGGGCGAGCTGTCGGTGCAGGCGCCCGGTGCCAACCTGGACGCCAAGGCCCAGGCCGCGCCCCAGCAAGGCCAGGGCACCATCGCACTGCGTCTGAGCAGTGCCGAGCAACTGCTGCAATGGCTGCGCAAGCTGCCCGGCATGGCCCAGACGCTGCCCGACGGCATGCTGGCCCAGGGCAGCCTCGACGCCAAGCTGCGCTTTAGCGGCGGCTATGGCGATGCGCTGCGCCAGCTGCAGCAAGCGGGGCTGCTGGCCCAGCTGCCTGCGGGCATTCCCACCGGCGGCCAGCCCTTTGCGCTCGATGCCAACATCACCACCCCGCAGCTGAGCGTGCGCACCAGCGCCGATGCCGCGGACCTGTGGCAGCTGCGCGATACCGAGCTGGCGCTGGTCGGCAACCTCAAAAAAGTGCAGCTTGATCTGCGTGCCCAAGCCCAGCATGGCGAGCAGCAGATGGCCGCCCAGGTCAGCCTGGCCGCCAACAGCACGGCGGCCAAACAGTGGAGCGGCGCCTTGAGCAAGCTGCAGGCGCGCGCCACGCTGCCGCCCAATAAGGCGCCGTGGCAGGTGCAGCTGCAGCAGCCGCTGGACTTCAAACTGCAGCTGCCCGCCAGCAACCAGCCACTGCGCGCCAGCACCGGCGCCAGCCAGTTGCAGCTGACCGGGCCCGAGCCCGGCACGGTCACCCTGCAATGGAACCCCCTGCAGTTCAGCCAAGGTGCCGACCAGGCCGTGCAGCTGCAAAGCACCGGCAGCCTGCAAGGCCTGCCCCTGCGCTGGATCCGTGCCTTCCAAAAGCCCGATCCCAGCCAGGCGCAAAAGCACAGCCCTTTTGACTCTGACCTGGTGGTCCAGGGCCGCTGGGATGTCAACACACAAAACGGCCTCAACGCCAAGGTCGAGATCGAGCGCGCCAGCGGCGATCTGCAGCTGCACACCCAGGGCAGCGCGCCCACAAACGTCACCTTCCACTCGAGCGGCAAGGAAGGCGCGGTCTCCAAGGCCTTCTCGGCCGAAGGCCAGACGATCATCGCCCGCATCCGCACCGCCAAGGTCGAGCTAACCGTGCAGGACCGCCAAGTGCGCAGCCGCGTGCAATGGGATTCGGTCAACGCCGGCCAGCTCACGGCCGATGTGCAAACCGCGCTGCAGTACGATGGCAAGAACTACCTGGGCGCCACCGTGGCCCCCGATGCACCGCTGTCCGGCAACGTGCAGGCCCAAATGCCTGACCTGGGCATCTGGGCCAGCTTTGCCCCACCGGGCTGGCGCGTGGCCGGCAGCCTGGCGGCCAATGTGCAGCTGGCGGGCAACCTGCAAGACCCACGCTGGAGCGGCACCATCACCGCAGACAAGATGCATATCCAGTCGCAACTGGATGGCGTGGACCTGCGCAACGGAAGCCTGCGCGCCCAGCTTAACGGCAATACGCTGGAGCTGCAAAGCCTGCACTTTGACGGCGGCGAAGGCAGCCGCGCGCGCATTGCCGGCTACAGCGGCAACCTGACGGCCGCGCCCACCAGCGGCGGCACGCTCGATGCCACCGGCACCATCAGCTGGACCATGCCGCAAAACGGCGCCGCGCCCGATATCCGCATGGACATCCGCACCCAGGCCAAGGCGCTGCAGGTGCTGGTGCGCGCCGACCGCCAGGTCAGCGTCTCGGGCCAGGTGCGCAGCCAGCTGCAGCAGGGCCAGCTCAGCATCACTGGCGACCTGAAGGTGGACCGCGCCAGCATCATGCTGGCCGATGAATCCTCGCCCAAGCTGGGCAGCGATGTGGTGGTCAGCACCAAGGCCAGCCGCGCAGCCGCCGCAGAAAAAGCCAAGCAAGAAGCGGCCAAGGCCGCGCAGGCCAAGCTCGATGCCCCCGCCGGCCGGGTCGAGCCCGCCAAGCCGCTGATCCTGAATATCAAGCTGGACATGGGCCGTGACTTTGCGCTGCAAGGCTATGGAATCACCACGCGCCTCACTGGCACACTCAATGTGCAAAGCAGCGGCAGCGCCGGCATCGGCATGCCGCGCATCACCGGCGTCATCAGCACGGAAGAAGGCCGCTACCGCGCCTGGGGCCAGGTGCTGAATGTGGAAACCGGCCTGATCCGCTTCAACGGCCCCTACAACAACCCCTCACTCGATATTCTGGCGCTGCGCCCCAATATCGCCGTCAAGGCCGGCGTGCAGGTCAGCGGCTCGGCGCAGGCGCCGCGCGTGAGCCTGTATTCCAACCCGGAGATGCCCGATGCGGAAAAGATCTCTTGGGTGGTCATGGGCCGTGATCCTGGCCAAGGTGGCGCCAGCAGTGCGCTGATACAGCAGGCCGCACTGGCTTTGCTGAGCGGAGGCTCGGGCGAGAGCGTGACCGGCAATATCGCCAAGAGCCTGGGCTTTGACGAGATCGGCATCGGCGGCACCGACCGCGATTCCGCCAGCCTGTCCGTCGGCAAGCGCCTGTCGCAAGACCTGTACGTGACCTACGAAGCGGGCCTGGCCGGCACCTTGGGTGCGCTGTACATCTTCTACGACTTCACACGCAACCTGCAGCTGCGCGGCTCAGCCGGTACGACCAGCGCGCTGGACCTGATCTATACCTTGCGCTATGACTGATGGAGCCCATGAGCGCGTGCCATGCGCGATGTGACCTATGACAGGCCCCTGCAGTTGCCAAACGGCGGGGGCCTGTTTGCCAGGGGTTCCGCAGACGTTGGGCTCAGCGTTGCGCTGGCAGCATAGGCATCAATCCATGCCCATATCGAAGAATCCAGCACCGGACCACGGCGCAACGCCCGGCGCATCGCGCTGGCTCCTCACTCTGGCGGCCATGCGCTCTGGGAGCTGGGACAGTACCTTGGGGAAAGCTCTGCAGTAGGCCGTTTGCACGCCTGCCATCTCAGCGAGCTGCCGATAGCTGATCCAGGAACCCTCCGGCACCGCGCAGGCCACGTGTTGAACCCTCTCCTGCCACTGGTCGCTAAAGGCTGGCCCCTTGGCTCGGCACAGCGATACCCCGGCACCACGGCGAATGGTTCCGCCTCTCAACACGCGAGCGAGCATGCCTCTGTCTCGGCCGATCGAAGCCAGCGTCCCCGAGCACCTGCGCTCCAGCAACCGGCAAGGTTCACAGAGGAAGGTGATCGCGATGACGACCTCGCTGCCCATGCGCAACAGATCACCGGAGGCCAGCTCGCTGGTGGAGAAATCCACCCGTATATTCTCTCGGAGCGAGCCTTCCGCCAAGCCCCAGCGCTGGTAGGCATCGGTGCCGGCGACGAGCAACTGCCGGGGGGATAACGAGGAAGCATGCCGGTCTCCCGCCAGCCCATAGCCTCCCAGGGCCTGAACTTCGGCCACTGAACGGGGTTCAGGCTCCTGGCCCATCCTGACGTAGAGCGCCTGCAGCGTACCCATGGGCTGCCAGCTGTCTTGGAGGTCGGCCAAGGAGGGAAGTGGGATGGGATGAACGGGGAACATGCGCTGCCATTTTGCACTTCCCATGCTGGGAATGGCCAGCGGTGCAGAGACGCTCTCGCGGCAGGCGGCGCTGAGCCCCCGCGCCCCAACCATGTCGAAACGGAAGGCACCAGCGTCGTGAGGTCGCAGATTGGCTTGGGAGCTTTGCAAGTCCTCTACAATACACCGCTGTCCCTCTCCGTAGTTCAATGGATAGAACGAGTGCCTCCTAAGCGCTAGATACAGGTTCGATTCCTGTCGGGGGGACCAAGATTCTGCAATGGAATCAAGCACATAAGCGCTATAAAAACACCAACGGGACAAGACCGGGACAAAACCAGACTAATTAGACCTATTTCGGCAGGTCGTTAGCTGGTTTTTTCATTGGTGCGTACTGCATTCCTGCGCTCGTCTTTGTCTGGGGCGGCGAAAGCCGGCCGGCGCAGACCATTGTTCGCTGCCACCCACTACTGGCTCCAGCGCAAGGCTATAGTCGCTCCGGCGCGGCTCTAGAGCGAGGCGCGCCTGTTGCCCAAACCCGGCGAGCCCCACCCTTTGCATTGATTGGCTGACCTGGGCCAAATTGCTTGAAAGATCTGACCTGCGTTATCCGGCTTTTTGCGGATTTTTTGTATCTTGGACCGAGCCACTGAAGTTAAGGATGACGGCTATCGACCCGCTGCTCTCGTTCACACCTTTGATGCCAATGTCTGATGCGCAGCGGTTGCTGCCTCCCATGGCCGCATCGTGTGCGTTCGGTCATAAACTCATAGCGGTCATCCGAGTACCGAGGTTCGAGCCGAACCAGTGACTGCTTTCAGCGAAGTAGCCGACGCTGGCCATCAGGGCACTCCAAGTGTCTGCTAGATGCCGCTATCGCCGTGCAGGCGCTACCGAAACGTTGCTATCGTTCGCGGCTCGCTAGTCAATGCTTGCTTTGCATCGTTACCTGCAAGTGGCAGTCGATTCCTGAATGCATCCTTGATGCATAGCCCCTACGGCTATCAGGGACATGACTTGCGTTGAACGGTCGCCTTCTAGATGTAACTCACATCTCACTTCCCTGACGCGTGACCGTTCCATAGTCATGGCATGACACGCCACCACGGAGCCTTCATCAGCGGGCTTAGCGATACCCCCCCGCGTTGTATGTCTGTCACTACAAGCTCAGTAAGGGAATGCCCATTTATGCAGGCTGCATCGTCCAAGCCACAATGTGATGCTGCTAGCAATAAGAACAGTTGTGACCCTCGTGATCGCTAAGCAGCCATCCATCCAACTGCACCAATGGCAAGGATTCCTATTGTTTCCATCAGAAGTCTTGATGAGAGCATCCAAAGCCGATGTGTGGCAGCCCCTGTGCATGTCTGGTGACGACGCATAGTCGGTGTCAATTTCATACTTGGCATGGACTCCATGCGCCCGTTGATAACTATTGGCATTATTAAGTTGTGTTGAGGGTGGTCTGATAACGAGCTCAAGATGATCGCGATTAACTACAATTTATTCTTTGCCACGTCCGCCTTCGTTTCAGGGCTCGCACTTATTCCTCTGGTTTTGTCCAACCATACTCGCCAAATTGGTGTTAAGAGAATTGGACTATACACACTTGGTTTTTTAATTGCTACTTTAGCAGTGTGCTTGTATGTCGGCTGGTTTGGTGATAATCCAACAATTTACTCTTCTGCTGGAAATGGCTTGTTGACGCTAGGTGTGGCCGTGCAAACCCTTGGTATCAGGAGGTTTTATGACCGGCCTTTGATAGGGTATTTTATCATACCCTGCATGCTAATTTCCGAGGTCTTGGTTCTTTGGTTTATGTGGGGTAATGCAAATTATCAGTATAGACTGATGAGCTTTACTTCTTTTTTGTTTGTATTTGTTTTCATTCAATTCCTCACCGTTATTAGATATGGTGAAAAGTCTTTCGTTAACCGCTTACTTACCACCTCGCTTGCCATCGAAAGCTTGGTTTATTTGATTCGATTTGTCACTTTATTTATACCTGACCTAATACCCTCTAATCCAAGGGAATCTTCTTATATTCAAATTGTTTACGTTTTTGTTTTTTGCGCAGTGATGCCAATCACCGCCATCTGCTTGATGATCAACGGGAACTATTTACTTCAGCAAAAAACTATTGTTGATGCCAAAGTTAAAAATCAACAAAAAACAGAAACTTTAGGTTTTATCAGTCACGATCTTCGTGCGCCCCTGGCTACTATTTCTGGATATACCGAGCTACTACTCAATGATGCTACCGATGCACAAAGAAAATCTCTGATATCTATTCAAAATAATATTAAATATCAATTAAGTTTGATCGATGAGCTACAGGACTACTCGAAGCTTGAATTGCAGCCACTAGCCCTGATATCCGAATTAACCTATTTACTTCCTTTGTTGGAAGATATTTCAGAATATGCTACTGCTTTATGTTTAAGACAGAAGAACTGCTTCCATTGTCAACTTCCATCAAGAGTTCCGACATTGATTGATGTGGACGGCAATCGACTGCGTCAAGTACTCCTTAATTTACTTTCTAACTCAGCGAAATTTACGCATGATGGGGTCGTAACGCTATCGGTAACTCTGGATTCTAATGAAGGAGGTCGCTATCTGCATTTCGCGGTAAGCGACACAGGAATTGGGATTGATTTGACTTCAAACATCGATATATTTGGGGCTTTTCAGCAGATCCAAGCAGCAAGCGGAAGCACAGGGTTGGGCTTGTTCATTGCGCAGCGCATTCTTTCGGCCATGGGCAGTACCTTGCGTGTGTCCAGCCGCGTTGGTAAAGGTTCCACGTTTTCATTTGCATTGCCCATGCTTGAGATAGAAGACACTGAATCGAGTTGGTCTGTTGTCCCACCAAGCAAGACAGGCTATAGCGACGTGCTGCAAGATATGGACTGGTCCAAGCAGGCTCTACCGGAGGATGCAGCCCTGGATGAGCTCGCCAGCCTAGCATTGCATGGCCGTCTAACGGATATTGAAAACTGGGTCGAATTCCATAGCCAAGATCCTAGCTGCGCCCCATTAATAACCCAGCTCAGAGGAATGTTGGAAAATTTCGATTTCTCCGGTATACATACGCTGGCATTGCGAGTCCAGGAATGCACTCAAAGACAGCCATAGCGCATCTGCAATTTAAAGCCCTGGTCATCCAGACTGCCATTGCTCAAGCCTCGACCGGCTCTATCGAGATGAACGAGCTACGCGCAAAGCGGTCGTCGAAGTGCTAGGCCTTTCAATTATCAGTCAGCAAGGGTGCTAAAATGGAACCTCAGGAAAGGTTGCATTCAAGAACTGGTGTTGTCCGTTTGCAGCCGGATATTGATTTCCTTGACCTCCAGTGTAGGCGGGAAAAAGCAACATGGGGGTGTCGAGTCAGGCTCGATAGTGCCGGTTTGCGATTCTGTGCAAACCACCGGTTGAGGACAACCCTGTACGAACCTCAGTGTGTCAACCCAGAACAGGGCTTTGTCAATCTAGAATGCGGGTTTGTCAATGTTCAGCCCCAGAACTGCACATGCAACAGCTTCAGCCGGGAGGCCAGCGTTTCGGGATCATGCTGCATGTGCATCACAGGGGTTGTGCCAATGCTCACATGCTCATACCAAATGTGGAAGGCGCGAGCCTTGGGCAGCATCTGAGCGGTGTCCCTTATCGCTCCAGCGATTGAGCTGGCGGTGAAACTCAAGGCCTCTGAATACTCATTCATGACCCTGGCCAGATACTGACCGGGCGCGCTTTTTTCGATGTGCAGGCTCTGGATCATTTGTTACTCCGGATTGGATCAACGGAGCTTATTTTCTCCACCGCCACGGTGCTGGCTGTAGGCCAAATCCAATGGATCCACAGCCCCTTCATCCAGGCCAGCGCATAGAGCACACTGACTGCGAAAATTCCCTATTGCTCGGACTTCCAAGAGCCGTAGAACCAGAACGGCTGGCCCGGCATGCGAAGATGCACGCCCAGCGCGGGAAGCTCTCAGCGCGGGCTTGCGACAGCCAAGCGGCACTTGTACCTAGCACCGCGATGGCAACCTGATCGATCTGCATAGGGTCATCCTTATCACTGGATAAAATACAGTTTAGCCAAGGTGCAATGGCCCCCAAACAAAAAAATAGCCTCGCCAGTGCCGTAGTGGCGCCGGGGAGGCTATTTCTATTTTTGTCTGCAGGCCTGGTTGCCGCAGCCACCGTTCAACCACGCTATAAGCAGATCACGGGTGCTATTGCAACAGGCTGACTTTGCTCAAAACCTGGTTAGTAGGAGGCTACATAAGTAGGTTGGAAGGTGTAACCTCTAATGCAACTGCAGGCGAATGAATAATACAAATTGGAACACTCAGTTGAGGGAACATAATCCTCCAAATTTACATAAAAGATCAGTTGTTTAAGATTGATGATTTCGTGCTGATTGTGCGTAAACGCGTAAGAACAAAGTTAGTGATTTATGCCCTCAAGATTTCTTCGGCCAATGCGCCAGCTGCTGTGTGTTATGTTTTTTGCAGCAATCGGTTCCATCCAGCCAGTCAAAGCGCAAACGCTCGCCTTCTTAGATCAGCTGCAATTCTGCACTGTGGGATTGAACCGCGCATCTCCCATGGCAACTGGTATCGGCCCCGCGAACATGTTCTACCCTCGTGCTGAGCCAGCGGCAGAGTATGGACAGCCGACATGCGGAGGCACCTGGGCGTTCGATGGCGCTTCCTACCTTGTCACACCACATGGAGCCACTGTGTTTCCAGGTGGCGCATTAAAGCGGCTTGGCTAAACGAAGCCTCTTTTGACAGTGTTACGGCTACGTCTCGCGCCAGAGGTGAGATGCGCCGCAACATGTCTGGGTTGACTGTGGGCCAAATATATCGGGTGACAGCAGATGATTGGCAGGACGACTCTCCTGGCGACACGGCACCAGGTCTAGATTTTGGACCTTCCACGGCCACGCTTGCTATCCTGGCGACAACGTTGCTCGCTCCATTTCAGCGATGGTTTGTGCCAAGAGTGCCTCGCTCTTGATGCGCTTGTACGAGGCAGAAACTGCACCTGGTCGCACAGCGCGGCTACTTCGGCGTCTCGTCGCTTAAGGTCGCCTCCGAGGCTTGCGACCACACCGAGGCCTTCTGCAAGCTGTCGGTCGAGGGCTGCGGCTTTATCTGCAAGATCGCCGCGGGCAGCGGCGTCGGCTTGGGCTTGCGCGCGATAAGTGGCGGCTCGACTGTCGGTGTTGCGGTGCAGGCGCTCAGCACGCGCAAGCCTAGCACGCTCATCAAAATCAACGCCTGTCTTGAGGTTCGCCAGGAGCCATGACTGTCCTCGTCAAAGACATGCTGGAGAATTTCGATTTTTCCGGCATACATACGCTGGCATCGCGGGGTGTCGAGAATGCAACGCATCCATAGACAGCGATAGAACACCTGCTTCGGTCTACCCAGCCAAGTCATGGCTCAAATGGCGTCAGACTTCATCGAAATAAGCCGGTTAGGGCCCGCAAAAGCAACCCTCAAGTGCTGCGCTGCACATCGTCCATTTGAACTGCCATTGGGGTTGATGAATCGGTCTGGACAGCGTTCATCCAGCGACTGCTCCTGGCCAACCGGCGACTGTCGTAGACAGACCCATTGCCATGGCTCTAGACCCATCATCAGGGCCCGAACCGCGAGCGCATAGCACGGAGGCAGCCTCGCGCACTGCCCTGCCGCGCTCATCGCATGCGGCCGCCTGCCACAAGCCGTGGTCGGCGCCACACCACAAGCCCCATCAAGGCCG
Source organism: Comamonas koreensis (assembly GCF_014076495.1). Lineage (NCBI taxonomy): Bacteria > Pseudomonadati > Pseudomonadota > Betaproteobacteria > Burkholderiales > Comamonadaceae > Comamonas > Comamonas koreensis. The sequence continues at coordinate 1,670,473 of NZ_CP043575.1, read as the reverse complement.
CCAGCACCGCCAGCGCAAACCCTCCGAGACCAGGCACGGGGGTGGGGTTGCTGGGATTCGTAGGGTTGGTCGGCGTCGTGACCTGCGGGGCAACCGCCGCGCTCGATGCATTGTTGCCCCCCGCTGCATCGCCCCCGCCATTGCTGTCATTGTCCGCACCAGCCCCGCCCACGACCGTGATGCTGGCGTTGCCGGCCATTGTAAAGCTCAGGGTGCAGCTGAGCGTGCCATTGGGCGGCAGATCAGCGGGCGCACTGCAGACAGGCGTGGGGCTGCCGGGCAAGCTGGCGGCGTTGGGGATGGCGCAAAAAGCCTGCAGTGCAGCGGCGCTGCCGGCATTGGTACAGGTGGTTGTGCAGCTGACAGCGGCACCGGCCGCTGCCGTGCCCGGGGTGCATACCGTGGTGCTGAGCATATCGGTCACAGCGCGCAGCGCAAACAGATTGCCACTCGATCCATCGGGCGGCACGCTGATCGCAATGCTTTGCACACCCGTGCTACCCGCCACGCTGGTGTTGAGCGCGCCTGGCGCGCCACTCTCTCCGGTCGTGCCCTGTTGGGTATAGGCCATCTGGTAACCAGCGGGCGGCGTCGTCGTGATAGCGCAGTCTGCACCGGTCGGTACATTCTCAAAACTGAAGCTGCCATCGGCTGCCGCATCCACCGGGCCTGCGCTGTAATCCGGCCCGGTGCACAGCAAAGACACGGCCACGGCCATACCGGCATCCAGGCCGTTGCCATCGTCTTGCGTGTTGGCGGGGTCGCTACCCTCTGCATATACCCGGCCCGAGACATTGGCCACCTGGGTCAGGTTCATCATGAAGGGGATCGCGTTGACCATGTTCTCCTGCGTGGTAAAGCCGATGCAGCCGACCTCCGCGCCTGCCGCCTCGCAAATCTCCGGATCCAGCGGAATGGCTGCAGGCTCAGGGAAAAAGCTGAAAGTAAACTCCTGGCCGTTCATCACCACGGTGCGGTTGACCGAACCGTCGAGCACCCAGATGTCGCTGCAGGGCACGCCGCCTGGCACCACACAGAGGGTCGGGTCGCTGCCGTTAGGAGTTTCAGAGAACTTGATGGTGTAGATGAAGTTCTCATAGGTGTAGGGATCACTGCTGCCTTTGGCTCTCAGACCGAGCGTGGTACTGATCGTGGCACTGGCCAAGGTGGCATAGCTTGAAGCCACGATATTGTTGGTATGGGTGTAGACATTGGCATATTGCGCGGCGCCATTGGCCACCAAGGTACCCGTCTGCTCACTGGCTGAGACACCGATACCACTGCGCCCGGTCCCAGCAGGCCCGCTGGGACATGCTCCCCAGGTGATATCAGTGGGTAAGACCAGTTCGCAGCCATTGGCGGAACCTGGGCCCGCGCCATTGAATGTGGTGGCACCCGTAGTCGTCACAAACCGGGCCGAGACGGTGTAGTCCCATTCCACCGGCGCGGCAGTGGCGCTGCCCATGAACAAGGCGCCAAGCAAACCCAGGACGGTGACGCTTATTCTTCGATGCAACATATTGAACCCCTCAACGAACTTTTGATATTCATTTTTCAACAACGAAAAATGAATCAAGAAAATCTACATGCAATGTAGTGGGTTCGCCATCGGGATATGTTAATTTTTAAAAATTACAATCAGAAACACAAAGCTATCAAACGAAATAATGGAGGATTTAAAGAAATCTCAATAAATCCAAAAAATATTTAAATTAAGCAAAGATGCAGTTTGAAACCATCTGCTAGATTTCTCCCTGTTTTGCGGTTCGCATATACACGATAGATGTAAGTTATGCTAGATAATATTCAATTGATTTAGTTTATCTTGCAGGTGCATATGGGATATTTTTCAATTGGGATGGAGTTTTCAAGATGAGACTAATTCACAGACAGGCTGCTCTTTTTGCAGTGTCGCTTGCAGGGCTGACGGCTGCTGCTGGCGTACAGGCTGCGACATTGGCTTGTGGTGCGCCCTTACGCATTCACACCGCTAAGGCGACCTGGTCAACGGATGCCCAATACGTACCTCCTCCAAGCGGCACCGCCACAGGTGCAGCAGCCATTGTGGACGACTACAAATGGCGCGGCTGGTTTGATAAAACGACTGCGGTGCATACCAGCGGAGCAGGCGATCTTGCCGGGACTCCGCTCCAAGGGGATTGGATTTCTTTTGGCGATGCCCAATACCCAACGGGCGCAGGTGCGACAACGGGTGTCGGCCCCTATCCGGAAGTGAATGCGCGCGGTGTGGTGGCAAATGGTGCCTGGGTTGAAAACAGAATTACTTTCTACTACAACGAGCCTATCACCATTCCCAGCAATATCAAGCTTTCCAGTATCAAGATCATCGGTAGTGGCGGAGTAGATGACAGCTCGGAATTTGTTGTTCGCCCCGCTAGCCCGCCTTCTGGCAGCACGACCTGGTTGCAGATGCAGAATCTGGGAATGAGTTATGGTTCTCCAGGAACTATTAATCTGGACGGTAATGACAACGGTCTGGGTTTCTATTATGGAGACAACACCATCGGTTTTGTGGTGTATAACACTGCATCGACCACCGCCAGTTCTGGAAATCCAACTGGCCTCATTGCAGATTTTGAAATCACGGCCGATTGCCAGGATGAGCCTCCCGCCCAGCCCGCCACCATTCTGGCTTGCCCCGCCGGCAGCCAAGCTGGTGATGAAGTCCGTGTTGGCCCATTCACCACCAACGCCAGAGACTGGAAATGGACGCAGCGCATGAATGCGGCAGGAACCGCCCTGGAGAACGTCGAGCAGCCTTTGTTTGACAGCTACCGGTATCGCAGCTATTTCGATCCAGCATCGCTGGCAACGGCTACCGACGCCCGCTGGATCAGCCCGGGAACGACAAACCCTGCGAGCAGCGACATTCCTGGTGTGCCTTACCCAGTGGCTACCGGCCAGTCACGCGGCATCCAGGACGGCTCCACGTTCGTGATGAACCAGCCTGTCAATATTGGCAGCAATGTCGATTTGGCCAGCATCAAGCTCACCGGGCGGTTTGCCTTTGATGACTATGGAAGCTCCGTCTATGTGAAGCCTGCAGCTGGTGCGGAATCTGCTGCGGGGCCCGTGTATCTGCCCAATGGCTACGGTGCATTCTCCACCTATACAACGTCCGCAGCGCTTGGTTTTGCACGCGGCAATAACACCGTGGGCTTCCGCCTGGATGGCGGTCAAAAAACCAACGATTGCGCCGGCGGCACTTGTGCGTTGGGTGCCATTGCTGACTTCTATGTCACCGCAGCCTGCACGGGTGAGCCTCCAAGTGCCGACCTGTCCATCACCAACGCCAGTGCCGCGACCAGCGTAGCACCTGGTGCAACGGTGACCTACACTGTCACCGCCAGCAATGCCGGCCCGGTGGAAGCCACGGGCGCCACGGTCACCAACACCCTGCCTGCCGCATTGACAGATGCCGCCTGGACCTGTGTGGGCGCAGGCGGCGGCACCTGCAGTGCATCGGGCAGCGGCAATATCAGCGACACGGTCAACCTGCCCGTCGGCGCCAGCGTGACCTACACCGTCACCGCCAAGGTCGCTGCAAATGCCACCGGTTCGCTGGCCAGTACGGCAAGCATCGCGGCTCCAGCGGGCATGGATGACCCCACTCCGGCCAACAACAGTGCAACCGCCAACAGCGTTATCGCCACCCCTGGCTCTGCCACCCCAGTCCCCGCATTGGACCTGGCTGGCTTGGCACTGCTGGGCGGATTGAGTGCCGGTATCGGTGCCTTGGCACTGCGCCGCCGCCAACGCAGCCAGTGAGGGCTAGAAGTCTCAGGGCCTGAAGACTGAGCGAGTTACTACTAATCGCCTCCAGCTGGAGGCGATTTTTTTATTCCAAGACCTTTCGACAATGCAATACCAACAGCCGACTCGGCCATTGCTGACAGGCCGCCCCCACAAACCGGTATGACGAGCGGCATTTGCCAAGACATTGACCAAGCGCTTTAGCCAGACAAGACACCGCCCTCTTTGGGCTGCCTCTGCACAAGCCTCACCAAGCGCGACGGACACCGATCGGGTTAAAACGCTCAACGCGCCCCTTAAAGGCGAACCGGAGGTATTGCCGAGAAAGACATGGGATTGGATCGTCCGAGAGCACGTTCAGACCTTGGCGGGGAGTTGTGCAGAAGTTCCCAAGGCTCACAGCCTATATCACATCCCTGCCGTGAACCGGTATTCGGCACGCATCACGCAGCGGACCATCCATCTGCCTCAAAAAATAGCTGGATAACCCCATTCCCGCTGCACTGTTAAACCGTACCGCCCCATCATTCGCACCCGCTTGGTTGAAAAGGGGTATTGACAATGGCCAATCCCAAGTTATCTACAAAAATCAAAAAATCAAAGGTAATTAAATAAAAACAAAGAAAATGGATAAAAAGCAAAGGTTTTGAATTTGCACACCACCCGATTTGAAACAGCTCACAAAAAAAAATGCTGCCCATGTCCACCTGCGCCTTGACCATGATTTAGGTGTGTGGCATTGTAAACAGCGTGACCGAGTGAATAGAAGGGCATAGGATTCCGCTATCGTGATCCTTCCATCATTCAAAGCCAAGAGAACTTGCATTTTTGTTTTATTACTGCATTCGCTTCAATTCAGTAAAGGGTGAATATGACCGATTCTAAAAAAATGCCGCCTGGCTCAGCCTTTCCAGCATTTTCGTCGCCACTGACGAATTCTCCCGACCTTAAAAAGACATTCAAGCAGCTGCTTATCTCGGCCGCTTTGCTATTACCAGCCGTATCGATGGCACAAGTCGCCTGCGATAGCCGGCTTTTTCTGTCGCAAAACGCACCGACCTCGTTAAACAGCGTGTCTACGGATACCAATCCGATGGTGTTTACCGGCATTGGGGGGGCTTCTGCGGTTTCCTACAATGCCTTGGGCTATTCCCCCACCGATGGCCAAATCTATGCCATGCGCACCGATGCCAATGGCAATAATCTGCTGAGCGTCAACCAGAGCACTGGCGCTGTCACCGTTGTGGGCGCTGTGACGGGGCTGCCAGCGAGTCCCGCTTACAACTCGGGCACGGTGGGCAGCGATGGCACCTACTATGTCAAACCCTTTGGCAACACCTCGGTGATTTATGCCATTGATACGAGCGCACTGACGGCTACCACCATCACCTTGGATACGGCATTCACGGCCTCGGACATCGCCTGGGTCGGTGGCGCTTCCGGGGGCTTGTATTCAGTGTCTGACGCAGGCCAGCTCTATGCCATCGATGTGGGTACTGGAGCCGTCTCGGCCATGGGTACGCCAGACGGCACCGGTGGTGTGCTTGGCGCGCAATTCGGTGCCACCAACGGCATGTTTGGCTCGGCCAACAATGGCAGCGGTTTTTACCAGATCAACCTGCTCACCGGCGTCAAAACGCTCATTGCCGGCTCGCCCGGATCGGGCACCAACGATGGCGCCAACTGCCCGAATGCGCCCATCCGGTTTCCTGCGGATTTGAGCATCACCAAAACCAACGGCCAAACCACCTATGTGCCGGGCACCAATGTCGTCTACACCATTACCGTGCGCAACAACGGTCCGTTCACCGCCGTCGGCGCCAAGGTGACGGATGTATTGCCCAGCGGCATCAGCACCGCCAACTGGTCCTGCAGCGCTTCGGCCGGTGGAAGCTGCACCGCCAGTGGCGCAGGCGGCATTGATGACACCATCAATCTGGCGGTGAATGCGACCGCGACCTATACGCTGACGATGGCCATCCCAGCCAGTTTCACGGGCAATCTGGTGAACACCGCCACCGTCGAAGCCGATGGCTCCAGCGCCAGCGCAGTCAATACCAATCCCGACCCGGACCCCTCCAACGACACGGCAACGGACACCGATACCCCTGCCACTGTTCCCCCCGTTGCGGCACCTACCCCCGTACCCACGATGACCGCGCTGGGCCTGCTCGTGCTGTCTCCATTGATGGGTTTGGCGGGCTTGATGGGCATGTCTCGTCGCCGCAAGGTCTGACCACCGCATATGGGCGTACACGCTGGGCCCTGCTGCGACAAAAGAGCTTCGTAAGTGCCTTATTGGCCCCAGCGAGGCTCTTTTTTTTGGAGCTCGTGCAGCGGAAAGCTTCAAGGCCTTCGATCACGCAGCAATACCCATGCGGGATTCTCTGCACCACCCCTGCTCAATGGGCCGGCCTTCTCCCATGCTTTCACTGGAAAAACATGAAAAATCCATTACTTGCAAAGTTAGCAACCGTGGCCTGCTTCGGGGTTGCGGGCCACGCCATAGCCGCAGATTGCGTCAATGGCGTCAATGCGGCGGGCACCTGCACGGTGCCTGCAGGGGTGACCCACATCAGCTTTGAGGCCTGGGGTGGCGGCTCGAATGACCAGGGCTGGAACGGCATCGCAGGGGGCGGCAGCGGTGGCGGCGGCGGGGCTTATTGCAAAGCCCGTCTTGCAGTGACTGCAGGCAACGAGCTCTTGGTCATCGTCGCTGCCGGCGGCACGCCTGGCTTGGTCAACAGCGCAGATTGGACAGCCACCGGAACGCACAGCACGGGAGGCGGGTTCTCTGCAGTGACGGGGCCCGGTGTGGTCGGTGTGACTGCCAATGGCGGCGGCGGTGGCGGCGGCAGCACCGTGGACCTCAACTATTACGATGGCGCACGCGGCTTACCGGGGGAAGGTGCGACCGCAATCCGTGGCGGCACCGGTGGTGCTGGAGGGGCCAATTTCCTGGGGCGCCCTGGCGGCCTGGGCGGAGGCGGAGGCGCTGGCTCCATCGGAGGCTCGGGTGGCGCAGGTGGCAATGGCGCCAATGGAGTGGACGGAAGTAGCGCACCTGATTGGGATGGCAGCTGGGAAGGGCCCGGCATACCCGGAGGAAATGGGACGGACGGCGGCAATGGCGGGGATGGCGGTAACGGCGGCGACGGTGCCATAGCTGGGATAGGCGGCGCTGGCGGACAGGCGGGCTACGAAGGCCATGGTGGAAACGGTGGCTCGGGCTCTCCCGGCTATGGCTACGGAAACATAGGTACCAATGGCGTACCTGGAGTTCCCGGCATGCCGGGAGCAGACGGCCTGATCCTGACAGGCCCATTGGCCGTTGCAGCATGCGAAGGAGAAAGCATCGCAGGCGCCAATGGATCGGGGGCAAGCGGCGGCGCTGCCGGAGGAGTCAACGTCGGGGCCGGCGCTGGCGGCGACGGTGGGCAACCGGGGCAGGCCGGTATGGTCCGCATGACTTTTGTCGTGGAGCCGGATCCACCGACAACGCCCGTGGAGCCCACCCCCGTGCCCACGATGACAGCCTGGGGCCTGCTCGCGCTCTCGCCCATCATGGGTCTGGCTGGCTTCTTGGGATTCTCGAGGCGCAGCAAGGTCTAGGAACCCTTTGCAACACAGTCTGCTGTGGTCTAAACGCAGGCGCGGGTGAGGCAAAGGATCCCAAGGTATGAAGAGCTTTCCCGCTGGCTTTTTACGCTGGTTTGCGCAGCCCCATGGCTGAGCAACCCCTCCCCCGGCGCCCATCATCCAGCGGCCGTCAATGCACCACCATGGCCAAGAGCACCGCACACAGCAAGGCGATATAGACCTTGGCATGGATACGGTCCGGGATCTTGCCAATCCAGCGCGACGCCAGCCGGATGCCCAACCAGGAGCCCGCCACCAGCACCAGGCAGGCGCGCACATCGATGTAGCCCAGATGCCATGCGCCCAACGGCGCCGTGTTGGACGCCAGCAGCGCGTAGGTGGCGGTGCCCACGATGGCCATCGGCAATGACAGCGGATTGGCTGCCGCAGTAGCGGCCGTCATGCTAGCGCCGCGCCGGCGCATCAGCGGGACGGTCATGACACTGCCGCCGACTCCCAGGCAGGCGGCGATTGCGCCGATAAAAAGCCCCAGCGCAGCGGCCGCTGGCTTGGCCAATGGGCGCATCCGGCTGCTGCGCTCTTGGGTAAAACCGGGCCGCAGCAGGCTGTCGAGAATCGTCAACGCGAGATAGCCGACAAACGCCCAGCGGATCCAGCCGCCGCTCAGCACCAGCACAGCCATCGCCCCAGGGATGGCCCCGAGCGCCACATAGCCCAGCAGCGGCCGCACCTGGCCCCAGGGCACCGTGCCGGCCTGGTGGTGCCGCCAGCTGGCCAGCCCGGCGCCAAAGACCATCACACAGGTGGATGTGGCCACCGCGATGTGCATGGCGGCAAGCCCCTGCGCACTGTCTGCGCCATACACCCCCACCAGCACCGCATACAGCACCGGAACGACGACAAAGCCGCCGCCAAAACCAAACAGCACGGTGGTCACACCAGCCAGAACCCCAAAACACAGCAGCAGCAAATACATGGACAGGGACCATCAACGGTTGCAAAACGCCACGATAGAGCGCCAAGCTGCGGCTGGCTTTCGATAAAAAGCCAAGCATCCTTGCATTTAGGCCAAAATCGGCCGATGCACAACATCCCTCTTGCATCGGTAGATGCCGTGGCCCGGCCGCTCCTGGCCATCAGCACCGACTATGCACCCGGCACCCTGCTGGACACCCACAGCCACCGGCGCGCGCAGGTGCTGTACGGCATGAGCGGCCTGATGGAAGTGGAAACGGACGATGGCGCCTGGGTGATCCCGCCCTTTAGCGGTGTCTGGATCCCCGCTGGCAAGCCCCACCGGGTGCGCATGCAGGGCGTGAGCACACGCAGCCTGTATATCGAGCCCGCCGCTGCGCCCCGCCAGGGCCGGCATTGCGAAGCGCTGGTGGTCAGCGCGCTGCTGCACCAGCTGCTGCTGGCCTCGATCACGATGGAGGCGCTGTATGACGAACAAGGGCGTGATGGCGCCTTGGCCCAGCTGCTGATGCACGAAGTGCGCCAGGCGCCCACCATGCCCTTGTTCGCCCCCATCCCTCAGGACCCGCTGCTGGCTGCGCGGTGCAAGGCCTTCTTGAAGGCGCCACAGATCCGGGCCGCGCCTGAGGCATGGGCTGCTCAGTTGCACAAAAGCCTGCGCAGCTTTAACCGGCATTTTCGGCAGCAGACCGGCATGAGTTTTGGCGCCTGGCGGCAGCAAGCCTGCTTGCTCGCGGCCCTGCCCCGGCTGGCGGGCGGGCAGTCGGTCACCCAGGTCGCTCTTGATCTGGGCTATGACAGCCCCAGTGCTTTTTCGACCATGTTTCGCAAGCGCTTGGGCAGGGCGCCCAGTGGCTTTATGCGGGCCGCGTCATCTGGCAACGAAAATCCGCCGGGCACCGCCCAGTGACAGCAGAACGCCTGCGGCCTGCGACACAATATCGCGGGCTACAAATTCGATAACACCCCATGAATAAAACCGTCCTCGCCTCGCTCGGCCTTCTGCTGCTGGCACACGCCACCTGCTCACAGGCAGACAACAGCAATGGCAAAAATATCTTTGTGCAGCGCTGCGCCATGTGCCATGGCGCTGACCTCCAAGGCAGCGGGCCGCTGGCGCGCAAAAGCAACCCGCCCACACCCGATCTCACCACGGCAGCTTTCAAAAAGCGCTTGCACGATTACCCCGGTGTCATCGTCTCACCGGTGGTGCTCCGGCCCAACGGCGATCTGATTCCGAAAACCTTGCGCGAGAACGGCGTCAAGCTGCCAGCCTTTGCCTGGCGGGTGAAGGATTTGCGGGACTTGAACGAGTACATGGGCGCCGAGATCGCGAAAAGGCGCTAACGCAGACACGACCTGAAGTTCATAGCTTTCCGCTCGGTGGACGCGGTTTGTGCCCCGGTACGGGCCATATCTTGCTGCATGGGCGCCTGCAGCGAGCCATGTTGTAGGCCCGCGCAATGCAGAATGCGAAAAGAGCCGCCACTCGGTCTTGCGGACCTTGGAAGCTCCCAGCTTGCCGTTAACCTACGCGGTGCGCTTGCTGCTTCGGCCCCTGCCCACCACCCCTAAGAGCAACGACAGGCACACCAAGCCCCATGCGCCCAGTGTTGGCACCGGAGCAGGGGCAGCCTGCGCGGAAATGGTGATCGTATAGCTCTGCGTCACGCTGTTGACGGCAGCCTTGGTCGCGCTAGCCAAGCTGATGGCCGTGCTATCCGACACCGTGACACTAAAGGTACTGATCTGGGTCTTTGTGGGTGTGCCTGTGATCGCTCCCGTTGTCAGATCCAGGCTCAAGCCCTCTGGCAGTTCACCATCGAGCACCAGGTGGTAGGGCGCCACGCCCCCTGAAACCCCAATACTGGCGGTGTACGTCTTGCCGACTTGACCATTGGGCAAGCTGGGGTTGACGGTCAGATCCAGTGGATCAATGACGAGCGTGATATTTGTGCTCTTGTCCCGGTTCTCACTGTCAACCACCGAAATGGTGACCTCCGCAGTGGTCGCCTCCGACGGCACACCACTGATAACTCCCGTCTCGGCGCCGATGCTCAACCCTGCCGGCAATCCGCTGGCCGACCAGGTATAAGGAGCAGTCCCCCCACCTGCAGTCATCGTGCTGCTATAGGCCACGCCGATCTTGCCGGCGGGCAAACTCGCCGGTGAAATCGCCAACACCACCAGGGGATAGCCACGCCAGGCCGCACCGGCTTGGTCTACGACCCAGAAGCGACCATTGGCAAAACTAAAGCTGAAATGGGAATCAAAAGAGGTGCCCGCACCAGCCAGGGAAGTCTGGCCAACCCGCTGCCCCGCAGCATCCCAAGCCGATACAACGCCCTGGGAATAGGTAAACCAGTAACTCCCCGATGCACTGATGCCTCGGTTTTGGGGATACTCGTTCTCGCCCGGTTGGGTGCCAAAGCCAACCAAGGCAACGCTGCCCAACGGACTACCCGCGAGGCTCCAACGATAGACGTTTCCTTCTACCAGTGCAATGTATTCGTTGCCGGCGCCGTTCAGCACCACCCCCACCTGCTGCTCCGTCAGATCCGTCAGAGTGACAAGTGGTGCAAATGTGCCGGCAGCCGCCTGCTGGTAAATAGTCGCGTCGTTGAATTGCCTCGCGTACAGGTTTGCGCCTTGCGTGAACACCGACCGAAAGTCCAGTCCGGAGGCAAACTTGGCGACCAGTGCACCGGCACTGCTGTACTGCGCCAGCCGTTCGCCACTTGCGCTGCCGCCTGAAGAAGACCAGTAATGGCTACCGTCATACGCCAGCGTCATCGAGGTGCTGGCCAGTTCGTCTTTGAATGACAGGTCAGAGCTCAGCGTGCCATTGGTAAAAATGCCTGTTTGGGCGAAGCTGCTAGTGGCGGCTACTGCCGCAATGACCAAAGGAAACAGAAGGCGTTTTATGTACATAAATGTTTCTCTGTAATGAGCACCCGCAATGTAACAAAAAACAAGCTATGTGGAAATACTTTTAATAGTTGCTGTTAAACAGCCACAGAGCGACAGGCACCTTTGCTGCAGTTCAGCGCGCGGGCTGCCGCTGCCGCCTCCCAAAAGGTTTGTTCGCTGCACGCTCAGCGCGCCTGCAACCGCGGTGGCGTACATTGCGCCCCACTTCATGCCTGGATCGCGGCGCGTTGTGCCGACCAGCGCATCCGAAGCGCGATGGGAGTCAGGGACTGAATGACGCATGTCAGGCTTCCTTTACATACACATCCGTTTTCGCCCCAAAAACCTGAGCGTTATGGTCACGGGTTGGAAGGCGGCCTGACTGGCCACAGTCGAATTGACTAGACTGGCACCCTCACTCCATGAGGGCGCAATGCAGCAAGAACCCGATTTTGTACAGAACCTGAGGCAAGAATTCGGGGATGGATGGCGCTGGGTGGAGCGTTGCATTGTGCTGGCCTATGCCGCCGCAGCGGGCCTGTGCGTGGTCGGTTTCACGATGGTGGCCGAGAAGGCCTTTGACTGGTTCATGCACATCTACCACTGGCAAGGTGGCTGGGCGGTACTGCTGTGGACGCCATGCCTGACGGCAGCCATTGTCTGGGCCACACGCCGCTGGGCGCCGGGCGCTGCGGGCTCGGGCATTCCACAGGTCATGGCCGCGCAAGAGACGGCGCTCAATGACCAGCAGCGCAGCCGCTTTGTCTCGCTGTGGCTGTCCGCCTGCAAGATTGCGCTGGCTGGCCTCGGGTTTCTGGCGGGGCTGTCGATTGGCCGCGAAGGGCCGTCCGTGCAGGTGGCCGCCGGCGTCATGCACCATGCCAAGCGCTGGTTTGGTCCGCGCTCGGGCATCACCAGCCATGCGCTGCTGGTGGCAGGCGGTGCAGCGGGCATTGCAGCCGCCTTCAATGCGCCGCTGGCAGGGATCGTTTTCGCCATTGAGGAGCTGTCCCGCAAGCTGGAATCTCGCGCCAGCGGCCTGATCATTGCCGCCATCGTGCTGGCCGGTCTGATGGGCGTTTCCGCATTTGGCAACCTGAACTATTTTGGGCGCATCCAGGTGCCCAGCCTCAACTGGCACGCACTGCTGCCCGGAATCTGTGTGGCCTTGAGCTGCGGCGTATTGGGGGGCCTGTTTGCCAAGCTCATGGCCGCGTCCCTGACCGGCGCGCCAGAGCGCCTCAACCGCCTGCGCGCGCAGTATCCCATCCGCTTTGCAGCTGCTGGCGGCTTGCTGATTGCCGTCATCGGCCTGTCCACCAGCGGCGCCACCTTTGGCGCCGGTTCGGAAGAAGTCAAGCACATGCTGGCGGGAGAGGCCGAGTTGCCTGCGCTGTATGTGACGCTCAAATTCATCGCCACCTGGCTGTCTGCCTGGGTGGGCGTGCCTGGCGGGATCTTCGCGCCCTCGCTGTCGATTGGCGCAGGTGTGGGCCACAACGTCTCGCTGATGCTGGGCAGCGACATCGCCCCCGCCTTGATTGCGATGGGCATGGCCGCGTTCCTGGCCGCCGTTACGCAAGCGCCGCTCACGGCCTTCATCATCGTGATGGAGATGGTCGATGGGCACTCGATGGTGCTGAGCCTGATGGCCGCTGCGATGCTGGCCAGCCTGGTCTCGCGCATGATCGCCAGGCCGCTGTATGAGACGCTGGCCAACTACATGCTCAGCCAGGTGCAGAGCACGCAGCCTCCGCCAGCGGAGCAGGCCGTGCAAAAGCCAGCCGCTTCATCCTGATCATCCAGATCGCCCTGGCCCAGGCCCATAGGTAGCGCTGTCCATCCCGGTGGTGCCATTGCCACTGCCGCGCTCCAGCGTCACTGTGACCCGCGCCAGGTCATGCACAGGTGCCAGCTGCGCTTTGTATTGCGCGAGCGCCTGGGGTTATGGGCTGCGCACAGCCACGATGGCCGCACATCGCTTTGGCCCGATCAGCGGCTGACACCGCTAGAGCGGGCTGGCGGCCTGCCAAACAATGGGACGGACGGCGCAGCCCCAAGGTCACACCTACGGCCATCTTCGTGATGGCCACCTGCTCAAGCAGCATCCTCAGTGAGCACGCGCGGGCTCTATCGATGAGCAACCGGTTCAGGGCCTTATTCATACCAACGGTCAGACAATTATTAAACAACCATTATTAATTGTTTTGATTTATCTTGCCATTGAATAAAAGCTGCGTTGATTGTGAACAATATTAATTTCCATCGCTATTTATACCTTCGCCCGCCCAAAAATATAAATAACAAACTTCTTTAAATAAAACCAAAGATGCCTGAATGGTATTGCGTTGTACAGTTCCAACTGTAAGTTTTGTTTTGCCGCCAAGCCCTTAAGAGACATGAACCCATAACTTTCTGCACATTCATGTCAAATATATGGGTCTTGACCTATTAGCCAGCAGTTATCAGGCAATTATCTCCACCCGGGTTATCTGGTTGTGCGGCCATAGAGGCAGCCCCATACCCTGCCGCATTGAATGAATGGTGGGTATTTTTCTCAACCGAGGCATATTTTCGCCTCCCCTGGAGAATGGAATTGAATCATGCGACAACAAATGCAGACCCTTGCTGCAGCGCTTGCGATGGCGGTGCCTGGCTTGTCCAGCGCCGCGTTCGTTTCTGGTGCGGTGAATTACAACTTCAGTTCGATCTATTCCGGGACCTCGGAAGAGCTCAGATACGATGCCAATGGGGCGCTGTATAGCGATGAGTCAGTACTGCTGATTTGCATTGACCATTCCACACAACCGCCTTTTGCCAACGCCGCCACACCCGTCCCCCAAGCCCAATTTGACACGGAAGCGGGCGCCAGCGCCATCAAGGGCGCCTCAGGAGCGGCGGGCGAGGCAGCGATTTACTGGCTGCTCGACCAGTACTACCTCAGCTATTACAAGAATGGGAGCGTGGAGCAGCGGCGAGCCCTCCAGTATGCACTGTGGGAGCTTGGCAACGACTACGACGGAAGCGCCGCCAGCATCAACATCAGTGCAGGCGCATCCCGTCCTGCTTCAGAGAACGTCATTGAGTATGGCGGCTCGGACCAAGCCGCATTTGTAAGCGCGTACAACTCCTTGTACGACGCCATGAAGGCCAGTCTGCCGACGCTGCGTACCTCCTACCGGTCCGGCACCTACACGATGGACCTGTTTCGCAATCGCGATCCTGCCTACCAGCACATGGTGGCCTTGATCGAACGCGCACCACCGAACACCGTACCGATTGCCGAGCCGACGATCACCGGCACCTCGCAGGTCGGCTCCACCGTGACCGGCAGCTACACCTATGCGGACAACAACAACGACGTTGAAAACCCCAGCGGTACCACCTACCAGTTTGTGACCAGCGCCAGTCCCAGCATCAGCAGCTCCAGCGACGGCACGGTAGTGGCGAGCGGAACAACCGGAGGTGCAAGCCAGACGCCCACCTACACCTTGCAGCCAGCGGACCAGGATAAAAATATCTTTTTCTGCGTCAGGCCAGATGCACAAACCGGCGCAACCCCCGGGCTGGAGGTCTGCACTACCGCGCTGGGCCCGGTGACCGAGCTGCCACCCAATGTGGTGCCCACGGCCGTCCCGTCGATCACCGGCACACCCCAGGTCGGCTCCACCGTGACCGGCAGCTACACCTATGCGGACAACAACAGCGACGTTGAAAACCCCAGCGGCACCACCTACCAGTTTGTGACCAGCCCCAACCCCAGCATCAGCAGCTCCAGCGACGGCACAGTAGTAGCGAGCGGCACCACCGGGGGGGCAGGCCAGACGCCTACCTATACCCTGCAAGCCGCAGACCTGAACCAATATGTCTTCTTCTGCGTCAAGCCTGCCGCGCAAACCGGTGCAAGCCCTGGGCTGGAGGTGTGCACCAGCCCTGTAGGGCCGGTCACCACCCGCGTGGTGCAGCAGGCGCCTACACCGGTGCCAGGCTTGGGCCCCTGGGCGCTCATGGGCTTGACACCGCTGATCGCCCTGCTGGGGATCCGGCGCCAGCGCAAGCACATCGGCTAAATACCATCGCCGATCACGGATAGCCACCGCAAGGTGGCTTTTTCATGTCCACGCATGCTGGGCAGATGTGCCGGCGGCTGGCTCAGCCCGCATGTTCCTTTGCGGGTAGTTTCTGGTCGGGCGCAGGCACCTTGACCCAAAGACCACCAAGGCAAAAGCGCCGGAGCTGTGTTGCACAGCACACGGCGCTCTGCGCGACATGATCGACCTTAAGCAGTGGCCTTCGGATACACAAACTGGGGCAGGCCCTGCAAGGTCTCCTTGCTCGCATCGGGGAGCAGCAAGCCGTACTTGCCCACTTTGAAACGCGAGAACTCAATGGCGACATCGTAGGTGCCCAGGCCCATAAAGCCGCCAATGCCGACAATGGCAAAAATAAGATTGTCTTCCTTGCCGACGATCACATCATCCACGGTACCAATTTCCTGGCCGTTGGTATCGTGCACCGGCTCGCCGATGAACTCTTTCCTGACGCTCCAACCCGTTGCCAGAACCTCAGCCCCCCGGGGCGAGATCGCAAAAGGTGTATGGATGGTGACTGTTTCTTGGTTATCCATAGATCCACCACAAAAATTGATGCAGGCTCAAACTGTAGCAATCTTTACGTGCACTGGTGCCCTCGCCAGGCCAACTCTCAGCAAAAAGGCATGGCGTCTGACAATAGCGTCTAACACAGCTTCAACGCCCATGAAATCCCCAGAATACGGGATAGTAAATACTTGCAAATGCGATACATTTGTTTGCATTCCACACACATGGAGATTGCGATGAAAACATTGCTGTGCGCCGGCGCCCTGGCCATCGGGGGCTTTGCCTCGGCCGCGAATGCGGCGTTGGTGCAGTGGACCCTGACAGACGTGAAGTTTGTCGATGGCGGCACCGCCTCTGGCTCCTATGTGTTTGATGCCACCACCCAGACCTTTAGCGCCATCAATGTGACCGCCACGAGCACGGAGGGCATACCGGCTGCCAGCTTCAGCAATACCTGCGATGGCTCCAACTGCGACGCCTACCTGCCCGACCCGGCACAAAACATGATCTTTGTGCCTGCTGACACCAGCGATCTGACGGGCAAGCAAGTCATTTTGCTGGACCTGCAAAGCCCGATGACGGATGCCGGTGGCACGATTGCGATCAAGCCGCCTGAAGCAGAAGCGGCAGTCACGGTGGCACTACGGAACAAGGCCTTTTCCACCTTCTGCCCCGATGCCACCTGTTCAGGCCCAGGCGCCATGCGATTTATCGCCTCGGGTGAGGTGGTCGGTCGTGCGGTGGTAGTGCCTGCCGTGGCTCCCACCCCGGTGCCCACCCTGGCCCCATGGAGCCTGGCCTTGCTGTCGCTGGTGCTGGCACCCATCGCCTGGATGCAGCAACGCCGCCAACGCGCAGTGGCAAAGCCAGCGCGGCGCTGAGCCAGGCACGGTCCCCGGCTACTGCAACGGGGATAGCCTGGGGCGCTTAGCCCGCGTTGCGGCTGGATTCAAACAGGAACCAGGTGCGGCGCTCGGTCTCGTCAATCCAGTTTTCCAGCAGGCTGGACGAGGCAATATCGCGGTGCTCGTCGGTCACGTTGTGGGCTTCGCGCAGGCGGGCGGCGAGCTGCTGGTTGTCCTCACGCAGCTCGGCCAGCATATCGAGCGGATCGACATAGTCGGCATCGTTGTCGCTGATGCGCTGCAGGCGCGCGATGTGGCCAATGGAGCGCAAGGTCGTGCCGCCCACTTTGCGGATGCGCTCGGCAATCGCGTCGGTCATCGCATAGAGCTGGTCGGCCTGTTCATCGAGCAGCAGGTGGTAGTCACGGAAGTGCGGGCCGCTCATGTGCCAGTGGAAATTCTTGGTCTTCAGGTAGAGCGCAAACACATCGGCCAGGATGCCGTTGAGGGCCGCGCTGATGTCCTTGGTGGCCCCGGCATCCAGATCGCTGGGCGTTGCCAGCGGGGCCTTGCGGCGGGCTTTGATATCCGTTTTCGTGCTGCGTTCAGATTTGGCCATGGTGTACCTTTCAAACAAGCATTGAAGACAAACGAAGCGAGAGCGAGTGGCGCCAGCGGCCAGTATCTGGCCCGATGATGGCAGCCAGATGGCGGCGCGCATGTTGTTCAGCTCTCTTATTCAGAGAGCCACTAGCTTCATACCAAAGCAGAGAAAACCCTGTCAGCCAATGCCGACGATAGGGGGCTATGCACGCCCATGCTTGACACAGATCAGCGATCGAAGCCCGGCGCGCTGCGGTAAGGGTTCTGAAAGATCGCCTCGACCGGCAGCTCAAACACCACGCTGATGCGGTAGGCCAGGTCCAGCGACGGGTCGTGCTTGCCCGTCTCCAGCGCGTTGACGGCCTGGCGCGATACCCCCAGGCGCTGCGCCAGATCGGCCTGGGTCCATTGGGCCTGGGCGCGCAGCGTACGCAGATGGTTGTCCATCTCAGCTGCGCAGCCGCATCACGCCAGTGACGAGCCCCCAGACCAGCCAGAACAGCGGCACCACCAGCCAGGCCGGTGCATGGGGCGCTGCGGCATAGCTCTCGCCAAAGCCCCAGACGCTGCACAGTATCAGCACCAGGCCGCAGGCGATCACCACGCTGCGGACGGCCTGCGCGCGCTGGTACTCGTCCGCTGCCTGTATCCACTGCAAGGACGCACGCAGCTGCGCGGCAATCGGTAGCGCAACGGCCAGCGCCAGCAGCCAGGCCGCGGGCGTGCCAAGGATGGCATCAAAAACGCCCACGATGACCAGCGCATGGAGGGCGCAGTACAGGCCCATCCACAGCGCTGTGCGGAGGAAGTAGGCGCGCATGCTGGGGCTGGGGTAAGGGGGAGGAAGAGCGTTATGCATGGTCAGGATAAAGCGAGATGTAAAGTAAACCTGACTTTAGCAAATGTCAGGTTTACTTGTCAATGGCTGCCTGCATCGCAGACCACACCTTCGGTGCAGCCGCAAGCCACGCCCACCCCACCCTCCACCGTTGACAAGGCCACTGCAGGCAGCCTGCCCGCACCGGAGCAGCAGCAAAATGCCACAACTCTGTGGACAATTATCAAAAGGCATCCCTGGGCAGCGTTGGTAACAGACGCGGACAATCCGATTTGGAATAATAAAAAATCAATTGAATTCTTGGATGTCATTTACGATGTTTTTCCGGTCCACACCACAGCCCCAAGCCTGGCTTGCCAGCTCGCTGCTGGCGACAGCCATGGCCGTCTGTGCCCTGCCGGCGCAAGCCCAGAGCCCCGTCACCATCGACTGCAGCCCCAACTCGCTGGCGCAGCTCAACACCGGCCAGCCCAGTGCATCCAACCCAGCCATCGACGGACGTTGGCGCTTCCAGTACCTGGCGGCCTACGCGGGCAGCTCGCCTGCCAACTGGGGCAGTTTTGGTGATGCAGCCATCGTCACCAGCCGCAACGCGAGCTGGACCAGCACGCCAGCCAACAGCAGCACCGCGCAGTGGATTGGCCTCAATGCCTGGGGCGGCCAGCCCTACATCGATGGCGCCAACTTTGGCAATATCGATGGGCTGTTCCAGGTGCAGTTCAACCTCGACCCCAGCGTGTCTCTGGGTAGCTTTCAGCCCTCGATGACCTACAGCGCCGACAACTCGGTGGTGGATATCTTCATCAACGGCCAATCGCAGCTGGCACGCGGTGCGGGAACCTGGGGTCTGCCCCAAGCGGGCAGCGCCAACCAGTTTGGCTACAACGGCTTTGGCAGCTCTCGCTGGCTCACCATTGCGATGGCCTCGCCCGATTGGCAGGCAGGGGCCAACACCATCACGGTCTATGTCAAAAGCGGCAACCCCGCCATGGGCTTTGCCGCCGCCATCGCAGGGGCCAATGCCTGTACCGCCAATGAGGCGCCCAGCGTCATCCCTGCCGTCAATGGCCAGCCCGAGGTCGGCCAGACGCTGACCGGCAGCTACAGCTATGCCGACACCGAAACCGACCCTGAAGATGGCAGCACGGCAGGTACGCGCTACCAATGGGTGCGCAGTGCCAATGCCGACCTGACCCAGGCGGCCCAGGGTACGGTGCTGCAGTCAGGCAACACGATGGGCGCATCGGGCACCGTGACCTACACCACGCAAGCGGCCGACGACAAGGCCTATCTGTACTACTGCGTCACCCCCGTGGCCCAGCGTGGCACCCTGGTGGGTGCCGAGGTCTGCAGTGCCGCCTTTGGGCCGATCAAGACCACGACGCCGCCGCAACCGGCCACGCCCAAGGCAGTTCCGCTGCTCGATATCTGGGCCTTGCTCGGTCTGTCGGGCCTGGTTGCCGGATGGGGCCTGGCGCGTGCACGCAAACGACCGCAGGCCTGATGCCAGCCACCTGCGGGTGGCTTTGTGGTGGCGCTGGCGCTGCGTTGCGCCTCAGAGCTGAAAGGCGACTGCGCGCACCAGCCCCTCCCCTACATCGCGCCACCAGCCAGGGGCGCGGTAGGCGTAGGGGGAGCTTTGCGCCATCTGCTGCTCAGACCACTGCTGCAGCCAGGCGATGTCGGGGGCGCTGTAGAAGGCGGTCATCGCCTCGTAGTTCAAGAACAGGCTGCGCCCGTCGAGGTTGGCCGATCCGCACAGCCCCATGCGGTCGTCCACCACCACCACCTTGGCATGCACCATGTGGGGGGAGCAAAATACCTCTGCCCCCGCCAGCACCAAGGCGCGCAACGCGCGCTCGCGCGCCCAGTCGGCCAGGCGGTGGTTGGAGCGCTGGGGCACCACCACGCGCAGGTGCACGCCGCGCCGGCAGGCCAGGCACCAGGCTTCGATCAGCGCGTCATCGGGCACAAAATACGGGCTCACCAAGGTGATGGAGGTCTGCGCATGGAAGGCGCTGGCCAGGTAGAGCGCATGCAAGGTGTCGTCGGCATGGTCGGGCCCGCTGGGCAGCCACTGCGCCCAGGCCTGGTCCCCGCCACCCAGCGCCATCGCCGGCGACAGCCACACTGGGCGGCGCCGCCCTCGGGCTGCACGCCAGTCCGCCTCGAACTGCGCCGTCACCACACCGGCCAAGGCCCCTTGCACGTTGAAGCTCAGGTCCACCCAGGCCGGGTGCCCGGCGCTGCTGGGCAAAAAATACTCATCGGCCAGATTGCGCCCACCGCTCCAGACATGCACGCCATCGGCCACGGCCAGCTTGCGGTGGTTGCGCAGGTTGCTGCCGCCGCGAATGGGCTGGAGCATCGGCACCATGAAACGGCGCACCAGCACGCCCGAGCGCCGCAACTGGCGCAGCCGCGACGGCAGCAGGCGCCAGCAGCCCACGCCATCGAGCAGCAAGCGCACCCTGACGCCGCGCGCCGCTGCCTGCTGCAGCGCCGTGCCAATCTGGCGCCCCACCACATCGTCGGCAAACACATAGGTGCACAGGTCCAGATTGCGCTGGGCCTGCTCGATCAGACGCAGCAACTGCTGCAGGGCCTGCAAACCATCCTGGTGAAACACCACCTTGGCATTGGGCTGGGCGGCATCGAGCTCCATGCTCGCCAGCAGCTGGCCGGCCCAGGCCGGCACCTGCTTGGGCACGCTGCTGCGGCGCTGCCCGCTGTTGGGGATGACCGCATGCGCCGGGGGCCGCACCGCCTTGCGCGGCCCGAACACCAGAAACAGCGGCAAAAAGAGATAGGGAAAGGTGACCATGCCCAGCACCCAGCCAATGGCCGATGCCGGGTGGCGGCGCTGGTGGCCGGCGCGTGTGACCAGCGTGTAGACCAAAAGCGCCACCATCACCGCAATCGTGTGGCCCAGGCCGGACAGGACGGTCACGCGCAGCATCTGCTAGCCCCCGTCTGCTGGTGCAGGGCTGCGGCTTGGCAGGCAGGTGGCCGGGCCCATCAGAGCAGATCGAGCACCCGCTCGGGCGGGCGGCACAAACGGGCGCCCTTGGCGCTCACCACAATCGGCCGGTTGAGGAGCTCGGGGTGGGCGGCAATCTGCGCGATCAGCTCGGCATCGCTCAGGCCTTCGAGGCCCAGGTCCAGTTCCTGGTAAATGGCTTCCTTGCTACGCATCACCTCGCGCACTGGCAAACCCAGTTGGGCGATCAGCGCCGCCAGATGGGCGGCATCGAGCTGGGCATGGAGGTAGTCAACAACCCGGGGCTGGATGCCGCGCGCCTCAATCAGCGCCAGCGCGCCGCGCGAATTGCTGCAGCGCGGGTTGTGGTAGATGGTGATCGTGTCTTCTGGGGCCATGGCCCCGATCTTATTACAGAGAGGCTTCGAGCTCGGGCATGATGATGCGCGCCTTGGTCAGCGCCATGCCCAGATTGGCAGTGCGTCGGCAGACCAGCACGGCCACATACTCGGGGTTGGTCTTGCCGCGCATGAAGATGTGGATCAGGTTGTCGCTGTTGACGATGATCTCCTGGAAGTAGTGGTGGCCGTCGTCCTGCAGGCCACGCGACTTCTTGAACATGCGCTCGATCATCGAGACATTGGGGCCGTTGAAAAGGTCGGCCGTTGCAGCGGCCACCAGGTCGATCACCTCGCGCGGGTGCGAATCCACCGTGCGAATGGCCAGCAGCATGCCGGTGGCCACGTCGACATAGCCGGCAGCCAGGCATTCGGGCACAAAGGTGGCGACTTTCTGTAAAACGGTATCCATGGACATGAGTTGTGTTCCTTCAAAGTGGGTAGGTCAAGGGCCGACGCCAAACGGCGATCAGCCCATTTTTTCCAGCAGCATTTCCTCGTACGCCAGCAGCGCTCTCTCCTGCTGCTCGGACTGCACGTACTGCGGCTCGATCTCGCGCACACGGCGCAGCGCTTCTTCGGCGGTGACGCCTTCAAATACCAGCCAGGCGGCCAGCACGGTGCCGGTGCGGCCCAGGCCTGCCAGGCAGTGCACGGCCAGCACGTCACCGGCCAGCAGCAGGCGTTTCATCTTGAGCATCAGCATCTGCAGCTGCGACACCGAGGGCGGCTCGCGGTCATGCACGGGCAGATGCACATTGCGCAGGCCGTTGCGCGCCAGCGCCGCCTGGTCGATGTCGTTTTCGGTGAGCGACACCAGCACGGTGATGCCGCAGCGCTTCAAGGCCTGCATGTCCACATCGGCGTCGTTGACCACCCCTGGCAGCGGCGTGCCCGCCAGCTTGCCGGGCACCAGCCAGGCAAAGCCGCGCGGCCCGCGTGCGCCAGGCACAAAATGTTCGGCCGCCAGCACCGGATTGGCCAGCACCAGATCGGGCAATACCGCGCGCTGGCTTTGGCGTGCGGCCTGCGCAGCGGTGGGCGCCGGCGCGGCAACAGTGACAGGGGCTGGCTCGGCCTGCATGGCCTCTTGCACCGTTCGCTGCGGGGCCACCACCGCGCAGCTGCCGCTGCGCACAAACTGCTGGCCGGCGGGTGAATAAGGCGCAGAGAAAAAGCGCTCGGCGCGGCTCGTCTCCTGCACCGCGCCGCCGGCCAGCAGCAGCACATGGTCGGCCACGCGCTGGGCGTGGCGCTGGTTGTGGGTCACCAGCAGCACGGCGCGCTCCTGGGAAATGCGCTTGAGCAGCTCCAGCAGCAGGTAGCTGTCGTAGTCCTGCAGGTCGGCGGTGGGCTCGTCACACATCAGCAGCGCAGGCTCGGCCGCGGCCTCGCGCAAGATGGCAATGGCGCGCTGGTGCATTGCCGACAGCTCGATCGTCGTGCGCGCCAGCAGCGGCTGGATATCGGCAAAGCCCATGCGCTCCAGATAGGCCTCGCACCAGGCACGCCGGTCCAGGCCGGAGCGCGGATGGCTGTGTTGCAGCAGTTCGGTCAGCGAATCGAGCACGCTCGATTGCATCAGGCGCACATGCTGGCGCACCAGCTGGGGCCGGTGCGTGCCTGCCAGCGGCTGGCCGGCATAGCGCAGCTGCCCCCATTGCACAAAGCGCGGGTTCTCGTCATTGAGACCGGCCAGGCTGCGCAGCGCGGTGGACTTGCCCCCGCCCACCGGCCCCATAAGGGCTGTCACGGCGCAGGGCGCAATCTGCAGTTGCAAGCCGGAGAGGATGACCTTGTCGCCATAGGCCACGCCCCAGTTGTCTGTTTCCAGAACGGGTGTTGGTGTTTGCACGCGATGGGAGCCGCTGGGCGGCAGTGGGAGGTGGACAGGGAGCCAAGCCGGGCACGACCTCAGCGCGCCTGCCATCCGACCGAGCGGATGGTGACCATCCCGGTGATTCAAAAAACGAAACACCAATAGTCAATTAATGTTTCAAAAATGAAGTTTAGGGGGAAACCCGAAGTGATTGTTTGATCCAGATCAAATGCGATATAGGTCCGCTATGGATCCGGCGAGAACACCACAGAATTGCCAATTATTGCGGCCACAGCGCGCTGTGGGTCGACAGCACATGGCAAGCGTATAGCCGGACCTGCCCGCTGCGTCAACAGACAGGCAAAGACCCAGGAGCCGAGGACTCTCAGCGCGCAGCCGAGCTGCGCATGGTGCGGATCAGCAAGATGACCGGCACCAGCCCCACCAGCACCAGTGCCAGCGATGGCAGCGCCGCCTCTCCCAGGCGCTCATCGCGTGCCAGCTGGTAGGCGACGACGGCCAAGGTGTCGCTGTTGAAGGGCCGCAGCACCATCGTCGCGGGCAGCTCCTTCATCACATCGACAAACACCAGCAAGGCAGCGGTCAAGGCCGAGCGGCGCAGCAGCGGACCATGCACGCGGGCCAGCAGGCCGGCGCTGCCCACGCCCAGCATGCGCGCCGATTCATCGAGGCTCTTGGGAATGCGGGTGTAGCCGCTTTGCAAGGCCTGCAGCGCAATGGCGGTAAAGCGCACCAGGTAGGCCCAGATGATGCCGGTCGAGGTGGCGGTGATCAGCGCCGGAAAGCCCCATTGCGGAAACGCCTGCTGCACCCAGCCAACGGGCAGCAGCAAGCCCACCACAATCACCGCGCCAGGCACCGCATAGCCCAGGCTGATAAGGCCCACGGTGCTGCGTGTGACCCAGTCCTGGCTGCGGCGTGCAGCGTAGGCGGCCAGCATCGCAATGGCCACCGCCAGCACGGCGGTGATGGCGCCAAAGCGGATGCTGTTGCCCGCCCACTGCACAAAGCGGTCCAGCGGAATCACCGACCAATCGGCCGCCAGAGGCCGCAGCATGAACAGGACCGGCAGCACAAAGCCCAGCAGCACCGGCAGACCACAGACCAGCCAGGCAGCCAGGCAGCGCGCGCCTTGCAGGCGGTAGGGCTGGGCCTCGGCCGATGAGGCGCGCCCCACCCCGCTGGTGACAAAGCGCATGCGCCGCTGCGCGCGCAGCTCCAGCTGCAGCACCACCAGCACCAGGACCAGCAGCATCGTGGCCAGCTGGGCGGCAGCACTGCGGTTTTCCATCGCCAACCAGGCCTTGTAGATGCCGGTGGTAAAGGTCTGGATGCCAAAGTAGCTCACCACGCCAAAATCGGCCAGGGTCTCCATCATCACCAGCGCCACCCCGGCCACCACGGCAGGTCGCGCCATCGGCAAGGCCACCGTCCAGATGCGGCGCGGCATCGACGCGCCCAGCAGGCGCGCGGCCTCCATCAGGTGCGCGGCGCGCTCGCTCAGCGCCGTGCGCGCCAGCAGGTAGACATAGGGGTAGAGCGAGACCACAAACACCAGCACGGCGCCGCCCAGCGACCGCACCTCCGGCAGCAAGCGCCCTTCCCAGCCAAAGCTGGCACGCATCCACACCTGCAGCGGCCCGCTGAACTGCAGAAAGTCGGTATAGGCATAGGCCGTCACGTAGGCCGGCATCGCCAGCGGCAGCAGCAGCAGCCACTCCAGGGTCTTGCGGCCGCGAAAATCGAACAAGGTCACAGCCGCCGCGCACAAGCTGCCCAGCACCGCCGCGCCCAGCGCCACCATCAGGCCCAGCGCCACCGTTGTGCGGATATAGCCGGGCAGCACCGTGGCAAACATCTCCCGCACCACGGCAAAGGCATCGGCGTCATTGCCCGCCCCGGGCAGCCAGGCGCTAAAGACCGTGAGCACTGGCAACACCAACACCAGGGCAATGGCTACGAGCAGCAGCTGACGACGGAAGCGGGCAAGGTTTTGCAAATGCGAATCACTGACGGGCCAAAAGCTGGCGATTCTACCTGCGCCCTTGCGAAGGATCCTCTGCATAAATCCCTGCCATGGCCTGAACGCGGTCTCGGGCGATCCGCTGCGTTGTCTCCCTTGTCAATAGCTACGGCTATTCACTGCGAAAGACGCCTTGCGGCTCATCCCGATCCGCGTCCATTCCATCGGGCGAGGGTTATGCAAAGCATCCTTATGCCCTTGCCATTGGGCGGCCCTCTACAATGCCGCCATGTTTCTTGAGGTCTCCCAACTGAATGTGCGCTACGCCGGGCGCCCCCAGCCTGCCGTGGCGCAGGTGTCCTTGCAGCTGCAAGCTGGCGATATCGGGGTGCTGATTGGTCCCTCGGGCTGCGGCAAGACCACCTTGCTGCGCGCCGTGGCCGGGCTGGAGCCCATCAGCGGCGGCGAGATCCGGCTGCAAGGCCAGGTGGTCAGCAGCACCAGCACCAGCCTGCCGCCTGAGAAGCGCCGCATCGGCATGGTGTTCCAGGACTACGCCCTCTTCCCGCATTTGAGCGTCGGCAAGAATGTGGCCTTTGGCATCCACCAGCGGCCCAAGGCCGAGCAACAAGCGCGCGTGCAAGAGGTGCTGCGCCTGGTGGGGCTGGAGAACAGCGCTGCGCGCTACCCGCATGAGCTCTCGGGCGGCCAGCAGCAACGCGTGGCGCTGGCCCGGGCGCTGGCACCCGAGCCGCAGCTGATGCTGCTCGATGAACCCTTCTCCAACCTCGATGTGGATCTGCGCGAGCGCCTGGCCCATGAGCTGCGCGACATCCTCAAGGCCGCACGGGCGACCGCCCTCTTCGTCACCCATGACCAGCTCGAAGCCTTTGCCATTGGCGACCAGATCGGCGTGATGGAAAGCGGCCATCTGCACCAATGGGCCGATGCCACGACCCTGTTCCAAAAGCCGGCGAGCCGCTTTGTGGCCAACTTTATTGGCCATGGCAGCCTGCTGCCGGCCAGCCCGCTGCCTTCTGCACAGGGCTGGCAGCTGGACACCCCCCTCGGTTCCATTGCCACGCCTGAGGCCCCAGAGGCCTGCGATGTGCTGCTGCGCGCCAGCGAGGTGGTGTTTGACCCGGCATCGCCCTACCGGGCAACCCTGCTGCGCAAGTCGTTTCGGGGATCGCAGTTTTTGTACACCTTGCAGCTGCCCAGCCAGCAGCTGGTCTACGCCCAGGTCTCCAGCCAGCTGCAGCATGCGCTGGGCGAGAGCATTGGCCTGCGCGCCCAGCCCGAGCACCTGGTCTGCTTTGCGCCCGAGCACTGAGAACCTGTTCAATGACTCAAGCCCCGTTACGCGCGGGTCTCAAGCCCAACAAATCTCGTCCGTATCAGCGCTGCACCTGGCGCAACTGGTCCACTGCCGCCTGCAGCTCGGCCGACCAGTCGCGCCGGTTGCGGCCTGCGCTGCTTTGCGGCTCGCCATAGTTGAGCTGGGCCACCAGCGGCGGGGCCGTCACCGTGCGCCAGATGGAGCCCAGCAGGCTCTCATCGCCGACATAGCTGGGGGCGCTGCTCATGCGGCCGCTGTGCTTGTCGTAAAAGCACAGGCCCAGCGGCAGCACCGGGGCCTCAGCGGCAATCGCCGATTGCAGCAGGTTCGCATGGAAGGGTAGCAGCTGCTGGCCATCACCGGTGGTGCCTTCGGGAAACACGGCGACCATATCGCCGTTGCGCATGGCCTCTTCCATGCGGCTGACGGTGCGCATCGCATCGCGCCGGGAGTTGCGCTCGATGAACAAGGTGCCCGCAGCGCTGGCGAGCCCGCCAATCACCGGCCAGGCCTTGACGTCGGACTTGGAGACAAAGCGGCAGTGCCGGGCCGCATGGATGGCCGGAATATCGAGCCAGGACAGGTGGTTGGCAACAATCAGCAAGGGGCCCTGCTGGGGCACGGCGCCCAGCACGCGCAGCTCGATGCCGCAAAGCTGCATGAGCTTGCCGGCCCAGCGCTCCACCGCGCGGTTGCGCTCCTCATGGCCCATGCGGCCAAATTTCAGCCAGATCGTGATGACCCCGGTGGTGATATGCCCGCCCATGCGCGCAAGACGCCACAGGCCGATGAGGGAGCGAGTCAGTACGGGCATGGAGGGTCTATAGCGGCTCAGTTCGGGTGGCCCACGTCAGGCACATCCAGACTGCGCATGAACTGTTCAAGAATGATGCAGGCCGAGGCCGCATCGGCGTCGCGCGCGCCGTTGGCCAGCGCTTCGGTGGTGCTGTAGCGCTCGTCCACCTCGAACACCAGCAGGCCAAAGCGCCCCCGCAGCTGGCGCGCAAAACGCAGCGCCAGCGCCGTGTTCTCATGGGCGGCGCCATCGGGGTGAAAGGGAATGCCGACCACCAGCGCATCGGGCTGCCACTGCGCAATCAGGCTCTCCATCGGGGTGAAGCGGGCTTTTCCTTCGGCATGGATCGTCGGTAGCGGCCGGGCCGTGCCCAGCATGCGGGTGCCAAAGGCAGCGCCGGTGCGCTTCATGCCAAAGTCAAAGGCGATAAAGCTTTGCATGCGCGCCGCCTCGGCGAGCAAAGGCTTGGTGGCCGCGTCCGTCATGCGCGGCCTGCGGCGGCAGACAGCGCCCAGGGCTGCACGCCCAAAAGCGCCAGCGCGGTGTCATAGCGCTCGGCCACGGGCGTGTCAAAAATCACTCCGGCATCGGCATGCACCGTGAGCCAGGCGTTTTCGGTGATCTCCGACTCCAGCTGGCCTTCGCCCCAGGTCGAATAGCCCAGCGAGACCAGCACCCGGTGCGGGCCGGCGCCGGTGGACAGCGCTTCGAGCACATCGCGCGAGGTGGTCATCTCCAGCCCGCCAGGAATGGTCAGGGTGGCCGAGTACGCCGACTCATCGGCGGCGCCCGACTCGATCACGATCCGGTCGTGCAGCACAAAGCCGCGCTCGGTGTGCACCGGGCCGCCCTGGAACACGGGCTCGAGCTCCAGGTCCTCACGGCGCAGCGGCAGGTCGACCTTGTCAAACAGCTTGCCCATCGTGATGTCCGAGGGCTTGTTGATGATGATGCCCAGCGCGCCTTTTTCGCTGTGCTCACACACATAGACCACGCTGCGGCCAAACATCTCGTCTTGCATGCCAGGCATCGCAATCAGAAAGTGGTGGGTGAGGTTCATGGTCCCGGAAGTGTCGATCTCAGCGCTCATGGGAACCATTGTACGGGCAGGCTGCCGACCTTTTACCGGCACGGCTGTCTGCATGGGCTGCGGGACGTGCCATAAAAAAGGGCTGCCCGCAGGCAGCCCTTTTGGCCGGAGCCATGCAACCGATCAGTGCAGCGAACCGGCGTCGGCCGCCTTGATCTCATCGTCCAGCACGCACTGGCGTACCAGCGACAGCAGCACCTCATCGGCATAGGGCTTGCCCAGGTAGTGGTCCACGCCCAGGCTGGCGGCATGCTCGCGGTGCTTGTCGGCAATGCGCGAGGTGATCATCACCACCGGCAGGTCCTTCATCGCCGCATCGGCACGGATCTCGCGCACCAGCTCGAAGCCGTCCATGCGCGGCATCTCGATGTCCGACAGCACCATGACCGGGCGCTCTTCGCGCAGACGGTCCAGTGCCTGCAGGCCATCGGCAGCCAGTGCCACCCGGTAGCCTTCGCGCTGCAGCAGGCGCTGCGTCACGCGGCGCACGGTGATGGAGTCGTCGACCACCAGCACCAACGGCGTCTGCACCACTTGCTCGGCCAGCTCGCGCACCGGTGCCTTGGCCACCTCGGGGTGCACGGCCGCCTGGGCAATGCGCTCGGCGATCTGATCGCCATAGACGGTGTACAAAGCCACCGGGTTGTAGATCAGCACAATCGCGCCCGATGCCAGCACCGACATGCCTGCCAGACCTGGCAAACGCGCAAGCTGCGGGCCCAGGTTCTTGACCACGACTTCCTGGTTGCCCAGCACTTCATCGACGTGGACCGCCACCCGCTTGGTCGCTGAGCGCAGGATCACCACCGCACTGGTCTTCTCCGGCTCCTCGTTGCTGCGCAGGTTGCCCTGCAGCAGCGCGCCGGCAAAGTAGAACGGCAGCGCCTGCTCGTTGTCGGTGTAGATACTGTTGGCATGGGCCTGCTCGATCAGGGCCTTGGGCACGCGTCGCACATACTCCACCAGGTTGGCCGGCACGCCGAACTTGATGTCGCCCGCTCGCATCATCACCACCTGGGTGACGGCGGTGGTCAGCGGCATCACCATCTGGAAGCGCGTGCCCTTGCCCGTCTCCGAGGTGGTCACGATGTGGCCACCCAGCGACTGGATCTCGGTGCGCACCACGTCCATGCCGATACCCCGGCCCGACAGCTCGGACACCTCGGAGGCGGTGGAGAAGCCGGGCGCAAAAATCAGCTGCGCGGCCTGGTCCACATCGAGCGGCTCGTCGGCCGTGATCAGGCCCGACTGCACCGCCTTGCGGCGAATGGCATCGAGCTGCAGGCCGGCGCCGTCGTCGTGGATGGACACGGCGATATCGTTGCCTTCCTGGCGCACATCGATGGCGATGGTGCCCACCGGCTGCTTGCCCTGGGCCTTGCGCTCCTCGGGCGACTCAATACCGTGCGCCACGCTGTTGCGCAGCAAGTGCTCGAACGCCGGGGTCACCCGGTCCAGAACGCCCCGGTCGATCTCGATCGAGGCGCCGGTGATGTCGAGCTTGACCTGCTTGCCCAGCTCCTTGGAGATCTGGCGCACGATCGCATACAGGCGCTCGGAGATGGAGTCGAACTCCACCATGCGCGTGCGCAGCAGGTCGCGCTGCAGCTCACGGGCTTGGCGGCCCTGGGCAATCAGATCGTCTTCGGCGCCTTCGGCCG
Source organism: Comamonas koreensis (assembly GCF_014076495.1). Taxonomy (NCBI): domain Bacteria; kingdom Pseudomonadati; phylum Pseudomonadota; class Betaproteobacteria; order Burkholderiales; family Comamonadaceae; genus Comamonas; species Comamonas koreensis. The sequence continues at coordinate 1,640,260 of NZ_CP043575.1, read as the reverse complement.
TACGCTGCAGATTGCGCTGCACGGTGCCCACGTCGTTGACCGACTCGGCCATCATGCGGGTGAGTTCCTGCACGCGGGTGAAGCGGTCGAACTCCAGCGGGTCAAAGCCCGAGTCCGAATCCTTTGCCAGCGCCATGCGCGACTGCATCTGCGACTCGGCCTGCATCTCCACATCGCGCAGCAAGGTGCGCAAGCGCTCCAGGTTGCTCGACATGTCCTTGATGGACGAGCGGATGTTGCTCAGGCGCATATCGAGGCGCGAGCGTGCAATCAGCACCTCGCCTGCCTCGTTGACCAGGCGGTCGAGCAGCTGCGAGCGCACACGCACCGACTGGCCGGCCGCGGCGCGCACCGGCGCCATGCGCAGCATCAGCGGCTTGTGCTGGACACCAGCGCCTGCGTCGGCCGTATCTGCCGCTTGCGCAGCCTGCTCGGCACCAGCGCTTTCCTGGGCGGCTGGCGTGCTGGCGGCCACTTCGGCCACCACTTCGCCCATCTCGGTCGCGGGTGGTACCTGCTGGGGCAAGGCGCCTTCTGCCAGCACCTGGTTGCCACGCTCTTGCAGGCCGACAAACTCGTGCTGCAGGCCGTCATAGCGCGCCAACAGAATCTCGATGTCCTGGCTGGTCAGGTTTTCCGTGCCAATGTCCTCGACCTCGGACTCCATGCGGTGCGACATCTCGCCCAGGCGCATCGCGCCCGCCAGCCGTGCACTGCCCTTGAGGGTGTGCAGATGACGCAGCACTTCGCCGCGCGGGGGCAGGTACTGCGCGTCGGCCGACCATTCCCGCAAGGCCGCGCCTAGCTTGGGCAGCAACTCCTGCGCTTCTTCCTCGAAGATCAGGAACAGGTCCGGGTCGATGACGTCGACCACTTCGATCGCATCGTCGTTGCGCAGCTCCAGCATATCGGGCAAGGCGGCTGAGGATACCGCTGCAGGCGCAAACGTGCGCACCGGCTCGGCCGCCGCAGGTGCGTGCTCGCGCAGCTCGGCCAGGCCCGAGGGCTCGGCGTCGAACTCGGCCATGCCGTAAGGAGGATGCAGCTGCGAGTTGACTTCCTGGTTGGCGATATCGACCAGGTCCTGCACGACGATCTCGCTGGCAGGTTTGACAAAACCGGCTGCCAGTTGGTGCAGCAGCTTGCGAATCTCCGAGCCCGCCGCCTGACAGGTATTGAGCCAGGAGACCTCCGGGTTGGAGAAGTTGTGGATATGGGAGAGCGCATGCTCGAGCGCGCGTGCCAGCTCGGACAGCGAGCCAAAGCCCACCGTGGACGAGCTGCCCGCCAGCGAATGGGCATAGGCAATCGCATCTTCGGGGAAGTTGCGGTTGGGCGCCTGGGCCCAGGCGTACAGCACCTTCTCCAGGTTGTGCGACCAGTTCTCCGCCTCTGCCAGGTAGACATTGAAGAGCGCGGTACTGACACCCAGCACATTGGCCACCTCGGCAGGCTCCTCGTTGTCCGCCACGGCCGGGGCTGTCGGAGCGGCATCCGGCGCCAGCGCTTCTACCAAAGCCTCTGGCTGCACAGGCACTTCGGGTGCTTCCTGCGCTGCAGGCACTTCGGCAGGGGCTTCCGGTTCGGCGGGTGCTTCCAGCTCGGCGACGGCTTCGGGCTGCAGCACCGCCTCAGGCTCCGGCACAGCGGCAGGGGCCAGCGCTTCGCCCAGGCTTTCTGCCGCGGTGTCCACGTGCTGCGCTTGCTCGGGCTGTGCAACGAGCGGGGTTTCCACCGCGCCCGTGGCCACTGCAGGCAGCACCAGGTCGGCGGGCACTTCCAGCCAGGTCTGGGGCTCGGCCACAGGTTCTTCGGGCAGCGCTTCCAGCTCGGGCAGCATGGTGTCTGCAAACTCTATGGAGTCGAAAGCGGTGGCGGCAGGCTGCGCGGAGGGCGCAGATGACTCAGGGGCAAGGGGCAGCCCCGTCAAATCCAGCGAAGGCAGCTCCAGCGGCAAGCGGGTCGGTGCGGGATCGAGCTTGGCTGCCTCGTCCTCGGCCACAAACTCCAGGCCGGCATCCATCGAGACAAAGTCCAGCGCGCTGTCATGGGGCTGCAGCGACTCGGGGGCCTGCACAGGGGCAGTCTTGGCCTCGGCACTGGCCATGGCCTGCGCGAACTCGGAGAAGTCCACTTCCTCGGCGCTTTCGGGCGCCATGGCCAGCGGCACCAGACCCGAAGGCGTGGTGAGTTCCGGCGCGGGCGCCAGTGCAGCGGGTGGATTGAGCTCCAGGTCGATGCCGTCGAGCGGCCATACCAGCGCGGGCGTTGCCTCGGCCTGGGCCACAAGCGCGGGGGCATCGTCCTCCACCGGCAGCTCCAGCTCGGCCAGGGCCTGGGCAGTCTCTACCGCGTCAGGGGCATCGGCCTCCAGCGCCATTTGCTGCGTATCGTGGGGCCATTCCTCGGCCTCGGGGGCCTGGCCTGGCTCGGCGGGCACCACCAGTGGCAGGTGCAGGCCATCGATGCGCATGGCATCGGCCGAGATGCGGAAGATCTCGGGGTTCCAGGTGGACTGGCGCTGCGCGCCAATGTCCTCGGCCCAGCGGCCAAAGCCGGTCAGTGCCTCGGCGCTCAGCGCCAGCAGCGGCGCATTGGCCGGCTTGTGCTCGGCCAGCCAGCTGTTGAGCACCTGCTCCATCGACCAGGCGGCATCGCCATACTGGACCAGCCCGACCATGCGCGAGCTGCCCTTGAGCGTGTGGAAGGCGCGGCGCAGGGTCGTCAGCGCCTCGGCATCGGCCGCGTTACGGCGCAAGGACTGCAGCGCCTGGCCGCCGGTCTGCACGACCGACTGGGCTTCTTCCAAAAAGATTTCCAGCAGCTCTTCGTCCAGCGATTCATCCGATGCCTCTGGCTGTGCTGCAGCGACCACCACCGGCGCGGGCGCCGGCGCTGGTGCATGCACCGGCGTGGGCGCAAAAAACTGCAGATCGGGCGCGAGCACCGCAGGCGCCTTGGGCGCCGGAGCGGGGCTGGCATCGAACAGCGGCGCCGGAATGGTGGGCGCAAAGTAGACGGAATCGTCTTCCGGCTCTTCAGGCACCGCAGGCGCTGCGACCGGCGCTGCTGCCACAGGCACAGGGGCAGGTGCGACATCGCCGGCCTTTTGCGTGCCCATCACAATGCGCAGCTCGCCGCTGGTCGCATCAAACACAAAGAGCTTGCGCGCCAAGGTGCGCTGGTAGCCCAGCATGTCGAGCAGGAAGCCCAGCGCGCCCAGGCTGTTGCCCAGCTTTTCGAACACGACCGGCTTGTCCTCGTCGGCCACCTGGCCGGCCGCGAGCTGGTCCACCACGGTGCGCAGGTGCTGCGTGGCAGCAACGGCCTGGTCCAGGCCCAGCACCGACAGCACGCCGCGCATCTGCGACAGCGAACCGGTGACGGTGCCCAGCATCGAGACATCGTCGGGGTTGCGGAAATACTGGTCCAGGTGCTTTTCGGCCTCGGCCAAGGTGGAGTGCAGTTCATCGACCACGCTGCCCATGGTCTGGTGGTCGCTGACGCGGCGGTACAGCTCCTCGACCCAGGTCTCCAGCGGCTCGGGTGGCTGGTCGGCCAGCACATGGTCCAGGCGCTGCGCCAGGCGGTCGGCGCGCTCGCGCATCAGCGCGGGCTTGACATCGAGCGACTCCAGATTGGCCTGCAGGTACAGCACGGCCGTGGCCACTTCCATGGCCATCGGCGTCGACGGTGGCGTGCTGGTACTCACCAGCCGCTCGGTGACGCGGCCCAGCGCTGCACCCAGCTCGTCGGCACCGATATGCAGCTTGTGCAGCGATTCGCGGATCAGGTGGAACTGGTCGGCCACCGGCTTGATCTTGTAGCGGTCGCCATCGGCAAGCGACGACCACAGCTCGGCAGCGGACTCCAGGCGCTTGCGCGCCTGCGCCAGCACGGCCGGGTCATACTGGCCAAACCGCTCCTGGCCGTAGTTGACGCCTTGCAGTGCTTCCGTCTGCAGGCTGACGCGCACCGCTTGGAGCACCGCCGCCTTGGCCTCATCGGGGCCCTGGGCCACGGCACAGAAGAAATTCAGCTCATGCTGCAGGCCCTGGTCCACATCGCTGCTACCCTTGGCGTGCGCTGCGAACTGCATGATGACCCGCGACGCCGAGCGCTTCACATAGAGGTCGGGGTCGAGCAACTTGTACGCGAGCGCGTCAAAGAAGCCTGCGGCCACCTTCCAGAACAGCTTCAGGGGTTTTTGCGTCTGGCCCTGGGCCAGGCCCAGGCAGACGGCTGTCAAATCCTGCGCAGCGCGGCTGTCGGCAGACTTGATGATCTGCAGCATGTCCGAGTCCAGGCGCTCACGCGCGCTGCGGTCCAGCGGCAGCGCGGCCACGGCCGGGGTCAGCGGCTCCTGCTGCGCTTGGTCGCCATGCCACAGGTCGGCCGGGTGGACGCGCTCCACGCCGGCAAAGGCCTGCATCTCTTTGTACTGCGGAAACAAGGCCACAAAGGAGACGTTGCGGCCCTTGAGCACATGGCTCAGGTACTCCAACAGCGCAAACGAGGTCTTCTCCATCAGCGCCACCGATTTCTCGGTGCACAGATGGGGCTTGGCCGCAAAGCGCTGCGCGGCCACCTCCATCAAACCCACCAGCTCGGCGGCCTGGTCGACACCCACCATTTGCAAGGCACCCTTGACCTGGTGCAGGTACTGCTTGGCCACGCGGATACCGGTGGTGTCGATAGCCTCCAGATCCGATACCTTGGCCGCTTCCACATCCCGGCTGTAGCGAAGCAATGCCTTGACCGTGGATTCCAATGACCGGCGTACCTCGTCATTGATCCACGCCAATGGCCCGAGATCCCTCTCTTCTGTTGGCTGTGCGTTTTCCGCTTTATTTTCAATAGCTATAGACATGCAACAGTCCCCGATTGCGGGTCAAAATTAAACAGCAGGCATGGGGTCAGGCAATCTTGAACCGAGACACCGACTGGCGCAGCTCCTCGGCCATTTGCGACAGCTCACGCACCTGCTGCGCCGTGGTACGGGTGCCATCACTGGTCTGCTCCGTCACCGCAAAAATATGCTGGATATTCTCCGCCACATCATTGGCCTGAACGGCTTCATCGGACGCGGAACGCGAAATCTGTTGAATCAGATCTGCCAGCTCACGCGACACACGGTCAATCTCCGCCAGTGCCGTACCGGCGCTGTCTGACAGACGGGCCCCTTCCACCACACCCTGGGTCGAGCGTTCCATAGCGGCCACCGCGTCCTGGGTGTCGGTCTGAATCGCCTTCACCAGCACCGAGATCTGGCGCGTTGCATCCGCAGAGCGTTCAGCCAGGCGCTGCACTTCTTCGGCCACCACCGAGAAGCCGCGACCGGCTTCACCTGCGGACGCAGCCTGAATGGCCGCGTTCAACGCCAGCACGTTGGTCTGTTCGGTAATGTCCGAGATCAGGTCGGTAATTTCACCAATCTCTTGCGAGGACTCGCCCAGGCGCTTGATACGCTTGGAGGTGTCCTGGATCTGGTCACGGATAGAGTTCATACCACCGATCGCGTTTTCCACGGCCTGCAGACCGGACTCGGCAGCCATCAGCGATTTGCGCGCCACCGAGGCCGATTCCTGCGCCTGCGAGGACACGAGGTTAATACGGGTTGCCATGTCCAAAATGGACTTGCCGGTTTCGCGAATCTCGCGCAGCTGCTCGGTCGAGGCGGCCAGCAGTTCGGTCGAGGTGGCATCCACCGTCGACGTGGTTTGCGCCACGCGGGTCGCCGTGTTCTGCACGCTGCCCACCAGCATGCGCAGCTCTTCCACCGTGTAGTTCACCGAGTCGGCAATCGCGCCGGTGATGTCCTCGGTCACGGTCGCTTCCTGGGTCAGATCCCCTTCAGCGACGGACTGCAACTCGTTCATCAGGCGCAAAATAGCCGCCTGGTTGGCGTCGTTGAGGCGCTTGGCCTCCTGCTCCTGGCGGGTTGCTTCTTGCTGCAGCGATTCGGCAGAGCGGCGGCGGTTCAAGCTGTCTGCCAGCTGCAGACGCACCAGGCCCCAGACACCCAGGCCCACCAGCAAGGCGGCCAGCACAATGCCCACCAGGTACAGCCAGACGCGGTCGGACCAGCTGTTCAGATCTGCCTGCAACACTTCCAGGCCCTTGCGCAGCGGATCGCTGGCCGACTGGATCGAGACTTCGGCCTCACGGGCCTCCGAGATGCCCTTGAGGTTGCTCAGCACCGAGGAGCCGTCCTTCAAGGTGATGTCGTACTGGGTCGACAGCTCCAGCAGCTTGTCGCGCACGGCGCCGTCACGGGCGGGGCTCAGGCGCAGCTCGGCACTGCCGTTGAGCAGGCCGGCGACGATTTCCTTGAAGGTGTTCAAGTCCTTGCCCAGCAGGAACACCGCTTCGGCATTGGCACCGGAGGCGCTTTGGAAGTCGTTGGCCGACTTGCCGATACGCTGGGTCAGCATGGCCAGCTGGCTGGCGGCGGCAATTTCAGCGGTCGGTGCTGCTTGCTGCAGCTTCAGGCTCACCACCGCCTCGCTCAGCTCCAGCAGGGTCTGGGTGTTCTTGTGAATCGCCTGCAAGTCCTTGTTCATCGCGACCAGCGAGGCCTTTTGCTTGACCACGGCATCGCTCTTGCTTGCGGTACGGTCAGAGGCTTCCACCAGCGGCGCCAGCACATCGGCGTAGGAGCTGCCCAGCGCCTTGATGGCCGGGTCGTCCGAGCCCATGTTCAGGCCGTCGATGTTCTTTTTCAGAATCGACGAGGCTTCTGCCACTTCGGCAAACGCCTGCTCGTTACCGTTGACGGCCTGGCCCACCGATTTGGCCAGACGCTGCGACTGGGTCAGAGCCTGGCCGGTCGCGGCCAGCTGGCCACCAGTGGTGCGCGACTGCAAAATCGCCCACACCGCCAGGCCAAAGAACACCACCAGACCGACGACCACGATGGTCAGCAAGGTCTTCTGGTGCTTGGCAGCCGGCGCGGCGCCCAGAATGGGCAAGGTCACCAGGTCTTCGCTGGCGGTATCGCCTTCGACCAGCTGGGCCATGTAGTCATCCTGCACCGCAGCGCCCGAGGCGCTTGCCGCCGTCTTGGCGGGCGGCACGCCGTCACCGGTCGAGCCTTCGGAGAGCATTACCTGGTCACCATCTGGGAAGATGCTGACACCTGGGTCTGCCACGTCTTCTTTGCGTTTGAATAATTTGTTGAACATACAAATACCGAAAAGGATGAAGCCGCGGAAGCCCCGCACTAAACCGTGATATCGAGAAAATCGGGCGCATTGGCCAGCAGCTGCAGGTTGAGTTCCTGCCACTGCTCGCCATTGGCGGATAGGTACAACGCACCAAAAAATTCCGGCGCATCGGCCGGTTTGTCTTTGGATTGCGAAAAATCATTGCTGCCGCGCAAGCCTTCGAGCTGCTCGACAAACAGTGCGGCATTGACGCCCATCATGGGATTGAGCGCGACCACCGAGGCCCCGGCAAACACCTGCTCACTGCGCGCGACGGGCAGGCCCAGCATGCGGGCCAAATCCACCACCGTCAACAAAATACCCCGAATGCTGGTCACGCCGAGCATCCAGGGTTTGGTGTAGGGTACAGGCTCCACCCCGCTCCAGCCCAGCACTTCGCCAGACTGGCTCAAAGGCAGCAGAAAGTTCTTGCCACTGATCTTGACGGCCAACCACGAGGCACCTACTGCGGTCTGGTTGCGTGCCTGGCTCAGACGATCGGCCAGCCGGGTTTGCAGCTCTCGCAAGTCTTCGCGCTGTGCCATGCCTTATCCCAGTGCCTCGATCTTGGCCTTGAGTTCGGCCGGATCCACCGGTTTGGTCACATAGCCACGCGCGCCCTGGCGCATGCCCCAGACCCGGTCGGTTTCCTGGTTCTTGCTGGTGCACATGATGATCGGGATATCCGCATACTCGGGGCTGCGGGTGATCAGACGGGTCAGCTGAAAGCCGTTCTGTCCGGGCATCACCACGTCCATCAGAATCAGGTCAGGGCGGTCTTCCGACAGGCGCAGCATCGCCTCGTCCGAGTTTTGCGCAGTGCGCACCACCATACCCTGGCGTACAAGCAGATCGCTCAAAAACATCAATTCAGTTTTTGAGTCATCAACGATAAGAACTTTTTGAATAGGCACGACCCCTCCTTAACGCTCGGCAACGAAACGTCCGACGGTTTCCAGTAATTGATCTTTGGTAAATGGCTTGGTGAGGTAGTCTTCACACCCCACCATTCGTCCCCGGGCCTTGTCAAAGACGCCGTCCTTGGACGACAGCATGACCACGGGTGTCGATGCAAAAGCATCATTGCGCTTGACGATGGCGCAGGTTTGGTAGCCGTCCAGTTTTGGCATCAGGATGTCGCAAAACACCATGTCCGGCTTGAAATCGTTGATTTTGGAGAGGGCGTCGAAGCCGTCTTCGGCAAGCAGCACCTCATAGCCGCCCTGCTTGAGAAAAATCTCAGCACTTCTGCGAATGGTATTGCTATCGTCGACCACCAATACCTTGAAGTTGTCTGCGGAAACTGTCACCGGCCACCCTCCTCATTGCATGTCATGAAATGTGAATGCACGCGGCAGCCAAGGCTGACAAAGCCCCTCCCACCCGTTTGCATTGAACACATACGCCCTATGGCAATTTTTCTTTCGACGAATCCGCATGTGCTGGAGATGCATTTTGCACCACAGCGCGTACACTGCATCCGTCGTCCCTGCTCCTAATTTTGAAAAGCTTACAGAGGCTTTACATAGAATGCAACGATTGTAGCTTTTCAACACAGATTTAACGGTGATTCCCGTACCAATGTGCCTTATCTCGTTGACCTATGACATCCTCCTTGACAAACCAGCCAGAATCCAGCCCGAGTGAGAGCACGTTGGCCGCCACGATCGATACCGCCAGTATCCTGTGCATCAACGCCAATGACCCCAGTGGCGCAGGCGGCACCAATGCCGATGCGCTGGCCGTGGCCTCCATGGGCGGCCACCCCTGCACCGTGGTCACCGGTGCCTTGATCCGTGACACCCTCGACACCATCGACTTTTATCCGCTCTCTGATGATGCGGTACAAAAACAGGCGCAGACCATATTGCAGGATATTCCCATCCGCGCGATCAAATTGGGCTTCCTGGGCTCGATCGAAAACATCAGGGTGTGTGCAGAAGTAACGAACGACTACCCAGATGTTCCGGTGGTGGCCTATGTGGCCGGCATGGCCTGGTGGGACAGCGAACTGATCGACGACTACCTGGACGCCTACCAAGAGCTGCTGCTGCCCCAGGTGACCGTACTGGTGGGTGCCTATGGCCTGCTGTGGCGCTGGCTTTTGCCCGATCGCACTTCCGAGCACCGCCCCAGCCCCCGTGACATTGCCAAAGCCGCCGCCGACCACGGCGTGCCCTTTGTGCTGGTCACCGGCATCCCCGCCCACGACCAGCATGTGGAAAACGTCCTCGCCTCGGCCGACACCATCTACGGCAGCGGCGAGTTCGAACTGTTCGAGACCGAATACATCGGTGCGGGCGACACCTTGAGCGCCGCCCTCACCGCCTTGCTGGCCACCGAGGTGCCGCTGAGCGACGCCACCGCCGAAGCGATGACCTACCTGGACAAGTGCCTCGAAGGCGGCCTGCGCCCCGGCATGGGCAAGACTGTGCCCGACCGCCTCTTCTGGGTGCATGCCGATGACGAAGAAGAAGACGAGAGCGAAGCGGCCGATGAGGGTGGCGGTATCGATACCCGCCCGCTCTAAAACCTGTTCAAAAGCCTGCGCATTCCAGTGCAGTGAATACCGGATTGACAGCCCCAAGCGCCCGCTTGGCCGACAATCCAAGGCCAGTGTAGATGTGAGCCCCTTATGACGATCGATAAAAACGCCCAGTTGTTTGAACGTGCCCGCCAGGTGATCCCCGGTGGCGTGAACTCGCCCGTGCGGGCCTTCAATGCGGTGGGCGGCACGCCGGCCTTCATTGCCCGCGCCCAGGGCGCGCACCTGTTCGATGCCAATGACAAGCAGTATGTGGACTACATCGGCTCCTGGGGCCCGATGATTTTGGGCCATGGCCACCCGCAGGTGCTGAGCGCCGTGCAGGCCGCGCTGCTCGAAGGCTTCTCCTTCGGCGCGCCAACCGAGCGCGAGATCGCGCTGTCCGAAGCCATCTTGAAGCTGATGCCCTCGATGGACATGGTGCGCCTGGTCAGCTCCGGCACCGAAGCGGGCATGAGCGCGATCCGCCTGGCGCGCGGCTTTACCGGCCGCAACAAGATCATCAAGTTCAACGGCTGCTACCACGGCCACGCCGATGCGCTGCTGGTCAAGGCCGGCTCGGGCCTGGCGACCTTTGGCGCCTCGTCCTCGGCCGGTGTGCCCAGCCATGTGGTGCAGGACACCATCGTGCTGGAGTACAACGACATCGGCCAGTTGGAAGAGGCCTTTGCCAAGTACGACGACCAGATCGCCTGCGTGATCATGGAGCCCATTGCCGGCAACATGAACTTTGTGCGCGCCAGCACCGCGTTTACCCGCCGCATCAGCGAGCTGACCAAGGAACATGGCGCGCTGCTGATCTACGACGAGGTGATGACCGGTTTCCGCGTGGCCCTGGGCAGCGCGCAGAGCCTGTATGCGCAGCAGATCCCCGGCTTCCAACCCGACATTACGGTCCTGGGCAAGGTGATTGGCGGCGGCATGCCGATGGCCGCCTTTGGCGCGCGCCGCGAGATCATGGAAAAGCTCTCGCCGCTGGGCCCGGTCTACCAGGCCGGCACCTTGTCGGGCAACCCCATTGCCACCGCCTGCGGTCTGCAGACCCTGGCGCTGATCAGCCAGCCGGGCTTCCATGAAGCGCTGCATGCCAAGACCGGCCAGCTGATGGCCGGCCTCAAGGCCGAGGCCGATGCCGCCGGCATCCCCTTCAGCGTGGACCACCAGGGCGGCCTGTTCGGCTTCTTCCTGCTGCCCGAGCTGCCCAGCCACTACGAGGCAGTGATGAAGAGCGACAAGCCGCTGTTCAACAAGTTCTTCCACGGCATGCTCGCGCGCGGCCACTACTTTGCGCCGGCACTGTACGAGGCCGGCTTTGTCAGCAGCGCGCACACCGATGCCGACATCGAAGCCACCATCGACGCGGCCCGCGAAGTCTTCAAGACCTTGTAAGCCACGTCCCCCTCCTCTGCCAGCGCTTCTGGCGGGCATAAAAAAAACCTCGGCATGCCGAGGTTTTTTTGTGGTCTGTCGCAGGCGATCAGTCGTCGCTGCCACCCAGTTGCATGATCAGACGCAGCACATACCAGAACAGCAGCGCCACCGATGCGAACAGGTGCAGGGCCGCACCAGCGGGGCGGTCTGCGGGGTAGTGGCGCATGATCTGCGAGGTGTCATACAGCACGCAAGCGCCGGCAAACAGCACCATCGCGCCGGAGAACCAGATGCCCAGCTTGAAGCCGAACACGACACCGGCCAGGATGATGCCGATCGCCACCAGGCCGCCGATCTTCAAGAAGCCGCCCAGGAAGGAGAAGTCCTTCTTGCTGGTAAAAGCGGTGAAGGTCAGGCCCGCGACCAGTGCCAGGGTGGCGATCGATGCCGCCTGGATGGAGCCCGGCGCAATGATGCTGGCCATCGCCAGCATCGGCGCGAAAATGAGCGACTCGGCGAACACAAAGCCACCCAGCGCCAGGTACTGCACGCCGGTGCTTTCCGAATTGTCCGCCGCGTTGGTGGCGAGCCAGCCCACCACCATGAACGCGCCCATCACCGCAAGCCAGCCCCATTTGCTGACACCCAGCATCTTGAGCATCGCAAACGATGCGCCGCTGGCGTAGAGGCCAAACGACAGCACGGCAAAAGCCAAGATGGCTACGGCCAGATGGCTGTAGGCCGCCTTGATAAATTGGCCACGGCTGTTTGCCTCGGCCAGGCCTCCGCCGTGTCCGGCGTATTCGGGAAAGTTCATGCGTCCTCCTTCAGGTCTATGTCGGAGCAGTATCGCAGATTTGCTTTACAAAGCTGGGCCTTTCCAGGCCCTGCCTACGGGCATTGCCGCCGGGCACAAAAAAGCCCGCAGTCACAGCGGGCTCCAGAGCGTGGGTGCAGCAGGCCATCAAGGCGGGCTGGCAGCGGGCGTCTTGGCGGGGCTGAGCGCCATCAGCCAGCCGGCCATCAGCTCGGCCTGCTCCTGCGTGATCTGCGGGTGGCGCGGCATCACGATGCGGCCCCATTCGCCCACGCTGCCTTCGCGGATCTTGCCGGCCAGGTAGGGAACGGCGTCGTCACGGCCCGCATAGCGCTTGGCGATATTGCGAAAGCCGGGGCCCACCACGTCAAGCTCCATCGTGTGGCAGCGCATGCAGTCGCTGCTGCGGGTGACCAGCTCACGCCCCTTTTGCAGCTGCGGGCTGGCCTCGATCAGGCGGTCAGCGGCCGTCACCTCGGGCTTGGGCCGGATGATCAGCCGCCCGATATTGAACATGCCCAGGCCCACCACCAGCGCAAATGCCACGATCAGCACGCCCAGCCAGCGCGAGCGGCGCGGGGCTTCGGTCTCTGAATCGGGATGGAGGTGCGGGTCTGGTTGCTGCGAATCGCTCATGCTGGAATCGGCCCGGGGGCCAGCGCTGGAAACGGGCCGGCGAACGCGCAGGTTCGCGGCCCTGGGTGAAAAGCGGCAGCGCCCTCACAGGCGCCGCCCGTGCCATCAATGGCGGAAGTGGCGCACGCCGGTGAACACCATGGCCACGCCGCGCTCGTTGGCGGCATCGATCACTTCCTGGTCGCGCATCGAGCCACCAGGCTGGGCCACGCAGGTGGCGCCGGCATCGACCACCACATCCAGGCCATCACGGAAGGGGAAGAAGGCATCGGACGCCACAACGGTGTTCTGCAGCGACAGCTTGGCCGCCTCCGCCTTGATCGACGCGATACGGGCCGAATCTAGGCGCGACATCTGGCCCGCGCCCACGCCCATGGTCATGCCGTTCTTGCAGAACACGATGGCATTGGACTTGACGAACTTGGCCACCTTCCAGGCAAACAGCAGGTCCTGCAGTTCTTGCGGGGTCGGCTGCTTGACGGTCACGACCTTCAGATCCGCCAGTTGCAGCTCGTGGTTGTCGGCCGATTGCAGCAGGATGCCCGAGCCCACGCGCTTGGATTCAATGGCGTTGCGGCCCTGCTCCCAGTCGGTGTTGCCGCCAGCGGGCAGTGCGATCTTCATCAGGCGCACATTGACCTTGGACTTGAAGATCTCCAGCGCCTCGGCGCTGAAGTCCGGGGCCATCAGCACTTCGACGAACTGCTTGGACACGGCTTCGGCTGCAGCCTTGTCGACGGCGCGGTTGAAGGCGATGATGCCGCCAAAAGCGCTGGTCGGGTCGGTCTGGAAGGCCTTGGAGTACGCTTCGAACGCATCGGCACCCACGGCCACGCCGCAGGGGTTGGCGTGCTTGACGATCACACAAGCGGGCACTTCGAAGCTCTTGACACATTCCCAGGCGGCATCGGCATCGGCGATGTTGTTGTAGCTCAGCTCCTTGCCTTGCAGTTGCACGCCCGTGGCCAGCGAGCCGGGTGCGGGGTACAGATCGCGGTACCAGGCCGCTTGCTGGTGGCTGTTTTCGCCATAGCGCAGGTCCTGGATCTTGATGAACTGGCTGTTGCTCTGGCCGGGGAAGGCGGCGCGCTCGGGCACGTATTCTTCCGACAGCTTTTCGTCTTCGAAGGTAACCGACGACAGGTAGTTGCTGATCGCGCCATCGTACTGGCTGATGCGGTTGAAAGCGGCAACCGACAGTGCAAAGCGAAGTTGGTTGCTCAGCTTGCCGCCGGCCTTCAGCTCGGCGAGCACCGCGTCGTACTGGTCGGCGGCGGTGATCACGCCCACATCCTTCCAGTTCTTGGCAGCGGAGCGCACCATCGCCGGGCCACCAATGTCGATGTTCTCGATCGCATCGGCCAAGGTGCAGCCGGCCTTGGCAACGGTCGCTTCAAAGGGGTAGAGGTTCACCACCAGCAGGTCGATGGTCTCGATGCCGTGTTCCTTGAGCGCAGCCATGTGCTCGGGCAGGTCGCGGCGGGCCAGCAGGCCGCCGTGCACCATGGGGTGCAGGGTCTTGACGCGGCCGTCGAGCATTTCGGGGAAGCGGGTGACCTCGGCCACTTCGGTCACGGGCAGGCCCTTGTCGGCCAGCAGCTTGGCGGTGCCGCCGGTGGACAGCAGGTGCACACCCAGCGCATGCAGGGCCTGGGCAAACTCGACAATACCGGTTTTGTCGGAAACGGAAATCAGGGCTTTCATGTCAATCACTTCAAAGATAGAAACAGGCTTGTGCCGCATGCGCAGCGGGCGCAAGCAGCACTGAAATCAGGGCGCGAGTCAGAGCATCTTGTGCTCGACCAGCTTCTTGCGCAGCGTGTTGCGGTTCAGGCCCAGCCACTCGGCGGCCCGCGACTGGTTGTTGTCGGCGTGGTTCATCACCACCTCCAGCATCGGGCGCTCCACCATGCGCACCACCATCTCGTACACGCGGTCCGGCACCTCGCCTTCCAGATCCTGAAAATAGGTCTGCAGGCTGTCCCGCACGGACTGCTCAATCGTCGTCTTACTCATACAAAGTCATCACTCATTGTTGTTGCTTGGGCCATCGCACTCCCGCTGGCCTCTGGTGCTGGAGCCATGCCAGGCAGCCGGTCCATCTGTTGCCCCAGGGCTAACAGGTAATCGGCTACGGCCTGCCATTGCGCCGCACTGTTGTCAATCACATTCATCTCGCGCCGAAACGCATCGCCCCCCGGCAGATCGCGCACATACCAGGCGATGTGCTTGCGCGCCGAGCGCACGCCCGTGCTCTCGCCGTACAGCGCATAGTGGTCCTGCAGGTGCTCGAGCAGATGGCGGCGCAGCTCGGCCACCAAGGGTGGCGCGAGCAGCTCGCCGGTCTGCAGAAAATGCACGATCTCGCGAAAAATCCAGGGGCGGCCCTGGGCCGCCCGTCCCACCATCACCGCGTCCGCACCAGTGAAGGCCAGCACATCGCGTGCCTTGGCCGGGCTGGTGATATCGCCATTGGCAACCACCGGCACCGACACCGCCTGCTTGACGGCACGGATCGTGTCGTACTCGGCCAGGCCCCGGTAGCCCTGCTCGCGCGTGCGGCCATGCACGGTAAGCATCTGGATGCCCGCCTGCTCGAACTGGCGCGCCAGCTGCACGGCATTCTTGTGGTCATCGCTCCAGCCGGTGCGCATCTTCAAGGTCACCGGCACGCCATAGGGGGCGGCAGCCGCCACCACGGCTGCAGCAATCTCGACGGCCAGCGGCTCGTTTTGCATCAGCGCCGAGCCGGCCCATTTGTTGCAGACCTTCTTGGCCGGGCAACCCATGTTGATGTCGATGATCTGCGCGCCGCGCTCAATGTTGTAGACCGCCGCCTCCGCCATCATCGGCGCGTCGGTTCCTGCGATCTGCACGGAGATCGGGCCGGGTTCGCCGGCATGGTTGGCGCGGCGGCTGGTCTTGAGGCTGTCCCACAAGTCCTTGCGGCTGGTCACCATCTCGCTGACCGCATACCCCGCCCCCAGCGCTTTGCACAGCTGGCGAAAAGGCCGGTCCGTCACGCCCGCCATGGGCGCCACAAACACGTTGTTGGCCAGAGTGTAGGGACCGATGCGAACGGACATGGAATGCAAAAAGCGAGCACTTCGCCACCGAAGTGCTGGTTGTTGTGGTGAGGGGAAGGGGCAGATTGTACTGCTTAAAAAAGTAGCAAACATCCAATCTACCCGCTTGACATTTGGGAATGCCCAAAAAATCGGCGACGGGACGCCCGCTGGCCAGGTCCCAACAACGCACTTGGCGGCCGCAGTGGGCGCTCCAGCGCCGCTGCCGCAAGCGCTTGTCCAGATGGGATTTTTCGGCCTCTTGGCTGACACGGCAGCGGCCCGCAGCGCCGCTGACGGGCGCCCCCCAGCCGCTACACTGGCAGCCATGGAAGCTTGGATTCAACAGTTGCTGACATGGCTGGCCCTGCCGCAGTTCGGGCTCAGCACGGTCTTTATCGTGGCCCTGATATCGGCCACCTTGCTGCCGCTGGGCTCCGAGCCCGCTGTGGCCGGCCTGCTACACCTGAACCCCGATCTGTTCTGGCAGGCCATCTTGGTGGCTACCGCCGGCAATACCCTGGGCGGCGCCATCAGCTGGTGGACCGGCGCGCTCGCCCGCACCGCCTGGTACAAGGCCCGCAGCCTGCGTAAGGTTGGGCTTGACCTCGCCGACCCCAGCCAGCCCCCTGCGCCACCCAACAAGCAAAGCCGCCACCAGCGCATGGCCCGCATCTGGCTGCGCAAGTTTGGCGCCAAGGCCTGCCTGCTCAGCTGGCTGCCCATCGTCGGTGATCCGCTCTGCGCTGTGGCCGGCTGGCTGCGCCTGCCGTTCTGGCCCTGCGTGTTCTATATGGCGGTGGGCAAGTTTTTGCGCTATTTGGTAATGACGGCCACCATTTTGCATTTCTGGCCCTCGTGAAGTCGCGCTGAGGCTGGTGCCCACCTCTGCCGCACTAATCCACCCGCAGGCCCAGCTGCTGCGCCACGGCCGCATAGCGGTCGATGTCGCTGGCGATCACCCGCCCAAACTCGGCCGCACTTTGTTGCATCGGCGTGTAGCCTTGCTCGCGCAGCCACTGCTGCATCGCAGGCTCGGCCAGAATCTGCGCCAGCTCCGCATGCATGTGCTGCACGACGGCATCACTGGTGGCGGCAGGCGCCAACAGACCATGCCACTGCTCCACGCTGAAGCCGGCACTGCCCTGCTCGGCCACAGTGGCAACCTGGGGCCACTGCGCCAGGCGCTGGGGCGCGGTGATGGCAATGGCGCGCACGCGGCCCGCCTCGATCAGTGGCGCAGCGCTGCTGGCGGTGACCATGCCCATGGCGACCTGGCCGGCGGCCACGGCGGTGATGGCCGGCCCGCAGCCCTTGTAGGGCACATGCTGCCAATGCAGCTGCGCGGCCTGGGCCAGCATTTCGCCGGCCAGGTGCTGTGGCGTGCCATTGCCGCAAGAGGCAAACGGCAGCTGCAGCTGCTGCGCCGAAGCGCGTACATCGGCCAGACTGCGCAGCGCGCTGCCCTGCGGCACCACCAGCACCGACGCGATCGTGCCCACATTGAACACGGCCTTGAAATCCTGGCGCGGGTCAAAATCGAGCTGGCGGTAGACGGCGGGGTTGATCGCGAACGAGCTGTTCACCATCAGCCAGCTGCTGCCATCGCCCGGGGCCTGTGCCACATGGCGCGCGCCAATATTGCCGCTGGCCCCGGGGCGGTTTTCCACCACCACGGTCTGGCCGGTGCGCTGCTGCAAGGCGGCGCCCAGTTTGCGCGCGAGCAGGTCGGTGCCGCCGCCGGGCGGAAAGGTCACGACGATGGTGATGAGCTTGTCAAAGCGGGCCGCCGCCATGCTGCTGCCGCCCAGCCACAGGCCAGCTGCAATGCAGGCCACAGTGGCGCTTGCGACCCACCACCAGGAAAAGCGTTGGAAAACTCGGGGCATCACAGGCCTCCTTCCAGGTTATGCCAGGTGTTCGGGTAATAGAGGGCCAGCTCAGGCATCCAGGCCAATATCGAGCAACTTGGCGCTGTGCGTGAGCCAGCCCACTGCGATCTGGTCCACCCCGGTGGCGGCCACCTGGGGCGCCGTCTCGGGCGTGATGCGGCCCGAGGCCTCGGTCACCGCCTTGCCCCGGCACATGGCCACCGCCGTGCGCAGGGTCTCCAGGTCCATGTTGTCCAGCAGCACCACGTCCACCCCGAGCTGCAATGCGGCATCGAGCTGCGCGAGCGTGTCCACCTCGAGCTCGATCTTGACCATATGGCCGACGCCCGCCCGGGCGCGGCCCACGGCGGTGGCCACATCGCCAGCCAGCGCAATGTGGTTGTCCTTGATCAGCACGGCGTCATCCAGGCCAAAGCGGTGGTTGCTGCCGCCACCCACGCGCACGGCATACTTTTGCAGCGCGCGCAGGCCCGGCATGGTCTTGCGCGTGCAGGTCACCCGCGTGCCATAGGGCTGGATGGCCTGGGCAATCGCATAGGTGGCGCTGGCCACGCCGCTCAGGTGGCAGAGGTAGTTCAGCGCCGTGCGCTCGGCCGTCAGGATCGCCCGGCTCTTGCCATGGATGCGGGCGATCTCCATGCCCGGCGCCAGCACCGTGCCGTCGCCGCACAGCGGCTCAAACACGACGCCGCTGTCGAGCAGATGGAACGCCAGCCGCGCCAGATCCAGCCCCGCCAGCACCCCCGCTTGCCGCGCCACCAGGCGCAGGCTGTCCCTGGCGTCAGCTGGCACTATCGTGTCAGTCGTCAGGTCACCGGCGCGGCCCAGGTCTTCGAGCAGCGCCATTCGCACCAGCGGCTCCAGCATCACATCGGGCAGAGGAGGAACGGGCAGCGCAGCCGTTTGATTAATGCTCATTTTGAGTATTTATGGAGTAAAAAAAGGGGCGCACCAGCCTTGTACCAGTCGCACGGGTATTTATGCTAAACCTGAGCATAAATACTGTCAAGCGCTGAAGCCCTGGGACCTGTCACCTGCGCTCAGGCCTTCAAAAAGGGGTTGGGGTACTCAGCCGCGTGCCAGCGGCAGCTTGTTGCCTGCCACTGCCCGCTCCACCAGCACATTGCGGCGGAAGCGAAACAGCTTGGCGGGGCGGCCTGCGCCCTGGCTGCTGATCTCGCCGGTGTCTTCGACCAGTGCCTGCTGCTCGATCAGGCGGCGAAAATTCTGCTTGTGCAGGCTGCGCCCGGCCAGCGCTTCCACCGCCTGCTGCAGCTGCAGCAGCGAGAAACTGTCGGCCATCAGCTCGAACACCACCGGGCGGTACTTGATCTTGGCCCGCAGCCGCGCCATGCCAGTAGCCAGAATGCGGCGGTGGTCATTGCGCATCGCCGTGCCCAGCAAAGTCTGGCCTTGGGGGGCCGCCATGCCATCGCGCCAGGCCTCAGCCACGAGGCCCGCTTCAAACAGCAGCTCGTAGCGCTGCAGCACCAGCTCTTCGTTCCAATCGCTGCCTTCGAGGCCAAAGCTCACACAGGCCCGCTCCCAGCGCGCGCTGGCTGCCGCCTTGTCCGCCGCCTGCTCACTCCAAGCCTGCAAGGCAGGCGCAATGCGCTGGCCCAGCATCGCCGGCGCGCCGCTGCGCCAGTCCTCCCAGGGGAAATAGCGGTACCAGTCCTGCCAGCCCCGCTGGGCCTGGCCGGCATCGTCCAACTCGCGCGTCAATGCTAGGTAGCTGATGGAGATCGCCCGCATGCCCAGCTCCTGCGAGCGGTCGCGGTCGGCAAAGGTGTAGAGCTGCTCCACAAAGCCCAGCGGGTGGTGGGTCTGCGTCTCCACCCAGGCGCGCAGGCTGGCCTGCAGCGAGCGGTGGTTGGCGGTAAAAGGCCCGGCCGGCAGCGTCTCGCCCGCTTGCGTGGTCAATATGCGCGGCTGCCCGCCCGTCACCGCCACCAGCACCGCCACCAGATCGGCCTGCACCGAATGCTGCTCGCGCTCGGCGGCGTTTTGCGCAAGGGGCGCATCCGCAGCAGTGGTTTTTGTGATCGCGGCAGGTGGGGTCACCAAAGGGGGGCTTTCAAAAATCGATGGACGGGGCGGCGCTTGCAGTGCCAGCCAAGAGGGCGCTACGTCGCAAGCAGCGGCTATCTTATAACGGCTTGCAGCGTTGCTCTGCCATCGCGCTGCCCCATGCGCATGAGCGCAGTGCAGCACGAAAAAGCCCGCTGACCTGCAGCGGGCTTGGGGGTTCTGACGGCCAGCACGCAGCGAATGCCTGCGGGCAGTGTTGTTGCCGAAACGGTCAGACGTTAAACAGGAAGTTCAACACATCGCCATCCTTGACGATGTATTCCTTGCCTTCGGCGCGCATCTTGCCCGCTTCCTTGGCACCCTGCTCACCCTTGTACTGGATGTAGTCATCAAAGGCGATGGTCTGGGCGCGGATAAAGCCGCGCTCGAAGTCGCCGTGGATGACGCCAGCGGCCTGGGGTGCGGTGGCGCCCACGGGCACCGTCCAGGCGCGCACTTCCTTCACACCGGCGGTGAAGTAGGTTTGCAGACCCAGCAGCGAGAAGCCGGCGCGGATCAGGCGGTTAAGGCCAGGCTCTTCCAGGCCCATTTCCTGCAGGAACATGTCGCGGTCTTCGTCGCCCATCTCGGACATTTCTGCCTCGATCTTGGCGCAGATGGCGACCACGGGCGCGCCTTGCGCTTGGGCATAGGCCTTGAGGCTGTCGAGCAGCGGGTTGTTCTCGAAGCCGTCTTCGCTGACGTTGCCGACAAACATCGCGGGCTTGGCGGTGATCAGGCAGAACTGCTTGAGCAGCGGCGCGTCTTCCTTGGACACGGGCACGATGCGGGCGGGCTTGCCCTCGTCGAGCACGGCCTGGATGGGGGTCAGCAGCGAGACCAGCTTGGCCGCTTCCTTGTCGTTGCCCGACTTGGCCGCCTTGCTGTAGCGGTTCAGCGCTTTTTCGACGGTGGCCAGGTCGGCCAGGCACAGCTCGGTCTGGATGACTTCGATATCGGCAATCGGGTCGACCTTGTTGGCCACGTGGATCACGTTCGGGTCTTCGAAGCAGCGCACGACGTTGACGATGGCGTCGGTCTCGCGGATGTGGGCCAGGAACTGGTTGCCCAGGCCTTCGCCCTTGGAGGCGCCTGCCACCAGGCCGGCGATGTCGACAAACTCCACGATGGCCGGAACAACGCGCTCGGGCTCGACGATCTTGGACAGCTGGTCCAGGCGCGGATCGGGCACTTCCACCACGCCGGTATTGGGTTCGATCGTGCAGAAAGGATAGTTTTCGGCGGCAATCCCTGCCTTGGTCAACGCATTAAAAAGGGTGGACTTGCCAACATTGGGCAAACCGACGATGCCGCATTTGAGGCTCATGGCAGTGCTTTCTCTATTCTTTCGGACAAACCAGGCATTTTAAGCCGACTGCATGGCAATCGCGAATCCAGGCGTATTTCAACGGAAAGCCTCAATCAAACTGTAAGGCACCGCCGACCGCATCACCCACCCGCAATATCCCGCCCGTACCTGCCGGCACATAGGCATTCATGCCAAAGGTGACGGCGCCGTCCAGGCGCTCATCGTGACGGTAGGTCTGCAAGGTGTCGGTCACGCTGGTACCGCTCGCAGCGGTGGCCGGGTCGATATCGGGGATCGGGCAGCGTGCGCAGGGCTTGACCAGCGGCAGATCGGCCCATTGCTGGCTGCCCGGGCCGCCCTGCTGCACCGACAGGCTCTCGATGCGGTCTTCGTCATGCGACTGAAAGCCTTCGACAATGATATTGGCGCGAAAGCGCTCAGCCACCACCGGCGCGTCGCCCGCCTGGCGCAGGCGCTCATTGAGCTCATTGACGGAGGCCTGGCTGACCACCAGCACCGGAAAGCCATCGGCAAACTGCGTGGGCGCATCGGCCCCGCCTGTCCACTTCTTGCTCGCCAGCCGCAGCGCCTGCGGCGCCATGCGCACCAAAGTGCATTCGGTCTGCAGGAACGCGCTGAACCAGGCATTGACGGCATCGGGCGCCTGCAGGCCCGTCACCTGGTCGTCCCAGACGCGCACCGCCCGCTCGGGGCCGCTAAAGGCCATGTCCACCTGGAGCGGGTCCATGCCCGGGGCGGTGACCGTCATCACGCCATCGGCAATGGCCGGCTGCACCAGCACCATGCGGGCGATTTCGCGCTGCGAGATGAATTCGCCCCGACCATCGACGAGCATGAAGGCCCGGTCATGCTCCAAGCCTGTGGCCAACAGGCGTGCGCTTTGCACGGCGATACCGGCACAGGATTTGATGGGAAAAACCCACAATTGGCCAATATGGCCGGTGACATCAAAAAATTCGCTATTTGCCATGCTGCTCTGCGCCTGGGTTGATTCTGGGCAAACCACACTGTAACGAGTAAATGGCCGCCTTGCATCTGGGGACCGCCTGCTGAGCGCCCAACGGTGGCCAGCCCCCTGCGCCAAGTCGTACCTGCGCGCTGCACTGCCATGGTGCCCCACTACAATAGATCGCTTATGGCTTCTGAATTCGACGTTTGTATCCGTGGCGCGGGCATTGTGGGCCGCAGCTTGGCATTGTTGCTGGCGCGCGAGCGCATGCGCGTGGCGCTGGTGGACACGGCGCCTGCACCCAGCAACAGCGGCCACGGCGATGTGCGCGCCTATGCGCTCAACCAGCTCTCGCGCGAGGTGCTGCAGTCGGTGCGCAGCTGGCCCGAGGCCCAGCACGCCACGCCGGTAACCCGCATGGATGTCTATGGCGACCAGGGCGGCGAGGTGCATTTTGATGCGGCTCAGCAGCATACCCAGGCGCTGAACTGGATCGTCGATGTGCCGGCGCTGGAAGCGCAACTGGCCGCTGCCGTGCGCTACCAGCCGATGGTCGAGACGGTAGGCAGCCCGGTCGATGCCGCCCTGACAGTGGTCTGCGAGGGCAAGCACAGCCGCACCCGGGAAGAATTTGGCGTGGAGTTTGCCACGATCCCCTACCACCAGACAGCCGTCGCCACCCGCCTGCGCTGCGAGCGCCCGCATGGCCAGGCCGCGCGCCAGTGGTTTTCTGCAGCCGGCGACATTCTGGCCTTTTTGCCGCTGGGCGGCCCGGACGGCCATGAGGTGGCCGTCGTCTGGTCGCTGCCGGTCAGCCAGGTCGAAGGCGTCAAGGCGCTCGACGATGCCGGCCTGGCGATGGCGCTGGAATCGGCCAGCCAGGGCATGCTGGGCCAGCTCACTGTTTGCGCCGAGCGCGCCGCCTGGCCGCTGCAGCAGTCGGTGGCGCGCCAGTGGTGCGGCCCCCTGCCGGGGAGCGCCCTGCAAGACAGCGCCCGCGCCAAGAGCTGGGTGCTGGCCGGCGACAGTGCCCATGCCGTGCACCCGTTGGCCGGCCAGGGCCTGAACCTGGGCATGGCCGACATCGCCGCGCTGGCCCGCCTGCTAACCAGCGAAGATGCGCGCTGGCGCCGCCTGTCGGACCTGCGCCTGCTGCGCCGCTATGAGCGCGAGCGCAAGGCACGCCTGGCCCCCATCGGCTTGGCGATGGACAGCATTCAACAATTGTTTACCAGGCCCGAGACGCCTTTGCAAAGCCTGAGAAACTGGGGCATGCGCGGCTTTGAGAGCAGCGGCCCGCTGAAATCCTGGGTCACCCGCCAGGCCATGGGAGTGAACTTTTAGCGCCCATCTGGTACAAAGCTGTGCTCGGCCTGAAGCCGCTTGCAGGTAGCAAAATGTTAATAGTTGCGAGGGCTTAGCGCTGGCCCGGGCCTGAGGGGTCCCGGGGCACATGCTTGCTTCGAAGACAGACGTCGGAGTGCGGTCAAGCGGCTTGTAGGCACTGGTATCTGCCAGTGCCTGGGCTTTTCACCATCAAGATTCAAAAAAAGGTTTCTCATGCGAATTCTCTCTACCGTATTGGCCAGTGCTGCCATCGCGGCCAGTTTCTCCGCCAGTGCACAAGAAGACGCGATCCGCAAGGCGCTGGCAGAGCGTATCCCCCAGCTGCAAAAGATTGACGAAGTCAGCGCCACGCCGATGCAGGGCCTCTATGAAGTGCGCGTGGGCACCGACCTGTTCTACAGCGATGCCAAGGGCAACTACCTGATCCAGGGCGAGCTGATCGACACCCAGGCACACCGCAACCTGACCGAAGACCGCATGAACAAGCTGACGGCAGTGGACTTCAACAGCCTGAACCTGAAGGACGCGATCAAGACCGTCAAGGGCAATGGCTCGCGCAAGATTGCCGTCTTTGAAGACCCCAACTGCGGCTACTGCAAGCGCTTCGAGAAGGACCTGCAAAACGTCAAGGACGTGACGGTCTACACCTTCCTCTACCCGATCCTGAGCCCCGACTCGGTCGAGAAGTCGCGCAACATCTGGTGCGCCAAGGACCCGGCCAAGGAATGGGCCAGCCACATGCTCAAGGGCACCGATGCCCCCGCCGCCGCATCGAGCTGCGACGTGACGGCGCTGCAGCGCAATATGGAATTTGGCCGCAAGTACAAGATCACCGGCACGCCGACGATCTTCTTTGCCGATGGCTCGCGCGTTCCCGGCGCAATCGGCTCGGACGACCTGGAAAAGCGCCTCAAGGCCGTCAAGTAAGCCAGGCAGCTTGCTGCCCGCATTCCATCAGGCCCTTCGGGGCCTTTTTTGTGCCCGCTGAATTCCTGGGTCGGCACGCGCCCATGCAATTGGGGCTACGCTTGCGGGCTATGACCCAAAGCGCAGCCGCCACGGCACCCCATGCCATCCAGTACACCATCACGCCCATCGATCTGCACGCCCACCTCTACCAGGTCGTGCTCAATATCCCCCGGCCCAAGGCGATGCAGACCGTGTCGCTGCCGGTCTGGATCCCGGGCAGCTACCTGGTGCGTGAGTTCTCCAAATCGCTGCAGGGCCTGAGCGCCAGCCAAAGCGCGCAGCTGGTCGATATCCAGCAGCAGAACAAGAACACCTGGGTGGTGGACTGCAGCGCAGCGGAACCGCTGACCCTGAGCTACCAGATCTGCGCCTATGACAGCTCGGTGCGCACTGCCTGGCTCGACAGCCAGCGCGGCTTTTTCAACGGCACCAGTGTATTTTTGCGTGTGCATGGCAGCGAGGCCCTGCTGCAGGTGCTGCACATCGAGCCGCCGGCCCAGCAGCCCCATTGGCAGGTGGCCACCGGCCTCCTGGCCGCGCAGACCAACCCCCAAGGCTTTGGCCGCTACCATGCCAGCAGCTATGATGAGCTGGTGGACTGCCCGGTGGAGATGGGGCCATTCTGGAGCGCCGAGTTCAGCGCGCACGGCGTGGCGCACCGCTTTGTGGTGGCCGGCGCACCGCCCAGTTTTGATGGCGCACGCCTCATTGCCGATACGCAAAAGATCTGCGAGACCGAAATCCGCCTCTGGCACCCCCGGGGCAGGCCGCCTTTCGAGCGCTATGTGTTCATGCTCAACGCCATGGACGACAACTACGGCGGCCTCGAGCACAAGAACTCCACCGCCCTGATCTGCAGCCGGCGCGACCTCCCCCGCAAGGGCGAGGCCCAGGCCAGCAGCGGTTACATCACCTTGCTGGGTCTCATCAGCCACGAGTATTTCCACACCTGGAACGTCAAGCGCCTGCGCCCGATGGAGCTGGCCAGCTACGACTACGAACGCGAGAACTACACCGAGCTGCTGTGGTTCTTCGAGGGCTTTACCAGCTACTACGACGACCTGGTCCTGCGCCGCGCCGGCCTGCTGGACAACAGCCAGTACCTCAAGCTGCTCAACAAGACCTTGAACCAGGTGCTGCAGACGCCGGGCCGCCATCTGCAAAGCGTGGCCGAGGCGAGCTATGACGCCTGGGTCAAGTACTACCGCCAGGACGAGAACACGCCCAACGCCACCGTCAGCTACTACACCAAGGGCTCGCTGGTGGCCCTGTGCCTGGACCTGAGCCTGCGCCGCGCAGGCCACAGCGGGCTTGATGGGGTGATGCGGGCACTGTACCGGCGCTGCAAGGCCGGCCCGATGCGCGAGCAGGACCTGCTCGATGTGCTGCACGAGCTGACGGACCGCAGCTGGGCCGCCGACATCAGCGCCTGGGTGCATGGCAAGCTCGATCTGCCCGTGGCCGCCCTGCTCCAGGCCCATGGCGTCGATTGCCAGCCCGACAAGCCCCAGATCGCCCAGCAGCTGGGCCTGCGCGTGGCCGAGGGCGCTGCGGGCATCAGCATCAAGGTGGTGCTGCGCGGCGGCGCGGCCGAGGCCGCCGGCATGATGGCGGGCGACGAATGGATCGGCATCGAGCCGCTGCAGGCCAGTGCCCAGAGCGGCGGTTGGCGCCTGCACAAGCTCGACGACCTGCTGCTCTACGCCGGGGATGCCCAGCAGGTGCTGGCCCTGGTAGCCCGGGACAAGCGCCTGCTGCGCCTGCCGCTGGCCTTGCCAGCCCGCGCAGACGCCGCCCCTGCAAAAGGCCGCAAGAAAGCCCCAAAAACTGCCAGCCAGAGCGACACCGTCACCTTGGCTGTCACCGATGCGAATCTGGTCAATCTCTGGCTGGACGGGCGTTGATCGCGGGCAGTGACCCGCCCACCTGCACCCAAAAAGCGCCATCTTGCGCAGCTCGCTACGCCGCAACAGCCCGCTTGGTGTAGGATGCCTGTCGACCATGCGGGCGCCAGCAGGCCGCTGCTGCCCCACAACCCAAGGAGATAGACCGTGGCCTATGAAATGATCGAAGTGCGCGTCGAAGCCGAGAAAGTGGGCATCATCACGCTCAACCGCCCCAAGGCGCTGAACGCGCTCAACGACCAGCTGATGAACGAGCTGGGTGAGGCGCTCAAGGCCTTTGACGCCGACAAGAACATTGGCTGCATGATCATCACCGGCAGCGAAAAGGCCTTTGCCGCGGGCGCCGACATTGGCGCCATGGCCAAGTACAGCTTTGCCGATGCCTATGGCGGCGACTACATCACCCGCAACTGGGAAGCGATCCGCAGCATCCGCAAGCCCGTCATTGCCGCCGTCAGCGGCTACGCACTGGGTGGCGGCTGCGAGCTGGCCATGATGTGCGACTTCATCATCGCCGCCGACAACGCCCGCTTTGGCCAGCCCGAGATCAAGCTGGGCGTCATCCCCGGCGCCGGCGGCACGCAGCGCCTGCCCCGCGCCGTGGGCAAGGCCAAGGCCATGGACCTGGCCCTCACCGGCCGCATGATGAACGCCGACGAGGCCGAGCGTGCCAGCCTGGTCAGCCGCGTGGTGCCCGTGGACAAGCTGATGGAAGAGGCGCTGGGCGCGGCCATCATCATCAGCGGCTTCTCGCAGCTGGCCGTGATGGCCGCCAAGGAATCGGTGAACCGCGCGTTCGAGGGCAGCCTCAACGACGGCGTGATGTTCGAGCGGCGCCTGTTCCACGCGCTGTTCGCGACCAATGACCAGAAAGAAGGCATGGACGCCTTCGTCAACAAGCGCCCGGCCCAGTTCAGCAACAGCTGATCAGGCGCTACGGTGCCATTGGTGCAGGGGCCATGGTCCTTGCCAGCACCCGCCACGCAAAATGACTGTTTTTGACAAAACCTGGCGACATTGATCGCCGAGCCAAATTTTCGGTATATAATTTCGTTCTGCCGGTCGTATAGCTCAGTTGGTTAGAGCGCAGCATTCATAATGCTGATGTCGTAGGTTCAAGTCCCACTACGACCACCAGGTTTCAAGCCGCAGTGATTGCATGATCACTGCGGCTTTTCTCTTTGGCGCATCCGTTTTGATGGCTGCAAGTCGCGCCGAAAAAGTCGCAGCCAGCAGCCGGTACGCCGCCCATCCGCCCCTACAATGGAGTCTGCCGGTCGTATAGCTCAGTTGGTTAGAGCGCAGCATTCATAATGCTGATGTCGTAGGTTCAAGTCCCACTACGACCACCACATCCCACCGCAGTGCCTGCCACAGGCCCTGCGGTTTTTTTATGCCCACAGGGGCACAATAGCCCCATGCAAGACCTGTTCAGCCCCGCCGCCAACGATGACCAGACGCACTGGGAGCGCATTGCCATTGGCCGCCAGGCCTGTGTGCTGCGCGGCTTTGCGCTGCGCTGGGAGGATGACTTGCTGCGCCAGGTGCAGGCCATCGTGCAGCAGGCGCCGTTTCGCCATTTGCGCACCCCCGGCGGGCGCCCTATGCAGGTGGCGATGAGCAACTGCGGCGCATTTGGCTGGTACAGCGACCAGCACGGCTACCGCTACAGCGCCACCGACCCCTTGAGCGGCCAGCCCTGGCCCGCCATGCCACCCGCCTTCGCAGCGCTGGCCGCCCAGGCGGCGCAGGCAGCCGAGCTGCCGCCTTTTGCCCCCAATGCCTGCCTGATCAACCGCTACAGCGTCGGCACCCGCCTGACCCTGCACCAGGACGAAGGTGATGCCCGCCACCCGATCGTGTCGGTATCGCTGGGCCTGCCCGCCATCTTTTTGTGGGGTGGTGATGCCCGCGCCGATGCCACGCAAAAGCTGCCGCTGCAGCATGGCGATGTGGTGGTCTGGGGTGGCGTGGACCGCATGCGCTACCACGGGGTGATGCCGGTCAAGGATGGGGTGAGCGCTGTGGCGCATCCGCTGCTCGATGGCCAAAGAATCAACCTGACCTTCCGCCGCGCAAGCTAGACCGCTGGCTCAGGGGCCGCGCCACCCAGCTCCTGCGACAGGCAATCGATAAAGCTGCGCACCTTGGGCGCCAGGTAGCGCCGGCTGGTGTAGATCGCATACAGGGTCACCGTCAGCGCCTCCCACTGGGGCAGCACCCGCTGCAGCTGGCCGCTGCGCAGGTCGTCCTCCACCAACCAGGATGGCAAAAAGCCCAGGCCCATGCCGGCGCGCACCGCATGCAGGCTGAGGTTGGAATCATCGGACAGCAGGGCCGGCTGCAGGTGCAGCGGCGCGCTGCGTGCGCCGGGCTGGCTCAGCTGCAAGGGGCTGAGCGATACATAGCTGGGCAACACGGCAGGGTGCTGGGCGAGGTCGGCAGGCTGCTGGGGCGGGCCAGCCTGCCCCAGGTAAGCGGGGCTGGCCACCAGGTAGAACGGCACCTGGCACAGCGGGCGGGCAATCAGATGCGGGGCGGGGTCGGACGAGGCGCGCATGGCCATGTCATAGCCGGCGGTGGCCAGGTCGATCTTGTGGTTGTCCAGGTGGATATCGACCAGCACCTGCGGATAACGGGCGCGGTAGCGCGCCAGGATGCGCGCCATCTGCGGGGTAGCGCACCAGACCGGCGCGCTGATCTTGAGCTGACCGCTGGGGGCCTGGTGGTGCTGGCCGATCTCCTGGGCAGCAGCGTCCAGCATCTCCAACGCCAGGCTGCTTTGCGCATACCAGCGCTGGCCCGCCTCGGTCAGGCTGACATGGCGGCTGCTGCGGTTGAGCAGGCGCGCACCCAGGCGCTGCTCGAGCTGGGCCACATGCTTGCTGACCATCGGGGCCGAGATGCCCAGGCGCTCGCCAGCCTGCGCAAAGCTGCCGTTATCCACCACCGCCTGGAATACCTGCATGCTGGTGAGCTGGTCCATAGTTTCTTAGTAGGAAATCAATTGCTGCATTTTAGCTACTTGGTTTCCTTTTAGGCAGCTACTACATTGGAGACAAGGAGTTTTCCATATGACCACGACGACGACCACCACCCCCGTCAGCACCAGCAGCAGCCGCCTGCCCGTCTATTTCATCTCGCACGGCGGCGGCCCCTGGCCATGGATGCCCGAGATGCACGACCACTATGCGCAGCTGGCCGCGTCGCTGGCCGATATGCCGCGCCAGATCGGCCGCACACCGCGCGCGATCCTGATGGTGTCGGCCCACTGGGAGGCCGATACGTTTACGGTGCAGTCCACGCCCCAGCCCGGCATGATTTATGACTACGGCGGTTTTCCGGCCCATACCTACCAGATCCACTACCGCTCGCCCGGATCGCCTGCGCTGGCCGAGCGGGTCGCTGGCCTGTTGGCCCAGGCCGGCATTGCGGTGCAGCAGGACGCCGAGCGCGGCTATGACCACGGTATGTTCTCGCCAATGGCCGCGATCTACCCCGAGGCCCATGTGCCGGTGGTGCAGCTGTCGCTGCGCCGGGGCCTGGACCCGGCCGAGCACCTGGCGCTGGGCCGGGCGCTGGCCGCCTTGCGCGATGAGGATGTGCTGATCATTGGCAGCGGCTTGTCGTACCACAACCTGCGTGCCTTTGGGCCCCAGGCGCGCGTGCCCTCCAAAGCCTTTGACGACTGGCTGGCCGAGACCATGCTGCAGGCGGACAGCGCCCGCCGCAGCCAGCGCCTGCTGGACTGGGAAGACGCCCCCGCCGCACGCATTGCGCACCCGCGCGAAGAGCATCTGCTGCCGCTGATGGTGGCGGTCGGCGCCGCCGAGGCTGACCGCGCCGTGCGTGTGTACCATGAAGACAACTTCATGGGCGGGCTCGCCGTGTCGAGCTACCGGCTGGATGCCGCCTAAGCGCTGCTGAGGGCGGGATGCTGGCTCCCTGTCCAAAAAAGTTGCACCATACAACCAAAAAGTTGTATATTGCAACCAAATACTGGAGAGACGCATGGCAGCCGCTACCGACACCCCCTTGGTCAACGACATCCGCAGCGCCTCTCGCGCCATGGTG
This sequence comes from Comamonas koreensis, assembly GCF_014076495.1. Lineage (NCBI taxonomy): Bacteria > Pseudomonadati > Pseudomonadota > Betaproteobacteria > Burkholderiales > Comamonadaceae > Comamonas > Comamonas koreensis. The sequence continues at coordinate 1,610,086 of NZ_CP043575.1, read as the reverse complement.
CGGGAGCTGGGCTTTATGGCGAGCACCTTGGCGGGTACGCCCTACTCCGCCTCTGCCGTCCATGCGCTGCTGGAAATCGATACGCATGGCCAGGTCACCGCCGCCCAGTTGGCAGAGTATCTGGGGCTGGACAAATCCAGCGTCAGCCGCATGCTCGCCAAGCTTATCGCCAACGGCGAGCTGCAAGAAGAGCCCTGCGCAGACGATGCCCGCGCCAAGCAGTTGCTGCTAACGGCCCAAGGCCAACGCACCGTCGCAGGCATCCACGCCTACGGCCAGGCCCAGGTGCGCAGTGCGCTGGCGCAGCTCAACCCCTCGCTGCAGCAGTCCGTGGTGCAGGGCTTGATGGCCTATGCCCAGGCCTTGCAGGCGCACCGGCTGGGCAGCGCGGCGGGCCAGGACAGCGCTGCCACCTCGGCCACGACCAGTATCCAGATCCACAGCGGCTACCGGCCCGGCGTCATCGGCCGCGTGGCCGAGATGCATGCCGTGTTCTATGCCCGGCACTGGGGCTTTGGCGCCTTCTTTGAAAGCAAGGTGGCCTCGGGCCTTGCCGAATTCAGCGGCCGCCTGGGCGAGCCCTGCAACCAGATCTGGACGGCGGTGCACAACGAGCGCATCGTCGGCTCCGTCGCGATTGACGGCCAGGACCTGGGCAACAACCAGGCGCATCTGCGCTGGTTCATTCTGGATGATGGCTGCCGCGGTGGCGGCGTGGGCCGCCAGCTGCTGACGCAGGCCCTCGCCTTTTGCGACCAGCGCGGCTTTGCCAGCACCGAGCTCTGGACCTTCCAGGGGCTGGATGCGGCACGCAAGCTCTATGAATCGCTGGGCTTTGCCTTGGTGCATGAAGAGACCGGCCAGCAATGGGGCTCGGCCGTGGTCGAGCAGCAGTTCAGCCGCCGCCGGCACGGCGCCTAGGTGCGCGATGCAGGCGCACCAGCCAGCGCTGTGGGCGGCCGCTACCACCGGCATGCTGGTGGGCGCGGCCATGGTCTCCACCAGTGCGCTGTCATCGGCTGCCTCGCCAGCCAGCCTGGCGTTTTTGCGCTATGCCATCGGGCTGGCGATCCTGGCGGGCCCTGCGCTGCTTGCCACCTGGCCGCGCTACCGCGCCCGCGATGCGCTGGCCATTGCCTTGCTTGGCGTGGCGCAGTTTGCGCTGCTGATCCTGCTGCTCAACCATGCACTGGCGCGCCTGCCCGCCTCCACCTGCGCACTGGTGTTCGCCACCATGCCGCTCTTTACCTGGTGCCTGGCGGCGCTGTCGGGGCGCGAGCCTTTGAGCCGCCGCCGGCTGGCGGGCCTGGCACTGGCCGTCGGCGGCGTCGCCGTGCTGCTGCTCGGCAGTGCGCGCGCTGCCAGCGGCGGGGGTGGCGCAGGCAGCCTGGGCCTGCTGGGCGGCAGCGGCATGGCGGCCTTGCTCGCCGCAACGCTGGTGGGTGCGGCCACCAGCATTCTCTACGGTCCCTATATGCGGCGCTACCCGGCGCTGCCCACCTGCGGCCTGGCCATGGCGGCATCGGTGCTGTTTTTGGCGCTCTACTGCAGCTGGCAGGGTCAGCCGCTGTGGCCGGTGTTTTCTGCCACGCAGTGGGGCCATATGGTCTTTGTCGGGCTGTCGAGCGGCCTGGGCTACTTTTGCCTGCTGTGGGCGCTGGGCCGGCTGCAGGCATCGCTGGTGATTGCCTTCCAGGCGCTGGGCCCTGTCACTGCGGCCTTGCTGGAGCTGGCCTTGCACCAGCGCCTGCCATCGCCTGCGCTGCTGGCCGCCCTGGTCCTGGTGCTGGCGGGCCTGGTCGTGAGCACCCAGGCAGCAGCGCGCTAAGCCCGGCCTTGGCGCCCTCAAGCTGCAGCCTTGCCCCAGTGCTGGACTGTGGCACCGCCAGTGTTTGTAGAATGCGGCCTCCAGCCCCTGGATATACACCATGAACCGCTGCACCACACCCCACACATCCCACCACCATCGCCTGCGACGCACGGCCCGCGCCAGCCTTGCAGCCTTGGCGCTGGCACTGGGCGGCATCAGTGCCCTGCCCAGCCTGGCCCAGACCGCCACCTTTGCCCCGTTCCAAGGCCCCGTCCGCGCCTTTCCTCCACAGGCCCTGCGTGGCAACCTGGTGGTCACCAGCACCAGCCAGGCCACGATCGATGGCCAGACCGTGGGCCTCGCTCCCGCCTTCAAGCTCTACAACCCGCGCAACACCACGATACGCCCCGGCACGGTGCTCAACGAGCGGCTGACGGTGAACTATGTGATCGAGAAAACCAGCGGGCGTGTGCATGCCGCCTGGATCTTGAACAGCGAAGAAGCCGCCCTCAAGCGCGACCGCGCCGACAACGGCTTTTGGAGCGGACTCTTTAAATAACGCGCCCCAGCGCCGCCGTATGGCCTGACCGCACCGGTCAAGCCCGGCTCGGCGCCCGCGCATCGACACCCATCAGCAGCAGTGCGCCCGCCGGGCGCCTGGCTTGTTGCCGTATTGCTGTATTCACCCAGGCCTGCGATGGCAGCCCCGGGCCCCCACGAGATTTGCACCATGTCCAAAAAAGTATTTATCAAAACCTTCGGCTGCCAGATGAACGAGTACGACTCGGACAAGATGGCCGATGTGCTGGGCGCCGCCCAGGGCTATGAACCCACGCAGGACATGGACGAGGCCGACCTGATCCTGTTCAATACCTGCTCTGTGCGCGAGAAGGCGCAGGAGAAGGTGTTCTCCGACCTGGGCCGCATCAAGCACCTGAAGGAAAAAGGCGTGCTGATTGGCGTGGGCGGTTGCGTGGCCAGCCAGGAAGGCGCCGAGATCATCAAGCGCGCGCCCTATGTGGATGTGGTGTTTGGCCCCCAGACTCTGCACCGCCTGCCCGAACTGCTCAATGCCCGCGCGGCCAAGGCCAAACCGCAGGTCGATATCTCCTTCCCCGAGATCGAGAAGTTCGACCACCTGCCCCCTGCCCGCGTCGAAGGTGCCTCGGCCTTTGTGTCGATCATGGAGGGCTGCTCCAAGTACTGCAGCTACTGCGTGGTGCCCTACACCCGGGGGGAAGAGGTCAGCCGCCCGTTTGAGGACGTGCTGGTCGAGGTCGCAGGCCTGGCCGCGCAAGGCGTCAAGGAAATCACCTTGCTGGGCCAGAACGTGAATGCCTACCTGGGCAAGATGGGCGATACGGCCGAGATTGCCGACTTCGCGCTGTTGCTCGAATACGTGGCCGAGATCCCCGGCATCGAGCGCATCCGCTACACCACCAGCCACCCCAATGAGTTCACGCCGCGCCTGATCGAGGCCTATGCCAAGATCCCCAAGCTGGTCTCGCACCTGCACCTGCCGGTGCAGCACGGCAGCGACAAGATCCTGATGGCGATGAAGCGCGGCTACACCGCCATGGAGTACAAGAGCACGGTGCGCAAGCTGCGCGCCATTCGCCCCGATCTGGCGATGAGCAGCGACTTCATCGTCGGCTTCCCCGGTGAGACCGAAGAAGACTTCCAGAAGATGATGAAGCTCATCGATGACGTGCGCTTTGACAACTCGTTCAGCTTTATCTTCAGCCCGCGCCCCGGCACCCCCGCTGCCAACCTGCCCGATGACACGCCTTACGAGGTCAAGCTGCGCCGCCTGCAGGATCTGCAAGCTGTCATCAACCACAACATCAAGACCATCAGCGAAGAGCGCCTGGGCACCGTCCAGCGCCTGCTGGTGGAGGGCAAGTCCAAGCGCGACAACGGCGAGCTGATGGGCCGCACCGAGTGCAACCGCGTGGTCAACTTCCCCGGCCAGGAGCGGCTGATTGGCCAGATGGTCGATGTGCGCATTACCGAGACGATGACCTATACGCTGCGCGGCGAAGTGCTGATCACCCATTGAGGCATAGAGCCGGTCGGCTGATGCCGCGCTGGTCAGCCGCAGCAAACACGGTGAAAATAGCCCTCTGCCCTGCTTTTGTGGCCCGCAAAGGCCATATCTGCCTTGGGGCCCGTTAGCATGCAGGGGGCGCATGAGGGATGCGCCATCACCAGAAAGGCATCATCACCATGGCATCCGTGTCCGACCCGTCCACCGCACTGCGCAGCGAGGCGCTTGACGCCTTTCTGGACCATATTGATGCCCTCTTCAACACCGAGGACGAGACGCAGGAGTGGCCTGACCGCCAGGCCGCTGCCGCCCAGCAGCTCGCATCGCGCGCGCTGGAGCCCGAAGACCTGGACCAGCTGCGCCGCCTCTACCGGCTGTGGAGCATGGCCGGCCAGCCCGCCCAGGCCCTGGCCGCCGTGCAGCAGCACCAGGCCCGCCTGCTGCAGGAGCTGACCGCCGACGCCCAGCGCGACGCCGCCGTCACGATGGCGATGCTGCAAGCCGATGCCGCCGAGGATGTGCCCGACCTCCCCCCCGAACAGTACCGCGCGGTAATCGCGCAGGCCATGGCTGCCGTGGACCAGGCCGGTGACCTGGGCGATCCGGACCGCGCCTGGCGCCATCTGGCCCGCCATGCCCACCAGGCCCAGGCGCTGGACCTGCAAGAGCAGATCACCCGCAAGCAGCACCACTACAAAAGCCAGCAGGCTGACCGCGCCCATCTGCGCGCCTGGGACGATGCGATGCTGGCCACGCGCCTGGGCCGCATCGAAGCGGCCAGGGGCAACAGCGCTGCAGCCCGCGACCTGGGCCACTACGCACTGCAAAAACTCCAGCGCGCCGAAGCGGGCCAGGACATCGACACCGATGACTGGCTGCTGCTGGGCGAGGACATCATTGCGCTGGCCCCGGATGCGCTGGCCCAGCACAGCGAGCTGACGCTGGCGAGCCTGCCCAGCACCGCCTCGCCCGCCGCCTGGCGCGATACCCGCGCCCAGCTCGCGCGCCTGGCTGCTGGCAGCCTGCACCAGCAAGGCGCGCTCGATGCCGCGATCAGCAAAGGCCAGGAAGGCCGCTTTGCGCTGGTGCGCGACAGCGACGACCGCAGCAGTGCCTTGCTGATCGACTGGCTGGTGCAGGCAGCGCGCCTGCCCGAGGCGGCCCACATGTGCTTTGAGAGTACCCTGCACAGCCGCCCCGGATCGCGCGAAGCTGCCTGCCGCCAGGCATTGGCCCACCTGGGTGAGCCGGGCGGTGCGCCGTACTGGGCGCTGACCCTGATGGCCGCAGCCCAGGACGAGGACCTGGCCGAATTCCTGCCTGCCGACATGGACGCCGAGCAGGCCTTTGCCCACTACAGCGCGCTGGTGCAGCAGCAGTCGCTGAACCACCCGATGTGGCGACTGCTGCAGGGCAACCATCTGTTTGAACAGCAGGACTATGCGCAGGCCTTGCCGCTCTTGGAAACCCTGGCCGAGCGCCCCCAGTGCGCCAATGGCGAACTCGCCTACCGCCTGTTTGTCTGCCGCGCCCGCGTGGCGGGCCTGGCCAGCGCGCTGCAGTCGCCCTATATCCGCTGCGACAGCGGCAGCTGGTGCTATGCGATGGGCGTGCAGCTGGATGACGACGAAGAGCTGATGAAGGCCATTGGCGGTGAAGGTGACGAGCTGCCCGCCGACTGGCCCTACGACGAGCTGCTGCGCTGGATCAAGCACTACTACGAGACTGGCCAGGCCCGCTTCGAGCACTGGTTTGCCACTGGCCAGGGCAGCTACAAGGATGGCAACCTGCACGACTACTCAATGCTGTGCAACAACCTGGCCATCAAGTACCGCTACAACGACGAGAACTACGACGGCGCGCTGGCCCTGCATGCCAAAGGCATTGCGACCAGCCCCTTTGCCGAGCACTACAACGGCATCGTCTCGACCCATATCGACAGCGACAACTACGCGCAGCTTATCGGCGCCGCCGAGCAGCTGTGGCACTACAGCCAGGACAATGGCTACAGCCGACACAGCCCCTGCGACTACTTCCCCAAGGTGGCCTACGCGCTCTACCAGCAAGACCGCAATGTGGAAAACAGCATCTGGCTGGAGCGCCTGGACGAGTGGTGGAGCCAGCTGGACGAAGACGAGCAGCGCAGCGAGCGCTATGACTACCTGCGCAGCCTGCTCAACCAGCTCGACTACTACTCGGCTACGCATGGCGCCGAGGTGCTGCCGCGCCTCCAAGCGCTGCTGCCCGAGCTGGAGCAGCGCCAGAACCCCTACCTGCTGCGCCGCGCGGGCGACGCGATGCAGACTTCGGGCACAGACCAGCAGGCCTTGCAGATCTACCAGCAGGCGCTGGCCTGCGCGCCTGCCGATGACGCGGCCGAGCGCGAGAAGCTGCAGACCACGATCGACAAGCTCCATGCCCAGCTGATCACCGCTGCGCCTGGCGCGGGCGACAGGCCCTGGTGGAAGTTCTGGTAAGCCCGTTCATGCGCTCAAGCACGGTGTACCTGGCGCGCAATGTGGTCAACGCGCCCGAGCTCAAGGCCCGCATCATCGCGCGCAGCCGCGAGCGCGGCGACACGCCCGAGATCGCCGCCTGGCTGCAGAACCATTTCTACCGCTACCTGGTGGGCAATCTTCAGTCGCCGCCCGAGGCCGTTCAGGCCATCCCCACGACCGAGGCACTGCAGCAGCGCTATGCCGCCGGTGCGCCGGCCTGGGCGCTCGCGTTGCTGGCGCGCAAACCCGGGCCTGAGGCTGCGCCGGCAGACACGGCGCTGTGGTGGATCAGCCCTGCCCATCAGAGTGTCCTGGCACTGGAGCGCCAGCTGCTGGAGTTCTTGCAGTCGCGCCAGGGCACCTCGCTGGAGGGCAAGCTCGCCCGCATCAACTGCCCGCAGGCGCTGGAGCGCTGGGCGCAGGAGCACCAGGCTTTCGAGGCCCAGCAACTGGCCGGTTGGCGCCAGCACCAGCCCCATGCGGTGCAGACGGTTTGGCAAGGTAGCCAGGGCGCATTTGTCGAGCTGCTGCCCGGCAGCGGCGTGCTGCGCGAAGAGATGGCCTACGAGAGCCAGATGATGCGCCACTGCCTGGGCCAGTTTGCCAACCGCCGCCAGCTCAGCGGCGGCTATGGCGAGCACTATGCCGAGGGTTGCGAGCAAGGCCGCATGCGCATCTTCAGCTACCGCACCGGCCAGGGCCAGCCGCGCATCACCATCAATGCCTGGCTGCAGCCCGATGGGCGCCTGCGCATCGACCAGATCAAGGGCAAGCAAAACCGCCCGCCGGTGGACCGCTACCGCGCTGACGTCATTGCCTTTTTGAACCAGCTGAACACCAGCGAGGACACGCCAGACGATGCACTGGGCATGCGCCTGCTGCGCACCACCGGTGCCCAGGCGGGCTGGCATGCGGTGGAGAGCTTGCTCAGCGAGGCCGAGCAGTTGCAGCTGTGGCAGCGCCAGCCCAGGCTGCTGGCCCATGTGCCCCAGGCCTCACCACTGGTGCAATGGCTGGCAGCCGCGCACGACAGCAGCCTGCTGGCCGGCCAGCAGCTGCCCCCTGCGCTGGCCTACAGCCTGGCGCAAGCGGGCAGGGCGCCCGCCAACATGCCGTCGGGCATGCAGCCGGAGGCACAGCGATGATCCAGATCGTGGTGGCAGCGATCGGGCTGTGGCTGGTGTGGCAATGCGTGCAGGCCTTTCGCCGCCAATGGGGCAGCCAGGCGCCTGCGCCCTCGGGCCCCCTGGGGCACTACCGGCTCACGCCCGAGCAGAACTGGGCGTTGGCGCTGGCGCACCCGATGGCCTTCCATGCGCTCAAGGATGGCTTTGCCGACAGCGCGATGCCGTCGCCCACCACCGGCCTGGCAGCATCGTTGCGGCCCATGGCCTTGCATGCCTTTGGCCTGCGCACCGACCTGGACGATGCCAAGGTGCGCGAGCAGTTGCCCGAGCGCATGCGCACGCGCTGGTGGTGCCTGGATGTGGAGCGGCTGCAGGCGGGGGATGACGCCCGCGCCGCGATGGCCTTTGCCTGCGTCCGGACTGCCTTTTTTGTGCGTACCGCCGCCATGCTGGGCTGGCTCAGCGCCGAGCATCAGTGGCAGCTGCTGCAGCTCAATGCCGCGCGCGCCCGCGATTGCTTTGGCAGCTGGCAGGAGCTGGGCACCGCCTATGTCCAGGGCCGGGCGCAATGGGTAGCCAAGGGCCGCTCGGACGCGCTGGGCCGCAGCCTGGACCCGGAGGAGTTGCAGCAATGGCTGCAGGATGCCTCGCATCCCTGGAGTGCCTATGCCTGGCGCTGACCCCGCCTTTGCCGCCGTTTTGGGCGCGCTGCCTCTTGTTTTATTCAGCCGATGAATATTCTCATGCGTCAAAAATCGTGCGTGCCTCGGTGAAGCGGCGTGAGAAATAGGGATTGTCCAGGCTCACCGTCTTGACCACGCCGCCGCTCGACGGCGCATGGACAAACTGGTTGTTGCCGGCATAAATGCCCATGTGCGAGTAGCGCCCGCCCATGGTGTTGAAGAACACAAAATCGCCGCGCTGCAGGTCGCGCCGGTCGATCTCGGCGCTCACGCCCGCCCACTGCGCCGTGGTGCGGGGCAAGCGGCGCGTGGTGATGCCCTGGATCGCGTACTGGATCAGACCGCTGCAGTCAAAGCCACCTTCGGGCGTATTGCCGCCATAGGTGTAGGGCGTGTTGACCACCAGCATGACCCGTGCATAGAGCGCCTCGCGCAGCTCGCCGCTCAAGCCCAGGTTGACGGGTACCACGCCGGTGTCCACCCGGGGCGAGGACCCCGCGCCACCTGCCGTGCGCTGGCCACTCTCTCGCCGGGCGCTGCGCGGCGGCGACGAGCCGCAGCCCGCCAGCAATGCCGATGCCGATGCCGACAGCGCCCAGAGCAAAAAGGGACGGCGCGCAGCCGCGTCTTCGTGGTCCATGGTCTCCCCCTTGGATTCAGGCCGCAAAAAATTCATAAAGCATATTATTCACAATTTCATGCAAGTTTGTGAAATGTATTGGTATTTCTCGCTGACAGATGGTCCCACTCGTATTTTTACCAATTTGTCAAACGTGCTGAATACCCGGAATGCCCAACTATTCTGCTTTCAGAGGGAGAAGACTACAATTTGTGTCGTAAGCATAGAAAACAAGCATCCTTCATTGAAAGGACACCCCATGGTGCAATTCTCCAGACGCCAGTTCATGAAAGTGACTGGTTCGACTCTGGCGGGTTCCAGCCTGGCAGTGATGGGCTTCTCGCCCGCCACTGCGCTTGCCGGAGTCCGTCAGTACAAGCTGGTCGGCAGCACAGTGACACGGCAAACCTGCACGTATTGCTCTGTTGGCTGCGGCATTTTGATGTACTCGCTGGGCGATGGCGGCAAGAACGCCAAACTCTCGGTGATCCACGTCGAAGGCGATCCCGACCACCCCGTCAACCGCGGCACCCTGTGCCCCAAGGGCGCATCGCTGCTGGACATCGTCCACAGCCCCAACCGCCTGCTCTACCCCGAATACCGCGCGCCCGGCTCCAATGAGTGGAAGCGCCTGTCCTGGGATGAGGCCCTGACCCGCATTACCAAGCTGCTCAAGGACGATCGCGACGCGAACTTCCTCGAGAAGACCGATGATGGCCTGACGGTGAACCGTTGGACCTCGACCGGCATGCTGGCCGCCTCGGCCTCCAGCAACGAAGCCGGTTACATCACCTACAAAGTGGCCCGCTCTTGGGGCATGTTGGCGTTCGATAACCAAGCCCGTGTCTGACACGGCCCGACGGTGGCAGGTCTTGCCCCGACGTTTGGCCGTGGAGCGATGACGAACCATTGGGTCGACATCAAGAACGCGGACGTTATTTTGATCATGGGCGGCAATGCCGCTGAAGCCCACCCTTGCGGCTTCAAATGGGTGACCGAGGCGAAGGAGCACAACAAGGCTCACTTCATGGTGGTCGACCCGCGCTTCAACCGCTCGGCATCGGTGGCAGATTTCTACGCCCCTATCCGCTCCGGCTCGGACATTGTTTTCCTCGGCGGTGTGATCAACTACCTGCTGACGAACGACAAGATCCACCACGAGTACGTGCGCAACTACACCGACTTCACGTTCATCGTGCGGGAAGACTTTGCGTTCGACGAAGGCATCTTCTCGGGCTACAACCCGGAAAAGCGCACCTACGACAAGGCCAGCTGGGACTACGAGCTGGGCGAGGACGGTTACGTCAAGACCGACCCGAGCCTGCAGCACCCGCGCTGCGTCTACCAATGGCTCAAGCGCCACTACGCCAGCTACACGCCTGAGAAGGTGGAGAGCGTCTGCGGCACGCCCCAGGCCAAGTTCCTGCATGTCTGCGAAAAGCTCGCATCGACGGCACAAGCGGGCCGCGCGGCAACCATCCTGTATGCCCTCGGCTGGACCCAGCACTCGATCGGCGCGCAGATCCTGCGCACCGGCGCCATGGTGCAGCTGCTCTTGGGCAATATCGGTGTCGCCGGTGGTGGCATGAACGCCTTGCGCGGTCACTCCAACATCCAGGGGCTGACCGACCTGGGCCTGCTGTCCAACGCACTGCCCGGCTACCTGACGCTGGCCAACCAAGGGGAGCAGGACTACCAGAAGTACATCGACGCGCGCACGCAAAAACCTTTGCGTGCCAACCAGATGAGCTACTGGCAGAACTACCCCAAGTTCCACGTCAGCCTGATGAAGGCTTTCTGGGGACCGGCTGCAACCAAGGACAACAACTGGGCCTATGACTACCTGCCCAAGCTCGACAAGCAGTACGACATGCTGCAGATTTTCGAGCTGATGAACGAAGGCAAGGTCAACGGCTACATCGCCCAGGGCTTCAACCCGCTGGCGGCGCTGTCCAACAAGAGCCGTGTGCGCAACGGGCTGGCCAAGCTCAAGTTCCTGGTCGTGATGGACCCGCTGGCCACCGAGACCTCGGAGTTCTGGAAGAACTACGGCGAGTACAACGACATCGATACCGCATCGGTGCAGACCGAGGTGTTCCGCCTGCCCACCACCTGCTTCGCAGAAGAAGATGGCGCCGTCGTGAGCTCCTCGCGTGTGCTGCAGTGGCACTGGAAGGCCTCCGAGCCCCCAGGCGAGGCCAAGACCGACATCGCGATCATGTCGGCGCTGCACCTGCGCATGAAGGCGGCCTACCAAAAGGACGGCGGCAAGTTCCCCGATCCGATCCAGAACCTGTGGTGGCCATATGCACAGCCCGCGCACCCTTCGTCCGAAGAGATTGCCAAGGAGTACAACGGCCGCGCACTGACCGACCTGACGGCGCCCGATGGCAAGGTGCTGCGCCCTGCCGGCCAGCAGCTGTCCGGCTTTGGCGAGCTGCGTGACGACGGCTCCACGATGAGTGGCTGCTGGATCTGGACGGGCAGCTGGACCGAGGCGGGCAACCAGATGGGCCGCCGCGACAACAGCGACCCGACCGGCATCGGCAACACGCTGAACTGGGCCTGGGCCTGGCCGGCCAACCGCCGCGTGCTGTACAACCGCGCATCGGCGGATCTGGAAGGCAAGCCTTTCAACCCCAACCGCACCTTGGTCAAGTGGAATGGCTCGACCTGGGGCGGCGCGGACGTGCCCGACTACGGCCCGACCATCAAGCCCGAGACCGGCACCGGCCCGTTCATCATGAACCCCGAAGGGGTGGCACGCTTCTTTGCCCGCAAGGGCATGAACGAAGGCCCGTTCCCGACGCACTACGAGGCATTCGACAACCCGCTGGGCTACAACCCGATGTACCCGAAGAACGACAAGGCGGTCAGCAACCCGGCCGCCCGCGTCTTCCCGGCCATCTGGGAGACCTTCGGCAAGGCAGACGAATTCCCGCATGTGGGCACGACCTACCGCCTGACGGAGCACTTCCACTATTGGACCAAGCACGCGCTGCTCAACTCCATCATCCAGCCCGAGCAGTTCGTCGAGATCGGCGAGGCGCTGGCCAAGGAGATCGGCATCGCGACGGGCGCGATGGTCAAGGTCAGCTCCAAGCGTGGCTACATCAAGGCCGCTGCGGTGGTGACCAAGCGCATCAAGCCCATGCAGATCGAAGGCAAGACGGTGCACCACGTGGGTATCCCTATCCACTGGGGCTTCAAGGGCCTGACCAAGCCTGGCTTCCTCGCCAACACCCTCACCCCGTTTGTGGGTGATGGCAACAGCAACACGCCAGAGTTCAAGACCTTCCTCGTGAAGGTTGAGAAGATCTAAGGAGCAGCGATGTCATCTCTTCAATCATTGGATATCAAGCGCCGCTCCGCCACCACCACCCCATCGCCCAGCGTGCGCAGCCCGCATGGCGGTGAGGTGGCCAAGCTGATCGATGTCTCCAAGTGCATCGGCTGCAAGGCCTGCCAGACCGCCTGCATGGAGTGGAACGATCTGCGTGACGATGTGGGCACGGCAGCGGCCGGGGTGTACGACAACCCGACCGACCTGACGGCCAACTCCTGGACGGTGATGCGGTTTTCCGAGTACGAAAACGAAGCCACCGGCAACCTCGAATGGCTGATCCGCAAGGACGGCTGCATGCACTGCGAAGACCCGGGCTGCCTCAAGGCCTGTCCCTCTCCCGGTGCGATCTTGCAGTACACCAACGGCATCGTGGATTTCCAGGAGGAAAACTGCGTGGGCTGCGGCTACTGCGTGACCGGCTGCCCGTTCAACATTCCGCGCATCTCCAAAAAGGACCACAAGGCCTACAAGTGCACGCTGTGTTCGGACCGCGTGGCCGTGGGCCAGGAGCCCGCCTGCGTCAAGACCTGCCCGACCGGCGCGATCATGTTTGGCACCAAGACCGCCATGCAAGAGCGTGCCGAGGAGCGCATTGTCGACCTGAAGGAGCGCGGCTTTGACAAGGCTGGCCTCTACGATCCGCAAGGCGTGGGCGGCACCCACGTGATGTATGTGCTGCACCATGGCGACAAGCCCTCGCTCTACCACGGCCTGCCCGATGATCCATCGATCAGCCCCATGGTGAGCCTGTGGAAGGGTGTGGCCAAGCCGCTGGCGCTGGCAGCGCTGGGCGTGGCCGCTGTCGGCAGCTTCTTCCACTACATCACCAAGGGCCCGATCGAAGTGCCCGAGGAGCTGGAAGAGGAAGAGGCCGCCAAGGCGCGCGCGGACAAGGGCGCCGACCACCACGAGGAGTCTGGACGATGAAAAGCAAGACCCGTGATCTCCAACGCTACACCGCTGGCGAACGCGTCAACCACTGGGTGGTCGCGATCAGCTTTGTGCTGCTGGCCTTGTCGGGCCTAGCGTTCTTCCACCCCTCGTTCTTCTTCATGACGAACCTGTTCGGTGGCGGCCCCTGGACCCGCATTCTGCATCCCTACATCGGTCTGGTGATGACCGTCGGCTTCGTGCTGATGTTCTTCCGCTTCTGGCAGCTCAACATCATCCGCAAGAACGATGTCGAGTGGCTCAGGAATGTGCCCGCGCTGGTCAACGGCGAGCACGAGAAGATGCCACCGGTGGACAAGTACAACGGCGGCCAGAAAGTGCTGTTCTGGATGCTGGTGGTGTGCATGGCGGGCCTGTTGGTGACCGGCGTGCTGATGTGGCGCGCCTGGTGGAACCTGCCGGTGAACGTGGTGCGCGCTGCGGCGCTGCTGCATGCGCTGTCGGCCTTCGGCCTGATCGGTCTGATCATCGCCCACATCTACGCGGCCATCTGGACCCAGGGCACGATCCGCGCGATGACGCGCGGCACGGTGACCCGCGCCTGGGCGCGCTTTCACCACCCGCTGTGGTACCGCCGCATGACGGGTGACACGGCGGACCTGGACAAGCCCGCCAGCCACAAGCACGGCGCCTGATGCGCCCCCTGGGCATGCCCCGGCGAGCAGCCCAGCGCTGCGCCGGGCCAGGCCCTCCCTGCTCCCCAACGCCGATAGCCCCGCCAGGTCTATCGGCGTTGATTTTTGAGAAAATCCCCGTATGCAACGCATTCTTCAACCCGGTGAGATCGAGTCGCTCGACCACACCAGTTTTCCACGCGTGCTGCTGCCCAATACCAGCAGTCTTTTCCTCGACCGTGCGCAGCGTATTCGCCAACTGGCCGACGGCAACCCGATTGCAGACTACCTGCTGTTCATCGCCAAGCTGGTGGATGCCCAGCACAAAGCAGCCCAGGGCCTGCAGGTGGCTGCCCCCGATGCAGCGGCCATCGCCCAGGCTCAGCAGTACTCGTCGCCGCTCTTGCCGGCCGCTGACCACCTGGACCCCATCTGGCACCAGGTGCTGGACGGCATGCTCGCCCAGTTGGCCAGTGCCGATGGCCTGCCCGAGGCCTTGCAGCCGCTGATTGGCGAGCTGCAGCGCTGCAACACCGACGACCGCAATGCGCTGGCCAAGCGCCTGCTGACCAAGGAGCTGGCCGCGCGCGATGTGGGCCTGGCACCTTTTGTCATGGCGGCCTTGCAAGTGGTGTTTGCCACCCGCGCCAGCCAGCTGCGCCTGGCCGACATCCCCTTCACCGACCCGGCCACCATCTGCCCGGTCTGCGCCAGCGAGCCGGTCGCCGGCGTGGTACGCATTGGCGGCAAGATGGCCGGCCACCGCTACCTGCACTGCGGCTGCTGCGCCACCGAATGGCATATGGTGCGCGTCAAATGCAGCCACTGCGAATCGACCAAGGGCGTGCGCTACCAGGGCCTGGAAGGTGGCAAGGATGTGGTGCTGGCCGAAACCTGCACCGAATGCGGCAGCTACCGCAAGCTGGTCAACCAGGAAAAAGACCCGCTGGCCGAGCCGCTGGCCGATGACCTGGCCAGCCTGATGCTGGACCTCTTGATGAGCGAGCAGACCGCGTTCTCGCGCGCCAGCGGCAACCCGCTGCTGTTTGTCGCCGTGGCCGAGCCGCAAGCGGCCGATGCCGATGGCAGCGTGCCCGATCTGCACTGAGCGCGTGCCGAGCACCTGAACGTTTTGGCACCATGCCATACTGGACGATGGCGCTGCCCGCTGCAGCCCATCGTTTTTTTGTTTCAGCCCTTGTTTGAGCTTGTTTGCCCATGAACGCACCGTCCCACCTGCCCTCTGTTGACAAGCTGCTGCAGCACCCGCGCACCGCTGCGCTGGTGGACAGCTATGGCAAGACCCAGTGCACGCAGGCCATCCGCGCAGCGCTGGGCGAGGCGCGCAGCCGCTGGCTGGCAGAGGCGGGCAGCAACGCAGAGGGTGCCGATGCCTTGCTGGACGCTGCCGAGCAAAAGCTCCAGCAGCTGTTTGCGCCGCGCCTCAAGGCGGTCTACAACCTGACCGGCACGGTGCTGCACACCAACCTGGGCCGCGCGCTGCTGCCGCAAGAGGCTATTGACGCGGTGGTGCAGGCGCTGGCGACCCCCAGCAATCTCGAATACGACCTGGCCGACGGCGGCCGGGGCGACCGCGATGACCTGGTCGAAGACCTGGTCTGCCGCCTCACTGGCGCCGAAGCCGCCACCATCGTCAACAACAATGCGGCAGCCGTGCTGCTGGTGCTGTCCACCTTGGCACGCGACAAGGAAGTGGTGGTCTCCCGCGGCGAGCTGGTCGAGATTGGCGGCGCCTTCCGCATCCCCGATGTGATGACGCGCGCCGGCGCCCGCCTGGTGGAGGTAGGCACCACCAACCGCACCCATGAGAGAGACTACGAGGCCGCGCTGGGCGAGCACAGCGCTGCGCTGATGAAGGTGCACTGCAGCAACTACGCGATCAGCGGCTTTACCAAGTCGGTGGCCGAAGCCGATGTGGCGCGCATCGCCCATGCGCGCCAGCTGCCGCTGATCGTGGACCTGGGCAGCGGCACCTTGGTCGACATGCGCGACTGGGGCCTGCCCTATGAGGTGACGGTGCGCGAGACCATCGAGGCTGGCGCCGATGTCGTGACCTTCAGCGGCGACAAGCTGCTGGGCGGCCCGCAGGCGGGCATCATCGTCGGTAGCAAGGCCTTGATCGCCCAGATCAAGAAGAACCCGCTCAAGCGCGCACTGCGCGTGGGCAAGCTCACCCTGGCTGCGCTCGAGCCGACCTTGCGCCTCTATCTGCACCCGGAAAAACTGGCCGAGCGCCTGACCACCTTGCGCCTGTTCACCCGCCCGGCCGCTGCCATGGAGCAGCAAGCGATCGCGCTGCAGGCGCCACTGCAAAGCTTGCTGGGGCCGGACTATCGGGTGGAGCACGCCGCGATGACCAGCCAGATCGGCAGCGGCGCATTGCCCGTCGAGAGCCTGCCCAGCCACGGCCTGGTCGTGCGCCCCCAAGAGCGCAAACGCGCCGGGCGCCTGCTGCAGCAGCTCGAAGCCGCGCTGCGCCAGCTGCCGCGCCCGGTGATCGGCCGGCTGCGCGACGATGCGCTCTGGCTGGATCTGCGCTGCCTCGAAGCCGCTGACCAGGCCGACTTTGCCGCCAATCTGCAGCAGCTGGCCCTGGGCAGCACCCCAGCGGACGGTCAGGCATGATCATCGGCACCGCAGGCCATATCGACCATGGCAAGACCACCCTGGTGCGCGCGCTCACCGGCGTGGAGACCGACCGCCTGAAGGAAGAAAAGGCGCGCGGCATCTCGATCGAGCTGGGCTACGCCTACACCCCGCTGGCCAATGGCGATGTGCTGGGCATCATCGATGTGCCCGGCCATGAGAAATTTGTGCACACGATGGCCGCCGGCGCCGTCGGCATTGACCATGCCTTGCTGGTGGTGGCTGCCGATGACGGCGTGATGCCCCAGACCCTGGAGCATCTGGAAATTTTGCAGCTGCTGGGCATCCGCCAGGGCACGGTGGCGCTCACCAAGGTCGACCGCGTACCCCGCGACCGCATCGATGAGGTGCGGGACGAGATCACCGCCATCCTGGCCCGCAGCAATCTGGCCGATGCGCCCGTCTTTGAAACCGCAGCCGCGCTGCCCGATGACCCGGGCGTGCGGGCGCTGCGCCAGCACCTGCACCAGCAGGCCCAGGCCATGCCCCAGCGCGCCAACAGCGGGCTGTTCCGCCTGGCAGTGGACCGGGTCTTCAGCCTGCCCGGCCAGGGCACGGTGGTGACCGGCACCGTCTTCAATGGCCAGGTGGCCGTGGGCGACAGCCTCGTGCATTCGGCCAGCGGCGCGCCCGTACGCGTGCGCAGCATCCATGCGCAGAACCAGGCGAGCGAGCACGGCCTGGCCGGCCAGCGCTGCGCGCTGAACCTGGCAGGCATTGCCAAGGAGGCCATCACGCGCGGCGACTGGATCATGGACGCGCGCCTGCGCCAACCCACCCAGCGTATCGATGTGCGCCTGCATCTGCTCGCCGATGCAGCGCCGCTGGCGCAGTGGTCGGCTGTGCACCTGCACCTGGGCACCATGCGCTGCACCGGCCATATCGCCTTGCTGCAAGATGGCGACCTGGCCCCGGGCACCGAAGCGCTGGCCCAGCTGGTGCTGGATGCCCCCGCCCTGGTGCTGCCGGGTGACCGCGTCATCGTGCGCAATGCCCAGGCCAGCCGTACCATTGCCGGCGCCATGGTGCTCGATCCCTATGCGCCCGCCCGCAAGCGCCGCAGCGACAGCCGCATGGCCTACCTGGCCGCCTTGGCGCACTGGATTGATACCGCCGACACCGGTCCGCTGCTGGCCGAAGCCCCGCTGGGCCTGGCCCGCTCACTGCTGGTACGGCTGACTGGCACGGCGACACCGGTCGTGGCCGAGCACTGCACCCACCTGCCGCTGCCCGATGGCGATGCGCTGCTGGTAGACAGCCAGGCCTGGCAGACGTTGCAAGACCAGCTGCTGCAGGCGCTGCACCGCTTTCATGAAGTCGCCCCCGATGAGCACGGCATCAACGCAGCCCGGCTGCGCCGCATGGCCCTGCCCGCGCTGCAGCATGGCCCGCACGATGCGCTCTACCACGGCCTGCTCGATGCGCTGATCGCCGCCGGCCAGATCGCCAGCAGCGGCGCCTGGCTGCACCTGCCCGGCCACCAGGTGCAGCTGAGCGAGGCCGAGCAGGCCCTCGCCCAGCGCTTGATGCCAGCGATCACCGAAGGCCGCTTTGACCCGCCCTGGGTGCGCGACCTGGCCCGCGACCATGGCGCCGGGGAGGAGCTGGTGCGCCAGCTGCTCAAAAAGCTCTCGCGCCAGGGCCTCGTGTTCCAGGTGGTCAAGGACCTCTTCTATGCCGCCCCCTCCATGGATGCGCTGGCGGCACTCACCGCAGAGCTTGCCCAGCAGGCCGAGCGCGGCGAAGTGCAGGCCCATGCCTTCCGCGATGCCACGGCCCTGGGCCGCAAGCGCGCCATCCAGATCCTGGAGTTCTTCGACCGCGTGGGCTATACCCGCCGCGTGCGCGATACGCATGTGCTGCGCCCGGGTGTGCGCTGGCAGGCGGGCGCAACCTCGTAAGCCACCCAAGGGTCTGCGGCAGCGCCAGCCGCAGGCGCCACGCAGAGCCGCTACAATCGGCCATCTTGCCCAACACGCACGTGTTGCAGGGAAGGCAATCGTGCCCGGTGGCGCGGCCGGGCTTCAAACCCGGTGAGGGGTGTCAGCCACTCCTGGGTTGGTTCGACTCCAGCTGTCTTCCGCCATCTCGGTCTCCGTACAGGTGGTATGCGCTCAGTCAGGTAGCGCTCTTCTGATCCCCCGCTTATGAGCACTGCAGCGCATGGCTCCTAGTCCTGATGCTTGCGCCGGGAATTTCTCAAATCCAAGGCAAGTTTTCTGGCTTCATGCACCTTAGGGACGCATTCCTCCGCAATAGCTACCCACGGCTCCACCGTCAAAAGACGCCTTGCGTCTTATCTCCATCCGCATCCAACCCGCATGGCGAGGGCTATGCAAAGGACCCTCTGCAAATGCGTTATCGCAGCTGTTGATTTTTGTAGAGTGGTTGAAGAACAGGCTGGGCAGGGACAGTGGGGTGCAACCAGTGGTTGATTTTTTGGCGGCAAAACATGTAGACCGGCCGCTCCACCCAGTGGTAGTAAGCGGCTGACACCAGTAGCAATGCAACGAGGACACCAACGACAATCAAAAGCTGCACCTGGCTATGCCAGCTGTGCCAAGGCAATAGCGTCAACATCATGCTGAATACCAGGATATGCAGCAAATAGATGGCGTAAGAATAGTCACCAAATTTTGCCAGCGCCAGTGCGATCTGGCTGCGCGGAGAGGGCAGCTTCAACGCCATGCCTACGATCGCCATTGCTGCGCCGCCCATCAATACTGCGCGCTCAGGCCAATAGTGAAAATTGGCCAAACCATAGGGATAATCTTCAAAATGGGGCATGAAATAGACAATCAAGGCAATCCATGCTGCAGCCAGCAAGGCCCAAAACTTCCATGATGCGCGCGAAGGGCGTTGCAGGTACTGGTAGAGGAAGTAGCCCATGAAAAATTCTGCCACAAGGGGAGCCACATAAAAGAGCCGAATCCAGTTTTGCTCGATGCCTCCATCTGCGGCAGAGCGATGCGCCAACAAGTAGAGGTTGAGCACAACGAGTGCCGCAAACAGAGTTTTAATAAAGCGCTGGCGATGCCATTTCGGAAACAACAAGACCAGTGACAAGACCACGTAAAAATACAGCTCAAACATCAGTGACCAGATGGCAATACTGACAAGGCCTGCAAGATCGGAAAAGTAGAGAAAAAAAGATGCTTGCAGCTGAATGTGGGGATCGAGTTGCTGCGTTAGTTTTAAGTAAATGACATAGAGCAGCATGGCCGGCCACCAGCCTGTATAGATTCTTGAAAATCTAGCCAGCAAAAATGCAGTGGCAGTGCGTGGCCCATGGCCCATATTTTTGGTGGAATGCGCCATGATCACGCCACTGATGACGAAGAAAACATCCACCCCGGCATAGCCAAAGTTGATGACAGCAGCCACCCAAGGTGTCGCATCCGAAAAAATACCGAGTATTGCACCATGAAAAACTACTACCCAGAGGGCTGCCATCAGCCGGAGTATTTGTATCTGTTTAATCATTTCACGGTTTTACATGGGGATGTGAGGACCGACGCGTAGGCGGCACCAGAGGCCGGGACCAGGCGATGGCCGGGTGCTCGATAAAGACCCAGGAAGCCAGCGCCAGCATCAACACGATGACCAGCGCCACGACGATATATATATCGGTTTGGAAATCCCATGCCTTTGACTGATCTCGGTGATGGCCTGCTGCACCAGGAATGCATAAATGTGGATGCCGTAGGACAGATCTTGGTCCAGCCGAATGCGGGTCAAAGGCTTCCAATAGGCAAGCAGAAAAACGGCACAGGGCAAGCAAAGGAAGACACTGCCCTGAACGATCGCCAGGGTGGTGCTGGTACAAGCAATGACAAAGCCCACCAGCATTGGCGGTACCAGCCATAGCCTGCGGTCCACCGGGATGTAGTTAAAAGCGGCTCCTGCGAAGAACATCGTGGCGAATTGCCAGAAATCTCGCCAGCTGATCGCGCCCTCATCCAGCGCGGGGATTTTCACCAACAGAAAAGCAGCGGCCGACACGGCCACTACTAGCACAAGAATCCGGCGAGAGAGCCCTAGCGTCATGCCGAATAAAACCAGCAGCACATACATCAAGACCTCGTACTTGATCGTCCACAACGAGCCGTTTACCGCGTTCTGAATTGGATTGTGCGCAAACACCCCGGGGAGGTCATTGAGTGTCGCAAGGCCTGTTCCATAGTTGACAAACAGCCCCCAGGTCTGCCCCGAAGACAGAAAGCTTTTCAGGTCCAGCGTCGTCATGAGCCCACCAATGACAAACACGGATACGAAGGCTGCCGCCAGCAGCCCAGGGAAAATTCTCAGCGCCCGTTTGATGCCAAACGCAGTCCATTGCGCCGTTCGGCTCCAGCTTTGGACATTGAGATAGCCGCTGATGAAGAAAAAGACATAGACCGACAGCGAGCCCATGCTGTAGGTATTGTTGAAAAATGGGGTGATCTGCAGGTCGTAGAAGAGCGAGCCATGGGCCCAGAAAACGCCCAGGGCCGCCATCAGTCGCAGCAGGTCAAAGTTATTCTCTCGCATACCCCTGCCTCAATAGGATCCCGCAGAAAAATCCGAGAGCATACCCGATGCGACACGGGTCAGCGCTTCCCTGACGACTATCGATGCTCGGCTTTTAAGCTGTCTGGTTGCCACAGCCAAGGTGGCACTGAATTCATCGGAGCCACTTTTGGCCCCATCGGCGAGTGCTGCCGCTTTGCCCCTCACGCGCAATGCAGCATGGCGCACGCCTGCCCGCCAAATGCCGATAATGGTGGGCCGCCATGGGCGGCACCGCTTTTCTCGCCAGTCTGTTAGCCCTGAGGATGCCCGTATGAATGCCCCTACCGCCACCCTGCCCACCTCGCCACGCCTGACCTCGCTGTCGCATGGCGGCGGCTGCGGCTGCAAGATTGCCCCTGGGGTGCTGGCCGATCTGATGAGCCGCAGTGCGGTGCCCAAGCAGTTCTATGCACAGCTGCTGGTGGGCACCGAGACAGCGGATGACGCGGCGGTCTACCAGATCAATGACACGCAGGCGATTGTTGCGACCACCGATTTCTTCATGCCTATCGTCGATGATCCCTATGACTTTGGCCGCATTGCTGCGACCAATGCGCTGTCGGACATTTACGCGATGGGCGGCACGCCGCTGATGGCGCTTGCCATTGTCGGCATGCCGATCAATGTGCTGCCCCACGACGTCATTGCCAAGATTCTGGAAGGCGGCGAGGCCGTCTGCCGCGATGCCGGCATTCCGCTGGCCGGCGGCCACTCGATCGACTCGGTCGAGCCCATTTATGGCCTGGTCGGCATCGGTATCGTCAACCCAGCGCAGCTCAAGCGCAACCGCGATGCCCAGGCGGGCGATGTGCTGATCCTGGGCAAGGCCATCGGCGTGGGCATCCAGTCCGCGGCCTTGAAAAAAGGCCTGCTCAGCGACAGTGACTACGCCAGCATGGTGCGCACCACCACCCAGCTCAACCGGCCTGGCGCTGCTCTGGCGCAACTGGCCGATGTGCATGCGCTGACCGATGTCACTGGCTTTGGCCTGCTGGGCCATACCCTGGAACTGGCACGCGGCGCGCAGCTCACAGCCGTGATCGACAGCCAGGCGCTGCCGCTACTGCCTGGCGTCCTCGATCTTGCCAAGCAAGGCGTGGTGACCGGCGCATCGGGCCGCAACTGGGCGTCCTACGGCCATGATGTGGCAATGGGCGCGCAAGTGCCCGATGCGATGCGCAGCCTGCTGACCGACCCGCAGACCTCCGGCGGCCTGCTGGTCTCCTGCGCGCCGGAGGCTGCCGGTCAGGTGCTCGAACTCTTCAAAGCACAGGGCTTTGCCGATGCCTGCGTAGTCGGCCATATGCAGGCCGGCGAGGCGCAGGTCGTGGTGTCGTAACACCGCAGCGCCTGGATGCAAAAACGCCTGCTGGATGCAGGCGTTGTGGTTGGGGCCGCGATAAAGCCGGTATGGGCTTAGAACCTGTTCAATGTCTCCTCGCGCCGCGACAGTGTCTTTGCGAGATGGGATGCGAGGGGGCGCCCAGCCGCGCAATACCGCAGCAATAGCCATGCTATTGCGAGGATTTGCAACGACGCAGACCGCCCCTGCCCGGGCGGCCCTCGCCGGGCGCCCCTTCCCGGGTAGCGCAAAGCCACTGTCACTATGGGTTGGCGTGAAATCGGGCGATTTCTTCGCGCTGGCCCTTGCTTGCACCCCGGTGCAAGCTGCGCTCCACCCCTTCGAACTCATCCCGATTGCACTCCAACGCGGCTGCGTAGAGACTTTGAACAGGTTCTTAGAACGGCAGCTTGGGCATGCCGCCGCCCATCATGCCCTTCATGCCGCCCATCTTCTTCATCATCTTCATCAGGCCGCCGCCCTTCATCTTCTTCATCATCTGCTGCATCTGGCCAAACTCGTTGAGCAGGCGGTTGACCTCTTGCACCTGCACGCCAGCGCCAGCGGCAATGCGCTTCTTGCGCGTGGCCTTGATGAATTCGGGCTTGGCGCGCTCATAGGGGGTCATCGAGCAGATGATGCCTTCCTTGCGGCGCACTTCGCGCTCGGCCTTGTCCATGTCGACCTTGCCAGCCTTGCCCGCCAGCTCCGAGGGCAGTTTGTCCATCAGGGTCGACAGGCCCCCCATCTGCTTCATCTGCTGGAGCTGGCCCAGGAAGTCGTTCAGATCAAAGCCGTCGCCGGACTTGATCTTCTCGGCCATCTTCTGGGCCGCCTCCATGTCCACGCCCTTGGAGACCTGCTCGACCAGGGCCACGATATCGCCCATGCCCAGCACGCGCTGCGCATGGCGCTCGGCGTCGAACACTTCCAGGCCGTCGAGTTTTTCGGACACACCGGCAAACTTGATGGGCGCGCCGGTGATCTGGCGCACCGACAGCGCCGCACCGCCGCGCGAGTCGCCGTCTAGCTTGGTCAGCACGATACCGGTGAGCGGCAGTGCCTCCTTGAAGGCCTTGGCAGTGTTGATCGCGTCTTGGCCCTGCATCGCATCGACGACAAACAAGGTCTCGACCGGTTTCAAGGCCGCATGCAATTGCTGGATTTCGGTCATCAGCACTTCGTCGATGGCCAGGCGCCCGGCGGTATCGACCAGGAGCACATCAAAGTAGTGCTTCTTGGCGTAATCGAGCGCCGCGTTGGCAATATCCAACGGCTTTTGGTCGGGTGTGCTGGGGAACCATTCCGCGCCCGCCTGCTGGGTCACAGTCTTGAGCTGCTCGATAGCGGCGGGGCGGTAGACGTCACCCGAGACGGTCAGCACCTTTTTCTTGCGCCGCTCGATCAGGTGCTTGGCCAGCTTGGCCGTGGTGGTCGTCTTACCGGCACCTTGCAGGCCGGCCATCAGGATCACCGCAGGCGGCTGGGCCTGCAAGTTGATGTCGGCCACGCCCTCGCCCATCGTGGCGGCCAGCTCCTTGTTGACGATCGACACCAGGGTCTGGCCCGGCTTGAGGCTGCCCAGAACCTCCTGGCCCAGCGCTTTTTCCTTGACGCGGGCAATGAAGTCACGCACCACGGGCAAGGCCACATCCGCCTCCAAGAGGGCCATGCGCACTTCACGCAGCATGTCCTGGACGTTGGATTCGGTGATACGGGCCTGGCCACGCATTTCCTTGACGAGGCGCGAGAGTTTATCGGTCAGTGCGGAAGCCATAGGGTGGAGTCTTGAGTAATCGTGGCAAAGGAGGCGCCCAGGTGTAGCCGCTAGCCGGAGCCCGGGCTAAAAACGGCTGGCGCCAGGGGCTGTAAGCCACAGCCCTGCAAACCTTTGATTCTACCCGCTCGCCCCAAAACTGACGCGGGACCAGGGCTGGCAGCTCTCCCGCCAGCGCAAGAAACTATGGCCCGCTTCCTACAATAGGTAAATGTTTGCCCGTAAAGCGCCAAACGAATTTAGCCTTTGAGGCTGCGCAAATGCCTGCCCGAAGCCGCGACAATGCACCCGCGGCCTGGGCGTGCCCGCGCTTGCATGGCCTCCCGCAATGCCAAAGCCCTGCCCGCCACCCTGAGGTGGCGCTTTCTTTGACCAGGATCACCGATGCCAGATACGCCGTATCGCCACTTGCTAGACCATTTCTCGGACGCCTTCTTTGTGACCGATACGCAAGGCCGGATCCTGGATGTCAATAGCCAGGCCTACCGGGAGATGGGCTACAGCCTGGCAGAGCTGATGGCCCTGAACGTGGCCGATTTTGCGCTGGACTACACCCGCGATGAATTGCTGGCCCTGTGGCAGAAAATGGAGCCCGGTGAACACACCGTGGCCACCAATACGCACCAGCGCAAGGATGGCTCCTGCTTCCCCGTGGAGGTGCACATCACCTGCCAGCTGGTCGAGGGCGAGAAGCGCTTTTTCACCATCTCCCACGACATCACCGAGCGCGTGCGCCGCGACCAGGAAATTCAGCTGCTCAACGCCGCGCTCGAGCAGCAGGTCGAGAAAAGCACCCAGCAGTGGCGCCATTCCACCCATCTGCTCGATGCAGTGATGCGCGGCACCTCGGACATCGTCTTTGTCAAGGACAGGCAGGGCCGCTATGTGTTTGCCAACCCTGCGGCCGAGGCCATCACAAAGATGCCGCCCGGGGGGCTGATTGGCAAGACCGACGCCGAAATCCTTGGCGGACACAACAATTTTGCCGAGGACGATGCCGCCGTTTATCGGAGCAGCACGCCCGTGGTGTCGGAGTCGCACGCACTGATCGATGGGCGCCGGCTCAGCTTCCAGTCCATCAAGAGCCAGTACCGCAACGAGAACGGTGAGGTCATCGGCCTTCTGGGTATTTCGCGTGACATGACGCAGATGCGCGAGTCGGAAAACCAGCTGCGCCAAAGTTATGACTCGCTGCGCCGCGCCGAGCGGCTCTCGCGCATCGGCAGCTGGACGCTGGACCTGGCCAGCGGTGAGATCGAGGCCTCGGAGATGATGTACGAGATGAATGGCCTGGACCCGCAGGGGCCGAAGCTGACCCAGGACAACATAGCCCACATGATGCCGCCGCAGGACTATGCCAAGGTGACTGCGGCCATTGCGCAATGCGCCCAGACCGGCCAGCCCTACCGGCTTGATGTGACCCACTACACGCCCGATGGCGGCCAGTTCCCGGCCAGCATCCTGGGCCAGGCGGACTATGACAGCAGTGGCCGCATCGTCAGCCTCAGCGGCACGCTGCAGGATCTGTCCGAGCGTGAACAGGCGCGCCAGCGGCTGGAAGCTCTGGCCGACAACCTCCCCAGTGGCGCGATCTACCGCGTTGAAGGCTCAGCCACGACCTTGCGCATGAGTTACATCAGCGCCGGTATTGAAAAGCTCATCGGTGTGAGCGCGCAGGCCATCATGGCCAACAACGATGCCTATATCAAAACCATCCACCCGGCAGATCTGGCGATGTACCGGCAGCACCAGCGCGAAGCGCTGGAGCGCCTGAGCCTGTTTGACTGCAGCTTCCGCATCATCCGCCCTGATGGCGGACTGCGCTGGCTGCGCTGTCGCTCGGCACCCAGCCGCCAGGAAGCGGGCACGATCTGGGACGGCATCATGCTTGACATCACCCGCGAGCGCGAGGCAGAGCTGGCGCTGCAAAAAGCCAAGGAGATGGCCGAAGCGGCCGAGCGCGCCAAGTCCGAGTTCCTGGCCACGATGAGCCACGAGATCCGCACGCCGATGAACACCGTCATCGGCATGACGCGCCTGATCCAGCAGACCCCGCTGCTGCCCAAGCAGCGCAACTACTTAGAGAAGGTGGAGCTGTCGGCCAACGCACTGCTGTCGGTGATCAATGACATCCTGGATTTCTCCAAGATCGAGGCGGGCATGCTGACCCTGGAGAACGTGGAGTTCGCGCTGGACGATGTGCTCGAGACCGTCTCGGCCGTCACCACCTTGCGCGCCGAGGAAAAGGGCATCGAGGTGGTCTACTCGGTCGCGCCCGATGTGCCCCGGCAGCTGAGCGGCGACCCGCTGCGCCTGAGCCAGGTGCTCAACAACCTGGTGAGCAATGCCATCAAGTTCACCCACCTGGGCGAGGTGGTCATCAGCATCCAGACCACCGAGACCGCCGGCAACCGCCCCGTGGCCCCTGGCAAGATCGGGCTGGAGGTCACCGTCAAGGACACGGGCATCGGCATGAGCCCGGCGCAGATGAGCCAGCTGTTTCGCCCCTTCTCGCAGGCCGACAGCCAGACCACGCGGCGCTATGGCGGCTCGGGTCTGGGCCTGGCCATCTGCCAGCGCCTGGTGGGCCAGATGGGCGGTGAGCTCAAGGTCGAGAGCAACCCGGGACTGGGCAGCACCTTCTACTTCTCGGTGCAGTTGCACCCCGCGCAACTCAAGCAGGCGCCCAAGCCGGCCCGCTACCACGGCACGCCGGTCGACCGCGTGCTGATCGTCGACGACAACGCCAGCGCACGCGACATCCTCGCCGAGATGGTGCGCGGCTTTGGCATGCGCGCCGACACGGTGGATTCCGGCGAGCAAGCCCTCTTCGATCTGCAGCTCGCCTCGCGCGTAGGCACGCCCTATGGCCTGGTGCTGATGGACTGGCGCATGCCCGGCATGGACGGGCTGGAGGTGGCGCGCCGCATCCGCGAGGAAGAGCATCTCTCGGCCACCCCGGCAGTGCTGATGGTGACTGCCTACGGCCGTGACGAGGTCATGCGCAGGTCCGAGGAGCTGCGTCTGCAAGGCCTGCTGATCAAGCCGGTGACACAGTCCGTGCTGTTCAATGCCATTTTGGAAGCGCTGCAGTCGCAAGGCAGCAGCATCTCGCGGCGCGCACTGCCCGGTGCCTCGGGCCCACCGCAGGTGGTTCACAGCAACCCGATCCAGCTCTATCCCCAGCTGCATGGCAAAAATGTGCTCGTCGTCGATGACAATGCCCTCAACCGCGAGGTGGCCGCCGACTTCCTCAGCCTCGTGGGCGTGCAGGTGAGCCTGGCCACCAATGGCGCCGAAGCGCTCAGCATGCTCGAGCACCACCATTTCGACGCCGTGCTGATGGACGTGCACATGCCGCAGATGGATGGGTTGGACGCCACCCGCGCGCTGCGCCAGCTGCCCCATCTGCAGCAACTGCCGGTGATTGCGCTGACCGCACAGGCCCGCGTCGAAGACCGCAGCGCCATTGAAGAGGCGGGCATGAATGCCCACCTGACCAAGCCCATTGATGAGCGCAAGCTGTACGAAACGCTGAGCGAATGGATCGCAGGCCCTGGCAACAGTGCCGAAGCACTGGATGCACCCGAGTCCGAATTTTTGCGCGACGAGGCCCGCGTGGCAGCCACGCCCGGCATCAACCACGCCAAGATGCTGCAGCGCTTCCACGGCAATGCCGAGCGGGTCGACCGGGTGCTGGCCGGCTTTTACCGCGACTTTGCCGATGCCCCCCAGACCCTGGTGCTGCATGTGCAGCAGTCGGCCTGGGAGCCGCTGTCCATGCTCGCCCATTCGCTCAAGGGGGCACTGGGCTACCTCGATGCCACCTCCCTGGTACAGGCGGCCGAAACCATCGAGAACCAGGCCCGGGAGTGGATGCAGGCCCCACCGCCCGCCCCCCAGCCCCAGCGCCTGCTGCATACCGAGACGGCCGAGTTTGCCGCCCAGTTGCAGACGCTGCTGCAAGGCCTGGCCACGCGCCAGCCTGCACCGGCCCCGCCGAGCGCAGCGCTGGACGCGCCGCCTGCGGCCAACCCGCCTGCCGCTGCCAGCCTGCGCCAGGACCTCAAGCACCTCAAGCGCCTGGTGGCTGACGGCGACTATGCGGCTGTCAGCGAGCTCGAGCGGATGCTCTTGGCCAGCCCGGCGGCGCGCTGGACGCCGCTGCTCCAGCAGATCCTGCAGCATGTGGAAGACCTGGACGGCGACGCCGCGCTGGCGGCGATCGAGCGGCTCGAACACATACTGCCCTGACCATCTGGCTGCCAGCCCCCTTGAGACCCCTTACCATCGCACCATGCAAGCTGAGCCCGATAACGACCAACCCACCATCCTGATTGTGGATGACGAGCGCGTCAACCGCTCCATGCTCGCCGAGTTGCTCGGCCAGCAGTACCGCGTGCTGCTGGCCAAGGACGGCCCCAGTGCGCTCACGATCGCCGCGCGCGAATCGCACCGCCTGCTGCTGGTGCTGCTCGATGTCAGCATGCCCGGCATGAATGGCTACGAGGTGCTGACCCAGCTGAGAAAACAGGAGGCGACGGCCGGCATTGCGATCATCTTCATCACCGGCCAGAGCGATGCCGCGGCCGAAGAGTATGGCCTGCGCCTGGGCGCGGCCGACTATGTCTCCAAGCCCATCCGCCCGGCAGTGGTGAGTGTGCGGGTACGCAACCAGATCGACCTGGCGCTGCAGCGCCAAGCCTTGCAGCGCCTCGCGCAGGTCGACGGCCTGACCAACCTGGCCAACCGCCGGCATTTTGATGACATGCTGCAGCGCAGCCAGCGCCTGTGCCTGCGCAGGCACGACCCGCTGGGCCTGGCGCTGATCGATATCGACCACTTCAAGCTGTACAACGACCACTACGGCCATGTGCAAGGTGATGAGGCGCTCAAGCAAGTAGCAGGTACGCTGGCGCGCCATGCCCGCCGCCCTTATGACCTGGCCGCCCGCTTTGGCGGTGAGGAGTTTGCACTGATCCTGCCCGGCCACGCCGATGCCGTGGCCGTGGTGGAGCGCTTTCGCCAGGAAGTGCAGAAGATGGCGATTGCCCATGCGGCCTCCACCACGGCGCCTGAGCTGACGGTGAGCTGCGGGGTGCTGACCATCCACTGCGGCCAGACCGACGGCCTGGAGGACTGCCTGCGCCGGGCCGATGAACTGCTGTACGAGGCCAAGACCAGCGGCCGCAACCGGGTCTGCGCGACCAGCATCGGCCTGTAGCGCACCCCAGGAAGCCTCTGCGGCCTATTGCCGGCAATAGCCAGCAGATGGCGAGGCGCTAGCGCCCGCGCAGACCACACAGGCCTTTCGCCGCCGCTATGATAGCGGGCATGCTCTCTCCCGCCTTTGCCGCAGCCAGCACCAGCCCCATCGGCTGGGCACTGGCCATTGCTGCAGCTATTGCCTACGCCATTCCCGCACTTGCGGCCCGACGCCTGCAGGAGCCCAGCGCGCGGCTGGGCTTGCGCGCGGCCTGGGCCTTGCACCTGGCGGCCATCGC
Organism: Comamonas koreensis; assembly: GCF_014076495.1. Classification (NCBI taxonomy): domain Bacteria; kingdom Pseudomonadati; phylum Pseudomonadota; class Betaproteobacteria; order Burkholderiales; family Comamonadaceae; genus Comamonas; species Comamonas koreensis. The sequence goes on along the minus strand of NZ_CP043575.1, from coordinate 1,580,550 downwards.
CTGGAGCCTGATCGGTGACATGCCCCACTTCGGCTTTGCGCCGGCGCTGTCCGTCACCGCCTGGCTGGTGCTGACGGTGTATGTGGTCGAGCAGCAGCTCTACCCGCAGCTGCGCTCACGCTGGCCACTGTCGGCCATGGGTTGCATCGCGGTCCTGCTGGCCGGCGTCTACCCCGGCAGCCCTTTGCATGTGAATGCCTCGCCCTGGCTGCCGCTGCACCTGGCGCTGGGCATTGCCTCCTATGGCCTGTTTGCCGCAGCCGTCGTGCATGCCGCACTGATGACCCGGGCCGAGCGCCAGATGCGCCAGGATGGCAGCCACGACGGCGGCCTGCCGCTGCTGGCGCTGGAGCGCCTGACCTTCCGCTTTGTCACGGCCGGCTTCATCCTGCTGTCCGCAACCTTGCTGGCCGGCTGGTGGTTTGGCGAGGCGCTGTACGGCAAGGCCTGGGTCTGGAACCACAAGTCGGTGTTCTCGCTGCTCGCCTGGTTGACCTTTGCCGTGCTGCTGGTGGGCCGCAAGCGCTTTGGCTGGCGCGGGCAGCGCGCCGTCAACATGCTCTATGTGGGCGCCACCTTGCTGCTGCTGGCCTACGTGGGCTCGCGCTTTGTCCTTGAAGTCATCTTGAAACACTGAGCTGCCATGAAGTATTTGCTGGTATTGCTGGTGCTGGCCGTGGGCTGGCACATGTGGCGCAGCCAACGGGTCAAGAACGCGCCGCCGCCACCGCCCAAAAAAGGCCTGGGCAAGCCTGAGCCCATGGTGCACTGCGCGCACTGCGGCGTGCACCTGCCGCAGTCCGATGCCATCGGCTACCAGGGCGCGCATTACTGCTCGCAAGCCCATCTCGCCCAGGCGCTGCCGCCTGGCCAGCGCTAGGCTTTGGGCATCGCCACGATGGCCGCGCTGGCGTTGATGGAAACCCCCTTCAAGCGCCTGTGGCGCGGCTACCTGGTGGCCCGCGTCTTCGTGGCCCTGCTGCTGGCTCTGGGGGCCATGGCCATCACGCCGGCGCAATCGGGCCCCTTGCTGTCGCAGCTGGCGCTGCTGGCCGCCTATGGCATCTCGGCCATGCTGTATGCCGCGCTCAGCCACCAGCCGCCACCGCAGCGCCGCGTCTACGCCTGGCTGCCCACGATCGGCATGGATCTGCTGCTGATCTCGCTGCTGGAAGTGACCAAAACCGGCACCTACACCTTGACGCCGATGTTCGGCCTGGCGGTGCTGTTTGCCGGGACCCTGGGTGGCTGGCTGGTGACCTTGGGCAGCTGCGCCTATATCACGATTTTCCTGATTGTCGAGTCGCTGAGTTTTCGCCTGTCGGTGTTTGACCCCGATGGCACGCAGAACACCGTGCAGGCCGGGCTCGCCGGAGCGGCCTATTTTCTGGTGGGCATTCTCGTGCGGCTGCTCGCCTCGCGGGTGGAGCGCGAGACCTTGCAGGGCCTGCGCAATGCCGCTGCGGCCAACCAGCAAGAGCAAATCAATGCGCTCATCTTGCAGAACCTGCCCGATGGCGTGCTGGTGGCCGATCAGGCCTTGCAGGTGCGTATTGCCAACCCGGCCGCCATGACCTTGCTGGGTCACCCTCACCTGCCACTGGCGCTGGCGCAGCTGCCCGCCTGGCGCGGTGTGGTCGAGCAGGTCACCCAGACCTTTGCAGAGCAAAAGCCCTTCTCGCAAGACCTGGCGCTGACCGCGCCGCAGATGGCCCCCATTGGCCTGCATGTGCGCACCTGGCTGACCCACCCGCTGCCCACCTTCGGCAACATTGGCAGCAATGACAATGACCCGCTGTGCCTGGTGTTCTTGCATGACCTGCGTGAGATAGAGGCGCGGCTGCGCACCGAGAAAATGGCGGCAATGGGGCGTATGTCCGCGGCCGTGGCCCATGAAATCCGCAACCCGCTGACGGCCATCACCCAGGCCAATGCGCTGCTCGATGAGGAGCTGACCGACCCGGGCCAGAAGCGCCTGACCTACATGGTCGAGCAAAATGCCCAGCGCCTGGGCCGCATTGCCGAAGATATTCTGGACATTGCCCGCGTACATAACCAGATCCAGCCCGGCGATGGCGACTCCATTGCCCTCAATGAGACCGTGCTGCACATCTGCCATGACTGGATGGCGCTGGCCCCCGCCGCCCACACCGTGGCGCTGTCGCTCAGTGCCGAGGACAGCCTGGTGGCCTTTGATACCGGACACCTGCGCCAGCTGCTCTACAACCTGCTCAACAACGGCCAGCGCTACCGCCGGGACTGTGCAGACTCCTTGCGTGTCAGCACGCACAGCAGCCTGACGGGCACCACCACCTTGGTCGTGTGGAGCGATGGCGCGCCCATCGAGCCGACCATCGAAAAGCATCTGTTCGAGCCCTTCTTCTCCTCCGAGAGCCGATCGAGCGGCCTGGGCCTGTACATCTGCCGCGAGCTGTGCACCCGCCATGGCGCTATGATCCGCTATGAAAGGCAGAGCGCAGCGCTGCCCGAGCTGGCACAGGGCAATGCCTTCATAGTGCAGTTTCGCCGGGCCGCCAGCCCCGCGCATCCCCAGCAGACTGATTTGATCCACCAGGCATGAGTTTTGAAAACACCACTGTTCTGGTCGTGGACGATGAGCCCGACCTCAGAACCCTTTATGAGCTGACCTTGCTGCGCGAAGGCTACCGGGTCTACACGGCCGGCTCGGTGCAGGAAGCGCGCGCCCAGCTGCAGCAGCGCCGCTTCGAGATTCTGATCACCGACATGCGCCTGCCCGATGGCCTGGGCATGGAGCTGCTGCAGGACCTGCGCAGCCAGGGCCGCAGCGAGCGCGCCATCGTCATGACCGCCTATGGCTCGGCCGACAATGCCGTCGCGGCCCTGCGCGAAGGCGCGTTTGACTACCTGACCAAGCCGGTGGACCTCAAGCAGTTTCGCCAGGTGGTGGCGTCCGCCTGCCAGGGGCTGCAGGATGCCGCTGCGCTGGCCCCGGCGCAGTCCGCTTTTCAAGCGGCGCCGCAGCCCGGCACGCCCACCCGGCCTGCCCCCCCGGCCCAGCGCGAATTGATCGGCCCGTCGCTGGTGATGCAGCAGGTGCGCGAGCGCATTGCCAAGGTGGCCGGCAGCATGGCGCCCATTTTGGTGCGCGGCGAATCGGGCACCGGCAAGGAGCTGGTGGCCCAGTCCTTGCACCGCAACAGCCAGCGGGCCAGCGGGCCGATGGTGGCCGTCAACTGCGGCGCCATCCCCGAGAACCTGCTCGAAGCGGAGTTCTTTGGTGCCCGCAAAGGCGCCTACACCGGCGCGAACCAGGACCGCGAAGGCTTTTTCCAGGCAGCCCATGGTGGCACCCTCTTCCTCGATGAAATCGGCGAGCTGCCGCTGTCGATGCAGGCCAAGCTCTTGCGTGCGATCCAGGAGCGCAAGGTGCGGCCCCTGGGCTCGCAACAGGAAGAAGCGGTCGATGTGCGCATCGTCAGTGCCACCCACCGCGACCTGGCGGCCGACGTGCAGACCGGGCGCTTTCGCCAGGACTTGTACTACCGGCTCAACGTCATTGACATCTTCATCCCGCCGCTGCGCGAGCGCCGCGAAGATGTGCCTGCGCTGTGCCAGGCGCTGCTCGAGCGCATCGCCAGCGAGAGCGGCCAGCCGGTGCCCCAGCTCAGCGCCCAGGCGCTGCACACCTTGGCAGGCCATGCACTGCCGGGCAATGTGCGCGAGCTGGAAAACCTGTTGCTGCGCTCGGTCGCCTTGAGCGATGGCGCGTTTCTGGATGTGGAGCCGGCCCGGGCCGATGCCGCGCATCCGGCGCCCGTGCACAGCCAGGCTGCAGAGCCGGCCCCTGCCTATGAGCAGCCCACGCCCGCGCCAAAGGCCGCAGCCGTCGCGCCTCAGCGCCTCCACGGCTTTGCGCCGCCACAGGATCTGCCCGCCGATCTGCAGGCCTGGCTCGATGGCATCGAGCGCGACATCCTCGTGCGCGCGCTGCAGGAGTTTGGCTTTAACCGCACCGCAGCGGCCAACCGCCTGGGCATCAGCCTGCGCCAGATCCGCTACCGCATGGAGCGGCTGCAGATCCATGACCCCAGCGATGGGGTGCAGCCCTAGGGGCCCAACGCCATGCCCCAAGATCTGCCCGAGACGCCGCCCGGCGCCCCCGCTCCCCACGCTGCCACCGCGCCGCAAGCTGCGCTCTGGCAAAAAGGCTGGCTGCGCACGGCCACGCACTGCCCCTCGCCCAATTACAGTCCCCGGCCCGAGGGGGCATGCATCGATCTGGTGGTCGTCCACTCGATCAGCCTGCCGCCGGGCATCTACGGCACGGGGGATGTGCAGCGGCTCTTTACCAACCAGCTCGACTGGGATGCGCACCCCTACTTCCAGAGCATCCGGGGCCTGCAGGTGTCCTCGCATTTCTTCATCACGCGCCAAGGCGTGGTGTGGCAGTTTGTCAGCGCCGACCAGCGCGCCTGGCATGCCGGCCAGTCGTTCTGGCGCGGCCGGCCGCGCTGCAATGACGACTCCATCGGCATCGAGCTCGAAGGCCTGGAGGGCGAGACTTTCGAGCCCGCCCAGTACCACAGTCTGGTGCAGCTGTGCCAGCAGATCCGCGCCCAGTATGCGATCGCCTATATCGCCGGCCACGAACACATTGCGCCAGGCCGCAAGAACGACCCGGGCCCAGGATTTTTGTGGCCCCAGCTGCAGCAGGATCTGGCCTGGCCGGCATCCATGTTTCCTGCCTCACTGCATCTCTGAGAGCCAGCAACACCCCCCTTGATCGTCGTTGCCCCACCTTGCCCTACGCTTGTACGGCCTGCGGCGGTGTGCCTCGTTCCAACCGCAAACCGTTGGTTTGCTGGCCCGTATTGGCAGCTCTAAATCAGGCTATAGGCCAACCCTCTAAACAGCCTGCATTTTTCACGCATCCGCATGCAGCTGATGGCATGCGCACTTCAAAAACACAGCAATTTCCCCACATCTGAAAAATTTTTTTTCAGATGCAATGCCTAAGTTTTACGCAGGCTCTGCAACGCAGATGGCGCAGAAACACACGCACAGTGGTGGTTTGCAGGCGCAAACCACGACGCCATGCGCAGTAGCCGCCGTTTTGCTGCGCAGCATGGTCATCGGCACTACACACAAACCATGCATTGCGCCATACACTACAGGTAGTGTCCAGCGCTTAATAAAACACTATATGTAGTGTGAGGTGGTATCCAGCGGCTCAGTGATACCGGCATGCACAGCGCTGTTTCTCCGGCTTTTCACGCACCACAGAGAGGACATCATGAGCGCTGCTTCGCTTTCCGAGCAACGAGCCGCACCGGCCGCCAGCTCGCGCACCCTGGATGGATTTACCGTACTGCCGGACTACCAGATCATGCGGCGCAACGGAGCAGTCGTCCCTTTCGAGCCCCCCAAGATCACCACCGCCATCATGAAAGCGTTCCTGGCCGTGCATGGCAGCCAGGGCTCGGCATCGGCCAGTGTGCGCGAAGTGGTCGAGAACCTGACCCACACGGTGGTGCGCGCGCTGATGCGCTCGCGCCCGGGCGGCGGCACTTTCCATATCGAAGATGTGCAGGACCAGGTCGAGCTGGGCCTGATGCGCGGCGGCAACCATGAGGTGGCACGCGCCTATGTGCTGTACCGCGAGCGCCGCAACCAGGAGCGTGCCCAGCTCCAGGCCCAGCACACGCCGGCCCATGCCAGCTTGCATGTGCAGGACCGGGGCCAGCAGGTGGTGCTTGATGTCAAAAAACTCCATGACCGCATTGCCGCAGCCTGCCAGGGCCTGGGCCAGGACGTCGACCCCGCGCCCATCCTCAGCGAGACCCTGCGCAACCTCTATGACGGCGTCCACATGGACGAGGTGTTCAAGGCCTCCATTCTGGCTGCCCGCACCTTGATCGAAAAGGACCCGGACTACAGCTTTGTCACCGCGCGCCTGCTGCTGCACACCATCACGCGCGAAGTGATCGGCCAGGACGTCAGCAGTGCCGATATGGGCGCGGCCTACCGCAGCTACTTCCCCGGCTTTGTCGCGCAAGGGGTTGAGCACGAACTGCTCGCCCCCGAGATGCTGGACTTTGACCTGCACCGGCTGGCCGCCGCTCTCCAGCCCGAGCGTGATCTGCAGTTTGACTACCTGGGTCTGCAGACCCTGTACGACCGCTATTTTTTGCATGTACGCCAGCAGCGCATCGAGTTGCCCCAGGCCTTCTTCATGCGCGTGGCCATGGGCCTGGCGCTGAAGGAGGACGACCGCAATGCACGCGCCATCGCGTTCTATGACCTGCTCTCGTCCTTTGACTTCATGTCATCCACGCCCACCCTGTTCAACAGCGGCACCCTGCGCTCGCAGCTGTCGTCGTGTTACCTGACCACGGTGGCCGATGACCTGGGCGGCATCTACGATGCGATCCGCGAAAACGCCTTGCTGTCCAAGTTTGCCGGCGGTCTGGGCAATGACTGGACGCCGGTGCGTGCAATGGGCGCCCGCATCAAGGGCACCAATGGCGAGTCGCAAGGCGTGGTGCCCTTTCTCAAGGTGGTCAACGACACGGCCGTGGCCGTCAACCAGGGCGGCAAACGCAAGGGCGCCGTCTGCGCCTACCTGGAGACCTGGCATCTGGACATCGAGGAGTTTCTGGAGCTGCGCAAGAACACCGGCGATGACCGCCGCCGCACCCACGACATGAACACCGCCCACTGGATCCCCGATCTGTTCATGCAACGGGTCATGGAAAAAGGCATGTGGACCTTGTTCTCCCCCTCCGATGTGCCCGATCTGCATGACCGCTTTGGCCAGGATTTCGAGCGCGCCTATACCGCCTACGAAGCCCAGGCGGCCAGCGGCGCGCTGGCGCTGAGCAAGACCGTGCCCGCGGTCGATCTGTGGCGCAAGATGCTGTCGATGCTGTTCGAGACCGGCCACCCCTGGATCACCTTCAAGGATGCCTGCAACCTGCGCTCCCCACAGCAGCATGCCGGCGTCGTGCACTCGTCCAACCTCTGCACCGAGATCACGCTCAACACCAGCGACACGGAAACCGCCGTCTGCAACCTGGGCTCGGTCAACCTGGCACGCCACCTGAAGGACGACGGCCAAGGCGGCCTGGCGCTTGACCATGACAAGCTCAAGCGCACGATCGCCACGGCCATGCGCATGCTCGACAACGTCATCGACATCAACTACTACGCGGTGGGCAAGGCACGCGACTCCAACCTGCGCCACCGCCCGGTGGGCCTGGGCATCATGGCCTTTCAGGACAGCCTCTACCAATTGCACATCCCCTACGCCAGCGATGCGGCCGTGCAGTTTGCCGACACCTCGATGGAAGCCGTCTGCTACTACGCCTACTGGGCATCGACCGAGCTGGCGCGCGAGCGCGGCGTCTACAGCAGCTACCCCGGCTCGCTCTGGAGCCAAGGCATCTTGCCGCTGGACACACTGGACCTGCTCGCCCAGGCGCGCGGCCAGGCCGGCTATGTGCAGGTCGACCGCAGCATGCGCCTGGACTGGGAGGCGCTGCGCCGCAAGATCGCGCAGGACGGCATGCGCAACTCCAACTGCGTGGCCATTGCGCCCACCGCCACCATCTCCAACATCGTCGGTGTCGATGCCTCGATCGAGCCCTCGTTTGGCAACCTCTCGGTCAAGTCCAACCTCTCGGGCGAGTTCACCGTCATCAACCAGTACCTGGTGCGCGACCTCAAAGCGCTGGGCCTGTGGGACGATGTGATGGTCATGGACCTCAAGCATTTCGATGGCTCGCTGCGCCCCATCGACCGCGTGCCCCACGCACTCAAGGCCCTGTATGCGACAGCCTTTGAGGTCGACCCCGTCTGGTTGGTGGAAGCGGCCTCCCGGCGCCAGAAATGGATAGACCAGGCGCAAAGCCTCAATATCTATATGGCAGGGGCCTCGGGCAAGAAGCTCGACGATGCCTACAAGCTCGCCTGGGTGCGTGGCCTCAAGACCACCTACTACCTGCGCACCACCAGCGCCACGCAGGCCGAGAAATCCACCATCCAAAGCCGCGTGCTCAATGCCGTGCCCAGCAGCTATGCGTCGCCCGTCGCCCAGGCTGTCGCCCACGCCGCCGCTGCTGCATCGCAGTCCGCCGCGCCCGGCACCGACATCCGCTTTTGCGCCATCGATGACCCCGGCTGCGAAGCCTGCCAGTAAGAGCTGCTAACCGTCTGAACCTGGCCGCAGCCGCGGCCCCCACCAGGAGCATTCATTCATGTTGAGCTTTGAAGAAGATTCGATGGACGCGCTGGCCACACCAGCCGCGCCGGCCACCTCTGCGGCCTCGCCCTCTGCATCGCCTGCCGCATCCCCAGCCGCCACATTCAAGCGCGTCCATGCCGCCGACAAGCGAATCATCAACGCCAAGACCGATGTCAACCAGCTGGTGCCCTTCAAATACAAATGGGCCTGGGAGAAATACCTGGCCACCTGCGCCAACCACTGGATGCCTCAAGAAGTAAACATGACGCGCGACATCGCGCTGTGGAAATCGCCCCATGGCCTGACCGAGGACGAGCGCCGCATCGTCAAGCGCAACCTGGGCTTTTTCGTCACCGCCGATTCGCTGGCCGCCAACAACATTGTGCTGGGCACCTACCGCCACATCACTGCGCCGGAGTGCCGCCAGTTTCTGCTGCGCCAGGCCTTTGAAGAAGCCATCCACACGCATGCCTACCAGTACATCGTGGAGTCGCTGGGCTTGGATGAGGCCGAGATCTTCAACGCCTACAACGAGGTTCCCTCGATCCGCAACAAGGATGCGTTTCTGATCCCCTTCATCGAGGCGATCATGGACCCCCACTTCCAGACCGGCACGCCGCAGACCGACCAGACCTTGCTCAAAAGCCTGATCGTTTTTGCCTGCCTGATGGAGGGCCTGTTCTTCTATGTCGGCTTCACGCAGATCCTGGCGCTGGGCCGCCAGAACAAGATGACGGGCGCAGCCGAGCAGTACCAGTACATCCTGCGCGACGAGTCCATGCACTGCAACTTCGGCATCGACCTGATCAACCAGCTCAAGCTGGAGAACCCGCAGCTGTGGACCAGCGCGTTCAAGGACGAGATCAAGGCCTTGTTTATTCAGGCAGTCGAACTTGAATACCAATACGCCGAAGACACGATGCCAAGAGGTGTGCTGGGCATGAACGCATCGATGTTCAAAGGCTACCTGCGCTACATCGCCAACCGCCGCGCAACGCAGATCGGCCTGGATGCTTTGTACCCCAACGAGGACAACCCTTTCCCGTGGATGAGCGAGATGATCGACCTGAAAAAGGAGCGAAATTTCTTCGAGACACGGGTCATCGAATACCAGTCCGGTGGCGCGCTTTCCTGGGATTGACGCCGACCTTGATGTGCAAACCTCGTCAGAATGTGGTTTTCCTGAGAGAAAACTGTGAAATTTGGCGTCTTTATTGAGGTTTGCACTATGCCAGTTGCTAGCAGCTGATGCACAATTCAGTTTGCTATCAAAACTTCGTGTCGAATTCAATCAGGCATGAAGTCTGCTTTCTAAATTGACCGAAGGAGAAGAGCATGGCAACGTCCAAAGCAAGCAAGAAAACTGCTGACACCAAGGCAACTGCCAAGAAGGCAGTTGCAACCAAGGCAGCCGCCCCCAAGGCAGCTGCAAAGCCCAAGGCCGCTGCCAAGCCAGCCGCCACCAAGGCAGCGGCAAAGCCTGCTGCTAAGGCCGTCGCCAAAAAGGCCGCTGCTAAGCCAGCCGCCAAGAAGGCCGCCGCCAAGCCCGCAACCAAATCCACCGCAGCTGCCAAGACTGCCGTGAAGAAGGCCGCTGCTCCAGCTAAGAAGGCTGCAGCTCCTGCGAAGAAGGCTGCAGCTCCTGCGAAGAAGGCTGCCGCTCCTGCGAAGAAGGCTGCCACTCCTGCGAAGAAGGCTGCCACTCCTGCGAAGAAGGCTGCCACTCCTGCGAAGAAGGCTGCTGCTCCTGCCAAGAAGGCCGCAGCTCCCGCCAAGAAGGCTGCTGCTCCTGCGAAGAAGGCCGCAGCTCCTGCCAAGAAGGCCGCTGCTCCTGCCAAGAAGGCTGCAGCTCCAGCTAAGAAGGCGGCCGCTCCTGCGAAGAAGGCCGCTGCTCCAGCTAAGAAGGCTGCCGCTCCTGCCAAAAAGGCTGCAGCTCCCGCCAAGAAGGCCGCTGCTCCCGCCAAGAAGGCCGCTGCTCCTGCCAAGAAGGCTGCTGCTCCTGCCAAGGCTCCAGCTCCCGCCAAGAAGGCCGCTGCTCCTGCCAAGGCCCCTGCTGCCAAGGCTCCAGCACCTGCGAAGAAGGCTGCTCCCGCCAAGAAGGCTGCTGCTCCTGCCAAGGCCCCAGCTGCTGCGCCTGCTGCTGCAGAGCCTGTCAAGACCGTGCTCAGCACCAATGCGGCATGGCCTTTCCCAACCAACAGCCGCCCACAATAATTACCCCAAGCCGGGCAGCATGCCCGGGTGCCGCAAGGCACCGCTTGGCATCCAAGGCAACGCACAATGCGTTGCCTTTTTTTATGCCTGGTGTCCGCTGCTTGGTGCGCACAAAAAAGCCAATGACGCCGCAACAACCGCTCCCAGTTGCCACGGTCCAGAGCGCGCATCGTTGCCCACGCCTTCGATGGATGCGTCATCCAAGCCGGCTCGGTGAGCAAGGCAGCAGACGGGTCTGCCAGACAGTCCACCAGGACAGCGTCACAGCGCGAGGAAATCGCCCGCGACCAGCAGGTTCTTCATGCAGCCGCGCCATCGGCGATCGCAAATGCCAGACAATACAGGCTCATGAATGATGCCCTTCCCACACCGCCAGCGCTCTCGCAGGCAGCCACTGCAGAGATGGCACGCAAACCCAGTGCGGCCCGTCTGCGCAAGATTGACCTGATCCTGGGCTCGGCAGAGCGGCATTTCGCATTGCTGGGTTTTGAAGGTGCTCCGCTGGAGCAGATCGCGCAGGATGCCGGCTTTAGCCGCCACAACCTGCTGTACTACTACCCCAGCAAGGAGGCGCTGTACCAGGCCGTGCTGGCATCGGTGATCGACGACTGGCTGGGCCATATGACAGGCCTGTCCAAGGACGGCGACCCGGCCCAGCAGATCCGCCAGTACATCCGCGAGAAGTTCGAATTTGCACGCACCCGCCCTTATGGCAGCCAGCTGTTCACCAAGGAGATGATTGCTGGCGCGCCCTTTGCCGCCTCGGCCGTGCGCGAGCGCATCGCCCCGTTGCTGGCAGCCAATGTGGCAGCGTTTGCGCATTGGGCCGAACAAGGCCTGATTGCGCCCGTCAATTTCCAGCACCTGATGTTCAGCATCTGGGCCATCACCCAAGGCTATGTCGACCAGCAAACCCAGTTTGCGCTGCTGCAAAACAAGGCCGCGCTGGACGCGGGTGACTTCGCCCAGGCCGAGGCCTTGCTGGTGCAGATGCTGTCGGCCACGCTCAAGATCGAGCTGCCGGACTGACCCGGGGCATGCCGCCTCCAGGCCCATGCATGGAAGTTCCAGCTGCGGTGATCTGGCCCGGGCCCCCGTGCGGGCTTCGCAGCATGGGTGCGCTGCGCGGGATCGGCTGCCGCCATGAGATGCACCTCTTTCAATAGCAGCATCTTCAGTCCCCACCAGCGCTTTCGTGATTCTTGCGCAGAGGTATCGTGATCGGGCAGTGCCCCTGGATCGATTTTTTAGCCCCCGCAGTCTTGAACTGTCATCAAATGACCTTATTATTAGCACTCGAAGGGGTAGAGTGCTAAAACCACCACTTCTCAGACATTTTTGCGTATTTGGCGCGGCATCTGCCGGGCCATCTTTCATCAAAACCTGGTATTGATATTGAAGGAGTTGTTATGAACCTGCGTCCTCTGCACGATCGCGTGATCGTTAAGCGTCTGGAAAACGAAACCAAGACCGCTTCGGGCATCTACATCCCCGACAACGCTGCTGAAAAGCCAGACCAAGGCGAAGTGCTGGCCGTCGGCCCAGGCAAGAAGAACGACAAGGGCGAGTCCATCACCCTGGGTGTGAAGGTCGGCGACCGCGTGCTGTTCGGCAAGTACTCTGGCCAATCGGTCAAGGTGGACGGCAATGAACTGCTGGTGATGAAGGAAGAAGACCTCTTCGCCGTCGTCGAGAAATAAAGCTACTGCGCAGGCGCCAGGCGTCGTTGCGCGGTGCTCGCAATCCTCACGTACCCAAGTACGTTCCGGTTGCTGCGATCCGTGCGCCTAGCCTGACACCTGCTCGCTACGCTTTCTCTCCCGAGCATTCATTCTCATTTCAAGTTTTCAAGTATTTAGGAGCCAAAAATGGCAGCAAAAGACGTAGTATTCGGCGGTGAAGCACGTGCACGCATGGTTGAAGGCGTGAACATTCTGGCTAACGCAGTCAAAGTGACCCTGGGCCCCAAGGGCCGCAACGTGGTGCTCGAGCGTTCGTTCGGCGCCCCTACCGTGACCAAGGACGGTGTGTCCGTGGCCAAGGAAGTGGAACTCAAGGACAAGCTGCAGAACATGGGCGCCCAGCTCGTGAAGGAAGTGGCCTCCAAGACCAACGACATCGCTGGTGACGGCACCACGACCGCTACCGTGCTGGCCCAAGCCATCGTGCGCGAAGGCTCCAAGTACGTGGCCGCTGGTCTGAACCCGATGGATCTGAAGCGCGGCATCGACAAGGCTGTCGCCGCCCTGGTGGAAGAGCTCAAGAAGCAATCCAAGGCCACCACCACCTCCAAGGAAATCGCCCAAGTCGGCTCGATCTCCGCCAACTCCGACGAATCCGTGGGCAAGATCATTGCTGACGCGATGGACAAGGTCGGCAAGGAAGGCGTGATTACCGTGGAAGAAGGCAAGTCGCTGGACAACGAACTCGACGTCGTTGAAGGCATGCAGTTCGACCGCGGCTACCTGTCGCCCTACTTCATCAACAACCCAGAAAAGCAAGCCGCTATTTTGGACAACCCCTTCGTGCTGCTGTTCGACAAGAAGATCAGCAACATCCGTGACCTGCTGCCTACGCTCGAAGCTGTGGCCAAGGCCGGCCGTCCTCTGCTGATCATTGCAGAAGACGTCGAAGGCGAAGCACTGGCAACGCTGGTGGTCAACACCATCCGTGGCATCCTGAAGGTCGTGGCTGTGAAGGCTCCAGGCTTTGGCGATCGTCGCAAGGCCATGCTGGAAGACATCGCCATCCTGACCGGCGGCAAGGTGATCGCTGAAGAAGTGGGCCTGTCGCTGGAAAAGGTGACCCTGGAAGACCTGGGCCAAGCCCAACGCGTCGAAATCGGCAAGGAAAACACCACCATCATCGACGGTGCTGGCCAAGCTGCTGAAATCGAAGCCCGCGTCAAGCAAATCCGCGCTCAGATCGAAGAAGCCACGTCCGACTACGACCGTGAAAAGCTGCAAGAGCGCGTGGCCAAGCTGGCCGGCGGTGTTGCCGTGATCAAGGTGGGCGCTGCCACCGAAGTCGAGATGAAGGAAAAGAAGGCCCGCGTGGAAGACGCCCTGCACGCGACCCGCGCTGCGGTGGAAGAAGGCATCGTGGCCGGTGGTGGCGTGGCGCTGCTGCGTGCCAAGCAATCCGTGGGCGCGCTGGCTACCGGCAATGCCGAGCAAGACGCTGGTATCAAGCTGGTGATGAAGGCCATCGAAGCGCCTCTGCGCGAAATCGTGTCCAACGCTGGTGGCGAGCCATCGGTGGTGGTCGATGCCGTGCTCAAGGGCACGGGCAACTTCGGCTTCAACGCTGCCAACGACACCTACGGCGACATGCTGGAAATGGGTATCCTGGACCCAACGAAGGTGACCCGCACCGCGCTGCAAAACGCTGCGTCCGTGGCTTCGCTGCTGCTGACCACCGAGTGCATGATCGCTGAAGCCCCCAAGGCTGAATCCGCTCCTGCCATGCCCGACATGGGCGGCATGGGTGGTATGGGCGGCATGGGCATGTAATTGCCCCGGCTGTCATAGCGCACCATCAAGCCTGCAAGACCCCTTGCGGGCTTGGGGCCAGACACCAAAAAACCCGGCACCGTCAAGGTGGCCGGGTTTTTTTATGGCTTGTGCCTCAGGCTCACAGCGCCTTGCGGTGGGACTGCTGCAGCGCGGTGGAGACCCGCCGCGCAGCCTCTCACCGGCTCAACGGCCTGCGCGCTCCAGCATCGCGTGCAGCAGCACATTGCAGCCGGCCGTGATGTGCTCGGGCTTGGCGTCTTCGATCTCGTTGTGCGATATGCCATCCTTGCAGGGGATGAAGATCATGCCCGCTGGCGCCAGGCGCGCCATGTAGACGGCATCATGGCCCGCGCCCGAGACGGCATCCATGTGGGAGTAACCCAGCATCTGCGCGCCGCGCCGCACCGCATCGATGCAATCGGGGTTGAAAGGTTGCGCGGTGTAGCTGGACACCAGATCGATCTTGATCGTCAGCCCCGTCTCCTGGCTGATGCGCGCGGCCACCGCGCGAATATCCTGGTCCATGGCCTCGCAGTCGGCGTCGGTGGCATTGCGCAGGTCGATGCTGAATTTCACCTCGCCCGGAATCACATTGCGGCTGTTGGGATGCACATGCACCATGCCGACCGTGCCGCGCCCGTGCGGCGGGTGGCGGTGCGCGCAGGCCACCACCTCCTGCATCACCCGGGTGGCAACTTGCAGCGCATCCTTGCGCAGCGCCATCGGCGTGGGGCCGGCATGCGCTTCCATGCCGGTGACGGTGCAGTCATACCAGCGGATTCCCAGCACCCCGGTCACCACGCCAATCGTCTTGTCATGGTCCTCCAGCACCGGGCCCTGCTCGATATGGGTTTCAAAGTAGTAGCCGATAGGGTGGTCGCCGGGCTCCTGCGGGCCGATGTAGCCGATGCGCGCAAGCTCGTCCTTGACGCTTTTGCCGTCGGTGTCTTTGGCCGCATAGGCATGCTCCAGGCTGAAGGCCTTGGCAAACACGCCTGAGCCCATCATCACCGGCACAAAGCGCGAGCCCTCCTCGTTGGTCCAGAACGCCACCTCAATGGGCGCCTCGGTCTCAATGCCATGGTCATTGAGCGTGCGCACCACCTCGATGCCGGCGAGCACGCCATAGTTGCCGTCGAACTTGCCGCCCGTGGGCTGGGTGTCGATATGGCTGCCGGTCATGATCGGCGGCAGGCTGTTGTTGCGGCCTGGGCGGCGCATAAAGCCATTGCCGATCTTGTCGATGGTGACCGTCATACCCGCCTCCTGGGCCCAGCGTGTCACCAGGTCGCGCCCCTGGCGGTCCAGGTCGGTCAGGGCCAGGCGGCACACGCCGCCTTTGGCGGTGGCACCAATCTGGGCCAGCTCCATCAGCGATGCCCAGAGCCGGTCGCCATTGATGCGCAGCTGGCTGGTATCGGTCTTCACTTTCGTGTCCATGCTTGGTCTCCTTGTTTCATTGCGCGCGGGCCACGGCCGTGGGCGCCGTCTCTTGCGCCCGCTTTTGCACTGCCTGGAAGTTGGGGCCGAAGGCCGGCCGCTTGAAATACTGGCCTGCGCCCTTCTCGGCGCGCAGGTCGCCGTTCGCATACACCACGCGGCCCCGGCTGATGGTGTGGCTGGGCAGGCCTGTCACCTGCCGGCCTTCAAAGATGTTGAAGTCGCCCTTCGAGTGCTGGGTCTTGGCCGACAAGGTCTTGGTCGCCTTCGGATCCCAGATCACCACATCGGCATCGGCGCCCACGCCGATAAAGCCCTTGCGCGGATAGACATTGAAGAGCTTGGCCGTGTTGGCCGAGGTGATCGCAACAAACTCGCTGGGCGTCAGGCGCCCGGTGTTTACCCCGGCATCCCAGACCACGGCCATGCGCTCTTCGACGCCACCGGTGCCATTGGGTGTCTTGGCAAAATTGTCCTTGCCCACGGCCTTTTGCTCGGCGCAGAAGGTGCAGTGGTCCGTGGCGGTGGTGTGCAGATGCCCGGCCTGCAGGCCGCGCCACAGCGCTTCCTGGTGTTCCTTGGGGCGGAACGGCGGGCTCATCACATAGGCAGCGGCCGTCGCGTAATCAGGATGGCGGTACACGCTGTCGTCAATCGTCAAATGGCCGGCCAGCACCTCGCCGTAGACGCGCTGGCCGCGCGCCCGGGCACGGGCAATGGCGTCGGCCGCCTCGATGCAGCTCACATGCACCACATAGATGGGTACGCCCAGCACATCGGCAATCGCAATCGCCCGGTTGGCGGCCTCGGCCTCCACCATCGGCGGGCGCGACAGCGGATGGCCTTCCGGTCCGGTGATGCCCATGCGCGCCACCTCCTGCTGCAGCAGGTAGACCAGCTCGCCGTTTTCGGCATGCACGGTGGGCATGGCACCCAGCTCCAGCGCGCGCCGGAAGCTGTTGACCAGGGTTTCGTCATCGCACATGATGGCGTTCTTGTAGGCCATGAAGTGCTTGAAGCTGTTGATGCCCTCGTCGCGCACCAGCACGCCCATGTCCTCGCGCACCTGCTCACTCCACCAGGTCACCGCCACATGGAAGGAGTAGTCGGCCGCCGACTTCTCAGCCCAGCCGCGCCACTTGCGGTAGGCGTCCATCAGCGGCTCCTGCGGCGCGGGAATCACAAAGTCGATGATGCTGGTGGTGCCACCGGCCAGGCCCGCGGCAGTGCCGGTGAAGAAGTCATCAGCGGTGACCGTGCCCATGAAGGGCAGCTGCATATGGGTGTGCGGATCGATACCACCGGGCATCACATACTGGCCGCTGGCATCCAGCGTTTCGGTGCCGGCCGGTGCTTGGGCCGCAGCCCCTTCACCGACGGCCACAATCCTGCCGTCCACCAGCAGCACATCGGCGCGCTCTTCACGGTCCGCATTCACGACGGTACCACCACGGATCAGAAGGGGGTGGCTGGCTGTGCTCATCATGTCTCTCCTTGGTTCAAATCACAAAAACGGCGGCTGCTGCGCTCAAGCGCGCCGCAGCATGGCCTGCGACGCCACCACATGGCTGGCCATGCCGATGCGGTACACCACACCGGCAATGAACAGACCGATGAACCAGGCATAAGCGTACAGGTCCTTGAAGATCGCTGCCACATCGGGGAAGCTGGCAGGAAACGCGGCATTGAGAAAGCCCGGAATATTGGGCGCCACGCCGCAGGCAAATGCGGCAACAGCCACCCAGTTCCAGCCGCCGGAATAGCTGTATTTGCCGCCCTCGCGGTAGAGCTCGTCCACATCGAGTTGGGTGCGGCGGATCAGGAAGTAATCGACCATCAAGATCCCGGCAATCGGGCCGAGCAGTGCCGAGTAGCCGATCAGCCAGGTGAAGATATAGCCCTGGGTGGACTCCAGAATCTTCCAGGGCATCATCAGGATGGCAATCGCCACGGTGATGTAGCCGCCGGTGCGGTAGCTGATGCGTTGGGGGTTCAGCGCAGAAAAGTCGTAGGCGGGGCCCACCAGGTTGGCCGCCAGATTGACGCTCACCGTATCGACCAGCAGCACGATGAGGGCGATGAGCACTGCAGCGCCGGTCATGCGCGCGGCCACATCCACGGGGTCCCACAGCGCCTTGCCATAGATGACCACGGTGGCCGAGGTGACGATCACCGCCAGGGCCGCCAGCAGGCCCATGGGCACCGGCAGGCCAATGGCCTGGCCCACGATCTGGTCCCGCTGCGAGCGGGCAAAGCGGGTGAAGTCGGGGATGTTCAGCGCCAAGGTGGCCCAAAAACCAATCATGGCCGTGAGCGACGGCCAGAAGGTGCCCCAGAACTGGCCGGCCTTGGCTTCGCCAGCCGCAAAGGCCGACGGCTTGCTCAAGATCGGACCAAAGCCGCCCGCCTTGTCATACACCCACCACAGCAGCACAAAGCAGATCACGATCTTGGCCGGCGCCGTATAGGTCTCGAGCTTGCGGATGGACTCGATGCCATGCACCACAAAGTAGAACTGGATGGCCCAGAAGACCAGGAAGCAGACCAACTGCGCCACATTGATGCCCAGCCAGGAGATCTTCTCGCTCTCGAGCGGATGGCCCAGGATCACCCCGAGCAAGGTATAGATCATCAGGCCGCCAAACCAGGTCTGGATGCCATACCAGCCGCAGGCCACCAGCGCGCGCAGCACTGCAGGCAGCTTGGCGCCCCGGGTGCCGAAGGAGGCGCGGGCCAGCACCGCATAGGGGATGCCGTATTTGGCGCCCGCATGCCCGATCAGCAGCATCGGCACCAGCACAATCAGGTTGGCCAGAAACACCGTCATGACCGCCTGGAACGCCGACATGCCGCCTTCGACCAGACTGGCGGCCAAGGTGTAGGCCGGAATGCACATCACCATGCCTATCCACAACGCCGTGAAGTGGTACCAGGTCCACGTTCGCTGCGAGGCTTGCGTGGGTGCGAGGTCGTCGTTCCAAAGGCCACCGGCTTCGCTGCCGGCGGCACCCCTTGCTTGCGCGTCATGGGACATTGCTCACTCCTTGAGAGGTGTTATCGATAGGTTCTAAGCGTCCAAATCCAAAGTCTTGGTTTCCATCCTGTAGCACATCGGGTCATGCAAAAAGCGCGCCACCACAACGGATGGCGCGCTCGCCGCTCAAGGGGAGATCTGCGCGTCCACCCGTGACGGGTTGTTGGGGTGGGTGGTCCAGTTCGCATACTCGCCGGTGACGGTCTTGCCGGTACGCGCATCCACCTCGCCGGGCTGCAGACTGCGCATCGAAATCGTGTCGGGCACCGGGCAGATCGACACGCAGAGGTTGCAGCCCACGCACTCGGCCTCGTTCACCTCAAAACGGCGCTCACCGGCCGCACCCTTTTGGTAGAAGATGGCCTGGTGCGAGGTGTCTTCGCAGACCACATGGCAGCGCCCGCACTGGATGCAGCTGTCCTGGTCGATCACGGCCTTGTCGATGTGGTTGAGGTTCAGGTCCTTCCAGTCCCTGACGGTGGGCACGGCGCGGCCCTGGAAGTCTTCGATGGTCTTGAAGCCATGCGCGTCCATGTAATGCGACAGGCCATCGCACATGTCCTGCACGATCTTGAAGCCATAGACCATCGCAGCGGTGCAGACCTGCACCGTGCCGCAGCCCAGCGCAATGTATTCGGCCGCATCCTTCCAGGTGGTGATGCCGCCAATGCCGGAGATCGGCAGGCCAGCGGTTTGCGGATCTCGGGCGATCTCGGCCACCATATTCTGCGCAATCGGCTTGACTGCCGGGCCGCAGTAGCCGCCGTGCGAGCCCTTGCCATCGGTGCTGGGGTGCATCACCAAGGTGTCCAGGTTCACGCCCATCACCGAGTTGATGGTGTTGATCAGCGACACCGCATCCGCCCCGCCCGCCTTGGCCGCGCGCGCCGGAAAGCGCACATCGGTGATGTTGGGCGTGAGCTTCACAATCACCGGCAGCCGGCTGTAGTGCTTGCACCATTCGGTGACCATCTGGATGTACTCGGGCACCTGACCCACCGCAGCGCCCATGCCGCGCTCGCTCATGCCGTGCGGGCAGCCAAAGTTCAGCTCAATGCCATCGGCACCCGTGTCCTCCACCATCGGCAGGATGCGCTTCCAGCTCTCTTCGACGCAGGGCACCATCAGCGACGCAATCAGCGCGCGATCGGGCCAGGCCCGCTTCACCCGGGTCATCTCCTCCAGGTTGATCTGCAAGGGGCGGTCGGTGATCAGCTCGATATTGTTCAGGCCCATGACCCGCCGGTCCTGCGACATCAAGGTGGAGTAACGCGGCCCGTTGACGTTGACCACATGCGGGTCCTCGCCCAGCGTCTTCCAGACCACACCGCCCCAGCCCGCCTCGTAGGCGCGGGTGACGTTGATCTCCTTGTCGGTCGGCGGCGCAGAGGCCAGCCAGAAAGGGTTGGGGCTGCGGATGCCCAGAAAATTGCTGCGAATATCGGCCATGGCGACTCCTAGGTTCGGTGGAAAGAGGGCTGGGCGTGCGCTTAGGCGCTGACACCCACTTCGCGCATCAACATGCGGTGCATGGCCGCTGCGGCGCGTTTGCCGTGCTCCACGGCTTCCACCGTCAGGTCTCGGCCGCCCCAGCGGCAGTCGCCTCCCGCCCAGACCCGCTCCAGGCTGGTCTGGCCATCTTCGTCCGTCTCGATTCGCCCGGCCTTGAGGGCGATACGTGCGCCGGCGGGCTCGGCGATATAGCTCTGGCCGATGGCCTTGAGCACCATGTCGGCCGCCAGCACCTCGGTCTCGCCGGTGGTTTGCAGCTTGCCATCGACCTGCTGCGTGGCCGCCAGGCGGATGCCGCTGACGGCACCGTTGTCCACCAGCACTTCCTGCGGCGCCGCCCACAGCCGGATCGTCACGCCATGGGTCTGCGCCCATTGCTGCTCCACCGCGGAGGCCGACATCGCATCCTGACCACGCCGGTAGACGATGGTGACTTCCTGGGCACCCAGCAGGCGCGCTTGGACGGCCGCGTCCACGGCCGTCATGCCCCCGCCAATCACCACCACACGCCGGCCTACCGGCACCGTGGATTTGTCGGGCGCCTGGCGGATATCGGCAATGAAATCGACCGCATTGCGCAGGCCCTGGGCGGCGGGCTCGGCAATACCCAGGTCATTGACCCCTGCCAGGCCCAGGCCCAGAAACACCGCATCATGGCTGGCCAGCAGGCTGTCCACGCTAAAGTCGCGGCCCAGCCGCTGGTTGTTGCGCGGGGCAATGCCACCCACCGACAGCAGCCAGTCAATTTCCCGCTGCGCAAAATCATCGGTGGTCTTGTAGCTGGCCAGGCCGTACTCGTTCAAGCCGCCGAGCTTGGGTTTGGCATCGAGCAGGCTGACATCATGGCCCTGCAAGGCCAGCAGGTGCGCACAGGCGAGCCCGGCCGGACCAGCGCCCACAACGGCCACCTTCTTGCCGGTGGGCTCGGCGCGTTGGAACAGCGGCGCGCCGCCCGCTGCCATGAAGCGGTCGGTGGCATAGCGCTGCAGCGCGCCAATTTCCACCGGCTTGTCCTCATGGGTGTTGCGCACGCAGGCCTGCTCGCACAGCACCTCGGTCGGGCACACCCGGGCGCACATGCCCCCCAGCGGGTTCGATTCGAGAATGGTCTTGGCCGCGCCCCGGATGTTGTCCTGCGCAATGCGGGCAATGAAGCTGGGCACATCGATGCTGGTCGGGCAGGCCGTGGCGCAGGGCGCGTCGTAGCAGTAGTAACAGCGCTCGGCTTCGATCGATGCCTGCGCCCATGTCAGCGGCGGGTGCGCATCCGAGAAATTTTCAGCGTATTGGTCCGCGCCAAGCCGTCCTGCGCGCACACCGCATCCTGTGGGTCCGTTCATGACTCATCCTCCTCGACTGGGTTACCAGCGCGAGTGCGAACGGCTCCATCACCATGCCGCCTGCGACCGCGCCACTGCCTCTACAACAAGTCCGGCCAATGGCATGGCTGCGCCATCCATTCACCGCCAAAGCTGCACCAACCAGGGAGGGTTCATCAGGCCCTCATCGTGGGTGTTTGATCTGTCCTGTGCTGCTGTTGCCGCAGCACTTAGGGAACCATTAAATGCCCGATTAAAGTTTTACGCACTGGTAAAAACACTAGGCAAACGCTACGACTGACGCTTCAGTCCGGCCACGAGGCGGGGCTGGCCTGGCGCGAACCTGGCGTTCTGGGCTTTTGCGAAAGTGCGCAAAGCTGGCCTGCCATGAAGGGGCGATCCATCGGCGCATGCGCCGATCTGCCAGGCGCCATCACCCGCGCAGCAAGCAGTGCCAGCGGAAGATCTGCATGTGGCTGGCGGCGCAAATCCAGTCCCTTGGGATAAGCGTGCGCCATCCCCCTCCAAGCCCAGCGGCATTGGTGGAGCGGGGCCAGCAATCAGCGATAATGATAACAATTCCCATTTGCGTATATGGCAGGACTGCGTTCCTGGCCACGGCGACGGCGTCCACCGGTTGCGAAGTCCCCTCTTTCCCTTTTTGCAACGGCCGCCTGGTGTTTGAGCGCTACTACCGCGAACTGCTGAACTTTCTGTCCCGATCGGTACAGGACCGCGACACGGCGGCCGATCTGGCCCAGGAGAGCTATGCCCGCGTGCTGGCGGCCCAGCAGACCGGCCAGGCCGTGCATGACCCGCGCGCGCTGCTCTACCGCACCGCCCGCAACCTGGTCATCGACCAGCACCGGCGCAGCAGCATTCGCGCCGAGCTGGAGACCGCAGCGCCCGCAGCCGGCGATGAGCCGGCGCTGGAGCACCTGCCGGGCCCGCGCACCCTGGAGCCCGAGACCATCCTGGCCTCGCGCGAAGGTCTGGCGGCCCTGGTCGCCACCATCGACCAATTGCCCCCGCGCTGCCGCGAAGCCTTTATGCTCTACAAGTTCGACGGCCTGAGCTATGCCCAGATCGCCGAGCACATGGGCATCTCCACCCGCACGGTCGAGATGCAGCTGCAAATCGCGATGGAGGCCTGCTGGCGTTGCCAGGACCGGCTCGACGGTGCTGCACATGCCCGCCATGGACGCGCCAAGCCATGAGCCGCCCATGCCCGCCTCCGACTCCAGAATTGACCACGAGATGAACGCATCGCCCCTGCCACCAGAGAACACCGCCGGCCTGCGCCAGCAGGTGCTGGACTGGTTTGTCCGGCGCCAGCGCGAGAGCTGGAGCACGGCGGAAGAGCAGGCCTTGCAGCAGTGGCTGGCGGCCGATGCCGCGCACCGCGCCGCCTATGTGCAGTGGGAGCAGCACTGGCGCGCGATCGATGCCATGCCAGCCGATGCCATCGCCCAGTTGCGCCGCAACCTGGCGCATGACAAGGCGCTGCCAAGCGCCACGGCCGCTGCTGCCCCCACGCCGCGCCCGGCCGCAGCAGCGTCTGCGCCTGCGCCTGCCGCAGCCCTGCCAGCCTTGCGCCGCCGCTGGCTGTTGCCATCGCTGGGCATGGCCGCTGCGATCGTGATGACCAGCGGCACGGGCCTGCTGGCCTGGCAGCACTGGCAGGCGCAACCCGTGTTCAAACAGGCCTATGCCTCGCAGCGCGGCCAGCAGTTGCAGGTACAGCTGCCCGATGGCAGCGAGCTGCGCCTCGATACCGCCACCCGGCTGGAGGTGGCCTACTACCGCGACCGCCGCGAAGTGCTGCTGCACGAAGGCCAGGCCCTGTTCAGCGTGCAGGCCGCTCCGCAGCGCCCTTTCCATGTGCTGAGCGGCCCGGTCGGCATCACCGTGGTGGGCACCCGGTTTTCGGTACGCTATACACCGGGTCTGGCTGACAGCGATGGCGTGCGCGTGGCCGTCGAAGAAGGCAAGGTGCGCGTGGTACGCCGCGATGGCGCGCCCGGCCCCGCGCTGACGCAGCTCCCCGAAGCCCAGACCTTGGTGGCCGGCCAGCAGATCAGCGCCAACCCCGAAGGTGGCCTGAGCCCCATCCAAGCGGTCGCCGCCGAAGGCATTGCCGCCTGGCGCGAGCACCGCATCAGCTTTGTCAACACGCCGCTTGCGCAGGCGCTGGCCGAGTTTGAGCGTTATGGCAGCACGGGCCTGACAATCAGCGACCCGGCCGTGGCCGCGTTGCGCCTGAGCGGCACCTTTGACCCCAGCGATACCCAGACCTTGCGCAAGGTGCTGCCCCATGCGCTGCCGGTGCGACTGCAGCAGGTGGCGGGCGGACTGGAAATACGCGCGCTGCGTTGACGTCGCCAAGCCCCAGAAAATTTTAATATTTTTCGCGCTGACTACCGTATTTCTCGGAACTCGTGCGTCTACCTCAGTAGGAATGATTTGCATTGACTACTTTGAGGACCTCCATGTCGTACCCCCTTCTGCGTCCCGCTCCGCTGGCTTTGGCCATGGCCCTGGCCTTGGGCTCCGTAGCAGCCCATGCGCAAAGCGCCGCACTGCCGACCACCCCACTGGCCTTCAGCATCCCGGCACAGCCGCTGGCCGAGGCGCTCAACGACTGGGCGCGGCAAACGCGCATCCAGCTGATTGCCCAGCAAGGCCTGGTCGCCGGTAAGCGGGCACCAGCCATCGTCGGCACCTTGACGCCCAACCAGGCGCTGGACCGCCTGGTGGCCGGCACCGGCCTGGTGGCCACGGTGGAAGGCCAGGCGGTGGTGATCAAGGCCGCCTCGGTGGGGGAAGAAGGCGCGACCCTGGCGACCGTCACCGTGACGGCCGATGCCCAGCGCGATGGTGCCACCGAAGGCACGGGCAGCTATACCCAGCGCGGCCCCAGCGCCACCGCCACGGGCTTGAGCCTGAGCCTGCGCGAAACCCCGCAGTCGGTCAGCGTGATGACGCGCCAGCGCATGGACGACTTCAAGCTCGACACCTTGACCGATGTGATGGAGCAGACCCCGGGCATCGGCACCTACCGCCAGGGCAATGCCACCGATTTCCAGGCGCGCGGCACTTCGGTCAACCTGCAGACCGATGGCATGGCCCAAGTGCGCAGCGGCTGGTACTACCTGACCAGCACCCTGTTCTCGCTCGACGACATGGCCGAGATCGACCACATCGATGTGCTCAAGGGCTCGTCGGGCCTGGTGGTTGGCAAGGGCGAATACGGCGCCACCGTCAACATGGTGCGCAAGCGCCCCACACGGACCTTCCAGGCCAGCGTGCAGGCCAGCGCCGGCAGCTGGGACAGCTACCGCGCGCAGGCCGATATCGGCGGCCCGCTCAACGAGGCGGGCACCCTGCGTGGCCGCCTGGTCGCCTCAGCCACCGATGCGGGCAGCTTTCGCGACCATGAAGACAGCAGAAGCAAGATGCTGTTCGGCACCCTGGAAGCGGACCTCAGCCCGGACACCTTGTTGAATGTCGGCTTTACCTACCGCCAGCGTGCGGCCAACGGCATCGGCACCACCCAACCCATCCAGGGCTACACCCGCGCCGGTGTCAAAACGCCCGACCGTCCGCGTTCGTTCAACACCGGCGCGCCCTGGGGCGGTTATGACCAGAACGCGCTCAACCTCTTCGGCAGCCTGGAGCAGCGCCTGGGCAATGGCTGGTCCACCAGCCTCAAGTTCTCGCACCAGCAGGTGCGCATGGATGACATGTTTGCCGGCTACCTCTACGACCAGGACCGGCTGAACTATGGCCGCTGGCTGGACATGCGCAACGACAACTGGACCGTGAACCTGGACATCAAGGGCCTGTTCAGTCTGCTGGGCCGCCAGCATGAGCTGCTCGCCGGCATCGGTATCTCGCGCTTCCAAAGCAGCGTCAAGCTGCCGTTGAACGCGCTGACCCTGCTGCCGCTCGATGGCCTGGGCACCAGCTACGACCAGGGCGGCGCCTACCTGCCCGAGCCCGACACCAGCAGCTGGACCTATGGCAACAACCGCTTCAGCCAAAAACAGCGCTACGCCTATGCGGCTGGCCGCTTTCAGCTCAGCGATCCGCTGCAGCTGATTGCCGGCTTGCGCGTGACCAAGTTCGAGGAGCGCGACATCACCCCCTACTGGTGGAACTACGACATGAACGAGAGCGCGGTCTACACGCCCTACGCCGGTCTGGTCTACGACTTCCACCCCAACATGTCGGCCTACGCCAGCTACGCCAGCATCTTCCAGCCCCAGACCTCGCAGGACGAGCAGGGCCGCACCCTCAAGCCCGAAGAAGGCAACACCTATGAGGTCGGCATCAAGGGCGAGTTCTTTGACAAGCGCCTCAACGCCAGCATCAGCCACTACTGGATCAAGACCAAGAATACCGCCGAGGAAACCGGTGGCCTCACCCCTGGTGGCGACACCGCCTACCGCTCCGTCGCCTCTGCCACCCGCCACGGCTGGGAGCTGGAGCTGTCGGGCGAGCTGGCGCGCGGCTGGCAGGCCCAGGGCAGCCTGGTGCGGCAAAACAGCTCGCTGAGCAACACCAGCCAGTACCCCGAGTACCAGTTCAAGCTGGGCAGCACCTACCGCTTTGACGAAGGCGCGCTGCGTGGCCTGACCGTCGGTGCCTCCACCCGCTGGCAGGACAAGACCTCCGTCAGCAACAGCGCTGCTACCCTGGAACAAAGCAGCTACGCGGTGCTGGACCTGATGGCCCGCTACCAGGTCGACAAGCAACTGTCCTTCAGCCTGAACGTCAACAACGCGCTGGACAAGCACTACAAAGCGGGTGTGAACAACTTCAGCGCCATTGGCCTGTACTACACCTGGGGAGCGCCGCGCAGCGTGAATGTGGGCATGCGTTACGACTTCTAAGCGGTCACCATAGCGGTACCTGGGCCGGGTGGCCAACCATTGCGCCCATCTTGGTGACAAATGCCACAGCCCACATTCTGTGGGCTCTGGCGCGATGGTGTGCCATGGTTTTCGAAGGCGATGTCAGCGACCGAGGTACGGCTTACAGGCGGCTCCCTGGCTCAGCCAGTATCTGCAAGCCTGGGCTTGTCTTGGCAGGCAACGTGCGCCGCAACACGGTGCCCGTCCGACTTCCTTGGTAAGCACCCTGCTCGTAGGCGATGGCGCCATTGACAATGACACAGTCGATGCCGACAGCGGGCTGTTTCGGATCGTCATAGGTAGCGGTATCACGCACGGCCTGGGGATCAAACACGCACAGGTCTGCGTAATGGCCTTCGACCAACACACCTCGCTTTTCGATACCAAAGACCTGGGCAGTGAGGCCCGTCATTTTCCAGACGGCGGTCTCCAGCGGGAACAGGCCCAGATCACGGCTGTAGTGCCCCAGCACGCGGGGGAAGGTACCCCACAGGCGCGGGTGCGGTCGCTCGTTGGAGGGCACGCCATCTGAGCCAATCATGGTGGGAGCAAACTGCAAAATGCGCTGCACATCACCCTCATCCATGTTGAAATAAATGGCGCTGGCCGGTTGCAGGCGGTTGGAGGCTTCGGCGCGAGACACCTGCCAGTCCCTGGCGATGTCGCCCAGCTCCTTGCCTTGCAGTTCGGGATGAGGTCCGCTGTCGGCTATCACGATCTTGCCGGACAAGCGCTCTTCCTGCAGGTGCAGCATGGTGGAGCTGGCGTGGTAGGGATAGCAATCAAGTGCCACGCACTGGCAGTGCATGGCCGCTTCGATCTGCGGCAATGTCTGCGCCGAATTCCCCCAGTTGGCCTGACCCTGCAGCTTGTGGTGCGAAATGACGACGGCGGCCTGCGCGTGCTGTCCAATCTGCAAGGTCTCATCAATCGACTGCTGGCTGTGCACAGCCTCGTCACGCATATGACTCACATACAGCGCGCCAAATTCGGCCAAGGGTTGGGCTACATCGCACACCTCTTGCATGGTCGCAGCTGCAGCGGGCGGGTAATAGGTGCCCGATGACAGCCCCACTGCTCCAGCCACCAGCGCCTCACGCAGCAATGCCCGCATTTGAACAATTTCTTCCGCAGTGGCCGCCCGGTTCAGGTCTGCCATTGCCAACACCCGCAGGTTGGTATGGCCCACCAGCGGAATCACATGCACCGCAGGCGGTGATGTGCGCAGCGTCTGCGCATAGGCTTGAAAGGTCGTGAACCGCATGG
The DNA here is from genome assembly GCF_014076495.1 of Comamonas koreensis. NCBI lineage: Bacteria > Pseudomonadati > Pseudomonadota > Betaproteobacteria > Burkholderiales > Comamonadaceae > Comamonas > Comamonas koreensis. Next base: position 1,553,110 of record NZ_CP043575.1, on the reverse strand, counting down.
CAGCATCGCTGAGCAGGTTCAGCGGCGCGGGCATCGGCGAATCCGGGTAGAGCGGCGCAGCGCTAATACCGCAGTTGCCGGTCACCACTGCCGTCACCCCTTGTGAGAGCTTGCACTCCATCTGCGGCTGCAGCAGCAGCGCCTGGTCGTCATGCGAGTGCGCATCAATAAAGCCGGGTGCCACTATCTTGCCGTTGGCGTCGATAACCCGATGGGCGGTGGCTGAGGACAGGTCACCCATGGCGGCAATCATCGTGCCTCGAATGCCTACATCGGCTCTGTAGCGGGGGCAGTTACTGCCGTCGATGACCACACCGCCTCGGATTACCACATCAAATGCCTGCGTCTTCATCTTGCTTGCTCGCCCAAAGATGCTTGCTCGCCCAAAGAGGATGGATGGATTCCCTGCACCAACGGAATGCAGTAGACAGGCGCGACCTCATTCCACCTTGGCACCACTTGCTTTCACCACGGCCCCCCATTGCGCACGCTCTGAGTCGGCCAGCGCCCCGAAATCCTCAGGAGCCCCCGCCAGCGGGATGTAGGCCATCTTTTCCAGCTGCGCCCTGATCTCGGGCATCTGGAGCACTTGGTTCAATGCCGTGTTCAGCCGCGTCAGCACCTTCTGCGGTGTGCCCGGTGGTACCAGCAACCCTCCCCATGCGTTCATTACAAATCCCTGGACACCCGCTTCCTGCATAGTCGGTATGTCTGGATACTGGGGGGAGCGCTCGGCGCTTGTCACGGCTAACGCGCGTACTTTGCCCGCTTGCAGCTGCGGCGCAGCGGTAACGATGTTTTCAAAGTAAAACTGCAAAGTGCCACCGACCAAATCGTTCAGTGCCTGAGGTGAGCCCTTGTACGGGACGTGCACTGCCGATTGCAGCCCCATCTTGGTTTTGAACCACTCCGCGCCCAGATGGCTGGTGGTACCAATGCCGCCGGACCCATAATGCACCGGCGCATCCGAGCTGTTGATATAGGTCACCAGTTCCGTCACCGATGTGGCGGGCACCAGGTTGTTGACCAGCAAGAAACTGCTGGTCGTGGCAATGCCCCCAACCGGCACCAGGCTGCGCGGGTCATAGGGCAGCCTGCTGAACAGAAACTCATTGGTTGTCAACGTCGCATTGTTGCCGTAGCCAAGCGTGTAACCATCGGGCGCCGCGTTGGCGAGCGCCTGCATGCCGATATTGCCCCCCGCCCCACCCTTGTTCTCGATCACCACCGGCTTGCCCAACTGCAGCGACAGCGCATTGCCGACCAAGCGAACCAATACATCGGGGCTGCTGCCAGCCACGCTGGGCACAATGATCTTGATGGGTTTATCAGGGTAGGCCGCGTGCGCGCTATAAGCCAGCAAGCCCGCAGCGACCATCAGCGAACGACGTGAAAACAGTGCAGCAGCCATGGCGTTTCTCCAGAAGATCGGAGTACAGGCGAAAGAACAGGCTGGTATGCCGACCGATCCCTCACACGCCCCCGGTTGAGCCTTGAGTCCTGCACGGCATAGCGTCCAAGACAGTGCCATTCTGCTCGGCATTCTTGCCAAAATCTCCTGAATTAACAGCAACATACCAAAGCAACATCTGCGGAATGCAGAAACGCATGGCTGACAGCCTCAGCGCCAAGCACAAAACGTCAATAAGAAAGCCCGTCAGCTTCGATGCCAACGGGCTCGGGTGCTATGGCTTGCCTAGCGATTAGCCGGCTTTATCAAATGCTTCTGCCAGCCTATCGACCGCCTGCTCAATCTGCGCCACATCGGGCGCGGCAAATGACAGGCGCATCGAATGCAGATGGGCGTTGTCGGCATAAAAGGCTTTGCCCGGCACAAAGATCACGTTGGCGGCGACGGCGGCATCAAACAGCTTTTGCGGATCGATGCGGGCATCAAACGTCAACCAGACAAACATGCCGCCAGCGGGCTGCACAAACTGCACCAGGTCACCCAGGCGCGCCTTCAGGCCCTGGGTCAAGGCCAGCATGCGGCGCTGGTATTCAGCGCAGGCCTTGGCGACGGCCTGGCCATAGCGGCCCGACTGCAGGTAGCTGGCGGCCACGGCTTGCGCCAGCGGCGAGGTGCAGAGGTCATTGGTCTGCTTGGCCACCGTGCAGCGGCGCAGCACGGCCGGGTCGGCCACCATCCAGCCCACGCGCAGGCCGGGGGCCACGGTCTTGGACAGGCTCGACAGGTAGACCACCGGGTTCTCAGCCTCGCCCACTTGCTGCTGGGCTGCGGCATAGACGGGGGCTGGGCGGGCGTCGGTGAAGGCCAGCTCGCCGTAAGGATCGTCCTCGACCACGACAAAGCCATACTGCAGCGCCAGCTGCACCAGGCGCTCGCGGCGCTGTTGTGTCAGCAAGGTGCCGCAGGGGTTGGAGAAGTTGGGCACGGTGTAGAGCAGCTTGGGGCGCTCGGCCACCGGCAGCGCAGCCAGCATGGCGGCCAGCGCTTCGACATCCAGGCCATCGCCGTCGACCGGCGTGCTCAGCATCCTGGCGCCCGCCTGGCGCAGCGCCGCAAGGGTGGCGGGGTAAGCCGGGGTCTCCACGCAGACGGCATCGCCGGGCTGAATCAGCACGCGCAGCAGCAGGTCAAAGCCCTGTTGCGAGCCGGTAGTCACCAGCATGTCAGCCGCTGTGCAGCGGATGCCCCGGGCCTGGCACTGGGCTGCCAGCTGCTCGCGCAGCGCGGGCGAGCCTTCGGTGGCGCCGTACTGCAGCGCGGTGGCGCCGGTGGTCATCGCCTGCGCGGCCGCCGCTGCCAGGCCTTCCTGGTCAAACAGGCTGGGCGAGGGATAGCCACCCGCCAGCGAGATCATGCCCGGGCGGCTCAGGTAGGGAAACAGCTCGCGGATGGGCGAGCCCTGGGGGTTGGCGAATGCGGGAGTGAATTGAAAAAAGGACATGGCCTTGTCTCGCTGGGTTGTCTCTGGTTGTTGTTGGCCATGTCTGCCAACGCAGGCATGGCCAGGGTCTTAGTTTTTGGCCGTGCCCAAATCCACGGTGCCGCAAAGGTGCTGGGGGTCTAGCCGGTCGCGCCAGCCATCGGCCCATTGCTGTAGCAGCGGCGGCGTAAAGCGTTGGTAATAGGCCAGGTTGTGGGGGCCCACGCCATGCTCGGCGCTGTAGCTGCCCGCAAAGTCCTGCACCACCATGCCATAGATGGCATCACGCAGGCGCTGCACCACGGCCGGGTCGTACTGTTCGGGGGCATCCTTGCGCCAGATGACGTTGAAGTGCACACCGCCATCGGCGATATGGCCAAAGTCCACCACCGTGAGGAAGGGGTAGTCGCGCGCCACCAGTTCGCGGCCTTTGCGGCAGAACTCCATGATGCGCGAGCGCGGCACCGACACATCAAACGCAATGGGCTTGCCCAGCGCCCGCGCGCCTTCGCTGATGCTATGGCGCAGGTGCCACAGCTCGGTGGCATTGCCCAAGGCTGCGTTGACGATGGTCGCCTCGAACTGGTCTTCCAAGAAGCTGTTGAGCGCCTCTTGCAGATCCAGCTGGCTGTATTTGGCAGCGGCATTGGCCTCCAGCTCGACCAGGATGGCGAACTCGGGCGCATCGTCGGGCGCAAAGGGGTTGCGCAGGTTGGGCACATGGTCAATGGCCGCCTGCATCGCGTTGCCCGAGATGCCTTCAAACGCGGCAAGCCAATCGCCCAGGTCGCGCTCAAAGGCCTGCAGCAGCTCCATCACCGCCTCGTCCGAGGCCGGAACCACCAGCGCCGTGGCGCGCTGCGCCGGGCGGGCATGCACCTGGAGGGTGGCCTGCGTCACGATGGCGCCGGCCCCAGAGCCGCCGACAAACAGCTGCTTCCAGTCCACGCCGGTATTGTTCTTGCGCAGCGCGCGGCCCAGCTCCACCACCTCGCCGGGCGGGTCCATCAGCACCACTTGCAGCGCCATCAGGTTGGAGCGCACATCGCCGTAGCGAATCAGGCGCGTGCCACCGGTGTTGGTGGCCACCATGCCGCCGATCGAGGGGTTGGCCCCCAGGTCGATCGGAAACCACAGGCCATGGGCTTCGAGCTGGTCATTGAGCTCTTGCAGGGTGACGCCGGCATCGACGACCACGCTGCGGTTGGCCACATCGACCGCGCAGTGGCTGCGCAGGCGCGAGAGGCTCAGCACCAGCTGGCTGCCGCTCATGTCCGGCGTGCTGGCGCCCACCATGCCGGTGTTCGCGCCTTGGGGCAGCAGCGCAATGCCGCGCTCGGCGCACAGCCGCACCACGGCCTGCACCTGCGCCACATCGGCAGGGCGCACTACCAGGCGCGCACGGCCCTGGCCGTAGCGCGCGCCTTCTTCATAAGCGGCCATATCGGCGCCTTGCAGCACCCCTACTTCGCCCACGATGGCGTGCAGCGCGCTCAGCAGTTCGCTGTTGTCGCGGATGTCCAGGTCAGAGGCGGCCATCGCTCAGGCCACGCTTTCTGCCACGTCGGCTTGCGCCAGGGCCTGGCGCACCGCTTGCAAGGATGCATCCTGCATCGCCTGGTACAGCGCGATCTCGTCATGCACCTGGGCACCCAGGTCGGCCTCGAAGGCCTGCTGGGCCTGGTTGGCCTCGTAGTGCTTTTGCTCTTCGCCGCCCAGGTTGGACTGGAAGATACCGGCCGCGCTCACTGGCAGAAAGTCTTCGTACACGATGGGCTCGGCACGCACCACGCCATCGGCAATCAGGGTCTCGATATCGGCCGAGGCATCGCCCACCGGCTGCTGCAGCACATAGCGGTAAAAGGCCAGGCCTTGCTGGCGCATGGCGTCATGGCTGTCGGGGAAGGCGGCGAACGATGACTCCAGGCGGTCCTGGTAGTTGGCGCTGGCGCTGCCGGCATTGCCCATGCTGCGCACATTGGCCAGCAGGCTGTCGTACAGCGCGCGGCCCTTGCGGGTCAGGGCCACGCCGCGCTGCTCGATCTCGCCAAAGCGGGCGGTGTGCGTGCCCTGGTCGCCGCTGCCGGGGAAGTTCACGCGCTCCTGCAGCGCCTTGAAGCTGGTCTGGCGCAGCAGGATCGGGCAGGCGCGGCGGGGTGGGCCTTCGACCACCTCCTTGGCATCCATGCCATGGACGGGCATGCCCAGCTGGGCGGCGTCGATATCCAGGGTGCGCGGCGTCAGGTGGTTGATGTGCGGGCCCTTGAAGCAGACCACATCGGCCACCAGGCGGTGCGCCTTGTGCAGCTTGTCGTAGGTGGCGGCATCCACGGTCGCCTCGCTGTGCCAGCGGAAGGTCTCCAGCGCTTCGCGCACGAACTCGTCGGCCTCTGCATCGCTCAGGCCACCAGCGGCTTCGCACTGGGCGATCAGCGCCAGCGCGCGTTCGGTAAAGATCTGGCGGCGGGCCAGAATCTCCGCGGCTTGCGCGCGCAGCGCTTCATCGGCGAGCAGGTCCAGGCGCAGCAGCGAGGTGAACACGCGAAAAGGGTTGCGGTTGAGCGAGCTGCCCAAGACCGGCCGGAAGGCGGTGGAGTGCACCGGCACGCCCGCCACCGACAGGTCGTAGTAGCCCACGGCCTCCATGCCCATCACGGCAAACAGGCGGCGCAGGGTGGACAGCTCTTCCTTGGTGCCCACGCGGATGGCGCCATGGCGCTCCACATCCAGGCGGTCCAGCTCGTCGGCCTGCGCCATTGCATTGGCCAGTGCGGGCTGGGCCTTGAGCACTTCAGCATTGACCTGGGCCACCAGCGCCATCAAGTTGCCGTATTGCGGCACTTCGTCGCGGTACATATCGGACATGGCGCGGGAGAAGCGCGAACGAACCTCATCGGGGTGCACAAAGTGGGTCATCGTGGGTACCAGATCAATAGCTAATAAAACGGGAAAACCGGGCCTTGGCGGCCGGCCAAAAAGCGGCTGGGCACCAAGACAACACTGCGCGTCATGCTAGGCAGAGCCTTGTGCCAGGTCAAACGACAATAGCGCGGCAAATTATTCCAATTACGCACAACATGGCGGGGGCCGGTGCCTGCGATGAAAAATGCGATGTTTGGCGCAGCCATCGCTGCCTGATAGGCGCGGCCTGCGGGCATAAAAAAACCCAGCCGGGGCTGGGTGGGGTGCAGGGTGCAAGCGCGCGGCTTACTGGTCCGCGTAGGCTTCCAGTGGCTTGTCGTTGGGCTCTTGCAGCAGCTTCTTCAGGGTATCGCTCATCGGCAGGTTCAGCGCCTGGCCCTTGGGCGGGATGGGTTGCATGAACCACTTGTCATAGACCTTGGCCAGCTCGCCGGACTTCATCATCTTGGTCAGGCTGTCGTCCACGGCCTTCTTGAAGGCCGGATCGTCCTTGCGGAACAGCAGCGCAATGGGCTCCGACCCCAGCGCCTCGCCGACGATCTTGTAGCCAGCCGGGTTGGCCGAGTTCGCGATCACACCAGCGAGCAGGTTGTCGTCGAGCACAAAGGCGTCAGCGCGGCCTGATTCGAGCAGCATGAAGCTCTCGAAATGGTCCTTGCCCAAGGTGGTGGGCAGGTTGATGCTGTTGTCCTTGGCGAACTTGCGCAGCAGCTGCACGGCGGTGGTACCGGCCGAGGCCGCCACCGTCTTGCCATCGAGCTGCTTGACGCTGGTGATGTTCGAATCGGCACGGACGGCTGCGCGCACCTGGCTCACATAGGTGGTCACGGCAAAAGCCACTTGCTTTTGGCGGCTCAGGTTGTTGGTGGTGGGGCCGCAGCCAATGTCCACGGTGCCGTTTTGCACCAGCGGCATCGTGTTCTGCGCCGTCAGCGCCATGTATTCGATCTTGGCCTTGGGCGCGATTTCCTTGAGCACGCGCTCGCACAGCTCAACGTGGTAGCCGCCAAAGGTCTGGTTGGAGCCAATCGCATAGGCCATCGGGGCCGAGCTCTCGCGCACGCCCACCACCACCTTGCCAGTGCTGTTGATCTTGTCAAAGGTGCTTTGCGCAAACGCCGCGCCGCCTGCGGCAAAAGCCACCGCCGCAGCCACCATCTTGATGCTGAATGTCATTGTGTACTCCTTGGAATGAACGAACGGGTATCCCGGCACCGGGCCAAGATGCCTCACCAGCTTTGCGATTGCGCTGGTCTTGGTGCGCTGCACATGCGCTTTAAAACAAAAAGGATGCGCCGGTTTTGCGCCAGCGCATCCAGCCTCCGAGTATTCCAGAGAGTCGCGCCAATCCCTAGCGCGTATTTAGAAGCATGTGTTGCTGTTTTGGAAACACCGTGCTGCACTGCCGTATCTCCACACGGCAGTGCCTGGCGAGCAGCGTCAGGGCGCCAGCCGGCTCACCAGCGCCACGGTCGAGGGATCCACGCCCTGCCAGTCACCCTGGTCGCGGCGCGCAAACAGGTCCTTGGCCAGTTGCTTGCCCAGCTCCACGCCCCACTGGTCAAAGCTGTTGATGCCCCAAAGGGCACCGCTGACAAACACGCGGTGCTCGTACAAAGCAATCAGCGCGCCCAGCGAGGTGGGGGTGAGCTTGTCCATCAGCAAGAAGCTGCTGGGGCGGTTGCCCGGGCAGTACTTGGGGCCTTGCTCTTCGGTGCGCCCCACCAGCAGCGCCTGCGCCTGCGCAATCGCATTGATCACCAGGTTGTTCTGGTGGCTGGCCAGGTTCTTGCCGCCCTCGCGCGCGGCGATGAACTCCACCGGGATCACATCGCGGCCCTGGTGGATCATCTGGAAAAAGGCGTGCTGGCCATTGGTGCCGGGCTCGCCCCAGACCACCGGCGACGTTGCATAGGGCAGCGGCTGGTTGTCTACATCCCGGCCCTTGCCGTTGCTCTCCATCTCCAGCTGCTGCAAATAGGCCGACAGCCGGCGCAGACCATGGCTGTAGGGCGCTACACAGCGTGTGGCAAAGCCGTGGAAGTTGCGGTACCAGACATCGAGCAGGCCCAGGCGCACCGGCAGGTTCTGCGCCAGCGGCGCGGTCTTGAAGTGCACATCCATGTCATGCGCGCCCTGCAGCAGCGCACGGAAGGACTCGGCCCCCACCGCAATCGCAATCGGCAGGCCGATCACCGACCACAGCGAATAGCGCCCGCCGACCCAGTCCCAGAAACCCAGCGTGGTGTCGATGCCAAAGGCAGCGGCCGCCTCGGTGTTGGTGGTCAGCGCCCAGAAGTGCTTGGAGATCGACAGCGCGGCGCTGCGGTCCTCGCTGCCGCCTTGCGCAATGAACCAGTCGCGCGCCGAATGCGCGTTGACCATGGTCTCCAGGGTCGTGAAAGACTTGGATGCGACCAGGAACAAGGTGCTCTCGGGCCGGGTCTGCGCCAGCACATGGCCCAGCTCATGCCCGTCCACATTCGAGACAAAGTGGAAGCGCTTGCCGGCAATGCGCCAGTCCTCCAGCGCATTGACCACCATGGCCGGGCCCAGGTCCGAGCCACCAATGCCGATGTTGACGATGTCGGTGATCTGCGGGTTGGCACGCACCTGCTCGGCCAACGCCAGCATCTGGGTCAGGCTGCTGTGCACATCGGCCAGCGCCGCATGCACCTCGGCGGAGCTGCCCGGTAGCCAGTTCTCCAGGCCCTGGGCGGGCTGGCGCAGCAGCCAGTGCATGGCGGCGCGGCCTTCGGAGGCATTGACCTCTGCCCCAGCAAACATCGCATCGCGCGCCTTCTCCAGGTCACAGTCGCGCGCCAGCTGCAGCAAAAGCTGCTGGCTGTGGCGGTCGATCAGGTTCTTGGACAGGTCGGCAAACAGATGGGGCGCTTGCTGGCTGAACTGGTCCAGTCGGGACGCATCGTCGGCAAAGGCCGCGCGCAGGTCCTGGCCTCGGCCCTCAGCGTCGTAGTATTTTTGCAGTTCTTGCCACGCGGGGGTTTCATCGCAGCGCTTGCGCTGTGTCGCACATTCTCGGTTCATAGGGCAGTGTAAATGGCTGCACGGGGCTGCCAGGCGGGCTGGCAGCCACCCGATCAGGCCGATTGCAACAACTTGTCGAGCTTGATGGCATCGGCGACAAAAGCGCGGATGCCTTCGGCCAGCTTTTCGGTGGCCATCGCGTCTTCGTTCAGTGCAAAGCGAAAGCCCGCCTCGTCATACTGCACATGCTCCAGCGACAGCGCCTTGGCCGCTTCGGCGTTCAGCGCGGGCTGCAGCGGTGCGTCAGCGGCGGCCAACTGGGCCAGCAGCTCGGGCGAGATGGTCAGCAGATCGCAGCCCGCCAGCGCGGTGACCTGGCCGATATTGCGGAAGCTCGCGCCCATCACTTCGGTCGTGATGCCGAAATGCTTGTAGTAATCGAATATGGCCTTGACCGATTTCACACCCGGGTCGTTGGCACCGGCCATCGCAGCTTCGTCCCAGTTGCTGCCAGCCTGCTTTTTGTACCAGTCGTAGATACGGCCGACAAACGGCGAGATCAGCTGCACCTGGGCCTGGCCGCAGGCGATGGCCTGGCACTGGGCGAACAGCAAGGTCAGGTTGGTGTGGATGCCCTGCGCTTCCAGCTCCTTGGCCGCCTGGATGCCTTCCCAGGTGGAGGCGATCTTGATCAGCACGCGGTCGATGTGCACGCCCTCGGCCTCGTACAGCGCGATGATGCGCTGGGCACGGGCCACTGTCGCGTCTGTGTCGAATGACAGGCGGGCATCGACCTCGGTCGACACACGGCCCGGGATGATGGACAGGATCTCGGCGCCAAAGCGCACCAGCAGGCGGTCCATCACCTCATCGAGCGGCTTGCCGCGGAACTTTTGCACGGTCTCCGTCAGCAGCGGCGCGTATTCGGCCTTCTGCACAGCCTTGAGGATCAGGGACGGGTTGGTCGTCGCGTCTTGCGGCTGGAACTGCGCCAGCTGGTGAAAGTCACCGGTATCTGCCACCACCGTGGTCAGCGCTTTGAGTGCATCGAGTTGGTTCATGGTCTGCTCTTGGTCCATATCCGGTTAGCCGTGCTTGTCTGCCCCTACGCGTTGCAGCCAACACGGGGGGCGCTCAAGCTTAACCGAACTTATGTGCGGTTGAGGGGTGGATGCATTCTACGTCTTCTCCCCGAACATGAAACTGAGTTACATTAATCCCTGCCTTGATGTTCAGGAAGTTTCATGCGTTTTGATCTGGTTTTATTTGGCGGCACCGGCGATCTGGCCTGGCGCAAATTGCTGCCCGCGCTGTTTCAATCTTTCCGCCACGGCAGCCTGCCTGCGGGCGGGCGCATCATCGGCGTGGGCCGAGGGGCAATGAGTGACGACGAGTACCGCGCGCTGATCGCCCAGCGGCTGGCCGAGGTCGAGGCCGACAAGCGGCCCAGCGACGCGGAATTTGCCCGCTTTGCCCAGCACCTGCACTACCTGCGCATGGACCTGTCGCAACCGGCCGACTATGCCGCGCTGCGCGAGCTGCTGCAGGCGCGCGATGCCGACACCGTCGTGATGTACCTGGCTACCGCTCCCTCGCTGTTCACCACCGTTTGCGAGCAGCTGGGCGCAGCGGGCCTGGCCACCGAGCGCACCCGCGTGGTGCTGGAAAAGCCGCTGGGCCATGACCTGCCCTCGAACCGCGCGATCAATGCAGCGGTGCGCGAGGTGTTTTCCGAGGCGCAGATCTTCCGCATCGACCACTACCTGGGCAAGCCCTCGGTCCAGAACCTGCTGGCGCTGCGCTTTGGCAATGCCATCTTCGAGCCCCTGTGGCGGCGCGAGAACATTGCCAGCATCGAGATTACGATGGCCGAGCAGCTGGGCGTGGAAAAGCGCGGCGAGTTCTACGAAAGTACCGGCGCGCTGCGCGACATGGTGCAAAACCATGCGCTGCAGCTGCTGTGCGCGATTGGCATGGAGCCACCCATCAGCGCTGACGCCGATGCGATCCGCAATGAAAAGCTCAAGGTGCTGCAGTCACTCAAGCGCTGGACACCGGAGACGGTGAGCCGCGACGTGGTGCGCGGCCAGTACGCGGCAGGCCAGATTGCCGGCAAGCCGGTGCCGGGCTACCGCCAGGAAGAAGGCGTCTCGCCCACCAGCCAGACCGAGACCTTTGTCGCGCTGCGCACCGAGATCAGCAACTGGCGCTGGGCCGGTGTGCCCTTTTTCATCCGCACCGGCAAGCGCCTGGCCGGGCGCGAGGCCTCGATCGTCGTTCATTTCCGCCAGGTGCCCCATGCCATCTACCGCACGCCGCTGGGCGCGGCCAATCGCCTCACCATCCACCTGCAGCCCAAGGATGGCCTGACCCTGCAGCTGATGGCTGCTGCGCAAAGCCAGGCCGATACCGGCGGTGTGCAGACCTTGTCGCCCGCCGCGCTGGATCTGGACTTTGACCAGCGCTTTGGCACCGAGCGCGTGGGCGCCTACGAGCGCCTGCTGCTCGACGTGATCGCTGGGCGCCTGAACCTGTTTGTGCGTGCCGACGAGCAGGAGGCCGCTTGGCAGTGGGTGGAGCCGATTCTGGAGACCTGGCAGCAGGCCAATGCCCGCGGCGAAAGCCCGCGCCCCTATGTGGCCGGACATTGGGGCCCGGGCGCTGCCAGCGCACTGGTCGCGCGCGACGGCCACAGCTGGATGGAAGAGTTTTGAGCACCGCTACCACCCACAAGGGATCCCCATGCTAGACCGCATCACCGCTTCTCTCCCCTCGCTGGCACCGGCCGAGCAGCGCGTGGCCCGCCTGGTGCTGGCCGACCCGCGCGCCTTTGCCTCGCGCCCGGTGCGCGAGCTGGCCGAGCTCGCCCATGTCAGCAAGCCCACCGTGGTGCGCTTTTGCCGCAGCATGGGCTATGACGGCCTGGCCGATTTCAAGCTCAAGCTCGCTGGCAGCGTCAGCGAAGGCGTGCCTTTTATCCACCGCAGTGTCGATGCCGATGACAAGACCAGCGATGTGCTGGTCAAGGTGGTGGACAACTCGGTCGCGGCCTTTCTGGCCTACCGCAATGCTGCCAGCACCACGGCGCTGGAGGCCGCGTCCAGCGCCATCGTGGCGACCTGGCAGGCGGGCAAGCGCATCGAGTTCTATGGCGTGGGCAATTCCGGCATCGTCGCGCAGGATGGGCAGCACAAGTTTTTCCGCCTGGGCGTTACCAGTTTGGCGACCAGCGACGGCCATATGCAGGTGATGAGCGCCACCATGCTGGGTGCGGGCGACTGCGCTATCGTTATCTCCAACTCCGGCCGCACGCGCGACCTGATGGATGCCACCGACATTGCCAAGCGCAATGGCGCCACGACGATTGTCATCACCGCCAGCGGCTCGCCGCTGGCACGCGCGGCCAATATCCACCTGGCCGCCGACCACCCCGAAGGCTATGACCGCTACAGCCCCATGGTTTCGCGCCTGCTGCACCTCTTGATTCTCGATGTGCTGGCCACCAGCGTGGCGCTGCGCATCGGCGAGCCGCTGCAGCCGGTGCTGCAGCAGATGAAGGACAACCTGCACGCCAAGCGCTATACCTGACGGCGTTTTTGCCTGGCCGGAACGAAAAATGGGGCAGCCTAGGCTGCCCCTTCGTCATGCGGCGTCAGTGTTTAACGCACATCCACAAAGCTCTTGGTGCTGTACAGGTCGGTGGACAGGCGCTTGAGCGCTGGCAGACCGGTGGTGGCATCCTTGGGCTGCGATTCGATGTAGTTGAAGAACACATCGGCATCGAGCACGCCGATATCGAGGCGGCGCGCTGCTGGCACCGAGGCCAAGGTCTTGTAGCCGTCACCGCCGTTGGCGTTGAAGCTCAGTACAAAGAGGCGATAGGTCTTGCCCTGGTCCAGCGCAGTCCATTGGCCGCTGGTGGTGTCGCGCACTTCGATGCCGGTGACACGGCTGCCAAAGGCGGCCTTGGCATTCACATCAAAGCGCATGCCGCCGGTGTAGGGGTAAGGGCCCGTCGAGCCGCCTGCGCCGTAGACAGCTTCCAGGCCGTCTTCAAGCATGCCCTTGACTTCCGCGCCGGTCACATCCAGGCGGAACAGCATGTTGCCAAACGGCAGCACCTGGATCGCATTGGCCGCGGTCACTTCACCATTGAGCGGAATGCGCACGCCACCGCCGCTTTGCAGCGAGATGTCGGCACCGCCGTAGTGCGCGTTGGCCACTTCCAGGTAGGACTGGGCCACCAGCTGCTGGATATCGCCACCGCGCAGGCTGACGCTGCCTTCGGCATTGCAGGCCGCGCTGGAGCGGCTGTAGTCGGTGCTGCCTTCGCCGCCCGGCACCCGGCGCGAGCACAGCTCTTGCGGGGCATAGGCCACCTTGGTCACGTTGAAGCTGGCGACCTTTTCGGTGAAAGGCTTGAGCACGGCGGCCGCCTGGGCAGACGGCGACGTGATGCGCAGGAAGCCGGCGGCGTTCACGCTGCTGATGATGGACGTGCGCTGCGCTTCAGTCGCGGCAGTGCCTGCGATCTTGAAGTCATCGCCGATCAGCACGTGTGGCGTGCCTTCGCACTGGCTGACCACGCCGTCCTTGTCGAACTTGACCTTGAGCTCACCGACGACCTGCGAGTATTCCCAGGCCTGCACGATACAGACGGGCTTGCCGTCGAGGTCGGTGGTGTTGGTGGGGTAGGCGCCGCCTGGCGTGCCCACGCCAATGGTCTTCATCGCATCCGGGCCCAGCAGCGTGTGCGAGTCACCGCCGACGATCACATCCACACCGCGCAGCTTTTTGGCGAGGGTGCGGTCGTTGTCGTAGCCGATGTGGCTGAGCAGCACAATGCGCTTGACGCCTTGGGCCTGCAGCTTGTCGATCTCACGCTGGGCCGCCAGGGCTTCGTCTTCGAACAAGGTGTCCTTGTCCGGGCTGGACGAGGCCTTGGTCTTTTGCGCAATGGTCAGGCCGACGATGCCGATCTTCTGGCCGCCACGCTCGACCACGGTGGAGGGCGAGACCATGTTCGGTGCGCGGCTGGGGTTCAGCGCCGAGCTGGCACCGAACTGCACGTTCGCGCTCAGCACCGGGGTCGTGCATTTGCCGTTCTTGAGGCGATCGAGGATGCCCTTGAGGCCCGTGTCGCCCTTGTCGAACTCGTGGTTGCCCAAGGTGTAGGCATCAAAGCACACGGTATTGAGCATGGCCATGTCGGCCTCGCCATCGGCGCCTGCGCGGTTGAAGTACAAGGTACCGGTCACCGCATCACCGGCGTGCAGCTTGAGCACATGGGTCGACTGCGCAGCGATCGCTTCGATGGCGGCCGTCACGCGGGGGAAACCTGCGGCGTCCACGGTGACGGCCGTGGTCTTGCCGTCCACCGGCAACTGCAGCGTCGCCGTCTTGCTGGCCAAGGTGGAATGGTGGTCGTTGATGTGCAGGATCGTCAGCACATCGTCTTTTTCGCTGTCGTTGTCGCTGGAGCCGCCTCCACCGCAAGCCATCAACACGGCGGCTGCCACGCCGCACACGGTCCAAACCATCACCTGACGTGCACCCTCTCGCACTGACAATGCAACCATTTCTGCTCTCTCCGTTTTGACAAAGAGCTCTATGGTTTGTCCGCCAGATGACGTAGGTGTGACTTTCTGTAATAGCCAAGGGGCTTGTCAAGGCATCCGCTCCAAGAAAAAACCGGCGTCCAGGACGCCGGTTTGGAGGGCTGCCCGCGCACAGCGCAGGCGGTCGCCAGTGCATCACACAACGGGGATGCGCCCCTCTTGCACCGCATGGCAGGCCACCTTCACGCCGCCATCGTCGAGCAGCTGTGGACGCTCGCTGCGGCAGCGTTCATTGGCCAGCGGGCAGCGCGGGTTGAAAGCGCAGCCGGTGGGAGGGTTCAGTGGATTGGGCACCTCGCCCTGCACGGGGGTGCGCGCCTTGCCGGTGTCGTGCATCTTCGGGATGGCATCGAGCAGCATGCGCGTGTAGGGGTGGCGCGGCTTGGCAAACAGGGTTTGCTTATCGGCCAGCTCTACCAGCCTACCCAGATACATGACCCCCACCTGGTCGCTGACATGGCGCACGACGGCCAGGTTGTGCGAGATGAACAGGTAGGTCAGACCGCGCTTTTTCTGCAGGTCCTTCATGATGTTGAGCACCTGGGCCTGCACCGACACATCGAGCGCCGAGGTGGGCTCGTCGCAGACCAGGAACTCCGGCTCGGTCGCCAGTGCGCGGGCGATGGAGATGCGCTGGCGCTGCCCGCCCGAGAACTGGTGCGGGTACTTGATCATGTCCATCGGCGCCAGGCCCACCTGCACCAGCAGCTCGGCCACGCGCGCCTTGAGCTGCTCGGTGTTGGTGATCAGGCCATGCTCCTTGAGCGGCTCGCCAATGATCTGCTCGACCGACCAGCGCGGGTTCAGGCTGGCATAGGGATCCTGGAAGATCATCTGCACGCGGCGGCGCATCGCACGCGCATTCGGGTCGCGGAATGCGGCATGCGCGTCCTGGCCATCGAAGGTGAAGGTGCCGCGCGTGGGGCCGTACAGGCCCACCAACAGGCGCGCCACCGTGCTCTTGCCGCAGCCGGACTCGCCCACCAAGGCCAGGGTCTTGCCCTTTTCTATGTCAAAGCTCACGCCATCGACGGCGCGCAGCAGGCTGCGCGGCTTGCGCTCCAGCACCCGGTTGAGCCAGGGCGCCGACACATCAAAGGTCTTGGCCAGGTCACGCGCCTGCACCAGGGGCTGCTTGTCGCCCGCGCCTTGCAGCGCTGCTGTGTCCTTGTTCGTCATGGTTGCCATCTCGCTCATACCGTGTCCTCGGTGGCAGCCACTTGGGGCTGGTAATCGGCTGCATGCAGCCAGCAGGCGGCCTGGGTGGCGCCCGCGGCCATCAGCTCGGGGCGCTGCTCCATGCAGCGGTCAAACACCTGGGGGCAGCGCGGGTTGAAGGCGCAGCCCTTGGGGATGGCATTGAGCCGGGGCATGGCGCCGTCGATCTGGTTCAGGCGCTCACGGTCGGCTTCCATATCGGGGATGGACGCCATCAGGCCGCGTGTGTAGGGGTGCGCGGGGTGGTTGATCACCTCATGCACCGGGCCGATTTCCGCAACACGGCCGGCGTACATCACCGCGACCCGGTCACAGGTCTCGGCAATCACGCCCATGTCATGGGTGATCAGCATCACCGCCGCACCCCGGGTGCGGCAGATGTTCTTGAGCAGGCTGATGATCTGCGCCTGGATCGATACGTCGAGCGCCGTCGTGGGCTCGTCGGCCACGATCAGCTTGGGCTCGGCCGCCAGGGCCAGCGCAATCACCACGCGCTGGCGCATGCCGCCGGAGAACTGGTGCGGAAAGTGGTCAATCCGCTCTTCGGCTGCCGGAATGCCGGTGTCCTTGAGCAGTTCGATCGCGCGCTGGCGCGCCTCCGAGGCCGAGAGCTTGAGGTGGGTCTGGATGGTCTCGATCAGCTGGCGCCCCACGGTGTAGAGCGGGTTCAGCGACGTGAGCGGGTCCTGGAAGATCGCGCCAATGCGGCGGCCCCGGATATGGCGCATCTTGTCGGCGGACAGGTTGTCGATGCGTTCGCCTTCGAGCACGATCTCGCCCGAGGCCACATGGCCTGGCGGCTCGAGCAGGCCGATGATGGACGCGCCCGTCAGCGACTTGCCCGCGCCCGATTCACCGACCACGCCCAGGATCTCGCCGGGGGCGATGGAAAAGGAGATGTTGTCCAGCGCCCGCAGCACACCATAGCGATTGGGAAACTCGACCACCAGATTTTTAACTTCCAACAATGACATCGTGGTTGTTCCTTGTTCGTCTTGTGTCCGCACCATCAACGCAGGCGCGGGTTGAGCGCATCGCGCAGCCAGTCGCCCAGCAGGTTGACCGACAGCGCGATCAGCACCAGCATCAGGCCCGGGAAGATCGTGATCCACCATTCGCCGGAGAACAGGTAGTCATTGCCCACGCGGATCAGGGTGCCCAGCGAGGGCGACGTGGGCGGCGCGCCCACGCCGAGGAAAGACAGGGTCGCCTCGGTGATGATGGCTGTGGCCACCTGGATGGTGGCCAGCACCATGACCGGGCCCAGCACATTGGGCAGCACATGCTTGACCATGATGCGCAGCGGCGCCACGCCGGTGACGCGGGCGGCCTGCACATATTCCTTGTTGCGCTCGACCATCGTCGAGCCGCGCACCGTGCGTGCGTACTGCACCCAGCCGGTGAGCGAGATCGAGATGATCAGCACGCCAAAGGCCAGCGATTCATTGGCATTGGGAAACACCGCGCGGCCCACACCGGCGATCAGCAAGGCGACCAGGATGGCCGGGAAGGACAGCATCACATCGCACAGGCGCATCAGCACCGAATCGATCCAGCCACCCTTGAAGCCAGCCAGCAGGCCCAGACCCACCCCGACGACCACGGACAGGGCCACTGAGGCCAGTCCCACGATCAGCGAAATGCGCGCGCCATACATCAGCGCCGACAGAATGTCGCGGCCCTGGTCATCGGTGCCCAGGATGTACTTCCAGCCGCCCTCTTCGCTCCACACCGGCGGGATGCGCGCATCGCTCAGCTCCAGCGTGGTCAGGTCAAAGGGGTTGTGCGGCGCCACCCAGCCGGCAAACAGCGCGCAAAACACGCAGACCGCCGCAATGAGGGCGGCCACGATGGCTGTGGGCGAATTGCGAAAGCTGTAGCCCACATCGCTGTCCATCCAGCGCCTGATTCGGTTTTTCATCGTCATCTTCTCTCTCTAGTCGCCAGCCGCTGCAGCGCAGCGGCCCGGGGCATTTACTTCTTCACGGTCATCCACTTGAAGGGCATGAAGCCATCGGCCATCTGCACCAGCTCGACGTTCTTGCTCACCCCCCAGTTCATGAACTGCTGGTGCAGCGGCAGGTACCCCACATCGTCGGCCACGGTCTGCAGCGCCTCATGGATCGCCTGGTTGCGCTTGGTGGTGTCGGTCTCCGACTGCACCTGGCGGGTCAAGGCATCGACCTTGGGATTGCAGTAGTTGCCGTAGTTGAACGCGCCAGCACCCTTGCCGTCATTGCAGTTCATCAAGGCCAGCAGCGGGTTGTGGGCGTCGTAGGTCGACGGCGTCCAGCCCAGGATGTAAAAGGCCGTTTCATGGCGCATGATGCGCGGGAAATAGGTGCCCTTGGTCTCGGCATTGAGCTGCACCTTGACGCCGATCTTGGCCAGGTTGGCCGATACCGCCTGGCAGATGCGGCTGTCGTTGATATAGCGGTCGTTCGAGCAGTTCAAGGTCAGCGAGAAACCATCGGGGTAGCCCGCTTCGCTCAGCAGTTTCTTGGCCGCAGCCGGGTCGTAGGGCAGGCGCTTGATGTCGTCGGTGTAGCCGTTGACGCCCTTGCCGATCAAGGTGGCCAGATTGCCCGAGGCCCCGCGCATCACCTGTTTGTGCAGGCCCTCGATATCGATGGCCTGGTAGAAGGCCTGGCGCACGCGCTTGTCCTTGAACGGGTTCTTGCCCTTGACGCTGGAGTTCAGCAGCTCATCGCGCTTTTGGTCCATGCCCATGAAGATGGCGCGCAGCTCAGGCCCGGACACCACACGGGTGCCGCCGGTATTGGCGACACGGTCCAGATCCTGCACCGGCACCGGGTCGATCACATCGACCTGGCCCGACAGCAGCGCGGCCACACGGGTCGCATCATTGGCCACTGGCGTGTAGACCACTTCCTGCACATTGCCTTCGACCTTGTCCCAGTAGTTGGCGCTGCGGTTGAAGACGGTGCGCACATTGGGCTGGCGCTCGCGCACGCGGTAGGGGCCGGTGCCATTGGCCTTGAACGAGGCGGTGTTCTCGATGCCCTTGCGGCGGTCCACCGGGTTGACGGCATTGTTGGCCTCGGACCAGGTCTTGCTCATGATGTAGACCTGCGAGATCATGCTCGGCAGGATCGGGGCCGGGTCCTTGGTCTCGATGTCCACCGTGTAGTCATCGACCTTGCGCGTCTCCTTGATGGGGTTGGTGTAGGACTTCATGTCCGAGCCTTCGAGCTGCGTGCGCATCATCGAGAACACCACATCATCGGCGGTGAACGGCGTGCCATCATGGAACTGCACGCCCTTGCGCAAGGTAAAGCGCCAGACGGTCGGTGAGGTCTGCTCCCACTTGGTGGCCAGCACCGGGCGCAGGCTCAGGTCCTTGTTGCGGCCGGCCAGCGGCTCGTAGACATTGCCGGTCACACTCAGCTGCACCGTCTCATTGAAGGAATGCGGATCCATGGACAGGGCGTCGCCCTGGGAACCGATGCGCACCGTCTGCGCGCCGGCGCAAACATAGGCGGCCGCCAACATCGATACCAACAAGGTCTTGCTCATCGTGTGTTTCATCGTTTTCCCCTTTTCTGAAGTCCGGCCCGCAAGGGCCGGGTGCGGAGGCTTTAGCCCAAAGCAAGTGGCATGCCACGCTCGACAATGCCGGCGTGCAGCGCCGCACCCAGCGGCAGCACATCGTCATTGAAGTCGTAGCGGTTGTTGTGCAGCGGAATGATGTCGTCACCGACGGCCTGGCCCAGGCGCAGATAGGCCCCGGGCTTTTGCTGCAGCATGAAGGAGAAATCCTCAGCGCCCATGCTCGGGTCCATGTTGCGCACCACCAGGGCTTCGCCCACCAGGTCAGAGGCCACATCGCCGGCAAACACCGCTTCTTCGGCCGTGTTGATCGTCGCCGGGTAGGAGCGCTCGTACTGCAGCTGCGCGTTCACGCCAAAGGCCAGGCCCAGCGCCTGGCACAGCTCGCCCAGGCGGCGCTCGACCATGTTCTGCACATCGGGGTTGAAGGTGCGCACCGTGCCCACCAAGGTCGACGAGCCCGGCGTGACGCTGAACGCAGCCAGGTCCCCCGACTGCAGCGCGCAGATGCTGATGACGGCCGAGTCGATGGCACGCACATTGCGCGAGACGATGGACTGGATCGCCGTAATCAGGTGTGCCGACGCCAGCACCACATCATTGGTCTGGTAAGGATGGGCGCCGTGGCCGCCCTTGCCCGTGATATTGATCTGGATGCGGTCGGCCGCGGCCATCATCGCGCCGGGGTTGATGCCGATCATGCCCTGGCGCATCGCAGGCCAGTTGTGCATCGCATAGACCGAATCGACCGGGAAGCGCTCGAACAGGCCATCCTGGATCATCTCGCGCGCGCCGGCATAGCCCTCCTCGCCGGGCTGGAAGATCAGCACAGCGGTGCCGTCAAAATTGCGCGTCTCGGCCAGATAGCGCGCCGCGCCCACCAGCATCGCAGTGTGGCCATCATGGCCGCAGGCATGCATCAGCCCCTGCTTGCCCGAGCGCCAGCTGCAGTTGCCCTGCTCGGTGATCGGCAGTGCATCCATATCGGCGCGCAGGCCGATCATGCGGCCGCTGCCGTGCTTGTGGCCACGGATCACACCGACCACGCCGGTCTTGCCGATGCCCTGGTGGATCTCATCGACACCACACAGGCGCAACGCCTCGCTCACGCGAGCAGCGGTGTATTTTTCTTCAAAACCCAGCTCCGGATTGGCATGCAGGTCACGGCGGAAGGCCGTCAGCTCCGGATGGATCTGGGCCAGGTGAGAAAAGGCGCGCGAGCTCGCGCTATAAGGCAGACGTGGCATCTCAGTGCCCTCCCGATTTTTCGACGCGCAGGCGCGGGTCGACAGCGAAATACAACAGATCGACCACCAGGTTGATCACCACAAAAATCAGCGCAATCAGGCACAGGTAGGCGGCCATGACCGGGATATCGGCAAAGGTCACCGCCTGGATGAACAGCAGGCCCATGCCGGGCCACTGGAACACCGTCTCGGTGATGATGGCAAAGGCAATCAGGCCGCCCAGCTGCAGACCGGTGATGGTCATCACCGGCACCAGCGTGTTCTTGAGGGCGTGGCCAAAGTAGATCGTACGGTTGCTCAGGCCCCGGGCCTTGGCGAACTTGATGTAGTCGGTGCGCAGCACCTCCAGCATCTCGGCGCGCACCAGGCGCATGATCAACGTGAGCTGGAACACGGCCAAGGTGATGGCCGGCAAGATGATGTGGTGCCAGCCCTTGGCGCTCAGCAAGCCGGTGCTCCAAAAGCCCAGCTGCATCGTCGTGCCACGGCCAAAGCTCGGGAACCAGCCCAGGTGCACCGAGAAGATCAAAATCAGCAAGATACCGATCAGGAAGGTGGGCAGGGACACACCCAGCAGCGACAAGGTCATGAACACCTGGCTCATGAAGCTGCCGCGCCGCAGCGCGGCATACACGCCCATCGGCACACCGATGACCAAGGCCAGCAACGCAGCCACCATAGCCAGCTCAAAGGTCGCCGGGAAGCGCTCGGCAATCAGGGACGAGACCTTGGCACCCTGGCGCAGGCTGATGCCGAATTCGCCCTGGGCAGCGTTGAGCAAAAAGTGCCAGAACTGCACGAAAAACGGTTTGTCCAGCCCCAGCGCACTGCGCAACTCGGCAATCTGCTGTGGGGTGGCATCCTGGCCCAGCAAGAAGGTGACCGGGTCACCCACATACTGGAACAACATGAAGGAAATGAACGCCACGGCGATCATCACGATCACCGCCTGTATCAATCGGCGCAATATGAATGCAAACATGGCTGACTCTCATCGTGACAAACAGAGGGAAGGTGCCCTAGGAACTCTCTGCAAAACCCAGTTGGTGAGGGTTCTGCAGAGCGTTCCTGGCACCCGTGTTGTCTGCCTATTCTTCTTTCGCTTTTTATGAAATGGCCGGCTGCCGCATCGGGCAGCCGGCCTGCGCACCGCTCGCCGTTGGTTAACGGACCGTCACCAGTTTGATGTCCACCCGGTTGTCTGCGCGGTGCACCAGGTCGATGTTCTTCTTCATCGCCCAGGGGATCACCTGGTCATACAGCGGCAGGTGCGAGACCGTGTCGTTGGACAGCTGCAAACCCTCGGTCAGCATGCGGGTGCGCACGGGCTGGTCGGTTTCCGTTTTCACGCGGTCCACCAGATAATCCATGCGCTCGTTGCTGTAGCGGCCGACATTGTAGTTTCCGTCGCCGCCCTTGCCGACGGTGCGCACCAGTGACTGCAGGCTGTAGAGCGAATCGAAAGTCGGCACACCCCAGCCGAGCATGTAGATGCTCGCTTCGTTGCGCTGGATCATCGGGAAGTAGGTGACCATTGGCAAGGTGCGCAGCTTGGCCTTGACCCCGATCTTGGCCCACATCGCGGTGACCGCCTGGCAGATCGCCTCGTCGCTGATATAGCGGTTGTTGGGGCAGGCAAAGTCGACCTCGAAGCCATCGGGGTAGCCCGCTTGCGTGAGCAGCTTCTTGGCGGCGTCCTGGTCATAGGGCAGGCGCTGGCCCACGGTCTCGGTCCAGCCATTGACCTGGGGCGCCACCAGGGTGCCAGTGGGCTTGCCCAGGCCGCGCAGGATGGTCTTGGTGATCGCCTGGATGTCGATGGACTGGTAGAGCGCCTGGCGCACCTTCTGGTCCTTGAGCGGGTTCTTGCCCTTGACGCTGGAGCCGGGCAGCTCGTCACGGAACTGGTCCATGCCAAAGAAAATTGTGCGGTTCTCCAAGCCTTCAAGGATCTTCAGGTCCGGGCTGGCGCGCAGGCGGTTCAAGTCTTGCGGCGTTGGATCGAGCACCATGTCCACTTCACCGGACAGCAGCGCCGCCATGCGGGTCGGCGCCGATTTGATCGGGGTGTAGGTGATCGAAGTCACATTGCCCGGCATCTGGCCCCACCAGTTGGGGTTCTTCTTGAGCACCATGCGCACATCGGGCTGCCAGGACTCCAGAATGAACGGGCCGGTGCCCATCGCATTGCGGTGGGCAAAATTCTCGTCGGACTTCTTGATGTCCATCGGCTCGGTGGACTTGTTCTTCTCCGACCAGGCCTTGCTCATCATGCGCAGCTCGGTCATCTGGCGCAGCAGCACGGGATTGGGGTCCACCATGAAGATATCGATGGTGCCATCATCGACCTTGACGACCTTCTCGATGCCCTGGACAAAGGGGCCGTAGTTCGAGGTCTTGGCCATCGCACGGGTGATCGAGAACACCGCATCATCGGCGGTGAAGTTCGAGCCATCCTGGAACTTCACACCCTGGCGCAATGAAAAGCGCATCTGTTTGGGGGTGACTTCCTTCCACGAGGTAGCCAGCAGCGGCTCGACCGCAAAGGTCTTGCTGTTGTAGGTGACCAGGGTCTCGTAGACATAGGGATGAATGGCGTTGTGCAGGCCATTGTTTTGCGCATGGATATCCCAGCTGGCAACGTCGGCCTGGCTGGCCCACTTGAAGGGCTTGGCCTGGGCCACGCCAGCTGACAAAACGGTGGCTACCGCTATCGCAACCAGAGCAAGAGAAGGCTGTTTCATAAGTCCTCGCAGAATAGTAGTGCTTCACTATGCCGCAAGGAATCGATCTTCCGCATGGTGCTTCCCCCAGGGCGGGGATATTCCCGAGTCGCGTTTATTTCTGTTAGGTGACCGGCAAAAGCAGGTGTTTTGTCGGGCAAAACACGGCTTCATCTGCTAATTATGAAAACGCGCTGCCTGCCAGACCACGCCTGCCCTTCCATTCCCACATGTCAAAAAAGCGATACAGGCGCATCTTGGCGGCTACCAGCGCCGATACAGCATGCGGTATGTATCAAGCCTGCCACAAGCCAGCGCCGCAGCGCTCCTGCCGCATCGGCAGGAAAGCACAACGGGTCTCGCGCTTCCCACGGCGTGGGGCTTCAAGATGGGACCTTTGACAGGCTGATAACACGAGCGGGCGCAGCCGCTGTCGCCGCTGCAGTGACCCCATCTACCCAGAACAAGGCCGAGCGCCTGGACAGGGCAGCGGCGAGCAGGCATAAAAAAAGCCCGTCTTTCGACGGGCTTTTTGCTTTTCAGATTGAGTAGCTAGGAACCCCTAGCCATTCATTAGAAAGCGTGACGCACACCAACGGTGATAGCGTTTTGGTTCTTGCCGGCGCGGGCTGGGTCGATGCCCAGGCCGTTAGCCGACAGGCTCATGGTTTCGCTCTTCTGGTTCTTCAGGAAAGCGTAGGTGCCGTACAGAGCGGTGCGCTTCGACAGGTTGTGGACATAGCCCAGCGACAGCTGGTGAGCCTTGCCTTCGATTTCCTTGTTGTCGTAGTAGTTGTAAGCCAGACGGGCTTCGCCAGCAGCGCCGACAGCAGCGGTTGCGCCCAGACCAGCGGACTGGAACTTAGCCTTGCTGCCACCACCCACTGGGGTGCTTTGCACTTGACGGATCAGACCCGACAGCTTGAAAGCGCCGAAGTTGTAAGCAGCGCCCAGACCCAGACCTTGAGCCTTTTCGAAGCTGGCGGTAGGATCGTTTTGCTGGTCGTAAGCAATACCGGCGCTCAGAGGGCCGTTGTTGTAACCAGCGGACACGCCGATGTAACGCTTAGCGGAGCTGTCGCCAGCGGTTTCGCCGAAGCCGTAGTTCACGCCAGCGGTGAAGCCGGACATGTTAGGGGTGTAGTACGAAACCATGTTGCCCACGCGAACTGGGTCGCCGAAGCCGTAGGTGCCGTTGCCGAAGCTGAAGTTTTGGCCGATACCGACTTGGCCGAACACGTCGTAGCCAGACACGGTGTTGTAAGCTGCGGTCAGTTCGCGACCCAGACGCACTTCACCGAAGTTGCCCATCAGGGACACGGTGGAACGACGCTTGAACTCGAAGCCAGGACCTGCAGCGCCGCCGCCGGAAGCGGTACCGCTGTCGTTCTGGATTGCGCCTTCCAGCCAGAAACCAGCCTTCAGACCGCCACCCAGATCTTCCACGCCGCGGAAGCCCAGACGGCTGGTGGCGTTACCGGAGTTGGTCAGACCGTAGTTGCTTTCGCCACCGCTGGTCTTAGCGTAGGTCACGCCAGCATCAACGATACCGAACAGGGTCACGGAAGATTGAGCCATTGCGGCGCCGGAAGCGGCCAGCACTGCCAAGGCAACAAGAGATTTTTTCATTGCGAGTTACTCCAAGGTTTAACAGACGGCGCTGGTACGGGGGGGTTGATGTCAGCCTCACGGTTCTGCACAACTTCTACCTGCTCCCGCGCCAACCTCCTAGTGTGGAAGTTCTCTCTATTTCAACAGACCGCAGGCGGTTGCGCAAACAAATTCCCCCACTTGAGGACCTATTCGCTGTAAATCGTTGCTTGAGTGCAACGTTTAACGAATGTCAGCCGCCGTCCAATTTTTCGACAAAAATTTGCTGCAAAACAAGCCCCTCCAGAGGAGATTCGCCATGTTTGCAGCGGGGTGTATTCTACTGGTTAGCATGGCACCCTATGCAAGATCGACTCCTTTGCGCAGCAGATACTGCGCTGCGCACCCTGTTTGCCACGCCCCGTGCGGCCAACCCCTCGCCCGCTGCGGGCATCGATGAGGCGGACCTCAGCCCTGAGGAGAAGAAGCTCTCCGCTTCTTATATGCGGGTCAACCACGTGGGCGAAGTCTGCGCGCAGGCGCTCTACACCGCCCAGGCCATGGTCACGCGCGACGAGCATCTGCGCGAGCACCTGTTGGAAGCGGCCCAGGAGGAGATGGACCACCTGGCCTGGACCCACCAGCGCCTGCAGGATTTGGGCGAACGCCCCAGCCTGCTTAACCCACTGTGGTTTGCCGGCGCTTTTGTGATTGGCACTGTGGCCGCCAAGGTCAGCGACCGCGCCAGCCTGGGCTTTGTCGAGGAGACGGAAAACCAGGTGTCCTTGCACCTGCAGTCCCACCTGGACCTGTTGCCAGCACACGACGCACCATCGCGGGCTGTCGTCAGCCAGATGAAAGCCGACGAGGAGCGCCACGCGGCCGCTGCGGTGGACGCCGGCGCCTTGCCCGTGCCCCTGCCCGCCCGGATGCTGATGAAGATCGCCTCCAAGGTGATGACCGTGACGGCGCACCATATATAGAGATAGAGAGATAGATAGGGCCCGGACGGGGACCCCATGCAAAGGCTGCCTCAGAGGTGGCCTGCAAAAGCACTCAATCGAGCCAGTGAGGCCGCTGCGCCAGCAGCCAGGCATGCACATGGGCGAGCAAGGCCATCGCATTGCTCCGGCAGCTGCCTACCGCCGCCTGGGAGACCAAGTCTCCCGAATAGTCCGTCAAATTGCGCTGTTTGCGCAAGGCATCCAGCGGCCATATCTTCTCGCTGGGCCACTGCACGGTGAGCGCAAGCGTCTGGATGGCGGTCTGGTGGTGGCCGGGCTTGCTCTTCAGTGTGCGGTAGCCATTGGCCATCAGGCCCAGCATGGCCAACTGCATGATGGCCTTGTAGGCGGCATCAAACTGGTTTTCTTCACTTAAGCCGGCAATGTGCGCATCGGCAATATTGCGGTCAGGCGCAGCCAGCAAAGACTGCACTTGCTGCGTTGGGCTCCACGGTCTCAAGACTGATGCCGACTAAGTTTTGCAAGCTCATCGTCACCCCCCATCACAAAGATCTTGGGCTTGGACAGCACATCGCGCATGAACGCCGCCTGGGCGCGCGCCGCGAACTCTTGCTGGCCCAGTACCTGCGGATTGATCTCCCGGCCCAGCTCCGCTTGCAGCGGCCACAGCACATGCACCGCCTCGTCAAAGCCTAGTGTACCGACCAGCATCAGGTCAATGTCGCTGCCCGCAGTCTCTTGCCCGCGCGCCACAGAGCCATAGATAAAGGCCACATCGATCTTGTCGGCGACAGGTGCCAGGGCGGTCGCGAAGACATCTGCCACGCCTGATGTCTTGCGCAAAATACGGGCCAGCTCTGTATAAACGGGGCAGCTCCAGTCTGCGCGGTACAGCTGTTGGTTGCCCCGTTTTTCTCATTGCAACAGGCCCGCCGATGTCAGCTTGCCAAGCTCTCTGGTGATGGTGCCTGCCGGCAGCCCCGTGCGCCTGGCAATTTCTCGCCCGTGCAGCTGTGCATCAGGGTGCAGCAGCAGCAACCCCAGGACACGTCGCCGGTACTCCGGCAGCAACAAGGCAATCAGAGATTGATTCATATAAGGCGTCAATTGTCGCCTTTTTTGCATCGAACTTCCAGTCAGGTTGACATCCCGCACAATGGCCACCTGGGCATTGCGGGAGGTCTACGCCCGTGCTTAGGCTTCCACCAGGTCAAACCCCGTGGTGATCTCGGCCGTCTTGCTCAGCATGATGCTGGCCGAGCAGTATTTCTCATGGCTCATCGCAATCGCACGCTCCACCGCCGCTGCGGGGATGCCCTTGCCGGTGACGGTGAACTGCATATGGATCTTGGTGAAGACCTTGGGTTCGGTGTCGGCGCGCTCAGCCTTCAGCGCCACAGTGCAGTTTTTCACATCGTGGCGGCCGCGCTTGAGGATCAGCACCACGTCATAGGCGGTGCAGCCGCCGGTGCCGGCCAGCAGCAGCTCCATCGGGCGGGCGGCGAGATTCTGGCCGCCGTTGGCAGGATTGGCCGCATCAGGCGCGCCATCCATGGCCACCACGTGGCCGCTGCCCGTTTCTGCGACAAAGCCCATTCCCGAGCGGGCGCCGCTCGCGCCCGTCCACGTTACCGTGCATTCCATTGCAAGACTCCAAAAATCAAACGCCACCAGTGTGGCAGATCTGCCCTCTCCCCTGCCACTTGTTGCTGTCTATCAACAGCATTGGGAAAAAAAATGGTTGCGGGCATTATTTTGCTGCAACGCAGCAGAAACATCGCTATACTTGGACTCATCTGCTGCTCCACAGCCAGGCGAAAGCCCCCACTGCGGGATGCAGCTTGCAAGTTGTCTCCTCCACCTCTCAAATGGTGGTTTCAAGCCCCTGATTCACATCAGGGGCTTTTTTTCTGCCCGGCGCCGGCGCAATTCCACCGCCGGTCCGCTCCAGTGAATGCCAGCGGTTATAGTGCATCGGTCTCTCGATCACCTGATGTTCGCCACCCCGCCCATGCCGCCACCCGCGCATGCCCTGCTGGCTGGCACATCAACCAGGCGCGCCATCCGCATGCGCTACCTTCTCGTTGCCTCCTTTCTCTAGCGTGCATCCCTATGCCCTCCAAGACTGCAGCCGCGCTGACGCCGGCCGATTACCTGAAGAAAATCCTCACTGCGCGTGTCTATGACGTGGCCATTGAATCCAGCCTGGACTCGGCCAAGAACCTCAGCCGCCGCCTGCACAACAAGGTGCTGCTCAAGCGCGAAGACCAGCAGCCGGTGTTCAGCTTCAAGCTGCGCGGCGCCTACAACAAGATGGCCCACCTGACGGCCGAGCAGCTCAAGGCCGGCGTGATCTGTGCATCGGCTGGCAACCATGCCCAGGGTGTCGCGCTGTCGGCCAGCCGCATGGGCACCCGCGCCGTGATCGTGATGCCCACCACCACGCCGCAGCTCAAGATCGATGCCGTCAAGGGCCTGGGGGGCGAGGTGGTGCTGGCCGGCGAGAGCTTCAGCGATGCCTATGAGCACTCGCTCAAGCTGCAAAAGGAACAGAACCTCACCTTTGTCCACCCCTTTGATGACCCGGACGTGATCGCCGGCCAGGGCACGATTGCGATGGAGATCATGCGCCAGGTGCAGAAAATCGGCTCATCGCCGCTGAACGCGGTCTTTGTCGCGATTGGTGGCGGCGGCCTGATTGCAGGTGTTGCCAACTACATCAAGGCAGTGCGGCCCGAGATCAAGGTCATCGGCGTGCAGATGAACGACTCGGACGCGATGATCCAGTCGGCCCGCGAAGGCAAGCGCGTGGCACTGAACGATGTGGGCCTGTTTGCCGATGGCACGGCCGTCAAGCTGGTGGGCGAGGAGACCTTCCGCGTCGCCCATGGCCTGGTCGATGAATACATCACCGTCGACACCGATGCCGTCTGCGCCGCGATCAAGGATATCTTTGTCGACACCCGCTCCATCGTCGAGCCCTCGGGCGCGCTGGCCGTGGCCGGTATCAAGCAATACGTTGCCAAGAACAAGACCAAGGGCGAGACCTATGCCGCCATCCTGAGCGGCGCCAACATGAACTTCGACCGCCTGCGCTTTGTCGCCGAGCGGGCTGATGTGGGCGAGGAAAAGGAAGCGCTGTTTGCCGTGACCATCCCCGAAGAGCGCGGCAGCTTCAAGCGTTTTTGCGAAGTCATCGGCAACCTGCCCGGTGGCGCACGCAGCGTGACCGAGTTCAACTACCGCATCAGCGATGACCGGCGCGCCCATGTCTTTGTCGGCATCTCGACCAACAGCAAGGGTGAGTCGGAAAAAATCTGCCGCAACTTCCAGAAGAACGGCTTTGAAGCGCTGGATTTGACCTTTGACGAGCTGGCCAAGGAGCATGTGCGCCACATGGTGGGCGGGCGCTCGCAGCTCGCGCAGGACGAGCGCCTGCTGCGCTTTATCTTCCCCGAGCGGCCCGGCGCGCTTTTCAAGTTCCTGAGCCTGATGGCGCCGAACTGGAACATCTCGCTGTTCCACTACCGCAACCAGGGCGCAGACTACGGCCGCATCCTCGTGGGCATGCAGGTGCCCCAGGAAGACTCGCACAGCTTTGAGCAGTTCTTGAACAACCTGGGCTACCCCTGGATCGAAGAGACCCAGAACCCGGCCTACAAGCTGTTCCTGCAGGCCTAACGCCAAACGGGCCCAGCCGCAGCATGCAAGCCTTGCGCCATTTTCTGCTCGCGGTGCAGTTTTTCACCCGCATCCCGGTCACCGGCAAGCTGGGCGACTGGGTGGGCTACAGCCCCGAGATGCTGCGCGCCAGCGCCGGCCACTTCCCCGGCGTGGGCTGGATCGTGGGCCTGGTGGCCGCCGGGGTGCTCGCCGCTGGCAGCCTGCTGCTGCCAGCTGGCAACGCCTACAGCCCGCTGGTCGCCGCCGTGCTCAGCACCTTGGCCACCGTGCTGCTCACCGGCTGCTTCCATGAGGATGGCTTGAGCGATGTGGTCGATGGCCTGGGCGGCAGCCACGAGCGCCAGCGCGCGCTGGAGATCATGAAGGACTCGCGCATCGGCGCCTATGGCGCGATGGCGATGGTGCTGGCCGTGCTCAGCAAGACGGCCCTCATCGCGCTGCTGGCCAGCCATAGCCTGGCGCTGGCCATGGCGAGCTTGGTGGCCGCCCATGTCATTGCCCGGCTATGGCCCATGTTTGTCGTGCGCAGCCTGCCCCATGTGGGCGACAGCGCCTCGTCCAAAAGCAAGCCTTTGGCTGCCTTTATCAGCCGCCAAGGCCTGGCCTGCTGCCTGCTCTGGTCGCTGCCCGCCGCCTTGCTGCTGGGTCTCAGCCAAGGCTGGGTGGTCTTGCTGCTGGCGCTGGTGCTCAGCGCCGCCGCTGCGCTGTGGATGCGCCAGTGGCTGCAGCGCCGCCTGCAAGGCTTTACCGGTGATGGCCTGGGCGCTGCCGAGCAGGTCAGCGAGATGGCGTTCTACCTGGGCGCGGCGCTGTCGCTGGGCCCCGCAGGCCTGTGGTTGGCCAAGGCTGTGGCATGAGCGCACTGTGGCTGCAGCGCCATGCCCAGCCCCTGGTGGCGCCGGGCATCTGCTACGGCCGCACCAACATCGCCGCCGATGACAAGGCCACCGCTGCCGCCGCACTGGCCCTGCAAAGTGCCTGGGCGGCTGAGGCACTGCCGGCCGGCACCGTCTGGCATTCGCCACTGCAGCGCTGCAGCCAGCTGGCCACCGCCTTGCAGGCGCAGGCACCGGCATTCGCGCTGCGCGCCTGCGACGATCTGGCAGAAATGGACTTTGGTGCCTGGGAAGGCCAGCGCTGGGACGGCATCGCCCGCGAAGAGATGCAGGCCTGGACCGCTGACTTTATGGCCTATGCACCAGGCGGTGGTGAGGCGCTGGCCACGATGATGGCGCGCGTGGCGCGTGCGCTGGATGCCGCGCGCCAACAGGCGCTGGACACCGGCCAGCCCGTGCTGTGGATCAGCCACGCAGGTGTTGCGCAATGCGCGCATTGGCTGCTGACCCGGGGCCAAAGGCTACCGCTGGCCAAGGACTGGCCCTCGGTCAAGCTCACGTATGGGGAATGGCTCCGATTGCCGCTGTTCGGCGAGGCCTGAGAGCCGCTTCAGGCCGCCCCCAACAAACTTTTACGTAAAGCGCCGGCGATCAGTCGCGCAAGGAACCGGTGCTGCGGTCCACATTCGGTGCGGCAGCGGGTACGGGGGCAGCGCCTTGCGGTGCCGCAGCCACGGCATTTGGGGCATTCTGGGCATTGGGCACAGTGGCCGGGATCGGCGCAGCCACCGTATCCACTGGGCGCAAGGCCGGCAGGTTGATCGTCACAGCTGCCGGGCCATCGACACCGGCGCCCAGGCTCACGGCACGGGGCGCATCGCTGCGCAAGGCCTGCAGCACCAGGCCATCGGCCACGACCGTGCCCACGCGGAACACCTTCGCAGGCTGGTCATCCACGGCGATGACGGCCGCGCCGCCACCGCTGTCCTTGCCCACCATCACGCCCAGCAGGCGCCAGCGGGTCGGGGCAGCGGGCGCCGCAACGGGCGCGCCATCCTGCACACCAAAGAGCCGCGCCATCGCAGCGCCATCGACCTGCACCTGGGCGGGGCCACCGGCCTGCGGGGCCAACAGCACCTGGCGTGGCGCCGACAGCTTGAGCCCCCAGAACACCGCCAATGCCGCAGCGCCAGCCCACAAAAGGCCGGCCGCCAGCCGAGGAGACCAGGGGTTGCGTGATAGTGTCACCATTCGCAGATTATGATGCACCCAGATGTCAGTTTCACCACTTTGACCCCCTTTGACCTGAGAGCATGATGTTTTCCTTCCGCCCGCAGTCGGCTGCACGCCGCATCCAAGCCAATATCCAGCGCGGCTTTACCCTGATCGAGCTGATGGTGGTGCTGGTCATCATCGGCGTGCTGGCCGCGCTGATCGTGCCCAATGTGATTGGCGCTGCCGACGAAGCGCGCGTGACCGCAGCGCGCACCGACATCACCAACATCAGTGGTGCGCTCAAGCGCTACCGCCTGGACAACCAGCGCTACCCCACCGCCGAGCAGGGCCTGGCCGCGCTGATCAACCGCCCCAGCAGCGGCCCCGCGCCGATGAACTGGAAGCCCTATCTGGAAAAGCTGCCCAATGACCCCTGGGGCCACCCCTACCAGTACCTGAACCCCGGCGTCAAAGGCGAAGTCGATGTGATGAGCTTTGGCGCCGATGGCCAGGCCGGTGGTGAAGGCAACAATGCCGACATCGGCAGCTGGCAATAAGCGGCAATAAGCCCGCCTGATCGCTGCTTTCTGCCTTTTCCCGCTGCCCCGCTCTCCGGCCCCATGCCCTGCGCCCTTGCCCACCCCTTCCAGCCGCGCCGCCAGCGCGGCTTTACCTTGATGGAGCTGCTGGTCGTCATCACCTTGATGGCGCTGGCCAGCGCCGGCGTGGTGTTTGCGATAGGTGACAACAGCCAGGACCAGCTCCAGCGCGAAGGCCAGCGCCTGGCCGCCCAGCTCGAAGCCGCGCGTGCCCAGTCCCGCGCCAGTGGCCAGCCGGTGCGCTGGCGGGCCGACAGCCAGGGCTTTGTCATCGAAGGCCTGCAAGGCGGCACCCGCCAGGGCGCCTGGCTGCACCCGCCGGTGGCGGTGCGCAGCAGTGGCGATATCATCCTGGGGCCCGAGGCACTGATCGGCCCGCAGACGGTGCTGCTGGCCTACCCCAGCCGCAATGCGGGCAGCATTGCCGTGGCGACCGATGGTGTGCGCCCGTTTGAACTACAGGCCCCCTGAACCCTTTCCCGACCAGCCCCGCGTGCCCAGCAAGCCCTCTCCCCATTCCGGCTTCACCCTGATAGAGGTGCTGGTCGCGCTCGCCATTGTCGCCATCGCCTTGCTCGCCGGCGGTAAGGCGATGAACGCGCTGACCCAGACGGCAGGGCGGCAAAGCGATGTGATGCTCGCGCAGATCTGCGCCGAAAACCAGCTGATCGCCGCGCGCCTGTCGCAGCAGTTGCCGGGACTGGGCAGCACCAGCGTGGCCTGTGAGCAGGCCGGCCGCATGTTCGATGTGCGCGTGGGCGTGTTTGCCACGCCCAACCCGGATTTCCGCCGCATCGATGCCCATGTGTTCTCCGGCGGCGCGCCCTTGCTGCGCCTGAGCACCATCGTGGGGAGGTACTGATGCAGCGCTTCCCCCGTTGTAGCCAGCCACGCAGCCAGGGCTTTACCTTGATCGAGCTGCTAATCGCGATTTCCATTCTGGCGGTGATGACCATTGCCAGCTGGCGCGGCATCGATGGCATGGTGCGCGCCCAGCAGCAGGCCCGTGATTACAGCGAAGAGGTGATGGTGGTGCAGGCGGCGCTGTCGCAGTGGAACACCGACCTCAATGGCATTGAGCGCGTCGCAGCCACCACCCCGATCGACTGGGATGGCCGCGTGCTGCGCCTGACGCGCCGCAGCAGCGATATCAATGAACAAGGCCTGCGCGTGGTCAGCTGGGCCCAGCGCCGCCTGGGCAACCGCGACTACTGGGTGCGCTGGCAGTCGGCCCCCGTGCGTGATCTGCAGCAGTGGCAGCAGGCCTGGGACATGGCCGCGCATGCGGTCACCAACAGCGCGCTGACCAACAACGCCGATGGCGGCCCGCAGCAAACGGTGCTGATGCCCATCAGCGGCTGGCAGCTGCTGTATTTCCGGGGCAACAGCTGGAGCAATCCGCTGTCCAGCCAGGGCGCCAATCCCCAGGCCGATGCCAACAACCCCACGACGGTGGCGCTGCCCGACGGCATCCGCCTGCGTCTGGAGCTGCCCGCGCCCGGTGCGCTCTCCGGGGTCATCACCAACGACTGGGTCAACCCCATCGTGTCGGGCAACAAATCATGAAGCGGCTCCGCATTCCCCGCCGTGGCCAGCGCGGCGCAGCGCTGCTGGCGGCCATGCTCACCGTCACCCTGGTGGCCACGATTGCCGCCAGCGCCGTCTGGCAGCAGTGGCGCAATCTGGAGGTCGAAGGCGCCGAGCGCACCCGCGTGCAGGCCGCCTGGCTGCTGCTGGGCGGGCTGGATTTCTCGCGCCAGGTGCTGCGCCAGGATGCGCGTGTGGGCGGCCCCGATTCGCTCTCCGAGCCCTGGTCGGTGCCGCTGGCCGAAGCGCGCCTGTCCACCTTCTTGCAGGCCTCCAACAACCAGAGCAATGCCGACGACAGCAGCATCGATGCGGCCCAGGCGTTTTTGTCGGGTGCGATTGTCGATGCCCAGGCGCGGCTCAATATCCGCAACCTGGTCTCCAACAACCAGATCAACAGCGTCGCGCTGCGCCAGTTCCAGCGCCTGTTCGAGCGCCTGGGCCTGCCCGGCGCCGAACTGACCGTCCTCAGCCAGCAGGCACTGGCCGCGCTGCGCACCGAGGGGAAGGCGGCCAATGCGCCGCTGCTGCCGCGCACCTACAAGGAGCTGGCCTGGTGGGGCCTGTCGCCGTCCACCCTGACCCAGCTGGAGCCCTATGTGGTGCTGCTGCCCCAGGAGAGCAAGGTCAACGTCAACACCGCCTCGGCCACCGTGATCTGGGCCGCTGTCGAGGGCATGGATTTTGCAACTGCCCAGCAGATCGCCCAGCTGCGCCTTAACAAGGCTTTCGAGAGCAGCGCCGAGCTGCAGCAGCGCTTTAGCAGCAACACCGCGCTCAACAATGCCAACGCAGTGCTCGATGTCAAATCGGTGTATTTCGAGGTCTGGGCGCGGCTGCGCTTTGACGACCTGGTGGTGCAGGAGAAATCCCTGGTCTACCGCCAGGGGCTGAATGTAACAACCGTGGTGCGTGAGCGTGGTGCCGCACTGGCCACCAGCCTGATGGGCGATGGCAGCGCCAACCCGGTGGCGGCGCGCTAACAGGAACATGATGACAAACGTATTGCAGTTTGGTGAAGCCGGGCCCTCTACAATGCAGCGCACAACACGCTCATGAGTACATTACTGATTTCACTGCCGCTGGCCTCGGGGCCAGATACAGGGCCCAGCTCGGCCTGGAGCTACAGCTATGCCCTGTCGCCCGATGGCGTGACCATCGGCCAGCAAGGCAGCACCACCGCCGGCCTGCTGCCCCAGCCCGGCCGCGCCGGTGAAGTGGTGGCCGTGGTGCCCGCGGCCATGCTGTCGTGGCAACGGGTCAGCCTGCCCCAGGGCGTCGGCCCGGGCTCGCCCCGGCTGCGAGCGGTGCTCGAAGGTCTCTTGGAAGAGCGCCTGCTCGACGACCCCGCCCAACTGCACTTTGCCTTGCAACCCGACACCCGTGCCGCCGGCCAGGGCGAGCCGATCTGGATCGCCTGCTGCCCGCGCCAGTGGCTGCGCGAGCACCTGCAGGCGCTCGAAGCCGCAGGCCGCGCCGTGGCCCGCGTGGTGCCCAGCCATGCCCCGGGCGAGCCCGCACCTGATGGCGCGCAGATCCTGGTCACCGGCAGCCCCGAGCTGGCGCAGGCCGTGGTCTATGGCACGGACAGCGCCGACGCGGTGCTGGTGCTGCCAGTCTCGCGCGAAAGCGCAGCGCTGCTGCCCCCGCTCGGGCCCGACAGCATCGTCCATGCCGAGCCGGCCGTGGTCAGCACCGCCGAGCACTGGCTTCAACGCCCGGTACAGCTCTACAGCCCGGCGCAAACCATGCGCGATGCCGCGCGCAGCGACTGGGACCTGGCGCAGCTCGAATTTGCCAACAGTGGACGCAACCGCCTGCAGCGGCGCCTGGGCAGCGGCCTCAATGATGTGCTCCATACCCCCGCCTGGCGCCCGGCGCGCTGGGCCCTGCTGGCCCTGGTCGTGCTCAGCTTGGTGGGCGCCAATATCTGGGCGTGGCAAGAGCGCCAGCAGCTGCAGGCCAAGGCCGCACTGGTGCGCAGCAGCTTGACGCAGGCCTTCCCCAAGGTGCAGGTGGTCGTCGATGCGCCCGTGCAGATGGCGCGCGAAGTCGCCAACCTGCGCCAGGCCTCGGGTGGCTTGTCGCCATCGGACGCCGAGCCGCTGCTGGCCGCCGCCGGCCAGGCGCTGGCCAGCCTGCCCGCAGGCACGGTGCCCAGCACGGTCGAATACAGTGGCGGCGAGCTGCGCCTGCGCGGCCTGCCCACCGATGGCTTTGATGCCTTCAGCCAGAAACTGCAAGCCCAGGGCCTGCAGGCCCAGATGCAAAACGACCAGTGGGTCATCCGCGCGCAGGCCCAGCCATGAAGAAAAATTCCTCCCGACCGTCGGCATCTGCAGCGGCTTCGTCCCCCGCAGCCCAATTGCTGCGCCAACGCTGGCGCGCGCTGGATGCGCGTGAGCGCCGGGGCGTCAGCCTGGCCGCTGCCCTGGTGCTGATGGCGCTCTTGTGGTGGCTGGCGATTGCGCCGGTACTGCAGACCTGGCGCAGCGCGCCCGCCGCGCATGCCCAGCTCGACCAGCAACTCGCCCGCATGCAAGCCTTGCAGGCCGAAGCGCGCCAGCTGCAATCGGCCACCACGGTGACCACCACGCAAGCGCGCCAGCAGCTCGAAGCCTCGCTCACGCAGCAGCTGGGCACCAGCGCCAAACTGGCCGTGCTCGGCGAGCGCGTGACCGTCACCTTGAGCCGCGCCTCGGCCGCATCCACCCAGCGCTGGCTGGGCCAGGTGCGTGCCAATGCGCATGCGATTGCCACCGAGCTGCGCCTGACCCGCGATGAGCCGGCCAAGGGCGCAGGCCCGGCTGCCGCGCCCACCTGGTCGGGCAATATCGTCTTGCAGTTGCCGGCCCAATAAGCGGCACACAGCGCATGGCCCGGCAACACTCGAACCCCACCCTGCCCCACGGCAGCGCCCGTGCGCCCTGGCGCTGGGCCGCCGTGGGCGCCTGCACCGGCGGCCTGGCCGCCCTGGTGCTGTTTGCGCC
The DNA here is from genome assembly GCF_014076495.1 of Comamonas koreensis. NCBI lineage: Bacteria > Pseudomonadati > Pseudomonadota > Betaproteobacteria > Burkholderiales > Comamonadaceae > Comamonas > Comamonas koreensis. Next base: position 1,516,467 of record NZ_CP043575.1, on the reverse strand, counting down.
CGCACACTGGTTGGCGCAGGGCCTGGCCTGGGCCAGCCAGGGTCAGCTGCAGCTGCGCGAGCCGCGTGGCACCGTCTGGAACGGTTCAGCCCAATGGGTATTTACTGGTGGCCAGGCCAGCCGCGACCAGATGGCCCTGCCCGGCCGGGTGGACTGGGCACTGCGCCCCAGCCTGCGCGGCCTCAACATGCGCTGGAATGCCAGCTGCTGCATGGCCGCGCCGATGCCCATCCGCATCCAGCCCCACTGGGGTGGCGCCAAGGTGCAGCTGGGCGCCCATGAAAGCCGCTGGCCGGCATCGCTGCTGGTGGGCCTGGGCACGCCCTGGAACACCATCCAGCCCCAGGGCCAGCTGCTGCTCAAGACCCGTGAGCTGTCGCTGGCACTCAACGCCGGGCGCCTGCAGGTCGAGGGCGGCGCCGATCTCGATGTGATGGCGGTGACCTCACGCCTGTCCACGATACAGCCGCTGGGCAGCTACCGCCTGCAACTGCAAGGCGGTGACAGCACCAGCTTGCAGCTGTCCACCTTGGACGGCGCGCTCCAGCTCAAAGGCCAGGGCCAATGGGTGGGCCAGCGCCTGCGTTTTCAGGGAGAAGCCTGGGCTGCCGAAGGGCGCGAGGCGGCTCTTGCGAATCTATTGACTATGATTGGGCAGCGCAGCGGAAGCCGCGTGCTGCTCTCGGTTGGCTGAACATATGATGCAATACCACTCTCCCATTTATCGATTTGCGCTGCACTCCATCGCAGCGAGCGTCCTTCTAATGGGCGGCAACGGCGCGGCGCTGGCGCAGACAGCCATCAACACCGGCACGGCCAGCATTCGCGCCGGCGAGCCGGTGACGCTGAACTTCGCCAACGCCGACATCGAGTCCATCGCGCGCACCATGGCCACCATCACCGGCAAGAGCGTGGTGGTCGATCCGCGCATCAAGGGCACGATGAACCTGGTGACCGACCGGCCCGTCTCGCCCCAGGCCGCGTTCGAGCAGTTCCTGGCAGCGCTGCGCCTGCAGAACTACACCGTGGTCGAGGCCGCAGGCCTGTACAAGGTGGTGCCCGAGGCCGATGCCAAGCTGCAAGGCGGCACGGTGCGCATCACCCAGGGCGGCGCGGGCGGCCAGGTGCCCGGTGGCGGCCAGATCGTCACCCAGATCTTCAAGCTCAACTTCGAGAGCGCCAACAACCTGGTGCCGGTGCTGCGCCCGCTGATCAGCCCCAACAACACCATCAATGTGAACCCGGGCAACAACTCCCTGGTCATCACCGACTACGCCGACAACCTGCAGCGCCTCTCGCGCATCATCGCGTCGATGGATGTGGCCAACGCCAGCGATGTCGAAGTGGTGCAGCTCGAACACGCGGTCGCTACCGACATCGTGCCCATGCTGCAGCGCCTGCTGGAAGGCGGCCAGACCGTGTCTGCCAGCGGCAGCGCCACCGCCGGTGCAGCCCCCGGCGCCGCGCAGACCGACAATGCCTACCGCACCTCGGTGCTGGCCGACCCGCGCACCAACAGCATCTTGCTGCGCGCAGCCAACCCGGCGCGCCTGTCGCAGGCCAAGATGCTGATCGGCAAGCTCGACAGCCCCAGCCGTGGCGGCAATGCCTCGGGCAACATCCATGTGGTCTATCTGCGCAATGCCGATGCCACCGCGCTGGCCACCACCTTGCGCGCGGCCCTCGCCGGCCAGGACGGCAACAGCGCCAGCCCCGCCACCAACCTGTCGAGCAGCGGCAGCAGCGGGGGCCTGAGCAGCAACACGCGCAGCGGCGCCACGTCGCTGGGCGGCAGCACCAGCGGCACGCTGGGCAACAGCGCCAGCAGCAGCAGTGCGGGCGGCCTGGGCTCGGGCGCACGCCTGGGCACCGGCACCTCGCTGGGCACCTCGGGGGAGAGCGGCAGCGCCACCGGCGGCATCATCCAGGCCGACACGGCCACCAATTCACTGATCATCACCGCGCCCGAGCCGCTGTACCGCCAGATCCGCTCGGTCATCGACCAGCTCGACAGCCGCCGCGCCCAGGTGCTGGTCGAGAGCCTGATCGTCGAAGTCAGCGCCGAGAAGGCCGCGCAGTTTGGCGTGCAGTGGCAAAGCCTGCTGGGCCAGGGCAACAATGTTGTCGGCGTCATCGGCAACAACTTCACCGTGGGCGGGGCCAACCTGTTCAACCTGGCCGCCGGCATTGCCAACAACACCTACAGCACCCTGCCCAGCGCCGGCATGAACGCCGGTATCGCCTTCAAGCACAACGGCGAGTATGTGCTGGGCGCGCTGGCCAACCTGCTGCAGTCCAATGCCGATGGCAATGTGCTGGCCACCCCCAACCTGCTCACCCTGGACAACCAGGAAGCGCAGATCCTGGTCGGCCAGAATGTGCCCTTTGTCACCGGCTCCTACGCCAACAGCACCGGCAGCAGCACCGTCAACCCCTTCACCACGGTGGAGCGCAAGGATGTGGGCCTGACCCTGCGCGTGCGCCCGCAGATCAATGCCAATGGCACCGTCAAGCTGACGATCTACCAGGAGACGTCTGACGTGCTCGCCGGCACGACCACCAATGCCAACGGCCCCACCACCAACAAGCGCTCGATCGAATCGACCGTGCTGGTGGACGATGGCTCGGTCATCGTCATTGGCGGCCTGCTGCAGGACCAGTACTCCGGCTCGGTGCAGAAGGTGCCTTACCTGGGCGATATCCCCGGCATTGGCGCGCTATTCCGCAGCGACACCCGCTCGCGCAAGAAGACCAACCTGATGGTCTTCCTGCGCCCCGTGGTGATGCGCGATGCCGCCGCCACCCAGCAGGTCAGCATGGACCGCTACGAGCTGATGCGCGGCGCCCAGATCGCCGCCCAGCCCGAGCAAAGCACCCGCGTGCCGATCAATGAGTCGTCGATCATCACGCCGCTGGCCCAGCAGACCTCCGGCCTGCCGCTGGGTGCGTCCGAGACGCCGGTGATCGAATCGCGCCCCCTGACCGTGACGCCGCAAGGCATGCGCTTCGAGCCCTGATAGCGCCCACAGAGACCCGAAGCCATGCGCCACCCCCTGCCCTATGCCTTTGCGCGCAGCAGCCAGCTGCTGCTCGAAGAAGATGCCGGCCAGCACCTGCTGTGGCACGGCGCCCAGCCCCAGGGCTCGGCGCTGTCCGAGGTGCTGCGCAAGTACCCCGTGCAGCACCTGGCCCAGCTGGGCGATGCCGAGCTGGCCCAGCGCATCAGCGCTGCCTACTCGCACAGCGAATCGAATGCCGCCACCGTGATCAGCGAGGTCGAAGAAGGCACCGACCTCTCGCGCATGATGCAGGACATCCCTGCCGTCGAGGACTTGCTCGAATCGGCGGGCGACGCGCCCATCATCCGCATGCTCAACGCCCTGCTCACGCAAGCGGCGCGCGACGGCGCCTCGGACATCCACATCGAGCCCTATGAGCGCCATTCCAGCGTGCGCTTTCGCATCGATGGCTCGCTGCGCGAAGTGGTGCAACCCCACCGCGCCTTGCATGCGGCGCTGATCTCGCGCCTCAAGATCATGGCCGATCTGGACATCTCGGAAAAACGCCTGCCCCAGGACGGCCGCATCAGCCTGCGCCTGGGCACCCGCGCCATTGATGTGCGCGTCTCCACCCTGCCCAGCGCCCATGGCGAGCGCGCCGTGCTGCGTTTGCTCGACAAGAGCGAATCCAAGCTCAGCCTGGGCTCGGTCGGCATGCAGGGCGAAACCCTGCGGCGCTTTGAAAAACTGGTGGCCCAGCCGCACGGCATCGTGCTGGTGACCGGCCCCACCGGCTCGGGCAAGACCACCACCTTGTATGCGGCGCTGAGCGGCCTCGACGCCAGCCAGGGCAACATCATGACGGTGGAAGACCCGATCGAGTACGAGCTCTCGGGCATCGGCCAGACCCAGGTCAACCCCAAGATCGACCTGACCTTTGCCAAAGCGCTACGGGCCATCCTGCGCCAGGACCCGGACATCATCATGATTGGCGAAATCCGCGACTTCGAGACCGCGCAGATCGCCATCCAGGCCTCGCTCACCGGTCACCTGGTGCTGGCCACCCTGCACACCAACGATGCGACCAGCGCCATCACGCGCCTGACCGACATGGGCGTCGAGCCCTTTCTGCTGTCCTCGTCGCTGCTGGGCGTGCTGGCCCAGCGCCTGGTGCGCCGCATCGACGACAGCGACCCCAGCGGCTACCGGGGCCGCACCGGCATCTTCGAGCTGCTGGTGGTGGACGAGGCCATCCGCGCCCAGATCCACGCCCAGGCGCCGGAAACCGAAATCCGCAACCAGGCGATGGCCGCCGGCATGCACCTGATGCGCGAGGATGGCGAGCGCTTGGTGCGCGAAGGCATCACCAGTGCAGAAGAGGTCGTGCGCGTCACCCGCGATTAACCAAAATTCGCCGAATACCCCGTAGGCGCCGCCCACGCCAACGGGTATTGGCGATTTGACACAATCGCCCCATGTTGGAATCGCTCAATACCCTCGTCGCGCCCTACGGCGGCATGTTGTTTCTCTGGCTCACCGTGCTGGCCATCGCCAGCCTGGCAGCGCTGCGCCATTTTCAGCCGCGCATGTCCACCGCACAGCTGCGCCGGCTGATGCGCATCGCCGGCCTGATGGCGCTGGTGATCTCCTGGTTTGCGATGCAGCAAGGCGAGCGCTACCTGGCGACCGCGCTGCTGGTGCTGCTCTGGGGGATTCTGGTGGGCATCAGCTGCGCGCGGGCGATTCGGCAGCGTTGAATTCAGGCTCCTTGTACAAGGGGCCGGTCGGGCAAGAACAAGGCTCCGACCTTCGCATTTCCCCCATACCCACAGTCAGCAAAGGATATTTGCCTAGGCAAGAATGTCCGCATGACTGAGACAAAAACACCCCCCGCGCTTTCGATGTTGGACCTGGTGGCTGTGCGCGAAGGCGGCACCGTTGCTCAGGCTTTGCAACTGGCCGTGCGCACGGCGCAGCATGTCGAGTCGCTCGGCTTTACGCGCTACTGGATGGCCGAACACCACAATATGCCGGGCATTGCCAGCTCGTCCACGGCCGTGCTGATCGGCCATGTGGCGGGCGCCACCCGGCACATCCGTGTGGGTTCGGGCGGCATCATGCTGCCCAACCATGCCCCCTTGGTGGTGGCCGAGGCCTTTGGCACCTTGGCCGAGCTCTACCCAGGCCGTATCGACCTGGGCCTGGGCCGCGCGCCCGGCACCGATGGCATGACGATGCGGGCGCTGCGCCGTGACCGGGTCGAGACCGAAGAAGACTTTCCCCGCGATGTGCTGGAGCTGCAGCGCCTGCTGGGCCCCGCCCAACCCGGGCAAAAGCTGGTGGCCACACCGGGCGCTGGCACCAATGTGCCGCTGTGGTTGCTGGGCTCGAGCCTGTTCTCGGCCCAGTTGGCCGCGCACCTGGGCCTGCCCTATGCCTTTGCCTCGCACTTTGCGCCGCGCATGCTGCAGCAGGCGGTGCAGCTGTACCGCGACCTGTTCAAGCCCTCGGCCACGCTGGACAAGCCCTATGTGATCGTCGGCGCGCCGGTGATCGCAGCGCCTACCGACAGCGAGGCCGAGTTCCTCGCCAGCAGCACCTACCAGCGCGTGCTGGGCATTGTGACGGGCAAGCGCGGTCTGCTGCCTCCACCGGTCGAAGGCTTTATGGAGGGCCTGAACATGGCCGAGCGCCAGGCGATCGAAGGCTTTTTGGCGGTGGCCTCCATCGGCGGCCCCGAGCGTGTACAGCAGCGCCTCAAGGTGCTGGCCCAGCACACCGGCGCCGACGAGCTGATGCTGGTTTGCGATATCTATGATGGCGATCTGCGTCTGCGCTCGCTCGATATTGCTGCGCAGGCCCTGCGGGCCGGCTACGCAGCCTAAACACGGCCTTTACTCCCTGATCGGCGCCCTTTTTTCAGCAAAAGCGACGCTGATCCCGTCCCACCCAGGCTATGCTTGCGCCATGTCTGTCTCCTATAGAACCACCCTGCCAGCGGCGCTGACGGCCTGCAGCTTGCTGGCCGGCTGCATGCAGCAGCCCCCCGACGATCCCCCAGCTCCCACGCCCCAGGCCCAGCAGGCCGCACCGGCCGTGGCCCCGCCTGCCGCAGCCGCGCAGCCCCAGCCCAGCGCTCGCAGCGAAGACCCGGCCTTGGCCGCGCATATGCAAACGCCCGAGTTCCGCCGCGAATACCGCAGCAAGCAGGAGCAATTGCAGACCGAGGCCGAGGTGCAGGAAAGCGCCCCCTGGTTGGGCAGCACGGGCCTGACGGAGGCCCAGGAGCGCTCCGTGCCCCGCTATGTGCGCATGGAGCTGGGCCAGTCGCTCGCCAGCGCCGACCCGGTGCGTGCCGAAGATCTGCAGTACATCGGCCAGTTTGCCGAGTTGGATGGCACCGTCTACTACTGGCGCATTCCCGACAAGGCCCATGCCCATGGCGACACCCATGCCGGCCCGGCCTATGTCTATATCCGCAAGGATGCGGCGGGCGTGTTCTACACCGACTGGGGCAACCGCACGCCACCCGGTTGACACGCGGCGCCGTGCGCGGCGTTATCGCACTGCTGAACACCCCCTGGCCAGGAATAACGCCTATTCCACCTGCGCCTGCCGCCTGCTTTCATAATGGCCAGCGGAGACCTACCGCATGAGCCACACCCCCCAGCCAGCGCTGGCCGATCCCCGGCGCGATCCCCTGCAGTTTCTTCTGGACCTGTACCAGCGCGCGGTACAGCGCGCCCAGCCCCTGCACAGCATGGCGCAGTACCTGCCCCCGCCGCCCAAAGGCCGCACCGTGGTGCTGGGCGCCGGCAAGGCGGGCGGCTCGATGGCCCAGGCGCTCGAGGCCCTGTGGCCCCAGGACGCGCCGCTGTCGGGCCTGGTCGTCACCCGCTATGGGCATATTCCGCCGCGCCCGCCTGGGCTGGCCCAGCGCCTGGAGGTGGTTGAAGCCGCCCATCCCGTGCCCGATGCCGCCGGCCTGGCCGCTGCCGAACGTATATTGGCGCTGACCCAGGGCTTGACGGCCGATGACCTGGTGCTTTGCCTGATCTCGGGCGGCGGCTCGGCCCTGCTGACCCTGCCAGCCGACGGCATGGACCTGCAGGACAAGCAGCGCATCAACCAGGCCCTGCTGGAGAGCGGCGCCGCCATTGGCGAGATGAACTGCGTGCGCAAGCACCTCTCGCGCATCAAGGGCGGGCGCCTGGCCGCTGCCTGCTACCCCGCCAAGGTGGTGACCTTGACCATCAGCGATGTGCCCGGCGACGACCCCTCGGTCATCGCCAGCGGCCCCACGGTGCCCGATGCCTCGACCTGCGCCGAGGCACTGGCGATTCTGAACCGCTACCAGATCGCGCTGCCCGAGCGCCTGCGCGCCGCACTGGAAGATGGCTCACTGGAGACGCCCAAACCCGGCGACCCGCGCTTTGCCGGCCATGAGGTGCATCTGATCGCCACGCCCCAGCAATCGCTGGATGCGGCGGCCGAAGCCGCAGGTGCAGCCGGTATCGCCGCCCATGTGCTGTCGGATGAGATCGAGGGCGAGTCGCGCGAGATCGGCAAGATGCATGCGGCGCTGGCACGCGCCGTGGCCCGCCACGGCAGCCCCTTTGCCAAACCTTGCGTCATCCTCTCCGGAGGCGAGACCACCGTCACCATCCGCCCGCGCCAGCCGGGCGCCGCCAAGGGGCGCGGCGGCCGCGCTGGCGAGTTCTGCATGGGCCTGGCGCAGGCCCTGCAAGGCCAGGGCGGTATCTGGGCGCTGGCGGCCGATACCGATGGCATCGATGGCGTCGAAGACAATGCCGGCGCGCGCCTGGCACCCAACACGCTGCAGCGCGCCGCTGCACTGCAGCTGCGCCTGAGCGACCACCTGGACCGCAACGATGCCTATGGTTTTTTCGAGGCGCTGGGCGACCTGGTGGTGACCGGGCCTACGCACACCAACGTCAACGATTTCCGGGCCATTCTGATCCTGTGATGCGGGCTGCCAGGCTTGCCAGACCCTCCGCGCCTAGCCTCCTTGGGCCAGGTTCTCCCACCAGGCGGCATCAAAGCTGCCCTGCAAGAACGCGATAAAGGACTGCACCTTTTGCGGCACCAGGCGCGGCGAGGGGTAGACGGCGTGGATCTCCTGCTCAGGCAGGCGGCAGGTCTTGAGCACCTCGACCACGCGGCCCGCCTTGAGCGACTCATGCGCCACATAGCGCGGCAGTGCGGCCACGCCCATGTGCGAGCGCGCCGCGGCCAGTAAGGCCGAGAGGTTGTTGGAACGCAGCCGCCCGGTGACCGGCACGGAGACGGACTCGCCACTGGCATTGCTCAGCCGCCAGACATCGTTGCCCTGCACGCTGCTGTAGATCAGCGCCGAGTGCTCTTTCAAATCCGATGGCCGGCGCGGCGTGCCGTGCTTGCGCAGGTAGGCGGGCGAGGCTACCAGCACCCAGGGATTGACGCCCAGCATGCGCGCACCCAGCGACGAATCGGCCAGCTTGCCCAGGCGCAGCGCCACATCGATACCCTGGGCCACCAGGTCGGTGTAGCGGTCTTCAAAGCTCAGGTCCACCTGCACCTGCGGGTTGTGTTGCATGAACTCCATCGCCAGCGGAATCAACACGCGCCGCCCAAACGCGACTGAGCTGCCAATGCGCAGCTGACCCTGCACCTGCGTCTGCCGCACCTGCACCACATTGTCGGCATCGGCCACGTCGCTCACGATGCGCTTGCATTTTTCGTAGTACAGCGCGCCCGGCTCGGTCAGGCTCACCCCCCGCGTATTGCGGTTGAGCAGGCGCACCTTGAGCCGCGCCTCCATCGCTGCGACCTGCTTGGTCACCGTGGGCTGGGTCGATGAGAACTCCTGCGCCACCTTGGTGAAGCTGCCCGTTTCCACCACGCGCACAAACATGTGCATGGCATCGAGTCGGTCCATGGTTGTGTCTCCTGGGATTGCTGCGGCATGGCTTGCCGCATGTCACATGCTGGGCGCTTTTCTGAACAGGTTCGTGGCGCCTCTGCGCCCGATGATGCGGCATGCAGCGCAGTGCTGTCCATTCCTGGCTGGAATAAATTTTATGGTCCGCCTGCGCCTTCCGGCAAACGCTCGCCTTCCCTACAGTCGATCCCAGCTGTAAAGGAGACCCCATGGCCAAAATGAAAGCGATCGAAGCCGCAGTCCGCGTGCTGGAAAAAGAAGGTGTGAGCGTCGCATTCGGCGTTCCTGGCGCTGCCATCAACCCGCTGTACGCAGCGATGAAGGCGCATGGCGGCATCGGCCATATCCTGGCCCGCCATGTCGAAGGCGCCAGCCACATGGCCGAGGGTTATACCCGCGCCGTGGCCGGCAATATCGGGGTCTGCATCGGCACCAGCGGGCCGGCCGGCACCGACATGATCACGGGCCTGTACTCGGCCAGCGCCGATTCGATCCCGATCCTCTGCATCACCGGCCAGGCGCCGCGCGCGCGCCTGCACAAGGAAGACTTCCAGGCTGTGGACATTGCATCCATCGCCAAGACCGTCACCAAGTGGGCCACCACGGTGCTGGAGCCCGCCCAGGTGCCCGGCGCCTTCCAGCAGGCCTTCCATTTGATGCGCTCGGGCCGCCCTGGCCCCGTGCTGATCGACCTGCCCATCGATGTGCAGCTGGCCGAGATCGAATTCGACATCGACACCTACGAGCCCCTGCCCGTCTACAAACCTGCCGCCACACGCAAACAGGCCGAAAAAGCCATCGCCATGCTCAATGCCGCCGAGCGCCCCTTGATCGTCAGCGGCGGCGGCGTCATCAATGCCGATGCGGCGGACTTGTTGGTCGAGCTGGCCGAGACCCTCAATCTGCCGGTGATCCCCACCTTGATGGGCTGGGGCAGCATCCCCGACGACCACCCCTTGATGGCCGGCATGTGTGGCCTGCAGACCAGCCACCGCTATGGCAACGCCAGCATGCTGGCCTCGGATTTTGTGCTGGGCATCGGTAACCGCTGGGCCAACCGCCATACCGGCTCGGTCGATGTCTACACCCGGGGCCGCCAATTCATCCATGTCGATATCGAGCCCACGCAGATTGGCCGCGTGTTTGCGCCCGATTTCGGCATCGTCTCGGATGCCAAGGCAGCGCTGGAGCAGTTCGTCGCCGTGGCCAAGGACTGGAAGGCCGCGGGCAAGCTGCGCGACCGCAGCGCCTGGGTCGCAGACTGCCAGGGCCGCAAGAACAGCATCGACTACCTGCGCAAGACCCACTTCGACAACGTGCCGATGAAGCCCCAGCGTGTCTACCAGTGCATGAACCAGAGCTTGGACCGCGACACCACCTATGTCTCCACCATCGGCCTGTCGCAGATCGCCGGGGCGCAGTTTCTGCATGTCTACAAGCCGCGCAACTGGATCAACTGCGGCCAGGCCGGCCCCCTGGGCTGGACGACACCGGCCGCGCTGGGCGTGCGCGTGGCCGATCCGCAGCGCAAGATCGTCGCGCTGTCGGGCGACTACGACTTCCAGTTCATGATCGAGGAGCTGGCCGTGGGCGCGCAGTTCAAGCTGCCCTATATCCATGTGCTGGTCAACAACAGCTACCTGGGCCTGATCCGCCAGGCGCAGCGCGCCTTCAGCATCGACTACTGCGTGCAGCTGGCCTTTGACAACATCAACATGGAGCCCGACGAGGCCGCACGCGGCTATGGCGTGGACCATGTCAAGGTCGTCGAAGGCCTGGGCTGCAAGGCCATCCGCGTACACCGCCCCGAAGACTTTGCCCCGGCGATGCAGCAGGCCGAGGCCTGGATGGCCGAGCACCGCACGCCGGTCGTCATCGAATGCATCTTGGAGCGCGTGACCAATATCGCGATGGGCACCGAGATCGACAACGTCATCGAGTTCGAAGACCTGGCCAGCGGCAAGGCCGATGCGCCCAGCGCCCTTGCGCTGCTGGATTGATGAATCCCTCGTTTTTTAACCGGAGTTTTGCCATGCCCCGTTTTGCTGCCAACCTCAGCATGCTGTTTACCGAAGTGCCGTTTCTCGACCGCTTTGAGCGCGCCGCCCAGGCCGGTTTTGAGGCCGTGGAGTTTCTGTTTCCCTATGCCCATACCGTTGAAGAGATCCAGCAGCGGCTCGATGCCACTGGCCTGCAGATTGTGTTGCACAACCTGCCTGCGGGCGACTGGGAATCGGGCGAGCGCGGCATTGCCTGCGATCCCCGGCGGGTGGACGAGTTCCGCGCCGGCGTCGCCCAGGCCGTCACCTACGCCCATGCGCTGGGCGTGCCCCAGCTCAACTGCCTGGCAGGCAAAGCGCCCGCCGATGTGGATGCCGCCACCCTGCGCCGCACCCTGGTGGACAACCTGCGCTTTGCCGCAGCGGCGCTGAAGTTGGCCAAGCTGCGCCTGCTGGTCGAGCCCATCAATACCTTTGATATTCCCGGCTTTTACCTGAGCCGCACCGACCAGGCGCTGGCCATTCTGGATGAAGTGGGCGCCGCCAATGCCTTTGTGCAGTACGACATCTACCATGCCCAGCGCACGGAAGGCGAGCTGGCCGCCACCTTGCACAAGCACCTGGCGCGCATCGGCCATGTACAGCTGGCCGACAACCCGGGCCGCCACGAGCCGGGCACGGGCGAGATCCATTACCCCTTCCTGTTCGCGCACCTGGACCGCATTGGCTACAGCGGCTGGCTGGGCTGCGAGTACAAGCCCGCGCAGGGCACCGAGGCGGGCCTGCACTGGCTGCAGACCGTGGCGGGCCAAAGGCGCGCAACGGCTACCGCTTGATCGAGACCCGAAACCCACACCTCTTTCCATAAAAACCAAGGAGATTTCTGCATGCATGCAACGCCCCTCAAACTGGGATTCATCGGCCTGGGCATCATGGGCGCGCCCATGTGCAGCCACCTGATTGCCGCCGGCCACCAACTGTTCATCAACACGCGCGGCAAGGTGCCGGCCCCCATCGCAGAGAGCAGCGCCACCCAATGCACATCGGTGCGCGGCGTAGCCGAGCGGGCCGATATCGTCTTTGTGATGGTGCCCGATACCCCCGACGTCGAGCAAGTGCTGTTTGCGCCCGATGGCCTGGCCGCCGGCCTCAAGGGCAGCAGCGGCAAGATCGTGGTCGATATGTCGTCCATCTCGCCGGTCGCTACCAAGGACTTTGCCAAACGCATCAGCGCGCTGGGCGCGCAGTACCTGGATGCGCCGGTATCGGGCGGCGAAGTGGGTGCCAAGAATGCGACCCTGTCCATCATGGTGGGCGGTCCGGAGGCGGCGTTTGAACGGGTGAAACCGCTGTTCGAGACGCTGGGCAAGAACATCACCCTGGTAGGCGGCAATGGCGACGGCCAGACCGCCAAGGTGGCCAACCAGATCATCGTCGCCTTGAACATTGAGGCGGTGGCCGAGGCACTGCTGTTTGCATCGCGCGCCGGTGCCGACCCAGCGCGGGTGCGCCAGGCGCTATTGGGCGGCTTTGCGTCATCCAAGATTCTCGAAGTGCATGCCGAGCGCATGATCCATCGCACGTTTGATCCCGGTTTTCGCATTGCGCTGCACCAAAAGGACCTGAACCTGGCGCTGGCCAGCGCGCGCCAGCTGGGCGTGTCCCTCCCCAACACCGCCCAGGCGCTGCAGCTGTTCAACAGCTGCGTGGCCCATGGCGGTGCGGGCTGGGACCATTCCGGCCTGGTGCGCGCGCTGGAGATCCAGGCCAATTTCGAGATCGGGCAAAAGGCACCTGCCTGAGTCTATGGCAGGCCTGGCAGACCGGCTATGCTTGCGCGATGTCCCGCCCTGCCCGCCTGCTCCGCCTGCTCGATCTGTTGCGCCGCGCCCGCCAACCGCAAACCGGCCCGGCGCTGGCCCAGACCCTGGAGGTGAGCCTGCGCACCGTCTACCGCGATATCGCCAGCCTGCGTGAGCAAGGTGCGGCGATCGAGGGCGATCCGGGAATTGGCTTTGAGATGCGGCCTGGCTTTTTGCTGCCGCCTTTGATGTTCAATGCCGATGAGCTCGAAGCCCTGCTGCTGGGCGCGCGCTGGGCCAGCCTGCAGGCCGACCCGCAGCTGGCCAGTGCGGCGAGCGCCGCGATGGATCGCATCCGCAGCGCCTTGCCGCTGGAGCTGCGCATCGCCGTCGATACCAGCGGCCTGATGGTTCCCAACATGCAGCCCAGCCCCCCGCCCGAGACCTGGCAGACTGGACTGCGCCGCGCGATCCGTGCCGAGCATAAGGTAGTGCTGCACTATGAGGACCAGCACGGCCGCCTGACAGAGCGCCTGGTCTGGCCCTTTGCGATGGCCTATTTCGACCGCAGCCGGGTGGTCTCCGCCTGGTGCGAGCTGCGCCAGGGCTTTCGCCACTTTCGCGCCGACCGGGTGCATGCGATGCAGGAGCTGCAGGAGCGCTATCCGCAAAGCCGCCATAGCCTCATCCAGCAGTGGTTGGCAGAGACCGGCTATACGCTGGACGGCTGGTCGTAAGCGCTCATCTGCGGCTTGATGCCAGCTGCTGACAGTTTCTGTCAGCCTCCCTGCCTAACCTACGGGCATGGCGATTTTGCCAGCCACCCGAAGGACCAAGACATGACCCCCCACAACGCCCCGCTGCGCTTTTTCTACCACCCCCAGTCCCGCGCCCGCATGGTGCGCTGGATGCTCGAAGAGTGCGATGCCGTCTACGAGCCGGTGCGGCTGGAGTTTGGCGGCACGATGAAGTCGCCCGACTACCTGGCGCTCAACCCCATGGGCAAGGTACCGGCACTGCAGCATGGCAACACGGTGGTGAGCGAGACCGGCGCGATCCTGGCCTACCTGGCCGACCTTTACCCCGAGAAAAAGCTGGCACCGGCGCTGGGCAGCGCCGAGCGCGGCAGCTACTACCGCTGGCTGTTCTTGGTGGCGGGCCCGGTCGAGGCGGTGTCCACCGCCAAGGCCGAAGGCTGGCTGCAGAACCAGACCGAGCGCCAGGCACTGTCGGCCGGCTATGGCCGTTTTGACGATGTGCTGCGCAGCCTGCAGCTGGCGGTGTCCGGCAAGCGCTATGCCTGTGGCGACCACTTCACCGCCGCCGACCTGTACCTGGCCAGCTATATCGGCTGGAGCATGCACGAAGGCACCCTGCCCAGCCTGCCCGAGTTCCAGGACTACGCGCTGCCGCTGCTGCAGCGCCCCGCTGCCCAGCGCGCCGATGCGCTCGATGGCCCCGCAGAGATGCCCGCCGCAGCCGCTGCCTGATCGGGCCACTGCCATCTGCATGCCATGGGGATCAGGCACAATAGCCCGGGGTGGCCATGGAGCCACCTTGTTTTATCCACCTGCCCCATGCCCGCTTTTTCGTACGAAGTTCTAGACGCCCAGGGCCAGACCCGCAAGGGCATGATCGAAGCCGACAGCGCCAAGGCCGCGCGCAGCCTGCTGCGTGCCCAGGCCATGGTGCCCTTGGCGGTCGAGCCGCTGGGCGATGTCGACGACAGCGGTGCCAGCATGGTGCGCAGCCGGCGTGCGGTCTTCAATGCCACGGGCCTGGCGGTCTGGACGCGCCAACTCGCCGGCCTCATCAGCTCGGGCCTGCCGCTCGAGCGCGCGCTGACCGCGCTGATGGAAGAGATCGACAGCGAGCCCCAGCGCCAGCTGGTGGCCAGCCTGCGCGCCGAAGTCAATGGCGGCTCCACCTTTGCCAAGTCGCTGGCCCTCTACCCCCGTGATTTTTCGCAGATATACCGCGCCGTGATCGATGCGGGCGAGCACAGCGGCCACCTCGACCAGGTGCTGTCGCGGCTGGCCGATGATTTGGAAGAGCGCGACCAGCTCAAGAACAGCCTCATCGGTGCCTCGCTCTACCCGGCCATCGTCACCTGCTTTGCCTTTGTCGTGGTGATGGTGCTGATGAGCTATGTGGTGCCCCAGGTGGCCGAGGTGTTCTCGGGCACCAAGCATGCGCTGCCGCTGCTCACCCGCATCATGCTGGGCTTTAGCGATCTGATCCGCCATTGGTGGTGGTTGGGCGCGGGCCTGGCGGTTGTTGGCACCGTGCTGCTGCGCCTGTCGCTGCGCCAGCCCGCCTTTCGCCAGCGCTTTGATGCCGGCTGGCTGCAGCTGCCGGTCGTCGGCAAGCTCTCGCGCAACTACAACGCCGCCCGCTTTGCCTCGACCCTGGCCATGCTCAGCAATGCCGGTGTGCCCATCCTGAAGGCGCTGCAGGCCGCTGCGCAGACCGTCTCCAACCAGGCGATGCGCCAGGATGCCATCGATGCGCTGGACCAGGTGCGCGAGGGCGCGCCGCTCGCCTCGGCCCTGGCGCAGAAAAAGCGCTTCCCCGCGCTGTTGTCGATGTTTGCCCGCCTGGGCGAGCAGACCGGCGAGTTGCCGCAGATGCTGCAGCGCGTGGCCAACCAGCTGGCTGGCGATGTCAAGCGCCGTGCGATGCGCCTGGCCACCATCCTGGAGCCGCTGCTGATCGTCGGCATGGGCATCATTGTCGGCATCATCGTGATGGCGGTGCTGATGCCCATCATCCAGCTCAACCAGTTTGTGCGTTAAACAACCAGTCTGACCCCGCTTGGCTCTGCCAAGGCCAGCGGGGCCCACTTTAGAGTCGCTAACACGACCCAGCAAACCGCAGGTTTGCGGTTGAGACTAGGCGTCCTGCCGCAGGCAGTACAGTAGTACGACAAGGCAGGGCAACGACGTATCAAGGGTTGTGTTAGCGACTCTTACTCGGCGTGGATCTTGTTGGCCTTGACCACATCGCCCCAGAGCTTGTACTGCGCGCGCGTCATCGCGTCGAGCTGCTCGGGCGTGCCGCCGCCAGGCTGGTCACCGCGCTCCTGAAAGCTGCGGATCACCGCAGGTTCCTTCAGCACCGTGTTGATGGCGGCATTGAGCTTTTGCACCACCTCAGGGCGGGTGCCGGGCGGGCCGTACATGCCGATGAAGGAGATGATCTCGAAATCCTTCAGGCCCACTTCGGCGGGGGTCGGCACATCGGGGAGCGACGCCACGCGGCTGCTGCTGGTGACCAGGATGGGGCGCACCTTGCCGGACTTGATATAGGGATCAAACACCGAGGTCGCATCAAACATGGCCTCGATGCGGCCGGCCATCAGGTCGATCACGGCAGGGCCACTGCCCTTGTAGGGCACATGGTTCATCGCCGGGCTGCCCAGGCGCTCGCGCATCAGCTCGGTGGTCACATGCACGAGCGAGCCGGCACCGGGCGTGCCATAGTCCACGCCCTTGCCAGCCTTGGCGCGCTCCTTGACCAGGGCCGCAAACTGCGCAAAGTCTTTGACAGGCGACGAGGTGGGCACCACCAGCACCAGTGGCGACTGCAGCAAGATGCCCACGGGCACAAACTTGGTCGGGTCCACAATGCCCAAGGTCGGGAAGACGTGCGGGGTCACCGTCATCGAGCCATTGCCCACCAGCATGCGGTAGCCATCGGGGGCTGAGCGCATGATGTCGGCCGAGCCCAGGTTGCCGTTGACGCCGGCCTTGTTCTCGATGACCACGCCCTGGCCCAGATTGGCCGCCAGGCTGTTGCTGAGCACGCGGGCGGCAAAATCGGTCTGCCCCCCTGGCGGAAAGCCCACCATCAGGGTGACCGGCTTGGTCGGGTAGGCGGTCTGCGCCAGCGCCGGGGCGCCCGCGCCGATCAAGCTGGCGCCCAGCGCCAGACCCAGGGTCAGTTTGCGACGCAGCATGGCGTGCGATAGTTGAACGGTCGTCATTGTTATGTCTCCTTGGTGTGAAATCAGAGGGCAGCAGGCACTGCGCTGTCTTGCTGCTCGGGCGAGAACTTGTCCACCGCCTCCCACAGGCCATTGATATAGACGGCGCCCAGCGCCCGGTCGTAGAGGCCATAGCCGGGCTTGCCGGTTTCGCCCCAGATCATGCGGCCGTGGTCCGGGCGCACATAGCCTGCAAAGCCCACATCGTGGTAGGCCTTGACGATGGCCGCGATATCGAGCGAGCCACAGGTCGAGAGGTGCGCGGTTTCTTCAAAGTCGCCCTCGGGCGATACCTTGACATTGCGGATATGCGCAAAGTGGATGCGGCCGCGCCCGCCAAACTCGCGCACCAGCGCCTCGACATTGTTCTGCGGGCCGGCGCCCAGCGAGCCCGAGCACAAGGTCAGGCCATTGGCGGGGCTGTCGATCAGGTCGACGATGCGGGCGAGGTCATCGCGGTTCTTGACGATGCGCGGCAGGCCAAAGATCGGGCGCGGTGGGTCATCGGGGTGGATGGCCATCTTGATGCCGCATTCCTCGGCCACCGGGATGACGGCCTGCAGAAAATAAGCCAGGTTCTGCCAGAGCTGCTCGGCATCGACCTGGCGGTAGGCCTGCAGCAGGCCTTGCAGCTCATCGCTGCGGTAGCTGCTGTCCCAGCCGGGTAGCGAGATGCCTTTTTCCGCATCGATGCTGTCGGCCTGGCGGCTGTCAAAGGCCAGGCAGGTGGAGCCATCGGGCAGCTGCTTGGCCAGCTCGGTGCGCGTCCAGTCAAACACCGGCATGAAGTTGTAGCAAACCACCTGCACACCGGCGGCGGCCAGATGGCGCAGGGTTTGCTGGTAATTGGCGATCAGCTGGTCGCGGCTGTCGCGGCCAAGCTTGATGTCCTCGTGCACCGGCACCGATTCGACCAGCTCAAAAGCCAGGCCAGCGTCTTCAATCTGCTGCTTGAGCGCCTCAATCTTGGCCAGCGGCCAGACGGCACCGACCGGCTCGTCATAGATCGCAGAGACGATATGTGTGACCCCAGGGATCTGGCGGATATAGGCCAGGGACACGGGGTCTGCGCTGCCAAACCAACGAAACGACATCTTCATGGAAAACCTTTTGCTGCAATCAAAAATTTGGTTAGACCAATTCTACAAACTGGCTAGACCATTTAGATTGATGGTTTACCACTATGTCCGGTATTTGCCGCATTTGGGCCAGACGGCGGCTTACACTGCTGCTGGCCTTCCGGTTTTGGCGGATCGGCCGATGAACGGAATACGCGCAAGATGCCCAACAAGCTGGTCCCTCCGGTTGACGACGACAGCCGCACCACCGGTGTCAGGTCCTACCAGGACCTCGCCAGAAAAATCCTGGAAGAAACTGCCACAGACAGCGCGGCGGCCGACCAGCGCCTGCCCTCGGAGCGCACCCTGGCCGATATGTTTGGCGTCAGCCGCACTGCCGTGCGCGAGGCCATCATTGCGCTGGAGGTGCAAGGCCTCGTCGAGGTGCGCCTGGGCTCGGGCATCTACCTGCAGCCCACGGGTGCCAGCGGCCCCAGCCGCCTGCCCGCCTTTGATGTGCCCACGGGCCCCGGCCCGCTGGAAACCCTGCGCGCCCGCGTGCTGGTCGAGGCCGAGATTGCCGCAGCCGCTGCCAGCGAGCGCCGCGATGCCGACCTGGACCGCATGCTCGACGCCCTTGCCACCATGCGCCTGCAGCTGGCCGACAAGGACGCCTACGACGCGGCCGACCGGCGTTTTCACCTTGCCATTGCCGAGGCCACCGGCAACCGCGTGCTGCAGCACATGGTGGAGGCCATGTGGGACAACGCCCGCCAGGACCCGCGCTGGGACAAGATCGAGCAGCATTTCCACTCCGAGCAGCTGCGCGAGGCCAGCCTCAAGGACCACCAGGCCATCTTTGCCGCGATTGCCGAGCGCCAGCCCGCGCAGGCGCGCCAGGCGATGCAGCAGCATCTGGGGCGGGTGATCTCGCAGTTCTCCCAGGCCTGGTATTGAGAGGGACTAATACAGCCCTTGATACGTCGTTGCCTGGCCGGCCGCGCCAAGCCTTGTCGTACTTTCAGTACTGCCTGCGGCTTCACGCGTCGTTGGGAGCGCCTAGCTTCAACCGCCAACCTTGGGTTGGCTGGGCCGTATTAGCCCCTGGAGAAAGTACCTCTGTTGATTGGGAAGACTGCGCTATATTGGCCCTCAGTTCAGCAACAAGGACGGCCATGGCTGCCACTCTCGAAAACAAGCTGGTGGTCGCGATCTCGTCGCGGGCGCTGTTCAACTTTGAAGAAGAAAACCGGGTTTTCGAGCAGGACAAGGACCAGGCCTATGCCCGGCTGCAGCTGCAGCGGCTGGAGACCCCCGCGCCACCCGGGGTGGCGTTCTCGCTGGTGCGCAAGCTGCTGGCTTTCAACAGCGGCACGGCACAGAAGGTCGAGGTGGTGCTGCTCTCGCGCAATGACCCGGTCAGCGGCATGCGGGTGTTTCGCAGCTGCAAGGCCCATGGGCTCCATTCCATCCAGCGGGGCGTGTTCACCCAGGGGCGCGATCCTTTTCGCTACCTCAAGCCGCTGGGCGCGCATTTGTTCCTCTCGGCCAATGCCACCGATGTGCAGCAGGCGCTGCAGCTGGGCTTTCCGGCCGCACGTGTGCTGACCGAATCGGCCCAGGCGCAGGACGGCAACCCCGATGAAGTGCGCATTGCCTTTGACGGCGATGCCGTGCTGTTCTCGGACGAGGCCGAGCGTGTCTTCCAGGCCCAGGGGCTGGATGCGTTCCAGCGCCATGAGATCGAGCATGCCACCCGTCCGCTGCCCGATGGCCCCTTCAAGCCGCTGCTGGCGGCGCTCCACCGGCTGCAGCAAGATACGCAAAGCCAGATGCGCATCCGCACCGCGCTGGTCACCGCCCGCAGCGCCCCCGCGCATGAGCGCGCCATCCGCACCCTGATGGACTGGAACATCGGCGTTGATGAAACCATGTTCTTGGGCGGCCTGGCCAAGGGCGAATTTCTGCGCGAGTTCGAGCCCGATTTCTTCTTTGACGACCAGACGGGCCATGCCACCAGCGCGGCGGCCCATGTGCCGGCCGGCCATGTCAGCAGCGGCATCTCCAACCTCTGATCCGCTCTAGCCACCGCAGACGCAAAAAAGCCGCTGGCTCCTGATCGAGACAGCGGCTTTGGCGTTCAGGCCTGGGTTTTCAGAGGCTTAGAACTGCTTGATAAAGCCCAGAGAAATTGCACGGCCCTGCAGCGGCGCCGCGTTCTTGATGAACGAGGTGTGGACGTACGCCAGCTTGTTGGTCAGGTTGTCCAGCTTCAGGTAAATCTGCCATGGCGTGCCATCGCTGGAGGTCTGGTGGTAGCTCACGCGCCAGTTCAGCATGCCGTAGCCTGGGGTCTCGGTCTCGTAATCGGCCACCTTGTTCTGGCGCTTGACCAGCTGCCACTGCGCTTCGCTCCTCCAGTTGGCCCATTTGCCGGCCACGCGCAAGCCTACGCGGGCGGGAGCCAGGCGCGGGATCTTGCTGCCGTCTTCGAGCTTGGCATGCACCAGGTCACCGGTGGCGCCCACCGTCCAGTTCGCATTGATGCGGTGCTGGATCTGGCCCTCCAGACCGGTGAAGGTGGCGGTCTGCTGCGCATACTGCAGCAGCTGCAGGCCTTCATGCTCATCGACGGTGCGGCCATAGATGTAATTGTTCACGCGGTTGCGGTAGACATTGACCGAGTAGGTCGTGTCGCCCGCAGTGCGCGCAATGCCGATGTCGATATTGCCCGAGCGCTCCTTGCGCAGGTCGGGGTTGCCCAGCTCATAGGTCGAGGTGGCCATGTGCAGGCCGCGTGCATACAGCTCTTCGGCCGTGGGCAGGCGGCTGGCCGAGGTGACATGGGCGCTCAGGCGGTAACCCGGCATAAAGCGCCAGCTGCCGCCCAGCGACACCGAATTGCCCTTGTGCTTGCGCACCAGGCCGTCGTCGTTGGCGTAGACGCTTTGCCAGTCGTGGCGCAGTGCGGCCTCGACACCAAAGTCACCAAAGCGGCGCTCTTCGAGCAGGTAGACGCCCTGGCTTTGCGTGCGGGTCGGCTGCACATAGGCTTCCTCACCGGTGGCGCTGAAGCGGCGCTGCGCGGCCTCAAAGCCGACCAGACCGGTCCAGCCGGCAATCGGTTCATGCAGCACATCGACACGCATGTCATGCGCGCGGTTCTTGAAGCTGGTGGAGATCTCGCCACCCTCGATCTCGTCGTGGTGGTAGCGCGTCACGCCGCCGCGCACACGGATGGCCGACACGCCGGCAAACGGCTGGCGCCACTCGGAGCGCAGGTCATAGCGCTCGCTGTGCATGTCCACCACCGGCACGCCTTCTTCCTCATGGTCATGGTCGTGGTCATGGTCGTCATCCCCATGGTCATGGCCATCATGGCCGCCGCAGTGCAGGTGCAGGCCGTGGGTGTGGCAGCCTTCAAAGCTGTGGTTGTGGCCGGGCAGGCCGTAGCGTGCCTGGGTGCGGGTGTAGGCCAGGCCCACATAGCCGCTGTCGCCTATCCAGGACAGCCCGATGCTGCCGCCGGCATTGCGCGCGCGGCTGCCATCCACCTTGTTGCCCAGGCCCCAGCCGCTGCCCACGCGGTAGTCATCGGCATTGCGGGCCATGCCCTCCACATGCAGGGCAAAGGGGCCCGAACCAGCCGTCAGCGACAAAGCCGTCGCCGCGTCGTTGGCGCCCGTGCCGGCACGTACTTCGACCTGGCCTTCATAGCCCTTCTCGGGCACCTTGGTGGGGATCTTGTTGTCCAGCACATTGACCACGCCGCCAATCGCACCGGCGCCATAGATCAGTGCCGAGGGGCCGCGCAGCACCTCAATCTGCGTGGCCAGCATGGGCTCACTCACCACGGCATGGTCGGGGCTGATCGTCGAGGCATCCTGGATCACCGCGCCATCGTTCAGCACCTTGACCCGCGCACCATCCATGCCGCGAATCACCGGGCGGCTGGCACCGGCACCAAAGTGCGTGGCCTGGATGCCGGGCTCATTGGCCAGGGTCTCGCCCAGGCTGGCACCGCGTTTTTGCACCAGCTCATCGCCTTGCAGCACCGTCACCGGCGTGGTCATGTCGTCGACCGTCCGGTTGGTGCCGCTGGCCGATACCGTCACCTCGGGCAAGGTGGTGGTGTTTGTGGCCGTTGCCGGCGTGCTGCCCTCGGCGTTTTGCGCCAGCGCGGCGCTGCCCAGCAGCAGGCCGATCACGGCGGCTGCGACCGGGCGCAGATCCCGCGCCTGTGGCTTCAAAATTGCTGTGCGCGCCACCAGCGGCTGCGCCTGTTGTGCATGGAAACCCATGGTCTACCCCTCGAAAAGCACATGCATCCAGCGCATGTGCGCGCGCAGCCCAGCACTGCTGGCTGAACCGGCCCGGCGCAGTGGCGCCGGGCAGCTGCGCGAAAAAACAAGACAGACCGGCCTGCGCTGCCCTGCACCATCAAAGGTCAAGGGCTAAGGGGCCGTGTCACTGGAACGAAGAGGGGGAGAGAGAGGGAGGGCCGCGCGCAAAGAACAGCGCCGGGCTTTGGCGCAGCAAGATGGCCAGCACGGTGGGTGCCGCTTCCTGCGCCGCCGCGAGCAACGGAGCCTGCAGCGCATCGCAGAGCAGGCCAGCTCCCAGCGCCATGTGCGAGAAGCCCTGGCAGTCGGCCTCGGAATGCTTGCCAAACAGGTCATGCGCACCATGGCCGGGGCTGACCACGGTATCGCTGCCGTCACGCTCGCCAGCCGATGCCGTGGCCGCAGCCGTCTGCAGCGCGCGGGCATGGAGGTGGCTGATGTCATGGACCTTGCCCAAGAGCGGCAGGCACAGCTGCGCAAAACACAGCCAGCACAGCAGCGCCATCGCCCAGCCACGCAGCGGCCTCGGCGCATGCGCCGAGACAGACAGGGGGTGGAGAGCGCGCAGGGAAGACACAGGCCGGGCAGACAATCAAACCAGTGGCCGCGCAGACGACGGCCACTATTGCAAATGAATTGCATTATGCCTGTAAATGCCAGGCAAAGCAGCACCGAAAGGGACAAGGCCCGCAAAAAGGCAAGGGCCCGCAATTCCAGGCCCCGCACTGCAGCTTGCGGTAGAGGCTGCTTACAAAAAGCGCTCCAGCAGCTTGCGCGACGCCTTGTCGAGGCGGTTGGTATCGGGCAGGCGGTAGTGCACGCCATCGGCCGAGGTGATCAGCAGGTTCTGGCGGCCATGCAGCTTGCGGATGTCTTCTTCGGCCTTCAAGGTCATGTGGACAGGGCCCCGGTCGGTCTCCAGGGTCCAGATGCTGGGGACTGAGAAGGTCGAGACGCTGACGATGCGCTCGATCAGCGGCTGGAACTCGCGCGCGGCCAGGTCTTCGTTGAGCAGTGCGCGGGCCGCCGGGTCCACCGCGTCCATGTCAGCGATCCACAGCACCTCCTTGCCGTCTTCGCCGACCAGGGAGATGCCCAGCGATGGGGCCGACAGCGGAAAGGCGCGCACCGGGTTGACCTGGTGGGGCCTGCCGTCCTTGTCCAGAACCAGGCGGCCAAAGGGATTGCGGCTGAGCGCCAGCGGAGAGGAAATGGTTGTCATGAAAGGGCTTTCCTGGGCTGCTGATCAGCGGTTGTCATCGGACCCGTCCACATGGGACTTGGGCAGGGGCTGCATGTCATAGGTCACGCCCGCAGCGCGCGCGGTGACCACGCCAGCGGCTTCGGCATCTTCCTCGGCGCGGCGCGCCTGCGCCATGTACAGGCGCCAGTAGGCGCCCTCTTGGGCCATCAGCGTGTCATGCGATCCGACTTCGACAATCTCGCCACGGTCCATCACCACCAGGCGGTCGGCCTTGCGCAGGGTCGACAGGCGGTGGGCAATCGCAATCGTCGTGCGGCCTTGCACCAGGTTGTCCAGCGCACGCTGGATTTCCTTTTCGGTCTCGGTATCCACCGCCGAGGTCGCCTCGTCCAGGATCAGGATGCGCGGGTCGATCAGCAGTGCACGTGCAATCGAGATACGCTGGCGCTCACCGCCGGACAGGCCCTGGCCACGCTCGCCAACCAGCGAGTCATAGCCATGGGGCAGGCGCAGGATGAACTCATGCGCATGGGCGGCGCGCGCTGCGGCGACGATCTCTTCGCGCGTCGCATCGGGCTTGCCGTAGGCAATGTTCTCGGCAATGGTGCCAAAGAACAGGAAGGGCTCCTGCAGCACCAGGCCGATATTGCTGCGGTAGTCAGACACGGCGATGCGGCGCACATCGACGCCATCGAGCTGGATCGAGCCGTCGGTCACGTCGTAGAAGCGGCTGATCAGGTTGACCAGGGTGCTTTTGCCCGAGCCGCTGTGGCCCACCAGGCCAATCATCTCGCCGGGGCGGATCTGCAGGTTCAGGTCCTTGATGACGGTGCGGCTGCCATAGCGGAAACCGACGTTCTCCATCGTGATGGCGCCCTGCACCTTGCCCAGCTTGACCGGGTTGACCGGGTCGGGCACGTTGCTGACATGGTCGAGGATGTCGAAGATGCGCTTGGCGCCGGCAGCGGCCTTTTGCGTGACCGACACAATGCGGCTCATCGAATCGAGACGCGTGTAGAAGCGGCCGATGTAGGCGATAAAGGCGGTCAGCACACCGACAGTGATCGAGCCACCGGCCACCAGGTAGATACCAAAGGCCCAGACGATCAAGAGGCCGATTTCGGTCAGCAAGGTGACCGTGGGGGTGAACAGCGACCAGGTCTTGTTGACGCGGTCATTGGCTTCGAGGTTGACCTGGTTGGCAGCGGCAAAGCGGTCGGCCTCGCGCTGCTCCTGCGCAAAGGCCTTGACGACGCGGATACCGGGAATCGTGTCAGCCAGCACATTGGTCACTTCGGACCAGACGCGGTCGATCTTCTCGAAACCGGTGCGCAGCTTGTCGCGCACCGTGTGGATCATCCAGGCGATAAAGGGCAGCGGCACCAGGGTCACCAGGGCCAGCCAGGGGTTGATCGAGAACAGGATCGCCGAGGTCATCACGATCATCAGCACATCGGTCGCGAAATCCAGCGCGTTGAGCGAGAGAAACAGGTTGATGCGGTCGGTTTCGGCGCCGATACGGGCCATCAGGTCACCGGTGCGTTTGCTGCCGTAAAAATCGAGCGAGAGCTTGAGCAGGTGGTTGTAGGTGGTGGTGCGCAGGTTGGCGCCAATGCGCTCGGAGACGCGTGCCAGCACAAAGGTACGCGCCCAGCCCAGCAGCCAGGCGATCAGTGCCGAGACCAGCAGCGCGCCCAGGTAGAAACGCACGAGGCCGGCATCGATCTTCTCGCCGTTCTGGAACGGGATCAGGATCTTGTCCATCAGCGGAATCGTCAGGTACGGCGCCACCAGCTGGGCAGCCGTGGTGCAGAGCGTCAGGACGAAACCCAACAACAATTGCATTTTGTAGGGTTTGGCAAAGCGCCACAGGCGCAGCAGCACCCAGCTCGAGGTCGGTGCATTCTGCTGGCGGGCGCAGGCCGGGCATTCTTCGCTGTCGGGGGGCAGCACGCTGCCGCAGACCGGGCACAGCGAGCGCTCGTCCTCGGCCACTTGGTAGGCCTCGTTGCGCAGCAAGCGCTCACGTTGGCGCTCGAACTGCTGCATCAGGCCCAGCACCGCCGTCTGGTGGCTCAAGGTGATGCGCCACAGGCCCAGGCGCTGCGCGCTGTCATGGAGCTCCAGGCTGCCTACGCCGCCATGGTCAAAAAAACGCAGACTCAAATCGGGCGATAGCGCCCACTCACTCCACTGTTGGGCATCGGGATCAAAGGCCAGAAGGCGTTCAGAAGTCAGTACCACCTGGCCGCTGCCGAAGCGCAAATCCGAGGTCAGGTCAACGGGAGTGACGGCAAGCACGTTTTCCAGGGTGTTGAGCTTGGCTCGCAATTGGGTTCCTAGCGGACCCGCAAAGAATGCTGACGCGTCCGCGGAATGAAGATGTTGCATATGGCGTTTTTTCTCTCCGCACGGGGCGGTGGCAGTGGTCCGGTGAACAACCGCATATTATTGTGGCGAACGGCGGCATGGGTCGCCCCGCCCTCATCTGTCTTTAACGTCTGACAGCCCCAATAGGCTGACAGCGATTAATCTGCCTCATTTGGGCGCACAATGCTTTCCCATCTACGGCGATTCCCCCCGGAATTGTTACTTATGTTTATCCGTTGATCGATATGGCGAAATTCAATACCATCCAACTCTTGCGCACCACGTTTTTGCGCGGCCCCAGCGTCTGGACTTACCGCCCCGTACTGGAGGTCTGGCTGGACCTTGGAGAGTTGGAGGACTATCCCTCGAACAAGATCCCCGGGCTGAACGAGCGTCTCACCACCTGGCTGCCCGACCTGATCGAGCACACCTGCGGCGTCGGTGAACGCGGCGGTTTCATCCAGCGCCTCGAAGGCGGCACCTGGATGGGCCATGTGATGGAGCACGTGATCATCGAGCTGCTCAACCTGGCGGGCATGCCGGCCGAATTTGGCCAGACGCGCGAGATCTCCAAGCGCGGCGTCTACCGCATGGTGTTCCGCTGCCCCGAAGAGGCCGTGGCCCGCGTCGCGCTGGAGCATGGCCACCAGCTGCTGATGGCCGCGATCAACGACGAGCCCTACGACATCAAGCCGGCGGTCCATGCGATCAAGACGGCGATCAATGACCGCTACCTCGGCCCCTCGACCGGCTGCATCGTCGATGCCGCCAGCGAGCGCCGCATTCCCCATATCCGCCTCAACGATGGCAACCTGGTGCAGCTGGGCTATGGCGCTGCGCAGCGCCGTATCTGGACGGCCGAGTCAGACCAGACCAGCGCGATTGCCGAAGGCATAGCCCAGGACAAGGATTTCACCAAGCGCCTGCTGACCGCCTGCGGCGTGCCGGTGCCCGAAGGCCAGATCGTGGCCACCGCCGAAGAAGCCTGGGAAGTGGCCCAGGAAATCGGCTTCCCCGTCACCGTCAAGCCGTCTGACGGCAATCATGCCCGGGGCGTGACCCTGGAGCTGTCGCAAGAGGCCGATATCAAGGCCGCGTTTGCGCTGGCCCAGCCCGAAGGCTCGGACGTCATCGTCGAGAAGTTCATTGACGGCGTCGAGCACCGCCTGCTGGTGGTGGGCGACAAGGTGGTCGCGGCCACCAAGGGTGAGACCGTCAGCGTCTACGGCAATGGCAAGGCCACCTTGCGCGAGCTGGTGGCTGTGCTCAACGAAGACCCCCGCCGAGGCCCCGAGCAGGAGTACCCGCTCGACTGGATCAAGCTCGAAGCCGGCGCCGTCAAGCTCGAACTCAACCGCCAGCATGTCACGCCCGATTCGGTCATTCCGCAAGGCCAGGGCGTGCTGCTGCAACGCAATGGCAACATGGCCATCGACTGCCTTGATGACGTGCACCCGGATGTGGCCTACTACGCGGTGCTGGCGGCCAAGATCGTCGGCCTGGACATCGCCGGCATGGACATGATCCTGAAGGACGTCTCCCAGCCGATGCAAGGCCAGGGCGCGATTCTCGAAGTCAACGCTGGCCCGGGCCTGTTGATGCACCTCAAGCCCACCAGCGGCGCGCCGCGCCCGGTCGGCATGGCCATTGCCGACCACCTCTTCCCGCGCGAAGAAGGTGCCGGCGCGGGCCGTATCCCGATCGTCGGCATTGTCGGCACGCAGAACAATGCGTTCATCGCGCGCCTCGTAGGCTGGCTGCTGCAGCTGTCGGGCAAGCTCACCGGCGTGGCCAGCGACGAGGGCATGTTCCTGTCCAACCGCCAGACCCAGAAGACCAATACCGCCAACTGGGCCGGCGCCCATCGCCTGCTGACCAACCGCCTGGCGCAGGCTGCGGTGATCCAGACGACGGCCCGTTCCATCCTGGAAGAAGGCCTGGCCTACGACCGCTGCCTGGTCGGTGTGGTGACCGATATGCAAGGCTTTGAGAGCCTGGCGGACCACGATGTGCTCGAAGCCGGCCAGATGCGCCGCGTGATGCGCACCCAGATCGATGTGGTGCTGAGCGATGGCGCCGGCGTGCTCAATGCCGACCTGCCCGAAGTGGCCGATCTGGCCGAGCTGTGCGACGGCGAAGTGGTGCTGTACACCACCGATGCGAACAACGAAGCCGTGGCCACCCACCGCGCCAACACCGAAGCCCAGCACGAAGGCGGCCGCGCCGTTCTCATCAAGGGCAACAATGTGGTGCTGGCCACCGGCGCGCAAGAGCGCGTGCTGGGAACCCTCGATGCGCTGAGCCTGCCGGGTGGCAAGAAGCCCGACACCTCGGCCCTGCTTGCCGCCATCGCCACGGCCTGGGCGCTGGATATCACCCCCGATCTGATCGGCGCCGGTATCAAGACCTTCGAGTACAACGCCTGATACGCCGGACACGGCTCTCCACGACGACAAGCATGCACGGCCCGCTGATTCAGCGGGCCCTCCATCTGAAAGAAACACTATGCAGCTCTCCCGCACCCGTGCCTTGCGTGGCCCCAACCTCTGGACCCGCAGCACCGCCATCGAGACCATCGTGCGCTGTGAAGACAGCGAACAGCGCTACAGCACCATCCCTGGTTTTGAAGAAAAACTGCGTGCGCGCTTCCCCAATATCGCCCCGCTTCAGCCCCATGGCGCCGACCAGGCGCTGTCGCTCGCGCATGTGCTCGAAATCGCCGCGCTGTCGCTGCAGGCGCAGGCCGGCTGCCCGGTCACCTTCAGCCGCACCCATGTAACCACTGAGCCCGGCACCTACCAGGTTGTCGTCGAATACACCGAAGAAGCGGTGGGCAAGCTGGCGATGGAAAAGGCCGAAGCGCTGATCCAGGCCACCTTGAACGACAGCCCCTTCGATGCCGACGCCGCCATTGCGGCGCTGCGCGAGTTGGATGAAGACGAGCGCATCGGTCCCTCGACCGGCGCCATCGTCGATGCCGCTGTCGCTCGGGGCATCCCGTTTCGCCGTTTGACCAGCGGCTCGCTGGTGCAGCTGGGCTGGGGCTCCAAGGCGCGCCGCTTCCAGGCGGCCGAGATCGACTCGACCAGCGCCGTGGCCGAATCCATTGCGCAGGACAAGGACCTGACCAAGCGCCTGCTGCATGCCGCCGGCGTGCCCGTGCCCATGGGCCGCCCCGTGGCCGATGTGGAAGAGGCCTGGCGAGTGGCGCTGGAAGTGGGCCTGCCCGTCGTGGTCAAGCCCCAGGACGGCAACCAGGGCAAGGGCGTGGTGGTCAACATCACCACCCGCGAAGGCCTGGAAGCGGCCTACAAGACGGCCAGCGAATTTGGCGACGAGATCATGGTCGAGCGCTTTTTGCCCGGCCACGACTTCCGCCTGCTGGTGGTGGGCGGCCAACTGGTCGCCGCGGCCCGCCGCGAGCCGCCCCAGGTGCTGGGCGACGGCCAGCACACCATCCGCGAGCTGGTGAACCTGGTCAACCAGGACCCGCGCCGGGGCACCGGCCACGGCACGGCGCTCACCAAGATCCGCCTCGATGACATCGCCATCGCCCGCATTGCCAGCGAAGGCATGACCCCCGACAGCGTGCCCGGCCAGGGCCAGCGCGTGGTGCTGCGCAACAATGCCAACCTGTCCACTGGCGGCAGCGCCACCGATGTGACCGATGACGTGCACCCCGAAATTGCCGCCCGCGCGATCGAAGCGGCCCAGACCATTGGCCTGCACATCTGCGGCGTGGACGTGGTTTGCGAGACCATGCTCAAGCCGCTCGAAGAGCAAAGTGGCGGCATTGTCGAAGTCAACGCCGCCCCTGGCCTGCGCATGCACCTGGCGCCTTCGTTCGGCAAGCCGCGCCATGTCGGCGTGCCGATGGTTGACGAGATGTTCAGCGCCGGCAACGACGGCCGCATCCCGCTCGTCGCCGTGACCGGCACCAATGGCAAGACCACGACCACCCGCGTCATCGCCCATCTGTTCACCTCGCACGGCTGGCGCACCGCGATGACCAACACCGATGGCGTCTACGTCAACGGCCGCCAGATCGACAGCGGCGACTGCTCGGGCCCGCGCAGCGCGCGCAACGCCCTGGCCCACCCCGAGACCGATGCGGCCGTGCTCGAATGCGCACGCGGCGGCATTCTGCGCGAAGGCCTGGGTTTTGACCGCTGCCAGGTGGCCGTGGTCACCAACGTCGGCGAAGGCGACCACCTGGGTCTGAACTTCATCACCACCAAGGAAGATGTGGGGGTCTTGAAGCGCGTGATCGTGCAGAACGTCGCCCCCACTGGCTACGCCGTGCTCAACGCCGCCGACCCGCTGGTCGCCGCGATGGCCCATGTCTGCCCCGGCAAGGTGATCTTCTTTGCCGCTGACCGTCACCACCCCGTGATGGCCACGCACCGCGCCCAAGGCAGCCGCGTGGTGTATGTCGATGGCGACAGCATCGTGGCCGCCGAAGGCTCCTGGCGCGAGTCGATCCCGCTGCGCGAGATCCCGATCACCCGCAATGGCGCGATCACCTTCCAGGTCGAGAACGTCATGGCCTCGATTGGCGCCGCCTGGGCCGCCGGCCTGCCCTGGCAGACCATCCGCCGAGGCCTCGCCGGCTTTGTCAATGACAGCGACAACGCCCCGGGCCGCTTCAATGTGATGGACTACCGCGGTGCGACGATCATTGCCGACTATGGCCACAACCCGGATGCCATCCGCGCGCTGATCCAGGCCGTGGAAGCCATGCCCGCCAACAAGCGCAGCGTGGTCATCAGCGGCGCCGGCGACCGCCGCGACGAAGACATCCGCGTGCAGACCGAGATGCTGGGCGAGGCCTTTGACGATGTGATCCTCTACCAGGATGCCGCCCAGCGCGGCCGCGCCGACGGCGAAGTCATCGCGCTGCTGCGCCAGGGCCTGCAAGGCGCCAGCCGCACCAGCTACGTGACCGATATCCACGGCGAGTTCATCGCCATCGACCACGCGCTCGCACGCCTGCAACCGGGCGACCTCTGCCTGGTGCTGGTCGACCAGGTCGAAGAAGCGCTCGAGCACCTGCAGCGCCACGTGGCCCAAGCCGCCGCTCAGGCCTGATCCGGACCCCGCATGCACCGGCCAGCGCGCCGGTGCAGCCCTCTCTTCTTTTTCGGACGCCCTCCATGCTGATCACCTCTTCCTGGCGCCGCACCCTCGCCGCCGCAGGCTGCCTGGCCGCCACCGCCGCCTGGGCCCAACCGGACACCATCGGCTCGGTGGACACGGTGTTCAAGTTCATCGGCCCCGACCACAAGATCGTTGTCGAGGCCTATGACGACCCTTTGGTCAAGGGCGTGACCTGCTATGTCTCCCGCGCCCGCACGGGCGGCGTCAAGGGCGCACTGGGCCTGGCAGAAGACCGCTCCGAAGCCTCGATTGCCTGTGTGCAGGCCGGGCCGATCAGTATCGACAAGCCTTTGAAGCAGCAGGAGGAGGTGTTCAGCGAGCGCACTTCGCTGCTGTTCAAGCGGTTGCGGGTGGTGCGCATGGTGGATGCGGCGCGCAATACCTTGGTGTACATGACGTATTCGGACAAGGTCATTGAGGGCTCGCCGCAGAACAGTGTGACGGCGGTGGCGGTGCCTGCTTCTACGGTTATTCCGGTCAAGTGACCGGTACCTGCTCTGCGCTTATTTAATTTTCAGTTTTACTAGTGGCGCAGAGCTGCTAGCTCTTTGTTAACAGCGCCTAATCGTGGGCGCTGTTTGCTACTGGCGTAGGGCTGCTGGCCGGATTTCGCCCGGCGGGCGAGGTACTTTTCTTGGCGACCAAGAAAAGTACCCAAAAGAAGGTCGCCCCTGCTGCTTGCGACCCTTCGCTTTGCGAAGGGCAACCTGTGTCGTGGCGTTTGCGGGGTGTGCCGCGAAACTCACTACGCGCCGTAGGCGCTCCGTTCGAACAGACGCGGCAAGCTAGTTGACGAAGCGCTGGCACTCTTCGGTGCCAGCGCCACCCCGCAAACACCACGCCCCAGGCGCATGCAAAAGGGGAATGCGAACACCCCAACAGCCAAATACCAATGGGCCATCGCTACGCTCGGCCCCCAAACAGGCCGAGCGCAGCGATGGCCTGAAGGCTGTTGGCTGTCCATCACCCCTTTTGCCAGCGCCGAGGAGACCAGAGCATGGGGTGGTTTGGCTGCCGAAGAGCAGCCAAACTTCGTGAACTGACTTGCGGCCGCTGTTTGAACGGAGCGCCTTGGCGCGTAGTGAGTTCGGCCGCACACCCCATGCTCTGGTCCCCGCAGGTTGCCCCCAAAGATTCGCTACGCGAAGCTTTGGGGGTCGCTGGCAGCAGGGGCAGCCTTCTTTTGGGTACTTTTCTTGGCTGAGCAAGAAAAGTACCTCGCCCGCCGGGGCGAGACCCGGCCAGCTGCCCTACGCCAGTAGTAACCAGAGCCAATAAACAAGCGCTGCCGAAAAACAAAAAATCAAGCCTGCCGCTCAAGAGGCTCAACCAACCCTTGCCACAACAGACTGGCATCCGCCAACCCAGCCACCCGACCAATCACCATCATGCAAGGACTCCCCAACCCACTCCCCTGCAAACAACTCACCAAACAAGACAAGGACGTCAACACCGCCCGCTGACTCGGCAAACTGGCGTTCTGCACCAAGGCCACCGGCGTATCCCGCGCCAGGCCACCGGCCAGCAAGCCCGCTTCGATCAAAGGAGCTGCCGCCACCCCCATGTACACCACCAAGCTAAGAGACATCGCCTCTGCCGTCGCCCCCAGCTGCCGCCAATCCAGAGGCGCGCCACCGGGCTTGGCATGGCCGGTCACAAAGACCACGCCGTGGGCATAGTCGCGGTGGGTCAGCGGCACACCCAGGCTGGTGGCGGCAGCCAGGCCCGAGGTGATGCCGTTGATGACTTCCACCTGCACCCCCTGGGCCTGCAGGTGCGCGACCTCCTCACCGCCCCGGCCAAAGATAAAGGGGTCGCCCCCTTTGAGGCGCACCACCGTCTCGCCCTGGCGGGCGGCCATCACCATCAGCTTTTCGATAAAAGCCTGCGAGGTGCTGGCCCGGCCGCCGCGCTTGCCCACATAGATGGTGCGGGTGGCAGCCGGTGCCAGCGCCACGATGTCGGCGGAGACCAGGTCATCCACCAGCAGCAAGGTGGCCGCCTGGATCGCGCGCCAGGCGCGCAGCGTCAGCAGCTCGGGGTCGCCGGGGCCGGCTCCTACCAGGTAGCAGCGGCCGGCGACAAAGGGAGTGGTGGCAATGGCATGCATGGCAAGACCTTTCAAGAGCATCAAACAGAAGGCGCCAATGCGGCTGGGGCCACGCGCTGCACCAGCTGCTTGAGTTGGGGAATGCAGGAGCCGCAGCGTGTGCCGCAGCCCAGCGTGTTTTTGAGCTGCAGCAGGCGCTGCTCCGGCGCGCCATCCATCGTGGCCAGGGCCTCGCCAATGGCGGCCTCGTCCACATTCATGCAGGCGCAGACCTGGCGCGCACGGGTCGGCAAAGCAGCTGGCGCCTGGCTGCCCGAGGCCAACAGCAGGCGGCCAAAGCTGCGCGTGGGTTGCTCATCGCGCAGCACCGGCGCCAGCCACTGGCCGGCACTGGCATCGCCGCAGAGCAAAAAGGCCTGCAGCACCGGCTCGCCCGCCTGCTCGCCCATGGCGATGGCGCGGCTGCACTGGCGCTGCGCATCAGCATAGCGCAGGGTCTGCGGGCCATCGAGCTGCAGCAGCTGCTGCAAACGCGCCAGCAAGGCCGCCGGCGGCGCCTGGCGCGCAGCAGCGCGGAACTGCACGCCATTGCGCCCCTGACCGGCAGCGCCATCGAGCGGCACGGCCCGGCCAAACAGCACGCTGCTGGCAAAGTCAAACTCGCCCATCAAGGCCGCCAGCGCCTGGCGCGTGGCCAGCACCTGGCGGTCATCGAGCCAGGCCATGCCCAGGCACTGCCAGGGCAGCTCGGCTTTTTCCAGCTGCACCGCCACATGCTTCAACTCGGGCTGCTTGGAGCGCGGGCAGCGCTCGGGTGTGGTCAGTGCATTCACCCCTGCCAGGCGCTGGCCGTCCACCGTGCTGCCGCTCAGGTGCATGCTGCCCCAGTGCATCGGCAGATTCAGCTGCGCGGGCTGCAGGCCGGCATCGGCTTGCACCGGCACCACCAGGCTGCCGTAGCGGCTGTGCAGCTGCACCAGGTCGCCGTCATGCAGCTGCAGCCGGCACATGTCCTGCGGGTGGGCCTGCACGCTGGGCTCGCTGGCCTGAGCAAACAGGCGGCCGAGCTGACCGGTGCGGCTCATGCCATGCCACTGGTCACGCAGCCGGCTCGTGTTGAGGCTGAAGGGGAACTGCGCATCGCGCGGCACCGCCACCGGCTTCCAGGGCTGGGCATCAAAGCGCGCGCGGCCATCGCCGGTGGCAAACCGGCCATCGCTGTAGAGGCGCTGGCGCCCTTGGGCCGCGCCGCTGGGCAGCGGCCACTGCTGCGGGCCTTGCGCTTCCAGCAGCGCCCAGCTCAGGCCCGTGATGTCCAGGTCGCGCCCGCGCGTGCTGTCGCGGTGCTCCATCCAGATGGCTTCGCAGCCGCGCTCGGCCTGCTCGGTGTCATAGGCAAACAGGCTGGGGCGGCCAGGGCGCAGATGGCGCTCGAGCCGCTGGGCAAGCTGCACGCCAATCTGCCAGTCATGGCGCGCCTGGCCGGGCGCGGCCACCGCAGCGCGCACCCGCGATATGCGGCGATCGCTGTTGGTGACCGTGCCCAGTTTCTCGCCCCAGGTGGTGGCGGGCAGCAGCCAGTCGGCGTAGGCCGTCGTCTCGGTCTGGGCAAAGGCCTCCTGCACCACCACCAGCTCGGCCCGCTCCAGCGCACGGCGCACCATGGCCTGCTCGGGCAGGCTTTGCGCCGGGTTGGTGCAGGCAATCCACAAGGCCTTGATCTGGCCATCGGCTGCGGCCTCGAACATTTCCAGCGCCGATTTGCCTGGCAGCGCCGGCACCGCATCCACGCCCCAGTGCTGGGCCACCTCGGCCCGGTGCTGCGGGTTGGCCATGTCGCGGTGGGCGCTGAGCAGGTTGGACAGGCCGCCCACCTCGCGCCCGCCCATCGCATTGGGCTGGCCGGTCAAGGACAAGGGGCCGGCGCCGGGCTTGCCGATCTGGCCGGTGGCCAGGTGCAGGTTGATCAGCGCCGCATTGTTGGCCGTGCCGCTGCTGCTTTGGTTGAGCCCCTGGCAGTACAGGCTGAGCGTGGGCTGGCGCTCGCTATTGCTGCCCGGCGCATCGGCCCCGCCCCAGGCCAACCATTGGGCGGCCAGGTAGAGATCTGCCAGCGCCAGGCCGCAGACCTGGGCCACGCGTTCCGGCGTCGCTTCGCGCACGATCGCATGCAGCTGCGCAAAGCCGCTGGTGTGCGCATCGACAAAGGCCGCATCGGCCCAGCCCTGGGCCAGCATGATGTGCAAGAGGCCGTGGCAGAGCATCACATCGGTGCCCGGCTGCAAGGCCAGGTGCAGATCGGCCAGCTCGGCGGTCTCGGTGCGGCGCGGGTCAACAACGATGATCTTGCGCTCGGGATGGCGCGCCTTGGCCTCTTCCACGCGCCGGAACAGGATCGGGTGCGCCCAGGCCATATTGCTGCCGCTGATGAACAGGCAGCCGGCCAGGTCGATGTCTTCGTAGCAGGCCGGTGGCGCATCCGCGCCCAGGGTGGCCTTGTAGCCGGCCACCGCACTGCTCATGCACAGGCGCGAGTTGGTGTCCAGGTTGTTGGTGCCCAGCAAGCCTTTGACCAGCTTGTTGAACACATAGTAGTCCTCGGTCAGCAACTGGCCGCTCAGGTAAAAGCCCAGCGCATCGGGGCCATGGTCGGCGCGGATCTGCAGCAGCTGGGCAGCCAGGCTGTCCAGCGCCGTGTCCCAGCTGCGGGCCTCGGGTGCGGCGCCGCGCTGCAGGCGCTGCATCGGCTGCAGCAAGCGGCTTTGCCGCGCCAGCGCGGGCGCTGCCGTCAGGTGCAGGCTGCTGCCCTTGGTGCAGAGCTTGCCCAGGTTGGCAGGGTGCGCCGGGTCGCCGCGCACGGCGGTGATCTGCTGGCCGTCGGACGTGATGATCACGCCGCAGCCCACGCCGCAATAGGGACAGGTCGATCGGGTCTCTTGCATGGGCGGCTCCGTCCGGTGGGGCAGCCTTAAGCGGCCACGGAGGATGGCGACGGGCTGCAACTGGAGGCGGCAGAACCGCAGCGCCCCAGGCCCACCGGCCCTGCTACAGGCCGGGTCTGCGCCAGCGCATGCCCGGCCAGCTCATCGGCGCGCAGCTGTACCGCGCTGCCCTCCAGCCGTACCGCAAAGCGCGGGGTACAGCCCTCATCGGGGGCAGCGGCCTCGCCGGTGGCCAGTGCAATCGTCCAGTTGTGCAAGGGGCAGGCCACGCTGCTGCCAAACATCAGGCCTTGCGACAAGGGCCCGCCTTTGTGCGGGCAGCGGTCGAGCAGCGCAAACACCTCGCCGCTGGCGGTGCGGAATACCGCCACATCCAGGCCCTGGGCGCGGGCGACGCGGCGGGCGCCCAGCACCGGAATCTCATCGATGGCGCAGATGGTGATCCATTCATTCATGTCGGTCTCCTGGTGGCGCAGCATCATGCGCCGGCGGTGGTGAGGGGTGAGGAAAGGGCTGGCAGCGCAGGCGTAGCCTGCAGTGGGGGCAGCACCGGCAGCGGCTGGAACTGGCGCAGATCCACAGCCGCCTTGTCGGTCTCGAACCAGGGGTCGGGCTCGCCTTCCAGCGCCTGCTGCAGCTGGGCCCACAGCGCCTGGCGGCCAGCGGCATCGTCCAGGATGCGGCGCTTGACATGGTCGAGCCCCACGCGGCTCACGTAGTGCACCGTGCGCTCCAGGTACCAGCCCTCCAGCCGGTACAGCTGCATGAAGGCGCCGGTGTACTCCAGCACCTCCTCGGCGGTCTTGAGCTTGGTGAGAAAGTGCGCCACCTCGGTCTTGATGCCGCCGTTCCCCGCGATGTACATCTCCCAGCCCGAATCCACGCCGATGATGCCGACATCCTTGATGCCCGATTCGGCGCAGTTGCGCGGGCAGCCGCTGACGGCAAACTTCACCTTGTGCGGCGCATACATGCGCCACATCGCGCGTTCGAGGTCCTTGCCCATCTGCGTGCTGTCCTGCGTGCCCATGCGGCACCACTCGCTGCCCACACAGGTCTTGACGGTGCGCAGCGCCTTGGCATAGGCATGGCCGCAGGGCATGCCTATGTCGTTCCACACCCCTTGCAGGTCTTCCTTTTTCACGCCCAGCAGGTCAATGCGCTGGCCGCCGGTCACCTTCACGGTGGGGATCTGGTACTTGTCCACCACATCGGCAATGCGGCGCAGCTCGGCGGCCGTGGTCTCGCCCCCCCACATGCGCGGGATCACGCTGTAGGTGCCGTCCTTTTGGATATTGGCGTGGCTGCGCTCATTGATAAAGCGGCTTTGCGGATCATCGCGCGCCTCCTTGGGCCAGGTGCTGATCAGGTAGTAGTTGATGGCCGGGCGGCAGCTGGCGCAGCCATTGGGCGTCTTCCATTCCATAAAGCGAAAGACGCTGTCAGTCGTCAGCAGCCGGTGCTCGCGGATCGCATCGCGCACCGCCTGGTGGCCGTGCTCCGTGCAGCTGCACATCGGTTTGGTCTTGGGCGATGCCGAATAGTCGCCACCGACGGTGAACATGATGATCTGCTCTACGAGGCCGGTGCAGGAGCCGCAGCTGGCACTGGCCTTGGTGTGCTTGCGCACCTCGTCCAGGGTGAACAGGCCCTTGTCCTTGATGGCCTTGCAGATGGCACCCTTGCTCACGCCATTGCAGCCGCAGACCTCGTCGCCATCGGCCAGTGCGACGGCCTTGTTCTGGCCCTGGTGGCCGGCATCGCCCAGGTTGGATTCGCCAAACATCAGCTTGTCGCGGATATCGGCCACGCTGCGGCCTTCGCGCAGCAGCTTGAAGTACCAGCTGCCATCGACCGTGTCGCCATAGAGGCACGCGCCCACCAGCCGGTCTTCCTTGATCACCAGCTTTTTATAGACGCCTGAGTAGGGGTCGCTCAGCACGATCTGCTCGGTGCCCTCCCCGCCCTGAAAATCCCCGGCCGAGAACAGGTCAATGCCGGTGACCTTGAGCTTGGTGGAGGTGAGCGAGCCCTGGTAGCGGCCAATGCCCATCTCGGCCAGGTGGTTGGCCAGCACCTTGCCCTGCTCAAACAAAGGCGCCACCAGCCCGTAGGCAATGCCCCGGTGCGCCGCGCACTCGCCCACCGCATAGATGCGCGGGTCGGTGATGGTCTGCATGGTGTCGCTGACGACAATGCCCCGGTTCACATGCAGGTGCATGGCCTCGGCCAGCGCCGTGTTGGGGCGGATGCCGACGGCCATCACCACCAGATCGGCGTCGATCTCGCGGCCATCGGCAAAGCGCAGCGCGCGCACCCGGCCTTCGGCATTGCCCAGCAGCTCCTGCGTCTGCGCCTGCATGAAAAACTGCATGCCCCGCTCGATCAGCGATTTCTTCAGCAGCTGCCCAGCCTGATCATCGAGCTGGCGCTCCATCAGCCACTCACCGGCATGCACCACCGCCACCTGCATGCCGCGCTTCATCAGGCCGTTGGCCGCTTCCAGCCCGAGCAGGCCGCCGCCAATGACCACTGCATGGCGCCAGTGCTGGGCCGCATCGATCATCGCCTGGGTATCGGCAATATCGCGGTAGGCCAGCACGCCCTGCAGCTCCTTGCCGGCAATGGGCAGCATGAAGGGGTTGGAGCCGGTCGCCAGAATCAGCCGGTCGTAGTCGGCCGTCACCGCCTCACCATCGGCATTGCGGGCATGCACCACGCGGCGGGCGCGGTCCACCGCATGCACCGTGCAGCCGGCATGCAGGCGCACGCCATGCGTCTCGTACCAGCGCCAGTCGTTGAGCACGATGTCATCCAGGGTCTGCTCGCCCGCCAGCACTGGCGACAGCAGGATGCGGTTGTAGTTGGGGTGGGGCTCTGCGCCAAATACCGTTATCTCGTACAGATCCGGCGCCAGCGCCAGCAGCTCTTCGAGCGCACGCACACCCGCCATACCGTTGCCAACCATGACCAACTTGATTTTTTTCATAGCGTTTCCCGTGGGCAGCACAAAAAAAAAGACGTCTAGGCGCCGCATGCCAGGCATGCGCGCATAGACGTCTTTGTCTTTGGACGGCAGCGCCACTGTGCACCGCCACCCGGTGGCCGCCATGGCCACGCCAAGGACTATGCAAGTTCCATACCAAGTTGACATGCGGGGAGCGCCCAGCAGCCGAACTCAGCGCTGCACATTTTTTGTGCGGCTCAGGCGCCGCCTCGCCTCATTTGCGTGCACAAAAAAGGCGCTCCATATAGAGCGCCTGTTGCTAGCTAAGTAGGCTTTATCAGGCCACCTTCTCCACATGGGCCTGGCGGGTGTAGAGAAAGTCGATCACCGCCTTGCGGCAGGCCTGGTACTGCGCATCCTCGGCCAAGGCGACCCGGTTGCGCGGGCGGGCCAAGGGCACCGGCAGCACCTCGCCAATCGTCGCAGCAGGACCATTGGTCATCATCACGATCTTGTCGGACAGCAGCACGGCTTCGTCCACATCATGGGTCACCATCACCACGGTGCTGCGCGTGCGCGCAACGATCTCCAGCAGCTCGTCCTGCAGCTTGGCGCGGGTCAAGGCATCGAGGGCGCCAAAGGGCTCGTCCATCAAGAGCACCTGCGGCTCCATCGACAGCGCCCGGGCAATGCCCACGCGCTGCTTCATGCCGCCCGATATCTCGCCGGGGCGCTTGTGCGCTGCATGGGTGAGGCCCACCAGTGCCAGCGCGGCATCGGTACGCGCAGCCAACTGGGCCTTGCGCTCACGCCCGCCAAACACCCGCTCCACCGCCAGGTGTACATTGGCCCAGCAGGTGAGCCAGGGCAGCAGCGAATGGTTCTGGAACACCACGGCACGTTGCGGCCCCGGCCCCTTGATCTCGCGGTTGGCGCAGAGCAAGGTGCCTTCGCTGGGGCTGGTGAGGCCGGCAATCAGGTTCAGCAAGGTCGATTTGCCGCAGCCCGAGTGGCCGATCAGGCTGACAAACTCGCCCTGGGCAATCTCCAGGTTGATGCCCTGCAGCGCCTGGAACAGGCCCTTGGCGGTCTTGAAGCTTTGCGCCACCTGCTGGATCTCGATGTACTTGCCCTGGGGCGTCGCGGGAATGTTGGGCGTATTGGGCGTCATGCCTTGACCTCCTCAAAAGTGAATGCCGAGGCCAGGCGGATCAGCGCCCATTCCAGCAGCAGGCCGACCAGGCCGATGACAAAGATCGCAATGATGATGTTCTTGACATTGAGGTTGTTCCACTCGTCCCAGACCCAGAAGCCAATGCCCACGCCACCGGTCAGCATCTCAGCAGCGACGATCACCAGCCAGGCGGTGCCGACTGCCAGGCGCACGCCCGTCAGCATATAGGGCAGCACGGCGGGGAAGAGGATGGTCGTGGCAATCTTCCATTCGCTCAGGTTCAGCACCCGCGCCACATTCATATAGTCCTGCGGCACGCGCTGCACGCCCACCGCCGTGTTGATCACCATCGGCCAGATCGAGCAGATAAAGATGGTCCAGATTGCCGCCGGGTTCGCGCCCTTGAACACCAGCAGGCCAATGGGCAGCCAGGCCAGCGGCGACACCGGGCGCAGCAGGCTGATCACCGGGTTGAACATGCGCGAGAGAAAGTCAAAGCGGCCAATGACAAAGCCCAGCGGAATGCCGACCAGTGCCGCCAGCCCAAAGCCGATGCTCACCCGCTGCAGCGAGGCCAGCACATTCCAGCCCACGCCCTGGTCATTGGGGCCGTTGCGGTAGAAGGGATCGCGGAAGATCTCCTGCGCCTGGGCCCAGGTCTCCTGCGGGCCCGGAATGCCGGGGTTGCCCTGGGCGACGATGGACCACAGCACCAGCAGCAGGCCAAAGCCCAGCACCGGCGGCAGCAGGCTTTGCACCAGCGCGCCAAAGCGCTGCTGCCAAAGGGCAGCCATATCGCGCTTGGCGGCGGCAGGCACGGCAGGCGTGGCAGCAGCAGGCTGGCTGCCCGCTACCACCGGCAAACTCCGCGCCATGTGCTCATGGATGGACAACACTTTGCGCTCGGCCGGGGCCGGCGTGGGCAGGGGCGAAACACTCTCTCGCAATGCAGCGGGCATGGGGCTCTCCTTGTCAGGCCTTGATGGCAAAGCTGTCGGCGTACTTGGCGGGGTCCGAGCCATCCCAGACCTTGCCGTCGATCAGCGGGCTGCTGCGCATGTCCGACTTGGGCACGGCGATCTTCAGCTGCGCAGCCGCTTCCTTGTACAGGGCGGTCTGGTTGATCTTCTTGGCCACAGCCAGGTAGTCGGGGTGGCTCTTGAGCAAACCCCAGCGCTTGTGCTGGGTGAGGAACCACATGCCATCGGACAGGTAGGGGTAGCTGGCCTCGCCCTCGGCAAAAAACTTCATGT
Source organism: Comamonas koreensis (assembly GCF_014076495.1). NCBI lineage: Bacteria > Pseudomonadati > Pseudomonadota > Betaproteobacteria > Burkholderiales > Comamonadaceae > Comamonas > Comamonas koreensis. Next base: position 1,475,242 of record NZ_CP043575.1, on the reverse strand, counting down.
GGTTGGGGTCGTCCCAGGTCTTGCCCAGGCCATTTTGGTAGCGGCCCAGAATGCGCTGGTTGATGGCATCGACGCTGGTGTTCACATAGGCCTTGCCGGCAATGGTCTCGGCCATCTTCTGCTTGTTCTGCAAGCTGGCATCGATCCAGCGGCCCGCCTCCAGAATCGCCATGGTCACCGCGCGCGCGGTGTTGGGGTGGCGGCTGACAAAGTCCTGCGTGCAGCCCAGCACCTTTTCCGGGTGGTCGCGCCAGATGTCCTGGGTGGTGATGGCCGTGATGCCGATGCCATCCATGATCGCGCGGTGACCCCAGGGCTCGCCCACGCAAAAGCCATCCATATTGCCCACGCGCATATTGGCCACCATCTGCGGCGGCGGCACGGTGATCACTTTCGCATCCTTGAGCGGGTGGATGCCCGCGCTCGCCAGCCAGTAGTACAGCCACATCGCATGGGTGCCGGTCGGAAAGGTCTGCGCAAAGGTGTATTCGCGCTTTTCCGCGCCCATCAGCTTGGCCAGTGACGCCGCATCGACGGCGCCCTTGTCGGCCAGCTTCTTGGACAGGGTGATCGCCTGGCCATTGCGGTTGAGCGTCATCAGCACCGCCATGTCCTTTTGCGGGCTGCCCACGCCCAGCTGCACGCCATAGACCAGGCCATAGAGCACATGGGCAAAGTCCAGGTCGCCATTGACCAGCTTGTCGCGCACGCCGGCCCAGCTCGCTTCCTTGGTCGGCGTGATCTTGACGCCGTACTTCTGGTCCAGGCCCAGCACCGAGGCCATCACCACGCTGGCGCAGTCGGTCAGCGGGATAAAGCCGATATTGACCTCTTTTTTCTCCGGCGCATCCGAGCCGGCGGCCCAGACGCCCTGGTGGCCCAGCGCGCTGTAGACAAAGGTGGCTGCCGCTGCCTGGGCGCCATGGCGCAAGAACTGACGGCGGCCGGCCAGCGGCGAAGAAGCGGGCGAAGCCTCTGCCGCCGGGGCGGTGTCAGGGGTGGGGCGTATCGTCATTCTTGTCAAACTCCATCGAAGGCGTTGCAGATTCCAAAAACAAAAAACGGCGTCCTTTCGCTGAGGGCTTGCACCATCAGGAAAGGGACGCCGTTGTCCCGAAATAACTCGCGATTACCGGAAACAGGCCGCCTTTGGCCTGGTTGGGAAGATCAATGCATATTCCATGCCAATTCAAAAATTGCAGTGCTTCCCTCTGAAGAGCCAACCTGGGCCGGCGCTGCACACCGGCCCGGATCCCTGCAATGGTGCATTGCAGCAGCCTGCGGGCCAACGGCTGCCATGCTTTGGTGCGCGGGCGGAAAGCTGCTAGCGCTCAGCTGCAGCAGGGCCTGCGGGCGCTGCAGGGGCTTGGGGCACCAAGGCCGCCATCGCCAGCACGGCCTCGGCCACCTCCAGCATGCGCTTGTTCTGGTTCATCGCCGTCTGGCGCAGCAGCTGGTAGGCATCGCTCTCGCTGAGCTGGTGCTGGGCCATCAGCAGACCCTTGGCGCGCTCCAGGGTCTTGCGCTCGTGCAGCGCAGTGCGCGCCTCCTGGATCTGGCTCTGCATGGTCTGCAGCCGCTGCGATTGCTGCTGCACCAGCGACAGGATATCGCGCCCCAGCGCCGGCGCGCCCACGGCATCGAGCGACCAGGTATCGGGCGGTGCCGAGGCCTCAAAAAAGGCCATGCCGGCTTCGCTGCCCTCAGCGCCCTCTGCGCCCTCTTGGGCAGGTTCAGCGCCCGGTGGCAACGCCTGCAAGGCCGCCAGCGCTTGTTCCTGCGCCTGCAGCTTGTGCAGGCACAGCACCTGCAGCTCCTGCGCGACCAAGGTCTCCACCCCATGCAAGGCATCGAGCCGGTGGCTGCAGGCGGCAAACCAGTCGGCGCTCCAGCTGCGGCTCAGGCTCGATCCGCTCGCGGTATGGGCCACGCGGCGCATGCGCTCCACCGCCGCCATGTCGGTGTCGCCCGCCATATGGGCCTGCCACAGCACCAGCACGCGCGGCGTGGCCAGGCTGGCAAACACCTCAAAACAGCGCTCCTGCGACTCGATCAAATGCAGCCACTGCGCCCGGGCACTGGGCTGCAGCTGGCCTGAGGCAAAGGCGCTGGTGCCGCAGGCGCGCTCCTGCCCGGCCAGCTCCTTGCCCTGCATCAGGTGAAACAGGGCCACCAGCATGCGCGATATCTCGGGCTCATTGGCGCTGTCGGCCGCCTCAAACACGACGGACAGACAGCCGGCAATCAGGCGCGCAAAGGCGTCGGTACAGGCGGAGGGCGTGAGCCGCCCGGCCTGCACCTGGGCGCGCAGCGCAGGCAGCGCCGCCACGCCTTGCAAGGTATAGGCAATCGCATTGCACAGCCGCGCGCCGCTGCCGCCGGAGGGGTGTGGGCCCAGGCGATCGAGCTCATCGCGCACGTGGGCGATCTGCGCATCCGCCAGCAGGCGCTGGGGCGCCAGCAGCTCGGCGCCCTGCGCGCCGCCGCTGGCCAGCACCATGTTCGACAGCCCGCGCTCCTTTTGCAGCGCATGCACCAGCGAGGACATCGCTACCACCAGCGAGCAGGCCTTACCCAGCTGCTCCAGCGCGGCCATCTCATGCTGGCGAGCAGCGACCAGAAAATGCAGGGAAGACTTCATAAACGCGCACCACCGATGTTGAGCGCTCTACCCAGCAGGTTTCATGCCATGCCAGCCGGGGGCCTGCCCCAGCGCCGCTCAGCGCAGCATGCTGGACATGGCCGAGAGGCAATTGGTCATGCGCACCGCCGATTCGATGTCCGGCGCGCTAAAACGTACCGTGCGGCCATCGACCCGCTCCAGCGTCGGCCACTGGCAGAACAGATCGGCCATGCCGGGCGAGGTGGCGACAATCTGCACCTGCACCGGGCTGGCGGTGTGCAGTGGCTGGCAGCGCCCGCGCCCGGCCAGGCCCTGCTCCACCCCGGCGCGGATGGCTTTTTGCGCCTGCTCAGGCGAGAGGCTGATGCCGCTGCCCTGGCCGGTGGCGCGCTTGGTCTGTACAAACACCGCCTGCGGGAAGATCGCCTGGTTCTCCTCGCGCAGCACATCATCGCCAGCCAGCATCACCACCGGCGCGCCATAGGCGCCTGCCAAGGCGCCGTAAAGGCTGGCCTCGCTGGCCTCCTGCCCATTGATATGGATGCTGGCAAACGCAAAGCTGTTGATCGTGTGGGCCAGAATGCCCCGGCCCTGCGCGCGTGAGTGGTAGCCGACCATGCAGACCGCTTCCACCCCCAGCTCCACGCCAGCGACCATGCTCAGGTAGCGCGGTTTGCCCTGGATGACCTGGGCGCGCGCATCGAGCAGATCGGGCGGCATATTGCGAAAGCCGCCATGCGAGTCATTGACATAGACCTCGAGCGCGCCAGCGGCAAAAGCGCCTTCGACGGCGGCATTGGCCTCCTGGGCCATCAGGCGGCGCGCGCGCTCATACTCGGGGTTGCCCGCTCGCACCTGCTCGGGGTGGTAGACACCGGCCACGCCTTCGATATCGACAGAAATCAGTACTTTCATCGCCTCAGTCCTTGCACAGTTCTTGCAGACCCCAACGCTGGTGGCCGTCACGCCCTTGCACGCTCTGCGCATGCCACAGCGCATTCAAAATCGATTGCTCCACCGCATCCGCCGCCGCGCGGAACAGCGGGTCGAGCTGCGCCTCATGCAGCATCGCCAGCGCCGGCATCGGCGCGGCCGCATCGGCCGGCACGGTGTAGGCGGTCGAGAACGCCAGCGCAATATCGCCGCTGCCGTGGCCGTAGCAGGATCCCGTATTGGCCAGGCCGGCAGCGGCACGCCGCGCCACGCGGCTGAGCTGGCGGCTGTCCAGCGGCGCATCGGTGGCCAGCAGCATGATGATGCTGCCTTTGTCGACGCCATCGCCCGCTGCGCTGCCAGCTGGTATGCCCGCCGCCAGCTTGGCCTGCAGACGCCGCTCCAGCGCCGCGCCCACCGCCTGGCCGCCCCAGCGCAGATCGGCCAGCTTGCCCATATTGGCCAGCACCAGCGCGCCCACGGTATAGCGCTGCTCGCCCAGTGTGACCAGGCGCGATGCGCTGCCGATGCCGCCCTTGAGCCGAAAGCTCGACATGCCCCGGCCCGCGCCCACCGCGCCCTGCACTACTTCGGGTGAGGCTCTGTCCAGCGCCGCCTGGTAGTGTTCCGGCCCCACTGCCATGCGCTGGATATCGCTCAGGTAACCGTCATTGCATTCCAGCACCAGCGCATTCACCGTCGGCAGGCTGCGGCCGCATTCGGGGTTGGCGGCAATGCACTGCGCAATCTGCGCCTGCACCACGGCCGAGACGCCAAAGGTGTTGGTCAGCGCAATCGGCGTTTCAATCTGGCCCAGCTCGGCCAGTTGCACCAGGCCGGCGCTTTTGCCAAAGCCATTGATAACGGCCAGGCCCGCTGGCAATTTGTGCATAAAGGGGTTGTCCAGCGGCGGTATCAGCACGGTTACCCCTGTCTGCAGATCGCCATCGGCCACCGTGCAGTGCCCCAGGCGCAGGCCCGCCACATCGGTGATCGCATTGCGCGGGCCCGCAGGCAGCAGGCCGACCACGGGCAGTTGCTGGCAGGCGGCCAGCGGCGCCGAGTCTTGGGGTTCAGTCAATGTGCGCTCCCGAGTCCTGCACCACCTGCTTCCAGTAGGCCAGCTCGGCCGGCAGGCTGGCCTTGAAGCTCTGCGGCGTGGACACCACCGATTCGGCGCCCAAGGTCTTCAGGCGCTCGGTCATCACCGGCGTGGCCAGCACCTTGGTGATGGCGGCATGCAGGCGCACGACGACGGTCTCGGGCGTGCCGGCCGGCGCAAACAGCCCATACCAGCTGGTAACAGCCAGGCCCTTGCCCAGTGGCACGATCTCGGGCGCGAGCTGCGTGGGCTTGTCCGAGGCCACGCCCAGCACCCGCAGCTTGCCGCTGCTGACAAAGGGCATCACGCCGGGAAAGCTGCCAAAGGTCATCGGCAGCTGGCCGGCCACCACATCGGTGGCAGCGGCCGAGGCGCCCTTGTAGGGCACATGCAGCAGGTCCACACCCTTTTGCTTTTTCAGCATCTCGCCCAGCAAATGGTTCAAGGTGCCATTGCCGGCCGATGCGTACTCGACCTTGCCGGGGTGCTGCTTGGCATAGGCCACCAGTTCGTCCAGGTTCTTGGCCGGAAAATTCGGGTTCACCACCAGCAAATACGGGGCGACTGCCAGCTGCATCACCGGCGTGAAATCCTTGATCGGGTCAAACGGCACCGAGCTGTAGAGCGCCGGGTTGATCGTGTAGGCGCTTTGCGCGGTCACCAAAAAGGTGTAGCCATCGGCCGCGCTGCGCGCCACCTGGCTGGTGCCCACATTGCCATTGGCCCCTGCCCGGTTCTCCACAATCACCGGCTGCCCCAGCGACTGGCCCAGGCCCTGCGCAATCGCGCGGGCAATCACATCATTGGCACCGCCGGGCGCCTGGGGCACCACAAAGGTGATGGGCTTGCTCGGCCAGTTGGCGGTGCTGGCCTGTGCCCAGGCCTGGGGAGCGCCCACCGCTGCCCATGCCAGCGCAGCCGTTGCCGCCAGCAGCACACGCCGTTTGCCTGCGGTGCCGGCACGCCATGCGCCCTGCGCTTTGTGGTGATGGGGGTTTTGTTGTTGCATGGCCGGGGCACTCCTTGGATTGGCTTTGTCGGTAAATGGCGACATTGTTGCATTGCGCAGCCGGCCCGCTGCGCACTGGGCCCTGGCTATCGCCAACCAAGAGCCCATCCTGCTCGGATGGCGAAGGCCAGCCGCGCCCGCCCTACTGCGGCGGCCTGGCGACAAAGGCCTGCTTGCTGCTGCCGTCAAAACCGGCATTGGCATAAAAGCGCAGGGTCGCCTCTTCCTTGCTGCCGGTCATCAGCATCACCTTGTAGCAGTGCTGGGCCCAGGCCCGGTCCAGCGCCGCATGCAGCAAGGCCTTGCCGTAGCCGCGTTGGCGATGGCCGCCATCGGTGACCACATTCTCGATCAGCCCATAAGGGCGGCAGCCGCGCGTGAGGTTGGGAATCACGACGAGCAGGCAGCTGCTGACCAGCTGTGCATCGACAAAACCACCCAAATAGTGGTTGCGTGGGTCTTCCAGCAAGCCTTGCCAAATGGCCTGCACTTGGTCCTGCGCTGGCAGCGCCTCATCCTGCGGATGAAGATGGGTGTAGAGCTGCAGCAGCGCCGTCAGGTCAGACAGGGCCAGCGGACGAATGACCAAGGGGGAAGAAGGATGGGACATCACAAAGGCTCAGAAATGGGAGGCGATGCTGCATCCTAAGCGCTTTCCCGGCTAGGCCTACAGCAGCACCAACCCCGGCGGCAGGCTGTCGCCCAGGCTGCGCTGCTGGTCTTCGGCATCCATCTCCACCACCTGGCTCACCATCGTGATCCAGCGCTCGGGCGCGCCGCTACTGCGCATCTTGTCCAGCACGTCCGAGCGCAGCGCATCGGGCAGATCGCGGGCGCGGTCGCCGGTCATGCGCGCCATCTGCAGCGCAGCAAACATGGCGGTCTCGTTGCGGCGCCAGTCCTGGGCCAGCGTGGCCTGCACAAATTCCTGGGCTGCGGCAGGCGGCATCACCAAGTGCGCATTGGCGGCCATTGGCTGGCGGGCGGCCAGGCGGCCAATGGCCCACCAGGTCTGCACGGTTTCGCCCTCGCGCTTCAAGCGCTGCAGCATCCACTGGCCCATCTCCTGGCGGTACTGCCAGGGGACAGCCTCCATCGCGGCAAACAGGCGCAGCATGTCGTCATAGCTGCCATGGCTACTCTTGCCGCCACTGCCATCGGCGCGCTTGCGGGCGGTTTGCTGCACGGCCTTTTGCATGTGGCCGGCCACATCTTCGAGCAGCTCCATCTGCTGCGCTTCATTCAGCCCGGCAGCAACGCGGCGCCAGAACACCCACCATTCCGTCCAGTTGCCCGGCTCCTTGCCATGGCCCAGGCCTTGCGGGTACAGCGCCCAGACCTGCTCCACGCGCCAGGCATCGAGCTGCGCGCCCAGGCCCGGGCGCAGGCACCAGCCGGCCAGGTTCAGCCAGGCGCGCTCATGCTCGGGTGTGCGGCGGCGGCGCTTGGCACGCGCCAGCAGCGCATCAAACATGGCCCGCAGCAGGGCCAGGTCCCAGCTCGTGCGCGGGCCCAAGAGCCGCTCCAGCACCAGGCGCAGCTGGCGTACTTCCTTGGCGTCCACCGCCTGCGCCTGGTTGCCAAAAATGCGGTCGATCTGCGCAATCGCCTGCTCCCGGCGCGCGCTGGCCCGTGCATCGTCGGCACTGTCATTGGTGGCTGCGCTGTCATCCGCTGCCTGCACGGCGCCGCGCAGGCTGAGTGGCAGCAGCCAGGATTGGCGGGGGTCATCGACGGCCAGGCAGCGCACCTCCAAGGTGCCGACTTCGGTCATGCTGGCTTGCAGCTGCACCTCGATCTGGCTCTTGTTCTGGCCTTCGGGCGCGGGCAGCACGGTGGCGAGCGGTGGCAGCTCTACCCAACCCTCCCCCTGCAACGCTGCCAGCTGCCCGGCCTGGGCCGGCAGGCTGGGCAGGCTGTTGGCCAGCAGGTCAAAGCGCACCGCCTGGCCCAGCTTGAGCGCAAAGCGCCGGCCCGACAGAACGATTCGCACGCCTTCCTGCGTGCCGCGTGGCAGCAGGCACAGACCCTGGGGCGCTGCGCCTTGGGCACCGGGCAGCAGCAGCCAGTAGCTGCGGGCCGATCCGCCACCAATCTGCGGCAAACGGCTGCGCAGGCTGGCCGCAGGCGGCGCTGCTGCATCGTCAGTTGCGGGCATTGCTACAGCTGGCTCAGGCTCGGGCGCAAAACGGGTCAGGCCATAGGCGGCCGCGCCCCGGGCCACGGCCCAATCCGGGTGCGGGTTGTGCAGCACGCGCACCGGCGCGCCGCGCCAGGCTGACAACTGCTGCGTCAGCCGCTCCACCACCGCATGCGCATGGAACACGCCGCCATTGAGCAGCACGGTATCGGGCAGCGCCTGCGCCGCGCCACTGCTCGCATGCTGCGCCAAGAACTGCGCGAGGTGCCGGGTGATGGCCGCATCGGCCGGATAGGGCAGGCCAAAGCCGCGCAAGGCGCCCTGGCGTTTGCCGGGCACCGCGCTGCGTTCGGCCAGCGGCAAAAATCCTTCAACCACCCATTGCTGCACCTGGGCGCGGCTCAGGTGGGCGGTCTTGCTTTGCGCCAGCAGCCGGCTGCCGCCGCCCAGCAGGGTCACCGCCACCTGCTCGGGCGCATCGGCGGCCAGCAACTGCTCCTTGGCGATGCGGCAGCGATGCACCAGCTGCGCAAAACGGGCAGCGGGCAGGCGCTGGCCCTCGGGTGCAAACTGGGGTTCGAGCTGATGCGCCAGGGCCAGGTCCATGTTGTCGCCGCCCAGCATCAGGTGCTCGCCCACGGCAGTGCGCGTCAGGCTGGGCAGGCCGCCATCGGCAGCGGACTCGACCTGGATCAAGGTCAGGTCGGTCGTGCCTCCACCCACATCGACCACCAGCACCAACCGGCTGTCCGCCAGCCGTGCGGCCAGCTGCTCCCCCTGCAGCACCAGCCAGTCGTGGAAAGCGGCCTTGGGCTCTTCGAGCAAATGCACCTGGGGCAGGCCCGCCAGCTGGGCGGCCTCCAGGGTCAGCGCACGCGCGCCCTCGTCAAACGAGGCCGGCACCGTCAGCACCACGATCTGCGCGTCCAGCGGCGCCTCTGGATGCGCCTGCTCCCAGGCCGCCTTGACATGGGCCAGGTAGGAGGCCGATGCCGCTAGCGGCGATATCTTGGCGACCTCGTCACCCGCGCCCCAGGGCAGGATGGCCGCGCTGCGGTCCACCCCCGTGTGCGACAGCCAGCTTTTGGCGCTCGCCACCAGGCGGTTGGGCACCGCCGTGCCCAAATCCCGGGCCCAGCGGCCCACCACCGCCGGCGCTGCATCGCTCGCGCCTTGCGGGGGCCAGGGCTGCTGCCAGGCATCACCCAGCTCGCCTTCTGCCGCTTGGTAGCGCACCGAGGGCAATAGCGTTTGGGCCTGTATCTCGCCTGCGCTGCTGCGCTGGGGAAGGGTCAGCAGCGCAATCTCCTCGCCCGTCCCCGTCAGTGGTGCATAGGCCACCACCGTGTGGCTGGTGCCCAGATCGATACCAATGACATAGGAGGGAGACGAGGAATTCATAAACGGCCAAGCGAGACGGCAACACCCGGCAAAGGCCTGCCGGGTAGGCGAATCGTAACAATTCTTGCAAAGACCTGGGGGGCCTCTGCAGAACCCTGGCCCAGGGGATGGGCGGCGATCGGGATGTGCCGCCACGGTAGCAGCACAGGGAGAGGCGGAGATCGGTGCTGTGAAGGCTGATGGCGTGGTGGCTCAATCCACGTAGCCCTATGGGTTGCTTCTGACGGTCTCTGAACGATCCGATGCTGCCGCTCAGCCTATTCCGTAGCTGGAATTCGACTTAGCCCGAAATAGGATTGTGGAAATGGCATTGATTTAAGGACGCTTGAAAAGAATAGTCATTTCAGCCAGCGGAACTTTGTAGCCACAAGCTTTAAAAAAGTGCTTCGCCTCACCCAGGGCTTTGATATAAATTGGCACGCCCGGCCATTGCTTTTCGACTACTTCAAGCATCGCCCGCCCAACTCCATGACCCTGAAACTGGTTGTGTACGATCAATTCACCGAGCATGGTGCTAAAAGCTCCGTCGCTGAAAGCAGACAAATATCCGATGAGCAGTCCTGAAGTTTCACGAGCATGAACAACCAAGGGGTATGCAGCATTGGAGACAACGAACAATTTGCTGTCCTCTTCGCTTCCCCAACCAACAGAGCGAGCGATTTGCGCATACTCTTCAGCAGTGACGTCTTTATTTGTTGAGACACGAAAATCAAAAGAATCATTCATATCTTGAATGCAAGCTGAGTGGCTAGGCCAAATATCAACGCACGCAGATGAGCATGATCTCCAGCGGAAAACGCTTGCGTTTGATCACTGGCTTGAGGGTTTCTGGCGTGGGCTGTGCGCAGGATTTCATCACATCATCCGACCAGTCGTGGCTTACTGCGACATAACCATGACGCCTTCCTAGTAGGAGCTCGTTACTGTGGAAGTAAACAAATGATTGAACGGCAGCAACTGGCCGGATGCAGCCGTGCCCACAACGCTTGGCCTCATTCCCCTATTGGCACAATTAACGCCTCTTGGAGCTGCTCCATCCGCATATGGCTGGGTCCATAGGCTCAAGCTCGGTAGCGAGTGCGGCATAAGCAGTGGCGCGATGCATGTGTGGTGGAAGTGTCCGTTTGTGGCCCAGATGCAGCCTGGGGCAGGTTTCTAGTCGTGCTACTTCTTCATGAGGAACGCTGCAACCAGGGCGTTCGCGTGCCCATGACCGATCTGGTGCTGGGTCTTGAGGCAATTGACCAGCTCCATGTGCTTCAACGGACCCGCATTCTGAAGAATCTCCATCCAATGCGTTATTGGCTTGGCGTAGGTCTTTTCGATGGAAGGAAAGTACGAGGCAGGTCCTTTTACCTTGGATGTCTCGGCCATGGAGTGCTCCTTTGAAGGGTGAGGATAGTGTCCCCGTGCAATGCCTAGTTCGGCATTCTGACTGAGTTGCGGGCCCCTGCCTAGATAACGAAGTTTGGCCAGTTTCTGCCGCAGGGGCGAAGAGCCGCTCCTGGCTGGCCGTAGACACGCTGAGCGTCTATTCGGCCACCCTTTCCGCTTAAATTTTCACCATGTGCACAGTCCGTGGGGAATGCGCTGAAAACGGTTGCGCGAGGGCCCGCGCATCATCGGGTGTTGCATCCTTGTGATGTGCACCAGGAACCATGAAGCAGGAGTTCGACCCGGCACCGACAGCAAGGCACCGTTCCCAATCTCCAGCCAGCCATTGGCAAGCCAGACGGGCAACGCAGCCGCCCGCCCATCCCGCATCATCCCCCTCAAGCGGCCACCGCCAGTGCGCTCAGCGCCTCCGCCAAAAAGCGCTCCGTCGTCCACGCCTCGCGCACCAGCACCTGGCGCGCCGTAGCCGTCAAAGCAGCCGCATACCCCGGGCGCAACAGCGCAAACTCGCCATGTACCTGGGCGATAAAGGGGTCAGGCGCCGCTGCAGGCACAGGCGCGCCAGCGATGATCGGCCGGCCCAACAGGCGCGATGTGATCTCGGCCACACACAGCGCGCCGGGCTGGTGCGAGAGCAGGAGCAGCCAATCAATGCCAACAAGGGCCTGCCTATCCCAAGACAAGCAAGACAAAAAATGCGCTGCCTATTCAGCGCTTGCGTTGTGACCGCATCCACCACATTTGCCATGCGGCTCCCACCACAAAAATCGCCAGCCAAGCGAGCACCGTGCCGCGCACCAAAGGCGATTCAGGGCCTGAGGCCAGAGGATGGCTGACCGGCAGACGCGTCAAGGTTTCACCGATGGCAGGGACCAACAACAGAAAGAAGCTGAAAGAAAAGCCGAACTGCGACAGGTAGGGAGCGAGGCGTGGAAACAGCGGCAGCTGCCGGATGAGCAATGACCCGCCCATCACCAACAGCGCCAGAATGCCCAAGGCATGGCCGGCGTTGAATCCTCCGGTGCTGGACAGGCCGAACGCCGTCAGCACGGACAGCAGCATGCCGACCAGGTACAGCTGACCCGAGCGCTTGGCCGGCTCAATGGCGCGGTAGCGGACAAAGCTGTACAAGCCGGCAGCGAGCGGCAGCACACTGATGGCGGTATGGAAGGCGCCAAGCGAGGAGATGGGATGAGGCATAGGGTGGTCTTTCTAAAAACAACCGACTAGTTGATTGGTTACATGGGCAAAAAATAGAGGGCCCGACACCCTGGGTGACCGGGCCATTCTTCAAGCTGCCAGCCGATGTATCGCCACGCGCACGATCGTCTGGAAAGCATCGGGATCCCCCAAGGCGCGGGCCGTCAGCATCGCGCCATGCACGGTGGACATCAAGGCGAGCGCTTCTACCGGCGCATTCGCTTCTGGCTTGAACTGCGCTTTAGCCTGGCCTTGCGAGATCACCGCTGCCAGCCACTGCGTCAGATCCTGGAAATAGCCGCGCACTTCCGCCGCAATTTCAGCCGGGATCATCGGCGCTTCTGCGGCCAGCATCGCGCAGATGCACATCGTCGATGAACCGTCGCGTATGCAGCGCGCCCAGTAATCGACATAAGCGTTCAATTGGGCTTGCGGGTCATCGCCCAAATGCTGCTGCATCGCTGCCAAGCCCTCCACAGATTGCTGCCGATGCCGTTGAACCACCGTCAACACAAGATCCGCCTTGCTGGGGAAGTGGTGGTGGATGCTGGCCTTTCCTATCCCTACCTTTTCAGAGAGATCCGCATAGCTGAAGCCGTTGTAGCCGCCAGCGGCCAGCAATTGGCGGGCATGTTCTGCCAATTCCGTGGCGCGGGGGGAGAGTTCAACAGTCATCGGGTGGGCAGCTAGCGCTTTCAAAGATGAGCCATTCTACTAGTTGATCGGTTGGCGTCAAGCCTCTTTGACTGTTGGCCGAGCCACGCTGTCGCAGCAGCCCTAGCTCACACAGAAGCGCGTAAAAGCCGTTCGGACAAGGCAGAAAAGCGCACGCTGGGCAGCAGAAAGCAGAGCGCCTCCGGGTCCGCATCCAGCCTCTGCAGCACAGGGCAGTCCAGGGTTTGCGTGTCCAGCAGCAAGGGCTGCACCGAGGCGACATCCACCGGCAAGTCAATTGTGGCCAAGGCCGACCTGCCAGGGGCGCCCTCCACTGTTGGCACCTCCACCACCGCAGCGTCCTGGGAGGCCAGGCGCACGATTGCATCCGACCAGCCATCGAACATACCGGACCAGGGCGGCGACAAAACGGCGTCCCCTGCCCTCACCGCCCTGGCCCCCAATCTCGGCGCGCTGCCATCGCCGGGCGCGATGTCGACAATGGCCTCATCAGCGTTCACGCGGAAATCGAAGCCAGCTGGCCAATGGGATGGCAAGGCATCACTGAACAGGCGCGTCCCGGCCACATGGGCGAGGCTGTCCATCACGTTGTAGACAAAGGCAACGGTGGGAATGGGCGGCGCATCAGCCAGCGGCTCTGCCAGGTACAGACGCCAGTTGCTCTGCAATGGCGAAGGCATAAACCGCCTCAAGGGCCCCATCCACCGAGGACCAAAATGCCCATGCCGATAGGTCAGCACCGTAAGAGGCGTGCGACCTTGGTAAGACCAGAGGCGCGCGCCCGGTGGGGCAAACGGGGCGGCCAGGGCTTCGTCCACCAGCCATGTCATGTAGACCACATCCACCACATCGCTGTCCAAGATCATGAAGGGCAGACGAGACATCAGCGCTCGCCGATAGCTGGCAAAGCGACGCGAATTGAGCAGTTTGGCCAGGCCATTGCCAAACCTGCCCTGGTAGGGGTGTGTGTAGAGGTGATGCATGGAAGCGGTAGACAGCAGCGCTGGCTGGCACCGTTGCGCGGTGGTGGCTAAAGGCCGTTTCTGGCCGAAAACGCCATATTAGCGCCAGCAGCCCGTCAGCATGGGACTCTCGCCACGATGGAGCAACCTAGGGACCGGCTGCTAAGCAAGCTTGTCGCCGCGACACAACCGGTCACGGCTGCTATCACATGAGGGGTCATTGCACCCGTTTCGGATCCCCGCGTACAAAGTCCAGCACCGTCGGCAGTACCGGGGCTAGCCAGTCCAGCGGCCGGGCCAGGGCGGCGACGGTCGTCACGTGGCTGAGGTGGTCAAAGATCCGTATATCCACGTCGGTACCGGCAGCCCGCAAGCGGTTTGCCAGGCCGACGGTGTTGCGCTGCGTGTCCACCACCTTGTCATTGCGTGCGGCCAGCAGCAGGGTGCGGGGGGCTTTGGCGTCGGCGTAGAAGATCGGCTGGGAATCGGCCGGGGTGTGTGGCCAGTTAAACGCCACCTGGACCTGGGGGTCCACAATCGGCAAAAAGTCGTAGGGCCCGGCCAGCCCAATCCAGCCCGCAAGCCGATCGGGTGTCAGGCCCAAAGGTGCCAGCCAGCGCGGGTCCAGCGCCAGCATCGCTGCGTTGTAAGCCCCGGCCGAATGGCCCATCACCATCACCCGCGAAGGGTCGCCACCCAGGCTGGCGGCGTGCGCGAAGGTCCACTGCAGCGCCAAGGCGCAATCGCCCAGAAAGCCCTCGTACTGCACCTGGGGGCTCAGCCGGTAGTCGGCGACCACCGCGATGATGCCGTTGGCCGCCAGCGCTTCGCCGACAAACCGGTACTCGGCCCGCTCGCCACTCGTCCAGTTGCCGCCATAAAAAAACAGCACCACCGGTGCATGGCCGGGCGACGTGCCTGTCGCTGGCTGGTACACATCCAGCAGATGCCTTGCATCGAGCCCATAGCGCACGCCGGTGGGGCCGTGGTAGGTGTCATGTGCCACCAAGTGGTCCAGTACTTGGGCACCAGAACACCCGGACAGCAGCGCTGCGATGGCGGAACCGATGCCGAGGAGGCTCAGACGGCGACTCATGGGGGTGGAAAGTTTAGAAGAAATGGGCATGTGCGCTATACACCGCTATACGTCTTTTGGATTCATACCCTGGAGTGTGCGGAACGCCCTACCAGCGGCAGATCCTTCAAGCAGTTATTTCCACCAGTCTACGTTGAAGCTAGTTCTACGCCTCTCAGCGGGTACCGGAAACTTATGTAGGCCGAATGAGCGCTATAGGTTGAAGTGGCGCTATGACCCCAGTGCTGCCACCCCAGCTCCAACCTCGGTTCACCTTTGGCCAGTTGCATGCCGAACTGGATGCAGAGGAAATGAACGCGTCACTCCTACAGCTTCAGCTGCGCACAAGCCGTACAACAAGGTTTTGCAAAAGGAGACTGTGATGACCACCACCGCCAACCCTTATCAGGCCTGTATTGACGCATGCAACGCCTGCGTGATTGCGTGCAACGAATGCTTTGCAGGATGCCTCAAAGAGGACGATCCCAAGATGATGGCACGCTGCATGGCGCTGGATGTCGATTGCGCAGCCATCTGCTCGCTCTCCGTGGGTGCCATGGCGCGCAACAGCGAAATGGCGAAACACTTCTGCAGGCTATGCAGCGAGATCTGCCTCGCCTGCGCGAACGAGTGCGCCCATCACCAGCATGACCATTGCGTGCGATGTGCGGAAACCTGCAGGGCCTGTTCCAAGGCCTGCTTGGCAATGGTCAACTGACGAGGCGGCGCCAAATGCCAAGCAGGTCGGCACCTGCCCGCTGATTGAACAGCATCCCCACAAGTTGGATATCCGTCCAACCGATGGGGTGCCGTTAATGCACACCGGGCACTGCCAGCCTACTTCCCTCCGCCTCAAACTGCCACAGCCAAAGCCCCCAGCTCCTCCGCCAAAAACCCCTCCACCGTCCGTGCCTCCCGCCCCAGCACCTGCTGCACCGTGGCAGTCACCGCAGCCGCATGCCCCGCACGCATCAACGCAAAAAACTCGCCATGCACTTGCGCGATAAACGGGTCAGCCGCGGCGGGGGCGGCCACAGGCGCGGAGGCGGTGATGGGCCGGCCCAGCAGGCGCGATGCAATATCGGCCAGTTTTTGCGGGCGCAGCGCCTGGTTGCCGGTCAGCACCCAGGGGCCGGGGGCGCCCAGCCGCTGCTGGGCGGCCTCGGGGTTCAGCAGCGCTTCAACAGCAACATCGGCGATGTCGCGGGCATCGATATAGGAGACACCAGCGCCCAGGTGCTGGGAGCGGATCACAACGCCGGTGCGCAGCTCCCCGGCGATGCGCGACAAACCCACCTGCATCCAGGCATTGGGGCGCAGCACAACATGGGAGATGCCACTGGCCTGCAGTCCCTCTTCAATGCGGCCATGGGCATCGCCGGACAGCGAATGGCCGGGCGGGGCTATGGTCCAGTCCGAGCCGGAGAGCTTGACGATGTGCCGCACGCCGGCAGCGCGCGCGGCTTCGACCACGCGCAGTTGCTGCTCGGCCAGCGCAGGGCTGATCGGAGAGAGCAGGAAGAGACGCTCAATGCCGACGAGCGCCTTGCCCAAGGTGGCCGCATCCTCAAAACAGCCCTGCGCTATCTCGACGGTATCGCCCCACAGCGCCCGCGCAGTAGCGGCCTGGCGCACGAACACCCGGGGTCGCGCTTGCCGGGCCAGCAGGCGCGGCACCAGCAGCTGGCCCAGGCGGCCGCTCGCGCCGCAGACCAGCACGCGGGGATGCGGGTGCGCACTCATGCCCGCAGCGCCTCGGGCTGCGCCACGCTTTGCGCGGGCGCATTCTCGGCCAGCAAACGGTTCAGCGGCCGGGCATCGACCCAGTCGGTGACCGAGAAATCGGCCGGCAAAAAGCCCCACTCCAGCAAAAAGTCCTTGAAGTAGCCGATCGCATCGACCAGTTCGGGCTCCAGGCTGATGCCCAGATGGCGGTGGACATCGGCGCCGTTGGAGGCCAGGATGGCCTCTTCGCTGGTGGCGATCTCGCGGGCCACAAAGCGCAGGGTCTCATCGGGATGGGCCTGGGCCCAGCGGCCGGCGCGCTGCACCACGCGCAGCAGCGCCAGCACCAGGTCCGGGCGCTGGTCGGCCAGTGCGGCGTCCACCGTCAAGGTGCGCGGCGTGCCATTGTTGATGCGCACGCGCGGGTCGGGGTGGCGGCCAAATTCGCTCACCAGCTGCGCGCCGATCAGGTTGGCCACCAAGAGGCCCTCGGCGCCTTTGACAAAGATCGCATCGACCTCGCCGCGCACCAAGGCCTCCGCCTCGCGGAAGTACGGGTGGCGGCGGCGCAGCCCAAACAGGCTGGGCGTGCCATGCTGCTGGATCACCGACTCCTCGATCACCAGATCGACCAGTTGCACATCGCTGTGCTGCAGGCCCACCAGCGACAGGCCCGAGACCAGGCCCTTGAGGGCGGTGGCGCGGTGGAAATCGATCAGGTCATTGACGCGCTGGGGCACGCCAAAGCGCTTGCCCGCCAGGTCCTCGGGCTTGCCGATGCCCCGGCCCGGCAAGGTCACCAGCGCCTGGAACTCGTCTGTCCAGGTGATGGCCACCAGGCGTGTATCGCTGCCCTTGGCGCGCGCCCAGATCGGCGGAATATTGCCGCCCTGGCGGAAGGACCAGGGCAGGCGGTGGTCAAAATGGCTCTCGCGCACACTGCGGTCCTTGGAGTCAAAGATGGACTCGACCCCAATGCCCAGGGCCGCAAAGGCCTGCTGCAGCCAGCCGTGCTGCGCGGCAATGCCCAGTGGCGACGGCACCGGGCAGCGGGTGTACCAAAGGGAGCTGGGTTGTTGACCTTGTACGTTCGATGTTTCGGAAGGGCTTGTCATCGGTTTCTCCTTGGGGGAACGGGATCAGGACGCGGCCAGCCAGACGCCGGCCAGGTTGCCGGCCACGCCGTCTGCGCCCACGGTGTGGTTGCGCACGCGTTTGTCGGCAATGGTGTAGATGTCGGGGGCGACCAGGGTGATGTCGGGCAGGTCGGTAGCGATGTGTTTCTGGAACTCGGCCACCTCGCGGATGCGCTGGGCCTCGTTCATCTCGACGGCGGCGGACTCCAGCAGGCGGTCCACCTCAGGGCTGGCGTAGTGCGAGCCGTTGGAGAACGGCAGCCCGCGCTGAAAGCTCTTGGACCAGTACAGGCGCTGGATGCCCACCGTCGGGTCAAAGGTGTTGCTCATCGCGCTCACATGCAGGTCAAAGGCGCGGTCGGTGTAGATGCGCTTGATGTAGGTGGCAAAGTCCTGGCTGTTGATCTGCACATCGATGCCGATGCGCCCCAAGGCCTGCTTGAGGAAGTCACCCGTGCGCTGGCCGCCCTCGTTGGGGATGGGGGTCAGGTTCAAGCGCGCGCGCCACTGGCCGCCGGCCTTGCCGCGCGTGAGGCCCGCGTCGTCCAGCAGCTTCTCGGCACGCTTGAGGTCATAGGGCAGCACCGGCAGATCGGGCACATAGAACTTTTTCAGCGCCGGGTGCACCGGCCCGGTGGTCAGCTTGCCCTGGCCGTACCAGGCCACCTTGAGCAGGTTCTCGCGCTGCAGCGCGTGGGCAATGGCCTGGCGCACGCGCAGGTCCTTGAGCAGCTCGCTCTCCAGGTTGAACTCCAGCCGGTAGACGCTGTTGATGTACTCGTAGCCCCGGGTCTCGAACTGCAGGCCCGGCTTGGCGCGCAGGCGCTCCACCTCGGCAAAGGGCACCGGCGAGCTGGGCGCAATCTGCACCTGGCCGCTTTCGATGGCCGCCGTGCGCGCGGCGGCATCGGGGATAAAGCGCACCACCAGGTGGTCGATATAGGGCTTGTCGCCATCCCAGTAATGGGGGTTGCGCTCGTAGATCACATGGCTGCCGCGCAACCATTCCTTGAACACAAAGGGGCCCGTGCCCACCGGCGCATTGTTCGCCGGGTTGGTATCGGCCCGGCCGCTGGCATACAGGTGCTTGGGCACGATGGGCGACTCTGAGGCCGCCAGTGCCGTGATCAGGTAGGGGATGGGGCGGCTCAGCTGCAGCACCACGGTATGCGCGTCGGGCGCCTGCACCTCCGCCACGCCCGCAAAGGTGGCGCGGCCCCGGGGGTGGAACTCCTTGAGCAAGGCAATCGAGTGCACCACATCGGCCGAGGTAAAAGGCTTGCCGTCATGCCATTTGACGCCCTGGCGCAGCTGGAAGCGGTAGACCAGGCCATCGGGGCTGATCGACCAGGCAACAGCCAGCTGCGGCTGCGGGTTGAGGTTGAAGTCATAGGTCAGCAGCCCCTCGGTGACCTTGCCCGAGATCGTCACCGACGAGCCGGCGGTGTGCGCAATCGTCGTCAGGGTTGGCGGCTCGGGAAAGAGCAGCAGGTTCAGGGTGCCGCCTTTTTGCGGCTTGTCCTGCGCCCAGGCCAGGCTGGGAACTGCCGTGCCGATGCCGGAGGCAGCAGCGGCCAGCATAAAGTGGCGGCGCGTGGCGAGCGAGAAATCGGAATCAATAGACATGCGAGGTACCAAGGGTAAAAACAGGGCAGCGCTCAGGCAGCGGCCTGGTGCCGTTGCAAGGCCGCGCGGCCGGTGTTGCTGCGGATCAGGCTGTTGGCCGGTGAATGGATCTGGCTGCACAGCACATTGCGCAGATGGCGCTCCAGCGGATTGCGCCGCGCCAGGCCGTGGTTACCGGCCAGCTCCAGCGCCAGCTGCACCGCGCGCAGCGCGTTGTCCACCGCCACATGCTTGGCCACGGCAACCAGGCCATCGGGGGCCGTGCCGCTGTCGTAGGCGCGGGCATGGCTGTCCAGCAGCCAGTCGCTGGTCTGCAGCAATACCTCGATCTCGCCAAACTTTTCCTGCACAGTGGCGAGCGACGCCAGGTTGGCACCGCCCAGCGCGCTGGGGCGGCGCTGGTTCAAAAAAGCGCCCAGCCAGTCGCGGGCTGAGCGCGCCGCGCCGTCATAGACCGTTGCCACCAGGCTGAAGTACCAGGCAATGCCATGGGCCTCGCGCTACAGGCCCAGGCTGGCTGGGCGCAGGCCCACCGCATGGTGGTCGGGCACCCAGGCGCCGTCGAGCACCAGGTCCTGGCTTGCGGTAGCGCGCATGCCCAGCGGGTTCCAGGTATCGACCAGGCGCGCACCGGCCGTGCCTCGGGGCAGCACAAAACTGCCCAGGCGCGGCTCGGGCTCATCAGTCAACGCCAGCACGCTGATCCAGGCCAGCAGCGGGCCGCCGGTCACATAGACCTTGTGGCCGCTCAGCTGCCAGCCACCGGCCACGCGCCTGGCCCGCGCCGCTGGCAGGCCGCCGTGCGAGGGGGAGCCCAGCTCCGGCTCCACCTGGGCGGCGTTGAGCAAGGCGGGGCCTTGCAGGCTGGCTGCGATCAGCTCGTCCGCCAGCGCTGGCGGCCACTCGCCCTGCCCCGCGCGCTGCGAGCGGGCAATCGCCGCATGGTTGCTGTAGTGCATCGCCAAAATCAAAGCGACTGCCGGGTCGCCCTGGGCAATGGCTCCCATCACTGCACGCGCGCTGGCCAGGCCGGCGCCATGGCCACCGGCCTCGCGGGCAATGGTCAGCCGCAGCAAGTCGGCCTGGTGCAGCAGCGCAAACTGCGACGCCGGTGCAGCGCCACTGGCGTCATGCGCCTCCGCCAGTGCGGCCAGCTTGCCGATCAGCGCCTGGGCGCGGGCCAGCAAGGCGGCCTCGTCCAAGGCCGGGCCCGGGCTGGCCGCTTCCCGTGGCGGCTGCAGCACTTGCAGCACGGCGCTCATGCATCCCCCTGCGCATAGCGGGGCGGCACCACAAAGCCGCCCTGGGCCTGCTCCCAGGCATGGGCAAAGGCAATCGTGGTGCGGTCTTCCAGATAGGGGCCGACCACCTGGGCGCTGATCGGCAGGCCGTCATCGTCCAGCCCGACCGGAAAGCTGGTCGCAGGCAGGCCTGGCAGCACCGGCAAACCGGCCCAGTAAAACAGCTCGCGAAAGCCGATCTCGCGCACCCCATCGGCATAGGCCACGGGAAAGCGGCGCTCCTCCTTGTGGCCCTGCTGCTGGTGCGCAAAAGCGGGCGTCGGTGCCACGGGGGTCAGCACCACGTCATAGTCCTGGAACAGCTGCTCCCACTGGTGGCTCAGCGCATGGCGGTGCTCGTTGTCCTGCAGCCAGGTGGCATGGGGCAGGCTGGGCGCGCGCAGCAAGGCGGCCTCGGCGCTGCGGTCGTCGGGCTCCAGCTCGGCCAGGCGCTGCTGCTGCGCCTCGGTCAACGGGGCCGCGTTAGCCACCGACGAGCCCAGCAGGCTGCGGTAGGTGCGGTGCTGCTCGCTCAGATCAGGGCGCTGCGCAGGCGGCAGATCGCGCCACTGCGTGGTCTGCACGCCCTGGGCCTGCAAGGCGCTGACGACGCGCGCGATCACCAGCTGCTCGGACAGGCTCGCCTCCTGGCCCGGCCAGGCATCCAGCACCAGCACCCGAAAATCCTGCAGCCGCTGGTGGCGCGGTGGCGGCAGACTCGCCTGCCAGCCCTTGGCCTGCAGCGGATCAAGGTTAAGCAGCTGCTCCAGCGCCAGCTCCAGGTCGAGCGCAGTGCGCGCCAGCGGCCCGGCCACCGACAGATCACGCGCGCTAAAGCGCCCTTGCGGCGCGCCGGTGCCGCGCATCGAGATCAGCCCATAGCTGGTCTTGTGGCCAAACACGCCGTTGAAGTGCGCGGGGATGCGCACCGACCCACCAATATCCGTGCCCAGCTCCAGCGCGACAAAGCCGGCCGCCACGGCCGCCGCGCTGCCGCCCGATGAGCCGCCCGGTGTGCGCTGCAGATCCCAGGGGTTGCTGCTGCTGCCGTACACGGCGTTGTAGCTTTGCAGATCGCTCAGCGCCAGCGGCACATTGCTCTTGCCGATCAGCACCGCCCCCGCCGCGCGCAAGGCCGCGACTGCCGGCGCATCCTGCCGGGCGATATTGCTGCGGTAGTCCGGGTTGCCCACGGTGGTGGGCAGGCCGGCGACATCAAAGTTCTCCTTCACCGTGATCGGCAGGCCCAGCAATGGCTTGCGCTCGCCCCGCTGCAAGGCGGCGTCTGCCGCCTGGGCATCGCGCCGGGCTTGCTCTATCGCCCGCACCGGGATCGCATTGAGCTCGCCATCATGGCGTTCGATGCGGGCCAGCGCCTGCTCCAGCAGCTCGACCGCGCTGACGCGGCCATCGGCCAGCGCTTGCAACTGCGCACGGGCGCTGGCAAAGGCCAGGCTGGCGGCAATGCCGGGCGACGCTACTGCGCTCTCGCTCAGGGTGGATTCGTTGGGAAAGTCGATGGTCGTCGTCATTTGCTAGCCTCCAGCCACAGGTCAGAAAAATCTCCAGACGTCAGGTCAATGCTGTTGTTGAGCCCATGCACCCGCGTGCTGTGTACCCGCAGCGCAGAGGGCACGGTGGCGATCGGGTAGACGGGGAGATCACGGCCAACGATCTGCTGAATCTCGCGGAACTGCGCGGCACGCTTGGCCTCGTCGACCTCGACAGCGGCCTGGCGGAACAGGTTGTCGACCTGTGGGTTGTTGTAATGCGAGGCGTTGATCCAGATCAGCGGGTTCTTGATGCCGTCGGACCAGTAGATGCGCTGCACGCCGACCGATGGATCAAACAAGCGGCCCAGGCCATTGAGGTTCAGGTCAAACTCACGCGCGGTGTAGGCGCGCTTCAAAAAGGTGGGCAGGTCGCCGTCCAGAATGTCCACCTTGATGCCCACGCGGTTGAGCGCCGAGCGCAGGTACTCGGCAGTCTGTTTGAACTGCGCGCCCGGGATGTAGGTGAGCTTGAGCGCAAAGCGTTGGCCATTGGCCTGGCGCGGGTAGCCGGCGCTGTCGAGCAGCTGGTTGGCGCGGGCCACATCAAAGCCGTAGTTGAACTCGCTGTCGTCGTAGTAGGCGCCCAGCACCTTGGGGATGGGCGAGTTCACCAGCTCGGCCTGCTTGTAGTAGACGTTGTTGACGATGAAATTGCGGTCCACCGCATGGGCAATCGCATGGCGCACCTGGGGCTTGGACAGCACCGGGTTCTCGACGTTGAACTCCAGGAAGGAGGCATTGTTCAGGAACGCGTCATAGCTGGCGTCAAGCTTGAGCGTGGGCTTTTGCAGCAAGCGGCCCAGGTCGGCCAAGGCCAGGTTCTGCGCCACATCGGCCTCGCCGGTTTCGATGGCGGCCGAGATGGCAGCAGGGTCACGTACAAAGCGGATCACCACCCGGTCCACATGGGGCACACCCGGGCGCCAGTAGTGGGGGTTGCGCTTGAGGATCACATGGCTGCCACGCACCCACTGCTCAAAGATGAAGGGGCCCGTGCCCACTGGCGCATTGGCGTTGGGGCTGCCCAGCGGGTCGCCATCGCCATAGCGGTGCGCCGGCACGATGGGCAGCTCGGCCGATGACAGCGACTTGAGCAAAAACGGCGCGGGCTTGGACAGCACCAGCACCGCCGTGTGCGCATCGGGCGTATCGACCCGCTCCAGGTTCTGCAAGGTGATACGGCCGCGCGGGCCGAGCTTCTTCTGGGTCAGGAAGGAATAGCGCACATCGGCCGAGCTGAAGTCGCGCCCATCATGGAACTTGACGCCCTCGCGCAGCTTGAAGCGGTACTGCAGGCCATCGGGGCTGACCGTCCAGGATGTTGCCAGCAAGGGCTGGGGCTGGAACTTGGCGTCATAACGCAGCAGGCCTTCGGTGATCTTGGCGCTGACATCGCGGTTGTCGGTCTTGGTGTCGAGAAAGGACACCAGCGAGGTCGGCTCTTGCGCGACCACGGACGTGACGGTGCCGCCCTTGACGGGCGTGGCCGGCGCCTGGGCGTTGGCAGCCCCAAAGCTGCTGGCAGCCAGCAGGCCCCAGGCCAGGTTTTTGTAGAGAGTTCGCATGGGCAATGGTCCAGGAGAAAAGGCGCAGACAAGGCGCGGGTAGCACGCAAAAGCGCAAAGTAAAAACGGGAGGGACGGAGAAAGTCTGTGGATAAGTGCGGTGCACAGTGCAGTGCAGCGCAGGTGCTGCGGCTAGAAGCGCAGACCCGCCTGCTTCATCAGCGGCAAAATGCGGTCGCCAAAAAACTCCAGATCCGGCTTGAAGTCGAAGAAGCTCAGCTGCAGCCCATCGATGCCGGCGCGCTTGAGCTGCACAAACTGCTCGACCACCTGCTCGGGCGTGCCGATCACTTCGATATTGCCGCCGATGGCGCGGCGCTTGGGGGCATCAAGGGCGGTGCGGCCGCGCCAGGCATGGGCATCGCTCTTCAAGCTGCTAAAGCCCTCGGGCGTGCGCTGGTCCTGGTGGGCGACGATGGCATCGTGGTAGGCCCAGGTCTCAGCCTCGGTATCGCGGCTGATGACCATGGGGTTGAGCAAGGTGCGCACCGTGCGGCCGGCATTGCGCGCCTCTTGCTTGACGCGGGCGGCATGGGTGGGCAGCACCTCGATGGCTCGGGCAAAGTCCGATGCGCCGGGACTGGTGATAAAGACCAGGTCCGAATGCCTGGCTGCAAAGGCAATGCCGGCGTCCGAGCCGGTGGCATTGACCAGCGCGGGCCGGCCAAAGCGCGGCTTGGGGCTGACAAAACCGCCGCCCAGCTTCCAGGGCGAGATGCCTTCAAACGAGTAGTTCTCGTCGTAAGACCACAGGCGCTGCACCACCTCGATGAACTCCCAGGCCAGGTCATAGCGACGGTCATGCTCGATCTGGTCCCAGCCAAACATCCTGTGCTCCACCTCGCGGTGGCCGGTGACGATATTGATGCCCCAGCGCCCGCCCGAGATATGGTCCAGCGTAGCCCCCCACTTGGCCAGGTGCAGCGGGTGCAACGGGCCGTAGAGCACATGGATGGTCGAGATCAGCATGATGCGCCTCGTGACCGAGGTCAGCGCCGCCGTGGTGGCAAAGGAGTCCAGCGCATCGCCATTGAACACCCCGCCATAGCCGCCCTTGGGCAGCCACTGCGACAGCGCAAACACCAGATCGAAGCCGAGGTTCTCGGCCTTCAGCACCAGGTCCTTGTTGTAGTCAAAGCGCCAGTCGGTGCTGCGCGGCAGGGTGGAGGCACTCCAGCCTCCTGCCTGGATCGGCAGAAACAGGCCCAGCAGAATCGGCTGCGCAAAAGCCTGCGACAGGGGGCTGTCCGGAAAATCCAGCGGTGAGGCGAATGTCTCTCTATCAGCGAGTTTTTCCAGCGGTATTGCAGAGTTCATGGGGCGGCCAAGGTTG
Source organism: Comamonas koreensis (assembly GCF_014076495.1). NCBI lineage: Bacteria > Pseudomonadati > Pseudomonadota > Betaproteobacteria > Burkholderiales > Comamonadaceae > Comamonas > Comamonas koreensis. Next base: position 1,450,509 of record NZ_CP043575.1, on the reverse strand, counting down.
TCAATACAAAGGAAGCCGAACCAGCCTTGAGATAACCAGCTATTCAGCATCCGCATTGGCTTGAATAATCCCATGAATCACCACCCCGCTCTTGCGCCGATTTTGCATTTGCATATTTAAAAATCAGCCATTGGCGCAGGCATACAAACAGAGCCGCAGGCGCAATGCCAGCGCTCTGCACAGCCTCCATCCGCGCTTATAGCTTGCGAAAATATGCAGCAAGCCAAACAAAATATGCCGTCTCAGGTGCGAATCACCACAAAAAACTTTGGCGAGCAGCCACCAACCGATAAAAATCAGATACCGATATTTGTTATTTAATTTACGCCTTTTGATATATGAAATGGCATGCTGCAAATACCGTTGATAACGCAGGAACGCTCCTATCATGCACAGGTCACCTCCCGATGAATAATGCGCATGAATACCACCCCACGTTTATTGCGATCGCTCTGGTTCAATGCCAAATATGCAGTGCCAACGGTGCTGGGCGTCGCGATTTTGAACTTTTTGCTGCTGCAGCTCACGCCCGGTGATGCGGCCGATGTGATGGCCGGCGAATCGGGGGCCGCGACGGCCGAGACCCTGGCGGCGCTGCGCTCGCGCTTTGGGCTGGACCTGAGCGTGCTCGAACAATTGCAGGCCTACCTGGGCAACCTGGCGCATTTCAGCCTGGGCTTCTCCCCGCGCTACAACATGCCGGTGATGGAGCTGATCGGCCAGCGCCTGCCCAGCACCTTGCTGCTGATGGGGCTGGCGCTGGCGATTGCGCTGAGCCTGGGCATTGCGCTGGGCACGGCCATGGCCTACTTTGCCGGCCGCCTGCCCGACCGCCTGCTGTCCGTGCTGTCGCTGCTGTTCTATTCGGTGCCGGGCTTTTGGACCGGGCTGATGCTGATCGTGCTGTTCTCGGTCAAGCTTGGCTGGCTGCCCAGTGGTGGCTCGGCCAGCATTGGCTCCGAGCTGAGCGGCCTGGCCGCTGTGCTCGACCAGCTGCGCTACATGGTGCTGCCGGCCACGTCGCTCGCACTCTTTTATGTGGCGATCTATGCCCGCCTCACCCGCGCGGCGATGCTGGAGGTGCAGTCGCAGGACTTTGTGCGCACCGCGGCGGCCAAAGGCCTCTCGCCCTGGCGCATCACCGTGCGCCATGTGCTGCGCAATGCGCTGCTGCCGGTCACCACGATGGCCGGCATGCACCTGGGCGGCATGCTCGGCGGCGCGGTCGTCGTCGAGACCGTCTACAGCTGGCCCGGCCTCGGGCGCCTGGCCTTTGAGGCCGTGCTCAGCCGCGATTTCAGCGTGCTGATGGGTGTGCTGTTTCTCTCTTCGCTGCTCGTGATCGCCGCCAATGTGCTGGTCGATCTGCTGCATGCCTGGCTGGATCCCCGAATCGAGGTGCGTTGATGTCTTTGTCTTCCTCTACCCAGGCGCTGCCGATCCCCCCGGCCGCCGCCCACCCGCTGGCGGCCGCACAAGCGGCGCACAGTACCACCAGCAACGCCGAGCCCGATGCCGCGCCCTGGCCGAATCTGCATGCGCCCGATGCGGTGCGCACCAGCACCAGTGCCGCCAACGCCGGCAGTGGCAGCCAGGGCTACCGCGCGCTGCGCGTTTTCCTGCGCAACCCCACGGCCATGCTGGGCTGTGGCTTTTTGCTGGCCGTGCTGCTGCTGGCGCTGACAGCGCCCTGGCTCTTCCCCGGTGACCCGCTGGACATGGTGGCCCAGCCCTTTCTCTGGCCCGGCCAGGATGGGACCTATTTGCTCGGCACCGATTCGATGGGCCGTGATGTGGCCGCCGGCATTGCCCATGGCGCGCGGGTGTCGCTGTTGGTGGGCGTGTCGGCTACCTTGATCGGGCTGAGCCTGGGCATTGGCATTGGCGCCGTCAGCGGCTACTTTGGCGGCTGGGTCGATGACTTGCTGCAGCGCGTGGTGGTACTGTTCCAGACGATTCCCAGCTTTATCTTGCTGGTGGTGCTGGTGGCGATTGCCCAGCCTGCGATCAGCACCATCGTCGTCGCGATTGGCCTGGTGACCTGGCCCACGGTGGCACGCCTGGTGCGGGCCGAGTTCCGCGCGCTGCGCCACAAGGAGTTTGTGCTGGCCGCCCGCGCGCTGGGCTACTCGCACAGCCGCATCATCCTGCGTGAGATGCTGCCCAATGCGCTGCCGCCCATCATCGTCACCTCATCGGTGATGGTGGCCTCGGCCATCTTGCTGGAATCAGCCCTGTCCTTCATGGGCATGGGCGACCCGAACGTCGTCAGCTGGGGCAGCATGATCGGCATGGGGCGCGACCTGCTGCGCACGGCCTGGTACCTGACTGCGGCTCCGGGCCTGGCCATCGTGTTTGCCGTGCTCGCCTTCAACCTGATTGGCGATGGCTTGAACGACGCCCTCAACCCCCGTCTGTCGCAGGAGCGCTGAATGTCCGAAACCTCTTTGTTGGATGTGCGCGGGCTGAGCATCCGCTTTCCGCAGCTCGATCCGGTGCGTGGGCTGAGCTTTTCGGTACAGGCTGGCGAAACCCTGGCCATCGTCGGCGAGTCCGGCTCGGGCAAATCGCTCACCGCCCTCGCGCTGATGCGCCTGCTGCCACGCGCGGCCCGCATTGCGCAGGGCGAGATCCGCTTCAACGGCCAGAACCTGCTGGACCTGAGCGAGCCGGCGATGCGCCAGCTGCGCGGGCGCGAGATCGGCATGATCTTCCAGGAGCCAATGACGTCGCTCAACCCGGTCTACACCATTGGCTGGCAGATTGCCGAGGTGCTGCGCCAGCACGAGGGCCTGAGCGCCAAGGCCGCGCGGCTGCGCGCCATCGAGCTGCTCGATACCGTGCGCATCCCCGATCCGCAGCGCAGGGTCGATGATTTTCCGCACCAGCTCTCGGGCGGCATGCGCCAGCGCGTGATGATTGCGATGGCCATTGCCTGCCGCCCGCGCCTGCTGATCGCCGACGAGCCCACCACCGCACTCGATGTGACCATCCAGGCCCAGGTGCTGGACCTGCTCGACCGGCTGCGCAAGGACTTGTCGATGGGCCTGATCCTGATCACCCACGACCTGGGTGTGGTCTCGCAATGGGCCGACCGCGTGGTGGTGATGTATGCCGGCCGCGAGGTCGAGCAGGCCCGCCCTGGCCCACTGTTTGACGAGCCCCTGCACCCCTACACCCAGGGCCTGCTGGCGGCATCGCCCCGGCTGCAGCCCGGCGCGCATTACCTCGATGGCCCGCTCACCGAGATTCGCGGCAGCATCACCTCGGCCATTGGCCAGACCGGCTGCGCCTTTGCGCCGCGCTGCCCGCGCGCCCAGGCCTATTGCCACAGCGTTGTGCCGCCCTTGCAAGTAGCAGGCCCCCAGCGCCTGAGCGCCTGCCCCATCACCCTGCCTGCGTCTGCGCGCAGCGCCCACCTTGCCTAGGACCGCCATGAGCCTGCTGACTGTCAGCGATCTTCAGACCCATTTCAAACTGCCCAAGGGCGTGCTGCGCGCCGTCGATGGCGTGTCGTTCCACATTGCCAAGGGCGAGACCGTCGGCCTGGTCGGCGAGTCGGGCTGCGGCAAATCCACCCTGGGCCGCAGCCTGCTGCGGCTGGAGACGCCCACCGCCGGCCAGGTGGCGCTCGACGGCGAAGATATTCTGCCCTTGCAAGGCGCGCGGCTGCGCAGCCTGCGCAAGCGCATGCAGATGATCTTCCAGGACCCGTTCGCCTCGCTCAACCCGCGCCACAGCATCGGCACGATCTTGGAGACCCCTTTGCAGGTGCATGGCCTGGGCGACCGCGCCCAGCGCCGCCGCCAGGTCGAGCGCCTGCTCGACCGCGTGGGCCTGCCGCGCAACGCGCTGGGCCGCTACCCGCATGAGTTCTCCGGCGGGCAGCGCCAGCGCCTGGGCATTGCCCGCGCGCTGATGCTGCAGCCCGATCTGGTGGTCTGCGACGAGCCGGTCTCGGCGCTGGACCTGTCGATCCAGGCGCAGATCCTGAACCTGCTCGTTGAGATGAAGCGCGAGTTCGGCCTGTCCTACCTGTTCATCTCGCATGACCTGTCGGTCGTGCAGTACTTTGCCGACCGGGTGCTGGTGATGTACCTGGGCCGCATCGTCGAGAGCGCCGACCGCCGCAGCCTGTGGAGCAGCCCGCGCCACCCCTACACCCAGGCGCTGCTCGATGCCGTGCCTGACCCCACCCGCCACCGCCAGGCCGCCCCGTTGGGCGGCGACCTGCCCAGCCCGCAGAACCTGCCCACGGGCTGCCGCTTTCATCCGCGCTGCCCGCGCGCCACGGCGCTGTGCACTGCGCAGGAACCGCTGCTCAGCGACGGCGGCAATGGCCACCTGGTGGCCTGCCACCATCCGCAGCTGCCACCGGCCTCTGGCACGCAGACCTCCGTGATTTCCTTTCACTAACCCTTCGTTTTTTCTTTTGCCATGACCTACCGTTATCTCGGCCGCAGCGGCCTCAAAGTCTCCCGCCTGGCACTGGGCACCATGATGTTTGGCGGCCCGACCGACGAGCAGACCGCGCACGCCATCATCGCCAAGGGCAAGTCCCAGGGCATCAACTTCATCGACACGGCCGACGTCTACCAAAAGGGCCTGACCGAGCAGGTGGTGGGCCGTGCGCTGGCCAAGGACCGCCATGACTGGGTGCTGGCCACCAAGTTTGGCAACCCGCTGGGTGAGGGCCCGAACCGGCGCGGCACCTCGCGCAAATGGATCATCGAGTCGGTCGACAACAGCCTGCGCCGCCTGGGCACCGACTACATCGACCTGCTCTACTTTCACCGCGCCGATTTTGATGCGCCGCTGGGCGAGGCGGTGCGCGCGATTGGCGACCTGGTGCGCGCGGGCAAGCTGCGCTACTTTGGGCTGTCCAACTTTCGCGGCTGGCGCATTGCCGAGGTGGCGCACCTCGCGGACGCCGAAGGCATTGACCGGCCCATTGCCAGCCAGCCGCTCTACAACATCGTCAACCGCACGGCCGAGGCCGAGCAGCTGCCCGCTGCCGCCGCCTATGGCCTGGGCGTGGTCTCGTACAGCCCGCTGGCCCGGGGCGTGCTGACGGCCAAGTACCCGAATGTGGAAGCGGCCGAGCCCGGCTCGCGCGCCGCGCGGCTGGACAAGCGCATGCTCGAGACCGAGTGGCGCCCCGAGTCCATCGACATTGCCGCCGAGATCAAAACGCACACCGACGCGCGTGGCATCAGCCCGGTGGACTTTGCGCTGGCCTGGGTGCTGAACAACCGCCTGGTGACCGCCGCCATCGCCGGCCCGCGCACGCCCGAGCAATGGGATGGCTATATCCGCGCGCTGGACTACCAGTTCACCGCCGATGACGAGGCCCTGGTCAACCGCCTGGTGGCTGCCGGCCACCCCTCGACCCTGGGCTTTACCGACCCCGGCCACCCGGTCGAAGGCCGGGTGCCTTATGTGGCAGCTACGCAGGCCCCCGCGCCAGCGGCCGCCTAACCCAACAGGTCCACCGCCATGAATGCCTCGGTTCCCCCCCTGCGCTCCCGCCACCCCAGCCGCGATGACCTGCTGGCCCGCCTGCCCCAGCTGGCCGCCGATATTGGCCAAGGCGCCGCGCAGCGCGAGCTGCTGCGCGAGCCGCCCTGGGCGGCCTTTGACCTGCTGCGCGCATCGGGCCTGGGCGGCCTGCGCATTGGCCGCGAACAGGGCGGGCCGGGCGGGTCAGTGGCCGATGTGGTCGAGGTGGTCAGCACCCTGGCCGCAGCGGATTCCAACGTGGCCCATGCGCTGCGCACCCACTTCAACACCACCGAGCTGCTGCGGCTGGAGACCAAGCCCTCGGCGCTGGCCCAGCGCCAGAACGCCTGGGCCCTGCAGGGCAAGCTGTTTGGCGGTGCCTTTACCGAGCTGGGCACGGCACGCGCCGGCATCAGCACCTCCACCCTGCTGCGCGAGGGCCTGCACCACCGCTTGAATGGCAAGAAGTACTACGCCACCGGCACGGCCTATGCGGATTACTTCAACGTCTTTGCCACCAATGACGAGGGCCAGGGCGTCAATGCCGTGATCCCCGTGCAGCGCGAAGGCGTGCGGGTGCTCGACGACTGGGATGGCATGGGCCAGCGGCTGACCGCCAGCGGCAGCCTGGAGCTGAACAACGTGCTGGTCTATGACGACGAAATCAGCCCCGGCGCCCGCAACCACCTGGCCGGCCGCCATGCCTCTGCGCTGCGCCAGCTGATCCTCGTGGCGACTGCCGCCGGCATTGTGCGCAATATCCTAGCCGATGCACGCCACTATGTGCTGCAGCTGGGCAGGCCCGCGATGCACAGCCCCGCCGAGCGCTCACGCGACGACCATTTTGTGCAGGCCGTCATCGGCGAGCTGGCGGCCGCCAGCTATGCGATCGATGCCTTGATCGCCGCCAACGCCCGCCAACTGGACCAGGGCGCCTATGCCATCGTGCACGCGCCGCAAAGCGCGGACGATGTCGTGCTGCAAGGGGCTCTGGCCACCGCCCAGACCCAGCTGGTCGTCAGCCGCCTGGCGCTGAATGCCGGCGAGCGCCTGTTTGAAGTGGGCGGCGCCTCCGCCACCTCGCGCCAGCTGAACCTAGACCGGCATTGGCGCAACCTGCGCACCATCTTTAGCCACAACCCGCTGCTGCACAAGACCCGGGTGGTGGGGGACTATGTGCTCAATGGCACGCGGACGCATTTGGAGGAAGGGCGGGTGTTTTGAGGGCGGCCACCGGCGAGCAAGACCGCAGGCATGCCCCAGCCGACGCACAAATCAAACACTCCATAAACAAACCGAATGACTTTATTAAAGTTCACATTTTTTAGAGTCGTTTGGGGAGCAACGCTCTAGCGTAATTAAATTGTTGCGGTTATCTTGTAGAAATTACTTATTCAGTATATTTATTACAAATACGCCATGCACCTCGCTTCCGAATCCGCGACTTCGCATCTGAACTTGTCCCGCTCCGTTACGCCTTTGGGCAAGGCTGCCCTCCATGGCAGCTTGCTCGCAGGGTTGTTTGCAGCACCTCAGATAGCGCTGGCCTGCCCAGCCAACCTCAGCGCATCGACTTACACCACGCAGGCTTCGGACAATGGTCTGACCTGCGTCTACACCGCAGACCCCATGGCCGTTACCGTCAATGGATGGCTGGCCACCGGTTTGGTGCAAATCACTGGCAACACCACCGTCAATGGCGTGCTGACCGTCACCGACACCAACGGCGACAACAGCCGGGGCATCCTGTTGTCTGGTGCTGGGAATGGCGCTTTTTTGAAGGACGTCACGATCAACAAACCCAGCGGTGCCAACAATGCCGCTGGGATTGAGAAAGCCGGCTCCGGCGTGGTCACCTTCCAGGGCAATGTCACGGTCAGTTCCAACACCGGAGCGCCTTCGGCCAGAATCAACACCCGCGATGGAGTGCGCAACAACGCAGGCACGGCCAACTACCAAAAAGACCTCAGCATCACCAGCCAAGGCGGCACCCGCTCGGGCCTGTATGTGGGCGCGGGCACGGTCACGGTGGGCGGTAATCTCACGCTCGATTTCCAATCCACCTACTACGCCGGCTACAGCTACGCACCGCTATGGAGCCAGGGCGGCACCACCACCGTAACAGGTACCACCACGGTCAACACGGCAGCCGCCTCGGGCCTCACGCCAGGCGTCGTGGTGACGAATTCCCAAGTCACCCTGAATGGCGCTACCAGCGTGACGGTGGCAGGCACAGGTGCTGCAGCCGTGGATATCCGCATCGGCGGCGTTGCCGGGTGGCCGCTGGCGGGCAACACCATCACCGCATCGGGTGCCGCAGGCATTGGCCTGCAACTGCGCAGCAATGGCAGCTTTAGCGCAGGCTCGGGCCTTGTCGTCAACGCGCAGGGCAGCTCTTTCAACTACCTCTCGGCCAGCGGAAGTACCAGCCTGGATGCAGTCACCGCCACGACGGCCCCGGTGGTCTGGAACGCCGATGCCACCAGCACGGCCACCTACACCGGCAACGAAGGCCACTACAAGGGCAGCAGCCAGTTGGCGAGCGGCGGTCAGCTGACCTTGAACCTGAACCGCGCCGCCTTGTGGGAGGCCACCGCCGCCTCGTCCTTTACGGTGCTGAACCTGCAAAGCGATGCGCTGCTCGATGCCTCCTTGCTGCCCAGCCTGGCAGCCACGGGCAACCTGAGCAATGCCGGGGGCATCGTGTCGCTCGCTCGCAGCGATGCCAGCCCCAACAACACCCTGGCCTTGGCGGGTACCTACACCGCCAATGGCGGCAGCCTGGTGCTCAACACCGTGCTCAACGATGGCTCCACCTCGGTGAGTGATGTGCTGCAGGTGAATGCGACAGCGGCAGGTGGCAGCCCCACCCTGCTCTCGGTGCTGCCCGATGCGGCCAGCGCGCCGGCCTTCACCACCGGCAAAGGCATTTTGGTGGTGCGCGTGACCGGCGGCGCAGCCAGCTCGGCGGCCAGTGTCTTTGCGCTGCCAGACGGTTTCCTGGACGCCGGCGGCATCCGCTATGAACTGGTGCGTGACGCAGACGATGGCAACTGGTACCTGCGCTCTGTCGCCGCTGCGCAGCTGACCGTGAACAAGGTGGTCACCGGGCCTGCAGGCGCGGCGCCCTTTGCCGGTGAGATTCCGTTTACCGTGAGCTGCACCGGCCCGGCAACGTCCTTCAGCGGCAGCCTGGTGGTGGCGGCCAACCAGGGCAGCGCTGCCCCCATCACCATCCAGCAAGGCAGCGCCTGCACGGTGGCCGAAGGCGCGCTGCCCACCGCCCCTGCGGGCTACCGTTGGGCCGAACCCAGCTACACGCAGCCTGCGGCCATTGCCGCTGGTGCCAACACTGCGACCATTACCAACACCTTGGTCTCTAACGCCACCCCCACCGATGCCGGGACGCTCAAGCAAGTGCCGACCCTGGGCACCTGGGCCGTCAGCGCGCTGTCGCTCACCATGGCACTGCTGGGCCTGGGCCGCATGCGCCGACGCACGACCTGATCGCGCTGCCTTGCTGCGGCCAGACGCAAAAATGCCACCTCCTGGTGGCATTTTTTTTGGGCGGTGCTGCGTTGGCCAGCCTAGTTCAATTTACTGCTCCGCCGCCGCCTGCGCCCGCACATCAAACTCCACCTTCCAGCGCTCGCTGCCGCCCACGGGCACGGCGTTGAGTTCCAGCGTGCCGATATCGGTCACGCGGGCATGCAGGGTGACGGGCACGACCTCGCCATTGGCGCGGCCTTCGGCGGGCAAGTTCAGCTCGATCTCCTGCAGCTCCAGCAGCTCCTCGGGGCCCCAGAAGTCGAGCATGGTGCCGACGGCATCGCTGCGTCGCACGCTGGAGCCAAAGAAGCGCATGCGCACTGGCTCGCCCACGACGAGACCAAACTCCTGCGTGTCGAGGGCTGCCTCGCTGCCCTCTTCCATGCCAAACGGTGCCAGGCACAGCGCGGACATAGGGGGCTCCATGCCGGGGATCGCAGGCATGTTGGATTCGACGCCGACATAGTAGGACTGCGCGGTGCCGCCCCGGATGCGCACACCCCGGCCTTCGCGCACATGGCCGTAGTAGGCAGCGCCACGGGCGACGGCCAGGTCCAGGTTGGCGCCGTCCAGCAGGCGCGCGGGGGCGGCGCCTTCGGCGGCCAGCCAGCTGTTCAGCACTTCGGTGATGCGCTGCTCAATCTGTGGCGCCTTGAGCACGCCGCCGTTGAACAGGATCGCGGTGGGGTGCAGAAAGCTGGCGCCTTCGGGCTGGGTGCCCTGCAGGCCATCGATCTGCTCGGTCACGCCGGCCTGGCGCGACAGGAAGGCGGCCAGGTGGCGGGTCACCGCAGCATCTTGCGCATAGGGCAGACCCAGCTGCGTCAGCGCGCCACGCGCGCGGCTGATGGGCTTGTCGCTGACGGCCACTTGCGGGAAGAAGCCTTCGACCAGGGTGGCCAGCACTTCGCTGCGGGTCACCTCGGTGCGGATGCTGCCGCCGATCAGCTTGCTGCCCCGGCTGGGCACCACCACGGGTACGGATTGCAGCGCCGCATCGGACAGCAGCTGCTCCTTGGCGGCGCGGCAGCCATGGGCCAGTGCGCGGGTTTGCCAGGCGTCGAGCTGCTTGCCTTCTTGCGCCAGCTTTCGCGCCACGGCGTAGGCCAGGGCCAGGTCCATGTTGTCGCCACCCAGCAGGATGTGCTCACCCACGGCCACGCGCTGCAAGGCCAGGTTGCCATCGCGCTCGAGTACCGCAATCAAGGACAGGTCGGTGGTGCCACCGCCCACGTCGACGACGAGGATCACATCGCCGCTTTGCACCTGCTTGCGCCAGTCGCCGCCGCTCGCCTGGATCCAGCTGTAGAGCGCCGCTTGCGGCTCTTCGAGCAAGCTGAGCTTCTGGAAGCCGGCCGCCTTGCAGGCCTCGGCCGTCAGCTCGCGCGCGGCCGGGTCAAAGGATGCGGGGATGGTGACGGTGATGTCCTGCGCATCAAACGGCGCCTCGGGATGGGCCTGCTCCCAGGCCCAGCGCAGGTGCGACAGGTAGCGGATCGAGGCCGTCAGCGGCGATACGCGGTGCACCTCGGCCGGGGCATCGGCTGGTAGTAGCGGGCTGCGGCGGTCCACACCGGGGTGGCACAGCCAGCTTTTGGCGCTGGAGACCAGGCGGATCGGCGTCGCCGCGCCGCGTGCGCGGGCAAACTCGCCGACGACAAAATCCTGCTGCGCGCCCCAGGGCAACGCCATGTCGGCGGCGCTCAGCTCGCTCTCATGGGGCAGGTACAAAAACGACGGCAGCAAGGGCCGCGCCTCGATGCTGGCGGGCGCCGTGAGCTGGGGGATGGCCAGCACATGCTGGACCAGGTGTTCGCCATCGCTGGCGCTCTTGTCCACATAGGACAGCGCGCAGTGCGTGGTCCCCAGGTCGATACCGATGCTGAATTGGGCAGGTGCTTGCATGGTTTAGAGCTCCACCTCGGCCTGGGCCAGCACCTTGGCGGCTGCCGTGTCGGTCAGCTGGGGCAGCTTGACCTCCGTCACCTGCCAGCCCCGGTGGCCCAGGGTGCCGGTGAACGGGGCCTGGCCCACCACATGGCCGGTCAGGCGCACGGCTGCGGCATCAAAGCCGGCCTGCAAGGTGATGCGGCTGCCTTCGGCCTCGGTACGCACAGGGGCAAGCGCAAAATGCTCGCGCAGCACCTTGCGGCAGCCTTCATGCACCACGCGGGCGGCCGCGCCAATCTCGGCATCGGTGTAGGGCGCCACGTCTTCCTGGATAAAGTCGACAAAGCGGGCTTCGCGCTGGAGCAGGCCCAGCAGCTGCAGGGCAGCGGTCTCGGTGGGCAGTTGCACGGTCTTTTCGACCACTTTCTCGACCAGCTTTTCCACCGGTACTTCGACCCGCTTCTCTACGGTCTTCTCGACGATTTTCTCGACCGGCACCTCGATGCGGACTTCAACAATCTTCTCGACCGGCACTTCGACGCGCACTTCCTGCGGCGGCACATCGGCCGCCAGGCGCTCACCGCCACGCACGCGCTGCACATCAGCCGCCAGGCGGCCATTGCCCAAAATGGCGAAAAAGCTGCCGATCGCGATCGCGATACGGCTGAAAAAAGATGGGGGGGTGTTGTTCATGGAGGCACCAACAGACACCCGCCAGGGCGCGGGGGCTGCGGGGCCAGGGCCGGGGCAGCTGCAGAGCGCAGGCGGGTGGTTTTAAAAAATGGGGGTTTGCGGCAGGCGCTGGGGACAGCCGCTATAGCTGGCGGCCAGCCCGCAATACCGGGGATTTTACCGGCTGGCCTTATGCCCCCGTGCGATGCACCAGCAAGCTGTGGATAAGGGCCGTTAACACAACCCTTGATACGTCGTTGCCAAGCCTTGCCGTACTACTGTACTGTCTGCGGCCTGGCGCCTAGTCTCAACCGCAAACCTTTGGTTTGCTGGGTCGTGTTAGCGGCCCTAAGCATCCCGGGGTGCGAGGGCGGTGGTAAGGGCTTAAAACTGGTAAGTGACGTTAACGCCGCTGGCCCAGTTACGCCCCATCGCGCTTTCAAAATAGCGCTGGTTGCCGTCATTGACGATGACCGAGCCGATGTAGTTCTTGTCGAACACATTGTTGACCCGCGCAAAGGCGGCCAAGGTCCAGCGCGGGGCGATCTGTGCGCGGTAGCCCAGGCTGAGGGCGGTGGTGGCGTAGCCCGGGGCGGCCTGGGTGTTGGCATCGTTGGCCTGCACATTGGAGCTGGCCTGCACACCCATGCCGACGGTCCAGGTCGGGGCAAAGTGCCAGTCAGCGCCCAGGTAGGCGTTGTGGCGTGCCAGGCCGGGCAGGCGCTGGCCGGCGATGCCGCTGCCCGAATCCTCGCGAAAGCGGGCATCCAGCCAGGTGTAGGCGGCGCGCAGCTGCCAGTCGCGCATCAAATCCAGCTGGGCCGACAGCTCCAGGCCCTGGCGCCGGGTCTTGCCAGCATTGCGGTAGGTGGTGCGGCCGCCAGCGCTTTGGTCGGTCACGATCTCGTCACTGCTGTGCGACTGGAACAGTGCCGCGCTCCAGAGCCCGCGCAGCGCATCGCCACGCAGCTGCTGGCGGTAGCCCAGCTCCCACTGCGTGCTGCTGGTGGGCCGCAGATCGGTGTTCAGGCCCGAGCCGCTGTTGCGGTAGGACATCTCGGTGATGCTGGGCGTCTCAAACCCGCGCCCCACGCTGGCGTAAACCGTCTGCTGCGGGCTGAGCTGGTAGGAGAGCGAGGCAACAGGCAGCAGCTTGCTGTGGCGGCTGCTGCCACTGTCATCGCCATTGCCGGGGGTGATGTAGTAGTCGTCCGAGCTGAAGCGCACGCGGCTGTAGCGCAGGCCGGTGTCCAGGCTCCAGCGCGGGGCCAGTTGCCAGCGCGCCTGCACAAAGGGGTCGGTGCTGCTGACCTTGTTTTTCTCATCCCGTCGCAGCTGGCCGCGCACCCCATAGGTGCCGCCGACAAAGTTTTCGTAGCCCTGGCGGTTTTCGGTCATCTGCTGCAGATCCAGCCCTGCGCTTAGCTGCAGCGGCACGATGGTGTCGAACTCGCCCACCCAGACCAGGCGGGCGCCGGCATAGTCGCGCGCCATGTCGATCACGCCGCCGGCATGGCCCGGCGCCAGCTGCGGCGCCTTGGGGATGGACTGGTACTGCAGCATGCTGCGGTGGCCGTAGTAGGCCGACAGGCTCAGGCTTTGCTGGGCATTGATGCGCAGGTCATAGGTGGCGCCCAGCTGCTGCTGCTCCAGCGATTTGCGCGTGTTGTACTGCTCGGCCACGCTGCTGGCCTGGCGCGGATCGGCCTGCCACTGCGCCATGGTCAGGCCCTGCGGGTCCTGCGCATCGCCCCGGGTGTGGTTGGCCACCAGGGTCAGCTTGTCGTCATGCGCCAGCGGAATCACCAGCTTGGCATTGAGCAGGTTGCGGTCGGCGGCGCTGTGCTCGCGGTAGCCATCGGTCATAAAGCGGCTGGTGCTCAGCACATAGCCCATGCCGCCATCGGTCTGGCCGCTTGCCTTCAGGCTGTAGCGCTGCTGGCCATCGCTGCCCACGCTCACGCCGGTCTCCAGCTTCAGCGGGCCCTGCGGGTCTTCGGTGTAAAAGCTCAGCACACCGCCCGAGGCATTGCCGTACAGCGCCGAATACGGGCCGCGCAGCACCTCCACCCGCTCCAGACTGGAGATATCGACATTCGAGGTCTGGCCCTGGCCATCGGGCATGGTCGCGGGGATGCCGTCGACATACAGGCGCACGCCGCGCACACCAAAGGTGGAGCGCGCGCCATAGCCGCGCACGCTTAGCTGCAAGTCCTGGGCGTAGTTGTTACGGTTGTTCAGCGTCAGGCCCGGCACGCTGCCCAGCGCTTCGGACAGGTTGACCTGCATCTGCCGATCCTGCAGCTCGCTGCCCTCCACCACATTGGCCGATGCCGGCAGTTGCAGCAGATCGGCCGTGCCAACGGCCGAGCGCACCGACACGGTCGGCAAGGTGGCTTCGGCAGCGGGGGTTTCAGCGGTGGAGGGGGTTGCTGGTGCGGTCTGCGCGGCGGCGGACAGGGCGCACAGCAGCGCAGCGGCCCCGGCCACAGGGCGCAGGGGCGAGAGAGAAAAGGCTTGGATCGGCATAGAGGCAGCTATTTTCTTACAGCGTTTGATGCTATGGGAAATTTGGTACATAAACCCCTGCTCTCCTCTGAGAAACCCCAATCTACCACCGTTGCGGCTGCCACCAGCTAGGCAGCAGCGCGCGCACCTGGGCGCGGTGAAAGCGGTCGTCGATCAGCACCACCACGCCCCGGTCATCCTCACTGCGAATCACCCGCCCAGCCGCCTGCACCACCTTGCGCAGCCCCGGGTAGAGGTAGGTGTAGTCATAGGCCTTGGCAGCGCCAAAGCGCTGGGCCATGGCCTGCTGCATATGCGTGTTGATGGGGTTGACCTGGGGCAGGCCCAGGGTGGCAATAAAGGCGCCTATCAGCCGGTTGCCCGGCAAGTCCACCCCTTCTGAAAACGCCCCGCCCAGCACGGCCAGGCCAATGCCCTGCCCGGCCTCGTCAAAGCGCGCCAAAAAGGCGGCGCGCCCGGCATCGTCCATGGCCGAGGTCTGGCAGAACAGCGGCAGCTGCGGCTGCAGGCGCTGCATGCATTCGGCCGCGCGCTGCAAATAATCAAAGCTGCTGAAAAAGCACAGGTAGTTGCCCGGCTGGCGGGCAAACTGCGCCGCCACCACTTCGGCAATCGGCACGAGCGACTGCGCCCGGTCCTGGTAGCGGGTGGAGATATGGCCCGCAATCTGCACCTGCAACTGTGCGGCCAGGAAGGGCGAGGGCACATCGACCCACTGCGTGGCAGGTGGCAGGCCCAGAAGATCCTGGTAGAAGGCCTGCGGCCCCAGGGTGCCGGAGAACAGCACCGTGGCGCAGGCGGCGCTATGGCGCGCGGCCAGGTGCGGCGCGGGCACGACATTGCGGATGCAGAGCGTGGACATCGGCCCCCGCCGGCCGGCAGATGCACTGCCCCATAGGCTGATATCAAACAGCGCATGCGGCCCCAGCTGCTCGGCCAGGTTCAGCCAGGACAGCGCCTCCAGGTAAAAGCCCAGCACCGCGTCGCCCGGCAGCATGGGGCTGTCGCCTTGGGCCTGGGCAATGGCCGCCACGGCGCGCTGCACGGCACCCAGCAGGCCGGGCGGCAGCTCGGCGTAGACCTGGTAGTCCTGCCCGCCCTCGTGCTGGGCCTTGTTCAGCGCGTTCCATTGCCGGTTCAAGGCATCCAGCGATTTCTTGACCGGGCCGGCCGCCGCCTTGCGCGCCGCCGCCAAGGTGTGCTGCGGCAGCTCGGCCGTGTACATGCGGCGCGCGCGTTCGAGCAGGTTGTGGGCCTCGTCCACCAGCACGCCCACCTTCCACTGGTGGGCCTGGGTCAGCGCATACAGCATCGCGGCGCTGTCGTAAAAGTAGTGGTAGTCGCCCACAACCACATCGCTCCAGCGCGCCAGCTCCTGGGTCAGGTAATAGGGGCAGACCTGGTGCTGCAGCGCCAGCGTACGTACCTTGTCGGGCGTCAGCATCGGCTCTTGCGCCAGGGCCTGGGCGCGGGCGGCGGGCAGGCGGTCGTAAAAGCCCTGGGCCAGCGGGCAGGATTCGCCATGGCAGGCCTTGTCCGGGTGCTCGCAGCTTTTGTCGCGCGCCTGCAGGTCGACCACGCGCAGCGGCACCGCGCCCGTCTGGCCCTGCAGCGCCGTCTGCAACAGGCCCAGCGCATGCAAGGCCAGCCGGTGGCCTGTGGTCTTGGCGGTCAGAAAAAACAGCTTGTCCAACCCCTCTTGCGCACTGGCCTTGAGCATGGGGAAGATGGTGGCCACGGTCTTGCCAATGCCGGTGGGCGCCTGCGCCATCAAACAGCTGCCGCCGCCCGCCTGCAAGCCCGCCTGGGCCGTGCGGTACACCGCCACCGACAGCGCCCGCTGCCCGGTGCGGAACTGCGCAAACGGAAAGCGCAGCGCCGCCAGCGCCGCATCCCGCGCGCTGCGGTGCGCGGCCTCGCTGCGCGCCCAGTCCAAAAACAAGCGGCATTGCTGCTCAAAAAACGCCTGCAGCTCGGCGGCGCTGTACGGCTCGGCCAGAACCGTCTCCTGCTGCGTGCCGACGTTGAAGTAGACCAGCGCCACCTTCAAGCGGGGCAGGCCCCGCTCCAGGCACAGCAGGTGGCCGTAGACCTTGGCCTGCGCCCAGTGCAAGGCGCGGTGGTTGTCGCGCACGCTGTCGATCTGGCCCCGGTAGGTCTTGATTTCCTCGAGCTGACCCAGAGCCGGGTCAAAGCCATCGGCGCGGCCGCGTACCTGCAGGTCTTCAAAGCTGCCTGCCAGGCGCAGTTCTGCCTCATAGCCGGCGCCCCGGCGGGCACGCACCAGGCCATGGCCTTCGATGCCTTCAAGCGCCGATGGCGCAGGCGTAAAGCGCAAATCCAGGTCGCCCGCGCGGGCGGTGAACTCGCACAAGGCGCGCACCGCCACGGTGTAGCTCATGCGCCCGCCTCGCGCCACTGCACATGGCAGACGCCCACGGGTATGCCATGGGCGGCGCAGTACTCCAGCCAGCGGATCTGGTTGTCCTGCAGCTTGTCGCCCGGGCCTTTGACCTCCACCAGCTGGTAGCGCCGCTCTTGCGGCCAAAAGCGCACCAGGTCCGGAAAGCCCGTGCGGTTGGCCTGCAGATTGCCGAGCAGGCGCTGGAACAGCAGTTGGAGGTGGGCCGCCGGTATGCAGGCCAGCGCATGGTCCAGCAGCGCCTGCGTCAACGTGCTCCAAAACACAAAGGGCGATTGCAGGCCAGCCTTGTCGGCAAAGCGCTGGCGGATCACCTCGGCGTAGCTGCCGTCGTCCAAGGTCGCCAGACAAGCCTCAAACAGCGCCGCACGCCGCGCGACAAAATCGGGCGCATAGACATCGGCCGGCCCCGCCTGGAACGGATGAAAAAACGCCCCTGGCAAAGGCGCAAAAATCGCCGGCCAGCACAGCAGGCCAAACAGCGAGTTGACCAGCGCGTTCTCGACATAAAACACCGGCGCATCGTCGCGGTGCCAGTGGTCGCGCAAGGCGTATTCCACAGGCATCAGGCGCAGGCCTTCGGTGACCTCGGCGGTTTTCATCGCGTCGCCAGCGCGCAAGGCGGCCTCCAACGCTGCGGCATCGCTCAGCGCATCCATCGCCGCCAGATCGTGTTGCATGCGTGGCATGCGCAGCACCCGGTCCAGCGCCACATCCTCACGCAGCTGCGCCACCTCGGGTTTGAGCGCGCGGCGGCTGGCGCTGCGCTGGCCCAGGTGGCGGCGCAAGCGCGGCAGCATGCGGGCCAGGCGCTGGCTTTCCTCATCGCTCTCGGGCTGCTGCGCAGCGGCGCTGGCCAAGGCCAGGGCCTCGTCAAAGCGCTCCATGCGTTCGAGCACGCGCATGCGGCGGTGGCGTGCGCCCGGGTAGGGGCTGGCAGCATAGGCCTGCTCGGCCAGCGCCCAGCTTTGGCTGCGCTCACAGGCCTGGCCCAGGCGCAGCAGCACCTTGGCATGGCGCTGCTGCAGCCAGGGGTTGGCACTGCGCCAGGTGGTCAACGCGTCCATCAGCGCCTGGCGGTCTTCGTCCTCATCCACCGCCTGGCGCCACTGCTGCAGCTGGCGGTAGCCCTGCACATCGGCGCGGGTCTGGAAGGCGCGCGACTGCGCATCAAAGGCCACCGTCTCGTATTTGAAGATGCCCAGGTCGGCCAGCACAAACTCTGACCAGTCCTGGTGCAGATTGCCAAAGAACATCAGGCGCAGGCCCTCGGCCAGCTCGCCGACGGTGACGCGCCAGGCGGCATGTTCGGCTTGCGGATGCCAGCGGTGGTAGGGCTGCAGCTGCTCTTGGGCTTCTTGCTCGGTACCTGGATCAGACTGCTGAGCCCATTGCGCAAGTTGGGCCAGCATGTCCGCCTTGCGCAGCGAGCGCGCCAAGCCGGCATTGGCAAAGATCTGCAGCAGCTCGGGCTTGGTGTGCAGCGCAAACAGCTCGGCCAACGCCATATCGGCATCGGCATCGATCCAGCCCAGTGCCAGCAAGGGCTGCGCGGCGGCATGTACATCGGGAATCTCGTCGTAGACCAGCTTGTCCGCGCGGAACCAGGGCCCGCGCCGCATCAGCATGCGCACCATCAGCGCCTGCGACGGCATGGGGGCCTGGGCAAAGTCCGCCAGAAACTGCTGCTCCTGCGCGTCCAGCACATCGCCATAGCGCTGCCCCAGCCACTGCAGCGCGCGCTCGAAGTTGTGCAGGTAGTAGTAGCGGTGGGGGGCCAGCATGGGGGTCGGATGCGGTGTGGGTGAGTGATAGCCGATCTGTATTTTTATACAGCTATTTTAACTTTGCCGCCATGTCCCCTTCTGGCCGTCAGGCTCGCGCAGCCGATTGCACTATTCCACTGCTTGCAGGCAGGCCATATACAAATGAGTTTGCGAATAGAAACGATTCTCATTTATTATGTTTTTATTTGACGCTGCCTTGATGCCGAGCAAAGTGTTTTCCGTTTATCCCGTGGAGGCGAGCCAACCGTGCCAAACCCAGACAGTGACATCCATCCGTTGGTGCAGGAGCACGGTGTGATGCTGCGCCACTATGCTGCACTGCAAGCGCGCTGCACGGCCCAGGTCGATGCACTGCGCGCGGAAGTCGAGGCGCTGCGCGCCCAGGTCACCCAGCTGCGGGCTCAGGTCATCATGCGCGACAGCGCCCTCATCTGGGAGCGCGAAGACCGCCTGGTGCACCTGTCGGCCATCGCCAACCGGGCGGCCGTCACGGCCGTGCGCCGCTGTGTGGACCCGGCCGCGACGATGGAAGTGGCCGCCGTGCCCCCGCCACCACCCGATGCCTATCTGCAAGAGCTGGGCCAGCATGCCACCAACCTGGTGATCTGCCAGACCGGCTGCATCAGCCACGGCGGCTACTGGCGCGAGCATGACCAGTGCAAGCGCCTGGGCAGCACCTGCCTGCTGGAAGACCCCCAGGGCTTTGTCCCCACAGAAACCGCCAAGGCCTCGCACGCCTGGGTGATGACGGCGGCCAGCGTGCCCGCCAAGGAGCTGCCATGAGCTCGCGTTTTCCGTCCTCCGTATCGGGCCCGCTGCTGCTGCGCGAATGGGAGCGCCTGACCCAGACCGGCGTGGAAGCCAGCCGCGACAACCGCCCCGAGCAAGCGCTGGCCTGGCATGAGCATGCGCTACGCGTGGCGCACCAGCTGTTCCACGATGCGCCGGCCGGGGTCTGCGCCGATGACCGCCTGGCCGCCTTTGTGGTCGCGCATCTGAACCTGGCCGACTGCTTCAACACCTTGAGCCAGCCGATATCAGCGGGCGAGTGCATCAACTGCGCCCACCACCAACTGCTGGCCTTGACGCGCGACGACCATGCCAGCGCCGACCTGCGATCGGCCGCCTGCAAGCACCTGCACCACACCTTTGCCGCCTTGACCGAGCACCACAACCGCTGCGCCGCCCGCGAGCGCGAGGATGCGATGGAGCGGCAGGCCCACAGCGTTCCCATGCCTTCGGGCAACCCGCCGCCGGGCACGCTGCTGCACTGACAGCCGCCGCACCGGCATTGACCACCCTGTTCTCCACTCAACAACTGACACACGATATGTCCTATACCCTGCCCAAGCTGGCCTATGCCTACGATGCCCTGGAGCCCAATATTGACGCCCAGACGATGGAGATCCATTACAGCAAGCACCACCAGACCTATGTGAACAACCTCAATGCGGCGGTTGAAGGCACGGAGTTTGCCAACCTGTCCATCGAAGCGTTGGTGGCCCAGGTGGAATCGCTGCCCGAGAAGCTGCGCCTGCCCGTGCGCAACAACGGCGGCGGCCACGCCAACCACAGCCTGTTCTGGGAAGTGATGTCGCCCAGCGGCGGTGGCCTGCCCCAAGGCGATGTGGCCCAGGCCATCGATGCCGACCTGGGTGGTTTTGACGCCTTCAAGGATGCCTTCACCAAGGCGGCACTGAGCCGTTTTGGCAGCGGCTGGGCCTGGCTGACAGTGACGCCTGCAGGCAAGCTGGCGGTGGAAAGCAGCGCCAACCAGGATTCGCCACTGATGAAGGGCATTGGCTCGGGCAACACCCCCATCCTGGGCCTGGATGTGTGGGAGCACGCTTACTACCTGAAGTACCAAAACCGCCGCCCTGAATACATTGCCGCTTTCTACAATGTGGTGGACTGGGGCGTCGTTGCCCGCAAGTACGCCGCTGCACTGGGCAAGTAAGTCACTCCCTTCTTCGAGCACGCGAGCACGCACATGACCCCAGGCAACCAACCGATGGAAATGGACAACCAGCCCGACCCGCGCGATGACGGATCGCGCAGCACCGCCAGCCCTGCGCCCAAACCGGCGCTCAAGCTGCAAACCCGCATCGGTCTGTTGATCTGTGCCCTGGGGGTATTTGCGCTGGCCGCACTGATCTGGGATGGCTTGAAAAACCAGCCCTCGGTGCGCAACGCGTTGCTGGGCGGCTGCATGGCCGCGCTGGCCACTGCCTTGGGCACCTTGCCCGTGCTGCTGGCCCAGCGTCCGTCGGAACGCACACGGGACACTCTTTTTGGATTTGGCGCCGGCGTGATGCTGGCTGCCTGCGCGTTCTCGCTGGTCATCCCCGCATTGGATGCCGCACGCGCCTCCAACCTGATGGGCGGCAGCGCCTGGGCTGCCGGCGGTGTGGTTGGCACCTCCATCCTGCTAGGCGGCCTGGCCCTGCTGGCCATGGACCGCCTGCTGCCCCACGAACATTTCATCAAAGGCCGCGAAGGCGCCAGCGCCCAGCAGCTGCGCCGCACCTGGCTCTTTGTGTTTGCGATCATCCTGCACAACCTGCCAGAAGGCCTGGCCATTGGCGTGGGCTACGCCGGCAATGAAGGCATGCGCGCCAATGCGCTGGCCATCGGCATCTCTATCCAGGATGTGCCCGAAGGCTTTGTCGTTGCCGCCGCGCTGCTGGCCGTCGGCTACAGCCGAGGCTTCTCCGTCCTGCTGGGCATTGCCTCCGGCCTGGTCGAACCCCTGGGCGCCGTCGCCGGCGCCGCCATCATCGGCAGCTCCGCCCTGCTCCTGCCCTGGGGCCTGGGCTTCGCCGCCGGCGCCATGCTCTTCGTCATCAGCCACGAAATCATCCCGGAATCGCACCGCAAGGGGCATGAGTTTTTTGCGACTACGGGGTTGATGGTGGGGTTTGTTTTGATGATGGTGTTGGATACGGCGCTGGGGTGAGGGGGTAGCGGGCGCGTTAGAGATACGCGTCAATACTGCACGCGGCGAGCTAAATGGCCCAGCGGATTTAGGGAAGATTGCTAACTCGCTGCGGTTGCAGCTAAGCCCGTCTGATATTTGAAGAGGCGCAACTCATGCTTGGCCCTAGATCGCTTATGCAGCAGTTCCTCAATGTCCAACACCCCAATATCAACACCATAGATGTCGTTCAGGTTGGTTGAAAGATCCTCAGCGACGAACACTTCGTCGAGATCGAAGATACCAATCGCTTCGAAATGTGTTCGATCGCCGGGCCCTTCGTGGTTCGCATCGCTCAAGCCAGGGAGCATGTCCAAAGCGCGGCTGTATGCCGCCTCTGGGTCGCCGGCTGCGAACATATGCAATGCGAGAAAGTGATGTTCTTCAATGCGAAGAACCTCGTACGGTGGTTGATTGTTCAACCAAAGGTTTTCCTCCTTTATGAGGAAGTGAGCCACATACAAAGGCATAAGTGAGGTGCTTTCAAGGGAGAAGGTTTACGGCGAATTTACGCTCCAATCGAGGAGAGCCTCTATCTCTGCTCCTTAACAGGAAAGAACAGGCAAAGGCACCAGATACACCGGGCTATCTGACTTTCTCCACGCTCGCTCGCACACGCAGTTTTCCGCAACCCAACGCTGCGTAGTCTGCCCCCTTTTAGCTTCGGCTTCTCGTCTTCTTGCTAGCTGCGAATAGGTTGCTATCCCGTCTTTCGAGGTATTCCGCAAGGACCTCCAACGGTGGCACACCAAGCGCCTCCGCGAACTCCACCAATTCCACAGCATCAATGCGCCGCTCGCCACGCTCGCACTTGGACACAAAAGTCTGCGTGTTACCAAGACGCTGTGCCAGCTCCACTTGCGACACGCCCATACGCTTGCGCGTGGCAGTGAGAACGGACAGTAAGAGCTGGTAGTTGGGATTGTGGGTGGAGCGGTACATGGTGGATGGACATGAAACTGCTCACAAGTTAAAGTCCGTTCTGGAATAGTCTGAAATGGACTATTTCTGCAACCAAACCGCCCTCTGAATGCTTGCAAGCACGCCACCCGAGCGTCCGCATTTATGCATCAACCTGAAAGGATTTATTGCTATGGAGCACGAGCACAAGCTCCTTGTCGTGACCGATGAAGTCGTCAGTCAAACTTCCTTGGGTGAAGGCCTTATCGAAGCTGAAGTGCTTGATCCCTCTGGTTCCGGAGTGGATGAGCAGGATGATGCTCGCATGCACCAACAAGCGCTGCGACGGTTCAGGCCTACACAGCTATGGATCTGTCTGCTGTTTTTCTTTGAAGGGGTCTTGGGAGTGTTTGTTGTTGGCTGGCCGGCGCTGATTCTTTGCATTCTGGGAATCTTGTATATGGCATGGGTGGCCAAGCGGTCTAATGCGCCAGCAAGTGAGGACATGAATCGAGGGCGCATGTATGGCGGAGATGCAAGACTGCCGACCACCCGATGGCGGCCATAACGCCTAGTCAAATTGATAGACCGCATCCAGCCTAAAACAGCGATCAATGGCTGAGCACTGCCATCAGAAGCTCGATACCAACTTCGATGCAACGTCTACCCCTTTGAAGATCTCCCGGCCTCCGCCAACCCGAACTCCAAGAATTGCCGTTTACGATTCATCGGCTCTCTGCACCCCACCCCAATCCCCCCACAACCCCAAAGCTTATTTGCGAATGATTCTCAATTGATCATATACTGCACCCATGGCGTAGCAATTGCGGCTACTCCAAGGTTCATCGTGGGGCGACTGACCGGAACTGTCCGGAAGTCGTTTTTGCCAGCCAATGGTTCACACTAGCCACGCATTTTTTTGCGATGAACACCGGCTTCGATAGCGCCATTGCAGCGCAGCGATCCAGTCTCTGAAAACGCCTTTGCTCTGCCCTGCCAATGTTTGGCAAGCCAGCACCACCAGACCTTCTGTCTACCCTCCCCTGATCTCTCTCTATCTACACACATGCTGAGGGCATGTTTTTTTGCGTCTGCACAGTGCCTCGCGTTGACGGCATCTGCGCGCTTCAAACCGGGCCAACCCAACAAAAAGCCCAGACGCCCCCTGCCAACGGCAGCAGCAATCTGGGCTCACTCACATCACCCACCGCAGCGGCAAGCGCTGCAGCGGGCTAGCTACTAACTTAATTAAAAATCCACCGACGCCGACAGCGCAAACGTACGCGGCGCGCCCAGCGCCAGGCTGGACAGCTGGGGCATGCCCCAGTACGACTTGTTGGTCGCGTTCAGAACAGATGCCCGCAAGGTGACTGGTTTGTCGGCCACCTTGGTGATGTAGCGGGCGCCCAGGTCATAGGTGGTGCGGCCGGCGGCCCAGAGGCTGTTGTCGGCGCTGATGTACTGGCGGGACACGGCGGTGGCGTTGGCGCTGAGGGCCAGGCCTTGCACGCCAGGAACATCCCACTCCGCACCCAGCTTGCCTTGCCACTTGGGGGTGCCGGTGGCGAGCTTGCCTTGGTTGACGCCACCAGCGGTTTGCGTCAGCTTCGGGGCAGTGTAGGCCACGCCGCCCATCAGGCGCAGGCCGTGCATGGCGCTGCCGAAGAAGCTCCACTCAATGCCTCGGTTGCGCTGCTCACCGCCGAACGAGAAGACGTTGGTCACAGGGTCGGTATAGCTGCTGGGCCGGGTGATCTCAAACACGCTGACGGTGTGGGCGAAGTCGCCCAGGTCGAGCTTCAGGCCCATCTCCTTTTGCTTGCTCTTGCAGGGCGCAAACACTTCGCCGGCGTTGGCGGCGGTCATCGGTGCGGTGGCGCCCTGGCTCAGTCCTTCGATGTAGTTGGCGTAGAGCGAGAGGTTGTCGCTGGCCTTGACCAGCAGCGCAGCGGCGGGCGAGGTGGCGCTTTCGTCATAGCGCGAGGTACGCGCGCCCGAGGTGATGTTGTAGCTGTCGCTGACCACCTGCTGGCGGCGCACGCCCAAGGTGAGCTGCACGCGGTCTTGCGCCATCGATGTGGGGCGCGACAAAGTCGGCAGCCGGGCCCCATACCGGGTTGTAGAGGTTGGTGGTCCAGTCGGCGCCGGGCACACGATAGACAGCCCGCCCCAACGCGAAACGCAATAGGAACAATAGTTAGTTTAATAATACTAAACTAATAAATTACCGTACATCTTTTACAGCTATCGCAGCAGCGGTTTGGCTGACAATGGCCTGGCACCTGGAGAGAACATGGACCCTGAGAAAAAAGCAGCCCCGCGCGGGCGCCCGCGCCTGATCACGCAAGAGCGCATCGCCGATGCAGGTATCGAGATGGGCTTGCCCAACATCACCTTTGTGGGCGTGGCCAGCACGCTGGGCGTGACGCATATGGCGCTGTACAAGCATGTGCCCAGCCTGGCCGAGCTCAAGCACATGGTGGCCGAGGAGATTTTTCGGCGCTGGGAGTTTTCTCTGCCCAAGGTGGGCGAACAAGAGGGCCTGCAGAACTACCTGGTCCGCTTCAGCGATTCGGTGCGCCAGTTCGCCAAGACCTACCCGGGCGTGACGCCCTATGTGATCCGCAGGCTGGTCGCCACCCCGGCGATGCTCGAGAAGATCGATACCCACCAGGAAGAAGTGGCGCAGGCCTACCGCATTGGCAAAGAGCAGTCGCGCTGGCTGCTGGCGACCATCGCCTTCCACGGCCTGGCCGCTGCCGATTCGGTGTACTCGGCCGCGCGCCAGGAGAGCGTGGTGCCCACCAGCTACGAGGCTGAGACCGCCGAGATGGAAGGTGATCTGGCCCAGGGCATGCATGCGCTGATCGCCGGCGCGCTGCTGCAGCTGCAGCTCGATCCGCAGCTGCAGCCCTGACGCTCTCGGGTCTGCCCCAGGCGCCCTCTGCCATGCGCCCCGCTACAGTCTGAACGCCGGCCCTGCTGACCCGCTGCATGGTCAGCCTTGGCCATGACTACGGCTCGCCTTCCAAAAAACGCCTTGTGCCTCATCGCTATCCGCTTCCATGCCATGGGCGCGAGCTCTGCAGCCACTAGCTAGTTGCTAGCCCGCAGCACCAGCAGCACTCACTCTCCCTGAAAACATCCACACCCTGGCCACTTTGGCAGGGCGGGCGCAGCCTTGCGCCTGCTTTTTTTGGCGGTCTCGATAAATATTTTCAAAAATATGTCAGGAATCGATCAGGTCGAACGACTTCATCAACGTGGCAGCGCTGTGCTGTGCACTTTCAACCTTTCATCACAGGAACGACACCATGAACATCAAGACCCTCACCACCTTGGCCGCCGCTGTCCTCGCCACCTCCGCCTGGGCCGCTGGCAGCCAGGACAGCAAATGCGGCGCAGGCAGCTGCGGCAAGAAGGAATCGAGCACCAAGGACGCCAACTGCTCCAAGAAGGATGGCGGCTGCTCGAAGAAGGACGGCGGTTGCTCCAAGAAGGACGGCGGCTGCTCCAAGAAGGATGGCGCGGGTACCCACTGACCCACTCCGTAACACACCACACAACACCAGGGTGAGCCTCCACGCTCACCCGCCCCCACCACAGAAAGGGTTCCAACCATGTCGACCACTACCAAGATCACTACCCGTCTTCTTCTGGCCGCCAGCCTGGCCTTTGCCGGCAGCGCCCAGGCCATGAGCACCGCCCCCGTGGGCAACGGCTCGGACTACCCGGCTTATGCCCCCTCCAACAGCAGCCTCAGCCGCGACCAGGTCCGGATGCAGTTCACCCAGGCCCGCATGGACGGCACGTTGCGTTTCGACGGCAATTTTGATGCGCCGCAGTTCAAAACCCAGCAACCCGGCATGGGCTTGAGCCGTGCCCAGGTCATCGAGGCCGCTTCCCAGGCCCGCATGGCCGGCACCTTGCCACAGGGTGACAGCTTTGGAGAGTAACGTTGGATGCGGGTTGGCCAAGCGCCAACTCGTGCCTCCACAGAAATGAGGACACCACATGATTGGCCTTGGCTTTCGACGTGAAATGCTCGACTGGGACATGTCCGCCGTGCATGCCGACTTCTTTGAGGTCGCACCCGAGAACTGGGTGCGCCGGGATCTGGCGCCGCTGCAGGCGCTGATCGACTCGGGACGCCCGGTCAACCTGCATGGCGTGGCCCTCAATCTGGGCGGCGCCGCACCACTGGACAGGTCCTTTCTGCGCGATCTGCGCCAGCTGATTGATGACCTGGGCACCCCGCTGTACTCCGACCACCTGGCCGCCAGCGGCGACAGCTTCCAGCTCTATGACCTGTTTGCCGTGCCTTTTACCGAGTCACATGCGCGCCGGGTGGCCGACCGCATCCGCGTCGTGCAAGATGCATTGGGCATGCGCATCGCGGTCGAGAACACGACCTGGTACACCAATGTGGGCGCGATGCCCGAAGCGGATTTTCTCGGCATGGTCCTCGACCAGGCGGACTGCCATCTGCTGCTGGACCTGAACAACCTGTCGGTCAACCACAAGAACCATGGCGGCCCCAGCCCGAGCGAATTCGTGCAAGGCCTGGACATGGGCCGCGTGAGCTACATGCATGTGGCGGGCCATGAGTTCGATGCGCGCTTTGACCTGTTCATGGACACGCACAGCCAGCCGGTGGAAGCACACACCCAGCAGCTCGCACGCAGCCTTGCCGAGCGCCATGGCACCCCCGTGCTGCTGGAATGGGACAACGATGTCCCCGGTATGGAGGTCATCAACCAGGAGCTGGCATGTCTGCGCACTTCTACGACTATGTAAGAGGTCTGTCCGACCAGGTGCCTGCGGGTTACAGCGACAACGGCATGCGTGCCTACCGCCACCTGGTCCACCTGGGCGCCAGCCAGATGGTGGAGGCGCATTTTCCGGAACTGCGCGAGCAACTGGGCGACGAGGCCTGGCGGGAATTGATCACCGCCTTTGTGCGCGACTCGCGCTGGAGCTCGCCCTACTATGGAGATATGAAAGATGCATTCCTTGAATTCATTGCACGTGAAAGCACGCGAGAAGATTGATGGCCTGGGTCTGCTGCTGCTGCGCCTGTGGGTGGGGCAGGAGTTTGTGCTGGCGGGTTTTCGTAAACTGTCATCGGGCTGGGAGGCACCGGCCTGGTTTGCAGGCCTGGACTTTCCCATTCCGGTGAGCTGGCTGCCTGCCAGCCTCAACTGGGGCATTGCAGGGCTTGCCGAGCTGGTGCTGGGCGTGGCGCTGATCATCGGGCTGGCATCGCGCATTGCCGCGCTGGGGCTGATCTTCATCACCTATGTGGCGGTGTACAGCGTGCATTTCGACCTGGGCTGGGCCGGTTGGAACCAGATCGACAGCGATGACGGCCTGGGCTTCAAGGTGCCCTTGATGCTGGGCATCATGCTGGTCGCCATTGTCAGCCAGGGGCCGGGCCGCTGGTCCCTGGACCGTTGTTGCCATCGATAAGCAAAGGAGTGTATGCACACCATCGCAGCAGAGATCACCGTCCAATGGCGCAGCGCCATGCTGCGCTTTGCAATGCTGCACCTGCCCTCGCGTGAAGAGGCTGAGGATGCCGTGCAAGATACCTTGGCGGCGCTGCTGCAGCTGGACCGCAGCAGCTTTGACGCCGCCCAGGCCAAGAGCTACCTGTTTGGCATTTTGCGCAACAAGATCAGCGACCGGCTGCGACAGAAATACCGCGCGCCCGTGAGCTATGACGAGGCTTTCCAGGACGACCTCGACCAAGTCCTGTTTGACAAGCGGGGCCATTGGGTTGAGGGCGTTGCGCCCACTACCTGGGTCAACCCCCAGCAGCAGCTGCAAAACGACCAGTTCTTCATCGTCGTCGACCTGTGTGTGCACAAGCTGCCGGCCAAGCCAGCGCGGGTGTTTTCCATGAAGGAGTTTCTGGAATGCGAGGCCGAGGAGATTTGCAGCACCTTGGGCATCACCAAGGCCGATTACTGGCAGTGCATGAGCCGCGCGCGCAAGCAGCTGCAGCTGTGCCTGCACCAAAACTGGTTTGACAAAGAGACTGCTTCATGAAATGCCGTGAATACATTTTTCAACTTACCACCGGGCAAATGGAAGAGGCCGGCACGGCCGGCAAAATCGCCGCCTGGCAGCACCGCATGATCTGCTTTCGCTGCCGCGCCTTTACGCGCAATGACCAGGCGCTGCAAGACATGCTCAAGGGCTACAGCGATCATCTGCAAACGCCACCGAACCCGCCCGCCAAGCCCTCCTCGGAGAACTAAGGCCCGGACAGGATCGCCGGGGCACCGTCCCAACGACGGGTTGCCCCGAAGCGCACAGCCTCATCACCATGGAGATCACGATCACGACCCATGACTGTACATAAATACAGTGATAGATGAAAATGCCATTTTTGCCAGGACACTGCCATGGACCACATCGCCACCGGACGCTTTGACATCAAGCTGCAACCCGAAGGCCTGAGCCCGGTTGCCGAGGCCACCGGCCTGGGCCGGTTCTCGCTGGACAAACAATTCAGCGGCGACCTGCAGGCGACCAGCCAGGGCGAAATGCTGTCGTTCCGCAGCACGACCGCCGGCTCGGCCGGTTATGTGGCGATGGAGCACGTGCAAGGCAGCCTGCATGGCCGCAGCGGCACCTTTGTGCTGCAGCACAGCGCCAGCATGGCGCAGGGCGAGTCCACGCAAAGCATCAGCGTCGTACCCGATTCGGCCACCGATGCACTGCAGGGCCTGCGCGGCAGCATGCAGATCACGATCGACAACGGCCAGCATTCCTACCGCTTTGTGTACCAGCTGCCTGAGGCTTGACGAGCCCCCAGCACCTTCGACGACTGAAAAGTCCCGGGCCTGCAATCGCATGCAGGCCCGGGACTTTGTGCATGGGGCGTGTTCGCTCTTCCCACCATACCAAGCCGCCCCGTAGAATCCAGATCCAATCTGTGCAGCTCCCTGGCGACCCCGCTCGTGGGTTCTCCACTTCAGCGCCCCATCCGCGCCCCGCGCAAAAGGCATGACATGACCCATGGATTCCGCGACAGCGCCGATGGCCTCCGTTACGAGGAGCACATCAGCTGGCCGATGCGGCTGTTTGTCGCGGTGATGGGCCTGGCGATGTTTCTCATCCCGGTACCCTTTGTCCAGCATGGCCACTGGGGCCTGCCCTGGTGGCAACTGCTGCTGCTGGCCGCCTGCATCACGGCGCCGGTGGTGCTGGGGGTGTTCTTTCTTTGCCTGGCATGCGGGCGCTGCCTGCGGCTGCATTTTGACCAGCGCCAGCACTGCCTGGTGCGCCATGGCCGCCTGCCACGGCCCCCGCGTGCCATTCCCTATGCTGATATCGAGCCGCCCAGCGTGCTGGAGCGCAGTGCCGAAGATGGGCCCTACTATGTCGTGCGCCTGCGTGTACGGGGCGAGCGCGCCATGCACCTGAGCAGCTTTGGCCTGCAGGCAGAGGCCCAGGCCTGGTGCCAGCGCATCGCGGACGAGCTCCAGCAGCGATAGCGCAGACGGCCACAAAAAAAGGACTCTGCACCGCCAGCACAGGCTGGCACTGCAAAGTCCAGGGCTGCAGAGTGGGCTGCAGCATGGCAGATCTTTGCGGATCTGCCTTAGGAACGCGGTCCTTGGTTTAGAAGGTGGCCTTCAGGTTCAGACGCACGGTCCGGGGCTCGCCATAGATGGCGCCCGAGTAGAAGCCGTACTGGCGGTAGTAGGTCTTGTCGAACAGGTTGGAGATGTTCAGGGTGGCGACCAGGTCCTTGTTGATCTCATAGCGCGCCATCGCATGGAACAAGGTGTAGGCCTTCAGGTCGATATTGACATTGGCGCCTTCGGTCGGGTGGCTGGTGCCGGTGGCGACCTGGTGCATCTTGCTCTGTGCCGTGAGGCCCGTGCCCAGGGTAAGCTTGTTCCAGCTGCCGGGCAGGCGGTAGCTGGTGTTCAGGCGCAGCAGGTGCTTGGGATCATCCTCTGCGCCGGTGGCGTTGGGGTTGTTCACCGACAGATAGGTGTAGCCGCCATAGACGTTCCAGCTTGGCGTGATGCGGCCGGAGAATTCCAGCTCAAAGCCCTTGGTGGTCACGCCCGATGCGCCGTTGAGATAGGTGGTCACGCCCTCGTCGCCGGTCACGTAGAGCGGGTCGCCGTTGGCATCACGCGCAATCGTTGCCACATCCTTTTGCTGGTTGCGGAACACCGCCAGCGAGCCATCGAACTGGCCATCGAGCCATTCGCCCTTGACGCCCACTTCCATCGCGGTGCCGGACTTGGGATCGAGATACGTGCCATCGACGCGGCGCTGCGACTGGGCTTCGAACACATCGGTGTAGCTGGCGTAGAGCGAGTAGTTGCGATTCAGGTCATAGACGGCGCCCAGGTAGGGCGTGACCTGGTGTCTGAAGCCCGAGGTTACGACGCCGTTGGAGAAGTTGCGCTGCCAGCTCAGGCGCGCGCCGACGATGACCGACAGCGGATCGGTGATGCTCAGGCGCGTGGCCGCATAGCTGCCATAGGTCTTGATGCGCGTGACGGTGTCCTTGCCGTTGCGGGCGGTGGTCACTTCGCCAATGCCCTGGCCCGTGCGGATAAATTCGCGCCAGTCACCGATCGCAAAGCCGTTGCTGATGCCGTTCATGCAGGCCACCGACTGGCCGGCGCTGTTGAAGCAGTCCAGGCCATAGGCGGTCGATGTGTTGTCGTTGTAGTTCGCGCCCATCATGAACTGGTGGCGCCGGCCCAGCGCCTCAAAGGGGCCGTTGAGCGTCCACTGCAGGTACTTGGTGGTGGTGTTGCTGGTGCTGCTGGCGGTGCGCTGGGTGGTGACCCCACTGCTGCGCATGGGCCAGGCCGCGCAGGCGCTGGAGCGCGATGTGGTCGCCGCGCCGCGCATGGACGAGGACGGCCCACGCGAAGTACGCCAGGCCGCGCATGCCTTGAACCGCATGCAGCAGCGCATTGCCGCCAACCTGACCGAGCGCACGCATTTTCTGGCCGCCGTATCGCATGATCTGCGCACGCCCATCACGCGCATGCGGCTGCGCCTGGAGCTGCTGGACAGCGCCGACCTGGACAATGGCAAGCAAAAGCTGCGCGGCGACTTGAGCTGCATGGAAGGCCTGATCGACAGCACCTTGGCCTTTATCCAGGCGCGGGAGCACCAGGGCCCACTGCAGCAGATTGACCTGGATGCACTGGCCCGCAGCATCTGCCAGGACCGGCAGGAGCTAGGCCAGCCCGTCGATATCCGCGGCCACATCCGCGCGCCGGTGATGGGCCAGCCTCTGAGCCTGCGACGCGCGCTGGACAACCTGATCGACAACGCGCTGCGCTATGCCGGCAGCGCCAGCTTGGTGCTCGATGAAGATGAGGACCTTGCCCAGGTCTGCGTGGAGGACCGGGGCCCGGGCATGCGCCCGCGCAGCTCGAGCGCATGCGCCAGCCTTTTGAGCGCGGGGACGCATCACGCAACCAGAATACGGGTGGCCACGGCCTGGGCCTGAGCATTGTCGATGCCATTGCGCAGGCGCATGGCGGCGTGCTGTTGCTGCACAGCCGCGAACCGCAGGGCCTGTCGGCCTGCATGCGCATCCGCAAAAACAGGGTCAGCGCACGGTGATGGGCCTGGGGCATCTTGCTGGCCAAGGGTCCGCCACCACCATCGAGCGCGCTCGCCATCAGCGAGGGCGGCTAGGCCTTCCGGTCAGAGAATATCCAAGGTCTTGACCGCTTGGGCAAAGCGCTCCAGCGCCTCATAGGTATCTGCCTGGGCCAGCGCCGAGATGTTCAAACCGGTGCTGTCGATATCGCCATCCGCATAACCCATCACCCAGTTGGGAAAGCGCCGCTCGGGGCCGGACAGCCCCGAATCGATGACCCGGAAATCGGAATGCCGGGGGTCTGCCTGCAGATGGGATTCCAGCACCAGCATGGCCTCGGGCGCGCCCTCCACATACTGTGCAAACCAGTCGCCATCAAACACCAGCACGCCGGTGATGCCATGGATGGCATTCATCTCACGTGCCTGCTTGACGATGCGCCCCACCTCGGTGGGTCCATAGCCGGCAGCCAGCCTGCTGGTGTAGAGAAGGGATCGGAGAAAAGAAGGCATGGCTGCACTTTCACTGTCAATATGTATGCAATGTACTGCTTGCCTCGGCGGGTGAGTGCCGGCTGAGGTCTTTTTTCTGCTCCAGAGCCTGGCAGCGATAGCAGGCACTTGCTATCACCGCACAAAACCAGCCCCTGATGGCCATCGCAGATGGTGCATCAGGGGCTGGTGACAACGCCTTCGCAGGCGCAGCATCAACGCAAATTACTGGCCAAATTTGCGCTTGGCATCGGTCACGCAGGCATCCTTGGCATCACCGGCCATGGCATCGCAGCGCTCCTTGGCAGCCTTGTAGTCGGCTTCACGCGACTTGTCGGCAGCGTCCTTGCGCGCATCGGCCACATCCGATGGATTGGACGATGGCTTGGCGCTCACCTCAGCGACCTTGGCGGCTTCCAAAGCCTTCACATGGGCTGCCTTGGCTTCCTTCTGGCAGACGTCCTTGGTGTTGCCCGTGGCGTCGTCGCACTTTTCCTTGGCCACGTCGTACTCGGCATCTGCCTTGGCCTTGGCCAGGTCGTGGCGGTGGCTTTCGGTAGGTTCTGCACGGTGCTTCAGGTCAGCC
This sequence comes from Comamonas koreensis, assembly GCF_014076495.1. Taxonomy (NCBI): domain Bacteria; kingdom Pseudomonadati; phylum Pseudomonadota; class Betaproteobacteria; order Burkholderiales; family Comamonadaceae; genus Comamonas; species Comamonas koreensis. Next base: position 1,417,612 of record NZ_CP043575.1, on the reverse strand, counting down.
ATGGCAACCTTCTTTTGGCCATCAGCCTGCTTCTTGCAGACATCCTTGGCATTGCCCTTCATGGGCTTGCACTGGTCGCTGGCCGCCTTGTGCTCGGCTTCAATGCGGTCCTTCTCGACCTTTTGCTCGGCAGAGGTCATGGCGAAAACGCCACCGGAGAAGAAAGCGGCTGCACACAGGGCGGCGATGGTAGGTTGGAGCTTCATGGTTTTTTCCTTGGATCGTTATGGTGAAAGAGCTGACTATTTTTTGGGCCTATCAATGAAGCGCAAAAAAATAGTCTCCTGGCATGTCATTCATGCAATACCGCCACAATGGCTGCGTTGCTGGCCTCAATGGCGTGAATGAATTATCAGCAGCCCCAACCGCGCAGGCTGTGGGTGGCAGGACGGACACATGGTCAGATTTCACCTACCGCCCAAACGGGCGGCTCCAAGCCGTTGGCGGCGATAGGGCGGGCGAGAAAACCCTGGCAAAATCTGCCGCTGCCCACGGCACCTCGGCACAAGGGCGTCAGGCGCTGAGAGGGTCTGCAACACAGATGCTCCGCCTATGGAAAACACCGCAATGACTACCGAGCACCCCCTCCCCTGGGTGGCAGAACACCTGCTTGCCGCGCTGCAAGGCGAATGGCGTTTTTCCCGCAGCCTGCAAGATCTGGTGACCCGCAACCCCATTGGCACCGTGCAGGGCCAGGCGCGCTTCACGCCCGAAGGGGCGAGCGCGGCCCACTACACCGAGAGCGGCCAGATGGTGCTGCAAAGCGGCGGCTCGTTTCGCGCCAGCGGCAGCTATTTCTTCAGCCAGCAAGGGGCCCATTTGTGCATCTATTTCGATGCCCAGCAGCAGCGCCTTTTTCACCGGCTGCATCCTGCCGTCGACCAGGACGGGCAGCTGAGCGCCAGCAGCTCGCACCTGTGTATTGCGGACCGCTATGACAGCAGTTACGCGTTCCTGCGCAGCGGCGGCTTTGTCATCGAGCACCAGGTGCGTGGGCCGCACAAGTCCTACCGCAGCTATACCTTGTATGAGCGGCTGGCGGGCGCCCCGACCACCAGCAGCACAGCGATCTGAGACGTCTAGGAGGCAGCCTAGACCAGCGGATTTAAAGTCCGTTGATCCAAGAACCTGTTCAATGTCTCCTCGCGCCGCGACAGTGTCTTTGCGGGATGGGATGCGAGGGGGGCGCTTAGCCGCGCAGTGCGCAGCCAATAGCCCGCTATTGGCAAGCACTGCAACGCCGCAGACCGCCCCTGCCCGGGCGGCCCTAGTCGGGCACCCCTTGCCGGCCGCCCACAAAGCCACTGTCCCTACGGGTTGGAGTGAAATCGGGCAATTTCTTCACGCTGGCCCTTGCTTGCACCCCGGTGCAAGCTGCGTTCCATCCCTTCGAACTCATCCCGATTGCACTCCAACGCGGCTGCGTAGAGACTTTGAACAGGTTCTAAACACTGCCCCCTCAACAACGCATCAACTGCCCTGCTCATCCTCTGAGCTGCCTGCGCCGCCTTCCAGCACCGCCAGCAACGCCGACAGATGCGTATTGAGCGCCGCCAGGCTTGCTGCGGGCAAGGGCTGCAGCAGCGCACGTTCCTTGTCCACATGGGCGGTAACGGCGGCATCAATGAGCTTGAGGCCGGGCTTGGTCAGCTGCACCAGCATGCTGCGCGCATCTTGCGCATGGGGCACCCGCTCGATCCAGCCATTGGCTTCCAGGCGCTTGAGCCGGTGGGTCATGGTGCCCGAGGTCACCATCAGGGTGGAAAACAGCTCGGTGGGGCTGAGCCGGTAAGGCGCGCCCGAGCGCCGCAGCGCGGCCAGCATATCGAACTCCCAAAAGCTCAGGCCGAACTGCGCAAAGTTCACATCCAGACTTTGCTCGATCAGTGCGGAACAGCGCTTGATGCGGCCAATCGGACCCATCGGGCTGGCATCCAGATCGGGCCGCTCGCGCGCCCATTGCGCCAGGATCGCGTCCACGGCATCACCCGCAGAGGACAAAGGTTTTTTTGGCATTTGTCTTGATATCAAGATATTTAAAGGTTAGCATTCATTTTATCTTGATTTGAAGATAAAACCTATGCAAGCCCTCCCACGCCCGTCCCGCTGGCAAGACATCGCCCTCACCGCGCTGGCCCCTATGGTCTGGGGCTCCACCTATATCGTGACCTCGGAGCTGCTGCCACCCCACCGCCCTTTCACCGCCGCGCTGATCCGGGTGCTGCCCGCTGGCCTGCTGCTGGTACTGGCCATGCGCCGGCTGCCCGCGCAGCAGCACTGGCTGCGCCTGCTGATCCTGAGTGCGCTCAATATCGGCGCCTTCCAGGCGCTGCTGTTTGTGGCGGCCTACCGCCTGCCCGGTGGCCTGGCCGCCGTGCTGGGCGCCATCCAGCCGCTGATGGTGATGGCGCTGGCCTGGTGGGCCGACGGCAAATCCCCCGCCCGCAGCACCTTGGCGGCGGCCGTGGCCGGGGTGCTGGGCATGGCGCTGCTGCTGGTATCGCCGCAAACGGTGTTCGAGCCCATCGGCATTGCCGCGGCCTTCTTGGGCGCCGCCTGCATGGCCAGCGGGGTCTGGCTCACGCGCCGCTGGCAGTTGGACTTGCCGGTGATGGCGCTCACCGGCTGGCAGCTGCTGCTGGGCGGCCTGATGCTTGCGCCGCTGGCCTGGTGGCTGGATGCACCGCTGCCGTCGCTCAGAGCTGTACAAGGGCTGGCCTATGCCTATCTGTGCCTGGCAGGCGCGCTGCTGGCCTATGCGCTGTGGTTTCGCGGCATTGCACGTTTACCCACCGTGGCCGTCGCATCGCTGGGCCTGCTCAGCCCCCTCACCGCCGTCGTGCTGGGCTGGGCGCTGCTGGGCCAATCGATGACCGGCATGGCGCTGGCCGGCCTGGTGGTGGTGCTGGTCAGCGTGCTGGCCGTGCAGTGGACGGCGGCGCCTTCTCGCTGATGCCGACCTGCCCGTTTTTTCACCCCTTAGCCACTCAACCTGACCATGACCAATCCCGTACAACAAGCCATTGAAAGCCGCGTCTCCGTCCACCGTTATGTCGATGGCCCGCCGCTCGGTGAGGCCCGCATCCAGGCCTTGATCGCACAGGCAACGCGTGCCCCGTCGCCCTATAACATGCAGAACTGGCGCTTTATCGCCGTGCGCTCTGACCGGCTTCTCAACAGACGTGAGCAGCCAAGGTGACTGGGCAAACCCCTGGAAGGTCGGAGAATCGTTGTAATAAATAACGACATCTTTTCTATGCCAGGCATGACCCTAAAAGCGCTGCGTTTGCAGCCAGCCGCCCCACAGCAACAGCGCGGTGATGCATAGCTACCTGCTTTGGGCGACGCCTACCTTGGTGGTGGCGCTGGCCATTGCCTTTCTGAAGTGGAACGCGACCCGGGCAGCGCTGCTGGGTCTGGCGCTGACGGTGCCCATTGCGTTTTTCAGCGGACCCATTCCGTTTTCCATCGACAAGCTCGGTGAGTCGCTCATGCGGGGGGCCTGGATTGGCGGGACCATCGCGCCCTATATTCTGGGCGGCCTGCTTTTTTGGCGCGTTGCGTCCAGCAAACATGCGCTCGGCGGCGCTGACGCTCCCTCTGCGGGTCTCGACCCCCATGCGCGCCGCAGAAGGCTTTTCTTTGCCTGCTTTTTGGTCGGCCCTTTTGCCGAGTCTGCGACTGGGTTTGGCGTCGGAATGGTGGGCACGGTGATGATGCTGCGCCACCTGGCCCTGGCGCCTCGCCACCTGATGGTGTTTGCCTTGCTCAGCCAGACCTTCATTCCCTGGGGTGCAATGAGCAGCGGCACGCTGCTGGGTGCAGCCTACCTGCGGGTGTCGCCCACGGACCTGGCCCTGTATTCAGCCGTTCCTGTCGCGACCTTGATGCTGCTGTGGCTCACCCTGTTCTGGGTCACTTTGCACCAAGGCAAAGAGCACATGTCGCTCCGCGAGTGCGCGTGGGAGTTGCTCTGGGTGGCGGCAAGCCTGGTGAGCCTCGTTGCCTGCACCTACTTGCTGGGTCCGGAGACCGCACTGCTTGCCGCCTTCAGCCCGCTCATCATTCTTCGCTACCTGGTGGATGAGCGCCCCGATGGGCAGCAAGTTCGCCAACGTGCCATCGCCTGCCTGCCCTATGGCTTGATCATTGGATGGCTGGCCGCGACCAGGCTCCTACCCAGCCTCAGGGAATGCCTGTCGACGCTGCTATGGTTCCGGCCCTTTCCCGACCTGCCCACCTTGCTGCCGCTGATGCATTCCGGCCTGTGGTTCCTGGTGGCCGCGCTGTTGACGGCGGCTTTGCGCAAGCGCACGCATACGCTCAAGGCCGAGGTCGCAGCCTCCTGGTCCACCGGCAAGCAGGCTGTGTGGACAGTACTTCTCTTTGCGATGATGGCGGAAATGCTCAATAAATCGGGCATCGCCCAAGGCCTGGCCAATGGCCTCTTTGCCGCGTGGGGGCGGGATGCGGTGATGCTCACCCCTGCACTGGCTGGCGCGCTGGGCATCATTGCCAACACCGGAAACGCTGGCAACAGCCTGCTGCTGCCACCGCTGTCCACGCTCGCGTCGCAGGCCGGCATCAGCCTGCTGGCCACGGGCGCGGTGGTGCATGTGTCCGGGCTCGCGCTGGGCTTTTTCTCACCGGTGCGCATGTCGATTGCGGCCAGGCTCAGTCATGGGGCTTCAGAGGAGCGGTCGGTCTACCTGTTCCTGCTGCCGTTTGCGCTGACGGCATTCGCGGTGATGACCTGTTTTGCCTGGCTCAGTACCTGGCACAGCTAGCACCGGCCCGGTGCAGCCGTTTCAGTAGCCAGGGAGATGGGTACCGAGGCCGGCTAGCCTGGCCCCTGCCACTCGACAAATTCCACCCTTTGGGATTCACACAAGCGGTTCAGCGCAGCGACGCCCAGCACAAAGTGCGCCTCCTTCTCATGCGCAGCCAAAGCCTGGCGGTCGGTCCATGCCTCAAAGAGATAGACCAGCTCCTTGCCCACCGCCACGTCGTAGCGCAGGCAGCCAGCTTCTTGCCGGCTGGCCTGCGCCAGCGTCGTGAGCGTCGAGACGACATCCGGCAAACAGCCCGCGCGCGGCTGCAGCGTGACGATCAGGTTCAGCGGTTCCGTCAAACCAGGCCTCCTTGGGTGCGCTGAGCAAACCATGCAGGCATGTCTTAGAACCTGTTCAATGGCTCTACGCAGCCGCGTTGGAGTGCAATCGGGATGAGTTCAAAGGGCTGATCCGCCGCTTGCACCGGGGTGCAAGCAAGGGCCAGCGCGCAGAAATCGCCCGATTTCACTCCAACCCGCAGGGACAGTGGCTTTGCGCTGCCCGGGAAGGGGCGCCCGGCGAGGGCCACCCGGGCAGGGGCGGTCTGCGTCGTTGCAAATCCTCGCAATAGCTGGGCTATTGCTGCGGTATTGCGCGGCTGGGCGCCCCCCTAGCATCCCATCTCGCAAAGACACTGTCGCGACGCGAGGAGACTTTGAACAGGTTCTTACTCCACCGTGACCGACTTGGCCAGATTGCGCGGCTTGTCCACATCGGTGCCGCGTGCCACGGCCGTGTGGTAGGACAGCAGCTGCAGCGGCACCACATGCAGGATGGGGCTGAGCACGCCGTAGTGCTCTGGCATGCGGATCACGTGCATGCCTTCGGCATTCTCGATATTGGTGTGGGCATCGGCCAGCACATAGAGCACGCCGCCGCGCGCGCGCACTTCCTGCATATTGCTTTTCAGCTTTTCCAGCAGCTCGTCGTTGGGGGCGACAGTGACGACGGGCATCTCGCTGTCCACCAGCGCCAGCGGGCCGTGCTTGAGCTCGCCGGCCGGGTAGGCCTCGGCGTGGATGTAGCTGATTTCCTTGAGCTTGAGCGCGCCTTCCAGCGCGATCGGGTAGTGGATGCCACGGCCCAGGAAGAGCGCGTTTTCCTTGCGCGCAAAGTCCTCGGCCCAGCTCACCACCTGGGGTTCGAGCGCCAGCACGGCTTGCAAGGCCAGCGGCAGGTGGCGCATTTTTTCCAGGTAGGCGTCGGACTGCGCTTCGGTGATGTAGCCCTTGCTTTGTCCCAGGGCCAGCGTCAGCAGGAACAGGCCCGCCAGCTGGGTGGTAAAGGCTTTGGTTGAGGCCACGCCGATCTCCATGCCCGCACGGGTGATGTAGCTCAGCTTGCACTCGCGCACCATGGCGCTGGTGGCCACATTGCAGATGGTCAGAGTGTTGGTCATGCCCAGGCCCTGGGCATGGCGCAGTGCTGCCAGCGTATCGGCCGTCTCGCCCGATTGGCTGATGGTGACGACCAGCGCCCGGGGGTTGGGCACGCTCTTGCGGTAGCGGTATTCGCTGGCCACTTCCACATTGCAGCGGATGCCCGCCAGGCCTTCGATCCAGTACTTGGCGGTGCAGCCGCTGTAGTAGCTGGTGCCGCAGGCCAGGATCAGCACCTCGTCGATCTCCTTGAACACGCGCCAGGCGGCATCGCCCTCCACGCCATCAAACAGCTCGGGCACCACCCTTTGCACGCCTTCGAGCGTATCGGCAATCGCGCGCGGCTGCTCGAAGATCTCTTTTTGCATGTAGTGGCGGTAGGGGCCCAGCTCCACCGCGCCGCTGTGCGCATGCACGGTCTTGACGGGGCGGTCGGCCGCCTCCAGTGTCTTGCCGTTGTGGTCCACCACCCAGTAGCGGCCAATCTGCAGGTCGACCATATCGCCTTCGGCCAGGTAGACGATCTGGTCGGTCACGCCGGCCAGCGCCATTGCATCGCTGGCCAGGAAGTTCTCGTTGTTGCCCACGCCCAGGATCAGCGGCGAGCCAGCCCGGGCGCCGACCACGCGGTGGGGCTCGTCCTTGTGCATGACAGCAATCGCATAGGCGCCGCGCAGGGACTTGATGGCCTGCTGCAAGGCCGTGAACAGGTCACCGTCGTAGTGGCTGTCCACCAGGTGTGCAATCACTTCGGTATCGGTCTGGCTCAGGAACTGGTAGCCCTTGGCCTGCAGCTCGGCGCGCAGCGCTTCGTGGTTCTCGATGATGCCGTTGTGCACCAGGGCCACGCGGCCGACGGCCTGCACATCGGCCACGCCCGGGCCTGCGCTGAAATGCGGGTGGGCGTTGTGCACGGCGGGCGCACCATGCGTGGCCCAGCGCGTATGGGCGATGCCGGTGGCGCCCTGCACCTGCTCGCTGGCCACCTGCTCCATCAGTTCAGCCACGCGGGCCGTGCTGCGGGCGCGGCGCAGGCCTGCCGGCTGGCGGCCATCAAGGCTCGCCTCATGCACGGCCACGCCGCAGGAGTCATAACCGCGGTACTCCAGCCGCTGCAGACCTTGCACCAGCACCGGGACGATATTGCGCGTAGAGACTGCACCAACAATGCCGCACATAGTGTTCACTCCTTGATCAACAATGGCTGCAGTGTAGACAGGTAAGCATTTTATTTTCTTTCCATTTTTGCGAGATTTTGAAATAATATTTCTTATTAAATATCTATTGAAATAAAATTTCAAAATGAATGAGAATTTGAATGATTTCACACTGGATATCATCGACCTGCAGCTGCTCGATGCCTTGCAGAAGGATGCCTCGGTGAGCAACCACGCGCTGGCCGACAAAGTGCATGTCTCGCCCCCCACCTGCCTGCGGCGCATCAAGCGCCTGCGCGAGATGGGCCTGATCGCCGCCGAGGTGGCCCTGCTCTCACACGATGTGCTGGCCAAGGTGCAGGGCTTTGGCCTGTTCGCGCTGGTGGAGGTCAGCCTGGATCGCCAGGGCGCCGAAGAGCTCGATGCCTTTGAGGCCGCCGTGGTGCAGAACGACCAGGTGCAGCAATGCTGGCGGGTCAGCCCGGGGCCGGACTTTGTGCTGGTGGTCTACGCCCATGACATGCCCGGCTACCTGGCGCTGACGCAAAAGCTCTTCACCTCGCAGAGCAATGTGCGCAATGTAAAAACCTACTTCGCCACCAAGCGCAGCAAGTTCATCACCCGCATCCCCTTGCCCAAGGGGCCGCACCTGTCGCACCACGGCTAACACCATTACCGCGTAGTTTGCGGCTCCGGCGCCCTCTGGAGCCCTGCGATTACCCGCTTGGTAAAAACGGGCATTGCGCCACAGCCTTGCCACCCGGCCCGCTGCAGCCACGATGCATGGCCGCGATGTGCATGACCACTCTCAGGCGGTCGTTGTGGACGAAAACATTCAACAAATGTAATAAGCCCGGACTGGCTTGTCTTGGCGATAGTCCGGCCTCATACTTGCACCGTGAGTATCAAACAGTAACATTGCGAGGCCATCCTGCGCAGACTGTGACTCACTGGGTAAGAGAGGCAATACATGGTGCATATCAAAATGGACAGCACCCAGCAGCGCAGTGACTGGGGCCGCATTGTTTTCCTGGCGTCCTGTGCGCTCGCTGCCGCAGGCGCACTGTGGCAGCGCAATGCCTCCTGGCCCGTCGGGCTGGCCGTGGCGCTGCCGCTGCTGGCCTGGCCCCTGCTGGCCCGCTGGCGCACCCGGCGCACCGGTGGGTCGGACGTCAACGATGTCATCCTCAGCTTTGTCGACGGCCTGGTCATTGGCGTCTGGGTGGCGCTGGTGCATTTCCACCTGCTGACCAGTGCCATCATGCTGATGGTGCTGGTGCACTGCACCTACGCCATGCAAAGCGTTCGCCATGCCATGCTGGCCGTGGTCGGCGCCATTGCAGGCCTGGCCGTCACCGGTCTGCTCACCTCGTTCGAGGTCCAGCACCACACCAGCACCTACACCATTGTCGGCAGCCTGCTGGCCGTCGCCCTGTATTTGGCCATGCAAGGCATTGCCACCGGCCACCTGCTGCGCAGCCTGGCCCACAAAGAACAGATGCTGATGGTGATGCGCCGCGTCGATGCGATGACCGGCTTTTTTGGCCGCATGTACTGGCAGGATCTGGCGACCCGCTTGTTCGCCTATGCCAAGCAAAAAGACATTCCGGCGTTCCTGATCGTCGTGGATGTAGATAACTTCCGCGAGCTCAACAGCCGCCATGGCGAGACCGCTGGCGATGAGGTCATCATTGCCGTGGCCAACACCTTGCGCACCTGCGTGCGCCCGGGCGATGCCACCTGCCGCTTTGGCGGCGACTCGTTTGCCGTGCTGCTGTCGGGTGTGAACCTGGACATCGCCAACCAGATTGCCGACCGCATCCACAGCCAGGCGCTCAACCGCCGTCTGCGCGACTGGCCCGATGTGCAGATCAGCGTCAGCATCGGCATTGCCAGCCTGGCCAAATACCACCAGTCGGTGGACGACTGGATCGTGCAGGCCGAAGCGGCATTGGAACAGGCCCGGGGCGCCCCGCGCATGTACGGCAGCTATGCCGAGCTGGAACCGATCTCGGCCGCGCACCTGGCTGAGCTGGCCAGCATGCCTGGCCCTGGAGCAGCCGCAGGCGCTTGACCGCAGCCCTCATCCCATAGCGCCGGGCATAGTGGAACCCGGGTCCACGCCAGACGCCTGTGCGGACATGCTCAGGCGCACTGGGGCTCAAGACTTCTTCTGCGGCCGCTCCCAATTGGCAATGCTGACCTGCTTGCCGCGCGCCACGCTCAAGGCGCCCGGCGGTGTGCTCTTGGTGATCGTGGAGCCGCCGCCCACGGTGCCACCGGCGCCAATGGTGACCGGGGCCACCAGCACACAGTTGCTGCCCACATGCACATCGGCCTCGATCACGGTGCGGTGCTTGTTGGCGCCGTCATAGTTGGCGGTGATGCTGCCCGCGCCGTAGTTGACCCGCTCGCCCACCTCGGCATCACCCAGGTAGGCCAGGTGGTTGGCCTTGGCACCATCGGCCAGGCGCGAGTTCTTGACCTCGACAAAATTGCCGATGTGCACCTGCTTGCCCAGTTGGGCACCCGGGCGCAGGCGGGCAAAGGGCCCGACCAGCGCGCCCTCGCCCACCTGGGCGCCCGTAGCCTCGCCGTCGATATGCGTAAACGGGTGGATCACCGCATCGGCCGCGATCTCGGCATTGCTGATATGGCAGTAGGCGCCAATGCGCGCGCCGTCACCAATGCGCACCTGGCCGCCAAAGATGCAGCCCACATCGATCTCGACATCCTGGCCGCAGATGAGCTGCGCCTTGCCGCCGCGCGCATCGTCGCGCAGGTCAAAACGGGCCGGGTCGGCCATGCGCACACCCTGGGCCATCAGCGCCTGGGCCTGGCGCATCTGGTGGGCACGCTCCAGCTCGGCCAGCTGCTGGGGGCTGTTGATGCCGGCCACCTGCAGCACATCGGCAATGCAATGGCCTTCCACCGCCACGCCGTCGGCAACGGCCATCGCCACAACGTCGGTCAGGTAGTACTCGCCCTGGGCGTTGTGGTTGTTCAGCTGGGCCAGCCAGGGCTTGAGCCAGCGCAGCGGCACGGCCATGATGCCGCTGTAAACCTCTGTGATCGCACGCTCGTCCGCATTCGCATCCTTTTGCTCGACGATGCGCTGCACCGTGCCCTCGGCATTGCGCACAATGCGGCCATAGCCTGTGGGGTCGGGCATGTTGACGGTGAGCAGGGCCATGCGGTCGCTGCCCGCGGCATTGAGCAGGCCTTGCAAGGTGTCCGCCTGCGTCAGCGGCACATCGCCGGACAGCACAATCGCCATGCCCTCATCGGCCAGCAACGGCACCGCCTGCTGCACCGCGTGGCCCGTGCCCAGCTGCGGCTCCTGGCGCGCAAAGGCCAGCTGGCTGATGCCGGCGCTGCTCTGGCCGATGGCCGCCTCCACCTGGTCAGCACCATGGCCGGTGATCACCACCGCCGAGCGGGCCTGCAGCTGGGCAGCGGTATCGAGCACATGCTGCAGCAGCGCGCGCCCGGCCAGCTTCTGCAACACCTTGGGGTGGCGGCTTTTCATGCGCGTGCCCTTGCCAGCGGCCATGATGATGATGTCGAGTGGAGCGGTCATGGTGAATCAGCGAGGCGGCGCCGGGCACCGCCTCTAATAGACAAAACCCTGTGATTATCGCGCGCTCTACAGGCTTTCAGCTTCCGCAGCAGCCACTGTCTTTGGGCAAAAAAAAGCCTGCGCAAGGCAGACTGTTGTGGGCAAGTGTTCGAATGAGGGACTTAGACAGCCCAGCAAACCGAAGGTTTGCGGTTGAGACGAGGCGTTCAGCCGCAGGCAGTACAAACGTACGACAAGGCTGGACAACGACGTATCAAGGGCTGTGTCAGTCACTCTATATGTTGTAGAGCATGCTGCCGTCGGTCTTACCCCATTGGAAGCGCGTGAACCAGCGTGCGGGCTGCTCATCCAGGTTGGGCTGGCCGCCCTGGTTCTTGGGGAAGTGGTAGACCAGCGCGTCCTGGCGCTTGCTCTCGATAACGACCGATTGGCCGGCCTTGAGCACGACCGTGTGACCGGCGTGCAGCACCAGGTCACCGGCTTGCAGGCTGGCTTCATTGCTCAGCCCCAGACCCAGGGTGACCCAGGCGGTGCCTTCGGAGATGCGCAGCACGACGTCGCGCTGGGGCACAAAGCTGACGGCCTTGCCGGTGGGCAGAATGCGCATCTCGGCAGCGGCCGAGGCAGCGCGGCTGGCACGCGCAGGGCGCGCAGCGATGGAGCCAGCAGACAGAACATGAGATGCAGACATTGCCATGGTGATTTCCTTTGCAGGGCCCTGGTGTCGTTGCGATCCTAGGGTTTACCCGATATGCGTATCTTGCGCCTTGGCGGCGCCTGCGTCCAATGAATAAAAGAGGGCCGATCGATGCAGCCACAGCATTAATGGTTTACCCTAGGTTTTTGGCTTTCCGCAGCTCCAAGGCCACACCAAGCCAGCGGCAGCTATCGAAGCAGGAGCATGATGGTTGGCCTGCCTCGGGGATACACCCTGGCGCAGTGTGTACTTCTTGCTACAGTGCCTCCACCATGCCAGACCTGCCTCTGCCGCCTTCCCTGCTCCGCACCCGGCCCATCGCCGTGGGCCATCTGCGTGCTTTTCTGGCGGTAGCTCGCTACCTGAACTTTCGCGCCGCCGCCGAGGAGTTGGCGTTGACCCAGTCGGCCGTCAGCCGCCAGATCCAGGCGCTGGAAGACGAGGTCGGCATTGCGCTGTTTTTGCGCCATACCCGCGCGGTGGAGCTAACCAGCGCCGGCGCCCAGCTGCAGCGCGCCGTGTCGCCGGCCATCGAGCGCATCGACTCTGCCGTGCGCCTGATTCGCCAGACCAGCGGCCGCAAGAGTGTGGCCATCACCACCTGGGCCAGCTTTGCCTCGATGTGGCTGATCCCGCGCATGGAGGCCTTCCAGCGCGACAACCCTGAGATCGACATCCGCATCGATGCCACCGACAACGTGCTTGACCTCGAAACATCGGATGTGGACCTGGCGCTGCGCTACAGCCTGCCCCAGCATGCCAGCAACGGCGCCCAGCGTTTGTTTGGCGAGCAACTGGCCGTCGTTGCCAGCCCCTGGTTGCTGCAAAGCCACCCGCGCATCCACCAGCCCGCCGATGTGGCCCGCCACACCTTGATCGAGGCAGGTGACGCCCACCGCCTGCAGCACCTGGACTGGCTGACCTGGGAGCGCTGGCTGGAGCTGCACGGCTGCGGCAATCTGCAGCCCAAACGCTGGCTCTACCTCAACTACGCGCACCAGATCGCGCAGGCCGCCCTGACCGGCCAGGGCCTGGCGCTGGCACGCATGCCGCTGGTGGCCGATGCGCTGGCCAATGGCGATCTGGTCGAAGTGCTGCCCGAGTACCGCATGGATTCGCCGCTGGCCTACTGGCTGCTGATCGGCCCGCGCAGCCAGCAGCGCCCCGAAGTGACGGCCTTTTGCGCCTGGCTGCAGCTGCAGGCCGCCGCTACCCGCACCGCCATCGGGGATACCACCGGCAGCTGATTGCCGCTTGAATCACACGCACGCTGATACGCCTGTCCTCTCAGCCCCGGCCAATTCACTATTAGACAAGCCTGAGCCCCCTCCCTACAGTCAAAGCGGCGGCCTGCGCGCTCCACACCCGCAGGCCGCCATCGATAACGACACAAGGAGACAGCCATGTTCAACCCTCGCTTTGGCCGCCGGCAGGCGCTGGCGCTGTGTGCGGCGCTGCTCGCGGGCGCCGCCAGCCCGGCGCTGCAGGCCCAGGACTTTCCCAGCAAGCCCATCAAATTCATCGTGCCCTTTGGGCCGGGCAGCGGCACCGATACGTCGGCGCGCTACTACGCCAAAAAGCTGCAGCAGCTCAGCGGCCAGCCGGTGGTGGTGGAGAACCGGCCCGGCGGCAATGGCTTTATTGCGGTCAAGCAGGCCTTGTCTGCTCCGGCCGATGGCTACACCGTCTTTATTGGCAGCAACTCCACCTTGGCGGTGAACACGGCGCTGTTCAAGGAGCTGCCCTATGACCCGCAAAAGGACTTTGCGCCGCTGACGATGATGATGCGCGCGCCGGCCATTGTCGTGGCGCCGGGGGATGCCGATACCAGGCAGCTCAAGGATTTGGTGGCCAAGGCCCAGGCCAGCCCGGGCAAGATCAACTTTGGCGCGGGCTCGGCCGGCTACCAGCTGATGGGTGAGCTGTTCAACGATGTGGCCAAGGTGCAGACCGTGCATGTGCCCTTCAAGGGCGCGGGCGAAGTGGCCACCGCCGTGGCCGGCCACACGGTGGACTACGCCTTTGCCGAGGCCACCTCGGTGCAGGAGCTGATCAAGGCCGGGCGGCTGACGGGCCTGGCCGTCGCCTCCGACAGCCGCGTGGCCGCCCTGCCCAACGTGCCCACCGCCCGCGAAGCGGGCCTGCCGGGCATCGAGGCCTACACCTGGGTGGGCGCGATGGTCAACAGCAAGACGCCGGCGGACACCAGCGCCAAGCTGGCGGGCTGGTTCATGCAGATTGCGACCGAGCCCGAAACCCAGCAGTTCTATGCCAACCTGGGCGCCACGGCGATGAGCGGCGGCCCGGCGCAGATGCGCCAGTTCCAGGCCGATGAGATTGCGCTGTGGAAGCGCATTGCGACCCAGGCCAAGATTGAGCTGCAGTAAGGCTGCAGGCCCGCCTGGTTCAAAGCGATCCAGCGCGCGGCCCGCGCACCCGTACACCCGGCTGCTCAGCGGCTGGTGCTGGTCGTCAGCCTCCCAGGGTCCAGGTCTTCCTTGCGGGCTGGCGCGTGGCAGCAGCTGTCAAAAAGAGGCGTTCAGAAAAAAGAGCCGCTCCCCAACGAAGGGGAGCGGCTCTTTGATCGATCAGCCAGCTTGGCCAGACCAGCCCGGTAAAGCCAGCTTTAGGCGGGAACGGCGGTAGCTTTAGGCCAAGGTCACGCGGGCAAACTTGCGCTTGCCCACTTGCACGACAAAGGTGCCGGCAGGCAGCTTCAGGCCCTTGTCTTCGATCACCACGCCATCCACACGCACACCGCCGCCGTCGATCAGGCGGTTGGCTTCGCTGGTCGATGGTGCCAGGTTGGCCTGCTTGAGCAGCGCGCCAATGCCCAGCGGCGCGCCGCTGAGCGCCACTTCGGGGATGTCGTCCGGAATTCCGCCCTTGCTGCGGTTGATGAAATCCTGCTCGGCCGCATCGGCTGCAGCCGCGCTGTGGAAGCGCGCAGTGATTTCCTTGGCCAGCAGCACCTTGGCGTCCTTGGGGTTGCGGCCGCCTTCGATCTCCAACTTGAGCGCGGCGATTTCGGGCAGGCCCATGAAGGACAGCAACGTGAACCAGTCCCACATCAGGTCGTCCGAGATCGACAGCACCTTGGCAAACATGGTGTTGGCGTCTTCGGTGATGCCGATGTAGTTGTTCTTGGACTTGGACATCTTGTGCACGCCGTCCAGGCCCACCAAGAGCGGCATGGTGAGCACGCACTGCGATTCCTGGCCATATTCGGCCTGCAGGTGGCGGCCCATCATCAGGTTGAACTTCTGGTCGGTGCCGCCCAGCTCCAGGTCGCTCTTGAGCGCCACCGAGTCATAGCCCTGCAGCAGCGGGTAGAGGAACTCGTGCAGGCTGATGGAGCTGCCTTCGTTGAAACGGGTGTGGAAGTCGTTGCGCTCCATCATGCGCGCGACGGTGTACTTGGCCGACAGCTCGATCATGCCGCGCGCGCCCAGCTTGTCGCACCACTCGCTGTTGTAGCGCAGCTCGGTCTTGCTCGGGTCGAGCACCTTGTAGGCCTGCTCGCGGTAGGTCTCAGCGTTCACCTGGATCTGCGCAGCCGTCAGCGGCGGCCGGGTGCTGTTGCGGCCCGAGGGGTCGCCAATCAGGGTGGTGAAATCGCCGATCAGGAAGATCACGGTATGGCCCAGGTCCTGCAACTGGCGCATCTTGTTGAGCACCACGGTGTGGCCAATGTGGATGTCCGGGGCCGTGGGATCCAGGCCCAGCTTGATGCGCAGGGGCACACCCGTCGCCTCGGATTTGGCCAGTTTTTTGACCCATTCCTCCTGTGGCAGCAGCTCATCCACCCCACGCAGACTTACCTGCAAAGCCTCTTGCACACGGTCGGTAACAGGGTAAGTTGTAACAGTCGATTGATTCATATGGGGTTTCTCAGGTTGCCAGCAAAGCCGAGGGCGTTATACTGCGTCCCTTGCGTTGCAGCGTTTTATTCTAGCCGCGTCTGTCAGACGATGTCCCAAGGGGACTTCATCCAGACCCGCGAACGCTGTTCATGAATTTTTTTGTGCCATCTTGTTAAAAAACACCTTACCGCGCCTGCAGACGCGGTTTGTTTTGGCTCCGACTACGCAGCCGGCAAGACGGCCATCCATAACCGGGATGGAACATTGAACAACGGATTCATCACCGCTGGCAGCCTCGTCATTCGCCAGCTGGTCAATACCGCCCAAACACACCCCAAGCGTCTCGCTGCTGCCCTCGCCGTCATGTTGATGACCGGTGGCGGCGCCGCTTTTGCCGTGGCTGAGCTGGGCCCCAATCCGTCCGACATGCCTGTGCAGACCGTGGAATACCCCGTCGAGTCGCTGGCTTCGGACATTTCGATCGCAGACCTGGTCGACGGACCAGGTTTTTCTTTGTACCGCACCGACGAGGTGCGCAGCAACGACACGCCCGAATCCCTACTGCGCCGCCTGGGCGTGGCGGACCCGGCTGCAGCGGCCTTCATCCGCAGCAATGCCAAGGCGCGCAGCGCCATCATTGGCAAGGCCGGCCGCCAGATCACCGCCGAGACCACCCAAAGCCATGAGCTGACCACCCTCACGGTGCGCTGGGCCGGTGACAGCAGCGATGTGTTCCAGCGCTTTAGCATCCGCAAGGCCGATGGCAAGTTCGACACCCTGACCGAATTCCTGCCGCTGACCCATGGCACGCGCCTGTCGGGCGGCATCATCCGCAGCTCGCTGTATGCGGCCACCGATGCAGCCAGCCTGCCCGACAACGTCTCGAACCAGATGGTCGAGGTGTTTGCCGACAAGATCGATTTCCGCCGTGCGCTGCGCGCCGGTGACCGCTTCTCGCTGGTCTACGAAACGCTGGAAGCCGATGGCGAGGTGCTGGGCACCGGCCGCCTGCTGAGCGCCGAGTTCCGCAACAACGGCAAGACCCATGAGGCGCTGTGGTTCCAGGACTCGCCCAAGGACAAGGGCGCCTACTACAACTTCGCCGGCGAAAGCGGCGAGCGCAGCTACATCGGCTCGCCGGTCAAATACACCCGCGTCTCCAGCGCCTTTGCGATGCGCGTGCACCCCATCCACAAGACCTGGTCGGCCCACAAGGGCACCGACCTGGCTGCCCCGCAAGGCACGCCCGTGCGCACCGTGGGCGATGGCCTGGTCACCTTTGCCGGCGTGCAAAACGGCTACGGCAATGTGATCTACATCGACCACGGCAACAAGCACGAAACCGTCTACGCCCATTTGAGCCGCATCGCCGTCAAGCAAGGCGCGCGCGTGGGCAAGGGCGACGAGATCGGTGCCGTCGGCCAGACCGGCTGGGCCACCGGACCGCACCTGCATTTTGAGTTCCGCGTCGCTGGGGAGCAGCGTGACCCGCTGGCCATGGTCGCCGAGAGCGAAACCAGCAAACCGATCAGCCGCCAGGCCCGCGCCAAGTTTGACAACCTGGCCAACAGCATGCGCCTGGCGCTGAACGACCAGATGCTGATGCTCGAGACCAGCGCCAACCAGTAAGCTGCTACGCCCGTCCGCCGGTAAGCAGCACGTAACAACTGCTGCCACCGCCCCCAGGCCCCCACAATCTTGGTATTGTTGGGGCCTTTGCTTTTGCAACCTTGAAGACAATGACTGAACGCTTTATGGGCCTGATGTCCGGCACCTCGCTGGACGGGGTGGATGGGGTGATTGCCCAGTGGCAGGACGGCCGCATGGAGGTGCTGCAGTACGCCAGCACCGGCTTTGCCCCCGAGCTGCGGGCCGAGCTGCTGGCGCTCAACAGCGCTGGCGAGCAGGAGCTGCACCGCGCAGCACTCGCGGGCAACGCGCTGGCACGCAGCTATGCGCAGGTGGTCGATCGGCTGCTGGCGCGCAGTGGCTTGCAGCCGAGCGACATCACGGCCATTGGCGCCCACGGCCAGACTGTGCGCCACCAGCCCGGCCTCTGGGATGGTACTGGCTATACCTTGCAGCTCAACAACCCTGCGCTGCTGGCCGAGCTGAGCGGCATTGCCGTGGTGGCCGATTTCCGCAGCCGCGATGTGGCCGCTGGCGGCCAGGGCGCGCCGCTGGTGCCCGCCTTTCACCACAGCGTGTTTGGCAATGGCGACGCGGCAGGCGGTCTGCGCTGGGTGCTCAATATCGGCGGCATCTCCAACATCAGCCGCCTCGACGGCGATGACATCCGCGGCTGGGACTGCGGCCCGGGCAATGCGCTGATGGACCACTGGTGCCAGCTGAACACCGGCAATCCCTATGACGATGGCGGCCACTGGGCGGCCAGTGGCCAGGTGATTCCAGATTTGCTAGCAGCCTTCATGGAAGAGCCTTTTTTCCAGCTGCCACCGCCCAAGAGCACCGGGCGCGACCTGTTCAACCCCGCCTGGCTGGCCCCGTTGCTCGAGCGCCATGCGCCCGGTGCTGCCCCTGCCGATGTGCAGGCCAGCCTGACCGCCTTCACCGCGCTGGCCATTGCGCAGGACATGCAGCGCCATGGCGCAGCCGAGGGCCAGACCTTGATCGTCTGCGGCGGCGGCGCGCTCAACCAGCACCTGCTGCAACGCCTGGCCGATCTGCTGCCCGGCATCGCGGTGGACAGTTCGGCCGCACATGGCCTGCCCCCGCAGCAGGTCGAGGCCAGCGCCTTTGCCTGGCTGGCCCGCCAGTGCTGGCAGCGCCTGCCGGGCAATCTGCCGGCGGTGACCGGTGCACGCGGGCCCCGGGTGCTGGGCGCAATCTACCCGCGTTGAGCGGCTAAGGATTGACGCTCAAGCATCCCCGCCATCGGGCGCCGGCTTGACCGGCTCATCCTTGTCGAGCTGGCTGAACACCAAGGTAGCGGCCAAGGTCATCAAAGCCACGGTCAAAAAGGTGGCGTGGATGGCGCGCAGCGACTTGTCCGGGTCGGTGATCCAGCGATCGGCATAGCCCGACAGCAGCGCGCCAGCCAGCGCCACACCAATGCCCATGGCCAGCATCTGCACCATCGACAAGAGGCTGTTGCCACTGCTGGCAAATTCGCCGTCCAGGTCTTTCAAGGTGACCGAGTTCATCGCCGAGAACTGCATGGAGTTGAAGCCGCCAAATACAAACAGCTGCAGCAGCAGCAACCAGGGCGGCTGCTGGGCGCTGGTCAATGCAAAGCTCGCCAGCATGATGGCGACCATCACCGAGTTGACCTGCAGCACGCGGCGGTAGCCAAAGTGCTGCACCGTCTGCACCGCAAAGCGCTTGACCAGCATGCTGCCCATGACGGTGGCCAGCATCATCATGCCGGCGTTCATCGGTGCCATGCCCAGGCCCACCTGCAGCAGCAGCGGAATCAGAAATGGCGCAGCCCCCGTGCCAAAGCGGGCAAACAGATTGCCCAGCAGGCCCACGCGCAGCGAGCGCACGCGGAACAGCATCGGCGGAAACAGCGGCTCGGGCACGCGCAGCGCATGCATCCAGTAGCTCGCCAGGCTGGCCAGGCCAAACACCATCAGCACCACCACCATCGCCATGCCCAGGCCCATGCCGGACATGCCATCGAGGGCCACTGAAATGGCCACCATGCCAAGCGACAGCAGCGCATAGCCCAGGCCATCGAACTTGCGCGGCACCGACCAGGTGGTCTCGGGCATCCAGCGGCGCGCGGCCCAGACGCCAAAGAGGCCCACGGGCACATTGATCCAGAAGATCCAGTTCCAGGTCGCGACCTCCACCAGCCAGCCGCCCAGGGTCGGGCCCAGCAAGGGGCCGATCTGGCCAGGAATCGCGATAAAGCTCATCGCGCGGATGAAATCGCCCTTGGGGTGGCTGCGCAGCACCGCCAGGCGCCCCACGGGCAGCATCATCGCCCCACCCACGCCTTGCACCACGCGCGCGGCAATCAAAAAGCCCAGGCTGGGCGAGAGCGCGCACAGCACCGAGCCCAGTACAAACAGCGCAATCGCCCACATGAAGACGCGGCGCGTGCCAAAGCGGTCGGCGATCCAGCCCGATGCAGGAATCAGCATCGCCGTGGTCAGCGAGTAGGCGACGATCACCGACTGCATCTTCAGCGGGCTTTGGCCCAGCGAATGGGCCATGGCCGGCAGCGCAATGTTCAGGATCGTGGCGTCGAGCGACTGCAGAAAAAAGGCAATCGCCACCAGCCAGAGCAGGCGCTCCTTGTGGGGCGCAACGGGGCGGGGGGTCAGTTCAGCGGACATGGACAAAACAAAAGCCGCTGGTCAACAGCGGCTTGTGGCAAGGTGGTGGGCCAGAAGGCAAGCACAGGAGCAATGCCTTCCATCACAGACTGCGCGGCTTATACCGAGAAGCTCGATCCGCAACCGCAGGTGGTCGTGGCGTTCGGATTCTTGATCACGAACTGCGCGCCCTGCAGGTCTTCCTTGTAATCGATCTCGGCGCCCAGCAGGTACTGGTAGCTCATCGCATCGATCAGCAGCGACACGCCATTCTTGGTCATGGTCGTGTCGTCGTCGTTGGCAATCTCGTCAAAGGTAAAGCCATACTGGAAGCCCGAGCAGCCGCCGCCTTGCACGAACACGCGCAGCTTCAGATCCGGATTGCCTTCTTCGGCAATCAGATCGGCCACCTTCGCCGCTGCACTGTCGGTAAAGACAATCGGGGTGGGCATTTCCGTCATGGTGTTTTCAGCAACTTCGCTCATGGGAGACGACTCCTGTCTTATTTGATGTACTGCAAAGGATGGTACTCCAATCGCATGTTTCTCGCAGCCTGCGAGCGGGGTGACGCCAATTGCAGTGTGGGAATAGCCAAGCCGTAGCGAGCAGCCATAAAAAAACCGCCCCGAGGGGCGGTTCTTGGCAAGTAGCCAGCAATTAACGCTTGGAGAACTGCTTTGCGCGGCGTGCAGAGTGCAGACCGACCTTCTTACGCTCGACTTCACGTGCGTCACGGGTCACGAAGCCAGCTTGGCTCAGTTGCGACTTCAGTGCTGCATCGTAATCGATCAGAGCGCGGGTGATGCCGTGGCGGGTGGCACCGGCTTGGCCGGATTCACCGCCGCCGTGCACGTTGACCTGGATGTCGAAGGTTTCGACATTGCCGGTCAGCACCAGAGGCTGCTTTGCAATCATGATCGAGGTTTCGCGGCCGAAGTATTGTTGAATGTCCTTGCCATTCACAACAATCTTGCCGGAGCCCTTCTTCAGAAACACACGGGCGACGCTGGATTTGCGACGGCCGGTGCCATTGTTCCAATCACCAATCATCTCGGGACTCCTTAGATTTCCAGCACTTTAGGCTGTTGGGCGGTGTGAGGATGCTCATCACCACCGTAGACCTTCAGCTTCTTGATCATGGCGTAGCCCAGAGGACCCTTGGGCAGCATGCCCTTGACAGCCTTTTCGAGAGCACGGCCAGGGAACTTCACTTGCATGTCGCGGAAGTTGGTGGCAGTGATGCCGCCTGGGAAGCCCGAATGACGGTAGTACACCTTGTCCGTGTTCTTGGTACCAGTGACCTTGATCTTGGAGGCGTTGATGATGACGATGTAGTCACCGGTGTCAACGTGAGGTGTGTAAATGGCTTTGTGTTTGCCGCGCAGACGGAGTGCCACTTCGCTGGCGACACGTCCGAGCACCTTATCGGTGGCGTCAATCACAAACCACTCGTGTTGCACCTCAGCGGGTTTTGCGCTGAATGTAGACATGAGTTTTCTCTTTCAATAGAGGGTTTGGCGAATCCTTTTCCGCGGTCGGTGCTTCTTCTAGACGCAACTCTCGTCACGCAGGAAGCCTCTTAGGCGGTACTCCCTCACATGCGGCGCGTAAGCACTGCACACAAAGTCCTCGCCGCGGGATTCATAAAAATCGCTGCGAAGCTCTCCATTATAAAAGTTTTTCGGCAAGACGTAAAGTGCCTCCTTACTTCCCGCCAATGGACTCGGTTCAGGCATTTTTTCGGTGTTTTTGGGGCTTGTAGCAGCTGCTGCATGCCCCTTTGGCGCCGTAGCACAGCGCTTGTCGCTACCATTGGCGCCCTATGTTCAGTTACCGCCACGCCTTCCATGCCGGCAATCACGCCGATGTGCTCAAGCACACCATCCTGATTGCCTCCCTGCAATACATGACGCAAAAAGAGGCGGCATTGGTTGCACTGGACACCCATGCCGGGGCGGGTCTGTACCGCCTGGACGGCGACTACGCCACCACCAGCGCCGAGGCCGACGAGGGCATTCGCCGCCTCGAAGGTGCCAAGGACCTGTGCCCCATGCTGCAGGACTATGTGGACATGGTCAAAGCCTTCAACACCAGCAACACCTACAAGGTCTACCCGGGCTCGCCCTTTATCGCGCAGCGCCTGCTGGGCGACCGCGACAAGCTCAAGCTGTTCGAGCTGCACCCCACCGACTGCCGCTCGCTGAGTGGCAATATCGCGCAGCTGAAGGCCGGCCGCCAGGTCCAGGTGCTGCTGGAAGACGGCTTTGAGGGCGTGAAGAAATTTCTGCCCCCGCCATCGCGCCGCGCCTTTTTGTTGTGCGACCCCAGCTACGAGATGAAGACCGACTACGGCCGTGTGCTCGACATGGTAGCCGACAGCATGCAGCGCTTTCCCACCGGCACCTATGCGGTCTGGTACCCGATCATTCCGCGCCAGGAAGCCCATGACCTGCCGCGCCGCCTCAAGACCCTGGCCAACAAGTTTGGCAAGAGCTGGCTCAATGCCGAGCTGACGGTCAAGAACAGCAAGATCACCACCGCCATGCGCCAGGGCGAAGAAAAGCGCCCCGGTCTGCCCGCCAGCGGCATGTTCCTGATCAACCCGCCGTTCACCCTGAAGGACCAGCTCAAGGTGGCCCTGCCCCAGATGGCCGAGCTGCTGCAGCAGGACAGCAATGCCGGCTATGTGCTGGAGAGCGGCGGCAAGTAAGCAGCGCAGGCGGGAAAGACACCGCCGCCCGGGTCAACCCCGGACAGAAAAACGCAGGCCATCGACAAAGATGGGCCTGCGTTTTTGCTTTTGTGTGCTGCGGTTTTACTTTTTGCGCCGTGCTGCGGGTGCGGCCTTGGCAGGCTTGGCCCGGGCCTTGGTGGCGGGTACCACGGCCCGCACGCGGCCAGGGTGTGCCGCGGCCTTGGCCGCCTGGTGACTGCGGGGCGCGGCATCACCGGCCAGTGCCCCGCTGCCGCGCCGCCCGGCCAGCACAAATGAGGGGCAGTCGTCGTCATCGTCGTCCAGGGTCCACAGCTCCACCGGCTTGATGCCCAGGCCCAGCATGCCCAGCTCCTGGGCCGCGCCCTGGCTCAGGTCGATGATGCGGTCGCCGGCATAAGGGCCCCGGTCATTGATGCGCACCACCACGGCCTTGCCGGTGACCATGCTGCGCACGCAGACCTGGGTGCCAAAAGGCAGGGTCTTGTGGGCTGCCGTCAGGCCTTCCTTGTCAAAGCGCTCGCCATTGGCCGTCTTGCGGCCATGGAACTGGCCGCCATACCAGGAGGCCATGCCTTGCTGGTCGGCCGAGCGGTAAGGGTCTTGCTTGAGGGCGGGAGGAATATCGGGCACATCCCAAGGGCGCGAGAGCCCATCGATGCTGCTGAGCGGCGCCGACGGCGGCAGCACCAGGCCCAGGCCACGGCGCTCACCGGACAGCGCGGCCAGCTCTTCAGGCGCGGTGGAGGTGATGGCCGACTCGGCGGCCGAGCGCTCGGGGGCTGTGAATGCGGCTTCGGGATGCACAGGGCCCTGCGCTGTGCTCTGCGTCACGCCATCGGGCGCCGTGCCATCGGGCGCAGCGCCGTCGCTGTCGCTGGGCACATGCACGCAGCCACCGGCGAGCGCGGCCAGGCTGACAGCGGCCAGCCAGCCTCGGCATCGCGATCGTGTGGATGAGGGCAACAGCAACTCCTGGTCTTTCCGCGTTCGGCACATTCGGGGCCACCGCGCTGCAAGACCACAGCGCTGTTGGCTACAGCCCCAGCCGGTCGCAGATCGCCAGTGTGGCTGCGCTTTGGTTCATGGTGTAGAAGTGCAGGCCGACGGCACCACGGCGGCGCAGGTCCTCGCACATCTGGGTCACCACATCCAGGCCAAAGGCGCGGATGCTGGCAACATCATCTCCATAGCCTTGCAGTCGCAGACGAATCCAGCGCGGGATCTCGGCACCGCAGGCATCCGAAAAGCGCATCAGCTGCGTCGATCCGGTGATCGGCATAATACCCGGGATGACCGGCAGGTCTACCCCGCGTTTTTGTAAATCTTCTTGAAATCTGCAAAAGGCATCGGCGTTGAAGAAGTACTGCGTGATGGCCGAATCGGCACCGGCTTTCACCTTGGCCAGAAAGGCCTGCAGGTCCGCTTCAGGGTTGCGCGCCTGCGGGTGCATCTCCGGGTAGGCGGCCACTTCGATGTGGAAATCCTGGCCGAATTCGTCGCGGATAAACGTCACCAGATCGCTGGCGTAGTGAAACTCGCCACCCAGGCCATAGCCACTGGGCAAGTCGCCGCGCAAGGCCACCAGGCGCTTGACGCCCATGTCCTTGAGCTGCTGCAGCTGCGCACGCACGGTCTGCTTGGTCGCGCCCACGCAGGAGAAGTGCGATGCCGCATCCACGCCCTCATCAAGGATGGCCTTGACCACGCCAAAGGTGCCCTCTTGCGTGGAGCCGCCGGCCCCATAGGTCACCGAGCAGAACTGGGGCTTGCGCGCATACAGCGCCTGGCGCACCACGCGCAGCTTGTCAGCGCCTTCGGGCGTCTTGGGCGGGAAAAATTCAAAACTGATGGGAAAGGTCATGGCCGTCTTCCAGGTCGTCAATACTCAGCGCTCGTTGCGTTTTTTCTGCTTGCTGCGTGCCGGGCCGGGCTGGCCAAAGCTGGCCGCTTCTGGGTCCACATACAGCTCCTGCAGATCGCGCTTGGCACGCATATCGGCCCGCGATGGGCGCTTGGCTGCGGCCTTCTTCGCTGGCGCGGCAGGCGCGGCAGGGGCCTCATCGCTGGCATCGGCTGCCGCAGGCGCAGGCAGCTTCACCACGGCGCCTTGCTGGGCATGCACAAAGAACTCATGGTTGCCGTCACCGCCATCGATGACCGAATCCAGCCATTGCTTGACCTCCAGGCCCAGCTCGGCGAGGCAGGCGCGGATGCGCTGTTCCACCTCGGCGTACAAGGCCTTGTCGCGCACAATGCCGCCCTTGCCTATCTGGCCGGGCTGCAGCTCGAACTGGGGCTTGACCAGCATCAGCAGCTGGCCGCCGGGCTTGAGCACGCTCACCACCGCTGGCAGCACGAGGGTCAGCGAGATAAAGGACAGATCGCCGGTGACAAAGTCAAACTCGGGGCGGATATCGACGTTCTCGGTGCCGGCGCGGCGGCGGCGCTCGACCGGAGCCGTGCCTTCTGCCTTGGCGCGCTGCTTGGCATTGCGCTCTGCCTTGAAGTCCTCGATCTCCTGCTCTTTGGCGTCCTGGCTGTCGTCGTATTCCTCATCGATCTGGCCGCCATTGCGCATCCAGGCATAAGGGGCCACCGGCTGGGTGTCGTTGTCCTCTTCTTCCAAGACGATCTCGGTCAAAGCCAGATCGCAGGCCGCCTGCAAGGACTCGGGCGTCAGCGCGCGGGCATTGAAGCCCTCGACACAGACCACGCGCGCATCGGCGCGCAGGCGCTCGTGCAGCTGGCCCGTGCCGACATCGACACCGATCACCTGCTGGGCACCGGCCTGCAGCAGGCAGTCGGTAAAGCCACCGGTGCTCTGGCCCACGTCCAGGCAGCGCAGGTCCCGGACCACCAGGCCGGTCGCCACCAGCGCGCCTTCGAGCTTCAAGCCGCCGCGCGAGATGTACTTGGCTTCCGAGTCATCGAGCAGCTCCACCTGGGCGCCTGCTGGAATCTCGTCCCCGTTCTTGGCCACCTTGATCCAGGGGGCCAGCGAGGTGGTGCGCCATTGCACACCCGCAGCAATCAGGCGCTGCGCCTGCGAGCGGGTCGACGCCAGGCCCGTTTCCACCAAAAACACATCTGCGCGCATGCGCGTTCCTTCAATCAAAACGACCGGCTGGCCCGCCCAAGCGGAGCAGCCCGTCTTCACAACAAATGCCCAACAGGGCTGCAGCGCCTAGCGGCACACAACGGTGTCACCAGGCGCTGGGATTACCGCTCAATTTAATAACGGTAGGTTTCAGGCTTGTAAGGGCCTTCCTTCTTCACGCCGATGTAGTCCGCTTGCGCCTGGGTCAGCTCGGTCAGCTGGGCGCCGACCTTCTTCAGGTGCAGGCGTGCGACCTTCTCGTCCAGCACTTTGGGCAGCACATAGACCTTGCCCACTTCGTAGGCGTCGGGGCGGGTGAACAGCTCGATCTGCGCCAGCGTCTGGTTGGCAAAGGAGTTGGACATCACAAAGCTGGGGTGGCCGGTGGCGCAACCCAGGTTCACCAGGCGGCCCTTGGCCAGCAGGATGATCTTCTTGCCATCGGGGAAGGTGATGTGGTCGACTTGCGGCTTGATCTCTTCCCACTCGTACTTTTCGATCGATGCGACATCGATTTCGTTGTCGAAGTGGCCGATGTTGCAGACGATGGCCTCGTCCTTCATCGCGACCATGTGCTCGTGGCGGATGATGTCCTTGTTGCCAGTGGTAGTCACGAAGATATCGCACTTGTCAGCGGCGTACTCCATGGTCACGACCTTGTAGCCTTCCATCGCCGCTTGCAGGGCATTGATCGGGTCGATCTCGGTCACCCAGACTTGCGCGCGCAGCGCAGTCAGCGCCTGGGCGCAGCCCTTGCCCACGTCACCGTAGCCAGCGACCACGGCCACTTTGCCGGCGATCATCACATCGGTGGCGCGCTTGATGCCGTCCACCAGCGATTCGCGGCAGCCGTAGAGGTTGTCGAACTTGGACTTGGTCACCGAGTCGTTGACGTTGATCGCGCGGAACAGCAGCGAGCCGTTGGCCGACATTTCGTTCAGGCGGTGCACGCCAGTAGTGGTCTCTTCGGTCACGCCCAGGATCTGGGCCGACTTGCGGCTGTACCAGGTCGGATCGACGGCCAGCTTGGCCTTGATCGCGGCAAACACGATCTTCTCTTCTTCGCTGCCGGGGTTGGCCAGCACGGAGATGTCCTTCTCGGCCTTCTTGCCCAGGTGCATCAGCATGGTGGCATCGCCGCCGTCGTCCAGGATCATGTTCGGGCCTTCGCCTTCGGTGCCCTTGGCGCCGAATTCAAAGATCGCGTGGGTGTAGTCCCAGTAGTCCTTGAGCGACTCGCCCTTGATCGCGTACACGGGCACGCCGGTCTCGGCGATGGCCGCTGCTGCGTGGTCCTGGGTCGAGAAGATGTTGCACGAGGCCCAGCGCACTTGGGCGCCCAGCGCCGTCAGCGTCTCGATCAGCACGGCGGTCTGGATGGTCATGTGCAGCGAGCCGGTGATGCGCGCGCCCTTCAAGGGCTGGGCAGCGGCGAACTCTTCACGCACGGCCATCAGGCCAGGCATTTCGGTTTCGGCGATCTTGATTTCCTTGCGGCCCCAAGCGGCCAGGGAAATATCGGTAATCGCGGAGTCAGCGGGATTGAAGCGAACAGCAGCGTTCATGGTTTTCTCCAAAAATTGAATGAAAAACCACGTTCCGCGGAAGAAGGGAAGAACCATCTCACCGCACAGAAAGCGTGGGTGAGCGTCGTTGCGAGATGAAATCCGAGCCTCACGCCCCATGGAGGTCTGGCGCCTGGCCAGACTGGGAAACGCTGCAACGCTCCTCGGATGGAACGCGATTATAAGGGCATCAGCCCTGTAACCCCACCAGACGGTAGCCCACTTGCAGCTCGGTAAGCAGGTGCCGGGGCTGGGCCGGCTCGGCCTCGATCTTCTGGCGCAGGTTGGCCATGTGCACGCGCAGGTAGTGCGGCCGGTCCAGGTACTCCGGCCCCCAGACCTGCAGCAACAGCTGGCGGTGCGTCAGCACCCGGCCCTGGCCGGCGATCAGCGCCGCCAGCAGCCGGAACTCGATCGGCGTCAGGTGTACGGCAGCGCCCGCCTGGCGCACCTCGTGCGTTGCCAGGTCCACCTCCACATCGCCAAAGTGCACCGTGCTGCCGGGCTGCTCGCCGCCACTGCGCTGGCTGCGGCGCAGCATCACGCGCAGGCGCGCCAGCAGCTCGGGCACGCCAAAGGGCTTGCTCAGGTAGTCATCCGCGCCCGCATCGAGCGCCGCCACTTTCTCGTCCTCCTGGTCGCGGGCCGAGAGCACCAGCACCGGCAGGCCGCTCCAGCCGCGCAGCTCGGTGATCAGCGTCTTGCCATCGGCATCGGGCAGGCCCAGGTCCAGCACCAGCGCATCGGGCTGGCGGCTGGCCGCCTCAATCAGGCCACGCCTTGCGCTGTCGGCCTCAAAGACCTGCCAGCCTTCGTCCTCCATGGCCAGACGCACAAAGCGGCGGATATGCGGATCATCGTCCACCAAGAGGATGCGGGGGGCAGCAAGCGTCATGCGCCCGATTGTGACAAAAAACCGGGGTGGTTTGTGCCTGCTGGCCGGCAGCAAGCGGGCACTTCGCTACACTTCAGCACCCCGGCATTGCGACTGCGCTGCCGCCTGCTCCATGTTTGCCATCCCACCCTCCCCCCTTCCACAGACCCAAGGCTGGTGCCCTGGCGCCTGGCAGCCCATGGCCTCTGGCGATGGGCTGGTGGTGCGGGTGCGCCCACCGCTGGGCAGGCTGTCGGCCGGGCAGGCGCTGCGCTTGGCCGAGCTGGCCAGCGAGCATGGCGCCGGCCTGCTGGAGCTGACCAGCCGCGCCAATATCCAGCTGCGCGGCGTCGCCCCTGCGGGGCATGGCGCGCTGCTGGCGGCGCTGGCCGCGCAGGGCCTGCTCGATGGCGATGCCCGCCAGGAGCAGCTGCGCAACCTGGTCATCGACCCGCTGTGCCAGCCCGGTGACGGCGTACTCGCACTGGCCGAGGCCTTGCAGCAGGCGCTGCTGGCCGATACCGCGCTGGAAGGCCTGCCTGCCAAATTTGGCGTCTCGCTGGCCAGCGGCCGCCATGGCGGCCTGGCCGAGGTCGCGGCGGATGTGCAATTGGTTCGCGATGGCGCCCAAGGCTGGCTGCTGCAGGTGCCCGGCTACCCCATCGCCTGGCGGGCAGACAACGCCATCCTCAGCGTGCAAGCGGCCCTGGCACTGGCCCGCTGGTGTGTGGCGCAGGCGCGCGCGCGGCGTGCAGCCGGCGAACACCCCGGCCGCCTGCCCCAGCTGCTGCGCCAGGCCCAAGCCCATACAGGCGCGCTGCCACCGCTGGCGCTGCCCGCTGGCCTGCATGAAGCGCCCCCATACCTGCCCGCACCGAGCCAGCCAAAACCGGGCTGGCAGTGCGGTCTTGGCCTGTTGGTGGCCGCGCCGCTGGGCCGGGTTGCTGCCAGTGCGCTGGCGCGCCTGGCGCGCAGCGGCATCACGGGCCTGCGGCTCACACCCTGGCGCATGCTGCTGGTCGAAGGCCTTGCGCCCCAGGGCATGCCAGGGGCGGGCTTGACCGACCGCGACCACTGGATCTGCGACGCGCAAGATGCGCGGCTGCGCGTCTCGGCCTGCAGCGGCGCGCCCGGTTGCCGCCAAGCCCTGGCGCCTACGCAGGATCTAGCGCTCGCCCTGGCCCCCCATGTGCCCGAGGGCGCGCACCTGCATGTCTCGGGCTGCAGCAAAGGCTGCGCACGCCAGCTGCCCGCCACTGTCACCTTGGTGGCCCAAGCGGGCGGCGATGGGCCCGTCTATGGGCGCGGCCGCCATGCCACGGCCCAGGCCGTCCCCGATTCCCGCTGGAGCGCGCGCAGTCTGCGCGACAATCCCGGGCTGTTGTTTGAAGAAATGTAATGGTTCATACCTACGAAACCAATGGCGCCGAGATCTACCGGCAGTCCTTCGCCACGATCCGCCGCGAGGCCGATCTGCAGCGCTTCACCCCCGGTGAGGAGCGCGTGGCGGTGCGCATGATCCATGCCGCCGGCATGGTCGAGCTGGCCGCGCATGTGCAGTTTTCCGCCGGCGCAGTCGCGGCAGGCCAGCGCGCGCTGGAGGCCGGCGCGCCCGTGCTCTGCGATGTGCGCATGGTCAGCGAAGGCATTACCCGCTCGCGCCTGCCCGCCGGCAACCCGGTGATCTGCACCTTGCACGAGCCCGCTGTGGCCGAGCTGGCGCAGCAAATGAACAATACCCGCAGCGCTGCGGCGCTGGAGCTGTGGCGCCCGCACCTGGCCGGTGCCGTGGTGGCCATCGGCAATGCGCCGACCGCCCTCTTTCACCTGCTCAACATGCTGCAGGACCCGAGCTGCCCCCGCCCTGCGGCCATCATCGGCTTCCCGGTCGGCTTTATCGGCGCGGCCGAGTCCAAAGAGGCGCTGATGCAGGACCTGCCGGTGCCGGCGATGATCGTGCGCGGGCGCCTGGGCGGCTCGGCGATGACCGTGGCCGCCGTCAATGCCATGGCCAGCCATGTTGAATAAGACCAGCGTCGCCACAACGGGCATCATCTGCGTGGGCCTGGGCCCGGGCGATCCCGAACTGATGAGCATCAAGGCCGACCGCCTGGTGCGCGGCGCCCGTCATGTGGCCTTTTTCCGCAAAAAAGGCCGGCCCGGCAAGGCGCGCCAGCTGGTCGAAGGCATGCTCAGCGGCCAGGCCGCCGAGTACCCGATGGAGTACCCGGTGACCACCGAAATCCCGGTGGACAGCCCCGCCTATGTGCAGCAGCTGGCGCAGTTTTACGACGACTGGTGCCTGCGCCTGGCCGAACTGGCCCGGCAGGAACAGGTCATCGTGCTCTGCGAGGGTGATCCCTTCCTCTACGGCTCCTTCATGCACCTCTACACCCGGCTGCGTGCGCGCGGCGATGTGGACCTGCAGGTGGTGCCCGGCATCCCCGGCATGGTGGGCTGCTGGCATGCCACCGGTGAGCCCATCACCTGGGGCGACGATGTGCTGAGCGTCATGACCGGCACCTTGTCCGAAGACGAGCTGGTGCGCCGCATGGACACGGCCGATGCGCTGGTGGTGATGAAGGTGGGCCGCAACCTGCCGCGCATCCGCCGCGCGCTCGCCCGCGCGGGCCGCGCCGACGCCGCCTGGCTGGTGCAAAACGGCACCACCGACCAGCAGCAGGTCGCCCGCCTCAGTGACGTGGGCGACGAGGTTTGCCCCTATTTCGCGATCGTGCTGGTGCACGGCCAGGGCCGCCGCCCGGAGGCCGCATGGTAAGCAGCGGCCAACTGACCATTGCCGGCCTGGGCCCGGGCGACCTGGACCAGATCACGCCTGCGGTGCTGCAGGCCTTGCTGGCCGCCGACGATGTCGTGGGCTACTTCCCCTACGTGGCGCGGGCGCAGGCCTTGGTGGCGCAGAGCGCAGCCGCTGGCAGCCGCGAGCCGCAATGGCTCGCCTCGGACAACCGGGTGGAGCTCGACCGCGCCCGGCAGGCGCTGGAGTTGGCCGCCCAAGGCCGGCAGGTCGTGGTGGTGTCGTCTGGTGACCCGGGCGTGTTCGCAATGGCATCGGCGGTGTTTGAAGCCATCGAAAGCGCTGAGGGACCACAAGCGCAGGACTGGCTGGCACTGGACGTGCAGGTCTTGCCTGGCGTTACCGCGATGCTCGCCGCTGCCGCCCGCGCAGGCGCGCCGCTGGGCCATGATTTTTGCTGCATCAACCTGTCGGACAACCTCAAGCCTTGGCCGGTGATTGCCCGCCGGGTGGAACTGGCGGCAAAAGCCGATTTTGCGATGGCCTTCTACAACCCGCGCTCGCACAGCCGGCCCGAAGGATTCAACCGCCTGTTGGCCTTGCTGCGCCAGCATTGCGAGCCCGAGCGTCTGCTGATTTTTGCCCGCGCCGTCTCCACGCCCGAGGAATCGCTGCAGGTCTGCAGCCTGGCCGATGCCCAGCCCGAGATGGCCGACATGCGCACCGTCGTGCTGGTGGGCAACCGCCTCACCCGCCGCGTGGGCCGCTACACCTACACGCCGCGCTACTACGGCGCAGTGGATGGCAACGCGCCATGACGCAGCCAATGCAGCACATCCGCAACGCTTTCCGTGCGCGGCCGCAAGGGCAGCACCGGGCGCTGCACCATTACGACCGGCAAGCCCAGCGCACGGGCGGCATCGATCTTGCCGCGCGTGGCGGCGCCACCGGCATTCTTGGCCACCAGCCAGGCGATGCGCTGCTGCTGCAGCAAGGCCAGGTCGTCCTGCATGCCAAAAGGGCCCCGGCCCAGCACCACGGTGTGCCGGGGCAGCGGCAAGCTGCCGGGCACAGGTGCATCAACCAGGCGCAGCAGGTAGTGGTGCTGCGGGTTGGGGGCAAAGGCATCGAGCTGTTTGCGCCCCACGGCCAGAAACACCCGGCTGGGCGCCTGGGGCAGCGCGCTGGCGGCATCGGCCATGCTGGCCACTTCCGTCCAGCGGTCGCCGGGCTGCGCCTGCCAGGGCGCGCGCTCCAGCGCCAGCAAGGGCGTGCCGGTGGCGGCGCAGGCCGCGCAGGCATGGCGGCTCATCTGCGCGGCAAAGGGGTGGGTGGCATCCAGCACATGGCTGATGCCCTGGGCGCGGATAAAGGCGGCCAGGCCTTCGGGCCCGCCAAAGCCGCCGCTGCGCGTGGGCAGGGGCTGGGCCAGGGGTTGCTGGGTGACGCCGGCATACGAGAAGCAGGCGCGCACACCCGCCTGGTGCAGGGCCTGGGCCAACTCGCTGGCGCCGCTGGTGCCGCCCAGCAGGAGAACATGCGTCATGGCTGATCCGTGGTTGACATTGATAGGGTTGAACGAGGATGGATTGTCAGGCCTGAGCGCTGCAGCCAAAGACGCATTGGACCAGGCCGAGCTGGTATTTGGTGGCCCCCGCCATCTGCAGCTAGCCGCCATCGATGCGCGCGGCCGCCCCTGGCCCCAGCCTTTTGATGTGGCCCCGGTGCTGGCCGCGCGCGGCCGGCCGGTGGTGGTGCTCGCCTCGGGCGACCCCTTCTGGTATGGCGTGGGCGGCAGCCTGGCGGCGCACTTGTCGCCTGAGGAATGGCGCTGCCATGCCCAGCCCTCGACATTTTCACTGGTTGCCGCCCGCCTGGGCTGGCGGCTGGAAGCCTGCGACTGCCTGGGTCTGCATGCCAGCCCGATTGCGCAGCTGCTGCCCCGCCTGGCCCCTGGCCGCCAGCTGATCACCTTGCTGCGCGATGGCGCGGCCGTCGTGCAGTTGGCCGATTGGCTCAGCCACGAAGGCTGGGGCCAAAGCCCCTTGTGGGTGATGGAAGCGGTGGGCGGCCCGCGCGAGCGCTGCCGCATGCTGCGCGCCGATGCGGCCGCCGCTGCGCTGCAGGCCGACCCGGCGCAGGCGCCGGTGACCGTGGCCTTGATCGCCCAAGGCGGCGCTGCGCTGCCAGCGGTGCCCGGCAGGCCCGACGACTGGTATGCCCACGACGGCCAGATCACCAAGGCGCCTGCGCGTGCGCTGACCCTGGCCACGCTGGCCCCCCGGCGCGGGGAGCGGCTCTGGGACATTGGCGGCGGCTCCGGCTCGGTCGCCGTCGAATGGTGCCTGGCCGGTGGCCTGGCCACCAGCATTGAGCAGCATGCCACGCGCGTGGCCAATATCCGCAGCAACGCCGAGCGCTTTGGCCTGCAGGCCCGCATGCAGGTGGTGCACGGCCTGGCGCCAGAAGCTTTGCAAGACCTGCCGGCGCCGCAAGCGGTGTTTGTCGGCGGCGGTTTTGATGCGGCGCTGTTTGCGGCATTGCGCGCCCACATGCCGCCAGGCTGCCGCCTGGTGGTGAATGCCGTGACCCTGGAAACCCAGGCGCTGTTGGTGCAGCTGCATGGCGAGCTGGGCGGCCAGCTGCTGCAGCTGGAGCTGTCCAGCGCGGCAGCGCTGGGCCGCATGCGCAGCTGGAAGGCGGCGCGCCCGCTGGTGCAGTGGAGCTGGCAGGTATGACGCAAGCAGCGCCCCACCGCTGTGTGGTGCTGGGGCTGGGTTTGCGGGCGCAGGCCCAGGCCGCCGACCTGCAGGCGCTGTGGCTGCAGGCCCAGCAGCAGCAGCCCGCGCTGGCCGAGTTTTGCGCGGTGGCGGTGCTGCAAGGCAAGGAGCAGCGGCCCGCGCTGCAGCAATGGGCCGCGCAGTTGCCTTTTGCGGTGGCGATGGTGGCGGTGGCGCAAGAGGCCCTGCCCGCGCAGCCGGTGGTCACGCAGTCGCCGCGCCTCTTGGCGCGTTACGGCACCGGCAGCGTGGCCGAGGCCGTGGCCCTGTCTGCGGCCGCACCAGCGCCCCGCTTGCTGCTGGCCCGCCTGGTCGCCGGCGATGGCAGTGCCACCCTGGCCGCCGCGCTGCGCGAGCGTGGCAGCCCCCCCTATTGTTGTCTGGCAGCGGGCCTGCGCCCGGCTGATCCACAAACCCAAGGAGTTACTGCATGACCGTGCATTTCATCGGCGCCGGCCCCGGCGCTGCCGACCTGATCACCGTGCGCGGCCGCGATCGGATGGCCAGTTGCCCCGTCTGCCTGTATGCGGGCTCGCTGATCCCGCGCGAGCTGCTGGCCCATTGCCCGCCGGGCGCGCGCATCGTCAACACCGCATCGATGAGCCTGGACGAGATCGTCGAAGAGATCCGCGCCGCCGATGCGCAGGGCCAGGATGTGGCACGCCTGCATTCGGGCGACCTGTCGGTCTGGTCGGCCATGGGCGAGCAGCTGCGCCGCCTGCGCGCGCTGGGCATTGCCTACAGCGTGACGCCGGGCGTGCCCTCGTTTGCGGCGGCTGCCGCCACCCTGGGCGCCGAATTGACCTTGCCAGGCCTGTGCCAGTCGGTGGTGCTGACGCGTACCTCCGGCCGCGCCACTGCGATGCCCGAGGGCGAGCAGTTGGCCGCCTTTGCCGCCACGGGCGCGGTGCTGGCGATCCATTTGTCCATCCATGTGGCCGAGAAAGTGCAAAGCGAGCTGCTGCCGCACTATGGCGCCGACTGCCCGGCTGCCATCGTCTGGCGCGCCAGCTGGCCCGATGAAACCGTTGTGCGTACCACCGTGGGCCAACTGGCCCAGGCGGTGGCCACCAGCATGGAGCGCACCGCCATCATCCTGGTGGGCCGCAGCATCAGCGCCGAGGACTTTGGCGAAAGCCGCCTCTACGCCACCGACTACGACCGCCGCTACCGGCCCCAGGGCACGGAGCCGCGCTTTCCGGCGCCCGCCGCTGCGGTGGATACCGCCACCGACCGGCCGCTCACCTCAAACCCAATCAGCGCTGAAGGCCAGGCATGAGCAGCAGCTTGCCGCCGGTCGCGCTGAGCCTGATCGGCATTGGCACCGGCAACCCCGACCACCTGACGCGCCAGGCCATCGCCGCGATGAATGCTGCCGACCTGCTGCTGCTGCCCCACAAGGGCGAGGACAAGGCCGAGCTGGCGGCCCTGCGCCAGTCGCTCTGCGATGCCGTGCTGCAGCAGCCCGCGCCGCAGACCGCTGGCTTTGACATGCCCGAGCGCCGCAGCCAGGGCGATGACTACCTGAACCAGGTCGACGAATGGCATGCGGCCATCACCCTGCGCTGGCAGGCCGCGATTGCGCAGGCGCTGGAGAGCGGCTTGAAGCCGCGTGCGAGTAACGGCGTGCTGCAGGTGGCCCTGCTGGTCTGGGGCGATCCATCGCTCTACGACAGCACCTTGCGCATTGCCGCGCGCATGCAGCCGGCACCGCTGCAAGTCACGGTCATCGCCGGCATCACCTCGATGCAGGCGCTCACCGCCGCGCACGCGATCGCCGTTAATGACATTGGCCAGCCCTTTACCGTCACCACCGGCCGCCAGCTGCGCGAGCAAGGCTGGCCGGCCGGCGTGGACACGCTGGTGGTGATGCTGGACGGCCAGTGCAGCTTTCGCAGCCTGCCGGCGGCGCAGGCCCGCGATGTCTACATTTGGTGGGGCGCCTACCTGGGCATGGCCCAGCAGTGCCTGGCGCATGGCCCGCTGGCCGAGGCGGCCGAGCGCATTGTGGCCGCCCGCGCCGCAGCACGCGCCCAGCATGGCTGGATCATGGATATCTACTTGCTGCGCCGCATACCCATCAATCCAGCGCCGGCTGAGGCAACACCGGCAGCGCCACGCTGAACACGGCCCCCGGCCCAGGCTCGGACGCAGCGGCATCCAGATGGCCACCATGGGCCTGCACAATGCGCTGGGCCAGTGCCAGGCCCAGGCCAATGCCGGAGATGCTGGACTCGGCATGGCCCCGGCTGAAAGGAGCAAACAGCTGCTCGGGCGCTAGGTGCGCGGGCAGTCCCGGCCCGCTGTCCTGCACGCGCAAGAGCAGCTGGTCGCGCTCGACCTGCGCCGTCACCCGCACGGCGGTGCCCACGGGGGTGTATTTGCTGGCGTTGTCCAGCAGGTTGACGAGCACCCGCTCCATCATCGCCGCATCGATCCACAGCAGCGGTAAGTCGGCCGGCAGCTGCAGCTGCACCGGGTGATCGGCCAGGCGGCCGCCGAGCTGGCGCAAGGCACTGCCCACCAGCTCATCGACAGGGATCCAGGCGCGCTGCAGGTGCACACCGTCCTGCTGCAGCCGGGCCATGGCCAGCAGGTTGTCCACCAGCTGCTGCAAGGCCTGGGCCTGGTTGCGAATCTGCAGCAGCATGTCTTGCGCCGGGCCCGGCGGCGCATGCGGCAGGCCGGCCTGGGCGGCGCCCAGGATACTGGTGAGCGGCGTGCGCAAATCATGCGATACCGACGACAGCAAGGTGTTGCGCATGCGCTCGCCCTCCATCGCCACCTGGGTCTGCTGGGCCACCTCGACAAAATGCACGCGCTCTAGCGCCAGCGCAATCTGGCTGGCGCAGGCATCCAGCAGGCGCCGCTCCTCGGGCACGCGCAAGCGCTCGGGTGTGCGCAGCTGCAGCACCAGCACGCCGCGCGCCCGCACCGGCGCCATCAGCGGCACATACAGCGCGTCCGACGCGGCCAGGGTGTCCGTACCCCGGCCCGCCATCTGGCTGTGCTCCATGCTCCAGCGGCCCACGCTGGCATCAATCGCCGCCTCGCTACCGGGCGCCACATACAGCTGCTCTTGTGCATCGGGCAGTAGCAGGCCGGTGCGCGCATCGAACACGCCCGAGACCGTCGTCAGCGCCGTCTGCACCACCTGCGCCTGTGTGAGCGCCCCCGACAGATCACGGGCCAGGCGCGCCAGCGCGCCCGCGCGCCGCTCGCGCTCGGCCGCCACCCGCGCCTCATGGCGCAGCCTGGCCATCAGCTGGCCGCAGACCAGGGCCACGCCCAGCATCAGGCAGAAGGTGAAGATGTACTGCGTGTCGTTCACGCCGAAGGAGTTGCGCGGCGGCACAAAGCAAAAATCAAACAGCAGCACCGACAAGAGCGCCGCCCAGGCGCCCGGCCCCCGGCCCCAGCGCAAGGCCGACAGCACGACCACCAGCAAAAACAGCATCACCACATTGGCCGGGTCAAACACCTGCAGCAAAGCTTGCGCCAGCAGCGCCGCCGCGCCGCAGGCCAGGCTGGCGCCCAGGTAGCCGCGCCAGGGCCAGGGCGCCTCGCGCGCCGGCGCGGGTTCTGGCCGGTTGCGCGGCCGGGGCACGGACAGCAGCAGCACGTCCAGGCCCGGGTCCAGCCGCGCAATCTGCTCGGGCAGGCCCGACGGCGCCCAGGGCCACCAGCGCATCGCCGTTGGCGGCACGCGGGCGAGCACCAGGTGGCTGGCATTGCGCTCGCGCGCAAAATCGACCAGCGCCGCGGCGACCTGGGCGCCGGGTATCGTTGCGGTATCGGCCCCCAGGCGCGCGGCCAGCGCCAAGGTTTTGAGCACGGCCTGCTGCGACTGCGCCGAGCGGTGCTGGCGCGCGGGCGCATCCACATAGACCACCATCCAGTCGGCCTCCAGCCGCCGGGCCAGGCGCGCTACCTGGCGCACAAGCGCGTCGTCCCCCGCCTGACCGCCTACTGCAACCAGCAGGCGCTCGCGCGTGGGCCAGACATCGCCGATGGAGCGCTCGCGCCGGTAGTCGCGCATGTCCTCATCGACCCGGTCGGCCGTACGGCGCAGCGCCAGCTCGCGCAGGGCCAGCAAATTGCCCAGGCGGAAGAAATGGTGCGAGGCCCGCTCGGCCTGCTCTAGCGGGTAGATCTTGCCGGCCTTGAGGCGCTTGAGCAGTTCCTCGGGCGGCAGGTCAACGACGATGACCTCGCTGGCATCGTCAAAGATGTGGTCGGGCACGGTCTCATGCACCTGGATGCCGACAATGCCGCCCACCACATCGTTGAGGCTCTCCAGATGCTGCACATTGAGCGTGGTCCAGACATCGATGCCGGCATCGAGCAGCTCCTGCACATCCTGCCAGCGCTTGGGGTGGCGCGAGCCGGGCGCATTGCTGTGGGCCAGCTCGTCGAGCAGCAGCACCTGCGGGTGGCGCGCCAGCGCGGCATCCAGGTCAAAGGCCTCACGCTGGCGGCCCTGGTGGGGCAACAGGCGGCGCGGCAGCAGCTCCAGGCCATGGAGCTGCTGCACGGTCTCGGCCCGGCCATGGGTCTCCACCAGGCCCACCAGCACCTGGCGGCCGGCCTGGCGCTCGCGCTGCGCCGCTGCCAGCATCGCATAGGTCTTGCCCACCCCGGCATTGGAGCCAAAGTAGATGCGCAGCTTGCCCCGGGCCGCTTGCTGCTGGTCGGCCTTGAGCTGGGCGACCAGCGCGTCCGGGTCGGGCCTGGCTGCAGGTACGCTGGGGGTGTTGCTGGGGTTGGGCATGGTGGCGCTATTGTGGGCCAAGCCCTTAGACCAAGCCAGTGGCGGTCAGCAGCATGTCGATCAGCTTGATGCCGGCAAACGGCACCAGCAGGCCACCCAGACCATAGACCAGCAGATTGCGGCGCAGCAACGCAGCCGCGCCCACCGCCCGGTAGCGCACGCCACGCAAGGCCAGCGGCACCAGCGCGATGATGATCAGCGCGTTGAAGATGACAGCGCTCAGAATCGCTGAATCGGCGCTGTGCAAGCCCATGATGTTGAGCGAGGCCAGCTGCGGGTAGGTGGCGACAAAGGCAGCCGGGATGATCGCAAAGTACTTGGCCACATCGTTGGCAATGCTGAAGGTGGTGAGCGCGCCGCGCGTCATCAGCATCTGCTTGCCGGTCTCCACCACCTCGATGAGCTTGGTGGGGTTGCTGTCCAGGTCGACCATGTTGGCAGCTTCCTTGGCGGCCTGCGTGCCGCTGTTCATCGCGACCGCCACATCGGCCTGGGCCAGCGCGGGCGCATCGTTGGTGCCGTCTCCCGTCATGGCCACCAGGCGGCCAGCGGCCTGGTGGCTGCGGATCAGCTGCAGTTTGTCCTCGGGCCGGGCCTCGGCCAGGTAGTCGTCCACCCCCGCCTCGGCGGCAATGGCAGCAGCGGTCAGCGGGTTGTCGCCGGTCACCATCACGGTCTGGATGCCCATGCGGCGCAGCTGCGCAAAGCGCTCGCGCATGCCGGGTTTGACGACATCCTTGAGCTCGATCACGCCGAGCACCCGCGCGCCATCGGCGACGACCAGCGGCGTGCTGCCCTTGCGCGAGACGCTCTCCACCGCCAGCTGCACCGCCTGCGGAAACTGCCCGCTCAGCGCCTCGACATGGCGGCGCAGCGCATCGGCCGCGCCCTTGCGCAGGCTGCGCGGGCCTTGGGCTGTGGCGATGTCCAGGCCGCTCATGCGGGTCTGGGCGGTAAAGGGCACCGGCTGGGCCTGGGCGGGATCGAGAGCCGCGGGGCTCAGCCCATGGCGCTCCTGGGCCAGCGCCACCACACTGCGGCCTTCCGGGGTGTCGTCGGCCAGTGACGAGAGCTGGGCGGCCTCGGCTAGCTGCGTGGCGCTCACGCCAGGCGCTGGTAAAAATTCGCTCGCCTGGCGGTTGCCCAAGGTGATGGTGCCAGTTTTGTCCAGCAGCAGCACATCCACGTCACCGGCGGCCTCCACCGCGCGGCCCGAGGTGGCAATCACATTGGCCTGCATCATGCGCCCCATGCCGGCCACGCCAATCGCAGACAGCAGGCCGCCGATGGTGGTGGGGATGAGGCAGACCAGCAGCGCCACCAACACGGCCACGCTGACGGCGCTGCCACTGCCCGATTGCGCCACGGCAAACACCGAGAACGGCCAGAGCGTGACGATGACCATCAGGAACACCAAGGTGAGCCCCACCAGCAGGATGCCCAGTGCCAGCTCGTTGGGCGTCTTCTGGCGCTTGGCCGATTCGACCATCGAGATCATGCGGTCCAGAAACGACTCGCCCGGGTTCACCGTGACCTCGACCACCAGCCAGTCGGACAGCACACGCGTGCCACCGGTCACCGACGAGAAATCGCCACCGGCCTCGCGCACCACCGGGGCCGATTCGCCGGTGATGGCACTCTCATCGACCGAGGCCACGCCTTCGACCACGGTGCCATCGAGCGCAATCACATCGCCCGCTTCCACCAGCAAGAACGTGCCCTTGGTCAGGCTGCTGGCGGGCTGGGCCGTCCAGGCGGCACCATGCTGCGCTTGCTGCAGCACCTTGGCGACGGTGTCGCGCTTCATGCCGCGCAGGCTGGCCGCTTGCGCGCGGCTGCGCCCTTCGGCCAGCGCCTCGGCAAAGTTGGCAAACAGCACGGTGAACCAGAGCCAACCGGCAATGGCCAACGTAAACCCGCTGTTGCCCTGTGCCGTCAGCAGATTCTGCAGCCACAGCAGACTGGTGAGCCAGGCGCCCAGGTAGACCACAAACATCACCGGATTGGTCCATTGCAGGCGGGGCGAGAGCTTGCGCAGCGCATCCCAGGCGGCGGCCTGCAGCAGCGCCAGATCACCCAGTCCGGCCGAGGCCGTCAGTTTTTTCGTGTTCATGGTTGGCTCCGGGTTGGCGGCGCATCGAGCGCCATATTGAGCGCCAGGACGTTCACGCGCGGCTCACCGAGCAAGTAGCCGGTGCGCTGCTGCGTGGCCTGGTCCAGCAACTGCTGCACCTGGGCGGGGGGCAACTGCCGCTCGCGCGCCACACGGGCCAGTTGCAAGTTGGCATTGGCCACCGAGATATGCGGATCCAGGCCCGATGCCGAGGCGGTTACCGCATCGACCGGCACGGCGGCATCGGCAGCCAGGCCATTGGTCGTGCGGTACTGCGCCACACGTTCGGCCACGCTATCGGCCAGCCCCTGGCTGCTGGCGCCCTGGTTGCTGGCGCCAGACAGGCCCGCGTTATAGGGCGCAGCGATGCTGGCACCCTCCTGATTGGGATCGGGCGCCGTCGTGGCGCTGGGCCGGCCATGGAAGTAGCGGGCGCTGTCAAAGTACTGGCCGATCAGGGCCGAGCCCACGATCTGCCCATCGCGCAGCACCAGCGAGCCATTGGCGGCATGGGGCAGCAGCGCCTGGGCGACGCCGGTCGTGGCCAGCGGGTATGCCACGCCGCACAGCAGCAGCACCAGCACGGCGGCGCGGGCACTGCTGCCCAAAGTGCGGCCAAAAGTGCGGCCCCAGCCTGCGTCGGCGGGGGCGGCGGCCTGCTGCGCGCTGGGCGTAGGCAGGCGTTTATCGGAATCAAGGCTTGTCATGTTTTTCTCCTGCGGGCACGGCCTGGCCGTGCCCCGGTTCGCGTCAAATCAGTTGGGATATCAGGTCAAAGAGAGGGGGCTCAGGGGTAGAGCTGCCCAGCCAGCATCTGCAGGTGTTCGACCACCGGCCCCAGCGCCAGCGCTGGCAAAAAGGTGAGCCCGCCGACCACCAGCACCACAAACACCAGCAATCCGGTGAACAGCGGCGTGGCGGTGGGGAAGGTGCCGGCTCCGGCGGGCACACTGGCCTTGCTGGCCATGCTGCCGGCGACAGCCAGCAGCGGCAGCAGGGTCAGGTAGCGCCCCATCAGCATTGCCAGGCCCAAGGTGGTGTTGAAGAAGGGCGTGTTGGCATTGAGGCCGGCAAAGGCCGAGCCGTTGTTGGCGGTGGCCGAGGCATAGGCGTAGAGAATTTCCGAAAAGCCATGCGGGCCCCGGTTGTTCAGGCTGTCGGCCGCGCCCGGCCAGAGCATGGCCAGCGCCGTCCAGCCCAAAAGGCAGGCCGGGTGCGCCAGCACCGACAGCATCACCAGCTTCATCTCGCGCACCTCGATCTTCTTGCCCAGGAACTCTGGCGTGCGCCCGATCATCATGCCGGCCAGGAACACCGTCAGGATGGCGTACTGCAGCAGGTTGATGAGGCCAACGCCATCGCCGCCAAACACGCAGTTGAGCATCATCAGCGCCAGCGGTGTGATGCTGCCCAGCGGCGTGAGCGAGTCATGCATGGCATTGACCGAGCCGGTGGTGGCCGCCGTGGTGGTGGTGACAAACAAGGCGGTATCGGTAATGCCAAAGCGCAGCTCCTTGCCCTCCATATTGCCGCCCGCTTGCGTGGTGCTCCACTGCTGGTCGGCACCGGCGCGGGCCAGCAGGGCGCTGCCGTTTTGCTCGCCTGTCCAGACCAGCGCCAGAAAGCCCAGGAAGATGATCAGGCTGGCGCCAAAGAACACCCAGCCCTGGCGGCGCTTGAGCAGCATCGATCCCAGCGCATAGGTCATGCCCGCCGGGATCAGCAGCATCGCCAGGATGTGCAGCATATTGGTGAGCGGCGTGGGGTTCTCAAAAGGATGGGCCGCATTCATGCTGAAAAATCCGCCCCCGTTCGTCCCCAGGTGCTTGATGCTCTCCAGACTCGCGACCGGCCCCATCAGCAGCTGCTGCGTGCGGCCGCCATCGATGGTATGGGCCAACACCTCGGTGCCCAGGGTCTGCGGCACGCCCTGCCAGACATAGACCAGCGCCAGCAGCAGTGACAGCGGCAGCAGCACACGCCAGAGCATGCGCACAAAATCCACCCAGTAGTTGCCAATGTCCTGGCTGCCCGCGCGGGCCAGCCCGCGCACAAAGCCGGCAGCCGCAGCCAGGCCGGCGGCGGAGCCTGCAAACATCAGGCCGGTGATCACGACCATCTGCGTGGCATTGCTCAGGCTGCTCTCGCCCGCATAGGCCTGCCAGTTGGTGTTGGTGATGAAGGAGGCTGCGGTATTGAACGCCAGATCCGGCGTCTGCGCAGCGTTCTGCAGCGGATTGAGCGGCAGGCTGCCCTGCAGCCGCAACAGCAGGTAGCCCAGCAGCATCAGCAGGCCATTGCTCATCACCAGCACCGCGCCATAGCGCTGCCAGCCCATGCGCTCTTGCGGATCCACGCCCATGGCGGCGTAGGTCCAGCGCTCCAGCCGGCTGTCGTGCGCGCTGGTAAAGCAGCGTGCCAGCCACCATCCCATAGGGATGGTGAGCAGCACCAGCACCGCCACAAAGGCGGCATATTCGATCCAGACTAAACCCATGTCAGCCCCCGCTCAGATGCGCACCAAGGCGCGAACAAAGCCCAGCAGGCCGACAAAGCAGGCCAGCGTGAGCCCGACAAATACGAGGTCTTGCAGCATGTACATGGCCCTCTCCCCTTTTTTCAGAACTTTTCGGGCCGCAACAGCGCGTACCCCAGATAGACAAACAGCGCAGCACTGACCAGCGCGGCCAGCACCTCCACTCCATGGAACAACATCGCTCTCTCCTCTTGCGCCGCCAGGCCGCCCAATGCGGCCCCGCGCAGCGTGGTGTTGCACAGGCAAAACGCCTGCAGTGGAGCCAATGTAGGTTTGCGCGCATCAAGCAGGCGCTGAGAATGCGCGGGGGGATATCAAGATGGCATCAAGATGGTGTTGCGCAAAGGCAATGGGGACCCGCCAGGGCCATGTATAGTGGTGCCGCGCTCACATCCGCCCCCTACCTATGCAGCCTTCCATGCCCCATCGCAGCAACTCTTTTGACATTCTTCGAATCTGCGCGGCGCTGGGTGTGATCTTTTGCCACCACTACTACATCAGCGGCCGTGACGGCCCTGCCTGGATGAATGTGGGCATGATTGGTGGCGTGTCGGTGATGACGTTTTTCACGATCAGTGGCTACCTGGTGACCACCAGCTGGCTGCGTGAGCCGCATGTGTTCAAGTTCTGCGCCAAGCGCCTGCTGCGTCTGTGGCCCGGCATGATTGCTGCGGTGGTGCTTAACATCTACGTGTTTGGCCTGGCATTTACCGATTTACCTGCGCGCACGTTTTTGACCCATGGCCAGACCCTGGAGTACTTCAAGAACCTGCTGCTCTACCGCGCCTACGTCAACCTGCCCGAGGTGTTTTCCAGCAACCCGCTGAACACCTTGATGAATGGTCCGCTGTGGACCATACCTATGGAGACCATGTGCTATGCCGCCTTGGCGGTAGCCGGCTTGGTGGGCGTTTTCCGCTACCGCTGGCTGGCCAGCCTGGTGCTGCTGGCCTACATCCTGCTGTTCATTGCGCGCTACAACGCCGACTTCACTGGCACGATGATGCATTGGTGGGAGTACCCGGCCTACTTTGCCTGCGGCGCGCTGATCGCGCTGCACCGGGATCGCTTTTTGGCCCATGGCGCGGCCATCACGTTCGGGTTGATTCCGGTGGCCCTGTTTTTCTGGCTGACGGGCTTACAGCATACGTCGGGCCTGGTGGTGCTGCCGGCTTTGCTGATCTTTCTGGGCAGCTGCAGTTCCAGCTTTTCAGGCGGGGTCAGCCGCCTGGGTGATCCCTCCTACGGGGTCTACCTCTCAGGCTGCCCGATCGCGCAGGCGGTGTTTGCCGTCTGGCCGGGCATGGACTTCTATGCCAGCATGGGGCTGTCGATGCTGCTGTCCATGCTGCTGGGCTATGCGCTGTGGCATTTGATCGAGTCGCCCGCGTTGCGCC
The DNA here is from genome assembly GCF_014076495.1 of Comamonas koreensis. NCBI lineage: Bacteria > Pseudomonadati > Pseudomonadota > Betaproteobacteria > Burkholderiales > Comamonadaceae > Comamonas > Comamonas koreensis. The sequence continues at coordinate 1,373,214 of NZ_CP043575.1, read as the reverse complement.
TGAAGCGCTATCTGTAGCCCGGCCCGCCCAAGCCCGGGTAAAACGCTTTCCGTTAAAATGCCCGCAGTCCCAGCCAGCACCTGCTGGCTTTGTTTTTTGGCAGCCCAGTCCCGGGTCTGCGCCCTTTGCTCTTCCGTACTGTGTCCTACGCTCCCGAAACCCAACGCCGCCGCACCTTTGCGATCATCTCCCACCCGGACGCGGGTAAGACCACCCTGACCGAAAAGCTGCTGCTGTTCTCCGGTGCGATCCAGATCGCAGGAGCGGTGAAGGGCCGCAAGGCCTCGCGCCACGCGACCTCGGACTGGATGGAGATTGAAAAGCAGCGTGGTATTTCGGTGGCCTCGTCGGTAATGCAGATGAGCTACCGCGACCATGTCATCAACCTGCTCGACACCCCCGGCCACAAGGACTTCTCGGAAGACACCTACCGGGTGCTCACCGCCGTGGACTCGGCGCTGATGGTGATCGATGCGGCCAACGGTGTGGAATCGCAGACCCGCCGCCTGATCGAGGTCTGCCGCCAGCGCGATACGCCCATCATCACCTTCGTCAACAAGATGGACCGCGAAGTGCGCGATCCGCTGGACATCATGGACGAGGTCGAGCGCGAGCTGGGCATGCCCTGCTGCCCCATCACCTGGCCCGTCGGCCAAGGCAAGAGCTTTGGCGGCATCATCAACCTGCTGACCCAAAGCATGACCGTGTTCGCGCCAGGCAGCGACCGCGGCCCCAAGGACTTTGAAGTCATCCCGCTGAGCGAGGCCGACAAGCTGCGCAGCCGCTTTGGCCAGGCCTTTGACGATGCGCTCGACTCGATGGAACTCGCCCAGGGCGCCTCTGCCGAATGGAACCATGCAGATTTCCTGGCCGGCAAGCTGACCCCCGTGTTCTTCGGCTCCGGTGTGAACAACTTCGGTGTGATGGAAGTCCTGGACGCGGTGGTGGACATGTCGCCACCGCCCGGCCCGCGCATCGCCTACACCGAGGTCAACCGCAATCGCGAAGAAAAAACCATCCATCCGGAAGACAGCAGCTTCTCGGGCGTGGTGTTCAAGGTGCAGGCCAATATGGACAGCAACCACCGCGACCGCATCGCCTTTGTGCGCGTGGCCTCGGGCAAGTACACCCCCGGCATGAAGATGAAGGTGCAGCGCACCGCCAAGGAACTGCGCCCCACCAGCGTGGTGACCTTCATGAGCCAGCGCCGCGAAGCCGTGGACGAGGCCTATGCCGGCGACATCATCGGCTTTACCACGCACGGCGGCGTGCAGCTGGGCGACACCATCACCGATGGGCCCAACCTGCAGTTCACCGGCCTGCCATTCTTCGCGCCAGAAATGTTCATGACCGTGGTGCTGAAGAACCCGCTGCGCACCAAGCAGCTGCAGCAAGGCCTGATGCAGCTGGGCGAAGAAGGCGCCATCCAGGTCTTCAAGCCCGATGCCGGCGGCAATATGCTGCTGGGCGCCGTGGGCCAGCTGCAGTTTGAAGTGGTGCAGCACCGCCTGAAGACCGAGTACGACTGCGAAGTCCGCCTGGAAGGCTGCCAGTACACCGGCGCCCGCTGGATCACCGCCGACACCCCCGCCGAGCTGCGGGAGTTTGAACACGCCTACCCGCTGCGCCTGGCGCATGATGCCGCCAATACCCTGGCGTATCTGTGCACCAGCCCGTATGACGTGCGCCTGGCGCAAGAGCGTTTTCCGAAGATCCACTTCCATCCGCTGCGCGAGCATGCGGGGTTGGAATTGCAGACCTCCTGATCGCGCCGGTACCAGATACCGATGGCCTACCGCCACGCCAGCCCCCAACTGCCTTTGCAAGCCTATGTCACCCGGCATAGCGACTTGCAGGCCTTGGAGGGTGGCCGACGGGTGACGAGAAGCCTGCCCCGATCAGGATGGCGCTGATCGGCTTTGTCCTTGGCCAGTACGCGCAGCTGCTGGTTTTCATAACTGCTTGCTGGGGACTTGGCACCCTGCTCTGGCCCGCCTCCGATCTGCCCACACGGCAGCCTTTGCGCATCGCGCTGGGTATGGGTTTGGTCATTTGTGCGCTGCAAGGGCTGGCCATTGCAGGCTTGCTCAACACCGCATCGGTGCTGCTCGTCATCGGCTGCGGGCTGGTGGCTGCTGCGCTGCAAATCTGTCAGATGGCCTGGCCCCGGCTTGCACCGGGATGGCCGCTGCTGCTCTTGCTGCTGGCCACGTTGCCAACCTTGTTCGCCCCGCTGCGCCCGCCCCTGGCCTGGGATGCGCTGATGTACCACCTGCCCCATGCGCGGGAGTGGGCGTTGACCGGACATCTGGGTGTGCACGAATGGCTGCGCTACCCCTGGTTCCCCTACAACTTTGACCTGCTGTTTGCCGCCGCGCTGGTGTTGGGCAACGATGTGCTGCCCCAGCTGATCCATGCGAGCACTGGCTGGGTAACAGGCTGGTTGCTCTACCGGCTGGCTATGCAATACCTGCCTGCGCCTGCTGGCGCCGCAGCTGCTCTTGCCACCGTGACCTGGCTGGTCACCAGCCGCAGCCACTACAGCGCCGCCTATGTGGACATGGCCGTGGCCATGTTTTTGACCGCTGCTTTCACCGCCATGCAGGTCAGCATCCGGCCCGCTGGCCGACGAGCAGTATGGCTGGCGGCATTTCTGCTAGGCGTAGCCGCTGGCAGCAAATACCAGGTGCTGGGGCTGCTGCCGCTGTTTGGTGCTGCGCTGCTGTGGCGCCACCGCATGCAAGGCCCTGGCTGGCGCATCCGCAGCGAATGGGACACCTGGCTGGTTACAGCCCTGTGCTTTGCGCTGCCATGTCTGTACTGGTATGCCCGCAACGCCTTGCTCACAGGCGATCCCTTCAACCCGCTCGGCGGGCGCCTGCTTGGCTTTACGGATTGGAATCTGGGCGACTACCTTTGGCAGCTGCAGGACCTGCGCAACCATGCGGCTTGGCCGCATTGGGCACTGTGGCCAGCCTTGGCCGCACCGCTGCTGCCGTCTCTGCGACGCGTTCCGGCGCTGCGCGCTGCCTGGCTGGTGGCGGCCTATATGGCGTTGGTCTGGCTGCTGAGCTCGCGCTACCCGCGCTACTTGTTGCCCGCCTATCCCCTGCTCAGTTTGCTGTCGGCTGCGGTATGCATTCAGCTACTGCGGCAACTGCCTGCCAAGCTGTATCGGGCACTGGCGACCATGTTGGTAGGACTGCTTGTACTGGCGTTGGGGTTCATGGGCGCACGCAGCATCGCCAAATCCTGGCCTTTGATCGCTTCGACTCCGGGCGCACGCGATACCGTCCTGCAGCAGCAAGTTGCCGGCTACCAGATCTGGCGCTACCTGAAAGAACACCCTGAGGCCAAGCTGTACCAGATGAACCTGGAAGACAGCCTCTACTATGCACCGCGCCCCACCTGGGGCGATGTGTTTGGACCGTGGCGCTACCGCGACTACCAACACCTCGGTGCCCAGCTGCTGCATCATAAACTCAAGTCTGAGGGCTTCACTGCCTTGGTAATACACACAGGTCGGGCGCCGACTGTGGCGCAGCAATCTGCATTTCTGCAATATTTTGAATTAATGCTGGTCGATGACGAGGTCAGCCTGTATCGTTTGAGGCCTTAGCTAAGGGAGGGCAGTACTGCATCTCTTTGGCGTTTGTGAGGCTTGGAGCCAAACACGCATTGGCATATCGAAAGATGATATTGATTAAATGCATTGATCCAGCAATAACATGCACGACGCCTTTGCCCCATGGCCGTTTTCCCTCCTTACTCCCTGCCATTTTCTGGAGCAGGCTTTGCAGGTTAACTTTCTGGCTCAGGCACAATGCGGCAGCCGTGTGAATGATTAAAAATAATTTCTGACATGACCGAATTTCCATCCCGCCTTTACCGCAACCAGCGTATCGCCGTCATCCTCCCTTGCCACAACGAAGAGCTGACGGTGCGCCCGGTGGTGGAAGGCTTTCGGCAAGCGTTGCCGGAGGCGGAGATCTACATCTTCAACAACCTCTCGACGGACCGCACCGCAGAGATCGCTGTTGAAGTGGGCGCACATCTGCGCAATGTCCATCTCAAGGGCAAAGGCAATGTCGTGCGCCGCATGTTTGCCGATGTGGATGCCGATATCTATGTGATGGCCGATGGCGATGCCACCTACCACGCACCATCGGCCCGCAAGCTCATCGACATGCTGATTGACCAGCAGCTGGACATGGTGGTGGGTGCGCGCGTCGAGGCTGAGCCCGAGCCCGGCGACACCGGCATCACCTACCGTCCCGGCCATCGCTGGGGCAACAAGCTGCTCACCGGCACGGTGCAGCAGATCTTTGGTGGCAGCTTTCGCGACATGCTCTCGGGCTACCGGGTGTTTTCGCGGCGCTATGTCAAATCCTTTCCTGCACATTCGCAGGGCTTCGAGATCGAGACCGAGCTCAATGTCCATGCGCTGGAGCTGCGCATGCCTTGCACCGAGGTCGATACGCCTTACGGCGCCCGGCCCGAGGGCTCGGCCAGCAAGCTGTCCACCTACCGCGACGGCTGGCGCATCCTCAAGACCATTGGCCGTCTGGTGGTCAGCGAAAAGCCTTTGCAGTTTTTTGGCTGGCTAGGCGCCGTCCTCGCGGTGGTAGCCATTGCATTGGCCATCCCCATCGTGATGGAGTACAGCCACACGGGCATGGTGCGACGCTTCCCGACCTTGGGCCTGGTGTCCGCCATGGTGGTTTGCGGCGGTGTGTCCTTTGTGACCGGACTGATCTTGCAAGCCATTACCTTGACGCGGCGCGAGATCAAGCAGATTGCTTATTTGGCTTCTGTGGCCAACACACCGAGCAAGTGATGCGGTTCAAGATCAAGCGCTCGGTGCTCTGGTTCCTGATTGCCGGCTCGCTCGCCTTTGTCGTTGATGTCGTGGTGTTGACCTTGCTGCGAGATGTGCTGGGGGTGTATGCAGCACGGGCCGTATCGTTCTGGCTCGCGGCCACCACCACCTGGCTGATCAACCGCAATATCTCCTTTGCGGGACGCAGCGCCTCCGGGAGCCTGCTGACCGAGTACCTGCGCTATCTGGGCCTGATGCTGGGCGGGGGCGCAGTCAACTTGGCGGTGTACTCGTTGCTGGCCTGGATCTTTCCCCAAGGCCCGCTGTGGCTGATGCTGTATGTGGCTGCGGGAACCTTGGTCGCAATGACGGTGAATTACCTGAGCATGACCCGGTTGTTGTACCGCCAGCGTACGGAAAACTGAGCCGTATCGGCACTGCAATTTTTCATGCCCACTGCGGCATGAATATATACCGCACTTGGCTGCATCCATTGTCAAGGTGCAGATAGTCCTCGATATGGAATACGGGGTGACCTAGGGCTCATGCCCCTAGACCACATCTATCGATCTAGCAGAAAACTGGAGCATAAAATGAAAACCATACGATTTAGATATCTACTAGTATTAATTTTCCTGCTGGCTGGCATTGTGTACGTTGGCAAAACTTGGTCTCCTTCCGCCTATGGCTATTTTTTGAAATACCATCTTGGCTATGAAGAGATTAAACCTGATTTTGGACAATCTAGACAAGTACGCAGTGATGAATGGGCCGTGGTCACCCCTTTGACCCAGGCAACAGTTAATAATAATTTCGAACGCTACAACAAAACATCGTTGTACGAGGAAGACCTGCGCATCAACTACGGTTTACCCATTGCAGATTGGGGCATCATTTTCAAACCCACCATGTGGCTGTATGGGTTTGTCAATCCGGCCTATGCTTACTCACTCCATTGGTTTGCTATCTTCGCGCTATTCATTGCTGGGTATGCATTTCTCTTCAAAAAATTCGGCGCCAGTGACAAGGTGGCTGTACTGCTTTCATTTGGCCTCTACTTCACGGGATTCAGCCAATTCTGGTGGAATGAAAAAGGTCCTCTGGTCGCACTTTTCCCCTGGGTCATCATCCCCTTTTTCTTGAAGATAAAGCCAATCTGGCAACTTTCTCTTTTTTATTACGCTGCTGTCTCCTGGCTGTTGACGAATCTCTACCCTCCAGTACAGATATCTCTGGCCTTTGTTGGCCTCATCATATTGATTTTACTGCTCCCCAAGCTCTTCAAGTTTCCAAACCTGGTCTATCTTCTGATATTTGCAGCACTTGCAGCCGCTACCGCAGCGCTCTACCAGTATGACTATCTCAAAGAGACGAGTGCGACTCTGTATCCTGGTGGACGACATATAACGGGTGGAGGTGTGCCAACCCGTTTTTGGCTATCCTGGTTCTTTCCTGCGATCAATTTCTCCTGGAGCTATAAAGACCTTGTAGGCATGAACATGTCCGAAATCGGAACGGTAGGCATGTATTACTACATTTCCGTTTTATGCTTATTGAACTACAAAAACTTCCATAGCCTTTGGAATGATGGAACCCATCGCAAAATTTTTATAGGCCTGAGCATTGCGCTCTTTATGCAGTGCGCCTGGATGTTTCTACCCATTCCGGCCAATATCGGAATAATCTTGCTATGGGACAATGTCCAGCCCCTCAGAATGCAATTTGCAAGCGGCGTCATACTCACACTCCTAGTATTTTATACCGCAAACATTGTAGGCATTGTCTTTTCTTGGCAACGCCTTTTGGCAATCCTTATTATTGCTGCTTGTGGCTGGTTCTTCTTCAAATACTCCGTCGCTCCAAAACGCTGGGAGGATTTGGCCTTTTTACCCATGATTGCAGTAGCATACCTAGTAGTTAAAAATAAAACACAGCATGCCAACACAGCCATTCTCATGACATCGGTGATATTTGGAGCACTGTTCTTCGGCAGATTCAATCCATTACAGTCGGCATGGCCTATATTCAATCTCAAAGACAATAAAATTATTGAGTACCTGCGCGAGCAGGAAAAATCCAACAACAACCTTTTGGTCGCCATGGATTTACCCGGCGCTACCGCCAATGGTTTGGGCTTTCGCTCTTTGAGCCACGTTACGCCTGTACCGCACCTTGATTTTTGGAAAAAGCACTTTCCTGAGCTTCCTGAAAAGGAATTCAACTATATTTTCAATAGGTATTCACATATCAATCCCTATCCGGCGTTGGAACCATCGCTTCGGCAGGCTGATTCGCTGGAAGTCCCCTACCGTCGTTTTGCCAAAGTGAACAACGCGTTGGCTATTGAAAACTACGCCTCGGACCTCAAAAAGCAGGGGCTCTATAATTTGGAGAAAACATATTCTAATGCCGTTGTTTTCAATGGATGGGGAGGGTGGCAGGGTGAATTGGCATCACGCAGTATGGAAATCATGGTGAAACCTACTCCTGCACAGCCGATTGAATGGGTGACCATGACTCGAGCCGACTTGCCTATCAACACTGGTAATTTAATCTCAGTATTTAACGGCTTTAGACTAACCATTCCGGGAAATTCAGGGAATATGCCCCGCTGCATGACCCTGATTACGGTTGATCAAAAGACAGGCGATCGGCTGCTCATGGAAAATCCTGCTTCTCTGCCTTATTGCAAGCCAGCCGCTAAGTGATCGCCGAAGCTCAGCCTCACTGTCGCATCCCGGATGATTGCGTAGATAAAAATCGCTATCCGCTGTTAATGGCGCGCTATGTTTTGCGACCGATCTGCTTGAGCCTGTAAGCCATCACCTTTACGCGGCGCGAGATCAAGCAGTTTGCTATTGGGCTTCTGTGACCAACACACCGAGCAAGTGATGCGAAGATCAAACGCTCGGTGCTCTGGTTCCTGATTGCCGGCTCGCTCGCCTTTGTGGTTGATGTCGTGCGAGATGTGCTGGGGGTGTATGCAGCACGGGCCGTATCGTTCTGGCTCGCGGCCACTACCACCTGGCTGATCAACCGCAATATCTCCTTTGCGGGACGCAACACCAGCGGCAGCCTGCTGACCGAGTACCTGCGCTATCTGGGGCTGATGCTGGGCGGCGGTGCTGTCAACATTGCGGTCTATTCGTTGCTGGCCTGGACCTTTCCCCAAGGCCCGTTGTGGCTGATTCTGTAGGTGGCTACGGGCATCTTGTTCGCGATGACAGTGAATTACCTGAGCATGACCCGGCTGTTGTACCGCCAGAGCCAAGAGCACTGATGCAGGCTGGGCAGCCATAACGCCAATGCGTGCGGCATGCAGGCTGTGAAACAATTAGAAAACTCTAGAGAATATGGAACGCATAGAACCGCAGCGCCTGCACAAGGCCAACAATTTTGACGCATTGCGCCTAGTGGCCGCTTTCGCCGTGTTGTTCAGCCACCATTACCCGGTGACCGCTACCGTGCCGCCCAGCTGGATGAATGTGGCAATGATTGGCGGCGTAGCTGTCATGGCTTTCTTTGTCATCAGCGGCTACCTGGTGACGATCAGCTGGTTTTCCCAACCGCGCCTGTGGGCGTTTTGCGCCAAGCGAGCGCTGCGTATCTGGCCTGCCTTAGCCACCGTGGTGCTGTTGGCGATGCTGGTGCTGGGCCCCAGCATTACCACCCTGCCGCTACGCGAGTACTTCTGCCATCCCATGACCTGGAACTACCTGCACAACCTACTGCTTGATATTCGCTTTAACCTGCCTGATGTTTTTGCAGCCAATACTTATCCCAACACCGTCAACGGTTCCCTGTGGACCATTCCCATGGAGGTGAGCTGCTATGCCGCACTGGCGGCAGCCGGAACTTTGGGCTTGTTGCGCTGGCGTTGGGTATGGGCTTGCTGCTGCCTGGCCTACCTGCTGTGGTTCCTGACCCAGATGACCATGGACCTGCGGGGCGTCATGACCCACTGGTGGGAGTTTCCTGCCTATTTTGTCTTTGGGTCGCTGATCGCCACGGTCAACGGCTGGTTTCTGCGCCATCGCTTCGCTTGCTGCACTGCTGCCTGTGCTGCCGGCGGGCTATTGTGGGCTTTCGGCTTTGCCTATTCGGCGTTGCTGCTGTTTCTGCCCGCTGTTCTTGTGGGGGTGGGCACCCTGTCCTGGCCAGTGCTTCGCCACGCAGGAGGCTGGGGTGATGTATCGTACGGGGTTTATCTGTACGCCTTTCCCATCCAGCAAACGGTTCGCCATCTCTGGCCCGAACTCGGTTTTTCCAGCAGTCTGGTGCTGGTGGCCACACTGACCTTGCTGGCCGGCTGGCTGTCCTGGCAGCTGGTAGAAGCGCCCACCCTTCGCCTCAAACGTTTTTTACGCTGACCTCTCGCTGTTCCCCTCTCTATGCTAGCTCTGACCCAATGGCAGCCGACTGCCCCCATCCTCGGCCTGCTGACCGATATCGACGACACCCTGACAACAGAGGGCGCCGTCCCTGACAACGTGGTGCAGGCCATCGCTGCCCTCAAGGCCCAGGGACTGGCGGTGATTCCCATCACCGGCCGCCCAGTGGGCTGGAGCGAGCCTTTTGCTGCCGCCTGGCCGGTCGACGCGATCGTGGCGGAGAACGGTGCCGTGGCGCTGCGCCGCAATGCCAGCGGCGGGCTGGACAAGCTCTACCAGCAGGACGAGGCCACGCGCATGGCCAACTTTGCCAAGATGCAGGCAGTGCTCACGCAGATCGAGCAAACGGTGCCGGGGGCGCAGCGCGCCACCGATTCGGCCGGGCGCGAATGCGACATTGCGGTGGACCACAGCGAGTTCACGCAGATGCCGCAGACCGATATCGACCGCTGCGTGGCGCTGATGCAGGCGGCCGGCATGAATGCCACCGTCAGCTCCATCCACATCAATGGCTGGTTTGGCGGGCACAACAAGCTCGAAGGCGCGCGCTGGATCGTCAAGACCTTGTTTGGGCGCAATCTCGACGCGGAAATCGGCCAGTGGTGCTATATCGGCGACTCCACCAACGACCAGCTGATGTTCCAGCACTTCGACAACAGCTTTGGCGTGGCCAATATCGCGCGCTTTGTGCCCCAGCTGCAGCACCTGCCGCGCTATGTGACGCGTGGCGAGCGCGGCGCTGGCTTTATCGAGCTGGCCGAGCGCATCTGCGCGCTGAAGTAAGCGCCTCGCCTACAAACTGATCGCTCCTCCACTGCAAAAACGCCCGCGGCACTTCAGGTGCAGCGGGCGTTTTGTCGTGCAGAACGCGCGAAAGCGCGGTCTGTCTCAGGGCTTGAAGTCGAACTGCTGCTGCAGGATGACCTTCATCGGCTGGTTGTTCTTCATCGCGGGGCGGTACTTCCACTGGCGCACCGCGCGCTCCACCTCGGTGGCCATATCGCGGGAGGTGGTGGTCAAGGTCTTCACATCGCTCACCGCACCATCGGTGTCGACGACGAACTGCACGCGCACGCTGGCCGGTTGTGGCTGGGCGCCTGCGGGGTAGGGGAAGCGGGGCGATGCACCGGTCAACAGCTGGGGCGCCGAGTCGCAGGCATTGCCTGCGCAGCCGGCCGCTGCAGGGGCCGCGTTGGCGGCAGGGGCCGTGGTCGCAGCAGCGCCAGCATCAGGCGTGGGAGCCGGCGCATTGGTAGCGCACCCTGCCAGCAGTGCGGCAAGAACGGTGACAACGGCAGAACTGGTACGGATCAATGGCATGGTCTGAAGCTTCCAAAAGTCTCATGGTGGTGCGGCCCAGGCCGCCCTGGCGTGCACAGGGCGCGGCGCAACAACGCTGCCCGCGCGGCAAACCCCATGTTTTACCACGGGCCTGCGGCTCTATTGTGGAGAAATCCGGTACATGCCCGCCCCAGCATGTCGAAATTGCCGTGCGCGACTACGCACACCGGCATGAACGGTTAGGATTTACAGCTGTTCGCCCGCAGCCATCCATCGGCTGCGCGCGACGGCCCGACCACTGGATACCTCCAAGACACGCAAGGAAAAATGGCAATGACCACTGCATATCCGGATACCCGACTGCTGATCAACAACGAATGGTGCGATGCCTCCGACGGCAAGACCATCGATGTGGTGAACCCCGCCACGGGCAAGCCCATCGGCAAGGTGGCCCACGCTACCAAGAAAGACATGGACCGTGCACTGGAAGCCGCCCAGGCGGGTTTCCTGGTCTGGCGTGCCACCCCCGCGATCGAGCGCGCCAACATCATGCGCCGTGCCGCTGGCCTGCTGCGTGAGCGCGCCGAGCAGATCGGCCGCCTGCTGACCCAGGAGCAAGGCAAGCCCTTTGCCGAAGCCAAGGGTGAAGTGCTGGCTGGCGCCGGCATCATCGAGTGGTTTGCCGATGAAGGTCTGCGCGTCTATGGCCGCATCGTGCCCGCCCGCGTGCCCAATGTGCAGCAGCTGGTGATCAAGGAGCCGGTCGGCCCCATCGCCGCATTCACGCCCTGGAACTTCCCTGTCAACCAGGTGGTGCGCAAGTTGGGCGCGGCACTGGGCACCGGTTGCTCCTTCCTGGTGAAGGCCCCAGAAGAAACCCCCGCCTCGCCTGCTGCGCTGCTGCAGTGCTTTGTCGATGCCGGCCTACCCAAGGGCGTGCTGGGTCTGCTGTTTGGCTCGCCTTCGGAGATCTCCGAGTACCTGATCCCGCACCCGATCATCCGCAAGGTGACCTTCACCGGCTCGACCGTGGTGGGCAAGCAGCTGGCCGCGCTGGCCGGCGCCCACATGAAGCGCGTGACCATGGAGCTGGGCGGCCATGCCCCGGTGATCGTCGCCGACGACGCCGATGTGGAACTGGCCGTCAAGGCCACGGCAGCTGCCAAGTTCCGCAATGCCGGCCAGGTCTGCATCTCGCCCACCCGTTTCCTGGTGCACCGCGATGTGAAGGACGCCTTTGTCAGCGCCTTCGTCAAGCATGCCGAAAGCCTGAAGCTGGGTGATGGCCTGACGGACGGCACCACCCTGGGCCCGCTGGCCAATGCCCGCCGCCTGACCGCCATGGCCCAGGTCGTCGAAGACGCCGCTGCCAAGGGCGCCAAGGTTGCCACCGGTGGCGCACGTGTAGGCAGCGAAGGCAACTTCTTCGCGCCCACCATCCTGGCCGATGTGCCGATGAACGCCTCGGTGTTCAACGACGAGCCCTTTGGCCCGATCGCCGCGATCCGCACCTTCGACAAGCTTGAAGACGCGATCACCGAAGCCAACCGCCTGCCATTTGGCCTGGCAGCTTACGCCTACACCCGTTCGTACAAGAACGTGCAGCTGCTGTCCAACCAGATCGAAGCGGGCATGGTCTGGATCAACCAGGCGGCCACGCCAACGGCCGAGTTCCCCTTCGGCGGCGTGAAGGACTCCGGCTACGGCAGCGAAGGCGGCCCCGAAGCCATGGAGGCTTACCTGAACTCCAAGGCCGTGTCGATTACCGCCGTGTAAAGACCGTCCAAGGGCCTGTGCGCAGGCCTTGGGCACAAAAAAAGCAAGTCTGCGGACTTGCTTTTTTCTTGGGCGCAATCATCAGGACGCGCAGGATTCAGGATGCTGCATCCGCCTCGCGCTCGCGCCGGCTGGGCAGGCCAAAGGCCACAGCGCCCAGCGCGCCCTGCACCAGCGCATACACGCCATAGATCAGCCCCACGCCGACGGCCAAGGCCGCTGGCACGCCAAAGGGCGCCAAGGCCGCGGCACTGGCCGCTTCACGCGTGCCCCAGCCGCCCACGCTGACCGGCAAGGCCGCCATCAGAAAAATGGGCGCCATCGCAAAGGCCCAGGCGGCCAGGTCGAGATGAATGCCCAGCGCCAGCCCGCCCAGCGCCAGGGCAGCGGCAGACAGCAGCTGCACCAGCGCAGAAGAGCCCGCCTGTACCAGCATCTGGCGGTTGAAGTCCGGCCGCGCAGCGGCCTGCAGCAAGGGCTGCAACCAGCCCGGCAGGCTGGCCGCCTGGCGCCGGCCCAGCCACCACAGCAGCAGCCAGGGCAGAGCGATCCAGACGATGGTGCCCAGCAGCATCAAAGCCTGCAGCGCCGCTGGAGAAATATGCAGTACGGGCGCCAAGGCGTTGGCGGAGAGCGCCGCGCCGATGGCACCGATGGCGCAGAGCATCCACAGGCCGCTGAAACGGTCCAGTAGGACCGACAGCGAAGCGGCGGCCTTGCCCTGGCCACTGCGCTGCAGCACCACGGCGCGGTAGACATCGCCACCCACCACAGCGCCGGGCAGCAGCGCATTGAGGCCAATGGCCTGGAAATACCAGCGCAGCGCATCGGGCCAGTGCATCGGCGCGCCCAGCCACTGCGCCAGCGCGCGCCAGCGCCAGGCAGAGACCACGTTCGATGCGATGGCCGCCGCCAGCCCCGCCAGCAGCCAGCGCCCATCGGCCGCACGCAGCCGGGCCCAGAGAGCAGCAGGGTCGGCAAAGTAGGCCACGGCGCCGAGCAACGCGGCGCCACACAAGGCCTTGATGCAGGCTTTTTGTGTACGGTTCACACCAGGGGCGCTTAAAGACTCGGAGCGGCAGCGGGCTGCACGCTTGGCATACGGCCGGCATGGGCGTCCAGGCGCACCATGCGGGGGGCGTCGCCCGTCTCGTCGATCACATAGTCGTCCGCATAGTACTGGCGGCCACCGCCCGACTCGTAGTAGATGCGCGTCAGCAGCTCCCCGATCAGGCCGGCAGCAACAAAGGTCATGCCCATCAGCACCAGCATCACGCCAATGATCAGCAAGGGCCGCCCGCCAATGCTCTCACCCATCAGCTTGACGATGAACAAATAGGCCAGGATCAGAAAACCTGGCGTGGCCAGCCACAGGCCCAGGCCGCCAAAGGCGTGCAGCGGACGCTGGCGGTAGCGCATCAGGAACACCATCAGGATCAAATCCAGAATCACGCGGAAGGTGCGGTCAATGCCGTACTTGGAAACCCCCGCCGTGCGGGCATGGTGGCGCACCGGCACCTCGGTGATGCGGGCACCGGCATCGCGCGCCAGCGACGGGATGAAGCGGTGCAGCTCGCCGTAGAGGTGCACGCGGTCAATGATGTGGCGGCGGTAGGCCTTGAGCGCGCAGCCATAGTCGTGCAGCTGCACGCCGGTGGCGTTGGAGATCAAACGGTTGGCAATCTTGGAGGGCAGCTTGCGCGAGATGGCCGCATCCTGGCGGTCCTTGCGCCAGCCCGAGACCATGTCCACGCTCGGGTCGGTCTCCAGGCGGTTGAGCAGCAGGGGGATGTCATCGGGCTCGTTTTGCAGGTCGGCATCCAGGGTCACCACATAGCGGCCCTGCACGCGGTCAAAACCGGCCTGCAGCGCGCTGGACTGACCGTAGTTGCGCGCCAGGATCACCGGGCGCAGCCAGGGGCGCGTGGCAGCCAGCTCCAGCAGGCGCTTGGCGCTGTCGTCCTTGGAGCCATCGTCCACGGCAATCAGCTCATAGCTCAGCGGCTGCGAGCGCATGGCCGCGTCAATCCGGTCGACCAGGGTGATCAGATTGTCGAACTCGTTGTAGATGGGGACGACGATGGAAACAGCAGGAGACATAGAGGGCACATTGCAAAAAGCCGCTCAAACAGGCGGCTGGACCGAGACCGGAACCGGCATGCGGCGCAGCCCAACCGGGGTTGGCGACTCTTGTGGCATTGGTAAAACAGTGGTCGCCTATACTACCTGATCCGCTCTTTCCTCTGCTGCTGATGCGACAGGCTGGTGCCGCGCCTCAGGGCTGCGGGCCCTGTATGCACCCGCATTTCGTGTTTCTGCCATGACGTCTGCGTCCCCCTCCTCCGCCAAAGATTGGCAGTCCCAGCTCTACCGCCACCCCTTGGCCTGGGTGCTGGTGCTGGCCTGTGCACATGTCCTCTCGCGCGTGGCCATCTCGGACGGCATGAAATGGGACGAATCCGAACAAATCCTCTGGTCCCAGCAGTTCCTGCTGGGCTATGGCGCCCAGCCTCCTGCTTACAGCTGGCTGCAATGGCTGGTGGGCCAGCTGCTCGGGCCCACGGTGCTGTCGCTGTCGCTGGTCAAGCACAGCCTGATCGTGCTGACCTATGTGCTGGCCTGGCAAACCGGCCGCGCGCTGCTGCCGGCCAAGGGCGCCTTCTGGGTCGCCGGCGGCCTGCTGCTGATGCTGCCCTTTGGCTGGGACAGCGTGCGCGACCAGACCCACACCATCCTGGTCACCGCGATGGCCTTTGGCGCCTGGTGGATGGCCTTGCGCCAGGTGCGCGCGCCAGATTTGGTCAATTTTGTCGGCCTGGGCATTTTCTGTGGCGTCGGCATGCTGGCCAAGTACAGCTTTGCGATGCTGATCGGCGTGTTTGCCGTAGCCGCCTTCAGCGTGCCCCAGGTGCGCCGCGCGCTGCTGGGCCGGGGCTGGTGGCTCGCGCCGCTGATTGGCCTGCTGATCTTTGCGCCGCACGGCTTTTGGCTGCTGCAGCACTGGCGTGAGGCCACCACCGAGACGATCCACAAGATGGACATCTCCACCCAGGTCTCCCACCTCAAGGGCCTGGGCGCGCTGGCGACGGCTGTGTTCTCCACGCTGGGGCTGTGGCTGCTGGTCAGCCTGGCCAGCTACCGCAGCCGCTTGTGGAAGGCTGACCCCACCCCATTGCCCGCCGCAGATCTAGCTCTACCTGAATGGCGCATCTGGGCCTGGCCGCTGCTGTGGCGCTACCTGGCGCTGGTGTTTGCCATCCTTGTGGCCATGGTGCTGGTGGGCGATGTCAGCAGCTTCAAGCAGCGCTGGGTGCTGCCGCTGACGGCCGTGGCGCCGCTGGCCCTGTATGTCTGGCGCCCGCGCCTGCTGGCCGATGGCGTGGGCCGGGGCTACACCACCACGGTGCTGGTGTTTGCGTTGGTCTTTCTGACCTTGGCAACGGTGCGCCCCTGGCAGTCCAACCTGCGCAAGGATCCCGACGAGCTCAACCACCCCGTCGCGCAGCTGAGCGCGTCGCTGGCGGCTGCGGGCTATGACGGCCAAGGCGTCATCGTTGGCTCGGACAACATGGTTGCCGCCATGCTGCGCTCGCGCAACCCCGGGGCCTATGCCACGGCCTGCACGGCCGAGTTTGGCCGCATGGCCGACTGCCTCGCTCAAGCCCGCGCCAAGGCCGCGCAAACCGGCCGCGGCCTGCTGTACATTGCCCGCATGGACAAGGCCACACCCGCCTGGTGGGAGCCGGTGCTGGCTGCGGCGCCCGGCGCGTCCGTGCAAGATCTGACCCTTCCGTTTTCCCATATGCGTGCCAGCACGCCACCCATGCACTACCAATTTGTGTGGCTGCCCGCACCCATCACACCATGAAACCTGTTCTCGTCACCGGCGCTGCCGGTTTTATCGGCATGCACTGCGCGCTGCGCCTGCTCGAGCGCGGCCTGCCCGTGGTTGGCATCGACAACCTCAACAGTTACTACGATGTTGCGCTCAAAGAGGCGCGGCTCGCGCAGCTGCAAAGCCATCCCCACTTCCGCTTCATCCAGCTCGATCTGGCCGACCGCGCCGGCATGGCCGCGCTGTTTGATGAGGTCCAGCCCCGGCGCGTGCTGCACCTGGCCGCCCAGGCAGGGGTGCGCTACTCGATCGACCAGCCCGACGACTACACGGATGCCAACCTGCTGGGCTTTGGCCATGTGCTGCAGGGCTGCCGCAAGCACAAGGTCGCGCACCTGGTCTATGCCAGCAGCTCCAGCGTCTACGGCGGCAATGCCAAGATGCCTTATGCCGAGAGCGATGCCGTCGACCACCCGATCAGCTACTACGCGGCCACCAAGAAGGCCAACGAGCTGATGGCCCACACCTACTCGCACCTCTACCAGATGCCCACCACCGGCCTGCGCTTTTTCACGGTCTACGGGCCCTGGGGCCGGCCGGACATGGCCTTGTTCAAGTTCACCAAGGCGATCCTGGCGGGCGAGACCATCGACGTCTATGGCAATGGCCAGCTGGTGCGCGATTTCACCTTCATCGACGACATCGTCGAAGGCATTTTGCGCGTGCTGGACAAACCGGCCACGCCAGATAGCCACTATGACGCGCTGCAGCCCAACCCGGGCACCAGCACCGCGCCCTACCGCATCTTCAACATCGGCAACAGCCAGCCCACCGTGCTGATGGACTACATCGCCGCGCTGGAGTCTGCCCTGGGCATGCAGGCCAACAAGCGCATGCTGCCCATCCAGCCGGGCGACATGCACAGCACCTCGGCCGACACCCGGGCCTTGCAGGCCTGGGTGCAGTTCGCCCCCTCTTTCACTGTCACAGACGGAATCCAGCGCTTTGTCGACTGGTACCGCTCGTTCTACCGCGTATGAAAGTCACTGTTTTTGGAACCGGCTATGTCGGTCTTGTTCAAGGCGCCGTGCTGGCCGATGTCGGCCACCAGGTGCTCTGTGTCGATGTCGATGCCGCCAAGGTCGCCGCGCTGCAGGCCGGCCAGATCCCCATCCATGAGCCGGGCCTGGACAAGCTCGTCACCAGCAACCATGCCAACGGCCGCTTGCGCTTTACCACCGATGCAGCCCAGGGCGTGGCGCACAGCGAGGTCATCTTTTTAGCAGTGGGCACGCCCCCTGACGAAGACGGCAGCGCCGACTTGCAGTACGTGCTGGCCGTGGCCCGCACCATTGCCCAGCACATGGATGGCCCGCGCATCGTCATCAACAAATCCACCGTGCCGGTGGGCACGGCCGACAAGGTGCGCGCGGTGATCGCCGAGGGCCTGGCAGCTCGCGGCGCCAGCCACGGCTTCGACGTGGTCTCCAACCCGGAATTCCTCAAGGAAGGCGCCGCCGTGGCCGACTGCCAGCGGCCGGACCGCATCATCATTGGCACCAGCAACCCCGCATCCGAGGCGCGGCTGCGCGAGCTGTATGCGCCCTTCAACCGCAACCACGACAAGATCGTGGTGATGGATGTGAAGAGTGCCGAGCTGACCAAGTACGCCGCCAACGCCATGCTGGCCACCAAGATCAGCTTCATGAACGAGATCGCCAACCTGGCCGAACGCCTGGGCGCCAATGTGGAGGCGGTGCGCCGCGGCATTGGCAGCGATCCGCGCATTGGCTACCACTTCATCTACCCTGGCGTGGGTTATGGAGGCAGCTGCTTCCCCAAGGATGTGAAGGCCCTGGTGCGCACGGCCGAGGAGATCGGCTTCGATCCCCTGCTGCTCAACGCCGTCGAAGCCCGCAATGAGGCCCAGCGCAATGTGCTGTTCGAGCGCATCAGCGCCTTTTATGGCGGCCAGCTGCAGGGCAAGACGATTGCGCTGTGGGGCCTGGCCTTCAAGCCCAATACCGATGACATGCGCGAGGCGCCCAGCCGTAACCTGCTTGAATCGCTGTGGGCCGCTGGCGCCCGCGTGCAGGCCTATGACCCTGTCGCCATGCAGGAGGCCCAGCGCATCTATGGCCAACGCAACGACCTGGTGCTCGCTGCCGACCCCGAGGCCTGCTTGCAAGGCGCCGACTGCCTGGCCATCGTCACCGAGTGGCAGATCTTCCGCGCGCCCGATTTTGGCCAGCTGGCCCAGAGCCTGCGCGACCGCATGGTCTTTGACGGCCGCAACCTCTATGATCCTGCTTTGGTGGCCGGCTATGGCCTGGGCTATGTGTCGATTGGCCGCCAACCGGTGCCACGCAGCGAATAAGGCCGCTGGCGATCAACCACAAAAAAAGCGAGTCCTCCGACTCGCTTTTTGCTGCATGGGGGCCACTGCTGCAGCCCGCGCCCCGCTTATTTGTCGCCCACCACCTGGCCATCAAAGCGCATATCGGCATAGGCCACGGTGCGGCTGCCTTTGGCCCAGCGGTAGCCCCACCAGATCAGCAGGAACACCGGCAGGCCGATATAGGTGGCCACCACGCCGCCCCAGTCGATATGGTCTTTCAAGAAGGCCTCGTAGTTCTGACCCAGCGTGATGACCAGGCAGAGCACAAACGCAAAGATGGGGCCAAACGGGAACCAGGGCGAGACATAGGGCAGCTGCGACACATCATGGCCCTGCGCCAAAAAGCCCTTGCGGAAGCGGTAGTGGCTGATCGCAATGCCCAGCCAGGCGATAAAGCCGGTCATGCCCGAGAGGTTGAGCAGCCACAGGTAGACGGTCTGCGGGCTGAACAGAAAGCTGAAAAAGCACAGCCCGGCCATCACCGTTGTCGCCAGCAAGGCCATCACCGGCACGCCATGGCGCGAGAGGCGGCCAAAAATGCGCGGCGCCATGCCCTGGCAGGCCAGCGTGTAGAGCATGCGGGTGGAGGCATACATGCCCGAGTTGCCCGCTGACAGCACGGAAGTCAGCACCACCGCATTCATGATCACCGCAGCGGACAGCAGGCCCGCCTTCTGGAACACCAGCGTGAAGGGGCTGACGCTGATATCGCCGATGTCATTGCGCAGCAGATGCGGGTCGGTGTAGCTCACCAGCGAGCCGATCACCGCAATGGCCAGGACATAGAACAGCAGGATGCGCCAGAACACCTGGCGCACCGCGCGCGGTATGTTCTTGGCGGGGTTCTCGGATTCAGCTGCTGCAATGCCAATGAGCTCGGTGCCCTGGAAGGAAAAGCCCACGATCATCGCCACACCGATCAAGGCCGCAAAGCCTCCGGCAAAGGGCGCATCGGCCACCTGCCAGTTGGCGATGGCGCCCCAGACGCCGTCGGTAGGCCCGCCTTTCAGAATGCCAAAAATCATCGCCACGCCCAGCGCGATGAAAACCAGCACCGTCGTCACCTTGATCGCGGCAAACCAGTACTCGGCCTCGCCAAAACCGCGCACCGAGATGGCATTGAGGGCCACCATCAGCAGCAGGAACAGCGCGCTCCACCAGTAGCCCGGCACATCGGGGAACCAGTAGGCCATCACCAGCTGCGAGGCCACCAGATCGACCGCAATCGTGATGGCCCAGTTGTACCAGTAGTTCCAGCCCAGCGCGAAGCCAAAGCCCTCGTCCACATAGCGCGCGCCATAGGTGGCAAACGAGCCCGACACCGGCATGAAGGCCGCCAGCTCGCCCAGGCTGGTCATCAAAAAATAGACCATCAGGCCGATGACGCCATAGGCCAGCAGCGCGCCACCGGGCCCCGCCTGCGCAATGGTGGCGCCCGAGGCCACAAACAGCCCCGTGCCGATGGAGCCGCCAATGGCAATCATCGACAGATGGCGCGCCTTGAGATCACGGCGCAGTTCATTGACTGGCGCGGAAGAAGATGAAGACCCAGAACCCGGCATACACAAAAAAGCATGGCCACAAGCGCCATGCCGACAATGACAAGGCCGCCATTATCGGGTTTTCCCCTGCTCTGCGGTAGTGTCCGCCCACAATTCCGCCACAGGGCGCGTGTTTCCTTGAGGGCGCGTTGGCGTCAGCCCAAGGTCAAGGTCTGGCTGATCGACCATGGCTGGCCCGGAGCCAGCTGCACCGGCGTGTCGATGCTGGCCGCCTCCACACACAGCATCTGGCGCCAGCCATCATCGGGCATATCGGCCAGGCTGTGGCTCAGCAGCAAGCCCGGGTTCCAGACCACCACCTCGCTGGCCGTGCTGCTGTGGACAATCTCCAGCCTGCGGCCGGACGGCACCTCGGGCTGGCGCAGCTGCAGCGCCGTGCCCGCTGCGTCCGGTGTGGAAAACACCCGGTCAAAGCCCTGCTCGGTGGTCGTGGCAAAACCCACATCGCCCGGCGGCTGCACAAAGCGGGTATCGGCCAGTGCATCCCAGCAGGCCAGGCCCTGCAGGCCGGACAACCGCGTTTGCGCCACATCGTCCACCTGCAGGTAGCTGTGCAGCGCGCAGGTCATGGACCAGGCGACCTGGTCGGTGTTCTGCACATCCAGGCGAATGGAGAGGCTGCCCGCCTGCACGCCAATGCGCAGCCGCGCATCAAAGGCATGGGGCCAGTAAGCGCGCGTGGCCTCGCTGTCCGTCAATTGCATCACGATGCCGGCTTCATCGCCCTCCCGCATCTGCCAGGGCAGGTTGCGTGCAAAGCCATGCTTGGGCAGCGGCCCGCGCGTGTTGAACTGTGGAAAGCAGACCGGCACACCGCCGCGAATCGCCGCCTGGCCATCGCGCAGGCTGGCCGGGCTCAGATACAGGTGCTCACGGCCATCGGCCGTTTTCCAGGACAGCAGCTGCGCGCCCTGCTCGGCCACCACGGCCGATGACCCGTCGGGCCACTGGGCACACCAGGCGGCAAAGCCTTCGTAACTGATTCGGGTCCACGCATGCGCCATCTTCTTTGCTCCTGTGAATGCAGCGATTGTGACATTGGCAGCGGCCCCCGCTGCCGCTGGCGAGCAACGCAGCGGACAGAAAAAAGGACAGCGCTTGCTGTCCTTTGGTATGCGCGATGGGGTTGCGCATTGTCGAAGCAGGTGCCCAGCCTCAGCCGGGCACGCTGGCGATCAATATTCCCAGAAAATGCGCTGGATTTCCTTGGGGTCGTTGGTCTTGGTCAGCGCCAGCGCTGCCAGCAGGCGGGCTTTTTCCGGGCGCAGGTCATGCGCGACCACCCAGTCGTACTTGTCATCGGGCTGCTCGGCATTGCGCAGCACAAAGCCATAAGGCACGCGTGCCGAGCGGATCACCTGCACGCCCTTGCTGCGCGCTTCCTGCAGCGCGGGGACGATGCGGTCCGCCACCGAGCCATTGCCGGTGCCGGCATGCACGATCGCCTTGGCGCCGGTGCCGACAAATGCATCAATCGCAGTGCGCGGCACATTGCCGTAGCTGTAGACCACTTCGACGGCAGGCAGGCTGGATATGGTGTCGATGTTGAACTCGGACTGCATCGTGTGGCGCTTGATTGGCGCACGGAACCAGTAGTTCTTGCCTTCCACCACCATGCCCAACGGGCCCCACTGGCTTTGGAACGCGCTGGTCTTGATGTTCACATCCTTGTTCACATCACGCGCGGTCTGGATCTCGTCGTTCATCGTCACAACCACGCCCTTGCCTTCGGCATCCTTGGACGCTGCCACGCTCACGGCGTTGACCAGGTTCAGAGCGCCATCGGCCGACAGCGCGGTGCCTGGGCGCATCGAGCCCACGACCACGATGGACTTGTTGGTGTGCACCGTCAGGCTCAGGAAATAGGCCGTCTCGGCCAGCGTGTCGGTGCCGTGGGTGATGACCACGCCATCCACATCGGGCTGCTTGACCAGCGCAGAGACGCGCTTGGCCAGCACCAGCAGGTTGTCGTTGGTAAAGCTCTCGGAGGCAATCTGGAAGACCTGCTCACCGCGCACCTGGGCGACCTTGGACAGCTCAGGCAGGCCGGCGAGCAGCTTGTCCACCGGCACCTTGGCGGCGCTGTAGGTGGCGCTGTTCATTGCCGATGCACCGGCGCCGGCAATCGTGCCGCCGGTGGCCAGCACGACCACATTGCGCTGGCCTTGCTGGGCCACCTGAGGCGCAGCCGCTGGCGCTGCAGCAGGTGCGGCGGCAACGGCAGGGGCCGCCGCAGCGGCTTGGGTGTTTTGGGGGCCGCTGGCGCAAGCGCCCAGGCTCAGCGTGACCGCCAGGGTCACAGCACTCAGTGCGGGAAACCGCCAGCGGGCCGCTTGGGACACCTGCAGCATTGTTGTCGATTTGTGTGGCATCAGTAGCACCTCGTGTCAAAAGCCGCTATCTTAGAAACAGTGTGCGGGCTGCGCATTGGTGAACACACCTATGGTTTTTTGCAAGCCCATAGGTTGAAAGATTGACGCCCAGGCGACGGTTCGCCGACACAAAGACACCCGCCCCTCTAGGGCTATGTTGGCCGCCCGCCAAGGGGGTCGCGGGCGCCGCTAGACTTGCCGGATCGGGGTTGTTACCACTGTTAATATCAACAGCTGCTTACCATGCAGCGCCAGGGCTGGCACAGACCCAGCGCCCCAGCCCTATTGCAGGAGATCAGTGCATGTTTTCGTTTTTCGAGCGGCGGGTGCCGCCCTATCCCAGTGCCGAACCCCAGGTTCCACCCAAGGGGTTTTTTGCTTTCATGTGGGCCTGTACGCAAGGCATGCGGGGCTGGATCGGCTTGCTCACGGCCACCTCGGCCCTGCTGGCCGTCTATGAGGCCTTGCTGTTTGCCGTCATGGGCCATGTGGTCGATTGGCTGGCGACCCTGTCGCCCAACAACTTCTGGGCCGAGCAGGGCGGCACTGCGCTGGGCATCGCCGGCGTGCTGCTGGGCAGTGTGCTGCTGCTGGGCCTGCACACGCAGGTGATGCACCAGGTGCTGGCCATCAACTTCCCGATGCGGCTGCGCTGGGTGTTCCACCGCCTGATGCTGGGCCAGAGCATGTCCTTCTACGCCGACGAGTTTGCCGGCCGCATCACCACCAAGATCATGCAGACGGCACTGTCCGTGCGCGAAGTGGTGTTCATGATTGTTGATGTGCTGGTAGGCGTGAGCGTCTACATGATCGGCATCCTGATCCTGGCGGCCAGCTTCGAGTGGCGGCTGATGCTTCCTTTCCTGCTGTGGCTGCTCGCCTATATCGGCGCCTGCTTCTACTTTGTGCCGCGCCTGGGCAAGATCGGCAAGGCCCAGGCCGATGCGCGCTCGATGATGACCGGCCGCGTGACCGACGCCTATACCAATATCGCCACCGTCAAGCTGTTCGCCCACACCAGGCGTGAGGCCGACTACGCCCGCAGCGCGATGGAAGCCTTCAAGCAGACCGGCCATGCACAGATGCGCCTGGTCAGCCTGTTCGAGATCACCAACCACCTGATGATCACGCTGCTGCTGCTGGGCGCATCGGGCACGGCGCTGTACCTGTGGATGAATGGCCAGGCCAGCGCCGGTGTGGTCGCCGCCGTGATCGCGATGGCCCTGCGCCTGATGGGCTACTCGCACTGGGTGATGTGGCAGATGACGGGCCTGTTCGAGAACGTCGGCACCATCCAGGACGGTATCAACACCTTGACCAAGCCGCGCAGCATCGTCGATGCCAGCGGCGCCAAGCCCCTGGTGGTGCAGCAAGGCCGCATCGAGTTCGACAACGTCAGCTTTGCCTACAAGGATGCGGGCCGCCCGGTCATCGACCAGCTCAACCTGACCATCCACCCCGGCGAGCGCATTGGCCTCATTGGCCGCTCGGGCGCCGGCAAGTCGACCCTGGTCAACCTGCTGCTGCGCTTCCACGACCTGGCCGGCGGCCAGATCCGCATCGATGGCCAGGACATTGCCAAGGTCACGCAAGACAGCCTGCGCAGCAATATCGGCATGGTGACGCAAGACACCTCGCTGCTGCACCGCTCGATGCGCGACAACATCCTCTACGGCCGCCCCGACGCCAGCGAAGAAGACATGCGCCGCGCCACCGAGCGTGCCGAGGCATCCGACTTTATCGCCACACTGAGTGACCGTTTTGGCCGCACCGGCTACGACGCCCAGGTGGGCGAGCGCGGCGTCAAGCTCTCGGGCGGCCAGCGCCAGCGCGTGGCCATTGCCCGCGTGATGCTCAAAGACGCCCCTATCCTGCTGCTGGACGAAGCTACCAGCGCGCTCGACAGCGAGGTCGAGGCTGCCATCCAGGAGAGCCTGGACAGCCTCATGCATGGCAAGACCGTCATCGCCATTGCGCACCGCCTTTCCACCATCGCCGCGATGGACCGCCTGATCGTCATGGACAAGGGCCAGATCATCGAGCAAGGCAGCCACCAGCAGCTGCTGGCCCAAGGCGGCATCTATGCCAAGCTCTGGGCCCACCAGAGCGGCGGCTTCCTGGCCGAGCCGGTCGATGGACCTCTGTAAATCTGCATATGGCTATTGAACTCAAAAAGGACGTGCACGACCGTGCCGTCCAATCCATCGAACGCTACTTCGAGCAGACCCAGGGCGAGCGCATCGGCAATATGACCGCCGCCGCGCTGCTTGGCTTCTTCCTGAAGGAAATCGGCCCCAGCCTCTACAACCAGGGTGTGGCCGACGCCCAGGCCCGCATGCACGAGCGCCTGCAGGAGCTCGACTATGAGGTGCATGAGGACGAGTTTGGCTACTGGAACAAGGCCAGCGGCAAGCGAGAATCACGGGACTAGTCCCTCCTAGGAGCGCCACGATGTCTGCGATTTCCGATTCCGATGTCAGCGCCGCCGCGGTGCAGCGGCTGGTGGGCTTCTACGAGTCGCTCGCGCCCGAGAACCTCGCGCAGCTGGGCGACTACTACGCGGCAGATGCCTTTTTCAAGGACCCGTTCAACGAGGTGCGCGGCATCGCGGACATCCGCGCCATCTTTGAACACATGTTCACAGCCTTGCATGAGCCCCGTTTCATCGTCACCCAGCAGCTGGTGCAGGGCGAGCGGGCGTCCCTGGAGTGGGAGTTCCGCTTTCGCTTTCGGCGCTGGAACGCGCAAGCGTCCCAGTGCATCTACGGCGCTTCACTGTTGCGCTTCGATGCGCAAGGGCGCGTGTCCCACCACCGCGACTACTGGGACGCCGCAGAAGAGCTGTACGAGAAATTACCGGCGATTGGCGCCCTGATGCGCTGGCTGCGGCGCAACGCCTCGGTCAAGCGCTAGGAGCCGCACCGGGCGCCGCCGCCGGCCCGGCCAGGCCGTGAAAGGTGGTGCCCGTCACCCAGTCGATGATCTGGTCATCGCTGTACTGGCCCGAGTCCTTGAGCAGACCCAGCACCGGATCGCAGGCCCGGGCAAACAAGGTGTAGAGCACCAGCTCGGCCGGCAGCGCCGCTGGCAGCTGGCCGCGGGTCTGGGCCTCGGTGATCCAGATGCTCAGCCGGTTGCTCAGCGCAATCAGCCGGTCCATATAGGCATCGTTGGACTGCAGCGAGGCGCTGAGGTTGGAGTTTTGCGCGGGCAGCGACGGCATTTGACCTTCCAGCTGGGTGCGCATGGCCCAGCGCACCACGGCCTTCAGTTGCTCCAGCGCCGCGATGGGCTGGCCTGCCTCTGCCGCCGCCTGGGCCGCATTGCGCAAGTCATCAACAAATCCCAAGGCGCGATCCAGCACCCCCACCATGGCGGCGCCCGCCAATTCTTCCTTCGACGTGAACAGCTTGTAGAGGCTGGCCTTGGCCATGCCCGCCTCCGCCGCCACCTCATCGACCGTCATCGCGTCGTAGCCCTTGGTCGCGAGAAGGCGGTTCACCGCCGTCACGATGGCCTCTTCACGCACACGTTGTATTTGTTCCTTGATGGCGGACCGAGCATTCATGCCGCTATTTTATGACGTAGCAGGTCATGAAGAAGACTAAATGGTGCATTTTTGACATTTGTGGTTTATAGTGTGAACTCATCAGTTCAACAATTGATCTACAAGGTTCAACCGTTTGACTGTGGCATCTACAGGGGGCCTTTCATGCAACGCATCGCTGTCATCGGATCGGGGATTTCTGGGCTGGCTGCTGCCACCCACTTGGCCCGTTCGCAGGCATCGCACCGGGTCAGCCTGCTGGAAGCTGGCAGCCATTTCGGCGGCCATGCCAACACAGTGGACCTGAGCCTGAACGGCATCACGCACGGCGTCGATACCGGGTTTCTGGTGTTCAACCACCGCACCTACCCCTTGCTGACCCAGCTCTTCCAAGACCTCCAGGTCGATACGGTGGCCGCTGAGATGTCGTTCTCCGTCCAGGTGCCCGGTGTCAACGGGGCATCTGCGCTGGAATGGAGCGGCCGGTCCCTGGCCAGCGTGTTTGCCCAAAAACGCAATCTGCTGCGCCCGCGCTTTTGGGGCATGCTGCGGGACATCGCCCGCTTCAACCGCCTGACCACCGAGATCGCCAAGCGCCAGGCCGAGGCCGAGATGACGGCCTCGATCGCTGCATTCCTGGACCAGCACCGCTTCTCTGCCGCGTTCCGCAGCGACTATCTGCTGCCGATGCTGGGCTGCATCTGGTCGTGCCCCACGGACCAGATGCTGCACTTCCCCGTCGCCACGATGATTCGCTTCTGCCACAACCACGGCCTGATCCAGGTCAGCGACCGGCCGCAGTGGTACAGCGTGCGCGGAGGCTCACGCCAGTACGTGCGCCGCCTGCTGGCCCGTTTGACGCAGGATGGCCGCCACGAGGCGCGCCTGAACACGCCGGTGCTCGGCCTGCAGCGCCACCCGCAGGGCGTGATGGTGCAGATGGCGCAGGGCGCCGAATGGTTTGATGCCGTGGTTCTGGCCTGCCACAGCGACCAGGCCTTGCAGCTGTTGGGCAATGGCGCCACGGCCGCTGAACGCGCGGTGCTGGGCAGCATCCGCTACCAGCCCAATGAGGCGGTATTGCATACCGACAGCAGCGTGCTGCCCCAGCGCCAGGCGGCCTGGGCCGCGTGGAACTACGAGCGCGCAGCGGCATCCAGCGCCGAGCAAGCGGGCGTCTGCCTGCACTACCTGATCAACCGGCTCCAGCCCTTGCCTTGGCAGCAGCCGGTGGTGGTATCGCTCAACCCAGCGCGCCCGATTGCGGCAGACCAGGTACATGCCCGCATCCAGTACAGCCACCCCGTTTTTGACCAGGCAGCCATCGACGCCCAGCGCCTGCTGCCCCAGCTGCAGGGCCAGCTGCGCACCTGGTTTTGCGGCGCCTGGTGCGGCTATGGCTTCCACGAGGACGGGCTGCGGTCCGGCCTGGCCGCTGCCGCTAGCCTGTGCCAGTCGCTGGAGGACGCCGCGCCGCTCGCGCAGGCGCCGGCACTGGAGGAGGCCGCATGAGCAACCCCTCGCTGATCGGCTTTGGCCACATCTGGCACCAGCGCTTGCGCCCGGTGGTGCATGCCTTCCGCTACCCCGGGTATTTCTTGCTGCTGCCCCTGCGCAGCTTGCGTGACCAGCCCGATGCGGTGCTGCGCCGCAACCGGCGCGGCCTGATCAGCTTTTATGACCGCGACCATGGCGAGGGCAGCGCCGACTGCCTGGCCTGGTTTGACCAGCTGCTGCAGCAAGAAGGTATCGACGACGCGGTCGGCGAGGTCTGGCTGCACACTTTCCCACGTGTGCTGGGCTATGCCTTCAAGCCGGTCAGCTTCTGGTATGCGCACCGCGCAGATGGCTCGCTGGCCGCCGTGCTGGCCGAGGTCAATAACACCTTTGGCGAACGCCATGCCTACCTGCTGGCCGGGCCCGATCTGGCCTGGGGCACGGAACAGGTGGCGGCCAAATGCTTCCATGTGTCGCCGTTTTGCAATGTGCAGGGCGAATACCGCTTCCGCTTTGTGCGCAGCGACAGCCGCAACCAGGTGCAGGTCGACCTGCATGACGAGGCCGGCGCGCTGCTGCGCACCGGCGTCGCAGGCACGCTGCAGCCCTTGACCCGTGCCACTGTGCGGCGCGCATTCTGGGGCATGCCGCTGATGACGCTGGGTGTCGTGTTCCGCATCCACTGGCAGGCGCTGCGCCTGTGGTTCAAGCGCCTGCCCTTCCATCGCAAACCCACCGCGCCCAAGCGCTTCGTCACACGATGAACTCCACCACCGCCTCCCTGCCGAGCCCGTCCGCCAAAGCCGGGCAATCCATCCCCCGCGGCGCGCGCCAGGTGCTGCAGCTGCTGGAGCACCTGCCCTGCGGTCAGCTCGATATGCAGCTGCCCGATGGGCAACTGCGGCATTTCAGCCAACAGCCCGCAGCGCAGGCCGATGCGCGCTGTGCCATCCAGGATTGGGAGGCGCTGGAACGCGTGCAGCGCTCGGGCGATATCGGCCTGGCCGAAGGCTATATCGAGGGCCAGTGGGACAGCCCCGATCTGAGCGCACTGCTGCGCCTGTGCATCAGCAACCGCGACCACATGGAGCAGCTGGTATATGGCAGCTGGTGGGGGCGGCTGGGTTTTCGCTTGCGCCACTTGCTCAACCGCAACACCCGCTCGGGCAGCGCGCGCAACATCCATGCCCACTACGACCTGGGCAATGACTTTTACCGCCTCTTTCTCGACCCGAGCATGAACTACAGCGCGGCCTGGTTTGAGGGGCGCAGCGGCGATGCGCTGGCCCAGGCCGATCTGCAGCAGGCCCAGCAGGCCAAGATGCGCAGAGCCTTGCAAGAAACCGGGCTGCAACCCGGCGAACGTCTGCTGGAAATTGGTTGCGGCTGGGGTGCACTGGCGCAGACGGCCGCCACCGAGTTTGGCGCCCAGGTGACCGGGGTGACCTTGTCGCGCGAGCAGCGCCAATGGGGTCTGGAGCGCATCGCCCAAGCGGGCCTGCAAGCCCAGGTCGATCTGCGCTACCAGGACTACCGGGACCTGGCCGCCCAGCACCAGTCGCAGCCCTTCGATGCCATCGTGTCCATCGAGATGTTTGAAGCGGTGGGGCATGAATACTGGCGTAGCTATTTCCAGACGCTGCGCCAGTGCCTCAAGCCCGGTGGCTATGCCTGTGTGCAATCGATCACCTTGCGCGACGACTTGTTTGCGCGCTACCTGCGCTCGACCGATTTCATCCAGCAGTACATCTTCCCGGGCGGCTTGCTGCCGAGCGTCCAGGCCTTTGAGCGCGAAGCACGCCAGGCGGGTTTGACCGTGGAAAAGAAGCTGCATTTTGGCAGCGACTACGCCGAGACGCTGCGGCGCTGGCGCCAGGCCTTCGAGCAGCAGATCGATGCTGTCCGCGAACAGGGCTTTGATGAACGCTTTGTGCGCATCTGGCGCTTCTACCTCGCCTACTGCGAGGCCTCGTTCGACATGGGCAATACCGATGTGGTCCAGTTCACACTGCGCAGGCCCGACCATGCCTGAAATTCGCCGTCGCCAAGCCCTGGGCTGGGGCGCCAGCCTTCTTGCTCTCTCCATGACTGCCATGACCCACAACCTCCTCGCTGCCACGCCTGCCTCCCCTGCCCCTCCCGCTGAGCTGGGCACGGCCTTGCCAGGCGCCCGCCTGGTGGGCACCGGAGTGCTGCGGTTTTTTGGGCTGCGGGTGTATGAGGCGCGCCTGTGGGCGTCTGCCGGCTTCAACCCGCTGGACTATGCGCGCCAGCCCTTTGCGCTGGAGCTGGTCTATGACCGCAAGCTCGAGGGCGAGGCCATCGCTGAGCGCTCCATCGCCGAGATGCGCCGGGTGGCGCCCTTCTCCGAAGACCAGGGCCGCCAGTGGCTGCGCATGATGAAGCAGGCCTTTCCCGATGTGGTGGCGCAGGACCGCTTGCTGGGTTTGAACGACGGTGCGGGCAAGGTCGTTTTCTTGCACAACGGGCGCGAGACTGCAGCTATTGACGACGCGCTGTACGCGCGCCTGTTCTTTGGCATCTGGCTGTCGGAGCAAACCTCCGCACCGGCGCTGCGCGCTGCACTGCTGGGCCAGGGCTGAGGACTGCCTGCCATGCGTGCCCCCCTTGTGCAGCAAACGCTTTCCTGGCGCACCGGGCTCGCCTATGGCGCGCTGGCTGCACCGCTGGCCTTTGTCTCGCTGCCCTTGTACGTCACCCTGCCCCACTACTATGCGGCCGTGGCCGGCGCGCCGCTGGCCGGCCTCGGGGCCGTGTTGCTCGCCACCCGGGCCTTTGATGCGCTGCTGGACCCGGCGCTGGGCCGCCTGGCGGATCGCTTGCTGCGGCGCGGGCGGCGTGCCGCCTGGCTGGCTGCGGCGCTGGGCAGTCTGGCCATGGCCCTGGGGTTTTATGCGCTCTGGCACCCGCCCACCAGCAACCCGTTCCAGATGCTGGGCTGGCTCGTCGGCTGCCTGCTGCTGAGCACCTTGGCCTATAGCGCGGTCGCGATCCTGCACCAGACCTGGGGCACCCGCTGGGGTGGCCAGGCAGCCTGGCGCACGCAGGTGACGGCCTGGCGCGAGGGCCCGACCTTGGTTGGCGTGCTCACGGCCAGCGTCTTGCCCAGCCTGCTGGGCATGGATGCGACCAGTGCGGTGCTGCTGGCCGCGCTGGGTCTGGGTTTGCTGGGCTTGTACCGGCTGCGCGATCCACGCACCGACGCTGCACATGCCGGCGCAGGGGCCGCACAGCGCGATGCACTGCCCCAGGCCTCACCCTGGCGTGATGCCGCCTTTCGCCGGCTGCTGTCCGTGTTCATGCTCAACGGCATTGCGGCGGCCATACCCGCCACGCTCTTACCATTCTTTGTCGTGGACCGGCTCCAGGCGCCCGAATTGCTGCCACTGTTTTTGCTGTGCTACTTTGCCGCTGCCGCGCTGGGCCTGCCGCTGTGGGTGAGGGCCGTGGCCCGCTGGGGCCTGGCGCCCAGTTGGCGCGCCGGCATGCTCGCCAGCGTTATCGCCTTTTTTTCCGCATCTTTGCTGGGTGCGGGGGATGCCTGGGCCTTCGCGGCCATCTGCATCGCCAGCGGCCTGGCGCTGGGCGCCGACCTGGCGGTGCCCGGCGCGCTGCTGACCGGCGTGATCCACGAATCGGGCCATGGGGGATCCGGCGACGGGCGCTACCTGGGCTGGTGGGCCTGTGCCACCAAGCTCAACCTGGCCCTTGCCGCCGGGCTCTGCCTGCCGCTGCTCGCCGTTGCGGGCTACCACAGCGGCAGCACCGCCCCTGCCGGTCTGCAGGCGCTGGCCTGGGCCTATGGCGGCCTGCCCTGCCTGCTCAAGTTGTTGGCCCTGGCCTCTCTCTGGCGCGCCGAGCGTCTGCAACCCTCCTGGAGGTAGATATGAAACCACTGCACCTTCCCCGTCCTTCCCTGACCCTGCGGCGCGCGGGGATCGGTCTGGCCTTGATCGGCACGCTGGCCCTGCTCAGCGCCTGCGCCGGCCCCTCGGTCGAAGAATATGCGCAGGAACGCCCGCAGCTGGACCTGCGCCAGTATTTCAACGGCCCGCTCACGGCGCAGGGCATGTTCACCGACCGCCAGGGCAAGGTGGTCAAGCGCTTTACCGTGCGCATGACCGGCACGTGGACGGGCAATGACGGCGTGCTGGAAGAGCACTTTGTCTACAGCGACGGCACGACGCAGGAACGCACCTGGCACATCCAGTACCTGGGTGAGGGCCGCTACAGCGGCCAGGCAGGGGATGTCGTCGGCCCCGCCACCGGCCAGGCCGCCGGCAACGCCCTGCACTGGAACTATGTGCTGGCCTTGCCGGTGAACGGCCGGGTCTGGAATGTGCGGATGGACGACTGGATGTACCTGATGGACGGGCGCACCATGCTCAACCGCACGGCGATGAGCAAGTTCGGCATCCAGCTGGGCGATCTGACCATCTCCTTCACCAAAGGGTCGGAGTGATGCCGCTGCTGCAAGCCAAGCTCAATCAGCCGATGCGCGACTGGCAGGGCCGATCCGTCTGGATCATTGGCGCCTCCACCGGCATTGGCCGGGCCACGGCTGAAGCGCTGCGGGCCAAGGGCGCGCGCGTCATCGTATCGGCCCGGGACAGCGCTGCACTGCAGGACTTTGCCAACAGCCGCCCTGGCTGCCTGGCACTACCGCTGGATGTGAGCGAGCCCGGCAAAGTGGCGGCTGCCGCACAAGCGGTGCATACCGCCCTGGGTGCTGCGCCTGACCTGGTGCTGTATTGCGCCGGCTACTACCGGCCGCTGCGCGCCACCGCCTTCGACCTGCCAGAGATGCAAAAACACCTGGCGGTCAACTATGTCGGCGTGCTCCTTGTGCTCGATGCCGTGCTCCCGATGCTGCTGCAGGCAGGCCGGGGCCATATCGCGCTGGTCGGCAGTGTTGCGGGCTACCGGGGGCTGCCCATGTCGCTCGCCTACGGCCCCACCAAGGCCGCGCTCAACAACCTGGCTGAAAACCTCTACCTGGATCTGCACCCCCAAGGGCTGGGCGTATCCATCATCAACCCAGGCTTTGTCGAGACACCCCTGACCGCCCAGAACCATTTCAAGATGCCCGCGCTGATCAGCCCCGCCGAAGCGGCGCAGCACATCTTGCAGGGCTGGGCGCGCGGACAGTTCGAGATGAACTTTCCCCGCCGCTTTACCCGCTGGGTGCGCCTGCTGCGCTGCCTGCCCGACCGCTGGTACTTTGCCAGCGTGCGGCGTATCACCAAGGCCTGATGCCTGCGCCCGGACGACGGCGGTACAGCATCAGCGCCTATGACGATGGGTCCAAAAACAGTCAATCCTGAACACCAGTCCGTTCATTCACCGACCGCCCAAGACCAAAAAGGAAATCTACGATGCCTTTCTCTGCAAACGCTCTCATCCGCGCCACCGCTATGGCGGTAGCAATCACCGGTGCCGCAGTCGCCTTGCCCGGCTGCGCAGTCTCTGTCCCCCAAGGGGTACAACCGGTCAGCGGCTTTGACGCCAGCAAGTACATGGGCACCTGGTATGAGCTGGCGCGCATCGACCACCGTTTTGAAAAAGGCCTGACCCAGGTGACGGCCAGCTACAGCCTGAATGCCGATGGCAGCGTGACCGTGCTGAACCGCGGCTATGACCCCGCCAAGCAACAGTGGCGTGAAGCGCAAGGCAAGGCACGCTTCCTGCGCCAAGCCAATGAGGCCGCGCTGAAGGTCTCGTTCTTTGGCCCGTTTTACGGTGGCTACAACGTGGTCAGCCTCGATGAGCAGTACCAGACCGCCCTGGTGATTGGCAGCAGCACGGACTACATGTGGATTCTGTCCCGCAGCAAGACCATTCCGGAGGCCCAGCGGCAAGCCCTGCTGGAGAAAGCACAGTCTTTGGGTGTCGATTTGGCTCAGGTGATACGGGTGGAGCAATAGCCTTGTGTGGACGGATGGGGATGAATTGCAACGGGAGAAAACAGCAAGGCCCAGCAATCCCTCACCCGAAGTTTGAAGCCCGACGCTTGGGGGCCCATCCAAGGCGCCCATAAAAAAACGCAGCCACCCAGGCTGCGTTCTCACATTCAAAAGCCCCAGGCCACCACCCAAGCAGCGGCGCGCGAGCTTCTCTATCAGCAGTCGCCCACGCGCTTGCTGCTCACCGTGGTGGTCATGCCCTGGCCGGCCATGTCCATGGTGCTGGTGACGGTGTTCTCGGTGGGCGAGACATAGACCGCTTCGAGGACCATGCTCATCTTGCCTTCACCGCAGCTGAAGCGCATCGATTCCTTGTTGCCATCGGTCTTGACGTCAGCCGGGCTGCAGCCTGGCATGTTCTTGAGCTGCGAATCGGCCAGCGATTGCAAGGTCTTGCCGGCCATCTCGGGCGTGATGCACATCTCTTGCACCAGCTTGCCGCCTTCGATCTTGGCGTTATCCAGGTTGGCGGCCTTCTTCTGCTCGGGCGTCATGGTCTTGAAGGCCTGCTCCATACCGGCCAGTGCCTGCTGGCCCATGGGGCCGCTCATCTCGGTGACCGCCTGCCACTTGCCGGGCTGCACTTTTTGTGCGGCAGCGGCGGGTGCTGGCGCCGGTGCTGCTGCGGGCGCAGGGGCCGGCGCGGCGGCGGCCGGTGGGCTGCTGGGCGTCTCTTCCTTCTTGCTGCAACCCATCAGACCGGCACATGCGACCACGGCGGCTACGGCGAATCCTGTTAGTTTTTCCATTTTTTCTCCTCGTTGCGGCACGGCACAGGGCTTGCGGCGTGCAACGCCTTGCCCTCCCTATGAGCACAAGCGCGTGGCCGCAGTGTAGCGATCTGGCATGCAGAAATGGTTACCAATTGCGTTTCCAACGCCGCCCCATCACGGTCGCAAAATGGGCTCAATGACGTGATTTGCCACTTCTTTCACACTGGTCGACTGGGCCAGTACAGAATGTAAACAAGCTTAAAATGGCGCGAATAATTCTTATTCATAACATTCCATGCGCTCCACACTCAGCTGGACACTGGCCCTTGTGGCCGGTTTGGCCGGTTTGCTCAGCGGCCCTGCCCTGGCCCAAACGCCCTCTGCGGCGCTCTCCACCACCGCTTCCAACTCTGCTTCCGCCACGCAAGCCACGGACGCGCGCCAGCTCTGGCAGCTGCTGGACTATGTCGCCGTGGACTACGGCGGCGCAGTCGAGAACGGCCAGGTCGCCAGCGAAGGCGAATATGCCGAGATGCTGGACTTCAGCGCCAATGCGCTGGAACAGGCCCAGGCCCTGCCCGCCCATGCCGACAAGGCCAAGGTGGTGAGCTTGGTGACCCAGTTGCGCGCAGCGGTGCAGGCCAAGGCCACGGCCGATGCAGTCGCCCAGCTGGCCCACCAGGCGGCCCAGTTGCTGGTGGCGGCCTACCCGATGCCGGTCGCGCCTGCCAAGGCCCCCGATATAACCAAAGGCTCTCAACTCTTTCAACAAATCTGTGCCAGTTGCCATGGCGCTACCGGCGGCGGCGATGGCCCGGCCGCGCAAGGCCTGGATCCGCCGCCGATTGCCTTCAGCGATGCGCAGCGTGCGAATGCGCGCAGCCTGATGGCCCTCTACCAGGTGACCTCGCAAGGCGTGGAGGGCACCTCGATGGTGTCCTTTGGCGCGCTGCCCGAAGACGACCGCTGGGCGCTGGCCTATTTTGTTGGCGGCCTGTCGTACAACGATGAGCTGCGCGCCACCGGCAAGGCGCTGTGGCAGAGCGATGCCGGCTTGCGTGCACGCTTTGGTGACCTGGCCGCGCTCAGCACCACCACCGCGCAAAGCCTGACCCCCGCCATGCCGATCGAGCAGGCCCGCGCGGTGCTCGCTTACCTGCGCGCCAACCCCGAGGTCATCAGCGAAGGCAAGGCCAGCGGCGTGGCCCTGTCGCGCCAGCGCCTGGCGCAAAGCCTGGCTGCGCTCCAGGCGGGCGACCGCAACCAGGCGATGAAGCTGGCCCTGTCGGCCTACCTCGATGGCTTTGAGCCGCTGGAGCCCACCATCGCTGCGCGCAACAAGGCCTTGATGACGCAGGTCGAATCGGCCATGGTGCAGTACCGCGCCACAGTAGCCAGCGGCACGCTGCAAGAGGCCGAGGCCGCCGCCCAGCAGTTGCAGGCGATGTTTGGCCAGGTCGAGGCCGAGCTGAACGCGGGCGCCTCCGACGCCACCGCCACCTTTGTCGGCGCGCTCACCATCTTGCTGCGCGAAGGGCTGGAGGCCTTGCTGATCGTCATCGGCATGGTCGCGCTGCTGCGCAAGGCCGGCCGCCAGGATGCACTGCGGTATGTGCATGCAGGCTGGAGCTCGGCCCTGGTCGCCGGCGGCATGACCTGGGCGATTGCGACCTATCTGGTCGAGATCAGCGGCGCCAGCCGCGAGGTGACCGAGGGCCTGGGCTCGGTGGTCGCCGCGCTGGTGCTGCTGAGCGTGGGCCTGTGGATGCACAGCAAGAGCAGCGCCGGCCGCTGGCAAAGCTATTTGAGCGAAAAGCTCTCGGCCAGCATGGGCCAGGGCTCGATGTGGGGCCTGTTCGCACTGGCCTTTGTCTCTGTCTACCGCGAGGTGTTCGAGACCGTGCTGTTCTTCTCGGCGCTGGCCTCGGACGGCCACCATGGCGCGCTGCTGGGCGGCGGCCTGGCGGCCGTAGCCATCCTGGGGGTCATTGCCTGGGTGCTGCTGCGCACCAGCGCCCGCATGCCCGTGGGCCGCTTCTTCTCGGCCACCTCGATCCTGGTGGCCGTGCTGGCGGTCGTGCTGGTGGGCAAGGGCGTGTCCTCGCTGCAAGAGGCCGGCTGGGTCAGCGCCACGCCGCTAGCGGCGCCGCGCATCGAGCTGCTGGGCATGTTCCCCACGATGGAGACCTTGCTGGCCCAGGCCCTGGTGCTGGCGCTGGTGGTGTTTGGCTTTGCCTACAACCGCGCGGCGGCGCGCAGGGCGCCGGGCGTCCCGCAGTAAGCACCGCCTTGTCGGCCGCCAGACCTCGCCAGGGCGCCAAGCCTGGGCGAGGTCTTTTTCTTTGACCGGCGCTGCGCGCAGCGACTACCATCAACAGGGTTCCCGCGATCTCTCCATCCCCCTCCCCCGACCATGCGCATCATTCACACCTCGGACTGGCACCTGGGCCAGCATTTCATGGGCCAAAGCCGCCAGGCAGAGCACAGCGCGCTGATCGACTGGCTGCTGGAACAGGTGGCGGCGCAAGCCGCCGATGCGGTGCTGATCGCCGGCGATATTTTTGACACCGGCGCGCCCCCCAGCTACGCGCGCGAGCTCTACAACCGCCTCATCGCCCGCCTGCACCAGGCCGGTGTGGCGCTGTTGGTGCTGGGCGGCAACCATGATTCGGTTGCGGTGCTGGAAGAAAGCCAGGGCCTGCTGCAGCAC
The DNA here is from genome assembly GCF_014076495.1 of Comamonas koreensis. Lineage (NCBI taxonomy): Bacteria > Pseudomonadati > Pseudomonadota > Betaproteobacteria > Burkholderiales > Comamonadaceae > Comamonas > Comamonas koreensis. The sequence goes on along the minus strand of NZ_CP043575.1, from coordinate 1,336,329 downwards.
CTGGGCACCCAGGTGATTGCCGCGACCGGCGCGCCCGCGCAGCATGTGCGCATCCTGCCGCTGCGCGATGGCACGCCTGGCTGCATCGTCTGCGCGCTGCCCTTTATCCGCCCCCGCGATGTGCTGCAAAGCCAGGCTGAGCAGAGTGCGCAAGACAAGCAACTGGCCTTGCAGCAGGCCATCCAGGCAACCTACCAGCAGGTGTATGCGGCGGCACTGCAGCAGCAGGCTGCCCTGCAGGCCAGCCTGGGGCGGCAGCTGCCCATCATCGCCACCGGCCACCTCACCACCGTGGGCGCCAGCAGCAGCGAATCGGTGCGCGAGATCTATGTCGGCGCGCTGGAGGCTTTCCCGACCCAGGCCTTTCCCCCTGTGGACTACATCGCGCTGGGCCATATCCACCAGCCGCAAAAGGTGGGCGGGCTGGCGCACATCCGCTACAGCGGCTCGCCGATCGCGCTGGGCTTTGACGAGACGCGCCAGCCCAAGCAGATGCTGTTGGTCGAGTTGGGGGAGCCCGGCTTGCAGGCCGTCACCGCCCTGCCGGTGCCGGTCTTCCAGCCCATGGCAGCGCTGCGCAGCAGCCTGGCGGCCTTGCCCGCTGCGCTGCAGCAGGCCAGTGCGCTGGCCCAGGACGACAAAAAGGTCTGGCTGGACATCATGATCGAAGAAGACGACTACCTGGCCGACCTGCCGCTGCGCGTGCAGGCACTTGCCGAAGGTTTGCCATTGCAGCTGCTGCGGGTCAAACGGCTGCGCGGTCGGGCGGCCGCGCAGTGGAGCGGGCCTGCCATCGAAGCACTGGATGCGCTGACACCGGCCCAGGTGTTTGAGCGCCGCCTGGCGCTGGAGACGATGGACGCCGAGCTGCAGCAGGCACTGACCGCGCGCTACCAGGCCGTGCTGCAGTCGCTCTCCAACCCCAGCGGGGAGGCGCCATGAAGATACGCAGCCTGCGGCTTAAAAACCTGAACTCGCTCAAAGGCGAATGGCGCATTGACTTCACAGCCGCGCCCTTTGCCGATAACAGCCTGTTTGCGATCACCGGCCCCACGGGCGCGGGCAAATCGACCTTGCTCGATGCGATTTGCCTGGCGCTCTACCACCAGACACCCCGGCTGGCGACCCTCAGCGCCAGCAGCAATGACCTGATGACGCGCCACACGGCAGATTGCATGGCCGAGGTGGAGTTCGAGGTCAAGGGCATCCTCTACCGCGCCTTCTGGAGCCAGCGCCGCGCCCGCGACAAGGCCAGCGGCGCGCTGCAGGCGCCCCGGGTGGAGCTGGCGCGCGTGGACGATGGCGTAATCCTGAGCACCCAGAGCAACGACAAGCTGCGCCAGATGGCCGAGATCACCGGGCTGGATTTTCAGCGCTTTACCAAATCGATGCTGCTGGCCCAGGGCGGGTTTGCCGCATTTTTGGAGGCCAAGGCGAATGAACGCGCCGAGCTGCTCGAAGAGCTGACCGGCACCGACATCTACAGCCAGATATCGCAAGCCGTGTTTGAGCGCGCCCGCGATGCCCGCCAGGCGCTGGAGCGCGACCAGGCGCAGGCCGGCGGCATGCAGCTGCTGCCCGAGGCCGAGCGCAATCACCTGCAAACCGAGGCCCAGCAACTGCAAGAGACCTTGGCCACTTTGCAGGCGCGCCACGCCGCCTTGCAAACCTTGCAGCACTGGCAGCAGCACACCGCGCAAGCGGCGCAGGCGCAGCACCAGGCCCAGGAACGCCTGCAGCAGGCCCAGCAAGCGCTGCAGGCTGCCGCCCCCGATCTGCAACGCCTGCAGGCCCATGGCCCGGCACAGGCGATTGCCCCGCTGCATACGGGCTGGCAGCAGGCGCAAGCGGCCGCTGCAGCAAGCCAGGCACAGCAGACCCAATTGCAGGGCCGCCTGGCCGATGCCCAGCGCCAGCAGTGGCAGCTGCAGCAGCATGCCAGCGCGCTGGCGCAGCAGGCCCAGCAGCAAGCCGAGCAGGCATTGCAGCAGTTGCAGACCCAGCACAGCGATCTGCAGCACTGGCTGCAGCAGCACCCAGCCCATGCCGCGCTGGGCGATCAGCTGAGCGGCTGGCGCGCGCAACTGGCGCAGCGCCAGCAGCAGCGGCGGCAGTTGGGGCAAGAACAAGCCGCACTGCAGCAAGCCAGCGAACAAGGCCAGTCGCTGCAGCAGCACATGGCATTACAGGCCACCGCACTGCAGCAGGCCCAAGCCGCGCAGCAGCATGCCGATGCTGCGGCGCGCGAGCTGCAGCATGCGCAGCACACCCGCCTGGCCCCGCACGGCGGCTGTCTGGGCCAGTTGCGCGCCCACTGGCAGACGGCGCAGCAGCACCAGCAAGCCTGGCAGCAACTGCTGCAGCATGCCGAGCAACGCCAACCGCTGGCGCGCGATGCGCAGCAACTGGGCGATACCTTGCAGGCCTGCACCGCACCGCTGGCCCAGCAGCAGGCCACGCTGGCCGCGCTGCGCAGCCAGTACAAGGCCCAGAAAGAGCGCGTGGCCGACAAACAGCGCCTGCTGGCGCAGGAAGAGCGCATCCAAAGCCTGGAAGCGCACCGCCACGCGCTGCAGCCCGGCGAGGCCTGCCCCCTTTGTGGTTCGCAGGAGCACCCTGCCATTGCCGCCTATGCCGCGCTGGATGTGTCGGCCACCGCCGCCGCGCTGCAAGCGGCCCAGGCCGAGCTGGAGGCGCTGCAGCAGCAGGGCGAACAGCTGGGCGCCGCGCATGCGGCGGCCCTGAGCCAGCAGTCCAGCCTGCAGGCCCAATTGACAGCAGCCGAGCAGCGGCTGGACGCCTGGCAACAGCGCTGGCAGACACTCTGCGCAGCCATGGCCCAACCCGTCGCCGCATCTGCCTGGCAGCAGCCGCACACATTGGCCGAGGCCCAGCAAGCCAGCGCCGCGCAAGCGGCGCAGTTGCAACAGGCCCTGGCGGCAGCCGAGGCCGCTGAGCAAGCGCTGCAAGCTGCCAAAGATGCCGCGCATGCAGCAGCCCAGACCCTGCAGGACGCCCAGCATGCGCAAGCGCGCCTGCAGCAAGCCCTGCATGACAACAGCAGCCTGCAGCAACGCCTGGTGCAGGCCGTGCAAGCGCTGCAGGCCCAGGCAGACGCGGCCGAGGCCGCCTTGCAATCCAGCCTGGCCCCGCTGGACCTGGCGATGCCGCCCGCCGATGGCCACGATGCCTGGCTGCAGACCCGCCAGCAGGAATGGCAGCAGTGGCAGCAGCACAGCGCCCAACTGCAAACCACTGCCCAGCAACTGGCACTGCAGCAGCAGCAGGCCCAGCAGTGCGCGCAAGAGGCCCAGCAATGGCAGCAGCGCCTGGCGCAACTGCCGGCACCGTCACCAGCACAAACCGGTGCTGCGACCATCGCACTGCCCGCCACCCTGGCGGATTGCGCGGCATTGCTGGAACAGACCCGCCAAGAACTCGCCAGCCTGCAAGGCCAAGCCCAGCAAGCGGACCAGCAACTGGCCGAGCGGCAGTGGGCCCTGGAGCAGGCCCAGGCCGCCTGGAACCAGGGCTTGGAGGCCAGCCCCTTTGCCGATGCACAGGCTTTTGCGCATGCGCTGTTGCCAGCGGACGCGCTGGAGCGGCTCAGCCAGCAGCGCGATGGCCTGCAGTTGGCTTTGCAGCGCGCTGGCACGGTGGCCGAGGAGGCAGTGCAGCAGCACCAGCAACTGCAGGCCCAGGCCTTGACGGAGGAGGCACCCGAGGCGCTCGCGGCGCAATTGCGGGCGCTGGAGGACGAGCGCAACCAGACGGCAGAGCGCATGGGCGCCCAGCGCGCGCGCCTGGCCGATGACGACCAGCGCCGCGCGGGGCAGCAGGCCTTGCTGGCGCAGATTGCGGCGCAGGAGCGCGACAGCGCGCTGTGGCAGCGGCTCGATGGCCTGATCGGATCGGCCAAGGGCGACAAGTTCCGCAAGTTTGCCCAGGGCCTGACCCTGGACCATTTGCTGGCCTTGGCCAACGGCCATCTGGCCAGGCTGCATGGCCGCTACCTGCTGCAGCGCAAGACCACTGGCGAGCTCGAGCTCGATATCGTCGACAGCTGGCAAGGCGATGTCGCGCGCGACACCCGCACCTTGTCGGGGGGCGAGGCCTTTTTGGTCAGTCTGGCGCTGGCGCTCGCGCTGTCGGACCTGGTCAGCAGCAAGACCTCGATCGATTCGCTGTTCCTGGACGAAGGCTTTGGCACCTTGGACGGCGACACCCTGGAGATCGCGTTGACAGCGCTCGATACGCTGAATGCCAGCGGCAAGATGATCGGCATCATCAGCCATGTAGAGGCGCTCAAGGAGCGCATCCCGGCGCAGATCCGGGTGGAGAAGGGGGCGGGAATCGGATATTCGCGTTTAGAGCTGCAAGGCTGAAGCGCAGAACCCTTGCTATGCTTTTTACCTTAGGGCGCCATGGGGATGCGCCCTGCCCGGCCGCGCTGCAGCGGCCATATCGGCTACCATCCATGCCCTTGCTTGATAGGTACAAGCCATGATCCGGATCGCAGAACTCAAACTCCCCCTCTCGGCGGTGCCTTACCACCCCGACAACCACACCGAATACGCGCCCCAAGAGGCGCTCACCCAGCTCGCAGCGCAGCGCCTGGGCCTGCAGCCCGCAGCCATTGCCCAGCTGCAGGTGCACAAGCGCAGCTTCGATGCGCGCAAGTCCGAACTGCTGGCCGTCTACATCGTCGATGTGGCCTTGGCAGATCCCGCGCAGGAAGCGGCCTTGCTCGCGCACTTCGCGGCAGACTCGCATGTGAACCCAACGCCCGACATGTCCTGGCACCCGGTGGGCCAGGCGCCTGCCGATATGCAGGATCGCCCGGTGGTGGTGGGCTTTGGGCCCTGCGGCATTTTTGCAGCGCTGGTGCTGGCGCAGATGGGCTTCAAGCCCATCGTGCTGGAGCGCGGCAAGACCGTGCGCCAGCGCACCAAGGACACCTGGGGCCTGTGGCGCAAGCGCCGCTTGACGCCCGAATCGAATGTGCAGTTTGGTGAAGGGGGCGCCGGCACCTTCTCGGACGGCAAGCTCTACAGCCAGATCAAGGACCCGCGCCACCTGGGCCGCAAGGTGATGCAGGAGTTCGTCACCTACGGCGCGCCGCCGGAGATCCTGTTCACCGCCCACCCGCACATCGGCACCTTCAAGCTGGTCAAGGTGGTCGAGGGCATCCGCGAGGAGATCGTGCGCCTGGGCGGTGAGATCCGCTTTGAGCAAAAGGTCACTGATGTGCTGGTCGAAGGCGATGACCGCCAGCTGGTAGGCCTGCAGGTGCTGGATCAGGTTAGTGGCGATAGCTACACCCTGCCAGCGCGCCACGCGGTGATGGCACTGGGCCACAGCTCGCGCGACACCTTTGCGATGTTCTACGAGCGCGGTGTGGCGATGGAGGCCAAGCCCTTCTCGGTGGGCTTTCGCATCGAGCACCCGCAAAGCGTCATCGACCGCGCCCGCTGGGGCAAGGATGCCGGCCACCCGCTCTTGGGCGCGGCCGACTACAAGCTGGTGCACCACGCCAAGAATGGCCGCGCCGTCTACAGCTTTTGCATGTGCCCGGGTGGCACCGTGGTGGCCGCCACCAGCGAGCCCGAGCGCGTCGTGACCAATGGCATGAGCCAGTACTCGCGCGCCGAGCGCAATGCCAATGCTGGCATGGTCTGCGCGATCAGCCCCGAAGACTACCCGCAGGACGCCGAAAGCTTTGCCTGGGCCTTTGGCGGCAAGACCTATGGCGTGGAGACGCAGGCGCCGGGCGCCTTCCATCCGCTCTCGGGCATCGTGCTGCAGCGCCAGCTGGAGTCCAAAGCCTATCTGCTGGGCGGCCAGAACTACAGCGCGCCCGGCCAGCTGGTGGGCGATTTTGTCGCAGGCACGCCGTCCACTACCTTTGGCACCGTAGAGCCCTCGTACAAACCCGGCATCACGCTGGGCGACCTGCACCAGGCCCTGCCGGCCTACGCAATTGAGGCGATGCGCGAGGCCCTGCCCGCCTTTGGCAAGAAGATCCGCGGCTATGACATGCGCGATGCCATCCTGACGGGGGTCGAGACCCGCACCTCGTCCCCAGTCAAGATTGGCCGGGGTGCCGATTTTCAGAGCGACAACACGCGCGGCCTGTACCCGGCTGGGGAAGGCGCCAGCTACGCGGGCGGCATTCTGTCAGCGGGGGTTGATGGCATCAAGGTGGGTGAGGCGGTGGCCTGCGCCATTTTGGGGCTGGCCGTGCCGTCGTCGGGCTCGCGCGGCTCGGGCGGCGCACTGTAGTGTTCAAAGCGTTGGTAGCGATTCGGGCATGGCTACGGCGCCGTGTCGGCGTGGCGGTCTTCGACCTCGGCGGACAGCGCAGGTTCCGCCAAAATCCGGCAAAAACACTTAAGAACAACTTAACAAACCGCATCTTGGTTCGTTGAGGCCTATACGCTACAAACGCAGCTATCCTTTCTCAGCGCATCCTAGAATTTTGGATTGTTCTGCCGATATTGCTGAAGGAGGGAGCCCCATGTCCGTACCGATCCACCCCGCGCTGAGCGCCTGCCTGGGCGCGGCCTTGTGCTTGAGCTGCGCGATGGCCGGGGCCTCCAGCCATGACAGCCAGACCCCCAGCAACCCATCTGCACTGTCGGGCTGGAGCGTTGGCTATTCACCCTATACCTACCACTACTCCAACGCCAAGAAGCAACGTGATTTCGAGCCCGATGACGAGCGGCACAAATATGTGTGGCTGATCAATGCCGAGAAAAAGCTCGACGACCACCAGCTGGCCGGCTTCGCCTATTTCAGCAATTCCTTTGGCCAGCCCAGCCAATACGCCTATTACGGCTGGCAGTTCCAGCCGCTGTCCAGCTCGCCGCAGCTGTTTGTCAAGCTGACCGGCGGAGTGATCCACGGCTACCGCTTCCCCTACCACCGCAAGATCCCGCTCAACAACAAGAACGGCTGGGGCGTCACCGCCATCCCTGCGGTGGGCTGGAACTACAACGAACACTGGGGCGGCCAGCTCAATGTGCTGGGCAAGTCCGCACTGATGTTTCAGCTGAACTACACGATGCGCTGACCGGCGCAGCGGCCCAGGCCCCAAGCGGGACTCAGGCAGGCAAGGGATAGAGGGGGCAGGAGACCGGGGGCCAGCCACGCGGCCCCAGCGCCTCAGCGGCGTTCCCAGTGCCCGCCCCGCGCTTGCCAGCCGTGGGGGCCGCGCACCCATTCGCGGGGCACCCAGCGGTCTCCATGGTGAGGCGGCGCAGCCCAGCGGCCTTCACGCCAGACATAGCGGCCACCGCTCCAGTCCCAGAAGCCGCCAATCCAGACCTGGGTCGCGATCGGCGCCACCGCAACCGGGGCGGGCTCATAGCGCAGGGGCGGTGGCGCTTCGCTGGACACGACCACGGCCCCGCTATTGCCATAGGCATAGGGCTCGGCCGGTGCGACAACGCAGCCGGTCACCAAGGTGGCGACCGCCAGGGCGCCAGCACACAAAGCGGCCGAACGCTTAGGGATGCGCTGCAAAACCCTCGCCAAGCGGGATGGACGCGGATCGGGATGAGACGCAAGGCGTCTTTTGCAGTCAATAGCCGTAGCTATTGACAAGGAAGACAACGCAGCGGATCGCCCGAGACCGCGTTCAGACCACGGCAGGGAGTTTTGCAGAGGGTCTCTAGAGCTGGGAGTGTGCGACATGGTGTATCTCCAGTCATTGCAAGAACTCCATTGAAGGCGCGCCAGCTTAACGCCCGGTGAGCGGCGCGTAAATCAGCGGTAAAAGCGGGTTCAAACATGCCAGTGAAACGCCGGCCAGCCGCCCATCGCCCACAAAAAAAGCACTGCCGAGGCAGTGCTTTGGTGAGGCGGCCAACCGGGCCTTATTGCACCGGGTTGTTTTGCAGCGCGGCCACACGCTCTTCGATCGGTGGGTGCGAGCTGAACAGCTTGCCCAGGCCGCCGGTGATGCCCATGGCCTGCATGCTTTGCGGCAAGGTGCCAGGGTGCATGCCACCGAGGCGGTGCAGCGCATTGATCATCGGCTGCTTACGGCCCATCAGGCGGGCGGCACCGGCATCGGCGCGGAACTCGCGCTGGCGCGAGAACCAGGCCACGATGATGGCGGCCAGGAAGCCAAAGACGATATCGAGCACGATGGTGGTGATCATGTAGCCAATGCCAGGGCCCGAGCTTTGCTCGTCATTGCGGCGCAGAAAGGAATCGACCGCATAGCCGATGACGCGCGAGAGGAAGACCACAAAGGTGTTCATCACGCCCTGGATCAGCGCCATGGTGACCATGTCACCATTGGCCACGTGGGCCACCTCGTGGCCGATGACGGCCTCGACCTCTTCACGGGTCATGCCTTGCAGCAGCCCGGTCGAGACGGCCACCAGGGCCGAGTTCTTGAAAGCGCCGGTCGCAAACGCGTTGGCCTCGCCCTCATAGATACCGACCTCGGGCATCTGGATGCCGGCCTGGTCGGAGAAGCGACGCACGGTCTCGACAATCCAGGCCTCGTCAGCGCTTTGGGGCTGGTTGATGATCTTGACGCCCATGCTCATCTTGGCGATGGGCTTGCTCATCAGCAAGGAGATGATGGCGCCGCCAAAACCCATGATGAAGGCAAAGCCGAGCAGCGCCCCGAGGTTCAGGCCATTGGCAGTCAGGTAGCGGTTGACACCGAGCAGGCTGGCAACAATGCCCAGCACCACAACCACGGCGATGTTGGTCGCCAGAAAAAGGAACATTCGTTTCATGGGGTCGATTCTCCAAGGAGGGGAACACAGTGCTCGATAGCTGGGGGCAATGTCTTGCGAATTCAAGACCTTACCTCCACTTTATGGCGACGGCGGGTGCTTATGATATTTGTGGCCGTCGGGCCGAGCGAAATACGTCTGGGTCATCGTAGAAGGAAACATGCTGGTTTTCCTGGCACCATCCCGGAACGCCCAGCACCGGCAAGGGCGCGAAGGGCTTGCCCGCCAGGTGCGCAGCGTCCAGAGAATCGGCGATGACCGCGTCGATATTGTCCACCATCGGCCAAGGCTGCGGGGGGCAAAAAACATGCGCGGTGATTGGTTTTCTGGGGCTGATGAGCTTTTCCAGCAGCGCATGGCCGATGACGAGGAGCTGCGCCTGCTGCCACAGTGGCCGCAGCTCGACAAAGAGCCGCTGCCATTGGCGCTGCTGCAGCGCCTGCCACAGCGCTGCGGGCGCCAGCAGCACAGCGCCGTTTTCATCGAACAAGGTCAAGGCATCACGCAAGGGTCCCCGGCTGGCCCCGACGCCGCCCGCTTGCGCAATGGCCTGGGCCTGCAAGGCATTGAGCCGTGCCTTGGTGCGCGCAAAGCGCTGCCAGACCAGGCCGTTGAGCCCGTCATGCATGTGTTCGCGGGTGGGCACGCAGCCGCTGCGGGCGATAAAGCTTTCATAGGCCTCGCTCGCAGGCAGCGCCGACTGCGGCACAAAGCGCCGGCCGCAATCGCCCAGGCGGTTGAGCAGATCGGGCATGGCCAGGCCCTGACCATCCAGCGCGCGGATCTGCAGGCCCAGCGCCCGGTAGGGCTGCAGCCAGGGCGCCTGCCAGTCCAGCGAGGACCAGCCCGGCGCGGGCCGATCCTGTGCAGTGGCCTCGCGGTTATCCACGCATTAAATGATAAAAACGCTCAGTCTGCCAGCTTCCAGGGCAGCGCTTCACCCGAGCGCAGCGGCTTCAAATCCGCCTGGCCAAAGGGGTAGGACTCGGGCGGGGTCCAGGACTCGCGCACCAGCGTGATGCGGTCGGTATTGCGCGGCAGGTTGTAGAAATCCGCGCCATGCAGGCTGGCAAAGCCTTCGAGCTTGTCCAGCGCCCCGACCTTGTCAAAGGCCTCGGCATACATCTCGATAGCGGCATGGGCGCTGTAGCAGCCGGCGCAGCCGGTGGCGTGTTCCTTGAGCTGGGCGGCATGCGGCGCGCTGTCGGTGCCCAGGAAGAACTTGGGGTTGCCACTGGTGGCCGCCTGCACCAGCGCCAGGCGGTGCTCCTCGCGCTTGAGCACGGGCAGGCAGTAGTAGTGCGGTCGAATGCCACCCGTAAAGATCGCGTTGCGGTTGAACAGCAGATGCTGGGGCGTGATGGTGGCGCCGACAAAGCAGTCGCTCTCGGTCACATACTGGGCCGCTTCGCGCGTGGTGATGTGCTCGAACACGATTTTCAGCTCGGGGAAATCGCGGCGCAGCGGCACCATGTGCTGGTCGATAAAGGCCGCCTCGCGGTCGAACAGGTCCACATCGCTGCCGGTCACCTCACCGTGCACCAAGAGCAGCATGCCTTCGCGCTGCATCGCCTCCAGGGTCGGGTAGATCTTGCGGATATCGGTCACGCCATGGTCGCTGTTGGTGGTGGCACCAGCGGGGTAGAGCTTGCAGGCCACAACGCCGGCAGCCTTGGCGCGCACGATCTCCTCGGGGGCGAGTTTGTCCGTCAGGTACAGGGTCATCAGCGGCTCGAACTTCAGGCCCTGGGGGATGGCCGCCACAATGCGCGCCTTGTAGGCCTGGGCCAGCTCGGCGGTCGTGACCGGGGGCTTGAGGTTGGGCATGACGATGGCACGGGCAAATTGCCGCGCGGCATGGGCCACGGTGGTGGCTAAGGCGGCGTCATCGCGCAGATGGATGTGCCAGTCGTCGGGTCGGATGATGCTGATGGAAGAGGGTGCGGTGCTCATTCCGCCATTGTCGCACCGGTCATGCCGGCGTCATCACAGTCCCCGAGCATTGGATAAAGGTAACTCAATGTTAAGGGTAGGTGCCCATAGAGTACACAGTCTCTATGCGTATCATAGACAGCTGTAGGAATTCTTAATCAAGGACTGTGCAACATGTGGCTAAACCATATTTTTCGCGGCGCTGTGCTGCTGTGCCTTGCCAGCAGCAGCCTGGCTCAGACCCCTTTGCCCGACAGCTGGGACAAGATCCGGGAGGCACAGCGCATCACCGTGGGCTACCGCCCCGACGGCCTGCCTTTTGCCTACGAGATGGGCGAGACCAAGAAACCAGTGGGCTACGCCATCGACATCTGCCAGGCGCTGATTGCCAAGCTCCAGCAGAGCATGGGCCTGGCCAAGCTCGATATCCAGTACCGCGCCATCAATGGCCAGACCCGCTTTACCGACCTGTCCAGCGGCGCCATTGATGTCGATTGCAGCAACACCACCAACACCAAGGACCGGCGCGAGAGCAAGCATGTGTCCTTCAGCCTGCCCTATTACATCGCTGGCGTGCGCATGCTGGTCAAGTCTGACAGCGGCATCAACGAAGTCGATGACCTCTCGGGCAAGCGCGTGATCACCACCAAGGGCACCACGTCGCTGCAGGTGCTCGAGCGCCGCGTGGCCATCAATGGCCTCAAGATCCAGCACAGCGAGTGCCTCACCCATGACGCCTGCTTCAAGGCCGTGCAAGCGGGCACGGCCGATGTCTGGCTGATGGACGACATCCTGCTGGCGGCCCACCGCGCGCAGTCAGACAAGCCCGAGCAGGTCAAGCTGATTGGCAAGCTGATGTCGATCGAGCCGCTGTCGCTGATGATGCGCGACACCGACGTGCGCATGAAGAAGGTGTTCGACGCCGAGATGCGCGTGCTGTCGCAGAACTACGAAATCACGCGCCTGTACAAGAAGTGGTTCGAGTCGCCGCTGCCGGGCAAGAGCTTTGCACTGAACGTGCCGATGTCCTACCTGCTCACCGACATGCTGCGCTTCCCCAGCGACAAGTTCGACAACTGACCGTTCGGGGGCCGCGTTCTGCGGCCCCTGCCCTCCCACCAGCTGCTGAGCCACGGCGCTCACCGCCAAGCCTCCCAGCATGCGTCTGTCCACGGGAGGCCAGCCCCCTCCCCCCATTAACTTTGCCGATAAAAAATGGCCGCATAAGCGGCCATGGTTGGGTGCGAGCTGCGCTGCAATCAGTGCTGCAGGATCTTGCCCAGGAAGTCCTTGGTGCGGGGCTGGCGCGCATCGGGGTTGCCGAAGAAGTCTTCCTTGGAGCAGTCCTCCAGGATCTTTCCGCCCACGTCCATGAAGATCACGCGGCTGGCCACCTTCTTGGCAAAGCCCATTTCGTGCGTCACGCACATCATGGTCATGCCTTCGTGGGCCAGGCCGATCATCACGTCCAGCACTTCGCCAACCATTTCAGGGTCCAGTGCCGAGGTGGGCTCGTCAAACAGCATCACCGAAGGGTCCATCGACAGCGCACGGGCAATGGCCACGCGCTGCTGCTGGCCGCCCGAGAGCTGGCCGGGGAACTTGTCCTTGTGCGCCATCAGGCCCACGCGGTCGAGCATCTTCAGGCCCCGGGCCTTGGCATCGTCGGCGCTGCGGCCCAGCACCTTGATCTGCGCGATCGTCAGGTTCTCGGTCACCGACAGGTGGGGGAACAGCTCGAAATGCTGGAACACCATGCCCACGGTGCTGCGCAGCTTGGGCAGGTCGGTCTTGGGATCGTGGATGGCCGTGCCGTTGACCCAGATCTCGCCCTTCTGGATGGGTTCGAGCGCATTGATCGTCTTGATCAAGGTCGACTTGCCCGAGCCCGAAGGACCGCAGACCACCACCACTTCGCCTTTGGAGATGCTGGTGGAGCAGTCGTTGAGCACCTGGAAGCTGCCATACCACTTGGAGACATTCTTCATTTCAATCATTTGGATATCCTTTGTATTGCCGCATCAGCGAATGATGGCGATCTTCTTGTGCAAACGCTTGACGAACCACGACAGCGTAAAGCAGATGATGAAGTACAGCACAGCAGCGGCCAGATAGGCCTCGACCGGACGGCCGAAATTCTTGCCTGCCACCTCAAAGCCCTTGAGCATGTCGTAGGCGCCAATGGCATAGACCAGCGACGTATCCTGGAACAAGATGATGGTCTGCGTCAGCAGCACCGGCAGCATGTTGCGGAAAGCCTGGGGCAGCACCACCAGACGCATGTTCTGGCCATAGGTCATGCCCACGGCCTGACCGGCATACACCTGGCCACGCGGAATGGACTGGATACCGGCGCGCATGATCTCGGAGAAGTACGCGGCCTCGAACGCCACGAAGGTGATAACCGCTGACATCTCCGCCCCGATGGGCTTGCCGATCAGCAAAGGCACCAGCAGGAAGAACCACAGAATCACCATCACCAGCGGCACCGAACGCATGCCGTTGACATAGATGGTGGCCGGCACCACGAGGATCTTCTTGCCCGACAGGCGCATCAGCGCCAGCAAGGTGCCAAAGAAGATACCACCCAGGGTGGCCACGATGGTCAGCATCACGCTGAACATCAGACCCTTGATGATGAAGTTCTGGATCAGGTCCCAGTTGTAGAACGAAAAATCAAGATTCAAATTCATCTCAGTGACCTCCGGAGCCGCCAGCGGCAATGAAGCCCGGGATACGGCTCTTCTTTTCAATGAAGGCCATGATGCGGTTGATCACGAATGCCGAGATCATGTACAGCGCGGTCACCGCCAGGTAGACCTCGATGCCGCGAGAGGTTTCCTCTTGCGCCTGCATCGCGAACAAGGTCAGCTCGGCCACCGACACGGCAAAGGCCACGGACGAGTTCTTGAAGATGTTCATCGACTCGCTGGTGAGCGGCGGAATGATGATGCGGTAGGCCATGGGCAGCAGCACATAGCGGTAGTACTGGAAGGTCGTGAAACCCAGCGCCATACCCGCATAACGCTGGCCACGGGGCAGCGCCAGGATACCGGCACGCAGCTGCTCGGCAATACGCGCCGAGGTGAAAAAGCCCAGCGCCAGCACCACCAGCAGGAACCCAGGCACTTGCTTGAGTGCGGGGAAGATGGCGGGCACGACGTGGTACCACAGGAAAATTTGCACCAGCAGGGGGATGTTTCGGAACAACTCCACCCAGGCATTGCCCAGACGCACCGTCCAGGGCCGGTCAGGCAGGGTACGCAAGGTACCGATGATGGAGCCCACCACCAGCGCGATCACCAGCGCACACAAGGAAACGGAGATAGTCCATCCCCACGCAGACAACAACCAGTCCAGATACGTGACATCGCCGTTTTTACCGAAACAGCCCTGCACGACCTGGCGCTCAATCGTGTCTTCACAAAATACTTGCCAATCCCAATTCATAGGACTACCTCTTTTTTTGTCTTTGTAGCAATGTTTGGTGCCTGGTCGCAACTGACAGAAACCAGTACCAACAAAAACGCCCCCCCAAACCCCAGGCTGGAAGGGCGGTACCTAAATGGTGTGCTTACTTGACTTCGTAGGCTTCCATGGGCTTGTCGTTCGGGTTGGCCCAAGCATCCTTGGTTGCAGCCGACAGCGGCAGGCCCACCTTCACGTTGTTAGGAGGGATAGGTTGCATGAACCACTTGTCGTACAGCTTCTCGAGCGAGCCGTCCTTGATCTGCCGCACGATGGAGTCGTCCACAGCCTTCTTGAAGGCGGTGTCGTCCTTGCGCAGCATGCAGGCGATCGGCTCGACCGACAGCACTTCGCCGACGACCTTGTAGTCAGCAGGTGCCTTGGACTTGGAGATGTTGGCGGCCAGGATGGAGCCGTCCATGATGAAGGCATCGGCGCGGCCAGACTCCAGCATCAGGAAGCTGTCCGCGTGGTCCTTGCCCATGACTTCCTTGAAGGTCAGGCCATCAGCGCGCTTGTTCTTGCGCAGGGTCTGCACCGACGTGGTACCGGTCGTGGTCACGATGGTCTTGCCGTTGAGGTCCTTGATGCCGGTGATGCCGGAGTTGGCCTTCACAGCGATGCGCACTTCTTCCACGTAGGTGGTGAAGGCGAACGCAGCATCCTTTTGGCGCGACTGGTTATTGGTGGTGGAGCCGCACTCCAGATCCACGGTACCGTTTTGCACCAGCGGCACGCGGTTTTGCGAGGTCACGGGCTGGTACTTGATGTCCAGCTTGGCCAGGCCCAGCTGCTTTTGCAGGTCGCTTACGATGTGCTCAGCCATCTCGGTGTGGAAGCCAACATACTTGCCGTTACCCAGCGTGTAGCCCAGGCCCGAAGACTCGCGCACACCCAGGGTGATGCTGCCAGACGACTTGATCTTGGCCAGCGTATCGCCCGCTTGCGCAAACGCGCTACCTGCAGCAACCGCTGCGACCGCAAAAGCCAGCAAATGTTTCTTCATCATCAGACCTCCAGATAAATCAATTAAGTGGTCGACTATGGGCCTCAACAGACGCCAAAGCGACAACTGACACGCTACGTATTGTGCAGTCCGTCCAGATAATGCCAGCAAACTGAGCAGTGCAATTATCCGGAAAATTACCAATGAATTGCTAACAATTCATAGCCTTTTTCGAACAAATCGCGTACATCTAACCAACTGCAACACGAGCAATCCGCAAGCATTGCACAGAAAATTTAAGCCGCATATTAGAAATTACCCTGCAAATCCAATTTATCTATATTCTTATAGACATCATGGATTATGTGCGGCGTTGCGGGAGACGAGGTAGTCCCACAGGGCCTGCGCGCCAGTCTTGACCGCATCGCTGGACTGGGGCTTTTCCCGGTAGGCGCGCACATCCATTGCCACTTCCCACTGCGCTGAGCTGGGGTAGTCGGCACGCACGAGCTTCTTGGCCTTGAGCTCCTTCTTGGCCGCGCTCTGCGGCAAAAAGGCCAGACCATGCCCTTCCATCGCCATGGCCTTGAGCCCTTCGGCCATGTCGGTCTCGTAGACGCGGTCCAGATACGCGGGCTCAGGCGCCTGCTTGAGGGCCAGGTCCGTGACGCGGCTGAGGTAGGCCCCCGGCGCGTAGCCCAAAAACGGCAGCGGCACGTCCGCCGCTCCGGGCAGCAGGAAAAGCGGCAGGCCATCGAGCCCGGGCTTGCAATAAGGCGCCATCACCTCGCGGCCCAGGCTCACCATTTCATAGCGTTGCGGGTCCAGCTGGATGGGCTGGGATTCATGGTGGTAGGCAATGAGCAGGTCGCAGCCGCCCTCGACCAGGCGCATCACCGCATCGTGCACATTGAGCGCGATCAAGCGGCTCTTGAACAGGCCAAAGTCATTGCGCAGGCCCGACACCCAGGTGGGGAAGAAGGTAAAAGCCAGCGTATGCGGAACGGCAAAATCGATGATGTCCTTGCCCGAGGACGAGTGCACACGCAGCATCGCGCGCGTGCTCTGCACCGCCTGCAGGATCTCGATGGCCTGGTTGTATAGCGTCTTGCCCGCGGGCGTCAGCCGCGTCGGGTAGGAGCTGCGGTCCACCAGATCGGCCCCCGCCCAGGACTCCAGCGCCTGAATCCGCCGAGAGAATGCCGGCTGGGTGACATGGCGCAACTGCGCCGACCGGCTGAAACTACGCGTCTCCGCCAGACTCACAAAATCTTCAAGCCACTTGGTTTCCATCCGCGCATTATCCACACGCCAATGGCAGTCCGCTGCAAGTGGGCAGGCCCGATGCCAGGCCGACGCCCGCAACGCAGGCGACTGCAGCGCGCCATCCCCGGGAAATGGATGGCTTGCAAGCCGTTCTTTCAAGGCCATAATCGGGCCCCACTGGCCCACCCGCCAGGCGCGGCGCTGCCGCAGATACCGATCTATCCGATACCGATGGTCCGCTCACAAGGCGGTTTGTGTTTTCCGCATTCACCCTTGGCTCTGCCGAGCCCTCTCGCGACCGGTTGTTATGGCATCACCCTCCCCTCATGCTTCGGGCCGCAGCAGCGCTGCCCCTTCCACCACGCTCCCCAGCGAGCCCGCACCCGCCAAAGGGCTGTGGCTGGAGGACTGGCTCACGGTCGTGATCATGGCGCTGTTGGCGCTCATCACCTTTGCCAACGTCATCGTGCGCTATTTCACCGACGGCTCCTTTGCCTGGACCGAAGAGATCTCGGTGTTCCTGATGATCTTGCTGGCCATGGTGGCTGGCTCGGCCGCGGTGGCGCGCAACCTGCATATCCGCATCGAGTACTTTGCCGAGCGTGGCGACGCGCGCCGGCGCAAGGCCTTTGCCCGCTTTGGCGCGTTGACGGTGGCGCTGCTGTTTGCACTCATTTGCGTGCTCAGCATCCGCGTGGTGGTTGATGACTACCGCTACGAAGAGACCTCGCCGGGCATTGGCGTGCCGCAGTGGTGGTACTCCATCTGGCTGCCGGTGTTCTCGTCGCTGATCACCGTGCGCGCACTGGGCCTGTTCCTGCGCCAGGGCCGGGCCAGCTTCGCCCATGTGTTCTCCGAAGACAGCGACGCTGCCTCCAAGGAGCACGCATGATTGCCACCCTGCTCTTTATCGGCTTTATCGCGCTGATGCTGCTGGGCGTGCCCATTGGCGCTGCGCTGGGCCTGGCCGGCGCCGTCGCCATTGCGCTGGCCAATGCCGACGCGCAATGGTTTGGCCTGCTGGCCATTCCGCAGAACTTCTACGCCGGCCTGGGCAAGTACCCGCTTCTGGCCATTCCGATGTTCGTTCTGGTGGGCTCGATCTTCGACCGCTCCGGCGTGGCGCTGCGGCTGGTCAACTTTGCGATTGCCATCGTTGGACGCGGCCCGGGCATGCTGCCGCTGGTGGCCATTGCCGTGGCCATGTTCCTGGGTGGCATCTCGGGCTCGGGCCCCGCCAATGCGGCAGCAGTAGGCGGCGTGATGATTGCCGCAATGAGCCGCGCTGGCTACCCGGGCAGCTTTTCGGCCAGCGTGGTCGGGGCCGCAGCTGCCACCGATATCCTGATCCCGCCGTCGGTGGCCTTCATCATCTACTCGGTGCTGGTGCCCGGTGCCTCGGTGCCGGCGCTGTTTGCAGCGGGCATGATACCGGGCATTCTGGCGGGCCTGGCGCTGATCGTGCCGGCGGTCTGGATGTCGCGCAAGCACAAGATGGGCGCGCTGGAAGCGCGCCTGCCCCGCCCCGAATTCTGGAAGAGCCTGCGCGAAGCGGCCTGGGGCCTGGCCGCGCCGGTGCTGATCCTGGGCGGCATGCGCATGGGCTGGTTCACGCCGACCGAAGCGGCCGTGGTCGCGGTGTTCTACGGCCTGTTTGTCGGCATGGTCGTGCACCGCACCATCGGTGTGCGCGATCTGTTCCCGATCCTGCGCGAAGCTGGTGAGCTCTCGGCCGTGATCCTGATCGTCGTGTCGCTCGCTGGTATCTTCGCGTTCTCGCTGTCGACCCTGGGCGTGATCGACCCGATCACCAACGCCATCGTCAACTCGGGCCTGGGCGAATGGGGTGTGATGGCCCTGCTGATCCTGATGCTGATCACCGTGGGCATGTTCCTCGACGGCATCTCCATCTTCCTGATCTTTGTGCCGCTGTTGATGCCCATCATGCAGCACTACCACTGGGACCCGGTCTGGTTTGGCGTGATCCTGACCCTGAAGGTGGCGCTGGGCCAGTTCACTCCGCCGCTGGCGGTCAACCTGATGGTCAGCTGCCGCATTGCCGGCGTGCGCATGGAATCGACCGTGCGCTGGGTCGGCTGGATGCTGTTTGCGATGTTCTGCGTGATGGTGCTGGTCATCGCCTTCCCGCAACTCGCACTGTGGCTGCCCGCCAAGCTGGGCTACTGATTGGAGCCCGGGCCGGGTACAGGCGCACAGCCCTGCACCCGGCTCCTGGATTTGCAAAGATTTCCCCTTGAACCACCCGGAGACAACACCATGAAAACCCGTCAATTCCTTGCCACTGCCTTGGCTGCTGCTGCGGCGCTGAGCTTTGCCGCGCCCGCCGTGCAAGCCCAGAGCAACTACAAAAGCGAGTACCGCATGTCGCTGGTGCTGGGCACGGCCTTCCCCTGGGGCAAGGGCGGCGAGATCTGGGCCAACAAGGTGCGCGAGCGCACGCAGGGCCGCATCAACATCAAGCTCTACCCCGGTGTGTCGCTGGTGCAGGGCGACCAGACGCGCGAGTTCTCGGCACTGCGCCAGGGCGTGATCGACATGGCCGTTGGCTCCACCCTGAACTGGTCGCCTCAGATCAAGGAGCTGAACCTGTTTGCGCTGCCGTTTCTGATGCCCGACTATGCAGCGGCCGACGCGCTGACCCAGGGCGAGCCCGGCAAGCGCCTGTTTGCCCGCCTGGAAAAAGCTGGCGTGGTGCCACTGGCCTGGGGCGAGAACGGCTACCGCGAAATCTCCAACTCCAAGCATGCGATCAAGACCCCTGCCGACATGAAGGGCCTCAAGATCCGCGTGGTCGGCTCGCCGCTGTTTGTCGACACCTTCAGCGCGCTGGGCGCCAACCCCACGCAGATGAGCTGGGCCGATGCGCAGCCGGCGATGGCCAGCGGCGCCGTCGACGGCCAGGAAAACCCGGTGGCTGTCTACCAGGCGGCCAAGCTCAACACCGTGGGCCAGAAGTACCTGACCCTGTGGGGCTACATCAACGACCCGCTGATCTTTGTCGTGAACAAAGACATCTGGGCGAGCTGGAGCAAGGCCGACCAGGACATCGTACGCCAGGCCGCCATCGAAGCCGGCCAGGAAGAGATCGCCATTGCCCGCAAAGGCATGATCGAGGCGGGCAAGCCGCTGGTCAAGGAGCTGAGCGCCAATGGCGTCACCGTCACTGAGCTCAGCGCTGCCGAGCGCGAAGCCTTTGTGAAAGCCACCCGCCCGGTGTATGACAAATGGAAGCAGCAAGTGGGCGCCGACCTGGTGACCGCCGCCGAGAAAGCGATTGCGGCCCGCAAGCAGTAAGAGCAGCACCCTCCAAAAGCAAAACCACCGGGGTTGCGCCGGTGGTTTTTTTGTGGGCGCTGCTACAGAGCACCCCTGCGCACTGGCGCTAACGCCACTGTGTTTATTCGATCTTGAAGCCGGTCGTCTTGACCACCTGCTTCCAGCGGTCGGTCTCGGCCTGGATCTCCTGCGCAAAGCTCTCGGGGCTGGTCTTTACCGGGATGTAGTCGTACTGCTTGAGCTTGGCCAGCACATCGGGCATCTGCATGACCTTGTCGATGTTCTGCGACAGTGCCGCGACGATCTCCTTGGGGGTACCCTTGGGCGCGAGCAAGCCGGCCCAGGAGCTGAACTCCATGTCCTTGATGCCCAGCTCGACCAAGGTCGGCACATCGGGGAAGGACGCGGCGCGCTGGGGCAGCACCACGGCCAAGGCCTTGACCTTGCCGGCCTTGATCATTTCCACGGCAGCAAAGGAGTCGAACGAGAAATCCACCTCGCCGGAGACGACGGCCTGCATCTGCGGACTGGTGCCCTTGTACTGCGCATTGATGATCTGCGGCGCCTTGATCACCTGCTTGAATTGCTCGGTGATCAGGTTAATGATGGCGCTGCCCGACGAGGCCGTCAGCGGCTTGTCCTTGTTTTGCGCCAGCGCGATCAGCTCTTGCAGCGTGTTGGCGGGCAAATCCTTGCGGGCAATGATGATGAAGCCCACCGAGCAGACCTTGGCCACCGGCGCAAAGCTGGCGGCCGCCTCATAGGGCGCCTTGTAGATCACCGGGCTCAGCGTCTGGGCACCCGCGGTATTGAACAGCAAGGTGTATCCATCGGCCTGGGCGCGGGCCACTTCGCCGGTGCCGATCATGCCGTTGGCGCCGCCCCGGTTGTCGATGACAAAGGAGGCCTTCATCAGCTCGCCCATCTTCTGCATCACCAGCCGGGCCACCACATCGGTGGTGCCGCCTGCGGCAAACGGCACAATCACGCGCACGGGCTTGTTGGGATAGGCCGCTTGCGCCTGGGCCCACTGGGGCACGCTGGCGGCGCCCGCAGCGGCGGCGAGGGTGGTGAGGAAATGGCGGCGCGCAATCATGTCCATGCAATGTCTCCTGTGGCTGTCCTATTGTTGTCGGCCCATTGTGGGCAGCACCGCGCGGGCTGTCTAATACTTGCCAGCAATGCCACCATTCGCAGGCGCTATCGCGGCATGGTTGCACAGCGTGGACGGGCTGCTGCCCAGCAGGGGCTCCCGTCTGTCTCCCAGGCGTCTTGGCCAGGGCCCGCGCGGGCCTTGCCACGGCGCCAGCAACTGACGGCCTAACGAGCCGGCCATTAGTGCCGATATCAGCACTGCAACGGAGTCAAGGCATTCGCACGGCAGGGCATCACCGCCCCCCTGGGTGGCGCCCACCTGGCCGCTCATGCCCAAGGCGCTCTTGATAGATTTTTATAATAGTTTTTCTCTACTTTATCTCAAAAAAACATAGCCAATTTATACCCCTGGTAAATACCCTAATCTAGGGTTAACACCAGGGTTAGCTGTCACATATTTGTAAAAGTTCCAAGCTAATTCACATTGATTTCGGAACAATCAGTTTGATTTTTGGCTATTTATCGAAGATAGATACCAATATAAACTTCATTCCATCGTTAAACAAAAGCGGTATGGCCAGCAAACAAGTTGGCCGATACCGCAAAAGACGACGCGAGTCGACCACCAGGCCGAACGCAATCCCAAAGGAAAGAAAAATGAACGCACGTATTTTCGCTATCGCCGCTACTCTCGCCCTGGGTGCTTCCGTTGCCCAAGCCAATCCTTTTGAAGGCGACCAAGCCATCACCCCCCAAGCGGCTGCGACCAGCGCCGTGAGCCGCGCCGATGTGCAAGCCCAGCTGGCTGAAGCCCGCAAGACCAACACGATGATTGCCCAAGGCAACCAGTCGACCGTGAACGCCTACGAACTGGGCAAGGGCCAACTGAGCCGCGCCGAAGTGACCCAGGCTGCCCGCCAAGCGCTGGCCAACGGCTCGATCCTGGAAGGCGAATAAGCTTTTCCCCCTTGCCGGCAGCCACTGAGCCGGTAGGGCATCCACGGGACGGCGCACACACTCACCGCCCCTTGGGAACAGGCCACTGCGATGCAGTGGCCTTTTTTGCGTCTGTGCGTTGGGGCTGCGGTGCTGGCACCCAGCGGCTTCCAGGCCGCTACCAGCGAGCAAGCCGCACAGGTTCTATGATGCGGGAACCTCTCCACGTATCTGTCCTCTCACCGCCAGACAAACAGGTACCACGCGATATGCCCCATGCTTTCCTGCGCCGCTCGATAGGAGCGCTTTTTTTTACACTGCTGGCCCTCGTGCTGAGCGGCACGGCGCTGCATGCCCAGGCCCAGATCAAGCTCCAGATCGGCAGCGGCGCCAGCGCTCCCGCGATGGACACGGCCTCCGGCCCCGCGTCGAGCAGCGTGGTGACCACGCCGCGTGTGCGCGCAGAGCTGGTGGCACTGGCGCCGCAGGGCATCGAACCGGGCAAAAGCATTGAACTGGGCCTGCTGCTGGACCACCAGCCCGACTGGCATACCTACTGGACCAATCCCGGCGACTCGGGCCTGCCCACGCAGTTGCAATGGCAGCTGCCGCCGGGCTGGGATGCCGGCGAAATCGCCTGGCCCACGCCCCACCCGATTCGGGTCGGTACCCTCGTCAACTACGGCTATGAAGGCCAGGTGCTGCTGCCCGTTACCGTGCAGATCCCCAGCCATTTCTCGGCCGATGCGCGCGATGTGACGGTGCGCCTGCACGCGAACTGGCTGATCTGCCGCGTCGAGTGCATTCCTGAAGAAGGCCAGTTCAGCCTGACCATCCCGACCAAGAGCAGCACCGCGCTGCTGGCGGATAGCTTTGCAAAAGCCCATGCCCAGGCGCCGGTCGCACTGCAAGGCAGCAGCCAGGCCACGGTCGATGGCGAGACGCTGCAGCTGCGCGTCTCCGGCCTGCCCGCTGCTCTGCAGGGCCAGAGCCTGCAGGTACTCAGCGAGAGCCCCGACACCTTGCACCATGCGATGCAGGACGGCAAGGATTTCCACCAGCAATGGCAAGGCGCGGACTGGACGGCCGTGGTGCCGCTGTCGGCCAACCGGGGCCAGACGCCGCAAGACATTCCGCTGGTGCTGACCACCGACCAGCACCGCGCCGTCGATGGCGCCATCGGCTGGCGTACCGTGGCGCCCCTCAGCGGCCAATGGCAGGCCGCTGCTGTGGCCCAGGTCTCACCAGAGCTGGCCGCTGCGCTGGCCAAGAATGCCCAGGCATCCGCCCCCGCCGCGCCGGCCTCTTCGGGCAGCCTGTGGCTGGCGCTGCTGGGCGCGCTCATCGGCGGCCTGATCCTGAACCTGATGCCCTGCGTGTTCCCGATCCTCGCGCTCAAGGTGCTGGGCTTTACCGCGCACGGCAGCCAGCTGCGCGAGCAGCGCCATGCCGGCCTGGCCTATACCGCGGGCGTGGTGCTGTCGTTCCTGGCCCTGGGCGCGCTGCTGCTGGCGCTGCGCTCGGCCGGCCAGCAGCTGGGCTGGGGTTTCCAGCTGCAGTCGCCGCTGGTCATTGCGGCGCTGGCGGCGCTCTTCACCGTGATCGGCCTCAACCTGGCGGGCATGTTCGAGTTTGGCAGCTTTGTACCCAGCAGCTTGGCGGGCAAGCAGGCCAAGAGCCCGATCAGCAATGCCTTTTTGAGCGGCGTGCTGGCCGTGGCCATTGCCTCGCCCTGCACCGCCCCGTTCATGGGCGCGTCGATGGGCCTGGCCGTGAGCCTGCCGGCCGCCGAGGCCCTGCTGGTGTTTGCCGCGCTGGGCCTGGGCATGGCCACCCCCTATCTGCTGGCCAGCTGGATCCCTGCGGTGGTGCGCTGGCTGCCGCGCCCGGGCGCCTGGATGGACACCTTCCGCCGTGCGATGGCCTTTCCGATGTTTGCCACCGTGGTCTGGCTGGTCTGGGTGCTGGGCCAGCAAAGCGGTATCGATGGCGCAGCCACCTTGCTGGCGATGCTGGTGCTGCTGGCCGCGCTCGTCTGGGCGCTGGGCCTGCAAGGGCGCGCGCGCTGGGGCTTTGCGGTGCTGTCGCTGGCCGGTGGCCTCTACCTGGCCACCGCCATGGGCCACAACCTGACCACGCCTGCGCCTGCGCCCGGCCAACAGGCCAGCGGCGCGCTGTGGCAGGCCTGGTCGGCGCAGAAGGTGGGCGAGATCAATGCCACCGGCAAGCCGGTGTTTGTCGATTTCACCGCCGCCTGGTGCGTCACCTGCCAGTACAACAAGCGCACTACCCTGAGCGACAGCCAGGTGCTCGCCGCCTTCGAAGGCAAACAGGTGAGCTTGCTGCGCGCCGACTGGACCCGCCAGGACCCTGCCATCACGCAGGCGCTCAATCAGCTGGGCCGCAGCGGCGTGCCGGTCTATGTGCTGTATGCACCGGGCAAGGCGCCGCAGATCCTGTCCGAGGTGCTGAGCGTCAAGGAAGTGGTGGACGCGATCACACAGCTTTAAGACCTCTCCCAATGAGAAAAGCGCCGGTTGTGCCCGGCGCTTTTCGTTTCTGCAACGCAGAACAAGCTGCCGATCAGCGCCGCTGCGCCGCCAGCTTGCGCACCTCGCGCACCAGCTGGTCGACCTCGTCAAAGGTGTTGTAGAAGGCCAGCGAGGGCCGCACGGCGGTCTCGACCCCAAAGCGGCGCAGGATGGGCTGGGCGCAATGGTGGCCGGTGCGCACGGCAATGCCTTCGGCGTTGAGCGCCTGGCCCACCTCGTCGGTGCTGTAGCCCTCCAGCGTAAATGCCAGCACGCTGGCCTTGCCCGGCACGGTGCCGATCAGGCGCAGCCCCGGGACGCGGGCCAGCTGCGCCATGCCATAGTCCACCAGCGCATGCTCGTAGCGGCTGATCTGCGCGATGCCGATGCGCTCCACATATTCGAGCGCCGCGCCCAGGCCCACCGCATCGGCGATGTTGCCGGTGCCCGCTTCAAAGGTATTGGGCAGCGGCTGGTAGACGGTTTTCTCAAAGGTCACATCGGCAATCATGTTGCCGCCGCCCTGCCAGGGCGGCATGGCCTCCAGCACCTCGCGCCGGCCCCAGAGCACACCAATGCCGGTGGGTGCAAAGATCTTGTGGCCTGAGAAGACAAAGAAATCCGCGCCCAGCTCCTGCACATCGACAGGGGTGTGCGCAATCGACTGCGCGCCATCAATCAAGGTCGTGATGCCCCGGCGCTTGGCGATCTCCACCACCTGCTTGACGGGCACCACTGTGCCCAGCACGTTGGAGACATGGCCGATGGCGACGATCTTGGTGCGGTCGTTGATCAGCTTCTGGTACTCATCGAGCCGGATCTGGCCCTGGTCGTCGACCGGTATCACCCGCAGCCGGGCGCCCTTGGCTGCGGCCAGCTGCTGCCAGGGGAC
The DNA here is from genome assembly GCF_014076495.1 of Comamonas koreensis. Lineage (NCBI taxonomy): Bacteria > Pseudomonadati > Pseudomonadota > Betaproteobacteria > Burkholderiales > Comamonadaceae > Comamonas > Comamonas koreensis. The sequence goes on along the minus strand of NZ_CP043575.1, from coordinate 1,311,210 downwards.
GATGTTCGCATGGTGCTCCAGGTGGCTGATGATGATCTCATCGCCTTCGCCCACATTCGCCCCGCCCCAGGCCTTGGCCACCAGGTTGATGGCCTCGGTGGTGCCGCGCACAAAGACCACCTCGCGCGCCTCAGGGGCGTTGATGAAGCGCCGCACCACCTCACGGGCATGCTCATAGGCATCGGTCGCCCGCGCGGCCAGCGTATGGGCTGCGCGATGGATGTTCGAGTTCTCATGCGCATAGAAATGGCTGATGCGCTCGATCACCTGGCGCGGCTTGTGCGTGGTGGCCGCATTGTCCAGCCAGACCAGTGGCTTGCCGTTGATGCGCTCGGCCAGGATCGGAAAGTCGCGCCGCACCGCCTGAATGTCAAAACCGGGATGGCGGTCCTGCTGCGCAGCCACAGGCGCCGCATCGGCATGCGGATGCGGCTTGGCTGGCGTCACAAAGCCACTGGGCAGCGGCACGGCATGCACAAAGTAGTACTGCGGCGCAGCGCCCGGCACCGGAGCGGGGTGGGCCTGGTGGCCCAGAGGCGCCACGTCGGCACCACGTGGCCCACGCAAATCGATGCCGTTCAGATGGCTATCGGGCGCAGTACGGCGGGCCTGGTCGGCCAGCGCCTGCAACGATGCACCACTGCTGTCCGCAGGTGCAGCTGCAGCTGACGGTGGCTCCAGAAAATAATAACCAGCGCCAGGGGTAGAAGCAGAAACGGGTGCTGCCACCGCCTGGGATGCACTGGCTTGCGGTGCAGCCGCATGGGGCACCCCTTGCACCAACCCGCCCAGGCGCGGCTCATAGGCGGGCAGCGTGGCCAGCACGCTATCGGGCACCCCATTGCCGGCTGCGGCATGGGGCAGCAAGGCCGGGGCGCGGTGGGCCAGCGACAGCACTGGTGTGGGCGATGCGGGCAACAAGTTGCTGCCCGGCAGCACGCCCGCAGAGATGGGGGTGCCCGGCACGCTGGGCCCCAGGCCCGCCGGGCTGGCCAGCGGCGAGCCCGGCGGAGCAATGTTCACCGGCGCCTGCACACCCGGCGGCAAGCCGGGCGCGCCGGGCCGCTCGGCAAACAGCGCGGTGGCCAGCTGCGCGAGCAGCTCGGTGGAGATGGGCGCGCCCGATGGCTCGGGCAGGCCGGATACGGCGGAAACCATGGCGGCTCCTTTGCTCACTTGTAGGTATCGGGGTAGTCGTGGTACTTGTTGATCTCCACGTCATCGAGCACAGCCAATGCATCGGGCGTGTGCACCGCCAGCGAGCAGTACAGCGAGATCAGGTACGAGGCAATCGCATGGTTGTTGATGCCCATGAAGCGCACCGACAGGCCCGGGCCCTGCTCGCCGGGCAGGCCGGGCTGGAACAGGCCAACAACGCCCTGGCGCTTGTCACCCACGCGCAGCAGCAGGATCTTGGATTTGCCGTCCGCCACCGGCACCTTGTCCGAGGGGATCAGCGGCACACCACGCCAGGTGATGAACTGCGAGCCAAACAGGCTGACCGTGGGCGGTGGCGTGCCGCGGCGCGTGGCCTCGCGGCCAAAGGCGGCAATGGTGAGCGGGTGGGCCAGGAAAAATGCCGGCTCCTTCCAGACCTTGGTCAGCAGCTCATCGAGGTCATCGGGCGTGGGCGCGCCGGTCAGCGGGAAGATGCGCTGGTCTTCCGCCACCTGGGCCAGCAGGCCGTAGTCGGGGTTGTTGATCAGCTCGCTTTCCTGGTTCTCCTTGATGGTCTCGATGGTCAGGCGCAGCTGCTCCTTGATCTGGTCATGCGGGCTGCTGTAGAGGTCGGAGACCCGGGTGTGCACATCCAGCACGGTGCTGACGGCGTTGAGGAAGAACTCGCGCGGCTGCGCGTCGTACTCGACAAAGGTGCGCGGCAGCTGGTTCTCATGCGTCTTGGCGGTGCAGGCCACCCGGATGTCCTCGGGGTTTTTGACTCGGTTGAGGCGGTAAATACCCGCCTCGACCGGCACCCATTGCAGCAGATGCGTCAGCCAGCGCGGGCTGATCGTGGAAAGCTGGGGAACGGTCTTGGTGGCGTTGGCTAACTGCCGTGCAGCACTGTCGCCCAATGCGGTCGTGCCGCCTACATTCGCTGTCATATTTCTCTCCGGTTGCGCGTGTGAATGAACAGGAAAATCATCGCTGGCGGGCGCTGGCGCCTCAACCGGCTATCGCCGCCAAGCGCCGCATGTGCTGGGCGCGCACCAGGTTGTGCTGGTGCAGCTCCTCGCCGCGCAGTACCAAGGTGGACTGGGGCACCTGCAGCGCCTGGGCCAGCTTGCCGATGGTGGCCAGCGACACTGCCACCTGGCCGCGCTCGACCTCACCGACATAGGAGCGGTTCAGATCGGCCTGCGCAGCCAGCTGCTCCTGCGACCAGCCCATGGCCTCGCGCGAGCGGCGCACGGCCAGACCGAAATGGTGGGAGAAATCATTCATAGCGCAGCCTCCTCGGCGGGCAAGGCGGGCTCGCTCCGGGGGCGCTGTGCGAGGGTCTGCGCAGCGGCCTGCAGCGACGCCTGGGTCACATGGGCACCGGCGGCCACGCTCTGGGTCAGCCAGACATTGCCGCCAATGACGGCGCCAGCGCCCAGCGTGACGCGGCCCAGAATGGTCGCACCCGCGTAGATCACCACGCCGTCTTCGACGATCGGATGGCGCGGCTGGCCCTTTTGCAGATGGCCCTGCTCGGTCTGCACAAAGCGCTTGGCGCCCAGGGTGACGGCCTGGTAGATGCGCACCTTGCGGCCGATCACCGCCGTCTCGCCCACCACCACGCCGGTGCCGTGGTCGATGAAAAAGCCCTCGCCAATCTGCGCGCCGGGGTGGATGTCGATGCCCGTCTCGCTGTGCGCGAGCTCGGCCACGATGCGGGCGAGCAGCGGCAGCTGCAGTGCATAGAGCTGGTGCGCAATGCGGTGGTGGATCAGCGCCAGCACGCCGGGGTAGCACAGCAGCACCTCGTCGACGGTGCGGGCAGCCGGGTCGCCCTCATAGGCCGCCTGCACATCGCTGTCGAGCAGGCGGCGAATGCCGGGCAAGGCGAGTGCAAACTGGCGCGTCAAGGCCTGGGCCTGCTCCTCGGTGCCTGCGGGGCTGCGCTGGGTATAGCGCAGCTCCAGCGCAATCTGGGTCTGCAGCCGGTGCAAGGCGGCATCGAGCGTATGGGCGACATAAAAGTCCTCGCTCTCCTGCAGCAAATCATGCGGACCCAGCCGCATCGGGAACAGCACGCCTTTGAGAAGATCCAGGGTCTGGGCCAGCGCATCGCGCGAGGGAAACTCGCGCCCGCCGGGCTCCTGGCTGCGCTGGTGGGACTCGCGCCACTGGCGTCGCTGCTCGGCCAACTGTGCGGCCACTTCTTGGATGGGAAAAGGGGTGGTCATGGGGTGCCTTCTTAGGGGTTCAACGCGCGCTCATGGAGAGGGGCAGGGTTTCAGTCCTGCACCCAGGGCAGCTGGTGGTAGCGCCAGCCATCGCCGTGACCGCGCTGCTGCAGCGCATCCAGCTCGCCTTCAAAACCCTCTTGCACATTGAAGACATGGCGGAAGCCCGCCGCTTCGGCCGCCTGGGCCGCCAGCACCGAGCGCTTGCCGCTGCGGCACAGCAGCAGTGCCACGGCGTCCTTGCCGCCGTGGGCGGCCAGGCGCGCTTCGAGCTCGCGCACAAAGCGCGGGTTGCGGCTCAGCGCCGTACCCGTCGCCCAGGGGACATGGATGCTGCCGGGCACATGGCCGACAAAATGGCGCTCCTCGGCCGAGCGCACATCGACCAGCACCGCCAGCTGCTGCTGCACCAGTAGCCAGGCCGCCACCGGCGGCACGCTGCCGGCATAGCCCAGGGACTGCTCCTGCGCCGCTCTCCAGGCTGCATCCAGTACATCGGGCAGGCTGATATCGGTTGTCGTCATAAAACGCCTCTAAGGTCAAATGGATGGGGATAGCCACCAATTTAGGCCGCTGGACGCCGTTGGAACAGGAATATAAATGCGCTTGTACATGCGTTTTTCACATATACGAGGCCCACCGCCTGCGGCCTGCGCCTATAGATCTATGTGCTGAATAAGGCTATATTGAAACCAGGGTTAAGCAGTGGACTGCTGCCATTCAGCCAAGGTCTGCTGTGCACCTCTGCTGCCGCAGTGCAACAGGCCAAGTGCTGCGGTCCTTCCTCAAAACAGGGCTGCAATGCCCGCTGTTGGCACCCTGCACGGTGCTGGCAACCGGCAATGACAGCCTCCTATAGGAGACAAAGATGGCTGTCATTACCCATTCCCATGATCTGCATTCGTCCACCCAGGCCGGGAGCCCCCACCGGCGCCATGTCAGCGCCAAACGCGTGTGTCTGGGGATCGTGCTGCTGTGCGTGGCCATCGCCGCGCTGGCCCTGCCGCTGGTGCGCGACGGACTGCAGCTGATCCAGACCCAGCTGCACTGGCCCGCGCTGTCTGGCTGGCTCGCCCAGGCGCCCATGGCCAGCTGGCTGATGATGTTTGTCTGGGGTGCGCTGGTGCCGCTGTCCTTGATCGCGATGCTGCGCCACCACCGCAATGCGCTGGGTGTCGTCGTCGCGCTGGCCTTTGCCGCCGTGGCCGTCGTCTGGTATGTGCACATGCCCGCCCAATCGGGGTGCGCCGCGCAGTACAAGGACAGCATCTGGTGCTCGGTCATCGCCTGGGGCTACAGCCTGAGCCTGGGTATCAGCAACGCCGTCTACCTGTTTGCCCTGGTGATGGCCTTGCTCGGCGGCATCAGTGTGGCCGCGATTCCTGAGGACGATGAAGAAGACACGGGGCCCCAAGCGGGCCGCCCATGACAAGTTGAAGTGAGGGGCTCTCAAGGTCCAGCAAACCGCAGGTTTGCGGAGGAGACCAGGCGCCGCGCCGCAGGCAGTACAAAAGTACGACCAGGCGCCGCAACGGCCTCTCAAGGGCTTTGTGAATCCCTCAGCGCTGGGGCATGTCGGCGTCGGTGTAGCACAGGCTCACCGTCGCATCGCCCGGTATCGGCGGCATGCTGGCGTTCCAGGCTTCCCAGGCGGCCACCATCGCTTGCAGGCGCTCGGGCAGCACGCTGGCCAGGTTGGCGCGCTCGCGCTCATCGGCGTGCAGGTTGAACAAATAGTCCACGCCATCGACCCGCAGGTATTTCCAGTCGCCATCGCGCATCGCGCGCTGGCCCCGGTGGTTCATGCGCCAGAACAGGGGCTGATCCTGGTGCCAGGCCGGGTCCTGCAGCAGCGGCAGCAGCGACTGCCCATCCCAGGGGTAGCCGGTAGCGGGCTGGGCCCCGCCAATGTCCAGCATCGTGGCGCTCCAATCCATCGTCATGCAGGTCTGGCGGCTCTCGCCCGCAGGGGCGATGACGCGTGGCCAATGGGCCACCCAGGGCACGCGGATGCCGCCCTCGGTCAGGTCCATCTTGCCGCCCACCAGCGGCCAGTTGTCCGAGAAGCGCTCGCCGCCGTTGTCGCTGGTGAACACGATCAGCGTGTCGTCTGCCAGCCCATGCGCTTGCAGGCGCTCCACCAGGCGGCCAATGCCTTCGTCCATGTGGTGAATCATGCGCTGGTAGCTCTCGATATTGCCGCCATGCAGGTGGTAGATGGCCTGCTTATTCTCCACCAGCTCGCGCGACAAGGCCTCGTCGTCCCGGGTCTCCCAGGGCCAGTGCGGGGCGGTGTAGTGCACGCTCAAAAAGAAGGGTGTGTCCTGCTGCGCACCGGCTGCCATGCGGTCGATATAGTCCACCGCATAGTCGCTGATCAGGTCGGTCAGGTAGCCCGGCTGCGCGCGCTCGGCCTCGCCAAACCAGAGGTCATGCTGGCCATTGGCACCGCAGTGGCTGAAGTAATCCACGCCGCCCGACATGGGCCCAAAGAACTCCTCATAGCCCGATTGGAGCGGGCTGAAATGCGGCGGGTAGCCCAGGTGCCACTTGCCCATCAAGGCGGTGCGGTAGCCTGCTTCTCGCAGCAGCGATGGCAAGGTCGGGTGGCTGGGCGGCAGGCCCAGGTCAGGGTTGCCGCGCGTGGCGGTGCGGATCGGCTCCTCGGCCGCGCCGCGCAGGCGGTACTGGTAGCGCGCCGTCATCAGCGCAAAGCGCGTGGGCGAGCAGACCGGCGAGTTGGAATAGCCTTGCGTGAGCTTGAGGCCCCCGGCAGCGAGCGCATCGATATGCGGCGACACGGCGCCAAAGCGGGCGTTGCGGCCGCCATAGCAGCCCAGATCGGCGTAGCCCAGGTCATCGGCCACGATAAAGATGATGTTCGGTCGTTTCAACACGGGGTCTCACTCACAGTCATGGCAGGCCGGCATCCGGTGGGCACGCGGCCTGCGTCTGGCATGTCAAGGGGCAACAGATCAGGGCTTGTAGCCCGAGGCCTGGATCACTGGGACCCACTGCTTTTTGTAGGCCTGCAGCGCCTTGGCGGTCTGCTCGGCGGTGCTGGCCACCGGGTCCAGGTAGTTGGTCGCAAACTGTTTGTGCACATCCGGGTCCTGCATCAGCTTGTGGATGGCGGCAGCGTAGCGCTGCACCTGCGCGGCGGGCATGGACTTGGGCGCAAAGAAGGTGTTCCAGCCAGCGGCAGACAGGTTCACGCCGGCCTCCTTCAAGGTCGGCACATCGGGCACGGCGGCGTTGCGGGCATCGCCACTGACGGCCAGCAGGCGCAGCTTGCCCGCCTGGTGCTGCTGCACCAGCGTGTCGAGCGTATCAACGGCGACGGGCACCTGGCCGCCCATCAGATCGGTGAGCAGCGGGGCCGAGCCCTTGTAGCCCACCGCCTCGGCTTCGACGCCGGCTTGCTGGCCAAGCATCAGCGCAAAGAAGTGCGGCAGGCTGCCAGTGGCAGGCACGCCGATATTGGCCTTGGCCGGGTTGGCCTTGAGCCAGGCGAGCAGGTGCTGCATTTCCCTGACCGGCACGGCGCTGGACACCGCCACGCCAAACACATAGCGGTTGACCTCGCTGACCGGCACAAAATCCTGCTCGGCGTCATAGCCCAGATTGCTCACCACCAGCGGCGCCACCACCATGACGGCGGGGTTGGCCAGCATCAGCACCGGCTGGTTGGCCGGCGCATTCTTCACAAACTGCGCAGCCACGCGGCCGCCGGCGCCCACCTTGTTGTCCACAATCACGGTGCTGCCCAGGCTGGCCTGCAGCTTGTCGGCCACGATGCGCGCAACGCGGTCCGTCGCGCCACCGGGCGGGTAGCCCACGATGATGCGCAGCACCCCGTCCTGGGCCTGCGCGGGCAAGGCCCACAGCGACGAGGAGGTGGTCAGCACCGAGGCAGCCATGGCTGCGGACTGGCCGAGAAAATGACGACGTTGAACCATGGGGAGAGTCTCCGATGCTTATGAACAAGGCCGCATGGACGGCCGATGCCCTCTATGTTGCCGCGTTTGATCTAGCCCAAAGGCATAAGCTTTTTCAGCCTCCGCACATGCGCCCGCGCAACATGCCTGCACTGTAGAAAACCAGGGCACAATTGTTCTAATCAACCATCGCCCGGATTTACCCGCAGTGCCGCCCAACTCCCTTGCCGATCCGCAGCAGCCCAGCGACCTGCTGCTCTACCGCCTGGCCAAGCTCACTGCGTCGGCGGGCCGGCTGGTGACGCGGTTGTGCGAGCGCCACTACGGCATCACCCGGCGCGAATGGGGCGTGCTGATGTGGCTGGCGCGCCAGCCCGGTCTGCAGCCTTCGCAACTGGCCGATCTGCTCGAGCTTGACCGGGCCCGCATCTCGCGCGCGATCGCCTCGATGCAGGCCAAGGGCCTGCTGCACAAATCCACCGAGACAGGCAACCGGCGCCGCGCAGCGCTGCAACTGAGCCCTGCCGGCCAGCGCCTGCATGATGCGCTGCTGCCCCAGGTGCGGCGCATCAACACCGACCTGGTGGCCGCGCTCGATGCCGATGCGCTGGCGCAATTGGACCAGAGCCTGCACCAGCTGCAGCAGCAGGCCAACCGGTCCGCGCAGGACGAGGCCAGCGATGCGGCCTTTCCGCCGCGCCAGTCCGGCCACCGCCAAAACCACCTGGGCTGAGCCACCGCCGGGGGGCGATCTGCGCGGACTTTGCTCCATACCCTACCCGGGCAAACCGGCATCGCTGCCCAGGCATCGGCAACTGCGCGACAATCCCTGCCCATGAGCACGACATTTGCACCGCTGAGCAACGACACCTTCTTGCGCGCCTGCCGCCGCCAGGCCACCGACTACACCCCGCTGTGGCTGATGCGCCAAGCCGGGCGCTACCTGCCCGAGTACAAGGCCACGCGCGCGCGCGCCGGCAGCTTCATGGGGCTGGCAACGAATGTGGACTACGCCACCGAGGTGACCTTGCAGCCGCTCGAGCGCTTTGCGCTCGATGCTGCGATCCTCTTTAGCGACATCCTGACGGTGCCCGATGCGATGGGCCTGGGCCTGTCGTTTGCCGAAGGCGAAGGCCCGCGCTTTGCCCAGGTGGTGCGCGACGAGGCCGCCGTGAAGGCGCTGGCCGTGCCCGACATGGACAAGCTGCGCTATGTGTTCGATGCGGTGACCAGCATCCGCCGTGCGCTGGGTGGCCGTGTGCCGCTGATCGGTTTTTCCGGCAGCCCCTGGACCCTCGCATGCTACATGGTCGAAGGCAAGGGCAGCGATGACTACCGCCAGGTCAAGTCGCTGATGTACAGCCGCCCCGATCTGATGCACCGCATCCTGGAGGTGAATGCCGACAGCGTGGCCGCCTACCTCAACGCCCAGATCGATGCCGGCGCGCAGGCCGTGATGATTTTTGACAGCTGGGGCGGTGTGCTGGCCGATGGCGCCTTCCAGCAGTTCAGCCTGGCCTACACCAGGCGCGTGCTCAGCCAGCTCAAGCGCACCGGCGTGGACGGTACCGATGTGCCCCGCATCGTGTTCACCAAGGGTGGCGGCATCTGGCTGCCCGAGATGCGCGATCTCGACTGCGAGGTGCTGGGCCTCGATTGGACCGCCAACCTCGGCAAGGCCCGTGCCATCGTCGGCGGCGAAGCTGGCGGCCCGGGCAAGGCGCTGCAAGGCAATATCGACCCCAATGTGCTGTTTGCCCCGCCCGAGCGCATTGCCGAGCAGGTGCGCCATGTGCTCGAGAGCTTTGGCACGCCCCATACCGACACCAGCCGCCCCGGCCCCACGCATATCTTCAACCTGGGCCATGGCATCAGCCAGTTCACACCGCCCGAGCATGTGGCCGCGCTGGTCGAAGCGGTGCACAGCCAGTCGCGTGCGATGCGTGCTTGATCGAGGCGGCTGAGCGCTGCGATATCGCCCAAGCAAAAGCCCTGCCGTTTTACATGGCAGGGCTTTTCATGGGGCAGAGCACGTCGCTTCTCAGCCCTGCGGCGGCCGATTCGCGATGGTCTGCAGCAAGTGCTCGATGCACTGGACCATGCTGGCGTGTTGCTGCGCCTCTTCGGAGGGGCACAGCGCCGTCTCGGCATCCGGCCCGCCGGGCACGGAGACCCAGTGCAGGCGTGCGCCCAGGCTGGCGGCGGCCTGCAGCAAGCTGGCGCTGCGGGCGATCACCGCGACCTTGCCCGCTTCCATGTTGAAGCGGTCCAGGATCTGGCGCAGCAGCGTGGCCTGGGCATCCAGGCAGTCGCAGTGGTCATCGGGCGGATGGGGACAGAAGAACACCGCATCGACCTTGGCGCCGACGGTGGCCAGCTCCTTGTACATCTGGCGGTGGTAGTCATTGAGTGCGGCGCAGTCGTAGAGACCCCGGCCCAGACCGGGCTGGTTGGCCACCAGCACCACATGCCAGCCAGACAGGTTGAGCCGGGCGATGCTGATCGCCGCATCGGGCATGCTCTGCCAGTCCTGGTGGCCGCTCAGCTGGCCCAGCACCGGCTGGCCAACAATACCGTCACGCTCGAGAATCGCAAGTTTCATCACAGGCTCCCTCCGAAGACAGGCTGGGGCACGCGGCCCTGGCGGGCGGCAGCCAATGCACGATGGCTGCGCGCCCATCCAGCTTATCAGGCAGCGACCAGGCGCGACAGATCGGCGATGCGGTTCATCGCCTCATGCAGGGTCGCCAGCAGGCCCAGGCGGTTGGCCTTGAGCGCCGGGTCTTCGGCATTGACCATCACATGCTCAAAGAAGGCATCGACCGGCGTGCGCAACGCCGCCAGGGTCTGCAGGCTGGCGGTGTAATCGCCTTCGGCAAACTGGGCATCAGCCTTGGGTGCGACGGTCTGCAGCGCGGCAAACAGGTCCTTCTCGGCCTGTTCTTGCAGCAGGGCTTCGTCCACGCGGGCGCGTACCGGGCCATCGGCCTTCTTCAGGATATTGCCCACGCGCTTGTTGGCAGCGGCCAGCGCCGGTGCCTCGGGCAGCGCGGCAAAGGCACGCACCGCTTCGAGGCGCTTTTGCACATCGGCCAGGCGCTGGGGGCGGTAGGCCAGCACGGCCTCCACTTCCTGGGAGCCAAAGCCTTGCTCACGTAGGCTGCCGGCCAGGCGGTCATAGATGAAGTCGGACAGCGCTGCGCTCGCGTCTTCGATCTTGTCGCCAAAGGCGGGCAAGGTGCTGACCAGCAAGGTGTCCAGGTCCAGCGGCAGGTCCTTTTCGACCAGCATGCGGATGACGCCCAGCGCATGGCGGCGCAGCGCAAACGGGTCGCGGTCGCCGGTGGGCAGGTTGCCGATGCCGAACATGCCCACCAGGGTTTCGAGCTTGTCGGCCAGCGCGACGATCACGCCCACCTCGCCGCGTGGCAGCACATCGCCGGCAAAGCGCGGCTTGTAGTGGTCTTCGATCGCATCGGCCACTGCGGCATCGAGCTGGTCGTTGAGCGCGTAGTAGCGGCCCATCGTGCCCTGCAGTTCTGGGAACTCACCCACCATGTCGGTGATCAGGTCGGTCTTGGCCAGCTGGGCGGCCTGGTCCACCTGCTTGCCCAGTTGGGTGGCGCCCAACTGCTGCGCAATGCTCTTGGCAATGGCACGCACGCGCTGCACGCGCTCACCCTGGGTGCCCAGCTTGTTGTGGTAGACCACCTTGTCCAGCGCCTCGACGCGCGAGGCCAGGGTCTTCTTGCGGTCCTGGTCAAAGAAGAACTTGGCATCGGCCAGGCGCGGGCGCACCACGCGCTCATTGCCACCAGTCACGGCCGATGCGTCAGCGGGGCTGATGTTGCTCACCACCAGGAACTGGTTGGTCAGCGCGCCATCGGCAGCGAGCAGCGGGAAGTACTTCTGGTTGGCCTTCATCGTCAGGATCAGGCACTCCTGCGGCACACCCAGGAATTCCTTCTCGAACGCGCAGACCAGCACATGGGGGCGCTCGACCAGCGCAGTCACTTCATCGAGCAGTGCTTCGTCGTCGATCGGCTTGACGCCGCCGCCCACACGCTCGGCCGCTGCCTGCAGCTGGCGCACGATCTCGGCCTTGCGCTCGTCAAAGCTGGCAATCACCGCGCCCTGCTCGGCCAGGGTCTTGGCGTAGCTGTCGGCATCAGTGATCAGCAGCGGATCGACCAGCGCTTCAAAGCGGTGGCCGTGCGTGGTGTTGCCGGCCTTCAGACCCAGCGCTTCGATCGACAGCAGCACCTCGGTGCCGTGCAAGGCCACCAGGCCATGGGCCGGGCGCACAAACTGCACGCTGCTCCAGCCGGGCAATTCGCAGTTGCCTTCGAGCTGGTAGGTCATGACCTTGGGGATGGGCAGCTTGGCGATGCTCTCGGTCAGCGCCTTTTGCAGGCCCTCGGCCAGGCTGACGCCAGCGGCCGTGCTGTCGTAGAACAGCGCTTCGGCCTTGCCGTCCTGGGCCCGCTTGAGCTGCGGCACCACCGAGGCATCGGCGCCCAGCGCGGCCAGCTTCTTGAGCAGGGCCGGCGTTGGCTGGCCATCGGCCGACAGGCCGACTGCCACGGGCATCAGCTTTTGCGAAACCTGCTTGTCAGCGGCGCGCGGCAGCACGTCGGTGATCAGCGCGGCCAGGCGGCGCGGCGAGGCATAGGCCGTCAGCTGCGAGCCGTCACCGGCCAGGCCCTGCGCGCGCAGTTGCTGCAGCAGCACCTGGGCAAAGGCATCGCCCAGCTTTTTGAGCGCCTTGGGAGGGAGCTCTTCAACAAACAGTTCAACCAGAAGATTGGGAGAGGAAGTCATCAGGATTTCCGGGTATGGCGCAGCGCGAAGATGGACAGGCCCAGGGTCAGCAGCGGGAACCATACGTTGTAGAGTTCACTGACCAGGACCTGCACACCGCGCTGCGAGAAAAAGCGGTCTGCAGCAATGGGCGAGACGGCAATCGGTCGCCAAGGGCTGAAAAAACGTTCGGAGCTCAAAGGCCACAGCAGGGCAATGCCGCTGCCGCCGCTGGTCATCATGTCCAGGAAGGGGTGCGACAAGGTGCAGAAAAACACCCAGGCAAAGCCGGCCAGGCGCGGCACCTTCCACCAGCGCGCCAGCCATAGGCCCAGCAGGCCCATCAGCAGTGCAAACAAGGCCGTGTGGGTGATGCCACGGTGGGCCCAGATGCCGCTGCCGGCGCTGCCGAACTGGTAGGGAATGCCGTCGAAATCAGGCGCAATCGCGGCCAGCGCGCCCACCAGCAGCATGCTGGGCGGCACACGGCGGCTGCCCAGCGCCAGCGCTGCGGCGACCGGTACGGCGACATGCGTGAAGATCGTGGGCATGGGCAGCGCGGCGGGGGTGTTTAGGCAGCAGCCTTCGGGGGGATCTGCGCGACCCACTCGCGCGGAGCCATCGGAAAGCCCAGGCGCTCGCGGCTGTCGTAGTAGCTCTGCGCCACGGCGCGCGCGAGGTTGCGGATGCGGCCAATGTAGGCCGCCCGCTCGGTCACGCTGATCGCGCCACGCGCATCGAGCAGGTTGAAGGTGTGGCCGGCCTTGAGCACTTGCTCATAGGCGGGCAAGGCCAGCTGCTGCTCCATCAGGAGCTTGGCCTGCTTTTCATGCGCGCCAAAGGCCTGGAACAGGAACTCCGCATCGGAATGCTCGAAGTTGTAGGTGGACTGCTCGACCTCGTTTTGGTGGTAGACATCGCCATAGGTCAGGCCATCGGTCCACTGCAGGTTGTAGACGTTGTCCACGCCTTGCAGGTACATCGCCAGGCGCTCCAGGCCGTAGGTGATCTCGCCGGTCGCGGGCTTGCAATCGATGCCGCCCACTTGCTGGAAATAGGTGAACTGCGTCACTTCCATGCCGTTGAGCCAGACTTCCCAGCCCAGGCCCCAGGCGCCCAGGGTCGGGTTTTCCCAGTCGTCTTCGACAAAGCGGATGTCGTTTTTCTTCAGGTCAAAACCCAGCGCTTCGAGCGAGCCCAGGTACAGATCGAGGATGTTGGCAGGCGCGGGCTTGAGCACCACCTGGAACTGGTAGTAGTGCTGCAGGCGGTTGGGGTTCTCGCCATAGCGGCCATCCTTGGGGCGGCGGCTGGGCTGCACATAGGCCGCTTTCCAGGGCTCGGGGCCGATGGCGCGCAGGAAGGTGGCGGTGTGCGAGGTACCTGCACCCACCTCCATGTCATAAGGTTGCAATAGCGCGCAGCCCTGGTCGGCCCAGTACTGCTGCAGCTTCAAAATGATTTGTTGGAAATTCAACATGGAGAGTCTGGTGGTGGACGCAGCCTGCTGCTGGCGGCCCGCAATGGGGCGCGCAGCGACAAGATCGGACTGCATGCATGCCTTGCTGCCTGTCTGCACCAGCAAAGCGGTCAAAAACATTTGATTTTAGTGCTTTCAGCCGCCCCATGGGTGGCGATAGCCGAGCGCGCCAGCGGCAAGGGCAGGCACGCATGGCTGCCAGCCCGCAACAGCGCGCGTTGGCGCCGCGCCTGCACTGCAACAGCGGTCTCATTTTGATAGCACTCCTGCTGCGGTTACGAGAGCAAAAGAAAAGCGCCCGAAGGCGCTTTGTCAGTGGGAGTGGAGGGTGGTGGCGATCAAGCCGCTTCCCAGCGCTTGAGCACCAGGCAGGCATTGGTGCCGCCAAAGCCAAAGCTGTTGGACAGCACCTGCTTCAACTCCGCCACGCGCGCCTTGGTGACCAGCGGCATATCGCCCACCGCAGGATCGGGATGGTCCACATTGGCCGAGCCGGCGATGAAGCCCTTCATCAGCATGATGAGGCTGTAGATCGCTTCCTGCACGCCGGTCGCGCCTTGCGAGTGGCCGGTCAGCGACTTGGTCGACGAGAACGGCGGAATGCGGTCGCCAAACACCTTGCGGATCGCATGCAGCTCAGGCACATCGCCCACCGGGGTGGAGGTGCCATGGGTGTTGATGTAGTCGATCGGTGCGTCCAGGCCTTCGATAGCCTGGGACATCGCGGCCACCGCGCCTTCGCCCGAAGGCGCGACCATGTCTTCACCGTCCGACGAGATGCCAAAACCGACGATCTCGCCCAGGATGGTGGCGCCGCGCGCCTGGGCATGCTCCAGGCTCTCGAGCACCAGCGCGCCGCCGCCGCCGGCAATGACAAAACCATCGCGGTCCGTGTCATAGGGGCGCGAGGCCTTGGTCGGGTCGTCGTTGTATTTGCTGGACATCGCGCCCATGCCATCGAACAAGATGGCCAGACCCCAGGACAGTTCTTCGCCGCCGCCGGCAAACATCACATCCTGCATGCCCCAGGAGATCTGCTGGGCGGCCGCGCCCACGCAGTGCGCCGAGGTCGAGCAGGCCGAGGTGATCGAGTAGTTGATGCCCTTGATCTTGAAGTTGGTCGCCAGGTTGGCCGACACGGTCGAGCCCATGCAGCGCGTGACCTGGTAGGGTCCCACGCGGCGAATGCCTTTTTCACGCAGGGTGTCGGCCGCCTCGATCTGGTTGGCCGGCGAGCCGCCGCCCGAGCCCATGATCAATCCGGTACGCGGGTGGCTGATTTGTTCGGGTGACAGGCCTGCCTGGGCAATCGCTTGCTGCAGCGAGATCTGCGCGTAAGCGGCAGCATCTCCCATGAAGCGCAGTTGCTTGCGATCAATGAACTCTTCGACATTGATGCGCGGAATGCCAGCGACCTGGCTGCGCAGGCCCATTTCCTTGAACACCGGCATATGGGCGATGCCGGAGCGGCCTTCGCGCAGCGAAGTCTCCACGGCTTCCAGCCCCACACCGATACAGGAGACGATACCGGCCCCTGTAATAACCACCCGACGCTTCATGCTGCGTTTTCCTTGCCATCGCCCTCGCGCAGGAACAACCCCACACGCAGGTCATTGGCGACATAGATTTCCTTGCCGTCAGCGAGCAGTCGCGCATCGCCAATGGCCATGTTCAGTTTGCGCTTGATCACGCGCTTGATGTCGATTTCGTAGGTTACCAGCTTCACGTCGGGGCCGACTTCGCCGGTGAACTTGACCTCACCGGCACCCAGGGCGCGCCCGCGTCCTGGCAGGCGCAGCCAGGTCAGGTAAAAACCGATCAGTTGCCACATGGCGTCCAGCCCCAGGCAGCCGGGCATCACGGGATCACCCTGGAAGTGGCACTTGAAGAACCACAGATCGGGGTTGACATCGAGCTCAGCGACAATTTTTCCCAGCCCGTGCGAGCCGCCGTTTTCGTCGATTTCGGTGATGCGGTCAAACATCAGCATCGGCGGCAGTGGCAAACGGCCACTTTCAGGGGTAAACAACTTGCCCTCACCGGAGGCGATCAGTTGTTCATAGGAAAAAGATTCAGCCATTGTCAGTCCAACTTCTGGTGGCGGTCACTCCGCCGCATTTCTCTGATGGTGCCCAGGCACCATTACCTGCAGGTACACATTATCCCGCTTCTGGGCCCGAACGTGCGAGACAAAGCCGTGGAGTGCGCTGTGCTTTGTGCGCCGAACCCAGGCTATCTGCGTTTTTTAACAGCAGTTACATTTGCCGATGGTGGACGCTCGCCAAGCAGCCGCATGGGGTGAGCACGGTGCTGCGGCCGTCATCTGCCGGCAATTTGTCCGTTTAAGACGGCATCTGCACCGGCAGCTGCGCTGGGTGGTCAGCGCCGCCGGCCCAGCCAGGCCCCGACCAGTACCAGTGCTCCCAGGCCCCACAGCGGCCAAAGCCCCCAGCGACCAGCCCACTGGGCAAACCAGGTCGGGCCCGCATCCACGCCCTGCACCTGCGCCTGCAGCACCGCGCGGGCTTGGTGCGGCAGGATCTGCTGCACCACGCCGTCCCGGTCGATCACCGCGGTGGCGCCGGTATTGGTGGCGCGCAGCATGGGCCGCGCCAGCTCCAGGGTCCGCATGCGGCTGATCTGCAAATGCTGGTCGATCGCAATCGAATCGCCAAACCAGGCGATATTGCTGGCATTGACCATGATCGTCGGCGATTGCGCACTGTCCACAAAGCGGCTGGCCAGTTCTTCGCCAAACAGATCCTCGTAACAGATATTGGGCGCCCAGCGCTCCCCCGCCCAGGCCAGCGAGGGCTGGTTCATGCCGCCGCGGTTGAAATCGCCCAGCGGAATCTGCATCAAATCGGTGAACCAGCGGAACATTGGCGGGATGAACTCGCCAAAGGGCACGAGGTGGTGCTTGTCATAGCGGTAGGCCTCGGCACTGCCGGGCACCAGGCCCACCATCGAGTTGGTATAGCCCTGCTCAAAATCGCCCAGCGGCACGCCGACCAGCGCCGCCTGCTGGCCGCTGGCAAAGCGCTGCTGCAGCTCTTGCCAGTAGCCATGCGGGGTTTGCTGCAGCAGCACGGGGATGGCAGTCTCGGGCGCAATCACCATGTCCGCCTGGCTTTGCTGCAGCTGCTGGGCATACCAGGCCAGCGCCATCGGGATGCCCGAGCTGGCCTGGAACTTCTCGCCCTGCGAGATATTGCCTTGCAGCAAGGCGACGGATACCGGCTTGTTGGGCGCCGCGGCCACCGAGGCCTGGGGCAGGTGCTGGGCCAGCCAGAGCACGGCAGCCACCGCCAGCAGCGCGACATAGCCCGGCCAACGCGCCACATGCGCGCCGCGCAGCCCCGCCAGCCACATCGCAGCGGCCGATGCGACGGCGCCAATGCCGTAGACACCGATCCAGGGTGCCAGGCTTGCGAGCGGCCCATCGACATGGGCGTAGCCGCCTGCGCCCCAGGGGAAACCGGTCCACCACTGGCCACGCGCCAGCTCGGCGAGCAGCCACAGCGCGGCAAACAGCAGCACGGCGCCGCTCAGGCGCTCGCCTCGCCAGGCCACAAACAGGCCGCAGACGACGGCGTAGTACAGCCCCAGAAATGCCGCCAGCCCCAGCACCGCCAAAACCGCCAGCGGCGCGGGCAGTCCGCCATAGGTGTGCATGGAGATAAACAGCCACCAGAAGGTGGCGCAGAGCCAGGCGCAGGCAAAGGCCCAGCCGATCAGCACCCCGTGCCAGGGCCGCTGCACGCGCATGAGTGCCGCGGGCAGCACCGCCAGCGACAGCAGCTGCAGCCACCACAGCGGCTGGCCATAGCTGGCCGGAAAACCATCGCTATGCCAGGGCCAAGCCAGCGACCAGGCTTGCAGAACCCCGGCGACCAGTGCCAGGCAGGCCCACAGCCAGGGAAAGCGGCGGGGTGACTCAAACAGGGAATAAGAAGAATAGGACGCGGGCACAGGTCAATCAGGGTTTGGCAGGGGAAACCACCGCGCGCTCTTTGGGCACGGCCGCTGGGCGCACTATACGCGATCCCCCTCTGGGGCGCTGAGCGGCGTGGGCGGCACAGCGCAACTGGCAGCTACGTCGGGCAATGGTCGATAGAAAATAACAAATGCAGCAAATTCGCTACAAAAGAGAATGCATTTGAGAACAATTATCGATTGCAATATAAAATTACAAACTAGTTATCCATTCCATTCGTCCCACTTCTCCCCCACCCTCACCATGCAATACGCACGCTACACCCCGGTGGTCCAGGCCGTTGTGCTGGCCATCGGCGCGATCGGCTTTGCTGCCCCTGCGCTGGCACAAACCGCTGACACCAACACCACCGACAAGGCTGAAGCCGCCAGCACGACGCTGGAAACCGTGACGGTGATCGGCTCGGTCAACGATCTGCAGAGGCTGGACTTCTACGCGCCCAACTCCAGCGCCGTGCTGCAAAAGGACCAGATCGACGCGCTGGGCGCGCGCAAGCTGGACCAGGCCCTGCAGTACCAGGCCGGCGTAGTCAGCGAGCCCTTTGGCGCGGACAACAAGGTCGAGTGGTTCAAGATCCGCGGCTTTGATGCCTCGGTGTCGCTGGACGGCACCCCCACCTCGCCCAATGGTTACTTTGTCTGGAAGCCTGAAATCTTTGGCGTGGAAACGGTGGAAGTCGTCAAGGGCGCCAACTCGCTGATCTTTGGCGCCTCGGAATCCGGCGGCGTCGTCAACCTGGTCACCAAGCGCCCCAAGAAGGAGCGCGCACTGCAGCTGAACACCGAGGTCGGCAACCAAAAGCGCCTGGGCGCTGGCATCGACTACAACGACATCGCCAATGCCGATGGCACCGTGTACTACCGCCTGGTGGCGCAGGCACGCCGCGAAGACGGCATGCAGCGCGAAACCAATATGAAGAGCTACTACCTGGCGCCCAGCGTCACGATGGAGTTCACGCCCCAAACCTCGCTGACCCTGCTGGGCAGCGTGCAGCGCGAAGATGGCCGCCCCACCAACGGCTTCCTGCCCGCCTACGGCACGATCACCGATACGCCTTATGGCCGCATCGACCGCCGCTTGAACGCGGGCGAGCCCGGTGTGGACCACCTCAAGCGCACCCAGTCCAGCCTGGGCTGGCTGCTGAGCCACCAGATCAACAGCGACTGGAAGTTCACGCAGAACTACAAGTACACCCACCTCGATCTGGACCAGGTCAACACCTTTGCCTATGGCTCGGACGGTGACCGGACGCTCTCGCGCGGCTACACCTACACCGATGGCACCTCCAAGAGCCATTACCTGGACAACCGCATCACCGGCAAGCTCAAGCTGTCCGACAGCATCCAGCTGCTGCCCACCTTCGGTATCGACTACCTCAAGTCCGACACCGATGGCCTGAACAACGGCTTCGGCTTTGTGCCGGGTCTGGACATGTTCAATCCCGTCTACGGCGCGCCTTTCGACATCACCGGCACGCCTTATGGCCTGCACTCCAAGCAGTGGGGCGCCTATGCCTCCACCCAGCTGCGCGTGGGCAGCCACTGGAACTTCAACGCCGGCATCCGCCATGACAGCGCCAAGAACACGGGCTCGGTCAGCGGCTCCGACGCTGCCTACGATGTGAGCAAGAACAGCGTCAACCTGGGCGCGATGTACATCACCGACTTCGGTGTCTCGCCCTACATCAGCTATTCGGAATCGTTCAAGCCCATCGCCGGCGTGGACAGCACAGGCATGGCCTACAAGCCCTACGAAGGCAAGCAAAGCGAAATCGGTCTGAAGATGGAGCCCACCTGGCTCAACGGCACGCTGACCCTCGCCTACTTTGACATCAAGGAAAAGAACGCGCTGATCTCGGACGCCTCCAACATCCAGACGCAATCGGGCAAGCGCACCAACAAGGGCATCGAGCTGCAGGGCGACTTCAAGCTGGGCGCGGCGACTGCCATCAAGGCAGCCTACACGCACAACAACTCCAAGCAGGACATCTCGACCACGCAGACCGTGCGCACGCCGCTGATCCCGGACAACCAGGTCAGCCTGTGGCTGAGCCACAGCCTGAGCCTGGCCAACAGCCAGAAGCTGACGGTGGCTGCCGGTGCCCGCTACAACGGCCAGACCGAAGACCAGCGCTACAGCCCCGGCAAGCGCATCTCCGGCTACACCTTGCTGGACCTGATGGTGCGCTACGACCTGAGCCGCGAATGGGCGCTGCAACTCAATGCCCGCAACCTGACCGACAAGACCTATGTCAGCGGCTGTGACTTCTACTGCTACTACGGCGGTGGCCGCACGGTGGATGTGCAGCTGCAGTACCAGTGGAAGTAAGCCACTAAGATCGAAAGCCTAGCGCCCATGCTGCGGCAGTGTCCGCAGCAGGGGATATGGCTTTTTCTCGGACTGCAATTCCATGACGACTTCTTCCGGCAGTGCCGCCCCCTCTGCCGCAGACACCGGACCGGCGCAGTGGTCCGTGCGCGCTTTGCTGACGGTTGTTTTTCTGGGTCTCACCGCCGGGGTGCAGATGAGCGACTACGGCCTGCAGGCCATCTCGCTGTCGGCCATCCAGAAAAGCTTTGCGATCAGCGATGCCGCCATTGGCGCCTTGCAGGGCCTGGCCGGCGTGCTGGTGGGCAGCGCGCTGGCCATTCCGCTGGCGCGGTTTGCCGATCGCTTCTCGCGCAAGCGCGTGCTGCTGTGCCTGATTGCGGCCTCCACCGCGATGATGGTGCTGAGCGCGCTGGCGCCCAACTTTCCCCTCTTCTTTCTGGGCCGCTCGGCCGCCGGCATCAGCGAGTTTGCAATGGTCCCGCTGGTGTATTCGATGATTCCCGACCTGGCTCCGCAGCGCCACCGCGTGCTGGCCAACCTGGGCTTTGCGGCCCTGGTCTCGAGCGGCGCCAGCGCCGGCTTTTATTTTGCAGGCGATATTCAGAGCACAGCCGTCGCACTGATCCCGGGCGACATGGATGCTTGGCGCAAGGCCTTCTTGCTGCTGTCGGTCGCCGGCCTGCCCTTGCTGCTGGCGGGCCTGTTCACCGCCGATCCACCGCGCTACATTGCCAGCAGCGATGGCGCGAGCGGCGCCTCGCTGCGCCAGTTTCTGCGCGCGCGCTGGCAGCCCATTGCGCTGTTTGTCGGCATCGCCGGCAGCCTGATGGTTGCCGTGCAAGGCTTGAACCAGCTGATCGCCTTGGCGCTGGAGCGCCGCTTTGAGGCCACGCCCGCCCATATTGGCGAGGTGATGGGCCCGATCCTGCTGGTCAGCACGCTGGGCTGCCTGCCGGTGGTGGCCTGGCTCGACCGCTGGCTCGCCCAGCGCCTGGGCCAGGCGGTGCGCCCGCTCATCATGGGCGTCTGCGCACTGCTGGCCATCCCTGCCATCCTGATGCTGTTCTCCACCGCATCGCTGCCCCAGGCCTTTGTCGTGGTGGGGCTCTTTCTCTTCATCACCTGCACCGCCAATGCGCTGGTGCCAACGATGCTGCAGGACCTCACCCCCGCCGCGTTGCGCGCCCGCATCTTTGCGCTGTGGAGCTTTGTCGTATCGGTGTTCAGCGCACTGGGCCCGCTGCTGGCGGGTTTTATCTCCACCTGGGTGGTGCAGGGCCATTTGCTCAGCGCCATCACCGTGACGGCGGTGCCAGCCCTGCTGGTGTCGGCCTGGTGCGCCTGGGGGCTGTTCCAGCGCAGCCGGCCCCAGGCAGCGCTGCCACGCTAAACCGCTGGCGGCTTGCCGGCCGTGGCGCAGTGCTGGGCAAAGGCCCACAGGCGCGCGGCCTGGCCCAACACGCTCTCCTGCTGGTCACTTTCCTGGTGGCCGCTGTCCGGGTTGAGCAGCAACAAGGCGGGCGCGGCACTGGTGGAGCGGCGGCGCACATTGGCCATCAGTTTGGCCGGCTCCCAGTACGGCACGCGGTCATCCTTCAAGCCGGCCGTGCACAGCAGCGGCGGGTAGGCCGCCTCACGCACATTCTCGTAGGGCGACAGCGCCGCGATGTAGTCATAGGCGACCGGGTCGGCCAGCGGATCGCCCCAGTCCGGGCGCAGCAGCGGCACCAGCGGGTGGTCGGCATCGCTCATGGTGTTGAGCATGTCGACAAAGGGCACCTGCGCGATCACCCCCGCCCAGTGCTGGGGCTGCATGTTCATCGCGCCGCAGACCAGCAGGCCGCCGGCCGATATGCCGTGGGCCACCGTCTGCTGCGGCGTGCTGTAGCCCAGCTGCTGCAGATGCTGGGCGCAGGCGATGAAGTCGGTCATTGAGTTGCGCTTGTGCTCGCGGCAGCCGCCCTGGTACCAGTCATGGCCCTTTTCCGAGCCCCCGCGCACATGGGCAATCGCATAGCGGTAGCCGGCATCGACCCAGGCGAGGGCCGGCAGCGAGAACGAGGCCTCGTGCGCAATGCCATAGGCGCCATAGCCGGTCAGCAGCAGCGGCTGGGGCTGGCTGCTATCGATGTCCTTGCGCGAGAGCACCGTCAGCGGCACCCACTGGCCATCATCGGCACGGGCCTGAAGGCGCTCGATGCGGTAGTTCGCCGGGTCCAACCCACTCCAGGTCTCGCGCCCCACCTCGGTCATCTGGCCGTCGGCCAGGCGGATGTCCAGCCAGCGCGGCGGCTGGGCGGGCGTCTGGTGCTTGATACGCACATGGCTGGCATCCCAGTGCTGGCCGGGCAGCAGGTCCAAGGTGTAGGCGGGCTCGTCAAAGCGGATGGTGGTTTGCGCCCCGTCGCGCTGCAGCAGCACCAGCTGGTGCAGGCCATCGGCGCGCTCAAGCCGCACCAGCGTGCTGGCAAAGGGCTGCATCTTGATGATGGGCACACCGTGGCGGTGGGCGGCCAGCGTTTGCTGGGGCTGCAGGTCGGGGCCCAGCCGCAGGATCTGGCGGTCGGTGGCACCCCCGGCATTGGTCAGCGCCACCAGGCTGCCATTCCATTCATTGACTTCGTAGCGGATGCCGCGCTCGCGCGGGCGCAGCAGCCGGGGCGCGGCATGCTCCTGGCCGGCGGCGATCAGGTGCAGCTCGCTGGTGTCGGGCCCGAACAGGCTCAGCACCACAAAGCCATTAGCCGCCGTGCGCGCCACGCGCATAAAAAGCGCCGGGTCGCTCTCCTCATGCACCAGCACCGGCTGCCCGCCCTGCAGCGCACTGCGGTACAGGCGCGAGGGCCGGCTGTGCGCATCGCGCCAGATCCAAAACAGGTCCTGCGACGACGGCGAAAAGGTCAGCCCACCATAGCCAAAGGCGTCGCCCTCCACCAGCACTTGGGTCTGGCCGGTTTCGGTATCAAGCACGCAGATGCGGTGGCGGTCATTGCCGATCAGGTCTTCGGCCCAGGCATAGTAACGGTCATCGGGGCTGGCCTGGTGGTCGGTGGCGCGGTAGTACCGATGGCCCTGCGATTGCACGGCCTCGTCGACCAGGGTCTGCACCCGGCCATCCGAATGGCTGCGCACAAACACCCGCTGGCCGCCCGCCCCTGGCTGGCTGCTGTAAGCCCAGCCTTGCAGTGCGGCAGGCGGTGCCAGCTCGGTGCTGCAGACATGGGCGGCCATCGCATCGTAGAAGCGCTGCGCCGATGCGGCCTGCGGCGCCAGCATCTGCTGCGCATAGTCGCGCTCAGCCTGCAGCAGGCTGCCCAGGGGCTCGGGCAGGTTGTCCATGCTGCGCGTGCCGGTCTCGGGGATGTATTTGAGCCAGGCAAAGTCATCATTGCGCCGGCGGCCCAGCTGCTCAATCCAGTGGTCCTGGGGGGCCGCATGCGGGGCGGTGATGGCCGGCCAGGCTGGCTGGTGAGCCGTGGTTGCGCTATCAGCGGCAGGTGCCGGGGTCGGGGCTTGTGGAATCGTGGGCATGGAGCAGCATTTTAGGGAGGCTGCGCTACCGCCCTGCCGACAAGGCCAAACGCCAGGCAGGCGCAGCGCGTGCCCATAAAAAAGGCAGCGAACCGCGTGATTCGCTGCCATGGCTTGCCGCTCAGAGGCAGGCGGTATGGGCGCCTATCGGGCGCTGCCTCAAGCGTCTGCTGCCGGGTCCGACACCGGCGCGGCCCGCTGCACGCGGAACCAGCGCACCGCGCCGCCCTTGGTCAGCAGCACCTCAAAGTGCAGGCCACCCAGCATGATGTGGGCGCCGCGCTTGGGCACATGGCCCAGCTCGTGGGCAATCAGGCCACCGATGGTTTCGAACGACTCATCGGGGTCACTGCTCTCGAGCACCACGTTGAACTCGTCGGCCACCCGCTCGACGGGCGTGTCGCCCGAGATGCGGAAGGTGTCATCGGCCAGCGCAAAGATATCGCCCTCGTCTTCGGGCAGATCGAACTCGTCCTCGATCTCGCCGACGATCTGTTCGAGCACATCCTCAATCGTGACCAGGCCCGCCACGCGGCCAAACTCATCGATGACGATGGCCAGGTGGTTGCGGTTGCCCCGGAACTCACGCAGCAGGTCGTTGAGGCCCTTGCTCTCGGGCACAAACACGGCCGGGCGCAGGAGGGCGCGCAGATTGAGTTGGGGGGAGCGTTGCAGCTTGAGCAGGTCCTTGGCCATCAAGATGCCAATGATGTTTTCCTGCTCACCCTGGAACACCGGGAATCGCGAATGGGCGGTGTTGATGACGGTGTGCAGCACCGACTCGTAGTCGGCTTCGATGTCCACCAGGTCCATGCGGGGCGCGGCGACCATCACATCGCCAGCGGTCATGTCTTCCATACGGATGACCCGCTCCAGCATCACGCGGGAGTCCGCGTTGATGACATCGTTGCTTTCGGCTTCCGCCAGGGTTTCGATCAACTCGTCCGCAGAGTCCGGGGCCGGGTGAATCAGTTCAGCGACCTTCTGGAAAAAGGTGCGTTTGTCTTCCTTGTCAGGGAAGCGCGAGGGATGGGGGTCTGACACTGTCTTGGAATGCAGGACGTGCGGTAGTGAAACAAGCGATCAGGATATCAAATTGCGGATTTCCTCCGAAATCGCTGCTGAATTCTTCAGCAACGCCCTGCTGCACATCCACGGCTCATTGGCCCGACTTGTGCCGGCCTTCCTGCACATCACGCCGCACTTCCTGCACGGTGGACAGGAAATCCCAGAACTGGCGCGCCTGCTTCTTGAACTGGTAGTCCATCTCGCCCATCTGGTCCTCGACCAGGTCGGCCATGCGGGTGTCAAAACCTGCGGGTGGCAACTTCAGGTAGGCCTCGGATTCGGAGCCATCGCGCTCGACCGTGGCTCCCGCCTTGCGCGCGATCTTGAGCATCGCGGTGTTCTCGGACAGTGCATGGATGAACAGCATCTGCACGCCTTTGGTGCGCGCGTCCATCGCTGCGCGCTCGAACAGACGGCTGCCCAGGCCCTTGCCCCGGCCGGACTTGAGCACGGACACGCCAAACTCGGCGCAGCTGGCCATGTTCGACGACGGCGGCGCATAGGCCACATGGGCCATCGCAATCAGCTTGAGGCTGCGGTTATAGATACCAAAGATCTCGTCACGCTCGAAATTCAGGCCCTCGACATAGCGCGCGATCTGCGCGTCGCTCGCCTGGTAGCCAAAGCGCAAATAGCGGTCCTGCGCATCGAGCGCCAGCAGATGGGCGAGGATGCGCGGGCGGTGACGCTCACTGAGGGCGCGGATAGGAACCATAGAGGCGGAAGGTCGTGGCTTCTTGCCGTCGGGCTGCTGCGGGCTCTCGCCCAACCGGCCAAAGAAGGGGAAAAACGCCATCATGCCGTTGGCAACGGATGAAGGGAACCATTCTTTCGTCGTGATCATGGGGTAAATATACGGGTTAACCCGCGTATTATCAATCATGCTGCGATGCAGCATATTTCGTGCCTATGGCTTACCCCGCGCTTACAAAGGGTATTCAAAGCCCCCGGCCATGCGGCTTTGCGCCGCAAGTGGGCACTCGGGCATGCGGTTTGAAGGGCCTGTGAGCGGCCCAGCAATCGCAGCGCCGTTTGCGCTGGCGCAACATCGGCTGTGGTTCAGACCCCGGGCAATACCGGCAGCGCTGTGGTGAGCTTGACACGGTCCAGCACAAAGCTGGTCTTGCAGTCCTGCACCGCAGGGTGGCGCAGCAAGGTATCCATCACAAAGCGGCTGTAGTGGGCCATGTCGGCGACGACGACGCGCAGCAGATAATCCATGTCCCCGGTCAGCGCCACGCATTCGACCACCTCGGGCCAGCTTTGCACGCTGGCGCGGAAGAGATCGAGCGGGTTGCGCTTGCTCGCCTCGGTGAACTTCTCCAGCCGCACATTGAGGTAGGCCGTCATCGACAGGCCCACGGCCTCGGGCTTGACCAGGGCCACATAGCGCTCGATCACGCCCACCTCTTCGAGACGCTTGACCCGGCGCAGCACCGCACTGGACGACAGGCCGACCTGCTCGCCCACGACGTCATAGGTTTCGCGGCCGTTGTGCTGCAGGCGCTGCAAGATGGCACGGTCGAGCTTGTCCAGGGGGTAGGCAGAGGTGGTCATGGCAGAGGTCCAGAATGTTTTTGCTGCACCGCAGCAGCGCGACACAACAGGATCACGCAATTTTAATGCTTGATTTTTAGCAAGAACACATGAATCAGGCTTTGCCAGCGATTGGACTGGGATAAATCGCCAAAATGCTGCGCACCAAGATCGGTACAGTGGAGGCACAGCAGCCAGCCGACGCTGGCGCCACCCGAGACGATCCACAGGAGACCTGCGATGACAGCCGCCATTCCCCACCAGACCACCGAATTCACGACCTGGGACAACCCCATGGGCACCGACGGCTTCGAGTTCATCGAATATGCCGCGCCCGATCCGGTCGCCATGGGCAAGGTCTTCACGTCCATGGGCTTCAAGCCCGTCGCGCGCCACCGCCACAAGAACGTCACCCTGTACCGCCAGGGCGAGATCAACTTCATCATCAATGCCGAGCCCGACAGCTTTGCCCAGCGTTTTGCCCGCCTGCACGGCCCCAGCGTCTGCGCCATCGCCTTCCGCGTGCAGGACGCCAAGGCCGCCTATGAGCGCGCCCTGGGCCTGGGCGCCTGGGGCTATGCCGGCCAGGCCGGCCCAGGCGAGCTGAATATCCCCGCGATCAAGGGCATTGGCGACAGCCTGATCTACCTGGTGGACCGCTGGCGCGGCAAGAACGGTGCCCAAGCTGGCGACATCGGCAACATCGGCTTCTTCGATGTGGACTTCGAGCCGCTGCCCGGCGTCAGTGCCGAAGAGGCGCTGAACCCGCACGGCCACGGCCTGACCTATATCGACCACCTGACCCACAACGTGCACCGGGGCCGCATGGACGAATGGGCGGGCTTCTACGAGCGCCTGTTCAACTTCCGCGAGATCAAGTACTTCGACATCGAAGGCCAGGTCACCGGCGTCAAGAGCAAGGCCATGACCAGCCCCTGCGGCAAGATCCGCATCCCCATCAATGAAGAGGGCAAGGAAAAGGCCGGCCAGATCCAGGAGTACCTGGACATGTACAACGGTGAAGGCATCCAGCACATCGCGATGGGCTCGGACAACCTCTACGAAACAGTGGACCAGTTGCGCGCCGGCGGCGTCAAGCTGCTCGACACCATCGACACCTACTACGAGCTGGTGGACAAGCGCCTGCCCGACCATGGCGAGGATGTGGCCGAGCTGAAAAAGCGCAAGATCCTGATCGATGGCACCGGCCAGAAACTGCTGCTGCAGATCTTCAGCGAGAACCAGCTGGGCCCCATCTTCTTCGAGTTCATCCAGCGCAAGGGCGATGATGGTTTTGGCAATGGCAACTTCAAGGCGCTGTTCGAGAGCATTGAGCTCGATCAGATTCGCCGTGGGGTGCTATAGGAAAAATTGAACGGCTGCGGCTTTGATATTCCTCAATTTGCCATGCGGCCTCTCTATACTGCGGAGCGATTTATCAATCTGGAAACAATTGTGAAACGCTCCGTCACCCTCGCCGCCGTTCTGTCTGGTTTCATGTTGGCTGCCAGCGCGCAGAACGCCAGCCAACCGCTGACCTTTGTGGTCCCCTACCCCGCCGGCGGCCCGCTGGACACCTCGGCCCACCTGCTGGCCCAGGGCGCCGAAAAGCAACTGGGCACCATCACGGTGGCCAACAAGCCGGGGGCCGGCGGTGCCACAGGCGCGACCTTGGTGGCCCAGGCCAAGCCCCAGGAGAACATGGTGCTGATGGGCGCGGTGGCCACACACGCGGTGCTGCCCTACCTGGGCACACCACCGCAGTACGATGCACAAAAGGACTTCAAGCCCTTGATCCTGGTGGCGCGCGTGCCCAACGTGCTGGTGATGAAAAAGAGCCGCGCGGACCAATTGGGTATCAAGTCCACCTCGGAGATGGTCAGCTATATCAAGGGCCACCCCGGCAGCTTGAAGATGGGCTCGGGCGGCAACGGCAGTATCGGCCATATCTCGGGCGAGATGCTCAAGTCGCTGGCCAATCTGCAGATGCCCAGCGTGCCCTACGCCGGTGCGGCCCCGGCCCAGAAGGCGCTGCTGAGCGGCGATATCGATGTGGTGTTCGACAACCTGGCCTCGGCCCTGCCGCTGATCAAGTCCGGCGAGCTGCTGGCGCTGGCCGTGACCACATCGGACCGCAATGTGGCCCTGCCCCAGGTGCCGCCGGTGAACGAGTCCGTGCCCGGTTTTGATGTCTCTACCTGGTTTGGCGTGTTTGCGCCCGCCAGCCTGCCCGACCAGGAAGCGCAGAAGTACGCCTACGCCTTCCAGGGCGCGCTGACCGACCCGCGCTTCAAGGCCGAGTACCTGAAGATGGGCATCGCCCCCGAAGACATGCGCCTTAAGGAGCTGTCGCACTTTGTATCGCAGGAAGCACGCAAGTTTCAGTTTCTGATCAACACGATCAAGATCAAGACCAACTGAGCGCCTGCAGCCCATCAACTGCGGGTGCCCGGCTGGTCTTTATAAGAGCCGGTAACACGACCCAGCAAACCGAAGGTTTGCGGTTGAGACTAGGCGTCAAGCCGCAGGCAGTACAGACGTACGACCAGGCTTGGCAACGACGTATCAAGGGTTGTGTTGGCGGCTCCACAATGTAAGGAGCACAGCATGGGACAAGCACCCGTGGTTTATGGACAATCGGACCGGCCGCCCCGCGGCGACTACAGCCGCGCGCAGGACGACTACACCTGCGCGCAGGACTACGCCGCCTACACCGAGGCCGACCACGACACCTACCGGCGCCTGTATGCGCGCCAAAAGGCCTTGCTGCCGGGGCTGGCGAGCCAGGCCTTCATCGATGCGCTGCCATCGCTCGGCGTCGAAGACCGCATCCCCCGCTTTGAAGACATCAACCAGCGCCTGCGCCAGGCCACCGGCTGGGAGATCGTCGCGGTGCCGGGCCTGATCCCGGAGGTGCCTTTTTTCAGCCTGCTGGCCAACCGAAAATTCCCGGTCACCGACTGGATCCGCAAGCCCGAGGAGTTCGACTATGTGGTCGAGCCCGATATCTTCCACGACCTGTTCGGCCATGTGCCGCTGCTGTTCAACCCGGTCATTGCTGACTATGTGCAGCGCTATGGCCAGGGCGGCCTCAAGGCCGAGCGTCTGGGTGCCTGCGAGATGCTCAGCCGCCTCTACTGGTACACGATCGAGTTCGGCCTCATCCGCGAGAAAGGTGAAATCCGTGCCTATGGCGCCGGCATCCTCAGCTCATCGGGCGAGCTGCAGCACGCCGTCACCAGCCCGCTGCCCCAGCGCCTGCCGCTGTCGCTGGAGCGCACGATGCGCACCCGCTACAAGATCGACAGCTACCAGCAGACCTATTTCGTCATCGACGATTTCCAGCAGCTGTTTGACATGACCGAGGGCGACTTCACCCCCGTGTATGCCGCATTGCGCGGCCTGCCGGAGCTGGCGGCAGACGCCCAGGATTAAAAGTTGCGCGCGCCGCTCAGCGGTAGCGCTTGCAGGTATGGGAGGGCAGCTCGGCAAACAGCGCCTTGTACTCCTGCGCAAAGCGGCCAAAGTGCCAAAAGCCCCAGGCCAGCGCGGCGTCCGAGACGCTGCTGCCCTGCTTGATCGCGCGGCGTGCACCATTGAGGCGCACGGCGCGCAGATAGCTTTGCGGCGAGATGCCCAGCACTTCCTGGAACGAGTACTGCAAGGCGCGGCGGCTCACCGCCAGCGCCTGGCACAGGTCTTCGACCGTCAATGAGCCATCGGCGCCCGTCGCCACCACCCGCTCCCGCGCCATGCTGACGATATGCGCGCGCCGCTGGTAGGACAGCTGCTCATCGGCCTCGCTCCCCACGCCATCGCGCAGCACCGCAGCAATGGCGGCAAGCACATCGCCGGCCATCTCGTCGAGCTGCTGGGGCGGCAGGGCGTCTGGCGTGGTATCGGCCAGGCACTGCTGCATGTCGGACAGCAGAATCGGCAGGCGCCAGCGCTCATGGGCCGAGACCGGCCGCAGATGCGGCTGCGCCAGCTGGGCCTGCAGCTGCTCGCGTTCGCTGGCCGTCAGATAGGGGTCCAGGCTGCCCCGGTCCACGACAAAATCGATGATCTCCAGGCCGCCGGGCGAGACAAACTCGAACGGGCCATCGCCCGAGAACACAATCGCATGCCCCTCGCTGCAGGAGCGGTTGCAGAACATGGTGTTGCCCGGAATGCTGCTGGGCAGGCCGATGGCCAATTGCCCGGCGCGCAAGGCACCGGTCTGGTGCAGCGCCTGGCTGGAGAACTCGCGCCAGGCCTGGATAGGCCCCAGGTGCAGGCTGGTCACCCGGCCCTCAAAGCTGCCGGCCGACAGCTGCTCATAGCGCTGGTTCCAGCCCTGCAGCAAGGCCGCCTGCTCATCGACATCACAGGTCTGCGCCACCTGCGCAGCCGGGCCGCGCACCGCTGGGCCGCGCGCCGCTGCGCCGCGCTCAGCACGGGAGCTGCTCAGCGCGGGCGATGAACAAGGGGCGCTCAGGGACATGGCGGCGCAATGGCGTGGCTAGGCATACAGGCATGGTCATGCAAAAAGCGCACCAAGGTCAACCCAGCCTTCCCCTTAGCCAGATTTGCCGAAATCGGATAGAGCGTGCGCGCCATTCTTGCCACCATCGGGGACACCACAGACAACAAGGCAGGCCATGGCCCATCACCCCAATCCCGCAGGCGCCAGCGCCGCGCACCCAAGCAACTATTTCGAACAGCGCCAGCTCAAGCGCGGTGCCGCCGGCTGGCTGCTGCTGGTCGGCCTGGGCGTGGCCTATGTCATCTCGGGCGACTATGCCGGCTGGAACTTCGGCCTCAAGACTGGTGGCTGGGGCGGTCTGCTGGTCGCCTCGGCGCTGATGGCGACGATGTACACCTGCATGTGCTTTGCGCTCGCTGAACTCGCCACCATCGCGCCCACGGCCGGCGGCGGCTATGGCTTTGCCCGGCGCGCCTTTGGGCCCTGGGGCGGTTTTTTATGTGGCGTCGCCATCCTGATGGAATACGCGATTGCACCGGCGGCGATTGCCACCTTTATCGGCGCCTACTGCCAGTCGCTGTTCGGCATCGATGGCTGGATGGTCTACCTGGGCTTTTATGCCGTGTTTCTGGGCATCCACATCTATGGCGCGGGTGAAGCCCTGCGCCTCATCTTTGCCGTCACCGCGCTGGCAGTCGTTGCGCTCGTGGTCTTCATCGTCGCGATGGTGCCGCATTTCCAGCTCAGCAACCTGTTCGACATTGCGCCTACCGACGCCTGGGGCGCCAGCAGCTTTCTGCCCTTTGGCTACATCGGTATCTGGGCCTGCATCCCCTATGGCATCTGGTTCTTTCTCGCGGTAGAAGGCGTGCCCTTGGCCGCCGAAGAAGCGCAGGACCCGCGCCGCGATCTGCCACGCGGCCTGATTGGCGCCATCGCCGTGCTGGTGCTGTTCTGCGGCCTGATCCTGGTGCTGGCGCCAGGCGGCGCGGGGGCTGCGGCCTTGATGAACTCGGGCAACCCGCTGGTCGAGGCGCTCGAATCCAGCAAGGTGCTGGGTGGCCCCACCTGGATCAGCCGCTTTGTGAACTTTGTCGGCCTGGCCGGCCTCATTGCCAGCTTCTTCTCGATCATCTATGGCTACTCGCGCCTGGTGTTTGCGATGTCGCGCGCCGGCTACCTGCCCCGGGGCCTGTCGTTGACCACGCAGCGCAAGACCCCGTACCTCGCGCTGCTGGTGCCCGGCGCGATCGGCTTTGCGCTGTCGCTGACCGGCCAGGGCGATCTGCTGATCCTGGTCGCCGTGTTTGGCGCCACGATCTCCTACGTGATGATGATGGCCTCGCACATCTGGCTGCGCATCAAGGAGCCGAACCTGCCGCGCGCCTACCGCACGCCGGGCGGCGTCTTCACCTCGGGCATCGCGCTGGTGCTGGCCTGCATCGCGGTAGTGGCCGGCTTTCTGGTGGACCCCCGGGTTCTCATCGGCGCGGTCATCGTTTACGCTGTCTTCGTGGCCTACTTTGCGCTGTACAGCCGCCACCACCTGGTGGCCGACGCCCCCGGCGAGACAACCCCTTGAGGAGGCGCTGCGACCATGCCCTATTCCCATACCGTTGGCGCCGAGCGCCATCTGTTTGCCTCCTTGCGCGAGCTGATGGCCAAGGCCACACCGGCCCGCTCGGGCGACCAACTGGCCGGCGTTGCGGCCCGCCATGACACCGAGCGCGTTGCCGCACAGATGGCGCTGGCCGATCTGCCGCTCGCCCACTTTCTGCAAGAGGCGCTGGTGCCCTATGAGAGCGACGAGGTCACCCGCCTGATCATCGACAGCCATGACCGCGCCGCCTTTGCACCGGTAGCGCACCTGACGGTGGGCGGCTTTCGCGACTGGCTGCTGTCGGATGCCGCCAACGAGGCGAGCTTGCGCGCGCTGGCGCCCGGCCTGACCCCGGAGATGGTAGCTGCCACCTCCAAGCTCTGCCGCAACCAGGACCTGATTTTGATCGCGCAGAAATGCCGCGTCATCACCCGCTTTCGCAACACCATCGGCCTGCCCGGCCGCATGTCCACCCGGCTGCAGCCCAACCACCCCACCGACGACCCTTCGGGCATTGCTGCCAGCCTGCTCGACGGCCTGATGTACGGCAATGGCGACGCGGTCATCGGCATCAACCCGGCCAGCGACAGCATCGCCGCCGTCAGCACCTTGCTCTTCATGCTCGACGAGGTGATCCAGCAGTACCAGATCCCCACCCAGTCCTGCGTGCTCACCCATGTGACCACCAGCATCGAGGCCATTGGCCGGGGCGTGCCGGTGGACCTGGTGTTCCAGTCCATCGCCGGCACCGAGGCTGCCAACCGCAGTTTTGGCCTGGACCTGGCCCTGCTGCAAGAGGGCTATGACGCGGCGCAGAGCCTCTCTCGCGGCAGCATCGGCAACAACGCCATGTACTTTGAGACCGGCCAGGGCAGCGCGCTGTCGGCCGGCGCCCACCATGGATTGGACCAGCAGACCTGCGAGGCGCGCGCCTATGCGGTGGCGCGCAAGTTCGAGCCACTGCTGGTCAACACCGTGGTCGGCTTTATCGGCCCCGAGTACCTCTACGACGGCAAGCAGATCATCCGCGCCGGGCTCGAAGACCATTTCTGCGGCAAGCTGCTGGGCCTGCCGATGGGCTGCGACATCTGCTACACCAACCATGCGCAGGCCGACCAGAACGACATGGATGTGCTGCTGACCTTGTTTGGCGTGGCTGGCATCAATTTCATCATGGGCATTCCGGGCTCGGACGACATCATGCTGAACTACCAGACCACGTCCTTCCACGATGCGCTCTACCTGCGCAAGACCCTGGGCCTGCGGCCCACGCCGGAGTTCGAGGCCTGGCTGCAGACCATGGGCATTGCCCAGGCCGCAGGCTCGGGCCCGGGCCCGGGCCTGCGCCTGGCCACTGACCTGCCCGCGCCTTTCTCGCAAGCGCTGGCCCAGCTCAACTGAAGCTCCCCATGTCCCCACGCCCTTCTGCTCCAGCCGCCCTGCCCGACCCAGCCGAGCCCGCGAGCGCCGCCGTCACCCCCAACCCCTGGGAGCGCCTGCGCCAGTTCACCAGCGCCCGCATTGCGTTGGGCCGCGCCGGCACCAGCCTGCCCACGCGCGCGCACCTGGACTTTGCCCTCGCCCATGCCCAGGCACGCATGGCCGTGCATACCGAGCTTGACATGGACCCGCTCGCGGGCGAACTACAAGCGCTGCACACCCAGCCGGTGCTGCGCCTGCACAGCGCCGCCCAAGACCGCCCCACCTACCTGCAGCGCCCGGATCTGGGCCGGCGCCTGAGCGCCGAGTCGCGGGCTCTGCTCCAGGGCCTGCCCCCTGCCCAGGCCGATGTGGTGTTTGTCGTCGCCGATGGGCTTTCCTCGCTGGCCATCGAGCGCAATGCCTTGCCTTTTCTGCGCCAGATGCTGCCGGCGCTGGCCGAGCAGTGGCGCGTCGGCCCGATCACGGTGGTGCGCCATGCCCGGGTGGCGCTGGGCGACGAGATTGGTGCGGCACTGGGCGCCTCGCTGGTGGTGGTGCTGATTGGTGAGCGCCCGGGCCTGAGCTCCCCGGACAGCATGGGCCTGTACATGACCTGGCAGCCCCGCCCGGGCATGACCGATGAGGCGCGCAACTGCATCTCGAATGTGCGCGAGCAGGGGCTGAGCTATGCGCAGGCCGTCCACAAGCTGCACTACCTGATGCAGCAGGCGCGCCAGCGCAAGCTCTCGGGCGTCCAGCTCAAGGACGAATCCGACACGCTGGCCGCGCCCCAAGAGGCCCGCCAGGCCTTCATGCTGGGCAGCAGCGGCCCGCAAACGCCCCGCTGACACCTGGGTGCCAGCGCCAGACATGCCGCGTCTGCTAGGCTGGCGGTCTTGCCCCTTCGCCTGCGCCACCATGTCCGCCTCCACCGCTTCGCTGCCCGCCGATCTCCAGTTCATCGAGCGCGGCTGGCTGTCGGCCAACAACACGGTGTTTGTGCGCGGCACCACGGCGGTGGTCGATACCGGCTACTGCAGCCATGCCGCGCAGACCGTGGGCCTCATCGAGGCCAGCCTGCAAGGCGCGCCGCTGCAGCGCATCGTCAACACCCATTTGCACAGCGACCACTGCGGCGGCAATGCCGCTTTGCAGCGGCGCTGGCCCCAGGCCCGCACCAGCATTGCGCCCGGCCATGCGCAGGCGGTCACCGATTGGGACGAGAACCAGCTGAGCTACCGCCCCACCGGCCAGGACTGCCCGCGCTTTCAGATGGACGAGCTGCTGCAGCCGGGCACAGAGATCACGCTCGGTGAGCAGCGTTGGCAGATCCATGCCGCGCCCGGCCATGACCCGCATTCGGTGATTCTGTTTGAGCCCGCCTCCGGCATCCTGATCTCGGCCGACGCGCTCTGGGAAAGCGGCTTTGGCGTGGTCTTTCCGGAGATCGAAGGCACGGCGGCCTTTGACGAGGTGGCCGTCACCCTGGATGTGATCGAGCGCCTGCAGCCGCGCCTGGTGCTGCCCGGCCACGGCAGTGCGTTCAGCGATGTGGGAAGTGCCTTGCACACCGCCCGCCAGCGGCTGGAGCGCTTTGTGCAAAGCCCCGAGCGCCATGCGCTCTATGCCGCCAAGGTACTGCTCAAGTACAAGCTGCTGGAATGGCAGCAGCTGCCCTTGGTGCAAGTGCAGGCCTGGCTGGCCGCCACGCCCTACTACGGCTTGCTGCACCAGCGCTACTTTGCAGGCCAGGACCTGGCGCAGTGGCATGCATCGTTGGTGGCCGACCTGGAGCGCTCGGGCGCCGCGCGGCGTGAGGGCGCGCTGCTGGTTAACCAGTAAGCGCGCTTACGTCACCATCCGCCCGATCAGGGCAGCTCTTTGGAAAGATCCGGCTCGCCCTCGGGCTTGGGCCCCACCGAGCCCAGGCGTGCGCGCAGCGATTGGGGCTGGCCCGTCAGAATCGCCGCATAGCTGGTGGTGTTGGAGAGCACCTTTTTCACATAGTCGCGCGTCTCGGCAAAGGGCACGTTCTCGGCCCAGATGGCGCCGTCCAGCACCGGGCCATTGCGCCAGTTGCGCGGCCGGCCGGGGCCGGCGTTGTAGCCGGCAGCCGCCAGCGCCATCGAGCCGTCAAAATCATCCAGCGCGAGTTTGAGGTAGGCGGTGCCCAGGGTGATGTTGGTGTCGCGGTCATTGATGCTGGCCGGTGTGAAATCGGTCATGCCGATCTTGCGGGCGGTCCAGCGGGCGGTGGCCGGCATGATCTGCATCAGGCCCGAGGCGCCGACGCCCGAGCGCGCATCCATGATGAAGCGGCTTTCCTGGCGGATCAGACCATAGACATACGCAGGGTCCAGGCCAATCTCGCGCGAGCGGTTCACCACGGCCTCCTTGAACGGCATCGGGTAGCGCTGGCCCACATCGACCACGGTCTTGGTGCGCTCGCTGGTGTTGATGCAGCGGTCCCAGATCTGGCGCTGGCAGGCCAGCTCGGCCGCAGCCAGCAGCTGGGCATCGTCCATGCCGCCGCGCTGGTGCAGGTTGGTCATGTAGTTCCACTCGCGCACCCCTTCACTGCGCAGCCCCAGCTGAATCGCATAGAGCGCACGTGCCAGGCCCGCACTGCTGCGCACCGCCTGGCGCGCCTGCTCGTCGATGGCCACCGGCTGCGACGGGATGACGATGGGCTGGCCCAGCTCCTCCTGCGCCAGCTGCTCATAAAAGCCCTGTGTGCCGGCAATCTTTTGCAGCAGCTGGCGCGACTGCTGAGTCTGCGCCTCGCTGATGCGGCCCGCCTGCAAGGCCTTGGCCTGCCAGTACATCCAGGTCGGGTCTTCGCGCTCCTCGGCGCTCATCGCCTCGATGCTCTTGCGCACCTGCTGCCACTGGCCGGCGCGCAGTGCCGCGCGCGTCTTCCAGGCCAGCAGGTCGTCGCTCAGGTGGGAGTCCTTGCTCACCTTGGCAAAGCTGGCCATCGCATCGGGTGACAGGCGCGTGGCCTGCGTCTTGCCGATGACGCCCCAGACCCAGTCGCGGCGCGGCTGGGTCAGCAGCTCGTTCCAACGGCCTTCCATCAAGGTGGCGGCGCCATCGGGGTTGTCTGCGGCGATCTTGATCAGCGCCAAGGTGGCCAGCTCCTGCTGCTCCTTGGAGGACGTCTTGGCCTGGGCCGTCAAAAACTTGCTGGGCGACTGCAGCATGGTCGCAAAGGCGGGCAGCTGCATCGGGGCCACCACCTCCACCGCAGCGCGGGCGGCACGCGGGCGCCCCGCTTCCATGGTCTGGCGCGCTCTGCGCCAGATATCGTCGGCCTGCAGGCCACCGGCCGAGAACAGCTCCGAGGCCGCCAGGTTGCAGCCGTCTTCCGAGTCGCGCTGCGCATACCAGTTGCTCTTGACCGTGCTGGCCAGCGGTTCGCGCTCGCCGCCCTTGGCCAGATCGATCACCGCCGCGTAGCAGCGCAGCTCGCGGTCGTCGCCCATGCGGAATGCCGGGTACATCGCATCGAAATTGCTCCAGTCGCGGCGCTGGCCCAGGAGGCGCAGCCAGTCGTTGCGCAGCCGGTCTTCCTGGTAGGTACCGGCCCAGCGGGTCAAAAAGGCCTGCACTTCGTCCTGCGTGGCCTCGCTCAGGCGCGCGCGCAGCTCCCAGTACGCCGCCCAGGGCTCGAGCACATGGCCGCGCGCGCCGGGCAGCAGCTGGGTAAGTTTGCTTTTCTCGCGCTTGCGAAAGGCCTGCTGCATGTCAACGATCACATCGTCGTTGACCATGCCACTGCTGACCGAGGGGCTGGACTGCAGCTGCACGGGCGTCTGCACCGAGGCGGGCGCGGCCGTTGCGCCCTGCAAAATCGTCTGGGCGGCCAGCGGCAGCGCGCTACAGGCCAACAAGGCCGCCATCAAGGGGGTGAAAACATTCCAAGGCATAGCCGATCCAGGTTGTGAGACAGCGGCGCTATAGAGCGGCGCCCAGGTGATCCCTAAAATCATACACATCGCCCAGCGTGCCCGCGGTCCCAAAGGCTGCAATACCAGGCTTACTCTTACATGCCCTTACCGAAACAGCCCCAATATGTAAAAAAGGTACCTGGTTTTCACCGTACCCAATTTGCTGGGAGCGTCACTTTTGGCTGTCAGAATGGTTGACCCAGCGTGTTTCTGTAGGGATATTTGCAATGGATAAAAAAGCCGTGCGCCAAGCGCTCATTGAACAGCGTCTGCATATGCCCGATCGTCTGGAGCGCGCCGAACAGCTCCAGCAAGTCCTGCGTTTTTGGCTGATGGAGCGCCAGGATGCGGTGATCGGCGCCTACTGGCCGATCAAGGGCGAGTTCGACCCTCT
Source organism: Comamonas koreensis (assembly GCF_014076495.1). Classification (NCBI taxonomy): domain Bacteria; kingdom Pseudomonadati; phylum Pseudomonadota; class Betaproteobacteria; order Burkholderiales; family Comamonadaceae; genus Comamonas; species Comamonas koreensis. Next base: position 1,273,306 of record NZ_CP043575.1, on the reverse strand, counting down.
GCCCGCGCTGCACCGCTGGAAGGAAGACGGTGCGCTGATGGACGAGCCCAAGCTGCGCCGCATTGCGCTGCCGGTGGTGAACAAGCAGCACAAGACCTTGAGCTTCCACGCCTGGTACCCCGGCTGCCCGATGGAGATGGATGCCTACGACATCCCCAAGCCGCAAAATACCGAGCTGGTCGTGCCCACCTTGCTGTTTGTGCCCTGCGTGGGCTATGGCCCGGGCGGCTACCGCCTGGGTTACGGCGGCGGTTTTTATGACCGCACCCTGGCCGCGCTGGAGCCGCGCCCCTTCACCGTCGGCCTGGGCTTTACGAATGGCTTTGTCGATGATTTCGAGCCCGAAGCGCATGACCTGCCGCTCGATGCCATCCTCAATGACAATGGCGTAGTCTGGCCCCTGGGCGATTCGTAGCCGCTGGCGAGCCCATTTTGGGGCGCGTGCAGACGGTATTAATGGCCCGATACCTTCATTCATCAATCGGTTGAGATCATGCTGCAGCTTTATATCGGCAACAAAAATTATTCCTCCTGGTCCATGCGCGCCTGGGTGCTGCTGCGCCAGGCGGGCATTCCTTTTGAAGAGAAGTTTGTCCGCTTCGACGGTTTTGACAGCCAGTCCGAGTTCAAACGCACGATGACCGCCATCAGCCCCACCGGCACGGTGCCGCTGCTGCGCGATGGCGACATCAGCGTTTGGGACAGCCTGGCGATTGCCGAATATGCAGCGGAGCAATTCCCTGACAAGCAGCTGTGGCCCAAGGACAAGGCAGCCCGCGCCAGCGCCCGCAGCATCTGCGCCGAGATGCATGGCGGCTTCACCGCCCTGCGCAGTGCCTGCCCGATGAACATCGAGGCCGACCTGGCCGAGGTGGGCCGCATCGTCTGGCGCGACAACGCCGCTGTGCGCAAGAATGTCGAGCGCCTGTGCAGCATGTGGAGCCACCTGCTGGCCCAGCATGGCGGCCCCATGCTGTTTGACCAATTCAGCATTGCCGATGCCTACTACGCGCCGGTGTGCTCGCGCCTCAAGACCTACCAGCTGCCCATCCCCGGCGAGATTGCCGCCTATATCGAGCGCGTGCACCAGTTGCCCGGCGTCAAGGCCTGGATCGATGCGGCGCTGGCCGAGCAGGACTTTGTCGCAGTGGACGAGCCCTACCGCGCAGAGCGTTAAGCGCTAAGCTTCGTCGACCTGTCCGCAGCTTCGGGCACCTTGGTGTGCCAGAGCACGGGCATCTGCCGCCTCGCAATCAGAGCGCTTGCGGCCGGTACACCCGCGCATCCAGCGGCGCATCGATGCTGATCAGGTAGACAAAGCGCTCGTCCTCGGGCAGCAGGCCCTGGATCGCTTCAAACAGCTCGGCATGCGCCAGGTTCTGGCGCAGCAGCGCTTCGACCTGGGGCGCATCCGCCGTCCAGGCGCTGCGCCGCAGTGCGCGCTCTGCGACCTCTTCTGCGCCGAGGAGCGCATGCACATAGACCAGCTCATGCGCCATCGCCTGCCACTGCGCGGCAGACACCTGCCCGCTGCGCAGCACATGGTCCTGCAGGGCGTCTTCGGTGGCCGTCTGCTGGCTCTGCCTTTGCGCATCGTAGGCGGCCTGCCATTGCGGCTCGGTCAAGGTCGGCAGGGCACTTCCCAAGGCGGCGGCATCCTGCAAAGCCATGCGCTTCCAGGCCTCCAGGCTGGGCATGGGCTGCGACAGCTGAAAGTCCATCATCTCCGCGTACATGCGCGCATTGAGCTGGCGCAGATTCCTGGGCGTGGCCGCCACCACCGCAGACTGCAAGGGCCGCGCCTCCAGCCACTGGGCCAGGTCCTGCATGGCCGTATCGCGTGGAAATTGGCGGTACTGCACATGGCTGGGGTAGTGCTCGGCATGGAACACCGGGTTGGTGCCCGCGCCCAGCGCTGCACCATTGTCATAAAAACGGACCACATCTGCGGAGAAGTAGCGGTCCGCCAGCTCCAGCACCAGGGCCAGACTGCCGTTTTGCGAATGCGTGCCCGCCCAGATCTTGACACCGGGCATTTCGTCAATCGTGTAGCGCCCGGCCGATGCATAGCCCAGCGCCTTGAACTCCTGCATCACCCGGCGCACCTGCGGGTCGCTGAACTGCAGCTTGTCCAACTGCATCGTGATGCGAGCCACCACGCCTTGCTGCGCACTACCCAGCGCCTGCACATGCCCAAGCATGCGCGAAAAATACCAGCGAATGCCGAACTTGAGCAGCACAAACAGACCGACAAACGTCAATGCGATGGTCACCAACACCACGCCCATGGTTGTCCACATAAATCCCTCCCTCTTTGTATTATTTCGAATCAGCCCATCGGGCCAACCGAGCAGCATAGCGAGGAAGTGTGGCTGACGCAAAGCGCTGGGAAGCTGTGGGCGGCCGCTACGCAGCCTTCGCCCGACGTCAGGCCAAGCCTGGAATTGGCTGGCGGGCCCGGTCCAGGCTGGCCTGCAGAGCCTGGCTCAGCTGCTGGGCCACCAGCTTGACCACCGGGCCTGGCGGGCGCGTGGCATCGACGGCCACGCTGATGCTCTGGGGCTCGGCGCCCTGGTCGCGGATGGGGATGAACACCAGCGTACCGGCCGCCAGCTCAGGGGCCACATCGAGCTGCGAGGTAAAGATCAGGCGCTGCCCGCCCAGCGCCAGCTGTTTGACCAGCTGCAGCGAATTGCTCTCGACAAAGCCGCGCGCATCCTTAAACAGCCAGCTGAACTGCGCCTCCAGCAGGCGGCGGATGGTGATGGCGCGGCTTTGCAGTGCGATCGGATAGGCGGTCGCCTCCTGGAAACTGACGCTCTTGCGACCGGCCAGCGCATGGCCCGGCGCCACAACGCAGCCCAGCGGCAGCTGGGCTTGCCACAGCACCAGCAGCTCACGGCGCGGCGCCAGGTTGAAGATGGCGGCCAGGTCGGCCTTGCCGGTCATCAGCGCCGTCTCGGCATCGTCGGGGGTGCTCAGCTCTACCGACAGGCTGACCAAGGGGTGCTGGGCATTGAGTGCCTCGATCAGCGCGGGCAACACGCCGGTGGCATGGCTGTCCATCGCGACCAGCGACACATGGCCCTGGTGGATGCCCTGGATGCGCCGCACCTCGGCCACCATGCGGGTCTCATCCTGGCGCCAACGCCGGGCCATCGTGATCAGCGCATCGCCCGAGGCCGTCAGCCGCATGCCCCTGGGCATGCGCTCGAACAGCGGCACGCCCAGCTCTTCTTCCAGCGCCAGAATCTGGCGGTTGATCGCCGATGCGGCCACATGCAGCTCGCGCGCGGCTTTCTGGATCGAGCCCGAGCGGGCCACCTGGTCGGCATAGCGCAAAGCGGTAGGGACAAGCGAATGGCGCATCGGGTGGGACCTCCGGAATGCGGCGATTGTACTAATTTTTCGTATGCAGCATTGCCAAACCTATGATGGACGGCAATGGTCTGCAGGCCTAGCATGGCCTGCATGACGCCTGCCCAACGCCTCGACCACCTCAACCATTGCAGCCCTGACGACTTCTGCGCGGCCCTGGCCGACATCTGGGAGCATGCGCCCTGGGTGGCGGCGCAGACCGTGGCGCTGCGCCCCTTTGCCAGCGCCGATGCCCTGCACAGCGCCATGCTGGCCGTAGTCGCCGGGCTTGATGAACCGGCGCGCATCCGTTTTTACGCCGGCCACCCGGAGCTGGGTGGCGCGCTGGCCCGGCAGGGGGCGATGAATGCCGCATCCACCGACGAGCAGGCCAGCCTGGGCCTGGGCCAGCTGCAGGCGGCCGAGGCCCAGCGCTGGGATGACCTCAACCGCGCCTACCGCGAACGCTTTGGCTTTCCCTTCATTCTCTGCATCCGCCAGCACAGCCTGGCATCGGCCTTGCTTGTGTTCGAGCAGCGCCTGGGCCACACGCGGCAGAAGGAGCTGCGACTGGCGCTGAACGAGATTGCCGCCATCAGCCGCCTGCGGCTGGCGCGCTACCTGCAGGCCAGCGATCCCGCCCCGGCCCCCAGCCATTGATTTTTCAGGAGTGTTCATCATGCATCGTCGTCACTGCTTTTTCAGCCTGGCCGCCGCGCTGGGTCTCCTGGCCTTCAGTGCCCAGGCGCAGACCGCCAGCTACCCCAACCACCCGGTCAAAGTGATGGTGGCCCTGCCCGCGGGGGGCGGTGTGGACATGATTGCGCGCCTGGTGGGCCAGCAGCTGCAGGCCAGCACCGGCCAGCCGTTCATCGTCGACAACCGCGCCGGCGCCTCCGGCCGCATTGGCCTGCCGGTGGTCGCCAAGGCCAGCCCCGATGGCTACACCTTGATGGCCTCGCCCGCGTCCTTTTTGACCACCAACAAAAGCATCTTCAAGGACCTGCCCTATGACCCGCAGGCCGACTTTGCGCCCATCACCAAGCTCGCCAACCAGGCCATGGTGCTGGTGGTCAAGGACCGCAAGAAATTCCCCAACGCCGCGGCCGTGCTGGCCGCCGCCAAGGCCCAGCCGACCCTCGTGACCTATGCCAGCTCGGGCGAAGGCAGTCCCCAGCACCTGGCAGCGTTGATGTTCGAGACCCGGGGCCATCTGCAGATGACGCATGTGCCCTACAAAGGCGGTGCCCTCGCCATCAACGACATGCTGGGCGGCAATGTGGACCTGCTGTTTGCGCCGCTGCCCGAGGCCCTGCCCCACCTCAAGTCCGGCAAGCTCAGCGCGCTGGCGCTGATGAGCGACAAGCGCTCACCCTTGATTGCCGAGGTGCCGACCATGGCCGAGGCCGGTATCCCCGACATGGTGATGCAGACCTGGATCGGCCTGCTGGCCCCGGCGCGCACACCGCGCCCCATCGTCGATGCGCTCAACCGCCAGGTGCAGGCCATCTTGCTGCGCGACGACATCCGGCAGCAGCTGCAGGACGTGGGCATGGAAGTGGCGCCCACCACGCCGGAGCAGTTCCAGCAAACCATTGCGCAGGAGATCAGCCTGCATGCGCAGCTGGTCAAGGCCGCCGGCCTGGTGCCGCAATAAAGCAAAGACCAGGGGCTGGCCCCTGGTCCTGGTCACTTTGCGGCGTGGCTGCCTGGCTGCCGGTGTTCAGCGGGCTGTGCGCAATCGGCGCTCAGATCCCTTTGGACGAGGGGTTGGCAAAGGCATCGCGCGTTTCCGCGTTCAGCGGGTAGTTGATATTGATGCCCTTGGGCGCAATCGGTGACATGAACCAGCGCTGGTAGAGCTTTTCCATCTCGCCCGATTGCATCAGGCCCGAGACGGTCTCGTCCACCAGCTGCTTGAAGGCCGGGTCGTCATTGCGCAGCATCAGCGCCTGGTTCTCGGTGCGCAGGCTCTCGCCAACGATCTCGTAGTTCTGCGGGTCACGCGCGTTGGCGATCTGGCCGGCCAGCAGGATGTCGTCCAGTACAAAGGCGGCGGCCTTGTCGCCCTGCACCAGCAGGAAGGACTCGGTGTGGTCCTTGCCCGGCACATTAGTGACGTCGAGCTTGCTGGCCCGGTCGGCCTGGCGCAGCAGGCGGAACGAGGTGGTGCCGGTGGTGGTGGCGACCGACTTGCCCTGCAGATCGGCAATGCCCTTGATGCCCGAGCTCTTCTTGACCAGCATGCGCACGTTGTAGCGGAAGATGTCCGGCGAGAAGGCCACCTGCTTTTGGCGCTCCACCAGGTTGGTGGTCGAGCCGCATTCCAGATCGACGGTGCCGTTTTGCACCAGCGGAATGCGGTTGGCCGAGGTGACCGCCTGGTAGTTCACCTTCAGCTCCGGCAACTGCAGCTTGGCTTTGATCGCGTCCAGAATATGCGCGCAGATATCGATGCTGTAGCCGATCGGCTTGAGGTTGGCGTCCAGGTAGGAGAAGCCGAACGAGGCCTCGCGGTAACCCAGCGTGATGGCGCCCGAGCTCTTGATCTTGTCCAGCGTGCTGCTGCTTTGCGCCATCGCGCCCGCAGAGGCACACACCAGGGCAGCCAGAGCCACCGCACGCTTCACACCCATTTTTCCTTGCATATCCATGATCCTCTGGCACCCCGTCGGTACCGGCCAATGCCTTGCGGCGTTTTAGAACTTTTGCTCCTTTTTTATTTTTTTCGGATCATATGATCCATGCCGCACAATGGCTACCCGTGATTTCCCTCAATCTGAAGAAAGACCCGCCGCCATGGGCGTAATCGACCAATTGCGAGACCGCTTTGCCTCCCTGAGCCCGTCGCTGCAGCAAGTGGCGCGCTATGTGCTCGACCACCCCAATGAGGTGGTGACGCAATCGATGCGCAGCGTGGGCCAGCATGCCCAGGTGCCCCCCACCACCTTGGTGCGCTTTGCCCAGACCTGTGGTTTTGAGGGCTGGAACCCGTTCAAGCAGGCGCTGACCGCCGACATGGGCCTGACCGGAGAAGTGGCCAACGCATACGGCGAGCGCGCCCGCAGCCTGCTGGGCCGCGCGCAGGACCAGCAGCTCACCGCCGAGATGTTTGCGATGCAGCGCAGCAACCTGGACCTGACCGAGCAGCACAGCGCAGCGCGCCTGACCGCCGCCGCCCAGCTGCTGGAGACGGCCGACCAGGTGCATGTGATGGGCATGCGCGCCTGCTTTCCGGTGGCCTTCTCGCTGGTCTATGTCTATCGTTTGTTCCGCCGCTCGGTGCACCTGCTCGAAGGCATGGGCGGCGTGCGCGAGATGCAGCTGCGCGCCATCGATGCGGGCGATGCACTGGTCGCCATCAGCTTTGCCCCCTACTCGCAGGAAACCGTGCATGCGGTGGAGCTGGCCCGCGCGCGCGGCTGCAAGGTGCTGGCCTTGACCGACAGCCTGGCCTCGCCCCTGTCGCTGGCGGCCGATGAAACCCTGCTGTTTGCCGTCAACAGCCCGTCCTTCTTCCCCTCGGTCACCGCCGCCCAGGCACTGTCCGAGTCGCTGCTGGAAGTGCTGGTCAGCCGCGCTGGCCCGCAGGCGGTGGCCCGCATCGAGTCGGCCGAAGGCGAACTGCACGACAGCGGCATCTATGTGCAGCCGGTACGCAAGTAAACTCGCACGATGAAAACTTACATGGTCGGCGGCGCAGTGCGGGACCGCCTCTTGGGTTTGCCGGTGAATGACCACGACTGGGTGGTGGTGGGTGCCACGCCCGAGGCCATGCTGGCCCAGGGCTTTGTGCCGGTCGGCAAGGATTTCCCGGTGTTTCTGCACCCGCGCACGCATGAGGAATATGCGCTGGCCCGCACCGAGCGCAAGTCCGGCCGGGGCTACCGGGGTTTCAGCATCGCCACCTCGCCCGATGTGACGCTGGAGCAGGACTTGGCCCGGCGTGACCTGACCATCAATGCCATGGCCGCGCCAGTGAACTGGAATGGCAGCGACCCGGTGACCGACCCCTATGGCGGCCAGGCCGATCTGCAGGCCCGGGTGCTGCGCCATGTGACCGACGCCTTCCGCGAAGACCCGGTGCGCATCCTGCGCCTGGCGCGCTTTGCGGCGCGCTTCCAGGATTTTTCCGTCGCGCCGGAAACGGTTGCGCTGATGCGCCAGATGGTCGCCGATGGCGAGGTCGATGCGCTGGTGCCCGAGCGCGTCTGGCAGGAACTGGCACGCGGCCTGATGGAGGCCCGGCCCTCACGCATGTTCGAGGTGCTGCGCGACTGCGGCGCCCTCGCCCGCCTGCTGCCCGAGCTGGACCGCCTCTGGGGCGTGCCCCAGCGCGCCGACTACCACCCCGAGGTGGATACCGGCATCCACGTGATGATGGTGCTGGACCGCGCCGCCGAGCTGGACGCCGCGCTGCCCGTGCGCTGGGCCTGCCTGGCGCATGACCTGGGCAAGGGCACGACCCCGGCCGATGTGCTGCCCCGCCATATCGGCCATGAGGAGCGCAGTGTGGAGCTGGCCCGCAAGCTGCAGCAGCGCCTGCGCGTGCCCAGCGACTGCGCCGAGCTGGCGTTGGTGGTGGCCGCCGAACACGGCAATATCCACCGCAGCCCGGGCATTGCGCCCGCTGCCGTCGTGCGCCTGCTCGAGCGCTGCGACGCCTTTCGCAAACCCGAACGCTTTGGCCAGGCGCTGCTGGCCTGCCAGTGCGATGCGCAGGGGCGGCTGGGCCTGCAAGACAAGCCCTACCCGCAACGCGCGCAGCTGCTGCGCCTACTGGCCGCCGCGCAGGCCGTCAGCACCAAGGAGGTGGCAGAACGCGCCGCCCGCAGCGGCCGCCAAGGTGCCGAGATTGGCGCGATGGTGCATGATGCGCGCTGCCAGGCGGTGGCACAGATGGTGGCAGCCGACGCCGCCGCAGGCCCTGCTACCGGGCAGCCTTGAGCAGCTGCGGCGCCGGGTCAGGCACCGCCAAGTCAAGCTGGCGGCGCCGCCACCGAATGCAGCAACACCGGCACCGTGCCATCGCCGTTCACACTTTCGAGCTGCACGCCAAAGCCCCAGAGGCGCGCGGCGTGCTTGAGCACCTCCTGCACATCGTCGGACAGCGGGCGGCCCTGGTACTGGGTGTGGCGCAAGGTCAGGCAGCGGTCGCCGCGCAGGTTCACGTTCCAGACCTGGATATTGGGCTCGCGCGCGCCCAGGTCGTACTGCTGTGACAGGGTCTGGCGCAGGTTGCGGTAACCGTCTTCGTTGTGGATGGCGCTGACCAGCAGCTCGCGCTCGCTGGCGTCGTCATGGATGGAGAACAGGCGCATGTCGCGCATCAGCTTGGGGCTCAGGTACTGGCCGATAAAGCTCTCGTCCTTGTAGTTCTGCATCGCATGGTGCAGCGCCGGCAGCCAGGGCGTGCCGGCCAGATCGGGAAACCAGCGCCGGTCTTCGTCAGTGGGGTGCTCGCAGATGCGCTGGATGTCGCGGTACATCGCAAAGCCCAGTGCATAGGGGTTGATGCCGCTGTAGGCACGGTGGCCGGCGGGCGGCTGGTAGATGACATTGGTATGCGATGACAGCCATTCAATCATTACCCCGTCGGTGAGCCAGCCCTCGTCGTACAAGGTGTTGAGCAGGGTGTAGTGCCAGAAGGTGGCCCAGCCCTCGTTCATCACCTGGGTCTGGCGCTGCGGGTAGAAGTACTGGGCAATCTTGCGCACAATGCGCACCACCTCGCGCTGCCAGGGCTCCAGCAGCGGCGCGTTCTTCTCGATGAAGTACAGCAGGTTCTCTTCGGGCTCCTTGGGAAAGCGCTCATGGTGCTGGGCCGGACTGTTCTTGTCGGGGCGCGCCGGCAGGGTGCGCCACAGCTCGTTGACCTGCTGCTGGGCATAGGCCTCGCGCTGCTCGCGCTCGGCGCGCTCGCGCGCCAGCGTCTTCTTGGACGGGCGGCGGTATCGGTCCACCCCCAGGTTGGCCAGCGCGTGGCAGGAATCGAGCCACTGCTCCACGGTATCGATACCGTGCTTCTCTTCGCACTGGGAGATGAAGTCGCGGGCATAGACCAGGTAATCGATGATGCTGCCCGCATCGGTCCACATGCCAAACAGGTAATTGCCTTTGAAAAAGCTGTTGTGCCCGTAGGCCGCATGGGCAATCACCAGCGCCTGCATCGCGGTGGTGTTCTCCTCCATCAGGTAGCTGATGCAGGGGTTGGAGTTGATGACGATCTCGTAGGCCAGGCCCATGTGGCCGCGGCGGTAGCGGCGCTCGGTGGCCAGAAACTCCTTGCCATAGCTCCAGTGCCGGTAGCCCACGGGCATGCCGACGCTGGCATAGGCGTCCATCATCTGCTCGGCCGATATCACCTCGAGCTGGTTGGGGTAGGTGTCCAGTCCGTAGCGCTCGGCCGTCGCGGCAATGGCGGCGTGGTAGCGCTCGATCAGCTCGAAGGTCCAGTCGCTGGGGTCGGGCAAGGGCTGGTTCGGGCGCTGGCCAGCAGGCCGGGGCGTGGCGGGCACGTCGCGCTGGGAACGGTCACCGGAGAAGGGCACTTTCCAATGCGGAGAGCCTTTGCGCCGTGCCAGCACGGGGTATTGCGACGGGTTCATACCGGTACCCCCTCCTTCTTGAACAGATCGCGGAACACCGGGTAGATATCCCCGGGCACGGCCACCTTGCGCATCGCGAAATGCGAGAACAGCGGCAACAGCTGGCTGTATTCCTGCCAGAGGCTTTGCTCGTCCGGTGCCACCTGCACATAGGCAAAGTAGCGCGCCAGCGGCAGGATCTTGTCAGCGAGCAGGCTGCGGCAGTTGCCGCCGTCGTCGCCAAAGTTGTCGCCATCGCTCGCCTGGGCCACGTAGATGTTCCAGTCGGCTGCCGGGTAGCGTGCGCGGATGACCTGGTCGAGCAGCACCAGCGCGCTGCTCACCACGGTGCCACCGCTTTCGGTGGAATGGAAGAACTCATCCTCGCCCACCTCGGCCGCCTGGGTGTGGTGGCGGATGAAGACGATCTCGATCTTCTCGTAGTGGCGCGTGAGAAACAGGTACAGCAGGATGAAAAAGCGCTTGGCCAGGTCCTTGCGCGACTGGTCCATCGAGCCCGAGACATCCATCACGCAGAACATCACCGCCTGGCTGCTGGGCTCGGGCACCTTGGTGCGGCTGCGAAAGCGCAGGTCCAGCGGATCGAGAAAGGCCACCTTGCCCATGCGCGCCTGCAGCACGGCGATGCGCTGCTGCAGCTCGGCCACTGCTTCGCTGGTGCCGTCATCCTGCGCCATGAGCTCTGCCAGCGCGTCTTCCAGCGCCTTGAGCTCACGGTGCGGCGCCTTGGTCAGCGCAATGCGCCGGCCCAGCGCGCCGCGCATGGTGCGCAGCACGGCCAGATTGTGTGGCGTGCCGTCGTGGCTGTAACCGGCGCGGCGCGTCTTGTACTGCAAGGTGCTGGCGATGTGGGTGCGCAACAGGCGCGGCAGCGCCAGGTCTTCAAAGAACAGCTCCATGAACTCTTCCTTGGTCAACGTGAAGGTGAAGTCGTCCTCACCCTCGCCGCTGTCACTGGCCTGCGAGCCTCCGCCCCCGCCCGAACCACCCTGGGGCCGCGCAATGCGGTCGCCCCGCACATGCTCGGTATTGCCCGGGTGTACGGTGTCGCGCACGCCCCCTTGCCCATGGTGGAAGACGGGCTCCTGGATGTCCTTGCGCGGAATGGTGATGTTCTCGGCCTGCTCGATGTGGCGGATATCGCGCTTGGCCACCGCGCGGCGCACCGCCTCGGCAATCTGCGTCTTGTAGCGGCGCACAAAGCGCTCGCGGTTGCCCACCGACTTGTTCTTGCCGGCGAGCCTGCGGTCGATGATTTGCAATGCCATCTATGCCCCCATCCATGACCCGGCGCGTTCGGTGCCGGCGCGCCGTTATCTTTGCTTCAGCTGCTCTTGCGCACACGCAGGTACCACTCGCACAGCAGGCGCACCTGCTTGGGCGTGTAGCCCTTGGCCTCCATGCGGGTGACAAAGTCCTCGTGCTTGCGTGCATCCTCGGCACTGGCCTTGGCGTTGAAGCTGATGACGGGCAGCAGCTCTTCGGTGTTGGAGAACATCTTCTTCTCGATCACCAGGCGCAGCTTCTCGTAGCTGGTCCAGCTGGGGTTCTTGCCCTGGTTGTTGGCACGCGCACGCAGCACGAAGTTGACGATCTCGTTGCGGAAGTCTTTCGCATTGGCAATGCCGGCGGGCTTTTCTACCTTCTCCAGCTCGGCATTGAGCGCATTGCGGTCGAACACCTCGCCGGTGTCGGTGTCGCGGTACTCGCTGTCCTGGATCCAGTAGTCGGCGTAGGTCACGTAGCGGTCAAAGATGTTCTGGCCGTACTCGCTGTAGCTCTCCAGATACGCGGTCTGGATTTCCTTGCCGATGAACTCGGCGTAGTGCGGCGACAGGTATTCCTTGATGTAGCCGGTGTACTTGGTCTCCAGCTCGGCGGGGAACTGCTCGCGCTCGATCTGCTGCTCCAGCACATACATCAGGTGCACTGGGTTGGCCGCCACCTCGGTGCTGTCGTAGTTGAACACCTTGGACAGGATCTTGAAGGCAAAGCGGGTGGAGATGCCCGACATGCCCTCGTCCACGCCGGCATAGTCGCGGTACTCCTGGTAGCTTTTGGCGCGCGGGTCGGTGTCTTTCAAGCTCTCGCCGTCGTAGACCTGCATCTTGCTGAAGATGCTGGAGTTCTCGGGCTCCTTGAGCCGTGTGAGCACGGCAAACTGCGCCATCATCTTGAGCGTGCCGGGCGCGCAGACCGCGCTGGCGAGCGACGATTCCCGGATCAGCTTTTCGTAGATGCGTACCTCCTCCGAGACCCGCAGGCAGTATGGCACCTTGACGATGTAGACCCGGTCCAAAAATGCCTCGTTGTTGCGGTTGTTGCGGAAGGCCTTCCACTCGCTCTCGTTGCTGTGGGCCAGCACGATGCCATCAAAGGGGATGGCGCCAAAGCCTTCGGTGCCCTTGTAATTGCCCTCCTGCGTTGCGGTCAGCAACGGGTGCAGCACCTTGATGGGCGCCTTGAACATTTCGACAAACTCCAGCAGGCCCTGGTTGGCCAGGCACAGGCCGCCCGAGTAGCTGTAGGCGTCGGTATCGTCCTGGGCATAGTTCTCCAGCTTGCGGATGTCGACCTTGCCCACCAGGCTCGAGATGTCCTGGTTGTTCTCATCGCCCGGCTCGGTCTTGGCCACGCCCACCTGGCGCGAGATGCTGGGGTAGCGCTTGACAACGCGGAACTGGCGGATATCGCCCCCGTATTCATCGAGGCGCTTGACAGCCCAGGGCGAGAGCACATGGTTGAGGCAGCGGCGCGGAATACCGAACTGCTCCTCGAGCACCGGGCCGTCTTCGATGGGGTCGAACAGCGCCAGCGGTGACTCGTTCACCGGCGAGCCCTTGAGCGCGTAGAACGGCACCTTCTGCATCAGGTACTTCAGGCGCTCGGCGATGGAGCTCTTGCCGCCCCCGACGGGGCCAAGCAGGTAGAGGATCTGCTTGCGCTCTTCCAGGCCCTGGGCGGCATGGCGGAAGAAGCTCACCACCTGCTCGATGGAGTCTTCCATGCCATAGAACTCGGCAAACGCCGGGTAGCGGCGGATCATCTTGTTGGCAAACAGACGCGAGAGGTGCGGATCGTTGCGCGTGTCGATCATCTCGGGCTCGCCAATCGCGGCCAGCATGCGGTGTGCCGCTCCCTCGTAGACCATCGGGTCGCGCTGGCACAAAGCAAGAAACTCGTCGAGCGACATTTCCTCTTCGCGCAGGCGCACGTAGCGAGCGGCAGAGTTGCTGATCACATCCATACGACCTCCGTGGCGGCACTCAAGGGGCAGACCGTGCCGCAAACTTGTTAGGACCCCTCTGCAAAACTCCCTGCCATGGCGCAAATGCGGCCATACCATTTGGCGAGGGTTTTGCAGAGCCTCCCTAGGCAACCGTTATCGTGACTTGGTTTTAGCACCTTAGCGGCGCTTTGACCAGATCACATGTCCTACACACGGATGACCACAATGCAGGCAATATTTCTGTTTACCGCGCCAGCCGCCGCGCTGGCCTCGGAAACACGCCCCTCCCCCTCGAAGGGCGGTGCGCCAACGCGTGCCGCACACCGGCGCAGCACCTGACTTGGGTGGCGCAAGACGGCAACACGCCTTGACTTCATCGTCATAAAAACGACACAGCAGCGTCACGCCTCTGCCACGGTCGCCGCCGATACTCCGTGCGCACCACAGAGTATGTTGGCCTGGATCTCTCATGGGCCTCTGTGGTGCATCCAAACACTACATAACACCCCACGGAGTTACCGATATGAGCGCAGTGCTGACCTCGCGTCGCCGTCTTTTGCAATTTCTGGGCAGCGCACCATTGCTGCCCTTGTCCGGCTCCCTGTCTGCAGCAGGCCTGCTGACCGCCTGCGGCGGCGGTGGTGATGACGATGGCCCGACGGCGGCCTTCAAGTCGGTGAGCTTCTCCAACATGGCAGCGCCCAACCTGACCAACCCCGCAGCGATGGCGACCACCTCGACCACCGCGGTGATGACCATCCTCTACGCCGACGACAGCAAGCGCGAAGTGGCGCTGGCCTACCAATCCTTCTTTGTCACCGGCGACATGGTGGCGGACGGCAAGGGCGGCAAGATCCTGGCGGGTGGCTACTACGACATCAACAACCAGCCCATCATGGACAAGTCCGTGGCCGGCAGCGAGCGGCAGTTTTTCTCTGACTGCCCCGATGGCTCCTCGATCATCCAGGTCGCCGATGCCAAGGTCGACGGCGTCAAGGGCAAGCCCGTGTTTGCCGTGGTGCAGTTCGAGTACACCTCCAAGGACCAGTCGGGCGCCGATGCCTATGGCACCCTGCCCTCGCCCATCGCCGTGCTGACCCTGGACCAGGACCAGGACACCGGCAAGCTGAGCCTGGTCAAATACCACAACGTCGACATGTCCAAGGCCCATGGCCTGTGGATCACCTGCGGCGCCAGCCTCTCGCCGTGGAACACCCATTTGTCCAGCGAAGAGTACGAGCCCGATGCCTTCACCGCTGCCAGCTCGGCCCAGTTCAAGGCCTTCAGCAAGCACGTGTACGGCAACGAGACCACGGCCAACCCTTACCACTACGGCCACCTGCCCGAGATCACCGTCAACAAGGACGGCACCGGCACGGTCAAGAAGCACTACTGCCTGGGTCGCATCTCGCACGAGCTGATCCATGTGATGCCCGACAACCGCACCGCGCTGATGGGCGATGACTACACCAACGGCGGCCTGTTCATGTTCGTGGCCGACAAGGAAAAAGACCTGTCCGCTGGCAACCTGTACGTCGCGCATTACACCGAAGTGCTGACCGACACCTCGACCGCCAAGATGGAGTGGATCCACCTGGGCCACGCCACCAGCGCCGAGATCGAAGCGCTGGCGAACAGCCTCAAGCCGGCCGACATCATGGAGTCGCTGACCACCGACCCGCAGGATGCCAGCTACACCGCAGTGTTCCTGGACGGCAAGGCCGCCTGGCTCAAGCTCAAGCCCGGCATGGAAAAGGCAGCCGCTTTCCTCGAAACCCACCGCTATGCCAACCTGGTGGGCGGCTCGATGGCGTTCACCAAGATGGAAGGCACCACCGTCAACATCAAGGACAAGGTGGCCTACTCGGCACTGGCCAACATCCAGACCTCGATGATCAACGGTGACAAGGCCTGGAATGCCAAGCACAACGTGACCTTCCCCAAGACCGTGAAGGCCGGCGGCGTGCTGGCCCACAACCTGGGCGGCGGCATCAAGGACCGCCAGGGCGCCACCATCAACAGCGAATGGGTGCCACAGCAATCGCACATGCTGATGATGGGCGAGGACATTGCCGCCGACGCACTGGGCAACACCTCCAACCCCGACAAGATCGCCAGCCCGGACAACCTCAAGTTCTCCGAAAAGATGCGCACCCTGTTCATCGGCGAAGACAGCGGCAACCACGTGAACAACTTCCTGTGGGCCTACAACGCCGACACCAAGCAGCTCTCGCGCATCCTGTCGACCCCTGCCGGCGCGGAATCGACCGGCCTGCACGCGGTGGACGAGGCCAACGGCTGGACCTACATCATGAGCAACTTCCAGCACCCTGGTGACTGGAGCGCGCTGCACGCCAAGATCAAGGACCAGCTCGATCCGCTGATCAACGCCAACTACAAGAACAAGTTTGGCGCCTCGGTGGGTTACCTGACCGGCACCCCGCAAGCTGTGAAGCTGTAAAACGGTTCAGAGAGCGTGTGGCCACTCACGCGCTCGCTTCAAAAAGAAAATGCCATCCCGACGGATGGCATTTTTTCGTGGCGCAGTGCGTTTACAAGACCGACTGCAGCCAGCGCACGATCTCAGCGGGCGGCAGCGCGCCGGAGATGCGGGCCGCCTCCTGGCCGCCCTTGAACACCACCATGGTCGGAATGCTGCGGATATTGAAGGGCTGGGCCACATGCGGATAAGCCTCGGTATCGAGCTTGGCAAAGCGCAGCCGGGGTTCGAGCTGCTTGGCAGCCAGCGCATACCCCGGCGCCATCTGCAGACAGGGGCCGCACCAGGGCGCCCAGAAGTCCACGACCACGGGAATGTGGTTGCGCCCCAGCTGCTTGGCAAAGCTGTCGGCATCCAGCGCGACAGGCTCGCCCGTGAACAAGGGCTGGTGGCAGCTGCCGCAATCGGGCTGCTGGGCCAGCTGCGCGCGCTGCACGCGGTTGGTGGTATGGCAATGGGGGCACACAATGTGCAGGCTGTCTTCGGTCATGGGGCACTCTCCTGCTGCCCATCATAGGCAGCGATGCAAACGCCAGTTGCAGGCCGGTGCCGCATATTTCAAGCCAGCGTGATCAGCACCGGCTGGTGGTCGGACAGCTGCGTGGTGCTGTCGCTGTGCCAGGCCCGCACATGGCTGCGCAGGCTGTCGCTGACCAGCGCAAAATCGCAGGCCACCGGCGTGGGGCCCCAGCTGCGGTCAAACACACAGAAGGTGGCCGGCTGCGGCGCGCTGCCATGCAGCAGCGGCCAGCTGTCATGCCACAGTGGCGTGCCATCGTCCTGCAAGGCCACGAGCGCGGCATAGGCCGCCTCACCGGCGTGCAGGTTGAAATCGCCACACAACACCGCGTGCGGCGTGTGCACCGGCGTGGTGTAGGGCGTGGCCGCCGATGCCGCAGCGGGCAGCGCCTGCAGCTGCGCCAGAGCCTGGGCATGGATCGCCCGCAAGGCCTGCACCTGCGCCAGGCGCTGGCTGGCGCTGTGGTATTCCAGATGCGTGCACATCACGCGCACCAGGCCCAGCACCGGGTCACGCACCGTCACCACCAAGCAGCCCCGGGGCATGCTCACCACACCGGCCTCGGCCAGCCAGGGCAGCCGGTGCTGCGCCACCTCGGCCACCGGCAGGCGGCTGGCCACCAGATTGCCAAAGCTGCGGCGCTGGCCGCTGGCATCAAAGCCATCGGTGGTGGCGGCAAAAAACAGCTGCCAGCCCGGCAGCAACGCCTGCAGCTGCGCCACCTGGTCACCCGGCGCGCCCGCCAACGCGCCGTGGCCCACCGCGACCTCCTGCAGGCACAGCACATCGATGCCGCCCGCGCCCGCGCCCTCGCCCATCGCCAACGCATGGCGCACGATGCGCGCCGGATCGGCCAGGCCATCGAGGCCGCAGCACCATTGCACATTCCAGCTCAGTATTTGCATGTGGGAAACTCTGTGGATAGCCGCGCCCGCTGGCGCAGTTGCCGGTGATTGTGCAGCAGCGGCGATGCGTTTGCCATGCCTGCAGCCAAAGCCAGCCCCTGCGCGCTTATAGTCGGGCGATGCGCAACCCCCAGCCAGATTCCTTTCAAATCCGCCCTGCCACCGTGGGCGACGTCGACGCCATGTTCCAGGTGCGCCTGGCGGTCACGGAAAACAGCATGACCAGCGCAGAACTGGCCGCCGCCGGCATCACGCCCGCCTCCATTGCCGAGGCTATTCGCAGCGCCCCTTGCGCCTGGGTCGCCACCATCGATGGCGAGGTCGCCGGCTTTGCGATGGTGGACCTGCGCAGTGCCTGCCTGTTTGCACTGTTTGTGCGCAGCGGCTGCGAAGGCCGGGGTCTGGGCACCGCGCTGTGCCGGGCCGGCGAGCAGGCCTTGTTGGCGCAGCATGAAGCAGCCTGGCTGGAGACAGCCAAAGCCAGCCGCGCCGCGCGCCTCTACCGCCACCTGGGCTGGGGCGATGAGCGCGATGTGGGCGATGGCGATATCCGCCTGACCAAGCGGCGCGCCTGACGCTACGCAGCGCTGCACGCTGTCTGGCCTTCTGTTCTTACTTCTGCTACATTGCGCAGATGGCCCTGTGCACCACCCCCCGAATTATTCGCATCGTCATACCGACGGTGGGATAGCGCGCGGCCAGGTCACCATGCAACCCACCCTGGAGGTGGGTTTTCCGTCTCTGGGGTTTCCTCGAAGGAGATGGAATGAACACTAGCCAAGCGCCTGATACCTCAGCCAATAACCACACCGGCACCCTGCACCTGCTCTGCGGCAAGATCGCCTCCGGCAAGTCCACCCTGGCCCGGCAGCTCGCGGCGCAGCCCCGCACGGTGCTGGTCAGCGAAGACGCCTGGCTCGCCCAGCTCTACCCGGATGCGCTGGTCTCGGTCCAGGACTACGTCCGATTGTCTGAACGACTGCGGGGCGCGATGCAGCCCCACATCGTGGCGCTGCTCCAGGCCTGCACCTCGGTGGTGCTGGATTTCCCATCGAACACCCCCGCCACCCGCGCCTGGGCGCGCCGCATTTTTGAGGCAGCCGGTGCCCCGCATGCGCTGCACTGGCTGCAGCTGCCCGACGAAGAATGCAAGCGCCGCCTGCGGGTGCGCAATGCGTCTGGCGAGCATCCATTTGAAACCAGCGATGCGCAGTTTGAGCTGATCAGCCAGCACTTTGCAGCGCCTTCAGCGTCAGAAGGCTTTCAGCTGGTGCTGCACCGCTGATAGGCGCTGCCGGTGGCCAGAGCTTAAGAACGCTGCGGCAGATAGCTCGGCCGGTCCGCCGCCAGCCCGCGCTTGACTTGCTGCGTCAGGTCATCGGCCAGCACCTCGTCCAGCCCCGCTTCGAGCGCATCGAGCGTGCGGCCGACAATGTCGGCCGGGCTGGACTTGGGGGCATCCAGCCCCCGTGTCAGGTCGGTATCGACATAGGCCATGTGCAGGCCCAGCACCTGCGTCTTCTGGGCGGCCAGTTCGTAGCGCAGCGAATTGGTCAGCGACCAGGCGGCCGATTTGCTCGCCGAATAGGCGGCCAGTTCGCTGCCATTCACCCAGGAGGCAATCGACAAGACATTGAGCAAGCCACCACCGCCATTGGCCGCCAGCACCGGCGCAAAGGCCTTGCTCATGCGCAGCACCGCGAAGAAATTGGTCTCGAAGATGCGGCGAGCCACCGCTTCGCTGTCTTCGGCGAGAAAGCCTCCCGGCTGGGCGATGCCGGCGTTGTTGATCACCAGGGTCACATCGGGCGCCTGCGCCACGGCCGCCGCCACATCCTCGGGGTTATTGACATCCAGCCGCAGCGGATGCACCCCCGCTTGGGGGCTGATATTGGCGGGATCGCGTGAACCGGCGTAGACCTTGCGGGCACCGCGGGCGAGCAACTCGCGCACAAAGGCCTGGCCGATGCCACGGTTGGCACCTGAGACAAGAACGACAGCGTTAGCAATTTTCATGGGAATCTCCACGTTTACCGAGGTTGAAAGAGCGCTCACGGGCGCTTAATGACGACTTTGCCTTTGGCATGACCGGCCTCGACATAGGCCAGCGCTTCAGGGGTGCATTCGAAGGGAAAAACGCGATCCACCACCGGACGGACCGCGCCCGACTCGATCAGCGCGGCGATCTCGCGCAACTGCTCGCCACTGGCTTGCATGAAGAGGAACGAATAGCCCACACCCCGCTCCTTGGCTTTTGCGCGGATGCCTGCGCTCAGCCACCGCATCACCCACGTCAAAAGACGGGGTGCAGCGATCGCCTTGCCAAAGTCGGGATCGGGGGGGCCTGAGAGGGAGATGAGCTGTCCACCGCTGCGCAGCACGCGCAGCGATGCACCGAGCGCCTGCCGGGGCTGGCTGTGCAGCACCACGTCGTAGCCGTGCAGGACGTCTTCGAACTTCTGGGCTCTGTAGTCGATGACGGTATCCGCACCCAGGCCTTTGACGAACGCTGCATTGGCGGCGCTGGCGGTGGTTGCCACTGTGGCGCCCAGGTGCTTGGCCAGCTGGATGGCGAAGCTGCCCACCCCGCCTGCGCCTGCCTGGATGAACACCTTCTGCCCAGGACGCAACGCCGCTTTGTCAACCAAGGCCTGCCATGCCGTCAAACCCACCAAGGGGATGGAAGCCGCTTCCTCCATCGTGATGCCTTGGGGCTTATGGGCCAACGATGCCTCTTTGACGGCAACCCACTGCGCAAAACCGCCGATGTGCAAATCATCGAGCCGCGCATAGACCGCATCGCCGCGCTTGAACTTCTGCACCCGGGATCCCACCTCGACCACCTCCCCAGCGATGTCGTGGCCCAGGATGAGTGGCAGGGGATAAGGCAGGATGCGCTTGAACTCACCGCTTCGGATCTTGGCGTCCAGCGGGTTGACGCCAGCGGCATGCACCTCCACCAGCACCTCATCCTCGCGCGGCTGCGGCTTGTCGACATGCGCCAACCGCAACCGGCTCTTTTTGCCATAGCGATCCAGCACAAACGCTTGCATGGTCTTATCTCGCATGATATTCATCATATTAAAAATCAAAAAAAAGCAGCGCGCTGCTAGGCGCTGCTGCCGGGTGCGAGGTCTGCCGCCCGATCGGCGGGCAGCAGATGCTGAAGCGCCGCTTCGCGCAAGCTGTCCGACAGCGCCGCGTCGTCCACCGCGCGGGCCAGCAGCAGGCTGCCCACCATCGTGGACAAGGCCACCATAGCGCGCTCATGCGCTTGCGCCTGCCCCCAATCGGGCGATTGGCGGGCGATGAGATCCACCATGCCCTTGATGTGCTGGGTGGTCACGCGGCGCACTTCCGGCGCCTGGCGTGCGGTCTCGGACCCCAAGGCCACCAGCGGGCAGCCTTGCTCGGCATGCTGCACATGGGCTTTCGAGAGGTAAGCGCGCAGCACGGCATCCCAGGCCTGGTCAGGGGTTGCCTGGGTCGCAACCTCGGCCACCGCGGCAGCAGACTCTGCACACGCCAGCTGCGCAGCTTCTGCCAGCATTGCCTCGCGCGAGGCGAAATGCGCGTAGAAGGCCCCATGCGTCAGGCCCGCCTCTTTCATGATGTCGGCCACCCCCGTGCCGCCATAGCCGCTGCGGCGGATGGCGCGGGCAGCAACGGACACAATGCGCTCATGCGTCGCTTGCTTGGCGGCAGCCCGGGTGTTGGAAGTTTCATTTCGCATGATGCTCATCATACATAATTTTCAGACCCTGCGCATCGCAGGGTAAATGCCTCGCACCATTGGCGCAGCACCGGGCACACGGTCACCGTGGTTGGCCTTGCGCGCCCAGCCACTGGAAGACCTGCGCAACCATGTCCGAACGGGCGGGCCCAGACACGCCCGACAGCCACCAGGTGGTGCCCGGCAAGCGCGGGTAGCCTGGCAGCAGCTGCAGCCGCCCGCTTGCCACGCTCCCTTCCACCAACAGGCTGGGCAAGCAAGCGATGCCCTGCGCGGCTAGCACGGCATCGAGCACCAGCCGCGCATCGTCATACATGGCGCGCTTGCGGAACTGCGCCAGCGGCCCCAGGAAAAGCGGCGCCGTGGCTTCGGAAGTAAGGCTTTCTTCCAGGCACACCAGATCGGCATGCAGGTGTTGCTGCTCCTGCGGGATGCGGCCCAGCTTCTGGGCGATACCCGCATCGGCCACCAGCAGCCATTCGTCCTGCAGCAGAGGCCGCTCATCCAAGCCTGGCTGCAACAGCGGCCTGCGGCTGATGGCAATGTCCACATCGATCTCATCGACAAAGCGGGCGCTCTCGTCGGCCGACAGCACCAGGCTCAGCCCGGGCAGCAGCGCATGCAACGCGGGCAGCCGGGGCTGCAGCCAGCCGCGCAACAGCGGCGCGGGGCAGACCAAGGACACCAGGCCCGGATCGAGGTAGGTGCCAATGCGCTCCATGCCGCTGCGCAGCACGGTGAGCGAGCGCTGAACGCTGCGCAGCAGCACCTCGCCTGCGATGGTCAACTCCACACCGCGCCCCGCACGCCGAAACAGCGGCTGCATCAGCTGCGCTTCGAGCTGCTGCACCTGGTGGCTGATCGCAGACTGGGTCACATGCAGCTCATCGGCTGCGCGTGAAAAGCTGCCATGCCGGGCGGCGGCCTCAAACCCCATCAACAGCTTCAACGAAGGGATACGCGGCTCTGACATATGAGAGATATTAATGAATTAGCACAAATCTTATCATTTGATCTCATACCTACCGCCATCCACAATGCGACCTCGTCCGAATATTCGGCAACGCAACGGCTCCGAACAGGAGCCATTGGAAAAGTGATGAAGACAGGTCAAGATGTGATGCGCGATGGCGCGAACGACCCCATGGGAGCCACCACCATGCAACGACGACAATTTCTCTCGGCCGGCGCCACCTTGGCCGCTGGCACAACGGCAGGCATGCCAGCGCAGTCGGCGCCCGCGGCAGACCGCCAAGGGCGCATGCCCGATGAAGGCGAGCGCCATGCTGCGACCTGGATGGCCTTTGGTGCCAGTGACGCAATCTGGGGCCGGCGGCTGAAGGCGGGCGCACAGGCCAACCTGGCACTGATTGCCCAGACCATTGCCCAGATGGAGCCGGTGCAGATGCTGGTCAACGCCCAGGACTACGACCTGGCCGCGCGCCTGTGCGGCAGCAAGGTCAAGCTGCTGGTGCAAGACATCGATGACCTGTGGATGCGGGACACCGGCCCGGTATTTGTGAAGACGGCAGGCGGCGGTCTCGCCGGGGTGGATTTCAACTTCAATGGCTGGGGCCGCAAGCAATCCCACCGCCATGACGCCCAGGTCGCGGCCTTTGTGGCCGGTACGGCAGGGGTGCCCTTGCTGAAAAGCAGCCTGGTCCTGGAAGGCGGCGGCATTGAAGTGGATGGCCAGGGCACCGCCATCATCACCGAGAGCTGCGTGCTCAACGCCAACCGCAATCCCGGCGTCAGCAAGGCGCAGTGCGAGCAGGAATTACACCGGGTGCTGGGGATAGACAAGGTGATCTGGCTGCCCGGCATTGCCGGCCACGACATCACCGATGGCCACACCGACTTTTATGCCCGCTTCTGCGCGCCCGGGGTCGTGGTTGCCGGTGTTGACAACGACCGGTCCTCGCCAGAATATGCGGTCACCCAGCGCCACCTGGCCATCTTGCGCAAGGCGGCGGACGCGCGTGGCCGCCCCTTGCAGGTGCTGCGCATGCCGGGGCCTGACGAAGTCCGGCCGCAGTATGAGAGCAAGGATTTTGCGGCAGGCTATATCAACTTCTACGTCTGCAACGGCGCGGTGATCAGCGCGGAGTTTGGCGATACCCGCGCTGACCGCAACAGCCGCGCCCTCTTGCGCGAGCAGTTCCCGGGGCGTGAGATTGTGCAGCTCAATATCGACGCCATCGCGGCGGGCGGCGGCGGCATCCACTGCACCACGCAGCAGCAACCGGCCTGAGCGGAAACTGCGGCTCAGCAGGCCGCGGGGACAGGGTGACCCGTTACTGGGCAGCAGCGCACCGCCCAGGCTTTCTGTCACAGCGCCCGCATCGGCCAGTGAAGGGACAGCCGCAAAGAACTTCAGCGCCACATTCTCGCGGCGCTGTGGTGGCGTGCTGATGCCTTCCGCTATTTGATCCCTGCCCGCATAAAGCTCTGCACAAACTGGCGCTGGAACAGGATAAAGCCGACGAGAAGCGGCGCCGAGGTCATCAAGGTGGCGGCAGTGATGGTGGACCAGTCCACGCCCTGCTCCACGCTGGAGAACACCTGCAGCCCGACGGTGAGCGGGCGCGATTCCACGCTGTTGGTGATGATCAGCGGCCAGAGAAAGTTGTTCCAGTGAAAGCTCACGGAGACCAGCGCAAAGGCGGTGTAGACGGGCCGGGCCAGCGGCACATAGACACGCCAGAGAATCTGCAAGGTGCTGGCCCCTTCGACACGCGCGGCGTCGTCCAGCTCCTTGGGGATGCCCATGAAGGTCTGGCGCAGCAAAAAGATCGCAAAGGCCGAGGCAAAGTACGGCAGGCCAATCGCAAACAAGGTATCGACCAGGCCCAGCCGGGCCATGGTCTGGTAGTTCTCCACCAGCAGGATGTCGGGCATGATCATCAGCTGCACCAGCACCAGCGCGAAGGCGATGTTCTTGCCCCGGAACTGGTAGCGCGCAAAGGCAAAGGCCGCCAGGGTGGACAGCACCAGCTGCGCCGCCAAAATCATGGCCACCAGCAGGCTGGTGTTCAAAAAGTAGCGCGCAAAAGGCGCCGCGTCCCAGGCCTTGCGGAAGTTCTGCAAGGTCCAGGGCGCAGCCAGGTCAAAGCGGATAGCGTAGTCGCTGGGGTGGAAGGCCGTCCAGAACGCATAGGCCAGCGGCAGAATCCACAGCAGCGCCAGCAGCCAGGCGGCAACGGTGTCCAGCCAGGTGTGGCGGTAGATGACGGCAGGGGCTTGGCTGCGGCTCATTGGTAGTGCACCTTCTTGTCCAGCACAAAGAACTGGAACAGCGCCACACTGGAGAGCACCACCACCAGCACCACGGTGATGGCCGCTGCATAGGCCGTATCCCAGAACTTGAAGCCCACCTCATACAGATGGTAGAGCAGCAAGGTGGTGGCATTGTCCGGCCCGCCCCGGGTCAGGATAAACACATGGTCGACCAGGCGGAAGGCATTGATCACCGCATTGACCAGCACAAACACCGTGGTCGGCATCAGCAGCGGCCACTGCACCCGGCGGAAAAAGTACCAGCGCGATGCGCCCTCAATGGCGGCGGCCTCCTTCAGGCTGGGGTTGAGCGTTTGCAGCGCAGCCAGGTAGAAGATCATGAAAAAGCCCGCCTCCTTCCACACTGCCACCAAGGTGATGGCCGCCAGCGCGGTCGAGGGGCTGCCCAGCCAGTTGTGCGAGGGCAGGCCCAGCGCGCCGGTGACCTGCTCCAGCAGGCCGTACTGCGGCGTGTAGAAGAACAACCAGATATTGGCCACCGCAATCATCGGCAGCACCGTGGGCGTGAAATACGCCATGCGCACAAAGGTGCGGCCTGCGATGCGCTCATTCACCCAGACCGCCATCAAGAGCGCCAGGCCGATGGACGCGGGAATCGTGGCCGCCGCAAACCACAGATTGTTGCGCACCGCCTGCCAGAACACCGGGTCATCGGCCATCGCCTGGTAATTCTCGACACCCACCCACACCGCCGCACGCGCGCCCTTGGGGGTGGAATAAAAACTGTCGATGAAGGTGGCTACGGCCGGCCAATGGGTGAATGCCACCAGCAGCACCAGCGCAGGCAGCAGCAGCAACCAGGCGTGGATGCTGCGCTGGCCGCTGCCGGCAATGGACGAGGAAGAGGCGCTCATGCGTTGGGTTCTCTCAACCGGGCTGGGGCCTTGCCCCAGCCCTGGCCCGGCATGGTCTGCAAGCAGGCCACGCCGGGTACGGCTTTACTGGTAGCTGCGCAGGATGCGGTCCGCTTCCTTCTGCGCATCCTTCATCGCCTGCGCCGAGGTCTTGGTGCCGTTCAGCGCGGCCTGCACGGCATCGTTCAGCACCTTGGTCACGCGCTGGTTGTCATGCGTGGAGAACTCGGCCACCGAGACGGGCAGCTGGTCGCGGGCCACCAGCGCCTGCGGGAAATCCTGGCCGTACTGCTTCAGGATCGGCGTGTCATAGGCGGCAGGCGATACGGCCACATAGCCGCTGTCCATGCTCCACTGCGCAGCGCGCTCGGGCTGGGTCACCCACTTGGCAAATTCGAAGGCGGCCTGCTGCTGCTCTTTGGGTGCCTTCTTGAAGATGTAGAAATTGCCGCCACCGGTGGGCGAGCCCCCCTTGCGCACATGGCCGGCAATCTGGCCGACCCCGAAATCAAACTTGGCGTTGGCCTTGATATTGGTCAGGTTGCCGGTGGTGGTGACGATGATCGCGGCCTTCTTTTCCATGAAGTCCTTGGGCGTCGTGCCCCACTCGACCACGCCCTTGGGGTGCAGGCCTTCCTTGGCCAGGTTGACCCAGAAGTCCAGCGCCTCAATCACCTTGGGGTTGTCGAAATTCACCTTGGTGCCTGCCTCGTTGGCCAGCAGCACATCGTTGGGGGTGGTCAGGGTCTGCAGCATCCAGTAGGCAAAGCCGGTCGACGGGATCTGAATGCCGTACTGGGTCACATTGCCGCTGGCGTCTTTCTTGGTGAGCTTCTTGGCCGCCTCGCTCAGCTCCTTCCAGGTGGCGGGCGCCTTGTTCGGGTCCAGGCCGGCTTCCTTGAAGGCGTCCTTGTTGTAATACATCACCACGGTGGAGCGCTGGAAAGGCACGCCCCAGGTCTTGCCACCCGTCTGGCTGTTGGCCATGAAGGCGGGGTAGAAGCCCTTGAGCCAGGCCTTGTCGGCATCGGTCTTGGCAAAGTCGTCGATCGGCACGATCGCGTCTTCGTCGATCAGCGTGAACATGTCGGTCGACAGCAGCACCGAAGTGGCCGGCGCCTTGCCCGCCTTGTTGGCGGTGAGCGCCTTGACGATGGTCTCCTGGTAGGTGCCCGCATAGATCGGCGTGATCTTGTACTGCGGATGCGCCTTGTTGAAGTCATTCGCATAGCCGTCGATCACCTTGGTGATCGGGCCGCCCACAGCCACAGGGTAGTAGAACGGCACTTCCAGCGGATCGGCGGCATGCGCGAGGCCCGCACCCAGGCCCAGCATGGCGACGGCCGATACGGCCAGGGTCTTCAAAAAGATATTGCGTTGCACGGAATCACTCCTCGGGTTATGCGCCTGCCTGCAGGCGCTGCACAAACAGTTCAGTCAAAGAAAAAGGGCTTGCTTCAGGCCATGCGCCGACCATCGGCATCGAAGAAATGCATGTCTTCCGCGCGCCAGGCCAGGCGCAGCGCCTGGCCCACGGCCACTGCCTGCTGGCCGGGTGCGCGCACGGTGATCTGCTCGCTGCCAATCGCGCAGCGCAGCACCATATCGGCGCCCAGGTATTCCGTGCCGATGACTTGCGCATCCACGCCCTCAGCCCCCAGGCAATGCACCGCCTCGGGTCGCAGACCCAGCAATGCCGCGCCAGCTGGCACCGGTAGCTGCACCTGGCTGCCGGCAATGGCGCCTTCGCTGAGCCGCAGCAAGTTCATCGCCGGTGTGCCAATAAAGCGCGCCGCAAAGGTGCTGGCCGGACGCGCATACATCTCGCGCGGGGTCGCACATTGCTCGACCCGGCCCTGGTGCAGCAGCACCACCTGGTCGGCCATGCTCATCGCTTCGGTCTGGTCATGGGTGACATAGACCACCGTGAGCCCCAGGCGCTGCTGCAGCTCGCGCAGCTCGGCTCGCATCTCCTGGCGCAGCTGCGCGTCCAGGTTCGACAGCGGCTCATCCATCAGGCAGACATGGGCCTGGGCTACCAGCGCCCGGCCCAGCGCCACGCGCTGCTGCTGGCCGCCCGAGAGCTGGCCTGGCTTGCGCTCCAGCAGCTGCGACAGGCCCAGCAGCTCGGCTGCATCCTTCAAACGTTTGTCGGCCTCGGCCTTGGGCACCTTGCGCACTGCCAGGCCAAAGCTGATGTTCTCGGCCACCGACAGATGCGGAAACAGCGCATAGTTCTGGAACACCATCGCAATGCCGCGCTGTGCTGGCGGCAGCTGCGTCACATCGCGCCCCCCAATCAGCACCTGGCCGGCGCTGGCGGTCTCCAGCCCTGCAATGATGCGCAGGGTCGTCGATTTGCCGCAGCCCGAGGGGCCCAGCAGCACGCAAAAGCTGCCCGGCGCGATCTGCAGATCGACCGCATGCAGCGCCGTGGTGCTGCCCCAGGATTTGGCAACCTGCCGTAACTCAATGCTTGACATCGCGCCAGTGTATGAAAGCACGGTGACAATTTGTTTACAAGCTTTCCCTTAGCTGACAAGGCGCTCCAGGGGCGGCGGGTCTATCCACCCCCGAGATTTGCTTACAACCATGACAGATGCTGCGGTGCAGCAGTGGTCGGCGCTCCCTGGGCTTACAGCCAGCGCGCAATCCCGGCCGCCAGCAGGCTCAGCACCACGGTCGTCGCAATCGGCAGCCACAGGGTTCTGCCAAACAGCCGAATCTCGAAATCCCCCGGCAGCCGCCCCAGCCCCAGTTTGCGCAGCAGCGCGGCAAAGCCGTTGAGCAGCAGCAGCGCGAGGAAAATGACAATCAGCCAGCGGATCATCGCAGCGCCTCCGGCAGGTGAATGGGTCGCGAAGCCATCATGCGGCGCAGTAGACCTGCTCGCCGGCAATCCAGGTGGCTTGCACGCGCAGGCTGCCAATATCGGCAACCGGCACGGTGAAGATATCGCGGTCCAGCACCGCAAAGCTGGCCTCAAAGCCGGGGGCGATCTGGCCCAGTTGGCCCTCAAACGGCGACAGGCTGGCCGCGCGTGCGGTGTAGAGCAGCAGGGCCTGGGGCACCGTCAGCGCCTGGCTGTCCACAATCGGGGCGCCGTTGTAGGCGCGGCGCTGCACGGCAGCCTGGATGGAGACAAAGACATTGTCCGGATCGGCCCAGGTGGTGGCCGGCGCGTCGGACGACAGCGCCACATGGTCGATCTCGTCATAAAAGGTCTTGAGCGCGTAGGACTGGTCAAACTCGGAATCGACCAGGTTCTCGGTATACGCCTCGTACTCGGCAAACATGAAGATGATCTGCGTGGCCACGCCCCACTGCATCGGCATCGCATTCATCTGCGCAATCTGCGCGGGCTTGAGCAAGGTGGCGTGCTCCAAGCGCACCGAAGGCACGCCCGCAGGCAGCCAGGGCTTTTTATCGGCAAAGAAGTCAATCACCAGCTGCAGGGCCGCATCGCCCATCGCATGCACCGCCATTTGCGCGCCATTGGCCACTGACCATGCATAGGCCTGCGCCAGCGCCGCGCTGCTGAGCAAGGACATGCCAAACAGGCTGCCCGTGTGCTTGTAGGCGCAGCTGCACCAGGCCGTCTTGCCAGAGATGGAGCCATCGGCAAACAACTTGATGCCGGCAATCTTGATGCGGCCCTCCTTTTGCGCGGCCTGCAGCCCCGCCAACAAGTCGCCCTTGCAGGGCTCCCAGGAAAAATACAGCGCTGCCTGCTGCTTGAAGCCGGCCTGGGCGGCATCGCGGTAGACATCGAGGTGGTGGAAGGGCTGGGTGAAGGCCATCATGTCGGTCACCGCGACAATGCCGCGCTCGCTAAAGCGCTGCGAGGTGCGCGCGAGGCTCCCCACCGCCTGCGCGTAGTCCAGCACCGCCTTGGCGCGCTGCACCACGCTGTTGGCCGCCAGCTCGGTCAAGACGCCATTGGGCGAGCCATCGGCATCGCGGCCAAAGTGGCCGCCGATGGGGTCGGGCGTATCCTTGCCAATGCCCGCCAGCGCCAGCGCGCGGCTGTTGCAAATGCCCGAATGGCAGTCGGAGCGGCCCACATAGATCGGCTGCGTGGTCGATACCAGATCCAGGTCATGGCGCGTGGGCGTGCGCCCTTCCTTCAGCTTGGACTCGTCATAGCCCCAGCCCTCAATCCAGTCGTTGGGCCCCAGCCCCGCCTTGGGGTGGCTCTTCAACGCCGCAATCAGCCCCGGAATGTCTTCAACCAGCGGCACCGTGCAAGGCACTGCATCGACGATCTGCGACAAAAAGGTGGGATGCGTATGCACATCAATAAAGCCCGGCACCACTGTGCGCCCCTGCAAATCCACCTGCTGGTCGGCCGCCGGCTGCGACGCATCACCCACATGCCCCACCCAGCGCACCATGCCATCCTCCACCACAAAAGCCGAGGCGAAATCGCTCTCGCTGCGACCGGTAAAAACATGGGCGTTGGTGAACAGACAAGAAGGCATGACAGAGGCTGCAAAAAGCAAAGGCGGCAAAGAAGCCGCCATTGTCGGCGATTGCAGGAACCACCCAAAGAACCTAACGCGCTGGCTGTTCAAAACAGCCACCCATGCAGCGAGCGCAGCGTCCGAACCACCACCACCAATGGCGAGATGGGCGCGTAGGCGCGACGTCGGGGGCGCAGACAATTCGCCTGTATGGCAAGCCCCCGCAACAAAGCCTACGCGCCCATATCGCCACCCCAGTACGAAGACTGCCAACGCTACCAACCAAGTCAAAGACGCCAGGGCGAGGAATGAACCCACCGCGTCGCAGTTCATAACAAGCAATCAGGCAGCAAGCGCAGCGCCTGAACCGCCAACATCCATGGCGAGATGGGCGCGTAGGCGCGGCGTCGGGGGCGCAGACAATACGCCTGTATGGCAAGCCCCCGCAACAAAGCCTACGCGCCCATATCGCCACCCCAATACGAAGACTGCCAGCGCCCCAGCCAAAGTCAGCACCGCCAGAGCATTCCCCCCCCAGCGCATAACCAGACAAGACACAAAAAGAAAAACCCACCCGAAGGTGGCCACAAAAAACTTACACCGGATCCGTATGCCCTGGTGCCCGGTTCAAGAGTTGCGTTCGCTTGTCTGCGCTGAGGGACAGATAGCGCTCGTACTGGCGCAGGATGTCGGCGATGAGCTCCTCGCTGCGCAAGTACTGCACGTCATAGCCCGAGCGCCCATCTTCGAAGAAAGTCACCGGCTCATACATGTAGCGGCGCGCGTTGCTGCCGGCGCTCTCGCGCACGGTGAACGTGGGCATGGTGCGGCGCACGGCGCGCACGCCGTAGACAAAGTCGCGCAGCTGCTCGACCGGCACGACCAGGCGTGCTTCGCTGTCGGCATCGCCCTCCAGGCTGTCTTGCACATGCGCCTGCAAGCCCCGCTTTTGCATTTCTGCAGCCACCTCGTTCATCGCAGGCAGCACGGTGGTGCTGAGGAAGCGCTGTACATCGTCCTTGTGCGGCTGGTGCACGATCTGCTCGAGGCGCTTGCGCCAGTGCTGGCCGCTCCAGAAGTTGGTGGCGGGCGCCAGGTCGGGCGAGTAATGGGCCAAGTCGGCCACCATGCCGCGCCACAGCCCCACGCACAGCACCAGCATGATGAAGGCCACCGGCAAGGCGGTCACCAGGGTCACCGCCTGCAGGGCGCCCAGGCCGCCGGCGAGCAGCAGCACGATGGACGTAAGACCCAGCAGCACGCACCAGAACAGGCGCTGCCAGACGGGCGACTCGTGGTTGCCACGCGAAGCGATGGAGTTGACCACCAGCGCGCCCGAGTCCGCCGAGGTGATGAAGAACACGCCAATCAGCAGCACCGCCAGCCACGAGACGGGCTTGACCCAGGGCAGGTACTCGAAGAAGCGGAACAGCAAGGCGTCCACATTGGTGGCGGTCTGCGCCAGCGCGCCTGCGGCCACATGGCTGTCGGTCCAGATCGCACTGTTGCCAAAGGCCGTCATCCACAGCAGGTTGAACGCGGTGGGCACCAGCAGCACGCCGATGACGAACTCGCGCACCGTGCGGCCGCGCGAGATGCGCGCGATGAACAGGCCGACAAAGGGCGACCAGCTCACCCACCAGGCCCAGTACAGAATCGTCCAGCCACCAAACCAGCCCTCCTCGCGCGACGGCGCATAGGCGAAGGTGCGCAGCGACATTCCCACCAGGCCCTGCAGGTAGTTGCCGATGTTCTCGCTCAAGGCCTTGAAGATATGCGCGGTGGGGCCGGCGATGATGACAAAGCTCAGCAGCAGCACCGACAGGAGCATGTTGAATTCGCTCAGTCGCCGCACGCCCTTGTCCACGCCCAGCAGCGCAGACAGGCTGGCCAGGGTCACCACCACGACGATGACGGCCACCAGGAACCCGGAGGTCTCGGTTTCCCAGCCGGTCAAGGTGTGGATGCCGGCGGCGATCTGGCGCGCGCCATAGCCCAAGGTGGTGGCAATACCGGCAATGGTGCCCACCAGCGCAAACGCATCGACGCCGTGGCCAATGGGCCCGTTGATGCGCTCGCGCAGCAGCGGATACAGGCCCGAGCGCATCGTCAGCGGCAGGTTGTAGCGAAAGCCGAAATAGGCCAGCACCAGGCCCATGGTGCCGTAGACCGCCCAGGCATGAAAGCCCCAGTGGAAGAACGTGGCCTCCATCGCCTCGCGCGCGGCGGCGGGCGTGCCCGGCTCCTGTGTGGCCGGGTTGAGGAAATGCTGCAGCGGCTCGCCCACGCCAAAGTACATCAGGCCAATGCCCATGCCGGCGGCAAACAGCATCGATGACCAGGAGACAAAGCTGAACTCGGGCTTGGCGTCATCGGGCCCCAGGCGGATATCGCCATAGCGGCTGGCCGCCAGCACCACCAAAAACAGCAAGAAGGCGCTCAGCGCCATCACATAGAACCAGTCAAAACTGGCCACCACCCAGCGCTGCGCGCCAGAGAACAGGCGGTCTGCGGCATCGGGCGCCAGCACGCACACGAGCAGCAGGACGCCGAGCACCAGCAGTGCAGGCACCACCACCGGCAGCGACATGGTCGAGCGCTGGCTGGCCTGCGGCGCCTGCGCAGCCGGCTCCGGGGCCGCGGCGTCGGCCTCGGGCGACACCGCAGTATCTGAAGAAGAATTGGTCATAGGTACACCCCTGTTGGGAGCACGCCCCGTCTGTCACAGGCGCGCCGCAGCAGCCCGCCGGCCCCCAATGGGCACGATCAGGCATCGCAAAACCTATCAGTATGCAATAAATGATTGCAAAAATGCTATACCCAACATCCAGCAATCTTTAACAATCGCCAATGTCCTACATTTCCAGCGCTGCCGGCGCGCGGCCGTTTGTTGGAGGGCGGCCACAGCAGCCGCATCCCACAAGCCGCGTCAGCGCTGCACACCCCAGCGCTTGACGGTGACCCTCTCCAACGGGTGAAAGCCCAGGTTCTCGACCAAGAGGCCAATGATGATCACCAGGGCCAGCCCGGCAAACACCTGGTCGGTATAGAGCTCGTTGCGGCTTTGGAAGATGTACCAGCCCAGGCCCCCCTTGCCCGACGAGGCGCCAAACACCAGCTCGGCGGCAATCAGGGTGCGCCAGGCAAAGGCCCAGCCAATCTTCAGGCCCGACAGGATGGACGGCAGCGCCGCAGGAACCAGGATTTGCAGCACATAGCGCGCGCCGCGCAGGCCGTAGTTGCGGCCGGCCATGCGCAAGGTCTCGGGCACGCCCTGAAAACCGGCATAGGTGGCCAGCGCCAGCGGCCAGAGCACCGAATGCACCAGCACCGCCAGCAAACTGGCCTGCCCCAGGCCCAGCCACAGCAAGGCCAGGGGCAACAGCGCAATTGCAGGCAGAGGGTTGAACATGCTGGTCAAGGTGGTCAGCACATCGCGCCCCCACTGGCTCGATACCGCCAGCAGCGTCAGCAGCAAGGCCCCGGCCACGCCCAGCAGATAGCCTTGCAGCAAGATGCCCAGCGATATCGCCGCCTTGCCCAGCAGCGCGCCATTGCCCAGCTCGCGCAGCAAGGTCGCAGCCGTCTGGCTGAAGGTGGGCAGGAGCAGGTCGTTGTTCTGCCAGCGCGCTGCCAGCTCCCACAGGGTGGCCAGCACCACCAGAATGATGGCCTTGCGCAAGGCCGGATGCTGGAGCAAGCGTTTGGCCAGCGGCAAGCGGCGCACCGCCAGGTGTGCCGGGGCATCGGGCAGCGAGTATTCGGCCTCGGGCCGCAGCGGTGGCAGGGCCTTGGCAGCGCCAGGCCAGGCCGTCAGGGGGGTGGATGCCATAGCGGGTCTCGTTTCTCGTATCAGGCCACGCGGCGCAAGCCAGTGGTTGCGCTGCTGTCCAGGCTAGCGGCGGTGGGCGCGCCAGCACGGTCTTCGTCAAACAGTAGCCGGTGGATGCGCTGGTGCGCGGCCTCGAACTCGGCGCTGCCGCCGCTCGCCAGGCCAAAGGCATGGGCGTTGATCTCGGCCCGCAAGCGCCCGGGGTGGGGCGAGAGAATGGCCACGCGGCTGCCCACGACCAGCGCCTCCTCGATCGAATGGGTGACAAAGACCAGCGTGAAGCGCAGCTCGTCCCACAGCGCCAGCAGCTCTTCCTGCATGCGCCGGCGCGTCAGCGCATCGAGGGCCGCAAAGGGCTCGTCCATCAGCAGCACCTGCGGGTGCATGGCCAGCGCACGGGCAATGGCCACGCGCTGCTTCATGCCGCCTGATAGCTGGTGCGGGTGCACATCGGCAAAGCGGCTCAGCCCCACCTTGTCCAGGTAGAGGTCGGCGCGCTCGCGCGCCTCGGCCTTGCTGCAGCGGCGCGAGGCCAGCAGCGGGAACATCACGTTCTCACGCACCGTCTTCCAAGGCGGCAGCTGGTCAAACTCCTGGAACACCATCACCCGGTCTGGCCCGGGGCCCTCGACCGGTTGGCCAGCCAGGCGGATCGCCCCTTCGCTGACCGGCACAAAACCGGCCATGGCCTTGAGCAGGGTTGATTTGCCGCAGCCAGACGCCCCCAGCAGCACAAAGCGCTCGGCCGCATGCACCTGCAGGCTGACCTGGTGGGTGGCACGCAGCACGCGCTCGTCGGTCACATAGTCGATGCTGACCTGGTCGACTTCCAGCAAGGCGCCGCCCGCCTGCGCAGCCTGGCTGTGCAAGGTCTGGCTGGGTGCCGCTGATGGGATGGGGTGGGCACGGCTGACCAGGCGGTCGGCCAGCTCGGCCTCGGCCAGGCTGGCATAGGGCTCGGCAGCGCTGCGCAGCCAACTGCCGCGCGACAGCGCAACATCACCCTCCTGCGCAAAAACGTGGGGCCAGCGCATCTCAGCTCCCCCCGGAGATGCGCGGGTCGTCAAAGAAATAGTCGCGCACCGATTCGGGCTTGGTCTTGATCACCCCCACCCGCTGCAGGAACTGGCCCAGGCCCACGGTGTTCTGCGGCTGGATCGTGAACTGCACCTGCGGGTTCTTGATGATCTGCAGGATCAGGTTGCGATCGACCTTGCCGCCGCCACCGCTCTTCAAAAAAATATCGGCCGCCTGCTCGGGGTTGGCCTGCACAAAGCGGGCCGATTCATCGAGCGCATCGAGGAAGGCCCGGTAGGTCTTGGGGCTTTCCTGGCGGAACTTCTCGGTGGCGTAGAGCACGGTGGACGAGGCCGGCCCACCCAGCACCTCATAGCTGTTGAGCACAATGCGCGCATTGGGGTTGCCAGCCAGCTCCACCTCCTGGAACGGCGGGTTGCCAAAGTGCGCGGTAATCTCGGTGCCGCCCTTGATGATGGCCGCTGCCGCATCGGGGTGCGGCAAGGCCACCTGCAGCTTGTCAAGCCGCTGGTAGTGCTGCTCGCCCCAGAGCTTGGCCGAGGCATACTGCAGCACGCGCGACTGCACCGAGACGCCGACGGCCGGCGTGGCAATGCGGTCCTTGTCGCTGAAGTCGGCAATCGTCTTGACCTGCGGGTTGTTGCTGACCAGGTAGTAGGGAAAGTTGCCCAGCGACGCCACGCCCTTGACGTTCTGCTTGCCCTTGGTGCGGTCCCAGAGCGTAAAGAGCGGCGCAACGCCGGCGCCGCCAATATCGACATTGCCCGAGAGCAGCGCATCGTTGACCGCCGGGCCGCCGGAGAACTGCAGGTAGCTGACCTTGATGTCCACCCCCTGGGCCTTGCCCTGCTTTTCGATGAACTGCTGGTCCTGCGCCACATTGAGCAGCAGATAGACGATGCCGTACTGCTGCGCAATGCGCAGCTGGCCTTCGGCCGCCTGCGCGCCGCCTAAAGCCACGCCCCAGAGCGCAGCGGTGGCGGCCAGCACGGCTGCCGCATGCTTGCTGGCAGAGCCGAGGCTGGCGCCATGGGCGGCGGCAGCGGGACGACTGGAAGATGTGGTGGACTGTTTGCCGGGCGGCTGGCTGCGCAGCGCCCAAGGATTGCGGATGTTCATAGTGCGTCAAGAGGTATGGCTGGAATCGTTGGGCCGCAGCGCAGCACCACCGCGCTGTGAGAGCGGGTGGGCAGGCACTGGGGATGGGCGTCAATCGCCGTTGTCAGGAGCGGGCAGCGCCGCCGCAATGGCGGGCGCTGGCGATCAACAACAGGCGGCGGCCAGGCGCAGCGACAGCAGAAACAGCGGTTGGTGGCGTTGCGGGCCGGGCAGCCCGGTCGCGCGCAAGGTTTGGGAGGGGGCGTTCATACCGGCACATCCCCTTCGATCGTGGTGCGGTAGAGCTTGCGGCGCTGGCCGGCCGGCACGCCGGTGGCCAGGTGCAGCACCGCGCGGTTGTCCCAGAACACCATATCCCGGTCACGCCAGTGGTGGCGGTAGACAAACTGCGGCTGGGTGCTGTGGGCAAACAGCTCGGCCAGCAGCGCGGCCGAGCGGCCCTCGGGCAGGCCCAGGATGCGGGTAGTGAAATGCTCGCTGACAAACAAGGACTTGCGGCCCGTCTGCGGATCGGTGCGCACCACCGGGTGTACGGCGGGCTTGACCTCGGCCACCTGCGCAGCAGTGAGCGCAGGGCGGAAGGCATTGCGCTCGCGCAGTGCCTCATATTTGAGCAAATAGCTGTGTTCGGCCAGCAAGCCCACCAGCTGCTGCTTGAGGGTATAGGGCAGCGCCTCGTAGGCCGCGACCTGGTCGGCAAACAAGGTGTCACCACCGACCTCGGGCAGCTCTTGCGCATGCAACAGCGACCCCATCGCAGGCTGGGGCTTGTAGGACAGGTCGGAGTGCCAGTAGGCCCCGGCGTCGCCCAAGCCCACGGGCTGGCCGTTTTCGATGATGTTGGAGACGATCAGGATCTCGTCATGGCCCGGCAACTGGTAGTTGCGCAGCACATGGCGCTGCAGCGGCCCAAAGCGGCGGCTGAAGGCAATCTGCTCGGCCGGGCTGATGCGCTGGTTGCGGTAGACCACGACGCTGTGGTCCTGGTGCGCCTGCTGCAGCCGGGCAAAGTCGTCCGGGCCCAGCGGGCGGGACAGGTCCAGGCCTACCACCTCCACTCCCAGGCGGGTCTGGGCGCCAGCGGGCTGCTGGATGGGGCGCAGGCTGAAGGCCTGCGCGGTGCCCGCGCCGCTGCCCACCGGGCTGGCGCTGTCGGGCACCGGGCGGCGGAAGAAGAACGGGTGGGCAGTCAGAACATCGAACAGCGCGGACATGGCAGCTTTCCTTGGCGGACCAGTGATAGGCCCACTGTAGAAGGCGCGCTGCAATCAGAAAACGAATGAAAACGCGTATCTTTATGCGCAAACCGATGAAGGGCGCTACGGCGCTGCTGTGTTGTTGCGCTGTCATCAGGCCGTCATGCAGCGCAGCCATGATGGCAGTCTGTCGGTGCAGCACAAGCCAGCCTGCATGCCCCGTGCCGGGCGCGACCAGATCGGACGCACCGGGCGGCGGGCATGTGTCAGGGCTTGGCACCGGCAGCCATCTTTTGTCGGCCCAGCCGGGCCGGTTCAGCCCACGCCACACTGCGCACCCCTTGCGCCCGCCTTGTGCCCACTGCGCATCTGTCGCCCGCGACGGAGCCTACAGCCGGTGCATGCGGTCGCCCTGTACGAAGCCGGCTGGCTCCCAGACAGCCACGCCCTTGCTCAGCAGGATGGCCTTGAAAAACTCGCCCATCTCATGCTCCATCATCAGCTTGGCCGCCTTGCTGCGGGCAATCACTTCGAGCTGGTCCAGCTTGGCACCCAGGCCGCAGTTGATCAGGAAATGGGCCTGGCTGGTGTAGCCCAGCACATCCATGCCGGCTTCCTGCGCGGCCACGGCAATGCCAGTGAAGTTCACATGCGCGGTGATGTCTTTCAGCCCCACCAGCACCAGTGGGTCGCTGTCGACCTGGTGCAGATGGTGGCAGACCAGGGTGCCCATGTGGCGCTGCGGGTGGTAGTACTCGGATTCGCCAAAGCCATAGTCGATCAGCAGCACCGCGCCGCGCGTGATGCGGTCGGCCAGCGTCGCGACAAAGGCTTCGCCCTGCGGGTGGATCTCGGTCAGGTACTCGGCCTCGAGCGGTAGGTCCGGCTCCACCGGCGGGCGCAATGGGGTCGGGCGCTCGGCCCAGCCAAAGCGGATGTCGCCGCCATCGGCCCTGGCCACCACCACGCCGCGCTCCTGCCACACACCCTGCTGGCGCAGCACAAGCTTGACCGGCATGGCGTCAAGCACCTCGTTGCCGACGACCACCCCCTGCATCTGCGCGGGCAGGCTGTCGGCCCACTGCACCTGGTCGCCAAAGCGGGCCAGGCGCTCTTGCTGGCGCAGGCGCAGGCTGCCCGAGACATCGACAATCGTGTAGCGCGTGCAGGCGGGGCCCAGGGTGGAAAGCAGCTGCTCGGCCAGGGCGCCGGTGCCGGCGCCAAACTCCCAGACCTCGCTGGTCTGGGTGTGGGCAAAGGCATCCTGCACCTGGGCGGCGACCAGTTCACCAAACACCGGCGAGAGCTCGGGCGCGGTGACAAAGTCGCTGCCCTCTTCGGGCATGACGCCAAACTTGCTGCGGTCATTGGCGTAGTAGCCCAGGCCGGGCTCGTACAGCGCCATGCGCATGAAGTCATCAAACGGGATCCAACCGCCGGCCTGGGCAATAGCCTCAGCCATGCGCTTGGCCAGCACAGTCGTTAAACTAGAGGGTTCTGTATTCACCCCCCTATTGTCGCCGCTTGCTGAGCGCTTGCCATGCCCCTGCCTTCTTCGACCCCACGCACCGTACTGGTCACCGGCGCTGCCAAGCGCCTGGGCCGGGTGATTGCGCTTGGGCTGGCCCGCCATGGCTGGCAGGTGGCGGTGCACTACCGGGGCTCGGCCGCCGAGGCCGCGCAGACCGCCGCCGAGTGCGCCGCGATGTCGGGCCTGAGCGGCCATTTTGACGCCGATTTCGACGACGAGGCTGCGGTGCGCGGTTTGCTGCCCCGGGTGGTGGCCCATTTCGGCCAGGTCGATGCGGTGGTCAACAGCGCCTCGCTGTTCGAGCACGACGGCGCCGCCGACTTTGGCTATGCCGCGCTGGAGCGCCACCTGCGCAGCAACACGGCCGCGCCCATTGTGCTGGCCCAGCTGCTGCACCAGCATATCTGCCAGCGGGGCGACCCGGCCCAGGGCGTGGTGGTGAACCTGCTCGACCAGAAGCTGTGGAACATGAACCCCGACTTTGTCAGCTACACCTTGAGCAAGGCGGCGCTGGAAGCGGCCAACACCTTGCTGGCCCAGGCGCTGGCGCCGCGTCTGCGGGTGGTCGGTGTGGCGCCGGGTTTGACCCTGACCAGCGACTACCTGAGCGACGAGAAGTTCGAGGCCCTGCACCGCATGAGCCCGCTGGGGCGCTCGTCCACCGCAGACGATGTGGCCGCCACGGTGCGCTTTGCGCTGGACAACAGCTCCATCACCGGCACCAGCCTGCTGGTGGACGGCGGCCAGCACCTGATGCGGTTTGACCGCGATTTTTCGATGATGTAGCGATTCTTCGCTGCCTTGCTGTTTTTATGACGACATTTGACACCGGGTTGCAAACCCTGAGCTTGACGGGCCTGCGTTTTGATGCCAATTTAGGCATCCTCGCCCACGAGAAGACTGCGCCGCAACCCATCTTGGTGGATGCGGAAATCAACATGGGCCAGCAGCCCCTGGCGCCCAGTGATGACGACATCATGCATGTGCTGGATTACCGCAAGGTGCGCCAGATCATCATCGATGAATGCACGGCAGAGCACGTCAACCTGCTCGAGACCCTGATCGGCAAGGTCGCCCAGCGGCTGATGCAGTTGCCCAATGTGCGTGGCGTTCGCGTGAAGATCGCCAAGCTAGAGATTTTTGACGATTGCGAAGTTGCAATCCGCACCGAAACCGGACAATGGTGAACCTATGAACGCCCCCACCGATACCGCACTCCTCCAGCCCCAGCCCGCCGCCGCGAACGGATGGGACTTTGACGACGCCAGCGACGATGCGCAGGCATCGGCCTCCAACGAAAAGCGCCTGAAGATCCAGCGCGAGAACCACAAGCTGGAAAAGCGCCTGTGCCGTGAGGTGGCGCGCGCCATTGGCGACTACAACATGATCGAGGACGGCGACAAGGTGATGGTCTGCATGTCCGGCGGCAAGGACAGCTACACCCTGCTCGACATCCTGATGAAGCTGCGCGCCCGCGCGCCCATCAAGTTCGACCTGGTGGCCGTGAACCTGGACCAGAAGCAGCCCGGCTTTCCCGAGCATGTGCTGCCCGAGTACCTGCAAAGCGTGGGGGTCGACTTCCACATCGAGAACCAGGACACCTACAGCGTCGTCAAGCGTGTGGTGCCCGAGGGC
Source organism: Comamonas koreensis (assembly GCF_014076495.1). Lineage (NCBI taxonomy): Bacteria > Pseudomonadati > Pseudomonadota > Betaproteobacteria > Burkholderiales > Comamonadaceae > Comamonas > Comamonas koreensis. Next base: position 1,233,489 of record NZ_CP043575.1, on the reverse strand, counting down.
AAGACCACCTGCGGTCTGTGCTCGCGCCTGCGCCGCGCCATTTTGTACAAGGTGGCCGACCAGCTGGGCTGCAACAAGGTGGCGCTGGGCCACCACCGCGATGACATCGTGCAGACCTTGATGCTCAACATGTTCCACGGCGGCATCATGAAGGCCATGCCCCCGAAGCTGGTCAGTGACGACGGCAAGCATGTGGTAATCCGCCCGCTGGCCTATGTGCCCGAGAAGGACACCGAGCGCTGGGCCCAGTACCGCGACTTCCCCATCATCCCCTGCAACCTCTGCGGCAGCCAGGAAAACCTGCAGCGCCAGATGATTGGTGACATGCTGCGCGAGTGGGACCGCAAGCACCCCGGCCGCGTGAACAACATGTTCCGCGCGCTGCAGCATGTGGTGCCCACCCACCTGGCTGACCCCAAGCTGTTCGACTTCCAGAACGCCAAGCCTACCGGCATTGCCGACGAAAACGGTGACAAGGCCTTTGACCACGATGACCTGCCCAGCAACCCCTCGCTGCCCGCGGGCATGCAGGTGGTGCAATTGGGCTGATCCACGTTTGCTTGAGCCATGCAGCCCTGCTTGTCGCCCCTGACTGACAGCCGCTGCCGCTCCAAGCGTTTATCGTTGAGCGCATGCGCTGTGTCCTTATGGCGCAGCGCTTTTTTTTCGGGAGACGGCTCCATGTATCGTTCTTTTGACCGGGCAGCCCTGCCTGGCATGCCCCAGTGGCGTCGCATCGCCGGCATGGCCGCGCTGGCCTGCGCCAGCCTCTGGCTGGCCGGTTGCGCCGGCGTGCGCACCATCGACAGCGATGTGCAAAGCTACTCCACCTTGCAGCAAATACCTGCGCCACCCACCTACCGGCTGCAGTTGCTCCCCTCCCAGGTCGCAATGGGTCCACAATTTGATACCGTCGTGCAACAGGCCCAGGCATCCTTGGCCGGTGTGGGTCTGCGCCGCGACGATAGCCAGGGCAGCGTGATCGCGCAGATCGACGTACAAGCTCGTTACATTCCCGACAGCTGGCTGCTGCCCGGCAGCCCCTATAACCCCTATGGCGGTTTGGGCTGGGGACCCGGCTGGGGTTGGGGCTGGCGCGGTGGCATCGCCTGGCGCGACACCGGCCCCTCGCTGCACTACCGCGCCGTGCAGTTGACCTTGCGCGATGTCCAGACCCAGCAGGTGGTCTATGAGACCTCGGCCCGCTACGAGGATGTCTGGGTCGATGACCAGGTGATCTACCGCATCTTGTTCGACTCGGCACTCAACGGCTTTCCCAAGCCGCCGCAAGGCCCGCGCCGCGTCAGCACCACGGTCGGTGCGCCCGCCGCTGCCCAGCCCGCATCCACTCCAGCTGCAACCGCTGCACCTGCCACTGTCAGTCCCGCTACGCCCGCCGCCAAACCCCAATAACAAGGAACGCATGCACAGCACCCAGATCATTGCCATTCGACACGGGGAGACCGATTGGAATCTTGCCGCACGCATCCAGGGACATACCGATATACCGCTGAACGCCACCGGCGAGCGTCAGGCCCGGCAACTGGCCCAGGCGCTGGCCGAGACCCCGCTGGCCCATATCTACAGCAGTGATCTGCAGCGCGCGCTGCGCACCGCCCAGGCGCTGGCGCTGGCCAATGGCGCGCCGCTCGCCACCCACAGTGCCTTGCGCGAGCGCAGCTTTGGCGACTATGAAGGCTCCCGCTTTGCCGACATCGAGGTGTCAGACCCGCCCTCGGCCCTGCGCTGGCGCAAGCGTGACCCGGTCTTTGCCCCGCCCCAGGGCGAGTCACTGCAGACGCTGCAGGCGCGCGTATCCCAAGTGGTGGCCGAACTGGCCGCCAACCACCTGGGCCAGCAGATCGCGCTGGTAGCCCATGGCGGCGTGCTTGACTGCCTCTACCGCCTGGCCACGCGCCAAGACATCCAGGCCCCCCGCACCTGGGAGTTGGCCAATACCAGCGTCAACCGCCTGCTGTGGACGCCGGACAGCGGCCTGACCCTGGTGGGCTGGGGCGACACCAGCCACCTGCAGACCATCGGGCTGGACGAAACCATCTAACAGCGGCGGTCAGCGGCCATCCTTCCAGTAGTCAGCCTCGTTCAGCCTGTTCTCTCCACTTTTTGTGACTTTTTTGCATCAGCCCCGTGGCGCCGCCTGGGCCGTGCAGGTCCCCGTCTGCCCGCCCCACCAATGTCGCCCTGGGCCCGCTGCGATGACACAAACAAATGAAACGCAATGCCTCATAGAGCCGATAAAATACCAAGGTATGTCAGCGTTCACTCCGACCCCTCGTGATCAAGTGACATTTAATTACTTTTAGAATTCACTAATTGCTTGATCATTATTGATAGTAGTGAGACCATCTATAGACGAGTTCAATGACTCCTCTGTTTGATTACTAAAAAGGTATTGACCGTTATATGCCAGACGCCGAGCTGACCCGAAAACCCCTGCCGACGCCGTCGCTGCGCCAGCTCAGCTGCTTCAAGGAAGTGGCCACGCACCGCAGCTTCAGCCGTGCCGCGCAGGCGCTGTCCATGAGCCAGCCCGCACTGTCTTCGGCCATCCGTGAGCTGGAGACGCTGCTGGGCACCGCCTTGTTTGACCGCAGCACGCACCATGTCCGCCTGACATCGGCCGGCGAAGCCGTGCGTCCGCAGGTGGAATGGATGATCAACAACTTTGTGCAAGGCGTGCAGGATCTGCAGCAGTTGCTCAAATACCAGGCCGACACCGTGCGCATCAGCTGCATCCCCTCCACCACCCACCTGCTGGCGCCGTGGCTCGCCCTCTGGCAGCAGTCCCACCCGATGGTGGACCTGCAGCTGCACGACATGCGCAATGACGACCTGCTGGCCTCGGTGGCCAACGGCAGCTCGGACATCGGCCTGGGCCTGGAGTTCACCGTGCCCCCGTCGGTGGAGACGCAGTTCGTGACCGAGGACGAGGTCATGGCCGTCATCCCCGCCAAGCACCGCCTGGCACAAAAGACCGATCTGCGATGGTCGGACCTCAGCGATGAACCGCTGGTCGTGCTCTCGCGCGGCAGCACCTACGAGATGATTGTCTCGGTGCTGGAGCAGCAAGGCGTGGGCACCAGCCACACCGAGACGCTGAGCTATACCGAATCGCTCTACGCGCTGGTGCAAAGCGGCCTGCGCATCGGTCTGCTCTCGCGCCTGTACACACAGGGCCACCACAGCGATGACTGGGTGACCGTGCCGCTCAAAGGCCCGTTGCTGTCGCGCCGCATCTGCCTGATGACGCGCGCGGCCAATGGCAGCCGCCGCGCCATCGTGCAGGAATGCTGGGACTACCTGTGCGAGAACATGGGCAACGAATCGCCGCCCACCAAGCGCGCCGCCAAGGCCGCTTGAATGGGAGCCAAGCGGGGGGCCACGCGCACCTGTCTGGCACCAAACTCTCAAGCCCCAGCGATGGGGCTTTACGTTTTACACCAATGCCGCCTGCCCAGGCCCGCCGCCCACCAGGCCCAAGTGGCGGTAGGCCGCCTGGGTGGCCATCCGGCCGCGTGGCGTGCGCTGCAAAAATCCCTGTTGGATCAGGTACGGCTCGATCACATCCTCGATCGTGCCGGGCTCCTCGCCAATGCTGGCGGCAATATTGTCCAGCCCCACCGGCCCGCCATCAAAACGGTGCACCACCGCCTCGAGCAGCTTGCGGTCCATAATGTCAAAGCCGAGGGGATCGACATCCAGCATCGCCAGCGCGCGGCTGGCCATCTCCTGCGTGATGCGGCCATTGCCTTTGACATCGGCGTAATCGCGCACCCGGCGCAGCAGGCGGTTGGCAATACGGGGCGTGCCGCGTGAGCGGCGTGCAATCTCCAGCCCGCCTTCATCATCGATGGGCGTGTTCAGCAGACCTGCACTGCGCATCACGATCTTGGTCAGCTCTTCGGTCGTGTAGAACTCCAGGCGCGCGACGATGCCAAAGCGGTCGCGCAGCGGGTTGGTGAGCATGCCCGCGCGCGTGGTGGCCCCCACCAGCGTGAAGGGCTGCAAATCCAGCTTGATGGACCTTGCCGCCGGGCCCTCGCCGATCATGATGTCGATTTGGTAGTCCTCCAGCGCCGGGTAGAGGATTTCCTCGACCACCGGCGAGAGGCGGTGGATCTCGTCGATGAAGAGCACATCGTTGCGCTCCAGATTGGTCAGCAGTGCCGCCAGGTCCTTGGGCTTTTCCAGCACCGGACCGCTGGTCTGGCGCAGATTCACGCCCAACTCCGAGGCGATGATGTGCGAGAGCGTCGTTTTGCCCAGCCCGGGGGGACCAAACAGCAGCACATGGTCCAGAGCCTCGCTGCGCTTTTTGGCCGCGCCAATGAAGATCTCCAGCTGCTCGCGCGCCTTGACCTGGCCCACATACTCCTGGAGCTGCTTGGGGCGCAGCGCGCGCTCGAGCACCTCCTCCTGTGGCGAGGACTGGCTGGCGGAAATCACGCGGTTGTCAGGACGGGGGACTGGCGCAGCGGCGAAGGAATCGGTATGGATAGTCATGGATCAGTGCAGGCATGGCCAGGGAGGTGTGCAGCGCATCCCGGGGATCTCTAAGGCGCATCCCACACATAATAAGCCAGTCCGTCATACAAAAGCCCCGCATTGGCCAGCCAGGCATCGCGCGCCTGGACTTGCAGGCTGTAGTGGTGCACCCCCGGCACATACTGGTAGGCGCGGTAGACGGCGCCCACCCCGTCACCGGGCTGCGCGGGCGACCACCAGGCAATGCCGTCGTAGTTCCAGCTGGGGTGGTAGGTCTGCACAAACTGCCGCTCGGCATCGCTGGCCGTGTAGAAATGGGCGACGACCTCGGGGTTGAAATAGCGGTGGACGGGCACCAGGCGGGCATGTGCGCGGCCTGCGGCATAGAATGCAATGCCGTCAAAGACCAGGTCGTTGGGGAAGCTCGCGATCACATGGTCACGCTCAGGGGCTGATAGGGTATAGAACTCCCCGCCCGAGCGCAGCACCAGGAAGCGGTAGACGGGCATGTGCATATCGCTGTTCATCGCCTTGTCGGCCCCCAGCCAAGCCGCAAAGCTGGCGATGGCTTGGTCCAGCCGGCCATAGACGACGCGGCCATCATTGGCGGCACACCACTGGTCTCCCCCGGTCAAGGTCCCGGCGACACGCCCCCTGAAAAACAATGCCGATCCGCTGGAGCCTCCTTCGATCCCTCCTAGGCTCCAGATGACCCGGTAAAAACCACCATCAGATTGCGTTTGCGACGCACAATCCAAGGCGCGGCTGCTGGCATCGACCGAGCAGGCTGTGCGATCTTCCAACACGCCAGAGGCGAGCATCATCAGGTCCCCGTGCGGATGGTGCAGACCGGCCACCGCCCCGCCCGGAGGCAGTGCGCCCGCATCCCAGCCTGCAAACAAGGCTCCCGGCGGAGGCGCCTCATCCAGCAGCAGCAGCGTCATATCAGTCACCATGCTCGTTGCCAGCCAGCGCGCCGCACTGAAGCGCTCCGCATGGCCGGCATACAGTTGCGCGCTGTCGCAATACTGCGAGTAGTAAAACCAGGACGTTTGCAACGTCGATGCCGTCGCTTGGTCTTTCACACAATGCGCAGCCGTCAACACATAGGGGGTGAGATCCTGGCTAGGGTTATTGAGGAGGGTTCCGGTGCACTGGAAAGTGCGGCCCTGGCTCACATAGAACATGCGAATGACGGCATCACGCTGGTCCAGCAAGGTCTGCTGACAATTCACATCCAGCTGGCAAGCGTTATAACGGCGCTTTTCAGACAATGCAGCCATGTCCGCCGCCTTCATGGGCTCCGCCACACTGGGCGGCACGACGATCTGCGAGAGCTGGGGCATGGACCATTGCAGACTGCTGGTCGCCAGCGCTGCGGGCAGCAGGATCTCCAGCACGGGCGTGGGCCCCACATCGGGCGTCCACCAGGTGCGCTGGCCCGTCTGCGCATCGGCAGCCAGGCGCTCAAGCAGTGCAGCACCGGTCACTTCGTAGCTGGCAGCGGCTTGAGGCGATGCATAGAGCCGGAACACCGCCACCGGCGGCAAGGCAGCAAACTCCAGGCCCAGGCGCAGTCCATAGGCATCGTCCGCCCGCCATTGCAAGGCGGCCACCTGCTGGCCCGAGGGCAGGGTCTGCCATTGCAACAGAGGGGCCACTTTGTCGGCAGTGTCCATGGCCTCCAAAGCGCGCGCTACGCCAATCTGGCGGACGCCGCCCTCATCGGGGGCCAGTGCCTTGCTGTCCTGCCAGGGCGGCAGCACGATGGGCACAACAGCCATCGCCGAGAGCCCTACCGCATCCTTGGCCTCCACAGTGCTGGGGCTGGCCGGCATCCTGCGTGCATCGACCTGCCAACTGGCCTGGGCCCAACCACAGCTGCCAGCCACGATGAGCGTGGTGACCCAACGCAGCCCATCACCACCAAGCGCCGAACTCCAGCTGGACACAGTGCGACAAGACATGATGGACTCCTCGCGGTTGCAACAAGAAAAGCGCCGCCGATCAACACAAACTACTGACCGGATACAGGCAATCTAGAGCAAGCACTCACATCAAGCAAGCTTATCGACTAGTACAAATACAAAACATTGGTTAACTGGGCAAAGAAAAGGGCCTGCGAACAGGCCCTGCGAGGGCGGCGGCTGTGCGGCTGCCGATCCGGCTGTGAGCGATCAGTTGCCCAGCCAGTGCGAGGCACCGTCTGCAAAAAACTTGTCAAAGCGGCCGTAGTAGCTCAGGCCCCGTGGCGCCTGGCAGCGGCTGGAGCCGCCATACAAGGTGCCAATGACCCGGCCATCGCTGAACAGCGCCGATCCGCTGCTGCCGCCCTCGGTCCTCCCCTGGCTCCAGCTGACGCTGTAGAAGCCACCGTTCGCATCTCCCCCGCTGCAGCTGAAGGTGGAGCTGCCGGTGGACTGGCAGCGGGCATGGTTCGCTACGGCGCCCACGCTGTACTTGAGCAGGTCGCCACCGGGATGGTGCAGGCCGTAGATGGCCTGGCCCTTCGGGGCCAGGTTGCTGGCATCCCAGCCTGCATAGCTCACCCCCGCCGGAGGCATGTCATTGAGCCGGAGCAATGCGGAGTCCGTGGTGGCCGTGGCGTGCAGCAAGGTGGCACCTGCACTGCGCCGGGCGCTTTGGGCACTCGGCACGCCGGAATTGCAACTGCTGGCGTGGTAGAACCAGCGGGTCTGCAGCGTCGAGGCTACCGATTGGGTAGAGATACAGTGGTTGGCCGTCAGAAAGTAAGGCACAAAATCCGCCTTGGGGTTGTTCAGCAAGGTGCCGGTGCACAGGTAGGACTGGCCGTTCTCCCGGGTGTAGACCATTTGGGCCACGGCATTGCGCTCGCTCTGGTAGTTGCTGGTGCAGGACACATCCATGCGGCAACTCTCCAGCGGATTGGCTTGGGTAGTTCCTGCCAGGTCCATGTCAGCCGCTCCCACGGCGGCCGCTTCCACGGTGGCCGCTTCCACGGTGGCCGCTTCCACATCGGGGGGCAAGGACAGGTTGTAGAAGATGTGCGAAACCAGGGGGATCGAGATCCGCAATGCCTCCGCAGGCATCCCTGCGGGCAGCACGACTTCGACGGTGGTGTCACCCGCACCCACATCGGGCGTCCACCAGGTGCTGGCAGGCGCGCCGCTCTCTCCTGCGCCCTGGTTCTGCGCCAGCACTGCATTGATCTGCGCGCCACTGCGCTCGACGATCGCATCGGGATGCTCCTGGCTGTAGATACGCAGCAGCGCATCATCGGGCAGGCGCTCCACCAGCACACCGGCACGCAGGCCATAGGCACCCGTCGCCTGGATATTGATGGCGGCCACCTGCTGCCCACTGGGCAGCGCCGTCCACTGCATGGCCAACTGGGTTTGCGCCACCGATGCGGTGGCATCCACGGCCCGCGCGGCGCCAATCTGCAGCGCCGGGCCACTCGTCTCCTCGGCAGCCAAAGACTGTTGCATTTCCAGCTCGGGCAGCACCACAAAATGTGTTTGCACCCGAGTGCCTAAAGGCACGGGCACCAGAGGGGAAGATTTGGTGGCTGACTCCGGCAATACCACCGGGTCCAGGATATAGGTCGTAGGCTGGGCCACTACCATGCCGGTGGTCCATAACAGACCGAACACTGCATATTTTAGGTATCTCATGATGGATTCACTCCAAGTCAAAATGCTATTTAAAAGCCTGCAAATCACCAAATTGCGGTTTGCATTTTTATTTTGAAGATAATCAAGTGAGCAGCCACCTGCAAAAGTAAAGCACATATCGACCGGTAACATCGAGAATGCGATGAATCTCTCCCACACCCTCTACGCCAGATGCCCACAAAAAGAAACTCATCCACTAATTTTATTTATTATTTCTTTCATTAGATATTAATAAAATCCAGACCCCATTCATTTTGCACAGCAAGCCAAAGAATGCCTATATTTACTCGCTTTCTGACAAAGTGAGTGGTGTTATTAAAATCCTTTTATAAAAGCCGGCAATTTACAAATCCGCTATCGTGCAGCAGCTCAGGTTTCCTCAGCAGAACATCGCATACCGAGAATACAAAGTGAACCTGCGTTGGTATTTATGAATTCCAGACATCGGGACACTTTCCGGTATCAGAGCGATGACCCAGCACTGCAGCAGGGCGGTGGCCGGAACCCACTCCCCCAGACGTAAAAAAACCTGCCGTTTGACGGGCAGGTTTGTCAGCGCTGGAAGGACTGCGGCACAAAAGCCGCAATCAGCGGTGCACAGGTCAGCTGGCCAGCCAGCTCCAGATGCGGTCGCTGAACACCTTGTCAAAACGGCCGTAGTAGTCGGACGCATTGGGCGCCAGGCAGCTGGCGCCGCCGCCGTAGAGGTTGCCGACCACGCGGCCATTGCGGAACAGCGACGAGCCGCTGCTGCCGCCTTCGGTCGTGCCTTGGCTCCAACGCACGCTGTAGAAGCCGCTGTTCGAGTCACCGGTGCTGCAGGTGATGGAAGTGCCACTGCCTGCGGTGCAGTTCATATAGCCCACGACCGCGCCCACGCTGTACTTGAGCAGGTTGCCGCCAGGGTGGTGCAGGCCATAGACCGCATCGCCCACTTGGCCGGCGGTGCGCGCATCCCAGCCTGCCAAGGTCACGCCCACAGGAGGCATTTCGTTGAGCTTGAGCAGCGCCGAATCGGTGTTGCTGGTGGCGTAGAGCAAGGTCGCGCCGGCACTGCGCAGTGCAGCATTGGCGCCAGGTACGCCGGAGTTGCAGCTGCTCGAGCGGTAGAACCAGGACGTCTGCATCGACGAGGCCGAGGACTGGGTCGAGATGCAGTGGTTGCCCGTCAGGAAGTACGGTGCAAAGTCACCCTTGGTGTTGTTCAGCAAGGTGCCGGTACACAGGTAGGACTTGCCGTCCGAGCGGGTGAACACCATGCGCGCCACCGCATTGCGCTCGGTTTGGTAGTTGTTGGTGCAGGTGGCATCCAGGTTGCAGGAAGCCGAAGTGTCGGCCTTGGCCGCGTCTGCCAGCTCGACCTCGGTGGGCAGCGACAGGTTCTGGTAGATGTGCGAGACCACAGGGATCGAGATGCGCAGGGCATCGGCGCCGGTGCCGGCTGGCAGCACCACTTCGAGCGTGGTGTCGCCTGCGCCTACATCGGGCGTCCACCAGGTGTTGGCGGCCGCACCGGTCTCACCCGCCTTGCGGTTTTGCGCCAGCAGCGCATTCACCTCAGCACCGCTGCGCTCGACGATCGCATTGGGGTGCTCCTGGCTGTAGACGCGTAGCTGCGCGCCATCGGGCAGGCTGTCCACCAGCACGCCAGCACGCAAGCCATAGGCGCCGGTCGATTGGATGTTGATGGCCGCGACCTGCTGGCCATTGGCCAGCGTGCTCCACTGCAGCGCCGCCTGCGTCTGCCCCACCGTGCTGGTGGCCGCCACCGCGCGCTGCGTGCCAATCTGCTGGGCCGGGCTGTTGTCGCTGTCCACGGTCTTTTCCGCCTCCAGCTCGGGCAGCACGACAAAGCGGGTCTGCACCGCAGCGCCCAAGGACACAGGCGCCACTGCGGCCGATTTGATGGCCGAGGCGGGCAGCACGACCGAGTCCAGCACATAGGCCGTGGGCTGGGTCACATTGCCGTTGTCGTCGTCGGAACCTGAGCCGCCGCCGCAGCCCGCCAAAGCCAGGGCCGCAGCCACGCCGGTGGTCCACAACAGACCGGGCACTGCATACTTGGGATATTTCATGGATTCGTCCACTCCGTGTTGGTTGGTATAGATGGTGATACCCGGTCGGGCTGCTGCCCGGCCGCCTCTGCGCGGGCTATTTTGCCAGCGCTTTCAGCGCCTGCTTGATACCGTCGGTTACGCTGATGTCGGCAGGTAACAGTTTCAGAGCGGCAGCTGCGTCCTTGTCGCTGTAACCCAGGGCCACCAGCGCTTGCAAAATGTCGACCTGGGCATCGCTGGTGGCAGCGGTTCTGGCACCCATGTCTGCGCCCAGCTTGCCTTTGAGCTCCAGCAGCAGGCGCTCGGCGGTCTTCTTGCCGATGCCCGGCACCTTCACCAGGCGCCCTGCCTCCTGCAAGGACACGGCCTGCGCCAGATCGCTCACGCCCATGCCGCTCAGGATGGACAGCGCCGTACGCGGGCCCACGCCGGTGATCTTGATCAGCTCGCGGAAAGTCTGGCGCTCTTCGGCCGTGCCAAACCCGTACAGCAGCTGCGCATCCTCCCGCACGATAAACTGCGTCAGCAGCGTGATGGTGTCGCCCACGGCAGGCAGGTTGTAGAAGGTGCTCATGGGCACCTGCACCTCATAGCCCACACCATAGCAATCCACCAGTACTTCGGGTGGGTTCTTTTCCACCAGGGTTCCGCTCAATCGGCCTATCATTTGTATCTTTCCTTGTAGCTTGTGTGCGGCCGCCCTGTGTGCGTCGCTTGCCGCCTGCAAGCATACTGAATTTTTCACTGGAATTTACCGCGTGATCCTGCGCCACACCTTTACGCCCCACAACAACAACCGCATTGCCAATTTGTGCGGACCGGCCGACGCGCATCTGCGCCAGATCGAGAACCATCTGGGCGTCAAGATTGCCCACCGCCACGAACAGTTCAAGATCGACGGCCCCAAGGCCGTGGCCAACGACGCGCTGGAGCTGCTCGAGGCGCTGTACGAGATGGCCGATACGCCCATCAGCGAAGACCAGATCCAGCTGATGATGGCCGGCGACAGCGAGCTGATGGCCGCGCCCGAGGACGCCATCGTGCTGAACACGCGCCGCGCCGACCTGCGCGCGCGCACGCCCAACCAGGCCGGCTACCTGGAGAACATCGCCGCGCACGACATCACCTTTGGCATTGGCCCGGCCGGCACCGGCAAGACCTACCTGGCCGTGGCCTGCGCCGTCGATGCGCTCGAGCGCAGCCAGGTGCAGCGCATTGTGCTGACCCGCCCGGCGGTCGAAGCCGGCGAACGCCTGGGCTTTCTGCCCGGCGATCTGTCGCAAAAGGTCGACCCCTATCTGCGCCCGCTCTACGACGCACTCTACGACCTGATGGGCTACGACAAGGTGCAAAAGGCCTTTGAGCGCAATGCCATCGAGATCGCGCCACTGGCCTTCATGCGCGGCCGCACGCTCAACAACGCCTTCATCATCCTCGACGAAGCCCAGAACACCACGCCTGAGCAGATGAAGATGTTCCTCACCCGCATCGGTTTTGGCGCCAAGGCCGTGGTGACCGGCGACGTGAGCCAGATCGACCTGCCCAAGGGCCAGCTGAGCGGCCTGATCGACGCCGAGCGCGTGCTCAAGCGCGTCAAGGGCATTGCGGTCAACCGCTTTACCAGCGCCGATGTGGTGCGCCACCCGCTGGTGGCGCGCATTGTTGACGCTTACGACAAGCAGCGCCGCCCCGCGCGCGAAGACTGAGCCCCGCCCGCACACCCCCACCTGTGCCACCCCGCCGATAAAAACCATATGGCATTGAACCAACTCACGCTCTCGCTGCAATTTGCCCGTTTTGACGGCGTGGCCGAGCACCGTGCCGCCCTGCCCCGCAGCCAGGTGACGCGCTGGATTCGCCACGCGCTGGCCGATGACGCCGAAATCACCGTGCGCATTGTCGATACCGAAGAAGGCCAGGCACTCAACCGCGAGTACCGGCACAAGGACTACGCCACCAATGTGCTGACCTTTGACTACCAGCAGGAGCCCACCGTGCTGGCCGACCTGGTGCTGTGCGCGCCCGTGGTGGCGCGTGAAGCCCAGGAGCAGAACAAGTCGCTGCAGGAGCACTATGCCCACCTGCTGGTGCATGGCACTTTGCACGCCCAGGGCTGGGACCATGAAACCAGCGAGCAGGATGCCCAGGAGATGGAAGCCTACGAGACGGCCATCCTGCAAGAGCTGGGCTTTGCCGACCCATACCAGAAGTAAGGCACGGGGCCCGCAGCCCGCCCATTGGGCGCGCCCGCCTCAAGGCAATGATGACTTTTGAGCGACTAATCGAGCCGCTTCTTTGCGCCATTACTACCTAGAATCCTTCTCATAAAGGCCGTGCTGGCTGCGGCACCCCGCAACCGCCGGCGCATAACAGGAGGAGACATGCTCGACACCGCCATCTTGCTGGCCGCTGCCCTGGTGGCCGGCGCGCTCAATGCCGTCGCCGGAGGCGGCAGCTTTCTGACCCTGCCTGCGCTGGTGTTTACCGGTGTGCCGCCGGTCGTTGCCAATGCCACCGGCACGGTCGCGCTGCTGCCGGGCTATGCGGCTGGCGCCTGGGGTTTCAAGGACGATATGCAGGCCCCGCCCGGCCTGTCGATGAAGGCGGTGATGCTGCTCGCGCTCGTCGGCGGCGCAGCGGGGGCTGCCCTGCTGCTGGTCACGCCCGAGGCGGCCTTCCGCAAGATCGTGCCCTGGCTGCTGCTGGCAGCGACTGCCATGTTTGCCTTTGGCCCGCAGCTGCGCCAGTGGGCCATGGGCGCGCAGCACGGCGCCACGCCCTCACGCGGCAAGGCCGCGCTGGGCATGCTGGCGGTTTCTGTTTATGGCGGCTACTTCAATGGCGGCCTGGGCATCTTGCTGCTCGCACTGCTGGGCTTGCTGGGCCAGACCAACCTGCATGCGATGAATGGCACCAAGAACCTGGTCTCCGCACTGCTGACCGCCATTGCCGTCGCCATCTATGCCGCTGGCGGCGTCGTGCAGTGGCAGCCCGCCTTGCTGATGATGGTCGCTGCCACCTTGGGCGGCTACCTGGGCGCCCGGGTGGCGCGCAAGATTGCGCCGCAGTGGTTGCGTGCCGGCATTGTGCTGACGGGTTTGGTGATGGCGGTGCTGTTTTTCTTGAAAGCCTAGTTGGGGGCGCCCAGCTGGCCGTGCCTAGCCGGGGGCGCCTAGCCGGGGGCGCCTAGCCGGGGGCGCCTAGCTGGCCGTACCTAGCCGGCTGCACCTAGCCGGCCGCACCTAGCCGGCCGCACCTGTCCTCGGCGCCTTGATCACCTCGATCAGCGCATCCAGCGCCGCCGAGCGGCTTTGCGGGTGCCAGACAAAGGCACCGGCGGTCAGCGCCGTCTGGCCATGGTTGCTGTGCAGCGGCACATAGCGCACACCGGCCATGCCGGCCCGCTGCATGCACGAGGGCACCAGCGCCACGCCCTGGCCAATGGCAACCAGCGAAATAACGGCCAGCCACTGGCGCACCGCGTGGCTGGTGCGCGGGTGGATGCCAGCGTTGTGCAGGCAGGCGATCACATTGTCGTAATTGGCCGGGCTGACATCGCGCACAAACATCACAAAGCGCTCATGGGCCAGGCTGCGCAAATCCAGGCTGGCTTGCTGCGCCTGGGGGTGGTTTTCCGGCAGGCAGCAAACGAGGGTATCGGGCGCCAGCGGCCAGAGCGCCAGCCCCGGCGCGGGCGTGATGATGTTGACAAAACCGCCTTGGAGCTGGCCGCGCAGAATGGCCGCCTGCTGCTCGGTGGTGGACATCTCATGCAAGGTGATGTCGATATCGGGCCGCTGCTGGGCAAAGGCCTGCATCACATGGGGCAGGTCGCGGTAGATCATCGAGCCGGTCACGCCAATGTCCAGCTGGCCCTGGCGCCCCTGGGCCACATTGCGCGCCACGTCCGCTGCGCGCTGTATCTGGCTGAGCACCTGGCGCGCCTCGATCAAAAAGGCGGCGCCGGCATCGGTCAGCCGCACCTGCTTGGCATCGCGCTCGAGCAGCCGCACACCCAAATCTTCTTCGAGCGATTTGATGGCCACCGACAGCGGAGGCTGGGTAATGGCCAGGCGCTGGGCGGCGCGGCCAAAATGCAGCTCCTCGGCCAGCACCACAAAATAACGCAGCAAATGGGTCTTCATCTGCGTATCATGCCCCAGCCAGTGCGGGCTGGCCGCACGGCGAGGGGCATGGCCCGGCAGCGCACTGCGCATGGCGCCGCCTAGTAGGACTTGGGCAGGCCCAGCACCTTCTCTGCGATAAAGCACAGAATCAGTTGCGGGCTCACCGGCGCCAGGCGCGGAATCCAGCTCTCGCGCATCAGCCGCTCGACATGGAACTCCTTGGCGTAACCCATGCCGCCATGGGTGAAGATGGCCGTCTCGCAGGCCTTGAAGCCCGCCTCCGCCCCCAGGAACTTGGCCGCATTGGCCTCGGCCGCGCAAGGCTGGTGGCGGTCATACAGCCAGGCCGCCTTCATCGCCAGCAAAAAGGCCGCTTCCAGCTCCATCCAGCGCTCGGCCAGCGGGTGCTGGATGCCCTGGTTCTGCCCAATCGGGCGGTTGAACACCTCGCGCTCGCGGGCGTACTGCGTGGCGCGGCCCAGCGCCGCACGGCCCAGGCCAATCGCTTCGCAGGCAATCAGAATGCGCTCGGGGTTCATGCCATGCAGGATGTATTCAAAGCCCCGGTTCTCCTCGCCAATGCGGTCCTCTACCGGGATGCGCAGCCCATCGATGAACAGCTGGTTGGTGTCCACGCATTTGCGGCCCATCTTGGCGATCTCATGCACCTCGATCTTGCTGCGGTCAAAGTCAGTGTAGAACAGCGACAGGCCTTCGGTGCCCTTGCATTCCTCCACCGGCTTGGTGCGCGCCAGCAGCAAGATCTTGCTGGCCTGCTGCGCAGTCGAGATGAAGACCTTCTGCCCATGCACCACATAGTGGTCGCCATCGCGCACCGCGCGGGTCTTGAGCTTGAGCGTGTTCAGCCCCGTGTTGGGCTCGGTCACGCCAAAGCAGGCCTTGTCCTTGCCGGCAATCAGTGGCGGCAGCATGCGTGCCTTTTGTTCTTCGGTGCCATAGACCACCACCGGGTGCAGGCCAAAGATGTTCATGTGCACCGCAGACGCGCCCGACAGGCCCGCGCCGGTGGCCGAGATCGTGTGCATCATCAAGGCCGCCTCGGTGATGCCCAGGCCGGCCCCGCCATAGGCCTCGGGCATCGCAATGCCCAGCCAGCCGGCATCGGCCAGCGCGCGGTAAAAATCTTCAGGAAAAGCGCCATCGTTGTCACGGGCATGCCAGTAGTCGGCATCAAACGGCGCGCAGACTTTCTCGATGGCATCGATGATCTGTTGCTGCTCTTCGGTCAGGGCGAAATCCATGGTGTTGCGGTCCTCAATACTCAATCAGTGGCGCGGTGCCGTGCACGGCGCAGGGTCACATCGCCGCTCAGGCCGGCCGGCGCACCCGCTCTGGGTTCTCGCCATAAGGCGGGCTGTAGATCACCAGCAGCTTGGCCGGCGTATCGCTGGTGGTCTGGAAGATATGCATCTTGTCGGCCGGAAAAAAGCAGGTATCGCCCGGCAGCATCTCAAAGCTTTCGCCCTCCACCTCCACATGGGCCGTGCCCTCCAGCAGGTAGCAGGCCTGCTCCATGCCGGGGTGGGCATGGGGCAGCGCGCCCCCGCCCTTGGCAATCTCGCCGAGCACCACTTCCATGTGCTGGGCGCCCACATTGGCCTGGCTCACCAGGCGGCGGTTGATGGTTCCGGTATGGTTGGCCGGGCTGTAAGCCTCTACCTCGGAGGCTCGGATCAGGTAGCGCGAAGTCATCGTGGAGCAGTCATTCTGTAAGGGTTAACAAAGACGTCGGGGGCAGAGCCCAGACCTATTGCGCCGGGATATCGGCCTGTTTGACCAGGCGCCCCCAGTACGCCAGCTGCTCGCTCACATACTGCGCAAACTCCTGCGGCGTCTTCGTGGGCCAGACTTCAAAACCGATCTGCTCGAGCTGCTTTTGCACCGCCTCATCGGCCAGCACGGCCTGCAAGGCGCCATTGATCTTGTTGACCACCTCCGGGGGCGTGCCCGCTGGCGCAAAAATGCCGTTCCAGGAGGTGATGTCAAAGCCGGGCAAGGTCTTGCCGATGGGCGGCACATTGGGCAGGATCTTGCTGCCCTTGGCGGCGGTCACAGCCAGGGTGCGCACCCGGTCGGTCTTGAGCATGCTCCAGCCCGAGCCCAGGTCCACCACATACATCTGCACCTGGTTGCCCATCAGGTCGGTCAGCGCCTGCGGGCTGGATTTGTAGGGAACGCCGACGATATCGGTCTTGGACAGAAAACGCAGCGTCTCGGACGCCACCAGCGACGTGCTGTTCGGTGTCGCGTACGAAAGTTTGCCCGGGTTGGCCTTGGCGTAGTCGATCAGCGCCTGCACAGAATCGGCCGGCACGGAAGGGTGCACCGCCAGCGCAAACGGCAGCTCGCCCACGCGGGCGATCGGCGTGAAATCCTTGATCGGGTCGTACTTCAGGCTTTTGACCAGCCAGGGGTTGGCCGAATGCGAGGTGTTGGTGGTCATGAACAAGGTGTAGCCATCGGGCTTGGCCTTCGCCACCAGGCCGGCCGCAATCTGCGCATTGGCGCCTGCGCGGTTGTCCACAATCACCGGCTGCTGCAGGCGCTCGCCCAGCTTCTGGCCCACCGCCCGGGCCACCGCATCGGTGCCGCTGCCTGCGGCAAAGGGCACGATCATCGTGATCGGTGCATTCGGGTAGTTGCCCTGCGCTGTGCTGGCATAAGCAGTGCTTGTTACGGTGGCTATCGCGGTCAGGGCCAGCGTGGCCCACCATTGGCGTCGTTGCATGCTTTTGTCTCCTTTTTTAGTGAAACCTCTATGGGTCCTTAGCTGGCATGGTGCAGCTGTCAACGATTCGCGTCCAATGTTTTATGTGGATGGTTTGATATACAAATCGAATTCTTAAACGCAGGCAATGAGCACTGTGAAAAAAACAGGTATTTAACCCACCAGACCTTCGCCCTCTACTTAGAATTCAAGGCTTGGCCCATGATTTTCACCAGGACATCCCCATGCAATGCAGCAGCTTTATCGCCACCAGCCTGGACGGTTTTATCGCCAAAACCGATGGCAGCCTGGACTGGCTCAATGCCGCCAATGCCACCGTGCCTGAAGGGGAAGACTGCGGCTATGCGCAGTACATGGCCGGTGTCGATGTGATCCTGATGGGGCGCAAAACCTTTGAGACGGTGCTGTCGTTTGGCGCCTGGCCGTATGACAAGCCGGTCTATGTGCTCTCCCGCCAGTGGAACGCCCTGCCCGCTGGCGCGCCCGCCACCGCCCAGCTGTGGAAGGGCAGCCTGCCCGCCCTCAGCGCCCATCTGGCCGCCAGCGGCGTGCGCGCCGCCTATGTCGATGGCGGACAGCTGATCCAGTCCTTTATCAACGCGCAACTGCTCGACGCGATCACGATCACCCGCATCCCCGTGCTGCTGGGCAGCGGCCTGCCGCTGTTCGGCCCGCTGGCGGATGGCTGCAGCACCGTGGCTGCCCAGCATCTGCAGACGCGCAGCTATGACTTTGGCTTTGTGCAGAGCGATTACCGGCTGCACTATGCGGCAGCCGGTCAGTCACAGGACGATACCCAAGTGGAAATCTAAGCCGGCACCACCCGCCGCACAAAGCGCCCAGCCCGCGCAGGCAAAGCACCCGCCTCTTCCGTGTAACTAAGCACGCCATTGACCCAGACGGCTTCCACGCCCACGCTGCGCTGCTTGGGGTTCTCGAAGGTGGCCTGGTCCTGGATACGGGCGGGGTCAAACACAACCACATCGGCGGCCTTGCCGGCGGCCAGCAGGCCACGGTCGGCCATGCGAAAGCGCTGGGCCGACATGCCCGTCATCTTGTGCACCGCCTGGGCGAGGCTCAGCACACCCTTGTCGCGCCAGTACATGGCCAGCACGCGGGGGAAGGCGCCCCAGAGCCGGGGGTGGGGGCGCTCGTCGTTGGGCAGGCCGTCCGAGCCGATCATGGCCAGCGGGTGGCGGATGACCCGCTCCACATCGTCTTCGCGCATCTGGAAATAGCAGGCATTGCCGGGCTTGAGGCGCACGCAGGCGTCGTATTCGCTGATGCCCCAATCGGCCGCAATATCGCGCAGGTAGCGACCGCCCACCTCGGGGTGGGGCTCGCTGCGGGTGATCAGGATATCGATGACGCCATCGACCAGGTCCTCGCGCAGCACCGTCGACCCTGCGGTGTAGGGATAGACGTCCATAGCCAGCTCTTGCTGCTGGGCCAGTTTGTCGACCAGCGGCAAGGTCTGCAGGGTGCGGCCCCAGTTGGCCGAGCCCGCGCATTTGTGGTGCGACAGCACCAGCGGCAGGCCCGATTGCTGGGCGGTGCCAGCCGCTTCCAGCATGGCCTCCAGAATGCCTTCGAGCTCGTCGCGGATATGGGTGGCATAGACGCCGCCATGCCGGGCTGCCACGGTGGCCACGGCCACCAGCTCCTGCATGTCGGCGGCGTAGGCCTCGCGGTAGAAGATGCCGCTGGACAGGCCCAGCGCGCCGGCCTGCATGGCCTCGTGCATGTCCTGGGCCATCGCTTCGCGCTCGGTGGCATTGGCCGGGCGGCTCAGATCGGCCATGTGCTTGATGCGCAGCGAGGTGTGGCCCAGGAGCGCCGCAATATTGATCGAGGGCTGCGCCGCATCGACGGCGGCTGCGTAGTCCCGCATGCTGCCAAAGCGGAACTGCTGGTCGCCCAGCAGCGACAACGGCGCGGGCGGGTGCGCCGTGACCACCGGCGCCAGCGAGATGCCGCAGTTGCCGGCGATCACCGTGGTCACCCCTTGCGAGAGCTTGGGCAGCATGGCCGGGCTGTTCAGCGCAGCGGCATCGTCATGGGTGTGTACATCGATAAAGCCCGGGGCGATCACCTTGGCCGTGCAATCGATCTGCAGCGGGTCCTGCGCCTTCCAGCCATCCAACGCGGCCTGCTGGGCGGCATCCACCGCGCCATCGCGGGCAAACACGCCAACGATGCGCCCGCCCTGCAGCCAGACATCCCCGACAAACTCCGACAGGCCGGTGCCATCCACCACCGTGCCATTGCTCAACCACACTCTGCGTTCCATTGTTGTATCTCCAGGCGCTGCTGCCGGCTGCCATCAGCCGGCGGTTTTGCCTTGTTGCTGGCTGGGGGCTGCTGCATCCGGCACGGGGCCCCCTTTGCGCTGCTGCGCGGGCTGCTGAAAGCCCATGTATTCATAACTGTCAAAGCCATGGGTCTCCAGCAGCCGCTTGTACTGCTGCATGCCGGTGACCACGCGTGGCCCCAGAATCTGCGCCAGGCGCACCATCATGATTTCGATCACCACCAGGTGCGCCAGGTAGGCCTCGGTGCCCACGCGCATCACCGCGTCCTGGGGCACGGTCACCGCCAGCACATGGTCGGCCATCTCGGCCAGCGGCGTGTCCGGCTGGGTCAGCGCCACGACGGTGGCGCCCTGCTGCTTGGCAAACTGCGCCGCCTCCAAGGTGTAGGGCATGCGCCCCACATGCGAGATCACAAAGGCCACGCCGTTTTTGCCCAGGGTCGAGGCCGACACCAGCTGCTGGTGCGCATCAAAGATGGCGTTGGACGTGAGGCCCAGGCGGAACAAGCGGCTTTGCAGCTCCTGCGCCATAAAGGACGAAGCCGCCCCGACCGAATAGCAATCGATGCGCGAGGCCTTGGCCATCTTGCTGGCCACCTCGTCGATCAGCGCTGCATCCAGGCGCTGGCCCAGGTTGGCAATCGCGCCGGCTGCCGCATGCACGATCTTGCTGACCACCTCGGCGGTGGAGTCGTCCTGCTGCACGCTGCGGTGCAGGTGCGAGCCCGACACCGCCAAGGTCTGCGCCAGCGCCACCATGAACTCGCGCACCGAGGCATAGCCAAAGCGGCGGCACATGCGCACGATCGTCGGCATGGACACATTCGCCTGCAGCGCCAGCTGCTCGACGGTGGCCAGCACCGCAGCGCCGGGGTCGCGCAGGATCACATCGATCACCTGGCGCTGGGCCAGCGGCAGCGCGGCCTGCTGCTGCTGCAGCACCTGCAGGCTCAGCGCTGTTTTCAGGCTGGCCATTTCAGAACCTTGTCTCGATCGCATCGACCAGGTTCCAGGCATCGTCCACCACCGGGATCCAACGCCACTTGTCAAACGTGGTGCAAGGGTGGGAGATGCCCAGCGCAATGCGGTCACCGACGGCCGGCGCGCCCTGCGCCGGGTCAAAGCGCAGATAGGCATGCTGGTCGTTCAGGGCCGAGATGGTCCAGCCGGCAGGGGCGGTCTGCGCCTCTTGGCTGCCGCGCGGCGCATGGCGCTGCACGGAGGGCATCTCCAGGTCGTAGGAGATATCGCGGCGGCCGCAGGTGAGCAAGGCCAGGCTCGGCTCAGGCACAGACTGCACCATGGCCCAGACCTCGAGCGCGGCCTGCAGCGATGTATCCACGCCTTCGCGCTGTTCGACGAGCTTGAGCAGGCGCCGGTAGTTGCCATGGTCATGCGTGATGTAGCAGCCCGAGCGCAGCACGCCGGTAAAAGCACGCGACAAGCCCGCGCCCTGCAGCAGCGGCACCACCAGGTCAAAAATGGCCGAGCCGCCGGCACTCAGAATCGGCGCCTCCTCAGGCAGCAGGCCCTGGGCATCGCAAGCCTTGGCAATCTCGACCACGCGGCGCACCAGCTCGGCCACGGCGGGGATGTCATGCGCGCTGTCGCACTGGGTCAGGCCCCCTTCATAGCATTCGATGCCGCCCAGCTGGGCACTGCTGCTGGCATGGATGGCCTGGGCCAGCGCCAGCGCGTCTTCCTGGCTGCGCACACCGGTGCGCTGGCCAGGAATGCCGACCTCGATCAGCACATCAAAGCGGCGGGCGCTGTTGCGTGCGCGGCTCCAGTCCTCGATGCAGCGCAGCTGGCTGATCGAGTCGACCAGGAACCAGACGCGCAGATCGGCATGCAGGCTCAGCAACGCGTCCAGCCCATCCAGATCAGCAGGCGCCACCACCTGGTTGGCAATGATGGCGCGGCGTGCACCGGCTTCCACGCCGACCGCCAGCTGAAAGATGGTCGCAAAGGTCAGGCCCCAGGCGCCGCCCTTCAGCTGCAGATCAAACAGCTGGGGCGACATGGTGGTCTTGCCGTGCGGCGCAAACTGGATCTGGCGGCGCGCTGCATAGTCCTGCATCCAGCGGGCGTTGTGGGCCAGCGCCGACTGGCGGATGACGGCCAGCGGGTACGGCAGGTCATCGCGCAGCACATTCCAGCCGCGTGCGGCCAGGTTGGAGGCCTGGGTGGGGGCAGCGGCCAGCGGGTAGCTCTTGCTGCGCGCGTCAATCAAAAAATCGGGTTGCATGGTTCACTCTCTCAATCTTGGACTTTCCAGCAGGCCTGCAGATGGCCATCGGCCACGGGGCGCAGCTGCATGTCAGCCTGGGCGCAGCGCGCCTCGGCCTGCGGGCAACGGGTACGAAAGACGCAACCACTGGGCGGGTTCTTGGGGCTGGGCAGGTCTCCCGTCAAGAGCGGGATCGTGCGCCGCTGGGCCGGGTCCGGAATCGGCGCGGCTGCCAGCAAGGCCTGGGTGTAGGGGTGGCGCGGCCGGGCATACAAGGCCTCGGTCGGTGCCACCTCCACCACGCGGCCCAGATACAGGACCACCACGCGATCGCAGAGGTATTCCACCACATCCAAATCGTGCGAGATGAACAGCAAGGTCAAACCAAGGCGGTCTTTGAGGTCGCCCAGCAAATTGACCACCTGCGCCTGGATGGATACGTCGAGCGCCGACAGCGGCTCATCGGCCACGATAAAGCGCGGCTGCACTGCCAGCGCCCGGGCAATGCCGATGCGCTGGCGCTGCCCACCCGAGAACTCATGCGGAAAGCGCTCGGCATGCTCAGGGCGCAGACCCACCTGGTCCAGCAGCTCGGCAATGCGCGGCTGGCGGGCTGCGCCCGGTGCCAGCCCGTGGGTGGACAGCGCCTCGCCCAGCACGTCGCGGATGCGCATGCGCGGGTTCAGGCTCGCATACGGGTCCTGAAAGATGATCTGGATATCGGCGCGCAGCGGCCGCATCGCGCTCGCGCCCAGGTGCGCCAGGTCCACGGTCTCGCCGCCCTGCTTGCGAAAATGCAGCTGGCCGCCCGTCGGCTCGATCAAGCGCGTCAGCAGCCGGCCGATGGTGCTTTTGCCCGAGCCGGACTCGCCCACCAGGCCCAGGGTCTCGCCCGGGAAGATATCAAACGAGACATCCTGCACCGCGCGCACCGGGTGGGCGCCGCTGCCAAACTGCTTGCTCAAATGCTGGATGCGCACCAGCGGCTCGGCCGCTGCGGTGGCGCCAGTCGCTGCCGTGGCCCGCTCGGCCGGGCGCTCCAGGGTGTCGGTCGTGCTCATGCGGCTTCTCCTGCGCGAATGCAGCGCACCTGGCGCTCGCTGTGTGGGGCCTCGTTGCCGCTGCGCCATGTCTCCAGGCCGGGCATGGCCTGCTCGCACGCGTTCAGGCGCTTGCTGCAGCGCGGCGCAAAGGCGCAGCCGGGCGGCGGGCTCAAGGGGCTGGAGACCTGGCCGGGGATGGCATCCAGGCGGCGCCGGCCCACAAAGGCGGGTTTGCCACCGGCGCGCAGCTCGGCGGCCTCGGCCAGCTCGCGCTGGCGCGCCATGCCGGGCAGGCAGCCCAGCAGGCCCTGGGTGTAGGGGTGCTGGGGTGCGGCAAACAGCGCATGCACACTGGCGGTTTCCACAATGCGGCCGGCATACATCACGGCAATCGCATCGGCGTACTGCGCCACCACGCCCAGGTTGTGGGTCACAAACAGAATGCTCATGCCCGTCTCCTTTTGCAGCCGGCCCATCAAGGCCAGGATCTGCGCCTGGATGGTCACATCCAATGCGGTGGTGGGCTCATCGGCTATCAGCAGGCTCGGGTCGCAGGCCATGGCCAGCGCAATCATCACCCGCTGGCGCATGCCGCCAGACAGCTGGTGCGGGTACTCATGCACGCGCTGGGCGGCTGCTGGTATTTCCACCAGCTCCAGCATGCGCTGGGCATGGGCCAAGGCTGCGGCCTTGCCCAGGCCCTTGTGCAGGCGCACCGATTCGGCAATCTGCTCGCCCACGGTCAGCACCGGGTTCAGGCTGGTCATCGGCTCCTGGAACACCATCGCCAGCTCATTGCCGCGCAACGCACGCAAAGCCTTGGCG
Source organism: Comamonas koreensis (assembly GCF_014076495.1). Lineage (NCBI taxonomy): Bacteria > Pseudomonadati > Pseudomonadota > Betaproteobacteria > Burkholderiales > Comamonadaceae > Comamonas > Comamonas koreensis. The sequence continues at coordinate 1,209,985 of NZ_CP043575.1, read as the reverse complement.
TCGAGCGAGAGCAGATCGACGGTGCGGCCATCGCGCTGCACAAACCGGGCCTGACCCTGCACCTGGGCCTGCGAGGTCTTGGCATGCAGGCCCATCAGCGACAGGCTGGTGACTGACTTGCCCGAGCCCGACTCGCCCACCAGGGCCAGGGTCTGGCCCGGCAGAATCTGAAAGCTCACATCGGAGACGCTCTGAATGCGCCCGCCTTCGGTGGCGAACGAGGTGGACAGCGAGCGCACATCCAGGCGAGGCGCGGCCATGTCGGCAGCCGCTGCAGGGGTGGCGGTGTTCATCATGATTTGTTCTTCAGCTTGGGGTCGAGCAGATCGCGCACACCGTCGCCCAGGAGCTGCAGCGACAGCGCCGTCAGCACAATGGCCACGCCCGGGGTCAGAATGGTCCAGAAGGCCTTGTCGGCATACTCCAGGCTGCCGGCAATCATCGTGCCCCAGGTGGGGATATCGGGCGGCACGCCCACACCAAGAAAGGACAGGCCCGCCTCGGCCAGGATGGCATAGGCAAAGATAAAGGTGACCTGCACCAGCACTGGCGAGAGCAGGTTGGGCAGGATATGGCGCCACAGAATCAGCGGCGTGCGCACGCCCAGCGCCTTGGCGGCATCGACAAACAGCAGCTCGCGCAGCACCAGGGTGGAGGCGCGCACCACACGGGCGACGCGCGGCGTGTAGACAATGGTCAGCGCCAGAATCACATTCCACAGCGAAGCCCCCAGGATCGACACCAGCGCAATGCCCAGCAGGATGTCGGGGAAGGCCATCATCGCGTCCACCAGGCGCATCAGCGGCGCATCGAGCCGGCGAAAGTAACCGGCCAGCATGCCCAGCAAGGTGCCCAGCACCACGGCGCCCAGCGCGGTGAAAAAGCCGATCATCAGCGAGTAGCGTGCGCCGTAGATGATGCGCGCCATCACGTCGCGCCCCAGCTCATCGTTGCCGGCCCAGTGCGCCCAGGAAGGCGCATGCAGACGCATGCTGATGTTCATGCCATTGGGGTCGGAGTCGGTCAGCAGCGGGTAGAGCAAGGCGGTCGCTGCAATCAACAGCAGCACCACGGCGCTCGCCAGAACCACCTTGCGCGCAAACAGCCGGCGCAGGGTTTTGAACCAGGGGGACTGGCCCCAGCCGCCGCGCGCGGGCAGCGGCAATGCTGTTGGGGCGGCGTTCATCATTGGCCCTCCAGACGAATGCGGGGATCGACCACCGTGTAGAGCAGGTCGATCGCGAGGTTGATGAAAACGTAGATGGCGGCAATGACGAGCAAGGTGCCCTGGATGACGGGATAGTCGCGCCGCAGCACGGCCCGCACCACCAGGTTGCCCACGCCGGGCAGGTTGAACACGGTCTCGGTCACGACGGTGCCGCCAATCATCAAGGCCAGGGTCAGGCCCAGCACGGTGACGACGGGCACCAGCGCATTGCGCAGCACATGCTTGACGAGCACCACCGACTCGCCCAGGCCCTTGGCCCGGGCCGTGCGCACATAGTCCTCGCCCAGAATGTCGAGCACCGAGGCGCGCGTGAAGCGGATGATCAGCGCCGAGTTGAGCACGCCCAGCACCAAGGCGGGCAGCAGCAGATGCTGCAGGCGGTCGCCAAAGCTCGCGTCCGGATCGCCATAGCCCGAAGCCGGAAACCAGCCCAGGTGCACGGCAAACACCTGGATCAGGATCAGACCAAACCAGAAGCTGGGAATGCTGGCGCCCAGCATCGCAATGGTGCTGAGCACCTGGTCGATCCAGCTGCCGCGCCACACGGCCGCTGCCATGCCGCAGGGCACGCCGATCAAGGCGGCAATCGACACGGCGAACAGCGCCAGAAACATGGTGGGCTCAGCGCGCTCCAGCAGCGCATGGGTGACCGGCATCTGCAAGAACAGCGACTGGCCCAGGTTGCCTTGCAGCACCTGGCCAATCCACAGCACAAACTGGGTGGCCAGGGGCTTGTCCAGCCCGTACTGCACGCGCGCGGCAGCAATATCGGTGGCAGTGGCCTGGTCACCCAGCAGCAGCGCCACCGGATCGCCCGAGGCCAGGCGCGTGAGCAGGAACACCAGCACGGCCACCAGGGCGAGCACCACCACTGCGCCGCCCAGGCGCTTGACTAAAAAATGCAGCATGGCTGAACTCGAGAAACGCTGGGGCTTACTGGCTCAGCGAGGTGTTCCAGAAGAAGGGCCAGGGCATGGGCTGGTAGCCCTGCAGCTTGGACGAACGCGCCGACAGGGCATTGAACTTGCCCACTTCGACAAAAGGCACCTCGTCATAGACGAGCGCCTGCACCTGGCCCCAGAGCGGGCCGCGCTTGGCCACATCGGGCTCGCCATTGAAGGCGGCAAGCGCGGCCTTCTTGGTCTCGGTCTCCCACCAGCCGGGGGCGCCGCTGCCCATCTGCGGTGGCGACAGCATCGGCTCAGGGAACAGGCCCGAGTGGGTCATATAGACATCCCAGAGCTTGGCATCGTTGCGGCGCTGCACCAGCGTCGCCCAGTCCACCACCTGCAGCTCGGTCTTGAAGCCGGCGCGCTTGAGGTGCTCGGCCATCACCAGCGCCATGTTGTAGTGGAACTCATACTGGCGGCTGGCCATGATGCGGATGGGCTCGGACTTGTAGCCGGCCTTGGCCGCCTGGTCCTTGGCCAGCTGCGGGTTCTTCTGGTTGTAGAGCTTGGCACCGGCATCCGAGTAGTACGGCGTGCCCTTGGCAAAGAAGTTGGGCTCGGCAGCAAAAAAGCGCTTGTCGCCAAAGCCGGCCTGCAGCATCTCGGCCGGGCCCATGGCCGTCTGCACCGCCTGGCGCAGTTCCTTCTTGGCCAGCACGCCTTCCTTGGTGTTGAAGACGATATAGGGGAAGCCAAAGTTCTGCGTGACGATCGGCACGACATGGGGCGCGGCCTTTTCCAGGCGGCCCACCGATTCGACCTGCAGCAGATCGGCGTACTGGAACTGGCCCGAGAGCACGCCCTCGACCCGCGTCGTCGCATTGGGCACCGGCACAAAGCGCAGCTCATCGAGCTGGGCCTCGCGCTTGCCGGCATAGCCACTGGCGGGCTCGCTGCGCGCGGCGTACTGGTCAAAACGCGCCAGCACGGTGAACTGGTCGGGCTTGCGCTCCTTGAGCTGGTAGGGGCCGGTGCCGATGAAATCCTTGAGCACCGGTGCCACCACCTCCTTGGGCATGATGCCGGCCATGCCGCTGGGCATCGCCAGGTGGGCCAGCAGCGGTGCATACACCGCCTTGAGCTTGATCTCCACCGTCTGCGGGTTCTTGGCGCTCATGCTGGCAATCTCCTGGCCCACGGCCTTGCCGCGTGCCGACACGTCCATCCAGCGCTGCAGCGAGGCGACCACGTCATCGGCCACCATCTCCTTGCCGTTGTGGAACTTGACGCCCTTGCGCAGGCTGATGGTGTAGGTCAGGCCATCGGCAGAGATGACCGGCATGGCCTGGGCCAGCATCGGCTGGATGCGCCACTGCGCATCAAAGGTGAAGAGCGGCTCGTAGACATGCTGCATGATGGTGCCCACCAGGTCGGTGGAGCTGACCATCGGGTCCAGGCTCTGGGGCTCGCCAATCATGGCCAGGTTGGCCGCCCCGCCCTTGTGGGCCGCCTGGGCCCAGGCACTGCCCGCTGGCAGGCCTACGCAACCGGCAGCCAACAGGGCTGCGGCAAGCAGTTGGCGACGGGAGGTGCGGACACGCAAGGCAAGGGCGTTCATGGGGCAGGCTTTCATCGAAGGGGGTGAAGAAATTTTTTTACACCACAACCGCTAAAAACTGCCTTCAAATCGTCTTATTGACAGATTTATGGGTTGTTGATGTAATATCTTTACATACAGGAGCCCACCCCCATGACAGTAATTACCCTAGGCCAACCCCCTCTCGCATCGGACCGTCTGGCCCGTCCGCTCTCGCCCGCCGTGCGCGCTGGCGACTTTGTTTTTGTCTCGGGCACCGTGCCCACCGATGACCAGGGCCAGGTAGTGCCCGGCGGCATCGAGGCGCAGACGCGCGCCGTGTTCAAGCGCCTGGAAGAGGCCTTGGCCCTGGGCGGCTGCACCCTGGCCGATGTTGCCAAGGTCAATGTCTGGCTGGATGACCCGCGTGATTTCGGCAGCTTCAACCGCGTCTACATGGAGTGCTTTGGTGACCACCGCCCGGCCCGCTCGACCGTGGAATCGCGCCTGATGATCGACGCCAAGGTCGAGATCGATGTGACGGCCTACAAGCCGCTGTAAACCATAGTCGCTCGGCGCAACGGGCGCGTGCAACAGGCGCGCAGCAGGCGCGACAGTTGCCCGCTGCAGGCGCTTCTACAATGGCCCGCGCAGACTTGGTCTGCGCTTTTTTTCGCCCTTCTCACCGCCATGCCCAAGCCTCCGATCTTTTCCGCCCGCGCGCCGTCAGACCCGCGCCCCCGCATGCTCGCCATCGACTGGGGCACCACCTCGCTGCGGGGCGTGCGCATCGATGCGCAGGGCCAGATCAGCGAGCGGCGCGCCCTGCCCCAAGGCATCTTGCAAGTGGCGCCCGGCGGCTTTGCCGATGCGTTTGCACAGCACTTTGGCGACTGGCTGGCCGAAGGGCCCCAGCTGTGCCTGCTGTCGGGCATGGTGGGCAGCCGCCAGGGCTGGCAGGAAGCGCCTTACTGCCCCTGCCCGGCCGATTTTTCTGCGCTCTGCCAGCAGCTGCTCTGGCTCGATCTTCCCCAGGGCGTGCCCACGGCCATCGTGCCGGGCATGAGCAGCCTGGCGCAGAGCCAGGTCGATGCCGTCCATGGCGTGCCCGATGTGATGCGTGGCGAAGAAATCCAGGTGATTGGCGCGCTGCGGCTGATGGACAGCCGCAACGGCCTGCTGGTGCTGCCGGGCACGCACAGCAAATGGGTGCAGGCGCAAAACAGCACCATCACCGGCTTCAAGACCTTCATGACCGGCGAGCTGTTTGCACTGCTGGCCCAGCACTCCATCCTGGGCAAGACCTTGGACAGCAGCGCCGCGCTGGACGAGGCTGCCTTCATACAAGGGCTGGAGCGGGCGCAGAGCCCCGACAGCCTGAGCCACCTGCTGTTTGGCACGCGTGCGCTGTCGCTGTTTGGCGCGCTCGACCCGGCCCAGTCGGCCAGCTACCTGTCTGGCCTGCTGATTGGCCAGGAGCTGCGCGCGATGCCGACGGCAGCGGGCAGCCGCGTCGCCGTCATCGGCTCCAGCACCCTGGTGCAGCGCTACAGCCTGGCACTGCGCCATGCAGGCGGCGAACCCATTGCCTTTGGCGACGAAGCCACCTGGGCCGGCCACCAGGCCATTTACGAACACCTGACCCAAGGCTGAACACGCCATCCAATCCGCGCCACCCCCTGCCCTCTTCGTACCGCCCTCCATCCAGAACACCGCCATGAACCTGCTCCAACAATTCCAGGCCCTGCAGGCCAAGCTGCCGCTGATCGCCATCCTGCGTGGCCTCACCCCCAGCGAGGCCGTGCCCGTGGGTGCTGCCTTGCAATCGGCCGGTTTTGGCCTGTGGGAAGTACCGCTGAACTCGCCCGAGCCATTGGAGAGCATTGCCGCGATGCGCGAAGCCTACCCGCATGTGCTGGTGGGCGCGGGCACGGTGCTGATGCCCCAGCAGGTGCGCGATGTGCATGCCGCCGGCGGCCAGCTGATCATCTCGCCCAACTGCAACCCGGCCGTGATCGATGAGGCCGTCAAGCTCGGCCTCATCAGCCTGCCCGGCGTCTTCACCCCCACCGAAGCTTTCATGGCGCTGGAGCATGGCGCCCATGGCCTCAAGATCTTCCCCGCCGAGCTGGCCTCGCCCGCCGTCATCAAGGCCCTGCTGGCCGTGCTGCCCAAGGGCAGCAACATCTACCCCGTGGGCGGCATTGCCCCCGACAACATGGCCCCCTGGCTGCAAGCGGGCGCAGCCGGCTTTGGCATTGGCTCGGCACTGTTCAAGCCCGGCAAGACGGCGGCGCAGGTGCGTGTGGATGCACTGGCGTTTGCGGAGAACTTTCAGGCTGCAAAAGCGGGCTGACCAAGACATCGCCACGCCGTAAAAAAAGGCCTGCCCCCGTCTTGGGAGCAGGCCTTTTGCTTGGGGCCAAAGCCTGGTGCTTATTGCATCTGCTGCAGGTTGCCGATGCGCACCAGCATCTCGGTAAACATCTGCATATCGGCCTGCAGGTCCGGCACTTCCTTGTACTCCAGCGCGTTGTGCGCGGTGTACTTCTTGCCCGGCATCGCGGGGCCAAAGTTGATGGCATTGGGCATCAGCTTGGCGGTGGTGCTGCCGGCAGTCGGCACGGGCTTGGCATCGAGGCCCGTGGTGTCGCCAAAGATGTTCAGCAAGGTCGAGAGCCAGGCGCCCTTGGGGTCGCGGGCCATCCAGTTGCCTTGGCTGTAGTCGATCTTGACGGGCACCTTGGCGGCAGCGCTCCAGTTGGCTATGCCCTTTTCCACCTCGGCCTTGAGCTGCTCGGGCGATTTGCCGCGCGGCATGCGGGCATTGGCGGTCACTTCCAGCTGGCCATTGCCGGGCTTGATCAGGTTGGGCGAGATGGTCAGCGGGCCCATGAAGTCATCGGCGTAGGCGACGTTCAGGCCCTTGCCAAAGTAGTCCATGCCAAACACGCCATTGATGTAGCGCACCGCTTCGCTGTACTGGTTCTGTTGCACCAGCGGCTGGCCCTGGGCGGGCATCAGCGCCGATTGCAGCAGCAGGGCCAGGCGCGGCACGGGGTTCACGCCTTCTTCAGGGCGCGAGCCGTGGGCAGAGGTGCCGGTTACCTTGATATCGATCTTGTTGGCGCTGGTCACCAGGTCCACGCTGAATTGGCCAAACTGCTGGTTGCTGGCCACAAAGCCATCCTTGGCGGCCTGCAGTTTTTCGGCCACGGCGGCCAGCGCAGCGGCATTGCCGGCCTCGATGGTGGCAGTGGCCGTCTGGGCAATGGCGTTGGCCGATGCGGCACCCGCCATCGCGGTGATCGCCGGTTGCTGCGGGTCGGTCTTCATATCAGCAAAGCTGGCCTTGATGGCGCCCGTGCCTTTTTCGGCCACCACGGCCGGGTACTTGCTGTCGAGCACGATGTTGTAGTCGGGCAGCTTGGTCTTGTCGCGGTAGTACTTCATCGCGTCGCCACCGGTCTCTTCGGTGGTCTCGATCATCAGGCGAATGCTGCGCTGCAGCGGCAGCTTGGATTGCTTGACGGCCTTCATCGCATACAGCACCGTGGCGATCGAGCCCTTGTCGTCGATGGTGCCGCGACCGTAGAGCTTGTCGCCCACGCGGGTGACCTTGAAGGGGTCGAGCTGCTGGCCATCCACCACCCATTCGGCGGGCACCACCGGCACCACATCCGCATGGGTCAGAATGCCGAACTCTTCTGCGCTCGTGCCCGGCAAGGTCACTTCAAAAATGCGGTTGTCCACATTGCGGTACTGCAGGCCAAAGTCCTGGGCCATCTTTTCCACCATGCGGCCAAAGTCGATGATGGCGGGGCTCTCATGCGGCGGCACCTTGGGGTCGCGCACCGTTGGCAGCGCCACCATCTGGCCGATGCTGCTGAGCACCTGGTGCTCTTGCGTCAGACGGGTATAGAGGCCCAGCAGGCGGGCCACATTGGCCAGGTCATCGCCTTGCAGCGCCTGGCCTTGCGTGTAGCGCTGCACGGCAGGCGCCAGGCGGGCATCCTGCTTGGCGGCGTTCTGCAAAAAATGCGCAAAGGTCGCAGGCGTCTTCACGGCCTCGGCGGCAATCGCATCGAGCGCCGGCTTTTGCAGCAGCTGGGCCTGGGCGCTGGCTGCCGCCAGGGCAATACCCAGGGCGATGGCGGTGTGGCGGAATACGGTCTTCATGGCAAACCTCGGTGTCATATTTTTGGAAAGACAAAAGAATAGCCGTTTTCCGCACCGCCCAGCGCCAGATAACTTCGCCAGCGCCACACAGAACATGCCGAACCTGCCTGCTAGGTGCCGAATGCGGACAGCACCATAAACCGCCGGCGCTGCGCCCGCTGCAGAACATGCATCAGGCATATTTTTTGGCGCCCGCCACACAGACTACGGCCACCAGGGTGACGACCAGCATCGACCAGCTGACCTGCTCATGCAGCAACACTGCAGCCAGTGCCAAGCCCATAAAGGGCTGCAGCAACTGCAGCTGGCCGACGGCAGCAATGCCGCCTTGTGCCAACCCCCGGTACCAAAACACAAAACCGATGAGCTGGCTAAAAACCGCCACATAGACAAAGCTGAGCCAGGTGGCGTTGCTGACATGCGCCAAGGTCGCAGGGGCCAGCCACAGCGCCAACGGCAGCATCAGCGGCAGCGCCAAAACCAACGCCCAGCTGATGACCTGCCAGCCGCCCAGCTTGCGCGACAGGCGCGCGCCCTCGGCGTAGCCCATGCCGCAGACCAGCACGGCGGCCAGCATCAGCACATCGCCGCTCAGCGAGCCTTGCCCGCCGCCCAGGGCGGCATAGCCCGCCACCACGGCAGCCCCCGCCAACGAGAAGACCCAGAACAGCCCCTGGGGCCGCTCACCTCCGCGCAACACCGCAAACAGGGCGGTGGACAGCGGCAGCAAGCCAATAAAGACAATGGAATAGGCCGAAGTCATGCGCTGCAGCGCCAAGGCCGTCAGCAGCGGAAAACCCACCACCACGCCCAAGGCCGCCACCGCGAGCGACGGCACATCGGCCGCGGCAGGCCGGCGCGCACGCTGGGCCAGCAAAAAGGCACCCCCCAGCAGCGCCGCCACTACAGCACGGGCACAGGTCAGAAAACTGGGGTTCAAATCTGCCACCGCCACCCGCGTGGCCGGCAGCGAACCGGCAAAAATAGCCACCCCCACCAGGCCATTGAGCCACCCGCCCGTACTTTTCTCCATGCCAGACTCCTTGATCGAGCCCGCAGTACAGCATGCCGCCTGCCCTCTGCACCAGACACAGTGCAGTACAGTTCAAAGAAACTGTTATCAATAAAAGACCATACAGTGGGCAGCCAAGCGGGCCGCAGATCCTGCAGTTAGCGGCCTTGTGTCCCGGCAGTAGCTTGCCTCAAGGCCCGGTCCAGCACCGCAAACACCCGCTCATCGGCGCACTGCGACACGTTGAAGCGCAAAAAGTCGCCCGCCGACTGCGACTGGCTGAATGAGTTGCCGGGCGCCAGCACCACCCCTTCTTGCAGACAAGCCCGCGCCACCGCTGCCGCATCGGCGCCTTGCGGCAGGCGGCACCACAAAAACATGCCGGCCTGCGGCACCAAGGCGGGCTCCACCCGCAGCTTGCGCAGCCGCTGGGCCACTTTGTCCATGTTCTTGGCCAGGCGCTGGCGCACCAGGTCCATGTGCTTGCGGTAGCCGCTGTCGGTCAGGGTTTTCAGGATGATGTCCTGCGCCAGCCGCCCGGCGCCAAAGGTGGTGGCCAGCTTCAGGTCGACCAGGCCCTCGATCCAGTCGGGGCGGGCCGCCAGGTAGCCGCAGCGCACGGAGGCCGAGACGGTCTTGGAAAAGCTGCCGATCTGGATCACACGCGCCAGCCCGTCAAACGCGGCCAGCCGGGGCGCATGCTGGTTCTCGAAGTCGGCAAAGATATCGTCCTCCACAATCACCAGGTCCGAGCCCTCCACCAGCTTGAGCAGCCGGTGCGCCACCAGCGGCGACAGCGCGGCACCCGTGGGGTTGTGGATGCCGGCATTGGTGATGTAGAGCCGGGGCTGGTGCGCTTGCAGGGCCTTCTCAAACTGCTGCACATCGGGGCCCTGCGGCGTGTAGCGCACGCCCACGGCCTGCACCTGGTGTGCCTTGAGCAGCGCATGGAAGTTGAAATAGCAAGGGTCATCGACCAGCACCGTGTCGCCGGGCTTGAGCAAGAAGCGGCACACCAGGTCAATGGCCTGGGTGCCCGACTCGGTCAGCATCACCTGCTCGGGCGATACCTCAATGCCAGTGGCCGCCATGCGCCTGGCCAGCAACTGGCGCAGCCCCGGGCTGCCTAGCGGCGCGGCATATTCGGTCAGCTCCACCAGCGGCCCCCGCGCCTGCGCACGCAGCGCCCGCCGCACGCCCTCTTCAAACATCCACTCTGGCGGCAGCCAGCCACAGCCCGGGCGCAGCGTGGCGTGGTCGCTCTCCAGCGACTGGCGCGACACCCAGAGCGGATCGACGACCCGGTCCAGCTTGGGCCCCAGCTTCAGCAGCGCCAGCGGTGCCACCGGCCCGTTGATATAAAAACCCGCTCCCGGCCGCGCCACCACCAGGCCCTCTGCGGCCAGCCTTTCATAGGCCTCCACCACCGTCGAGACCGACATGCCCAGCAACCCCGCCTGCTGCCGCACCGATGGCAGCCGCGTGCCAGGTAAATAGCTGCGCGATGCCATGCCGGCACGCACATGGGCCATCACCTGCTGAATAAGGGTACCGTTGCGCGCCATCGTCAGCTCCACTGTTCTGCTAAAAACTCCATAACGGTGGAGCTTAATTGTTATTGGATGCGGATGCCAGCCATGGGCTATCTGAAGCCCCTCCGCACCCGCACCATGCGCGCCTGGCTGCCCCGCACAGCAGGCCTGTGCATAATTCCGCGATGACCACCATTCGCCCCTCCCGCCCCAAAGATGGCCCACGCGCCGTCGAGATCTGGCGCCAGGCCGTGGACGCCACCCACCACTTTCTGCTGCCAGAAGACCGCGCGGCCCTTGATGCGCTGGTCAGCAGCTTCCTGCCCCAGGCGCCGCTCTGGCTGGCCGTTGATGCGCAGGACCACCCACTCGCCTTCATGCTTATCGACAACGGCCACATGAAAGCCCTGTTTGTCGACCCCGCCGCCCGAGGCCAAGGCCTGGGCGCCGCACTGGTGCGCCATGGACTGTCACTGCATGCGCAGATGAGCACCGATGTCAACGAGCAGAATGCGCAGGCGGTCGGCTTTTACGAAAAGATGGGCTTTCGGCGCACCGGGCGTTCGGAGGTGGATGGGCAGGGGCGACCTTATCCGCTGATCCATTTGACGTACGGCGGTGCTGGATAACACAGGCAAGCCCCAGCGTAGCGCGCATCGTTAGGGCGCTTCGCTGGACATAATCTGCGCCAACGCCGGATGCCCCGGCAGCACCTCCAGCAAATAGTCCACAAAGCTCCGCACCTTGGCAGGCACATACTGCCGGTCGCGGAAGCAGGCAAAAAAGTCCAGGGTCACATCCTGCAGTAACAGCGGGCCCGGTGCTGCTTTGCGGCCCTTGCGCGCGGGCTGCAGCACCAAGGGCACCAGCCGCCCTTCCTGCACATGGCGCTGGGTGATAAAGCTGCCGGCCCAGACGATACCGCCACCAGCAACCGCCAGCTCCACCAGCGCATCGATATCGGTGCCAATGGCGGCAACACGCAGACCAGGGTCGACCCGCCGGCCATCGCGCACAAAGGGCCAGCGCATAAAGCGCCCGTCCCGCTCGCGGCGGTACAGCAAACAGGCATGCTGCAGCAGATCCTCGGCCACCTGCGGGCGGCCATGCTTTTCCAGATACGCGGGCGAGGCGTACAAAAAGCGCGGCATGGCCGCGAGTGGCCGCACGGACATGCCGGGCTCCAGCACATCGCGGTAGCGGATGCTGACGTCCACATCCTCCTTGAGCACATCGACATCGCGGTCGGTTACGAGCAATTCCAGCTCCAGCTGCGGGTGGCGCGCCTGAAAAGCCGGCAGCAAGGGTGCCAGCACATGGCGGCCAAAGGCAGCCATGCAGGCCACCCGCAGCCGCCCCTGCACAACCCCATGCACCAGCGACACATCGGCCTGCGCCCGCGCCAGTGCATCCAGCACCGGCGCCACCCGGGCCAGGTAGCGCTCGCCCGCTTCGGTCAACGCCATCGAGCGCGTGGTGCGCGTGAGCAAGCGCGTGCCCAGCTCGCGCTCCAAGCGCGCAATGTTCTGGCTGGCCGCAGCCGGAGAAATACCCAGCTGGCGTGCAGCCGAGGCGATGGAGCCCCCTTCCAGGGCTTTGACAAAGATATCGATAGCGCGCAGATTCGTCATGAATGTGAATGTATCCCCAAACCCATTCGTAAATCTGGATTACGAGTTCTGCAAGCCGGCGCCCTCTACCGCAGCGGCTGCCGCATGCGTACAGTGCCCCCTAAGGCAGCGGGCCAAGGGGCCCGGCCACGATGGATTTGGAGCCAGCTATGCAAAATGTGATTGAGGCAGTGACGCCCAAGGGCGATGTGGTTTTTCGGGCAGCGGATGGAAGCTATATCGTCGCCCAGCAGATCGATGCCAAGCCTTTGAAGCAGGCGCAGATCCTGGAGGGCGCACTGGAGACCATCGGCATCGAGACTGCGACGGATGTGGCTACGGGGCTGCGCTACCAGTTCTTCATCGCCGGCTATGGGCTGTCGCGCGAAGGGGCGTTTGGGGCGCCGGAGTGAGCAGAGCATTCCAGGCATCCCGGGGAACGTACCCACGCTGCCCTTTTCCTCAGGCGTGTTGAAACCTCATGCCACCCTTTACGTCCTTGACGCCCAATGACCGATTGAAGGATGGAAAGGGTGGATTGATTCCCGTTGCGGTCCTAGGTCGAAGATGCCGTGGAGCTCGTCATTCGCCTACTGCTGCAGGCGGTTTACAGCGCCATCTTGAAAACTATCATTCGTCGCCTGCCGGCGCCAACTTCTCCCGCAATGTAGCCAAAATCTCCTCCGACAGCCCCGGATTGCCCGCCGCCGTAGCGCGGGCCAGCACCAGAGCCCCCACCATGCTGCTGAGCGCCCCGATGGTCTGGGCGCGCTTGGCAGGCCCATCGCCCGGCACGACTTCCATAAAGCGCTGGATATTGCGCTCCACCCCCAGCGCAAATACCTCGGACATCTCCGGCCCGGCGCGGGCCGCATCGGTGGCCAAGGCGGCGGCGGGACAGCCTTCGCCCGGATGGTCGCGGTGGTTGGCCGACAGATAGCCATGCACCAAGGCGCGCAGCCGGGCGGGCGGCGCATCATCGGCAGCAGCGGCATCCAGGCCTTCGAGCGGCGTGATGGTCCAGTCAAAGGCGCGCAGGCAGGCCTCTCTGGCGAGGGCATCCTTGGACGCAAAGTGGCGGTAGAGCCCGCCATGCGTCAGGCCCGCATCACGCGTGATCTCGGCCACGCCCACGCCCTCCAGGCCCTTTTCACGGTAGAGGCGCGCAGCGGCATCCACGATGCCTTCGCGGTTTTCGGCGGCTTGTGCTTTGCTGACTTTCATTCGTTAGATGATACCCATCATCAAAACTCATTTATGATGACGCCCATCATCAATAAAGCTGGGCGCTCGTTGTACCGCAATGGCGCCCATCCGCGAAAGCTGCCATATGGATCGTCGTGTCGTCATCACCGGGCTGGGCCTGGTGTCACCGCTGGGTTGCCATGTAGAGCTGGCCTGGCAGCGCTTGCTGGCGGGCCAGTCGGGCGTCCGTGCGCTGGCCGCCGAGGTCGGTGAAGGCACCGGCGTCACGGTCGCTGGCCGCGTCCCCAGCTTGCAAGAAGACCCACAAGCCGGCTGGAGCGCCGAGGCCATCATTGCCGCCAAAGAGCTGCGCCGCATGGACCGCTTTATCGCCTTTGCGCTGGGCGCCGCAGACCAGGCGCTGGCGCATGCGCAGTGGACCCAAGCCAGCGCCGAGCAGCAAGAGCGTGCAGCCACCATCATCGGCTCCGGCGTGGGCGGCTTTAGCACCATTACCGACGCGGTACGCACCACCGATGGCAAGGGGCCGCAGCGCCTCTCGCCCTTTACCGTACCGGCCTTTCTGGCCAACCTGGCCGCCGGGCAGGTCTCCATCCGCCACCAGCTCAAGGGCCCGCTGGGCGCGCCGGTCACCGCCTGCGCCGCCAGCATCCAGGCGATTGGCGATGCGGCACGCTTGATCCGCAACAATGAGGCCGACATGGCGCTGTGCGGTGGCAGCGAAGCCACGATTGACCGCGTGGCGCTGGGCAGCTTTGCAGCAGCCAAGGCCGTCGCCACCGGCGGCGAGGACCATCCCGGCCAGGTGTCCCGGCCTTTTGACATGGCGCGCGAGGGCTTTGTGATGGCCGAAGGCGCAGGCCTTCTGATGCTGGAGGCCTTGGACCACGCATTGGCGCGTGGCGCCAAACCGCTGGCCGAGGTCGTCGGTTATGGCACCTCGGCCGATGCCTACCATGTCACCTCCGGCCCCGAGGACGGATCGGGCGCCGCCCGCTCCATGCGCGCCGCCTTGCGCCAGGCGCAACTCCAGCCCGGCGATATCCAGCACCTCAATGCCCATGCCACCTCTACCCCGGTCGGCGATCGCGGCGAGCTCGCTGCCATCCGCCAGGTGTTTGGCGCCGGCACGGGCCCCTCCATCACCGCCACCAAGTCAGCCCTGGGGCATATGCTGGGCGCCGCCGGCGGGGCTGCTGCGATCTTTACCGTCTTGGCTTTGCGCGACCAGATGGCGCCGCCTGTGCTCAATCTGGACAACCCGGACCCTTTAGCCGACGGTCTGGATCTGATTCGCGGCAGTGCGCGGGCGCATGCGATCGAGCATGCGATGCTCAACGGGTTTGGGTTTGGGGGGGTGAATGCTTCGTTGGTGTTGAAGCGGTATGGGGGCTGATCGGCACTTCAGCCATGTCAAGCAGCCACCCACCGGGTCGTTTGCTCAAATTTCATAGGCATAGCTACACCGAAGCTCAGCCGCTTTCAGCGCGGCTTGAAAGGGCTCCGGAGCCTCTTGGATTGTGGCCACAAAGCTGGCCTTGAGTTTGCCGCCCCCCATGCTGCCCTTGTACTTGATGCTCTTGGGTTGGGCCTGAAGCTGCAGCCGGTTGGCCCCCGACAGGGCCACATCCAACTTGAAGATGCCACGGCGAAAATCCGTGCGCTCAGTGGCCTCTGCCTGCGGCGACGCCAAGCCCAGGGTTTGCGCACCGTAGGAAAGCTGCAGATCGATATCCACGATGGAGGCGGGAATAGCGCCCACCAGGCTTACCGCCTGCCCGGCACGGCTGCCAGTGCAATTCAGTTGCGCAGTATTGGCACCGGCGATGGCCTGGCCGGTGAGAGCGAATGGCAACACCAGGGCGCAGAGCGGCAAGAATTTTTTCATCGGTTTTCCTTCAGCAGCAGGACAGGGGTTGCGCAGCATGGGCTGCATCAGATCGGCGGCATCGATAGGACCATCTGGGCCCGGTTCATGGCGGTGTCCCCCACCTGGTCATAGATTGTCGTCGGCCTATGTTCATGGATGCAACTGGCGTCCAGCCAGCCGATAACGGCACCATGCGCGCTGTTGGATTCGTTTGCTGGTAGCCTCCCATGCCAGGCAGAATCTCTGCCAGCCCCACCACGGCCATCTTGCCATTTCAAAAAAGTGAACCCTCTATGACCAGCCCGCTGTACACCGCCTCCATTCCCGTCATGCAGCAGATGTTGCATGCCCTGTCAGAGGTGCTCAAGAAGGCCGAAGACCATGCGGCGCAACGCAACATCGATCCCAACGCGCTGCTGCAGGCACGGCTGTTTCCCGACATGTTTCCGCTCGTCCGTCAGGTGCAGATCGCCTCGGACTTCTCCAAGGGCATTGCTTCGCGCCTGGCGGGTGCCGAAGTGCCATCCTGGCCCGACACAGAGACCAGCTTCGCTGACCTGCAAGCCTTGATCGCCAAGGCGCTGGCCCATCTCGAATCCTTCCCAGCCGCGCAGTTTGATCTGAGCGAAAGCCGCGACATCGTATTGCGCCCCGGCACGCCCAAGGAAAAGAAGCTGACCGCCAGTGCCTATCTGCTGCACTATGGTCTGCCGCAGTTCTTCTTCCATGTGACCACCGCCTATGCCATCCTGCGCCACAACGGTGTGGAGGTTGGCAAGCGCGACTATATGGGCACCTATTAACAGGGGGGGGCGCCATCCGCTCATGGCGATCAGCGCCTCAATGACTACCCATTTTTCACTTGGCGATTCGGAAGAACGCGTGCAGCGTGTGGAGCGTTGACCGCTCGGAACATCGTAATAGCTCAGTGGGGCCTCTGCGCCGCAAGCAGAAATACCTTGGTGGAGCTTGCCAATTGGTCACTTCAAGCGACAATCTACGAACTGTGTAGCTGACTATTCCCGCGCAAACGCAGCATACGAATGGCTCGCCGAACCTCATCAGGTACCTGGTGATAGATTCGCTGAGTCTTCCGGTCCGGGGCATATCTAGCAAACTCGGAATGAATACGCTCAAGCGCAGCCAGAAGCTGATCTCGAATTTCCCTGCTATCCCAACCTGTTTCCATGATTTCATGTGCGATGCGGGTCAAGCCCGAGGCCGCATCGGTATCACCTCGGGAGTCCTCCGAAGCCAGATACTGCAAATAGGCCGGCAAATAGAAAACACGTGCCTTGGGGCCCATATCGGCTAGCGCTTCAGCGCATTGGATGGAATGCGTCCGGAACATCGCTGAAACCTCGGCGATGCTCTTCCCCAAGAACATCTGGGCGGCGAAACGCTCATCCAGCGAATCATGGATGTTGATTTCTTCTAGGGTAGGAAGGCACATGGCTGCCAAGTCTATCAATCTTGCATCCTGACTGATTGGAGCCTCGCCCCGAGAGAACCGCAGTCCCATTCTTGGGAATCGATGCTCAGGAAGCGGCGGCCATCTCACGAAGAACCTGGATCGCCAGCGCCCCGTAGCCTGCACCAAAGCCGGGGTTTCTGATGCTGATGTTTTGTGCAGATGTGACGTCTTCCCACTTCAGCATTGTTTCCACCGAAGTGTGGTGCTCATTCGTTTCAATCTCGAAAGCAATGAACCGTGCTTCAACGGTGAGCAACATGCCGAAGAGGCCTGGCATTCCTGGCTCATCAATGCCCAGTTTCAGAACGATGGCGGTGCTCCAATCAATGCCTCGGGCTAAGGCGCAGTCCTTGAGCGCTTGTGGCCAAGGATGCTCTCTCCAGTAACGCGCGCTTCTGCGAATCATGTCTACAGACACATCGTTTTGCTGACGAACATCTCTTTGTTTCATGTGGTTCAAGAGTCTGCATCCAATCAATGTCGCAGGCTTGGGAGTCAGTCACCCCAAAAGCCACGGTTAAAGGGCTGAAAGTCGAGCGCGTCAGCCTTGCTAATGCCGATACAAGACATAACCTCAACATAGGTCATTTCAACGGTCTCAAGATTGGAGTCGTCAATAGGACCAAATGGTTGGCCTTGGAATGAGCCGAAGGCGTACACCGCGTCAATACCTCCCCAGGTTACATAGTCGATGTACAGCCATGAATCTGCAACAGCGATTCCCAACTGCTCGGCAAGTGCCAACAGCTCTTGCGCGGATGGATGTTTTCCACCCAAAGATGGCAAAGCTATTCCAGTGCCTGAGAACGGTACATGAATGGCCCGAACTATGGCATCGGCTGGCAGCTCCGCTGACTTCTCAAATGTGCTCAACAAAGGTACTAGAAAGCCGGTAAATCGATAGGCCATAAATCACGACGCCTGAATTGTTGAAGGCTTGAAAGAAACGGGCATTGTGCAGGGTAAAACCAGGGTCTGCAGACCCAGAGAATATGTTGTGATGCGGCTGAAACTCTGGATATGCCGACCCTGGCAGGCAAGCTTGCCAGCTAGCCAGCTGCCCAGAAGTGCCCTATTTCCCACCACGCAGCAACCGCAGCCCATTGAACACCACCAGCAGACTCGCCCCCATATCGGCAAACACCGCCATCCACATGGAGGCATTGCCAAACACGGCCAGCGCGAAGAACACCACTTTGATGCCCAGCGCGAAGATGATGTTCTGCCACAGGATGGCGTAGGTGCGTTTGGAGAGTTGCACGGTTTCCGGCACGCGGCGCAGGTCGTCGTTCATGATGAGGATGTCGGCGGCCTCCTTGGCGATGTCGGTGCCGGCGCCGCCCATCGAGAAGCCGATGGAGGCGGCGGCCAGGCTGGGCGAGTCGTTGACGCCGTCGCCCACCATGCCGGTGGGCTGCTGGGCCACGAGGCCGTTGATGACCTGGAGCTTGTCCTCGGGCAGCAGGTTGGCCTTGACCTCGTCGATGCCCACCTGCGCGGCAATGGCGCGGGCGGTGGCTTCGTTGTCTCCCGTCAGCATCACGGTGCGGATGCCCAGGGCCTTCAATTCAGCAATCGCCTGCTTGCTCGATTCCTTGGTGGTGTCGGCCACCGCAAACAGCCCCAGCACGCCTTGTTCACTGGCCAGCACCGAGACGGTCTGCCCCTGCTCCTCCATCGCCAGCATCAGCGCCTCCACCTCGGCAGAGCACTGGCCGCGCTCATGGATCCAGCGGTGGTTGCCCAGCACATAGCTGTGGCCGCCGATATCGCCCTTGACGCCACGGCCCAGCTCGGCGGCAAAGTTGCCCACCTCCAGCACCTCACCATCGATACCGGCGGCCACCGCCTTCGATACCGGATGGTCCGAGCGCGCGGCCAGGCTCTTGGCGATGCGCTCGATCTGCACGGCATCGGTACTGGTCGACAGCATGCGGGTCTGCACCAGCTGGGGGGTGCCAGCGGTGATGGTGCCGGTTTTGTCCAGGGCGACGACGCGCAGCTTGCGCGCCTCTTCCAGGTAGGCGCCGCCCTTGACCAGAATGCCCCGGCGGGCGGCGGCCGACAGGCCGCTGACAACGGTCACTGGCGTGGAGATCACCAGCGCGCAAGGGCAGGCAATGACCAGCAGCACCAAGGCCTTGTAGATCGCCGTCAACCAGGGCCAGTCCAGCATCAGCGGCGGCAGCACGGCGACTGCCACGGCCAGCACAAACACAGCGGGGGTGTAGATGCGGGCAAAGCGGTCGACAAAACGCTGCGTGGGCGCGCGCTGGCCCTGGGCCTGCTCCACCGCATGGATGATGCGGGCCAGCACGGTGTCGGTCGACAGCTTGCTGACCTCGAACTCCAGCGAGCCGCTTTGGTTGATGGTGCCGGCAAACACCGGGTCGCCCGGCGCCTTGTCCACCGGAATGCTCTCGCCGGTCACGGAGGACTGGTCCACTGCGCTTTGGCCGCTGGTCACCACACCATCCAAAGCAAAGCGCTCGCCGGGCTTGACCCGTGCCAGCGTGCCGACCGCTACCGTCTTGGCATCCTGGATCTGCCAGCTGCCATCGGCCTGCCTGGCTTCGATCTGCGGCGGTGACAGCGCCAGCAACTGGGCAATCGCATTGCGCGCGCGGTCCACCGAGCGCGCCTCAATCAGCTCGGCCAGCGAGTACAGCGCCATCACCATGGCCGCCTCGGGCCACTGGCCAATGACAAAGGCGCCGATCACCGCGACGCTCATCAGCGCATTGATACCCAGCTGGCCGCGCAGCAAGGCCGACAGGCCTTTCTTGAACACGCCCAGGCCGGACAGCGCAATGGCCAGTGCGGCGACCGCCATCCCGACCATGCGCCAGACCGAGGTCTCGGGTGTCAGCAGGTGCAGCAGCTCGGCGGTGGCCGCCACCACCAAGGCCGCAACCAGACGGTAGAGCTCCCGGCGTTGCGCCTTTTGCACATCGGCCGCAGCCGGCGGGGCGGACAGCGTCTCGGTGCGAAAGCCTGCAGCCTGGATTTTTTCCGTCACGGCCGTCCATTGCTGTGGGTCGGCTTCGACCCGCAAGGTGCGGGCAGGCAGGTCAAACTGCAGCAGCTTGACCCCTGCAGCCCCTTCCAGAATCTGGCGAATCTGCCCCTCCTCCACCGGGCAGTCCATCGCAGGAATGCGCAGCAGCAAGGCGCCGTCATCGGCCTTCAAGGCCGAGCTGGCCTGGGCGGCAGCGCCCAGGTCGGGGCTGCAGCAATCGTTATGCGCATGCGCGGCAGCCGTTGCGGCTGGGGCATGGGAATGTGAATGCGCATGGTCGTGGCCATGGCTGTGATCGTGACCCTTGTCGTGGCTATGGCCGTGGTCGTGCGTATGGTCGTGCGTTTGGCCGTGCCCCTTGGCGGCCACGGCAGCGGACTGGTGGTCTTTGCCGGCGCAGCAGGATGCCGCTGCATGGCCATGGGAATGGCGCTGCGCGGTGTCGGAATGGGCGGTGACTGGGTTGGAATTCGTTTGGGTCATAAAGCGTGCTCCCTGTTGCTTCGATTAAAAACCCTGTAGTAACTACAATGTCAAGCCTAAATCGCTAGACTCCGTATGGACATGGGGGCAATGACATGAAAATCGGTGAACTGGCCACGGCCTCGGCGACGCCCGTGGAAACCATCCGCTACTACGAGCGCGAAGGCCTGCTGCCGCAGCCCACGCGCACCGCCAGCAACTACCGCATCTATGAAGAGCAACACCTGGAGCGCCTGCAGTTCATCCGCAACTGCCGAGGGCTGCAGATGTCGCTGGACGAAGTGCGCGAGCTGCTGCGTTACAAGGACGAACCCGCCCAGGACTGCGCCGAAACGGTGGACAAGCTGCTTGAAGCGCATATCGGCCATGTCGCCCTGCGCATCCAGGAGCTGCGCGGGCTGGAGGCCCAGCTGATCGCGTTGCGTGACCGCTGCCGGGGCACCCAGGATGTGGAGCACTGCGGCATTCTGGCGGGCCTGGCCGAGACGCCTGTGGCGCCGGCCGTCAAACAGCATCTGCATGTGCGCTAGGCATAAGGCGCCGAGTGGTTGGAAAGTCAAACGGCGCAAAAAAGGTGGCGCACTGCGCCACCTTCTAGAGCCACGCCGCGTTTAGCCACGGAACATTTGCAAGCGCGCCTTTCTCTGCGCCGGCGTCTCGCTGGTGTAGGCATCGATCACCTGCTGGCGCGTCTTGCCTGGACCGGAAGCAACAGGCGCGGGCGGGTAGTTGCTGCTGCGCAAGGCGTTCGGCCCGCGCTTTTGCAGCG
The DNA here is from genome assembly GCF_014076495.1 of Comamonas koreensis. NCBI lineage: Bacteria > Pseudomonadati > Pseudomonadota > Betaproteobacteria > Burkholderiales > Comamonadaceae > Comamonas > Comamonas koreensis. The sequence goes on along the minus strand of NZ_CP043575.1, from coordinate 1,189,137 downwards.
CCTCGATGGTCTCCGCCTGCACCTGGGCGCGGCTCTTGCCCGGCTGGGCATGTTCGGGGTAGAGCTCGTAGCCCTTTTCCGTCGGTGCCGAGTGCAAGGTGGCGCTGGCCGATGCGTTGCCCAGCATGCCCAGCGACAGGGCTGCGAACGCCAGGGACAACAAGGTGGAGGTGCGTGTCTTTTGCATGGTTGCAATGCCTTTCATAGGAGTGGAAATACTCTCGCTGCAGGTGCATTCGAGATGGCTCCATTGTTGAAAAAACACGCTGACCAAAGCCCCACAGCAAGATGACATTGCTGCAATGCGCGCTGCGCGCCTGGGGCAGAAGCCACAAAGCCATGGCAGCGGGCCATGGCTTTGTGTTCAGTGCCTGCCGGCCCCCTTAGGCCGGGTGCGGCACAGCGCCCTCGGAGGTCTTGCGCTCCTCCAGCTCGTCCTCGGAGAGATCACGCCGGTGCACCAGCCGGTATAACAGCGGCAGCACCAGCAAGGTGAGCACCGTCGACGACAGAATGCCGCCAATCACCACGGTGGCCAGCGGGCGCTGCACCTCGGCACCGGTGCCGGTGGCAATGGCCATTGGCACAAAGCCCAGCGATGCGACCAGCGCCGTCATCAGCACGGGCCGCAGGCGCGACAGCGCTCCGGTGTGCACGGCATCGGGCACAGCCAGCCCACCCTCGCGCAGCGCGCGGATCGACGAGATCATCACCAAGCCGTTCAGCACGGCCACGCCGGACAGAGCGATGAAGCCAATCGCCGCCGAGATGGACAGCGGAATACCGCGCAGCCACAGCGCCAGAATACCGCCGGTCAGCGCAAACGGAATGCCGGTAAAGACGATCAGGCCATCGCGCACGTTGTTGAACATCGCAAACAGCAGGGTGAACACCAGCAGCAGCGCGACGGGCACGACTATCTGCAGCCGCTGCTGGGCCGATTGCAAGTTCTCGAAGGTGCCGCCCCAGCGCGTCCAGTAGCCGCTGGGCAGGGCCATCGCGCCCAGGTCCTGCTGCGCCTGCTCGACAAAGGAGCCGATATCGCGGCCCCGCACATTGGCGCTCACCACAATGCGGCGCTTGCCATCCTCACGGCTGACCTGGTTGGGCCCGGGCGACAGCGCAAAGCTGGCCACCGCTGACAAGGGCACAAAGCCCAGGCGGCTGCCCTCCTGCTGCGGCAGCGCAATGGGCAGGCGCTCCAGCGCGGCCAGGTCGCTGCGCACCGCCTCAGGCAAGCGCACCTGTATGTCAAAGCGCCGGTCGCCTTCAAACACCGTGCCTGCCTCCTGTCCGCCCACGGCCGTAGCAATGGTCTGCTGCACATCGCCCATGTTCAGGCCATAGCGCGATGCCTTTTCCCGGTCCACCTGCACCGTCAGCATCGGCAGGCCGGTAGTCTGCTCCACCTTCACTTCGGAGGCGCCGGGCACCTTCTGCAGCATCGCGGCAATCGACTGCGCGGTGCGTTCGAGCACCTGCATATCGTCGCCAAACACCTTGACCGCCACATCGCTGCGCACGCCCGAGATCAGCTCGTTAAAGCGCAGTTGGATCGGTTGCGAGAACTCGTAGTTGCTGCCCGGTATCGCCTCTACCACCTCCTGCACCTGGGCGAGCAGTTCCTCGCGACTGCGCTGCGGATCCGGCCATTGCGCACGCGGCTTGAGCATGATGTAGCCATCCGAGATATTGGGCGGCATAGGGTCCGAGGCAATCTCGGCCGTTCCGGTGCGGGCAAACACGCGCTCGATCTCGGGCACCTGGTCCTTGAGCGCGCGCTCGATCTGCATCTGCATCTCCAGCGATTGCGTCAGACTCGTGCCCGGCACACGCAACGCCTGGATCGCGAAGTCGCCCTCGTTCAGGTTGGGCGCAAACTCGCTGCCCAGGCGTGATGCGAGCAGCAGGCTCAGGGCCACCGAAACGACAGCCGCCGTCAGCACCACCACCGGCATGCGCATCACCCGCGCCAGCAAGGGCTCATAGGCCTGGCGCGCCCAGGTCATCAGGCGGTTTTCCTTCTCGCCCACCTTGCTGCCAATGAACAAGGCAATGGCCGCCGGGATAAAGGTGATGGACAGAACCATCGCGCCCACCAAGGCCAGCACCACGGTCAGCGCCATCGGGTGGAACATCTTGCCCTCCACCCCCGTCAGCGCAAAGATCGGCAGGTAGACCACCATGATGATCAGCTGGCCAAACAGCAGCGGACGGCGCGATTCCTTGGCGGCGGCAAACACCTCATGGAAGCGCTCGCTGCGCGACAGCGGGCTGCCCTTGCGCTCCTGCGCATGCGCCAGGCGCCGCACGCAGTTCTCCACAATCACCACCGCCCCGTCGATGATGATGCCAAAGTCCAGCGCGCCCAGGCTCATCAGGTTGGCGCTGATGCCCCACTTGACCATGCCGCTGAAGGTGAACAGCATCGACAGCGGAATGATCAGCGCCGTGATCAGCGCAGCGCGGATATTGCCGAGGAACAGAAACAGCACCACCACCACCAGCGCCGCGCCTTCGACCAGGTTTTTCTTCACTGTCGCAATGGCTTTTTCCACCAAGGTCGTGCGGTCGTAGACGGTCACGATCTTCACGCCCTGGGGCAAGGTCTTGCGGATCGACTCCATGCGCGCATCCACTGCCTTGGAGACGATGCGGCTGTTCTCGCCGATCAGCATGAACACGGTGCCCAGCACCACCTCGCGGCCGTTGTCGGTGGCTGCACCCGTGCGCAGCTCGCGGCCCAGGCTCACCTCAGCCAGGTCGCGCACGCGCACCGGCTGGCCTTGGGTGCTGCCCACAATCACTTCCTGGATGTCCGCAATGCCCTTGACCTGGCCGGGCGCGCGGATCAGGTATTGCTCGCCTTCGCGCTCGATATAGCCCGCCCCCACATTGGTGTTGTTGCTCTGCAGTGCTGCAACCAGCTTGTCCATCGAGATGCCATAGGACGCGAGCTTGTCCGGCCGGGGCGCCACCAGGTATTCCTTGGCAAAGCCGCCGATGGAGTTGATCTCGGTCACGCCGGGCACGTTGCGCAGCTGGGGTTTGATGACCCAGTCCTGGATCTCGCGCAGGTCCATGGGGGTGTAGGGCGTGCCATCAGGCTTTTTGGCGCTATCTTCCGCCTCCACCGTCCACAGGTAGATTTCGCCCAGGCCCGTGGAGATGGGGCCGATGCTCGGTGCAATACCGGGCGGCAGCTTCTCACGCGCTTCCTGGATACGCTCATTGACCAACTGGCGGGCAAAGTAGATGTCGGTGCCGTCCTTGAAGATCACCGTCACCTGCGACAGCCCGTAGCGTGACAGCGAACGGGTCTGCTCCAGGTGCGGCAGGCCGGCCATCACGGTCTCGATGGGGTAGGTGATGCGCTGCTCGGTCTCCAGCGGCGAGTAGCCCGGCGCCTGGGTGTTGATCTGTACCTGCACATTGGTGATGTCGGGCACGGCATCGATGGACAGGCGCTGGTAGCTGAATACGCCCAGCGCAGCCATGGCGAACACCGCCAGGATGACCAGCCAGCGCTGCTCGATGGAAAAACGGATGATGCGTTCAAACATGCGGGCTCCCGATCAATGCGCGTGCTCGGCAGAGGCCTTGCCCAGCTCGGCCCGCAGCATGAAGGAGCCCTCCTTGACATAGCGCTGCCCGGCCTGCAGGCCCGATGTGACTTCGGTGGTTTTGCCATCCGTCGCACCCAGCTCAACCACCTGGGCCCGGTAGCCGCCCTCGGCCGGCACAAACACCACGCTCTCTTTGCCATCGGGCCGCTGGATGGCCTTGGCGTCCACCGCAATGGGGACGGGTGATTCACCGGCCAGCACCGCCACATCGACAAACAGGCCCGGGCGCCACACCCCTTGCGGATTGGCCAGCGCCACGCGCGCCGGTGCCGTGCGGGTTTGCGCGCCGATCAGCGCTCCCACGTAGGCGATCCGGCCTTCGGCTTGGGAGTCAAACGCCGTGGCGCGCACGACGACCGGCGCGCCCATTCGCACATCGGGCAGCTGCGGGGCGGCCACGCTGATCTCCGCCCAGACCGAGCGCAGATCGGAGACGGTGAACGAGGCCGTGCTGTCGGTCACCGACTCGCCCACGGTCAGGTGCTTCTCCACCACCATGCCAGCCAGCGGCGCGCGCAGCTCATAGCGGCTGGCACCAGCCACGCCCGCCCCAATGGCGGACAGCTTTTGCGCGGCATTGGCCACGGCAATCTCGGCCTCCTGCAGCGCTTGGCGCGCTGCCTGGTAATCCTGCTCGGCAGAGATCCGCTCCTGCCACAGCTGCTTTTCGCGCTCGTAGCTGCTCTTGGCAAAGGCCAGCCGCCGCTGCGCCGTTTGCAGCTCGCTGCGCTGGTCCGACACCGCCGGGCTCTGGATGACAGCCAGCAGCTGCCCCTTGGCCACCTGCTCACCGAGCTGGGCGTGGACCGAGGCCACCACACCGGCCACCCTGGGCACCACGTGCGCCGTGCGGTCTTCGTCAAAACGGATCTCGCCGGGCAGCAGCACCTGCTTTTGGATGGACGCCGGCCCCGCCTGGTCCACCACCACACCGGCCGCCTTGGCCTGCGCTGCGCTCAGCTTGACGAGGCCCTCGCCCGCTTCTTCGCCTTCGGCATGGCCGCCGGTGGCATCGCCGTGCGCATCCTTGCTGCTGGCATCGGTTTTGTTGTCATGGTGCTCACCATCGCCATGCTGGTCGGCTTCCTGGTGCGCATCGGCGCCCGCCTTGGCACCGGTTTTGGCAGCAGCTTCGCCATGGTGCTCGCCATCCTGGTGGGATGGCGCATCGCCATGGCCTGCTGCCGCTGCAGCGGGGGCTGCGGCCGCCGTGCCCGGGCCGCGCAACAAATAGGCGCCGCCGGCCACACCGGCAGCGGCAATCACCGCCGCGGCGATCCACTGTTTGGATGAGCTCAGCGAAGTATCGAATGGGGTTTTCTCGGACATGGGATCAGGTTCCTGTAGCGGCCGCCAGCGCTGGCGTGCCAAAGATGCGTTCAATCTCCGCACGGGCGCGGTGCGAGGCCATCAGCTGGTCCAGCAGTTGGCGCTGGCTGTCAAACAGGCTGCGCTGGGCGTCGAGCACATCCAGAAAGCTGAACTTGCCCAGCGAGAAGCCGCGCACGGCCAGGTCATAGGCCGATTGCGCCGTGGGGATCACTTGGCTTTGCAGCAGCGCCACCTGCTGGTTGCTGCTGAGCCACTGCTGGCGGGCGGCAAACACCTGGGCCTGCAGTTGCAGGCGCTGGTCCTGCAGCTGCTGCTCGGCCTGGTCCACCTTGCGCAGTGCCTGCAGCTGGTTGCCGGCATTGCTGTCAAACAGAGGCAGGGGAATGCTTACCCCGACAAACACCTGGTTGCGCCCTACATCCCGGGCGCGCTTGACGCCCAGGCTCAACGTCGGGTCCTGCACGCGCTTGGCGCGCTCCACCGCAGAGGCGGCGTGGCTTTGCTCCAGCGCGCGCCGTGCCAGCAGCATCGCAGGCGCATCGTCCAGGCGCTGGTCCAGCTGCTCGGCCGTGGGGGCCTGCACGGTGGCCGAGAAATCACCACTGGCCAGCCCCAGCTCTGCACCGCGCCCGCCCCAGAGCGAGGCCAGGTTCTGCTGCGCCACGCCGGTCAATGAGCGGGCCTGCGCCAGCTCCAGGGCCGCATTGGCCTGCGCCACTTGCGCACGGCTGGCCTCCAGCGGCGGCACCTTGCCTGCCTGCACGCGCTTGTTGGCGGCATCCAGCGCCTGCGTGGCCAGCGCATGGGTCTTGGTCGCAAAGTCCACCCGCTGCTGCGCCAGCAGCAACTCGTTGAAGTTGACCAGCACCTGGTAGCGCAATGCCGCCTGGGTGGCCACGACGCTCGCCTGCGCTGCCGCCTTCTCGCTGTCGGCCAGCTGCATGCGCGCCTCGCGCTTGCCGCCCAGCTCAATCAGCTGGCTGATCTGCACGGTGTTGGTACGCGTCTCGGGGCGGGTGTCTTCGACGTTGAGAGAGACCTCGGGATTGGGGCGTGCCTGGCTTTGCATGACCAGGCCGTCGGCCGCAGCCGCGCCGAAGCGGGCGGCCTGCAAACCGGGGTTGGCCGCCAGGGCCTTGTCCCAAGCGGCGGCCAGCGTGATAGAGGGAGTCACCCCTGCAGGCAGGGTGGCGGTCGCCGTAGCAGGGTCTTGCACAGGTATCGGCTCTGCATGAGCCAGCGGCCCCAAGGCGCTGGCCAAGGCAGCCCCCAGCAACCATGCGGGCCAGGCAGGCCCTAGCGGCCGTGGAGGATGGGTGCCTGCCCGCATGGGGCCCGGCAACGGGGTGGTCATAGCTGCTTCTCCTGTGGTGGCAGATAGCGCCCAGGACGGCCTTGGCAGTGCCGGGCCAAACAGGGGCGGCCAGCACCGCAGCGGCCCCCATGCAGGCGGTATCCATATGCGATGCAACGGACTGTAGAAAGCAGCAACGAACACAATGCCGTCGGGAAAATGACAAATTTGTAATCGCCGCCAGCCGGCACCATCAGGGACAATGGCGGCCATGAGACTGCTGCTGATTGAAGACGAAGCCAAGCTCGGCGAGTACCTGCGCAAAGGTCTGGCCGAGGAGAGCTACACGGTCGATGTCGCCACCAACGGCATCGATGGCCTGCACCTGGCCATGGAGCTGGACTACGACCTGATCGTGCTCGATGGCATGCTCCCGGGCATCGATGGCTTTGCGGTGCTGGCCGCGCTGCGCCAGGCCAAATCCACCCCGGTGCTGATGCTGACCGCCCGCAGCGATGTGCAGGACCGGGTGCGCGGCCTGCAAAGCGGCGCCGATGACTACCTGATCAAGCCCTTTGCGTTTTCCGAGCTGGTGGCCCGCATCCAGGTGCTGCTGCGCCGCGCGCAGGCCCACCCGGCGTCCCCCGAGCCCACAGTGCTGCGCCAGGCTGATCTGGAGCTTGACCTGATCCGGCGCAAGGCGGTGCGCGCTGGCGTGCGGCTCGATCTGACGGCCAAGGAGTTCAACCTGCTCGCCTTGCTGCTGCGCCGCCAGGGTGAGGTGCTCTCGCGCACCGAGCTGGCCTCGCAGGTCTGGGACATGAACTTTGACAGCGAGACCAATGTGGTCGAAGTGGCCGTGCGGCGCCTGCGCATGAAGGTGGACCAGCCTTTTGCCGCGCCCTTGATCCACACCGTGCGCGGCATGGGCTATGTGCTGGAGAGCCGGGCCCAGCCATGAACCCGACCACCGCCGTACCGCATCTGGGGCGCCGGCTCTCGCGCTGGATGGCGCTGCTGTCGATGCTGGGCCTGGGCGCCGTCAGCCTGGTGGTGTTTCTGGTTTTCGACAACACCTTGTCGGCCCGCCAAAAGGAGATGCTCGACCAAAAGCAGCAGTCGCTGATGCATGTGCTGCGCGATGACAGCACGGCCCACCGCGACAAGGCGCTGGACCACCTGCTGACCGATTTTCTGGCCGGCCACGGCGACTACGCGATCCGCGTGGTGGACGACCAGGGCCATGTGCTGTTCGACAGCATCCCGCCCGACTGGAGCGGCCACCACACCCTGCAGCGCAGTTTTGCTGTTGGCATCACCGCGCCCCAGTACCACCAGGCGCGCGCAGCCACCGCCACCTTGGTGATGGACCTGCGCCCCGACGAGGCCTTGCTGCGCGGCCTGGGCTGGACCTTGTTTGCAGCCATGGTGGCCGGCTCCTTGCTGCTGGCGCTGTTTGGCGGCCTGCTGGTGCAGCGCAGCCTGCAGCCCATCGCCTCACTGGTCTCGCAGATCAGCCTGCTGTCGGCCCGCGATTTTGAGCGCCGGCTCGACGGCAGCGGCCTGCCCCAGGAGCTGCAGCCCATCGTCACGCAGTTCAATGCGCTGCTCAACCGCCTGGCCGATGCCTACCGCCAGCTCGAAGCCTTCAACGCCGACGTGGCGCACGAGCTCAACACGCCGCTGGCCACCCTGATCTCCAGCACCGAAGTGGTCTTGCGCAAGCCCCGCTCGGTGGATGAGCTGCGCGATGTGCTGGAGTCCAACCTGGAGGACCTGCGCCGCATCGCCGCGATGGTGGGCGACATGCTCTTCCTCTCGCGTGCCGACCAGGGCGTGGGCGCGCGCGAGACCGGGGTCGTCAGCCTGGCCGCCGTTGCCCAGGATGTGGTCGAGTTCTATGAAGCGGTCGCGCTCGATGCCGACCTGCGCCTGGAAGTGCTGGGTGACGCGCAGGCCCAGGTCGATGCGCCGCTGATGCGGCGCGCGCTGTCCAACCTGCTGAGCAATGCCACCCGCTATGCGCTGGCGGGCTCTGCGATCCGCATCGACATACGCTCGCGCTGGCAGCACGAGCATGCCCATGCGGTCATATCCGTGACCAACACCGGGCCCGACATTGCGCCCGAACACCTGCGCCACCTGTTTGACCGCTTCTACCGCGCCGATGCCTCGCGCCACAACGCCGAGCGCCACCATGGCCTGGGCCTGGCCATTGTCAAAGCCATCGCCAAGATGCATGGCGGCTCGGTGTTTGCCCAGTCGCAGGGCGGCGAGACGACATTTGGGCTGATTCTGCCGGTGGCGCCCGTCCTGTGACGGAGCGCTGCTTCTAGCCACGCAGTGCGTTCGCCAACCGCCATCCCCATGGCATGCCACCAGGCAGCATGCTTTGTGCATATAATTAGCCACCTTACTATAAGCCGCCATCATGCAACTCGCCCAAAAATACAACGCCCTGCTGGACGAAGCCCAGCGGCGCGGCATGCCCGATGTGGCAGGGATTCGCCTTTGCTTCCAGACGCTCACGCTGGCAGCAGATATTGACCGCGACTGCGCCCGCTTGCTGGCCCCGAATGGCCTGTCGGAAGGGCGCTTTGTGCTGCTGTTCCTGCTGGACGCCGCGGCCGATGGCCTGGCGCCCAATACCTTGGCCGAGCGTGCGGGCGTGACCCGGGCCACCGTCACCGGTCTGCTCGATGGCCTGGAGCGCGAAGGCCTGGTCGCCCGCCATGCCGAGGCCAGCGACCGCCGCGCGCTGCGCATACGGCTCACCGGCAAAGGCCGGCAGCTGGCCCAACAGGTGTTTGCCCAGCACAGCCACTGGATCGCCGGGTTGTACGGCGGGCTGTCGGCCAGCGAGCGCCAGCAGCTGGCCCAACTGCTGGACAAGGTGGCCCGCAACCTGGGCGAAGCAGCGCTATGAACAGCCCACGCAAAGGCGCCAGCCGCGCGGCCGATATCCCTGCCGATGTGCTGCAAGCGCTGTCCAGAGGCGAGATCGCCACCGCCACGCTGGCTGAATGCACGGCGCTGGACCAGGCGCAGCTGCTGCGCACCGTCTTTCCCGGTCTCTCTGCCCAGACCTTGCAGCAAGCCGATGCCGCTTGCACGCTGGGTATTCTGGGGCGCATGGGCCGCATCGGCGAGCTGCTGCTGAATGCCCTGGGCGCCGAGGGCATCGCGCAGTGCCGCAACCACCCGGTAGACACCGTGCGCGGCTGGGCCTGCTTTATGGTTGGCGCCCAGCCCGGGCTGGCACTGCCGGTGCGTCTTTCCGCGATCCGCAGCCTGGCCGACGATGGGCATTTTGGCGTGCGCGAATGGGCCTGGATGGCCTTGCGCCCGCATCTGGCCAGCGCTCTGCACGAGGCCATCGCACAGCTGCTGCCCTGGACGGCATCGCCGTCCGACAAGCTGCGCCGCTTTGCCTGCGAGGCACTGCGCCCACGTGGCGTCTGGTGTGCGCACATCGCCGCGCTCAAAAAGACGCCCGCGCAGGCCCTGCCGCTGCTGCAAGCGCTGCGTGCTGACCCCTCCATCTATGTGCAGGATTCCGTCGCCAACTGGCTCAACGACGCCGCCAAGGACCAGCCCGACTGGGTGCGCGAGATCTGCAGCCAGTGGCTGGGCGATACACCATCGCCCAACACCGCACGTATCTGTCAACGCGCGCTGCGCAGTATTCGCTGAAAGAAGCCCCAGCCATGTCTTGCTACCTTGTCGAGCTCTATACCCCGAATGCCGCCTGGCAGGCGCTGCCCGCCGCGCAGCGCCTGTCGTTTCTGTCCGCCATCGGCCAGGGCCTGGGCCAGCTCTCCAGCCAGGGCATCGAGCTGCTCTCTCTGGCAGAGACCGATACCGCCATTGCACAAGCCAGCCAGCACCAGTTTCTAGGCATTTGGCGCTTTCCCAACCCGCAGGCACGCGATGCCTTGCTGGCCGCGATAGAGGCCAGCGGCTGGTACCAGTACTTTGCGCATGTGAATGCAGCCAGCGACGCGGGGACGGTGGACACCCACCTGGCAGCGCTGGCGGCGGTCTGAGCGCGACGCGACACCTCAGGCGTAGGCCTGCGCATCCTTGTCGGTGATGGCCCGCAGCACACGCGCCGGGTTGCCGGCACTCACCACGCCTTCGGGCACATCCTTGGTGACGATGGCACCGGCCGCAATCACGCTGCCGGCACCGATGTTGACGCCAGGCAGCACCTGCACGCCCGCCCCGATCCAGACGTTGTCGCCAATGGTGATGGGCAGGGCGAATTCCAGCCCCTGGTTGCGCCGCGCGGCATCGAGCGGGTGGCCGGAGGTGTAGAGGCCGACATTGGGCGCGATAAAGACGTTGTTGCCGATGCGGACCTTGGCGGCATCGAGGATGACCAGGTTCACATTGGTGTAGAAGTGGTCGCCAATCTCGATGTTGAAGCCGTAGTCACACAGGAAGGGGCCATCGAACACCGGGTTGCGGCCCAGCTTGCCCAGCAGGCCGCGCAGAATCACTTCGCGCTCGGCACGCAGGTGCGCGCCGATCTGCTGGAAGGCAAACAGCTTTTCCTTGGCGGCATCGCGCAGCTGCAGCACGCTGGGGTCATGGTTGGCGTCGTACAGCAGGCCGGCAGCGGCTTTTTCCATCTCGGTCATCGGTGTCTCTCGTCCTCTCGGTGGCAAAAGGACTGAGTCTAGCTGCTGCTTGTCGAGCTCCAGATGACGTGGCTGGGTGGATAGGCCTCAGGCCACCGTCGCAGCAACGGGCGCAATGCGCAGCGGAATCGTCACCGGCCCGTCATTCATCAGGTAGACCTTCATGTCGGCGCCAAAACGGCCCGTCGCCACCTCGGGGTGCAGCGCGCGCGCCTGCGCCACGACATAGTCGTACAGGCGCTCGCCATCGGCCGGGGGCGCGGCCTGGGTAAAGCTGGGGCGGTTGCCGCCGCTGGTGTCTGCGGCCAGGGTGAACTGGCTCACGATCAGCAGGCCGCCGGCCACATCGACGACGCTCTTGTTCATCTTGCCGGCCTCATCCTGGAAGATGCGCAGCTTGAGCATCTTGGCCAGCCACTTGTCGGCTTCTGCCTGGCTGTCGCCGCGCTCGGCGCAGACGAGGGCCAGCAGGCCATGGCCAATCTGGCCAATCACTTGGCCATCCACTTCAACTCGTGCTTCGCGCACCCGTTGCAATACGCTGATCATCGGAGATTCTTGCTTCCGGAAAGGCGGCAGGCCAGGGCGCTGCAGCCGGGGTTCATGGTTCAGGGGCTGGGTGCATCGCCGTGCAGCTGCACGGCCTCGGTCTGGGTTTGTACGCCCAGCGGCAGTACTTCCATGCTGATGCGCGCCTGCGGCAGCTCCTGCAGCAAAGCGGCTTCCAGCTGCATGCGCAGTTGGGTGGCATGGGCCAGGGTCCAGTCGCCGGGCATGTGCAGGTGCATGTCGATAAAGTGCAGCGAGCCGGCGCGCCGGGTGCTGAGCTTGTCGCAATGCACGGCGCCGCCGGTTTGCGCCTCAAAGCTGCGCACGCAGTGCTCGATCTTGGCAAGGGTCTCGGCATCGATGGACTCGTCCATCAGGCCCTGCGAAGAGCGCCAGACCAGCTGGCCACCTTCTTTGAAGATATGCAGCGCCACCGCAATGCCCAGCACCGCATCGAGCCAATGCCAGCCGGTCAGCATCGCCAGCAGCAAGCCGCCGACCACGCCGACCGAGGTCCAGACATCGGTCATCAGGTGGCGGCCATCGCCTTCCAGCGCCATCGAATGGTGCGCGCGTGCCGCCCGCAGCATGACAAACGCCAGCCCGCCGTTGAGCGCCGTGCTGAGCATGGACAGCGCAATGCCCCAGCCCAGCTGCTCGAGCGGCTGGGGGTGTAGGAGGCGGTCCACCGAGGCCCAGACAATGGCCATGGCCGCGCCAAAGATCAGCAGGCCCTCAAAGCCGGCAGAGAAGTACTCCGCCTTGGTGTGGCCATAGGGGTGGCCCTCGTCAGCCGGGCGCTTGGCAATGGTGACCATGCCCAGCGCAAACAGCGCGCCCACCAGGTTGACCAGCGATTCCAGCGCATCGGACAGCAGGCCCACCGAGCCGCTGACGGCCCAGGCACTGGTCTTGAGGGCAATGGTGGCAATGGCCACCACCACCGAGATGCGCAGCAGGTTCTCGGGCGTAGTCCAGCGGCTGTGCGCTGCGGCGGGTAAGGCAGGTTTCATGGCGGGCGGGGTGCGGCGGGGCTTAGAGCAGGCGCGCCTTCACGGTTTTGCCCTTGACCCGGCCGCTGTTGAGCCGGTCCACCGCCTGGTGGGCGATATCGCGGCTGACGGCCACATAGGTCGAGAAGTCGTTCACATTGATCTTGCCGATCTGCTCCTTGCTGTAGCCAAAGTCGCGCGTCATTGCGCCCAGCACATCGCCAGCGCGGATCTTTTCCTTGCGCCCGCCAATGATCTGGATGGTGCGCATCGCCGGCACCATCGGCTGGTCGGATGCCGGGGTCAACTCGCTCAGCGGATGCCATTGCGACTCGCGCCCTTGCAGCAGCTCGATCTTGCCGACCGAGCCCATCTCGTCCATGCTGGCCAGGCTCAGCGCCAGGCCTTCGGCATCGCCCCGGCCGGTGCGGCCAATGCGGTGGATATGCACTTCAGCGTCGGGCGTGGTGTCCACGTTGATGACGGCGGCCAGGTTGGCGATATCGAGGCCGCGCGCGGCCACATCGGTGGCCACCAGCACGCTGCAGCTGCGGTTGGCAAACTGCACCAGCACCTCGTCGCGCTCGCGCTGTTCCAGCTCGCCAAACAGCGCCAGCGCGCTCACGCCCTGGGCCTGCAGCACCTCGACCAGGTCGCGGCATTGCTGCTTGGTGTTGCAAAAGGCGATGGACGACTCGGGCCGGAAATGCGCCAGCAGCTGCGACACGGCATGCAGGCGCTCGGACTCCTTGACCTCGTACCAGCGCTGCGCGATCTTGTGCGCGCTGTGCTGCGAGGCGACCTTGACGGTCTGCGGATCGCGCATGAAGCGCTCGGCCAGCTGGGCAATGCCCTCGGGGTAGGTGGCCGAGAACAGCAGGGTCTGGCGCTCGGCCGGGCACTGGCTGGCGACGGTGACGATGTCGCCATAAAAGCCCATGTCCAGCATGCGGTCGGCCTCGTCCAGCACCAGGGTGTTGAGGGCGGCCAGGTCGATCACGCCGCGCTCCATCAGGTCCATCACCCGGCCCGGGGTGCCAACGATGATGTGGGCACCGTTTTCCAGGCTGGCGATCTGGTTGCGCGAGGGCACACCGCCATAGACGGTGACGACCTTGATGTTCTCCTCGGCGCGCGCGAGGCGGCGGATTTCGGTGGCGACCTGGTCGGCCAGCTCACGGGTGGGGCACAGCACCAGCGATTGCACGGCAAACCAGCGCGGGTTCAGGCGGGCGAGCAGGGCCAGGCCAAAGGCGGCGGTCTTGCCGCTGCCGGTGCTGGCCTGGGCAATGACATCCTTGCCTTGCAGCGCAAAGGGCAGGCTGGCCGCCTGGATCGCCGTCATCTGCGTGTAGCCCAGCTGCTGCAGATTGGCCTGCATGGTCTGGCCCAGAGGCAGTTGGCTGAAAGAGCTGGCGTCCGCTGCGTTGGCGGTGGTGGTGGTTGCGTTCATGGCGCAATTATCCCGCGCCCGGCCTGGCAGCCGCTGGCGGCCCTGCGGGTACCCCTGAATCCGGCCTTGGCGCCGCCGGCCACCGGTGCTGACAGCCAGCAACACCGGGCCCTGATTTGTCATGCCAGGGCCCAAAAGCAGATGCACAATGGTGCATGACCTTTACCAAACCTGCCTTTACCGCACCGACCAGCCACCGCACGGCTTCCTCCGCGCTGGCGCAGGTCCAGGCCATCTATGCCGAGCAAATCGGCTTTCTGCGCCAGGCCATGCAACGCTTTGTCGCGGGCGAAACCCCGGCCGCCCCCTACCGCGCCTGCTATCCCTTTGTGCGCCTGCACACGCGCACCGTGGCCCGGGCCGACAGCAAGCTCGCCTATGGCTTTGTCGAGGGCCCCGGCCACTACGAGACCACGCTGACCCGCCCCGACCTGTTTGCCAACTACTATGCCGAGCAGTTCCGGCTGCTGATCGAGAACCACGGCGTGGAGCTGGAAGTGGGCACCAGCAGCCAGCCCATCCCCATCCATTTCTCGTTTGCCGACAACGACCATATCGAAGGCAAGCTGAGCGCCGAGCGCCGCATGCTGATGCGCGATGTGTTTGACCTGCCCGACCTGCATGCGATGGACGATGGCATCGCCAACGGCACCTGGGAGCCCAAGCCGGGCGAGGCGCATCCGCTGTCGCTGTTCACCGCGCCGCGCATGGACTACTCGCTCCAGCGCCTGCGCCACTACACCGGCACCCTGCCCGAGTGGTTCCAGAACTTTGTGCTGTTCACCAACTACCAGTTCTATATCGACGAGTTCATCCGCCTGGGCCGCGCCGAGATGGCCAACCCGGACAGCGAGTACATCGCCTTTATCGAGCCGGGCAATGTCGTCACCCGCCGCCAGGGCTTGGCGCCCGAAGCGGTGGACGCGCTGGGCAACCCGCCCCCGCGCCTGCCGCAGATGCCCGCCTACCACCTGGTGCGCGCTGACCAGTCGGGCACGACCATGGTCAATATCGGCGTGGGCCCGGCCAATGCCAAGACCATCACCGACCATATCGCCGTGCTGCGGCCCCATGCCTGGATGATGCTGGGCCACTGCGCCGGCCTGCGCAACAGCCAGCAGCTGGGCGACTATGTGCTGGCCCATGCCTATGTGCGCGAGGACCATGTGCTCGACGAAGAGCTGCCGCTGTGGGTGCCCATCCCGGCGCTGGCCGAGATCCAGGTCGCGCTGCAGCAGGCGGTGGCCGATGTCACCCAGGTGCCCGAGGACGACCTCAAGCGCTTCATGCGCACGGGCACTGTGGCCAGCACCGACAACCGCAACTGGGAGCTGCTGCCCGACAACACGCCCCAGCGCCGCTTCAGCCAGAGCCGGGCCGTGGCGCTCGATATGGAAAGCGCCACCATTGCCGCCAATGGCTTCCGCTTTCGCGTGCCCTACGGCACCTTGCTGTGCGTGAGCGACAAACCGCTGCACGGCGAGATCAAGCTGCCCGGCATGGCCAACCACTTCTACCGCGAGCGGGTGGACCAGCATCTGCGCATCGGCATGCGGGCGGTCAACATCCTGCGCGAAGGCGGTGTGGACCGCTTGCACAGCCGCAAGCTGCGCAGCTTTGCCGAGGTGGCTTTCCAGTAAGCAGCGCGCCAAGCGGGCCCTTGCCAGCGGGGGCCCTACTCCAATGCCAGCACGACCGTGCTGGCTTTTTTACTTATGGGGAACTACCTAACTGCAAACCCTGTGGATAACTGTGGGCGTCACTTCCACAATGGTCGGCGGGCCGTAAAGAAGCCTTTGCGCCCGCACCATAACAACCAGGAGACACCGTGACCACAACCATCCTCCCACCCCTGCGGCGCTTTATCCCTCTGACAGCCGTCGCCAGCGCAGTCCTTGCGCTGTCCGCTTGCGGCAGCGGCGGCTCCCACAGCTTCAACTTTGACGAGGCCAGCCTGGCGCTGGCCAAGCAGCAGGTGGCGGCCAGCCAGATCGGCCTGCCCACCAGCGGTGCCACGGTGACCTCGACCGAAACGCCAACGGCCGCCAGCGGCGCGCAGCCCCCGGCCTCGGTACGGGCCAATATCTCGATCGCCCCAGTCGACCCCGGCGCCCCGGCCATCAAGATGGGCCTGCTGCTGCCCAAGGAGTGGAACGGCAAGGTGGTGATGGTGGGCGGCGGCGGCTACAACGGCGTGATGCCCAGCCTCTACACCTACCCGGCCGCCCCCGCCAGCCAGGGTGCCTACCCGCTGCTGAACCAGGGCTATGCGGTGTTTGGCAGCGACTCGGGCCACCAGGCAGGGGCAGCCGGCAGCCGCGATGGCAGCTTTGGCACCAATGACGAAGCGGTCGCCAACTTCTCGGGCGCTGCACTGAAAAAGGCCAGCGACGTGGCCGATGTGCTGGTGACGCGCTTTTACGGCAAAAAGCCGGACAAGCGCTACTTCATGGGCGGCTCCACCGGCGGGCGCGAGGCGCTGGCCGTGGCGCAGAAATGGCCGTCCGACTGGGATGGCGTGGTGGCCTGGTACCCGGCCTGGAACGCCGCCAGCCTGGATCTGCAGTTTGGCCGCATCAGCCGCGCCTTTGCCCAGCCTGGCGCCTACCCGAGCCTGGGCCAGCGCAAGCTGCTGCGCCAGGCGGCGCTGGAGAAGTGCGATGCGCTCGACGGCGTGCAGGACGGCGTGGTCAGCAATGTGGCCGCCTGCAACAGCCAGTTTGACCCGGCTACCGCTACGCTCAATGGCCAGCCGCTGCGCTGCGCCGGCGGCGCGAGCCAGGAAGGCTGCCTGTCCGATGCAATGATCAGCGCGCTCAAGACCTACAACAGCGAAATCCGCTTCAGCGCGCCGCTGGGCAGCGGCGAGACGCAGTACCCCGGCTTCAACGTCTGGGGCTCGGAGCTGGGCGAGGAAGGCAGCAGCCCGCTGCAGCCCACGGTCAACCTGCTGGCGATGAACACCACCGCGCCGGCCAGCCCCGCGCCGCTCACCGCCCCGTACTGGGCCGTGTTCTGGGACCAGTGGGTGCGCTATTTTGTGACCCGCGATGCCAACTTTGATGCGCTGTCGCTGGACCCACAAAACCCCGGCGCCTGGACCGACCGCATCAACCAGCTCACCAAGTTGCAGGACATCAACAGCACCGACCTGTCGGCCTTCAACAAGCGCGGCGGCAAGCTGCTGATGGCCCATGGCACGGCCGACGTGCTCGTCAGCACCCGCGCTACCGCGCAGTACTGGCAGCGCCTGGAGCAGACCATGGGCGCCAGCGCCGTCAAGAGCTTTGCGCGCTATTACGAGGTACCCGGTTACGGCCATGCGGCCAGCACCGCCTTCAATGCCAACTGGGATTCGCTCAAAGCGTTGGACCAGTGGGTGACCGCTGGCACTGCCCCAGGCGCCCAGGTAGTCAGCGACACCGCTGGCGTGCCTGGGCGCACCCGGCCGCTGTGCGAGTACCCGACCTGGCCACGTTACAAGGGCAGTGGTGATGTAAACCTGGCCGACAGCTATAGCTGCCAAGCCAACTAAGAGCAACGTAACCAAGCCAGCAAAACAAAAGCATCTGGACGCCCTTCTCAAGGGCAGCCAGATGCTTTTTTATCGAATGAATCCAACGCGGTGCTGAGCGTTCGCTCAGCAGCCGCTTACTCCGCCACGCGGGGCTTGACCAGCGCTGCCGCCTTTTTGGCGTTGTCGCGTGCAGCATCGGTACCGGCAGCGCGGGCCAGCGCCACGCCCATGCGGCGGCGGCTAAAGCTCTCGGGCTTGCCAAACAGGCGCACCTCGGTGCCGGGGATCTGCAGGGCGGCATCGACGCCGTCAAACACAATGCCCTGGGCATCCACACCGCCGTAGATCACGGCGCTGGCGCCAGCGGTCTTCAGGCTGGTGTCCACCGGCAGGCCCAGGATGGCGCGGGCATGCAGCTCGAACTCGTTTTGCCACTGGGTGATCATCGTCACCATGCCGGTGTCATGCGGGCGCGGGCTCACTTCGCTGAACCAGACCTGGTCGCCCTTGACGAACAGCTCCACGCCAAACAGGCCCAGGCCGGCGGGCTCGCCGTTCAGGCCGGTGCCCAGGTCGCTGGTGATGGCGCGGGCAATGTCCTGCGCCAAGGTCAGCGCAGCGGGCGCCATGCGCGCGGGCTGCCAGCTTTCCACATAGTCGCCCTGCACCTGCACATGGCCGATGGGCTCGCAGAAATGGGTTTCGATCTGGCCAGCGGCATTCTTGGCGCGCACGGTCAGCAAGGTGATTTCGTAGTCAAAGTCGATAAAGCCTTCGACGATGATGCGGCCGCCCTGTACCCGGCCGCCTGCCATCGCATAGTTCCAGGCCTTTTCCACATCGCCCGGGCCATCGATCTTGCTCTGGCCCTTGCCCGAGCTGCTCATCACCGGCTTGACCACGCAGGGGTAGCCAATGCCGCCATCGATGGCCGCCTGCAGCTCGGCCAGGCTGTCGCAAAACTGGTAGGGGCTGGTGGGCAGGCCCAGGGTCTCAGCCGCCAGGCGGCGGATGCCTTCGCGGTCCATCGTCAAGCGGGTAGCGCGTGCGGTGGGCACCACGCGCACGGTGCCGGCCGCTTCCAGCGCCTGCAGTGCGGGCGTGGCAATGGCCTCGATCTCGGGCACCACCAGGTCGGGCTTTTCGGCCTCGATCAGCGCCGTCAGCTGGGCCGGGTCGCTCATCGTGATGGTGCGCGCGTGGTGCGCCACCTGATGGCCCGGGGCGTTGTCATAGCGGTCCACCGCCACCGTCTCCACGCCCAGGCGCTGCAAGGCGATCAGCACCTCCTTGCCCAGCTCGCCGCTGCCCAGCAGCATGACTTTGGTTGCGTTCTTGGTGAGCGGGGTGCCGAAGGTGGTCATATCAGGTCGTGTCAACAAAGGGGCTGCGGCGCAGCGATGGGGGGCATTTTAGAACCCCCGCCTATCCCCGCGCTCTGTCGCCCAGTTTGTGCCGCACTGCAACACCACCCGCTATGATCTTGGCACCGGGCTTGCCGCAGGCACTGCAGGGCGGGCCCCTCTCCCAGCAACAGGACCCAAGGAAGACAGATGACGATCCAGACCGTAGGCGTAATTGGTGCAGGCACCATGGGCAACGGCATTGCGCAGACCTGCGCGGTGGCCGGGCTGAATGTGGTGATGGTGGACATTTCAGACGCCGCCGTGCAAAAGGGCTTGGCAACGGTGGGCAGCAGCCTGGACCGCCTGATCAAGAAGGAAAAGATCAGCGAAGCCGACAAGGCCGCCGCCCTCGCGCGCATCCAGGGCAGCACCCGCTATGAAGACCTGCAAAAGGCCCAGTTGGTGATCGAGGCAGCCACCGAGAACTACGAGCTCAAGCTCAAGATCCTGCAACAGGTCGATGCGCTGCTGGACCCCTCGGTGCTGCTGGCCTCGAACACCTCATCGATCTCGATCACCCAGCTGGCCGCAGCCACCAAGCGCGCGGACAAGTTCATCGGCATGCACTTCTTCAATCCCGTGCCGATGATGGCACTGGTCGAAGTGATCCGGGGCCTGCAAACCAGCGATGCCACGCACGATGCGGTCAAGGCACTGGCCGAGAGCCTGGGCAAGTCGCCGATCAGCGTGAAGAACTCGCCTGGCTTTGTCGTCAACCGCATTTTGGTGCCGATGATCAACGAGGCCTTCTATGTGCTGGCCGAAGGCATTGCGTCAGCCCAGGACATCGATGACGGCATGAAGCTCGGCTGCAGCCACCCGATTGGCCCGCTGGCTCTGGCCGACATGATCGGCCTGGATGTCTGCCTGGCCGTGATGGAGGTCTACCTGAAAGACTTTGGCGACAGCAAATACCGCCCCTGCCCGCTGCTCAAGGAAATGGTCGCCGCTGGCCAACTGGGCCGCAAAACCGGCAAGGGCGTCTACAGCTACGCCTGATCGCGCGCGCCCGCGCTGCCCAGCGATTCCTCCCCATGCCCGCGCCACGCAGCACCCCGATCTGGAAAAAGGCCCTGCCCGTGGCCGCGCTGGTGCTGGCCCTGGTGGCCTGCCTGGCCGGCTTTCGCCTCTGGAAGCAGCAGCTCGAAGAGGCGCCGGTCGATGCGCTCTACCGCGACTACCTGGCCTATGTGGCCGCCAGGGTGCCGGCCGCCGATCTGCACCTCAAGCGCTACTACCAGCGCTATGGGCGCGACACGGTGGCCGCCAAGCACTTCAAGCCCATCTGCCGCAGCGTGACAGCCATGGCAGACCAGCAGGCGCTGGACCTGGGCGCCAGCGAGTGGCACACGCTGGCCGGGAGCTGCCGCACGCGAATGAGCAGCGATGAGATCCACCTTCTGCCCTGAGCAAACACCTCATCACATACAACAGAGACAAGCATGCCCACCCCCAACCTCTTCAAAAAAGCCATGGCCGCCGGCCAGGCGCAGATCGGCCTGTGGTCGGCCTTTCCCTCGCCCTACATCACCGAGCTGCTCGCCGGCAGCGGCTACGACTGGATCATGCTCGACACCGAGCATTCGCCCAACGATGTGCCCCAGGTGCTGCAGCAGCTCCAGGCGGTGGAGGCGGCCCTGCAGCCCCGCCCGACCAGCGCCGTGGTGCGCCCGGCCTGGAACGATCCGGTGCTCATCAAGCGCTACCTGGACATTGGCGCCCAGACCATTCTGATCCCCTTTGTGCAAAACGCCGACGAGGCCCGTGCCGCCGTGCAAGCCATGCGCTATGCGCCCCAGGGCATTCGCGGCATGGGCGGCTCGATGCGCGCCAGCAACTTTGGCCGTGACCTGCAGTACGTCGACGATGCTGACAAGGAGCTGTGCCTGCTGGTGCAGGTAGAGACCGCGCAGGCGCTGGACCAGATCGAGGCCATCGCCGCCGTCGATGGCGTGGATGGCATCTTTATCGGCCCGGCCGATCTGTCGGCCAGCATGGGCTACCCTGGCCAGCCGCGCCACCCAGTGGTCAATGCCGCGATTGACAACGCCATCACCCGCATCCGCGCTGCCGGCAAGGCCCCCGGCATCCTGATGGTGGACGAGGCCCGCGCCCGCGAATGCCTGGCCCTGGGCGCGCAGTTTGTCGCGGTCTCGATGGACCTGATCCTGCTGCGCAGCGCTGCCGATGCGGTGGCGGCCAAGTTCAAGGACAGCAGCGGCCAGGTGGTGCAGACCGCGTATTAAACGCAAGGCGGCAACCCAGCTGCAATCTGCGGCGCGGCTTGCCTCCCTTTAAAACGAATCCTGGGGCCATGCACCGGCCTTTGCCAAATACCCTGCTTCTGGAATGTGTTTTCACAATTTAGTTGCACGCAATTTAATTGAGAACGATAATTCAACCCATGCCCAACGCCACCCCCGCCACTGCCCACAACGCGCTGCTGCTCGACCAGCAGCTGTGTTTTGCGCTGTACTCCAGCTCGCTGGCGATGACCAAGCTGTACAAGCCCTTGCTCGAACCATTGGGTTTGACCTACCCGCAGTACCTGGTGCTCTTGGTACTGTGGGAGGGCGATGGCTGCATGGTCTCCGAGCTGGGCGAGCGTCTGTTCCTCGATTCGGGGACGTTGACGCCGCTGCTCAAGCGCATGCAGACGGCAGGCTGGCTGCAGCGCCAGCGCGACAGTGACGATGAGCGCCGTGTGCGCGTGTATCTGACGGAGGCCGGCCGCCAGCTGCGCGAGCAAGCCGCTGCCATCCCCGCCTGTGTGCTCGCGCACAGCCAATGCACGGTGCAGGAGCTGCAGGCATTGACCCACCAGATCCAACAGCTGCGCAGCCGACTGGCCGCGCCGCTGCCCGCCGCTTCTTGATGAAGCATGTTTTTTCGTTCCACCCTTGACCAGGAGTTCACCATGGCTACTCTCGAAAAAGTTCTGTACACCGCCCACGCACACACCACCGGCGGCCGCGACGGCGCATCGCGCACCAATGATGGCCGCCTGGATGTGCAGCTGTCCTCGCCCGGCACCAGCGGCCAGGGCACCAACCCCGAGCAGCTGTTTGCTGCCGGCTACTCCGCCTGCTTTATCGGCGCGATGAAGGCGGTGGCCGGCAAGCAAAAGCTCGCCCTGCCCGATGGCCTGTCGATCGACGCCGAAGTGGACCTGGGCCCCATCCCCAACGCCTACGGCATCGCCGCCCGCCTGACGGTGAACCTGCCCGGCATGGACAAGGCCGTGGCCGAAAAGCTGGTGCATGACGCCGACCTGGTCTGCCCTTACTCCAACGCCACCCGCGGCAATATCGACAAGACCCTGACCGTGGTGGTCTAAGTCGCGCAGTTCAACGATTGACGCTCTCCAGTACAGCCGGTGCATGCCTTGCATGCCCGGCTTTTTTTGCGTCCCTGTGGTCAGGATGGCCGTCACAAGAAGGGCGCACAATGGCGGTATGCACGATACCGATGACTACCCGCCCAGCAGCCCCGCGCAGGAGCATGCCTATGCCGCACTCACCCCCGATGTGGTGCTCGACGCGCTGGCGTCGGTGGGCCTGTGGGGCGATGGCCGCCTGAACCCGCTGTCTTCCTACGAAAACCGCGTCTACCAGGTCTGGCTGGAAGACGGCAGCAAGGTGGTCTGCAAGTTCTACCGCCCGGGCCGCTGGAGCGATGCGGCCATAGCCGAGGAGCACCAGTTCTCCCAGCAGCTGGCCGACGCCGAAGTGCCGGTGGTCGCGCCCCTGCAGCTGGACGGCCACAGCCTGCTGCAGCATGGCGGTTTTCGCTTTTCCGTATCGCCCTGGCGGGGCGGGCGCCAGCCCGATCTGGACGACTGGGAGGTGCTCGAATGGGTGGGGCGCTTTCTGGCCCGCATCCACACCGTGGGTGAGGCCCGGCCCTTTGTACACCGCCCCAGCATCAATGCCCAGGACTTTGCCCGCGAGCCCCACGACTGGCTGATGGCCCATGGCGCCATTCCGCCCGGCCAGCGCAGCGCCTGGAGCGATGCCTGCCGCCGCGCCACCGACAAGATCTGCGAGATCATCGATCCGGGCGATGCCAGCGGCCACTTTGCCGCAGGCAGCTACCGCAGCCTGCGCCTGCATGGCGACTGCCACCCGGGCAATGTGCTATGGGTGCCGCCCGAGCACCAGGGCGGCGGCCCGCATTTTGTCGACCTCGATGACACGCGCAGCGGCCCGGCCGTGCAGGACCTGTGGATGCTGCTGTCGGGCGACCGCCAGCAGCAAAGCGCGCAGCTGTCGACGCTGGTCGAAGGCTATGAACAGTTCCGCCCCTTTGACCGGCGCGAGCTGGCACTGATCGAGCCGCTGCGCACGCTGCGCCTGATCCACTACAGCGCCTGGCTGGCGCGGCGCTTTGACGACCCGATCTTTCCGATCCACTTCCCCTGGTTTGGCAGCGAGGCCTACTGGCAGGAGCAAACCCAGATGCTGCAGGCCCAGCTCATCGCGATGGATGAGCCGCCGCTGTACGTTTAAGGAACCGGTTAACAGCGGTTATTCAAGCGGCAGTCGGGCAGCAGTTGCCCATCCGCACCGCGCCACTGCAGGTTGGGATCATGCTCGCCCGAGGGTGGGCTGACCACCCCAGGCACCACCACGCCGGGCTGCACCGGCTGGGCATAGTCCGGTGCAGCGGCGGGGCCAGACGCTGGCGCTGCCGGGTCATACAGCACCGTGCCGGTGCCCACCCCCACGCCCACCTGGGCACCCCCGACGGAGGTGCCGACCCCGACACCTGCATTGCCCGTCACCTGGCCGCGCTGGTTGACCCCCACGCCGACACCGACAGGGCCCAGGCCCGTGCCCACCCCGGCGCTGACCCCGCCACTGCCCACCCCCACGCCGACCGAGAACGGCCCCACCGGCACGCCCACGCCCACATAGGGCGAGCAGGCGGACAGCGCAGCCACGGACAAGGCGGCAGCGGCCGCACGGCAGGGGTGGGAGAGGAAAAAGCGCATGGCAGGCATTCGGATCATGGCTATTTTTAACAGCGATTGCTACACCAGCCTCTGCCGCAAGGGCATTGCATGCAGATGTCCTACGCCCAGCGATGGGCACCCCGACAGCGCGGGGACATGCCGGGCCCGACTCCCTACAATCCAGGCCACCGTCCTTTCAGGGCCAGCCGCTACCCGCCGCTGGCCTGCTGCTGCCACCGCAGCCCAGCCCCAAGTTCTGATCATGAAATACCAATGGCCGCCCTATTTCTGGGTGTGCTTCTCGATGTGTGTCGGCGTCATGGGCACGGCGCTGGCCAGCCCGCTCTACCCGCTCTACCAGGCCCAGTGGCAGCTGCCGCCCAGCGCGATCACCCAGGTGTTTGTGCTCTATATGGCCGCAGCGCTCACCAGCCTGATGCTACTGGGCGCGATCACGACCCGCTATGGTTTTTTCAAGGTGCTGCGCGCGGGGGTGGTGCTGATGAGCGCAGGCGTGCTGCTGTCGGCGCTGGCCTGGAACATGCAGGTGTTTGGCTTGAGCCGCATCATCATTGGCCTGGCCTCGGGGATGATCACCACCTCGGCCTCGCTGGGCCTGACCCAGCTCAACACCAGCGGCGACACGCAGCGGTCCGCTGCCACCACCAGCTTGACGATTGCCTTTGGCTTTGGCCTGGGGCCCATTGTCGGTGGCCTGGTCGCGCAATGGGCGCCTTTTCCGCTGCGCAGCGCCTATCTGCCCTCGCTGCTGCTAAGCGCCTTGGCGATTTATTCGCTGTTCCAGGTGCAGCTGCCGGCCCACCTGCAGCCGGCGCCTGCCAGCAGCAGTTTTGGCCTGCGCCAGCTGATGCCGCGCCTCACCTTCCCCGAACGCACGGCGCTGCGCCGCTACGGCCTGGCGTCGATGGGCGCCTTCTGTGCCTTTGGCATGTTCAGCCTGTTTGCCTCGCTCGCGCCCAGCTTTATGCAAAGCATGCTGCCCTGGCACGGGCCGGCCATCAGCGGGCCGTCGATCGGCCTCATTCTGCTGCTGTCGGCCGCCTCGCAGTATGCCGCCAAGGGCTTTGTCACCCGCAAGGTGCTGATCACCGGCTATGCCGCACTGGCGCTGTGCAATCTGCTGCTGATCGCCAATGTGTTTGCCAGCTCGGCGGCGGTGTTTCTGCTCTGCGTGCTGAGCGCTGCGCTCGGCCATGGCCTGTGCAACCTGGGCGGTATCTCGGTGGTCAACCGGGTGGCGCGGGCTGACAACCGCGCCGGCCTGCTGGCCACCTACCTGGTCATCGGCTATGTGGGCACGATCTTGCCGATTCTGGGGATTGGCTGGCTGTCCGACCAGGTGGGCCTGTCGCGCGCGCTGCTCGTGTTTTGCGCAGTGTTTGCGCTGCTGGCCACGGCGCTGGCGCTGGCCACCTGGCGCACCCCAGTGCCGGTGCCCGCTGCCAAGCACTAGCCTTATTTGCGCGGCGGCAAGGTGATGCTGATCTCGTGCGAGATCTCGGGGCCGCTCTCGGCCGGGCGGATCACCTGCTCAGGCGGCGGTGGGGGGGGCGGCCGCAGCACAGTGGGGCGCGGCGCCAGCTTGGGCTGGATGTTTTTCTTCCAGGCCTCGACCAGCACCTCGTTGACAAACTGGCGGTCCAGCCACAGCCACAGCAAAAACGGCACCAGGGTGGGCAGCACCAGGCTGCCCAGCTGGTAGCCATAGGCGAGCAAGTCCAGCTGGGTCTGCGAGATCTTGAGCAGGCGCAGGTCGAGATTGGTGGCCAGCACCATCTGCATCAGCAAGCTGGTGGAGATGCTGAACGCCTGGAACGGCAGCAAGATCACATAGCCCAGCACCGCGCGCCAGATGCGGCCCTTGCGCCAGGCCGCCAGCAGCAGCGCCAGGAAGATCGGAAATCCGTAGGCATAGCGGCCCGGGTCGCCATCGACCGAGATCTCGGCCCAGCGGCCACCGGTGTTGGCATTGGCCACGCCCACCGAGGTATCCACCTCGATCTTTCCGGGCGCAATATGCACCTGCTTGACCCAGCCCGCGGCCAGGTCCAGCATGCCTTCCTTGGAGATCACCGCCACCGGGTAGCTCATCCACGGCGACAGCTGCACCCACAAGGTGGTCAGCACGATGATGCCGGCAAAGGCCAGCAGCGCAAATCGCTGTATCGGGTTCAAGCGCTTCATCCCTCTTCCTCTGTATCCGCCCTCCTGGGGGCCCTGTGCTTCTTCTCGTGCCTATGGAAAAAAGCCAGCAGTGCTTGCACTGCTGGCCGGTTCAGATCAGGCGGCTGCCAGCGTGGGCTCGGCCCCCGAGCCCGAGGGAGGCGGTTGGTCCGAGCCATCCTCGGCCCGCTTGGCGCGCTGGCCGGCACGCACCCAGACCAGCCAGACGACCAGCACGTCCAGCATGATCAGCGCCTGCCACAGGTACTCGTGGGCAAAGTTGAAGGCCGTCATGTTCCACTGGCCCAGGTAGAACAGGCTGATCACGCGCACGATATTGACCGCTTGCACCGCGATGAAGCCCAGCACCAGGCCGATGAGCTTGTGGCGCCAGCTCGAGGGGAAGGCCATGATGGCGGCAAACAACACAATGCAGGCCTCGATGCCATTGCAGCCGGCCTCGATCGACACGCCAAAATTGGTGGCATGGTTCCACAGCACCTTGCCTTCAGCGACAGCAGACTTGTCAAACCAGGTCACCAAAAAGGCGCAAATCTGCGCCAACATCGCCGTCCAGGGCTCGACCAGGTGCTTTTGCACCCAGCTGAGCATATTGAGACCAAACAAAGTGAGCTGCAGCCCCAGAAATACAAAAAAGAAGCGAACCATGGTACGTGCCTGCTGTCGTCGAAGTGGACGTAGGAGCAAATATAGCCGTTAAAGTTCTGGCCGGGGGAAATGCCTCTGTCAACAACTGCTGTTCCTGCGGCAAATCCCCCACGCAAAAAAAGCCGCGCATGGCTATGCGCGGCTGGGGTGCTGGAGGCAAATCCTATGGCATAGCCTTCTCAGCGGCGGCGTCCCAGTCGCAGTGCGGCCAGGCCAGCCATGGCCAGCGCCATCAGCAGCAGCGCCCCAGGGACCAAGGCAGGCACGGGCACTGCGGTCTGGTCACCGGGCCGGCCTTCGCCGCCGCCATTGTCCTTGCCAGCAATGGTTGTGGTCGCCGAGCTTTCGTTGTTGCTCGGGTCGCTATCGCCGGGCAGGTCCACCACGGCGGTATTGACCAGGCTGGCCGGGCCTTGCAGCGCGGCATCCACGGTGGTCTCCACCGTCAAGCTCACCGATGCACCCACGGCCAGCGGCTCCAGCACGCAGCCCAGCGTGCGGCTGCCTGCGTCAAAACGGCAGGCCGGCGAGGCTTGCACAAAGACCAGGCCTTCGGGCAAGACATCGGTCACGCTGGCTTCGCGGCTGTCGGCCGGACCGTTGTTCACAACGGTCAAGGTGTAGGTCAGCGCATCGCCTGCGGCGGCCTGGGCCTTGTCCACGGTCTTGCGCAGTGCCAGGTCCACCAGCGCCAGCGGCAGCTCGGTGCGGCTGTCGTTGTTGGACTCGTCGGTATCGCCGGGGCTCGTCAGGCGGGCGCTGTTGACCACAAGGGTCTGTCCTTCAGTACGCGACAGCAGCTTGGCGCTGAAGGGGAAAGCCACTTGCTCACCGGCATTGAGCGTGGTGATCTCGCAGCGCAAGGCGCGCGTGGCCTCGTCATAGCTGCAGCCGGCAGGGGCCGCGCCTTCCAGCGCCAGGCCTTCGGGCAGCACATCGCTGACGACCGCCTGGCCGTTCACCAGGTCATTGCGCGGGCTGGCTGCCGGGTCTTCCTCGTTCTTCACCGTCAAGGTGTAGGCGATCAGATCGCCCACATCAACGGCACTGGTGGCCGAACTGGTCTTGGTCAGCGAGAGATCCACATAGCGCAGCTTGTCCAGCTCTTCGGGCGAGATTTGCGCCGGGTCATAGGTGGAGGTACGGTCCGTGGTCTGGTTGTTCTTGCTGACATCCATGCCGCCCAGCACTTCCACATCGGCCGCCACCGTCGCGCGGTGGTTGACGGTGCCTACGGCGCGGCCATCGAGCAGCGCAGCGGGCTCCATCGTGAACTTGATCGCCACCGATTCATTGGGCGCCAACCAGGGGAAATCACAGACCAGACTGCCCGCCAGCGCACCGGCGGCCGGCACGGTACAGCTGTCCAGGCCAATGCGGCTATCCCCATTGGCCAGTTGCACGCTGTCGAGCGAGACAAAGCGGAAGTCGGCCGTCGATCCCGCTGCCGGGAACTGGTCCACCATCTGCACGCCCGTCGCATAGGACTGCGATGCACCGCTGTTGGTCACCGTGATCGTGTACTGGGTCTTGCCGGTGTCCAGCGGGATGCCGTCATGGGTATGGCGCATGTTCACCAGCACATCGACCTGGGGCTTGTCCAGCGGCACCGTTTCGTTGGCGCTGTTGTTGCCCAGGTCCGTCTCCGGCGTGACCGAGGCCACGAGGACGCTGTTGTCCAGCTGAGGCGGGTAGTCCTTGGCGCGTGAGCGCAGCTGGTAGCTGACCGTCTTTTGCGCGTTCTCGGCGACCGCATCGGTCCAGACGCAGGTCATCGTGCGGTTGGCTTCGGTGATCTCCAGGCCGGCGGCAAACGTGGCGCCGCCGCTCAAGCTGCAGCTGCCACCGCTGATGCTGGGCGCAGAGCCCACCAAGATGGTGTCAAGCGGCAGGCGATCAGTCACGCGAACCTGGCGCGCCTGCGAGGGGCCGCTGTTCTTGGCCGTCAAGGTGTAGGTGATCGCCTGGCCGGCGGCAGCGCTCTCGGGTGCGGCCTGCTTGGTCACGGTCAGATCGGTCAGTGCTTCGAGCACTACCGAGGCCTGCGCACGGTTGTTGGCGGTGTTGAACTCCGCCGTATCGGGCGAGCGCACATCGGCCACATTGACGATGGTGTTGGTCTGCGTGGCATCGTCCTGGGGGTCCACATACTGGCGCGCCTTGATGACGACCAGATACTCAACATCCGGGTCGGCAGGCAGGTTGCGCAGGGTGCAGCTGACGGTCGCAGACTTCTGGTGGTTGTCACCCGAAATGCTGCAGCCCTCCGAGGTGGCAGCGTTGCCCGCCTTCAAACCCTGCGCCTGGCCCTGCGGCACCTCAGGCATTTGCACCTCGGCCGTCAGATAGCGGCTGTTGTCATAGGTTTTCACCCCCAGTACGCCGGCGCCGGCGTCGGTCAGCAGGTTGCCGATGACATCGGTCACCGTGACGGTTTGCGCAGCCTGCAGGTCTAGATTGCGCCCATTCTCAGGCACATCGTTTTTCACGCGCAGGGTGTAGACCACCTCGGCACCCGAGGCCTTCGCGCCACCGGTGATCGCGGCGGACTTGCTGATCGACAGGTCGGCCTGGCGCTCCGATATGTTGACTTTGTTGCTGCTCACGATCTGGCCCAGCGGCGCACCGTCACGCCCCTGCATACCCTCCAGTGCAGCGCCGTTGGCGATGGAGGCAAACTGGCCGTTTGCCGCATCGATGTGGGCCACCACATTGAGCAGGAGCTCAGAGGTGCTGCCAGCCGCAATGCCGCCGCTGAAGGTGCAGGTCAGCAATTTCCCCAGTTCGGTGGCCGTGCTGCTTGCGGGGCTGCAGACCCAGGGAGACCCAGCGGCAACGCCCAGAAACTGCAGTTGGCCGTCGAGCTGGTCGGTCACCGTCATGGTCTGGCCGGGCAGCACATCCAGCGGCCCATTGTTCTTGATCTTGATCGCGTACTGGTATTGCTGGCCGGAGGCAATCACCGACGCCGTCGTGCTTTTGCTCAGCGCCAGATTGACCTTGTTGCTGACCAGCACGCTCGCCTGCGCCTGGTTGTTGGCGCCCACATTGGCCAGCGGCTCATTGCTGGCCGAGACCTCGGCCGAGTTGTTGATGACACTCTCTGCCCCCACCGAAGACACGTCCACCAAGGCTTTGACGGTGATTTGCGGCAGGTTCGGGGTAAAAGCACCGCTGTACTGGCAGCGAACGATTTGCGCGTTGTTGCTGCACACCCAGTCGTTGCCAGTCGCACCGACGAACGTGACACCGGCAGGCAGGGTGTCGGTGACGACAATGTCCCGCGGCACCAGCTCTCCGGCGACCCGCTTGGCGCTGAGCGTGTAGGTCACCGGCACAGGCGCGCTGGCCTGCTTGTCCAGCACCTTGGGGTTGACGACCTTGGTGAGCGCCATGTCCAGGTTCACATTGGGCTGCACCTGGATCTGCACATCATCGGTGTTGTTGTCAGGGTCGGCATCCAGAAACAGCTGACCGGTGGCGGTCTCACCTGACACCGACACCGCACTGACCACCTGGCCGCCGCTGGTCTTGACCAGCAAAGGCACGCTCAGCAGCGGCAAATCCTGGCCACGGCCGACCGACTGGCCAGCGGGCACGGTGTAGCTGCAGCTCCATACCGGCACGGGCTGGTTGGCGCTGGTGTCATCAGCCAGCTTGCACACCCAGCCATTGCCGCCAGGGCTGCCCTGGAACTCGGTGCCCTCGGGCTGTGGAAAACGCAGTTGGGCCTTTTCACCCGCCTTGAGCGCAAAGGCATAGGGCGAGTCGGCATTGCGCACCTGCAGCTGGTAGTCGACCTTGTCGCCCTGGGTGTGGCTTGCGCCATTCACCGGCGCGAGGATCTGCACAGCCAGATCGGCGCGTTCGTAGGTGGTGATGGTGCGCTCGATGCGGCTGTGGTTCGGAGCCGCCTCGCCCGCATCCGGATCCGCGTTGTCGGGGCTGGAGGCAGACGCCTGCGCCGTCCAGTCCGTCCCCGCGCTGGGCAGCTTGACGCGGAAGTCCACCGCGACAAAATCGGTCGCCGTCACCAACGCAAGATTGCATGTCAGCGCAGCGCCTGCCTCGATGGTGTCGCCGGCCTGGGGCAGCGGCCGGGCACATTGCACGCCGGCGGGCGCGACGATTTCCTGAAAAATGGCGCCCGCAGGCAGCTGCTGCAGCAGCGACACATTGGCGACCTCGCCGCTGCCGCCATTGAGCTTGACCTTGGCGCGGTAGACAAAGTCGGCGCCCACCGGGCCATCGACCGAACCGCTCTCGGCAACGGCCCCGGTCTGGGCGACAAAGGCGTCATGGTTCACAAAGATGTCGTAGCGGGTCGACTGCGCAGCGGCCATCGCCGGCAGCAGACCAGAGACCAAGGCAAAGGCAACGCTGCACCGCAGGGGGCTGCGTAGCGGCGGCGATCGATACGGGAGTAACACTTTCAATGTCCTGTTTAAAAAGGCAAAGCTCCGCCCTCTCCTGAAAAAAACAGAGATAACGGCTTGCGTGTTCAGTGAAATAAAAGATTTCCGCTAAATACCAAAGATTTTCTGAGCGATCACAGCGATAACACCCAGTGGTAGTAACGGATTCTTAAGATCCTGCTGTACCTGACAACAAGGGCTGCGAATGTAGCACCGACCATTCACCTATATATGCAATAAACTTTTAATAAATTTATTGAATATATAAAAATGATGCACCAAAACGATGCAGACCGGGCCATAGCATTTCCGGTCCAGCGTTGGGCCGCTGGTATGCGCTGCTGCCTCTGCGCTCCCGCAGGCATGCCGTGGGCGTTGAAGGCATGCGCTGCCCAGTGATGCACACGCAGCGCCGCTGTGCATGCAGCCGCGCTGAAGAGATAAAACCGCAATAAATTGATTTATCTAGCAAATAACAGATCTAGAGCAGACGGTGGCGGCTCGAAGAGACAACCAGAGCCAAAGCGATGTGCGCGGTATCAAGGTCCGCGATGGGGCACAAGTTTTCTTGCGGTAGCGTTTTTTGAACTCTCTTGGCATGCAGGCACTCAGGATAAAAACAATTTGACACAAAATTAAAACACCCCGATGCGGCAGCTGCTGGTCCTCAAGATGCATCGCCGTCGATATGTCAACAATTCTTAACTTTGATTTTGTCGGGTATTATGGAATTATTTACCACTGAAAGTTAGCACTTCCCTCGTGATAAAAAGCAAATAATCCATCGATATTCACAAAAAAGAATAAAAACCACACACCATTGCCAGCAATGGCTGGCATGAAATTCCCACCCCGTTTCTGCAGGGGCCAACCCGCTGCCAGGCCTCAGATAAAAAAATCCCCGCCCGGCTTTTCAACCGGCGGGGATTTTCATTCGGTGGGTGCGGCTTTATGCCAGCAGTGCATTGACCCGTTTGACATAGGCGGCAGGGTCGTCGGGCAAACCGCCTTCGGCCAGTACCGCCTGGTCAAACAGGATCTGGGCCAGGTCGTGGAAGTGCACCGAGCCGTCCAGCTTCTTGACCAGCGGGTGCTCCGGATTAACCTCCAGCACCGGCTTGGACTCGGGCGCTGGCTGGCCCGCCTGCTTGAGCAGGCGCGCCAGTTGCAGGCTCATGCCGCTGTCCGAGACCACGAGGCAAGCGGGCGAGTCCACCAGGCGGCTGGTGGCACGCACGTCGTCTGCCCGGTCCTTCAAGGCTTCCTTGAGCTGGGCCAGCACCGGCTTGAAGGCTTCGGCGGCTTCTTCGGCCGCTTTCTTCTCTTCCTCGTTTTGCAGCTTGCCCAGATCGACAGCGCCCTTGGCCACCGATTGCAGCGGCGTGCCGTCAAAGTCCTGCAGGAAGTTCAGCGCCCACTCGTCGACCCGGTCGGTCATCAGCAGCACCTCGATGCCCTTTTTCTTGAACACTTCAAGCTGCGGGCTGCTCTTGGCGGCGGCCAAGGTGTCGGCGGTGATGTAGTAGATGGCGTCCTGCCCCTCTTTCATGCGCGCCTTGTAGTCGGCAAACGAGGTGTTCAGGCCGTCGTGGGTGGTCGATGCAAAGCGCAGCAGCTTGGCGATGCGCTCCTTGTTGCCCATGTCCTCGCCCAGGCCTTCCTTGAGCACCGCGCCAAACTCGCTATAGAAGCGGCTGTATTTGCCTTCCTTGGCCTTGTCGTCTTCGCTGACCACATCCACCACGCCATCGCTGCCTTCGGCATCGGCCTGGGGCTTGTCGTGGCGGGCCAGGTCTTCGAGCATAGCCAGCACGCGCTTGACCGAGCCATCGCGGATCAGGCGCACATCGCGGCTTTCCTGCAGCAGCTCGCGGCTCACGTTCAGCGGCAGGTCGGCCGAGTCGATCACGCCTTTGACAAAGCGCAGGTACTGCGGCATCAGCGCCTGGGCATCGTCCATGATGAAGACGCGCTTGACGTAGAGCTTGATGCCCGCGTGCTTGCCCTGCTGGTACAGGTCAAACGGCGCCTTGGCGGGGATGTAGAGCAGCTGCGTGTACTCGGTATTGCCTTCGACCCGGTTGTGGCTCCAGGTCAGCGGGTCTTCGTAGTCGTGGCTGATGGCCTTGTAGAAGTCCTGGTACTGCTCGGGCGTGATGTCCTTCTTGGCACGGGTCCACAAGGCGCTGGCCTTGTTCACGGTTTCCCACTCGCCGGTCTTAGCCATCTCGCCGGGCTGGTCGTTCTCACCCTCTTTCCATTCTTCCTTTTCCATCAGGATGGGCAGGCTGATGTGGTCGGAGTATTTGGCAATCACTTCCTTGAGCTTGTAGCCGTTCAAGAAGTCCTGCGCGTCCTCGCGCAGGTGCAGGATGATGCTGGTGCCGCGCTGGGCACGGTCGATCTGCTCGACCTCGAAGTCGCCCATGCCGCCGCTGGTCCAGCGCACGCCTTCCGAAGCCTGGGTCCCCGCGCGGCGCGACTCGACGGTGATCTTGTCGGCCACGATGAAGCCCGAGTAAAAGCCCACGCCGAACTGGCCGATCAGCTGCGAATCGGCCTTCTGGTCGCCACTGAGCTTGTCCATGAAGGCCTTGGTGCCGCTCTTGGCAATCGTGCCCAGGTTGTCGATGGCCTCTTGCGTGGTCATGCCGATGCCGGTGTCGGTGATGGTCAAGGTCTTGGCCTTGCTGTCATAGGACACGCGCACTTCTAGATCGGGCTGGTCGCCGTACAGACCGCTGTCATTGAGCGCTTCAAACCGCAGCTTGTCGCATGCATCCGACGCATTGGAGATCAGCTCGCGCAAAAAAATCTCCTGGTTCGAATACAGCGAATGCGTCACCAGGTGGAGCAATTGGGCCACTTCGGCCTGGAAGGAATGGGTTTTTTTGGTCATGGGAGGTCAATCTTCATCAACACAGATCAAGGGCCTATATGGGTGCGGGCCGCGCCGTTTCAAGCTATACCGTCATTTTAGGAATTGTTTATCCAAACAATCTATATCAAGCAAAGATTTATGACATAGATCGCTGATAAATGATCATGATCACCCGTAGAGCAGATATTCAATTTCCTTTATGCACACCATCACATCTCATTGTTATTTCCCCTGACACACTTAACGTTGTGTATCAAATTTTGACATTTGATTGGTGGCATCCACGCAAAATAAATCCAACGTTAGTTAACACCTAATTACAAATGAATGTTGTTGAGCGGCATCCCTTGTGCAGCGGCACTGGATTCTTCCAGGCGTTTACAGGGCTTGCCGCTTGGGGGATGTTGGTGCTGGTGCTTGGTGGGCATGTGCCCCTAGCCCAAGCACAGAGCGATCAGGCAGTCAGTGCCCAGGTGGAGTCACTGAGCGCTGCCCAGGCAGAGCAGGCCCGGCTGCGCGCCCTCGTGGAGGCGGCGCCCGCCGCCTACGAGGACAACTTCATGAGCGCCGATGAACTGACGGCCCTGCGGGCCGCTGAAGCCGACGAGCTAGACCCCAGCACTTTGCCGCTGGGGCTGCGCAGCTGGGTGCTGGAGAGCCGCCTGGGCGTCGCCCAGTCCGACAATGGGGAGCTGGGCAGCAAGCGCGGCATCGAGCTGGGCCAGCGCATCCAGTACCGCCAGCAGACGCTGAACTATGGCGAGTGGCTGCTGCAGGCCGATGTGCGCAGCATGCATGGCGGCCAAGACGCCTTCAATGGCATTGGCGCCCTGGGCTATGCCCGCCAATCCAGCAGCCAGCGCATCACCGTGCAGAACCTGGCTATCCCCCTGACACCGGGCATCCGCATGGATACCACCATCGGTGACGGCTACAGCGAGCTGACCCGGGGCCTGGGCCAGAACTACCGCCTGATGCTGGGCACCAGCACCTTGCGCGGCCTCTCGACCCGAATCTATGGCGCGGACTTTGACATCAGCGCCGGCATGGGCCAGCGCGGCGACCTGCTTGGCGGCCCCTACCCCGGCTTCGAAAAAAGCCAGGGCACGCTCGCCTGGGTGGGCGCCACCCAGCGCCTGGGCGGCGCCTGGTATGCCGCAGGGCAGCTGAACCAGGCCAACCATATCCCCGCCGTGGACTACGGCCTGAGGAACGACCCAGGCAGCGGCAGCAAGCGGGTCAGCAGCTGGGCTGCAGCACTGGGCTATGGATCGCCCACGCAGCAGGACGGCGCATTGCGCGGCCGACTGACCGCGCTGGGCAGCAGCACAAGCAGCGATTCGGCACAAACCCCATCTGGCAGCGCACAAGGCCTGTACCTGGAGGCAGACACCAAGCTGGGCCGCTACCGCCATACCTGGGGTGCCTATGTGACCCGCCCCAATCTGCATTTTGGTGACTACCTGCTGCCCTCGGGCACGCAGGGCGCCTACTGGCGCATGGACCACAGCACCAGCCGCATGAGCTGGGGCACGGGGGTGGATGTGGAGCGCATGCGCGCGAGCAACTGGCCGGCCCAGCAAGGCCAGACCCGCGTGGGGCTGAGCGGCAATCTGCACTACCAGCTGGACCGCCGAACCGCGCTGGGCGGCAACCTTAACGTCTACCAAACCCGCTATGCAGGAGACGGCCAGGGTGGCGGCCTCGATGGCAAGATGCGCAGCCTTTATGCCTATGCCTTCTACCAGACCCGCTTTGGCGAACTGCCACGCTCGCGCTTCAGCCTGAGCCTGCGCAGCAATGAGCAGATTGTGCTGGGTGACGGCACCGCCACCGGGCGCGAGCTGCAGTGGGAGCAGGACTGGATCAGCGCCCAGCGCGAGACCATGCGCCCCGAGCTGGTCACCACCTTGGGCTGGGCCGATGACCGCAGCAACGGCAGCCACCAGCGCTACCCCACGGCCGGGGTACAGGGCCGCTACTGGGCCAGCAACAGCCTGAGCTTTTTCGGCAACCTGCGCTACACCTCGCAAAGCGGCGGGCTTTTCACCAGCCGGGGCCTGTCGGGCAACTTTTCGGCCGAAAAGCAGTGGGGCAACGGCTGGAGCATGGGCCTGGGCGTGCTGCTCAACCAGGCGCGCCTGGCCACCACCCAGGTGCTCAGCTGGACCAGCCCGCAAATCTACCGCAGCAACGACAAGACCGCCTATGTCTATCTGCGCTGGGAAGGCGGCACCGGCCGGCCCTTTGCCGTGGCCGGTGGCATGCCTGGCAATGGCAGCGGCAGTGTCGCTGGCCGCGTGTTTTATGACGCCAACAAGGATGGCCGC
Organism: Comamonas koreensis; assembly: GCF_014076495.1. Lineage (NCBI taxonomy): Bacteria > Pseudomonadati > Pseudomonadota > Betaproteobacteria > Burkholderiales > Comamonadaceae > Comamonas > Comamonas koreensis. The sequence continues at coordinate 1,152,892 of NZ_CP043575.1, read as the reverse complement.
ATCCAGGCCGATGAGTCAGGAGCGCAGGGCATCGAGGTGGTGCTGGACGGCCGCTACCGCAGCACCACCGATGCCGAAGGGCGTTTCTTTTTCCCGATGGTTGGCGTAGGCCGCCATCAGCTCAGCCTCACGCTCGACAGCGTGCCCCTGCCCTGGGGCGCAGCCGACGGCACGGTACTGAGCGTTGATGTTCCGTTGCGTGGCGAAGCCAACGCCGAGATCCCCATCACCAAGGTGGAGGAATAACCATGCAGCAGAACCCAGGCCCCCGATTGCGCACCCCGTGCACGGTGTGGGCCAAACCCCGGCGCCCAGGCGCTTGCTCTCTTGAAAGACTCGAACCATGAAACACCCAAAATTGAAAGCATTGGCGCTGGGATCTGCCCTGGCACTGGCCTACGCCGGCCATGCCTTGGCAGAAAGCCAATACGGCTTCTCCTCGGCCGGTACGGGCACCGTGACCGCCACCGCCAAGGTCAACCTGAGCGTGGTGATCCCCAAGCTGATCCTGCTCAAGGTGGGTTCCAGCAATGCCGTCCAGGACACCGTCACCTGGAACGCAACGCTGACCATTCCGCCCACCCCCGGCACCACGCCCACGGCCACCGCCAACAACGTCCAGGTGCCCTGGGATGGCACCGCGCCCACCGTGGCCGTCACCCCTACAGGCAACGTGCTGTCGGTGGCTGCCTGGACCAATGCCGGCACTGCCAACATCAATTGCGCCGTGGGTGCCTGGAGCCCGGCCGCTGGCGGCCCACCCAATGCCAACTTCACCGTGACAGCAGCAGGTGCAACGCCGGTGCCCCATCCCGGCGCCAACCTGGGCGCATGCGCATCCACCACGCTCACCCCCAACACCTTGTTGAGTGGCACCTGGACCTATGCGCTGACCGGCACGGCCACCGCCTGGAGCGCCGGCACCTACACCGGCTCCGTCACCTATACGGCGACAGGCGTCTGATGCGCAAGCGCGATGCAACCACCGCCGCGCGTGCCGCCCGGCGGGCAGCACGCGCACCGCTGAGTGCGGGGCTGGTACTGCTCGCCTGCGGCATCACGGTGCCCGCCAACGCCGTCATCATCACGGTCAGCGACAGCGCAAGCACCGCCAACTACGCGCTGTCGCTGCAGGTGGGATCTGCTGCCGGTACCGATACGGTGCAGTTCAATGTCTCAGGCAACAATGCGGGCCTTACACCCACCGCCGTCACCGGCTCACCCGCCATTGATATCTCGGTCACGCCGGTGCGCCCGATCATTGCTTCGGAAGTCGCCCGACCCGTCACCTTGCGGGTGGACTCCAGCGCCGGCCTGGTCTGCCAAAGCGGCACCTGTGGCAGCACCGTCATCCCGTTCAGCAAGATCAGCTGGACGGTCAGCAACAGCAGTGGCTCGGCAGCCGGAGATATTCAGAGCGGTCAGTTCAACGGTGCGACCAACCAACAGATCGCCAGCTTCAACGCCAATGCCAACATCTGCTCGATTCCGATCATCATTCTTTGTCTGGGCACCTGGACGTACCAGACGCGCAACATGAATGCCACGCGCATGACATTCAGCTATGCCAACGACACGTTCTACCCGGCAGGGACCTACCGGGGCACGGTGTATTTCACCGCGTCGATGGAATAAGGAGACGGGTCCATGCCCAGCTTTCGCCTTCGCTGTTGTGCTGCTCTATTGGCCATGGCCGGCGCCTGCGGCCAAGGCGCCCATGCCCAGGCCACCCGTCTGGACGACTCCAGCTCCCCACGTCCCCTGATCAACTCGGATTTTCGCAATGCGCAGATGCTGGATCCGAACACCATCAGCCTGCCTTTCGGACATGTGGAATACCGCTTGGCCACCGCCGCCTATGTGGGCAAGCAGGCCCGCATTTACTACGTCATCCCGTTGGCGGTAGCTGGCCTGCGCTCGCCCATGGGCATGCAGGTGCAATGGCGCAGCAGCGGGCTGTTCCAGGGCGGCATGGGCCGGCCCGGCGACCGCGTGCTGGTCTGGAGCGGCGTGGTGCGTGCGCCCTGGATCACCGAGAGTTTTGACTTGCAGTTGCGCCTAGACCAACGCCAGTTGCAGATGGGCCTGGGCGGCAGCCTGCGCTTTGAATCCTATTTTGAGATAGAGACCCAGCCATGACCGTTTTCCGCTTTTTCCGCCACTCGCTGTCCCTGGCCTTGCCCCTGGTCAGTTGCCTGACCCATGCCGCCCCGTTCGAGATGGCGATCGCCCCGTCGCGCTTTGAGCTGAATACCAAAAACGGCGAGCGCATTGGCCAGTCCATTGACCTGCACAACCTGGGCTCGGCCGCCACCGCCTTGTCGGTACGGACCCTGGACTGGAGCTACTCGGCCGAAGGTCAGATCAGCTACCACGACGAGTTGCTGCCCGGCAGCTGCCGCCCCTGGGTGGCACTGGAGCGCCGCACCGTCAAGGTACCGGCGCAGACCAAGCAGGCCTTTCGCTTCCAGATCACGCCGCCGGCCGATGCGCCGCGTGGTGAATGCCGCTTCATGATCGCCATCGAAGGGGTGGAGCCCGCCCAGCAGACCATCATCCAGAGCGGGGGCGCCAGCCTGAGTCTGCCGGTCACCGGCCGCATTGCCGTGGCCGTCTATGTGATGCTGGGCGGCGCCGAGCCCAAGCTCGAAGTCGAGCAGATCGGCATGCGCGACATTGCCGGCAAGCGCAGCCCTGCCATCACCGTGCGCAACAGCGGTGATGCCCATGGCCGCCTCGAAGGCACGGTGGACGCCAAGGATGCCAAAGGCCGCGACTTTATGCTGGCCGTGGAAGGCACCCCCATCATGCCCGGCCAGACCCGCCACCTGGCCCTGGTACCCAAGGGCGAAGATGGACAGCCTGCCATTCAGCCCAGCTACCCGATCAAGGCCAGAGGCCTGCTGGACTGGGACAAGGGCAGCTTCAAGCTGAACGCGGATTTCCAATGAACACGCAGCGCTGCCCGCTGAAGCTGTTGCGCCATGCGCTGCTGCCATTGGTGCTGACTGCCCTGTGCCCAGCGGCGCAGGCAGGCAGTGCCACCTCCGGCACCGGCAACCTGCCACGCAACACCCCGGCTGTGGCGCTGAACTTTTCCATCCAGATCGACAAGTATGTGTTTTTCCGCATCGGCGATGGCGCCTGGCCCACACCCGGCGGCACCACCTCACAGGTGGGTTTTAACCTAAGCCCCACCATTCCTGCGGTACCCATCACGCCCATCAATGGCAACAACACCGCCGTCAACTGGAACGGCGCAGCGCCCACATTTGCCGTCACCGCCAGCGGCAATGTGCTGCCGGTCGAGGTGCGCAGCAATGGCGGCCAGGTCAGCGTCTATGCCACGGTCACCACCCCGCTGACCAGCGGCAGCAACACCATTCCGATGAACATGGTCAGCATCACCAGCAGCGACGCGGCCCTGCCGGCTCCCACCCTTCCGGCCAGCGGCACCGGCACCAGCGTCAATGTCACCGGGGGCGGCACCGGCACAGTCAACAGCCTGGTCACCATCCGGACGGCCAACTGGACCTTTGGCTACAACAGCGCCATCAGTCGCACAGCCGGCAATTACAGTGGGCAGCTGAGCTTTACCGCGTCCGTGCCTTGAGACTACTGCAGCGCCTGCGATAGACGCTGCAAGCCCTGGTGTCGGTCAAGGACCTGCTCGATGTGGCTGGTCAGGTGACCACCGCCGGCGTGGTGATCGTCGGCAAGACGAATATGACGGAGTTCGCGTTCTCGGGCGTGGGCATCCCCCCATTTCGGCACACTGGGCAATGCAGCCGATGTGCTGCACATCCCCGGCGGCTCCTCCTCGGGTGCCGGTGTCAGCTTCGGCCGGGGCCTGGTCGATATCGTCATTGGTTCGGACACCGGCTGCTCGGTGCGCATCCCCGCCGCCTTAAGTCGCCCATGCCGCCGCTGGTCCAGCGCACGCCTTACGATGCCTCTGCACCTGCGCGACGCGACTCGACGGTGATCTTGTTGGCCACGATAAAGCCGCAGTAAAAGCCCACGCCAAACTGGCCGATCAGCTGCGAATCGGCCTTCTGGTCGCCACTGAGCTTGTCCATGAAGGCCTTGGTGCCGCTCTTGGCAATCGTGCCCAGGTTGTCGATGGCCTCTTGCGTGGTCATGCCGATGCCGGTGTCGGTGATGGTCAAGGTCTTGGCCTTGCTGTCATAGGACACGCGCACTTCCAGATCGGGCTGGTCGCCGTACAGTCCGCTGTCATTGAGCGCTTCAAACCGCAGCTTGTCGCATGCATCAGACGCATTGGAGATCAGCTCGCGCAAAAAGATCTCTTGGTTCGAATACAGCGAATGCGTCACCAGGTGGAGCAGCTGGGCCACTTCGGCCTGGAAGGAATGGGTTTTTTGGTCATGGGAGCTCAGTCTTCATCAACACAGATCAAGGGCGTATATGGGTGCGGGCCGCGCTGCTTCAAAGCGTGCTGCTATTTAATAAATTGTTATATGAATTATCTATAGCAAAAATAGATTTATGACATGGCGTGCTCATAACTGATCACAATCACCGCGCCTGGAACGCTTCAAACTTCTTTACATAGAGTGGATCTCCACTTTGTCATCTCCTCTGACACACTTAACGTTAAGTATCAGAATCTGACAATTGATTGATTCCACCCAAGCAGAATATTTGCAACGAAAGTTAACTCCTAATTACAAATGAAAGTTGTTCTGCGGCACCCCCTTCACAGTGGCACGTGCCCCCGCCCGTCGCTGGCGGGGCATGCCGCATGGGCAATGCTGCTGGCAGCCGGACTGCAAACCACCGCTCGTGCACAAACCCAGAGTGAGACAGCCTCCGGTGCCCGCGCCGGTGCCCACGCCGGTGCCCAGGTAGAGTCATTGAGCCCCGCCCAGGCAGAACAAGCCCGGCTGCGCGCCCTCGTGGAGGCGGCGCCCGCCGCCTACGAGGACAACTTCATGAGCGCCGATGAACTGACGGCCCTGCGGGCCGCTGAAGCCGACGAGCTAGACCCCAGCACTTTGCCGCTGGGGCTGCGCAGCTGGGTGCTGGAGAGCCGCCTGGGCGTCGCCCAGTCCGACAATGGGGAGCTGGGCAGCAAGCGCGGCATCGAGCTGGGCCAGCGCATCCAGTACCGCCAGCAGACGCTGAACTATGGCGAGTGGCTGCTGCAGGCCGATGTGCGCAGCATGCATGGCGGCCAAGACGCCTTCAATGGCATTGGCGCCCTGGGCTATGCCCGCCAATCCAGCAGCCAGCGCATCACCGTGCAGAACCTGGCTATCCCCCTGACACCGGGCATCCGCATGGATACCACCATCGGTGACGGCTACAGCGAGCTGACCCGGGGCCTGGGCCAGAACTACCGCCTGATGCTGGGCACCAGCACCTTGCGCGGCCTCTCGACCCGAATCTATGGCGCGGACTTTGACATCAGCGCCGGCATGGGCCAGCGCGGCGACCTGCTTGGCGGCCCCTACCCCGGCTTCGAAAAAAGCCAGGGCACGCTCGCCTGGGTGGGCGCCACCCAGCGCCTGGGCGGCGCCTGGTATGCCGCAGGGCAGCTGAACCAGGCCAACCATATCCCCGCCGTGGACTACGGCCTGAGGAACGACCCAGGCAGCGGCAGCAAGCGGGTCAGCAGCTGGGCTGCAGCACTGGGCTATGGATCGCCCACGCAGCAGGACGGCGCATTGCGCGGCCGACTGACCGCGCTGGGCAGCAGCACAAGCAGCGATTCGGCACAAACCCCATCTGGCAGCGCACAAGGCCTGTACCTGGAGGCAGACACCAAGCTGGGCCGCTACCGCCATACCTGGGGTGCCTATGTGACCCGCCCCAATCTGCATTTTGGTGACTACCTGCTGCCCTCGGGCACGCAGGGCGCCTACTGGCGCATGGACCACAGCACCAGCCGCATGAGCTGGGGCACGGGGGTGGATGTGGAGCGCATGCGCGCGAGCAACTGGCCGGCCCAGCAAGGCCAGACCCGCGTGGGGCTGAGCGGCAATCTGCACTACCAGCTGGACCGCCGAACCGCGCTGGGCGGCAACCTTAACGTCTACCAAACCCGCTATGCAGGAGACGGCCAGGGTGGCGGCCTCGATGGCAAGATGCGCAGCCTTTATGCCTATGCCTTCTACCAGACCCGCTTTGGCGAACTGCCACGCTCGCGCTTCAGCCTGAGCCTGCGCAGCAATGAGCAGATTGTGCTGGGTGACGGCACCGCCACCGGGCGCGAGCTGCAGTGGGAGCAGGACTGGATCAGCGCCCAGCGCGAGACCATGCGCCCCGAGCTGGTCACCACCTTGGGCTGGGCCGATGACCGCAGCAACGGCAGCCACCAGCGCTACCCCACGGCCGGGGTACAGGGCCGCTACTGGGCCAGCAACAGCCTGAGCTTTTTCGGCAACCTGCGCTACACCTCGCAAAGCGGCGGGCTTTTCACCAGCCGGGGCCTGTCGGGCAACTTTTCGGCCGAAAAGCAGTGGGGCAACGGCTGGAGCATGGGCCTGGGCGTGCTGCTCAACCAGGCGCGCCTGGCCACCACCCAGGTGCTCAGCTGGACCAGCCCGCAAATCTACCGCAGCAACGACAAGACCGCCTATGTCTATCTGCGCTGGGAAGGCGGCACCGGCCGGCCCTTTGCCGTGGCCGGTGGCATGCCTGGCAATGGCAGCGGCAGTGTCGCTGGCCGCGTGTTTTATGACGCCAACAAGGATGGCCGCATCCAGGCCGATGAGTCAGGAGCGCAGGGCATCGAGGTGGTGCTGGACGGCCGCTACCGCAGCACCACCGATGCCGAAGGGCGTTTCTTTTTCCCGATGGTTGGCGTAGGCCGCCATCAGCTCAGCCTCACGCTCGACAGCGTGCCCCTGCCCTGGGGCGCAGCCGACGGCACGGTACTGAGCGTTGATGTTCCGCTGCGTGGCGAAGCCCACGCCGAGATCCCCATCACCAAGGTGGAGGACTGACCATGCAGCAGATCCCAGGTCCGACGCGCGTTATTTGCGATGCACGGCATGGACCGAACTTGTGCGCCAACATGCGCTTCTTTCTTCGAGGACTTTGATATGAAACACCCAAAATTGAATGCACTGGCCCTGGGCACCGCTCTGGCTCTGGCCTGCACCGGCCATGCCCTGGCTGAGAGCCAGTACGGTTTCGCCGCCACCGGCAGCGGCACCGTGACCGCCACCGCCAAGGTCAACCTGAGCGTGGTCATCCCCAAGCTGATCTTGCTCAAGGTCGGCACCACCAATGCCACGCAGGACACCGTCTCCTGGGCCGCCTCGCTGACCATTCCCGGCACACCGGCAACCACGCCCACGGCCACGGCCAACAATGTCCAGGTGCCCTGGGATGGCACCGCCCCGACGGTGACGACGACCGCCTCCGGCAATGTGCTGAATGTGGCCGCCTGGACCAATGCCGGCTCGGCCACCATCAACTGCGCCATGGGCACCTGGAGCGCCACCGGCGGCCCAGCCAATGCCAGCTTTACCGTCACCTCCGGCGGCACCACGCCGCTGCCCCACCCCGGCGCCAACCTGGGCTCCTGCGCTTCCACCACCATCTCGACCAACACCTTGATGAGCGGCACCTGGACCTATGCACTGACCGGCACGGCCAGCAGCTGGACGGCGGGCACCTACACCAACGCCGTCACCTACACGGCCACGGGCGTCTGATGCGCAAGCGCGATGCAACCACCACCGCCCGCGCCGCCTTGCAGGCAGTGCGCGCACCGCTAAGCGCGGGGCTGGTGCTGCTCGCCTGCGGCATCAGCGTGCCTGCCAACGCCGTGATCACCACCGTCAGCGACAGTGGCAGCAGCTATGCGCTGTCGCTGCAGGTGGGGTCTGCTGCCGGGGTGGACACCGTGCAGTTCAATGTCACCGGGAACAACGTGGGCCTCACGCCCACGCCTGTGACGGGTACGCCGGCGATTGATATCTCGGTCACGCCGATGCGGCCTGTTTCCACCTCATCCACCGCCAGACCGGTGACAGTGCGGGTGGACTCCAGCGTTGCACTGGCCTGTGTCAGCGGCCCCTGTGGCGGCACCAACATACCGTTCAGCAAAATCAGCTGGACCAGCACTGGCAACGGCAGTGGTGGCGATATCCAGAACGGTCAGTTCAGCGGCGTGGCTAACCAGCAGCTAGCCAGCTTCAACGCCAATGCCACCTTCTGCTCGTTCCCGCTCATTATTTTTTGCTTGGGCTGGACCTACCAGTCCAATGCGATAAGCGCCACGCGTTTGACGTTCAGCTATGCCAACGACACGATCTACCCGGCAGGCACCTACCAGGGCACGGTGTACTTCACCGCGTCGATGGAATAAAGGAGGCTCGCGCATGCCACGTTTTCGCTTTCCGTGCTTCAGCGTCTTGCTGGCAGCCGCATGCGCCTGGGCCCCAGGCGCGTATGCACAGGCCATCCGGCTGGATGATTCCACCTCCCCCCGGGCCCAGGTCAACGCTGATTTCCGCCAGGCGCAGATGCTGGACAACCAGACCATCAGCCTGCCCTTTGGGCATGTGGAATACCGCCTGGCCACCGCCGCCTATGTAGGCAAGCAGGCGCGCATTTACTACGTCATTCCGCTTGCCGTGGCGGGTCTGCGCTCGCCCGCGGGCATGCAGGTGCAGTGGCGCAGCAGCGGCCGTTTCCAGCCCGGCATGGGCCGCCCCGGTGACCGGGTTCAGGTCTGGACCGGTGTGGTGCGCACCCCCTGGATCACCGAAAACTTTGACCTGCAGCTGCGCATTGACCGCCGCGAGCTGCAAATCGGCCAAGGCGGCAGCCTGCGCTTTGAATCCTATTTTGAAATCGAGACCCAGCCATGAGCTTTTCCTCCTTCGTGCGCCGTTCTCTGGCCCTGACCCTGCCGCTTATCGCCTGCCTGGCGCAGGCAGCACCGTTCGAGATGGCGGTCTCCCCATCGCGCTTTGAGCTCACCGCCAAGAGCGGCGAGCGCCTGGGCAAGTCCATCGATCTGCACAACCTGGGCTCGGCCGCCACCGCTCTGTCGGTGCGTACCCTGGACTGGAGCTATTCGGCCGACGGCCAGATTACCTACCATGACGAGCTGCTGCCCGGCAGCTGCCGCCCCTGGGTGGCGCTGGAGCGCCGCACCGTCAAGGTCCCCGCGCAGACCAAGCAGGCCTTCCGCTTCCAGATCACACCTCCGGCCGATGCGCCGCGTGGCGAATGCCGCTTCATGATCGCCATTGAAGGGGTGGAGCCGGCCCAGCAGACCATCATCCAGAGCGGGGGCGCCAGCCTGAGTCTGCCGGTCACCGGCCGCATTGCCGTGGCCGTCTATGTGATGCTGGGCGGCGCCGAGCCCAAGCTCGAAGTCCAGCAGATCGGCATGCGCGATATCGCCGGCAAACGCAGCCCCTCCATCACCGTGCGCAATACCGGCGACGCCCATGGCCGGCTCGATGGCACGGTCGATGCCAAGGATGCGCAGGGCCGCAGCTTTATGCTGGCCGTTGAGGGCACGCCCATCATGCCCGGCCAGACCCGGCACCTGGCCCTGGTGCCCAAGGCCGAGGATGGCCAGGCGGCCCTGCAACCGAGCTACCCCATCAAGGCCAGCGGCCTGCTGGACTGGGACAAGGGCAGCTTCAAGCTGAATGCGGATTTCCAATGAGCACGCAGCGCTGCCCGCTCCACCGACTGTGCCTGGCGCTGTGGCCCCTGGCGCTGGCCGCTGCCAGCAGCAGCGCGCAGGCAGCCAGTGCGACCTCGGGCACTGGCAACCTGCCGCGCACTACACCCGCGGTAGCGCTGAACTTCTCCATCCAGATCGACAAGTTTCTGTTCTTCCGCATCGGCGACGGCGCCTGGCCCACGCCGGGCGGCACCACCTCGCAGGTCGGCTTCAGTTTGAGCCCGTCCATCCCTGCGGTGCCCACCACCCCGACCACAGGCAACAACACGGCCGTGAACTGGAATGGCACCGCGCCCACCTTTGCGGTCGCCGCCAGCGGCAATGTGTTGCCCGTGGAGGTGCGCAGCAATGGCGGACAGGTCAGCGTGTTCGCCACCGTCACCACCGCGCTGACCAGCGGCGCCAACACCATTCCGATGAATATGGTCAGTATCACCAGCAGCGACGCAGCCCTGCCGGCGCCCACCATTCCCGCCAGCGGCACCGGCACCAGCGTCAATGTCACAGGCGGCGGCACGGGCACGGTCAATAGCCTGGTCACCATCCGCAATGCGAACTGGACCTTTGCCTACAACAGCGCCATCAGCCGCACCGCCGGTAATTACAGCGGGCAGCTGAGCTTTACCGCGGCCGTGCCTTGAGGGATTCCCAGCGCCGCCATACGGATCGGCGCGCAGTTATTGGTTACGATGGCAATCCCATCAGATTTTTGAACGATTTCGCCATGCCTACCAGCGCCGAACGCCTTGCCCAAAGCCTGCAGACCCTGACCGCGCTGGGCGACGAGGCGCAGCGCATCTTCACCCAGCTCTACCCCAAGTCCGCCCAGGAAGCGGCGCAGGCCGCAGACCAGCGCGCCGCGCGCGGCCTGTCGCTGGGCCCGCTGGACGGCAAGCTCGTGTCCATCAAGGACCTGCTCGATGTCGCAGGCCAGGTGACCACCGCCGGCGCCGCCATGCGCCGCCGCAGCGCCCCGGCCGCGCAGGATGCGCCGGTGGTGCAGCGCCTGCGCGCCGCAGGTGCAGTGATCGTGGGCAAAACCAATATGACGGAGTTTGCGTTCTCGGGCGTGGGCATCAATCCCCATTTCGGCACGCCGGGCAATGCCGCCAACGCGCTGCACATCCCCGGCGGTTCGTCCTCCGGTGCCGGGGTCAGCGTGGGCCGGGGACTGGTCGATATCGCCATTGGCTCGGACACCGGCGGCTCGGTGCGCATTCCGGCCGCCTTCAATGGGGTCACCGGCTTCAAGCCCACGCAGGCGCGGGTCTCGCGTGACGGGGCATTTGCGCTGTCCTACACGCTCGATGCGCTGGGCCCGCTGGCCCGCACGGTGGCCGATTGCGCGGCCGCCGACGCCACCATGGCCGGCGCCACCCCCCAGCCGCTGCCCCAGCGCAGCCTGCGAGGCCTGCGCATTGGCCTGCCCCAGGGCCTGCCCTGGACCGACTGCAGCGACGAGGTGCTGGCCCAGACCGACAATGCCATCGCTGTGCTGCAGGCGCAGGGCGCCGCCTTCCGCAAGCTGCCCTGGCAAGATTTGATGGCCGCCCCTGCACAGCTGCAAAGCGAAGGCACCCTCATTGCGGCCGAGGCCGCCGCCATCCACCAGCAGGCGCTGGTGAGCGCGCGCGATGCCTTTGACCCGCGCGTGCTCTCACGCATGGACAAGGGCCGAGCCTTGAGCGCGCCCTACTACATCCAGCTGCTGCAACAGCGCCAGCAATGGATGGCGCAGATGGATGCCGCCATGCAGGAGGTGGACCTGCTGCTGCTGCCCACCATCGCCATCACCGCACCGCGCATTGCGCCGCTGCTGGACGACGACAGCGCCTTCTTCGCGGCCAATGCGCTGATTTTGCGCAACACCTCGATCTTCAATTTCTACGACCTGCCGGCCATCTCGCTGCCGCTGCCCCGCTCTGCGCGCAGCCTGCCGGTCGGCCTGATGCTGGTGGGCGCGCGCATGCAGGATGCCCACTTGCTGGCCCTGGCCGCCGCTGCCGAGCAGGCGCTGGCGCAGTAAGGCCGCAGCATGGGACGCGCAAGCCTGCAATGGACCGATGAGATGCTGGCCGCGCTAGGGACGGACAAGGATGCGGTACTGGCCGAGCGCTGGGGCACCAGCGCCAAAACCGTGAACCTCAAGCGCAACAGCCTGGGCATTGCCGCCTTTGGCCATGTGGCATGGACGCCGGAGATGCTGGCCGCGCTGGGCCAGGAAAGCGATGCCAGCCTGGCCACGCAATGGGGCATCAGCAAGGCCAGCGTCGTGGCCAAGCGTGGATCCCTAGGCATTGCCCCGCTGGACAGCAGCCGGGGCAAGCACAGCCAGCACAGCTGGCAGCCCAACGAAGTGATGCTGCTGGGCACCGCATCCGATGCCGATGTGGCCACGCAGCTGGGTCTGACGGTGGCGGCGGTACGCAATGCCCGCATGGCCCGAGGTATCGCACCGGCCCGCCCCCAAAAACCACCCATCGCAAAAAGCTAACCCCTCCAAGGCCCGTGAAGGCCAGAGAGGGGTTCATGCAGCGCTGCAAACCCAAGGCTTGCGGCGGCGGATCAGTGCTTAAAACTCTTCGTTTTCGCCCAGGTAACGCCACTGCCCCACGGGCAGATTGCCCAGCACCACCTTGCCAATGCGGATGCGCTTCAAGCCCACGACAAACAGGCCCACGGCCTCGCACATGCGGCGGATCTGGCGCTTCTTGCCCTCGCGCAGCACAAAGCGCAGCTGCTCGGGGTTCTGCCATTCCACACCCGCGGGCAGCAAGGCCTCACCGTCCAGCGACAGGCCGTGGCGCAGCAGCGCGAGCTTGTCGTCGGGGAAATGCCGCTGCACATCCTGGTCCACCGCACCATAGGTCACGCGCACCAGGTATTCCTTCTCGACCTCGGAGTCCTCGCCAATCAGGTGCTTGGCAATGCGGCCGTCCTGGGTCAGCACCAAGAGGCCGACCGAATCGATATCCAGGCGGCCGCAAGGGGCCAGGCCCTTGAGCTGGCTGAAGTTGAAACGGGTCTTGCTGTGGTCCTCGCGCCAGTGGTTGGGCGGATTGAGCAGCACCATCGCCGGCTCATGGCCATCTTCGGCCTGGCCGCTGACATAGCCCATGGGCTTGTTGATCAGGATCGTCACCTGCTGGGCCTGCAAGTCCTGCGCCTCGCGCTGGATCTCGATCTTGTCGGTCAACTCGACCATCTGGCCCATCGTCGCGATGTCGCCATTGACCAGCACCCAGCCATTCTCGATCCAGGCATCGCCCTCGCGGCGCGAGCATAGACCCAGGTCGGACAGGCGCTTGTTCACGCGCACCTGGCCTTCGGCCTTCAACTGCTCATTCTGGGCCTGGGCCTTGGCGGTCTGCATCGTGCGCTGGGGCGCATCGGCACGCCAGACGTTGGACGGCATCTCGCGGCGCGGGGCATCCCGGCGTGGTGGGCCGTCCCGGTGTGGCGCTTCGTCGCGTGGGCGCTCCGAGCGGAAGCCATCCTGGCGTGGGCCGGCGCCAAAGGAACGGGGTCCGCCCATGCGGGGGCCGTCCGAGCGGGGGCCAAAGCCACGGGGGCCTTCGTTGCGGCGGTCATCCTGGCGGGGGCCAAAGCTACGTGGGCCCTCGTTACGGCGGTCGTCCTGGCGTGGGCCTGCGGGTCGGCGGCCATCCTGCCGCGGGTCGCGCGATCCAGCACCTACGGAGACAAAGTCACCGCGCCCGGCATAGGGGCGCCCGGCGTAGGGGCGCCCAGCATCCGGGCGACCTGCATAAGGGCGCGCATCGTCACGGCGGCCACCGTCAGCGCGGTCGCCAAAACGACGGTCCTGGCCATAGCCACCACCGCGTGCCTCACCACGGCCAAAACCGCCATCGCGGTCCGGCCTATCGCGGTCCGGCCAGCTGTCTCTGCTGCCACGCTCACCCCGGTTGTCGCGCGCATCGCGGCTATCACGACCATCACGGCTGTCCCTGCCGCCTCGGTTGTCGCTGAATCGGCTGTCGCCGCCAGGACGGGGCCCTGTGGGGCGCGGGCCACCAGCTGAACGCGGACGGTCCGCACCCGGCCCTCCGTCACGGCCACGCGCAACAGGTGCAGGCGCGGGTTTGCGGGTCAGGGTAAGTTTTTTGCGGCCTTCGCCATCGTCGGCGGCAGGCGTATCAGCAGGAGAGCGGGGATTTGACATAGCCCGCCATTGTCGCGTGTCTTGCCATTCCAAGCTGCGCGCACGGCTATGAAGCCTGTGGACAAGTCTGTGCAGAACTGCCAGCGCGCGGCATTGGCCCCGGCCGGTGCGTTTACAACTTGCACCGGTTTTTACGGAAAACCCCGGCCAGGGGCTCGATCGCCTCCGCCCAGCCCTGCTGGTGTGAACGCCGTAGCCCCAGCCTGCGAGGGCGCAGCCGATATGCATCCGAATGCATACAGATGTGAGCACTGCAAACCAGCCAGAAAAACTTCAATTATTGGGGCGTAGCATGGGCTTATCTATTTTTAGGAGATTCCCATGGCACAAGCACCGTCCTCTCTTTCATCGCAAAAGGCGCTGCGCTGGCTGCCCGCGCTGGCCCTGGTGCTGGGCGCCGCGGCGCTGAGCGGCTGCGACAAGGGCGCCTCGACCGCGCCGATGCCGCGCGCCACCCCGGATAACACCACGCCCGGTGGCTCCATGCCCGCACCGCCACCAGCAGGGGCGACGCCCGAGACGCCAGCGGCCCCGGCCACCAAGCCATAACAGCACTACAAGTCAAAATCCGCCCGCTGCGGTTTAACCAGCCAGCCCTGTCCGCGCAGGGCCTGCAGGTCGAGCACACGCAGGCCACCGTATTCGATGCGGATAAAGCCCTGGTGCTGCAAGGCGGCAAGGGCTTCGTTCACCCGCTGGCGCGACAGGCCCACCAGGTAGGCGAGTTCTTGCTGGGTGATGCGCAGCACGTCGCTCACCCCCGGGCAGAGCACGGGATTGAACAGCGCAGCCAGTGTGCGCGCCACCCGCTCCTCGGGGCGGTTCAAGCGGTCGATCTCGCGGGCGCTGATGAACTGCGCCAGCCGCTCGTTGAGCTGGTGCATCACAAAGCGGTTAAATCCCAGCGAATGGTCCAGCAGCCAATGGAAGGCATCGACCGGAATGCCGCAGACGGAGCTTTTGCGCAGCGCCTGGATGTCATAGCGGTAGATCTCGCGCTTGAGCGCCGTGCCCTCGCCAAACCAGCCGGTGCGGGGCAGCCCGGCAAAGGTCATCGTGCGGCCCTCGCTGTCTTCGGCGCTCATCTTCAAGAGGCCTTCGATCACGCCAAACCAGTAGGTCACCGGCTTGCCTACGCGGCAGACATACTCGCCCGGCTCGGCCTCGGTCACCATCAGCTGGCGCACCGCGTACTCACGCTCGGCGGGTTGCAGAACGGGAATCCAGGGGATGTCGGCCACTTCCGCAGCATGCGGGGCACGGCGGCGTTGGTAGAGAGAGGCATGCGGGCTCATGGCGGCCAAGAATGCACCAGCTTGATGCGGCTGCAAAGGGGGTGGCTACCAACGCCAGTCCTGCATTTGTCACCTGCGCAGCAAGCCAGCGCTGCGGGCGGTCGCAGCCGTAAGACATCAGAAAAATGCCAGCGCTTGCGCGCGCTGCTGCAAGCTACACTGGCAGCCCTGCTCCATCATCCCCACACCATGAGGTCCCCATGTCCGATCTGAATACCGCCTTTGAAGCCGCCAAGGAAGCCGCCCTGAACATGAGCGAGCGCCCCGACAACCAGACCCTGCTCAAGCTCTATGGCCTGTACAAGCAAGGCGCGCATGGCGACAACAACGAGCCCAAGCCCGGCTTTACCGACTTTGTTGCCTCGGCCAAGTGGAACGCCTGGAACCAGTGCAAGGGCATGGCGCAAGATGATGCGAAGCAGCAGTACATCGACATGATCCAAGAGCTGCTCTAAGAGGGACTAACACGACCCTTGATACTTCGTTGCCGAGCCTTGCCGTACTAAAGTACTGTCTGCGGCTTGGCGCCTTGTCGGGGGCGCCTAGTCTCAACCGCAAACCTTCGGATTGCTGGGCCGTCTTAGTCCCTACGGAAAATGCTCAGAGTTTTTGGCGAAAGAACGCCAGCACCTCGGCCGCCCAGCGCGGTTGAAAAGCGCGGCGGTCAAAGCCTGCCGGGTCGCTGCAGATCTGCGGCGCGGCAGCCGCCAGCTGCGCACTGCAGGGCGCCAAAAACGCAAAGTGCGCGGCACCTGCCACCACATGCAGGGGCGGCTTGTCAGCCTTGCCGGCAGGCAGCAGCGCGGCCAGCGCCTGCACCGAGCCCGCAGGCACCCCGTCCCCACCTTGTTCTGAAGCCCACAGCTGCAGCGGCAGCTTCAGCTTTTCCAAACCACTGCTGGCACCAAAGGCCGCCAGCGGATCGGCCAGCACCATGGCTTTGATGCGTGGCTCCGGCTGGGGCTTCAGCGCAGGGATCTGTCCTTGCGCGATCGCCTGGCACAGGGGCGATGGCGGCTCGGGGCAATGGCCCGCCAACTGCGCAAAATCCGGCCTAGCACCGGCGAGCACCAGGCCGGTATAGGCCCCGCGTGAAAAGCCCAAAAAGCCGATGCGCTGCGCATCCAGCACGGCGCGCCAGCGGCTGTCTGCCAGCACGCCATCGATCGCGCGGCGCACATCGGCGGGCCGGGCCTCCAGCGCCGCAAAACTGCCGCCTTGCGCCAGGTTCAGCGCAGAGTCCAGGCTGTGGTTCAGGCTCAGCACGGCGATGCCGCCATCGGCCAAAGCGGCGGCCATGTTCCAGTGGCTGAGCGCACTGCCGCCATAGCCATGCGAGATAACCACCCAGGGCAGCTTGCCGCTGGCAGCCACCGGGCAATCTTCGGTGGCCATCACCTCAAAAGGCCCGCGTTTCAACAACGCCGGCGGCTGGGCGCAAGGCGTCCAGAGCAAGGCCTGCAGCGGCGGCTCGCCCGCGACCGTGAACCGGTGCAGGCCCGCGCCTTGCGCCAGCATGGCGATGCTGGCCAACAGTGCCGCCAACAGCGCAGATCGACAACGCTTCATCCACTTCCTCCCTGTCTCCAGCCCAAGCGCTGGAATATTTGCCAGCCGCAGGAAAGTACCTACAGCGTTTTCCCGCAGATTGTCGTCATAAAGACAAAACAACGTCAAAGCTGAACCTACATTCGGTTTCAACAGGACGCAAGGCATGGCACTTGCGATCTACAAAAAACGGCATAGGAGACAACCATGTCAACGACATTTCCCAAGCTATTGCTGCAGCACGCGGCCCAGCGGCCCGAGGCCGCCGCATTGCGTGAAAAGGAATACGGCATTTGGCAAAGCTATAGCTGGTCCGAGCTGGCCGTGATGGTGGCCAAAATAGCAGCTGGTCTGTCGCAAGCGGGCCTGGCGCGCGGCGAGCACCTGGTGCTGATGGGCGCCAACCGCCCGCGCCTGTATGCCAGCATGCTGGCGGCCCAGTCGATTGGCGCCATTCCTGTGCCGCTGTACCAGGATGCGGTGGCGGCCGAATGCGTTTTCCCGCTCAACAATGCCGAGGTGCGCTTTTGCCTGGTCGAAGACCAGGAGCAGGTCGACAAGCTGCTGGAGCTGCGCGAGCAATGCCCGCAGATCAGCCATCTCTACTACGACGACCCGCGCGGCCTGCGCAACTACGAAGAGCCCGGCCTGGCCTCGCTCGACAGCCTGATCGCCAGCGGCGAGACCTTTGTGGCGGCCAACCCCGGCTGGTTCCAGCAGCAGGTCGAGGCCACCCACAACGGCGATGTGGCGGCGATGTTCTTCACCTCGGGCACCACCGGCAACCCCAAGGGCGTGGTGCACACCCACCGCTCGCTGCTGGAGAGCGCCTCGGCCGGCGCCGAGTTTGAAAAGCTCGGCCATGGCGAGGAAGTGCTGGCCTACCTGCCCCCGGCCTGGATCGGCCAGAACATCTTCAGCTACTCGCAATGGCTGGCCTGCGGCTATGTGGTGAACTGCCCCGAATCCAATGCCACCGTGCAGATCGACCTCAAGGAAGTCGGCCCCACCTACTACTTTGCGCCGCCGCGCGTGTTCGAAGGCATTCTGACCAGCGTGATGATCCGCATGGAAGACGCCGGCCTCATCAAGCGCAAGATGTTTCAGCACTTCATGGCGGTGGCCAAGCGCGTGGGCCCGGCGCTGCGCGACGGCCAACCGGTGAGCCTGCTCGACAAGATCAGCTACAAGTTGGGCGACCTGATGGTGTTTGGCCCGCTGCGCAACAACATGGGCTTTAGCCGCGTGCGCGTGGCCTATACGGCCGGTGAAGCGATTGGCCCCGACCTGTTCAGCTTTTTCCGCTCCATCGGCATCAACTTGAAGCAGCTCTACGGCTCGACCGAGACCGCCGTGTTCGTCTGCATCCAGCCGGACAACCAGGTGTTTGCCGATACCGTGGGCAACCCGATTCGCGGCGTCGAGATCAAGATGGCCGACAACGGCGAGATCCTGGTCAAGTCGCCGGGCTTGCTCAAAGAGTACTACAAGAACCCCAAGGCAACGGCCGAGGTGCTGAGCGAAGACGGCTGGTACCACACCAGCGATGCCGGCTTTCTGGACAAGAGCGGCCAGCTCAAGATCATCGACCGCGTCAAGGATGTCGGGCGCCTCAAAGGCGGCAGCAACGACGGCGCGATGTTTGCCCCCAAGTATGTCGAGAACAAGCTCAAGTTCTTCCCCTTCATCAAGGAGGCTGTGGCCCTGGGTGATGGGCGCGAGAAGGTCTGCGCGATGATCAATATCGACTTCGAGGCCGTGGGCAACTGGGCCGAACGCCAGAACCTGCCCTACGCCGGCTACACCGACCTGGCGCAGAAGCCGCAGGTCTACACGCTGATCCAGAACTGTGTCGAGAAGGTCAATGCCGACCTGGCCACTGATGCGATGCTGGCGGGCAGCCAGGTGACGCGCTTTTTGATTCTGCACAAGGAGCTCGATGCCGACGACGGCGAGCTGACCCGTACCAACAAGGTCCGCCGTGGCTTTATCGCCGACAAGTACGGCGTGCTCGTCGATGCGCTCTACGCGGGGCGCAGCGAGCAGTTCATCGAGACCCAGGTGAAGTTCGAGGACGGCCGCAGCGGCAGCGTCAGCGCCACCTTGAAGATCGCCGACAGCAAGACCTTCGCGCCGCTGAAGTCGGTTGCCTGAGCGCCCAGCCAAGAGAAAGCCACCCATGAGCAAAAAAATCGGTGACGTCATTCTTGACATCAAGAACATCAGCCTGCGCTTTGGCGGCGTCAAGGCGCTGACGGATATCTCCTTCAACGTCAAGGAGCATGAGATCCGCTCCATCATCGGCCCCAACGGCGCCGGCAAGAGCTCCATGCTCAACTGCATCAACGGCGTCTACACGCCTTCGGAAGGCGCGATCAGCTTTCGCGGCCAGACCTTTGCGCACATGAACAGCCGCCAGGTCGCCGAGATGGGCGTGGCCCGCACCTTCCAGAACCTGGCGCTGTTCAAGGGCATGAGCGTGATCGACAACATCATGACCGGCCGCAACCTGCAGATCAAAAGCAACCTGCTGCTGCAGGCGCTGCGCCTGGGCCCGGCCCAGCGCGAGGAGATCCAGCAGCGCGAGTTTGTCGAGCACATCATCGACTTTCTGGAGATCCAGGCCTTTCGCAAGACACCCGTGGGCCAGCTGCCCTACGGCCTGCAAAAGCGGGTCGACCTGGGCCGCGCGCTGGCGATGGAGCCCAAGGTGCTGCTGCTCGACGAGCCGATGGCCGGCATGAACGTCGAGGAAAAGCAGGACATGTGCCGCTTCATCCTCGATGTGAACGACGAGTTCGGCACCACCATCGTGCTGATCGAGCACGACATGGGCGTGGTGATGGATATCTCCGACCGGGTGGTGGTGCTGGATTACGGCAAGAAGATCGGCGACGGCACACCCGAAGAAGTCCGCAATAACGAAGATGTGATCCGCGCCTATCTGGGCGCAGGCCACTGAGAACACACCCCAGGGGACCGCAATGGCATTTTTTCTTGAAACTTTGTTTGGTGGCCTGATGGTGGGCATGCTCTACGCGCTCATCGCGCTGGGCTTTGTGCTGATCTTCAAGGCCTCAGGCGTCTTCAACTTCGCCATGGGGGCAATGGTGCTGTTTGCCGCGCTGGCGATGGCACGCTTTTCCGAATGGATTCCAAAATGGCTGGGCATGGAGCCCGGCGTGCTCAGCATCGCGCTGGCGCTTGTTGTGGCGATGGTCATCATGGTCGGCGTGGCCTGGGCGATCGAGCGCTTTGCGCTGCGCTACCTCGTCAACCAGGAGCCCATCGCGCTGCTGATGGCCACGCTGGGCATTGCCTACTTCCTCGACGGCCTGGGCCCGATGATCTTTGGCTCGGCCGTCTACAGCATCAATGTGGGCATGCCCAAGGACCCCATGTTCGTCCTGGAAAACATGTTCCAGGGCGGCGTGCTGATCAGCCAGGAAGACCTGTATGCCGCCGGCATTGCCGCCGTGCTGGTGCTGGTGCTGAGCGTCTTCTTCCAAAAGACCAAGACCGGCCGGGCGCTGCGCGCCGTGGCCGACGACCACCAGGCGGCCCAGTCCATCGGCATTCCACTCTCGCGCATCTGGGTCATCGTCTGGTCGGTGGCCGGCTGCGTGGCGCTGGTGGTGGGCATCATCTGGGGCTCCAAGCTGGGCGTGCAGTATTCGCTGTCGCTGGTGGCGCTCAAAGCCTTGCCAGTCGTGATTCTGGGCGGCCTCACCTCGGTGCCTGGCGCCATCGTCGGCGGCCTGATCATCGGCGTGGGCGAGAAGCTCTCCGAGGTCTACCTGGGCCCCTATGTGGGCGGCGGTATCGAGACCTGGTTTGCCTACGGCCTGGCGCTGTGCTTCCTGCTGTTTCGCCCTCAAGGTCTCTTCGGGGACAAAATTATTGATCGTGTATGAAATACATCTACAAGAATTTTGCGAAATCGGCACCGCATTCGCTGTGCGAATGCGGTGGCTGCAGCAAGCTGCTGCAGCAGGCAGCCGCAGGCTGCGCCCATGTGTACAAAATTATCGACCGCGTGTAATTGGAGAACTGACCTATGTTTTATCGTGAAAATGGCCAGTTCAAGACCAGCTACGCGGCCGACCAGCAGATCTTCCCGGTGCTGCAGGACAAGTGGGCCATGCTGGCCTTCCTGCTGGTGGCCTTTGTGCTGGTGCCCTTTGGCTTCAGCGACTACACCTTCAAGGCAGTGCTGATCCCCTTTCTGATCATGTCGCTGGGCGCCATCGGGCTCAACATCCTGGTGGGCTACTGCGGGCAGATCTCACTGGGTACTGGCGCCTTCATGGCAGCTGGCGCCTATGCGGCCTACAACTTTCATGTGCGCTTTGAAGGCATGCCGCTGATCCTGTCGCTGATCGGTGGCGGCCTGGTGTCCATGCTGGTTGGCGTGCTGTTTGGCCTGCCCAGCCTGCGCATTCGCGGTCTGTACCTCGCGGTGGCCACCCTGGCGGCCCAGTTCTTCATGGACTGGCTCACCAGCCGCGCCGCCTGGGTCAGCAACTACTCCTCGTCCGGCTCGGTCAGCGCCGGCAAGCTGTCAGTGTTCGGCATGCCGATCGAGACGCCGGTGCAGAAGTACCTGTTCTGCCTGGTCATCCTCTGCGTGCTGGGCCTGATGGCCAAGAACCTGGTGCGCAGCGCCGTGGGCCGCGAGTGGATGGCCATGCGCGACATGGATGTGGCCGCCAGCGTGATCGGCATCCGCCCCATGTATGCCAAGCTCTCGGCCTTCGCGGTCAGCAGCTTCATCGTCGGCATTGCCGGCGCGCTCTGGGGCTTTGTGCACCTGGGCGCATGGGAGCCTGCGGCCTTCAGCCTGGACCGGTCCTTCCAGCTGCTGTTCATGATCATCATCGGCGGCCTGGGCTCCATCGTGGGCAGCATCTTTGGCGCGGCCTTCTTTGTGCTGCTGCCGATCTTTCTGACCCAGGTGCCGCATTGGCTGGGGCTGCCGATCTCGACGGCGACCGCCACCTACCTGGAACATATGGTGTTTGGCGCGCTGATCGTGTTTTTCCTGATTGTCGAACCCCATGGATTGGCCAAGCTGTGGGCCACGGCCCGCCAGAAGCTGCGTCTGTGGCCGTTCCCGCATTGAGTGTTTTTTACCGAGAGCAACGCAGAGTGTTCGCAAGTGGGGGTCACCCGCCCCAACAACCCTAAGGAGATAGAACCATGTCTTTCAAGAAAGCTGTGATCGCCGCTGCTACGGCAGCCCTGGGTATGGGGGCCATGATGGCTGCCCCGGCCGCGCAAGCCCAGGAGCAATTCGTTCCGCTGCTGGTCTACCGCACCGGCCAGTTCGCGCCGCTGGGCATCCCATGGGGTGACGGCAAGCAGGACTACCTCAAGCTCGTCAATGCCAAGGGCGGCATCAACGGCGTGAAGATCAAGTTCGAAGAGTGCGAAACCGCCTACGACACCGCCAAGGGCGTGGAATGCTATGAGCGCCTCAAGGGCCGCGACGGCGGCGCTTCCGGCTTTGACACGCAATCGACCGGCATCACCTTTGCCGTGACCGACAAGGCCGCGGGCGACAAGATGCCCGTCATCACCCCCGGCTATGGCCTGTCGCAATCGGCCGATGGCAAGGTGTTCGAGTGGAACTTCCCGCTGCTGGGCAACTACTGGACCGCTGCCGATTCCATCGTGCAGGACATCCTGAAGAAGGAAAAGGGCAGCCTCAAGGGCAAGAAGATCGCGCTG
This sequence comes from Comamonas koreensis, assembly GCF_014076495.1. NCBI lineage: Bacteria > Pseudomonadati > Pseudomonadota > Betaproteobacteria > Burkholderiales > Comamonadaceae > Comamonas > Comamonas koreensis. The sequence goes on along the minus strand of NZ_CP043575.1, from coordinate 1,130,454 downwards.
GTCTACCACGACTCGCCTTATGGCAAGGAACCCATCCCGCTGCTGCAAAAGCGTGCGGCCAAGGAAGGCTTTGACCTGATGCTGCTGCCCGTCACTGCCCCCGGCGTGGAGCAGAAATCCACCTGGCTGCAGATCCGCCAGAACCGCCCCGACTATGTGCTGCTGTGGTCGGCCGGCGTGATGACGCCGACTGCCGTGCGCGAAGCCCAGGCCACCGGCTACCCACGCGAGAAGATGTACGCCATCTGGTGGGGCGGCTCCGACCATGATGTCAAGGACATCGGTGCCGGCGCCAAGGGCTACAACACCGTCACCATCCACAACACCGCCGAGCGCGACAAGGTGCATGACGACGTGAAGGCCTCGCTGTACGACAAGGGCCAGGGCACCGCGTCCGATCCCAAGGAGCTGGGCCAGCTGGCACACACGCGCGGCATGGTGATCGCGATGCTGCAGGTCGAAGCCATCCGCACTGCGCAAGAGAAGTACGGCAAGGGCAAGGTCATGACCTCCGAGCAGGTGCGCTGGGGCCTGGAGAACATGAACATGACCCAGGAGCGCCTGAACGAGCTGGGCTTTGGCAAGATCATCCGCCCCTTCAAGACCAGCTGTGACAACCACCTGGGCGCCGACTGGGCCCGTATCGCCACCTGGGACGGCAGCAAGTTCAACGTCACCTCGGACTGGTACCAATCGGACAAGACCTTGATCGACCCGCTGGTCAAGGAATACGCCGACAAGTACGCCAAGGAAAAGAACGTGACGCCGCGTTCCTGCAGCTAAGGCTGCGTGGTCCCTGGGCCTGGTGGCCCGGGGCCTCTCGTGGCTGGCCCCTGGCGCGCTTCCCTTGCGGAAGGCGCCCGCTCCCCCGGGGCCGCCCGCCATCCATTTTGTTGAGAGATCAGGTGACGGCATGACCGATTCCCCGCAAACAGCTTCCACCCCATCCGCAGCAGCGCCGCTTTTGGTCGTCAACGGCATCGAGGTGATCTACAACCATGTGATCCTGGTGCTCAAAGGCGTCTCGCTGTCGGTGCCGCGCGAATCGATCGTGGCCATCCTGGGCGGCAATGGCGCCGGCAAGACCACCACCTTGCGCGCCATCTCCAACCTGCTCAAGGGCGAGCGCGGCGAGGTCACCAAGGGCAGCATCGAGCTCGAAGGCGAACGCATCGAGGCGCTGACCCCGTCGGACCTGGTCAAGCGCGGCGTCGTGCAGGTGATGGAGGGGCGCCACTGCTTTGCCCACCTGACCATCGAAGAGAACCTGCTGACCGGCAGCTACACCCGCACCAGCAAGGGCGAGATTGCCGCCAACCTGGACAAGGTCTACAACTATTTCCCCCGCCTCAAGACGCGCCGAACCAGCCAGGCGGCCTACACCTCGGGCGGCGAGCAGCAGATGTGCGCCATTGGCCGCGCGCTGATGAGCAACCCGCGTCTGGTGCTGCTCGATGAGCCCTCGATGGGCCTGGCGCCGCAGATCGTTGAAGAAGTCTTCAACATCGTGCAGGACCTGAACCAGAAGGAAAAGGTCACCTTCGTGCTGGCCGAGCAGAACACCAACATGGCGCTGAAGTACGCCGACTACGGCTACATCATGGAGAGCGGCCGCATCATGATGGACGGCGCCGCCAAGGACCTCGCCAACAACGAGGACGTCAAGGAGTTCTACCTGGGCATGGGAGGCGGCGAGCGCAAGAGCTTCAAGGACGTCAAGAGCTACAAGCGCAGAAAACGCTGGCTGGCCTAAGCCCCTGCAACGATCCGATTACCGCGCCGGCCGATGCCCAGATGCCGGCGTCTGCGGCAGATTCGCCCCAAAAAAATACCGATTACCCGTCCCGGAGAAACCGCATGAGCCCGCACTACGACGATCTGGAGTCCCGCGCCCCCGCTGCCCGCGAAGCCGATCTGATGGCCCGCCTGCCCGCCCAGATTCGGCACGCCCAGCAACACTCCCCCGCCTTTGCCAGCATCCTGCAAGGCGTCGATGCCGCCAGCATCAACAGCCGCGCCGCGCTGGCGCAGCTGCCCGTCACCCGCAAGCATGAGCTGCTCGAGCGCCAGAAGGCCGAGCGCGCCCAGCACCCGGGCCGCGCCATCTTTGGCGGCTTCAACACCGCGCCGTTTGGCAGCGCCATGCCGCGCATGTTTGCCAGCCCCGGCCCCATCTATGAACCCGAAGGCCAGCGCAGTGACTACTGGCGCATGGCCCGCGCCATCTATGCGGCCGGCTTTCGTGCCGGCGAGCTGGTGCACAACAGCTTCAGCTACCACTTTGTGCCCGCCGGCTCGATGATGGAATCGGGCGCCCAGGCCTTGGGCGCCACCGTCTTCCCCGCCGGCACCGGCCAGACCGAGCAGCAGGTGCAGGCCATGGCCGATCTGCACCCCCATGGCTACATCGGCACGCCCAGCTTTTTGAAGATCATCCTGGAAAAAGCCGAGGCCCAGGGCCAGCGCATTGCCTCGCTGACCAAGGCCCTGGTCTCCGGCGAAGCCTGCCCACCCTCGCTGCGCGACTGGTTCAGCGCCCGTGGTGTGGCCGCCTACCAGTGCTATGCCACCGCCGACCTGGGCCTGATCGCCTACGAGACCGAGGCCCGTGAAGGCCTGGTACTGGACGAGAACGTGATTGTCGAGATCGTGCGCCCCGGCACCGGCGACCCGGTGGCCGAAGGCGAGGTCGGCGAGCTGGTCGTCACCACGCTCAACACCGACTACCCGCTGATCCGCTTTGGCACCGGCGACCTCTCGGCCATCCTCCCCGGCCAATGCCCCAGCGGCCGCACCAACACCCGCATCAAGGGCTGGATGGGCCGCGCCGACCAAACCACCAAGGTGCGCGGCATGTTTGTACACCCCGGCCAGATCGCCGAGGTCGTCAAGCGCTTCCCCCAGGTGCAAAAGGCCCGTCTGGTCGTCAGCGGCGCCATGGCCCAGGACCAGATGAGCCTGCAGGTGGAAACCACCGAGCTGGGCGCGGGCCTGGCCGAACAGATTGCCGACGCCGTGCGCGAAGTCACCAAGCTGCGCGCCGATATCGCGCTGCTGCGCCCGGGCGAGTTGCCCAATGATGGCAAGGTGATTGAGGATGCGCGGAGTTATGACTGAGTGGGCTGTCAGGCATTGGGTGGGGGAGCAGAAGCCATTGAGGTGACTGCCTCTCGCCCCATTCGATGCTTTGTTTGATTTATTAACCGCAATATATGCGGTGAATAGCACTTTTAATCGCCGCATGGACTGCCTGGGAGGCCGCTGCTGTGCTGATTCGCGCCTAGACATCACGCTACGCTAGGCATGCGCCAGACTCGCAACCCATGGCGCGACAATGCCCCAACCGATCAAAATGTCGTGTTCGTTGCAGCAGGGCAAATAGCGCGTTTCATCATCGCACACCTAGAAGTCCAGTGCCACTGCCAAATTGCTGCCGCATTCGGCAGGAACATGATGCAGCGCGCGGGGCCAACATACTGAGAAATGAGCTCTCAGCCATCGGCTCGAGGACACCCCCTCAGGCGCGGAACGGCTATCCCAAGGTGGGGGATGCTCCGCATCAACACCAAGCCGCTCTCGCAATTGCGCAACGACGGTCGCCCGCTTGACCAAGCTCAAAGCCGCTATCTGGATGTCTGCGCTTCTGGCGGCCACAGAAACAGAGTCGGTGTTTAAGCAGTTCTCAGTCGTGCAGTGCGCTCCAAACGCTGCTTGCGCCTATGCGTCTTCCCTACGATCTGCTTGCAACCTGCCATGCCGAAGCAGACGTGATGTGATACCACCACGAGTTCGCTCATGTGCCTTTGCCAGCGCTGACACATCCGATCCCGCATCAAAAGCTGAAAGCAGTTGCTCATCCTCTTCCGGCGACCAGGACTGCCCAGCCTTGCTTGCGCCCTCCATCTTGGGCCGCAACGGCTTTTCAACGGTCTTGTCCAGCGCCATGACCGCCATATTCAGCGCCCGAATGACATCGGGGCTATGAACGGGGTTGTCCTCAGGCAGCAGATGCCCAGTTTTGGGGTCCAATCCTTGCGCCAACAACCCGAGCACATGTTTTGCATCAGCCAATGTCATTTTTCCTCCTCGCCGTCGGAGAGACCACACAGACGGCCAAACTCTATTTATGAAACTAACAAAATCGATGCCCAGAGCCGTATGTGCCAATACCGTTTTGCCCGCTATCTCAAACGACCGGATTCAAGCAGATAGCCCACAAAGCCATCGTGCAGACTTTCACCTAAGTTATTGCCGTCCTCATCCACTAGATGCACGCGGCCCTTCTCAGCCAAGGCAGTTCCTCCATCGATGGAAGTCAAAATGGAGACAGCAAAACCTCTCAGACACTCTGCAAATACCTTTTTGACATCGTCCCCATCGACTCCTGCTGCGGCAAGAGCTCGTTGCAGATTTTGGTAGGGCTCTTGCTCCTCCACCCATACCAAGTCAGTTTCAGGTTTCGTCAAGGCATCTCCCGCTGCCTTGACCCAAGAGTCCATTGATACCGCTATGTCCTCAAAAAAATCTGATTCGTGCATACTTCCATCAAACAAATGACAAGTGCCATGATTTTAAACATGAAGACTGAATTCAATACTTCTGCAATTCACTAACAAGCGCCATATTAAAATCATCTACACTTGGAGTCATCCCTTTACCCTCAGGCTTGAAAAAAAACCCCAGGCAATACCCCATCTTTTTTTAGTTTAGGGAATAAATCATCCATCAACTCTGCAAGCGTAATAAGACGTGGCTCATAACCCTCCCATTCACAGACTGCACATAACTGCGCATAGTCTTTGGCTGGCCAAAGTGGAAATACCGTAACACCATCATTTGTAGCGGCAAGAGCCCATCCACCTTGATAAAGACCCCAGACTTCTTGCCTATCGGCAACAACTTTGACAAAGTGATCAAAACGCTTCTTATCAGGCAGCGCGAGAACAGACTCGAGCTGCTTGAATATTATTGTCATGGTCTTGGATATGCTTTAGCTATCCAAGACCATGTACCGGCTTGCAATTTGACCACAGACATAAAGCGCAATGTGTCCTGCATTTTTCACATTATCAAAGTCATCCAAAAATGCGGCCAATTCAATTGAAAAAAAATAGTCTACATCCCAACGCTTCTCGCCTTCCTCAGTCAGAGGCAGATTGTGGATCAAATTTAAAATCCTCCCAGCACTTATGTATTCCGAGCCTTTAATTTGATCTATCGCTTCCTTTACACAGTGCACCAAGATGTGCTTAGTACTTGAAACATTTATCAAATCAACTGCCGCAATCACATTTTCCAGACAAGGCAAAATATGCTCATTAGTACGTCCTGCCATCAAAATATTTCGACTTGAAATTATTTCTGCTTTAATCGAACCAACCGTAGTCATCAGTAACCTCCGGGTGTAAAATCCAAATCTGCTGGAGTTTTATATGCCCCATGCGGCAGTTCTACACGAGTAATCGGAACATCAATAATACCAGCTCGGGGGGCAGCTAAAGCACGATGATGTCCATCAAGGATATAAAATCTACCTTCGTGAGAAGTAACTGTCAAAGGTTCGAGGATTCCCTCCGCTCTTATCCTCTTTGTCAACCTATCAAATTCTTTACCGCCCATAGTTTTACCATGAGTCGCAATCAAAGTCCCGACTTTTGCGGTTTCCTGCACCACGCTTTTTACTGCTGTAGCGCCTGCCAAAACGGCGCCCCCCGCCAAAGCCGCACCACCTAACGCATCCCCTGCCGCAATCTCACCAGCTACGATGCCAACCCTTGAGGCATTCACAGTTGCAGTGACGGCAAACCTCAAAGCTACTGTTCTAGCAGCATGCGCCGTTGCAGTCAGCGCAAAGGGGATTAGAAAGGCAATGCGCCCATCTGGATCTAGATATTTAGTGGGATTATTGTTCCCATACGCATAACGGTTGAAGCTGTGCAGATTCCCATCTTGGTAATCAACCGGGTCTATGCCAAGAAACCGCCCAATCCCAGGATCGTAGTAGCGCGCTCCAAAATACTGCATGGTGGTGTCGGCATCTTGCTCCTTGCCGTGAAACCACTGGGTCTGCGCTTCGCTCTCCGGCTGCCACTCCGTCTTTTGGCCGTAGGCGAAATATGATTCCTTCCAGAGCACATTGCCGGCAGCATCGGTTGCGGCAAGCGGGCTGCCGCTGATGTCACTATGGATGTAGGTGACGGTCTCCTTGGCGGTGGCCAATCCCCCTGTGGCTAAAAGCATGCTGCTAATGGCGACGGTTAACATCGCTCTCAACCACACACTAGGTTTGCGCCGTGTGGTCCTTGTCTGCCAGAAGGTGGAGATCAACCGGAGGAATAAACCGAACGGGGACGATTGCTTCAAGTGCTGTTCCATGGTTCTCCTCCATTCAGTTGTCTTGCGTGCAAAGCACTTGGTTGTCGTCTGTCAGCTGCCGCGCCTCTTCTTGGGTGACGGCTCTGGTGGTGCAGGTCTCAGGGGTACTTACCGTGCTACCGACCAGTTTTGGGATGCCCTGGAGCTTGCAGGCCTCATATTTCAGCTGCCCTGCGTTGACTGCGGTTTTGGCTGTCTCCATGCCACGCGGTGTTGCCCATACCGGCAAGGGAATCGATTCAGGAGTCGCCTTCAGATCGCTGGTTTGCAAAGGAGCAGAGGGCTTGTTGTCTGGTAGCTCGATCGTTATGCCGCTGCCAGCAGGAACTACCACGGCCTGGGCGTGGACAGCACCAGCAAACAGGCTCAAGGACAGCAACAAGACCAGGTTTCCAAAGCGTGTGTAGGTGGGAGAGCACATAGGCCGCGATGTATGCGAGTTATTCATGGCGTAGATCCTTGGTGGTTTAGTTCAACTCGATGCTGCGTTCCGCCACTTGGCGCCGCCCCAGATAGATAAGCTCTTTGCGCAGACTCGAATCCATGGTCTGCATGAGCAGGCCTTGCGAGTCATGCAAATACTGGGTGGTGCCCTGCGCAGCTACAGTCTGAGCCCGCATGTTGGAGCCGTCGTAGTCATGCAGCTTTTGCACTGCGGTCCCACAATCGGTGCAGCGCAGGTTGTTGGCACGATCGTGACCAAAGGTGTTGTATCCGTTGGCACTCACATTACCCGCCTGGTCGTATTCAAAGCTTCGAGAGAAACCACCTGCTACCCCTGTGAGCAGTCCTGTTGCAGTGTCGTAGGTGTAGGTGTTGAGACCCGTAGGTGTACGCAAATACGTTAGATTGCCGGTCCTGTCGTACCCGTACTGACGGTTAACTGTGGTCGTTGCCTCCGTGATAAGGCGGTCCAGCTTGTCGTATGCGAATGCCCTTGCGTACACGCCATCGGCCAGTTCGTTGATGTTGACCATGTTCCCTACGGGATCATAGACATAGGTGCTATTCACAAATCGGCTGGAGCCTTGGCCATATGTCAAATCTGAGGGCCACTGCCGGCTATTGATGCCCATAGTGGAGACCACGCCATTGGCATAGCTGATTTGGCTGGGCATTCCATTCGGGTGGTAGTCCACACTATGTATATAAGGCAGTACTGCACGTGCTCGCCCAAATGCATCAGGCTCGTAGCTGACCTGATTGCCTGATGGGTAGGTGATAGACGCCAGCGCTTCATTGCTGTCGTAGGCATAACCCAATGTTTGGGTGCTTGCACCGACGCTCAGGCTTTCTTTGGTGATCTTGTTGTTTTCGTCATAGCTGAAGCTGCGCGAAATATCGCCGCTTAGTGAGACAACCAGATTGCCGTTGGCATCATAGGTATTCTTCACTGCAGGGGCATTTGGCACCGCCGCATCTTCCGAGCTGGGATAGCTGATATCTGTCAGCCGATTGCGACTGTCGTAAGCGTATATGGTTGCTGGGCCTGCTCCGATCCTCTGGCTTATCAGGTTCCCAATAGCATCCCTCTCAAAAGTTGTTGTGCCTATTTCAGGATCAGTTTTTGAAGTCAGGAAATATCGAATGTCATAACCATAGCCGCGGGTTTTCCCATCCATGCTCACCGTCGTTAGCTGCCCAAGAATATTCCTGGTCTGGCGCACATCGGCAAGCGCGAACAAACTTCCATTTACCGTTTCACCTGACGCGAGCCTAACTCGTTCACGCTTATCAGGATCAGAGTAAGCCCTGTAATAGTCGATCGATGCACGCCCCGTGGAATCTTGGTTCACCACATATAGATTGCCATAGCTGGTGTAGTTGATATGTTGGGCATTTGTCGTGCCTACCGGATTACCATTGAGAGTAGCGACAACCCTGCTTAACCCATCGTAGACATAGCCCGTCCCCATCGTACTGTTGGGATAGGATTGATGGATGAGCTCACCCATCACGTTGTGACTGTAGTTAACCCAGACAGGTACCTGTCCTGGAGCACTTGCCTCCCGACGGAGGGTACGACCGAACCCATCGAAGGAGGTGGCCTCAGTCATATCACCTCTTTCCACAACACGGGTATTTGGAGTCCAAGCCACGGATATTACTGCCCCACTTGGCTTTGCAACCGAAGTGACACGATTCAGCAAATCGTGTGTGAACCTTGTGATATTTCCACGGGCATCTGTTTCAGCAATTACATTACCAGCATCATTGACAGATCTACCGACAGTGGAGCCATCAGCATATGTTTCTTTTCTGGGAATACCCCGGTGATAATCAGAAAAGCTTTCTACCTGCCCTAGCGCATTAACCTTAGTCGCGATATCGCCTGTTGGATGGTATGTTGCTGAGCTCACGACCCCAGCGATACTCTCCAACACCACATTCCCATTCGCATCAAACTGGCGTTTGGTTTCATGCTGCTCCCCCTCACTGACCACAACAGCACTTGCAACGCGATTTATTATCCACTTATCCGTATCAACATGGTGTTTCAGTGCGGTTTCTCGGATATAAGTCCGGTCTGCGACATTTGTCGCCATCTCTACCACCTTACGCGCATTTCCATAACCATCGAAATCAGAATTCGTTAGCGTAAAGCGCTCACCAATACGATTGTAGTTCTCAATCCGGGGAACGCGCGCAACCGGATTGAAGCTGTTGCTTGTATAGTTTTGGGCTACAACATCTATTTGACTAGAAATTATAAAGTCCTGATAGGCCAGTAATACGTTTTCATGGTCACTGGTACGCCCAAGGTAGATACCAACAGATGTGGGAGCCTGACGTACAGAGTGGTAGCCTGCATGATAATGTTCTACAACTTTTCCAGCTGGATCTGTAATCTGGGTAATATTAACCTGACTTCTGTCATCCGGAGGCATGCTGTACGAATGTGTTATTGAGTTGCCAACACGACTCACGGGCAGCTCGTTAGTAGCGACTCCATAAACGTAATTCCAATTTCCGGACTGACTCTCTTCTGGGCCAGCATTGGCAGTTTTCCCTACCACTACAGTGCTTTGGCGACTACGCGGTGTCCCAGCCAAGAAGTCAACATGACCGTAGCGATAGTCAATAGTCCCACCACTCGGATAACCCACCTTGCTGAGTGATCCCACACCAGGAGTGGCTTCATAGCTGTAATTCCAGGAATGACCATCTGGTCTTTTTACGGCTGTTAAGTAATTGCGAGACCCTGCGCCTGGAGTGACGGTGTATTCCCACTCACGCGAGTTGCCCGCATCAACCACCTTTGAAAGCTTGGAATCGACATAATTAAAATCCAAGCCACGCCCGTCACTTGTTGCGACCTTGGTCATTGCCATGACGCCATTGTCCAGAAATTGATAACTGATGTTGAACCAGTTGCCATTTCTATCGGTGATTCTTTCAGGATAGTAAGCCGTTTGCTTGCTGCTCACTGCCCCAAATGAATTCCCTTTTTTAGTCATCCGAAAGCTATGATCATCAGGAGACTGGACAATAAAAACGCCGTCAATACACTTGGCACGCCAAAAATCTTTGGTCATCCAAGTTAAATCGCCATCAAACGCTTGCTCGTAGAATATTTGCCGGCTTCCATCTGACTTTTCGAATACGGGATTGGCCGAAGCGACTGTCCATGAAGAAGAACACAAAGCTTTATTGGACCCTCGCAGCACGCGCCCCATATGCATGGTCCATCCCAGCCCAACAGGGCTGTATTCAAAGTCAGCCCATGTGGAAGTAGTGGCGAAGGGATCATCGATACTATTATAGCTACGTTGGATGGCAAGATCCATTCCACCATTTCCAGGAATTACCAAGTCGGTAACTGTATAACTTAATTTCCCGGTAAAAGTACTTATCATCTCATTGGGAGAGTGCGATACAGACCCACCTAATGATGCAGCTTTTTCTTCGAAAAAATCAGGAATACTAGGAAGGCTTGATTCGTCCGATTGGGCATAGGCGCCCTGAACAACCATTAATGCTACAGCATAAATGACTGAGTGACCAACTTTTTTTTGGCGATACCCAGGTGTTTTTTTAATTATCCTTTGAGAGCCCCGATCAAATATCCCTGACATAGTTTCTCCTCTTGAGGCAGCCAAGACCATAACCACTCCCACTCGCTTGGGAGTGGGATATACGGTTGGCGCACTCGTGTTTGGTGTAAAGAAGCAGTTCGATTTTTGCCAAAAACTATCAGTCTCTAGCAATCGTTAACCACTATTTACTTAGGAGAAGTGTCAGATTGATGTCCGTCTACGAGACAGCTATGGACTTAAGTTGCAAGCGGGAGTGCGCTCCCACGCGACACGCATCGAAGTAAACGCAAACAAACATTTCTTGAATTTTCATTTATTTCACCGCACGAATGAATTAGAAAAACTGCAACTCAATGCAAATTTAGGTGCCACATCAATTAATCAAAATAATATAGAATTTTTTTATCCAACTTGATAACTTCATATTAACAATAAGTCATCTTGCTCACCACGCAATGCGCCCCGCAGCGCCCTGTGACAGCAACCATATTGCGCAATATTCAATATAGTTATTCAGATAAACTATCAGAATAAAGTTACAAATTGGTTTGCAGCTGTAAGTGCATTGCTAAGTGGCATTGGGCACCTCAGTAGCTCAGTTCTGCCTCCAGAAAAAATGGGTTACAAAAAACTTGATTCGTTGATGTATCGCTCCGCGTATATCGCCCCCTGTTTGCGATTAGCCCAGTAAAAGTGTTCAATGGCTGATCATCCAATGCCGGTTCCCCACCTGGCTTTTGAGCTCCGGCTGCGCCGCAGCCGCAGCGCTACTGCCTTTAGCGCCCCCCACTGCAACAACCACACCCACTGGGATGCCGCGGCCGCCCATAGTTGCCCGCAGCAGGGTCGTTGTCACGCGACATGCGCGGCGCATCGCGGCCGCGTTCGTTGACCTCGGCGGTGCGACGCTGCTGCGGCGATGTGCAGGCCAGGCGCGGGGCCTGGGTGATGACGCGCTCGGCGGCGGCGCCGCAGTGCGGGCAGGCGCAGGCTAGGTTGCGGTCAGACAGGCGACGCAGCTAGTCGAACTCACCGCATTGCTGGCAGGCATAGTCATAGGTGGGCATAGATGGGTCTCTCCTGCAGATAAAAGCGGGCTGGCGCTGCGGCGCGGGCAATCGCCAGCTGCTGCTGCCCGCCCGAGAGACTGCCGCCCTTGCGTCGGCGCATGTCCCACAGCACCGGGAGCAGCGTGATGGCGCTACACCGCGCTCAGCAAATAGCTTGTGCTACGCCCACCAGCCGCCTCTTTGTCCAATACCCCCAGCGCCAACAGCTCGTTGATATCCCGCAGTGCCGTGTCGCTGGAACACTTGGCAATGGCCGCCCATTTTCCGGTGGTGAGCTTTCCGTCAAAGCCATCGAGCAAGCGGTTCAGCACCTTGATATGGCGCTCATTCATCGGCGTCATCGCCCAATGGCGCCAAAACTGCGCCTTGTACAGGACGACCTCCAAGCCCTCGTTCGCTTGCAGGACCGCCTGGTGCAAGGTCTGCAAAAACCACAGCAGCCATGGCGTCACATCCATGCCGCCTTTTTGCGTGCGCTGCAACACCTCGTAATAGGCCTTGCGCTCCCGCTGTATCTGGGCAGACAGGCTGTAAAAGCGTTGCGCACTGCCATCCGCACGCGCCAACAGCAGATCACCAATGGCCCGCGCCATACGACCATTGCCGTCATCAAATGGGTGGATGGTCACAAACCACAGATGGCCCAAACCGGATTTGAGCAATGCCGGAAGGGTGGAAGGCGCCGGGTCATTGATCCAGGCCAGCAGCTTGGCCATCTCCGCTGGTACTTGGGGCGCCGGAGGCGCTTCGTAATGCACTTTCTGGCGGCCGATCGGGCCGGATACTACCTGCATAGGGCCCGCTGCGTCATCGCGCCACGTGCCCACCGCTATCTTGCTCATGCCCGAATAGCCGGTCGGGAACAAGGCGGCATGCCAGCCATAGATGCGCTGCTCGGTGACGGCTTGCTGGTGGTTTGCCGTCGCGTCGAGCACCATCTCCACCACCCCTTCCACATGGCGGTCTACCGGTGCAAGCGCCCCAATATCCAGCCCCAACCGCCGGGCGATGGAAGAGCGCACGGATGCCACATTGAGCAACTCCCCTTCGATCTCGGAGGTCTTGAGCACATCCTGCGTCAGCGCAGCCAGGCTCGCCTGGTCCCGCAGGCCCATGCCGACATCCGCCAAGCGGCCCAGCAGCATGCCTTGTGCCTGGCTGACCTGCGCCAGCGGAGCAGCCAGGGCATCGCTATCGAACTGCCACTGAGGCCAGTGCGGGGATTTCCAGATATATTCACCGCTAAACATGCGGTGAATAATAGGCCTAAACGCCGCAAATGTCTATGGCGTCTCCAAAACTGGCCTGGCTGTGCGCTGACGCATCTCTGATCCCAGCCCCTCAGTGGCTGATCATCCAAGGCCGATTCCCCACCTGGCTTTTGAGCGCCGGCTGCGCCGCTGCAGCAGCCGCGCCAGTTTTAGTGCCCCCACTGCAGCAACCACACCCACTGGGATGCCGCAGCCGCCCATAGTTGCCCGCAGCAGGGTCATTATCACGCGACATGCGCGGCGCATGACGGGCGCGTTCGTTGACCTCGGCGGCGCGGCGCTGCTGGGGGGAGGTGCAGGCCAGGCGCGGGGCCTGGGTGATGACGCGCTCGGAGGCCGCGCCACATTGCGGGCAGACGCAGGCCAGGTTGCGGTCGGACAGGCGGCGCAGCGCGTCGAATTGGCCGCAGCGCTGGCAGACGTAGTCATAAGTTGGCATCAAAGTCTCCTGCACTCAAAGATAAAAGCGGGCCGGCACAGCGGCCCGCGCAAGCCAGCGTCTTACTTGTCGTACGAGATCGGCATATCGATGCTGCCATCCAGGTACTTGACCGGGCCGGCGGCATTGGGGTTGATGTCGAACTCAAAGATCTGCGTGGGCAGCCACAGGGTGGCGCAGGCATTGGGCACGTCCACCACGCCGCTGATATGGCCCTGCACGGGGGCGGTGCCGAGGATGGAATAGGCCTGCGCGCCCGAGTAACCAAACTTCTTCAGGTACTCGATGGCGTTGAGACAGGCCTGCTTGTAGGCCACGTTCACATCCAGGTAGTACTGCTTGCCCGATTCGTCGACGCTGATGCCTTCAAAGATCACATAGTCGTTGTAGGTCGGCACGATGGGGCTGGGCTTGAAGATGGGGTTCTTGATGCCGTACTTGGCCATGCCGCCCTTGATGATGGAGACCTTCATGTGCACCCAGCCGGCCATCTCGATGGCGCCGCAGAAGGTGATTTCGCCATCGCCCTGGCTGAAGTGCAGATCGCCCACCGACAGGCCGGCGCCATCGACATAGACCGGGAAGAAGATCTTGGAGCCGCGCGAGAGGTCCTTGATATCGCAGTTGCCGCCATGCTCGCGCGGGGGCACGGTGCGCGCACCGGTGGCAGCGGCCTTGTCGCGCGCCTCGCCCTTGAGCTGGCCCATGTGCGCCGTCGCCATGAAGGGCGGGTTGGCCAGGTTGCCGTCCGGGTTGGTGTCGATCAGCGCCTGCTCGCGCGCATTCCAGGTCTCGAGCATCTTGGGGTCGGGCAAGGTGCCGATCAGGCCCGGGTGGATCAAACCGGCATAGCGCACGCCAGGGATATGGCGCGAGGTGGTGAACATGCCCTGGAAATCCCAGATCGACTTCTGCGCCGACGGGAAGTGGTCGGTCAGGAACCCGCCGCCGTTCTTCTGCGAGAAAAAGCCGTTGAAGCCCCACTGGCTCTCGTCCTTGGCACCGATGTCGAGCAGGTCCACGACCAAGAGGTCACCGGGCTCGGCGCCTTTGACACCGACCGGGCCCGAGAGGTAGTGCACCGTGGTCAGGTCCACATCGCGCACATCGTCGGCGCTGTCGTTGTTCTTAATGAAGCCCCCCGTCCAGTCGTAGGTCTCCAGCACAAAGTCATCGCCGGGGTTGACCCAGCAGGCCATCGGAATATCGGGGTGCCAGCGGTTGTGCACCTTCTCGTTGGAAGGGGCCGGTTGGGACAGATCAACCTTGATCAGGGTTTCGGGCATGTGCAACTCCTGTGATGCAGTCAATGGAACAAGAAACGCGCGGGCGGCCCGCGCAAGCGGTGTCAAACCGACAGGTACGACTTGATGTGGGCCTCGTTGGTGTTGGCGCGGTCGGTCTCGTGCACGATGCGGCCGCCCTCGATCACGAACAGACGGTCGGCCACATCCATCGCAAAATGCAGCACCTGCTCGGAGACCACGATGGTGATCTCGCGCATCTTGCGGATCTCATTGAGCGCCTTGGCGATGTCCTTGATGATGGACGGCTGGATGCCCTCGGTGGGCTCGTCGAGCAGCAGCACCTTGGGGTTGGTGACCAGCGCACGCGCAATGGCCAGCTGCTGCTGCTGCCCGCCCGAGAGGTTGCCGCCCTTGCGCCGGCGCATATCCCACAGCACCGGGAAGAGTGCATAGATCTCGTCGGGGATCTTGCGGTCGCGGGAATTTTCCAGACCGGTCTCGATGTTCTCCTCGACGCTCAGGGTCGGGAAAATCATGCGGCCCTGGGGCACATAGGCAATGCCCTTGGCCACGCGCAGATAGCTCTCGTCGCGCGACACATCCTGCCCCGCCACCTGCACCGCCCCGCTCTTGAGCGGCAGCACACCCATCAGCGCCTTGAACAAGGTGGTCTTGCCCATGCCGTTGCGGCCCATGATGGCCAGGGTTTCGTTGGGCCGGCCTTCGAAGGAGATGCCGTGCAGCGCCTCGCTCTGTCCGTAGGCCACGTGGATATCGTTGACTTTCAGCATATGCGGCTCCTCAGTGGCCCAGGTAGACATCGATGACTTTGGGGTCGGACTGCACGGCCTCCATCGAGCCCTCGGCCAGAATCTTGCCCTGGTGCATGACGGTGACCTTGTGCGCAATGCGGGCCACAAACTCCATGTCGTGCTCGATCACGATCACCGAGCGGCCCACGCAGATGCGCTTGAGCAGATCGGCCGTCAACTCGCGCTCGCGCGCGCTCATGCCGGCAATCGGTTCGTCCAGCATCAGCAGCTCGGGCTCCTGCATCAGCAGCATGCCAATCTCCAGCCACTGCTTTTGCCCGTGCGACAGCAGGCCCGATTCCATCTCCAGCACATGGTCCAGGCCAATCTCCTGGGCCACCGCCTGCACGCGCTGCTGCACAGCGGGCGTGCACTGAAAGCGCAGCGCGCCAAACACCGAGCGTCCCTCAGGGTAGGACACCTCCAGGTTCTTGAAGACCGAGAGGTTCTCGTAGATCGAGGGCGTCTGGAACTTGCGGCCTATGCCCTTGCGCACACGCAGGTACTCGTCCATGCCCGTCAGCTCCTGGTTCTGGAACTTGATGCTGCCGCTGCTGGCCTTGGTCTTGCCGCAGATCAGGTCGAGCAAGGTGGTCTTGCCCGCGCCGTTGGGGCCGATGATCACGCGCAGCTCGTTCTTGTCGACATAGAGGGTCAGGTCCTCGATGGCCTTGAAGCCGTCAAAGGAGACCGTCAAGCCCTCCACCGCCAGTGCGAAATCGGTATTGCTCATTGCGTGCTCCTGGTTCAGACGCCTTCGGCCGCAGGCTTGCCGGCGACGGGCTCCTGCGCCTTGCTGCTGGTGGTTGCGGGCTTGGTGCTGGCAGGGCCTGCGCCGTGGCTCGGTGTACTGGCGGGTTTGGCTGCGCGCCGGGCCAGCAGCGGCTTGACCTTGCTGGCATACAGGCCCGCCAGACCATTGGGGAAGAACATGGTCACGACGATGAACAGGCCTGCCATGCAGAACATCCAGAGATCGGGGAAGGTCTCGGAGAAATAGGTCTTGCCAAAGTTGACCAGCAGCGCGCCGTAGACGGCCCCCACCAGGCTCATGCGGCCACCGACGGCGGCAAAAATCACCATCTCGATGGAAGGCACAATGCCCACGATCGATGGCGACATAAAGCCCACCTGCAGCGCAAACATCGCGCCACCAATGCCCGATATCGCAGCGGCCAGGCAGAACACAAAGACCTTGAACATCGACACGTCGTAGCCCGAGAAGCGCACGCGGTCTTCCTTGTCGCGCATCGCCAGCAGCAAGGTGCCCAGCTTGCTTTTCTGGATCCAGAGGCAGGCCACCACCGACAGCAGCAGCAGGCCGCAGCAGACGTAGTAGAGGATGTACTTGGCGCTGTCGGTGCGGATGTCCCAGCCCAGCATGGTGCGCAGATCGGTCATGCCGTTGACGCCGCCGGTGTAGCCCTGCTGGCCGATGATCAGCACCGTCAGGATCAGCGCCACCGCCTGGGTGATGATGGCAAAGTAGACATCGCCCACGCGGCGGCGGAACATCGCAAAGCCGATGATGAAGGCCAGCAGTGCGGGCACTGCCACCACCGCAAACAACGCAAACGGCAGGTACTCGAACGGCGTCCACCACAGCGGCAGCGCGGTGAGCTGGTTCCAGTCCATGAAGTCGGGGATGCCCGGCGTGGACTGGATCGCGGTGCTGACCTTGTCCGAGGCTTCGAGCTTGAGGAACATGGCCATCGCGTAGCCGCCCAAGCCAAAGAACACGCCCTGCCCCAGGCTCAGCACACCGCCCCAGCCCCAGAGCATCACCAGGCCCACGGCCACAAAGGCGTAGCACAGGTACTTGCCCACCAGGTTCAGGCGGAAGATGTCCAGCCCCAGCGGCAGCAGCGCCAGCAGCACGACGGCCAGGATGGCCACATGGCCCAGGCCGGTTCGCTCCAGCCACACACGCATATCTTTCATGGTTGTCATCCTTTGCACCGGCTTTAGCGGCGCACCTTGCTGGCAAACAGACCTTGGGGCCGCAGCATCAAGACCACGACGATGAAGGACAAGGTCAGCACCTTGGCCATGGAGCCACTCAGGAAGAACTCCGTGATCGACTGCACCTGGGCAATGCCAAAGGCCGATGCCACAGTGCCCAGCAGGCTGGCGGCGCCGCCAAAGGTGACGACCAGGAACGAATCCACGATGTAGAGCGAGCCGGAGGTGGGCCCGGTCGAGCCGATGGTGGTGAAGGCCGCCCCGGCAATGCCCGCCACCCCGCAGCCAATGGCAAAGGTGAGGCGGTCGGTCTTCTTGGTATTGATGCCGATGGCGTTGGCCATCACGCGGTTGCTGACCGTGGCGCGCACCCGCAGGCCCCAGCGGCTGCGGTAGAGCGCGATCAGCACGCCGGCTGTGACCAGCAGCGCCAGCGCCAGCACAAACATGCCGTTGATCGGAATGTCCAGCCCCTCACTGGGCGACCAGGAACCCATCAGCCAGTCAGGCAAGGTGGGGCTCACCTCTTTGGGGCCGATCACCGTGCGGAACACCTGCTGCAGCCCCAGGCTCAGGCCCCAGGTGGCCAGCAGGGTATCGAGCGGGCGCTTGTACAGATGCCGTATCAACGCCCACTCGGCCAGCCAGCCCAGCACAAACGCAAACACAAAGGCCGCCACGATCGACAAGGGAAAGTAGTAGGGCATCCAGGCCGGGGCATGGGCTTCCACCAAGGTGGAGGCCATGAACACGGTGTAGGCACCGATGGTCATGAACTCGCCATGCGCCATGTTGATGACACCCATCTGGCCAAAAATAATCGCCAGGCCCAGGCCCATCAGCAGCAGTACCGCAAACAGGCTGAGGCCTGCAAAGCCCTGCATCAGCCCGATATTCATCATTTCAGAAAAAGTCATGGCGCTCTCTTGTCGGGTGGTGGTCGGCGGCAGCGCGGGCCAGAGGGTGTTTGCCTATGGCCCGCGCCGGAGGGGCAGCGTTATTGGTAGCCTTTAGGGAACGGATCAGGTTTGATCAACTCGGGCGACTCGGACACCACCTTGAAGGTCCCGTCCGGCAGGCCCTGCGCAATGCGCGACTTGCTCCAGAGGTGGTGGTTGGCGTCGATCTTCACGTAGCCTTCCGGGGCAGTGTTGAGCTCGATGCCCGGCGAGGCGGCCACGACCTTGTCGACATCGAAGCTGCCGGCCTTCTCGACAGCGGCCTTCCACAACCAGGGGCCCAGGTAACCGGCCTGGGTCACATCGCCGATGACCGACTTGGGGCCGTACTTGGCCTTGAAGGCCTCGACAAACTTCTTGTTGTTGGGGTTGTCCAGCGTCTGGAAGTACTTCATGCTCGAGTAGAAGCCGGCAAAGTTCTCGCCGCCAATGCCCAGCATTTCGTCCTCGGTCACCGACAGGGTCACCAGGAACTGCTTGTCACCGGTGATGCCTGCGGCCTTGAGCTGCTTGTAGAAGGCCACGTTGGAGCCGCCCACGACAGCGGCAAAGATCAGATCGGGCTTGGCCACCTTGATCTTGTTGATCAGCGAGTTGAAGTTGGTGTTGCTGAGCGGGTAGTACTCCTCGCCGACGACCTTGCCTTTCTGGAAGGTCTCGATGTGCTTGCGCGCAATCTTCATCGAGGTACGTGGCCAGATGTAGTCCGAGCCCACCAGGAACACCTTGGAGGCGTTCTTTTCCTTCTTGGCCCAGTCGAGGCTGTACAGAATCTGCTGGGTCGCTTCCTGGCCGGTGTAGATGACGTTCTTGCTCTGCTCCAGGCCTTCGTAGAAGGTGGGGTAGTAGAGCAGGCCGTTTTCCTTCTCGAAGACCGGCAGCACGGCCTTGCGCGAGGCCGAGGTCCAGCAGCCAAACACGGTGGCCACATGGTCGCTGATGAGCAGCTTCTTGGCCTTTTCAGCAAAGGTGGGCCAGTCGGAGGCGCCGTCTTCCTTGATCACGCGGATCTTGCGGCCCAGCACACCGCCCATCGCGTTGATCTGGTCAATGGCCAGTTGCTCGGCCTGGATGGAGCCGGTCTCGGAGATCGCCATCGTGCCGGTCGACGAGTGCAGCTGCCCGACCACCACCTCGGTGTCGGTCACCGCCAGCTTGGTGGTGTTGACCTGGGCGGTCGGCGGGGTCTGGGCGCGGGCCAGCATGGGCAGACCCGCCACACTGATGGCACCCAGGCCTTGCAAGAGACGGCGGCGGCGAAGCGACTGATGGAAATCCTGAGACATGCTTTTCTCCTCAAGTGGTTCAGCGGGCTGAACTGGTAACGGGTTGAAACCTGTAGCCACTCTAAAAGTGCGGCCGCCAAACACCCATACGTCATTTGACGTAGCCCCTGCGTAGCCACCGCAGGCTAAGCTTGCTCGCCCAACACACCTTGGGGTGCACCTCACCGGCCGCACCTCACCGGCCACGTCTCGGCGACCACACCTGGCCGGCTGCACTTGGCCGGCCACACCTCGCCGGCCGCACCAGCCTTGCCGTGGCCTGAATATTGCTTGGTCTGCGGATCCCTTGCCCCCAGCGCCTGTGCGCTGCCTGTGATGACCAAACCGTCCCAAAAGATCTTCCCGATCCGCCGCGAATACAACGCCTGGGTGGCCGACGAGACCATGGAGGACTACGCACTGCGCTATACGCCGCAAAAGGCCCGGCGCTGGAGCGAGTGGCAGCTGCTGAACACGGCGATGGGCGGGCTGTCCTTTCTGGCGCTGGAGGCCATTGGCGCGACCATCACCTTGGCCTATGGCTTTAGCAGCGCCGCCTGGGCCATTGCGGTGATGGGCATCGTCATTTTTCTGACAGCCTGGCCCATCTCGGTCTGCGCGGCGCGCTATGGGCTGGACATGGACCTGCTCACCCGGGGCGCCGGCTTTGGCTACCTGGGCTCGACCATCACCTCGCTGGTCTACGCCACCTTCACCTTTATCTTCTTTGCGCTGGAGGCGGCCATCATGGCGCTGGCGGTGCAGATGGCGCTGGGCTGGCCGCTGGTGGTCTGCTATGTGCTGTGCGCGCTGGTGGTGATCCCGATGGTGCTCTATGGCGTCACCTTCATCTCCAAGCTGCAGGCCTGGACCCAGCCGCTGTGGGCCGTGATGCTGCTGACCCCCTACCTGTGGCTGGCCTTCCAGCAGCCGCAGTTTGTGCAGGAGCTGCCGGGCCTGTCGGGCCTGACCTCGGGCAGCGCCGATTTCAACTGGCTGTATTTCGGCTCGGCCAGCACGGTGATCTTCGCGCTGATCGTGCAGGTGGGCGAGCAGGTCGATTACCTGCGCTTCATGCCGCGCAAGACGGCCTCCAACCGGGGCCGCTGGTGGTTTTGTGTGCTGATGGGCGGGCCCGGCTGGATTCTGCTGGGTGCGGCGCGCATGTTGGGCGGCGCCTACCTGGCCTATGTGGCGCTGCAGTTTGGCTCGACCGTGGCCGAGGCCTCGGACCCCACCCACCTCTACCTCACCGCCTTTGGCAAGATCGTGCAGGACCCGGGCGTCGCCCTCTGGATTACGCTGGTCTTCGTCATCATGGCGCAGATCAAGATCAATGTGACCAATGCCTATGCCGGGTCGCTCGCCTGGTCGAATGTGTTCTCGCGCCTCACCCGCAGCCACCCCGGCCGCGTCGTGTGGCTGGTCTTCAACGTGATGATTGCGATGCTGATCATGACCCTGGGCGTGTTCAGTGCGCTGGAGAAGGTGCTGGGCATCTACAGCAATATCGCAGTCGCCTGGGTTGGCGCGCTGGTGGCCGATCTGGTCATCAACAAGCCGCTGGGCCTGAGCCCGACGGGCACCGAGTTCCGCCGCGCCTACCTGCACGACCTCAACCCGGTCGGCCTGGGCGCCATGGGCATTGCCGCGCTGGCCGCCGGCATTGCCTATAGTGGCCTGCTGGGCGAGCTGGCCAGCGCCTTTGCGCCCTATATTGCGCTGGCCATTGCGCTTTTGGTATCGCCGCTGCTGGCCTGGGCCACCGGCGGGCGCTGGTATATCGCCCGCCAGCCCGAGCAGTTCGAGGCTGCGCAGCTGCAGTGCGCTGTCTGCCAGAACCAGTTCGAGCGCGCCGACATGGCCGGCTGCCCCGCCTATGGCGCGCCGATCTGCTCGCTGTGCTGCTCGCTCGATTCGCGCTGCCACGACCGCTGCAAGCCCAGCACGGCGCGGGCCCAGGTGCAGTGGCGCAGCCTCTACGAGAGCCTGCTGCCCCAGCGCATCCAGCGCAGCATCAACTTTCGGCTCGCGTCCTATGCGGGCACGGTGCTGCTGCTGACCAGCCCCATGGCGCTGGCCTTGTTCGTGGTCTATATGCAGCAAAGCCTCTCGCCCGGGCAGACGGATTTGCGCTGGGCCTTTGTGCGCGCGTTCTCGCTGCTGGCGCTGCTGTGCGCGCTCTACGCCTGGTGGCTGGTGCTGGCCAAGGACAGCCGGCGCATGGCGCGCGAGGAGTCCGAGCGCCAGACGCAGATGCTGATGCAGGAGATCGAGGCCCACCAGCGCACCGATGCCCAGCTGCAGGCCGCCAAGGAGCATGCCGAGGCGGCCAACCAGGCCAAGTCACGCTATGTGGCCGGCATGGCCCATGAGCTGCGCACGCCGCTGACCAGCATCCTGGGCTATGCCCAGCTGCTGCTGCGGCGCAGCGACCTGCCCGGCCCCGCGCACGAAAACATCAGCACCATGCTGCACAGCGGCCAGCACATGCATTCGCTGATCGACGAGTTGCTGGACCTGGCACGCATCGAGGCCGGGCGCCTGCGGCTGGACCCGGCGCCGCTGCAGTTCCCCGAGTTTCTCGAAGCGGTCAACCGCATGGTGCGGCCGCAGGCCCAGGCCAAGGGCCTGCAGTTCGAGCTGCAGACGCAAGGCCGCATTCCCGCCTGGGTGCGGGCGGATGCCAAGCGCCTGCGCCAGATTCTGATCAACCTGCTGGGCAATGCCATCCGCTTTACCGACAGTGGCAGCATCCGCCTGCAGGTGGACTGCCACAGCGATGTGGTGCGCTTTGACATCCGCGACACGGGCATCGGCATCGCGCCGCAGGACCATGAGCGCATCTTCATGCCCTTTGAGCGGGGCAGTGCCGGGCGCCGCGCCGCCAGCACCGGCACCGGCCTGGGCCTGACCATCACCCGCATGCTGACCTTGCTGATGGGCGGGGAGCTGAGCCTGCAAAGCACGCCCGGCCAGGGCAGCACGTTCTCGGTGCGCCTGTACCTGAGCGAGGTGCACAACCCGCCGCGCGCACTGGCCGGCCAGCCCCAGGCCCGCCCCTTTATCGGCGGCTACCTGGGCCCGCGCAGAACCCTGCTGCTGGTCGATGACCAGCCCATCCACCGCCAGCTGATCGCCGGCGTGCTGATCCCGCTGGGCTTTACCGTGCTGGAGGCGGCCAGCGGCCAGGAATGCCTGGAGGTCATCCGCGACACGCCACCCGACGCCCTGTTGCTGGACCTGAGCATGGACGACCTGAGCGGCTGGCAGACCGCTGCGCTGGTGCGCCAGCAGTACAGCGCCATGCACCTGCCCATCGTCATTGTCTCGGCCGACCTGTTCGAGAACCAGCCCGAGCAGCTCGAGCGCGCCGGCTGCCAGGCCTTTGTCGGCAAACCGGTGTTGGAGTCCGAGCTGATGGACACGCTGGCCTGGCTGCTGAAGCTCGAATGGATAGAAGACATGGCCGCTGGCTCGGCTGGCTCGGCTGGCTCTGCGACCACGGCCCCCGCAGCGCCGCCACCGGCGCCGCAGGAGCCGCCCCTGCCGCCGGATCTGCAGTCGGACATCACGCGCCTGGCGCGCTTTGGCGATGGCGCCGGCCTGCGCAAACTGCTGGCGGACGCCCAGGCCAGCCACCCCCAATCGCGCGGCACGCTGCAGGCCCTCGATGCCGCTGCCCAGCGTTTTGACTTTCCCCTCATTCTGGAGAGCCTCGGGCCTGCAGGGCCTGCGGACCACTGACCATGCCCACTTTCACGCCCCATGCCGGTGTTGTTCTCGTCGTGGACGATGCCGTCGAGACCCTGGGATTTCTCTGCGACGCGCTCAGTCAGCAGGACTACACCGTGCTGGTCGCCCGCAATGCAGCCGAGGCGCTGGAGCGCCTGGAGATCGCCACGCCGGACGCCGTACTGCTCGACTGCGTGATGCCCGGCGAGAGCGGCTTTTCGCTGTGCCGCAAGATCAAGGCCCACCCGGCCTGGGCCCATGTGCCGGTCATTTTCATGACCGGGCTGTCGGAGACCGACCATATCGTCGAAGGCTTTGCCTGCGGCGGCGTGGACTATGTCGTCAAACCGCTAAAGCTGCCCGAGGTGCTCGCGCGCCTGGCCCGCCATATGCACAACGCCCATGTGGGCCGCATGGCCCAGGCCGCGGTCGATGTGGCCGGCATGGGCGTGGTGGTGCTCGACCGCCAGGGGCGCCTGGCCTGGCGCTCGCCGCAAGCAGCGCTGTGGCTGGAACAGGCCTTTGGCGCCAGCGCGGCAGCGGCAACGGCCTGGTTGCAGTCAGCCTGGGAAACCGCCGCCCAGCACCCGCTGGGCAGCGGCAGCCTGCTGGCCCAGTCGGTGGGCGAGGTGGGCATTGGCGAGCGCATGCTGGTGCTGCGCCTGGGCCATGAGGGCCTGCGCGCCAGCACCCAGCGCCTGCAGGATGCAGCGCTGACGCCGCGCGAGACGGAGGTACTGGGCTGGCTGGCCAAGGGCAAGACCAACCGCGACATTGCGCAGATCCTGGGCATGAGCCCGCGCACCGTCAACAAGCACCTGGAGCATGTGTTTGAAAAGCTGGGCGTGGAGACCCGCGCGGCGGCGGCAGCCATCGTCAGCGGGTCGCTGAGCGCGTAAGCGGGGTGAAAGCCATAGGAAGGCTACGGATATTGCTTGGCTTGGAAGCCCCTGGTTGCGGGCCAAACGGCTTGCGCCAGCGCAAATAAATGTCCATCACTGCCTCTGGTCGCACGACATTTCGCCCAAGGCTTACGACATTTCAACTATCAATATTGATAGCATCTATCACAAACCGTGGTTGAGCCGGGCGGCCATTTGGCTTTAAGTTCGCAAAAAAAACCTTTGTCAAAAACTCGAAACACTCAGGAAAAACAAGGGTTTACCTTAGAAAAAACCCCAGTCTGTTCTCGTTAGGATGGCAGTCTTTTTCCCCTCAAGAGAGACAAGCCGTTATGAACAAGATGATGCAATGGACTGCACTGGCCCTGGCGGCCGCTACCGCCACCGGCGCCTATGCTGACGCCTCCTACCCCAACAAGCCCATCACCATCGTCGTGCCGTTCACCGCTGGCGGCCCGACCGACCGCGTGGCACGCGACCTGGCCGAGGCGCTGCGCAAGCCCCTCAATGGCGTGACCGTGGTCATCGACAATGCCGACGGCGCAGGCAGCACCATCGGCATGGCCAAGGCCGCACGTGCCAAACCAGACGGCTACACCCTGCTGCTCAACCACATCGGCGTGGCCACGGCCCCCATCCTCTACCGCAAGCTGTCCTTCGATGTGACCAAGGACTTCGAATACCTGGGCATCATCAACGACGTGCCGATGACGCTGATCGGCAAGCCCACCCTGGCGCCGAACAACTACAAGGAACTGGCCGCCTACCTGAACAAGGAAAAGGACAAGGTCAACCTGGCCAATGCCGGTATCGGTTCTGCCTCGCACCTGTGCGGCCTGCTGCTGCAAAGCACCTTGAAGATCCCGCTGACCGCCGTGCCGTACAAGGGCGCCGCACCGGCCATTGCCGACCTGATGGGAAACCAGGTCGATGTGCTGTGCGACCAGACCACCAACACCACCGGCCAGATCGAGGGCAAGAAGGTCAAGGCCTATGCGGTGACGACTTCCAAGCGCCTGACCACGCCATCGCTCAAGGACCTGCCGACCTTGCAGGAAGAAGGCCTCAAGGGCTTTGAAGTGACGATCTGGCACGGCCTGTACGCGCCCAAGGGCACGCCGGCCGACATCCTGAAGAAGGTCAACGACGCGCTGAAGGTGGCCCTGAAGGACCCCGAGTTCATCAAGAAGTCCGAGAACCTGAGCGCCGTGGTCGCTACCGACCAGCGCATCACACCCGAAGGCCACAAGGCCTTTGTGCAGGCCGAGATCGCCAAGTGGACGCCTATCATCAAGGCTGCTGGCACCTTCGCCGACTGATCTTCAGCCTCCATGCAAAAAGACTGCCTCGGCAGTCTTTTTTTCGTTGGACGCGGCGCGTTGCTACTGTGCGTATCAACCGCCCCAGACCACATCGGCCTGCTCAGCCGCGCTGCGGCGCAGCATCTCGATAAAGGGCACCGCCCGCTGCTTGAGGCCGACGCTTGCCTTCACATCCTGGCCATCGGCGTCTTCGGGGTCCTGGTCCAGATCCTGGGTTTTGGCCGCCTGCGCGCGCTCGTCTTCAGCCGCCACGGCGGCCTGCAGCGCCGCAATGGCCTGCGGAATCTGGTCGGTGGTGATGATGCCGCGTGGCGAGGCGTCCTTGCCGATGATCTGCAGCACCTTGCGGGCATCGGGCTCGAGCATGATCATGTCTGCAGTGGCCTGCGATTTGAATTTGAATAGCACGGTGCGCTCCTTATCGATACATATAGTCCCGGGTGAACGGGTATTGTGATTGTGCACCAGGCATGGTCCCTGTCGTCATCGATCTATCGGGCATGACAGCCAGCATCTGGTGCAGCGCCACCCAGCTGTGCTCAAAACCGGTGGCGCAACCGGCCAGGTAGAGGCGGTAGGCGCGCAAGGTCTTGGCCGCCTGCGCGGGGTTGCCCTTGTGCGAGAGGATGGCCAGCGCCTCATCGAGCTGCGCCTCCAGCGCATCGGACCAGGCCCACAAGGTCTTGGCGTAATGGGGGCGCAGGTTGTCGGTGTCCACCATCTCCCAGCCGGCATGGGCCATCTCTTCGAGCACGGCGCTGACATGGATCAGCTCGCCGCCAGGGAAGATGTATTTCTCGATGAAATCGCCCATGCCCGCGCCCAGCTGTTCGTTGTCGGTGCCGCCAGCGGTGATGCCGTGGTTCATCAGCAAACCGCCGGGCTTGATCAGGCGCTTGAGCACGCTGAAGTACTCCTGCATATGCGCGCGGCCCACATGCTCGAACATGCCCACCGAAGCGATCTTGTCAAAGGGCTGGTCCACCTGCAGTTGGCGGTAGTCGGTCAGCAGCATCCGGACCCGGCCCTGCAGGCCTTTTTGTTCGATCAGCCGGTTGACATAGGCATGCTGGTTCTTCGACAAGGTGATGCCCGTGCCCTCGATGCCGTAGTGCTCGGCTGCCCACAAGAGCAGACCGCCCCAGCCGGCGCCCACATCCAGAAAACGTTCGCCGGGCTGCAGCCGCAGCTTGCGGCAGATCAGATCGAGCTTGGCCTCCTGCGCCTGCGCCAGGCTGTAGCCGGGCTCGGCATAGTAGGCGCAGGAGTAGACGCGGCGCGGGTCCAGCCACAGGCCGTAGAAGTCGTCCGAGACGTCGTAGTGGAACTGGATCTGCTCGGAATCCTTGGTCAAGGTATGGAGCGCTGCCGAGCGGGAGCGCGCCAGCAGCCGGCTCCACCAGGTCGAGCGCGCGGCCACCGGGTCGGCGGGCATCAAGGCCACCGCTGCGGCCATGGCATCGCGCATCGTGCCTTCGATCTCGACATGGCCCTCGACGATGGCCGCGCCGACCACCCCCACATCGCCCGCCGCCAGCGAGGCCAGCGCCGCCGCATTGTGGCAGCGGATACGCACTTGCGCCTGGTCCGGTGGACCGATCCATCCGCCCTGGGGCATGGAGATGGCAACCGACACTGGCAAACCCGCCAGCTTCTCTTCGAGCTTGGACTGCAGGATATTCATGGCACTTATTGTGTGGCGCCGCTTCGCGCCGTCAATGGCATTTGTCTGACACACCTACTGACAGCATATGTATAAAAGATACAGCGAGCAGCGCCGATCAAGCGCGCTTAGCATTGCCCAGCGACCATGTCCACATCCCTGCCCTCCGACCCGACCATCCCTTCAAACCCCGCGATTTTGCAGGGTTTGGCCGCGCTGCAAGCGCGCTTTCCAGACCAGGAATGGGTGGTGCTGCAAGCCGACCCGGATGCCTGCCATGTCTGGCGCCTGGCGCCGCAAAACGCGTCACCTATCCGACACGATCTGCCACTGGGCTATGGCCAATTGGCAACACAGTACCTGAGCCGCCCACCCGTGGGCGCCGGCCAGGTGGAGCAGGTGATTGAGCTGGTCGAGGACCAGATCATGCCGCTGACCCGCAGCTGGCCAGCGCCGGGGCCCCAGCTGGCTTTGCTGTGCCGCGCGCCGGACATGGCAGCCCTCGCGGCGCAGCTGCCCGAGCCGCAAGCTGCCCTGCAGACGACCGACGCCATCGAGCAGCTGTTCAACCGCTATGCCCACCAGATGATGGGCGGCAGCCGCAGCGGCCTGCAGCTGGCGCCGGCGCAGGCGGCGCTGTTGGTCTTGCTGCGCGAATGCCTGCACCACTGGGGCTGCCAGCAGGTCGCGGTGCAGGACGCTCAGCTGGAGATCAGCGCGCCTCGCGGCTGAGCCCATCGACGGTCTGGAACAGCGCCTGCCGCGCCTGGCTGATGATCTGCCCCTTCCAGGCCACGCTCTCGTCGTAGAACGCTTCGCGCATCTGCTGGTGGATAGCGGCTTGCTGGTCTGCCGGCGCCTCGGGGTGCTGGTGCAGCCAGTGGTCGGCACGCAAGGCATCCAAGGTGGCATGCACCGGCAGCACGCCGTACTCCAGGGCCATGCCGGTAAAGGCCGCCTGCGGGCATTCCTGCGCCACGCTGTTCCACAGCAAGCCGGTCAGCGGCGGCGACGAGGAGCTGCCGTCATCGATCGAGGTAACTGGCGTGGCGCCGGCGCCATCCCACCAGCGGCGCGCCCGCGCCAGCATGACCGCATCGCCGGGCGGGCCGGTAAAGATACGCTCGCCATAGCCATTAGGGCCCAGGCCGGTGTGCACATCGATCCAGGCAATCTGGCGTGCCGCTTGGCCGTGCTGGCGCAGCACCTGGCGCAGGGTCTGGTTGCTCCAGGTGGGGGCCTGGCCGCCAAAGAACACGCCCTGCGGATGGCGGTACTGGCCCTGGGCCACAGCGGCCTGCCAGGCCTTGAGGCCATGTGCGTCGATAAAGTCCTGCATCGCCTGCTGCACCTGGGCCGTGGGCGGCCACTGGGCCGGCACGATCACGTCGTGCAGCTGGTCATAGGCCGGGTTGCCCGGCAGCGGCTGGGAGAAATCGACAAAGTTGCGGTTCAGGTCGACGTTCTCCTGCGTCACACGCCGGCCGTAGGAAAAGCCATGGGGATTGAGCGCATGCACATAGAGCACGGCCACGCCGGCACTGCGCGCCTTGTCCAGCCACTCGGCATCGCGCAGCGCATAGACCTGCACGCCGCTGCCGCAATAGCCTTCGATGCCATGGCAGGCACTGCTGAGGATCAGCAGCTGGTCGGCATCGGCCGGGCCATCGCGGGCCACATCCATGGCCAGCGCTTCGCCCTCTACCCCGGTCAACGGATGGGACTGAGACTGCAGCGCCATTCCGGCCGAGGCGGCAGCCTCGAGAAACTGCTGGCGTGCTGCAGCATAGCTGGCTGAAAAGGCTTGTTCTACGGCGCTCATGCGGCGATTCCTTCATGGCTGATGTCGGCATTGACCATGCGCTCGACCTGCACCGCACAGTCATAAAAGGACGGTGCGCGTCCGATATCGGTCAGTTGCTGGTGGGTCAGCTCATTGACGTTGGTGCCATTGGGCCCATCCTTGCGCCACCAGATGCCCAGCCCCACCACGACGCCGGGCCGGGCGCGGCCGTTGATGTTGGCATGGCAGACATGCTCGCCCCGGTTGTTAAACACGCGCACCAGATCGCTATCGGCAATCTCTCGGCTTTGCGCATCGCTGGGGTGCATCTCCAGCATCGGGCGCACTTCGGCACTGCGCAGCTGGCGCACGTTGACGAAGGTGGAGTTGAGAAAATTGCGCGCCGGCGGCGAGATCATCGCCAGCGGGTGGCTGGCCGTGGGCAGCTCATGGTTGGGCAGGTAGTCGGGCAAGGGGTTGATGCCCATGGCCTCCAGCGCCGCGCTGTGGAACTCGCACTTGCCCGAGGGCGTCGCAAAGCCGCCCTCGGCAAAAGGGGCGTCGGGCAGGTCCTGCGCGACAAAGCCCTGGTCCAGCAGCTGCTCGAACGGGATGCGCGTGGGATCGACCGCCTGGCGGCACAGCTCCTCGTCGCTGTCGGCAAAATGCGGCGCGGCAAAGGCGCTGTCGTAGCGCGCCATTTGGGCTGCCAGGTCGCGGAAGATCTGGGCATTGCTGCGCGCCTGGCCCAGCGGCGCAATGGCCGGGCGGTTGAGCAGCACATCGGTGTGGCCGTAGCTGGTGTGGATGTCCCAGTGCTCGAGCTGGCTGGTGGCGGGCAGCACATAGTCGGCATAGTCGGCCGTGTCGGTCATGAAGTGCTCCAGCACCACGGTGAACAGGTCCTCACGCGCAAAGCCCTGGACCACCTTGGCCGAATCGGGGGCGACGGCTACCGGGTTGCTGTTGTAGCAGAGGAGCGCTGCAATCTGCGGGCCGAACTCAGCACTGGCGGGCTTGAGCAACGCATCGCCAATCGTGCTCATGTTGATGGTGCGGGGCTGGCGCGCGCCCAAGAGCGCCGGCATCTGCAGCGCCCCCCGGCGTGCCGGGGCTGACGAGGAGCTCGACAGCAGCAGGCCGCCTGCGCGGTGGCGCCAGGCGCCCACGAGCGCTGGCAGGCAGGCGACCGCGCGCACGGCATTGCCGCCGCCGCGCGTGCGCTGCATGCCGTAGTTGAGGCGAATGGCCGCCAGCTCGGTCGTGCCGTAGTCGCGCGCCAGGCTGCGGATCTGCGCGGCATCAATGCCGCAGACCTGGGCGGCACGCTCGGGTGGCCACTGCAAGGCACGCTCCTTCAGCGCATCCCAGCCCAGCGTGTGCTGGGCGATGTAGTCGTGGTCCAGCCAGTCGTGGGTGATCAGCTCATGCATCAGTGCCAGCGCCAGCGCCGCGTCGGTGCCGGGCAGCAGCTGCAGGTGCTCATGGCATTTGTCGGCGGTCTCGCTCTTGCGCGGATCGATGCAGACCAGCTTGGCGCCATGGCGCTTGGCCTCCATCGCATAGCGCCAGAAATGCAGGTTGCTGCCAATGCTGTTGCTGCCCCAAATCAGGATCAGCCGGCTCTCGGCAAAGAACTGCACCCGCATGCCCAGCTTGCCGCCATAGGTGTGCAGCAAGGCCTCGGACCCCGCGCTGGCGCAGATGGTGCGGTCCAGCAGCGAGGCGCCCAGCTGGTGGAAAAAGCGCCGGTCCATGCTCTCGCCCTGCACCAGGCCCATGGTGCCGGCATAGCTGTAGGGCAGGATGGCCTGCGGATCGGTTTGCGCAATGCGGTGCAGCCGTTCGCTGATATCGGCCAGCGCCTCGTCCCAGCCCACCGGCTGGAACTGGCCGCTGCCCTTGGGCCCCACCCGCTTCATCGGCTGCAGCACCCGGTCGGCATGGTAGCTGCGCTCGGTGTATTTGCTCACCTTGGCGCAGAGCACGCCGCCGGTATGCCCATGCGCGGGGTTGCCGCTGACCTTGGTGGCCACGCCATCGACCACCGTGGTGACCAGCGAGCAGGTGTCGGGGCAGTCATGGGGGCAGGCCCCCAAAACGGTAGTGGTGGCAGCGGAAGTGGTCATGGCAGTGGCGGCGCCCAGAAGGGCGCAAAATCGGGGGGAGAGTTGTGCTGCACATGGTAGCGCCAGATGGCAGGGGCTGGGGTCGCGTGCAGCACGTTTTTGAGCGGGGCCCAGGCCCAGGCCCAGGGTTATTCCCAAGACATTTCAGCGCAGGGGCGCCCGGCTTTGCTGCACCATAGAGGGCTTGGCACGCCGCCCGCCAACACCTTGGCCCCCCAGGCGCCGCCAGACAGATACACCCCCATGTAGCCAACAGGATTTTCCATGAAGCTGATTGATTCCATCGTGGCCGAAGCGGCCAGCATCGCCCAGATCCGCAAAGACATCCACGCCCACCCGGAGCTGTGCTTTGAAGAGGTGCGCACGGCCGATCTGGTGGCAGCCAAGCTGACGGAATGGGGCATTCCGATCCACCGCGGCCTGGGAACCACCGGCGTGGTCGGCATCGTGCACGGCAAGGACGGCGGCGCCAGCGGCCAGGCCGTGGGCCTGCGCGCCGATATCGATGCGCTGCCGATGCAGGAGTCCAACACCTTTGACCACGCCAGCCGCCATGCCGGCAAGATGCACGCCTGCGGCCATGACGGCCACACCGCCATGCTGCTGGCCGCTGCCAAGCATTTCTCCAAGTTCCGCGATTTTGACGGCACGGTCTACCTGATCTTCCAGCCCGCCGAAGAAGGCGGTGGCGGCGCGCGCGAGATGATCAAGGACGGCCTGTTCGAGAAATTCCCGATGCAGGCGGTGTTTGGCATGCACAACTGGCCCGGCATGGCTGCCGGCAATATGGCCGTGAGCCCCGGCCCGGTGATGGCCTCCAGCAACGACTTCAAGATCACCATCACCGGCAAGGGCGGCCACGGCGCGATGCCGCACATGGGCAACGACCCCGTGCCCATCGCCTGCCAGATTGTGACCGCCTTCCAGACCATCATCACCCGCAACAAGAAGCCGCTCGATACCGGCGTGATCTCCGTGACCATGATCCACGGCGGTGAAGCCAACAACGTCATCCCCGACCGCGTGGAGCTGCAAGGCACGGTGCGCACCTTCCGCACCGAAGTGCTGGACCTGATCGAGTCACGCATGCGCCAGGTGGCCGAAGGCTGCTGCGCGATGAACAACGCCCAGTGCGAGTTCCACTTCAACCGCAACTACCCCGCCACCGTCAACAGCGCTCCCGAAGCCGAGTTCGCCCGCCAGGTGATGGTCGACATCATCGGCGCCGATAAGGTGAAAGCGCAAGAGCCCACGATGGGCGCCGAAGACTTCTCCTTCATGCTGCAAGCCAAGCCCGGCGCCTACTGCTTTATCGCCAACGGCGAAGGCGACCACCGCGCCATCGGCCACGGCGGCGGCCCCTGCACCCTGCACAACCCCAGCTACGACTTCAACGACGACCTGATCCCCCTGGGCGCCACCTACTGGGTAGAGCTGGCCACCAAGTGGCTGGCCCAAGCGAAGAAATAAGCGAAGCAAAGCAAGCAAAAAGCGCCCGAGGACACCCCGGGCGCTTTTTGCATTCGACACCCCATGTGCAACAGCCAACTCCAAAATCTGCACACCCGCCCCGGTATGCCGGAGCGGGCCCAAGAAGCAAGCGCAGCGCCCACGCCACCACCCCAACGCCGAGATAGGGCTTGAGACGAGGCGTCGCAGGCGCAGACAGTACGCCTGTACGGCAAGCCTGCGCAACGAAGGATCAGGCCCTATATCGGCGCCTCCGCAGGACTAACAGCCCAAAACTCAAAAACTCAGAACAGCGCCAGCCCAAGCATCAGATGAAATGAAACAGTCCGCCGGAGCGGGCTCAAGAAGCAAGCGCAACGCCCAACCCCACCACCCCAACGCCGAGATAGGGCTTGAGACGAGGCGTCGCAGGCGCAGACAGTACGTCTGTACGGCAAGCCTGCGCAACGAAGGATCAGGCCCTATATCGGCGCCCCCGCACGATTAACAGTCCAAACTCCAAAACAGCACAAGAACTCAACACCCCAACTGATCCGCCAGATCCAACAAATCACGACAGTGGTAGGTGTTGTCGGGTTGGGGGGTCACATCTTTGGGCTGGTTGGCTCCATACTCCAGCGGCCGTTCAACATAAGCCGTCTGCAACCCACACTGACGCGCCGCCGCCAAATCACTGTGATGCGCAGCGACCAGCATCACGGAAGCAGCCTCCACCCCAAAAACATCCGCCACACCCAGATAAGCCCGGGGATCGGGCTTGTAAGCCTGAAACACTTCGGCCGACAACACGCAATCCCAAGGCAGCCCGGCGTTTTTGGCCATGTGGGTGAGCAAGGCAATATTGCCGTTGGACAGCGGCGTAATGACAAAGCGGCTTTTGAGCCGCTGCAGGCCGGCAACGGCATCCGGCCAGGGCGCCAGCCGGTGCCAGACCCGGTTCAGGTCGGCACGCTCGGCCTCGGGCATGTCGCCCAGCCCAAACTGCGGCAGGATGCCGTCCAGAATGCGGCGGTGCAGCGCATCCATGCGCGTCCAGCCCAGCTGGCCCTGGCGCACCAGGTCCATCGCGGGCTGGTAGCCCTTGCGCCAGGCCAGTGCAAAGGCATCGCCATCCACCTGGGGGTAGCGGGCGGCCATTTCGCGCGCGATGCTGCCGTGCCAGTCCACCACGGTGCCAAATACGTCAAACGCCAGAATCTGGGGGTGCGCTACAGCCATGGGTGGGTTTCCAACAAAGAAAAAACACGGCCGAACATGCGCCAGCACGGGCAGGCGCCCTATCGCGAAGGTGTCAGCCGAGGGTTCTTTGAGAGCGCAGGCACAAAAAAAGCGCGATGTCTAGGACATCGCGCTTGGTGACTTAACTTTTTTAACCCGAATGGTTAACCAACTGGCGCTTCGATTTTAACGCAATTCGACAATTTTTAACTAATCTAATTGAATATTGTTGGTTTTTATCACGGGGCCGAGTTTGTTACGCTCGGACACGAGGAATTTGTCCATCTCGCTGCGGCTCGTCGGCGTCACTTCCAGTCCCATGTCTTCGAGGCGCTTGACGACGGCCGGGTCCTTCAACGTGGCCTGAAGCTGCTCGCTCAAGCGGTTCACCCGGTCCTCAGGCGTAGCCTTGGGGACGACCAGGCCCTGCCAGGCATAGGCCTCAAAGCCCTTGACACCCTGCTCGTCGAGGGTAGGCACGTCCGGAAACACCTTGGAGCGCTGCGGCGTCGCAATGCCGATGGCGCGCAGCTTGCCCGCCTGGATGTTCTGGAAGCCGGCGACCGAGTCGACAAACATGAAGGGCACCTGGCCGCCCAGGACATCCTGCACCGCAGGCGCCGCGCCC
This sequence comes from Comamonas koreensis, assembly GCF_014076495.1. Taxonomy (NCBI): domain Bacteria; kingdom Pseudomonadati; phylum Pseudomonadota; class Betaproteobacteria; order Burkholderiales; family Comamonadaceae; genus Comamonas; species Comamonas koreensis. The sequence continues at coordinate 1,096,167 of NZ_CP043575.1, read as the reverse complement.
TTGTAAGGCACATGCACCAGGCTCAGCTTGACCTGCTCCTTGAAAATCTCGGTCGCCAGGTGGTGGGGCGAGCCGGCGCCGGGCGTTGCATAGCTGACGCCACCCTGCTGCGCCTTGGCCCAGGCAGTGAATTCGGCCAGGTTCTTGATCGGCAGCTTGGGGTTGACGACGAGGATCAGCGGAAAGCGCACCAGCATGCCCACCGCCGCAAAGTCCTTCTCAGCGCTGTAACTGAGCTTTTGGTACAGGTAGGCATTGGCCGCCAAGGTGCCGGTGTCGCCCGTCAGCAAGGTGTAACCATCGGGCTTGGCACGGGCGGCGTAATCGGCACCAATGTTGGTGGCCGCGCCAGGCTTATTGAGGATGATGATCGACTGGCCCAGGGCCTTGGCCATTGGCTCGGCCACCACGCGGGCGACCACATCGGAGCCGCCGCCTGCCGCATAGGGCACGACCCATTCAATGGGACGCTCGGGGTAGGCGGCATGGCCAAGAGCGGGCAAGGCCAGCGCGGCGGCAGCCAGTAGCTGGCGCAGGGAAAAAGGGGTGGGCATGGTGTTGTCTCCTGTCAGTAATCTTTGTTGTCTCAGCTGCGCGGGGCTACGGGCGCCGCCGGGGCCTGATGGCATTGTCCACCTGCCCCCAGCCCCTCACCTGTCGCTTACAGCGTACGCGCCGGCAGCATCTGGCCTTCGCAAGGGCCAAATCCGATGCGGGCAGCACCGGGCCGTTCGCACCAGCCGCGCAGCATCACGGCGTCGCCGTCTTCCAGCCAGGTGCGGGTCTCGCCATTGGGGAGGGTCAGCGGCTGCTTGCCGCCCACGGTCAGCTCGATCAGCGCGGCGGCCTGGTCCAGGCTCGGGCCGGACAAGGTGCCGGTGCCCAGCAGGTCACCGGGCTGCAGGTTGCAGCCGTTGACGGTGTGGTGGGCGACCAGCTGCGCCACGGTCCAGTAGGCATGGCGGTAGTTGGACTGGGTGATCTGCACCGCTGGCTGGCCGGCGGCGCGCATCTTGGACGTCTGCAGGTCCACGGCCAGCGCGATGTCGAAAGCGCCGGCATCGCGGTTGTGGGCGCTGTCCATATAGGGCAGCGGCTGCGGATCGCCTTCGGGGCGCGCAAAGGCGACGCGGTAGGGGGCCAGCGCCTCCAGGGTCACCACCCAGGGCGAGAGGGTCGAGGCAAAGTTCTTCGACAGAAACGGGCCCAGCGGTTGGTATTCCCAGGGCTGGATGTCGCGCGCCGACCAGTCATTGAGCAGGCACAGGCCAAACACATGGTCCTCGGCCTCGCCGATGCTGACGGGCTCGCCCAGCGCATTGGCTTGGCCCATGAAGATGCCCATTTCCAGCTCGATGTCCATGCGCGCGCTGGCCTTGACCGTCGGCACCGCGGCATCGGGCGCCTTGGTCTGGCCCACCGGGCGCTTGAACGGCGTGCCCGAGACCACGATGCTCGACGAGCGGCCATGGTAGCCAATGGGCACCCACTGGTAGTTGGGCAGCAAGGGGTTGTCCGGGCGGAACTGCTTGCCGATATTGGTCGCGTGGTGGATGGAGGTGTAGAAGTCGGTGTAGTCGCCAATCCGCGCGGGCAGGTTGTACTCGGCCTGCGCTTGCGGCACCAGGAAGCCCTGCCACTGCGCCTGCTCGGCCGCGCCCACGCGCAGGCCGCGCGACAGCGCCAGGCGCAGTGCGCTCCAGGCCTGGGGGCCCAGCGCCATCAAGGCGTTGAGCGAAGCCTGCGCACCCGCCTCGGCGGCGCGCTGCGCATCACCCGTCAGACTGCCGCTGGCGGCCAGCGCCTGCAGGTCGACAATCTGGTCGCCAATGGCGACGCCGCCGCGCCAGGCCTCTTGGCTGCCTTGGCGGCGAAAGCTGGCAAAGGGCAGGTTCTGCAGCGGAAAATCGCTGCCAGCGGCCTGGGCGCTAGGAACCCAGCTTTGCAGCGCGGGGTCATGGGTTTCGTTGAGCAGGGTCATGCTTGATGTCTCCAAGTGGGGGAATCGCCTCAGGCTTTGCGCTGGGGCTTGAAATGCTTTTGCAGCCCTTGCCAGCAGCGGTAGTACTCATGCTGCAGCTGCACCGTCTCCAGCGCGTAGGCGGTGGGCTGGATAACGGCCGGGGTCTCGAACATAAAGGCCATCGTGTTGTCGATGTAGTGCGGCTTGTGCGTGTCGGCCTGGCTGGCTTTGTCGAAGGTATCGGCATCGGGCCCGTGGCCGCTCATGCAGTTGTGCAAGGAGGCGCCGCCGGGCACAAAGCCCTCGGCCTTGGCGTCGTAGGCGCCCTCGATCAGGCCCATGAACTCGCTGGCGAAATTGCGGTGGAACCAGGGCGGACGGAAGGTGTCCTGCGCCACCAGCACGCGCGGCGGGAAGATGACAAAGTCCAGCGCATCCACGCCGGGCAGCGCGGTGGGCGATTGCAGCACCAGAAAGATCGACGGATCGGGGTGGTCGTAGCTGATCGAGCCGATCGTGTTGAAGCGGCGCAAATCGTATTTGTAGGGCGCGTAGTTGCCATGCCAGGCCACCACATCGAGGGGCGAGTGGCCGATGTGCGCCGACCAGAAGTGGCCGCGCAGCTTGGCCACCAGCTCGAAGTCGCCCTCCTTGTCCTCGTAGGCGGCGACCGGCGTCTGGAAATCACGCGGGTTGGCCAGGCCGTTGGAGCCGATCACGCCCAGGTCGGGCAGCTTGAGCAGCTCGCCGTAGTTCTCGCAGATATAGCCGCGCGCCGTACCGTCGAGCAGGGTGACGGCAAAACGCACCCCCCGGGGAACCACGCAGATCTCTTGCGGCTCCACCTCCAAGGTTCCCAGCTCGGTGGCAATCTGCAGCCGCCCTTGCTGGGGCACGATCAGCAGCTCGCCATCGGCGTTGTAGAAGTAGCGCCCCTCCATGCTGCGGTTGGCCGCATACAGATGGATGCCGCAGGCGGCATTGCCGGCCATGCTGACGATGCCCTGCAGAAAATCGCAGGGCGCATCGGGCAGTGGCAGCGGATCCCAACGCAGCTGGTTGGGCGGCGTGGGCACCTCGTCAAAGCCGCCAGTGACATGGCTTTGCCAGCGCGGCAGGGCCAGCGGCGCAAAGGGCTCATGCATGGCGCCGGGGCGGATGCGGTAGAGCCAGCTGCGGCGGTTGCTGTGGCGCGGCGCAGTAAAGGCCGTGCCCGACAGCTGCTCGGCATACAGGCCCAGCGGCGCGACCTGTGGCGAATTGCGCCCCACAGGCAGCGCGCCCGGCTCGGCCTCGGTCGCCCATTCGTTGGCAAAACCTGTCATATAGTGCCGGGGCTCGGCGTTCAAACTGCGCATGCATGTCTCCTTTCAGTCGTTGTTGGGGCGGGTGTGCCGGCCGTGCAGACCTGGCGGTGAAGCGATCACTAGGAATCCCTAGGGAAAATACTGGACGTGGGCGTGCCCTGGGCGCTTCCGCAAAGCGGGGCTCCGTGACATAGTCGCGGTAGCTGTTTTCCCAGCCAGCATTGATACAAAACCAAGGAGACGCGTTGAACACGCCGCTGGACCGTACCTATACCCACCGCCTGCATGCACTGGCCAAAGTCACCGACCGCACCACCCAGATGGTGTACGAGGAAGAGGTGGGCATTCCTATCAGCGAGGCCCGCTGCCTGGCAGCCATTGGCGCGTTCCATCCCCTGTCGGTCAATGACCTGGCGATGCGCGCCAACCTGAACAAGGCCCAGGCCAGCCGCTCCACCCAGGCACTGGTCGAGCAGGGCCTGGTGCTCAAGCAAGCCAGCGAAGTCGATGGACGCGGCGTGGTGCTCAGCCTCACGCCCAAGGGCTGCGAATGCTGGGAAAAAGTGATGGTGGTCATCGCCCGCCGCAATGAAGAGATTCTCTCGGCGCTGACGATCGACGAGCGCGAGCAGCTCAGTGTGCTGCTCGACCGCCTGCTGCAGCACGCGCGCCAGACCAGCCTGCCCGAGTAGCGCCGCCCTGCGGCCCGCAGGGCTGCATGCACGGCGCCGCAGCGGCTGCGTCCGCCGCAGGCATGCATGCAGCCTGGCCGTCATGCAGCGGCCTCCGGCTCGGCCACGGCATCGGCCTGCGTCTGGTAGAGCGAGGCCACGTTCTGGTCAATCGCGCCAAACAGGCTGTGGCCGTCCTTGCCCTTCATCTCGATGCGCACCGTGTCGCCAAACTGCATGAAGCCGGTGGTGCTCTTGCTTTTTTGCAGCACTTCCATGCTGCGCTTTTCGGCAATGCAGCCGTAGCCCTTGGGCCAGTCCATGCGGCCGTGCTTTTCGGCGCCGCTGTTGCTGACGGTGCCGCTGCCCAGCACGGTGCCGGCGCGCAGGTGGCGCGTCTTGGCGGCATGGGCGATCAGCTGGCCAAAGTGAAAATCCATCTCCGGGCCCGCATCGCACATGCCGACCTTGCGGCCGTTCCAGCTGGTCTGCAAGGCCAGGTGCACCTTGCCGCCGCGCCAGGCGTCGCCCAGTTCATCGGGGGTGATGGCCACCGGGCTGAAGGCCGTCACTGGCTTGCTCTGCACCAGGCCCGCGCCCTTGTCCTGCTCGGCCGCCTGCAGCTGGCGCAGGCTCACCGGGTTGGCCAGCATCAGCAGGCGCACGCTGTCGAGCGCATCTTCGGGGCTGCTGTCTTGCTTCACATCGCCGGTGATGACGGCCAGCTCGGCCGAGAAATCAATGCCCATGGCCTCGCTGGCCACGACGATGTCGTCGCAGGGGCCGATGAAGGCGTCGCCCGCGCCTTGGTGGACCAAGGGATCGGTCTTCAGCGCAGCGGGCAAATCCTCGCCCGGCGCCTGGCGCAGCAAGGCCACATGGCTCAGGTAGGCGGCGCCGCAGAGCCACTGGTAGGCGCGCGGCAGCGGTGCCATGCACTGGGCGGGGTTGAAATCAAAACTGTGGCGCGCGCGGTCAGCATTGAGCGTGTCGTACAGATCCTGCAGCTGGGGGGCGTAGAAATACCAGTCGTCGAGCACCTGCTGGAGGCGGTGCGCAATTCCGGAGGCGTAATGGGCCGTGCGCAGGTCGCGCGAGACGACGACCAGCTGGCCGTCGCGCGATCCGTCTTTATAGCTTGCAAGCTTCATACCGGTGTCTCACAGTCAAACATGCCTCTATCGTGCCAGATTGCCCCCGGGCTGGGTGCTTGGCGCAGCCCTTGCACATGCCGATGGCCATGCTTTATGCCGCCAAATTACGATTAGTAAAATGCATTCCTTTTTTTTAGAATACCTTAAACTACCGCCATGGACAAGGATCGTGCAGGCATTCAGTCAGTCGAGGTGGGATTTGCGCTGTTGCAGGCGCTGGTGGAGGCCCGTGGGCCGCTGGCACTCAAAGACCTGGCGCAGGCCGCTGCGATGCCGGCAGCCAAGGCCCACCGTTATCTGGTGAGCTACCAGCGCAGCGGCCTGGTCAAGCAGGAGGCGGCCACCTCGCGCTACGACCTGGGCCCGATGGCCTTGCAGCTGGGGCTGGCGGCACTGCGCCGCAGCGATGCGGTGCGGCTGGCGCGCGAGCGCATGCCCGATTGGCTCGACCGCCTGGGCCACACGGTGGCGCTGGCCGTCTGGGGCAACCATGGCGCCACCATCGTGCACTGGGAGGAGCCGCCCCACGGCACCACCGGCCACCTGCGCCTGGGCGATGTGATGCCGCTGCTCTCATCGGCTACCGGGCGCTGCTTTGGCGCCTGGCTGCCCGCCGCACGGACCGAAGCCGCCCTGGAGCGCGAGCTGGCCCAGGCGCGCCTGGCCGGGCGCAGCGACCTGCCCCAGACCGCCGCCGCCGCGCACCAGCTGTTCGCCCAGGTGCGCAGCCAGGGCACCGCCTGCGTGGTCGACACCCTGCTGCCCAGCGTGGTCGCACTGTGTGCGCCTGTCTTCGATGCGCGCGGCCAGTTGGTGCTGGGCATCACCAGCCTGGGCACGCAGGCCACATTCGACCCCGCCCCCCAAGGCGCGATCGCCCAGGGCCTGCAGACCATCGCCGCCCAGCTCTCGCACGCGCTGGGTTACAGCGGCACTGAACCAGGCGGTCAGGCCCTGCAGCCAACCTAATCCAGCTGCCCTGTGGGCCTGCGCAGCAGGCACTACACTGGGCGTCTCATGCGCCAACGCCCCCTCATCCTGCTGACTTTTGCCGTGCTGGCCGCCCATGGGCTGCTGCTGGCCTGGCCCGGGGTGCAGGAGGCGCTGAGAAAGGCGCGCATCACCGGCAGCACCCCCAAGGAGCTGCGCTTTGAGGTGCGCCAAATAGCCCCACCGCCCCCGGCTGCCGTGCCGCCTGCACCCACGCCGGCCTCCAGGCCCAGCGTGGCGCAAGCGGCGCCTGCCGCCCCCCGGCCCCAGGTCCAAAAAGCGCCGCCAGAACAGGCGCCCGCCAGCCGCGCGAGTGTGGGCCCCAAGTTCCGGGAAGCGTCCACCGAAAAACCAGCCACCTCGGAGGCAGCGCCCACCACAGAAGCCGACGCGGCACCCGCTGCCCCTTCGGCTCTGGACCAACTGCTCGCATCCGGCGAAGCGAGCCCCGCGCCCATGCCGGAGCCCATCCCCGGCTCTGCGGCCGATCTGCAGCCGCTCCATGCCGTTGCAGACCAGGGCGATGCCAGCCCATCCACCTCGGAGGCCAAGGCCGAGACGGAGGCGCCCAGTGCTAGCGCCAGCGAACCCGCGCCCGCGATAGGCATTGGCAGCCCCGGCTATGCCGGCCCGCTGCCAGCGATCAAGCTGCCGCCCTCGGCGCGGCTACAGTTCCAGGCCAAGGGCTCGGCCAAGGGCTTCCAGTATTCGGCCAAGGCGCAGCTGACGTTCAAGTCCGATGGCCAGCGCTACCAGGCCGAGCAGGAGGTGTCGGCCTTTTTGATGGGCAGCCGCAGCCAGACCAGCAGCGGGCTGATTACGCCCCATGGCCTGGCGCCCCAGCGTTTTGTCGACAAGGCGCGCAAAGAGCGCAGCGCCGAGCTCGATGCCCCGGCAGCCCGTATCCGCTACAGCGACGGCGACGAGCCCCAGGCCGTGAGCGCTGGCGTACAAGACCGGCTGTCGATCTTTTTGCAGCTCTCGAGCATGGTGGCGGCCAACCCCGAGCGCTATGCGCCGGGCAGCACGGTGGCGATCAACGTGACCAGCGCGCGCAGCGCCGAGGTCTGGACCTTTGTCGTCGACGGCCCCGAAACGCTGGATCTGCCCGCCGGGCCCACCCCCAGCTTGCGCCTGACGCGCCAGCCGCGCAAGGGCCAGGACCAAACGGCCCACCTGTGGCTGGCCCCGTCGCTGCAGTACCTGCCGGTGCGCATCCGCCTGTCCCAGTCCAATGGCGATTTTGCCGATCTGCAACTGCAGGCGGCAACGGTGGACAGCCCGCCTTGAACCGCCGCGCTGCGCGGCTTTGTACGACAAAGCCTGCGCGATACGTCCCTGATTTGCGACGTTTGGCCGTAAAAAGGGCGCCAATTGCCAGGAATGCCATCAAAACCTGCTACAACGGACATGTGGACGCAGACTTGCAAATCCGCAAACTGCCACCACCTGCACTTCACAAGGAGGAACATCATGCAAATGATTTACGACTCGGACTCTTTTGTGGTGTTGCACCTGACGCCAGAGCTGCCCCTGTCCAACGATGGTGCTTCCGTCACCAACCCCACCGTTACCGAGCCGCTGCGCCATCTGCAGCGTCAGGGTTTTGAGATTGTGGACAAGCGCAGCGGCAAGGAGCTGTACCTCGATGGTGCCTGGGCAGAAATGTTCCACCAGCAAATCCAGGCCTGGCAAGCCAATGCGCCGACGGAAGAAGAAGTCGAGGCCACACTGGACCGCTATACCGGCCTGGCCCAGCAACCGGTGATCGTGCACTAAACGCCGCACCTCTCGCCCCCCATCCCCGCTGTTTGCGTACCCTCCAGGCGCAAACAGTTTTTTTTGCCCAAAAGCGGCGGCGACGCTTGACTTAGAGTGCGCTCTAACTTCGACAATGCCTGCATGGAACCACCCCTCAGCATTGAAGAAGCATCGCAACGCACCGGGCTGAGCGCCCACACCTTGCGCTATTACGAACGCATTGGCCTGATTGCCGCCGTAGCGCGTGCAGCCGGCGGCCAACGCCGCTATGCCGCAGCAGACCTGGCCTGGCTCGCCTTTCTGACCCGCCTGCGCACCACCCGCATGCCCATCCAGAAGATGCGCCTGTTCGCCCAGTTGCGCAGCACCGGCGATGCCACCGTGCCAGCGCGGCGCGCCATGCTGCAAACGCACCTGGCCGAGGTGCAGGCCGAAATCACCGCGATGCAGCAAGCCGCCCAGGCGCTGCAAGACAAGATTGCCCACTACCAGGCGCTGGAAAGCGCGGACTCTGCGCCGCCCCGCAAAAACGCCGCTCCAAAGAAGGACCCGAACCATGGCTGAAACCTCCCGCTACCAACGTGGCCTGGACAAGCTGCGCGAGATAGATGGCCATGCCGGCGAACAGGTGGTGGCCAGCCTGGCCGGTATCGCGCCTGACTTTGCGGATTACCTGATCGAATTCCCCTTTGGCGACATCTACAGCCGCCCGGGGCTGGACCTCAAAAGCCGCGAGATAGCCACGGTGGCCGCCCTCACCGCGATGGGCCATGCGGCACCGCAGCTGAAGGTGCATATCCAGGCGGCACTGAATGTGGGTTGCAGCCAGCAGGAGGTGGTGGAGATCATCATGCAGATGGCCGTCTATGCCGGGTTTCCGGCCGCGCTCAATGGCCTGTTTGTGGCCAAGGAGGTGTTTGCGCAGCATCCTGCACCTGGCGCCTGATCAGCGGAAGAACCCCGACGGCGTCTGGCCGAACTGGCGCTTGAACATGGTGGCAAAGGCGCCCGGGCTGTCATAGCCCAGCGCCAGCGCCACATCGATCACCTTCTGGCCCTGTGCCAGCCGCTCCAGCGCCTGCAGCAGCCGCGCCTGCTGGCGCCAGCGGGCAAAGCCCATGCCGGTGTCGCGCAGAAAGAGGCGCTGCAAGGTCTTGGGGTCCACCTCGAAAAAACGCGCCCAATCAGCCAAGGTGGCCTGATCGTCGGGCTTGCGCTGGATATGCCCGCAGATGCGCTGCAGCCGCGGGTCGGCCGGGCTGGGCAGGTGCATCGGCAGCACCGGCAGCGCCTGCAGCTCGTCGAGCAGCAGCCGCATCAAGCGGCCATCGCGTGAATCGGGCGCGTAAGGGATGTCGATCTGCATCGCCGCGCGAATCAGCTCGCGCAGCAGCGGCGAGATGCCCACGACCTGCGCCTGTTCGGCCAGACCGGGCGCGGCATGGGGGCGCACAAACAGGCTGCGCATGCGCACCTCGCCGATATGGCGCACCTGGTGCTCGGTACCCGCCGGCATCCAGATGCCACGCGTGGGCGGCACGATCCACTGGCCGCCGTCGGAGGCGACCAGCATCACGCCATGCACCGCATGGATGAGCTGGTGGTGGAAAGGGTGGCGGTGCGTGCCGGTGCTGCTGCCCGGCGCGTAATCGGTGGCATGGCAGGCGATGGGCACAGGGCTGCGCTCCATCTCCTCCAGCGTCTGGAAGTAGTAAGGCATCAAATGTCCGTTTTGCGAAGACTTTAGCCCAAAATGCGCAAGACAGGCAAATGGCCCGGCCCTAGCATGGCGGCTTTGTCTTGAACCGCACAGGCCCATGCCGCCATGAACTCCTCCCTCGCCGCCCATCCCGCCCAGCGCCAAGCTGCCCCGCCCCGCACCGCCTTTGGCGTGCTAGGTGCCATCAGCACCGCCCACATGGTCAACGACATGATGCAGTCGCTGATCCTGGCGCTCTACCCCATCTTGCAAGGCAACTTCCAGCTCAGCTTCAGCCAGATCGGCTTTATCACCCTGGTCTACCAGGTCACCGCCTCGCTGCTGCAGCCGCTGGTGGGCCTCTACACCGACAAGCGCAGCACGCCCTATTCGCTGCCGCTGGGCATGTGCTTTACCTTGGGCGGTCTGCTGCTGCTGGCCTTTGCGCCCAACTACAGCACGGTGCTGGTAGCCGCCGCCCTGGTAGGCACGGGCTCGTCGATCTTCCACCCCGAATCCTCGCGCGTGGCCCGCATGGCTTCGGGCGGCAAGCATGGCATGGCGCAGTCGCTGTTCCAGGTGGGTGGCAACACCGGCACGGCGCTAGGCCCGCTGCTGGCCGCAGCGGTGATCGTGCCTTTTGGCCAGCGCAGCATTGCCTGGTTTGGCCTGGCGGCGCTCGGCGGCATTGCGCTGCTGGCCTGGGTGAGCCGCTGGTACGCCGTGCAGCACCGCGCGGCCAAAGGCGCGCGCACCCCGGTGGCCAATGGCCTGCCGCGCTCGCAGGTGCTGGGCGCCGTGGGCGTACTGCTGGTACTGATCTTCTCCAAATACTTCTACATCGCCAGCCTCTCGAGCTACTACACCTTCTACCTGATGGCGCACTTTGGCGTGGGCGTGCAAAACGCGCAGCTGCTGCTGTTTGTCTTTTTGCTGGCCTCCGCCGTGGGCACGGTGGTGGGCGGCCCGATTGGCGACCGCATCGGCCGCAAGCCCGTGATCTGGGCCTCGATCCTGGGTGTGGCGCCGTTCGCGCTGATCCTGCCTCACGCCAGCCTGGCCTGGACGGTGGTGCTCACCATCATCATCGGCCTGGTGCTGTCTTCCGCGTTCTCGGCCATCCTGGTCTACGCGCAGGAGCTGATTCCCGGCAAGATCGGCATGGTCTCGGGCCTGTTCTTTGGCCTGGCCTTTGGCATGGGCGGCCTGGGCGCCGCCGTGCTGGGCGTTATCGCCGACCGCAGCGGTATCGAACAGGTCTACGCGATGGCCGCCTACCTGCCGCTCTTGGGCATGGTCGCCATCTTCCTGCCCAAGGTGCCGCAGCGCTGATGCCCGTCTGAGAACCTGTTCAAAGCAGCCTGAAAACACCAACGCCCGGTCTTGCGACACGGGCGTTCTTCGTTAGGGGGCAAGGCGCCAGGTTCAGCCCCTGCTTCAGGCTTAGCCGCAGGCACCCACTGCACCACAGGAGGTGCAGTACTCGCAGCCATCTTTGCGGATCACCGCATGGGCGCCGCATTCGTTGCACTTTTTCCCAGCCATGGTCTGCATCGCCTGGCTCACCACGGGGGCGGGCACGGCCGGGGTCAGGGTGGAGTGGCTGATACCTGGCAGGTTCTGCTGGCGGCGGCGCTCCAGGATTTGCTGCACCGCGTAGGCGATGGCGGACACTTCCGAGTCATGCCACATCGGCACATGGGTGCCATCGGCGCGCTGGTAGGTACCCAGGCGCACGGGGCCCCGGTCCCAGGCGACCTTGCGCATGTCGGCCAACGCACGCTCGAGGAAACCACCGCGCGCGGCCAGCGACAGCAGGCGCATGCTGGAGGTAATCCACTGCTGCGACTCGCCGCTCTGGCCCACCGGCATGAAGAACTCCACCGCGCGGTCCACCATGCTCTTGCCGTCGGCGCTGGGCACCGGCAGGAAGGAGACGATGATGTAGAGGCGCTGCTGGCCTTCCTGCGTCCAGTACTCGACCTTGTCGGCCACGGCGCTGAGCTCGCCCTCGGGGCGGCGCTCGATCACCAGCTTCATCGGGTCCACGACCGCCGCTGCCGGGGCCTTCTCGGCGGCTGGGGCCTCGGGCTTGGCGGCCGGCGTGGTCTCCAGCACCGCACCCAGAATGCTGTTGGGGCGGTAGGTGGCCAGGCCCTTCAGATTGGCGCGCCAGGCCTGCAGGTACAGGTTCTTGAAGTCCTCGTAGGGATAGTCGGCAGGGATGTTCACCGTCTTGGAGATGGCGGTATCCACATAGGGCTGCACGGTTTCCATCATCGCCAGGTGCTCGGTGGCCGACATCTCCAGCGCCGAGACAAAGTAGGCAGGCAGCTGCTCCACATCACCGCCCAGCTCGCGGTACAGGCGCCAGCTGTGGTCCTCGACCTGGTACTGGCTCTTGCTTCCATCGGCCTCGCGCTTGTTGCGCGTGTAGGTCCAGGAGAAGGCTGGCTCGATGCCATTGGAGGCATTGTCGGCAAAGGCCAGCGAGACGGTGCCGGTGGGCGCAATCGACAGCAGGTGGCTGTTGCGGATGCCGTGTTTTTGGATGTCGTCCTGGATGTCCTGGGGCAGGCGGCTGGCAAAGGTGCCCTTGGCCAGATAGCCCTTGGCATCGAACTTGGGGAAGGCACCCTTCTCTTTGGCCAGGCCGACCGAGGCGCGGTAGGAGGCATCGCGCATGCATTCGGCAATGCGTTTGGCCATGTCACGGCCTTCCTGGTCGGAGTAGCGCAGGGTCAGCATCGTCAAGGTATTGCCCATACCGGTAAAGCCCACACCAATGCGGCGCTTGGCGGCCGACTCCTCGCGCTGCTGCTCAAGCGGCCAGAAGGTGGCATCCAGCACATTGTCCAGCGCACGCACCTGGGTGGCCACGACCTGCTCGAAGCTGTCGAAATCAAAGCTCGGCAGGCCGCCAAAGCCAAAGGGGTTGCGCACAAAGCGGGTCAGGATGATGGGGCCCAGGTCGCAGCAGCCGTAGGACGGCAGCGGCTGCTCGCCGCAGGGGTTGGTGGCGGCAATGCGCTCGCAGTAGCGCAGGTTGTTGTCGTCGTTGATGTGGTCGAGGAACAAAATGCCCGGCTCGGCAAAATCATAGGTCGAGGTCATGATCGTGTCCCACATCGCCCGGGCACGCACCGTCTTGTAGACCCACTGGCCGTCATCCCGCAGCACCGCGCCTTCGGCGCGCAGCTTGGCATTGGGCTTGCCGCTGTGCACCAGCTGCCAGTCGGCATCGTCCACCACCGCCTGCATGAAGGCATCGGGCACACCCACCGACACATTGAAGTTGTTCCAGCGGCCCGGCGTGCGCTTGGCGGTGATGAACTCCATCACATCGGGGTGGTCGATGCGCAGCACGCCCATTTGCGCGCCCCGGCGTGCGCCGGCCGATTCCACCGTCGAGCAGCTCTGGTCAAACACATTGATATAGCTGCAAGGGCCCGAGGCCATCGAGGCCGTACCCTTGACCTCGGCGCCCCGGGGGCGGATGCGCGAGAAGTCATAGCCCACACCGCCGCCGCGCCGCATGGTCTCCGCCGCTTCGCGCAGCGCCTCGTAAATGCCGGGGTAGCCTTCGTCGTCAAAGCCCTGGATACAGTCGCCCACCGGCTGCACAAAGCAGTTGATCAAGGTGGCCTGGATGTCGGTACCGGCGGCCGACATGATGCGGCCCGCGCCAATGGCGCCGGCATGCAGGTTGGCGTAGAACCTGGCTTCCCATTCGGCCTGCAGCTCGGGCTTTTCCACCGCCGCGAGCGCGCGTGCGACGCGGCTGTACAGGTCTTCGATGCTGGACTCATCACCCTTGAAGTACTTCTCCTTGAGCACATCCAGGCTGATGGCCTGGGGTGCCTGGGCAGCCAGGGCCTGGGGAGACGGGGTGATGGTGTCGCGTTTCATCTGTTAAATCCTCAAAAAATCGGTCGTGTGCCCGCAGATCACGGCGATGGCCGCCCCTGGGGCAGCACTGGCGCCAGACGACCCGCACCCCGGCCCCATGCAGCGGGACATGGCGCTCGGGCATGCCCACGGTCAGGGCGGCAGTTTGGTGAAATCGATAGGCCAATCCAAACTCACTTGGGGTTGGAGACCAACTGCCAATCTACCCCCAATTGCCGAACATGAAAACCACGAAACCACCCTTGTGGTGTGGCTGCATACCCGCTTGGACTGATTGCGGAAATGCCGTGCTGCCAACGCCTGGAAAGCGAGGAAGCGCTTATCCACCATCCTCTTCAAAGCCGCACGGGTTCTGGTCGATGTCTTTGATTTTCTGCAGTTTTCCGGGTCAGCTGCTTGCCCAGATGACCACAGGATGACAGAACAATAAATTTATAATCTTGACGTTTATTTACAAAGTCGGAACCTCGTTTTACCAGGGTATAAAACCAAATCCCGACTGGGGAACTCCCCAAGGGATCCTCGGCAAAAATCCCTGCCATGGTCTGAATGCGGGCTCGGGCGATCCGCATCCATCCCATTGGGCGAGGGTTTTACCGAGAATCCCGGGCCAACGCTGCGACAATGGCAGGTTATGACCAACGCTTACATCCTCACTCTCTCGTGCCCTGATCGCCGGGGGCTGGTCCACGCGGTATCCGGATTCCTGCTGGAGCACGGCAGCAATATTGAAGAAGCCGCCCAGTTCAACGACCCGGCCACTGGCCTGTTTTTCATGCGCGTGCGCTTTGCCAGCACCGGCGCTGCCAGCCAGCTGCGCGAAGACCTGGATGCCTTTGCAAAGCCTTTTGAGATGCACTGGCGCCTGCATGCGGCCGATGAAAAAATCAAGACCGTCATCATGGTCAGCCGCCAGGGCCATTGCTTGAACGACCTGCTGTTCCGCTGGAAGGAAGGCCTGCTGCCGATCGACATCCGCGCCATCGTCAGCAACCACCGCGATTTCTACCAGCTGGCGGCCAGCTACAACATCCCCTTCCACCACATCCCGGTGACGGCGGCGACCAAGGCCCAGGCCGAGGCCAAGCAGTTCGAGATCATCGAGGCCGAAGGCGCCGAGCTGGTCGTGCTGGCGCGCTACATGCAGGTGCTCTCCAACGACCTGTGCAGCAAGCTGTCGGGCCGTGCGATCAATATCCACCACAGCTTCCTGCCCAGCTTCAAGGGTGCCAAGCCCTACTACCAGGCCCATGACCGGGGCGTGAAGCTGATTGGCGCCACCGCCCACTATGTGACGGCCGACCTCGACGAAGGCCCGATCATCGAGCAGGATGTGGCCCGCGCCTACCACACCGACACCGTCGAAGACCTGACCGCCCGCGGCCAGGACACCGAGAGCCAGGTGCTGGCCCGCGCAGTGAAGTGGCACAGCGAGTACCGCGTGCTGATGAACGGCCACAAGACGGTCATCTTTCGCTGATGCCCCCCCGGGGCGCTGCCGGCAGGCGGTTGCCCCGGTGACCGGCACGCTGCCCGCAACTTGCTACAGTGTGGGCATGAGCCAGGTTGACCTCTCCACCCCCCCAGCGGCCTTGACCGAGCGCGCAGAACGCCAGCGCGAAGTCGTGGCCGCCCTGCGCAAGCTGCTGCCCGACGACTGCCTGCTGTGGCACGACGAGGACACCACACCCTATGAATGCGATGGCCTGACGGCCTACCGCCAGCGCCCGCTGGTAGTAGCGCTGCCCGAGACCTATGCCCAGGTGCAGGCGGTGCTGCACGCCTGCCATGCGCTGCAGGTGCCCGTGGTGGCGCGCGGCGCAGGCACCGGCCTGTCCGGCAGTGCACTGCCGATTGCGCTGGGCGTGACCCTGTCGATGGCGCGCTTCAACCAGATCCTGCACATCGACCCGGCCGCCTGCACGGCGGTGGTGCAATGCGGCGTGCGCAACCTGGCCATCAGCGATGCTGCGGCACCCTACGGCCTCTATTACGCGCCTGATCCATCGAGCCAGATTGCCTGCACCATTGGCGGCAATATTGCCGAGAACTCCGGCGGTGTGCACTGCCTCAAATACGGGCTCACGGTGCACAACGTGCTGCAGATCAAGGGCTTCACCGTCGAGGGCGAGCCCATCGAGTTTGGCAGCCAGGCGCTGGATGTGCCGGGTTACGACCTGCTGGCCGCGGTGATCGGCAGCGAGGGCATGCTGGCCGTGGCCACCGAGGTGACGGTCAAGCTCATTCCCAAGCCGCAGCTGGCGCGCTGCATCATGGCCAGCTTTGACGATGTGCGCAAGGCGGGCGATGCGGTGGCCGCCGTGATTGCCGCCGGCATCATCCCGGCCGGGCTGGAGATGATGGACAAGCCAATGACTGCTGCCGTCGAGGACTTTGTGCATGCCGGCTATGACCTCAGCGCCGAAGCCATCTTGCTGTGCGAGAGCGACGGCACGCCCGAAGAGGTGGCCGAAGAGGTCGCCCATATGAGCCAGGTGCTGCGCGCCGCAGGCGCCACCGCCATCAGCATCAGCCAGGACGAAGAAGAGCGGCTGCGCTTTTGGAGCGGCCGCAAGAACGCCTTCCCCGCCAGCGGCCGCATGAGCCCGGACTATATGTGCATGGACTCGACCATTCCGCGCAAGCGCCTGGCCGATATCCTGCTCGCCATCCAGCAGATGGAGAAAAAGTACCAGCTGCGCTGCGCCAATGTCTTCCATGCCGGCGACGGCAACCTGCACCCGCTCATCCTGTTCGATGCCAACGACCCCGACCAGCTGCACCGCTGCGAGCTGTTTGGCGCCGACATTCTGGAGACCAGCGTTGCCATGGGCGGCACCGTCACCGGCGAGCATGGCGTGGGCGTGGAAAAGCTCAACAGCATGTGCGTGCAGTTCTCGGCCGAGGAGAACGCGCAGATGCTGGCCTTGAAAGCCGCATTTGACCCGCAGGGCTCGCTGAATCCCGGCAAGGTGATCCCGACCCTGAACCGCTGCGCCGAGTACGGCAAGATGCTGGTGCGCGCGGGTAAGCTGTCCCATCCAGATTTGCCACGCTTTTAAGCCGCTGCAGGCGTACCGCCATGTCCGCCCTTCGCTGACAGGCGGTACAGCAACGCCCAGGCACAGTCAAGGCAGATCCATGACTGCAAAGGACTGCCTTGAAGAACCACACCCCCACCCTGAGTGCCGCCGTGCTCTGCGCCGCGCTGCTGTCGGCTACTGCGGCCCATGCGCAGCACCCCGCGCTGCAAAAAGCAGGTGATGTGCAGTATGTCTGCGGCGGCATTGGCATTGATGAATCGACCGCGATGCGTGCGGCGATGAAGGACTACCCGCTGTCGCTGCTGTTTGCGACCAAGTCGGGCGACTACCTCGCAAAGATCCAGGTGGTGATTGCCGATGGCAAGGGGCAGGAAGTGGCGCAGTTCCAGGCCCAGGGGCCCGTCTGCCTGCTGCGCCTGGACAGCGGTCGCTACACAGTCAAGGCCAGCGCCGATGGCGGCAAGACGATCGACCAGGGTGTCGAGGTGGGGCCAGCCGGTACGCCCGGCAAGACACTGGACTACCGCTTCTGATCGATCAGACGGCAGGGCCCAGGCTGCCGGAGATCGCACTGATACGGCCCTGGCCGTCCAGATCGGCAACGATGCGGTGTGGGCCATGCTGGCCGGTGATGCGCGAGCCCGTCTCCTGCACGCTGAAGCCCTTGGCCGGCAGGTAGTGCTGCAGCAGCACACGGTGGTCCAGCTCGAAATCGCTGATCAGTTGCGACACGACGGTCGGCACACGTTCGGGCTGGGGCGCGGTCGTGGGCAGGCCATGGTCGGGATCGATCAGCGCCAGCAAGATGCCCTCGCCATAGTTGCCCAGGTAGTAGCCAGCGCTGTTGTCGGCGCCAGCGGCAATCAGGCCGATCACATGCAGGTCTTCCTGGCGCAGCGCGGTGCGCGGCTCGGTGAACAGCGCCAGGTTCTTGGCCGCGCCAAAGCCTTGCAGCTGGCGTGCCACTTCGGTAAAGGCGGGCGCCACCTCGGCCTGGGTATGGGCCCAGATCCACAGCCAGGTGCCTGATTGGAAGGAGTAGGAGCCCAGCACCTGCATGCGAAAACGCAGGTCATCGCCAAAGGCGATCAGGCCCTGGGCCGTATCGGCCGACCAGGGGCGGTCACCCACCCTCTCGGCAAAATCGAGTTGGCGGTCCCAGGCCATGCCGGCATAGGCGGACAGCGCCTCGCGCAGTGCGGGATCGGCAATGGACGGAGGGACTTCGGCTTCACGGGCCGCTGCGGCCTCGAACAGATCGGCCTGCGGGCTGGGCGCTGCCTCGGCTGCTAGATGGGCAGCGGGTGCTGCGGGCACATCGCCAGCGCTGGGCATGCCGACCAAGGGCGCAGCCAGCTCGGCCGCCGGGTCAAAGGCCGGCTCACGCGTGCCGCGCGCAGGCTCCTGCGGCGTACCGCCTGCCGCTGCGGCGGGGTGCGGGGTCGGGGTTTCAGCGGGGGCAGCCGTTGGCGCAGAGGGGCTCAGCCAGCCAAACAGTTTTTGCCACAATCCCATGGTGTTGATTCTCCTGCGGTAGCGGCACGCCCCATGCGCCCCAAGCGTCAAAGACCACAGCTTTGGGCCTATTGACGCTCAAAATGGGCACCTGCGCGCACCCATCGCCGCTTTGCTGCTATCAGTATAGGTGCAAACCACCATACCCCTGTTTTGCAGTTGCAACGGGGTGTAGGTCAACTACTGTACAGGAAGGGCTGGGCCCCTGCCCAAAAAACCGGCCCTCGCCTACCAGCACCCGCCGCGCCAGTGGGGCTCAGTTCAGCGCCATGCTCAGACGGCGGCGGTAGCTGCTGAGCAATGCACCCACCTCGTCCTCCTGCTTGCTGGCCTTGCCCGTCAGCGCAATGCCGCCGGCCGTAGTGCCGGGCACCGTGTCTGCGGCCTTGGGCTTGGGCGGGGTCAGCAGCTCCAGGATGGCGACAAACAGCTTGCGTGCAGCCTGGTCGTTCCAGGTTTTGTCACGCATGATGATCTCCAGCAGCTCGTCCATGCTGGCGGTCCACTGGCCTTCGGCCATCAGCGCCTGCGCCTTCGCAAAGCGCGTGTCGAAGTCGCGCTTGTTGGCGGCAATGGCCGCGTCGAACTGCTCGAGTGGCCAATCGCCCCGGTCGTCCTCGTGCACAAAGCGGATCGCCTGGGCCCAGGCCTTCAAGGCCACAAAGCGCAGCGGCTGCTGGATGCGCTTGAGCGGCTCCTCGATCTGGGCTTCGGCCTCGGTCACCGCGCCCGTCTGGATCAGCAGGCGGGCATAGTCAAAACGGGCATCGTCATTGCTGGGGTCGGCCGCCAGCGACTCTTGCAGCATCTGCAGCGCGGCCTGCACATCGCCGCTGTCCAGCAGTTGCTGGGCTTCGTCGGCGCCCGCTTCGGCGGCCATGGCTGCTTCCGACGGCAGATGCTTGTCCAGAAATTCGCGCAGCTTGCCTTCCGGCTGGGCGCCCATGAAACCATCGACGGGCTTGCCGCCGATCATCAGCACGCAGGTCGGAATGGAGCGGATGCCGAACATGCCTGCCAGCTGCTGCTCCTGGTCCGAATCGATCTTGACCAGCTTGAAGCGGCCGCCGTAGTCGACTTCGAGCTTATCCAGCAAGGGGCCCAGGGTTTTGCAAGGGCCGCACCAAGGTGCCCAAAAGTCCACCAGCACGGGCACCTGCATGGATGCCTGGATGACTTCGGCTTCAAAATTCTCAATGGTGACGTCGATCATGTCGCTAAAAATCCGTGTTGATCAGGCAGCTTCACTGCAAAAAGTAAAATGGCGGGTTCCACCCTAGCGCGGGGCCGGCATTCTTGCCTTAGACACCCGCCAACCCACACTATGACACCCATCCAAGTTGGCGTGGTCATGGGCTCCAGCAGCGACTGGGAGACCATGCAGCACGCAGTAGCCATTCTCCAGCAATTCGGTATTGCCTTTGAGGCCCAGGTGGTCTCGGCCCACCGCATGCCCGATGACATGTTCCGTTTTGCCGAGAGCGCCGTAGAACGGGGCCTCAAGGCCATCATCGCCGGCGCTGGGGGCGCAGCCCACCTGCCTGGGATGATAGCCGCTAAAACCCCGGTGCCCGTGCTGGGCGTGCCCGTGGCCAGCCGCCACCTGCAAGGCGTTGATTCGCTGCATTCCATCGTGCAGATGCCCAAGGGCGTGCCCGTCGCCACCTTCGCGATCGGCCAGGCCGGTGCGGCCAATGCCGCCCTGTTTGCCGTGGCCATGCTGGCCAATGAAGACCCTGCGCTGCGCGCCAAGCTCGATGCCTTCCGCGCCGAGCAGACCGAAGCGGCCCGCAACATGACCTTGCCGGTGAACGCATGAGCACCACCAGCCACAGCGCCCCGGCGCAAGACCAGGCCCAAGCCATTTTGCCCGGCGCCACCCTGGGCGTGCTGGGCGGCGGCCAGCTGGGCCGCATGTTTGCCCATGCCGCCCAGTCGATGGGCTACTTCACCGCCGTGCTGGATGCGGATGCGACCAGCCCGGCCGGCCTGGTCAGCCACCACCATGTGCGCAGCGGCTATGAAGACCCGCAAGGCCTGGCCGAGCTGGCGCGCCTGTGCGCTGCGGTGACCACCGAGTTCGAGAATGTGCCCGCCGCCGCGCTGAACCAGCTCGCGCAAAGCCTGCCGGTGTCGCCCGCCGGCGCATCCGTGGCCATCGCCCAGGACCGCGCTGCGGAAAAAGCCCACTTTGTGAAATGCGGCGTGCCCTGCGCACCCTATGCGGTCATAGAGACGGCCGAGCAGCTGGCCGCCGTCAACGACGCGCTGCTGCCCGGCATTTTGAAGACCTCCCGCATGGGCTATGACGGCAAGGGCCAGATCCGCGTCAAGACCCGCGAGGAGCTGACTGCAGCCTGGGCCGAGCTCAAGCAGGTGGCCTGCGTGCTCGAGAAGATGCTGCCGCTCGCCCATGAGTGCTCGGTCATCGTCGCGCGCAGCCGCCAGGGCGATATCGTGCACCTGCCGGTGCAGCGCAACCTGCACCGCGAAGGCATTCTGGCGGTGACCGAGGTCTATGCCGGCAACCTGCCTGCCGCGCAGGCCGAGCAGGCCATTGCGGCGGCCCAGTCGGTGGCCCAGGGCCTGGACTATGTCGGCGTGCTCTGTGTGGAGTTCTTTGTGCTCGATGGCGGCCAGCTGGTCGTCAACGAGATCGCCCCGCGCCCGCACAACAGCGGCCACTACAGCCAGAACGCGCTGGATGTGTCGCAGTTCGAGCTGCAGGTGCGCTGCATGGCCAACCTGCCCTTGGTGCAACCGCGCCAGCACAGCGCTGCCATCATGCTCAACCTGCTGGGCGACCTGTGGTTCAAGGACAGCGCCAGCGCGCAGACCCCCGCCTGGGACCAGGTGCTGGCCCTGCCCGGCTGCCACCTGCACCTGTACGGCAAGGTCGATGCCAAGCGTGGCCGCAAGATGGGCCACCTGAACATCACGGCTGCCACGCCCGAGCAGGTGCGCGAGACGGCACTCAAAGCCGCTGCCATCCTGGGCATTGCCGCGTTCTAAGAGGACTACACGTGATTCTGGATGGAAAGCTCGACGCCTCGGTGCGCGCCGCCGCGCTGGCGCTGCAGGCGGGGCAACTGGTTGGCTTGCCGACCGAGACGGTCTACGGCCTGGCCGCCGACAGCGACAACGACGCCGCCGTGGCGCAGATCTTCAGCGCCAAGGGCCGGCCTGCCGACCACCCGCTGATCGTGCATGTGGCCGATGCCGCAGGCGTGCAGCGCTACGCCAAGGCCGTGCCGGTGTTTGCCCAGCAGCTCATCGATGCGTTCTGGCCCGGGCCCCTCACCCTGATCCTGCCGCGCCTGCCCGGTGCGGCGATGGCATCGACGGCCGGACAGGACAGCGTGGGCCTGCGCTGCCCCTCGCACCCGGTGGCGCAAGCGGTGCTGCAGGCCTGCCAGCAGCTCAGCCCGCCAGTCTGGGGCGTCTCGGCGCCCAGCGCCAACCGCTTTGGCCGCGTCAGCCCGACCACGGCCGCCCATGTGGCGGCCGAACTGGGTGACGCACTGCTGGTGCTCGACGGCGGCGCCTGCGATATCGGCATTGAGTCGACCATTGTCGATTGCACGCGTGGCGTGCCCGTGCTGCTGCGCCCCGGCGCCATCACGCGCGACGATATCGAGCGCGCCTGCGGCACCCGCCCGCTGTCGATGCAGGAGCTGACGGCCGATACCCCGCGCGCCTCGGGCACCTTGCTCGCGCACTATGCGCCCAGCGCCAAGGTCAGGCTGATGGATGCCAAGCAGCTGCAATCGGCGCTCGATGTGCTGGGGGCCGACGCGCGGCATATCGCCATCTACCACCGCGGCCCACTGCGCAGCGCCAGCCCCCATCTGCGCCTGCAGCCCATGCCCAATGCGCCGCTGGCTGCGGCCCGCGAGCTGTTTGGCCTGCTGCGCGACTTGGACGACTGGGGCGCCAAGCTCATCTGGATCGAAACCCCGCCGGAGACGGCAGACTGGGAAGGCGTCAGCGACCGTCTGCAGCGCGCGGCGGCGGCTGGCTGAGCCGCCTAGCCCCTGGCGTTTTACCTCTCTTTACCTCATCACCTTGGTGGCCTGGATCAGCCTCGCTACACTACGCTCTACTTACTGGAGAACTCACATGGCAGCAAATTGGATGCGCCGTACCGTGTTGACCGCCGTGGCTGGTGCCTCGGTGGCCATGCTGGCGGCCTGCGGATCGAGCTCAACCGCGAACTCGATTCGCCCCGACAGCATCATCACCTTTGGTGATGCAATGACCGACCTGGGCCAAAACCCCAATGGCCGTCCCTACTCGGTCAGCAACGGCAGCTACAACAACTGGACGCGTGAAATCGCCTACCGCTATGACCTGACGATCACCGCGGCCAAGGATGGTGGCACCGCCTATGCCTACGGCAATGCCCGCGTCTCCCAGCCCGATGCCACCGGCGTGACCAATGCCCCCTCCATCACCGCGCAGATCGACAGCTACCTGGCGGCCCACCCAACCTTCACCAGCAACCAGTTTGTGCTGATGAGTGGCGGCATGAGCGACGTGATTGCCGGCTACAACGAATACGCCGCCGGCACCAAGACCCGCGACCAGTACCTGGCCGACATGACCACCGCTGGCCAGCAGATGGCAGCGCAGGTGCGTCGCCTCAACAGCGCAGGCGCCCCCCGCGTGCTGACCGTGGGCACGCCCAACCTGGGCCGCACGCTGTGGGCCACCAGCCTGGACAACGCGCAACCCAGCGCCGACCCCAAGCCATCGAACACGCTGGAAGCGGCCACCACCGCCTTCAACAATGGCCTGCTGAACGCCTTGTATGGCCTGTCGGGCACCGAAGTGCTGTACGCCGACGTGCAGTACTACTTCAACTCGATGACCGGCAACCCCGGCAGCTACAGCTTCACCAACTCCACTGATCCGGCCTGCACCACCGCAGATGCCACCAATGGCCTGAACATTGGCGTCAACCAGATCAACTCCTCGCTGTGCACCGCCGACACCCTGGTGGAAGCCTCCAAGGTCGACCAGTACCTGTTCTCCGACCTGGTGAACTACACGCCCCAGGCGCACCGCCGCTTTGGCGATTGGGTCTATGACCGCATGAAGGCGAATTGGTAAGCTGCTGTCCTTGGCAAGCGCTTAACGAAAAAATGGACACCAAGGTGTCCATTTTTTTATGGCCGCCTCAACACGGCTGCGGCATCTCAGACCCGCCGATCAAGCCCGCATGCTGCCAAACTTGCCGCTGTTGAAGTCATTGACCGCCTGCACGATCTCCTGCTGGCTGTTCATCACAAAGGGGCCGTAGCCGACGATGGGCTCGTCGATGGGCTCGCCGCTCATCAGCAGCAAGGCGACATCGCCATTGGCCTCCAGTGTCAGCTTGCGGCCTTCCTGGGCCATCACCACCAGCTGCGCCTCGCGCGCCACATCGTTGCCGTTGACCAGCACGATGCCCTGCACGATGGCCAGCGCCGTGCTCCAGCCTTCGGGCAGCTCCAGCTCCAGCTTTTCACCGGCGACCAGGCGCAGATCCCAGACCTGCATCGGCGTGAAGGTCTTGGCAGGGCCCTGCTGGCCTTGGTAATCGCCGGCAATCACGCGCAGTTGGCCGCCGCCAGGCAAGGCCACCGCAGGGATCTGCGACTGGACAATCGCCTGGTAGCCCGCGGGCGCGCCCTTGTCCTTGGCAGGCAGGTTGACCCACAGCTGCAGCATGCGCAGCGTGCCACCATGGGCGGTAAACGCAGGCGAATGGAACTCCTCGTGCAGGATGCCAGCGCCGGCCGTCATCCATTGCACATCGCCAGGGCCTATCTCGCCGCCCTGGCCGGTCGAGTCGCGGTGCGCGACCTCGCCGTCATAGACGATGGTCACGGTCTCAAAGCCCCGGTGCGGGTGCTGGCCCACACCGCGCGGCGCGCTGGCAGGGGCAAACTCGGCCGGGCCGGCAAAATCGAGCAGCAAAAAGGGGCTCAGCAGCTTGCCGTGGCTTTGGTAGGAAAACAGTGAACGCACAGGAAAGCCGTCGCCAACCCAGTGCTGGCGGGGTGCGTCTTGGACATGCAGTACGTTTTTCATCGGGGATTCCTGTCTGGCCTCCAAGCTAGGTGTCGGAAGGCTGTACCGTTATTGTGGGGTTGAAACACTGCGAGCGGTAGACGGCATAATTCGCCTTGATAGTTCTATTTTTTGAACGATAAGACCATCCCGCAGAGCACCCCATGCAGCCATTCGACCTCAATGACCTGTTCTATTTCGTCCAAGTCGTCGACCATGGCGGCTTTGCGCCCGCCGGGCGCGCGCTGGGCATGCCCAAGTCCAAGCTCAGCCGCCGCATTGCGCTGCTCGAAGAGCGCCTGGGCGTGCGCCTTTTGCTGCGCTCCACACGCAAGTTCGCGGTGACCGAGCTGGGCCAGACCTACTACCAGCACTGCAAGGCCATGCTGGTCGAGGCCGAGGCCGCGCAGCTGAGCATCGAGGCGGTGCAGTCCCAGCCCCGGGGCGTCGTGCGCCTGAGCTGCCCCATCACCTTGCTCCATGAACTGGTCGAGCGCATGCTGACCGACTTCATGGTCATGTACCCCGAGGTGACGATCCAGCTGGAGGCCACCAACCGCCCGGTCGATGTGATTGGCGAGGGCTTTGACGTGGCGATCCGCGTGCGCACCATGCCGCTGGAGGACAGTGACCTGTCGGTGCGCATGCTTTCTGTCCATGCCCAGCACCTGGTGGCCAGCCCCATCCTGACCGCGCGCCAGGGCATTGTGCGCAGCCCTGCCGATCTGTCGCAGTGGCCCAGCCTCTGGCTGGGTTCGCCCGAGCAGCAGTTTGTGTGGAAGCTCGAACACGACAGCATGCCCAGCATCCAGGTCCCGCACACGCCTCGCCTGATCACGACCGACATGGTGGCACTGCGCAGTGCGGCGATGGCCGGCCTGGGCGTGGTGCAGTTGCCGATGATTATGGTGCACGAGCAGCTGGACAAAGGCACCTTGGTCAAAGTGCTGCCCGAATGGGGCCCGCGCAAGGAGGCAGTGCATGCGGTATTCGCCTCCCGCCGGGGCATGCTGCCGGCGGTGCGGGCATTGATCGACCATCTGGCGGCCGCATTCGCCAAAGTGCCCGGCTGCTGAGGCGGCCGGGCACGGGTTGGCTAGGTCGCAGCGCTCAAGCGCTGCGCGCTTACAGCATGCGCCTTCTGCGCGCCATACCCAGGCCCGCGATCAGGCCCGTCAGCACCAGATAGGCCCAGGGACTGCCCACCGGCACCGCGCGCAGCTTGCCGTTGTTGCCGCCATCGATGGGGTCAACCACGCTGCCGTTACTGGTCAGCGGATTGCTGACGCTCAGCGCCACATCGCTGCCAGCAGGTATCACCACCGGGTTGGCGCTGTACACCGGCGCCCGCCACTGGTAGCCCGCAGGCGCTGCGGCCTTGCCCGTCTCAGTCACTGTGCAGCTGGCATTCGCAGGCAGATCGGCCAAGTGGACGCTGGCTTCTTGCCCATTGGCTACCGTAACGCTGGCGGTGTGCATGCCGTCCGGGCCGCAATCCAGGCTGAAGTCGAAGCTGCCATTGGCGGCTGCAACGCCTGCTGCCGGGCCGGTGATGCGCTTGGTCAGTTGCACACCGCCCGTCAGCCGCTGCAGGCGGTTGGTCACCGTAAAGCCCTGGGCCTGCTCGGCAATCTCTGGCGCACCGCTCCAGCCATAGCCCGCAGGGGCCGCCGGCGGCGTGTCTTCGGTGGCCGTGCAACTGTCGCCTTCAAACACCGTCAGTGCTGCGCTGGTGCCGCTGGTCGCGCCTGCGGCGACCGTGGCCGTCCAGGTTTGCGCAGGCTGCGTGCCGCAGCGCAGGCTGCCACTGAAGGTCATCGCCTGGGGCAAGCCCGTCGCCAGGCCTGCAATGCTCTTGGTCACGGTCTTGGTGGTCGTCGGTGCAAATATCTGCAGGTTCACATAGCTCTCGTTGGACGCAAGGATGGGGTCAATCACGCCAGCAGGTACCGCCGCATAGGCGGTATTGGTGTAGGTGCCCGGTTGGCCACCCGCGGTGGTCTGGATGACAAAGCGCACCGCGCCGCCATTGCCCAGCGACGTCACCACACTGCTCACGGTGCGGGTGGCCGGGTCATAGTCGACCGTTGCGCCGCACTGTGCAGGCGCCACCAGCACGCTGCAGCTGGCATCGCTGAACACCACGCCAGCGGGCAGTGGATCGGAGAAGACCACATTGCTGGTGTCGGCCGGGCCGGCGTTGTGCATGTCCACCGCGTAGGTCACCTGCGCGCCGCTGGTGGCCGTGACCGGGTTGACCGATTTGTTGACCGACACGTTCGAGCAGCTAAAGCGCTGCATGGCCGTCGTGGCCACGTTGTCGGAAGGCACCGCCTCTTCGACGCCATCGCCAGGGTTGGCCGAGAACTCGTTGACCAGATAGCCCGATGGCCAGTCACAGCTGCTTTGGGAATAGCTATAGGTCAGGCTGTAGCCGATGGTCAGACTGCCACCCACCGGCAGCTGTGGCACCTGCGCCTGGAAAGGCCAGGAAAACCCGCTGATGCTGCCCGTATAAGGCGCAGGAAACACTGAAGCGTCCGGGCACACGGCACCACCGGCTGCTGAGCAGCTGATCGCAGACGATTGCACATCCAGGCGGTTGGCCAACTCAAACGTGATCAGACGATCGGCGATGGACGCACCATCGGCAGCTGCAGGGCCCTTGTTGGTCACGGTCATCGTGTAATGGACGGGCACACCCGGCTGGTACAGGTCCGCGCTTTGCGTCTTGGTCACCGCCAGATCCGTTCTGGGGCATGCCGGCGTGGCCGGCACCAGGATACCCACCGACGCCACGTTGTTGCTGGTGTTGGAGTCGGTCATGTTGTCGGGCGGGTTCGCCGAGAACTCATTGTTCAGACCACCCAGGGTGCGCCCGCATGGAATGCTGCCATTGAAGCGGGTTTGCACCTGGTAGATGATGGTCAGCCGCCCGTTGACGGGCAAGACCGGCACCTGGGTATTGAACAAGCTCACATACGAGGCATTGCCGCTCGGCTCCAGGAACTCCGAGGACGGTGGGCAGACTGCGCCCCCTTCGGCGAAGCAGCTTTGAAACTGCGTGTCGACCGCGAAGTAATTGGCCGAGCCGCCATGGGTGCGGATGATGTCCGCGATGCTGGCGCCGTTGGCCGCGTTCGGGCCAGCATTGACCAAGGTCATCGTATAGGTCACCAGATCCCCCATGGCAGGCACCGGCGGGTCCTGGGTCTTGCTCACCTGCAGATCCGTCGTGGGACAGGCGGGCGTGCCGGGCACCTGCAAAATGGCAGTCTGCTGGTTGTCGGCCGGGGTGGTGTCCACCATGCCATCGAGCAGCTGGAGCGAAGCCTGGTTGAACAACTGGCCGGCGGGGCGACCGCAGGCGGCATTGGGCACCAGATAAGGCGTCATCGTATAGGTGACGACCACCGCGCCACCAGGCGGCAACACTGGCACCGTGGCGTTGAACACCGGGCCGTAGTCGTTGGCACCGCTGTGGTTGGGGAAGCTGGCATTGTCCGGGCATTGCGCGCCACCGCTGGCCGTGCACTGGTTGAACACCAGATCTGCCCCAATGTGGCTGATAAAGCTGTTGCTCAGCCGGTCGTACAGCGCCACGCCATCGGCAGCGCCCACGCCGTTGTTGCGCAAGCTGATGGTGTAGGTCAGCGGCACGCCGCTTTGGAAGCTGTCGCTGCTTTGCGTCTTGGTGACGGCCAGGTTCACCTCATAGCGCATGGCCGTGCTGATCGAGCTGCTGTTGGAGCCCGGCACCGGATCGGAGGTCCCTGCCGGGGCACTGATGGTCGCTGTATTGGTCAACGTGCTGGGGCCCGTCACGCCAAAACGGGCCTGGATCTCCACCCGCACCTTGCCCTGGTTGGGAAAGCTGGCCAACGTGCCAGACACCACGCCACCGGCCAAGGCCAGATCGGCCGGGCAGGTCGCACCACCCGTGGCCAGCGTACAGGCCAGCGTGACATTCGCCAGACCGGCGGGCAACACGTCCTCAAAACGCGCGCCATTCGCCGCGTTGGGACCGTTGTTATCCATCTCCAGCACATAGCTCACCGGCGTGCCGCCCACAGCCGATGATGGGCCGGATTTGGTGATTTGCACGTCAGCCACCTGGGCCAGCGCGTACAGCGGCGAGGCAGCGAACAGCAGCACCGCAGCCTTGGCCTTAGCGCGGTGCAGCAAAAATGGCCACCATGATTGTTTGAGCATCATTGTTCTTTCCACATAAATAATAAAAAAACAATTTGCGATAGAGAAAATGCATTAATTCAGGAAAAAAATTTCCTGGTTTCCGAATTCTTCAAAAAGCAGCAAGTACCCACATAAAAGCACTTCTCTCAGCAAAAAACCAAAGACGCAATTATCCGCAACCTGTTAGAAAATGTACCAACCGCTTGGTTAACAAAACATTAAGAAACATTTGTTGTAAATCTATTGACGATTTATTGACAATTACCCTTGGGTAAACCCCAGGTAGCGGCGGCGGGGGGCGCAGGCGGTTTGGATCGCCATGGCGTGCAAGAAGTCGATGGCCATGGGGGCGTTGCTCTGGATAACAGCGACCGTGCAGCCGATGGCGCACCACCGCGCTCCCGCCCGGCAGAGAGGTCTGCCACGCGGCCCTCGCCGCATACGCAAAAAAGGGCTCCTGTCGGGAGCCCTTGGTGGAGTGGGATGGGAGCGGCGCAGCATTCGCCGCAGGCCGACTACAGCCCCAAAATGCGCGCCGCATTGCCATGCAGCAGCTTGGGCAGCACGGCCTCGTCAAAGCCCAGCGCCAGAAAGTCGTCAATGCTCTGGCCGATGGGGCGGAAGGGGTAGGACGAGCCGAACAGCAGTTGGTCGCCCAGGAACTGGTTGGCCGCCTGCACATAGGCCTGGTGGCCGGGCTGGAACACATACATGTCCGGCACCAGGTAGACATTGGCGTAGCGGAAGGCCAGGCCAATGGCCTCCTGCACACGCGGCCAGTAGCCGTGGTAGACGACCAGCGGCAGATCGGGAAAGGCCTGGGCCACCTTGGCCAGGCGCGCCGGGTCGTTGAAGCTCGGGTCCGGTGTGGTCGGGCCGCTCATCAGGAACACCGGCACACCCAGCTCCCGCGCGCGCTCATAAACGGGCCAGTACACGGGGTCATCGGGGTGGCGCGCCGGGTCGCCAAAGCCGGGCTCCAGGTCGATGCCGCGCAGGCCCAGCTGCTTGACGGCCCGCTCGATCTCGTCGAGCGCCGCCTGCTCGCCTTGCAGCACCGGGTCCACCCCGGCAA
Source organism: Comamonas koreensis (assembly GCF_014076495.1). NCBI lineage: Bacteria > Pseudomonadati > Pseudomonadota > Betaproteobacteria > Burkholderiales > Comamonadaceae > Comamonas > Comamonas koreensis. The sequence goes on along the minus strand of NZ_CP043575.1, from coordinate 1,066,831 downwards.
TGCCCAGCAACTCGCTGTGGCCCTGCACGATCTGGTGGATCGTATCGTTGGGCAGGTGCTGCGAAGGCGTGTGCCGCCCCACGACCACGGCCTGGCTCAGGCCGGCATCGCGCACCGCCTTTAAAAAGCCGTCTTGGGTCAGCGATTCCTCAAAGTGCGTATCGCTGCCGCGCGTACCCACGCGCCGGTTCAGCCAGCGGGCGGTGTCATGCTCGGGCGAGCCGGGCGTTGCGCCAAAAAAGTTGTGCAAGAACGCTGGCCGGCAGCGCATATCGATCACGGGCAGGCTCATGAAGCCGACTCCTTCCATTGTTGAACACCACGAACATCAAACGCGCCGCCAGTCTGCGAGCGCGCGGTGGTCACGCTCTTCTTGCCCAGCAGCGGAAACACCAATTCGGCAAAGCGGATCGACTCCTCCAGGTGCGGGTAGCCCGACAGCACAAAGGTATCGGCACCAATGTCCATGTACTCGCGCAGGCGCTCGGCCACGGTGGCCGCATCGCCCACCAGCGCGGTACCGGCACCGCCGCGCACCAGGCCGACACCGGCCCAGAGGTTGGGTGCCACCTCCAGCTTCTGGCGGTTACCGCCATGCAAGGCCGCCATGCGCGCCTGGCCGACCGAGTCCATGCGCGCATAGTTCTGCTGCGCTTTCGCAATGTCCTCGTCGGTCAGCTTGCTGATCAGGCGCTCGGCATCGGCCCAGGCCTCCTCGTTGGTCTCGCGCACGATCACATGCAGGCGCACGCCCAGGCGCAGCTGGCGGCCGGCAGCGGCGGCACGTGCCCGGATATCGGCAAACTTGCGCGCCACGGCCTGGGGCGGCTCGCCCCAGGTCAGGTAGGCATCGACATGCTTGGCCGCCAGGTCATGGGCGGCGTCGGAGGAGCCGCCAAAGTACAAAGGCGGATACGGTTTTTGCACTGGCTCGAAAAAGTTCTTGCCCTGCTTGACCTTGAAGTACTTGCCCTCGTGGTCCACCGTCTCGCCGGCCAGCAGGCGCCGCCAGATGCTCAGAAACTCATCGGCATAGGCATAGCGCTCGTCATGGGCCAGAAACACGCCATCGGCCTCCAGCTCGGTGGCATCGCCCCCGGGCACCACATTGAGCAGCAAACGCCCGGCGAGCGCCTGATCCAAGGTAGCGGCTTGGCGCGCACTGGGCACCGGCATGCCCAGCGAGGTGCGCAGCGCCACCAGCAGCTTGATGCGCTGGGTGACCGCGACCAAGCTGGATGCCACCACCCAGGGGTCGAGGCACGAACTGCCGGTCGGAATCAGCAGCCCGTCATAGCCCAGGTTCTCGCTGGTCGTGGCAATGCTGCGCAGGTACTCGGGCGTGGGTTGGCGGCCAAAGTCCGAGGCGCCCAGGTAGCGGGTATCGCCGGAGGTAGGCAGGAACCAGAACAGCTCCGGTGGGGATGAGGTAGAGGCCATGGCAAAGGGTCAGGATGGCTGCAAGGCAAGGGGCGTGCAGCAGACGCCGCAGGGCATGCTGCGCCAGCCCGACCGCAGCGTATGCAGGCGGGTGGCGTTTGAAAAGAAGCCTGAACGCGCTTAAGCGGCCTGGCGCTCCAGCGCATGCAAGGCAGGCTGGCTGCTGCGCTGGCTGTGCGCCAGCGCGCTGAGCACCGGCACCGCCAGGCTCACCGCCAGCGAGATATGCTTGTGCAGCGCCTCGCTCACCACCACACCGCCCTGGATGTCTTCGGGCGTTGCATAGACGCCGATCGGCAAGGTCAAGGCCGAGAAAAAGCCGAACAGCGGGCGCAGCTGGTGGTCCAGCACCAGCGAATGGCGTGGGCTGCCGCCGGTGGCAGCCAGCAGCACGGGCGTGCCCTGCAGCGCATGCTGGTCCACCAGGTCAAACAGGTGTTTGAGCAGGCCCGGCAGGCTGCCCCGGAACACGGGCGAGCCGACGATCAGGAAGTCCGCGGTCTCGATCGCTTCCAGCGCATCACGGGCGGCGGCGGACAGCGCATCCTTGTACAGCACCGGGCCGATGTCGGCCACCAGATCGACCAGGTCGATATGGCGCACATCCAGGCGCACCGCCTGGGCCGACTGGCCCAGGGCCTGGCCCAGTTGCAGATGCAAGCTGTCGAGCAGGCTGCGGGTGCGCGAAGGCTTGCCCAGGCTGCCATTGACGATGACGGTTTTCAAGATGCGGCTCATGTTCATTCCAGTCGTTCACACGCAAGGGGCCAGGGCCCGGCCTATCCGGGTCGCTGCCTCCAGCGTCAAGACAACCATTACAACCACTGCGCCGCCGCAGGCCAAGGAATGAAATCTCATGTTCTTATGCGTTTTTTGCTGCGAGCCCCACCTGCCAGAAGTAGACCGGCTCGGCGCCGTTGAGCAGCATGTCGCCCACCGACTTGGCCTTGTAGATGACCGGGTTGTGCGAGGCCAGCGTGCGGGCATTGCGCCAGTGGCGGTCCAGCCGCAGGTCCTCGGCCAGCGCGCTCGACCCGCCCACATCAAACATGCGCGTGGCCGCCTGCAGCACCGCATCGACCACCGCCACCTGGGCCTGAGCGGCACGCAGCTCCAGCGCATCGAGCTGGGCCTTGTCCGCGCGCTCATGGCCAGCCTCGGCGCTGCGCAAGATCGGGCCCAGCGCCTGGGCCACATCGCGCACCACCAGCTCGCTCATATAGGCGGTGCTGGCCAGCTGGCCCACAATCTGCTGCACCAGCGGATCGTCCTTGGGCAGGGCGGCCGCGCCATGGCTGAACACGCGGCGGCGCTGTTGCACATAGGCCAGCGTGTCGCGGCTCAGCGCGCGGGCAATGCCCGCCAGACTCGCTAGGTGGAAGAGCTGCGCAAAGGCCACGATGGGCGACGGCTCGCCCGCGCGGAACTGCAGCACCGCATGCGCTGGCACCGGCACCGGCACATCGCGCAGCACCGTGGTGCCCGATCCGGTCAGCCGCTGGCCAAAGCCACGCCAGTCATCGAGCCGCTCCACACCATCCGCACCGCCCGCTACCAGCGCATGCACCGTCTGGTCCGGCTGGCCGGGCACCACCGCGCGCGCCAGCACACTGATCCAGTCGGCATACAAGCTGCCGGTGCTATAGAACTTCTGGCCATGAAGCCGCCACTGGCCAGGCACCGCTGGGTCGGGCACCAAGGTGGTCTGCAGGCTGCCGACGGCCCCCTCGCCCACCTCGGTCGTCGCATTGCCAAAGGTGGCGCCCTGGGCCACCAGCGGCAGCCAATGGCGCTGTGCCTCGGGGGAGCCCTGGTAGAGCACGCGGTCGACAAACAGAAAATGCGGCCGCAGGATCTGGGTCAGGTTGGGGTCGGCCTCGGCCAGGTCCACCAGCAAGGCCACCAGCTGCTCCAGCGATGCGCCACTGCCGCCCAGGCTTTGAGGCAGGCGCAGGGCAGTAAAGCCGCTCTCGCGCAGCCATTGCAGCGGCGCATGGGCGAGAGTGCGGCTGTGCTCGCGCTCGGCAGCACCTTCGGCAATGCGCGCAAACACCGGCGCAAAACGCTGCTGCAGATCGGTCAGGCGCGGGGCCTTGGCATCAGCAACCTCGGGCACGGGGCGTGTCAGTGTGGCCTCGGTCATGGCGCGGCCTTCGCGGCGTTCTTCCAGGGCAGCGAATAGAGCTTGGCGTCATCGGCAAACGAGGCGCTGATCTGCTTGGCCACCGCGGGCGACGCCTGGTAGAGCTGCACAAACTGCGCAATGCGCGGGTCCTGCTTGCGGTCGCTGCGGGCCACAAAGCGGATCGCGTAGTACAGGTCATCGACGGTCGAATACAGCAGCGCGCGGCTGGCCAGCTCGCGCTGGCCGGCGTTGACCAGGTGGGCCGGATAGCCCTGGGCGAGGGCCACATCGTCAAGCGCACGCACCAGCTGCGGGCCTTCGACCTCCAGCAGCTTGAGCTTGCGCGGGTTGCCGACGATGTCGTTCACGCTGGCCTTGGCGCCCACGCCGGGGCGCAGGCTGATAAGCCCGGCCGTTTGCAGCAGCAACAGGCCCCGGGCCTGGTTGACCGGGTCATTGGCCACACCGACCGAGGAGCCGGCGGGGATATCGGCCAGCGCCGCATGCTTTTTCGAATACAGACCGATATTGGGCAGCAGGCCCACGCCCACGCTCTCGATCTTGTAACCCCGGTCGCGGATCGCATTGTCCAAAAAGGCCTGGTGCTGGAAGTAGTTGATATCGATATCGCCGGCATCCAGCGCGGTGTTGGGCGTGGTCCAGTCGGTGAACTCGATCACCTGCACATCCAGCCCGGCCTGGCGCGCTTCCTTGGCAGCGACCTGGACCGAATCGGCGAGCGAGCCAGGCGTGACCCCGATTTTCAGCGGGGCTGCCACGGCGGTGGCCGCCATAGCGGTGGCCATAACGGCGCCGGCGCCCAGCGCCAGCAGGTATTTTTTCAGCGCAAATGTCTTCATCGTCTTTCCTTGGGTAGGTGGCTGGCTCACTTCAGCCAGGGCAGGCTGTAGAAGCGGCTTTCATTGGCGTACGAGGCATGGATCTGCTGGCGCACCGCCTGGGATTGCTGGTAGATATCAATGAACTGGCGCACCCGCGCGTCCTTCACGTTATCGGCCCGGGTGACAAAGTGGATGGCCCAGAAGGCATCCGTGCCGACGCTGTAGTACAGGCCCTGGCGGGCGGTCTCGAGCTGGCCCGCCTGCAGCAGTCCACCCAGGCTCACCACGGTGATGTCGGCATCATCGAGCGCCCGCGCCAGCTGGGGGCCGGCCACTTCGATGAACTTGAGCTTCTTGGGGTTGCTGGCGATGTCGTCGATCTGGGCCAGCTGCGGCGCATTGGCGCGCAGGGTCACCAGGCCCGCATCGCGCAAGGTGGCAATGGCACGTGCCTGGTTCGAGGTGTCATTGGCCAGCGCCACGCTGGCGCCGGTGGGCAGGCTCGCCAGGCTTTTGTAGCGCTTGGAGAAGATGCCGATATTGCCGCGCGAGCCCACGGCCGCCGCGCGCAGGTCCTGGCGGTTTTCGCGGTTGAAGGTATCGAGGAAGGCCTGGTGCTGGTAGTAGTTCAGGTCCAGATCGCGGTTGACCAGCGCGGTATTGGGCAGGGTCCAGTCGGTGAACTCGACGATCTGAACGTCGAGCCCCTGGGCCTTGGCTTCGCGCGCCGCGATCTGGGCGGAATCGGCGAGCGAGCCGGGCGTGACGCCGACGCGCAGTGGCTGGGCCTGGGCGGCGCCCAAGGTGGCGAGCGACAGCAGCAGGGCTGTCAAGGAGGGGAAAAACTTCATGGCTGCTTTCAAAAAATCTCGGTACTTAGAACCGGTAACACGACCCAGCAAACCGAAGGTTTGCGGTTGAGACTAGGCGTCCTGCCGCAGGCAGTACAGTAGTACGACAAGGCAGGGCAACGACGTATCAAGGGTTGTGTTAGCGGCTCTTATCGGCGCTGCTGCGCGCCGGGGTGGTTGGCGGGCAGACCATCCCCACGGCCAAACAGCTTGTGGCGCAGGCTGCCCTCTTCGTAGCGCGTGCGGTAGCGGCCGCGGTTTTGCAGCTCGGGCACGGCCAGGCTGGCAAAGTCCTCCCAGGTCTCGGGCACGACGATGCGGGTGAGATTGAAGCCATCGATCTCGCCGACATCGATCCAACGCTCCAGCGCATCGGCCACCTGCTGCGGGTCGCCGACGATGGTGTTGTAGCGGCTGCCCAGGCTGAACTGTTCGAGCAGCTTGCGCCGCGTGGTCAGGCCCTGCTGCTGGGCGGCCTGCACGGCCGACTGGATGGCATTGCCCTGGCCGTAGACGATGGGCTCGTCGAGGTCGTACTGCGCAAAGTCCACGCCGGTGCTGGCGGCAAAATGCGCCAGTCCCCCTTCGGCACTGGCATAGGCCAGGTAGTCGGCGTATTTCTCCTCGGCCTCGGCCTGGGTGGGCGCCACCACCACGGCTGCGCCCACATAGATCTTGATGTCATCGGCCCTGCGCCCAGCGGCCATGGCGGCCGCACGCAGCTTGCGCGAGGCACCCCTGGCCGCCTCCGGCGTGCGCGCACCGATAAAGATGCCCTCGCCATGCTGGCCGGCAAACTGCAGCCCGCGCTGCGAGGTGCCCGCCTGGAACAGCACCGGCGTGCGCTGGGGCGATGGCGCACTCATGTGGATCGCATTGGCGCGGTAGAACGGGCCGTCATGCACCACAGGGTGTACCTTGTCCGGCAGGGTATGGATGCGGCGCGCCTTGTCGGCGATCACGGCGCCGTCCTCCCAGCTGCCTTCCCAGAACTTGTAGGCCAGCGCCAGAAAGTCGTCGGCGCGGTCATAGCGGCTGTCATGGTCGGCCAGGCCATCCTGGCCCAGGCCACGCGCGCCGCTGTCCACATAGCCGGTGACGATGTTCCAGCCAATGCGCCCGTTGCTCAGCTGGTCCAGGGTGCTGACATCGCGGGCAAAGGTGTAGGGCTGGTGGGCGTTGACGGTAGCGGTCAGGCCAAAGCCCAGGTGCTCGGTCACCGCCGCCATCGCCGACACCAGCAGCCAGGGGTTGTTCACCGGCAGCTGGATCGCCTCGCGCAGGGTCAGGTCCACGCCGCGTTGGTAGACGTCGTAGTAGCCCACCACGTCGGCGATAAAGATGCCGTCGAACAGGCCGCGCTCCAGCAGCTTGGCGATATCGGTCCAGTACTTGAGCGTGTGGTACTGGGTGGACTGGTCGCGCGGATGCGTCCACAGGCCGTGGTGGATATGTCCGACGCAGTTCATGTTGAACGCGTTGACATGCATGATTTTTTTGTCAGTCATAACCAGTGCGGGTGAGCGCAATCAGTGAATGCCAGGTGTAGCGACGCCGATCACCACGAAGGGATGACCACGCCATTGAAGGCCTGCTGGATATAGCTGCGCACCTCGTCGGTGCGGTAGGCGGCCACCAGCTGCGGCACCCAGGGGGCGTTGCGGTTTTTCTCCTGCACTGCTATCAGGCAGACATAGGGGCTGTCCCCGCCCTCGACCAGCAGCGAGTCCTTCGTGGGGTTGAGCCCCGCCTTGTAGGCATAGTCGGCATTGATGGCAGCCAGCTCCACATCGTCCATCGCGCGCACCAGCATGGGCGACTCCAGCTCGACAAAGCGCAGCTTGCGCGGGTTGTCGGTGATGTCCTGGGTCGAGGCAAACACGCCCTTGATCGGGTCGATGCCGGGCTTGAGCTTGATGAGACCGCCCTTCTCCAACAGCAGCAGCACGCGCCCACCATTGGCCGGGTCATTGGGCAGCGCAATCTGCGCGCCCACCGGCACGTCTTCGAGCCGCTTGTAGCGCTTGGAGAAAAGCGCAATCGGGCCCACCCAGGTGCGGCCAAAGCCCACCAGCTTGTAGCCGCGTGCACGGATTGCCGCCTGCAGGAAGGGGCCGTGCTGGAAGCTGTTGGCATCCAGGTCACCCGCATCGAGCGCGGCATTGGGCATCACATAGTCGCTGAAGGACACGATCTCGATCTTGAGACCATAGTCACGCTCGGCGACCTTTTTGACGGCCTCGAACACCTGCTCATGCGGGCCCGAGGTCACCCCCACTTTCAGCACCTTGGTCGTTACCGGCACTGCGGCCTGCGCCGTGCTGCGCCAGGCGCCCGTGGCCAGCGCGGCGCCAGCGGCCAGCGACGAGGACAGAAAACGCCGGCGTTGGCCTGGCAGCGGAGAAGAAGGGTTCTGGGACATGGGGTTTCCTGGATGGCGCTCAGGCCAAGGCCTGGGCGCGGGGTGTGGAGAGGGATGGAGAAGCAGCAACGCTGACGCCACCGACGGAGGGCTGCTGGCGAAACTGCTGCGCATGGTGGTGGGCCGGCAGGCGGTCGCCCTGGCCAAACAGCTTGTGGCGCATGCTGCCGGGCGCATAGGCGCTCTTGTGCAGGCCCCGCGACTGCAGCTCGGGGACGACCAGGTCGATAAAGTCGCCAAAGCATTCGGGCACCACGGTGCGGGCAAGGTTGAAGCCATCAACACCAGCCTCATCCACCCAGGACTGCATCTCGTCGGCAATCTGCTGGGCATCGCCCACGACGGTGGCGTAACGCCCGCCCAAGGCCAGCTCATCGAGCAGGTCGCCCAGGCGGTAGTCCTCACGGCCATTGGCCAGGCGCTTGATCGAGTTCTCGATGCCATTGCTGCGGTGCTGCTGCAGCAGCGGCGTGTCGCGCTGGTAGGTCGAAAAATCAATGCCGGCCGTGGCCGACAGATGCGCCAGCGCAGCCTCGGGGCTGGCATAGCGGCAGTACTCCTGGTACTTTTCCTGGGCCTGGCGCGCGGTGGCGGCCACCACGGGCGTCATGCCCACCAGCACCTTGATGTCGCCGGGCTGGCGGCCGGCACGCACGGCTTCGGCGCGCAGCTGGCGCACCAGCGTGGCGGTGGCGGCCTTGTCCTGGATGGCCATGAACACGCATTCGGCATGGCGCGCGGCAAACTGCAGGCCCCGGCCCGAGCTGCCCGCCTGCAGCAGCACCGGCGTGCGCTGTGGCGAGGGCTCGCTCAGGTGGTAGCCATCGACCTGAAAATGCGGGCCGCTGTGCTGCACGCGGCGCACCTGCTGCGGGTCGGCATAGATGCGGCGCGTGCGGTCGCGCAGCACGGCGCTGTCGCTCCAGCTGCCCTCCCAGAGCTGGTAGAGCACGTCCATAAACTCATCGGCGCGGTCATAGCGCGCATCGTGCGCCAGCTGCTGGCGCTGGCCCATGGCGCGGGCAGCCGAGTCCAGATAACCAGTGACAATGTTCCAGCCAATGCGGCCTTGGGTCAGGTGGTCCAAGGTAGAAAAGCGCCGCGCCAGCAGATAGGGCTGCTCGTAGCTGAGGTTGACCGTTACGCCAAAGCCCAGGTGCTCGGTCACCGCCGCCATCGCGGGCACCACCAGGGTCGGGTCGTTGATTGGCAGCTGCACCGACTCGCGCAGGGTCACATCGACCGACTGCTGGTAGGTGTCATAGACGCCGATGATGTCGGCGATGAAGAGCCCATCGAACAGGCCGCGCTCGAGCTCCTTGGCCAGGCCGGTCCAGTAGTCCAGGCGGTGGTAGTGGCTCGATTGGTCGCGCGGATGCGTCCACAGCCCATGGTTGATATGGCCGACGCTGGCCATGTTGAAGGCATTGAGGATGATGGGCGCCCGCGCGCCGGCAGCGGTGCTGGCCATCACAGTGCTCCGTGGCGCGGGGGCAGCACGCCGCTCAGCGCATAGTTGCCGATGGCATGGTATTTCCAGCGCACGGGGTCATGCAGGGTGTGGGTGCGCACATTGCGCCAGTAGCTGTCAAAGCCGTGCTCGGCAAAGGTGGCCGAGGTGCCACCCAGCTCCAGCAGCTTGTTGGCCGCCAGCAGGCCGGCCGTATGCGCCAGCGCACGTGCCTGCGCCACGGCCACCGAGGCCGCAGCCACCGTGTGCGCCGTGGGCTCCTGCTGCGCGGCATCGACCAGGCTGCCCGAGCGCCGCAGCAGCGCCCGCGCCGCATGCAGGCGCAGCTCCACATTGCCCAGCGCCTGCAGGGTCAAGGGGTCGTCGCTCGCCTGCGCCACGCCGGCATCCACCCAGGCGCGCGACTGGTTGCGCACAAAGGGCAAGGTGGCACGCAGCGCGCCCTCGCCAATGCCCAGGTCGATGGCGGCATGGATGATCTGCGCAAACGGCCCGATGGTGCTGGGGCTGTCGAAGCTCGATTGGAAAGGCACGATCCAGGCCTCATCGATGGCGACGTTCTCCAGCAGCACCGAGCCGCTGCCGGTGACCCGCTGGCCCATGCCGTCCCAGTCGTCGATCACCGTCACGCCCGGCGCCGTGCGCGGCACAAACACCATCACGCTGACGGGGTCCTGGGCCTCGTCGATCACCTGCATGGTCTGCACCGGAATCCAGTGCGCAAAGATGGCGCCGGTGCAGTAGAACTTGCGGCCATTGAGTACCCAGCCCGAGCCGCCCCGCTCCAGCCGCGAGCGGCGGCGGTAGTCGCGGTGGCCGATCTCGGACAGTGCATTGCCAAAGCGCTCGCCCGCCTGCACCCGTTCGTAGAAAAAGCGCTGCTGCGCCGCGCTGCCGCCCACGCGCAGCACCTCCAGCGCATAGAAATGGTTCTGCGGAATATGGCCCAGCGATCCATCGGCCGCCGCCACGGTGGCGATCAGCTGCGCCACCGTCCAGGCGCTGGCCTGCAGGCCGCCGTAGGCGCGCGGCACGGTGATGGCCCAGAGGCCGCTGTCGCTGTAGGCCTCGATTTCTGCCCAGGGCAGGCGACGCTCGCGGTCGCGCAGTACCGCATCACCGGCCCAGGCATCGGCCAGCTGCTGGGCCTGTTGCAGTGCGGCCTGCTCGCTGGCAAACACGGGGGGGCGCTGGCGTGGTGCGGGGGCGGGGGCCACCGGGCTGGCAGCGGCGATCACAGGGGGAGAGGTAGTCATGGTGGTGGCTCATGGGCTTGGCAGCAGCATGGCGCTGGCCTGGCCCTTCAAAGTCGTTGTGCGTTGCGGCGGCTCAGTTCCACTGGTGGCGGCGCGGGGCGCGGCCATTGAGCAGGTAGTTGCCCAGCAGGTGGTATTTCCAGCGCACCGGGTCGTGCAAGGTGTGCACGCGGGCATTGCGCCAATAGCGGTCCAGGTTGTAGCCGGCGCGGGCCGATGAGGTACCGCCCAGCTCCAGCAGGCGTTCGCTGGCGTTCAGCGCCGCCTCGGTAGTCAGGATCTTGGCGCGCGCCACGGCCACCGAGGCCTCGGCGCTGCTCTCGTCGGTGACGGGCTGGGCAGCGAAGGCATCCAACTGCTGCGCGGCATCGAGCAGCACCTCGCGCGCGGCATCCAGCTCCACCTGCAGCTGGCCAAACTCCTGGATGATGTAGGGGTCCTGCCAGGCATGCTCGACACCCGAGTGCACCCAGGCACGGGTCTTGTCGCGCACAAACTGGCGCGCCTCGTCAAACGCGCCCTGGGCAATGCCCATGTCGATGGCGGCTTGCAGAATCTGCGACACCGGGCCGGAGAGAGTCGGCCGGTCCTTCAGGTCATGCAGCGCAATCACATCACGCGGCTCAACCTCCACATCGGTCAGCACCACACCACCGCTGGCGGTGGTCTTCTGGCCAAAGGCGTTCCAGTTGTCGATGATCTGCAGGCCCGGCACCGTGCGCCGCACCCAGACCTGCACGGGGCGCTGCGCCTCGTCCTCGGCGCGGAAAGGCACCCAGTGGGCAAACAACGATCCGGTGGAGTAGTAGCGCGTGCCGTTGACCAGCAGCCGGCCATCGGCCGCCCGGCGCAGGCTGGCGGTGGCATCGCTCAGCTGGGCGGCGCGGCCCTTGCGCTCAGGTCCAGCATTGCCCAGCCGGTAGCCGCCCAGCACATCGGCAAACCAGCGGCTTTGCTGCGCGGGGCTCGCGGTATCGCGCAGGTTCTGCACCAGCGCAAAGTGGTTTTGTGGAATTTGCCCTAGCGAGGCATCGGCCGCGCTGATGGTCGCAAACACCTGCACGACGGTGTGCCAGCTGGCCTGCAGGCCGCCATGGCTGCGCGGCACGGTGATGCCGCCCAGGCCGCTGGCGGTATAGCGCTCGATCTCGTCCCAGGGCAACAGGCGTTCGCTGTCGCGCCGGGCCGCGCCGCCGCGAAAGCTCTCGGCCAGCGCAGCGGCCACCTGCAAGGCCTCGGCCTCGCTGCGGATCTGCGCGGGCTGGCTGGGCGGCAAAGGCAGGCGGGGTGGGGAATCGGCGGGCAACGCTGCGCCCTGGGCAACCGCTGAAGTCATTCGGTGCTTTCTGAAAGGGGTTCGGAGAGAGACAGGCCAGAGACACGCCCTGGCCTGCAGACCACGGCACTGCGCCGTGGTGGGCCGCGATAACGCGGACGGTCAGCGGCTGCGCAACCAGTGCGCCACGCGGTCGCCAGCGGTCTGCACGATGGTGACCAGCGCAATCAGCACCGCGATCACGATCAGCATCACCTGCGTATCAAAGCGCTGGTAGCCGTAGCGGATCGCCAGGTCGCCCAGGCCACCGGCCCCCACCGCGCCGGCCATGGCCGACGAGCTGATCAGCGCCACCAGGGTGATGGTGAAGCCGCCGATGATGCCGGGCAGGGCCTCGGGCAGGTAGACATGGCGCACGATGTCCCACTTCTTGCAGCCAATCGCCTGTGCCGCCTCGATCAGGCCGGGATCGACCTCACGCAGACTGACCTCGGCAATGCGCGCAAAGAACGGCGTGGCACTGATGGCCAGCGGCACAATCGCCGCCCAGACGCCAATCGTCGTGCCGGTGACCAGACGGGTGAACGGAATCAACGCGACCAGCAGCACGATAAAGGGCGTGGCCCGGAAGCCGTTGACGACGCTGCCGACGGCGCGGTTGGTGCGGGGCGATTCGAGAAAGCCACCAGGTGCCGTCACGATCAGCAAGATGGCCAGCGGAATGCCCGCCAGCAGCGCGATACCGGCCGAGGTGGACACCATGATGAAGGTGTCGGCCAGCGCCTTCCAGTAACGGTCGATGGAAATACTCAGTTCAAACAACATAGCCCAGTACCCTGATTTCATGTGCGATGGTGGCAGGGCCTTGCGTCAGCGCGGCCCAGTCGTTGCGGGCGGCGGCACCATCGATGGCGATGATGAGCTGGCCCTGGGCATGGCCCTGGATGCGGTCCACACCGCCGTGCAGCAGGCGCACCTTGGCGCCCAGTGCCTCGGCAATGCGGGGAAAGTCCGGCTCCAGCCCGTCATGGCCGCAGTAGCCCAGCTGCAGTACTTGCTCAAAGCGGCCGGTGCCGGGCGCTTGCGGCTGCAGGCGCTGCTGCAGGTCATCGGGCACGCCGTGGCGCAGCGGTGCCAGCAGGGCCTGGGTGGCGGCATGGCGCGGGTTGCCAAACACCTGCCAAACCTCGCCCAGCTCGGCAATCTCGCCCTTCTCCAGCACCAGCACCTGGTCGGCAATCTCGCGGATCACGCTCATCTCATGGGTGATCAGGATCACCGTGATGCCCAGGCGGCGGTTGATATCGCGCAGCAGCGCAAGAATGGCCTGCGTGGTTTCCGGGTCCAGCGCCGAGGTGGCCTCGTCGCAGAGCAGAATCTCGGGGCGCGTAGCCAGCGCACGGGCAATGCCTACGCGCTGCTTTTGCCCGCCGGAGAGACGGCTGGGGTAGGTCTTGTGCTTGTCCTGCAGGCCCACCAGGTCGAGCAGCTCGGTCACGCGCTGCTGGATCTGCGCAGCCGGCACACCTGCGACCTTGAGCGGCAGCGCCACGTTCTCGAACACCGTCTTGGCCGACAGCAGGTTGAAGTGCTGAAAAATCATGCCGACGCGGCGGCGCAGTTGCACCAGGCCCGCTTCATCCAAGGTGCCAATATCGACACCATCGACCAGCACCTGGCCGCTGCTGGGCGCTTCCAAGCGGTTGATGGTGCGCAGCAGGCTGGACTTGCCCGCGCCACTGCGGCCGATGATGCCGAAGATGCTGCCCGCAGCAATGTCCAAGGTGATGTTCTGCAGCGCAGGCACCTCACCGGCCGATGAGCGGTAGACCTTGCCCAGATTGCGGAATACCACGGTGCCCAAGGGGGTGGCGGCTACCGGCGCCTGGCCGCTTGCGGCGGTTGGTACCGCTGCGCTGGCGCGCGCAGCACGGCCCTCGGCGGCCGGCTCGGCCTCGGCGCGGAACTGCTTGCGCAATACATTGGATACGGCGGAAAGGGCCATGTGCGTCTCCTGGTGTCCTGCCCTTACCAGGGCAAGGTGTAGAGCTTGGGGTCGTTGTTGAACTGCTGGCTGATCGCCTGCTTGACTGCCGCAGAGTTCTGGAACACCTGGACAAATTTGCGCAGCTTGGGGTCGTCGGCACGGCTGGCCTGCGCGACAAAGCCCATCGCATAGAAGCGGTCGGCAATGCCCGAATAGGCCAGGGCCTTGCTGGCCTGCTCCTTCTTGCCGGCGCTGACAAAGTAGCTCGGCCAGAGCACGGCCAGGTCCACATCGGGCAGCGAGCGGATCAGCTGCGGGCCTTCGACTTCATAAAAGCGCAGCTGCTTGGGGTTGTCGGTGATATCGGCCACCGTGGCGCCGGGCGCATCGCCGGTGCGCAGGCGGATCAGGCCGGCCTTTTGCAGCAGTGCCAAGCCCCGGCCCTGGTTGACCGGGTCATTGGCAATCGCGACCTTGGCCTTGGCCGGCACATCGGCCAGCGACTGGTAGCGCTCGGAGTAGATGCCAATGTTCTGCAACAGGCCCAGGCCCACAAACTTGAGCTGGTAGCCGCGCTCCTTGATGACGTTGTTCAAGAAGGCCTGGTGCTGGAAAAAGTTCAGGTCCACATCGCCGTTGTTGACGGCCTCATTGGGCACCGTCCAGTCGGTGAACTCGACCAGCTCCACATCCAACCCCTGGCTCTTGGCATCGGCCACCACCGCCTTGATGGCATCGGCCGTGGCCCCCGGCGTGGAGGCGATGCGGATCTTGTCGGCTGCCTGCGCCAGTTGCCACCCTCCCAGCATGGCCGCTGCTGCAATTGCCGCCACCACACGTCTGTTTATCTTGTTCGTCATGTTTTTCTCGCTTGCTTGATGAAAGGTCTTGGTACGCGGCTTACTTCTTCAGCCAGGCCAGCGTGTAGAGCCGGTCGTCATTGCTGAAAGACTTTTTGCTGACCGTGCGCACGGTCTCGGAGTTCTGGTAGATGCGGATGAACTTCTGCACCACCGGGTCGTTGACCCGGTCCTTCTTGACCACGAACTGGATCGCGAACTGTTGGTCCTCGATGCCCGAGTACGCCAGGCCGCTCGATGGATCAAAGGCCTTGGCCGCCACGATGAAGTGCGGGTAGCCCTGGGCGATATCCACATCACCGGTGATGCGCACCAGCTGCGGCCCTTCGACCTCGACAAAGCGCAGCGACTTGGGGTTGCTGGCAATGTCGTTGATGGAGCCCAGATAACCGACACCCGGCTTGAGCGTGATCAGCCCGACCTTTTGCAGCAGCAACAGGCCCCGGCCCTGGTTGACCGGGTCACTGGCAATGCCCACCTTGCCGTTGTTGGGCACATCGGCCACGTTCTTGTGCTTGAGCGAATACAGGCCCACATTGGCCAGAATGCCGGTGCCGGCGCTGGCCAGCGCATAGCCATTCTTCTTCACCGCGTTATCCAGAAACGGCTGGTGCTGGAAGTAGTTGATATCGATATCGCCGTTGTTGACCGCGACATTCGGCGTGGTCCAGTCGGTGAACTCGATCACCTCCACGTCAATGCCCTGGGCCTTCGCATCCTTGGCAGCCGCATTGATGGAATCGGCATAGGCACCGGGCACGACAGCGATCTTGAGCTTGTCTGCCGCCACAGCTGGCAGCACGGCCACAGCAATGGCAGCGGAGATCAGCACACGCTTGAAACTCTGAAACATGGGACGTCTTTCTGGAGGTAAAGACTGCGCCATCACATGGCGGCAGCAGCAACGAAGCCTCCATTGGAGCTTTCGGGCTGGCTTTGCACCACGAAGAATTTCAAATATGGATATGAGAAGTCTGTGCTGGGGTGTCAGGTACTCAGCCTCGAACGTGTTCTCTCAGAAAACCATAGGGGTCGGAAGAAGTCGAGGATGTTCTTGTTCAGGCGGCGCTCTATGGAAACGCTTTGCGGTGGTTCTAGCGCGGGCTCGCAGGCCTCAGAGTTGGATGTCTGCTGAGGTCTTGGCTGGAGGCTAAAAGGCAGTGCTTTTGGAGCCTGGGTGAGAAGGAGTTTGTCAGGACACACGAGCGATCACTGGCTGAGCGCAGCGCTCAGGTGTCTACACTCAGCGCGCCCCTGGGGCGCACTAGACGCCACTCATTGGCTAGTTGCTGCAGAACTGTATCTCGGATAGTGGAGGGATTGGCCTTGGGTAGTTTGATGAGACAGGGCTTGCCAGCGTTAACACTGGCAAGCCCAAAAAACCCCATATCCTATTGCACCTTCAAATTAAGCAATGCAACATTTTTTTGAAATAAACCAAAATAAATTTATTACGGAATTCGCCCATTCAGCATTAATCCATAAATATCATCATTTCAAAAATTCAAATACAATATTCATCAACAACACGCACACCCAGACAATACCAATCATCTGGAGGCTCTCAGAAAATCAATTCAGAACCACCATTAAGAAGCTTTACGCCATTTACTTTTTATATTAACAATAAAATCACATGCTTTAAAAATACATCTTTAATATTAGAAAAATCTGAATAGCACAGGAGAAAATATTTAACATCACCCCTTAATTACTTTTAATTGGGGCTATGCCGATTGGATTTTGGCATCCAGCCCGATGCATATCCCCTGAACCTCAGTCATTATTTTAATGGCAGTAAAGTCAAATTCAGATTAGCTAACTTTCTCATATTTCTTCTTTTTTCTAAGTCAACGCAATTTCCCCAACTTGCAAACCACATTGACAAAATTAAAACAACGAGAAAGACGAGACGGCCGGCACATAGAACACCAACGCTGCAGCTATCTTCGTCAATACAACGCCTATCAGATATATTCCAATTTTTGTAATTACAAAACACACTCCTCAATGTCTACTTCATTAAACAACGTCACTACAACCTCATCACCATTAAATATATAAAGAGCATACACATAAAAAATCAACATTCAGACACAAGAATTCTTCGATAAATTAAACACAAAATAAAAGCCATAAATTCATTTTCCTGGCGTGGAAGAAATCGGATCACCCGCGCAATCAAATACCACTTCAAACTCCCCTCCTGGCACTCTCGGCTCAACTATGAATTTAACATAATAATTATTTCTTTTATATACAACTTCAAATTTTCCAAATTGAATCAAGTCCTCATCCATCTTATAAAGTTTTTTCATTCTTTCAATGGCTTCCGCATCGCGCATCCTTCTACCACAGCCTCCTTCACACAAAGTGCCAAAGCATGCGGATAACTGAGGGATTATTAAGATTACCAACAAGATCGTCTTCACATTGGGCATTGTCTTTTTTCTCCAAGTTCCTTTTTACTTGAAGCTATAGAAGCTTTAATTTTCATCTTGCAAAGTGCATCATCGCCGCACTCAGGAAGACTATCTGTGAGACATTTCAGCTCTGCACCATATGCCTCACACTCACCTTTCTCAGGGCTTATTTTATCGATATCAAATGGATTGACAAAGTAACTACAATCCATGGGGCATTTTTTCACATGCGCCTGATGTGTATCTTCATGCACTTTTGCACATCTTCTAGAGATATCTCGCCCATACTTTGCATGATCGTATGATTTAGAAAGACAGCTAATAGATCGTCCTTGACAACACATAACGGTTCCAGTCGCTAATGAAGGCATTTCAAAGTTAAGACCGTCGCTCGAAGTTGGTATTGAATTACAGCAGTCTTGATCTGTCATTTGAGGCTGACAACATGGTTTAGCTTGTAGCCCCTGGGGGTCATAATACATTATCGGATTAGATGATGCATAAGCATAAAAATTACTACCACCCTTTAAGCCAATAGGATCACTCTGTATATAGCGCCCAATTTGCGGCATATAATTCCGTCTGTAATTATAATGAGACCGACTCTCTTCATCCCAATATTGACCAGGAAATCTTAGATTGATATTTATAGAATTATCCAATATCTTCACAGATCCAAACGAATCATAAATTGCAGACCAAGTGATCAATCCATCCCCGTTAACCGAAACTACAGGAAACCCCAAATGGTCATTATGTATATAGTTATAAGCGGTCATCTTTTCACTTAAAGCACCTTTAACAACATCGGCCTGCCAAACTGGATTAGCTCCCCACTCCTCATCACTAACATCAGCCCTACCCCAGCCATAAGCCTTTGTCATCACTCCCTTTGAATCAAACTCAGCCACAAGACCTTGATTATTGTAAGCATAGTAGAAGGTATCAATATCTACACCATTCTTCTTACTCTTACTTATGCGCCTACCGTACGGATCATAGCCATATATAACATCTAGACGGTCATTTTTATAGCCTATCAACCGCCCTGTAGCATCGTAACTATATAGTATTTTCGCTTCGGAGCTACTTTCAGCAACCAAATTCCCCTGAGGGCTATATGTAGCGCTCACCTCTTGTAAATTTTCATCAAACATATCACGCTTTGGATATGCTACCAACTGATTCCCTGCATAAACCCACCCCCCGGGTTGATGCAAACTAAATATGCGATTACCAGCATTATCATATTTATAAGCTTCGCTTTCAAAACCAAGATTTCGTGCATCGCCATTAGGCTCAACCTCAGTCAGTCGATTATCATCATCGTACGCATATTTAAATATGCCGTTTTGGTCGTCAATCTGCTTTATATTGCCTATTACATCATATTCATACGACTTATGCGCAATCAGCCGATCCTTTGCAACGATGTTTATATTTTTAAGTCTATACAAACCATCAAATTGGGCTTCTGACCTACTACCAGGAAAAATTATATTAGCAGGTTTCCCGTGGAAATATCTCTCATAATTTATCACTTGCTTATTAGGTAACTTTATTTGAGATAAGTTAGCATCGGTATATTGATACGACTGAACTGAAGAGTCAGGATAGGACACCTCAACAATTCTCCCATCCCTGTCATACTTATATCCGATATTAAAACCAAAAACTTCAGTCTTATTGACCATCCCGTATTTAACAGTTGAATTTATCACTCTCCCCCGCATATCTCGCTCATAGACTACCGAGCTCAATAGCCTATCATCAAAACCCATTTGTTGATACTCAATCACTTGCCCGTCCAAATCATGCCGGTACGCTATGGATTGAATAGTCTTTAACGATGCATCACGGTATACCTCCTTTTGGAGATTATAAAGATTATCGTAATAAAACTCTTTTATATTCCCTCCCCCATCTACTCGTGAAATTAATTTACCATTCTTATTATACGTAAAATGCACTACCACACCCAATGGAGAAACTGTCTTCACAACCCGCCCATTTCTATCATAAGCATATTTGAATCTATTATCACTCCCATCCAAAAACTCCGTCATTTCATTATCGAAACGATAGCTATATCCACTAAATCCACCAGCAGGAGTATTTACTGAAAGAAGCCTACCCAACGAATCATATGCAAAGAGTGTTGCAGCACCAGCAGCATTAATAACGGCGACCCTTTCCCCGGCAGCATTATATTGAACGATCCGAGATCTTTTTTCACCGTCATCAAAGATTTCCGTAGTTTTCACCTTCCGACCTAACTGGTCGTAACTATATACCTCAGAATAGCTTGCATAATTCGTTGAAATTAGTAACCCGGCATTTTCCGTTTCATAGTCTCCATATACATACGACGTTTTTTCACCAGCGATATTATATATATTAGATATTCTACCGAACTCATCATACTCATTAACAATACTCAACCCGCTGGGACTGATTGTTTTTTGCACGCTTCCATATTTATCATACTGTACTTTACGTCCACTTCCACTCGAATCACCAGGCTCACTAATTTCAGTCAACCGCCCTAACTCATCATATTTAATATTGGTTTCGTAACCCATAGCAGTTGTCGATTGAATTCTTCGATTTAAAGAATCATATTTAAATCGCTCAACAATCTCTCCGGCAACAGATATCATCTCCACACTGCCAGATTTGTTATATCTGTAGGTTTTCCTATTATTTTCAGGGTCTATTTTTTCAACCAATGACCCTATAGAGTCGTATATCTGCGTAAAGGTATTGTCTTCGCCATCTTTGAAAATAATTACATTGCCCGCACTGTCGTACTGCCAGCTTTGGGTAATCGCATCTGCCTTGGTGGCATCCCCCGCGCCCTTTGTGCTGCTGGTGAGTTGGCTGTAGGGGTCGTAGGTATAGACGGTGGTGCGCTGCTCGGGCAGGCCTTTGGCCTCCACCCATTCGGTCACATTCCCCTTGCTGTCATACCGCCAGGTGCTCACAACCCCCAACTGGTTGGTGTAGCTGCTCTGCCTGCCAAACACAGGCTCATAGGTGTACTTTTCCACGCTGCCATCGGGGTGGGTGATTTGCAGCGGCTGGTAGTTGCTGTCGTAGGTCGTGGTGGTGCTGTAGCCCCGGGCGTTGGTGTATTTCTGGCTGTAAGCGCCATCCCATTGGTTAGAGGCGGTCTTTTTACCGTTGAAGGTGCGACTGAGCTCATTGCCTTGCAGGTCGTACTGGGTGACGGTGGCGTTGCCCCGGCAGTCGGTGTAGGTGACTTCGAACACCCGGCGCTCGCGCAGGTAGTTGTTGGCGCCCGTGGATGCGCAGCCGCTTTGCCCATCAAACTGCCCCACGCGCCCGCCGCCCCAAAGGTTGGCGAGCTTTTGCGTGGTGCCGCTGGTGCCTGTGGGGTCGATGGTGACGCCCTTCTTGCCCAGGCTCAGCATGGGCTCGGGTGCGGGGATGCTTTGGATGTACTGGGCGCTGATCTTGAGACCCAGCGGGTCGGTGCGGCTAGTGATCTGGCCGTTGGCGTCGTACCCGTACTTCCAGGCGTTGCCCATGACGTCGGTGACCTGGGCCAGGCGCTGGCCTGCCCATTGGTAGCTGACGCTGCGCCCAGCCAGGTCTTCTATTCTTGTGATCAGGCCCCCTGCCATGGTGACGGTGTAGATGGTTTTGCCCCCGTGGTCCAGGATGCGGGCGCTGGTGGCGCTGTCGTAGGCGAAGCTGACTTTGACGCCGCTGGCGTTGGCATAGCTTTGGATGACGCCGTCTGCGCTGTAGTGGATGGTGTTGCCAAAGCGGTCGTACCACTGCCAGCCGGTGTGCTGGCCAGCTGCATCCTTGAGCCTTTTGATATAGACGGGGGCGTTGCCTTTGCTCTTGGCCATGTACAGATCGCTTTGGCCGCTGCGTTCGTAGAGCACTCCCACCCGCTCTATCACTTTGGCGTCGCTGCCCAGCGGATCGAGCTCAAAGCTGAGCGGTGCCCAGGCGGGGTTGAGCCACCAGCGCCCCTGGCTCCAGGAGCGGGCGATGTCCAAGCTGCCGCCCAGCACTTTGACGCTCAGGTCGGTGTTGCTCTCTTGGTATTCGCCATTGATCCAGTTGATGCGCGGCTCGCCGGCTTTGGCGACCGGGGTAAAGCCCAGCTCGGTATTGGGTGCGAAAGCGCCGATGCCGGAGATTCCTTGGGCGGAGGCCACGCTGGCCAAGCCCAAAGCGGCGACCAGCAGGCTGGTGCGCAGTAGGTGCTTTGCGGGGGCACTCCCATTTGCATTAGCGAGTGCTGCAGTCTTTGCCGCAGCAGCCGCTAATCCTGCTGTGTTTTTCTTTGTCATTGTCATATCTCATTCCCTCATATTGCTTGGCGTGGCATGGGCTGATGCCTGGCCTTGCTGCGGCTTTGTGCGGCAGCAAGGCTTGATGGCCAGTGTTTTTTGATTGGGTTGTTCAGGCGCTGAAGGCTTAGCTACTGCCAGGGCCAGCGGGGCCAGATCCACCACCGCCTCCTCCGCCCCCGCCACCACCGCCAGGGCCTGAACCGGCACCAGCGCAGCACTCACCCCGGCAATGGGGTGTGCACTGTGGCGCCAGAGGCAGTTGGGTGCCGCTTCCTCCACCAGAGCCACCGCCCCAGCCGCCTCCTCCGCCGCCCCAGCCTCCGCCACCTCCACCTCCGCCGCTACACGATGTACCGGTGCCGACCAAGCGGCTGTATTGGGAGAACACCACCCGGTTCTCTCGCTCGCCGTTGACGCATTCAAACGAGCATTCGGCCGTGGCCCACACGCTGTAGGACGAGCAGCTGGATGCCTTGCTGCTGAAGGTGTTGGCCAACGCGCGTTGCACAGCGGTAAAGTCGCCCGCCTTGGCATTGGTAAAGCCAATGCCCTTGGGGTGCAGCTTGACGGCGGTCACCCGGTAGGGGATGACCACACGCTGCTTGGCTGCCAGCACCTTAGGGATGTCTGCCAAGAACTCGTAGCGGTAGTACTCGTCGGACTGGGGCGGCTTGAAGACGACGTCCTCGGCCTGGATCAGGCCGTAGTTGGTCAAGGTCAGCTCGCCGGTGTGCTCCTCGCCAATTTGCAGCTCGGGCAGGTTGATGGACAGCGGCTCCAGCAGCACCACAGGTGCGGGCACCTGGGTCTGGAACGTGGCTTCCAGATTGATGTCGTAGACATCGGGAATGGTGGTTTCCGTGACGCTGAAATCAATGCTGATGGTTTGGTACTGCAGGTGCACCCGCTCCGTGGTGGTGATGCCCGGGCGCACAAAGATGCGGCCGGTCTTGTCAGAGTGGCGCGGGCCACTGGCACGGTAGGTGTAGGTGCCTGGTGGCAGGTCCGTCACGACAGCCTTGCCTTCCGCATCGGTGGTGAGCGTGCGCAGATAGGTGAGCACAGCATCGTTTTGCAGGCGGATGCGGGCGCCCGTCACACCCTTGATAGGCTGGTTGTCCGCGCCCAGGGTTCCGGTAAACAGGTCGGTGATCTGGAAGCTCACCCCACCCTGCCCGCTTTGGGTCACGGCCACCGATACCGGAATGACGCCATCCCCGCTGTTGCCTGCGGTGACGATCAGCTTGTAGTTGTAGATGCCATCGGCCACATTCTTGCCTGGGCTGGCCGTCACCTGGATGGGCACTTCGCCGCCCACATCAATGGCCCCGATCTGGTTGCCGCTGGCCAGGAATACCCAGGCAGGCGGCGGGTTGCCGCTGTTGTCTACCAGCTTGACCTGCACATTCTGCGCAGCCACCAGGCCCCGGTTGCCGATGACTACGCTCTCGGTGACAGAGCTTTCTTGTTGCACGCCGGTCTCGATGAACGTGGGCTTGGCAAACAGATCAGGGCGGGCTTGCACCAGCTTGTAGTTGATGCTGAATGTGCCGCGCGGCGTATCGCCTGAATCGGCTGCAAAGGCGGTGAGGACGACCGTGCCCGATTCACCTGCCGTAGCGCTGCCGGTGAACTTGATGACCATGGGCACGGAGGCACCGGCGGCAATATTGACAGGCGGGCCTGCATCCACGCTGATGCCTGGCGGCAGGCTGCCGCTGGGCTGGTTGGCCGGCACAACGGCCCAGCGCACCCCCTCCACGCCTGTGCCGGCACTGGCACGCGCCTGGATGGTGATGCTGCTCGCAAAATCGCGCGCGGCTGTCAGGTTGTAGCTGGAGAGGTTAAAGCTCAGGCGGTTGATCGTGAAGCGCCCTTGCTCAGCGGTTGCGGTTTCATCGGGATGAACCACCGAGACGACATAGGTGCCGTTGTCATTGGCAGCGGGTACAAACTCATAGCGGTAATTGCCGCTCGCATCGGTTGCGATATTGATGCGGCGCTTGAAGCCTGCGATATCCAGCACGATGCGCAGCGCAGCATTGGGGATCGCCTGCGCGGTATCGCGCGTAACGGCGGCACCGGTGATGACAATGCTTTGCGCCCCATAAGACAGCGCAGGGCTGATATTGGCCACCGTGCCGGTGTAAGGCGTCTTGGGCACCTCGGGCACGACGGGAGCGTTTTGCACCGTCACTACGCGGGTGGCCTGCGCGGTCTTGCCTGCGGCTGAGGTGGCCACGGCCTTCAAGGTATAGCTGCCATCGGCTGCCGCATTAGCTGCCCATTGCGCGCTGTATGGCGCTTGGGTGGGCGATGCCAGCAGGACATCGTTGGCGTAGATATCTACCTTGGCAATGCCTGCTGGGGCAGAAGCCACGGCGGTGATCGTGGCCGCGCTGGACAACACCGCATTGGGCGCCGGCGCCACAAAGCTGATGCTGGGTGGTGCGCTGGCATAGGTCACCGTGACCGCCGCGCTCTTGGGGCTGTTGCCACGCGTGTTGCTGGCGGTCGCCTCAATCTGGTGTGCGCCTTCAGCGGATAAGCTGATGCTGGCCGCAAAGCTGCCATTGGCGCCCACTGCGACAGGCGTACCCGATGCCTGCCCGTTCAAGAACAGCTGCAACTGCGAGCCTGGCATTGCTGTGCCCGCCACATTCAGCTGCGGCACGGCCACGGTCGTGCCCGCTGCGGGCTGGGTGATGACCGGGGCGGCAGGGGCACTCAGATTGAGGCTGAAAGGAATATCCAGCACTGCCGCAATGCCATCGGCATCGGTCGCGGTGATGCTGAAGCTGTGGTTGCCATTGGGCAGCTGGGCAAAATCCACCATCTGGCTGTGGGTGACGGGGCTGGTCTTGCCATAGCTGCGCTCAAAAATCTGCACGCCGTTGACGGCAGCCTGGAGGCTGGTGACACCCACGGCACTTTCTGCGCTAACCGCCAACGTGCCCGGCTGGGTGATCGTGGGATTGGCTTGCAGCGCCTGGCCGGCAAAGCTGGCGGTGATGGCTGGGCCGTTGCCGCCTTGTTTTTGTACTTGTACGGTGCGGGTGGCGGTATTGCTCAAGCCGGCGGTATTGGTAGCCTTGGCTTTGAGGGTGTAATTGCCGTTGGGCACACCCACCAAGGACCATTGCACTTGGTAGGGCGCGGCGCTGAGCAGCGCCAGGCGCTTGTCGTTCACCAAGAGCTCCACATCCCGCAGGCCCTCAGCATCGCTGGCCGTTACCGCAATGGTGGTGTCTTGCTCCAGCACCGCGTTTGCTGCAGGTTGGCTGAATTGCACCACGGGCCCCTCGGGCGCATAGGCAATGGGCTGGCTGAGCGAGAACTGGTTGGTCTTGTTCTGTGCCGTGCGAAACTGCACATACAGCATCTTGTCGCCACCGCCGCTGGACAAGGTGTAGACCAGCTTGTTGGGATGGCCCGCCATTGCCTGCCAAGGCAGTGAATCGCCAAACTGGTCCGATTCCTGGATGCGGTACTGCGCTGCCTGCGGGCACTCCAGGACCAACTCAACATTGCGAACCCGGGTGACATAGCCCTGGGTGGGCGCCATCGTGCAGTTCAGCACCGGCTCTGCCCCCAGATAGCTGCCATAGTCCACCCCGCTGCTGACGGCATTGCCCTGGCCTGCCGGATTACCTACCGAATCTTTGGGGCCGCTGGCATGCCCCCACCAGTTGCCGCGCGCTTGCACCACGGCAGCGGGCTGGGTGTTACGCACCCCAAACTGAGTATTGGCCGAAATATCGGATTCAGCGATGGCAGGCGTTGCACCTTGCTCGGCCAACAGACCCACCTCGTTATGGGTGATGCGTGATGCGCTGATGCTGGGACTACCACTGCCTATCACCCGAATACCCACGGCATTGTGGCTGAGCTGCAAACGGTTGAAGCTATAGGCACCGCCATGCACGACCAGGCCAGCGCCCCCGTTCATATAGCTGGGCAAACCTGCTGTGCCACCGGCATACCGAATCTGCAAGCCATCGAGTTTGAGGCCAGCCGCAGGCACACCTGCCTCGACCAGCACGCCCAGCCAATCAACTGCTTGTGCAGTGCCAGGCTCTGGGTTGGTGGCCGCAATGGCGCTGTCATCGAACTGGCTGGTGAACAGGACGTTGGAGCCAGTCTGCAACTGGTCGCGCACATTGATGCCAGCGCCCTCGCCAAATTTAACGACAACGCCATCGGCAATACTGAGCTTGGCATTGCCTGCCGCCAGTGCGACGGCGCCGCCTGCCAGCGCGGTGCCTGCTAGTACCGTCACAGCTATGGTGTGGCTGTGTTTTTTGCTCGCCGCTGCCGCCCTGCGGCCTACAGAGGCCCAGGCTCGACGAGAGAATAAAGAAGTGATATGGGAGAGTTGCATGGTCTTCTCCTTCTTATGGGTTGACAGTGATCACGCCGCTGGTGGCCGGCACGAAACCGGGGCTGCTGGCGGTTATCTGGGTGGTGCCGGGGGATATGGCGGTGAAGGTGGGGCTGCGAGAGAACCAATTACCTCTATACCAGATCACCGTCTCAGTGACGGCAGCTACAGACGGCTCTGAGCTTGAGAAGGCAATAGAAATAGGAGTGGCTGGAGTTTGGCGAAGAAAATTTTCTCTGCCTGGTACTTGTGCCGAAACATAGATAGCCTCATGCGCTTGCCCAACATCAATACTGGGAGAAGTCCCATGCAGTTGTAGTACCGCACTCACCACCTCCACAGTGAGGATAGATGTATCAAACCCTGCCGCAGTAGCAACGATCTGGGTAGAGCCCAAATCCACCCCCGTTATGCTTACATGTGCATAGCTTTGTCCAGCGGGAATGGTGACCGTTGGGGGAACTGAACATATGCTTTCATTAACGCAACGCAAATTCACCGTTAACGCATCGGCGCCACTATCCACTTCATCATCCGTAAATCTTTCCACGAACAAGTCACCAGGGAGGGTTGACAGGTATTTTCCTACCACGGCCCTGCCTCCACCTGTTGCCGTCAGCTCCAATCGATTTGGACCAGCAGTAACTCTTTGCACCCAGGACTTAACACTTACTAGATCTTTAATCTCGGCGCTAATCTGGTATGTACCTGCAGCTATGGGTTGCGCAACGTAAGCCGGCCCAGATAAAGCCCGCCCCATTGGAATAGTTACCTGGGAAACTGGATTTCCTGCTACGTCATAAATGCCATTGATTATTCCCTCTGAATCTTGGTCAGTAATTCTTACGTTCACAGTCAGAGGATTACTTGCATACTGAGAAAACTGATTTCTAGCATCTGGCACCCTGACCCATATAAGGAAATCATCTTTTTCACTCGAGGTAGTTCTTTCGTAGTCCAAATTCGCAATCTCGAACAGAGGTATGACTACATCCACAGGAAAAGGCACAGCCGCTGTCGCGCCCTCAGCAGTGGCTTCCAAATGCGTTGAGCCCACTTCTAAACCTGTGACACTAAAGTAGGCGGTGCTTTCACCTGCGGGAATAGTGACCGTTTCGGGCGTCTGGCACAGACTATCTGCAGCACAGCGCAGGTGTACGGTCATCGCTTCAGGTTCGCTGCTACCAATGCCATTGGTCAGTCGCTCGACATAGACTTCATCCCTGTAATAGCTGTACAGCCCTTTGCCCACGACGACCTTGCTACCGTCCACGCGGCCGACCCGCAAACCAAACTTTTCCTGGACGTGCACATTCAAGGTCTTGGAGATCAACCCAGGGGACGAAATTGCAATGGCTGTCTTTCCTTCCGCCAAGGCATTGATGGTGATGGGGACTGTCGTATAGGTGTGCCCGGCTGGAATGAACACCTGCACAGGGCTGACCGAGGCAACTGCTGGATCCTGGCTTACTACGCCCACGACGATTCCATCCTTCGGCGCAACCTTGTCTATGTGCACACGCACCGTTCGGCTCGCATTCACATTCATCACCAGATCTCCTAAAGGAGCGGTGTTTAATCGGATCTCATCAACACGCAACGCGGTTTGTGCTGACTGATAGCCAGCGGCGGACGCGACCAAAGAGGTGGAGCCAGAGTTAATACCTTGAATCGTAAAGCTCACGCTGCTTTGGCCTGGAGGAATAATCACTGCGGCAGGAATCTGAGCCAAATTGCTTTGTGCGAGGGCCAAGCTCACGTTCAAACCTGCAGCAGGTGCCGGCTCCGTGGTCTCCAAAGTCACAGTCCTGCTACCCGTAGGCGCTACCACCACACTGGTTGGCAACACCAGTGCCTTGCTGCGCACATTGACTGTGGACCATGCACTGTTGTAGCCGTCTGCCTGCGCTGTCAAACGGCTGATACCGTCAACCAGACCCTTTACTTCAAAGCTCACACTCTGTTGGCCGGCTGCGACCTCCAGCTGGCTAGGCGCCCAGAGCGAGGCCGCGTCTGCGTTGTCCAACTGCACTGCCACATTGGATACGGCAGGCGTTGGCAGCGACAAGGTCATAAAGAGCTTTTGGTTGCTCCCCACCGTAGCGTTTACAGGCACCAGTCCCAAAGAAGGCAGATTAGTGACTTCAATGTCGGTTTCAGCCATACCCAACGTCGCATGGCTGACGGTGATCTTGGTGGTGCCCAGGCTGCTGGCCTGCACCTCCAGATCGGCACTGGTTTGCCCTTCGGGCACGGTGACACGGGTAACGGCCGACGCGACCGAGGGAACACTGCTGCTGACATCGATCAGCGTGCCGCCTGCGGGGGCTGGTGCATTGAGCGACACCCGCAGCATGGCCACCACACCGGGACTGAGCTTGAGTTTGGCTGGATCCAGCGCCAAAGGTGCCTGGCCGATATGCACCAGGCCTTGCTGCACCAGATAGGGGATACCGACGATGCCCCAGACCACCTGCGTGCGAATGGTGCCTGAGGGCACAGAGATTGCATTGAGCGAGTTGCCATTGGCGGTATTGCCCGTACCCACCGGTGACGAAGCCAGGTCCATGCTGATCGCAGGGCCACTGTGGTGGTTGATGGCGGTGTTGTTGATAACGGGGGAAGCCGATTCAATCGCCACGCCGCTGCCGTATTCGATGACGACATGGCCCAGCTGCGTCAGTGCCTGGTTGGTGCCTGCGGTGAAGCGCCATTGCCGCCAGTCACCGGTGGCGGGCGTTGCAGATGCCGAGGTGATTTTGATGGGCAAGCTGGGAGTGCCCACGGCCTGGAGCGCACCCCGCTTCAAAGTAAAGCTGGCCGCCGTTGCCATCTGGATGGTCACCCCGGGCTCAATACTCAAGGTAGCGTTGTTATCCACAATCACATCGCCCTGGAACAGATAGGGCGACTGCGCGGCGCGCAATGTGGTGTTGCTGGTGATCACGCCCGTCACCGGCGTTTGTGCCAAGGCTGGCTGGGCCGCACAGAGCAGCATCAGCCAAAGGCCCAGCATCTGCAAGCCCTGCCAGGCCTTGCGTGCCCAGACCGCCGCTTGGAGCGCTGAAGATGGTTGTTGTTGGTACATGCTTCCCCCTGTATTTCTCATTTTTTGTTTGCACTCATATGCGTCCACACGGCGCTTGCAGCCGGTGGTTGGCGGTCTGTTGGATGGCGGCGGTTTGGGCCACTTGCTGTGCATAGGCTTGCCAGCCACCGTCCAGCCAGTAGGCGGGCAAGGTGACCATTGCGGCACTGGTCTCACTTGTGGAACGGCCCGCTTTGGATGCATCGGTGCTAGGCGCCAAGGTACTTTCGACTTGGGCACGCAAGGCATCGCTGACCACCCCATCGGTGATGACCACCAGCGCCTGGGCGTAGCCCGCATGACGTACATGCTTGAGCCGGTCTTGGTAGGCGCGCGCAATGGCGGCCACCAACTTGGCATCGCGCTCTTTGCCTTCCACCCGTACGGCGACTAGCTGCTCGGGCGGAACCGGCCACTGCGCCTGGGGCGCATGTTGCATGGCTTCGCTGGCGGAGATCACCGTCCAGTGCATGCCCTGGCCCAGAGCGGCTATCCAAGTCTGCGCATCCAAGGGCTGCAACAACGGTTGGCTACCTGCCGTCCCCGCTTGCGCGGCCTGCCATGCTCGGACACCGCCCCGCACCGCTTGCAACTGGACAAAGCCTTGCTGCCGCAGCTGACGGCAGGCCTGGTCAACCTCGGCGCTGTCGAGCCCGGAGCCCAGCAGCACTACGGGCGTTTGCTGTAAAAATCGTTTGCTGGCCATGTCAGAAAGCTCCAGCTCCAAAGCGCGCGCAATGGGTGCTGCCCGTTGCAGGCTGCGCGGGCGCACATCCACCAAGGTGGGGGGCTGGGCGCTTTGCACCGATGCAGCCGCCTCAGCAGCGTTTACCCAGCAGGCCTGGTCCAGCGCCAGCGGCGCGGTTTGCACCGGCCATGCCAGCGCGGGCGTCTCTGTGGTTTGCGCTGCATATTGCGCAGCCGAACAGCCCAACTCCTTGGACGGGGCAGAAGCCGATTCAGCCTCCACCAAAGGCGGAGGCGCAGTCGCTGGCCGCGACCAAGCTGCTGCATCGCAGGCAGTACCACCCAAGGCTGCGCCGACCAAGACGGCCAGCGCAGCGTGCACGCCCCACCTGGGGCCGCACGCCATGGTCTTAGCGGCCATCGCTCGCTCCCAGCACGCCCTTGCGTCGCAGCCCTACCACTGCCGCCAAACCAGTCAACATCGACAGCATCAGCACAGCCAGCCAACCCAAGCCAGGCACAGGCACGGCTTGCTCGTCGGCAGGCAGCGGCCCGCTTTGGATCACCGGGCCGCCCGGGTCTTTGATGACGCCATTGGCGGCCAGGTCGTCATCGCCCAGCTGGCCATCGGTGATGGTGAAGCTCACCCGGTTGCCCTCCAGCTTGAGGTTCTTGGGCACGTACCAAAGGCTGCGGCCACGTGAAGAAGGCGTGGGGCCGTACTTCATGTAGTTGCTGATGCCAAACAGGTTGGGCCACTCGGTCGTGACGGTCACCGTGCTGCCCACGTCACAGCCGACCAGTTCGTACTCGAACACGCCATGGGGGAACAGCAGCACATCAAACAGCGGCAACCAGCCTTGCGCCCGCTTGACGGCGGTCTTGTCAGGGTTGAAGCGGCAAGTGGCGCCACCGCCCGTGACCGAAGCCTTGAGCGTGCCCGTTCCCGTTGGCGTGGGGATGGTTACTTGCTTGTCACCCGCGGGGGCCGGGGTGTTCTTGAGGCCCAGCTTGACATCGGGCGCACCCGCCATCGCCACCACCACTTCGTAGTCGCCCGCCGTCGCGTTGGCGCTGAACATCAGCGATGCCGCCAGGCCCTGTGCATCGGTCGTCGCTTGCGCAGTCAAGCCGCCACCCGCAAAGACAGCGCCTGCACCGCTGGCGGGCATGCTGAAGCTCAGCACACGCCCTGCCACCGGTTCACCCTGGCCGTTGACCAGCTTGACACGGATCACCTCGGCAAAGGCCGTACCCACCACCGCAGACTGGCCGCCACCGGCAAGCACCTGCAGGTTCAGCACAGGCGCCGTTACAGCGGTGTTCGTCAATGCAAACCGCACGCCGTCTGCCACACCGCCTGCACTGGCCAGCACCTCGAAGCTGCCTTCGGTGTTGTTGGCCGTGAGCAGGGGCGCGCTGGCAAAACCATTGGCATCGGTTTGCACCTCTGCTTGCAAAGCGCCGCCTGCAAACGTGGCACTGGCACCGCTGGAAGGCAACTCGAAACGAATGCTGTGGTTTGCCACGCCCAGGCCTTGGCCATCCACCAGTTTGACGGCAAGCGCTTGCGCAAAGGCAGCGCCCACATGGGCCGACTGGCCGCTGCCGGCAACGCCAAGCAGCTGGAGCACTTGCACCGGCTGCGCCGTGTTGGTCAGCGCGAACGTCGCCTCGCCGGAGACCCCTGCCGCTGTAGCACTCGCCTGGTAGCTACCCTCCGCGCTGTTGGCCGTCAGCACTGGCGAGATCGCCAAGCCTTGGGCATCGGTAGAGACGCTAGCGGTTTGGGAGCCATCGGCAAAGCTAGCCGTGGCACTACCCACTGCAGCCGATGGCAGCGTGAACACCACCACGTGACCGGCCATGGCTGCGCCTTGCGCATCGACCACCTTGGCTTGCAAGCGCTGGGCAAAGGCCTGGCCTACGTGTGCAGTCTGGTTATCGCCCGCC
Source organism: Comamonas koreensis (assembly GCF_014076495.1). Classification (NCBI taxonomy): domain Bacteria; kingdom Pseudomonadati; phylum Pseudomonadota; class Betaproteobacteria; order Burkholderiales; family Comamonadaceae; genus Comamonas; species Comamonas koreensis. Next base: position 1,035,435 of record NZ_CP043575.1, on the reverse strand, counting down.
ACCCGCTGCAAGGTCAAGATGGGGGTTGCCGCATCGCTGTTGCGCAAGTCAAAGCTAGCGGGGGTGTTGACGCCGTCCACACTGGCAAACACTTGGTAGGCACCCACGACGGCATTGGCCGTGATGGCATCGGTGCTCGCTAGGCCTTGGGCGTCGGTGCTGACCTGCAAGGCGGCAGTGCCGTTGCCAAACACCGCACTGGCGCCGCTGGCAGGTGCGGCAAAGCGCAGGGTCTGACCGGCTACCGGGGCACCATTCTCATCGGCCAGACGTACCTGCAGCGGCGCCGCAAACGCAGTGCTTACTTGGGCAACCTGCTGGTTACCGCTGCTGATGGCCAAGGTCCAGTTCTTGGTGGCAGAGCCGTCATCCTTCCAGGCCGCAGATACCAGGCCTATCCACTGCGCTACGGGCTGCCATGCCGCATCACGCCCACCACCTTGCGGCAGCGCACGCAGTTTTTCTTGCGCTTGCAGCAGCGCAGCAATCGCATCGCCCAGCTTTTGCTGCTGGACCGCATCGGCTGCTTGGTCGAACAGGGCCACCAACTGGGCCTTTTCTGCGTCAGCCAGGCCTGCAATGGCGGGCAGCGCTGTGCGTGCATTGGCCTCCGCCTGCTGCTGTGCAATGGTGCGCAGGTTGTGCGACCAGCTGTCCACCACCACCGCATCGGCGGTATTGCGCAGCTGGGATTCCAGGCTAAAGGCCTTGGCATCGGCAGGCAGCTGTAGCCACAGCTCAACGCCTTGCTCTGCACCGGCAGCCAGGTCCATAGGCCAGCTTAGCTGGTCGCCGCTTTGCGCGGCAGCGGGCTTGGACGACAGCAGCTGGGCGCCGTTGCCCAAGGCCGTGCTCAGCGTGAGCTGGCGGGCCTTGTCGTCGCCATTGTGGATGACAGTCTTCAGGTACACGCTGGATTGGGCGAGCATCGGGTCTACCAGTTTGGGCGTACTCAGCACCATCTGGGCCTGGAGCCATGCCGTCCATTCCGTGCCGCTCAGCGGCTCAGCCAGGCTGTCAAAGCCCATCGCCAGCACCTGACCCTTGCCGTAGCTGCTGCGTGCTGCGGCGGTTTCTCCGGTCGCATAGCGCAGCTCGCTGGTCGCCTGCGCATCATCCGCCAAGGCCCAGCTTGGGCGGGTCAGCGGCAGCGCGTTAGCGCCCAACTGCAGTGCAGCATTGGGCAACGGCTGATCGGCATAGCTGCCCCACATATCGGCAATGGCACGCAGATGGGTATCGGCAGCGCCATCCACCACCAGCGAGGCACCACGCAGCACGGCAGCGCGCACTTCCTCCTGCAGGTGGGCGCTCAGATCGCTGAGCGACCCGCTCAGCCACAGCAGGCTGAAGTCGCCAGCACGCAACGCCTTTTGGAAGGCAGCAGCTGTCTCAACGATCTCGGCCTCATCGTCATACGTGGCCAGCACCGTTTGCGCGGCCTGGCGTTTTTGCGCGGCGCAGGCGGTGTCTGCGCCGCAGCCGATATAGGCCAGCACGCGCATACCCTGGTCTGCTGTTTGCGTGGCAGTCACGGCCTCGCTGCTCTGAATACGGATCAAGGTAGAGGCGCTGTTGTTGCTGCTGATATCGTCCTTGGTGGACGAGCCGATACGCGCAGCCACGGCAAACTCCTTGGCGCTGCTGTCCTTGTCGGTTTGCACTTCCAAGGTCAGGATCGCGGTGGAACGCGTTGCCATATCGCCCAGGGTCCAGACACCATTGGCATAGCTGCCCACAGCGGCCGATGGGCTCAGCACGGTTAAGCCCGCTGGTATTTCCACATTCACCGTGGTCGCCACAGACGTAGCCGGGCCCAGGTTTTCTGCGGTGATCGTGACGGTGGATTTGTCGCCTCGCTTGACGGTAGCAGGGCTGGCACCTGCAGCTACTGCCAGGTCGGCCTTGGGCTCGAGGTCGGGGTTGTCGGGCGCGGCGGCACGCTTGGCAAACAGATAGCCGGCTGCAGCGGAGCCAGCAGTCAGCTCAATGCTGCTGAACTTGCCCGCCTCGCTCTGCCCACCCGCAGAGCCCGCCAGCGCCGCGCCATCCACCAGGCCATCGCTGACACCAACGACCAAGGTGTAGACGCCTGGCTTGAGGTTGGTGAAGTGGAACGCGCCTTGCGCATCGGTATACGACGTTTGCAGCTCGGCGGCGCCCGTGCTGGCTTGGGTGCCGCTCAGTTTGACCTCGGTCACGGGGATGCCCGGCTCGCCACTGTCGCGCAGGCCATTGGCATTGCTGTCCCGGTACACGAGGCCCGCGATGCTGGCCTCGGCCGCGCCGGCCACAAAGCCAATGCTGTACTGGCCGCTGGTATTGGCATCGAAGATATTGAGGAAGTAGCTCCAACTCAGGTCTTCATTGCGCTCCTTGGACAACCAGACGTTTTCTGCAGGCACGATATAGCCATCCGACCGCGTGACCTGCACCGGCAGCTTGGCGCCGCGCGCCGGATCGGGCACGCGGGCATAGGCAAAGCCCTGGGCTACAGGGCTAAAGCGCAGGCTGGCGTTGTTGCCCTGCACGGTCATCTGTGCCGACGCCGTCTGGTTCTGCACCTCGGTGTCTGCGCCATCGGACTCGTAGACCCGATAGACGTCGCCATCCTTGGCGAGAAAGTCGCGCACCTTATCGCGCCCTGCCAGATCCACGCGCACATCCTGGACCAAGGTATGCGTGCGCACTTCCTTGATCAGCGAGGTGACCGCCCCCCCCAGGGAATCGGCATGGGTGAAGCTGGCATTGAACTCGACAAATTTGCCTGCCAGACTGGTGACCATGGACCAGCGGCCCATTTTGGAAGTGCCTGACTCTATGTCGCCAAAGTCCAAAAGCAGGCTCTTGCCTGCTGGTTGGTCGCCGACATAGCCGCCGAGAATTTGAAAGCTGATCGCCAGGCCCTGCCGGTTCTCCACAATGCGGGGCTGGGCGGTGTCGATCTTGGTCTTGTGGGATGTGCCGCCGCCCTGGTTCTTGATGCGGACGCCCAGGGTAAAGGGCTCTGCTGCTTCGGTCTCTGGCGTGAAGGCGTCGTCGGCATAGACATCGCGCGGCAAAAAGTAATCCAGCACCAGCTCGGGCTGGGGGCGTACCACGATGGATTCTGGCGCCACGTCAACGGAATCTGCCTTGCCGTCGAGCGTGTAGCTGACCTTGGCACCCACGTAGTACACAGCGCCTTGCGGGTTGCTGCCACCACTGCCCGCTGCGGGGATGATGAGCCAGTTGATATGGGCCACCGCCTTGGGCGCGATGACACCACCCTGGAGACTGGTGATGCCTGTCACCTGGTCAGTGCGGTAAAAGAACGTCGCCCCCTGGGCATTGGGGTCCGAGGTCGCAACCACCAGGTTGTTGTTGGCATCGAGAAACTTCAGCTCGATGGAGACGTTCTCCAGCTTCTGGTCCGCCAGGCCATTGGTGATGACCATCTTGGCATCAAAGGCCTGGCGCTCCAGCGAAAGCTTTTGTTCAATGACAATTTTGACTTCGGCACACACAGCGTCTGCCGCCTGCGCAAAGGCACTGCTGATCGAATACAGCAGCCCCAGCACCAACATGCCCACCACCGTTGCCCAGCTGGTAAACAGCGGGCGGCCCCTCTTTTTTTGATACATGCCGTGTGTCCATCTGTAGTCGGCCCAGGTCCATGGATGCACCCCTGGTCCTCCACTTCACTTGATATCCGTCAATTAACAACAATAATTTACTGATGTCAATTGATAGCTTTATTTCATCTTGAAGCGCATTGGAATGAACACTGCTTACAGGAAGCTGACAGATAGTTAGGCAAATGCAACAGTCACCTGAAAGGTGGGTACTGACTACCTCCAGTCGCTTGGCGGGCAAAGCATGCCAAGCATTGCCTCATGGAAGAGAAGCGGATCGAGGAGCAGTAGCAGGAAGGCAGCGCAGTGGCCCGCCCGGGTTCGCGCTGAAACCCGGGCAATGCGCTGTGCAACGGATCGTCAGGCCAGCCGCGGCTGGCGCAGCTGCTGCATGCGGTAGATCAGCCCCTGGGGCAGGCGCCGGGCGAGCGCGATGTCGACCGCGTCGCGGCCTTTGAAGTCAGCTACCGAGACGTCGGCGCCGGCGTCGAGGAGCAGCTCCAGGGTCTTGAGGCGACCGAGGCGTGCGGCATAGAAAACAGGGGTTTCGCCGTGCTCGCGCAGGTTGAGGAGGGGCTGGGCCTGCAGCAGCGCGCGGCACATGGCCTCGTCATCGCGCCACACGGCGGCCCACAGCGAGTAGCTGGCATTGGCGCCGTGCGAAAGCAGCAGTTCGACCAGCGGCAGGTTCTCGCCCCGGGCCACGGCAAACCACAGCGCGGTGGCGCGGAACTCGCCATTGCACTCGCCCATCGGGGCTTCGGCCTCCAGCACTGCGCCGGCGGCCAGCAAGGTGGCCACGGTCTCCAGGCCGTTGGTATCGGCAGACTGGGTGTTGTGCGCGGATACGCCACAGGCCACCTGCAAGGCGGTACGTCCCTTGCCATCGACCGCCTGGGCCCACTGCGGCGCCTGCGCCAGCAGCTGGGCCACCAAGGCGGCATCCCAACGCTTGGCAGCAGCAAACAGCGAGGTCTTCGAAGGCAGACTCATGCAGGGCTCCTTATGGCTTGTGACCATGCTCCAACGCGCAATGTACACCGATACCGCCGCAGCCCAACCTTGGTGGCAGGCAGGTTTTTCCCGACCTGCCTGCGCCTCTGGGGTTACTGGGCCGCCACCCAGTCGATCAGCGCATCCCAGGCGGGGCGTGCCTGCGGGGCATTGTCGCTGTTGGCCATGGCCACAACCACCCAGCGGCGCCCATCGCGGCCATTGACATAGCCAGCAATGGCCGAGGCATCGCGCAGCGTGCCGGTCTTCAGGTGGGCGCCACCGGTATGGGCGCTTTTGCTGTTTTTCATCGTGCCGTCCACACCCACGATCGGCATCGAGGCCATCAGCTCGGGCATGACGTTGGAGTTCCAGGCGACCGAGAGCATCTTGGCCAGCGACCCGGCGGTGATGCGGGCATCGCGCGAGAGGCCAGCGCCATTGTCGATGGTGGGCTGCGCCATGCCGGGTACGCGCTCGCTCCACCACTGCGCCACCGCCTGGCGGCCGCCTTCAAAGGTGCCGATGCCCGCGCGCTCCTTGCCCAGGGTCAGGAAGACCTGCTGGGTCATCACGTTGTTGCTGTACTTGTTGATATCGCGCACCACCTCGCCCAAGGTGGGCGAGCTGAAGCTCATCAGCGGCTGCACGCCGTCAGGCGTGGTGCCCATGCGCACCTGGCCAGTCACCTTGCCGCCCAGCTCGCGCCACATGCCTTCAAACACGCGGGGCGCAAAGCGGTCGGGCGCGGCGGGCGCCACGGCCCAGCTGTTCTCACCGCAAGCGGCCGGGTAGCCTCCCAGAAACTGGATCTGCGTGGCATCGGCCATCTGCGCCTTGAGCGCGCCGCGCCAGTCGCCACAGGCATTGCCCTTGGTCTTGAGCAGCGGCACCGTGCTGGGCAGGCGCAGATGCGCGACGGCCGGCTCGTAGGCGATGCGGGCCACGCCAGCGGCGGCATCGGGGATAAAGCGCATCGTCAGCGACTTGTAGTTCAGCAGCAGCGCATCGGGCACGGCGTTGTAGGGCCGGTAGGGCTCGTTGTCAAAGCGTGCGGGGTCGATGGGCGGCAGCGCGAAAGCCGAGCGGTCCAGCACCACATCGCCAACCACGACCTGGATGCCCTGGCCCAGCAGGCGGCGCTGCAGCAGCCACAGGCGCTCCATCACCAGCTTGGGGTCGCCCGAGCCCTGTACATAAAGATTGCCATTGAGGGCACCCTGGGCGACCTGGCCGTCGGTGGCAATGCGGGTGTCCCAGGTGTAGGCGGGGCCCAGGATCTCGAGCGCTGCATAGGTGGTCACCAGCTTCATCACCGAGGCGGGGTTGCGGCCCACATCGCTGTGCACATCAAGGAGCGGGCGCTGCGCGCCGCTGACATCCATCACCACCACGGAGACCGCATCGGACGCGACCTTGCCCCGCTGCAAGGCCGCTTCGACCTCGGCCGGCAAGCGGCCGGCGGGCCAGGCGTTGGCCGGGGCGGCGAGGGCTGCAGGTGCTGCAGCGACAGGTGCGACGGAGGCCGGTGCCTGGGGCGCCCCAGCGACCGGCTGGGCCAGCCGGATGGGCGTGGGCGTGGGGTCGCTAGAGGGGGCGGCCGGCGTCTGCGCGCAGGCCACCTGGCTCAGCGCAATCGCGACCGGGAGCAGCCAGCGGCCGCTGCTGCCAGGCAGGCCAGCGCTCAGCCGCGCCAGGGACAGAGAAAGGGGCGCCATCGAAGAAATCTGTTGCATGGGCAGCAGTCTAGCGGCTATGCCCAAGCCCGGCATGCAGCCTTGGCTTTGCCCCGATAATGGCAGGTTGCCACCCCTCTACAGGGGCTGAAACCGGGCGCCAGCATAGCGCCCGTGCGCGCCCTACCCCATGAACCTGCTTGCCCTCGAATCCAGTACCGACACCCTCTTTATTGCCACCGCGCGGGATGACCAGCGCTGGCTGCACAGCGGTGCCGGTGGCCAGCACACCTCCAGCCAGTTGCTGCCGGCGCTGCGCGGCCTGATGGCCGATGCAGGCCTGGGCTTTGATGCGCTGGACGCGATTGTGTTTGGCCGGGGCCCGGGCTCGTTCACCGGCTTGCGTACCGCCTGCGCCATTGCCCAGGGCCTGGCCTTTGTGGCCAAGGGCGGCCAGGGCGTGCCGGTGCTGCCGGTCGATACCTTGATGACCGTCGCTGAAGAGGCCCGCCTGCAATACGGCTGCACCCAGGTGCTGGCCTGCCTCGATGCCCGCATGGACGAGGTCTACAACGCCGTTTACCAGTATGTGGATGGCCACTGGCAGACCTTGGGCGATCTGCAGGTCTGCCCGCCGCAGGAGGTGCAGGTGCCCGCGGGCTTTGTCGTGGCCGGCAATGCCCAGGCCATATATGGCGAGCGCCTGGCGCCCGGCGCCACCCATCTGCAGGCCATGCCCACGGCCCGGGCCTTGCTGAGCCTGGCGCCTTATTTGCTGGCGCAAGGCCAGGCAGTGGCTGCGCAGGATGCGCTGCCGCTCTATATCCGCGACAAGGTCGCCAAGACCACGGCCGAGCGCGAGGCAGAAAAACAAGCCCAGGCCGCCGGCAGCCCAGGCAGCGCGCCATGAGCCTGCCGGCCTCGCCCCAGCTGCGCTGGTCCGCGCTGCGCATTGATGACCTGGATGCACTGCTGGCGGTGGAGAACCAGTGCTACACCCACCCCTGGACGCGGGGCAACTTTATCGACTCGATGGCGATGGGCTATGCGATGCAGCTGCTCTGGGCCGACGAGGAGCTGATCGGCTACTTTATTGCGATGCAGGGCGTCGATGAGCTGCACCTGCTCAACATCACCGTCAACCCGCGCCACCAGCGCCAGGGCTGGGCCAAGGTGCTGCTCGATCAGCTGCGCAGCTGGGCCGTCAGTGCGCGCGCGCAGGCGATCTGGCTGGAGGTGCGCATCAGCAATCTGCGCGCCCAGCAGATCTACCTGGCGTTTGGTTTTGAATCGGTAGGGCTGCGAAAGCGCTACTATCCGGTATCCCATGTCGAACGCGAGGACGCCATGGTCATGCGTTATCTGCTGCCTACCACCCCATGAGCCTGAACCTGGACGCCCGCCAACACGCCATGCTGCAAGAGATGGGCCACCCGCTGTGGTGGCCCGAATCGCCCGCGCCTGCCGCCCAGGCCGCGCCTGAGACATCTTCCGCTCCTGCGCCAGTGGCTGTACCGCCATCGCGCGCGGAGGCGGTGCCTGCCCCAGCTGTTGTGCCCACGGCAGCGGCTGCAGCAGCGACTACAGGAGCTAATGCACCTACTGTTGCACCCGCTCCAGCGGCGATGCCGGCTGCTGCGCTCCCAGAAACGGCCGTGCCCGCTGCCGCTATTGAGCCAACGCCAGCGCCTGCAGCAGCTGCACGCCCCACGTCCCCACAGGCGCTGACCGCCGGCTTTCCGCGTGTGCGCTTTGCGCTGCGCGCGCCAGTCCTGCTCGATCTGCAGGGCAAGCAGCAGCCCGCAGTGCCCCACACCCAGCCGTCCTGGCTGGTGGTGGCCGAGCTGCCCGAGGGCGCGCCCCAGCAGAGCGAAGCCTGCCAGCTGCTGGTGCAGATGCTGCGTGCCATGCGCCTGACCGATGCCCCCGTCTACTGGGTGCCGCTGGCCCGCATCCCTGCCAACCAGGAAGGCGATGATGGCCTGCCCAGCTTCAGCATCGAGGCGCTGGTGCAGGAATGCCAGCCGGCCATGGCGCTGCTGCTGGGCCTGCCGGCGGTGCGCCACCTGGTGCCGGGTGACCTGCCTTTCTCCAGCCTGCGCCAGCAGCTGCACCTGCTGGGCGGCTGCCAGCTGCCTGCCGTGGTCAGCTACGACCCCAGCCACCTGCTGCGCACCCCCCAGGCCAAGGCAGCAACCTGGGCCGATCTGTGCTTTGCACTGGCCCAGGCCGGGCGTTAATTTTCTTCACCAACCTGCCAATCTGCCGCCATTTAGCCGCCAAATAGCCGCCAAATAGCCGCCATTTGGTGAGTGTAGGCGCCCACTGACAGGCTGTGGCGTGGGGCGTTGACAACGCTGCGCGCGGACAAAGCGCATCGTCATGCGCAGCGGATGCGGGAATGCCATAATGGCGCCCATTCACAAACCGGAGTCTCTCCTTGGATCCCTACCCTAGTTGGTAGCTTCCACCCTGGCAAGCACATGGCTGCACAAGGGTCGGAAGCGCCCCCCGCACCCCTTTTGCAGACCAATAACAACAAGGAAGTGAGCCCATGCTCAACATCTTTACGCTTGCCAATGGCCGTCTGGTGCAGGAAGAGATCGAGTCTCTCCAGGACCTGGCCCGTTTTCAGCCTATCTGGGTCGACCTCGAATCCCCCACCCTCGAAGAAAAGCGCTGGATCAAGCAGCACTATGGCCTGTCCATCCCCGAAGACGCGATGGACCAGGACATCGAGGAATCGGCCCGCTTCTACGAAGAAGACAACGGCGACCTGCACATCCGCAGCGACTTCTTGATCGATGACGAAGACGACCCGCGCAGCGTGCGTGTGGCCTTCATCATGAACCTGCACAACGCCGCGCTCAAAAGCTATGGCGTGCTGTTCTCCATCCACGATGAGGATGTGCCGGTGTTCCGCCTGCTGCGCCTGCGTGCGCGCCGCGCGCCGGGCCTCATCGAGGACAGCAAGGACGTGCTGCTCAAGCTGTTTGACGCCGACGCCGAGTACTCGGCCGATACCTTGGAAGGCATCTACGACGACCTGGAAAAAGTCAGCACCCAGGTGCTGGCTGGCAATGTGACCGACACCCACGCGAGTGAAGTGCTCTCGGCCATCGCCCGCCAGGAAGACTTGAACGGCCGCATTCGCCGCAATGTGATGGACACCCGCCGCGCGGTGAGCTTTGTCATGCGCAGCAAGATGCTCAACTCCGACCAGTTCGAGGACGCGCGCCAGATCCTGCGCGACATCGAATCGCTGGACAACCACACCGCCTTCCTCTTTGACAAGATCAACTTCTTGATGGATGCGACGGTCGGTTTCATCAACATCAACCAGAACAAGATCATCAAGATCTTTTCGGTGGCCAGCGTCGCGCTGCTGCCGCCCACCTTGATCGCCAGCGTCTACGGCATGAACTTCAAGTACATGCCCGAAATCGACTGGCAATACGGCTATGCCTACGGCATTGCGCTGATGGTGGGCAGCGCGCTGATACCGATGCTGTACTTCCGCAAGCGCGGCTGGCTCAAGTAAGCACGGCGGCGCCCACTACACCTGCTTGGGCCGCAGGCACCACAGGGCCGTGCCGGCGATCGATGCGGCGAGCATCAGCACCCACAGCGCGCCCAGCTGCCACTGCTCCAGCGCCAGACCAAACAGAAAAGGGGCGCTGGCCTGGGTCATGCGGGCAGGCACCATCAGCAGGCCCTGGCGCTGGCCATAGCCTTGCGCGCCAAACATGGCCAGCGGCAAGGTGCCGATCACCACGGTCATGATGCCGTTGCCCAGGCCAAAGGCCAGCGCATAGACCCAGGCGCCCGAGGCGCCCAACAGCGCCAGCGCGAGCGCCGCCACGGGGTAGGCGATGACGGCAATGCGCGCCGACCACAGCGGATGGGCGCGGCGCAGAAAAACATAGTCGGCAATGCGGCTGGCCACCTGGGCCGGGCCCACCAGCGCCGCCGCAGCGACCGCTGCCGTCGCCGTGGCGCCGCTGACCATCAGCAGGCGCGGCAGGTGCGACATCATCGAGGTGCCGATGAACCAGATGGCGGCAAAGGTCAGCGCCAGCAAGACCAGGCTGAGCCACTGGCCCCGCAGGGCAGCAGCTGGCGCTGCAGGCACGCCCGCTGGGTCGGCTGCCGCATCGGTACGGGCGCGAGCCGGAGCATGGGGCAAGCTGGCATGCAGCGGCAGCAGCACCAAGAGCTGCACCGCCGCCCAGACCAGGCAAGCCTCGCGCCAGCCCCAGCTGTGCAGCAACCAGGTGGTGAGCGGCCAGCTCAGGGTGCTGGCAAAGCCGCCAAACAAGGTGATGCCGACAATGCTGCCGCGCGCGGCCTTGCCATACAGGCGCACCGAGGTGGCAAAGGCTGCCTCGTACAGGCCCGCCCCCATCGCCAGCCCCAGCAGCCACCAGACCGCAAACAGTTGGCCCTGGGTCTGCACCTGCGACAGCAGCGCCAGGCCCAGCGCAAACAGCACATTGGTGGCCATCAGGAGCGGCCGCCCGCCCCAGCGGTCAATCAGCCGCCCCGCTACCGGGCCAGTGAGCGCCATCATCAGCAGCGCCACGGAGAACGCCGCAAAGATGCGCGATGGCGCTATGCCCAGACTCTCGCCCATCGCGCCGGCCAGGATGGCGGGCAGGTAGAAGGCCGAGCCCCAGGACAGCATTTGCCCCAGGCCCAGCTTGCAGGTGGTCAGCACCTGGCCGGGCGCAAAGGAGTGGGCGCGAAAAAGGGGCATGGTCGGCAAAACAGCGCATCAAGGCAGCGCGCCATTGTGACGAGGCTTGCCGCAGTGCACAGTCACCCGCGCTACCGGGTAGCCGATTAACCTCTCGCCAAGTTCCGCAGCAGGCTGCCGATGGTGTGCTGCGCATAGCGGCTGGCAATGCTGCGGATGAAGCGCGGAAAGTCCAGGTGCGCGCTGTCATCGGCCCGGTCGGAGATGCTGCGCATGGCCGCAAAGGGCAGGCCATGGTCGGCGCAGACCTGGGCGACGGCGGCGCCTTCCATCTCGACGGCCAGCGCGTCCATGCCTGCGCCCTGCAAGCCGCTGCGCAGCGCCTGCACTTCGGCGGCGCTGCTGACAAAGCGGTCGCCGCTGACGACCAGGCCCTGGTGCATCTGCGGCGCGGGCAGGCCCAGCTCGGCCGTCCAGGCTGCGGCGCCCCCGGCCAGGCACTGCTGCACCGCTACGGCCAGCTGCGCGCTCAGGGTAACGTCGCAGTCAAAGCGCGCGCGGCCATAGCCCGGCACCTCGTAGCGCGGAAAGATCGGCGAGGCATCCATGTCGTGCTGCGCATAGCTGCTGGCCACGACCACATCGCCCACCTGCACGCCCGCGCCCAGGCCACCGGCCACACCGGTAAACACGATGCCCCGGGCGCCAAAGCGCTCGACCAGGGTTGCGGCCGTGCTGGCCGCCGCCACCTTGCCAATGCCCGACAGCGCCAGCACCACCGCATGGCCGTGCAGCTGGCCGCAGGTGTAGCGGCGGCCGGCATAGTCGCTGGTGCGGGCATCCGCCAGCAGCGCGGCAATGCCGGCCTGCTCCTCGGGAAGGGCACTGAGAATGGCAAGGGTCACGGGGGAATCCCAAAAAACAGCAAAGCAGAGATTGTCGCTGCAATCTCCGCCCTCTGCGCTTTCGCTACTGTGTCGGCGGCAGCACTGCTGCGGCGCAGTGCCGCTGCAGCACTCAGGCTTTGGTCGTTTCGTCGCGCAGCTCGCGCCGCAGGATCTTGCCCACCGGGGTCTTGGGCAGGTTGTCGCGGAACTCGATGTACTTGGGCCGCTTGTAGCCGGTCAGGTGCTCGGCGCAATGGGCGCGCAGCTGCGCCTCGGTCACATCGGCCGACTTGCGCACGACCACCAGCTTGATCGCCTCGCCGGTCTTCTCATCGGGCACGCCCACCACCGCGCATTCGGCGACGCCGGGGAAGGATGCGGCCACGTCTTCGACCTCATTGGGGTAGACGTTGAAGCCGCTCACCAGCACCATGTCCTTCTTGCGGTCAACGATGCGGAACATGCCATCGGGCTCCATGATGCCGATGTCGCCGGAGCGGAAGAACTGGTCCTCGGTCATGGACTTGGCGGTCTCGTCCGGGCGCTGCCAGTAGCCGGCCATCACCTGCGGCCCGCGTATGCAGACCTCGCCGCGCTCGCCCTGCGCCACCGGCTCGCCGGCATCGTCGAGGATGGCCATATCGGTGCCCGGCATCGGGTAGCCGATCGAGCCCGAGGCCTTCTGGCCCGTGCCGACAAAGTTGCAGCTGGCCACCGGGCTGGTCTCGGACAGGCCATAGCCCTCGACGATGGGCTGGCCGGTGCGCTGCAGCCAGCGCTCAGCCACCGAGGACTGCACGGCCGCGCCGCCGCCCACCACCACGCGCAGGTTCTTCCAGTTCACCTTGTCGAAATCGGGGTGGCTCATCAGGCCGTTGAACAAGGTGTTGACCGCTGGCAAGGTGTGGAACTCGTACTTGCCCAGCTCGCCCAGCACCGCCTTCATGTCGCGCGGGTTGGGGATCAGCAGCACCTGGTGGCCCAGGCGCATGGACAGCAGAAAACAGACCGTGAACGCGAAGATATGGTAGAGCGGCAGCGCGCAGACGCACAGCGGCTGCTCGCCTTGCGGAATGGTCTTGAGCGCCGGCCCATACCAGGCCTGCACCTGCATCACATTGGCGCCTAGGTTGCGGTGCAGCAGCACGGCGCCCTTGGCCACGCCGGTGGTACCGCCGGTGTACTGCAGCGCGGCCATGTCGTCAGGCCCAATGTCCACCGGCGAGAACGTGTGGCGCTCGCCCTGGCTGATCGCATCGGGGTAGCGGATGCTGCGCTCCAGGGTGAACGGCGCGACCAGCTTCTTGCTGTGGCGCACCACATAGTTGACGATGCTGCCCTTGATCAGGCCCAGGCAATCGCCCATGCTGCAGACGATGATCTGGTCGAGCTGGCGGTGCGCTGCGCAGTTCTGCACGGTGGCACCAAAGTTCTCCAGCACGATCATCACCTTGGCGCCGCTGTCCTTGAGCTGGTGGTCCAGCTCGGAGGCGGTGTAGAGCGGGTTGACGTTGACCACGACCAGCCCGGCGCGCAGCACGGCTGCGACGGCCACCGCGTATTGCGGCACATTGGGCATCATCAGCGCCACACGGTCGCCCTTGGTGAGCGGCAAGGTCTGCAGGTAGGCGGCCAGCGCCACGCTGTAGTCGTCGAGCTGGCGGTAGCTGAAGCGCGCGCCCATGAAGTGCAGCGCCGTGCGGTCGGCATACTGGATAAAGGCCTGGTTGAGCAGCTGCACCAAGGTCGGAATGCGCTCAGGGTCAATGTCCTCGGGGATCTCGGGTGGGTAAGCGGCCAGCCATGGGCGTTCGGTCATGCACAAGTCTCCTGTCGGTCATACAGCGGGGTGCCGGCGCCCTGTGCGCACGGCCCGCTGCTGAGCCATGTTGTTCGATCTCGCCCTATTGTGCAAATTCTGCGTCCATTCCAAGTCTGGATATACCCGTAAAAAAGCAAAAAAAAAACCATGACCGGGGTCATGGCGGTTGCTGAGTGAGGGACGCGATCAGCGCTTGAGGGCTGCGGCCCCTGCAGGTGCTGCCCCTGCCGGAGCGACCACCGAAGCTGCTTTCTCTTCGGCGGCCTGGGGGTTGGGCTTTTCCTTGCCAAACAGCACATCGGAGTCGTCCTGCTTGGTCTCGTAGTACGGCTGCTGGTCGATCTCGTAGGGGAACGGTGGCACGGTCAGCACGCCGTTGAAGTAGCCGGTGCTCTCACGCATGGAACGCGCCAGGTCCTGGGCCCAGTGGTCCAGCGAACGGCCGGCGGCCAGAAAGTCGACACTGCTGCGGATCGGCGGGCGCACCAGGCGCTGGTCCACTAGCACCTGCGCTTCGACATAGCCGCCATTGCTGGTGGTGAACTGGTAGGACACATAGGCCACCGGGCGCGCAAAGTAGACACCGGCCGCCTCCAGCCGGCCCGCCATGGCCGCATCGTTCTGGGCCAGCCAGTCGCTGCTGTTGGCGGTGCGCTTGATGCGCAGGCAGTCCACCCGGCCAATGTTCAGGCCCTGGGTGCGCTCGACCAGCACGCCCTTTTGCTTGGGGCAGTCCTGGGTCCAGACGGTGTTTTGGTTGTTCAGGTCATCGACGCTGGAGCGCAGCGACATCACGCCCACCAGCTCGCCCAGCTTGGTGCGCATCTGCCAGAGCCTAGCCTGTAGGGGCTTGTCCTTGGCCAGGTCTTCGGGCAGTACATCGAGCACCTCGCTGTCCGTGCCCCAGTACGTCCATCGCAGGTCGGTGTTTTGGTCCATGGACACCAAGGTGCGGCCCACCGGCTCCACACTCGACGGCAGCGGCGCGCAGGCGCTCAGCACCACGGCTGCGGCAGCGCACCCCAGCCAGGACAGAGAACGGGCAGCGGAAAAAGACATAGACGGATCCTGAAAACAGTAGCGGCGGCCAACAGACAGTGCGTGGCCTGTGCCACACCGCCAAGCCCTGCATCATAGCAAGGCCGTTGCGGATTCTGTCTGAGGCCGCCGGGCTGAATCAGGAGACTTTGGTAGTGAATGTATCCAAATGCATCACTTGCTCTGGCAACTGGCCGGCAGATACTGTTGCGCCGCACCATCGGCGCTGCAATGCCAGATCACCTTGCCGCCCTCGCCCTGCATGGGCTGCATCTGCAACTGGCCATGGAGGGTCAGCGCAGTCAGCGACATATCGTCGCTGTCATACATCAGCCGGCCTTCCTGCTGCGGCGACACACCTGCATCGGCCAGCGAATCCGGCACTTCTTCATAGGTCTGGTAGTAGCGCGACAGCGCCTGGCGTACCGGCTCGGCCTGGCTCCATTCCTTCTCGAAGGCTTCCTTACCCTTTTGCGACTGCATGCCTTGCATCAGCATCTGGCTGAAGGCACCGCCCCCGGCTCCACCCTTGAGCGCCGGGATCGCGACGGCGGCCGCGATACCGATGATCGCGATCACCATCAACAAGCCCACGGCCCCGCCGCCTGCCCGGCCGCCATAGGGCACAAACAGCGCAAACAGGTAAGAGAAGGGATTGCGGCCCGGCATCTTGATGCCGGGGCTGATCATGCGCGCCACGCGCTTGGTCAGCCAGGGGTAGCCGCCCAGCAGCTCATGCAGATCGGGGAAGAAGCCCCGGTTCGTCATGGTCTGACGCGCATACTGCACCAGGTTGATGGTCTTCCACTTCTGCGCGCCAGCGGCCAGCACCGACAGCGCGCGGCCGGCCGATTCCGAGCCTTCGCAGCAGGCGCGGCCATGCAGGTCGCAGGTGTACTCCTGAGCGCGCGCATAGGCCGCACCAATCAGCGGCAGCCACAGCACCGGCATGCGCCAGAAATGGCCGGTCAAATGGCCTTGCTTGATATGGCCCAGCTCATGGCCAAAGTAGAAGTTGATGCCATCGGGCAGCGCACGCATCGCATCCACCGTGTCGCTCAGCACAATGACAAAGTTGCGGCCCAGAAAGCGGGTGGCAAAGGCATTCATCAGGCCGTCGCCTTGCAGCAGATAGGCCTCGGGCGGGTCGACCAGCTCGAGCTTTTTGCAGCACTGCAGGTACTGCAGGTAGAGCTCGGGAAACTGCTCGTCCGACAGCCGCACGGCAGTGCCGCGCAGCCAGGCAATCAAGGCAGACTGGGCAAAGAGATAAAAAATGAAAGCGATGAGCAGGTAGATCAGTACCGTGCCCACGGTCATCAGCAAGATGGCCAACCATGCCAGCAAGCCCAAAACCAGCGTGATGGCGCCCAGGGTCCGCTCCCGCGGATACACCCACTCCTTCATATGTATCTCCTCTGTAAAGAGCGCGTATCATGCCCGAGACACGCGGCCTTTATAGAGAGAATTTATAAGATGTTGCAAAGCAGCAACTACCGCGTTCTGATGCTTACATGCGGCTTACTTCGCGCAAGGTGACCAGCTCTTCGGCCATCGTCGGATGGATGCCAATCGTCTGGTCAAACAGCGCCTTGGTGGCACCAGCTTTGATCGCCACCGCAAAGCCCTGGGTGATCTCGGCCGCATCGGCGCCCACGACATGCAGGCCCAGCACCTTGTCGCTGGCGTCATCCACGACCAGCTTGACCAGGCAGCGCTCGCTGCGGCCCGACAAGGTGTGGCGCAGCGGTTTGAAATCACTGCGGTAGATGCGCACCGCCCCATGGCGCTCACGGGCCTGGGCCTCGGTCAGGCCCACGGTGCCGATCTGTGGATGGGTGAACACCGCCGTGGGGATGTTGTCGTAGTCCATCACGCGCGCGGCCTTGCCGGCCTCGGGGCCCCAGAGGTGGTCTACCCAGGCCATCGCTTCGGCCAGGGCCACTGGCGTCAGCTCCATGCGCCCCACTACATCGCCCAGCGCATGCACGCTGGGCTGGGCAGTGGCCAGCTGCGCATCGACGACGATGGCGCCGCTTTTGTCCAGCGCAATGCCCAGCGCCTCCAGCCCCAGGCCGCTGACGTTGGCCTTGCGGCCCGTGGCATACAGCACCTGATCGGCCTTCAGCTCCGACCCATCGGCCAGGGTCAATGTGCGCTCGCCGCTGGCTGCATCGCAGGTGATCTCTTTCACTTCGGTCTTCAGGCGCAGGTCCACGCCGCTCTTGCGAAGCTCTTCGGCGACAAAGCTGCGCACCTCGTCGTCAAAGCCGCGCAGGATCTGGTCACCCCGGTGCAGCAGGCTCACCTGCACGCCCAGGCCATGGAAGATGCTGGCCATCTCGCAGCCGATATAGCCGCCGCCCACGACCACCAGCCGGCGCGGCAGCTCGGCCAGGTCAAACATCTCGTCCGAGACGATCACATGCGCGCTGCCCGGCAGATCGGGGCGCACCGGCGTGCCGCCGGTGGCGATCAGGATATGGGCCGCGGTCAAGGTGCGCACATCGGCGCCATCGGCAGAGACCACCACGGTGTGGGCATCGGCGAGCCGCCCCTGGCCGGCAATGCGCTCCACATTCGCGTTGCGCATCAGGCCCTCGTAGATGCCATTGAGCCGGGAGATCTCCTGCGCGCGCGCTGCTTTGAGCGCCTGCCAGTCCAGCGCAATCGCCTGGGGCATTTGCCAGCCGTAACCGCGCGCCTCTGCAAAGGCCTCGGCATAGCCAGCGGCATAGCTGTAGAGTTTTTTGGGGATGCAGCCGACGTTGACGCAAGTGCCACCCATGGCCTTGGACTCCACCACCGCCACCTTGGCGCCCCGTGCTGCCGCCATGCGGGCTGCCCGCACCCCCCCCGATCCGCCGCCAATCACCACCAGATCCAGATCCCAGGAATGGCTTGTCTGCATGCTTTGCGCTCCTTTGTTTGCTATGCAAAGCATTGTGCAAAAAACACCGGGCGCAGTGCGCGTGTGCGGTTATCGCCGCATCGCTTAGGCAAAAAGCAAAAGCCTGCAACGCGCAAGCGATTGCAGGCTTTGGGGCCATCCAGCGCCCAAGGCACTGGCAGGGCAGGCAGATTTACTTGACCAGTTGGGCCAGGTCGCCAGCGCTGTACTTCTTGGCCATTTGCTCCAGGCTGTAGCCCTTGATCTTGCCGCCCTGGCCTTCGCAGCCAAACTCGATGTAGCGGGCCTTGCACACTTGCTTGGCGGCTTCACGGGCGGGCTTGAGCCATTCGCGGGCGTCGAACTTGTCGGGGTTCTCGGCTAGGAACTTGCGCACCGCGCCGGTCATCGCCAGGCGGATGTCGGTGTCGATATTGATCTTGCGCACGCCGTACTTGATGGCTTCCTGGATCTCTTCGACGGGCACGCCGTAGGTTTCCTTCATCTTGCCGCCGTACTGGTTGATGATGGCCAGCAGTTCCTGGGGCACGGACGAGGAGCCATGCATCACCAGGTGGGTGTTGGGGATGCGGGCATGGATTTCCTTGACACGAGAGATCGCCAGGATGTCGCCCGTGGGCTTGCGGCTGAACTTGTAGGCGCCATGGCTGGTGCCGATGGCGATCGCCAGCGCGTCCAGTTGCGTGGCCTTGACGAACAGGGCTGCTTCTTCGGGGTCGGTCAGCATCTGACTGTGGTCCAGCTTGCCTTCGGCGCCAATGCCGTCTTCTTCTCCAGCTTCACCGGTTTCCAGGTTGCCCAGGCAGCCCAGTTCGCCTTCGACGGTGGCACCGATCTGGTGGGCCATCGCAACGACCTTCTGGGTCACATCGACGTTGTAGTCAAAGGACGAGGGGGTCTTGCCGTCGCTCATCAGCGAGCCGTCCATCATCACCGAGCCAAAGCCCAGGTTCAGCGCGCCCTGGCAGATCTCGGGCGTGGTGCCGTGGTCCTGGTGCATCACCAGCGGGATGTGCGGGTACATCTCGGCGGCGGCCTGGATCAGGTGCTTGATGAAGGGCTCACCGGCGTACTTGCGCGCGCCGGCGCTGGCCTGCAGGATCACGGGCGCGCCGACTTCGTCTGCCGCCGACATCACGGCCTGGACTTGTTCCAGGTTGTTGACGTTAAAGGCAGGGATGCCGTAGCCATTTTCGGCAGCATGGTCGAGCATTTCGCGCATCGAGATCAAAGGCATGGTGGTCGGGTCCGTTCTAATGCAAAGAAAGAGTGCTGCAACCGCTGCTGCAACACCCTGGATTCATGTCTGCGGCATGGTAACCGCTTGGTAACTGCCTATTTTAGCAAGCTCAGGCCATCTGGGCGAGAGGCATACTGAGGCGGTAGCAAGTGGTATAGGGTGCCAGCGCCTCTAGCTGCTCGAAAGTGCCCCCGTGCAAAGCCATGATGCGCTGCACAATCTGGTGGCCCAGCTGCAGGCTGTCCACTGGCTCGGGCACGGCCTTCTCCTGCAGGCGGCCGCCATCATCACAGACCTGCAGCCAGCACTGCCCACCATCGCTGCCGCCCTGCACCTCGATCTGCGTGCCCTCGGGGGTGTGGCGCAGCGCGTTCTCGACCAAATTGCGCACGGCCACCTCCAGCAGCACGGCGTGGCCTTTCACCCACAGTTGCTCGGGCAGCTCCACCGCCACACTGCCCCCGCGCCGCCAGGCCGCCTGGGCGTATTCGGCCCCCACCGTGCGCGCCAGCTGCGCCAGGTCCACCGGCGCGGCCTGCTGGGTCAGCGCCACACGGCTGCTGCGGGCCAAGGCCAGAATCTGGTTGAGCACATGGCCAGCGCGCAGCGCGTCGGCATGCAGGCGCTGCACCGCCTGGGCCTGCTGGGCGGGGTCGAGCCCGCCTTGCAGCGACTGCGCATGCAAGCTGATCGAGGCCAGCGGCGTGCGCAGCTCATGCGCCACCTGGTTGGCCAAGGTGCGCTCGCGCTCCATCGCCTCATCATTGCGGTCCAGCAGGCGGTTGAACGCCAGGGTCACCGCCCGGAACTCCTGCCAGTTGTGGCCGGTAGACAGGCGCTGGCCCTGCTCGGGCTCGAGCTGCTCGACATCGCGCGAGAGCTGGGTCAGGGGTTTGAGGCCGGCGCGGATCGTCAGCCCCAGCACCAGGGTGACCACCGGCAGCAGCCACAGCCCGGGCAGAATCATCTGCCCGGCAATGTCATCGGCCAGGTCATCGCGCTCTTGCAGGTTGACCAGCACAGCGACCTTGCGCGTGTGCTCGGTGTTCCACTGCGTGAAGGTGCGCCAGACCTCGTGTTTGGGGCCTAGCTGCGCATCAAAAAAGCCACTGCGCCCATCGGCAAAATGCAGGTGCGGCGCACTGCCGACATTGAGCACCAGGTCGCCCTCGGCGCTCCAGACCTGCAGGCTCATCGACTGCTGGTAGTCATGCGCATGCAGCCCCGGCAGCGGCACGCGCTCGGTCGGCAGGCCCGGCGGGGTCTGCGCGTTGGAGGGGATATTGAGCACCAGCGCAGCAACGCCGGCCAGGTGCCCGTCGGTCAGCTCATCGGCCTCTTCAATACCGGTCTGGTAGGCCCAGTAGACAAAACTGGCCCAGACGACGACCAGCGCCGCCAGAATCCAGACCAGCAGCCGGGTGCGCAGCTGGGGCAGGCGCTGGGGCTTGGCCGCCAGGTTCACGATGCCTGGTCCTGGGGCATGAAGTAGCCCACGCCGCGCATGGTCAGGATGTAGTCGGCGCCGAGCTTTTTGCGCAGGTGGTGGATATGCACCTCCACCGCATTGCTCTCGACCGAGGCATCAAAGCTGTAGAGCTTTTCCTCCAACTGCTGACGCGACAGCACCCGGCCATGGGCCTGCAGCAGGATCAGCAAGATGGTGTAGGCCCGGGGTGAGAGCTCGACCCCTTCGCCCCCCAGGCGCACCTGGTGCAAGGCCGGGTCCAGCACCAGGTCGCGGTAGTGGATCAGCGGATTGGCGCGGCCCGCCGCGCGGCGCAGCAGCGCACGCAGCCGGGCCTGCAGCTCTTCGGCATCAAAGGGCTTGGAGAGGTAGTCGTCGGCGCCCAGGTCCAGGTTTTCAATGCGGTCATGCACGCCGTCGCGGGCGGTCAGCACGATGACCGGCGTGGCCGGATCGGGCAGGGTCTTGCGCAGGCCGGTGGGGGGCGGGGCATTGCGCAGCTGCTGCAACAAGCGCGAGCCATCGCCATCGGGCAGGCCCAGGTCCAGCAGCACCACATCAAAGCCCTCGGCCGTCAGCGCGCGCCAGGCCTCGGCCAGGCTGGGGCACCAGTCCACCGCATGGCCGCGCTGCTGCAGATTGGCTTTGAGGCCCTCTGCAATGCCGGCATCGTCTTCCACCATCAGTATGCGCATGGCTGGCATTGTGCATGACTTGGGTCGTTGCGCCTATGGCCTGCGCCCTGCACCCGGGACATTAAGAAGCCCTTAAGCCAGCCGCCGCAGCATCGCCAGATGCCTTCCTGCCTCCCTGCCTCGTTAGCCGATACACGCGCCCCCTTGTACAACCGCCGCTGGCTGCTGGCCACGGTACTCAGTTTTGTGCTGATCGCCCTGTGGGATGCCGGAGGCCAGGACCTGGCGCTGGCCCACCTCTGGGGCACGGCCCAGGGCTTTGCGCTGCGCGACGACCATTTTCTGGTCACCTATATGCACCAGGGCATGCGCAACCTGGGCTGGGTGGTCGTGCTGGCCTTGAGCCTGGGCGTCTGGATGCCCTTTGGCCTGCTGCGCAAGCTGCCTACCGCCAGGCGGGTGCAGCTGCTCGTCAGCATTCTGGCGGCTCTTGCGGTAGTGGCCATCCTCAAGCGCAGCAGCGCCACCAGCTGCCCCTGGGACCTGTCGGTCTTTGGCGGCGTGGCCGAGTATGTGTCGCACTGGCGCTGGGGGGTACATGATGGCGGCGCTGGTCGCTGCTTTCCGGCCGGCCATGCGGCGGCCGGTTTTTCCTTTGTCGGCGGCTATTTTGCGCTGGCGCGCGACACACCGCGCGCCGCGCGCTGGTGGCTGGCGGTGGCGCTGGTGATGGGCCTGCTGCTGGGCCTGGGCCAGCAGATGCGCGGCGCCCACTATATGAGCCACACCTTGTGGACCGCCTGGCTGTGCTGGACGGCCGGCCTGGCCATCGACATGGGCATGGCGCGCCGGCAGCGCAGCGCCTAAACCGCAGCTGGGCTCAGTCCCTTAGCCCACCAAGCGCCAGTGGTTGTCAAACATCAGTCCGGTCACCGTATCCAGCGCAGCCACCGCTTGCTCGCGGCTGCGGCTGCTGCGCTCGGTCACCCCATGGCCGCCGCCGGCCCATAGCCGCGCGCCATCGAGTGCCACAGGGCAGACATCGCCCTGAGGGCTGCTGCCCAGGTAGCGCGCCTGGGCATCAAACCAGGCCATGCAATCGGACTTGGGGCAGCTCACCACAAAGCCGCCTTGCGCCAGCGGCGCGCATTCCACGCTGCCGCCGTAGCCGGCCAGCGGCGGCTGGTCTTGCGCCAGCTGCAGGCGCTGGCCATCCCAGACGGCGAAGATGGGGGCGCTTTGGCGCCGTGCATCCTCATGCTCGGCCTGCAGCGCAATGCCCAGACGCTGGCGCGCGGCATCCCAGGCCAGGTGGCGGATCGACAGGCGCGGGTCGGGCAGCTTCCACTGGCCCAGCAGGCGGCCGTCAAAGGGGTGCAGCGCGACCAGCGACGGGTCCATGCTGTCCAGCCATTTCTTGCTGCGGCCCGTCTCGCTTTGCGTGGGGATGCCGCCATTGGCAACGACCAGGGTCCCGGCCGGCAGCTTGCCCAGCGCGGCGGGCAGCACCAGCAGCTCATGCGGGTCCATGCCATGGCTGCGCCATTCGGCCAGCTTCTCCAGGCTCGTGGCATCGCGCAGGCCTATGCAGCCCTGGCTGTCTTCCAGATCGGTTTCGGTGGTGAACAGCATCCCGCTACCGCCGGCGCCCGCTTGGGCCTGCCAGGCCTGCGCCGTCGCGGGGCCCGCCAGTGCCACATGGCCGTTAAAGCAGCGGTCCTCCTGCATCCAGGCCCATTGCAGCGCTCCTGTTTTGGGCTGCCAGCGCAGCAGCCAATCCCCGGGCCGGCGGGCGGCAAAGACCAGCTGACCACCGGGCAGTGTTTGCACGCCATGGCCACGGGTGGGCAGCTCGGTGCGCGCAGCAATGCGCCAGGCATGGCCGCCGCCGCTTTGCGGCAGCACTTCGAGCACACCGGCCCAGTCCTGCGCCATCGCACTGGCGCCATCGCGCCAGACTGCCGCCAGCCGGGTGACGCCCGGCGTGCTGCCCGCGTCTTTGGCAAAAGACAGTTCGGCCAGGCCCAGCGCGCCCATCGCCGAGGCACCCAGCCCGCGCAGCAGCGCTCGCCGGGGCAGGGATGTGGACAACAGCGCAGCGTCGGTCATGGCTGGTCGCTCAGTCGCCATCGCTGTCGCTAAAGCCCAGCGGAATATCGAGCGCCGGCGCCACCTCGGCCTGGTAGAGCGCCGTGATGCCCTTGAGCTTGGTGGCGAGCGCGAGGATCTCGGTGTTGGCCTGTGGCCCTTCCTTGGCAGGCGTCTTGCCAGGGGCCGGCATCGCAGCATCGACCACGCCAATCGCGTCGCGCCAGCGCTGGGCCAGGGCGATATGGCCCTTGCTGAGCAGCAGCGCTTCGATGGAGATCAGATCCTTGCCGGGCACCGGGGGCTGCTGGCGCTGCGCGGGGGTGAGCAAGGCCTGGGCATGCAGCGCCTGCCACTGGGTCTGCCACTCGCGCCAGTTGTCGGCCATCGCGATGCGGGCAAAGGCGGGCGCCTTGTTGCTGCCCTCGACCACCTTGACCGGCTTTTCCATCTGCGCCCAGCGCAGGCGCTCCAGCCCGCCCAGCCACTGGTTGACCCATTCCTCGATCGCCGCGCCCGTCTCCTTGGCCCCGGGGCTGGCTGCATCGTCGGGCTCGCTCTCCGAGCCTTCGACGCTCCAGGTCTTGCTGCGCAGGGGCTCGAACGCGGCCTGCAGGCTTTGGGCCTCGGCGCTGATCGCTTTGGCCACCTGCAGCGCAAAGGCGCATTCCGGGCTGGCTGGCTGCAGGCCCTGGCTCAGCAGCCAGTCCAGCGCACCAAAGCCCTTGGCGGGCGTGCCCACCAGCTCCATGTCGGCAGCGCTTTGCGGGCCTTTTTTGACGGCGCGGGTGATCAGCGCCGTGCGGATCGGCGTGAAATCAATCTGCCGCAGCGAGCGGCGCTCCACCAGGGGCCCCACGCTGGGCGTGGACAACTGCAGCCAGGCGGTATGGCTGCGCTGCCACTGGCCGCGCAACTCCGCCGCTGCGGTTTTGGCAGCCGCCGCCGGCCCGGCGCAGAAGCTGGCGAGCGCCTGGTCCTGCGCATTGGCGGCCTGGGTAAACGCCGCCGCACGGGCAGGCAGGTGCTGGCCATACAGGCTTTGCAGCGCCTGGGCAGCCGTGTAGTACGGCATGGGGGTGTCGGCCGCCTGCGCCAACGGGGCAGAACTGCCCATGGCGGCCAGGGCAACCAGAGCGCAAGCCCTGCCCCAGGATTGTGCGGCCTGGACGGGCCCCGTTTTCAAACCAACTTGCGTCATAGCGACTCCACAAACTTGACCAGGGCTTCACGCTCGGCGGCATCCATGTTCAGCACCTGCTGCTTGGCCTGCTCGGCCTCGCCGCCATGCCAGAGGATCGCTTCGAGCACGCCGCGCGCACGGCCGTCGTGCAGCAGGCGCTGGTGGCCGTTCACATCCTGAATCAGGCCAATGCCCCACAGCGGCGGTGTGCGCCACTGCTGGCCACTGGCCAGAAAGTCTGGCCGGCCATCGGCCAGCGCCGGGCCCATGTCATGCAGCAGCAGATCGGTATAGGGCCAGATCTTCTGGCCGGCAATGTTCTTGGCCGTCAGCCGTGGGAAGGGGCCGGGGCCGGTCACATAGCTGGGCTTGTGGCAGACGGCGCACTGCGCCTGGGCAAACAGGCGCTGGCCCAGCTTGACGGCCGAATCATTGATATTGCGGCGGGCCGCAGGCGCCAAGGTGGCCTGGTAGAAGATCACGTCGTCGAGCGTCTTGTCATCGATCTCGGGCGCATCGGCGCGCGCCTGGGCCGCCGTGCGGCCGGCGGTGGACTTGTCCAGACCGCCGCCATGCGGCGCGGCCAGGCAGTCTTTTTGCGCCGGGGTGCAGTTCTCGTTCGGGAAGATGCGCGAGGTGATGCCCATGTCGCCCGAGAATGCGTTGGCCGTCTGGTGCGCCACGCTGGGCGAGTTGGCCTTCCAGCCAAAGCGGCCA
Source organism: Comamonas koreensis (assembly GCF_014076495.1). Classification (NCBI taxonomy): domain Bacteria; kingdom Pseudomonadati; phylum Pseudomonadota; class Betaproteobacteria; order Burkholderiales; family Comamonadaceae; genus Comamonas; species Comamonas koreensis. Next base: position 1,010,467 of record NZ_CP043575.1, on the reverse strand, counting down.
ATCGCCTCGCGCTGGCCATAGGCATCCCAGACGCGGTTGGCCTGGCCCTTGATGGGGCCGGCCAGCGCCGCCTGCTCCCGCACATTGGCGAGGATGTCGGCCTCGGCAATCGCCTCAATCAGGCCCACACCCACCACCTGGGGCGCAATGCGCGGGCCGATCATCACATCCTTGGCCATGGGCCCATAGCCCAGGTCGGTCAGCTCGTAGCGGGGTTGGATCAATTCGTAGGGCGTGCCATCGGCAAAGCGGCCCTGGATGGGCGTGCCATGGATGCGCACGATGCCCTCGGGCTTGACGCCCTGCACCGCCGCATTGTTGAACTAGTCACCATAGGTCGGCTCGGGCACCACGCCGGCATGCGGATCGGCCTTGCCGGGCACCGACAGGCGGATCAGCAGCGCCACCGTGGGATCGGGATCGGGGCCCAAGGTGCGGTGGAACTCTGGCGGCTCACCGCGCCCGTCCATGATGTGGCAACCACCGCAGCTGCGTGCAATGAAATGCGGGCCCAGGCCATCGCGCAGCCGGGTCGAGGCCGGTGCCTCCACCCAGTTGCGCTTGAAAAAGGAATTGCCGATGACAAAGCGCGTGCGCTCTTCATCGGCGAGAGAGGCAAAAGGAAACGAGAACGCGTTCTTGCCGGTGGCAAACACCGTGGTGTCGCCGCCGGTCATCTCACTGGGGTCTTGCGCGGGCGCCGCTGCGGCGGGCTTTGCAGCCGCGCTGGTCTGCGCCGCGCTGGCCTCCGGCCGCAGGGCCACCGCCAAGGCGGTGGCCGCGCACAGACCCGCTGCTGCCCATGCCAGCCGCTGCACGCGGCCACCGGGCTTCTTGTCATTCATCTTCACAGACATAGTGCAGCAACGGTCCTTCGTCAGGGCTGGACCAGGGTCAGCTTGGTAATGCCGATGGCATTGGCCGCCTGCACCAGCAGCTTGGACTGCTCGGTGGCGCTGTCCACCGCCGCCTGGATGCGCTTGCGGCCAGGGGCGTCGGCGCCGCCAATGATTTCGCGGTCAAACGGTGCCTGGATGCCTTCGGTCGCCTTGACCGTGCTGGCAATCTGCGCACTGGTCTTGCCCGAGAGCTCAGCGTTCTTGGCCGCCACCAGCTCGGCCAGCGAGGCCACCTTCAAGGTCGTGCCATCGCGGCGCTTGTACTGGCCCAGCCAGACGTTCTGGATGCCAGTGGCATTGGCGACCATGTCGCGGTGGGTGTTGTCGGAGAAGCAGGAATGCTCGTCTTCCTGGTCCTGCGAGTTCAGCGGCACTTCCATGCGCTCGCCGGCCAGCTCGCCGCGCGAGAGCGAACCCAGGCCGATGATGATCTTGCGCACCGATTCCACACCACCCTTGTCGAACTGGGCGCGGTAGTTCTTCTGGCCCGGTGCCCAGGCCTTGGTGACGCCTGCCAGGTCGTCGATCAGCAGCTCGGTCACGACCTTCAGGTAGAGCCGGCGGCGGTCGGCGTTGGCGCGCTTGCCATCCACATAGTCTTCAAACGAGCGCTCGCCAGGGCCGGTGTCGGACAGGTCCTGGCCCCAGAGCAGGAACTCGATCGCATGCCAGCCAGTGGCAATGTTTTCCTCGCCACCGCGCTCGTTTTGCTTGGCCAGGTTGGCCTTGGTGATCTTGAACTTGGGGTCGTTGATAAAGCCGGAATTGGACTTGCCCTCGACATAGTCCACATAGGACTCGTCCATCGGCCAGGCATTGATCTGGCCTTCGGGGCCGTTCTCGTCGTCGATCGGGCCGCCGTAGAAGCGGAAGGCTTCCGTCTGGCCGTAGAACTCACGCGCGTCGAGCCAGCTTTTGCGCGCGGCTTCCAGCGTCTCCTTGGAGGGGGCCGCGAGCAAGGCGGCGATGGCCTTTTGCATGTCGCGTGCCGATGCGAGGCTGTCGCTGTAGTTGGCGTAGACCAATTCGCTGTAGCCCACCGCCACCGCACGGGCGTCCAGCTTGCTGGCCTTGGCGGCCGCCGTCTGTGCAAATGCCGGTGCAGCCACACCCGCGACTGCGCCCAAACCCAGGCCCAAGGCCATCCCCAACACCGAACGGCGTACTAGTCGTTGCGACATAGATTCCCTCTTCCAAAAAAACAGGCAGGCACAGCGGCGCTGTGCTGCTCAACAACAAGGGCTTGGCTGGGCTGCTCGGTGCGTGCGTGTTGTGAATTCTTATCGCAGCAGCTTGGCTAGGTGATCGAAGGCCAGGATTGTAAATGCCGGTATGCCCCTGTCTCGGGAGCAAAACCGCCTGGCTTCGAATGGATTCAGCGCAGTCCTTTGATCCGCACGGACGTGCAGGCAGGCTCGCTGAGCGCCATAGTATCGCTGCAGTCTAAAATCCGCACAAAATTGGACGGATCTACAGCTGCAAAAAAGGGGCGCTCGCGAGCGCCCCTGGTGTGTCGGTGCAAGAGCGTTGTGCGTTACACCACGCGGCTGATCTTCATCATATTGGTGCCGCCGGGCGAGCCCATCGGCTCGCCGCAGGTGATCGCATAGATATCGCCGCTTTGCACAATGTCGCGCGCCTTCAGGTGCACCTCAGCCTGGGCCAGCGCGGTGTCGCGGTCGGCGCTGGTGTCCATCAGCAAGGGGCGCACATTGCGGTACAGCGCCATCTTGCGCTGCGTGGCCACCTTGGGCGTCAGCGCGTAGATGGGGATCTGGGTGCGGTGGCGGCTCATCCACAGCGCCGTCGAGCCGCTGTCCGTCATCGCCACCAGGGCCTTGGCGCCCAGGTGGGTGGCGGTGAACAGCGCGCCCAGCGCAATGCTCTGGTCGATGCGCTGGAAGGTCTTGCCGACAAAGTCGGTGTCCACATCCCAGTCGGCCGAAGCCTCGGCCTGCGCGCAGATGTCGACCATCTCCAGCACGGTCTCGAGCGGGAACTTGCCAGCGGCGGTCTCGGCGCTCAGCATCACCGCATCGGTGCCGTCGAGCACCGCATTGGCCACGTCGCTCACCTCGGCGCGGGTGGGCACCGGGTTGGTGATCATGCTCTCCATCATCTGCGTGGCAGTAATGACGACCTTGTCCATCTCGCGCGCCATGCGGATCATCTTCTTTTGCAGTGCCGGCACGGCCGCATGGCCCACTTCGACGGCCAGGTCGCCACGCGCGACCATGATGCCGTCAGACACGCGCAGGATGTCTTCGAGGTGCGGAATGGCTTCGGCGCGCTCGATCTTGGCAATCAGGCCGGGGCGGTGGCGGTACTCGGCCGCCGCCACCATGCACAGCTGGCGCGCCATTTCCATGTCGGTGGCGGTCTTGGGAAAGCTGACGGCCACATAGTCGGCCTGGAAGCTCATCGCGGTCTTGATGTCATCCATATCCTTGGCCGTCAGCGCCGGCGCGGTGAGGCCGCCGCCCTTTTTGTTGATGCCCTTGTTGTTGGACAGCTCGCCGCCCAGCTTGACGGTGGTGTGCACGGCATCGCCCCGAACCGCGTCCACCGTCAGCACGATCAGGCCGTCGTTGAGCAGCAGCACATCGCCGGGCTTCACATCGCGCGGCAGCTCCTTGTAGTCCAGGCCCACGCCCTGCAGGTCACCGGGCTCCTGGCGCGAGGCATCAAGCACAAACCGGGCACCGGGCTCGAGCATCACCTTGCCTTCGGCAAACTTGCCAACGCGGATCTTGGGGCCTTGCAGGTCGGCCATGATCGCCACCTCGCGGCCGGCGCGCTGCGCGGCCTCACGCACCATGCGGGCGCGGTCCACATGGTCCTGCGCCTTGCCATGGCTGAAGTTCAGCCGCACCACGTTGACCCCCGCGCGGATCATCTCTTCGAGCAGGGCCGGCTCGCTGGAGGCTGGCCCCAGCGTGGCAACAATCTTGGTGGCGCGGCGGATCTTGGGCGAAATCATGGGCAGGTCCCCTGTGTCTTTGTCTCAAAAGTGGGGCCGGCTCCGTCACCAGATGCCGACCCGATGTAATTCAGTTCCATTCTGACATGAGAAACGTGCACAGGGAGTTACATCGCGGTTTCATTCGATGTGCGCTTGCACAATCGCGCGGCCCATAAAAAACACCTGCAAGGCGCTTGGCCGGGCAGGTGTTGGATGAGCACAGGTCGGATCAGGCCAGATCAGCGGGCCGGGGCGCGCCCTCGCGCATCAGCGCCTCGATCTCGTCGGCCTTCACCGGCACACCGCGCGTGAGCAGCTCGCAGCCGTCGTCGGTGATCAGCGCGTCGTCTTCGATGCGGATGCCGATGTTGTGGAAGGCTTCGGGAACGCCGTCGGCCGGGCGCACATAGATGCCCGGCTCGATCGTGGTCAGCATGCCGGGGCGCAGGATGCGGCTGGGGCGGTTGAGGATCAGCTCGCCCGAGAGCGGATCGCGCCGCTCACTGGTGTGGCCGAGCTCGCTGGGCTCGATGTAGCTGCCGCAGTCATGCACGTCCATGCCCATCCAGTGGCCGGTGCGGTGCATGTAGAACTGGAAGTAGCTGCGGTTGTCGATGACATCCTGCACGCTGCCGACCTTGTTCTTGTCGAGCAGGCCCAGATCGAGCATGCCCTGGGCCAGCACGGCGACGGTGGCGTCATGCATGTCGTTGAAGCGCTTGCCGGGCCGGGCCAGCGCAATGGCGGCATCCTGGCTGGCGAGCACCAGGTCGTACAGATCGCGCTGCGGGCCGGTGAACTGGCCGTTGGCCGGGAAGGTGCGGGTGATGTCGCTGGCATAGCCATCGAGCTCGCAACCGGCATCGATCAGCACCAGCTCGCCGCTGCGGATGGGCGCGGCATCGGCGCGGTAGTGCAGCACACAGGCATTGGCGCCGGCGGCCACGATCGAGCCATAGGCCGGGCACTGCGAGCCGTATTCGCGGAAGGCCTGCAGCAGCTCGGCATCGAGGTGGTATTCGCGCACGTCCTGCCCGGCGCGAACCATGCGCGCTGAGCGCTGCATCGCCAGGATATGGGCGCGGGCGCTGATGTCTCCTGCGCGGCGCAGAATCGGCACCTCGTGCGCATCCTTGAACAAACGCATCTCATCGAGCACGGTGCACAGGTCGCGCTGCTGCTCGGGCACCAGCGCGCCATAGCGGGTGCGGGCGCGCACGCCGTTGAGCCATTGGGCCACCGTGCTCTCGAGCCCCTGGTGGATCGCAAACGGGTACCAGACCACGCTGCGGTTTTCCAGCATCTTGGGCATGCGGGCCGCCTGCTCGGCCACCGAATAGGCCTCGCTCACGCCCAGCGCCGCGACTGCGGCCTCGGGCCCCAGCCGGTAGCCGTCCCAGATCTCGCGCGCCAGGTCCTTGGGTGCGCAAAACAAGGTGGTCTTGCCATCAGCGGTGATCACCAGGCTGGCGTTGGGCTCGCTGAAACCGGTCAGGTAGTAGAAATAGCTGTCGTGGCGGTACAGAAAGTCACTGTCGCGGTTGCGCGCGCGCTCGGGCGCGGTGGGGATGATGGCGATCCCGCCCTCGCCCAGCTGGCGCGCGACCTGGGCGCGGCGCTCGGCATAGACGGACTGTGCGGGAATGGCTGGGGTGGGGGCGGGTGCTTGCATGCTGCTATCGTACTGCAGAGCTTTGCCTGTGGTGGTGATTGCAACAGCATGACAAGCCCTTGACGCTCTTTTTATGATTTCAGCGACTTGGCACATAATGCCGCATGCCCCACCGCTGGAAACCCAACGTCACCGTGGCCGCCGTCATTGAGCGCGATGGCCGATTTTTGCTGGTAGAGGAAGACACCTCGGACGGCATCCGCCTGAACAACCCGGCGGGCCATCTGGACCCTGGCGAATCCCCCATCCAGGCCTGTGTGCGCGAAGTGCTCGAAGAGACGGCCTTTGACTTCAAGCCCTCGGCCCTGCTGGGCATCTACATGAACCGCTTTGTGCGCAGCAAAAGCGGCGCGGACACCACCTATATGCGTTTTGCCTTTACCGGCACCGTCGGCGCGTTCTACGAAAACCAGCCGCTCGACGAAGGCATACGCCGCACCGTCTGGATGACCGCCGAAGAAATGCGCGCCGAGGCCCACCAGATGCGCAGCCCGCTGGTGCTGCAGTCGCTGGACGACTACCTGGCCGGCCAGCGCTTTGCGCTGAACCTGATCTACACCGATGTTTCCGTGCTGGTGCAGCCAGACGGTGTGAGACCGCTCGAATAGGCGCGCATCCACGACAAGCCCATGGCTCACCACCATGGGCTTTGTTTTTGGGCGGCGCGCAGTCTCCCTGGGCACCGCTTGGCGCTAACGCGATTGCGCGCAGCGGGCAAGCATGGCAATGTGCATCCACACCATAACGAGGAGACACACCATGCCACACCGCGACGCCTGTCGTTTTGCCAACCGTCTGGCCTTGCCGCTGGCCGCTGCGCTGCTTGCAGCCGGCTGCAGCTCGCTGGGCACGCCGCCCACCCGCCAGCACAGCGCCAGGATTGCCGGGCTGGAAAAGCCCGCCGAGGTGCTGGTCGACCAGTGGGGCGTGCCGCATATCTACGCGGGCACCACCTATGACGCCTTTGTGGTGCAAGGCTATATGGCCGCACGCGACCGGCTCTGGCAGATGGACCTGTGGCGCAAGCGCGGCCTGGGCCAGATGGCCCAGGACTTTGGCCCGGCCTGGGTCGAGAGCGACAAGGCGGCGCGCGCGGTGCTGTTTCGTGGCGACATGTACCGCGAATGGCTGGCTTATGGCTCGGACTCCAAGCGCGTGGCCGAGGCCTTTGTGGCCGGGGTGAATGCCTTTGTTGCCCAGACGAAGGCCGACCCCGGCCTGCTGCCCGAAGAGTTCAAGCTGCTGGGCTACCAGCCCGCGCAGTGGGCCGCAGAAGACACGGTGCGCATCCGCCACCATGGCCTGACCCTGAACTTTACTGGCGAGGTGGACCGCGCCCAGGCCTTTTGCGAAGGCAAGCACAACGGCGCCCGCGTGGACTGGCTGCGCCGCGAGCTGGTGCCCGATGTGAAGCCGCAGGTCCCGCCAGGGCTGGAGGTCTGTGGCCTACCTGGCAAGGAGCTCAAGCGCGCCTATGCGCTGGCCACCGCCAGCCCACGCTTTACCAAGGAGAACGTCAAGGTGTCGGTGCAGGACATGGCACCCGAGCAGCTGCTGGCGCTGTCCGAATCGACACTGAACCAGCCCGATGCCAACACCTTGGCCAGCTACGGCAGCAACAACTGGACGATTGCGCCGGGCATGACCACCACCGGCCGGCCGATTCTGGCCAATGACCCGCACCGCGCCCATGGCGCGCCCAGCCTGCGCTATATCTCGCACATCTCGGCCCCTGGCATGGATGTGATCGGCGCCGGTGAGCCGTTTCTGCCCGGCATCTCCATCGGCCACAACGGCCGCATCGCCTTTGGCCTGACGCGCTTTTACATGGACCAGGAAGACCTGTATGTGTACGAAACCAACCCGCAAAACAGCAAGGAGTACAAGTACCAGGGCCGCTGGGAGCCGATGACCCGCGTCACGGAGAGCATTGCCGTCAAGGGCGCGGCCCAGCCGGTCATCGTCGAGAACTGGTACACCCGCCACGGCCCGGTGCTGGCCGCCGAAGGCAACAAGGCCTATGCGCTGCGCGCCGCCTGGCTGGACCTGGGCATGGCGCCCTATTTCGGCTCGATGGACTACATGCGCGCGCAGGACTTTGACCAGTTCCGCGCAGCGATGAACCGCTGGGGTGCACCGGGCGAGAACCAGGTCTATGCCGACAGCAGCGGCAATATCGGCTGGATCCCGGGCGGGCTCACCCCCATCCGCCCCAACTGGGACGGGCTGATGCCGGTGCCCGGCGATGGCCGCTTTGAATGGACCGGCTACCGCAATGGCGACGAGCTGCCCTGGGAGTTCAACCCCCAGCGCGGCTATGTGGTGACCGCCAACGAAAACAATGTGCCACCCACGCACCCGCTCTACCAAAAAGGCATTGGCTACGAATGGTCCGACTCGGCCCGCGCGCAGCGCCTGCATGGCCTGTTTCAAAAGGCTGCCAAGGACGGCAAGAAGCTCAGCGTCGCCGACTCCGAAGCCTGGCAGACCGACATCGTGGCCGTACCGGCCCAGCGCCTGCTCAAGCTGCTGGCACCGCTGCAAAGCAACGATGCCCAGACCGCCCAGGGACTGGCACTGCTGCAGGGCTGGGACGGCACCATGGCCAAGGACAGCGCCGCCGCTGCGCTCTATGAGGTGTGGAGCAATGCCAGCTTGAAAAAAGCGCTGACCGACCAGGTGCTGGCCGCCAACGAGCGCAGCTTTGCCAAGGAGACCAGTGCCACCCGCATGATCGCGGTGCTGGAGCAGCCCCAAGGCTGGATGAGCGAGACCGAGCGCGACCAGGTGCTGCTCTCGTCCATCGCCCCGGCGATGCAATGGCTGCAGGCCAAGCTGGGGGCCGATGCCAAGAGCTGGACCTGGGGCAGCCTGCACCAGGCGATCTTTGTGCACCCGCTCGCCGGTGTGGTGGACAGCGCGACCAAGCAAAAGCTCAATGTCGGCGTGGGCGGCATCGGCGGCTCCTGGGCCACGCCCATGGCCACCAGCTACAACGTGGACACCTACCAGCTGACCTCGGGCGCGTCCTTCCGCATGGTGGTCGATGTGGGCAACTGGGATGCCTCGCGCGTGGTCAACACGCCCGGCCAATCGGGCAACCCGGCCAGCCCCCACTACCGCGACCTGGCCAACACCTGGGCGGCAGGCCAGTACTTTCCGCTGACCTACTCGCGCAGCGCGGTGGAGAAAGCCACCCGCGAGCGCATTGCGCTGACGCCTCAATAAGCCCGGCGGGCAGCGCCTGCTGGGGACCTTGGGCGCTTATCGGCGCTGTTGGTCGCCGTTGGGCGACAAAACGCCACATAGCCCTAGCGAAGCAGGCGCCTGCCGCCAGGCGGATAATTGCGCCCATGGTTAAACAGCGCATCGTAGTGGGGCTGAGTGGCGGCGTGGATTCGGCCGTCACCGCGTATTTGCTCAAAAAACAGGGGCACGAGGTCGTCGGCATCTTCATGAAGAACTGGGAAGATGACGACGACAGCGAGTATTGCTCGTCGAACATCGACTTTGTCGATGCCGCAGCCGTGGCCGACGTGGTGGGCATCGAGATCGAACACGTCAACTTTGCCGCCGACTACAAGGACCGGGTGTTTGCCGAGTTTCTGCGCGAATACCAGGCCGGCCGCACGCCCAACCCCGATGTGCTGTGCAATGCCGAGATCAAGTTCAAGGCCTTTTTGGACCATGCCATGCGCCTGGGTGCCGAAAAGATCGCCACCGGCCACTACGCCCGCGTGCGCCAGAACCCCGATACCCAGCTGTTCGAGCTGCTCAAGGGCCTGGACCCGGCCAAGGACCAGAGCTATTTTCTGCACCGTCTGAACCAGGCGCAGCTGTCCAAGGCGCTGTTCCCGGTCGGTGAGCTGAAAAAGACCGAGGTGCGCCGCATTGCCGAAGAGATCGGCCTGCCCAATGCCAAGAAAAAGGACTCGACCGGTATCTGCTTTATCGGCGAGCGCCCTTTCCGCGATTTTCTCAACCGCTACATCAGCAAGGAACCGGGCCTGATCCTGGACGACCGCAACCGCAAGCTGGGCAAGCATGTGGGCCTGTCGTTCTACACCTTGGGCCAGCGCTCGGGCCTGGGCATTGGCGGCGTGAAGGAAAAAGGCGCAGCGCGGGGCGCCGGCGAGCATGCGCCGTGGTTTGTGGCGCGCAAGGAGCTGGACAAGAACATCCTGCGCGTGGTGCAAGGCCATGACCACCCCTGGCTGCTGTCGCAGGCGCTGGACGCCGACAACACGAGCTGGGTGGCTGGCCACCCGCCCGCTGCTGGCACCTATGGCTCCAAAACCCGCTACCGCCAGCCCGACTCGCCCGCGATCATCGGCGCCGATGCGACGCCCGCGCATTTCCACCTCGATTTTCCCGAGGCGCAATGGGCGGTGACGCCAGGCCAATCGGCCGTGCTGTATGACGGCGAGGTCTGCCTGGGCGGCGGCATCATCGCCAGAGTGGCGCCCTCGGCGGCCGCTTAAATAGTCAAGCAGGTGCGCCAGGCGCCTGCGCTGCCCCCGGCAACTCATCGCGCAAGATCCAGGCCGCCTCCTGCGTGCAGGCATGCGCGGGGTAGCGGATCTTCATGCGCATGAACACGCGCACCGCCTGGTCCGGCTTGTTGGCGCCTTGCTTGAGCACGCGCACCGTCAGCTCCAGCGCCTGGGGCACCAGATCGCTGCCGGCATAGGCTTTCTCAAAACCATGGAGCAGGGCCAGCGTATGGGGCAGCTGCATGCGCTTCCAGGCCGTCTGCGCCAGCGCCAGCGTGTGGCGGGCCTCCTTCAGCCGAAAGCCCTTGTCGCGCTTGTAGCAACTGCCCCAGACCTCCAGCGCATCGCTGCTGCGCTGCTTTTGCAGCAGCAGTGCGATATAGCTTTGCGCATGGCGCGCCAGCTCACCCGCCTTGTCGCTGAGCTTGAGCACGCGGTGGTAGCGGCGCTGGTCGGCCAGGCTATCGGGCTCGCTGCGCTGCCACTCGCGCGCTTCGGCCAGGGCGGCGTTCATGTCGCCGTTCTGCACCAGCTGGGCCACCTGGGCATCGCGGCGCTGGGCCAGCGCGGTCTGCGGGTCAACCACGGGCGCGCCCGCTTCGGCCTGCGGCGCCTTGTCCGGCGTGATGCCCAGCGCCGCATGGTTCTGGTACATCACATAGCCGATCATCGCGGCGATCACGCCGTTGAAATAGATCACGACAAAGGCCAGCAAAGGCGCGAGCAGCGCCTGGGGCATCACCGTGACCAGGAGCGCAAAGGCCATCGGCACCCCCTGCATCAGCAAAAACAGAAACAGGCACAGCAGGCCATAGGGCAGACCGATGGCACCCATGGTGCCCAGCAGCATGAAGGGGTTGATGGCAGCGCGCAGGCTGCCGCTGGTGATCAGCACCATCAAGGTGGCGGGGATCAGAAAGGACGAGAGCAGATCGCCCAGCGCCGCCAGTCCCGGGCTGACCCGGGCGAGCATGCCGATCAGAAAGCCATGCACCAGCAGCACGCCAAAGAACTTCCAGGGCAGCACCTTGAGGTCGGCATCGCAAGGGTAGTCATCGTAGTCATTGCTGTCGAGCACGCCGTGCGAGGCATAGGCCGCTATCTTGAACGCATGCCGGCTGATCGCCAGCAGCAGGCCCACCGCAACGACCAGACCGATCAATAGGCCCCACATCAGCATATAGGCGCACAGCGACAGCACCAGCGCATACAGCAGCGGCTTGCGCTGCAGCGGAAACAGGAAAAAGCTGTTGAGCTTGCGCCAGAAAGGCTCGATCACCCATTGGGCTCTGTCAACGTCGTCTTGCTGTGGTGAACGCAGTGGGCCCATGGCCAGCCTTTCTGTCTGCCGCCCTCACTGGCGCAGCTTGGCAGCGATCATAAGGCATGGCTTCACGAAAACTTTACATGGAGCTGACGCGCCAGGGTGTTGGCCACTGCCGCCCAGGCACTCGACCCGCGTTCAGGTGCTGGCCTGGCTCAGCCAGCGCGTGACCGGCTCTTGCGGTGCGGCGCGCTGCAGCGCCGGCAGCCAGCGCCGGGCCTCGTCCAGCCGGCCGGCCTTGGCCAGACCATTGGCCACCAGCGCCAAGGTGGCAGGCCAGTGCGGGTGGTCGGCAGCGCTTTCCAGCTGCTGGCAGATGGTTTGGGCGTCGTCCCATGCACCCAGCCGCACAAAGCTGCGCGCCAGTGCGTGCAGGCTGTTGTCGCTGATGCGCGGGGCGGGCCGGGCGCGGTCCATATAGGTTTGCCAGCTGTGGTGCTGCAGTTGGCGCAGCGCTTCTGTGTTGGCCGGCAGCTTGAAGATGGCGCGAGCGGCGCGGTGGAAATCCTCACTCGCCGGCGCATGGCGGGCACTCTCGAACCAGGCGCGCAAGATGGCGGCATCGGTCGGTGCCAGCTTGGCGGCCTGGCGCCAAGCGGGTGCGGCCAGCTCAAAGGCCAGCGCATCGGTGTGCTTTTGCGCGCGCTGCACGGCGGCGGCCAGCGCGGCGCTCTGGGCCTGGGCCTGCTGCTTGTCTCGGGCCGCCACCTCCACCACCGACTCCTTGCGCCGCAGCTGCAGGTAGAGAGCCATCAGCAGGCCGCCGGCCAGCAAGCCGCCAAAGTGCGCCATATAGGCCACGCCCTGCTGCCCTAAAAAGTGCTGTGCCAGTTCAAAACCCATCCACACCGGCAGCACCACCAGCGCCGGCCAGGTGGCATAGTTGAAGTAGAAGGCCAGCATGTAGAAAAAGCGGATGCGCCGCATGCGGTAGAGCACCACATACATGGCCATCAGCCCGGCAATCGCGCCCGACGCGCCCAGCCCATAGCTGCCCGAGCCCGCATAGAACAGGCCCGCAAACAGCGAGGCGCTGACACCGGCGACGAGATAAAAGCACAGGTAGAGCCCGGCGCCCAGCGCCATCTCCAGCGTGAACCCGAAGAGAAACAGGAACACCATATTGCCCAGCAGGTGGCCGGTGCTGCCGTGCAAGAAGGTGGAGGTCAGCGCCTGCAGCGGCTGCAGCCCGGCGCCGGCCTCATAGCTCATCGCCCAGCGCGACGTAAAAGGCTTGGGCTCCAGCGGCGCAAAGCGGGCGCGGGCGGCCTGCCAGTCGGCATACAGCGGATCGGCCGCCGTGATCACCTCACCGGCCAGCAGCTGGCGGCGAAAACGCCCCTCCTGCTGCATCAGCATATAGATTTGGCCGTAGTCCTGGTTTTTTTGCAGGCCCTGCACCATGCGCACCATCTGGGGCTGGATGCGGCTGTCCGGCTTGCGGCTTTGTGCGTCGAGGTACTTCACAAAGGCCGGCACCTCAATCGCCGGTAGTGCCGTATGCGCATAGGTTTTGGATGCGCGCTCTGCCGCCCGCTCCTCACCCCCTTGCCAGACCCAGAACACCAGGCAATTGATCGCGATCAGCAGCACCGTCATCCACGGCGGTGACTGCCAGGAGGGCTTGTTTTCCAGAGGGATGGCGATAAACATGGCGACTATTGTGCAGTCGCCATGCCTGCGCGGTGTTGGATTTTTGCCTTAGCCAGCAGGGGCGCAGATGCGGTGCAGCGCCGGTTGGGCAATACGCACATAGTCCTGCGCGTTGAGCACCATCGAGCGGTCCAGCCGCCCGGCATTGAAGGCAATCTCGGCATGGCGCTCCACCAGGTCCGGGTCCACCACCAAGGCCACCTGCGGGCCCGGGCTGAAGGGTGGAATGGCGCCAATCACGCAACCGGTCCGCTCCGTCGCCTCTTCCGCGCTGGCCATCGTCATCTTGGGCAGGCCGAGCGCGGTAGCCAGCAGGCGAAAGTCCAGCTTCTGATCACCCGGCAGCACGGCCAGCACCCAGTGCCCGGCATTGCGGGTCTTGCACAGCATGGCCTTGGCACCCTGGCCCGGCGTCGTGCCCCGGATGCGCGCCACCTCGTCGGATTTACCCTCGGCCGGGTGCTCCAGCACCCGAAAGCGGGCACCCTCGCCGTCCAGCAGCTGCTGCAGATGGTCAAACACGCTCATGGCTGCACTCCGGGCGCGACCACCGCGCCTGGCACCTGGTGCTGCGCCAGCGCCTGGGCCACAAAACCGCTGGCCTTGGCGTCTTCCACAAAGGCGGCCAGCCACTGGATAGCGGCCTCGCCCCGGCTCTTGGGCAGGCCCATGGCCTGCTGGATCAGCATGAAATGCCCGGGCAGCAGGCGCAGACCGGCATGGCTGGCCACCGCCGCCTCCAGCTGCACCTTGACGCCTGCGGCCACGTCTCCCTGGGGTTGCAGATAGACATCGATGACCGCCGGCGAGGTGGGCGCCCGCAGGATGCGCGCGTGTTTCAGCGCCCGGCTCAGGTAGAGGTCATAGGCGCTGCCCTGGCCCACCACCACTTCGTGCTCGGCCACATCCACCTGCGCGTTGTCGCTCAGCGCCGAATCGCTGCGCACCATGTAGGCGCCTTCGATCAGCACATAGGGGGCGGAAAAACCGATGCCCGCGCCCCGCACCGGGTCCACGGCGAAAAAGCCGACATCGGCCTGGCCCTGGGTGACAGCATCGACCGAATGGGCGGCCGCCTCAAACAGCTGCAGGTCCAGCGGCAGACCCAGTTGGGCCGCCATGCGCGCTGCCAGATCGACGGAGACGCCTGCGGCCGAGCCATCGGCCCTTTTGTGCGCCAGCACCGGGTTGCCGACATTGATGGCGGCACGCAGGCGGCCGCTGGGCGCGATGAGGGATGCGATCTTGGAGCTATCCAAGGTATTGGCAGTATCGGTGCTCGGAGTCATGGCCGCTTTCATGCAAGGTGGTACAAAGGGCATGCCGTCAGCTGCGCCCTTATCCAGGGCGGCACGGGAACCATCACAGGTCTGCCGGGCCGGCATTGTGCGCGGCGCGTTCTGCGCCCATGCCGCATTCTCTACCGGCGGCAAAGCCGCAGTGGGCACTGGCCTTTTGCGCCAAAACCGCTGGCCCCGCCGATCCTGCAGCGCACCCGGCACGCATGCCGCGGGTCATGCCGGCTGCTGGATTTACGCTTTGAATCATATGGCAACTTGGCAACCTACCTTCTAGTAGGTATAGTCAAAAACCATCACCCAATACAGAATCATTGACGATGTCTACCCGCGAAAAAATCATCCTTCTCAGCAACCACTTGATCCAGCAGCGTGGCTTCCAGGGCTTCAGCTATGCCGATCTGGAGGCGGGTATTGGCATTCGCAAAGCCAGTATTCACCATCATTTCCCTAGCAAAACAGACCTGGGCATTGCCTACTGTGACTACAAACGGGCCGATTTCAAAGCCCTGGAGGCAGCGCTGCAAAAGCTGCCCGCCGGTGTGCCGCAACTCCAGGCCTATCTGAATGCCTTTGCAGATTGCGCGGCGCAGGGGCAAATGTGCGGTGTCTACGCGATGCTGTCGGACAGCCACCTGTTTTCGCCCGCACTGCAAACGGCGGTCTACCAGCTGGCACAGACCGAGCAACAGCTGCTGCAAGACATTCTGGTCGCGGGCCAGCACCAGGCAGCCCTGCATTTTGCACAGCCCCCGGCAGAGCTGGCCATGGTGGTGAGCTCTGCGATCAAGGGCGCGCTACTGCTCAACCGCATCCCGCCCCATGGGGCCTATGACCGTGCCGCCAAAGCCATTGTCGACTGGCTGAGCACCGCCCCATGACATCCGCATCCCAGCCATTTTTTTAACCAGGAGACCCCCATGAAAAATACCATCCATCGCTTTATTCACTCCGATACCGATATCGCTGTGCTGCGCGTCTCGGTGATCTTTATTTTTGCGCTGTTCGGCACCTTCAAATGGTTTGATTTTGAGGTCGCCGAGTTGGAGCCCCTGATCTCGAGCACCTGGCTCAGCTTTCTCTACACGCTCTTCGGTGTGCACGGGGGCAGCTACTTTCTGGGCGTGGTGGAGACCTTGGCGTTTCTGGCACTGGTGGTCGGCTTCAAAAAACCTGCTTTGGGTGTCGTGGGCGCCCTGATCGTCATCGTCACCGGCATCACCACCTTGAGCCTGCTGCCCCAGCTGTCCACGCTGGACGGTTTCATCGTCAAGGACGTGCTGCTGATTGGCGCCGGCGTTGTGCTGCTCAAGTTCGATCTGCGGCGCCAGCTGAACACGCCAGAAGCGAGCGCAAACGGCAGCGCTGCACCGATGGCGACGGTCCGCTGAGAACCTGTTCAATGTCTCCTCGCGCCGCGACAGTGTCTTTGCGGGATGGGACGCGAGGGGGGCGCCCAGCCGCGCAACACCGCAGCAATAGCCCATCTATTGCGAGGATTTGCAACAACGCAGACCGCCCCTGCCCGGGCGGCCCTAGCCGGGCGCCCCTTCCCGGGCAGCGCAAAGCCACTGTCCCTACGGGTTGGAGTGAAATCGGGCGATTTCTGCGCGCTGGCCCTGGCTTGCACCCCGGTGCAAGCTGCGCTCCATCCCTTCGAACTCATCCCGATTGCACTCCAACGCGGCTGCGTAGAGACTTTGAACAGGTTCTAGGAACCGGTTCAAAGGCGGTGCGCCGCCAGCCGTGCCAGCCTTGCGCGGCCATTAAAAAAAGCCCCTGGCTCTCGGGAGCCAGGGGCTTTCGCAATACAAAAAATGCGTTGATGGCGAATTAGAACGGAATATCGTCGTCCATATCGTCAAAGCCCGAAGCGGCGCGTGGGGCTGGCGCAGGCATAGGTGCCGGTGCTGGACGGGGAGGCGGCGCCTGGCGGGGCGCAGCGGCCGGAGCCATTGCCGGTGCCGGTGCACGGCGCTGGTAGTTGCCAGCGGGGGCGCCGCCGCCACCGCCCTGGTCGCCGTAGCCGCTGTCGCCATAGCCGTAGTCATCGCCACCGCCTTGGCCGCCTGGGCTGCCCTGGCCTTGGCGGCTGCCCAGCATCTGCATCGAGTCAGCGCGGATTTCCGTCGCATAGCGCTCCTGGCCGGTGGCTTGGTCGGTCCACTTGCGGGTGCGCAGGCTGCCTTCCACATAGACTTGGCTGCCCTTGCGCAGGTACTGGCCGACGATTTCAGCCAGACGGCCATTGAACACCACACGGTGCCACTCGGTGGCTTCCTTGTTCTCACCGCTGTTCTTGTCGCGCCAGCGGTCGGTGGTGGCGATAGTGACGTTGGCCACCTGGTCGCCCGAGGGGAAGGTGCGGATTTCAGGGTCGCGGCCGAGGTTGCCGACGATGATGACTTTGTTGACGGATGCCATGGTAGAGGTAGTTCCTTTGAAAAATGGGCGCCTACTATGCGTTGGCAGTGTTGCAGGCATTGCAGCCTTCAAAGCGCCCATCACTGAGATTCAGGGGCGTATCCTACCCCAAAGCGGCCGGTCCTTCTCTGCGGGTGGCCGCAGATCCTGCAACAGGGCCTGCCAGGCCTGCCCCATTCCCAGCCAGTGCTTACTTTTGTGCAGCGCCAGCACCAGCCACGGCGCGGCCCAGCGGCTGCAGCGGCCAGGTCAGCACCAGCCACAGCAGCGCCAGCGCGCTGGTGGCAATGAACAGATCCGTCACGCTGCCCCAGCGGGTCAGCGCCCCACCCAGCGCACCGCCGGCAAACAGGCCCAGAGATTGCAAGGTGTTGTAACTGCCCAGCGCCGCGCCGCGCAGCGATGCCGGCGCCATGCGCGAGACCAGGCTGGGCTGCGTGGCCTCCAACGCGTTGAAGCCGCAGAAAAACACGAACAGCAGCACGCCCATCAGCCACAGCGCAGGCGCATGGCCCGAGGTCGCCACCAGGCCCAGGGCCATCTGCACCAGGGCCACCAGCGCGATCGAGCCCAGCAAAGCGCCGCGCAGGTAACCGCGCCGCTCCAGCGCAAACAGCCCGCCCATCAGCACAAAGGACAGCAGCACGGCCGGCAGGTAGACCTGCCAGTGCTCGGCCTTGGGCAGGCCTGCGGCCACCAGCATCGCGGGCACGGCTACCCACATCGACATCTGCACCGTGTGCAGCACAAACACACCGGCGTTGAGGCGCACCAGGTCGGCATGGCGGAACACCTCGCGCAGGCCGCCGCGTGCGCCGCCCCGGTGCTCCAGCGGCTCAGGCGGCACGACCCACAGCACTACCGCAATACCGCCCAGCGCCAGGCCGCAGGTCATCAAAAACAGGCCGCTCAGGCCGATGTGCACCACCAGCAGCGGGCTGAGCACCAGCGCCAGCGCAAACATCAGGCCGATGCTGGCGCCCACCAGGGCCATGGCCTTGGTGCGCACTTCGTCGCGGGTCTGGTCGGCCAAGAGCGCCGTGACGGCGGCGGACACCGCGCCTGCGCCTTGCAGCGCCCGACCCAGCAGCAGGGTATGCAGGTTGCCCGCCATGCCGGCGATCAGGCTGCCGGCGGCAAACACCAAGAGGCCCAGCACAATGACCTTTTTGCGCCCGAAGCGGTCCGACGCCATGCCCAGCGGCAGCTGGCAGACGGCCTGTGTCAGGCCATAGACGCCCATGGCCAGCCCGACCAGCGCCGGGTCATCACCGCCGGGGTATTTGTGGGCTTCCAGCGCAAACACCGGCAGCACCAGAAACAGGCCCAGCATGCGCAATGCAAAGATCAGCGCCAGGCTGAAACTGGCGCGCCGCTCGGCCGGCAGCATGGCCGTGGAAGAAGAAACAGAGGTGAGAGACAAGGGCGATACGCAGGCAAACAAGGGACGGATGGCGACGATCGCCAGCGGCAAGTGTAGAGCGCAGCCGCAAGCCCTGCTGGCAGACGGAATCTCTGCGCCCAGCAGCGCATCAGAAACAATAGCTAGGCGCAAAGCTGCCGCAAGCCCTCACCTCGGTTTTGGCGCCAGACAGCGGGCCACGCCCCTGGGTTTATCCGCAACGCATGTGCAGCGATACCCGGCAGATTGCACAACGAACGGGCAGGCTGGCTATCATGAGGGGTTTTGGATCTTGAAGCCCACATGCCACCACGCACCCCCACCGACCCTTCCGCTGCCATCGACTTGCACCATGAACTCGGCCTGTCCGAGGCGCAGCAGGACGACAGCCGCTACCTGGGCGCGCGGCTGGCACACAGTCGCATCGCCATCCGTGGCGCGCGCACGCACAACCTCAAGAACATCGATCTGGACATTCCGCGCCACCAGCTGGTGGTGATCACCGGCCTGTCGGGCTCGGGCAAATCCAGCCTGGCCTTTGACACCTTGTATGCCGAAGGCCAGCGCCGTTATGTCGAGAGCCTCTCGGCCTATGCGCGCCAGTTTCTGGGCCGTCTCGACAAACCCGATGTCGACCTGATCGAGGGCCTGTCACCGGCCATCTCGATCGAGCAGAAGGCGACCAGCCACAACCCGCGCTCGACCGTGGGCACGGTCACCGAAATCCATGACTACCTGCGCCTGTTGTATGCCCGCGCAGGCACGCCGTTCTGCCCCGACCACAACCTGCCACTGGCGGCCCAGACCGTCAGCCAGATGGTGGACGCCGTGCTGGCCCTGCCCGAGGACACCAAGCTGATGATCCTGGCGCCGGTGGCGCGCGGCAAGAAGGGCGAGTTCGTCGAGCTGTTTGCGCAGATGCAGGCGCTGGGCTATGTGCGCTTTCGGGTCGATGGCCAGATGTACGAGCACGAGACCCTGCCCGCGCTGGCCAAGAACGAGAAGCACGATGTCGATGTGGTCATCGACCGGGTCAAGGTACGCGCCGGGCTGCAGCAGCGCCTGGCCGAAAGCATTGAGGCGGCACTGCGCGTGGGCGGCAACGAAGGCAATGGCCGCGTGCTGGCGCTGGAGATGGACACCGGCGAAGAGCATCTGTTCAGCAGCAAGTTCTCCTGCCCGGTCTGCAGCTATGCGCTGGCCGAGCTGGAGCCGCGCCTGTTCTCCTTCAACTCGCCCCAGGGCGCCTGCCCGTCCTGCGATGGCCTGGGCCTGCACGAGGTGTTCGACGTCGAGCGCGTGGTGGCTTTCCCCACGCTCAGCCTGGCCAGTGGCGCCATCAAGGGCTGGGACCGGCGCAATGGCTACTACTTTGCGATGCTCGAGAGCCTGGGCCGCCACTACAAGTTCGATATCGAGCAGCCTTTCGAGAGCCTGCCCGAAGCCGTGCGCCAGGTGGTGCTGTATGGCTCGGGCGACGAAGAGATCGCCTTCAAGTACGAGCTGGCCAGCGGCGAGAACGCCGGCAAGATGGTCACCAAGAAGCACCCCTTCGAAGGCATCCTGCCGAACATGACGCGGCGCTACCGCGAGACCGATTCGAGCATCGTGCGCGATGAGCTGGCCCGCTACCAAAGCGTGCAGCCCTGCCCCGACTGCCACGGCGCGCGCCTGCGCCGCGAGGCGCGCTTTGTGCGCGTGGGCGATGGTGACCAGGCCCGTGCGATCCAGGACATCAGCCAGGTCACCCTGAGCGAGGCCCACGCCTGGTTCAGCACCGTGCAGCTGACGGGCGCCAAGGCCGATATTGCCGCGCGGGTGATCCAGGAAATCAGCACGCGGCTGCAGTTCCTCAACGATGTGGGCCTGACCTACCTGAGCCTGGCGCGCAGCGCCGAGACGCTCTCGGGCGGTGAGGCGCAGCGCATTCGCCTGGCCTCGCAGATCGGCTCGGGCCTGACGGGCGTGATGTATGTGCTCGACGAGCCCTCGATCGGGCTGCACCAGCGCGACAACGACCGCCTGATCGCCACCTTGCAGCACCTGCGTGACATCGGCAACAGCGTGATCGTCGTCGAGCATGACGAGGACATGATGCGCGCGGCCGACCAGATCATCGACATGGGCCCGGGCGCCGGTGTGCACGGCGGCCAGATCATGGCCCAGGGCCGCTACGCCGACATCTGCGCCCACCCGCAGTCGCTCACCGGCCAGTACCTGAGCGGCCAGAAATCGATTGCCGTGCCCGCGCGCCGCACGCCCTGGCTGCCGGTGCTGGCCAGCACCGTGGGCGCGCCGGTGGGCAAGGCCGCCGCGGACAAGAGCGGCTCGCAGTTCCCTACCGTGCGCACCTCGCTGGAGAAAAAGCCCAGCAGTACCAGCAGCACCAGCAGTACCAAGGGCCGCAGCGTGCAGGAAGCGGCCGCCTCCGCCGCAGTGGACCCGCATGCGGTGCAAAGCCTGCGTCTCATCGGCGCCAGCGGCCACAACCTGCGCGATGTGACGGTGGATTTCCCGGTCGGCCTGTTCACCTGCGTGACCGGCGTCTCGGGCTCGGGCAAATCGACCCTGGTCAACGACACCTTGTATGCGGCCGCGGCCCACAAGATCAACCGCGCCCAGGGCGATGTTGCGCCCTACCAGGAGATCGAAGGCCTGGACTATTTCGACAAGGTCATCAATGTGGACCAAAGCCCGATTGGCCGCACGCCGCGTAGCAACCCGGCCACCTACACCGGCCTGTTCACGCCCATTCGCGAGCTGATGGCCGAGACCAACACCGCCAAGGAGCGCGGCTATGGCCCGGGCCGTTTCAGCTTCAATGTGGCCGGCGGCCGCTGCGAAGCCTGCCAGGGCGATGGCATGGTCAAGGTGGAGATGCATTTTCTGCCTGACGTCTATGTACCCTGCGACATCTGCCAGGGCCAGCGCTACAACCGCGAAACCCTGCAGGTGCAGTGGAAGGGCCGCAATATTGCGCAGATCCTGGAGATGACGGTGGAAGACGCGCACGACTTCTTCCGCGATGTGCCCACCATTGCCCGCAAGCTGCAAACGCTGCTGGATGTGGGCCTGAGCTATATCCGCCTGGGCCAGAGCGCCACCACCCTATCGGGCGGCGAGGCCCAGCGCGTCAAGCTGGCGCAGGAGCTGTCCAAGCGCGACACGGGCCGCACGCTCTACATCCTCGATGAGCCGACCACCGGCCTGCACTTTGCCGATATCGACCTGCTGCTCAAGGTGCTGCACCAGCTGCGCGATGCGGGCAACACGATTGTCGTCATCGAGCACAACCTGGACGTCATCAAGACGGCCGACTGGGTCATCGACATGGGCCCCGAAGGCGGCGCCGGCGGCGGGCAGCTGGTGGCCCAGGGCACGCCCGAGCAGGTCGCGGCCAACCCGGCCAGCCATACCGGGCGCTACTTGGCGCCTTACCTCAAGCGCTGAGGCAGCTTGCCGCGCGTCAACGAACCAGTCCATCCCACTGCGCCTATGCCAGCAAACCTGATTTTCCGCACCGCAACCCTGGCCGACCTGCCCGCGATCATCGCGCTGCTCGCCGATGATGCGCTGGGCCGTGAGCGCGAGGTGCTGGCCGACCCGCCCGATGCGCGCTATATCGCGGCCTTTGACGCGATCTGCGCCGATGCCAACCAGCGCCTGGTGGTGGCCGAGCTGGACGGGCAGGTGGTGGGCACGCTGCAGCTGTCCTTTGTGCCCGGCCTGTCACACACGGGGGCCTGGCGCGGCCAGATCGAATCGGTGCGCATTGCAGCGCAGCTGCGCGGCGCCGGCGCGGGCCAGCAGATGCTGGAATGGGCGGTGGCGCAGTGTCGGGAGCGGGGCTGCACGGTGGTGCAGCTGACCACCGACAAAAGCCGGGCCGATGCCCACCGCTTTTACGAAAAGCTGGGCTTTGTGTCCAGCCATCTGGGTTTCAAGCGCAAGCTTTAACTGCCCGAGGGCACCAGCCGAATCAGCTTGCCATCGGGCCCATCGGTCAGCAGGTAGACCAGGCCATCGGCGCCCTGGCGCACGTCACGGATGCGCTCGCCCAGCGATTCATAGAGGCGCTTCTCGCCGGTCACCTTGCCGTCCTTGACCGTCAGCTGGGCGACGCTGCGCGACTTGAGGCCGCCCACCAACAGGCTGCCCTTCCAGGCTGGCCCATAGCGGTCACTCGTGACAAAGGCCATGCCCGAGGGCGCAATGCTGGGCACCCAGTAGTGCAAGGGCTGCTCCATGCCGGCCTTTTGCGTGCCTTCGCCGATCTTGCCGCCGCCGTATTCCTCGCCATAGGTGATCACCGGCCAGCCATAGTTCTTGCCAGGCTGGGGCCGGTTGATCTCGTCGCCGCCCTGCGGGCCATGCTCGTGCTGCCACAGGCTGCCATCGGCGGCGACGGCCAAGCCCTGGCTGTTGCGGTGGCCGTAGCTGTAGATCTCCGGCAGCGCATCCTGGCGGCCCGCATAAGGGTTGTCCTTGGGCACGCTGCCATCCTTGGCAATGCGCACCAGCTTGCCGTGGTGGTTGTTCAGGGTCTGCGCATCGTCGCGCTGCGAGTAGCGGTCACCCAGGCTGAGGAACAGGTTGCCATCGGGCGTTTCGGCAATGCGGCAGCCAAAATGGGCATTGCTCCTGGCCTTGGGGCGCTGGCTGAACAGCAGCTTGACGTCTTCGAGCTGGCGCTCATTGGCCGCAATGCGCGCCGAAGCCAATGCCGTGCTGTTGGTGCCCGCCTGGGGGCCCGCTTCGCTGAAGCAAAAATAGATGCGCCGGTTGCTGGCGAACTGGCTGTCGGCCACGACATCGAGCAGGCCGCCCTGGCCGGCATCGACCACCTTGGGCACGCCTTGCAGCTCGGACTGTTTACGCCCATCGGCATCGAGCAGCCAGAGCTTGCCGCCGCGCTCGGTCAGCAAAAAGCGTTTGTCCGGCAAGGGCGCAATGGCCCAGGGGTTGAGGTAGCCGCTGCCCACAACCGTGGGCTTAGGCAGCGCGGGTGCCGCCGTCTGCGCTTGCACAGTGCTGGCGGCGCAGATGGCCAGCAGCCCGCTGGCGCCCAGCGCCCATGAATAAAAACCCTTGCGTGCTTGTTTCTGTCTCATGTTTGCCCTTTGCGAAGTGCCTCTGACCTTACCATGCTGACCATGGAAACCCCCAACAGTTCCCCTTCGGCCTCCCCTAGCGCATCCGCTTCTGCCACCGCCAGCCCGGCAGTCTGGGATTTTGTCGTCATCGGCGCCGGCATGGCCGGCAGCGCCACCGCCTGGCACCTGGCTACCAGCGCCCAGGTGCTGGTGCTGGAGCAGGAATCCCAGCCCGGCTACCACACCACCGGCCGCTCGGCCGCGCTGTTTGAAGAGCACTATGGCCCACCCCAGGTGCAAGCGCTCACCCGAGCCAGCCGCCAGTTTTACGAGCAGCCGCCGGCCGACTTTGCCGAGCATGCGCTGGTCAGCCCCCGCGGCGTGCTGTATGTGGCAACGCCCGCGCAGTTGCCCGCGCTGCAAGCCGCCTACGACGAGGCACGCCAGCATTCGCCCGGCGCGCGCTGGCTGGACAAGGCCGCGCTGAAAGCCTTTTTGCCGGCGCTCAACACCGAGGTGCTGGAAGCCGGCTTTAGCGACGATGGCGCCCGCGATATCGATGTGCATGCGCTGCACCAGGGCTTTTTGAAGGGCATGCGCCGGCGCGGCGGCCAGCTGTGGAACGATGCCCGGGTGCACAGCCTACACTGGGATGCCAGCGCCGGCCACTGGCAGATCAGCCTGGCCGATGGCCGCCAGCTGCAGGCCCGCCATGTCGTCAACGCCGCCGGCGCCTGGGCCGATGAGCTGGGCCAGATGGCTGGAGCGGCTGCCATTGGCCTCACGCCCAAGCGCCGCAGTGCCTTTACCTTTGCGATGCCCGCCGGCATGGACGGCCAGCACTGGCCGGCCGTCATCGATATCGGCGAGCAGTGGTACTTCAAGCCCGATGCCGGCCAGCTGCTGGGCTCGCCCGCCAACGCCGATGCCACCCACCCGCATGATGTGCAGCCCGAGATGATGGACATTGCCGAGGGCATTGACCGCATCATGCAGGCCAGCCATTTCGACATTCGCCGCCCCAGCCACAGCTGGGCAGGCCTGCGCTCCTTTGTCGCCGATGGCGAGATGGTGATTGGCTGGGATGGCCAGGTGCCGCAGTTTCTGTGGGTGGCCGCGCAGGGCGGGTATGGCATCCAGAGCGCCTATGGCTACGGCCTGCTGGCGCGCAACCTGGCCTTGCAGGAGCCGCTGGACCCGGCGCTGGTGAGCCAGGGTGTGCAGCCTGAGGCTCTGTCGCCCACGCGCCATTTGCGCTGAGAGCCACCAACACAACCCTTGATACGTCGTTACCTGGCCGGACGCACCCTGCCTTGTCGTACGTTGTACTGCCTGCGGCAGGGTGCCTCGTCTCAACCGCAAACCTGCGGTTTGCTGGGCCGTGCTAGCGGCGCTGAATAGCGCAGCGCCAGCACGCAGCTGCGCTTGCTGGCACACTGCTGGAAAACCTTGAATAACATCCGGCGCTGCGCACACCAGTGCCTCCAGCCATGTCCGCTTCCAGCTCCCCTGTCCCCTTTCGCCCTACGGACCTCGCCTTGGCGCTGGTCGTGGTGGTGGTCTGGGGCATCAACTTTGTCATCATGAAATGGGGCCTGCAGAGCCTGACCCCGTTCGAGCTGGGCGCCCTGCGCTACCTCTGCGCGGCCTTTCCGCTGGTGCTGTTCATCAAGCCGCCGCGCGTGCACTGGCGCTGGGTGGTGCTGTTTGGCCTGCTGCAGGGCGTGGGCCAGTTTGGCTTCTTGTTCACCGCGCTCAAGGTGGGCATGACGGCGTCGCTCGCCAGCGTGGTGCTGCAGACCCAGGTGTTTCTCACCGCCGTGTGGACCTGGGTGCTGCTGCGCGAGCGCCCCGGCCGCCCACTGGTGGCCGGCATGGGCATTGCCGCGCTCGGCCTGGCCTGCCTGCTGATCAATGAGCTGCGCAGCAATGGCGCTGGTGGCACCACCTTGGCAGGCCTGCTGCTGGTGCTGTGCGCGGCCACATCCTGGGCCTGCTCCAACGTGGTGGTGCGCCTGGCGCAAAAGGAAAACGCCCGCTACGACCCGGTGGGCTTTATCGCCTGGAGCAGCCTGATGCCGATTCTGCCCTTTATCGGGCTGAGCGCCGCACTGGACGAGGGCAGCGTGGGCAAGTGGCTGCAGGCAGAGACCTGGCAGCAGATTCCCGGGCTGGCCTGGATGTCGATCGCCTACCTGGGCTGGGTGGCCACCATCGTCGGCTACGGGCTGTGGACCAAGCTGATCCAGCGCTACTCGGCCAACCGGGTGGCGCCCTTCAGCCTCTGCGTGCCGGTCATTGGCCTGACCACCGGCATGCTGGTGCTGGGCGAGACGGTGACGGCCTGGCAATGGGCTGGCGCGGTGTTTGTCGTGCTGGCGCTGGTGGTCGTGGTCTGGGGCGGCCGCTGGCTGCAGGCGGCGCGGCGCTAAGCTGCGCCGAAGGAGACCGCGCTCAGCGGTCTTCGATCTTCGCGGTCTCGACGATCTGCTGGTACTTGGACACCTGGGCCTTCAAGAAGGCGCCCATGTCCTGGCCGGGCGCAGCCACCACATTGCCACTGGCTTCGAGCTTGGCGCGAAAGCTGGGGGACTGCAGCATGTCATCAATGGCCGCACGCAAGGCCTTTTGCACCTGCGGGGGCAACTTGGCTGGGCCCATCAGCGCAAACCAGCTGTTGATATCGACCCTCGCAAACGCCGAGGTCTCGGCCAAGGCCGGGATATCGGGTGTGACGCTGGAGCGCTTGGCCTCGGTCGTGCCCAGCGCCACCACCTTGCCGGCGCGGATATGCGGCAGGCCCGAGGACAGCACAAACACGCCAAAATCCAGGCTGCCGCCCAGCAGGTCATTGGTCAGCGGTGCCACGCCCTTGTAGGGCACATGGGTCATCGCCACATTGCCGGCCTGCTGCACCATCTCGCCAGCAATGTGCAGCGCCGTGCCCACGCCCGAGCTGCCATAGCTGTACTTGCCGGGGTTCTGGCGCAGCAGGCTGAGGAACTCCTGCGTGTTCTTGACGCCGCTGGACTGCGAGGCAACCAGCACCATGGGCTGGGTCGCCACCAGGCTGATCGGCGTGAAATCCTTGAACACCCGGTACTTGATGGCCTTGTTGATCAGCGGCGCAATCGCCATCTCGTTGTTGGCCGACAGCAGCAAGGTATATCCATCGGCCGGCGCCCGGGCCACCTTTTGCGCACCGATGGCGCCACCGGCACCGCCCAGGTTCTCGATGACCACCGGCTGCTTGAGCCGCTGCGCCAGTTCGGTGCCGACCATGCGGCCCACCGCATCGGTGCTGCCGCCAGGCGGGTAGGCAATCACCAAGGAGATGGCCTTGGTGGGGTAGTGCGCAGCCGCCTGTGCGCCTGCCGCCATGCTGGCCGCCAGCGCCAGCAGACCCAGGCAGGCCTTTCGGCGCGGGCGAGAAAAAAGCATAGGGAGCATCGGAAGTCCTTGTGGCGGTGGAAAAGGCGTCAGAAGAAAAGCGGCAGGCGCATTGTGTCTTGGCCCAAGAAGCCTCCACACTATTCCGGAAAAAGAAGCAGGGCCCGTGCCAGCGTGCAGCACGGACCCTGTCGTTCTGGCGCTGGAGCCGCTCAATCGACCGCGTTGAGCAGGTCGCGGGTCTGGATCGCAGCGGCGCGCGCCGCGCTGGCAAAGTCGTCGCCGCTGCTCGCATACAAAATGGCGCGCGAAGAGTTGATGATGATCGGGCCGCCGCCAATGCGGGCCGCCTTGACGGTGGCCACCGCATCACCACCCTGCGCACCGACGCCGGGAATCAGCAGCGGCAGGTGGGGGGCGACGGCGCGCACACGCTCGATCTCTTGCGGGCGGGTGGCACCGACGACCAGGCCGAGCTGGCCATTGGTGTTCCAGGGGCCC
Organism: Comamonas koreensis; assembly: GCF_014076495.1. Taxonomy (NCBI): domain Bacteria; kingdom Pseudomonadati; phylum Pseudomonadota; class Betaproteobacteria; order Burkholderiales; family Comamonadaceae; genus Comamonas; species Comamonas koreensis. The sequence goes on along the minus strand of NZ_CP043575.1, from coordinate 983,356 downwards.
TGGGCCAGGCGCGCCACATGCTCGAACATCTGCGGCTGGCCGGGCACATCGGCCAGGGTCTGGGCCTGCAGGTCGTCCCCACCGGGGTTGGAGGTGCGGCACAGCAAGAAGGCGCCCTTGCCCTCGTACTTCAGGTAGGGCGTGATGGAGTCAAAGCCCATGAAGGGCGACAAGGTCACCGCGTCCGCCCCATAGCGCTCAAAGGCTTCCTTGGCGTACTGCTCGGCGGTCGAGCCGATGTCGCCGCGCTTGGCATCGAGAATCACCGGCACCTGGGGAGCCACGCGGCGCATATGGGCCATCAGCTTTTCCAGCTGGTCCTCGGCGCGGTGCGCTGCAAAGTAGGCGATCTGCGGCTTGAAGCTGTTGACCAGGTCATGGGTGGCATCGACGATGGCTGCGCAAAAATCATAGATCTTGCTGGCATCGCCGCGCATCGCGGCGGGAAAACGGCTGGGCTCCGGATCCAGGCCCACGCACAGCATGGAGTTGTTTTGGGTGGCTGCGGCGCGCAGCTGGTCGATAAAAGGCATGGGCGCTATTGTAAAAGCTGGCCGTGCCAGGGCCTTCGCAGAGCTGACTGCGTCGCACGGGGATTGCAGGCACAATCGCGCCCCATGCCTACCCTGTCGCGACAACAACTGGTGATCCTGTGCCTGCTGACCCTGGTCTGGGGGCTGAATTGGCCGGTGATGAAGACGGGGGTGCAGCACTTCCCGCCACTGAGCTTTCGCGCGCTGTCAATGCTGATCGGCCTGCCGCTGCTGGCGTTGGGCCTGCTGGTGCTCAAGGTGCCCTTCCGGCTGGAGCGGCGCTACTGGGGGCCGCTCGTGGTGCTGGGCTTTTTCAACATGGTGATGTGGCACACGCTGATCATTGTGGCGATTCCGCTGCTGCCCAGCGGCCGGGCGGCGATCCTGGGCTACACCATGCCTATTTTTTCAGCAGCGCTGGGCGCACTGTTCTTCAGTGACCGGCTGCCGCCGCGCGCCTGGCTGGGCGTAGCCGCTGCCGCCGGCGGCGTGTTGCTGCTGCTGTGGAACGAGATGGACAAGCTGGGCGGCAAGCCCACGGGCGTGGCGCTGATGCTGCTGGCAGCGGCCAGCTGGGCGTTGGGCACCCAGCTGCTGCGCCGCACCCGCATCCCCGCGCCCACCTTGACCCTGGCCTTCTGGATGACCGTGATGACCACCGGCTGCCTGTGCCTGCTGGCCACGCTGCTGGAGCGCCCGCGCTGGCATGCGCCTGACCCCATCGCCTGGGGCACCATCCTGTTCAATGCGGTGCTGGTGATCGGCTTTGCCCAGGTGGCCTGGTTCTTTCTGGTGCGCACCCTGCCGCCGCTGGCGTCCACTTTGAGTGTGATGCTGATCCCCGTGCTGGGCGTCTTCAGCGGCGCCTGGTGGCTGGGCGAGATCCTGCACTGGCAGGACTGGACGGCGGTGGCCTTGATGGTGCTGGCCATCGCCTCGGTGCTCTGGCCCAGCCGGGCGCGCCGCTGAGCCAGCACAAAGCGATCCTACGTCGCTGAATCAGCGGCCTGCGGACTGCGCAGGCGGGGCCAGGCTGTCGTTGTCCATCGTCAGGTAGACCAGCACCAGCAGCAAGGTGATAAAGAAGCGGAAGGCATCGGGCACGCCATTCCACTCTTTGGACATCCACATGCCAAACCACTCACCGCCCACCGACATAAAGCCCACCTGCCAGGTGAGAAAGCCCAGGGTCAGCCCGGCAATCGCCCATTTTTTGGCAGCGCGAAAACCGGCCGCATCGGCATGGCGGGCGCGCAAGAGCTGGCTGCCGCCAACCCAGCACAGCAGCGCTGTCAGTGTCTCCAGCGCAATGATGCCGGCATAGCCCAGGTGGTGGATCCATTCCGCATCGATGGCGCGGTAGAGGATGCTGTTACCGGGGAAGGTGGTGTCCATCAGGAACACATGGTGCACAAAGGCAAAGTTGGTGGCGTAGTCGGTGATATTGCCAAAAGCCACCAAGGTGGCGAAGAAAGCCATGGCCAGCACCAGGGCGGACTTGGACAGACGAATCATCATTCGAAGCTCCAGACGTGAGAGTGTGAGAGAGGGATAGGAAAGGGCAGACGGATGCCGTGGCGCCGAACAGCAAGGCTCGGCACCTGATCCATCAAAAGTGTGCCAACGCGGAGTTGGCGGGGAGGTGTGCAAAAAGCACGCAGGCGCGCAGATCGGGACTGGAAAACCTGAAGCCGGCAGCGGGTCTGGGAAACACGCAGGCCAACCGGATCGAATGTCGCGCCAGGAGGGAGGCTGGATTCTGCCAGCCCGCTGTGGAGGCTGTCAACGCTGGCCGATCCGGCCATAAAAAAACGCACTGCCCCAAGGGGAGTGCGTTCTTTGTTCCAACCGGGCGGCGGCCCGGTGGTGGATCAGCGAGGCGCGTTCAGCAAACGGGTCACATCGCGGTCATTGGGCAAGGCATAGTCATAGCCCGACAGGATGCGGCTGTCTTCGGTACGCACCAGCTTGAGGCTGACGTAGGTGAAGTTGGCAGCGGGCGAGAAGGTGCCGACCAGCACCATCGAGGCGTTCTGGCTGCGGGCAATGTCGCGCATCTCGCGCGACAGCAGCAGCTCGCCGGTGCCTTCGCGCACATACAGATCGGTGCGCAGCTTGACTTCCTTGACGTGGAAGCCACGGGCGGCCATCTGGTTGGCGTAGATCTCGGACAAGGTGCGGCCCAGTGGCGACGAGGCGCCCATGTTGTTCACATTGACCACGGTGGCCACCAGCACGGGGCCGGTACCGGTCGACTGGGGCGCGACCGAGGCGGTCAGCTTGTTGATCGCATCCTGGCTGTTGGCCAGGAAGACGCTGGCGTCCGCAGCCTGGTAGGTCGGCTCGCTGCGCACCGTGCTCACGGGCTGGGCAGGATCGCTCCAGCTGGCGCAACCGGCCAGCACAGCGGCAGAGGCCACAGCGGCCAGGGTGGTCAGACGCCGCATCATTTGTTCACCACCTTCATGTTGACGGCGCGGTAGGCTTCGGTCTTGGCGAACTGGCCGACGGTGGCATTGTCAACATAGTAGACATTGGACTTGCGCGCGACATACTGGCCCTGGCGCAGCACCGTGGTGGTCAGCAGCACTTCGGAGTATGCCGGGGCGCCTGCGATGGTGGCGGCCTGGTAGTCGGTGCCGATGGTCGGGCTCACGCCAGCGACGACCTGGCCGTTGTCGCCTTCATAGGCCCAGTTGCCCGCTTGCTGCAGGTTGTGGTGCACGACCTTGGCGTCGTAGCTCACTTCGAGCTGCTGGCCGGGGGTGGTGTAGACCGATGCGCCATGCTGCACCAGCTTGGTCACGACCAGGTCGTGGAACACGCTGTCAAAGGCGCTGGCGTTCTGTGGCAGGGCCACATACAAAGGCGTCTTGGCGTTCAGACCATTGCGCTCCAGCGTCGCCAGCGTGTCGGCCACCACTTCGCTGGCCATCAGGTCCCAGTGGCCCGCTGCGCGGACCTTCATCTGGGTTGGTTGCGCATAGTTGGCGCCGTATGGAACGGGCGCCTCTACCGCGCAACCCGTCAACGCAAGCACGGCGCTTGCCAGCGCCGCCGCTCCGATGGTCTTTTTCAAAGCCATGTTTCCCTCCTCGGAATTAGATAGCCGACGGGCCAACACCCGCCCAGGCTTGCATCCATTGTTGTAGATGTGGTGCTACCAAGACAAGTGAAACGATCCAAAGTGCGAGCAGAGCCACGCATTTTGTTGTTTTTGCTCACACTTTAGAAACGCCATTTGTCCACTGAATAAGCTCAGCCTGCCGCGCGTTTTTGCAGAATCTCGAAAGCTGGCAAGGTCTTGCCTTCCAATACTTCCAAAAAGGCACCGCCGCCAGTGGAGATATAACCAATCTTGTCCTCGATGCCGTACTTGGCAATGGCGGCCAAGGTATCACCGCCACCGGCAATGCTGAAGGCGGGCGACTGGGCAATGGCCTGGGCCAGGGTTTCGGTGCCATGCGCAAACGCATCGAACTCGAACACGCCCACCGGGCCGTTCCAGACGATGGTGCCGGCCTTCTTGAGCTGCTCGGCCAGGCGGGCGGCCGTCTCGGGGCCGATATCGAGGATCAGGTCGTCATCGGCCACGTCGGTGGCGCGCTTGATGGTCGCCTCTGCGTCGGCCGCAAAGGTCTTGGCCACCACCACATCGGTCGGAATCGGCACATCGGCGCCGCGTGCGGCCATGGCATCGATCACGGCCTTGGCGTCACCCACCAGGTCGGCCTCGGCCAGCGACTTGCCGATGTTCAGGCCTGCCGCCAGCATGAAGGTGTTGGCAATGCCGCCGCCGACGATCAGCTGGTCTACCTTGCTGGACAGCGCCTGCAGGATGGTCAGCTTGGTCGAGACCTTGGAGCCCGCGACGATGGCGACCAGCGGACGCGCCGGCGCGGCCAGTGCCTTGGTGATGGCATCGATCTCGGCCGACAGCAGCGGGCCGGCGCAGGCGATCTTGGCGTACTCGGCAATGCCGTAGGTCGTGCATTCGGCGCGGTGGGCCGTGCCAAAGGCGTCGTTCACATAGATGTCGCACAGCTGGGCGAGCTTTTGCGCCAGCGCCGGCAGGTTCTTCTTCTCGCCGACATTGCTGCGGCAGTTCTCCAGCATCACGACCTGGCCGGGGGCCACGGTGACACCGTCAACCCAGTCCGCGATCAGCGGCACCTCGCGGCCCAGCAGCTGCGCCAGACGTTGCGCCACCGGGGCGAGCGAGTCCTCGGGCTGGAACGCGCCCTCGGTGGGGCGGCCCAGGTGGCTGGTCACCATCACGGCGGCGCCAGCCTTGAGCGCCATCTCGATCGCAGGCACCGACGCACGCACGCGCGTGTCTTCGGTGATCTCGCCGGCATCGTTGAGCGGCACATTCAGATCGGAGCGGATAAAAACGCGTTGGCCTTGCACCTTGCCTTGGGCACACAGGTCGGAGAAACGAAGGATGTTCATGGGAATGGCTACCAAAGAGTCTAGAAACTGGGGCGCGCGCCATGCAAGGGCCTGCGCATGGCCGCCATTGTAGAGGCCTGCCCAGCCCGCCCCAAGCAGCGGGTCGCGCTCGCGTCTCTCCGCCCCGGCTTACCAGCCCAGGGCGATATGCAGCGGCAGGTAGACCGCCATGCCCACCACAATCGTGCCCAGGATGCCGCGCTTTTTGAAGTAATAGATGGTCGCGCAGATCACCGCCGGAATGCGGGCATCGAGCAAGGTGTCGGTCAGCTCGCCCTTGACCATCAACAGCTCGGGGGCAATGACGGCCATCAACGCGGCCAGCGGCGCGTATTTGAGGCCGCGCTTGAGCCAGTCGGGCAAGGGCAGTTCGTTCTTCGGGATCATGAAGAACGCGCGGGTGACCACGGTGATGACGGTCAGGCCCACGATGGCGGTGAGCTGGTAGAGCAGATCCCAGTCGTCCTGGCTCATCGCACATGCTCCTCACGCACGGGCACCGCCGTGGTGCCATCGTCGGGCTGCTCGGGCCCGGGCGATGGCAGCGGTTTGTTCTTGGCCACCACCACGATCTTGGGCTTGCGCCCGCGCTGGTCCACCGCCTCGACCAGGAGGCCGATGGTGACCGCGCAGGCAATCGCCACCAGGATATTGAGCTTGAGCGGAATGCCATAAGCCGCAATCGCCGCCGTGGCCGCCACCAGCGCCGCGACCTTGGTGGCGCGGTCGATCAGCATCGAATAGAGCACACCCAGCAGCGCCAGCACGCCGGCAAAGCCCAGGCCCCATTCCAGCGGTACCACGTTGGCCAGCAAGATGCCGGCAATCGAGAAGCCCTGCCAGGTCACAAAGTTCAGCGACGAGGCGCCCCAGAAGTAGTAGACCTGCTGGGGCTTGGCCACCGGCGCGGTGTAGCGGCGCATGAAGGCCACAAAGATCACATCACCGCTGAAGTAACCAATGCAGAGCCGGTGCCACAGCGGCAGGTGCGCAAAATAGCTGCGCCACATGCTCGACAGAATGACAAAGCGCAGGTTCACGCAGGCGGCGGTGAACCAGACCACCCACATCGGCGAGCCCATCGCCATCAGCGGCAGCACCGCCAGTTGGGCGCTGCCGGCATAGACCACCAGCGACATGAAGATGGCCATGGGGGCGGAGATTCCCGCCTTGACCATGGCCACACCGGTGACCAGCGCCCAGGCGGCAATGCCCACGGCCGTGCCCGACATGTCGACCACGCCGGCACGGAAACTGGGGTGGTCGATGGCGCGGCGCCGGTGGTGCAGGCTCATGGAGCCGCCACGGAGAGCCTGTCGTCACCCAGCACCTGGCCGGGCTGCAGCGCATGGCCGCGCAGAAAATCGGCCGCCTGCAGCCGCTTGCCACCGGGCCGCTGCAGCGCGCTGATGCGCAAGGCACCCTCGCCGCAGGCCACCACAATGCCCTGGCCGTCGGCCGCCAGCACCTGGCCGGGAACGGCACCGGCGGGCGAATGCCGCTCGGGCTGCGCTGCCCAAATCTTGACCACCTCCTCGCCCATGCGGGTCGAGGCGGCCGGGAAGGGATTGAAGGCGCGCACGCGCCGATCGATCTGCACAGCGCTCTGCGCCCAGTCGATGGTGCTTTCGGCCTTCTCGATCTTGTGCGCGTAGGTGATGCCTTCTGCCGGCTGCGGCGCGCGCTGCAAACGGCCCTCGGCGCTCAAGGCCAGCGCCTGCACCAGCATGCGCCCGCCCATCTCGGCCAGCTTGTCGTGCAGGCTGGCGGTGGTGTCATCGGCGGCAATGTCCAGCGCTTCGACCAGGCACATATCACCGGTATCGAGGCCCGCGTCCATCTGCATGATGGTCACGCCGGTCTGGGCATCGCCCGCCTCGATCGCGCGGTGGATGGGCGCGGCGCCGCGCCAGCGCGGCAGCAGGCTGGCGTGGATGTTGAGGCAGCCCTTGGCAGGCAAGTCCAGCACCCATTGCGGCAGGATCAAACCGTAGGCGGCGACGACCATCACATCGGGCTGGGCCGCCAGCAGCGCCGCGCGTGCGGCAGCCGCTTCTTGCGGGTATTTGCCATCGAGCCGAAGGCTGAGCGGCTGGCTGACTGCAATGCCGTGCGCCAGCGCGCATTGCTTGACCGGAGAGGCCTGCAGCTTCATGCCCCGGCCGGCGGGCCGGTCCGGCTGGGTCAGCACCAGCGGCACTTCGTGACCGGCGGCCAGCAACTGCTCGAGAGCCACACGGGCAAATTCCGGCGTGCCGGCAAAAACTACTTTCATGTCTTTTTTTAGGTAAGAGGCCAGTTGCGATCGGGCCACGCAGACCGGCCGTCAATCGCGCTGGCGGGGCTCGGGCAAAGGCTCATCCATGAACATCAGCTTTTGCACCACACCTTGCGGATCGATGTGCACATGCGCGAATCGCTTGATGCCATTGTCCCAGAATCGGTAGGTCCAGACCTGTCCCTTGAAGCTCCAGACCCGGGTGATTTCCATCGGCGGGCCAAAATCCTGCATCAGCTGCTGCTCGCTGAACTGACCCAGCGGGATGGCGCCGAAGTTCTCGGCCGTCAGCACCTGGGTGGTGGTCTGCAATTGGCCATCGGCGCCAAAGCGCAGCTGGTAGGCCTCGCGCCCCATCGGCTGGGTGGTGTAGAGCCAGCGCTCCGCTCCGCCCTCGAGCTTTTTGACGGTCGTAGCAGGGCCGAGCTTGCTCAGCACTTCCTGCTGCGGGGTGCCGGGCTTGAACTGGGTGGGATAGGCGCAGCCCGCCAGGGCGGCGCACAGGATGAGCAGCGCCATCGCGCCCCACGCGCTGCCAGGCAGCCAGCTCCGTGAAGATCGCGCCGTGCCCATATCAGCCCTTGGCGTCGGCCAGTTCGCGCTTTTGCTGCTTGACCAGCTTGGACTTGATGCGGTTGCGCTTGAGGGGCGAGAGGTACTCGACAAACACCTTGCCCAGCAGGTGGTCCATCTCATGCTGGATGCAGATGGCCAGCAGGCCTTCGGCGTCGATCTCGCGGCTGTTGCCGTTCTCGTCGAGTGCCCGGATCTTGACCGCCACCGAGCGCTCGACACCGTCGTAAATGCCGGGCACAGACAGGCAGCCTTCGTCACCCACCTGCTTTTCATCGCTGGCCCAGAGGATTTCCGGGTTGATGATGGCCATGGGCTCATTGCGCTCTTCAGAGACGTCGATCACCACCACGCGCTCGTGCACGTCGATCTGCGTGGCTGCCAGGCCGATACCGCTGGCGTCGTACATGGTGGCCAGCATGTCCTGGACCAAGGTACGGATGCGGTCATCGACCACGGCCACGGGCTTGGCGACCTTGTGCAGACGGGGATCGGGGTAGCAGAGAATCGGGAGGATAGACATAGTTTTCGCTCTTGAATGTCGTTATTTTCGCCACTTTTGCGCTTCAATGCCCAGATGGCTTGCAATAATCATTGATCGATCAAGGGCTTGGCCCGAGAATCAGAGGCAATTACAAACATTGACAGCAGGCCCACTGTGGCCTGCCAGCGACTGAGAGGGAGTCACCCGGCCATGCGAGCATCCACCACGCCCCTGTTCCACCAGCTGCGCAGCAGCGCCGTTGCAGTCGCCTGCATGGCCTGCGCCGGCATGAGTGCCTGGGCCGCCACCCCGGCCGCGCAGTTGCCGGTGACCGCGCAGCAACGCAGCACCGCCCAGCAAGTGGCGGCGCAGGGCATCCCCGAGGCCGACCTGGTCGCCAATGCACCCGAGAGCTACGTGGTCAAGCGGGGCGATACGCTCTGGGATATCTCGCGCATCTACCTGCAGCAGCCCTGGCGCTGGCCGGCGCTGTGGGGCATGAACCTGCAGTCCATCGCCAACCCGCACCTGATCTACCCCGGCCAGACCCTGTACCTGGAGCGCCGCAATGGCATGGCGCGCCTGGTCACCTCGCGCTCGGGTGAGGACGAGGTCATCCGCATCTCGCCGCGCGTGCGCAGCGAGAGCCTCTCGGGCACCGCACTGCCCGCCGTCAACCAGCGCCTCATCGAGGCTTTCCTGGTCGAGCCCGAAGTGCTGGCCGCTGGCGAGAGCGAAAAAGCCCCGCGCCTGGTCGGTGCCGCACAAGAGCGCGCCCTGCTGTCGCCCGGCGACCGCGTCTATGGCCGCTCGGCCGACCAGTCGCTGGAAACAGGCCAGGAGCGCCAGTACTACCGTGTGTTCCGCAATGCCGTGCCGATGGTCGACCCCGAAACCAACGCCGTGCTGGGCTACGAAGCCCAGTACCTGGGCAAGGTGCAGGTGATGGCCGGTGAGCGCAAGGAGACGACGCTCGATGCCAAGGGCCATGCCCACACCGATCCGGTGCCAGCATCGCTGGACATCACGTCGGTGAAGGAAGAAATCCGCATCGGCGACAAGCTGCTGCCGATGCCGCGCGCCACCGTCACCAGCTATGTGCCGCATGCGCCCGATGAGCACCTGCAAGGCAGCGTCGTGTCCATCTACGGCAGCAACAGCGTGGCCTATGCATCGCGCAACAACGTGATCGCCATCAACCGGGGCCAGGCCGACGGTGTCGAGCTCGGCCATGTCTTCCGCCTGATGACGCGCGGCGCGCGCATCAAGGACAAGACCGACAGCGACCAGACCGTCATCAAGCTGCCCAACGAGGCCAATGGCCTGGCCATGGTGTTCCGCACGTTCGACAAGGTGTCCTACGCGCTGATTCTGGAAGCGAAGGAAGGCGTGAAGGTAGGCGACTCGCTGATCTCGCCCGACTACCGCCCCTGATACGGGAAACGGGGAAAGTGGCTCTTGCCCATGACCGAACAAGAGCTGCATGACTGGTTGCGCTTGAGCGCCACGCCCGGCCTGGGCAATACCACCATCCGGCGGCTGCTGGCGCGCTTTGGGCTGCCCGCTGACGTGCTGGCCCAGACCAGCGCCGCGTTGGAGAGTTGCATCACGCCCGCGCAAGCCTGGGCGCTGCACCACCCCAGCCCCGAGCTGCAAGCGCTGCAGGCGGCCACCTGGGCCTGGCTGACCAGCGCGCCCGCCCCTTTGCAGCGCCATGTACTGACCCTGGGCGACGCCGATTACCCGGCGTCCTTGCTCGAAACCGCAGACCCGCCAGTGCTGCTCTACATCACCGGCCATGCCCGCTGGTTTGGCGCCCAAGGCCTGGCCTGGCCGCACCGGGCGCTGGCCGTGGTCGGCAGCCGCAATCCCACGCCCCAGGGTGCGCTCCATGCCCGCGCTTTTGCGCAGACCCTCGCGCGCCAGGGCGTGACCGTCGTCTCCGGCCTGGCGCTGGGCATCGATGCCGCCGCCCATGCCGGCGCGCTGGAGGCCGCAACAGATACGCAGCCCGCCACCATCGCCGTGATCGGCACCGGCATCGACCGGGTCTACCCCCGGGCCAACCACCAATTGGCCGCGCAGATTGCCGAGCAGGGCTGGATCGTCAGCGAATACCACCTGGGCACGCCCCCGCTGGCGCAGAACTTTCCCAAACGCAACCGGCTGATCGCCGGCCTGGCCAGTGGCACCTTGGTGGTCGAGGCGGCGACCGCCTCCGGCTCCCTGGTCACCGCCCGGCTGGCCAGCGAGCAGGGGCGCGAGGTCTTCGCCATCCCCGGCTCCATCCATGCGCCGCAAAGCAAAGGCTGCCATGCGCTGATCCGCCAGGGCGCCAAGCTGGTGGAATCGGTGGAAGATATTCTGGAAGAGCTGCCGGCGCTGGGCGGTGCAGCCGCGCGGGCGCCAGCTGCAGAGCCCGCTCCAGCGGCTGCGCCTGGCGCAGCGGCCAGCAACGATCAGCATGAAGACCAGGGTTTGCTGCAGGCGCTGGGCTTTGACCCGGTCGATCTGGACAGTCTGTGCAGCCGCACCGGCATCGACATCGCCAGCCTGCAGATCCAGCTGCTGGAGCTCGAACTCCAAGGCCAGGTGGCGCGCCTGCCCGGCGGCTTGTTCCAGCGCCTGGCGGCAGGCTAGATCCAGCAGCCTTACTGCAGCAGCCGCTCGGGGTTGGCCTCAATCTTGGCCAGCGCATCGCGCGCGGCGCGCGCCGTGATGCCTTCGGCATCGCGCGGCAGCAGCAGGCCCGCCTGCAGGTAGTGGCCCATGCGCCGCATCTGAAAGAGAAAGCACGAGCCACTCAGCGCCGCAAATAGATGCAGCTGCTTGTGCTGGCTATGCCAAACATACTGCACCTGCAGCGGGCTGGCATTGTGGTCCAGCAGGAACCAGTTGCCCAGCGACAGGTTCTTCGCCCACTCCAGCACCTCGGGCTGCACCAGCGCACCATCATCGGCAATCACCTGGATGCTGCTGGTGTCGATGCCCAGCATCAGCTCGATGCTCTCGGCGCTGAGCGGGTACTCCTCGGTCACCACCTCGTCGAGGGCATCTTCCAGATGCGCCAGGCGCTCTGCCAGCGCAATGATGCGCTCCTGCGGGATCTCATTGGTCTTGGCCAGAAAGGCCTCGGCCACGATGTCCATCAGGCTCTTGATCATCTCGTCCTGGCGCTCGCCAACGATATTGGACAGCGTCAAACCCTGGCGCAGCACGGTTTGCAACAGCGGCAGCTGGCGGATCACCTTGGCACGCTCTTCCTTGCTGGGCTTGGCTGACGCCGACCAGACCAGGTCCAGCGCGGCCTTCTTGAATTTTTGCGTGTTCTCGTGCTCGGCGCCGAAGCGGATGGCCGACATGGCCAGCACATCGGACCACTGCTTGAACAGGAACTCGCGCACATCGCTGTCCACCGGCATCTCCAGCAGCATGTCGCGCAGCTGGATCGTGTACTGGATGGCCAGCGTTTCCTTTTGCTCGATCTGCTGGGCCAGGCTCACCAGCTCGCGCGCGGTGGCGGTCTGGCCGGTCAGGTTCTTTTCGAGGAATTTCTGGAATTCCTTGAGCACCAGCTGGAACACGCGGCTGCCGGTGTCGGGGTACTGCTCAATGACCTGCACCACCCGCTTGACCTCGGCTTCCAAGCTGGTGCCATTGAGCGCAGCGGCCTCAAAGCCCAGCACGCAGGCCCCCATGCGGTCGATCAGCTGGCGCGCGGGGTGCTCGGTGTCATTGAAGAAGGCCGGCTCGGCCAGCGCCACGCGCAGCACCGGCACCTGCAGCCGCGCAAACCAGATGCGGATACCGGCCGGAATGCGGTCTTCGTTCAGGATGCTCTGGAACATCAAGGCGATGATCTCGATGATCGCCTTTTCCTCGTCGGACGAGGCCACGCTCTTGAGCGCCGAGGATTGCTGGCGCACCGCCAGCGCCACCGGCGCCACCACCTGTCCGGGGTCAAAATCGTCATCAGCCGGCGCGGTATGGAACCAGGCCGACTGGATCGCCGTGGGCGGCGAGACCAGCGCATGCTGCAGCGCCGGCGAGATCACATAGCCGCCCGCGTCTCCCAGCGAGGCGCGCACCGAGGTCGGCCCGCCATTGGAGCGGCCACCGGCGACGTTGTGCAAAAAGCCCCGCAGCTGCGCCAGCACACCCTGGCTCTTCTGGCGGGCTGCGCCCATCGCCACCCATCCGGGGGCAGCGGCGCCGCCAGCAGGCATCAGGCCCGAAGGCATGCTGGCCGCGCCTGCGGTCCCTTGCGCTGCGGCCATGCCGCCCGCCTGGTGGGTGGCAGCAGCCACAGCAGCGGCTGCTGCAGAGGCGGTGGCGGCCGGCGCATGGCGCTCGCTTTCAGTGCGTTTGATGCGGTAGCTGCGCAGTTCATCTTCGGTGGCCGCGCCTTGCTCGTCAAAAAAGCGCCGCACGGCCGTGTAGCCGCTGATGCCCAGCGGCGCCAGCGCTTCGAGCATCGGCGTCCAGAGCAGGTCCAGCGTCTTGCGGCTGAGGCCAGCCGCTTCCCAGGCTTCGATCAGCCGCAGGCACCAGGTCTCGGGGCGCAGCGCATCGGCCGGGCCCAGCTCCTGGTCTTCCAGAAACTGGGTCACGCGGCGCACGCTGTCCAGCTCCATTGCGACCAGCTCCAGCAGCTGGGCTGCCAGGCGCGATGCGATGATGCGGCCTTCGATGGCCTCGTTGCTGACCAGCTCGAAGCTGGTGATGGTGGGAGGCGCTGCCACCGGCTCGGGGGCCGGCTCGCCCGCCAGCAGGCTTTGGCGCAGCAGCTTGTTGGCGCTGTCCAGCCAGGCTTGCTGGCGGCTGTCAAACTCGGCAATGGCGGCCGACAGCGCGACATGCGAGCGGGCGGGATCGGTACTGGGCCGCGCCATGATCTGGAGCAGCTCGGCGCGCAGGCGCGCTGCCACCCCGGGCAGACCCGCGCACAAGCCCCCGACAAATCTCAGCCGCGCTTCACGGGCGAGCTTTTTTTGCCAGGTGCGATGGTGCGAGGGTGCAACAGCCACAGAAATCCCATCCCTTATCGGTCTGCTTTATACCGTAGCCCCGGCATTGGGGTCGTTCGGGTCCAGGTCCTTTTGGCTGACCTTGACCAGGTCTTCGCGCTTGACGCCCAGCCACATGGCGATGGCCGCAGCAACGAACACCGACGAGTAGATACCAAAAAGAATACCAATGGTCAGCGCCAACGCAAAGTAATGCAAGCTGGCACCGCCAAAAAGAAACATCGACAGCACCATCGCTTCGGTGGAAGCGTGGGTGATGATGGTCCGGCTCATCGTCGAGGTGATGGCGTGGTCGATCACTTCGGGCGTGCTGAGCTTGCGGAACTTGCGGAATGCCTCGCGGATCCGGTCAAAGATCACCACCGACTCATTGACCGAGTAGCCCAGCACCGCCAGCACACCGGCGAGCACGGCCAGTGAGAACTCCCACTGGAAGAAAGCGAAAAAGCCCAGGATGATCACCACGTCATGCAAGTTGGCGATGGCTGCGGCCACACCGAACTTCCACTCAAAGCGCATCGCCAGGTAGATCACGATACCCAGCACCACGGCGCCCAGCGCCATCAGGCCGCCGTGCACCAGCTCCTCACCGACCGAGGGGCCGACGAACTCGCTGCGCAGCAAGGTCACCCCTGGGTCTGCGGCCTTGAGCGCGCCCATGACCTTCTCGCCTTGCTGGGCGGTGGTCACGCCTTTCTCGATCGGCAGGCGGATCATCACGCGGTCGGCGCTGCCCACGTTCTGCACCAGGATATCCTGGTAGCCGAGCGAGGCGACCTGTTCGCGGATCTTGCCCACGTCGGCAGGCTGCTCGTAGGCCACCTGCATGACAGTACCGCCGGTGAACTCCACCGACAGGTGCAGGCCACGGGTGGTCAGGAAGAACACCGCCAGCACAAAGGTGATCACCGAAATCGCGTTGAGCACCAACGCGTATTTCATGAAAGGGATGTCTTTTTTGATACGGAAGAATTCCATGGTCTTCCTCCTTAACGTTTAGCAGATGCCACGGAGCGGTGGTCTTCGCCCTCGGGCTTCCAGACCTGACCGATCGACACGCTCTTGAGTTTCTTGCGGCGGCCATACCAGAGGTTGACCAGGCCACGCGAGAAGAACACGGCCGAGAACATGCTGGTCAGAATGCCGATGCAGTGCACCACGGCAAAACCGCGCACCGGGCCCGAGCCAAAGGCCAGCAGCGCCAGGCCCACGATCAAGGTGGTGACGTTGGAGTCCAAGATGGTGTGCCAGGCATGTTCATAACCGGCATGGATCGCCGCCTGCGGCGACGCTCCGGCGCGCAATTCCTCGCGCACCCGCTCGTTGATCAGCACGTTCGAATCAATGGCCACACCAATGGCCAGCGCCATGGCGGCAATGCCCGGCAGGGTCAGGGTGGCCTGCAGCATCGACAGGATGGCCAGCAGCAGCAAGACGTTCACGCCCAGCGCAATGGTCGAGACCACGCCAAAGATCATGTAGTAGATGCACATGAAAACGGCGATCGCGATGAAGCCGCCCACAATGCTCTTGATACCGGCTTCCACGTTCTCTTTGCCCATGCTGGGGCCGATCGTGTATTCCTCGATGATTTCCATCGGCGCGGCCAGCGAGCCGGCGCGCAGCAGCAGCGAGGTATCGCTGGCTTCCTTGGTGCTCATGCTGCCCGAGATCTGCACGCGGCCGCCACCGATTTCGGAGCGGATCACAGGGGCAGTCACCACTTGGCCCTTGCCCTTTTCAAACAGCAAGATGGCCATGCGCTTGCCAATGTTCTCGCGCGTGACGTCCTTGAAGATGTTCGCGCCCTTGCCGTCCAGCGTCAGGTTCACGGTCGCTTCATGGGTCTGGCTGTCAAAGCCGGGCTGGGCGTCGTTCAGGTTCTCGCCGGTCAGGATGACCTGCTTTTTCACGACAATCGACTGGCCATGCGGGTCGCTGTACTTTTCAGAGCCAAAAGGCACGGGGCCGGTGCCCATTTCGGCAGCGCGTGCGTCCGAGCTGTCGTCGACCATGCGCACTTCCAGGGTCGCAGTACGGCCCAGGATGTCCTTGGCCTGTGCGGGATCCTGCACACCAGGCAACTGCACGACGATGCGGTCGGAGCCTTGCTGCTGGATCACCGGCTCGGCCACGCCCAGCTCATTGATCCGGTTGTGCAAGGTCGTGATGTTCTGCTTGAGCGCTTGCTCTTGCACGCTGCGCAGCGATTCAGGCTTGATGTTGGCGCGCACCACATAGGCGCCGCCCGTGCTGACCACGTTGGCCTGCAGGTCGGGCATGGTGTCCACAATCAGGTTGCGCACCGTCGTGGCGGTGGCCTCGTCTTGCAGGCGCACTTCGAGCGACTGGCCTTCGCGGTTCACACCGCCGTGGCGAATCTTCTTGTCGCGCAGCGCCAGACGCACATCGCTGGTCAGCGCTTCGGTGCGCTTGGTCAGCGCCGCCTGCATGTCCACCTGCAAGGTGAAGTGCACACCACCGCGCAAGTCCAGACCCAGGTACATGGGCTTGGCATGCAAGGCGGTGAGCCAGGCGGGCGAGCGGGAGATCAGATTCAGCGCCACCACATAGGAGGGGTCGCTGGTGTCGGGGATCAGCACGCGCTCGAGCACGCCCTTGGCCTTGAGCTGCTCGTCTTCCTTGTCGAAGCGGGCGCGGATCGAGCCGTTTTCCAGCGCGATGCTCAGCGGCTTGACGTCGGCATCGGCCAGCGCCGTCTCCACGCGCTGCTGCAATGCAGAATCGACCGTGACAGTCGCCTTGACCGAGGCGACCTGGACAGCAGGCGCCTCACCAAAAAAGTTGGGCAGGGTGTAAACAACCCCTACCAGAAGCGCGATCACAATGATCGCGTACTTCCAGACCGGATAACGGTTCATGATCGCGCTCTTACCTTACGCAAAATAGAAGGCGCAGCCATGCTGCGCCAATTGCTGTTTCAACAGTGGATTACTTCAGCGTACCCTTGGGCAGCACCTGCACCACAGCACCACGCTGCAGTTGCACGACGACGCCCTGGGCCAACTCTACTTGCAGGAACTGTTCGTCCAGGCCCACCACGCGGCCCACCAGGCCACCGTTGGTCGCCACTTCGTCGCCCTTGACCAGCGCGTCGATCATCGCACGGGCTTCCTTTTGGCGCTTCATCTGAGGACGGATCATCAGGAAATACAGCACCACAAACATCAGCACCAAAGGCAGCATGCTGGTGAGGGTGGAGGTCATGCCGCCGGAGGCAGCAGCAGCCGGTGCGGTCTGGGCAAAAGCAGAAGAGATAAACAAATGAAGCTCCCAACGTGGATGCAGGCCTTGCCTGGATGACCAAAACCAAGGCCCAAAGAGAAGCATTGTATGCGTGCCCCTCTGCGAACACCCAGGCAATACCTTGGATGCCTCTGGTTTTTCCGGTTGTTTTCATGGAATTAAGCAGCTTTCATGCCAGCGCATTGGTAGAAGTCACTATGGTTAACACAGCAGATCCGATGGTATTTAAGCGCCCAAATGCCTGGCCCACCCTGTGGGAGCTCCGCCCGATATGACAAATTTGTCACGCTACCCATCCCGGCAGGCTGACAAAAAAGCCGCCAGGCACGGAGTCCTGGCGGCTTGGTCGGCATGGCATGCAGAGGCTGATGGCCAATAGCTTTACACCCGAGCCGGTTCTGGCTTGGCGGCCACCGGCGCATTGCCAGCATCCGCTGGGGCACGCCAGCGCGCCATCAGCTGCTGCCATTTGGCACGGGCCGCAGCCAGGTGGCGTTCCTTGACATGGCCATAACCACGGATGTCTTCAGGAATGCTGGCGATCTCGACGGCCAGCGCCAGGCGCTCGGCGCTCAGTCCCTGCAGCAGCTCCTCGATGCAGGCACGGTACTCCTGGATCAGCGCGCGCTCGGTGCGGCGCTCTTCGGTGCGGCCAAAGATGTCGAGTGCGCCACCGCGCAGGCCCTTGAGCCCTGCCAGCACGCCAAAAGCCTTGCGCATCCAGCCGCCATAGGCCTTCTTGACCAGCTCGCCCTTGTCGTTGCGCTTGGCCGTGGTGGGCGGCGCCAGGTGGTGCACGATCTTGTAATCACCCTCGAACATGCTGGCAATCTTCTCGCTGAACTCAGCCGTGGTGTGCAGACGCGCCACCTCGTACTCGTCCTTGTAGGCCATCAGTTTGAACAGATAGCGCGCCACCGCCTGCGACAGGCGCGTGCTGCTGCCCAATGTCGCCTCGGCCGCATGCACCTGGTTCACAAAGGCCTGGTAGTCGGCCGCGTAGGCGCTGTCCTGGTAGTCGGTGAGGAAGGCCACGCGCTTGGCCACCAGCTCTTGCAAGGAGGGCTTTTTCACCAGCTGGATGACCTGCTGGGCGGCAAACATGGCCTGCACCTGGGTCAGGTTGGCGGCGCATTGGCGGCCCCACTCAAACGCGGCCTTGTTGTTGTCCACCTGCACACCGTTCAGTTCCATCGCCCGCATCAGTGCCGCATGGGACAGCGGCACCCGGCCCTTTTGCCAGGCGTAACCCAGGATCAGTGGGTTGGTGTAGATGCTGTCGCCCAGCGCCTGGGTGGCAATGTGCTCGGCATCGAACATGCCCACACCCTCTTGGCCGACTGCGGCCAGGATCGCCGATTCGCAACCGGCCTCGGGGAACTGCCAGTTGGGGTTGTGCACAAAGGCTGCCGTGGGCGCGCCATGGGTGTTGAGCGCCACAAAGGTGCGGCCCTGCTGCATAGCCGCCAAGGTGGTCTTGTTGGCCGCGACAATGGGGTCGCAGCCAATGATGAGGTCGGCCTTGGCCGTGTCCACCTTGGTGGTGTAGATGGCATCGGGTGAATTGGCGATCTGGATATGGCTCCAGGTCGAGCCGCCCTTTTGCGCCAGACCTGCCGCATCCTGCGTGACCACGCCCTTGCCTTCCAGGTGCGCAGCCATGCCCAGCAGCGAGCCGATCGTGATCACGCCGGTGCCGCCGACACCGGCCACCACAATGCCCCAGGCCTGCGTGGCCACAGGCAGCACCGGATCGGGCAAGGCGGGCAGCTTGGCCATATCGCCCTTTTTCTCCTTCTTGGCTTTTTTGAGCTGGCCGCCTTCGATGGTGACAAAGCTCGGGCAAAAGCCTTTGACGCAGGAGAAATCCTTGTTGCAGGTGCTTTGGTTAATCTTGCGCTTGCGGCCAAAATCGGTCTCGACCGGTTCGACCGACAGGCAGTTGGACTGCACCGAGCAGTCACCGCAGCCCTCACACACCGCCTCGTTGATGATGACGGTCTTGGCCGGCGTGGCCAGCGTGCCGCGTTTGCGGCGGCGGCGCTTTTCGGTTGCGCAGGTCTGGTCATAGATGATGGCCGTCGTGCCCTTGAGCTCGCGGAACTCGCGCTGGATGCGGTCGAGCTCGTCGCGGTGGTGCACGGTCACGCCAGCACCCAGCTGCACGCCTTGGTATTTTTCCGGCTCGTCGGTCACGATGACCAGCTTCTTGACCCCTTCGGACAACAGGCTGGT
The DNA here is from genome assembly GCF_014076495.1 of Comamonas koreensis. Lineage (NCBI taxonomy): Bacteria > Pseudomonadati > Pseudomonadota > Betaproteobacteria > Burkholderiales > Comamonadaceae > Comamonas > Comamonas koreensis. The sequence goes on along the minus strand of NZ_CP043575.1, from coordinate 964,507 downwards.
CATGATCTGCAGCACCGAGTGGCCCTCGGGCCGTTCGCCCACGCGCTGGCCACCGGTCATCGCCACGGCATCGTTGTAGAGCACCTTGTAGGTGATGTTCACACCCGAGGCAATGCTCTGGCGGATGGCCAGCAGTCCGCTGTGGAAGTAGGTGCCGTCACCCAGGTTCGAGAAGATATGCTGGTCGGTGGTGAACGGCGCCTGGCCGACCCAGGTCACACCTTCGCCGCCCATCTGCGTGAAGGTGCTGGTGTTGCGGTCGGGCATCCAGTTGACCATGTAATGGCAGCCAATGCCGGCTACGGCGCGGCTGCCTTCGGGCACGCGGGTGCTGGTGTTGTGCGGGCAGCCGCTGCAAAACCAGGGCAGGCGGTCGACCGACTCTTGCCCGCTGTCCTTCAGGCCCTGCTCGCGCGCGGCAATCACCTGCAGCCGCGCATCCATGCGGCGCACGATGTCATCGGGCACGCCCAGCTTTTTCAGGCGCTTGGCCAGCGCCTGCGCAATCAGCGCCGGGGTCAGGTCGGCCTTGGGGCGCAGCAGCCAGTGCTCGCTGGGGTTGGGCACCGACCACTCGCCGCCCGAGTGGTCGCCATCGGTCTCATCAAACTTGCCCAGCACGTGGGGGCGCACATCCGAGCGCCAGTTGTACAGCTCTTCCTTGAGCTGGTACTCGATCATCTGGCGCTTTTCCTCGACCACCAAAATCTCCTGCAGGCCCATCGCAAAGTCGCGTGTGATCGAGGCCTCGAGCGGCCAGACCACGTTGACCTTGTGCAGGCGGATGCCCAGCTGGCGGCAGGTGTCGTCGTCGAGACCCAGGTCGATCAGCGCCTGGCGCGTGTCATTGAAGGCCTTGCCGCTGGCGATGATGCCAAAGCGATCGTTGGGGGTGGAGATGACGTTGTAGTTGAGCTTGTTGGCGCGGATATAGGCCAGCGCCGCATACCACTTGTAGTCCATCAGGCGCGCTTCCTGCTCCAGCGGCGCATCGGGCCAGCGGATGTGCAGGCCGCCGGGCGGCATCACAAAGTCATCGGGGGTGATGATGTTGACGCGGTCCGGGTCCACCGAGACGCTGGCCGACGACTCCACGATCTCCTGGATCGTCTTCATGCCCGACCAGACGCCGGAGAAACGGCTCAGCGCAAACGCGTGCAGGCCCATGTCCAGGATGTCCTGCACGCTGGAGGGAAAGAACACCGGCGAGCCCACCGCCTTGAAGATGTGGTCGCTCTGGTGCGCCGCCGTCGAGGATTTGCTGATGTGGTCATCGCCCGCCAGCGCAATCACGCCGCCGTGCTTGGCCGTGCCGGCCATGTTGGCGTGCTTGAACACGTCCACGCTGCGGTCCACGCCCGGGCCCTTGCCGTACCAGATGCCAAAGACACCGTCGAACTTCTTGCTCTGCGGGTACAGGTCGAGCTGCTGCGTGCCCCAGACGGCCGTGGCACCCAGCTCTTCGTTGACGCCGGGCTGGAACTCGATGTGGTTTTCCTTGAGGTGCTTTTTGGCCGCCCACAGCGCCTGGTCGTAGCCGCCCAGGGGCGAACCCCGGTAGCCGCTGATAAAGCCTGCGGTATTGAGGCCCTGCAAGGCATCGCGCTGGCGCTGCAGCATCGGCAGGCGAACGAGGGCTTGCACCCCGCTCATGAAGGCACGGCCATGGGCCAATGCGTATTTGTCGTCGAGCGTGACGGTTTCCAGCGCCTTGCGAACGGACTCGGGCAGTGAAGCGTTCATCACACACCTCCTTGGCAAGCAGGCTCGACGCCAAATACGCCACGTGCGGCTGCGCCGCCCGCTGCATATTTGTGTTGCAACCTGCACTGCAGGTTGTCATCAAGCGTGACCGTCTCCAGCGCTTTGCGGACGGACTCGGGGAGTGAGGCATTCATCGTCTTGTCTCCTGGGGAGAGCACCCGGTGGCCGCTTGTGGCAGGTCCGGGATTGTGGGGCGTTATAAGAATCTGGCACCCGCAGATACCAGCAATGCATCCGGGGGCCAGCGGGCACGGCAAAACACCAGGCCCTTCATCGCTGCAGTGTATGACGGGCAGCAAGAATAAAGTATTCTTTTCCTTGCCGGGGTTTACCTAGTATTTGAAAGAATCTTGCTCAATAATGGCAATAAATGAACCAAATTGACAAATTCGACTGGGCCATCCTCTACGAGCTGCAAAAAAACGCCCGTTTGACGAATGCCGAACTGGCCCAGCGCGTGGGCCTGTCGGCCGCGCCCTGCTGGCGCCGGGTGCGTGCGCTCGAAGAGGCCGGCTACATCACCGGCTACCACGCGACCTTGGACCGCCACAAGCTCGGCCTGGGCGTGCTGGCCTTTGTGCGCGTCGATGCCGCGCAGAACACCGCCGATATCACCTTGCGCATGGAGGAATCGATCCGCCTGCTGCCCGAGGTCACGTCGTGCCACTACATCAGTGGCGCGGGTACGTTTGAGCTGCAGGTGGTCGCCAAGGACCTGGAGAGTTTTTCCAGCTTTATCCGCAATGTGCTGCTGCACCTGCCCAATGTGAAAGATGTGCACACCACCTTTTCGCTCGGCGAGGTCAAATCCAGCAGCGCCTTGCCGCTGCCGATGACGGCCAACCCCAAGGGCGCGCCTTCGCGTTGACCGCAGCGGGCACCGCAACAGCGCCATGCAAAAGGCCAGCCTCGCAGCTGGCCTTGGTGGCTCCAACCCTGCGCCTCAGCGCTTGGCCACGCCCCGGGGCCACAGCACCCACAGGCGCAGCGGCTGCTTGACCCGGCCGGCGAAATCACCCGCCTCATGGCCCCAGCCGGCAAAGTAGTCGGCGCGCACGGCGCCCAGGATGGCACTGCCCGTGTCCTGCGCCATCACCAGGCGGTTGAGCTGCACGGTAGGGCCGGTGGACGACAGCCACACAGGGGTGCCGTAGGGAATGCTGCCCCGGTCCACCGCAATCGAGCGGCCAGGGGTCAGCGGAACGCCCTGCGCACCGTTGGGGCCAAACTCGGCATCGAGCGGCGACAGCGGCTCTTCCTTGAAGAACACATAGCGCGGGTTGCTCCAGAGCAGCTCGTTGACGCGGGTCGGGTTCGCGGCAATCCAGGCCTTGATGCCCGGCCAGGTCGCATCGCGCACCAGGCCCTGGTCGAGCAGCCATTTGCCAATGCTCTTGTAGGGATGGTCATTGGTGGCGGCATAGGCCACACGGATCAGGCGCACCGAGCCATCGGCCTCCTGGATGCGCACCCGGCCCGAGCCCTGGATGTGCAGCACCATCGCATCGACCGGGTCGTTGACCCAGGCAATCACCTTGTCCTGCAGCTCGGCCTGCACCTGCGGCAGGGTCTCGATCTGCTGGCGGCTGAACCAGGGCTTGCGCGTACCCAGCGTGGCTGGCGACCGGTACAGCGGGATCGAATAGCCATTGCCCGGCTGGCGCGTGCCATCGAGCATGGGCTCGAAATAGCTTGTCAGCATGCCATCGGGGTTGCCATCGAGCGATTCGACGCGGTAGGGCTGAAAGCGCGACACCATCCAGGCGCGCTGCTCTTCGGTCGAGGCCAGGCTCATGCGCCGCACCTCGGAGCAAAACTGCGCAAACGGCGCGGGCGGGCGGCTGCAGCTTTTGATCCAGGCGTTCCAGGCATCGGCCAGGTTGTCCTGCTCCAGGCCGGGCACCGACGACCAGTGCACCGGCACCCAGCGGCTCTTGGCCTGCTGGATCGCCGGGGGCAGCGGCTCATTGGCATCGGGTGGCAGCACCTCGATGCTGCCCGATACCGGCGGGCGGGTGGTCGGCGAAGACGGCTGGTCCAAAGGGACTTGGCTGGAGCAGGCGGCCAGAATTCCTACAATCGCAGCCATCGACAGCGTACGTAAGGAGCGGGTACCGATGGGACTGATATTGCTGGAAGCGCTATTGGCGTTGGTCATACTGGTGGCGATCGTCTGGTGGACGATGTTTGCCGGTCGCAAAAAAGGGGAAATCGTAAGCAAAGATGAGCAGCCTCCTCGCGACTAGCTTGCGCAAATCGTAGGACATGGCCGCTCATTGCCGTCATTTTTACCATTTTTGAACTTTGTCTCTGGCATTTGGCAGTTCTACTGCCCACAATTTGCATCCACGGCCTGCTCCATTTCCGGATCGGCCCTTGCATCAGAGGAGTTCAAGCATGCGTAAACAAATTCTAGTCTCTGCCGTTGCCAGTCTGGCCATCCTGAGCGGTTGCGCCAACATGTCTGACACCCAACGCCAAACCGCCACCGGCGCCGGCGTGGGCGCACTGGGCGGCGCTGCCGTGGGTGCGATCGCTGGCGGCCATGCAGGCTCGGGCGCGGTGATCGGCGCGGGTATCGGCGCGCTGGGCACCTATATCTGGTCGCAGCACATGCAAAAGCAAAAGCAGGAGATGGAGCAGGCCACCCAGGGCACCGGCGTGGTGGTGACGCAGACGCCGGACAACCAGCTCAAGCTCGATATCCCCAGCGACATCTCGTTCCAGACCAACCGCTCGGACATCCAGGGCAACTTCGCCCCCATCCTGGACCGCTTTGCCGAAGGCCTGCGCAACAACCCCAATGCCCAGGTACGCATCATCGGCCACACCGACAGCACCGGCAACGACGGCATCAACGACCCGCTGTCGCTCGCCCGTGCCGAGAGCGCCCGCAACTACCTGACGCAGCGCGGCGTGAACGGCGCGCGCATCCAGGTGCAGGGCATGGGCTCGCGCCAGCCCGTGGCCAGCAATGACACCCCGGCTGGCCGCGCGCACAACCGCCGCGTCGAGATTTATGTCGGTGAAGTGCAGCCAGGCCGTTAACACCTGCCTGTGCGGAATACACAAAGGGCATCAGTTCAAGGACTGGCGCCCTTTTTTGTGGGCCCGCGCTAACGGCAGACTCAGGAAAGATCGCGCAGCAGGTTGGCCAGCTCCACCGCTGATTTGACCTGCATCTTGTCAAACACCCGGGCCCGGTGCACTTCGACCGTGCGCACGCTGATGGTCAGCTCATCGGCAATCAGCTTGTTGGGCAGGCCATCGATCACCAGGCGCATGACGGCCTGCTCGCGGTCCGTCAGCTCGGCCACGCGCTCGCGCACGCCTTGCTGCGAGCGCAGCGTCTCCAGATAGTCGCTCGATGCCTGCAGCGCATGCTCGATACGGTCGACCAGCACGTTGTCGGAAAACGGCTTTTCGCAAAAATCAAAGGCACCGCGCTTGACGGTGGCCACCGCCGTGGGTACATCGGCGTGGCCGGTCAAAAAAATCACTGGCAAGGCGGCAATCACATCCATCTCGACCAAGCGGTCAAACAGCGCCAGGCCACTCATGCCGGGCATGCGCACATCCAGGAGCGCACAGGCCGGGTCCACCTGGGGCGGGCGGCTGCGCAGCATGGCCTCAAAGGCCTCGGCCGAGGCAAAACTCTCGCTGAGCAAGCGGCGCGAGCGCAGCATCCAGGCCAGGGCATCGCGCACCTCGGCATCATCATCGACGATATACACGGTCGCATTCACAAGCGGCTGCATCTCTGAACTTTCAATCGTTGCGCCAGGTTGGCAGGGTAAAACTGAAGATGGTCCCGCGGGGCTGGTTGGGCAGATAGCGCAAGTGGCTGCCATGCTGCTCGACCACAGTGCGGCACAGGCTCAGGCCCAGGCCCATGCCTTCCTCCTTGGTGGTGAAGAAGGGGGTGTAGAGGCGTGCGGCCACCTCCTCGGTGATGCCCTCGCCCACATCGGCCACGACAAACTCCACCCAGGACCGGCCATCGTCGCTGGGCGCCAGCCGCACCAGCATCTGCAGCACCCGGGGGTGCGTGCCGCCATAGTCCATGGCCTGCATGCCATTGCGGCTGAGGTTGAGCAGCACCTGCTCGACCATGGTCCGGTCACAGAAAACGGCGGGCAAGCCCGGCGCGACCTCGGTGGCCACATCGACATAGAGTTTACGCGCCTGCAGCCGCACCAGCGGCAATACCGCGTCCATCAGCTCGGAGGCCTGCAAAAACTCGCGCGACTGGTCGCGCCGGCGCACAAAGCCATGCACGCTCTTGATGACCTTGCCCGCCCGCTCGGCCTGGAAGGCCATGCGCTGCACGGCCATGCGCACATCGGGCAGGTGCTCCTGCACCTCATCGGGCGAGGCGCCATCGGGCAGCAGGTTCATGATGCCCGTCGCATAGCTGGAGATCGCGGCCAGCGGCTGGTTGAGTTCGTGGCTCAGCAGCGAGGCCATCTCGCCCACCGTCGCCAGGCGCGCGGTGGCCTGCAGGCGCTCCTGCGAGGCGCGCGAGAGCTCCTCGACCCGGCGCTGCTCGCTCATGTCGACAAAGGCGCTCATCCATCCGGTATGCAGCCCGGCGGCATTGATCAGCGGGGCCTCGAAAATCAGCACCGGAAAGCGCCGGCCTTCTTTGTGCATGAAGGTCGATTCATAGCCCTCGCGCGGCGGCGGCAAATGGCCTGACAGGCGGATCTGCTGGCGGCGCGCGTATTCGGGCGCCATCTCCGGCGGCCAGTAAGGCGTGGCCTTGCTCGGGTCCAGAATCTCCTCGGCCGAAAAGCCCACCATCTCGCAAAACGCCGGGTTCACATAGGTGACCTTGCCATGCAGGTCGCGCGCGCGCAGCCCTGTCACCAGCGAGTCTTCCATCGCCTTGCGAAAGGCCAGCGCATCACCCAGATCGCGCTCGGCTTTCAGGCGGCGGCGGTTGTCGCGCACCAGCACCACCAGCACGGTGATCAGCGCGATCGACATGCCGGTGACCAGGGCGGTGAGCACATTGGGAAAGACATTGGGCGCCGCATGCCAGCTGTCCACCCGCAGCATCAGCGCCACGCCGGGCAGATCGAGCAGCTGGTTGGAGGTGAACACGCGCGTGCCGCGCCGGGGCGTGCTGACAATCGCCAGCCGCGTGCCATCGGTCTCGGTGAAGGACAGCTCATGGTTGCGGCGCAGGCTCTCGTTGACCAGGTCCGACAGCACGTTCTGCAGGATGTAGGTGGCCACCGCAAAGCCGTGCAGCTGGTCACCAGTAATCACCGGCACGCACAGTTCGAGCAGCTCCAGCCCGGTGCCATTGCCCTGCGACAGGAAATAGCTGCCCGCGTACGAGGCTGCTCCCGTGTTGCGGGCACGCAGGCAGGCGGTATGGCTCTCGGTGTTCATGCCGGTGCGGTCAATGGCCGACCACTGCAGGTTCAAATAAGGCGACTCCTCGCTGGCCTCGATCTGCAGCTGCGGGTTGCGCCACTCGATATGCGCCAGGTCACGCTGGTTGCGCAAGATGGTGGCCGCGGCCGACTGCCAGGCCATCACATCGCTGTCATAGCGCGGCATGCTGCGCAGGCGGTTGACGTTGTCGTTGAACCGGCTGCGGATATCGCTGACGGCATCTTGGGCCTCACGGTCCAGGCGCTGCTGCACTTCAGAGATCTCATAGCGCCCGGCCAGCCAGACCTGGGTAACCAAGGTGCCCGCCACCAGCAGCACCAGCGCCGACCACAGCGACCAACGCCGCCAGCTCTGGTGCCAGCGCTGCGCCAGCGACTGCGCCCAATGCGCCATCAGCATACGCGGTGCTGCAAGGCAGGCAGCTGCTGGCGCCAGCGCTGCAGTTGCGCCCAGTCCAGGTCGGCCAGCACCATGCCGGGCTCGCTCGCCTGCAGCGCCATCACCTCGCCCCAGGGGTTGATGGCCATGCTGTGGCCCCAGGTGCGGCGGCCGTTTTCATGCTGGCCGCCTTGGGCTGCGGCCAGCACATAGGCCAGGTTCTCGACGGCACGCGCGCGCAGCAGCAGCTCCCAGTGCGCCTGGCCTGTGGTGTAGGTAAAGGCGCTGGGCACCAGCATCAGCTGGGCGCCCGCCTGCGCATGCAGGCGGTAGAGCTCGGGAAAGCGCAGGTCGTAGCAGATGCTCAGGCCGATGCGCCAGCGGTGGCCATCGTGGCTGGGCAGGTCAAAGTGCACCGGCGCATGGCCAGGCGCGATGACGCGGTGTTCGTCATAGGACTCGCGCTCGTTGGCATAGCAAAACAAATGCATCTTGTCGTAGCGCACCACGCAGTCGCCCTGCGGGTTGTAGACGCAGCTGCTGTTGTAGACATGCGCGGCGTCCGGCCCCTGCAGCGGCACGGTGCCGCCAACGATCCACAGCCCCAGGCTGCGGGCGCTGTCGGCCAGGAACCGCTGCATGGGGCCTTCGCCAAACGGCTCGGCCAGCGCCAGCTTGTCGGTATCGCGCTCGCCCATCAGGCAGAAGTACTCGGGCAGCACCGCCAGCTCCGCACCAGCGGCTGCCGCCTGCTGCAACAGCTGCCAGGCCTGCGCGCGGTTGTGCTCCCAGTCTGTGCTGGTCACCATTTGGAGTGCGGTTACTTTCATCGATGCATCCTGCAAGAGAAACTGGCAGCTATTATCCGTAACCGCTGACCGGGCGCGGTGCCTGCGGATATCGAAGGTGACTCAGCGCAGCGGCCGGGCGCTCAATGCGGGGTGCCCACCGCGTTGCTGTCCGCTTCCTGCCTGCGGCCCACGCGCTTGACCTCGGGCTCCGACCAGGAGCCGCTGACCTCGAACTCCTGGGTCACCGCCTGCGTCAGCGGCCCCTTGAACAAGGCCTGGGCCAGGAAGGTGCCAATGCCGATGACCGGGTTGATGGCGGTGGTCACCAGCGCCATCGTCGTGGTGTTCAGCTCGGGGATGACAACCACATGCAGGTCCTGCGTTTCATCGCGCAGGTTGGCGCTGCCTTCGAGCAGCACGGCAGCGGTCACGCCCTTCATCTGCATGTTCGTGGTCGAGGCCACGCCATCGCTCACCAGCACATCGCCACGCACAAAGTCAAAGCCAAAGCCTGCGCTGAACACGTCCTTGAAATCCAGGGTCAGCCGGCGCGGCAAGGCCTGCAGGTTGAGCACGCCCAGCAGCTTGGCCGCACCGGGCTCCACCTTCAGAAACTGGCCCTGGCCGACATCGATATGCAGCTTGCCGTCCATGCTGGTGTAGTCCGGGCTCACGGGGCTGCCCGTCCAGCCGATGCGCCCCTGCACCGAGCCCTTGCCCTGGCGCACCACACCGGCCATGCCCAGGCGGCCCAGCAGCGCGCCGGTGTCCTTCAGGTCCAGGCGCATTTCCAGCTCGGTACGGCGCCCGCCGCTGCTGCTGCGCTGGGCACCCCAGTCGCCACTGGCGTGCAGGCTGGCGGCATCGTTCGAGAGCACCATGTTTTTCAGCTGCCACCAGGATTTGTCCGCTTGGCGCTGGTTGACGGCCTGAACCTCCAGCCGGCCCACCGAATGCTGGCGCCAGCGCAGGTCCTCCACCACCACATCGAGCGCCGGCAGCTGCCCGGGCTCCTGGCCCAGCGCGTCATCTTGGCTGGCGGCGGCCTTGCTGTCGGCGCCCTCCTGGCCCACACGCAGCTGGCTCAGCCGCGCGCGGATGGTGCCCGGGCCCTTGGCCTCCTGCTCGTACTCCAGCTGGCCGTCGAGCAGGCTGGAGCTGACCTGGCTGCGCCAGCGCGGCCCCGTGCGCGAGCCGCTCAGGTGCAGGTTGTGGATATCCATGCCGCGCACCTGCACGGTATCGAGGCGGATATCCCAGTGGTCGGGCAAAAAGGCGGCATAGGCGTCGCCATCGGCGGGCGACGCAGGGGGGGCCGCCCCTGCGGCCGCTGCGCCCTCTGCCACAGTCGTCTTCTGTGCCGGCGCCATGGCCTTGAGGCGCTGGGCCAGCGCCTGCCACTCCTGCACATCGACCTGCGGCAACTGCACCTCGGCAATCACGCCCTTGGCCGGCAAGGTCAGCGCGCCGGCGCCCAGGCGCAGCACGCCACTGACCACCTTGTCGGGCACCTTGTCATCGCTGCTGATATCGCGCACATAGCGCAGCTGCAGGCGCCCACCCACATCGAGCTGCATGTTCTGCCGCACCAGCGCTGACGGCGCCGCCTCCGGCACGGTGCTGGCAAAGTGCGTCGGCCAGACCTCATCGGCCGCCTTTTTCAGCGGCACCGGCAGCGCCAGGGCCATACCGGCCAGATCGCTGCGCACCTCCACCAGCGGCACGCCCTGGGCCATGCTGATGTCCAACTGGTAGGCGGCCTGGCCTTGGGCCAGTTGCGCCAGCTGCACCACCGGGCCCAGTTCCTTGGCGCGCAGCAGGCCGTCGGCCGTGGCCACGCCATTGGCGCGCACCTTAAGGCGGGGGCCATGGTCCGCGCCAGCGGGCAGGCCGCTGACATCCATGCCACCGGAGAACTTGACCGCACCGCCCAGCGCCTGGCCCTGCAGCTCCTGCAGCGCAAAACCATGCTCGGAGAACTGCACCGCGCCGGTAACCTTGTCGACCACCGGCGAGTCATCATGGAACTGGATACGGTTGCCCGGCAGCAGCACCTTGCCATCGACCTTGGCCTGGGCCATGTCATGCACCGGCAGGTCGAGCTTGAGCTGCAGTTGGGCATCACCATCGGCCTGGGTCTGCGCCAGTGCCTGCTGGGTCAGCGCATCAATCGCGCTGCCGCGCACGGTGGCCAGCATATCGGCCAAGGGCCCATTGGCCTGTGCATTGACAAGCACGCGCGTGGCATGGAAGTCGGGAATCTGGGCACTGGTCTGGTCGACCACGATGCGCTGGTTGCTGTCCAGAATGCCCTTGGCCTTGTTGACCTGCATGCCATTGCCCTCAAACACCAGCTCGCCCGAGAGGCGGTTGAGCTCCGGCCAGGGCTTTTCGCCGGGGTGCAGGTGCGAGTTGGGCACATAGGCATAGCGCACATCGCGCACGGGTGCCACGATGCGGAACAGGCCGTGGCGCGAATCGGGGAAAGGCACTTCCCACAGATCGCCGTTGATCTCGAACTGCACATTGCTGGCCTGGCCGGCCAGAACGGCATCGCGCACATAGTGGCGTGCATCGGGTGGAATGTGCAGCGGCAAATAGCGGTGCACCTGGGTGCCATCGGCCCGCTCGAGCATGCCCTTGAGCTGCAGGATGCCAGGAAAGCGCGAGTGGGACCCCGTCTTCTGCGGGTCGGCCGTCTGCCAGGACCAGCGCGCATGGCCGGCCGCATGCGCATTGGCAAACTCCAGCCGCTCGGACTGCATCTGGATATGCTCGCCCTGCACCGTCCACTGCAGCTGGGTGCTGGCCGAGGTGATGGGGACCTGCGGGTCTTCAAACACCGACGGCAGGTAGAGCGCGCCATCGGCAAAGGCCATCTTGGCCTGGCCGCCACCGGCCCGCGCATCAATCGTCAGATCCAGCCCGCGCAGGCCCACATGCGGCTGCCCGCCCGCCAGCACCAGGCCGCCATGGCTGTCGCGCGCCGCATTGGCGCGTGGCGCGGCAGCCGGCATGCCAAAGGCCAGCTGGCCCACATCGGCCTTGACCTGCCAGTCCTGCAAGGTATCCATGTCGCCACGCCAATGGGCCGATGCGCTGCGGATCAGGCCGGCGGGCCGGTTGCTCTGCAACCACTGGCGGGCGTTGTCGGGGATGGGCAGCAGCCGCGCCAGCTGAGCCAGCGAGGCAATATCGAGCGACTTGGCACTGGCTTCCGTCTCGCTGGGCTGCTTGCCCTGGGCATAGACATGGTTGATGCGGGCGCTGCCACCGGGCCATTGCTCGCCGTTGGCCGACTCCACCGCCAGGTTCTCCGTCAGCACGCGAAAGCCGCTGTCATCGGCGGCGCCGCCGATGCGTCCCTGCACCGAGCGCAGCAGCAGCACCGTGCCCTGCGCCGCTTTGTCATCGCTGGCCGCCGCAGCTTGGCGGCGCACGCCCACATCGCGCAAGGCCACATCGGCCGTGCCGTTGCTGAGCTTGCCGCGCGTCACATCGAGCCAGAGGCGCGCCGAGCCCTGGCCTTGCTGCAGGCCCATCGCCGGCGGCAGGTAGGGCGCCATCGCTGCGGCATTGAGCTGGAGCGCCTCTAGGTAGAGCTGGCCACTCCAGTGCTTCCAGCGGCCATCGTGCAGCGCCCAGATGGGCTGGTGCATGCGGCCGCGCAGCTCCAGCGCGTCGCCCCAGTCCTCGGGCGGGCGCACACGCAGTTGCCATTCATGGCGCAGGCCGGGGTTGCGCAGCAGCAGATGCACGTCGCTGAAGGTGACAGGCGGCAGACCGCGCAGCTGGTCATCCCAGGTGATGCTGCCGCCCTGGACCAGGACTTCGCGCTGGCGAAACAGCCAGTCGGCGGCACTGCCGCTGTCCTGGTTCTGCGATGTTTCCACCAGCACACCGGCCACGCGCACACTGCCGTCAGCGGCGCGCTGCACCGTCAACTGCGGCGCGTTGATGACGATCTGCTCGGCCCGCAGTCGCAACAGTGACGGCACCGACAAGGCGACCTGGATCGTATCCAGGGTAAACCCGGCAGAGCCATCGGGCTGCGCGATGCGCAGGCCCTGCACCGCAATCGCAGGCACCAGACTGTTGTTGCCATCGGCCTGCAGGCGGTCGATGCGCACCGGCACCCCCAGCGCCTGCGATAGCCTAGATTCCACTTGCGGGCGAAAGTCATTGATACGGGGCACAATCCACCAATGCAGCGCCGCCACGGCCATGGCCATCAGCAGCACCAAGCCCAGCAATAAGCCCAGCGACCATTGCACCAGCTTGGCAGCGAGCTTGAGCAATCGGGGCGCGCGCACAGTCAATCGAGTCCAATCAGTAAGGGGAAAGCGAAATTATGACCCGCGGCAAGTCCCTCGCTCGCGTTGCATATGTGAGCATTTGAACAGGTCTGCCGCAGGACATTGTCGATAAAGCGCTATGGCACACACGGATATCACGCCCCCGCAGGCCAGCCTGCCTCTGTCTGAGCATTCGCGCTTCGTCCAGCGCCTGCACCGCCGCTACGAGGGTTTGCTCGACCTGCTGCCCAGCGGCCCCCCCACGCATGCCACGATGGCACCGACCCTGGCTGCGCTGCAGGCCCAGGGCTATGCACTGGGCGCTGCGCTGCGCATTCTTCGCCAGCTGGTGATGGAGCGCCTGGTGCACCTGGACTGCGACGAGCAGGCCGATCTGCAGACCATCACCCAGGGCGTGACCGAGCTGGCCGAGCTGGCCTTGGACGCGGCCTGCACCGCCGCCCGGGCTGAGCTGGACAGCCGCCATGGCGCCCCGCGTGATGCCGATGGCAACCCGGTGCAGCTGTGGGTGATCGGCATGGGCAAGCTGGGCGCGCGCGAGCTCAATGTCTCCAGCGACATCGACCTGATCTATATCTACGAGCAAGAGGGCGAGACCCAGGGCCAGCCCGATGGCCGGGGCAAGCTCAGCAACCATGAGTACTTCATCCGCGCGATCAAGCTGATCTACCAGCTGATCGGCGAGACCACCGAGCACGGCTTTGTGTTCCGCGTGGACTTGATGCTGCGGCCCAATGGCAACTCCGGCCCGGCCGCCATCTCGGTCGCGGCGCTGGAAGACTACCTGCAGACCCATGGCCGCGAGTGGGAGCGCTTTGCCTGGCTCAAGAGCCGCATCGTGGCGCCACTGGCCGATATCCGCAGCCCCAATGTGCAGGCGCTGCGCGGCGCGGTGCTGCCCTTTGTGTTCCGCCGCTACCTCGACTACGCGGTCTTCGATTCGCTGCGCAGCCTGCACCGCCAGATCCGCGAGCATGCGGCCAAGCGCAGCGCGGGCCACCCCGAGCGCGCCAATGACGTCAAGCTCTCGCGCGGCGGCATCCGCGAGATCGAGTTCATCGTGCAGCTGCTGCAGGTGGTGCGAGGCGGCCAGTTCCCCGAGCTGCGCTGCCGCGCCACCTTGGAGGCCCTGCCCCGCCTGGAGCGCGCCAACCTGATGGCGCCCGAAACCGCACAGGCCCTGGCCGAGGCCTATATCTTTCTGCGCAAGGTGGAGCACCGCATCCAGTACCTGGACGACCAGCAGACCCATGTGCTGCCCACGCGCGATGACGACCTGCGGTGGATGGCCCAGACGCTGGGCTATGACGACGAGTGCCGCTTCTTGCACCAGCTCGATGCGCACCGCGAGCTGGTCGCACAGGAGTTTGACAAACTGCTGGGCGGCAACGAAGCCTGCAAGAGCGGCCAATGCGGCGGCGCCAAGGGGGCCGCTGCCAGCGCGCCCGAACTGGAGACCGTGCTGCCCAAGCTGCCCGAGGCGGTGCGCGAGCGCGTGCTGCAGTGGCAGCGCAATCCCCGCTACAGCTACCTGAGCGATGCGGGCCTGGGGCGCCTGGTTTTGCTGCTGCAGCGCACGGCCCAGTGGCTCAGCCAGGGCCAGGTCAGCGAGATCGCCGCGGTGCGGCTGGCCGACTGGATGGAATCGCTGCTGCGCCGCGAAAGCTACCTGGCCATGCTGCAGGAGCGCCCGGCCGTGCATGAAAAACTGATGCACATGCTGGGCGCGGCCAAATGGCCGGCCCGCTACATGCTGCAGCACCCCGGCGTCATCGACGAGCTGGCCAGCGATGCACTGATGCATGAGCGCTTCAACCCGCAGGAGTTTGAGGCGGATCTGGAGCGGCGCCGTGCCGCGCTGCAATCCACCGCCGAAGACGATGACGAGAACCTGCTGAACCTGCTGCGCCGCGCCCACCATGCCGAGACCTTCCGCACCTTGGCGCGCGACATCGAGCAGCAGATCACGGTCGAGCAGGTGGCCGATGACCTCTCGGCACTGGCCGATGCCGTGCTGCGCGTGACCACGCGCTGGTGCTGGGGCCGGCTCAAGAGCGCGCACCGCGCCGAGCCGCAGTTCGGCATCATCGGCTACGGCAAGCTCGGCGGCAAGGAACTGGGCTATGGCAGCGACCTGGACATCGTCTTTGTCTTCGACGACGACGACGAGCGCGCACCCGAGGTCTATTCGGCCTTTGTGCGCAAGCTCATCAGCTGGCTCACCGTCAAGACCGGCGAAGGCGACCTGTTCGAGATCGACACGGCGCTGCGCCCCAACGGCAACTCCGGCCTGCTGGTCACCAGCTTTGACTCCTACGCCAACTACCAGCAGCAGCGCGGCAGCAACACCGCCTGGACCTGGGAGCACCAGGCGATGACGCGCGCCCGCTTTGTGCTGGGGAGCCCTGCGCTGGCGGCCCGCTTTGATGCGGTGCGCGAAGCGGTGATCACTGCCCCACGCGACGCGCCAGCGCTGCGCAGCGAGATCGCCACCATGCGCGAGCGCGTGCGCAGCGCCCATGCGGTGCCCGCTGGCTTGTTCGATGTCAAGCACAGCGTGGGCGGCATGATGGATGTGGAGTTTGCCGTGCAGTACCTGGTTTTGCTGCATTCGGCTTGCAATCCCCAATTGCGTCCCAACCTGGGCAACATCACCTTGCTGCGCCGTGCCGAAAGTGCCGGTTTGCTGCCCGAAGGCATGGGCGAGGCGAGTGCGAATGCCTACCGCGCATTGCGCCGTGTGCAACATTTGGCCAGGCTGAACGAGGCGCCCACCCAGGTGCCTGAGACGGCTTTGCTCGAAGAGCAGCAGACGGTGCGAACGCTGTGGGCAACGGTGTTACAGACCGCATAAAACCTGCAGAAAGACCGATGGAACTCGGGAATTCATAAGGGTTTATACTGCGTCATCACCCGTCGCTAGCATTCACTTACGCGCAACGGCATTCAAAACGATGTACTATCGCCTAACGCTCACTGATTAATTCGACGAATGATAACGTAATGAAACAAATTATTTATTTGTTTACAATACATTTATGGTGGCAGGCGGAAACTTAAAACCGACCTTCCACTCTGTGAACCATGTAAAGGCGACAGAAGCAGTTTTTACCGACCCTTTTTAATGTTGCGAAGTCTTTCAGGCCCAATCCGGCATGACTGCAAACCTGAAGTGCTTCTCCTCCCTCCCTCTCTATCATTCACTTCGGGACGCTTCGCAACTTTTTTTATACCCAGGCCCAGTCCAGACGACTGGGCCTTTTTTTGCCCGCGCGCAGCCTGCCCGTGGCTGTAGGCTCGGGAGCCTCTCAGCCCTGAGCCAGCAGGTCGGGAGCGCCTCAGCCTTCGGGCTGCAGTTCGGGAGCGCCTCAGCCCTGGGGCTGCGTCGCCGCAAAGCTGGGCCGGGCTTCCAGGCGCTCCAGCAGCTGCGCCAGATTGGGGTGGCGCGACGCCCAATCCAGCTCGGGAAAGCGAAAGCGCAGCCAGGCCAGCGCGCAGCCCACGGCGATATCGGCCAGGCTGATGTGCACACCCGCGCCGGCAAAATAGGTTTTCTGGCCCAGGCCGTTGCCCATGGCCTCCAGCCCTGCCCAGACCTTGCCCAGCTGGCGCTCCACCCAGGCGGGGCTGCGCTGCTCGGCCGAGCGGCCGGCAAAGGCATATTCCATGCGCGCCAGCACGGCGGCATCGAGCACACCATCGGCCATCGCCTCCCAGCTGCGCACTTCGGCGCGCTCGCGGCCCAGGCTGGGGATCAGCCGGCCCACCGGCGACAAGGTGTCCAGGTACTCGACGATCACCCGCGAGTCCACCAGCACCGAACCATCGTCCAGCACCAGGCAAGGCACCTTGCCCAAGGGGTTGACCGAGGCGATCGTAGCCCCGTCGCCCCAGACATCCAGGGTCTCCAGGCGGTAATCGAGTTTTTTCTCGGCCAGCACCACGCGCACCTTGCGCACATAGGGACTGGTCAGGCTTCCTAGCAATTTCATAGCTTCAGGCTCAGGCAGGTGGCGTCGATCCGGTCCGCAGGGCCCTCCAAGCTGCCATGGGCATGGGGGTCCGCACGGGACATTTGCACCTCTCGATTGTAATTAGGCAAATCCAGACTGCAGCCGCGGCAAACGGCCCGCTTCTACAATAGCGGCCCATGAGCCTGTCTTCCCTTACCGCCCTTTCTCCGCTGGATGGCCGTTACGCCTCCAAACTGTCCACCCTGCGCCCGATCATGAGCGAATTTGGCTACATGCATCGCCGTGTCCAGGTGGAGATCACCTGGTTCATCGCGCTGTCCGATGCCGGTTTTGCCGAGTTCTCGCCGCTGTCCGAGGGTGCGCGCAGCTACCTGCACGGCCTGGTCAATAACTTCAGCGAAGCCGATGCCCAGGCGATCAAGGACATCGAGAAGACCACCAACCACGACGTGAAGGCGGTGGAGTACTGGATCAAGAGCAAGTTCGAGGCACGCCCAGAGCTGCTCAAGGCGGCCGAGTTTGTGCACTTTGCCTGCACCAGCGAAGACATCAACAACACCAGCCATGCGCTGCAAATCCGCGCTGGCCGCGACCAGGTGATCCTGCCGGGCCTGGACCGCGTGGTGCTCAAGCTGCGCGAGATGGCGCACCAGTATGCGGCTGTGCCCATGCTCAGCCGCACGCACGGCCAGACCGCCAGCCCCACGACCGTGGGCAAGGAACTGGCCAACGTGGTGGTGCGCCTGCAAGCGGCGATGGACGGCATTGCCAATGTCAAGCTGCTGGCCAAGATGAACGGCGCCGTGGGCAACTACAACGCCCACCTGTCGGCCTGGCCCGAGTTCGACTGGGAAAGCTTCAGCAAGAACGTCGTGGAAAAGCACGAGCCCCAGGGCCTGGGCCTCACTTTCCAGCCCTACTCGATCCAGATCGAGCCGCATGACTACATGGCTGAACTGTTCGACGGCATCGCCCGCGCCAACACCATCCTGATCGACCTCTCGCGTGACATCTGGGGCTATGTCTCGGTGGGCTACTTCAAGCAGCGCCTCAAAGCCGGCGAGATCGGCTCGTCGACGATGCCGCACAAGGTCAACCCGATCGACTTCGAAAACGCCGAAGGCAACCTGGGCCTGGCCAATGCACTGCTGCGCCACCTGTCGGAGAAGCTGCCGATCAGCCGCTGGCAGCGTGACCTGACCGACTCGACCGTGCTGCGCAACATCGGCGTGGCCACCGGCTATGCCGCACTGGCCTACACCTCGCTGATGACCGGCCTGAACAAGCTGGAGCTGAACGAAGAGCGCCTGGCCGAAGACCTGGACAATGCCTGGGAAGTGCTGGCCGAGCCGATCCAGACCGTCATGCGCCGCTATGGCGTGCAAGGCGCCTATGAAAAGCTCAAGGAAGTCACCCGTGGCAAGACGGTGCGCGCCGAAGACCTGCACCAGCTGATCCGCAGCCTGGAGATCCCGCAGGCTGACAAGGAGCGCCTGCTGGCCATGACCCCGGCCAGCTACATCGGCAAGGCCACCGAGCTGGCCCAGCGCGTTTAAGTACGCTCTCCCCAGGAGGCCAGGCGCTCCCTGGCCTCTTGCCTTTTTTCTCTCACCGCCCGGCCAAGCGCAATGCGCCAGCCTGGCGCGCCGGATTCACCCCCGAAGCCCAGGCTTCGTCACCAGACCCTGCCCCATGGCTATCAAATCCACGATCTACAAGGCCAATCTGTCGATTGCCGATATCGACCACAACTACTACGCCGACCACAACCTGACCCTGGCGCGCCACCCCAGCGAAACCGACGAGCGCATGATGGTGCGCCTGGTGGCGCTGGCCCTGAACGCCCACCAGCTGCAGGACCTGTGCAATGGCGACGGCACCTTGGGCTTTGGCGCCGGCCTGTCCGACCCGGACAACCCTGATGTGCACCTGACCGACTTCACCGGCGCCAAGCGCATCTGGATCGAAGTGGGCCAGCCCGAAGAAAAGCCGATCACCAAGGCCTGCAACAAGTCGGACCACATGCTGGTGTACTGCTTCAACCATGCAGCCGAGATCTGGTGGAAGGGCCTGGAAGGCAAGCTCGCGCGCCAGGAAAAGCTCGAGGTGTTCCGCCTGCCGACCGAGGTGTCCCAATCGCTGGCCGATCTGGCCGAGCGCAGCATGCAGCTGCAGGCCACCATCCAGGAAGGCCAGCTGACCCTGTCCAGCGACAAGGGCACGGTCTTTGTAGAACCTATTCGCTGGAAGTGATGCCGCCTGCGGAACGCGCACGTTCCGCATAGCGGTTGAAGCGCCAGGCCGTGCCCTGCAGGCTGATGCGCCGCCACACCGCCCGCTTTTGCACGGGGCTGTAGGCCAGCCAGTGCTGCACCTCGTCAAAGCTGCGGCCGCAGCCCTTGCAGACCGCATCGCCCTGGCTGGTCGAGCAGATGGCGATGCAGGGCGTATCCGGTGTGGTCTCCCACCAGGCCAGCCAGGCCTGCATGGCCGCATCGCCCATCTCGCGCACATCCACCCCATCGCGGCGCTGGTAGACCAGCCGCGCGTAGACCTCGGCCAGCGCAGCCACCTGCGGCGCCAAGGATGCGCCAGGGCCACTGGGCGCACGCTGACGCCAATGGTTGATGGCTGCTTCCAGATCGGTCAGGTGGATGAGTTCCATAGCTGCCATCGATGATAGCCCTGAAGTGGCCGAACCGCCAAGCGGCGATGCGCCCCCACTTGTTCACAGCTTGTTATCCACAGGTGTGGGCAAACACACACATGCGGGAATACTCTGTGCAGTGGCCCGGTCTTTGTCACCCCAAAGTGCTTGGTTTGTGTTCCAATACGCGCTGACGAAGGGGAGTAGCTCCCGTTGATGCCTTGCCAGCGGCAAGTGCAGAGACATGTAATGCGTCGTCAGTACGAAGCCTCACGGCTTCCGGCGCGTTAGGTTCATGGCCCACATGATCTGAGCAAGACCTTTGAAAACCATGGTGCCGCACCACAGGTCTTCGAAGCTACTGCCCGGCGGTTGGCCATCACGGCGCCAACGCTGAACCACGTCGCCTCCCTGACTTGTAACGACACCCCACTGGCTGGTCTGTGCATGGTGCATGGGCCGCTTTTTCAAAAATTAGGTGCTTACATGGACTTGGATTTTCTGACGCACGCGCCCTTCTGGATTGCACTGGGCCAAATCATCATCATCGACATCCTGCTGGGCGGCGACAACGCGGTGGTGATTGCCCTGGCATGCCGCAAGCTGCCCCCTGACCTGCGCCGCAAAGGCATCATCTTCGGTACCGCTGGCGCGATCATCTTGCGCGTCATCCTGATCGCGTTCGCGATGTTCCTGCTGGCCCTGCCGTTCCTGAAGTTTGTCGGCGCCATCTTGCTGTTCTGGATCGGCGTCAAGCTGCTGGTGCCTGAAGACGAAGACCATGGCAACATCCAAGGCAGCGACCGCCTGTTTGCCGCCATCAAGACCATCATCGTTGCCGACCTGGTGATGAGCGTGGACAACGTGATCGCCATTGCTGGCGCCGCACAGAACGCCGGCGACGAGCACCACATGCTGCTGATCGTTCTGGGCCTGCTGATCTCGATCCCGATCATCGTCTGGGGCAGCCAGTTGGTCATCAAGCTGATGGAGCGCTTCCCGATGGTCATCACCGCTGGCGGCATGCTGCTGGGCTGGATTGCGGGCGGCATGCTGGTCTCTGACCCCGTGTTTGCCAACCCCGACAAGTGGACCTGGATGTTCAAGATCGACCAGAGCAAGACCCTGCACTATGCAGCTGCTGCGGCGGGCGCACTGGTCGTGCTGGTGCTGGGCAAATGGCTGGCCAGCAAAAAAGCCAAGGAACTCCCGGCGGCCAACGTACACTAAGCCTATAACCGCCCTCTACCACCACCGCTGGCAGCCCCACGCTGCCAGCCCCACTTAGGCCACTTGGATGAACGTAAAAATAGTCTTTGTAGATGATGCCGCCTTTGCCCTGCAGCGCTTGAACGAGTGCGCAACCATCAACGACGAGCACTGGGTGCTGGTGGCTTGCGCCCCCAAGATCACCCGCAGGGCCAGCCGCTGGGGCAATCGCAGCACCCTCGAAAAGTGGCGCAACAAGTGGGCCAAAAACCTGTTTGAAGGCCTGATCCCGCAAAGCACCCAGCTGCAGCGCGCCCGCGTCTCGACCCATATCTCGGAAGTGAGCGTGCAGCAAATGACCGCCCAGCTCCACGCCGAGTACCCCGAGGCCGAAGTGCTGGACTGGCGCCGCCCCAAGGCCATCTCCGAGCCACCATCGGCCGACTTTGTGCCACGTCCTGCCAAGCTGGCAGGCTCGCTGCTGGGGATTCTGGGTATCTGCTTCAGCTTGGTGCTGGACGGCGTGTAAGCCATCAGCCTCATCACCCAACACAAAGCGCCTTCGGGCGCTTTTTTCATGGCTGGGCTCGGTAAACAAACCTTCCATCATTGGATGCCGGCCTATACACAGCACGCCCGCCATCCGCTATGCTGGCGCCATGAAACTCATCCTCAAATGGCTGCTCTCCGCAGTCGCCCTGCTCTGTGTCGCCTACCTCTACAGTGGTGTGGAAATCCGCAGCTTTGGCGCGGCGCTGATTGCAGCGCTGCTGATAGGGCTGTGCAATGCGATAGTGCGCCCTGTGCTGATCGTGCTGACCCTGCCCGTCACCATCCTCACCTTGGGCCTGTTCATCTTTGTCATCAACGCGCTGATGTTCTGGGCCGCGTCCGGCATTGCAGGCAGCGGCTTTGTGGTGCATGGCTTTTGGGCTGCGCTGATCGGCTCGGTGCTTTACTCCATCATCAGCCTGGTCATCGAATCACTTACGGGCCGCCTGCTCCTTGGCAAGTGATTGCATCTCGCGCAAGCGGGTATCGATAATCGAGGCCTCGTAGTAGTCATTGCGGTTCGGGCTGTTGCGCGCCATGTCCTGCCCGGCGCGCAGGCGGTCTACCGCAGCGGCGTAGTCATACTGCGCAGCCCGGCTCTCGGCCTCGGCGCGGATGGAGCGCAGCGGCTGGTTCTGCTGGCGCAGCACCCACGACAGCGCAAGCCAGGCCCCCGCATCCTTGGGCCACTGCACGACCAGGGTCTGCAGGCGGCTGCTGGTCTGGCGCAATACCCCTTCATAGGCCGTCAAACCCGTGGCGGGCAGCTGCGCCAGGGCTTGCGCAGCCAGCACCAGCTCGGACCGGTCACTGCCCTGGCCTGCGTCTTCCCCCACCACCGCCTTGACCTCCGGCAGCAGCACATCGCGGCTGCTGTCCTGGATGCTCAGCGACTTGTCCGAGCCCTGTGTAATCACCGCTTCGTTGACCAGACCAGTCATCGCATTGCTGACCGTCACCGAGGTGCTGCCCACTTTGTTGGGCGGGGGCTTGAGCGGTTGGATCTTGGCCAGCGCCGCCAGCGCATCCTGCGGCTGACGGTTGCGCAATGCCAGATCGGCGCGCAGCAACTGTGCCTGGCGCATCGCATCCGGGTGGGCCTGCACGGTGGCATCCAGCTGGTCCAACGCAGCCAGGGCCTCCGCATGGCGCCCCAATTGGTTGTGCGACATGGCAGCCAGATACCAGACACCTGCCCGCTGGTCCAAAGAGCGGTTGGCAAATTCGGCCGCCGTGGTCAGCTGCACCCATTGGTGCAGCACCTGGGGCTCAGGCTTGGACAGCATGCGCGCCCGGGCCGACATCATCTGCGCCACCATGCCCGTGTCCTGCGGTTTGCGTGCAGCGCCAGCGGGCAAGCGCGACTGCATGTCGGCAATGCGCTCGGTCGTCAGCGGGTGGGTACGCAAATACGGCCAGCTGCCGTTGTCGTTCATGCGGTTGGCTTGTTGCAGCTTCTCGAACATGCTGACAAAACCCGCCTGCGAGTAGCCGGCAGGCGGCATCAGGCTCATGCCGGTGCGGTCCGCCTCGCGCTCCATATCGCGTGAGAAGTTCAGCTGCGACTGGATGGCAGCGGCCGAACTGCCCACCATCAGCGCCTGGGCCGCAGCCGGGTTCTTGCTCGCAGCCAACGCGCCCAGAATCATGCCGGCAATCATCACCGGCGTCATGCGCGACTGGCGGGCCAGCATGCGTGCAATATGGCGCTGGGTGATGTGGCTCATCTCGTGGGCCAGCACCGAGGCCAGCTCATCGCGGCTGCCGACCACGCCCACCAGGCCGGTCTGCACGCCCATAAAGCCGCCTGGCAGTGCAAAGGCGTTCACGGTGGCATCCTGGATCAGCATCACTTGCCAGGCAAAGCGCTCCTGCAGTTCAGACGTCAAGGTGCCGCGCTGGCGCGCCGCCAGCATCAGCTCCTGCCAGATGGCGTTGACGTACTCATACAGAATCGCGTCATCGAGAAACTGCGGATCGCGGTAGATCTCGCGCGCAATGTCATCGCCCAGGCGCCGCTCCTCGCTGGTGGTCATCTCGGCGCCCTCGCCCATCGCCGGCAAGCTGGTGTCGGCGCGGGCCTGCATGGGGGTCAGCGCCGCCACCGCAGCCATTTGGGCGGCCAACAGGGCGCATGCTGTGCGTTTAAAAAACCATGTATTCATTCAAAATTCCGTGCGGCAGCAGATGCTGAATCTGAATCAAGCCAGAGGGTGGCCAGAGCGGGCTCGTTGCCATCAAGCCTTCAGCCCAACACGTATGATGAAGCACCAATGCACAAGTTGCATCCTGTATTGCCGCTTGTGACGTATTGAACACGGAAAGCACCATGACTGAACTCACCCATTTCGACGCCCAGGGCCAGGCCCATATGGTCGATGTAGGCGCCAAGCCTAACACCCACCGCATCGCGATCGCGGAGGGCTTTATCACCATGCAGCCAGCCACTTTGGACATCATTGCCGCGGGCACCGCGAAAAAAGGCGATGTGCTGGGTATTGCGCGTATTGCCGGCATCATGGCGGCGAAGAAGACCAGTGAGCTGATACCGCTGTGCCACCCGATTGCGTTGACGAAGGTGGCGGTGGATTTTGAGCTGTTACCCGAAAAGAACGCTGTACGTTGCGAAGTAAGGACAGAAACCGTCGGCCCCACCGGTGTGGAGATGGAAGCCTTGACAGCTGTGCAGGTCGCACTGCTGACTGTTTATGACATGTGCAAGGCGGTGGATAAGCGGATGGTGATGGAGCGGATTAGTTTACTGGAGAAGCATGGCGGAAAATCCGGATGTTTTATTGCCAACGGCGAGAGAACAACTTAATAGTTCGTGTTCAAAAATGAAAAAACTGATCTATTTCATTAACTGCAAGTTCGACCGAGAAACCATGAAACTGCTACACAAAGATTAAAAATCCAAAAGCCTTGATTATTTGCGTCAATTAAAACCATCCACTGGTGCATACCCAACAAATCTCAGGCTTATATCGAACAATACAACCCAATCTTTTTGTTTACTAGATGTCAATGGAAGATAGAATAATTGATTCACGGCCAACCCAGAGGTTTTTACTACGTTCAGCAACAATTCGACTTGCTCCGGCCGTCTACTGATTAACTCACTCAGAGGTTTCGCACGCGCGAGAATTTCCGTCATCTGCTGATCCCATGCGACCCACCAACTCGGACGCATTGCGGGAGAGATACCCGCGATTTCATTATTCAAACTTGCAAAGAGTTCATCGGAGTCCTTAGGACTTCTCGTTCCACCCTTCATTACCCCCCAAAGTGGCAGCTTATTCATCTTTGCCGGTGCCACAGCTAATTCCGCTGTATCAATTTCATTTGCCGTAACAACTACAAGCCTGTCAACCTCAAAGATCAGCGCAACGGGACGTGCCATCCACAAACTACTCATGCCATAGCATAAGGCTGCTATCTGAATCAGGCCGACAAGGCCAAAGTCTAGCCAACGCTCACGTGGTGTCTTTGCTGGACTTACCAGAATTAAAGTTAGGAGTGGGCCACAAGCCACATCGACAAGAAGAATAATAAAAAATATGGAATCTACGCCAAGCATTGATCTATATGGCGCAGGATAAATTAACCAAAATACAAAAAAAGCAAAAACAAACCCGACAACAACCGAAATACCTAAATGGCGCAATGCATAGCGCATAGCAAAACGAATACGTTCCGAAAACGAAATCACACAATCACTTTGCCAAAGCATAAATTACAGAATACGAAAATCAACGGCAGCTTGCAGGCCGAAACTGTGCCGCCAATGTCCCAGCAGAACATCTCCAAGAAAAAACGGAACCGAATACCCAAGCCTGAAGGTCAATGACATTGGGAGGACTGCTATTGTCTACTGGCTCTATTAGAATAATATTCACACCAGCAGGAACAACACTTGGCTTATAAGCCACTGTAATAACACCCGGTGCATTGCTGACAATATCGATCACATTCGCATTTCCAGCCAATGCTACTGATGTGAGGTTCATGGGAGTAGCCCCCAATGCCTCACAAGTGGCAGCATTGATACAAGTCATATCACGCGGCCCTGTTGTTGCATATGCTTCAGTAAGGGCCGTTTTAAGTGATTGCGCAAGCACCAGACCGTCAGACACTTTGGCACGAACCGTGTAATTTTGATAAGCTGGTAGTGCAACCGCAGCTAATATGCCGATGATTGCAACAACAATCATCAGTTCTACCAAGGTGAAGCCACTATTTATGATTTTTATCACAATTAAACTCCAGAAAAAAGGGGAGCCTATCGACTCCCCTTTTTTGGAACTAATCCAACCAGGCAAACTAGCTAAATTTTCCCATATGGCATTCGCATTAACGGCAAGATGCAGGACGATACTTAGCGAGCAGTGTGCCGCCATCAGCACCGGTGCCGTTCAAACCGCACTTCCAATTAATTTGCGTTCCTGCCGTAGCTGCGGTTTGCAAGTCAACAGCAGTGGTACCTGCAGCATTTACTGGCGTGATCAACAAAGTATTTTGGGCAGCAGGAACCACTGCAGGCTTGTAAGCAATCGTAATGATGCCAGTCTCATCGCTTGTAACAGAAGTTACATTTGCATTACCAGCCAAAGCCGTAGCATCCATCACGGATGCGCCAATAGCATCGCAGGTAGCTGCATTAGTACAGCTCATATCAGAAGGACCTTTGCTTTGGTGCGTCTCCGAAATAGCAGTCTTCAGTGCACCAGACAATGTCAAACCTTCTGCGACCTTGGCACGAATCGTATAGTCCTGATAAGCAGGCAGTGCCACCGCAGCCAAAATACCGATAATCGCCACAACGATCATCAGTTCGATCAGGGTGAAACCCTTTTGCATAGTACGCAGCATGTTGAATCCTCTCTATGTAACCAGTGATTAGGTAGCCTCGTCGAACGACTTGGCGTGCATCACTTATTGCAATTGCTGTGCCAACTTTTAGCGTCTACTTATCTCGCGGCTTCGACTGACAAAAATGCGGCGCTTTGTTAACTTATTGTGCAAGACTTTCATAAATGTCAGCGGCCCAAGATTTCTGCCATTTTTGTCACCTACTGAACGACTGTGCAAGCTATGCGCATGGGCAGCAGAAACAGAAACGGCACCCGAAGGTGCCGCTGCGTCTGTTGAGGCCCTGGCTATACAAGCCCAAGGTTCAGAGTCTTAGGCCCAAAACTCATAAGCCATCCCCGCCAGCTCAATCCGATCCCCCTTGTGCATCGACAGCCCCACGCCATTGAGCGCCTGGCCATTGAGCACCACATCGGCCGAGCCATCGACCTTGGTGGCGATATAGCCCTTGCCACGTTTGGTCAGCGCAGCGACGGCAATCCCAGGGCGGCCCACCGTTGTGACAACCTTGGACAGGATGATGTCTTCGCTGGCGCCGCTGACGGCGCGCAGGTAGGGGCTGGGGGTGTAGGGCTGCTCTTCGGCAGGGGGGAAATCTGCGGGGACCGTGGGGCTGTCTTCGCCATGGTCGGCATGGGCGGGCTTGGCGGTCAGGCTGCCGGCTTCGCTGGCATGCAGGTAGTGGCTTTCGGGCACGAGCGAGTTCATCAAAAAGCGGATACGGCATTTGCCGATGTCCAGCAGGTCGCCGCTTTGCAGCACCTGGCGGCGTACCTTCAAGCCGTTGACCTTGGTGCCGTTGGTGCTGCCCAGGTCTTCGACGACGACGATGCCGATCTTCTTCTCATAGGTGAACGCCACATGCTCGCCGCTGACCGCCATGTCGGTCAGCACGATGTCGTTGGTGGAACGGCGCCCCAGGGTGGCCCTGGACTCCGTCAGCATGTAGTCCTGGATCACCACTCCATCTAATGAAACTATGAGTCTTGGCATATTGATAAACCTCGTCACGATTATATGCACATAAGCTATACAAATGACTTTTTCGATACGCGGTTGACAAAGGATCACGATGTGTTGGGTACTACCGGATTTTGGTTACGGGTTTACCCTTGATTCCTCTCGATGGCTGATACTGATCAAAGCGTTGGCTGCTGCAGGCGCTCTTTCCCCTTGACGATGCACAATCGCTGCAGCCCGGCGTAGAAATGCAAAAAGCGCCCGAAGGCGCTTTGTGTTGGGGTGAGGGGATCAGCCGCTCAGTGTGCGGGCGCGGTATTGCGCTTTTGCAGCCACAGACCCAGGCCCACCACCAGCGCGGCGCCAGCGGCAGCTGCCAGGTAGTGCAGCGCAGGGTTAGCCTCGACAAAGCCGTGCAGCAGCTTGTCGTTCATGATGGTCTCACCACCGACCCAGCCGATCAGGCCGGCGCCCAGAATCACGATGACCGGGAAGCGCTCCATCAGCTTGATCATCAAGGTGGAGCCGAAGATCACCAGCGGGATCGAAATCGCTAAGCCCAGGATCAGCAGCAGCATATTTCCGCCGGCAGCTGCCGCCACGGCAATCACGTTGTCCAGGCTCATCACCAGGTCGGCGATCAGGATGGTGCGAATGGCCGCCATCATTGTGCCGGTGCCCTTGCCCGCGCCCTCTTCTTCGTCGTGGCTGGTCAGCAGTTGCAGGCCAATCCACAGCAGCAGGCAGCCGCCAACGATCTGCAGGAAGGACAGCTCCAGCAGCTTGGCCGCAACTACGGTCAGCAGAATACGCAGCACCACGGCGGCGCCGGAGCCAAACATGATGGCTTTTCTTTGTTGTTCAGGGGGCAGGGAGCGCGCTGCGAGCGCGATGACAACGGCGTTGTCGCCCGAGAGAATGATGTTGATCCAGATGATCTTGACCAGCCCGATCCAGAAGTCGGGATGATTGACGTAATCCATGTTGCGCTCCGTAGTTATGAATAAAGACGCCAGACCTGAACGATCTGGCGTCTTCTTTTTATGGAGTACGCAGTTTAGCGGGGCACGCAGCCCCTGGCATGCGTAATTTTGCTTACTTCAGCAGGCCTTGCAGCAGGCGGCCCATTTCGGATGGGTTGCGGGTGATGGTGAAACCGCACTCTTCCATGATGGCCAGCTTGGCATCTGCCGTGTCGGCGCCGCCGGAGATCAGCGCGCCAGCGTGGCCCATGCGCTTGCCGGGAGGGGCGGTCACACCAGCGATGAAGCCCACCACAGGCTTCTTCATGTTGGCCTTGCACCAGAGAGCGGCTTCCGCTTCGTCTGGACCGCCGATTTCGCCGATCATAATCACAGCGTCGGTGTTCGGGTCGTCGTTGAACGCCTTCATCACGTCGATGTGCTTGAGACCATTGATGGGGTCACCACCGATACCGACAGCCGAAGACTGGCCAATGCCCAGCTCGGTCAGCTGTGCCACGGCTTCATAGGTCAGCGTGCCCGAACGGCTCACCACGCCGATGCGGCCTGGCTTGTGGATGTGACCGGGCATGATGCCGATCTTGATTTCACCGGGGGTGATCAGGCCTGGGCAGTTAGGGCCCAGCAGCAAGGTCTTCTTGCCGCCAGCCGCTTCCTTGGCCTTCATCTTGTTGCGCACTTCCAGCATGTCGCGCACGGGGATGCCTTCGGTGATGCAGATGGCCAGGTCCAGGTCGGCTTCCACCGCTTCCCAGATGGCAGCAGCAGCGCCAGCGGGTGGCACATAGATCACGGACACGGTAGCACCGGTGTCCTTGGCAGCGTCCTTGACCGAACCGTAGATAGGGATGTCGAAAATCTTTTCGCCAGCCTTCTTGGGGTTCACGCCAGCGACGAAGCAGTTCTTGCCGTTCGCGTATTCCTGGCACTTTTCAGTGTGGAACTGGCCGGTCTTGCCCGTGATGCCTTGGGTAATGACTTTGGTGTCTTTATTGATATAGATAGACATGTGTGTTCTCCAGGGCTTACTTCACTGCGGCAACGATCTTGGTGGCGGCTTCGGCCATGGTGTCGGCCGAGATGATGGGCAGGCCCGATTCGGCCAGCATCTTCTTGCCCAGCTCTTCGTTGGTACCCTTCATGCGCACCACCAGTGGCACGCTCAGGTTCACCGCCTTGCAAGCGGTGATCACGCCGGTCGCGATGGTGTCGCACTTCATGATGCCGCCGAAGATGTTGACCAGAATACCCTTGACCTTGGGGTTCTTGAGCATGATCTTGAAGGCTTCGGTGACCTTCTCGGGGGTGGCACCGCCGCCCACGTCCAGGAAGTTGGCAGGCTCGCCGCCAAACAGCTTGATGGTGTCCATCGTGGCCATGGCCAGGCCAGCGCCGTTCACCAGGCAGCCGATGTTGCCGTCCAGGCTGATGTAGGCCAGGTCGAACTTCGAAGCTTCCACTTCAGCAGGATCCTCTTCGTCCAGATCGCGCAGGGCCACCAGTTCTGGGTGACGGAACAGCGCGTTGGGGTCGAAGTTGAACTTGGAGTCCAGTGCAATCACGTTGCCCTTGGAGTCACGGTTGAGCGGGTTGATTTCAACCAGCGATGCGTCCGTGTCCATGTAGCACTTGTACAGCTTTTGGCAGATGTCGATGAACTGGGCCACCGAATCAGCAGGCATGCCGATGCCCTTGGCCAGCTCTTCACCATTGGCTTGCGTGAAGCCGGCAATGGGGTCGACCAGCACGGTGATGATCTTCTCAGGAGTGCTGTGCGCCACTTCCTCGATGTCCATGCCGCCTTCGCTCGAAGCGATGAAGGCCACCTTCTGCGTGCCACGGTCGGTCACGGCAGACAGGTAGTATTCCTGCTGGATGTCGGCACCGTCTTCGATGTACAGGCGACGCACCTTCTGGCCTTCAGGGCCGGTCTGGTGGGTCACCAGCTGCATGCCGAGGATTTGCTCGGACAGCGCCTTCACGTCGTCGATGGTCTTGGCAACCTTCACGCCACCGCCCTTACCGCGGCCACCTGCGTGAATCTGGGCCTTCACCACCCACACGGGGCCGCCCAGCTTCTGTGCTGCTTCCACTGCTTCTTGCACAGTGAAGGCGGGGATACCGCGCGGAACGGGCACGCCGAACTGACGCAAGATTTCCTTGCCTTGGTATTCATGAATTTTCATGATGTCTCTCAGTAAAACAAAATGGGAAAAAACCCGGCGGCCGAGCGCGCAGAACAAAGAATTCGCAAACAAGGCAGAAGGCCTGGCAGTCCGCGAATTTACCATGCTGCACTGCGCCATGGGGGGCAGCGCCTGCAGGAGCCCCAATGCGCTTCCGGGGTTTGTCGGCCGCCGGAATGCATATAGCTATTATTTGTATAGCTAACCAGCCATGTTGGGCAGTCGTCTCCGTGCACCAGGTCTGTCAGCCAAGGCAGTCAATGCCTGTCGGAGGCCTGCGCAAAAGTTGTCGATAAATACCCGAGCGGTGCAGGATTTTTGGCACAGCCGCCCGGGGCTGACACAATTTTGCGCTAGTGCGCACTGCGCTTTGGGCCAGCACCGGGCCATCACAGGCACCAAAACAGCATGTCCGGCGCATCGCACAAGCCCTGGTCAGACCGGACTGCAAATTTGCCGTCCTCCTGCACGCGTTGCGCCGCTTTGTATGACAATAAGCACTTTCCCGAACCCCAAGCGCCCGCAGCCTCGCAGGCGCCAACCCGCAGCAGGAGTGATGGCAATGGCAAAAGTGTTTATCGACGGCGAAGCTGGCACCACCGGTTTGCAGATTCGCGAACGCCTGGTGGATATGCCCGGCGTGGAGTTGGTAAGCATTGCGCCCGAGCTGCGCAAGGACCCAGAGGCCAAACGCGCGCTGATCGCTGGCGTGGACCTGGTCATCCTCTGCCTGCACGACGATGCCGCCAAGGACACCACGGCCATGGTCGATGCCATCGAGCAGGAAACCGGCCGCAGCATCCGCATCATCGATGCCTCCACCGCCCACCGCGTCAACGACCAGTGGGTCTATGGCTTCCCCGAGCTGAGCGCGGGCCAGAAAAGCGCCGTGCAAGCGGCCAAGCGCGTCTCCAACCCCGGCTGCTATGCCACTGGCGCCATCGCCATCCTGCGCCCGCTGATCGATGCTGGCCTGGTCCCTGCCGATGCCGCGCTGGCACTGCCCTCGGTCTCCGGCTACTCGGGCGGCGGCCGCCAGATGATGGAAGCCTATGAGGCCGGCGGTGCCGCACCGTATGAGGCCTACGCGCTGGGCCTGACGCACAAGCACATCCCCGAAATCCTGAAATACACCGGCCTGACCCGCCGCCCGGTGTTCATCCCTGCGGTCGGCAACTTTGCCCAGGGCATGCTGGTGCAGCTGCCGCTGCACCTCGATGAGTTGCCCGGCAAGCCGCTCTTGAGCGATCTGCATGGCGCCCTGGCCGCCCACTACGCCAAGACCAACCAAGACGAACAATGGGTGCAGGTGCTGCCGCCCACCAACGACAACAAGCTGGCCGCCGATACCTTGGCAGGCACCAACAAGCTGGAGATCCGCGTGTTCGGCAACGAGCAGCTGCGCCAGGCCGTGGTCATCGCCCGCCTGGACAACCTGGGCAAGGGCGCCAGCGGCGCTGCGGTGCAAAACCTCAAGCTGATGCTGAACCTGTAAATTCAGCCCTCACCCTCCGCCAGAAAAGCCGCTCGCCAGCGGCTTTTTTCATGCGCGCGGGGTGTGCAACACCATCGACATTGGCCGACACCGCCCCAGGCATTCTCTGCCTAACATGGGTCCAAACTACAGCCATAACACGATGAGACAACGCCCCACACGCCCGCTGCGCCAGCTTGGCGCTGTCTGGCCTTGGGCGCTGCTGCTTTGTGCAGCCGCCCAGGCCCAAAACGCCAACCCCCAACAAGGCGAGCAGATCGCCAACAACGGCCTGCCGCCCAGCGTGGCCTCCTGCGCCAGCTGCCATGGGTCCAAAGGCCAGGGCATGGCTGCCTTCCCGCCACTGGCCGGCCAGGGCGCCAGCTATCTGCGCTCGCAGTTGGATGCCTTTGCCGATGGCGCGCGTGGCAACCCCATCATGGCGCCCATCGCCAAGGGTTTGACGCCGCAACAGCGCGCCGATGTTGCCGCTTACTTTGCCAGTCTGCCATCGGGCATTGCCGCCACGCCGGGCCAGGCCGATGCCAAAGACAAGGGCGCCTGGCTGGTAGAGCGTGGCCGCATGCAAGATGGCATACCTGCCTGCAGCAGCTGCCATGGGCCTGGTGGCGCTGGCGTGGGTGCGCATTTCCCCGCCATTGCCAAGCTCAGCGCCAGCTATATGCAAGAGCAGATTGATGCCTGGAAAAAAGGCAGCCGCCCGCCCGGGCCGCTGGGCCTGATGGAAGGCATTGCCAAAAAGCTCAGCAGCGATGATGTCAACGCCATCGCCCAGTACTACGCCGGCGCCTCGGGCGCCGCCAAGCCTTGAGCGGAGAATCCCATGGATTACCAGCGCCCCAACCATGTGGAAACGCCTGAGGAGCAGGCCCGCGTCCAGCACAGCGAGTGGCAGTACCTCAAGATCTTTGTGGTGGTTGTCGTCGCCATCGTGCTCGTGGCCGCCATCAGCTTTGGCGTGCAGGTGAGCCAGAGCATGGGCGAGCTGGCCCATGAGCGGCCCGCCGCAGCGCCCGCCCAGACCGCGCAAAAAACAGCAGCACCCGCCACCCCCAGCCCCGCACCCGCTACCGCCGCATCGGATGCAGCCCAACCAGCCCCAGCAGCTGCCACCGCCAGCGCAGCCAAAGCGCCAGCTGCTGCCAGCACTACCGCCTTTGCCCCGCCCGCCGCCGATGCGATTCCCGAAGGCCCGATGGGCGATGTGGTCCGCCGGGGCGAGCAGATATTTCTGCACACCAGCACACAGGCCAAGGCCTTTGTCGGCAATACGCTCAACTGCGTCAACTGCCACCTGGATGCAGGGCGCGCCGCCCACTCCGCGCCGCTGTGGGGCGCCTACACGCAATACCCGGCCTACCGCAGCAAGACCAAGAGCGTGGACACCTTCTCCGAACGCCTGCGCGGCTGCTTCATGTACAGCATGAACGGCAAGGCCCCGCCCCATGGCGATGAGGTGTTGGTAGCACTGGAGGCCTATGCCTACTGGATGTCCAAGGGCGCGCCAGTGGGGGAGAAGCTGCCCGGCGCCGGCTACCCCAAGGTGGCCAAACCCGCCCAGGTGCCCGACTATGCGCGCGGCCAGAAGGTGTTCAACGCCCAGTGCGCGCTGTGCCATGGCGATGACGGCCAGGGCCAGCGCAGCGGCGATGTGCAGGTCTTCCCTCCCCTCTGGGGCAAGCATTCGTACAACTGGGGCGCCGGCATGCATGAGGTGGACAAGGCCACCGGCTTTATCAAAGCCAATATGCCGCTGGGCAAAGGCAATACGCTCAGCGACCAGGACGCCTGGGATGTGGCGACCTACATCAACAGCCACGAGCGCCCGCAGGACCCGCGCTTTACCGGCAATATTGCAGATACGCGAAAGCGCTTCCACGACAGCGAGTTCTCGCTCTACGGCCAGACCGTCAACAGCCAGCAACTGGGCCGGGGCACCCCATAAAAAAACTGCCAATGCCGCCCCTGTAGAGGGCATGCGTTGGCAGCTTTGCTATCGGTCCAATCAGGTGCCGGGAGCTATGCCACCAGGCACCTGCCGGTGATCAGCGCTCCACCGTGCGGTTCCAGCGCTTGTTCCACTCGGGGCGGTCGGCGTTGACCACATCCCAGTCCACGGCCACGGCGTTCTTCAAGATGGCGTTCATCTTGTTCTGCTCTTCGGCTGGCTTGCCTTGCAGCTTGGTCTTGGGGTTCACGGGGTTGTAGCTGCCGTTTTCCATCGCCAGCGCCTGGGCTTCCGGGCTCACCAGGTACTCCACCAGCTTTTGCGCCAGCTCGGACTCGGGGTTGTTGTTAAGCACGCACATGGCGGTCATCAGCACGACCGCGCCTTCCTTGGGCGCCACATATTCCATCGGGATGCCCTTGGACTTCATCAGCTCGGCCTGCGTCAGGGTGTAGGGGAAGATGGCGGCATCACCGGCCTGCATCATCTCCACCACCTTGGACGAGTTGGGGATGTACTCCACCACATTCGGGCCAATGGTCGTCGGCCAGGCCTTGAAGGCCGGGTCCACGTTCTTTTCGTTGCCGCCCTTGAGGCGGTTGAACATCAGGAAGGCATGCAGGCCAAACGACGATGCCGGCATCGACTGCACCACCACCTTGCCCTTGAGCTTGGGGTCGGCCAGGTCGTTCCAGGAAGTGGGTGCTGCCCAACCCTTTTCGGCAAACATCTTGGTGTTGTAGGCCAGGCCGGTCAGGCCCATCGACAGGCCGATCGCGCTGTCCTTGATCTTGGCGATGTCCGGGATCTCGCTGTAGCCGGCAGCGGGCTTGAGCTTTTCGCACAGGCCCATGCTGATGGCGCGGTACATCACGCCGTCATCCAGGGTCATGACCTGCATCTGGGCCTTGTCCTTGGAGGCCTGGGCCTTGGCCAGGATATCGGTCGAGGTGCCCGGCACCACCACCACCTTGACGTTGTTGGCCTTCTCGAACGCGGGGAACACGAACTGCGAGTAGGTGCGCTCCATGTTGCCGCCATTCATGCCGATGTAGATGGTTTTGGTCTGTGCCTGCACCGCGCTGGCCGCAGCCACCACAGAGGCCATCAGGGCGATGGCGCGCACAGGAGTTTTGAGGGTCGTCGTCCAAGAAGACATGTGGATTCCTTTCAGGTTGAACATGCGGGGTCGGTAAATCGGTCTATACGGAAAGCATCGATCGGCGTGCTGCTGCGGCCCTGGGCAATCAGCTCGGCCATCACATCGCCCACGCCCGGTCCGAGCTGGAAGCCCCCGCCGGCAAAGCCAAAGGCATGGTAGAGACCGGCCTGGCGGCTGCTGGCGCTGATGATGGGCTCGTGGTCGGGCAAGGCGCCTTCGTTGCCGCTCCAGGTGCGGATCAGCTGGGCGTTCTTCAACTGGGGAAGCAGCTCCACCAGCTGCGGCAGCTGCGCCCAGACGGTGGTGTGGCGGTTGCGCGCACGGGTGTCGTCCAGCACCAGGCCGGGCCCGCCGCCAAACACCACATTGCCCCGGCGCACCTGGCGGCAGTAGATGCTGCCGCCCTCCACGCCCAGGCTCCAGTGCAAAAAGAAGGGCAAGGGCTCGGTCACGCCCATGGCCGGCGGCCGGATGCGCATGGGCACCGGCTCGCCGCACTGCTCGGCAAACTGCCCGGCCCAGGCGCCTGCGGCGTTGACCACCACATTCGCGCGGATCTCCATCTCGGGCGTGCGCACCACAAAGCGCTGGCCATTGTGCGCCACATCCAGCACGGGGCTGTGCTCGAACACCTGGGCGCCGGCCCGCGCGGCCGCCGTGGCAAAGGCCGGCGACAGCAGGCGCGGATTGGCCTGGCCATCGTCTGGGCAGAAGGAACCACCCACCACCTTGGCGCCGCCTACCGGAAAGCGCTTGTGCAGCTCCGCGCCATCGAGCAGCTGCAGGTCCAGCCCACAGTCGCGCGTCTTCTCGGCATAGCGCACTAACGATTCCATATCCGCCTGCGAGCGGGCAATCTTGAAGTGGCCCGAGCGCTCGTACTCGGCCTCGGTGCCAATCAACTCGGTCAGGCGCCCCCAGTGCTGATGAGAGCGTTGCGACAGCGGCAGCATCGCCAGCGACCGCCCCTGGCGGCGCACACCACCAAAGTTGACGCCGCTGGAGCGCGAGCCGCAGAGATCGCGCTCGACCACCACCACCTGGATGCCGCGTTTGCGCAAAAACAGCGCCGTGCTCGCGCCCATGATGCCGCCACCAATCACCACCACCTCGGTGGCCAGTTGCTTAACCATGGCTGGCCTCCTGGTCCGTGCTGACCACGGTCATGTCCAGCGGCAGGGGCTTGATCGGCGCCTGGCCCCGGATGCGGCCTATCTGCGCCACCGGCACCTTCAAGGTGTCGGCCAGGATCTCGGTCGCGGCCACACCGCACATGCGGCCCTGGCAGCGGCCCATGCCAACCCGGCACAGCGCCTTGATGCGGTTGATATCGCCCTGCGGCTGGGTGGCAGCGGTAGCGCGCAGCTCAGCCGCCGTGATGTTTTCGCAGCGGCAGACCACCAGCGCATCGGGCGCACGCGCCGCCCAGTCGTCGGGAAAGGGAAACGCCACCTCCAGCGCCTGGCGGAACTGCTGCGTCTTGTCCAGCTGCTGGCGCAGCTTGGCCTGGCGCGCTGCATCGGTTGCAATGCCCCGGTCCTGCAGCAAAGCCAGTGCGGCCAGCTCGCCCGACATCTCGGCCGCGTCAGCCCCCATGATGCCGGCGCCATCGCCCGCCAAATAGACGCCGGGCACGCTGCTGCGCCGGTCGGCATCGATCTGCGGCACATAACAGCGGTGCAAGGGGGCAAAGGCGAACTCGCAGCCCAGCAGATCGGCCAGCTGCGTCTCGGGCCGCAGCGCATAGCCCAGGCCGATGGCGCTGCAGGCGGTGTGCTGTTCGGCGCCCTGTGCATCCTTCCACACGAGGGCCTGCACGCGGTCTGCGCCTTCGGCGCGCAGCAGCTGCACGCCATGGTGCACCGGCACATCGTGGAACATCAGCCAGCTCAAAAAATACACGCCCTTGGCCGCCACCGCCGGCTGGGCCAGCATGGCGGGTGCCGCCTTGTAGCGCTGCACCGCCGGGGCCGTATCCAGCACTGCCAGCACCCGACCACCGGCCTTGGCGTACTGGTAGGCCACCAGATACAGCAAGGGGCCGGTGCCGGCAAACACCACCGCGTCACCAATCGCACAGCCCTGGTACTTCAAGGCCACCTGGGCGCCGCCCAAGGTGTAGACACCCGGCAGGGTCCAGCCGGGCAAAGGCAGCACCCGGTCGGTGGCGCCGGTGGCGACGATCAGATCGCGCCAGCGCAGGGTATTGGCAGTGCGCTGCGCCGTGTGCAGCAGGTCCAGGCTGTGGCCCTGGGCGTTCCAGACGAGCGTGTCAGGCCGGTAGTCCAGCTGCGGGCGCAGGCGGTCAAAGGTCTGGTGCAGGTCGCTGGCGCGGCCGGCCTCAAAGCCATACAGATCCTTGGGCGTGCGGCCAAAGCCATCGGGCTGGCGGCGGTAGATCTGGCCTCCGGCCTGGGGTGCCTCGTCAATGACCACCGGGCGCAGGCCATGGGCCAGCAGGGTTTGCGCGGCGCGGATGCCGGCGGGCCCGGCACCCACGATGACGGGCGGGCCGTCGGCGGGCCGGGGATCGTCCAGGTAGAAATCGCTGCCGATCATGGTTGCACCTGGCTGGCATTCGTGGCGGTAGCCTGGGCCACGGCCTCTGTCGTGGTACAGATCTGCATGCCCGCCTGCAGCAAGGTCGAGCAGGCGCGCAGCTTGCGGCCAGCCTGCTCACCACCCAGCGTGACCCAGCAGTCCTGGCAGGCGCCCATCATGCAAAAGCCCGCGCGCGGGGTGTGGGCAAACTCATGGCTGCGCAGCTGGGCCGACTGGGTCAGCACGGCAGTCAGCACCGTGTCGCCCTGCAGCGCCCGGGCCGGCTGGCCGTTGAGCACGAAGTGCAGCGGCGCGCGGCCCTGCTCCTTGAGGCGCACCAGCTGGCCGGCCGGCAAAAGGGGAGTAGCGTGTGCCATCAGTGCTTGCCGATCAGGATGCGGTCCAGGCCATAGACCTTGTCGAGCAAGAGCATCAGCCCCAGCGTGATGAAAACGATCAGCGCCGACACTGCTGCCATCATCGGGTCCAGCGACTCGGTGGCATACATGTACATGCGCACCGGCAAGGTCACCGTGCTGGGCGAGACCACAAAGATCGACATGGTCAGCTCGTCAAAGCTGTTGATGAAGGCCAGCAGCCAGCCGCCGGTGATGCCGGGCAGAATCATCGGCAAGGTGATGCGCTGGAACACCTTGGCATTGCTCGCGCCCAGCGAGTAGGCGGCCTGCTCGGCGCTGCGGTCAAAGCCAATCAGCGCGGCCATCACCAGGCGCATGGTGTAGGGCATCACCACCAGCGCATGGGCAAAGATCAGCCAGCCAAAGCTGCCCTGGCCACCCACCAGCGAGAACATGCGCAGCATCGCCACACCCAGCACCAGGTGAGGAATGATCAGCGGCGACAGGAACAGCGCCTGCAGCGCGCCACGGCCGGGGATCTCATAGCGCACCAGCGCAATGGCAGCGGGCACGGCCAGCGCCGTCGAGATGGAGGCAGCCGCCACCGCCAGGCCCAGGCTGTTCCAGAACGACTGGACAAAGTCGGCATGGTGCAGCACCTGCTCAAACCAGCGCAGCGAGAAGCTGGTGGTCGGCAAGGTCAGGGTCTCGGCCGGGGTGAAGGCCACCAGGCAGACGATCACCAGCGGCGCCAGCATGAAGATGATGACCAGCGCGTTGAAGATAAGGGCAATGGGTCCGTTTTTTTGCATGTCAGTTACCTCGCCTCTCAGCCCAGGGTCTTCTTGTAGCGGCCTTCAACCATGCGGTTCCAGCCCAGCATGATCACCAGGTTGGCGGCCAGCAGCACAAAGGCGATGGCTGCGCCCAGCGGCCAGTTCAGCTCGTGCAGGTACTCGTCATAGATCAGAGTGGCCACCATCTTGACCCGGCGCCCGCCCAGCAGGCCCGGAATCGCAAACGAGCTGGCAGCCAGGCCAAACACGATCAGGCTGCCCGAGAGAATGCCGGGCAGCACCTGCGGAAACACCACGCGGCGCAAGGTGGTGAAGTGCGAGGCACCCAGCGACAGCGAGGCGCTCTCGACCGAAGGATCGAGCTTTTGCAGCGAGGTCCAGACGGGGATCACCATGAAGGGCAGCATCACATGCACCAGTGCAATGACGATGGCCGTCTCGTTGTAGAGCAGCTTGACCGGGCCGATGCCCACCAGGCGGAAGATGTCATTGATCAGCCCTTCTGGGCCCAGCAGCATGCTCCAGCCAAAGGCCCGCACCACCACCGAAATCAGCAGCGGCGCCAGGATGATCAGCAAGAAGATGGAGCGCCAGGGCGCGCGCATCTTGCTCAGGATGTAGGCCTCGGGCGCGCCGATGGCGATGCAGATCAGGGTGACCAGGCCCGAGATCCACAAGGTACGCCAGAAGATCTCGTAGTAGTAGCTGTCGGTGACGATGTGCACATAGTGCTCAAACGTGAAGCTGCCCGCGACCGGGCCGGTGTCCACGTGGTAGGCATTGAAGGACAGGATGGTGGTCAGCAGCAGCGGCACGGCCAGCATCACCGCAAACAGCAGCAGCGCCGGAGCGCTCATGGCCCAGGGGGCCCAGGTGCGGCGCTCGCTCATGCGGCCACCCCGTCACCAGCGATCAGGCGCACATTGCGATCGGACCAGTCGATACCCACCTGGCTGCCCACCTGGTGGGGCGCGTCGCCATCGTTGGCTGCCGTCACGGTGATGCTGCCCAGCGGGCATTCCACGGTGTAGAGCCACAGGTTGCCCAGGAAGAAGCGCTCGCGCACGGTACCCTGGGTGCGGCCGGGCAACGAGGCCGACAGCTGGATTTTCTCGGGGCGCAGGCCCAGCAACAAACGCGTGCCGTGGCTGGCCGCAGCGGCGGGCACATCCTGCACCGCCATCTGCACATCGCCCACATGCGCCAGCCACTGGCCGCCCTGGGCATGCACGGTGGCCTGCAGCAGGTTGGCCTTGCCGACAAAGGTGGAGATAAAGGCGTTGTGCGGGTGCTCGTACACCGTGTGCGGCGTGTCCACCTGGGTGATGCGGCCGGCCTCCATCACCACGACGCGGTCACTGATCGACATCGCCTCGCTTTGGTCATGCGTGACCATGATGGTGGTCGTGCCCACCTTGCGCTGAATCTCGCGCAGCTCGAACTGCATCTCCTCGCGCAACTTGGCATCGAGGTTGGACAGCGGCTCATCGAGCAGCAGCACCGGTGGCTTGATGACGAGCGCCCGGGCCAGGGCCACGCGCTGGCGCTGGCCGCCCGAGAGTTCACGCGGGTAGCGGTCGGCATAGGGCCCCAGGTGCACCAGGGCCAGCGCTTCGCTGGCGCGCTCGCTGCGCTCGGGCTGCGCCACCTTGCGCATCTCCAGGCCAAACTCGACGTTCTCACGCACGGTCATGTGCGGGAACAGCGCATAGGTCTGGAACACGATGCCCAGGCCGCGCTCATTGGCCTTGGCGCGCGTGATGTCCTTGCCGTCGAGCTCAATACGGCCTTCGGTCACATCCACAAAGCCGGCAATCATCTGCAAGCTCGTGGTCTTGCCGCAGCCCGAGGGGCCGAGCAAGGAGACGAACTCGCCCTTTTGCACATCCAGGTTGAACTGGCTGACCACCCAGTTGGGGCCGTACTGTTTGGAGACGTTGTGGAGACGCAGAAAACTCATGGAAATCACCTCGGTGGCACGTGGTTGCGGGGCCCGTCAGCCATGTCGCACGGATGAACGACATTTGCAACTATTTATCTATTTTCGGAATGTGGTTTGAATCCATACACGGTGTAAACACTGATAATGGAAGATAAATTTGATTTATTCCGATAAATGGAATAAAAATCAGATCCACCGAATTTTTATTCCGGAAAACCATGAGCACCGACACCTCTGAGGACAACAGCCACCAGCGCGGCACCCTGCACCGCAGCTTTTTGGTGATGCGCGCGCTGGCCGCGCACCAGACCGAAGGCGTGCGCGTGACCCATCTGGCCAAGGAAATCGGCCTGACCCAGGCCACCACGCACCGGCTGCTGCAGGGCCTGATCCAGGAGGGCATGGTGGAGCAGGACCAGGTGCACAAGCTCTACCGGCTGAGCCTGGATTTGTTCTCGCTGGCCGCCCAGGCCGGCGCGGTGAGCGACCTGCGCAGCCTGGCGCGCCCGGTGCTGCTGCGCCTGTGCGCCAGCCTCAATGACACGGTGATCCTGATGGTGCGCTCGGGCTTTGACGCGGTCTGCCTGGACCGCATCGAAGGCCAGTTCCCGATCCGCACCTTCACCGGCGATATCGGCGGGCGCGTGGCGCTGGGTGTGGGCCAGGGCTCGCTGGTCATCCTGGCCAACCTGCCCGAGGCCGAGCGCGAGGAGGTGCTGCGCTTCAACCTGCCGCGCATGCAGCACTACAACGTCTATGACGAGGTCTACATGCGCACCGAGATCGACAAGGCGCACCGCCAGGGCTATACCGCCAAGAACTCCGGCCTGCTCGAAGGCATGGCCGGCCTGGCCGTGCCGGTGTTTGACCGGGGTGGCCAGGTGGTCGCCGCCCTGTCGATCGGCACCCACACCGCGCGCCTGAGCGACGAGCGCCTGCCCATCGTGCGCGACATGCTGCTGCGCGAAGCCAAAACGCTGAGCGCCCAGATCAACCCCTTTGACCCGACCTTGCGCCACCCGATGCATGCGATCTCCACCGGGGACCGCACCCGCTCGATGTAAGCGGCGCCAGCCTCTACCCCCTTTTCTCCCGCCCTCTCACCCTTTCAGCGCTACTGACCCCCGCCATGGCCTCCAGCACCCCTTTGCACCTCATCATCAAAAGCGGCGGCAGCGCTGCGATCCCGGAATGGACGGCCCTGTTTGCCGAATTTGCACCCCATGTGGTCGTGCATGACTGGAACAGGCCGCCGGCTGACCGCAGCCTGGTGGATTTTGCGATGGTCTGGGAGCCAGAGACCGGCGCGCTGGCCCGCTATCCGCAGCTCAAGGCCATCTTCAGCTCGGCCGCTGGCGTGGACCATATCCTGGCCGATAGCGAACTGCCGCCAGCGCTGCCCATCGTGCGCATGGTCACGGGCGAGTCGCAGCAGCGCATGGCCGAGTTCTGCCTGATGGCCACCTTGATGCTGCAAAAGAACATGCCGCGCGCGCTGGCCCAGCACCGCCAGCAGCAGTGGATCGAATTCAACCCGCCCCATGTGGCCAGCGAGCTGCGCGTGGGCATCCTGGGCCTGGGCACCTTGGGGGCTGCTGCCGCGCAGATGCTGCGCGCCGTGGGCTACCCGGTGCAGGGCTGGTCGCAAACGCGCAAGCAGATCGAGGGCGTGACCAGCTACTGCGGCCAGGACGAGCTGGCCGCCTTTTTGCGCAGCAGCCAGGTGCTCATCTGCCTGCTGCCCGATACGCCTGCAACCCGGGGCATTCTCAATGCCCAGCTGTTTGCCCAGCTTCCCGCTGGCGCCCAGCTGGTCAATGCCGGCCGGGGCACGCAGCTCCACAGCGCCGACCTGGTGGCCGCGCTCGACAGCGGCCAGTTGGGCGGTGCGCTGCTGGATGTGACCGAGCCGGAGCCCTTGCCGGCCGACTCGCCGCTGTGGACGCACCCGCGCGTCATCCTCACGCCCCACATCGCCGCCAGCGCCAGCCGCCGCGCCAAGGCGCGCCAGGTGGCCTTGTCGATGGCGCAGTGGCAGGCCGGGCAGGCGCTGGACAACTGCTTTGACCGGGTGCGCGGCTACTGATCAACCCGGGTAAATGGGGCCGGCCAGGCAGCTGAAAGCCGGGCTGCTGCCAGGCCGCTACTGGCGCCATATCCGAGTGTTTTGCGATGCCAAGCCCTTGGCCCCATCAGGGCCGCCCAATAGCCGCTAGGATGCGAGCCGCCCTCGTCTGCATCCCCTCCTCTCCATGTCCACCCCTTCCCCTGTGCCCAGCCAGCGCGCGACGCTGATTGGGCTTTCTGCCGTGCTCTGCTGGTCTGCACTGGTGAGCCTGTTCCGCAGCGTTGCCGAACACCTGGGGGCGATAGGCGGGGCCGCCTGCGTGTTCTCGCTCAGCGCCTTCTTGGTGACCTGGCGCTTTGGCCTACCGCGCGCCGCGCAGCTCAAGGCCATGCACCCGGCCTATGTGCTGGGCTGCGGCCTGCTGTTTGTGCTCAATGAAATTGCCTTCTCGCTGTCCCTGGGCTGGGCCAGCCACCGGGGCCAGACGCTGGAGCTGGGCATGATCAACTACCTCTGGCCCAGCCTGACCTTGGTGATGGCCACGGTGCTGGGGCTGCAGCGCTTTCGCGCCGGCCTGGTGCCGGGGGTGCTGCTGTCGATGGCCGGCATTGTGCTGGTGGTCAAGGGCGACAACGCGCTGTCGCTGGCCAGCCTCTGGGCCAATGTGCAAAGCAACCCGCTGGCCTATGCGTTGGCGCTGTGCGCGGCCTGCCTCTGGCCCTGCTATTCGGTGGTGTCCAAGCGCTACACCCAGGGCGCCAATGCGCTGCCGGCCTTTCTCTGGGCCGTGGCCGCCGTGCTGTGGATCAAGTACGCACTCAGCCCCGAACCACCGCTGCGCTTTACCCTGCCCGCGCTGCTGCAGCTGGGCCTGCTCAGCGGCTTGACCGCCCTGGGCTACAGCTGCTGGGACCATGGCCTGCGCGCGGGCAACCTCACGGTGATGGCCGTGGGCTCTTACTTCACCCCCGTGCTGTCGGCCCTGGTCGGTACCGTCTGGCTGCAGGTGCAGCCGTCCTGGAGCTTTTGGCAAGGGGTGCTGCTGGTGACGCTGGGATCGTTGGTCTGCTGGTGGTACACCCGCAGCCCCACCTTGGCCGATGGAAAAAAGCTGGCCGGATAAAGGGGTGGCTGCCGCATGCATGCCGGTTTGGTATACACATACAAACACCTAGTCGTCGCCCGCTGGCCAAACGCGCCCGGCGCACTATAGTGGGCGGGTTGCCCGCGTTTTTTCCGAGCTGCCCATGGACTACTCCCGCCCCAACCATATCCCCACTGCCGCCGAGCAAGAGGCCGACAAGCGCCTGGAGCTGCGTGGCCTGATCGCATTTGCCGTGCTCACCGTGGTGGCCACCATTGCTGCCGCACTGGTCTTTGGCAGCCATATCGCCTAAGCGCTAATCGTCCCAAGCCACACTGCGACAACCTGCCGGGCGCCACTGAATGGCAGCCAGGTAGCAGCTCGATGCTGGCTACCAGGCCTGCA
This sequence comes from Comamonas koreensis, assembly GCF_014076495.1. NCBI lineage: Bacteria > Pseudomonadati > Pseudomonadota > Betaproteobacteria > Burkholderiales > Comamonadaceae > Comamonas > Comamonas koreensis. Next base: position 920,671 of record NZ_CP043575.1, on the reverse strand, counting down.
GAGCTGTGCTTTTCCGGCTAGGATGCAAGGCTGCTTTTCACAGCTGTCCCTGCACCCAGCCGCGCTCCCATGTCTTCCTCCCCGACGCCCTCTTCCCAGGCCGCTTCGCAACGCGCCACCTTGATTGGCCTGTCGGCCGTGCTGTGCTGGTCCACGTCAGTGGGCCTGTTTCGCAGCGTGGCCGAGCACCTGGGGCCCATTGGCGGGGCGGCAGCGGTGTTTACCTTGGGGGCCTTGCTAGTCACGCTGCGTTTTGGCCGCCCGCGCCTGGCGCAGCTGCGCGCCATGCACCCGGTCTACCTCTGGGGCTGCGGCCTGCTGTTTGTGCTCTACGAGATCGCGCTGTCGCTGTCGCTGGGCTTTGCCAGCAACCGGGGCCAGACGCTGGAGCTGGGCATGATCAACTACCTGTGGCCGAGCCTGACCATTGTGCTGGCCACCGTTTTTGGGCTGCAGCGCTTTCGCGCAGGCCTGGTGCCCGGGGTCTTGCTGGCCATGGCCGGCATCGTGCTGGTGCTCAAGGGCGACAGCGCGCTGTCCATCGCCAGCCTCTGGGCCAATGTGCAAAGCAACCCGCTCGCCTATGGCCTGGCGTTCTCGGCCGCCTGGCTCTGGCCCTGCTACTCGGTCATCGCCAAGCGCTATGCGCATGGCGCCAATGCGCTGCCCACCTTTCTCTGGGGCGTGGGCGCGGTGCTCTGGGTCAAGTACGCGCTCAGCGATGAGCCGGCGCTGCACCTGTCGCTGCCGGCCATCGTGCAGCTGTGCATGCTCAGCGGCCTCACCGCGCTGGGCTACAGCTGCTGGGACCATGGCCTGCGCGCGGGCAACCTCACGGTGATGGCCGTGGGCTCGTACTTCACGCCCGTGCTGTCGGCGCTGGTAGGCACCGTCTGGCTGCAGGTGCAGCCGTCGTGGAGCTTTTGGCAGGGGGTGATGCTGGTGACCGCCGGCTCGCTGATCTGCTGGTGGTGTACCCGCAGCACATAAGCAGCACAGGGCTGACTGCTCAGCCTTTGCGCGCCGCTTCCAGCGCGGCAATGTCAATCTTGGTCATGCCCATCATCGCCTCGAACACGCGCTTGGCCGCAGCGCGGTCGGGGTCGGACATGGCCGCAGTCAGCATGCGGGGCGTGATTTGCCAGGAGATGCCCCAGTGGTCCTTGCACCAGCCACAGGCACTTTCCTGCCCGCCATGGCCAACGATGGCGTTCCACAGGCGGTCGGTCTCGGCCTGGTCGTCCGTGGCGATCTGGAAGGAAAAGGACTCATTGTGCTGAAAATGCGGCCCGCCGTTGAGCCCAATGCAGGCAATGCCCGCCACGTTGAACTCCACCACCAGTACATCGCCCTGCCGGCCATCGGGGTAGTCCCCCGGCGCGCGGTGCACGGCGCCCACAGAGCTGTCCGGAAAAGTCCGGGCATAGAACTGCGCGGCATCGAGCGCATCCCCCTGGTACCAGAGGCATACGGTATTTTTTGCGGTCATCGTCGGTCTCCTGTTTGCACAGACGACTAGCCTAGCGGCTCGCAGCCCGCCTGCAAGTAGGACAGCGCTGCACAGCAAGGACGCCGCCGCACTGCGGGCGACGAGGCCTCAGGCGCCGCTGCGCCTTTTCTCGCGCAGCATGAACAGGTACAGACCCTCGACTTTCTCGCGCGCCCAGGGCGTCTTGCGCAAAAAGCGCAGGCTGGAGTTGATGCTCGGGTCCAGGCAAAAACAACGCACCGGGATGCGCTCACCCAGCTCTTCCCAGCCAAAGTACGCGACCAGCTCGTTCAGGATGTGCTCCAGGGTCAGGCCATGGAGGGGGTTGTTGGGCTGTTCGGCGGTGCTCATGGCCGCCATTGTCGCCCAGCCGGGGCACGGGCCGCGTGGCTGGGGCTTTGCGGGCCGCACATCTGCGCAGCCCGGCGGGGCACTCTTCAGCCGCTAATCGTCATCTCCGCCGCGCAGCACCTGGCGCACCACATCCCCACCAAACCCCCGGCTGGCCAGAAAGCGCATCTGCTTGGCCCGCTCCTGCGGGCTCTCGGGCGGCGCGCCAAAACGGCGTTGCCAGACCTCGCGGGCGCGCTGCAGCTCGGTGCTGCGCAGGCGCTCGCGGGCATCGGCGATCAGCAGGGCATCCACGCCTTTGTGGCGCAGCTCCTGCAGCACGCGGCTGGCGCCATAGCGGGCGGCCTTGGTGTGGATCACGCTGTCGACCACGCGCTGGGCGCTGATGAAGCCCTTGGCTTCGAGCTCGTCGAGGATGGCTGCCAGGTCCTCGCCCTCTTGCACATGGGGGCCGAGCTTGGCCAGCAGCTCGGCACGCGAATGCTCGCGCTGCGCCAGATAGCGCAGCGCCCGGCCCTTGAGGGAGAGTTTGCTGAAAGACATCGGTTCAAATTGCTATAAAACAAATAGCTGCTTGCGCACAGGTTCTGTGCACAAGCAGCTATTCTCAGCGCTGTGGCTAGGCGGCTATCAGCCTTCGGTGCCGGTCGCTACCGGGCCGTCCACCACGCCGTCTTCGGCGGGGCGCAGGCTGATGTTCAGGCTCTCGCGCACCTTGTTCTCGATCTCGATGGCGAGGTCGGAGTTCTCACGCAAGAACTCGCGCGAGTTGTCACGGCCCTGGCCGATCTTCTCGCCGTTGTAGGCGTACCAGGCACCGCTTTTCTCGATAATGCGGGCATTGACGCCCATGTCCAGAATTTCGCCTTCGCGCGAGATGCCTTCGCCAAACAGAATGTCGAACTCGGCCGTCTTGAACGGGGGCGATACCTTGTTCTTGACCACCTTGACCTTGGTTTCGTTGCCGATGGCCTCGTCACCACGCTTGATGGTGCCGGTGCGGCGGATATCGAGGCGCACCGAGGCGTAGAACTTCAGTGCATTACCGCCGGTGGTGGTCTCGGGGCTGCCGAACATCACGCCGATCTTCATGCGGATCTGGTTGATGAAGATGACCATGCAGTTGGTCTTCTTGATCGTGGCGGTGAGCTTGCGCAGTGCCTGGCTCATCAGGCGGGCCTGCAGACCGGGCAGCTGGTCACCCATTTCGCCTTCGATTTCCGCCTTGGGGGTCAGGGCCGCGACCGAGTCGACAACGATCAGGTCCACCGCGCCGGAGCGCACCAGGCTGTCCACAATCTCCAGCGCCTGCTCACCGGTGTCGGGCTGGCTGATCAGGATATCGCCCAGGTTCACGCCCAGCTTTTGGGCATAGCTGGTGTCCAGCGCATGCTCGGCATCGATGAAGGCGCAGGTGCCGCCCAGCTTTTGCATCTCGGCAATCACCTGCAGGGTCAAGGTGGTCTTGCCCGAGGATTCAGGGCCGTAGATCTCGATGACCCGGCCGCGTGGCAGGCCGCCAACGCCCAGCGCAATGTCCAGACCCAGCGAGCCGGTCGACACCACCTGGATGTCCGACACCGCTTCGCCTTCGCCCAGCTTCATGATGGTGCCCTTGCCGAACTGCTTTTCGATCTGGGCCAGGGCGGCGGCCAGGGCCTTGGCTTTTTCGCTGTTGGCTTCGGGTTTGGTGGCGGGTGCGTTCATGGATTTCTCCTTGCGTTTGATGGTCATGTCGTCGATCTGGAGATCCAGCTGTTTGCATATACAGCCTGGATGCTTGAACAGTAGTTTATGGGATGGGTATATTTTATAGAAGCATTTTTTTAGTCAGTTTAGTTGACTATATGCACAATAGCGACTTCGCCCTTTTTCAGCCTTTTTAGGCTGCTCGCCATGCCCATTCTTCTGCCCCATTTGCCCGATGACAGCTGGCGCCTGACCCATATGGGCCGCCTGCTGGGCCACGCGATGCGCCGTTTTGATGCCCGTGTGCTGCAGTTGATGGCCCAGGACGAGGCCGTGCCGCTGGCGCTGTCGCACCTGGCCGAGCGCGACCAGGTGAGCGCCGCCCATGTCCACATCACCCGCCACCTGTCGCTGGCCGGCGACCGCCTGGTGGACCTGGCGGCGCGCGCGGGCATGAGCAAGCAGGCCATGGCCCAGCTGGTGGACCAGTGCGAAGCCTGGAACCTGGTGACCCGCGAGCGCGACCCGCGCGATGCCCGCGCCCGCATCGTGCGTTTTACCGAGACCGGCCTGCTGTGGCTGCAGGCGTTTGAGCGGGCCGTCACCCAGGCGGAGGCGGAGTTCCGCGCCGAGGTCGGCGAGCAGGTCGCCACCGTGGTACAGCTGGGGCTGGAGGTCTATGGGGCCGACAGCTGAGCGGTTGCGCTTTGCCGCGTTCAGCGGCGCTTGCGCTCGAATTTGTAGAACAGGTTGGGCTCGGAGACGATGTAGATGTTGCCGCTGTGGTCCATCGCCAGGCCTTCGGGCTGCGGCACCCGCTCGGCCAGCCCCGCCATATCGGCCCACAGCGGCATCACGCTGAGCAGGTCACCGGCTCGGCTGTATTCGTACAGCACCGACGATTCCTCCCCCAGCAGCAGCAGGTTGCCGCTGCGCGGATCGACCTCGATGGCGGCCAGATCGGTGCTGGGCATGTCGTCCACCGCCGGCACCTCCCAGGTCGAGACTTTCATATCGACCAGGCCCGGCTTGAGCTTGGACAGCGGCGCATCCATCACCAGCACCTGCATCGGCCATTTCTCGGTCACGGCCAGCAGCTGCTGGCGCTTGGCATCCCAGCCCAGGCCTTCAAGCGCAAAATTCTTGATGGCGATGTCATTGAGCTGCACATAGGGACTGTGGTCGAGCGATACCTCGGTCACCCCCTTGCCAAACTGCACCCAGTAGATGCGGTTGCTGCGCTCGTCGGCAATCGCAAACCAGTCGCCCTGGATATGGGCGATGCCTTCGGTATCTCTGGCGCCATGCAGCGGCGCCAGCCGCAGCAAGCGGCCATCGGTGCTCAGCTCGGCAATCTGGGGCGGGCGGTTGGTCACCGCAAACAAGGTCTGGGTCTCGGGGTTGAAGGCCAGGCCTGAGAGGTTGTCGGCAATGCCGCTGACCACCTTGGCATCGATGCTGGCCCGGTAGTGCGGCAGGTTGGCAGGCGGTGCCGAGCGCGGTGCAGACTGCAGCGCATCGGTCTGCCCCGGCATGGCAATGACGTGGTGCCACTGCAGGTACAGGGCGGTCAGCACCAGCAGGGCCGTCACCGCGACCAAGCGGCGCTGCCGCTGCGACGCCTGCCATCTGACCTGTACCTTGGACCCTGGTTTCATCACCACCTGCTGCAATCTCCCCCCACCAGCCACAGGCCGGGTGCCCGCGTGTTCTGGTCAAGACGAGGCGCTATCCTACGTGAGGCCTGCCCCGGTTTGATGACGGCCCGGCCGGATTTACGTCTTTGCAACAAAAAAGCAGGAGGCCAGCGCGGCGCACCACGGCCTCGCGGCTCACCCGCTTTGATCTATGCTTAGGTAGCCAGCCAGGCCATGGACTCGCCTAGAATCATTGGCACCATCCACATCACGACGACAACACCGATAGGAGACTGCATGCGAATACTGATTGCCGAAGACGACCAGGTGCTGGCCGATGGCCTGCTGCGCAGTCTCCGCAACTCCGGCGCCGTGGTCGACCATGTCTCCAATGGCACCGAGGCTGATGCCGCCCTGATGGCCAACAATGCTTTTGATCTGCTGATTCTGGACCTGGGCCTGCCGCGCATGCATGGGCTCGAAGTGCTCAAAAAGCTGCGCGCCCGGGGCTCGGCCATTCCGGTGCTGATTCTCACCGCCGCCGAGAGCGTGGACGACCGGGTCCAAGGCCTTGACCTGGGCGCCGATGACTACATGGCCAAACCCTTTGCGCTGTCCGAGCTCGAAGCCCGTGTGCGGGCGCTCACGCGCCGGGGCGTGGGCATGAGCACCAGCCTGATCCAGCATGGGCCGCTGGCCTACGACCAGGCCGGGCGTGTGGCCACGTTCGACGGCCGCATGCTCGAGCTCTCGGCCCGAGAGCTGGGCCTGCTGGAGGTGCTGCTGCAGCGCTCGGGGCGGCTGGTCAGCAAGGACCAGCTGGTCGAGCGCCTGTGCGAATGGGGCGAGGAGGTCAGCACCAATGCGATCGAGGTCTATATCCACCGCCTGCGCAAGAAGATAGAAAAGGGCCCCATCCGCATTGCCACCGTGCGTGGCCTGGGTTATTGCCTGGAGAAGATCCAGCCACCGGCCCCGCACTGACCTCCACCCTCCGGCCACAGCGGGGCGATGGCCGCCCCCGGCCCCATTCACGCAAGGACAGCCTTGGCCCTGTTTCGCAGCGAGCAGCGATCTTTGTTCGGAGAGATCCTTGACTGGATGCTCACGCCGCTGCTGCTTTTGTGGCCCGTATCGCTGGCATTGACCTGGCTGGTGGCCCAGGACCTGGCCAACAAGCCCTTTGACCGCGCGCTCGAATACAACGCCCATGCGCTGGCGCAGCTGGTGGGGGTGCAAGGCGGCAAAACCTATTTCAACCTGCCGCTGCCGGCCAGCGAGATCCTGCGCGCCGACGATGCCGACAAGGTGTACTACCAGGTGACCACCCCGTCGGGCATGTTTCTCGCGGGCGAATCGGCCCTGCCCATGCCCGCCAAGGACCTGGAGCGCAGCGTCGGCATGGTCCAGCTGCGCGATGGCGAGCTGCGCGGCGTGGATGTGCGCATCGCCTGGATCTGGGTGCAGCTGTCGCTGCCCGAGCCCAACCTGGCGCTGATCCAGGTTGCCGAGACGCGCGAGAAGCGCAGCGTGCTGGCCACCGAAATCATCAAGGGCGTCATGCTGCCGCAGTTCGTCATCCTGCCGCTGGCGGTGCTGCTGGTCTGGTTGGCGCTGGCGCGCGGCATCAAGCCCCTGCACCTGCTCGAAGAGCGCATCCGCGCGCGCAAGTCCGAAGACCTCTCGCCGATCCAGCACAAGGATGTGCCGCTCGAAGTGGTGCCACTGGTCGACTCGGTCAATGGCTTGCTAGAGCGCCTCAACGATTCACTGGCCACGCAGAAGCGCTTCCTCGCCGATGCTGCGCACCAGCTCAAAACCCCGCTGGCGGGCCTGCGCATGCAGGCCGAGATGGCCCAGCGCGCCGATGCCAAGGAAGACGACCTCAAGCTGTCCTTGCAGCAGATCGGGCGCTCGAGCATTCGCGCCACGCACACCGTCAACCAGTTGCTGTCGCTGGCGCGCGCCGAAGGGCCCAGCGCGCTGCTGCAGCGCACGCCCTGCAACCTGGCCGAGATTGTGCTCGACGCCATGCATGACGGCATTGACCGGGCCCTGGCCAAGCATATCGACATGGGCTATGACGGCATGCAGGTCGAGGACCGCGAAGTCTGGGTCAACGGCAATGCCACCTTGCTGGGCGAGCTGGTGCGCAACCTGCTGGACAACGCGATCAACTACACACCCTCCAGCGCCAGCGCGCCGGGCGTCATCAATGTTCGCCTGATGGCCGACCCCTTTGGCCATGTGATCGTGCTGCAGGTGGAAAACTCCGGCCCCGGCATTCCCGAAGAAGAGCGCGAGCGTATTTTTCAGCCCTTCTACCGCGTGCTGGGCAGCGAGGTCGATGGCTCGGGTCTGGGCCTGCCCATCGTGCAGGAAATCGCCCGCCAGCATGGCGCCACCGTGGGCCTGGAAGACGCGCACCCGCGCCAGGCCCAGCGCGGCGTGGTGTTCAGCGTGTGCTTTCCAACCACGCTGGCGCCGCAGCCGTCCAGCTGAACGGCCCTGCCATCAGGAGCAGCTGCGCAGCTCCTTGCCGTCCATCACATGCCAGCTCTGCACGCGCTTCTTGGTGGCCGCATCCATCTTGGGCCAGCGCACGGTGTAGCTCACGGCCTCGGGGCGCTCGACCACCACCTTGGCGCCGCTCACGCCTTTTTTGCCCATGGACGCCAGATGGCGCTCGGCCGCCTCTTCGCTGGAGAAGCGCCCCAGCGAGATGCCCGGCTCCAGGCTGGCGATGCGGGCGCGGTCGGTGCTGATGTCGAGCGCGCGCAGCTCGTCGCGGCGCGTGTCCAGCGCCTCCTGGCTGCTGAACTTGCCGACATAGACCATCCAGCGGCCGGCGCTGGTGCTGCTGTCCAGGCGCCAGCTGCCTTCTGGCAGCTTGGCCAGCTGCAGGCGCAGCGCGTCGACCTGCTTGGCGTCAAAGCTGCCGGCCACCAGGCATTCTTTTTTCTCGGGCTTCTCCGGTTTCTCTGCCGGCTTGTCGGCGGGCTTGTCCGTTGTCTTGGCTGCGAGCTTGTCGGCTTCTGCAGCCGTTTTGTCTGCGGTGTCGGTGGCCGGCTCAGCCACCGCAAAGGCAGCGGGATCGGATGCGGAAGCAGGTGCGGGTGCGGCCACCGGGGCTGGCGCCGGGGCGGTCTCTGCCGGCGCCGTGCGGGGCTGCTCCTGGGCCTGCTTGGCTTCCTGCGGCGTCAGAATGCGCAGCGCTTCGGGCTTGACCTGCTGCTGCACCCGCTCGGGCTCGGAGGGGTCTTCCGGGCCCCAGCCCAGGCTGCGCAGCATGCCTTGCGAGAAGGCGTAGTAGCCGGCATTGGCCAGTAGCAGCAGCACGATGGCAAAACGAATCATCTCCGCTCCTGTCTGATAGTTCTCTGATCCTGCGGCGCGCTCAGGCCGCGCCCGCCTGGGGCCGCACGCTGACTTCCGAGCTGGTCACATCGACCACGCCAGCGGCGGTCTGCACGCGCAAGGCGCCATCGGCGGCCACGCCCAGCGCCAGGCCAGCGGTGCCATCGCTCAGACCGACCTCGCGGCCGGCGAGCGCATCGCGCGCCGCATAGGCCGCCTGCAGCGGCGCAAAGCCCTGCTGCGCAAAGGCCTGGATGGCGGCCACCAGCGGCGGCACCACGGCCTGCAGCGCCTGGGGTGCATCCCAGCGGCCGTCCAGCATCTGCAGGCTGCCGGGAATCGTCGACAGGCCCTCGGCCAGCGGGGCCCGCACATTGATGCCGATGCCGATCACCACATAGCGCTCGGTCTGCTGCTGGCCATCACCCGCATGCGTGCGGGCCGAGACAAAGCTGGCGGTCTCGACCAGAATGCCGGCGAGCTTGTGGTCGCCGGTCAGCCACAGGTCATTGGGCCATTTGAGGCCAATGGTGGGGGTGCTGGAGCCGGCCTCGGGCAGCTGGGGCTGCAGGCTTTGCGCCACCGACACGCCGACGGCCAGCGACAGGCCCGACCAGTCGGCTGGCGCCAGCGGCAGGCCCAGCGACATCAGCAGCGAATCACCGGCCTCGCTGCGCCAGGGCTTGCCCATGCGCCCGCGCCCTGCCGTCTGCTGCTCGGCCACCAGCAAGATGGGTTCCTGCCGGCCCGCGCGGGCGCGGCGCATCAGCTCGGTATTGGTCGAGTCAATGCTGGGCAGCACCTCGATCGTGAAGCCCGGCAACTGCGGCTCCACCGCCTCCCAGATCGCTTCAGCGGGCCAGCGGATCGGCGTGTTCTGCGCCTCGCTCATGCGCCCGCCTTGGCGGCCTTGGCGCCCTGGGTCTTTTTATCAGCCTTGGCCTTCTTGTCGCTCTTTTTCTTGTCCTTGGCCTTGTCCTTTTCCTTGCTCAAGGCCTTGTGCTTTTCCACTTTGGCAGGCTTGGCGAGCTTCGCCGCATCGGCAGATGCTGCCTTGGCCTTGCGCTTCTTGGGCAGCACCGGCTCGGGCAAATCCGAGGCGGGCACCTTGGGCTTCCAGCCGCGCTTGGGCGCCAGCATCGTGCCCCGGCATTCGGCCGCGCCACAGTGGCAGGCATAGTCGGCCTTGAGCTTGGCGGTGTAGCGCTCTTCGATGATCAGGCCGTAGTCATAACCCAGCTCCTCGCCAGCGCTGATGTTGCGCAGCGCGCTGATGAAGATGCGGTCATCGGCCTCTTCGGCAAAGCAGTTGGGCTCGCAGCTGTGGTTGATCCAGCGAGCCGAGTTGCCGCCATCGCCTCCGTCGATGACGCGGTCGCCATCGATCTGGAAAAAGAAGGTGTGGTTGGGGTGGTCGGGGTCATGCGGGTGGCGGCGCTGGCTTTCTTCGTAGCTGATGACCTTGCCCGCATATTCGACAATGACTTCGCCTTCTGCGATATCCTGCAACGCAAAAACGCCCCTGCCGTGCACGCCCGAACGCCGTACCTGGATACGACGACCTGTTGAAAAATGGGGAACATGGTTCGGCATGGGATTTTTTCTGCTACTTTAAAAATAAGCACATGCGCATGTGCGCACACGTACACATGCAGGCGCCCGCGCACATGCGCGTAAAGCGTGCATTGTAAGAGCGTGCTCAGAGAGCCAGCAACCCACAGTGTTGGCAGACCCCAGTTTGATGAGAGTGAACCCATGTCCAAGACCCTGGTCATTGCAGAAAAGCCGTCCGTTGCACAAGACATTGTTCGTGCACTGACGCCGGTGGCAGGCCAATTTGCCAAACACGACGACTACTTTGAAGCCGAGACCTTCATCGTGACGAGCGCGGTGGGTCACCTTGTGGAGATCCAGGCCCCCGAAGAATTCGATGTCAAACGCGGTAAGTGGAGCTTTGCCCATCTGCCGGTGATCCCGCCCTACTTTGAATTGAAGCCGGTCGACAAGACCAAGACGCGCCTGAACGCCGTCGTCAAGCTGGCCAAGCGCAAGGATGTCACCGCGCTGATCAACGCCTGTGACGCGGGCCGCGAAGGTGAGCTGATCTTCCGCCTGATCGAGCAATACGCCGGTGGCGCCAAGGGCGGCCTGGGCAAGCCGATCCAGCGCCTGTGGCTGCAGTCGATGACGCCCCAAGCCATCCGTGACGGCTTTAACAAGCTGCGCTCCGATAACCAGATGCTGGGCCTGGCCGATGCCGCCCGCAGCCGCTCCGAAGCCGACTGGCTGGTGGGCATCAACGGCACGCGGGCGATGACCGCGTTCAACTCGCGCGATGGCGGTTTCTTCCTGACCACCGTGGGCCGTGTGCAGACCCCCACCCTGTCGCTGGTCGTCGAGCGCGAGGAAAAGATCCGCAAGTTCGTCAGCCGCAACTACTGGGAAATCCACGGTGAGTTCAACGCCCAGGCGGGCGCCTACCCGGGCAAGTGGTTCAACCCGGCCTGGAAGAAGAGCGACGACGCCGAGGCGCGCGCCGACCGCGTCTGGAGCCAGCAGGAGGCGCAGGCGATTGCCGAGGCCGTGCGCGGCAAGCCCGCCACCGTGACCGAAGAGTCCAAGCCCACCACCCAGGCCTCACCGCTGCTGTTTGACCTGACCAGCCTGCAGCGCGAGGCCAACAGCAAGTTCGGCTTCTCGGCCAAGACCACCTTGGCGCTGGCCCAGGCGCTGTACGAACGCCACAAGGCACTGACCTACCCGCGTACCGATTCGCGCGCGCTGCCCGAGGACTACCTGCCCGTCGCGCGCCAGACCTTCGAGATGCTGGCCCACAGCAATATGCAGCAGCTCGCGCCGTTTGCGCAGCAGGCCATTGGCGCCAACTACATCCGCGCCAACAAGCGCATTTTTGACAACAGCAAGGTCTCGGACCACTTTGCCATCATCCCGACCACGCAGGCGCCTGGCGCCTTGAGCGAGGCCGAGCACAAGCTCTACACACTGGTGGTGCGCCGCTTCATGGCAGTGTTCTTCCCCAGCGCCGAGCACCAGGTCACCACGCGCGTCAGTCAAATTGACGACCACCACTTCAAGACCGAAGGCAAGGTGCTGGTCAAGCCCGGTTGGCTGGCCATCTACGGCAAGGAAGCGGCCCACGAAGTGGAAGACGCCAAGGAAGGCGACAAGGGCCAAAACCTGGTGCCGGTGCAGCCCGGCGAGAAGCCCACGGCCGACCCGGTCGAGCCCAAGGGCCTCAAGACCAAGCCACCTGCCCGCTACTCGGAAGCGACCCTGCTGGGCGCGATGGAGAGCGCCGGCAAGCAGATCGACGACGACGAGCTGCGCGAAGCCATGCAGGAAAAAGGCCTGGGCACGCCTGCGACGCGCGCAGCCATCATCGAAGGCCTGCTGACCGAAAAATACATGCTGCGCGAAGGCCGCGAGCTGATCCCCACGGCCAAGGCCTTCCAGCTGATGACCTTGCTGCGCGGGCTGCAGGTCGAAGAGCTCTCGCGCGCCGACCTGACCGGTGAGTGGGAGTACAAGCTGGCCCAAATGGAAAAAGGCCAGCTCTCGCGCGAAGCCTTCATGGCCGAGATCCAGGCCATGACCGAGCGCCTGGTGAAAAAGGCCAAGGAATACGACCGCGACACCATCCCCGGCGACTACGCCACCCTGTCCGCGCCCTGCCCCAACTGTGGTGGCGTGGTCAAGGAAAACTACCGCCGCTATGCCTGCACGGGCGTGGGAGGCAACGGCGAAGGCTGCGGCTTCTCGTTCACCAAATCGCCTGCCGGCCGCACCTTCGAGACCGCCGAGGCCGACCAGCTGCTGCGCGATCGCAAGATCGGCCCACTCGATGGCTTCCGCTCCAAGGCCGGCTGGCCCTTTGCCGCCGAAGTGGCCATCGTGCGCGACGAGGACAACAACAACTACAAGTTCGAGTTCCTGTTCGAGGACAACAAGTCAGACGAGGAATCGGGCGAGCTGGTGGACTTTGGCAGCCAGAACACCCTGGGCGCCTGCCCCAAGTGCGGCGCGCCCGTGTTCGAGCATGGCGCCAACTATGTCTGCAGCAAGGCCGTACCCACGGCCCAGCAACCCACGCCCAGCTGCGACTTCAAGAGCGGCCAGATCATCTTGCAGCAGCCCATCGAGCGCGACCAGATGGCCAAGCTGCTGGCCACCGGCAAGACCGACCTGCTCGACAAGTTCGTCTCCAACCGCACGCGACGCAGCTTCAAGGCCTTCCTGGCCTGGGACAAGGAAGCCGGCAAGGTGAACTTCGAGTTCGAGCCGCGCGACAGCAAGTTCCCGCCGCGCAAGGGCGCAGCCGCCAAGACCGCAACCAAGACGGCCAGCAAGACCGCTGCCAAAGCGACCAAGACGGCGGCCAAAACCGCCACCAAGACCGCTACCAAGACCGCCTCCAAGACGGCCACCAAATCCGCCGCCAAAACGCCGCGCAAGGTTGCCGCCACGCTGACCCCGAGCCCGGCGCTCGCCGCCGTGATTGGCAGCGAGGCCACCTCGCGCCCCGAAGTCATCAAAAAGCTCTGGGACTACATCAAGGCCAACGGCCTGCAGGACGCCAAGGACAAACGCGCGATCAATGCCGACGCCAAACTGCAGCCGCTGTTTGGCAAGGACCAGATCAGCATGTTCGAGATCGCCGGCATTGTTGGCAAGCATGTGAGCTGAGCGCAGGGATGCAGCACCACCGCGCAGCCCACCGTGCCTGCCCGCAGCGCTGAGCATGGCCAAGGGTGAGCCGCTGCAGCTGCTGGCCCTGGCTGCAGGGATCTATCTGCTGCTGGAGGCCAGCTTTCATGGCATGGCCTGGCTGCTCGCGCGCATCATTGACCGCGAGGCGCGGCGCCGAGGCCAGCTGACCGAGCCCAGCCGGGCGCACTGGCAGGCCATCTTCTACCGCTTGTTTGCGGTATTGGCGGTGCTGATGCTGAGCCATTGGTTCAGCCTGGGCTTGAACGGACCGCATACGCCGCGCTGGCAGCAGTGGCTGCTGGGCGCCGTCATCATCGCCACCGTGCTGTCGGTGGTGATGCTCAGCGATGCCGCCATCATCCAGAAGCTCAAGAAGGACAGCCAGCCGCATTTCAGCAATATGCAGGAGATGGGGCTGCTCTACATCCTGCGCCACCTGCCCGCGCACCGGCCCTGGTATTTCAGCGCGGCCTACCTGCCACTGGCCCGCCGGATTAATGGGGGTATCAGCCTGCTGGCGTTTTTGCTGCTGTACCTCGATTTGCGCGTTTACCAAGGGGGCTGATACAGTGCCAGCCATGTCCCCATGCCTGTGCCCCTCACCATGTACCTGCGCCCTGCCTACCGCCGGCTGATCTGGCTGGCCCTGGTGGTGGCCTGCGCTGCCGCCGTGTATGCATGGCGTGGCCCGGCGCTCAGCGGCGATGCCGAGCAGGCCGCCGCCACGCTGTGGCGCAAAGCCTCATCACCGCCTCCGCCCAGCGCCGAGGAGCAGCAGCGCAGCCAGGCACGGCGCGCCGATCCTGCGGCGGGCACCGGCCCGGCGCGGCCCGCTGCCGTGCCGCGCAAATGCCAGTTGAACGGCCAGACCATCTACACCGATGGCCCCTGCCCGGCAGGCAGCCTCGAGCAGATCGTGCCGGAAAACCTGTCTGTCATTGCGCGCTGAGCACCCCTTGCCAATACCGCAGTGCGCTACCCACAGCCACCATCTGCGCGATACTGCCTGCGCCATGCACACCGGAGCTGCATGGCATCGATCAAGGACAGGCGTGCAATCAGCGGACAGGCAATGGTTTGACGAGGCGTACTACCAGCGCTTTTATTTCGACAAGAAAACCAGCGTGGTGGACACCGCGCATGCCGCGCGCCTGGGTGCCTTTGTCTGCAGCTACCTGCAATACGTGCGCGTGCCGGTCCAGCGTGTGCTGGATGTGGGCTGCGGCATCGGCCTGTGGCGCGATGCGATTGCGCAGCACTTTCCGCAGGCCAGCTACCACGGGGTCGAGTACAGCGAGTACCTGTGCCAGCGCTACGGCTGGGAGCAAGGCTCGGTCGTGGACTATGCGCCGGCCGATGGCCAGCCGTTTGACCTGGTGATCTGCCAAGGCGTGCTGCCCTACCTGAGCCCGGCCGATCTGAAGCTGGCGCTGGCCAATCTGGGCCGGCTGAGCAAAGGTGCGCTCTATGTCGAAGCCGTTGCGCGCGAAGACTATGAGCGCGACATCATCGACGACGAGCTGACCGACCCGCGCCTCTACCGCCACCGCGCCGAGCTCTACCGCCGTGGCCTGGCCCAGGGTTTTACCGAGCTGGGCGGTGGTGTGTGGCTGAGCCGGCGCGCCGATGTGCCGCTGTTTGCGCTCGAAGCGTTGCAGAACTGAGCGGCGCCAAGGGCAGCGCTAAACCCGCTGCGCTGCTCGGTTGGGCGGGGCGAGGACAATAGCGCCCGTGTCATCCCTGCCCTCTTCCCCCCTTGCCAGCGAGGCCGCCACGACGAGCGCGTCCACCACCGCTGGTGCCCTTGTCCCCCATGCCGTCTCGCGCCTGCGCGCCGAGCGGCTGCAGCGCAGCACCCGCCCTTTTCTGGCCCGAGGCGGCCCCAAGGGGGAGCGCTGCGAGGGATGCCGGCTGCGCCCCAGCCACTGCCTTTGCGCGCTGCGCCCCACGCAGCCCACCACGGCGGGCATATGCCTGCTGATGCACGATGCCGAGCCGCTCAAGCCCAGCAACACCGGCTGGCTAATCGCCGATGTGGTGGCCGAGACCTGGGCCTTTGGCTGGTCGCGCACGGAGATGGATGCGGGCTTGGAGGCGCTGCTAGCCGATCCCCAATGGCAGCCCTATGTGGTCTTTCCCCAGGAGTTTGTGCATGAGCCCGGCCGCGCCGTGCAGCAGCTGCCGCCACCATCACTCGGTGCAGCTCGCAGGCCGCTGTTTATCCTGCTCGATGCCACCTGGCCCGAGGCGCGCAAGATGTTCCGCAAGAGCCCTTACCTGGACCGATTTCCGGTGCTCAGCCTGCACCCCGAGCAGATCTCGCGCTACCAGCTGCGGCGCTCGCGCCGCGATGACCATTTCTGCACTGCCGAGGTCGCTGCCCTCTGCCTCGATCTCGCCGGCGACCTGCGCGCCGCGCAGACCCTGGAAACCTACCTGGACATCTACACCCACCACTACCTGCAGGCCAAGCACCAGCTGCCGCCCGAATGGCACAGCGCCGCGCACCAGCAGCTCCAGCGGCTGCAAAACCCTCTGTGACAGCGCTGTCACTGTCGTGTCTACATAGCTAATCTGGTTGCTATGGCAGCCACTACCCCGCGTCAACCCTGACAGGGTTTACCAAGAAACCCTTGGGCACACCACAACGCCAGATTTGCCAGAATTCTCCTACGCACGGGCTTCTCCAACGAAAGCACCGTGTAGCAAGCCCTTCTGGGACGATTGCGCATTCGCCAAAACATTAGATCGTTTTTCAGAACAATCTATTCCGATTTAGGCTATTTATCGGAGGCGCGCCACTGCATACACTAACTACATCGATCAACGAGAACCACACAAGGTGCACTGCACCACCCGTTGAGCGAACCAGCCCCTCATGGTGAGTCGCTGGAGTTCTCCAGGAGTTAAAAATGAACGCACGTATTTTCTCGATCGCCGGTGTAGCTGCTCTGATGTTGGGTGCCGGTGTTGCCCAGGCCCATCCCTTTGAAGGCGACCAGTCGATTGCTCCCCCAGTGGCTGCCACCAGCGCCGTGAGCCGCGCTGAGGTGCAAGCGCAATTTGTCGAAGCCCAGAAGAACGGCACCCTGTTGTTCAAGGGCGATCAGCTGCAAGCCAATGCCTTTGAAAAGGGCAGCAGCAACCTCTCCCGCGCCGATGTGGTGAAAGCCGCCCACGACGCCCGCGTTGCCGGCACCTTGCCTGAAGGCGAAAGCTTCGGCGAATAAGCCCAGGCATGAACGCTGAGAGTGGGCAACAGTCCGCTCTCGCAGCCCCCAAATTTCGAATCAACCTATTTTTGGACGCCGCCGCTCTCACAGCGCAAATCAGCGATTTGCCAGCAGCGCGGGTCCGTGGAGAGAAACCATGTTTGCACGCAATATGTCCGCTTTGATGATGGCCGCTGGCCTGGTGTTTGCCGGTGCTGCCAGCGCAGCCACCACCGCCCCCGTGGGCAATGGCTCGGACTACCCTGCCTACCCAGCAGCACACAGCACCCTGACCCGCGCCGACGTGCAGGCCCAGGTGAGCGAAGCCCAGCGCAATGGCGCCATGGCCGTGATCGGTGACCGCATCAACACCTTCGGTGCTGAAAGCAGCACCTCCAGCCTCAGCCGCGCCCAAGTGCAGCAGCAGGCCCATGAAGCCTTAGTCGCCGGCACCCTGCCTGAAGGCGAATCCTTCGGCGAATAAGCGAAGAAAACCGCTCTGCAAGGCAGACGCTGGCAGAGCGGTCAGATTTCAGGCCTTCGCCATTGGGCGGGTCTGGAGAGAAATTACAGCGGATATGCCCGCCACACAAAAAAAACGCATCTAGTGCGTAGCCCGGCCAGACCTTGTCCCATTGCGTCTGGGCCGTGCTCTTGGTAGCCACTGCCGGTTCGCCGGCAGTGGTCTTTTTACGCCTCGCGCCGCGACCACAACCCTTGATACGTCGTTGCCTGGCCGGCTGCTCCTCACCTTGTCGTACTACCGTACTGTCTGCGGCTCGGCGCCTAGTCGGGGACGCCTAGTCGGAGACGCCTAGTCGGGGACGCCTAGTCGGGGACGCCTAGCTTCAACCGCAAACCTCCGGTTTGCTGGGCTGTGCTCACAGCTCTTAATCCAATGCAAAACCGGTTTCGGTGATCTGCAGCTGGCCGTTCTCGCCCTTCTGCAACCAGCCTTGCTCGCAGGCATAGTCCATGGCAGGTTGCTGCTCTGCGGCGCTGACGCCATGGCGCTCCAGCACATGGCTCAAAGATTCCGCATCCAAACCATCGCCCGCGCGCAGCAGCTCCTCGTTGACCATCAGGTAGAGCAGGTGCTTGGCATTCTTGCGTGTTGCTTCTGTATCGGTCATCCGTCTTTTCCTCCATCGGCATAAAAAAACCGCAACTCGGTTGCGGTTCGGGTGTGGTGGCCCTTATTGGGCCTTTTTCATCCAATCGGACAGCTCATCGGCGTGCTCTTGCTCCTGCTCCAGAATCTGCTCGATCAGGCGGCGCGTGGTGTGGTCCTTGTCACCGATCAGATCAACCATCTGCGTATAGGCCTCGATGGCGACGCGCTCGGCCACCAGGTTGGAGCGGATCATCGAGTGCAGGTCCATGTCGTCGTTGTAGTCGGCATGGCTGCGGGCCGTCAGACTGTCGGGGTTGAAGTCGGGCTCGCCGCCCAGCTGCACGATGCGGGTCGCAATACGGTCGGCATGGGCCTGCTCTTCTTGCGCATGTACCAAGAACTCTTCTGCAATGGCCGGCGATTCCAGGCCCGTCGCGGTGAAATGGTGGCGCTTGTAGCGCAGGATGCAGACCAGCTCGGTGGCCAGCGAATCGTTGAGCAGACGGATGATGTCCTCACGGTATGGAGAGTCATCGGGCAGCACAGCGCCTTCTTCCAGGCTCTTCTTGGCGGCGTCGAGACGCTTGGTATCAAGCGCCAGCGGGGTGCGGGATTTATCTGGCATCGTGGCTTCCTTTTTTGTGGGAGGTTGTTTTGTAAACAGTACCCCTCCAAGGTAAACCCGCCGCAGCCCCGCGTCTGTGAGACAAGGGCTACTGTGCTTGCGCTAAAAGTTCAGAATCCCGCCCCGGGCTGGGCCAGATAGTGCAGCTCTTCGGCGGTGCTGCGGCGGCCCAAGATCGCATTGCGGTGCGGAAAACGCCCAAAGCGGGTGATGACGGCCTGGTGGCGCAGCGCGTAATCCCAGGTGCCTTGCAGATAGGTCTGCAGCTCGGCGGGCTCGGGGTGGCTGTCACGCAGCTGGGCAAACAGGTCCACACTGCGCTGCTGCAAGGCCGCATCCTCGGCATGCTCCAGCGGCAGATAGACAAATACCCGCACCACTGCCGGCAGCGCCTGGTCCTGGCCGCTGTCGCACAGGCCGAGCGCCAGCTGCAATGCCAGCGGGTCGCCAGCAAAGGATTCGGGCGTGCCCCGGTAGATATTGCGTGTGAACTGGTCGAGCACGATGATGCGGGCCAGCGTATCCCAGACGCCCTCTGTCCAGCCAGGCAAATCACCCTTGAGCGCCGCCTGCACCGTCACGCCAAAATGCGTACGGATGCGCGCATCGAATGCATCGGACTTGCTGAACCATTGCTGCTTGTGCTGCAAGGCCTCGCTGTTGCTGGGGCGAGCGCTACCCAACCAGAATTGCAGTACCTCGTCGGCAGAGGCGATGGGTGCGGGTGCGGGTGCGGAAGCTGAGGTCATGGCGAAGCCTGTATCAATCAAAGACCGTTTTTTACCATGCAGCAGCAGCCTGCAGAAACAACAAAGCCGGGCAAGGCCCGGCTTTGTTCTGGGTGACCGCCGCTTATGCGGTGCGCGAGCCGGCAGGCTGCTGCACTGGCTTGCTGCTGGAGCGGTCACGCAGACCCAGCGCCCAGCGCTCGATGGTGTAGAAGGACAGCGCGGCAAACGCGGCCGAGATCGGCAGGCCCAGGATCACCACCCACTGCCAGTCGGTGTGGGCGCGCAGCAGGCGCACAACAGGGTAGTGCCAGAGGTAGATGCCGTAGGACATCTTGCCCACCCAGACCAGGGCCGGCAGGCTCAGCATGTCGAACAGCACACCCTTTTGCTTGCTCACGGCAACGATGATGGCAGCGGCCACCAGTTCCACCAGCGCAAAGCCCCAGAGCAGCGCACCGGCGTCGTCCCACCCGTAGCCAATCACGGCAAAGGGCAGCACCGGCAGCAGCCACAGCAGGTATTTTTGGCGTGCATGCAGCGCATCCATCCACTCGGGGCGGTGCACGGCCACAGCGGCCAGCGCGCTGCCCAGCAGCATGCCGGTGGCGCGGGTGTCAAAGCGGAAGAAGATTTCGTAGAAGTGCTGGCCCTGGACCACCCAGTAGGCGCGCCAGACAAACATCAGCGCCACCAGCAGCAGCACCGGGCGCCACAGCTGCTTGCGCGCGGTATGCGCCAGCAGCAGCACCAAGAGCGGCGGCCAGACCAGGTAGAAGTGCTCTTCCACCGACAGCGACCACATGTGCAGCAAGGTGTCCGGGCTGTCAAAAAAGGCGATGCCGTAGTCGGCCAGGTACAGCGCAGAGACCACCACGTCCTGGTTCACATCATCGAGACCGGGCCAGATCAGCGGCGCAAACAGCCAGTAGGCGGCCAGAAACAGCAGCAAGGCCGGGCCCAGGCGCAAAAAGCGGCGCTTGTAAAAGCGCCAGAAGTCAAGCCGGCCCGATTGCTGGTGTTCTTTCAGCAGCAGCGACGTGATCAAAAACCCGCTGAGCACAAAGAACAGGTCCACGCCAAAAAACGCGCCATCAAACATCGGCGCATGGGCGTGTGACAGGAACACCAGGACGATTGCCACTGCGCGCATACCATCGAGCGCAGGGTTGTATTTCATACGGAATCCAGACAAAACCAAAGATCTCCATCTAACCGCAACAAGGCCTCAGCCGTTGTTGCGCTCCCAGACTTGGTGTCATTTGTTGCGCTGTTTTGGTGCAGGCCCGGAGGCTGGCCAACCAGCGCTTGCTGGGAATTAAACATCAGTGCTTAACGCGCCAAGTGGCACGAAAGCTGACCCATCGGGCTTTGTGGTCCCCGCATGGCCGCTGGTCTCCAGGGCATGCAGGGAATACCAACCATGCGCCAGAGCGCGACGATTGAGAACCCGAGCCTATCGATTTAGTTCCGGCGTGGATGCTTTATTTTGTGACCAATGCACCGCAAATGCGTCCATCTTGCAGTCACCTTGCAGCGCTGCGCCTGGTGGCCCAGCACGCCCGCTCCTCGCCGTCCATCCCCTCTGCCTTGCCTGGCCCGCTGGGTCTGCGCCCGGGGCCCCTGCCTGCTTCGCACGCTGTGCCAAGCCTGCATGGCGATGATCGCCTGCGGGCCCGCAAGCGCTGTGTAGGAAAAAACGAAAGGCACCCGTCAGCACCCGGGCGCGAATTGTGCCAGCTAGCGATGCCCTGCTGTCGTAAAAAGCGGGATGCAACTGACAAAAAATAACATTGCAAATCAGGATGCCGGAGGCCCTGGGACCAGAAACAGCGCACCTGCTGCCAGGGTGACAGCTTGCGTGCTAACCCCCATGCAAGCGCGCGCCGCTTTGCGTACGCTCGGGCTACGCTTTTTCTTTTGCCATGACCACCTCTGCCCCCTCCCCCCTGCCCCAGATCGAGCACTACGCGCAATGGCTCAGCCAGCAGCATGGCCTGCACTTTGACGACTACGAGGCCATGCATGCCTGGTCGGTGGCGCATCTGGCCGATTTCTGGCTCAGCATCTGGGACTACTACCAGCTTGAATCTCCTACGCCGATCACCGAGGTGCTGAGCGACGATGCCATGCCCGATGCGCGCTGGTTCAGCGGCGCCCAGGTCAGCCTGGCGCGCCAGCTGCTGCGCCACACGGCAGCGGCCCAGCAGGCCGGGGTGCCAGCGATCGTCAGCGACAACGAACTCGGCCAGGTGCGCGAGATGGCCTGGCCCGAGCTGCAGCGCCAGGTGGCCTCGGTTGCGGTGGCGCTGCGCAGCCTGGGCATTGGCCGGGGCGACCGCGTGGCCGCCTATATGCCCAATATCCCCGAGACGGTGGTCGCGATGCTGGCCTGCGTCAGCCTCGGCGCGGTCTGGAGCGTCTGCGCCCCCGACATGGGCGTGGCTGCCGTGGTGGACCGCTTCAAGCAGATCGAGCCCAAGGCCTTGATCGCCGTCGATGGCGTCTACTACGGCGGCAAGCCGCTGGACCGCAGTGCCGTGGTGCAGGCACTGCTGGCCGAGCTGCCCACCGTGCAGCACTGCCTCATTGTGCAAAGCCCCTATGCCGCCGCGCCGGTAGGCAGCCACAGCTGGGCTTGGGCCACCACCGGCCAGGACGCGCAGGCCGTCGCGGCGTTCGAGCCCGAATGGCTGCCGTTTGACCACCCGATCTGGATCGTCTACTCCAGCGGCACCACCGGCCTGCCCAAGCCCATCGTGCATGGCACTGGCGGCATCCTGCTGGCCTTGCATGTGGCGGGGTTGCACAACGACCTGGGCGCCAGCTACAGCGACAGCCATGCGGGCGAGCGCTTTCTCTGGTACAGCTCCACCGGCTGGGTGATGTGGAACATCCAGGTCAGCGGCCTGCTGTTTGGCACCACGATCACCATCTTCGACGGCCACCCGGCCGGCAGCAGCAGCCAGCCCGACTGGGGCGTGCTGTGGCGCTTTGCCGCGCGCCACCACACCACCATCTTTGGCGCGGGGGCCGCTTATTTCAGCAACTGCATGAAGGCCGGCCTCGACGTGGGTGCCATCGCTGGCCTGCAGCAGGTGCGCACCTTGGGCAGCACCGGCTCGCCGCTGGCACCCGAGGTGCAGCGCTGGGGCAGCGCCCAGCTGCAGGCAGCCGGTGCCGGTGAGGTGTTCTGGTGCAATATCTCCGGCGGTACCGATTTTTGTGGCGCCTTCATCGGCGGCAACCGCAGCCTGCCCCAGGCGCCCGGCCGCATGCAATGCCGCTGGCTGGGCCATGCGGTGGAGGCATGGAACGAACAAGGCCAGGCCGTGCGCGACGAGGTCGGCGAGCTGGTCTGCACCCGGCCTATCCCTTCGATGCCGCTGTACTTCTGGAACGACCCGGGCAAGCAGCGCTACCTGGACAGTTATTTCGACCACTGGCCCGGCATCTGGCGCCATGGCGACTGGATCCAGATCAACAGTGACGGCAGCTGCGTGATCTATGGCCGCAGCGACGCCACCATCAACCGCCAGGGCCTGCGCATGGGCACCAGCGAGATCTACAACGCCATCGAGGCGTTGCCCGAGGTGCAGGATTCGATGGTCATCGACCTGGAGTACCTGGGCCGCAACAGCTATATGCCGCTGTTTGTCGTGCTGCGCGAGGGCCTGGTGCTGGACGCCGCCATCCAGGGCCGCATCGAGCAGGCGATACGCACTGCGCTGTCGCCCCGCTTTATCCCCGACACCATCGCGCAGGTGGCCGAGGTGCCGCGCACCTTGACCGGCAAAAAGCTGGAGCTGCCGATCAAAAAGCTGCTGCTGGGCCAGCCTGCGGACAAGGTGCTGAACCCGCAGACCATGGCCAACCCCGGCTGCCTGCCCTGGTTCGAGGCCTTTGCCGCCCAGCATCTGGCGCGGCTCAGCCAGCCAGCCGCTGGCTGAAAGCCCTGCGCTGCAGCGATGGACGGACGGTGCGATAATGGAAAGCTATCGAGACGCTCCGGCTGGGACCCCCAGCCTCGGCGCCTGAGCCCCAGGGCCCGTGCCACAGCACCTTCTCGCCACCGACCCTCCTCCTGAAGACGCGCAGGCCACCCGCCTGCGTGTCTGCAACCTGTATGCCTTCATCCATTTCTCTGCGCCTGGTGTTTATCCTGGGCCTGCTATCCGCCATTGGCCCCTTTGCCATCGACATGTACCTGCCGGCCCTGCCGCAGATTGGCGCCAGCCTGCAAGCGCCCGTCGGGGCCGTGCAGGCCAGCCTGACGGCCTTCTTCCTGGCGCTGGGCGTGGGCCAGCCGCTGTTTGGCACCCTGGCCGATATGTGGGGCCGCAAGAAGCCGCTCTACCTGGGCCTGGCGATTTTTGTGCTGGCCAGTGTCGGCTGCGCGCTGGCGCAGGACATCCACACGCTGGTGGTGCTGCGCTTTATCCAGGGCCTGGGTGCCGCAGCGGGCATGGCCATTCCGCGCGCGGTGGTGCGTGATCTGCACACCGGCCACGAGGCCGCGCGCATGATGTCGCTGCTGATGCTGGTCTTCAGCGTCTCGCCCATCCTCGCGCCGCTGGCCGGCAGCGGGGTGATTGCAATCGGCGGCTGGCGCATGGTGTTCTGGGTGGTGGCAGTGGCCGCGCTGATCGGCATGGTGGCCATGGCGCGCGGCCTGCCCGAGACGCGCGCATCCAACAACGGCGTGGACAGCAGCCTGGGCGGTGTGCTCCAGGCCTATGGCCTGCTGCTGCGCGACTGGCACTACCTGGGCCTGGTGTTTATCGGCGCCTGCGCGATGGCCGGTTTCTTTGTCTACCTGGCCGGCTCGCCCTTTGTGCTGATCAACCACTACGGCCTCAGCACCACGCAGTACAGCATGGCCTTTGCATTCAATGCGATTGCCTTTATTGGCGCGGCGCAGTTTACCGGCATGCTGGGCAAGCGCTTTGGCCTGGTGCCCGTTGTCAAGCTGGCCGCTACCGCCAGCGGTGTGGTGATGTGCTGCCTGCTGGCCTACTACCTGGTGGGTGGCGACCAGCTCGCCGTGTTGATTGGCCTGTACTTTGTCGCCAGCGGCTTGATGGGCCTGGTGATCCCCACGACTTCGGTGCTGGCGCTGGAGGCGCATGGCCAGATTGCCGGCACAGCCTCGGCCTTGCTGGGCACCTTGCAGATGCTGACCGGCGCGGTCGCCATGCAGATCGTGGGCCTGTTCTCCAGCGGCAAACCGCTGCCGATGGTGGTGGGCATGGCCACCGGCGCGCTGTGCGGCGTGCTGCTGACCTGGATCACCTTGGGCGGCCGGCGCGGCGCCCGGGTCTGATGCCTGCCAACGACCTCTAACGACAACGCCCCGCAGCTTGCGGGGCGTTTTTGCTTTTGGAGGTTTAAACCTTGGGCTGGCGGTAGGCCAGGCAGAGCTTGTTGCCATCCGGGTCGCGCAGGTAGGCCAGGTACAGGGCCGCAGGGCCTTCGCCGCGCCAGCCCGGTGGGTCTTCACAGGCCACGCCGCCATGGGCCAGGCCCACCGCATGGGCCTGGTCGACCTGCTCGGTGCTGCTGGCGGCAAAGCCAGTCGTGCTGCCATTGCCGATAGTGGCTGCCTCGCCATTGATGGGGGTGCTGACGCTGAAGGTGCCGCCATTGGCGCGCCAGAAATAGCGGTTCTTGTTGGCGGCACCCGGGGGCACGCCCAACTCGGCGAGGAAGGCGTCGTAGAACTGGCGTGATTTCTCCAGATCGCTGGTGCCGAGCATGATGTGGCTGAACATGGGTGTCTCCTTGCAGATGGGTAAGACGTTGGGGAAAGATCGGGCAGCTGCCACTATAGCGGCGCTGGCGGGCGGCTGAAAACGGGCGCTTGTCGCGCAGTATCCACCATCGCGCGGGCCGGTTTGCAGCCAGCACACAACAGTGCCTGGCCGTGCAAGTGCCAGTCCTTAGCCCCTGGTTCTGGTCACCTGTCGCCTGCCTGCCAATCACCGAACACGCACAGCCGCTATAGTCGCCCCGAGCCTGCTGGCGTGCGTTGCGCGCGCCGGGTGCAGGCACCATCCACACATGAATTTACAAAATATCCTCGGCCCACAGGCCGCCTCACACCTGCGTTTGATGGGCATGGCCTTGCTTTGGGGCGCGTCCTGGCCCAGTGGCCGCATGGTGGCCCAGCACATGCCGCCACTGGCAGCGTCGGGCCTGCGTTTTGTACTGGCCGCCGTGGTGCTGCTGGTCTGGCTGTATGCGGCAGGCGGCATGGCCGGGCTCAGGCACTGGTCGCCCAAGCGCTGGTTGGGCATGGCCGCCGCTGCAGCTACAGGCGTATTTGGTTACGCGGCCTGTTTTTTGAGTGGCCTGCAGTACCTGCCCGCCAGCAAGGCGGCGCTGGTCATCACGCTCAACCCGGTGCTCACCTTGCTGCTGGCTGCCTGGATCTTTCGGGAACGCATCAACCGCACGATTGCCTTGGGCATGGCGCTGGCGGCGCTGGGTGCGGTGCTGGTCATCTCGCATGGGGATCCAGCCCAGCTGCTGGCCGGTGGCCTGGGCCGGGGCGAACTGCTGATCCTGGGCTGCGTGGCCTGCTGGGTCAGCTACACCTTGCTGGGCCGGGCGATTCTGGCCGGGGTCGATGCGCTGTCCACCACGGCCGTCACCGCGACCATCGGCGCCGTGATGCTGCTGGCCGCCAGCCTGGTGGTCGAAGGGCCGCAGGGCATGGCCCAGGCCTTCGATGCGGGCCTGCCCGCCTGGGGCGCGCTGCTGTTTCTGGCCTGGGGCTCTACCGCACTGGCTTACGCATGGTACTTTGATGGCGTCAAGGCACTGGGCGCTGGTGCGGCATCGGGCTATATCACCCTGGTGCCGGTGATTGGCGTGGCCTGCTCGGCCCTGTGGCTGGGCGAGCAGATCGATGCACCCATGCTCGCCGGGGGCGCGATGGCGCTAGCGGGCAACGCGGTGATGAACTGGGGCCGGCGCACACCGCGTGCTGCGGTGGCTGCAGCGGCAGCGCGCTAAACCGCCAGCGGGTTCTCGGCCAGCTGCGGCGGCAGCTCCGCCCAGGGCTCGTTCATGAACTGCTGGGCCGCATAGTCCATAAAGGCCTGCACGCGCGCTGGCCGCGTACGGCCCGGCGGGGTGACGATGTTCAGCGACAGCACATCGGCCTCCCAGCCCGGCATGGCGGTCTGCAGGCTGCCATCGCGCAGCTCCTGCCACACCAGAAATGACGGCTGCAGCGCCAGCCCCATGCCGGCCAGCAGTGCGGGCTGCAGCGCCTCGGCATTGTTGACCTGCATCTGTATCGGCATCACCTGCGTGTACTCGCCATGGCGCGCATGGCGAAAGCGCCAGCTGGTGCCATAGCGCGCCAGGCTGTACTGCAGGCCCTTGTGCTGGGCCAGATCGCGCGGGTGCACCGGGTGGCCATAGCGCTCGAAATAAGCAGGAGAGCCGACCAGCAAGATGCGCACCTTGCACAGGGTGCGCGCAATCAGGCTCGAATCGCTCAGGTTGGCAATGCGCAGCGCCAGGTCAAAGCGGTCGCGGATCAGGTCCACCTGCTCGTCAGCAAAGTGCAGGTTCAGCTCCACATCCGGGTGCATCTCCATGAACTTGGGCAGGATCGGCGACAGCCGCGCAATGCCAAAGGACATCGGCGCGGCAATGCGGATCTGGCCGCGCAGGCTGGTGGAGCGGTCGGTGATGTCGGCCTCCACCGCCTCGCCCTCCTGCAGGATGCGCGTGGCCCGCTCCAGCGCGCTGCTGCCGGCATCGGTCAGCGCCATGCGGCGTGAGGTGCGGTGGAACAGGCTGGTCTTCATGCGGCCCTCCAGCCGCGTGATGGCCTTCGATACCGTTGCCTGCGACAGCGCCAGCTCGGCAGCGGTGCGCGCGAACGATCCGGTCTCGGCGACCTTGGCAAAAATGGCCCAGGCCTCCAGGTCAGGCAGCTTGCTCATGGCTTCATCGCTTTCTCAATCACATCAAATATGGAATGAATGCTTTTCTATATTTTCTATTTTAATCATATTCAAGGCGACCTACACTTTCTTCATCGACGACAAAACACCTGGAGAAAGACATGATTGAACGACGCAGCTTTGACAGCCTGGGCGGTGCCAACCACGGTTGGCTCGATGCCAAGCACCACTTCTCTTTTGCCGACTACCGTGACGCCCAGCGCGTGAACTGGGGCGCTCTGCGGGTCTGGAACGATGACACCATCGCGCCGCAAACCGGCTTCCCACCGCACGGCCATGCCGACATGGAAATCATCACCTATGTCCGAGAAGGTGCGATCACCCATGAAGACAGCCTGGGCAACCGAGGCCGCACCGAAGCCGGTGATGTGCAGGTGATGAGCGCCGGCAGCGGCGTGCGCCACTCGGAATACAACCTCGAGTCCACGACGACCCGCATCTTCCAGATCTGGATCCTGCCCGACCGCCAAGGCGACAAGCCCAGCTGGGGCGCCAAGCCCTTCCCCAAGGGCGACCGCAGCGGCAAGTTCGTGACCTTGGCCAGCGGCATGGACGGTGATGGCGACGCGCTGCCCATCCGTGCCAATGCCCGGGTGCTGGGTGCCACGATCAAGGCCGGTGAAAGCCTGGACTACGGTTTTGACCATGCCGACCGCTATGGCTACCTCGTCCTTGCCAAGGGCAGTGCCTCGGTCAATGGTGTGGCGCTGTCCAGCCGCGATGGTGCTGCCATCCATGGCGAGACCACGATCCGCATCACCGCCACGGAAGACACCGAAATCGTGCTGGTGGATGCACCGGCCCTGAACTGAGCACCTGTAGATCCTTTGTAGACAGCTTCCTTCCCGTTTTTTAACCTTTCAAGAGCACGCACCATGACCAACAAATCTTTCCTCGAAGTCCTGACCCCCGCCAACAGCCAGATGATCTTCATCGACCAGCAGCCCCAGATGGCCTTTGGCGTGCAGTCCATCGACCGCCAGACGCTGAAGAACAACGTGGTGGGCCTGGCCAAGGCGGCCCAGGTGTTTGGCGTGCCGACGACGATCACGACGGTCGAGACCCACAGCTTCTCGGGCCACACCTACCCAGAGCTGCTGAACGTATTCCCCAGCAACCCCATCCTGGAGCGCACGTCGATGAACTCCTGGGACGACCAGAATGTGCGTGATGCGCTGGCCGCCAACGTTGCCAAGGGCCACAAGAAGATCATCGTCTCGGGCCTGTGGACCGAGGTCTGCAACACCACCTTTGCACTTAGCGCCATGCATGACGCCGGCTACGAGATCTACATGGTGGCTGATGCCTCGGGCGGCACCTCGCTCGAAGCGCACAACCAGGCGATGCAGCGCATGGTGCAGGCTGGTGTGGTGCCCGTCACCTGGCAGCAGGTGCTGCTGGAATGGCAACGTGACTGGGCCAAGCGCGAGACCTATGACGCGGTGATGGACATCGTGCGCGAACACTCCGGTGCCTATGGCATGGGCGTGGACTATGCGTACACGATGGTGCACAAATCCCCAGAGCGTGCGCAGCACGGCAACACCATCGGCCCCAAGCCCGCTGTTTAATTGCCTTGTTTGTGGTGGGGTAGCCCCCCACCCCCGCTGGCCTCCCCGCACCACCCACCCCGCACGCCACTGCCATGACCACCTCCAGCCCCGACACCATTTTTCACAACGGCCGCTTTACCACCTTGAACAAGGCCCAGCCCACGGCCAGCGCTGTGGCCATCCGCGATGGCAAGTTTGTCGCGGTGGGCAGTGATGCAGAGGTGCTGGCGCTGGCTGCCAGCGGCACCCGCAAGATCGACCTGCAAGGCCGCAGCGCGCTGCCCGGCCTGTTCGACAACCACACCCATGTGATTCGCGGCGGTCTGAACTTCAACATGGAGCTGCGCTGGGATGGGGTGCGGTCGCTCGCCGATGCGCTGGAGATGCTGCGCCAGCAGGTGGCGATCACGCCGGCGCCGCAATGGGTGCGCGTGGTGGGCGGCTTTAGCGAGCACCAGTTTGTCGAAAAGCGCCTGCCGACCCTGGCCGAGATCAATGCGATTGCGCCGGACACGCCCGTGTTCCTGCTGCACCTGTATGACCGCGCCCTGCTCAACGCCGCTGCGCTGCGCGCCGTGGGCTACCACCGCGACACGCCCCAGCCACCGGGCGGCGAGATTGTGCGCGACAGCCAGGGCAACCCGCAGGGCCTGCTGCTGGCCAAGCCCAATGCCACCGTCCTCTATTCCACCCTGGCCAAG
This sequence comes from Comamonas koreensis, assembly GCF_014076495.1. Taxonomy (NCBI): domain Bacteria; kingdom Pseudomonadati; phylum Pseudomonadota; class Betaproteobacteria; order Burkholderiales; family Comamonadaceae; genus Comamonas; species Comamonas koreensis. The sequence continues at coordinate 891,505 of NZ_CP043575.1, read as the reverse complement.
GGCCCCAAGCTGCCCTTCGAGTACCAGGTCAACTCCACGCGCCACTTCATGCGCGAGCTCAACCGCCTGGGCGTGACCGGTGTCATCGACGCCGGTGGTGGATCGCAGAACTACCCCGATGACTACCAGGTCATCGAAGAACTGAACCAGCAAGGCCAGATCACCGTGCGCCTGGCCTACAACCTGTTCACGCAAAAGCCCAAGGAAGAGAAGGACGACTTTCTGCAGTGGACGCAGTCGGTCAAGTACAAGCAGGGCAACGACTACTTCCGCCACAACGGCGCGGGCGAAATGCTGGTGTACTCGGCCGCTGACTTTGAAGACTTTCGCCAGCCCCGCCCCGACATGCCGCCGCAGATGGAGACCGAGCTGGAAGATGTGGTGCGCGTGCTGGTCCAGAACCAATGGCCCTGGCGCCTGCATGCCACCTATGACGAGACCATCAGCCGCGCGCTCGATGTGTTCGAAAAGGTGCACCAGGAAACACCCATCGACGGCCTGAACTGGTTCTTTGACCACGCCGAAACCATCTCCGACCGCTCGATCGACCGCATCGCTGCGCTGGGCGGCGGCATTGCCGTGCAGCACCGCATGGCCTACCAGGGCGAGTACTTTGCCGAGCGCTATGGCCACAAGGCGATGGAAGCCACGCCGCCGGTCAAGAAAATCCTGGAAAAAGGCGTCAAGGTCTCTGCGGGCACCGATGCCACCCGCGTGGCCTCGTACAACCCATGGGTGTCGCTGTCCTGGATGGTGACCGGTAAGACCGTCGGCGGCATGCAGATGTACCCCGAGCGCAACCTGCTGGACCGCGAAACCGCCCTGCGCATGTGGACCGAGAACGTGGCCTGGTTCTCCAACGAGGAAGGTGCGCGTGGCCGCATCCAGGTGGGCCAGTTTGCCGACCTGATCGTGCCGAGCAAGGACTATTTCCAGGTGCCTGAGGATGAGATCTCCTTCCTCACCTCCGACCTGACCGTCGTAGGTGGCCGGGTGGTGTATGGCGCAGGCAGCTTTGCCCGCCATGACGACAACCCCCTGCCCCCTGCGATGCCCGACTGGTCGCCCGTGCGCCGCTTTGGTGGCTATGGCGCCTGGGGCGAGCCCGAAGGCGCTGGCAAAAACTCGCTGAACCCCGCGCGCTACCGCAGCCTGGCTGCTGGCTGCGGCTGCGGCAGCCAATGCGGCATGCACGGTCACCAGCATGCCAATGCCTGGGTGTCCCAAGTACCGGCCTCCGACATGCAAGGCTTCTTTGGTGCACTGGGCTGCTCCTGCTGGATGTCCTGAGCGAGCCTGCCCCCCTTTTCAAATTCTGCTGATCCGAGACCTGCCATGAACCACCCCCATCCCGACCATCCCCCGGCGCCGCCCGCGGCCCCGGCCCAGCCCGCCGGCGGCAGCTTTGCCCCCTTGCAGCAAAAACTGTTTGCCGTGCTGTGGATCGCCACCGTCGTCGGCAACACCGGCAGCTTTGTGCGCGATGTGGCCAGCGCCTGGCTGATGACCGACCTCTCGTCCTCGCCCACCGCAGTCGCCCTGGTGCAGGCGGCAGCCTCGGCCCCGGCCTTTTTGCTGGCGATACCGGCGGGCGTGCTGTCCGACATCCTGGACCGCCGCAAGTTTCTGATCGCCATCCAGGTGCTGCTCGCCTGCGTCAGCATTACCTTGATGACCCTGTCGGCGATGGGCATGCAGACGGTGGGCTCGCTCGTGGCACTGACCTTTCTGGGTGGCATTGGCGCCGCACTGATGGGCCCGACCTGGCAGGCCATAGTGCCCGAGCTGGTCGCCAAGCGGGATCTCAAGTCGGCCGTCGCGCTCAACTCGCTGGGCATCAATATTGCCCGCGCCATTGGCCCGGCTTTGGGTGGTGTGGTGCTGGCGGGCCTGGGTGCCTCGGTCACCTATGGGGTGGATGTGATCAGCTACGCCTTTGTGATTGCTGCGCTGTTGTGGTGGCCGCGCCCCAAGGCCGAGCAGGACGACCTGAGCGAGCGCTTTGCCGGCGCCTTCCGTGCCGGCCTGCGCTATGCCCGCTCCAGCCGCGAGCTGCATGTGGTGCTGCTGCGTGCCTTCCTGTTCTTTGCACTGGCCAGCTCGGTCTGGGCGCTGCTGCCCCTGGTGGCCCGCCAGCTGCTGGGCGGTGGGGCAGGCTTTTACGGTGTGCTGCTGGGCGCCGTTGGTGTCGGCGCCATTGGCGGTGCCTTCCTGCTGCCCAAGCTGCGTGCCCGCCTGTCTTCCGATGGCCTGCTGCTGATGTCGGCCCTGGTGTCGGCTGCCGTGATGGCCTTCCTGGCGATGTCGCCGCCCCAATGGGCTGCCGTGCTAGCACTGCTGCTGCTGGGCCAGTCCTGGATCACCGCGCTCACCACGCTCAACGGTGTCGCCCAGGCCATCTTGCCCAACTGGGTGCGGGGCCGTGCGCTGGCCGTCTACCTCACCGTGTTCAACGGCGCGATGACCTTCGGCAGCCTGAGCTGGGGCTTTACCGCCAAGGCGCTGGGTGTACCCAGCACCTTGCTGGTGGGCGCTGCCGGCCTGGTCGTGATGGGCCTGATCGCCCACCGCATCAAGCTGCCCGAAGGCGAGGCCGACCTGGTCCCATCCAACCACTGGCCCGAGCCACTGACCGCCCACGCCGTCGACAAGGACCGGGGCCCGGTGATGATCCAGATCCGCTACCACGTGGCCAAGGACAACCATGCGCCCTTCCTCAAGGCCCTCGCCCGCCTGTCTGCCGCCCGCCGCCGCGATGGCGCCTATGCCTGGGGCATCGTGCAGGACACCGCCTCCGAGGACCACTTCATGGAGTGGTTCCAGGTGGAATCCTGGGCCGAGCACCTGCGCCAGCACAAGCGGGTCACCCATAGCGATGCCGATGTGCAAAGCGAAGTGGCGCAGTACCACCAAGGCAGCGAGCCCCCGGTGGTCCAGCATTTCCTGTCGGTGAACCACCCCGCCCAGGGCCATGCCTGATCGTTGAATCCCAGCACCCAGTCTGCCCAGCGGCAGCCTGGGTTTTTTGCGACTTTTTGGGACTGCTCCAGCCCCGCTGCCGCAGCGGGTGGCGGTTTTTCTGCGTGCTGATCAACCGCGCTCAAAAGCCTGCGCGCATTGCCAGCCCAGCGCTGCCAGCGGGCCGGCCTTGGCGCCTGTGGCCACTGCATCGGCAGCAGCGGCGGTGCCATCAGCAGCGCGCTGCGCAATACCGTAGAGGATGGCGGCCATGCGAAACAGGTTGAAGGCGAGGTAGTACTCCCACAACGGGCCCGGGTCGCGGCCCGCGCGCTCGGCATACATTGCCAGGTAGGCGCGCTCGTCGGGGATGCCCAAGGCCGCCAGATCACAACCACCCATGCCGCGCCACAGCGCAGGCGGCACACGCCAGGCCATGCCGTGGTAGGCCAGGTCGGCGAGCGGATCGCCCAAGGTGGACAGCTCCCAGTCCAGCACGCCAATGATCTGCGGCTCGCTGCGGTGCCAAACGAGGTTGTCCAGCCGGTAGTCGCCATGCACCAGGGTGGTCTCTTCGGCCTGGGGCAGATGCTGGGGCAGCCAGTCCATCAGCTGCTGCATCGCAGGGTCTACGGGCACCCGCAACTGCTGGGTCTGCTGGCTCCAGCGCTTGGTTTGCCGCGCCACATAGCCGCCGGCGCGGCCATAGCTGCCCAGGCCCAGCGCGGCCGGGTCCAGCTGGTGCAGCGCGGCGATCACGCGGTTCATCTCGGCATACAGCGCGCCGCGCTCGGCCGGCTGCATGCCGGGCAAGGCCGGGTCCACCAGCACCCGGCCGTCCAAAAAATCCATCAGGTAGAACGGCGTGCCCAGCAGCTCGGCATCGTCGCAATAGGCCAGCATGCGCGGCACGGGCACCGCCGTGCCGGCCAGGGCCTGCATCACCTGGTGCTCACGGTCAATCGCATGCGCGCCGGCCACCAGGCTGCCAGCGGGTTGCTTGCGCAGCACCATCTGCCGGTCGCCCAGCTGCAGCTTGTAGGTGGGGTTGGACTGGCCGCCCGCCAGCACGCTCACCGTGACCGCCTCGCCACCCGACAGACCCAGGTCCTGCAAATAAGGCTGCAGCCGCTGCGCCAGCGCCTGCGGGCTGGAGGCGGCGTTCACAGCGGGCGCGGCGCTGCGGGCACCGCCTGGATGATCGCCGGCACACCGCGCTCGGCCTGCGCATCCTTCTCGGCCGCCTGCACCAGCTTGCGCGCCATGCTGAAGCGGTGCACCTCGCTGGGGCCGTCGTAGATGCGAAAGGCGCGCATGTCCATGAAGATGCGCATCACCGGGGTTTCCATGGTCACGCCCTGCCCGCCCAAAATCTGTACGCAGCGGTCCACCACGCGCCATTCGGCCTCGGAGCAGACGACCTTGGCCCGGCTCGACTCGTAGCTGCCCTGCTCGCCCTGGTCCAGCAGCCAGGCGGTGTGCCAGATGTGCAGGCGCGCGGTGTGCAGGTCCATGTCGTTGTCGGCCAGCATAAAGCCCACGCCCTCGTGCGAGGACAGCGGCTTGCCAAAGGCGGTGCGGCGGCGGGCATAGGCCAGCGCCACATCCTGCGCGCGCCGGGCCTGGCCCAGCCAACGCATGCAGTGCGTCAGCCGCGCGGGCGCCAGGCGCACCTGGGCATAGCGAAATCCCTTGCCGACCTCGCCCAGGATGGCACTGGCGGGCACACGCAGCTGGTCAAAGCGCAGCACGCCGTGGCCGCCGGTAAAGCAGGCATCCATCGCATCCATGGATCGCTCCAGCGTGATTCCGGGCTGGTCCATATCGCTCAGGAACATCGTGGCGCCGCCGTCTTCGGTGCGGGCCATGATGATGGCGTAGTCCGCCCCTTCGGCGCCGGTGATGAACCATTTCTGCCCGCTGATCAGGTAGTCATCGCCATCGCGCACCGCCACGGTGGCGAGCGCGGCCGGGTCGGATCCGGCACCGGGCGCCGGCTCGGTCATCGCAAAGCAGGAGCGCAGCTGGCCCGCTACCTGCGGGCGCAGCCAGCGCGCCTGCTGGGCCGGGGTGGCCACCGCCTCCATCAGGTGGATATTGCCTTCATCGGGCGCATGGATGTTGAGTGCCGTCGGGCCCAGCCAGGAGTAGCCGGCCTCCTCAAACACCACCGCCTTTTCGACATGCGTGAGCCCCAACCCACCCAACTCGCGCGAGGCATGGGGCGTAAGCAGGCCGGCCGCGCGGGCGCGCTCGACCAGCTCGCGGCGCAGCGCCTCATCCGGGCCATGGCGGCTTTGCCGGGCATCGTTTTCCAGCGGAATCACCTGCTCGGCAATAAACGCGCGGGTCTTGTCGCGCAGTGCCAGCAGTTGGGGGGACAGGGAAAAATCCATGGTGCGGTCTTCGGTAGCGGTGGCGGGCCCCCAGGCGAGGACCCATGGGCAAATGGTGCCATGCCCGGCGTGCCAGGCCGTCACGGTTGAGACAGAGTCGCCCGCCCGGCACTGCGGCACTCAAAAGCGCTGCAAAGGGATGACACCCTGGTGTCGTACCCCGGACTTGCAGATGGGCTATAAACAAAGCATGCCCATCCAAGCCGAATCTGCACCCATCACCTCCGAGGCCACCCCCCAGGCCCATAGCCGCCACCTGCCACTGGCGGGCACCACCAATTTCCGCGATCTGGGCGGCTACCAGGGCCTGGACGGCCGCACGGTGCGCTGGCGCAAGCTGTTCCGCTCTGACCACCTGGCCTTGCTCAGCCCTGAGTCCCAGCTGCAGCTGCTGCGCGAGCTGGGCGTGGCCCGCTCGGCCGATTTTCGCGGCCAGCGCGAGCAAACCGTGGACCACTATGCGATCGATGGCCTGCAGCACCATTCGCTGGCCATTGAGCCAACGCTTGTGCAGCGCGCCTTCAGCCTGATGCAGCAAGGCCAGCGCCTGACGCCCGACCACACCGTCGTGCTGATGCAGGACACCTACCGCAGCTTTATCCACGACAATGCCGCGCCGTTTGCACAGTTCTTCGAGATGCTGCTCGACAGTGATGCGCCCATCGTCTTCCACTGCACCGCCGGCAAGGACCGCACCGGCTGGGCCGCCACCTTGCTGCTGACCACCCTGGGCGTGCCTCAGGATGTCGTGTTGCAGGACTACCTGCTGACCAACGACTACTACCACCGCCCAGCCGAAGCTGTGGCCGCTGCCGCCCACATCCCCGAGGAAGTGCTGCAGGTGCTGTGGCGGGTGCAGGAGCCGTTCCTGACCGCCGCCATCGAGCCTGTGCTGCAGGACTACGGCAGCATCCCCAACTATGTGGAAAAGGTGCTGGGCGTGGATGCAAAGGCGCAGCAAAAGCTCGCGCAGATGTATCTGGAATAATCGGTTGTTCCTTCGACCCACGGCCACCCCGCTGGCCGCCCGCCGATGAACCAACCGCTCCCCTCTCCGAGCCCTCTGGGCGCATCCCGTTGGACGCCCTGCCAGATCGCACTGGCCAGCCTGCTGGTGCTGGCCGTTGTGCTGTGCTGGCTGCCGGCTTTCCAGGCCATGGCCGACCGCTATGTGGATGACGGCCTGCAACGCTCCTTGCTCAGCTTTGCCACCGCCCGCGCGCTGCACAGCGTCGTCTCGGTGCTGCAGGGCACCGAGCTGGCCGTGCAGCCGATGGGCGTGGGCCTGACCTTGACGCTGGGTCAGGTGCTGGCCCCCATCAGCGACCTGGTGGCGCAGTTTGCCGACTGGATGCTCTGGGCCAGCATTGCCTTTGGCCTGCAAAAGCTGCTGCTATCGATGGGTGGCAGCTATGGCGTGACCGGCGTGCTTACCGCCATCGCGCTGGCCTGGCTGCTGCTGCGCTGGCGCCAGCAGGCGGTGCCCACCTGGCTCAGCCGCTTGCTGGTGGTGCTGCTGTTTACCCGGCTGGTAATGCCGGTCACCATCATCGGCAGCGAGGCGCTGTTCCAGCACTTTATGGCTGGCACCTACCAGGAAAACCAAATCGCCACCGAAGGCCCCGTCGGCCAGCTGCAGCAGTTTGATGTGCGCGCCCCGGCCAAGGCGCCAAGTGCGGACGCAGCAACGCCGACCCCACCGGCCAACCCCGCCGTGACGGCGTCATCCGGCCTCTGGGAACGCTTCAAGCAATGGGGGCAGCAGGCCCAGCAATCGGCCAGCCAGGCGGCATCGGGGGTGCAGGATCTTGTGCGCAACCCGGGCGATGCGCTGCGCGACAAGCTCAGCGAACTGCAGCAGCAGCTTGATCAGCAGGTCGAGCGGCTCGTGACCTTGATGGTGGTGTTTGCGCTGCAGACGCTGGTGATACCGCTGGTACTGGTCTGGGCGCTGCTGCAGCTGTGCAAGGGCTTGCTGGCGGGGCCGCGCCAGCAAGCTGCCAAATCGTAGGAGTAGCGTCGCTTACAGCGCAGCGTGCCATTGCGCAATCGCTGCGCCCACCTTGGCCATCACCGCATCGCTTTGCGCCGTTGTGCGCTCGCCGCCAGTCAGGAAGGCCGTGATGATCAAGCCTTCAGAGGCGGCATTGGGCCAGGCGATCAGACAGTCATTGGCGGTGCTGTGGGCACCGGCACCAGTCTTGCCGCCCACGCGCCACTCGGACGGCAGGCCCGCGCGCACGCGCTTGTCGCCGGTGCGGCTGTCTGTCAGCCACTGCTGCAGCATCGCGCGGCCATAGCCCTTGAGCACATCGCCCAGCAGCAGCGCCTGCAAGGTCGCCTGCATCGCACGCGGCGTGGTGGTGTCGCGCGGGTCGCCGGGCTCTGCCGTGTTGAGCAGGGGCTCGATGCGGTCCAGGCGCGTGGCCTTGTCGCCCAGGGTGCGCAGCCAGGCCGTCAAGGCTTCGGGCCCGCCGCTGGCGCGCAGCAGCAGGTTGGCCGCGACGTTGTCGCTGACCACCACGATCGCTTCGCAGAGCTCCAGCAGGCTGATGCCGCCGGGCTGGTCCTGGTACTTTTCCGTCACCGGCGCATAGGGCACCATGTCGGCCGAGGTCACCCGCACCTGCTGGCCCAGGTCCAGCGCCCCCGTCTGCCCCAGGTACAGCACATGGGCGGCCAGCAAGGTCTTGAAGGTGCTGCACATCGCAAAGCGCTCATCGCTGCGGTAGCCGGCCTCGCCGCCGGTCTCGGCATCCAACGCATAAACGCCCAGGCGGCCACCGCTCTGGGCTTCAATCAGGGTCAGCGCCTTGTGCAGCGCACGGTCGGCACGGGGGTGGGCAGACTGGCGGGATGCGCATCCGGCCAGGCCAAAAACAGAGCCGCTGCCCATGACCAGGGTGGCGGCTACAAAGTGGCGTCGTTGCATGGTCTTGCTCGGTAGAGGTTGTCATCCCGGAGGATGGATAGCTACCGAGCATACCCCGGCCCAGGGCCTGGCGACACGATATGGCGCAAGCTTTGCGGCGGCCGGGCAACAGGCCCGGAACGCGCTCAGGCCTTTTCGATCTTCAGAGCGGCCTCGTCCAGCAGCGCGGCCATCTTGTCGATCTGCTCGGCCGACAGCGCCGTCTCGCCGTCGCCGGCCATCTTCAGGCGCAGGGCCATCTTGAAGTTCTCGATCGCGCGCACCAGCTGCGGCGGGCGCTGGCGGGCATCGCGGTCCTTGCCACGGGCCAGGCGCGTCAGCAGCAGCTGCAGCGCATCGGCCTGCTCGGCGAGGGCCTGCTCGCCTTCGGCGGTGATGGTGTAGCGCTTGCGCCCGCCTTCGGATTCGCTGGCGGTTGCATGGCCCATGTCCACCAGGTAGCTCAAGGTCGGGTAGATCGTGCCGGGGCTGGGCTGGTAGTCGCCGCCCACCAGCTCGCCCACGGCGCGGATCACGTCGTAGCCATGGCTGGGTTGCTGGCCAATCAAATGCAGCGCCAGCAGCTTGAGGCCGCCAGCCTCGAACATGCGCTCACGCTTGTGCGCCAGGTGGCGCGCAGCATCTGGCCCGTGGCCATGGCCATGGCCATGGTCGTGCGGGCCGTGGCCCGGGCCATTGCCATGGTGGCGTGGGCCCCGGCCAGGGCCGCCCTCTTCGCCCATATGGCGGCCACGGGGGCTGCAGAGGTGGGGGTGGTGCTGAAAGTGGTGATGGGGATGTGGCATCTGTGTTCCTTTACTAAGATGCATCTAAGATATATCTTTCAATGGAAGATTTCAAGCCGGTTTTTTGTAAAGATATATCTTTATTGCCGATACCGACATCGCCACACACACCGCGCATAAACGAATAATGTATAAAACATATACAATCTGCGTATGTTTTATAGAGGATAGTCATGGGCATCGTCAAAATTTCCGACCCTATGCATGAGAATCTGCGGGTCGCGGGCGCGGCGCTCTCCCGTTCCATCAATGCGCAGGCCGAGCACTGGATGCGGGTGGGCATGCTTGCCGAGATGTACCCTGATCTGGACCACCGCGCGATCTGCCAGGTGCTGGTGCAGGCGGAGCTGGACGGCGGCCTAGATATCCATGCGCTGGTTGCCAAGGCAAGGATGGCGGCATGACGCAAAGCATCACGCCGGTGCATACGGCGAGCGAGCTGGCCCGTGCGCGTCAGGCGGCGCAGCTGGCGGCCGAGGTGCTGGAGATGATTGCGCCCCATGTGGTGCCGGGGGTCAGCACCGCGGCGCTGGATGCCATTTGCCACGACTACATCGTGAACGTGCAAAAGGCGGTGCCGGCCAATCTGGGCTACCAGGGCTATCCCAAGACCATCCTCACCTCGGTGAACCATGTCGTCTGCCACGGCATTCCGTCCGAGGACCGGATTCTGAAAAAGGGCGACATCGTCAATATCGATGTGGCCGTCATCCAGGATGGCTGGTTTGGCGACACCAGCCGCATGTACTTTGTCGGCACGCCCAGCATTCTGGCCAAACGACTGGTCGAGACCACTTACGAGGCATTACGCGCGGGGATTGCCCAGGTGCGGCCGGGCGCCACCTTGGGCGATATCGGCCATGCGATCGAGACGGTGGCCAAAGGGGCAGGCTTTGGCGTGGTGCGCGAGTTCTGCGGCCATGGGATAGGCCAAACCTACCACGATGCCCCCAATGTGCTGCACTACGGCAACCCGGGCGAGGGGCTGATGCTAGAGGCGGGCATGCTGTTCACGATCGAGCCGATGCTCAATGCCGGCAAGCGCCAGGTCAAGACCTTGGCCGATGGCTGGACCGTCGTGACCCAGGACCATTCGCTGTCGGCGCAGTGGGAGCACACGGTGGCGGTGACGCCCGATGGCCATGAGGTGCTGACGACCTGGCCGAATGGCACCGGCAGCTACGCGCCGGTGTAAATGCAGCCCTAAGCCTTAGCCCCCTCTGCAGCCCGTGGATCGATATCTACCACCAGCCGCTCCGGCTCGATCAGCGCATCGAGGTGCTTGCAGGCCCATTTGCTGTGGCCATCGATGCCGGCCACCGTGTGGCCGTCGGCAATCACATTGCCGTGCTCGACCAGGTAGACGCTGGTATTGAACACAAAGCGTGAGACTTCGGCAGGGTCCATCTCGGAGAACAGCAGCTGCACATCGGGCACGCCAAAGGTGGCGCCGCCCAGGCTGTCCATCAGCATTTCGCCGGGGCGGTTGCTGATGTTGAAAAAGCGCACATTGACGACGCCGTAGTAGACAAAGCCTTCGGCATGGGCCTGCAGGTAGCGCTGCGGGTTCAGCAGGCAGCCGGCATTGGTCTGGCTGATGGCAGTGACGCCCCCGTTCTCGATCAGCACATGCATGACCGCTTGCAGGATCTCCAGCCGCTCGGGCACTGACAGGCCCCGGCCCATGAATTCGCTCACCAGCACGCAGTGCTGGCACTGGGCCAGCGCGCTTTCCTTTTCGGGCCAGTCCCAGGTCTGCTCCAGCGCGCTGGCGTAGTTGGTGGGGGCCATCGGCTCGCCTGCGCGGATGATTGCGACCTCGCTGGGCACACCCTTTTTGTCGCTGTAGTCCACACAGTAGTCGCGCAGCGCCAGCAAGATGGTGTCGCCATCTGCGACCAGGTCCACCGCCCCCAGGCGCTCGGCCAGCGCGGCGCGCAGGGTTTCGCCATCCAGCATCGCGGGCTGGGCGTACAGCGCTTCAAAGGCCCACATATCGGGGGCCATGCGGAGCTCGGGATTCGGTGGTGCCATGGTGCGCTCTCGGGCAGTGAAGATAGCCTGCATCTTGCCATGGCGCGCCCAGGTCTTGTCACCTCGGCTTTACCGGACAGGCCTAAGATGGCGCCACTCAGTGGAGCAAAAAATGGATAACAGCGATCTGGAATATGTAGGCTTTTGGGCGCGCGTCGGGGCAGCTTTGATCGACACGGTGGTGTTGCTCGTCATCATCACACCGGCCCTGGTGGCGATATACGGCTGGGACTACTTCATGGCCGAAGGCCTGGTGCAGGGCCCCGCCGATGTGCTGATCAGCTGGGTGCTGCCCGCAGTGGCCTGCATCTGGCTGTGGCACAAGCTGCGGGCCACGCCGGGCAAGATGCTGATAGGGGCCGAGATAGTGGATGCCGAGACGGGAGAGGCGATGGGCCTGGGCCAATCGGTGGTCCGCTACCTCGGCTATTTTGTGTCCATCGTGCCGCTGTGCCTCGGCCTCATCTGGGTGGCCTTTGACCCGCGCAAGCAGGGCTGGCACGACAAGATCGCCGGCACCGTGGTGGTGCGCCGCAAGGGTGGGCGCACCCAGCCCGTGCAGTTCAAGGGATCACCTCGCGAGCAAGGCTGACCCGCATCTGGGGCCAGCCCCTGGTCTTAGTCCAGGTGGGTCAGCAGATGCAACCAGAAGCGCGCCCGCATCTCCAGGGTGGACACCAGAATGTGCTCATACACCGTATGGGCGCCGTCGCCATCGGCTCCCAGGCCATCGAGTGATGGCACGCCCATCGCCGAGGTGAAGTTGGCATCGCTGCCGCCGCCGGTAGGGGGCGCTTCTTCCAGCGCAAAGCCGGCTTCGCGGGCTGATTGCTGGGCCTTGGCCAGCAGCGCTTCGGCGCGGGCGTCCTTGACCATCGGAGGGCGGTTCACTTCGACATCGATATCGAGCGTCAGGCCCTCGCCCACGGGGCGCAGCGCACGCATCTTGCCCACCAGCTCATCGGCGGCCTGCAGATCGGGCAGGCGGAAATCGACCACGCACTTGCAGAAGGCCGGCACGGTGTTGGTGGTGGTGCCGCCTTCGATGGTGCCCACGCTCACGGTCACACCCCTCTGGTAGTCGGTCATCGCTTCGAGCGCCAGGATCTGGTGCGCCATCTCGCGGATCGCGCTGCGGCCCTTGTCATGGGCCACACCCGCATGCGATGCCAGGCCCTTGACGCCCAGGCGCAGCATGCCGGTGCCCTTGCGGGCGGTGACGCAGCGGCCACCGTTGGCGCGGGCAGGTTCGGCCACCAGGCAGTAGCGGGCATGGCGGGCAAAGGCCTCGATGTGCTTGCGCGATGCGTGGCTGCCGGTTTCCTCGTCGGGCACGACCAGCAGGTCCACCGGCAGCGGCGTGCTGCCCGGCGTGGCCACGGCGCTCATCGCGGTCAGTGCCAGGTAGATGCCAGCCTTCATGTCGTAGCCGCCGGGGCCATAGAGGCGGTCGCCTTCGATGCGGATCGGGTTGTCGGCCAGCATGCCGATGGGGTGCACGGTGTCCGAGTGGCCCAGGATCAGCAGGCCTTCACGGGTGTCGCCCTCGGCGCGGTTGGTGATGTGCAGCACGGGCAGCACCGGGCCCAGCCCTTGCTTGCCTTCGGCCTGGGTCTCGATCACCGTGGCGCGCAGGCCAGCGGCGGCGGCCTGGGCACGCATCATCTCGACCATGCGGGCGATCGAGGCGGGGTTGTTCGATGGCGATTCGCAGCGCATCCATTCCGAGATGCCATCCACCAGTTGTTGCGTTGTTGCTTGCATCGTTGTTCCTTGGGTCTTGTCGAAAAGTGATAGGAGATCAGGCGGTGACCCGGCCGGCCCAGGGGGCCAGCCAGTCCGCATCGGGCATGCGCCCTTCAAACCATAGGTGGGCGCAGACATGGCTCATGGCCTCGCCGTCATGGCCGATGCCGGCGACCTCATGCAGTTGCCAGGCCAGCGGCAGCCCCAGCCGGTCTGCCGCCTGCTGGCCCGCTGCGTAGTAGTGGTGGGCGCGGGCAAAGCGGTGCGGGCCCTGGCGCAGCGCGGCGGGCTCGGCCGGCAGGTTCGGGTCCTGGGTATCGGTGTCGCGGTCGCCCGCCAAAATGACCAGTGGGGTGCGCAGCAGCTGGGCCAGCGCCCCATCGGCCAGGCCAATGCCGGCCAGGCCTTGTGGAAAGTCCTGCTGGACATCGGGCAAGGTGTACCAGCCCGGGTTGCCCGCTGCCACGCCGGCAAAGCCGGCCGCGCCCAGGGTGCTGACCAGGCGGTGCACAAACTGGCCGCCGGCCGAATGGCCAAACAGGTAGAGCGGCTGGCCGCGCAGCACGCCGGCATCACGCAGCTGCTGGGCCAGGTTCGCCACCGCCTGGTAGGCCCAGTAGGCGCGCGGCTGCAGGTCGCCCGCTTCGCTCCAGACGCTGCCGTTGTTGTAGCTCTCCACGCCGGGCCAGTGCTCGTTGCCAAAGGTCGGCGCAATGATCTGCAGGCCGTAGCGGTCGGCCGCAGGCATCCAGAAGTCGCGGTAGTCGTCGCCATTGCGCAGCACGCCGTGCTGCACCAGCACCACCGGTGCATCGGCGGCCAGGCCCTCGGGGCGGTAGCAGTTCAGTGTGATCGGCAGGTAGAGCGCGCCGTCGCCGGCTTGCCAGTCGATGGCAAAACGGCCGTGCTGCTGGGTAAAGCGTTGCCAGTCCATGCGGTGGTTTCCTCTGTGCGCGTCCAACGGGTCAGTCCAACAAATGGCAGGCGGTCACATGGCCGGCTGCCGTCTCGCGCAGGCGGGGCACCTCCTGCTTGCAGCGCTCCATTGCATGCGGGCAGCGCGGGTGAAAGGTGCAGCCCGGTGGCGGGTTCAGCGGTGAGGGGATCTCGCCCTTGATCGGCGTGAAAACGCGCTTGCGCCGGCCCACATCGGGCACCTCGGCCAGCAGCGCCTGGGTGTAGGGGTGCTGGGCCTGGCCAAAGATCTCGGCCGTGGGCGCCATCTCCACAATCTTGCCCAGGTACATGATGGCCACCTTGTCGGAGATGTGGCGCACCACGCCCAGGTCATGGCTGATGAAGAGGTAGGTCAGGCCGCGCTGCGCGCGCAGGTCCATGAACAGGTTGATTACCTGGGCCTGGATGGACACATCGAGCGCGGCCACCGGCTCATCGCAGACCAGGAACTCCGGCGTCACCATCAGCGCACGGGCAATGCCGATGCGCTGGCGCTGGCCGCCCGAGATCTGGTGCGGCAGGCGCGCGCGGTACTCGCTGGCCAGGCCCACCTCGGCCAGCGCGGCATCGACGCGGCCGGGCACCTCGGCCGCAGGGGCTAGCTTGTGCACATGCAGCGCTTCGCCCAGGATCTGGTGCAGCTTCTGGCGCGGGTTGAGCGAGGCCTGCGGGTCCTGGAACACCATTTGCACGCCCAGGGTGTAGGCGAGCTTGTCCTGGCCGCCCAGGCCGCTCACATCCTGGCCCTTGTAGAGCAGCTGGCCTTCGGTGGCGGGGTGCAGGCCGGCCACCACGCGGCCCAGCGTGGATTTGCCGCAACCCGATTCACCCACCAGGCCCAGCACCTCGCCTTTGGCGATCTGTAGGTTGACGCCGTTGACGGCATGCACAATGCGCGTCTGCGCGGGCTGCCGGGCGACGGCGCCAACGATTTTCTGCAGCAGATCGGGCGCGCTGACAAAGCGCTTGTGCACATCGCGCAGTTCAATCACAGGGGTAGTCATCGCGGTCATGCGGCAGGTGCCTCCAGCGGTACAAAGCAGCGGAATGCGCGGCCGGGAATGGTAGTGACGGGGGGCTGCTCATCGACGCAGCGCGGGGTGGCGCGGCCGCAGCGCGGCGCAAAGGCGCAGCCGGGCACGCGGCCCGAGAGGCTGGGCGCCATGCCATTGATCTGCGTGAGGCGCTCGCCCGGCGTGGCCTGGGCAGGCAGCGAATTGAGCAGGCCCTGGGTGTAGGGGTGGCGCGGTGCATCGAGCACCTCGGCGACGGTGCCGGTCTCGACAATGCGGCCGCCATACATCACGGCCACGCGGTCGGCCAGCTCGGCGATCACGCCCAGGTCGTGCGTGATCCAGATCAGCGCCGTGCCCTGGGCCTGGCAGATCTGCTGCATGCGGTAGAGGATCTGGCCCTGGATGGTGACATCGAGCGCCGTCGTCGGCTCATCGCAGATGATCAGGTCAGGGCGGTTGAGCATCGCAATCGCAATCGCCACGCGCTGGCGCATGCCGCCGGAGAACTCATGCGGGTAGCTGCGCAGGCGCTTCTCGGGCGCGGGGATGCCGACCATTGCCAGCGCCTCCACGCAGCGCTGCAAGGCCTGCGCCTTGGGCAACTTCTGGTGCGCGTCGATGGCTTCGAGCATCTGTTCTTCGATGCGCAGCACCGGGTTGAGCGTCATCAGCGGATCCTGGAAGATCATCGCGATGCGGTCACCGCGCAGCTTGCGCATGGACTCGGCTGACAACTCGCGCAGGTCCTGACCCTTGAACAGCACCCGGCCTTGGGTGACTTCACCGGGGGCATCGATCATGCCAAATATGGAGAAACCGGTGACCGACTTGCCCGAGCCGGATTCACCGACCAGGCCCAGAATTTCACCCGCCTCCAGGCGGATGTCGATGTCGCTGACAGCGGGCCAGGCGCCCTCTTCGGTGTGGAACACCGTCTGCAGATCTTGTACTTCAAGCAAAGGGATAGTCATTACTTCCTCGGGTCCAGAGCTTCACGCAGGCGGTCGCCGATCAGGTTGATCGACAGGATCAGGGCCAGCAGCGCCAGGCCGGGGAACATGCTGATCCAGTAGTCACCCGACATCAGGTACTGAAAGCCGTTGGCAATCAGCAGGCCCAGCGAGGGTTCGGTGATCGGCACCCCCACTCCCAGGAAGGACAGGGTGGCTTCGAGCACGATGGCATTGGCAATCTGGATGGTGGCGAACACCATCACCGGGCCCATGCAGTTGGGTAGCAGGTGGCGCGTCATGATGCGCCAGCCGGGGAAGCCCAGGTTCTTGGCCGCCTCGATGTATTCCTTCTTGCGCTCCTGCAAGGCACGGCCGCGCATGATGCGGGCGTAATGCGCCCACTGCACCATCACGATGGCGATCACCACCTTGTCCACGCCCCGGCCCAGAATGGCTAGCAGCACCAGCGCCACCAGGATGGTGGGAAAGCCGAGGATGAAGTCGACGATGCGCATCAGCACGGTATCGACCCAGCCGCCAAAATAGGCCGCGACCAGGCCGACGAGACTGCCGATGATGGTGGCGAGCACCACGGCGCTCAGGCCCACCATCAGGCTGATGCGCAGGCCGTGCAGGATGGCCGAGAGCATGTCACGGCCCTGGTCGTCGGTGCCCAGCCAGTAGGTCATGCCCGAAGCAGCTTCGGACATCGGCTTGAGGCGGCCGTCCATGAGGTCGAGCGCGCCCAGGTCATAGGGGTTTTGTGGCGACAGAAACGGCGCCAGCAGCACCACGGCCAGCAGCAGCACGAGGGCGATCACAGCCCCTTTGACGGACGGTTTGCTGCGCAGTTTCTTCAAAATGGCACGCCGCTGGGGCGTGTCTTGCAGGGGCTGGGCCCGCTTGCTGGGGTCGATGGTCATCAAGGGTTTGTCGGGCTGCATCATTGGGCCTCCTGCAGCTGTACGCGCGGATCGAGCACCGCATAGGCCAGGTCCACCAAGAGGTTGATCATCACGAAGATGAAGGTGACCAGCATCACATAGGCCACCACCACCGGGCGGTCGAGCTTGTAGATGCTGTCAATCAAAAGCTTGCCCATGCCGGGCCAGGCGAACACGGTCTCGGTGATGGTCGAGTAGGCGATCAGGGTGCCGAACTCCATGCCGATCACGGTGACCACGGGGATCAGGATATTGCGCAGGATGTGGCGGGTCAGGATGCGGCGCTCGCTGATGCCCTTGGCGCGCGCGAACTTCACATACTCCTGGGTCTTGGCCTCCATCACGCCGGTGGCGGTGAGCCGCAGCACCAGCGCGATATTGCCCAGCGCCAGGTTGATGGCCGGCAGCATCACATGGCTCCAGCCATCGGCGGTGAACAGCGACAGCGGCACGCCCAGCACATTGACCGTGTCACCCCGGCCCGAAGAGGGCAGCCACTGCAGCCAGACGGCGAACATCAGTATCAGCATCATGCCCTGCCAGAAGTTGGGCAGCGAAAAGCCCAGCACCGAGCCGCCCATCAGGCCCCGGCCCAGCGGCCTGTCGTTGAACAGGCCGGCAATCAGGCCCAGCGGAATGCCGAGCAGGCAGGTCAGGCCGATGGCGACCACGACCAGCTCGAAGGTGGCCGGAAAGCGCTGCACGATCAGCTCGATCGCGGGGATGCCATGCACAAAGGAGGTGCCCAGGTCACCCTGGAAGGCGCGGGTCAGAAAACTCCAGTACTGCAGCCAGACCGGCAGGTCCAGCCCCAGGCGCTTGATCATCGCCTGGCGGTCTGCATCGCTGGCCTCGGCGCTCACCAGCAGCTCGATGGGGTCGCCCACCGCGTAGACCGCCATGAACACCACCAGCGAGACCGCCAGCAGCACCAGAAAACTTTGCACCATGCGGCGCAGGATATAGACGATCACATTACGTCCTCAAAATTAGAATGCCATGCGCTGTCACCTGCATGGTTGCCGCCCTCTGTGGAGTCTTTTCATCGTGGGGCGTACAAAATCACAAAGCCCGCATGGCCCCACCACTGGAGCTGGATGCGGGCCCTGCCAGGGACCGGGCCTGTTTGGCGCCCGGTGTGGCACCAGCTGTCTATTTCGGTTTGACCGACATCGCCAGCGTGTACTGGTCGCGTCGGCCTTCGTAGCTCAACCCTTTCTTGAATGCCCAGATGCTGCTCTCGAAGTGCAGCGGAATCAGCGGTACGTTGGCCAGCGCAATCTGCGTGGCCTGCTGGTAGGCGGCCTTGCGCGCGCTCGCATCCATCTGCGCCATTGCGGGCACAAACACCTGGTCAAACGCGGGCAGGCTAAAGCCGCCGTAGTTGCTGGTGCCCAGGCCCTTGTCCTTGTCGGTGGTGGCCACCCAGTACTGGAACAGGCCCGAGGCCTCGCCGTTCTCCGACGGCCAGCCGCCCATCGCAAAGCTGAACTCGCGCTTGGCCCGCTTGGGGAAATAGATGGCAGCGGCTTGCGCATCCACCGTGGTCTTGATGCCAATGCGCGTCAGGTACTGGGCCACCGCCTGCGCGATCTGGCCGTCGTTGATGTAGCGGTCGTTGGTGGTGGTCAAGGTCAGCTCAAAGCCTTGCGGGTAACCGGCCTCGGCCAGCAGCTTCTTGGCGCCTTCGGGATCGAACTTGATCTCGGCGGGCTTGTCGAGGCTGCCGAACATGCCCGTTGGCATGTACTGGTTGGCCACGGTGGCCATGCCATCCATCAGCCGCTGCACGATGGCCTTGCGGTCAATGGCCATGTTGATGGCCTGGCGCACGCGCAAATCCTGCAGCGGGTTCTTGCCATCGGCGGCCTTGGCAAACGGGCTTTGTGCGCGGCCGGCGTCCGGCTGGAAGAAGATCAGACGGGTGGACGGCGTCGCGACAAAGTCGAGCTTGCTGTTGTCCTTGATGCGTGGCAGGTCGCGCGCAGCCGGGCTTTCGATGACATCGTAGTCCCCGGACATCAGCCCGGTCAGGCGCGGGCCGGCATTGGGCACCGGCACCATCTTGACGCTCTTCCAGTGCGGCTTGCTGCCCCAGTAGGCTTCGTTGCGCTCCATCTCGATACCGGTTCCCTTGACATAGGACTTGAGCTTGTACGGGCCCGTGCCGATGGACAGCTTGCCGGTGTTGAAATCGGCCACCGTGGGCCAGGGCGAAGTGACGCCGCAGCCCTCCTTGGGGGCAAAGCGCAGCTTGTCGAACTTGGCGATGCCGCTCCAGATGATGGGCAGCGAACGCGCCAGCTCATTGGGCATCGTCGGGATGGGCCGCTCGCTCTTGATGATGACGGTGTAGTCATCGGGCGTCTGCACATCGCTGAAGCTCTGGGCCGGCTCCATGTAGGAGCGCGAGACATTGGTCTCGTTGTTCAGCACGCGGCACAGGGTGAACAGCACGTCCTTGGAGGTGAAGGGCTCGCCATTGGAGAACTTCACGCCCTGGCGCAGTTTGAGCTCCCAGGTGTTGTCATCGACGGCGCGCCAGGACTGGGCCAGGCCCGGGATCAGCTCCATCTGCGCATTGCGGTTGATCAGCGACTCGAAGATATGGGCCGAGAACGCGTCGTTGGTGGTGACCTTGTGGTAATGCGGGTCAGCGGCGGTGGGCTCGGAGGCGAGGCCGATGGTCAGCGACTGGGCGGCCGCCATGCCCGCAGGCAGAGCGAGCGCAGCCAGACTGGCCAGCGACAAGGGTGTGCGGCGCGAGATCTTCTTGGTAGACACAGGTCGTTCCTCCTTGGTTAAAAGCCTCGTAGGGCAATGCAAGTGCCGTGCCACTACGTATTTCTCATCGCCCACGCCGGGGTGCTGGACCCCGGCTGCCGCAAGCACTTTGCTTACTTGGCGGGCTTGACCGATGTGGCCAGCGTGTACTGGTCGCGGCGGCCTTCGTAGCTCAGCTCTTTCTTGAAGGCCCAGATGCTGCTCTCGAAGTGCAGCGGGATCAGCGGCACGTTGTCCAGCGCGATCTGCGTGGCCTGCTCCAGCATGGCCTTGCGCTTGACCGGGTCCACCGTCTTCGCAGCCGGGATGTAGACCTTGTCGAAATCGGTGTTGCTGAAAGCGCCGTAGTTGCTGGTGCCCAGGCCCTTGGGCGAATCGGTGCTGGTCACCCACAGCTGGAACAGGCCCGAGGCTTCGCCGTTTTCCGACGGCCAGCCACCCATCGGGAAGCTGAACTCACGCTTGGCGCGCTTGGGGAAGTAGATCGAGGCGGTCATCGCATCGACCTTGGTCTTGATGCCGATGCGGGTCAGGTACTGCGCGACGGCCTGCGAGATCTGCGCATCGTTCATGTAGCGGTCGTTCGTCGACGACAAGGTCATCTCGAAGCCGTTGGGGTAGCCGGCTTCGGCCAGCAGCTTCTTGGCGCCTTCGGGGTCGAACTTGATCTCGGGGGCCTTGGCCAGGCCGCCAAACATGCCATCGGGCATGTACTGGTAGGCGGGGGTGGCCATGCCGTCCATCAAGCGCTGCACGATGGCCTTGCGGTCGATCGCCATGTTGATGGCCTTGCGCACGCGCAGGTCCTGCAGCGGATTCTTGCCGTCGGGGGCGGTCACGAACGGCGACTTGTCGCGGCCGATATCGGGCTGGAAGAACACCAGGCGGGTGGACGGCGTGGCCACAAAGGCCAGCTTCTTGTCTTCCTTGATGCGGGCCAGGTCGCGGGCGGCCGGGTTCTCGATCAGGTCGTAGTCACCGGACATCAGGCCGGTCAGGCGCGGGCCGGCGTTGGGCACGGCCACCATCTTGACGGTCTGCCAGGCAGGCTTGGGACCCCAGTAGCCGTCATTGCGCTCCAAGGTGATGGCATTGCCCTTCACATAGGACTTGAGCTTGAAGGGGCCCGTGCCAATCGCCATCTTGCCGCTGTTGAAGTCGGCCACCGTGGGCCATGGGCCTTTGTAGCCGCAGCCTTCCTTGGGGGCGAACTTGAGCTTGTCGTGCTTGATGATGCTGCTGGAGATGATGGGCAGGTTGCGCGCAAACTCGGCCGGAATCAGTGGCACGGGCTCGGCGGTCTTGACGATCACGGTCAGGTCATCGGGGGTCTGCACATCGGTGATCAGCTTGGTCGTATCCATGTACGACTGCGAGACATTGGTCTCGTTGTTCAACGTGCGGCAGATGGTGAACAGCACGTCCTGCGAGGTGAAGGGCGCACCGTTGGAGAACTTCACATCCTTGCGCAGCTTGAACTCCCAGGTCAGGTCGTCCAGGTTCTTCCACGAGGTGGCCAGCGAGGGCACCAGCTCCATGCTGGCGGTACGGCCCACCAGCGAGTCATAGACATGCGCCGAGAACGAGTCGTTCGTCGTCATCTTGTGGTAGTGGGGATCGGCCGCTGTGGGCTCGGAGGCCAGCGCAATGGTCAGGTGTTGGGCGTGGGCTGCGCCAATGAGCGAGGCACCCACCAGCGCCAGGGCGCGCTTGTTCAATGCGAAATTCATGTCTGTCCTTGGGATCTTGGCTAGCGCTGCCAGCAGGCAGCGCTTTCGAACCGGGAAGCAAGACCATCGCGCACCAGCGCGCGCCATCGTCCGCAGCCGGAAAGCCTGCGAATTCTCACACGAAATGACATCTGCTCACGCTCACGCAGCCCGTGAAAAGTGGGCATTTACCCCAATAAAACAAGGAGATGGGCGATCTTTTGCTGACATTGTTCGTGCAGCACACAATGTTATGCAAGCTGCGCAACAATGCGATCCCTGCGGGTGGGAAAATCCAGCACGCGCACTGCCCTCTGATCGGTACGATGCGCATCCACCCGCCCCCTGCCAATACGCTTTCCAACCCCTATGCGCCGCCGCCTTTTTTTGGCCTCCAGCCTGTTTGCCGCCAGCCTGCTGGCCGCCTGCTCCTTGCTTGCCCCACCCAGCTACACCCTGTCTGCCGCTGAGCTGCAGACCATCGTGGCCAAGTCCTTCCCCCGCTCCTATCCGCTGCTCGGCCTCTTGCAGCTCGATGTGCAGGCGCCCAGCCTGCAGCTGCTGCCCGAGACCAACCGCATCCAGGCGACGATGCGCGCCGAGATGTCGGGCAAGGTGCTGCCCCACCGCCTGGACGGCACCATGGTGCTGGACTTTGCACTGCGCTACTCGCCGGCCGACCACAGCCTGCGTGCCACCCAGGTGCAGGTGCAGTCGCTGCAGATGACCGGCCTGCCCGAGGCGATGGAGGTGATGCTGCAGGCCTACGCGCCGCGCGCGGCCGAGCATGCGATGGAGGATGTGGTGGTGCACACCTTGCGCCAGGAGGACCTGGAGCGCCTGGACAAGGCCGCCGAGCTGCCTGCCACCTTCCAGGTGACGGCCGAGGGCCTGCGCATCGAATTTGTGAAGCCCCAGGACGCGAAGTAGGCCGACAGGCCCGCGCCCAATCTGCTTTATGCTGCTGGCAAGGCGCATACCTGCAAGCCGCCTGCATATCGTCTGGAGATTCCCATGAGCACCCTCGCCGATTTCAGTATTACCCGCAAATGGCCGGCCACCCGGCCTGATCTGCTGCAGCTGTATTCGCTGCCCACGCCCAATGGCGTCAAGGTCTCCATCCTGCTCGAAGAGCTGGGCATGCCCTATGAAGTGCACAAGATCAGCTTCGAGAGCAACGACCAGACCTCGCCCGAATTTGTCGGCACCTTCCCGAACAACAAGATCCCGGCCATCATCGACCCCAATGGTCCCGGCGGCCAGGCGATTGCACTGTTCGAGTCCGGCGCCATCATGGTCTACCTGGCCGAGAAGACTGGCATGTTCCTGCCGCAGGACCCCGTCAAGCGCTACGAGACCCTGCAGTGGCTGATGTTCCAGATGGGCGGCATCGGCCCGATGTTTGGCCAGGTCGGTTTCTTCAACATCTTTGCCGGCAAGGATTTTGAGGACAAGCGCCCCCTGACCCGCTATGTGGACGAATCCAAGCGCCTGCTGACCGTGCTGAACAAGCACCTGGCCGGCAAGGAATGGGTGGCCGGTGACACCTACACGATTGCCGATATCGCCATCTTCCCCTGGATTCGAAACATGATCGTGCGCTACAACGCCGAGGCCCTGATCGGCTGGGGCCAGTACCCCGAAGTCAGCCGCGTGCTCAGCCACTGGCTGCAGCGCCCGGCCGTGCAGCGCGGTTTGCTGATCCCCTGATCGGCTGAATCTTTAAGCAAAAAATGCCAGCCCGAGGGCTGGCATTTTGCTGGGTGGCCGATGCTTAGAGGGCGGCGCTGACGATGATTTCGACCAGCAACTCTGGGCGCGCCAGCTTGGCTTCGCAGGTCGCGCGGGTGGGCATATTGGCCTTGTCGGCCCATTCGCCCCAGACCTGGTTCATGCCGGCAAAATCCTTGTCGATGTCCTTGAGCCAGATCTGCACGGTGAGCAGGCGCGACTTGCTGGTGCCGGCTGTTTTCAAGTAGCCGTCGATCTTGGCCAGCACGTCGCGGGTCTGGGCGCCAATGTCGCCCGAGATGTCGCCAGCGGTGACGCCGGCCACATAGACCACGCCGCCGTGTACAACGATGCGGCTGAGGCGTTCATTGCTGTCGATACGTTGGATGTCGTTGCTCATCATTTACTCCCTGAGATAAAAATACGACCGCCGCGCTGCTAGGCAGCGGCAAAACGGTCCACACGAAACGCCGAAATCGGCAAGCTGCTGGTGCCCTTAGTCACCAGCTCGGCCACAATGCAGCCGGTCATCGGACTGAGCTCAAAGCCATGGGCAGAGAAGCCAAAGGCATGCACCAGGTTATCAGCACTGGCACTGGGGCTGATGACCGGAATCTCGTCGGGCATAAAGCCCTCGATACCGGTCCAGGCCCGTGCAATGCTCACATCGCGCAGATGCGGGAACAGGTCGATGACCGTCTGCGCGCTCTTGGGCATGCGGTTGAGGTCGACCATCGCATGGCGTTGGCTGGCATCGGCCTCGCAGCGCAGGCCGCCGCCAATCAACACCGTGCCATTGTCGAACTGCTTGAACGACAGCGGCCGGCCCATGGCGCCCAGCACCGGTTTGACAAAGGGCGCCACGCGCTGGGTCACCATCAGCATCAGACCGCCCGCCACCATGGGCACCGGGTCGCCCACCTGCGCGGCAAAATCTGCCGCCCAGGCACCCGCGGTGTTGACCAGCCAGGGCGCATGGAACGCGCCCTGCGCGGTGCTGGCCTGCCACATTCCGGCCTGGTGGTCCACCCGCAACACTGGGGCCTGCTCGACGATCTGCACGCCCAGCTTCTCTGCCGCCAGGCGGTAGGCCGTCGCCACCTTGTAGGGCAGCGCATAGCCATCGCGGTCGGCCCAGATGCCGCCCACCACATGGGGCGAGATGCTGGGCACCAACTCGCGCACCTGCTGCTGGTCCACCCATTGCTCATGGAAAAAGCCCAGGCCGTTGAGCATGGCCACGCGCGCCTTGGCCTTGATCTCGTCGGCCTCGTTCTCGGCGACCTGCAGCTGGCCCGAGGGCACAAAGCCGCCATCGCTGCCGATGATGTCGGCCAGGCGATGCCAGAGCTGCTCGCGTGCCGCCAGCGCCAGCGGGATCTCGGCCACATGGCGGCCCAAGGTGCGCACGCCGCCGGCATTGACGCCCGAGGCATGGCGGCCGCAGTACTCGGCCTCGATCAGGCGCACACGCAGGCCTGCCTTGGCCAACTGGAAGGCGCTGGACAGGCCCTGCAGGCCGCCCCCGATCACCAGCACATCGCTGCTGCCCGATGCCGGGTTTACCAGGGCAACCATGTCACACGCCTGCGGCCAGCTGGGCCAGCGACAGCGATTTGAGTGGCGGACGGATGCGGTAGTAGCCCACCTCCTGCGGCGGCAAATTGGCTTCCTTGGCGATGATCTCGGTCACCGTCAAACCGCATTGGCGGCCCTGGCAGGGGCCCATGCCACAGCGGCTGAAGGACTTGGTCTGGTTCGGGCCCACGCAGCCCAGCTGCACCTGCTCGCGGATCGCGCCTGCGGTCACCTCTTCGCAGCGGCAGACCACGACCTCGTCAGCCGGAATGCGGAACTCGTCCTTGGGCCGGTACTGCTGGTTCAGGAAGGGGCGGATGCGCAGGTGCTGGGCGATCTGGGCGCGCTGCTGGGCACCGTCTTCGCTGGTGCCAAAGCCCAGGCTGTTGGCCACGCCGATACCGGCGAGCGCGCCCTGCATCTCGGCCACCAGCGCGCCGCCAATGCCGGCGCCGTCACCGGCGATATAGATGCCCGGCAGGCTGGTCTGGCCCCAGCTGTCGAGCACCGGCAGCCAGCACAGCTGCTCATCGTCCCAATGGTGCTCGGCGCGCAAGGACCAGGACACCTGGGTGTTGGGCACCACGCCCTGGTGCAGCAGCACCAGCTCGCAGTCGATCTGCTGGGAGTGGCCCGCGCTGGTAAAGCGCACCTGGCGCACCGCGTCTTCGCCCTCGATGCGCAAGCCGCCCACATCCTTGAAGAACGGAATGCCGGCCGACTTGATCTCGCGCAGCAGCCCCAGGCCCTTGCGCACATAGCCCCAGCCGGCCAGCAGCGACGAGGCATGGCGGATCGCCAGGCGCCAGTCGGTGCCCGCAGACGTATCGAGCACCGCACGGATCTCGACGCCCGCGCGCAGGTACTGCGCCGCCAGCAGGTAGAGCAAGGGGCCGCAGCCGGCCAGCACCACCGGTACCTGGGGCACGACGGCGGCGTTCTTGAGCAAAATCTGGCCGGCACCGGCGGTCATCACCCCGGGCAGGGTCCAGCCCGGCACGGGGAAGGGCCGCTCCATCGCGCCAGTGGCGATCACCAGCGACTTGGTCTCGATGCGTGTGGTGCGGTCATTGCGCAGCACATGCACGGTCTTGTCAGGGTCGATCTGCCAGACCGAAGCGCCGGCCCAGTGGGTCAGGCCACTGGCGCGGACCTGATCGGCCAGCGATTTGCCGTAGACATAGTCCGCGCCGAGGATGCGCTCGCGCTGGGCATCGGTCTGGGTGATGCTGCGGTAGATCTGGCCGCCCACCTGGGGTTGTTCGTCCAGCAGCAGCACATCCAGGCCGCGCCGCTGGGCCGCCAGGGCCGCTGCCATGCCGGCCGGGCCGGCGCCAATCACGACCAGGTCGCGGACCTGGCTGGGCGCGTCGTTCAAAGGGATAGCGGGATTAGACATGCTTGGCCTCCTGCGCATCCAGCACGCTGGGCGCCGCCTGCATGGTGGTCACCTCCATGCCGTCTTCGGGGGTGATCAGGCAGGCCTGCTGGTTGGGCCGGCCGTTGACGTCGACCATGCACTCAAAGCACACGCCCATCATGCAGTAAGGCGCGCGGGCGCCCTGGCCCACGGGCGAGACGCGCACCGCGGTGATGCCGGCTGCCAGCAGGCCAGCGGCCAGGCTGCTGGCGGGCGACATGCGTACCACCGCGCCGTTGACCAGCACCGACACCGTGCCAGCGGCCCCGGCCTGGTGGCCAGGGAGGTATTTGAAAAGGGCTTTAGATGCCATAGGGTTTCACTTCCGTTTCCGGCGTAAATCGTGTCGCGGGGAATGCCTCGATGGCGGCCGGCCGCAGGCCCGTGGCCACCCAGGGGGCGATGCAAAAGACGTGCTGGGCCGCCAGCGTGACGCCGCTGTGGCAGGTCACCGCAAAGGCGCCAGGGTGGCTGTCCGACTCCTGGTACATCGGAAAGCCATCGGGCGACATCACCCGCAGCGCCGCCCAGGTGCGCACCACGCGGGCGTTGGCCAGCACCGGGAAGCACTTGACCGCACGCGCGGCAATCCTGGCGTTCACCGGCACGCGCACCATGTCGTCAAAGCCCAGCTCCTCCATCGAGTCGCCAATCTGCACCGTGCCCTCATCGGTCTGGCGCACATAGTTGGTGGGGTGCGTCAAGAAGGGCTGCACGCGTTCGGTGATGAAGACCTGGCCCTTGTTGGGCCGCACCGGCACAAACATGCCCACCATGGCCGACAGCTGTTGCGTCGCGTGGCCGGCGGCAATCACGATGCGCGGCGCCTGCCAGGCACGCTCGCCGGCGCTGACGTGGAAGATGCCACCGTCTTTGCGGATCGCATCGACCTGCATGCGGTTGTGGATACGCGCGCCCTTGGCGATATTGGCGCTGTAGAGCGCGCGCAGCAGCTTCAAGGGGTTGCAGTGGCCGTCCATCGCCGAATAGGTGGCGCCCGCGACCTCGGGGCCCAGCCCCGGCAGGTGCTCGGCCGCCTCGTCGCGGCTGAGCACCGTGCTGCGGTAGGCGGGGTCGCCCACCTCAGACTCGAGCCAGCGCAGTTTGTCCACGCGCTGGGCCATCTCTTCCTCGCTCAGGCAGATGTGCAGGCCTCCGGGCTGCATCAGCTCGACGTCGATGCCGGTCTGCGCCTGCAGTTCATCGCGCAGCGCAGGCCACTGGCGGGCCGAGCCAAAGCTCCAGCGGGCGTAGTCGGCCATGCCGAAGCCCTTGCCCTGCACCCAGACCAGGCCGAAGTTGCCGCGTGAGGGACGAATCGTGTCGTCCGCACCATCGAGGATCGTGACCGACAGGCCCTGGCGCAGCAACCCGTAAGCCACGGAACTGCCAACCAAGCCTCCTCCAATCACAATGACATCGCTGCTATGTGTGTTGTTGTTCATTTTTTGCTCTCTCAACCTTTGCCAATCAGTACCTTCTCCAGGCCGACGAGCTTGTCCAGGATGACCATCAGCACCAGCGTGCCGACGATCAGCACAGTGGAGACCGAGGTCACCAGCGGATCAATGGTCTGGGCGATGTGGTTGTACATGGCCACGGGAAGGGTCATCGTGCCGGGCGTGGCCACGAACACCGTCATCGTCAGCTCGTCAAAGCTCTGGATGAAGGACAGCATCCAGCCGCCGGCGATACCGGCCATCAGCATCGGCACGGTGATGCGCAGAAAGACGGTGCTGCGCGATGCGCCCAGCGACAGGCCGGCATGCTCGATCTCGCGGTTCATGCCGGTGGCAGCCGACAGCACCATGCGCAGCGCATAGGGCATGATGCAGATCACGTGGGTAAACATGAGCCAGAAGAACGAACCCGAGAGCCCCGCGATGTTGAAAAAGCGCAGGAAGGCCGCGCCCAGCACGACGTGGGGAATCATCAGCGGCGACATGAAAAAGGCCATCAGCACCTCGCGGCCGGCAAAGCGGTAGCGGGTGATGGCCAGCGCCGCCGGTACCGCCAGCGCGATCGCGATTGAGGCGGCAGCCAGGCCCAGCTTGGCCGAGAACCAGAAGGCCGACATGATCTCGGTGGCATCGAGGATGGCGCGGAACCAGCGCAGCGACAGGCCATCGGTGGGGAAGGAGATGAAGCCCTTGTCGGTAAAGGCCACCGCCACCACCACGGCCAGCGGCGCCAGGATGAAGGTGATGAAAAGCGCGTGGTAGACCAGCGCCAGAGGACTGTTTTTTTGCATGGCTCAACCCTCGAAAACAGCTTTGAAGCGGCGCTCGATCCAGCGATTGCAGCCCACGATGATGATGATGTTGGCGACCAGCAGTACCACGGCAATGGCAGCGCCCAGCGGCCAGTTCAGGGTGTTGAGGAACTCGTCATAGGCGGCCGTGGCCACCACCTTCAGGCGCCGCCCGCCCAGCAGTGCAGGTGTGGCAAAGGCCGATGCCGACAGCGCGAAGACGATGATGCTGCCCGAGAGGATGCCGGGCAGCAGCTGGGGCAGCACGACACGGCGGAACACGGTGCGCTGGCTGGCACCCAGTGACAGGCCGGCGTTCTCGACCTGGGGGTCGAGCTTTTGCAGCGAGGCCCAGACGGAGATCACCATGAACGGCACCATCACATGCACCATGGCAATCGTCACGCCCGTCATCGTGAAGGCCAGGCGCAGTGGTTCGTCGATGATGTTGAACAGCATCAGGCCCTTGTTGATCAGGCCGTTGTTGCCCATCAGGATGGACCAGCCCAGGGTGCGCACCACCACCGAGATCAGCAGGGGCGCGAGGATGATCAGCAGAAACACACCACGCCAGCGGCCCCGCATGCGCGAGATGATGAGGGTCTCGGGCACGCCCAGCACCACGCACAGCACGGTAACGATGGCCGACATCAGCGCAGTGCGGCCAAAGATCTCCAGGTAGTAGCTGTCGCTGAAGATCTCCAGGTAGTTCTTGAGCGAGTAGACGCTCTGGATGCCTTCCATGCCATTGAAGACATTGAGCGACAGGATGGCGGTCAAGGCCAGCGGCGCCAACAGCATGGTCACAAAGACCAGCAGGCCGGGGCCGGACATGGCCCAGGGTTTCCAGCGGTTCTTGCTATCCACGGCTGGCCTCCTGCTGGGTCAGCACGCGCACATCGTCGGGGGCCCAGTTCAGCGTGACCTCGTCGCCCTCATGCAGCGCGGCACGCCGCGCATTGGGCAGGCTGATATGGATGTCGCCCAGCGCGGTGCCGACATTGACCACCCACTGGCTGCCCAAAAACAGCAAGGTCTTGATGGTGCCGGGCAGGCCGCCCTGGCCGGCCGGGGCCACCTCGATGCGCTCGGGCCGCAGGTAGACCACGACCGGGCCACTGTCCACCGGGCTGGGCGCGCCCAGCACCATGTCGCCAATCTTCACGGTCTCGCGGCTGTGGGCCTGGCCTTCGAAGCGGTTGGTCTTGCCCAGGAACACCGAGGCAAAGTCACAGCTGGGCTTGTCATAGATCTGCTGGGGCGAATCGACCTGGGCGATCTGGCCGTTGTGCATCACCGCGATGCGGTCGCTCATCGTCATCGCCTCGACCTGGTCGTGCGTCACCAAGATGGTGGTGATGCCCAGCTGGCGCTGGATGGCGCGCATCTCGACGTGCATTTCCTGGCGCAGCTTGGCGTCCAGGTTGGACATAGGTTCATCGAGCAACAGCACCTCGGGCTGGATCGCCAAGGCGCGGGCAATGGCCACGCGCTGGCGCTGGCCACCGGAGAGTTCACGCGGGTAACGGGCACCGAGCCCATGCAGGCGCACCAGCGCCAGCGCATCCTGAATCCGCTGCTGCACGACATCGCGGCTGAGCTTGCGCATCTCCAGGCCAAAGGAGATGTTCTGCTCGACCGTCATGTGGGGAAAGAGCGCATAGCTCTGGAACACCACCCCCATGCCGCGCTGCTCGGGTCGCAGCTGGGTGATGTCCTTGCCGTCCAGCACAATGCGGCCCTGGCTGGGGTCCAGAAAGCCGGCGATCATCTGCAAGGTGGTTGTCTTGCCGCAGCCCGAAGGGCCCAGCAGCGACACAAACTCACCGCGCTCGACGTCCAGGTGGAAGTCCTTGACGGCAACAAAATCCCCGAACCTCTTGGCAAGGCCCTCGATACGTAGAAAACTCATGTGAAACTCCGTGGCCTGCGGCCCGCGTGGGGCGGCGCGGCAGGCCTGTGTAGGGCGGCTGGCGGCTTAGCACCTATCCATAGCGAAGATGTCGAGGCACCCTTAGCGTTCGACAGTGCGGTTCCAGCGATTGGTCCATTCGGAACGCTTGACGTTGACGATCTTGTAGTCCACGGTCTTCAGCTGGGCGATCTGCTCGGGGCCATAAGGCACTTGCTTGGCGACCTTGTCGTCCAACTTGACCTTGCTGTTCATGGGGCCCCAGGCCTGGGTCTCGGCGAGCGCCGTTTGCGATTCAGGCGTGTAGAGGAACTGCACGAACTTCTGCGCACCGGCCTTGGGCTGCTTCTTGGCAACGGGGCAGACGGAGGTGAACAGCGCAAACGCGCCTTCCTTGGGGTAGACGAACTTCACGGGAAAGCCGGTATCGGCCAGCGCCTTGACGCGGCCGCTGCCCCAGACGCCGATGACGGCATCGCCGTTCTGGAACAGCTCGGTCATCTTGCCCGGCGACGGCTCCCAGGCCAGCACGTTCGGGCCCACTTCCTTGATCAGCGCCTGGAAGCCAGGGTCGATATTGCTCGCGCCGCCGCCGTTCATTTCGGCAAACATCAGCAAGGTCTGCAGACCGTAGCCATTGTTGATCGGCGGGATCACGGTCTTGCTCTTGAACTTCTTGTCCTTGAGGTCGTTCCACGACGTGGGTGCGGCCCAGCCGGCCTTCTTGAAGGCCTCTTCGTTGTAGAACAGGCCGGTGGCGATGACGCCCAGGTTCAGCGACTTGTTGCCCGCGGTCTTGGCCATCGGGTAGAGGTCGTTGTAGACCGGTGCGGCTTCGATGTCGCCGCAGAAACCGAACTGCACCGCCTGCTCCATCGGGCCGTCATCCATCAGCGCCACGTCGTATTGGGGGTTGTTCTTTTCGGCCTGCAGCTTGGCCAGGGTGTCGGTGGAGTTGCCAGGCACATAGATGACCTTGTTGCCGGTCAGCTTCTCATAGGCGGGAATGATCTTTTGCTTGAAGGCGGTCTCGGTCGAGCCGCCATAGCCACCGACATAGATGTCTTCAGCATGGGCGATGCCAGTGGTGGCAGCAAAGGCAGCAGCCAGGGAGAGAGCCAGACGGGATGCGGTCATCGAAATTACCTCCAGAAAGTAGCGTGGAACCAAGTGGAATTCAATCTGTCTGGTCACCAATGATAGGCATCTGCAGGCAAAATTGAATCGGTGGATTCCTGCTTCAATGCCTTTATGAGATGGAAATTTCTTAATCAATAAGCCATTGAAATACTTACAAAATTAGTAATTTTGTAGACTATTCGATTGCATTAGGCCATTAACTCATGTCTTTACAACATGGATAAGAAAATCACACTGCGGCATCTGGAGGCCTTTCGGGCGCTGATGCTGCGCCGCTCGGTCACCGCAGCGGCCCAGTCGCTGGAGGTGACCCAGCCCGTGGTGACACGGCTGATCGCTGAATTCGAGGCGCGCATCGGCATGCCGCTGTTCGAGCGCGTCAAAAGCCGGCTGCAGCCGACCTCGGCCGCGACCTTGCTGCTCGAAGACGTGCACCAGGCGCTGATGGGCATCGAGCGCATCCGCAACATCTCGGAGAACGTACGCTTTCGGCGCCTGCAGCGGCTGGAGGTGACGGCCGCGCCGGCGATGGCGACCTCGTTCCTGCCCAGCGCCATTGCCAAGTTCAGCGCCCAGTTCCCCGAGACCCTGGTCACCTTGCACATGCAGGCTTCGCCGGCCGCGCTGGACATGGTGCAGGCCGAGCGCTGCGATATCGGTTTTGTGATGCTCTCGCCCGACCACACCCGCTTCAAGGGGCTGGAGACCTTGGTGATCGGCAAATTGGTCGTCGCCGTGCCTGCCGGCCACAAGCTGGCGCGCAAGACCAGCCTGTCACCGGTCGACTTTGTCGACGAGCCCTTGGTGTCGCTGCCCACGATGATGGAGACCCGCACCAAGCTCGACAGCCTGTTCCTCGTCAACCGGGTGCAGCGCCGCGTGAACATCGAGACCCAGATCTCGTACGCCGCCATCAAGCTGGTCGAGGCCGGCGCCGGCCTGGCGATCATCGACCCGCTGACGGCCTGCAGCTACCACGGCCCGGATGTGAAGTTTGTGCTGTTCGAGCCCGCCGTCCCTTGCGAGTACTCGATGGTGGTCTCCAACCGCCATGCCTCCACCCTGGTGCTCAAGCCCTTCATCGACCTGGCTAAGGCAGAGATCAAGCGCATGCTGCCCAAACGCTGGATCCTATAAGAACCTGTTCAAAGCGGCGCTTCACTCCGGCGTAATGCCCGCTGCCTTGATCACCTGCCCCCATTTGGTGGTCTCGGCCGCCTGGAACTGCGCCAGCTCGGCCTGGCTCGTCGTCCAGGGCTCGGATCCCGACATCTCGAAGAAGGACTTGGCAGCCGCACTGCCCACGGCCTGGCCCAGCAGCTGGTTGAGCTTGGCGCTGACGGCAGCGGGCACATTCGCTGGAGCATAGGCGGCAAACCAATAGCCCATGTCATAGCCCTTCACACCGGCCTCGGCAATGGTGGGCACATCGGGCAGCTGGGCGCTGCGCTTTTGTGTGGAATAGCCCAGTGCGCGCAGCTTGCCCGCCTTGATTTGCGGCACGCCGGTGGAGACGTCGGTGATCATCAGGTTGATCTGGCCGCCCAGCAGGTCGGTGATGGCCAAGGGGTTGCTCTTGTAGGGCACGTGCAGGATGTCCACATGGGCCAGCTGCTTGAGCATCTCGCCGGCAACGCGGCTCGACGAGCTGCCGCTGCCAAAGCTGAGCTTGCCCGGGTTGGCCTTGGCATAGGCGAGCAGATCGCCCACCGACTGGTGGGGCGCATTGGCCGGCACCACCAGCACCTGGCCGC
Source organism: Comamonas koreensis (assembly GCF_014076495.1). Taxonomy (NCBI): domain Bacteria; kingdom Pseudomonadati; phylum Pseudomonadota; class Betaproteobacteria; order Burkholderiales; family Comamonadaceae; genus Comamonas; species Comamonas koreensis. Next base: position 858,505 of record NZ_CP043575.1, on the reverse strand, counting down.
CCTTGCCCAGACCGGTGATCGGCGTGAAGTCCTTGACCGGGTCATAGGACAGCTTGCGGTAGAGGTGGATATTGGCCGCATGCGTGGTGTTGGTAGTGATCAGCACCGTGTAGCCATCGGCCGGGGCCTTGGCCACCGCCTGCGCGGCGATCATGCCGCTGGCACCGGCCTTGTTCTCGACGATCACCGGCTGGCGCGTCTGCTCGGTCACCGCCTGGCCCAGCGCACGCGCCAGCTGGTCGGTGGCACTGCCTGCGGCAAAGGGCACGACAAAGGTGATGGGCTTGGACGGGTAGTCGCCCTGCGCAAAGGCCAGGGGGCTGATGGCCAGCGCCGTGGCACAGGCCAGCAGGTGGCGGCGGGTGGAAAATGTCATCTCTTGTCTCCGGTTGGTTTTTTATTCAGGGGTGGATGGGGGTTCCGCATCGGCCGGGCCCACCAGATGGGCCTGCAAATGCAGCGGCAGCGCGATCGGCATCTGCAGCACGCGAAAGCACAGGGTCTTGCCATGGCTGTCGAGGTTCAGCGCGTCGTTGACGCCGCCGTCCAGCACCTCGTCCAGCACCAGGTTCATCGCCTGCAGCTGGGGCAGCAGGTAGCGCTGCACACGGCTGGGCTGGCGGTCGGCAAACAGCGCGGCCACGGCCGCTTCGCTGACCTGCTCACAGATAACCTCCCACAGCGCGGGATGCCAGGCAATCACGCTGATATTGGAGCGGTTGCCCTTGTCGCCGGTGCGCCCATGGGCCAGGCGGTACAGCGGGGTGGTGATGCTGTCGGTCATGCGGCGGCCTCCTCTTGCGCAGCCCAGGTAAAGCCCGTGGTAATCAGTGCCTGGGGCACCAGGCAGGACACCATGCCCAGGCGCTGGCGCATATGGCTGCGCACGCCACCGCCACCGGCGGGCCCGCAGCAGTACAGCGCATTGATCTCGCGCGGCAGGCGCGCTGCAGTGGCCTTGTCGGCATGCTGCCAGGCCATGCGCAGGCGCACATCCTGCGATGCGGCTGACAGGTCGGCACCGGCCAGCCAATCGCTGGCATCGTTGCCCCAGACGCTGGTGACACCGATCAGGTCGCTGCGCAGTGGCGCAATGCCCTCAAGGCGCTGGGCAACGGTCTGCGCCGCCAAGCGCGCACGCTCGGCCGCACGGGGGCCGGCATAGGAAATCTCGGCCTCGGCAAACCAGCCCGAGGCATAGCAGGTGTTGACCTTGAGCGCCTCGGGGCGCGGGTGGCCGATGACGCCCTCCAGGCGCACGCGGTTCTCGCCCTCGGCCCGCACCTGGGCCTGGCTGATGTCGGCCACCACATCGGGGGTCAGGTAGCAGCAGGGGTCGTGGATCTCGTAGAGCAACTGTTCCTTGACGGTGGCGGTCGTGATGCAGCCGCCCGTGCCCTCGGGTTTGAAGATGCTGCAGTTGCCGCTGTCGTCGATCTCCGCGATCGGGTAGCCCAGCCGGTCCATGCCTGGCACCTCTTTGTAGCCCGGGTCGGCAAAATAGCCGCCGCTCACCTGGGTGCCGCATTCGAGCAGGTGGCCGGCCATCGTCGCGCGGGCAAGGCGGTCCCAGTCATCCCAGGCCCAGCCAAAATGCGCCATCGCCGGGCCCAGCACCAATGATGGATCAGCCACCCGGCCGCAGACCACGATATCGGCGCCCGCCTGCAGCGCCTCGGCAATCGGCCGCGCGCCGATATAGGCATTGGCGCTGACCAGCGGCTGCTCGGGCATCTGCGCACCCAGCGCCTGGGCCAGCATGGGCCGGTGGGCCGGGCCGCTCAGGTCATCGCCCTGCACCACGGCGATACGGGGCGCGCGCAGGCCCAGGCTGCGCGCCAGCGCGGCAATGGCGCGGCCGGCGCCTTGCGGGTTGGCCGCGCCAAAATTGCTGACGATGCGGATGCGGTGCGCCAGGCAATCAGCCAGCACCGGGCGCAGCAGCTCCACCAGCAAGGGCTCGTAGCCGGCCTCGGGGTCGTCGCGCCGGGCCAGCTGGGCCAGCGCCAGGGTGCGCTCGGCCAGCGTTTCAAAAATCAGAAACGCGGGCTGCTGCAAGGCCACCAGCGCCTGCACCACCGGCGCTGCCGCATCCACCCGGTCGCCTGAAAAGCCAGCCGCGCAGCCAATCAGCATGGCTGCGGGCGGTGTCTTGTCTGTCTGCATAGCATCTCCTGCAGCCCACTATAGAAAAGAGGCTCTATGTTGTGAAATCGATAATTGAGATCGATTAATCTGTAATACAAATGAATCTATCCCAGCGCGACATCCAGGCCTTTTTGGCGCTGGCCAGCCAGAAGAACTTCACCCGAGCCGCCAGCCTGTGCCACCTGTCCCAGCCGGCTTTCAGCGCCCTCATCCGCGCGCTGGAGACCACCGTGGGCCTGCGCCTGTTCGAGCGCAGCACGCGGCATGTGCTGCTGACGCCCGAGGGCGAGCAGTTTCTGTTATCGGCCCAGCGCATTGCAGCCGAATTTGCCGCCTGTGAAAAAGCGATGCGCGCTACCGCCCAGCTTGTCCAGGGCCGGGTCGCCGTCGCGCTGCTCCCGTCGCTGGCCGCTGGCTGGCTGCCGCCGGTGCTGCGCAGCTTTTCCGGCCAGCACCCCGGTGTGCAGCTGCAGGTCTTCGATGTGCTGTCCGAGCCCTGTATTGCCGCGGTGGCCAATGGCGATGCCGACTTCGCACTGGCCGCCATCCGCGCCGACACGCCCGATCTGCGCGCCGAGCCCTTTTGCAGCGACCGCTTTCACCTGGTCTGCCCGGCCAACCACCCGCTGGCCGCGCTGGACGAGGTGCAGCTGCCCGATCTGACGGCCTGGCCCTTTGTGCACCTGGCCCGGCACAGCAGCGTGCGCCAGTACCTCGATGCCGCCTTTTTCCCGCAGACCATGCAGACCCTGGTGGAGGTCGAGCAGCTGGCCACCGTGATGGGCCTGGTCAAGGCCGGTCTGGGCATCAGCGTGGTGCCGGCCCTGGCCTTGTTTCACTTTGCGCAGCCTGGCCTGGTCACCCGGCCGCTGCATCTGCCCGGCATGGACCGCCAGATCTACCTGGTGCGCAGGCGCGAGCCGCAGCTGTCGGTGGCGGCCCAGGCGCTGTACCAATTAATGCAACAAAAACGCCCAGATTTCTCCCATATTGCTTGAGGCCCTCTACACTCCAGCGCTGATGTCCTTGCCTACGATGCCCCCGTTCGCACCGCCTGCACCCGCGATGCCGCTGCCCTACCTGGCGCTGCGCACGCGGGTCGTGTCGCTGTTGGCATGGGCTGCGCTGTTTGCGCTGCTGGCCTGCGCCATGCGCATGCTGCTGAACTACCCCCTGTGCGTCAACGACGAGAAGAACTGGATCGGCATCGCCCAGCAGCTCGACCAGGGCGTGGCCTGGCCGGTCTCGGGGCCTGCCTTTGTCAACACGCTGCGCCAGGCGGCCTGGGTGACCGGCTCCAGCCACGCCGAGGTGATGCCCTGGATGGGGGTCTGCGGCGTGTTTATCGTTGTTGGGGGTCTGAGCTGGGGCTACTACCGCCTGGGGCTCAAGACCTTGGTGCCGGTGTTTGCAACGCTGGCGCTGTCGAGCTATTTCTGGGCGCCCTTGCTTGAGGCTCGCCCGCAGCAATGGGGGCAGCTGGCGGTATTTCTGGGCACCATCTCGGCCTGGCGCTGGCTACAGCACCGGGGCGGCCTGGCCTTTTTTGTCGCGCTGCCTGCCGTCGCCTTTACCCATATCCTGAGTCACGCGGTGCTGGTCTTTCTGTGCCTGGTGCTGGTGGCCACCCATGGCATTGCCCAGCGCCGCTGGAGCCTGCGCCACCTGGCCATTGCGCTGCTGTGCATCGCCAGCTTTGCGGTCTATGCCTGGCCCGGCGGGCCTTACACCGATATGCTGCGCGACCTGCGCCAGGCCCATTTCCAGCACTGGCCGCTGAGCCTGCCAGCCTCCTTGGCCCTGCTGGTGGCCGTGGCCGCCATGGCCTGGGCCAGCCGCCGCTGGTGGCATGGCGACATCCGCTGGCCCGCTGCAGCCCTGGCCGGCTTGCTGCGCCACCAGCGTGCTGCCGGATGGTCGCTGTGCATCGCAGCGCTGCTGGTGCTCACGATGCAGGCCTATCTGCTGCCACCGGCGGCATGGGCGCCCTATGGCGGCTCCTGGATCCGGTTTGTCGTGTTCCAGTCCGGCAACCTGCTGCTCGCGGGTTTTTTGCTGGTCGGTGCCGGGCGCTGGCTGGGGGGCTTTCACCACCAGCGGATCGATCCGGGCATGGCCCGTTTTCTGGTCTGTGTGCTGGGGGGCGTTGCGCTGCTGGGCCTGCTGGCCGTTGCCGCGTCGTGGTGGCTGCTGGACACCAACTGGATGCTGCGCGTGCTGAACTACGGCATCTTCTTTGCCGCCGCACCTGCGGCACTGGGCATGGAGCATGTCACCCGCCACTGGCCGCGCTGGCGCCGGGGCTTGCTGCTGGGCGCGGGCATGGCCGCCAGTGTGCTGGCAGTGGTGCGCCCGCCCATGCTGCTGGGCTGCTGAGCCAGCCGCCCTGGCAAGAACCTATGCGCTAGACAAGCGCTGGCCAAATGCTGGCTAGGCGCTACGCATGAACAAATGCCCCCCTACCAGGGCGTGGCGTGCACCGGCCCAGGCAGCCATCTCATCGCCGCGCAAGAGCAAGGCATGGCGGCCCAGCTGCAGGTGGCGGACACCACGCCGCGCCAGCCAGCGCTGCCACCAGCCCGCAGGCGGCGCTGGCAGTGGCTCGGCACCCGTCTCGCTCAGCAGATCGGCGGCAGAGCGGATGGACAGGGCGCTAAGCGCCTGCTCAGCGGCGAGCCGCTGGACCAGCGCGATCACCTCGGACCAGCCCAGGTCGGCCAGCGACACCTGCGCCAAGCCGCCCAGAGCCTGCAGATCGGGACTGCGCTGGCCGCTGGCATCGACGCAGAGCAGCAGGCTCTCGGGGTGGGCGGCCTGCCACTGCTGCAGCAGCGGCCATTGCGCGGCCTGCTGCACCACCGCAACCTGTAAGGGCCTGGCCGCTGCGGCCGCCTGGGGCTGGGCAGGTGCCCGCTCACTGGCGGGCAGAATGCTGTCGTAGACCTCAGCAATTCGCCGCTCGCACTGGCCAATGGTGAAATAGGCGTCAGCCGCCTGCTGCGCCGCCAGACCACGCCCGGCCAGCTGTGCCTTGGCGGCTAGCGCCTGGCGCATGGCCTCTTTCCAGGCCTGCACCTGGTCGGGGGCATAGCACTGGCCGCTGCCCGACTGCCCCACCACCCAGGACATGCCCGAGCCATCCAAGTCGGAGGCAATGCAGGGCTTGCCATGCTGCATGGCTTCGATCAGTACCAGGCCAAAGGCCTCGGTGCGCTCACGCGAGGCCAGCGCAAAGATATCGCAGCTGTTGAACAGCGCATGCTTTTGCGCCTCACTGACCTGGCCGAGCAGCTGGACGTTGGCGCAGCCTTGCTGGGCGCGCTCGCGCGCAATCAGCGCTTCGAGTTCCTTGCGCTGCTCACCTTCACCGGCAATGATCAGCTGCACATCGGCAAAGCCGGCCACGGCCGAGATGAGGGTGTCAAAGCCCTTGTAGTAGGTCAGCCGGCCGACCGACAGCACGCGCAGCCGGGCATCGCCCCAGAGCTGCAGGTGTGGGGCCTCGGCCTGCGCCTGCTCCAGCACCCCCTGGCCCAGCGGCTTCAGGCCCAGCGGGATCGCCAAGGTCTTGAACAGCCAGCGCTGCAGCGGAACGCTGGCGGCCATGTAAGGCGGCGAGGTGGCGAGGATGGCCGCGCTTTGCCGCAGCAGCTTGGTCTCGAAGGGCCGGTAGACCTGGTAGCACAGCTGCAGCAGGCTATCCCATTTGGAGATCAGCACATCCGAGTGCCAGTGCGTGACCCAGGCCACCCGGCGCGCGGCGGGCATGATGAGCGCCCAGAACGCCGCATTGTTGGGCATGTGCAGATGCAGCACATCGGGTTGGAAGCCGCGAATGGCCCGGTGCAGCGCCAGCGGAAAGCCCAGCGCAATCGGCGCGAACACCAGGGTGATCTGCACCGGCACGCGGATGAGCCAGGGCGGGTCCTCGGGTAGCGGATCGCCATGCACGACCGCGCGGGCGTCGATGCCGTTGGCGCGCTGCTGCTCGATCAGATCGGCCAGAAACGATTCCATGCCGCCCCGGTACGGCGGGTAGAACTTGCCCACATGCAGCACGCGCTGCGGCGCATCGCCCGCCTGTGCATGCAAGGGCGCAGCCTGGGGCCGGCCCAGCCAATGGCGCAGCATGTTATTGGCCGCCCTGCAATTGCTGCAGCAGGCGCTGGTAGACCGGGTTGGCCGGGTCCATGGCGCTGGCGCGTTGCAGGTTGGCAATGGCCTGGGCCCGGTCGCCCTGCTCGCGGTAGGCCAGGGCCTTGCCGTAGTAGGCGGGGGGGTTGGGCTGGCGCGAGAGCGACGCATCAAAGATCTGCAAGGCCTGCGCAAAATCGCGCTTGCCAATGAACGCAATGCCCAGGCCCACCTCCAGGCGGGTGTTGCCCGGCGACATCTGCAGCAGGCGCTGGTAGTTCGCAATGGCCACGTCGTAGTGGCCCGAGGGGATGGCAACCTCGGCCTGCTCCAGCAAGATCTTGGGCAGCAGGACGTCTTCGGGCTTCATCGCCAGGGCCTTGGCATAGCTTTGGAACGCCGGTTCCATCTGCTGCGTCATCTTGTAGGCCGTGGCCTGGTGGTAGGCCAGCGCCGCATTGTCAAAGCCTTGCTTTTGGGCGCTGTCAAACGCGGCCAGCGCCTCGGGGTAGCGCTTGAGCAGCTCCAGGGTCATGCCACGGTTGAACTGTGCCGAGCCCAGGGGTTCTTGCAGCGCAACCGCTTTGTCAAAGTCCTGCAGCGCCTGCTCGTAGATCAGGTTTTCCAGCAGCGACGCACCCCGGTTGATAAAGGGGCGCCAGCGGCCAAAGGCGTTGAAGGGGGCCTGCTCGTCCACCTTCTGGGCGGCATCGCTCCAAGCGCTGTACTCAGACTTGAGGCTCAGGCTGCGCTCCGTGGCCAGGGCCGTCAGCACCAGGCCAGCGGCGCAGGCGATCGCCACCATCAGCTTGCGCGGAAACAGCAGCAGCACCAGCGCCAGCAAGGCCGGCAGCAGCATCGCCCAGATATAGCTGCGGTAGAGCACAAAGGGGTCTTGCAACCAGCTGGTGACAAACTCGGTGCTGAACAGCAGCGCCGTGCACAGCAGCACCAGGCCCACCAGGCTCCAGGCATCACGTTTGCGCAGCAGCAGGACCGCGCTGCCAATCACCAGTGCCACATAGCCCAGGCCACCCAGCAGATGGGGCAGGCTGCCAAAGCTCAGCGGGAAGACCGGGCGCAGGTCCAGCGCCATCCACTGCACATTGGGCAGCAGCCACAGCAGGCCGTACTGGAAAAACAGCTTGCCCTGGTTGAGCAGGCTGAGCGGGTAGATCGACGAGGTGATGCCTGGCTGCAGTTGCTCGAGCTGGCGCACATAGGCCCAGGAGGTGTCATCGGTGGCGACAGCGCCGACAAAGGCGCCCAGCTGCGTCCACAGCAGCGCGGTGAACAGGCCGATCAGCACGGCAATCGCCACGGCGATCGCCAGCAGCTTCTTCCACGACGGCCGTTTGACAAACACATAGAGCGGCAAGGCGAGTGCCGGCAGCACCACCGCATGCTCTTTGCTCATCAACGCGCAGAGCAGGAAAACCACGGCCAGCGCCGCCCATTGCAGCCCCGCCCCCGCCAAGGCGCGGATATACGCCCAGCAGGCCAGCGCGGAAAACAGGGTCATCATCACCATGCTGCGCTGGATCAGATAACCGACGGCATATACGCCCACCGGGTGCACGGCAAACAGCGCCACTGCGGCAAATATCGCCATCCGGATATTGGTGTCAAAACCCGGCTCTGCCCGCGCCTCGTCCGAAAACTGGGTGTGTTTGAACAGTGCTGACACCAGCAGCCATATTGCATAGCAAGTGGCCAGGTGCAGCACGATATTGACGACCCGCTGCACGGCCATACTCTCGCCAAAGAGCGACTGCACCCAGACAAAGCTGCCATAGGACAGCATGCGCACCTTGGGCTCGAGCACGCTGCCATAACGGCCAAAAATGGTGCCGTCCGACAGCCGGCCATCGTCGAACACCAGGCCGTTGTGCAGGCCCAGGCCATAAATCGTGAGGACGGCGGCCAGGAGCGCCAGCACGCCCAACGACCAGAAAATTTTTGATTTTTGCATTGGCTAGTTGGCTTGAGAAAATGCCTTCGCCCTGCGTTGGCAGGGCCTGCGCAACACCTGCAGCAGGTGCGCGAGCCATTCTAGAGGACTATTTACCCTCTGTATAAAGCGCTCGGGGCGCTGAGCCAACAGGTCGGCCGGAGCGGCCCCCGATAATCGGCCCAGGATTTATTGCAAATCTTTGTGCCCATAGGCACAAAACCCTGGCTTGGGGCCTTTTTTGGGGTGCAGGCGGCAGGTTTCGGGCCGCTTGTCATACACGGTGCAGCGCCGCGCCACCGGGTCGAGAAACTGGCAGTCGCCACTGGCGCGGCGCGCCATCGTGAAGATATTGTGCTTGGGGTTGTAGTGGTCGATCAGCCGGGCCTTGAGCAGGCGCTTGGCGATCAGCTTGTGCGCGATGTTGTCCACTTCAAAGGCGTCCACCAGGCCCAGGCGCACCAGATCGGGCAGTTGCACCTCCAGCGGCATCGTGCAGCAGTTGGCCGCGCAGCTGTCGCAGAGACCGGCCTTGTACTTGGTCCAGGTCTCCAGGCGGTCAACATCAACAATTCGGATCGGGGATTTCATGGCGGGGCGCTGCGCAAGCGGCCTGACAGGAGTGGCCGCTTATTTTGAAGGGCGCCAGTATCGCGCCAAAAGGATGCCGTGGGAGCGCACTGGGGCTTGGCGAGCCGGGCAGAGGTTCAACCGTGCTTGAGCCACACCGCGCCATCGCGCTCTTCGACCGCCACCGCATCCAGGCTGGCGCCCCGGCAGGGGCCGCCCACGCATTTGCCGGTATCGGGCTGGTAGATGGCGCCGTGGTAGGGGCAGAGGATGAACTGGCGGCCGCTCTCCAGAATGTCGCCATCAAAGTCCATGGGCACGCTGGCGTGCTGGCACTCGTTGATCCAGCCGTGCAGCTGGCCCTGCCAGCGGATCACAAAGGCCTTCTGGCCGTTGGGCAGCTGAAAGAAAAAGGGCTTGCCGTTGTCCTGCAGGTCGGCGCTGGCACCCAGGGGTTCGGTGCCGTCAAACAAGATCGTGGGCGTGGGGGCGGTGGGCTCGGTCATGGCGGGCGCGTAGTCTTTATGGTCAAAAACAAAAGGCAGCCGCCCCATGCACATCGGCACGCGGCGGCTGCCCGGGGGCTGGCTGTATTTATGCGCTGGCAGCCGTGGTGGGCATGCAGGCAATCACCTGGGCCACGGCGGCGGTCAGCTTCTTGGCATAAGGCACATGCAGGAACTCATTGGGCCCGTGTGCATTGCTCTTGGGGCCCAGCACGCCGCAGACCATCATCTGCGCCTTGGGGAAGCCGGCGCTGAGCATACCCATCAGCGGGATCGAGCCGCCCTGACCGATAAAGCCGCAGTCGGCGCCAAAGTGCGCGCGGCTCGATTGGTTGAGCGCGTTCAGGAACCAGTCGCTGGTGTTGGGCGCATTCCAGCCATTGGCACCGCTGGCCCCTTCCCAGGTGACCTTGGCTTGGTAGGGTGCATTGTCTTCGAGCAAGGTCTTGAGCTCTTGCATGCACTGCGTGGCATCGACCAGCGGGGGCAGGCGCAGGCTCAGCTTGAACGCGGTATAGGGGCGCAGCACATTGCCGGCATCCTGCAGCGCAGGCAGCCCTTCGGCGCCGGTAACGGACAAGGTCGGCTCCCAGGTGCGCTTGAGCAGCGCCTGCGTGGGGTCGGTGGTGGTGGGCAGCGCAAACAGGCTCGAGCCATTGCAGTCAAAATGCGCCCAGGGGAAACGCTTGTACAGCTCGTCACCCAGAATGCCGGCCGTGGCCTGCGCCTGGGCCAGGCGCTCAGCCGGTACCGCGCAGTGAAAGCTCTCGGGCAGCAGGCGGCCGGTCTTGCTGTCTTCGAGGCGGTCGAGCACCTGGCGCATGATGCGGAAAGACGAGGGCACAACGCCCGAGGCATCGCCCGAGTGCACGCCTTCGGTGAGGATCTCCACCTTCAAGGTGCCCGCCACCATGCCGCGCAGGCTGGTGGTCAGCCACAGCTGGTCGTAGTTGCCCGCGCCGCTATCGAGGCAGATGACCAGGCCCACATCGCCCAGGCGGGGCTTGAGCATGTCGATATAGACCGGCAGGTCGCCCGAGCCACTTTCCTCGCAGGTCTCGATCAGGCCGACAATGCGCGGGTGCGGCACATTCTGGCGCTTGAGCTCCTGGATGGCGGCCACGCTGGCGTAGGTGGCATAGCCGTCATCGGCGCCGCCCCGGCCATAGAGCTTGCCGTCTTCGTATTTGGGGGTCCAGGGGCCCAGGTCATTGCGCCAGCCGGAGAACTCGGGCTGCTTGTCCAGGTGGCCATACATCAGCACGGTCTGCGTGCTCTGGGCCTGGGTGGCAGGCACTTCAAAGAACAGCACCGGCGTGCGGCCCGGCACGCGCACCACTTCCAGCGTCAGCCCCTCGACCTTCTGCGCCTCGATCCAGGTGGCGGCATTGCGCACCACCGTGTCGATGAAACCATGCTGCTCCCAGTTGCCATCAAAGCCCGGCGACTTGGCGGGGATGGCGATGTAGTCGGTCAGCTGGCGAAGGATATCGCGGTCCCACTGCTGGCTGATGTGGCTCAAGGCCGCATCGGCTTGCAGATGGGCGGCGTCTAGGCGGGCGTTCATGGGTGAATCTCCTGGAGGTGCTGCCACGACAAGGGCAGCCGCAGGCATAAGCGTACCAGCGCCAGCGCCGCTCGGCTATCGCCTCGGGCAAAGCCCTGCTGCCGTCATCCAGCGCAGGGCCCGGCCGGGCAAGGCCCGCAGTGCAGCTCAGGCGTGCTCGAAGTGGAACACCGCCGTGCCCGCGCGGGCATTGGGCAGCCAGCGCCGCACCTCACCATTTTGCAGGCCAAAGCTATCAAGAATACGCAGCTTGTTCTTGAGCGCCAGCACCTCGAAATCCTTGAAGGTGCCCACGCGGATATTGGGCGTGTCGTACCACTGGTAAGGCAGGCGCTTGGTCACCGGCATGCGGCCTTGCAGGATGGACAAGCGATTGGGCCAGTGCGCAAAGTTGGGAAAGGCGACGACGCCCTGCTTGCCGATGCGCGCGGTCTCGCGCAGCATCACCTCTGCATTGCGCAGATGCTGCAAGGTGTCGATTTGCAGCACCATATCAAAGCTGTTGTCCTCGAAGATAGCCAGGCCGTCTTCCAGGTTCAGCTGCAGCACATTCACGCCCCGGCGCACGCAGGCGAGCACATTGGCGTCGTCAAACTCGATGCCATAGCCGCTGCACTGGCGCTCGCGCTGCAGGTAGGCCAGCAAGCTGCCATCGCCGCAGCCCAGGTCCAGCACGCGTGCGCCCAGCGGCACTAGGTTGGCAATGGCTTGAAAGGTGGAAGAAGCTTCGGTCATGCGGCCTCCTGGGCGCTGGGCTGGCCGGCGCTCAGTTCGCGGGCCATGTTCTCGAAATAGGAGCGCATCACGCCCATGTAGCGCGCGTCATCCAGCAAAAAGGCGTCATGCCCATGGGGCGCGTCAATCTCGGCGTAGCTGACGGTGCGGCGGTTGTCGAGCAAGGCCTTGACGATCTCGCGGCTGCGCGCCGGCGAAAAGCGCCAATCGGTGCTGAAGCTCACCAGCATGAAGCGGGCCTTGGCGCCGGCCAGCGCCTGGGTCAGGTCGCCGCCAAAAGGCTTGGCCGGGTCAAAGTAGTCGAGCGCACGGGTGATCAGCAAATAGGTATTGGCGTCGAAGTAGTCGCTGAACTTGTCGCCCTGGTAGCGCAGATAGCTCTCGATCTGGAACTCCACATCCTGGGTGCTGTATTTGAGATCCATGCCTTCGCGCAGCTGGCGGCCGAACTTCTGGTTCATCACATCGTCACTCAGGTAGGTGATGTGGCCGATCATGCGGGCAATGCGCAGGCCGCGCTTGGGGATCACGCCGTGGCGGTAGAAGTGGCCGCCGTGGAAGTCCGGGTCGGTCACGATGGCGCGGCGGGCCACCTCGTTGAACGCAATGTTCTCGGCCGACAGACAGGGCGCGCTGGCCACCACCACCGCATGGCGCATGCGGTCGGGGTACTGCAAGGTCCAGGACAGTGCCTGCATGCCGCCCAGGCTGCCGCCCAGCACGGCGGCCAGTTGCGTTATGCCCAGGCGGTCGAGAAGCAGCGCCTGGGCATTGACCCAGTCCTCCACCGTCACCACCGGGAAATCGGCGCCATAGACCTGGTCCATGTCCTTGTCTGCATCCGGATTGCGGTGCATGGGCCCAGTGGAGCCAAAGCAGGAGCCCAGGTTGTTGACGCCGATGACAAAGAACTGGTTGGTATCGACCGGCTTGCCCGGGCCGATCATGTTGTCCCACCAGCCCTCGCTCTTGGGCTGGCCCTCGTAGTAGCCGGCCACATGGTGCGAGGCGTTGAGCGCATGGCACACCAGGATGGCGTTGGAGCGGTCGGCATTGAGCTGGCCGTAGGTCTCGTAGGCCAGGTGGTAGTCGCGGATGGAGGCGCCACTTTGGAGCGGGAGCGCCTCCGGGAAATGCATTGATTGGGGTGTCGCAACGAATGACATAAAAAACCCGGCAACGCTAAAAACGAGGCCGGGTCGATGGAATGCAGTCGCCTACCGAGTCTTTAGCTGGATTTATAAAGCGCCCGCAAGCTGAAGCAAATCGGCGCCGTGAAATCTCAGTGTACTGCAAATCGGCCGCGCATGGGCTGCATCAACTGCCGCCCAGGTAGAGCCGGTTGGAGCTTTTGACCTCTTCCATCACCGCGTAGGTGCGGGTCTCGCGCACGCCGGGCAGCTGCCACAAAACCTCGCCGGCAAAGTGGCGGTAGTGGTTCATGTCGGCCACGCGGATCTTGACCAGGTAGTCAAAGCCGCCAGCCACCATATGGCACTCCATGATCTCGGGCCGCACCTGCACCGCCGCCTTGAACTCGTCAAACACATTGGGGGTCGTGCGGTCGAGCAGCACCTCGATGAAGACCAGCATCGCCGCGCCCAGCTTTTGCGGGTTCAAGCGCGCCTCGTAGCCGGTGATATAGCCTTCCTTGGTCAGGCGCTGCACGCGGGCCAGCACCGCCGTGGCCGACAGCGACACCGCCTCGGCCAGCTTCAGGTTGGAGATGCGGCCGTCGCGCTGCAGCACAGCCAGAATACGCAGATCGATGCGGTCCAGGTCCTCCGGTGGGTCGATGATGGCGGTCATGGGCTGAATTTTTCACTAAGAATGGGCCACATTATGGAGAGAAATTCAAACCATAAACGATCACACTGGCGGCATTCACTATCTACTTGCTAACCGAGCCCGCCATGACTGCCAACGCCGTTGTTGACAACCAGCCCACCACCACCTCGTCCCTTTCGGCCGCAGACAGCAGCCCATCTGGCGCAAGCGCTCCTGTTTTTAATGAGCTGGTGTCGGCACTGCAGCCCGCCTCGGCGCTGCGCGCGGCCATCACCGCCGCCTACCGCAAGCCCGAGCCCGAGGCCCTGCAAGCGCTGCTGCCCCAGGCCACACCGCCCGCCGCCATCGCCCAGGCGGGCGACGCGCTGGCGCTGCAGCTGGCCCGCAGCCTGCGCGAGCGCAAGGCCGACAGCGGCCGCTCCGGCCTGGTGCAAGGCCTGCTGCAGGAGTTTGCGCTGTCGTCGCAAGAAGGCATTGCGCTGATGTGCCTGGCCGAGGCGCTGCTGCGCATCCCGGACACGGCCACCCGCGATGTGCTGATCCGCGACAAGATCGCCCACGGCCAGTGGAAGGCCCATGTGGGCAAGAGCCCGTCGATGTTCGTCAACGCCGCCGCCTGGGGCCTGGTGCTGACCGGCAAGCTGGTCGCCACGCACAGCGAAGGCTCGCTGGGCCAATCGCTCACCCGCCTCATTGGCCGGGGCGGCGAGCCGCTGATCCGCAAGGGCGTGGACATGGCCATGCGCATGATGGGCGAGCAGTTCGTCACCGGCGAGACGATTGGCGAGGCGCTGAAGAACGCCGAGCGCCTGGAGGCCAAGGGCTTCCGCTACTCCTACGACATGCTGGGCGAAGCGGCGATGACCAGCGATGACGCCAAGCGCTACCTGCGCGACTATGAAAACGCCATCCATGCGATCGGCAAGGCCAGCCATGGCCGGGGCGTCTACGAAGGCCCGGGCATCTCGATCAAGCTGTCGGCGCTGCACCCGCGCTACAGCCGCGCCCAGTACGACCGCGTGATGACCGAGCTCTACCCGGTGGTGCTGCAGCTGGCCGTGCTGGCCAAGGGCTACAACATCGGCCTCAATATCGATGCCGAAGAAGCCGACCGCCTGGAGCTGTCGCTGGACCTGCTGGAAAAGCTCTGCTTTGCGCCCGAGCTGGCCGGCTTTGCCGGCATCGGCTTTGTCGTGCAGGCCTACCAAAAGCGCTGCCCCTATGTGCTGGACTTCATCATCGACCTGGCCCGCCGCAGCCAGCACCGGCTGATGGTGCGCCTGGTCAAGGGCGCCTACTGGGACAGCGAGATCAAGCGCGCCCAGATCGACGGCCTGGAAGGCTACCCGGTCTACACCCGCAAGGCCTATACCGATGTGTCCTACCTGGCCTGCGCGCGCCAGCTGCTGGCCGCACCCGATGCGGTCTACCCCCAGTTCGCCACGCACAACGCCCACACCTTGGCCACCATCTACCACCTGGCCGACCCGGCCCGCTACCAGCCCGGGCAGTACGAGTTCCAGTGCCTGCACGGCATGGGCGAGCCGCTGTACGAGCAGGTCGTGGGCCGCAACGCCAGCGAGAACCTGGGCCGCCCCTGCCGCATCTATGCACCCGTGGGCACGCATGAAACCCTGCTGGCCTACCTGGTGCGCCGCCTGCTGGAGAACGGCGCCAACACCAGCTTTGTGAACCGCATCGCCGACCAGGACATCCCCCTGGCCAAGCTGGTGGAAAACCCCGTGACCACCGCCCAGCAGTGGGCGCAGAGCGAAGGCCAGCTGGGCCTGCCCAACCCGCACATTGCCCAGCCGCGCGCGCTGTATGGCGCAAGCCGCAGCAATTCGGCAGGGCTCGACCTGTCCAACGACGACCGCCTGCGCGCGCTGCAGAACGAGCTGCAGGCCAGCGCCCAGATGGCCTGGCATGCCCAGCCGATGCTGGCCGATGGCGCGCCCGCATCCACCCAGGCCAGCGAGCCGGTGCTGAACCCGGCTGACCACGGCGACCAGGTCGGCAGCGTCACGCAGGCGTCGACCGAGCAGGTGGAATTTGCGCTGGCCGCCGCCCAGGCCGCCGCTGCCCGCTGGAAGGCCACCCCGCCCGCCCAGCGCGCCGACTGCCTGGCCCAGGCCGGTGACCTGCTCGAAGCGCATATGCCCACCTTGATGGGCGTGCTGGTGCGCGAGGCCGGCAAGACCTGCTCCAACGCGATTGCCGAAGTGCGTGAGGCCGTGGACTTTCTGCGCTTTTACGCCGCCCAGGTGCGCAGCTGGGGCCAGGCGGATTACCAGGCGCTGGGCCCGGTGGTCTGCATCAGCCCCTGGAACTTCCCGCTGGCCATCTTCAGCGGCCAGATTGCCGCCGCGCTGGCTGCCGGCAACACCGTGCTGGCCAAGCCGGCCGAGCAGACCCCGCTGATCGCGGCTGCCGCCGTGCAGGCGATGTGGCAGGCCGGCGTGCCGCGCGATGTGCTGCAGCTGCTGCCGGGCACCGGCGAGACCGTGGGCGCCCGCCTGGTGGGCGACCACCGCGTGCAGGCCGTCATGTTCACCGGCTCGACCGAAGTGGCGCGCATTCT
Organism: Comamonas koreensis; assembly: GCF_014076495.1. Lineage (NCBI taxonomy): Bacteria > Pseudomonadati > Pseudomonadota > Betaproteobacteria > Burkholderiales > Comamonadaceae > Comamonas > Comamonas koreensis. The sequence goes on along the minus strand of NZ_CP043575.1, from coordinate 842,525 downwards.
GCAAAAGACGCTGGCCCAGCGCCTCGACGCCCAAGGCCAGCCCGTCACCCTGGTGGCCGAGACCGGCGGCCAGAACGCGATGATCGTGGACTCGTCCGCGCTGGCCGAGCAGGTCGTGGTCGATGTGCTGTCCTCGGCCTTTGACTCGGCCGGCCAGCGCTGCTCGGCGCTGCGCGTGCTGTGCGTACAGGAAGAAGCGGCCGACCGCCTGCTGCACATGCTGCGCGGCGCGATGCAGGAGCTCCAGCTGGGCAACCCCTGCCAGCTCAAGACCGATGTCGGCCCCGTCATCGACGCCGAGGCCAAGGGCGTCATCGACCAGCACATTGCCCGCATGCAGGCCGCTGGCCACCAGGTCTGGCAAAACAGTGGCGCCAGCGCGCAAGGCACCTTTGTGCCGCCCACGGTGATCGCCATCGGCCAGCTCTCCGAGCTCAAGCGCGAAGTCTTCGGCCCGGTGCTGCATGTGCTGCGCTACCGCCGCGAGAACCTGCCCCAGCTGCTGGCCGACATCAATGCCACCGGCTATGCGCTCACCCTGGGCCTGCACACCCGCATTGACGAGACCATTGCCCAGGTGGTCAACGCTGCGCATGCCGGCAATATCTATGTGAACCGCAATATCGTCGGCGCCGTCGTCGGTGTGCAGCCCTTTGGCGGCGAAGGCCTGTCGGGCACGGGCCCCAAGGCCGGCGGCCCGCTGTACATGCTGCGCCTGCTCAGCCGCATGCCGGCCACGGCCACCGTGGATGCGCTCGCCCACCTACCGCGCATGGCCGGTAGCGAGGCCCCGGCCGCCAGCACCGGCCAGCGCGGTAATGCCCATGGCCTGGAACAGGCCGATGCCGCCCCCGCCGCTGGGCTGGAGGCGCTGCAAAGCTGGGCCAGCCAGCAAGGCCAGGGCGATCTGGCAGCGCTGTGCCAGCGCTATGCCGCCCATACCGGCAACGGCTTTGCGGCCGAGCTGCCCGGCCCTACCGGTGAGCGCAATCTGTATGTGCTGAGTGGCCGCGAGCGCGTGGCCTGCGTGGCCAGCACCAGCAGCCTGCTGCTGGCCCAGCTCGCCGCCGTGCTCGCCGCGGGCTCCACCGCCGTGTGGCCCGCGGGCAGCAGCCAAGCCAGCCTGCTGGCCAAGCTGCCCGCCTCGGTGCGTGCCTCGGTGCAGCTGTCTGCGCACAGCGAGCAGGCCTTTGTGCAGTCCGAGGCCTTTGATGCGCTGATCGTTGATGCCGCCAGCGGCTGGCTGCCCACGGCCAGCACCTTGGCGGGCCGCGCCGGCGCCATCGTGCCGATCACCGCCCAGGCTGCCGACGGCAGCGTGCCGCTGTTCCGCCTGCTGGCCGAGCATGCCATCAGCATCAACACGGCTGCGGCTGGCGGCAATGCCAGCCTGATGACCTTGGACTAACGCTGAGGCTCGGGGCGCCGCCCCATGGAAAAAGGGCTGGAGATCGCAAGATCCCAGCCCTTTGAGTTGGTGCGTTGCTAGTGTTGCTAGCGCAGCCAGCGCTATCAGTCCATCGTCGTGAACAGCGCGGCCACACCCAGCACCAGGAAGATCACCGCGCAGACGCGGTGGATCCAGCGGATCGGCAGCCTCTTGGTGATCTTGTCGCCAAACCAGACCACCGGCGCATTGGCCAGCATCATGCCGATCGTGGTGCCTGCGACCACCCAGTAATAAGAAGCGGGGTACTTGGCGGCCAGGCCCACGGTGGCCAGCTGGGTCTTGTCGCCCATCTCGGCCAGGAAGAACAGCAGCACGGTGGTGCCGAACACACCCCAGCGGCCGCTGCTCTTGCCCGCTTCGTCCTCGTCGATCTTGTCGGGGATCAGCATCCAGCCGGCCATCAGGATAAAGGACACGCCCAGAATCCAGCGCAGCACATCGGGGCCCAGCATCGTGGTGATCCAGGCGCCAACGGCACCGGCCAGCGCATGGTTGACCAGGGTCGAGACGAAGATGCCCAGCGCAATGGGCCAGGGTTTGCGGTATTTGGCAGCGAGGACGAGGGACAGCAACTGCGTCTTGTCGCCCATTTCGGCAAGGGCGACGACGGCGGTCGAGAGGAGAAAGGCTTCCATGGAGTGGGGATCGTTATTGCAGCCGGATATCGCAAGACAGCATTGACCGCATCGCGACTCCGGCATGGGATCGCAACGTGGTCAATGGTCTCGCCCAGCATCCTCATCACCAGATGCCGTGTACGCCATAGGCCGCGAAGGCCCAAGTTTGTTGACGCACACTCTGCGGCGCATTGCGCGCCCAGCAGGCTACTCCCCAAAGACTGGCGCATCATACGCCCAAAAGCGATGTTGCGCCGCAACACCCACGCCCTCCAGGGAAAATACCAAGGGCTGGTTGCAGCAACTGTCAACACAGCGTAAGGCGATTCACCCATAATGGTGAAGCTCAATGTGCCCCCGGGTACACTAGAGCGCGCGGTGATCCGTCTTGGAAGTTGTCACAGGTTTGTTGATTGCATCAGGCTCCATCGCTTTTTTTACTTTTTTCGGAGTCCTCAAATGGGCAACAAACTTTACGTGGGCAACCTGCCTTACTCTTTCCGTGACAGCGATCTGGAAAGCACTTTCAGCCAATTCGGTACCGTCTCCAGCGCCAAGGTCATGATGGAACGTGACACCGGCCGTTCCAAGGGCTTCGGCTTTGTGGAAATGGGTTCGGACGCTGAAGCACAAGCTGCTATCGAAGGCGTGAACGGCCAAGGCTTTGGCGGTCGTAACCTGGTCGTGAACGAAGCACGTCCAATGGAAGCCCGTCCTCCACGCAGCGGCGGCTTCGGCGGCGGTGGTGGTGGTGGCCGTGGTTTCGGCGGTGGTGACCGTGGCGGCTTCGGCGGCGGCGATCGCGGTGGCTTCGGCGGCGGTGGCCGTGGCGGCTACGGTGGCGGCAGCTACTAAGCACATCACATCCAAAACCTCTTAGAGGTTTTGACAGTGAGATGACGGGTTTTCCCGGAAAAAAGGCCTCTTTGAGGCCTTTTTTGCATCTGGTTGCAGCTTCTGCGCCACAACAGAGGGGCACAACTATCCCATTCCCGGTTTTTATGCCAGAAAATAAAGGATGGAGCATTCCTCCATTGGGCTACTGCGATAGATGACCGGTGTTCTACAGGGCGCGATCGCATTATTTAAGAGTTATCAGGAGTCCCTCAAATGGGCAACAAGCTTTACGTCGGTAATTTGCCATACCAGGTTCGCGACAACGATCTGGAACAGGCCTTTGGTCAGTTTGGCAGCGTAACCAGCGCCAAGGTGATGATGGAACGCGACACCGGTCGCTCCAAAGGTTTTGGTTTTGTAGAAATGGGCAGCGATGAAGAAGCCCAAGCTGCGGTCAACGGTCTGAACGGTCAGCCCCTGGGCGGTCGCAATCTGGTCGTGAACGAAGCACGTCCCATGGAGCCCCGTCCTCCCCGCAGCGGCGGTGGTGGTTTTGGCGGCCCCCGTGGTGGTGGCTTTGGCGGCGGAGGCGGTAACCGTGGCGGCTTTGGCGGCGGCGGTGGTGGTGGCTACGGCGGCGGTGGTGGCGGCGGCTACGGCGGCGGTGGTGGTGGTGGATACGGCGGCGGCGGAGACCGTGGCGGCTACGGTGGTGGCGGCGGCGGTGGCTATGGCGACCGCGGTGGTCGCGATGGCGGCCGTGGCGGCAATGACCGCGGCTTTGGTGGTGGCGATCGTGGCGGTGAGCGCGATGGCGGCTTCCGCAGCCCCTACGGCAATGGTTCGCGCAACCGCGGCGGCAACCAAGGCTACGACAACAACGACGATTATTGATGCCTGCAGGCACCGCCCAGCGCTGTGCCGCACCGCAACGACAAAGCCCCGCCAGGGGCTTTTTTCATGCCTGGCTTAGGACCTGCTTTCAGTCTTGACCCGGTGGCGCCTCTTGCACCCGCTCGCGGTGGCGGTGCTTGCGCGGGCGGTTGGCCAGCGCGCGGTCATAGAGGGCATTGGGCAGGCAGCGCAACAGCCGCGCCACCCAGCCCATCTGCCAGGGGATCACGGCATAGCTGCGCGCCTTGGCAATCACTGCAAAGGCCTTGTCGGCAAAGGCCTCTGGCTGCATCAAGAAGGGCATGCCGTAGCGGTTGTGGCGGGTGAGCGGCGTGGCCACAAAGCCCGGGCAGATGGTGACCACCTGCACGCCGCTACGCTTAAGCTCCACCCGCAGGCTCTCGCAGTAGCTGATGACGGCGGCCTTGCTGGCGCAGTAGGCGCCGTGGCCGGGCAGGCCGCGTATGCCGGCCACGCTGGCAATGCCCACCAGCTTGCCGCTGCCGCGCGCCTGCATGGGGCGCACAAAGGCATGGAAGGTCGCGGCCATGCCGATCACATTGGTCGCATAGGTCTGGGCCATGACCTCCAGGTCCTCGCGCTCGGCCGTGTCGATGCCGTAGCTCACCCCGGCATTGGCCACCACCACATCGGGCAGGCCCTGCTGCTGCAGGCATTGCGTGCAGGCAGCAATGGTCTGGTCCTGGTCAGCCACGTCGGCGCCATAGACCGCGTAGCGGCTGGCATCCATCGCCTGCGCCTGGGCCCAGTCCGCAATCAGCGCGGTACGGCGGGCCACCAGCGCGAGGCGGTAGCCGGCCTGGTAGTAGCGCCAGGCCAGCGCCTGGCCGATGCCGCTGGAGGCGCCGGTGATCAGCACCAGCGGTGCATCGCTCAGGGGGGTGGACATGCGGCGCTCAGCGTGCGGGTTGCAGCACGCCCTTGACCCGGCCCTTGAGCTCTGCGACCTGGGTGATGTTGTTGAAGACCATCGAGTCGGCCGTGAACCGGTCCTGGCCCCGGATGATCTCGACGGGCTTGTTCGAGCTCACCCGCTCTTCGTTGACAAAGGCGTGCAGAAACTCGCCCCGGAACTCCATCTGCGGCGCGCCCGGCTTGTTGCTGCTGCGCACCACCTTGGCATTGCCAAACAGCTGCACTTCGGAGCCATCGGCATTGGACAAGGCGCGGTTGGCGGTGGCCACTGTCGTCGAGCCATCCTGGCGGATGGAACGCATCGTGGCCGTGTCGATCTCCAGCGTGTCGGTGTCCATGTAGTGGCGCATCTTGTTGCCCTGGATCTCGCTGGTCAGCACGCCGGTGCCGTCAAAGCTGCGCACCGAAAAATCGTTCATGTAGTAATCCACTTCGTGGCCGGCCACCGCTTGTTCGCGCACGCTCTGGGGCTTGGGGGCATTGCGCACCAGCCACCAGGTGCCCAGCGCCAGCAGGCCCATCAGGATCACCGGCAGGTAGATGGACGACAGGTCCATGAGGCGTCGCAGGCGAGATTTCATTGTCCGTACCGATCGAGCAGGTTGACATAGGCACCGCAGGCGGCCAGCACCGCGTCGCACAGCTCGCGCGCAGCACCTGCGCCGCCGTGGCGGGTGGTTACCCAGTGTGCCACGCCCAGCACTTCAGGGTGGGCATTGGCGGGCGCGCAGGCCAGCTGGCAGCGGCGCAGCACCGGCAGATCCGGCCAGTCATCGCCAATGGCTGCGGCCTGGTGCCAGTCCAGGCCCAGCGCCTCGAGCATGGCCTGGGCGGCAGGCAGCTTGTCCTCGGTGCCGTAGCGAACCTGCTCGATGCCCAGCGCCGCCAGGCGGTGGCGCAGCGGTGCCGAATCGCGCCCGGTGATGACGGCCGGCACAATGCCGGCCTCGCGCAGCATCTTGAGACCATGGCCGTCGAGCGTGTGGAAACGCTTGAGCGTCTCGCCCTGCTCGCTGATGTACAGGCCCCCGTCGGTGAGCACGCCATCCACATCGAAGAACACAATCTTGATACCCTGGGCGCGCAGCAGCAGCTCAGCGGGCCACTGCTGGGCGGGGGTGATGGCGGGCAAGGTTAATGTGCTGGCCATCAGATCACCTTGGCCCGCATCAGATCACCCACATGCACGATGCCCACCAGGCGCTGGTCCGCATCGGTCACCAGCACGCTGGTGATGCGGTGGGCCTCCATCAACGCAGCGGCGTCGGCCGCCAATGCGTCGGCCGAGATCTGGCGCGGCGTGGCATGCATCACCTCGGCAGCGGTCAGGCCGCGCAAGTCGGCACCAGCCTCAATACGGCGGCGCAGATCGCCATCGGTAAACACGCCCTGCAGCAGGCCATGCGCATCGACGATGGCAGCCGCGCCCATGCCCTTGGCACTCATCTCACGCATCAGGTCGCTGAAGCTGGCGCTGGGCAGCACCGTGGGCAGCGCATCGCCGCTGCGCATCACATCAGACACATGGGTGAGCAGGCGGCGGCCCAGCGCGCCACCGGGGTGGGAGCGGGCAAAATCCTCGGCCTTGAAGCCGCGCGCATCCAGCAGCGCCACGGCCAGCGCATCGCCCATCGCCATTTGCGCGGTGGTGCTGGCCGTGGGGGCCAGGTTCAGCGGGCAGGCCTCCTTGTCGACCTGGGTGTTGAGCACCCAGTCGGCATGGCGCGCCATCGAGGACTGCAGGTTGCCCGTCATCGCCACCACGGGCACGCCCAGGCGCTTGAGCACCGGCAGCAGCACGGAAATCTCGCCACTCTCGCCGCTGTTGGAGATGGCCAGCACCAGATCCTGGCCCGTGACCATGCCCAGATCGCCATGGCTGGCCTCGCCCGGGTGCACAAAGAATGCCGGCGTGCCGGTCGATGCCAGGGTGGCCGCAATCTTGCGCCCCACATGGCCGCTCTTGCCCATGCCAGTGACCACCACACGCCCGGGAATGTCCAGCATGCGCTGCACGACCTGGACAAAGTTGTCGTCCAGGCGCTGCGTCAGTGCCGCAATGGCCTCGGCCTCGATCGCAAAGGTAGACGCCGCCAGGCGCAGAATCTGCGCCGCTTCCACGGGGCGCTTGGGCTGTAGGGTGCTCATGGAGGCTGATTTTATCGGAGCGCCCGCGCCCCGGCCGGTGCGGGTCATTGCCAAACATGCTTAACCTGCGGCGGGTGCCGGTTGCAGCTGCCGCAGTTGGACTACCATGGCGGCTCCTCCCCTTTTCTGCCCGCCCACCATGCACGCTCCCGACGTCAACGCCTTTTTGCGTCACCACATCCGCACCGTTCCCGATTGGCCAGCGCCGGGCGTGCAGTTCCGGGACATCACCCCGCTGCTGCAGAACCCGCAGGTCTTCCATGTGCTGATCGATGCCTTTGTGCACCGCTACATGTCGCGCGACATGCGCCCCGATGTGGTGGCCGGTCTCGATGCGCGCGGCTTTATCCTCGGTGCCGTCATCGCCTACCAGCTCAAGGTGGGCTTTGTGCCCATCCGCAAAAAGGGCAAGCTGCCCTTCACCACGGTGGAGGAAACCTATGAGCTCGAATACGGCAGTGCCACGGTCGAGTTGCATGCCGATGCGGTCAAGCCCGGCGACAAGGTGCTGCTGGTCGATGACCTGATTGCCACTGGCGGCACGATGATGGCCGGCAAGAAGCTGCTGGAGAAGCTGGGCGCCCAGGTGATGGAGGGCGCTGCGATTGTCGACCTGCCGGAGCTGGGCGGCTCCAAGCGGCTGACCGATGCGGGTCTGCCGCTGTTCACGCTGGTGGATTTCGCAGGGCACTGAGCCCCAGTCACCGCCGCTGCGGTGCAGGCGCTCAGTGCAGGTCGCCGTACTGGGTATTGCTCAGGCCGCCAAAGCTGGTGTCTGCCGTGGGCGCAGGCGCACCGCCGCGTTGCGCGGCCTCCCGAGCGATCTGGGCATTGTGCGCGGCGCTGCGCGCGGGCGGAACAATCGGCGCGGGCCGGGGCGCCGCACTGGTGGCAGCGCGGCTTGCGGGCGATGCGCCGTCGAGCGCAGGCACCGGGTTCAGCGCCGCCTCGAGCAAGGCTTTCTTGAAGGCGGCAATCTCCGCTTCATCGACCGGGTCCATGCCCAGCGGCACCGGCACCACGGCCGGCTGGGGCGCGGTGACCGCACTGGGGGCCTTGGTGCTGGCGACACCCAGCTGGGCATTGAGACGCCAGTAAACCGAGGTGATCACAATCTCGAAACGGGTTTTGGCCGAGTAGGCGATCAAGGCCTCGATCTGGGTGAGCTTGTCGGGCGAGGCGCAGTACTGCTGGGCCAGATCCACCATCACGATGAACTGCGTGGCGCGCTTGTCCAGCGCCAGCACCTTGAATTTGTAACCTGCCGACAGAATGCCCGAGCGCACCATCGATTCGCGCACGGCCGAATACACCATCTCCCGGCGGGCCGAACGCTCACCGGGACGCGGCGCGGCGCTGTCGTGCTGCGGTGCCGCAGCCATGGGCCTGGCGGCCACCAAGGGGCTCTGGGCGGCCAGCATATCGTGCTGGCCCATACCCATTGGCTCGGCAAACATGGTTTGCGGCCCCAGGGGCGCAAAGGCCGATTTTTTTTCTGGTCGACTGAACCATTTGGCAAATATAGACATGCCACTCCCTACCCTGATCAGAATTTGTGCCCCAGACACAAGCCTTGCAACGTGGTTGCTCCGCCGTCAGCATCAAGCCTTGACGGCCAGACTTGGTGCCCACCGTATACCTGCGGTGTGCTGGGCGGTGTCCGCGACGCTCACATGGTCACCCGTTTCATCGCGCAACAGGCGTTTGTAATTGTAGGAAGGAGTATTGCATACACTTGTCAGAAAAGCGCGTGCGATTTGACCAATGCCAAGCTTTTATGTTGCGGCTACGCGGCGTTTGCGGTTGCCCAGGCGCTTGGCCAGCACCGATCCGGCCGCCATGGCCAGCGCGACGGCCACCGTGGGCTGGCGGTTGCACAGCTCGGTAAAGCGGATGCTAGACAGCCCCCAGAGGCGGCAGCCAGCCACGGCCTGCACGGTGGCATTGCGCGGTTGGTGCGAGAAGAACGCGCCTTCGCCGACAATGGAGCCCGCGCCGACGATCGCCAGGCGAATGCGCTGCTTTTCGTCCTCGAAATGCACGCTGAGGCTGCCGCTTTCGACGAAAAACAAGGTGCGCTCCTGCGTGCCTTGCTGAAACAGCACCTGCGATGCGGCCAGCTGGGTCTGCGTCAGGTACGGCGCGAGAATCTCCCACTGCGCAGCCGTCAGCGGGTTGATCATGCTTTCCTCGTCCTGGCAGTTGTTGATGGCCGCCACCAGGGGCTTGATGTCATTGGCGCTACTGAACATGAAATCCTCCTCCGCAATCCTGGCGGTGGGCCCACCAGTGATTTATCGAAATTCCTAATCCAATAAATCTAACCGAGTGGCTGCACAATGGCTGGGCGGCTGGGCAAAAATTTGTAAGAAGTATCGTCCAGTCCACAATTCCTGACCAAGCACGCCGCCTCCCACCTTCTCTCCTAGACGTTTTTCAGATTCCATGCATGCATTACTAGAGGCCATCGCCACCCTGCCCGCGAGCCAGCAGGCCCAACGCCTCTTCCACGGGCGAGGCGGCCTGTTTCCCGGTTGCGAACACCTGTCGCTGGACCTGTACCCACCGGCGGCGGTGCTGACCAGCTTTGCACCGCTGGCCGACGAGGCGCTGCAAAGCGTGGGCGATGCGCTGCAGCAGCGCTGGCAGCAGCTCTACCCGGGCGAGCCGCTGACCTGGGTCTACCAATGCCGGGCGCTGGGCGCGGCCGAAACCCGCCTGGTCCAGGGTAGCCTGCCCGAGCCCCATACGGTGCAGGAAGACGATGCCCGCTACCTGGTGCATGTGCTGCGCGGCCAAAACCATGGCCTGTTTCTGGACATGGCCGAAGGCCGGCGCTGGGTGCGCCAGTTCATCGCGCGCCAGCCCGATCCCGAGCGCTGCACCGTGCTCAACCTGTTTGCCTACACCTGCGCCTTTTCGGTGGCGGCGCTGCAGGCCGGCGCCGGCCAGGTGGTCAATATCGACATGAGCAAGGCGGCCTTGGCCAGCGGCCAGCAGAACCACCGCCTCAACCAGCTCGCCGGTGGCCAGTTCTGGGGCCATGACATTTTCAGCAGCTGGGGCAAGATCACCCGCACCGGCCCTTACCAGCTGGTGATCATGGACCCGCCCAGCTACCAAAAGGGCAGCTTTGTCGCCACCAAGGATTACGCGCGCCTGATCAAGCGCCTGCCCGACCTGCTGGCGCCGGGCGGCTTTGCGCTGCTCTGCCTCAACGCCCCCGAGCTGCCGCTGGCCTTTTTGCAAGACCAGATGGCCGCGCTGGTGCCGGAGCTGGAGTTCATCGAGCAGGTGGCCAACCCAGCCATCTTTGCCGATGTCTCGCCCGACCGGGCGCTCAAGGTGCTGGCCTACCGCATGCCCAGCTAAGCCTGGGCGGCAGGCTGGTCCGCTGAGTCGACAACCACCAGCTTGCCGCACAGCGCGAACGGGTGCTGGAGCCCTACTACCGCATGGAGCACTCCCGCAATGCCGCATCCGGCGGCGTGGGGCTGGGGCTGTCGATCGCGCAGACGGTGGCGCAGGCCCATGGGGGTGAGCTGTTGCTGCGCGACGCGGATGGGGGTGGGTTGGAGGCGGTGCTGGTGCTGCCTCGGGTGGCGGCAGACAGCGCCGCTAGCGCTGCAAGCTAAACGCGCGGCAAGGCTTATTTGCCAATACAAAAACTCGAAAAAATCACCCCCAGCAAATCATCCGATGTGAACTCGCCGGTGATCGCATTGAGTGATTGCTGGGCCAGGCGCAGCTCTTCGGCCAGCAGGTCGAGGGCGGGGCTGTCGACATGCAGCTGGGCATGGGCGATGTCCAGGTGCTCTTCGACCTGCTGCAGCGCCTGCACATGGCGGGCGCGGGCGATGTAGGTGCCTTCGGCGGCGGGCTGCCAGCCGGCCATGGCCAGCAGCTGCTGGCGCAGGGTGTCCAGGCCCGCGCCGGTTTTGGCCGACAGCACCAGCGGGGCCTGGTCGCCTGCAGCGGCAGCAGCAGCCAGGGTGCTGAACTGGGCGGCGGCCTCGGCGCTTTGGCGGTGCGCCTCATCGGGGGTCAGTGCGTCGGCCTTGTTCCAGACCTGCAGCACGGGCACCGTGGCAGGCAGTTGCTGCTGCAAGGTGGCGGCAATCTCGCGGTCGGCCTGGGCATAGTCGGCCTGGGCCATGCGGGTCAGGTCGTGCAAGAAGAGTACCGCGTCGGCGGCGGCGATTTCTTCCCATGCGCGGGCAATGCCGATGCGCTCGACCTCGTCACTGCTCTCGCGCAGGCCGGCGGTGTCGATCACATGCAGGGGCACGCCTTCGATCTGGATGGTTTGCGTGACCTTGTCGCGCGTAGTGCCGGCAATGGGGGTGACGATGGCCAGCTCGGCGCCAGCGAGCGCATTGAGCAAGGAGCTTTTGCCGGCATTGGGCTGGCCGGCAATCACCACTTGGATGCCCTCGCGCAGCAAGGCGCCCTGGCGGGTGCGCTGCATGACAGCCTGCACGGTGGCGCGCAGCTGGTCCAGCTGGCCATAGGCATCGGCTTTTTGTAAAAAATCGATCTCCTCCTCGGGGAAATCCAGGGTGGCCTCGACCAGCATGCGCAGGTGCACCAGCGCATCGCGCAGGCGGTGCACCTCTTGCGAGAAGGCGCCGGTCAGCGAGCGGCTGGCACTGCGCGCGGCCGCCTCGGTGCTGGCGTCGATCAAATCGGCAATCGCCTCGGCCTGGGCCAGGTCGATCTTGTCGTTCAGAAACGCGCGCTCGGTGAACTCCCCCGGCTCGGCCAGACGCAGGCCCGGCAGCAGCGGCCGGCCGCTGTCAGCCTCCGCCTGCGCGGCTTCCAGGCAGCGCGCCAGCAGCAGCTGCAGCACCACCGGGCCGCCGTGGGCCTGCAGCTCCAGCACGTCCTCACCGGTGTAGCTGTGCGGCGCGGGAAAGTACAGCGCCAGCCCCTGGTCGATGGCCTGGCCATCTGCTGCTTTAAAGGGCAGGTAGGTGGCTTCGCGCGGCTTCAAAGCCTTGCCGCAGAGGCGCTCAACCAGCGGCGCAATCGCCTTGCCCGATACGCGCACAATGCCCACCGCTCCGCGCCCGGGGGCAGTGGCAATGGCAACAATCGGATCGTGGTGGCGGGCAAGCATGGGCAGGTCTTTGGCGCGAGTGGGGCAAGCCCCACATTATCGTGGCGACCGGGCCGGCGCCATGTACTCCAGGCTATTGACCTCGTTCACCGCACTTAGCCCCGCCCCATGAAAAAAGCCTGCTGGCGCAGGCTTTTGGGGTGGTTGGAGTGTGCAGCGAGACGCTTACTTGACCGTAGTCCAGGCGGGGATGGGGCGCGCATCGGCGCGGTAGACGGTCTCGATGCCCTTGCGCATCGCCCAGGGGAAGATCTGGTGGTGCACGGGGATCGTGTAGAAGTTGTCCTTGGTCATCTTCAAGGCATCGTTGATCAAGGCGTCGCGCTTGGCCGTGTCGGTCTCGGTCTTCATCGCGTCGATCTTGGCGTCCAGCTCCTTGTCGGCAATGCGGCCGCCGTTGTAGACGCCGCCACCCGCGGCGCCCTTGCTGTGGATCAGCGCGTCAAGCGAGTAAAGCGCATCAAAGGTCGCCACGCCCCAGCCGAACAGGTAGGCGTTCGGGTCGGAGTTCATTACGCGGGTCACGAACTGCGCCATCGGCGTCGCCTGCAGGCTGGTCTTGATGCCGATGCGGGTCCACATTGCGGTGACGGCCTGGCAGATCGCCTCGTCGTTCACATAGCGGTCGTTCGGGCATTCGAGCTTGAGGTTGAAGCCATTGGGGTAACCCGCTTCGGCCAGCAGCTTCTTGGCGCCTTCGACGTCGTACTTGGCAGCACGCTCTTCGAGCTCCTTGCTCCAGCCATGCACCATCGGCGCCACCATCGTGCCGGCGGTGATCGACATGCCGCGCATGGTGCGCTTGTGCAGGCCGTCGGTGTCGATGGCCATGTACATGGCCTTGCGCACGCGCACATCCTTCATCGGGTTCTTGCCCGGCGTGCCAGCGCCTGGCAGCTCGTCGCGGAACACGTCCAGGCCCAGGTAGATGGTGCGGTTCTCGGTGCCCTCGAGCAGCTTCAACTCAGCGGTCTTCTTGATGCGCTCCTGGTCCTGGGGCGGCGGGTCGACCATGAAGTCGACCTGGTTGGAGATCAGTGCAGCGGTGCGGGTGGCGGCCGACTTGATGGGGGTGAAGACGATCTCGTCGACGTTGCCGGTGGGCTTGTCCCACCAGGCGGCGTTCTTCTTCAGGGTCAGCTTGACATCGGGCTGCCAGCTGACGGCCACAAAGGAGCCGGTGCCATTGGTGTTGCGGCTGGAGTAGCTTTCTTCCTTGCCGGCGTAGTCCTGGGTCTTGACGGCGTTGTTCTTCTCGGCCCAGGCCTTGTTCATGATGCGCGCCTCGGTCAGCTCGCGCAGCAAGATGGGGTTGGGGCCCTTGAGGATCAGATCGACGGTGAAGTCATCGACCTTCTTGACTTCCTTGATGCTCTGGGTGGCGCTCATCATGTTCGATGGCGGGGTCATGATGCGGGTCAGCGAGAACACCACGTCATCGGCGGTGAAGGGCGCGCCGTCGTGGAATTTGACGCCCTTGCGCAGCTCAAAGCGCCACTGGGTGGGGCTCACCTCGGTCCACTTGGTCGCCAGTGCGGGCTCCAGCTGGAAATCCTTGCCGTAGCGCACCAGCGGCTCATAGACCTGCTGCAGGAAAGCATGGGTGGTCTGGTGGTTCTGTGCGTGGGGGTCCAGGGTCAGGATGTCATTGGCACCTGCCCAGCGCAAGGTGGCTGCCTGGGCCGCGCCCGCACAGAGCAACACCGCCAGCGCCAGCGCGCTAGGTCGAAAAACCGATACTTTCGCCATACCTGAACCCCTATTTTGTTGAACACATTTTCAAACAACTCATGCTAACGAAAAAACGGTCGCTAATGCGACCGTTTGGGAGGTGTATCCGGGAATGCCCGCCTAGGCAATCCCTGCATTGACAAATGCTGGCTACTTGAACTTTGGCAGATTGAACTGCGGTGGCACACCCATGCGGGTATTGATGATCCACTGCTGGGCAATCGACAGCACGTTGTTGGTCAGCCAGTACAGCACCAGACCGGCCGGGAAGAAGAAGAACATCACGCTGAACATCAGCGGCATGATCCACATCATCTTGGCTTGCATCGGATCCGGTGGTGCGGGGTTCAGCGCCGTCTGCAGCAGCGACGACAGGGTCATCAGCACGGGCAGGATGAAGAACGGATCGGGCACCGACAGGTCATGGATCCAGCCGATCCAGGGCGCATTGCGGATTTCCACCGACGACAGCAGCACCCAGTACAGCGCGATGAACACGGGAATCTGGATCACGATCGGGAAGCAACCGCCCATGGGGTTGACCTTCTCTTCACGGTAGATGCGCATCATCTCCTGCTGCATCTGCTGGGGCTTGTCCTTGAGGCGCTCACGCATCTCCATGATGCGGGGGTTGATCGCCTTCATCTTGGCCATCGACGCGTAAGCCTTGGCATTGAGCCAGTAGAACGCAATCTTGAGCAGCAGCACCAGCGCCACAATCGACCAGCCCCAGTTGCCGATGAAGCCGTGCAGCTTGTCGAGCAGCCAGTACAGCGGCTTGGCCAGAATCGTCACCCAGCCGTAGTCCTTGACCAGTTCCAGGCCAGGGGCGATGGCTTCGAGCGTCTTTTCGATCTGCGGGCCCACAAAGAGGCGCGCATCGATGGCCTTGCTCTGGCCGGGAGCGATCTCGCCCAGGTGGGTGATCTCGCCGACCGAGTACAGGTTGGTGCCGGCCTTGCGCACATAGATGTCGCGCTGCGTGCCCTGGGGCAGCAGCCAGGCGCTGGCAAAGTAGTGCTGCACCATGGCCACATAGCCGTTGTCCGCTGCCTTGTCCACGCTGTCGGTCTTGCCGTTTTCGATGTCCTTGAAGTCGACCTTGTGGTACTTCTTGGCCTCGGTGTAGACGGCCGGGCCGGTAAAGGTCGAGTAGAACGAGGATTCGCCAGCGGGCTTGTTGCCGTCGCGCGTCAGCTGCAGGTACAACTGGGGGTTGACCGCGGCCGAGCCGGTGTTGACGACTTCCTGCTTCAAGCCAATGGCGTAGTCGCCGCGCTTGAGCGTCCAGGTCTTGACCAGCTTGACGCCGCCCAGGTCAGGCGACTCGAACACCACGTTCAACTCGTTCTGGCCCTCGGCCAGCTCGCGCGGGCCGGGCTTGAGGGTCATCGCGGTCTTGTGGGTCGGGAAGTTGCCACCGATCAGACCCGTCTGGGCCACGTAGACGCGGTTGGCGCTCTCGTCGAGCAGCTTCACGGGCTTGGTCTTGTCGTCCTGGTCGGCGTACTTGAGCAACTCGGCACCCACCAAGGATGCGCCTTCGCTGTCAAAGGTCAGGCGCAGCAGGTCGGACGCCACGGTCAGCTTCTCGCGTGCAGCAGCAGGGGCTGCCGCATCCGCAGCAGCCGTGCCGGGCACGTTGCTGGCGTTCGCAGGCGCCGCAGGGCTGGCGCTGGCAGCGGGCAGACCGTTGTCGGTGCTGACTGCATCTGCAGGCGCCTGGGCCGTCACCTCAGGTGTGGGGAAGAATGTGGGTTTGCGACCATTGTGGATTTGCCACTTGTCCCAGAGCAGGACCAGGGAGAAACCAAATATCACCCACAAGATGGTGCGGCGAATATCGTTCATGAAGACTTCTCAGAGGGGGAAGAGGATGAATCGGCGGGAGTCACCAGACGACTGAACCAGCGCGGATGCGCGGGGACCGGATCGTGGCCGCCCTCGCACCAGGGATGGCAGCGCACCAGGCGGCGCACCGTCAAATAGCTGCCCATGGCAGCACCGTGCTGTTCCAGCGCCTGCAATGAATAGGCAGAGCACGTGGGCTCGAACCGGCAGGCAGAACCTAGCCAAGGGCTCAGCAGCAGCCTGTAGCCGCGCACCAAACCCATGAGCAAGCGTTGCATCATACGCTAAGCACCTTGGCGCCTTCGCTGCGCTCGGCTTTGGCCGGCTGGCTGTTCTTGTGCGCCCGGGCAAACAGCTGCATCAGCTCGGCCCGCACCGCCTGCTTGAGCACGTCGGAGCTGGGGCTGATGAACTGCTTGCGGTCGAACGTGCTGCGCAAGCGCACCACGTGGGCGGCGGCTGGCAGCTGCGCCTCATGCAAGGCAGCGACGGCATAGATCTGCCGCTTGATGGCGTTGCGGGTGACCGCGCGGCGCGCCCAGCGCTTGGGCACCATGGCACCCAGCCAGGTCGCCTCCAACGCAAAAAGAGCCTGCGACCCAGCCTTGACAGCTGGATCACCAGGCCCTGATGGGGCAGCAGCGCTGCCCGAGGCGTCGGCAGACAACACCAGCCTGTGCAGCGCAAAGTGCGCTGTACGGGCGATGGTGCCGCCTGCCATGGCGGCTTGGAATTGAGGGCGAGTCTTAAGGCGATGCATAAGTGTCACCCACTGGTGCACTACCTGGCACCCGAGAGGTGCCCGTCACCCTGTCAGCCTTACAGGCCCAGACGCTTGCGGCCCTTGGCGCGGCGTGCGTTGATAACAGCGCGGCCACCCTTGGTCTTCATACGGACGAGGAAACCGTGGGTACGGGCGCGGCGAACTTTGGAAGGTTGGTAAGTACGTTTCATGATGCAATTCCTAGAGAGGCTTGGTTCCGGTTTGTTGGCCGCTTGCATCCAAAAATGAACACAAAAGCAACCAAGCTCAAGCCCTGCTCAAGCGCAACACCGGTGAAATAGTGCGGTCCACCCCCATGGCAAGGACACAAGGTCTGTTGCCAGCGCGAGGGGACACGCGCGTAAAATTCGCCCTGACATGCAGGGAAACCGCAAATTATCGCAGTGTTTACTGTCCTTGGCAATTACTTGGCTTTGTCCTCGGTTTTTTCTGTAATATGCGCAGACTTTTGCCGAGTCTGCGGCCAGCCCATCGAGGAAACCCGAGCATGGGGTTTGTGCAGACCAGTCCGTTGTGTGGATAACTTTTGCACAAGCTACAATAGGCAGCCGATCAACCTTCCCCCTTATCCACAACAACAACAGCGTGGGGGATGAATCTTTCCGTGGGATAACAATGGATGAAGCCAGCCTGGGCCAAGGTTTGTGGCGTGCAGTTGTAGAGCAACTCGCCCAAGAAATGCCCGAGCAACAGTTCAACACCTGGATCAAGCCGCTGACCGCTGTCGTGTCGGACGACTTGTCCAAGGTCACGCTCTATGTGGCCAACCGTTTCAAGCTCGACTGGATTCGCGCCCAATACACCGGCCGCCTGGCCGCCATGCTGGAGGAAACCTACGGACAACCGGTGGCCATCGAGTTGGCCATTGCCCAGCGAGATGCGGCCGTGCGCACCGTTGTGCGCCCACCGGTGCGCAGCGGTGGTGCGCTTGCAGCGTCGGCTCAGGGCAGTGGCACCTCGTCAGGCATGGGCCTGGGGCCGTCCTACGGGCCAGCTAGCCGCAACCCCGGCCAGGCTGCCGCCAACGCGGCCGAGCAGTACCGCAACAGCATCCAGATCAGCGACGCCAGCCCCGCGCCCCATACGGGCCAGGCCAGCAGCGCCGAGGGTGATACCGGCAATGCCAGTGGCAACTTCCGCAACCGCCTGAACCCGGTGCTCACGTTTGACACGCTGGTCGAAGGTACTGCCAACCGCATGGCGCGCTCGGCGGCCATGCATGTGGCGGCGTCTCCCGGACATCTGTACAACCCCTTGTTCATCTACGGCGGCGTTGGTCTGGGTAAGACCCACCTGGTGCATGCCGTGGGCAACAAGCTGCTGGCCGACAACCCGGACGCCAAAGTTCTCTACATCCATGCCGAGCAGTTCGTTTCGGATGTGGTCAAGTCCTACCAGCGCCGCACCTTTGACGAGTTCAAGGAGCGCTACCACTCGCTCGATCTGCTGCTGATCGACGATGTGCAGTTTTTCGCCAACAAGGACCGCACGCAGGAAGAGTTCTTCAACGCCTTTGAAGCGCTGCTGGCCAAGAAGAGCCACATCGTGATGACGTCTGACACCTATCCCAAGGGTCTGGCCAACATCCACGAGCGCCTGGTCTCGCGCTTTGACTCGGGCCTGACGGTGGCTATCGAGCCGCCCGAGCTGGAGATGCGCGTTGCCATTCTGATCAACAAGTCGCGCGTCGAAGGCACCGAGATGCCCGAGGAAGTGGCCTTCTTCGTGGCCAAGAACGTGCGCTCCAATGTGCGCGAGCTCGAAGGCGCGCTGCGCAAGATCCTCGCCTACTCGCGCTTCAACCAGAAGGAAATCTCCATCCAGCTGGCGCGCGAGGCGCTGCGCGATCTGCTCTCGATCCAGAACCGCCAGATCAGCGTGGAAAACATCCAAAAGACCGTGGCGGACTACTACAAGATCAAGGTCGCCGACATGTACAGCAAAAAGCGCCCGGCCAGCATTGCCCGTCCGCGCCAGATTGCCATGTACCTGGCCAAGGAGCTGACCCAGAAAAGCCTGCCGGAAATCGGCGAGCTTTTTGGCGGCCGCGACCACACCACCGTGCTGCACGCGGTGCGCAAGATCGGTGGCGAGCGCCAGCAATTGACCGAGCTGAACCAGCAATTGCACGTGCTGGAGCAGACCCTCAAGGGCTAGCCGATGGAATTTTTTGATTTCGCCAATTGCCTGCGCGCCGCAGGCACAATGGCAAATGGGACAGGTGCAGAGGGGGCTCCGTGCACAACTGCCGTCCACAACAACACCGCAATTTGACAAGAGGTTGAAATGATTGTTCTGAAGGCCACACAAGACAAAGTCATCGCAGTACTGCAGTCGGTCGCCGGTATTGTCGAGCGGCGCCACACTTTGCCGATTCTGGCCAACGTGCTGATCCGCAAGACCGGCAATGCGCTGCAGCTGACCACCAGCGACCTGGAAATCCAGATCCGCACCACGGCCGAGCTGGGCGGTGACATGGGTGACTTCACCACCACCGTGGGCGCGCGCAAGCTGATCGACATCCTGAAGACCATGCCCAGCGACCAGACCGTGAGCCTGGAGACGCAGCAGTCCAAGATGATCCTCAAGGGCGGCAAGAGCCGCTTCACCTTGCAGACCCTGCCGGCAGAAGACTTCCCGCTGGTGCAGGAAGCACCCTCGTTCGGCCCCGTGTTCAGCGTGCCGCAAAAGGTGCTCAAGGACCTGATGGGCCAGGTCTCGTTCGCGATGGCTGTGCAGGATATCCGTTACTACCTGAACGGCATCCTGTTCGTGGCCGAGGGCAACACGCTGAGCCTGGTGGCCACCGACGGCCACCGCCTGGCCTTTGCCAGCGCCACCCTGGATGTGGAAGTGCCCAAGCAGGAAGTGATTCTGCCGCGCAAGACCGTGCTGGAGCTCCAGCGCCTGCTGTCGGACGCCAGCGGCGACAACCAGCCCGTCATCGAGATGCAGTTCGCCAGCAACCAGGCGCGCTTTACCTTTGCCGGCATGGAGTTCGTCACCAAGCTGGTCGAGGGCAAGTTCCCCGACTACAACCGCGTCATCCCGCGCAACCACCCCAACAGCATCACGCTGGGCCGCGCGCCACTGCTGGCCAGCATGCAGCGCACGGCCATCATGACCAGCGACAAGTTCAAGGGCGTGCGCCTGACCATCGAGCCCGGCACCCTGCGCATTGCAGCCAACAACGCCGAGCAGGAAGAGGCGGTGGATGAGCTCGATATCGACTACGGCGGCCCGGCCGTTGAAGTCGGCTTCAACGTCACCTACCTGATCGATGTGCTCTCCAACATGGGCCAGGACATGGTGCGCATCGACTTTGCCGACAACAACAACTCGGCGCTGATCACCAACCCGGAAAACGACACCTTCAAGTACGTGGTCATGCCGATGCGCATGTAAGCCACGCAGGCGACCCGCGCGCCGGTTTGCAGCAGCAGGCCGGCGCAGCACCGAGATTTATTTGATTCAAAGACATGGCAGGGCGCCGCGCCCGCCAGTGCAGTACCAAGGCAGCTTCATGACCGCAGAAAACCAGCCGGAACAATCCCCCAGCACGCCAGGCCCCGATGCCAGCGGCTATGGCGAAGGCGCCATCCAGATCCTGGAAGGGCTGGAGGCGGTGCGCAAACGCCCGGGCATGTACATCGGCGATACCTCGGACGGCACCGGCCTGCACCACCTGGTGTTTGAAGTGGTGGACAACTCCATTGACGAGGCCCTGGCCGGCTATTGCGACGACATCCTGGTGACCATCCACGCCGACGGCTCGCTGTCGGTGGTGGACAACGGCCGGGGCATTCCCACCGGCGTGAAGATGGATGACAAGCACGAGCCCAAGCGCTCGGCCGCTGAAATCGCGCTGACCGAGCTGCACGCCGGCGGCAAGTTCAACCAGAACAGCTACAAGGTCTCGGGCGGTCTGCACGGCGTGGGCGTGTCCTGCGTGAACGCGCTGTCCATCAAGCTCAAGCTCATCGTGCGCCGCGAAGGCCAGGTGCACCAGATCGATTTCTCGCGCGGCTTTGTGCAAAACCGCCTGGTCGAAGTGGTCGACGGCGTGGAAGTCTCGCCGATGCGCATTGTGGGCGCCACCGAGAAGCGCGGCACCGAAGTGCACTTCCTGCCCGACCAGGAAATCTTCAAGGAAAACTACGAGTTCCGCTACGAGATCCTGGCCAAGCGCCTGCGCGAGCTGTCCTTCCTGAACAACGGCGTGCGCATCCGCCTCAAGGACGAGCGCGATGGCAAGGAGGACGACTTCTCCGGCGCCGGCGGCGTGCAGGGCTTTGTCGAGTTCATCAACGGCACCAAGAAAGTGCTGCACCCCACCGTGTTCCACGCCGAAGGCAGCCGCCCGGCCGAGACCTATGGCGGCATCCCCGGCACCGAGATCGGTGTCGAAGTGGCCATGCAGTGGAACGACGGCTACAACGAGCAGGTGCTGTGCTTTACCAACAACATCCCCCAGCGTGACGGCGGCACCCATTTGACCGGCCTGCGCGCGGCGATGACCCGCGTCATCGGCAAGTACATCGCTGACCATGACCTGGCCAAGAAGGCCAAGGTCGAAGTCACCGGCGACGACATGCGCGAAGGCCTGTGCGCGGTGCTCAGCGTCAAGGTGCCCGAGCCCAAGTTCAGCAGCCAGACCAAGGACAAGCTGGTCTCCAGCGAAGTGCGCGCGCCCGTCGAGGACATCGTCGGCAAGCTGCTGACCGAGTACCTCGAAGAAAAGCCCAACGACGCCAAGATCATCTGCAACAAGATCGTTGAAGCGGCCCGCGCCCGTGAAGCGGCCCGCAAGGCCCGTGAAATGACGCGCCGCAAAGGCGTGCTCGACGGCATGGGCCTGCCCGGCAAGCTGGCCGACTGCCAGGAAAAAGACCCAGCGCTGTCTGAAATCTACATCGTCGAGGGTGACTCCGCAGGCGGCTCGGCCAAGCAAGGGCGTGACCGCAAGTTCCAGGCCATCCTGCCGCTGCGCGGCAAGATCCTGAACGTGGAAAAAGCCCGCTACGAAAAGCTGCTCTCCAGCAGCGAAATCGTGACCTTGATCACCGCGCTGGGCACCGGCATCGGCAAGGTGAGCGAAGACTCGGGCAAGAGCAGCACCGACGACTACAGCCTCGCCAAGCTGCGCTACCACCGCATCATCATCATGACCGATGCGGACGTCGACGGCGCCCACATCCGCACCTTGCTGCTGACCTTCTTCTACCGCCAGATGCCCGATCTGGTCGAAGCCGGCCACATCTACATTGCGCAGCCGCCACTGTACAAGGTCAAGAACGGCAAGGAAGAGCTGTACCTCAAGGACGGCCCTGCCCTCAACCAGTTCCTGCTGCGCGTGGCCCTGCAAGGCGCCAGCGTCAGCACCGGCGGCGCCAACCCGCGCACCATCGATGGTGAAGAGCTGGGCCGCCTGGCCGGCATGCACCTGGCCGCCGAAACCGTCATCGACCGCCTCTCATCCTACCTGGACGCCGAAGCGCTGCGCGCCATCGCCGACGGCGTGCAGATCCGTCTCGACACGTTGGACGACGCCATGGTCTGCGCCCCGGTGCTCGAAGCCAAGCTGCGCGAGCTGACCACCACCGGCGTGCCCGCCGAAGTCACGGGCGAGCTGGACCCGCACACCGAAAAGCCGATCCTGCGCATCAGCCGCCACCACCACGGCAACATCAAGAGCTCCATCCTGACGCAGGAGTTTGTCGAAGGCCAGGACTACGCGGCGCTGGCCGCCGAAGCCCAGAACTTCCACGGTCTGCTCGCCGAAGGCGCCAAGGTCACCCGTGGCGAAGGCGAAAAAGCCAAGATGGAAAAAGTGACCGACTTCCGCCAGGCCATGCAGTGGCTCATCAGCGAAGCCGAACGCACCACCGCCCGCCAGCGCTACAAGGGCCTGGGCGAAATGAACCCCGAGCAGCTGTGGGAAACCACGATGGACCCCCAAGTCCGCAGCCTGCTGCAGGTCAAAGTCGGCGACGCCATCGAAGCCGACCGCGTCTTCACGATGCTGATGGGCGACGAGGTCGAGCCCCGCCGCGACTTTATCGAGACCAATGCATTGCGGGCGGGGAATATTGATGTGTGATGGGTGTCAGCGGTCAAAGGTGGCGGCGCTGTTTTAGAGCCTCCCTCTTTTGACGGATACTTCGGACTAGTCAGAAACCTCCATAAAACAGCCGCGAAAGCGGCTGTTTTTGCGTGTGCTGGTGCGCTCGCGATTCATGCCTGCTCTCGCAATCTGCCTGCGACTGACAGACTGGGATTTCCATCAAACCCGAACTACTATCCAGCCATAAATCCTATTTTGCTAGGCATTTTTACAAACGTTATCAATGCCTTTCCATAATTCCTAGTCAACCAGGAACTATGAAGCTCGAAATCAAGTCTTCGTCAGACCTTGGCCATGCCGTCCGAGCCATGCGCAAAGCCTCCAGTATTCGGCTGGATGGTCTCTCCGGCATCGTTGGTATCAGCAAGCAGACGACGTCCAATCTGGAGCTACACTGCTCCCGACCTCACTCCCCGCCCTTTCGCCTTGGCCCAAGCACCCCACAACCGCGCCGCCCAACGCAAGCGCAAGTCCAGCTGGTCATCGCTGCGCATGCCCCAGCACATGGCATCCACCCTGCAGAAAAAACACTGGCTGCGTCTGCATGGCCTGTGCATGGGGCTGCTGGTCTTGCTGGTGATGTGGGCGGTCACGGCAGCGCTGCTCCATTCCGGGGTGGCATCGATGGCGCTGCGCTATGCCATCAGCCTGGGCGTGGGCTATGCCGTGTACCTGCTGGTGCTGCGGCTGTGGGCGGCCTACCTGGTGCGCAATGCCTATGCGCGCAGGCGCGAAGACTCCTGGGCCGATGGCATCGACCCGGTGCCCGATCTGCACGTAGGCAAAGGCGCGCCCGATTGGCAGTCAGGCGGGGGCGGCAATTTTGGTGGTGGCGGCGCGTCGGGGGATTGGGCGGATGTGGACCTGTCGTCGACTGCATCAGGTGCTTCCAGCTCCTGGACCGGTGCGGTAGATGTGGCCGATATCGGCGGCAGCGATGAGGGCATCATCATCGTGCCCATCCTGGCGGTGTTTGCCGCCCTGCTGCTGGCCTTCTTTGGCTTTGGCGCGCTGCTGTGGCTGTACTTTGGCGTGGATGTGCTCCTGACCGTCGCGGTGGAGCTGGCCTTTTCGATGATGACCGCCCGCGCCCTGGTGCGGGTCGAGCGCGCAGGCTGGCTGGCCTCGGCCGTGCGACTGACCTGGAAGCCGCTGCTCGGCGCCCTGGTCTGCGCCGTGGCGCTGGGTGCGCTGGCAGACTGGTGGGTGCCAGAGGCCACCACCTTGCGCGAAGTGATCGCCCATATCCGGGGCACGCGATAACAAGGGCCATAGCGCTGGCTACCTTGGCCTACCCAGCGCTGCCATAAAGCCAGTTTATGCTGGTCCTTTGCTGGCCGCCACGGCTTCCCTCTCATTCATGACAAGGACTGTTCATGCCCATCGTCGTTACCGCCCAGAGCACCATCCAGATCGGCGCTGCCGAGCCTCTTCAAGGCAATGCGCCCGAAGGCAGCTATGCGGCCGTGTTTGAAGACGATGGCGACACCGCCTACTTCTATGCGCTGGATTTTGCGAACGCCGAGCAACCCATCCAGAACGCGCTGCACATCTACAACGTAGCCGATGTCTCCGACAAGCACCTGCCGTCCGAGGTGACGATTGGCTGGTCCACCGACGGCAGCAAGGTCGTGCTGCTGATCAATGGCAACCCGCATGCCGTGTTTGATTTTGCGGCCAAGCATGGCTACTGCCGCACCGCCTTTCCGCCGCCTGATGCAGATTCCGGCTGGAGCGGCCATGACTGGACGGACGACACCATCGAGCTGTTTGCCACCGAAGCCTGAGACAACGAGGAGCATCGCCATGCACAGCCACCAGTTTGACCATTGGCCCTTTGCCGATGCGCACAACACCGCCAGCTTTTCTACGACCAAGGTGGTACGCGAGCATCTGCCAGTGTTGATGGTCTCGCATGATGCCGATGGGGCTTGGCAGTTTCTGGATGCCAGCACCGACGAGCCCGGCGAGGCCCTCCTGGTCCGCATGGCTTGCATGTATGAGCGCGACCAGAGCCTGGAACAAATCGCAGACCTGCCACTGGGTTGGAGCGCCTGGCGCCAGGAAGTGGGCGGCACCTGGGAGCGGTTTGAAAACCCGCCTGAGGACGACGACGAAGACGCAGACAGCACGGA
Source organism: Comamonas koreensis (assembly GCF_014076495.1). Lineage (NCBI taxonomy): Bacteria > Pseudomonadati > Pseudomonadota > Betaproteobacteria > Burkholderiales > Comamonadaceae > Comamonas > Comamonas koreensis. The sequence goes on along the minus strand of NZ_CP043575.1, from coordinate 817,899 downwards.
TTGAAGCCCCAGGCATCAGCGCCCTGCTCCAAGCCACCTCCACCGCCAGGGCTGCCGCCATCCCTTATTCTTGGGGTTTTGTTCAACCCAAGGCCCGCATGCCCTACACCGTCCAACACGAAGAAGCCGATTCCAAAGGCGCGTTCTTTATCAACCGCGATGCCACACGCGTGGCCGAGATGACCTACAGCCGCACCAATGCCACGATGATCATCATCGACCACACGGAAGTGGATGATTCACTGCGCGGCGAAGGCGCAGGCCGCCAGCTGCTCAATGCCTTGGTAGCTTGGGCCCGTGAGACCCACACCAAGGTGCTGCCACTGTGCCCCTTTGCCAAGGCCCAGTTCGCCAAGGATGCGTCGCTGCGCGACGTGCTGTCCTGATACGCGGCCACACGCTGCATCGCGCCAGCCAGGCAATGCAGTGCACCATCGTTACCAATGCAAACCAAGCGGGTGTCGCATTTATGCATTCACCGTCAACGATGCCGAACAAGGGCCTGTAGCATCGCTGGCAGGCCCCATTTGCAAGCGCAACGCGCATTGATTCGCTCCATTGGCCGCAACTTCAGGCCTAGGAGGGGCATGGATCAGGAAGTTCGATTTATCACGGTGGAAATCCACGACAGTGCCTGGCAAGCCCATGTATGCCGTGCATTGCTGGAATCAGAAAACATTCCTGCCTATTTGCGCAGCGAACACCACATTGGTCTGCAATGGCCCATGTCGCGGGTACTTGGTGGCGTGCGCGTTGTAGTGCCTGCGCACCTGCTCCACCAGGCGCAGTCTTTGCTGGCCGAGCGCGACAACGGTACGCTGGAGCAAGCCTTGGAGCATGACTATCCCAGTGACGTGCGGGTATGCAAGCGCTGTGACGGCACGGAGTTCCGGCGCAAAACCCCTCTGAGCGCCGCATTGGCCACATTTTTGATGCTCTGGCTGTGGTCAACACCGTTCCCGCCCGGCAAGGAATATTTCTGTAAGCAATGCGGGGCCATGGCACCATAAGACATGCGGATGGCGCGGCGCCCATGCGTCATCCTCAGCTGCGGCGATAGCCATGACGGCACCGCCCGACTCAAGCCCCCAACACCCCATGCCGCAACTGCGCCAACGCGCCATTGCCCAGCGCCTGCACGTTGTAGCACAGCCCAATGCGGCGTTTGAGCTCCACCTCCAGCGGCTGGGTCTGCACGCCCGGTATTGCTTGCGCCAGGGATTCGGGCACGATCGCCCGGCCCACGCCGGCGGCGACCAGGTCCAGCGCCAGCGAGAAGTTGCCGGCCAGCGCGGCGGGGGTGTCGGCGCGGCTGCCGTAGAGGGGCACCAGGCGCTGGTGGCTGGCGTGGCTGGGGCAGACGATCCAGTCGGTGGCGGTGTCCTGCGGCGTGGCTGCTGCGTTGTCTGGCGGCAGCGCTTGGGCGGGCAGGGCCAGCACATAGCGCTCGCTAAGCAGCGGTAAAAACAGCTCGTCCTCGCAGCGCAGCTCTTCGCTGGCCAGGCGCGCATCGCCCTCGCATTGCGCCAGCAGGTGCAGCTGCAGGCCGGGCACGCAAGCCCGGGCGGTGGCGGCCAAGTGCTGCACGGTGCTGCGGGCCACATCTTCTTCGACGCCAATGGTCAGGCGCGCACGCGCGCCGCGCTGGCGAAAGCGCTGGGCCAGGTCGTCGGCCTCGGCCACCATGCGGCGCAGCTGGGGGTAGAGCGCGCGGGCGTCGTCCGTCACCTCCACCCCCCGCGCCTTGCGCACAAACAGCGCCGTGCCCAGGGCCTCTTCCAGCAGGCGGATGCTGCCCGACAGCGCCGGCTGGCTCAGGTGCAGGCGCTGTGCGGCGGCGGTGATATTGCGCTCTTCAAAGACGGCCACAAAGGCGCGGAATTGGCGGTAGTCCATCTCAAGCCATAAGTAAAACGTATGAGTGAAAGAAGAATAAACCATTTTTCAAACGCCATACGCTCGCTCTACACTAGATTCTCTACTGATTCATCAGAAAAATCTATTTCTTTAGAAAGCCACACCACCATGCAAAACCGCCAACCCCTGATCGTTATCACCGGTGCCAGCTCGGGCATTGGCCTGGCCACCGCGCAGCTGTTTTCGTCGCTCGGCCACCCGCTGCTGCTGCTGGCGCGCCGGCTCGAGCCCATGCAGGCGCTGAACCTGCCTGGCACGCTGGCGCTCTCCGTCGACGTGACCGACCGCGCCGCACTGGCCGCCGCCGTGCAGCAAGGCGAAGCGCGCTTTGGCCCGGCCGATGCCATCGTCAACAACGCCGGCGTCATGCTGCTGGGCGAGATCACGCGCCAGGACCCGGACCAGTGGGACCGCATGCTCGACGTGAATGTCAAAGGCGTGCTCAACGGCGTGCATGCCGTTGCCGCCGGCATGGTGCAGCGCCAGCGCGGCAGTATCATCAATGTGAGCTCGGTTGCGGGCCGCAAGACCTTCCCCAACCATGTGGCCTATGTCGGCACCAAGTTTGCCGTGCATGGCCTGACGGAGAACCTGCGCGAAGAACTCGCTGCCCACCATGTGCGCGTGACCACCATCGCCCCCGGCGCGGTGGAGACCGAGCTGCTCGGCCACACCACGGATGCGGCCATCAAGTCCGGCTATGAGGACTGGAAAACTGCCATGGGCGGCAAGGTGCTGGCGGCCCAGGATGTGGCCAACGCCATCCACTACGCCTATGCGCAGCCGGCCGGCGTCTGCATTCGCGAAATCGTGCTGGCCGCAACGCGCCAGCAAGCCTAAAAGCTCCGGCTCCACCCCGGCCACAGCCTCCATCGCCGCCAGCATGTTGCGGCCTTGGAGGCTTTTTGTGGACGACTGAAGATGCCCCACCCAAGCGAAACTGATCCTAAGTATTAGTTTTAATTAAGTTGTTATCAAAATCTCCGCTTAATGGCTAGTATTTGTAGAAATACTAATACTTAACGACCCTCTGTAAAACTCCCTGCCGTGGTCTGATCGCGGGCTCGGGCGATCCGCTGTGTTGTCTTTGTTGTCAATAGCGCGCTATTGACTGCAAAAGACGCCTTGCGCCTCATCCCGATCCGCGTCCATCCCGCTTGGCGAGGGTTTTGCAGAGGATCCTTAAAAATCCACCGCAAAACGCCTCAGCTGCTGCAGTGGATCCACAACGGAGACGACATGAAGACAACCTCGGGTCTCGATGTGCGCGCCTTGAAGATTTTCGAGGCCGTGGCGTCTTCGGGCAGCCTGTCCAAGGGGGCGGCGGCGCTGGGGGTCACGCAATCGGCGGTCTCACAGACGATCACGCAGATCGAGGCGATCTTGCAGACGCAGGTGTTTGACCGCTCGCAGCGGCCGTTCAAGCTCACGCCGGCAGGCATTGCGCTCAGCCGCCGGGCCGGGCAGATTGTCGAAGACATGGAGCGGCTGGTGGTGCATGTGCGCGATGCCGACCTGGCCAGCCGCCCAGCAATGCGTGTGGGCATGATCGACTCCTTTGCCGCCACGGCAGGGCCGGCCATCGTCAAGAAGGTCACCGAATCGGCCAGCCAGTTGCTGCTCTGGTCGGGTCTGGCCAACAGCCATGCGACGGCGCTGATGAAGCGCCAGCTCGACCTCATCGTCACCACCGACACGCTCGATGACATTGACCACATCGTGCGCCGCTCGATCTTCTCCGAGCCCTTTATCGCGGTGATCCCCAAGGTGCGCGAGAAAGAGTTCAAGAACGCCGACCTCACCACCTTGATCGAGAAGATGCCGCTGATCCGCTTCAGCGCCCGCTCCCACTTTGGCGCGCTGATCGAGCGCCACCTGCGCCGCCAGGGCTTCACGCCCCGCCCCTATCTGGAGATCGACACCTCCGACGTGGTGATGGCCATGGTCGCCGCCGACCTGGGCTGGACCATCACCACCCCCATCTGCCTGCTGCAGGGCCGCACCTACAGCGGGCAGATCACTGCCATTCCGCTGCCCGGCGCCAGCCTGCACCGCACCATCTACCAGCTCTCCCGGGAGGGGGAGTATGTGGACATGGCCGAGAACTGCTTCCAAGTGAGCAGAAGCGTCATGGAAAACGACATCTTTCCCGATGTACGCCAACTGATCCCCTGGCTCAGAAGCGGGATCGCGCTGAGCTAGCCCGCCCTTGCACAAGCCGCTGTCCATGGCTGGGATGCCGCCGCATCCGCGCCAGGGGAGTGTCTTGTCCAGCGATTGGCCAGCTCTTTAAAAAACAGGAAATCCAAGGAGACACATATGACCCTCAACCGCCGTTCTTTTATCCAACAAAGCGCCGCCGCCTCATTGGCCAGTGCGCTGTCGCTGCCCAGCTGGGCGGCCGATGCGACCGTCAAATACGGGGGCTCACCCTGGCTGGGCCACTACCCCGCCCACCTGGCGATGGCCGAGGGCTATTTGAAGGAGGTGGGCATCACGCAGGACTGGCAGTCCTTTGCCACCTCGTCGGCCCGCATGAGCGCCTTCATGTCCGGCGGCGTCGATATCGGCTGCGCCGGCATTGTCTCGGCATTGGCGCTGATGTCGCGCGGCGCCAAGCAGTTCGCGATCATTGCGATTCCGGAAAACTTTGGCCGCGTCGAAGGCCTGGTCGCCCGCAAAGGCATCGACTCCGTGGCCGATCTCAAAGGCAAGAAGATCGGCGTGACCTTTGCATCCAGCACCCACCTGCTGGTGCTCGATGTGCTGGAGCAGGCGGGCATCAAACCGGGCGGGGCCGATGTGCTCAACATCCCCGGCCCGGAGCTGCATGGCGCGATCAAGACCGGCCAGATCGATGCGGCCGCTGCCTGGACCCCGCACTTTGACAACATCCTGCGCGAGCCCGGCGTCAAACTCTTGGCCGATGACTCGCAGTTCAGCCTCTACAAGTCCTTCAAGGTCACGCCCGGCCCCGATGTACTGCTGGTGCGCCGCGAGTTTGCCGCCAAGAACAGTGAGCTGGTCAAGCGCTACCTGTCGGCCTACTTCAAGGCCAGCGATCTGCTGCGCGAGCAGCCCGAGAAGGCCTCGCAGGCGCTGCTCAAGTTCACCGGCCTCACCATGAAGGAGCAGATGTCGGCCGTCACCGGCTCGGACTGGTACCCACAGGCCCAGCAAAAGGAGCTGCTGACGGGCGAGTTTGTGCAAGGCCTGCAAAAGCTCGCCGAGATGCTGGTCAAGCACAAGCAGATTGACAAGGCCCCGGTCGTCAAAGACTGGATTGATGCCTCCTTTGTCTGAAGGCCGGAGCACACCCCGTGATCGCCAAACCCCCTTCTTCCATGGCGCTGGCCGCCACCAGTGCAGCCTCCGTGCTGCTGTTCATCGCCGTCTGGGAGGCCGTGTGCCGCGCAGGCCTGGTCGACCCCATCTTTCTGCCCCCGCCCAGCGCCGCGCTGGGCAAGGCCGCCGCCATGCTGGGCGATGGCACCTTCTGGCCCCACATCCTGGCGTCTGCGCGCCGGGTGATGATCGGCTTTTTGGCGGCCACCGCCGTCGCCATTCCGCTGGGCATTTTTCTGGGCACCTCGTCGTACGCCCGGGCGGCCTTTGACCCCATCCTGTCGTTTCTGCGCCCGCTGCCGTCGATGAGCTGGATTCCGCTGTCCCTCTTGTGGTTCGGCATCACCGAGACGCAGAAGTACAGCATCGTCTTCATGGGCTGCTTTGCGCCAGCGATGGTCTATGTGATAGAGGCCACGCGCAATGTCGATCCGCTCCTGGTGCGCGCCGCGCAAAACCTGGGCGCCAACCGCTGGCAGGTGATGAAGGAGGTGATCCTGCCGGGCAGCCTGTCGCAGATCCTGAGCGGCTTCAAGGTGATCCTGGGCCTGGCCTGGACCTGCGTGATCGCCGCTGAGCTGGTCGCCGCGCGCGAAGGCCTGGGCTTTCTCATCATGAATGGCAAGGAGTTCTTCCAGACCGAGGTGGTCGTGCTGGGCATGGTGCTCATCAGCACCACGGTGCTGATCACCGACTTTTTCTTCCGACTGATTGAAAACTGGGTACTGAGGTGGAAACAATGAACGCGCAACACAAAGGCCCGATGATCTCCATCCAGGGGATCGCCAAGCACTACGGGGATTTCAAGGCGCTCGAGCGCGTCGATCTGGAGATTGAAAAGGGCGAGTTCGTCGTGCTGCTGGGCGCCTCGGGCTGCGGCAAATCCACCTTGCTCAACCTGGTCACCGGTTTTGACAAGCCCACGGCCGGGCGCATCGTCGTCAACGGCCGCGAGGTCAACAAGGTCGATCCGCACTGCGGCATGGTGTTCCAGCAGTACGCGCTCTTTCCCTGGCTCACGGTGCTCGACAACGTCGCCTTTGGCCTCAAGATGAAGGGCATTGCCAAGGCCGAGCGCCTGCAGGTGGCGCGCCGCTTTATCGACATGGTGGGCCTGCAGGGCTTTGAGGACAAGTACCCCAATGCATTGTCGGGCGGCATGCGCCAGCGCGTGTCCATCGCCCGGGTGCTCGCCAATGACCCGGACGTGATCCTGCTCGACGAGCCCTTTGCCGCGCTCGATGCGATGACGCGCCAAGTGCTGCAGGACGAGTTGCTGCAGATCTACGAAAAGAGCAAGAAGACCATCATCTTCATCACCCACTCCATCGACGAGGCGCTGCTGCTGTCCACCCGCATGCTGATCATGAGCGCGCGGCCTGGCCGCGTGGTCACCGACATCCGTAACGACCTGCCCATGCCGCGCAATGCGCAGGTGCAGCTCTCGCCGCGCTACAACGAACTCAAGGGCCAGATCTGGGACACCGTGCAGTCCGAGGTCATGCGCAGCCTGCAGGCCACCCGCCACTAACCACCACCACCCCATGTCCAAGCAACCTACTTTCCCGAGCTACCAAGCGGGCTCGGGCTGGAATACCTTGCTCCCCAAAAGGCAGGCCCACACGCAGGCGCCCACGGAGCGGCACTTTGATGCCATCGTCATTGGCGCCGGCGTCACCGGCCTGGCCGCTGCCCGTCGCATTGCTGAGCTCGAGCCCCAGGCACGCGTGCTGCTGGTCGATGCCAGCACCGTGGGCGACGGCTCCTCGGGCCGCAACTCGGGCTTTTTGATCAACCTGCCGCACAACACCGGCATGTCCGGCCACGGCAGCCCCATCGAGGTGGCGCGCAAGCAGATGGCGCTCTACAACACCGGTCTGGCCTGGCTCAAATCGCTGATCGACCAGCACCAGATCGGCTGCGGCTGGAACCCTGTGGGCAAGTACCACGCAGCCGCCACGCCCGATGGTGCCGCCCGCCTCAAAAGCACGCTCCAGCAGTACCAGGACTGGGGCGTCGCCTATACCGAGCTGGAGCGCGATGCCTTGCAGCAGCAGCTGGGCACCACGCACTACCACTACGGCTACCACTCGGACAACAACGTCTTTGTGCAGCCCGCCGCCCTGGTGCGCGGCCTGGCCGACAGCCTGCCCGCCAATGTGCAGCTCTGGGAGGGCGAGCCCGTGCTGTCGCTGCACGAGGGCAAGCCCCACCGCGTGCGCACCGCCACGGCCGAGCTGAGCGCCCCGCGCATCGTCATCGCCAACAACGGCTTTGCCCGCAAGCTCGGCTTTGCGCGTGACCGCGTGTTCACCATCTACACCTACGCGGGCCTGACCGAGCCGCTGGACGAGGACGAGCTGAAAAAACTGGGCCCCGCGCCGGAATGGGGCGTGATCCCCGCCAACCGCCTGGGCACCACGTTGCGCAAGGTCGCGGGCGGGCGCTTCATGGTGCGCAGCTCGTACTCGTACGACAGCGAAGAGCCGCTCGCCGAAGTGCGCCAAGCGCTGCAGGGCTGCTACCAGATGCGCTACCCGCAGATGCGCTCGCATGCGCTGCCGCTGGTCTGGGGCGGCGTCACCGCCCTCACCCGCAACGGCGCGCTCTACTTTGGCCAGGTGGGCGATGGCCTCTACATTTCCATCGGCTGCAATGGCGCGGGCATGCTCAAGGGCAGCATGTTCGGCAAGCTGCTCGGCGAGATGGCCTGCGGCCAGCAGTCGCCCCAACTGGCCGATGCGCTGGGCTTTGAGCGCCCCAGCTGGCTGCCACCCGAGCCGCTGCGCCGCATCGCCGTGGTCAGCACCATCCAGTACCAGAAATACAAGGCCGGCATTGAGCGCTGATAAAGCACCCGCCTTTTGCCACCATTCAGGAGAACACCCCATGACCACCAACACCATCACCCGCATCGGCGGCAACCACCGCATGTCCCAGGTCGTGCGCCACGACCACACCTTGTACCTGGCCGGCCAGGTGGCCGACCAGGTCGATGCCGGCATCAGCGGCCAGACCCAAGAGGTGCTTGCCAAGATTGACCGCCTGCTGGCCGAGCATGGCAGCCACAAGGAGCGCATCCTGAGCTGCCAGATCTACCTGGCCGATATGCGCCACTTCGCCGAGATGAATGTGGTCTGGGACCAGTGGGTCGCCGCTGGCCATGCACCGGCCCGCGCGACGGTGGAAGCGCGCCTGGCCAGCCCGGCCAAGCTGATCGAGATTTGCGTGGTGGCCAGCGCGGCCACTTGATGCCGCCGGCATGGCGCCCGCCATTGATGAGCCCCGCTCATGATGGCGGGCCATGCCAGCCGTCTAGTCATCACGGGGCTACATACCTACATTGATAGGCATGAACTCTGCTACCCACACCCCCATCCCCGCCCGCCCACTCAGTCGCAGCGGCCTGCAGGTCTCCGCCCTCGGCCTGGGCTGCATGGGCTTGAGCTTTGGCTATGGCCCCGGGGTTAGCCGCAGCGCAGGCGTGCAGCTGATCCGCGATGCCGCCGCGCAGGGCATCACCTTTTTTGACACGGCCGAGGCCTATGGCGCCTTGAACGAAGAGATGGTTGGCGAAGCACTGGCGCCGGTGCGCAACCAGGTGGTGATTGCCACCAAGTTTGGCTTCAAGGATGGTGACTCTAAGAACCTGTTCAAAGTCTCCTCGCGCCGCGACAGTGTCTTTGCGGGATGGGATGCGAGGGGGGCGCCCAGCCGCGCAATACCGCAGCAATAGCCCAGCTATTGCGAGGATTTGCAACGACGCAGACCGCCCCTGCCCGGGCGGCCCTAGCCGGGCGCCCCTTCCCGGGCAGCGCAAAGCCACTGTCCCTGCGGGTTGGAGTGAAATCGGGCGATTTCTGCGCGCTGGCCCTTGCTTGCACCCCGGTGCAAGCGGCGGATCAGCCCTTCGAACTCATCCCGATTGCACTCCAACGCGGCTGCGTAGAGACTTTGAACAGGTTCTAAGGCCGGGCTCGACAGCCGGCCCGAGTGTATCCGCGCGGTGGTCCATGCCTCGCTGCAGCGCCTGCGCACGGACCCTATCGATCTGCTCTACCAGCACCGCGTCGATCCTGTCGTGCCGATGGAAGAGGTAGCCGGTGCCGTCAAAGACCTGATTGCCGAGGGCAAGGTGCGCTACTTTGGCCTGTCCGAAGCCGGCGTCGATTCGATCCGCCGCGCCCATGCGGTGCAGCCAGTGGCAGCGCTGCAAAGCGAATATTCGCTGTGGTGGCGCGAGCCCGAGCAGGCCACCTTGCCGCTGCTCGAAGAGCTGGGCATCGGCTTCGTACCCTTCAGCCCGCTGGGCAAGGGCTTTTTGACCGGAGCGATCCAGGCAGACACCGCCTTCAGCCCGGATGATTTTCGCAACATCGTGCCGCGCTTTAGCACCGAGGCGCGCCAGGCCAACCAGGCGCTGGTCGATGCGCTGGGCAGCATGGCGATTGAAGGCGCACGCTACCTCGGCCATCTGGCCAGTCGGTTCAGCCGTTGACACTTGCGGCCATCGCCCCAAGTGGCGCGTGCGGGTGCAACACCCCAGGGGCCTATGCCAGCGCTGCGCTCAGGCGGCCATCAACAGCCATATGCAGCCATATGCAGCCATATGCAGCCAGCCACCCAGATAAATACCGCCCATCAATGGGCGGAATGTGCTGCAGCCAGCATTGCGCCCCCTCTCCAGGTCAAAAACGACGACTTCTCCTCTCGCCTTGCGCATCAAATGCGCAGGCATTGCAATGCGTTGCAATCCCATTTTCATGACCTATATCAAGAATATTTGATAGCAAGATTTTGACAATCTTTAACAAAGTGAATAATCACATTCTTTTAGAAAATTGAATTTAGAAATATGCATAAGTACTTGTTTTTATGGACTATTGATGGCTCTATGCGTTTTGTATAGTAATTTTCTCATCTCTTATAACTATGATAAAAAACCTCATCATAAATTTAAATACTAAATGAGGTGAGAGCATGAAACTAGGACAACTGTTGGCGGGAATGCTGGTCAGCGTGCCAGCCATCGTTTTGGCCCAGGCCAATATCGACAACGGCACCTTGCGGGTGGGGGTGCGCAACGATGGCTCGTTGATGCCCGAAGAAATATCGCCACTGACGGGCATCACCTATTTGGCCAACGGCGCCGATGGTCTGACACCAGGGTGCTATTGCGAGGCCTGGGGCATTGCCGATGCCCTGAGCAATACGTCGGGATTTACCGGCGCCAGCGTGGGCATCCAAGGGATTACGTCAGAGTCGTTCACCTCTACGGCCACGACCGCTACCGCCGTGGCCAATGCCTTTGGCACCTTCCGCGTGACCCATGCTTTCGCGCCTTCTACGGCCACCAGCAATATTTACGAAGTCAAGGTCACAATCGAAAACATCTCGTCCGCACCGGTCGAGGCGCTGTATGGCCGCGCGATGGACTGGGATGTTTTCCCCACCCAGTTCAACGAATACACCACCATCCAGCGCGGCAGCAGCACGGCGCTGGTCTTCTCCAGCGACAACGGCTTCCATACCGCCGACCCGCTCGAGAGCGATTCAGGCATCCTGTTTGTCGACCAGGATGTGGTGGACAGTGGACCGACCGACCACGGCGCGCACTTTCGCTTCAACTTTGGCACCATTGCGCCCGGCGCCAAGGTCGAATTCACCATCGGCTACGGCGTTGCGGGCAACCAGGTCGATGCGCTGGCCGCATTGGGCAGCTTTGGCGCCGAGGCCTATTCGCTGGGCAAGCCCAGTGAGAACCCTCCCGGCACCCCGAACACCGATGGCACGCCCAACACCTTTATCTTTGCCTTCAAGGGCATTGGCGGTGTGCAGCTGATTGGTGTCGATGCCGTCAATGACGCCGCCCCCGCCATCACCCGCCCCACCAGCGGCACGGTCACCGCTGTCAATGTGCTGGCCAATGACACGGTCGATGCGGCACCCGCCACCACCAGCAATGTGGCCCTGACGCCCGTGGGCACCTGGCCCACCGGCATCACCGTCACGCCCGATGGCAATGTGCTGATTGGCGCGACCGCCACGCCGGGCGCCTACACGGTGAGCTACCAGATCTGCAGCACCGTGCAGGCCACGCAATGCGATACGGCCACCGTCACCTTGGAGGTGACTGCCCCCGTAGTGGTCGTGCCCAAGGCGGTGCCGGTCGGCCACCCCCTGGCGCTGGCGGGCCTGGGTTTGCTGCTGGTCGGCCTTGCCCGCCGAAAACTGGTCTGAGTCTGCGGCGCGTCGCGGCCTAGCAAGACCCCAGGGTGCGCTGCACGGCCACCCTGCTCCGTCATAGTCAATGCCCCGTGGCCTGCGCCCGGGGCATTTTTATCGCTGGTGCCCAGAGCGCCGTCGCCGCTACGGCGCCCTGGCGCGGGCACAAAAAAGCCGGGGCAGCTGCCCCGGCGGTTTGGCGTATCGGCGCTCAGCGGCCCCGGTGGAATGGGCCACCTAGCCCCTGCTGCCGCGCAGAGGCTTAGTGCATTCAGCCCTGGCGCCGGCGCAGCGTGGCAGCGCCCAGCAGCATCAGCGACAGCGCCACCAGCGCCCATTGCTGCAGCGTAGGCACGGCAGCGGGCACGGCGGGCACCGTGCGCACAAGGGTGTAGACAAAGGATGCCGTGTTGCCGCTGGCGCCAGTCACCAGACCCACCGATACCGGCAGCGTCTCGCTCCAGACATAGTCTGCGGGGGCCGCTGGCATGGTGGGCGTTTGTTCTACCGCGCAGTTGGCACCCACAGGCACATTGGTGATGGCAATGGCTCCAGCGCTGCTGCCGCTCAGGTTCACGGTGGCGCTAAAGCTGCCATCGGCGCCGCAGTTGGCGGTATAGCCAAAGCTGCCGCTGATGCCCGCTGCCGGGCCACCGGTCACGGTGGTGCTGATGGTGATGTCGGTATTGGCACGTGCCAAGGTGTTGACCAGCAGCGCATGGTTGGCCGCTGGCGGCGCGGCCATCGCGACCGAGACGCTGGGCGCCGGGTTTTCCACCCAGATATGGTTGGCGGGGGGCGCGGGGCGTGTGCCCTCGGTCACCACGCAGCTGCCGCTGGCGATCACCGGCGTGACGGTGACACTGCCGGTCTTGGGCGTATCCAGCGTGATCGAGGTGTCGATCGCGGGCAAGGCCTGCCCATCGCTGCCGGTGCAGACTACCGAGACGGGGAAGCTGCTGCCGGTCAGATCCACCGGCGTGATGTTCACCGGCCAGACCACTTGCTTGGCGATGGAGAGTTGCGCGGGCTGGCAGGCCAGCGTGGCCGTCGCTGGCGTGTTGACCTGCCCAATCGGCGAGACAAAGTCTGTGCCCGGCGTGATGGTGTTGGTCAGCAACGGGGTGTTCACGCAAGCCTGGCGGCCAGCATCGGTGTTGGGCCAGACCACCGGCACCGTGATGCTGCAGCCGCCGGGCGGAATGGTCACACCGCTGCTGCGGATGACATTGGCGCCAGCGACGGCACTGAGGCTGCCGCCCGTGCAGGTATTGCCGACGGTGCCTGCCCCCACCACCAAAGGCGCTGGCAGGTTGTCGGTCATATCGACATGGATGATAGGGTCGCGCGTGCCATTGGACAGATCGATCGTCAGCACGGTGCTGTTGTCGCTACCGCCCAGGTAGATATCGCTTTTGTCAAAGCTTTTGCTGACCTTGGGCAGGCCGCAGGCGCCAGTCTCTGAGGTCGCGGCATGGATAAAGGCAGGCCCCACTTTTCCCCGGTTAGCTGTCCATGACTGGTAATGCAAAATGTTCAGAAAGGGGGAAACATCCACCACGGCAAACACGCAGGCACCGCGGCTGTTATTGGATTGGAAGGTCGGAATCAGCAAGCCATACACATCGTTGACGGGCGTGGTGCCTGGAGCAGGAAAGCTGGAGGAAGGCGTTCCATGTGCCAAATAAAGTGCGTTATCGGCCGGCACGTTATTGATATAGGAGATGACACCTCCCGTAAACGGGTTCAAGCCTGCGAAGTTCGCTGCAAATGGAGAATTGGTATTGAGCGGGAACCTTAAGTCATCAGCACTTCGTCCCAATGCAAAAGCCGACCCGGTGGCTGCATTCAACGTATCGACCATGCGGCGCGCATTGCCGCCGTTCCCTGCCTCGCAACAGCCATCGACAAAGAACACGATGGAATTGGCCCAGCGGTTGGCCAAGGCGTCCTGCAATACCGCCCAATTCGATGTATCAATAGAGGCATATCCACTGGCAACAATGACGATGTCATAAGGCCCGGGGGCATCGCTAAAGGTGCGTTGCGAGATCGATCCAGGAGTGCTCAACACCGACAGGCGCGTCAGATCACTGGGATCGGCCAGTTGCGAGGCAAATTCACCTTGCAGGTTGTCGTAGGCCGTGCGGACATAAGCGTCCTCCGAATTAGCGCCTGTGATATTGGTCGTCAGCAGCAGCACCTTTTGTGCCCAGGCCGGCTGCGCACCCGCGCTTAGCAACAAAGCCGCCAGGCATAGCCTGAAAAAATGGGGGAAATTCTTCATTTCGTCCTCTCTGAACTTGTCCATCTAAAAAACAGATCTGCAACGCAAACCGATGGAGCGTCTCCCGAGCGGCTGTTGCAGCTGGCTCTTGCAAGCGCCTGCGGTTGCATAGCCCGGTGGCGCACCAAGCAGGAAGGTGGCGGGCTTGCGTTGCAGAGACATCGTGTGAGAGGTGATCATACATATTCAAAAGCTATTAGGAAAATTTACCAAACGATCAAATGCAATCTATTGCAATTGTGTTGTTAATTGATTAAAAGCATCATTGGAAGTCGGCGGGCGATCAGGGGTGGCCGGCGTGGGCGCCGCAGCACGGACGGTCCAGAGCAGCCAGTGCACAGCGCAGCAGCTGTGCCCATGGCGGGGTGAACAAAGCTAGGGATATACCCGTGTGCTCGCAAAAAATCTGAGGCGAATCAACACCGTATTGCCCGATCCGTGCTGCTTGTCCATCAACCTATGGACAGACAGCGCTGGATAGCCACAGCAGACTGGTTGGCATGGGCGCAGACGCTGTGGCAAGGGCCGGGCTTGGCTTGGCAGGCAGCCGCGTTTGTGTGGATGAACACCATGGATGGACTACCAAGGAGCACCAAAGCGATGGCAAAACCGTTTGCATCATCGGCCGACATGACGGCCAAAACCGAGACGCTGGAGATCCTGGGCGATGGCGTCTATGCGCTGACCGCGCAAGGCGACCCCAATGTGGGCGCGATCGAGGGCGAGGACTTTATTGTGGCGATCGAGGCGCGCGCCACACCAGCGGCAGCGCGTGACTGGCTGCGCACGCTGCGGGCTCACACGCAAAAACCCATCAAATACCTGGTGCTCACGCACTACCATGCCGTGCGCGTGCTGGGCGCATCGGCCTTTGAGGCCGAGCACATCATCAGCAGCGACGTGACCCGCCAGCTGATCGAGGAGCGCGGCGAGCAGGACTGGGCCAGCGAGTACGGCCGCATGCCGCGCCTGTTCAAGGAGTTCGAAGGCATTCCGGGCCTGACCCGGCCGACCCAGACCTTTGCCACCCGCCACGAGATCGCGCTGGGAGGCGAGCGGGGCAAGCTGGAGCTGCAGTTCAACGGCCGGGGGCATACGGCGGGCGACATCGTCGTCTGGCACGACAAGAGCAAAACTCTGTTTGCGGGCGATCTGGTGGAGGCCGAAGCGGCCTTGTACACGGGCGATGCCCACCACTTTGAATGGGCCGGCGCAACGCTGGACCAGCTCAAGCAGTACCGCGCGCAGAACCTGGTCGGCGGCCGGGGCGCGGTGGCCCGGGGCGAGGCGGCATGCGACGCGGCCATCGAGCAGACGCGCGCGTTCCTCCAGGGCATGATCGACCAGGTGGGGCCGGTCTACCGGCGCGGCGGCACGCTCAAGGAGGCTTTTGAGGCCACCCACCAGGCGTTGGCGCCCCAGTTTGGCCGCTGGCCCATTTTTGAGCACTGCCTGCCGTTCAATGTGCAGCGCCTGTGGGACGAGTTCGATGGCATCAGCTGGCCGCGCATCTGGACGGCCGAGCGCGACCGGGACGTCTGGGCCCAGCTGCAAGGGTGAGCGCCATGGCAGCGAGCACGATGCATCCCCTGGCGCAGGCGCGCAGTGCCACCGCGCCGCCCGCCACCTTGCAGCACCGGGGCATTCCGGTGTGGCGCCATATCGGGGCCACGCCGGCAGCCAGCCGCCAGGAGCCGCGCGCCAGCGTGGTCATCGCCGGGGCCGGGCCGGTGGGGCTGGCCATGGCGCTGGACCTGGCGCGGCGCGGCCATGCGGTCGTGGTCATCAGCCGGCTGGACTTTGTGCCGGGAGGCTCCAAGGCGATCTGCTTTTCCAAGCGCTCGCTCGATATCTTCGAGCGCCTGGGCGTGGGCCAGACCCTGCTGGACAAGGGCGTGACCTGGAACGTGGGCAAGGTCTTTTGGGGCGCGCGCGCCGAGCCCATTTACCAGTTCGACATGCTGCCCATCAAGGACCAGCAGTACCCGGGCTTTATCAATATCCAGCAGTACTACGTCGAAGAGGCCTTGCTCGATGCGCTGCGCGCCCTACCCAACGTGCAATTGCGCCTGGGCCAGAACATCGAGTCTCTGCAGGTCTTGGCGGACCATGTGCGGCTGGGCGTGCAGGCGGGCGCGCAGCATTACACGCAGGAGGCCGACTGGCTCATCGCCTGCGACGGCAGCAAATCGACGCTGCGCGGTCTGATGGGGCTCGATTTCAACGGCCGGGTGTTTGAGGAGAACTTCCTCATCGCCGACATCCGCATGCCCCAGGAACGCCCTGCCGAGCGCTGGTTCTGGTTTGATCCGCCGTTCAACCCCGGCCAGTCGGCGCTGATGCACCGCCAGCCCGATGGGCTGTGGCGGCTCGATTTTCAGCTTGGCTGGGGCATTGACCGCGAGGCCTGCGCCCAGCCCGAGAACGTGGAGCGCTATGTGCGCGCAATGCTGGGGCCCGGGGTGTCGTTTACCACGGAGTGGCACAGTATCTACACCTTCCAATGCCGCCGCATGGACCGCTTTGTCCATGGCCGCGTGCTGTTTGCAGGCGACAGCGCCCACCTGGTATCGCCCTTTGGCGCGCGCGGCTGCAATGGCGGCCTGGCCGATACCGACAACCTGGGCTGGAAGCTCGACCGGGTGCTGCGCGGGGAATCGGGGCAGGCGCTGCTGGAGAGCTACAACGACGAGGCCATTGCGATGGCCGATGAGAACATCCTGCATTCGAGCCGCTCCACCGACTTCCTCACGCCCAAGAGCGCTGCCAGCAGGGCCCTGCGCGATGCGGTGCTGGAGCTGGCAGCGCGCGAAGCCTGGGCCCGGCCCTTTGTCAACTCAGGGCGGCTGTCCACCGCCATCCCCTGCCCGCACAGCGCGCTCAACACCGCCGATGACCAGCCATGGGAGGGCGGCCTGTGCCCCGGCGCGCCAGCGGTGGACGCACCACTGGCCGGGCATTGGCTGCTGCCACGCCTGGGGGGGCGCTTTGTGCTGCTGGCCCACCAGTGGCATGAGGCCCTGCCCGCAGGCGTGGAGCTGCTCGATATTGCCGCGCTGGGCGATACGGCCCTGCTCCAGGCGCGCTATGCGCTGGCGCCGGGCTGCGGCTACCTGATCCGCCCGGACCAGTATGTGGCCGCGCGCTTTCAGGCGCCGGTCGCGGCCAGCGTCTTGCAAGCAGCACTGGATACCGCTTGCGCCTGTGACAGCGCCAGCACCGGTGCCGCCCCGTTGCCCACCCGATTCACCACTGCCACAGGAGCACGGCCATGACCTGCCTGATCCGCCACCCCAACCTGGAGCGCGTCGATGATATTTACCAGCAACTGTTGCACATGCACGAGGGCCTGGACGAGGCCCAAAGCCTGCAGGCCAGTGCCAGGCTGATCTTGCTGCTGGCCAACCATATTGGCGACAGCAGCGTGGTGCTCAGCGCCATCGCACTGGCCACATCGGCTGCGGGCAAAGCGGCGGACTGACCGCGCCCCGGGGACCCCTGGCCCCTGGGCTCGGTGGCCTGTTCGCAAGCCGCAACGCCAGCGCCAGCGCCAGCCAGCAAATAGGGCATAGACCCACTTTATAAAAGGAGACAAATACATGGGGAATTCATCGATCAGCAGCCTGCCCGCGTCGCCGGCAGGCACCACCACCCCGGATGAACGCCGGGTGCTCACTGCCACCTTGGTCGGCACGGCCATCGAATGGTATGACTACTTCATCTACGCGCAGATGGCCGGCCTGGTGCTGGGCACCTTGTTCTTTGGGCCTTTGGCCCAGCACAACCCGGCCCTGGCACAGATCATTGCCTTCGCCACCATCGGCATTTCGTTCTTGTTCCGGCCGCTGGGCGCGGTCGTCTGCGGCTCGCTGGGTGACCGGCTGGGCCGCAAGGCCGTGCTGGTGATGACCCTGGTGCTGATGGGGGGCGCAACGATGCTCATCGGCCTGCTGCCCACCTATGCCCAGATTGGGGTATGGGCGCCCATTTTGCTGGTCGTGCTGCGCGTGGTGCAGGGCTTTTCGGCCGGCGGTGAATGGGGCGGCGCGGCCCTGATGGCGGTGGAACACGCCCCGCGCCACCGGCGCAGCTTTTTCGGCTCCTTTCCGCAGATCGGGGTGCCCATTGGCCTGCTGCTGGCCACCTTGGTGCTCAGCATCCTGACCTCGTCGATGTCCAGCGAGCAGTTCATGGCCTGGGGCTGGCGCATTCCGTTCCTGCTGTCGATCGTGCTGATCGGGGTCGGCACCTTGATTCGCCGCAGCGTTGGCGAGTCGCCGATCTTTGAGCAGATGCATGCCCGCAAGGCGGCGTCATCCGCCCCGCTGCGCAGCCTGTTCCGCCACCACGGCGGCACCGTGCTGCGCACGGCGCTGATCTTTGTCGGCAACAACGCCGCCGGCTACTTGCTCATTGCGTTCTTTGTGGCCTATGGCCGCAACAAGCTGGGCCTGTCGGCCACGCCGCTGCTGGTGGTGACCATGGCCGCCTCGCTCAGCTGGATGGTGTTCACGCTGGTGGGGGGCATGATGGGAGACCGCTTTGGACGGGTGCGCACCTTCCAGATCGGCTATGTGCTGCTGGCCCTGTGGGCGGTGCCGATGTGGTGGCTGGTGGATTCGGGCAGCCTGGCTCTGTTCTTTGTCGCGCTGGCGCTGCTGAGCATTCCGCTGGGTCTCACCTATGGCCCGCAGGCGGCGCTCTATGCAGAGATGTTTCCGGCCCATGTGCGCTACTCGGGCGTGTCCGTGGGCTATGCGCTGGGAACCATCCTGGGCGGGGCCTTTGCCGCCTCCATTGCGCAGTGGCTCATCACCAGCTATGGCCAGTCCTTCTATATCGGCATCTATATCATGGGGCTGGCCCTGGTGTCGCTGGTCGCCGTCAGCACCACGCGCGAGCGCATGGGGGTCGATCTGCAGCAGTAGCGGGTGCACAAGCGGGTCAGCGCACTGCGATGGCCCGCGTCGTTCCACGATGCCACCCACAGAGCCCCTAATGGCTGCCCAGGCCGCAGCAAGGAGTCGCCACCATGCAAGCGTTGATGTTTGATCCCTCGATGGGGCAGTCGCTGCTCGACGCGGCGCTGTCGCCCGATTTTGCGCAGACGCTGCTGGGCGCCTCGCGCGGCCTCGACCAGGTCGAAGAGATCTTCGCCTACCAGGTCGATGCAGCGGGCGGCGTGCACGAGGTCCTGGCTGCCGGCGAGCGCCGGGGGATTGCCGAGCGGACAGGCGCCTACGCCCGGCGCTTCCATGCGATGGACCCGGTGCTGCAGGCGCAGGCCTTGCGGGGCAAGCGCAGCGGGGGTTTTTCGCAGCAGGTGCGGGCCTGCCATCTGCCCTCGGGGGAGTACCGCGAACTGTGTTTTGAGCAACCGGGCTTTGTCGACAAGCTCAGCTTCAGCTGGGTCGATGCTTCGCAGCGCTTGCTGATTCTGAGCTTTTACCGGGGTCTGCATGTGCAGTCCGCCAGCCCCAGTCCGCAATTGGCCGCCTTGGGGCAGTTGGCGATGGTGGCCTTGCATGCCCGGGTCCGGGAATCAGCCGCCCCCACCCGGCCGCAAGCCGATGCCGATGCCGATGCCGATGCCCAAGGTCTATTGCTGGCGCGCCTGCAGCGCAGCTTTCCGTCCCTCACCGCGCGCGAGCGCCTGGTCATTGCGCGCTCCTTGCTGGGGGACAGCGCCCAGGACATTGGCACCGCGCTGTCCATCAGCACGGCGACAGTGCATACCTACCGGCTGCGTGCCTATGCGCGTTTCCGGTTTCGCCGGGCCAGTGATTTTTTGCCAGGACTGCTGAACTAGCGCCTGCCGTCTTCAGAGCAGTTGAGGCGCTCGCAGCGCGCAATGAGCCTGCCTTTGCGCACACGGGCATCCAACCAACAGGCATAAAAAAACCGGGGCCTCAAGCCCCGGTTTTGCTGGTTGTGCTCACCCAGCCAGCAGTGCGGAGTGGCCCGCCCTGCTGGATGGCTGATTTAGCGCTTGCGCAGTTGCAGGCTGGCGCCGGCAGCCAGCAGCAGTGCCAGCAGCAGCAGTGCTACGCGGCTGTCCACTGGCACGGGCGTTGGCGTGCCCGCTTGTGCCTTGACCAGGCTGTTGCTCACCGTCACTGGCACATTGGTGTTGGCCGCGATGGTCACCGGGCTGCCTTCCAGCGTTGGCGCATCCCACTGGTAGCCAGCCGGTGCGGCAGGCAAGGTTTGCGCAATCGTGCACTCAGCGCCGGCCTGGGCACCGGTGATGGTGCCGGTCGCGCTCGCTGGTGGCGACACGATGGTCACGCTGTGGGTGGTTCCCGCTGTGGGCAGGTTGCAAGTGGCAGTCACGACAAAGCTGAAGGGACCGGCCACGCCATCGGGCAGGGTGGTGTTCAGGTTCACCAGGATGTCACCGGTCTGCCCGGTCAGCGCATTGGTCACACCGACTGCCACCGCACCGGTGCTGGGCACCACCACGGGTGCGGGCACCGACGGAGCCGCCCACACGTAGTTGGCAGGCGCCGTTGGCAGCGGCTGGTCTTCCACCACCGTGCAGTTGGCACCGGCTGGCACATTGGCGATCGTCACCTTGGTGTTGGTCGGGTAGTCGGCCAACGTGGCGGTGTAGACCGAGCCAGCGCTAGGCAGGTCGCAGGTGGCGGTAAAGCCAAAGCTGAAGGGGCCGGTCACGCCGCTGGGCAGTGCCAGGGTCTTGGTCACTTCAATGCCCGCTTGCTGGCGCACCAGGGTGCTGGCCATCGTGGCGGCAATGGCGCTGTTGGCAGGCACCGTGACGTTGACATTGGCCGCCGCAGGGCCCCAGCTGAAGTTGGCAGGTGGCGTGGGCAGGGGGCCTTCAGCCACTACGCACTGGGCGCCAGCGGGCACATTGGCGATGGTGGCCGACGTCGCGGTCGGGTAGCTCAAGCTCGCAGGGAACACCGTGCCGGCACTGGGCAGGTCGCAAGTGGCCGTGTACGTGAAGTTGAACGGACCGGTCACGCCATTGGGCAGGGTCAGCGTCTTGTTGATGGTGATGCTGCCAAACTGCTGGTTCAGCGCATTGGTCACCGCCACCGAAGCCACGCCACTGCTGGGCACCGTGACCGGAGCAGGCACGCTAGGCGCTGCCCATTCGTAGCCATCCGGTGCGGTTGGCAGCGGGGTGTTTTCCGTCACCGCGCAGCTGGCGCCCGAGGGGATGCCAGGGATCGTCACCCGGGTGTTGGTCGGGTAGTTGGCCAAGGTCGCAGTGAAGGTCGAGCCCGCGCTGGGCAGGTTGCAGGTGGCGGTAAAGCCAAAGCTGAAGGGGCCGGTCACACCGCTGGGCAGCGCCAGGGTCTTGGTCACTTCAATACCGGCGGTCAAGCGCACCAGGCTGCTGGCCATCGTCACCGGGGCTGAGGCATTCAGCGGCACCGTCACATTGGCGTTCGCTGCCGCAGGGCCCCAGGTGTAGTTCGCAGGGGCTGCAGGCAAGGGGCCTTCCGCCACGACGCACTGCGCACCAGCGGGCACATTGGCAATGGTGGTCGACGTCGCGGTCGGGTACGTCAGGCTGGCGGGGAACACCGAACCGGCCGTTGGCAGATCGCAGGTCGCCGTGTAGCTGAAGGTGAACGGACCAGGGGCGTCACCTGGCAACACCAGATCCTTGGTGATCGTGATGCTGCCATACAGCGCATTGAGCGTATTGGTCACCGTCACCGCCGCGTTGCCGTTGGCAGCGATCACCACGGGCGCAGGCGCCGAGGGGGCCGCCCATTCGTACGAGGCAGGGGCCGCGGGCAAAGGGGTGTCTTCGGTCACCGTGCAGTTGGCAGTGGCGGGCACCTCGTCAATCGTCACCGAGGTATTGGCCGGGTAGCCGGTCAGGGTCGCAGGGTAGGTGAAGCCAGCGGTGGGCAGGTCACAGGTTGCGGTAAACGCAAAATCAAAAGGACCGGTCACACCCGCGGGCAGCACGAGCGCCTTGTTGATGGTCAGGCTGCCCTGCTGGCGCTCGGCAAACAGGTAGTCCACCGCCGTTCCGCCCGTGGGTACCACGATGCCGCTGATGCTGCGGTCCACCGCCGTGCCAGACGCTGCGCCATTGACGGTGCCGGGGGTGGCACCAACGGCCAGCCACTGCGCACCGGGGGCAATGCTCAAGGTCCAGGAGCCGCTGGCAAGACCTGGGAAATTGGCCTGGCCATCGACCGTGGCGCCCGGCGCAAAGCTGTACACGCCCGAGGCGTCGGTCACTGCGCTATGCGTTTCGCCTGCCGTGCAGGCAGGGCCGGCATCGCAGGTCAGCGTGGCCGTGATGCCCGCTACTCCCGCTTCACCAGCGTCCAGCGTGTTGTTCATGTTCAGGTCGTTGAACACCAGGCCCGTCAGGCTGGCAGCCGCCTGGCCACGCAGCTCCACCTGTCCGCTTGCCGTCAGCACCAGGCCCCCGGGGCTCAGCTCGCGGCCAAACACGTCGTTGTACAGCTCGGTGGTGGGCGCCAGCGGGGAAGCGCTGCGCATCGTCAGGTTGGCAATACCGCTGTAGCCCGGTTGCAGCGTCGAGCTGGTGGTAAAGCGCAGCGCCGTCACACCGGCGGGGAAGGCACCGCCGGCGTAGGCCGTCCAGGCCACGCCGGTGGCTGCATCTTCATTGCCCGGGGTTTGGACGGCAGCGCGCACCGTGGCCGCTGCCGTGGTGGTGTACTCAATGCCGATCGTGCCCTGGCCGGAGCCACCCATGGCGGCGGTGGCGCTGACCATTTGCAGCGGGCCCAGGCCCGTGGTGCCGCGGTCGTCGCCATCAAAGGGCAGCACATCGACCATGCGCAACTGGCCCTTGGCCGTGCTGGTGGCATTGCCAAACGAGATCGCATAGGTAAAGGGCTGTCCGGCGGTGATGCGGGTGACCGGATTGGCCGGGTCGCTGTTGTCGACCGTGCCGCCACTGACCAGCGCCTTGCTCATCTGGAAGCCGGCAACGCCCGACACCGTGGTGCTGACCCGCTCATTGCGGTCTTGCAGCAAGGCGGCCGGCACGATATTGGGCACACCGGTGTAGTCGGCAAAGCTCAGGTCATTGTTGGCTGCCACCAGGCCCACCAGCGGGTAGGTGCCCACCGGAGAGATATAGGCTGCCTGAGCCTGGAAGGTGATGGCCGGGTGGGCCGTGGCATGGCCCTGGTACGGGGCCGGGCCCACCGCGCCACCGGGTGCTGCCAGGTCGCCCAGGTTCAGCACCAGCTTGGCGGGAGCGCCATCGTCAGCCGTACCGGGCAAGCCGTCCGGGCCCAGATTGGCGGGCGTGAGCACATAGGTTGCCCCGGGCGGCAAGGCCGGTGCAATCGAGCTCTCCAGCGGCTGGATATAGGTGTTGGGAAAGTCAAGGGTGATCTGCACATTGCGTGAGACGCCATTGACCCCGGGCGTGGTCGCGCCAATGGTGGTGGGCGTGACGCTGATCGGGAAAATATCGCCAGGCGAGACGCTGCCGGGCAGCGCAATGCTGTGCCGCACCAGCGCAGACGCCGCCTGCACATAGCCGCCACCGTTGGCGCCAACGGTGCTGCTGTTGCCGTCAAAGGTCGAGTACACGCGTCCGCTGGCTGCCGTGAAGTACTGGGAGAACCAGGGCAGCGGTGCATCATCGGCCAGCGCCAGCGATGCCGCGCTGCTGCTGCGCTGCAGCGGCAGCACCAGGCCCAGCGTTTGGCCAGGTGTCAGATTGGGGCTGTAGGCATAGCGCACGCTGGTGATGGTATTGGGCGGCAGCGATGCGTAGTTGCTGGTCCACAGCGGATTGCCATCACCGGCGACCCCGCAGTTGGCCGCGCGGCGCGCCGCATCATCGGCATAGGGCTGGGCCGAATACTCCATCACCATATTGGCGGGCGCTACATCGGGCGACAGCAGATTGGTTGGCTGGTAGAAGACCGCCAGGTTGCTCAGCTTCAGGCTGGCGGGCGCGCGCAACTCCAGCAAGGCCGGGTTCCAGGCCACACAGGATTGCGCATCGGTGGCCGGGTCTTCGGAGGTCGGGCGGTTGCCCACGCCCATCAGCGCATTAAAGGCCTGGCCGGGCACCACCTTCTCAAAGTTCTGGGTGTAGCCATGGCCATCGCCGTAGATCAGGTTGACGTTGTCATACACCGCGCCGCCGCTGATGGCCAGCTGCAGGGTTTGGGTACGGCTGACCGTTGCAAAGACACAGGTTTGCGTGCCGTTCGCGCCAGCCGGGCAGACATAGCCGGGCTGGTAGCCCGGCGCTGGCACCGCATTGGACTGGCCGCCCAGGCCCAGTGGTGCAAAGTTGACCAGCTGCGCCGTGATGGGGCTGTTCTGGCCTGCCGGGAAGTTCGGGATCTCGGGCACACCAATCAGCACCGTCAGTAAAGCCGTGCTTCGCCATGCAGCATCGAGCCCACCCACCGCAGCGGCATCGAGGAAATGCGTGGTGGGGTTGGCGATCTGTACGGTGATATCGGTGCCGGGTCCGCCAGGCTGGCTACAGGTAGCGCCAGCGGGGCAGGTACGAACCACCGCACCCGTTTGCACCTTGATGGTGACGGACACCGGGTTTTGTAGCGCCTCATAGCCCTTGAAGTTGCCACTGGCGGGCAGCAAAGCCCCCAGGCTGATGGCCACCGGCATGCGGCGCTCCCAAACGCCGGAGCCTGGCGTGGTTTCCGCACGCACGATATTTGCAGCCTCTACCCGCACCCGGGTATCGGTTTTTGGGGTGGCGGATACGGTAACCGGCGCCGATGTGACCGACGAGCCGCTGGACGCGGCGGTCAATGCCACCGATGCGCCATTGCCGACATTGCCCACCCAGCTGAGCACCTGGAACGACTCTACGCCCGCACTGGCGGGCTGGCGGTTACAGGTCAGCACGGTTCGGGCAGCATTCAAGCTGCCGCCGCCAGGGCCATTACACACGGAGGCAGCAGTGGCAGTGGGATCCCAGCGCATGCCCGCAGGCAAGGTCGCGGTGATCACGCTGTTGCTGGTGTCCGAAGCGTTGTAGCCGATGGTGTAGAGGACGGTGTCCTGGCTGCGCACGACGCCATTGGCAGGCCCGCTGTCATTGCCGGGGTTGTTGTCGGCGTCGAATGGGCCGCTGCCGTCGGCACTGACCACCGCGCTGGTGATGGTGATGGCCGCTTGCGCCGGGCTGGCCAAGGCGCACAGGCCCGCCAGGGCCAACAGGGCCCTGCCAATCACCGCGCCACGCAGGGCGCCTCCGTTGGGCCGGGTCGCAGGCCCTTGCGCCTCCCAGCGCATGCGATGCAGATAATTTTTTATCACATCAACTCCATTCATTGGAAATATTAATATGTACAAATTTTAATGGCCTCGTTACCTAAATTAGCACCGCGGACAAGGGCTGGCACAAAAACCACTGTTTTCGTCTTGGTTTGAAAAAATTAACATTCATACGTTACATATGCCACAACCTAGGGTTTACGCGGGCGCTCCGGGTCGGCTGTTCGGTGCCTATTTTGTCGCCACCAAAACCTCGCAAACGCCTATGGGATAAGGGTTCTACCTCTGACATGCGACATCGCTGCAAACCCATCCGCCAAGGCATTCGGTTAACAATTCGTCGCCAAAATGGCATAACGCTCTCTTTGGTTTATTTCGTAACCTTTCGTTTTTTATGCATCCAACCCACAGCATTTACCGTTTATCAGCACGCGCACAAAAACTACCACTTCTCGAAAAATTTGCTGTATTAGCAATGCTCTAGGCATCTGCCGATTTTCATAAGTTCTGATCATTAAAGTGTCAGTTATGACTGGCTAGTTATTCAATCAATGACTCTATCTATACACTTTTGATTTGTTAACTTCTGACAACCCAGCGCTGTACCTGACTGGCACCACAGGGCTCTAAAACCCTAGAAATTCACAGCAAAAATCGCATTTGACGCTTGCCAGGTCACTGCACCTGAACGCGCCCAATGGGCTGTAAAAAAACCGCGCCCCCGCCATCAAACCCTGTAGCTCCAAGGGTTTGGCTACCTGCAGGCATGGTATCGACGGCCTTTTTCCGCCCCCACACCCAGCAGCAGCGCCAGCACAGAATGCGCATTCAACATAGCTGTTAATGATTTGATTCATTGATTTATTAGCATAAAGCTATAATTTATGCGCATGTGTCGCTGTATGCCGCCCAGTCTCTACAGATGGCGGCCCAGACACGCTTTCTTCAGGTCTGCAGGCACAGGGTGGGGTACCGCCCAGCCATTGCCGGCCTGATTCCCCGTTTCATCCCGGGTGGTGAGGTCACCGCCCGCCTTGCGCTACCGCTGCCTGCGGTCGTACCAATCCGCCCCTCGCAGGCAGCACAACACGCCCCTTCTTTCTGCCATGTACCTCTTGATCATTGCTGTCAGCCTGTTGATGCTGAAAATCTATGAAATTCCACCAATAGATAGCTGGCCATGGCCCCATGTGCTGGCGCCCTCGTTGCTGGCCCTGCTGTGGAAGCTGTGGGCCGACTGGTCCGGCTACACACGCCGGCGCAGCCGGGCGCGGCGCGCCCGCAAGCAATCGGCCCGCTATGTGAAAGACAAGGACCTTTTCAGATTCAACGCGACCCGGTCCCGCGACAGATAAGAGCGGCCCACACCGCCCCGGCAAACCCACCCCGTGTTTGCCCTGGAGACGAGAGGCGAGCCGCTGGCGGTGCCACAAGCACTGCCGGGCCTGGCCACCGGGCATGTGTGGGCCACTTAGCGCCGGCTGCATACCGCGCAAGGTATGCGCCATTTCCCCCACACACTAGAAGAAGTAGTTATGCTCACCTTGATTGGCTTAGCCATTGTTGTTGTCATCGTCGCCCTGCTGCTGAGCGAGAAGGTCTCGCCCGTGATCAGCATGGTGTTGGTGCCCCTTGCCGGCGCCCTGATCGCTGGCTTCAGTACCAGCGAGATCACCGGTTTCTACCGCCACGGCATCAGCTCCGTGGTGCAGGTGGTGACCATGTTCATCTTTGCCATTTTGTTTTTTGGCGTGATGAACGATGTGGGCTTGTTTGACCCGCTGATTCGCGCCATGGTGCGCATCACGCGCGGCAATGTGATTGCCGTGGCCGTGGGCACGGTGCTGATATCGGCCATCGCACAACTCGATGGCGCAGGCGCCTCCACCTTCTTGCTGGTGGTGCCGCCGCTGCTGCCGCTGTACCAGCGCCTGAAGATGAGCCCCTACCTGCTGTTTTTGCTGCTGGCTGCCAGCGCCGGCGTGGTCAACATGCTGCCCTGGGGTGGGCCGGTGGGCCGCGTAGCCACGGTGCTGGAGATGGATGCCGTGGCGCTGTGGCGCGAACTGGTAGTGGTGCAAGGCCTGGGCCTGGCCTTGCTGCTGGTGCTGGCGGTGTTTTTGGGCCTGCGTGAGCAGCGCCGCATTCGCCGCCAGGCGCTCAAGGCCGAGCTGGCGCAAGCCATGCCTGCTGCGGTGTCCGGCTCTGCGTCTGCAGCTGCGTCTGCGTCGGTGGCGACATCGGCGCCCGCATCCGCCCATCCCAGCCATGTCGACGAGCTGGCCGCGGCACTGCAGCCCCATGCCGCCACCAAACTGGCCATGCAGGCGGCTGCAGCCAAGGCCGCCGATGAGGCGCGCGCGCAGCTGTTGCGCCCCCGGCTGCGCTGGGTCAATGCGCTGGTGTTTTTGCTCACCCTGGCGGTGCTGGTGATGGGCGTGTTCCCGCCCGGCTATACCTTCATGATTGCGCTGTGCGTGGCCCTGGTCATCAACTACCCCCAACCCAAGGTGCAGATCGAGCGCATCAATGCCCACGCGGGCGGCGCCATCATGATGGCCAGCATCATCTTGGCGGCCGGTACGTTCCTGGGCATCCTCAAGGAGTCGGGCATGCTCAACAGCATTGCGCGGGCCTTGGTCGATGTGCTGCCGGCCGTGCTGCTGCCCTATGTGCACCTGGTCATTGGCGCCATCGGCATTCCGCTGGAGCTGGTGCTGAGCACCGATGCCTACTACTTCGCGCTGTTCCCGGTCGTCGAGCAGATCACCTCGCAGGCGGGGGTGCCGTCGACCTCGGCAGCCTACGCGATGATCATCGGCAGCATTGTGGGCACCTTTGTCTCGCCGTTCTCGCCAGCGCTGTGGATGGGCCTGGGCCTGGCCAAGCTGTCGATGGGCCAGCATATCCGCTACTCGTTCTTCTGGATCTGGGGCTTGTCGCTGTCACTGCTGGTGCTGACCTGGATGCTGGGCATTATCTGACCGGCACGGCGCCAGCCCTGCCCCGGGGCAGGGCTGGCGCACCGTGCTAGCGGCGCAGCAGACGGCTCGCTGCAGCGCGCGCAGGCGCACTCTCCTCGGCCGGTGCCGGCCGCGCCTGCAGGGACTGCCGGAAATCGCGCGCATAGCCAAAGCTGGGCGCCGGGTGGCGCGCAGCAAACCAGAAGGTGGTGGCCGCGGCAATCTGCGGCCTGCAGTACCAATAGGCATGGCCATCACCATCCATGGCCCACCAGCGCGCATCCTCTGGCGCCTGGCTCCAATCGATGCTTGAAAAATTCATAGTTGAGCTTGTAAAAAAATAAAAGACATTCCCGCGCCGGCTGTCCGGCCCGTCGATGGGCCCGGTCTGCCGCACCAGCAGCGGAGTTTCGGAAATGCACCAGGGGATGCCATTGCGCAGCGGCAGCGCCGGCCCGGTCAAGACATGGCATCCGGGCAAAGGGGCAGGCTGCTGCGGGCATGCACAGCGCATCGGCAGCATGGGCAGCCGGCTGCGGCAGGCAGTGCGCTGGCCCAGGGCCAGGGAGGCGCTGAACGCCACCGGTCAAAACCGCCCTGTGGGCGGCACGCCAGCCTCGGGCCGATCTGTGCGAAAAAACCAACTTAAATAATATACTATATCTATCGTTAATAAATAGCGATAAATTCAACAAATGTTAGGTATGCCTACGATCTACCCCATGTGTGGCACAGTCGCTACCCATCGCGGCGCCATCACTTCGCCATTCATCGGTGAAAACACCGATGAAACAGAGGCAATTTCGTAAAAATCTCCGGAACTTTTACGCTTCTGCCTGGTGCTATCCAGTTGCCATCGGCGCCCGTTACCACCCATTTTTTTACGCATCTGTAAAAAATTTAATTACATAGCAATTTACAATTGGAGTAATTATTTTGATTTGAAAAAATGAATTCATCATGACCCACGTTTACCAGCCGCAGAGATCGGCATCCATCCCCACATTGCGGCAGCTCAGCTGCTTCAAGCAGGCCGCTGAGCACCCCACCTTCACCCAGGCTGCCCAGTCGCTGGCGATGAGCCAGCCGGCCTTTTCCTCCGCCATCCGCGAACTCGAAATCACGCTGGGCGTCACCTTGTTTGACCGCAGCATGCGGCGCGTGCGGCTGACACCAGCGGGCGAATCGGTGCGCGCCCAGGTCAGCTGGATGATTGCCACCTTTGACCAGGGCATGGAGGAGATGCTCCAGCGGCTGCAGCACCAGAGCCGCTCTATCCGCATCCACTGCATCCCATCGGCATCGCAGTGGATTGCGCCGTACATGGCCCAGTTCCAGCAGCGCCACCCGGAGGTGCATTTCGTGCTCGACGACATGCACAGCGACACGCTGATCGAGTCGATCACGCAAGGGGATGCGGATATTGCGGTCGGGCTGCATTTCGATATGCCTGCGCACATTGATTCGCGCCTGATCACCAGCGATGAGATCGTGGTCGTGGTCTCCCCGCGCCATCCGCTGGCCCAGCAGGCCAAGCTGCACTGGCACGATCTCAAAGACCAGCCGCTGGCGGTGCTGCGGCGGGGCAATACCTATGACATGATCACCACCGTGCTGCGCGAGCAGGGCGTGCATGTCAATGTGCCGCACAACCTGTCGTCGATCGAATCGCTGTACGCGCTGGTGCACAGTGATCTGAAAGTCGGACTGATATCCAGCCTGAGCAAGCAGGCGCACACTGACCCGCAGCTGTGCTACCTGCCGATCGCCCGGCCACAGCTGGCCAGAAAAATCTGTCTGATGAAGCACGGCAAGCAGGCCGACACCCCGTTGCTGGTGCAAGCCTTCTGGGACATGCTGTGCGAGACGCTGTGAGCCCGTCCAGACCACCGCCTATTGGCTGCAGGCATGCCATTGCTTGCCCTTCCTTCCCCGGCGCCAGTGCGTTATCGCCAGCGCCACAGCCCCGCCCTGCGCTAGTCTGAATACCCTTTGGGCCAGGCACTTGGCCGCTCACAACAAGCCTCCCAGTTCTTGCCCCGCGCCGTATGGCCAATGCCGGGGTTCAAGCTGTTACTGGGGTCCAGCTGGCGGTAAAAATCGGCCAATGCAGGCTTGGCCACATAGAGGTGGCCTACGTTATGTTCTGCCGGGTACTCGGCCCGGCGCGCATCGAGCAGCGCCCACATGCGGTGCTCCATCGCCAGTGGATCGACGCCCTTTTTCACGATGTAGTCCTGGTGGAAGACATGGCAGAAAAAGTGGCCATAGTAGAGCTTGTGCACCATGTCGGCCTCAACCTCGGCGGGCAACTGCTCCACCCAGTCGCGGTCATTGCGGCGCAGGGCGACATCGAGCGCGACGATATCTTCGACCTGGGCGCGGTGCACTTCGCGGTAGCGGATGGCGGCGCCGGCAATCGCAAAGCGGTGCAAAAAGGCCTTGCGCCCTTCATCGGCATCACACTCAAACCAGCCGCCACTGGCGCTGCCAGCAAAATGCGTGCTCAGAAACGCGCGTGTGGCGTCCGCCGTGTCGTTCGATACGCGCAGCAGCAGGTGGAGCTCATAGCGCTCGCGCCACTGGCGCATGCGCGGCGGCAAATGGCTGGGCAAGAGGTTGGTGACCGCCTGGATGATGCGGTCGCTGACGCCGCGCAGGCCCAGGCGCTCAAAGAAACCATCGACCCGGCTTTTGAGCGCAAAGGCTGCAGGCACGCGGGCAGTGCCAAAGCGGTCAATCAGCAAGAAGGTGTCCTTGCCGTATTGCTCGCCAATGTCGTAGGCGGTGCGGTGGATGTACTCACCGGCAATCGGCAGCTCGGGCAACGCAGTGAGCAGATGGCGGCGCACGGTGGTCAGGTCGTCGGCCGCATTGCTGCCGATATAGAAGACGGTGCTGGGCACTTTCGGAAAAGTATCGAGCCGCACTGCAAACAGGCAGAGCTTGCCGGCCGAGCCCGAGGCCTCAAACAAGCGCGAGGGATCGGCATTGAAGCGCGCGGGCGAATCCTGGTCCACATCGCGCACGGCGGCGGCGTAGCGCGGGTCGGAGGCGGCGCGCTGCGCATCGTGCGTGATGTCGGCCTCGCGGTAGTCGCCGTTGTGCAGGCGGGTCAAAATCTCTTGCGGGCTATCCCCCAGCGCAATGCCCAGGTGGTTGACCAGCGCCAGCGAGCCATCGGCCCGCACCTGGGCGTAGAGCGCCAGCTCGGTATAGGCCGGTCCGCGCCGCACCAGCGAGCCGCCGGAATTGTTGCAGATGCCGCCGAGCACCGAGGCGCCGATGCAGGACGAGCCGATGACCGAATGCGGCTCGCGCCCCAAGGGTGCCAGCACCTGCTCCAACTTGTCCAACGTGGCCCCGGGCAGGCAGATGACCTGGGCGCCACCGCCGATCACCTGCACTCCGGTGATGCGCAAGGTGTTGATCAGCACGATCTCGCGGTCATAGCCGCTGCCATCGGGCGTCGATCCGCCGGTGAGCCCGGTGTTGGCCGCCTGCATGATGACAATGCGGCCTGCGGCCACAGCGGCCTCCAGCACCTGCCACTGCTCCCATAGGCTGGCCGGGCGCACCACCGCCAGCACCGGGCCTTCGCCAGTCCGGTGGCCTTTGCGAAAACGGCGCGTGGCCTGGTCGCCCGTCAGCACATGGGCGGGGCCGACGGCGGCGCGCAGTTGGGCCAGCAGCGCTTCGCGCGATACGGAGGTGGTGGTGGCAGCGGTCATGGCAGGTCTTGGTAGGGTGCGTCGTTTACTGGCGCACCAGCAGATCGCCGTTGATATCGGCGACCTTGGCCACGCTGGTCAAGGTCATCGCCACGCGCATTTCCTTTTCCATCAGCTCCAGCAGGTGCTTGACGCCGGCCTGGCCGGAGGTGGCCAGCGCATAGATAAAGGCGCGGCCGAGCAAGGTGGCGTCCGCCCCCAAGGCGATGGCGCGCACAATGTCGAGCCCATTGCGGATGCCCGAGTCCGCCAGAATCTTGATCTGGCCCTTGACCGCATCGGCAATGGCCGGCAACGCGCGGGCCGAGGACAGCACGCCATCCAACTGGCGGCCCCCATGGTTGCTGACCACAATGCCATCGGCGCCAAAGCGCACGGCATCCTTGGCGTCTTCCGGGTCCAGGATGCCCTTGATGACCATCGGGCCCTTCCAGAAGTCGCGGATCCATTCCAGGTCCTTCCAGGAGATCGATGGATCAAAATTGCTGCCCAGCCAGCCGATGTAGTCGGCCAAGCCGGTGGGGCTGCCCCGGTAGGCGGAGATATTGCCCAGGTCGTGCGGTCGGCCGTTCAAGCCCACATCCCAGGACCAGGCCGGGTGGGTGACGGACTGCCAGTAGCGGCGCATCGCGGCGTTGGGGCCGCTCATGCCCGAATGCGCATCGCGGTAGCGGGCGCCGGGCACGGGCATATCAACGGTGAACACCAGGGTGGAGCAGCCGGCGGCCCGCGCGCGCTCGAGCGCGTTCTTCATAAAGCCCCGGTCCTTGAGCACATAGAGCTGGAACCACATGGGCCGGCCCAGGCCGGGTGCCACCTCTTCAATCGGGCAGACCGAAACGGTGGACAGGGTGAAGGGAATGCCATGGGCAGCGGCGGCGCGTGAGGCCTGCACCTCGCCCCGGCGTGCAAACATGCCCAGCAGGCCCACGGGCGCGAGGATGGCGGGGATAGAGAGCTTCTCGCCAAACAGCTCGATGCTGGTGTCGAGCTGGCTCATGTCCTTGAGCACGCGCTGGCGCAGGGCCACATCGGCGTAATCAGCCACATTGCGCTTGAGCGTTTGCTCGGCGTACGCGCCGCCATCGATGTAGTGGAACAGAAAGGGCGGCAGGCGCTTTTGCGCGGCGGCGCGGTAGTCGGATGCGGAAGAGATGATCATGGTGGCGCTCTCAGGGCTGGGAGGTTTGTCTCGGTATGTTGGTTGTCAGGGTCCGCGCAGATCAGGGCGCCCCGGGCGGGCTGGGCATCAGCTCGGCCGGCAGGCGCATCGATCGCTCGCGCCGCGCGCGCTCTTCGTCCATCTGCAAGATGGTGTGGCGCACATGCTCCAGGTGCTCGCCAATGCAGGCGCGGGCGCGCTGCGGGTCGCCCTCCAAAATCGCCTGCATCAGGCTTTGGTGCTGCACGGTGAGCTGCTGCAGCGTGACGGGGGCGCTCAAGCGGAACATGTCATGGCGGTTGCGCTCCACGGTAGAGAGCACCACGGTGAACAGGCTTTGCATCACCTGCACCAGCACCAGGTTGTGCGATGCCTCGGCAATCGCCAGGTGGAACTGCGCATCGGCGCGTGCGGCCAGCTCGGCATGGCCGCTTTGCTGGTGCTCGATCATCACGTCAAAGCAGCGCTGGATGCGTTCCTTGTCTTGCGCGGTGGCACGCTGCGCGGCCAGCCAGGCGGTGCTGCTCTCCAGCGCATGGCGGGTCTCCAGCACGTCATAGCGGTAGTTGGGGTCCGATTCAATCAGTCCGGCCAACGGCCCCATGGCCTCTTGCAGCCAATCGGCCGATGGCACCGTTTGCACATAGGTGCCATCGCCGCGCCGGGCCGACAGCACCCCCTGGCTGATGAGCTTTTGCAGCGCCTCGCGCACCGATGTGCGCGACACCCCCAGCTCCAGCGCCAGTTGCCGCTCCGCCGGCAGGCGCTGGCCCGGCTGCAAGCCACGGGCCTGCACCAGGGCAAGCAGTTTTTCGACAACATGGTCAGCGAGGCGCATGGGAGAGCTTTCAGGTGGTATGTGTTGCCGTCGCGGGCTCCATCAAGGGCGATGGCGCAGCGACGCTCAATGACCCGGAATCATCCACGGAAACACATAGGCCTGCAGCGTAGTCATCAAACCGATGATGACCGCAAAGATCAGGCTGTGCTTTACCGTAAAGCGGAACAGATCCGATTCGCGCCCCGCCAGACCCACGGCCGCGCAGGCAATGGCGATGGACTGGGGCGAGATCATCTTGCCCGTCACACCGCCGGTGGTGTTGGCGGCCACGGTCAGCACCTGGGGCAGGCCCAGCTGCTGCGCAGTAGTGGCCTGCAGCGCGGCAAACAGTGCATTGGCAGAGGTGTCCGAGCCCGTCAGGAACACCCCTATCCAGCCCAGGAAGGGCGAGAAGAAGGTAAAGGCCTGGCCGGTGTGCGCCAGTGCCAGCGCCAGGGTGGCCGACAGGCCCGAGTAGTTGGCGACAAAGGCAAAGGCCAGCACCATACCGATGGAGTAGATCGGCACGGCCAGTTCCTTGAAGGTCTCGGCCAAGGTTGCCACTGCCTTGGACGGCGACAGGCGGGTGAAGGCAATGGTGATCAGCGCCGCAATCAGGATGGCGGTACCGGTGGCCAGCAGCCAGTTGAAGGTGTAGACGGCGCCGTAAGGGGCGGCAGCGGCCACGACGGGCGGTGTCTTCTCGACCAGGTTGTGCAGAAACGGCACCGGAATATTGATGACGGTGGACGCCAGCGGGCCACCCGCGGCAAACAGCGCCTTGAAGGGCTTGATGCTCCAGACCGTGACCATGGCCGTCAGGATGATGAACGGCGACCAGGCCTTGATGACGGCAACAGCCGTCAGCGGCGCGCCCGACGACACAGGCGCTGCGGGCACGGCCGTTGCAGCCGGCTCACCCGCCTCAGGTGTGAAGCGGAAGATGCGCTTGGGCTGCCAGACTTTGAGGAACAGGGTCAGCGCAATCAAGGACACGATAGCCGAGGTGATATCGGGCAGCTCCGGGCCAATGTAGTTGGCGGTGAGAAACTGCACGATCGCAAACGAGCCGCCACCGACCAGCACCGCAGGCCAGGTCTCCTTCACACCGCGCCAGCCATCCATGATGGCCATCAGCCAGAACAGCACCAGCACAGTCATGAAAGGCAGCTGGCGGCCGGCCATCTGGCCAATCGCAAAGGCATCGACGCCTGAGACCTGGCCGGCGACGATGATCGGAATACCCATCGCACCAAACGCCACCGGCGCAGTATTGGCAATCAGG
Organism: Comamonas koreensis; assembly: GCF_014076495.1. NCBI lineage: Bacteria > Pseudomonadati > Pseudomonadota > Betaproteobacteria > Burkholderiales > Comamonadaceae > Comamonas > Comamonas koreensis. Next base: position 782,926 of record NZ_CP043575.1, on the reverse strand, counting down.
CACAGACCAGCGGCATACAGCGGCTTGAAGCCCAGGCCCACCAGCAAGGCCGCCGTGATCGCGACCGGCGCGCCAAAACCTGCCGCCCCTTCCAGAAACGCGCCAAAGCAAAAGCCCACCAGGATGAGCTGCAGGCGCTGGTCCGGTGTGACCGACAGGATCGACGAGCGGATCACATCGAACTGCCCCGTCTTGACGGAGATCTTGTACAGAAACACCGCAGCCACAATGATCCAGGCAATGGGCCACAAACCATAAAAGAAGCCATAGACGGCCGAGGCCAGCGCCGCGCTGACGGGCATGCGGTAGAACAGCAACGCCACCGCCAGCGCCAGCACCACCGTGACGGTGCCCGCCTGGTAGCCCTTGAGCCGCAACTTGGTTAATGCCAAAAAGAAAAACAGGATCGGAATCAATGCCACCAGGGCCGACACCCAGATGTTGCCAGCCGGGTCGTAGTTTTGCTGCCAGAGAGTTTGCATGGCGATGTCTCGAAGTTATTGGACGGGCGCATGGCGCGCCTTGTTCTTGGGCTGTTCACTGGAGGCTTGGCGCTGACGGGCTGCTAGGGCTGCCCTGTTCTTGGCCTTGCCTGGTGAATGGCTTGTTCGCTATGCCGTTGGTTGGACCTTTGGTCTAAATTGGTATTACCAATAAACCATGAAATCGCCAATCTGCGGCAAAGTTGGGCGATTATTGGGGAATCATGCAAATTTATTGCCAGGGTAAACCCTTAATTTGACAATCTAGTGTGCCATTTTCCATATTGGTCATACCAATATGAAGCAATCAAAGCGCAATGGCTTTGCATGGAACACGTCCGGGTTGCATCAGGCATGGCCTGCCCATGTGCATGTCCAGACGCCGCGGATCCTGCGGTTTTGAGGTTGACTGGATGTGGATGGGGTTGGCGTCGCTGGCAGCAAGAACTTGTCTTGGTTACTGGCGCATGGCGTGTTCAGAGGAAAGCATGCCGAGGGAACCGTAAGCATGCGGGCCTGCGGCTTTCCAACTGGCATGCCGCATCGAAGAAGCGTTGCGCTTCTCCGGTTTTCAACATGGGGCTGAGCTGATCAGCCCCGTGCAGCACGTTCATCAGCTTCTGCATACGTCACTGCCTTGGCGTATCAATTCTCAAGAGACTAAATTACCGCGTCTTTATAGGCAGCCATCGTGATATTTTTCATTTGCGCCCAATCCTCCAACGAAATGGACTGTCCACACCAAGACCAACGAGGGGCCGGATCATACTTTTCAAAATCATCTGGATATAAAAATTCAGAGAATTTCATAGGATTTGGAAAATCAAAATTATCCAACAGACTATATTTCGTCAAAAATAATCTAGATTTCTCTCTCAGCTCTTGCCAACGTTCTCCATTCTCAAACCCATTCAAAGATGTATTAAATTCAAGATTTTCAAAAAATCTATTTGACACCTCATCATCAAACAGATTTTCTCGTTCATTTTTTATCTCGCGATATATATCACCACCACCAAACAGGCCCTCCAATAGCGGCATTATCTTTAGCGAATTCAGAAAACAAGATATAAACAGCTGATACAAAGGGTTTATAATGTTCGAATTGAAATCATGATCCAGATCGATGGCTTGAAAGTGCGACTCTGCACAAACAGGCATAATCCTCTTAACGTAGAAATGCGCCAGCTGTGATTCAGGCTTAATCAAAACAAAGTTCATTAAACAATAAACTTCGTATTGGTAAAATCCCTCGTCACTTAAAGAAAGCATTTATCACATTCCAGGCGGTAACTGCAGACGCAGCGGGTTCAAAACCGGATCTTTTATATATTCTTCAAGGTTGAAATAGTCGCATCTCCCTACGAATGCGGGATGACTCTTGAGATGCTCCACAAATTCACCCTGTTTGCAGAAAAATATAGGATGAAATGGCTCGTCGCCACCCATATTTCCAACCAAGTAAAAATCAAGCTCGCGACTAATAGCATCCATATCATCAAAAGGGCCAAATAGCGAATTACTTGCATATGGGCGCTTTAATTCATATGAATCATCTAATACATCCACTGCTAATTTATGCAATTTCTCAACAACATCCTCGACGCAGTTGATGTCTGAGAATGCCATGAAGTCAATGGACCACTCGTACCAAAATGAAATCAACCATAAAAATGATGAATTAAAATTCACGGTAACGTCAAAATAATTATTATTTCTCCCAAAGAAATCTATCTGTTCACCATCCGCTGGGCTTGACGGCCAATTTCTTCTTAAATAACCAGAAGGATCATACCCCTCGTCGATTGAATCAAGGTATTCCATAGCCTCTTGAAAGGAGGCGTTCCAATCATTTTGATGTTTCGTGACGACACCTAGATTAGGAAATTTGCCATTTAGCTCTGACAACAAAATATTCATCTCATCTGTTGTCAAGCGATCAAAAAGAAGTGCATTTTTATTCATAACAGACTTATTTCGTACAATGATAGTGATATGAACCGCTTCCCACAGGGAAGCATAAATCTTGTGCATTATGGCCTGTAGGATCATGCCAGTCCTGACGAAACCATTGTTTGTTCCCGGTGCCGCTCCACCGGTGACCAACACCAAGCATACGACCTCCTTCGTTTTTCCTCACACCAACTTCTAGATATATATTGCGATGAGATTTACTCAGCGACAAGGTGCCCACTTTTATCTGCTTATGTGAAATTTGGATACCACTGGCTACCTTGGGAGTGGGCCCGTAAATTAGCAATGCAGTCTTAGTCCCTGTAATGAACTCCCCCATAGCTTTAGCGACTCCCTTTTTTGCAAATATTCCAGCAGACTTCCCTGCCAACTCTGCAACCGCTACATCAAAATTTTCCATGGCATTCACAAAACCCTTTTGATTTTTTGCATCCTTCATGGAATTTTGCCACTCTGGGCCTTGAAAAACACTCCATACCTGTTGGTATGCATGTACCAACTGCAGCAAGGTCAGCGCATGGTCTAGCTTGTCCAAAATCCCGAGCGCTCTGGTACCTGCGGAAGTTACGCGCATCAAATGTCCAAAATTGGGCATCGCCATGGATATAAAAATGTTCCCACTCGGATCCACCGTATTCACCGGGTCCGCATTGCCATACAGGTACTTGTTCAAAGTCAGCGGAATGCGACTCGCGCCGGGGTGCTCATCCATCGAGATAAAGCGACCAACTTGCGGATCGTAATCACGCGCACGGAGATGCAGCAGACCCGTCTGGCTGTCGGCATATTCGCCGGTGTAGCGGTGGCTGGTGGCAGCGGCATCGGCCGCATTGGCGGGCATGCCTTCAGTGGCGCCCAGCGCAATGCCGAATGCGTCGTAGCTGAAGACATGGCTGGTGGCAGCGGTTTGGGCCACACGCACGCTGCCCAGGCCATCGCTGAACAGCTGGGTTTGCGCGCCAGCCGAGGTGCTGGCGATCAGCTCACCTAAGCCATCGGGGGTGTGCACATGCACGGTATCGACCCAGGCGCCGCTGTTGACCTTGGTGCTCTCGACCAGGATCTCGCTGTAGCTTCGCTGGTGGTCGACCTTGTAGTGGGTCTCCGTGGTGGTGGCGCCCTCTTTGACCAGGCGCTTGATGCGGCGGCCGCTACTGTCATAACCGTACTCAACCGTTTTAGCGCCGGTGCTGACCTTGGCCAGGCGGTTGTCCACCGTCCAGGCATAGGTGGTGGTATCGGCGGGTGATGCCTTCTGCACCAGGTTGCCGCGCTCGTCCCACTGGTAAGTGGTGGTGCCGCTCAGGCTATCCACACTTTGCGTGAGGCGGTCATGGCTGTCGTACTGGTAGGTGGTGACCTGGCCGTTGTGGCTGACGCTGCGACGGCTGCGGTTGCCTACGTCGTCGTAGACGTAGTCGATGGTCGAGTCAAACACCGCAGGCGCGGTTTGTGCCACGCGCTCCTGCAGCAGCTTGCCGGCGGCGTCGTACTGGTAGCGCACGGTGCGCTCCACCGTCTCTGCCGGGCTGCCTACCCCCACCATGCGCTCGGCCACCTGGGTGCGCTGGCCTGCGGCATTGAGGGTGTAGACAAAGCTGGCAATGTCTGCACCGTCTGCCTTTTTGTGCAGCACGGCTGTCAGCTGGTTGGCCAGGTTGTACTGGTAGTCGGTGGTGCTGCCATCGGCCCGCGTCACCTGTACTCGGTTGCCTGCGTTGTCGTAGGCAAAACGGGTGGTGCTGCCATCGGGGTGGGTCAGGGTCTCCAGCTGGTTGAGCGTGTTGTAGCCGGCCTTGATGGCCTGGCCCGAGGTGCTGACCTGGGTGCGGTTGCTGTTGGCGTCCCAGGCGTAGTCCAAGGTCGCACTGAAGCTGGTGCCCAGGCTGCTGTGGCTCCAGACCTCGCGGGTGACGCGGTCGTTGCCGTCCAGGGTCAGGCCCAGGTTGCCATAGGCGGTATCGGTCTGGCTGTTCATGCGGCCAAAGCTGTCATAGCCTTGGCTCAGGCTGCGGCCATCGCTGCGCGTGACTTTGCTGAGCTTGCCGCCCACGTCATAGCTGTAGATGGTCTGGCTGCCGTCAAAGTCAGTACGGGTCACCAGGCGGCCTTCGCTGTCGTAGACCAGGCCTTCGCTCTTGCCGCCCGGCAGCGTGCGTGCCACGCGACGGCCAGCGCTGTCGTAGCCATAGCGGGTGGTGTGGCCGTTGGCATCGGTCTGGGTCAGCAGCTGGTTGCTGCCATTCCAGGTGTAGCCGGTCGCCTTGCCCAGTGGGTCGGTCACAGTCTTGAGACCGCCCAGCGGATCGTGGCCAAACTGGTAGGCATGGCCCAGCGGGTTGGTCTCGCTCAGCAGCACGCCATTGGCGTCATACGCAAACTGCGTCACCGCGCCATTGGCCAAGGTGGTGCTGGTACGCTTTTGGGTGTTGTTGTAGACGTGGACTGTCGCCCGGCCCAAGCCGTCGGTGGTCTTGACGAGGTTGCCCGCCAGGTCGTACTCGCGCGTCACCGCAATGCCAGCGGCATTGGTCTGCTTGGTTTCACGGCCAGCCAGGTCGTATTCAAACGCCGTGCTGTTGCCGCGCGCATCCTTGCTGGAGCTGAGCTGGCCTGCTGCGTCGTACACGCTCTCGACGACAAAGCCCATTGGGTCGGTGACCTTGGTGGCGCGGTCCAGCGCATCGTAGGCTGTGCGCGTGCACAGGCTACCGATGCAGCTCTGGGTTTCGTTGCCGTTGTTGTCATAGGCCCAGCTCTCTACCCTGCCATCCGGGTAGGTGGTCTTGGACTTCTCACCACGCAGGCTGTACTCATGCGCTGTCTTGCGGCCCTGGCTGTCGGTCTCTTGCACCAGCTGGTCCGCCGCATCGTAGAGGTAGGTGCTGGTGTCGCCCACCGCATTGGTGCGGCTGGTGACATTGCCCTTGGTGTCGTAGCTGCTCTTTTCTACCACCGTGGTGGCAGGTTGGCCCGGCTGGGTGACGATGGCGCGCGTAGTGGAGATGACGTTGCCTGCGCTGTCGTAAGCGTAGGTGGTCACCGTACCGTCCGGAGCCGTCTCGGTCTGCTTGAGCGTGGCGCCATTAATCTTGGCATAGGTGTAGCGGGTGGCATTGCCGACCTTGTCGGTCATGCTGCTCAGGCTACCCGTCGGGCTGTAGCCCATGCCAAAGGCCTTGCCAGCAGCATCGGTGATGGCTGTTAGATCACCGCTGGCGTTGTAGCCATTGGTGGTGACGTTGCCTGCCGCATCGGTGATGGTGGTGACATTGCCTTGCGCATTGAAAGCCGTCTTGGTCACACGGCCGGCGGGATCGGTTTCGCTGGTGACATTGCCGAAGGCGTCGTAGCTGCGCGTGGTCTTGCGGCCCAACGCGTCGATCACCTCGATCTCGTTGTCATTGGCGTCATAGGCGTACTGGGTGGTGCCGCCTGCGGCATCCAGCACGCGGGTGATGTTGCCCCGGTCATCAAAGTCATACACGGTGGTGTTGCCGTTGCGGTCCTTGATGGTCTGCTTGTTTGCCGTGTTGTCGGTGCTCACCGTCACGGCCTTGCCGGCGGCATCGGTCTGGCTCAGCACGCGCCCGGCGTCATCGTACGTGGTCTTCAGCGCCAGCCGGCCCAGTGGATCGGTATAGCTGGTCAGGCCATGCGCCACCTTGGGGTTCTCGTAACGGAAGTCGGACGCCGCATTGCTCTGGTCGACCACCGAGATCAGGTTGTCGGCCGCATCGTAGCCATAGTTCAACACCTGGCCGCCGGGGCCGCTGATCTTGCTAATCTTTCCCTGCGCATCGCGGGTAAAGGCCAGCGCCCAGCCGCCAGAGTGGCTGATACCGCTGCGCGTGAACTGCAGGCTGTTGCCATTGCGGTCCTTGATCTGCTGAATGCCGAAGTCCTTGTTCAGGATGTATTCGATGCCATCCAGAGTGGTGAGCTTGTACTGGCTGGGGTTGAAGGTCTCGGTCGTGCCCATGTCGAACAGATCACCACCGGCCAGACGCAGATCGCTGTAGCCCAGCGCTTCGAGCTTGCTGCCGCTCTTGTTGCTGGCCTTGGCGCTGAATGCGAGGCTGACGCTGGGGTTGGACGCCCACTGCAGCACGCTCACGCACTCCGGACTGGCCCGCAGGTCGAACTGCTCAAGCCTGCCGTCGGGCATACGCACCGATGCCACGCGGGAGCCTTGGGGCCGCACGCAGATCTTGCGGTTGAAGCCCGAGCCCGTCTCCTGCATCACCCAGGAGCGGCCCAGTACGCCATTGGTCTGCAACCAGACGTCCTGGTAGTCCACCGACCAGCCGTAGCCAAAGTCCATGCGCTGCGCGCGTTTGAGCGAGTCATAACTGCGCCGCACAGTGAGCGGCAGGCCTTCGATCTCAAAAGCCATATCGGTAAAGGTCAGCTGCAGGGGCGCCGTCTTTTGCTCTCCGCTGATAGCCACCGTCACCTTGGCGCTGGTCTCATTGCCCGAGATATCGCGCACGACCAGGCCCAGGTCGTACAAGCCGTTGGCCAGGGTCTGGGGGTTGAGGTCGCCCAACTTGGCGGCCGTCACGCTGGCGCTGCCGCCGCCAATCTTGCTCCACTGGTTCTGGCCCGCTGGCGAGATCATCAGCAGGTACTCAGCCAGGTTGGCATCGGAGGCCGTGCCCATGATGGCCGTGGGCTCGAACACGTCCGTCACCGTGATGTCGTCCGAGCTGCCCGGCGCGGTGATGGCCGCCAACGGCGCCAGCACATCGCTGGAGTCCTTGACGCCGAACCAGTCGTCCACGGTCACGCTGCTGCCCTTGGCATCGCGCAAGGTGAGGCGCAGGTTGTGCTTGCCCATCGCCGTGGGCGTGAAGATGGCCTGGTAAGCGGCGTTTACCGTCACGGCACGGCCGTTCACGGTCAGACTGCTGACGGTGTAGGGCGCTGTTCCGCCCTGCGCAAACACCTGCAGGGTGGTCGATTCACCCAGGTTCAGGTATTTGGGCGATGGCGTCACGCCCGCCTCCAGCGGTCCGCCCGCTGCGGGCTCGGTCACGCGCAAGGTCCAGCTCTGGGTGACGGAGGCCTGGCCGTCCGACACCGTCACGATGATCGCATGCGTGCCTTGCGAAGTCGGCGTGCCCGAGATCAGGCCTGTGGCCGACATGGTCAAGCTGGCCGGTGCGCCGCTCATCCGGTAGGTGAGGAAGTCACCATCCGAGTCTGTGGCCACCACCTGGTAGGCATAAGGCGCAGCAATGGCCGCAGTGGGCACGGGCGCGCTGGTGATGACCGGCTCGCGGTTGGCCGCAATCTGCAAGGTATAGCTTTGCACCACATAGGCGCCACGGCTGTCCTGCACCTTGATCTCTACCGCATGGCTGCCCAGCACCGGGCTGTTCCAGGTCAGCAGGCCGCTGGCCGATATGGCCATGCCCGCAGGGGCCTTGTCCAGCGCATATGTCAGCGGGTCGTTCTCCGGGTCGGTCGCCGTAACCTGGTATTGATAAGGCACGCCCGGGGCCCAGCGCAGCGCGGGCTTGCTGCTGATCTGGGGTGGGTTGTTGGTTGGCAGCTGCACGTAAACGCCAAAGCTTTGCGTGGCATAGGCCCCCTTGGCATCGGTGGCGCGCACGGCTACTGCATGGGTGCCGCCTTGCGCCAAGGTGGGCGTCCAGCTGATGGCGCCCGATGTGGCATGGATCGCCATGCCGGCGGGGGCTGAGACCAGCGTATAGCTGATGGCATCGCCATCCGGATCGGTCGCCCGCGCCGTGTAGGCGTAGGCCGAACCTGCGGTGGCCGAAGTCACCGGTGTGGAGCTGAATGCGGGTGCGCGGTTGGAGGCGCCCGAGACCGAGATGGCGTAGCCCTGGGTGGCGATGCCACCCTTGCCGTCCGTCACCTCCACCATCACAGGTGCCAGCCCAGCCACATTGGCAGGAACGCTCCACTGGATGGCACCGGTGCTGCTGTCAATCAGCATGCCCTGCGGGAACTCCGTCAATGCATAGACCAAGGTATCACCATCGGCATCCACGGCCTTGAGCGCATAGGTATAGCTGGCGCCCGAGACAGCGCTGGTGCCAGGCTGCGTGGTCACCCGGGGTGGGCGGTTGCCGGGCTGGCCCACGCCAATGGCATAGGTCTGCGATGCGGTGCCGCCCTTGCCGTCGGTCACCTGCACGGTCAGCTGCGCCTGTCCGCTCGTGCCTGCCGGCACGGCCCAGGAGACCCGGCCCGTCTGCGCGTCCACGGTGATACCGGGCTCGCTGGTGGAGACGCTGTAGGTCAGCACATCCGCATCGGGATCGCTGGCCAGAATCTGGTACAGATAGGCCGCGCCGGCCGTGCCGGTGGCGACCGGGGTCGAATTGATCAGCGGCGTCCGGTTGGCGGTAACGCCCACGCCTATCGCATAGGCCTGGGTCACTTCGCCATCCCGGCCATCGGACACTTTAATCTCCACCGTCTCGCTGCCGGCAAAGCCAGCGGGCACGGGCCACTCCAGCTTGCCGGTGGCAGAGATCGTCATGCCTGCCGGGCCGGTCAGCAGCTGGTAGCTGAGCGGGTCACCATCGCGGTCGGTGGCAACCACCTGGTATTCATACACCCCACCGGCAACGGCCGTCACCTTGGGGGTGGAGCTGATCACCGGCGGCTGGTTGCCGCTGGCGGGCAGCACTTCGAGCTGCCAGTTCTGCTGCGCGACATTGCCGGCGGTATCGGCCACCTCGATCAGCAGCGCATGCACGCCCACATCGGCCACGCTGGTGGCCCAGCTCAGCTGATTGCCAGCCCAAGCGGCTGCGGCAGGCCCGGAGGCGAGGCGGTAGCTGAGCGTCTCGCCCTCAGGGTCAGTAGCACTGACCGAGTAGCTATAGATGGCGCCAGCGCGCACCTGGCTAGGCGGGCGGCTGGTGATGGCGGGGGCGCCATTGCCATACACCGGCAGCTGGATTTCAAACGCCTGCTCGGTCTGGCCACCACGCTGGTCGTCCACCTGCACGCGCACAGCAAACTTGCCAGCGGCGTTGCTGGCAAACTTCCAGGCGATGGCGCCCGTGCGCTCACTGATCGTCATGCCAGCAGGTGCCTGCAGCAGCTTCCAGACCAGGTTGTCACCATCGGCATCGCTGGCCGAGGCCGTGTAGCCGTAAGTGGCGGGGTAGGCCACATAGGTGACCGGTGTGGCGATAAACACCGGTGCCCGGTTGGGCGTTGCCGTGGTGCGAATGCTGAAGCTTTGCTTGCCCTGGTTGCCATCCGGATCAGTGGCTGCCAGGACGACCGCGGCCGTCCCCGCCACAGGCGATGGCCAGGTCACGGCGCCGCTGCTGGCGTTGATCACCAGGCCTGCAGGGCCACTGAGCACGCTGTAGACAATAGCGTCACCATCGCGGTCGCTGGCCAGCGCCTGGTAGGTATAGGGCTGGGCCACGGTGGCCGTCAACACCGGCAGGCTGGTGAATGCCGGGAACGCCTGCACGGACACCACCACGCGCTGCACATCACGGGCACCAAACTGGTCGGTGACCTGGATCACCAGCGGATAGGTGCCGGGCTCGGGGTTGGTCCAGTAAATGCCTCCAGAGGCATTGATGCTGATCCCCGCCGCCTGGCTGCCCAAGGTGTACTGCAACGGCCCTCTCTCGGGATCTGTGGCGGTGACCTGGTGGGAGAAACTCACACCCGCAGGTACCTTGGCAGGGAACTGGCTGGTGATCTGCGGCGGCAGGTTGCCATCCACCACATGGATGGAGAAGGCCTGGCTGGCCAGCAGCCCCTTGCCGTCGCTCACCTGCAGGTTCACGCGGAAATCCCCCATCAAGCCTGGCTGCCAGCTGATCTTGCCGGTGGCGGCATCCACGGTCATGCCCACGGGGGCATACATCAGCTGGTAGCTGAGCGGGTCGCCATCGGCATCGATGGCCGTGGCCTGGTACTCATACAGTTGGCGCACATCCCCAGCAAGCGCCGGCTGGCTGGTAAAGATCGGCGGGCGGTTCACCGGGTCGCCCACACTCCAGTGCGCAGGCACATAGGTCGCTACCTCGCCAGAGCTGCACAGCGCATGGCCATCCACATCCAGCGCCCGGATGCTGTAGTAGTAGGTTTTTTGCGCCTGCACCGTGCGGTCCAGCCAGGTAGAGTGGCGCGACTGCGTGGTGCCCAAACGCACAAAAGGACCTTCCAGCTTGTCTGCGCGGTAGACCGCATAGCTGGCGGCGCCGGTATCGGCCCAGGTCAGCTGCACATTGCCAGGTTTGGCGCGCAGTTGCAGGTCATTGACGCAGGCGCCCTGCGGCGGAATGCTGACCGAGCCAAAGGCATCGACATAGACATAGCCGCCATGGCCGCCTTGGGAGCAATCGGCACCCACTACGCGGATCTGCAACTCGTTGCCCAGGCTGCTGTCGGGCACCTCCAGGTCCACATCGATAAAAGGGGTGGATAGCCATTTGCTGCCCTTGTAGACCGTGGTGTAGAACACGCGGCCGGGCTGGTTGGCAAAGGCAAAGTCGTAGTACAGCGTCTCGCCCTTGGTCAAATCCTTGATCTCGACAAAGAAGTAAGGCTGGTTTGTGGGATTGTGGCTGGGGTCCTCCAGCACGGCGGCATAGCTGAAGCGCACATGCAGCTTGCCGTCACCCGGGTCGCGGTCGGTTTCGGCAATCACACCCTTTTGGCTGATCTCGTTGATGTGTGCGCCGTTGTCGTCGTCGTTGACCTTGGCCGAGAAATTGCCCTGGCGCGGCAGCACCAGCTGCGGTGCGCGCGGGTCAAAGCGGCCATCCACCACGCTGACCTTCTCCAAGCCGCTGCCATTGAAGCGCACATCGCCAACTTGAAAAGGCGGCGCGCCGGTCAAGCCCGGGTTCAGGCCAAAGCGCTTGGTCCAGCCCGTCACCGTTTGGCTTTCAAAATCGCCATTGACAAAGATGGCGTGCGAATCACCCCCCGCGCCCAGGCCCAGCACCAGCAGCAAGGCCAGCATCCAGCTGCGCCGGCTGCCCAGCCCTCCTTTGCGCTGCAGCCACCGTGCGCCCAGCAACAAGGTGCAGCCCGACAGCAAACTCAGCGCCAGCCAGCCCATGGTGGGAATGGATTTGAGGGCGCCCGCAGGTGCATTGACGGAGGCGGATGCGCTGTTGTTGGACAACACGGGATCGGGCAGCTCGGACGCGACTGAAGCGGTATTCACCAAGTGGCCACCGGCCTGCGCCATGACGCCCGCCACATCGATGGTGATGGACGCGCCCACCGGCATCTCCGCCAGCACTTGGATATCGCCGCCTTGCCCTGACGCTGTGCCGCATACGGCACCACCGCGCGCACTGCAGGTCCAGCGCATGTCCTCCACGCCCGAGGGCATCAAATCTTGCAGCCGCGCTGCGCTGACCGCTGCCGGGCCATGGTTGACAGCCACCAGCTGGAAGGCCAGCTTGCCGCCGGGCAGCACTTTGGGTGTGCTGGTGGTTTTGAACACCGCCAAATCGGCCTGCGCAGCCCCTGCAGTGCTGACACTGACCTGCACCAAGCTGTCATTGTTGGCTGCATTCGTATCCACGGTATCGGCGTTCGTTGGCGCCACCGAGGCTCGGTGCGTCAGCACGCCATCTGCAGTCGCTTTACCGGTCACCGTCACCATTACCTGGTTGCCAGCGCCAGCGGGCACCTGGGCATCCACCCGCAGCTGGTGGCCCATGCCTGGGCTGGCATCGCAGGCAGCCAGGCCCTGGGCAGTGCACACCCACTGCACATCGGCCAGCGAGGCAGACACCATACTGCTCAAGGTCACGCCCGAGCCTGCAGCCGAGCCGGCATTGCTGACCACCAGGCGGTATTGCACCAACTCACCCACCTTGTATTGGGTACTGGCGACCGTCTGCGTGACGGCGTAATCCACTTGCGCACGGTTATCCGGTGCCGCGCCTTTGAATAGATAGAACTGCGCAAAATGCTTGCGCAGCGATGCCAGGTCATTTTGCGTAGCCCCGGCATTGTCCTGGTCACCCACGACCAACCAGACGCTGAGCTCCTGCCCGGGAGCCAATTGCCCGGGTATGGCGGACAGGGCGATCGCCATATCCTCGCCAGCAGCCGGTGCCTGGGTGCTATTGAGCAGATCACCGACCGCAGCGCGTGACAGCAAGGAGCCGGTCCAATAGCCCATCTCTCCCGCTTCCCATCGATCCGCAGCAATATGGCCAGCAGGTGCGGTCAGCGTCGGGGCCAACATCGACTCGTTGAAAAAGGTGTTATCGGCAGCATCCTGGTCAATATCCACAAAGCCGGTGATGCGCACATCGTCAAGCGGCGATAAGGTGCTATTGCGAAGTAACCACTTCCACTGCACGCCACTTGCACCAAAGCTGGATTTCTCGGCATTGATAAGCGTCAAGCCGTTTTTAAGCGGTGCTTGGGCTTGCGCAGGGACTTGTCGTATTTCCTCAGCTGAAACGCCATCGCTGAAGAAAAGACTTACCCGCTCCAAAGTCATATTGGCAGTCTGTGCGGCAGCAGATGCGGACCACAGCCATAAAGTCATCAAAAATATGCTTACCCAAACTATCTTTTGTTGCAGCTCTTGTCTTTGCGGCTGCGATACCTTCTGACCTGTCATACCCCGCCCGTCATTCAATTATAGAAATGGGCGCCATTCTCTCTTGAAACCTTTGTTTCTCTCTATCACTGTTTTTTTAAAAGAACTGTATTTACTCATAGTTTCTAAACTTAGAGATTCCTTACGACGTGACTTCTGTCAATTTATTGGCCGAGCCTATAAATATAAAACTCCATTTTCAGGCATGCTGTATTTTTCGCAAACGTCAGATTTAAAACCCGCATTAACTGCTTCTTCCCCTGCCATTCGCTGCGCAGGCCTGGCTCCAGCCGGAGCGATTCCGCGCAAATTCCCCACTTTCAGGGATAGCATTTTTCGCCCACTCGCATACCATCGCGGGGTCCGCCCGCGCGTTTTTTGGTTATCCATGCTTGAACCTTCGTTGCTTGTTGAAGATGCTCTTTTGCCTGTCCCCGTCCTGGTCGTGGAGGACGAGCCGCTTCTGCAGCAACGCTTGCGCCAGGTGCTGCACCAGCTTGGCTATGAGGACGAGGCGCTGATCTTTGCCGGCACGCTGGCAGAGGCGCGGGCCGTGTTCGCCGAGGGGCCGGTGGGCCTGGCCTTGGTGGATTTGCGCCTGCCCGATGGCAATGGCCAGTCGCTGATCGAAGAGCTGCGGGCCGAGGATCCGGGGCTGGGCATTCTGGTGGTGTCGGCCTGGAGTTCCGAAGACTTGATCCTGAGCGCGTTGCGCGCCGGGGCCACCGGCTATGTACTCAAGCAGCGCGACGATTTCGAGGTGATGCTGTCCATCCGCAGCGTGCTGCGCGGGGGCGCGCCCATCGACCCTTTTATTGCCCGGCGCATTTTGCAGCTGCTGCCACTGCGCGCGCCCAAGCCGGCCGGCCACGCAGCGCCCGCTGCCAGCGGCGGTGAGCCCGATGTGGGCCTGACGCCCCGGGAGGCCGAGATCTTGCGCCTGGTGGCCGATGGCATGAGCAACCGTGAGATTGCCAACGAAGTGCATCTGTCCCGCCATACGGTGGAGAGCCATGTCAAGCGCATTTACCGCAAGCTGGCCGTCTCCTCGCGCATGATGGCGGTGCGCGAGGCGCGTGCCCGGGGAATGATTGAGTGAGCCCGCGCGCTCACCCCCTGCCCCGCCTGTTGCAAGCCGGGGCGTACCTGCTGGCGCTGCTGCTGGTACTGCTGTTTGTGCTGCTGGCTGGACCTGCGATGGCCCAAACCGCGCCAGCCAGCACTCTCCAGGCTGGTAGCTGCAAGGCGCAGATCCTGCACGTGGATGCGGCACGCGCCAGCGCGCTCAACCCGCAGCTGCCCGCCCCTAGCGAGGGCTGGGAGCCGGTCACGCTGCCCGATCTCTGGACCCAGCGCTGGCCTGCGCACGATGGCGCGGTCTGGTACCGCATTGCCTGGCAGCGCAGCTGCGCCAGCCCACAGCCGGGGCTCGATACCGAGTCCACAGCGCCCCCCGAGCCCATCGCACTGGGCATTGATGGCATCAGTGTGGCCGGCGCGGTGTATGTGAACCATGACCTGCTCTGGAGCGATGCTTCCCTGGTCGAGCCGCTGTCGCGCAGCTGGAATGTGCCGCGCTGGTGGCTGCTGCCCGAATCGCTGCTGCAGCCCGGGGTCAACACCATCTGGGTATATGCGGTAGGCCACCGCGCCTTGAGCCCGGGCCTGGGCCAGCTGCGCCTGGGATCGCCGCAAGAGGTGGCCCAGGTGCAGGCGGGCAAACAATGGCGCCAGCGCACGGTCTACTTTGTCAATGCCGTGCTGTGTGCGATGGCTGGGGTGCTGTTCTTCAGCATCTGGTTGCTGCAGCGCAAAGCCCGCACCTATGGCTGGTTTGCACTGATGGCCTTGTGCTGGATGCTGTATTTGAGCACCTACCTCGCGGGCAGCCAGTGGCCCTGGCCCGATTCACTCACCCGCGCCCGCTTCAGCCTGGTGGCGCTGCTGGGCTATGTGCTGAGCGTATGCATCTTCACCTTCCGCTTTGGCGCGCAAAAGCTGCCCTGGGTAGAGCGCTTTTTGTGGCTGCTGGCCTTTGTCGGTGCAGCGGTCACCTGCCTGGTGCCGGCCGAGCATGCGCGCCAGGGCTTTAGCCTGGTGTGGCAGGGCGCGACGGCGGTGTTCCTGGTCAATGGGCTGCAGTTCCAAGTCCATGCCTGGTTTCCGCGCAAACGGCCGCGCAATCTGGCACATATCCTGCTTGCCTGCATCTGGCTGCTGTTGACTCTGGTGGCGCTGAACAACCTCTACTCGGTGCTGGACCGCTGGCAGGTGGCGCGCGACTGGGCAGCGCTCAGCGGCGTGCTGGTGATTGGCCTGCTGATGCTGCTCTTGGGCGGCCAGCTGGTGCGGCAGATGCATGAGGTACGGCGCTTTAACCGCGAGCTCAAGGTCGGGGTGGAATCGGCCCGCAGCGAGCTGGCCCAGGCGCTGCAGCGCGAGCATGTGCAGGCGCTGGAGAACGCCAAGCTGCAAGAGCGCATGGCCCTGGCCCATGACCTGCACGACGGCCTGGGCGGTGCCCTGGTACGCAGCATGGCGCTGGTCGAGCAGGCGGACGAGACCATCAGCAGCGCGCGCGTGCTGTCCTTGCTCAAAAGCATGCGCGATGACCTCAACCAGCTGATCGACTACGGTTCCAGCGCCGGCGCATCGGTGCCCGACACCCCCGTGCAATGGGCCGCGCCCCTGCGCCACCGCATCACCCGCATCTTGGATGAGATTGGTGTGCAAACGCACTGGAGCATTGCCGCGCAGTGGCAGGGCAGCGTCGAAGAAGGCAAGCGCCCCAATGCGCTGCAATGCCTGCTGCTGACCCGGCTGGTGGAGGAGGCGCTGTCCAACGTCATCAAGCACAGCCATGCGAGCAAGGTGCGGGTGGAGTACTCGCAGCCCCGGCCCAACCAGCTGCTGGTGCGGGTTGAGGACGATGGCGTGGGCTTTGATGTGCAGGCCGTGCAGCGTGCCGGCCAATCGGTGGGCATGCGCAGCATGGCCGCCCGCGCCGAACGCCTGGGCGCCAGCTTCAGCGTGCAATCGAGCCCGGCCGGCACGATGGTGACGGCGGTGCTGCAGCTGGGGGCGGGCTTGCCTGCGGCTGCGCCGGGGGCCGCTGCGCGTTGAGCGCGGTCTGCCTTGCTACAGACAACGGGAGGGGGTGAGGTGACGGGCTTTGCTGCCGCTCGCGGTAAAGAAGGCCACTGGCTCACCATCCAAAAAAGGCCACCACAGACAGCTGCCTGTGGTGGCCTTGAGTCTTTATCCGCAACAAAGATCAGCGCTTAGTGCTTGACTGCCTCGCGCCAGCTGATGCGCTTGCCCTGGGGCTTGGGCGCTGCCACGGGGATACGGATATCGATCGGATCGCCCACCACACCGGTTTGAACGTGGCTGGTGACCGTGCCATCTTTGTCAGCGGTCAGCGCATTGCCAACGATAAGGGTATCGGGCACCTGCACGCCCGCCTGTCCGCCATCAGGGCCATCGACCACCGCCTGCCCGGTTTCCACGTTGAGGTAGTTGAGCCAGCCATAACCGCCTGCCTCGCAGGGCTCATCCGTAGGCACATTGCTGGCAACGACCAAGGTCGTGCCGGCCAGGCGCAGATTGACGTTCACCCGCTCACGCCTATCGGGCAGGTCCACATACCAGCCTTTTTTGCGGTCTTTGCAGGCCGCCTCGTTGCTTGCGCAGCTGATGCGGCGCGTCTTCGTGCCATCGGCCGCGGTGGTTGCTGTCAATACAGACTCCTTGAGATCTGCGCGGAAGGAAGGGCCAGTGGCCGTGTAGCCCTCTGCCCTGTCATCAAAGCCATAGATGGACTGCGGGTCCTCATTGCCCAAATCCGCAGGCCCAAACAGCCGTCCGGTGGCGACCAGAATGCGCGGCAGCTGGGTGCTGCCCTGCACCAGCTCCACCCGGGTGGTGATGGGCTGGGGTTTGCCGCCATGGACCAGTTGCACCACCTTGTTCACCTCGAAGCGGCTGGTCGCCACATTCCACTGAAAGCGCCAGACATTGCCGTCCAGATCGCCGCCGTAGAGCAAGCGGGTGGTGTTGTCGCCAGCAGGGTCGCGCAGGTAGTTGTTGAGCTCGCGCAGGCCGCTGCCGGTGGGGGTGGTCATTTGTTCCATGACTTGCCCGGTGCTGGCATTGAGCACAAACACATGGTTGCGCCCATCGGCATTGTTGTAGCCCGAGGTCAGGAACACGGCCCAGGTGCCATTGGGGTGCTTGGAGACCAGGGGCCGGCCAAAGCTCAGGCCCATGTTCGGCAAGCTCGCTTCCCACAGGGGCTTGGGGTTCCTGGGGTCGCTGATGTCGAGCGCGTAGTAGCCTTTGCCACCCTTGTTGAAGCCGCCCACCAGGATGGTTTTCCAGCCGTTGGCGTCGCGGATATCGGCCACGACGGGCGCGCCATCGACAAAGTAGCGGTGGCCGCCGTCGTAGTCGACGCTCGCCAGCCGGGCCATCTCGGGCATCACGGCGGTGGGGACAAAGGCCCAGCGCTCGCGCGCTGCCTGGGGCACGTCCCGGCCACCAACGGTTTCGGTCTTGCGCAGGTCGGTCTCGGCATCAAAGGCATGCAGCATGCCGTCGTTGCCGCCCACATACACCATGGGCTTGCGGTTTTGCTGGCTCAGGCGGTAGGCGGCGTAGCCCTCATCCCGGTAGCGGCGGGTGGGCTTGCCCACAAAGAGCGGCTGCGAGCCGATGATGTCGCCCAGCCGGCTCTCGCGCGGGCGGTAGAGGCGCTGGGCATCGCCCAGTGCAAAGCCTTCCAGGCTGCGGTCACCGCGCAGAAAGTTCACCAGGTTGGCGCCGGCAGCGGCCTGCTGTTGCGTATCGCTCATCTGCGCGTACTGGGCCAGGCGGGTGCTGATGGCCGGGGCATCGAAATGGCTGCGCAAGCTGCCCAGGTTGGCATAGCTGAATTCGGCCAGCGCACCGGCATTCATAAACAGAATGCGGCGGTTGTCGGTGGCCAGGTCGCGCTTGTCCAGCGCCTCTTTGGCCGACCAGCCGACGATGGGCGTGCGCCGGCCCGAGTTCAGCCCGATTTCAAAGGCCTGCAGATCGCCCGACCAGCGGCCGGTGCGGTAAGTGGCGGCATAGGCAAAGTTGTTGCCCGCCTCGGTGATGGGCGAGGACACGCCGACACTGGCGCCAGAGCCCAGAGCCGCACGGATATCGGCAAACACCTCCGCCAAGCCAGCCTGGATGGCGACCGGGTCGTTGGCGCTGAAGTACAGCCCACGGCCATTGACGGCGGTGTGCCAGAAGTCATCGATGGACTCGGGGCGCTCGTAGTCGCGGGTGTCGTCCTTGGGCCAGATGGGCCAGGTCTTGAGGCCGCTGCGCAAATGGGCAAAATCGCCCGCGCCGTTCTTGTAGTTCTTGTCATAGCGCAGGGCACCCGAGACGCCCATGCCGATCACATAGGTGCTCATGTGCTGCCAGGTGGCCTTGTCATCTTCGGCGCCCGTCCCCACGGGCCGCACCTTGTTGTCCCAGCCGCGCGGCGTATCGCTGCTGCTGCCCGGGCGCAGATCGGTGGCGTAATAGTACTGCGCCACATCGGCCAGCGAGTTGCTGCTGCCGCCCGTAGCCGGGCCCAGGTGCTCTTCGTCGCAGGGCAGCTTGCCGCAGCGGGTATGGGCCGCTGGCAGCGCAGACCAGGGGGCCGTGCCAGGCTGGGGTTTGCCATTGGGAGGGTCGGGAGGCTGGACCACCGTCGGCGCTGCGTCGAGCGGATAGCAGACCGCGGGGGATTCCAGATCGCCGCTGAAGAGGACAATGCCCGGTGGGCTGACCAACGTACGGCCTGTTTCTGCGGAGCCCACCAGGCTCACGTTGTAGGTCATGTACTCACCGTGGTAGACCTTCTTTTGGCCCTTGTACTCTTGGCAGGTGGCTGCCGGGCAGTCATCCGGCTTGGTGGGCACAATCGTGGTCGAGCCCAGGCCCACACCGCTGCAGTCGGTCACCACATGGGTCGCCGGGTTGTAGCCGGGCACGCACAGCTCGCCTTGGGGCACGTTGATGGTGGTGGGGCCTTCTTGCACGCACTGGGTCTCGACGCCACTGATGGGATTGGTGCCCGCCTCGCAGGCGGCAAAGGCTTCAGCCGATTGCAGGTAGACCAAGCCTTCAGGGGTGCTCTCGTCGACACTCTCGCAGGTGCTGGTGGTCCAGCCATTTTCCTGAATGGGTCGCCCTGCGCCCACCGCCTGCGCGACCAGCGCTTCACAGGTTCCATAGGCCAAGTCAATGTCACTGCTGCGTGCTCTGCAGTTCCCGATGGCTTTGTAACCATCGACCAGGCCTTGGCAGCTGGCAACACGCACGCCATTTTCTTGCATCCGTTCACAGCTGGTTCGCGTCCAATCCGGAGGGCCGGATTCCTCAATCACGCAATGCTGCACATTCTCCGTGCGCTGGACCCCCGGCACGCACGAGCTGTAAATACAGCCATTGGCTGGTGTGGCATTTTGGGGGGTGCAGGTAGCCGGATTGGTTGGCGTTGGAGGGGGCAGCTGCACGCCCTCCATACCCGGAGCGGGTGTGCACTGGCCCGGTTGGGGCGTCCATTCCTGCCTGTCCTGGCATTCGATGCCCACCCAGCCGTTGTCGGCCGAGGGGGCCCGTGGCGTGCACGATGGCACCGCCCGCCAAGGGTTGCGCTGCTGCGCGCATGTCAAATCGATGTTTGACGAGAAAAGGGTACGGCAGCTCGCGGAGTCTTGCTGCACCGGGCCGCTCCAGGTGCTTTGGGTATTGTTGCATTCCACCGTGTAGTTGCCCTCGATCCCGGCCTTGCAAGCGCTGGGCGCCACCGTGCTGCTTACTGGGGCGCCTCGTGCCTCACACTGCATATTGATGCGGCCGGGTTGGTTGGGCAAGTCGCCGGGCACGCAGGCGGCCACTTTTTCTGAGGCGCCGCGCTGGCGGCACTCGGTATAGGTGCTGCTGGCCGCATCCCATACCGGTGCGCTGGTGACCGGGCAGCTGTTGTCGGTTTCGCCTTCGTCGCCATTGACGGCCTCACGGGTGCAGCTGGTATGCCGAAAACCATTGGCCTGGCTGGCCGCCTGCGGAACACACTGGTCCTGGGGCACATAGCGCTCCTCACGGTGGCTGCTGTCGCAGTTGCTGTATTCCACCAGCGCGGTGCTGCCGCCTGCAGCGGCAATATCGGCCGCCAACTGGGGGTGCAGGCTGTTGCAGGCCAGCACGGGGCCGCTGTAGGCCGGCACGGCTACGCCTTCGCAGGCAATGGTGCCCACGCCGGGCACATACTGGCCATTGCGGCTGCAATAGGCCGAGGCACTGACATCGCGCTCGGTGGGGCCGTCGCACTCCACCTGGTAGTCCCCTGCCCTGCCGGGTGTACAAGACTGCACCACCTTCCAGCTGTCGCCCCCGGGCGGTTCGACCTTGCAGCCGCTGGCAAAGGCCTCGCACACGGACTTGTCGGTGGTCTTGAGCTCCACCTCGCCCAGTGCCGGGTTTTTGTACCAGTAAAAATAGCGCTTCTCACGCGTCTGGCTGGCTACCGCCCGGGCCCATGGCGTTTGGGTTTCCGTGCTCCAGGTGGTAACAAGCTTGTTTTTGTACTGCTTTTTGTTGATGTAGTTCCAGTTGATTTGCTGCTGGTACTGGTTTTTGGTGACGGTATGCGTGCCTTGGGCATACCAGTACTCGCTTTGCATCGCCGACAAATTGCCGTCCCATGGACCAGGGGCTTTGTGGGACACCCGCAATGTTTGGTTGAAGTACCTTTTGATCCACGACAGATCGCCGTTATGCCAGCTTTGGCGCAGCACATCCTTTTTGATGATCTTTTTGTAGACCGTCTCGGTCTTGGTGCCGCCACCGGGCACGGTCACCTTCCAGCCCACGGTGCAGGCGGCCAAGCCGTAGGTCACCGATGCATCCCGCTCCAGCTTGTAGCCACTGACCGAGCCATCGTAGACCGGGCGGGGACGCAAGCCATCGGGCCCGGTCAGCGACAGCGGCGGGCCATCCTGCTGGCCGACCAGGGTGGTGCCATCGATTTGCACCGGGCCTTTGCCCTGGGTCTCCTGCCCCACGTTCCAGTAGCCATCGGTGGTGACGATGGCATAGTGCCGCTGGCAGGCGGAGACGACGGGATCGACAAAGGGCCGCATGCTGTCATTGATGCTGTCGCTTTTGCCCGCGTAATAGCGGCCGACCCGCGCCAGCGCCTCACGCGTGGGCGAGGTGCCTCCGGTTTGGGTGCCCTGGATGGCCTGAAACCAGGCCTGCTTGTCGCTGCCGGCAAAATCTTGCACCGGCAGAAAATGGCTGTGCGCGCCCGTGCCTGGCTTGGCCACCGTCAAAAAGCCGACCCGGAAGTTGTCATTGAGCGCGCCAAAGGCCAGGCTGACAGAGGACTTGGCCATGTTGATGCGCGTGCGGTAGTAGCTGTACCAGATGGCAAAGTTGCGCTCTTGCGCAGCAGCGTTGGCCAGCTTGACGCGGATCCAGCGGCCGCGCATCTGGCCGCCTGGCACCCCCTCGATCGGCTGGGCCACGGTGCCGCTGTCCTGCACGCTGCCGTCATCGACATGGAGGCTGGGGACATCGGGCCAGGTACAGCTGGCCTCCCGCTCCCAGCTGGGCATCGTGGGGTAGGTGGCGCTGCTGGGCTGCCATTGGAAATAATAGGCCCGCTGGGGCGGGTCGTCGTTCAGGCTCTGCCGGCGTGTGTCGCCGTCATAGGCGCGAAAGGCGTTGGCAAGGTTGACGGCGCCGCGCGCCTGGTCATAGCCATCCTTCCAGGCCGCCGAGAAACTGGGCACCGGCATGTCGGTGATGCCATCGGCCTGCTTGGGCAGCGGATAGCTGGTATCGGGGTTGTAGTAGAGCGTATTGCACAGCGCGCTTTTGTAGCCCACCGGGAAAAAGTTGGCGTTCTTCTCCCAGTCATCGGGCATATGGCTCCATTTCATGGAGTCCGAGGTGTCGAGCAGCAGCATCACATTGGGCTTGGCCTGGTCGGCCAGAATGCCCAGCGGAATATCGGCAATGTCCACCGCATCCGACGATGCGGAATCGGCTGCCGCACTGCTGGCAAACAAGCCCGCTGCCACGGCGGCGGCAGCGAGCATGGCCCCCAGGCCTGCGGCCCGGCGCCCGCGCAGCGGTGGTTTTAATTTCTGAAGCATTTCCCTCTCCTTCGTCCTCGTGGCTGGTCGGCCCCTGCGGGCCTGCGGCTGCTGCGGGCGTCTGCGCGCCGGGCACTGCCGCCCTGTTTGCGTTTTTTCAGTCCCGGCCCTTTGCGGGGGCCGCCCTCTACCGAGCGCCTTCGCCTTCAATACACCGTCATCTGCACATAGCTCACCGTCGCGCGCGGGCCCAGGGCCCGGGCGCTGATGCGGTACATCGGCCGGTCGTTGCAGGGCAGCACGCTGCCTGCGTCGTCCGACGAGCCCGGGCAGCCCGTGCTCGGCGGCGTGACACAGGACTGGCCATCCGCATTCCAGGCGCCGGCATGGCTGCACAGGCGGTGGATCATGTAGTGCACCTCGTTGCCCAGGCCGTCATCGGCGCTGGCTTGTTTGGCACCGGCGTTCCATGGCAGGTCCTTGGCGGGGACGCTGGGAACGACCTGCGCGTAATAGCCTTCGCTGGGGTTATCTCGATCCAGCGCGGTGCCGTTTTGCGATAGCTGTTCGAGCTGTGCCAGACCATGCTCCAGGCCCAGATCGGCCCCGGTGGTCGCGGTCTGCTTGAAAGCCAGGCTGCCGGCAATGGACGAGCCCGTGGTGGTGGTGCGCACCAGCGCAAGGCTGGTGAGCGTCATCACCAGCAGCACGATGAGTGCTACGAGCAGCACCACGCCGCGCGCGGCCTGAGGGCGGGTTGCGGACAGCGGTGTACAGTTTTGGCGTTTCATGGTGCTTGTTGCCCCCACAAGGTGTTGCGCAGCGGGATCACGCTTTCGTAGACCCGGTAGCGGTAGTGCTTCCAGCCATCGCCAGTCATATCAAATTGCTTGCTGCCATTGGCCCAGCGCGGAGGGTCCTGCGTGACTTCATCGCGCTCGTACTGGGAGCTGCGCACCAGCACCGCCAGGCGCACCGCTAGCACCCTGTCCCAGGTCGAGCCGCTGCTCAAGGTCGCCGTCCACTGGTCATTGCCGTCAATCTGGCCGTCACCGTTCAGGTCATAGCCATATTCGGCCTGAAAGCTGAGCACATCGTGTGCCACCGCCACGCTGCCCGTGCTGGTCTCGTTCAGGTGGTTGTAATAGACCAGCTCCTGGCCTTCGAGGCTCCAGACATGCAATTGCGGATCGGGCCCCAGGTTGTAGAGCGCGCCCTCGCCCAGGCTGGTGGTGCCGCCATCGAGCATGTTGCGGCGGCCGCCATGGTTGAAGCGAGGCGCCACTTCACTGCCGGTATAGAAGTTGATGTAGCTGCCGGTGCCCTGGCTCACCCGGTTGCTGGGATAGGATGCGCTGCCCGTGTCCGTCGCCACCGTAGAGCCTGCGCCTGCGGTGATTTCCATCATCAGGCAGTCTCGGCTATCGCTGTCCGAGGTGCCCACCGCCACATCGCCCGCATGCAGGCCCGCATTGGATTTCTCCATGCTGAGGACGCCATTGGCACTGGCCTCGTAGCGCGATCCGCTCACCATATTGGCCGTAGAGCCGCTGAGCACCCAGAGCTGCGTACGACCTTCGGAGGCGGCAATGCGCACGGGGACCAGCGGAAACGTGAAGGCACGGCCATTGTTATTGGCTTGCACCGAACAGCCCAAATGCCGCGCCTCCATCGCGGCAAAGCCCAGGCCCGCCGAGCGGATGTCGCGCTCAATGCTGAACAAGGCCAATGCACCCGCCGTTTGGGCGTCGGTCACCGCAGAGACCGTGCGGCGCTGCTTTTCAGACACGCCATAGAGCTGGTAGATCACCAGCATGCTGGCCATGCCAATGGCCACGCCAACGAGGATTTCGATGATCGAAAATCCCGCTTGCGAGCGGCGCTGCACCTGGCCGCAGCCCGTGTGCCTGCTGCGCTGCAGACGGGGCATGGACGTCGTTTTCATGCGGGGGGGCCTAATGGACATAGGCCTGGATCTGGTAGTTGCGCAAGCCGGCGTCGTGCGGGGCTTGCCAGCACAGGGTCACCGTCACTTTATTGAGGCCGTCTGTGGTGTCGACCAAAATCTGTTGCCCTGTGGGTACCGCACCGGGTAAACCCAACACATGCTGCGGGCCACCGCGCGCGGCAGAAAGCAGGTTAATGACATCGTTGTTGTCGGCCTCAGCCCCGCTGAAACTACATCGCTCAACACTGCCACTCACCCTGTGCTGCATTTTTTGCAGTGACGCAGCAAGCGCCTGTGGCGAGCTGCG
Organism: Comamonas koreensis; assembly: GCF_014076495.1. NCBI lineage: Bacteria > Pseudomonadati > Pseudomonadota > Betaproteobacteria > Burkholderiales > Comamonadaceae > Comamonas > Comamonas koreensis. The sequence continues at coordinate 758,496 of NZ_CP043575.1, read as the reverse complement.
ATCGACCTTGAGTGAGATGGCCTGCACGATTTGGGAGGCATACATGCCCGCCTCCGTGCGGTAATGCGCCTGGCCCGACCAGTTGACAGATCGTGCCGTGAGCCCGGCGATGCCCAGAATGCCAAACACAATGATCATGATGGCGACCAGCGATTCGATCAGCATCATGCCCCTCTGACCTGCTGCAGTTGCATGGGAATGGGCGGGCAAGGCCATGCGAGATATCAGCATTGGCGGTTGTCTCCCTCATCGGTGATGGACGGATCGCACAGCCGGACCTGGCCGCCCGGCGAGATGACCACGCGCAGACAGCGCTGGCTACCACTGTCTTCCAGGCAGGCAGCGTTGCTGGATTTGAAGTTCACGGCGATGGCCTCGGATGTGCGGCCCAGGCTGTCAAAGGTGACCGTCTCTTGCTCGGTTTCCACCGTCACGGCCGTTGCACTCTCTGCTGGCTTGCTGGCGATCGGTGTGTCACCCACCATCAGCCTCCAGCCCAGGCCGCTGTCCGTCAGCCCAAGCACTACATTGGTGTTGCGGCGCAGCGCTTCAGCCCTTGCGAGCTGGGCTCCGTCATAGTAGGCCTGGGCAACCGTGCGGATCTTGGAATCCAAGATATAGACACTGGCCGATGGCATGGCCATCAGCAGCAAAAAGACGGTGAGCGCCAAGCCCACCATCAGCTCGATCAAGGTAAACCCCTGGTTGGTATGGAGCCTGAGCATCAGCAGCTTCCGTCCTTGCGGATAGACCAGCAGCCGCTGCCCTTGGTCCAACCCGAAGGTGTGCTTGCGGTGTTACGCGCGCCTTCGTGGGTCAAGACGAAAACAAAACCGGACATGGATCCTTTGCCCTCCGCCTTCACCGTGTAATAAGATTTGTGCCCGTCACAGATGTATTTGAAGCGGGCAGTTTCCGCTGGCTCCGCAGCTATCCTGCTTTGGCAGGCGCCCACATAGGTCCTGTGATCCTGGTAAAACTGCTCCATCTTGGCCCCCATATCGGCCAATGGCGTGATGCCCGCCACGATCTGCCCACGCTTGACGTACTCGTCATAGCTAGGCAAGGCAATCGCCGCCAGGATGGCCACAATGGCCACGACGATCATCACCTCGATCAACGTAAAGCCGCGCTGCATCCAGCGCCGTACAGGGCCGCTGCAGCCCGTGTGGACTCGCGTCAGCGGTATGCGGACCGCTTGAGAAACCTTCATAACGACACCCCCTCACCGCCGCTGCACCAGAGGCGGCAATGCTCCAGAAAACCGCCTGGTGGATTCCTCCCCGCAGACTCCACCAGGGAGTCGGAAGGCTTCCATCCATCGATTTCATTTATTGAAATTTAGAAATTCATACGAACTTCATCAGGAGGGCATCATACGTGTCTGTTAGTAAATTACTTTCCAATAACTTACATCAATAGTTATTTTATAAATCTATAACTCCCTAGATTTTGAGCGAGTGAATGCGCGCTGCGCAGAGGACGTGGAGCGGTCCGCAACGCCGTAATAGAAATATTTTGATAGCACCCTAGATAGCAACAACGTTGGTTATCGGGGGCTGAAAGGCTGGAGAGCCACAGGTGACGGTAAAGAGCGGCGTGCGTTTGGCAACCCGCAAGCGCGCAGGCGCAACCGATGGCCGGGCATCGGTTTACACAGCCCATGCTGTTGCAAATGTGCAGCTTGATGCATATCAAGCTTGCAGCTGCAAGGCCAGGCCATTGGCCGCCAAGCCACGAAGGCGCCGTCGCACTGGCCATCGAGGCGACAGCAAGCAATGGTGGCTAAGCCGCTATGACCAGACCACCCCCATACACAGGCCGCCGTACCCATTGCGATCTGCCATGGCGCAGCGCCAGGCAGTGCTATGGGCCAAAACAGGCCTGGTTCAGCGCGCCTGCAAGGCCTTGAGCAAGGTAGCCGCGTTGGTCTCGACCATGTCGACGTAGGTGCTGGCAGGGCCGCCGTCGGGCGACAGCGCATCGGAGTAGAGGCGCCCACCTATGGCAGCGCCGGTCTCGCGAGCGAGTTGCTCCAGCAAGCGCGGGTCGGAGATGTTCTCCAGGAAGATGGCGCCAATGCGCTCCGCGCGGACCTGTTTGACGAGGGCCGCCAGATCACGGGCCGAAGGCTCGGACTCGGTCGACAGGCCCCGCACCGGCACAAAGCGCAGACCGTAGGCCTGGGCAAAATAGCCAAAGGCATCATGGGTGCTGACGACACTGCGCCGTTCGGCCGGCAGCGCGGCAAAGCGCTGGCGCAGGCTGGCATCCAGCGCCGTCAGGCGGGCGATGTACTGCGTGGCCTGCTTGTCGTACTGCGCCGCGTTGGCCGGGTCTGCTTTGGCCAGGCCTTTGGCGATATTGCGCACATAGACGATGGCGTTTTTCACATCCTGCCAGGCATGGGGGTCGTTGGGGCCATGGTGGTGGCCGTGCCCATGGTCATGGTCATGGTCGTGGTCATGCCCTTCCTTGCCAGCGCCGTGGTCGTGCCCGTGGTCATGGCCTTGGCCTTTGGGCAAGCTGCGTACCGCAATGCCCTGCGATGCGACGATCTCCTGGCCTTGAAAGCCCGCAGCCTTCTTCAGGCGCGGCAACCAGCCCTCAAAATCCAGGCCATTGGCCACCAGCACCTTGGCCTGCTGCAGCTGGCGCGCCTGCTGCGGGGTGGGCTCAAACACATGGGCGTCGCCGTCGGGACCGACCAGCGCAGAGACGCTGACCCGATCACCGCCGACCTGGCGCGTCAAGTCCTGCAAGATCGAAAAGCTGGCCACCACGGACAGCGGCTGGCCCGCAGCCCAGACGGAGCCGACAGGCAAAGCGCTGGTCAGTGCCAGCCCCAGCAGCGCACGGCGGTTCAAGTAGAAATTGCTCATTCGGATACTCCCATTGGTTCAGACACAGAATCGTTGGCCGGCCGCTGGCGTTGCGCCCGCACGCTGCCCAGCCGCCCCAGGCAGAGCGACAGCAGGTACAGGCAGCCGAGGCTCAAGGTGATGGCGGCCGACGCCGCAATGCCCGCGTGGTAGGACAGCAGCAGGCCCAGCAGGCTGCCGGCCATCGCGATAGCGGTGGACAGCGCCATCTGCAAGCCCACGCCGCGCAGCCAAAAGCGCGCACTGGCGGCGGGCAGCACCACCAGGGCGACTGCCATCAAAGTGCCCAGCGAATGGAAGCCCCCCACCAGGTTGAGCACAAGCAGCAGCATGAACAGTGCATGGCTGATGCTGCCCATGGGCCCCTGCAGGCGCAAAAAGCCGGGGTCCAGGCATTCCATCAACAAGGGCCGGTACACCAGCGCCAGGCCCAGCATCGACAGGCTGGCGATGGTGGCGGTCAGGTACAAGGTGGGGTCATCCAGCGCCAGCACCGAGCCAAACAGCACATGCAGCAGATCCACATTGGAGCCGCGCAGCGAGATCAGCAGCACGCCCAGCGCGAGCGAGATCAGGTAGAGGCCGGCAAAGCTCGCGTCCTCGCGCAAGGCGGTGTAGCGGGTCACCACGCCCGAGAGCATGGCCACGATCAGGCCGGCCGCCAGCCCGCCGATCGTCATCGCCGGCAAGGACAGGCCAAACAGCAAATAGCCCAGGGCGGCCCCTGGCAAGATGGCATGCGACATCGCATCCCCCACCAGGCTCATGCGGCGCAGCAGCAAGATGGTGCCCAAGGGCGCGGCGCCAGCGCTCAAAGCCAGGCAACCCGCAAACGCGCGGCGCATAAAGCCGTAGTCCACAAAGGGCTGCCACAACAGCTCGGCGATCATGCGCGCCTCCTGGCACCCGCGCGCGCAGCCAGGCTCGGCAGCACATCGGCGCTTGCCCCCCAGGCCAGCTGCGTGCCCGCCAGCGCCAAGGCCTGCGGAAAAAATGCCTCCACCATCTCGCGGTCATGCAGCACGGCCAGCACGGTGCGGCCCCGCGTATGCCACTGCTGCAACAGCTGCAGCAGCACATCGATGGAGGGCTCGTCGACGCCAGTGAAGGGCTCGTCCAGCAGGATCACCGGCGGGTTCTGCACCCACAGCCGGGCAAAGCGCATGCGCTGGAACTGCCCGCCCGAGAGTTCGGCAATCCAGCGCGGCTGCCAGCCCTGCAGGCCCACTGTCGCCAATGCCATGCTGATCTGCGCGCGTTGCGCATCGCTGACGGCCCCCAGCGCACCCGTCTGCGCCCACAGGCCCATGCTGACAAAGTCCTCCACGCTGATGGGAAAGTCGCGCTCTACCTCGCAGGCCTGCGCCAGGTAGCCCAGCGCAGCGCGCGGATAGCGGCAGCGCAGCGACCCCTGCATCGGCGCAAGCTGCCCCAGCAGGCCCTTGAGCAAGGTGGATTTGCCGCCTCCATTGGGGCCGACGATGGCCGTCATCGAGCCGGCCGCAAACTGCCCACTGACCCCGCGCAACGCCAGTTTGCCGCCATAGCCCAGGCACAGGTTGGAGAGTTCGAAATCGATGCCATGCACGGCCGCCGCTGCCAGGCCGGAAACGGACTGCATCATGGCTGCTGCACCGCCCATAGCACCACGCCCCAGAGCAGCACGCTCAGGCCCAGCGCCAGCAGGCAGCGCGAAAGCGCAGACGCCTGCAAGGCACTGCGGCGCCTGGTTGTTTGTATTGATCCCATAGCTCGCCCATTCGCAGGCGCCCTGCCGACCAGTCAAACTGGCAGCATCGGCGATGCACCTGCAGCATTTTCAAAATGTGATGTTATAACATCAAATGAAAATACCAACGCAAAAAGCGCAGCCCAGCTTGGCGCTGGCTGCCATGCACTAAAGCAGAAGAATCGTGTGTTGTGAGGAGAGAAGGGAGCTGGCCCAGGCGCTTAGAACCTGTTCAAAGTCTCCTCGCGCCGCGACAGTGTCTTTGCGGGATGGGATGCTAGGGGGCGCCCAGCCGCGCAACACCGCAGCAATAGCCCAGCTATTGCGAGGATTTGCAACAACGCAGACCGCCCCTGCCCGGGCGGCCCTAGCCGGGCGCCCCTTCCCGGGCAGCGCAAAGCCACTGTCCCTACGGGTTGGAGTGAAATCGGGCGATTTCTGCGCGCTGGCCCTGGCTTGCACCCCGGTGCAAGCTGCGTTCCATCCCTTCGAACTCATCCCGATTGCACTCCAACGCGGCTGCGTAGAGACTTTGAACAGGTTCTTAGGCCGCCGGTGCCGCAGCGCAGCGGCTGCAGATGCCATGCATCTCGACATGGGTGCTGCTGGGCCGGAAGCCGTTGGCCTTGGACCAGGTCTTGAGGCGCCGCTCTACCGCAGGCTCCAGAAACTCATCAACCTGGCCGCAGGTATCGCAGATGGCGAACACCACCAGGCCATGGTCATGCCCTTCAGCATGGGTATGGGCGCAGACCACAAAGGAGTTAAGGCTCTCCACCCGGTGCACCAGACCGTATTCGATCAGCTTGTCCAGCGCGCGGTACACCTGCTGGGGCGCGCGCAGGCCTTCGTCACGCAGCTGGTCGAGCAGCGCATAGGCACTGGCCGGATTGGCCTCACGCGCAAGCGCTTGCAGCACCAGGGCTTGGTGCTTGGTCAACTCGGGCTGGGGCGTTTTGGCGGCTGTGGACATGGTGACAACAAAGACAGAGGCCCGAGTTTAGCCGGTCTGCTGTGCGGGCGCCGCCAGCGGGGGCACCGCAGCAGCGCCCTCCTGCTTTTGCTCCTGCACCGCCTGCACCAACCAGCGCTGCACCGCCTGCCAATGCGCATCGCCATAGAGGCGCCTGAAGCGCTGCGTCTCTTCCAACTGCGGATTGCGCCACACCGCCAGGCGTTGCGCGATGAAGTCGGCGCTCAAGGGGATGCCGCATTCGACCGTGATGCAGTGCCGCCACTGCGCGTAGGTTCTGGGAATCATCGGTGTTCTTTCCACATCTCAACAGCTGCCCACCCCGGTTCCCCATGAACGCTTGAGAAAAGCCAGCTTGATTTTGTTATGTTATAACATATCTAATCGCTAACACAGACACCACCCAACGCTGGCCTGGGCATGCAGCAAGCCACCCCAGCCAGCGCCAACCCCACATTCCACGATGACTTCCACCGCCCTCTCCTATCCACTGGCCACGACACGCCCCGCCAAGCTCCCCGTTACTGTGCTCTCCGGATTCCTGGGCGCCGGCAAAACCACCCTGCTGAACTACATCCTGAACAACCGCGAAGGCAGGCGCGTGGCGGTCATCGTCAATGACATGTCCGAGGTCAATATCGACGCAGCCCTGGTGCGCCAGGGCGGGGCCGAACTCTCACGCACCGATGAGAAGCTGGTGGAGATGAGCAGTGGCTGCATCTGCTGCACCCTGCGCGAGGATTTGCTGCTGGAAGTCAGCCGCCTGGCCAGCGAAGGCCGCTTTGACCAGCTGGTGATTGAGTCCACCGGCATCTCCGAACCCTTGCCCGTAGCAGAGACCTTTACCTTTGCCGGCGAGGACGGCCGCAGCCTGGGCGATGTGGCGCAGCTGGACACCATGGTCACCGTAGTCGATGCCTTCAACTTTCTGCGCGACTACAGCTCACGCGACCAGCTACGGGCACGCGGCCAATCGCTGGGCGATGAGGACCAGCGCACCGTGGTGGACCTGCTGGTTGAGCAGATCGAGTTCTGCGATGTGATCGTGCTCAACAAGGCCGACCTGGTGTCTGACGCCGAGCGCGAGCAGCTGATGGGCATCTTGCGTGGCCTGAACCGCCGTGCCCGCATCGAGCTGGCCGCGTTTGGCCAGGTGCCCCTGCACAAGGTGCTGCAAACGGGTCTGTTCGATTTTGAGCAGGCCTCCCAGGCCCCCGGCTGGCTGCAGGAGCTGCGCGGCAGCCACCAGCCCGAGACGGAGGCCTATGGCATTGGCAGCTTTGTCTACCGCGCACGCCGCCCCTTCCATCCCGAGCGCTTTTTTGCGCTGATCAACCAGGAATGGCCGGGGGTCGTGCGCTCCAAAGGCTTTTTCTGGCTGGCCAGCCACCCCACGTTGGCAGGCCAGTGGTCACAGGCCGGTGCCGTTGCCCGCCACAGCGCGGCCGGCTACTGGTGGGCCGCCGTGCCGCAAGAGCGCTGGCCACAGGACGCAGAGGCGCTAGCCCTGATCCGCAAAGCCTGGGACGAGCGCGTCGGCGATGCGCGCCAGGAGCTGGTGCTGATCGGTATCGATATGAATGAGCCCGCCTTGCGTGCACAGCTGGACAGTTGCCTGCTGACCGATGCGGAGATGGCGCAGGGGCCTGCGGTGTGGAAGGGGTGGCGGCATTCGTTTGTGGATTGGCCTTGAGGGGCCGGCAGCGCCTCTGCCTTTGCCCCTGCCGTTGCAAGCGCTGCAGATTCCGTCGGCTTCAAGCCCACCAAAGGGCACCTAGGTGGGCGCCCTCACACCAGTTTCTGATATACCGCGATGGTTTCACTGGCACAGCGGTCCCATGACAGCTGTGCCGCTCGTGCGAGCCCTTTGGCCCGCGCATCGGCCTGCCATGCCTCGTCGCTCAAGCAGTGCTCCAGACCGTGGCGGATGTCATCCACATCGCGTGGGTTAACCAAATAGGCTGCACCGCCAGCGACTTCGGGCATGCAGGAGGTATTGGAGGTGAGCACAGGTGTACCACTGGCCATCGCCTCAACGATGGGCAGGCCAAAGCCTTCGTAGAGCGATGGGTAGGCCATCAGCCGTGCACCGGCGTATAGCGCAGGCAGCCAGCGCTGGTCGATAAACGAGAGATAGCGCAACCAACCCTCTGCCTCGGCACTGGCCAACTCCTCATGGATGGCTTCGGAGTTCCATCCCTTGCCGCCCGCGACCACCAACGGATAGGCCTGGCGCAGGGCTGGTGAAAGCTGCCGGTACGCCTGGATCAGGCGAGCCACATTTTTACGCGGCTCTACGGTGCCGACAAACAAGCTGTACTGCTGGGCCTGCAGGCCCAGCGCCTGCATCGCAGGTGCCAGCATTTCCTGGGTGTGAGGGCGATAAGCACTGTCGGCTGCCAAATGGATGGCCTGGATGCGATCCGCAGACATGAGCCCATGGGCCAGCATTTCTTGCCGCACCGTTTCCGAAACGGTGATGACCTGGTCCGTACGGGCCAGACTGGCATCCAGCGCCAGGCGCAAATAGTCCACACGGGCCTGGGGGTGGAACTCAGGGTGCAGCAGGTGGGACAAGTCGTGAACCGTGCTGACCGTCTTGCCCGAAAACGGAGGGACGATGTAGTTGGGCGAATGGTAAATCGCAGCGTGGTTGCCACGCAGCCGCCAACCAAAAAGCGCAGGGGTCAGCAGCGCAAATACGCGCACCGCAGCTCGGTTGGATGAGAGGCGGTCACGCAGGGTCTTCACCTCTGGGATAGCGGCGGAAGCTCCCGCCTCGGCGGGCACCGCCAATGCCGCCAGCGGATCCTCGACCCATTGCCCCATCGAAAAATAGCGCACCCGCACCATGGCTTCATGGTGGTCCAGCCGCTTTGCCAGTTCGTAGGTGTAGCGGCCGATGCCCGTCAGCGGCGGGCGAAGTGCGTCCGCGCCCAAAATAAGGTCTAGCTTCATGCTGTCGTTGGAGAAGACCACCTCATTGCAAATGGTCTGGTGATGCAGGCTTGCGCGAAGCCAGCAGAAATTTGCTCATCAGGTAGGTGATGGGAAGCGTGATCGAGGTGATGGCCAATGGCGCGATACGCTTGTCTATACCCAACCATTCAACGGCACTGCCCAAAAGCAGTGCGGAGATCACATATTGAACCACATAGACCAACGGGTAAGAAAGCAGGCCCTTCCATGACAATGGCACATGAAAGACAAATCGGGCATTGAACCAGTAGGAAAAAAATATACCCGCAATATAAGCAACAAAAAAGGCGAACTGGTAGTTGAGCACCAAGCCCAGCAACAAGTACAGCAGGTAAGAGAATCCGGTGTTGATTCCGCCACCTGCCACAAAGCGCAGCCAGCGTTGAACTTGTGGCGTGATTTTCACAACACGCATGCTATGAAGCGTTTTTTACCACGTTGGTAAATTCAGAATAATCCCGAATATAGTCTTTTGCATCATAGGTGTGCGAGGCGAAAACCAATAGCACTGCGTCTTTGGAATACTTGTACTGAATACCCCAGGTCAGCGGAGGCAGATGCAGGCCTTTACCAGGCGTGTCCAACACCACTTCGGCCCGATGCGCGCCATCGTCCACCACGACCGAGCAGCTACCTTTCACGCAAATTAAAAACTGGTGGCACTGGTAATGCGCATGCTCCCCACGCGTTTTTGTACTCGGAACATTGAAAACCAGGAAATAACGTTTGACATCAAAAGGGATTTCTGCGGGCATCTCACCGACAGAAAGATCGCCACGCATGTCTCCAACCACCTTGAGTGCATGCAATTTGACGTTGCCTACACCAACGCTGACAGGACTACCCAATTGGGGCAAGGGTGCTGGGGCTACTGTGGCAGCGGCGGAAACCACGGGTCCAGACACGTATCCCACAATCTGGGCAGGATTGCCGACCACAATGGCGAAGGGGGGCACACTTTTAGTGACAACAGCGCCAGCGCCCACCATGGCGCCACGCTCTATGCGGATGCCGGGAAGAATGACCGCACCTCCACCGATGGAAGCACCTTCGCATACCACGGTCTTTGCAAACGTTTCCGGGTATTGCTTGGAGCGGGGAAATTTATCATTGGTAAATGTGACGTTTGGACCTACAAAGACATCGTCTTGCAGATGGACACCATCCCACAAATAAACCCCTGATTTGACAGTGACGCGGTCCCCGAGGAGGACATCATTTTCCAAAAAGCACTGGGCATTGATATTGCAATTGCGACCTATCTGTGCCCCTGCCAACACAACCACGTTCTGCCAGATACTGGTGCCTGAACCAATGTGCGCGCTGGCCACTTCTGCGGTTGCATGAATCTTAGGAGTGTCAGTCATCGTGTTTTTCAAAGTTATTAAATATCAGAGAGGTCACAGCAAGGGGTCGCTGTTTGCTATTCTCATAGGTACGCCAAGCATAGGTTCCCACAATGCCCAAACTAAACATGTTGAGTGCACCAAAGAAAAGCACGACCAGCAGCGTGGCTGTGTAACCTGGCACCTGGATATCACCAACCATTTTTGCTACAAACACCATACCCATTAGCAATATGGAGATGAAGCAGCCCATAAATCCCAGGCGCAGCAGGGCTCGGATAGGGGCGTCAGAAAAAGCAAAAATGCTGTCCAGCATATAGTCCAATTTCTTGCGAAATGTCCAACCAGAACTCCCTTCCTGGCGCGCCTGTCGGGAATAGGCAATCAGCTTGCGACGAAAGCCGAGCCAGAAAATCAGCGCCACCAAGGACGATCGCGACTCCTGCAATTGCAGCAATTGATCACGGAATTGCCGATTGCATCCAAAGACATCTACGCCACCTGATGGCATATCTTTGACAACATATTTACGATAAAGAGACCAAAATGCCTGCGATGCAATGCGGCTGAAGAAGGGGTCGTCCCGGCCCCTTCTGGTTCCCACCACCACATCGCACTCACCCTTCTGAAGGGCCTCCGCAAATGAGATCATCAGTTCAGGAGGCTCTTGCAGATCTGCCGCCATCACCCCAAAGCCGTCGCCACGGGCTGCTTTCAAACCGGTACGAATGGCGGCAAAAGACCCAAAATTTCTGGAATGCAGCAGCAACTGGGTTGGAAATGGCAGGGATGCAAGTGATTCCTTCAACAACCCGAAAGAATTGTCTGGACTGCCGTCCACGACAAAAACGACTTCCAACCCGCTTTGTATGGATCCCTTCAGCGCGGTAAGTGCTGCAATAAGCCGGGGCAACGATGCCTCGTTCTTGTACACAGGAATCACAATAGAGAACATCATGGCTTCCACGCGTTAACTGCATTCACGACTTGGTTGACCTGTGCATCGGTCATCTCTGGATAACAAGGCAAGGTCAAGACCTCCTGGCTCAGCAGCTCGGTGTTCTCCAGATGAAGCGACTGGTAGGCATCCTTGAAGACCGGCTGCTTATAGTCAGGAATCGGATAGTGGACATCGCTAGCAATACCTGCATTCTTGAGATACGCACGCAGGGAATCTCGGTGGCCAACACGCACCACATACAAATGCGCGACATAGCTTTCATCGTTCACCTGTGTCGCTACCAGATGTGGATTGTCTATTTTTTCTCCATAGACGCATGCGATATTTCTTCTCAGGCCGTTGCACGCATCCAGGCTTGGCAAAAATTCAAGCAGGACGGCGGCCTGCATTTCGTCCAGGCGGCTGTTGCGCGCATGGGCCAACTCCACCTGGTATTTGGAAGACCAGCCATATTGCCGCAACCCCATGACCTGCTGCGCAAGGGCATCGTCATTGGTAATCACTGCCCCGCCATCCCCCAGCGCACCAAGATTTTTGGTGGGGTAGAAGCTAAAGCTCGCCGCTTTACCAAAGGTGCCGACCCGGCGGCCATTGACGCGGGCGCCGTGTGCCTGCGCACAATCCTCCAGCAGTGGTACACCCTGTTCACTGCAGCGTGCAGCAATGCGTTCGATCTCTTCTACGGCCCATCCATACAGATGGGTTGCCACCACCGCTTTCACGCCAGACGCAAGTGCTTTCTCCACTTCTTGCAATGTCACGTTGTGCGTACGGCTGTCCACATCCATGAAGTATGGACGTGCACCGATCGCCAGCAACGCCGTGGTGGTGTACATACCCGCATTGGCAACCGTTGCCACCGTATCGCCCGCGGCGACCCCCATGGCCTTCAAGGCAAGCTCGATGGCATCCGTGCCGTTGGCCAGTGAGATGCAATGACGCGCGCCATTGTATTGCGCAAATTCTTTTTCAAACCGTTTGACTTCAGGGCCTAAAACCAGCCAGCCACTGTTGATAACGCGTGCAACCGCATCCGAAATTTCAGGCTTATATTTATTTATACGTTCAGCCAAATTGTTTATTTGCAGCATACGAATCTCCTACTCAGGGTGATTAATTTTTAGTCAAACGGGGAAAATATATTTCTGTTCGAGAAGCTTGTGCCTCTGAAGCTTCAGAAATTCTCTCTCCGCCCACCAGTTTAAATTCAAGGGTGCCACATGTATTGGCTGGCGCAATGTTTTCTACCAAGACATTCTTCAACTTGCCATCATCGGGAAGCTTTTGCCTCCAAACCTCATGGCCAGAGAAATAAAGACGCAGCTGAAATGCATCTGCCATAGACGGCTTCATCTGGGGCATCACATATCCAAAACGAAGAGAGGTCTTATCCTTGAGACACAGGTCTCTAGAAGCAGTTACATCCGTTGGCCTGCCCGCCGATGGGGCGACCACCATGGTAAAACCCAGCTTTCCTATCCCATTGTTTCGACCGCTGTAGGCATTTTTATCCAACTGCAAAGGCGGAGAATAAGAAGGAAGAATATCATTACCCCTCTTGATGGAAAATGGAGATAACACCCGGCCATGCTCCGGCGTGTACCACCGAGATAACCCCAACCAAAGCGTTGCAGCACCCACCAATATGATGGCGCATCCCACTTGCACTGTAGCCCCCCAGCTGAATGCGGCAGGAGTCGGCAGCGGTGCCAGCCGGAACTGCGATGCGATCACCACAGCGCTGAAAAACCAAAATGGGAAGAGATACCTCGGCTGGATTTCCCCAACAGTTGTCAAGGCCCCGATCAAGATGCATAGCACGGACAAAGAGAAAATGGTTGAAATTTCCCGATCTCTATCCAACGCTGATTTTAATTTTACCATCAGTAAAACGCAAATTATTATTGATATTATTTTATTGTAATTGGCAATATTTTTTAACAAAATTGGTGACTCTAGCTCCATACCATTTTGGTAGAAATAATGCTGACCACCCAGATACGCCAATTGCGCCGTTTTATATATGATTCCGGATACCCTGAACTCTGGCTGCACGATGGAATCAGAAAGCACGAGGGACTGCGCGGTGTCTTTTTGGGCATCAGGTGACAAATCCTTGAGAAGATAGGTACCAAACTCATTGGCATAAGCGTAGCTTCCTGGTGAAAAGCCAGGAGACAAAGATGCCAGGCGCAGATATTTTAAATAATTCAGTCCGTCAGAACTGACGATCACATGGCTGCTTTTGAGAACCAAACCTCCCACCAGAAACACAACACCCGCAACGGCGAACATGCCCCATAGGTATTTGTTATCTCCAGAACGGGGCTGGTCTAATTGATTTCTGACCGTATAAATAGACAGTGACACCGCCCAAGCTACGATCACCATGCCACCTAACTCTCGCTGAATATCAAGAATGATGCACAGCACCCCAGAGACCAGAGCCATACCCAAGAGAAACGTGATGGACTTTTTCTTTCTCTGGAAGAACACAACAATGCACAAGGAGATGCATACAAATATAAACAACCCCCACAAATCATGGGTCGGTATTTTGAGCGAGAAAAGTGGCTCGGCACAAGCCAGCCACAAAATTGTGAAGATCTGCGCCGAATAATGGCCATGTGTTTTCTGCAGAATGCTGTAACCCATCAGCATGATGCAGATCAGAAACAATGCATTAGAGATCGGCACCACCATGGGATGGTTGCCAAAAATATATACCAGGGGCAACAAGATAGGAAGTATACGTTGCTCGTAGATATCATTGGGAATAAAACGGCCTTCTGCCGCCAATACCCCAGAGAGATTCCACATATGTTGGAAATCGCTGACCCAGCTTGCATGTACCAGCTTGTAATAGATGCACTGAATACCGAAAGACAATAAAACCGATGCAGCAATAAATAGCCTTGGGTTTATATGCCTTTTTCTCTTGGTAAAAATATACAAAGTACCCAAGAACACTGCAACGATCAGTCCAGATATGGCATAGGATTTGACATCGATACCATTCAATGCCATATCGTTGATGATTGAATTTCCATAGATGGAAATACAAAACACAGTTAGCAGACAGCAAAACACCCCAATAAATACGGTCATGCTTGCGGCCACAGCATGATTAATCATGCCAAATGATGATTTTATTATTTTTTGACCTGAAAACTTAAACATGGCTGCTTTGCATAAAATGGATAAATGAGATTTCCGGCATAGTTCACATCAGTATGCAGCCGAGATAATAATTGGTATGAATTGCTAGCTATCTCATCAACCGGGAGAGCAAGGCCTGGTACAACGCCGCTTTGTTGGTCCAGGTGTGGCTCTGCACCAGTGCTTCATCTCGGCCTAGCACCAATGCACGGGGATCATGCATCCATTGTGCATGGAGGCTGCCCAGCGCTTTGGCGATGTCCTGGGCATCGTTCTTGACGACCACACCGGCTCTGGTCTGGTTAATGAGCACAGCACCTGGGTCTGTTGATGCGCTAGTCTGGATGTGCAAGACCGGGGTTCCCGACCCCAGGTACTCATAGATTTTTCCGGGAATTTGGTAATTCTGGACATTGCCAATGTTGATCAACAGATCCGCACGACGCTGCAACGCCAGGCAGTCGCTATGACTTCTCTGGCCCAAAAATTCAACACCACGAATTCCGTCAAAGACAGGCTTGAAGCGGCCGTTGTTGCCAATGATTTGAAACGAAAAATCGATACCCTGCAGCGCCCGTAACGCTTGCGCCAGCTGCGCGGGATTTCTGAAGTCGCTGTAGAAGTTACCGGTAAAGCAGATGCTGAACCGCGTATTCGCGCGCTTGAGTGTGGGGTATGCAGCGGCAGGAAAACCTTGAGAGACCGTTGAAAGCTTGGCACCCACAGCAGTGCCATGCCGTTCGACCAGGAGTTCGCTGACTTTGTCATCAGTTACCACCAGGTGATCCGCATGGCGCATGATGTGCCGCTCGACGCGCAGATCGATGGTGCGGCGCCAACGCGGAGAGTATGGAGTCAGCAAAGGATCGCCCATGTCCACAACCCACGGGAGCTTCACTTTCTTGGCATAGAAGCCCAGAAAGATATCGACCGCCGGCTCGTGGGAGCTGAGCACGATGTCGTAGTGGTTCGTGGCCAGCAACTGCTTGAGCTTTTTGCGTGCGCCAAAATACCACTCGCTGCGGATATCCGGGTAGACAACACGGTTGAGCAGATCTCGTGCAATGCCATAGCCACGCGACAGCAGCGACAGCGGGGCCGCAGCCGCTGTCGGCAGTGGATCGCCAGCCGGCGCACTTTGCGCGGCAGCACGCTTGGCGGCGTACTCACCCAAGCCGATGAAGGGACCGGGCCAGACTCTGTGGGTGACGATGCGCGGATCCAGTGCTAACGGAAAGGCCAGGTTGGGCGCAATGTCCGGGCAGATCACCTCTATCTGAACCCCCTGTGCGACCAATTCGTTCGCTAAATGGAGCCAGCGCAAAGACTGCGCCGCCAAGATTGGAGGAAACTCATAGGCGATCAGCAGAACTTTCACAGAAGCTGCTCTTGAAGTAGACGAGCGATGCGCTCAGAAGCGTGGCCATCACCGTAGGGTGATACACCTCGCGCCATTGCTTTGTAGGCTGCTTCATCGTCAAGCAAGCGTTGGGCCTCGGCGACGATCCTGTCGTAGTCGGAACCCACCAGTTTGACGACACCTTCTTGAACCGCTTCTGGGCGTTCCGTTTCTTCACGCAACACCAATACAGGCTTACCCAGCGCGGGCGCTTCTTCCTGAACCCCGCCTGAATCAGTCAGTATCAGATAGGCGCGCTTCATCGCCGCGACAAAAGGCGCATAGTCCAGCGGGTCGCACAAGGTGACGTTCGAAATCTGAGCCAGATACTCATACGCCACATCCTTCACATTCGGATTGGGGTGAACCGGATAGAGAAACTGTACATCCGGATTGTTTTGCGCCAGCGTCTGCAATGCGCGGCAGATGTTGCGGAACGGCGAGCCAAAGTTCTCTCGTCGGTGAGAGGTCACCAGCACCATGCGCTTGTCTGCCGGCAATGTGATGCCCAGATCCAGATCTCGCTGCGCGGTGGCCAGCAAGGCATCCACCACGGTGTTGCCCGTGACGATGATTTCTGAATCAGCGATTCCATCTTTCAGCAAATTCTGGCGCGAGCCCTCTGTGGGGGCAAAGTGCCACCTTGCTAACTTGCCCGCGATAACGCGATTGGCCTCTTCGGGGAACGGATTCTGCATATCCCAGGTGCGCAGGCCGGCCTCCACATGCCCGATTGGAATACGGTGATAGAAGCACGCCAACGCTACGGTCATGACCGTCGTGGTGTCGCCTTGAACCAAGACCACATCTGGCTTCTCTGCCTTGAGTACCGCGTCCAGCTCCAGCAAAAGGCGCGCAGTGAGTTCAGTCAGCGCCTGGTTGGGGCGCATGATGTTCAGATCGATGTCAGGCTGAATATCGAAAAAAGACAGCACTTGGTCCAGCATCTGACGATGCTGGGCGGTAGCCAACACGCGCACGTTAGCCCACGGCTGCTTGCGCAACTCGAGGATCACAGGAGCCATCTTGATGGCTTCGGGACGCGTGCCGACGACGCAGAGAATATTTTTCACACTTACACCTTAATTTTGCAGACCTGCGATCAAGCTCGCTGCACGCATGTCCCAGCTGTTCTGGTCGGCCAGGTCGGCCAGGCGCTGTTTGAATGCTGGGTCGTCTTTGGTGGCGATGGCATTGTCGATCGCGAGAGACAATTCCTGCGCAGAAGCACCGTGAAAAACTTCCGGATAACGCACGCACTCGGCCATATCGGATGTCACCACCACAGGTTTCTCCAGTGCAAAGTACTCAAACAGCTTCAATGGAGACGTGGTCTTTGCAATATCGCCGGGCTTGAATGGAATGAAGCACACATCAAAACTCATGCCGTAGGCAGGCAGCGTTTTATAATCCACCGCCCCGAGATAAACAAGGTTGTCGGCTTGGGGCAGTTTATCGATCCCGCCATAATAGTCTGGACCAATAAAGACAAAACCGATATCGCTTCTCTGGCTGATCAGTTGGGCAATGGTTTCATACCAGAGCCAGGGCGCCAAAGCGCCAAAATAGCCCACAGTATGCTTGAATCGCTTCTTGAAGTTGGTCAATGAGGCAGGAAGCACCTGCGTCTTGTGCCGAGGGTCACGGTAATGGCCTACATCTACACCGTTCTGAACCATGATGGTTTTATCAGCGCCAACAGCGGCAATAGCTTCGTCATACAGCTTCTGTGCAGAGGCGACCACATAGTCGGCTCCACCCGTGAAAGCAAAGTTCTTCAGCGCCATCAAACCCTGGATGCTGTCATCCCCAGAAATCTCTGGATCAATATGGTCAATATACTCATAAACAATTTTTCCGCGGACGCCGTTCTTTGCAATATCCTTCACCGAAATGAGCTGTGCTGTGGAATATAAAGAACGAATCACATTGTCTATAGTGTCTACTTCATCGCTATTGGTGACCCAGACATTCTTTTCAACTTCGCGGAAACCACGGATACCATCTTCCATCTCATCCGTAATCCGATAGATGACCAGATAACCTTGCCGTGCCATGGCTGCAGCCATATGCTGCGGTCGTTGATAAAGAGGCACATTCCAGCCTATTGCCGGCTCTTGAACGAATATGCCTTTGTATTGATCGCGCTGCGAGAGCACTAGCTGCGAAAACGTTTTCCACGAAAGGTCATTGTTGGAAGGCGATGACGTGCTCGAAGCCACAGGATGAGCAGAGGGGTTGATCTTGTTCAGGACCATTTGGCGCCAGCGCATAGGCAAACGCATAAATATGGGCGTACCCCAACGGCTTACAGCCGCATAGCTAAGACGGAGCGGATGGGTTAGACGCCAGGAGGCAGAATGGTGCAGATTTTGTATCTCTCGCTGATAAGTTGAGACCAGCCGTTGTAGTTGGCTGATCTGCATTTCTCCGTCATTGATGTTCAGTTGCAATTCAGAAAGACGCTGTTGGAGTTCCACGATGTGATTGTCGCGCTCTGCCACCAACTGCTTGTGCATGGCTTGCTGCAAGTGCAGCTCAAGTAACGATATAGTACTTACTGGCTGCTGGCATTGTTTTTGGCGTCTCACATTCTCTAACTCCCTCAAAAAACCGAATGTATCGAGATAGGGAGCATGCTCATGTGCAGGTGTATCCTGTAAGCACAGATGCAAATCAGTTAATAGCGAGCGCTGAGGCGGATTTGTAGCAGCAATGCGCTCCGCAAAAGCGGTCCAGACAGCGCTTTCTTCAAAACCCCTCCGAGCCCAGAAATGCAGCTTTTCTACTTCGCCGCAAGACAACATACGGGCAAATTGCTCCTGGAATGTTTCAGTATCAATGGTGGCAAGGCCTCTTCCCGAGAAATTAGCATGTGATGCGCTGTCGAAAAGTGCTTGATCGAGTACACCTTTGACGCCGTCATACCCCACCAGAACCACCGGCTTGCGCGCTGCGATGCCTTCGAGCAGAACCCGGCCCATGCCGGCAATACCTGCCGCATCCGCCATGAGATGGCGCACCTCCGCACTGTTTCCCACAAAGCTGACAAAGTCGCTCAGACCCCGTTGCTGCAGCCAGGACGCCAACGCGGGGCGTGCAGGACCGTCTCCCACGATGCGTACCTGCGGTACGCCACTGTCTTTGGCTTTGACGCAGAAGTCAAAGATCCCTGGCACCTTGGCCTCATCCAGCCGAGAGACAACCAGCCAATGCCCGTCCCTGGGTGTTGCATCGTCTAGCGACAGATGCTGGAAAGACACGGCATTGGGGATGTAATGAAGGTCAGCATCGTGGACATAGGCTGCGGCCAACCCTCGCACCTCGGGAGATACCGCAATCACGGCACCACAGTTGGGCAAAACTACATCTTTGAACAGCACATCGAAGGTGGGGCCGTAGTGGCTGCCCAGGGAGTCGGGCCCATGCAGGGTCACTGCATAAGGTACCTGTTCCAACTCTGCCGCAGCAGCTGCGGCAATGATCGACACAAAGGGATGGATATGCACACGGTCAATGCCGTGCGCACGGATCAGCTGCCTTATCTGCTCGATGGCTGCCAAAGCCTGTTGTGCCGAAGCCGAAGGCTCCAGCGCAAGGCCCGGTGTGAGTGACTTCAGTACGGGCGGCAGCAGGCTGGGGTCCAGCAGGGAGCCGGTCGCCAGATGCACATCGATCCCCATGGCAGACAGTTGCTCAATCTCGCCACGAATATGGGTCTCCAAACCGCCCACCGTGAATTGTTGGGTAACGATCAGAATAGATTTCATGTTCCGCCCTTGATCTCGCTGACCTTGACCTTCGCATCGAGCATGGCAATGCCACTGGCCAGTGTGTGCGGTTGGCTCACGGTGATGACGATGACGTCCGTTTTCCGGTCCAGGTAACGCATATCGCTGTGAGAGATGGCCTCCGCAATGGCCAAGGTGATGAAATACGTGCCAGCACAAAGGCTCGCCTTGACCTCGAACTCCACGGCATACCGGCTGCCCTCGCTCGGATGCAGCATGTTTTTCTCGTGGTACAGCGTGCTCGTTCCAAATGCACTCACCCCTTCCACCGTTCGAATCAGCAGCCCCGCCTGAATCTCCTGGACCGGCTGCCGAATATCGACCAGGAAGCGGACGATGAAGGTCTCACCCGTGTGGTACTTGTCACAGGGAAGCCCTTGCGCATCCACAACATCCCAGCCCGCAATAACGGCACGCAGCCCTGATGTAGCGGCATGGTGGGGCTTGGCGGCAACAGTGCCTGCATCGGCGCTCGGGCGGTCCGCCAGCTCCGGCACTGGCACATCTGCGGATCCGCTTTTGCTCGTTTGGTAACGCTGGTAGGCCTTCTCATCCGAATACAGCAGCGCATAGTACTGGTCGACGATTTCTTTCGCGGCCCCAATGCCCTGCACTTCACCTTTGTGCAACAAGACTCCGCGCTGGCAGAATTTCTCTACCGTTGCCGTCGAATGCGTCACGAGCAAAATGGAGCAGCCGCCTTTACGCAGCTTCTCGATGTATTCGAAACACTTGCGTTGGAATTTCTCGTCCCCAACCGACAACGCTTCGTCCACGATCAACACCTGGGGCGAGACACAGGCTTGGACTGCAAAAGCTAGGCGAACCGTCATGCCACTGGAATAGGTCTTGATCGGCTGATCCAGATGATCGCCTATATCGGCAAAGCTGATGATCTCCTCAAGGCGCAGATCCATTTCTTGCCTGGAGAACCCAAGAATCACGCCGTTGAGGTAGATATTCTCTCTGCCGGTGAACTCGGGATTGAAGCCTGATCCCAGCTCCAGCAATGCAGCCAGCACACCGCTGGTCTGGACGCTGCCCGTCGTTGGCGTAAGCGTCCCTGCAATGATCTGCAGCAAGGTACTTTTGCCACTGCCATTGCGTCCCAGAATTCCAAGGGTCTCACCTTTTCTGACATCAAATGAGATTTTTTGCAGTGCCCAAAACTCCTTGTAGTACTGCTTGCTGCCACGGGAAAAGAACTGCAGCAGACGGTCCCTGGGCTTTGAATACATCTCGTAGCGTTTGGAGACGCCATCGACAGATATAGCAATTTCAGAGGACATCACTAAATCCACTTCTTGTTTTTTGGAACCAAGCAAATCCCAGATACGCGATCACTACAGAAATCACCGTCACCAAGCCCCAAGCGGACCAGTCAATACCACGACCCCAAATCATGACGTTCTGCGCCTGCTCCACCAAGGTAGCCAATGGGTTTATCTTAAGAATGGTGCGGTATTTTTCAGGTAATGCAGAAAGTGAATAAAAAATAGGCGTCATAAACATCATGACCATCAGAACAATTCCCATGACATGGCTCACATCACGCAGATACACCCCTAGCGATGAAAGAAACCAGCTCAAGCCCAAAATAATGAAAAGCAATGGCAGAATGACGATCGGCAACCAAAGCAAGGTCATCGGCGGCCACCCAAAAAACACCATATAAAACAACAACCAAACGGCAAAACTGATACAAAAATGAAAGAATGCAGCACCGATTGCAACCACTGGTAAAATTTCCAGAGGGAAAATTATTTTCTTGACATAACCCGTATTACCGGTAATCAAGCCTGGCGCCTTGGCAATGCATTCGGAGAAAAAATTAAAAATAATCAAACCAGAAAACAATACCAGTGCATACTCCGAAGTCGACCCTGTGCCGCCTGGCCAGCGAGATTTAAAGATGATGCCAAACACAAAGGTGTACACCAACAGCATCAACACCGGGTTAAAGAACGACCACAGCAAGCCCATGAAGGAACCGCGGTAGCGACCGATAATATCCCGCTTGATCAGCTCGATGATCAGGCCCGCATTGGCCTTGATCGAGCACCCAACGGCCAGGGGGGACATTGAATTTCGGTCATGGCGCATGTTCATAGAAAATTTTTCGTCATTGTTTTTGAAGCTGGTACGACGCCGTGAAAAAGACTCAACCTCACCGGTGTGGCGGGGCCAGGTTTCAGGGGCGTTTTTTCTGAAGCTCTGAGGCGGGGGCCAGGGAAGCCCGTCCATAGGGGTCCTCGAACCGAACAATATCGTCCTCACCCAAGTAACTGCCCGACTGCACCTCAATGATTTCTAGAGGCAGCATCCCTGGATTGGCCAGGCGGTGAATATGACCCAGAGGGATAAATGTCGACTCATTCTCCCCAAGCAGGAATGTCTCCTCGCCCTTGGTCACTTGTGCAGTACCTTTCACCACAATCCAATGCTCGGCACGGTGGTGGTGCATCTGCAGGCTCAGTTGGGCACCCGGATTGACGACGATGCGTTTGACCTGAAAACGGCTGCCGCTGTCGATGCTGTCGTACCAGCCCCAGGGGCGGTGCACCTTGCGGTGGGCCGAGGCCATGCTGCGGTTCTGGGCCTTGAGGGCGGCCACCACTTTCTTCACATCCTGGGTACGCGATTTGTCGGCCACCAGCACGGCATCGGCGGTCTCCACCACTACGACATTGTCCAGGCCCACTGCAGCGATCAGGCGGCTTTCCGAAAAAAGCAGGCTGTTGCGGGTGTCGATGGCCAAGGTTTCACCGCTCCCAGCATTACCTTGTGCATCGCGCGGCAAAACATCCCACAACGCATCCCAAGCCCCCAAATCGGACCAACCTGCATCGAGCGGCACGACGCACGCGGGCACGCCCAACCCCGGGCGAACCGGCAGCTTTTCCATCACTGCGTAGTCGATGGAATCCGATGGACAAGAGGCAAAGATGTCGGCATCCGGGCGTATAAAGTCCAAGTCGCGACTGCTCTGCGCCATGGCCTGCTCACAGGCTTGCAGCATGGATGGCTGCAGCGCGGCCATGGCCTTGAGCCACTGGTCGGCACGTACCATGAACAGCCCGCTGTTCCACAGGTACTGACCATTTCGCAGGTACTGTTCAGCTACTTCCAACGATGGTTTTTCAGCAAAGCTCTGAATACCAAAGGCGCCATGGCCAGCGGCAGCGCCTTTTTGGATATAGCCATAGCCCGTCTCAGGCCGGTCAGCCACAATGCCAAAGGTGACCATCGCGCCTTCGCTGGCCAGCGGCCAGGCCGCTTCCACAGCGCGGTGCAACTCCTCTGGTCGGGTCATCACATGGTCTGCGGGCATGGCCAAAAGTACCGCATCTGCCTCTGACACCAAAGCTGCCAATGTCAGCGCAGGTGCAGTATTTTTTCCCGTGGGCTCCAGCACCAGCTTGGCGTCGGAAATACCTTGCTCCTGCAGTTGCTGTGCAGCCAAAAAGCGGTGGTCGGCATTGCACACCAGCACCGGGCTGGTTTGAACGATCTCAGAGTGGACGCCTTGCAAACGCCTAGCTGTGTTCTGCAACATGGACTGGCCATCACCGCCCAGGCTTAGAAACTGCTTGGGATGGTGTTCACGCGAGAGTGGCCACAGGCGGGTTCCACTGCCACCGCAGAGGATGACAGGCGTAAGATTTGACATTCAAATAATCTCAGTGGATGGGCGTCCTAGCGCTTGTCGTTGGCCGCTTGCTGGTTTTTGAGCTGCAGCAGTGCCAGGCTTTGGTTCAGGCGCCGTACCTGCCGCTCAATACGGGTATTGACCATATCCGCATGCAGGGCCTTGATAAACAGCACGCCGACTGCACAGACCAGCAGCAAGGTGGGGGAGTAACGAATCCCCAGCCCGTCGGCAAAGTGGTCCAGCAGGCGCGGCCACACGCCCAGCAATACGGCCAGCAGGGCAACAGCCATCCAGAACAGGCCCAGCCGCAAATACAGCCGGTCGCCGCGGATCAGAAACAAAATCACCGCCGCAAAAAGCACACCCAGAACGGTGGTCGTAATTTGATAATTGGCCATTCCAACCTTGATGCACAGGGACATACCGACGGCCCGGATGAGGCGCAAGCGGCGCGTGTCCCATGGTGGCGTCTTTACTGCCTGACACAGAAAATTCTTTTACCCTGCTCAAATCGCTTATTTGAACAGCCGCATGATTCTACTGTGCAGGAACGCCAGGGATTGCAGCCAAATGTCACTGCCTGGCGGGAGTTCGTCCTCTGAATGCCCTGGTTGCGCTGCTCCTGAACTGCCGACCACGGCCAACTACCGCATAAAACCCCAGTACCCGCGATAGCGGCCAATCCATGCCACACTCCCCGCCTATGTCTAGTTCCGAATGGGCCCGCAGCGCTGTTTCCGCCTTCGATCGCATGGTCAATGTCGAGGGTGGCTTTCGCTCGCGCCCCGGCCAGCGGCTGATGGCGGAGAAAGTGGCAGAGACTTTTGCAGCTGCCCAGCTGGGCAAGCTCGAAGAGGACGAGGAGCCGCAGCGCGCCATCGCGGTGATCCAGGCCGGCACGGGGGTGGGCAAGTCGCTCGCCTATGCAGTGCCGGCAATTGCGATGGCACTGCAGCGGGGCACCCGGGTGCTGATTTCGACGGCGACCGTGGCGCTGCAGGAGCAGCTGGTGAACAAGGATTTACCGGCGCTGGCCCAGCAGATGGACCAGCCTTTCAAATACGCGCTGGCCAAGGGCCGGGGCCGCTATGTCTGCAAGCTCAAGCTCGAGCGCCTGGCCAGCGTGGCCCAGGGCGATGGCGCGGACGGCGGCGAGCCCATCGACGACGATTTCTTTCCCGAAGAAGCCGCGCAGGCGCGCCAATCGCAACGCAGCCCGCAGGAGAATGCGGCGCGCCTGCAGTTCTACACCAGCATGGCCGACGCGCTGACCACCCGGGGCTGGGATGGCGACCGCGACAGCCTGGACACCCCGCCCGAGCCTGAGGTCTGGAGCCCGGTCGCGGCCGAAGGCAGCTCCTGCACCGGCAAGCACTGCCCGGTGTTTGGCAGCTGCAGCTATTACGAAAAGCGCAAGGACCTGGTCCAGGCCCAGGTGCTGGTGGCCAACCATGATCTGCTGCTGTCCACCCTGGGCGCACGCCTGCTGCCCGAGCTGGACAACTGCCTGCTGATCCTGGACGAGGCCCACCACCTGCCCGCCACTGCGCTGTCGCAGTTCGCCTGCGAGATGAACCTGAGCCAGCTCACCTGGATCGACAAGCTCGCCAGCCGCGCCCAGCGCGTGGGCGCCTTGGTGGAGGTCAGCGAGATTGCCGACATCCCGCGCCACTCGGGCCAGTTGCGCCAGCATCTGCAAGATTGCGCAAGGCTGTTGATGGATGAATACGGCGAGGGCATGCGCCAGCAGCTGCAGTCGGGCGGCCGGGGCCCGGCCCGCGTGCGCCTGCCCCGGGGCGAGCTGCCGCCCGCGCTGGTCGAGCCGCTGGCCCAGGCCGCGCACCATGCCAGCGCATTTCTGGATGTGCTGCAAGCGATCTCCAAGGCCCTGCGCTCGCAGATGCGCGACCGGCCCGACGAAGCCAAGCGCCTGTCCACCTTGTATGCCCAGGTGGGCAGCCTGGCCCCGCGCCTGGAGGCCGTGCATGACACCACCCAGCTGCTGCTGCAGGATGCGCCCCAGGGCAGCGTGCCGGCCGCCAAGTGGTTCACTCTGGATGTCGTGGGCGATTTTGTTGCGATAAAAGCCTATGCGAGCCCGGTGATTCCGGGCTCCACCTTGCGCCACCACCTCTGGAGCCAGGTGCGCGGCGCAGTGCTCACCTCGGCCACGCTCACCAGCGGTGGGCAGTTCGATTTCTTCTTGCGCGAATCGGGCCTGTACAACGATGCGGCCGTCTCGACCTTGGAGGTCGCCAGCCCCTTCAACTATGCCGAGCAAGGCAGTCTGATCGTCACCGAGACCCAGGCTGACCCGCGCACGCCCCAGCAGTTTGCCAACGAGATGGTCGATGCGCTGCTCGAAGACCTGGCCCAGGTGCAATCGGGCGGCCTGGTGCTGTTCACCTCGCGCGAGCAGATGCGCCTGGCCGTTGACGCACTGCCCACCGCGATGCGCCAGCATGTGCTGGTGCAAAACACCTTGCCACGCAGCCAGCTGCTGCACCAGCACCGCGAGCGCGTGGCCGCTGGCCTGCCCAGCATCATCTTTGGCATGCAAAGCTTTGGCGAAGGGCTGGACCTGCCCGGCGCGCTGTGCGAATCGCTGTTCATCACCAAGCTGCCCTTTGCGCCGCCCGATGACCCGGTCGACGAGGCCCGCGCCGAATGGCTGAAGAACTCGGGCCGCGACCCTTTCAGCGAGATTGTGGTGCCCGCCACCGCCATTCGCCTGGCCCAGTGGGTCGGGCGCGCGATCCGCACCGAGGTGGACCAGGCCCATGTCTACTGCTACGACAAGCGCCTGGTGCGCACCGGCTATGGCCAGCGGCTGCTGGCCAGCTTGCCGCCTTTTACGCTGCAGCGCCGCACGGCCAGCGCTGCTTAGAGTCGCTAAAACGACCCAGCAAACCGAAGGTTTGCGGTTGAGACTAGGCGTCCCCGACTAGGCGCCGAGCTGCAGGCAGTACAGTAGTACGACAAGGCTCGGTAACGACGTATCAAGGGTTGTGTTACCGACTCTTAGTCCTTGGTGGGCGCCTCGCCCGGACTGCGCAGGTGCACGCCTTCGAGCGAAGGAGCCACCAGCGGCGGCAGCGGCGAGGCCACCGGCGCCCCAAAGCCTTCACCGTTTTGCCAGTCGCGCAAAAAGCCCTCGATCTCTTGCTGGCTCTGGCCAACAAAGTTCCACCAGATCATCACGCCGCCTTCATAGGGCGTGCCGCCCAGCAAGATGCAGCGGCTGCCGGCGCCGCATTGCAGATCCAGGCTGGTTTGGCCATCGGGCAGGTAGACCAGTTCATTGCTGGGGGCCGCCTCGCCATTGACCTGCACTTCGCCGTAGAGGCAGAGCACCGCGTATTCAAAATCGGGCCGCAACGCGAGGCTGGCGCTGCTGGCCTGCGCCGCTTCCATATCGACTGCTACCAGCGGGCTGTGCACCTCGGTGGGTGCCTGCTGGCCCAGCCAGTCTCCCGCCAGCACCGTCATCTGGATGCCCTGATCCTGCAGCCGGGGCAGCTGCGGGTAGTGCTGAAAACGCGGGGGCATAAAGCGCTGGTCCTTGGGCAGCGCAATCCACAGCTGCACCGCATGAAAGTCCGGCTTACCCAGGCTCTCTTCCGAATGCGCAATGCCCTTGCCAGCGGTCATCAGGTTGACCTGGCCGGGGCGGATCGGCTGCTCGCTGCCCAGGCTGTCGCGGTGCAGGATCTCGCCCTCGATCATCCAGGTGAAGGTCTGCAAACAGGTGTGGGGGTGTGGGCCCACCTGCATGCCGGGCCCGCTCTCAAAGTGCGAAGGACCCGCATGGTCCAGAAAACACCAGGCGCCCACCATGCGCCGTCCGCGCTGGGGCAGCGCGCGCAGCACCGGCACACCGCCCACATCCGCAACCCGCCCGGGGTAATGCCGCAAGGCCTTGTTATCGTTACTCATATTCCATCTCCTTCATCGGGGGCGGGTGCGCTTGCGCGAAGGCGCGCACATTCCGCCGAAACAGACCTACACATCACTGCCTTGCAGGTATGGTACAAACAAGTGGTGCGGAAGTGATGACCAGAGAGGGCGTCACTGCCACATATTCCAACGTGTTAGCGCCCGGCAGCAGCTGGCGCGACGACAGGCTCCCAGGGATTCGCTCTGGCAGCCGGTGCAACTCTCAGATTTGCCAGGTCGTGCTGGCGGCTTCCATGACTCCGGCTTGGCAACGCATGATGCCAGGCTGGAATTCGGTGCCCCCTCATTGAAAGGAGACAACCAATGACGACTCAACACTCCCACAACTACCCCGAGAACTTCAAGGCTCGCGTGGTAGGCATTGTTCAGCACCGCATCGGGGACGGTCAGCTCGAAACCATCCCAAGCCCCATGGAAGTCGATGTATCAACGGCCATCGCCAGCTTTGTGCTGTCCTGGACCATCGAAGGCCAACCCGTGACCGTGTCGCTGGCCAAGCCCGACTTTGACTACCATATCGACCACAACAATATCGTTGTGCAATAACGCGCCGTCAATCGCGCTCCAAAGCAAGCCTTCAGGGCCTGCTTTGACTCTCCGGGTGTCCGGCCAGCCTTCATGAGGCGTTAATACAGCCCAACAAACCGAAGGTTTGCGGTTGAGACTAGGCGTCCCCGACTAGGCGTCCCCGACTAGGCGTCAAGCCGCAGGCAGTACAGACGTACGACAAGGCTTGGCGCGGCCGGCCAGGCAACGACGTATCAAGGGCTGTACTAGCGTCTCTCAAGCCAGCGCCGTGACCACCCGCACCTCCCCCACCAACAACTTGTGCACCGGGCAGGCTTCTGCAATCTGCTGGAGGCGGCTGCGCTGCTCGTCGCTCAGATCGCCTTCGAGCTGAATGCGGCGCACGATGTCGTTGCCCGCTGCGGCGCCGCCATCGGGGTTCAGCGCCAGATCCACCTTCACCCCCGTCAGTGGCCAGGCCTTGCGCTGTGCATACATCTGCACCGTAATCGTCGTACAGGCACCCAGGGCCGACAGCAGCAGCTGCATGGGGCTGGGGGCCGTATCGCCACCGCCCACGGCCTGGGGCTCATCGCCATGCCATGCATGGCCTTGGGGGTTGTGCAAATCCACGCGGTAGTTGCTGGTCGTGCTCTGTGCCTGGGCTTGTGCCTGCTGCGCCATATCAGTAGATCTCCTCAAATTGATCAGGCAATATAGGTGTTTCTGCCAGACGGCGCTTGCAAACGGGCACAAAAAAACCAGCACGGTTGCCGGTGCTGGTTTTCTGGGTAGGGTGTGCCGTGCGCCGGGCCTGCGCCCGGGCCGCCCACCGCGCTTACTTGGCGGTGACGACGCGCACCATCTCCAGGCACTTGTTCGAGTAACCCCACTCGTTGTCGTACCAGGAGACGACCTTCACAAAGGTCTTGTCCAGGGCAATACCGGCTTCGGCATCGAACACCGAGGTGCAGGTCTCGCCACGGAAGTCAGTGGCCACGACCTTGTCTTCGGTGTAGCCCAGCACGCCCTTGAGCGCGCCTTGCGACTGGGCCTTCATCTCGGCGCAGATCTCTTCGTAGGTCGCTTCGCTGTTCAGCTCCACGGTCAGGTCGACCACGGACACGTCCGACGTAGGCACGCGGAAGGACATGCCGGTCAGCTTCTTGTTCAGCTCAGGAATCACCACGCCCACGGCCTTGGCAGCGCCCGTGCTCGATGGGATGATGTTTTCCAGAATGCCACGGCCGCCGCGCCAGTCCTTGTTCGAGGGGCCGTCCACGGTCTTTTGCGTGGCAGTGGCTGCGTGCACGGTGGTCATCAGGCCGCGCTTGATGCCCCACTTGTCGTTGAGCACCTTGGCCACAGGGGCCAGGCAGTTGGTGGTGCACGATGCGTTGGAGATGATGGCTTGACCGGCATAGGTCTTGCAGTTCACGCCAAACACGAACATGGGGGTGTCGTCCTTCGAGGGGGCCGACAGAATCACCTTCTTGGCGCCCGCATCGATGTGCTTTTGTGCCGTTTCCTTGGTCAGGAACAGGCCGGTCGATTCGATCACCACATCGGCGCCGACTTCGTCCCACTTCAGGTTGGCAGGGTCGCGCTCTTGCGTCAGGCGGATCTTCTTGCCGTTGACGATCAGGGTGTTGCCTTCGACGGCAATCGTGCCCTGGAAACGGCCGTGCACGCTGTCGTACTGCAGCATGTAGGCCAGGTAGTCAGGCTCGAGCAGGTCGTTGATCGCAACGATTTCGATATCGGAAAAATTCTGCACTGCAGAGCGCAGCACATTGCGGCCGATACGGCCAAAGCCGTTGATGCCTACCTTGATTGCCATAGTGATCTCCAAGTAATGAAATGCCGCATGCCCGCCGGCCTGGGCCACGCTCGCTGCCGCTGGCGCCACTTGCCGGATAGGCCAGACCTGCCAAACCGCAGCCATGGGCACGCTACAGAGAGCGGGCCGGGAAGGTGCGAGGAGGGGCGGTCTGATTTTGCCGCGTATTGTAGAGAACACTGGCTGGGCCCTGGAATAGTGGGCCATTGCCAGCCCCCAGCCAGCTATCGCCGGCGTGACTACCGGCACGCAACGGCCGTTGGCGGCCCTGGCCCCCAGGCTGTGCAACAATCCTTGCCAGCACGGGGGCCCTCCCGGCATCCTTTCAACAGCCTGCAGCAACACTGCCCCAGATGGTGGGCCGCCTCACAAACGCCATGAGTCTGTCGCTCCCCTCTTCGCCTTCCAGCCTGCGCACGGCAGTCGTCATTCCCTGCTACAAGGTGACGCGCCATATCCTGGCGGTGATTGCCGAGATCGGCCCCGAGGTCGATGGCATCTACATCGTCGACGACTGCTGCCCCGATGGCAGTGGCCGCTTTGTGCAGGAACACTGCCCCGACGCGCGCGTGCGGGTGCTGTTCAACGAGCTCAACCTGGGCGTGGGCGGCGCCGTGATGGCGGGCTACCGCGCAGCGATTGCAGACGGCTATGGCGTGCTGGTCAAGATCGATGGCGACGGGCAGATGGACCCGACCCTGGTGCCCCGCTTTGTAGCCCCCATTGCCAGCGGCCGCGCCGATTACACCAAGGGCAACCGGTTTTTCAACCTGGAGAAGATCGCCCGCATGCCGCGCATCCGCATCTTTGGCAATGCGGTGCTGTCGTTCATGACCAAGTTCTCGTCGGGCTACTGGAGCAGCTTTGACCCCACCAATGGCTTTACCGCCATTGCCGCCAGTACGGCCGCGCAGCTGCCGCTGCACAAGATCAGCCAGCGCTATTTTTTCGAGACCGACATGCTGTTCCGGCTGAACACGGTGCGCGCGGTGGTTCTGGACATCCCCATCGATTCGCGCTACGAGGACGAGGTCAGCAACCTCAAGATCCACAAGGTGCTGACCGAGTTCATGAGCGGCCATCTGCGCAACTTCTGCAAGCGCATTTTCTACAACTACTACCTGCGCGGCATGTCCGTGGCTTCGCTGGAGCTGCCGCTGGGCCTGCTGCTCATCACCTGGGGCACCGTGTTTGGCCTGTTCCACTGGGTCCAGTCCATCGTCTCCAATGTCGCCACCACCGCGGGCACCGTCATGGTCAGCGCGCTGCCCATCATCCTGGGCGTGCAACTGGTGCTGGCCTTTATCGCGTTCGATGTGGCGTCCGAGCCCACGCAATCGCACCGCCACGACGGCGAAGGCCTGGGCCGATAAGCACTGCCCTGCCTGCCACGGCGATCACCCAGCAACAGGCATAAAAAACGCAGGGTGCAGGCCCTGCGGCCCGCATCCCTGCGTTATTGGTTGCTGAGGCGGTGCGCGTTTAACGCTTTTGCAGCGCCACTTGCACCGTGTTGGCCACGTTGTCGGCGGTAAAGCCAAAGTGCTCGAACAGCACGCCAGCGGGGGCCGATTCGCCATAGGAGTCAATACCCACTACGGCCGCGCAGCCGTACTTCCACCAGAAGTCGGTCACACCCATCTCGACGGCCACGCGTGGCAGGCCAGCGGGCAACACGCTGCGCTTGTAGGCCACGTCTTCGCGGTCGAAGGTGGTCGTGCTGGGCATCGAGACCACGCGCACAGCAATCTTGCGCTCGGCCAGCAGGCGCTGGGCCTTCAAGGCCAGCTGCACTTCCGAGCCGGTGGCGATGATCACGGCTTGCGCCTTCTTGTTCAGGCCGATATCCGAGGGCTCGGACAGCACATAGGCGCCGCGGCTGATGTTGCCGATCGCGTCGCCATTCTTGGGCGCATAAGGCAGGTTCTGGCGCGACAGCAGCAGCGCGGTGGGTTTGTTGCGGTTGGTCAGTGCCACGCTCCAGGCCACGGTGGTCTCTGCCGTATCAGCCGGGCGCCACACATCCAGGTTGGGGATCAGGCGCAGGCTGGCGGCGTGCTCGATCGACTGGTGGGTGGGGCCGTCTTCGCCCAGACCGATGGAGTCGTGGGTGAACACATGCACCACGCGGCGCTTCATCAGCGCTGCCATGCGGATGGCATTGCGGCTGTAGTCGCTGAAGGTCAGGAAGGTGCCACCGTAGGGGATGAAGCCGCCATGCAGCGCCACGCCATTCATGATGGCGGCCATGCCGAACTCGCGCACACCGTAGTTGATGTGGCGGCCGATCTTGCCGTCTTCGGTCTTGACCACGGCGCCGCTGTCGTCCACGCGGAAAGCGGGGGTCGACTTGGTGTTGGTCAGGTTGGAGCCGGTCAGGTCGGCCGAGCCGCCCAGCAGCTCAGGCATGGCAGCGGTAAAGGCTTCCAGCGCCAGCTGGCTGGCCTTGCGGCTGGCCACGGTCTCGCCCTGGGTGTGGGCCTGGGCCACGGCTTCCACGGCCACTTGGGCAAACTGCTTGGGCAGGTCGCCGGCCATGCGGCGCTTCAGTTCTGCGGCCAGCTCAGGGAAGGCCTTGGCATATTCGGCAAACTGCGCATCCCAGGTGGATTCGGCCTTGGCGCCAAAGGTCTTGTGGTCCCAGGCTTCGTAGACATCGGCCGGGATCTCGAACGGGGCCGAGGTCCAGCCCAGCGCGGCGCGGGTCAGGCCGATTTCTTCAGCGCCCAATGGCTCGCCGTGGGCCTTGCTGGTGTCCTGGCGGTTGGGGCTGCCCTTGCCGATGGAGGTCTTGCAGATGATGAACGTGGGCTTGTCTGCCACCTTCTTGGCCTTGGCAATCGCGTCGCTCACGGCCTTGGGGTCGTGGCCGTCGATCGGGCCGATCACGTTCCAGCCGTAGGCTTCAAAACGCTGGGCGCTGTTGTCCACAAACCAGGGCTGCACCTTGCCGTCGATGGAGATGCCGTTGTCGTCGTACAGCGCGATCAGCTTGTTGAGCTTCCAGGCGCCAGCCAGCGCGCAGGCTTCGTGGCTGATGCCTTCCATCAGGCAGCCATCGCCCAGGAACACATAGGTGTGGTGGTCCACCACATCGTGGCCGGGGCGGTTGAACTCAGCGGCCAGCAGCTTTTCTGCCAGCGCAAAGCCCACGGCATTGGTCACGCCCTGGCCCAGCGGGCCGGTGGTCGTCTCCACACCGGGGGTGATGTCCACTTCGGGGTGGCCCGGGGTCTTGCTGTGCAGCTGGCGGAAGTTCTTCAGCTCGCTGACCGGCAGGTCGTAGCCGGTCAGGTGCAGCAGCGCGTAAATCAGCATCGAGCCGTGGCCGTTCGACAGGATGAAACGGTCGCGGTTGATCCACTGGGGATTGAGCGGGTTGTGCTTGAGGTGCTTGCTCCACAAGGCCACTGCCATATCGGCCATGCCCATTGGCGCACCGGGGTGGCCGGAATTGGCTTGTTGAACGGCATCCATTGCGAGTGCGCGGATCGCATTCGCCATATTCTGATTGTTGACCATGGGAGTGGAGGAAGAAAAAAGCGACAAAGGCCGCATTTTAGCGGGCTGCCGTCTCACGCGTCCGGCATGGCAGTCTTGGCCTACGGCGGCGCAGGGCCACCGCCTACCCCAAGGGCTTGGGCAAACACTGACAATACGCAAGCTATCGCCAATAAAATTCTATTAATATTATTTATACCGACTATCGTTTGTCAGCTACCGCTTGAAAGGATTGACCATGCAACGCACCCTCTCCACCACCGCTCTGGCCTTGACGCTCGCCCTGGCATCGCTGAGTGGCAGCGCCCTGGCCAGCACCGCCGACAAGATCGCTGCCGTGCAAGCGGCCCGCTTCGACCTGGCCCAAGCCATCCAGAGCGCGCAGAGCCAGCATGGCCTCAAGGTGCTCAAGGCCGAGATCGATACCAAGAAAAAGCAGCCCATCTACGAAGTCAGCGGCATCAACGCCCAGGGCCGTGAGATCAAGCTCAAGTTCAGCGCGCTGGACGCCGCCAAGGTCATGGAAAACAAGGACGATGGCGCCGTCGAGAAAAAGGACACCGACCGCCTGGCTGCCGCCAAGATCGGCATCAACGACGCCATTGCCACCGCCTTGAAGCACACCCCCGGCAAGGCCATTGACGTGGACCTGGACGACCACCTGGGCGTGCTGACCTATGACGTCAAGATCCTCAACGCGGCCAATACCGAGGTGGAAGTGCGCGTCAACGCCGTTGAAGGCAATATCCACCAGTAAGCGGCTTTAAAAGCAAGATACCAAGGCCAGCCCCATGCTGGCCTTTTTTGCGTCCGGGGTTTGGACTCAGACCAAAGCTTGCGCCATGTACTGCGCATCCTCGCCATAGCTCAGCAAGGCCTCACGCTCCTGTGCCGACCAGGGCAGCAGCGCTGCATAGCCTTTGCGCTGCCAATACGGCTGCGAGCCCATCACCGACACCAGCGCGGAGTAACGCAGCCCATCGGCCTGCGCTTGTTGCAGCATCGCCTGCAGCAGCGCGGAGGCCAGGCCCTCGCCGGCCCGCTCGGGCGCGACGGCCATGTCATGCAGGTACAGCGTGTCGGCTGCCGATGCACAGGCAAAGCCGCCATGCAGCGGTGTTACCTTGCCCAACACGGAGCGGTAGGCCGCCAGATAGGCCAGCACCTGGCCTTGCTGCACGGCCACCAGCGAGCACTGCACAGGGCTGGCCAGCCGCGCTGCATACAGCGCGGCACTCTCCATAAAGTCCGCGCCATAGCAGGCCAGCTGCACCTGCATCAGGCCATCGAGGTGCTGCGCGGTCAGGGGTTCAAGGGACCAAAGGGGCTGGTCGTTGGAATGAAAACGCATCGGCCCATTGTCGGCGATGCGGCAGCCATCACATCAGGCCAAGGGCGCCAGTGGCTGGGCGGTCGATGCTGGCACCGCCGTGCACGCCGCGTTCATCACCATCGACAGCAGGCTGTAATAGCCATTGATGCCGATCAGGTCCATCACGCCCTGGTCGCCCAACAGCTGCTGGGCCCGGGTCCAGGTGGCATCGCTCACCTGGCGCTGCTGGTGCAGCTCGATGCAGAAGTCATGCACAACGGCCTCATCCTCAGGCATCGCATCGGGGCGGCGGCCTTGGGCCACGGCGTCCACAGTGGCCTGGCTCAGGCCTTCGCGCAGCGCAATGGGCGCATGGATGGCCCATTCCACCTGCTGCGTCCACTGGCGGGCCGTGACCAGGATGGCTAGCTCGGTCAGGCGCAGGCCGATGGCGCTGCGGTAGCGCAGGTACTCGCCCAGGCGCTGGGTGTGGTCCATCAGCTCGGGGCTGCGCAGCAAAGGCACAAAGGGCGATATCAGCGCGCCGCGCGGGCCATCGATGATGGGCTGGGCATAGCGGCGCTGCTCTTCGCTCCAGGTCTCGGGGGGCAGGGGCGGCATGCGGTCCTGGAAGGGCGTCATCGGGCAGGTTCTTTCAGATCGTTTCGGGGGCGTGTTCAGGCGGCTACCGGTTGCTGGGCCAGCACTTTGTCGATGGCATCGCCCAGGCGCTCGACCACCTGGTCCAGCTCGGCCTCGCCGCTGATAAAGGGCGGCGCCAGCAGCACATGGTCGCCATGCAGGCCGTCGATCGTGCCACCCATCGGGTAGCACAGCAAGCCATGGGCCATGGCCTGCGCCTTGACCTTGGCATGCAGCTTGAACGCCGGGTCAAACGTCGCCTTGCTGCTGCGGTCCTGCACCAGCTCCACGCCCCAGAACAGGCCCCGGCCCCGGATATCGCCGACATGCGGGTGCTCGTCAAAACGCGCATGCAGCTGCTTTTGCAGATAGGCGCCGCGTGCCAGTACCTGGGGCAGCAACTGGTCGCGCTGTATCACCTGCTGCACCGCCAGCGCGGCGGCCGCCGCCATCGCATGGCCGATGTAGGTATGGCCATGCTGGAACAGGCCGCTGCCGCGCCGCATCGCCTCCACAATCTTGCGCTGCGCCAGCACCGCGCCAATCGGCTGGTAGCCGCCGCCCAGGCCCTTGGCAATGGTCATCAGATCGGGGCTGATGCCCTCTTGCTCCACCGCATGCAAGCTGCCAGTGCGGCCCATGCCGCACATCACCTCGTCGGCAATCAGCAAGATGCCATAGCGGTCGCACAGCGCACGCAGGCCCTGCCAGTAGCCGGCAGGGGCGGCCACCGCGCCCAGGGTCGCGCCCACCACGGGCTCGGCGACAAAGGCGATCACCTTGTCCGGGCCCAGCTCTTGGAACTTGGCATCGATCTCGGCCAGCAAACGCGCCACATAGGCGGGCTGGCTCTCGCCGTCCAGGCGGTCGCGGTATTCATAGGCGGGGGCCACGCGCCCCACGTCCATCAGGATGGGGGCAAACTGCTTGCGGCGCCATTCATTGCCGCCCACGGCCAAGGCACCCAAGGTGTTGCCGTGGTAGCTTTGGCGGCGCGCGACAAAGTGCGTGCGCTCGGGCTGGCCGATCTCGACAAAATACTGGCGCGCCATTTTCAGCGCTGCCTCCACCGCCTCGGAGCCGCCGGAGACAAAGTAGACATCGGTCATGCCCGCGGGCGCATGCGCGACCAGGTGGTCGGCCAGCGCCTCTTGCACCTCGGTGGTGAAAAAGCTGGTGTGGGCATAGGCCAGCTGGTCGAGCTGGCGGTGCATCGCTGCCAGCACATCCGGGTGGGCATGGCCCAGGCACGACACGGCTGCCCCGCCACTGGCATCCAGGTAGGCCTTACCGGCCTGGTCAAACAATTCCACGCCTTTGCCGCCGACCGCAACAAGAGGAACCTGGGCCAGAGAACGATGGATGACATGGCTCATGCGAGCACTCCTTGACAATGCGTCACCAGCCCTGCGCCGGCAGCGATACGCACAGTATAAGGATCATTTGTAATTTTTCAATAGATTAATGGATCATTTGCTCCATTTCCACCTATTTCTGTTCCCAGGCTTCCCCTTCCCTCCCTGTCGCTATCCGTTCAACGCAAGCCGCCTACATAGCGCTTGGCCGAGGCCACCAGCCCCTGCGGTGCAGCCGGATCGCTGGCAGGGGCCGGCGCCGCTGGGGCGGGTGCGCCCGGCAGGCTGGCCGCAAAGCGCTGCGCCAGGCGCTCCAGCTCCGCATCCTGGTTGGCCAGCGCATGGCTCAGCGCAAAGCGCGCCATCGCCTGGCCGTAGGCGGTATCGCTGGCCATCCACTCGGTATCGGTCACCCGGCCCGTCTTGCGGCGCAGCGCCACATGCAAATGCGCGGCGATGGCCAGGCGTTCACTGTCGTTCATACAAGCTCCTCCATGGCAGAACCTGAGGGGCAGGCGGCAGGCACAGAGCGCTGCAGCCTGGTGGCCCGGCGGCACCCGGTGGCGCCGGGCCTATCACGCTAGTTTTGGCTTTCCTGGTGCAGGCTGATATCCAGCCCATCGATCTCCTGCTGCGCCGTCACCCGCAAAGGCAGAACCACGCGGATAACGGTCAGCAAAATGGCAGTGCCCGCCGCGCTGAAAATAGCCACGGCCGCCACGGCCACCAGCTGGTTGAGAACCGTGGCATCCACGCCGGCAATGGCGCGGTCGGCAAACAAGGCGGTGAGCAGCGAGCCGGCAATGCCGCCCACGCCGTGCACGCCAAACACATCGAGCGAGTCGTCCACACCCAGGCGGCGCTTGAGCCAGGTGGCGCCCCAAAAGCAGGCTACGCCAGCCATCAGGCCGATGGCGACTGCGCCGCCCACCTGTACAAAACCGGCCGCCGGTGTGATGGCCACCAGACCGCCAATCAGGCCCGAGAGCACGCCCAGCAAGGTGGGCGCGCCGCGCACCCACCACTCGACCAGCATCCAGGACAGCGCGCCGGCAGCAGCGGCCACCATGGTCACCAGCATCGCCAGCGCCGCACGGCCATCGGCCGACAGGGCAGAGCCCGCGTTAAAGCCAAACCAGCCAATCAGCAGCAGCGCGGCACCCATCGCCGTCCAGCCCAGGCTGTGCGGCTCAAAGGCCTGGCGGCCATAGCCCTGGCGCCGGCCCAGCATGGCCGCGCAGACGAGGGCCGAGACGCCCGCATTGACGTGCACCACCGCGCCACCGGCAAAGTCCAGCGCGCCCAGCTTGTTGAGCCAGCCATCGCTCTCCCAGACCCAGTGGGCGACCGGCGCATAGACCAGCACGCTCCACAGCGCCGAGAACAGCAGCAGCGCCGAAAAGCGCATGCGCTCGACCACGGCGCCAATGATCAAGGTGGTGGTGATGACGGCAAAGGCCATCTGGAACAGCGCATAGAGCGACTCGGGCAGATGGGGCGCCAGGTGGCTGACCGACACGGTGCCCGCTGCCGCATCCAGGCGCATCGATGAGAACCAGGCCCGGTCCAGCCCGCCCAGCCAGGCCGTGGACTTGCTGAAGGCCAGCGAGTAGCCCAGCGCAAACCAGGTGAGTGACACCACCGCCGCCACCGCAAACACGGCCACCACCGTGTTGACCACGTTCTTGCGCCGCACCAACCCGGCATAGAAGAGCGCAATGCCCGGCAGTGTCATCAGCAACACCAGCACCGTAGAGACCAAGAGCCAGGCCGTATCGGCCTTGTCAATCGCAGCCATCTGCACCATTTGCATGCCATCCCCTTTTTACGTTGTCATCCATTGCGGGTTTGTTTCAAAAGGTAGCAGTTTCTATGCCATGGAGCGGGAAAGCGCCTGGATACGCGGTCTGCGGGCATGCGCAGGGGTGGCCAGGCCGCCGGCCTATGCCCGATCGCACCACATCGGTGCCATGGGCCTTGGAGCAGCCACCAACGGAAAACCGGCGCATGCATCGCTGCAGGCGCCGGTTCTGTCTGAGGGGACTACAACGGAATTCAGTCCGCCGCCAGTACCTTGCCCGGGTTCATCAGCCCCAGCGGATCGAGCGCCTGCTTGATCGCCCGCATGGCGGCCAGCTCCTGCGGCGTGCGGCTAAAGCCCAGGTAGGGCATCTTGTGCAGGCCAATGCCATGCTCGGCCGAGACGCTGCCCTGGAACTGCTGCACCAGGCCGTACAGCACGGCCTCCAGCGCCTCGTCCTCGCCGCCAATGGTTTGGCTGTCGGTGGTCACATGCAGGTTGCCGTCGCCCACATGGCCAAAGAACAGGCTGTGGTGGCCAGGCCAGCGCGCATCAAAGGCGGCGCGGCAGGCCGCAGCAAAGCGGCCAATATCCACCTGGGGCAGGCTGACGTCAAAGTTCACCGGCGGGTGCATGTGCGCCGTCATCTCGGCGGGCGCCTCGCGCAGCTTCCACAGGCTTTTGGCCTGCTCGCTCGACTGCGCAATCACTGCATCCACCACCTCGCCAGCTTCCATGGCCTCGCCCAAGGCCTCTTCCACCGCAGCGCGCAGCGCAGCCTCGTCCTTGCCATCCACATCGATCAGCGCCTGCAGCGGGTGCTGCTGGTCAAAGGCCGGCTGCAGCTTTTGCCACTGGATGGAGGTCTGCACAAAGTCGCTCCACATCAGCTCGAACGCGGCCACGCTGTTGCCAAAGCGGGCCTGCATGCGCGCCAGCACCGCCAGCGCTTCGTCAAAGCCCGGCAGCGCCACCATGCAGGTGGCCTTGGCCTGCGGGGCGGGCAGCAGGCGCAGCAGCACGCGGGTGATGATGCCCAAGGTGCCTTCGGCACCGATAAAGAACTGCTTGAGGTCGTAGCCGGTGTTGTTCTTCAGCATGGGGCGCAGCATCGGCAGCACCGTGCCATCTGCCAGCACCACCTCCAGCCCCAGCACCTGCTCGCGCATCATGCCGTTTTGCAGCACGCCGTTGCCGCCCGCATTGGTCGAGACATTGCCGCCAATCTGGCAGCTGCCGCGCGCGCCCAGGTCCACGCCAAACACCCAGCCCGCCGCCACGGCCGCTTCCTGCACCGCCTGCAGGGTGACGCCGGCCTGCACCGTCATCAGGCCGGTGCGTGCATTCACGTCCTCGATCTGCTGCATGCGGTCCAAAGCCACCGCCACGCCCTGGGCCACTGGCACGGCCGCGCCGGCCAGGCCGGTCAGCCCGCCCTGGGGCACCACGGGCACCCGGTGGGCATGGCAGATGCGCAGCAAGGCGCTGACCTCTTCGGTGCTGCGCGGGCGCAGCAGCGCCCGCGGCGGCACCGGCGGGGTTCCGCTCCAGTCGGTCCAGTACTTCTCGGGGATGGCGCCCGCGCCGCGCGAAAAGCCGTTGGGGCCCAGCGCTTGCTCAAGATCGGTCCAGAAAGCCGCCGCAGGAGCGGCTGCCGCGTTGTCGGTGCGAGAGGTAGTCATAGACCGCTATTGTCGGGCGGTTTGCCTGACAGGCGCGGCCCGCCAGCAGCAAAACCTGCTGGGCCACTACAGCAAAAAACGGCATCCCAGGCCTGCCGTGCAAGCCCTGGATACCGTTTGCGGAGGCGTCGGAATCAGCGTGCCGATTGCTGCACGTAAGCCAGCAAGGTCTCCACCATGCGGCGCACATGGGGCTGCACCTTGGCGGCCACGGCCGGCAGGTAGTCAAAGGGCATGTGCTCCTGCATATAGCTGCTCTGCGTCATCTCCAGCTGGATGGCATGCACGTTCAGCGCCGGCTGGCCATAGTGGCGCGTGATGTAGCCGCCCTGGAAGCGGCCATTGAGCACGCTGGTAAAACCGTCAGCCTCACCTTTGCGGGCCTCGGCCAGCAGCGCCTCGCCCAGGCCTTCGCCGCAGCTGGCGCCCTTGTTGGTGCCCAGGTTCAGATCGGGCAGCTTGCCGTCAAAAAAGCGCGGTAGCACCGACTGGATCGAATGCGCATCCCACAGGCCTGCTGCGCCATGCTGGGCCTTGATGCGGGCCAGCTCGGCGGCCAGCTGGTCGTGGTAGGGCTTCCAGACCTGGTCGCGGCGCTGGGCAATCTCGGCGTCATCGGGCTGCAGCGCGGCGCTTTGGTAGACGGGGGTGTCGGCAAAGGTGTCGACCGGGCACAGGCCCGTCACGCTCTGGCCGGGGTAGAGGCTGGCGCCATCGGGGGGGCGGTTCATGTCCACCACCAGGCGCGAATGCGTGGCCACCAGGGTCGAGGCCCCGATCTCCTGCGCAAAGGCGTAGAGCAGCGGCAGGTGCCAGTCGGTGTCGTGCACCTCGCGCGCCTCGGGCGTAAAGCGCTCGGCCAGCGCGGGCGGCACATAGGTGCCCACATGGGGGAAGGAGATCAGCAGCGGCGCCGTGCCTTGGCGGAATTCAAACGCTGCGCGGTCGGTTTCAAAATGCATGGATCACGTCTCCTGAAGAAGTTCGCTGCGCGCGGCGACAAAGCCGCGCTGCGCGCTGTGGTGCAGCCGGTGGCGGCCGTCGGCCACGCGGCACTGGCCGCCCACCCAGACACTGGCCACCGCACTGCTGCGGCTGCTGGCAAACACATGGGCATCGAGCTGCTCGGCAGCGGGCAGCCCGGCCAGCGCCAGGTGCTGGCCATCGAGCACCACAAAATCGGCCTGCTGGCCCACGGCCAGGCCGGCCACTGCGCGGCCACTGGCCTGCGCGCCGCCCTGCACCGCTGCCAACAGCATATGGCTGCCCACATGGGGCTGCTGGGCACTGGCCGCCACATTGCGCTGCTGCGATTGCAGGCGCTGGCTGTACTCCAGCATCATCAGCTCTTCGGCGGCGTTCACGCCGATGTGGCTGTCCGAGCCAATGCCCCAGCGGCCGGCACCGGCCTGCCAGCGCGGCAGGTCAAAGATGCCGTCGCCCAGGTTGGCTTCCGTCAGCGGGCAAAGGCCCGCCACCGCCTGCGAGGCGGCTGCGGCTGCGTATTCGGCCTCATCCATGTGCGTGGCATGCACCAGGCACCAGCGCGCGTCCACCGGCATATGGTCCAGCAGCCAGGCCACCGGGCGCTGGCCGCTCCAGGCGACGCAGGCGTTGACCTCAGCCATCTGCTCGGCAATGTGGATGTGTACGGGCGCCTGGGCGCTCAGCGCATGCAGGCCCTGCAGGGCCTCTTGCAAGGCCTCGGGCGCCACCGCGCGCAGCGAGTGCGGCGCCAGGCCCAGCGCCGCGCCCTGGGCGGCGCAGGCGGGGGCCAAGGTCTCCAGCAGGCGCAGCATGTTGTCGGTGCTGCGGATAAAACGCTTTTGCCCGTCATGGGGTGCCTGGCCGCCAAAGCCGCTGTTCTGGTAGAGCACCGGCAGCAAGGTGATGCCGATGCCCGCTGTCTGCGCGGCACGCAGCAGCGCCAGGCTCAGCTCGCCATCGGGGGCGTAGGCCTGGCCATCGGGCTGGTGGTGCAGGTAGTGGAACTCGCAGACGCTGGTGTAGCCCGCTTCGAGCATCTCGATGTAGAGCCAGGTGGCAATCGCCTCCAGGTGCTGGGGCCCCAGGCGCGCGGCAAAGCGGTACATCAGGTTGCGCCAGCTCCAAAAGCTGTCCTGCGCCTGGCCGCGGAACTCCGAGAGCCCGGCAAAGCCGCGCTGGAACGCATGCGAATGCAGGTTGGGCATGCCCGGCAGCACCGGTCCGCCGGCCTGCGCCACACCCGCGCAGCGGGCCGCATCCACTCCCGTTTCGATGGAGCTGAAGAGGCCTTGCGCATCCCAGCGCAGCAGCACGTTCTGCGCCCAGCCCGTGGGCAGCAAGGCCTGGGCGGCAAACAGTTGGTTATGGGTATTCATCGCATCAGACACCGGCTGCTACCTCCTGCAGCGCGACAGCGATCAACAGGGCGTCGTCGCTGCTCGCTTCCAGCTGCAGCGGCTGGCCGGGCGCAGCGGTCCAGTACAGGCCATCTTCGCCACCGGCCACCAGCGCAGCGGCTTGCGCAGGCAGGCGCCAGCTGCCAGCCCGCGCCAGCAGCAGGCCCTGGGCACTGCCCAGCTGCAGGCTGCCACCCCGGTGGATCGTCACCTGCGCCTGCACGCGGCCGCGCCGGGTCATCACATTCAAATCCTGCGAGGCGCCGCCCAGCAGCTGGCAGTCCAGCGCCACATCGCCCGAGAACGCAAAGGGCTGCAGGCAGTGCTGCAACAAATGGTCCACGCTGCCATCGGCAGCCTGCAAATGCACGCCATCACCACCCAGCAAGGTGATGATGCGGTCCACCCCGGCAAAGGCCGAGAACGGCCCACTGCTGGCGATCTGCGCAATGCTGATGCGCCAGGCAAAACTGTCGATGCTGGCGCCAGGCGGCCAGCACAGCACCTCTTGCGTCGTGCCGCCGCCGTTCTTCCATGGCGCGGCGGGCAGCGCGCTGCTGCTGAAAAATTGCATGCTCATCCCTGCCCGTTTATTGCTTTGTCAACACGGCCTGCAAAAAGCTGCGTGTGCGCTCCTTGGTCGGGTTGCTGAAGATTGTCTGCGGGTCACCGGCTTCGATGATGCCGCCGCCATCCATGACGACGACCACATCGGCCACTTCCTTGGCAAAGCCCATTTCATGGGTGACCACCATCATGGTCATGCCTTCGGCGGCCAGCATCTTCATCACCTGCAGCACCTCGCCCACCAGCTCGGGGTCGAGCGCCGAGGTCGGCTCGTCAAACAGCATCACCTTGGGCCGCATGGCCAGCGCGCGCGCAATCGCCACGCGCTGCTTCTGCCCGCCCGAGAGGCTGCCGGGCATCGCATCGGCCTTGTGGCCCAGGCCCACTTTTTTCAGCAGGTCATGCGCCAGCGCATCGGCATCCTTGCGGCTCAGGCCGTGGAGCTTGCGCGGGCCCAGCGTCACGTTGTCCAGCACCGACAGGTGCGGAAACAGGTTGAAGGACTGGAACACCATGCCCACCTCTTCGCGCAGCGCATTGAGGGCTTTTTCGGGCAGCATCTGGCCGTCCTGCACCAGGGTGCGGCCACAGATGTCGATGCGGCCGCCCTGCGGGGCTTCGAGCCCATTGCAGCAGCGCAGGAACGTGCTCTTGCCCGAGCCGCTGGGGCCGATGACGACCACCACCTGCTGGGGCTGCACATCGAAGTCGATGCCATCGAGCACCACATGCGTGCCAAAGGCCTTGCGCAGGCCACGGATGCGGATCATGGATTCGGAAAGTTGGGGAGCTGCGGTCATTGCACCATGCCTCCAGCGCGCAGGCGCTTTTCAAAATGGCGCAGGGCCAGGGTGGTCACGCCGGTCAATACAAAATAAATCACGGCAATCGCCAAATACACTTCCAGCGAGCGGTAGGAGACGCTGATGATCTTCTGGCCCTGGTGCATCACATCATGGATGGTCAGCAGCGAGACCAGCGCCGAGTTCTTGATCAGCGCGATGAACTCATTGCCCAGTGGCGGAATCATGCGCACGATGGCCTGGGGCAGGATCACCGAGAGCATGGCCTGGCCCGACGACATGCCGATGGAGCGCGCCGCCTCCATCTGGCCGCGGTCGATGGACTGGATGGCGCCGCGCACCACTTCGGACACATAGGCGCCCGAGTAGATGCCCAGGCCCAGCACGCCGCAGGCAAAGGCCGGCAGCATGATGCCAAACTGCGGCAGCCCGAAGAACAGAATGAACAGCTGCACCAGAAGCGGCGTGCCCCGGATGGCGGCCACATAGGCCGTGCAGATGCCGTAGATGATCCTGTTCTTGGGGTTGAGCCGGCCAATGCCGATCAGCAGACCCATCACGCAGCCCAGCACCAGCGCAGCGGCCGTGATCTCCACCGTCACCGCTGCACCGCGCAGCAGATCGGGCCACCCTGCCCAGACGGGCGAAAAATCCAAATCCATAGTCAATCCTGTCGTCTCAGATCAGCGCACTGCCTGGGCAGCGCGCTGCGGCACCCTTGCCAATTACTTGCTGCTGGGGAACCACTTGTCCACGATGGCCTTGTAGCCACCGTCGGCCTTGAGCTGCTCGAGCGCCTTGTTCACGGCGGTGGTCAACTCAGGCGTGTCCTTGCGGATGGCCATGCCGTATTCCTCGGTGGTGATCTGCTCGGCCAGCACCTTCATGCCGCCGCGCGTGCGGTTGTACTGGAACGCGGCAGGCTTGCCGGTCACGGCGGCATCGGCGCGGCCGATATCGACCAGGTTGAACATTTCCTGGTTCTTTTCGACCTCAACGCGCTGCACCTTGGGGAAGTGCTCGGTGAGGTAACCCACCGACTTGGTGCCCACCTGCACCGAGACCTTCTTGCCGTCCAGATCGCTCAGCTTGGTGATGGGGCTGCCTTCCTTGACCATGGCCACCAGGCCACCGGCGTAGTAAGGCTGGGTGAAGTCCACCACCTTCTTGCGCTCATCGGTGATGTAGATGGCAGAGACGGCCATGTCGTAGCGCTTGGCGATCAGACCCGGCACTAGGCCCTTGAAGTCGATATCGACCCATTCGACCTTCTTGCCCATCTTGGCCGCGACGGCCTCGACGAGTTCGACGTCAAAACCGGTCTTCTTGCCGTTTTCGACAAATTCCATCGGCGGGAAAGTGGCATCGGTGGCCACGCGCAGCACATTGTTCTGGGCAAAGGCAGCGCCTGCACCACAGGCCAGGGCG
This sequence comes from Comamonas koreensis, assembly GCF_014076495.1. Lineage (NCBI taxonomy): Bacteria > Pseudomonadati > Pseudomonadota > Betaproteobacteria > Burkholderiales > Comamonadaceae > Comamonas > Comamonas koreensis. Next base: position 713,846 of record NZ_CP043575.1, on the reverse strand, counting down.
ATCAAAGAGGTCTTCAAGACCAGGCGACGGAAGTTCATGGGAGAGTCCTTTTTCAATTCAAGTACCAAGCAAAATCGCAATGTCATCCAGCCAGACTGCGGGAGATGCGGGCCGCTGCTGCCAAGGTCGCCTGCACCAGCTGGGCTTGCTGGTGCTGCACGCGCTGCTGCGGGGCCATCAGGCTGAGCGCAGCGACCGCGCGGCGGCCGCTGGCAAACACCGGCACGCTGCAACCCCAGACACCGGCGTCGACCTGGCCCACCGTGGTGATGTAGCCCTGTGTGCGCAGCTCCTGCAGCTCGGCAGCGGCCTCGGCGCGGGCGGGGGTGCCTTCGCCGTAGTGCTGGTTGAGCAGCGCTTCGCGTTGCACGGCGGGCAGGTAGGCCAGCACGCACTTGGCAGAAGCCCCCACCTTCAGCGGCACGCTGCTGCCCTTGTCGAACGAGCAGCGCAGCGACAGCGGGCTTTCCACCATGTCCAGGCAGACGGCCTGGCCATTGGCCGCTACCAAGAGGCCTGCGCTCTCCTGGGTCTGCTGTGACAGCTGCACCAGCACAGGGCGGGCCACATGCACCAAATGGGAGCCATCGTCAAAGCCACGCGCCAGCTGCAGGCCCAGCGGCCCGGGCGCATACAGCGCGCCACTGTCGGCCACAAAGCCAAAGCGCTTGAGGCGCGCGAGCTGCCGGTACAGGCTGCTGCGGGGCAAGCCGGTGCCCTGCATCAGCTCGCTGGCCGACAGCGGCCGCCCGGCGCAGGCCAATACCGCCAGCACCTGCAGCACCCGGTCGGCCGCCGACACCTCGGAACCCGGGGTATCCGCTGCCGTGCGCTCGCTGACCAACAACTCTGTAGCATCCATTCGCAATTCCCATTCTTCGGGACTAATGACAACAAGGATCTTGCAAGATCAATGCCAGAATTGTCGATTTGCTCTCTGTATTGCACCCTAGCGCAAACCCTAGGTCGGAATTGAATGGCCCATTCAATTCCCACTTATTGGGAATTTGAAATGTAAAAAACACCGGCGTGGTGCGGCGCTTGGCGCGCAGGCCAGCGCCGCCGCACCCGTGCAGGGCGGGGTGGACGGGAGAGAGAGAGGGGAGTGTTTGGGCGGGCCCGTGGTGGGGGCGCCGCTCCATCAGCGTTGAGTCAACGCTTCGTCAGCGCACAGGCTGCGGTCAAAGTGCTGCCAGATAGCCCAAAGCCGCGAGCGGCGCCGTCTCGGCGCGCAAAACACGCGGGCCCAAGGTCACCGGTGCAAAGCCGTTGCCGCGCGCCAGCGCTTCTTCGGCGGGCGACAGGCCGCCTTCGGGGCCAGAGAGGAAAACCAGGGGCTGGGCGCCCGCCTGCTGTACCACCTGGGCCAGCGGCTGCGTGCCGTCTGCCAGCGACAGCACCAAGCGCTGTGCATCGGCCAGGCCGCCGGCCTTGACCCATTGCGCCAGGTCCACCGGCGCATGGATGCGTGGCACCTGGTTGCGGCCGCACTGCTCGCAGGCGCTCGCGGCAATCGCTTGCCAGCGCTCCTGGCGCTTGGTGGCGCGGTCGCCCTTGAGGCGGGTGACCGAGCGCTCGGCCTCCAGCGGGGTGATGCTGGCGACGCCCAGCTCGGTCGCCTTCTCCACCAGCCATTCCATGCGCTCGCCAGCGGTAATGCCGGCCAGCAGGTGCACGGCGCGGGCCGCTTCGCGCTCGATCGCCGTGTGGCCCTCGATCTGCACGGTCACATGGCTGCGGCCCATCTGCACGATGGTGGCGTCGTATTCACCTGCGGGGCTGCCGGCTACGCCATTGAACAAGGTGATGTGTTCGCCCGGCTGCATGCGAAACACCTGCACATGGCGTGCAGCCTCGGGCGGCAGATCCAGTGCAGCGCCTACGCGCAACTCAACGGGGCAGTAAAAACGGGGCATGGTGCTGGGTCAAAGTGGATGGCAGGAAAGGGCAGAGATTGAAGCAACGAGGTTCAGCCCCGGCCCATCATCCAGCCGCCTTGCTCCTCGATGCCCTCGACCTCATGGATCAGGCGCATCAGCGGTACCAGCTCGCGGTAGCGCGAGGCCGTTGCGCGGATGTAGTGCAAAAAGCGCGGTGCATCGGCCAGGTAGCGCGGCTTGCCGTCGCGCAAGGTCAGGCGGGCAAAGATGCCAGCCACTTTCAGGTGGCGCTGGATGCCCATCCATTCGACTGCGCGGTAGAAGTCACCAAAATCGGCACCAAAGCCCGAGGGGCTGTCAGCGCCCAGCAGGCCAGCCTTGCGCGCCTTCTCCCAGTAGCGGATGGTGATGTCCACGACAAAGTCTTCTTCCCAGCTGATGAAGGCATCGCGCATCAGGCTGGCAATGTCATAGGTGATCGGGCCGTAGAGCGCATCCTGGAAATCCAGCACGCCCAGCGGCGCACCGGCGCTGGGGGGCACCATCAGGTTGCGCATCATGAAGTCACGGTGCACAAACACGCGTGGCACCGACAGGTTCTGCGCCACGATGGCGTCAAAGGCGTTTTGCAGCACGGCCTGCTGTTTGTCGCTCAGTTGCACCTGGCGGTGCTGGGCGATGTACCAGTCAGGGAACAGCTGCAGCTCGCGGCGCAGCACGGCCTCGTCATAAACGGGCAGCACGCCTTCGCGCGATGCCTTTTGCCAGTCCACCAAGATATCGACCGCCTGCATGTACCACTGGTAGGCGGCCTGGGAATCGGGCGGCTGGAGCTTTTCGATCACCGTCTGCGTGCCCAGATCGGACAGCAGCATGAAGCCGTGAGCGGCATCCCAGTCCAGCACCTGGGGGGCATTCAGGCCAGCCTCGGCCAGCAGCGCTTGCACCTTCACAAAGGGTTCGCTGTTTTCCTTGTCCGGCGGCGCATCCATGATGATACGCGTGCCGCCCTGCAGGTCGTCCACCCGCAAATAGCGGCGAAAGCTCGCATCGGCAGACGCCAGGCGAACGCTCTCGGGCCGCAGACCATGGCGGGCCGCTACCGCTGCCAGCCAGGGGGCAAACTGCGCGGCGCGAGTGGCATCTGCCCACACAACTGGGGTAACGCCCTGTAAAGATTGCTTGGCGCTGTCAGGCTGGGGTGCTACAGAAGATGCAGCAATAGGGTCAGACATGGGGGAAATAGATTGGCTCATGGATAATGCAGATTCTACAAAGCCCTGCCGCCCGGCTGGGCCCCAGATCCAGATCCGTGTGCATGTATGCACCGCAGATGCACAGGCCAGTGGCTATTTCCCATGGATATTCACGCTTTAACCGATGTGGCGCCAGCCTCGCCCCGCCCTGCAGGCGCCGCCGCAGGGCTGCGCGCGCGCGCAAACACCAACACATCGCCCCGCACCTTGTCCCGCACCCCCCTTAGCTTCTCCCCCACCACCATCGCCCGGCTGTGCATGGCCATGCTCTGGGCATCGCCCGCGCTGGTACTGGCCCAGGCGCCCGCTGGCAGCGATGACGCCGGCCTGGTGCTGCGCGCCAGCCCCCGCCTGCAAGAGAGCCTGAGCTCCGAGCAGCGCGGCAAGATGCCGGTCTACCTCGAGGGCGACGAGCTCACCGGCCAGACGGCGGACATGACCACCGTCACCGGCAATGCCAGCCTGCGCCGCGCCGACACGATGATCCGCGCCGACCGCCTGCGCTTTTACGAGCCCAGCAACACCGCCTATGCCGATGGCAATGTGCACATCAACCGCGCCGGCAGCGTGTTTGACGGCACCGAGCTGCAGATGCAGCTCGATTCGAACGAGGGATTCTTCAAGGACGCCAACTACCGCCTGCTGCCCAACAACGGCTATGGCGTGGCCTCGCGCGTGGATTTCATCGACCGCGAGCGCTCGGTCGTGCATGATGGCACCTACACCACCTGCCAGCGCGACGACGAGGCCAGCTGGCAGCCCGACTGGATCATCCGTGCTGAAAAAATCAGCATCGACAACCTCGAAGAGGTCGGTGTGGCCGAGAATGGCGTGCTCGAATTCAAGGGCGTGCCGATCATCCCCATCCCCAAGATGAGCTTTCCGCTGTCGGAAAAGCGCAAATCGGGCCTGCTGCCGCCCACGATGTCGCTCGACAGTGACAGCGGCTTCACCTACGCCCAGCCCTATTACTGGAACATTGCGCCCAACCGCGATGCGACGATCACGCCGACGGCCATGGTCAAGCGCGGCCTGGCGCTGGGCGGCGAGTTCCGCTACCTGGAGCCGACCTACAGCGGCACCCTGGCGGGCCTCTACATGCCCGGCGACCGCCTGCGCGACCGCGACCGCTGGTCCTGGCTGTGGATGCACAATGGCAGCCTGGATACGCCCATTGGCGGCCTGGGGCTAAACATCAACGCCAAGCGCGTGAGCGACTCGGACTACTGGCGCGACTTCCAGGGCAACAGCTACAAGCTCAACGAGCGCCTGCTCAACAGCGAAGCCTCGGCCAGCTGGTCGCGCGATGACCACAGCCTGCTGCTGCGCGCGCAGAAGTGGCAGACCCTGCAGGACTCGCTCTCGCCGATCGTGCCGCCGTATGACCGCATGCCCCAGCTGCAGTACCGCTACACGCCGCAGAACCTGCCGCTGGGCCTGGAAGGCTCGATCGAGGCCGATGCCACGCGCTTCCGTGCCGACACCAGCCTGCTCAACCAGCCCAATGCCGACCGGGGCTATATCCAGGCCGAGCTGAGCCGCCCCTTCATTGCGCCGCAGGGCTACATCACGCCCAAGCTGATGCTCAACACCCGGCACTACAACTTTGACAACTCGGGCCTGGCCACCGTCAGCAGCGCCAGCATCACCGTGCCCACCGTCAGCCTCGACAGCGGCCTGACCTTTGAGCGCAGCACACGCCTGTTTGGCCGCAACCTGATCCAGACGCTGGAGCCGCGCGCCTTCTACACCTACACGCCCTACCGCGACCAGAGCATGATCCCGGTCTACGACACGGCGCCGTACGACTTCAGCTTTGCGACCATCTTCAGCTCGAACTCGTTCAGCGGCTATGACCGCATTGCCGACAACAATATGCTGACCGTGGGCGCCACCACGCGCTTTCTCGATGCCGAGACCGGCGCCGAGGCCGCGCGCTTTGGCATCGCCCAGCGCCTGCGCTTCTCGGACCAGCGCGTGGTCATGCCCAATGCCAGCTCGGTCGAAGAGCGCTGGTCGGACATCATGCTGGGCGCGGGCATCAACTGGACACCCAAGTGGGGCTTTGACACCACGGTGCAGTTCAACCCGGACAGCGGCCGCTCGGTGCGCTCGACCATGCAGGCGCGCTACAAGCCCGGCGACTACAAGACGCTGGCACTGGCCTACCGCTACCAGGCGCAGAACAGCGAGCAGATGGACCTGGGCTGGCAATGGCCAGTCAATGAAATCTTTGGCTCCGGGGGCAAAAAAGCCAAGGGCGAAGGCCGCTGGTACACTGTGGGCCGCCTGAACTACAGCATGCGCGACAAGAAACTGGTGGACTCTGTGGTCGGTGTGGAATACGCCGGATGCTGCTGGAGCAGCCGCATTGTGCTGCAGCGCTTGCAGAACTCGCTGGTGCAGTCCAACACCAAGCTGCTGTTCCAGATGGAATTTACCGGCCTGACCAAACTCACCCTGGGCGCTGACCCGCTGGCCAGCATGCGCGAAAACGTGCCCGGCTACCAGTCTCTGCCCAGCGGCAACGGCGCTGCAGTACCCAGCCGTTTCAGCAATTACGATTGAAGCATTCCCTGACCATGAAACAACGCATTCTCTCTTTGAGCGTGGCCTGCAGCCTGGCTTTGCTGGCCGGTGCCAGCGCAGCGCAAGGCATGAAGGCCAGCGGCGACAGCGCATCGGCTCGCATGCGGGCCCCTGGCGCAGGCCTGGCCACGCCGACGGCCGTTCCTTCGGTGGCCATCCCGGCGGCCGCTGTTGCCCAGCGCAGCAGCAATGCCCCGCGCTCTGCGGACTTCATCGTCGCGGTCGTCAATTCCGAGCCGGTCACCAACGTCGAAGTGCAGCAGCAGTACGAACGCCTGCGCGCCCAGGCCGAGGCCAACAACATGCCCGCCGAGACCGCTCGCCGCCAGGCGCTGGAGATGCTGATCGGCCAGAAGATCCAGCTGCAGATGGCTGCCGAGCGCAACATCACGGTGGACAACTTCGCCGTGCAACAGGCCGAAGAGTCCGTCGCGCGCCAAAACAGCATGACCATGCCCGAGCTGCGCCGCCGCCTGGCCAGCGAAGGCATTCCGGAAGCGCAGTTCCGCGCCGATCTGAAAAAGCAGCTGGTGATCCAGAAGCTGCGCGAGGCCGAGGTGGACTCCAAGGTGCGCGTGAGCGACCTCGACATCGACCAGTACCTGCGTGAGCAAAAGGCCAAGGCCGGCATGGCCAGTGCCGCCACCCAGCTCAACCTGGGCCACATCCTGATCACCGTGCCAGAAAACGCCAGCGACGACCAGGTCAAGCAGCTGCAGGCCAAGGCCCAGCAGGCGGCCGACAAGATCCGCGCTGGCGAAGACTTTGGTGCCGCCGTGGCCGAGTTCTCCGATGTGCCCGACGGCAAGGGCGGCGGCGCCATGGGCCTGCGCCCGGCCGACCGCTACCCCGAGCTGTTCGTCAAGGCCACACAGTCCACCCCGCTGGGCGCCATTGCCGGCCCGGTGCGCTCGCCTGCGGGCTTCCACATCCTGAAGGTGCTGGAGAAGACCAGCGGTGAGGTGCCCGCCATCGTCACCCAAAGCCATGCCCGCCACATCCTGCTGCGCCCCGGCCCCCAGCTGAGCGAAGCCCAGGCCGTGGAGCGCCTCGAAGACTACCGCCGCCGTGTACTGGCCAAGCAGGACACGTTCGAAGACCTGGCCAAGCGCTACTCGGAAGACGGCAGCGCCAAGGAAGGCGGCGACCTGGGCTGGGCCAGCCCACGCAAGTTCGTGCCGGAGTTCGAAGAAGCGCTCAACGCACTGCAGCCCGGCGAGATCAGCCAGCCCATTGCCAGCCGCTTTGGTATCCACCTGATCCAGCTGCTCGAGCGCCGCGAAGCCAAGCTCAACCAGCGCGAGCAGCGCGACATGGTGCGCTCCATCGTGCGCGAGAACAAGCTCGAGCAGGCCTTCAGCACCTGGGCGCAGGAAGCCCGTGCGCGGGCCTACGTGGAATACCGCGAGCCGCCCCAGTAACCCATCCAGCGGCCTGGGGCGCGATGACCCTGCCCGGCGCTGTGGCGCTGCGGCGGTGTCATCATCGGCCCAGGTCTGCCCACTCCAAGAGCGGTGCTTTCGCACCGCTTTGTCATTGCATGAAACACATTCCCCGCAAGCGCTTTGGCCAGAACTTTCTGACCGATCGCGCCGTCATCGACGCGATTGTCGACGCCATCCACCCGCTGCCCGGCCAGACGGTGGTGGAGATCGGCCCGGGCCTGATGGCGCTGACCCAGCCGCTGGTCGAGCGCCTGGGCAAGCTCAGCGTCATTGAGCTCGACCGCGATCTGGCCGTGCGCCTGCGCACGCACCCGCAGCTCGATGTGGTCGAGTCCGATGTGCTGAAGGTCGATTTCCGCGCCCTCGCCCAGCGCCTGGGCGTGGACAAGCTGCGCGTGGCCGGCAACCTGCCCTACAACATCTCCAGCCCCATCCTGTTTCACCTGCTCGACCAGGTCGATGTGGTCGAAGACCAGCACTTCATGCTGCAAAAAGAGGTGATCGACCGCATGGTGGCTGCACCCGCCACCTCCGACTACGGGCGCCTGACGGTCATGCTGCAGTGGCGCTATGCGATGGAGAACGTGCTCTTTGTGCCGCCCGAGAGCTTTGACCCGCCCCCCAAGGTGGACAGCGCCGTCGTGCGCATGGTCCCGCGCGCCGAGCCCGCCCAGCTCGATGCCAAGCTGCTCGAAGACCTGGTGCGCGTGGCCTTCAGCCAGCGCCGCAAGATCTTGCGCAACACCTTGGGCAAATGGCTGGAGGAAAAGGGCTACAGCGGCAACTTCGACCTGCAGCGCCGCGCCGAAGAGGTGCCGGTGGCCGAATACGAACAGGCCGCTGCCAGCCTCTCAGCAGCTTCCAAGGTGGCCTGAGCGTTGGGGCCCCGCCCATAAGCAAAACGCCCGGCGCAAGCCGGGCGTTTTTTCTGGGTCATCAGCAAGCCGATCAGAGGAAAGAGTAAAAGCAGCGAAAAGGCACCTTGCGCTCGGCCCAGTACTCGGCCGCATCGCGAAACACATCGAGCAGTTGCTCGCGCGCTTCGCGGTCAAACTTCATCGCAGTCGGGATCTGGTCCAGCACCACGACAAAGCCGGGCTGGGGGCCACTCTTGTGCAAAGGGTCGGTCAGGCAGTCGAACAGCGCGTCGAAGTTCTTGCCGTAGTGCGACGGAAAATAAAACTGCATGCCAATCAACTCGAGCACATCGGCCTTGGACAGGGCGTGCGCCAGATTGGCGTACAAAAAGTGCTGCCCCAGGTTCTGGGCTGCGTCGCGCAGGTCTTCCAACCGGTAGGCACGAATGGCCTGCACGATGTTGGGACGCACAAAACGCAGCGATGTATCTTGTACCTGACGAAGTGGAGTGTCCATCTCCGTTGCTCTTTCCATTAGCATTTTTTAAAAACCACACCCCATCCCTGGGGCTCATTGGGCATTGTTGACTTAGCACATCACTCTGCGCAAGACATCTCTTGCGGAAAAGCGACATAGGAGGAATCTGACTGGCTAATTCACAATACGCCGAAAGCTGCTGTAGTGATCCTGGGTGTAGTAGCAAGTATCGGGCATTGTGGCGACCTGACCGCCACAAATAATGCGACGCGCCCCCCGATCACGGGAGCCGGGTGTCTTGACGGTGTATTCCCGGTAGTAACCACGCGGGTGCCTGGGCAGGTTGCGTTCACGGTTACCAAATACCGAGCCGTCCTTGTCATAAGGAAAAGGGCCGCCCTCGAAGATCAATGCATAGGTTTTGCGGCCTTGTGGCGGCAATTCGGCCACAGCCACGACCGGCCCATCGAATGCGGAAAGCCCGCTGCCTCGGGCCTGAACCCCAGGCGGCAGCGCAGCCATGACCGCAGCGAGCACACCAGCCTTCACAGACGAGCGGGCCAGAAAACCCCATGCTTTGAGCATCGACAACACCTTTCAGAACTGCGGGCGCACCGAAAGTTCAGCCGGTCAGTGTGACGGATTGCCCCCCAAAATGCAAGAAGCCTGCCCAAAATTTGAGCAGGCTTCTCAGTATTTTACAGCTGCAAGCGTGGCAGACTCAAGCCAAATGCGCTGTAAATATCTTTATCAGCGCGCAAAATTCGCGTCCGCTACCGCAACAGCCGTCATGTTGACAATGCGGCGCACCGTGGCGCTGGGGGTCAAAATATGCACCGGTTGCGCGGCGCCCAGCAGAATCGGGCCAATGGCGATATTGCCGCCAGCGGCCGTTTTGAGCAGGTTGTAGCTGATATTGGCCGCATCAATGTTGGGCAGCACCAGCAGATTGGCGTTACCTACCAGCGGGCTCTCGGGCATGATGCTGGCGCGTTGCTTCTGGTCCAGCGCCACATCGCCGTGCATCTCGCCATCCACTTCCAGCCAGGGCGCCTGGATGCGCAGCAGCTCCAGCGTCTGGCGCATCTTGATGGCGCTGGGCTGGTTGCTGGAGCCAAAGTTCGAGTGCGACAGCAGCGCGGCCTTGGGCTTGATACCAAAGCGCATCATCTCCTCGGCCGCCATGATCGTGATCTCGGCGAGCTGCTCGGCCGTCGGGTCGTAGTTCACATGGGTGTCGACCAGGAAGACCTGGCGCTCGGGCAGCAGCAGGCCGTTCATGCAGGCGTAGGTCGCCGTGCCGGCGCGCTTGCCAATCACCTGGTCGATGTAGTGCAGGTGGATGGCGGTGTTGTTCCAGGTGCCGCAGATCAGGCCATCGACCTCGCCCTTGTGCAGCAGCATGCAGCCAATCAGGGTCAGGCGGCGGCGCATTTCGATCTTGGCGATCGGCACCGTCACGCCCTTGCGCTCGGCCATGCGGTGGTAGGACTGCCAGAAATCGCGGTAGCGGTCGTCATGCTCGACGTTGACCACATCGTAGTCCGTGCCTTCCTTGAGGCGCAGGCCGAACTTCTCGATGCGCTGGGCAATGATCGCCGGGCGGCCGATCAAGGTGGGGCGCGCCACACGCTCGTCCACGACGATCTGGGCCGCACGCAGGATACGCTCTTCCTCGCCTTCGGCGTAGGCAATGCGCTTTTTCGCAGCGCGCTTGGCCGCCATGAAGATGGGCTTCATCGCGGTGCCGGAGGCGTAGACAAAAGTCTGCAGGTGCTCGCGGTAAGCATCCATGTCCTGGATCGGACGCTCGGCCACGCCGCATTCCGCTGCCGCCTGCGCCACAGCGGGCGCAATCTTCATCATCAGGCGCGGGTCAAACGGCTTGGGGATCAGGTACTCGGGGCCAAAGGACAGGTCCTGGCCGGCATAGGCATTGGCGACCTCTTCGGTCTGCTCGGCCTGGGCCAGGTCGGCAATCGCGTGCACCGTGGCGATTTCCATCTCGGTGGTGATCGTCGTCGCGCCGCAATCGAGCGCGCCCCGGAAGATATAGGGGAAGCACAGCACGTTGTTGACCTGGTTCGGGTAGTCCGAACGGCCGGTCGCCATGATGATGTCGTCGCGCACCGCCTTGGCGTCTTCGGGCGAGATCTCGGGATTGGGGTTGGCCAGCGCAAAAATGATGGGGCGCGCAGCCATGCGCTGCACCATGTCGGGCTTGAGCACGCCGCCCGCCGACAGGCCCAGGAACACATCGGCGCCGTCAATCACCTGCGACAACGTGCGCTTGTCGGTTTCTTGCGCGAAAAGCTCCTTATCTTCGTCCATCAGCTCGGTACGGCCTTTGTAGACCACGCCAACGATGTCGGTGACAATCACGTTTTCGCGCTTGAGGCCGATCTCCAGCAGCAGGTTCAGGCAGGCAAGCGCTGCAGCGCCCGCCCCCGAGGCCACCAGCTTCACTTCTTCAATCTTCTTGCCTGCGACCTTGAGCGCATTGACCATGGCCGCTGCCACAGTGATCGCGGTGCCGTGCTGGTCGTCGTGGAAGACCGGGATCTTCATGCGCTTGCGCAGTTCACGCTCCACATAGAAGCACTCGGGCGCCTTGATGTCTTCCAGATTTACGGCGCCAAAGGTGGGCTCCAGCGCGGCGATCACTTCCACCAGCTTCTGGGGGTCTTTTTCGTTGATTTCGATGTCAAAAACATCGACACCTGCAAATTTCTTGAACAGAACACCCTTGCCTTCCATCACCGGCTTGGAGGCCAGCGCGCCGATGTCGCCCAGACCCAGCACAGCCGTGCCGTTGGAGATCACGGCCACCAGGTTGCCACGGCTGGTGTACTTGAAGGCAGCTGCCGGATCCTTGACGATTTCTTCGCAAGGTGCAGCCACGCCGGGCGAATAGGCCAGCGCCAGGTCATGCTGGTTGGCCATGGGCTTGGTCGCGGCAATCGCCACCTTGCCGGGGCGGGGAAACTGGTGGTACTCCAGTGCGGACTGGCGCAGCAGCGCACGCTTGTCCACCGCAGTGGGGGTTGAATTCTTCTCAGTCATGGCGGTCTCCGGCATCACGCAGCATTCACTACGAAAAACAGCTGGAACATGCTGCCATCTGCATGCATGTCTCAACAGTATGTCCAAGGGCCCAGAACGATTTTCCCACGGCCAAATGCTGTGGATCGTATACAAGGCACTCACCATTCTAGGCGCAGGCTAAAAATCAAGTATTCCAGTCGCCGACTAGAACTATGAAAAAGATGTATAGCTTTTTCCAGTTTAAGCATACATTGCGTAAAGCCCGCCCATCTCGGCGGAAGCCAAGGTCTACAATGGCTCACGTTTGCGCTATATAGGCCCTGCAAGGCCTCATTTGTCATGGATTTAATGCTGCTGGTCGTTCTCATCCTGGGCGTGAGCTATGTGCTGCGCGCCAAGGCCCAAAAGCAGCGCATCGCCTTGCTGGCCCAATATTTGCGTAATTACGACATCGAAAAGCTGATGGAGCGCCTGGTCAGCAGCTACATGCGGGCGCTGGACGAGAAAGACAGCAACCGCCAGCAGCAAATCTGGGAGCTGCAGGCATCGGTGGAAAACAGCCTGGCCAGCCAGTTCAGCAGCTTTGCCGACACCTTGGCCAAGGCGCCCGAGCCGGCCAATGGTGCCACGTTCAAGATCAGCACCCAAAGCTTTTACTTCCCCTTCTCGCAGCTGATCGACAAGCTCCAGGGCGGCAGCAGGTCCTTTGACCTGCGCACCGCCATCCGCCTGCATGCCGATGGCATTGCACGCGTAGTGGCCAACACCGCCGGCCGCAGCCCCAAGGACCGCGCCTTTACGCTGCTGGCCGAGATGTATCTGATGCAGCACACCTGCCACTGGTACTGTAAATCCAAGGCCGTGGCCTCGGCGCGCATGCAGCTGCGCAACCAGACCACCTATGAGCAGGTTATCCAGAGCGTCTCGCCCGAGACGCGCAATGCCTATCTGGCGCTGCTGGGCGAGCGCTGATTGCCGTGATTGGCTGACACCTGGGCGCCCGGCCTGCGGCGACAATGTCGGTGTTACCAGTACCACTACAGGGAAAAGCCCATGCCAGCCATTCCAACCCGACTTGCCGCCCTGGCAGCCGTCGTTGCCACTGCCAGCCTGCTGAGCGCCTGTGACGAACGCCCCGGGCCCATGCAGCCTATCTCCGGCACGGTAGCGGCTTCGCGCCAGCCCCTGCCCGACAAGCCGCTGTTCAACGCGCCCATCACCGACAGCCACTCGGTGCTGCCCCCCGCCAAGGCCGACAAACACGATCCGCTCCCCCCTGCGGTGCCACTGGCTTCTGCCGATGACCCCAAGACCTCCAACGGCGGCACCACGGCAGAAGGCGGCAGCGTGAACCCCTCGGCCGGCATGGGCGCCGTCATCACTGACAGCAAGGGCGCGCAGCACGAAGCCGATGGCAAGCCTTGACCGGTCTGCGGCGCGGGTGCCGCATCGCCAATCAGGCACCGTCCTTGCTAGCTAGCTGGCCATGACGACCTCCAACACCCACCCCGCTGCGCTGGTTCTGGAGGCGCGGCCTCTGACCGCGCACAACTTCTCGGCCTTTGGCACCGTGATTGGCCTGGCCGACCCCAGCCTGCCCAGCCAGTCCATCAACCAGGGCAATGCGCTGCGCTATGACCTGCTGCCCGATCTGCAGCTGACGGCGCAAGGCGGCTGGCCGATGCTGGCGCTGTTTCGCGCGCAGGCGCGGCAGTTTCCGCTGGCGGTGACCGAGGTCGAATGCCATGCACTGGGCAGCCAGAGCTTTGTGCCACTGGGCACCCAGCGCTTTGTCGTGGTGGTGGCCGCTGCCGGCCCCGCCCCCAAGGCTGACGACATGCAGGCCTTTGTCACCGATGGCCGTCAGGGCATCGTGCTGGCACCCGGCACCTGGCACCATGCCTTGCTCGCCGTCGAGGGCGGTGATTTCGCCGTCATCGAGCGGCGCGCCGATGCGCTGGACTGCCGCTGCGAAGCGATCAGCGCGCCGCTGCAGGTCCGCCTGCCCGCCGATCTCGCTTAATCACTTACACCGCAGCCGCCAGCTGCTGCGCAATCGCGATCAAGCTGCGGTCCGTGCCTGCAGGGCCCAGCAGCGAGATCCCCAAGGGCGCGCCGTCGCGGCTGGCCAGCGGCAGCGAGATCTGCGGAAAACCCGCCAAGCCCGCCAGGCACAGCATCTGCACCGCCTGGTTGCGGTAGGCCTCCAGCGATACCTCATCGGCGCTGCGCAGTGGCGCAATATCGGGCATGGTCGGCATCACCAGAAGGCCATCGCTACCCAGCAGATCGGCCAGATGCTGGCGGAAGCGCGCACGGAACTGCTCGGCCTCCTGCACCTGGGCATCGCTCACCTTGCTCGACCAGTCAAAGCGCTCCTTCACGCCCGGGCCCAGCACCGGCGCATAGCGGCTGATAAAGGCGCCATCGGTCATCCAGGCTTCGCGCCCCTGGATATAGCGAAAGCTCCAGTACATCGCGTCGAAAGAATCGAGCACCGCATTGCAATCCTGCGCGCTGCCCAGCAGCTGTGTGATCTGCTGCAGCGCGCCATCCCAGGCCGGGCGCACGGCGCTGTCCACCAGGCCCCAGACGTCGCTGGGCATCAGCAGGCGTGGGCGGGCCGGCAGTGGCGTCGTGTCGGGCGCCAGCAGCACATCGGCCACGCGGGCAAAGGTGTGGGCATCGCGGGCCAACCAGCCGCAGGTATCCAGGCTGTGGCACAGCGCCAGGGCTGACTCCAGGCTCACCCGGCCATGCGTGGGCCGTATGCCGTACAGGCCGCAGTGGCTGGCCGGCGCACGCACCGAGCCGCCCGTGTCCGTGCCCAGCGCAAAGTCGCACAGCCGGCTCGATACCGCCGAGGCTGAGCCCGATGACGAACCGCCGGTGATGCGCGCGGGCGCGTTGCCATTGATCGGCGCGCCAAAGTGGGCGTTGTTGCCATTCATCGAGAACGCCAGCTCATCGGTCACCGTCTTGCCCGCCAACGCCGCGCCGGCATCGAGCAGCTTTTGCACCGTGGGCGCCGTCTGCGTCTTGATGCCGGACAGGGCCAGCAGCAGCGGGTTGCCGCCCCCCGTGGGATAGCCGGCAATGTCGAACAGGTCCTTCACCCCAAAGTACAGGCCGCTGAGCGGGCCGGTGGCGGCATGGCGCACCGGCACATCGGGGTAGGGAACAAAGGCATGGGCAGGGTCGTGCAAGGGCATGGTGGGGTCAGTCCTGGGCAAAAAAATAGAAATGCAGGGGCCTAAGCAGCGGCCAGCACGTTGGGCGCAAAGGCTGCCGCCGTTGCAGTGTGCACGCAGCGCACCATATGGCCAGGCGCCAGCGTGACCGGCTCCGGCACCGCTTGCAGGCAGGCGGCCGTGGCCAGCTTGCAGCGCGGTGCAAAGGCGCAGCCCGGCGGGATGGCGGTCAGATCGGGCGGCGCGCCAGCAATGGTCTGCAGCGGCTGGCCGCGCTCCATCGCGCCATGGGATCGGCTTTGCAGCAAGGCCATGGTGTAGGGGTGGCGCGGGCTGCGGATCAGCTGCTCGGCTGTGCCCTCTTCGACGATGCGGCCCGCGTACATCACCGCAATGCGGTCGGCCACTTCCACCGCCGCGCCAATGTCGTGGGTCACAAACACAATGCCCAGGCCCAGCTCACGCTGCAGCTCGCGCAGCAGCAACAGGATCTGGATCTGCACGGTGGCATCGAGGGCGGTGGTGGGCTCGTCGGCCAGCAGCACCTGCGGGTTGCAGGCCAGGGCCAGCGCAATCATCGCCCGCTGGCGCATGCCGCCCGACATCTCATGCGGATAGGCCTTGAGGCGCTGCTCGGGGCTGGGAATGCGCACCCGCTCGAACAGCGCCAGCGCGCGCTGCTGCGCCTCGCTCTGGCTCACGCGCTCGTGCCGGCGTATCGCTTCGACAATCTGCGCGCCCACCGGGTAGACCGGGTCCAGCGCCAGCAAGGGATCCTGAAAAATCATCGCGCAGGTCTTGCCGCGAAAGTCGTTGAGCGCGCCGCCGCGCAGCGCCAGCACATCCTGGCCTGCGACCCGGATCTGGCCCTTCATCGTGGTCTTGCGCTCGGGGTGGAGGCGCAGCAGGCTGCGCAGGGTCACGCTCTTGCCCGATCCCGATTCGCCAATCAGCGCCACCGCTTCGCCCTTGGCGACCGACAGGCTCACGCCGCTGACGGCCTGGACCACTTTCTTGCCGCTGGCAAACTGCACATTCAGGTCCTGGATCTGGACCAGGGGAGGAGAGGCTGTGTTCATCGTGGTGCTCCGGGTTCAGGCGGCCAGCGCAGCAGCGGCGGCCAGGGGGTGGCCACTGCCGGGCTCATGCACCAGGCAGCGCGCGGCATGGTGCAGCTGCACCGGGGTGACGGCCGGCGCGGCCTGGGCGCAGACCGGCGCCGCCAGGGGGCAGCGCGGGTGAAAGCGGCAACCCGTGGGCGGGTTGATGGGGTTGGGCGGGTCACCCGCCAGCGGGGCCACCAGGGTGCGGTGGCTCGGGTCCATCGACGGCACCGACGACAGCAAGGCCTTGGTGTAGGGGTGGGCCGGCGCGGCAAATAGCGCATCCGACGGGCCGATCTCGGCCACCTGGCCGAGGTACATCACCATCACCCGGTCGCTGATGTAGTGCACGACGCCCAGGTCATGGCTGATGAAGACATAGGTCAGGCCAAACTCACGCTTCAGATCGGCCAGCAGGTTCAGCACCTGGGCCTCGACCGATTTGTCGAGCGCCGAGACGGCTTCATCCAGGATCACCATGCGCGGCTGCAAGGCCAGCGCGCGCGCAATGTTGATGCGCTGGCGCTGGCCGCCCGAGAGCTCATGCGGGTAGCGCTCCGCAAAGCGGGCCGGCGCCAGGCCCACCCGGTCCATCAAATGGTGCGCGCGGGCGACCGCCTCCTTGCGCGAGACGCCATGCACCTGCGGGCCAAAGGCGATCGAGTCCTCGATGGTCAGGCGCGGGTTGAGCGAGGCATAGCTGTCCTGGAAAACCATCTGCACCTGGCGGCGAAACTCCTTGAGGCTCAAATCCCGCGAGCCCACCGTGCGGCCATCGAACACCAGCTCGCCGGCGGTCGGGTCCATCAGGTGCATCAACAGGCGCGCCGTGGTCGACTTGCCGCAACCGGACTCGCCCACCACGCCCAGGGTCTCGCCCTTGAGCACCTCGAAATCGACACCATCGACCGCGCGCACCAGCTTGCCTTGCTTGAGCGGGAAATGCTTGGTCAACCCGCGCACCGTCAGCAGCGGCTGGGCCGGGCCACCCACATCGGCGGCCAGGGTGGCAGCCGGGTTCAGAGAAGAAGGCTGGAGCATGGCTTACCCCTTGTTGTCCATGGCCGTGCGCAGGCCATCGGAGAGCAGATTGAAGGAGATGGAGGTGATGAAGATCATCAGCCCCGGCAAGGCCGCCACCCAGGGCTGGGTGTAGATCGCCGTGCGCAAGGTGTTGAGCATCAGGCCCCATTCGGGCTCGGGCGGCTTCACACCCAGGCCCAGAAACGACAGGCCCGAGGCCAGGATCATCGACACCGCAATCAGGCTGGTGGCGTAGACAAAGATGGGGCCCAGCACATTGCCCAGCACATGCACGCGCACGATGGTGAAGGCGCTGGCCCCGGTGGCGCGCGCGGCCTCCACATAGTCGCGGTTGCGGGCCTGGGCCGTCACGCTCTCGGCCACGCGGGCGATCTGCGGGATAAAGACAATCGTCAGCGACACCAGCGAGTTGAAGATGCCCGCGCCCAGCGCACCCGACAGCGCAATGGCCAGCAGCACCGAGGGGAAGGCATAGAACACATCGATGGTGCGCATGATCACCGTGTTGGTGCGCCCCCCCGCGTAGCCGGCCACAATGCCGATACCCGTGCCAATCACAAAGGCCAACAGCACCGGGGTGATGCCCATGAACAGCGACAGGCGTGCGCCCATCATCAGGCGCGAGAGCATGTCGCGGCCCAGCTCATCGCTGCCCAGTGGCAGGCCCGCGGTGCCGATGGGCTTGAGCCGCTTGAGCATGGAGGCCAGGTAGGGGTCGGACGGCGTGATCCAGGGCGCCAGCGCCGCCACCACAATCAGCAGCACAATGACGGCGGCCGCGCCCATGGCCACCGGGTCGCGCAGCAGGCGCTGCAGCACCGAGGACCAATAGCCGCGTGAGCGCTGGGCCGGCAGCGGCTGCACCTGGGCCGCTGCTGCATCGGGAAGGGAAAGACTGGTCATGGGGACGGAACCTCCAGAAATCTGCGCTCAGCGGGCGATGCGGGGATCGAGCAAGGTCTGCACCACGTCGATGATGAGGTTGAGCAGCACAAAGAAAACGGCCAGCACCAGGATGGAGCCCTGCAGCAGCGGCAGATCGCGCTGGAAGATGGCCTGGTTGAGCAAAAAGCCGGTGCCCGGCCAGGAGAACACGGTCTCGATCAGGATGGAGCCGCCCAGCAGGTAGCCCAGCTGCAGGCCCATCACCGCCAGCGCCGTGGGCGCTGCATCTTTGAGCACATGGCGGAAGATGCCCAGATGGCCCAGGCCCTTGGCCTTGAGGCCGAGGATGAACTCCTGGTCCAGCAGCTCAGCCACCAGCGCCCGCACCGTGCGCGCAATGATGCCCATGGGGATCACCGACATGGTGATGGCCGGCAGGATCATGAACTGCACATGCGCCCAGTCCCAGGCCCAGTCGCCCGAGCCACCCGGCCCCGCGCCCGTCGCGGGCAGCCACATCAGCTGCGATGAGAAGACGATCACCATCACCATGCCCAGCCAGTAGTGCGGCACGCTGACGCCCAGCATCGACAGCATCGAGCAGCTGCGGTCCACCCAGGAGTTGCGGAAATAGCCCGCCACAAAGCCAAACAGGCTGCCCAGCACAAAGCCGATCAAGGTCGCCACCACGGCCAGGCGCAAGGTGTTGACCACGGCGGCCATCACCTCGGTGGTCACCGGCCGGCTGGTGGCAATCGACTGGCCCAGATCGCCCTGCAGCGCGCGCCAGACCCAGCGCAGAAACTGCTCGGGCAGCGGCCGGTTAAAGCCATAGAGCTCGCGCATCTGGGCCTGCAGCTCGGCCGATGCATCGGCGGGCAAGACCGACACCAGAGGGTCGCCGGGCGCGATATGCACCAGGGCAAAGCACAGCAGGGCCACGCCCAGCATGATGGGCAGGGTGTAGACAATGCGTCTGAACAGGTAGGCAAGCATGGCGGATCAGAGGTTCGTGGGGGAGAAGCGGACCATGCGGGGTCGCACTGGCGGGTTGGGCCATCGGCCTGCGCCCGGCATGCAGCGATGTCTCAGCACCGGTCTGCATGCCCGGGGACGCCCGGCTTACTTCATCGTCATCGTTGCGATATCGATGAACCAGCTTTGCGGCTGCACCACATGGCCAACCTTGGCCGACATGGCGCGTGGGCCCACATCGTGGGCCACAAACAGGAAGGGCGACTCATCGACCACCAGGGTGTGCAGCTCGGCCAGGGCCTTGTCGCGCTCCTTGGCATCAAAGGTGGTGCGGGCCTTGTCCACCACCGCATCGACCTGCTTGTTGCTGTAGAAGCCCCAGTTGTTGGACAGCGGCGGGAAGGACTTGGTGCTGACAAAGCGCACCATCGCAAAGAAGGGGTCCATGGTGGCGGCCGTCACATTGGTCGCACTGGCCTTGTTGGCGCCCGGGTCCTTGGCGCCCAGGCGCCAGCCGGAGAACAGCGTGTTCCACTCCACCACGTCGAACTCCACATCAAAGAAGCATTCCTTGAGGTTCTGCTGGATGAACTCGTTCATCGGCAGCGGCTGCATCTGGCCCGAGCCCGACGCGGAGGTCTGGATCTTCACCTTGATCGGCTTGCTGGCGCTGAAACCGGCCTGCGTCATCAGCGCCTGCGCGGCCTTCACGTCGTACTTGATCTGGAAGCTGGGGCTGCCGCGCCAGGGGTGGCCGGGCTCAAAGATGCCGGTAGCCGGCTCCATCTGGCCATTCAAGAGCTGCTTCATGCTGGCGCGGTCCACGCAGAGGTTGGCGGCATGGCGCACGCGCTTATCCAACCAGGGCGAGCCCTCGACAAACGAAAACTGCCAAGGCCAGATGTGGGGTTGCAGGTTGGCGTAGACCTTGAAGCCGCGTGCCTTGATGGCATCGAGCGCATCGGGCGCCGGCGCCTCGATCCAGTCCACCTGGCCGCTCATCAGCGCGGCAGTGCGCGAGTTGGCCTCGGGCAGCGGCAGCAGCACCACCTTGTCGATGGTCGGCGTACGCTTGGGGTCCCAGTAGCTGCTGTTCTTGACCATCTCGAAGCGCTCGCGCGGCACCAGGCGTGCGCCCTTGAAGGGGCCGGTGCCCGAGGGGTCGGCGGCAAACGCCGTCCAGGCGGCCTTGCTGCGCTCGGCCTTGCCGCTGACGGAGGCCGGCACTGCAGCCAGCTTCTTGGCCCAGTGCGCGGGCGAGGCCATGAACAGATTGCTCAGGTTGATCGGCAAGAAGGAATCGGGCTCGGTGGTGGTCAGCTCGACGGTCAGGTCATCGATCTTCTTGGCGGACTTGAGCGTGGGCATGCGCGAGGCAGTCACGCCCACCTGGGCCGGGTCAAACTGCTCGGCCTCCTTGTCCAGCACCTTGTTCACGTTCCAGACCACGGCATCGGCCGTGAAGGCGCTGCCATCGTGGAACTTGACGCCGGGGCGCAGCTTGAACAGCCACTTGGTCTTGTCCTTGGCATCCACCTCCCAGGACAGCGCCAGGCCCGGCACCAGCTCGCTGGGCTTGTCGGCC
The DNA here is from genome assembly GCF_014076495.1 of Comamonas koreensis. NCBI lineage: Bacteria > Pseudomonadati > Pseudomonadota > Betaproteobacteria > Burkholderiales > Comamonadaceae > Comamonas > Comamonas koreensis. Next base: position 693,513 of record NZ_CP043575.1, on the reverse strand, counting down.
TTGCTCAGGTCCCACTGGGTCAGCGCGTCATACATCGGAATGCCGGTAAAACGGTTGCCCTCAAAACCCTGGTCGGGCTGGCCCGAGGTGCGCGGGATATCGCCCGCAGTCATCGCAATGCGCAGCACCTTTTCCTGGGCCATGGCAGCACCCGCGCCCAGCGCCAGGGTGACAGCCAGAGCCAGGCTTTTGAGCGCGGGACGGGAGACGGAGAAACCGGAAGACGCTTGCATCACAGGACCTTTCCAAGGAGTGGGGGGATGACAAGTCCAAAGCAAGCTGCGTGCCACATCACACATATCGATAATCGATACAAGTGTTTGATTCATCGATATTTTTGGCATGCTTTATGCGAACGCTCTGCGCATTGTTCGCCTCAACCCAGGAGTACCCGCATGACCCCAATAGACCACCTGCGCATTGATGAAAACCGCCTCTGGCAATCGCTGATGGACCTCGCCCAGATAGGGGCCACGCCCAAGGGCGGTGTCTGCCGCATCGCCTTGACCGACGAGGACAAGGCCGGCCGCGACCAGGTGGTGCAGTGGTTCCGCGACGCAGGCCTGCAGGTGCGTGTGGACGAAGTGGGCAATGTGTTTGGCCGCCGCCCCGGCACCGATCCGCAGGCACGCGCCGTGGCCACCGGCAGCCATATCGACACCCAGCCCACCGGAGGCAAGTTCGATGGCAACTACGGCGTGCTCGCCGGGCTGGAGGTGATGCGCACGCTCAACAGCCATGGCATCCAGACCGTTGCGCCGCTGGAAGTGGCCTTCTGGATGAACGAGGAGGGCACGCGCTTCACGCCGGTGATGATGGGCTCTGGTGCATTTGCGGGAATTTTTGGTGCAGACCACATCCGCTCGCAACAAGATGGTGCAGGCCTCACCGTGGGCGCTGAGCTGGCCCGCATCGGCTACCTGGGCGATGTGGCCTGCGGTGATGTGCCCGGTGGCGCGTTTGCCGCTTACTTTGAGGCGCATATCGAGCAAGGCCCGGTGCTGGAAGCCTATGACAAGCCGATTGGCATCGTCAGCGGCGCGCTGGGCCAGCAGTGGTATGACGTGACCGTCACTGGCATGGACGCCCATGCCGGCCCCACGCCAATGAACCTGCGCCATGACGCGATGCTCGCCGCCGCCCGCATGGTCGATGCCGTCAACCGCATTGCACTGGACCAGGCGCCGCACGGGCGCGGCACCGTCGGCCATCTGCAGGTGCTGCCCAACTCCCGCAATGTGATCCCCGGCCAGGTCAAGTTCAGCGTCGACTTTCGCAACCTCTCGCAAGCAGGGCTGGATGGGATGGACGCCGCCATGCGCACCGAGTTTGCGCGCCTCGCTGCCCAGTGCCAGTGCGAGGTGGCCATCGACCAGGTGGTGCGCTTTGCGCCCTGCATCTTCCACCCCGACTGCGTGGCCAGCGTGCGTGGCGCGGCCGACACCTTGGGCTATGACCACATGGAGGTCGTCAGCGGCGCCGGCCATGACGCCGTCTATGTACACAGCGTGGCGCCCACCGCGATGATCTTTGTGCCCTGCAAGGATGGCATTAGCCACAACGAGATCGAGGACGCCAAATCCGAGCACCTGGCCGCTGGCTGCAATGTGCTGCTGCATGCGATGCTGGCGCATGCCGGTGTAGCCTGATACGGCGCTGAAAGGCCATCAAAGCGGTAGAAGAACGTGGAGCGCTCGGGCTCCGCGTTTTTTAGTCAGCCGGCAATAGCTGCGACACTGCCCGCGCGCATTCAATCACCAGCGGCGCCAGCGCCTGCTGGGCATCGGCCATGTTCCAGCGGCTGGTGGGCGGCGCCAGGTGGATGGCACCCACGACCACGCCGCGTGCATTGAAGACCGGCGCGGCAATGCCCATGTCGCCCAGAAACAGCTCTTCGCAGTTGGTGGCATAGCCCGTTTGCTGGCACAGCGCCAGGCGCTCCATGACGGCATCCACCGTCGTCAAGGTGGCGCGGGTGCGCGCGGGCATCGGGGCCTGCTGCAGCAGTGCGCGCGCCTCTGGCGCAGGCAGCTGGCTCAGGTAGGCGCGCCCGCAGCTGCTGGCATACAGCGGCACCTGGGTGCCCACCGGTGTCAGCACGGGGATGTGCTGCGTCGTCAGCACCTGGGCCAGGTAGACCATGTGCGTGCCCGCCGGCTCCGACAGGGTCGCCGTCTCGCCGCTTTGCCGCGCCAGCTGCGCCAGATAGGTGTGGGCGGCGCTGATCATCGGGTGCGCCTCCAGGTAGTTGAAGCCCAGCTCCACCACCCGCGGCAGCAGCACAAAGCGCCGCGTGCTCGGGTGCTTGCCGATATAGCCCAGCGCCTGCAAGGTATGCACCGAGCGCTGGGCTGAGGCCTTGGTCATGCCGGCAGCCTGCGCAATCTCGGCCAGGGTCATGCTGCGGTGCGCGGCATTGAAGGCACACAGCACCTGCAGGCCCTTGGCCAGCGAGAGGTTGAACAGGCTGTCGGAGGCGGGCTCAGACAAAGCCGCCACCGATGGGTGTGCCGGTGGCGTGCTGGGGGAGGTGCTGCGGGCTGCGGCTTCGGCTGAAGCGGCGGTGTCCGACGATCGGCGGTGGGCGGTGCTGGTGCGCATGGTGCAAAGGCTGGGGGCAATGCCTCAGCCTTCGCAAGAAACGCACCAACTTGCAGCCTGGCCCTTCGCGGGGCGGCTGCATCCAGGTATTAGCGGCTGCTGGGGAAGCTGAACACCGCGCCGTCGCGCACACCGGCGCTGGGCCAGCGCTGGGTGATGGTCTTGCGCTTGGTGTAGAAGCGCACGGCGTCAGGCCCGTAGGCGTGCAGGTCACCAAACAGGCTGCGCTTCCAGCCGCCAAACGAGTGGTAGGCCACAGGTACCGGCAGCGGCACATTGATGCCGACCATGCCCACCAGAATGTGGTCGCTGAAGTAGCGGGCCGCTTCCCCATCGCGGGTGAAGATGCAGGTGCCGTTGCCGTACTCGTGCGCGTTGATCAGGTCCATCGCCTCCTGCAAGGTCTTGACCCGCACAATGCCCAGCACCGGGCCAAAGATCTCTTCCTGGTAGATCTTCATGCCGGGGCGCACGTTGTCGAACAGGCAGGGGCCCAGGAAGTAGCCTTCCTCGTGACCTGCCACCTGCAGGCTGCGCCCGTCGATCAGCAGCTTGGCGCCCTCTTGCACACCGCTGTCCACATAGGCCTTGACCTTCTCGAAATGCGGCTTGGTGATCAGCGGACCCATGTCATTGCCGTTGTCGGTGCCCGGGCCCACCTTCATCTTGGCGATCTCGGCGCTCAGGCCGGCAATCATCTGCTCGGCCACCTCGTCGCCCACGGCCACCACCAGCGGCACGGCCATGCAGCGCTCGCCGCAGCTGCCGTAGGCGGCGCCCATCATCGCGGTCACGGCGTTGCTGATGTCGGCATCGGGCATCACCACCGCATGGTTCTTGGCACCGCCCAGCGCCTGCACGCGCTTGCCGCTCTTGCAGCCTTCGCCATAGATGTACTCGGCAATCGGGGTCGATCCGACAAAGCTCACCGCCTTGACGCGCGGGTCATGCAGCAGGGTGTCGACCGCTTCCTTGTCACCATTGACGACGTTGAGCACGCCCGGTGGCAGGCCGGCCTCCTGCGCCAGCTGGGCAATGAAGAGTGCGCTGGTCGGATCGCGCTCGGAGGGCTTGAGCACAAAGGTATTGCCGCAGGCCACGGCCATGGGCCACATCCACAAAGGCACCATCGCGGGGAAGTTGAAGGGCGTGATGCCTGCCGTCACACCCAGCGCCTGGAACTCGCTCCAGCTGTCGATATTGGGGCCCACATTGCGGCTGTGCTCGCCCTTGAGCAGCTCGGGCGCGTAGCTGGCGAACTCGACGTTCTCGATACCGCGTTGCAGCTCGCCATGCGCATCGGCCAGCACCTTCCCGTGCTCGGCGGTGATCATCGCTGCGATCTTGTCGGCGTTCTGCTCCAGCAGCACCTTGAGCTGGCCCATGATGCGCGCGCGCTTGAGCGGCGGCGTATTGCGCCAGGCGGGGAAGGCCTTTTCGCCAGAGGCAATCGCTGCCTCCACCGTGGCCTTGCTGGCCAGCTCCACGCTCACCGTCGATTGGCCCGTCGCCGGGTTGAACACCGGCTGCGTGCGGCCGCCATCGTGCACGATCTTGCCGTCGATCAAATGGCCTACCGTGGCCGTCACATTCTTGTCGTGGTTCATCAAAGTCTCTCTTGGAAATGTCTCGAAATGGGGGGCGAAATAACGCGGGTCTGAACGCAAAATGCTGCTGGCCGGTGCGTCACCGTCGCCAGCAGCCAGGGGCGCGCCATCAGTTGGTTTCAGCCAGCGCGTCGCCCAGCGCGTTGATCAGGCGGTCGATCTCGGCCTTTTCGCTGATGAAGGGCGGCGCCAGCTGGATGGTGTCGCCACCATAGCGCACGTAGAAGCCTTTTTCCCAGCACTTCATTGCGATCTCATAGGGGCGCTTGGCCGGCTCGCCGGGCAGCGCGGCAATCGTAAAGCCAGCAGCCAGGCCATAGTTGCGGATGTCGGCGATGTGCTTGGCGCCCTTCAAGCTGTGCACAGCGTTTTCAAAGTACGGCGCCAGCGCCTTGACGCGGCCGGGCATGTCTTCTTTTTCCAGTATGTCCATAACAGCCACACCGGCCGCGCAGGCCACCGGGTGGGCCGAGTAGGTGTAGCCGTGGGCAAACTCCAGCATGTACTCGGGGCCGCCTGCGGCCATGAAGGTGTCGTAGATTTCCTTGGTCACCACGCAGCCGCCCAGCGGCTGGGCGCCATTGGTCACCTGCTTGGCAAAGTTCATGATGTCGGGCACCACGCCAAAGGCTTCGGCACCGGTCCAGGCACCGCAGCGGCCAAAGCCGGTGATGACCTCATCAAAAATCAGCAGAATGCCGTTTTGCGTGCAGATCTCGCGGATGCGCTCCAGGTAGCCCTTGGGCGGGATCACCACGCCGGCCGAGCCCGAGAACGGCTCGACGATCACCGCCGCGATATTGCTGGCGTCATGCAGCGCGATCACATCGAGCAGCTTGTCGGCCAGCGCGCGGCCGCCTTCATCGGACATGCCCTTCTGGAAGGTGCCGGCCGGTGGCTGGGTGTGGGGCAGGTGGTCGGCCACAATGCCCTGGCCAAACATCTTGCGGTTGCCGGCAATGCCGCCCACCGAGATGCCGCCGTAGTTCACGCCGTGGTAGCCCTTCTCGCGGCCCACCAGCACCGTCTTGCCGGCCTGGCCCTTCAAGCGCCAGTAGGCGCGCACCATCTTGAGCGAAGTGTCGGCCGCTTCCGAGCCCGAGCCGGTGAAGAACACATGGTCCAGGCCTGCTGGAGTGTGTTCCTTGATCTTGTTGGCCAGCGCAAACGAGGCGGGGTGGCCAAACTGGAAAGCCGGTGCGTAATCGAGCTGCAGCGCCGCCTTGCCAATCGCCTCGGCCACTTCCTTGCGGCCATGGCCAATGCCCGAGCACCACAGGCCCGAGAGGCCGTCAAAAATCTTGCGGCCATCGGCATCGGTGTAGTAGGCGCCCTGGCCGCTGACGATCATGCGCGGCTTGGCCTTGAAGTTGCGGTTGCCGGTAAAGGGCATCCAGTGTGCGTCCAGCCAGGCCGCATCGGTGCGCAGCTGCGTGCTGCCCGTCGTATCGTCAATCTGCACAAAGCTCATGTCTGCTCCTTGAATCCGCCTAGCGGCTACCGGTGTTGATACGCCATTGTGGAGTGCGCGGATGCTTATTCAAAGAATGAGATATCAAAGCTCACTTGCTGAATTGTGCAAGTAATACCGTCCACACAAGCCCGCAAAACGCAGCCAGCCGTTGCTCCATCTGCTGCTGTCCAGCATAGAAAATGCTACTAATACTATAGCTTTCATCGTTGAAGAAGAAAGCGTTAACACGCTGTTTCATGCTTCATCCCGGTGTCACAGGCCCTGGCTATCGTGGCGTTTTTTGCTGCCACCGGTACCGCCACCATGACTTCCCACGACCCTTCCGCCCGCCGCCGCTTTCTGCTCTCTTCCAGCGCCATTGCCGGCACGGGCCTGCTGCCCGGCATCCTGCGCGCGCAAACGGCCCCCGCCGCCATCACCCAGGATGCCGCGCGGCCGATGCTGCTGTCGGGCCTGCAAAGCGGTGATGTGCTGGCCCACAGCGCCATCGTCTGGGCGCGGGCCAGCCGCGAGGCGCGCATGCGCGTGGAATGGTCCACCACCAGCCACTTTGCCCAAAGCACGCTGGTGCGCGGGCCCGATCTGCTGCCCGATACCGATGGCACCGGCCGCGTCGATCTGCAGGGCCTGCCCGCCGGGCAGGACATCTTCTACCGCGTGCTGCTCGATGACCTGGCCAGCAGCAACACCCGCAGCCCGGCGGTGCTGGGGCACTTTCGCACCCCGCTGGCCAGCCAGGGCCCTGCCACCCGCCCTTTTCGCCTGGTGTGGAGCGGCGACACCGTCGGCCAGGGCTTTGGCATCAACGAGGACATCGGCGGCATGCGCATCTATGACGAGATGCGCAAAGCCAACCCCGATGTGTTTTTGCACAGCGGCGACACCATCTATGCCGATGGCCCCATCGCCAAGACCGTCGCGCTGCCCGATGGCAGCACCTGGAAGAACCTGGTCACGCCCCAGGTCGCCAAGGTGGCCGAGACGCTGGACGAGTACCGGGGCCGCTACCGCTACAACCTGATGGACCGCAACGTGCGCGCGCTGGGCAGCGAAGTCGCACAGATCTGGCAGTGGGACGACCATGAGGTGACCAACAACTACTCGGACAGCAAGAGCGTGGCCAACGACAAGCGCTATACCGAAAAGAATGTGCAGCTGCTCACGGCCCGGGGCCGCCGCGCCTTTATGGAATACGCGCCCATGCGCCCCTTTGGCGCGGCCGAGCAGCAGCGCGTCTACCGCCACCTGCCCCAAGGCCCGCTGGCCGATATCTTTGTGCTGGATATGCGCAGCTACCGTGGCCCCAACAGCCACAACCTGCAGGCCGCCGAAAGCGCCGAGACCGACTTCCTCGGCCGCCCCCAGCTCGACTGGCTGCTGGCGGGCCTCAAGGCCAGCACCGCCACCTGGAAGCTGATTGCCGCCGACATGCCCATCGGCCTGTTTGTGCCCGACGGCAAGGACGCCCAAGGCCGCGACCAGTGGGAGGCCATTGCCAATGGCGAGCACGGCGTGCCCAAGGGGCGCGAGCTGGAGATGGCGCGCCTGTTGACGGGCATCAAGGACGCGGGCATCCACAACGTGGTGTGGCTCACCGCCGATGTGCACTACACCGCCGCCCACCACTACAGCCCCGAGCGCGCGCAGTTCAAGGATTTCGCACCGTTCTGGGAATTTGTCTCCGGCCCCCTCAATGCCGGCGGCTTTGGCCCCAATGAGGCCGACCAGACCTTTGGCCTTGATGTCGTCTTTCACAAGGCGCCACCCAAGGCCAACTCCGCCCCCAGCGAGGGCTACCAGTTCTTTGGCCAGCTCGATATCGACCACCAAAGCCGCGCGCTGACCGTGGTGCTCAAGGACCTCAACGGCGCCGCGCTCTACACCAAGACGCTGGCGCCCCAGCAGGCCTGAGCCACGGGCCGCGCGCCATAACGGCCAGCCGCAGACGCCATGGGGCGCTGCGGCTTTTTGACATGGGCACCGCTTGCAACGCGCAGCACAGAGCACCGCCCAGCTTGGGCGCATACTGCCCCCTGGAATCCACCTTTGGAGCAAGCCCTATGCCTACCACCACCTCTCTGGTCGATGCCCTGGACCACCTGGTGCTCACCGTGCACAGCATCCCGCGCAGCATTGCCTTTTACGAGCGGGTGCTGGGCATGGAGGCCCAGGAGTTCAAGCCCGGCCGTTATGCACTGCACTTTGGCCGGCAAAAAATCAACCTGCACGAGGTCGGTAATGTCGTCGACCCGAACGTGAAGCATGCAACCCCTGGCTCTGCCGATGTCTGCTTTCTGACCCGCATGCCCTTGGCCGATGTCATCGCCCACCTGCAGCGCGAGCAGGTCGCCATCGTGCAGGGGCCGGTGCGCGCGACGGGTGCGCAGGCCACGCTGCAATCGCTGTATTTCTACGACCCCGATGAGAACCTGATCGAGGTCGCGAACGAGGTGACTGACACGGTAAAAGCAGACTAACCGCCGATAGGCGAGTGCCTACGCCCGCTTAACGGCCGCATCGCACCAGCGCTGAGCCACCGCTGGCGAGGTCATGCACACCACCTCCTGGGTGACGGTCGTCACCGCGCGCTCCAGCAGCTGGATATCGGCCTCATGCTGGCGGGCCACATGCGGGTCTTCAAAGAAGATCGCGCGCTGGCAGCGGCGCTCCAGCACCAGGTCGGCAATTTGTGCGTCACCCCCCAGCGGGCCGCTGTTGAAGCGGTCCACCCAGGGCTTGTCAGCCGGCCAGCCCTTGCTCCAGGCCAGCTCGTTGAGCTTTTGGCCGGTGGTGCCGGTGCCCACGCGGCGGCGGTAGCGCGAGAGCAGCGCAAAATTGCGCTCGCAAAACTCCAGCATCGCCGGCTTCATCGCATCATGCGCAATCAGCGCCAGGGTTTGGTTGCCATAGTCGTGCAGGCGGTCGGCATGGCGGTCGGGCGCCAGCCCGGCGTGGATGCGTTCCATCTCCACCCAGTCGCGTGCACTGGCTGCTGTTGAGATAAAGGGTTTGCCATGGATCACGCACTGGCGCTTCAAGGCCAGCGCCTCGGGGAAGATCGACGAGGGGTCCACCGGATCGATCAGGTAGATGGCGCCATCGAGCACGCGGTTGTCACCGGGCATGCCCACGACCTCGGCCACCAGCTTCATCAGGCCGCCTTCGCGGCCATAGGGGTAGCGCACCATACCCTTGTGGCCTTTGAGCATTTCTGCCGCTGCAATCGCGTCATAGGTGCGGCCCACCGCATGGAATCCGATGTTCAGCTCCCGGATCCCCTGCTCGCAGGCGCGCAAAAAGCTGAACAGCGCAGCATCTTCGTTCTGGTGGTGCAAACGGTTGGCGGCAAGGCCTAAAAGCATGGTCAATCCCGTGGGTGTGGCAAGCGAGTGGAAATATAGCGCCAAAACCACAGCTCGGGTGTGACAGCCGACTGGCGCAGGGGCTCAATGCACTATCAAATCCCTAGCATCAAGCCACCAGATCACAGCCAAGCAACCGGCTTTAACCCGGCATGAGCACCCTACCCCATCAAGCCCGGCTCGCCCACCAGGTCTGCCACCGGAACCCCAGCCACAGCACCAGCAGCATGGCCACGCCAAACACCCAGCCGCTCAGCGCACCCGCCATGCCGCCGGACAACAAGGTGCCCACGGTGCAGCCAATACCCGTCATAGCACCCCAGCCCAGCAGCACACCGCCGAGCAATCCCCGGCCCGCATCACGCCCGGTAGGCAGGCGCGGGCGGAACTGGCCGCTGGCAAAGGCGGCGATAAACGCGCCGGCCAGCAGGCCCAGCAGCACCAGCGCATTGGGCGTGGCCCAGGTGGCTGCCGGCAAGGTGGCGCAGCCGGCAAAGCCATCCAAGCCATTGAGCCGCTCAGGCACCCAGCCCTGGCCTTGCAGCGCGCCGCGCACCTGGCTGCCCAACAAGGCCGTCACGCCTAAAGGCCGCATGCGCACAATGGCGGCGGTAGCGATCAGGCCGACCAGCAGGCCGCCCAGGGCATAGTTCCAGCGCCCTTGCCACAGGCTGCGCCACAGCGCAGTCACGCTGCGCGGCGCAGCCGTTGCGGGTACTGCAGGCAGCGGCAAACTGCGCTGGCGCTGCTGCACATGGCGCTGCCACACACAGGCGGCCCAAGCCGCCAGCACCCCCAGCTGCAATAGCAGCGCGCCGCCATAGCCCAGGTGCTGCGGCAGCCAGACGACGGGCGCATCGGCCACCGCCAGGCTGTAGAGCGGGTTCCAGGTCTGAAAGCCCAGCGCAAAACCCAGCGCCGTGCCCAGCAGTGCAAATGGCGATGCGGCCGACCCCTCTGCCAGCCGGTACCAATGCGCGCTGATGCAGGAGCCCGACACCAGCATGCCCGCACCAAAGGCCAGGCCGGCCAGCACCAGCACCCAGCTCACCGGGCCAATGTGCATATCGGGCGGCAGCTGCCCCGCCTGCGGGTTGGGCACCCAGCTGCTTTGCACCACGGTCATGCCCACGACGCCCACGGCCAGCGCCAGAATGATCGCCAAAATCCCGCGCGGGTCATCGCGCTGCAGCCAATCGCGCGCATGGCAGTAAAAGCAAAAGCGCGAGCGCTGCAGCACCACCCCCAGCGCCAGTCCAATGGCCAGCGCAAACACCAGGGTGCGCCCGCCATCGCGCTGCAGCAAGACCTGCTGCAAGGGCCACAGCGCCAGCAGCAATACCGCCGCCGTCACCGGCTGCCAATAAGCACTGATGCCCCCGGCCGCGCGCTGCCCGGCAGCAGTGCCCGCACCTCCCAAACCCCCACTGGAATCAGTCATCGCATTCCATCCAAAAAAATGCCCGCGCTAGGCGGGCAGTGAACACAGGACCGAGCCCATGCGGAGACATTCAATACACCAAAGAATCGGCTTACTTGGCAGCCCAGATCGTGCCGGCCGGGTTGTTGATCGGCACACCGACGCTGTTGCCGTATTCGGTCCAGGAGCCGTCATAGTTCTTCACCTGGTAGCCCAGGATCTTGCTGAGCGCAAACCAGGTATGGCTGCTGCGCTCGCCAATGCGGCAGTAGGTGATGATGGGCTTGCTGCCGTCGATGCCGGCATCGGCATAGAGCTTTTGCAGATCGGCCCGCGATTTGAAGGTGCCGTCTTCATTGACCGCCTTGCCCCAGGGCACATTCACCGCGCCAGGGATATGGCCGGCACGCACGGCCAGCTCGGGCACTCCGGCCGGTGCAAACACCTTGCCCTGGTATTCGTCGGCCGAGCGGATATCCACCAGCTGCGTAGCGCCCTTGCCCTCCACCGCCGCCAGCGCATCGCCCAGGCGGGCCCGCAAATCGGTGTTGACCTGGCCCACGCGGTAGGTGGTGGCGGCGTAGTCCGGTGCGCGGTTGTTCAGCGTACGGTTCTCCGCCTCCCACTTCTTGCGGCCGCCATCGAGCAGCTTCACGTTCTTGACGCCATACACATCAAACACCCAGGCGCCCCAGGCCGCAAACCAGTTGTTGGTGTCGCCGTAGAGCACCACGGTGGTGTTGTCGCTCACCCCCCCCCTTGGACAGCAATTGCTCAAACGCCTCCTTGCTGACAATGTCGCGGCGCACCTTGTCATTGAGGTCGTTGTGCCAGGAGAAGTTGACCGCCCCCGGAATATGCGCCCGCTCATACAGCCCCGGGTTCACGCTGACCTCGATCACCCGCACATCGGGCCGCTGCAGGTTGGCCGCCAGCCATTCGGTGCTGACCAGCGCGCCCTCAGGCACCGCCTGCGGCGTGTTGGCAAAAGCAGGGCTCGCGCCCCAAACGGTTGCCGCGATGGTGCCGGCAATCAAAACGCGCCAAGGCGCTGCTGTGCGGATAGTCATGCTGTGTCGTCCTTCAGGTCATGGGAGAAAAGGCTGCCATCACGGCAGGGCCTGCTTGCACTGTGCAGGTTGCAAGCAGCTACTCCAACTGAGGAATGCGCAGATGCATATGTGATCTGCGCGCTTGACAGGGGCCAGGCATGAACGAAAAGGGTGCAGCGCTAGCGTGCACTGCGCTGGGCTGCTTCGACTTTGGGAGCTAGAACGCCTTCCTAGCGCCTTGGGCTAACCCCAGCCAAGCCGGGTTTCTCAAGCCTGGCTGACCGAGTCCGCCCACTGCTGCGCCGTCTGCAGCCGCGCACGCGGCCCAAAGCTGCTGGTGCTGCTGAGGGTGATGTTGTGGTGCGCAATCACCTGCTGCGGCGTGACGGCGGCATTGCCGCAAGTGGTGTGCGCATCCTCCAGCAGCACCACCGGGTAGCCATGGCGCAGCGCCGCGCGCGTGGTCACATCCACGCAGTATTCCGTGTGCATCCCGCCAATCACCAGCTCCTGCACGCCCAGGTTTTGCAGCATGGGCAGCAGGTCGGTTTTCCAGAACGCATCGCCGGTGGTTTTGTCCAGGGTCAGGTCGGCGCTGGCCACCCGCAGTCCATCGGCCAGCTGCCATCCTGGGGTGCCGGCCTCCAGGCCAGGCTCGGCGTGGCGCACCCAGATGATGGGGGTGCTGGCTTGGCGTGCGGCGGCGGTGACCTGGTTGATGTGGGCGATCAGGGTGGTGCAATCCCATGCGGCGTTGGGGCCGGTGCAGAGGGATTGTTGGATGTCTATTAGGAGGAGGGCGGGCATGGGGGGTGCTGTTGCTGGAGGATGTGCAGGATTCTATGGTTGGATATGGGCGTGCATTACTCAGGTTGGCTCAGCTTTTGTTTGGTGCTTGATACCTAGGTCCGTAAAAGGCTGACTGCAGTCGGTCAAACTACCAGACTCAATGACTTAAGCCACCCAAAGCTGTCTTCGCAGTTAATCTGCTTTGAATGTCTGCTCTACAACCGGAAGCGGTCTTCTGAACTGGATCCGGACCAAAGGACCTCTTTGTCAGAATCTGAAGTGGCGCTATCGACCCTGAGCAGCCCTACAGGTGAACGCTCAATAGCCGTCATTCAGCCGGGGAACTAGTGCCAGGGAAACATACCAGAAAGCGCTCGTGTTCCAATTGCACCGCGTCTCGAAGATGCCCCAAGCCGAGCCATTTCACGAACGTGCCCACCCATTAAACATAGGCTACACTGTTTGTAACGGATTCGCTCACGGGCCTGGTCCAGCAACCGTGTGCCGCGTAACACAGGAGGAGAGGTGGGTTTAATGGCTGAATTTATCACTGTATTTTCATACAGAAAACTTGAATTCAAGGCAGATTACAAGCCCCGTTCCGCGATCTATTTGTACCAATATAGATCGCAAACACCCGATATGGCCTACGGTTTGGTGCGGTCTACACTACGTTAGGCTTGTTCCATGACACCAGATATTCGTTCATTGCTAGATGAAATTTTGTCGAAGCTAGATGCACAAAATCTTGAAAGCATCCGCAATTTGACTGAAGAACAAGTCCCAGGATTTCATTTTTCACTGGGCTTGTATATTCGAAATTCATTTATTTATCCAAAGGATTCCATCTTTGGTCAGGCTGCGCTTTCTCTGGTGGGTGATGCCGATGCAATAAGTACCATTGTCCTCATCTGCCTTTGGCACCACTTGAACGACAGGCCAATTACGCATGAACTGCTCGTCGAGCAATTGGTGAAACGAATCTGGATACTAGAAGAAGGTGAGGCAGATACGATTTCTGCACAGCTTCTGGGCAACAAAGGAGACGTAAATACCTAACATTGCAGTCGATAGGTCTAGGATTTCATTGATCTTTCCAAAACGCTCGGTTACGCCAAGAATATGATGCAAGCAGAAATTTGCGCAATGAATTTCGTACGCGACTAAGCCGGCCAGTTGCCCGCACAGGTCGACCGGCAAGCACACACGCGTAGACAGTGTGTGCGTCGGTTCTCAATTTGCATGTAGTGAGAAAATTTGCAGAATCAGTGAGAACGGTTGATCCAGCCAGTCTCACACTTGTTGATTTCCACACAGAAGTGACCCACTAACCCCCAGGATTTCCATCTAATTCTGACCCACGCACTAACCCTAGCCTGCAGCTATGTTGAGCAGCAGGAGACCAGGAGTGATAGACGTGGCAATCCTAAGTGTCATCCGCCGCTGGGCATTGCGTGAGCAGTTGTCCATCCGCGAGATCTCTCGCCGAACCGGCCTGTCTCGCAATACCATCCGCAAGTACCTGCGATCAGACGTAGCTGAGCCCAGTTATGCCAAGCGGGTCAGCTCTTCCAAGCTTGATCCGTTCACGGCCAAGCTCTCTGCTTGGCTCAAGACTGAGGCGACACGCTCTCGCAAGCAGCGCCGCACGATCAAGCAAATGCATCTGGACCTGCAGTCTTTGGGCTATCAGGGCTCCTACAACCGCGTGGCTGCTTTTGCTCGCGTTTGGCATAAACAGCACGTTCTGGCGCAGCAAACTACAGGTAGAGGCACCTTCGTTCCCCTTGTCTTCGGGCCTGGTGAGGCCTTCCAGTTTGACTGGAGTGAGGACTGGGCTGTGCTTGGCGGCGTGCGCACAAAGCTGCAGGTGGCGCACTTTAAGCTCAGCCACAGCCGTGCGTTTTACGTGCGAGCCTATCCTCTGCAAACGCACGAGATGCTGTTCGATGCGCATAACCATGCCTTCGCTGTTCTGGGCGGAGTGCCTCGCAGGGGCATCTACGACAACATGCGCACCGCAGTGGATCGTGTCGGACGCGGTAAGGAGCGGGACGTTAACGCACGCTTTGCTGCAATGGTCAGCCACTTCCTGTTTGAGGCTGAGTTCTGCAATCCTGCTTCGGGCTGGGAGAAGGGCCAGGTGGAGAAGAACGTACGAGACGCCCGCCACCGCCTATGGCAGATTGTTCCACCTCTTGCGAATCTACCTGCACTCAACACGTGGCTTCAAGAGCGCTGCCTTGCGCTATGGCGAGAGATTGAGCACGGCAAACTACCAGGCAGCATTGCCGATGTTTGGGCCCAAGAGCAAACTTCATTGATGCCTGCTCCACGGCCATTCGATGGATTTGTGGAGCACACCAAGCGCGTCTCGCCCACCTGCCTGATTCACTTTGAACGCAACCGCTACAGCGTTCCTGCGCCGTATGCCAATCGGCCTGTGAGTCTGCGCGTCTATGCAGATCGTCTAGTAGTTGCTGCCGAAGGTCAGATAGTCTGTGAGCACCAGCGCATCATTGATCGCCGCCACGATGGCTCTGGCCAAACCATCTACGACTGGCACCACTATCTGGCTGTGCTGCAGCGCAAGCCAGGCGCATTGCGCAATGGAGCTCCGTTCGTAGAGCTACCCGCTGCTTTCAAGCGGCTGCAATCTATTTTGCTTAAGCACCCTGGCGGTGACCGAGAGATGGTGGAGATCCTAGCTTTGGTTCTACACCACGATGAACAAGCGGTGCTTGCCGCAGTGGAGCTGGCCTTGGAAGCGGGTGTGCCCAGCAAGCTCCATGTACTGAATGTGCTGCACCGGTTGCTCGATGGAACCACCGCTCCAGCGCCTGTCACATCTCCACAAGCACTTCAGTTGTCGGTAGAGCCCCAGGCCAACGTGCGCCGCTATGACCAACTCAGAGAGGTACGCCATGCGTCATGACCCAGCCATCGCCTCCATAGTGATCATGCTGCGCGAGCTCAAGATGCACGGCATGGCCCAGGCCGTCAGTGAGCTAGCCGAACAAGGCGCTCCTGCGTTTGAAGCCGCTCAACCTATCCTGTCCCAATTGCTTAAAGCAGAGACAGCAGAGAGAGTGGTACGCGCAGTAGCATATCAACTCAAAGCAGCCCGATTCCCTGCGTATCGGGATCTGGCTGGCTTTGAGTTTCGCCACAGCGAAGTAAATGAAGCGCTGGTGCGTCAGTTGCATCGATGCGAATTTCTGGAGGATGCCAACAATGTGGTTCTGGTCGGAGGACCAGGAACAGGCAAGACCCACATTGCCACAGCGCTCGGTGTTCAGGCCATTGAGCATCACCATCGGCGGGTACGCTTTTTCTCGACGGTCGAGCTGGTGAATGTGTTGGAGGAAGAGAAGGCTCAGGGCAAGGCTGGGCACCTTGCAACCAGGTTGTCGTATACAGACTTGGTCATCTTGGACGAGCTGGGCTATCTACCCTTTAGCGCATCTGGTGGGGCATTGCTGTTCCACCTATTGTCCAAACTCTACGAACGCACTAGCGTGGTGATCACCACCAACTTGAGTTTCAGTGAATGGGGCAGCGTATTCGGAGATGCAAAGATGACTACGGCTTTGCTGGACCGGCTCACGCATCACTGTCATATTCTGGAGACTGGCAATGATAGCTTTCGCTTCAAGAACAGCTCCGCACAGCAACCACCAACTACCGTGAAGAAGGAGAGGACCAGCAGAACTCTAGCCTCATCGTGAGCCAACAACTCACGAATCAGAGTGGGTCAAGATTGGATGGAAATGGTGGGTCAGGTTTGCATGGAAATCAACATCACACTCTTGCAAAGATCCTACAGACCAAGCCAAGAGTGATCTGCGGACGGAAGTTGCTCGATGGCAGATTGCGACCCCAAGCAGTCGTTGGCCGCACGCAGTAGCGGACGCTCAGGGCCGTATGAAAGGCATCGGCCAGTTGTCCAAGCCTTCTCTTCCGTATTCGCGCAAATGCGAGTCCGAATGCTGGGCTAGGTACTCCAGTACCTCCCGAGATTCCGGCGTCCCAATTCGAGCAAGGGCGTACGCGCACTTGCGCTGGAACTCATGAAGGTTCTGCCATCGAACCATGTACGGAAAAGTTGTCTCGGCGGCTTTCGCAATCGCGGGAATAGCAGCAGGGTCCCCGAAAATCCCAAGGTCAAAAACGATGTCTTCATGACGCTCGTGGCCATCAAGGCCCAAGAGTTGAATCATCAGGGGGACCCGGGATCTATTGTCCTCCGCGAGGGCGTCCAACGAAGCGCAGAGCACGGTGGCATCCAAAGGGCTATTCATTGCGTGTACCCGAATGTCTGGTTGTGGCCGATAGCTAAAAGACGGACAGCAGCAGATCGAACCTGTACTGTAGGCGAGAACTTCACCAACTTTGGTCAGGAGCGACGATATGTCATGCACCTCCTGGACTATCCTTTGATCCGAATCTGCTTCACATCGTAGCGTCAAATCTAATGAGGTTTCGAGTAAAGAGTGCAGGGCAGACCTGAACTCTTGTTCGGTAGGCCATGGATAGATGCGGCGGGAATCAAGTCGCGGGAGCAGAGAGATATCCAATCTGCCCGGTGTAATTTGCGAGTGAATGGCCCCGATCAACGTGCCTTTAAAGAAAACCAATGGCTCATCTGATATACCGAAAGGGGTTTCTAGCATCTTGACAACCAGCCCAGGTAGCTCGCTGGGTACTGTCAAAAAGAATGTATCGGGCATGCAGTGAAATGGGCTTTGGGACATATAGATCGAGCATGGAATCTTTGACTGAATGAGGCTATCTTGTTGACTGACCGCTGCTGGCCGAATTGCGGCATCGTACCAGCAGCTCCAAGTGGCGGCGCATGACTGTTGCTGCTCGATCCAAAGCGGTCAGTCACTGTGTCAAGCTGAACGCCTGATGATAGGCAACCGTACCGATTGGTCGCTGTTGTGTGAAGGACAATGCCATGAAGTACTCGGGGGGTACGTCTGGCAGCACAAGACTCGCTTCGTTCGTAAAACCGAATCGCTGGTAATACGACGGGTCACCCAAGACAACGCAACCAGACGCACCTTGTTCGGAAAGCCTCTGTAGCGCCGCGCGCATCAGTTGAGACCCGATCCCGTGCCCCTGCAACTTCGGAATGACGGAAACAGGGCCAACCCCAAACCATCCCTCTGTGCCGTCGGATATGGAAACAGGTGACATCGCGACATTTCCAACGATGGACCCATCCATTTCGGCAACCAATGAGACGGTAAGCGCTCCCGCATCGCGCAACCCAGCGAGGATGAACTGTTCGTTGTGGTCCGTGTGCGGAGCATAGAGAAATGCTGCGGCTGTGACGGTCTCAATGGCCGCAACATCCTCTGGAACTTCGGGGCGGATTATCAGTGTCGTCATGTGATTGAGTGTTGTTGGTAAAAAACCGCTTCTGCCCAATAGCGCATGTCCGGATTGCTTCCGCAGCCCGCTCTTCAGAACAGGTCAATTACATCATCCCAACGTGGAGACTACTTAAGCGCATGCTATATGCCCCTCAACTCGATGGGAGACCATCATGGAAGCCGTAAGTCATGTCACTCGACGCGAACCATGGAACAAGGGCAAGATAGTCGGGCAGAAAGCACCATTTAAGCTCAAAGACATCTGGACTCTAAGAATTCGGCTTCAGATGGATGGAAGAGTCCGAGAACTAGCCCTTTTTAATCTAGGTGTGGACAGCAAGCTGCGCGGATGTGACCTGGTCGCGCTGAGAGTAAGAGATGTATGCCACGGAGACCAGATGGCAACACGAGCCATCGTCATGCAGCACAAAACGCAGCGACCGGTGCAGTTCGAAATCACGCAGCCAGCCAGGGATGCGTTGCAGGCTTGGATCAAACAAGCAAAGCTAAGGCAAGATGACTACCTCTTCCCCAGTCGATTGCACGAATCACCTCATCTCGGGACGAGGCAGTACGCGCGAATCCTAGGTCATTGGGTTGACGAATTGGGGCTGGACCGAGCGGACTATGGGACTCATTCAATTCGACGCACAAAGGCGACCTTGATATACAGGCGTACGAAAAACCTACGAGCTGTTCAGCTTCTGCTGGGACACTCGAAGCTGGAGTCAACTGTCAGATACCTTGGTATCGAAGTGGACGATGCCCTTGAGATCTCTGAACAGACGGAGATCTGAACCTGGAGAAATTCCACCACCTAGGATGATCCGATGACTGGCTGGTGGAGCTAACATGGTGCTTTCGGCCAGGAGCAGACTCTCGCTCATTCCTTAAATGCTATCTACATACACCCTAAAACTGCTCGATGAGCTTTGCGCAAAGTCGAAAGACCAATACTCTGAGGGTGGCATCCTTTGGACCTTTGTCGAGGCTGCGAACCAAGCTCATTTTCGATTCAAGGACTCGCGTCGAAAACCGCAAGCCGGTGCAATGGATGTGAAGCAACTCGGGGCTTGGGTTCAAGGGGCTCTTGGAGGCGCGAGCAACCCTCAAGAGCTGGTCGCGGCAGTCTCAACCAGCATCGCCAATGAGCTTCTGCGGGCACTGAAGGATGACCTTCAGGTCGATGATTTTTTGTGGGCTTTTGAAGATGGAGGGACCGAAATGACCGGCAATATCTACATGGCCCGCAATTTCGACAACCGCTACTTCGCATTGGAAATGTGGTGGTCTATAGACTGAGCTTGCCCCGAAATCCTCGGCTGGCGAGCAGCTTTCAGTAGATGCCAAAGTCAGCTTTGGGCAAAGCCGGAAGACTGCTCTGGGTCGATAGCGTCTATTCATGCACAGCGATAGCGGACATCTAGCAGTCACTTGGATGGCCCTGATGACCAGCGTCTGCTGCTATCGTGAAAGCCGTCACAGCTTCGGCTTGAACATTCGCGCGCGGATGACCGCTATGCGGTGGTGAGCGAACCCGCGCGATGAGACCATGGGCGGCAGCAACCGCTGCGAAGGAGTCTTCGCCGGTCAGAACCGATACATAACATCGCCAAGCTCTTTTGTGCAGCTCGCACTCCCATGCTCGCGCCTCACAAACTAAGAAATTCAGTGCAAATTTTCAAAACAAGAAGCTAACGTTTAGCTCTCTATAAATGGCCCCAGTGGATACACAGCATCTGAGGATCCCGCCAGTCACTGCAGCTCACGGCTATTGGCGTTTTTCCACACTCAACGGGGACATAGCCATCAATTTAGCCGTTTGCGACGAAAGCCAATGGCAGCTAGTCCCGCCATTGCAGCGGAAAGCAGCATCAGCGCTAACTGGCTCAGCGACGGGACCGGTGTTGGCTGTGTCACAACCGCAGCGGGCGTTACCGTGATGTCGTAAGACTGAGCTTGTGCGGGTGCATAGTTGGCGTTTCCATTTTGTGTGGCGGTAATCGTGCAGGTGCCTTCTGCACCAAAGGTCACCGTGCCTGCGTCAAGCGTGCACACGTCGCCTGCGGCCTTTTGCATCAGGCGCTGCTGATTGGTCACACCGCTTGCCGTAACGATAACAGGATTTGCTGACGCGCCCCCCTCTACAACGGGTGTGTAGCGCGCCCCCACTTGCACAGTCGAGGGCGGAAGCGGGTTAAAGCGAAGCGTCTGCATCGCTTGCTCCACAACCAAGACATGCGACACGTCGGGCGCTGCTTGATAAGCGGCGTTGCCTGGTTGCGTTGCACGAATCGTGCAGCTTCCAACACCAGCGAATGTGATGGGGCCTGATGGCTGCTGGGCTACACAAGGCCCGGAATCGACCACAAAGCTCACGCTCAACCCCGAAGTGGCTGTAGCTTGCGGCTGATAGGTCGTACCAAATTGATGCGGCGCTGGTGGCGCAAAGTTGATGGTTTGAGGACCAGGTGCCGCAAGGGGCGTCACAGGTGGAGAAGATGTGGACTCTGGCCCCAGGCCATTGGCGTGCTTGGCACGCACGGTGAACGTGTAGTCCGTACCAGCGGTCAACCCGCTAACGGTGCATTGTGTCTCTGGCGCGACTGCGGTACAGCCTGCACTCGCTGGATTGGAAGTCACTTCATAGCCGACCGGAGGATTGCCTCGATCATCGGCTGGTGCAGTCCAGCTTACGGCGATCTGCAGTTCACCCGCAGTGCCTGTTGGCGCACCTGCTGGATCGGTGAATCGAACTAACTGGGCGACCGTAGAGGGTTCGCCAGCCACAATCAGGCGCGCCATATACAGCCCTGCAGGCAGATCGGGCAACGGCGTCGACACGAACTGTGTCGTTGAATGAGAAGTAAAACCTATCTGGTAGATGAATCCATTCTCTACACGTTGTAGCTCAAGTCTCGGTACGTCGGTACCTCCAGCGCCCTTGAACCCAGTACCTGTAAGAGTCAGTACGCCCCCTCGCCGTTGCAAAAGCGGCAGGGGATCCAGCACGGCTGGAGTACTGACCGGCACAGGAGGCTGATAGCGATCTGTGTTCGCAAAAAAAGTCAAGCTGGGATTCGAGCTGAAACCACCCGTAATCAGCACCTCGCCACTTGGCAAAAGATTCGCTGTTCCATTTTCCCGCGCTTGAGTGACTGCATCTGAGTTGGACCAAGTGCCAGTTGCAGGGTCATAAACTTCCGCCACTGCCTGGGCATTGCGTGCCCCGTCTGAGCCGCCAGCAATCAATACCTTGCGGGACGGCAGTACGGTTGCATGCGCCATTGGAGAGCCCATCGTGCCGTTGCGCGGATAAATTAAAGAACCAGTGGCTGTCCAAGTGTTGGCGACCGGGTCATAGAGTTCTGCATGATTGGTCACACCAGCGGATGTGAATCCCCCCGCCAGTAGCAGGCGCCCGTCAGGCAGTAGATTCATGCTTGCATAGTGGCGCGGCACCAGGGGCGGTGCGGCCAGTGACCACGTGCCTGCAACAGGATCGTAGATTTCTGCACCCAGGACTTCTCCAGCTCCTCCGAAACCCGACGCCACCAATACACGGCCGTCAGACATCAACACGGCGGCGTGGGCGTTTCTTCCCATTGCCATACTGCCAGTCATTGTCCACGTGCGAGTTCGAGGATCATATATTTCCGCCGAAGTCTCTCTTACACCACCACTGCTCACCCCACCGGCCAAAAGAACTTTGCCATTGGCCAGCAGTGTCATGGAGGGCATGCTGCGCGTAACACTCTGAACTCCCGCATCTGACCAAGAATTGGACTCTGGGTAGTACAGACGAGCCTGCCGGCTACCGTCTGCGCGCACAAGCACTTGGCCAGTACCCAGTGTCACTGCCTCCATTACGTTGCCAGTAATGCCAATGGAGCCGATTGCGCTCCACGTATTGCCTGTCAGCCGCTCTGCTGTAGTAACGAATCCGGTGCGGTTAACTCCTCCGAACACCGCAAAGGTGCCATCATCGAGCAACGCGCCTGCATGCTGCGCACGCTCGGTCAACATGGGGGCGCTTGGTACCCAGGCAGCTACAGCCGCATGACTAAACGCCATAGACACTGCGGTTAAATAAGCGCCTGTCGCGAACGTTGAAAGCTTTGTACTCAACATTGTCCCCTCAAGTAGACCGTGACACTTGGGGATACTTGTACCCCTGCTTTTAACATTTTATACACACGTAGAAACATATATATGGCGCAAAGGTGCCAGGCCAGCTGTCTGCTGCCAGCCTCATAGCTTCCGCTCGAGCCTCGCATGCGAGCGGCAGCAACCGCTGCAGAGCCGAAGTGAGTGTTCGATAGCCTGCTTCAGGCTGATCTGAGTCATTCACGATCCAGGGCCTCAACGGCAGCAATCGCCCACATCTGTCGTTGAGCTCCGCCAGTTCTGAGTGTCCGCTTCATGTACGGAACTGGCCATTCGGCAGTTCGGTTCTCTGCACACCGCCTCGAGTGACGGCTTTTGCGCGCACCGACAGACTCATATCGACCCTGAGCGGACATTTAACAGCCAGTTTCGGATCTTAGGCATAACGTGTCATAGTGATCAATACGCTGTTGAGTTTACAAATCACATGCCGACTATCTACTTGCCAACCTACCGGATTGAATTTGACCATGCATTGATATCTGTCCCTGCGGATGGTTCTGACTGGGACTGGATGTGCGAAAACTGGGTCGATGCTCCACAGCAAGTAGAACTTATCCAGCAACAGGATTCCGTGCTAATTACGGGCAGGACTCGTTGGGCCAATTATTTGGAGTCGAGTCTATGTTTTGAGATGAATCCCCCTATTTTTTCAGTGCCAGAGTTGGTGACCTACGCCGCAACTACGGCCATCTCTGAAGTCTCCAACAAGGACGTTGCAAGGAACAGCCAAGCAGTCAAGGTCGTGAAGTACGGCTGGGGAACGTTAGTTACTCTTCAATGGCATCACCTGGAAATTGCTCATGCGCCAGGAGGAGACGAAAACTACATTCTTCCAAACAATGGAAGGGCTATCCATATTGGTTTTTTCCGGTTTAATTGGGACAAATTTGTGTGCGTTCCAAGAGGGACAACGTCCTCCTCAATTTGATTCGCGCTGCGGTTTGGGGCAAATCTAGATGATTGCTAATTGCCGGTTCCCGACTGTATTTGGCCGATCCACGATTGTCGCAAACCGAGCCATAGCCGACTTCCAGACTCTCCGAAAGCGGTCGTCAGAGGATCAGATCCTTGGTACGTTTGCCCGCAGCACAAGGTGCAACATGTGCAAAGCGTAGGCTCGTCAGCATCCCTCGATTGAAAGCAGTGGCCATCGTTCGCCGAATCGCTTGGATTGGATTCTTTGCTGATAGGTGGCAACGCTTACTCTCAGCGGATTATGTCGTACAACAAGGCCAAAAA
Source organism: Comamonas koreensis (assembly GCF_014076495.1). Taxonomy (NCBI): domain Bacteria; kingdom Pseudomonadati; phylum Pseudomonadota; class Betaproteobacteria; order Burkholderiales; family Comamonadaceae; genus Comamonas; species Comamonas koreensis. The sequence goes on along the minus strand of NZ_CP043575.1, from coordinate 670,418 downwards.
GATCATACAGGCCGTGGGGTGCAACGATGCCGATGGCGTCCTCTTCGTCCAGATTGACGCCCACGCATGTCGCGAACTCCGGCCACGTCGATATGCCCTCTTCAAGCGAGCGAATCGCCGGCACTTTTATTCCCAGTTGCTCGGCGAACCAGTGATGAACAGTCGCTTGATTGGTCACTTCCCAGCGCACTGAAGGAATAATGCTCGCCAGTCGCAATTCAAGCTCTGCGTCTTGCCCTTTAGCGCTAGCTGAATCGTCGAAGTAGACGACATCAACGTCCGCAAGATCCGAGGGTCGCTTATAGCCGTGGAGCGAATCCCACACGAGCGATCGCACTGCGCCCGCACCAATGCACCAGGAAGACAAGCCGAGAGCGCGAACAGCCCCCAGGGCAGCCATCAACTCGCTGGAAGATCGAACCAGCGCGACGAGTCTTGTCTCAAGTTCATTTTGGATATGGTGTGACATAAAGGGTGGAGGCATTCGAGAGCGCCCGAGCAGACAATCGAGGCAGGATTGTTACCAGTCCTCGATGCAATCGTACTGACCGGATCGACCCGGCGCTGCCACAGGCTGCTCGTGGCCGAATTGAGCCATCGTACTAGCAGCTTCAAGTGGCTGCGCATGACTGTTGCTGCTCGCCCCAAAGCGGTCCATTAAATCACCCCACGCCAGACGTTTGAAGGGTTCTACTTCCTGCCCGCTTCGACAGTCCGAAGTGCCTCGATTAACTGCGCGCGGTCCTCTTCTACCCCCAGAATCATGGTCTCCATCACAGGCTTTCGCGCAGGCGCAGATTCGCGAGCGAGCTTCTTCCCGACATATTCGGAGGCATCTGCTAGAGCATTGCGACTATGAACATTGGAAATGCAATTCCAAGCGCTAACTATTGCGAGTTCCACCATTCTCGAGAAATCACCTACCCTACCAGCATTCCCTTCGCCCCGTAGGGTGAGTGAGCCATCATGAAATAACAAAAACTCTGACGGCATACCATCGACGAACATGCTTGGGAATCTCTCCAAATTCGCAACGGCAGCAGCTCGCTCTATAAGGCTTCTGCGAGCTTCAGCCGACACAACACCTTCAGCACGGTCTGTGAGCATTGGCGCGGGCTCTAGCTGTCGCCAAACCATTCCGCGAGCGCATACCACCAACACTTTTTCATCCGCGAAGGTCAGGCATATCTCGGGATGGAAAGATGGCTTGAGCAATAGCCGCAGCGCACACTTGGCGCGAAGACAAGCCGGGTCACCTATAAATGAAGGTATGCCCAAACTTACACATATGGCTTCGGCGGTGTAGGCCTCTGTTTTCATATTTGGCAGCTTACATCAAGCAATGACCGCTAATGGCCGATCCGCGACTGTCGCAGACCGACCCATTGCGGTCTTTACTTTGAAGCTTCCGCGAGGACTTTGCCTATCGCCTCGTCGAACACACTCATCGCTTCGATCCTTCCGTCAAAGACGTTGACTCGGGCGCGTGTGAGAACAATTGCGTCCTGCGGACGCTCTCGCGCAACGTAAAGCTCGAAAACTACACAGGTGTCCTCCCACATTGTTCCGAGCGTAATTGGCACCGTTGGCGGGAGTCTTGGCCGAGACTCCAGGCGATGTAAGTTGCCACTTTGGCACGCTCTTGCAATTCGTTAAGTGGAAGTTTTTCCAACATCCTATTCAATCTCTGCATATGGCTGATTGGGAGCTACTGGCATCGGGCTGCGGAGTAGCAAAAGCAGCCCGATACGCCATCCATGTCTCTATGTCGGCTAGCGCTGCTCTGCACCGACTGACTCCCCCGTCAAAAACGTCGACGCGTAAACTGTCGAGAACTGCTGGTAGACCTTCCGGAAAATCAAAGACGACCAAGTGGTGATGTCCATCCCCTAGCCCCTGCAGGGGAAACTTTCTCCAAAAGATGGCGAGCCGCAACCTTGCGGTGCATGCGCTTCCAATGTTTGGAGTGGCCAGATCAAACGCAGCGCTATAGATCCGATTTGGAGCGATGTCCGCGTAGGCAGAGTGCTGAATGAAAGCGGCGGAGCTGCTCGGAAGTGAGTCGAGAGCGCTCAACTCTTCAAGGGCAGCGCTATCAGTCTGCTTAAGACGTTCAGGGTGTTCTGAACACCACCGAAGCGCGTTTGCGCGTTCAATACCGAAGCGCCGGTTTGAGACGCGCGTGTAGAGCCTCAAGTACCGAGCTTCAATGGGAACATCCTTCTCTAGTCGCATACCTTCTCCATGTTCATGTTGACGTCTTCGGACTAAGTGAGCACCGCGCCAACAACGTCCATCTGTACGGAACCTGGTGTGCTATCGAAAGTCCAGCTGTGGCCGATTGGCGGCTGTCGCTGCTCGACCCGAAGCGGAAGTGGAGTCCTCGCCAACGCAGACATTCGAGGAGCGCTTCGATTTAGTGGCCGAAGCCGTCTTCCGGGGTGTTCGGAACCGATCATTCCGTGTGTACCCAACTGTTCGCCGCGTAGCCAATCTGGATAACTATTCACCGAAGAATGGAAAGGCTACTGATGCCAATAGCGATTCACAAAGTCTCGGAGCTTTGTGATGCTCAATGATGCACCCGTTGCTTCGAAGGCCGTACAGCTATCGAAGTTAAGAATCACTTGACCACGCTCCTTTCTATGCGGTTTCAGAACAACGGCATCCTCTTCAAGAAATGCACTCATTGGCATGTATTTCTCAACCATGCCGGTCAAGCTTCTAGTCTCGTTTGGCAGACGTAAAGACGCTTGTGCTTGCTCAAGTACTAGCCTTACCTCAGGTGGCGCATCGGGTACACGAGACTGAAGATATGTAGAGTTAAATACCAACTCAATTGATTTCCTCTCGGAATTCGACCGAATTTCAGTCAACCAGCAACGAGTTAGCAAGTTGAAGGGGGTAAGTCGGTTTTGCTTCCATTCAAAGATCTCCGCTGCCTCTTCATTTTTCTCCAGAGCCGATTGAACAGTTTGAGGATTGACTCTCGGCTTTCCTTCCTTCTCTGGAAACCATATCTGAGGGATGTCTTGTATCAGCGGCCAAAGTGCTTCAGGGTCTTCTCCAATCTCTGGTAAATAGACTGAAACAATGCATCTTGAATTCACTGCAGAGTCCTCGGGAGTGAATTCGGACTGGAGCTTAAGAATGGTTTTGAATCGCTGTGGGAGAGAGGCGCTTGCAAGTGCATGCGCCCAGCTTGCACCGTTTGTGTAGTCGAGAAAGACATGTGGCCAACCAGGCCACTTGTGGTCTGAAAGTGAAGTCTCATAGAACGCGCAGAGATGGAGTCGTGCAGTCGAAAAATCGCAGTTGCTCAAGCTTCCAGCGCTAGGGCTGCCTGTGAAATCTTTCCGAAATTTTGGTCCAAAGTCGAAGCCCACGTAATGGCCATGGAACCTGCATCCATTCAAAATAGGCCTGTCCATATACCGGTTGGAAACGCGTTTAGGAAGGCGGAAGTCGCAGTTCAGGCAGGCTGCGTCAAAGTTAAAGTCCGTCTTTGCGATCCCCTTCATTCGGAACTCACAGTTTGTGAAAGTAGCCCCTCCGACAATTACGTCGCTCACGTTTGTAGCGCCCAGTGTCAATATCTTTCCCTCGAAAGTTCCACCGCGAATCTCGTAGCCATGATCGCTCGGCGCAAAGGGAGTTCTTTTGCTCATTTTTTCTTGCATGGAGTGACTTCTTTGGTTGATACGTGTGGCCGACATTCTTTCATGACAGATTCCTATCTGTTCTTAAATCGTTCGATGCATCTGGATGTCGGCTTTCGGGGGCCATAGGCGCGCATGCTCCGAATGACTGCACTTGGCCGATAGCGGACCTTGGACAAGGACACGCTATGCCGCAAGGTGTAGGCCTAGTGCATTAAAAAAAGAAGTCGCCTCGAGTTCATCACTCAGGCGACCTTTGGTTTTATCCGCAACAGCACCTCGGCATATTCGCCACTTTTCTCACTTTTTACTGTCACCTACAGTGTGGTTGAGACAGCCTCCGAACGGTCCAGAAAGTGTTCGATTGGACAGAACGATGCTTTATGGCGCCGCTGTTTCGAATCGTACCGAACGAAAAATCTCGCTCTGCTGCACAGCCGCGGCTCGACGGTCGCCCATGTCCACGAGTTGGTCGAGCGCTCGCAAGATGGTTTGTGCCATGGCGTGCGGCATCGAGGGGACCTTCTCGCTGAACCTTTGAATCAGCCCTGCTAGCCTAGCTGGCAACTCCGAGCTGCGCCACTCGGCTCGTCGGTTCGCGTCGGGTAGAACGTGCTGTAAGCTGCTCACGAAGTGGTAGACAGGATAGTGCTCTAGGCTCCTTTCGCAAAGCTGCATCCAGTACTCCGCCACAAGTCGCGAGCTGCCTCGCGCACGCAGTACTGGGTCAACCAGAAGGATGACTACTCCAACATCGCTCCAGTTGTTGTTCGCGAAGCGCACAGGTGTCTTCGCGCTAAGATTCACGGAGAAAAAAAGCTCCCTTACGATGTCTGCCAGTTCCCGCTCGACGCGCCAAGCCCCTTCCCATGACTGAAGCGCGCGGTCACGGGCCACGGCCAAAAGTTGCAATGCGTTCTCCGGAATGGCTGCACTGTCGGCAACAGCGGCCGCCAACTCCCAGACGTATCCCTCCGCCAGTTCGCAGTACGTTTCGTCGTCGGCGGCTGCGGCCTTTTGCAGGAAGCGACGGTCGGCTTCCTCAGTAGGCAGGAGAAGGGATACTTTGGCGAGGAACTGAAAGAGGCTCCGCTTCCATTCGTACAGGTATGACGCGTTCTCCTCCAAGCCTCGCCTGTTCGTTGTCCAGAATGGCGCGATGCGTTCAATGGTCCATGCTGCCAGTCGCTCGCACCAAGCGAGAAATTCGCCTGCGTGCCTCCGGTCCCCAACAGCTTTATTTAACGGTATGGTCTCGAGCACCTTCGCTAGGAAGGTTGTGTCCACCTGCAAAGGATTCGTTCTCCAAGGCTCATTCCGTTGTCGACCGTATCGGCTGGTTTCCTCCTTCGGCGTGTCTTCCGCAGGAATTGGGACCCACGGCTCGGGAAGCGAGGGCAACACGTCTTGCGGAGCAGCGCCGTCTATCACCCTGTTCATCGAACCCGTCAAAACTTCCTCAAGGTATTCCTGGCGGGCGTCCTCGGCTGCATGGCCATACCGCACTTCAACGAAGGCGAGCTCAGTGGCGACGCGCAGCGCCTCCCAGGCAATGTTCGGATGTTCTTCCCACGCCTGGAGCATGCCCTGTAGCGCCATGACCTGGATTTCCTCGTACGGATGGCTGACGAGCTGAATGAGCAACTGCTGCACAGCGGGGATGTCTTCACCTTCCAATGTCTTGAGCAGCGCGCCGAATCCTTTAGCCACGTAGAGCACAGGATGGAACATGAGATGCGCTCCACGAACGAAGAGATTGCCGTGCGCGTGAGGCGTCTTCGATGCGTATACGCAGGTTTGGGCCGCCCACTCAAAGTGCTCCGACGCTCCTTCAGAGACAACGACGGCCGCTACGCCCGCCACAGCGGCTTGAAGTTGATGCAGCGTGTCACCGCTCGGGTGTCCTTCATTGAACAAGTCCCCGACGTATAGTTGCTTGGCCGCTGCCACAGCTTCATCGATGGTCAGTGACGGCTTGAGCGACCCATTGTCAAAGTAAAAATCGGCCCATGTCAACAGCTGAAATTGCCTTCCCATCTCAGCATGCTTGGTCTCAATCTCTTGGACGTCTGCACTTCGCGACTGCGGGTTGTCTATGACGATGGCAATCCTCGAATCGTCTTCGACCAACTTGGCGTGGTAGTTCTCAGGCTTGCCGTTCTCCGCCCAGATTTCGGCGGTGCGGTGCAGGTCATTCCTGTGCGCGTCGCTGGCACGCTCCTCAACGAATTCGAAGGGGAGGTCATTCGGGAACTGTTGGATGGCCGTGGCCGCTCGGTCCCCAAGCTCCCCGCCGCGCACGAGCATGAGACTCGCAAGCGAGCGCAGGTCCGTTTGCCGAATCGCGAGGTCGTTGCCGGCCTTCACAGCACGAGCGTGCTGCATGTCATGCGGTCTGAAGAATCCAATCAGGTTGCTTTGACTTAAGTCCTCCACACTGCGCCTGACGTCTAGGTGCCAGAGCCTCTGACTGGTCGCAATCGGAAGGGTGGTGGCGGAGCATTGTTGTGCCTGCAGGCTGACTGCAACCGCCACAGCCAATGCCCCGACAGAGGTCTGCCCTTCCAGGACTTCGCGAACCACATCGTCTGCTGCGACATCGGCCTTCAACTGCGCGAAAGCCCAGACTTCAAGCGCCATGAGGCCAGAGTTCACCGCAGTAGGCGCCCAATTGCCACGCGCGCCCATGTAACGCTGGTAGTCCCCCCAGAAGACCTGCCGTCCCCACGGGAACTCAAGGACGAGAGGAATCGGGGTCGCCTCATCGCGCGAGAGTCGATGATATTGGCGCCAGGCCCGGATGGAGTAATTCGACAATTCTCGAACGAGCCGCCGCGCCTCGTCTGGCGCATGCTCGAACAGCGCGGCAAATGGCTGCCGCGTTGGCGCAGACGGCGAGAACATCCCCTCATCTCTGATGCCCGGTGCATTCCCGTGCAGGCTTGAGAATCCGCTCGAGATACTGTAATGCTCCTGGTCTCGCATCTGCCGTTCTATATCGACAGGCAATTGCCGACACAAGAACTTCAGTGTCAACTCTATGAGTTCCGTAGGGCAGACCTGCGACAGTAGTGGCGCGTGATTGAACACCGCAGTCATAACGCCAGGCGGTATGCGCCGTAGATGCTGCAAATCGCGGATGTACTGCGCCACCAGCCCGGGTTGCCCGAAGGTCGAACTCAGGACCAGGGAGCGCAGCGACTTCTCGAGCTCCTTCACCTCTTCGTCGCTGTAGCCCGTTTCGCTCAGCTGCCGCCACACCTCATAGTCTCGTTCCCCGTCTTCCCGGTAGCGAACATGCTGGATGTGATACAGCCACGCCAGACAAGTACGCACGATGGAGTCCGAAATCCGGTTGGAGCGGCGCCGAAACCGGTTCTGCCAGACCTCAAAGGCGGCGACGACGTCAGGAATGGCCGTAACGGGAACACGGACTGAGTGCTCCAAGAGCCAGGTGCAAAACCTCACCCAAGCCGGCAAGTCAGCCGGGTAGCTCAGCATGTCGGCATACAGCATTCGCTGCGCCAGGTCCAAGTCTGTGGCGTTTGCATTCGTCAGCACGGAGGAGTCGGGCTGAGACTTGGCTGCTTGGTACCAGACGACAAGCTGACGCACCCGCTTGGCGTCACCCTCGAACAGCGCCTCCGTGTACGCGTCAGCGTGCTCTTCGAACGTTTCGAGACCGAAGGGGCCCGCGAGCCAAGCGCGCAGCCACTGGGACCGAAGTTGGGTGCTGCTCTCCAGCAGTTGTAGGTAGCTGACCCAGCTCTCCCCAAGGAGCAGCTCCGCCTGCGACAGCAGTTCGACCACACGCCCAAGCGCCGGAGGCTCCCCTACCTGTCGCATGAAGTCGGGCCATCGCTCCTCCTCCCCGACTAAGAGCTGCAGGAACGCCCATTCGAAGAAGATGTCGTGTGTAAACTGCACCGAGTGACCAAGCCGCTGAGACCGGATGATTCCGTCAGCCTCCAGCTCCACAAGTGCCTGCGGGTCGATGCCACAAACAGGAATCCGCCTGCCCAAGCGAGCAGCGCCTTCCCTGGCCAAGCCAACGAGTGCAGCACGCCTATATTGCACCCGGGCCGCGTCGGCCGAGTAGCCTCCACCACCCCACCAAAGCTGCGCAAGGTCGACTTCCGAACTCGCGGTGACTTGGCCTGCGCCTACGCTCTTGGCGAGAACTGCTGCAAAGAACGGCCGGCGCACGACGCTGCGTACGGCTTCGCTCCCAAATAGGAGTGGGGCAAGAGAAGGAACCGCGTCAGCCAACAGAGTGGCTTCAGCATCATCGAGTGCTCTTACCTCCACTGTCCGCACACTGCTGAACAGCTTTGCAGGCAGCCAGGTTCTGAGGGGTTCAGCGCCCGTGTCCCGGACGGTAGCGACCACCAGCCAGTCTGAGAGCAGCGGGGAGTTGAGGACGGAGAGCAGCACGTCCTTGAGCACGCCACGCCGCGCCACCTCAATTCGGTCGAGGCCGTCGATGAAAAGAACCCTTGGTCCCGTTGCGCCCAGTTCGACCAGAAGCTCCTCAAGGTCAACGTTGGGTAGTCCGGAAGCAGCCGCGTACTGCGCCCACGTACTGCCTTGGAGGCGGTCAGCCTTCAGGAGCAGCACCGGGCCTGACTGCAGCAGCCTTTCTACAGCCAAGCGCAGGACGACCGACTTGCCTACGCCGGGCAGACCAGTGAGTTGAAGCAGTCCTGGGGCGCTGATCGCCTGGACCACCTGGGTGACGCTGCTCTCACGCGGGATATTCAGCCCGTGGATGTCGTTCGCAATCTCGCCCAGAGCCAGCCGCGTCTCCTGCTCGATAGACTGCAGCGCGCCTGAAAGGCTCGGCGCGCCAGCTAAGCGAAACGCGCCACTCAGCCTTGCGACCAGCGTCTTGCGGTCAAAGCCTGCGGCACGCCCCTCCGCACGGCGCACCAGCGACAGGAGCCTGCGCCAGAGGTCGTCGGCACGGCCTCGGTCAGCGGGTGCGAGCATGTTGGCCAGGTTAGCGACCGAGTTGTTTTCCGTCACTGAGCCTTCGGCCAGGAGCTCCATGCGAATAAGAACGAAGTGCGCGAGGAGCTTGTGGACAGCTGCATCAAGCTGCTCCGAAGCCACGTGGTTGGTCAGAATCTCCCTAACCACATCGAAGTGTGTGGCTTTGTCCCCAGCCACGCCCGGCGTACGGAGCTTGCGCACAAGTATTTCCGTGGAGCTCTCATCCCGCGCCCACTCGCACAGAGTTTCGAACGTCCGTCGGCTAGCATCTGCAATCTGGCCGGTAACCACACCTACTCTGTCCTGCCCGACCTGAAATGCAAGTGCGGACACGGTGAGATGCGCTCGCTCAATGGTCTCGCGAAAATCCGTGTTCGTGTCCGCCGCGCTAATCCGGAGGCTCTCCTTGACCTGTGCGCTGAAGGTGGCTACTGCTTGGTCGACGCCCCGCGCTCGAACAACCAGGTCATCCAAGGGTTGGCCTAGCGGGCCCTGCTGCACGGCCACATGGATGACCGAGCGTGCCGTGAGCCCGAGCGCTGGCGCCTCACCCAAGAGGGCGACCGCGTACACCGCTGCAACCGTGTCTTCATAGCTGAAGCCCTCACCGCCTGTTAGTCCAGGAGGCGCACCTCGTTGCGTTACAGTGCTTGTTGCAGTCATTCCCTGAGCCGGTTGCGAATTCATCCAGTGATTGCCCTTTTAGAATCGAGTCAGGTCTTTCTGGTTGTCTCGCGTGGACCTGTCGTTCTTCACCTTTAGATACTCCGCCTCCAAGGCAAAAACCGATTCTGGCGCAGACAGGCGTACCCAAAAAAAACAGCCCTTCAGCACCTCGTGGACGTGTTCCACACAGTACTCTCTTGATTTGAGGCTTCTTCCATGGATAGTAGCGCCTTCTGACTACTCGACGCGTAAGGCGTTAATTGTGCTGTGCGACCGTTACCAGTAGCGGTCACTCCGATCAACCTAGTTCCCGCATGCAGCGCGTGCAACAAGATCAAGCTTGATTTCCAGCCGATCGAGGCGAAAGACCTGATCTTGCACCCCTACTACGATGATGTCCCGAAAGACATCTGGCTAAAGGCCCGTGTTTTGGATGTCGACTGTAAACCAGTTTTCGAGTACTTTGCTGACCCGCCTTCGGAGTGGCCAACGCTTTGGGCTTCTCGCGTCAGAGCTCATTTAGATACCCTCAAGCTGCCGACGCTTTACGCCTCGCACGCGGCAGAAGAGCTCATTAACAATCGCCAGTCTCTCCAGGACCTTCACCTCGCAGGTGGGGCAGCCGCGGTGAAAGCACATTGCCGAGATATGCAGGGCTCGCGCCAAGCGGCTTACCTCAATAGCTGGCAGGCTGCTTGTTACGGCGCCCTGGTTGATTCCGACTGGTTTTGCGCCAGTGGGGTCCTTGCGATCGAAGCGTCTAAGCCTGTTTGGCCTACCGATCCGTCGGACGAAATCAACGCTCTAGCCCTAGGCCAAATTGCTGCGTTGTGAGTATGCGTTGCCGCGGATCGGTTTATTCCCCTGGACCGTTTGCGGTCGTCCGAACACCGACGGGTCAAATGTCTGCTTCCTCGAGGCCTAATTGACGGCGTAAATATCGGCTGAGGGTCGTTTGCTGGTCGACACGAACGACAACAACGGGTCGTAGCGTGAGCCCACCATTGTCGGCAGCGGTCATCTGTGGGCTCCGTCCTCGGAGAGCGTCACGTTGCCACGAATGACTGCTGCACCTCTCGGACCGGGCGTTCGTCTGGTCGTTGAGCGGATGGTGCAATGACCGGATGGAGGCCAACAAGATACGGCCAACCGCTGCGACCGAAGGGCAGCAGTCGCTGCAATGCAGCCATACCTTCAGCCATTCAGCCACATAGCCACTCCTAGCCCCATTAGCCCTTCTCCTCCCCCTCACCCCAACCCCCCTCGCATAGCCTCCACAAACACTCTCACCTTAGGCAGCACCTGCCGCCTCGTCGGGTACACCGCCCTCACCGCCAGCTCCTTGGGCTGCACATCCTCCAGCGCGATGGCGACCAGGTGGTTTGATTGCAGGTATTCCGCCGTGTACCAGCTCGACAGCAGCGCAATGCCGATGCCGGCCATGCAGGCGTCGTGGGAGCCTTCGAAGCTGTTGAAGATGAGGCGGCCGGCTACGCGCAGAGTGCGCTCCTGCTGGCCGGTCTGGAAGGTCCAGGGTCGCAGCTCGGTGGTGGTGATGCACTGGTGCTGCGCCAGGTCGCCCAGTACGCGGGGAGCGGGGTATTTGCCCAGGTAGCTGGTAGCGGCGCGGCGCATGCGGCGTTTGCTGCCCAGCGCGGTGGGGACCAGGCTGGAGTCGCGCGGCTTGCCGGCGCCCATGTCCCCAACGGGTCAACCCTTAGCTATCCCCCACAGCACCCAGGTCGGAATATAGGAATACGCTGTACCCCGTTCCAGCAAGCTGCCGATGGAGCCACCCTGCGGCTCGCCTGCCGCCGGGACCATCACCCTCAACAGCGCAAACCAACCGGACACCCACCCATGCAAAGAACCACAGACCCGTCCCTCACCCCCACCAGCACCGCCACCCCTTCGCAGCTGTTCCAGCCCCTCACCCTGTCCCAACTCCAGCTCCCCAACCGCATCGTCATCGCCCCGATGTGCCAGTACTCGGCGCAGGACGGCAATGCCAATGACTGGCATTTGATGCACTACGGCAGCCTGGCGGTATCGGGCGCGGGCATGCTGGTGCTGGAGGCCACGGCGGTGTCGGCGGTGGGGCGCATTACCGATGCGGATCTGGGCATTTACTCGGACGACAACCAGCAGGCGCTGGGGCGGCTGATGGGGTCGCTGCGCAAGCTCTCGGCCATTCCTGTCGCTATCCAGCTGGCCCATGCGGGCCGCAAGGCATCGAGCCACCTGCCTTGGGAAGGGGCAGCGCAAATTGCGCCTGATGCGCCCCGGGGTTGGGTGGCGCAGGCGCCTTCGGCGATTGCCCATGCGTCGGGCGAGGTGCCGCCGGCCGAGATGACGCCTGCCGAGCTGGCAGAAGTGAAGGACGCGTTTGTGGCAGCGGCCAAGGCGGCCGATGCGCTGGGCATTGATGGCATCGAGATCCACATGGCCCATGGCTATTTGCTGCATGAGTTCCTCTCGCCCCTTTCCAACACCCGCAGCGACGCCTATGGCGGCAGCCTGGAGAACCGCCTGCGCTACCCGCTGGAGGTGTTTGCCGCCGTGCGCGCGGCAGTGCCTGCGGCCAAGCCGGTGTGGGTGCGCATCTCGGCATCGGATTGGGCGCCGGGCGGTTGGGATATCGATGGTTCGATCGCGCTGGCGCAGGGGTTGAAGGCACTGGGTTGCAGCGCCATCCATGTGTCCTCGGGCGGGCTGTCGACCGCCCAGCAGATCCCTGTGCAGCCGGGCTACCAGGTGGGCTTTGCCGAGGCGATCAAGCAGGCCACGGGCCTGACCACGATTGCCGTCGGTTTGGTGACCGAGCCTGCGCAGGCCGAGCACATTGTGGCCTCGGGCCAGGCCGATGCTGTCGCCATTGGCCGCGCGGCCTTGTACGACCCGCGCTGGCCCTGGCATGCGGCCGCCAGCCTGGGCGCGCAGGTGGATGCGCCACGCCAGTACTGGCGCAGCCAGCCGCGTGAGTTCAGCAAGCTCTTCCGTGGCGCAGCGGTAGGCGTGCGCTAAACACGTTCTGTAAACACTAAGGGAGGCAGCACCCAAAGCCGCTAAGCTATGCGGATGCCTGCCCGCCCTCCCGTGTTTGCCTCCCCGCCCCACCCCCCAGCTGCAGCCCGCCGCGCCCGCGCGGTGCTGGGCCAGCTCAGCGATATGGATTTGCGGCTGCTGCAGGTCTTCAAGAGCGTGGTGGAGTGCGGGGGCATGTCGGCCGCCGAGCTGGAGCTCAACATCGGCACGTCGACGCTGAGCCGCCATATGAAGGACCTGGAGACCCGCCTGGGCATGGTGCTTTGCCGGCGCGGGCGCGCGGGCTTTGCGCTGACGCCGGAGGGCCACCAGGTCTACGAGGCCACCTTGCAACTGCTGGGCGGCGTCGATCTGTTCCGCAGCCGCATTGACGATATCCACGCCCGCATGGGCGGCAATCTGGAGATCGCCATCTTCGACAAGACGGTGAGCAACCCGCAGGCCCAGATCCACCGCGCGATTGCGCAGTTCCACGGCCAGGCGCCGGATGTGAACCTGCAGCTGCATGTCAGCTCGATCAACGCCATTGAGCGCGGCCTGATGGATGGGCGCTTTCATGTGGGCATCATCCCGGCGCACCGCAGCTCGGCCAGCCTGGTCTACCGCGATCTGTTTGCCGAGAACATGCAGCTGTACTGCGCCGCCGGCCATGACCTGTGGGAGCAGACGCATGAAGACCTGGACTGGGAGCAGCTGCGCAGCTACCCGTTTGCCGGCCTGGGTTACCACTCGCCCAATATGGAGCTGAGCCACAGCGTGCGCCTGCCGCGTGCGGCCACCGGGTTTGACCAGGAGTCGATTGCCACCTTGATTTTGTCCGGGTGTTTTTTGGGCTTTCTGCCGGACCACTATGCCGCCAGTTTTGAAAACCAAGGTTTGATGCGGGCTGTGCGGCCAGAACGCTTCCAATACCGCTGCCAATTCGTGGCCATGTGGCGCTTATCGCCTGCGCCGAGCCGTGTGGCGCAAGCCTTCATCGACTGCCTCCTCAACGCCCACACAGCACTTGACTAAGTTGCTATGAAATTAACTTATCCACAGAAACCGGCTTCCCGGTGTGCATTTCTTCTCTAGAGGGAGATTGCAGGGAGTTTCTCACGCAACAACGGGAACATTGCACAAAATTATCCACAGGGTGAGAATCGGATAACTGCCGCTTTTGCACTGCAGCAAACGCCTGGTGCCAACCGGGCCCCCGGGGTCGCACCTGCGCGACTGCCTCCCTCCGCCCGCAGGCCGGCCAATGCGGCAGGCGTGCGGTTCGGCGCTACCATCGCTACCGTAACGACCACCCTGGACTGCCCCGTGCCCAAGCCTGCGCCCCCTGCCACTCCCCAGCGCCCCAGCCCACCGGGCGCAGCCAAGCCTGCCGCCCCCAAGGCCCGGGCCACGATTGCCGATGTGGCGCTGGCGGCCCAGGTATCCAAGGCCACGGTGTCGCGCTACCTCAATGGCCGCACCGACATCCTCACCCCCGACATGGCCAAGCGCGTGCAGGAGGCCATTGCCAGCCTGCAGTACCGGCCCAGCCCGATGGCGCAGGCGCTCAAGCATGGCCGCACGCGCCTCATCGGCCTAGCGGTGGCTGATGTGACCAACCCCTTCTCGGTGGCGGTGCTGCAGGGCGCAGAAAAGGCCTGCCAGGCCGCTGGCTACCTGCTGGTGCTGTTCAACCTGGGCAATGAGGCCGGGCGCGAGCGCGATGCCATGCATGCGCTGTCGGCCTACCAGCTCGACGGCATGATCCTCAACCGTGTGGACACCAGCGCCCAGCTCTGGCAGGACGCGCAACTGCACGGCAAGCCCATCGTGCTGGTGGATCGCTTCCAGGAAGGGATGGACGCCGATTTTGTGACCGTGGACAACCCCGGTGTGATCCAGATCGCGATGGACCACCTGCAGCAGCAAGGCTTTGACGAAGTGCTGCTGGTGACCGAGCCGATTGCCGATGTGAGCTCGCGCACCGCGCGCCAGCAGGCCTTTGCCCGCTACCTGCAAGACCTGCAAGGCCAGGCCGGCACGCGGCGCGGCCAGCCCGCCGCCATGCAGGGCAATGTGTGGGAGAGCACACCGCACAACGCCAGCGCCTTGCAGCAGCACCTGCAGCAGTGGCAACAGCAGGCGCTGCAAACGGGCCGCCACCCCGCCGTGCTGGCCGGCAATGCCGTGGCCAGCCTGCGCGTGGCCACCGCCGTGCACGCGCTGGGCTGGGTGCCCGGGCGCGAGCTGGGCATCATCGGCGTGGACGAGACCGACTGGGCCGCGCTGGTGGGCCCGGGCCTGAGCACCGTGGCCCAGCCCACCGATGCACTGGGCCAGGCGGCAGCCACCTGCCTCATCGAGCGCATCCAGGGTCTGCAAAGCCCCGCCCGCACCGTGGAGTTACCAGGCACCATCATTGTGCGCGGCTCGACAAAATCTCCAAACCATTGATTCAAAACCACTAAAAACAGCGTTACGCACCAAACTAGGGCAAACCCTAGTAATCGTTCCGTAACCTTGCGCTAAACTGAGGCGCTACTGAAACCGGTTTCAAAAGCGCCGCATCGCCATGAACTACACGTTCCAATTCGACCAGGTCCTGGCAGCCTGGCCGCAGCTATTGCAGGGCACCTGGGTGACCATCCAGCTGTCTTTTCTCGCCATGGTCATCGGCCTGGCCGTCGCTATCGTCTGCGCCTGGGGCAAGACCTCCGGCCCGGCGCCGCTGCGCTTTGTCATCAATGCCTATATCGAGCTGATCCGCAACACGCCCTTTTTGGTGCAGTTGTTTTTCTTCTTCTTTGCGCTGCCGGCCATCGGCCTGCGCTGGTCGCCGCAAACCGCCGCGCTGGTGGCCATGGTGGTCAACCTGGGCGCCTATGCGACCGAGATCATCCGCGCCGGCATCGAGTCCATCCCCAAGGGCCAGATAGAAGCGGGCCTGGCACTGGATCTGAAGCGCTGGGAGATCTTCCGCTTTGTGATCCTCAAGCCCGCGCTCAAGACCATCTACCCGGCGCTGACCAGCCAGTTCATCCTGCTGATGCTCAGCTCGGCCGTGGTGTCTGTGATCTCGGCCGACGACCTGACCTCGGTGGCCGCCAACATCCAGTCCGAGACCTTCCGCAGCTTTGAGGTCTACATCGTCGTGGCCGCCATCTACCTGCTGCTGTCGCTGGCCTTCAACCTGCTGTTCAAGCTCATCTACCAGATGGCCTTGAACTACCCAGACCGCCGATAAGCCCCCTCGGAGAGAAATATGCGTACTTTTGGTTGGCCCGAGTTGTGGTTCATCGTGGAAGCGGCCAAGTGGACCGTGGCCCTGTCCCTGATCGCCTTTATTGGCGGCGCCCTGGTGGGCCTGGTGATTGCGCTGTCGCGCACCTCCGAGAACGGCCTGGCGCGCGGCATTGCCACCGCCTTTACCCAGATTTTTCAGGGCACGCCACTGCTGCTGCAGCTGTTCCTGGTGTTCTTTGGCGCGCCCATTCTGGGCTTTGAGATCAACCCCTGGGTGGCAGCCGCTGCGGCGCTGATTCTCAACAGCGGCGCGTTCCTGGGCGAAATCTGGCGCGGCTGTATCCAGGCGGTGCCACGCGGCCAGTGGGAAGCGGCCGAGGCCTTGTCGCTGTCCTACTTCTGGCGCATGCGCGCCGTCGTGCTGCCCCAGGCGATGAAGATTGCCGTGGCCCCCACCGTGGGCTACCTGGTGCAGATCATCAAGGGCACGTCGCTGGCGGCCATCATCGGCTTTACCGAGATCACGCGTGCCGGCCAGATCATCAACAACGCC
This sequence comes from Comamonas koreensis, assembly GCF_014076495.1. Classification (NCBI taxonomy): domain Bacteria; kingdom Pseudomonadati; phylum Pseudomonadota; class Betaproteobacteria; order Burkholderiales; family Comamonadaceae; genus Comamonas; species Comamonas koreensis. The sequence goes on along the minus strand of NZ_CP043575.1, from coordinate 654,281 downwards.
ACCTTCCAGCCGATGCTGGTGTTCGGTGTCGTCGGTGCCGTTTACTTCATCCTGTGCTGGCCGCTGTCCCTCTGGGCGGGCCGCCTTGAGAAGCGCCAAGCCAGATGAACACCCCGCTGAGTCGCTTACGCGCCTTCCCCCCAGGGGGGACGACGCCCTTGCTGCGGGGCGGCCCTTGCTCGGCGTCCCGCCGATGGGCCCTGCTGCAACAACGCGGGTGCTTCTGACGATAGGCCTGTATTCATTCCTTTTCCCTTCTTGCTGCGTTATTAAACCCTTAGGAGACATGAGCATGCAGATTTCCCGCCGCACTTTCACCTCCGCTGCTGCCGCCCTGGCTGCCAGCGCCCTGTTGCCCCTGACCGCATCGGCCCAGTCGCTGGCCGATCTGAAGAAAAAGGGCAAGATTACGATCGGCATGCTGGTGGACTTCCCGCCCTACGGCATCCTGAACGGCAGCAACCAGCCTGACGGCTACGACGCCGATGTGGCCAAGCTGCTGGCCAAGGAATGGGGCGTGACCGCCGAGATCGTGCCCGTGACCGGCCCCAACCGCATCCCCTTCCTGCTGACCAACAAGGTCGACATGCTGATCGCCTCGCTGGCCATCACGCCTGAGCGCGCCAAGCAGGTGCTGTTCTCCAAGCCTTACTCGGCCGCATCGATCGTGCTGTTTGGCGCGACCAAGACCGCCATCAAGGGCCCGGAAAACCTCAAGGGCCTGCGCGTGGGCGTGGCACGTGCCTCCACCCAGGACGTGGCCGTCACCAAGGCTGCGCCAGAAGGCACGCAGATCCGCCGCTTTGACGACGACGCATCGGCCATGCAAGCGCTGCTGTCGGGCCAGGTCGATGCCATCGGCTGCTCGGTGACCGTGGCTGCCCAGATCGCCAAGCGCGCACCTGCTGGCCAGTTCGAGAACAAGTTCCAGCTGCTGCAGCAGAACATGGCCGTGGCCCTGCGCCCAGGCCAGGACGAAGTGGCCGAAGCCGTGAACGCCTTTATCGCCAAGAACACCGCCAATGGTGAGCTCAACAAGCTGTACCAAAAGTGGTTGGGCGCTGACCTGCCAAAACTGGACTAACCCTAGAACGGGCTACCCCCTGAGGCGCTGCGCGCCTTCCCCCAGGGAGGCTCTGCAAGACCCTCGCCCCATGGGATGGACGCGGATCGGGATGAGACGCAAGGCGTCTTTTGCAGTCAATAGCGAGCTATTGACAAGGAAGACAACACAGCGAATCGCCCGAGCCCGCGTTCAGACCAAGGCAGGGAGTTTTGCAGAGCCGCCCTAAGAGGGGGACGACGGCCTTTGCGTCGGGGCGGCCCTAGCTGGCCGTCCCGCGCATCCAACCCGCCTCGTGCAAACGCTCATCACACACGACAAGACTGCTTTATGACGACCCCTTCGCAAGCACCCATCATTCGCCTCCAAGGCGTCGAGAAATGGTATGGCAACTTCCAGGTGCTGACCGATATCAACCTCGACGTGCGTGCCGGCGAGCGTATCGTCATCTGCGGGCCTTCGGGCTCGGGCAAGTCGACGATGATCCGCTGCATCAACCGGCTCGAAGCCATCCAAAAGGGCCAGATCACCGTGGACGGCACGGACCTGACGGGTGACAGCAAGGCGATCGACACCATCCGCAAGGAAGTGGGCATGGTGTTCCAGCAGTTCAACCTGTTCCCGCACCTGACGATTGTCGAGAACTGCATGCTGGCGCCAATGCGCTCGCGCGGCCTGAGCAAGGCCGAGGCGCAGGAGCGCGCGATGCACTACCTGACGCGGGTGCGCATTCCGGACCAGGCGGACAAGTACCCCAGCCAGCTGTCGGGCGGCCAGCAGCAGCGCGTAGCGATTGCCCGCGCGCTGTGCATGGCCCCCAAGATCATGCTGTTTGACGAGCCCACCTCGGCGCTTGACCCCGAGATGGTCAAGGAAGTGCTGGACACCATGATCGGCCTGGCTGAAGACGGCATGACCATGCTCTGCGTGACCCATGAAATGGGCTTTGCCCGCAGCGTGGCCGACCGCGTGATCTTCATGGCCGACGGCAAGATCATCGAGCAAGGCCCACCGGCCGCGTTCTTTGACAACCCGCAGCACCCCAAGACCCAGCAGTTCCTGGGCCAGATTCTCAGCAACCATTGATGGTGTGGCGGCGCGGGGGGCGCGCCAGCGCCACGCCCCTGGGCCCGTACAACGCCCATGCCGCAACCGAACACTGTGCACCACGACTTCCTTGATCGCTGCTAGCGCCCCGCCGGCCGGCGGGCGCCAACGGCCACTACAGATAACAACCATGGCCTTGTCTTTGCAAAACGCGGGCTCGCCCGCGCTGATCTCCCTCACCTCCTTTGGCAATGCCGAAGTGCGCCGCCACGGCCAGCTCTACTTTGCCCGGCTCTCGCACCGCGCAGGCGCCAACGGCTATGAAGTGCGCGAAGAGCTGCTGCTGAATGCCGCCCAGGAACTGCCCGCGCTGGCCGCCTATGGCCGCGCGCACCAGCTGGACCTGGTCTACTCCTGCCCCCAGCCGCTGTTTGCGATGGACGGCAGCCTGAACACCGCCGCCGTGCAACACGCGATAGCCGCCAGCCATACCTTGGGCGCCACCTGGCTCAAGATGTCGATCGGCGGCTTTGCCAGCCAATCGGTCGCACATTCGGCCCAGGGCTTTGCGGCGCTCAAGATCGCCATCGATGGCGCGGGCCTCACCTTGCTGATCGAGAACGACCAGACCACGGCCGCCGGCACCGTGCAGGCACTGCAGCGCTTCTTTGCCGCTGCCGATGCCGCTGGCCTGAGCTTGCCGATGACCTTTGACATGGGCAACTGGCACTACCTGGGCGAATGCGCACTGCAAGCGGCCCAGCTGTTTGGCAGCCGCGTGGCCTATGTGCATGCCAAGGGCGTGCAACGCCTGCCCGCCAAATGGGTGGCCGTGCCGCTGGCCGAATCGGCAGCGGCCTGGCGCGCCATTTTGCGCGCGCTGCCCAGCGATGCACCCCGCGCCATCGAGTACCCGCTGATCGGCGACGACCTGGTCGCCGTCACCCAGCAGGAGCTGGCCGTGCTGCGCGACGCCACGGCACTGCAGGCCAAGGCCTCCTGATCAGCTCCCAACAAACCAACAGCTACCAGCACCCAAGAGAGACACGGCCATGACCACCAAGACCTTTGATGTCGCCACCTTTGGCGAAGCGATGATGCTGCTGATTGCCGACCGCGCCGGCCCGCTGGAGAACGCTGAGTTCTTTACCAAGCGCATTGCAGGCGCCGAGATCAATGTGGCCACCGGCATGGCACGCCTGGGCTTCAACACCCACTGGGCCAGCCGCCTGGGTGCCGATTCGATGGCGCGCTACCTCATCAACCAGATGAAGAGCGAAGGCGTGCACTGCGAGCATGTGGTGCTGGACCCGGCGCAAAAGACCGGCTTCCAGATCAAGGGCCGCAGCGATGACGGCAGCGACCCACAGGTGGAATACCACCGCAAGGGCTCGGCCGCCAGCCTGATGACCCCGGCCGACATCGATGAGCCCTGGTTGGCCTCGGCCCGCCACCTGCACGCCACCGGCGTGTTTGCCGCGATCTCGCAGACCAGCCTGGCCACTGCCCAGCGCACGCTGCAAATCGCCCGCGCAGCGGGCAGCACCATCTCCTTTGACCCCAACCTGCGCCCCACCCTGTGGCAGGACGAGGCCACGATGCGCCGCGAGATCAATGCGCTGGCTGCCGGCGCGGACTGGGTCTTCCCCGGCCTGGCCGAAGGCGAGCTGCTGACCGGCCACAAAACGCCTGAAGCGGTGGCCCGGTTCTACCGCGACCAGGGCGCAAGCCTGGTCGTCGTCAAGCTGGGCGAAGCAGGTGCCTACTACGATGACGCCCAGGCCGGTACCGGCTATGTGGCCGGCTGCCCGGTCGAGAAGGTGGTGGACACCGTGGGCGCCGGCGACGCGTTTGCGGTGGGCGTTATCAGCGGCCTGCTCGACGGCCGCTCGGTGGCCGATGCCGTCAAGCGCGGCTGCTGGATTGGCGCGCTGCAGGTGCAGGTGCTGGGCGACTCCGAAGGCTTGCCGACCCGCGAAGCTTTGACCGCCGCCGGCTATTGATTTCAACGCATCCAGGAGCAGCAATGAGCAGCAACCGCCACCAGATTTTGGTTTTTCGTGAACTGCCCGAGGACCAACTGGCCCGCCTGCAAGCCGCGCATGACGTGACCGTGGCCAACCCGCGCATCGCAGCGCAGCGCGATGCGTTTTTTGCAGCGCTGCCCCAGGCCCAGGCACTGATCGGCTCGAGCTACCCGATCACCGATGCGCTGCTCGATGAAGCACCGCAGCTGCGGGTGATCTCCAGCATCTCGGTGGGGGTGGACAACTACCCGCTGGCATCGCTGCGCGAGCGCGGCATTGCGCTGTGCCACACGCCTGGCGTGCTGACGGAGACGACGGCCGACACCATCTTTGCGCTGCTGATGGCCACCAGCCGCCGCATTCCGGAGCTGGCGATGTATGTGCGCTCGGGCCAATGGCAGCGCAATATTGGCGAAGAGCTGTTTGGCTGGGATGTGCATGGCAAGACGCTGGGCATTCTGGGCATGGGCCGCATCGGCATGGCGCTCGCCCGGCGCGCGGCGCTGGGCTTTGGCATGCGCGTGCTCTACAACAACCGCAGCGTGGTGCCCGAGAGCGAATTGGGCACGCTGGCCGGCCAGGTGCATTATGTGGCGCGCGATGCGCTGCTGCGCGAGGCAGATTTTGTCGTCTCCGTGGTGCCATCGACCCCCGAGACCAAGCACCTGCTGGGGGCTGACGCCTTTGCGATGATGAAGCCCAGCGCCATCGTCATCAACGGCTCGCGCGGCGCGATCGTCGATGAGGCCGCCTTGCTGCATGCGCTCGATACCGACCAGATCCGCGCAGCCGGCCTGGATGTGTTTGCCACCGAACCGCTGCCGGTCGAATCGCCCCTGCGCACCCATGCCAAGGTGGTGGCGCTGCCGCATATCGGATCGGCCACGCACGAGACGCGCCACGCGATGGCCGAGATGGCGACCAGCAACCTACTGCAGGTGCTGGCGGGTGAGAAGCCTGCAGGCGGGTTTGATCTGAGCCAGGCCTGAGCTGAGGGAGACGGGCCAAGCGCAGGAGCGCCCGCATAATGGCCGCTCGGCATTCTGGTGTCCAGCACGGCGCCAGCGGCCACCCACTTTCTCGTCTTGTCTCCTGACTGCGGCATGCCTTCGACTCTCCAGGTTCTCTCCCTCGCCTCCCCCTCTGCCGGCTACCGCCGCATCCGCTTTGCCGGCGCGCAGCTGGCGCCTTTTTGCCAGCACGACAACATCCACTGCCGCCTGGTGTTTCCATCGCCGCAACGCGACGGCGCCAGCAGCACACGCGTCTACACCGTCCGCGCCTTCGATGCCGATGCGCAATGGCTGGAGATCGATTTCTTGCTGCATGCCGATGCCGGCCCGGGCGCCTGCAGGGCCCAGCAGGCGCAGGTCGGCGACTGTGTCGAGATCCTCAAACCCGGTGGCCGCACGGCCCGCATTGCCGACTGGATGGTGCTCGCTGGTGACGACAGCGCGCTGCCCGCACTGGCCCGCATCGCAGAGCGGCTGCCTGCCAGCACGCGCGGCCATGTGGTTTGCGAGATAGCCGACCCGCAGGACGCGATCGACATACGCCTGCCACCCGGCATGCAGTGGCATTGGCTGTACCGCGCAGGCGCAGCTGCAGGCACCGGCGAGCAGCTGCAGCGGGCGGTGCAAGCACTGGATTGGAGCGCCGCACAAGCCATTGAAGGCGCCAGCCGCTTTTTATGGGTAGGCGCCGAGTTTGCCACCGCGCAGGCGCTGCGCGCCTGGGCAGTGGACAGCCTGGGGCTGGGCAAGCAGGAGCAGCTGATCGTGGCCTACTGGCGCCGGGGTATGAGCGAGAACGAGCTGCGCGCGCCCAAGGCGGACCTGGAAAAAACCTAGACCCTGTTTTTAGATCTCCGCCGAGCGCGAAATATGCCGGCGCAGCAGCGCCGCGGCATAGTCGGCATCGCCTTCCTTGAGCGCCTTGAGAATGCCCAGGTGGTCGGTGCAGGCCTGGCGGATGTGCTGCTCGCTCAAATGGCTGAAATGCGCAAACTCCGAGATCTTGCGCAGCGAGTTCTGCCGGCGCACCGACTCGATCAAAAAGCGGTTGCGCGACCAGGACACCAGGGTTTCGTGGAAATTCGCATTGGCCTTGAACCACACATCCTGGCGCAGCTGCTCAACGGGCATCTGCAAGATATCTGACTGCTCGCGGAACAGCTGCTGCAGCTGCTCGGGATCGGGCGCAAAGTCCGCCATCTTGAGTGCGCCGCACTCGACGATGAGCCGAAAATCATAGCTCTCATGCACGGCCTGGGGGTTGTCCAGGCTCTCGGTAAAACGCCAGCCATGGCCGGGCAGGCGCTCGGTCAGGCCCTCGGCGGCAAAGCGCATCAGCACGCGGCGCACGGCGCCCCGGGTCACGCCAAACAGCTCCACCAGCTGCGCCTCGGAGACTTCGCCGGCCAGCTGGCCGCTGGCGCGGTGGTTCATGATCTGGCTGTACAGCGCCTCGGCCTCAGAAGGGGGCACCAGCTGTTCCAGCGCATCGTCGCCATCGGGAACGCGTTCGACCCGAAAACCCCGGCCCGGGTGGTAGGCCACCAGGCCCTGGGCCGTCAGCAGCATCAGCGCCTGGCGCACCGGCGTGCGCGAGACCTTGAGCTCATCGGCCAGGTGCAGGTCGGAGATGCGGTCGCCCACGCGCCAGCGGCCGCCATGCATCAGCGCCGTCAGCTGGCGCGCGACGTCGATCTGCAAAGAACTCAGCGATTGCTTCAAACCGATTCTCCCCTGGGTTGTGCTGCTGCGGCCCGCGCCTGCGCAACGCGGCGGCAGTGGCGGTGGCGGTGGCGCGCAGCATCTTGTTTTTGCCGGCCAGCCCCGAGCATACGCGCCAGGCTTCCCGTCTTGGCAGCATCCTTCATCGTAGTTTCCCTAAGTTTTGTTTGATTCTATAAAAAACAAATTGACAGTCAATGACCACGAAATTAATGTATTAAAAGTTCACAAAACACAAAAGGAAAAAGATGTCGCCGTTTCCACTCGTCACGCTGTCTGGCGCCCCGCAAGCCCGTGGGCGCCAGTATGGCGCGGCGCTCAAAGACCGCATTGCCCGCAGCGCAGCCCTCTACGGCGGCGCGCTGGAGAAGTACGGCATCAGTGCCGCACACAAGGCCGCGCTGATCGCCGAGTACGCCCAGAAGATCGCCGCCTTTGACGAGAACTACCTCGAAGAAATGCGCGGCATTGCCGAAGGATCGGGCGTTGCGCTCGACGACATCGTGATGATCAATGCCCGCACCGAGGTGGTGGCCCTGGCGCGCGCCCAGTCCACCAAGCCCGTCGATGACGAGCTGGACGACGGCTGCACCGGCGCCATGCTGCTGCCCGAGCGCAGCGCCTCGGGCAACCTGATCCATGGCCAGAACTGGGACTGGCGCGCCGAATGCGCCGAGACCGGCGTGGTGCTGCGCGTGCGCCAGGACCATGGCCCCGACTACCTGACCTTTGTCGAAGCCGGCGGCCTGGCCCGCAGCGGCCTCAACGCCGCAGGCATCTCGATCACCGCCAACTACCTCGAATGCGAGCGCGACTACACCAAGCTGGGCATTCCGCTGGGCCTGATCCGCCGCAAGGTGCTGGAGCAGGAACACTTTGCGCTGGCCGCCAAGGCGGTGGCCACCACGCCCAAGTCCTGCTCCAACAACATCATGGTGGCATCGGCCGCGGGCTTTGGCATTGACTTTGAATGCGCGCCCGACGAGGCCTTCCCGCTCTACCCCGAGGACGGCATGATCGTGCACGCCAACCACTGGGTCAGCCCGGTGGCGCTGGCCAAGCTGCGGGACACCGGCATCCCCCATGTGCCCGAGAGCTTTTACCGCGACTGGCGGGTGCGCAAGATCCTGCAGGAGCAAGGCCGCCTGCTGACGCGCGAATCGCTGAAGAAGGCGCTGTTTGACGACTTCCTCTCGCCGTATGCGGTATGCCGCCCACCGCGCCCCGCCGATGGGGGCAACCTGACCGCCACCGTCGCGATGATCGTCATGGAGCCGGCGCTGGGCATCATGGAGATCGCGCCGCTGCCGGCCATCAACCGCCAGTTCACCACCTACCGCCTGCATGGCGATGGCGCGGCTGAACCTTCTGCCGCCGCCGCTGCGGCGCTGGAGCACTGAGCGCCATGTGGAAATTCGCTGCCACCCGCATCGGCATGGCGATTCCGACCTTGGTGATCGTGGCACTGGCCGTCTTCATTCTGGTGCGCCTGATCCCCGGTGACCCGGCAGCGCTGATGCTGGGTGACTCGGCCGATGCCGCATCGCTGGCGGCGCTGCGCGAGCAGCTGGGCCTCAACGCCAGCCTGCCCACGCAGTTCCTGGTCTGGTCCGGCCATGTGCTGCAGGGCGACCTGGGCCAGTCCATCTCCAACCGCCAACCGGTTGCCGCGCTGATCTGGGAGCGCTTTGCCGTCAGCGCCCAGATCGTGCTGCCTGCCGTGCTGCTGGCTACGCTGGTCGCCGTGCCGCTGGGCATGCTGGCCGCCTGGCGCCAGGGCCGCCTCACCGACCTGGCGCTGGTCGCCACCGCCACCTTGCTGCTGTCGCTGCCAGCCTTTTGGATGGGGCTGCTGCTCTTGATGTTCTTCGCGCTCAAGCTGGGCTGGTTTCCGGTGGTCGGCTTTGTCGCCTTTGGCGAGAACCCGCAGCAGGCGCTGCTCTACCTGGTGCTGCCCATCACCACCTTGCTGCTCCATGAGATCGGTGTGATCCTGCGCATGACCCGCGCTTCCACGCTGGAGGTGCTGCACCTGGACTACATCACCCATGCCCGCGCCAAGGGCCTGAGCGAGATGACGGTGATGCTGCGCCATGCCTTCAAAAGCGCCTTTGGCCCGACCTGGACCCTGCTGGGCCTGATTCTGGGCAACCTGCTCGCCGGGGTGGCGGTGATCGAGACCGTGTTCACCATTCCCGGTCTGGGCCGTCTGCTGGTCGATGCGATTTTTGCCCGCGACTACCCGCTGATCCAGGGCTGCCTGCTCTTCATCGCCAGCATCTATGTCCTGGTGAATCTCTTTGTGGACCTGCTCTACCCCATCTTTGACCCCAGGGTGGCCGCATCATGAACCGCCGCTCCCTCTCCTTCTGGCTGGGCGCTGGCCTGGTCTCCGTGGTGGTCGTCGTGGCCTTGCTGGCCACGTTCTGGACGCCGTATGACCCGCTCAAGCTCAACTTCAAGACCCGCCTGGCAGCGCCCGGCTGGCAGCACTGGATGGGCACCGACGAGCTGGGCCGCGATGTGCTCAGCCGCCTGATGCGCGGCACGGCCACCAGCATCCGCATCAGCCTCAGCACCGTGTTTCTGGCCACCTTCTTTGGTGTGCTGATTGGCGCGCTCAGCGGCTACCTGCGCGGCTGGCCCGACCGCATCCTGATGGCCATCAACGATGCGCTGCTGGCCTTCCCCGGCCTGTTGATGGCGCTGGGCCTGCTGGCGGTGTTTGGCGCCAGCACCAGCGGCATCATCATCGCGCTGGCACTGGCCTATGCGTCATCGGTGGTGCGGGTGGTGCGCGGCACGGTGCTGGGCCTGCGCGAGCGTGATTTTGTGCGTGCCTCGCGCGTCATGGGCAACTCCGAGACCTACACCTTGCTGCGCCATGTGCTACCCAACTGCATTGCACCGGTGATCGTCATGGCCACCTCGATGTGCGGCTGGATCATCCTGGCCGAGAGCTCGCTGAGCTTTCTGGGCCTGGGCGTGGCGCCACCGGCACCCACCTGGGGCAACATGCTGGCGGGCAGCCGCTCCTATGTCAGCCAGGCGGCCTGGCTGGCGATTTTCCCAGGGCTGGCGATCTCGCTGGCACTGCTGGGCATCAACCTGCTCGGCGACGCCCTGCGCGACCGGCTCGACCCACGCATGCGGAGGCGCGTATGACCCCATCCCCTACCCTGCTGCAGATCCAGAATCTGAGCCTCTCGGCCGGCGCCGGCAAACTGGTGGTGCGCAATGCATCCTTGCAGCTGGCCGCTGGCGAGATTGTCGGCATTGTCGGTGAATCGGGCTCGGGCAAGACCATGCTCAGCCGCGCCGTGATGCGGCTCACGCCCCATGCCATCAGCCGCAGCGCGGGCGACATCCTGCTGGACGGCCAGTCGCTCTATGCGATGAACGAGCGCCAGCTGCGCGCTGTGCGCGGCCCGCGCGTGGCCATGGTGTTCCAGGAGCCGATGACCTCGCTCACGCCCACCCTGAGCATTGGCGAGCAGCTGCTCGAAGGCCTGCGCATGCACCTGCCCCAGGCGCGCGAAGAGCACATGCCGCGCATCCACGCGATGCTCGAGCGCGTGGGCCTGCGCGATACCCAGCGCATCCTGAGCGCGTTTCCGCATGAGTTCTCGGGCGGCATGCGCCAGCGCATCATGATCGCCTCGGCCATGCTGCTGCGCCCGGCGCTGCTGATTGCCGACGAGCCCACCACCGCGCTCGACGCCGTGGTGCAGCGCGAGGTGATGGAGATGATGCTGGAGCTGACGCGCGAGAACGGCACCGCCGTGCTGCTGATCAGCCATGACCTGCCGATGGTGGCCCGCTACGCGGACCGCATGGTGGTGATGAAGCAGGGCGACATTGTGGAGACCGGCCCCACCGCCCAGGTGCTGGCCGCCCCTGCGCATGACTACACGCGCCAGCTGCTGCGCACCCTGCCCCAGCGCCGCGCACCGCGCCAGATCGACCGCACGGCCCCGCTGATGTCGGCCCGCGACCTGGTGCTGGAGTTTGGCGGCCGCCAGCGCTGGTTCCGCAAGGGGGCACCGGCGCGCGTGCTCAAGGGCATCAGCCTGGATATCTTCCCCGGCGAGGTGGTGGCCGTGGTCGGCGAATCGGGCTCGGGCAAGACGACGCTGGGCATGATCCTGTCGGGCCTGCTGCAGCCCACCAGCGGCAGCCTGCGCTACAAGGGCCAGCCCTTGCTGCCGGGCAGCCCGGGCTTCAAGGACTACCGCTACAACTGCCAGATGGTCTTCCAGGACCCCTACTCATCGCTCGACCCGCGCATGACGGTGCAGGCCCTGGTGGCCGAGGCGCTGCGCATGGCCGAGGGCCTGAGCGCCAGCGACAAGCGCGAGCGCGTCCAGCAGGCGCTGGCCGATGTGGGGCTGGGCGGCGATTTTGCGACACGCTACCCGCATGAGCTCTCGGGCGGCCAACGCCAGCGCGTGGCCATTGCCCGGGTGCTGGTGCGGCGCCCCGCGCTGATGATTGCCGACGAGGCGGTCTCTGCGCTCGATGTGACGGTGCGCGCCCAGGTGCTGGACCTGCTGGCCGAGCTGCAGCAGCGCTATGGCTTCTCGTGCCTGTTCATCAGCCACGACCTGGGCGTGGTCGAGCAGATTGCCGACCGGGTCATCGTCGTGCAAGGCGGGGTGATTGCCGAGCAGGGCACGCGCGACGCCGTGTTTGACGAGCCGCAGAACCCCTATACACGCCAGCTGCTCGATGCCATCCCGATGCTGCAGGCGACGCCCGATGGCGGCGTGCACCTGCGCTGGCGCAATGCCCAGAGCCGGGCCGCCACCGCTGCAGACAGCGCCGCCTACCCTGCCTAAAAATTCAGCAATTTACCTGGAGTCCTTTATGTCATCCCTTCCCGCCCGCCAGGGCCACGGCATCCAACTGAGCTTTTACGACTTTGGCGCCACCACCTTTTTTGCCAGCCAGTTCGACCAGCGCTTCAGCTACTGCCTCTACGTGCCCAAGAACTACAGCGAAAGCGAGGACAAGCTCTATGACCTGGCGGTGATCGTGCACGGCACGGGCCGCACCGCCAGCCAGTACCGCGACCGCTTTGCCGACTTTGCCGACCGCAATGACTGCATCGTGCTGGCGCCGCTTTTCCCCGCCGGCATTGGCGTGGCGGGCGATCTGGCCAACTACAAGCGCATTCTTTTCCATGGCATCCGCTATGACCAGGTGCTGCTGTCCATGGTCGATGAGGTGGCGGCCAAGTACCGCGTGCGCAGCCAGCGCTTTTTGATGTATGGCTTCTCGGGCGGCGGCCAGTTCTGCCAGCGCTTTTTTCTGCTGCACCCCGAGCGCCTGCAGGCCGTCTCGATTGGCGCGCCGGGCGTGGTCACCCTGCTCAACACAGACTACGACTGGTGGGTGGGCGTGCGCGATATCGAGCAGCGCTTTGGCCGCACGCTCAACCTGGCCGCGATGCGCGAGGTAGCCGTGCAGACCATCATCGGCACGGCCGACACCGCCACCTGGGAGATCACCATTCCGCGCGACAGCGCGCTGTGGATGGATGGCGCCCAGCTGCAGGGCGACAACCGCATCGAGCGCATCACCGCGCTGGCCGACAGCTTTGCCGCGCATGGCATCCGCGTGCAGCGCGACACCATGCCCGGCATTGCGCACGAGCCCTTCAAGGTCATCGAGCCGGTCGAGGCCTTCTTGCAGCAGTGCCTGCGCACGCCGCAAGCTGCCTCGGTGTAAGAACCTGTTCCAAGCCCCCACGCCACCGTCCCCACCACCACAAGGAAGACCATGCCCACCAGCCGCTCTCTTTGGTCGCCCGCGCTGCTTGCCGCAGCCTGCGCGCTCAGTGCCCACAGCCAGGCCGCCGGCGCCCCCGATATGCTGCGCGTGGCGCTGCATGCCGATATCGCCAGCGTCAACCCCGGTGTCAACCGCGACGCCAACTCCGACATGGTGATGGCCCATGTGGTCGAGGGCCTGGTGGCCTATGGCGAGGACCTGACCATCAAGCCCATGCTGGCCAGCAGCTGGAAGGCCAATGACGACAGCACCAGCTACGACTTCAAGCTGCGCCCGAATGTGCGTTTTCACAATGGCAAGACCTTGTCGGCCGCCGATGTGGTGTGGAACTTCAAGCGCTACCTCGATCCCAAGACCAACTTCCAGTGCATCAACCGCTACAACGGCAAGATCGGGCCGGCGCTGCAGGAGGTGAAGGCGGTCGACGCGCAGACCGTGCGCTTCAGCTTCTCGGCGCCTGCGCCCAACTTCTTGATGACCCTGGCCACCATACAGTGCACGCCCTGGATCATCCATCCTGACTCGGTAGCTCCCAACGGCAGCGTCAGCCAGGTGATCGGCACCGGCCCCTATAGCTTTGCCGAGAAGCAGACCGGCCGCTACACCGAGCTCAAGCGCTTTGCCGACTACAGCGCGCTGCCCGGCGCGCGCGATGGCTATGCCGGCAACAAGCAGGCCAGCATTGCTACCTTGCGCTTTGTCACCGTGCCGGACGCCAGCACCCGCTCCAACGGCGTGCTCTCGCGCGACCTCGATGTCATCGACGATGTGGACCCCGACACCATCAAGGTGCTCAAGGACAAGGGCGTGCAGGTGGAGGTGCAACCCACCCCGAGCTGGGTGGTGCTGCAGCTGCAGACCGAGGCGCCGGCGCTCAAGGATGTGCGCATGCGCCAGGCGATTGCCAAGGCGCTGAGCCTGCCCGATGTGGCCGAAGCCGCTGGCAAGGGCCTGTTCACGCCCAACCCCTCGGTGATATCGCCGCTCAGCCCCTACTACGACCAGCGCAGCAAGGCCTGGCCCGGCTATGACCCGGTGGGCGCCAGCGCACTGGCCAAGCAGGCGGGCTACAAGGGCCAGCCCATCACGCTGCTGGTGGCCAACCGCCAGGAGCGCGTGCAGCTGGCCACCATCTTGCAGGCGCTGCTGGGCTCAGCCGGCATCAACATCGACATCAAGGTGCGTGACTGGGCCTCGCAGCTCGATCTGTACGGCAAGGGCCAGTACGAGCTGGCCATCTTTGCCTACTCGGCGCGGCTCGATCCCTTGCTGATGTATGAATCGCTGATCGGCGACAAAAAGGCCGAACCCACCCGCCAGTGGGACGATGCGCAGGCCTCGGCCTTGCTCAAGCAGGTGGCGATGGAGCGCGACCCGGCCCGCCGCAAGGACCTGTTCAACCAGCTCCATGCGCTGATGGCCAAGGAGGTGCCGATCATCGGCCTGTACAACCTGCCCGTCGTCACCGCGATGGCGCCCAGCATCAAGGGCTACAAGGGCTGGCCCGCCGGCACGCATCGCTTCTGGGGCGTGACCCGCGCCGCGCCCTAAAGCCGCCTCTGCGCGTGGCCAGAACTGCCTGGTTCTGCCACGCGCCCGCCTCTTTCCCCGCATTCCGCTCTCTGCGTTTCACACCCTGTATGTCTTTTTCTGCAACCGACTACCGCCTGGCCGACGCCACGGCACTGGCCCAGGCCATCCGCGCTGGTGCGCTCACACCCCAGGCAGCCGTGGACCATGCCTTTGCCGCCATCGAGCGCTGCAACCCCCAGCTCAATGCCGTGATCCTGACGATGCGCGCGCAGGCCGAGGAGCAACTGCGCCAGCTGCCGGCCGACGCGCCGCTGCGCGGCGTGCCGGTGCTGCTCAAGGACGACTGCCCCAGCTATGCCGGCGCGGCGATGTCCTATGGCTCGCGCGCGGCGCTGGGCCATGTCTCGACCACCGACCACACCCTGGTAAGGCGCTACCAGCAGGCGGGCATGGTCATCGTCGGCAAGACCAATCTGCCCGAGTTCTCGGCCAATGTGGCCACCGCGCCCAGCCTGCATGGCCGCACCCTGAACCCCTGGAGCGCGGCACACAATGTGGGCGGCTCCTCGGGGGGCTCGGCCGCCGCGGTGGCCGCGCGCATGGTGCCGCTGGCCTATGGCAATGACGGCGCGGGCTCGATCCGCATTCCGGCAGCCTGCACGGGGCTGTTTGGCCTGCGCCCCTCGCGCGGCCGTGTGGCCTGCGGCCCCGTCTCCAGCGAGAACTGGGGCGGTCTGGTGAGCCACCATGTGCTGACGCGCAGCGTGCGCGACTCGGCCCTGATGCTGGACCTTACTGATGCGCTGGAGCCCGGCTCGCTCTATGCCGCGCCCGCCAAGGCCGAAGCCTTTAGCCAGGCGCTGCTGCGCCCGCCCGGGCGGCTGCGCATTGGCGTGCTGCAGGATGCGGACCCGGCCCAGGCGCTGGATGGCGACATCCTGCAGCGCCTGCAGGACACGCGCCGCCTGCTGCAGGAGCTGGGCCATGCGACCGAAGAGGCGCACTGGAACTTCTCGCACAGTGATCTGGCCGCTGCTTTTAGCCGCATCATTGCCGCCTACACCGCGCTGGAAGTGGATGACCTGGTGCGCAGCACCGGCAGGCCAGCGACGGCGGAGTTCTTTGAACCGGTGAACCTGGGCCTGGCCGAGCAAGGGCGGCGTCTGGGCGCTGTCGAGCTGTTGGCCGCGCGCAATACCTGCAACAGCATCGCCCGGCGCCTGGGCGAGATGTTTGGCCGCTATGACCTGCTGCTCTGCCCGGTAATGCCGACCCTGCCCCAGGGCCTGCAGGCGCTCGATGTGCGCCAGCCCGATGCGCAGCACTTCATGCAGGAGTTCATGGATGCGACCGTGTTCACCCGCCCGGCCAATGCGGCCGGCGTGCCCGCGATGAGCGTGCCGCTGTGGCAAAGCGCCAGCGGCCTGCCCATGGGCATGCAGTTCATCGCGCCCTATGGCGCAGAAAGCCGGCTGCTGCAGTTGGCCGCGCAGCTGGAGCAGGCCCTGCCCTGGGACCCGCGCCTGCCCCCCGTCCACGCTTGATTCCAGACCCCTATGCTCTACACCAAACCCTATTACCAACCCCAGCAGCCCGCGCAGATCAAGGAGCTGGTCGACCGCGTGGTGCTGGGCACCCTGGTCACGCCGCACAGCGAAGGCGTGGCGCTGTCCCACCCGGTGTTCCGGCTCGACACCACGCGTGGCGCACTGGGCACCGTGGTCTCGCACGTGGCATCGGCCAGCGACCATGTGCGCTTTCTGCGCCAAGGGCTGCCGAGCATCGCCATCCTGATGGACCCGGGCGGCTATATCTCGCCGTCCTGGTACCCCAACTACCCGCAGCGCGACAGCGCGCCGACCTGGGGCTTTCAGGTAGTGCACCTGCATGGCACGCCGCGCATGCTCGAAGAAGATGAACTCGTCGCCCACCTGCAGGACCTGGTAGGCCATATGGAGCGTGGCCGCCGCTGCCCCTGGGACAGCAGCGAGCTGGGCCCCGGCGGCATGGAGCGGCGCCTGCCCGGCATTGTGGGCTATGAGATGCCGGTGGTGCGCTGTGAAGCCAAGTTCAAGCTCGGCCAGGACGAACGCCCGGCCGACATGCGCGGCGCCGTCGAGCGCCTGCGCGAGCAGAACCAGCATGCGCTGGCCGATACCATAGAGCAGCACTGCCAACTCCAACAACCATGACCACCCCAGACAAACAGACCGACCCCATCGCCGATGCCATTGCGCGCCACCACAGCGGCCTCAGCGCCGTGCCGGAGGCCGCCGCCTTCCATGCCTGGGTGGCGCAGCAGCGCGGCAGCTGGAGTGGGCTGCTGCCCGGCCTGGCACAGGCGCGCATGGGCCATATCGATTTCCGCAGCCCGGATTCGGCCGTGGCCGCCGCCAGCGCCAGCATGGACCGCGAGAGCGCCATCCGCGCCTATGAGGACCTGCAGCAGCGCCAGGGGTTTGAGATGGGTGTGGGCCACTGGATGGAGCAGCGCTGCGTCTACCAAAGCAGCAACTACGCATCCACCCGCCTGGCGGGCGCGATGCGCGACTGCCACCTGGGCTTGGACCTGTTTGCGCCCGCAGGCACCGCGCTGCGGCTGCCGCTGGCCGCAGAGGTGGTGGTTGCGGAGGTGCGTGATATCCGGCTGGACTATGGCGGCATGCTGGTGCTGTGCCACCAGGGCCCTGCACACCCTCAGTTTTTCAGCATCTGGGGACATCTGAGCCATGCATCGGCCCGGCGCTGGCAGCCGGGCGATCAGATTGCCGCAGGTACCGAGTTTGCCCGCCTGGGCGACTTTGCAGAGAACGGCTGGTGGCTGCCCCATCTGCACTTGCAGCTGTGCCTGTTGCGCCTGCCCGACTTCAGCGACGCGCCCGGTGTCGGCGAGCAGGCCTTTGCGCCGGTCTGGCAAGACATCTTCCCCAACCCGGCGCCGCTGCTGCGCGCCGATGATGAGGCGCTGCGCAGCTAATTACTGTGCGGCTGGGTCGCAGCGCACCTGGTTCATATAGATCGAGCAGTTGTACTTGTTGCCCTGAAAGCTCGCCTGGTAGCGCGTCGATTCGCGCTGGCGGTCAAAGCCAAAGACCTGCACATGGGCCTCGGTGCTGCTGAAGTAGTTGGCGGTTTTCTCGGCGATCACCTGGTCCGACAGCACCGCATTGCTGCCAATGGGCGCCACCACATCGCAGCCCTGCAAGGCCAGCACGGCCACGCACAGGGCGGGCCAGGCGGCCAGGGGCAAAGACTTGCGCAAGATGGAGGGGGTCATGGAGGCATCCTGTAGGTAGCGGCAATGCGCTACTGTCTCACATCCCGTCGGTCCTGTCAGGAGGTGGTGCGCCAGGCTGCTTGCGCTTCGGCAGGCACGGCAGCCGAGCGCGCATTCCAGCGCTGCCAGGCCTTTTCATGGAAGAAAAAGGCAAAGGCCTGCACCGTGGGCTCGAGCAAGCTCAACGTGAGCGAGGCAATCAGGTTGCCGGTGACAGCATAGGCCACCATCGCGGCCACCGTGATGTGGATCAGGTAGTAGCTGGCGGTCTTTTTGAGGGTTTGGCGGTTGTTCTGCAGGCTGCGGCGGAGGGAGGACATGGCGGGCTCTTTCTTGCAATGAGGGCCACTAACACAACCCTTGATACGTCGTTGCCTGGCCGGCCGCGCCAAGCCTTGCCGTACTACTGTACTGTCTGCGGCTTGGCGCCTAGTCTCAACCGCAAACCTTTGGTTTGCTGGGTCGTGTTAGCGGCCCTAAATCAATGACAGTGCTGTAAATGATATTTATTAGCAATGGCAAAGGCCAATGAATCCTCGCTAAAAACAGCATAGGTCAGCGCAATGCCTGCCGTCACGGGCAGGCGGCCCGCGCGCCAAGGCCTGCGCTATGATGCGGTGCGGTTGCCGACCGGGCGACGTAATAACACCTCCATAACAAGCCAGACGACCTATGACGACGGACCAGCAACGCAGCTATACGGCACCCTGCCCGGGTTGCGGTGCGCCTGTGGAATTTGCCAGCGCCCAGTCCGCCTTCGCCGTCTGCCCGTATTGCCACAGCTCCATCGTGCGCAATGGCGATATCTTGAAGCGCATCGGCAAGATGGCCGAGGTCTTCAACGACTACAGCCCGCTCAAGCTGAACCAGACCGGCCAGTTTGCCAAGGGCAGCCAGGGCAAGCCGGAGGGCTTTCGCCTGGTGGGCCGGCTGCAGTACAAGGGGGAGACCGGCAGCTGGAACGAATGGCTGGCACTGGGCGACAGCGGCGAGACCGCCGTCATCAGCGAGGACAACGGCCAGTTTGTGCTGAGCCGCGCGAGCCAGGCCCCCACCAAGAACCTGCCCCCCGCCGACCGCTGGCAGCCGGGCCAGCGCATTGCGATCAGCGGCGTGCAGTACAGCGTGACCAGCGTGGTGCTGGCCCAGCTGATGGCGGCCGAGGGCGAGATGCCGCACCAGCCCGAGCTGGGCAAGCCCTTTACCGTGGTGGAGCTGCGCACCGAAGACGACAAGGTGCTGTCCATCGACTACAGCGAGCAGCCCCCTGCCGTCTACCTGGGCGCGCCGGTGCTGCTGGGCTCGCTCAAGATTGCAGGGCTGCGGCCCACGTCCACCAAAAAGGACCAGGGCCGGCACTTCAACTGCCCGCGCTGCGCGGCGCGTGTCGACATCAAGCTGGACACGACCCAGGCCCTCACCTGCCCGAGCTGCGGCTCGCTCATCGATGTCTCGCAAGGCATTGGCGGCGAGCTGCGCGCGGCGATGCAGAAAGACCCGGTCAAGCCCCTGGTGCCGCTGGGCAAGATAGCGACGCTGGCCGGCAGCAAATGGCAGTTGGTGGGCTTTCAGCACCGCATGGGGATCGAACCCGATGACGACGAGTACTTTGGCTGGGATGAGTACCTGCTCTACCACAGCCAGCAGGGCTTCCAGTTTCTGGTCAACAGCAGCGAAGGCTGGAGCCTGGTCAAGACGCTGACCGGCGCGCCCGACTACCGCGCAGGGCGCAGCACGGCGACCTGGAAGCAGCAGACCTACCAGCTGCAATCGCGCTACCGCGCCGAGACCACCTATGTGCTGGGCGAGTTCTACTGGCCGGTGGCCCGGGGCGACAAGACCGACAATGTGGACTTTGCCCGTGGCAAGGATGGCGCGCAGCTGCTGAACCTGGAGCAAAGCGCGCGCGAGCTGAGCTGGTCGCTGGGCCGCAAGATGACGCCCGAGTCGGTCGCAGCCGCCTTTGGCATGAGCGACCAGCTGGCGCTGTTCAAGCCCGAGACCAGCAGCTTTACGGTGCCCAAGCTGGGCTGCATGCCCATCATCATTGGGCTGTTCCTGCTGTTCTTTTTGCTGATCTGGTTGTGGCCCAAGGGCTGCGATACTGCGCTGGAGCGGCGCAAACTGGCCGCCGACCCGACCTATGTGAGCAAGTGCAGCACCAGCACGGGCAGCGGCCGGTCGTCGAGCGGTTCCTGGGGTGGCTACAGCTCCGGCGGCAGCCACAAATAAACAATGGCTGGCAACAGCACTGCGCAGAGCCCAACCCGGGCGCGCATTTGACGAAGGAGAGAGTTGTGATGGATTTGGAATGGTTCCGCCCTGCGGCGTTTTTTGGCTCCATCCTGTTCGCCATGGTGGGCGTGGTGGTCTTCTGGCTGTGCTTTCTGATCATCGACAAGATCACCCCCGTGGACATGTGGGCCGAGATTGTGGAAAAGCAGAACCTCGCGCTGGGCGTGGTGGTGGCGGCGATGAGCCTGGGCATCAGCATCATCGTGGCAGCGGCCATCGGCTAGCGCCTGTTCGTGCCACGCCAGCTGCTGCGGCTGGCATGGCCACTACCGCCGTCGCCCGTTGATGATCGCTGTTGGCCACGGATGGCCGCTGCTGCAGCGCCTGGCATCTGCGCGGGCGATTGGCCCTTTTTTCCTGTTAGCCCACGCTGCTGGTGCCCGCGCGCCTGGCACCGTCCCTGCACTGTTCGCCCGTGTCGACCTCCAGCCCTGACAACCCCTCTGCCAACGCTTCCCCCCCAGCATCGCCCAGCCCGCGCCCCGATGGCGCTTTAGGCAGCGATCACGCGCTGGAGTTTGGCCACGCCGCCCTGCCGGAAAGCGGCGTGCGGCGCGCCAGCCCGCTGGAAGTGGCGATGCTGTTCAGCGTCTTTGTGGTGGCGGCCTGTGGCCTCTTGTACGAGCTGGCCGCAGCGGCGCTCGCGTCCTACCTGCTGGGTGATTCGGTGCTGCAGTTCTCCACCATCATCGGCACCTATCTGTTTGCGATGGGCATCGGCTCCTGGCTGTCGCGCTACCTGGTGCGCGAGCTGCCGGCGCATTTTCTGCGCATCGAGCTGATGGTGGCGCTGGTGGGCGGGGCCTTGCCTGCCGTGCTGTCCATCATCAACGCCTATGTGCCCAGCGCCTTCCACTGGATGCTGTATGGCACGGTGCTGGTGGTGGGCACCCTGGTGGGGCTGGAGATACCGCTGGTCATGCGCATCCTCAAGCGCAATGTGGTGCTGCGCGATCTGGTATCGAAAGTGCTGACCTTTGACTACCTGGGCGCGCTGGCGGTGTCGCTGGCCTTCCCGCTTCTGCTGGTGCCGCACCTGGGCCTCATCCGCACCGGACTGGTGTTTGGCCTGCTCAATGCGCTGGTAGCAGTATGGGCGCTGTTTCTCTTCAAAGAAGAGCTGCGCCGCTTTGGCAGCCATGTGCTGGCCTGCGGCCTGGTGATTGTCGCCTTGCTGGGCGGCCTGGTGGGCGCCGAGCGGCTGACGTCGCTGACCGAGGACCACTTCTACCAGGAGCCCATTGTGCTGACCCGCACGACGCCCTACCAGCGCATTGTGGTGACCCAGGGCAAGCGCGGCGCGCGCCTGTACCTGAACGGCAACCTGCAGTTTGCCCAGAGCGATGAATACCGCTACCACGAGGCCCTGGTGCACCCAGTGATGAGCCGCTTTGGCGCGCCGCGCAAGGTGGCGGTGTTTGGCGGTGGCGACGGCATGGCCGTGCGCGAGGTGCTCAAGTACCCCTCGGTCGAATCGGTGACCCTGGTCGAGCTGGACCCGCAGATGACCGACCTGTTCAAGAATGTGCCGAGCATGCAGGCGCTCAACAGCAATGCCTTGAACGACCCCAAGGTGCACATCATCAATGCCGATGCCTTCCAGTGGCTGCAAAAGGCCGACGAGGTGTTCGATGTGATCATCGTGGACTTCCCCGATCCGACCAATTTTGCGGTGGGCAAGCTGTTCACCAACAGCTTCTACGCAATGCTGAGCCAGCATTTGGCGGCCAGCGGCTTTGCAGTGATCCAGACCACGTCGCCACTGATTGCGCGCCAGAGTTTCTGGACCGTGGTGACCACCGTCGAATCGGTGGGCATGCAGGCCACGCCCTACCACGCCCATGTGCCCAGCTTTGGCGAATGGGGCTTTGTGATTGCCAGCCGCCGCCCTTGGAGCCTGCCGACCACCTTGCCCGAAGGCATGCGCTTTTTGAGCCTGCCCAGCCTGCCGCTGTTGTTTGACTTCCCGCCCGACATGGCACGGGTACCGACCGAGGTGAACCGCCTGTCCAACCAGGTGCTGGTACACACCTATGAGCGCGAATGGGGCAAGGTGGCGCACTGACATGACGGCCTACCACCCCAGCCCACTGCGGACCGCACAGCCATGCAACGCCGTTCCGTCTTGAAGGGCGCCGCGGCGCTGGCCAGTAGCAGCGCGCTGGCCAGCTGCAAGCCTGCACCGCCCAGCACCAGCGCCGCCCATATCCAGGGCGGCTTTGTAGGCCAGGCCTGGGAGCGCGGCCATGCGATGCGCGACCGCCTGGCGCAAGGCCTGCCGCTGCCCGCGCCCAGCCGAACCCACCGCGTGCAGGTGCTGATTACCGGCGGCGGCATTGCCGCGCTATCGGCCGCCCGCGCCTTGCGGCTGGCTGGCGCCAGCGATGTGGCCCTGCTGGAGCTGGAAGACCAGGCCGGCGGCAACAGCCGTGGCGGCACGGTGCAGGGCCTGCGCTGCCCCTTGGGCGCCCACTACCTGCCGGTACCTGGCGACAGCGCGCCCGAGGTGCAGGATCTGCTGGAAGAACTGGGTGTGCGCCAGCGCCTGGCCGGCCGCTGGCAGTACAAGGACGAGTACCTGTGCTTTAGCCCGCAGGAGCGCCTTTTTATCCATGGCGAATGGCAGGAAGGCCTGCTGCCCACGCAGGACGTGGCCGCCAGCACCATCGCCCAGTACCAGCGCTTTGCCCAGCTGGTGGATGACGCCATGCGCGCGCAGCCCTTCAGCATGCCGGTGATGCGCAGCTGGCAGGCCCAAGGCGGCCTGGCCCCGGCCCACCAGGCGCTGGATGCCATCCCTTTTGACACCTGGCTGGCCCAGCACCAGCTGGACGACCCGCTCCTGCGCTGGTATCTGGACTATGCCTGCCAGGACGACTTTGGCGCCGGCTGCGCCCAGGTATCGGCCTGGGCGGGCCTGCACTACTTTGCCAGCCGCCACGGCTTTCAGGCCCCGGGCATGCCAGACGACGCGCATGACAGCGTGCTGACCTGGCCGCAGGGCAATGGCTGGCTCAGCGAGCAGCTGAGCGCCCCGGTGCAGGCCGCCGGCTGGCTGCACAGCGGCCACACGGTGATGCGGATCGCCGAGACGCGCCAGGGCGTGGAGATCGACAGCTTCAACCACGCGAGCCAAAGCATGGAGCGCTGGCAGGCTGCGCACTGCATCGTGGCGCTGCCGACCTTTATCGCGGCCCATGTGGTGCAGGACCCGCCCGACTTTCTGCGCGCCGCCGTGCAGGCATTGGATTGGGCACCCTGGCAGGTGACCAATGTGCATATCCGCGCCCCACTGCGCGACCGCCCCGGCGCCGAACTGGCCTGGGACAATGTGCTGTACGACGATGTGGCCCACGGCGGCCTGGGCTACGTCAACGCCGGCCACCAGCGCCTCAATGCCATGCAGCAGCTGCCCACGGTGCTGACCTGCTACCGCGCCTTGGGCGGCAACGCGCCTGGCGCCAGCGCCCGCAGCGCCCGCCAGCAACTGCTGGCCCAAACTTGGGAAGCCGCCCGCGACCAAACCCTGGCGACGCTCGCCCGCGCACACGCCGACATCTACGAAAAAACCACCCACGTCGAGGTCATGCGCTATGGCCACGCGATGGCCATCCCCCGCCCCGGCACCCAGACCGTGCTGAGCCGCATCGGCCAGCCCGCCACCAGCGCCAAGCGCCCAGCGCGGATCAACGGCGAACGCCTCCAAGCCCTGCCCACCCCGAGCACCGGCCGCCTGCATTTTGCGCACAGCGACTGGTCGGGGTATTCGGTGTTTGAGGAGGCGTTTACGCGGGGGTTGTATGCGGGGGCGGCAGCGGTACGGGGGTGATGGAGGCAGCTGCGCATGCACATTGGGAGCCATGCCTCACGCCGGCAAGTGAAGCGCATGGCTGAGATGCAGCAGGCGCTGGTAAGCTCCTTTGCTCACAAAAAAAGCAGGGGTTCTTCTACCGGACGCGAGGCGTCCCGATCAATCTGCCTGGACTTTTGCCGACTTGACCACCGCCTCCCATTTCTTGCGGTCTTGGGCGATGGTCTTGGCAAACTCCTGCGGGCTGCTGTACAGCGGCTGGATGCCGTAGGGTTTGAGTGAATTTTCCATCGACGGCTCGCGCATCACCTTCACCAACTGACGGTTGAGGTAGGACACGATCTCCGGAGAGGTCCCGGCCGGCGCCAAAACGCCCAGCCACAGCGAGACGTCATAGTCTTTGAAGCCTGCAGTCTCAGCCATGGGCGGCACCTCCGGCATGGCCGGCATGCGCTCACGTGACGTCACCGCCAGCGGGCGCAGCTTGCCGCTCCTGGTGTACTCGCCAAAGAGCGACGCGGTATCGAAAGTCATGTCGATGCGCCCAGCAATCAGGTCGGGAAGCCCGGCTGAGCTGCCCTTGTAGGGAACATGCTGCATGTCCACCCCGGCGATCGATTTGAACAGCTCGCCCGACAGGTGGCTGCTGGTGCCGTTGCCCGCAGAGCTGAAACTCAGCCCACCCGGCTTCTTGCGCGCCAGCGCCACCAGCTCGGCCACCGATTTTGCGGGCACCTGCGGATTCACCACCAGCAGGTTGGCAGTGACATGCGTCAGGCCCACCGGCGCAAAGCTGGTGGCCGGATCGTATTTGAGGTTGGGATAGAGGCTGGGATTGATGGTCAACACCCCCATCGTCGAGTACAGCAGCGTGTAGCCATCCTTGGGGGCATTGGCAACAGCCTCGGCACCGATACTCCCGCCTGCGCCAGCCTTGTTATCCACGATCACCGGCTGCCCCAGCGCCTCTGCCAGCTTCTGCGCCATACCGCGCGCCATCTGGTCGGTGGCGCCGCCTGCCAGGAAAGGCACAACGAGGCGGATGGGCTTATTCGGGTAGCCACCCGGGCCCTCATCCGCCTGCACTCCAGTCACTGCCACAGCGGCCAAAGCGGCCAAAGCGAATCCGGCGATGAATTTCTTGCATTGCATTTGATGTCTCTCCATTTCTTATGCGCTGTATTGCCACGGCGGACCAGCACTGCTCCGAGTGTAGGCACAGCACAGCCCAATACCAGCCAAGCTGCGGCAAGGCTGGCATGCATCCCGAGACATAGCGGCGGTGCCTGCATCGCTCCAATGCGCATAGCAGAAGTGATGCTGCAGAGCTGGCTGGCACAGGGGGGCATTGGATAGACTGATCCTTTGCCATCACCAAGAGAAGAGACATGAGCGACTGGAAAGAATTGACGCAGTTGAGCGTGGAGGTCAGCGACCATATTGCCGTGATGACGCTCGACAGCCCCCCGGTGAACGCCCTGACGCGCACGCTCAATGACGAGCTGACCTGGGCGTTGGATCGGGTCTCGGAAATGGACGAGGTCCGCGTCGTGGTGCTCACGGGGGCTGGCAAAGTGTTCTGCGCCGGCGCGGATCTCAAGGGCCGGGCCGATGTCATCAAAGGCCCCGGGGACCTGCTGGCGCACTCGCGGCGCACGCGCGAGTGCTTCCATGCGATCCGCGAATGCGCCAAGCCGGTGATCTGTGCGATCAATGGCGTGGCGCTTGGCTCAGGCCTGGCGATGGCTGCATCGTCCGACCTGCTGCTGTGCTCGGACAAGGCATCGCTGGGGCTGCCCGAGGTGGATGTGGGTTTGCTCGGCGGCAGCCGCCATGCGATGCGGCTGTTCAACCATACCCAGCTACGCCACATGATGCTCACGGGCTACCGTATGCCCGGCGCCGAGCTGTACCGCCTTGGCATCGTTCTGGCCTGCACCACTCCCGAAGAGCTGATGCCCACCGCGATGAAGCTGGCGGCCGTCGTCGCCTCCAAAAGCCCGGTGTCGACACGCATGGGCAAGCACACCATGAATGTGGTCGAGGACATGAGCCTGCGCGATGGCTACCGCTATGAACAGGACATGACAGCGCAGATTGCCAAGACCGACGATGCCAAGGAAGCGCAGCTCGCGTTCAAGGAAAAGCGCGCCCCGGTTTTCACCGGGCGTTGAGCGCAGGCGGAGCGCATGGCGCGCCCCACCTCGTCAGTCGTAGAGTCGCGTCGGGTTGTCCTGGAGCACCTGGCGCACCGCTGTGTCGCTCCCGGACCATTGCTTGAAGGTTTCCAGCAGCTGCCCGGCATCGGGCTCAGGCGTCACACGCAGGTGCGGCCAATCGCTGCCCCATACCAGCTGCTCGGGGTTGGCCTCCAGCAGCAGGTCGTGAAACGGCCGGGCACGCTCCAGGTCGGCATCGCCTAAGACGTTGCGGTAGGCGCACAACTTGACCCACACCGTGCCCTCCTCCAGCAAAGACAGCAGTTGGCGAAAGCCGGGCGCATCCACGCCCGCGGTGGCATCGAAACCGCCCATGTGATCGATGACCACCGGCACCGGCAGCTGGCGCAGGCGGGGCGCGATATCGGGCAGCACTTGGCAGTCGGTCCACAGCTCGGCATGCAGTCCTTCGCTGGCCAAGGTAGCAGCCATGTCTTCCAGATCCTGCAACGACGCACTACCGGCGAAGTTGCCGCTGGCGCTGCGTTGGCTGAAGCGCGCCGCACGCACGCCACGCGCGCGCAGCCCGCGCAGGCGCTCCGCGGCATGGGGGCGCAGCACGGCAACGCCGCGCAGCTGCGGCAAGGCGGCGAGCGTGTCCAGCAGCAAGCGGTGGTCTTCCCCATAGGCGCTGGGCTGCACGAGCACGCCGTGGGTCAGGTCCAGGCGCCCCAGCAGCGCCAGATAGTCGGCCTGCAGGGCTTCGGGTGGCGTATAGCTGCGGTCCTCGTTCAGCGGATAGCGCGCGTAGGGGCCGAACAAGTGGGCGTGGCAGTCCCAGCCCCGGGTGATCGCATCGCTCATGGCCTATTTCCTTGGTGTTGGGGCAAGGGGAATGCCGGCTGCTGGCCTTCGGGCAACGGAATCTCGTGGGCATTGAGCGTCATCGCCACCATGGTGTAGTAGCCGACCAGCGCCGTCAGCTCCACCACAGCGCGCTCGCCAAACACCTCCAGCGTCGCCGCGTAGGTGGCATCCGAAACCGAGCGCTGCTGGTTGAGCTCCAGCGCGAACTGGTACACCAGCTGCTCCTCCGGCGCGCGAAAGGGCGGCGGCGTCTGGGCCAGCAAGGCTTCGAGGATATCGACCTCGATGCCGATCTTCTCCGATTCGCGCCGGTGCGCATACCACTCGAAGGGAGACTGGCAGGCGCGACCCGTCACCAAGATGGCGATCTCCGACTGCCGCTGCGTCAGGCTGGTGCGGTAGCGCAGCAGCGCACCGAGGGCTTGCCAGCAGTCGGCCAACTCGGCGTTGTGCAGCGCCGCGCGCAGCGGGCCCTCGATCTTGCCGCGCGGGCCGGACACGACCTTGTCGTAGACCTGGCGCTGAGCGGGTGACATGCTCTCTGGGGCGGGTAGGGAAATGCGGGGCATGGGTCTCCTTCGTATGCAGGTCATGGATTTCACCATGCATCCCGGCCGTCTCACCCCCCTGCAGCCGGCAAAGCTGTTATGCCTGCAGCGTGGATCGCCACATGCCGGCGTGCGCCTGTTCATCGACGATCTGCGCGATCTGCCGCGCCACGGCTGACGCCGCGCGGCCCGGGCCCTTGTTGCGGGCAAAGACCATGGAGACGATGCGCTGCAGGGGAGGATTGACGATGCGCGCGGCGCTGAGGCTGCCGTCTTGCACCTCGCTCCAGACGGCATGGATCGGTAGCACGGTGTAGAGCCCCTCCTGGGCGACCAGAGAGCGCATCAGCGGCAGCGAATCGGCTTCGATGACAGGGACCAGATTCATGTGCTCCTGGCGCGCCAGCGCATCCAAGGTCGTACGCAGGCCATTGGGAGCACCGGGCAAGATGAAGGGCAGATCGTGCAGCGCAGAAAAGTTCACCTCTGGTGCCGAAGTCAGCGCATCGCCTGCCGGACCGATCAGAAAGCTCTCCACGCTGGCCAGCGCCTGCTCCTGCTCCGGCACCGCATGGCTGTATCGATAGAGAATGGCGATGTCCACGCGCGCATCGGCCAGCCATTCCTCGACCTGGCCGCTCGAGCCTTCGAGGATCTTCAGGTGGATGCCAGGAAACTGCGCCCTGATCTGCTGGAACAGCCGCCCGACGATAGGTCCGGAGATGGAGGGCAGGGAGCCCACCGTGACACGCCCGGCGGGCTCGCGCGCCTCGCCGCGGATCTCGACTTCGAGCTGCTCGGCATCCGCCAGCAGGTTCTTCACATGGGGAAAGATGCGCTCGCCCACATCGGACAGTGTCACGCCGCGCCCGGTGCGGTTGAACAGCCGCGCGCCGCAGTCGCGCTCCAGCGCATTCAGTTGGCGGCTCAGCAGGGATTGATTGCTGTCGAGAAAAAGCGCGGCCCGCGTCAAGCTGCCAAGCTCGGCAATGGCCAAAAACGTGCGCCATTTTTGCAGGTTGGAGGCGATGTCGAGCTGGAGTGTGGTGGCTTTAGCGCTGCACATGGAATCGGAAAGAGGCATCAGGACAATGGCTGATTAAACCCCATGTGCTGCGCCCGCGCTGCTTGCGCCCCCCTCCGGCAGCAGGGCCATCCAGCGCGCGATTGCGCCAGCCACCGCGACGGGTTGCTCCACCACCAGCGCATGGCTGGCCTGGTCGATCACCTGCACCGTCACCCGCTGCGCGCCCAGCAGGTTCTGCAGCTCGCCGCGGCTTTCAAGCGGGCGCCAGGGATCCTGAGCGCCTTGCAGGTCCAGCAGCGGCGCATTGGCCACCGTCCACCAGCGGTCCTTGGCCGGCACCGTGCCGGCCGCGCGGTAGATCGCCCGCAAATCGGGGTGCCAGCCTTCAAGCCAGGCCCTGGGGTCGTTGCCTGTGGCAAAGAAGGCGCGCTGCAGATGGGCGATGCGCAGGGCATCGGGCTGGCTGGGGTCGGAGGCGATGTCCAGCGATTCCGCCATGCCTGCCGGAAACACCCGCGCTGCGGCCCCCGCTACGACCACGCCGCGCACGCATTGCGGGTGGTC
This sequence comes from Comamonas koreensis, assembly GCF_014076495.1. NCBI lineage: Bacteria > Pseudomonadati > Pseudomonadota > Betaproteobacteria > Burkholderiales > Comamonadaceae > Comamonas > Comamonas koreensis. The sequence continues at coordinate 625,535 of NZ_CP043575.1, read as the reverse complement.
CATATCGGCCACGCGCGCGATGAAATGGCCAAACGCATGGCCGACCAGTACTGCGCTGCCGCCGCCCAGCGCCTCCACGGTGTCGATCACGTCCTGCGCTAGCGCGTGAAGTGTGAGCTGCCTGACGGGCAGCGTGGTGCGCCCCATGCCGCGTGGCTGGGGCCGCAGCACGCGGTGACCGAGCAGCGCCAGCTGCCGCGCCAGGGGGTCGAAATCCAGCGAATCGCGCTGCGACGACGGTAGCAGCACGATGGCCGGGCCCACGCCGTTCTGCGGAGCATCGATCACTACATCGATCTCGCCATCACCGGTGCAGACCATCTCACGGCAGTGCAGCACCGCTGGGGGGATCGTCGCGTTCATGGCATCAATCCACCGTCGCGCCGGACTGCTTGACAATGCTGCGCCACTTGGGAATCTCGCTGCGCACCAGCTGGGCAAACTCTTCGGGGCTGCTGGAGGTCGGCTCAATACCCAGTTGGGTGAGCTGTTTGCGCAGCTCGGGCGTGGCCATGGCACGCACCAACGCGGCATTCAGTCTGTCGATCACGCCTTTGGGTGTGCCGGCTGGCGCCATGACGCCCAGCCAGTTCGAGACGTCGTAACCGGCCAGCCCCGACTCGGCCAGCGTGGGAATGTCCGGCAGCGAACTGAGCCGGGTACGTGATGTCACGGCCAGCGCGCGGGCCCGTCCGCTGCGGATCTGCTCTTCGTAAACGGTGTAGGAGTCAAAGGTCATGTCGACCCGGCCAGCCAGCACATCGGTGAGCAGCGGCGCACTGCCCTTGTACGGCACATGCACCATCTTCACCCCAGCAAGCTCATCGAACAGCGCACCCGACAGATGGCTGGAGCTGCCGTTGCCTGCCGAGCCGTAGGTCAGCACGCCAGGCTTGCTTTTTGCCAGCGCAATCAGCTCCTTGACCGTGCGCGCCGGCACCGCCGCGCCCACCACCAGCACCCGCGGGGTGGTGTGCGTCAACGCCACCGGCGCGAAGTCCTTGACCGGGTCATAGCGCAGCTTGGCATACAGCGCCGGGTTGATGGCCTGTGTGCCCATGGTGGCAAAAAACAGCGTATAGCCATCGGCAGGCGCACGAGCTACCAGCTCCGCAGCAGTCACGCCGCCAGCGCCTCCACGGTTTTCAACGACCACCTGCTGTCCCAGCTCGGATCCCAAGCGCTGCGCCATGCCGCGCGCCATCATGTCAGCGGCGCCACCGGCGGGGAAGGGCACCACCAGCCGCAGTGGCTTGTCGGGAAAGCCTTCAGCCCTTGCCAGGGACGGCACAGCGGCGTACAGCGCTGCTGCCGCCAGCGCCAGCAGCAACGGGCGTCGGCCTATGCTTGCGGCAGCGCTCGCAGGCGCAGCCAAGTTTTGCGGAAATGTCATGCCGGCTGTCTCCTCGTTATTGAAACCCTGCCACCGGGCAATCTGGGTTCTACCGTCTGGGGTGGTCTTTCGCGCAGTCTCAGCTACGCCAGCCCACGCCGCAGCCCTGCCCCTTGGGCAGTGTCAGGATGCCGTCTTGCACTGGCAGCGGCGTGAACGGGTCGTCTTGCAGATGCAGATGCTCCGACAGCTCGCAGGCATAGGGCAGCGCCTTTGGAATGCATGCCGCCTGCAGTGCCATGGCCTGCATCAGCGCCGGCCCGAACGCCGCACCGATGCGGCAGGCCACCTGGCCGCCCTCGCAGATACGCACGGCTTCGAGGAAGTGGCGCAGCCCGCCAAGGTTGGTGACCTTGAGGTTGATCACATCCACCACGCGTTCGGATACCAGCCTGAACACATCGCGCACGCTCTGCGCGCTCTCGTCAGCCTCGATGGCCACCGGCAGCGTCCGCGTCAGCAGGGCCAACCCGGCGATATCGGCCGCAGGCACGGGCTGCTCGATCAGCGCGATGTCATAACGCTCCATTTTGGAGAACGCGCTGATCAGCTGCTTGGCGTGGTACGACTGGTTGGGGTCGAGCGTCAGCGCCACATGCGGCCCCACTGCCGCGCGCACGGCGGCAATGCGCTGGATGTCGGTCACCGTATCGCCCGCCAGCTTGAGCTTGAGCTGGGCATAGCCTTCGCCCGCCAGCCTTGCCGCGATGGCCGCCATTTCGTCAGGCGACTTGATTGGAAGAATGCGCGACAGCGCGACGCCATCGCGCATCTTGCCACCCAGCAGCACATGCACCGGCACGCCCAGGCGGCGTGCCAGCAGGTCATGCAGGGCCATATCGATGCCGGCCTTCACGGTGGGGTTGAAGGCCAGTGTGGCATCCACCTCTTCCATGATGGAGGCGATGTCGTCGGCACGCCGACCGATCAGCCGTGGCGCGAGGAACTCCAGCGCCGCCAGCGCGCCGGCGCCATGTGTGGAGATCGCGGGTATCGCATGCACATAGCCCAGGCCGATGTGACCGTCCTCGTCCTGCAGCTGCAGCACCGCCCCTTCAAGGCGCGGCACCTGCGCGCGTGCAAACTTCCATTGCGGATCAGCCAGCCCCTGGATGCAGGGCTTGACCAAAGCGTGGGTAATCTTCATCGCGTTCAGTCCAGCGTGATCTTCGCACTGGTGATCACACCGCGCCATTTATCAGACTCGGCCTGCATCAGGCTGCGGTACTCCGCTGGCGTCGAGGTGGCAGCGATCGCGCCTTGCTTGAGAAACCGCTCCTTCATCTCCGGCGAGTTGATGGCCGCTACGGCTGCTTCGCGCAGCTTGGTCTGCACGCCGGCAGGAAGGCCCTTGGGCGCAATCAGACCATAGGTGGTCTCCATCAGCACATTCGGCAGCCCCAGCTCCACCGTGGTGGGAACATCGGGCAGCTGCGGTGCGCGCGTCTTGCCCGCGACCGCCAGCACCACCAGGTTACCATTGGCGGCAAAAGGCAAGATAGGCAGCAGATCCACCATGGTCATCTGCACCTCGCCCGACAGTACCGCGCTGATGGCAGGCGCCGCGCCCTTGTAGGGCACATGCACGATGGCTGCGCCCGTCTCCTGCTTGAACAGCTCAAAGCCGATATGCGGCGTGGTGCCCGCACCTGCGGAGCTGTAGTTCAGGGTATTGGGCGCGGCCTTGGCCTTGGCAATCAACTGCTCCAGCGAGGTGATACCGGACTTGCGGTTCACCACGATCACGCTGGGTATGCGCGCCGCCAGCGTGAGAAACTCCAGGTCGTCGAGCGAGTAAGGTACTTTCGTCAGGTTGGGCATGCCGGCCAGCGGGCCCGGCGCGACCAGCGCAAATTGGTGGCCGTCCGCTGGCGACTTGGCGGTGGCATCGACGCCAATGGTGCCGCCCGCGCCCGCCCGGTTATCAACTACCACCGGCTGCCCCAGGGAAGCTGCCATCTTGGTTCCGATCATGCGCGCGATGGCGTCGGTCGGGCCGCCAGCCGCATAGGGAACGATGAGCTTGAGCGGCTTGGTGGGCCAGTTGTCGGCCCACGCGTGGCCGCTTGCGAGCAAGGGGCCGATAGCCGCCAAGAGGCTGGCAAAAGTACGTCTATGCATGGTCGTTGTCTCCTTTTGCACCAGTCTATGCAGAGCCTTGCGCCCAAGTAAGACCCTTGCATCGCAAGCCTGCTATGTGCCTTGAAGCATCTCAGCCTTGCGCGCGCACCGGCTAGGCGCACTGCCAATGCCGCCCTAAAGTCCAGGCATTGCATAGCTGACTGGAGTCTTTCTGATGACCAATGCCAAAGTGGCTTCTGGCCCGTTGTCGCACCTGCGGGTGCTCGACCTGAGCCGTATTCTTGCGGCGCCCTGGGCTGGGCAGATCCTGGCCGATCTGGGAGCTACGGTCACCAAGGTGGAGCGCCCGGGCGCCGGCGACGACACGCGCTCCTGGGGCCCACCCTTTCTCAAGGATGCCGAGGGCAAGGACACCAAGGAGGCCGGCTACTACCTGGCGGTGAACCGCGGCAAGCGCTCAATCACCGTGAGCCTGGACACCGCAGAAGGACAACAGATCGTGCGCGACCTGGCCCTGCAGTCGGACATCGTGCTGGAGAACTACAAGGCCGGCACGCTCGCGCGCTATGGTCTGGACGAAGCCAGCCTGCGCAAGATCAATCCACGGCTCATCTATTGCTCGGTCACTGGATTTGGACAGACCGGTCCGCGCCGCGACCAGCCCGCCTATGACTTCCTGATCCAGGCCATGGGTGGCCTGATGAGCGTTACCGGGGAGCGCGACGGCCAACCGGGCGGCGGCCCGCAGAAGGTCGGTGTGCCCATCGTCGACCTGATGACCGGCATGTATACCGCAGTGGCAGTGCTCGCGGCCGTGGCGCGTCGCGATGAAAGCGGCGTTGGCGAATCGATCGACATCGCCATGCTCGATGTACAGGTGGCGATGCTGGCCAACCAGGCCATGAACTACCTGGTGTCAGGCAAGACGCCTCAGCGCAACGGCAATGCGCATCCCAATATACAGCCGCAGGATGTCTACGCCTGCGCTGATGGCGATGCCATCCTGGTGGTCGGCAACGACGGGCAGTTTGCCAAGTTGTGCGATGTGCTGGGCCACGCCGAGTGGGCCCAGGACGAACGCTTTGCCACCAACGCACAGCGCGTGCGCAACATCACCGCCCTGTCGGCGATGCTGCGCCATGAATTGGCCCAGCGCCCGCGCGCCGAGCTGATAGCGGCGCTCGACGGCGCGGGCGTGCCCTGCGGCGCCATCAACTCGGTGCCCGACGTGTTCGAAGACCCGCAGGTCAAAGCCCGCGGCATGCTCCACTATGTGCCGCATCCCAGCGGCGTGCAGGTGCCGCAGGTGGTAAGCCCGATGCGCTTCTCCGAGACACCATTGCAGGAGCAAATGGCCCCACCGCTGCTGGGGCAGCATTCGCGCCAGGTGCTGGAGGAGCTGGGCTATTCGGCCGAGCGCATCGACCAGCTGCTGGCCAGTGGTGTGGTGTAGCCTCTGAACCGGCCAATGCCATGCGCGCCAGCGCCGGTGCGCTCTTCTGTCTTCACTTCCAGGTTTTCTATGCAACTGCACTGGTCCCCCAAATCGCCGTATGTCCGAAAAGTCATGATCTGCGCCCATGAGCTGCAGCTGACGCAGCAGCTCCAGCTGGTCCGCTCCGTGGCCGCGATGCTCAAGCCCAATGCAGCCCTGATGCAGGACAATCCGCTGTCCAAGATCCCGACACTGATCCTGGACGACGGCCGGACGCTGTTTGACTCGGTCGTCATCTGCGAATACCTGGACGATCTGGCCAGCGGCTCGCTGTTCCCTCGGGAAGGCGACGCCCGCTGGGCGGCGCTGCGCTGGCATGCGCTGGGTGACGGCCTGCTCGATGCGCTGATTCTGTGGCGCAACGAGCGCGAGCGCGCCGTGCCGCTGGCGGCCCTATTGGCCGCGTTCGAGCACAAGACCCGCGCCAGCCTGGATCTGCTAGAGGGCGAGGTCCCGGCGCTGGAGGCGCGCGCCTTTGGCATCGGCCATCTGACCCTCGTCTGCGCGCTGGGCTACATCGATTACCGTTTCGAGACGCTGGGATGGCGCGAACAGGCACCGCAGCTGGCGGCATGGTTTGCGAAGATGCAACAGCGCCCATCCGTGGCGGCTACCGAGCCGGTGGACGGCTGATCGCACGCAGTGTGTGGGACTCCATTTGTCTGAATCATCGCCAGGACGGAGGGCCTAGCAAACGGTTCATCGATATGGCTGGCTCGATTCCCGGTTCAAGGCCCCAAAATCCGAACGTAACGGCAATCTCATGGAGTGCTACTGCGATGGCTTACGCCAAGGAATTTTTTGATCTCCAGATCTACTTCGCCAGAAAGATCGCGGTACTGGCGAACCTGAAGCTGGAGACGGCCCTGCTCGACTACACGAATTTCTATGTCAGATTGGTGGGCCGTCGAGATTTCAACCCCAACCATCCCATGTGGGCGGCCTACATTGCGGGACTGAAAGACCATCCGGACCTTGGTGCATGGACCTACCATGTCTACACCCAGCGTCCGCACCTTGACCGTCCCGACTCGGTAATCGCAACATTCGGCTGTTTTTCGTATGCTTTGGGGGAGCCGGGTCAGATCCGGCTTCACTTCCACAACGACGACCACAGTTTGCAGGGACCCTTGAGCGACGAACGCATGGGGTTGCGCTTATCGGAGCTCGCTGCACTCGTGGCCCATGTTCGCGCCGAGCAACCATCAGCCAGGCAGATAGCGGGTGTCTCCTGGCTCTACCACTTGCCAGCCTACAAGCGGCTGTTTCCTCCGCCTTACACCGCGCACGCAATGGTGGCCAGCAACCGATTTCGCAACATGCCACTGTGGGGCCAGTTTTTGAACCGCCACGGCGGCGTCCGAAAGAGCGCTGCGGCAGCGTTCCTTCAGCGGGTCGACAGTCAAGCCAGCGCAGACAATCCCGCACAATGCTTTCCGCTACTACCACTGGCCACTTCCGCACCGGTAGACGTCTTCCACGATTTCTACCAATTGCAACTTGCCACCAGGTTTTAGTGCAGGCAACACAAGCTTTGCCAGGCGACTCCATGGGCACATCCAGGTCACACGCCCATGCCTCTCTGTGAATCGTTGCTTCACTGACCGCGCCCCTGCTCCTCGCGGTCCCCAGCCTTTAGCAACGCCCCGGCTTAGCCATGCGCCGACCAGAAATCGCCATCCTTCCCACCGTTCTCACCTGCGATTAGCCCGCTTGGCGCCAACCAGCCCGGCGCCAGCACCGCCCACCAACAAATGCTTGCCCAAGGCTGGGAAGCTGCGCGCAACCAAACCCCGGCCACCCTTGACCCGCGCACACGCCGACATTTACCAAAAAACCAGCAACGTCGAGGCCAGGCGCTAAGGCCACGCGATGGACATCCCCCGCCCCGGCCCCCAGACCGTGCCGAGCCGCATCGGCCAACCCACCAACAGCGCCAAGCGCCCAGCGCTGATCAACGGCGAACGCCTCCAGGCCCTGCCCACCCCAAGCACCGGGCCTCTGCATTTTGCGCACAGTGATTGGTCGGGGTATTCGGTGTTTGAGGAGGCGTTTACGCGGGGGGTGTATAGCGGGGGTGGGGGAAGGGTGACGGGTGCTTGGGAATCTGCGCCAAGTTCGGGTTCGGGTTGGCGCAGGCGCTGAGAGAAGCAGGAAAAACGGCTGCTGGCATCCCATCTGCACATGCCTCTCGCCGCATCCCAGAAAGCAGTGAACACACCACCTCCAAATGCTACTAGTCGAACGACTTCATTCTGAAGTCCGTTTGGTGGGTGTGTCAAAAATAGAAAATTGGCCTTTGAACTGAGCGCAGCCCTCTGTCCCTTTTCCCGGCTCCGGAAATCTGTAGACCCAAGCTACATCAACAACTCCAGCATCTGATTTCAGATCATTAAAGCGCTTGTATAAAGATACTTCTTGCTGCATAGAAGTATTTGCCTTAAGCACAAAAATCTCCGAGCGGTGTCCAAAGGCATATATAGGTCTAATCTCTGTTTTCGCCTCTCTGTATTTCGCAGAATAGTTTATTCCGAAAACGAATATGGACTAAGAAAGAAAATCGTAGAGAATGTCCAAGTCTCGGGACGAGATGCTATCGATCGAGACGACTAACACATCGTTATTTTTTGACTCAACGCTAACATGCACAGGGCACGGCTGAACCGATGCGCTTAAGCTATCCAGCGCCCATAAAAATTAATATCAATCGCCTTTATCATTAGCTCTCACATTTGCAGCATTAAAAATCCCACTTATGATTTGATAGTTTTATGTGGGAGGAGATTTGAGCACCCCCTCGAAACGACGGCAATGCTTTTCAAAAATCTCACTATTTGGAATACCGTATTCCCATGCAATTGAAACTCTATCAATAGAAATTCCAGAGTAAAGCGAGGATAAATAACCTATATCAACCTCACTAGATATTGAAGATTTAGGACCCAATTTTAAAATCAATGTATTTCGTCCGACTCCATGCACCTGTTGAATTCTTTTGCCGTCAACAGATACATGGAATTCCACACCGCCAGACGAAAGCACCCAAGGCAACCGATCATATTGAATATTATGGGGTTCACTCATATTATTCCTGAGACCCAACTCGACCCTTCCATTGTTTTCTTCAATTAAGAAAAATTCGACTGGGCAATCGCTTTTTGCCATGGATGCTCCAGCATAACAAGCTATCGCAAAGAATAAAATTATCTTCATAATTACCCCCAATACGTTCCTTATCGCACTTTGATTTTTAAATTTTCGTTCCTGATGATTTCATCTCTAATCCAGCCTTGGCAATATGCATCGCACCCTTCGGAAACGGATGCTTTTAAACATGCAATTTGATTGTCAAGAGCACGAATCTCTGCATTTTTAGTGTATTCAGCTATTTTGTATGATTTCCCATCCTCTCCATAGTATCCAACAGCATTGCCATTTACACCATCACATATTTTAGGATCAAAGCTAATTGCATCCCGTCTGTGAGTATCCTCATGAACTCTTAAACATTTTTCAATTGCGGGACATTTGCTATAATTTTCGCCAGGAATAATATACAATTCCAGTCGACCATCTTTGCAGTATATTGTATTAACATCCCCTGCAGGCGGAACTGGCATCAACCCCCACCCCCCGGCTGTTAGCCCTTTATCATCAAAATATATTAAAGGATTGGCATTGCTATATTTGTAAAAATTAATACCACCTTTTAATCTTATAGGATCCCCCTGCAAATATCTGCCCGCATTTTGTCGATAATTTCTATTAAAATTGTAGACACTTTTATTCTCTTCATCAAAATATTGCCCGGGGAATCGGAGATTGACTTGCGCAACACTTTCCACAGCTTGAGTGATTCCAAACGCTTCACTGATCTTTTTCCATGTAATCGTGCCGGCCTTATCTGTCGCTACATCAGGCGTACCCAGATGGTCCGTATGCAGATAGTGATAGCCCGTTTGAGAAGTCGCTAGCCCACTATTTACCGCCTCCGCCTGCCAAACCGGATCCGTGCTCCACAGCCCTTTTTGACCCGCAACCGGATTGAACCCATAGGCTCGCTGCAGCTTGCCATCCTTATCCAGCTCTCCCATCAGCGCCTGCTCGCTGTAGACAAAGTAGGTCACTTGCGTGGCCGCGTCTTTGGTCACGCTCTTGCTGATTCTGCGGCCGAACGGGTCATAGCGGTAATGGGCTAGGGTGCCATCACTGCTCTCGTAGGTGATCAGTCGCTCGGCCGCGTTATAGCGGTAGGTCTTGCTGTCCTGCCCACTCGTTTCCTGCTGGGTATGGCCCTGCGGGGTGTAGCTCACCTGGGTGTCTACCGCAGGGCTTGGGCTAAACGGTGTTTTGCTGGGGTAACGGACCATTTGGTTGTCGGCGTTGTAGCTCCAGGCGCCCGGCTGGTGCGCGCTGCTGGTGCGATTGCCTACGGCGTCATAGCCATAGTGTTCGCTGGGCAGGCCCAGGCCTTGCAGGCTTTGGTCTGGGATTGCCTGGGTGAGGCGGTCCAGGTTGTCATAGCCATATTGGGTGGTGCCCAGGTCGCTGTCGATCTGGGTGATATTGCCAGCCTTGTCGTATTGATAGGCCTTGCTGGCCAGTACCTGGTTGCTGCTGTTTTTGACCTGGATGCGGGTGGGGCGTTGCAGGGCATCCAGCGCCAAGGATTTGGTTGCTCCTGGGGTTTGAATGACCGTGGGCATATTCCACTGGTAATTTTGGTAGCGGATCTCGCTGCTGTTGGGTAGCGTGATGTTGGCGAGCTGCCCCTTGGTGTAGCTATAGGTTTGCGTGCTGCCGTCGGGGTAGGTGTGGCTAGCCAGTTGGCCGTCGCTGTTAAAGCTTTGGCCTGTGGTGAAGCTGAAGCTCCCTGATCCTTCTACCTTGCCATACGTTGTTTGGCTTTGTGCCGTACGCCCTTGGGCATCGTGGCTGTAGCTGGCGCTGCTGATAAGTTGGCCGTTGCCATCTTGCTGTTCGTAGGCAGCAAGGCGCCCATCGTTGTCGTACCGGTAGCTGGTTTTCTCATCGAGCGTGGTGCCGCCAAGCTGGTGTTGCGCTTGCGTCATGCGGCCGGCCGCGTCGTAGCTGTAGCTGCGGGTATTGCCTCCTGCATCGGTGCGCAAGATCAGTTGATGGGCAGCGTCGTAGCGGTAGGCAATGGCTTCGCCCATGGGGCGAATTTCTTTGGTCTGCTGTCCTGATTTGTCGTACTCGAACCGGTGGGTGTTGCCATTGGCATCCCTGAGGCTGGTCAGCTGGTCAAAGGCATCCCAGCTTTGTTTAGTGGCTTGCCCTGCGGGGTCCGTGCCCTTGATCTTTCTGCCCAGTGCATCGTACTCAACCAGCGTGGTCTTGCCTGCAGGATCGGTGCTCGCTACACGCTGGCCCAGCACATCATAGGTTTGGCTTTGTGTGCGACTCTCTCCGCCACCCAGGTGCTGGGTGGTCGCCGTTAGCCTACCCTGTTGGTCATACCGGTAGGTCTCTTTGTAGGTGGGGTACTGGGTGGCTATCAGCAGCCCTGCCTGCTCGGTATCATCTGCCCCGTATTCGTAGCTGGTGGTGTTGCCTGCAGGGTCCTTGGTGGCCTGAATGCGGCCTCTCGCGTCATAGGTGGTTTCTGTGACCAGGCCGCTTGGGCTGATCGACTGGATAGGCCAGCCATTGCTGTCATAGGCGGTTCTGCGGCCCGCGCCTTCGGTCTCGCCTGGTGCCAGGATTTCAATCACTCGGCCCCGCTGGTCGTAGCGGGTGACCTGGGTGTTGCCCATGGGGCTGATGACATGGGTGCGCCTGCCTCTCGCGTCATAGCGGATTTGGGTAGCGTGGCCCAATGGATTGGAGGCCTTGGTCACATTGCCAGCGGCATCCACCTCCAGGCTGGTTGTGCGGTTCAGTGCATCGGTCTTGCTGGTGGGGGCCCCGCGCAAGTCATACGCCATCGTTCTCGTGTGCCCCTCCCCATCGGTTTGGGCGGTCACGTTGCCCGCACTGTCGTACTGCCAGCTTTGGGTAATCGCATCCGCCTTGGTCGCATCGCCCGCGCCCTTTGTGCTGCTGGTGAGCTGGCTGTAGGGGTCGTAGGTGTAGAGGGTGGTGCGCTGCTCAGGTAGGCCTTTGGCCTCCACCCATTCGATGACATTGCCTTTGCTGTCATAGCGCCAGGTACTCACAACCCCCAACTGGTTGGTGTAGCTGCTCTGCCGTCCAAACACGGGCTCATACGTGTACTTCTCCACGCTGCCATCGGGATGGGTGATTTGCAGCGGTTGGTAGTTGCTGTCGTAGGTCGTGGTGGTGCTGTAGCCCCGGGCATTGGTGTATTTCTGGCTGTAAGCGCCATCCCATTGGTTGGAGGCGGTCTTTTTACCGTTGAAGGTGCGACTGAGCTCATTGCCTTGCAGGTCGTACTGGGTGACGGTGGCGTTGCCCCGGCAGTCGGTGTAGGTGACTTCAAACACCCGGCGCTCGCGCAGGTAGTTGTTGGCGCCCGTTGATGCGCAGCCACTTTGCCCGTCAAACTGGCCTACGCGTCCGCCGCCCCAGAGGTTGGCGAGCTTTTGCGTGGTGCCGCTGGTACCTGTGGGGTCGATGGTGACGCCCTTCTTGCCCAGGCTCAGCATGGGCTCGGGTGCGGGGATGCTTTGGATGTACTGGGCGCTGATCTTGAGACCCAGCGGGTCGGTGCGGCTAGTGATCTGGCCGTTGGCGTCGTACCCGTACTTCCAGGCGTTGCCCATGACGTCGGTGACCTGGGCCAGGCGCTGGCCTGCCCATTGGTAGCTGACGCTGCGCCCAGCCAGGTCTTCTATTCTTGTGATCAGGCCCCCTGCCATGGTGACGGTGTAGATGGTTTTGCCCCCGTGGTCCAGGATGCGGGCGCTGGTGGCGCTGTCGTAGGCGAAGCTGACTTTGACGCCGCTGGCGTTGGCATAGCTTTGGATGACGCCGTCTGCGCTGTAGTGGATGGTGTTGCCAAAGCGGTCGTACCACTGCCAGCCGGTGTGCTGGCCAGCTGCATCCTTGAGCCTTTTGATATAGACGGGGGCGTTGCCTTTGCTCTTGGCCATGTACAGATCGCTTTGGCCGCTGCGTTCGTAGAGCACTCCCACCCGCTCTATCACTTTGGCGTCGCTGCCCAGCGGATCGAGCTCAAAGCTGAGCGGTGCCCAGGCGGGGTTGAGCCACCAGCGCCCCTGGCTCCAGGAGCGGGCGATGTCCAAGCTGCCGCCCAGCACTTTGACGCTCAGGTCGGTGTTGCTCTCTTGGTATTCGCCATTGATCCAGTTGATGCGCGGCTCGCCGGCTTTGGCGACCGGGGTAAAGCCCAGCTCGGTATTGGGTGCGAAAGCGCCTATGCCTGAGATGCCTTGAGCGGAGGCCCAAAATGCGCTCGACAGCAGGTAGGCAAACAGACTCCCTCGCATGGATGGGCTGGTAGCCCAGGTGATGGACGACCTTGGTGGTTGTAGCGTTCTTAGGCCGCAGTGCTTTGCGCTAGGCATATGTAGATCCCTCTTGCCCCTGTTTTTGGCTTTGCAGTGGTTCGGCGCAATCATGGAAGTAGCGCCAACCTAACAAAACACACAAGAAAAAACTATCAAAAAATTAATATCAATAACTTTATGCATTTGATTCAGCAATGCTTACGCTGCGCTGACGAGTCAGTGGAATGCAACACAGACCAAGCGGAGAACGTAAGAAGCGCTGCCATCAGGACACGCTGTTCCGCGCCGTGCAGCAGCGGTGAGAGACCTCTTCATCAATCAAGGATGAAAGACAGCCAGCATTGCGCACACCCTCCTCCATTTGACAACCCCACCCCCGCCAAAGCCACACCCCAACCAGGGATTGCCACCCCGCCCTAGTCACAGAAATGGTTCTCATTTAAGATAAAAGATATATCTTACACACGGATTGAACACACCATGCCCTTGCAACTGAGCCTTCCCACCTCCCCTTCCCCCGAGCTGCTGGCTGCGCGTGCGCCTGAGCGGGCGCGCCATGAGATCAAGCTGCGCCGCACTACGGTGGAGTCGGTGGAGCAGCTGACGCCGCATATGCTGCGCATCCGTTTGCAGGGTGCCGACCTGGCGGGTTTCAGCAGCCTGGGCTTTGATGACCATGTGAAGCTGCTGTTTCCGGATTCCAATGGCGAGCTGCAGCTGCCGCCACCCGGCAGCGAAGGCCTGCCGCCCGCGATGCGCGAGGCGATGCGGGACTACACGCCCCACTCTTACGATGCGCAGGCGCAGACCTTGGCGATTGACTTTGCGGTGCATGAGGCCGGCCCTGCCACTGCCTGGGCGCTGCAGGCGGCCGCTGGGCATGCACTGGGTATTGCGGGGCCGCGTGGCTCCTTCATCGTGCCCACGGCGTTTGATGGGCACCTGCTGATTGGTGATGATGCGGCGCTGCCAGCGATCACGCGCCGCCTGCGCGAGCTGCCTGCCGGCACCCAGGCGGTGGTGGTGGTGGAGGTGAATGACGCAGCCGACGAGCAAAAGCTGGACAGTGCTGCCGACCTGCAGGTGCACTGGGTGCACCGCCAGGGCCAGCCAGCTGGCGATGCGCAGCGGCTGCTAGCGGCTTTGCGCCAGATCGATGCGCCAGCCGGCGATTACTACAACTGGGTAGCGCTGGAATCGACGGCCGCCAAGGCGCTGCGTGCAGCGCTGATTGCCGAGCATGGCGCCCACCCCAAATGGACCAAGGCAGCGGCCTACTGGAAGCGTGGCAGCTCCGGCGTGCATGAAGTCATTGAAGAGTGACCGCACACATCCATTATTCAGGATAGGCGCGCAGATAGCCCAGCAGTTGGACGATGCGCGCCTTGGTCAGGCTGTTGCGGTACTCGCTGCGCGACAGCGCTGAGGAGCTGCCAAAGTCCTGGGCGTTCCAGGTGCCGTCGATAAAGGCGGCCTCGGTGGTCATAAAGCTCAGCCAGTTGCGCTGCGCGGCGCGCAGCTTTTGCGCGCCGGTGGCGCCCACCTTGGCCATCAGCGCACGGTAGGTCTGGTTCAGCTCCACATCGAGTTGCTTGGCATAGGCGCTGCTGGCGCGCAGCATGTCTGCCGTCGTGTTCTGGTTGCCGATGGCCGCCTCCAGCGGCTGTATGCGCTGCTCAAACGCGGCTAGGCGGTCAGGGGCATCGGGGTTGTCCACGGCCATCGCGGCTGTTGATACCAATATGGCAGCGCCCAGGCAAGCGGCGCGCATCCATAGCCAGCGGGGCTGGCGGCGGTGGTTGAAGACCATGAACATCCTCCTGATGAGTGCTTAAAAAATGGGCAGCGGGATCAATTGACCTCGCTGGCCGCAATTCCTGCATTGCCGGACTGCGGCGCCGCCGTGCCAGACGGGGTGGCGCGGCGCCAGACCATGCCGCCATCGGCCGTGGGTACGGGTTGGCCCACGGTACCGGACGACACCGGCGAGACGACCACACCGCGCTCAATCGGCGGTGGGTTGCCCGCGGGCTGGCCCTGGGGCGCACTGGCGCTGCCGGGGAAGGCCGGGGCAGGAGAGGCGCTGGCCGGTGCCGGGTTGGAAGGCGCAGGGTTGGACGACGCGCCAGGCACCACGACACCGGGTTGCGGCTGGCTCGGATCGGCCAGGCGCTGCGCAGGCATCTGCGGCTGCTGCGCTGGAGATGGGTTGTTCTGGAACACGGGGTAGTCGCCCTCGCCGCTGGGGCCGCGCGGGCCCGCGCCGCCCTGGCCTATCGGCCGGGCCTCGGGGTCGTCGATGATGGGCGCATCACCAGGGTTGCCGCGATCGGGCAGCTCCTGCATCGCAGGGGGCTGCTCAAACGGATCGACCGGTTGCTTGTTGTCACCAAAGCCCAGCATCCAGCTGCGCAGGCGCTGCACAAAGGTGTTGTTCTCGGCCGGCATCTCAAAGCGGGCCTGTGCCTGCACCAGCTTGGCGCGCTGCGATGCGGCGGCCACCTCGGCCACCACAGGCAGTGCACTGTGGGCGCCCTGGCCCCAGTAGTCGTTCAGCTGCACACGGCTGTCGTTGAAGCCGACCCAGGCGCCGCCCACCCAGTCCGGGTGCGCCAGCATGAACCAGCCATCGGCATTGTCTTGCGTGGTGCCGGTCTTGCCCACCCAGTCCCCGCTGACGCCATAGCGCGCCACACCCCGGCCCGTGCCCTTGGTGATGACGCCGCGCATCATGTCGATCAAGGCGTAGGTCACGCCGCTGTCCAGTGCCACCTCCGGCGCGGGTGGCTCAAACTCGGCCAGCACCTTGCCCTCGCGGTCAGTAATGCGGGTGACCATGACGGGCGCGCGGTAGCCGCCGCCGTTGGCCAGGGTGGAATAGGCGGTCACCATCTCCTGCAAGGTGACCGGGCTGGTACCCAGCGCCAGCGACAGCACATCTTCAAGCTTGCTGTCGCGCACACCCAGCGCCCGCGCCAGCTTGGCCACCTTGGCGGGCCCCACCTTGGCCATCACCTGGGCGGTGATGGTGTTCTTGGAGTAGGCCAGGCCGTCGGCCAGGGTCATCGGTTGGTCAGAAGGCGGGCCGCCATCGGTGGGGCGCCAGAACTGCCCGCCGCCCAGCGGAATGCGCACGGCCTCATCCATCAGCTGGTCGGTGGGCAACGCGCCATCCTGCAGCGCTGCGCCATAGACAAAGGGCTTGAAGGTGGAGCCGGGCTGGCGGCGCGCTTGCGAGACATGGTCAAAGGGGTCGATGGCAAAGTCGCGGCTGCCCACCCAGGCCAGCACATGGGCGTTGCGTGGGTCCATGGCCATAAAGCCCACCTGCACGCGCACCTTGTCCTGGCGCAGGTTGGCCATAAAGTCGGCATCAGCCAGCAGGCGCTGCAGCGCTTCGTCCTTGTCCTGGCCATCGGCCACCGCCTGGCGGTAGACGGCGCTTTCGCGCACAAAGCTTTGCACCAGCGGGTTCTTGGCGGTCCACTGGTTGCGGTTGCTCCACAGGCCATTGGCGGTCACCTGCAACTGCCGGCCCTGGCGCACCACGGCCTGGTTGGCCCATTGCTGCACGCGCGAGTCGATGGTGGTCTGCACCACCAGGCCATCGGCATAGATGTTGTAGTCGTTGGCGTCGGCCCATTCGATCAGCCACTTGCGCAGCGCCTGCGCAAAATGCGGTGCCATGCCCACGGCCTCGTCCTGGCGCTCAAAATCCAGCTTGATGCCGCGTTTTTTGAGGGTCTCAAAATCCTGGTCGCTGAGCTTGCCGTGCTTGTTCATCTGCGCCAGCACGGTGTTGCGGCGCTGCTGGGCCCGCTCCGGGTTTTGCACGGGGTTGTAGTAGCTGGTGCCCTTGAGCATGCCCACCAGGGTCGCCGCTTCGAGCACGCTCAGCTTCTGGGCGGGCTTGTCAAAATAGGTGCGTGCGGCCATCTCGATGCCAAAGGCGTTGTAGAGAAAGGGCACGGTGTTGAGGTAGGTCTCCAGGATCTCGTCCTTGGTGTAGGCCGATTCGATCTTGTAGGCGGTCACGGCCTCCTTGAGCTTGCGGTTGAGCGAGCGGGCGCGGCCGATTTCCTCGGGGAACATATTGCGCGCCAACTGCTGGGTGATGGTGGAGCCGCCCTGGGGCCGGCCCATCGCCGTGTGCAGCACCGAGCCAAAGGTGCGGCGCCAATCGAGCGCGCCATGCTCATAAAAACGGTGGTCTTCGGTGGCGATCAGCGCATTGATGACGTTCGGTGAAATGTCCTTCAGCGCCACCCATTCGCGGTTGGCGCGCTTGTACTGGGCCAGCACCTTGCCATCGGCCGACAACAGCTGGGTGGGGGCCTCGACCTTGTTTTTCTGGATATCGCCGATCGACGGGGTGAGCGGAATCAGCAGCAGCACATAGAGCAGCAGCAGCACCGGCAAGGCTGCCACCGCCAGCAACCATTGCTTTTTGCTGCGTGCGGCCAGCCAAGGGCGCAGGCGCCGGGCCAGCCCGGGCAAGGCGCCCGCTGCGCGGCGCAAGGTGTTCATCAAACCGGAGAGAAGGGGGATCGCCATGGAAGAAGTCTGCAAAGCCTGGGCCGGCAGCGCGCTGTCCGCACCGCTGCCTTGGCCAAGGCGCCATTGTCGGGCAGGCACGGTTTCCCCACCTGTCGGCTGTGCAAAGCAGACTGCAAACCATGTAACAAATGTAGGGGGCGGGCAAAAGCTATAGAAATGGGACAAGACCGAATTTCGAGCGTTTTGGCAGCATTAAACGGCACGTTGCAGAAGAATATTGCCTGCAGGTCTTGCCACCCCAGCAATACCGCCCCCGCAGGCCAGCGCGGGGCAGGCCAGCATCACTCCATGAACCAGCCGTGGCTCACGATCATTGACTGCCCCGTCAGCGCATTGGTGGGGAACGCCGCAAAGAACAGTGCCACGCGTGCCACATCGTCCACGGTGGTGAACTCGCCGTCGACGGTGTCCTTGAGCATCACGTTCTTGATCACATCGGCCTCGCTGATGCCCAGCTCCTTGGCCTGCTCGGGGATCTGCTTGTCCACAAGCGGCGTGCGCACATAACCCGGGCAGATCACATTGGCGCGTACGCCTTGCGGGCCGCCCTCTTTGGCGACGACCTTGGCCAGGCCTTCGAGGCCATGCTTGGCCGTCACATAGGGCGCCTTGAGCTTGGAGGCCTCCTTGGAATGCACTGAGCCGGTATAGATGATGCTGCCGCCACGGCCCTGCGCATACATGTGCTTGATGCAGGCGCGGGTGGTGAGGAAGGCGCCATCGAGCTGGATGGCCAGCATCTTCTGCCACTCCTGCAACGTAAAGTCCTGCACCGGCTTGACGATCTGGATGCCGGCATTGCTCACCAGGATATCGATGCCGCCATAGGCTTTCACTGCGGCTTCGACAGAGGCGTCGACCTGGTCTTCCTGCGTCACATCGACCGCCAGGCCCATGGCGGTGCCGCCCTTGCTGGCAATATCCTGGGCCGCCGCCTCGGCTGCTTCCTGCTTCAGATCGGCGATCACCACCTTGGCGCCCTGCTGCGCATACAGATCGGCGATGGCCTTGCCAATGCCACTGGCGCCGCCCGTCACATAGGCCACCTTGCCTGCGAGTTGCTGAACCATTTCTTCATCCTTTCGACCGGAAAAGCGGTCACAAATAGCCAGTCTCGCGCTGCGCTGCAGCATGCTGCCGTAGGAGAGCAAGCCGTTTGCATGACAATCACCAAACCCTTGGCGCTGCCCCTGCCATCCGGCAAGGCGCTGCGCCCACCCCGCCGCAGCCCCTACACTTGCGTTTTTGCCAGACTCTTCGAACAAGACCATGAACATCACCAAAGACTGCGCCGTCACCATCCAATACAAGGTGACCGATGCGCAAGGCAAACCGCTGGACAGCGGCAACCTCGCCTACCTGCATGGCGGCTATGAAAACATCTTCCCCAAGGTGGAAGCTGCGTTTGAGGGCCAGGCTGTGGGCTTTAGCACTAGCGTGGATCTGGCAGTGGAAGATGCCTTTGGCGTGCGCGACGAGAGCCTCGTGCGCGTGATCCCCAAGAGCGAGTTCCCACCGGGCGTGAAGGTGGGCGGCCAGCTGCGCGGCGCCAATGACCGCGGCGAGCCCCAGGCCTTCTATGTCAAGAAGATCAAGGGCCCGGAAGTGCACCTGGATGGCAACCACCCGCTCGCCGGCCTGGCGCTGCGCTTTAGCGGCAAGGTCGTCGATGTGCGCGCAGCCAGCGAAGAAGAGATTGCCCACCGCCATGTGCATGGCGCGCACGGCCACCACCATTGATACTGCCGCGTAGCGGGCCGGTGCAGTGCACGGCCCTCTTGGCGTTGTTGATCACCCCAGCGGCTCACGCAAAGGCCTAGCGTGCAGGCCGCTTTTTCATTGGAGCAGCGACCCCATGACCACCCTGATCGAGCCCCGAACCGCCCGCCTGCAGCTGCGCCAATGGCAGCCGCAGGACAGGGAGGCCTTTGCCGCGATGACGGCGGACCCCGAGGTAATGCGCTACTTCCCCGCGCCGCTGACGCGGGCGCAGAGCGACGCGATGGCAGACCGCTGCGAGGCGCTGATGGCCGATCGCGGCTGGGGCGTCTGGGCGGTGGAGCGGCTGGAGGACCAGCAATTTATCGGCATCGTCGGCCTGCATGTGCCCCAGGCCGAGCTGCCTTTTTCTCCCTGCGTCGAAATCATGTGGCGCCTGGCGCGCCATGCCTGGCACCAGGGCCTGGCCACTGAGGCCGCGCGGGCGGCACTGGCCGTCGGATTTGACCATGTAAAGCTGGCTGACATCGTGGCCTTCACGACCACCAGCAACCTGCCATCGCAAGCACTGATGGAGCGCCTGGGCATGGAGCGCGACCTGGCAGGCGATTTTGCGCACCCTGCCTTGCCTGAGGGCCACCCATTGCGAGCCCATGTGCTGTATCGCTTGTCCGCTGCAAAATTCGCAGCAACCTAAACCTTGCACTGCGCGGCCGCCATGACCGGCTGCTGGGGATGGCTCGCCGCGTTTCAAGCCAACCGCCGCCCTGCCCCGCCGTCCGAGCGCGCACCCAGCAGGCTGTAGGACGCTTGATCTTTCTCAGGGCTTTTACGCATATTGACCATGTCGCAGCCTTTGTTGCAGTTTTGCGAGTTAGGATGTGATCAACAAGGTGCCGCAAGGCGATGGCCTTCGCTGCATCCGGTTGCTATAGCTGGGCTGCCGCCCAGCATGTTCGAGAAAGGAGCACATCCATGCAAGTTCAAGTGCACGCTGGTGACAATGTTCAAGGCGGAGAATCCCTCTCCCAATGGGCACAAACCGAGGTACAAAACAAGCTTTCGCGCTTCCGCGAATATGTGACCCGGGTGGAGGTTTACCTCACCGATGTGGACGCCCTGAAAAACGGCGGCAAAGGCAAGCGCTGTGTGATGGAAACACGGGCTACCGGGCGCCAACCCCTGGCTGTCAACGCCGAGGCCGAAAAGGTCGCCGAAGCCTTCAACGCAGCGCTGGAAAAACTGCACCGTGCTTTGGACACCGACATCGCCAAGATGCGCGACAAGAGCAACCGCGAAACCATTCGTACCGGCACCGATGAGGATGTCGAAGCCTAAGAGCCGCTAACACCACCTCGTCTTGAGCCCTGCACGAAGCATTTATGCTTCGTGCCTTCATGGCAAGACAACCTGTTAGTAAAGAGTTGTGGCAACAGCTACAACCTCTGATTCCCCAATTCACCCCTTCTTCCAAGGGCGGTGCGCGCAAATTGGGCGTGAGCAACGAAGCTGCTCTCAATGGCATCCTGTACGTGCTTCAAACCGGCATCCCTTGGGAAGATTTACCTCAAGCTTTGGGCTACGGCAGTGGTATGACATGCTGGCGACGCTTGCGTGACTGGAGTGCAGCAGGCATTTGGGAACAACTACACCATGCAATGCTGGTGCGCCTTCGTGAGCATGACCAAATTGATTGGAGCCGAGCCAGCATTGATGGCTCATCGGTGCCAAGCCCCCGGGGGGTCAGGAAACGGGTCCCAATCCCACTGACAGAGGCAAATTAGGCTCCAAACGTCACATCATTGTGGATGCTCGTGGCATTCCATTGGTGGTGCTTGTCAGTGGAGCCAACAGGCACGATTCGATGCTGTTTGAGCCATGTGTAGATGCCATTCCTGCAATCAAAGGACTGCAAGGCCGCCCTCGCAGGCGGCCCTACAAACTTCATGCGGATAAAGGGTACGACTACCCACGCTGCAGGCGGCATCTCAAAAAGCGTGGAATCGTCAGTCGCATTGCCAGGCGAGGCATTGAAAGCAGTGAACGATTAGGCAAGCACCGCTGGGTCGTGGAGCGAACTCATGGCTGGTTTGCTGGCTTTGGAAAACTGCGCATCCGATTCGAGCGGCGCTTGGATATACACATGGCTTTACTAAAGCTGGCTGCTGCAATCATCTGTGCACGCTTCGTGGATAGGTGGTGTTAGCCGCTCTAAGAGCATGCGCAATAGAAGCGCCCGTGTATCGTCTTCACCCCTCTCTGGTTCGTCCGATACCCAGTTGCAGGAGTCTAGATCAAACCATTGAGATGTAGCAGATGGCACCTCAACCTTCAAAATGCCACAGTCACCTTGGAGCTTAGCTGTGCTTCGGTCGCTGATGGCTTGAGCCAGCGCATTGCGCTTTTCGTCATCACCGTGGTTAATGAACACAGTGCAAGCAGCATCGCTTGCAGAGTTCGCTGATGATTATCTTTAAAGTGCCGTAGCCGGCCAGAAGCCGACACTACGATGTGATGTCCTGCACCTTCGTGCGCGAACATTTCCTGCGCAGTTATATTGAATAGATTTACCGCCACGACTAGAATCACCTCAAGCTGTATTGAGAAACAACGTCGTTTCGCGGGGGATTAGCCTTAGACAAACAGAAATCATCAATCGTTCTAAATTCTTGGAATGTAAATCTGCAATTTACAAATAAAAAACAAAATTTGTATAAGTTTAATTGAGGGAAATATGAGGAATAAAATTTTTGTCCAAGCGCCGCGTTATGAAATAGGGTACGCCTCCTATCATTTTGAGTCTGAAAACAGCGCTTTTATAAACTGGGAAAAATTAAGTAATCACGGTTTGCCTAAAAGAAAAAAATTCATCAACACTAGTTTCGATGAGAAAAATAGAATTTTTACTGGATCTATTGATTGGTCTGAAGAAGGTGGGCTCAATGGTGAAAATATATGGCTATATTTGATAGTTTTTAATGAGGAATACACAAAAATTATTAGAGGATTTGTTGTTAATGACCAAGGCGGCCAGCCTTTCAGCTTTTCCTCCGACCTTAAATATATCGAGTTAAATACATATATAAATAATCAAGCAGGTGAAGATGAAGATGAAGATGAAGATGAAGATGCAAGGTCTTTAGTATTTATTAACAAAGATGGCATCTATGAATATATACAAAAAATAAATACTATAGATAATGTTGGCAACTTTGTTAGCAGTTTGTTTGGTGGATCTAATGGTCACCACACAGAAACAGTCAAGAACTTTCAAAGTTATGTATGTAAAACGCTGAAAAATTTCCGAAATGAAGTCATAGAAAAGCAACAAATACCAGAGCTATCTAATGACGTCGCCACTCTTGAACTTTGTGCAGCAGCGATTCAATATTGCCGAGAGGAAATGATGAATCGCGGAGTAAATCGTCAAATTGTTGAAAGAATAGTTAATGAATCAATTAGAGTTCTTTTCAACAAAGATGTATCAGCGATAAAATTAATATCACAACTAGCTGAAAAATACGAGTTAGATGATGACGAAAGTGCTGAAGAATTGATCATGAATATGATCGTTAGATTGTACGGATCAAATATAAAAGGTCGAGTCCGTAATGAATACATAAAGGAACTAAGCTTAACGGAAACAGAAATAAAAAACTTTATTGGCAAAATAACTCCTGGGTTTGACGTCTTTTTGAAAAAAATGAGCAGAGAGTCTGAATACTTTGTGGATCAAGTATTAAACACTCGATGGTAATCCAATAATATCAATTAATTTCAATTCCGAGTATTATCGATAAATATTCGGAATTGACTATTATTTAATAAATTAAATCGCGATCAAAAGCCCAAACGGCCACAACCAGAGGCTGTAATCGTCCGTGACCAAGAAGGAAACCACAGTGGCCAGGACAAAAAGCGCCCGCATCAGGTCAAAGACTGCCCCAAGGTAGTGGCCAAAACGGGCACAAAAAGCCACTAAAAAGTAGCTTTTTCACTCTTGATAAACAAGTTATATCGAAGGGTAGATGCCCGCTTTGGGTCGATTGCTGGCCGACACGAAGGACCGCTGATGGATACCTTTGGTTTGTACAGGCCCGATCATGTCTGCCATCTGGCGACAGACCGCTCATGCAAACCGAAGCAGTCGTTCGGAGGTGCATGTCAGTTGTCCGCTTCTGGCCGAGAGTGCCATTTCGGCCAAGCCCCCGAAAGCAGCCGCTGACTGGTTTGCTACTGCAAGTGATAGACAGCTTTGGGGAATCATGGCGATCGCGTGCTTCCGGCCAGAAGCAGCCTTTCATCAAACAATGGACGTTGACTCCTGACAACAAGCAGCAATCTCGAAATTTTTAGGTTTGCATAAAAAATTTGCTTGCGATTGCTCACTCTAAATAATCCGAATACATTCATTGTTATTAGAACGACGGATCATTTGGCTGTCGTGTAAATCTAGTTAGCAATTTTTAAGGCTTGGAGGTATGGGTACACATTGAAGTCAGCATCGTGATCTCGTTTGGGTTGGAAATCTTCGCTTCTGTCTTTGTCTTTGGCTTTGTTATGGAGGTATTTATGAAAAACTCAATCGCTTTCTTTACTTCGGTATTTGCATGTGTATGGTGCGGAATTGCGTTCCTGCGGAGCTCTGGTGAGAAAAAATTCCAACCCGAACGAGAGATTAGTGCTGTATGAATATGTGTGCTTACCAAGAGAGAACGCAGGGGGTTCAATTCCCCCTCTCCGCACCATTTTTCGCTCATGTAAAGTGCGCTAACCCGGCGGTCAAGCGGACTGGCCTGTGGCCAGCCGCTTACCTCAGTCGTTAGTGGGTATCTGCTTTGGGTCGGGAGCACCACTAGCCCCCGCGTGATAGCAGACCGTCAGTACCAACTTGACTACTCTGTATCCGCTGACTGCTACTCACCCCAAAGCTGCCGTTGTGGATTCGCAGCCGCGATCCTCGGAACGACTGGTAACTGGGTGAAACCGGAATTTAGAGTTAGAGGCATGACCGACAGCAATCGCTGGAGGCTGTGTGAAAACGCTTGGATTGGTGAACTTCAAAAATTAAAATTCACCATGCGTTTAAGCGAGGTGATGCATGAAGAGATTCATTGAAGGCCAGACCCGAGAGCAAGTCACGCTGCTGCCTGAGTGCTTGGACGACTTTATTGCCGAGGACAACACGGTTCGAATCGTTGATGCCTTCATCAACGAGTTGGATTTGGCGGCTCTGGAGTTTCAGGGTTTGCTGCCTGCATCAACCGGTAGACCTTCGTATCACCCGTCGATACTTCTAAAGTTGTATCTTTATGGCTACCTCAACCGTATTCAGTCCAGCCGTAGGTTGGAGCGGGAATGCCAGAGGAATGTGGAGTTGATGTGGTTGCTTGGCCGCCTTGCACCAGACTTCAAGACCATCGCAGACTTCCGTCGCAACAACGGCAAAGGCATCCGCAATGTCTGCCGCCGCTTTGTTCTGCTGTGCAGGGAGCTCAAATTATTTACCGAGTCCGTGGTTGCCATCGACGGTAGCAAATTCAAGGCGGTGAACAACCGTGAGCGCAATTACACGCCCGGAAAAATTGAACGTCGTGAGCGGGAGTTGGAAGAGAGCATCCAGCGCTACCTCGATGCTTTGGAGACGGCAGACCGAACTCAGCCTGAGGAGATGCAGGCCAAAACTGAACGTCTGCATGGCAAGATTCAAAAGATGCGTCAACGCCTGCAAAGTTTGCAGATGATCAAGGCAGAGTTAGAGGCTGTACCGGATCGGCAGATCTCCCGGACAGATCCAGATGCACGAGCCATGACAACCTACAGCGCCAAAGGCACGGCCATGGTGGGTTACAACGTACAAACAGCGGTAGACACCAAGAACCACCTCATTGTTGCCCATGAGGTCACGAACAACGGTAGCGATCGTGCACAACTTAGCCACATAGCTTTGGCAGCCCGTAAAGCAATGGGGAAAAGGAAGTTGGGGTCGCCTCAGAAAACGGAAAATAAAGCACGTTAAGGCAAAACGGCTCCGCCGTTGGGCATCAATACGGCTTTGTCATTGACGCGCTGTCGCGCATTCCTGGCAGAACACAACAGCAGGATCGGCGTTCAACAGTTCCGGCTCCAAATCACTGTGACAGGCGCAGCACAGCCCATAGGTGCCAGAGTCGAGGCGGGCCAGCGCAGCTTCGACCTTGCGCTTGCGAATGGTCAGCCGCTCCCGCAATCCTTGGGCGAGAGCCTGCTGTTGGAGGGCGTCGATACGCGACACCCTACCGACACAGGATTGATCCAGCTCGACCGGCGCGGCGGACTGTTGAGCCTGCTGGATTGCCTCAACGGTTTCCCTTTGCTCGATCAGCAGTCGAGCGCGGAACTGTTCCATGTCCATTGAGGCGACTCCTTCGCTATCGCAGTAGAAGCGTGGGGACGGTCGAGGAACGCAGCAGGTCAGCGGTCTTGCTGCCGAACATCAAAGTGCGCAGCGGCGAGTGACCGAATGCGCCCATGATGAGCATGTCGATGGACTGCTCCTTGACCGTCTTGGCGATGATGTTTTCCGCATCGCCGGGGATCAGCGAGGCGGTCACATTGAAGCCAGAGGCCTCCAAGGTGGTCTTGGCCCAATCAAGCTGCTTGGGTGCGTCCTGGCTTTCCTTTCCCGACATCAGCAGGGTGATTGGCAAGCCACGGAACAGCGGGCTGCCTGCGACCATTTCGACGCCACGCCGGGTCACGGTACTACCGTCGAAGGCGATCATCACGCGCTGCGGCTCTTTGAAGCCTTCGGTCACGGTCAGGATCGGTTTGTGCAGGGACCGCACTACCTGTTCCACATTGCGGCCCAAGTCGCGCTGTGTGGCTCTGTTGCAAAGATTGGCGGCAGTCAGAGGTAGGCTGTCGCTCTGCGCCGATCAGGCGGCTGCTGCGAAATGGTGGTTGAGCATGCCCATGGCCTCCGTCAGCGCCGAGGGCCCAATGCCAAAAGCTCTCTCCACAAGGCGCACCTCGCCCCTGATGCCGGGCTGCAGGCACCAGGGGCGAGCCTGTCCTTTGCGCAGGGCTCGCATGACTTCGAATCCCTTGATCGTGGCATAGGCCGTGGGGATCGATTTGAAACCGCGCACCGGCTTGATCAGTATCTTGAGCTTTCCGTGATCGGCCTCGATCACGTTATTGAGATACTTCACCTGCCGGTGGGCCGTCTCCCGGTCCAGCTTTCCTTCGCGCTTCAATTCGGTGATCGCTGCACCATAGCTCGGCGCTTTGTCGGTATTGAGCGTGGCAGGCTTTTCCCAGTGCTTCAGGCCTCGCAGGGCCTTGCCCAGGAACCGCTTCGCTGCCTTGGCGCTGCGGGTCGGCGACAGGTAGAAATCGATCGTGTCGCCCCGCTTGTCGACTGCCCGGTACAGGTAGGTCCACTTGCCCCGCACCTTGACGTAGGTTTCATCCAGGCGCCAGCTCGGATCAAAGCCACGCCGCCAGAACCAGCGCAGCCGCTTCTCCATCTCCGGGGCGTAGCACTGGACCCAGCGATAGATCGTCGTATGGTCGACCGAAATGCCGCGTTCCGCCAGCATTTCCTCAAGGTCGCGATAGCTGATCGGATAGCGACAATACCAGCGCACCGCCCACAGGATCACATCACCCTGGAAATGGCGCCACTTGAAATCCGTCATCGTTCCGTCCGTCCAATCTCCGCCAAGCATGCTCAAGCTTCACGATTTTTGCAACAGAGCCCACACGAGTATTGAGCATAGTCGAGATTGGTGCAGATCACTTCTGATATTGAACTGTCAGGAGCTGGCTGCACAACAGCCATTACGCCCAATCAACTGGTGCAGTCGTCTTCTGAAAATGACATTTGGTATCTCTCATAAACGGATGTTTTTGAGAGAACTATCTTCGGCCTTCACACGCACGAAAGGCGGCGAAGCTCCGCCGTTAATCCGTCCGCCGGAGATCTCGCCCAGGCAGGCTGAAGGCCGAGCAAGCCTGACAGGCCCGAAAAGCCCGGCACGGGCGTCGGCGGCGATGACGGCGGCGGCATTATCCAGGGTTGATGATGGAAGTGGAGGATATCGACAACCTCTCGCGCAACCAAGACATCGCGGTCGGACTGCAAGTGATCTTGAAGCCACGGGCCCGTCCCACCCCGACATGGACCTCGATGCCCGAACGGACGTTAGATTTCGAGTTCTAGGCGTTCTGCGATGAAGGTTGGATCCCAGCCGGGATTGAAAGTGTCGACGTGGGTGAATCCGAGCCGCTCGTATAGGCCACGCAGGTTCGGGTGGCAGTCGAGCCGCAGCTTGGCGCACCCCTGCGTTCGCGCGGCATGGCGGCAAGCCTCGATCAGCGCGGAGCTGACACCCCGGCCCGCATGTGTCCGTCGCACCGCGAGCTTGTGCAGATATGCGGCCTCCCCCTTGAGGGCGTCGGGCCAGAACTCGGGATCCTCGGCCGACAAGGTGCAACAGCCGACGATGCCGTCGCTGCAACTCGCGACTAGGAGCTCGGATCTCAGGACGAAGGTCTCCGCGAATGTCCGGTCGATCCGCGCGACGTCCCAGGCGGGCGTTCCCTTGGCGGACATCCACGCCGCAGCGTCGTGCATCAGCCGCACAACCTCGTCGATATCACCCGAGCAGGCGACCCGAACGTTCGGAGGCTCCTCGCTGTCCATTCGCTCCCCTGGCGCGGTATGAACCGCCGCCTCATAGTGCAGTTTGATCCTGACGAGCCCAGCATGTCTGCGCCCACCTTCGCGGAACCTGACCAGGGTCCGCTAGCGGGCGGCCGGAAGGTGAATGCTAGGCATGATCTAACCCTCGGTCTCTGGCGTCGCGACTGCGAAATTTCGCGAGGGTTTCCGAGATGGTGATTGCGCTTCGCAGATCTCCAGGCGCGTGGGTGCGGACGTAGTCAGCGCCATTGCCGATCGCGTGAAGTTCCGCCGCAAGGCTCGCTGGACCCAGATCCTTTACAGGAAGGCCAACGGTGGCGCCCAAGAAGGATTTCCGCGACACCGAGACCAATAGCGGAAGCCCCAACGCCGACTTCAGCTTTTGAAGGTTCGACAGCACGTGCAGCGATGTTTCCGGTGCGGGGCTCAAGAAAAATCCCATCCCCGGATCGAGGATGAGCCGGTCGGCAGCGACCCCGCTCCGTCGCAAGGCGGAAACCCGCGCCTCGAAGAACCGCACAATCTCGTCGAGCGCGTCTTCGGGTCGAAGGTGACCGGTGCGGGTGGCGATGCCATCCCGCTGCGCTGAGTGCATAACCACCAGCCTGCAGTCCGCCTCAGCAATATCGGGATAGAGCGCAGGGTCAGGAAATCCTTGGATATCGTTCAGGTAGCCCACGCCGCGCTTGAGCGCATAGCGCTGGGTTTCCGGTTGGAAGCTGTCGATTGAAACACGGTGCATCTGATCGGACAGGGCGTCTAAGAGCGGCGCAATACGTCTGATCTCATCGGCCGGCGATACAGGCCTCGCGTCCGGATGGCTGGCGGCCGGTCCGACATCCACGACGTCTGATCCGACTCGCAGCATTTCGATCGCCGCGGTGACAGCGCCGGCGGGGTCTAGCCGCCGGCTCTCATCGAAGAAGGAGTCCTCGGTGAGATTCAGAATGCCGAACACCGTCACCATGGCGTCGGCCTCCGCAGCGACTTCCACGATGGGGATCGGGCGAGCAAAAAGGCAGCAATTATGAGCCCCATACCTACAAAGCCCCACGCATCAAGCTTTTGCCCATGAAGCAACCAGGCAATGGCTGTAATTATGACGACGCCGAGTCCCGACCAGACTGCATAAGCAACACCGACAGGGATGGATTTCAGAACCAGAGAAAGAAAATAAAATGCGATGCCATAACCGATTATGACAACGGCGGAAGGGGCAAGCTTAGTAAAGCCCTCGCTAGATTTTAATGCGGATGTTGCGATTACTTCGCCAACTATTGCGATAACAAGAAAAAGCCAGCCTTTCATGATATATCTCCCAATTTGTGTAGGGCTTATTATGCACGCTTAAAAATAATAAAAGCAGACTTGACCTGATAGTTTGGCTGTGAGCAATTATGTGCTTAGTGCATCTAACGCTTGAGTTAAGCCGCGCCGCGAAGCGGCGTCGGCTTGAACGAATTGTTAGACATTATTTGCCGACTACCTTGGTGATCTCGCCTTTCACGTAGTGAACAAATTCTTCCAACTGATCTGCGCGGGAGGCCAAGCGATCTTCTTCTTGTCCAAGATAAGCCTGTCTAGCTTCAAGTATGACGGGCTGATACTGGGCCGGCAGGCGCTCCATTGCCCAGTCGGCAGCGACATCCTTCGGCGCGATTTTGCCGGTTACTGCGCTGTACCAAATGCGGGACAACGTAAGCACTACATTTCGCTCATCGCCAGCCCAGTCGGGCGGCGAGTTCCATAGCGTTAAGGTTTCATTTAGCGCCTCAAATAGATCCTGTTCAGGAACCGGATCAAAGAGTTCCTCCGCCGCTGGACCTACCAAGGCAACGCTATGTTCTCTTGCTTTTGTCAGCAAGATAGCCAGATCAATGTCGATCGTGGCTGGCTCGAAGATACCTGCAAGAATGTCATTGCGCTGCCATTCTCCAAATTGCAGTTCGCGCTTAGCTGGATAACGCCACGGAATGATGTCGTCGTGCACAACAATGGTGACTTCTACAGCGCGGAGAATCTCGCTCTCTCCAGGGGAAGCCGAAGTTTCCAAAAGGTCGTTGATCAAAGCTCGCCGCGTTGTTTCATCAAGCCTTACGGTCACCGTAACCAGCAAATCAATATCACTGTGTGGCTTCAGGCCGCCATCCACTGCGGAGCCGTACAAATGTACGGCCAGCAACGTCGGTTCGAGATGGCGCTCGATGACGCCAACTACCTCTGATAGTTGAGTCGATACTTCGGCGATCACCGCTTCCCTCATGATGTTTAACGCCTGGCACAGCGGATCGCAAACCTGGCGCGGCTTTTGGTACAAAAGGCGTGACAGGTTTGCGAATCCGTTGCTGCCACTTGTTAACCCTTTTGCCAGATTTGGTAACTATAATTTATGTTAGAGGCGAAGTCTTGGGTAAAAACTGGCCTAAAATTGCTGGGGATTTCAGGAAAGTAAACATCACCTTCCGGCTCGATGTCTATTGTAGATATATGTAGTGTATCTACTTGATCGATCAGGCTTTTGTATATCTCCCCACCACCTGAAACAATGACATGATCCGTTATTTTCTTTAGGTTGGTTAAAGCATCTTTAATTGATGGAAAGATCAATACGTTCTCATTGTCAGATGTAAAACTTGAACGTGTTACGACCGCATACTTTCGGTTGGGTAATGCTCCCATTGATTCAAAAGTCTTGCGTCCAACCAACAGCCATTGGTTATAGGTAATAGCTTTAAACAGGAGCTGTTCACCTTTGGCACTCCATGGAATATCAGGGCCATTCCCGATAACTCCATTCTTCGATATAGCTACCATTAGTGATAGTTTCACAATTCTTCCTCAGAGGTTAACGTTCAAGGTGAGGGGCGCGAGCCGCTTTGCGGCGAAGCGTCCCTCTCGACCGAAGTGTTAGCTGCGTATTTTTCGGTAGGCTCGACGAAATCACGAACGGTCACAAGTGTTCTTTTAACAAGAAAGGCTTTCGCGGAAAGATATAAGAACCGTAAGGCAAAGCCGGCGAACAGGACTGCTATAAGGAATGCGATTAGGTTTGCATTCGATGGGGTAGCAATGACATCGTAGGCTCTGACCGGAAACATGATGGCGAAATAGGCGCTCAATAAGGCGATGCCAAACAGTTTGCCGGGGCTGTCGCAAACCAGAGAGCCATCAGCGCAGTTGACCCAGCCCATGAAACTGTCGGAGCTCCAATCATTTGGTTTTTCAAGAAGTGCGATCACAGTCATACCTTGCTCGATTCTTGGACTTCCGGGAACCGTGACATCGAAATGTCGTGTCCGATTCGACTCGAACCCGAAATTGGTCTGGGTGAGGAGACCTGTGCCGCTCGGTGCGGCAGGAAACAAGCGATCAAATGTCGTCTTTTGGAGGACCATAGCGGCTAACTTTGTTTTAGGGCGACTGCCCTGCTGCGTAACATCGTTGCTGCTCCATAACATCAAACATCGACCCACGGCGTAACGCGCTTGCTGCTTGGATGCCCGAGGCATAGACTGTACAAAAAAACAGTCATAACAAGCCATGAAAACCGCCACTGCGCCGTTACCACCGCTGCGTTCGGTCAAGGTTCTGGACCAGTTGCGTGAGCGCATACGCTACTTGCATTACAGTTTACGAACCGAACAGGCTTATGTCCACTGGGTTCGTGCCTTCATCCGTTTCCACGGTGTGCGTCACCCGGCAACCTTGGGCAGCAGCGAAGTCGAGGCATTTCTGTCCTGGCTGGCGAACGAGCGCAAGGTTTCGGTCTCCACGCATCGTCAGGCATTGGCGGCCTTGCTGTTCTTCTACGGCAAGGTGCTGTGCACGGATCTGCCCTGGCTTCAGGAGATCGGAAGACCTCGGCCGTCGCGGCGCTTGCCGGTGGTGCTGACCCCGGATGAAGTGGTTCGCATCCTCGGTTTTCTGGAAGGCGAGCATCGTTTGTTCGCCCAGCTTCTGTATGGAACGGGCATGCGGATCAGTGAGGGTTTGCAACTGCGGGTCAAGGATCTGGATTTCGATCACGGCACGATCATCGTGCGGGAGGGCAAGGGCTCCAAGGATCGGGCCTTGATGTTACCCGAGAGCTTGGCACCCAGCCTGCGCGAGCAGCTGTCGCGTGCACGGGCATGGTGGCTGAAGGACCAGGCCGAGGGCCGCAGCGGCGTTGCGCTTCCCGACGCCCTTGAGCGGAAGTATCCGCGCGCCGGGCATTCCTGGCCGTGGTTCTGGGTTTTTGCGCAGCACACGCATTCGACCGATCCACGGAGCGGTGTCGTGCGTCGCCATCACATGTATGACCAGACCTTTCAGCGCGCCTTCAAACGTGCCGTAGAACAAGCAGGCATCACGAAGCCCGCCACACCGCACACCCTCCGCCACTCGTTCGCGACGGCCTTGCTCCGCAGCGGTTACGACATTCGAACCGTGCAGGATCTGCTCGGCCATTCCGACGTCTCTACGACGATGATTTACACGCATGTGCTGAAAGTTGGCGGTGCCGGAGTGCGCTCACCGCTTGATGCGCTGCCGCCCCTCACTAGTGAGAGGTAGGGCAGCGCAAGTCAATCCTGGCGGATTCACTACCCCTGCGCGAAGGCCATCGGTGCCGCATCGAACGGCCGGTTGCGGAAAGTCCTCCCTGCGTCCGCTGATGGCCGGCAGCAGCCCGTCGTTGCCTGATGGATCCAACCCCTCCGCTGCTATAGTGCAGTCGGCTTCTGACGTTCAGTGCAGCCGTCTTCTGAAAACGACAATCAGATAGTCAAACCAATCTGTACCTTCAAACACATCACCTCCGGTTAATTTGGGTATACCCATTTGGGCCTAGTCTAGCCGGCATGGCGCATTACAGCAATACGCAATTTAAATGCGCCTAGCGCATTTTCCCGACCTTAATGCGCCTCGCGCTGTAGCCTCACGCCCACATATGTGCTAATGTGGTTACGTGTATTTTATGGAGGTTATCCAATGAGCCGCCTGACAATCGACATGACGGACCAGCAGCACCAGAGCCTGAAAGCCCTGGCCGCCTTGCAGGGCAAGACCATTAAGCAATACGCCCTCGAACGTCTGTTCCCCGGTGACGCTGATGCCGATCAGGCATGGCAGGAACTGAAAACCATGCTGGGGAACCGCATCAACGATGGGCTTGCCGGCAAGGTGTCCACCAAGAGCGTCGGCGAAATTCTTGATGAAGAACTCAGCGGGGATCGCGCTTGACGGCCTACATCCTCACGGCTGAGGCCGAAGCCGATCTACGCGGCATCATCCGCTACACGCGCCGGGAGTGGGGCGCGGCGCAGGTGCGCCGCTATATCGCTAAGCTGGAACAGGGCATAGCCAGGCTTGCCGCCGGCGAAGGCCCGTTTAAGGACATGAGCGAACTCTTTCCCGCGCTGCGGATGGCCCGCTGCGAACACCACTACGTTTTTTGCCTGCCGCGTGCGGGCGAACCCGCGTTGGTCGTGGCGATCCTGCATGAGCGCATGGACCTCATGACGCGACTTGCCGACAGGCTCAAGGGCTGATTTCAGCCGCTAAAAATCGCGCCACTCACAACGTCCTGATGGCGTACTTACCCAAAGAACAGCTAGGAGAATCATTTATGCTCAGCACACTTCCACAAGCTCATGCAACTTTCTTGAACCGCATCCGCGATGCGGTCGCTTCCGATGTTCGCTTCCGCGCTCTTCTGATCGGCGGCTCTTACGTTCACGGAGGACTCGATGAGCACTCCGATTTGGATTTCGACATCGTTGTTGAGGACAACTGCTACGCAGATGTCTTGTCTACACGCAAGGATTTTGCCGAGGCACTGCCCGGCTTCCTCAACGCGTTCACCGGCGAACATGTAGGAGAACCGCGCCTTCTGATCTGCCTATATGGTCCGCCACTGCTACACATCGATTTGAAGTTTTCTCTTGCTTCCGATCTCGACCAGCAAATCGAGCGGCGGGCGGTTCTGTTTGCTCGTGATCCGGCAGAGATCGAGAAGCGCATTGAGGCGGCAGCGGTGGCATGGCCAAACCGTCCCTCCGAGTGGTTCGAAGCACGTGCCTGGATCTGGCTACACTATGCGGCCACCAAGCTCGCCCGTGGCGAGCTTTACGAAGCGATCGGCATGCTCGGTTTCTTCCGTGAGCAAGTGTTAGGACCTTTGCTCTACCGTCGCGCTGGAAAGGACCAGCGCGGAGTGAGGCGATTGGAAACCCTTCGACTGGATGAAGAGCGCAGACTAGCCACCACCATTGCGCTGCACGATGCGTTGTCTGTCAGGGATGCCATCAAAGCATCTGCCTCCATCTATCTCGACCTCCGAGCCGACGATCCGTCGTTGGAACCGACAACGCATATGCCAGGTCTTCTGTACGACTTAATAGAACGTGCGGTACCAGGCACGCCTAACCGTCAGTGAGATTGGATGAGTGAACGATATTGATCGAGAAGAGCCCTGCGCAGCCGCTGCCGTGCCCGAGAGCATGGCGGCTCACGTGATGGGATACAAATGGGCGCGTGATAAGGTTGGTCAGTCCGGCTGCGCGGTCTATCGGCTGCATAGCAAGTCAGGCGGCTCCGACTTGTTTCTGAAGCACGGCAAAGATGCTTTTGCCGACGACGTGACTGATGAAATGGTGAGATTGCGTTGGCTGGCGGGGCACATTTCTGTGCCCTCCGTTGTAAGCTTCGTTCGCACGCCCAATCAGGCATGGCTCCTGACAACAGCAATACATGGAAAAACGGCATATCAAGTGCTGAAATCGGATTTCGGAGCCCGTCTCGTTGTTGTTGACGCATTGGCGGCGTTCATGCGCCGACTGCATGCGATCCCAGTGAGCGAATGCTCCTTCAACAGTGACCACGCATGCAGGCTTGCCCGAGCGCGGGAGCGTATCGAGGCGGGGGTTGTTGATGTCGATGACTTCGATAAGGAGCGCGAAGGGTGGACGGCCGAACAGGTTTGGGAGGCGATGCATCGCCTCCTACCGCTCGCGCCGGACCCAGTCGTGACGCACGGCGATTTTTCACTCGATAATCTACTTATCGTCGAAGGTAAGGTAGTCGGCTGCATCGACGTTGGGCGGGCTGGTATTGCTGATCGATACCAAGACCTTGCCGTGTTATGGAACTGTCTTGAGGAGTTCGAACCTTCGCTTCAGGAGAGGCTTGTTGCGCAATATGGCATTGCCGATCCGGATAGGCGCAAGCTGCAATTTCATCTCCTGCTGGACGAACTTTTCTAAGGCGATGCCCCCTCGACCTCGATCAGGGAGGCGTTCAGGACGACTCACAAAGAAAGCCGGGCAATGCCCGGCTTTTTCTGCTGCTACCTCCGTAGTCGTAAGGTCGTTGCAGGTGCTCGGGTGCGGTACAACTCGCCGGTCGCCAGCTCAAGCGCGATCACGTCGTTGCCGTCGTAGTTGACGATGATGCTGTTGGGCCGACTGTCCTCACGCTTCGCAGGGAGAGGCCAGCCTTCAATCGAAGCCGGCGCAAGTGTCATTTTCAGAAGACGACTGCACCAGTTGATTGGGCGTAATGGCTGTTGTGCAGCCAGCTCCTGACAGTTCAATATCAGAAGTGATCTGCACCAATCTCGACTATGCTCAATACTCGTGTGCACCAAAGCGAGGTGAGCATGGCGACGGACACCCCACGGATTCCAGAACAAGGCGTGGCCACTCTGCCTGATGAGGCTTGGGAGCGTGCGCGCCGTCGTGCGGAGATCATCAGTCCGTTGGCGCAGTCGGAGACGGTCGGGCACGAAGCGGCCGATATGGCGGCTCAGGCGCTGGGCTTGTCTCGGCGCCAGGTATACGTTCTGATCCGGCGTGCCCGGCAAGGCAGCGGCCTCGTGACGGATCTGGTGCCCGGCCAGTCCGGTGGAGGTAAAGGTAAGGGGCGCTTGCCGGAACCGGTCGAGCGCGTCATCCACGAGCTACTGCAAAAGCGGTTCCTGACCAAGCAGAAGCGCAGCCTAGCGGCCTTTCACCGCGAAGTCACTCAGGTGTGCAAGGCTCAAAAACTGCGAGTGCCGGCGCGCAATACCGTGGCCTTACGGATCGCTAGCCTTGACCCGCGCAAGGTCATCCGCCGGCGGGAAGGCCAGGATGCCGCTCGTGACCTACAAGGTGTGGGCGGCGAGCCTCCTGCCGTGACCGCGCCGCTGGAGCAGGTGCAGATAGACCATACGGTCATCGACCTGATCGTGGTCGATGACCGCGACCGGCAACCTATTGGCCGCCCGTACCTGACCCTCGCCATCGACGTGTTCACCCGCTGCGTGCTCGGCATGGTCGTCACGCTGGAAGCGCCGTCTGCCGTTTCGGTTGGCCTGTGCCTCGTGCATGTCGCCTGCGACAAGCGCCCTTGGCTGGAAGTGTTGATTTCCACACAGAAGTGACCCACTAACCCCCAGGATTTCCATCTAATTCTGACCCACGCACTAACCCTAGCCTGCAGCTATGTTGAGCAGCAGGAGACCAGGAGTGATAGACGTGGCAATCCTAAGTGTCATCCGCCGCTGGGCATTGCGTGAGCAGTTGTCCATCCGCGAGATCTCTCGCCGAACCGGCCTGTCTCGCAATACCATCCGCAAGTACCTGCGATCAGACGTAGCTGAGCCCAGTTATGCCAAGCGGGTCAGCTCTTCCAAGCTTGATCCGTTCACGGCCAAGCTCTCTGCTTGGCTCAAGACTGAGGCGACACGCTCTCGCAAGCAGCGCCGCACGATCAAGCAAATGCATCTGGACCTGCAGTCTTTGGGCTATCAGGGCTCCTACAACCGCGTGGCTGCTTTTGCTCGCGTTTGGCATAAACAGCACGTTCTGGCGCAGCAAACTACAGGTAGAGGCACCTTCGTTCCCCTTGTCTTCGGGCCTGGTGAGGCCTTCCAGTTTGACTGGAGTGAGGACTGGGCTGTGCTTGGCGGCGTGCGCACAAAGCTGCAGGTGGCGCACTTTAAGCTCAGCCACAGCCGTGCGTTTTACGTGCGAGCCTATCCTCTGCAAACGCACGAGATGCTGTTCGATGCGCATAACCATGCCTTCGCTGTTCTGGGCGGAGTGCCTCGCAGGGGCATCTACGACAACATGCGCACCGCAGTGGATCGTGTCGGACGCGGTAAGGAGCGGGACGTTAACGCACGCTTTGCTGCAATGGTCAGCCACTTCCTGTTTGAGGCTGAGTTCTGCAATCCTGCTTCGGGCTGGGAGAAGGGCCAGGTGGAGAAGAACGTACGAGACGCCCGCCACCGCCTATGGCAGATTGTTCCACCTCTTGCGAATCTACCTGCACTCAACACGTGGCTTCAAGAGCGCTGCCTTGCGCTATGGCGAGAGATTGAGCACGGCAAACTACCAGGCAGCATTGCCGATGTTTGGGCCCAAGAGCAAACTTCATTGATGCCTGCTCCACGGCCATTCGATGGATTTGTGGAGCACACCAAGCGCGTCTCGCCCACCTGCCTGATTCACTTTGAACGCAACCGCTACAGCGTTCCTGCGCCGTATGCCAATCGGCCTGTGAGTCTGCGCGTCTATGCAGATCGTCTAGTAGTTGCTGCCGAAGGTCAGATAGTCTGTGAGCACCAGCGCATCATTGATCGCCGCCACGATGGCTCTGGCCAAACCATCTACGACTGGCACCACTATCTGGCTGTGCTGCAGCGCAAGCCAGGCGCATTGCGCAATGGAGCTCCGTTCGTAGAGCTACCCGCTGCTTTCAAGCGGCTGCAATCTATTTTGCTTAAGCACCCTGGCGGTGACCGAGAGATGGTGGAGATCCTAGCTTTGGTTCTACACCACGATGAACAAGCGGTGCTTGCCGCAGTGGAGCTGGCCTTGGAAGCGGGTGTGCCCAGCAAGCTCCATGTACTGAATGTGCTGCACCGGTTGCTCGATGGAACCACCGCTCCAGCGCCTGTCACATCTCCACAAGCACTTCAGTTGTCGGTAGAGCCCCAGGCCAACGTGCGCCGCTATGACCAACTCAGAGAGGTACGCCATGCGTCATGACCCAGCCATCGCCTCCATAGTGATCATGCTGCGCGAGCTCAAGATGCACGGCATGGCCCAGGCCGTCAGTGAGCTAGCCGAACAAGGCGCTCCTGCGTTTGAAGCCGCTCAACCTATCCTGTCCCAATTGCTTAAAGCAGAGACAGCAGAGAGAGTGGTACGCGCAGTAGCATATCAACTCAAAGCAGCCCGATTCCCTGCGTATCGGGATCTGGCTGGCTTTGAGTTTCGCCACAGCGAAGTAAATGAAGCGCTGGTGCGTCAGTTGCATCGATGCGAATTTCTGGAGGATGCCAACAATGTGGTTCTGGTCGGAGGACCAGGAACAGGCAAGACCCACATTGCCACAGCGCTCGGTGTTCAGGCCATTGAGCATCACCATCGGCGGGTACGCTTTTTCTCGACGGTCGAGCTGGTGAATGTGTTGGAGGAAGAGAAGGCTCAGGGCAAGGCTGGGCACCTTGCAACCAGGTTGTCGTATACAGACTTGGTCATCTTGGACGAGCTGGGCTATCTACCCTTTAGCGCATCTGGTGGGGCATTGCTGTTCCACCTATTGTCCAAACTCTACGAACGCACTAGCGTGGTGATCACCACCAACTTGAGTTTCAGTGAATGGGGCAGCGTATTCGGAGATGCAAAGATGACTACGGCTTTGCTGGACCGGCTCACGCATCACTGTCATATTCTGGAGACTGGCAATGATAGCTTTCGCTTCAAGAACAGCTCCGCACAGCAACCACCAACTACCGTGAAGAAGGAGAGGACCAGCAGAACTCTAGCCTCATCGTGAGCCAACAACTCACGAATCAGAGTGGGTCAAGATTGGATGGAAATGGTGGGTCAGGTTTGCATGGAAATCAACACTGGAAGGACTGAACGTGGAAATGGATTGGCAGATGAGCGGCAAGCCCTTGCTGCTCTACCTAGACAACGCGGCCGAGTTCAAGAGCGAGGCCCTGCGCCGGGGTTGCGAGCAGCATGGCATCCGGCTGGACTATCGCCCGCTGGGACAGCCGCACTATGGCGGCATCGTGGAACGGATCATCGGCACGGCGATGCAGATGATTCACGACGAACTGCCGGGAACGACCTTCTCCAACCCTGACCAGCGCGGCGACTACGATTCCGAAAACAAGGCCGCCCTGACGCTGCGCGAGCTAGAGCGCTGGCTCACATTGGCGGTCGGCACCTACCACGGTTCGGTGCACAACGGCCTGCTCCAACCGCCGGCCGCGCGCTGGGCCGAGGCCGTGGCGCGTGTCGGCGTACCGGCCGTCGTCACACGCGCTACTTCGTTCCTGGTCGATTTTCTGCCGATCCTCCGGCGCACGCTGACCCGCACCGGCTTTGTCATCGACCACATCCACTACTACGCCGATGCGCTCAAGCCGTGGATTGCGCGGCGTGAACGCTGGCCGTCCTTTCTGATCCGGCGCGATCCGCGCGACATCAGCCGTATCTGGGTCCTGGAACCGGAGGGACAGCATTACCTGGAAATTCCCTACCGTACCTTGTCGCATCCGGCTGTCACCCTCTGGGAACAACGGCAGGCGCTGGCGAAACTGCGGCAGCAAGGGCGCGAACAGGTGGATGAGTCGGCGCTGTTCCGCATGATCGGCCAGATGCGTGAGATTGTGACCAGCGCGCAGAAGGCCACACGCAAGGCGCGGCGTGACGCGGATCGCCGCCAGCACCTCAAGACATCAGCTCGGCCGGACAAGCCCGTTCCGCCGGATACGGATATTGCCGACCCGCAGGCAGACAACTTGCCACCCGCCAAACCGTTCGACCAGATTGAGGAGTGGTAGCCGTGGACGAATATCCCATCATCGACCTGTCCCACCTGCTGCCGGCGGCCCAGGGCTTGGCCCGTCTTCCGGCGGACGAGCGCATCCAGCGCCTTCGCGCCGACCGCTGGATCGGCTATCCGCGCGCAGTCGAGGCGCTGAACCGGCTGGAAGCCCTTTATGCGTGGCCAAACAAGCAACGCATGCCCAACCTGCTGCTGGTTGGCCCGACCAACAATGGCAAGTCGATGATCGTCGAGAAGTTCCGCCGCACCCACCCGGCCAGCTCCGACGCCGACCAGGAGCACATCCCGGTGTTGGTCGTGCAGATGCCGTCCGAGCCGTCCGTGATCCGCTTCTACGTCGCGCTGCTCGCCGCGATGGGCGCGCCGCTGCGCCCACGCCCACGGTTGCCGGAAATGGAGCAACTGGCTCTGGCACTGCTGCGCAAGGTCGGCGTGCGCATGCTGGTGATTGTCGACAACCTCTCGCGCAACCAAGACATCGCGGTCGGACTGCAAGTGATCTTGAAGCCACGGGCCCGTCCCACCCCGACATGGACCTCGATGCCCGAACGGACGTTAGATTTCGAGTTCTAGGCGTTCTGCGATGAAGGTTGGATCCCAGCCGGGATTGAAAGTGTCGACGTGGGTGAATCCGAGCCGCTCGTATAGGCCACGCAGGTTCGGGTGGCAGTCGAGCCGCAGCTTGGCGCACCCCTGCGTTCGCGCGGCATGGCGGCAAGCCTCGATCAGCGCGGAGCTGACACCCCGGCCCGCATGTGTCCGTCGCACCGCGAGCTTGTGCAGATATGCGGCCTCCCCCTTGAGGGCGTCGGGCCAGAACTCGGGATCCTCGGCCGACAAGGTGCAACAGCCGACGATGCCGTCGCTGCAACTCGCGACTAGGAGCTCGGATCTCAGGACGAAGGTCTCCGCGAATGTCCGGTCGATCCGCGCGACGTCCCAGGCGGGCGTTCCCTTGGCGGACATCCACGCCGCAGCGTCGTGCATCAGCCGCACAACCTCGTCGATATCACCCGAGCAGGCGACCCGAACGTTCGGAGGCTCCTCGCTGTCCATTCGCTCCCCTGGCGCGGTATGAACCGCCGCCTCATAGTGCAGTTTGATCCTGACGAGCCCAGCATGTCTGCGCCCACCTTCGCGGAACCTGACCAGGGTCCGCTAGCGGGCGGCCGGAAGGTGAATGCTAGGCATGATCTAACCCTCGGTCTCTGGCGTCGCGACTGCGAAATTTCGCGAGGGTTTCCGAGATGGTGATTGCGCTTCGCAGATCTCCAGGCGCGTGGGTGCGGACGTAGTCAGCGCCATTGCCGATCGCGTGAAGTTCCGCCGCAAGGCTCGCTGGACCCAGATCCTTTACAGGAAGGCCAACGGTGGCGCCCAAGAAGGATTTCCGCGACACCGAGACCAATAGCGGAAGCCCCAACGCCGACTTCAGCTTTTGAAGGTTCGACAGCACGTGCAGCGATGTTTCCGGTGCGGGGCTCAAGAAAAATCCCATCCCCGGATCGAGGATGAGCCGGTCGGCAGCGACCCCGCTCCGTCGCAAGGCGGAAACCCGCGCCTCGAAGAACCGCACAATCTCGTCGAGCGCGTCTTCGGGTCGAAGGTGACCGGTGCGGGTGGCGATGCCATCCCGCTGCGCTGAGTGCATAACCACCAGCCTGCAGTCCGCCTCAGCAATATCGGGATAGAGCGCAGGGTCAGGAAATCCTTGGATATCGTTCAGGTAGCCCACGCCGCGCTTGAGCGCATAGCGCTGGGTTTCCGGTTGGAAGCTGTCGATTGAAACACGGTGCATCTGATCGGACAGGGCGTCTAAGAGCGGCGCAATACGTCTGATCTCATCGGCCGGCGATACAGGCCTCGCGTCCGGATGGCTGGCGGCCGGTCCGACATCCACGACGTCTGATCCGACTCGCAGCATTTCGATCGCCGCGGTGACAGCGCCGGCGGGGTCTAGCCGCCGGCTCTCATCGAAGAAGGAGTCCTCGGTGAGATTCAGAATGCCGAACACCGTCACCCTGCTGCGTAACATCGTTGCTGCTCCATAACATCAAACATCGACCCACGGCGTAACGCGCTTGCTGCTTGGATGCCCGAGGCATAGACTGTACAAAAAAACAGTCATAACAAGCCATGAAAACCGCCACTGCGCCGTTACCACCGCTGCGTTCGGTCAAGGTTCTGGACCAGTTGCGTGAGCGCATACGCTACTTGCATTACAGTTTACGAACCGAACAGGCTTATGTCCACTGGGTTCGTGCCTTCATCCGTTTCCACGGTGTGCGTCACCCGGCAACCTTGGGCAGCAGCGAAGTCGAGGCATTTCTGTCCTGGCTGGCGAACGAGCGCAAGGTTTCGGTCTCCACGCATCGTCAGGCATTGGCGGCCTTGCTGTTCTTCTACGGCAAGGTGCTGTGCACGGATCTGCCCTGGCAGGGCATCAACGAAGACCAGAACCTGGGCATCGCCATCACCCGCCGTGCGCTGGAAGCCCCGCTGCGCGCCATCGTGGCCAACGCCGGTGAAGAACCGAGCGTGATCGTGGCCAACGTCAAGGCCGGCGAAGGCAGCTACGGCTACAACGCCGCCACCGGCGAGTTCGGCGACATGATCGCCATGGGCATCCTGGACCCGACCAAGGTGACCCGCTCGGCCCTGCAGCACGCCGCTTCCGTCGCCGGCCTTGCGATCACGACCGAAGTGGTCGTGGCCGAAGTGCCGAAGAAGGAAGAGCCGGCCATGCCGGGTGCTGGCGGTATGGGCGGCATGGGCGGCATGGATTTCTGATCCGGTTGGCCCGGTCGTCAGGGAACCGGACCGCGCCAGCGCGGTCCGATCCCGGCAACGACCCGACATCAAGGCCCCAAGGACGGGGCCGGAGCCCGGCAGCGATGCCGGGCTTTTTGTTGTGCCCGCGCCGCGGCAATGTCTGACGCGAAGATCAGAACGCACCGATACGAACGTGCGAACACAGGCGCAACACTGAGCAGCCGTCCCCGCACCGGAGCGCTGCGTGCCGCGCCTCGCCACATCCCGGCGGCAAGCCGCGGGATGCGCGCCACTGCCGTCCGCCCACACCGGTTCGCGGTACGCGCGCCACGCGCCCGAGCGCACGCTGCTGTACGCGTTGGTAGAGGCGCACTACCCGGACTTCATTGCACGGATCGAAGCGGAGGGCCGCTCGCTGCCCGGGTATGTCCGCGAGGCGTTCGATGCCTACCTGCGTTGCGGCGTACTCGAGCACGGCTTCCTGCGGGTGGTGTGCGAGCACTGCCGTGCAGAGAGGCTGGTGGCCTTCTCCTGCAAGAAGCGCGGGTTCTGCCCGAGTTGCGGCGCGCGACGCATGGCCGAGAGTGCGCGGCACCTGGTCGAGGAGGTGTTCGGCCCGCGGCCTGTGCGGCAATGGGTGCTGAGCTTTCCGTACCCCTTGCGTTTCCTGTTCGCCAGCAAGCCAGAAGCCATTGGCCCGGTGCTGGGCATCGTGCAGCGCGTGATCGCCGGCTGGTTGGCCGATCAAGCCGGCATCGACCGCGCCAGCGCCCAGTGCGGCGCGGTGACGCTGATCCAGCGTTTCGGCAGCGCGCTGAACCTGAACATCCACTTCCACATGCTGTGGCTCGACGGCGTGTACGTGGAAGCCACCGAGCTGCCGCGGCGCGAACTGCGCCTGCACCGCGCCCGTGCGCCCACCACCGCGCAGTTGACCCAGCTGGCAGCTACCATCGCGCACCGGGTGTGTCGGCACCTGACGCGCAAAGGCTGGCTCGAAGGGGAGGGCGAATCGGCCTTCCTGGCAGACAGCGCTGCAGGCGACGACAGCATGGATGGGCTGCGGATGAGTTCGATCACCTACCGCATCGCCACCGGCCGCGACGCTGGCTGCAAGGTCGTCACGCTGCAAACGCTGCCCGGTGACGCCGGTTCGCTGGAGGGCGAAGCCGGCAAGGTCGGCGGCTTCTCACTGCATGCCGGCGTGGCGGCCGAAGCACACGAAAGCCACAAGCTGGAAAAGCTGTGCCGCTACATCACGCGCCCGGCGATCAGCGAGAAGCGGCTGTCGATAGCGCTCCAGGGCAGGGTGCGTTACCAGCTCAAGACCCCGTGGCGCAATGGCACCACGCATGTGGAATGGGATCCGGTGGATTTCATCGCCAAGCTGGCGGCGCTGGTCCCGCCACCTCGCGCGCATCTCACCCGCTTCCACGGCGTATTCGCCCCGAATGCAAACCTGCGTGCGCAGCTGACGCCCTCGGGGCGCGGCAAGCGGCCTGCGGGCGATGCGGCGCCAGTGGACGTCAGCGCCCACGACGCGCCGCGCAGCCCCGAGGAGAAGCGCCGTGCGATGAGCTGGGCGCAACGGCTCAAGCGGGTCTTTTCCATCGACGTCACCGCCTGCGTCCACTGCGGTGGCACCGTGCGGATCGTCGCCAGCATCGAGGAACCCACCGCCATCCGCGCCATCCTCGCCCACTTCGAGAAGCACGGCGCGCGGGAAGAAGCGCACTACAGGCCCGCAGCGCGCGCGCCGCCAGTGCAAGCCGCGTGACGATCTGCCGGCTGCACAGCCGACGGCGAAACCGGAATCCGAGCCGATGCGGCCACGATCCGCAGGGCGGCGCTCGGCCCGCTGTCGGGAATCAGCGAAGCATGGCTGCTGACAACGCCGCTGCGTGGCCCCGCGATGCCGAAATCCCACTCACAGACGTCCGATCCGTGCCCAAAACGGGGCTTGCGCGACCGCCGCCTACCCAGCAGACTGCCCGAAAAGGGCGTTTGAACTTCCTATACGCAAGGAACGTCTCGCCTGCCAAATCGGGCCATGTGACGGCTGACCGCTTGGCGAGCGGATGCCGTTCCGGTAGCACCGCCAAGAGCGGTTCGGTCCATGTGCGACGGGAATGGCAGTCGGGTGGTTGGGGCGTGCCCGCGACGAACGCCACGTCCAACCTGCCGGCGCGAAGCTGCACCACCGCTTCACGGGCCGGGCCTTCGGCGATCTCGACTTCAACATCGGGGTAATCCTTGCGGTATTGGCCGATCAGCTTTGCG
Organism: Comamonas koreensis; assembly: GCF_014076495.1. Taxonomy (NCBI): domain Bacteria; kingdom Pseudomonadati; phylum Pseudomonadota; class Betaproteobacteria; order Burkholderiales; family Comamonadaceae; genus Comamonas; species Comamonas koreensis. Next base: position 581,262 of record NZ_CP043575.1, on the reverse strand, counting down.
AGGAAGCTATGCGGAATCAGGGCATGGATACCGATACGAAGCCGGCCGCTTTCTCCGGCTGCCGCCATGCCGGCGGTTTTCACCGCATGGTCGAGTTGGTCAATACCTACGGCTATCCGCTCGACGAAATGGCGTCCGGCCTCGGTCAGCCGAACGCCGCGCGCATGACGCTCGAACAAGAGGATGCCGAGGTCTTCTTCCAGTGCCTTCACGCGGGCGCTGACGCTGGACTGTGCAACGCCGAGCGCGTTGGCGGCGTGACGGAAGTTGAGATATTCGGCGACAGCGAGAGTGTGAACTAAGGTCATCATTGGCACTCGCCCCGAAAGGAGATGATTGCTCAACAGATTTAATCCGTCATTTCTCCTAAGTCTACGCATGCCAAATCGCCATGACTAAATCACAATGAAGTTGCGAATGGTCTGCGTAGTATTGGCAGACATATTAAATAGAGGATCGCGCCGACAATCCAAACCCAACCGTTCCATGCCCCAGCGGTGGCAGAATAGAGTGCTGTGAAGCCAAGCGGTCCTGCGATAGAGCTTAGATTGGTGAGGCTCGTTAGCGTTCCTTGCAAAGCCCCTTGCTTGTTACTGCTGACATTGTTTGAGAGCATTGCCTGCAAGGCCGGCATGCCAACACCCCCGGCGGCAAGCAGCAACAGAATCGGGAACACCATCCATCCCTGCGTGGCAAAAGCCAGAAGAACGAAGCCAGTCGCATCCGCAGCCATGCCAAACAGCAGCGTGCGCCGCTCTCCAAGCCGGCTTGAAAGCGGGCCGGTAACAAACGCTTGGAAGATCGCATGTGTTGCCCCAAACGCCGCGAGCGACAAACCAACGGTCGCGGTGTTCCACTGAAAACGGTCCTCGCCATATATGACCCATAGGGCTGCAGGCACTTGGCCGATCAGTTGAATAATGAAGAAAACTGCGAAAAGCGCACCTAGCCCGCGCAATGCATCATCCAGCCGTAACAGAACGAATGGTTTGATGCGAACCGGCTTTCCGGTCCCGCCATGGCTGTGATGAGTCTCCTTGAGGAAAATGCAGGCAAGCAGGAACGCGAACCCGTTGAGAAGGGCGGCGGCGATAAACGGGGCATGAGCAGAGATACCACCGAGCATGCCACCAAGTGCTGGCCCGGCAATCATGCCCGCCCCATAACAGGCCCCCATGTAGCCGAACCAGCGTGCGCGAGAACCTTCCCCCGTCGAATCGGCAATGGTTGAGGCTGCTACAGCTCCGGTTGCGCCCGTGACGCCGGACACGAGTCGGCCGATATAGAGCACCCATAAGACCGGCGCTGATGCCATAATCGTGTAATCGACTGCGGCTCCTGCAAGAGAAGCCAGAAGTACCGGACGCCGACCGTAAGAATCCGAAAGCTGTCCAAGCATGGGCGCGAAGACGACCTGCATCAATGCATAGAGCGACAGCAAGGCACCATAGTGTCCAGCGACCTGCTCTGCTGGCACAAGCTCACGCAGAAGCGTCGGAAGGACGGGCATGATGAGGCCGAGACCCATGGCGTCAAGACCCACGATCAGCAGGGCAATGATGGCAGAGCTGCGCACCTGAAACTCCAGCGCCGCTCAATGGAGCGACTTTATCAACGATAAGGAGATGGAAATATAACTTATCGGTGATAAATTGTCAAGCACTGGCGAAGGAACGTGAATGACCAAACTGGACAAGGGCACCGTGATCGCGGCGGCGCTAGAGCTGTTGAACGAGGTTGGCATGGACAGCCTGACGACGCGGAAGCTCGCTGAACGCCTCAAGGTTCAGCAGCCTGCGCTTTACTGGCATTTCCAGAACAAGCGAGCGCTGCTTGATGCGCTCGCCGAGGCGATGCTGGCGGAACGCCATACCCGCTCGCTACCCGAAGAGAATGAGGACTGGCGGGTGTTCCTGAAAGAGAATGCCCTGAGCTTCAGAACGGCGTTGCTCTCTTATCGGGACGGCGCGCGTATCCATGCCGGCACTCGACCGACAGAACCGAATTTTGGCACCGCCGAGACGCAAATACGCTTTCTCTGCGCGGAGGGCTTTTGTCCGAAGCGCGCCGTTTGGGCGCTCCGGGCGGTCAGTCACTATGTGGTCGGTTCCGTTCTCGAGCAGCAGGCATCTGATGCCGATGAGAGAGTTCCGGACAGGCCAGATGTGTCCGAGCAAGCACCGTCGTCCTTCCTGCACGATCTGTTTCACGAGTTGGAAACAGACGGCATGGATGCTGCGTTCAACTTCGGACTCGACAGCCTCATCGCTGGTTTCGAGCGGCTGCGTTCATCTACAACAGATTAGAGGCTTATGCCCCTTTGCCGCCCCAACTGCCACGACACCGATCCGCTTTGCACGATGCCCATGACCTCACGGCCGAGCTGGGGTCGTTTGCGGGAAGGGGCGGAATCCTACGCTAAGGCTTTGGCCAGCGATATTCTCCGGTGAGATTGATGTGTTCCCAGGGGATAGGAGAAGTCGCTTGATATCTAGTATGACGTCTGTCGCACCTGCTTGATCGCGGCCGCGATAGCTAGATCGCGTTGCTCCTCTTCTCCATCCGCGTTCCAAGCTGCGGAAAGGCACCCATAAGCGTACGCCTGGTCGAGCAGGCGACGCGGATCGACGTCCAGCGCACGAGAGAATGCGTCCGCCATCTGTGCAATGCGTCTAGGATCGAGACAAAGGTCGTCTCTGTCAGCCGGATCGTAGAACATATTGGCGGCGCCAAAGCCCACTTCACCGACCAGACCGACGGGATCTATCACCAGCCAGCCGCGACTGGAGAACATGATGTTTTCATGATGCAGATCGCCATGTAGCCCACGCAGTTCCGAGGCATTGCTCATCATTTGATCGGCTATAATCGCCGCGTGGACGTAGTCAGTTTGACAACCTGCGTTTTGATCATCGCGCGCCCGCTGAAACAAAGCTGCAAAGCGATCCCGGATCGGGAGAAGGGCAGAAGGCAGGGGTTCCTCAGATGCGGCATACAGCTTCGCCATTAGTTCCGCTGCAATTTCGGTCGCCTGGTAGTCGCCGTGCTCGGCAACGATGTGAGAGAGCATTCGCTCCCCGGCATATTCGAGCAACATCAGATTGTTCTCACGACCGAGCAACCGGACTGCTCCCCTCCCATTGCGCCATACCAGATAGTCGGCCCCGCGCAGTTCATCAGCAATGTCTTCTATAGGTTTCAATCCCTTGACGATTGCAGGAGTCCCGTCTGGCAATGAAACTTTCCAAACGAGGCTGGAAAAGGTGTCCGCAATGAGAACAGGTTGCGAAACGTGCCAATGAGCAGGAAAAACAGGCGGCATGAACATCAACCCCAAGTCAGAGGGTCCAATCGCAGATAGAAGGCAAGGCGTTCGCGGTCGGGGGCTTCGATCCCCAATACATTGAATAGGACAGCGAAGGCGCGCTCTGCTTCATCTGGCGCTGCCCAGTTCTCTTCGGCGTTAGCAATCATGAGTGCCAAATCGGCATAGCGATCTGCTGTTCCGAGCCGCCCAAGGTCGATCAGACCCGTGCATTGAAGAGTTTTAGGGTCCACCATGAAGTTCGGCATGCAGGGATCACCATGGCAAACAACCATATCGGTGCGCTCTTGGTCGAGCCGCACCGGTAGCTCTCGTTCGACACGAGCCAAAAGATCGAGCTGCGGCGTACTCTTGTCCTCGTCCGGTAAGAAGTCGGGATTGACGGCATTGCGGGACACCACATCAACGGCGCGTCCGAACATTCGCGACAGCCTGCGCTCAAACGGACATTGATCAACCGATAGGCTGTGAACAGCGCCAAGTTGCTGCCCCATTGACGGCCACGCTTTGAGCAAATCCGCTCCAGACAGATCAGCCGCCGGTACTCCCGGAATTGCCGTTATCACCAAGCATGCACCCTCCTGTTCCTCCTGCCAGTTGATGACCTCGGGGCAAGCCACACCTCGACCTTTGAGCCAAATGAGGCGGTCACGCTCTCCAGCGAGCTCACCGCGGCGGGAAGCAGGTGCGATTTTCGCGAAGGCATGCCCGTCACCACGTCGAAAAACAAAATCACCAGATTCTCCGCCTCTGACAGGCAACCAGTCAGAATGCGATTCACCAAAAAAAATATTAGTTCGATTCAATGGAGGTTCCTTCAGTTTTCTGATGAAGCGCGGAGGTGGCTCAACTTGCGAAAAGAAACGAGTTGCGACGTAAGTCCGAGAACATGCTTTCCATGGTCTCTGAGCTCGCCTTTGGGACCGACATATCGGTAGAGAGTGACGCGCTCGATGCCGAGTTCCTTGCAGAGATCGGAAACTGAAGTATCGCGCTGGGCCATGGCGGCTTGCGCGAGACGCACCTGAGCTTTGGTGAGCGCGAATTTTCGTCCGCCCTTGCGACCGCGCGCTCTCGCGGAGGCGAGACCCGCCATGGTGCGCTCTCGGATCAGATCCCGCTCGAACTCGGCCAAGGTGGCGAAGATTCCGAACACCATGCGACCGGACGCAGTCGTGGTGTCGATCTGAGCGCCCTTTCCAGTCAGAACCCGCAGGCCGATCTTGCGGTCTGACAGCTCCTTCACCGTGTTGACCAGATGGGCAAGCGATCGTCCGAGGCGATCGAGCTTCCAGACCACCAGCACATCGCCGTCACGCAATGACTTGAGGCAGGCAGTCAAGCCAGGGCGATCATCACGACCGCCGGAAGCAAGATCATCATAGATATTGTCCCGTTCGACACCTGCGGCGCGCAAGGTGTCGTGCTGCAGGTCGAGAGACTGCGAGCCATCGGCTTTGGAGACGCGGGCATATCCGATCAGCATGTATCACAAACGTTGGTTTGAGGCGGCGCTTCGGCCACGATTGCATTGACCTCTGGAAATGTATCTCAACCAGCTTCATAAACAAAGCGTCTTGAACGCTATCAGATTTTGAAAAAGGAACATGTATGCCGCGTCGCGTCACTCTAACCGATCGGCAGAAAGACGCGCTGTTGCGCTTGCCGACTTCACAGACGGATTTGCTCAAGCACTATACGCTGAGTGATGAAGACCTTGGGCATATCAGGCTGCGTCGGCGCGCTCACAACAGGTTCGGCTTCGCCCTGCAATTGTGTGTCCTGCGCTATCCCGGCCGGGTGCTGGCTCCAGGCGAACTGATCCCTGCAGAGGTCATCGAATTTATCGGAGCGCAGCTTGGCCTGGGTGCCGACGATCTCGTAGACTATGCTGCCCGCGAGGAAACACGGCACGAGCATCTTGCCGAGTTACGGGGGCTCTACGGCTTCCGCACCTTCTCCGGACGTGGTGCGAGCGAGCTGAAGGAATGGTTGTTCCGAGAAGCCGAGATGGCGGTGTCGAACGAGGATATCGCCCGTCGCTTCGTAGCCGAGTGCCGACGCACCCGCACTGTCCTTCCCGCGACATCCACGATCGAGCGGCTTTGTGCCGCGGCTCTCGTCGATGCCGAGCGACGCATCGAGACGAGGATCGCCATTCGTCTGCCTATGTCGATCCGAGAACAGTTGCTGGCATTGCTCGAGGAGACGGCTGATGATCGGGTGACCCGTTTTGTGTGGCTGCGCCAGTTCGAGCCTGGCTCGAACTCTTCGTCGGCCAACCGGCTGCTCGACCGGCTCGAATATCTGCAACGCGTCGATCTCCCCGAGGATCTGCTTGCCGGCGTTCCTGCCCATCGGGTGACTCGTCTGCGCAGGCAGGGTGAACGGTATTATGCCGACGGCATGCGCGATCTCCCGGAGGACAGGCGGCTTGCGATCTTGGCTGTTTGCGTCTCGGAATGGCAGGCGATGTTGGCCGACGCAGTGGTCGAAACCCACGACCGGATCGTCGGCCGTCTCTACCGTGCTTCGGAGCGTATTTGCCATGCAAAGGTCGCAGACGAAGCGGGGGTGGTGCGTGACACCCTGAAATCCTTCGCCGAGATCGGGGGCGCCCTGGTCGATGCACAGGATGATGGCCAGCCGCTGGGCGACGTCATCGCGAGCGGATCAGGGTGGGACGGCTTCAAAACCCTTGTTGCAATGGCAACCAGGCTCACCGCCACCATGGCCGACGATCCGCTCAACCATGTGCTCGACGGTTATCACCGCTTCCGCCGATACGCTCCACGCATGTTGCGCCTGCTCGATCTGCGAGCTGCGCCCGTTGCACTGCCGCTTCTGGAAGCGGTGACGGCCCTTCGTACCGGTTTGAACGATGCCGCGATGACCAGCTTCTTGCGGCCCAGCTCGAAATGGCATCGCCACCTTCGGGCCCAGAGGGCTGGCGACGCTCGCCTATGGGAGATCGCGGTGCTGTTCCATCTGCGCGATGCGTTCCGCTCCGGAGATGTCTGGCTTACTAGGTCCCGGCGCTATGGCGATCTGAAACACGCACTCGTTCCGGCACAAGCCATCGCGGAAGGCGGTCGTCTCGCTGTGCCATTGCGGCCGGAGGAATGGCTGGCAGACCGGCAAACTCGCCTCGACATGCGGTTGCGCGAGCTTGGCCGTGCCGCTCGCGCAGGCACGATCCCGGGCGGGTCGATTGAAAACGGCGTTCTGCATATCGAGAAACTCGAAGCCGCCGCGCCGACAGGCGCCGAAGATCTGGTGCTCGATCTCTACAAGCAGATCCCGCCCACGCGCATCACCGATCTCCTGCTGGAGGTGGATGCGGCGACCGGCTTCACCGAAGCGTTCACCCATCTGCGCACAGGAGCACCCTGCGCTGACCGGATCGGGCTAATGAACGTTATCTTGGCGGAAGGGATCAACCTCGGCTTGCGCAAAATGGCGGATGCGACAAACACCCACACCTTCTGGGAATTGATCCGCATTGGACGGTGGCATGTCGAGGGCGAAGCCTATGACCGGGCGCTGGCCATGGTGGTCGAGGCACAGGCAGCGTTACCCATGGCCCGGTTCTGGGGCATGGGCACGTCGGCTTCGAGCGACGGACAGTTCTTCGTCGCTACAGAGCAAGGTGAGGCCATGAACCTGGTCAACGCGAAATATGGCAATACCCCGGGCCTGAAAGCCTATAGCCACGTCTCCGACCAATATGCGCCGTTCGCAACCCAGGTGATTCCTGCAACGGCAAGCGAAGCGCCTTACATCCTCGATGGCCTGCTGATGAACGATGCTGGACGCCATATCCGCGAGCAGTTCACCGACACGGGCGGCTTCACCGATCACGTCTTTGCCGCATGTGCCATTCTCGGCTACCGGTTCGCTCCGCGCATCCGCGACCTGCCATCCAAACGGCTCTACGCGTTCAATCCGTCGGCCGCCCCGGCGCACCTGCGAGCGTTGATCGGCGGAAAGGTCAACCAAGCCATGATCGAGCGCAATTGGCCCGACACCCTGCGCATCGCCGCCACCATTGCTGCCGGGACCGTCGCGCCAAGCCAGATTCTGCGGAAACTCGCCTCCTATCCGCGGCAGAACGAGCTCGCGACAGCCCTGCGGGAAGTCGGTCGCGTCGAGCGCACCCTGTTCATGATCGACTGGATTCTGGATGCCGAACTCCAACGGCGTGCCCAGATCGGGCTCAACAAAGGCGAAGCTCATCATGCGCTGAAGCGGGCAATCAGCTTCCACCGCCGCGGTGAAATCCGCGACCGTTCCGCCGAAGGCCAGCATTACCGCATCGCCGGCATGAATCTGCTCGCCGCCATCATCATCTTCTGGAACACCATGAAGCTCGGCGAGGTCGTTGCAAACCAGAAACGCGATGGAAAGCTGCTATCGCCCGATCTCTTGGCCCATGTTTCGCCGCTCGGATGGGAACACATCAATCTCACCGGAGAATATCGCTGGCCAAAGCCTTAGCGTAGGATTCCGCCCCCTCCCGCAAACGACCCCGAGCTGGCGGTCGATGACCGGCCGCCACGGGACAAGGGAAATGAGCGGTATCTTGCCAGACAGGATACCGCCATTCACGAGGTTTCGAAGATTATTGCGCCGCATCGGAGCGGGCTTGCTTCCAGTCGTCGGCTAGACGACTGGCGACTTCTCGGTGGCAGCATCACGGGATCGAAGGAGCGCCAGCCCCAACGACACCAGCACTGCCATTGCCGTGGCGTAACAAATCACGGGCCACGCTGTATCGCCGTTTAACAGCGTCACCGCCAATGTCCCGACGATACTGACTATCAGGCTTTGGATGCAGAAGTAGAACGCAACCGCTGATCCAGCGATGTCGTCGAACTGCGCAAGTGCGCCGTTGGCGGTAACGGACACCGTGAAGACAATGCCGACCGCGACAACCCACATCGGTAGGATGAAGGTGAGGAATGACGGCGAGCCGTAAAGTTCGCCGATCCCCAACAGGACCGCTCCGCAAACAAGCAACGCCATCCCACGCGCCACGCATCCTGCGATGCCCCATCTGGCGACAAAGGACTTCGCGAAACGGGTTGTCACGATCATTACAAGCGCGACAGTGGCGAAGGCAAAGCTGAATCCGATCTCGGAATATTCCGCTTGGCCTATGAGCACACTGGGAGCCGTCGAGAAGAAGACGAAGTAGGTGCCCATACCGGCGCTAAAGCCGACAGTGTAAACCCAAAAAGCCGGACTCGCGAAGATCGGCAAGACAGATCGGCGCGTCTTGACTTGATCCAGAGGGCGGGTTTCGTGCCACCTGAAACCCGCATTTAGGAGTGCGAGCATCGCCAGTATAGCCAAAGTAATGAATATCGCCTGCCATCCCAAGAACTCGCCGATCAATGCTCCGGCGATAGGGCCGAGCGCAGGCACGAACGCCAGCATCGAACTGAAAAGGCCGTAGATGACGACACCCTCAGGACGGTTGGCATAAACGTCGCGAACCGTCGCGAACGTCGCCACCAGCATGGCCGACGCGCCCACTGCTTGAAGTAGACGGAAAGCGACAAAGGCCGGTGCAGTTGAAGACCAAGCTGCTCCCAGAGACGCAATGACGAAAGCCGTTGCGCCCGCAAGTAGAATTGGCCGTCGCCCGATTCTGTCTGAGAGCGGACCAAAAATCACCTGGCCCACGCCGAGCATCACCATATAGAGGCTCAACGTGAGTTGGATCATAGCGGGCGTCGTGTTCAGGATGCCGGGCATCGCTGGAACGACAGGGAGATAAATATCCATCGCCAGTGAAGCGAGGATGTCGAAAGGAGCCATCAGCAGCAGTGCTGCCGGCAGCGTATAGGCCCACGCGGGGCGTGTGGTGGTCATGACGAATCAACCCTCGATTAAGGAATACCGGGCGACGTCTGCTCGTCAGCAATCAGATGAGACTAGCCTTACAGAGCGCCGCAACAACAATACTGGTTGTTGCGGCTTACTTGTCTGCTGACTTGGAATTTCCCATCTGATTACTCCACGCTTACGAATATGAATTGCTACATTTTATCCGATTATCTTTTGCTTCGCAATGCGGCATGGGCGCACTCAGCGTTCCAGCCCCCTCTGCCGCCCTAACTGCCACGACACCGACCCGCCCTGCACGATGCCCATAACCTCGCGGCCGAGTTGGCGGTCGATGATCGGCCGCCACGGGACAAGGGTGAACTCATGGGATTTCTCGACCACGGCGAACTTGCCGCTCGATAGATGCACGGTTCCGGTAAACTTGCCGCTGACGCTCTCGCCGTCCGTGGCGGCGCGGAACGGCAGGCCCTTACTCAAAGCCATATCCGATCCGACGCCGGCTACCTCGCGCTCCCGCAGGATGGCGAGAAGGTTGCGCCGGTAGAAGACGCGGCTGTCCCGGCTGCGGGTGGCGTCGCCCTGTTCGATATGGTGCTCGCGGCGCTGGTCCATGGCTTCGCGGACTTGTTGCCCGAAGCCGGTTGGCGCAAGGTCGGCCGTCTCGCCATGGACCAATCGCCGGTCCATCCCCGGATCGAGGATGAGCCGGTCGGCAGCGACCCCGCTCCGTCGCAAGGCGGAAACCCGCGCCTCGAAGAACCGCACAATCTCGTCGAGCGCGTCTTCGGGTCGAAGGTGACCGGTGCGGGTGGCGATGCCATCCCGCTGCGCTGAGTGCATAACCACCAGCCTGCAGTCCGCCTCAGCAATATCGGGATAGAGCGCAGGGTCAGGAAATCCTTGGATATCGTTCAGGTAGCCCACGCCGCGCTTGAGCGCATAGCGCTGGGTTTCCGGTTGGAAGCTGTCGATTGAAACACGGTGCATCTGATCGGACAGGGCGTCTAAGAGCGGCGCAATACGTCTGATCTCATCGGCCGGCGATACAGGCCTCGCGTCCGGATGGCTGGCGGCCGGTCCGACATCCACGACGTCTGATCCGACTCGCAGCATTTCGATCGCCGCGGTGACAGCGCCGGCGGGGTCTAGCCGCCGGCTCTCATCGAAGAAGGAGTCCTCGGTGAGATTCAGAATGCCGAACACCGTCACCATGGCGTCGGCCTCCGCAGCGACTTCCACGATGGGGATCGGGCGAGCAAAAAGGCAGCAATTATGAGCCCCATACCTACAAAGCCCCACGCATCAAGCTTTTGCCCATGAAGCAACCAGGCAATGGCTGTAATTATGACGACGCCGAGTCCCGACCAGACTGCATAAGCAACACCGACAGGGATGGATTTCAGAACCAGAGAAAGAAAATAAAATGCGATGCCATAACCGATTATGACAACGGCGGAAGGGGCAAGCTTAGTAAAGCCCTCGCTAGATTTTAATGCGGATGTTGCGATTACTTCGCCAACTATTGCGATAACAAGAAAAAGCCAGCCTTTCATGATATATCTCCCAATTTGTGTAGGGCTTATTATGCACGCTTAAAAATAATAAAAGCAGACTTGACCTGATAGTTTGGCTGTGAGCAATTATGTGCTTAGTGCATCTAACGCCTGGCACAGCGGATCGCAAACCTGGCGCGGCTTTTGGTACAAAAGGCGTGACAGGTTTGCGAATCCGTTGCTGCCACTTGTTAACCCTTTTTCCAGATTTGGTAACTATAATTTATGTTAGAGGCGAAGTCTTGGGTAAAAACTGGCCTAAAATTGCTGGGGATTTCAGGAAAGTAAACATCACCTTCCGGCTCGATGTCTATTGTAGATATATGTAGTGTATCTACTTGATCGATCAGGCTTTTGTATATCTCCCCACCACCTGAAACAATGACATGATCCGTTATTTTCTTTAGGTTGGTTAAAGCATCTTTAATTGATGGAAAGATCAATACGTTCTCATTGTCAGATGTAAAACTTGAACGTGTTACGACCGCATACTTTCGGTTGGGTAATGCTCCCATTGATTCAAAAGTCTTGCGTCCAACCAACAGCCATTGGTTATAGGTAATAGCTTTAAACAGGAGCTGTTCACCTTTGGCACTCCATGGAATATCAGGGCCATTCCCGATAACTCCATTCTTCGATATAGCTACCATTAGTGATAGTTTCACAATTCTTCCTCAGAGGTTAACGTAGAAGTAACCGGCGCTGCGCGGCTTTATCGCGCTGCGTCCGAGTTGACTGCCGGGTTGGGCGGCAACGCTTCGATAGAGCGAAGGATTGCCCGCACTATTGCCTCCCTTTTGAAAAGGTCATCCATCCTGTTTGGCGTATCAATATTCAGTGCGAAGAATACGGGGCCAGTCGGCCACTCAACCCATCCTACCCACCAACCCATGCGGCCTTCCCAGCCCGTCTTTGCGCGCAGTATCCAGTTGCGACCGGCTTCCACAATCATGAGGTCCTTGACCAAGCGCTGATGTTCTACCCGAAAGGGCAACTCGTTATGATAGAGCTTCCTGAGAAATGCAATCTGTTCTTGTGCCGCGATAGCAAGATTGCCATCTATCCAGTAATCGCCATTACTTGTCGAAGGATCGGCGTTGCCATAGTCGATTTGCTTCAAATAGCGTCGAGCCTTGTCTTCACCGATCTCTTTTGCAAATAGCTCATAAATCCAGACAGTAGAATTCCGCATTGCTGATCGCAAGTCTTGGTCTTGGTTGTGAGCTGCAAAGCTTCTTTTGATGCCGTCCCATCGGAAAACTTGAAACTCATCACGTGCAGCGCCTGCGTCAAGTGCAAAAAGTGTATGTGGAATCTTGAATGTCGAGGCCGGCGAGTAGCGTTTCTCTGACCGCACCTGATCAAAAACCAATATGACACGATCTGTTTGGCGTTCGTCTGCCACAACTATCGTGCCTTTGGCTTGAAATTCGCTGAAAAACTTCCGCCAGTCAGAACGTTCGCGCATGCCTTCTTGTGCATGCGCGAACGTGCCAAAAACAAAAGTGGAGAAAAGTATTGCGAAGATTCGGATTGCCATTAAGTTTTCCTTGACGCCCAATCGCGCTGATCACCGGCGGTTGAAAACCGTCCGGTGGATTGGCAGGTTATGCTCCCTCATTTTCATTTCCGGTTTCCTATAGGGCAACTAGGCTGTCCTTGCCGGCGCTTGGAACACAGACGATGGCATCAAATGCCTCGCTCAATTTCGTTTTTACAGAGGCGCTTTGAGACCGCATTCGCTTTGCTTCCATGGGGGCATCTGTCAATGTCAGACATGAATTCTCCGTACCACAGGCGTCGATGACATACTGTTCCATACTATCCTCACGGATTGCATCGGCAGGCGTGGTCACAACAGAGAATCCAAGAGGACTGTCGGGCGATGGGAAATGCATTTCCGGCACGGTGGGTCCAAGATGGGTGAATGCAATCGCACGGTAATTCACCCTCTCTGCGAGGTGCTGCCCCATGGGAACAGCCGTAAGCTCGCCTGAAAAGGAGACTGGGGTTTTTTGTAAATGATTGTTGTGCGCCAGCAGAATTATCTTCACATCCGGATTCGCTCGAACCATTCCATCTACTACGCCCGCCATATACGAGTCACGTACGGAAGTATCTCCCTCAAGAGAGGTACCATCGAAGAAAGTTTTCATTATACGCAAGGTTTCCAACGTATACTCTATCGACTCTATTCGATCAGAGGCTTTTCGGAACAAATCGCTGTTGACGTGTTTTTTCAGGACAGGGGCAAGCGACGCCAAGCGGAGCTTCAATCTGGTTACCCCTGAGATAGCTTTCTCCTGCCGAGCCGTTTCTAGCTCCCCCCATTTTGCCGATGAAATAACCGCCGACTGGCCATCAATGGACGCCAACAAGTGAGTCAGCATATCAACGTGCGGTTTCATGAGGTGATCGATGAGCTGGATAATTTCGGCCAATTGCGCTAGGTCGTCCCTTGGGTTCAGGGTGTTGGGTAAGTCGATTCCGACTAACTGCAGTTTTCTTCCTGATTCGCGGAGATATGATTTCAGCCAGATCAGCACTGAGCCATACACAGAAAAGGTCAGGGTATCCGAAAATCGCTCAAGTTCATGAGCACCGGCTGTTGAGTTGAGCCATTCAGATAACCGGGATGCCTGAATCGCCCCACATTCCAAACCAATCGCATTAAAATCATGCCTTTCGACCAAATAGCGGATAAGACTTGCTCTAGCCAGTGAAAACTCCGCGACAAAATGAGCGCCCTCGCCAATGCCGACAATTCGGGCGCCCTCAATTACGGAAGTAAGAATCTCAAACTCATTGAAGTCCAGATTTTGAGGCTGTAAAAGTGTTTTGGTCGTTCTCCATGTCATTTTTTTTCACCCTTTGCGTTTATTGCTGTAATCGTCATACGTTCGCTTCGCCAATAACCCGGCTCACAGAGCATAACGTTTGACATGAGGGGCGGCCAAGGGCGCCAGCCCTTGGACGTCCCCCTCGATGGAAGGGTTAGGCAACACTGCGTGTTCGCTCGAATGCCTGGCGTGTTTGAACCATGTACACGGCTGGACCATCTGGGGTGGTTACGGTACCTTGCCTCTCAAACCCCGCTTTCTCGTAGCATCGGATCGCTCGCAAGTTGCTCGGCGACGGGTCCGTTTGGATCTTGGTGACCTCGGGATCATTGAACAGCAACTCAACCAGAGCTCGAACCAGCTTGGTTCCCAAGCCTTTGCCCAGTTGTGATGCATTCGCCAGTGACTGGTCTATTCCGCGTACTCCTGGATCGGTTTCTTCTTCCCACCAACCGTCCCCGCTTCCAAGAGCAACGTACGACTGGGCATACCCAATCGGCTCTCCATTCAGCATTGCAATGTATGGAGTGACGGACTCTTGCGCTAAAACGCTTGGCAAGTACTGTTCCTGTACGTCAGCAAGTGTCGGGCGTGCTTCTTCTCCGCCCCACCACTCGACGATATGAGATCGATTTAGCCACTCATAGAGCATCGCAAGGTCATGCTCAGTCATGAGGCGCAGTGTGACGGAATCGTTGCTGTTGGTCACGATGCTGTACTTTGTGATGCCTAACGTTTGAAATAAGGGGCGCCGAGCGCCAGCGAGGGGAGCCAAAAGCTTGCTTTTGGCCGTCCCGACTTGATTGAAGGGTTGGGCGTTTTTTTGCCTCGCCTTCGAGTTGCTCTTGTTGTACAATTTTCTGTACATGTACGGAGGATGTTATGGACGCTATCACTTACACACACGCCCGCGCCAACCTGGCTGGAACCATGGATCGTGTTTGCAACGATCATGAGCCGGTGATCATCACACGTAACGGCGACCAATCGGTTGTGATTCTCTCGCTGGAAGATTTCCAGGCGCTGGAAGAAACTGCGTATCTGCTGCGCAGCCCCGCCAACGCCAAGCGGCTTTTCAAGTCGATCGAGCAACTTGAAGCGGGCCGAGGACAGGCGCGGGAGTTGGCCGAATGAGATTAATTTTTTCCGATGATGCATGGGAAGATTATCTGTTCTGGCAAAAACAAGACCGCCGCATGGTTGATCGAATTAACAAGCTAATTAAAGAAACCACCCGAGAGCCTTTCTCTGGAGTGGGCAAGCCAGAGCCATTAAAACATGCTTTGGCCGGTTATTGGTCTCGTCGAATTACGGATGAGCACCGAATGGTTTACAAAGTGGCGGATGATGCCCTTTGGATCGTTCAACTCAAGTACCACTACTGAAAAGACGCCCAACGTTTGACATGAGGGGCGGCCAAGGGCGCCAGCCCTTGGACGTCCCCCTCGATGGAAGGGTTAGGCATCACTGCGTGTTCGCTCGAATGCCTGGCGTGTTTGAACCATGTACACGGCTGGACCATCTGGGGTGGTTACGGTACCTTGCCTCTCAAACCCCGCTTTCTCGTAGCATCGGATCGCTCGCAAGTTGCTCGGCGACGGGTCCGTTTGGATCTTGGTGACCTCGGGATCATTGAACAGCAACTCAACCAGAGCTCGAACCAGCTTGGTTCCCAAGCCTTTGCCCAGTTGTGATGCATTCGCCAGTGACTGGTCTATTCCGCGTACTCCTGGATCGGTTTCTTCTTCCCACCAACCGTCCCCGCTTCCAAGAGCAACGTACGACTGGGCATACCCAATCGGCTCTCCATTCAGCATTGCAATGTATGGAGTGACGGACTCTTGCGCTAAAACGCTTGGCAAGTACTGTTCCTGTACGTCAGCAAGTGTCGGGCGTGCTTCTTCTCCGCCCCACCACTCGACGATATGAGATCGATTTAGCCACTCATAGAGCATCGCAAGGTCATGCTCAGTCATGAGGCGCAGTGTGACGGAATCGTTGCTGTTGGTCACGATGCTGTACTTTGTGATGCCTAACTTTGTTTTAGGGCGACTGCCCTGCTGCGTAACATCGTTGCTGCTCCATAACATCAAACATCGACCCACGGCGTAACGCGCTTGCTGCTTGGATGCCCGAGGCATAGACTGTACAAAAAAACAGTCATAACAAGCCATGAAAACCGCCACTGCGCCGTTACCACCGCTGCGTTCGGTCAAGGTTCTGGACCAGTTGCGTGAGCGCATACGCTACTTGCATTACAGTTTACGAACCGAACAGGCTTATGTCCACTGGGTTCGTGCCTTCATCCGTTTCCACGGTGTGCGTCACCCGGCAACCTTGGGCAGCAGCGAAGTCGAGGCATTTCTGTCCTGGCTGGCGAACGAGCGCAAGGTTTCGGTCTCCACGCATCGTCAGGCATTGGCGGCCTTGCTGTTCTTCTACGGCAAGGTGCTGTGCACGGATCTGCCCTGGCTTCAGGAGATCGGAAGACCTCGGCCGTCGCGGCGCTTGCCGGTGGTGCTGACCCCGGATGAAGTGGTTCGCATCCTCGGTTTTCTGGAAGGCGAGCATCGTTTGTTCGCCCAGCTTCTGTATGGAACGGGCATGCGGATCAGTGAGGGTTTGCAACTGCGGGTCAAGGATCTGGATTTCGATCACGGCACGATCATCGTGCGGGAGGGCAAGGGCTCCAAGGATCGGGCCTTGATGTTACCCGAGAGCTTGGCACCCAGCCTGCGCGAGCAGCTGTCGCGTGCACGGGCATGGTGGCTGAAGGACCAGGCCGAGGGCCGCAGCGGCGTTGCGCTTCCCGACGCCCTTGAGCGGAAGTATCCGCGCGCCGGGCATTCCTGGCCGTGGTTCTGGGTTTTTGCGCAGCACACGCATTCGACCGATCCACGGAGCGGTGTCGTGCGTCGCCATCACATGTATGACCAGACCTTTCAGCGCGCCTTCAAACGTGCCGTAGAAGGCACTGTTGCAAAGTTAGCGATGAGGCAGCCTTTTGTCTTATTCAAAGGCCTTACATTTCAAAAACTCTGCTTACCAGGCGCATTTCGCCCAGGGGATCACCATAATAAAATGCTGAGGCCTGGCCTTTGCGTAGTGCACGCATCACCTCAATACCTTTGATGGTGGCGTAAGCCGTCTTCATGGATTTAAATCCCAGCGTGGCGCCGATTATCCGTTTCAGTTTGCCATGATCGCATTCAATCACGTTGTTCCGGTACTTAATCTGTCGGTGTTCAACGTCAGACGGGCACCGGCCTTCGCGTTTGAGCAGAGCAAGCGCGCGACCATAGGCGGGCGCTTTATCCGTGTTGATGAATCGCGGGATCTGCCACTTCTTCACGTTGTTGAGGATTTTACCCAGAAACCGGTATGCAGCTTTGCTGTTACGACGGGAGGAGAGATAAAAATCGACAGTGCGGCCCCGGCTGTCGACGGCCCGGTACAGATACGCCCAGCGGCCATTGACCTTCACGTAGGTTTCATCCATGTGCCACGGGCAAAGATCGGAAGGGTTACGCCAGTACCAGCGCAGCCGTTTTTCCATTTCAGGCGCATAACGCTGAACCCAGCGGTAAATCGTGGAGTGATCGACATTCACTCCGCGTTCAGCCAGCATCTCCTGCAGCTCACGGTAACTGATGCCGTATTTGCAGTACCAGCGTACGGCCCACAGAATGATGTCACGCTGAAAATGCCGGCCTTTGAATGGGTTCATGTGCAGCTCCATCAGCAAAAGGGGATGATAAGTTTATCACCACCGACTATTTGCAACAGTGCCCCAGAACGCGCAGCCTTTCTTTAGAACTGCAGATGTGGTTGCCTTCATAAAGTCCGAAGTCATGCCTGTCATCTCCAAACTTTCGCCAGCAAGAAGGTCAAAGTACCGACTGCATTTAGAGCCTGTGTTTCGGATTTAGTGAGCCTCTGACTGGCACTCTTATGTGCTTATCAGATTGCCTATCCAGCGAATGTCTGCTCTATTTCAATTGCTTTCACTTCCATTTGCGCCCCACCTGTGGGGCTTGGAAGCTAAATAAGCATGATTGCTTATTTTGTTGCGCCCCACTTGTGGGGTTTACGGTGAAAGTAGAAAACGCCTGCTGAGAAGCAGGCTTTTTTCTTTCTGGTGTTGTCTTGATGCCATCTGCTCAGTCCTGCAGCGTCACCAGATTCAACCATTACCGCCGACTTGCACCATGGTCGGATGCAGTCCTTGTGCTTCTGCAATCAAGCCCTTGAGTTCTGCACTCAGACCTTCTTCACGATTAACGTCGATAGCAGCCAGTCTTGCTGTGATGCTCCAAGCGTGCTGCAGGCTCAAGTCATCATCATCCAGATCGTCCATTTCATACCTCTCAAAACTGAGTTAGAGCTTGATTCTTGCGATGATTGCTGCAACCAAGGGGAATGCCACGCTGCCGTAAATAGCAATGCGTGACACCCACGTACCTCGCATAAGCAGCTTTCTGGAACGCCACGCTGCTACAGCTCCAGCTAACAACGCACCAGGCACGGCATAGAGCAGAAACCCAATGACGTTCCAGCCATAGCCCCACCCTTCGCCACCCGGCTGGATAGCCAGCAGCGCAACGTACAGGGCTATGACCACCGCTGCCATTGTTTTTAGCACCCAGTCACCACGCACCATGGCTCTCCTTGCTTAACCAGTCTCAGACCTACCAAACAAAAAAGCCCGCTTTCGCGGGCTTGTCGGTCAGGCTTAATCCTTGATGGCAAAAGCCTCGCGGTCAGCAGCTCCTGCAATCCATGCAGGAGCTTTGCCACGGCCAGTCCAAGTCTGTCCTGTTGCTGGATCGCGGTACTTGGGAGCCACTTTTCCAGTTGGCTTGCGTGTGCCACCCTTACCGCCTCCAAACACATCATCAGCAGTCAAGCCGTACTCCGCAACGATGGCACGAACATCCGAAATCGCTTTCGACAGTTCTTCTTTGCGCGCCTTGTTGATTGCGTCCTCCAGAGCTTGTCTTTGTGCCAGGAGTTCTTTGTAAGTGGACATTGCAGTTGCCTTTCATCTAGTTAATCAATTAAGTCAGCCATCTCATCGTCGGCTGGCTTCGTGTCCCCGTTCGCCAACAGATCACCGAACTCGCTCATCAGCTTGTCCAGTCGCTCCCGAAGTTCCTCTGAGATGTACTCATAGCCGGGGTCACTTTTCACATCACGCATGACGTTGAAAAGAGTCGGTGCGGCCTTCGTCACCTTCTTCTTAAAAATCTGTTCAGGTAGGTGCTTCTTGGTGAGCTTCTTGCCACCAGTACCTTGCACCTTGTCCAGCTCCGCTTGCAGCACTTGAGCAGCTTTAATGCCGTGCTTGCGAAGCATGTCAATTGCAATGCCTGCGGCCACCAGATCGTTCATCACCATCTCACGCAGCTTTATGTCAGCAGACATAAGTGCCAGCAGGTCATCGGTGTACTTCTCTCCGATCTCAAGCCGGTCGGCAATTTCTTTGGTGTCCATGCCCATCTTAGACAGGCGCTTGCACAACAACGCCAGCTCATAGGGTGCGAGCTTTTCACCGCCTTCGTTGTGCCGGTACAGGCTGACCTGCAAATCTTCTTGTGACGTACCAGGCGGCACGATCACCATGGGCAGGCGTCCAAGCTCTGCACCTTCGCTAACTGCAAGATCGTAGGCTTCCAGTCTGCCGTGTCCGTCAGTTAGATAGATGATCTGCTTTCCATCAACGTCAGCTACATAACCTTCCAAAGCCTTCGACTGAATGTAGCCTTCCTTCTTCATCGAGTCGGCTAGATAGCGAATCTTCTTCTTGTAGCGTTCCGTGTTGGTCAGACGCACGTTGAAGTTCGGCAGGACATGAATATGGTCACGCTCAACTTGCCAAAGGTCGCGGCTTTTTGCACCGGCCTGCTGCATGGCCTTCTTGATGCTGCCTTGAGCCAATTGCAGCTCAAAATTCTCCAGCTCAGTTTGCACAAACTCAGCTTCTGGTTTTCTGGCATTCATTTTCTCGCTCACTTTCTCTCAATCGAGTTTTGGAGTTTTCAGTGGCGCGAAAAAGCAGTGTGTCGATGTTGCCAAAGTAGGGCGATTGCTTCCATTCGCGTGGTGTTATTAGCAACGATGGTCACGTCGCTATCCGTTTCTTCGTCGTAGATGGCATCTACGTCAGCTCTCCAATTTTTGCCATCGTTGACTGGCTTCCAAGCCGTATCAAAACCTCCGACACATTCCCAACCTTGTGGGGTGTCCTCAGTTCTCGCACACCGCTTGTAGAGGAAACCGGGTGCTTTTTGCAGCTCGTAGTTGGTGTTCAGGGCAACGAAATACGTCCCATCGTCCAGCACGACATAGCCATCTCTCAACTCAGTTCCATTCACGGCGCACCTCCTTTCTAAAGTTAAGAGTCCGTGACTCTAATGTAGTGTTCTAGTACATCATCTGTCAATCTTTTTTTTAGTGTTCTTGAACACTGTTTCAGCTAGTTGCAAATACTCATCATTGAACCATCTGTATCTCGTCTTGTCGGGCTGGCAAAAGTAGGCTTTCCAACTCGATTCCGCGAGCTTTCTCACTCTTAACTTCCTGTTGAATAAAGCTAAAGCATCCAACTGAGTCAGGCCAGCTTCTTCAATGAGCTGTCGCAGCCTCATGTTGTTTGCGTTGTCTTTTTGCGTGTCCATGAACACCATTGTACGCAATGCAATTGAAGTGTCCATGAACACTAGATTCTCAGAATGATGCAAATAACCTCAGTCCAAACGCTGCGCAAAGATTAGTACCATCTAATCTATGCTCATTTTTTTCGCGCAAATAACGACCTCTCTGGCAGTAGAAGGCATCAGTCCTTCCTGAAACCTTTGTATTCCTTGAAACCTTGCTATTTTTTTTGTAGCACTATTGGCAACAGGCTTTCGATTTCCATGCTTGTCGCATTTCATATTGCGGAATCTCAGGGCTTCCCCCCCCCTACCCTCTGCAGCTAGGCTCTCCTGGTCAGAACACTAATGCACTCTGCTGACGCCGTGCATTAACTCAATATCTGTAGGTTCTCAGAACGAATGCAAATTTTCTCAATAACTTGCAAATGACAAATCCCGCGGTAATCCCCCCGTAAAACCAGCGTCTTAAGAAGTAGAGACCTCGCAAGGAGAATCTCTACTATGAAGAAGTCACGTTTTACAGACAGCCAAATCATCGATGCGCTCAAGCGTGCAGAGGCTGGCTTGGCTGTGCCCGAGCTGTGCCGTGAACTTGGCATCAGTGCAGCTACGTTCTACAAGTGGCGTGCCAAGTTCGGCGGAATGGATGCCTCGTTGATGGCTCGTATGAAGGAGCTCGAAGAAGAGAACCGCCGGCTGCGCAAGATGTACATCGAAGAAAAGCTCAAGGCAGAGGTGGTGGCGGAGGCGCTTGCAAAAAAGTGGTGAAGCCATCTCGCAGACGCGAGATGGCAGAACTTGCAGTGATACGCCGAGGGATGAGCATTCGCTTGGCTTGCCAAGCGTTCCAAATTAGTCAGGCCTGCTACAGGTACAAGGCACAGCGCTGTATCGAGGACGATGAGATTGCGCAGTGGCTGCTGCGCCTGACGGATAACAACCGCAATTGGGGCTTTGGTTTGTGCTTCCTGTATTTGCGCAACGTCAGAGGCTTCAAATGGAACCACAAGCGGGTTTACCGGATTTACCGGGAGTTGGAGCTCAATTTGCGCATTCGGCCACGCAAGCGCTTGGAGCGTGCCAAACCTGAGCCACTGACAGTGCCAGCAAACCCAGATGTTGTTTGGTCAATGGACTTTATGCATGACCAGCTTGAAGATGGCCGCAGTATCCGGCTGCTCAACGTCATTGATGACTTCAACCGTGAAGCACTGGGTATTGAGGTGGACTTCTCATTGCCCGCGCAGCGTGTGATTCGGGTCTTGGAGCAAATCATGCAGTGGCGTGGCAAGCCGCAAGTGATTCGCTGTGACAACGGGCCCGAATACGTCAGCGCAACCCTGCAAAACTGGGCGAGCGCCAAAGGTATCCGTTTGGAATACATCCAGCCAGGCAAGCCTCAGCAAAATGCCTATGTGGAGCGCTTCAACAGGACCGTTCGCTATGAATGGCTGTCGCAGTACCATTGGCGCAATCTTGATGAAGTTCGAGATTACGCCACGCAATGGATGTGGCGGTACAACCATGAACGCCCAAATATGGCATTGGGCGGCATCACCCCCCAAACAGCGGCTTGCCATGGCCGCATAGCTCTACTTCTCAGAGCAATGGTTTAAGGGGGGATTACCCCGCACTTGCGGGATTTTTGGCGTTTATGACTAGCAGCAGACCTTGGATAACTACCCTTCACTGCTAGATGAAGGGTGTAAACGAGGGCTTAGTTCGCAGTTTGACTAAACCTCAATGCTGCATTGAGCACCGCAATTAATGAGGCTTTCACAATATTGGCGTTTTTACCAGCTCCGAAACTTGGACAGTCAACTCCCGGCCGAGGCTGTGTGGAAACGCATTTTTGCCGAGTCAGCGATCGGCACTCCACGGCACAGCCGGTCTTTGAATGGCTTAGCCTATTTTTTGGAACATGGCGGCACTCAAGCTATCTGGGTGCCAATCTATGCCGCTCTGCAAGTAAAAATTAAGCCGTAAAGGCTTACGCCGGCACAGATCGCATCGCTTGCATCATGTTTTGCGCACCGAAGATGCGCATCACACGTTTGAAGTTGTAGGCCAGCACATGCAGGCTCATTTCAGTACCCACATGTGCCAATGTCTTAGAGCGGCTAACACCACCTATCCACGAAGCGTGCACAGATGATTGCAGCAGCCAGCTTTAGTAAAGCCATGTGTATATCCAAGCGCCGCTCGAATCGGATGCGCAGTTTTCCAAAGCCAGCAAACCAGCCATGAGTTCGCTCCACGACCCAGCGGTGCTTGCCTAATCGTTCACTGCTTTCAATGCCTCGCCTGGCAATGCGACTGACGATTCCACGCTTTTTGAGATGCCGCCTGCAGCGTGGGTAGTCGTACCCTTTATCCGCATGAAGTTTGTAGGGCCGCCTGCGAGGGCGGCCTTGCAGTCCTTTGATTGCAGGAATGGCATCTACACATGGCTCAAACAGCATCGAATCGTGCCTGTTGGCTCCACTGACAAGCACCACCAATGGAATGCCACGAGCATCCACAATGATGTGACGTTTGGAGCCTAATTTGCCTCTGTCAGTGGGATTGGGACCCGTTTCCTGACCCCCCGGGGGCTTGGCACCGATGAGCCATCAATGCTGGCTCGGCTCCAATCAATTTGGTCATGCTCACGAAGGCGCACCAGCATTGCATGGTGTAGTTGTTCCCAAATGCCTGCTGCACTCCAGTCACGCAAGCGTCGCCAGCATGTCATACCACTGCCGTAGCCCAAAGCTTGAGGTAAATCTTCCCAAGGGATGCCGGTTTGAAGCACGTACAGGATGCCATTGAGAGCAGCTTCGTTGCTCACGCCCAATTTGCGCGCACCGCCCTTGGAAGAAGGGGTGAATTGGGGAATCAGAGGTTGTAGCTGTTGCCACAACTCTTTACTAACAGGTTGTCTTGCCATGAAGGCACGAAGCATAAATGCTTCGTGCAGGGCTCAAGACGAGGTGGTGTTAGCGGCTCTAAGGGCTGAACCGGGCCAGCACCGCCCACCCTTCTGAGCAAAGCACCGCCTGGCGGTGCTTTTTTGCGTCTAAGGCTTGCTGTTTTCGCGGCCCTGGCACCCACCAGTTGCGTGGTTTGCAGCTCGGGCGCCGCGCAGTCGGTCGGTGCAGCGCAAGCGCTCGCAACACCACCCAAGCAAAAAAACTTCGCCAACACCAGACTGGCTGCGCCTACGCCGGCCCACGCGCTCGGCACTCGGCAATCCGCACCCAGCCCCTAGGCGCCAAGCGCCGGCCGCCTTGGCAGGGACCTGAATAACGCTGCAGCGCGCATGTCTGCCGGCGTACAGCGCCCATGGCAGAACACAAGGCAGCTACCGGCAGACAGAGGCGGACACAGGACAGCGCGAGCGCGCCTGCTCTGGCGCTGTGCCCTCCTCCAACGGCCCTCAATGCTGCCCTCCATCCGCAGAGCTCGAAAAAGCTTGGGGCACGAACGCAGCAACGCCGAATCACGGTCGTTCAAATCCACTGAATGCACTGTTCAGACCAGGCGTTCAGACGCCGAAAAACCAGTGGATATCTTCATGCGCTCAGTCTATTGATTTGCACACAGCTTATGCACATTTTAAAAATTTCTCTGTCAAATTTTCTGACTGGGAAGATATCCACAGATAGATGTGACTTGAGAGAAGCTATGTTTGGAGTGGCTTCAGCAAATAAAAATAGCTATATGCCGCACATATGTCGCATAACTGCCCGCAATTTTCACTTAAATATCCGCATTGCTGAGCCGTAGGACTTGAGCATGGCATGCAATCTATACACATACTTTTCCACATTTTTTGATCTTTATCGTCTATTTATTAAGCATTTATACGATGGAAAGTTATTTCGTAAGCACTGTGCATAAGAATACAAGTGACTCGCTTTAAACAGGAAATTTACAGAACCCTGTGGGTAACTCGAAATTCTATGGATCAATTTATCCACAATCCATGCTACAGCCACCTTCACATGTCAACATGTGGATAAGTCATCCGGGGAAAAGTGCTTGTCGTTTTTATCGCATAAGTCCTTTACTTATCCACAAATTTGCGCCATCGTAGAGGGAGGCTCCTGCCATGCCTATGTGCATAACCCCCACCACCAGACTCTCATATGGTGAAATATCCCACGATGTGAGATATTATGCACAAGCACGATAAGGATAACTTGTTGAAAAAGCAAGCTCCCTTTTCGGCAGTTTTGCATAAAAATTAGGCATTCGTTCGTATATGCTCGCCTTGTAGTGCTGTCATTGATTTGAATTGAATCGCTTTTGATTTCAGTTTATTTGAATTATTCAAATTGAAATTTGGGCTTTGTCGTTAGGGGCCCAGGATCCAGCGCACTCCGGTCTGAGATGCCGTCAATCACCGTCATCGCCCTCTGCGCCAGCCGCTGGGGGCTGGCAGAAATCAGCCTAGCGCCATCCCTCGATCTGCGCTTGCGTCAGAAGGTCCCGGTCGAACGTGCTTGTTCGATGCCAAACACGTGCGCAATAGCCGGTGAATACCAAAACACTGCGTCGAAAGCGCCCGAATCAGCGACGCCCCTCGTTGCGCTGAGGGCGCGACGACCACCCGCGCGCTTGTTGGGCCTGGCGATGGCTGTTGACTGCATCGCTTGATCGCCTGGCACAGCAGAAACGAAGAAAAGACCGGTGCGGGCAAATACCGGAATGCGCCGATCCTCCCCAGCGGCGAGCTCCGCCAACCGTCGGCGCCGGACTGCCGTCCCGGCGCGACGCCACGATCCCATCAGGCGCGAGATGTCCACAGATGTGGCGCATCGCGGGCAGCGGCCTTCATCGCGGGTGTGAGGCGCACCACTGCCTATGCGAATGGCGCTGGTCCGCTGTTTTGCACATGCAGTTTTTGGAGGCCTGGCGAACGTCTCTTTGCCCAAAAGTCAGCCCCAGGCAGATGGCTTTGTATCCCTAAGCGGCCGTTGCTAGCCAGTAAGTTGTTGTTTTTATTGGGTATCTTTTTGGAAAGACGGTGGACCCTCAGCGGCCACCTCCGGAACCGATGGGAGGAGCCCCAAAAGAGCTGTGTATAACAATCGGTACAAGCCCCTAACAATCCCCTAGTTATCCACAGATAGAAGCCCGACCGCGAACTTGCTCCACTACCATGCACCGGAAATAGCGTCCGGTGTCCACAGACCAATAGTGCAGTAGATATTTGTTTTGTAACGATAAAAAACTTATCCACAATTTAATGGGCCAAACTCTCCGGCATCCAAAGTGGCCGATCGCCGCCTAGGTATTGTGGACAATATTTGCGGCCCAGAGTTTCCTGCGCACAGCAGTCCAGCGGGTGCTACCATTTTGTGCTGATCACTGAGTGATTGTGGATAAGTTATTAATTATCAATCACTTGGTGAGAATTTGAGATTGAAGAATGGCTGTGGATAATGCGCATGGTCGTATCAGCTTATCCACAGAAATATCCCAGATGCCGGACTTATCCACTTCGCAGTTACAAGGATGAAGGGGTACCATCAACATGGTTGGAAAAATTTCAAGCGGTTGACAGCATTGGGCTTAATGGACTTATCCACAGAAGGTGGGGCCCTTCTACTACTATCTACTATTCTTTTAAAGAAAATAAAAGAAAAACCAAAGGCAAGCTCGGCAAAGTTTCATATCTTGAAAATTTTCAGACTGTGAAAAGTCAAGCCTCTTCGGCAGAAGTGAGCGGGGCAGAGCAGTTCTCAAAATACGCAGCACATCACCTCAGCATCCCTCTCCCCTATGGACGAGGGCATCCTATAACTTGGGGTGCTTGGTCGCAGCACTGTCGTACTGACCCAGAGTTCGATCACACAGAGAGGGGCGCTGTGCGCAAATGCACAGCCCAGCATAGGTGTTAGCTATACTTTTGGATATGCGTGGCGAGTGCGGATGCCGCTTTGCGCGGCATATGGCGGGATGAGAAGGCGGCATTGATTGGTGCGGCTGCCGCCTAGGTGTCGTTGCGCAGCAGGGAACGCATCGCAGCGGATCGCCCCGCAGGCCCTGCAGATCCGTCCACCAGGCCGCTGGAGCCTGCCCAGGCGTTGATTGGCGCTGGGTAGAGGGGTCAAGCGGGGTTGGGAGTGGTTGGGGCCAAGGATGGCTTACACCGTCTCTGCCGGCCGTGAATGGCCGTGAGAGTGTTCTATAGCCTTGGTATCTTTTGGCAGGTGGTGGTCGTGCAATGGATCAAGGAGCTGGACCCTCATCTGCGATAACTGTATTTTTATACAGTCATCGGTATGGCTTCTTGCCACAGCCCGTTTGACCTGTAGCCCATTCGACACCGCCAGCCTCTCAAGCGCCGCTATGGCTGCGTAGAGGCCCCGAACGGCGTTTCCAGCCCATAACCCCTCAGACAGGCAAAAAAATACCGCCAGATGGCGGTATGAAGGGGAAGAGGGGGGGTTATGGGGCGATCAGAAGTGGCGCGCGTAGCGCAGCTGCACAAAGTTCTCGCCAGGGTTGGGACGCTTGATCGAGGCGTTGGACAGATGCTCCAGACGCACCGACCATTCATTCTCGCGGCGCATGCCGGTAAAGTAGCCCACGCCGATGTGGGTGCCGAAATTGAAAGCGGTCGAGAAGCGCTTGTCGCGGCTTTCATAGAGCTTGCTGGAGACATAACCGCCGAGGCCCGCTTCAACAAACCAGGGGTACTGGCTCTTACTGTGAAAGCGCATCGTGGGCACGAGGCCAACCACAGCAATGGTGCGGCTGCCTTCTTGCTCCATGCGGTCGGAGTTCCAGGCGGACAGGCTCATGTCCCAATGGGCGGTGACCGCATGGCCCCACCAATAGGTCTTCCAATCCATTGGGATGGTCGAGCCAATGGTGAGCGCACGCGCGTCACGTTCGGCAACCCCTGCTTGCAGGTACAGGGTGGGGCTGTTGCGCTTGTCGGCAAACTGCGCTTGGGCAGAGGCACTCCAGACAGTCAGCGCGCACAAGCCGATAGCGGAGAGGAGAGGGCGGTATTGCATTAAATAATGTTACACCTGGACCACAGCAGCTTTTGTCAGCAAAAGCAGGATGTTGTCTGTATGCAACCGCTGACGCTGTCACGGGCATATACACAGGCACAAAAAAGCGCAGCTGGTCAGGGCTGCGCAGGAGGGGTTGGAGAGGGAGACAGATGCCAGGAGGCGGGCGGTTGCCCTATTTACTGTCCATAGGTGGAACAGTCTGTTTCGGATTGGGGCCTTGATGGCGCTGGCCATGCGGGCCCTTTCCGTCCGGGCCGCGTCCGCGGCGCTCATGCATCTTCAAGGTTTCCGCATCAAAAGTCTTTTGCTGCTCAGGCGTCAAGGTGGCATAGAAAGCCTTGGTCGCCTGGTTGCGCTGGTCCATCGCAGCCTGGTGCTTGGCATGCATGGCCTGCATCGCGTCAATACGCTCTGGCGTGGTCATCTTGGCAAAGTCTGGACGCTCAGGGCGGTCACCGGGGGCCGGGCGCTGGGGCTTGACGGCCGTCATATAGCTGGTCCAGGCGGCTTCCTGGCTGGCATTGAGCTTGAGCGAGGCCTTGAGTGCCTGCATGCGTTTGGCCATGTGTGCCTCGCGTGCTTCGGGGCCATGGGCCTTTTTGGCAGGGGCGGGGGCGCTTTGTGTGGTGGGGGCTACTGCGGGGGCTGCCGGGGTTTGGGCGAAGCTGGAAACCGACAGGCTGGCTAGCATGGCGGTCACGATGGCGCTGCGTTGTAAGAGAGACATAGTGGTTCCTTTCCGGGTTGTGATGTCTTATGCGATGTCTGCAGTGTCCGCCTGCCATGTAATAGCGCTGTCACTGGCCGGTATGGCTGTGTAAAGAATTAGCAATTTTGGTTGTGTGGCTTTGGGGGAGGCAAGCGCTGCTGCTACCAGCGCCCACCCATCCCAAACCCGGTTTTTTGCCTGGCGCATCGGGCTGGGGCGGGCCCGATTCGCGGCACAATGGACAGCAGATCAGTGCGGCACACCAGGGCCGCTTGTGTTTTTTAAAGGGCTGCTGCGCAAGACTGCAGCCCCCCAGAACAAAGGAATGGCATGTTCAAGAACATGATTTTTTACCGCATCTCCGAAACCTGGCAGCCGGATTTGGTCGCGCTGGATACGGCCTTGGCCAAGCAGCAGTTTGAGCAGTGCGGCGCTACCCAGGAAAAATCCACCGGTTGGGTGCCTCCGCGCGGCGAGGAGCACGGCGCGATGGTCGAGTCGGTAGGGGGCCAGTGGATCTTGCGGCTGATGAGCGAGAGCAAGATGCTGCCCGCCAGCGTGCTCAACCGCAAAGTTGATGAAAAGCTCGCCCATATCGAAGCCCAGGAAGGCCGCAAGCCCGGCAAGAAGGAAAAGCAGGAGCTCAAGGACGAGTGCAAGCTCGATCTGCTGCCGATGGCCTTTACCAAGCAGGGCGGGCTGTGGATCTGGATCGATCCGCAGGCGCGCCTCCTGGTGCTGGACACGAGCAGCCAGGGCCGTGCCGACGAAGTGATCACCATGCTGGTGGAGGCCTCGCCCGGTTTTTCGGTGGCGCTGATCGACACCCAGAACAGCCCCCAGGGGGCGATGTCCGCCTGGCTGCACAGCTACGACGCGCCGGCGGGCTTCAGCATCGACCAGGAGTGCGAGCTCAAGAGTGCCGATGAATCCAAGGCGGTCGTGCGCTATGCCCGCCACCCGCTGGGCATCGACGAGATCCGCGAGCATATCGACCAGGGCAAGCTGCCCACCAAGCTGGCGCTGACCTGGGATGACCGGGTCAGCTTTGTGCTGACCGAGGGCCTGCAGCTCAAGAAGGTGGCCTTGCTTGATGTGGTGATGGAAGGCGCCAGTGAGGATGGCGGTTTTGACGCCGATGTGGCCATTGCCACCGGGGAGTTCAGCCAGCTGATTCCCGACCTGATCCAGGCACTGGGCGGCGAAGGCCGCACCGAGCTGGGCCAGCTGCCCGACCGGGGCGACAAACCCGCCGCAGCGGCCCGGGAAGGGGCTGCAGCGCCCGCCAAGCCGATGAGCCAGGGGGTAGGCGCTGCCAAGCCATTCCAGGCGTCTGGCAAGCCTGGCGGCATGCAGACCGGGCCCAAATCGGCACCGGTGGACCAGGATCCGGATTCCAGCCCTTTCTGATCTGGGCCAACCGCAGAAACGATAACGCGCTCCCAGGAGCGCGTTTTTTATGCCTGTGCAATGCTTGGACAGGGCTTTAGTGCTTGCAGCAGCTGGCTGCGTCAGGGTCGGCATGCGGGTCGGACAGGCTGTCGAGAATAGGGCAGTCCGGGCGCTGGTCGCCGTGGCAGCTGTGCACCAGCGCCTGCAGCGAGCGCTCCATCGCCTTCATCGCGGCAATGCGCTCGCGCAAGGCGCCGATATGCTTTTGCGCAATCTCCTTGACCGAGCTGCTGGCGCGCTGCTTGTCGTGCCAGAGGTTGAGCAGGTTCTCGATCTCCTCCATCGAGAAGCCCAGATCGCGGCAGCGGCGGATGAAGGAGAGGGTATGCACATCGGACTGGGTATACAGCCGGTAGCCGCTGTCGGTGCGGTGCACATGGGGCAGCAGGTTCAGCGATTCGTAGTGGCGCGCCATGCGCGCAGAAATACCCGCCAGCTGGGCTGCCTGGCTGATGGACACCGGCCAGGCGATGGACCGCTCAGTGGCAGGCTTGCGTGACGGGCTGACCATGTTTACTGGACCTGGTAGCCTTCGGCCGCAATGGCCGCTGCGATCTTGTCAGCGGGCTGGCTGGACTCGACCACCACCTTGCCTTGGGCGCGGTCGATGGCTACCTTGGCCTGGGCGTCGAGCTGCTGCACAGCCTGGGTGACGGCACGCTCGCAGTGGCCGCAGGTCATGCCTTGGACTTGGAAGGTGTTTTGCATCAGAGTTTCCTTTTCCTGTAGTTGATGGCTTGATCTTGAAAGCTGACACGGTGTGAAGGTCAAGAGCAGGGGCTTTCGCCTGGAACAAGCCATCAGAACTGCTTCGGTCCGGATGTGTTTCACGTGAAACAGCATCCATGGACCGACAGGCTGCATTACTGCTTTTCGTCCGCGATGGCCTTTTGCACCGAAGGACGGGCGCCCACGCGCTGCAGGAAGCTTGCCAGGTTTTCCAGGCCGCTGATGTCGACACCGACAAACTTGCTCCAGCCGCAGACGGTGAACAGGTAGGCATCGGCCACGCTGAAGTCCGCGCCCATCAGGAATTCCTTGCCGGCCAGCTGCGCATCCACCCAGGTCAGGCGCTTGAGCACTTGTCCACGGGCCAGGTCCTTGACAGGGTCGGGCATATTGGGGTTGAACAGCGGGGAGAAGCCCTTGTGGATCTCGGTGCCGATAAAGCCCAGCCACTCTTGCAACTGGTAGCGCTCGAAGGTGCCGTTCGCGGGTGCCAGTTTGGAGGCGGGCGCCTGGTCGGCAATGTACTGCACGATGGCGGGGCCTTCACGCAGGCGCTGGCCATTGTCCAGCTCCAGCACCGGCACATAGCCCAGCGGGTTGATCGTGTAGAAGTCGGTGCCGTCCTTGAGCTGGTGGGTCTTGGTGCTGGCCATCTCCAGGGTGAAGGGCAGACCGGCTTCCAGCAGGGCGATATGGGGCGACAGCGAACAGGCGCCGGGAGAGAAATACAGCTTCATCGACAAATCTCCAGTGAAAGGTGAAAGCCAAACCATGCTATCGCTTTTGACAAAGCTTTGCAGCCAGGTGGCTGCGGCGCAATAACACGGCTGACCGCGTGTAAACCCCCAAGTCATTAAAATAGCGGGCAAAACCGACTATTCGCCATTCTGTCAAAGGGCTGCAGAAGGGCATGACTGCATGCAAGGCTGCTGCCTTGCGAGCCCTGGAACGAGGCCGTATGAGCCAAACCCCCTATACCTATCCGCAAGAATTTGATGTCATCGTTGTGGGTGGCGGCCATGCCGGCACCGAGGCGGCGCTGGCCGCTGCCCGCATGGGCAGCAAGACGCTGCTGCTGACCCACAACATCGAAACCCTGGGCCAGATGAGCTGCAACCCCAGCATTGGCGGCATTGGCAAAGGCCATCTCGTCAAGGAAGTGGATGCGCTGGGCGGCGCCATGGCGCTGGCCACCGACAAGGGTGGCATCCAGTTCCGCATTCTAAACAGCTCCAAGGGCCCGGCCGTGCGTGCCACCCGTGCGCAGGCCGACCGTATCCTGTACAAGGCAGCGATCCGCGAGACCTTGGAGAACCAGCCCAACCTCTGGTTGTTCCAGCAAGCGGTCGATGACCTGATGGTCGAGGGCGACCGCGTGGTGGGCGCCGTCACCCAGGTGGGTATCCGTTTTCGCAGCCGCACCGTGGTGCTGACGGCCGGGACTTTCCTGGACGGCAAGATCCATGTGGGCCTGAACCACTATGCCGCAGGCCGCGCCGGTGATCCGCCAGCGGTCAGCCTGTCGGCGCGCCTGAAGGAATTGAAGCTGCCCCAGGGGCGCCTGAAGACCGGCACGCCGCCGCGCATCGATGGCCGCTCGATCGACTTCAGCCAGTGCGAAACCCAGCCGGGCGACGGCATGCCCGGCGGCGTCAACGAAGGCCAGCTGCCGGTGTTCAGCTTCATGGGCAATGCAGAGATGCACCCGGCGCAGATGCCTTGCTACATCACCCACACCAATGCGCGCACGCACGAGATCATCCGCAGCGGCTTTGACCGCAGCCCGATGTTCACCGGCAAGATCGAAGGGGTAGGGCCGCGTTACTGCCCGAGTGTGGAAGACAAGATCAACCGCTTTGCCGACAAGGAAAGCCACCAGATCTTTCTGGAGCCCGAAGGCCTGACCACCCACGAGTACTACCCCAACGGCATCTCGACCAGCCTGCCGTTCGACGTGCAGTACGAACTGGTGCGCAGCATGAAGGGCCTGGAGAACGCCCACATCCTGCGCCCGGGCTATGCGATCGAGTATGACTACTTCGACCCACGCTCCTTGAAGAACAGCTTTGAGACCAAGCAGATCCAGGGCCTGTTCTTTGCCGGCCAGATCAATGGCACGACCGGCTACGAAGAAGCGGCAGCCCAAGGCCTGTTTGCCGGCCTGAACGCCGCACTGCAATGCCGGGGCGAAGGCCCCTGGACGCCGCGCCGTGATGAAGCCTACCTGGGCGTGCTGGTCGACGACCTGATCACCAAGGGGGTGACCGAGCCCTACCGCATGTTCACCAGCCGGGCAGAGTTCCGCCTGCAGCTGCGGGAAGACAATGCCGACATGCGCCTGACCGAAGAGGGGCGCAAGATGGGCCTGGTCGACGATGCGCGCTGGGATGCCTTCAGCCGCAAGCGCGATGCTGTTTCACGTGAAACAGAACGCCTCAAGGCTACCTGGGTGAACCCACGCATCGTCGCTGCGCAAGAAGCCGAACGTGTGTTGGGCAAGGCCATGGAGCGGGAGTACAACCTGTTCGATCTGCTGCGCCGCCCTGGTGTGGACTACACCACCTTGATGAGCATGAACGAAGGCGCCTACCAGACCAGCGACGTTTCACGTGAAACACTGGGTGCACTGAGCGAGTCCGTGGTCGAGCAGGTGGAGATCGGTGCCAAGTACTCGGGCTATATTGACCGCCAAAAGGACGAAGTGGAGCGCGCAGCCCATTACGAGAAACTGCGCCTGCCCGCCGAGCTGGACTATATGCAGGTGACTGCGCTGTCGTTTGAGGTGCGCCAGAAACTGCAGACCCACCGCCCCGAAACCCTGGGCCAGGCATCGCGTATTTCCGGTGTCACGCCCGCTGCCATTTCCTTGCTGATGGTCCACCTGAAAAAAGGTGGCTTCAAAGGCTTCAGCACTGCACAAGAGGTAACGACTGCATGAGCGCACCATTGGAAATCCCACTGCGTGACGGCGTACAACAACTGGGCCTGTCGCTGAGCGATGAGCAAATTGCCCAGTTGATGGCTTTTCTGGATCTGCTGCAGAAGTGGAACAAGGTCTACAACCTGACCTCGGTGCGTGACCCGCAGGAGATGCTGACCCACCATTTGCTCGACAGCCTGGCGGCGGTGCCGCCGCTGGTGCGCCATCTGGGGGGAGCCGGCCTGCCAGCCCCCAAGCTGCTCGATGTCGGCTCGGGTGGCGGTCTGCCCGCTGTGGTGTTCGCCATCTGCCTGCCGCAGCTGGATGTGAGCTGCGTGGATACCGTGGGCAAGAAGGTGGCCTTTATCCAGCAAGCGGCTGCCGCGCTGCGCCTGCGCAACCTGCATGGCATCCAGTCGCGCGTCGAGCAGCTGAGCCAGCAGTACGACGTGGTCAGCTGCCGTGCCTTTGCCGCCTTGCAGGATTTCACCGCCTGGTCGGCCCAGACCTTGAAGGCCGATGGCATCTGGCTGGCGATGAAGGCCAAGCGCCCTGACGATGAGCTGGCGCTGTTGCCCGCGTCGGTACAGGTGCTGAACATCGAGCCGCTGCAGGTGCCCGGGCTCGATGCCGAGCGCTGCATTGTCTGGATGCGGCAGCAGGCGGCATAGCCCCGCGTTGCGGATCGCAGGCCGCGCCACCTGCACCATCTACCAGCCCCGATTTTTCGGGGCTTTTTGCTGACGCTTGCGCCGGTAACAACGCGCTTTTGCTGGCTTGCAAGCAGGGCCGTCGTTTACACTCAAAGTTTCCATCGCAGAGGCGGCACATGTTTGGCATTTCTGACTATGGTGCATTTGTCTTCGCCGTGCTCCTGTTCTTGATGATTCCCGGGCCCGGCAACCTGGCGCTGATCACCTCCACGGGCAAGGGCGGCATCCAGGCCGGTCTGGCCGTATGCGCGGGCTGCATGGCCGCTGACCAGTTGCTGATGTGGCTGGCCGTTGCCGGCGTGGCGGCCGTGATGAGCGCATACCCGGCCGCCTTTCAAGCGGTGCAATGGCTGGGCGCTGCCTACCTGGCCTGGATTGGCTACAAGCTGATAACGGCCCGACCAGGTGACCAGCCGGTCATCAAGATTGCGCCCCGGCATTATTTCAGGCAAGGCTTTCTCATCACCATGATGAATCCCAAGGCCATCGTGTTCTACATGGCGTTTTTCCCGCTGTTTGTTGATCCGGCCACCCACCGGGGCTTGCCCACTTTTGCGGTGATGGCAGCGACCGTGGCGGTGATCAGCCTGGCCTATTGCACGGTCGTGGTGCTGCTCACCAGGATGCTGGCTGAGCGCCTGCGCGCCAATCCGGCGCTGGTTAAATGGCTGGAGAAAACGGCGGGTGTGTTTTTGATTGGTTTTGGCCTTAAGCTGGCCCTTACCAAATAAGTTAGTGGACAAGCGAGTTCTCATGGCAAAAATTTTCTGTATCGCCAACCAAAAAGGCGGCGTCGGCAAGACCACCACCGCAGTCAACCTGGCGGCCGGTCTGGCCAAGATCAAGCAGCGTGTGCTGCTGGTTGACCTGGATCCGCAAGGCAATGCCACCATGGGCTCGGGCATCGACAAGCGCGCGCTGGAGACCTCGGTCTATGACGTGCTGCTCGAATCGAGCACCATCAAGGAGGCCGCTGTCCATTCCGAGCGCTGCGGCTACTGGGTGCTGGGCGCCAACCGCGAACTGTCTGGCGCCGAAGTCGAGCTGGTCGAGCTCGAGCGCCGTGAAAAGCGCCTCAAGGCCGCGCTGGAGGCGAGCGACGCCGACTTTGACTTTGTGCTCATCGACTGCCCGCCCAGCCTGTCCATGCTCACCTTGAACGGCCTGTGCTCGGCCCATGGCGTGATCGTCCCGATGCAGTGCGAGTACTTTGCGCTCGAAGGCCTGACCGACCTGGTCAACACCATCAAGCAGGTGCATGCCAACCTGAACCGCGATCTGGAGATCATCGGGCTGCTGCGAGTCATGTTCGACCCGCGCATCACCTTGCAGCAGCAGGTGAGCGACCAGCTGCGCGAGCATTTCGGCGACAAGGTGTTCGACACGGTGATTCCCCGCAATGTGCGCCTGGCCGAAGCCCCCAGCTACGGCCTGCCCGGCGTCGTGTTCGACCCGGCGGCCAAGGGCAGCAAGGCCTTTGTCGAGTTCGCCAAAGAGATGGTCAAGCGCATCAAACGCATGAAGTGACAGCCGGCCCCGCCGCTGCCCGACCGACCTCCGCTGCCTGGCATGCGGAGGTCTTTTTCTTGGTGGCCTGCGCGCTGCAGGCACCCGCGTTGCGTATGGCAAGCATTCGGGCACAATAAGGGTTTGCATTTCTTTGAAACAGCGCAGTACGGTGGCGCTTTTTTGCTATTAAAAAATGAGCATTGAATCCTCGTCCATCAAGCTGCTGCCGGGGTGGCAAAACAGCGGGCCGGGCCATTGGCAAACGGTGTGGGAGCAGCAACTGGGGTATGAGCGCGTGCAGCAGCACGACTGGCTGCACCCCAAACGCGGTGACTGGACGGCGCGCCTGCAGGATGTGGTGCTGGATGCGCCGCAGCCCGTGGTGCTGGTCGCCCACAGCCTGGGCTGCATTCTGACGGCCTGGTGGGCCGCGCATTCGCCCCAGGCGGCCAGCAAGGTGCGCGGCGCGCTGCTGGTGGCGCCGGGCGATGTCGAGCGCGCCGACCTGGCCGAACAGATCCCTGGCTGGTCGCCGATCGCGCTGCAAAAACTGCCCTTTCCCGCCATCTTGGTGGGCAGCCAAAACGACCCCTATTGCAGCGCCGAGCGCGCGCAGTGGCTCGCTGGCCACTGGGGCGCGCGCTGGGTGGACCAGGGCGCCTGCGGCCATATCAATGCCGAATCGGGGCTGGGCGACTGGCCGCTGGGCCAGGCGCTGCTGGCCGAGCTGATGGCCGAACCAACAAAGGTGAATTAAGACATGGTTACCAAGAAACCCAAGGGTCTGGGACGCGGCCTCGAAGCACTGCTGGGCCCCAAGGTCGAGGACGCTGCGCCCGCCGGCGACGACAAGGGCCAGCTGCCCCACCAATTGCGGCTCGATGACATGGTCCCCGGCGTCTACCAGCCGCGTACGCGCATGGACGAGGGCGCGCTGTACGAGCTGGCCGAAAGCATCAAGGCCCAGGGCATCATGCAGCCCATCCTGGTGCGCAAGCTGGCCTCGGGCGACCACGCCGGCAAGTACGAAATCATCGCCGGTGAGCGGCGCTTTCGAGCCGCGCGCATCGCCGGTCTGGCCGAGGTGCCGGTGCTGGTGCGTGATGTGCCGGACGAGTCCGCCGCGGCGATGGCGCTGATCGAGAACATCCAGCGCGAAGACCTCAACCCGCTGGAAGAAGCCCAGGGCCTCTCGCGCCTGGTGGGCGAGTTCCAGATGACGCATGAGCAGGCTGCGCAGGCGGTGGGCCGCTCGCGATCGGCTGCGTCCAACCTGCTGCGCCTGCTGAACCTGGCCGAACCCGTGCAAACCATGCTGATGGCAGGGGATCTGGACATGGGCCACGCGCGTGCCTTGCTGGTGCTGGACCGCGCCGCGCAGATCACCGCAGCCAACCAGATCAATGCGCGAAAAATGAGCGTGCGGGAGGCCGAGAGCCTGGTCAAAAAGGTCAGTGCCGAGTTCTCGGGCGAAACCCCGGTCAAGGCCAAACCGGCGAAATCGCGCGATTTGAAGCGCGTCGAAGAAGAGCTGTCGGACCTGTTGATGGCCGAAGTGGAAGTGCGCGTGAAAAAGCGCGTCAAGCGCGCCGGCAAACTCGAAGAGATGGGTGAATTGGTAATCCAGTTTGGCTCTCTGGATGCCCTGAATGGATTGATTGATAAATTACGTGGATAATGCACCGGCCATGTGCTGCACGTCGTGATTTGGGTGACATTTACTAACAACTTCGCTTAAGAGCGGACAACGCTCCACCGAGGTTCCTGGAAGCAGGTGATTCCCGTGTCAGCAGCGCAAAGCAAAAATACGAAATCGAAGTAATCGAGCCTGGAAGGAATTCCGGGCTCGCTTTGAATGAACAACTGAATGATTTGCGGGAGAGCGACATGAAAAAGGCAGCATTGGCGGCACTGGCCGTCTTGGCATTGGCAGGCTGCGAAAGCACCGGTATGAAGCTGGGCGGCGGCACCAACAACATGGTGACCGGTGGCGCAGCAGGGGGCAGCAGCCAGGGCGAAAACAGCCAACTCGAAAAATGTGATTCGCCGGTGGGTACCGTCTCCCTGGTCGAGAACCAGCAAGCGGGCTGGTACACCATCTTGCGCAACGAATACCGCCTGCCACCGACCGCCAATCTGCTGCGCGTGCTGATCCAGCAATCGAACTGCTTTGTGGTCGTGGAACGCAGCGCTGCCGGCATGAACGCGATGAACCGCGAGCGCGCGATGATGGACAACGGCGAAATGCGCAAGGGCAGCAATTTCGGCAAGGGCCAAGTGGTCGCATCGGACTACGGCCTGACGCCTGAGGTGACCTTCAGCGAAGACAATGCCGGCGGCTTTGGCGCGGCGCTGGGCGGCATCCTGGGCGGCCGTGGCGGCGGCGCGCTCGCAGGCGTGGCTGCCAACAGCAAGACCCG
The DNA here is from genome assembly GCF_014076495.1 of Comamonas koreensis. Taxonomy (NCBI): domain Bacteria; kingdom Pseudomonadati; phylum Pseudomonadota; class Betaproteobacteria; order Burkholderiales; family Comamonadaceae; genus Comamonas; species Comamonas koreensis. Next base: position 543,567 of record NZ_CP043575.1, on the reverse strand, counting down.
TGAAGCATCGGCCATGCTGACCCTGGTGGACAACCGCTCGGGCGTGCAGGTGTCCTCGTCGACCGGCAATGCCAGCAACACCGACTGGGGTGGCTTTGGTACCTTGTTCGGTGGCGCAGCTGGTGCCAGCATGGGTGGCTACTCCAACACCTCGCAAGGCAAGGTCGTGTCGGCCGCTTTCGTCGATGCCTACAACCAGATGGTGCAGGCGCTGCGCAACTACAGTGCGCAATCCGTCAAGGGCCAGGGCCTGGGCGGTGGCGGTCGTCTGGGTGTGGATGGCGCCGCAGCGCCCAGCCAGACCTCGGCACCCGGCGCCAAGACCAATGTGCGCCTGAGCATGAAGCAAGCGCAGCAGCGCCTCAACGAGCTGGGCTACGATGTGGGCACCCCCGATGGCGCCTCCGGCCCGCGCACGCAGAACGCGCTGCGCTCCTTCCAGCAAGACCAGGGCCTGTCGGTGACGGGACGCCTGGACCAGGCCACGATGCGCCAGCTGTCGGAATAAGCCTTCCGCACTGCCTAGCCAGGCCAGCAAACCCGCCGCTCACCCCGGCGGGTTTTTTCATGCCCTGTCGATGGCCTCGTCGATATCGGCAGGCGGCTGGGTTTCCATGAACTCCTCAATATCGCAGCGCAGCTGCAGCTCCCGGGCCAGCAGCTTGTGCAGCTGGCGCGGATCGATGGGCTTGTGCATCAAGGTCGCCCCCAGGCTGTTGGCCATCTGCAGCCTTTTGGGGGCCGTGTCGCCGGTCAGGATCACGTAGTGGGGCAGCATCTGCTGCCAGGGCACATGCTCGGCCGTGGCATCGCGCACGGCCATGACGACCATGCTGCCGTCTTCGGTGGCCGACAGGCGCAGGTCGGTCAGCACCACATCGAAGGGCTTGCTGTTGCTCTCCTGCATATGGCCGATCAGGCGCCGCACCTGGTCCACATTGGCCGCGCTCATCACCTGGCAATGCCATTGCTCGAGCATGCTGGCCAGACCCACGCGCACCAGCGGCTCGTCATCGACCACCAGCACCTTGAGGCCATGCAGCGACGAGTAGTCGCCATCGTCGGGCTGCTCCCACAGGCCGGCGACCAGCCCATAGCCGCCGGCGGGCACGGCCTCTGCCATCAGGCTGACGCGGAAGACGCTGCCGCGCCCTGGGATCGATGACAGCGCGACCTTCACGTTCAGGATATCGGCCAGCTCGCGCACGATCGCCAGACCCAGCCCCAAGCCCTTGGTGCCCATGTGCTGGTCTTCGGCCACCTGGCGGAACTTCTGGAAGATCAGGTCGTGGTGCTCGTCATCGATGCCCACACCGGTGTCCCAGACCTCGATCACGCGCTGCAGGCCGCGTTTGCGCACCCCCAGCAGCACGCCACCGTGGTCGGTGTAGCGCAGCGCGTTGGACACCAGGTTGCGCAGCAGCATAAAGAGCAGCGACTGGTCGGTGTAGATCCAGTCTTCGCTGTCGCGCACGCGGAAGACCAGGTTCTTGGCGTCGGCCTGTGGGCCGAACTCCTTCTCCAGCCGGCGCAAGAAGCCGGCAATGGCCACCGGCTGGAACTTGGGGTCCAGCACGCCGGCCTCGATGCGCGAGTAATCCATCAGGGTGTCGAGCATCTCGCGGCTGGCCGACAGCGCAGCGCGCGCGTGCTCGAGCACCACCGCCTGCTGGCTGTTGAGGCCCGAGCCGCGCAAGGTCTCCAAAAACAGGTTGAGCGCCTGCACCGGCTGGCGCAGGTCATGGCTGGCGCCGGCCAGAAAGCGGTTCTTGGCGCGCACCGCGTTCTGGGCCGAGCGGGCATGGTCGCTCAGGTGCTTCTTGTACGACGCAATGGCCCGGCCCAGCTGGTCGATCTCGTCACCCCACTGCTGGGGCACCGCGTAGATGCCGCCAAACTCGTCATTGCTGACCTCGCGGCGCAGCGCCACCAGGCGGCGCGAGACCGAGGCATGCATGTAGATGCCCGCCATCGCCACGCACAGGATCAGCACGGCCACCAGCCAGTTCAGATTGCTCTGCTGGGCCGCCACATCCCGGGACAGCTGCACGCTGCGCTCATTGAGCTGGCGCCGCAGGTCGGCCGCAGCGCGGCTGGCCAGCAAGGACATGTCGGTGGCCAGCATCTGGTTCTCGGCCACCAGGTGGAAGACGGCGCGGTCATCGAGGCCATGCTGCGCGGGCTGAAAGATCGCCTGGCTCAGCTGCTGCACATTGGCGTTGAGCGCATTGCGCTTGGACTGCATCAGCGGGTCGATCGCGCCATCGAGCCGTGTCTGCGTCATCTCGCCGAGCAGCTTGTCGAGCCAGCCCATGCGGTCGGTCAGCTCCACCATGTTCAGCCGCCGCTCGCCGATGTCGTTGGTGATGGCGACCAGGCGCGCATAGCTGCCGATCATCTCGCTTTGCTGCATCACGCGCGTGCTGGCAATGAGCTGCTCCATCTCCACGCTGGACAGCTGCTGCAGGGCCTGGTTGGTGCGGCGCAGGCCCTGCAAGGTCAAGGCAAACACCACGGCAATACCCACGGCCAGAATCACCAGCATCAGCAAGATGCGCGAGGTCACCGACATCGGAAAACTGCGCTTGTCCGGTGCGGCCTGCGCGGCAGGCGCTGGTGGTGGTAGTGATGGGCTGTCTGGCATAGGGGAAGCTGCCATTGCTGTCAGTTCTGCCAGCGCAGGTCTTCGAGCGCAAAGGTCGGGATCGGGCATTGGGACCACATGCCCACCAGGCCCTTGCGCATGAAGTTGCGCTCGGGCCGCACGACGATGAAGGCGTTGACCGCATCTTCGGCCAGCTGCCTTTGCGCCTGGCCCAGCCAGTCATCGAGCTCCTGGGGCGATGCGGATGCGCGCAGCTTTTCCCAGATCTTCTTGAACACACGGTTGTTGTACTGGAAGTAGTAGTCATCGCGCGCATAGATGCCGATGTCCATTGGCTCCACATGCATGATCAGGCTCAGGTCATAGTCCTTGCGCTTCATCACCTGGTCCAGCCAGGTGGGCCAGTCCATGCGGATGATCTCGACCTGCAGGCCGATGGCTTCGAGCTGCGCGGCCACGATCAGGCTGCCGTAGCGCCCGTAGTCGGTGGGCGGCACGGCCAGGCGCAGGCTGGTGCCCGGGGCCACCTGGGCCTGGGCGAGCAGGGCCTTGGCCTGGGCCGGGTCGTAGGGGTAGCGCTGCACCAGATCGACATAGGCCCGGTGGTGGGGCGAGAAGTGGCTGCCAATGGGCAGCACCTCGATGGAGCCGCCATAGATATTCTGGTAGCGGCTGCGGTCGAGGGCATGGTTGATGGCCCGCCGCACGCGGATATCGTTCAGCGGCGCGCGCGCATTGTTCATCGCGATCAGCAGCTTGCCTTCCACCCCGCGCTGGCCCATCACATAGTCGGTGCGCGCCATGAACGAGGCCGTCAGCCGCGTGACCGAGCTGAGCGCATCGATGCGTCCTTCGGCCAGCATGTTCTCGGTCTCGGCTGCGCTCGACATGAAGAGGAAATCGGCCATGCGGATGGCGGGCTTCTTGCTGTCCCACCACTGCTCGTTGCGCAGCAAGGTGATCGATTTGCCCTTGGTCCATTTTTCGACCTGGTAGGGGCCGGTGCCCACCGGCGTGCCGGCATTGCTCGCGGCGCTGTCGGGGTGCACCATCACCGCGCCGGGCATGGCCAGCGCATAGCTGAGCAGTGCGTCGGGCTCGCTCAGGCGGATGCGCAGCAGGTACTCGTCCACGGCCTCGACGGAGACGAGCTTGTCGAACCATTCGAGGTAGGCATTGGTGTTCTTCATCTGCAGCAGGCGCTGCAGGCTGAAGGCGGCCGTGGCGGCATTGAAGGGCTTGCCATCGTGGTAGCGCACTTGGCGGCGCAGCACCATATCGACCTGCTTGCCGTCCTGGCTCACGGTCCAGCTCTGCGCCAGACGCGGCTTGATCTGGCCTTGCCCGTCGATGATGGTCAGGCCCTCGAACACATTGGCGTAGGTGATCTCGCTGGCGGTGGCCGCTGACGTGCTGGTGATGTCGAACGACGCGGGCTCCAGCGGTATACCGATGCGCAAGCGGTCAGATGCCGCCTTGGCGGGCGCCAGGCCCACCAGGCAGCAGAGCAGCAAAACGGCCAGTGCCCAGCGCATCCACTGGGGCTTGTCTTGGGGGCCTGTATCCATCATCGCTTCCTCGTTGTGCACCTGCCTGGCATCGGGCCGGCAAGTGGCATGGCGCTGGCGCTTGGGCGGCGACAGCAGCAGCTTTTTATTTGATGGCCGTGGCGGGCAGGATACCGTTGCGTTGCGCCACCAGCACCGCCTGGGTACGGGTATCGGCTCCCAGGTGCTTGAGGATGGACGCCACCTGGTTGCGGATCGTGTGTTCGCTCAGCCCGAAATGCTTGGCAATGGCCTTGTTGCTAAAGCCCTTGGCCAGCATCTTGAGCACTTCATACTGGCGCAGCGGCAGCACCTCGGCGCTGGGCTTGGCGGCGGGCTCCAGGCTGCGGCCGCTGGCCTTGTGGATGTTGTGCTCCATGCCCAGGCTGCGCAGCAACCAGTGCTGCACCTGCGCGCAGATGGCCTCGGGCTCCAGCGCCTTGGAGATGAAGCCCGAGGCGCCCTGGCGCACCGCATCGCGCATCAGCTCGGGGTGGTCATGGCCCGAGAGCATCACCACATAGGCGCCGGGCCAGCGTTTGCGGATCTGGCCAATGCCTTCGAGCCCATCACAGCCGGGCATGCTGATGTCGAGCATGACCAGGTTGACCCAGTGCTCCTGCGCCACCGCATCGGTGACCGAGCCCGCTTCGTGGATATCGGCCTGCAGCATGTTGCTGCTCAGCAGCATCATGCGCAGGCCTTGGCGGAAGAGGGGATGGTCATCCACCAGCATGACCGATGGCAGGGGCAGTGTCATATCCGCAGGCTCCTTCTTGCGGCATGGGGGGCGCAGTTCTTCATGGCCCGTACCTTACATCTATTTACCGAAGCAACCAATAGTCCATATGAACTAGTGCGCCTTACCGCCGCTTTGATAGTTTCGAAGTATCTGCTCGTGTTGAAAAAAGTCCAATGATTTTTATGGATTTATTGAGAATACAAGGGTGCATTTTTCGTCCCACTTGCGCTGCTAAATGGTCTTTAGGCTAGTACATCTGGTCTATTTACAATTGCTTACTGCCAGCCGAACATGCCTTCCATGCGATGGCTGGCCGCCATGGGATGCCTGTCGTCGCTCCATCTGTTTTGCCCATGAACAGCACAACACCCAACTGTGAGGACGACATGAAACACAGCGCCATCTACCTTGCCGCAGCCCTGCTGACGGCAGCCGCTTCCAGCCATGCCCAGGGCTGGCTCGGCGAATCTGTGCCCTGGCAGTTCCAGACCAGCGCCGACCGGGCCAACCGGGCCCTTACCAACGACCTCATAGAGAAGAAAAAAGGCGGCTACTACGACGCCTTCAAAAGCACCTACATCACCAATATCGAGCGCCAGGTGAACTGCAACTTCCAGCCCACCGCCGCCGGCAACAGCAGCTCGGCCGACCAGGCCAACCAGGTCGCCTCTCCGCAGACCAATGCATCGGCAGGCAACAGCGCATCGAGCACCGGCAGCGCCAGCGACAGCAGCGACAACCTGGGCCGTGGTGGCGTGGCCAACAACAACCAGAGCAACAGCGGCGCCATCAGCAGTGGCGTGCAGGGCAGCCCATCGACGACCACGATGGCGCCGATCAACAGCGAAAACGCCCATGGCCAGCAGGACATGCAGGTCGCGCAGAACAACAGCGGCAACCAAAGCACCAACGTGAGCGGCAGTTCAGCCTGCCAGTTCGGCGCCAGCGGTGCCATCAACTAAAGCGCGGACGGAGGACACCATGCACGCCCTGAACCTTTACCCCCTGTCCGCGCGCGGCCCGCTGCCCCGCCGCACGATGACCCTGTCGGCCCTGGCCGCCACCTTGCTGCTGAGCGGCTGCGCGCTGCCCACCTACCAGCAGGTGCGCATGGCCGATGACGAAGCGCCCGTGATGCAAGGCCCCGGCCCGCGCCACAACGGCACCCCGCTGGACAACAGCTTTGCCTGCCTGTCGCACCGCATCGTCGAGCAGCGCAACGGCCGCGCCCCGCTGTCGATTGCCGTGGGCGACATCAAGGACTACACCGGCAAGTACTCCCAGGGCGATGGCAATGTCGTCACCCAGGGCGGATCGCTGATGGTCTATTCGGCGCTGGGCAAGCTCGGCGGCGCCATCGATGTGCGCGAGCGCTTTGACACCCGCGTGGCCGAGCTGGAGCTGGCCTACACCGACCGGCGCCAGCTGGGCGATGGCAACCAGCACGCACTGGCCGATGAGAAAGGCCAGCGCGCGGTGCCCTGGCTGCCGTACTACGGCGGCTCCATCCTGCGCTCGGACTACTACATCATCGGTGGCCTCACCGAGGTGAACTACAACATCCAGTCCGGCGGCATCGAAGCCCAGGTCAACCAGATCGGCCCGCGTTACCGCGTCTTCACGATGAACGTGGGCGCCGACCTGCGCATCGTCGAGACCAAGACCTTGCGCGTGGTGCGTGCCGTCAGCCTGCAAAAGCAGATCGTGGGCCGCGAGATTGGTGCGGGTATCTTCCGCTTCTTTGGCAGCAACCTGTTTGACATCAACGCCGGCAGCAAGGACCTGGAGCCCGTGCAACTGGGCGTGCGTACTACCTTGGAGCAGGGCGTGCTGGAGCTGATCAGCACGGTGACGCAGACCCCAGCCGGCCCTTGCATGGAAGGCGCCAAGACGGCAGCAGGCGAGCCCGCTGCAGTACCGCCAACGCCTGTTCCCGCCGAACCTGCAGCACCGGTCCCTGCGCCTGTACCGGCTGCTGCTCCTGTCGCTGCAGCCACCGAGCCGATGCCCGAAAAAACCAAGGCCGCGATGACCTCGCTGGACGTGGTCTTTGAAGAAAACAACACCCGCATTGCGCAGCAATCGGCCACCGCTGCAGAGACCGTGGCCACCCGCCTGCGCGCCGGCCAGGGCGTGCGCATGGCGCTGCTGGCACGCGAGAACGAGAACGACCAGAACCCCGCCCGGCGCGATGCGCTGACCGACGAGCGCCTGCAGGCGCTGCGCGCTGAACTGGCCCAGCATGGCATCCCGCCTGGCCAGGTGCAGGTGCTGTGGCGCCCCACGCCCGGCGACACCACCGTGCACCGCTACGGCGCGGGCTACCGCCTGCTGGCGCGGTTGCAGGTCAAGCCTTGACTGGCAACATTTCAAAGCTACCAATTTCATAGCTTATAGCGCTTTATAGACGGGCACTAAGAGCATAAAACACCCAAATCACGTCTAGTTTTCCTCCCTGTACCCCTAGGAGACAGTCATGTCCCACAAGCACCCAACCTTTCTTCGCCGGGCACGCCTGGCTCCGCTGGCCGCTGCGGCGGCATTGATCGCTGCGACCTCCGGTGTGGCGCTGGCGCAGAGCAATGGAACCGCTCCGGTGGCCGGACCCTCGGCCAACCAGACCAGCAACGGGGTGGTGAACGCCCAAAACAGCAGCAATGCGCAGTACACCAACTTCCCCAGCAATGGCGTGGTGAACGGCAATGGCGTGGATGCGCTGGCCATCGGAAACCAGCACCGGCTTGCCACCGGTGCGGCTGCCGCCCTGACCATCAACAACCAGCCGCCGACGCTGCCCACGGTGGACATTGCCCAGCAGGTCAGCGGCACCGTCAGCAGCACGACCTCTGGACTGATCGGCGTCAATGCCGCCAATGTGGTGGGCAACCACGATGGTGATACCGCCAGCGTGAGCAATAACGAAGCCACCTCCACCGCGATCGGCAGCACGGCGGTAGGCACCATGCAGATCACCGGCACAGCGGTGGACATGAGCACCCCGGCGACGGCGGCGGTTAGCCAGACGGCAACGGGGGCGGTGTTTGGCACCACCTCCCTGACCCAGGTAGGTATCCGCCTGAACCAGACCGGGGGTGCCAACCCCGCCAATGCCATGGACAACCTGGGGCTGAGTGTCTCGGGCAACCAGGTCGATGCCAGTGCCCAGGCCAACACCACCCAGGCGGGTATCCAGGTGCAGGGCGGCAGCGTCAATGTGGGGGCCGATGCCAGCAGTACCGTTGACCAAGTGGCCACGGGCCCTGTTTTTGGCATCTCCTCGGTCGGTGGTTTGCTGGGTATCCGGGTTCAGGGCACCCCCAACCAGCCCATGACGGACAGCACCCTGGGCGTGAGCAGCAACCAGGTGCAAGCCTCTGCTGGCGGCAACCAGCAGACCAGCAACCTGCAGATCACTGCATCGGGTGATGTGGTGCAGGCGCCCGGTACGGTTCTGGCCACCACGGCGACCCAGGGCAATGGCGGCATTGTCATCGCCTCAGGCTCGGCAACCACCCTGGGCATCGACAACCAGAAGCCTGGCTCGGCCAACAACAGCTACAGCGTCGCGGGCAACAGCGTCAGCGCCCAGGCCGATGGCAACAGCGGCAGCAACCGCACGGCTGTGGCTGCTGCAGGCAGTATCGACGGTGCGGTGTTGGAGACCACGAATTCCCAGACCCTGGTCTCGCCCGTCGTCACCGCTGGTGCGAGTGTGTTATCGCTGGGCGTGCAGACCCTGGACAGCAGCAATGACACCATGAGCGTCAGCGGCAACCTGGTGCAAGCCCAGGCCCAGGGCTCCAGCGCCAGCAACCAGACCCGTGCAGGCGCCAGCAACATTGCTGGCAGCCTGGCCACCACGGCCAATACCCAGGTGAATGCTGGCGGTGCCGTTTCGGCCGGTGCTGGCGCTGCGCGCATCGGCAGCAGCTCGACCAGCCTGTCGGGCAGCAGCCTGACGGTGAGCGGCAACCAGGTGGGCGCAGAGGCCACGGCCGCCTCCGCCACCAACGATGCCCAACTGGGTGCCGACAATACGGTGACGCAATCGGCCGCCGTGGTGATGAACACGCAGGGCCATGCCACCGGCGCAGTGGAGGCCAGCGCCAGCTCCAACCTGGTGGGCGCAGCGACTACCAGCGCCACCAATGCCACCCTGGTGGTCAGCGGCAACCAGTTCAGCGCCAGCGCTGCCAGCCAGAAGGCCGACAACCTGGCCCGCATCAATGCCACCAATGGTGTGGTTGATTCTGGCGCCATCGTGGTCAATGTGCAGGACCACCAGGCCGGCAATGTCGGTGCCACGGTCGCAGACTTCATCAACGTCAGCCCTGCGCCCCAGCCAGCCCCGATGCTGATCGGCCTGCGTGCCGACACGGCCTCGGGTGCCAGCCTCACCGTCACCGGCAACCAGGGCGCCTCGGATGCCATCGTCAACCAGGCAAACAACCAGGTCTCGATGGCCGGCAGCCGCATCGATGGCAGCTCCGCGGCCGTTCTCTACAACGCACAAAACGTGTCGTCGGGCAATGCACAATCGCTCACCTGGGTCAACCTGGGGGTAGATGGCAACACCGTGGCAGACACCACGCGTGCCGGTGGCCATGAGCTGGTGGTGAGCAACAACCAGTTCAGCGCCAATGCCAGCCAGAACCAGGCCGTCAACAGCCTGGAGATGAACGCCGTCAGCACGCTGGGAACGGGCGGCCTGCAGCCGGCACTGCTGGGCAGCGTGCAGACCTCGGCAGGCGCCACCTCGGCGACCACGCGGATGGACATCCTCAGCGGCAACAGTGTGGCTACCGATGCCAGCGGCAACACCACCATCACGGGCAACCAGGCCAGCAGCATGGCGCGTGCCAACGTCGCCAACAACCAGCTGACGCTGGCTGCCGGCACGCAGGCGAGCGACCAGTTTGCGTTGCTGGCCAATTCGCAGGGCAACACCGGTGCCGTCACCTCGACCACCAGCCTGCTGGCCGGTGGCAGTGCCGCCAACCGGCTTGATGGCAACATCACCACCACCGGCAACCAGGCGCTGGCAGTGGCGGCAGGCAATACGTCCCTCAACAGCGTGCAGGTAGGTGCCGGCACGGCGCTCAACAGCGGCTCGGGCGTGGGCTTGCTCAATTCGCAGGCCAATAGTGGCAACGTGTTGGCCACAGCAACGCTGAACGCCGATGGCTTCAGCCGTGGCAGCTCGCTCAACCTGAGCGGCAACACGGCCAGCGCCACGGCCGTGGGCAACAACGCGGAGAACGTCGTGAACGTGTCGGCCCTGCCTGGCCAGCAAATGGCCAGCGCGCAGCTGACCTCCACCCAGATCAACAGCGGCAACGTGTCGGCAGTGGTCAGTGGCAGCTACAGCGCCTCCGGCGTACCGGGCACCAGCGGCATCAATGTATCGGGCAACCGCTCGTCTGCCGTGGCGATTGGCAACCGTGCCACCTCGTCGATGACATTGGGTGTGCAATAAGCCGTAAGGCCTTGCACTTTGACAGCCCGCCTGGCCCCCCAGGCGGGCTTTTTTGTGTCTGCGAGCTGTGGGGCATATCGCACCCTTTGCGTGCGAAATGCTGCCGGGGCTAACCTGCCGGGTTTTCAACTGCAGGAGTTTTGGTATGAACCTCGCGATACCCCCCTTCTGGGCATCCTGGCTGTACCGGCCGGTGGAGTTGCGCATCGATGTGAGCCCGATTCCACCCCATCAACTCGAAGGCGAATGCGCCTCCATCCACGATCGCATCCACACCCCCGGCGACCGGCTCCATGGCCTGCCCGAGATCCCTTTGTCCGACCCCCGTTTTGCCATCCGCTACCGCAGCGCCGATGGTGAGTTCTATGTCTATGTCGAAGACCAGCTGGAGCACCGCATTGCGGGCTTTACCGTCTTCAACCGCCTGATCGAGCTGGACAAGCGCGCCGACCGCTACATACGCGGACCGCACAGCCGCTTTGACCCCGCCTACCAGCGCAAGGGCCTGGCCTCGTGCATCTACCGCTGGGCGCTCGATGCCGGCCTGTGCCTGGTCACAGGCGCGCGCCAGTCACCGGGCGCGCATGCGCTGTGGCACAAGCTCGCTGCCAGCCACCGCCTGGGCTATGTCGATATCAGCAACAAGAAAATGCACTACCTGGGCGAGCGCATGGCGCCCGAGCGGCTCGATCCGCTCAGCACCCGCATGTTTCTGCTGGGCCAGGGCTGGTCGCTGGGCAGCTTTGCCGCAGCCACCGGCATGCGCTGCGATTGACGATGCCGCGCGGCATCACGCGGGTCGGCGCATCACGAACTTGCCCGCCTCGCTGATCGTGAAATAGTCGCCCGGCCCGCCGCCGCGCAGCAGCGGCTTGCCCGCTGCCGTCTGGTACACGCCGCCTTGGAGCAGCTGCTCGTCGATATGTACCATCACCACCTCGCCCAGCACCAGCCAGGTGGGCACCTGCGTGCCTTGCGCGGTCTGCAGCTGCACGATCTGGGTGCAGCGGCATTCCATCGTCACCAGGCTGGCCTGCACGCGCGGCGGGCGCACCAGTGTCGAGGGCTCGGTGGCCAGGCCGGCCAGCTCGAATTCGTTCACCTCGGGGCCCACGGCCGCGCAGCTCTGGTTCATCGCCTCGGCCAGCGATTCGCTCGCCAGGTTCCAGACAAACTCGCCCGTCGCCTCGATGTTGTTCAGGCTGTCTTTGCGCCCCACGCTGGCAAAGCCGACGATGGGCGGCACATAGTTGAAGGCGTTGAAAAAGCTGTAGGGCGCCAGGTTCAGCACGCCGCTGCTGCTGGTGCTGGAGATCCAGCCAATCGGGCGCGGGCCGACGATGGCATTGAAGGGATCATGGGGCAGGCGGTGGCCTTGGCGGGGTTCGTAGCTGTGCAGGGGCATGGTGGGGAATGGCAGAGGTTGGATAGTGGAAGAAACGGCGGCAGACCTGGAACGGCCTCCTAGCGGGTCTGCATGCCCAGAAAACGCACCGGTGACAGGCCGCAGGCACGCTGCACCATGGCACTGAAGGCGCTGGGCGTATAGCCCAGCTCGGCCGCAATCTGGCCAATGGCCAGGCCGCTGGCGCCCAACTCCACCGCCTTGGCCAGAATGACCTGCTGGCGCCACTGCAGGTAGGTGCAGCCCAGCTCCTGGCGGAACAGGCGCGCAATGGTGCGTGGGCTGGCGCCGCTGTTGTGGGCAAAGGCTTGCAGGCTGTCATGGGCCAGCGGGTCGTCCAGGACGGCCTGGCACAGGCTGTGCAGGCGCTTGTCGCGCGGCATGTCCACCCGCAGATCGAGCTGGGTCGCCTGGCGCAGCTCATCGAGCAGCAGCGCGCTGACATGGCGCTCGCGTGCGAGCTGCGCGGCGCTGGGCGCGGGTGCATCGTCGGGCAGGATGGGCAGATCGCACACGAGCGCGCGCATCAGCTCGGAGACCTCCAGCACACGGCAGCGCCGCCAGAGGTTGGCAGCGCTGTCACCCGGGCCGGGGCCGCACTGACCTTCGGCCTGGTAGATGTAGAGGGTGCGCAGCTCGGCCGTCTCCACGAGGGTCACCGCATGCTCGACACCGGGCGGAATCCACAGCGCGCGCCGGGGCGGCACCACAAAGGTGGCCGATGGCACGCGCAGGTGCACGGTGCCGGTGACCGAGATGGCCAACTGCGCCCAGGCATGCTGGTGGGGCAGCACCCGGGTGTCTCCGCTCAGCTCACGCAGCTTGGCACGCACCGGCCGCTCGGCGGTGGGCACAAACAGGTGCGGGGTGAGCGAGTCCACATACTGCCAGGCACGGCGGGCGCTGGCAGCCTCGCCGCTGGCGGCAGCGCGTGCCGCGTGGGGCGGGGAGGCAGTCCGGGCAGAAGTCATGGCAGCAAGGCGGTTGGGGGTGGTGGTGATGGGGAAGGGCCAGGTGCAGCAGCTTGGCACATTGGCGATAGTAATCGTCTCTCTGTCGCATACATGCCGACAGGGCTTTGGCTAACATCGCTGCCATGACAACCAGCACAACAATACCGCCGGGCGCGCCCGGGCCCAGCGCGTTGGGCAGCCTGCGCCAAGATTCGCGCACCATCGGCCTGGTGGGCCTGGCCCATGGCTCCTCGCACTTCTTCCACCTGCTGCTGCCGCCGCTGTTTCCCTGGCTGATTGCAGATTTCGGCTTCAGCTACTCCGAGCTCAGCGTGCTGGTGTCGGCCTTTTTCATCGTCTCGGGCGTGGGCCAGGCGCTGGCCGGCTTTGTGGTCGACCGCTTTGGCGCCCGCCCCATCATGTTTGCTGCGCTCAGCAGCTTTGCGGTGGCCGGTGTCATTGCCGGCACCGCCAACAGCTATGCGCAGCTGATGCTGGCCGCCATCTTTGCCGGCCTGGGCAACGCGCCCTTCCACCCGGTGGATTTCACCATCCTCAACAAGCGCCTCTCGCCCCAGCGCCTGGGCCATGGCTTCTCGGTGCATGGCCTCTCGGGCAACCTGGGCTGGGCGGCGGCGCCGGTGTTCATGGCTGGCATCACCTCGGCCACCGGCTCCTGGCGCATGGCCTGCCTGTGCGGCGCCGCGCTGGCGGCCATCATCCTGGCCATCATGGTGGTCAACCGCGATGCGCTCGATGACCGCGTCAGCCTGCCTGGCGCGGCCCCTGCCAAGGCGGCGGTAGCCGGCAAGCAGGAGCACCCGATGGCCTTTTTGAAGCTGCCTTCGGTCTGGCTGTGCTTCTCGTTCTTTTTCTGGACCACCTGCGCGATGAGCGCCATCCAGTCGTTCTCCAGCCCGGCGCTGCAGCAGCTCTACGGGCTGCCCGCCAGCATCACCGCCTATGTGGTCACCGGCTATATGCTGTTTGGCGCCGCCGGCATGGTGCTGGGCGGCTTTCTGGTGGGTCGGGTGGAGCGGCTGGAGAAAGTCATCTCCACCTGCCTGCTGTTCTCCGGCATCTTGCTGGCGCTGGTGGGCACCGGCTGGCTGCCTGGCTATGTGGCGCTGGGCGTGGCCGCGATCGCCGGTATCGGCACCGGCCTGGCCGGCCCCTCGCGCGACATGCTGGTCAAGCGCGCCGCGCCGCCGGGCGCCACCGGCCGGGTCTATGGCACCGTCTACTCGGGCCTGGACCTGGGCTTTTGCCTGGCCGCCCCGGTGTTTGGCTACATGCTGGACCACCACATGAACGCCGGTGTGTTCTTTGGCGCGGCCGTGGGCATGGTGCTGAGCGTGGTGTCGGCCGGCTTTGTCGGCGCCGGAGTGGCCGCGCGCAAGCTAAAGGAAAAGGCCGCTGTGGTGCCTGCCTGAGCAAGAGGCTGCCTACCCCCTGGGCACCCGCAGAAAACCCGCCACAAGGCGTAAAAAGGCCCGCGCAACCGCTTGGTTGCGCGGGCCTTTTACTGGGTCGCTGGTATGGATCAGCCCAGCTGGAAGATCTTGCCCGGGTTGAGGATGTTCTTGGGGTCCAGCGCCTGCTTGATGGCGCGCATCATGGCGACGGCGCCTTCGCCGGCTTCTTCCAGCAAAAAGCCCTGCTTGTGCACGCCAATGCCGTGCTCACCGGTGCAGGTGCCGCCCAGCGCAATGGCGCGCTGCACCAGCTGGTGGTTGAGCTGCTCGGCCTGCGCGCGCTGGGCATCGTTGTCCGGGTCGATCAGGTAGCCAAAGTGGAAGTTGCCGTCACCCACGTGGCCCACCAGAAAGTAAGGGATGCCGCTGGCATCGGCCTCGGTCACGCATTGCAGCAGCGCATCGGCCAGGCGGCTGATGGGCACGCAGGTATCGGTGGTGATGCAGCGGCAACCGGGCACGCTGGAGACGGCGGCAAAGTAGGCATTGTGGCGGGCGGTGAAGAGGCGCGTGCGGTCTTCCGGGCGCTCAGCCCATTCAAAGGCATTGCCGCCATGCTCGCGGGCCAGGTCCTGCACCATCTCGGCCTGCTCCTTGACGCCGGTGGGCGAGCCGTGGAACTCCATCAGCAGCATCGGTTCCTCGCGCAGATCGAGCTTGCTGTAGGCATTGACCATGCGCACTGCGTTCACATCAATGAGTTCCACGCGCGCAATCGGAATGCCCATCTGGATAGTCTCGATCACGGTGCGCACGGCCGCTTCAATCGTCGGGAACGAGCAGATGGCGGCACTCACCGCTTCGGGCAGCGGGTAGATGCGCAGGCTGATCTCGGTAAAGATGCCCAGCGTGCCTTCGCTGCCCACCATCAGCCGCGTCAGGTCGTAGCCGGCCGCGCTTTTCTTGGCGCGGTTGCCAGTGCGGATCACCTGGCCGCTGGCGGTCACCACCTCCAGCGCCAGCACGTTCTCGCGCATGGTGCCGTAGCGTACGGCATTGGTGCCGCTGGCACGGGTCGATGCCATGCCGCCAATGGAGGCGTCAGCGCCCGGGTCGATCGGGAAGAAAAAGCCGGTGTCCTTGATCGCCTCGTTGAGCTGCTTGCGGGTGATGCCCGGCTGCACGGTGATGGTCAGGTCCTCGGTGTCGATCGACAGCACCTGGTTCATGCGGCTCACATCGATGCTGATGCCGCCTTGCACGGCCAGCAGATGGCCTTCGAGCGAGGAGCCGGCGCCGTAGGCGATGACGGGCACCTCGTGCTGGTGGCACAGCGCCACGGCATCCTGCACATCCTGGCTCGACTGGGCATAGACCACGGCGGCCGGTGGCGGCGCGGTGATGGAGCCTTCGTCGCGCCCATGCTGCTCGCGCACGGCCTGCGAGGTCACGCACTGCCTGCCAAAACGGGCACTGAGCGCTGCCATGAAGGCATCGGGAATGGGGCGCTGCGCAGCAGCCAGAATGTGGGGGGAGGTGGGCGCGTTCATCGGGTTCTCCAGGGCGGGAGCCAAGAATAGCACCGCCGGCTTTTCATGGCTGTCCGCTGCGCTGCAGCCGGGCATGAAAAAACCCCGCCGTAGCGGGGAGGGGGAGAGTTCGGGAAAACCGGCAGTGGCTGCTGGGTCAGAGCGCCTTTTTGACCGGTTGGCGCGCCTGATGGCGGCGCGGGTCATGGGTGCCCAGTTGGCGCTCAACCTGGATAATGCGGCTGCCGCTAGCGGCCTGACCGATGCGTTGTTGGCTGCTATTGAGCGGCTGGGCATGCGCCATCGCCGATGTGACCGCAATCGATGCAAACAGCATCACGCTGCGGGCGTCAAAGGGATGGGCGAAAAACTTGCCAGACATCTGTAGATCCTTTCGTCATTCAGACATGGCTCTATTGAACCCGGAATCGGCCGGTTTTGCTATCATTTTTGCTTAGTGTTGCCTCGGCTACATATTTCCTGTGCCGGTAACAGAAAATAGGCGCTGGTTCACCGCTGCTTTACAAGGATTACCCATGGGCAACCGTCTCTCCCAAATTGCGACCAGAACCGGTGACGATGGCAGCACCGGGCTGGGCGACAACAGCCGCGTCTCCAAGGCCAGCGGCCGGCCCCAGGCGATGGGCGATGTCGACGAGCTCAACTCCCACATCGGCCTGCTGCTGTGCGAGCCGCTGCCCGCCGATGTGCGCGAGCTGCTGGTCGATATCCAGCACCAGCTGTTCAACCTGGGCGGCGAGCTGTCGATGCCCGGCTACGAGCTGCTCAAGGACGATGCATTGCTGCAGCTCGACACCGCACTGGCGCACTACAACGCGCAGCTGCCGCGCCTGGCCGAATTCATCCTGCCCGCCGGCACGCGTGCGGCCGCGCAATCCCATGTCTGCCGCACCGTCGCGCGCCGCGCCGAGCGCATGGTGGTGGCGCTGGAGCAGGGCGAGGCCATGCGCGCCGCACCGCGCCAGTACCTCAACCGCCTGTCCGATCTGCTGTTTGTGCTGGCGCGCGTGCTCAACCGCGTTGATGGCGGTGACGATGTGTACTGGAAAAGCGCGCGGCTGGCGCGCATGCAGGCCGAAGATGGCCACGGCGGCCCCGGCGACAACAACATCGGCGCGGGCCGCTGAACCCCGAGGCCCCCATGCGCCTGCGCCATATCGAAGTCTTCAACGCGGTGATGCACACCGGCAGCGTCAGCGCTGCGGCGCGCCTCATCAACATCTCGCAGCCAGCCGTCAGCCGCACCTTGCAGCATGCCGAGCTGCAGCTGGGCTTTGCGCTGTTCCAGCGCAGCAAGGGGCGGCTGACGCCGACCAGTGAGGCGCTGGCCTTGCTGCCGCACATGGAAAAGCTGTTCGCCCAGCTCGAAGAGGTGCAGCGCCTCGCTGACAGCCTGCGCCAGGGCCGCGACAGCGATTCGCTGCGCATTGCCAGCGTGCTGGCGCTGGGCCACGAGGTGCTGCCCCGGGCGCTGGCGCAGTTCAAGCAGAAGCACCCGCATGTCAGCGTCAGCCTGCAGTCGCTGCATTCGCCGCAGATCGTCTCGGCGCTGATGATGCAGGAGGCCGATGTCGGCTTTGTGCTGAGCAATGTGCAGCAGGCCAGCCTGCAGCAGGAGAACCTGGCCCGCGTGCCGATGGTCTGCGTGGTGCCCAAGGGCATGCTGCCGCCCTTCAAGCTGCGCGCGGGCAGCCTCTCGCTCGATGACCTGACCGGCGTGCCCACCATCAGCCTCGATGCGCAGGACCCCGTGGGCATGCTGCTGAGCCAGCTGGCGCGGGAATCGAGCGCCGGCCTGAACCACTATGTGACCGTGCAGACCTACCACACGGCGCTGGCCATGGCCCACCACGGCCTGGGCGTGGCCATGGTCGATGGCTGCACCGCCTTGTCGGCCGACACGAGCAAGGTCGATGTGCTGCCGCTGGCGCCCGGCCTGCAGGTGCCGGTCAATGCGATCCGCGCGGTCTCGCAGCCGCAATCACTGCTGGTCAAGGCGATCACGCGCGAGATGCAGAAGGTGCTGGCGGCGCAGCTGTAAGCCTCTGCGTCAACGTGCGATTGTGCGATTGCGCGGCTCAGGCAGCCTGGCCGATCTCGTAGGCCAGCTGTGCCGCCGTGCCAAACGCCAACGTAAAACCCAGCGCGCCGTGGCCGGTGTTGATCCACAGATTGCTGGCGCCTGCGCACTTGGCAATCGGCACAGCAGTCGGTGTGGCAGGGCGCAGGCCGGCCCAGGGCTGGACCTGCACAAAATCGCTGCAGCCGGGAAACACCGCTTCGGTGGAGGCACACAGGCTTTGGATCTTGTCCTGCGGAATGCGCAGGTCGTGGCCCACCAGCTCCACCATGCCGGCTACGCGCAGGCGCTCGCCAATGCGCGCAAACACCACCTTGCGCGCGCTGTCGGTGATGCTCACCGTGGGCGCCTTGTGGCCGGCTGCTGCCACATCCAGGGTGATGCTGTAGCCCTTGAGCGGGTAGACCGGCAGGTCCACGCCCAGTGGCTTGCACAGTGCCACGCTGTCCACGCCCAGCGCCACCATGAAGTGCTCGGCCTCGATATCGCCCTGCGCCGTCTGCAGCGCGACGATCTTGCCGCCTTCGCGGCGCAGGCTGTGGATGGGCGTGTCCATGATGAACTTCACCCCCTTTTGGCGCAGCCAGTCTTCGAGCTGGCGGCAGACCTGGTAGCAATCGGCGGCGCACTCGCTGGGCGTGTGCACGGCGCCGGCAAACTGGCTGCGGTAGGCGGCGAGCGCAGGCTCCAGCGCGACGGCTTCGTCGGCGCTGACGATGCGCTGGGGCGCGCTGCCCAACTGGCTTTGCACCTCGAGCTGGTGGCGCGCCGACTGCACGGCGGCATCGCTGGGGTAGAGCACCAGCTTGCCGGTGCTGCTGTAGTCCCAGTCGCCGCCCACCTGGGTCTGCATGGCCTCAAAACGCTGGCGGCTGACGGCGGCCAACTGCAGCAATGTGCGGGTGCTGGCCGCAGACCGGTCGGCATTGCAGGCACCCAAGAAAGCCAGGCCCCATTTCCATTGCTGGGGATCGGCCTGCAGGCGGAACTTGAGCGGCGAGTCGCTGCTGAACAGCAGCTTGGGCAACTGCTTCCAGATGGCGGGGTCGGCCAAGGGTTGCACATAGCTGTAGCTCAGCTGCGCACCATTGCCCATGCTGGTGCCGCTGCCCGCATGTGAGGCTTTGTCAACCACCGTAACCTGGTGCCCAGCCTGGTGCAGCTCATAGGCGGCCGCCAAACCCACAATTCCCGCACCCAGAATGCATACCTGCATGGAACACCCCCTGAAAACCCTTAAATATAGGCGCTTGAATTCAGGCTGTCGCATAGCAAAATGGGCAACAGGCATGCCGTTTGCTTATAGGTACAGCGGTTCTTCACCTTTGCGGTATGCCATGCACCATAACCAAGCGTTATGGGCCTGTCCCAAAAAGGCATTGTTGGAACAAAGCACTGGTTTCTACACTGTTTGCATTGATTGATTCAAGGAGGTCTCACCATGAAGTTTGTTAAGTCGCTGGTCTGTGCTGCCGCTGCCGTTGCCTGCCTGCCCTCGGCCTTTGCCGATGTGCTGGCCAAGGCCAAGGATTCGGGCGAAATCACGTTCGCCTACCGCGAATCCTCGGTGCCGTTCAGCTACCTCTCCGGTGGCCAGAACGCCATTGGCTTCTCGGTGGACATCTCCAACGCCGTGGCCGATGCCGTGCGCAAGGAAATCGGCAAGCCCGACCTGAAAGTGAAATGGCAGTCGGTCACCTCGGCCAACCGCATTCCGCTGATCCAGAACGGCACCATCGTGCTCGAATGCGGCTCCACCACCAACAACAGCGCCCGCAACAAGGACGTGGATTTCGCGATCAACTACTTCTACACCGGCACCCGCGTGGCCGTGAAGAAGAGCTCGGGCATCAACAGCTGGGCCGATCTGAAGGGCAAGACGCTGGCGATCACCACCGGCACCACCAACCTGCCTGTGGTGCGCAAGTACAGCGCCGACCAGAAGCTGGACATCAACATCACCTTGGCCAAGGACCATTCCGACGGCTTCTTGCTGATGGAAAACGACCGCGCAGCCGGCTTTGCGATGGATGACATCCTGCTGTACGGCTTGAAGGCCAACTCCAAGGACCCTGCTGCCTACGAAGTGGTGGCCGATGCGCTGCAAGTCGAGCCCTATGCCTGCATGCTGCCCAAGGACGATCCTGCCTTCAAGAAGATCGTCGATGGCGTCATCGGCGGCATGATGAAGTCCGGTGAGTTCACCAAGCTGTACGACAAGTGGTTCATGCAACCCATCCCGCCGAAGAACCAGGCGCTGGGTCTGCCGATGAACAAGGAACTCAAGGACAATCTGACGGCGCAAAGCGACAAGCCTGCGATCTGATGGACAATCCCGTGTCGTGCACGGCACGCACTGCAATGGCCCGGCAACGGGCCATTTTTCATTTTCTCTGGAGTTCGGCATGACGCTTTCCACCGTAGGCATTCTGGGCGGCATGGGCCCGGCAGCGGGCGCTGATTTTGTGCGCCTGTTTGTACAGGCCTGCGCAGACCATTTGCGGGCCAGCGGCGCCGCTGTTACCGACCAGGGCTACCCCACGCATTGGCTGGCCCAGTTGCCGATACCGGACCGCAGCGCCGCGCTGCTGGCGCCCGAGACCGCAGAGGACCCCTTCGCGATGATGTGCCAGGGCCTGGACAAGCTCCAGGCAGTGGGCGCCCAGGCGGTGGCCGTGGCCTGCAATACCGCCCACGCCTGGCATGGGCGCCTGCAGCAGGCCTACCCGCAGCTGCAGCTCTTGCACATTGCGCGCGTGGTGGCCGAGGGCCTGCAAGAGCAAGGCCACCAGGCCTGCATGCTGCTGGCCACGCAAGGCACCTACCGCATTGGCCTGTATGACCAGGCGCTGGCCGCCTGCGGCATCACCGTGCACCTGCCGCAAGAGGCTGAGCGTGAGTTGCTGATGCGCGGCATCTACCAGGGTGTGAAGGCCGACCGCATGGACCAGGCGCGCGCCGATTTTGCCGCCGTGGCCCAGGCCATGCGCGCCCGCCATGGCGATGTGCCGCTGATCATGGGCTGCACCGAAATACCGCTGGCCCTGCCAGGCGCGGCCAGCATGCAAGGCCTGCCGTTGGTCGACCCGGCCTGGGAGCTGGCGCGGGCCTTGGCGCGCGTGGCCTACGGCAACTGAATAAGGCCTTAAGCGGCGTCTTCCAGCATCGCCATCGTGATGCGCGAAACGCAGGTCAGCTTGCCGTCATCGTTGACCATGTCGATCTGCCAGACCTGGGTCATGCGGCCGATATGCACGGGCTTGGCGGTGCCGGTGACCCAGCCGCTCTTCACACCCCGGATGTGGTTGGCATTGATGTCCAGCCCCACGCAGCGCCAGCCTTCTGGCGACGAGAACAGCGCGCCAACCGATCCCAGCGTCTCCGCCAGCACCACGCTGACGCCGCCATGCAGCAGCCCAAAGGGCTGGTGCGTGCGGTGGTCCACCGGCACGCGGCCCACCAGGTAGTCGTCGCCGATTTCAACGTATTCGATGCCCAGGTGTTCAATCGCCGTATTGCGCGCCTTGTCGCGCAGCGCATCCAGCGAGATGGGCTTTTTCCAGATAGCAGTCATGGGGTGTCCAGGCTCAACAAAAGGGATGCCACAGCATAGCGCTGCACAGGCCCGCTGCCTACCGCCTGCATGACTGGCTGGGGTTGCCAGGGCGCTGGCGTGAGCTTTGTGGCAGCTTTTGACGCAGTGGCGGGCTCGCCGGGGCCCGGCGGCTCAGTTGCTGGTCGGCACCTGTTCGTTGTCGCTGTCCGTATCGCCCTGGCCTTCGTCACCGCTGGCACCGTCTTCGACCAGCAGCTCCACCAGCTCGCGGGCAAAGGAGGGGAGCGATTCGAGGTTGCGCACCACGATCTGCATCTCGCGGTTGGACCATTCGTCCGAGATGCTGATGATGCGGATGTCCATGCTGCGCGCGTGGCGGCGGGCAGCGGATTCGGGCAGGATGCCGATGCCCACGCCCGCTTCGATCATGCGGCAGGCGGCCTCGAAATTGCCCACCTGGATGCGTTGCTTGATCGGGCGGTGCAGCAGGTCGCTGTGCTGGCGCAAGAACGCGTGGATGGCGCTCGATTCATGCAGTCCGATGTAGTCGTACTCCAGGGTGTCGCCAAAGGCCACGGCCTTGCGCCGGGCCAGCGCATGGTCGGCATAGACGACGAGCACCAGGCGGTCGCGCCGGTAGGGCATCGCGACCAGGCTTTCGGTGCGCACCTGGCCGGCGACGATGCCGATATCCGTCTGGCCTTCACCCACGGCACGGATGATGTCGTTGGACAGGCGCTCGCGCAGGTCGATATCCACATCCGGGTGCTTGCGCAGGTAGGCGCGCAGCACCGGGGGCAGGAACTCGCCCAGCGCCGTGGTGTTGGCAAACACGCGCACATGGCCCTTGATGCCACGCGCGTACTCCTGCATGTCGCCGCGCAGATGCTCGATCTGGCCCAGCACGGTGCGCGCATGCTGCACAAAGGCCTGGCCCGGCAGGGTCAGGGTCACGCCCTGGCTGGTGCGGTACAGGAGCTTGACGCCCATGCTCTCTTCCAGGTTCTTGATACGGGTGCTGGCCGCCGGCAGCGAGATGAACGACAGCTCGGCCCCCCGCGTCATGCTGTTCGCGTCTGCCACATGCACCATGAGGCGCAGATCTACCAAGTCAAAATGCATTGCCATGGCGCGATTGTAGGCGCTGGGGTCGGCCACCCCCCGTGCGCAAGGCCCGGCTTGTCACCCAGGTTGGTGGCCGCCGCTTGAGATCAGCATTCGACGATGTGCACGGCCAGCCCGCCCAGCGAGGTCTCCTTGTACTTGCTCATCATGTCGGCGCCGGTGGCGCGCATCGTGGCGATCACGTTGTCCAGGCTCACGACATGCGAGCCATCGCCGCGCAAGGCCATGCGTGCGGCATTGATGGCCTTGACGGCGGCCAGCGCGTTGCGCTCGATGCAGGGCACCTGCACCAGGCCGGCAACCGGGTCGCAGGTCAGGCCCAGGTGGTGCTCCATGCCGATCTCGGCGGCGTTCTCCACCTGCGCTGGTGTGCCGCCCATCACCGCGCACAGGCCTGCTGCCGCCATCGAGCAGGCCACGCCCACCTCGCCCTGGCAGCCCACTTCGGCGCCCGATATCGAGGCGTTTTCCTTGTACAGCATGCCGATGGCGCCTGCGGTCAGCAAAAAGTCCACCACACCGGCCTCGCTGGCGCCGGGCACAAAGCGCCAGTAGTAGTGCAGCACGGCCGGCACAATGCCGGCAGCGCCATTGGTGGGGGCGGTCACCACCCGGCCGCCGGCGGCGTTTTCCTCGTTCACGGCCAGTGCAAACAGGTTCACCCAGTCCATCACCTCCAGCGGATCGGTGCTGGCACCGTGGGCATGCTGGGTCAGGCCTTGGTAAAAGCCGGCCGCACGGCGTTTGACGTTGAGCCCGCCGGGCAGGCGCCCTTCGGTGCGGCAGCCGCGTTGTACGCAGTCCTGCATGGCCTGCCAGATCTTGAGCAGGCCGCTGTCGATGTCGGCATCGGCGCGCCAGTGGCGTTCATTGGTGCGCATGATCTGCGCAATCGGCTGCTGGTGGTCCTGCGCCAGCTGCAGCAGCTGCGCGGCGCTGTGAAAGGGCAGGGGCAGCACCTCGGTATCGGGCGCAATCGCCTGCTGGCGCTCGGCATCGTAGGCGGCCTCTTCGCTGACGATAAAGCCCCCGCCCACCGAGTAGTAGGCCTGCGCGTCGACCAGCCCATGCTGCGCATCCCAGGCCTCCAAGCGCATGCCATTGGGGTGGAAAGGCAGGCTGACCTCGCCAATCAAGAGCAGGTCGGTGGCCGGGTCAAACACGATGCGCTGCTCGCCATTGAGCAGCAGCTGCCCGGTGCTGTGGACTTCGGCAATCAGCGCATCGATGGCATTCACATCCACCGTATCGGGCGCATGGCCGGCCAGGCCCAGGATCACCGCACGGTCACTGGCGTGGCCGATGCCGGTGGCGCCCAGGGAGCCGAACAGCTGGCAGCGCAGGCGTGCCACCTGCGAAAGCTGGCCTTGGCGTTGCAGGCGCTGCACAAAGGCATGCGCGGCGCGCATCGGGCCGACCGTGTGCGAGCTGCTGGGCCCGATACCGATCTTGAACAAATCAAACACGCTGACGGCCATGGCTACTTTCCGATCATTTTTGCAACTGCAGACTGGCGCTGAGGATAGCGCTGATCTGCGCCTTGGCAAGCGGATAAGCACCCATCACGCCCAAACTGGCATGTGGCCCCAGGCGGCTGGCGACAAAGGCATCGGCATGGGCGGGCGCTGCGTGCTGCCGCATCAGGCCCGCCTGCGCCACCAGCACCAGCTGCTGCACCCATTGGCGCGCCTGCGCCTGCTGCGCCCAGGCGTCTTGCGCCATGGCCTGCCACTGGCCTTGCAGGCACGCCAGCGCTTGTTGGATGGGCGTGTCATCGGCTGCCATGCGCTGCAAGTCCAGCCACAGCGCGTCGCGCAGGTCAGGCTCGCGCTGCAGGGCCTTGAGCACATCGAGGCACATCACATTGCCCGAGCCCTCCCAGATCGAATTGACCGGCGCTTCGCGGTAGATGCGTGCCAGCGCCGAGCTGTCGATATAGCCATTGCCGCCCAGCACTTCCATGGCCTCGGCGCTGCAGGCAATGGCGCGTTTGCAGACCCAGAACTTGGCCGCTGGCGTCATGGCGCGCTGCCAGGCCTGCGCGGTGGTCTGGCCCGGGGCGCTGCTGCCCTCAAAGGCCTGCGCCAGCTGCATGGCCAAGAGCAGCGCTGCCTCGCTCTCCAGCGCCAGGTCGGCCAGCACCGATTGCATCAGCGGCTGCGCGATGAGCGCCGCGCCAAAGGCCTGGCGGTGCCGGGCCGACCACAGCGCCTGCACAGTGGCCTGGCGCAGCAGCGCGCAGCTGCCCAGCACGCAGCACAGCCGCGTGACCGTGGCCATCTCCATGATGGTGGCAATGCCCCGGCCTTCCTCGCCCACCAGCACGCCATAGGCATCGTCAAACAGCACCTCGCTGCTGGCATTGCTGCGGTTGCCCACCTTGTCCTTGAGGCGCTGCACCAGCACATGGTTGCGGGTCCCATCGGGTTGCCAGCGCGGCACCCAAAAGCAGGCCAGCGGTGCCTGCAGTGCATGGCCGTCGGCGGCGCTGCTGGCCATGCGCGCCACCACCAGGTGCGCATCGGCCATCGGCACCGAATAAAACCATTTATGACCTTGCAGCCGGTAGTCCGCGCCGCGCCCGCCGCCTGTGGCACCCTGCGGATAGGCCACGGTGGTGTTGCTGCGCACGTCCGAGCCGCCTTGTTTTTCGGTCATGCCCATGCCCACCCACAGGGCCGTCTTGTCTGCCAGCGGCGCATCGCGCGCGTCATGGTGGGCACTGGTAATGCCAGGCGCGATCTGTGCCCATAGCGCTGGCTCCTTGCGCAGCACCGGGATCGCCGCCGTCGTCATCGTTGCGGGGCAGAGGCTGCCCGCTTCTGCCTGGCCATGCAGGTAAAAACCGGCGGCCCAGGCTGTCCAGCGGCCGCGTGGTGCATCTTCCGGTGCATCGGCAAACGGCATGTCGATCAGTTGCTGCGCACGGTAATGCGCCAGCACCTGGTGCCATGCGGGGTGAAACTCCACCTGGTCGATGCGCCGGCCCCGTGCATCCCATTGCTGCAACTGCGGTGGGTGGCGGTTGGCCTGGTCGGCCCATTGCGCAAAGGCGCTGCTGCCAACGGTGCGGGCGTGTTGCTGCAGGCCCGGCAGCCAGGCCTGGGCCTGCGCGCGTGCCAGGGCGGCCTTCAAGGCCGGATCGCTGCCCAGCGGGTCGTAGTCGACCAGCTCATCCACCAGGTTGTCCTTGTCGCGCTCTGCCATGGCTGCTCTCCCAGATGTGCTTGCCCATTCTAGGAACAGCACTGCGAGATAGCAAAACAGATCAGCTATGGGCGTTCAGCCGGTCCAGCCGCAGGCGCTGGCGCTCGTCACCCAGCGCCCGGGCGGCCAGCAGCACACTGCCGGCGGCGGCCATGCCGCCCGCGCCCGTCAGCAGCAGCAACAACAAGATCTGGTACTTGGCCGCTTCCAGCGGGTCCATGCCGCCCAGGATCTGGCCGGTCATGATGCCGGGCAAGGTGATCAATCCCGCAGCCGACATCTGGTTGATGATGGGGATCAGCCCCCGGCGGATAGCGGCGCGGGTGTGCGGTGCCAGGGCCCGGCGGAAAGGGACCCCCAGCGCCAGCTGGGCCTCGATCGCAGCGCGCCCCTGGCGCACGCCATCAAAAAAGCTGTCCAGCCCCAGGCTCGCGGCATTGAGCACGCTGCCCAGCACAATGCCCATCAGCGGTATCGCATAGCGTGCATCAAACCAGGGATCGGGCCGCACGGCGGTCATCAGCGCCAGCACCACGGTCGACAGGCTGGCCAGCGCCACCACCAGCCCCGCAATGCGGTAGTTGCCCCCGCCGGCCAGCCGCTGGTGCGGCCGCACCGCCACTTCGCGCGCGGCAGCGGCAATCATCACCAGCACGACGACCAAGGTGGTGCCCGGGTGCGCCTGCTGGAACACCAGCCGCAGCACATAGCCCACCAGCAGGAGCTGCACCACCATGCGCAGCGATGCCCACAGCACCTGGCGCTGCAACTGCAGGCGCATCGCCCAGGAGGCGGCAGCGGCGGCCAGCACCAGTGCTGCGCCCACCAGCAAATCGCCGGGTTGCAGATGGATCGCCGTGTTCATTGCGCGGCCTCCATCGGCCGCAGCTGGTGGTCTACCAATTGCATGCAGCGCTGGCCCACGCGCGCGGCCTGCGCCTGCGAATGGGTCACCCACAGCAGGCTCAGGCCCTGCTGCTGGCAGCGCTGCAGCAGTTGCTCTACCGCAGCCACCGATGTTTCATCGAGGGCCGCCGTGGGCTCATCGAGCAGCAGCACCTGGGGCCTGCGCAACAGCCCGCGCAGCAAGGCCAGGCGCTGGCGCTCGCCGGTCGACAGCTGGGTCAGCGCAATATCGACAAAGCCCTGGCGCAGCCCCAGCGCACTGGCCATCTCCAGCAGCGCCGCCTGCGAGCCCGGCGGGAAATGCTCCATCACCGTCGCCCCCCACCAGGCAGGCTCTGCCGCCAGGTACATCACCTGCTGGCGCCAGGCCGGGCCGCTGAAGGCGCTGCGTGCCTGGCCGTTGAGCAGCACCTCGCCACTGCCCGGGTCCAGATCGGCAATCAGCCGCAGCAACACTGACTTGCCCGCCCCCGATGCGCCCATCACCGCCACGCATTCGCCGGCTGCCAGCTCCAGCGAGCAGGGCCCGCTGATGGGGCTTTGCAGGGCGCGGATGGACAGGCGGGCAGGGGTGGTGGGGGGCATGGGGGCTGAGTGTAGCGCTGGATGGCAAACCGCGGTGCCAGGGCCTGCGATGGATGCGCGTTTCGCCCACAGACGGCGAAGCCAGCAGCATCGCGCGCGGATGGCTGCTGGCTTCAAAGGGGGAGACGCGTTAAGGCTTACTCTTCGATGGGCTCGGACACGACCGACTCGAATGCCTGGCGGAGTGCTTCGGGATCTGCTGGCAGAGTGCTTTCCGAGTCTTTGAAGGTGATGCCAGTCCCATCAGCGTTGCTGGTGGTCAGGCGGCGAACGATCAGCAGGTTGCTGGCCGTTGCGGGTGAGGTTCCGGTATAGCCCTCGCCATCATTGACTTTGTAGTCAAAGTAATAGACCTGCTCGGTGCGGTTGGCCACGTTGAACTTGATGCACACCACCAAACCGGCATTGGGTCCGCTGGTCACATTTTCGCAGCCAAATCGGTTGTCTGCGGACATGACGAAGCCGGTGCCGTAGTTGCTCGCAGGCGTCAGCTTTTCCAGTTTGACGACATCTGACCGGGGTGTGCTGGTTCCCAGCGGGGTAAAGAGCCAAATGCCGAACAGGCTTTGCGGGCTGGTGTCATAGCCGAAGTTGAAGCGCGAGATTTCCTTTTCCGCTTCACCCGGGAACTTGATGTAGCCTTTGGTGCCCGAGTCAAAGCGCATCGACACCACACCATCGTTGCCGTTGTCCTGGCCAATGCGTTCGTTGCTGCCCAGGTAGCGGCCGCCACGGTATTTGTTCAAGGTGCCGGAGTACTGGTTGTTCTTGTAGGCGCCCGAGGTCAGGTAGAACGTGGCATTGCCGCTGGCGTCATAGGCATACATCTGCATGACCAGGGTCTGGCCCTGCACATCGATGGCCAGGCCGCGACCGGGCTTGCCATTGAGTTCGCTGGTAACCACCCAGGTGCCCGATTGGGGCATATAGGCCTGGGCCATGCTGGTGCCCAGCAGGGCGCCGATTGCGATCCATTTTTTCAGCATATGTCTGTCCGTTGGTTAATAGTTTTCAACAATTAAAACGGCATTAGAGCATAGCTTTACAAAATGGAAGCATGCGTTTTACTTTGTTTGCAATGCAACAACAATATTTGAGCTTAGAGGCTGCTGCACACCCGGAGCACCGCCTCCCCATAAGCCTCCAGCTTCTTCACCCCAATCCCGCTCACCCCCTGCAGCTCGTCCAGGCTCTGCGGGTTGCGCTGGGCGATGGCGGCCAGGGTGGCATCAGCGAAGACCACGTAGGCGGGGACGTTGTGCTCCTTGGCCACTTCGGTGCGCCAGGCCTTGAGGTTGATGAAGCGGACCTGCTCGTCGGGGCCCAGGTTTTGCGCGGCGACGGCGGGTTTGGTGCTGCGCTGGCGCTTGCTGGGGCTGCGCTCGGCGGTGCTTTCGCGCAGCTTCACGGTTTGCTCGCCGCGCAGCACGGCGCGTGAGCCGTCGCACAGGGTGAGGGTCTCGAAGCTGTAGCCAGCTTCGGTCTGCACCTTGTGGGTGGCCAGCGCGCCAATGGCCAGCAGCTGGCGCAGCACGCCGCGCAGCTGGGGCTCGGTGTAGTCCTGGCACAGGCCAAAGGTGCTCAGCTGCTGGTGGCCGAACTGGCGCACCTTGTCGGTTTCCTTGCCGCGCACGATGTCGAGGATATGGCTGGCGCCAAAGGTGATCTGGCTGGCCGAATGGGCGCGGTAGATGGTGGACAGCAGCTTGCGCGCGGCATCGGTGCCGTCCCAGGTCTTGGGCGGGCTCAGGCAGTTATCGCAATTGCCGCACTGGTAGCGCGGTGCCTTCTCGGCAGATGCGGCGGAGGCCTCGGGGTGGGCCGAGTCGTAGTCGCCGCCCTGGCCGTAGACCTCGTCAAAATAGGCCAGCAGGCGCACGCGCCGGCAGCCGGTGGCCTCGGCCAGGCCCAGCAGCGCGTCGAGCTTGCCGCGCATCACCTGCTTGAAGGCATCGCCCGCCGGGCTCTCGTCGATCATGCTGCGCTGGCTGACCACGTCGCGGTAGCCATAGGCCATCCAGGCATCGGCGGGCAGGCCGTCGCGCCCGCCCCGGCCGGTTTCCTGGTAGTAGCTCTCGATGTTCTTGGGCATGTCCACATGGGCGACAAAGCGCACATCGGGCTTGTTGATGCCCATGCCGAACGCGATGGTGGCGACCATCACAATGCCTTCTTCGCGCAGAAAGCGGCTTTGGTTCTTTTGGCGCAGCTCGGCGCCCAGGCCGGCATGGTAGGGCAGGGCGTTGATGCCGGCATCGCACAGCGATTGCGCGACCTCTTCGACCTTCTTGCGCGAGAGGCAATACACGACGCCTGCGTCGCCATCGTGCTCGCGCTCGATGAAGCGCAGCAGCTGGGCGGTGGCGTCCTTTTTCTCAACGATGGTGTAGCGGATGTTGGCGCGGTCAAAGCTGCTGATGAAGACGCGCGCCGATTCGAGCTGCATGCGCTCGACGATGTCGGCGCGGGTCAGCGCATCGGCCGTGGCGGTGAGCGCAATGCGCGGCACGCCGGCATAGCGCTGGTGCAGCACGGTCAGCTCGCGGTACTCAGGCCGAAAGTCATGTCCCCACTGGCTGACGCAATGGGCCTCGTCAATCGCGAACAGGGCCAGCTTGCCCATGGCATGCAGCTCATCGAGCAGGCCCAGAAAGCGCGGCGTGTTGAGCCGCTCGGGCGCCACATACAGCAAGGTGATGCCGCCCGACATCAGCTGTAGCTCCACATCGCGGGTCTGGTCGTAATCCAGCGTGGAGTTGAGGAAGGCCGCGTCCACACCGATCTCGTGCATGGCGCTGACCTGGTCGTGCATCAGTGCGATGAGCGGCGAGATGACGATGGTGGTGCCATGGCCCTGCTGCTGGCGCACGATGGCCGGGATCTGGTAGCACAGGCTTTTGCCACCTCCGGTGGGCATCAGCACCAGCGCATCGTCGCCGCCAATCACATGGTCAACAATGGCTTGCTGCGAGCCGCGAAAATGCGCATAGCCAAAGGCATCTTGCAAGACGGTGTGGGCGAGGGAAGTCACAAATTGCTAGAGAAGGCAGCTGTGCCAGCCCCCTGGGAGGGCCGCGCAAGCGGGGTATCGTCAACGGGCCAGAAGAAGTCGCCCAGACACGGAGCCCGGGCGCAGGCGCAAAGCGCTATTGTGCGCGTTTTGGGGCGCAGCAACGGCAGGGCGGGGTTTGTGGGGCGGTAACGGGCGGTTTTGTGGCGCGGATGCCCTGCAATTGCGCTGTGGATGTGATGCAGATGTGCTGTAGAGGCCCTGCAGCAAGCGGGCGCCATACAACCAGCGCCGGTATGGCAAATAACGCCTGGGCGCCACGCCTGGCGGGCGGCCGCCCTACAATGGCCGCCATGTCACTGCCCCGCTATACCCGAGCCCAAGAACTGCCCGCCACCCTGGCCAAGCGCCTCGTCATTCTCGATGGCGCAATGGGCACCATGATCCAACGTTTCAAGCTGGGCGAGGCCCAGTACCGGGGTGAAGGCTATAGCGGCCCTGGCAGCGTCGGTGAGCGCTTCAAGGACTTTGCCTACGACGTCAAGGGCAACAACGAGTTGCTGTCGCTCACCCGCCCCGATGTGATCAGCGACATCCACGAGAAATACCTGGCCGCTGGCGCCGATCTGATCGAGACCAATACCTTTGGTGCGACGACGATTGCCCAGGAGGACTACCACATGGCCGATCTGGCCTATGAGATGAACCTCAAGAGCGCCCAGCTGGCACGTGCGGCCTGCGACAAGTACAGCACCCCGGACCATAAGCGCTATGTGGCTGGCGCCTTGGGCCCCACGCCCAAGACGGCCTCGATCAGCCCCGATGTGAACGACCCGGGCGCGCGCAATGTGACCTTTGAGGCGCTGCGCCAGGCCTACCTGGAGCAGACCTTGGCGCTGATCGAGGGCGGCGCCGATGTGATCCTGGTCGAGACGATTTTTGACACGCTCAACGCCAAGGCAGCGCTGTTTGCGGTGGACGAGGCCTTTGAGCAGACCGGCGAGGTGCTGCCGATCATGATCAGCGGCACCGTCACCGATGCCTCGGGCCGCATTCTGTCGGGCCAGACGGTGACGGCCTTCTGGCACAGCGTGCGCCATGCCAACCCGCTGTCGATCGGGCTGAACTGCGCGCTGGGCGCCACCCTGATGCGCCCCTATGTGCAGGAGCTGGCCAAGGCCGCACCCGACACCTTCATCAGCTGCTACCCCAATGCCGGCCTGCCCAACCCGATGAGCGATACCGGCTTTGACGAGACGCCCGAGATCACCAGCCGCCTGGTGCACGAGTTTGCCGCTGAAGGCCTGGTCAACATCGTGGGCGGCTGCTGCGGCACCACGCCCGACCACATTGGCGCCATCGCCCAGGCGGTGCAAAGCGCCACGGCGCGCAAGCTGTTCTACCCCGCAACTGCCTGAACGGCGGCGCGGCCTCAACGCAGCGGCGTTTACAGCTCCATGCCCGCATCGCTCATGCGGCGGGCATAGACGCTCAGCAGCACACGCTCGGAATGGGTCAGGTAGTCATGCATCAGCTTGGCCGCCTGCTCCATCTCCCCGGCCTCAAAGCGCTCCAGGATGTGGGCATTGAGGTCGATATAGGGCGCATGCATGAACTCGGCATCGCCCAGCATGCCAAAGGCCAGGCGCAGCTCCACCAGCAGGTGCGAGAACAAGGTATTGAGCCGCTCGCTATCGGCCAGCGCCACCACCCCTTTGTGAAAGCGCATATTGCCGGTGCCCACCTCCACCCAGCGGCCGGCCTCGCGCAGCTGCTTCTGGGCGGCGACGGCCTCGCGCATTTCCTTGCGCGCCGGGTGCTGCGGGATGGCCTGCTGCAGCGCCTGGCACTCGATCATGCGGCGCACGCGGTAAATGTCCATGATCGAGGCCATCGACGGGATGGCAACAAACACGCCCCGGTTGGGCAGATGGCGCAGCAGCCCTTCCTTGGTCAGCAGGCGGAACACCTCGCGCAAGGTGTTGCGCGAGATCTCCAGGCTTTCGCTCAGCGCCACTTCCGAGAGGCGTGATCCGGGCTGGAATTCGCCACGCACGATGCGGTCGCGAATCTGCTCGGCCACGCGGTCATTGAGCGAGAGAGTAGGCAGTGCAACATTCATGGCGATCGCAGGTAGTCAGAGATTGATACACATGATAGCGGCGGCCTGTGGTCCGGCCCAGCGCATTGGCCCCAGCCCCTGAATCGGTCACTGTGGCGATTTTCTTCGCCACAAAGACGAGAATTTCGCCTACATCGCTATTTGAAAGCAGATGTGTACGGGTTTTCCCGATAAGAAAGCTTGTTTTGTTTGGCTAAACTTTTGTATTGTTCAACAAACTCAAATTTACCATTGGTCAAATTGATGATTTGTTGAACAAAAACTATGCGGTGCCCAGTCCTTGGGAACCGTGCCTATAACAAACCTTGTATTGTCATGGACAGCTCAATCGTCAACCTCTGGCCGCTCCTCGGGGTGGCCGTCATCATCGTGGGATTCGTCCTGCGTTTCAATCCCTTTGTGGTGGTGGTCGTGACGGCGCTCGTCACCGCTGCGCTGGCGGGTTTCCCCCTGCAAAAAGTGCTGGCCGAGCTGGGCACGGGTTTTGTCAAAACCCGCAACCTGCCGCTCATCCTGGTGTTGCCGCTGGCCGTGATCGGCCTGCTGGAGCGCCATGGCCTGCGCCAACACGCGCAAAACTGGATCGGCCACATCAAGTCGGCCACCACCGGCCGCCTGCTGATCGTCTACCTGGGCGCGCGCCAGCTGACCGCTGCCATTGGCCTGACCAGCCTGGGTGGCCACCCCCAGATGGTGCGCCCACTGCTGGCCCCCATGGCTGAAGGTGCGACCGAAACCCGCTACGGCAAGCTGCCCGAAGCGCTGCGCTACCGCCTTCGCGCTTTCAGCGCCGCCACCGACAACGTCGGCCTGTTCTTTGGTGAAGACATTTTTGTGGCCTTCGGCGCGATTGTGCTGATGACCACCTTCCTGCATGAAGCGGGCATCGACGTCGAGCCGATCCATGTGGCCGTCTGGGGCATCCCCACGGCGATCTGCGCGTTCCTGATCCATGCCTACCGCCTGCGTCGTCTGGACCAGTACATCGCCAAGGAAATGGCCAACGCGCCTGCCGCAGCATCGACCATCCGTGAAGGAGGTGAAGCATGATTTTCAGCATCACCCAAGTCTATTGGCTCGCCGGCCTGGTCATGGCGGCCGTGGCCGTCTTCAACCTGCTCGATGCCAGCAACCCCAAACGCTGGACCACCGGCCTGTTCTGGGGCCTGTACGCGGTCATGTTCCTGCTGGGCGACAAGATGCCGCCTGAAGTGGTCGGTGCCGGCGTGATCGTGCTGGCTCTCATCGTGCTGGTCAAGGGCGTGGGCGGCGGCAAGCCGCAAGTGCGCAGCGATGCCGAGAACAAGGAAAGCGCGCTGCGCCTGAAGAACAAGCTGTTTGTGCCGGCGCTGGCCATCCCTGTGGTGACCGTGATCGGCAGCGTGCTGCTCAAGGACTTCAAGATCGGCGGCAACTTCCTGATCGACCCCAAGAACGCCACCTTGGTGAGCCTGGCGCTGGGCTGCATCATCGGTGCAGCGATGGCCTGCAAGATGACGAAGGAATCGCCGGTGCAATCGCTGCGCGAATCGCGCCGCCTGGTCGATGCGATGGGTTGGGCCATGGTGCTGCCGCAGATGCTGGGCATGCTCGGTCTGGTGTTCTCGGACGCCGGCGTTGGCAAGGCCGTGGCCCATGTGACCACCACCTACATCAACATGGACCTGCGCTTTGTGGCCGTGGTGGTGTACGTTGTCGGCATGGCGCTGTTCACCGTCATCATGGGCAATGGCTTTGCCGCCTTCCCGGTGATGACGGGCGGCGTGGGCGTGCCGGTGCTGATCAATGTGTACCACGGTGACCCGGCCATCATGGCCGCGGTAGGCATGCTCTCGGGCTACTGCGGCACCTTGCTGACCCCGATGGCGGCGAACTTCAACATTGTGCCGGCGGCGCTGCTGGAGCTGCCGGACCGCAATGCGGTGATCAAGGCGCAGGTGCCCACGGCACTGGGCATCCTGGTCTGCAACGTGTTTTTGTTGTATTTTTTGATGAACCACTGATCGCCGCAACCACAGGACTCCTGCATGACTGACGCAACCGTACTGGTGCTGGGCTTTGAGCCCTTTGACAAAGCCCCCCTCAACCCCGCGTGGGAAGTGACCCGCAGGCTCGATGGCAAGGCAATCGGCGGTGCGCGCATCGTCGGCGTGCAGCTGCCCTGTGTGTTTGGCAAAGCGCTGGAGGCGCTGGACGCCGCCTTGCAGCAGCACCAGCCCAGCCTGGTGATTGCGCTGGGCCTGGCTGGAGGCCGCACGGCCTTGTCGATCGAGCGCGTGGCCATCAATGTCGATGATGCCCGCATCGCCGATAACGCCGGCCAGCAGCCCATCGATGTGGCGGTGGCCGCCGATGGCCCTGCGGCCTATTTTGCGCGGCTGCCCATCAAGCAGGCGGTCGCTGCGATGCGCGCAGCCGGTGTGCCCGCCGAGGTGAGCAACACCGCCGGCACCTTTGTCTGCAACCATGTCTTCTACGGCCTGATGCACCGCCTGAACACCGTGCCCGCCTGGGCGCAGACGCGCGGCGGCTTCGTGCATGTGCCCTACCTGCCCGAGATGGCCGCAGCGCTGCCGGGCGCCCCGAGCATGGCGGTGGAGACGCAGTGCAAGGGTATTGAAGCGCTGATTGCGGCCGTGCTGCGGCATGATCCAGAGCAGCAGGATCTGCAGCTGAGCGCAGGCCAACTCCACTGAAATTCATAAGAAAGGTAGCACCATGTCCCTCACCATGGATTTGAACAGCGACCTGGGCGAGAGCCTGGGTGCATGGACCATGGGCGACGATGCGTCCATGCTGTCCATCGTCAGCAGCGCCAACGTGGCCTGCGGTTTTCATGCAGGCGATCCGGCTGGCATTCTCGATACCTTGAAAAAAGCCAAGGCCAACAACGTCGTGGTCGGTGCCCATGTGGCCTACCGCGACCTGGTCGGTTTTGGCCGCCGCAACATGGATGTGGCCCATGCCGACCTGGTGAGCGATGTGATCTACCAGATTGGCGCGCTGCAAGGCCTGGCCGCTGCGGCAGGCACCACGGTGCGCTATGTCAAACCCCATGGCGCGCTGTACAACACCATCGCCCAGGACCGCCGCCAGGCCGCTGCCGTGATCGAAGCCATGCAGGCTGTGGGCGGACAGCTGGCGCTGGTGGTGCTGGCCGGCTCGCCGCTGATGCAATGGGCGCGCGACGCGGGCCTGACGGTGATTGCCGAGGCCTTTGCCGACCGGGGCTACACCCCGCAAGGCACATTGGTATCGCGCCGCGAGCCCGGTGCCGTGCTGCACGACCCTGAGATGGTTGCTAAGCGCATGCTGCAGCTGGTGCAGCAAGGCACGGTGCAGGCCAATGATGGCTCGGTGGTCGAGGTGCAGGCCGATTCCATCTGCGTGCACGGCGACAGCCCCGGCGCGGTGGCCATGGCCCAGGCGGTGCGTGAGCACCTGCAGGCCGCTGGCGTGCAGATCCGCTCCTTCATGGACAAGGCGGGCGCATGAGCGACGAACGCACGATGCGCTTATTGCCGGTGAGCGACCAGAGCATGCTGGTGGAGCTGCAGGACCTGGAGCACACCTTGGACCTGCTGGCTGCTTTGCAGGCCGAGCTGCCCGCTGGCGTGCAGGAGCTGGTGCCCGCTGCGCGCACCATCCTGATCGCCTTTGACCGCTGGCAGACCAGCGCGGCCGACCTGCAGCGCCACATGGCTGCGCTGCAGCTGGGCCGCCAGGCCCGCAGCGCCGGCCAGCGTGTTGAGATCGCGGTGCACTACGACGGCGAGGACCTGGCCGATGTGGCGCAGATCCTGGGCATTGATGTGCCCGAGCTGATTCGCCGCCACAGCGGCAGCGACTACAGCGTGGCCTTTTGCGGCTTTGCGCCCGGCTTTGCCTACCTGACCGGGGGCGACCCGAGCCTGAACGTGCCGCGCCGCAGCACGCCGCGCACCAAGGTGCCTGCGGGCTCGGTGGCGATTGCCGGCACCTTCAGTGCCGTCTACCCCAATGACACCCCCGGCGGCTGGCAGCTGCTGGGCCGCACCGATGTGCCGATGTGGGACCTGCTGCGCGACCCGCCTGCGTTGCTGCAGCCGGGCATGCTGGTGCGCTTTGTCGACGCCAGCACTGCTGCTGGCCAGGCCTTGCTCCAGCAGCAATCCGCTGTGCAAGCCCCAGCCCCGGCAGCGGCGGAGCACACCGGCGCCGGCATGCGCGTGCGTGCCACCGGCCTGCAAACCCTGGTGCAGGATGCCGGCCGTGCCGGCCAGGCTGGCCAGGGCGTATCGGCCGCCGGTGCGCTGGACCAGGGCGCGATGCGCCGTGCCAACCGCCTGGTGGGCAACGATGCGCGCCTGTCGGTGCTCGAATCGGTGGCCGCAGGCCTGCAATTGCAAAGCCGGGGTGCCACCGTGGTGGCCGTCACTGGCGCCACCGGCCCCTTGACCGTGCGCAGCGCCAGCGGCGCTGCCTGGCAGGCCGAACGCAATGCGGCCATTGCGTTGAACGATGGCGATGTGATCCAGCTGGGCGAGCCCGACAGCGGCGTGCGCAGCTATGTGGCCGTGCGCGGTGGCTGGCTGGTCGAGCCCGTGCTGGGCAGTACCAGCACCGATACCCTGGCCCGCATTGGCCCCGCCGCATTGGCTACCGGCCAGACCCTGGCCGTGGGCGATGCGCGCGATGCCGCTGCCGTGGAGGACGCCGATCTGAACCCGCCGGCGCTGCCCAAGGCCGGAGAGACCGTGGTGCTCGATGTCGTCATGGGCCCGCGCACCGACTGGTTCACCCCCGAGGCCGTGGCCCTGTTTGCTGCGCAGCGCTGGCAGGTGACCCCCCAGTCCAACCGCGTGGGCTTGCGCCTGGCTGGGCAAGAGGCTCTGGTGCGCAGCCAAACCCAGGAGCTGCCCAGCGAGGGCACGGCCCTGGGCGCCATCCAGGTGCCCGCCAGTGGCCAGCCTGTCCTTTTCCTGGCCGACCACCCCTTGACCGGTGGTTACCCGGTCATCGCCTGCATTGCCTCCTACCACCTGGACCTGGCCGCGCAAGTGCCCGTCGGTGGCTGGTTGCAATTCCGCCCCCTGGCGCCCTTTGCGGACCTGGTGGGCTGAGTGTGGAACAGGGCCTGCGCGCCCGTTCTTGAATGGATTTAGCTATGAGCGAAGTGTTGATTGCAAAAGGCCGTGAAACACGCTGCGGCAATCTCACTTCTCTGTCGTGTTTTGGTTGTCTGGAGTCTTCTCAGCCATGAAAAAAGTTCTGATTGCAAATAGAGGCGAGATCGCCGTCCGCATCATCCGTGCCTGCACGGACCACGGCCTCAAGAGCGTGGCGGTGTATGCCGACGCCGATATCGACGCCCTGCATGTGCGCATGGCCGATGAGGCCTATGCGCTTGAAGGCCAGCGCCCGGCCGAGACCTATCTGGACATCGCCAAGCTGATCGCAGTGGCGCAAAAAAGCGGCGCAGATGCCGTGCACCCAGGCTATGGCTTTCTGTCCGAGAACGCCGCCTTTGCCCGCGCGGTGATCGGTGCCGGTCTCACCTGGGTGGGACCACCGCCTTCGGCCATTGAGCAGCTGGGCGACAAGGTGCAGGCGCGCAAGCTGGCGCTGAGCGTCGGTGCGCCGCTGGTGGCAGGCACGCCCGAGCCGGTCAAGGATGTCTCCGAAGTGCATGCCTTTGCGCGTGAGCATGGCCTGCCGATTGCGGTCAAGGCCGCGTTCGGCGGTGGTGGCCGTGGCATCAAGGTGATCTGGAAGGCCGAGGACATCGACGAGCTGTATGGCGCGGCGGTGCGCGAGGCGGTCACGGCCTTTGGCCGTGGCGAGTGCTTTGTCGAGCAGTTCCTGGACAAGCCCCGCCACATCGAAGCCCAGGTGATGGCCGACCAGCACGGCAATGTGCGGGTGCTGGGCACGCGTGACTGCTCGCTGCAGCGCCGCAACCAGAAGCTGGTCGAAGAAGCACCTGCGCCATTCCTCACCGACGCGCAGCGCGAGCGCATCCACCAATCGGCCCGCGAGATCTGCCAGGCTGCGGGCTATGTGGGCGCCGGTACGGTGGAATACCTGCTGAGCCAAGGCGGCGCGATCTCGTTCCTGGAGGTCAACACCCGTTTGCAGGTGGAGCATCCGGTGACCGAAGAGACCACCGGTACCGACCTGGTGCGACTGCAGTTCCGCGTGGCCGAAGGCGAAGTGCTGGCCGATACCTCGGTGCCTGCACCCCACGGCCATGCCTTTGAGTTCCGCATCAATGCCGAAGACGTGGGCCGTGGCTTCCTGCCCGCCCCTGGTCTGGTGACCCGCTTCGAGGCCCCATCGGGCCCCGGCGTGCGCGTTGACAGCGGTGTGGAATCGGGCTCGCAAGTGGCGGGCCAGTTCGATTCCATGCTGGCCAAGCTGATCGTCTGGGGCCCCAGCCGCGAAGTGGCCGTGCAACGCGCACGCCGCGCTCTCAAGGAGTTCAAGATCGAAGGCGTGCCCACGGTGCTGCCTTTCCACGAAGCGGTGATGGCGCATGCCGACTTCATCAACGGCGAGCACTTTGGCGTGCACACCCGCTGGATCGAAACCGAGCTGATGCCCCAGTGGGATGCCCAGCCCGAAACCCGACCCCAGCCTGCCGCTACCGCTGGCCTGCAGCGCGTCGCCATCGAGCTCGACGGCCGCCGCGTGATGCTGGGCCTGCCCGCTTCCCTGCTGTCGGGCCTGTCGGCCCCTGGCGCTGCCCCAGCGCCCGTGG
This sequence comes from Comamonas koreensis, assembly GCF_014076495.1. NCBI lineage: Bacteria > Pseudomonadati > Pseudomonadota > Betaproteobacteria > Burkholderiales > Comamonadaceae > Comamonas > Comamonas koreensis. Next base: position 504,544 of record NZ_CP043575.1, on the reverse strand, counting down.
AAGCGGCTGTGGACGAGAAGGCCGTCACTGCCGCCTCCGCCGGCACCCTCACGACCTGGAAGGTCGCTGATGGCGCCAGCGTGCAGGAGGGCGAGCTGATCGCCGTGATGGAAGCCATGAAGATGGAAATGCAGATCAACGCCCCCCGCGCTGGCCGCATCAGCCTGAAGGTGGACGCAGGCAGCTACCAGGCGGCCGGTGCAGTGATTGCACGGATCGACTAAGCCGCATTTTTACCAATGCAAAGGGCCGCGCAGCCATGGGTTGCGCGGCCCTTTTTATGCGTTGGGGAGCGCTGCTTTTGGCGACGGCTCCCCATCCGTCTGCCCATCAATCCGGCAGCGCATAGGCCATCAGCGAGTCGCCCATCTTGGTGCCGAACGAGCCATGCCCGCCGGCCATGATGACCACATACTGCTTGCCGCCGATGTCGTAGGTCATGGGGGTGGCCTGGCCGCCCGCTGGCAGGCGCGCCTGCCAGAGCAGATCGCCGTTGCTGGCGTTGAATGCGCGCAGGTAGTTGTCCTGCGTCGCGCCAATGAACATCAGATTGCCGCCGGTGGAGATCAGGCCGCCCAGGCCGGGCACACCGGCCTTGATGGGCGGCAGCTGCATCAGATGGGGGAGGCTGTCGCGGATGGTGCCCACGCGCTTTCTCCACACGACCTCATGGGTGGCGAGATCCACACCAGCGACGGTCATCCATGCGGGCTCCTTGCAAGGCAGACCCAGCGGTGACAGGAAGGCATTGAGCTCCACCCCATACGGCGTGCCGTACATGGGCTGCACGCCTTGCTCGGTGCCGGCGCCTTTTTCAGTGCGTGGGCGGTTCGGGTCTGCAGGGATCAGCCGCGAGACAAAGGGCAGACCCAAGGGATTCATGAACGCGACCTGGCGGTCGGTGTCCACCGACATGCCGCCCCATTCGAATATGCCGAGGTTGCCCGGGAACACCAAGGTGCCATTTTCCGACGGTGGCGTGTAGATGCCCTCGTAGTTCAGGCGGTGGAAGATCACCCGGCACATCAGCTGGTCGAACATGGTGGCGCCCCACATGTTCTTGTCGGTCAGGTTCTCGTGCGGGCCCATGTTCAATGTCGAGAAGGGCTGCGTCGGCGAATAATGCTCGCCCTTGGTTTGTGGGCCACGCTTGACGCTTTGCGGCACCGGCTTTTCGGTCACCGGCAGGATGGCTTCGCCACTGCGCCGATCAAGAACGAACAGCTGTCCTGTCTTGGTCAGCACATAAATGGCAGGCACCGTTGTGCCATCGGGGCGCTTGAGGTCGACCAGCGAAGGCTGCGAGGGCACATCCATGTCCCAGAGGTCATGGTGGGTGGTCTGGAAGTTCCAGACCAGCTTGCCGGTGCTGGCATCCAGGGCCAGCATCGAATTGGCATAGCGCTCTTTCAATTCGGTGCGGTCGCCGCCCCAGATATCGGGCGTTCCCACGCCGGTCGGCACGTAGACGATGTCGGTCTTGGCGTCATAGGCCAGCGGTGCCCAGGCATTGGGGGAGTTGTGCACAAACTCGCCTTTCTCGCCCGGCATCTGGTTCGGGTCCTCGGCGCCGGTGTCAAACACCCAGCGCAGCGCACCGGTATTGACGTCATAGCCCCGGATCACGCCCGAGGGCTCTGCGTTGGACAGGTTGTCGGTGATGGAGCCGCCAATCACGATCGTCGAGCCCGTCACTACCGGGGGCGAGGTGGGGTTGTAGCCGCCACGGTAGGGGAACGGCATGTTGGCCTGCAGGTCGACCTGGCCCTGGTTGCCAAAGTCGCTGCAGGGCTTGCCGGTGTCCGGGTTCACCGCGAACAGGCGCCCATCGTTGACCGGCAGAATGACTTTGCGGGGGCACTCGGCAGAGGCCTGGGTCAGGTTCTTTTGCACGCTGGCGCTGTTGCCCTCGACGTTGGCGCTGTCGTAGTACGACACGCCTCGGCAGGTCAGATGCTGGAAGGTGCGGTCGGCTTTGAGCTGCGGATCAAAACGCCAGAGGCGCTTGCCGGTTGCGGGGTCGAGCGCATCGAGGAACTGGTGGGTCGTGCAGATGAACATGCGGTTGCCCACCTTGATAGGGGTCAGCTCCGCCGTGGTTTCGCCCGAGTCGTCATCGCCCTTGAAGTCGCCCGTCTGGTACTTCCAGGCCAGCTGGAGCTTGCTCACATTGCCATCGTTGATCTGCGCCAGCGGCGAGTAGCGCACACCGGCCTGGGTGCGCCCATAGGCCGGCCAGTCAGCATCGGCCACGCCGGCCACCGGTGTTTTCTGCGCCGACGGCGCGCGCGCCAGGCTGCCATTGACCTCTTGCGGATCGTTGAACCAGCTCATGCCCAGCACGGCAAGCACCGCCACAAGGCCAAGCGAGAGCAGCGATTTCGCGCCTGCGCTTTGGCTCAGCCGCCGGCTCGCCCAGGGCAGCACCAGCCACAGGCCCAGCACAAACCAGATATCCAGTCGCGGCGTCAGCGCCCAGAAATCGGTCCCCGACTCCCAGATGCCCCATGCGATGGTGGCAAGCAGCAGCACCGCATACAGCCACAGGCTAGCGGCGCGGTCGCGCGCATACCACCAGGTGATGACGACCATCACCAGGCCTGCCACCAGGTAGTAGGCCGAGCCCCCCAGAGCGATCAACCATCCACCGCCCCCCACTAAAAACAAGGTCACCAGGACCAGAATCGCTACGGTGAAGTTTCTAGCGATGGGTTTGCCATGCGATTGCGTCATTGCTTCCACTTTCAGGCCATCGGGCCCAAGGTTGAACGGAAGACTTCTACCCATTGGAGCAGTCGCTAAACGTTCTAGTCTCTGGGCCGCTGAATTGGATGAGTCGGCAACTATTGCAGCACCAGACGATGGCAGTGTCTGTCAGCCAAATGCGGTGTTTTCCGCGCAGCAGCGGAAAAGCCCGGGCACCCGAATGGGCGCCGTCTTGCTTTTGATTTGCGCAGCAGCCATCTGCGCCCGCCCATGGTGGTGCACCAGGATTTCCAGGCAGGCGCATGCACGTCTACGACAATGCGGTGCATGTCCTCCGACCTCGAACCCTTCAATGTCTACCTCCAGCGCTGGGGTGTACGGGCTGCTGGCAAGCCCGTGGTCACGGCGACCAGTGATCTTCTGCCGGTGAGCCTGCGCGGGTCGCCAGAGGGCCTGCCGGCAATGATCAAGGTGACGCGAGATGCTGACGAGCGCATTGGCGGCCAGGTGCTGCAATGGTGGGGTGGCCATGGCGCGGCGCGGGTCTATGCCTCTGATCCCGCGTCAGGCGCGCTGCTGATGGAGCGCGCCATGGGCTCCCAGGATTTGCTGCGCATGGCTTTGGCAGGCGAGGATGATGCGGCGACGGCCTGTATCTGCCACACCCTGGCCCAGCTGCATTCCCACCGCGCATCGGACCCCCCGGAACATCTGCTGCCGCTGGCGGACTTTTTCAGGTCGCTGGCGCCGATGGCGCAGCGTGAAGGGGGGCTGATGGCCGACTGCGCCATGGTCGCCCAGGAGCTGTTGCATGATCAGCGTGAGCAGGTCGTGCTGCATGGCGATGCGCACCACCGCAATATTCTCGATTTCGGGCAGCGCGGATGGCTGGCGATAGACCCCAAGCGCGTCAGCGGTGAACGCTATTACGACTATGTGAATGTGCTGTGCAACCCGGATCTGCCAAGCTGCACCGACCCGCTGCGCTTTGCGCGCCAGTTGGCGGTCATTGTCGATGTGGCGGGACTGGAGCGCCAGCGCCTGCTGCGGTGGGTGATGGCCCACGCCGCTTTATCTGCTGCCTGGTTTTTGGAGGACGGATCGCACAGCCAGGCCCACCAGGAGTTGGCCGTGGCGCATCTCGCTCGCCAGGCCTTGGCCTGAGGCTCTTTGAACAGGTTCTTAGGGCTGGCAGCTCCCGCCTCACCGCAGCGGCATCGCTGCAGGTGCTGAAGATGCTGCGCAGCTGTCCAGGCAAGCGCCGTGATGGTGTGGGGTGGCAGGCTATCTCCTCAGGCACCGCCCGAATGCCAACCAGAATGCCAGCCCTATCCCTGGTGGCTGCGTACACACCCGCTCAGGGAGTGCCTGCGTTCCTCGACGCATCCCCCGCACCCGTCACCCCTATCTCCGTCACATCGCCCCTGCTGCCCGTCGCCATCTCATGGTAGATGTCGTAGAGGTACTGGGTCAGCTCGCTGGCGGGCAGATCGGCGGGGACGGCCAATTGCACGGGTGCGCGCTTGCCGTCCTGCCCGACGGCATAGCAGCGCCAGCCGGTGCTGACGGGTTCCAGATCAAGGATGCGGCCAAAGACATTAAAGCGGTATCGGGGCATGGGCAGGCAATGCGGCAAGGGGGTGGTGGCACCAGCCTAACCGAGGCGGCGCAGGCCGTTGCTTTAGCGGGGCTCTTGCGTGTTGCGTGCGGGGCGCGAGGAGACTGTGAACAGTGGCCTAAGGCCGCTCTCCCTCCTGCCTGGCAAACACCCGGCTGAGCTGCTGGCGCTGGATGCGGCGGTGGATGGTGGAGCGGTTCACGCCCAGCAGGCGGGCGGCTTCGGAGACATTGCCCTGGCACTGGGCCAGGACTTGCTCCAGCGTGGCGTTGCGCAAGGCAGGGCCATCCAACGCGGTATCTGCCAATGCGCCATCGCTGACCGTGTCCCGCCCCTGCGCCACAGCGGGGCTGCGCTGCAGCGCATCGGGCAGGTGCTCCAGGTCGATCTGCTGCTCGGCCAGCGCAGCGGCATAGCGCAGCGCATTGTGCAGCTCGCGCAGATTGCCGGGCCAGTGGTGGGCGCGCAGGGCGGCTTGTGCGGCCTCGCTCAGGCGCAGGCTGCAGCCCATGACGGCGAGCATGTGCGCGGCCAGGGCCAGCAGATCGCTGCGCTCGCGCAAGGCGGGCAGCGGCAGCTCGGCGGCGTTCAGGCGGTAGAGCAGGTCGGCGCGGAACTGGCCGCTTTGGGCCAGCTCGGCCAGCGGCCGGTGCGATGCGGAGATGACGCGTATATCGACCTTGCGCGGCGCACGCGCGCCCAAGGGCGTGATCTCCGACTCGGACAGCACGCGCAGCAGCTTGGCCTGCAGAGCCAGCGGCATGTCGCCGATTTCGTCGAGAAAGAGGCTGCCCTGGTGGGCGGCCTCGATCAGCCCGGTGCGGCCTTTGTGCGCGCCTCCCGTCCAGGTGCCGGGCAGGTAGCCAAACAGCTCGCTCTCGAGCAGCGCCTCGGGGATGGCGGCGCAGTTGATGGCGACAAAGGCACCGCTGCGGCCGCTGGCCGCATGCAGCGCGCGGGCCAGAAACTCCTTGCCGCTGCCGGTCTCGCCCTGCAGCAGCACCGGCAGGTCCTGTGGCGCCAGCCGCGCGGCCTTGTGCAGCACCTGGCCCATGGCCGTATCGCCGGTGTTCAGCGCCTGCAGCGGCGCTGGCAATGTGGGGCGCGGGATGGGCTGCGCGCTGCTGCGCGGCTGAGGCGGCAGCGCATGGGCAAACCAGATGCTGCCGTCGCGTGCGCGCAGGATGCGCTCTTGCGCCGGGCGGTTGCGCATCAGCTGCGGCAGTGCCTGCAGGTCGGTGTCAAAAAAGCGGCCCAGGGGCTGGCCTGTCAGCAACGGGTGCTGGCGCCAGTTCAGCCCGGCAATGGCGGCCAGCATGCGGCTGGCGGCATGGGTCATCGCGCGGATGCGGCCGCGCGCATCGATGCTGAGGGCGGCGTCAGCATCGACATCGAGAAAATCGGGCGACTGCGCCAGGCGCAGCACCCAGTCGCTACCCGATTGGGCCATCAGGTTGGCCAGCTCCACGCGGCGCACGGCAGCGGTGACCAGGTGCAGCGCCATCTGCTGGCTGGCGCGGGCGGCGGGCGAGCGCAGCAAGGACAGATCCAGCACCGCAGCGAGCTGGCCTTGCAGGTCGTAGATGGGCGCGGCGGTGCACGACAGGCGCGTGTGGGTGAAGTCGAAATGGTCGCTCTGGTGCACCGTCAGCGCCTCGCCGGTCGCCAGGCAGGTGCCGACGGCCGAGGTGCCTGCCACATCCTCGCGCCACTGCGCGCCCAGGTAGAGGCCGGCGCCGCGCAGGTCGCTGGCGTCGCTGTCATGGCCCAGAAAATCCACCGCCACGCCATGGCGGTCGGCCAGCAGCAGCACATAGTCCAGGCCCTTGAGCTGTTGGTAGAGGCGCTCGAGCCCGCTGCGGGCAATGCGGATCAGCGGCTCGGACTCTTCGCGGTGGGCGCGCAGCTGGCCGGCGGGCACGATATGGGCTTCGCTGGTGCGGCAGGGGTCGAGCCGGTGCTGGTCGATGCAGCGGCGCCAGCTGCCCAGCACGGCCCGGTCGCGTGCCTCCCCCTGCAGCGGGTAGCCCATGCCAAAGGCTTCGAGCTCCTGGACATGGGCGGTATAGCTGTGGATGGGCATGGCGGGTCTCCTGCAATCACCGGGCTGATTCTGTGCCCGCCCGCAGGTGCTGCCAATCAGGCTAACCCGCAACACATGCTGCAGTGCAAAAGGGCGCATGCAACAGGTGTTGCATCGGCTGCGGCAGTGCCGCTGCCAGCCCGCTGCTGGCAAACCCGCAATGCGCGCCCCTGGTGCAAGGAGGTTGCAGTGCAGCATGGCCGCTTGGCATGGGGCTTGCAAAAACAGCCCAGCTGCGGCCGCTCAGCCGCTGCGATATCCCAAAAAAAGGAGACAAGCCATGACAACCGCTACCACCGCCAACCCCACCCCGGATGCCAGGCCCGCTGAGGCCGGCACCCCCACCGCCCGCGCCCAGGCCCTGCTGGACCAGCTCAACCAGGCGCTGGCCGCCCGCGATTTTGCGGCCGCCAGCCAGCTGTTTGCCCAAGACTGCTTCTGGCGCGACCTAGTGCTGCTGACCTGGAACCTCAAGACCTGCGAGGGCCCGGCGCAGGTGGCCGACATGCTGGCCGCGCAGCTCGACGCCGCCGCGCCCCTGGTGCTGCAGCTCGATCCGAAGGAGGAGGTCATCGAGGCTGATGGCGTGCTGAGCGCCTGGCTGGTGGTGGATGCGCGCCATGCGCGGGGCCTGGGCCACCTGCGTATTCGCGATGGGCGCATCTGGACCTTGCTGACCACGATCCAGGAGCTCAAGGGCTTTGAAGAGGCGCAAGGCCTGCGCCGGCCGATGGGGGCCGAGCACGGCATACGCCGGGGCCGCAAGACCTGGCTGGACCGCCAGCAGGAAGAGGCCGAGACCCTGGGCGAGAGCCGCCAGCCCTATGTGCTGGTGATTGGCGGCGGCCAGGGCGGTATTGCGCTGGGCGCGCGGCTGCGCCAGCTGGGCGTGTCGCACATCGTCATCGACCGGCAGCCGCGCCCGGGCGACCAATGGCGCAACCGCTACAAATCACTGTGCCTGCACGACCCGGTCTGGTACGACCACCTCCCCTACATCCCCTTTCCCGAGCACTGGCCGGTGTTTGCGCCCAAGGACAAGATTGGCGACTGGCTGGAGATGTACACCCGCGTGATGGAGGTGAACTACTGGTCGTCCACCCAATGCCTGGGCGCGCGCTATGACGAGGCGGCCCAGGAGTGGGAAGTGACGGTGGAGCGCGAGGGCCGCCAGATGGTGCTGCGCCCCCAACAGCTGGTGTTTGCCACCGGTATGTCGGGCAAGGCCAACATCCCCCGCATCGAAGGCCAGGAGCGCTTCCGGGGCGAGCAGCAGCACTCGTCGCAGCATTCCGGGCCCGAGGCCTATGCCGGCAAGAAGGTGGTGGTGATCGGCGCCAACAACTCGGCCCACGACATCTGCGCGGCGCTCTGGGAGCATGGCGCCGATGTGACCATGGTGCAGCGCTCGTCCACGCATATCGTGCGCTCCGATTCGCTGATGGACATTGGCCTGGGCGATCTGTACTCGGAGCGCGCGGTGGCCAGCGGCATGACCACGAAGAAGGCGGATCTGGTCTTTGCCTCGCTGCCCTACCGCATCATGGCCGACTTCCAGGTGCCGCTGTATGACCGCATCCGCGAGCGCGATGCCGAGTTCTACCGCCAGCTCGAAGCGGCGGGCTTCATGCTGGACTTTGGTGATGACGATTCGGGCCTCTTTATGAAGTACCTGCGCCGCGCCTCGGGCTACTACATCGATGTGGGCGCCTGCGACCTGGTGATCGACGGCAGCATCAAGCTGCAGGCGGGCGAGAACAAGGGCATCAGCCACCTGACCGAGAACGCCGTGGTGCTGAGCGATGGCACCGAGCTGCCCGCCGATCTGGTGGTCTATGCCACCGGCTACGGCTCGATGAATGGCTGGGTGGCCGAGCTCATCAGCCAGGAGGTGGCCGACAAGGTGGGCAAGGTCTGGGGCCTGGGATCGGACACGACCAAGGACCCGGGCCCCTGGGAGGGCGAGCAGCGCAATATGTGGAAGCCCACCCAGCAGCCGCAGCTGTGGTTCCACGGCGGCAACCTGCACCAGTCGCGCCACTATTCGCTGTACCTGGCGCTGCAGCTCAAGGCGCGGCAGGAAGGGCTGGCCACCCCGGTCTATGGCCTGCAGCCGGTGCACCATCTGCGCTGAGGGTGCCTGGGCGGTTCGCAGAATGTCAGGAATTGGCACCTGGTGCCAGCTATGGCCGATGGCTGACACCGGCGGGCCGCCCATCGATGCCAGAATCGGGCGATGGTGACACAAGACTCGACGCTCGCCCAGCGGGTGCAACGCAAGCTCAATCCTTTCCGCCCCTTCTACCATGCGGCCGAGCAATGGCTGGCGGCCGATGGTCTGCGCATGAGCGCGGCCATGTCGTTCTACGGCATGCTGAGCCTGGCGCCGCTGCTGCTGCTCTTGGTGGGGGTGCTGGGCTGGTGGCTCGATCGCTCCTACATCGAGAGCAACCTGATCCACCAGGTCGAAGACATCATGGGATCGCAAGTGGCCGATGTGGTGCGCGGTGCGCTGTCGAGCGCGCAGACCAAGTCGCAAGGCCTGATCGCCTCGGCGATTGGTTTTGTGATGCTGCTGTCGGGCGCGACCGGGGTGTTTGTGGAGCTGCAGACCTCGCTCGAGCGCCTGTGGAACCATGGCGAAAAAGTCGACAAGAGCGGCACGCCCTGGTGGTACTCGCTGGTGCAGCGTGTGCGCGGCCTGGGCTATATCCTGGTGCTGGGCTTTTTGATGCTGATATCGCTGGTTCTCACGACGATGCTGAGCATGACCACGCGCTGGGCCGGTGCCGTGTTGCATATCGAGGCCCCCGGCATGCTGCTGGGCGTCATCAACGAGACCGTGTCCTTCCTGATCACCGTCACCTTGTTCGTCGGCATGATGCGTATCGGCACCGGCACCAAGCCCCGGCTGCGTTTTTTGATTGCCGGCGCGGCCATTGGCGCCTTCCTCTTCACCATCGGCAAGCAGGTGCTGGCCTGGTATCTGTCCACCGCTGCCGTGGTCTCGGCCTATGGCGCGGCCGGCTCGCTGGTGGTGCTGCTGATGTGGATCTATTTCTCGTCGGCTATTTTGCTGTTTGCCGCCAGCTGCGCGCGCGCACTGAACAGTGCTGACATTGCGCTGCATGGCAAAGGAGGAGGCGGGGCCGAGGAGGACAGCACGCGCCTGCGGCCAACGGCCGGGCAGGCCGCTACCGTGGATTTCCAGATCTAAGAACCTTTTCAAAGTCTCTACGCAGCAACAACAATGCGCCCGAGGGCGCATTGTTTTTTGGGAGGAGGGCTTAGCCGCTCCCTAGTGGGCCTGGGCCTTCACATCAAAGCCTTCGGCGCGGGTGTCATGGCGCATGAAGAACACCAGTGCAAACGCGACGACCGCCAGCGATGCCAGGAACATGACGGCGTAGACATCGTTGCCCATCTTGTCCTTCAAGGTGCCGAAGATCGTGGGGCCGATGTAGCCGCCCAGGTTGCCGATGGAGTTGATCCAGGCGATGCCCGCAGCGGCTGCGGTGCCGCTCAAAAAGGCGGTGGGCAGGGTCCAGAAGGTGGGCAGCGCGCTGAAGATGCCAAAGGCAGCCAGGGTCACCGCCGCCATCTTGGGCACCGGTGCGGCGGTGTTGGCGGCGATCAGCAGGCCGGCGACGATGCAGGCCAGCGGAATCAGCACAAACCATTTGCGCTCCTTCATGCGGTCGGAGCCGCGCGTCCAGAAGATCATCGCGATCGCGCCGACCAGGTAGGGGAAGGCGTTGATAAAGCCCACCTGCACATTGGACAGGCCACCAAAGCCCTTGATGATCTGCGGCAGGAAAAAGCCCAGGCCGTAGAGCGGCACGGTGATGCCCATGTAGACAAAGCCCAGCGCGATCACCTTGGGGTTGAGCAGGGTCTGCTTCCAGGAGATCTTGTGGATGGATTCGCGGTTCTGGCGCTCGGCCGTCAGGGTCTGGGCCAGCCAGGCGCGCTCTTCGTCGCTCAGCCACTTGGCATCCTGCGGGCCATCGGGCAGGTAGAACAGCACGACAAAGGTCAGGAAGATCGCGGGCAGCGCTTCGAGGATGAACAGCCACTGCCAGCCGTGCATGCCGCCCATGCCGTCCATGTCGAGGATAAAGCCGGAGATGGGCGCGCCGATCACTGTGGAGATGGGGATGGCAAACATGAACCAGCCCACAATGCGCGCCCGGTAGGCGGCCGGGAACCACAAGGTGATATAGAAGATCACGCCGGGGAAAAAGCCCGCCTCGGCAATCCCCAGCAAAAAGCGCACGATGTTGAAGCTGGTGGCGCCGCCGACCCAGGCCTGCGCGGCCGACAGCACGCCCCAGCTGAACATGATGCGGGCAATCCATTTGCGCGCGCCAAACTTCTCCAGCGCCAGGTTGCTGGGCACTTCACAGAGAAAGTACGACAGAAAGAAGATACCGGCCGCGCTGCCAAAGACCGCTGCCGAGAACCCCAGGTCCTTGGACATGCTGGCCCCGGCAAAGCCGATATTGACGCGGTCGAGGTAGGCGATGAAGTAGCAGACCATCAGCAGCGGCAAGAGCCGCCAGCTGATCTTGGAGATGGTGCGCTGTTCCAGGGTGTCCATATTTGGTCTCCGATGCTGTTATGGGTAGGACGGGTGGCTAAGGTGCTTCGCTTTTGATAGCTGTATGTTCAGCTTTATCAAAGGCTTCTGCGGCTTTTTACATAGCTGATGCCATGGATCGCCGCTATTGTGCGCCGCAGCGCGCGCCGCCGCTATTGCGTCGGAGACAGATGCAAAAAAGCCCCGCGCAGCGCAGCTGCCGGGGCATGGAAACGGGGTCAGGGTCCGGAATCAGGCGGTCTTCATCGAGCCGGTATCGAGGTAACGCTGGTGCCAGGACAGCGCCTCGGTCAGGATGTGGGGCGTGTGCAGGCCGGCCGACTGGTGCATCGCGCGGTCCACATAGTCCTGCAGCATGGGGCGGAAGTCCGGGTGCGCGCAGCGCTCGATGATGAGCTTGGCGCGCTGCCTGGGCGAGAGGCCGCGCAGGTCGGCCAGGCCCTGCTCGGTGACGATGATCTGCGTGTCGTGCTCGGTATGGTCCATATGCGAGCACATCGGCACGATGCAGGAGATATGGCCGTTCTTGGCCACCGAGGGCGTGACGAAGAAGGACAGGTAGCCGTTGCGCGCAAAGTCGCCGCTGCCGCCAATGCCGTTCATCATGCTCGAGCCCATCACATGGGTGGAGTTGATGTTGCCGTAGATGTCAGCCTCGATCATCGAGTTCATCGCGATCACGCCCAGGCGGCGCACCAGCTCTGGGTGGTTGGAGATCTCCTGCGGGCGCAGGATGATGCGTTCGCGGTAGAAGTCGATGTTCTCCTCGAAATCGCGGTAGGCAGCTGCCGACAGCGAGATGGAGGTGGCCGAGGCGCGCGCCATCTTGCCCGTGCGCAGCAGGTCCAGCATGCCGTCCTGCAGCACCTCGGTAAAGCCCAGCAGGTTGTCGAAGGGGCCGGTGAGCAGGCCGGCCAGCACGGCATTGGCCACATTGCCCACGCCCGACTGGATGGGCAGCATCTCCTGGGGCAGGCGCCCCATCTTCATCTCGTGCGAGAGAAAGTCGATGATGGAGGCGGCAATGGTGTTGGAGTTGGCGTCCGGGGCGGCAAACACATTGTCGCGGTCACCCTTGTGGGTCTCGACGACGGCGACGACCTTGTCCAGGTCCACCTTCAGGTAGCCCTCGCCAATGCGGTCATCGGCGTGGGTCATGCGGATGGGCACGCGGCGCGGCGGGATGGCGGTGCCGTAGTAGATGTCGTGCATGCCTTCCATCTTGGCGGGAGGCTTGGTGTTCACCTCCAGGATCACCTTGTCGGCAATCTCCAGCCAGGTCTTGTTGTTGCCAACGGCAGTCGACGGGATCAGCAGGCCATCGGCGGTGATGCCCAGTACTTCGACCACCGCCACATGCATGTGGCCCAGAAAGCCGAACCAGGCATGCTGGGCGACGTGGGACAGGTGCATGTCGATGAAGTCGATGTCCCCGGCATTGATGGACTTGCGCGCGATCGGGTCGGTGTTGAAGGGCAGGCGCTGGCCGATGGCAGCGGCCTCGGCCAGCACGCCGTCGCATTCGGCAGCGGTGGAGGCGCCCGTCCAGACATTGATCTTGTAGGGCCGGCCGGCGGCATGCTCGGACTTGGCATGGGCTGCGATGGCCTGGGGCAGGGCCTTGGGGTAGCCTGCGCCGGTGAAGCCGCTCATGCCCACATTGGCGCCAGCAGGGATCAGGGCAGCCGCGTCGGCGGCGGACATGATGCGGGAGTGCAGCGCGCTGCAGCGCACACGGTCATTCAACGACATGGGGGGAGACTCCAGGAAGGTGTTTTCGTTATTGTCTACAGATGCTGCCCGGCGGCAAAGGCCGGGCTGCGAGGCGGGCAAATCTTAGCAGTCGTTGCACCCGAAACCATTAAGGATCCGGGAATACCCGATTGTGGATAAGTGCTACTGCGCTGGCAATTTATTGTTGCACTGCAACAATTTAGCGCATAAAAAAGCCCGGGACAACCGGGCTTGGCGATGCGTTGGCGTGCCGCTCAGCGCTTGTCGCTGCGGTTGAGCAGTTGGTAGAGGATGATCGCGCCGAAGGTCGCGGTCCCGATGCCGCCCAGCGCAAAGCTGCCGAACTTCAAGGTGAAGTCGCCGGTGCCGATGATCAAGGTGATCGCCGCAACGATCAGGTTCTTGTTCTGCGAGAAATCCACCTTGTTTTCCACCCAGATCTTGGCGCCGGCCACTGCAATCAGGCCGAACACCACGATGGATACGCCGCCCATGACGGGCAGTGGAATGGCCTGGATCAGCGCGCCGAACTTGGGCGAGAAGCCCAGCAGCAGCGCGATGAGGCCAGCGACCATGAACACCGCGGTGGAGTAGATGCGGGTGGCCGCCATCACGCCGATGTTTTCTGCATAGGTGGTCACGCCCGTGCCGCCCACGCCGCCGCTGACCATCGTGGCCACGCCGTCACCGATGAAGGCCCGGCCCATGTACTGGTCCAGGTTGCGGCCGGTCATGGCTGTCACAGCCTTGATGTGGCCCAGGTTCTCGGCCACGAGGATGATCACGATCGGGGCGATCAGCACCATCGCCTGGGGGCTGAACTGGGGTGCCGAGAAATTGGGCATGCCAATCCAGGCGGCCGTGGCCAGGCCCGACAGATCCACCGGCTTGCCCAGGCCCATGCCATTGGTCAGGATGGCGTAGAGGACAGCTGCGGCAATCAGGCCCACCAGGATCAGCAGGCGCTGCACCATGCCCCGGGTAAGCACGGCCACCATGCCAACGCAGACAAAGGTCATCGCCTGCATCCAGCTCTCGAAGTTGTTGCTGGCCATGTTCTTGACGGGAACCGTGGCCAGGTTCAGGCCGATCACGGCCACGATCGCGCCCGTCACCACCGGTGGCATGAAGCGCTCGATCCAGCCCGTGCCCACCGCCTGCACGATAAAACCGATCAAGGTGTAGAGCAGGCCACAGGCGATGATGCCGCCCAGCGCCATGCCGATGTTGGCATTGGGCCCGGAGCCGGCGTAGCCGGTGGCGGCAATCACCACGCCGATGAACGCAAAGCTCGATCCCAGGTAGCTGGGCACGCGCCCGCCGGTGATCAAAAAGAAGATCAAAGTGCCGACGCCACTCATCAAAATGGCGACATTGGGATCAAAACCCATCAGAATGGGCGCCAAAATGGTCGAGCCAAACATGGCGATGACATGCTGCACCCCCATGATCGAGGTTTGTGGCCAGGGCAGGCGCTCATCGGGCGCGACAACATCATCAGCACCCGGGCGCACTTCGCGCCAGCGGGGAAGGAAGGAATCAGACATGGTTTTGGCAGGCCGCAGGCAGGGCTGCTCCGGGAGGGGCAGTTGCAGGCGAGCGAGAGAAAAGGTGCTGCATCATAGTGAATTTGGCAAGCCTTGTAGAGAGAGGGAAACTCTCTAACCAGCGCCAGGGCGAGGACTGCAAGGCCCCGCATGCCCGGGTCGGCGCAAGGCTGTGGTGCGGTAGCACTGGCTTGTTGGGTGAATGCGATAGATAATCACAATGACATTGAGAACAAATACGGCCGGTTGCCTGCAGCAACCGGCCTGTTTCGGGAGAGAGGGTTTCCATGAACTGTGTGCAATGTGGCGAGGCATTGGCCGCCAGCGCTAAATTCTGTCGAAAATGCGGCTGCAAGGTGCAGAGCGCAGCGGCGCCCGAGGCCGTAGCCAGCCCCCGCAGTGCGCCGGCTGCGCCGGTGGCCGCCTACGCCACCTGCCCCGATTGCGGCGCGCTGTGCAAGGGCCAGGCGCTGTTTTGCAAGCAATGCGGATGCCGGTTTGAAGAGACGCCTGGTTTTGAGGACACGGCTCCCTACTGGGACGCCCCGCTGAGCGTGGCCGAAGAAAAGGCCATTCTGGTCTTTGGCAATGTGCAGGACAGCTCCCTGCCGCCCTCCAGCTTGCCGCCCGGCGAGCGCATCCAGACCAGCGCTGCGATGGTGATTGGCGGCGCGTCGGCGAGCCCGGCAGCGGCCGTGCCGGCGCCCGCGTTGCGCGAGCCCGAGGTGCCCTTGTGGGAGACCGATGCCGCTGCCAAGCGTGCCCCTCCCGTCGCAGCAGACCCCCCTCTGCGGCCACGCGCCAGCGCGCAGCTGCGCAACCCCATGCCTGAAGCCCCGCCGCCTCCCAGCGGGCAGGGGCTGCGCATCGTGCTGGCGCTGCTGGGCATTGCCGTGTTGGCCGGTGGCGGTGCCTGGTGGTGGACGAGCCAGCAAGGGCGCCCGGCCGGTGGCGCGGTGGCTGCGCCCAGTGTCTCCGCACCGGCAGCGCCCGCCCAGCCCGTGGCCGCTGATGCCGCCGTGCCGGTAGAGTCCGCAGCGCCTGCGATGGTCGCGACCGATGCCGCACTCGCCCCCAATGAAACGCTGCTGGCGCCAGCGCCCGCCGAGGATGCTGCGGCCGCAGCCGTGGCGGTGGAGGAAGCGCCCGCCCCGGCACCTGCACCGGCCCGCCCGGCGGTGCGCAAGCCGGTGCGCAAACAGACTTTGGATGATTTGCTCAATTGAAGGAGAGCCTTGTGAAACTATTGATGAAAATGTCCGCCCTGGTGTCGGTGCTCGCGCTGGCCGGCTGTGCTGCCCCGCCGCCAGAACCCGCACCGGCTCCCGCGCCGGCCGTACCGGTGCAGGTCGAATGTGGTGTCGCATCGCCCCCCGGCTGCCGTGAGCCTGCCGTGCCACCTGCCCTGGTGACCTGGGAGCAGAAGATGAAGGGCGAGATCGACGAGGCCGAGGCCCTGCGCCTGCGTGCCGTCGAGGCCATGTCCGCCTTGCCTGCCAAGCAGCGCATCAAGGAAGGCAGCAAGACCATGACCACCGAGCAGGTCTTCAGCACCAGCCAGTCGCCCGCCACGCGCGCCATGCCGGTGCTCGATTCGGTCTCGCTCGATCTGCCCTGGGCCGCCAAGTCGCGCCAGGAGCACAAGGATGCGATGGTCGCCATCAAGGACATTGCCACGATGATGGCCGACAACCGCGGCGGCGCCACGATTTTTGTCACCGTCTCGCCACGTGATCTGCGCGCCAAGAAGGTCAACACCAATTCCGGCACCGCGCCCACCGAGGCCGGCAACCCGGTCGAGGTCAAGAAATCGGCCGACAAGAATGTGCCCGCCGGTGTCGAGCATTTCGTGATCCAGGCCAAACCCTGGCCCAGCCGCATCGACTGAGCAGGCGGCCCATCCCCCCATCTCCGCCATGAAAGCGCCTGCGCAGGCCATGGCGGAGCAGCTATACGGTAAAAACGACGAAGGAATCGCAGATGTCTTCTCCCCAATCGATGTTGAAGTCCATTGACTTTGGCCAACTGATGCGAGCGGCCGAGGGGCTGACCCAGTGGCGCGTGCTCGGCTTGTCGTTCCTGACCTGGCTGGCCGGAGGGCTGGTGATGGTGGGCGGCCAGATGCTGGCGACCCGTGCGGGCAGCATGCTGCTGGCGCTGCTGTTCCTGGTCATCGCCTCGGTGGTGTTCTCGGCCGGCATGTCGGCCGTCGGCATCCTGCTGCAGGACAAGGCCAAGGATGTGGAGCAGCGCAGCGTGGCGGCCGCCATCCGCGCGGGCCTGCTGTGTGTGCCGCGATTTATCCTGTTTGGTCTGCTGGTGCTGGCCGTGGTGCTGGGCCTGTGCCTGGTGGCGGCCATTGTGTATTTCGTCTGCAAGATCCCGTTCATCGGACCGATCCTGCTGTTCTTTGCCCACCCGGTGATGGTGATCGCCGCCTCGGTGTTCTTCATCGCGCTGTACTGGGTCGCCGCGCCACTGCTCGCGCCGGCGATCTGGGACGGCCGCTCGCTGCGCCGCGCCGTATCGCTGGTGGTGGCTGTCGTGCGCACGCGCCTGGTGCCACTGGTGCTGATGCTGCTGGCGCTCTATATCGTCATCACCGTGATCACCTTGGTGGTGTTTACCGGCTTCATCCCCGGCTTTGCCTACATGACGGCCATTGCCAGCGGCGTGATTGGCCCGAGCATGATGGCCTCGATGGGCGGCATGGGCAACTCCGCCGCCTTTGGCGCGATGGCCAGCAGCGGCCATATGCTGGCCGGTACGCTGTCGACCGTGATCCTGTTTGCGGTGCTGATGGCGCTGACCATGCAGGTAATGATCATGGGCGTGAACATCATCTACCTGATGGTCACCGATGGCCTCGATGAGCAGGGCACCGAAGAGAGTCTGCAGGCCGGCATTGACCTGGCGCGCGAAAAGGCCCGCCAGGCCCAGGGCATGGCCCGTGAAGCGGCCGACAAGGTGCGCCACGCCGCGCATATGGATGGCCATGGCCACCAGGGTGCTGCGGCACGAGGCCCGGCAGCGCCTGTGGCGCCAGTGACGCCAGCCGCACCGGTGGCACCGCACCACGATATCTTTGCCCCGGCTCCTGCGCCGGTCGCACCTGTCGCACCGGCTGCTCCCGTAGCGTCCGCGCCGGTACCCGCCCCTGCGCCTGTGCCGCCTTCGGCGCCCGTGGCTCCGGTACCACCTGCCCCCGTGTCGCAAGCCCCTGTGGCCCCGGCACCCGTGGTGGCGCCAGCCCCCGTGCAGCCGCCCGTAGCGCCAGCTACCGCAGCGGGTCTGGGTGGCGCAGCGGTGGCTGGCGGCGCGGCAGCTTCGGCCTTGCCGCCTGCGGCAGCCCCAGCGGCACAGGCGGCCTCCGAGCCCTTGCTGCGCTGCCGCAGCTGCTTTGAAGTGGTGGCGGCCGACGATGTGTTCTGCGGCCACTGCGGCTTCCAGCTCAAGCCTTGACGGGTTGTGGCATTCTTTGAGGGCGCGCAAGCGCCCTTTTTCATGGCACTCTGTATCCGCCCGTAAGCGCGGCTTCATTGGTAAAAGAGTGTTGTCAATCCGGGCAAAACGGCAGACCGGCTGCGGCGATTCACGTCAGGCAGGTTACACTTTGCCGATTCATGTCCAGTAACTAGATCGGCTTATAACCATGTCAGGTGAAACGACCCAGCGCAGCGGTTTCGATATGAAAAGCGCCCAGTTGCCGGTGGTTGCGTTCGCACTGCGTTCGGCCGACCTGGAGCAGTTGGCGCAGGAGTTTGCCGAGCGTTTTGGCAGCGACTCCGCCTTCTTCGACCACGACCCGGTGCTGGTCGATCTGGCGCAGCTGCGCGAGGCCGATGAGGACATCGACTTTGCTGCCCTGGTGGCCTTGCTGCGCCAGTACCGCACCACACCGGTGGCGGTGCGCGGCGGCAGCGAGGCGCAGATGGCCCGCGCCTATGCGGCGGGGCTGATCGCCGCGCCCGAGGCGCCACCTGCGCGCAAGGCGGCTGAGCCCGAAGTGCGCGAGGTCGAAGTCGAGGTCATCAAGGAAGTGCAGCTGCCGGCCAAGGCGACCATGCGGGTCGACAAACCGATGCGCTCGGGCCAGCAGGTCTATGCGGCGGGCAGCGATGTGATCGTCAACGCCATCGTCAGCTACGGCGCCGAGGTGATTGCCGATGGCAACGTCCATGTCTACGGGCCCTTGCGGGGCCGGGCCGTGGCCGGCGCCCGGGGGGATAAGAGTGCACGTATTTATTGCACCTGTTTTGAGCCGCAGCTGGTGTCCATCGCGGGCATCTACCGCACGGTCGAGTCGGATTGGCCCGCCGAGCTGTCGGGCAAGGCAGCCGTGGTGCGGCTTGAAGGTGAGAAACTGTTGATCGAGCCGCTGTGACAGGCGCACGGGGACGGCCCGCACCGGGCTTTGGACATTTGAGGACGTAAAGGGATCGGATCGAAAGATGGCAAAAATCGTCGTTGTAACTTCCGGCAAGGGCGGAGTTGGAAAAACTACCACCAGTGCAAGCTTTGCGGCCGGACTGGCGCTGAGCGGGCACAAGACTGCGGTGATCGACTTCGATGTCGGCCTGCGCAATCTGGACCTGATCATGGGCTGCGAGCGCCGTGTGGTCTATGACCTGATCAATGTGATCCAGGGCGAGGCCAACCTCAACCAGGCGCTGATCAAGGACAAGCAGCTCGAGAACCTCTACATCCTGGCCGCCTCGCAAACGCGCGACAAGGATGCGCTGACGCAGGAGGGGGTCGAGAAGATCCTCAAGGACCTGGCCGCGATGGACTTTGATTTCATCGTCTGCGACTCGCCCGCCGGTATCGAGAGCGGGGCGCTGATGGCCATGCACTTTGCCGACGAGGCGCTGGTGGTCACCAACCCCGAGGTCTCGTCCGTGCGTGACTCGGACCGCATTCTGGGCATGCTCAACTCCAAGACCAAGCGCGCCGTCGATGGCGGCGATCCGATCAAGGAGCATTTGCTGATCACCCGCTACAACCCCAACCGGGTGCAGGACGGCCAGATGCTGTCGCTGGAAGATATCCAGGACATTCTGCGCATTCCGCTGATTGGTGTGATTCCCGAGTCGGAGTCGGTGCTGCAGGCGTCCAACCAGGGCACGCCTGCGATCAACCTGAACCAGACCGATGTGTCCGAAGCCTACAAGGATGTGGTGGCACGCTTTTTGGGTGAAGACAAGCCGATGCGCTTTACCGATGCGCAAAAGCCTGGTTTCTTCAAACGCATTTTTGGGAGGTAAGTTCAATGTCCTTGCTGTCCCTGTTCTTGGGTGAAAAGAAAAAGACCGCGTCGGTCGCCAAGGAGCGGCTGCAGATTATTTTGGCGCGTGAGCGCACTGGGCGTAGCAATAACCAGCCGGACTATCTGCCTGCGCTGCAAAAAGAGCTGATGGCGGTGATCGCCAAGTACGTCTCCATCAATCCCGATGACGTCCGCGTCAACCTGGAACGACAAGATAATCTTGAAGTTCTCGAAGTAAAAATCGAGCTTCCAGACAAGTAAGTCGGTGGGGATCCTGTCCTGGGTGCATGTGTGCTCTGGCGGATTCTTGTTCTGGATGGGACTTTGGCAGTTTTCGTTTTTGGGTGGCGATATGGGCCCGTATGCGTTGTTGTGGCGCCTTGCCATACCAAAGTATTGTCTACGGCGCCACGCCTAGCCTGCGGGCCCATCTCGCCATTGGGGTGGGTGGCTTGGGCGCTGTGCGCGCTGCTCCTAGCTGTTGAATATCGGAATCACCATCCTGTTTTCCGTTCTTCAAAAACAAACGCGACCTTCGGGTCGCGTTTTCGTTGGGGGTAAGTCGGTGGATTTCTGGTGGGTCGTGGATAAGTCAGCGGCTTATCCACAAAACTATGCACATGGCTGTGCTTTTCCCCTCAGTTATGCACTGGGCTCGGCCGTGTTGTCGTAGGCGTGGGCTTTCCAGTACTTGAAGGTGCCCTGGGCGGTGGCCAGGATGCGGCGGTTGGCGTCGTAGATGTTGGCCTGGCAGGTGCACAGCGAGCGGCCCTGGTTGATGACCCAGCCTTCGGCAACCAGCGGGCCACGGCCCGGGTAGATGAAGCGCGAGGACATCTCGACGGTGACGGCGGTGCTCGACGGCGCGCCGGGCGCGAGCACGGCAGCGCGGGACATGGCCACGTCCAGCAGGGTCATCAGGATGCCGCCATGCGCGGCGGGCAGCTGGTTGCACAGCTCCTCGCGCAGGTCGGGCAGGTGCACGCGCACAATGCCGTCTTCAAAGTTCGGGTCCTGGCGCGCGCCGATGAGGCGCAGAAAGGGCACGCGGGTGTTGAGGTCCTCGATGCTCAGCTGCTGGCGGGGTGGGGTGGTGCTCATGCGGCGGCCTTGGCGTCGCGCACCATGTTGCGCGCAATGATGATCTGCTGGATCTGGGTCGTGCCTTCGTAGAGGCGGAACAGGCGCACATCGCGGTAGAAGCGCTCGATGCCGTACTCGGCCATATAGCCCGAGCCGCCCAGGATCTGCACCGCGCGGTCAGCCACGCGGCCGCACATCTCGGTGGCAAACATCTTGGCGCTCGATGCCTCGGTCGAGACGTTCTGGCCCGCGTCGCGGCGGCGCGCGGCGTCAATGGTCATGCACTCGGCGGCATACAGCTCGGCCTGGCTGTCGGCCAGCATGGCCTGCACCAGCTGAAAGTCGCAGATCGCCTGGCCAAACTGCTTGCGCTCGAGCGAGTACTGCAACGCGTCGCGCAGGATGCGCTTGGCGCAGCCCACGGCCACGGCGGCGATGTGGATGCGGCCTTTTTCCAGCACCTTCATCGCGGTCTTGAAGCCGCGGCCCTCTTGCAGGCCGATCAGGTTGGCGGCGGGCACCTTGACGTTGTCAAAGATCACATCGCAGGTGTGGGCGCCGCGCTGGCCCATCTTCTTGTCGTACTTGCCAAAGCTGATGCCCGGGCTCTTGGCATCGACGATGAAGGACGACACGCCCCCCGCGCCCTTGTCGGTCGGGTTGGTGCGCGCCATCAGGGTGAACATGCCGGCATGGGGCGCATTGGTGATGAAGCGCTTGGTGCCGTTGACGAGGTAGTGGTCGCCCTGCTTGACGGCGGTGGTGCGCAGGGAGGCGGCGTCCGAGCCGGCTTCGGGCTCGGTCAGCGCGAACGAGGCGATCACCTCGCCGGTGGCCAGGCGGGGCAGCCACTCGGCCTTCTGGGTATCGGTGCCATCCATCAGAATGCCTTGCGAGCCGATGCCCACCGTGGTGCCGATCACCGAGCGGAAGGCGGGCGAGGTCTGGCACAGCTCCAGCAGCACATGCACTTCCTCCTCCATCGTCAGCTCCAGACCGCCGAACTGCTCGGGAATCGTCAGGCCAAACAGGCCCAGCTCGCGCATCTCCTGCACGATGGCTTCGGGGATCTCGTCGGTCTCGGCGACTTCGTTTTCGGCGGGCACCAGGCGCTCGCGCACAAAGCGGCGCACGCTGTCGAGCAGCGCCTCCAGGGTTTCTGGGTCTCGAATCATGGATGGTTCTCTGTTGTGTTCTGTAGCGCAGGTCAGAGCGTTGCCGCCGTGCCCAGGATCGCCGTGGCCTGGCTGGACAAGGTGCCGCCATTGCCATGGGCCAGTGCCAGCTGGGCGCCCGCCACCTGGCGTTCGCCGCAGTTGCCGCGCAGCTGGCGCACCGCCTCGATCAGCGCAAAGATGCCGTACATGCCCGGGTGCACGCAGGACAGGCCTCCGCCATTGGTGTTGACCGGCAGGCTGCCGCCCGGCGCAATCGCTCCGCTGGCAACAAAGGCACCGGCCTCGCCCTTTTTGACAAAGCCCAGGTCTTCCAGGAAAAGCAGGGTGTTGATGGTGAAGGCGTCGTAGAGCTCGACCACATCCATGTCCTGCGCTGTCAGGCCTGCCATCGCAAAGGCCTGCGCGCCGGACTGGCTCGCAGCGGTGACGGTGAGGTCGGGCATCGACGAGATCTGGCGGTTCCAGCAGGCCGTGGCATTGCTCAGCACATAGATGGGGGCGTTGGGGCCGCGCTGGGCGTCTTCTGCGCGGCTGAGCACAAAGGCGCCGCCGCCATCGGTCACCAGGCAGCAGTCGCGCACGGTGAAGGGATCGGCCACCATGCGCGCGCCCAGCACCTGCTCGATGGAGAGCGAATCGCGCATGAAGGCCTCGGGGTTCTTCTGCGCCCATTGGCGCGCCGAGACGGCGACGGCCGCGAGCTGCTCGCGTGTGGTGCCGTACTGGTGCATGTGGCGGGCCGCAGCCATCGCATAGGCTGCGACCGGCATCGTGGGCTCAAACGGGTGCTCAAAGGGCTGCGGGTCCATGAACTTGCGCGCAGCGGTCGATTCTTTGCGGCCAAAGGCGGCCGAGCGCTGGGCGCTGCCGTAGCAGACCAGCACATGCTTGCACTGGCCGGCCTCCAAGGCCATGATCGAGGGCAGCAGGTGGGCGATAAAGCTGGAGCCGCCCAGCATGGTGCCATTGACGTAGTTTGGGTTGATGCCCAGGTGCTCGATCACCGGCATGGGCCACATGGTGGCGTTGACGCTGCAGGTGGCCAGGCCGTCGATGTCCTGCATCGTCAGGCCCGCATCGGCCACGGCCGCATGGGCGGCGCGGGCGAGCAGCAGCATGTCGTCCGAGCCCGGGGCTTCGCCGCAGCCATAGGTGGCCACGCCGGTGATGGCGGCCTTGCCGCGCAGCGCGCGCAGGCCGCTGCTGGTATGTACTTGTGCCATGTTTTTATCCCTCGTTATGCGGCTTTGAACACCACCAGGCCCTTGCCGTTGTGCTCGATGACTTCGGCCTTCACCGCCATGCCGATCTTCACATCGGCCGGTGCCATGCCTTCGACGCGGCTCATCATGCGCGGGCCTTCTGCCAGGTCCACCAGCGCGACGTTGTAGTCGCCACCAGCCTCGGCCTTGCGGCGGATCACTGTGGTCGAGTAGACCGTTCCCTCGCCGCTGGGTTGCTCCCAGGCCAGCGCATCGCTGCCGCAATGCGGGCACAGCTCACGGGGGTAGAAGATGGCCTGGGCGCAGGCCTTGCAGCGCTGAATCTGGAAGCTGCCCGTATCCAATGCAGCCTGGTACTGGCTTGACATCGAGGGTGTCATTGCGGAATCTTTCTGAGGAGATAGCGGATGCTCAAGCATGGCCCCATTGCCTGCTGCACGCAATTATTGGTTGCCGAAGAGGGGGTTTGGCCGCGCTTGACGAACCTGGGTGACAGCAGTTTGCTCTAGAAGACCATCAGGGTTTTCTAGGCTTTGGCGCAGCCTAAGGCGGCGCTTGGCAAATGCAGAAACCGGCGCGCTGGAAATCTCTAGCATCGTCTGTCAAACGCTTTCTATAAAACCGGAGACAAGACCATGAAAATGACCGCGCTGGCTTTGGCCATGGCCGCATGCTGCACCACGGGCGCGCAAGCGCAGGGCATCTCTGACGACGTCGTCAAGATTGCCGTGCTCAGCGATATGTCCGGCCCCTATGCCGACACCGCAGGGCGGGGCTCGCTCGAAGCCGCGCGCATGGCGGTGGAAGACTTTGGCGGCAGTGTGGGGGGCAAGAAGATCGAGGTGGTGTTTGCCGACCACCAGGGCAAGGCCGATGTCGGTGCCAGCCGCGCGCGCACCTGGTTTGACACCGATGGCGTGGACGTGGTGGTGGACCTGAACAACTCGGCCGTCGCGATGGCGGTCTACAACCTGGCCAAGGAGCGCAACAAGCTGGTGCTGACCTCGGGCGGCGCCTCAGACACGCTGACCAGCGAAGCCTGCATCCCCACTGCCATCCACTACACCTATGACACCTATGCGATGGCCAGCGGCGTGGCCCATGCGATGCTGGAAAAAGGCAAGAAGGACTGGTACATCATGGCGGTGGACTATGCCTTCGGCAAGGCCGGCGCCGAGACGGTGACCAATATCGTCAGCAAGGGCGGCGGCAAGATCGTGGGCCGCACCAACTTCCCGCTCAATGCCAGCGATTTCTCGTCCTTTGTGCTGCAGGCGCAGGAGTCCAAGGCCTCGGTGGTCACCCTGGTGAGCGCGGGCAATGACACGATCAATGCGATCAAGTCGGCCAAGCAGTTTGGCCTGATGCAAAAGCAGACGGTGGCGCCGCAGTTCATGTTCATCCAGGACGTGCATTCGCTGGGCCTCAAGACCGCGCAGGGCCTGACCTTTGCGACCGCCTTCTACTGGGACCGCACGCCCGAGACGCGCGCCTTCTCGCAGCGCTTTTTTGAGCGCATGGGCAAGAAGACCATGCCCTCGATGGTGCATGCCGGTACCTACTCGGCCGTGACCCAGTACCTCAAGGCCGTGGCGGCCACCAAGACCGACGATGGCCCCGCGGTGACCAAGTACCTCAAGTCCAACAAGATCGAGGATTTCTTCAGCCAGAACGGCCATGTGCGCGAGGACGGCCGCATGGTGCACGACCTCTACCTGGTGCAGGTCAAGTCGCCTGAGGAATCCAAAGGCCCTTGGGACTACTACAAGGTGCTGGCCACCATTGCGGGTGACCAGGCCTTCCGGCCCATGGCCGATGGCAAGTGTGGTTTCGTGAAAAAGTAACCACAGACTTATCCACAGGCAACGCGGTCTTCAGCGCTGAAAGACCGCGTTATGCATTCCAAACCCCCTTGCAGGAGCCCAGCATGTCCCAAGCTTATCCACAGTTGCAACTATTTATCAACGGCCAATGGCTGTCCGCCGACGGCCGCAAGAGCGAGCCGGTCATCAACCCGCTCGACGAATCCACGCTGGGCCAGCTGCCTCACGCCAGCGCCGCCGATCTGCAGGCCGCCCTGCAGGCCGCCAACGCAGCCTTTGAAGGCTGGAAGCGCACCTCGCCGCTGGCCCGCTCGGACATCTTGCGCAAGGCCGCCAGCCTGATCCGCGAGCGTGCCGACCACATTGCCCGCTGCATGACCCTGGAGCAGGGCAAGCCGGTGCGCGAAGCCAAACTGGAAGTGCTGGCCGCTGCCGACACCTATGACTGGTATGCCGAAGAGGGCCGCCGCAACTATGGCCGCCTGGTGCCGGGCAAGACCCCGACCCAGCGCATTGCCGTGCACCATGAGCCCGTCGGCGTCTGCGCCGCCTTTGCACCCTGGAACTTCCCGGCCATCACCCCCGCACGCAAGATCGCCGGCGCGCTGGCCGCCGGCTGCACCCTGGTGCTCAAGCCCGCCGAGGAAACCCCTGCCACCGCCCAGGAGCTGGTGCGCGTGCTGCACGACGCCGGCCTGCCCGCTGGCGTGCTGAACATGGTGTTTGGCGTGCCGGCCGAGGTCTCGGGCTACCTGCTCGACCAGCCCGAGGTGGCCAAGTTCTCGTTCACCGGCTCCACTGCCGTGGGCAAGATGCTGGCCTCGCATGCCGCCAAGAGCATGAAGCGCGCCACCTTGGAGCTGGGCGGCCATGCACCGGTCATCGTCTGGAAGGATGCCGACATCAACAAGGCCGCCGATGCCCTTGTCGCCGGCAAGTTCCGCAATGCCGGCCAGGTCTGCATCTCGCCCACGCGCTTTTATGTACACCGCGATGTGTTCGACAGCTTTGTGAGCGCCTTTGTCGAGCGCACCAAAAAGCTCAAGGTCGGCAATGGCCTCGACGAGAGCAGCCAGATGGGCCCGCTGGCCAATCCGCGCCGCATCGAGGCCCTCACCCGCCTGATCGCCGATGCCCAGGAGAAGGGCGCTACGCTGCACACCGGCGGCAAGCGCATGCCCGGCAAGGGCTTCTTCTGGGAGCCCACTGTCATCAGCAACCTGCCCGAAGACGCCGGCCTGATGAACGAGGAGCCCTTTGGCCCGGTCGCGCTGATCAATCCCATCGCCGACATGGACGAAGCGCTCCAGCGCGCCAACCGCCTGCAATACGGCCTGGCCGCCTATGCCTTCACGCAGGACAGCGCCGTGCGCCAGCAACTCTCCAACGGCGTGCAGACCGGCATGCTGGGCATCAACACCTTGAACATCTCGATGGCCGAGGCACCGTTTGGCGGCGTCAAGGAAAGCGGCTGGGGCTCGGAATGCGGCATTGAAGGCCTGCAGGCTTACTGCAATATCAAGCTGGTCAGCGAAGACCAGTAAAGCCGGTTTTCCCCTTCCCGGGCCCTGCTGCCGGGCCCAGGAATGGAACCAAAAGGCGCGCCAGGTATTCAGACTGCACAATCGCCGCTGGTGTGTACCCACTCCAGCGTTTTTTGTCATTCAGAAATACAACGATGAGCGCAAGTTTGCAGATCGGGCCGTTTTCACTGCCCTGGGGTTTGGTCATTTTGATGCTGGCATGGCTTGCGGCCGATGTGCTGCTGGCGCGCTGGGCGCGCAAGCGCGGCCTGGCCACAACGCCGCATGCCTGGCTGCTGCCGCTGTTGGCGCTGGTGGCGGCGCGCCTGGGCTTTGTCGCCCGCTATGCCGATGAGTACCTGGCGCAGCCGCTGTCAATGCTGAATGTGCGCGATGGGGGCTGGGAGCCCTGGGCGGCGCTGGCGGTGGCGGTTGTCTATATGTGGTGGCTGTGGCTGCGCAAAAAGGCCGTGTTGCAGCCGCTGGCGGGTGCGGCGGCGCTGTTTGCGGCGCTGTGGCTGGGCGGCCATGCGCTGTTCTACAACTTCTCCTCCAGCGCCAAGGCCTTGCCGCCGCTGTCGCTGGTGGCGCTCGATGCCCAAAGCCATGCGCTCGACCAGTTCAAGGGCAAGCCCGTGGTCATCAACCTCTGGGCCAGCTGGTGCACCCCCTGCGTGCGCGAGATGCCCGCGCTGCTGGAGGCGCAAAAGCGCTACCCGCAGGCGCAGTTTCTCTGGGTGAACCAGCAAGAGGCGCCCGAGGTGGTGCTCAAGGCCGCGCGCGGCTTTGGCCTGCCCGATGGCCAGGTGCTGCTCGATCCGCGCAACAGCATGGGCGAAGTCGCTGGCAGCCGTGCGCTGCCTACCACCTTGTTCTATGACGCCAGCGGCCAGCTGCAGGGCCAGCGCGTGGGCGAGCTCTCCCACGCCAGCCTGAACGATTTCATGCAGCAGATCGTGCCGGCTACGACGCCGTAGCGCTTGCGGGCGCTGCAGCGGTCTGCTCCGCCTCCAGCCGGGCCTGCAGCTCGCGCTTCATCACCTTGCCATTGGCATTCACCGGCAGCTCATCGATGGCGATGATGCGCGCCGGCCGCTTGTAGGGCGCCAGGTGCTCGCGCAGGTGTTCCTGCAGCGCCTGCGCATCGGGTGGATGGCGGGCATCCTGCACCACAAAGGCGATCACGGCCTCGTTGCCATCGGCCTCTTTCTGGCCCACGACGGCGGCGCGCTGGATGCCGGGAAAGCTGCCCAGCGCATGCTCGACCTCGCTGGGGTAGACGTTGAAGCCCGAGCGGATGATCATCTCCTTGAGGCGGCCCACGACGAAGAGCGCGCCATCGGCATGCAGCTCGCCCAGGTCGCCGGTGGCGTACCAGCCGCCGTCGCGCAAAGCGGCTGCCGTGGCCTCGGGGTCACGGAAGTAGCCGGGCATCAGGCCCGTGCCCCGCACCCAGATTTCACCGCGCTCGCCGGTCGGCAGCGGACGGCCGCTGTGCGGATCGACGATCTGCAGTTCCGCGCCATCGATGCAGTAGCCAGCGCTGGTGTCGCTGCGGGCTTCGTCGATGCGCGTCAGGTGCAGCGAGCCGGCGTATTCGCTCATCGCATAGCCATGGTGCAGGGTCTGGCCAAACAGCGCCTCGACCTTGGTTTTCAGGGCCAGATCGAGCGGGCCGGCGCCGGTGTAGAGGTAGCGCAGATGCGGCGCCGCCGGTTGGCGGATGCCCTGCTGCTCGCAGTGCTGCAAGAGGCGCGCAAACAAGGCGGGCGGGCCTTGCAGCTGCGTGATGCCATGGTGGGCGAGCGCGTCGAGCAGATCGGCGGGCTCGAACTGGCTGCGCATCTCCAGCGCGGCGCCGGCCGACAGCGAGGCCAGCAGCACCGTGCCCAGGCCGAAGATATGGGTCATCGGCACAAAGGCGTAGACCTTGTCATCGGGCCCGAGCCGGCGCGACTGGGCCGAGACGCGGGCAAAGTGCGCCACACCGCGCTGGCTCATCAGCACGCCCTTGGGCGTGCCGGTGGTGCCGGAGGTGAAGATGATGGCAGCGACTGGATTGCCGTCCGGCTCGGGCTCGGCGCGCGCATCGGCACGCACCGCCGTGTGGGCCAGGCCCGGCACGCAGGAGGGGCTGACGCCATAGCGCTCGGCGTGCGCGGCAGCGGCCTTGGAGACGCGGTCGGTGAAGTAGACCACCCGCGCATCGGCCTTGTCGGCAAAGCCGCGCACCTCGCCGGGCGCCATGCGGGCATTGACGCCGCAGGCCCAGGCGCCCACGCGGCTGCAGGCCAGCAGCAAGGCGGCATGCTCGGGGCAGTTCTCGGCGACCACCAGCACGCGGTCGCCGCTGCGCACCTGCAGCACGCGCAGCTCCGCCTCCAGCGCATCGACCAGGCGGCCCAGGTCGGCATAGCTCAACGTGCGGTCCGGCAGGTAGATGAAGGGCCGGTCAGGGGCCTCCTGCAGCCAGCGGTCCAGAAACTGGTGAATGCGAAATTCCATATGTTCCTCTTCAGTCCACCACAATGCCCTGGGTCACGGTGGACCACATCTGGCGTTCCTTGGCGGCGCGCTCGACCAGGGTCTGGGGGCTGCCCGTCCATTCGTCGTAGCCCAGCTCCTTGTACTTGGCCTTGAGCTCAGGCTGGGCCAGCGCGGCATTGATCGCCTTGTTCAGGCGCATCTGCAGCTCGGGCGACATGCCCTTGGGGCCGTAGACGGCATACCAGCCGCCGACATCAAAGCCCTTGAGGCCTTCGATGCCGCTTTCGGCAAAGGTTGGCACATCGGGCAGCGCCGGGTTGCGCTGGGGCGAGGTGACGGCAATGGGCGTCACCTTCTTGCCGTGGATGTAGGTGCCGGCGGTGCTGATGATGTCCATCATCATGTTAATCTGGCCGCCCATCACATCGGTCATCGCTGGCGCGTTGCCGCGGTAGGGCACATGGTTCAGCTCGATGCCGCTGCGCTTGGCAAACAGCAAGGTGCCCAGGTGGTTGGAGCCGCCAACGCCCGCCGATGCATAGCTGAGCTTGCCAGGGTGGGCCTTGGCATAGTCGACCAGCGCCTGCGTGGTCTTGAAGGGCTCGTTGTTGTTGGCTACCAGCACGTTGTAGTAGCTCAGCACCGGCGCGATCGGGGTGAGGTCCTTGACCGGGTCGAACTGCATCTTGCGCATCACATTGGGGCTGATGGTGATCGTGGGGCTGGCGGCAAACCACAGGGTCAGGCCATCGGGGTTGGCGCGCGAGGTTTCGTTGCCGGCCAGGGTGGCGTTGGCGCCCGTCTTGTTGTCGACCACGACGGTGCTGCCCAGCTCCTTGGACAGCGCGATGGACAGCAGGCGTGCGCCCTGGTCCACGGGGCCGCCGGCCGAGTAGCCGACGATGAGGCGCACCGGTGCGCCCGATCCCAGGCCCCCTTGGGCATGGGCAGCAGCGCAAAGGCTGAGGGCGGCGGCTGCCGTGGCGGCCAGCAGGCTGCGGCGGTGGATGAAGGTCATGTCTTGTCTCCTGGTTTTTTGTCGTAGGTGGCAGCTGCCGTGCGTCAGTAGCGCTCGAACACGGCGGCAATGCCCTGGCCGCCGCCGATGCACATGGTCTCCAGGCCGTAGCGCCCCTTGCGGCGTTCGAGCTCATGCAGCAAGGTGGCCAGAATGCGCACGCCCGTGGCGCCAATCGGGTGGCCCAGCGAGATGCCCGAGCCGTTCACATTCAGGCGCTCGGCATCGTTCCACTCCAGGCCCTGCAGCACGGCCAGCACCTGGCAGGCAAAGGCCTCGTTGATCTCGACCAGGTCCATGTCGTTCATCGACAGGCCCAGCTTGCCCAGCAGCTTCTTGACGGCAGGCACCGGGCCAATGCCCATGCGCGAGGGCTCGCAGCCGGCAGCGGCCCAGCCCACCAGGCTGGCCATCGGCGTCAGGCCCAGCTCCTGGAGCTTGTCTTCGGCAACGATGAGGCAGGCGGCCGAGGCATCGTTTTGCTGGCTGGCATTGCCGGCGCTGACGGTGCCGCCCTTCATCAGCGCGCGCAGCTTGCCCAGCGAGTCCATCGTGGCATCGGCGCGAAAGCCCTCGTCGCGGCTGAACAGCATGGGCTCGCCCTTGCGTTGCGGCACGCTGACGGGTACCACCTCGGCATCAAAGCGGCCGGCCTGCCAGGCGGCAGCAGCACGCTGGTGGCTGCGCAGCGCAAAGGCGTCGGCCTCTTCGCGGCTGATGCCATAGTCGCGCGCCAGGTTCTCGGCGGTCTCGATCATGCCGGAGATGACGCCAAAACGCTCCACCGGTTGCGAGCGCTCGCGGCCCCGGTCCAGGCGGTCATACATGGTGACGCTGCCGGCGCGCTTGCCCCAGCGCATATCGGTGGTGTAGTACTCGATATTGCTCATGCTCTCCACACCACCGGCGATCACGACATCGGCGGCGCCGCTTTGCACCATCATGCAGGCGGTGACCACCGCTTGCAGGCCGCCGCCGCAGCGGCGGTCGAGCTGCATGCCGGGCACTTCCACCGGCAGGCCGGCCTGCAGCGCGGCCCATCGGCCCACGCAAGGCGTTTCGCTGCTGGCGTAAGACTGGGCAAACACCACATCGTCGATGCGGCTGGGGTCGATGCCACTGCGCTCGACCACGGCACGCACGGTGGTGGCGGCCAGGTCCTCGACCGAGACGGGGCGCAGGCTGCCCCCGTAGGTGCCTACCGGGGTTCGCAAAGGGGTGACGATGGCGGCTTTACGCATGGTTATGTCTCCAGAAAATTGAATCAATTCAGTTGTTGGCGCGCTTGGGCCGCCAGAAGGTCTCGGTGTTCAGGCGCGGCAATCGCCAGCATCGCGCGCACGCGCTGGGCCAGGCTCAGGCCGCGCAGATCGGCCACGCCATGCTCGGTGACGATCAAACCGGCATCGGCGCGCGGTGTGGAAACCGGCCCGGACAGCTGCGCGACGATGCGCGACTGGCCGCGCGCGGTAGACGGCAGCGCGACGATCGGCAGGCCGCCATCGCAGGCGGCAGCGGCCCGCAAAAAATCCATCGCACCGCCGACCGCGCCCAGGTACTGGCCCGCCACCACCTCGGCATTGATCTGGCCCGTTAGGTCCACCTCGATCGCCGAGTTGATGGCGGTGAGCCGCTGGGTCTGGCCTAGCACCCGGGCGTTGTGGGTGTAGTCGGTGCCGGCAATGCGCAGCGCACGGTTGTTATGCGCCCAGCGCCGCGTGCGGGCACTGCCCATCAGCAGGCCGGTGACGCTGGTGCCCACATCGATGCCCTTGCGCGCGTTGGTGATGACGCCGGCCTCGACCAGGTCGGCGACGCGGTCGCCAATGGTGCCGCTGTGCACACCCAGGTCGCGGTGGCCCTGCAGCGCCTGCAGCACCGCATCGGGCAGGTTGCCAATGCCCAGCTGCAAGGTGGCGCCGTCTTCCACGCGGCTGGCGATCAGCTGCGCAATCGCCTCTTCGGCGGGGCCAATCTTGCCAGCGGGCACATCGACGACGCCCTGGTCGCTCTGCACCCAGGCATCCACATCGGCCAGGCGCAGGCTGGCGCCCGCCACCCAGGGTACATCGGCGTTGACCTCGGCAATCACGCAGCGCGCATGGCGCATGGCAGTGACCAGGTAGTCATGGGCCAGGCCCAGGCTGCAGTCGCCATCGGCATTGGGTGGTGATACCTGGACGAACACCACATCGACGGCGATGCGGCGGCTGGCGATCAGCTGCGGAATCTGTGAATAGTGGCAGGGAATCGGATCGAGCACACCGGCCATGCCGAGCGTGCGGTGCGAGCCACCGGCCGCATAGCCGCGCATGTCGATGGCATCGGCATGGTCAGGCTGCAAGGTAGTTGCGCCGCCAATGCCCAGAAAGACGCTGGTACGCGCAAAGCGCTGGCGCTGGGCCACATAGGCCTGGATCAGCGACAGCGGCTCGGCGGCCGACTGGCCCCAGACGATGCTGTCACCAGCGCGGATGAACTGCGCCAGGTCCAGGTCTGCCAGCGCCATCTGCCGGCCTTGGGCCATGCTCATGGCTGCGCGGCAGCGATGCTGGCATTGCCGTGGCTGAGCACGACAATGCCGCGCTCGACCACCAGCGCGCGGAACTGCAGCGCGTCCCCTTCCTGCCAGACCTCGGTGCGCAAGGTCTCGCCCGGAAACACCGGCGACGAAAAGCGCGCATGCATGCTGCGCAGCAGGCTGGCATCGCCGTTGCAGGCGGTCATCACCAGCGCATGGCAGACCATGCCGTAGGTAGCCAAGCCGTGCAGGATGGGCTTGTCAAAGCCAGCGGCCTGCGCCACTTTGGGATCGGCATGCAGGGGGTTGTAGTCGCCCATCAGGCGGTAGAGCAGGGCGGCCTCGGGGCGGATCGTGTGGGTGTAGGTCCAGCGCGGCGCCGTATCGGGCGTGGGCGCCAGTGCCGGCAGCGAGGTATCGCTGGGCTGGCCGCCCAGCGCTTCGCTGTAACCACCATCACCCCGGCAGAACGTGACCTGCTCCAAGGTGGCGTAGAGTGTGCCATCTTCGCCTTCCAGGCTGCGCTCGCTCACCACAATCGCGCCCTTGCCCGCGCCCTTGTCGATCACGCGCGTGACCCGTGTCTTGCCCACCACCTTGGCCCCCACCGGCAGCGGCTGGTGGATGGTGGTGCGCTGCTCGCCATGCACCAGCTTGACCCAGTCAATCCCCGTATCCGCCTCCTTGGCCCAAAAGCCCGGATAGCCCAGTACCGAGCTCATCGTCGGCAGCGCCTGCAGCGGCTGCGCCATGCCCTCGTAGACCAGCGGCAGATTGCGGGCATCGAGCGGATCATTGCCCACCCCCAGACTCAGCGCATACAGCATCGTGTCGCGCTGCGAATAATCCTGGTGCACCGGCGCAAACGGCCGGTCCTTGAGTTGCTGGTAATTGATGGTCATGGTCGTTGTCTCTGGGGTTGTTGTTGTGCGAAGGCGGAAGGGAAACGGCACTTCGGTATCGGCTATGGATGCGCACAGGAGGCTGTTCTGGAGGTCCTGCAACGCCACTGGGGGGTATCTGTGAAACTGGCAGAGCACACCTATCGAGCCTGTGTGAACAACTCAGTCGTCCCTACTGAGCGCCATGCCAAAAACTGGCGAGGCCGATCTACCAGGCACCGACGAAGGGCCGCCCCGCCCGGAGGGTGCCGTCCCCCTTTAGGGGGAAGCGGCAACGCCGCACAGGGGGTAGCTTAGACAGGATCCCAGCTAAACACCTCCCCCGACCGCTCCATCGGCACAAACGAGGATTTGAGCGCCGGCATCGCATGCGAGGCGATGTCCTCGGGCGTCCAGCCCTCGCCCTGGTGCACCGAGCGCAGCGGGCGCGGTTGGCTCATCAGGAAGATCTCGTTATTGCGCACGGCAAACACCTGGGCGTTCACATCCTTGGCCTGGTCGCTCAGCAGGTAGACGGCCAGCGGGGCGATCTTGTTGGGGGTCATCTGCTTGAGCTTGTCCACGCGGGCCTGCTGCTCGGGCGTGTCGGTGGGGATGGAGCCGATCATGCGGCTCCAGGCAAAGGGCGAGATGCAGTTGCTGCGCACATGGAACTTGGCCATGTCCAGCGCAATGCTCTTGGACAGCGCGACGATGCCCAGCTTGGCGGCCGAGTAGTTGGCCTGGCCAAAGTTGCCGATCAGGCCGGAGGTGCTGGTCATGTGCACCATCGCGCCGCTCTCCTGCTCCTTGAAGTGGTTGGCCGCAGCGCGCGCCACGTAGTAGCTGCCGTAGAGGTGGACCTTGATGACGGCATCCCACTCGTCGACGCTCATCTTGTGGAAGAACCGGTCACGCAGGATGCCGGCGTTGTTGACGATGCCGTCGAGCTTGCCAAAGCTGTCGAGCGCGCATTGCACGATCTTGGCCGCGGCATTGGCGTCCGAGACGCTGTCGGTATTGGCGACGGCCTGGCCTCCTGCGGCCTTGATCTCGTTGACGACCTGTTGCGCGGGGCCGTCGTCATGGCCTTCGCCGGTGGTGGAGGTGCCGATGTCGTTGACGACAACCTTGGCGCCTTGCTGGGCCATGGCCAGGGCCATATCACGGCCGATGCCGCCGCCAGAACCGGTGACGATAACGACTTTGCCTTCGAGCATGGTGGACATGTCTGCTTTTCCTTGGATCTGTGTGTGTCGATGAATGCCACCAGCATGCCGTCCATTAAGCGCATTGCCAATTCGCAAATGCGTAGGCAGGTCTTTGGCAAACTGAAACGACTGGCTCACAAATGCGCGTTAACCCGCTGTCTTCACCGCTGTAAAAGGAGAGGTTCCAATCTCTGCGATTGCGCTGGCGGGCGCAGCCTGCGACAGTGCCACCATGTCGCGAACCCCTGAACCTTCCGCCGCCTCGCTCTCTGCCGAGCAGGTCGCCCATTTGCAAAGCTGGATCCACAAGACCGAGACCATGCAGGACCTGGTGGCCCGCACGGCCGCGGCGGGCCTGTCGGCCACCCTGGACCGCGATGATGCCCCGGCCCAGGATGGCGACAGCCTGCCGCCGCTGTGGCACTGGATGAACTTTTTGCCGATGGCGCGGCAAAGCCTGCTGGGGCCGGACGGCCACCCGGCGCGTGGCGGCTTTCTGCCCCCGGTGCCGCTGCCCCGGCGCATGTGGGCGGGCGGTCGCCTGCAGTGGCAGGCGGACAACCCGCTGCGCATTGGCGAGCGCGTCGAGCGCGTCTCGCGCATCGCCTCGGTGGACCACAAAGTGGGCCGCTCGGGCGAGCTGCTGTTTGTGCTGGTGCAGCACAGCTACCGCAATGCCCGGGGCCTGGCGCTGACCGAGGAGCATGACATCGTCTACCGCGCCGCCGCCCAGCCCAGCGACCCGGTGCCCCAGCCCACGGCCGCCCAGACGCAGGCCGCCTGGAAGCGCGAGATCACGGCCGACCCGGTGATGCTGTTCCGCTACTCGGCGCTCACCTTCAACGGCCACCGCATCCACTACGACCGCAGCTATGTCACGCAGGAAGAGGGCTACCCGGGCCTCATCGTGCATGGCCCGCTGATCGCGACCTTGCTGGTCGATCTGCTGCGCCGCAATGCGCCGGATGCGGTGCTGACCGACTTCTCGTTCAAGGCCATCCGCCCCACCTTTGATCTGCACCCCTTCACCGTGCTGGGCGAGCCCCAGGACGATGGCAAGACCATCAAGCTCTGGGCGCATGACCATGAGGGCTGGCTCACGATGCAGGCCACCGCCAAGATCCGCTGAGCGCCGCCACCAACAACGCTTTTCCCAACACCGGCGGGTGGCGCAGACGCTGTCAGCGCCGCCACCCCCAACGCCCGACCCAGAACCATGATCGAACATACCGGCTCCAACAACTTCCCCGAAATCCGCGATGCCATCCGTGCGCTCTGCGCCGAGTTCCCCGATGAGTATTTCCGCAAGGTCGATGAGGCGCGAGCCTACCCCGAGACCTTTGTCGAGGCGCTGACCAAGGCCGGCTGGCTGGCCGCGCTGATTCCGCAGGAATACGGCGGCTCCGGCCTGGGCCTGACCGAGGCCTCGGTCATCATGGAAGAGATCAACCGCTGCGGCGGCAACTCCGGCGCCTGCCACGGCCAGATGTACAACATGGGCACCTTGCTGCGCCATGGCTCGGCCGCGCAGAAGGAAAAGTACCTGCCCAAGATCGCCAGCGGCGAGTGGCGCCTGCAATCGATGGGCGTGACCGAGCCCACCACCGGCACCGACACCACCAAGATCAAGACCACGGCCGTGAAGAAAGGCGACAAGTACGTCATCAACGGCCAGAAGGTGTGGATCAGCCGCATCCAGCACAGCGATTTCATGATCTTGCTGGCGCGCACGACGCCGCTGGCCGAAGTGAAGAAAAAGAGCGAAGGCATGTCGATCTTCATGGTCGATCTGCGCGAGGCCGAGAAAAAGGGCCTGACCGTGCGCCCCATCCTGAACATGGTCAACCACGAGACCAATGAGCTGTTCTTCGAGAACCTGGAGATCCCCGAGGAGAACCTGATTGGCGAAGAGGGCAAGGGCTTCAAGTACATCCTGGACGGCCTCAACGCCGAGCGCACCCTGATCGCGGCCGAGTGCATTGGCGACGGCTACTGGTTCCTTGACCGCGTGACCAACTATGTGCGCGACCGCGAAGTGTTTGGCCGCCCGATTGGCCAGAATCAGGGCGTGCAGTTTCCGATTGCCGATGCCTTCATCGAGGTGGAAGCGGCCAACCTGATGCGCTGGAAGGCCTGCGAGCTGTTTGACAAGCACGAGCCCATGGGCGCCCAGGCGAATATGGCCAAGTACCTGGCGGCCAAGGCGAGCTGGGAGGCGGCCAATGCCTGCCTGCAGTTCCACGGCGGCTTTGGCTTTGCCTGCGAATACGACGTGGAGCGCAAGTTCCGCGAGACGCGTCTGTATCAGGTCGCGCCCATCTCGACCAACCTGATCTATTCCTACGTGGCCGAGCACATCCTGGGCCTGCCGCGCTCGTTCTGATGGCGCTGCGCAGCGATAAAAACAGACAACCGGAGTCTTCATGACAAGACCATTGGACGGGATCACCGTCGTATCGCTGGAGCACGCAGTCGCTGCGCCTTTTTGCGCGCGCCAGCTGGCCGATCTGGGCGCGCGCGTCATCAAGGTGGAGC
Organism: Comamonas koreensis; assembly: GCF_014076495.1. Lineage (NCBI taxonomy): Bacteria > Pseudomonadati > Pseudomonadota > Betaproteobacteria > Burkholderiales > Comamonadaceae > Comamonas > Comamonas koreensis. The sequence goes on along the minus strand of NZ_CP043575.1, from coordinate 467,507 downwards.
GGCCGGGCAGCGGCGATTTTGCGCGCGGCTATGACAGCCGGGTGCGCGGCCAGTCCTCGCATTTCACCTGGCTCAACCGCAACAAGGAAAGCCTGGCGCTGGACCTCAAGGATGCGGCATCGCTGGAGGCGCTCAAGCAGCTGCTGGGCTCGGCCGATGTGCTGCTGCAGAACCTGGCGCCGGGCGCTGCGGCGCGCATGGGTTTGTCGTACGAGGCCCTGCATGCAGCCTTTCCGCGCCTCATCGTCTGCGACATCAGCGGCTATGGCGACAACGGCCCCTACCGCGACAAGAAGGCCTATGACCTGCTGATCCAGAGCGAGGCGGGCTTTCTGTCGGTGACCGGCACGCCCGAGACGCCGAGCAAATCGGGCATCTCGGTGGCCGATATTGCGGCGGGCATGTATGCCTACACGAACATCCTCTCGGCCCTGCTGCTGCGCGGCAAGACGGGCGAGGGCAGCCATATCGATGTGTCCATGCTCGAAGCGCTGGGCGAGTGGATGGGCTACCCGATGTACTACGCGTTCGAAGGCGCAGCGCCACCACCGCGCACCGGCGCATCGCATGCCAGCATCTACCCCTATGGCCCGTTTGTGGCCGGCGATGGCGGCACGGTGATGCTGGGCCTGCAAAATGAGCGCGAGTGGAAGATCTTCTGCGACCAGGTGCTGCTGGCACCGGCACTGGCGACCGACGCGCGCTTTGACAGCAATGCCAAGCGCAATGCCAACCGCGCCGAGCTGCAGGCCGAGATTGTGCGCATCTTTGGCGCGCTCAATGCCAGCGATGTGGTGCAGCGCCTGGACGAGGCCGGTATTGCCAATGCCCATGTCAACGACATGGCAGGTCTGTGGGCACACCCGCAGCTGCTGGCGCGCCAGCGCTTTGCGCAGGTGGACACGCCCGTAGGCACGGTGCCTGCGCTGCTGCCGCCCGGGCGCAACAACCAGTACGACTACCGCATGGATGCGGTGCCTGCGGTGGGCGAGCACACGGCCGCCATCCTCGATGCGCTGCAGCTGCCGGCCGATGCGCTGGCAGCGGTGCGCAAGGCCTCCGGCCTTTGATGCTATCTGTTGGAGAGACAAGAACATGACCACAGCAACCTCATCCCCCACGCCCGCGGCGCAACTGGCCCGCTTTGCCGCCGAGCTGCAGTACAGCGACATTCCTGAATCGGTGCTGCAGAAAACCGAAGACCTCTGGGTCGACTGGTTTGGCTCGGTGGTCGCCGGCCACAATGCCCGCCCCGTCGCCAGCATCACCCGCTTTGCACTGGGCCAGGGCCCGGCACAGGGCCCGGCCGAGGTGATCGGCCCCGAGGGCCGCAGCAGCAGCCCCTACCTGGCGGCGATGGCCAATGCCGCCGCCTCGCATGTGGCCGAGCAGGACGATGTGCACAACGGCTCGGTGTTCCACCCGGCAGCGGTCGTCTTCCCCCCGGCCGTGGCCGTGGCGCAGGCGCTGGGCAAGTCCGGCAAGGAGCTGCTGACCGCCTGCATCGCCGGCTATGAAGTGGGCATCCGCGTGGGCGAGTTTCTGGGCCGCTCGCACTACAAGATCTTCCACACCACCGGCACGGCCGGCACCTTGGCAGCAGCGGCGGCCGTGGGCCATCTGCTGGGCCTCAATGCGCATCAAATGCTGCATGCCTTTGGCTCGGCGGGCACCCAATCGGCCGGCCTGTGGGAGTTCTTGCGCACTGCGGCCGACAGCAAGCAGCTGCACACCGCCCATGCCGCCGGTGCCGGCCTGATGGCCGCCTACCTGGCCAAGGATGGCTTTACCGGCGCGGCCGATATCTTCTGCGGCGCGCAGGGCATGGCCGCTGGCATGTCCAGCGACAGCGACCCGGCCCGCCTCATCGATGGCCTGGGCACGCGCTGGGCGACGCCCGAGACCTCCTTCAAATGGCATGCCTCCTGCCGCCACACCCACCCGGCCGCCGATGCGCTGCTGCAGGTGGTACGCGCGCACCAGCTCAAGGTCTCGGACATTGCCGAGGTGGTGACCCATGTGCACCAGGCCGCGATCGATGTACTGGGCCCCGTGGTGGACCCCAGCACGGTGCACCAGAGCAAGTTCTCGATGGGCACGGTGCTGGCGCTGGCTGCGCGCTTTGGCTTTGCCGGCCTCAACGAATTCGACAACGAATTCCGCGCCGAAGACACGATGGCGCTGCGCGACAAGGTGCGCATGGTGCTGGACCCCGAGGTGGACGGCGCCTACCCGCAGCGCTGGATTGGCAAGGTGACCGTGACCACCACCGATGGCCGCGTGCTGGAAGGCCGGGTCGACGAGCCCAAGGGCGACCCGGGCAACACCCTGAGCCGCGAGGAGCTGACCGACAAGGCGCTGCGCCTGGGTGAATTCAGCCGCGCCGTGCCCGCCGCGCAGATGCAGCAATCGGTGCAGAAACTGTGGCAAGTACGGGATTGGACCAGGGTCGAAAAGCTGTTGGTCGCCGTATAAAGAAAGCAGCAGCGCCGGAGCTTGGTGGCTGCGCAGCGGGGGCCCGTTCAGGCCCCTTCCCCTACCGGGACGGGCAATGTACCTGTCCCCAGACAAGGAGACAAGAATGCGCTTTCGCATGTTGACCCCGGTGGCCGCTGCCGCCGTGATGGCCGCAGCCGGCCTGGGCCTGCACCTCAACGCCCAGGCGGAGGACTGGCCGACCAAACCCGTGGTGCTGGTGGTGCCCTACTCGGCCGGTGGCCCCACCGATGTGGTGGCCCGCATGCTGGCCATTCCGATGGGCAAGTCGCTGGGCCAGACCGTGGTGGTGGAGAACACCGTGGGCGCAGGCGGCACGATTGCGCCAGCGCGCGTGGCCCGCGCCAAGAACGATGGCTACACCATCCTGATCCACCACATGGGCATGGCCACGGCGCCATCGCTGTACAAGAAGCTGCCCTACGACCCGCTGAAGGATTTCGAGTACATCGGCCAGGTGCTCGATGTGCCGATGACGCTGCTGTCGCGCAAGGACTTTCCGGCCAACAACTTCCAGGAGCTGATGGCCTATGTGAAGGCCAACCAGGAGAAGGTGTCGCTGGCCAATGCCGGCATTGGCGCCGTCTCGCAGCTGTGCGGCATGCTGTTTGCGTACCAGGCGGGCGTCAAGCTCACCACCGTGCCCTATAAGGGCGCGGGCCCGGCGATGAATGATCTGATGGGCGGCCAGGTTGATCTGCTGTGCGACCAGACCACGCAGACCGCGCCGGTCATCAAGGACGGCAACCGGGTCAAGGTGTTTGGCGTGACCACGCCCCAGCGCCTCACTGCCATGCCGCAGATTCCCACGCTCGATGAGCAGGGCTTGAAGGGCTTTGATGTCAAGGTCTGGCACGGCATGTATGCTCCCAAGGGTACGCCGGCCGAGGTGATCACCAAGATCAACACCGCTTTGAATGTGGCCTTGAAGGACCCCGTCGTGGTGCAGCGCATTGCCGACCTGAGCAGCGAGCTGGTCACGCCGGACCGCGCCACGCCGCAGAGCTTGAAGACCTTGCTGGAATCCGAAGTGAAACGCTGGAACACGGTGATCAAGGCAGCCGGCGTGACCGCCGAATAAGAGCCGCCAACACAACCCTTGATACGTCGTTGCCTGGCCGGCCGCGCCAAGCCTTGTCGTACTACTGTCCTGCCTGCGGCTCGGCGCCTAGTCGGGGACGCCTAGTCTCAACCGCAAACCTTCGGTTTGCTGGGTCGTGTTAGCGGCTCTAAGCCTGGCGTTCACCCGCGCAGGAGCAGGGGCCATGGGCCCCTTTTTTGATAAACGGAAGACTGATGGACATGACTCTCAACGCGCATCCGCTCGCCACCGCCACCTCCTGGCTGTTTGTACCGGCCAGCCGCCCCGAGCGCATCGCCAAGGCCCTAACCAGTGGGGCTGATGCGGTGATCGTGGACCTGGAAGATGCGGTGGCGCCGCAGGACAAGGAAGGAGCCCGCGCCGCCTTGCTGGGCGCCTTTGGCCAGCTGCAAGTGGCAGAGCGCGCCCGAGTGCTGGTGCGCATCAATGCCCATGGCACGCCCTGGTTTGATGGCGACCTGCAGGCGCTGGCCCAGCTGGTGGCGCAGGGCGCCGCCGGGGTGGTGCTGCCCAAGGCAGAGGCCGCCGATGCCATGGCGCTGCTGCTGCCGGCGCTGGGTACGCAAGGGCTGCTGGTGCCCATCATCGAATCGGTGGCGGGCCTGCATGCGATCGATGCGATTGCGCGCGCGCCGCGCGTTTTGCGGCTGGCCTTTGGCCATCTGGATTTTCAGGTCGATGCCGGCATGGCCTGCGCCGAGGACGAGACTGAGCTGGTGCCAGTGCGCCTGGCCGTGGTGCTGGCTGCGCGCCGCGCACAGCTGCCCGCGCCCATCGATGGCGTGACAGTCAACACCCAGGATGCCGCCGTGGTGCAGGCCGATGCGGCGCGTGCGCTGCGCGGCGGTTTTGGTGGCAAGCTCAGCATCCACCCGATGCAGGTGGCGCCCATCAATGCGGCCTTTGCGCCGACGGAGGCGCAGCTGCAGCGCGCCCAGCAGGTGCTGGCTGCCGCCGAGGCAGCGCAAGGCGGGGTCTGCGTCGTCGATGGCCGCATGGTCGATGCCCCCGTGATTGCACTCGCCCACAAGACCTTGCAGCGCCACCAGCAGGCCCAGCGGCGCCTGCAAAGCGCGTCCTGAACAGGTTCTCAAAAAGCGGCCTGCACGGGGTGCAGGGCAGGACACTTTCTGACACAGACCTCCGCAATCTCGTCGATATACTCGCTCCACTACCGCGCCGCTACCGCGCCGCTACATTGGCGCACCGATATAGGAGAGCGACATGTTCAAACACGCGATTGCCTGGGCCGCCGTGGCCCTTACCGGAATGGCCCATGCCTACGTGCCCCAGGGCGGCACCTGGATCATCTCCGACGAAGTCAACGGCCGGCCCGGCCGTGGTTTTGCCGTCGATGTGCAAAACGACGTGCTGGTGATGCAGGTCTATGCCTATGAAAGCAGCGGCCAGCCCACCTTCTACATGGCCACCGGCCGCCTGAACGAGAACAGCGAGCTGACGACCACCTTGGGCCGCTACGAAGGCGGCCGTTTCCTGGGCAGTGGCGACCGCAGCGGCGTCGAGCGCGGCAGCCCTGGCAATGTGCGCATCCGCTTTGTCAGCGGCACCTTGGGCTACATCACCCTGCCGGGCGAAGGCGAGAAGGAAATCAAGCGCTACCAGTTTGGCTATGACAACTCGCCCGCCTCCTTGCTGGGCCTGTGGAGCCTGGTCTATGGCGACAGCAATGGCAATATCGAAACCGAGACCATGCAGCTGACCCGCATCACCGGCGGCTCTTCCTTCAGCAGTGGCATGACCGTCTCCTACGACGGCTTGTTTGCCTGCGAGCAGATCATCCGGGGTGTCGATACCGGCAAGACCCAGTGCGTGAAGATGCGCAGCGGCACCTCGAGCGAAACGGTACGGAGCTTCTGGTTTAACTTCAGCGTCAACCAGGCGGAGGGCAACTGGAACAATACCCGTGGCTCGGGCGAGGGCGCGCTGTATGCCAACCGCCTGATGCAGAACTCGGGCCGCATCACCGGCCTGTTGCGCAAGGTGACGCCGGATGCCGGCAGCGAGCAGGGCAGCAATGACGATGCGCTGCGCGCCGCACTGGAAGCCCAGGCCAGCGCGCGCCAAAGCCGCTGATCTGCGTTAACTTCCCCATGAAAAATGCCCTGGCTTGCCAGGGCATTGTTGTTGGGGCCTGAGCCTTTTATTCGATGCGGGCGCCAGTGGCTTTGACGACAGCAGCCCAGCGCTCCATCTCGCGGTCGATATGGGCGCCCAGCGCTTCGGGCGTGGAGCCGACGGGCTCATAGCCGCTGGCGGCCAGCTGCGACTGCAGCGCGGGGTTTTGCAGCGCGGTCGCAATCTCGCGGCTGAGCTTGCCGGTGATGTCGGCCGGGGTGCCCGCCGGGGCGATCACCGCGTACCAGCCATTGATGTCAAAGCCCGGAAAGCCCTGCTCCTGCACGGTGGGGATCTCGGGTGCCAGCGCCGAGCGCTTGGCGCTGGTGACGGCCAGCGCATGGAGCTTGCCGCTGCGCACATGCGGGATCGAGGTGGAGATGCTGTCAAAGGTCAGGTCGATATCGCTGGCCAGCATCGCATTGACGACGCCGGCACTGCCCTTGTAGGGCACATGGGTCATCTTGACGCCGGCGGTGCTGGCAAACAGCGCCCCAGCCAGGTGGCCGGTGTTGCCATTGCCGGCCGAGCCATAGGTGAGCTTTTCCGGGGCGGCCTGCGCGGCCTTGACCAGCTCGCCAATGTTCTTGGCCTGCAGCTTGCTGCTGCCCACGACGATCATCGGCAGGTTGGCCACCAGCGAGACCGGTGCAAAGTCCTTGCGGGTGTCATAGGGCAGCTTGGGGTAGAGGCTGTCATTGATCGCATGCGCGGCCAGCACCATCAGCACGGTGTAGCCGTCGGGCTTGGCACGCGCCACATACTGCGAGGCCAGGGTGCCACCGGCCCCGGGTTTGTACTCCAGCACCACCGGCTGGCCCAGCTGCTGCTGCAGCTGCAAGGCCAGCGGCCGGCCCAGCAGATCGGCACTGCCCCCAGGGGGGTAGGGGATGACCAGCTGGATCGGCTTGGTGGGCCAGGGCGCTGCATGGGCCATGCCGGCCAGCAGCATGCCGCTGGCGACCGCCAAGCCTGAGAGCAGGCCGGCCAGCTGCCTGCGCCGGAGGGAAGTGGTGTGGCGATGGGTCAAGTCGTGTCTCCTGGTCTTGTTGTTGGACGGGTGTTGGCGGCAATCAAGCGGCAGACTGGCTAACCTGGCTCGCGTACAGCGTGCGCAGCTCGCGCTTGAGCACCTTGCCGATCTCGCTGCGCGGCAGTTGGCTGTGGATGACCAGGTCGGCCACGCGCTGGGTTTTGCCCACACGGCTGTTGAGCCACTGCTGCAGCTCGGCCGGCTGGGGGCTGCTGCCGGGCTGGGGCACCACATAGGCGACGGGGCTCTCACCCCAGGCGTCCGAGGGCACGCCGATCACCGCGCACTCGCGCACCTCGGGGTGCTGCAGCATGACGGCCTCGATATCGCTGGGGTAGACGTTGAAGCCGCCGGTGATGATCATGTCCTTCTTGCGGTCGCCCAGCACGATGAAGCCATCGGCATCCATCTGGCCCACATCGCCGCTGCGGATAAAGCGCTCGCCGCTGGGGCTGATCCACTCGGCCTCGCGGGTCTTGTCGGGCTGGCGGTGGTAGCCGGTCATCATGCCGGCCGAGCGGCCGACGATTTCGCCCTGCGCGCCTTGGGGTAGCTCCTGGCCGTCCTCGTCGATAAAGCGCAGATCGGCGTCCGGCCCGGCGCGGCCGACGGTGTGCAGCTTGTCGGGGAACTGGTGGCAGTGCAGCTCGCAGCGCACGCCCCCTTCGGTCATGCCGTAGTACTCGATCAGGCGCCCGGGCCAGCGGCGCAGCACCTCGGCCTTGAGCGCGGTCTTGAACGGAGCGCTGGTGCAGAACTTGTGCTGCAGCAAGTGCAGATCGGTCTGGTCAAACGCCGGGCAGTCGAGCAGGCGCTGGTACTGCACGGGCACCAGCATGGTGTGGGTGGCGCGCTCGTCCTGGGCCAGCTGCAGGTACTGGGCCGCGTCGAACTTGCGCATCATCACCAAAGTGCCGCCCAGCGCCAACGTGGGCAGGACCGCCACCAAGGTGGTGTTGGAGTACAGCGGCGTCGCGCACAGCGATACCGCATCGGGCCCGTAGCCGTTGGTGGCTGCGCGCTTGACATGCGACCAGCGCATGCCCCAGCTTTGCACAATGCCCTTGGGCACGCCGGTGGTGCCCGACGAGTAGATCAGGTTGAAGGGCCACTGCGGCGTGGGCTGCACCGCTTGGGGCGCCTGGCCGGCGGGCACCTGGGCGAGCCAGTCGCTCCAGCGCGTGCCGGCCTGTGCGGTATCGTCCAGCGCGATGCAGGGGCGCTCGGCCGTGCTGGCCAGCGGCCACTGGGCGGCGACCTCGGCATCGCGCAGCAGCAGCTTGGCCTCGGCGTTGTCCAGCATGGCGCTCAGGTGCTCGGCCGTGGCCGATGGCGCCAGCGGTGCCACCACCACCCCGGCCTGCAGCGCGCCCAGGTAGGCCAGCACATAAGGCACCGAGGTGCTGGCGCAGATGGCCACTACATCACCGGCCTGCAGGCCTTGCTGCTGCAGCGCGCAGGCCACCTGGCGCATGCCCTGGGCCAGCTGGGCGTAGTTCAGGCGCGTGGCGCCCAGCACCAGCGCGGTGTGCTCGGGGCGCTCCTGGGCCTGGGCCAGCACCAGGGCGGGGATGGAGCCAAAGGGCTGGGCGAGTTGGAAGGAGGAAGTGTCAGACATAGCAAACATGCAAACGAAGGAAATCAGTCCAGAGACAGGTTGGCGGCGCGCACGATCTCGGCCCAGCGCTTGCGCTCCTGCGCGATAAAGGCGTCGTGCTCGGCCGCCGTCTCGCCGCCGGGCACACCACCCAGCTCGGCAAAGGTGCGGCGGATGTCGGCGCTTTGCAGTGCCTCATGCGCTGCCTGCTGCAGGCGGTTGACGATGGCATCCGGCGTGCCCGCCGGGGCGAGCAGGTCAAACCAGGCGGTCACATCCATCGGCACACCGGCCTCGCGCATCGTCGGCACATCGGGCAGCTGGGCCGAGCGCTCGCGGCTGGTGATGGCCAACGCCCGGAACTTGCCCGACTGGATATGCGGCATCGAGCTGGGCAGGTTGTCGATCATGAAATCGATCTGCTGGCCCAGCAGCGCAGTAACCGCAGGCGCTGCGCCGCTGTGGGGTACCAGGGTGACATCGAGCCCGCTTTGCTGGCGGAACAGCTCGGTGGACATGTGCGGCGACTGGCCCACGCCGGAGGTCGCGGCCGTCAGCGGCTTTTGCTTGCCCAGTGCCACGAGCTGCTGCACGTTCTGGATGGGGGAGTTGGCATGCACCACCAGGATGTTGGGCACCGAGATCACATTGGTGATGCCGCGCAGGTCGTTGGGGCCATAGGCCAGCTTTTTGTAGAGGCTGAAATTGATGGCCACCGGGCCGATGTTGCCCATCAGCAAGGTGTAGCCGTCGGGCTTGGCGCGCGCCACATAGGCGGTGCCGATGCTGCCGCCGCCGCCGGCCTTGTTCTCGACGATGACGCTGGTCTTGAGCGAGGAGCCCATCTTCTGGGCCAGCAGGCGCGCTGCGATATCGGTGGTGCCGCCAGCTGCTGCGGGCACGACGATGGCGATGGGGCGGGACGGCCAGTCGGCCGCAAAGGCCAGCAGGGGGGAAAGCAGCAGGGCCGCGAGGGCGCGGCGGCGCGCAAAGCGCATGGCGTTGTCTCCGTATTTATCGTTAAGGGCTCACGATAGGGAGTTCCACCCAGCGGCGTGATGGGGTTTGCCTGCACCAGCGCGCATTGGGCCTTCGCACTTGCGAAAGCCATGCTTTGCGTGCGCGGAAGCAGGGCGCAAAAAAAGCGGCCCGAAGGCCGCTAGCAATGCGTGGAGTCGTTCTGGCTTTATGGGTACAGACCACGTGCCTCGCGTGCGTGCAGAATGCGGCGGCAGGCGATGATGAAGGTGGCGGTACGCAGGGAGACCTTGTTCTCTTGCGCCACTTGCCACACAGCGGCAAAGGCTTCTTGCATGATGCGCACCAGACGGGCGTTGATCTCGTCTTCGCTCCAGAAGAAGCTGGAGAAATCCTGCACCCATTCGAAGTAGCTCACCGTCACGCCGCCCGCGTTGGCGATCACATCGGGCAGCACCAGCACACCCTTGTCGTTCAGGATGTCATCGGCTTCGGTGGTGGTGGGGCCGTTGGCGCCCTCGATCACCATCTTGGCCTTGATCTTGGCGGCGTTCTTGGCGTTGATCTGGCCTTCCAGTGCAGCGGGGATCAGGATGTCGCAGTCGACGGACCAGAAGTCCTCGTTGGCCATCTTGTCGGCGCCCTTGAAGCCGCCCACACCGCCGGTGTTGGCCACGTGCTCGAGCACGGCGGGCACATCCAGGCCCTTGGCGTTGAAGATGGTGCCGGTGTGGTCCTGCACGGCCACGACGATGGCGCCCGCTTCGGCAAACAGCTTGCCTGCCGTACCGCCCACATTACCAAAACCTTGCACCGCCACTTTGGCGCCTTGCAGGGCCAGGCCCGACAGCTTGGCGGCCTCGACGCCCACGGTGAACACGCCGCGGCCGGTGGCCTCGACACGGCCGAGCGAGCCGCCCAGATCGATGGGCTTGCCGGTGACCACGCCGGTAGCGGTGGCGCCGGTGTTCATCGAGTAGGTGTCCATCATCCAGGCCATGATCTGGCCGTTGGTGTTCACGTCCGGTGCCGGGATGTCCTTGGACGGGCCGATGAACAGGCCGATTTCGCTGGTGTAGCGGCGGGTCAGGCGTTCGAGCTCACCCTTGGACAGGGTCTTGGGGTCGACGCGGACACCGCCCTTGGCGCCGCCGTAGGGCACGTTCACGGCGGCATTCTTGATCGACATCCAGGCTGACAGGGCCATCACTTCGGACAGGGTCACATCCTGGTGGAACCGCACGCCGCCCTTGCCCGGGCCGCGGCTCAGGTTGTGCTGCACCCGGTAGCCTTCAAAGTGGGCGATCGTGCCGTTGTCCATCTCGATGGGCACATCCACGATCAGCGCGCGCTTGGGGCGCTTGAGCGTCTCGACCCAGCGGGCCAGCGAGCCCAGGTAAGGCGTGACGCGGTCGACCTGCTGCAGGTAGTTGCCCCAGGGGCCCAGGTGCTTGGGGTCGAGGTAGGAAGGCAGAGCGTGTTGTGGCGCTGCGGCGGGAGTGCTGTTGGACGGCATACGATCCATGCGGTTGAAAAGGTCTGTACAGCTTAAATCCGCTCTATACCTTTGTCCAAGGCCGGATGATTGGGATGGAATGCTTTTTTTGCATAACCTTGCACCGGTTCTGCTTACATGTAGCGTGTTTGCTGCGGTGACAGGGGCGGGCGGCGCTGTCCGTTACGCTATGCCGATTGGACTTTTTACACTTTCGAACGCCATCGCCATGCCCTCTGCCGACACCGCTTCGACCTTTCAACCCGCTGCCCTGGCCCAGGCGCTGCAGACCGCCACCGGGGCCGGCGCCGCCATCGACGCGGCCGCCTGGCCGGCGAGCCTGGCGCCTGCCGACATCATCGCCGTGCACCGCGAGCGGGCCCAGCGCTGGGGGGACGCCGCCCAAGCGCCCCAGTACTGGAAATCGGGTGGACCCAGCCGCAGCCAGCCGCTGGGCCATGCGCCTCTGCCGCCCCAAGGGGTGCACGGTGGCGGCGCCGATCTGCGTGCCACCCCGTTTTTCCTGCGCGGGGTTGAGGCGGAGATTGCGCTGCGCCTGGGCCAATCGGTCGATGCGGACCAGGCCGCTGCGCTCGATGAGGCCAGCGCCGCCCAGCTGATCGATGCGATGGCGCTGAGCATCGAGATCGTCGATTCACGCTGGCAGCAGCAGCTGCAGGCGCCTGCGGCCTTGAAGGCGGCGGACCTGCTCTGCCACGGCGCGCTGGTGCTGGGCGCCTGGCAGCCCTACCGCCCGGTGGATGGCAGCACGCAGCGCTGCACGGTCCAGATCGGCGCGCAGCCCGCCCAGGCCTTTGAGCGCAGCTATGGCCTGCAGGACCCGGCCTGGCTGCTGCCGCAGTGGCTGCGCCATGCGACGGCGCACTTTGGCAGCCTGCGCGCCGGCACGGTGGTGACCACGGGCAGCTGGTGCGGCTTGCTGCAGGCGGCGCCTGGCGATGCAGTGCGGGTGCAGTTTGACGGCATCGGCGAGCTGCGCGTGCAGCTGTAGTCCGCGCATCCAAGCCGGAAAGCACAACGCACACCGTCGCTGCTCGCGAGGGTGTGCGTCGTACAAGCGGGTGGCCGGCCCCTGCCGGCGCGCCGACTCAGTTCTGGGCGATGGCCGAGGGGTGCTGGGCCAGCGGCGTGACCGAGATCTTCATGTAGGGGAACAGCGGCAGCGCCTGCAGCAGGCCGTGGAGCTCGTCGTTCGATTCCACATCGAACACGCTGTAGTTCGCATACTCGCCCGCCACGCGCCAGATGTGCTTCCAGCGGCCATCGCGCTGCAGATCTTGCGAATAGGCCTTCTCGCGGGCCTTGATCTCTTGGGCCTGCGCTTGGGGCAGGTCATGGGGAATGTTCACATCCATGCGAACCAGATACAGCATTGTTTTCTCCTTGGCGGCGCCCCAGCGGGCCTGCCCGGTGGCCGGCCACCGGGCGCCATGGGTCGATCGGTTGGTCTGGGCCCTGCGGACAGGGCCACGGCGCATTGTCCGCCCAGTGGCAAGCCAACAGGGTCTCGTCGGCTAATCGTTGCTTGGGAAACTTTTTGGATCCTGGAGGAGGGGGTGGCCGGCGAGGTGCGGCCGGCGAGGTGCGGCCGGCGAGGTGCGGCCGGCGAGGTGCCCCCGGCGAGGTGCAGCGAAGTGGGCGCCCCCAGCTAGGCGCCCCCTCGCTCAGGCGCTGGCGCAAAGCTCATGAACAGACCGTAGATGCCCAGCTGCGCCGCAATCTGGGGCAAAAAGCTGAACAGCATGTACAAGGGCAAGGTGACCAGCAGGCTGAACTGCTGGGCCAGCCAGGCGAGCGAGGCGGCCTGCAGCGGAATGCTGACGACCAGCATCAGCATGCCGGTCATCGTGGCGGCGACCTTGTGCAGCACCGGGATCGGGAAGATGTAGAGCACCAGCGCATGCACGGCCGGCAGCAGCCAGAGCATGGCCAGGCCCATGTCCAGGATGTTGTCGGCCAGCAGGCGGTTGACGTCGCTGACGGCCAGCGTGGGCAGGAACTCGTAGGACAGCAGACCCACGATGCCCAACAGCGCGACGATGCGCAGCCCGTAGATCAGCGGCAGGCGCTCGCGCGAGAGCACAAAGGACAGCGCCATCAGCCCCAGCGACAGCAGCGCGCCACCCCACCATTGCCAGAGGCTGGGGGGCGGCACATAGAAATGTGTGCGCACCACCTCGATGGGCACGCCCAGCAGCGATGTGGTCTGCACCTCGACCCCCTCGCTGCTGCCCAGGCCCAGGTGCGGCCAGGCCCAGGCCAGCACATCGGCCCAGCGGTGCATCAACAGCGGCGCAGCCCACCACAGCACCAGCCAGAAGGCCAGCAGCAGCACCAGCAGCTGGGCGCTGTGCTGCCAGGTCCAGATGTAGCTTCTGAGGCCCCGGTGCTGGCGGGTCATGCGCAACGACATGGCCTGGCCTTAGAAGTCGAAGAACACCGCAGCGCTCAGGCCCTTGCGGTTGTAGTAGGGGTTGCGGTAGAACTGGCCGCCCACCAGGTAGCCCCAGTCCTTGCCCAGCCACTGGCGCCATTGCAGGCTCAGCTCGGTCGATTGGAAGCCGACCTGGTTGCCCACGCCGTTGGCGATGGCGCCGGTGGGTAGGTAGCCTTCCTTGCCATGGTCGATGCGGGCGGTGAAGTAGTGCTGCTTTTCGCGGCCCATGGTCAGCGCGGCAAAGCCCCGGTAGCCTTCGACCGAGCCGGGGTTGGACTTGTTGTAGACCACACCGCCTTCGCCGACCCAGTCGTTGGTCGAGTAGTAGGCGACCGAGGCGGTGATGCCGGTGTCGCGGTGGATGCCGTCGCGGCTGGCCGATTTCATCAGCGACAGGCCCGTCACCCACTGCTGGCTCTCGGTCCACTTGCGGTAGATGGCGATGTCACCGCGGTACTTGTTCTGGAAGTCGGCCGAGCCGGAGCTGGCACCCACCGACATGTACCACCAGGGCGACAAGGTGTGTGTCAGCGACAGCGCGCCCACGGTGCCGCGCTGGTCGAAGTGGCGCTGGCTGGCCAGGTCCCAGTTCAGGACGGTGCCGGGCTTGAGGCCGACATAGCCGCGCACGTACTCGTCATTCCAGTTGCTGTTGCCGCCGGTCAGGCTGGAGAAGCCCGCGCCGATATCAACCCGGCCGCGCTGGCCCGGCTCGAAGTCTGCGGCCGGTGCTGCAGGCGCGGCGGCGGGCTCGGTGATGGGCGCTGTGGTGCCGGCACCGGTGGTCTGGGCCATGGCAGGGGCCAGCAAGGCGGCGGCGCTCAGCGCCATGGAGCTGCGGAGGAAGAAGGTGTTCATGGGGTTCTTGTAGAGGTTGTTCAGAGGGAGGAGGGCTGCAGATGGCGGGCAATTGCGGCGGCGATCTGCAAGCCGCTGCTGCCATCGCCAAAGGGGTTGTCCACAGAGGCGGGCGGCAGGCCGGGCAGTTGGCCGGTGGCCAGCACATGGCTGGCGGCCGAGAGGATGCGCTCGGCCTCGGTGCCCACCAGCAGGCCGGCGCCGCAGGCGATGACTTCGGGACGCTCGGTCACATCGCGCATCACCAGCAGGGGCTTGTGCAGTGACAGGCCTTCTTCCTGGATACCGCCCGAGTCGGTCAGCAGCAGCTGGGCGGCGTCCATGATCTCCACCATGGGCGCGTAATCCAGCGGGGCCGTGAGGCGCCAGCGGCGCTGCACGTCTGCGGAGCTGGCGCCATGCACGCCGCGCACCACCTGCTGCACCAGCGGGTTCAGGTGCACCGGCCAGACCACGGCGGCCTCAGGGTGCTGCTCGAGCAGGCGCGCCACCGAATGGGCGATCTCCACCATGGGCGCGCCCCAGTTCTCGCGCCGGTGTGCCGTTACCAGCACCAGCTGGCGCAGGCCGCTGTCGACGAACCACTGGTAGTCGGGGTTGGCCACCGGCTGGCCGGCAGTGCGCTGCGTGCGCACATGGCGCGCGGCCAGCAGCACGGCGTCGACGACGGTGTTGCCGACCACCGCGATCTCGCCGGGCACGTTTTCCTTCTCCAGGTTCTCGCGGGCCTGGCCGGTGGGGGCAAAGTGCCATTGGCTCACGCGGCCGATCAGGCTGCGGTTGATCTCTTCGGGGAAAGGCTCGGAGATGCGGCCCGAGCGCAGACCGGCCTCGACATGGCCGACGGGGATCTGCAGGAAGGCGGCCGCGAGCGCGCCCATGGCCGCGCTGCTGGTGTCGCCATGCACCAGCGCTACGGCCGGTTGGAGGCTGGCCAGGGTGCTGCCGATGGCCGACATCAGCTCGCTCGACAGCGCCGGCAAGGTGGCGACCTCGCGCTTGAGGCGGATCACCTCCTGGGGCGCGATGCCGAAAAATTCATAGAGCGGCCAGGCCATCTCTTCGTGCTGGCCGGTGTGCAGCACATGGGTGGTGATACCGCGCTGGCGCAGCGCCAGCACCACCGGGGCCATTTTGATGATCTCGGGCCGGGTGCCCATGATGGCCGCGACGGACAAGGAGGAGGAAGGGGTGGAGGAGCTCATTTTTGGCGACGCATTTCAAGGCTGAGTTCTTGACCGTCCTGCACGCGCACCAGCCAGGCACTATCGGTGGCTTGCACCTGGGCCTGGCCAGCGCGCACACGCACGGCCGCATATTTTGTCTTGGGCACAGTCCAGGCCATCGCGGCCAGGGACTGCGGGTGGCTGGCCCTGAGCAGGTCGTTGTCGCCCTCGGCCGCGATGGACCACTGCACCTGGTTGCGCCGACTGAGGAAGTCGGCCGCCTCGCCCATCGAGATGAACTGGCACTGCTTGCGGTCCGCACAGGCCTGTACGCTGTCGATGTAGGCCTTGACCGCTGGCAGGTACTCCACCGCGCCAATCGGGTGAAAGTAGCTCAGGCGGATGCTGCGGGTATGTTCGATAAAGCCCGCCACCTGCTGCAGCCACTGGCCGAACTCGGCAACCGGTATCTTCTGGAACGAGGCCTCTTCGGCCGACGCAACCTGGCCGTAGGTCAGCACGGGGAAGGCCCAGGACTGCTGGACCTGGCGCGTGCCCAACCACAGCCGTGTGGGCGGCATGCCGACGTTGGCCACCGTGTAAAAGGACTGCACGCCGTGCTCGGCCATCCAGTCATAGGTCCACAGCGGCGTATTGCCGTTGGGGGCCGAGTATTCCTTGGGCTGCAGGCCATGGTTGGCCTTGGTGACCGAGGCATTGTTCAGGTCGAGAAACGGCATGAAATCGTCGGCGTTGTCGTCGGAGGCGTTGTTGCCGAAATAGTTGTGGATCCAGCCGCCGTGGTTGCCGATGCTGTGGCCCTGGCTGAGCAGCATCTGGATCATCTTTTGGGCGTCTTCGTTGTAGTCCAGGTCCATGCCCAGGCCGTCGCCTGGCTGGTTCACATCGGGGCCGGCGGTGAAGTGCAAGGACTGGTGGCCGTGGTCAAAAATGCCCGCTTCCTGCAGCTCGTGCAAAAAGCCGATGGCCCGGCCGTCGTCGTTGTGCCAGTTCAGCACCAGCGCGCCAATGCCGTCCGGTGAGGCCAGCAGTTGCGGCTGCTGCACCAGCTGCTGGGCAAAGTAGGCCAGAAAACCGTGCAGGAAAATGCCGTCGGTGCGCTGCAGCAAATAGGTCAGCGGCAGGTTGATGAACATCGCCTGGCCCTTGCCCCAGCGGTTGACGCTGGCCACCACATCGCCATTGCTCGATTGCAGCAGGATGCGTGCGCCCTGGGGGCGGTCGGTCTTGAGCACGGTAAAGCGCTGCGAATCCTTGGTGTAGCCGGCAATGAAGCTCGGAAAGCCAGGTTGATCGACCGCCAGCTCCTCGGGGTCGATCGCAGTGAGCTTGGCAGCGGCCTTGGCATCGAGGTAGCGCCCGGGCGGGATGCCCAGCAGCTCCATCGTGGTGGGCGCGCCCCGGATCTCTTCATAGTCGGACAGCTGGTCCTTGTAGGTGTCGTAGTCGCCATAGCGCACGCCGAGCATCTGCGACAGGCGCGATGTGCCCTTGCTGTAGTAGCCGCGCTCGTCGAGCATGCCGCCGTCCTGCACCACCATGGCCTGGCCGCCAGCCTGCACCACGTCGATCAGGGTCTGCACTGCCGCATCAGAGATATTGCGGTGGAAGGTATCGGGCAGGATCACCGCCTGCTGCGCAGCGGGGGCGCCATAGTGGATGCCACGCATCCATTCGCTGATCGCCAGCGGCTTGAGCAGCAGGCCGCGCTCGCGCGCTGCCTCGCTCCAGATCTGCACCTGGGGCGCATGGGCGGGCATGCCATCGGGGATCAGCAAGCTGATGGTGGCGTAGTGCTGGCTGGCCTGCAGGCTGCGTGACTGGTGCCAGCCAATGACGGCGAGCAGGCACAGCACCACTGCGGTGGCGGCCAGCCATTTTTTCCAGCGCAAGAGCTTGTTCATGGTGTCAGCCTCAAGGGTTGGCAGCCGGGGTGGTTGTGGGCGCGGGCACCGGCGCGGGCACCGGCGCGGGCACCGGCGCGGGCGCCGTGGCCATTGCAAAAGGGCACTGGGTGCTGATACCCGTGTGCGCCAGCGCGTGGTCGATCATCGCATCCAACACGGTCCAGCCTACCGCAGGCTGGAAGGGCCGTAGCGATGCACGCCAGCAGGCGGCCTGGATCGGTGCGGTCTGACGCATTTTCCATGCAACCAGGCCCCATGCATAGTGGTCTTCGCTGCGCGAGAGCCAGGCGCTGCCATGCTGGGCCAGCCACTGGGCGGTGGCGCGGTCCGATTCGGCGCGGGAAATCACCCCGGTCTGCCACAGGTAGGCGCTGGCCAGGGTATGGGGATAAAAGCGCGGACGGTCGTATTCGGGCAAGGCCGGTTTCCAGTCGCTGCCACTGCGAAAACGCCGGTTGATGGCCGCTGCCAGCTGCTTGGAGGCGGGGCCCGCCTGCGCCCCTTCGGCCGCGCGCAGCGCTTCGTAGACCTCGATGTTGTCCATCAGGTAGTACAGCTCGGTGTCCAGCAAGGCTTTGTAGAGCTGGTTGCTGGGGTTGCGCAGGCGCGCGAGCAGCTGTTGGCTGCGCGCAATGGCCTGCTGGGCAGCGGCCTGCTGACCAGGAGTGAGCCATTGCTTCTGCCGCGCCAAGTGCAGCATCTCGATCGTGGTGGCGGCCATGGAGTCGTCGGCATCGGCGCCCATGCAGCTGCGCCAGGCAGTGTCTGCGGTGGGGCAAAAGCGGTCAAAGCCGCCATCCTGGCGCTGGCGCGGCAGCAGCCAGGCCAGCCACTGCTGCAGCTCGGCGCGTAGCGGCACACCCGCCTGCAGCGCGATCGTGAAGCCCTTGTTGACGAAGTAAGGGTCTACGACCTGGCCGCCCAAGGTGGTGTAGTAGGCGCCATCGCCGGTGGCAAAGGCGGCCAGCGCCGGGGGCTCGTCCGGCTGCGCTGCGCCTGCCAGCTGCCAGGCCATGGCTGCCGAGGCGATCCAGAGATTGCGTGTTTTCATAGCACCACCTGTCCGGAACGTACAGCAGCCATACTGCCATAGACGCGGACACTGGCGTGTAAGGCAATGGTCCAGGCCGAGACACTGCTGGGGCACTCCTTGTCGCCCACCTGGCTGTCGGGGCCCAGCTGCAGGCGCTTGCCGGCGCACAGTGGCCCTTCGACATAGTTGTTGCCCTTGGTCTGCAGGTCGCCCTGCACGAACACCGCGCCCTGCACACAGGCGCTCTGGGCCAGCACGGCATTGCCATGCACCTTGATATGGCCCACGACCACGGACATCTCTTCCATCAGCAGGTTGCCGGTGACCACCAGGCCACCGCGCACAATGGTGCCGGCGGGAATGCGCAGGTCGCCTTCATGGCGCCGCTGCAGCGTCGTCAGCGGCATGCCGGTGCCCAGCTCGGGCAGCGGGAACTGCAGCGAGCGCTTGAGGGGCCAGGTAAAGATGCAGGCGGCCGAGAGGCGCAAAAAGCGCGCACCGGGCGAGAGCACGATATGGCGCTCGGCGCTGGTCAGGCGGGCCAGCTGGGCCGGGCCCAGGCAGTGGATGCTCTTGGCATGCAGCACGCGTTGCACCACGCTGTTGGCCTGCAGCTCGACGATGTCGCTGGAGACAAGGGTGCGCAGCTGGGACCTGAAGCCGATCACGACCGGCACCTCGGTCCGGGCCATCAGGCGCGATTGGCCACGGGGCACCATCAGGCGCCCCTGGTCATCGTGCTGCCACTGGGCCACGCGCGGCATGGCTTCGAGCAGATCGAGTTGCTCGGCCATGCGCTGGGCCGTGTAGTCCGTGCGGCCGTTGTCCAGCGGATCGATGGCCAGTGCATCGGCATCGCTGCGCGAATACAGCTCGCGCAGCGCCGGCAGCAGCGGCAAGAGGAAGACCAGGGCGGTCACGGTCAGCCACATGCTGCCAAACAGCAGGGGATGGACGGGGGCGCTCATACACGTGCTTCAGGCAGGGCTGCGGGCGAGACGACCGGGGCAGCGGCGGGCGCCTGGCGGTAGCGCACGGTCTTGTCCCATTTGAACTGGCGCTTGAACAGCTTGTCGAGCAGCAGCCCGTCGATCGTGGCCTTGGAGACGGCCACCATGCTGACGACAAAGCCCGTCAGCAGCAGCGGCAAGAGGCGCAGGCGGCGCTGGTGGCCGTCAAGGTGCACGGCAGCGGCCACTTCGAAGAAGGCGGCGAAGTTGCCCACGCAGGCAAAACCGGTGGCGATCAGCAGCATCAGCAAGGCAATGTTCACATTGGCACCGATGCCGTAGCCGGTGACCGTCAGCACCAGGGCCAGCAGCCAGCCCACCAGCAAGATGGGCGACATCAGGAACACGCCCAGGAGCGCCACGCCGTCGACACGCTCCATCCAGCGCAGGCCCTTGCGGGTCAGCATCTCGGTGCCCAGCTTGGTCATCACCTGGTTGTGGCCCTTGGCCCAGCGGCTGATCTGGCGAAAACGCACAGCCCAGCTCTCAGGCACTTCCTCATAGCATTCGGCGTAGCCCAGGTAGGCGGTTTGCCAGCCCTTGAGCAGCAGGCGGTAGGTCAGGTCGGTGTCTTCGGCCAGCACCTCGGGGGTCCAGCCGCCCACATCCTGCAGCGCGCTCAGGCGAATGCCGCCCACGGTGCCGCCGTACTGCGCCACCGCACCCATGTTGAAACGGGCCTGCTGGTCGACCTGGTAGCCACCGGAGCGCTCCAGATCGAGCAGGCGGGTGAGCAGGTTCACGCCGGCGTTCTGGGGCACCACGCGGCCCATGACGGCGCCCACCTCGGGGTCGAGGAAGGGGGCGACCAGCTGCTTGATGATCTTCTTGCCCGGCAGGTAGTCGGCATCGAACACCACGATCAGCTCGGACTCGCCCCGGGCCTGGACGATGGCGGTGGCATCGGCGAGCGCCGCGGCCTTGCCTGGAGGGCCTTCCTGGCGGTGGAACAGCTGCAGGCGGCCAGGGTGGCGGTCGGCATAGCTGTCGATGATCTGGCGCGTGCCATCGGTCGAGCGGTCATTGACCGGCATGATCGTCAGGCGATCGCGCGGATAGTCCACATCCAGGAGCGCCTCGATGCAGCCCGAGATCACGGCCTCTTCGTTGTGCGCTGCAATAAAGACGGTGATGTGCGGCCAGTGCGCCTGCTCGATGCCGGCATACAGCGGGCGCTGGCGTGCGAACAGGCGGTTGAGCGTGAAGGCGTAGTGGCGGAAGGTGTAGAGCGCCTCCAGCGCCACCACCACCATCAGCGCGGCCAGGCACAGACCCAGGCCCCAGGTGGCCCAGCTGGCTTGGTAAGGCCGCAGTGGCTGGGCATGGGCCCATACAGGCAAAAGGCCCAGGAGCGCTGCGCAGAGGGCAGGGGCCTGAAATGAGGGGGCGGAGCGCTTGGGCATGGTGATTGATAGAAAAAAATTCTCACGACTTGTGATTCGATTATATCAATCGCCACAAATGCATGAATAGTGTTTCAACAAGTATCCTAGTAAAAAGTAAGTATTTATTAACGACAAAGGGAAATACTATCAACGATCTGCCTGCAAACGTCGTTGGTGAGGTTACAAGTTGATGCTTGATTTGGAAGCGATTTTTAACGATCAAATGTAAATATTGCTGCGGCGCATCAAAATTTCCTGTTTCTGGATGATGCTTTTTCTTGGGGGTGTGTTGCCAATCCCATAGAAAAATGACAAGGGATGGCTGGGGCTTGGCAACCACACTGCGCCCTGCAACAGAGGGCCAGCGCTGGGCGTGTGCCATCCGGGCGCGATGGGACATCACCCCTGCGCAGACGGCATGGGCGATCAAGGGGGCGGTAGGGAGAGAAACGGGCCCCGATTGCGGAGCCCCGGCATCAGCAGGTGATGCCGCCTGCTAGCAAAGCGCAGATAGGCCTGCCCGCTCAAGCGCAGGCAGGCTTGCCCCTGTATCAGTGCTGGCCAAAGCGGGCCATATAGGCCTGGGGCTCACCGGTCTTGAAGGCGTTGGCAAATTCCAGCACGCTGTCTTCGATGGCCTGGTCGACAGATTGCCGCTCCCAAGCGCGCAGCATGCGTTTTTGCTGGCGCAGTGCCTGCGGGCCGTAGCCGGCCAGCTGGTTGGCCAGGCGCTCTACCTCGTCGTCGAGCCGCTGGGGCGGCACCACCTGGTCGAGCAGGCCCCATTGCAGCGCCTGTGCGGCGTCAATGTTGTCGCCGGTCAGCAGCAGCCACTGCGTGCGCGCCCCGCCAATCAGCCGGGGCAGCATGGCGGCATGGATCACCGAGGGGATGCCGACCTGGACCTCGGGCATGCCGCACTGCACCCGGTTGCTGGCAATGCGGATATCGCAGGCGCAGGCCAGCTCCAGCCCGCCGCCCAGCGTCCAGCCCGGCAGGCGGGCAATCACCGGCGTGGGGAACTGGCGCGCGCCTTCGCAGACGCGGCGCAGCCGGGTGATGAAGGCAGCGGCATTGTCCGGCGTCAGCGCCCGCATTTCCTTGATATCAGCGCCCGCGACAAAGGCCTTGTCACCGCTGCCGCGCAGCACCAGCACGCGGATGCGCGTGTCCTGCGCCAGCGTATCGAATGCCTGGGCCAGCGCTTCGAGCACCGGCGACGACAGGATATTGAGGCTGCCGGCATGGCGAATCGTCAAGGTGGCGACGCCGTTGTCTTGCAAGGCAGCGTGGGCGTGGTGCAGGTCGATCAAAAGCATGCGGCCATTGTGAAGATGTCACACGATGGGGCCGGTCCCCACAGAGACAAAACACGGTGACAGCCCGTGAAATAGCCCTGCAGTGCTATGATTTCAAAGGAGAATTTACATATTGAAACTATTACATGTACACATCACATGTAATGGCTGTTATCGTCATCCCATGGATCCAAAAACATCTGCTCACTACCAGCGACTGCACCGCCAACGGCTGCGGGAGCAGGGTTTGGTGAAAAAAGAGGTCTGGGTACTTCCAGAGTACAGCGCGGCCCTGCATTTGCTCGAAAAGCAGATGCGCCAGCCGCAGGCACAACCGGGTTCATTGACCATCCACCGACAGGAGGGGAGCATGGAAAGCAGCAAGCACCACTACCGCAGCATTCAGGCGCTGGCCGACGAGCTGGGCGCATCGGCGCTGGCCCGCGAGGGCAAGTTGCAGATAGAGCTACTGGAGGGGGCCGAGACCAGCGTGCTGGTCACCCTGTCCGATTTTGGCGACCTGCCCGTGCATGTGGCCCTGTCGGGTGAGCAATTGGTGGTCGAGGCCTTTTTGTGGCCCGCCAACCAGGTGCGCGATAGCGCCGGTCTCAATGCGCAAATCCTGCGCCTGCAAAAGCTGTTCCCGTTCACAACGATGGCGCTGGAGCCCCTGACCCGGGGTGGCGAAGGCTATGTGATGTTTGCCGCGATGCGCGCCAACAGCAGCACGGACGACATCCTGGCCGAGATCCTGATCCTGGCCGACAGCGTGATCCAGGCCACCGAGGCGCTGGCCCCCTATCTGACCCTGGCGCAGGTCTGAGCGCAGCCCGTCCCCGACCCCACAGTACAAGGAGAGCATCATGACCGTATGGAACAAGCTGGTGACTGCGCTGCGCGGCGCCGCGCACGAGGCGGGTGAAGCCGTCACCGACAGCCAGGCGCTGCGCATCCTGGACCAGGAAATCCGCGATGCCGACAACGACCTGAACAGCTCCAAGGAAGCGCTGGCCGAGATCATGGCCAAGCAAAAGCTGTCCGCTGGCAAGCTGCAGACCACGCAAGCCAAGATTGCCGAGTACGAAGGCTATGCGATGAAGGCGCTGGAAACCCAGGACGAGGCGCTGGCACTGGAAGTGGCCGGCAAGGTGGCCCTGCTCGAAACCCAGCGTGACGAGGAAGAGGCCCAGCTGGGCGCCTTCACCCAGAGCGTGGAGCAGCTGCGCGGCGCGATCCAGACTGCGCAGTCCAATATCAAGCGGCTCAAGCAGCAGGCCGACACCGTCAAGGCCACCGAGAGCGTGCAGCGCGCCCAGGCCACGGTAGCGGGCCGCTACACCGGCTCGCAGTCGCGCGTGCAGACGGCGCTCGATTCGCTCGAACGCATCAAGCAAAAGCAGGCCGAGCGCGGCGCCCGCATGGAAAGCGCGGCCGAGCTGGCAAACAGCAGCAGCGAAGACGCGCTCGATGCCAAGCTGCGTGCCGCGGGCATCACCGCCGCTGCCGGTAATGCGCAGTCGGTGCTCGAGCGCCTCAAGGCGCAGCGCGCCAGCACCAAGCAGGGCTGATCGCGCCCGGGCCCCTGGCGGGCCCGACCAGACACACAACAAGTGAGGAGCCGGCGTCACGCCCGCTACCGCACACCGAGAAGAGGGACTGCCATGTCGACCTTTCTGCACTATGCGCTGGGCTTTCCGACCTTCATCTTCGGCGCATTGCTGCTGTGCATGCTGCTGTACTGGCTGATCGCGCTGGTGGGCCTGGTGGAGACCGATTCACTGGACCAATGGCTGCTGTTCGATGGCAGCGACCATGCCCATGGCGTGGAGCATTCGGTCAGCGCGCTGGCCGGCCTGCTGCTCAAGGTGGGCCTGGGCGGCATTCCGGCCACCGTCATCCTGACGGTGTTGCTGCTGCTGTCCTGGCTGGCCTCCTATGTGCTGTGCCATCTGGTGCCGATGCCCCAGGGCTGGACCCTGGTCAACCTCATCATCGGCAGCGCGCTGGCGCTGGCCGCGTTGGTGCTGGGCTTTGCCGCCACCGTGGTGGTGCTGCGGCCGCTGCGCGGCCTGGTGGCGCGC
Organism: Comamonas koreensis; assembly: GCF_014076495.1. Lineage (NCBI taxonomy): Bacteria > Pseudomonadati > Pseudomonadota > Betaproteobacteria > Burkholderiales > Comamonadaceae > Comamonas > Comamonas koreensis. Next base: position 443,453 of record NZ_CP043575.1, on the reverse strand, counting down.
ATTGCGCCGCCCGAAACCCCGCAGGTGCTGCTGGGCCGCACAGGCCTGGTGCGCAGCGGCGTTGTCAACGCCACGCAAGGTTACGGCAGCGTCGATGACGGCGGCGGCGGGCTCAATGTGCAGATGCGCTCGCCCGAGCGCGATCTGCCGCGCGGCACCGAGATCGTGCTGATCGAGCACCTGCCAGCGCACAACGCCTGGCGCGTGGTCAGCAAGGCCGAGTTCGACGGCAGCGAGATACCGGGTTTGCACCCACCTGTTTGATAGGAGCGGCTCGCCAGCGCCGGCGCGGCGGGCCCGCATCGCATTTTTTTAGAAATTGATACTGATAGGGAGCTACGCATGAATTGGGGAAATCTGGAGTGGTACATCGTCGCGGGGGTGGTGATCGGCACGGTCTTCATCGTCATCCTGGGCCTGTTTGCGCTGGTCAAGGCCTTCTACATCAAGGTGCCCCAGGGCACGGCCTTGATCATCAATGACACGACCTCGCAGCCCAAGGTGAAGTTCACCGGCGGCATGGTGCTGCCGGTGATCCACAAGAAGGAGTTCATGCGCATCTCGCTGATCACCTTGGAGATTGACCGCCGTGGCAAGGAAGGCCTGATCTGCCGCGACAACATGCGTGCCGACATCACCGTGGCCTTCTACCTGCGCGTCAACGAGACCGCCGCCGATGTGCTCAAGGTGGCCAAGGCCATCGGTGTGGAGCGTGCATCGGAGAAGGGTGCCGTCAATGAGCTGTTCAATGCCAAGTTCTCCGAGGCCTTGAAGACCGTGGGCAAGCAGATCGACTTTGTCAAACTGTTCGAGAACCGCCAGGATTTCCGCGACCAGATCATCCATGTGATCGGCAATGACCTGAACGGCTATGTGCTCGAAGACGTGGCCATCGACTACCTGGAGCAGACCTCCAAGGCCTCGCTGGACCCGAACAACATCCTGGACGCCGAAGGGATTCGCAAAATCACCGAGCTGACGGCCAACCAGAACATCGTCACCAACGAGCTCGAGCGCAATGCCGAGCTGGCCGTGACCAAGAAGAACGTCGAGACCAAGGAAGCGATGCTGGCGCTCGAGCGCCAGCAGGCTGATGCCGAGGCGCGCCAAAAGCGCGAGATCGCCACCATCCAGGCGCGCGAGCAGGCCGAGACCCAGAAGGTGCAGGAAGAAGAGCGCCTCAAGGCCGAGCAGGCCCGTATCCAGACGCAGGAGCAGCTCGACATCCGCGAGGAAAACCGCCAGCGCGAAGTGGCGGTGGCCCAGCAGAACCGCGAGCGCGCGGTGGTGATCGAGATTGAAAAGGTCACCCGCGCCAAGGACCTGGAAGTGGTCTCGCGCCAGCGCGAGGTGGAGCTGCAGCGCATCGAGAAGGAAAAGGCCATCGAGGTCGAGAAGGCCAATATCGCCAATGTGATCCGCGAGCGCGTGGTGGTGGAAAAGGGCGTGGCCCAGGAAGAGGAGCGCATCAAGGAAGTGCGCGTGGTGTCCGAGGCCGAGCGCATGAAGCAGGTCACCGTGCTGACCGCCCAGGCCCAGGCCGAAGAAGACATGGTGCGCCAGGTCAAGAAGGCCGAGGCCGACGAGTCGGCATCGCGCCACAAGGCCGTCGAGGTGACCACCTTGGCCCAGGCCGAGCTGGAAGCGGCCGGCAAGACCGCCGAAGCCAAGAAGAAGATGGCCGAGGCCATCGAGGTCGAGCGCGCAGCGCCGGGCCTGGCGGACGCCAAGGTGCGCGAAGTGACGGCAGCGGCCATTGAGCGCGAGGGCATGGTGCAGGCCAAGATCATTGCCGAAAAGCTGATCGCCCAGGCGCGCGGCGAAGAGGAAAAGGGCCTGGCCGAAGTGCGCGTGATCGAGGCGCAGGCCGATGCCAACGAAAAGCTGGGCCTGGCCGATGCCAAGGTGCTCGAAGAGCGTCTGATGGCACAGGCCCGTGGTGAAGCCCAGGTGGGCAACACCAAGGCAGTGGTGACCCGCGATGTCGGCCAGTCCGAAGCCGATGTGCTGCGCGACAAGCTGTTTGCCGAGGCCAAGGGTCTGACCGAAAAGTTCACGGCGCTCGCGTCGCTGTCCGACCAGGCCCGCTCGCACGAAGAGTTCCGCATGCAGCTGGAGAAGAACTTCGAGCAGGCGCTGGCTGCGATCGAGGCGAACAAGACCGTGGCGCAGGAGCAGGCCGAGGTGCTGTCGGCCGCGCTGTCCAAGGCCAATATCGACATCGTCGGCGGCGGTGGCGACTTCTTCAACAACTTTGCCAAGGCGCTGTCGGTGGGCAAGGCGGTCGAGGGTGTCTCGGCCAAGAGCCCCATCGTGCAGGAGCTGCTGCAAAAGTTCATCGGCGGCAAGGGCCTGCCCACGGATGCACTGAGCAACCTGCTGGGCGGCGGCCAGGACAAGAAGAGCCTGCCGCCATCGGCGGCCGAGTCCTGAGTCCAGGCCTTGGCCTAGCCCGCCTGGCCCGGCGGCGCCCTGTGCGCCGCTGGGCGGGCCACTCCCATCGCAGGCCCCAGCACCCGTGCTGGCCGGCCTTGCCCCACCGCATTCTCTGCCGCTCTAGCCATGTCCACTATCCCCACCAACCACCTACCGGACCGCTCTGCCGTTGACGACGCCGTCGCCAGCGGCGGCTCCTATGAAGTGCTGGCCAAGCGGCTCGATGCCCAGGGCCAGGCGCTGGAGACGCTGGCGCGCGAACTCAACGAAGCGCGGCTGGAGGAGTTTGGCCGCAGCCAGATGGAGGTCATCGCCCGCATGCGGGTGCGCACCGAAAACAACTGCCTGGGCCGCGACATCGCCCAGGTCGGCGGCTTTTTGCTGTTTGGCTACAACGTGTTCATGGGCCTCAAGCAGGAGACGCGCATCGAGGATGTGTTTGCGCTCTACCGCCTGCACGAGGGCGAGCAGGGCTACGAAGTCACGCCGGTCGAGCTCAAGGACAGCTTCCTGGGCATCCAGAGCTTTGTGCAGGATTTCCAGGAGCTCTACGCCTACTACAAGCACACCAAGCTGATGCAGCTGGCGGTGCGGGATGGCAAGCTGCTGGCCAGCTTCCAGATCGGCGAGCGCCTGGGCGATGTGCGGGTGTTCCGCTGGTCGGTCTCGCCCGATGGCCAGCAGATCCGTTACATCGACAACCGGGGCGAGCGCGACATCGAGCTGCCTGCCCCCCATGATTTTGAGTGGCAGCGCGCCGGCCGCGAGCACCTGGTGCAGGGCCGCCACCCGCACATCAATATCTTGGACAAGGTGTTTGTCGAGACGCTTGACGGCGACCTGACGATCAAGGTCGAGAACAACACCAATGACGGCCTGGGCATCTACCGCGAGCCGGTGCAGGAGAAGAACCAGTCGCTCGATGACGCGGTGTTTGAATACGCGGCCGTCGGCAGCCTGGTGTTGCTCAAGATCCTGCCCTACCGTGAGGACCAGTGGCGTTACCTGGTCTACAACACCTTGTCGCGCCAGGTGCTGCGCATGGATGCGATTGGCGCGGCCTGCATCCAGCTGCCCCAGGACCACGGCATCATCTTCCCCGGTGGCTACTATCTGCAAAACGGCGAACACCGCGCCTTCGAGCAGAACATGCAGGGCATGCGCTACCGCCGCAGCATCCGCTCGCCCAATGGCGAGGATGTGCTCTATGTGTTCTACGAGCCCGAGAGCGGGCGCATGGCGCTGTTCAAGTACAACCTGATCGAGCGGGCGCTGCAGCCGCCCCTGATCGGCCACGGCTATGCGCGCATGGACGATGGCCGCATTGTCATCTTTGCTGCCGAGAGCAATGAGGCCTCGCGCGTGCACCCGATGCAGCTGTGGCGCACGCCCTTTGCGTCGGACGACTATGCCGCGCGCCAGCCGCAAAAGGACAGCGTGCTGGGCCGCATCGGCAATGCCGAGCTGGTCAGCGGCATCTCCGACCTGTACAGCGTGCGCAAGGAGATTGCCGCCACCGAGGTCTCGCTGCCGCGCTATGAGCGGCTGATCGACACGGCGCGGCGCCTCTTTGAGCGCTACCACTGGCTCAGCAGCCCGGGCATGCAGGCGCTGCATGAGAACCTTTTGGGCATTGTCGCCACCGGCGACGCGGTGCTCGACGAGTACGAAAAGGTCGAGAGCATCCGCCAGGCCTCGGCCAAGGCCATGGGCGAGGTCAGCAGCCGCCATGCGCAGCTGCTCAAGCAGATTCGCCTGTCCGACGGCGACAGCATCGATGCCTATGTGGGGGCGCTGACCGATCTGGCCGCATTGCGCGGCCAGCTGCTGGCCACGCGCGAGCTGCGCTATGTGGATGCCGCAGCGATCGAGGCCATGGTGCAGACGGCCGAGGAGGCCCAGGCTGAAGTCTCGCAGCGCACGGCCGGCTTTATCGCCACCGACGCGGCCATGCAGCCCTATGTGGAGCAGCTGCAGGCGCTGGACCAGCAGGCCCAGGCAGCGACCACGGTGGTGCAGCTGGCCGAGCCGCTGGCGCAGATGGCCCAGATGTCGGCCGCGCTCGATCTGCTGTCCGAGCTGATGGGCAGCCTCAAGATTGACGACGCCACCCAGCGCACGGCGGTGGTGGACCGCATCTCGTCCATCTACGCCCGCTTGAACCAGGTGCGCGCGCGCGCCGAGCAGCGCAAATCCGGCCTGGGCAGCGCCGAGAACCTGGCCCAGTTTGCCGCGCAGCTGGCGCTGTTCTCGCAAAGCATCGTCAGCGGCCTGAACCTGGCCCAGACGCCCGAGAAATGCGATGAGCAGCTCGCGCGCCTCCTGGTGCAGCTCGAAGACATCGAGAGCCAGTTTGGCGAGCATGCGCAGTTTCTCTCGGACATCATCGCCAAGCGCGAAGAGGTGCTGGAGACTTTCGAGGCGCGCAAGCAGTCCTTGCAGGACGAGCGCCAGCGCCGCGCCCAGGGCGTGCTCGATGCCGCGCTGCGCATTGTGCAAGGCCTGCCCAAGCGCACCGAAAAGATCGCCAGCCCAGAGGCACTGCACGCGTTCTTTGCCGGCGACCCGCTCATTGCCAAGCTCAAGGAATTGGCCGGGCGCCTGCGCGGCGAGTTGCAGGACCCCGTCAAGGCCGATGACATCGACAGCCGCATCAAGTCGCTGCGCGACCAGGCCTTCCGCGCGCTGCAGGACCGAACCGACCTGTACGAGGGCGATGGCAAGCTGATCCGCCTGGGCCGCCACCGTTTCTCGGTGGGCAACCAGGACCTGGACCTGACCTTGCTGCCGCGCGACGGCCAGCTCTACCTGCACCTGGTGGGCACCGAGTACTTCGAGCCGGTGGACAATGCAGAGCTGGCCGGCCTGCAGGCCTACTGGGATGCCTCGTCGCCGGCCGAATCGGCCGAGATGTACCGGGGCGAGTACCTGGCGCTGGAGGTGGTGCAGGCCGTGCGTGCCGGGCGCGAAGGCTGGAGCCAGGACCGCCTGCGCCAGCTCCTGCCCGATGGCGAGGCGCTGACCCAGGCGATCCGCGAGTTTTCTGCGCCGCGCTACCGCGACGGCTATGAGCGCGGCATCCACGACCATGATGCGGCCGTCATATTGCAGGCGCTGGTGCCGCTGGCCGATGGCGCCGGGGTGCTGCGCCATGCGCCGCAGGCACGCAGCCTGGCGCTCTTGTTCTGGAGCCAGCAGGCCCATATCCAGCAGCCCCAGCTGGCCAGCAGCATTGCACGCTGGCCCGAGCGCGCGCAGCAGGCCCAGGCCATGCAGCAGCTGCTGGGTAGCGAGGCCGAGCGCCTGGCGCTGCAGACCGACATCATGGCCCAGCTGCGCGCCTTTGCGCAGGACCAGGGCCTGCTCGATGCGCTGCTGCGCGCCGACCCGGCCAGCCCCTTGCTGGCAGCGGCAGCGCCCGATGCGGGAGAGTGGGACAGCGAGACTGACAACCTGCTGCGCGCCGCCGCCGATTACCTGCAGGCCGAGCTGGCGCACAAGGCGCTGCGCTTCCATTTCTCGGGCGCCAGCCAGGCGGTGGTGGCCGCGCTGCAGCAGGCGCTCAAGGCCGGCCCCAAGGAAGGCCTGCACTGGGCCGATCTGCAGCGCTACTGGGCGGGCGGCGAGGCCGGCCAGGCCAGCCGCGAGCGCGGCGCCGCACCGCTGGCCCAGCGCTGGCGCAGCGCGCTGCACTGGCTGCAGACAGTGGCCAAGGCCGCCCCCGAGGCCGAGCGTGCCGCCTGGCTGCCTTACTGCAGCGAAGCGGCCGCCTGGCTGGTCTGCCAGGGCGAGCTGCCGCACCAGGTCAGCAATGTGGATCTGCGCTGCGAGGTGCTGGGCCTGCTGGGCCAGCATGGCCGGGTGGATGCCGGCCGCATGTCCATCCAGCTCGACGAGCTGACCACGCGTGCGGCGCGCCACTACCGCCGCTATCTGCCGCAGTGGGAGCGCTACCAGGCGCTGCGCCAGCAGCTGCTGGGCGAGTACCGCGCGCGCTTCCGGCTCGAGGAGTTCAAGGCCCGGCCGCTGTCGTCCTTTGTGCGCAACCGGCTCATCAACGAGATCTACCTGCCGGTGATTGGCGACAACCTGGCCAAGCAGATCGGCGTCGTGGGCGAGAACAAGCGCACCGACCAGATGGGCCTGCTGATGATGATCTCGCCGCCCGGCTACGGCAAGACCACCTTGATGGAGTACGTGGCCAACCGCCTGGGTCTCATCTTCATGAAGATCAACGGCCCGGCGCTGGGCCACTCGGTGCGCTCGCTCGACCCGGCCCAGGCGCCCGATGCGACGGCGGCCAAGGAGCTCGAAAAGCTCAACCTCGCGCTGGAGATGGCCAACAACGTGATGCTGTATATCGACGATATCCAGCACACGCATCCGGAGTTCTTGCAGAAGTTCATCTCGCTGTCCGATGGCACGCGCCGCATCGAAGGGGTGTGGAGGGGCCAGACCAAGACCCATGACATGCGCGGCAAGCGCTTTTGCGTGGTCATGTCCGGCAACCCCTATACCGAGTCGGGCGAGGTCTTCAAGATCCCCGACATGCTGGCCAACCGCGCCGACATCTACAACCTGGGCGATGTGCTGGGCGGCATGGATGAGGTCTTCAAGCTCAGCTATATCGAAAACAGCATGACCTCGAACGCGGTGCTCGCGCCGATGGCCACGCGCAGCCTGCAGGATCTGTACCTGCTGCTCGACCGGGTGCAGGGCAAGGAGGTGTCGGCCAATGCGCTGTCGCACGACTATGCGGCCGCCGAGCTGCGCGAGATGGAGGCGGTGCTCCAGCGCATGCTGCAGGTGCGCGAGCTGGTGTTTAAGGTCAACCAGCAGTACATCCACAGCGCCGCGCAGGACGACAGCTACCGCACGGAGCCGCCTTTCAAGCTGCAGGGCAGCTACCGCAACATGAACAAGCTCGCCGAGAAGATCACCCCGGTGATGAACGATGCCGAGATGGCGCAGATGCTGAGCGACCATTACCAGGGCGAGGCGCAGATGCTGACCGGCGGCGCCGAGGAGAACCTGCTCAAGCTCGCCGAGCTGCGCGGCAGCGCCGATGCGCAGGCCCAGGCGCGCTGGGCCGAGATCAAGGCCCAGTTCCAGCGCCAGCAGGCCGCAGGCGGCGCCAATGCCGATGCGGCCACCCGCGTGACGACCCAGCTGGTCGACCTGGTCGCCGCTACGCGTGCGATGGCCCAGGCACAGCAGGACCGCCACCAGGGTGACAGCGCCGCGCAAGAGGGCCTGCAGCGCATGCTGGCGCAGTGGGGCCAGGCGCAAACGGCCGTGGGCCAGTCGCTCGACGGCATTCGCCAGGCGGTGCTGGACAGCGCGCCGGCGCCGCAGCCCGCGCGCCACGCTGATGCACCGCCGCTGGACCTGGCCGTGCAGCAGCTGGGCCAGCTGGTGCTGCAGTCGCTGCAGCCGGTGGTCGAGCACCTGGACCAGAGCCGGCGCCAGCAGCTGGGGCTGCACCGCGTGCTGATGCAGGTCGCCACCCGCATGCAAGAGCAGATCGACCAGCAGCGCGCCGGCCGCCAGCCGCTGCAGGCCACCTTGCAGGCCGACGATATCGACAAGGCCTTTGACCGCATGCAGGATAGCCGGCCACCGCGCTGAGCATCCCAGCGTCCCTGGCAACTGCAGCCACTACCGCCGCGGCCACCGCCAGGGACGTTGAAAGCATTGTTATCAGGTGCAAGCAGCGCCCTTGTCCTAGCCTCCGGGGAGGGCGCATACCGATACACTGTGCCGATGCGAGCCTCCCCCCTCTCTTTCTCTGCCCGCCAGGGTCTGCCACGCTGGTGGTTGCCGGCCCTGTGGCTGCTGCTGTGCGCATGCCTGCTCCCCTCGGCAGCGACGGCACAGTCACTGACCTCGCTGGCGGGCCTGGGGGGCAGTTCATCGAGCAGCAGCGATGAAGAGCGCGCCATCCAGGCGCAGCGCGAGGCCACCACCACGGCCGAGCAGGAGGCCGATGCGCTGACCCAGTCGCTCGAGCGCCTGCGCAGCCGCGTGCAGACCCCCGCGGGCGCGCCCCCCGCACCGCTGAGTGACCAGGAGCTGGGCCAGATACAGACGCGCTGGGAAGAGCGTGTACCCGCCAATGCCAGCCAGGAAGTGCTGGAAAAGCTACTGACCGACGAGCGCGAGGCGATTGCCGCGCTCAAGTCCGGCATCGAGAAATCGGCGGCCGAACAGGCCAACCTGGTGGCCCAGCCCGGCAATGGCCGCAGCGACCTGGCCAGCCTGCAGCAGCGCGTGCAGGAGACCGCGACGCCGGTGACGGCCGAGCCGGGAGAGTCGAAGGCGCTGACCCAGGCGCGCCAGCAGCGCCGCAGCGCCGAGCACCGCCGCGCCACGCAGGAGCTGGCACTGCGCCAGGAAGAGCAATCGACGATCGAGACCCGCCAGCGCCTGCTCGATGTGCAACTGCAGACCCAGCGCCGCGAGCTGCTCGAGCGCACGCCGCGCGTGGCTTGGCTCAACCAGCGCATTGCCGACCGCGCCCGCCAGCAGCTCGAGCAGCAGGTGCAGCAAACGCAGGCGGCCGAGAACGACACGGCCGAGGCCTCGGCCGCCGTGCGCGAGCTGGCGCAGCAAAACAGCGCGCTGGCCGCCCAGATCCTGGCGCACAACGACCGCCTGGTCAAAGAGCGCCAGGACCTGGCGAGCGACGAATACCGCCAAAGCCAGCTGGCCTCGGCCTTGCGCGACACGCAGGCGCGCCTGCGCCTGGGCGGCAGCGCCTCGGTGGGCCAGTGGCTGTGGAAGCAGCGCGTGGCGCTGCCCACCGTCAACACCATCCAGTCGCGCCGCAAGGCCACGTTGCGGCAGCTGGCCGAGCTGCGGCTGGCGCTGTTCAATGCCAGCGAGCGGCGCTTCAGCCTCAACGGCACGGCCACGGGTGGCGGCAACTCGGGCATGACTACGCGCGGCAGTGCCCAGAGCACAGCCTTGTGGACCAAGCAGGCCGCGCTGATTGACCAGCTCCAGCCCTTGCTGCTGCGGCGCATTGCGGTGCTGGAGCAGACCGATGCGGCGCTGCAATCGACCTTGACCAGCGGCAACGCGCTGCGCCAGGTGATGGACAAGGAGCTGCTGTGGTTCCCCAGCCATCTGGCGATGGGCAGCGCCTGGCTGGACGAATGGCGCTCGGTGCTGCGCAGCTCGGACGGTGCGCCCCTGGAGCAGGGCGCGAGCGCCTCGCCCTGGAACACCGCGCGGGCGCTGGGCGCGAGCATGCTGCGCAACCTCTGGATCTATGCCGGTATCTTTGCCGGCGTGCTGCTGCTGCTGGGCCTGCGCCGCTATGCCTTGCAAAAGCTGCAGGCGATTGCCACGCAGGTGGACAATTTCTCGCAGGACCACTTTGGCCTGACCTTGATGGCGCTGGGCTGGAGCCTGCTGTATGCGCTGCCCTGGAGCTTTGCCACGGCCGCCCTGGGCACCTTGCTGCAATCGACGGCAGCGCCGGTGGCGCTCGAGCCGCTGGGCCAGGCGCTCGAGCAGCTGAGTGCCTTTGTCTTTGTCGTGACCCTGCTCAACGTGCTGTTCCGCCCCTGCGGGCTGGCGGTGGCGCATTTTGGCTGGTCGCGCGAGCGTGTGCAGGTGCTGCGCCAGATGGTGCTGCGCGCCACCTGGCTGATCGTGCCCATCGATCTGCTGGGCGGCCTGGCCTTCTTCAGCCACGATGATTCGGCGATCAGCACCTGGGGCCGCATGTGCCTGCTGGTCCTGACCCTGGGCCTGGGCTGGATGGCCTTGCGCTACCTGCGTCAAAGCCTGCGCAAGCAGCGCCCGGGCCTGCGCTGGAGCCAGGTGGTGAGCGTGGCCGTGCTGCTGGTGCTGGCCGTGACCCTGGTGGGCATCGGGCTGGGCTATGTCTACACCGCCACCGAGGTGATCCAGGCGTTGCTGAGCAGCTTTGTGTTCCTGGCGGCGGCCGAGGTGCTGGTCAGCCTGCTGCGGCGCTGGCTGCTGCTGGGCGAGCGCCGCCTGGCGCTCAACCGCCTGCGCGCCGCCGCGCTGCAGCGCCAGGCGGCCAATGCGGCAGCGGCTGCCGATGCCGCCACTGGCAGCCCCGCCCCGGCCAACAACAATGCCGCCGATGAGCAAAGCCAGATGGCGCTGGTCACCGTCAGCACGCAGGCACACCGCCTGCTGGGCCTGCTGCAGCGGGTGCTGGTGGCGCTGAGCCTGGTGTACGCCTGGTCGCCGGTGCTGCCAGCGCTGCTGCGCTTTGAGGGCGTGGTGCTGTGGTACACCACCAATACCGAGGCCAGTGGCATTGCGCGCCCCGCGCCGGTGAGCCTGATGGACCTGCTGGTGGGTGCGCTGATCTTGCTGATGACCTTCAGCCTGACGCGCAACCTGCCCGGCCTGGTCGAGGTGGTGTTCTCCGGCACGCGCCGGGTCAGCAGCTCGGACCGCTACACGATGGCGACCCTGGCGCGCTACGGCATCACGATTGCCGGCACGGTCAGCGCGCTGTCCTTGCTGGGCCTGCGCTGGAGCCAGCTGCAGTGGATGGCCGCCGCGCTGACCGTGGGTCTGGGTTTTGGCCTGCAGGAGATTTTTGCCAACTTTGTCTCGGGCCTGATTCTGCTGGTCGAGCGGCCCTTCCGGGTCGGCGATGTGATCACCATCAACCAGCACACCGGAACCGTCACCCGCATCCGCACGCGCGCCACCACGGTGCTGGATTTCGACAACCAGGAAATCGTCATCCCGAACAAGACCTTCATCACCGGCCAGGTGACCAACTGGACCTTGAGCGACGATGTGACGCGCCTGATCATCGATGTCTCGGTTGCGCACGGCAGCGACCCGGGCGAGGTGCAGCGCATGCTGCTGGCCATTGCGGCCGAGCACCCCAAGGTGCTGCGCGAGCCCGAGGCCAACTGCTGGTTCATGGCGCTCGAAGGCCAGGGCCAGAAGTTCGAGCTGCGCGTCTATGTGGGTGCGGTGGATGACCGCCTGCCGGTGCGCAACGACCTCAACCGCAGCATCAACGCGCGGCTGAAGGCAGCCGGCATTGCGGTGGCCTTCCCGCAGATGGACATCCATGTGCGCGACCTGCCGCCCGCCCCCGCTGCGCCGCAAGAAGCCCCGGGCGCTTAAGGTGTTTGGGAGGCTGCCTGCACCAGCGCCACAAAGCGCTTGGCGGCCAGGCCCATCGGGTGCTCCTTGGACCAGACCACATCCACATAGAGCTGGGCGCCATTGCTGAGGTTGGCAAACTCCATCGCCACCAGAGCGCCCGACTGCAGCAGCGGTGCCACCAGCGGCTGTGGCAGCCAGCCCCAGCCAATGCCGGCGCTGACCATCTGCAAGGCAGCCACATGGTTGTCGGTGCGCCAGACATCGCGGGCGTAGACCAGGCGCTCATGGTCCAGCGACCAGTCGCGGCTGGCAACGATGATCTGGCGCGTATTGGTCAGGTGGTGCTCGCGCAGCTGGGGCCGGGCGGCCTCGCCGGGCGCAGGCGCCTGGACCAGCGCCTGCATCAGCGGGTGGCTGGGGGCGATGACGGCCAGCAAGGTCTCGGTCGCCACTTCCTGAAAACCTTCGCGGCCGTCCAGGCTCGGCCGCTCAAAGACCAGTGCCAGCTGCGCGCGGCCGCTGTGCAGCATGGTCAGCGCATCGGCCTGGGGGGCCGTGAGCACCTCGACGGCCAGCTGCGGGTACTCCTGCGCCAGCGCGGCCAGTGGCGCAGCCCAGGGGGCTGAGAGCAGCTCCGGCGCCATCACCAGGCTCAGCCGCGATTCCAGCCCTTGCTCCAGCGCCAGCGCATGGGCGTTGAGCTGCTGCAGCTGCGCGGCCAGCAGGCGCGCCTGCGGCTCCAGCGCCAATGCGGCGGGCAGCGGTCGGGGCTCGCGCCCTTCGCGGGCAAACAGCGGCATCTGCAGCTCGGCCTCGAGCTGGGCGATCTGCATGCTGACGGCCGAGGGCACCTTGCCCAGCGCCCGGGCTGCGGCCGAGAAGCTGCCATGGTCGAGCACGGCCAACAGGGTCTGGATCGTGTCGGAGTCAAAGGGGGCGAAGGCACTGCGCATTGATGTATCAATTTTTCTGAAAGATTCTGACTTATGTTATCAGTTCATGACACATAAGATAGCGCCCCATGTCAGTTCAAAAAATACACAACAGCCCTTGGTCGCTGCAGGGGCCGATGCGGCGCGTGGTCTATGTGGCCCTGTACGAGGCCATCGCCATCGTGGCCGCCACGGCAGGCCTGTCGGCTCTGTCGGGCCAGGGCGCTGCGCACTCCGGTGTCGTAGCCGCCGCCTCGTCGGCCATCGCCATTCTGTGGAACGTGGTCTGGAACCACCTGTTCGAGCGCTGGGAAGCTACCCAACCCACCCGTGGGCGCGGGCTGGGCCGCCGCATTGCGCATGCGCTGGGCATGGAAGGCGGTCTCGTCTTCATGCTCGTGCCGCTGTTTGCCTGGTGGTTCGAGGTCAGCCTCTGGGATGCGCTGGTGATGGACATCGGCCTGCTGCTGTTCTTCCTGGTCTACACCTTTGTCTTCAACTGGTCGTTTGACCGCCTGTTTGGCCTGCCGCAATCGGCACAGTAGGGTCGGAAAGCACAACGGGGCGCCGTGTTACCACTGGCGCCCCGTTGCTGTTAATGGCTGTGCTTTAGCGCAACCAGGCAATCATCAGCTGCAGCACAAAGGCATTGATGATGTCGATAAAGAACGCACCTACCAGCGGCACGATCAGGAAGGCCTTGTGCGAGGGCCCGTACTGGCTGGTGATGGCCTGCATATTGGCCACAGCCGTCGGCGTGGCGCCCATGCCAAAGCCGCAGTGGCCGGCGGCCAGCACGGCGGCGTCGTAGTTGCGGCCCATCGTGCGGAAGGTGATGAAGACGGCAAACAGCGCCAGCGCCACGGTCTGCACCGCCAGGATGAGCATCAGCGGCCCGGCCAGATCGGCCAGCTCCCAGAGCTTGAGCGACAGCAGCGCAATGGCCAGGTAGATCGACAGGCCGGCGTTGCCGAACACGTCGATGGCACGGTCAAACACCTTGAAGCCAAAGCCGTAGTCGAGCACATTGCGGATCACCACGCCGCCGCCCAGCGCCCAGACAAAGGTGGGCAGCTGCAGCATCGTGCCCTGGGTGGCGCTGGTCATGAACTCGGCAAAGGCCAGGCAGCCGGCAAACAGCGCCAGGGTCTCGATGGCGGCCTCGGCGGTGATCAGGCGCGGGGCGGTATTGGGCGTCTCGAAATTGGCGACCTGGCTGCTGTCGTTGCCTGGGGTGTGCTCACTCACTTCCTTTTCAGCCAGCGTGCGTGGCTGGGCCAGCTGGTGGCGCGTGATCAGGCGCTTGGCCAGAGGGCCGCCCAGCAGGCCGCCGATGACCAGGCCAAAGGTGGCGCAGGCAATGCCCAGCGCGGTGGCGCCGCTCAGGCCGTATTGGTTCTCCAGCACCGAGCCCCAGGCGCCAGCGGTGCCGTGGCCGCCCAGCAAGGTGATCGAGCCCGCGACCAGGCCAATGAGCGGATCCAGCCCCAGCAAGGTGGCCAGGCCCACGCCGACACCGTTTTGCACAAAGATAAAGGCGACGATGACGCCCAGAAACACCACCAGGCCCATGCCGCCTTCGCGCAGCTTGGCAAAGTTGGCGCTCAGCCCGATCGACGAGAAGAACACCAGCATGAAGCTGGTCTGCATGCCGGTGGCAAAGGCCAGGGTCAGGCCGGTGGCCTGGTGCAGCGCAAAGATAAGGGCGGCCACCACCAGGCCGCCGGAAACGGGCTCGGGGATGTTGAAGTCGCGCAGGAAGCGGATGTGCCGCGTCAGCCACTTGCCCAGCAAGAGCACGAGGACGGCAAAGATCAGGGTGTAGTAAGCACTGAAACTCAGATGCAAGGGAATTCTCCTCAAAGTGCAGGTCTGGACCTGTTTGAAAACAGAAAGCCGGTGTTGCCTATGGGTTGGCGTTGTTTGCCGGCAAAGCGCTGCAATATGGGTGAATGCTGAAGCATCGTCTGATTGAATAGGGCTATAACCAACAATGGTGAATGGTGTTTGTGGCTATGGACAAGCCCCTCTGCCTGTGCTTTGGCGCCCGGCCTGGCTTAAAATGCAGGGCCTTGTTCCAAGGAGCGCTGCAGCAGGCCGGTGGTACCCCCATCGCAGGCCTGTCAGGCTTGGGGCAGGTCGACGGGCATGCCGCGCATGGCCCGCATCAACGGCGCTCACCTGTTCTGTCTCTGTTTTCTGGTTTTCACAGGTGAGCCCCATGTCCGCGTCTGCTGCCCCCGTTTCCGTTCCTCCCATGCGCCTGTCGGGCCTGGAGCCCGTGTTTGTTGGCGAGGACAGCCTGTTTGTCAACGTCGGTGAACGCACCAACGTGACGGGCTCCAAGGCCTTTGCGCGCCTGATCCTGAACGAGCAGTACGAAGAGGCGCTGGCCGTTGCGCGCCAGCAGGTGGAAAACGGCGCCCAGGTGATCGATGTGAACATGGACGAGGCCATGCTCGACAGCAAGGCCGCGATGGTGCGTTTTCTGAACCTGATCGCCTCCGAGCCCGATATCGCCCGCGTGCCCATCATGGTCGACAGCTCCAAATGGGAGGTGATCGAGGCGGGGCTGCGCTGCATCCAGGGCAAGGGCATCGTCAACTCCATCTCGATGAAAGAGGGCGTGGACGAGTTCAAAGCGCATGCGCGCCTGGTCAAGCGCTATGGCGCCGCCGCCGTGGTCATGGCCTTTGACGAAAAAGGCCAGGCCGATACCTACGAGCGCAAGATCGAGATCTGCGAGCGCGCCTACCGCATCCTGGTTGACGAGGTCGGTTTCCCGCCCGAGGACATCATCTTCGACCCCAACATCTTTGCCGTGGCCACCGGCATCGAAGAGCACAACAACTACGGCGTGGACTTCATCGAGGCGACGCGCTGGATCAAGCAGAACCTGCCCGGCGCCAAGGTGAGCGGCGGCGTATCGAACGTGTCGTTCTCGTTCCGCGGCAACGACCCGGTGCGCGAGGCGATCCACACGGTGTTCCTGTACCACGCAATCCAGGCGGGCATGGACATGGGCATCGTCAACGCCGGCATGGTCGGCGTCTATGACGACCTCGAGCCGGTGCTGCGCGAGCGCGTCGAAGACGTGGTGCTCAACCGCCGCCCCGACGCCGGCGAGCGCCTGGTCGAAGTGGCCGACAGCGCCAAGAGCGGTGCCAAGGACGACAGCAAGAAGCTCGAATGGCGCGGCACGCCCGACAGCCCCAAGACGGTGAATGAGCGCCTGTCGCATGCGCTGGTGCATGGCATCACCGACTTCATCACCGAAGACACCGAAGAGGCCTACCAGGCCATCGTCGTGCAAGGCGGCGGGCGCCCGCTGCATGTGATCGAAGGGCCGCTGATGGACGGCATGAACATCGTCGGCGACCTGTTTGGCGCCGGCAAGATGTTCCTGCCCCAGGTGGTCAAGTCGGCCCGCGTGATGAAGCAGGCCGTGGCCCACCTGGTGCCCTATATCGAAGAGGAAAAGCGCCAGCAGGAAGCGGCGGGCATGGACGTGTCGAGCAAGGGCAAGATCGTCATCGCCACCGTCAAGGGCGATGTGCATGACATCGGCAAGAACATCGTCACCGTGGTGCTGCAGTGCAATAACTTCGAGGTCATCAATATGGGCGTGATGGTGCCCTGCCACGAGATCCTGGCCCGTGCCAAGGCCGAGGGCGCGGACATCATTGGCCTGTCGGGCCTGATCACGCCCAGCCTCGAAGAGATGCAGTATGTGGCCGGCGAGATGCACAAGGACGACTATTTCCGCATCAAGAAAATTCCGCTGCTGATTGGCGGCGCCACCTGCTCGCGCGTGCACACGGCGGTGAAGATTGCGCCCAAGTACGAAGGCCCGGTGCTTTACGTGCCTGATGCTTCGCGCAGCGTGAGCGTGGCCCAGAGCCTGCTGGGTGAGAACAAGGACCGCTACCTGCAAGAGGTGGAGGCCGACTACGACAAGGTGCGCACCCAGCACGCCAACAAGAAGAAAACGCCGCTGTGGACCCTGGCCCAGGCCCGCGCCAATGCCACCCCGGTGGATTTTGCCGCGCACCCGCCCGTCACGCCCCGCGTGCTGGGCCGCCGCGTGTTCAAGAACTTTGACCTGGCCGAGATCGCCCAGTACATCGACTGGGGTCCATTCTTCCAGACCTGGGACCTGGCCGGCCCGTACCCCGCCATCCTCGACGATGAGGTGGTCGGTGTGGAGGCGCGCAAGGTGCTGGCTGATGCCCAGGCCATGCTCAAGAAGATCATCGAAGGCCGCTGGCTGCAGGCCAATGGCGTGATGGGCCTGTTCCCCGCCAACCGCGTGGGCGACGACATCGTGTTCTACACCGACGAGTCGCGCAGCACCGAGCTGCTGACCTGGTACGGCATGCGCCAGCAAACCGAGAAGCAGGCGGTGGACAACGTGATGCGCCCCAGCCGCTGCCTGGCCGACTTTGTGGCCCCCAAGGAATCGGGCATCGGCGACTACGCCGGCCTGTTTGCCGTCACGGCTGGCATTGGCGCCGAGAAAAAGGACAAGGAATTTGAAGCCGCACTGGACGACTACAGCGGCATCATGTTCAAGGCCCTGGCCGACCGCCTGGCCGAAGCCTTTGCCGAATGCCTGCACCTGCGCGTGCGCCAAGACCTGTGGGGCTATGCCGCCGATGAGCAGCTGAGCAACGAGGAACTCATCAAGGAAAAATACCAGGGCGTGCGCCCCGCCCCCGGCTACCCCGCCTGCCCGGACCACACCGCCAAGATCGACCTGTTCAAGGCGCTGGATGCCGCCGATATCGGCATGCACCTCACCGAGAGCCTGGCCATGTTCCCCGCCTCCAGCGTCAGTGGCTTCTACCTGGGCTACCCCGAAGCCGTCTACTTCAATGTCGGCGAAATCGGCGAGGACCAGCTGGCCGATATGGCCCAGCGCCGGGGCATGGACATCGAGGTCCTGCGCCGCGCGCTGGCGCCGAATCTGGCGTAAATACAATCCTTAGGTTGTAAAACGGAAATACAGCCTATATTTTGTAAATCACAAATACAGCGTATAGTGTGTTTTTCTGCTGCTTGCAGAGGAGCGCGCCATGGACGAATTCACCGTACGCACGACGGCACAGCTGCCGACGCTGCTCAAAGCCTTTCGCAAGACGGCCAAGCTGACCCAGGCGGATGTGGCCACGCGTCTGGGGGTCACCCAGCAGACGGTCTCGGCCATGGAGCGCAATGCCGAGTCGGTCAGCGCTGAACGCTTGATGAAGCTGATGGGCATCCTGGGCGTGGATCTGGTATTGCGCGCCCGCCCGGCCACGTCTCCGGACACCGGCCGTGAACTGCAGACACTGGATAGCTGGTAAGCCATGCGCAGCGTTGGCCATAACAAAGCCCTGGGCCTGTGGATGAACGGCCACCGTGTCGGGACATGGCGCGTAGAGGCGGGTAGCGATGTTTTGCAGTACGACGACGCCTGGGTGCGTGATGTGGCTCTGCGCCGGCCCTTGTCCTTGTCACTGCCCTTCACACCGGGAAATGGTCCGCACAAAGGCGAGGCGGTGCGCTTTTATTTCCAGAACCTGCTGCCGGACAACGAGCAGATTTTGGAGCGCATCGCGCGCCGCTACAAAGTAGGCGCTACAGACCCCAATGCGCTGTTGCGGGAAATTGGCAGAGACTGCGTTGGCGCCTTGCAGATCCTGCCCGCTGGTGAGGCGTCCCCCGAAGAACCGGAGATGCAGTACGAGGTGCTGAGCGAGGCGGACGTGGCGCGCCTGGTTCGCGCCGTGGTGAACCCGACGCAGTCTGGCGATGGCGGTCTGGATGACGACGATTTCCGGATCTCGATTGCCGGGGCGCAGGAGAAAACCGCGCTGCTTTACTGGGCCGGCCAATGGTGCAGACCCCTGGGTGCAACACCGACTTCACACATCCTGAAATTGCCGCTGGGTCTGATTGGCAATATGCAGATCGACATGCGCCACTCGGTAGAGAACGAATGGCTGTGTTCGAAGCTGGTGGCCGCCTTTGGGATTCCGATTGCGCCCTGCGACGTGCTGCGCTTTGAAGACCAGAAGGTGTTGGCCGTTGAACGCTTTGACCGGAGCGTATGGAAGGAGAAGGTCCTGGTACGGATCCCGCAGGAGGACATGTGCCAGGCCAGTGGTGTCTCGCCCATTCTCAAATACGAGAGTGATGGCGGGCCCGGCGTCGATACCATCATGGACTTGCTGGCGAGATCCAAAAGTCCGGGGACAGACCGGTTCCAGTTCTTTATGGCACAGCTGTTGTTTTGGATGCTGTGTGCCACTGACGGCCATGCCAAGAACTTCAGCATCTTTTTGCGGCCCCAGGGCGTGTTCGAGATGACGCCGCTGTATGACGTGCTCTCGGCCTACCCCATTTGGGGAGCCGGGCCTGGCAAGTTGTCGCCCCACAAGGCGCGCATGGCCATGGCCGTGCGTTCCAAAAATGCGCACTGGAACATGAACAAGATCATGCGCTGCCACTGGGAGGCTGTGGGCGAGCGCTATGGCATCCGCTCGCCCCAAGGCTTGGATGTGCGAGCAATCATCGACCAAGTGGTGGAGATGACACCGGACGTGATTGCCCGCGCCGAAAAGCAACTACCCCCTGACTTTCCGCAGAGCGTGTCAACGGCCATATTCCAAGGCCTGCAAGACGCCGCGAACCGCCTGGGCAGGGTGCATGACTGAGCTGCGGTGTTGATCCAGGACAGCGCTCGCCCCAAGGCTTCACAGCTCAACCCGCCAAGATCCCCTCCAGATTTGCCCGCAGCGCCGTAGCGCGCTCCGTCACCCGCGGCAGCGCTGCTTGGGCGATCGATTGCGCCAGTAACGCCTCACCCAACACGACGGCGACCCGGGCCCAGGTGAGCAGGTGGGCGGGGTGCATATCCTTGTCCTGCGCCGCCAGCCGGGCGGCGGCCAGGAACGACGCGGGGTAGGCGCTGAAAGGGGCAAAAAAGGCCTGGGACTGCCGCTGCCATTCCGACACTACAAAGGCCACTGATTCGGCCGCCTCCTGTGCGCTGGTGCCATAGGCAAACTCGGCATCTGCGGCGTTGCGAAAGCCGGCGATGACCGAGCCGCGCCAGGCGCAGTCATGGTCGCGCATCGCCGGCGGCGCGGGCATGGCGCCACCGGCCACATCGCCCAGCGCCAGCAGATGGGCGCCCAGGTTGACCTGGAACACCGCGCTGCGCGGGCGATGCTGGACCTCAACGACATGCACCACGCCACCGTCCAGCACACGCCGGGCGATATCGCCCTGGCGGACAAAGCCGGCGGCCACAAGTTGCGGGAAGAACTGCGCACGCAATTCGCTGGTGGTGGTTTTGCGGTCCATGGTGGGTTGTTCTTGGGGGATGGGGCGGCAGGTGCAGACATCGGGTGTGCCGCGCACCCTTGCTTATAAAGCCTTTTGAGCGTTTTGCGCGATGTGCTTTGTCGTCGAGTCGTACATGCGAAATCTACATATCGATTGAATGAAATCGTCGTTGTCCAACGACGGTCTGTATTCCTACACTGGGCCCTCAATCAAGTTTTCGCTGGCCAGGGCATGGTGCCCTGGCGTGGGGATCTCAGAAAGCATAGCTATGAAAAACAAGGCATGGGCGATGGTGGCCACCGCTGCGGTGGCAGCGCTGGCATCGGGGGCGGTGTGGGCCGATCGCCTGCAGGATATCAAGCAGGCGGGGGTGCTGCGCGTGGCAGCCTTTGATGCCAATCCACCGTTTGGTTTTGTCGATCCCAAGACGCGCAAGATCGTGGGTCTGGATGTGGACTATGCGCAGGCCTTTGCGCAGCGACTGGGCGTGAAGCTGCAGCTGGTGCCGACCAACCCGGCCAACCGCGTGCCGCTGCTGCTGTCGAACAAGGTGGACCTGGTGCTGGCCAATTTCACGATCACCGAGGAGCGTGCCAAGCAGGTGGGCTTCAGCGTTCCCTACTTTGCCTCGGGCACACAGTTCATCGCGGCCAAGGGCACGTTGACCTCGCCCGCGCAACTGAACCAGCTGCGCATCGGTGTGGACAAGGGCACGACCAATGAGATCGTGCTGCGCGAGAAGCACCCGCAAGCCACCTTGGTGGCCTATGACGACACGCCGTTTGCGTTCACTGCGCTGCGCAATGGCAATGTGCAGGCCATCTCGCAAGACGGCCCCAAGCTGGTCGGCCTGCTGGCCACGATCAAGGATAAAAAGGAGCGCGACAAGTGGGAGGTGCCGGCGTTCACGATATCGAGCGACTACATCGGCGTGGGCATTCCCAAGGGGGAGGCTGCGCTGACCGACTTTGTCAACACCGCCCTCAAGGAACTGGAGGCCAGCGGCCAGGCCGGCAAGATCTACGACACCTGGTTCGGGCCGCAGAGCGCGACACCGCTGGTGCGCAATTTCAAGATCGGCGACAAGCCATAACAGCATAGGTACCGCACAACCCCCGCGTCTGAGAAGGCGCGGGGCTGTGCCTTTTGGGGTTGGTGTTTATGCAATTTTTGATCTCCTGGCTGGAGCCGCTGTGGCCGCATCTGCTGGCGGGCAAGTACTGGCGCTGGCTGCTGGAGGGCTGGTGCACCACGGTGCTGGCCTCGCTGCTGGTGATGGCGGCGTCCACCGTGCTGGGCATCGGCTTTGCGGTGGCGCGCAGCACGGCCTGGGCGCCACTGCGCTGGCTGGCGCTGGCCTACCTGTCGGTGTTTCGCAATACGCCGCTCTTGGTGCAGCTGTTCTTTTGGTACTTTGGCGTTCCCAGCCTGCTGCCACCGGCCTGGATGGCCTGGCTCAACCAGGCGCACAGCCTGGCGCTGGGCCCGTTCAGCCTGGGCTGGCCTTCGCTGGAGTTTGTCTCGGCCTGCATCGGCATGGTGTTCTATGCGACGGCCTATGTGGGCGAAGAGGTGCGCGCGGGCATCAACAGCGTGCCGGCCAGCCAGAGCCAGGCGGCGCGCTCGCTGGGCATGGGCGGCTGGCAGCTGCTGCGCCATATCGTGCTGCCCCAGGCGCTGGCGCGGGTCATCTCGCCGCTGATGGGCCAGTACATGAACATCGTCAAGAACACCTCGCTGGGCATGGCCATTGGCCTGGCCGAGCTCTCGTACCGGGCGCGCCAGGTGGAGGCCGAGACCTTCCAGTCCTTCCAGGTCTATGGCATCACCACCTTGCTCTACATCGTGCTGATCATCGGGCTGGAGCTGCTCAGCCAGCACCTGGCCCAGCGCCGCCGCTGGGGCCGGGTGGAGGTGAGGCGCGCATGAACTTTGCTGCACTGAGCGATGACTGGCACTACCTGCTGGTGGGCACCTTTCCCGATGGGCCACCGGGCGGCGCCTTGCTGAGCCTGATGCTGAGCGCCGTCTCCGGCCTGCTATCTGCCGTGCTGGGGCTGGCACTGGGCATTGCGCTGGTGATGGGGCGGGGCCGGGCCTTGCAGTACCTGCGGGTGGTGCTGGGCTTTTTGCGCGCCATTCCGGTGCTGCTGCTGATCTTCTGGATTTATTTTTTGCTGCCGGTGCTGTTCAACGTGGATGTGCCGGGCAGCGTCTCGGTGGTCTGTGCGCTGTCGCTGGTCAGCGGCGCCTACCTGGCCCATGGCGTGGCCGCTGGCCTGCAGGCGGTTGCGCCGGGCCAGTGGGATGCGGGCGCGGCGCTGGGCCTGACGCGCTGGCAGGTGCTGCGCAGCCTCATCCTGCCCCAGGCGCTGGCGGTGATGCTGCCCTCGTTTGTGAACCAGTGGGTGACCCTGATCAAGGACAGCTCGCTGGCCTATATCGTCGGCGTGGGCGAGCTGTCCTTTCTGTCCACCCAGGTCAATGCGCGGCTGATGGTGCACCCGGCCGAGGTGTTCCTGCTGGTGGGCGCGATCTACTGGCTGATGTGCTCGGCGCTGAACCTGCTGGCCTGGGCGCTGGCGCGGCGCAGCCAGCCGCGCTTGGCGCGCTGAGGCAGGCATCAAAAAAGGACGCCAGGGCGTCCTTGGGGGTGGAAGCAGCTGCCTGGCTTACTGGTTCTTCAGCTCGGCAATGTAGGCATCGCGGGCCTGCACGCCCGTCGGGGTGAAGTCGGTGAACACGCCATCGATGCCCAGGCGGTAGTAGGCCAGGAACTCCTGCACCGGGTCACCCTTGTAGATGCCGGCCAGGCGGCCCGCTTCGTTGCGGAAGGTGAAGCTGTGCACGATCAGGCCAGCCTTGTGGGCGTTGGCGATCAGGCCGGTGTCCTTCAAGGTGTTGACGTCCTTCAGGCCGGCGCCGTCCTTGTAGGGCACGACGGAGTGGGCCAGGACCTGGGGCTTCCAGGGGCCGATGCCGTCGGCATAGGTCTTGATCTCGGCCAGGCCGGCCGGGGTCTGCATCACGGCAAAGGTGCGGGCATCGCCAGCCAGGGTCCAGCTGTAGGGGCGGCCGCTGATGAAGGTCCATTCATCGGTGGTGATGTAGACCATCGAGCCGTCCTTGAGGTCGAAGTCATTGCCATCGATCAGCTGCACGCCCTTGGCCTTCATGCCGGCCTTGCGCAGGTACTTGAGGCTCTCAGGGTCAAAGCTCTGGATGTAGATGGCCGAGTCCTTGCTGTTGAGCTTGTTCTTCTCGAGCAGCGCCATCACGGCATCTTCAAACGGGTGGCTGCCGCTGCCGCAACCATTGGCGATCGCCTGCTGGTTGTTCCAGTAGGGGTTCTTGGTTTCGGCATACACGGGGATGGTGCGGCCCAGCGCCTTGCCCTTGGCCGCTGCGATGTCGATCACATCCTGGGCGCTGATCAGCGGCAGCTTGCCGTTCCACTCGGTGGGGCGGTCGGCGCGGTTGTCCAAGGTGGTGCCGGCAATCCAGTCGCGCAGCTCCTGCATCGTGAAGTCGCTGATCGACCAGTCATTGCTGTGGTCTTCGCCGTCGACGATCAGCGCCTTGAGCACCGACTTCTGGTTGCCCGGCTCGACCAGGTCCGTCAGGTACTGGCTGGGGCCGTTGGCCGGGATGGCGGGGTATTTCACATTCACCAGCACGCCGGGCGTGGTGCGCTTGCGGGCTGCCACGGCGGCATTGGTCTTGGCCACATCGGCGATGTTGGTGCTGTCGCTCAGCCAGGCGTTGTGGCGGGCCACCAGCTGGCAGTCACGCGTCATGTGCATGTCCAGCTCCAGCATGTCGGCACCGGCGTCGGCCGCCTTCTCGTAGGCCATGCGGGTCTGCTCGGGGTACATGCCCGAGTAGCCACGGTGGGCGATCACCTGGGGCTGCTTGCCGTCCAGGGTCTTGAAGCTCGGATCATCATCGCCGCCGCCGCAGGCGGTCATCAGCAGAGCTGCGCACATCGCAGCGCCCAGCGTGGCCAGGCGAAAGGTGGGTTGGTGTGTTGTCATCGTCCGTTGTCCCCAGGGTTGGTGAATCAGCAAGTGGATGGATGCTGCGGGGTCGGTATGACGGCACGGTGACAATGTAAAGCGCGCGTCTGCGGCTCACAACAGGCGAGGTGTGCAGGCACTTGTCGGTCTTTGCTGCCGCCTGTAGAGAACACCCCCATCAACCGCTGCAGGCATCCAATTCCACGCACCAGCGTAGTGCAAGGCAGGCAGCGGGCCCAGTGTTTTCGATGCTGCAGCGCGGCAACTGTGGTGTTCTGTCCAATCGCCGATCAGGCGCGGCCCAGCCACCAGACCAGGCCCAGCGCCAGCGCGGCGGGCACGGCGAAGTTGACGAGCAAGATGGGCAGCTCCTGCGCGACGGTATAGCCGGCCTTGTGGACGCCGACCCACATATTGACCAGCGCGACCCCCAGCCAGGCGGGGATGAAGTACTTGGCCGCCAGCGCGATGCTGGCCGCATCGGCGCCCCAGAGCTTGCCCAGCAGGGCAAAGACGGCCAGCAGCAGCAAGCCGGTCAGCATGACCAAAATCATATGCATGGGCAACTCCTTGTGGTGGTGGGAGGGCGGCGCCCTCCAGGCTTTATTTTGTCGTATAGCCGCCGTTGATCAGAATCGTCTGGCCGGTGATCCACCAGCCATCGCTCACCAGGTGGCGCACAAAGGGCACCACGTCTTCGATGTCGGTCAGGCCCGTCTGGCTGAACGGCGACAGCGCCGCTGCGCTCTTGTGGTAGGCCTGCGCGTCAGCGCTTTCCTGGCCGTAGAAGAAGGGCGTGTCCATCGGGCCGGGGCCCACGGCGGTGACCGAGATGCCGCGCGCGCCCAGCTCCTTGGCCGCTGCGCGGGTGTAGTGCTCCACCGGCGCCTTGGTGCCCGCGTAGGACGCGTAAAACGGCGTGAAGGCGCCCAGCAGCGAGGTGACCAGCGTGCAGATCTTGCCGCCATCATTCACCTGCTTGCCTGCCTCCTTCAAGAAGAAGAAGGCGGCCTTGTTGTTGACCGCATCCATCTCGTCAAACTCCGCTTCGCTGATCTCGGCCATCGGCTTTTTCAGCACCTTGCCGACGGTGTTGATCGCAATGTCGGGGCGGCCCAGCGCGGCCACGGTGTCGGCAAACAGCTTCTCCACGGCGGCGGCCGTGGTCAGGTCGCCTTGCAGCATCACCGCCTTGGCGCCCAGCTTTTGCAGCGCTGCCAGCGTCTGCTCGGCATCGGCCTTGCTCGCTGCGCTGTTGTAGTGGATGGCCACGGCCTTGGCGCCATGCTGGACAAAGTCGGTGGCCAGCAGGCCGCCCAGGTTTTTGGCACCGCCGGCGATCAAAACGGTCTTGCCCTGCAGGCTGTGTTGGGGTTTGGACATGAAAAGCTCCTTGGGGATAGGTCAGAGCTGTTCAGCGTAATTGGTCACGAAACAAAGATAAATATAGAATTTATTCCATGTTTATCCAGAATTTATTAACAATGAATGTGCAGGATCCGGGCTATGGACCGCATTGACCTGCTGCGCATCTTTTTGCGTGTGGCCGCGACCGGCAGCTTTTCCCAGGCCGCCGACCAGCTGGCGCTGCCCCGGCCCACCGTGTCGCTGGCGGTGCAGCAGTTGGAAGCCCGGCTGGGCACGCGCCTGCTCCACCGCACCACACGCAAGGTAGCGCTGACGTTGGATGGCCAGGCGCTGGTTGATAGCGCCAGCAGCCTGGTTGATGAGATGCAGGACCTCGAGCAGCGCTTTCGCCCGCAATCGCATGCCGTGGCCGGGCGCCTGCGCATCGATGTGCCCAGCCGCGTGGCGCGGCTGATCGTCGCCCCCGCATTGCCAGCGCTGCTGGCGCAGCACCCGGGGCTGGAGGTGGATCTGGGCTCCAGCGACCGGGCGGTGGACCTGGTGCAGGAGCACATCGACTGCGCCTTGCGCGTGGGACCGCTGGCCCACAGCTCGCTGGTGGCCAAGGCGCTGGGCAGCATGGAACTGATCAACTGCGCCAGCCCCACCTACCTGGCCCGGCAGGGCACGCCGCAGACACCGGCTGACCTGGCAGGCCACCAGAGCGTGCACTACAACTCGCCCACCAGTGGGCGCCCTGCCGCCTGGGAATGGGTGGAGGGCGGCGCCGAGCACAGCATGGTGCTGCCCGGGGCTGTGGGTGCCAACCATGTGGAGAGCTATATCGCCTGCGCGCTGGCGGGCCTGGGCCTGATCCAGATACCGCGCTATGACGTGCAGGCCCATCTGCAGTCGGGCGAGCTGGTGCAGGTGCTGCACAGCTACCCGCCGCCTGCGCTGCCGGTGCATGTGCTCTACCTGCACCGGGCGCAGCTGTCGCGCCGGGTGCGGGTGTTCATCGACTGGATCGCGCAGCTGCTGGCGCAGGCCGGAGCGATTGCGCCCGGCCCGGACGGCCCCGTGTCCGCTCCATGACAAAGCGCCTCTCTGTACCAGCGGTACCGAGAGGCGCTTTGTAAGGCCTGATCGAACCGGCTACGACAGCCGGGTCTTCAAGATGCGATGCGCTCAGTAACGGCCACCGCCGTAGCCGCCTTGGCCGTAGCCCACGTCGGAGCGACCGCCCGAGTTGCTGTAGCCACCCGCGCCTCTGGATTCTTCACGGGGGCGGGCCAGGTTGACGACGATCTGGCGTCCGTCGACCGACCTGCCATTGAGCGCGTCGATTGCTGCCTGGGCCACATCGGCCGAGGCCATTTCGACAAAGCCGAATCCCTTGGAGCGACCGGTATCGCGGTCCATCATGACTTTGGCGGAGGTCACCGAACCGAATTCGGAGAAGTTGTCCTGGAGACTGGAATCGGTCACGGAATAGGGCAGGTTGCCCACATAAATTTTGCTGCTCATGTCAGAGCCTTTCTGAAAGAAGTTGCACCATGGGTGCGCATGGAGTGGCGGCGGACTGGACAGACCAGGCCATGTCGCCAAGGAATGGGAGGGGTGGTGTTGCCACCCCGCGGTCAGCAGACCGGAGGCTTGGGCATGGATGACTGCAGCCAGCCTTGGGTCACTGCAAAGATGCGCGCCGCTTCTGCAGAGGCGAATGTCTTGTCGAAGCGGAATACCCGGCAATAGCTGCCATTGCCCGGTGATCGCTGGAAGGAGAAGGAGGCGCCAAAGCGGCCATTGGGCGCTTGGTGGGTCGACGGGGAAACGAGGTACTTCCCGATGGAAATAAAAGTCTTAGAAATGGGTATCAATCAGGATCACGGGCTTGGGCAGCCTGTGTGAGCGTGTAGGTACGCGGTTGACTGCTGCTCTGCAGACCAACCAGGCGAATGTCGCCAAGAACGCTGGAAGTAGCCCTGCCACCCACCAGCGGGAAAAAGAGGCTTGCACAGCGGCAAATACCTCTCAGACGGTGTTCACTATAAAGCAATAGTTATAAAAAGTCTAATTTTTATTAACGTATTGCATAAAACAACGTTGCGCCTCAGCGCGCACCGGCCGCTGTCAGCATCTCCACCATCGCGCTATAGCCGCGTTGCCGGGCATGGGCCAGCGGTGTCACGCCCTCCTTGTCGGCCAGGTTGACATCGGCCTTGGCATCGATCAAGAGCTGCAGGATCTGCTGGTGGCGCGGGCCGCCATCGCTCAGCACGATGGCCTCCATCAGCGCCGTCCAGCCCAGGCGGTTGACATGGTTCACATCGACGCCGGCGTTGATGAGGGTGCGCACGGTCTCGACATGGCCGCGCTCGGCTGCCGGGATCAGCGCGGTGCCGCCATAGCGGTTGGTGCTGCGCAGGTCGGCGCCATGGGCCAGCGTCATCTGCAGGATCTCCTGGTGGCCGCGTGCGCCGGCGTACAGGTAGGGGCTGTCTTCGATGTGGTCCTTGGCATTCACATCGGCGCCGGCCTCGATCAAGGCCCTGGCCGCTGCCACCTGGTTGCTCTGGGTGGCTACGAGCAGCGGCGTGCGGCCCTGGGCATCGCGTGCATCGAGGGCGCTGGCGCCACCGTTTTGCAGCAGTTGCTGGATGCGGCTGCCGTTGTTGGCAGCCGCTGCCTGGTGCAGGGCGAGCGTGGTCATGTTCTGTGCGTGGGCAGGGGGTTGCGTCAGTTGAAAGGCCAGGCCAAGGCAGAGGCTGAGCAAGGGGCGCATGGGGTTTCCTTTGAACAGGTTCTTACAGCGGGGGTATGGCAGCCGCGTCCATCCCCTCCAGTTCATATACTCCCAAAACCATAGCTGGTCTTGCAGGCTTAGTGGGTGCGAAAGGGCATTCTTGCACAGGAATGCCGGATGCCGGTGGAGATGAGAGACAAGGGAGTGCAGAGGTCCATGGGTTGGAGACAAGAGGGAAAGCGGCAGCGCGGCCATGCGGCGCTGCTGGTACTGGGCGGTGTGCTGATGGCGGCGCTGGGCGTGCTGCTGCTGTGGCTGTGGTTGCCGCTGCTGATAGCAGTGGCCGCAGGCGGGCTGGTGTTTGTGCTGCTGTCGCAAGCGGGCCGCATCGGCTGGCTGGTCGAAGGGCGGCGCGCGCTGCGCGATCCGGCGTTGCGGATGGAGGACGGGCGCCTGCGTACGCCCGTGTGGCTGCCGTTCTACGCGATGCTGGCGGCCTTGCTGGCGACGGCCTGCGGCTGGATGGTCCTGTTTGTGCTGCCCGAGGGCCTGCACCCGGCCGAGATGCTGCAGATGGGCACGGGCCTGGCCGGCGCCATCGTGGTGCTGGTGGTGGTCTGGCTGCTGGGGCAGTTGAGCACCGGCTGGTCGCTGCTTCGGCAGGGCCAGGCCTGGAATGCCCGCCGCATGTCGCCCGAATGGTGGATCTGGGCGGCGATCGCCTTTGTGCCAGCGGCGCTGGCCATGGGCCTGATGGCGCCCGACCGGGCCGGGCTGCAGGCCTGGGGCCTGCAATGGCGCGGCTATGACAGCCAGCCCATCCGCATTCAGCTGGCGCCCGCCCGCAACCCGGAACAAGCCCGCCTGCGCGATGTGGCCCTGCTGGAGCTGGTGCAACCACTGCTGGTGCAGGGCAGCCGCCGTATTGCTGCCAGCATGCGTAGCCGCCACGGCAGCAGCCACTGGACCGCCGCCCTGCCAGCGCGCTACCGGCTGCAAGGCGATGTGCTCGACATCCAATTGGCGGGCCGCCTGGAGCCGGAGGGGCTGCAGCGCTATGCCCAGCAGCTGCAGCAACTGGGCGCGGGCGACCTCAGCGCGTTGCGCTGGCTGGCTGCGGCGCAATGCCTGCCAGCGCCCCATGCGATGGCGGCCCTCAGCGCGGCCGAGCGGCGCGCGCAGTGGGCGCAGGTGCAGGCCTGCGCGCAGCAGCGCAGCCAGGCCTTGCAGGCGCTGGGCGCGCAGCTGCAAGGGCAGATCGAGCAGGTGGAGGTGTTGCCGCTGGCGCACTACCGGCCTTGGCCCCGGCGTGGTGGCTGGCAGGCGGTGGCCCTTCCCTCGGGGCAAGAGGCTTTGGATGCATTGCCGCTGCTGGCGCAATGATGCCTGGCGCGGCGACTTTTTACAGCGCCAGATCCGTCCACTGCCCGGGCTCCAGGCCAGCGAGCGAGTAGCGGCCAATGGCCATGCGAACCAAGCGCAAGGTGGGGTGGCCGACGGCAGCGGTCATGCGCCGCACCTGGCGGTTGCGGCCTTCGCGGATGATGAGCTCGATCCAGCAATCGGGCACGCTCTGGCGCACGCGGATGGGCGGGTGGCGCGGCCACATCGCAGGCTGCGGGTCGAGCATGCGCACCTGGGCCGGCAGGGTCTTGCCGTCTTTCAGGTCCACGCCATCGCGCAGCTGCTGCAAGGCGGCGGCATCGGGAATGCCTTCGACCTGCACCCAGTAGGTCTTGGCCATCTTGTGGCGCGGGTCGGCAATGCGGGCCTGCAACTGGCCGTCGTTGGTCAGCAGCAGCAGGCCTTCGCTGTCGCCATCGAGCCGGCCAGCGACATAGACGCCGGGCACGTCGATAAAGTCTTTCAGGCCTTGCCAGCGCCCCTCGGGCGTGAACTGGCTGACAACGCCATAGGGCTTGTGAAAGCCCAGCAGCCGGGGCGGGCCGGCCGGGCTTGCGGGCCTGGCAGGCTTGAGGAGTCGGCCCGGCCCGCCGCTCTTGCGCGGCCGCATGCGTGGCTCGGGCATCAGCGCTGCACGGGGCTCAGGGTGGCACGCAGGCGCTCGCCAGGCGCAGTCTCCGGGGGCGGAGGGGTGGTCTCCAACGCTTCTTCGACGTTGCCGATATGGGCCAGCATCAGTGCGCGGGCCTGCTCGGCGTCGCCCCGCTCCAGCGCCTCGACAATGCTGGCATGGTCCGCGCAGGACTGCTCGGCGCTGTGGTCGGACTGGTAGAGCGTTGCTGCCAGCGTGGTGCGGGCGGTCAGGTCGCGCAGGGTATCGGCCAGCAGGCGGTGGCCCATGTTCTCGGCCAGGCAGACGTGGAAATCGGCCAGCAGAAAGGCGCGCGTGGCCGCGTCGGCGCCCTGGATCGCGCGCTGCTCCTCGTCGATATGCAGGCGCAGCTGGCGGATCACCTGCTGCATCGGGCGGCCTGCGGTCTCCAGGATGCCCGCCTCGATGATGCGCCGGGCGGCGAAGGCGTCGCGTGCCTCTTCGGCACTGGGCTGCACCACGTACCAGCCCCGGCGCGGCTGCACCTGCACAAAGCCGCGCGCCTGCAGCTGCATCAGCGCCTCACGCACCAAGGTGCGGCTGACCGAGAAGTTGTCTGCCAGCGCCTGCTCTCCCAGGCGCTCCCCGGGCGAGAGCTTCTGCGCGAGGATGGCTTCGACGACGCGTTCTGCAATGGTGGTGGGGCTGACAGCAGTCATGGGCTCAGGCGTGGGGTGTAGACAGCTCCGATTGTGCCGTGTCTTGCGGTAGTTTCTCGCCATTGAGCACCTTATGGGCGCGCTCGCGGTCGATATCGCCTTCCCAGGAGGCAATCGCCACGGTCGCCACGCAGTTGCCGATCAGGTTACCCAGCGCCCGGGCAATGCCCATGAACCAGTCCACCGACAGCACCAGCACCAGGCCGATGGCCGGGATCGCGGGGATCGCATGCAAGGTGGCGGCCAGCACCACGATGGCCGAGCCCGGCACGCCGTGCGCGCCCTTGGAGGTGACCAGCGCAATGGCCAGGATGGTCAGCAGGTCGGTCATCGAGATCGGCGTATTGGTGGCCTGGGCAATGAAGACCGCCGCCAAGGTGATGTAGATCGAGAACGCATCCAGATTGAAGGAGTAGCCGGTGGGGATCACCAGGCCGACCGTGGAGTCGCGGATGCCCAGGTGGCGCAGCTTGGCCATGATCTGGGGCAGCACGCTGTCCGACGAGGTGGTGGCAAACACCACCATCAGCTCTTCACGCAGGTAGCGCAGCAGCTTGATGAGGCTGAAACCCGAGACGCGCATCGCAAAGCCCAGCACCACGAAGACAAAGAAGGCGACGGCCACATAGAACAGCAGCACCAGCATGCCCAGCTGCTTGAGCGAGCCCACGCCGTACTGGCCGACGGTAAAGGCGATCGCGCCCAGCACACCCAGGGGCGCGAGCTTGATGATGATGCCCATCACCTTGAACAGCACATGCGACATGGTGTCGATCAGCAGGCTCACCGGCGCGCCGCGCTCGCCCAGCATGGTCAACCCGCAGCCAAACAGCACGGCAAACAGCAGCACCTGCAGCACGTCGCCGGTGGCAAAGGCCTGCACCACGGTGGTGGGGATCAGCTTCATCAGGAAATCGACCGTGCCGCCGCTGGTCAGCTTGTCGGCATTGCTGGCGTAGGCGCTCATGGCCGAGGCATCGAGCTTGCTCGGGTCCACGTTCATGCCTGCACCAGGTTGGAACACAAAGGCCAGTACCAGGCCCAACACCAGTGCAATGGTGGTGAGCACCTCGAAGTAGATCAGCGCCTTGACGCCGACCCGGCCCACGCGCTTGAGGTCGCCTGCGCCCGCGATGCCATGCACCACCACGCAGAACACCAGCACCGGGATGATCATCTTGATGAGCTTGATGAAACCATCGCCCAAAGGCTTGAGGTTGACGGCCCACTCCGGCACCAGCAGGCCGATGAGGACCCCAACGATAAGAGCCACCACCACCTGCCCGAACAGCGATCTGACAAAACGACGCATACGCATTCCTTTTCGGTTTGTATACAAGTTGTAAATTTCTTGTATGCAAAATGTACCCATGCACATACCGATCAGTGAACAGGGATTACCCGTGAGCGTTCACCGACTTGTGCAGCCTGGGAGACACAAGCAAAAAGCCTGCCATGCAAGTTGCAAGACAGGCTTTGTATGCAAGGAATGCTGCGTTCAGCGCAGCCTTAGAACAGGTTCTTGGTTAGGGCCAGCGCGCCCCGATCAGGCCTTGTCGACGGCGGCGACCACCACCACTTCGATCTTGTAGGCCGGGTTGCCCAGCGTGGCCTGCACGGTAGCGCGGGGCGGCGTGTGGCCGGGGGTCACCCAGGCGTCCCAGACGCTGTTCATCTGGCCAATCTCGCTGATGTCGGTCAGGTAGATCTGGCACTGCAGGATGCTGGCCTTGCTCGATCCGGCCTCGCCCAGCAGGCGGTCGATATGGCTCAGCACTTCCTGGGTCTGGGTGACGATATCGGCACCGGGGTTGTTCTCGGGGATCTGGCCGGCCAGGTAGACGGTGCCGTTGTGGATGGCGATTTCGGACAGGCGGGCGCCGACATGGCGGCGGTCGATGGCAGAGGTCATGCTCGTCTTTCGGTAACAGAGGGAGAGGGTGGGGATGTGCAAAAATCATAGCGCATCACAAGGGTGGTACGCAGGCACAAGGCTGTTGCGGCACAATGGCCCTCTTTGCCGTTGCAGCCCCTGCCGCCCACCATGACCGACCGTTTTTCCGAATCGCTTCAAGCGCTGAACCAGCCCGTCTGGGATGCCTGCATCCAGCACCGCTTCATTGACGAGATGCGGGCCGGTAGCCTTGATGATGCGGTGCTGCGCCGCTACCTGGTGCAGGACTACCAGTTCATCAACCAGTTCGTGGCGCTCTTGGGCGCGGCCATCGCCAGCGCCGATAGCTTTGCGCCGCGCGTGCGCCTGGCGCAGTTAGCGGCGATGATCACCAGCGACGAGAACACCTACTTTCAGCGCAGTTTTGACGCGCTGGACGTGTCCCAGCAGGAGCGCGATACGCCGCCGCTGACGCTGCCTACCGTGCAGTTCCAGGCGCTGATGGGGCAGGCTGCGCGCAGCCAGAAATACGCCAACTGCCTGGCCGTGCTCTGCGTGGCCGAAGGCCTGTACCTGGACGGCTTTGACCAGCCCGGCCAGCGCCTGCCGCCGCGCTTTGAACATGCCGAATGGATCAGCCTGCACGCCAATGACTTCTTCCGCGATTTTGTCGGCTGGCTGCGCGCCGAGCTCGACCGCATGGGCGAGAGCATCGAGCCCGACGTGCGTGCCGAGGCGGCCGATTATTTCAGCCGCGCGGTGGCGCTGGAGCAGGCGTTTTTTGACCATGTCTACCAGCCGCCCAGCGCCGACTGACGCCCGGCAACACGGATACGGCACCCATCACCACTGCCGCCCCCTGGCCGGGCGGCCCACCCTCCAGCGAGTCATCCCATGCTCAGCATTCAAGACATCCGCGACGCCGCCCAGCGCATCCAAGGCAAGGTCGAGCGCACGCCGTGCCTGTACTCCCACACCCTGTCCCAGATCGTGGGCGCCAAGGTCTACCTCAAGTTCGAGAACCTGCAGTTCACGGCGGCCTTCAAGGAGCGCGGTGCCTGCAACAAGCTGATGCAGCTCAACGCCGAGCAGCGCGCACGGGGCGTGATTGCGATGAGCGCGGGCAACCATGCCCAGGGCGTGGCCTACCATGCGCAGCAGCTGGGTGTGCGGGCGGTGATCGTGATGCCGCGCTTCACGCCGGGCGTCAAGGTCGAGCGCACGCGCAGTTTTGGTGCCGAGGTGGTGCTGCATGGCGACACGCTGGAAGAGGCCCGCGCCCATGCCTATGCGATGGCCGAGGACCAGAAGCTGGTGTTTGTGCACCCCTTTGACGATGCCGACATTGCAGCCGGCCAGGGCACCTTGGCGCTGGAGATGCTCGAAGACCAGCCCGACCTGGACACCCTGCTGGTCGCCGTCGGCGGCGGGGGCCTGATTGCCGGCATGGCCACCGCCGCCAAGGCGGTCAAGCCCGGCATCCAGGTGGTGGGTGTGCAGACCTCGCGCTTTCCCAGCATGGTCAATGCGGTGCAGCACCAGGACCTGCCCGTCGGCGTCTCGACGATGGCCGAAGGCATTGCGGTGGCGACGGCCGGCCTGATCACGCGCGAGATCGTCGCCCGCACGGTGGACGACCTGGTGCTGGTCGAGGAGAGCGATATCGAGCAGGCGGTGCTGATGCTGCTGGAGATTGAAAAGACCCTGGTCGAGGGCGCGGGATCGGTGGGGCTGGCGGCGCTGCTGCGCTACCCCGAGCGCTTTGCCGGCCAGAAGGTGGGCCTGGTGCTGTCGGGCGGCAATATCGACCCGCTGCTGCTGGCCTCCATCATCCAGCGCGGCATGGTGCGCTCGGGCCGGCTCGCGCGCCTGCGCATCAGCTCGCGCGATGTGCCCGGCATGCTCGCACGCATCACGGCCATCGTGGCCGAGGCGGGCGCCAACATCGAAGAGGTGCACCACCAGCGCGCCTTCACCAAGCTGGCCGCGCAAAACACCGAGATCGACATCGTGCTGCAGACCCGCAGCAAGGCGCATATCGATGAGGTGGTGGACAAGCTGCGCGCCGTGGGCATGCAGGTCGATCTGGCCTGAGCAACCGGGCATCATGCCGGCCAGGCTGCATGGCCGGTTTGATGCACATCAGGCGCTGCCGAGAAAAGCGGCGCCATAGTTCTTCAGAACGATGGCAGGGCGCAGGCCATCGTTCTTGCGGCGCGGCCTGATGCGCTAACCGGTGGATGGTGCGCTGCGCGCTGGCGCAGCACAGTAGAGGCAGACCAACAACATCTGCCCCCACCATGGATTCCGCCACTGCCCCTCCCGCTGTCTCGCGCCAGGCCTGGAGCGTGCTCGCCGTCAGCACGCTGGCCTTCACGGTCTGCTTCATGGTGTGGATGATGTTCGGCGTCATCGGCATCCCGCTCAAGCAGCAACTGGGCCTGAACGCGACCGAGTTTGGCCTGCTCACCGCCATGCCGGTGCTCTCGGGCTCGCTGGTGCGGGTGCCGCTGGGCATCTGGACGGACCGCTTTGGCGGCCGCACCGTGATGACCGTGCTGATGGCCGTCACCGTGCCGGCCGTCTGGCTCATGGCCTACGCCACGCAGTACTGGCAGTTCCTCGTCATCGGCCTGTTTGTCGGCCTCGCCGGTGGCTCTTTCTCGGTGGGCACGCCCTATGTGGCGCGCTGGTTTCCCAAGAGCCGCCAGGGCATGGCCATGGGCGTCTATGGCGCGGGCAACTCCGGCTCGGCCGTCAACAAGTTTCTTGCGCCGGCGCTGTTGGTGGCGGGCGGCTGGGCGCTGGTGCCCCAGGTCTACGCGGCCATTCTGGCGGGCACCGTGGTGCTGTTCTGGCTGTTCAGCGCGCATGACCCGCGCCACCTGGTGGCCAGCAACGTCCGCTTTGTCGACCAGCTGCAGGCCTTGAAGGACCCGCGCGTGCTCAAGTACTGCCAGTACTACAGCATCGTCTTTGGTGGCTATGTGGCGCTGGCGCTGTGGATGGTGCAGTACTACGTGGGCGAGTACGGCCTGGACATCCGCGTCGCCGCCTTGCTCGCGGCCTGCTTTTCGCTGCCCGGCGGCGTGCTGCGCGCCATTGGCGGTGTGCTGTCCGACAAATACGGCGCCCACAAGGTCACCTGGTGGGTGATGTGGGTGAGCTGGATCTGCCTGTTCCTGCTGAGCTACCCGCAGACCGATTTCACCGTTGCCACGGTCAACGGCCCCCAGACCTTCCACCTGGGCCTGAACGTCTACAGCTTCACCGCGCTGATGGGTGTGCTGGGCGTGGCCTTTGCGTTCGGCAAGGCCAGCGTCTTCAAGTACATCGGCAACGACTACCCCGACAACATCGGTGCCATCAGCGGCATCGTGGGCCTGGCCGGCGGCCTGGGCGGCTTTGTGCTGCCGATCCTGTTCGGTCTGCTGCTCGATCTGACGGGCCTGCGCTCCAGCGCTTTCATGCTGCTCTATGGCGTGGTCTGGGTCTCGCTGATCTGGATGTACTGGACCGAGGTGCGCCGCACCGATGTGATGGGCCCCGCTGCGGGCCGCAAGGCGTGACAGCCGCCATCGATTTCTGCTGGAAAGACTCTCCATGACAAGCAACACCCCCTCTGCGCCGCGCCGCGGCAGCACCTTGACGATCTGGACCCCGGAGGACAAGGCCTTCTGGGAAAAGGAGGGCGAGGCCATCGCCAAGCTCAATTTGTGGATCTCCGTGCCGGCGCTGTTCCTGGCCTTTGCCGTCTGGCAGGTCTGGAGCGTGGTCGCCGTCAGCCTGCCGGGCCTGGGCTTTCAGTACTCCACCAACCAGCTGTTCTGGCTGGCGGCCGCGCCTGCGCTGTCGGGCGCCACCTTGCGCATCTTCTACTCCTTCATGGTGCCTTTGGTGGGCGGCCGGCGCTGGACGGCGATCTCGACTGCCAGCCTGCTGATCCCGGCGATCGGCATCGGCATGGCCGTGCAGGACCCGGCCACGCCCTACCCGACGATGCTGATCCTGGCGCTGCTGTGCGGCCTGGGCGGGGGCAATTTCAGCTCCAGCATGGCCAACATCAGCTACTTCTTCCCCAAGGACCGCAAGGGCTCGGCGCTGGGTGTCAATGCCGGCCTGGGCAACCTGGGCGTGTCGGTGGTGCAGTTCCTGAGCCCCATCGTCGTCACCGTCGGTCTGCTGGGCATCTTTGGCGGTGAGCCGCAGACCATCACCCAGGGCGGGGTGCAGGTCGAGGTCTGGATGCAGAACGCTGCCTTCATCTGGGTGCCCTGGATTGCGCTGACCTCGGTCGTTGCCTGGTTCGGGATGAACGATGTGGCCGATGCCAAGGCCTCAGTGGCCGCGCAGGCCGCCATCTTTGTGCAGCCCCACAACTGGATCATGTGCCTGCTCTACCTGGGCACCTTTGGCTCCTTCATCGGCTTTGCCGCCGGCTTTCCGCTGCTGATCAAGGGCCTGTTCCCCGCCGTCAATCCGCTGGCCTACGCCTGGCTGGGCCCGCTGGTGGGCGCGCTGGTGCGGCCCTTTGGTGGCTGGCTGGCCGACAAGGTCGGTGGCGGCGTGGTCACGTTCTGGAACTTTCTGGTGATGGCGCTGGCCGTGCTGGGCGTGCTGTGGTTTCTGCCCAAGGGCACGGGCAGCTATGCGCTGGCCTGGGGGCCGCAAGCGGGCAGCTTCACCGGCTTTTTTCTGATGTTCCTGGTGCTGTTTGTCACCACCGGCATCGGCAATGGCTCCACCTTCCGCATGATCCCCGTGATCTTCAACCAGCTGGCCACGCAAGGCGCAGGCAAGGATGCGGCCTCGCAGGCCGCCGCCCTCAAGGAAGGCAATGTGCTGGGCGCCGCCGCCGTCGGCTTTGCCGGCGCACTGGGTGCGTATGGCGGCTTTTTCATTCCCAAGAGCTATGGCAGCTCGATCGCATCCACCGGCGGGCCCGAGGCCGCGCTGTGGGTCTTTTCTGCCTTCTATCTGCTGTGCGCCGTGGTGACCTGGTGGTGCTATGCCCGCCGCAACGCCGCGATGCCCTGCTAAAGGCCCCAGAGCCTGGACCCCACGAGAAAGAGAACCGTTATGAGCCATTTCCTCGACCGACTCACCCACTTTCGCCTGCCCAAGGAGAGCTTTGCCGGCGGCCACGGCCGCACCACCGGCGAAGACCGCACCTGGGAAGACGCCTACCGCGCCCGCTGGGCGCATGACAAGATCGTGCGCAGCACGCATGGCGTCAACTGCACGGGCTCCTGCTCCTGGAAGATCTATGTCAAAGGCGGCATCGTCACCTGGGAAACCCAGCAGACCGACTACCCGCGCACGCGCTGGGACATGCCCAACCATGAGCCGCGTGGCTGCGCCCGGGGTGCCAGCTACAGCTGGTACCTGTACAGCGCCAACCGGGTCAAGTACCCGATGGTGCGGGGCCGCTTGCTCGAGCGCTGGCGCGCGGCGCTCCAGGTGGCCAAAACGCCGGTCGATGCCTGGGCCCTGATTGCACAGGACGATGCCGCGCGCCGCGACTACCAGCAGGTGCGTGGCCTGGGCGGCTTTGTGCGCTCGACCTGGGACGAGGTCAACCAGCTGGTGGCCGCTGCGAACGTCTACACCATCAAGCAACACGGGCCGGACCGCATCATTGGCTTCTCGCCGATCCCGGCGATGAGCATGGTCAGCTACGCGGCCGGCAGCCGCTACCTGAGCCTGATCGGTGGCGTCTGCATGAGCTTTTACGACTGGTACTGTGACCTGCCGCCGGCCAGCCCCCAGGTCTGGGGCGAGCAGACCGATGTGCCCGAATCGGCCGACTGGTACAACAGCAGCTACATCATTGCCTGGGGCTCGAACGTGCCGCAGACGCGCACGCCCGATGCCCACTTCTTCACCGAGGTGCGCTACAAGGGCGCCAAGACCGTGGCCGTCACCCCCGACTACAGCGAGGTGGCCAAGCTCTCCGACGTCTGGCTGCACCCCAAGCAGGGCACCGATGCGGCGCTCGCGATGGCCATGGGCCATGTGGCGTTCAAGGAGTTCTACTTCGACAAGCGCAGCGACTACTTTGACGGCTACGCGCGCCGCTACACCGACCTGCCGATGCTGGTGCTGCTCGAGAGCAAGACCCTGGCCGATGGCAGCGTAGTGCAGGTGCCTGGCCGCTACCTGCGCGCCAGCGATTTCAACGGCAAGCTCGGCCAGGACAACAACCCCGAGTGGAAGACCATGGCCTTTGACAGCCAGGGCCGCGCCGTGTTGCCCCATGGCTCGATCGGCTTTCGCTGGGGCGCCGAGGGCCGGGGCGACGCGGGCAAGTGGAACCTGGAGTCCAAGGAAGCGCGCCATGGCGACGAGGTCCGCCTCAAGCTCTCGGTGCTGGAAGATGGCAGCCAGGCCCATGAGATTGTCGATGTCGGCTTTCCTTACTTTGGCGGCATTGCCACGCCGCACTTCACCGCCAACGAACAGCAAGGCGATGTGAGCCGCGCCAAGGTGCCGGCCGTGCGCCTGCGCCTGTGCAGCGAGGGCGAATACCACGAGGCCCTGGTGGCCACCGTGTTCGACCTGCAGGCCGCGCAATACGGCATCAACCGGGGCCTGGGCAGCGGCGCTGCCAGCTACGACGACGATGCCGCCTACACGCCCGCCTGGGCCGAGAGCATCAC
Organism: Comamonas koreensis; assembly: GCF_014076495.1. NCBI lineage: Bacteria > Pseudomonadati > Pseudomonadota > Betaproteobacteria > Burkholderiales > Comamonadaceae > Comamonas > Comamonas koreensis. Next base: position 404,262 of record NZ_CP043575.1, on the reverse strand, counting down.
TGGCGTGCCGCGCGAGCAGATCACCCTGGTGGCGCGCGAGTTTGCCGCCAATGCCGACAAGACCCAGGGCAAGTCCATGGTCATCATCGGCGCGGCGATGAACCACTGGTACCACTGCGACATGAACTACCGGGGCGTCATCAACCTGCTGATGCTCTGCGGCTGCGTGGGCCAAAGCGGCGGCGGCTGGTCGCATTATGTGGGCCAGGAAAAGCTGCGCCCGCAGACCGGCTGGACGGCGCTCGCCTTTGCGCTCGATTGGGCACGCCCACCGCGCCAGCAGAACTCGACCAGCTTCTTCTACGCCCATACCGACCAGTGGCGCTACGAGAAGCTCGGCCTTGAAGAGATCGTCAGCCCCCTGGCCGACCGCAGCCAGTACGGCGGCAGCATGATCGATTACAACGTGCGCGCCGAGCGCATGGGTTGGCTGCCCAGCGCGCCGCAGCTCAAGACCAACCCCTTGTCGATAGCGGCCGCCGCCGATGCCGCCAACCTGGCGCCGCGCGACTATGTGGCCCAAGGCCTGCAAAGCGGCAGCCTGGCGATGAGCTGCGAAGACCCCGATGCGCCCGAGAACTGGCCGCGCAACCTGTTTGTCTGGCGCAGCAACCTGCTGGGCTCCAGCGGCAAGGGCCATGAGTACTTCTGCAAGCACCTGCTGGGCACCGACAACGGCGTGCAGGGCAAGGACCTGGGCCCCGATGACGCCAAGCCCGAAGAGGTGACCTGGCATGCCGATGCGCCCCAGGGCAAGCTCGATCTGCTGGTCACCCTGGACTTCCGCATGAGCACCACCTGTCTGTACTCGGACATCGTGCTGCCCACGGCCAGCTGGTACGAGAAGAACGACCTCAACACCAGCGACATGCACCCCTTCATCCACCCGTTGTCGGCCGCGGTCGATCCGGTCTGGGAATCGTGCTCGGACTGGGAGATCTACAAGGGCTTTGCCCAGTCCTTCAGCGAGGTCTGCGTGGGCCACCTGGGCGTGGAGCGCGACACCGTGCTGACCCCGCTGATGCACGACACCCCCGCCGAGCTGGCCCAGCCCTATGGCGTGGCCGAGTGGAAAAAGGGCGAATGCGCGCTGATCCCCGGCAAGACCGCGCCGCAGGTGACCGTGGTGGAGCGTGACTACCCCAACACCTACAAGCGCTTTACCGCACTGGGCCCGCTGATGGACCAGCTGGGCAATGGCGGCAAGGGCATTGGCTGGCAGACCGGCACCGAGGTTGAGCAGCTGGGCCAGTTGAATGGCCTGACCACCGAGCCGGGCGTGACCGAGGGGCGCCCGCGCATCGTGAGCGATATCGATGCCTGTGAGACGATTTTGCAGCTGGCCCCCGAGACCAATGGCCATGTGGCGGTGAAGGCCTGGGAGGCGCTGGAGAAGGTGACCGGCCGCGCGCACAAGCACCTGGCGATCTACCGCGAGGACGAGAAGATCCGCTACCGCGATATCCAGGCGCAGCCGCGCAAGATCATCAGCTCGCCCACCTGGAGCGGCATCGAGAGCGAGACCGTGAGCTACAACGCCGGCTACACCAATGTGCATGAGCTGATCCCATGGCGCACCCTCACCGGCCGCCAGCAGTTCTACCAGGACCACCCCTGGATGGTGGCCTTTGGCGAGGGCTTCTCCAGCTACCGTCCGCCGGTGGACATGAAGGCCACGGCCGGCATGCAGGGCATCCAGCCCAATGGCCACCCCGAGATCCAGCTGAACTTCATCACGCCGCACCAGAAATGGGGCATCCACAGCACCTATACCGACAACCTGTTGATGCTCACGCTCAACCGGGGCGGGCCGGTGGCCTGGATCAGCGAGGAGGACGCCCAGCGCGCCGGCATCGAGGACAACGACTGGATGGAGATGTTCAACCTCAACGGCGCAGTGGCCGTGCGGGCGGTCGTCAGCCAGCGGGTCAAACCCGGCATGGTGATGATGTACCACGCGCAGGAGAAGATCATCAACACGCCCGGCAGCGAGATCACTGGCGTGCGCGGCGGTATCCACAACTCTGTCACGCGGATTGTGCTCAAACCCACGCACATGATCGGTGGCTACGCGCAGTACAGCTACGGCTTCAACTACTACGGCACCATCGGCACCAACCGCGACGAGTTCGTCGTGGTGCGCAAGATGGCCAAGGTGGACTGGCTGGACACGCCGCGCGATGACCACCTGGCCGCCGCCTACCAGGCCCAGGGCGAGAACCCCTGAGCGCCACGCAGAAGGAGTCCCCGCCATGGCACTGACCCACACCCCTGCTGGCGCCGTCTTCTCGGCGCGGCCCCTGGCGGCCGCGCTGGGCGAGGCGCGCTCGTACACCCTGGTGCGCGATCCCGGTCTGCAGATCTTCCGCCTGGTGCTGCAGGCCGGCCAGTCGCTGCACAGCCACCAGGTGCCAGAGCGCATGGTGATCCAGTGCATCGAAGGGCGCTTCGTCTTCGAGACCATGGGCCGCCAGCTGGCCATGGCGCCGGGTGACTTTTGCCACATCGCCGCGGGCGAGCCCCACGCTGTGCATGCCCAGGAGGCCGCATCGGCCCTGGTCATGCTTTTCGCACCGACCCCCACACCAACCCCCACGGAGAACCCAACATGAAGGTTCGCGCACAAATCGGCATGGTCCTGAACCTGGACAAATGCATCGGCTGCCATACCTGCAGCGTCACCTGCAAGAACGTCTGGACCAACCGCCCCGGCGTCGAGTACGCCTGGTTCAACAACGTCGAGACCAAACCCGGCATCGGCTACCCCAAGGAATGGGAAAACCAGGACCGCTGGAATGGCGGCTGGGTCCGCAAGGCCGATGGCTCCATCGCGCCGCGCCAGGGCGGCAAATGGCAGCTGTTGATGAAGATTTTCGCCAACCCCAACCTGCCCGAGATCGACGACTACTACGAGCCCTTTACCTTCGACTACGAGCACCTGCAAACTGCCAAGGAGATGAAGGCAGCGCCCACGGCCCGGCCGCGCAGCCTGATCACCGGCCAGCGCATGGACAAGATCGTCTGGGGCCCGAACTGGGAAGAGATCCTGGGCGGCGAGTTCAGCAAGCGCAGCAAGGATGTGAACTTTGACGAGGTGCAAAAGGACATCTACGGCCAGTTCGAGAACACCTTCATGATGTACCTGCCGCGCCTGTGCGAGCACTGCCTCAACCCCGCCTGCGTGGCCAGCTGCCCCAGCGGCTCGATCTACAAGCGCGAGGAAGACGGCATTGTGCTGATCGACCAGGACAAATGCCGGGGCTGGCGCATGTGCGTCTCGGGCTGCCCCTACAAGAAGATCTACTACAACTGGAAAAGCGGCAAGGCCGAGAAGTGCATCTTCTGCTACCCACGCATCGAGGCGGGCCAGCCCACGGTCTGCTCCGAAACCTGCGTGGGCCGCATCCGCTACCTGGGCGTGCTGCTGTATGACGCAGACCGCATCGAAGCAGCGGCCAGCGTCACCCAGGACAAGGACCTGTACCAGGCCCAGCTCGATATCTTCCTCGACCCCAACGACCCGGCAGTGATCGCCCAGGCGCGGGCCGATGGCATCCCCGAGGCCTGGCTGATCGCGGCCAGGAGCAGCCCCGTCTACAAGATGGCGGTGGACTGGCAGGTGGCCCTGCCGTTGCACCCCGAGTACCGCACCTTGCCGATGGTTTGGTACGTGCCGCCGCTGTCTCCCATCACCGCCGCCGCCCAGGCCGGCCATGTGAGCGCCAATGGCGAGCTGCCCGATGTGAACCAGCTGCGCATCCCCGTCAAGTACCTGGCCAACCTGCTCACCGCAGGCGATACGGTGCCGGTGGTGCGCGCGCTGGAGCGCATGCTGGCCATGCGCGCCTACCAGCGCGGCAAGCATGTCGATGGCCTGCCCAACGAGGCCGCACTGCAGCAGGCCGAGCTGACGGTGGCCCAGGCCGAGGAGATGTACCGGACCATGGCCATTGCCAATTACGAAGACCGCTTTGTGATCCCCACCACGCACCGCGAATATGCCGAGAACGCCTTCAATGTGCGCGGCGGCTGCGGCTTCTCGTTTGGCAACGGTTGCAGCGAAGGCGTGACCGACACCAGCCTGTTCGGCAGCGAGAAAAAACGCACCATCCCGATCCAGGCGAGCCTGTGAGGAGAGACGACATGAAAGACAGCATCAGCTTTACCTTGCGCGCACTGGCCCACCTGCTGCGCTACCCCGACGCCGCGATGCGCGGCCACCTGGTCGACATCCACACGGCGCTCAACGCCGAAAACGCGCTGGGCCATGTGCGCCGCAGCGAGCTGGACGCATTGATGGACCGCCTGCTGGCCGAAGGCATGGATGCCGAGGCCATCTATGTGGACCTGTTTGACCGGGGCCGTGGCACTGCGCTGCACCTGTTCGAGCATGTGCATGGCGACTCGCGCGACCGGGGCCCGGCGATGGTCGACCTGGTCCAGACCTATGAGCAGGCCGGCCTGCTGCTCGACCCCACCGAGCTGCCCGACCACCTGACGGTGCTGCTGGAGTTCGCCTCCACCCAGCCGACCCTGGAGGCGCGCGCCTTCATCGGTGAGTTTGCGCACATCCTGCAGTCCATCGCTGCGGCACTCGGCCGCCGCCACAGCGACTACGCCGCCGTGCTGTCCGCCGTGCTCGATCTGGCCGGCCAGCCGCTGGTGGCCGACACCCCTGCTGCGCCGCTGCCCGCCGACGAGCCGCTGGACGCAAGCTGGGAAGAGCCCGCCGCCTTTGGCGGCTGCAACAGCCAGGGCCAGGCCGCACCGGGCAGCGCCCAACCCATCCACATCACGCGGCGCCAGCCACCCGCTGGCGCGGCCCGCTGAACCCCGAGGAGACCGCCATGCCCATTGCATTGCACAACTTCCTGTTTAACGTCTATCCCTACATCTGCCTGGCCGTCTTTCTGATGGGGAGCCTGGCGCGCTTTGACCGCGACCAGTACACCTGGAAGAGCGACTCCTCGCAGATGCTGCGCGCCGGCCAGCTGCGCTGGGGCAGCAACCTGTTCCATATCGGCATTCTGTTTCTGCTGTTCGGCCACACGGTGGGCTTGCTCACGCCGCACTTCATGTATGAGTGGCTGATCACCGCGCCGCAAAAGCAGATGCTGGCCATCATCTCCGGCGGCACCGCCGGCCTGGTCTGCTTTATTGGCCTGAGCCTGCTGCTGCACCGCCGCATTGCCGATCCGCGCATCCGCCGCACCAGCCACCGCACCGATCTGGCCATCCTCATCATCCTGTGGGTGCAGCTGGTGCTGGGCCTGGCCACCTTGCCCGCCTCGTTCTCGCACCGGGCCGATGCCCACGCGATGCTGGTGCTGGCCGACTGGGCCCAGCGTATCGTCACCTTCCGCCCCGATGCGGCAGGCCTGGTGGCGCTGGACTGGCCGTTCAAGGTGCACATGGTGCTGGGCATGACAATCTTCCTGCTCTTCCCCTTCAGCCGCCTGGTGCATGTCTGGAGCGGCTTCGCCTCCGTGGCCTACCTGGCACGCCCCTACCAGCTGGTGCGTGCGCGCCGTCTGAACCTGTCCAACAAGCAGCCAGGAGGCCGCCCATGAACGCCGATCTGCACACCTCCACGGGTGGCTGTGGCAGCGCAGCCTGCAGCTGCCAGGACAGCCCCGCCGCCCTCAGCCTGCCCCGCATCGAGGCGCCGCTGGGCGCCCCGCGCGATGCGCTGGCCGCTGCCCAGGTCAACGGCATTGCGCTGTGCGATGCCGATGAGCTGCTGGACCCGCTGGAGCTGCGCCAGCGCGCCTGCACCGAGCTGCTGCGCCAGGCCGCCCAGGCCCAGGGCCTGCTCGCTGCCGACGACCCCGTGCCCCGCGCCGGCGCCATCAGCGAAGCGGCCGGCAGCGCCATCGAGCAGTTGCTGGACGCCGAGCTGCAACTGCCCGAGCCCGACGACAACGCCGGCCGCCGCCACTACCAAGCCCACGCAGCCCGCTACGCCCGGGGCGAGCGCGTGCGGGCACGCCATGTGCTCTTTGCGGTGACGCCCGGCGTCGACATCAACGCCTTGCGCCAGCGCGCCGAGGCCTGCCTGCTGGATGTGCGCAGCGCCACCCCGCAAGAGCAGGCCGCCGGCGACCGCTTTGCCGCCGCTGCCAGCACCAGCAGCAACTGCCCCAGCGGCGCGCAGGGTGGCCAGCTGGGCTGGCTGCGCATCGAGGATTGCGCCCCCGAGTTCGCCCGCGAGCTTTTCGGCCATGCCGAGGTGGGGGTGTTGCCGCGCCTGGTGCACAGCCGCTTTGGGCTGCATGTGGTGGAGGTGCAGGAGCGCGAGGCGGGCACCGTGCCGCCTTATGAGCAGGTGCGGGCCGCTGTGTTGCAGCAGCTGCGGCAGCAGAGTTTTGCGACGGGGTTGTCGCAGTATTTGCGGTTGTTGGCTGGGCGGGCGCTGGTGGTGGGGGTGGATTTGGAAGGGGCGGAAACGCCTTTGGTGCAGTAGCTCTTTTGTTTGATTGCCGCCTGGTTATGTCTCACCGTCGGCTCTTTGTTAACCGCCTGCTTTTTGTTTAAGGACAGAGGCCGGGCGAAAACCGGCCTCCGGCCTGAAGGCCAAAGCAGGAGTCTGCATGGCCAAGAGCGATGGTGCGTAGAGTGTTGCCATCGCTCTGTCCATGTCCAATTAAGAGCCGCTGACCGGCTCAGCTTCCGTTTTACCTCTATTGCTTAATCGAAGGACAGAGGCCGGATGTCGTCCGGCGGCCGACTCACTTTTCTTGCTCGCACAAGAAAAGTAAGCAAAAGAAGTGCGCCCCTGCTGTCCGTGTCCCCAGCGCCTGGGGCGCTGGGGCAACCTGCGATGCTCGGCCCAGGGACGTGCCGCATAACTCACTGCGCGCCAGGGCGCTCCGTTCAAACAGATGCGGCAAGCATGTTCACGAAGCGTGTGTCCTTCGGCACACGCCCGCCCCTGGGCCTGTGCTTCTCGGCACGGACAGAAGGGGAAAGAGGGGGCCCAGCAGCCCAAGCTGGCATCGCTGCGCTCGGCATGGGAGGTGACGGCATCCCCCTTCTGTATGCGCCTGTGGTGGGGCGTTTGCGGGCTGGCATGCGCGCCCCAGCGCGCATGCTTCGTGAACTGACTCGCCGTGGCTGTTTGAACGGAGCGCTTTAGCGCGTAGTGAGTTCCACGGCGCAGTCCGCAAACGTCACACCACAGGTTGCCCCGCAGCGCAGCGAAGGGGTCGCAGACGGTAGGGGAGTGTTTCTTTGCTTACTTTCTTGCACGAGCAAGAAAGTGAGTCGCCTGCCGGGCGAAAACCGGCCTCCGGCCTGAAGGCCAAAGCAGGAGCCTGCATGGCTAAGAGCGATGGAAGGCCGACCATCGCACGGTATTGCCGAGTTAATGGAGAAGCGTTGGCCACAGCGGCTGGTTTCTACTTCTTCTGTTGTTGAAGGACAGAAGCCGGATTTCGTCCGGCAGCCGACTCACTTTTCTTGCTCGCACAAGAAAAGTAAGCAAAAGAAGTGCGCCCCTGCTGTCCGTGTCCCCTTCGCTGCGCTGCGGGGCAACCTGCGATGCTCGGCCCAGGGACGTGCCGCATAACTCACTACGCGCCAGGGCGCTCCGTTCAAACAGATGCGGCAAGCATGACGACGAAGGCGTGTGTCCTTCGGCACACGCCCGCCCCTGGGCCTGTGCTTCTCGGCACGGACAGAAGGGGAAAGAGGGGGCCCAGCAGCCCAAGCTGGCATCGCTGCGCTCGGCATGGGAGGTGACGGCATCCCCCTTCTGTATGCGCCTGTGGTGGGGCGTTTGCGGGCTGGCATGCGCGCCCCAGCGCGCATGCTTCGTGAACTGACTCGCCGTGGCTGTTTGAACGGAGCGCTTTAGCGCGTAGTGAGTTCCACGGCGCAGTCCGCAAACGTCACACCACAGGTTGCCCCGCAGCGCAGCGAAGGGGTCGCAGACGGTAGGGGCGTGTTTCTTTGCTTACTTTCTTGCACGAGCAAGAAAGTAAGTCGCCTGCCGGGCGAAAACCGGCCTCAGGCCTGAAGGCCACAGCAGGAGCCTGCAGGGCCAAGAGCGATGGAATGCCGACCGTCACACGATCCGCACGCCGCCCGAAACATCAGGACTGCCCTGGCAGACCGGCATCCTCAGCAGGCTGAGAAGCCAAAGGATCCCAGTCCGCCCAATCGGGCCCAAACAACTCCACCGGATGCGCCGACCGCTCCGACCCATTGCCACAAGCCATGGACGACGCAGCGCAATAACGGTCACACCCCCAGCAAGTCCGCTCCGGATGCGCAGGATGGATAGGAAAACGTTTGGCCATAAAGAGCTAACAGGGCAAAGATATAGCAGTACCGCACCACTGTGCGCCTGCGTCAGTCAGCAAAATTTGACCTGGATCATGCTTGGCGTACACCGCAACGCACGGTCAGCGATGGGCAGCGAAAATGGAGGCTGTGAAACAGCTCCTGAACACCCCACCCACAGCAGGCTTTGACGAGCCGTTCGGCATGCTGCAGGCCTGCCACGGCCGGGTGGCGCGCAGCCTGGATCTGTTGGGCCGCCTGGGTGCCTACCTGGCCGAGCAGGGCGGCGGCGATGCGCAGGGCCAGGCGCGCGATGCGGCGGCCGATGTGCAGCGCTACTTTGACCTGGCGGCGCCCTTGCACCACCAGGATGAAGAGCAGCATGTGCTGCCCGTACTGCGGGCGGCGGGGCAGGGCGCGCTGGCAGACCAGCTGCAGGCCGAGCACCGGCAGATGGAGGCGCTGTGGCCGGCGATACGGGCGGATCTGCAGGCGGTGCAAGCAGGCCATGCACCGATGGGCGGGGCGCTGGTGGCGGCCCGGCGCCGCTGGGCCGATTTTGCCGAGGTCTATACGCGCCATATCGCGGCAGAGGAGACGCAGGCCTACCCCAGCGCGCAAGCGCAATTGGAGCCAGCCGTGCAAGCCGCCATGGGGCGCGAGATGGCGCAGCGGCGCGGGGTGCGTTACCCGGAGGCGGGGCCATGAAAGGGGAACTGCAGCCAGCACGCCAGCGGCCGCTGGCCGTCAAGATCGGCGCCATTGGTTGCGCGCTGCTGCTGATGGCGCTGGTCGCGATTGGCCTGACCTTGCGGCTGACCTGGTCGCTCGAAGGCGGCGCTGCGGCCGTGAACGAAGCGGGGCGCATGCGCATGCAGACCTGGCAGCTGGCGCAGGCCTTGCCGGAGGCGAGCCCGCAGCGCCTGGCCTTGCTGATCGGCCAGCTCGACACCAGCCTGGCCTTGCTGGAAAAGGGTGATGCCGCCCGGCCGCTGTCGGTGCCGCGCGATAAGGCCTCGCGTGCCGCCCTGCAAGCTGTGCAGCAACGCTGGCAGCGGCTGCGCGCAGCCTGGCAGCAGCCGGTGACTGGCAGCCATGTGGTGCAGGCCGAGGTCACGGCCCAGCAGGCGCAGAGCTTTGTCGGCGAGGTGGACCACCTGGTCGGCCGCATCGAGCAGCAACTGGCGCGCTGGACGACCTGGCTCAACACCGCCCAGTTCGTGATGATGGCGCTGGCCATTGCTGCCGCGCTGGCGCTGCTGTATGCGGCCCAGCTGCTGGTGTTTGGGCCGCTGGCGCGGCTGCAGACGGCCCTGGCCCAGGTCGAGGCGGGCGATTTGTCGGTGCGGGTGCACGCCGATGGCGGCGATGAGTTTGGTGCGCTGGCGCGGGGCTTCAACCGCATGGCGGTGCGCCTGCAGGACCTGTATGCCAGCCTGGAGCGCCGCGTGCAGCAAAAGACCGAACACCTGCAGGCCGAACGCGCCCGCCTGGCGGTGCTGTACGACGCTGCCGCGCTGGTGGCGCGCGCCGATGCGCTGCCGGTGCTGGCCCAGGGCTTTGCGGCCCAGATGCGCAAGACGGCGCAGGCCGATGCGGTGGCGCTGCGCTGGTCGGACGAGCACAACCGCCGCTATGTGCTGCTCGCGTCCGAAGGGCTGCCCGAGGAGATGGTCGATGCCGAGCACTGCCTGCCCACCGGTGACTGCGTTTGCGGCCAGCCCCAGGCCCAGGCGCAGACCCAGCTGGTGGCGCTGCAGGATTGGCGCCGTGGCGTGCCGGCAGCGGCCGGCCGGGTCGATGCCGGGCAATGCCGGCGGGCGGGCTTTGTCAGCGTGCTGAGCGTGCCGGTGCGGCTGCATGAGCGCATGGTGGGCGAGGTGGACCTGTTCTTTCGCCAAGCCACCATGTTGGCGCCCGATGACCGTGCGCTGCTCGATGCGCTGGCCAGCCACCTGGCCGGCGGCATGGAGGGCCTGCGCGCCGACGCCTTGCAGCGCGAAGCGGCGGTGGCCGACGAGCGCGGCCTGCTGGCGCGCGAGCTGCACGACTCCATTGCGCAGAGCCTGGCGTTCTTGAAGATCCAGGCGGGGCTGTTGCGCAGCGACATGGCGCGGCTGCCCCCGGATGGCGCGCGCGTGCAGGCAACCTTGGGCGAGCTCGATACCGGCATCCGCGAAAGCCTGTCCGATGTGCGTGAGCTGCTTCTGCACTTTCGCACCCGTACCAATGCCGAGGACATCGTGCCTGCGCTGCGCACCACCTTGACCAAGTTCGAGCACCAGACCGGTCTGCCCGCGCAGCTGCAGATTGCCGGCGAAGGCATGGCGCTGCCGCCCGATGTGCAGGTGCAGGTGCTGCATGTGGTGCAGGAGGCGCTGTCCAACGTGCGCAAGCATGCGCAGGCCAGCCAGGTGTGGGTGGAGGTGGAGCAAGGCCCGCAGTGGGCGGTGGAGGTGCGCGACGATGGCCAGGGCATGGCGCAGGCCGCCCTGGCGCTGGATGAAACCCATGTGGGCCTGCGCATCATGCGCGAGCGCGCCGCTGGCATTGGTGCCAGCCTGGAGATCCATTCCGTCCCCGGGGCCGGCACCTGCGTGCGCCTGAGCCTGCCCCGCTTGCAGCCCCTGCAACCCCTTCAGCCTCTACCGACTTTTCAGCCGCCCACGGCCGCAACCTTTGCCACCTCCAGGAGCCCCGCATGACGGCAGCGCAAGCGCCTACCCCCGCGATACGCCTGCTGGTGGTGGACGACCACCCGCTCTTTCGGCGCGGTGTGATCGCGCTGCTGGCCGCCCAGTCGCAGCTGCAGGTGGTGGCCGAGGCCGGCGATGCGGGCGAGGCGCTGCGCCAGGCCGCGCAGCTACAGCCCGATGTGGTGCTGCTGGACCACCATATGCCGGGCGTGAGCGGCGTGGATCTGTTGCCGGACCTGCGCGCAGCAGCGCCGGCGGCGCGGGTGCTGGTGCTCACCGCCAGCGAAGACGCGGGCACGCTGGCGCTGGCCTTGCAGCGCGGCGCCCAGGGCTACCTGCTCAAGACGGCCGACAGCGAGGTGCTGGTGGCCGCGATCGAGCGCGCGCTGCGCGGCCAATCGACGGTGAGCATGGAGATGACCGACAAGCTGGTGAGCGCCCTGCAAAACCGGCCGCTGGAGCCGGTTGCGCCGCCGCCGGCCATGCCCGAGCCGGCCGACCCGCTGGAGCAGCTGTCGCCGCGCGAGCTGGAGATCCTGCGCGAAATTGCCGCCGGTGCCAGCAACAAGGAGATTGCGCGCAGCCTGGCCATTGCCGAGACGACGGTGAAGATCCATGTGCAGCACATTCTGCGCAAGCTGGGCCTGTCATCGCGCGTGCAGGCCGCGGTGCTGCTGACCGAGGGGCGCGGGCGTACGGGCGGCTAAGGCTGTCGCCTCAAATGCCTGGCCTGATCAAGCGCCCCGGTGGCGCTCCAGCAGCAAGGCCAAGGTCTGCCAGGCAGCCGGCTGCTCGGCCATCGCCACCGAGATGCGCAGCAAGCTCGACGGCGCCTGGCGCGGCGAGAACAGCACGCCAGGCGCCAGCAGCAGGCCATGCTCGCTGGCCTGGCGCGCCAGCAGTTCCGAATCCATGCCGCAGTCCACCCAGGCGAAGGTGCCGGCGACGGGCTCATGCACCGCGTGGCAGCCCAGCGCTTCGAGCTGGCGCAGGCAGCGGTGGCGCGCCTTGTCCACCCGCTCGCGCAGCCGGTCCACATGCTTGCGGTAGCTGCCATCGGCCAGGATGCGGTGCACGATCTGCTCGCTGGGCAGGGCGGAGGTCAGGCCCCCCAGCAGCTTCAGATCGGTCAGCTGGTGGATGAACTCGGGGCGCGCGGCCACATAGCCCACGCGCAAGCCGCCTGACAGTGTTTTGGAATAGCCGCCCACCAGCAGCACGCGCTGCAGCCGGTCCATGGCGGCCAGGCGCAAGGGCATATTGCCCAGGTACTCGGAATAGGTGTCGTCCTCGACCAGCAGAAAATCATGCCGCTCGGCAATGCGCAGCACCTCGTGCGCCACGCCGGCCGACAGGCTCAGCCCGGTGGGGTTGTGCACGGCGGTGTTGAGGATAAAGAGCTTGGGCTGGTGCTGCGCGGCCAGTGCCTGCAGCGCCTGCACATCGGGGCCGCCGGGCAGGCGCGGCACCCCCACCACGTTGACCCCCATGGTGTTGAGGCGGCCAAAGATCAGGAACCAGCCCGGGTCCTCGACCAGCACGGTGTCGCCGGGCTGCAAAAAGCAGCGCACGATCAGGTCCAGCCCGTGGGTGACGCCGCTCACCGTCATCAGCTGGGTTTCGGGGTGGGCCGGCACTTCTTGCGCCTGCAAGGTCGATGCGATCTGGCGGCGCAGCGGCGCCAGGCCCTGGGGCAGGCCATAGCCCAGCAGGCTGCGCTCGGCACGCAGGCCTTGCTTCAAGATGGCGCGCAACGCGCCGCTGATCAGTCCCTCGTCCATCCAGCTGGCCGGCAGGCAGCCGGCGCTGCCGGTGTGGCCGGAGCCATCGGCATCCTCGCGGAAGATACCGCGCAGCAGGTAGGAGGTATCAAAGGCCGCGCCCTGGGCCAGGCTGGCCGCAGGGGCTGCGGCCGCCTCGGCCAGCGCGCGCTGGGCACAGACAAAAAAGCCCGCACCCCGGCGCGACTGCACCAGGCCCTGCGCGGCCAGCCGGTCATAGGCTTGCACGACGGTGTCGCGGCTCACCCCCGCCTGCTCGGCCAGCGCCCGCACCGACGGCAGGCGCATGCCCGCGCGCAGCCCATGGTTGCGGATGCGGTCGCTGAAATGCGCCACCAGCTGCTCGACCAGGGAGGCGCTGCCGGTGCGCACCGGCTGCCATCCCCAGGCGGCCGCTGCCAGCGGAGGGGCGCTGGGGCTGGGGGCAGCGGTATCGGTATCGGCGAAAGCGGCAGCGGGCGAAAGTGTCTGGGTCATAAGAGCAGGCCAATTCTTGAAGTGGCTAGATAAAGTGTACCGGTACTGTACTGCATGGCAGCGTTAGCATGGCAGCAGCTTTTCTTTTCTCCTTTTTTCTGTAGCTTGCCATGTCTGTTTTGCCCGAAACCACCGCCTTTGTGTTGCCCCTGGCCCTGTTCGCCTTTGTCAGCTCGGTCACGCCAGGCCCCAACAATGTGATGCTGACGGCCTCGGGCGCGAGCTTTGGCTACCGTCGCACGGTGCCGCATATGCTGGGCATCAGCCTCGGGGTGGTGGCCATGCTGCTGCTGGTGGGCCTGGGCCTGGGCGTGGCCTTTGAGCGCGAGCCGCGCCTCTACACCTGGCTCAAGTACCTGGGCGCCGCCTACCTGCTGTGGCTGGCCTGGAAGATTGCCCGCTCCGGCCAGGCGGGTGCCGAGCAGGCGGCTGCGCAACCTTTTGGCTTTTGGCAGGCCGCTGCCTTCCAGTGGGTCAACCCCAAGGCCTGGATCATGGCCATCGGCATTGTGGCCACCTACACCCCGCGCGATGGCTATGCCGCCAACCTGCTGCTTGCCGCGCTGGTGCTGGGCCTGGTGAACTACCCCAGCGTCAGCGTCTGGACCTTGTTTGGCAGCGCCGTGGGCCGCGCGCTGCGCACACCCCGGGCGCTGCAGCGCTTCAACTGGTGCATGGCGGCGCTGCTGGTGCTGTCGCTCTACCCCGTGTTGGAGGGCTGATCGTTGGCGAAAGGGTCATGTAGCTGGCTCAGGGTTCGCCCGGCATGCAGGCCCGGCGCCCGCTCGCTACAATGGTTCTCAGCCTTTGCATTGGAGAGAGCCCATGTCCAGCCCGCACACCGACGCCGACACCGAACACCCGCCGATGGATACCGTGGAAGCCATTGTTCCGCTGATGCCGGTGGTGCTGCCCGTGGTGGGCGCGCTGATGATGTTCCTGCTGGCCTTTATCGCCGTCTACATGGCCTGAGCGCTGCGCGCAAACCGCGCTCCAGCTCTTGTTGCTGAACCCGCCGCTGGCGGGTTTTTTGTTGCCTGCCGCTCCCTCGCGATGGCTGGCGATAGCTGACGCGGCCCCGCGCTGCTGTGGCCGCTTGGCGACGCCGGGCCCAGCGCCACCTGCGCGACAGAAGGCTTGCCAAAGAAACCGGTATCAATACAGTTATGCATTTCGTCATGCGTCAAATGCATAGATGTTGAGACTGAAAATCACCGTTTTGGGGGCCGACTGCTAAAATCGCCAGTCCAGCGTAGGCATTTTTGCGCACAGGCATGGCGCCTTGTCCGACGTTGTGGAGACGGTTTTTCAAAAATGGGTTGCTGTCGGCCAGGGGGCTTGTCGCAGCGGTTTTTGATGAACCGTTTACAACTTTGAAAGCCTTCCCATGAACGCAAACATCCAGGCCGGTGTCGCCATTCAGGCCCCCGACTACGTCAAGAACCCCAAGCTCATCGCCTGGGTGGCCGATATGGCCGCGCTGTGCAAGCCCGATGCCGTCTACTGGTGCGATGGCAGCCAGGAAGAATACGACCGCCTCTGCCAGCAACTGGTCGATGCCGGCACCTTCAAGAAGCTCAACCCCGCCAAGCGCCCCGGCAGCTTTCTGGCCTGGTCCGATCCCTCGGACGTGGCCCGCGTGGAAGACCGCACCTACATCTGCTCGGCCAAGAAGGAAGATGCCGGCCCGACCAACAACTGGATGGAACCTGCCCAGATGCGCTCGACTCTACAGCCGCTGTTTGACGGTTGTATGAAGGGCCGCACCATGTATGTGGTGCCGTTCTCGATGGGCCCGCTGGGCTCGCCCATTGCCCACGTGGGCATCGAGCTGTCCGACAGCGCCTATGTCGCGGTCAACATGAAGATCATGACCCGCATGGGCCGCGCCGTGTACGACGTGATCGGCAGCGATGGTGCATTTGTGCCCTGCGTGCACACCATCGGCGCGCCGCTGCAGGCCGGCGAAAAGGACACCACCAGCTGGCCTTGCAACAAGACCAAGTACATCGTGCACTACCCCGAGACGCGCGAAATCTGGTCCTACGGTTCGGGCTACGGCGGCAATGCGCTGCTGGGCAAGAAGTGCTTTGCGCTGCGCATCGCCTCCACCATGGGCCGCGACCAGGGCTGGCTGGCCGAGCACATGCTGATTCTGGGCGTGCAAAATCCCCAGGGCAAAAAGTACCACGTGGCCGCCGCTTTCCCCAGCGCCTGCGGCAAGACCAATTTCTCGATGCTGGTGCCGCCCACCGGCTTTGAAGGCTGGAAGGTCACCACCATCGGCGACGACATCGCCTGGATTAAGCCCCAGGCCGACGGCTCGCTGCGCGCCATCAACCCCGAAGCCGGCTACTTTGGCGTGGCCCCCGGCACCAACTACCACACCAACCCCAACTGCATGGCCAGTTTGGACAAGAACGTGATCTTCACCAACGTCGCGCTGACCGATGACGGCGATGTGTGGTGGGAAGGCATGGAAAAGGACAGCGGCCAGCTGCCCGACCACCTGATTGACTGGCAAGGCAAGGACTGGACGCCCCAGATCGCCAAGGAAACCGGCGCCAAGGCCGCCCACCCCAATGCCCGCTTCACCGTCGCTGCCACCAACAACCCGGCGCTCGACGAAGCCTGGGACGACCCCAAGGGCGTGAAGATCGATGCCTTCATCTTTGGCGGCCGCCGCTCGACCACCGTGCCGCTGGTGACCGAGGCGCGCAACTGGAAGGAAGGCGTCTACATGGCTGCGACCATGGGCTCGGAAACCACCGCTGCCGCCTTTGGCGCGCAAGGCGTGGTGCGCCGCGATCCATTCGCGATGCTGCCTTTCATGGGCTACAACATGAGCGACTACTTCGCCCACTGGCTGAACCTGGGCGACAAGCTCGAAGCCGCTGGCGCGCAGCTGCCCAAGATCTACACCACCAACTGGTTCCGCAAGGATGCCGCTGGCAAGTTCGTCTGGCCTGGCTACGGTGAGAACATGCGCGTGCTCAAGTGGATGCTCGACCGCCTCGAAGGCCAGGTGCAGGGCACGCAGACCGCCTTTGGCGTGGCACCGCAGTACGCCGAGATCAACTGGACCGGCCTGGACTTCAATGCCGAGCAGTTCAAGACCGTCACCAACATCGACACCGCCGTCTGGACCGAAGAGCTGGCATCGCACCAGACCCATTTCGACCACCTGGCCCAGCGCCTGCCCCAGGCCTTGCTGGACATCAAGGCCGATCTGGAAAAGCGCCTGGCCGCTGCCTGATCGGTAGCTCACGAGGTCGCTGGTAGCACTGCTGCCAGTGGCTGGGATAGCGAAAGACAACAAAACCCCGCATGTTTCAGGCATGCGGGGTTTTGTTTTGTGGGAGTGGCGGGCCTTACACCCGCTGGGGCTCAGCGTCAGCGCATCGGTAGGACTGTGGTTTGTTGCATACAGTCGGCACCGCTGAGGGCAGGAAAGCGCTTGCCAACCTTCTTCCAGGCACCTGCCGCTTGTGCTGGCGGAGGTGTTTAGCGATGCCAAGCTGCTGATCCGCTATGGATGGGGGCGACCACCGACAACAAAAAAGCCACGGCATGCCGTGGCTCTTGAAAAGGCAGATCGTGGCTGCCGGCGCTGGGGCTCTGGAGGACCCCCGGCGTTGATCAGTAGTTCTTGTGGTAGAACGAAACCGCTGCGTCGCTCATGGCGCGGTTCAGGTCAGCCATCACGCGGCTGTCTTGCAGGGCCACTTGCCAGGTCTTGTCGTCTTCCAGGGCGCGGCGGTGGCCTTCGTCCCAGCTGCGGCGAGCGGCGCGCAGGCTGCTGCTCAGGTTGCGGGCAGGGGCAGCGAGCAGGGCGATGGCGACAAAGGCGACGGCCCACAGCAGGGCCCAGCCAGCGATCCAGTGGCTGCCGCCAGCGACGGAGTCCACCAGGCGGGTGGCAACCACCAGCACGGCAGCGACCAGCGCGGCCAGCATCAACGATGCGCCAACGCCCTTGGTGCCGAAGGTGGTCTTGAGATGTTCAGCAGCACGTTCCACACGCAGAACGCCCGTGTGCTCGGTAGCCATGTCAGTGTGTACAAAACTGTTGGTCATGATGGATGTCTTTGGGATTAATGCTTCTTTGAAGCGATGAACGAAGTATAGGGTTTACCCTAGACGTTCTCAAATTTATCTTTTGAATCTGTATCATTCATGTCAGTGATGTATTGCGGTTCGCCCAGCGCTGCAAAGGATTGAAAATGCTGCCCCACCAATTTCGGCACCTGGACCTGAACCTCTTGCGTGTATTCGACGAGGTGATGAATGAGCGCAGCCTGACCCGGGCGGCCGACAAGCTGGCCATCACCCAGCCGGCAGTCAGCAATGCGATGCGGCGCCTGCGCGAGGCGCTGCATGACGAGCTTTTGGTGCGCAGCGGCCAGGGTGTGGAGCCCACACCGCTGGCCAATGCGCTGTGGCCGGTGGTGCGCGAATCGCTGGCGCGCCTGCAGGCCAGCTTTGCGCCTGAGCGCTTTGACCCCGCCCATGCGACCCAGGCCTTTGTCGTGGCGATGGCCGATGCCACCGCCGCCACCTTGCTGCCCAGCCTGATGCACATTCTGGAGACCGAGGCACCAGGCGTCTCTGTGCATGTGCAACCACTCACTACCCGTGATCCGCGCGAGGAGCTGGACGCCGAGACGGCGGACCTGGCCGTGGGCTATTTCCCCTTTGTGCTCGCCGAGATGACGGCGCGCGCCCAGTCGGGGGACCTGGTGGATTTCGAGAGCCGGCGCCTCTATGACGGCGAATACCTCTGCGTGATGCGCAAGGACCATCCTTTGAGTGAGGGCTTGCTGACTTTGGAGCGCTACTGCGATGCACGCCATATGCTGGTGAGCTTTTCCGGCCAGCCCTTTGGCTTTTTGGACGAGGCGCTGGCATCGATCGGCCGCAAGCGCCGGGTGGTGCTGACGGTGAACCAGTACTTCACCGCCGCGCGCGTGGTGGCGCGCACCGACCTGCTGACCGTTTTGCCGCGTCACTTTGTGCCTGCCACCGGCATCGCCGATCTGCTGGCCTTCCAGCCGCTGCCGCTGCGCGTCGAGGCCGTGCATGTGGATGCGCTGTGGCGCAGCCGCAGCGGGCATATTCCGCCCTCGGCGCTGGAATGGATGCTGCATGCACTGGAGCGCTCGGCCCGGGCGGCTTTTCCTGACCTGGAATTACCGATGTAGCGGGCTGCAAGGCGCTAAAGCCCATGGTAGGCTAGGCGACCATGCACCTGCAAATTCTGTCCGACCTGCATCTGGAGACCCACCCCCATTTCCGTGCCCAGCCTGCGCCCGGCGCCCAGTTGCTGGTGCTGGCCGGCGACATTGGCTCCTACCAGAATGGCTCGATGCTGGACGATAAGGATTTTGGCCTCACCCAGTTCAGCCCGCAGCAGGCTGGCGGCCATTGGCCCGAGCCGGTAATCCTGGTGCCTGGCAACCACGAGTTTGACAACCAGGATTTCGATGCCGCCCGGCTGCGCCTGCGTGCCAGCTGCGAAAAGTTGGGCATCACGATGCTGGACTGCGACACCCTGATCATCGACGGCGTGCGCTTTATCGGCACCACACTCTGGTCCGACTACGACGCCATTGCCCTGCACAACGGCGTGACCGAGCTGGGCGCGCTGATGAAGCAGCGCGAGAAGGCCTTCAAGGCCGCGAACTTTTACTTGACCAAGGCCCAGATGCAGCGCAACGGCCAGCCCTTTTTGGCCGCCGAGATGCGCGACGAAGCGCTGCGCTGCCAGGAATGGCTGCGCGCCGCACTGGCCGAGCCCTTTGATGGCAAAACCGTCGTCATCACCCACTTTGCGCCCAGCCTGCGCAGCGCCGATCCGCGCTATGGGCTGACGCCCGGAACCGCCGGTTTTTGCAATGTGCTCGATGACCTGCTGCCCTATGCCGACCTCTGGATCCACGGCCACCTGCATGCGCCCAGCGATTACCTGGCCAAAGGCCAGCACAGCGATGGCCGCCCCTGGCAATGCCGGGTCGTGGCCAACCCGCTGGGCTATGCGCGCAAGGGTGAGCAGGAGAGCTTCAATCCGCATTGCCTGGTGGCGGTGTAGCCAGGGTCGCTCCACTTCTGGCATTCCCTCCGTCAAGCCAAAGCCCAAGGGTTTTTACCTAAATTTGTCGCCGCGCCTGATGCATATCAATGCCCGTTTGACGGTAAATCTATAAGCTGATACACATGATTTAGCCTGTAAAGCGCGTTCTCGCTGATGGAGCGCGGGTTTGCCAGGCCACAGTCCAGCGTTGGTGGCGCCACCGGTGTTGGGTCCCTCACCCCTTTTTTGAAGGAGTCAAGGCATGCGTATTTTGTTGGCCGTTGATGGCAGCCCCTACACCCAGAAGATGCTCGATTACCTGGCAGCGCACGCAGAGTGGCTGACGCCCAACCACCATTACACGGTGCTCACGGTGCAGCCCCTGCTGCCGCCCCGGGCCGCCAAGGCCTTGGGCAAGGCGCTGGTGGACGACTACCACAGCGAAGAGGCGCAGAAGGTGCTGGTGCCGGTGCAGGAGTTTCTGGCCGCCCACCAGGTGAAGGCCGTGGCCGAGACTGCCGTAGGCCCGATCTCCCAGACCATTGCCGAGACGGCCGATAAGGGCGGCTATGACCTGCTGATCATGGGCACCCGCGGCCATGGTGCGCTGGCCAAGCTGGTGCTGGGCTCGGTGGCGACCCAAGTGCTGGCCGAGAGCAAGCTGCCGGTATTGCTGATTCGGTAAATGGATCAGATCATGCGTCTGTCATTTGCTATTCACCATATAGCAATACTTGGCGCGGATACTGCGCATGCAATGGATGTCACTGATGAGGGAGGGATGGAACCACCGGTGCGATGAATGCCTGTGGACATCCGGAAACTGCTTGCATCCCCCTGGGGGTGCAGGCAGTTTTTTTATGCCTTGACCATGGCGCGAGCGGCCGCCGTGGGCGGCGCCAGGCTGCTCTTGGCGCTGTGCACCATCGCGTCGCTCAGGGCGCCCAGCAAGGCCGACTGCAGGTTCCAGCAGTGCCAGTACAGGTCGACGCGCAGCACCTGGGTCTCGGCCACATTGACCAGGCGGCCATCGGCGAGGTAGGGGCGGGCCAGCAGCTCGGGCACCACGCCCACGCCCCAGCCAGCGGCCACGGCGCGCACCTGAGCTTCGGAGTTGGGCACATAGAGCTGGTGCAGGCCGACGGTCTTGAGGCCCATCGCGCGGGCGACAAACACGCGCTGCATGTCGTCCTTGCGGTTGTAGCTCAAAAACGGCAGGTGCTTGAAGTTGCTGCGGTTGATTCCTTGCGGCACATGCTGCTGGGCAAAGGCGGGCGATGCCACGGCGATGTAGTGCATTGCGCCCAGCGCGGTCACGCGGCAGCCGCGCAGCGCCTGCGGCATGGTGGTGACGCAGCCGAGCACCTCGCCGGTGCGCAGCAGCTCCAAGGTGTGGTCCTGGTCGTCGGTGATGATCTCCAGCGGCAGCTGCTGCAGCGCGATGTCCTGCAGTGCATCGAGCGCCCAGGTGGCAATGCTGTCGGCATTGATGGCAATCGAGATGGCCTCGTCATGCGCATTGCGGCGCATGGTGTGGGGCAGCAGGCTGTGCAGCTCCTGCTCCAGGTCGGTGCGCAGCAGCCGCAGCTGCTGGGTGTGCTTGAGCAGCAGCTGGCCGGCAGCGGTGGGCCGCAGCGGGCGGCTGCGCACCACCAGCACCGAGCCGATCTGTGCCTCTAGCGCACGCAGCCGCTGCGAGACGGCCGATTGCGTCACATTCAGGCGCAGCGCGGCCTTCTCGAAACCGCCTTCTTCAATCACGGCGGCCAGGCATTCCAGCGCGACAGGGTCCAGGTTGCTCATGGGGCTCCAGTATTAGTAGAACTGATGAATCCTGAAGAAGTTTAATTGCACTTTATGTTACAGCCAAGATGCCAGACACTGAGAGGCATGAAAGTCATCATCCTCGGCGCCGGAATCATCGGCACCAGCACTGCCTGGCATCTGCTGCAACTCGGCCACGACGTCACCGTCGTGGATCGCCAACCGGACGCGGCGCTGGAGACCAGCTATGCCAATGCCGCGCAGATCTCGGTGAGCTACTGCGAGCCCTGGGCCAACAAGCATGCCCCGCTCAAGGCGCTCAAGTGGATGTTCGACAAGGAGGCGCCGCTGCTGCTGCGCCCGCATGCCGATCCGCAGCAATGGCGCTGGCTCACGCAGTTTCTGGCCGAGTGCAATGACCGCTCCTTTGCCCGCAATGTGCAGCAGATCGTTGCGCTCGGTGCCTACAGCCACAACGCCTTGAAGGCCGTGGTGGCCCAGACCGGCATCCAGTTCAACCGGCTCGAGCGCGGCATTGCCCACTTCTTCACCAGCGACGAAGCGGTGCAGGATGCGCAGATGGCCGTCGACCTGATGCGCCAGTACGGTGTGAACCGCCGCATGGTCAGCACCGAAGAGTTTTTGAAGATCGAGCCCGCCTTCAAGCCCTATGCCGCGCATATCAAGGGCGGCACCTTTACCGAGAGCGACGAGAGCGGCGATGCGCGCGTGTTCACGCAAAAGCTCGCCCAGCTCTGCGCCCAGGGCGGTGTGCAGTTTCTCTACAACCACCGTGTCGAGCGGCTGAATGTGGCCGGTGGCGCGATCGACTCGGTCACCGTGCGCGCCACCGCAGCGGGCGCAGACAGCAGCCCGCGCACCTTGCAGGGTGATGCCGTCATCGTCGCCTGCGGCAGCTATACCGCGCCGCTGTTGCGCACCGTGGGCCTGAATGTGGCCATCTATCCGGGCAAGGGTTACAGCGCCACCTTGCCGATCTTGAAGCCTGAGGCCGCGCCCTTTGTCAGCTGCATTGACGATGGCAACAAGCTGGCGATGAGCCGCCTGGGCAACCAGCTGCGCGTGGCCGGCACGATCGAGCTCAACGGTTTTGACAGCTCGCTGGACAGCCCCCTGGCCAAGGCCCGCTGCCACATGCTGGCGCGCCGCATCGAGGAGCTGATGCCCGGCGTCTGCGACACCCGCCTGCCTGAGCAGGGCGGCAACCCGCAGTTCTGGACCGGCCTGCGCCCCGCTACGCCCACCAATATTCCGTTCATCGGCCGCACCAAGATCGGCAAGCTCTGGATCAATGCCGGCCACGGCACCTTGGGCTGGACCCATGGCGCCGGCAGCGGCAAGGCGATGGCCGAGCTGGTGAGCGGGCGCATGCCGGAGATGCGCTTTGGCTTCTATGGCTTCGAGAGCGACAGCAAGCGCCAGACTGCCGTCGCTGTGTAAAGGTCTCACAGCACCGTGAAAAAAGGGCCGCACACTGTGCGGCCCTTTGGCGTTTATATCGCGGACGGATCAGGCGTCCAGACGCACCAGCCAGCCGTGGCGGTCCGGGGCGCGGCCGTACTGGATATCGGTCAGTTCCTTGCGCAGGGCCATCGTGACTTCGCCAGCGGGGGCCGACAGGTCGCCCACCGAGAAGCCCTCGCCCTTGAGCTGGCCGATGGGGGTGATCACGGCAGCGGTACCGCAGGCAAACACTTCGGTGATCTCACCGGAGGCCACACCCTGCTTCCACTCGTCAACGGCGATCTTGCGCTCTTCGACCACCATGCCACGGTCGCGTGCCAGTTGCAGCAGCGAGTCGCGGGTGATGCCTTCCAGAATGCTGCCCGACAGCGCAGGCGTGACCAGCTTGTTTTGCTTGCCGTAGACCAGGAACACGTTCATGCCGCCCAGCTCTTCGAGGTACTTGCCTTCGGCAGGATCGAGGAACAGCACCTGCGAGCAGCCGTTGTCCTGGGCTTGCTGCTGGGGCAGCAGCGAAGCGGCATAGTTGCCGCCGCACTTGGCAGCGCCGGTGCCGCCCTTGGCCGCGCGGGCATAGTCGGTCGACAGCCAGATCGCCACGGGCGCCACGCCCTTGGCAAAGTAGGGGCCGGCGGGGCAGGCGATCACGTAGTAGGTGGCCTTGTGGGCGCTGCGCACGCCCAGGAACACTTCGTCACCGATCATGAAGGGGCGCAGGTACAGGCTCGCTTCGTTGCCGCTGGGCACCCAGTCCTTGTCCACGGCGATGATTTGCTTGAGCGATTCGACAAAAACATCGACCGGCAGCTCCGGCAGCGCCAGGCGGCGGGCGGAGCGTTGCAGGCGCTCGGCATTGGCCTGGGGGCGGAAGGTCCAGACCGAGCCATCGGCATGGCGGTAGGCCTTGATGCCTTCAAAGATTTCCTGGCCGTAGTGCAGCACGGCAGCGGCGGGGTCCAGCGCAATCGGGCCGTACGGGGTCACGGCCGCATCGCGCCAGCCGCCCTCTTTGTCCCAGTGCACCGAGACCATGTGGTCGGTGAAGTGCAGACCAAAACCCGGGTTGTCCAGAATCTTGGCGCGCTCTTGGGCGCTGCGTGGCTGGCTCGATGGGGTGACGGCAAAGGTCAGGGAAGAGGGGGACACGGGACTAATCCTTCAGTTGGCAACAGGGACAGCAGCGTCCTGTGGGGAGCCGCTGCCGATCATGGTGGCCGTCCGCCAGCCTGGAGAGGCTCCAGGAAAGTGACGGGCTGCACGCCAAACCCCATAGCATGCCAGTTTTTTGCCCCGGTGGCGCCCAGCGGGCTGCATTGCCAGGATGGCAAGTCAACCACCTGCAGAGGCAAACCGCCGCCGCAGGCGCCGGATTTACGGGTTTTTCCTAGTGCACCGTGGCGCGCTGGGTCGCCAAAAAGTCGAGCAGCAGGCCTTCGAAGGCATCGGGGCTCTCCAGCTGGGGCCAGTGGCCAACGCCCTCCAGACGGGCATGCCGAGCGTCGGGCAGTTGGTCTGCCAGCGCCTGCATGCGCTGGGGTGGCATGCAGACATCCTGGCCGCCGCTCACCAGCAGGCAGCGCTGGCTGAGGTGGGGCAGGCGCTCGGCCAGGGTGCTGGGGCCGGCCAGCATCTCCAGCATGCGGCCATAGGCCAGCGGCTGGATCTGGGTGATCGCGTGGCGCGCCAGCTGCAGCCCTTCGGGCAAGGCCTGCTGGCCCGATTGCAGCTGCACCAGCAGCTCGGCAAAGCGCTGCATCTGCACCGCCTCGGTGCTGGCCTGCTGCTGGCACTGGGCCAGCAATTGCTGGCGCGTCTGCACCCAGTGCTGCTGGCTGTCCGCCTCCAGCGCCGGGCCGCCGGCCACCAGGGTCAGGCTGCGCACGCGAGTGGGGTGGCGCAGGGCCAGCTCGGCGGCCACCATCGCGCCCATGCCATGGCCGACGATATGGGCGCGGCCAATCTTCAGCGCTTCGAGCAGGCCATCCGCCGTGGCGGCCAGCGCCTTCAGGCTGTAGCCGCCATAGGGTGGCGGGTTGGCATGGTAGCCAGGCATGTCCCAGGCGATCGCGCGGTAGCCCTGGCTGGCGAGCAGCTCCACCTGCGGGGCAAAGCCCAGGTGGTCGGTGTCGGCATCGTGGAGCATCAGCACCGTCGGGCCACTGCCGAGCATCGCGAAGTTGGGAATCAAGGACATAGGTTTGCTTCTCGCCGTGTATTTCCCCTGCAGATGCGGCCCGCCTGCCTTGTTTTCAAGCACCTACGCGCGCAGGGGCCTCGCCCCCTGGCCGATAATGACCCCATCCATGCTTTTGACGGCATGGCGTCTGCCCCTGCCGTCTGCCTGCCCCGTGAACCGCTCCCTCCCCCCTGAACACCTGCAATCGCCTGTTTCTGCCTCGTTTTCCGAACGTGAGTTTCGCAATGCGCTGGGCCAGTTCGCCACCGGGGTGGCTGTGGTCACGGCACTGGCGCCCGATGGCAACAAGGTCGGGCTGACGATCAGCTCCTTCAATTCCGCATCGCTCACCCCGCCACTGGTGCTGTGGAGCCTGATGAAAACCGCCTCGTCAATGCCGGTGTTCGAGACCGTGAGCCACTACGCGATCAATGTGATGGGCGCGCACCAGAAGGAGCTGGCCCTGCAGTTCAGCCGCAAGGGCATCGACCGCTGGGCGGGCGTGGAGTATGAAGTGGGCGTGACCGGCGTGCCGCTGCTCGCGGGCGCCATTGCCAGCTTTGAGTGCCGCAACGGCCCGCACCATGATGCGGGCGACCATGTGATCCTCGTTGGCGAGGTTGCGCACTGCCAGCATGTGGTGGGCGTGCCGCCGCTGCTCTACCACGGTGGCAATTTCTACACCGAGCAGCTGATCTAATCTGCGCTGCAGGCAACAAAAAACGACCCGAGGGTCGTTTTTTGCTGGGCGGGGGCGCTGCTTACTTCTCGACGAAGGCGCGCTCGACGACAAAGTCGCCGGGTGTCGAGGTATTGCCTTCCTTGAAGCCCTTGGCTTCAAGCAGTTCCTTCAGCTCAGCGAGCATCGCGGGGCTGCCGCAGAGCATCACGCGGTCGGTGTCCGGGTTCAGTTCGGGCAGGCCGATGTTCTGCGGGAAGGTGCCGGCGGTGATCTGGTTGGAGATACGGCCCTGGTTGCGGAAAGGCTCGCGCGTCACCGTCGGGTAGTAGACCAGCTTGTCCTTGACGATTTCGCCGAGGAACTCGTGGTTGGGCAGCTCTTCTTCGAGCAGCTGCTGGTAGGCCAGCTCCTGGACCTGGCGCACGCCGTGCACCACAACGACCTTTTCGAAGTGGTCATAGGTCTCGGGGTCGCGCGCCACCGACAGCCAGGGCGCCAGGCCCGTGCCGGTGCCGATCAAATACAGGTTCTTGCCCGGCAGCAGGTAATCGACCAGCAAGGTGCCCGTGGGCTTTTTGCCGACGATGATGGTGTCACCCACCTGGATGTGCTGGAGCTTGCTGGTCAGCGGGCCTTCATCGACCTTGATCGACAGGAACTCCAGGTGCTCCTCGTAGTTGGGGCTGGCGATGGAATAGGCGCGCAGCAGGTTCTTGCCATCGACCTTCAGGCCAATCATCGTGAAGTGGCCGCTGGAAAAACGCAGCGCGGGATCACGGGTGGTCGTGAAGGAGAACAAACGATCGGTCCAGTGGTGAACAGACAGGACACGTTCTTCGAGAAAGGCGCTCATAGCAGTGCAGTAGTCAGTTGGTCTTGTGTATATCTATAAACGCTATTGTTCACTATTCATACAACTTAAACGTCATATGGACATATCGGCGCGTTGTGAGCGGGGTTTTTAGCCAATAAGCGAAGGCTGCGCAGCCCTGAAACACTCAAGCGGATGGTCCGGTGTGCGCTGCATTCTGATGTTTGGCTGTGGCCGCCACTAAATCGCGGAGCCACACGCAACCCGGATCTTCGTGGCTGCGTTCATGCCACAGCATGCGATAGCCAAAGCCGGGCAGTTCAAGCGGTGGCTTCAAAAGCCGGAGGCCATTGGTGTCCGCAAGCGCAGTCGCGACCCGCGTGGGCAGGGTGACGATCAAATCCGAGGCAGCACTGACCAGGCCCGCCGTGGCAAAGTAGGGGAGCCACAGAGCGATATGCCGTTTCTGGTGACAGGCAGCCAGGGCATCATCCACTTCGCCCGTCCGCCCACCAAAGATGCTGACCAGCGCGTGCGGCCACGCGACAAACTCTTCCAGACTGAGCACCTCGTCTGCGCGCGCCTCTTGGTTTACCAGCAAGGGGTGGTTTGTTCGCAGCACGCAGGAATAGGTCTCCCGAAACAGCGGGCGGGTTCTCAGCGTGCCCGCAACCGGATCGTCGCTGTACAGAACGAAGTCCACCTGGCCCGCATTGAGCAGCTCAAAAACCGCATCGGAAAACGGGATCACTTCGATGCCGGCCAAAGGGGCTTGTTGTGCGAAAGCTTGCATCAAGCTGGGCAGCACCGCGACTGCGCCGTAGTCGGTGGTAGCAACGCTGAACACGCGCCTGGTGGTGGCCGGGTCAAACACTGCGGGTGCTACACATTCTTCCAGCTGGTGCAGCAATGCGGCAAGCGGTGCCGACAGCGCTTGCGCACGCAACGTGGGTGCCATGCCTCCAGCCACCCGTACCAGCAGTTTGTCGCCCAGTTGCAGACGCAGCTTGGCCAGCGCTCGGCTCACCGCAGGCTGGCTCATATGCAATCGCTCTGCCGTTCTGGTAACACTGCCTGTGTCCAAAAGCACACGCAGCACCACCAGCAAATTGAGGTCAATACGCCTAATATCCATTTCGCGCATAACCAAGATTCTAACTATTCATTAGGAGAAATATACGCCTTCGCCAACACTTCGAACCCTTGCAAATGGCAAAGAAAGTCAAGTCCCATGTCCTTTCCAAGTATCTTCAGCAGCGTTGCCCTGATCGCTGGCCTCACCGCTGGCAATGCCCAGGCTGCTGCTCCCGCCTCTCAGGCTGACTCTCGCGCGGCCTTCCAAACCCAGGCCTGGGGTGCCAGCGGCCGCATTGCCAACACGCACTATGCGGTCGAGCAGGTGCGGTTCCTGTCGCAAGGCACCGAAATCGTTGGCAACCTGTTGCTGCCCAGTGGGCATGTGGGGCCTCGACCTGCGGTGGCGGTGATGGGCCCCGTCGGCTTTGTCAAAGAGCAATCACCGATGCAATACGCTACACGGCTGGCGCGGGAAGGCTTTGTGGTGCTGGTGTTTGACCCGCGTTACCACGGCGAAAGCGCCGGCACGCCAAGGCGGCTGGAGAGCGGAGCGGCCAAGACGCAGGACCTGCAAGCAGCGTTGGAGTATCTCGCCCAGCGGGCGGAGGTGGACAGCGCGGCGCTGCATCTGCTGGGTATCTGCCAGGGCGTGAACTGGGCGGTGGATGCTGCCATCACCGAGCCGCGCGTGCGGTCGGTGGCGCTGGTGGCCGGGCACTACCTCACGCCCCAGACGGCATTGATGTACCTGGGCAGCGAGCAGGAGATCGAGCGCCGCGCCGCACGCTCACAGGCTGCCCTAAAGCAGTTTCAGGAATCCGGTGCCGTGGATTACATCCCGGTCGTCTCGGAGCGGACCACTCCGCCCAACCCGGATGCACTGCTGAAGGCGTCTGCGGTTCAGCAGTTCTACAGCCGCTGGGCCGACCGGCATGCGTTCTGGAACTTCCATGGTCTGTGGGAAAACCGGATCGCCATGATGTCGGAGGCTGGCATCTGGGGGCACCGCGCCGATCAGGCCATGGCCAAGCTCAGCACCCCCACGCTGATGGTGCATGCGGACCGTGCGGCAAGCGGGCCTGACATCCCACGGCGGCTGTTTGCATCCATTCCTGCGGCCAGCAAGGAACTCGTCTGGCTCGGCCAGGAAAACCAGATGCAGTTCTACGAAGACCCCATCACGCTCGACCGCGTGACACCGGAACTCACGCGTTTCTATCACTCCCAGACCGTCCGTACCAGGTGAATGTCTAGAAATTATCCAGGATATTGGAGATCGAGGTCGCCGCCAGCAGCACATGGGGCAGCAGCTCGGCCTCGGCCTTGGCCGTGCCCCAGCGGGTGGAGGGGGCCGAGATGGTAATGGCGCCAATGGGCACACCGCCCCGGCCGGTAATGGCGGCGGCCACCGAGATATCGCCCACCACAGTCTGGTTCTGCACAATCGCATAACCGTCGCGCTCGGCGTCTTCAATGCGGCGCAGCAGCTCCTCGGGGTCGGTCATGGTCTGGGCGGTAATCTTGACCAGCGGGGTCGATTCGATCAGGCGCAGGCGCTCGTCCATCGGCAGCTTGGCCATCATCGCGCGGCCCGAGGCGGTATAGGCCGCAGGCAGGCGCGAGCCCACGGCAAAGTCCGAGTTGTAGATGTAGCGGCCCGGCACCTTGGCAATAAAGACCACCTCGTTGCCATCCATCTCCTGCAGGTTCGAGGTCTCGCCCAGGGTGTGGGTCATCTCGATCAGATAAGGGTAGGCGCGCTCGACGATGCGTTGCGAGCGCAGGTAGTTGTAGGACAGGCGCAGCACCTCAGGCGCGAGCGTGTAGAGGTTGGAGCCAGGCAGTCGCCGGATGTAGCGCAGTTTTTCCAGGGTGAAGATGATGCGCTGGGTGGCACTGCGGTCGAGCTGGGCGGCGCGGGCAATCTCGGCGAGCGACATCTCGCGGTGGGTGTCGCGAAAGGCCTCCAGCACCTGGAAGGCCTTGGCCAGCGAGCCGACAAACAATGAGGATTCACGGGCGGTGGGTTCAACGCTTGCTACGGGCTCGGCAATGCTGTGTGTGGTTTTAGGCATCGTAAAAAGCGGCTGTCTCGGGTCACTGTCTAGTATTTTTGCAGAAAGGTCGCGTCCAGGCTCGTGGCCTGCGGGGCGCCCAGCAATCGGAGGGTGGTCTCCAGCTCGGTGCGCAGTATCTCCAGCACTTCGGCCACGCCCTGGGGCCCGCGCGAGGCCAGTCCGTAGAGGGGCGCGCGCCCCAGCAGAACGGCATCGGCCCCCAGCGCCCGGGCTTTGGCGATGTCACTGCCGCGGCGCACCCCGCCATCGACAAAGATATGCATCTTGCCATGAACGGCGTCGGCAATCTGCGGCAGTTGCGCCATGGGCGCGGGTGCGCACTCCAGCTGGCGCCCGCCGTGGTTGCTGACCACGATGCCATCGGCGCCCGCCTGCAGCGCGCGCCGGGCATCCTGGGCGCTGAGCAGGCCCTTGACGATGACCGGGCCCTGCCAGTGGCGCCGCACCCAGGCCAGGTCTTCCCAGCGCAGGGCCATGTCCATCTCGCGGCTCATCGCGGCGGCCTGCTTCTGGATATTGCTCTCCACCCCGGCGCTGCGCGCCAGGTTGACCAGCTGCGGCGAGCCGCCCTGGCGCAGCATGCGCAGGCACCAGCGCGGGTGGCTGAGCAAATCGGCCAGCAGCCTGGGCGTCCAGGGCACGGGCATGCGAAAGCCGTTGCGCACATCGTGGTCGCGCTTGCCATGCACCATGGTGTCCACGGTCAGCATCAGCGCGCTAAAGCCCGCCGCCTGCGCGCGCGCCATCATGCTCTGCGCAATGCGCCGGTCCTTTTGCACATAGAGCTGCAGCCACAGATCGCCCGGGCTGGCGGCGCGCACATCCTCCAACAGCGACGTGGAGGCGGTCGACATCACAAAGGGCAGGCCGGCGGCATGCGCTGCGCGGGCCAGCACCTGCTCGGCCTGGGGCCAGTACAGGCCGTTGAGCCCGGTGGGCCCGACAAAGGCCGGCATGGCCTGCTTGCGGCCAAACAAGGTGATGCTGGTGTCCACCTGGCTGACATCGACCATGGCGCGCGGCAAGAAGGTGACATCGCCCCAGGAGGCGAGGTTACGTGCCATGCTGCGGCCGTCTTCGGCGCCGCCTTCGAGGTAGTCAAAGGCAAAGCGGGACAGGCGCTGGCGGGCCAGCACGCGGTAGTCTTTGATGGCGGGCAGCATCGCGGGTGCCCGGTCAGGCCAGCTGGCGCTCGGCCTGCAGCCGCACTGTCAGCGCCTGGCGCAGGCGGGCGGACAGATCGGGGTTGCAATCGACCAGCGGGGCCAGCAGGTGCGGGGCCTGCACACCCACCAGGTCCCAGACCGACTTCATCGGGCCGGGGTTGGTTTCGGCAAAAGCCAGGTCCAAGAGGCCAATCAGCTCCTGGTGCAGGGCCAGCGCTTCTTCGGTCTTGCCGCTGGTCAGCAGCGCGTACATGCGGGTCCAGGTCTTGGGCAGCAGGTTGGCCGTCACGATGATGCCGCCCTGGGCGCCGCAGAGCATCTGCGCGGGGAAGATGGTGTCCTCGCCGCTCAGCACCGCAAAGCTGGCATCCACGCCCTGGACCACCTTGAGGAAGTGGTACATGTCGGTGTTGCAGGCCTTCATGCCGATGATGTTCTCGTGGCGCGAGAGCTCGTGCAGCACTTCGGGCGCAATCGAGATGCGGGTGCGGTAAGGGATCTCGTAGATCACCACGGGCAGCGGCGAGGCATCGGCATAGCGCATGAAGTAGTCGCGGATGCCTTGCTGCGATGGCGTGGTGTAGTACGGTGTGAGCAGCATCAGCGCGTCGGCGCCGGCATCGGCCAGCGCCTGGCCCGAGGCAATGGCGTCGTGGTAGCCGGGGTCGAGCACGCCGGCCAGCACCGGCAGGTCGGCGGCCTGGTGCTCGCGCACCGTGGCCACCATGCGGGCCCGCTCGGCGCGCGACAGGGCGCCGTACTCGCCGGTGCCACCCAGCGGCACGGTGCCGCTGATGCCGCTGCCTTGCAGGTGGGCGAGCAGCGCACGCACGGCCTGGGTGTCGATCTGGCCGTCGGCGGTCACGGGCGTGGCCAGTGCCGGGAAGATGCCGCGGAGTTGCTCAGAGGTGATACGTGTAGTCATGGTTCATCAATTCAAAGAAGCGGCGGAGCGGCGACGCAGCCAGTCCGCACAGGTGATCAAAATGCCGATGAAGGCGAACAGGCAGGTCGAGACGGCGGCGATCACCGGCGAGATCTGCAATGTCACTTCATCCCAGAACTGCTTGGGCAGGGTGGAGCTCAGGCCCCCCGAGGCAAACAGCGAGATGGTCAGCTCGTCAAACGAGGTGGCAAAGGCAAACAGGAAGGACGAGGTCAGGCCGGCGGCAATGATCGGGAAGGTCACGTAGCGCAAGGTCTGCCAGGGGCGCGCGCCCAGGCTCTGGGCGGCCATGTCCAGGCGCGTGTCGTAGTTGCGCAGCACGGCCATCATCGTCATCACCACATAGGGGATGGCGATGACGGTATGGCCCAGCACCAGGCCCAGCGAGGTGCCCACCAGGCCCACCTTGGAGAAGAAATAGAACATTCCCACGGCAATGATCATGCGCGGGATGATCAGCGGCGACAGCACAAAGGCCAGCAGCAAGGCCTTGCCGCGCATCTGGCCGCGCACCAGCAAGAAGGCCACTGGCGTGCCCACAGCCATGGCGGCCAGCGCGGCAAAAAAGCCCACGACAAAGCTGCGCACGGTGGCGTTGATCCACAGCGGCGAGGCCAGCATGTCCTGGTAGTGCTGCAGGGTAAAGCCCTGGGGCGGCCAGTTCAGGCCCGATTTGTCGGCAAACGAGATGGGGATCATCAAGAGCGCAGGCACGCTCAGGAACACCAAGAGGGCCACCACGCTGGCGCGCAGCACGAAGGAATCCCCCTGCTGCAGATCGCGTTTGCGCGAGCGCGGCACCAGCGCAATCAGCCGGTCGCTGATGCTGCCGAGCAGGCCCAGCACCATCTCGGACAGCTGGCGCATGAAACCGCTGCTGTGGTTGCTCTTGTCCGACTGCGCGCCCGTCATCGTCGACAGACCCAGCACCTTGTCATAGATCGCAAACACGATCAGCACGACGATCAGCAGCAGCACCGAGATGGCGCCGGCAAAGCCCCAGTTCATCACCTGCATCACCTGCTCGATGATCAGCTGGGTGATCATGGTCTCCTTGCGGCCACCCAGCAGCTGCGGCACGATGAAAAAGCCCACGGCGGTGACAAAGACCATGATCGCGCCCGCAGCCACGCCGGGCATGGACAGAGGAAAGTACACGCGCCAGAACGCCGTGCCCGGGCGGGCACCCAAGGTGAGCGCGGCACGCGGCAGGTTGCGGTCGATGTTCTCCATCACCGAGAGCATGGTCAGCACGGCCAGCGGCATCAGCGCATGGACCATGCCCACGAGCACGGCGCCAAAGCTGTAGAGCATGTTCGACGGCGCATCCTGCAGGCCCAGCGCCAGCAGCAGCTGGTTGGCCAGGCCATTGCGGCCCAGCACAACGATCCAGGCGAAGGCGCGCACCAGAAAGCTGGTCCAGAACGACAGCAGAATCCAGAACACCCAGCGGCTTTTCTTATCCTTTTGCAGCGACGAGACCAGGTAGGCAATCGGGTAGCCGCCCACGATGGACAAGAGCGCCGTGACCAGCGAGATCTTCAAGGTGATCCACATGGTATCCAGGTAGACCGAAGAGCTGAACAGCTGGCTGTAGTTGTTCCACTTGAAGCTGCCGTCGCTGTAGATGCTCAGCAGCAGCAATTGGCCCACGGGGTAGACCAGCAGCACCAGAAACAGCATGACCAGCGGTGCGGCCATCATCAGCGGCCTCACCCAGGCGGCGCGGGGGGTGGCGGCGCTGTTCATGCGGGCTCCGGCACGGCGACGGCGTCGCTGCTGGACCAGCCAAAGTCCAAGGTGCTGCCCACTGCGTGGTCATGCTTGGCAATGGAGGTGGGGAAGGACAGCACCACCGGCTCGGTGCTGAGTGCAGGCGCCTTCAGGTAGAGCTTGGTGAGGCTGCCGGTGATCATCGTATCGAGCAGCTGGCCGCTGAAGCGCTCGCTGGCGCCCTGGGCCGCAGCGGCGGCGGCCATGTTCTGCGGGCGCACCATCACGCAGACCTTGGCGCCGGTGGCCAGCGGCTGGTCGGCCGAGGCCAGCAGCTCGGTGTTGGTGCCGTTCAAGGCGACGCGGGCCTGGCCGGCCTGGCTGGCAACGACGGTGCCCTTGAACAGATTGCTCTCGCCCAGAAAATCGGCCACAAAGGGCGTGCGCGGGCGGAAGTACAGGTCTGCGGGCGAGCCCAGCTGCTCGATGCGGCCGCCGTTCATCAGGCAGATGCGGTCCGACATGGTCATCGCCTCTTCCTGGTCGTGGGTCACATAGACGATGGTGGTGCCGGCCTCGCGGTGGATGCGCTTGATCTCCAGCTGCATGTGTTCGCGCAGCTTCTTGTCCAGGGCGCCCAGGGGCTCGTCCATCAGCACAATCGAGGGCTTGTAGACCAGGCAGCGCGCCAGTGCAATGCGCTGCTGCTGGCCGCCCGACAACTCTTTGGGAAAACGCTGCGCCACATGGGGCAGGTGCACCAGCTCCAGCGCCTCCATGGCGCGCTTCATCGCGGTGGCGCGGTCGAGCTTGCGCATCTTCAGCGGAAAGGCGATGTTCTCGGCAATCGTCATGTGCGGGAACAGCGCATAGTTCTGGAACACCATGCCGATGTCGCGCTCATAGGGCGCGCCATAGGTCACATCCTTGCCGTTGATCAGCAGCTGGCCGCCATCGGGCACGGACAGGCCGGCGATCATGCTCAGCAAGGTGGTCTTGCCCGAGCCCGAAGGGCCCAGCAAGGTCAGGAACTCGCCCTCGGGCACTTCCAGGTTGGTAGGGTGCAGCGCGACAAAGGAGCCATAGCGCTTGGTCAAGCCCGCAATCGACAGTTTTATATTCTTCATTTCAATCTTCTCCATTGCACCGTGCTGCAACGAATCAACCTGGTGGTGCCTGTGCTGAGGCTGGCACGGTGTGCCGTGCCTCAGCAGGCTTGGTCATCACTGGCGCGCAGCGCTTACTTGAGCACCCAGCCGTTGAACTTCTCGATCACTGCAGCCTGGTTGGCCACCCAGTACTTGGCATCGATCTGCACGCCGTTCTTGATGTTGTCGGGATAGGTGGGCGATTCCTTGGCCAGCTCGGGCTTGATGAACTTGAACGCTTCTGGCTGGGTCACGCCGGCGGCAAAGTACTGGGTCAGCGAGGCCATGCGCTGGGGCTCGGACGCGAACTTGATGAACTCGCGGCAGGCGTCGGCATTGGGCGTGCCCGCCAGGATGGACCAGCTGTCCACGCCCCAGATGTTCTGGTTCCAGACGATGCCGATCTTGGCGCCATCGGCATTGGCCGATTGCGGCCGCGACACCCAGGTGGCGATCATGTCGACTTCGCCGGACTTGAGCATCTGCTCGACCTGGGCGCCGGAGTTCCACCAGACATCGATCTTGGGCTTGATCTGGTCCAGGGCCTTGAAGGCGCGGTCCAGATCCAGCGGGTACAGCTGCGCAGCAGACACGCCCGAGGCCATCGCCGCCTGCTCCAGCGTGTCAAACGGGTGCTTGCGGATGCCACGGCGGCCGGGGAAGTCCTTGACGTTCCAGAAATCGGCCCAGGACTTG
The DNA here is from genome assembly GCF_014076495.1 of Comamonas koreensis. Classification (NCBI taxonomy): domain Bacteria; kingdom Pseudomonadati; phylum Pseudomonadota; class Betaproteobacteria; order Burkholderiales; family Comamonadaceae; genus Comamonas; species Comamonas koreensis. The sequence continues at coordinate 369,213 of NZ_CP043575.1, read as the reverse complement.
GGCGCGGCGCGGCCCTTGAAAGCCTCTTCGCGGTAGGCCAGCACGGTGCTGTAGACATTGGTGCCCACGCCGTAGGGCGACATGTACTGCGCCGGGATGGTCTTGACGAAGGGGTCGTTTTCCAGGCCGTGCTTTTCCAGCAGCACCTTGCCGCCTTCGGTCAGCAGCAGGATGGCCGGCTGGCTGATCTTGGCCATGTCCCAGGTGTAGTTCTTGGTCTCGACCATGCTGCGGATCTGCGCCACGGGCTCGGCCGTTGCCTGCACCCCCACCACTTCGATGCCGGTCTTCTGCGTGAAAGGCTTGTAGTACACCGCGCCATAGGCCTTGGTGTAGATACCGCCGTCATCACGCACCACGATACGCTTGGACGTGGCACGGGCATAGCGCAGTACGGCAGGTGCAGCAATCAGGCCTGCGCCAGCCACGGCCGCCTTCAGTGCGGTGCGACGGGAGGTAGTGATCTCAGTCATAAAGTGTCCTTTCGAAGGAAGAGGCAGGGGAAGTCAAGGGAGGGAGGGGATCAGGGAGCGGGCGGCAGCAGGCGCCCGGGGTTGAAGCGCTGCTGCGGATCGATGGCGCGTTTGATGGCCTGCATCAGATCGAGCTCGACGGCGGGCTTGAACAGCGCCATCTCGTCGGTCAGCACCTGGCCGATGCCATGCTCGGCGCTGAAGGTGCCAGCCAGCGCGCAGGCCACTTCGTTGACGGCCTGCTTGACGCGGTGCGAGAGCTGGTCCTGCTCAGCGGGCGAGAGCGCCTGCCACTGCGCAAACTGCATCTGCGGGATGAAGTGCACATTGCCGTCGCCCAGGTGGGCCACGATGATGATCGGCGCGCCCGGCACGATGCCGTGCGCGGCGGCCGTCGCCTGGGTGATGAACGCCGGGATGGCCGACAGCGGCACCGCCGGGTCGGTGTTGATGCCGATGCCGGCCTTCTTGTTGCCTTCGGAGACGCTGTGGCGCACCTCCCACCAGTCGGCCTGTTGCTTGCCATTGGTGGCGATGGCCGCATCCAGCAGCAGGCCCTCTTCGGCGGCGGCCGACAGCGTCTCTTCGAGCGCAGCGGACAGCAGCGCCTCGTCACAGGTGTCGGTCAGCTCCACCAGCACATGCCAGGGGTAGCTGGGGCTGAGAGGCGCGCGGCGGTCGGCCACATGGCCCAGCACAATGTTCAGCTGCACATCGTTGAGCATCTCGAAAGCCGACAGCGAGGCACTGCAGCGGCTCTGGAACCGGGCCAGCATGGCGATGGCCGCCTGGGGCGATTCCACCGCCAGCCAGGCCATCGCCCGCGCCGTGGGCAGCGGGTGGAGCTTGAGCGTGGCGCCGGTAATGATGCCCAGCGTGCCTTCTGAGCCAATGAACAAATGCTTGAGATCAAAGCCGGTGTTGTTCTTGCGCAGGCCGTAGAGCCCTTCCCAGATGCGGCCATCGGGCAGCACCACTTCGAGGCCCAGCACGTTCTCGCGGGTATTGCCATAGCGCAGCACGCCCGTGCCGCCGGCATTGGTTGCGATATTGCCGCCGATCTGGCAGGAGCCTTCGGCGCCCAGGCTCACCGGGTAGAGGCGCCCATGGCTGCGGGCGGTCTCCTGCACGGTCTGCAACACGCAGCCGGCATCGACCACCATCGAGTTGTTGGCCGGATCGACCGCGCGCACCTGGCGCATGCGGCCCAGGTTGATGACCACGGTCTCGGGCAGATCGGCACGCGGAATCGCGCCTTCGCAGAGGCTGGTATTGCCGCCCTGGGCCACGACCGGCACCTGCGCTGCATGGCAGATCCGGACCACCTCCGCCACCTGCGCCGTCGTCGACGGGAACAGCACGCACTGGGCCTGGCCCTGGTAGCGGCCGCGCCAGTCGGTCACATGGCCGGCCAGGTCCTGCTGGCTGCGGAGAACTGCGCTATCACCAAGCAACGCGATGAAGGTCTGAATCAATGCCATATGCCCACGGGTCCAAAGTCTGGGAGAGGAACCGATGATCGCTAATTCTTAATAAGATTAGTATTAGATGAAATACGAATACATGTGATCGAATGGCAATTAGTCAAAATCTGGCTAGGGCGCCGCAGGCCGCAAAACCTGTCGCACCAAGCGGTCAAAAACGAATCTGCATCCGCATGCGGGCAGCCCTTTGCAGCTCGGGGCGTTCACAGCGCGCGGAAGCCGTCACAATAGCGGCCTGACTGTCAGCGCCTGCCTCCGCTGTGGGGCCGGTCTCACCTGGAGACTTTTGCATGCCTATTTCTGCCCGCTACCGTCTGTTGTCCCGCACGGCCAGTGCGCTGGTGCTCGCTGTTCTGGGGGCCTCGGCTGCCCAGGCGGCCGGTGTCATCAAGATCGGTGAGATCAACAGCTACAAGAACCAGCCCGCTTTTTTGGAGCCCTACAAGCGCGGCATGGAGCTGGCGGTGGACGAAGTCAACCGCGCAGGCGGCGTGAACGGCAAGAAGCTCGAGCTGATCACGCGCGACGACAATGCCAACCCGGGCGATACCGTGCGCGTGGCCGAGGAGCTGATCGCGCGCGAAAAGGTCGATGTGCTGGCCGGCGGCTTTCTGTCGAACACCGGCATGGCACTGACCGATTTTGCCAAGCAGCGCAAGTTCTTCTACCTTGCTACCGAGCCGCTGACGGACAAGATGGTCTGGAGCAATGGCAACGCCTACACCTTCCGCCTGCGCCCCTCCACCTACATGCAGGTGTCGATGCTGGTCGAAGAGGCGCTCAAGCTCAAGAAAAAGCGCTGGGCTCTCGTCTACCCCAACTACGAGTACGGCCAGTCCTCAGTCGCCACCTTCAAGGCCAAGATGAAGGCGGCCCAGCCCGATGTGGAGTTCGTCACCGAGCAGGCCACCGTGCTGGGCAAGGTCGATGCCGGCAGCGTCGTGCAGGCGCTGGCCGATGCCAAGCCCGATGCGATCTTCAATGTGCTGTTTGCCACCGACCTGACCAAGTTTGTGCGCGAGGGCAATACGCGCGGCCTGTTCAAGGACCGCGAGGTCGTCAGCGTTTTGAGCGGCGAGCCCGAATACCTGGACACGCTCAAGGCCGAAACGCCCAATGGCTGGATCGTCACCGGCTACCCCGTGCACACGCTGAAGACGCCCGAGCACAAGGCCTTCTTCGACGCCTACCAGGCCAAGTACAAGGACTACCCGCGCCAGGGCTCGGTCGTTGGCTATGCCGGCATCAAGTCGCTGGCCGAGGGCATCAAGAAGGCCGGCAACACTGACACCGAGGCGCTGATCAAGGCCTTTGAAGGCCTGCAGGTCGTGTCGCCGTTTGGCCCGATCACCTGGCGCGCGCAGGACCACCAATCGACCATGGGCGCCTATGTGGGCAAGCTCAAGAACGTGGGCGGCAAGGGCGAGCTGGTGGACTATGTCTACCGCGATGGCAAGGACTACCTGCCCAGCGATGACGAAGTGCGCAAGATGCGCCCGCAGTAAGCTGATGGAACGCTGCCTGGCCCCCGCAAGCGCCGCAGGTCGGTGGGCGCGCATGCCCCGCTGGCTGGGGCGGCAAGACGGCCAGGCATGGCGACAAGCGCAGGGAGGCGCATGAGTTTTTCCGGTCTGCTGGTGCAACTGCTCAATGGCCTGGCCGGCGCCTCGTCGCTGTTTCTGGTGGCCGCCGGGCTGTCGCTGATTTTTGGCGTCTGCCGCATCGTCAACTTTGCGCATGGGTCCTTTTACATGGTGGGGCTGTACGCGGCCTATGCGCTGGCCGAGGCCATGGCGCCCCTTGGGGGCGGCTGGGGTTTTTGGCTGTCGCTGCCGCTGTCGGCCATCGCCGTCGGGCTGCTGGGCGGTGTGGTGGAGGTGCTGCTGCTGCGCCGCATTTACAAGGCGCCCGAGCTGTTTCAGCTGCTCGCCACATTTGCGCTGGTGCTAGTGATCAAGGATGCGGTGCTGTGGCTGTGCGGGCCCGATGAGCTGCTGGGCCCGCGCGCGCCGGGGCTGGGCGGCGCGGTCGATATCCTGGGCCGCGCCTTTCCAAGCTATGACCTGTTCTTGATCGCGGTGGGCCCACTGGTGCTGGGTGCCACCTGGCTGCTGCTGCACCGCAGCCGCTTTGGCATGCTGGTGCGCGCCGCCACGCAGGACCGCGAAATGGTGGGCGCTTTGGGCGTGCGCCAGGCCTGGCTGTTCACGGCGGTGTTTGCGCTGGGCGCCGCGCTGGCCGGGCTGGGCGGCGCGCTGCAGCTGCCGCGCGAACCGGCCACCCTGGAGCTCGATCTGCAGACCATTGGCTCGGCCTTTGTCGTGGTGGTGGTCGGCGGCATGGGCTCGCTCACCGGTGCCTTTGTCGCGGCACTGCTGGTGTCCACCGTCAAGGCGCTGTGCATCTGGCTGGGCGTGGTGCAGATCGCCGGTATCGATATTGCGTTTCCGCAGCTGACCTTGGTGGCGGACTTTTTGGTGATGGCCGTGGTGCTGGTGCTGCGCCCCTGGGGCCTGCTGGGCAAGCCGCAGGCCGCGAGCCGCAGCCAGGGCCTGCGCGAGCAGCCGCTGCGCGCCCCCCCGCCTGCCTTGAAAGCCGTGGGAGCTGCTGTGCTGCTGGCCTTGCTGGCGCTGCCCTGGGCGGTCGATGCGCAGTCCTACACCCTGGTGCTTATGGTGGACCTGGTCATTGCCGCGCTGTTTGCGACCAGCCTGCATTTCTTGATGGGGCCGGCAGGTCTCCATTCCTTTGGCCATGCGGCCTTCTTTGGCCTGGGCGCCTATGGTGCGGCGCTGCTGCTGAACGCGGCGGGCCTGCCGATGCTGTGGGCGCTGCTGCTGGCGCCACTGCTGGCGGCCTTGGGCGGCCTGTTGACCGGCTGGTTTGCGGTGCGGCTGACGGGCGTGTATTTCTCGATGCTGACCCTGGCCTTTGCGCAGATCATCTGGGCTACCACCTTCCAGTGGGATTCGGTCACCGGGGGCAGCAATGGCCTCACGGGTGTCTGGCCGGCGGCCTGGCTGGAGGACAAGCGCTGGTTCTACCTGCTGACCCTGCTGCTGGCCACCGCTGGCGTGCTGGCGCTGTGGCGGGTGCTGTATGCGCCGCTGGGCTATGCGCTGCGTGCCAGCCGCGACGCACCGCTGCGCGCCGAGGCCATCGGCATTGCGGTGGCGCGGGTGCAGTGGATGGGCTTTGTGCTGGCTGCCTCGGTGGCCGGGCTGGCGGGCGCCTTGTTTGCGTTCTCCAAGGGCAGCATCTCGCCCGAGACCATGTCGGTGGCCAAGTCCGTCGATGGCCTGGTCATGGTGCTGCTGGGCGGTGTGCAGACCTTGGTGGGGCCGATTCTGGGCGCCTTCAGCTTTACCTGGCTGCATGACGCCATGGCGCGCAACACCGACTACTGGCGTGCCACCTTGGGCGCGGTGATTCTGCTGCTGGTCTTGCTGTTCCCCCAGGGCATTGCCGGCTACGGCAAGCGCTGGTGGCAGTGGCTGGTGCAGCGCCGGGCAGCGTAAAAAACCCTGCGGGTTTGCGCAGGGTCTGGGTGGTGCGGGGCGGCGCCGATCAGCTGTTGCAAGCCTTGCTGCCCTTGGCCGGTTGGATGCCCTTGGCTTTCGCATCTGCCACCGTCATGTACTCGCCTTGCTTGGTGGTGCCGTAGTAGCGGTCACCTTGGCAGTGGTAGATCTTGGAGCTGGTATTGGCCCAGACCTTGCCGGCACCGCCGCCAGGGGCGGGGGTCTTGGCCTTGTCGGCAGCGGCCGCTGGCGCTGCTGCTGCGGGGGCCGCCGGCGCGGCCTTGGCGGCAGGGGCTGGTTTGGCCGCAGGTGCCGTGCCCGCTGCCGGTGTCTGGGCAAAAACTGCCGCTGTGCTGCACAGGGCGATACCGCTGATCCAGGCTTTCCAGGTATTGCGCATAGAACTCTCCTGTCGTTTTGTTGCAAGGGATGCCGGGCCTCAGGGCCATGGCACCCCCATGCTGCGACGGGCACCTGCAAAAAACAACCGGGTCAATGCGGATATATGTTTTTTATCGTCATTAATTTTGTAATTGCTTGTTTTTATTGATTGTTGGCATGAGCACTGCCTGCCGGTCGATCCATGTCGGGGTACAGGCGGCCTAGCGCCTGGTGCAGGCATTCACCGAGCTGCAGCTGCAGCGCCTGCAAGTGGGCGGCGCGCGCCTCGTCGCTCAAACCGGCATCGGCGGCCAGGCTGCCCAGCGCCTTCCACTGCTGCTGCCATTGGGTGGCGCGGTGCTGCACGGCGGCCTGCACGGCCTCGCTCCACTGCGCCGGCGCGCTGGGGCTGGTGTAGCGCCCGCGTCCCCGGCCAAAGTGCGAGATCACCAGGTACTTGAGCAGCAGCTGGCCGGTCAAGGCGCTCAGGTACTCGGGCGAGAGGTGAAAGCGCTGGGCCTGCTGGTCAAACATCTTGTTGGCGCTCCAGGCGGCACCGGCAAAGGTTACGGCACCCACCAAGGCGCCCACCAGCGCGCCTGCGCCCAAGGTCATGCCGCCGGCCACCATATCGGCGCCCAGGCCGGTTGCAGCACCAGCCGTGAGCGCGCCCCAGAGGCTGGCCGTCTGCGGATCCAGCGGTGTGCTGGTTTTCAGGTGGTCCTTGAGCTGCTGCTGGATCTGGCTGGCCGCCTGGCCATCGAGCTGGTGCAGCGCCAGCAGCGCCTGGGTGCTGGCCAGGTCGGCCTGCTGCAGGGACTGGGTCAGGCGTTGCATCGCGGCGGTCTGCTCGGGGCTGAGCTCGGCGCCCTCAGGACCACTGCCACGGATGGCCTGTGCAACCGAGCCGCTCACCTTGCTCCAGGCGCGCTGCCAGAGCTTGTTGTCGCTGGTCTGCACGGTCTCCTGCGCAGTGGCCGCCAGCAGCAGCTGCTCGGCCAGGGCCTGCAGGCTGGCCGCTTCGCGCGCTTGCTGGCGCTGTGCGCGGGTTTGCAAGAGGCGCTGGTAAGCCGGCTGCTTGGCATCGGGCAGCAGCGGCGCGATGGACTGCATCACCTGCTTTTCATGCCACCAGCTGCGCGTGAAGGCATCGAGCACCTGCACCGAGCGCACGGTGCCGGCAAACTCGGCCGTCGCCGCGCGCCAGCGCTGCAGGTCGGCGGCGGTTTGGGTGGCTGTGGTGTCACTGCCGATCTGGTTGAGTAGCACCAGCACGGGCTTGTCCATCCACTGCAGGATGCGCATCTCGCTGGCCCAGTAACCGGCGTCGGCCGGGTCTTCGGCGGCATTGACCAGGTAGAGCATCACATCGGCATGGTCACGCGCGGCCTGCAAGGCGCGCTGGCTCATGTAGAAGGGCTTGTCGCGCCAGCGGTCCCAGACATTGGACAGAAACCAGCCCAGCGGGTTGCCCTGCTGCTTCAAGCGGTTGTAGAGCCGCACCGAATCGCCAAAACCCGGCGTGTCCCAGAGCCACAGTTCATCGCCTTGCTCGGTGCGCTGCAGCAGGTATCGCTGCGATTGGCTGGTGACATGGGCGGCGTCCTGGACTTCGCCAATGTCCTCGGCGACCAGGGTGCGGGCCAGGGTGGTCTTGCCGATATTGGTGTGCGACAGCAGGCACCAGGCGATGGTCTGGTCGTTGGCTGCATCCGCTGCCTGCGGCACAGCGGCGGGGAGTGGGGGGGCGTTCGTCATCTCGGTCATCGTGCGGGTCTCGTCAGGTGCCGGTGGTGATCAGCTGCGCGTTGAAGCCGTGCTGCTGGGCAAATTCCTGCCACAGCGCTTCGCGCTCCTGCAGGCGGCGGGGGGCGCCGGCATTGCGGGCGGCAAAGTCACTGGCCCAGAGCCAGAGCTGGCCGTTGGCGCCAAAGCGGCTGCGCAGCTGGGCCAGCAGCTCGCCATGTACCTCGGCCTCGGGCGTGGCTGACAGGTTGATGAGCGCAATGGCCTGCGCAGCGGGCGCCAAATCGACGGCCGGCAGCGCAGCGCCATAGGCCAGCGTCGGCAGCCAGTCGACATGGGCGCCGGCGCCATACAGATCGGTCGCAAAGTGGTCGATCGCGGCGCGCCGCTCGGGCGTCACATCCATGCTGAACGGCAGCAGCACCAGGCGCGTGGCCAGGCCGCCAAAGTCGCGCTGCAGCCGGGCAAAGTAGGCCTGGTTCAGCGGCAGCTGCAGGTGCTGGCTGCGCCAGCGCGCGCGCAGCCCTTGCCATAGCGCCAGCAGCACACGCGGTACCACCACGGTGGCGCCCAGCAAGGCGGTATAGGCCCAGACCCAGCGCGCGCCGACACCGGAGGCGGGGGCTGCCATGGCCTGGGTTGCCGGGGCCGATGGCGCCGCGGGCAGGCTGCTGCTCACCCAGCCTTGCAGCGCCTGGATATCGGTCAGGCTCCAGGGCGTCGTCCACTGCAGCCATTGGGTGGGGGCGAACAGGAGGTTGAGCCAGTGCTGCACCTGCGGGGCCGACAGGAAGGTGCTCTCCCAGCCGACCTGGTATTCCTTGGTGAGGCCCGTGAGCCAGAGCGAGGCCAGTGCGCCCACGGCGACCAGCGCCGCGCCCAGGTGCAGCCACAGCAGCCATTGCGCATTGCGCACCCCTTCGCTGGCCTGCCACCAGTTGCGCTCAAAGCGCAGCGCCATCTTGCGCAGGCCGCTGCCGCGCAGCGCAGGCATGGCCTTGCCGCGCAGGCGGGCGATCCAGCCGGGGTGCTCATCGGCAGCAGCCGCGCTGGGTGCCGTGCCGGCTGGCGTGGGCTGTGTGGGCTCCCAGGGCGCCACGCGCGCTGGCTGGCGCCGTGCCAGGCGCAGCAGGCTGCGCAGCAAGAGCACGGTGTACATCAGCAGGTTCCACAGCACGATGCCCATCAGCGACAGCGACATCAGATCGACCCGGTGCGGATCGGTAATGCGGTGGCTGGCAAAGCCAAGGCACAGCGCCAGCAGGCCGATCGCCAGCGGTGCCCAGTGCGCCAGGCCCGGGGCATGCTGCCACAGCTGGCGCACATCAGCGGGCAACTGGCTGGCCTGGATGATGCGCTTGGCGCGCAGCTGCAGAAACTGGGCAAAGGCGGCCTGGCCGGCCTTGCCACCCAGCGCGGGCTTGCCCAAGGTGTGCAGCACCTCCTGCGTGATGGCCTCGCAGCGCGCAGCGCTGGGCAGGGCCTCATGGGGCGGTGAGGTCTCGATGGCATGGGCCAGGGCGATGTCACGAACGGCGTCAGCTTTCATGGCAGCTATTGTGGCATCGGGAAAACCTGCAAGGTTTTGCCTGGAGTGCTGTGGTATCAACAAGCTTTGCCTTCACAGAGATAAAGCAGCCTATGACAACCATGATGAACTTTGCTGAGATGCCCGATGCCAACGGTTTCTTTGGTGACTACGGCGGCCAGCTGGTGCCCCCGCATCTGAAAAAGGCCATGGACGACATCGCCGAGGCCTACGAGCAGATCGTGCAGCGCCAGGACTTCCAGGACGAACTCCAGCAGCTGTTCCAGGACTATGTGGGCCGCCCCAGCCCGATCTTCCATGCCCGCCGTTTGTCAGAGCAGCTGGGCGGCGCGCAGATCCATTTGAAGCGCGAGGACCTCAACCACACGGGGGCGCACAAGATCAACCACTGCCTGGGCGAGGCGCTGCTGGCCAAGTTCATGGGCAAGACCAAGGTGATTGCCGAGACCGGCGCCGGCCAGCATGGCGTGGCGCTGGCCACCGCCTGCGCGCTGGTGGGCATCCCCTGCGAGATCCACATGGGCCAGGTCGATATCGAAAAAGAGCACCCCAATGTCACCAAGATGCGCATCCTGGGCTGCAAGCTGGTGCCGGTGACCTTTGGCCAGGCGACTCTGAAGGAGGCGGTGGACAGCGCGTTTGAGGAATACCTCAAGGACCCGACGAACTACCTGTATGCGATCGGCTCGGTGGTGGGCCCGCACCCGTTTCCGAAGATGGTGCGCGACTTCCAGTCCATCGTCGGGCGCGAGGCGCGCGAGCAGTTCCAGACCCGGCACGGCAAGCTGCCCGACTATGTGGCCGCCTGCGTGGGCGGTGGCTCCAATGCGATGGGCATCTTTACGGCCTTTCTGCCCGATGCCAGTGTCAAGCTAGTGGGCGTGGAGCCAGCGGGCGAGGGCGTGGACCAGCCGGGCAAGCATGCCGCCACCTTGTCGGTGGGCAAGCCCGGCGCCATCCATGGCATGAAATGCTATGTGCTGGAGAACGCCGATGGCAGCCCTGCGGCCGTGCATTCCATCGCTTCGGGCCTGGACTACCCCGGCGTGGGCCCGCAGCACAGCTACTTGAAGGACCTGGGCCGGGTCGATTACCAAGCCGTGGACGACCAGGCCTGCCTCAACGCCTTCATGACCCTGTCGCGGGTCGAGGGCATCATCCCGGCGCTCGAAAGCGCCCATGCCGTCGCCTGGGCCATGGGTATCGCGCCGCAGCTGGACAAGGGGGTGAACATCCTCGTCAACCTCTCGGGCCGGGGCGACAAGGACGCCGATTATGTGGCCAAGAAGCTGGGGCTCTGAGCGAGTTTTGAGCTAGAAGCAGCCGGAAACGGCCGTCACGCAGGGAGCGCATGCTCCCTTTTTTGCGTGGCTACGGCATAGCGCAGGTCGCCTGGTACTCGGGTAAATACGCTTCTGCTATTTGGATATGTCTATTTAGTATTTGTGGATTGCATACTCGATAGCTCAGAATGCGGTTTTCGCATTCAATACCCATGGAACTTCGCCAGCTTGAGGCCTTCGCGGCCGTGATCTCGACCGGCAGCGTGACGGCCGCCGGGCGCATGCTGGGCCGCTCGCAGCCCGCGATCAGCCGCCTGGTGCAGGAGCTGGAGCAGGAGATTGGTTACGCGCTGTTCAGCCGCAACGGCCCGCGCATTACCCCGAATGAACAAGGCTTTTTGCTGTACGAGGATGTGGCCCATGCGCTGCACAGCCTGCAACAGATCCGCCAGCGTGCCCGCGAGATTGCAGGCGGCAGCCAACGCCCGCTGAACCTGCTGGCCACGCCGGCGCTGGCCGCGGGCCTGGTACCTGCGGCGCTGGCGCGGCTCGAAGGCGCGATGGCGCAGAGCATCTCGCACATCCAGCTGCGCAGCGCCTCGCCCGAGCAGGTGGCGCAAGGCGTGCTGACGGGGGCCGCCCAGCTGGGCGTGAGCAGCCTGCCGCTGGAGCACCGGGGCCTGCAGGTGCACTGGATTGGCCGCGCGCCCTGCGTGGCGGTGCTGCCCGAAGCGGACCCACTGGCCGCGCTGGACGTGGTGCCGCTTTTGGCACTGGCCGAGCGCCGCATCATCACCATGGCCAACCCCTACCGCTTGCGTGGCCGCCTCGATGAAGCCTTTGCCGCTGCCCGCCCGGGCGCGCAGCCGGGCGAGACCCAGTTCATGGAAACCAATGCTTCGGTCAATGCGATGGCCGCCGTGCGCGCCGGCCTGGGCGTGTCGGTGCTGGAGCCGGTGACGGCGCTGGGCCTGCCTTTGCAAGGCGTGGTGGTACGCCCGCTCGATACCGAGATCCCGTTTTTGTTTGGCGTGGTCAGCCAGCAGGCCACGCCGTGTACGCCTGCGATGGATGCGCTGTGCCAGGCCTTGACCGAGGTGGCGCAGGCGCTGCTGCCCGGCTTTGTACTGCATGACGCACGCGCCCACGCCGCGCTGCTGGAAGAAATGCTGCCCGAGGGCCAGCGGCCCGCTGCGGGCACACCAGAATTTTGAGAGAACCACGCATGAACGACGAACGCTTACTGCCGCCCCAGGGGCTGGCCGCACTCGAAGCCCGGGTGCGCCAGGACCTGGCCTGGCTGGACCTGCCCGCCAAGGACTGGCTGCCCGAGACCGCGCTGGAGGGCGAGCCGGTGCTGCCCGTGGCCATCATCGGCGGCGGCATGTCGGGCCTGGCCGCATGCGCGGCGCTGCGCTTCATGGGCGTGCCGGCCGAGATCTTTGACCAGTCGCCGGCGGGCTTTGAAGGCCCCTGGGCGACGACGGCGCGCATGGAAACGCTGCGCTCACCCAAGCAGCTCACCGGCCCGGCGCTGGGCAAACCGGCGCTCACATTCCGCGCCTGGTTCGAGTCGCAGTTCGGCCTGGAGGCCTGGGAGGCGCTCGACAAGATCCCGCGCCTGCAGTGGATGGACTACCTGCGCTGGTACCGCCAGGTGCTGGCGCTGCCGGTGCACAACGGCCACAAGGTGCTGGCCGTGCGCCCACGCGGCGCCGATGGCGTGGTGCAGCTCGATCTGGAGACGCCCGGCGGCGCACGCAAGGTGCTGGCGCGCCATGTGGTGCTGGCCACCGGCCGCGACGGCCTGGGCGGCGCTTATGTGCCCGAGATGGCACGCAGCCTGCCGCGCGACCGTTGGGCCCATTCGTCAGACAGCACCGATTACGCCCAACTGGCTGGCCAGCGTATCGGCGTGGTGGGGGCCGGTGCCTCGGCGATGGACAGCGCAGCGACGGCGCTGGAGAGCGGCGCGGCCAGCGTTGATCTGCTGATCCGCCGCAACGACATTCCCCGCGTCAACAAGGGCAAGGGTGCCGGCAGCCCGGGCCTGACCCATGGCCACCTGCAGCTGCCCGACGACTGGAAGTGGAAGATCCGCCACTACATCAATGTGCAGCAGGTGCCGCCACCCCGGGGCAGCACCTTGCGCGTCTCGCGCCATGCCAATGCCCGCTTCAACCTGGGCTGCGCGATCGAGCGCATGGAATGGACCGGCGACGAGATCCGCGTCCATACCTCCAAGGGCGTGTTCCACCTGGACTTTGTCGTGTTCTCCACCGGCTTTCGCATCGACTGGAATGCGCGCAGCGAGTTTGCGCCCTTTGCCGCCCATGTGCGCAACTGGGGCGACCGCTACCGCCACCCCGAGGGCGAGGACGACCAGGAGCTGTCCGATTCGCCCGACCTGGGCCCGGCCTTCGAGCTGCAGCAAAAGATTCCCGGCGCCTGCCCGGGGCTGGAGCGCATCCATGCGTTCTCCTACCCGGCCGCGCTGACGCATGGCACGGTGTCCGGCGATATTCCTGCGATCAGCGTGGGCGCCGAGCGCCTGGCACAGGGCATCAGCAGCCGCCTGTATGCCGAAGATGTGCAGTGGCATTTCGAGAAGCTGCAGGCCTTCAGCGACCCCGAGGTGTTTGGCGATGAGTGGACGCCGGCTGAACCACCTGGCCAGGCCACCGCACTGCTGGACAAGGCGGGCGCACCATGATCGGCTGGCTGCTGCGCCGCCTTGTGCAGGCCGTGGTGGTGGTGCTGCTGATGACGGTCATCGTCTTCGTCGGACTGCATGCCATCGGCAACCCGGTCGATATCCTCATCGGCCAGGACGTGGACCAGGTCGAGCGCGCGCGCATCATCGCCCAGCTGGGCTTTGACCAGCCGCTGTGGCGCCAGTACCTGGGCTTTGTCGGCGGCGCGCTGCAGGGCAACCTGGGCGTGAGCTTTGTCTACAACGTGCCGGCGATCGAGCTGATTTTGCAGCGCCTGCCCGCAACCCTGGAGCTGGCGATTGCCGCGCTGGTCATCGCCGTGGTGCTGGGCGTGCCGCTGGGTTTGCTGGCCGGCCTCTACCCCGAGAGCTGGTTTTCCAAATCCATCATGGCCGGCAGCATCGTGGGCTTTTCGCTGCCCACGTTCTGGGTCGGCCTGATGCTGATCATGACCTTCAGCGTGTCGCTGGGCATGCTGCCGTCGAGCGGGCGCGGCCAGACGGTGGAGTTCCTGGGCGCGCAGTGGTCGTTTCTGACCACCGATGGCCTGCGACACATGCTGCTGCCTGCGATCAACCTGTCGCTGTTCAAGATCTCGCTGGTGATCCGTTTGACGCGCGCCGGTGTGCGCGAGGTGCTGCCGCTCGACTATGTGAAGTTTGCCCGCGCCAAGGGCCTGTCGCCGCTGCGTGTGGTGGGCCTGCATGTGCTGCGCAATACGATGATTCCGCTGGTCACCGTGCTGGGCCTGGAGCTGGGCTCGACCATCGCCTTTGCGGTGGTGACCGAGAGCATCTTCTCCTGGCCGGGCGCTGGCAAATTGATTCTGGACAGCATCAATGCGCTGGACCGTCCCGTCATCGTCTCCTACCTGGTGGTGGTGGTCTGCCTGTTTGTCACGCTCAATCTGATCGTGGATATCTTGTACAAGGTGCTCGACCCCCGCGTGCGCCTGGAGGGCGCAGCATGAGCGGCACCAACACCCCTGCCAACGCCCCCGTGGGCACGGCCCCGGCCGCGGCGCTGCGCCAGCCTTCGCCCTGGCGCGCGCATGTGGCCGATTTTCTGGCCTCGCGCCTGGCGCTGTTTGGCCTGATCGTCGCCGTCGTGCTGATCCTGGCGGCGCTCGTCGCGCCCTGGATCACGCCGCAGAACCCCTATGACCTGCAGCAGCTCGATGTGCTCGATGCGCGCCAGCCGCCGGGCTCAGCCAATGGGCTGGCCAGCTTCCACTACCTGCTGGGCACCGATGGCCAGGGGCGCGATCTGTACTCGGCGATTCTCTACGGCCTGCGCATCAGCCTGCTGGTGGGCGTGGGCTCGGCGCTGATTGCCGGCGTGGTGGGCACCTTGCTGGGCCTGCTGGCCGCCTATGCCGGTGGCAAGACCGACACGATCATCATGCGCGTGGTGGACCTGATCCTGTCCTTCCCCTCGATCCTGGTGGCGATGATGATCCTCGCCTACCTGGGCAAGGGCGTGGGCAATGTGGTGCTGACCCTGGTGATCCTGGAATGGGCCTACTACGCCCGCACGGCACGCGGCCAGGCCCTGGTCGAGCGCCGGCGCGAGTATGTCGAGGCGGCGCGCTGCCTGGACATCCCCAACTGGCGCATCATGGTGCGCCACATCCTGCCCAACTGCCTGCCGCCGCTGATCGTGATCGGCACCCTGCAGATCGCCCGCGCCATCACCCTGGAGGCCACCCTGAGCTTTCTGGGCCTGGGCGTGCCGGTGACCGAGCCTTCGCTGGGCCTGCTGATCTCCAACGGCTACCAGTTCATGCTCTCGGGCCAGTACTGGATCAGCTTCTACCCCGGCATTGCGCTGCTGGTCACCATCGTGGCGATCAACCTGGTGGGCGACCGCCTGCGCGATGTCCTGAACCCGAGGAACACCCGATGAGCAGCGTGCCCACCTTGCAGGTGCGTAATCTGCGCACCGAGTTTGCGACCCGCGCCGGCACCCTGCGCGCGGTCAACGATGTGTCCTTCACCTTGGAGCGCGGCCGCATCCTGGGCCTGGTCGGCGAGTCCGGCTCGGGCAAGTCCGTCACCGGCTTTTCCATCATGGGCCTGGTCGATGCACCGGGCCGCGTGACCGGCGGTGAGGTGCTGTTCCAGGGCCGCGACATCACCAAGATCAAGCCGCGCGAGCTGCGCCAGCTGCAGGGCAACCGCATCGCGATGATCTTCCAGGACCCGATGATGACGCTCAACCCCGTGTTGCGCGTGGACACGCAGATGATCGAAGCGGTGCGCGCCCACACCTCGGCCAGCAAGGCCCAGGCGCGTGAGCGGGCCCGCGAGACCCTGGCGATGATGGGCATTGCCAGCCCAGACGAGCGCCTGCAGGCCTACCCGCACCAGCTCTCGGGCGGCATGCGCCAGCGCGTGGCCATTGCGACTGCGATGCTGCACCGGCCCGATCTGATCATTGCCGACGAGCCCACGACGGCGCTGGATGTGACCATCCAGGCGCAGATCCTGTCCGAGGTGCAAAAGCTCGCGCGCCAGCAGGGCACGGCGCTGATCTGGATCACGCACGACCTGTCGGTGGTGGCTGGTCTGGCCGATGAAGTGGCTGTCATGTATGCCGGCCGCATCGTTGAGCAAGGCGGCGTCGATGCCGTGCTGGACAGCCCCCTGCACCCCTATACCGCTGGCCTGATCGGCAGCCTGCCGGCCAACAACCGGCGCGGCAGCCGCCTGCAGCAGATTCCCGGCATGACGCCCAATATGCTGCAGCTTCCTCCCGGCTGCGCCTTTGCCGCGCGCTGCACCCGCGCCACTGCCGCCTGCCAGGCCCAGCCTGAGCAGACCGAGCCGCTGCCCGGCCGCCTGGTGCGCTGCTTTCACCCGGCGCTGACCGCCAGCGCCCCAAGCACCCTTGGTGCCACCGCGCCGCAAGGCCTGGAGGCCCGCGTATGAACGAGATGACGAATACCACAGCAGCCGACAGCGCGGCAGACACCCCGGTGGTCGAGCTGCGCCAGGTCAGCAAGCGCTTTGGCGAGCAAAAGCCAGGCATTGGTGGCCGACTGCTGCAAAGCCTGGGGCTGGAAAAGCCCCACCCGGTCACCCGCGCGGTCGACCAGGTCGATCTGCTGGTGCGCCCCGGCGAGGTGGTGGGCCTGGTGGGCGAATCCGGTTGCGGCAAGTCCACCCTGGGCCGCATCGCGGCGGGGCTGTTGCCCCCGTCCGATGGCGAGGTGCTGTTCTCCGGCAAGGCCATGGCCAGCCTGACGCCGGCCGAGCGCCATGTCGAGCGCCTGCGCATCCAGATGATCTTCCAGGACCCGTACGCCAGCCTGAACCCGCGCCTGCGCGTGGACGAGATCGTTGGCGAGGCGGCCCGTATCCATGGTCTGGTCGACCAGGCTGGTTTTGACGACTACGTCTGCGCGCAGATGGAGCGCGCCGGGCTCGACCCCGCGCTGCGCAGCCGCTACCCGCACCAGTTCAGCGGTGGCCAGCGCCAGCGCATCGGCATTGCCCGCGCGCTGGCCGTGCAGCCCCGCATGCTGGTCTGCGATGAGGCGGTCGCCGCCCTCGATGTGTCGATCCAGGCGCAGATCCTGAACCTGTTCATGGACCTGCGCGAGCAATTGCACCTGACCTATCTGTTCATCAGCCATGACCTGGGCGTGGTCGAGCATATCTGCGACCGGGTGGTGGTGATGTACCTGGGCCGCGTGATCGAGACCGCGCCGGTCGAGGAGCTGTTTGCCCGGCCCAACCACCCCTACACCCAGGCCTTGCTGGCCGAGGTGCCGAACATGAACGCGCGCCACAAGACCTACTCGGCCATCCAGGGTGAAATCCCCAGCCCGCTCAACCCACCCAGCGGCTGCCACTTTCATCCGCGCTGTCCGCGTGCCATGCCGCGCTGCAAGGTGGAGGCGCCCCAGCTCAAGGGCATCGCCATCCAGCACCAAAGCGCCTGCCATTTGAACGACGCCTGAGCGCTCAGCTGAGCGCCGCCTTTTTCTCCGTATTTGTTCGAACCGTTTTCACAGTTTCACCAGGAGTTCGCCATGAAACGCATCATCGTCTCTTCCCTCACCGCTGCCCTGATGGGCGCTGGCCTGGCTGCCCATGCGCAGACCTTGAACATCGGCTTTGCCGACCCGGTCTCGTCGATGGACCCCCAGCTCAACAACCATGCCGGCGACCGCTCGGTGGACCTGCATTTCTGGGATCTGCTGGTGCAGAACAACCACAACAAGCTGCAGCCCGGCCTGGCTGCGAGCTGGAAGAACCTGGACCCCAAGACCTGGGAGTTCAAGCTGCGCACTGATGTGAAGTGGCAGGACGGCAAGGCCTTCAGCGCCGAGGACGTCATCTACTCCTACCAGCGCGCCCGCGCCGTGCCCGGCAGCGTGGCCACCTTTGCCGGCTACCTGCGCACCGTCGAATCGGTGACGGCCAAGGACCCGCACACGCTGATCATCAAGACCAACATCCCCAACCCCGATCTGCCGCTGAACCTGGCCTCGGTGCACATCGTCAGCAAGCATGTGGGCGAAAAATCGGCCACCGAAGACTACAACTCGGGCAAGGCCATGGTCGGCTCGGGCCCTTACAAATGGGTGTCCTACACGCCAGGCGACCGCGTGGTGATGCAGCGCAACGATGGCTACTGGGGTGACAAGCCGATCTGGGACAAGGTCAACTACCGCTACATCAACAATGCCGCATCGCGCACCGCTGCGCTGCTGGCCGGCGATGTGGATGTGATCGACAAGGTCTCGGTCTCTGATCTCGCGCGCCTGAAGAATGCGCCCAATGTCACCGTCTACCCCTACGACGGCCTGCGCGTGATGCTGCTGCAGCCCAGCTTCAACCCGGCGCCCAATGCCTTCATCACCGACAACGCCGGCAAGCCTTTGCCTAAGAACCCGCTGCTGGACCAGCGCGTGCGTGAGGCGCTGAACCTGGCGATCAACCGGGGCGCCATCGTGGACCGCATCCTGCAGGACGCGGCCACCGAGGCCAACCAGTGGATGCCCAAGAACACCTATGGCTACAACCCCGACATCAAGAACATTCCTTTTGATGCCGCCAAGGCCAAGAAGCTGCTGGCCGATGCCGGCTTCCCCGAAGGCTTCAAGCTGACCATGCATGTGCCCAACGACCGCTACCCACAAGGCCCGGAAACCGCCCAGGTGGTGGCCCAGTTCTGGACCCGCATTGGCGTGAAGACCCAGGTGGAGGTGGTGCCTTGGGCCGTGTACTCGGGCCGCGCCAACAAGAACGAATATGCGATGAGCATGCTGGCCTGGGGCAATGGCACCGGTGAGGCCAGCTATGCGCTGGTGAACGTGCTGGCCACGGTCGATGCCAAGAAGGGCTTGGGCGCCTCCAACTGGGGCCACTACAGCAACCCGGCCGTGGACAAGGCGCTGACCGAATCCACCGAAGAGTTCGACATGGCCAAGCGCGAGAGCATCCTGCGCCAGTCGGCCAAGGTGGTGTCCGATGATGTGGGCATCATCCCGCTGTTCCACTACCGCAATATCTGGGCCGCGAAGAAGGGCCTGAAGGTCACCCCGTTCAGCAGCGACCGCACCACCGCATCGATGGTGACCAAGGTGGCACCCTGATGGCCCAGCTGTCCATCACGATGGACCAGGCGGACGCGCTGATCGATGTGGCACGCCACATCCGTATCGAAGGCGCCCAGCCCGGTGAGGCGGTGGAGGTGACTGCCGAGACCCCGCGCAGCGGCGTGCTGTGGCGCGCGCAGGCGCGTTTCATCGCCGATGCTAAGGGGACGGTAGATCTGCGCCGCGATGCGCCCGTCTCCGGCAGCTATGCCGGTGCCGATGGCATGGGTCTGGTCTGGTCGCAAAGCCCGGTGGCATCCACCAGCCGCGAGCTGTTCAACCAGCCGGTGACCGATGCGCTGCTGACGACCTTGCAGGCCAGCACAGGCACTGCGCAGGCGCAGGCAAGCTTGAGCCAGCAGCTCGCAGCCCCCGGCGTGACCCGCCGCGAGGTGCGCGAGGACGGGCTGGTCGGTACCCTGTACCTGCCCGCTGGCGCCGGCCCGCACCCGGCGGTGATGATCGTCAACGGCTCGGGCGGCGGCATCAATGAGCCGCGCGCGGCGCTCTATGCATCGCGCGGCTATGCGGCCTTTGCGCTGGCGTATTTCAAGGCGCCTGGCCTGTCGCCCTACATCTCCAACACCCCGTTGGAGTATTTTGAAAAAGGCCTGCAATGGCTGCGCCGCACGGTGCAACCGGCGCATGACTTTGTCGCGCTCAGCGGCCAGTCGCGCGGGGGGGAATTGGTGCTGCTGCTGGGGGCCACCTTTGCGCAGCAGGTATCGGCCGTGGTGGGCTATGTGCCCAGCGCCTTTGTGCACAGCGGCCAGAACGCCTGCGACCCGCAGGTGGGGCGCGAAGGCCCAACCTGGCTGCTGGGCGGCAAACCGCTGACCCACATCTGGGAGAACAACCGCACAGCCAGCTGGGCACCGTTTGACGAAGGTCCATCGCCCCACCGCCATGAGCGCGCGATGCGCACCGCCTTGCTTGATGCCGAGGCCGTGGCGCGTGCGCGCATCCCGGTCGAGCGCATCCAGGGCCCGGTGATGCTGCTGTCGGCCACCGACGATGGCTCCTGGCCGTCGAGCGTGTATTCGCAGATGGTGCGCGACAAGCTGGCCGAGGTGCAGCACCCGCACGATGTGCAGTGGCTGGACTTTGAGCGCGCCGGCCACGCGATCCTGTTCCCCTATGTGCCGACCACGCAGCTGGTCTACGCGCACCCGGTCTCGGGCAAGGTCAGCACCGGCGGTGGCAACCCGGCCGACAACGCCCATGCCGATGCCGCGTCCTGGCAGGGCGTGCTGCAGTTTCTAGAACGCGCGGTGGCGGCCAAGGCCGGCGCTGCACAACCATAAATCCAAGGAGTCTTGCATGTCCACATCCCCCAGCGATGACCTGATCGACCGGCTGGTCGGTCTGGCACCGGGCAGCCGCACCTATGCGGCGCGCCACCAGCGTGAAAAGGTGGTGGCCGCCACCCAGGGCAGCTACCAGGCGCTGTTTGATCCGGCGCTGCCGGGCATCAGCCTGGCCGAGCGCCTGCTGGTTGCGCTCTACGCCTGCCGCCTGACCCCTGCGCCCGAGCTGGTTGCCCACTACCGCGAACGCCTGCAGCAGCTGGCAGTCGATGCTGCACTGATCGCCGTCGCCGAGACCGGCCAGCCCCAGGATGCGCAAGACCCGCGCCTGGCCGCCATGCTGGCCTTTACCCGCACCCTGATCGAGAACCCGATCGAGGGCGACAAGGCGGCGCTGGAAACCCTGCCAGCCGCAGGCATCAGCACCCCGGCCGTTGTGGCGCTGTCGCAGCTGATCGCGTTTCTCTCCTACCAGGTCCGCCTTGTCGCCGGCCTGCAAGCCATGAAAGCATCCGAGGAGGCCACCGCATGAGCACGCCCGCCGCATTCCAACCCGCCCAGGTCATCCGCGCCCACGGCTTTACCAACGAATCGCTGGAGTGGAAGGCCTGGCTGGATGTGGTCCAGCTGGGCCAGGCCACGCCCGACCAGATGGCCGTGCTCGAAGAAAGCCACCCCAAGGCCAAGACCTCGGACTACTACCTGTTCCTGGTGCACCAGCCGCTGATCCTGCGCGAGCGCTCCACCGCCTTCAACGCCATCATGTATGCGCCCGGCGGCCTCTCGCGTGCCGAGCGTGAGCTGGGCTCCACCGTGGTCTCGCGCATCAACGGCTGCGTCTACTGCGCGTCGGTCCATGCGCAGCGCTTTGAGCAGCTGGCCAAGCGCAGCGACACCATCGCCCAGGTGTTCGAAGAGCCCGCCACCGCCGGCACCACGGCGCGTGAAAAGGCCATCGTGCAGTTCTCGATCAAGATCACCGAGCAGCCCGCCGCCATCAACGCCGCCGACATCGATGCGCTCAAGGCCGAGGGCCTGAACGACGGCGAGGTGCTGGACCTCCTGCACTCGGACGCGATCTTTGCCTGGGCCAACCGCCTGATGCTGAACCTGGGCGAGCCGCTGATGCCGGAAGCCTAAAGCGGCTGTCTGCGCTGATGTGCCAACCCCCATCGCCTGTTTCCGGGTGGTGGGGGTTGTTTTTTGTGGGTGGTCCTTGTGGCCGTCTGCTGGAACATCAGCGCCGGTAGGCGGCGCCCGGATGGCTGGCCGGCAGCAGCTTGCCCCCTGCCGGGAACAGCTTTTCGCGCAGTGTCCCTTGCGCATAGCGCGTCTTGAACATGCCCCGGTTTTGCAGCTCGGGGATCAGCAGGTCGACGATGGCGTCCAGGCTCTCGGGCATGACGGTGCGCACAAGGTTGAAGCCGTCGATATCGCTCTCGGCGACCCAATGGGCCATCTGGTCGGCCACATCAACCGGCGAGCCGATGAAGACCGGTGCGCGCGCACCGACGGGGCTGAAATCCAGCAGATCGCGGACCTTGGGCGGCTGTGGCGTGTTGCGCGTGAGGTGCTCGACGGTGGACTGTATGGCATTGGTCTTGGCAAAGGGCAGCACATCGTCCAGACCCAGCTGGGACAGGTCCATGCCGGTCCAGCCCGAGACCAGCGCCAGCTGGCCGGCGCTGTCCAGGTAGCGGCGGTAGTCGTCGCGCAGGTCCTGGGATTCAGCGGTCGTCGGCGCAACGATCACGGTGGCGCCCAGCAGGGTGAGCAGATCGTAGGGATCGCGCCCGGCTTTGCGGGCTGATTCGCGCAAGGCCTTCACCGATTTGGCCGCTGCCGCTGGTGTGGGGCCGTTGATAAAGCAGGCCTCGGCATGGCGGCCGGCAAACTGCTGGCCGCGCGCGGAGCTGCCAGCCTGGTACAGCAGGGGTGTGCGCTGGGGTGAGGGCTCGGCCAGCGCCCGGCCATGCACGCGGTAGTAGGGGCCGTCATGGGCGACGGCATGCACGCGCTCGGGGTGTGTGAACACGCCGCTGTCCTTGTCGCGCACGGCAGCACCGGCCTCCCAGCTGCCTTCCCAGAGCTGGTAGATCGCGGCCATGAAGTCTTCGGCTACTTCGTAGCGCTCGTCATGGTCGCGCAAGCTATCGCGGCCCAGGCCGCGCGCGCCGCTTTCCAGGTAGCCGGTGACGATGTTCCAGCCCAGGCGGCCGTTGGTCAGGTGGTCCAGGGTGCCAAAGCGCCGTGCGAAGGAGAAGGGGTGGTCGTTGCTGAGGCTGGCTGTCACGCCAAAACCGATGTGCTCGGTCACCAGGGCCATGGCCGAGATGAGCATCGTCGGGTCGAGCTGCGGGGACTGGGCCCCTGCCACCAGCGCCGCATCGGCATTGCCGGCGTAGACGTCGTAGATGCCGAACACATCGGCGATAAAGATGCCGTCGAGCAGGCCGCGCTCTGCCGTGCGGGCCATGTCTGCCCAGTAGCGCAACTGGTGGTATTGCGCCTGGTTGTCGCGCGGGTGCTTCCACAGGCCGGCCCAGTTGTGGGAGGGCGCGGCCATCTGGAAGCTGTTGAGGCGCAGTTCACGCCGAGGCTGTCTGCTCATGCGATGGAATCCCTCCAGGTGCTCAGACTTGCGCAGTGGCCGCGCTGGCCGCAGCGCTGGCCAGGGGCGCGGTCTGCACCTGCAGAATGTCGTTGAAGCGGTTGAAGGCGCCGCACAGCGCGGTGCGCCAGGTTAGTTCCACAATCTGCGCTTCGCTGAAATGCTGGTGCAGGCGCACAAAGATCTCGTCGCGCGTCTGGCTCCAGTTGCGGGTCACGGTGATCGCGTATTCCACCACCAGGCGGTCCACCTCGCCCAGCTCGGGGTGGCTGGCATAGTCCAGCAGGCTTTGTACGCCTTGTTCTGACAGGCCTTCGACGAGCAGCTTGGGCCCATGGTGGTCGATGCAGTACTCGCATGCATTGAGCAGCGAGACGGTAACGATGGCCAGCTCGGTGTAGCGCCTGGGCAGCACCGCTTCCTGGCCCAGCTGCAGCAGCAGCGCCCAGGTCTGCGAGAAGATCGGCAGGCGCTGCGCCATGACGCCGGCCTGGTCGGCAAAGTCGCCAGCGGCCAGCATGCGGTCCCACAGCGGCTGCTCTGCGGCGGGCAGGTCGTCGCGGGATTTGCGGGTGATTCGGGACATGGCTATTTTCCTTGAGAGCGGGGGCCGAGCCGGTACTCCGGCAGCAGGCCGTTGGGTTTGAAGATCAGCATCGCCAGCAGCAGCAGGCCCACCAGCGACAGGCGGATGGCGGCCAGCTGCGTGCCATCGAGCCAGGGCACGACGCCGGCCAGCATGCGGCTGCCCTCCAGCAGCAGGATCACCGTGAAGCCGGCAACCAGCACGCCGGCATGGCTACCGCGCCCACCCAGGATCACAGCCATGAAGGCGTAGGCCGTCAAGATGGTGCTGAACTGGGTCGGGTCGATATAGGTGTAGTAGAAGGCGTGCAGGCTGCCGGCAATGCCCAGGATGGCGCCGCCCAGCGCAAAGCTGCGCGCCCGCACCCAGAGCACGTTCTTGCCCAGCGCCTCGGCCACGCCCGCGTCCTCGCGCGTGGCGCGCAGCAGGCGGCCAAAGGGCGAGCGCGCCAGGCGCTGCAGCACCACAAACACCAGCGCCAGCCAGACCAGGCAAAAGCCCAGAAAGAACAGGTCGCGCCAGGCGCTGGGCACCAGCTCGGCAAAAGGCCGCACGATGTTGGGGATGCCCAAGGTGCCCCGGGTCAGCCATTCCTCGTAGCTGATAAAGAGCCGCAGCGATTCGGCAAAGCCCAAGGTGACGATGGCCAGGTAGTCCTCGCTCAGCCGTACGGATATCAAGCTGACCAGCGCACTGGCCGCTGCCGTCAGCAGCAGCGCCAGCAGCATGGCAGCGAGCGGCGGCAGGCCCTGCATCTGCAGCAGGCTGCAGGCATAGGCGCCCAGCATATAAAAGCCGAACAGGCCAAAATTAACCAGGCCACCCAGGCCCCACTGCAGGTTCAGCGCCAGGCCCGACAAGGTGGCGATGACCACCAGCACCAGGGTTGCAATCAGATAGCTTGTCATTTGCGCACCCACTTGGCACCAAAGAGACCCTGCGGGCGCAGCAGCAGCAGCAAGGCCATGACCCCAAAGGCCACCACCGTGCGGTAGTGGGGCGGCAGCAACAGGGTGGCCAGCTCTTCGGTCACGCCCAGCAGCAGCGCGCCCGCCACTGCCGCCATCGGGCTGCCGATACCGCCCAGAATGGCTGCGGTAAAGACCGGCAACAGGTAGTTCCAACCCATTTGCGGATCCACATTCGAATCGAGCCCGATCAGCACGCCCGACAAGGTCGCCATTGCGGCGGCCAGCGCCCAGACCGCGGCCGTCACCTTTTTGCGCGAGATGCCGCGCACGTCCGCCAGATCGGGGTTGTCGGCCACCGCCTGCATGGCCCGGCCCAGGCGCGTGAAGCGGAACACCAGCCACACGAGCGCCAGCGCCACCAGCACGCAGACCAGGGTGATGAGCTGCTCCTGGTTGACGCGCAGGCCGAGCAGGCGCGCGGGCCGGGCAATCTCCACACCAAAGCCGCGCGGCGCATTGCCGGCGACCAGGCGCACCAGGTTCTCCAGCACCAGGCCCAGGCCGATCGAGGCCACCAGCAAGGTGACGCCCGAGCGCCCGCGCAGCGGCGCAAACACCAGCCGGTCGAGCAGCAGCGAAAGCGCAACGCTGAGCGCCATGCCGGCGGCCACCGCCAGCGGCAGCGGCCAGCCCAGCGGGCCGTTGAAGGCATAGACCAGGTACGCGCCGGTGGTCACCATCGCGCCAATGGCGTAGTTGGCAAAGCGCAGCACGCTGAAAATCAAGGCCAGCGACAAGGCCGGCAACGCAATGAGCAGGCCCGATACCAGGCCGTTGAAGATGAGTTGCGCCAGCATCAGTGCGCTCCCAGATAAAGACTTTGCAGCTGGCCGTTGGCCAGCAGCTCCTGGCTGGGCGCGCGTGCCCGCACCTGGCCGGCGACCAGCACCAGGCCCCGGTCGGCAGCGGCCAGACCCAGGCGGGTGTTCTGCTCGATCATGAACAAGGTGACCCCGGTGTGCGCCACGCGCTGCACCACGTCAAACAGGCGCGATGCATTCAGCGGCGACAGGCCCGCCGAGGGCTCATCGAGCGCCAGCAGCCGGGGTGAGGGCATCAGCGCCGCGCCCATGGCCACCATCTGCCGCTGGCCGCCGCTGAGCAAGCCAGCGGCCACGTTCAGCTTGGGAACGATCTCGGGAAACAGCGCCAGCACCGCATCGAGCCGCTCGCGCAAGGCCCTGGCGCCACCGCTGGCGATGAACTCATGGCCGAGCTTGAGGTTGTCCAGCACCGAGAGGTTGCGGAACACATTGGCCTCCTGCGGCACATAGCCCAGCCCCAGGCGTGCGCGGCCCGGCGCATCGAGGGCGGTGATGTCGCGGCCATCCCAGATGACGCGGCCCGACTGCGGGCGGATCAGCCCGGTCACGACGCGCATCAAGGTGGATTTGCCCGAGCCATTGGGGCCGACGACCACCAGGCTGGAGCCGGGTGCGACATCCAGACTCACGGCATGCAGTACGGCGCGCGCGCCGTAGCCGGCCACGACGCTGTCCAGACGCAGTTCGGCGCTCATGCCACACCTCCGAGGTAGGCCTCGACCACCAGCGCGTTGGCAGACACCTGGGCAAAGCTGCCCTGGGTCAGCACCTTGCCCTGGGCCAGCACATACACCGGGTCGCACAGCGCGGCAATCATGTCCATGTTGTGTTCCACAATGGCAAAACTCATGCCTTCGGCCTGCAGGCTGCGGATGAAGTCCGCAATCTCGCCGACCAGCACCGGGTTGACGCCGGCCGCCGGCTCGTCGAGCAGCACCAGCCGGGGCTTGAGCATCAGCGCGCGGCACAGCTCCAGCAGTTTCTTCTGGCCGCCCGAGAGGCTGTCGGCCCGGTCATGCGCCAGGCGCCACAGCCCCACGCGCTCGAGCAGGGACTGGGCTTGTGCCATCGCCTGGGCTTCGTGCTGGCGGGCGGCCGCCGTGTTCAGCAGCGCATGCCAGAGCTTTTCGCCGGGCTGCTGGGGAGCGGCGAGCAGCAGGTTCTCCAGCACCGTGAGCGCGCCCATCTCGCGCGAGATCTGAAAAGTGCGGGTGAGCCCGGCCTGGGCGCGGCGGTGCACGGACCAGTGCGTGATGTCCTGGCCGTCGAACAGCACCCGGCCGCCCTGGTGGGCCTGCTGGCCGCCCAGCACGTTGAACAAGGTGGACTTGCCCGCACCATTGGGCCCCACCATGCCGGTGATGCCGCCGCGCGCAATGCGCAGGTGGGCACCGTCCAGCGCGGTGAATTCACCAAAACCTACATGAACATCCTGAACCCTGAGCAGATCGTCTGTCTGCAGGCTCATTTGGTGGTGCCCACCAGCTTGCTCACGCCGTTGAGCACGCGGTAGTGGCCGTAGTCCAGGTCCACCTGGTCGCCATTGGGCGCAAAGCGGAAGTCCGCCGTCGCGCCGGAATAGCGGAAAGGCTTGCCTGCGCGAATCAGCTGCAGGCCCTGCACGGGGTCGTGCACATCGGGACCTTTGGTGTTGACCACATTGGCGATTTCCTTGCTGAAGTCGGCCGCCTTGGCGCTCTTGGCTTTTTCGATGGCCAGCGCCAGCACATTGATCTCGTCAAACACATTGGCGCCAAAGGCGACGATGGTGCCTTCGGGCTGCTGCGTTTGCTTGAGGTAGAGCTGGTAGCTGGCGTTGTTGCCCACCGGCGTGGCCTGCACATGGTTCACGCCTTCGGCGGCGGCCTTGCCCACGTTCTGCACAAACTTGCCGCCGCTGTCGGCCGCATGGCTGAAGGTGTAGAGCTTGCTTTCGTAGCCGCTGCGGTAGATCTCGCGCACGATGGCGCTGAACTCGGGGATATAGCTGGGCAGGAAGACCGCATCGGGCTTCTTGCTGAAGATCTTTTCCACCTCGGCCCGGTACGAGGGCTGGTTGGGGTTGAAGTAGAGGGTGTCAAGCACCTTGCCGCCTTGCTGCGCAAAGCGCTCGGCAAAGGGCTTGACGGTGCTGAGCGTGAAGGGCGTCTGCAGCACCAGGATGGAGGCGGTCCTCGCGCCATCCTTGTAGGCCACATTGGCAAAGGCCTGGCCCCAGTTCTTGCCATTGGTCTGGAAGCGCCAGACCAGGCCCTTGTTGTCGCCCTCGGTCAGCTCATCGGCCGAGCCCACGGGCAGCAGCGCAACACTCTTCTCGAGTGCCACCGGGCGCACGGCCAGCGCCACCGCGCTGCTCCACACGCCGGTGATCGCTACTACGCCATCCACATCAATCAGTTTGCGCGCGGCCGACACGCCGGCTGTGGGCGTGGTCTCGTCATCGGCGACGACGATCTCCAGCGGACGGCCCAGCACACCGCCATGTGCATTGATATGGGCTGCGGCTGCCTTGGCCGCCGTTTCCTCTTCCTTGCCATAGGCGCCACCCGATCCGGTCAGCGGGGCCAGCAAGCCGATACGGATGGGGGCGCCGCTGGGGGCACTGGCTGCACCTGCCGCACTGGCACCGGCCACCACACAAAGCGACGCTGCCGCCACGCCCAAGACCCGCCACTGACCCAATTTGCTCACGCCCATATCCGCTTTCAAAAAACCGCCGTTCGCAGCAGGGCTGCGCGGCGCAAAAGGGGGATTGTGCGAAGTCAGCGTTGCGGGAGGAACTAATTTTTCTGACTTACTAAACGCGTTTTCTGCATAAGGGTGGACATGCGGCAGCGCTGCCCGCGTGCATGTGCTGCCTACATGCCGCTGCTGCCCAGCAGCGCCCGCCGGTACTGCACCGCCTCGGCCACATGGGCCGGGCTGATGGTCTCCGACTGCGCGAGATCCGCAATCGAGCGCGCCACACGCAAGCTGCGATGGATGCCGCGTGCCGACCAGGCCAGCTGGGCGGCGGCGGTTTGCAGCAGCTGCAGCGCAGCGGGCTCGGCATGGCAGTAATCGTCGAGCGCCTGGCCTTGCAGCTGCTGGTTGAGCATGCCCTGGCGCTGCAGTGACCGGGCGCGGGCAGCGGTCACCCGCTCGCGGATAGTGGCGGTCGATTCGCCGGCCGGGGCGGTCAGCAGCTCATCGGCGGGCAGGGGGCTGACTTCCAGGTGCAGGTCAATGCGGTCGAGCAAGGGGCCGCTGATGCGGGCCTGGTAGCGGCTGACCTGGTCGGGCGAGCAGCGGCAGGCGCGCTGGCGCGAGCCCCGAAAACCGCAGGGGCAGGGGTTCATCGCGGCAATCAGTTGGAAGCGGGCGGGAAAGGTGGCCTGCTGCGCGGCGCGGGCGATGCTGATCTGGCCGGTCTCCAGCGGCTCGCGCAGTGCTTCGAGCGCGCTGCGCGGGAACTCGGGCAGTTCGTCCAAAAACAGCACGCCGCAATGGGCCAGCGATATCGCACCGGGCCGGGGCGGACTGCCGCCGCCCACCAGGGCCACGGCGCTGGCGGTGTGGTGCGGCGCCATCGTGCTGCGCTGGCCCCAGCGCTGGGCATCAAAGCTGCCGACCAGGCTGTGCACGGCGGCGTTCTCCAGCGCCTCGGCCACGCTCAAGGGCGGCAGCAGGCCGGCAAAGCGCTGGGCCAGCATCGATTTGCCAGCGCCCGGTGCGCCCAGCATCAGCAGGTTGTGGCCGCCTGCGGCAGCGATCTCCAGCACCCGCTTGCTGGCCGCCTGGCCTTTGACATCGGCCATGTCGGCGCCGGGGGCCTCGGGCGGGCGGGGCTGGGCGGGCATGCGCTGCCACTGGCTGGGCGCTGCATCGGGCTCGGCGCTGGCGGCCTGGGGCGCAAAGTGCTGCACCACGTCCAGCAGGTGGCTGGCGCGGTAGACCTCGGCATCGGGCACCAGGGCGGCATCCTCTGCACTGCCCGGGGGCAGCACCTGGCGCACCTGCTGGCCGCGCTGGTGCAGGTCCATGCTGGCGGCCAGCGCGCCGCGCACCGGGCGCAATGCACCCGACAGCGACAGCTCGCCGGCAAATTCATAGTCCTTGAGCCGGTCCGCATCGATAGCGCCGCTGGCCGCCAGAATGCCGACCGCGATGGCCAGGTCGTAGCGGCCCGACTCCTTGGGCAGATCGGCCGGTGCCAGGTTGACGGTGATGCGTTTGTTGTGCGGAAACTCCAGCCCGCTGTTTTGCAGCGCTGAGCGCACACGCTCACGCGCTTCCTTCACTTCCAGATCGGCCAGGCCGACCAGGGTAAAGCTGGGCAGGCCATTGGCCAGATGGACTTCGACGCTGACGGGATGGCCGGTGAGCCCGACCAGGGCCCGGCTGTGCACCACGGCGAGACTCATGGGCGGGCTTCCTTGTTGTTTTGCACCTTTTTGGTGCATTGCGAAGCACCTCTTGGAGGCACGGCTGCCACCAGCATCGCAAAAGTCGCTGGCAGCAACAAGTGGCGACAGCCCGGGGAAGGCGTGGCGGCGGCGCCGGCCTGCCATCCCGCGCCCCCGGCCGCCCTGTGGCGGCTCAGAACGTAAGCATTTGCAAAAAAATATAGCGCGCTGCGCTTGTCTGGTGCGCGCAACGCAGCGGGTAGCGCTGGGTTTGGCACGCTCTGTGCATTGTGCTTGCCACAAACGGATGGGTCGAATTCATCAACAAGGAGTGTGGCAATGGCAATGAGCAACAGAGGCTGGATGGTGGTGGCGGGTGCAGCGTTCCTGGCGCTGCCAATGGTGGCAAGCGCGCAGCTGACCGCCAATGTGAGCGTGACCACGAACTACAAGTTCCGCGGTCAGGACCAGAAGTCCTCTAGTGCCCAATGGGTCAAGCCCGCACTCCAGGGAGGGGTCGACTACGCCTTTGGCGACAGCGGCTTTTATGTGGGGAACTGGAACTCCACCGTCGACTGGCTCGACAACAACAAGCTGGAGATGGATTTCTACGGTGGCTACAAGTTCAAGGCCGCTGATGTGGATTGGGATGTGGGTCTGCTGACCTATGTCTACCCCGGCAACACGCTGGGCAACACCACCGAACTGTATGGCTCGGGCACCTACGGTCCCGTGACCGTGAAGTACTCGCACACCGTGTCGAAGGATTACTTTGGCTGGGCCGGCACCAAGTACGACAGCACGTACAAGGGCCGCAACACCGGTTACCTGAATGTGGCATTCGCCCAGGAAGTGGCGCCCAAGACGACCTTGAAGCTGGCCGTGGGCTATACGCGCTTTTCCAGCGACATCAAGGACCTGGGCGTGCCCAACTACCTGGACTACAGCGTGGGCGGTGCCTATGACCTGGGTGATGGCTTCTCGCTGAGCGCTGCCTGGGTGGGCGCCAACAAGACGGGTGCCTTTGGCTTTGTGAACAAGGGTCGCGCGATCGTATCGCTGACCAAGGCTTTTTGACGCAGCGCCGCTGCAATAAGTGACGACAGGAGAGACTATGAACATGAAACTGGTAGTGGCGGTGATCAAGCCCTTCAAGCTCGATGAAGTGCGTGAGGCGCTGTCCGATATTGGGGTGCAAGGCATCACGGTGAGCGAGGTCAAGGGCTTTGGCCGTCAGAAGGGCCATACCGAGCTGTACCGAGGCGCCGAGTACGTGGTGGACTTCCTGCCCAAGGTGAAGCTGGAGATTGCGGTGGCCGAGGACCTGGTGGACCGGGTGATCGAGGCCATCGAGAACGCAGCGCGCACCGGCAAGATCGGCGACGGCAAGATCTTTGTCTCGCCGCTGGAGCAGGTGGTGCGTATCCGTACCGGCGAAACCGGCCCGAACGCGATCTAAAAAACAGCGCTCCGCGCTGGCAAGGCGCGCGCAACAAGCCAATTTATCTTGAAGGTGTGAACAACATGAGACGACTTCTTTCCTTGGCAGGGCTGGCGGCAGTGGCACTGGCCACTGCGGGCAACGCGGCTGCGGCCGATGCGGCAGCTCCCGTTCTGAATGCAGGCGATACCGCCTGGATCATGACCTCGACCATGCTGGTGATCCTGATGGTCATCCCGGGTCTGGCGCTGTTCTATGGCGGTCTGGTGCGCAGCAAGAACATGCTGTCGGTGCTGGCCCAGGTGTTCACGATCTTCTCGCTGATCACTGTGCTGTGGACCATCTACGGCTACTCGCTGACCTTCTCCGGTGAAGGCAACTTCTTTGGCGACTTCGGCAAGGTGTTCCTGATGGGCATCACGCCCGATACCTTGTCGGGTGCGATGGCGACTGTGCCGGAGTATGTGTTCGTCTCGTTCCAGGCCACGTTCGCCGCCATCACCGTGGCGCTGATCGTCGGTGCCTTTGCCGAGCGCATCAAGTTTGCGGCCGTGATGATCTTCGCCGTGCTGTGGTTCACCTTCAGCTACCTGCCGATTGCCCACATGGTCTGGGGCGGTGGTCTGCTGGGCAAGGATGGCGCGCTGGACTTTGCCGGCGGCACCGTTGTGCACATCAACGCCGGTGTGGCCGGTCTGGTGGGCTCCTATGTGCTGGGCAAGCGCCTGGGCTTTGGCCGCGAAGCGCTGGCTCCGCACAACCTGACCTTGACCATGGTGGGCGCATCGCTGCTGTGGGTGGGCTGGTTCGGCTTCAACGCCGGCTCGGCAGGTGCTGCCAACGGTATTGCGGGCCTGGCCTTCATCAACACCATCGTGGCCACCGGCGCAGCCTGCGTGAGCTGGTTGGTGTGCGAGACGCTGCACAAGGGCAAGCCCTCAATGCTGGGTGCCGCTTCGGGTGCCGTTGGTGGCCTGGTGGTCATCACCCCGGCCGCCGGTTTTGTCGGCCCCATGGGTGCCATCGTGATGGGTCTGCTCGCCGGTGCTCTGTGCCTGTGGGGTGTGTCCGGTCTCAAGCGGCTGCTCAAGGTCGATGACACCTGCGACGTCTTTGGTGTGCACGGCGTGGGCGGTATCCTGGGTGCCATCCTGACCGGTGTGTTCTGCGCCTCCAGCCTCGGCGGTGTCGAGCCAGAAGGCTACAACATGGCCCACCAGATCTGGGTGCAAACCAAGGGCGTGCTGATCACCATCGTGTGGTCGGGTGTGGTGGCCTGGATCTCGTACAAGGTGGCAGGTTTGCTGACCGGTGGTCTGCGTGTGACGGAAGAAGCCGAACGCGAAGGCCTGGACATCACCTCCCACGGCGAAGCGGCCTACGGACGTTGATTCTTGCGGATACTCCTTGGGGGGCCGGACGGGTGCACAACCCGGCCGGCCTTTTTTTATGCGCCGTGCTGGCGGTTGAAATGCGTTCTCAGACGGATGCCGTGGCGCGCTCTGGCCACAGCGCCAGGCCGCCGGCCACGCTGAAGGCCTGTTGGTGGCCCAGCCGGCGCAATGCATGGGCGGCCTGGGCGCTGCGGTTGCCGCTGCGGCAGTAAAACACCACGGGGGTATCGGCCGGCAAGGCCAGCCACTGCGGCAGCGCATTGAGCAGGCCCGACAGCGGCACGGCCTGGCTGCTGGCGCCATCGTCCAGGCCAGGCGCCTGGCCCAGCTGCTGTTCATAGGGCTCGCGCACATCCACCAGCAGCGCGGCGCTGCCCGCCTGCTGCAGCGCCTGGGCACGGGCCACGGGCAGCTCCACACACACGGCGGGCGTGGCGGCATCGACGCGGGCGCCGCAGGCCATTGTCTGGTAGGCGGTGGGGGCCAGGTCCTGCTCCAGCGCGGCCTTGGCAGCGGCAAAGGCGGCGGCATCGAGCTGGCCTTGCAGCACGCCGGCCAGCAGCGGCTGGGCTGCAGCTTCAACGGCCAAGGTGCAGGCAAAGCGGTTGTCATAGTCATGGCCGGGCAGCAGCAGGGTTTGCGGGCCCACGGCCCGGGCCAACAGGCGCAGGCTGTCCGCATAGGCGAGCGGCGCGCTCTGCACAAAATCGCTGCGGCCCAGCGCGCCGGGCAGCACGGTATCGCCCACCAGTGCCAGCTGCAGCTGAGTGCCTTCATGCAGCAGGTAGGCGGTGGAGTCTTCGGTGTGGCCGGGCAGCGCCAGGCGGCTTAAGCGGTAGGCGCCCAGCGTGATCTGCGTGGCGCCTTG
The DNA here is from genome assembly GCF_014076495.1 of Comamonas koreensis. NCBI lineage: Bacteria > Pseudomonadati > Pseudomonadota > Betaproteobacteria > Burkholderiales > Comamonadaceae > Comamonas > Comamonas koreensis. The sequence continues at coordinate 336,067 of NZ_CP043575.1, read as the reverse complement.
GGGCCAGCCCAGCGCATCGACCGCGCCCGTGGCCTGCAGCGCAGCGGGAACGGCAGCGCGCAGCTCGGCCGCCGATGAGGCATGGTCGCCATGGCTGTGGGTATCGAGCACGGCCGCCAGGGTAAAGCCCCGGCAGCGCAGCCATTGCGCCAGGCGCTCGACCAGCTCGGGCAGCGGATCGACGACCACACAGCGCTGGCTGGCAGCATCGGCCAGCAGGTAGCAGCAGGCGCCGTCAACGACAAAGCGCGTCAGCAGCGGGGCTGTGCCATGGGCGGTGTCCTCAGGCGCTTCCACCAGACAGTTCGCGCGCAGTGCCGCGCCGCAGGCGCGGATGCGCTGGCAGGCCTCGGCGATCATCTCGGCCGGGTCGGCCGCGCCAAAGGACATGCGCACCGCAGCGGCCGTCTGCCAGGCGGGCAGGCCCATGGCCTCGAGCACATAGCTGGGCTGCGCCTTGCTGGCACTGCAGGCCGAGCCGCCACTCACCCGCAGGCCGGCAGCGTCAAACAGATCGAGCAGCAGCTTGGCGCTGAGGCCCGGCACGGCAAAATTCAACGTGGTGGGCAGGCACAGCGCGGGCGGCGCATTGAACACCAGGCCGGCAAAGGCCTCGCGCAGTGCGGCTTCGAGCTGGCTGCGGTGGCCCGCCATCGTGGCGGCGCTGGCAAAGCTGCTGCCGTCCTGCAGCGCGCGCAGCACGGCGCCCAGCGCGGCAATGCCGGCCATGTTCTCGGTGCCGGCGCGCAGTGCGCCTTCCTGCCCGCCGCCGGCCAGCAGCGGGGTAAAGGGCGCGCCCTCGCGCACATAGAGCATGCCCACGCCCTTGGGGGCATAGAGCTTGTGGCCGGAGAACGGCGCGTAGTCGATGCCGCGCTCTACCGGCTTGAGCGCCAGCTTGCCCAGCGCCTGCACGCCATCGACCAGCCACAGCGCCGGGCTGCCGCGCAGCGCATCGGCAATGCCGTCCAGGTCGCTGATGACGCCGGTTTCGTTGTTGGCGGCCATCGTGCACACCAGGCCGGCCGAGGGTGCCTGCGCGCGCAGCCAGGCCAGGTCATGGCGGCCATCGCGGCCCACGGGGATGGCGGCAATCGGCAGGTGCAGGCCGAGTACGGCGTTCCAGTGCTTGAGGGCCTCGGGCACGGCCTTGTGCTCGGTCGCGCCATAGAGCAGCTGCAGCACAGTGCTGTCGCCGGCCTCGCGGCGCTGGCGCAGGGCGCTCAGCGCCGACAGCACGGCGGTCTGGATGCCCTCGGTCGCACCGCTGGTGAACAGCAGCTGGCCGCTGGGCACGCCCAGCACCTGGCGCGCGGCGGCACGTGCTTCGTCGAGCAGCGCGCGGGCCTTGAGGCCGCTGCCATGGATGCTGCTGGGGTTGCCGTAGGCATCGGCCATCACCGCCAGGGCGGCGGCGCGGGCTTGGGGGAGAACGGGGGTGGTGGCGTTGGCGTCGAGGTAGATTTCCATGCCCAAATTGTCCAGCCCGGGCCGGGGAATACAGTCGCAAAATTCGCCAGCTACTGCACAATATTGGAGTTCTATTCCAGAAAATAGGAAAAAAATGAAATTGGATTCTATTGACCGCAAACTGCTGGAGTTGCTGCAGGCCGACGCGGAGACCCAGGTGGCCGATCTGGCGGCCCAGGTCGGGCTGTCGGCCACGCCCTGCTGGCGCCGTATCCAGCGGCTCAAGGAGGCCGGGGTCATCAAGCGCCAGGTGGCGCTGGTGGACCGCGACAAGGTCAATGTGGGCGTGACGGTGTTTGTGGCGGTGCGCACCAGCACGCACAGCCAGGAGTGGTTTGAGCGCTTTCGTGCGGCAGTGGCGGCCATTGCCGAGGTGGTCGAGTTCTACCGCATGAGCGGCGAGGTGGACTACCTGCTGCGCGTGGTGGTGCCCGATATCGCCGCCTACGACAAGGTCTACAAGCGCCTGATCGCCGATACCCAGCTGCTCGATGTGTCGTCGAGCTTTGCGATGGAAGAGCTGAAGTTCACCACCGCCTTGCCGCTGTCCTATATTCCATAAGCCAGCCTCGCTGCAAGCCAGGTGGCACAGATAATGCTTAGGGTTTTCCATGCAATTCATTTCTAAAGGAACGCCATGATCTGGCATACCGTGGTCAGCCAGCCCTTTGCGTTGGGGGAGTCCCCTTTCTGGCAAGCCAGCGGTGGTGTTCTCTATGGCGTCGATGTCGCTGGCAAACAGCTGTGGCGCACGATGCCCGGATCGGGCTATATGGACCGCTGGGACATGCCCGCCGAGCCCGGCTGCATTGCGCCGGCCCGCAGCGGCGGCGCGCTGGACGGCTGGATCGTCGTGCTGCGCGACCGCATCTGCCGCGCCACCCACTGGGGCGGTACCCTGCACGACATCGCCCGCCTGCCGATCGACCCGGCCACCGAGCGCGGCAACGATGGCCGCTGCGATGCGCAGGGCCGCTTCTGGGTCGGCACCATCCACGAGCCCGCCAGCGGCCCGCGCCAACCGGTGGCCGCGCTCTACTGCATCGATGGGCTGACGGGCACCACGACGGTGCGCAAGGTGCAAGATGGCGTCTCCAACGCCAATGGCCTGGCCTGGTCGCCCGACCGGCGCACCATGTACTGGGCCGATACCCCCAGCCACACGATCAAGAAATTCGCCTGCGACGTGAGCGGCTATCCGCAAGGCGAGGGCGAAGTCTTCATGCGCTTTGATGCCAAGCCCGAGGGCTGGACCCCGGGCGAGCCCGGCTATGGCGGCCGGCCCGATGGTGCCGCTGTGGACGTTGAAGGCAACTACTGGTGCGCGATGTACGAGGGCGGGCGCGTGCTGCAGATCTCCCCGCAAGGCCGCATCCTCGCCAGCCACTACACGCCGGCGCTCTGCCCCACGATGCCCTGCTTTGGTGGCAGCGATGGCCGCACCTTGTACGTCACCTCCGCCCGCCACGGCCGCAGCCGCGACGAGCTGGCCCAGCTGCCGCTGTCGGGCTGCGTGTTTGCGATGCGCGCCGGTGTGGCCGGCCTGCCGACCCAGCCTTGGCGGGAAATCGGGCATGGGTTCTGAGAAGTACTTCAAAGTCCCCCATCTAACTTGAGCGCCGCACGCCTGGCGTAACTGCCGCTACCATGGGGCCATGGACCAAGCTGTGGCTGCCTCTCTTTCCCCCACCGTGCTCGACTGGCAGGAGCGCGTTCGATCGGCGCATGCCCACAAGACGCCGCTGCGCATCCGGGGCGGTGGCAGCAAGGATTTTTATGGTGCGCGCCTGGGCGGCGAGGTGTTCGACACCCGCAGCTACAGCGGCATCATCAGCTACGAGCCCAGTGAGTTGGTCGTGACCGTGCGGGCCGGCACAGCGCTGGCGGCGCTGGAGGCGAGCCTGGCCGAATGCGGCCAATGCCTGGCTTTTGACCCGCCACATTTTGGCCCGGAGGCCACCGTCGGCGGCATGGTGGCGGCCGGCCTGTCGGGCCCCTCGCGGGCGGCGGTGGGCGCGGTGCGTGACTACATCCTGGGCCTGGAGCTGATCAACGGCCAGGGTGAGCTGCTGCGCTTTGGCGGCCAGGTGATGAAGAACGTCGCGGGCTATGACGTGTCGCGGCTGATGGCCGGTGCCTGGGGCACCCTGGGCCTGCTGACCGACATCAGCCTCAAGGTGCTGCCGATGCAGCGCGCCCAAGCGACCCTGTACTACGAATGCACGGCGCAGCAGGCACTCGACAAGCTCTCGGCCTGGCGCGCCAAGCCGCTGCCCATCAATGCCAGCCTGTGGCAGCAATCGGGCGACGGTGAGCAAGGCCATCTGCTGGTGCGGTTGCGCGGTGCGGTGGCCGCTGTGCAGTCGGCCCTGGATGGCATGGGCGGCACCATGCTGGACCACGGCCAGGCCGATGCCGCCTGGCTGGCCTGCCGTGAGCAGCAGCTGCCCTGGTTCAGTGCCATGGACCCGAGCCACGCGCTGTGGCGCCTGTCGCTGCCGGCCACGACGCCGGTGCTGCCCTGCACCGAAGAAGGCCTGCAGCCGCTGATGGAATGGGGCGGCGCGCTGCGCTGGGTGCAAGCCCCCATGCAGCATGCCCAGGCCTTGCAGGCGCTGGCCACCAGTGTGGGCGGCAGCGCCGTGTGCTTCAGGCCCGGCCCGCAGGTGGGCCTGGTCGCATCCGATGATTTTGGTTTGACGCCTGCCTCGCCCGCACTGCGCCAGGTGCAGCAGCGGCTCAAGCATGCGTTTGACCCCCATGGCATTTTCAACCCCGGCCGCCTGGGCGACTGGGCGTTGAGCTAAGCGCATCTCCGCTAATCGAGGCACCCCTGCACCATGCAAACCCAATTAGCCCCCGAATTCAAAGACACCCCCGAAGGCCAGGAGGCCGAGGCCATTTTGCGCAAGTGCGTGCATTGCGGCTTTTGCACCGCGACCTGCCCCACCTACCAGCTGCTGGGCGATGAGCTCGATGGCCCGCGCGGCCGTATCTACCTGATCAAGCAGGTGCTCGAGGGCCAGGAGCCCACACGCAAGACCCAGACCCACCTGGACCGCTGCCTGACCTGCCGCAATTGCGAATCGACCTGCCCCAGCGGCGTGCAATACGGCAAGCTGCTCGATATCGGCCGCCATATCGTCGACCAGAAGGTCGAGCGTCCGACGGCCGAGCGCCTGCAGCGCTGGGCGCTGCGCAAGGGCATGGTCTCCAAGGCCTTTGGACCGGCGCTGGCGCTGGGGCGGCTGGCCCGCCCGGTGCTGCCTGCTGCGCTCAAGGCCAAGCTGGCGCGCGTGCCGCGTGCTGGCAAGTGGCCCACGCGCACGCATGCGCGCAAGGTGCTGATGCTGGCCGGTTGCGTGCAGCCGGTGATGCTGCCCAATATCAATGCCGCCGCTGCCCGGGTGCTCGATGCCGTGGGCATCCAGACCTTGATTACCCCAGCCGCCGCCTGCTGCGGCGCGGTGCAGCAACATCTGAGCGACCCGCAGGGCGCGCTGGCGCAGGCACGCGCCAATATCGATGCCTGGTGGCCCCATGTGGAGAGCCAGCAGGTCGAGGCCATTGTGACCACGGCTTCTGGCTGTGGCGTGATGGTCAAGGACTACGGCCACCTGCTGCGCCATGACCCGGCCTATGCCGCGCGCGCCGCTGCCATTAGCGCATTGGCGCGTGACCTTTGCGAGCTGCTGCCCGACATGCTGCCCGAGCTGGAGCAGCGCCTGCAGGGCCAGCTGAACTTGCCTGAAGCCCCCCTGGCCTACCACCCGCCCTGCACCTTGCAGCATGGCCAAAAGCTGCGCGGCGGGGTGGAGACGAGCCTGCGTCGCCTGGGCTTTGACATCCGCGTCTCGCGGGTGGAATCGCACCTGTGCTGCGGCTCGGCCGGCACCTATTCGCTGCTGCAGCCCGAGATTGCGCACCAGCTGCGCGACCGCAAGATCGGCACCTTGAACCAGGCCTGCAGCGATGCGCCGCCCGCCGCGATTCTGTCGGCCAACATCGGCTGCATCTCGCACCTGCAATCGGGCACCGATGTGCCGGTGCGCCACTGGATCGAGGTGGTGGACGAGGCGCTGGCGCCGCAAAAGCCCCAGCGCTGATGGATGGCGGCTGCTAGCGCTTAGACGGCCAGCGCCAGGCCGTCCTTGCGTTGGTCGGAGGCGCCGCACAGCTGTCCATCGGCCAGGCGCCAGATGCACTGCGCGCCGCCAAAGTCGCTGCGCCCCCCCAGCTCGCCTTCGCCGCTGGGCTCGCGGTAGCCCTGGGCCCGCAGCGCGGCGGTGATCGCGGGCGGCATGCCCGCCTCCACCGCCAACACCCGGCCGCCTTCCAGGCGCCAGCGCGGCTGGTTCAACGCGGGCTGCGGTGCCTCGCCGCCCGCCAGCAGGCGGCACAGCAGCTGCACCTGGCCTTGGGGTTGCATGGCGCCGCCCACCACGCCAAACACGCCGAGGAATTGGCCATTGCGTGTGGCAGCTCCCGGCACCACCGTGTGATAGGGGCGCTTGCCGGGCGCCGGCCCATTGATATGGCCGGGTTGCGAAAAGCCATGGCCCCGGTTCTGCAGCACAAAGCCGCCTTCGGCCACACCAATGCCCGAGCCAAAGCGCTTGAACACGCTGCTCATCAGGCTGATGGCCAGGCCATCGCCATCGACCACGGTGGTGCAGACGGTGTTACCGGCCGGGTCGGCCACGGTCTGCTGGGCATGGGCCATCGCTGCCTCCATCGCCTGCACCAGCGCGACCTGGGTGGCAGCGCTGGCCATGTCGATGGCCTGGTCCTGCATGGCAGCCAGCGCATGCAGCACCGCCACACCATGGGTATTGGGTGGGCATTCATGGATGGTGGCGCCACGAAACGAGGTGCTCACTGGGGTGCAGAAGTTGCCCTGGTGGGCGCTGAAATCCGCAGCGGCCAACACGCCGCCCGCTGCCTGCACCGCAGCGGCGCAGGCGGCGGGGATGGCACCCGCATAAAAGGCCTGTGGCCCCTGCGCAGCGACTGCTTGCAGCAAGCGGGCCAGTGCCGGGTTGTCAAATTGCTCGCCAGCGCGCGGCGGGGCATCGGCGCGGTAGAGGGCGGCGCTGGCCGCATCGCGGGCAATCACCGGCTGGAACAGTGCCCATTCGCGCGCAGCAACGGGGGCCACCGCAAAGCCCTGGCTGGCGGCCTGCACGGCGGCATCGAACAGCTGCGCCCAGGGGCGTTTGCCAAAACGCTGGTGCAGATCCCACCAGCCTTGCACCACGCCGGGCGTGGTGACGGACAGCGGATGGCGCTCGGGGATGCGGCACTGGGGCAGGGCCTCGACCAGGGCCGCCGTCAAAGCTTGGGGCGCACGCCCGGTGCCGTTATAAGCCAGCGGCGCCTGGCCGGACGGCACCAGCATCGCCAGCAGGTCGCCGCCCACGCCGGTGGCCATGGGCTCGACAACGCCCAGCACCGCATCGGCGGCAATCGCGGCATCGACCGCTGAGCCGCCTTGCTGCAGCTGGGCCTGCGCGGCCGCTGCGGCCAGCGGGTGGCCGGTGGCCAGCATCGCGCCCCGGCCCAGCACGCCGGGCGCGCCTTGGTGGTGCAGCTGTGCCATCTCAGCCGCCCCAGAGCGCCACGGCGGTGAAGACTGCGGCCAGCAAGCCCAGCACCACCGGTATCAGCAGCGCCCGGGCCAGCTCCAGCACATTCACGCGGGCAAAGCCTGCCACCGCAATCAGCGAGGACCAGGCGATCAAGGTGCCGCCACCCGTCCAGACCGCGCCCATCTGGCCCAGCGCGGCCAGGGCCGACACATCCATGCCCGAGGCCGGGCCCAGTGCTCCGGCGATGGTGCCGGTCAGCGGCAGGCCGGAGAAGCCCGAGCCGTCGATGCCGGTGATCATGCCCATGATGAGGACCCCCAGCGAGACCAGCAGCTGGCTGTCCGGGATCAGGTGCTGGCCGGCTTGCACCAGCTCGAACAGCAGGCTCGGCGGCGTGGTGCCCGGTGCAATGCCCAGGATGGCACCAGCCGTCTCGCCCGAGCCGATGAAGAAGAAGCCGGCAATCGGCAGCACCGAGCCCATGGCCTTGAACGCAAACACAAAGCCATCGGTGATGTGGTCAGCTGCGCCGTCGAGCATCTTGCGAAAGCCCCGGGCGGCGGTGGTGGCCCAGATCATCAGCAGCGCAGCGACGCCGCCGATCAGCATGGCCGCATCGCCACCCTTGAGCTCGGGCACCGCGCTGGTGAACTTGGGCGCGACCATCACCAAAATCACCAGCAAGAATGCCAGCGGCGTGACAACGGCAAACAGCTTGGAGGCCGAGGCCAGCGGCTGGGTCTTGCGCAGCTCGGCTTCCAGCTCCGAGTTGGTGCCCAGGTCGCCGTCGTGGGCGGTGCCCTTGGCGATCTCGGCCTTGTCGTAGGGCCCTGCCCCTTCCATCTGCGCGTCGATGCCGGCGGGGTTGAGCTCCCAGCGCTCCAGCAGCGCGTTGTCGCTGGGCACGATGAGCTTGCGCACCTTGAAGTACGACAGGAACAGCGCAATCATGCCGACCACCCAGGACAGCAGCAGCGCCTTGTCGGCCACCGCCACCGCACTGATGCCGCCAGCGGCCTTGGCGCTGATGCCCGGCGCCACGCCAATCACATAGTCGGATGACAGCGCCATGCCTTGGCCGGCAATCGCAATCGCCATTGCCCCTGCAATGGGCGGCAGGCCCGCCGCAATCGCTGCCGGCAGCAGCACGGCAGCGACCAGGGGTACGGCCGGCGTGGGCCAGAAGAACAGCGAGATCAGGTAGGTGACCAGCGCCAGGATGAAATAGGCGATGTGTCCATTTTTCATCACCGCACGGAAGGGCTTGACCATGCGGATGTCCGAGCCCAGGTCCTTGAGCGCGTTGAGCAAGGCTGTCATCAGCGCAATGATCAGAAAGATGTTGAACAGCTCCTTGGCCGCCACCATGCTGGCACCAAATATGCTTCCAATCCCGGTGATGAAGCTGCCGCTCCAGGCGAAGGCGACGACGACGGTGGCCAGTATCGATGGCACCACCACATTGGCACGGAAGGCCATGGTCACAATGATGACCAGCACCCCGGCGAGGTAGGCCCAGTGCGCAGGGCCTATAGAGACTGACGGATCCATCGCGGCTACTCCTTGGTATGTTTAAACAGCCAATTTGTATACTAAATACAATGATGCGAAAAATCATCAGGGAATACCAGAAATATTGCATTGCAACATGCGATGAACCCGGGTTAAATGTGAAAAAAAGCTGTTTTCGTATACAAAAATGGAAATGTCAGGGCACATTTGTGCGATGAAGGCTTTTGCATGCCTGGCGCTATGGCGGTGTCAGAGTCTTGTTTTTTAGGGGATTTGCGAGACGGATCAAAGGCTTGGATAGTGCAGGGTTATGGACCCAGATCAAGGACATGGATTTGTACACTGGATACACTAGGGTTATTACTAGGTTATCCAGGAGCTATTCCATGAAGAACATTGTTTCCCCCTCTGTGGTTGCCCAGCAAGACGATCTGCTGGTACTGCGTGAGCCCCGCCAAGCCTTGCTGCCGGCATCACTGGGCTGGTTGTCGGCGGTGGAAAACGCCTTTGTGCGCTGGCAGGCCAAGCGCCTGGCCGAGCTGGAGCCGGGGCGTCTGTGGGCCCAGGCACTGCAAGATACGCGCTCATTGGCCGAGATCCGCCGCGCCCGGCGCTGAGCGCAGATTTCTGTATACAAGGCAAGGCAAAGACGCTGCAAACCCTGGCTGGGCATGTAAACTGGGCGCGACCCTGAGCGGCGCATTGCAGCCAATGCGCTGGCCCTGGGGCTTGCAACGTACCCAACGGACCGACTTTCATGCCCATTGCCAACGGAGACAAAAAACCTGGACTCAACCACTCGCCGCTGACCCAGCAGCTGGTGGAGGCCTTGCGCGAGAAGATCATGTCGGGCGAGCTGGCCTCGGGCGAGCGGCTGGTGGAAGAGCGTCTGTCCGAGGAGTTTTCCGTCTCGCGCATGCCCGTGCGTGAGGCCTTGCGCCAGCTGGCGGCCAGCGGCCTGGTGATCATCGAGCCCCGGCGCGGTGCCTCGGTTGCCAAGTTCCATGGCGATCTGCTGCGCGAGCTGGTCGAAGTGCGCGCCACCCTGGAGGCGCTCAACGCACGCCTGGCTGCCAAGCGCCATGACCCCGAGCAGATTGCCGCGCTGGAGGCCTTGCTGGCCGAAGGCACCAAGAACGCCCATTCCGGCGATGGCGATGTGCTGGCTGTGCTGAACCAGAAGTTCCACCTGGCGCTGGGCAAGATTGCCGCCAACTCGGTGCTGCAAGAGGTGATGCTGTCCTTGCGCGACCGCACCGAGGTGCTGTTTGCGCCGCGCAGCCAGGCGCGTGCGCCGCAGAACTGGGAAGAGCATGCCGCCATCCTGCGCGCCGTGATCAAGGGCGATCCCGAGCTGGCCGGCCTGCTGGCCGCGCGCCATATCTACAACGCGGCCGGCATCGAGCCCTGAGTTTCCCGTTTACGATTGGCTGGCCAGGTAGTTCTGGTAGGCCACGCCAGCCAGCGCAATATCTTCCAAACCCACGCCCACGGCCTTGTACAGCCGGAGGCCCGGCTGCGCGCTGACGGCATGGCGGCCGCTGACGATATCACCCAGCTCCACCAGTTTGTCTGCGAGCGACAGACCCGGGTCGGCCAGCACCAGGTCGCCTGCTTCGCTCGTTGCCTGCTTTTTCCATTCCACCGCAATCAGCTGCGCGCGCGCCAGCAAGGCATCGTCGAGCTCGCGGGTGTGGGGCAGGCTGGAGCCAATGGCGGCGACCAGCGCATGGGGGGCGACATGCGCGCCGTTGAACAGCGGCTCTTTGGCGCGTGAGGCGGTGACGATGATGTCGGCCTCGCCCACGCCCTGGGTGTGCGCCACGCGGCGGATCTGCGCCTCGGGCAAACCGGTGAGCTGCGCCAGGCGTGCTTCAAGGCCGCTGGGCGCATAGGGGTCAAACACATCGATGCGCTGCAGCCCGAATTGCTGCACCATCTGCTGCGCATGGGCGAGGCCCTGCACGCCAGCGCCGCACAAAAACAGATGGCGCGCGTTGGCGGGCGCCAGGTGCTGGGCCACCAGCACCGTGGTGGCGGCGGTGCGCAGGCGCGTGATCGCATTGGCATCCAAGGTGGCCAGCGGCGCGCCAGTCTCGGTGGAAAACAGCAGGATGACAAAGTTGAACTGGCTGGCAATGGTGGTGTAGACCTTGGCGCCGGTCACCCCTTGCGCGGGGATGACGGCCCCCAGCGTGGACAGCTTGACGCCCCCGGCATCGGTGCGCTCGCGCGCTTGCATCGCTGCCTCGCCCGCCCCAAAGGCGGCAAAGGCGCGGTGCATGGCCTGCAGGGCTTGGTCGGTGGACACCAGGGTGTCCACCATGGCATCGGTGATGTGCAGCATGGTGTGTGTGGGGTGATGGGTTGGTGGGGGAATGCGCTCAGAGCCAGACGCGCAGCAGGATGATGCAGGCGCTGACGGCGGCGGTGCCCAGCAGCCAGCGGCGGATGGTGGCCTTGGAGATATGGCGGGCCAGGCGGTTGGAGGCGAGAAAACCGCCCAGCATCCAGGGCAGCAGCACGAGGCTGAGCAGCCACTGGTCACTGCCCATGCGGCCGACCCAGGCCAGCGCGCTGAGCGAGACGATGGTGCCGGCAAAAAAGACCACGCCCAGCGTCGAGCGCATCGTCGCCGGTGCCAGGTGCTGCATCGCAATCGCAAACGGCGGGCCGCCGGCGGCGGTGATCGTGCCCATGATGCCGCTGGCCACACCGGCAATCGACAGGTTGGTGGTGCTGGGCTGCACGCGCCAGCCCATGGTGCTGAGGCAGACGGCTGCCAGGATCAGCACCGCAAACAGAATGGACAGCGCATGGGTGCTGAACAGCACCAGCAGGCCGGTGGCCGCAAAGGTGCCGATGACGCGGCCCACCAAGGTGGCGGCAGCGACCTGGTGGTTGAGCGCCTCGCGCTCGCGCAGATAGGCCAGCAAGGCCAGCGGCGCGCCCACGGCCAGCAGCGGGCCGGGCACCAGCTCGGGGAAAAAGATCGCCGCCAGCGGCGCGCAGAACATCGCATAGCCCAGGCCGCCCACGCCCTGCATCGCAGCGCCCGCGAGCACCATCAGGCCCATGGCCAGGTAGCGGCCCCAGGAGAGCTGCTCGGCCATCGCCGTCCAGGCACTCATGCGGGTCGCACCCAGCTGACCTTGATGTCGCCGTTGACAAAGGTCTGGCAGGCCAGGCGGTGGCCGGCGGCAAACTCTTCGTCGCTGAAATGCTTGCGCTCCTTGGCCTTGATGGCATCGGTGTGGGCCAGTCCTTCCTCGATGCGGCATTTACAGGTGCCGCACAGGCCCCCGCCGCATTTGAAGGGGATGCCGCCTTTCTCGCGCAGCGACACGCGCAGCAGGTTGCTGTTTTCCGGGGCTTCGACGGTCTTGTTGTCGTTGCTGACAAAGGTGATGGTGGGCATACGGGGCAATCAGGCAGCGGATGGGGTGGCTGGCGGGGCGGTGAGGGGTGCCGGGGTCAGGGTGGCATCGAGCGCGCCGAACTGGCACAGGTGCTGCAGCTCGCTACGCGCTTGCTCCAGCGAGTCAAAGCGCTCCAGAAACTTGGATGGCACCTGGTTGGTGGTGCCGCCGGGGCCATCCTCGATCACCTGGACCTTGGTCTCGCGCAGCAACTCGCCCACGGCAAAGTGGGCCAGCAGGCGGCCGCAAAAGTGGTAGTCCCAGGCTTCGAGCAGGCTGATGTCGGCATTGGCCTGCGTGCGGTACTGGCCGGGCTTGCTGGTCAAGATCACAAACATGGGCGCTCCTCAGGCTGCAGGGGTGGCGGGCGCTGTGCCTGCGGGCTGGGTGGCGCTGGCGGCGCCGGCGTTGGTGGCCGGCAGCGGCACTTGTTCCAGCTCCAGGTCCTGCTCGGGCCAGAGCTGGCAGACCAGGCGAAAGCCCTGGTCCAGGTGCGCGCCCAGCTGCTTCTTTTCTTTCCAGTTCGGCGCCGGCAGGTGCTCAGCCCCCGCCAGCACCTTGCAGGCGCAGGTGGCGCACTTGCCCATGCCGCACTGGTAGGCCAGGTGGGGATAGGGGAACTGCTTGATCCCCGCGCGCACCACCAGGTTGGCGCCGGTCTTGACCTCGCCTTGGAAGGTCTGGCCGTTCTTGTGAAAGGTGATCTGGGGCATGGGCTTCTCCGCATTGCAATTACGTATACTGTATACAAACGGATGTTGTGGATGTATTAGGGATAACCTGATGCAGTGGGAATTGGGGCTGCATTGGCGCACCTGAAAATGATGGAATATCAAGGAATTGTGGCTATGAGAAGACGATGCTTACCTCTGAGATTTGCTGGAGATAGGGGTAAGCACTGAGGCGGAATGGGGTGTGAAAACATTGACCATGTTTTCTGTATACAGTATTCTAACTTCGTCGCTTGGATCGGTTTGACTTGGGCGACGACTCCAACATTTCAGAGGAACCCGCCATGACCAGCACATTGATGAACCGCGACGAATTCCGCGCTGCGCTTGAAAATGCCATCAAGGGCAAGAGCGCCAACAAGGCCCCTTTCAGCGTGGCCTGGGCCACAGGCCGCCTGAGCCGTGAGCACCTGGCGCGCTGGGCCGAGAACCACTACCACTATGTAGGCCCGTTTGCCGACTACCTGGGCTATCTGTATGCCCGCACGCCAGACCATATGACAGAGGCCAAGGACTTTCTGCTGGCCAATATGTATGAGGAGGAGATTGGTGGCGACCGCCACACCGATCTGCTGATCCGCTTTGCCGAAGCCTGCGGCACGACGCGCGAGCGCGTCGTGGACCCCAACAATATGTCGCCCACCACACGCGGCCTGCAGTCCTGGTGCTATGCGATTGCGATGCGCGAAGACCCGGTGGTCGCGGTGGCCGGCCTGGTCGTGGGCCTGGAGTCGCAGGTGCCGTCGATCTACCGCAAGCAGACGCCCACCTTGCGTGACAAGTACGGCTTTACCGATGAAGAGGTCGAGTTCTTTGACCTGCACATCGTCTCTGACGAAATCCATGGCGAGCGCGGCTACCAGATCGTGCTCGAGCACGCCAACACGCCCGAGCTGCAAGCCAAATGCCTGCGCATCTGCGAGATCGGTGCCCAGATGCGCCTGCTCTACACCACGGCGCTCTACCACGACTATGTCGCCAAGGACCTGCAAATCTCGCAGGAAGAGCTGCTGGCCGCCTGAGCCTGGCGGCACCCCTTTGCCCCGCGCAGCGGCGCGCCCCTGGCGGCCGCCGCTGTGACCGACCTCCCTCACCCCTCCAAGACCTCCCGACCATGGCCGACACCGTGCAAACGTTTCTGAACTATATCGACGGCGCCTGGGTGCCCTGCCTGCTGGGCAGCACCTTTGACAACCTCAACCCCGCCGATACCCGCGATGTGGTGGGGCGTTTTCAGGCCTCGGGCCCGGCTGACGCCGAGGCGGCGGTGCAGGCCGCGCAAAAGGCCTTTGACGGCTGGCGCAAGCTGGCCATTGGCAAGCGCGCCAAGATCCTCAACGATGCGGCCAGCTACCTGGAGCAGAACGTGGAGCAGTTTGCCCAGGAACTGACGCGCGAGGAGGGCAAGCAGCTGAGCCAGGCGCGCGACGAGTTTCTGCGCAGCGCACAAACCTTTCGTTTTTATGCCACCGAAGGCCAGACCCTGGGCGGCGAGACCTACCCGCAGGACGATGCCAACATGCATGTGTTCAGCCACCGCGAGCCGCTGGGCGTGGTGACGGTGATCTCGCCCTGGAACTTCCCCGCGTCCATCCCGGCGCGCAAGCTGGCGCCGGCGCTGATCACCGGCAACACGGTGGTGTTCAAGCCCTCGTCGGATGCACCGCTCTCGGGTCTGCGCCTGGTTGAGGCGCTGGAGCAGGCGGGTGTACCGCCAGGCGTGGTCAACTGCGTCACCGGCCGCGCTGGCGAGGTGGGGCCGGTGATCACCAATTCGCAGGCCATCCGCGCGATCTCGTTCACCGGCTCGACGACGGCCGGCACCCAGATCCACCGCACCGTGCACCTGTCCACCCGCTTGCAGATGGAGCTGGGCGGCAAGAACCCACTGATCGTGATGGAGGACGCCGACCTCAACCTGGCGGTGGACCTGGCGATCAAGGGCGGCTTCTCGCTCACCGGCCAGGCCTGCACCGGCACCAGCCGCATCTTGGTGGTGCCCAGCGTCAAGGCGGCCTTTACCGACAAGCTGCTCACGCGCGTGTCCCAGCTCAAGATCGGCAACGGCATGGCGCCGGGCATGGACCTGGGCCCCTTGGCGACGGAAAAGCAGCTGCAGACCGTGCAGCGCTACATCGACATCGGCAAGAGCGAGGCCCGCTGGCTCTGCGGCGGCGAGCGGCTCACCGGCGGCGAGTTCGACCATGGCTACTACCTGTCGCCCGCAGTGTTCACCGATGTGAAGAACAGCATGCGCATTGCGCAGGAGGAGATCTTCGGCCCGGTGCTGGCGATCATCGAAGTCGCCGACTTTGACGACGCGCTGCGCCAGGCCAACGACTCGCAGTACGGCCTGTCGGCCAGCATCGTCACGATGAACCCGCGCTACATGCATGTGTTCACCAACGAGATCCAGGCGGGCACCGTCAAGATCAACCGCACGACCACCGGCAACCTGGTCAATGCGCCCTTTGGCGGGCTGAAGAACTCCAGCACCTCCACCTTCCGCGAGTCCGGCCGCGCCGGCCTGGAATTTTTTACCCAGATCAAGACCGTCTACCGCGGTATCTGAACCCCTGACTGCAAGAGGAAACACGATGAAAAGCGCACTGAAACTGGAACTGGCAGAAGCCCGTGTGATGTCCCTGGCCGCGCTGGCCAAGGCCAAGGAAATTGGCGTGACCGAGACGGTCTGCATCACCGACGAAGGCGGCTTTCCGCTGGTGCTCGAGCGCATGGATGGCGCCCGCGTCACCGGCCCGCAGATCGCCTGGAACAAGGCCTTCACGGCAGCGGGACACAAGCGCTCCACGCACCTGTTCAACACCTTGCCCAACGGGCCGGCGTTGCCGGGCAACGAGGCCTTTGGCATCCAGTGGAGCTTTGAGGGCAAGTTTGCGGTCTTCGTTGGCGGCTACCCCATCGTCGTCAACGGCGAGGTGATTGGCGGCGTGGGCCTGTCGGGCGGCAATGGCGAGCAGGACACCGCCTGTGGCGTGGCTGCCTTGCAGGCGCTGAAAGACCACCTGGGCGCCACCGCCGATGTGCTGGTGCAGGCCGATATCAAGAAATAAGCACCAACCTACCAGCGCATAGCGCACGAGGTCTGCGATGAACTACCGCGTACAGTGGCTGCAGACGCAGCAATCGTTTGACGTGGGTGCCGATGAATCGGTGCTTGACGCCGCCACGCGCCAGGGCGTGGCGCTGCCCCATGACTGCACCTTTGGCGGCTGTGGCAGCTGCCGCATGAAGGTCGAAGAGGGCGAGTTTGCCTATGCCGACGGCGAGCTGCCGCTGGCCATGGGTGAAGAGGAGCACACCCAGGGCTATGCGCTGGCCTGCCAGGCCCGGGCGCAGTCCGATCTGGTCATCAGCATCGCGACCGGGCCGGACAGCTCCGCGCCCACCCGCGTGCAGGCCACCGTGGCCGAGCTGCGCATGCACACGCCCAATATCTACCACCTGGCGCTCGACCTGCCCGAGGACCATGGCCTGCGCTATGTGCCCGGCCAGTACCTGAACATCTGCCTGCCCGGTGGCGCGTACCGCAGCTTCTCGATGGCCACGCCGCCGCAGGGCCGGCGCGTCAGCCTGCAGATCCGCAGGATTGCCGGCGGGCGCTTTACCGATGGCCTGCTGGCGACGATGGCAGTGGGCGATGTGCTGGAGGTGGAACTGCCCCACGGCAGCTTTTACTACCGCGCGCAGGACTACCAGCCGATGGTGTTTGCCGCCACCGGCACCGGCTTTGCGCCGATCAAGGCGATTCTTGAATCGCTGCTGGGCGATGCCGACTGCCCGCCGATCCACTTCTACTGGGGCATGCGCAGTGAGGCCGATCTGTATTTGCTCGATGAGATCGCGGCCTGGGCCGGGCAGCTCTATGAGTTCACTTTTGTGCCGGTGCTCTCGCGCCCGTCCGATCGCTGGACCGGCCGGCGTGGCTATGTGCAGGACGCCATTGCCGAGGACTTCGAGGACCTGTCCGAGCATTCGATCTATCTGTGCGGATCGCCCTCTATGATTGCCGATGCGAAGGCGCTGATGGCGCTGTCGGGCGCGGCGCTGGACAAGATCTACAGCGACAGCTTCATCTTCCAGAACGAAGCGGCCGCCGTGGCCGAGTTGAGCGAACAAAGCTGAGGAACCACACCATGGATCTGGGATTAACGGGCAAGGCCGCGCTGGTCTGGGGCGGCAGCAAGGGCATGGGCTATGCCGCCGCGCGCCAGCTGGCGCTGGAAGGGGTGGACGTGGTGATCGCCGCGCGCACCGAAAGCAGCTTGCAGGCAGCAGCGCAGGCTTTGACTGCCGAATGTGGCCGCACGGTGCGCTATGTGGTGGCTGACATCACCAAGAAGGCGGGCCGCGAAGCGGCATTGGCTGCCTGCCCGCAGCCGGACATTCTGGTCAACAACTCGGACGGCTACCCGCCCGGTGACTTCCGTGACTGGAGCGATGAGACCTGGCACGAGGCGCTGGACATGATGATGGTCGGCCCCATCGACATGATGCGCCGCGTGGTCGATGGCATGCAGCAGCGCGGCTATGGGCGCATCATCAATATCGTCTCGCGCAGCGTCAAGGCGGCGCATGCCGAGCTGGGCCTGTCCAACGGCGCGCGTTCGGGACTGGTCGGCTTTGTCGCGGGCCTGGCTCGCCAGACGGTGCGCCACAACGTCACCATCAACAATGTGCTGCCCGGCGCGTTCGACACCGATGCCCAGGCTCGCCACATCCACAAGCTCGCCCAGCAAAGCGGCCGCTCGCCGGCCCAGGTGCGTCAAAGCCGCGAGGCCGCCAACCCCGCAGGCCGCTTTGGCCAGCCCGAAGAAGTCGGCGCGCTGATCGCCTACCTGGCATCGCAGCACACCGGCTATGTGACCGGGCAGAGCTGGCTGATCGATGGGGGCGAGTATCCGGGCACTTATTGACAAAGGACAAAGCCGGGGCTGCTGGGTGGCCTGGCTGCGCGATGCAAGCGCGCAACTGGCCTTGTCTGCGTCCGTTCTAAAGCCCTGCTGCGGTGTGCAGCTGCTTACCGGGCGATGGGCTTGATTCGTTATACTTGCAGTCTTGCCTTGGGTGATCCAGGGCGTTTTGCTTTTTACCGGTGCAGCTGCTCTTGGCGGGTCTGCACTTTTTTCTGCGCCAGCCTCTGTTTATGACCGAACCGACCCTCCCCACCTCTTCTGATGCTTCCGCACCGGCACCAGCTGCGGCAGCGCCCGCAGCGGGCGGTGATACGCGTCGCCAGCCCAAGCAGGAGCGCCGCGAGCGCCCTTCAGGCCAAGCGCCGGTGCTGAACTCGGCCATGGCCGATGCGCTGCGCGCGGCCACCAAGGGCCATGCGCTGGAAGTGGCCGCTGCGCCAGCGGCCCCGGTCGAAGCCGATGCCGCGCCGGTGCAGCGCCAGGCGCGCAGTGAGCGCCCCGCCCGCACGGGCCAGGCGCCCCGCCGCAGCAACAAGCCCGGCAATGGCGCACGCCGCGAAGGCCAGGGCGCTGGCGGCGGCCGTGGTCCACGCCGTGACGGTGGCCAGGCGGCCCCCGCTGCGCCCAAGGCCCCTGCCCGCCCACGCCACCCCGTGGTGGAAAAGCTCGCCGGTCTGTACCCTGCACTGTTTGGCGACCAGCCGCTGCCGCTCAAGCGCGGTGTGTTCCAGGACCTGATGGCCGCCCACCCCGATGCCTTCGAGAAGAATGAGCTGAAGGTGGCCCTGGGCCTGCATACCCGCTCGACCCGCTACCTCAACGCCGTGGCCATGGGCCAGCCCCGCCATGACCTGCAAGGCCAGGTCGTCGAGGCGATGGCGCCCGAGCACGTGTTCCATGCGCTGGTGGAGTCCTTCCGCCGCCGCAAGCCGCGCGACGGCGAAGACCTGCAGCTCAAGCTGCGCCGCCGCATCGGCATGGCCTATATCGCGTCCGACCTGAGCCGCGACGACTTCCTGGCCAAGGTCCAGGTCAAGGATGAAGCGACCCAGGCACTGCTGGCTGCCGCCATGCAGGAAGTAGCCGAGTTCGATGCCAAGGCTGAGGCCCTGGCCACCGCCCATGCCGCCAGCGGCAAGAGCGTGGCCGAGTTTGCCGATATGTACGGCATGCACCCTGCTGCTGTGGAGCGCCACCTGCACCGCGCCGCCCAGACCCAGGCGATTGCTGCTCGCCCGGCAGCCGCCCCTGCGGCCCCCGAAGCGGCGGACGAGGGCGATGCGGCCGAGCCGGCCGCTGCCAAGGCCGACGACAGCGCTGCTGCTGAATAAGCCCGGCATTCGCCCAGCAAAAAGCTGCCCACGCTTCTGGAGCGTGGACAGCTTTTTTTATGCCCCTGGCTTGCTCGCTGACCCGCCGCTGCTTACACTGAGTTCCTGAGACCTGCGGATGACCACCATCTGCGCAAGGAGTACGCCATGAAGCCCGATACCCCCCAAGCCCAGCGCAATCGCCGCTGGCTGCGCAAGTTCTGGGGTGCGGTCTGCGTGATTGCGGGCCTGGCCAGCATTGCCGCCGGGCTGGAGACGGCGTTGATGGACTGAGCGCCGGCCGGTGTTTACGAAGCAGCCAGGGCTTTTTCGATAGCGGCTGCCAGCTTGGCCGGCTTGGTCATCGGGGCAAAGCGCTGCACCGTGCGGCCATCGCGCCCGACCAGAAACTTGGTGAAATTCCACAGAATCCGCCCACCCAGGAGGCCCGGGGCCTGCGCCTTGAGCCAGACAAACAGCGGGTCGGTGTGCGGGCCGTTGACCTCCACCTTGGCCAGGCTTGGGAAACTCGTCTGGTAGTTCAGCTCGCAAAACTGCGCAATCTCGGTGTTGCTGCCGGGGGCCTGGGCGCCAAACTGGTTGCAGGGCAGGCCCAGCACCTGCAGGCCCTGGGGGCCATACTGTTGCTGCAAGGCTTCAAGCCCTTGGAGCTGCGGCGTAAAGCCGCAGGCGGTGGCCGTGTTGACCACCAGCACCACCTGGCCGGCATAGCGCGACAGCGGCAGGGGCTTGGCGCTGGCGTCGTGGAGAACAAAGTCCTGGATGGTGTGCGGTGTTGCGGGCATGGCGGCTATCTTAGTCGCTAACCCTCGTTCAGCGCCACTCAGGGCAGGCGCGACTCCAGCGCCGCGATCAGCGAGGCCGACAGCACCAGCGCGCCGCCCAGCAGCAGGCGGCCCGAGAGCACTGTGCCCTCGATCAGCACATTGGAGGCGCTGGCAAAGACCACCTCGGACAGCATCACCACCGCTGCGGTGGTGGCGGCCAGGCGCGAGGCGCCGTATTGCAAGGTCCAGTTGCTCAGCATGATCAGCACAGCGACGACCAGCACCATCAGCGGCCAGCCCCAGGCGATATCGGGCACGGCCGGCATGCGGCCCAGGGAGATGCCCAACACCGACATGGCACCGGCGGCCACCAGGCCGCCGAAGAACATGGCCAGCATGCGCGCCTCACCCGGCACGCGGTACTGGCTGCGCAACACCACATTGGTGCCAGCAAAGGTAAAGCCCCCGACAATGGCCAGCGCATCGGGCAGCGAAAGGTTGGCTGTCAGGCTCTGCCAGGTGGCGCCGGCCGGAATCATCACGATCAGCACGCCGCTGAAGGCCAGCACCAGGCGCAGGATGGAGTACTTGTTGGGCTTTTCACCCAGAAAGTACCAGGCCAGCAGCACCGACCAGGCGGGCATCAGATAAAACAGCAGCACCACGCGCACCACATCGCCGGTGGTGGCCGCCCAGTTGAACAGCACATTGGTGCTGCCCGAGGTAAAGGCCAGCAGCAGCAGCAGCGGGTGGCGCCGGGCAATGGCCGCTGCCGCCGGTTTGACCAGCAGCAGCCCGCAAAACAGGATCAGGTAGACCAGGGCCGTGCCCAGCACCGGGTGCACTCCCAGGGCCTGCAGCTGGCGGAACGGCCACCAGATCGTGCCCCAGATCAGGGCGTTGGTCATCAGGGCTAAAAAGGGCAGCGCGGTGAGCATGGGGCGATGTGAAACAGCGCCTGGGGTCAACAGGCGCTGTCCGCTTTCAATTTTTCTAAGGGATGCAGGAGGGGCGGATGGGCTTGGCGCGAGGCCCACCGGCGGATCACTCAGTGGTGGTGGTCGTGGCGGGCAATGTCCAGCAGCCGTTGGACTTCCTGCGGATGCTGCTTGCAATTATGCCGGTGCCACAGCAGGATGCACCACATGATGCCGGCCACCAGCAGGCCAAAGCAGGTGATGGCGCCATAGGCCGACATGCCAAAGCGGGTGAACATGCTGTAGACGACACCCAGGCCCAGGATGCAGGCCTGCTCGTTGAAGTTCTGCACCGCAATCGAGCGGCCCGAGCCCATCAGGTTGTGGCCCCGGTGCTGCAGCAGGGCGTTCATCGGCACCACCAGAAAGCCACCCAGGCCGCCCAGCACCACCAGAAACGGCACCGCCAGCCAGATGCTATGGATAAAGTTCATGCACACCACCAGCAGGCCCATCGCAATGCCCAGCGGGATCACGCGCGTGGCGCCGTCGAGCTTCATACGCATCGAAGCGAGGATGGCGCCAACTGCCGTGCCGATGGCGACGACGCCGACCAGCGCCGAGGCCTTGGTGGTGCTGTAGCCCAGTGCCACCGCACTCCAGGCCAGCACGATATAGCGCAGATTGCCCGACACGCCCCAGAACAGGGTGGTGGTCGACAGCGAGATCTGGCCGAGCTTGTCGCGCCACAGGCGGCTGTTGCAGCGCCAGAAGTCGGGCAGCAGGTCCATCACGTTGGAGAACATGCTGCGCTCCATG
Source organism: Comamonas koreensis (assembly GCF_014076495.1). Taxonomy (NCBI): domain Bacteria; kingdom Pseudomonadati; phylum Pseudomonadota; class Betaproteobacteria; order Burkholderiales; family Comamonadaceae; genus Comamonas; species Comamonas koreensis. Next base: position 314,576 of record NZ_CP043575.1, on the reverse strand, counting down.
TCCTGGCGCAGCGGAACCAGCTTGGTATTGGTGCGGGGGATGCGGGTATTGAACCAGGCCGCACCTGCGTACAAGAGACCGATCACGCAGATCGCCGCCTCGGAAGGGGTATCAATGGGGGTGTCGATCAAGGGCAGATCAAAGGACAGCAGCCAGCCCGAGACCTGCGGGCCCACCAGCTGGCCGCCCAGCAGCACGCCCAGGATGATCGAGGTAATGGTCAGCCCCTCGATCCAGCCATTGGCCCGCACCAGCTGGCTGGCCGGCAGCAGCTCGGTGAGGATGCCGTACTTGGCCGGGGAGTAGGCGGCAGCGCCCAGGCCGACGACGGCATAGGCGAGCAGCGGGTGGTGGCCAAACAGCATCAGCAGGCAGCCGATCACCTTGATCGCATTGCTGATGAACATCACCTGCCCCTTGGGGTAGGCATCGGCAAAGGCGCCCACAAACGGTGCCAGGATCACGTAGAACAGCGCGAACATGGGCACCAGGGCGGCACGCTGCCACTCCGCAGCGCCTGCGCTGATCAACAGATCGACGGCAACGACAAACAGGGCGTTGTCAGCCAGCGAGCTGAAAAACTGCGCCGACATGATGGTGTAGAAACCGCGCTTCATTCGTTGGGAGGCTGATAAGGGATGCTAATGGCGCGAGAAATTTGTAAGCTGCGTGTAGGGAGTCGAGGTTATAGCACGCAGGGGCGAAAGCACGGTGCCAGAATACTAGGGGTTTTCATAATCTTGTTGTGAGTATTTGCCATGCCGCGCCCCATTCTAGCCACCATTCACACTGCTGCCTTGCAACATAACCTGGCACGTGCCCGTCTGGCGGCCCAAGACGCCAAGCTGTGGTGTGTGGTGAAAGCAAACGCTTACGGCCATGGCATCGAGCAGGTGTTTGATGGCATGCGCGCCGCTGACGGCTTTGCGCTGCTGGAGCCGTCCGAGGCGCAGCGCATCCGCGATCTGGGCTGGCGCGGCCCGATCCTGCTGCTCGAAGGCGTTTTCGATGCCCGTGACCTGGAGCTGTGCTCGCGCCTGAACCTCTGGCACACGGTGCACTGCGACCAGCAGATCGACTGGCTCGCCGCCCACAAGACCCAGCAGCCCCACCGCGTGTTTTTGAAGATGAACTCCGGCATGAACCGCCTGGGCTTCACCGCCGAGCGCTACCGCTCGGCCTGGGCCCGGCTCAATGCGCTGCCCCAGGTCGACGAGATTTCCTTCATCACCCATTTCAGCGATGCCGACACCGCCAAGGGCATTGGCGCGGCCATGGCGCTGTTCAACCAGACCACCTTGGACCTGCCCGGCGAGCGCAGCATCTGCAACAGCGCCGCGATGCTGCGCAACCCCGGTATGTCGGCCAGCGAGCGCGGCGACTGGGTGCGCGGCGGCATCCTGCTCTACGGCAGCGCGCCCGATTACCCGCTGCAAACGGCAGATGACTGGGGCCTGCAGCCGACGATGAGCTTGTCGGCCAAGGTCATCGGCGTGCAGGAGCTGCAGCCCGGCGACACCGTCGGCTATGGCTCGGCGTTCACCGCCGGCAAGCCCATGCGCATCGGCGTCGTCGCCTGCGGCTATGCCGACGGCTACCCGCGCCACTGCGGCAACGGCACCCCCGTGCTGGTCGACGGCCAGCGCTCGCGCCTGATCGGCCGGGTCAGCATGGACATGCTGACCGTCGACCTCACGGACATCCCCCAAGCGGGCTGGGGCAGCGAGGTCACCCTCTGGGGCCGCGCGGCCAACGGCACGGTGCTCTCCATCGACGAAGTGGCCCAGGCCGCTGGCACCGTGGGCTATGAGCTGATGTGCGCGGTGGCGCCACGGGTGCCGGTGGTCGTGGATGGGCGCTGAGATGCCTCAAAAATAGGCAGATTCGTCAAGGGCTGGGTTGGCGCTGCGCCTTCGTTGTTGAAGGACTCTTCCAGCCCCGCAGACTTTAAAGAAAAGCCTGCCTTTGCCGTCTGAGCGCGTCGCGGTCGATGCTGGCTGCGAGTTCACTCATGGCTCATTTGGGTGGGATTTGTTCAGCAGCGCTGCAATACCCGGGTGGATGCTGGAAAAGCCAGGGCCTGTCTGTGTGGATGACATTTTTTTCAGCGGGGAAATGGCTGACCCCGCTTGGCCAGGCGGTCCCGCGTCTGGTGGAGCTTCCTTTGCGCTTGCACTGTAGAGGTTGGCTTGCTTGTCGAGTGAGCGCTTGCTCCGGACGCGTGCTATTTCTTTCTCCAGCGCGCCATGGTCATGCTGCGGCGCAATCAGTTCCGCCAGAGAACTGCGTGGATTGACCAACCAGATGCACATCACATAGGACGCCATGGCCACGGATGGGTCCCCACGCTCGATACGGGCCATTGTGGGTTGCGAAACGCCCAGCCTCATGGCCCATTGCGCCTGTGATTCACCACGACGCTTGCGTGCAATCGCAATGTTCAGGCCCAGCTGTTTGATCTGCTGCAGCACGATTTCCGGGTAGTCCGAGGGCGGCGAATTTTGGCGAGGCATTCATAGATATTAGTGTTCAGCCCAAAAAATACAAATCTATAAATAAAACCACCCACGGGTTTACCCTGATGCTCTCAGGGTTTGTGCAGGCCTGAAAAAATTAGCGTACAGTTTTGTACGTTTAATGCTTTTGCCTCCACCCCATGACCACCAAAGAACGCCAACCCCGCAGTGATGCGCTGGCCCATCGCAGCCAGTTGCTCGATGCGGCCCTGCATGTGTTTACCGAGCAGGGGGTGACGGTGGCTTTGGATGTGGTGGCCGAGCGCGCCGGGGTGAGCCGCACGACGCTGTACCGCAATTTTGCGGACCGCTCGGCGCTGCTGCGGGCCTTGCTGATCCATATCCTGGAGCGGCTGGCCGCCAAGGCCCATGCCTTGAGTGAGACGGGTGATGCCGATGCGCTGTTCGAGTTTCTGCGCCTCTGGGCGCATGACTCGGTGCTGACCGTTCCGCTGAGCGATTACTGGCGCTCGCTGCCGCTCGATGACCCCTTGGTCGTCGACCTGCGCGCGCGCCTGTTGGCGCTGGTGACGCCCTTGCTGCTGCAAGCCAAGGCGGCAGGGCGCTGCCGGGAGGATCTGCAGGGCGCTGATCTGCTGCTGATTGTGGGCATGTTCAGCGCGGCGCGGCGCGGCCGCACGCCGGCCGAGCGCCTGCAGCTGAGCGACCGCGCCTGGCAGCTGATCACCGAGGGCCTGCGCATGGATGCCAGGGAGACGGTATGAACGCGCCTGCCTTTCGCTATGTCGAGCAACCCCCGGATTGGGAGACGCATGAGCGCCCCGTGCTGCCGGGCTCGCCCGCGCGGCTGCAGCATACGCTGCCCCGGCGCATTGCCTACATCATGGTGGGTCTGTTTGTCGGGCTGGTTGGGGGTCTGGGCAATGGCCTGGTCACGGCCAACCTCACCTCGATTCAGGGCCAGCTGGGCCTGACAGCGGTCGAGGCCGCCTGGCTGCCTGCGGCCTATGTGATGGTCAATGTGACGGCCAACCTGCTGGTCTTCAAAAGCCGCCAGCAGCTGGGCCTGCGGGTGTTTGCCGAATGGGGCCTGGGCATCTATGCGCTCTTGGCGCTGCTGCACGTGTTTGTCGAAGGCTACACCATGTCCATCGTGGTGCGGGCCGTCGCCGGTTTTGCCGGTGCCACCACCACCTCGCTGGCCGTCATGTATGTGATGCAGGGCTTTCCGGCCTCCAAGGTGCCCTCGGCCTTCATCCTGGGCATGAACATGTCCTCGATCGCCGTGCCGCTGGCCTGGGTGCTGTCGCCTTCGCTGGTCAACGTCAACCCCTGGCCCCATCTGTATGCATTCGAGGCGGGTCTGGCGCTGATGGCCTTTGCCGCCGTGGTGGTGCTCAAGCTGCCGCGCGGCCTGCAGATCCATGTGTTCGAGCCGCTGGATTTTGTGACCTTCCTGCTGGTGGCGCCTGCGGTGGGCCTGCTGTGCGCGGTGCTGGCCCAGGGCGTCAATGCTTGGTGGTTCAACGCCCCCTGGCTGGCCTATGCGCTGATCGCGTCGCTGGTGCTGTTTGCGCTGGCCGCCCTGCTGGAATACAGCCGGCGCACGCCGCTGATCCAGCTGCGCTGGCTGATGCACCCCACGACGCTGACCTTCATGGCCGGCGCCATCATGATGCGTTTCATGATCTCGGAGCAGAACTATGGCGTGGTCGGCCTGCTGCGCGCGATGGGCGTGGTGCCCGAGCAGCTGCAGGCGCTGTACGGCGTCATTTTTGTCGGCATGCTGCTGGGCGTGATCGTGGGTGCTGCCACCTTCAGCCCCCAGGCCATCCTGCCGCAGATCCTGACCTCGATCCTGCTGATCGGCGTGGGCGGCTGGCTGGATCTGCACTCCACCAGCCTGAGCCGTCCGCATGACTTTTTCTTCAGCCAGTTCCTGATCGCGTTCTCGGCGGCGCTGTTCATGGGGCCGGTGATGATGATCGGCATCCAGCGCGCGCTGGGCAAGGGGCTGGACCACATGGTCACCTTTGTCGTGCTGTTCTCGGTCACCCAAAGTCTGGGCGGTCTGCTCGGCCCCGCGCTGCTGGGCAGCATCCAGCAGCAGCGCGCCCAGCTCTACACGCAGGCGATTGCGGCCGATATGCCGGTGACCAACCCGCTGGTTGCGCAGCGCCTGGCCCAGCAGTCGCAGTCGCTCGGCCGCACCATCACCGACCCGGTGCAGCGCGGCGCCCAAAGCCAGGCCCAGCTGGTGCAAGTGATCCGGCGTGAGGCGGCGGTGCGCGCCTTCAACGATGTGTTCCGCGTGATTGGCGCGATGGCGCTGGCCTTTCTGGCCTGGGCGTTCTACCGCGTGCTGCGCCAGCACATGCTGGCCTGGCTGGCGCGGCGCCGGGGTGAGCTGCCGGCGCCCGTCTGACCTCCATCCCCTTTTTCGATCCCTATCTACAAAGCAACAACAATGGCTGATACTGAAAAACCCACCCCCCAAGCGGCCCCCGCTCCCGCAGCGCAGCCCGCTGCCCCCCAAGCCACGGCGGCTGCGGCCGCCGCATCGGCTGCCCAAGCGTCGGCAGCCGCTGCTACGGCAGCCACCCCGGCACCCACAGCATCGCCGACGGCCAAGCTGATCCGGCCCAGCCGCCGCGCGGTGCTGACCATGGCGGTCGTCGCATTGGCCGGCGTGCTGCTGGTGCTCTGGGCCTGGAAGCTGCCGCCCTTTGCCTCCGACGTGATGCGCACCGACAACGCCTATGTGCGCGGCCAGATCACCGTGCTGGCGCCCCAGGTCAGCGGCTATGTGACGGAAGTGAACGTGCAGGACTATGCCCATGTCAAGCGCGGTGATGTGCTGCTGCGCATCGATGACCGCATCTATGCCGAAAAAGTGGCCCAGGCCCAGGCGCAGCTCGACAATGCCCGCGCGCAGCTGGCCAACTCGGACCAGACCCAGGCGCAAAACCGGGCCAACCTGGGTGCGCGCCAGGCCAGCCTGTCGGCGGTGGACGCCGAAGCGCGCCGCGCGGCAGCCGATCTGCAGCGGGTCGAGGACCTGGCCGCGCGCGGCTCGGTGTCGCTGCGCGAGCGCGACCAGTCGCGTGCTACCAGCCAGCTGGCCAAGGCCAATGTGCAAAAGGCGCAGGCCGATATCCGCATTGGCGAGCAGAGCATCAAATCCACCCAGGTGGCACGCGCCAGCCTGGAAGCGCAGGTGAAGGCCGCCCAAGCCCAGCTGGGCCTGGCCCAGATCGACCTGGACAACACCGTGGTGCGTGCGCCGCGCGATGGCCAGATCAGCGAGGCCTCGGTGCGCCTGGGCCAGTATGTGGCCTCGGGCACGCAGCTGCTGTTCCTGGTGCCCGAGCAGCTGTGGGTGGTGGCCAACTTCAAGGAAACCCAGATCGCCCACATGCAGCAGGGCCAGGCGGCGAGCTTCTATGTCGATGCGCTCGAAGGCGCCGAGCTGACTGGCCGTATCGAGCAGATGGCACCGGCCACCGGCTCGGAGTTCAGCGTCATCAAGGCCGACAACGCATCGGGCAACTTCATCAAGATCGTGCAGCGCCTGCCGATCCGCATTGCGATCGACCCGAACCAGCCGCTCGCCGCCCGCCTGCGCCCGGGCATGTCCGTCGAAGTGCATGTGGACACGCGCGCAGCCAAGGCCGCAGCGCAAGGAGACCGGCCATGACCCGCAGCCGGTTTTTGCAAGGCTCGGCCGCCACCACGCTGACGGTCCTGGGCATGGCCCTGCTGCTGGCCGGTTGTGCGCCGGCACTGCGCCAGGCGCCCACCGATGCGGCCGTCACCGTGCCCAGCACCTGGGCGCAGACCGAGGCTGCTGCCACCAGCGGGCCGCAAGCGGCGGTGCCCACCGCCTGGTGGCAGGCCTTTGGCGATGAAAAGCTCAACGGCTATGTGCAGGCGGCGCTGGCGCGCAATGCCAACCTGCAGGTGGCCGGCACCCGAGTGGCCGCAGCCCGCGCCCAGCTGGCGGCGGCCGATGCCGCGCTGCAACCCAGCCTGTCGCTGGGCGCCAATGTGGGCGCCACCCACACCTTGACCACCTCGGGCATCACCACCAGCCGCTCCGTCCAGCCCCAACTGCAGGCCAGCTGGGAGCCCGATCTCTGGGGCCGCCTGGGTGACCGAAGTACCGCAGCCGATCTGCAGTACCGCGCCAGCCAGGCCGACCGCGATGCGGTGGCGCTGACGGTGGCGGCCACCACGGCCCAGGCCTATGTCGATCTGCTGGGCCGCGAGGCGCAGCTGGCCCAGACGCGCCAGACCCTGCAGACCCGCAGCACCGCGCTGCAATTGGCGCGGGACCAGGAATCGGTGGGCTATATCTCGCGCCTGCAGGTGACGCAGGCGCAGGCCGAGTACGAGGCCATCCAGGGCCAGATCCCGCCGCTGGAGCTGGCCATTGCGCGCCAGTACAACGCGTTGCAATTGCTGGCCGGTGACGTGCCCGCCGTGCGCGATACGGCTGCGGCCGACGGCCAGGGCTTTGCCCGGCTGCAGATGCCGGTGGTGCCCGCTGCACTGCCCTCGTCCCTGCTGCGGCGCCGGCCGGACCTGGTGCAGGCCGAGCTGAACCTGGCCGCCAGCGATGCCAGCCTGCGCGCCAGCCGCGCCGCCTACCTGCCCCAGGTCAACCTCAGCGCCAGCGCGGGGCGGCTGTTTGTCAATGCGCTGCAATACAACCCCATCAATGTCTGGAGCCTGGGCGCGAGCGCGCTGGCGCCGCTGTTGGATGGCGGCCGGCTCGACGCGCAGTACGACAGCGCCACGGCCCAGCGCGACCAGGCCGCCTACGCCTACCGGGGCGCGGTGCTGTCGGCCCTGGGCGATGTGGAAAACGCGCTGGTGGGCGTGCAGCGCCTGGCCGAGCAGGAGCAGGCCGCCGAGCGCCGCCGCGCCGTGCTGGCCCAGACCCTGGGTTATGCCAAGGACCGCTACGAGGCGGGCTATGCGTCCTACTTGGAGCAGATCGATGCCCAGCGCAACCTGTTCCAGGCCGAGACCGAGCTGGTGAACCTGCGCCAAAGCCGGCTGGACAACCAGATTGCGCTGTACCGCGCGCTGGGCGGGGGCTGGTCGGCCGATGCGGTGTTGCCGGCCGCCGCTGCGCAACCCGCCGCCGCAGATTAGGCGGGGCTTAAGCCGGGCGCAAAGCGTTGCGCCCAGCCCTCAGGCAGGCCTTGCCAGGGGTGATCCCGGCCTGGCGGGCGTTGGCGCCGCCGCATAATGCGCGAATGCCCCATTCTGGGGCGTTTTGTGCAGAAAGGCGGTGCGCCTGCGCCTTCTGCAGCTGCCGGGTATTGCTGCCATGTCTGAGACTGTTGTTTTGCGGGGGCCCGAGCGCCCCGATCTGTTGCGCCACGAGGTGCTGGCCGATGTGTTCGAGGCCACCGCCTATGCCCACCCCGAGCAGGTGGCGCTGATGGCCGGCGCGCGGCAGCTGACCTATGCCCAGCTCGATGCCGACGCCAGCCGTGCGGCACACCGGCTGATGGAGGCGGGCATCGGCCCGGGCGATATGGTGGGCCTGTGGCTGCCGCGCGGCATCGCGCTGCTCAGCCTGCAGCTGGCCATTGCCAAGACGGGCGCCGCCTGGCTGCCCTTTGACAGCGAGACACCGCCCGAGCGCATTGCGACCTGCCTCGAAGACGCCAGTGCCAAGGCGCTGCTGATGGCCGCTGCCACGCCCCAGCAGGGCCTGCGCGATGCCCAGGTGCTGTGCCCGCTGCTGACCGATCTGGACCTGCTGGCCGAGCTGCCCGCTGGCACCCCGCTGCGCCGGCGCAGCAATGCCCAGCCCGGCGATCCGGCCTATGTGATCTACACCAGCGGCTCGACCGGCAAGCCCAAGGGCATCGCCATCAACCAGGGCAGCATCTGCCACTTTTTGCGCAGCGAGAATGCGCGCCTGGGCGTGCGCCTGGGTGACAAGGTCTACCAGGGCTTCTCGGTGGCCTTTGACATGTCGTTCGAGGAGATCTGGATCAGCTACCTGGTGGGCGCCACCTTGTGGATTGCGCCGTGCGAGATTGCCGGCGACCCCGAGGCGCTACCGCAGGCCTTGCTGGAGCAGCAGGTCACCGTGCTGCATGCCGTGCCCACGTTGCTGGCGCTGTTTGCGCAGGATGTGCCCAGCCTGCGCATCATCAACCTGGGTGGCGAGATGTGCCCCGAAGCGCTGGTCGATCGCTGGGCGCGCTCGGGCACCGGCGCGCCTCGCCAGCTGTTCAACACCTATGGGCCGACCGAGGCCACCGTATCGGCGAGCCTGGCCGAGCTGCAGGCGGGCGAGCCCGTCACCATCGGCACGCCGCTGCCCAACTACAGCATGGTGGTCGTGCAGGTGATCGAGGCGGACAGCTTTCCCGCCGGCACCGCGCCCCGCTTGGTGGGGCTGCCGGCCGGTGAGGTGGGCGAGCTGTGCATTACCGGCCGCGGCGTGGCCGCCGGCTACCTGGGCCGGCCCGAGCTGACGGCCGAGAAGTTCTTGGACAACCCCTGGCCGGCAGGGGCGCACGACACGCGCCTCTACCGCACCGGCGACCTGGCGCGCATCGATGAAAAAGGCCAGATGCAGTGCCTGGGCCGGGCCGATGACCAGGTGAAGATCCGTGGCTTTCGCGTCGAGCTGGGCGAGATCGAGGCCGTGCTGGCCCAGCAACCCGGTGTGGGCACCACGGCGGTGCTGCTGCGCAAGGATGACGGCATCGACCAGCTGGTGGCCTTTTATGTGCCGCTGGATACGCCCCCCAGCCATGCTGCGCTACGCAGCGCGCTGGCCGAGCGCCTGCCGCCCTATATGGTGCCGGCCCGCTTTGAGGCGCTGGCGCTGATGCCGCGCCTGACCTCGGGCAAGATCGACCGCAAGGCGCTGCGTGCCGCCGCGCTCAGTGCCGCGGTGGACAGCGGTGATTCGGACACCGCCGAGACCCCGGCCGAGGCGCTGCTGTTTGCCGCGCTGGCGCAGATGTTCCCGGGCCAGCCCATCCGCCGCTCGCTCGATTTCTTCAGCGACCTGGGCGGCCACTCGCTGTTTGCCGCGCGCCTGACCTCGGTGCTGCGCGCCGATGCGCGTTTTGCGCAGGCCACCGTCAGCACCATCTACCAGCAGCGCCGCGTGGGCGCGATTGCCCAGGCGCTGCAGGCCAGCATGGTGGCGGACGATGCGCCGGCTGCGGCGCCGCGCGCTTTCCGCGAGCATTCGGCGCTGCGCCGCTGGCGCTGTGGCGCTGCGCAGGCGGTGGCGATTCCTTTGCTGGTGCTGGTCAAGATGGCGCAATGGCTGGCGCCGTTCTTCACCTACCACTTCTTTACCGGTGACGAGAACGATTCGGTTGCCGTGGCCATTGCGGTGTCGGTGCTCGCCTTTGCGCTGGCCACGGTGCTGGAGTTTGTCGTGGCCTGGGCCGGCAAGTGGCTGATTGCCGGCCGCCTCAAGCCGGGGCGCTACCCGCTCTGGGGCCTGACCTATTTCCGCTGGTGGCTGGCCGACCGGCTCGTGGAAGCCGTGCCGGTGGGCATGATCACCGGCTCGTCGCTGTTTCCGCTGTGGCTGCGCGCGCTGGGCGCCAAGATCGGCAACGATGTGCTGCTGGGCTCGATGACGGTGCGCGCCCCGGATCTGCTGCGCATTGGCGCCGGAGCGAGCGTGGGCAATGTGGTGAGCCTGGAGAATGCTCGTGTCGAAGGCGGCTGGCTGCTGCTGGGCACGGTCGATATCGGTGCCGATGCCTGCATTGGCTCCTATGTGGTGCTGGAGGGCAATACCCGCCTGGGCGACTGGGCCCATCTGGAAGGGCAGTCGAGCCTGAGCGACGGCCAGGTGCAGCCCGCGCGCAGCGTCTGGACCGGCTCACCGGCCCAGCCCGTCTCGGACTTTGACACCAGCTGCATGCCCGAGCGCCTGCGGCCCAGCGCCGCCTGGCGCGCCTGGGAGATGCTGGTCTATGCGGTGGGTGGCCTGAGCATCGCGACCCTGTTCTTCATGCCGGTGTTCCCGGCGTTTTTGCTGATCGATTGGCTGGATGTGGACGCGATCTCGGTGCGGCCTTTGCTCGAAGACGGCACGGTCGATGCGCTGGGTGCCTTTATCCTGCGCTTTTTCAAGTTCTTTGTGCTGGCGCTGCCTGCCAGCCTGGTGCTGGTGGTCTGCACCATGCTGGTGGCCGCCTTGATCCGCTACCTGTTCCTGCCCCGGCTGCAGCCGGGCACCTGGTCGGTGCACAGCGGCCGCTACCTGGGCAAGTGGCTCACCAACCAGATCCAGGAGGGGAGCCTGGCGACCTTGCACGGCATCTATGCGACGGTGTTTTCGGCCAGCTGGTACCGCATGCTGGGCGCCAAGGTGGGCAAGCGCACCGAGCTGTCGACCGCGCTGGGCGTGGTGCCCGATATGCTGACCCTGGGCGACGAGTGCTTTGTGGCCGATGCGGTGATGCTGGGCGACGAGCGCATCGACGGCGGCTACATGACGGTGCAGCCCACGGTGGTCTCGCGCCGCAGCTTTATCGGCAATGGTGCCTATGTGCCCGATGGCTCGACCATCCCCGAAGGGGTGCTGATCGGGGTGATGTCGGCCGTGCCGCGCAATGCCGACATGCAGGCTGGCCAGACCTGGATTGGCTCGCCGGCCATCAACCTGCCGGCGCGCGAAGTCGTGCAGGGCTACCCCGACCACCTGACCTTTGCCCCGTCACGCCGCCGCGTGCTGGGCCGGGGCCTGGTCGAGGCCTTCCGCATTGGCGCGCCCCATGCGCTGGTGATTGCCGCCGGTTATGCGATTGTGCTGGACGCCATGCCGTTGGCAGCAGCGGGCCGCTGGGGCGCGGTGGTGCTGGATCTGGCCGTCGCCGGCATGGTCTTTGGCCTGGGCGCCTTCTGGGCGGTGGCGCTGTTCAAGTGGCTGCTGGTGGGGCGCTACCGCAAAAAGGCCGCGCCGATGTGGACGCCGTTCGTCTGGCTGTCTGAGGCGACGACCAGCATGTACGAAGGCATTGCCGTGCCCAATTTTCTGCGCTACCTGCGCGGCACGCCCTGGCTCAATCTGGCGATGAACCTGCTGGGTAGCAAGATTGCCAGCAGCGCCTACCTGGACACCACCGACATCACCGAGCATGACTGCGTGACCATTGGCGCGCACAGCGAGCTCAATGCGCTGTCTTGCCCGCAAACCCATTTGTTTGAAGACCGGGTGATGAAGGTCGATGACGTGGTGATTGGCGCGCGGGTCACGGTGGGCGCGCGCTGCACCGTGCTCTACAGCGCCGAGCTGGGCGATGGCGTGCAGCTGGGCCCGATGACCCTGGTGATGAAGGGCGAGCGCCTGCCCGCCGGCACCCGCTGGCAGGGCGCGCCGGCCGCGCCATGGCGGGCTTAGCATTGAACTGGACCAGGCAGCCGCTGGCCTTGCCGCCAGCGCTGCAGGGCCGGGTGCAGGCCCAGGCGGTGGTGATGGCGGGCGCAGCGCCATCAGGCGCGCTGCCGCGCGAGACCATGCGCGAGGCCGTCTACCTGGCCATTGGCGAGACCTTGGCGCCACAGCTGGGCTGCGAGCCAGCGCAACTGGCCGTGCAGCGCCAGGCCGGCCAGGCGCCGCAGCTGCTGCGCAACGGGCAGGTGCTGCCAGGGTGGCAACTGTCCATCAGCTATGCCGATGCGCTGGCGGTGTGGGCTTGCACGCAAGGCGGCACTGTCGGTATCGATGTGCAGGGCCCGCCCGGGGATGCGCAGACCGATATCGATGCCGCTGGCTGGCCGGCGGTGGCTGCGCTGTACCTGGAGCCTGATGCGGCCGCCACACTGACCGGCTTGCAGCGCATGGATTGGCAGCGCGGCTTTGCCCGGCAATGGGCGCGGCTGGAAGCCCAGCTCAAATGCGCCGGGCTGGCACTGGCCGAAGCCGATCACCGGCAAAAGGGCTGGAATGCCGGCATCGCGCTCTGGGATCTGGACAGTGCTGCGGGCGCAGTTGCGCTGGCCTGGCGTGCCTCGGCCTAGGCTGCATCTGGTTTTTGGCGGGGCCGTTACACTGGTCTGCCCGCCCACCGCTAGCAGAAAATGCGCAGCACCAGGCCCATATCGATACAACGAATAAATCGTTGGCGCGGCCGGGCTGCACTGCCATAGTGCGGCGTTTTGATTTTTTGCATGGAATGAAGGAATCTGTGATGCAACCCACCACTTATCTGCAAGGCCGCAACGGCTGGGCGCGCAGCGTCTGCACCCTGGCCATCGCCGGCGCAGTGGCCGGCATGGCATTTTCTGCCCAGGCATCGAACTTCCGCTGGACCCGCTCGGCCGATCTGTCGTCCTGGGATATCCATGCGCAAAATGTTGGGGTCAACAACTCGGTGCACCGCGCCGTCTACGAAGCGCTGGTCGAGTACAACAGCCAGACGCAAAAGCCCGAGCCCTCGCTGGCGACCAAGTGGGAGCGCATCAACCCCAAGCAGCTGCGCATCACCTTGCGCGAAGGCGTGACCTTCAGCGATGGCTCGCCGCTGACGCCCGAGGACGTGAAGTTCTCGCTCGAGCGCGCCAAGGCCAAGAGCTCCGGCTTTGTGGTCTACACCCAGGGCATCGACCGCATCGAGGTGGTCAATGCCACCACCTTGGATATCTTCTCGGACGTGCCCAACCCGGTGCTGGTCAACCAACTGACTGAGCTGCGCATCATGAGCAAGCCCTGGGCGGTGCAGCACCAGTCCGAGGTGCCCAAGGACATCAAGGCCAAGGACGAGAACTATGCCCACCGCCATGCGCTGGGCACCGGCCCCTATGTGCTCGACAGCTGGTCGCAGGATTCGCGCCTGGTGCTCAAGCGCAACCCGCAGTGGTGGGGCAAGACCCAGTACCCCAGCAACATCACGCAGGCGGTCTACACGCCGATCAAATCGGACGCCACGCGCACGGCCGCGCTGCTGTCGGGCGAGGTGGATTTCATCATCGACCCGAGCATGAACGACCTGCAGCGCATCAAGCAGGCGCCCAACCTGCAGGTGCTCGAATCCGCGGCTGACCGCACCCTGTTCCTGGGCATGGACCAGTTCCGCGACGAGCTGCCCCAGTCCAGCGTCAAGGGCAAGAACCCGCTCAAGGATGTGCGCGTGCGCCAGGCGCTTTACCAGTCGATTGACATGGGCACCATCCAGCGCGTGGTGATGCGCGGCCTGGCCCAGCCCACCGGCACCTTGATTGCCCACCATGTGAATGGCTGGACCAAGCAAGCTGATAAGCGCCTGGCTTTTGATGCCGAAGGCGCCAAAAAGCTGCTGGCCCAGGCGGGCTACCCCGATGGCTTCGAGTTCGAGTTCTCCTGCCCGGCCGGCCGCTACCCGAGCGACGAGCAGCTGTGCCAGGCCATCAGTGCCCAGTGGGCCAAGGTCGGCATCAAGGCCAAGCTGCGCACGTACCCGTTTGCGACCTACTTCCCGATGATCCAGCGCTACGAAGCCAGCGTGTATCTGCTGGGCTGGTCGGTGCCCACGTTCGATGCGTACTACAGCCTGCAGGCGCTGTTGCGCTCGCCTGGCGGCAGTGGCGACGGCAACTTCAACCTGGGCCGCTTCTCCGACCCGCAGCAAGATGCCATGATCGAGCGCGTCAAGACCGAGACCGATCTGAAGCTGCGCAACCAGCTGATCGAGAAGGTGCTGCTCAACGAGCACAAGGCCATCTCGCATATTCCGCTGTTCAACCTGATCACCCCTTGGGCGGCCAGCAAGAAGGTCAGCATCCCGACCCGCGCGGACAACTACATCGACTGGCGTCTGCTGAATGTGGCCCATTGACGGGCGGGTGAGAGGGCCACGGCGCCGCTGTCTGATAATGCCCGCATGCGCCTGATGCCTCTTCGCCGCTCCTTCTTGCTCATCTGTGCCGCTGCGGCGCTGCTGGGCTGTGCCTCCGAGCCGCCGCAGCCCGATCCTGAACCCGCGCTGGACCAGGCCAGCCTGCCGGTGCAGCTGCTGATGACCGAGGGCTTTGTGCCTGTGCATCGGGCACTGGCCGGGCAGCTGATGATCCCCACCCAGATCCGTGCCGAGCCCGGCTACGGCGCGTCGCCTGCAGTGGCGCAGGCGCTGGCCCAGTACCTGCAGCAGGCGGGTTGCGTCGATCTGGTGCTGGCGCCGCGCGCGGTGTTGCAGCTGTTGCAGGCCCAGGGCCTGGTGCGGCCGGGGCGCCTCTACGATGTGGTGCGCTCACCGCTGATGGCCATCGTGCAGGCCGGCCGCCCCGTGCCGGTGCTCCAGGACACGGAAGACGCCAAGAAGATGCTGGAGGCCACCCGCAGCATCGCCTACCCGTCGGCCGATGGCAGCGACTTTATCGAGCAAAAGCTGTTTCGCGAGCTGGATTTGACTGCCCAGGCTCTGCCCAAGAGCATCAAGGTGTTTGGCCCGCAGGTGGCCCAGCTGGTGGCACGGGGCGATGCGGAGCTGGGCCTGCTGCTGCGCAGCGAGCTGCCGCGCTCTGCCGAGGTGCAGGTGGTGGGCAAGATGCCGCCCCCCCTGGCCTACGAGGCGGTCTACAGCGCCGGCATTGTTCGCCAGGCCTGCAGCACCGCAGGGGCCCAGCTGCTGGCCCGCTTCTACCAGCGCGAAGCGGCCATGCATGACTGGAACGGCTCAGGCTGGGAGCCGGTGGCAGGGGTATCGCGGCCGCCACCGCCGCCGGCCGAGCACCTGGATCCGGCTGAGTACCAGCCTTGAGACTGGGAGCGTCTCAGGCCTGCGCCAGCGCTGCCTGCACCGCAGGGCGCGCTGCCACGCGGGCGTAATGGGCGGCGACACGCGGAAACTCGTTGATATCCACGCCATCGCTCTTGAGCCAGCCGGCCATCGTGAACAGGTAGCCATCGGCCACCGTGTACTGCTCGCCCATCACCCAGGTCTTGTCGCCCAGGTAGTGCTGCTCGATCAGCGCAAAGGCATCGCGCATGTTCTGCGGCACCTTGGCCTGCATGGCCTTTTGTGCGGCTTCGTCATCGGCCCAGCGCGCAGCGCGTGGGCGGTGGGCATGGCTGATGTGCACGGTCGAGGCCAGGTAGCTGTTGAACTCCTGCAGACGGGCGAGTTGGAACGGGTCGCTCAGCGGCGCCAGTTGTTTGTCGGGGTGGGTTTGCGCCACATACAGCAGCAGCGCGGCCGTCTCGGTCAGCACGCCTTGCGGGGTGACCAAGGCGGGCACGCGGCCCTTGGGGTTGATGGCCAGGTAGGCAGGCGTGCGCTGCGCGCCTTCGGCCATGTTCAGGCGCTGGGCCTCAAAGGCAGCGCCCGCCTCATGCAAGGCAATCAGCACGGCCTGTGCGCAGGTTCCGGGGGCGTAGTACAGGGTCAGGTCTTGGCTCATGGGGCTCCTTGGATGGGGGTTGGCGGCAGCGCCAGCGCATGGCGCCTGCCGTATCGCCTGGGGATGCTAATCGATTTGCCGGCCGCGCGCCGCGCTCGCCGTTACCATGGGTGTCTGTTCCGAAACGTCCACCCCATGGCCAAAGAAAAATCCGTTTACATCTGCAGCGAATGCGGCGGCACCAGCCCGCGCTGGCTGGGCAAGTGCCCCGCTTGCAATGCCTGGAACACCCTGGTGGAGAGCGCCGCCGAATCGGCAGGTGGCGGCAAGAACCGCCTGAGCCAGACCGGCCGCACCGGTTACGCCGGCCAGGCCCAGGCCGTCACGCCGCTGGCCGCCATCGAGGCCACCGAGGTGGCTCGCACCCCCAGCGGCATTGCCGAGCTGGACCGGGTGCTGGGCGGCGGCATTGTCGAAGGCGGGGTGGTGCTGATCGGCGGCGACCCGGGCATTGGCAAATCGACCTTGCTGCTGCAGGCGGTGGATGCGCTGCAGCGCCAGGGGCTGCCCGCCCTGTATGTGACCGGTGAGGAAAGTGGCGCGCAAGTGGCGCTGCGCTCGCGCCGGCTGGGGCTGGACAACAGCCAGGTCGATGTGCTGAGCGAGATCCAGCTGGAGAAGATTCTGGCCACCTGCGAGAGCAGGCAGCCGGCCATCGTCATCATCGACTCGATCCAAACCATGTACTCGGACCAGCTGAGTTCGGCCCCCGGCTCGGTGGCCCAGGTGCGCGAATGCGCGGCGCACCTGACGCGCATGGCCAAGAGCACCGGCATCGCGGTGGTACTGGTCGGCCATGTGACCAAGGAAGGCGCACTGGCCGGCCCGCGCGTGCTCGAACACATGGTCGATACCGTGCTGTACTTTGAAGGCGACACGCACAGCAGCTTCCGCCTGGTGCGCGCCATCAAGAACCGCTTTGGCGCCGTCAACGAGATTGGCGTCTTCGCGATGACGGAAAAAGGCCTCAAGGGCGTGAACAACCCCAGCGCCATCTTCCTGAGCCAGCACAGCGAGCCGGTGCCCGGCAGCTGCGTGCTCGTCACCCTGGAAGGCTCGCGCCCGCTGTTGGTCGAGATCCAGGCGCTGGTGGATGACGGCGGCCCCAGCCCGCGCCGCCTGTCGGTGGGCCTGGACCGCGACCGCCTGGCGATGCTGCTGGCCGTGCTCAACCGCCATGCCGGCGTGGCCTGCGCCGACCAGGATGTGTTTGTCAACGCCGTGGGCGGCGTTCGCATTGGCGAGCCAGCCGCTGACCTGGCTGTCATGCTCTCCATCACCAGCAGCCTGCGCGGCAAGGCACTGCCCAAGGGCTTTATCGCCTTTGGCGAGGTGGGCCTGGCCGGCGAAGTGCGCCCCGCCCCGCGCGGCCAGGAACGCCTGAAGGAAGCCGCCAAGCTGGGCTTTAGCGTCGCCGTGGTGCCCAGAGCCAATGCGCCCAAAAAGCCGATCGAGGGCATCACGATCCACCCGGTGGACCGGGTGGACGAGGCGATATCGCTGGTGCGGGGATTGGACTGAGCGTATGGCCGCTGCTGCCTTCGTGCGCGATGGCTTCGCGCTGGTCAATGGCGTGATGACTGCTGCCGAATGCACCGCAACGCTGGAGGCACCCCGGGGCCAAACCGGCGATGGCCCAGGTGCGCGCCATCTGCTGTCCTTGCCATGGTGCGAGCGGCTATCCAAGCAACTGCGCACGGCCCTGGGCTTGGCGGCATTGATTCCTCAAAGCCATAGGGCGGTGCAGTGCACGTATTTTGAAAAATCCAGAGATACCAACTGGCTGGTCGCCTTGCACCAGGACCTGGCAATTGCCGTCCAGGCCCGGGTCGAGCATCCTGCGTTGACGGGCTGGTCGGCCAAGGGTGGGACCCACTTTGTGCAAGCGCCGCAGCAGTTGCTGGAGCAGCTGGTGGCTGTGCGTGTGCATCTGGATGACTGCGGCCCCGATGACGGCCCTTTGCGGGTGGTGCCGGGCTCGCATGCCATGGGGATCATCGATGCCACGCGTGCCAGGCAGGTGCGCGACCGCCGTGGAGAAAAGACATGCCCTGCCGCACAAGGCGATGCCTTGGTCATGCGACCCTTGCTGCTGCATGCCTCCTCCAAAGCGACTGGCGGCAGTCGCCGGCGCGTGCTGCACTTTCTCTATGGCCCAGCGCAGCTCCCCTATGGGCTGGCTTGGGCTTGCGCGGTGTGACTGCGTTCAGAGAGAGGCGTTTTATGCCAGCCGCCCCTGGGGCCACAGATGCGCCGGGTCGTTGTACCCGGGCGTCGAGGGGTGGCCGGGGCTGACCAGGCCGTTGACCAGGCGCTCGTCGTCCACGGTGATCTGGTAGTTCAGCGCCGGCTGGTAGTCCTGCCATTGCTTCAAGGTGCGCGGGCCGGCGATGACCGCGCTGATGGCGTTGTGGGCCAGCACCCAGGCGGTGGCGAACTGCGCGGCGCTGATGCCTTGCTGCTCGGCGTGCTGCTGCACCTGCTGGGCGATCAAGAGGGATTCGGGGCGGAACTCGGTCTGCAGGATGCGGGCATCCTGGCGGCCGGCGCGGCTGTCTTGGGGCGGCGCCATGCCGGGCTGGTACTTGCCGCTGAGCACGCCCCGCGCAATGGGGCTGAAGGGCACAACGCCGATGCCGAACTGCGCGCAGGCGGGCAGGATGTCGGTCTCGGGCATGCGGTTGAGCAGGTTGTAGTAGGGCTGGCAGACGACGGGCGGTGGCAGGCCGATCTCGCGCGCGGTGTAGACCGCTTCGACAATGCGCCAGCCGCGAAAGTTGGACAGGCCCCAGTACAGAATCTTGCCGCTGTCGATCAGCTGCTTGAGGGCATACAGGGGCTCATGCAGCTGCAGGCCGGCGCGGTCGCGGTGCAGGTAGAGGATGTCGATGCGGTCGGTCTGCAGGCGGCGCAGGCTGGCCTCGACCTCGCGCAGCATCCAGGCGCGCGAGTAATAGCCTTGGTTGGGCCCGCTGCCCATGGCGTTGCCCAGCTTGGTGGCCAGCACCCAGTCATCGCGCTGGTCTTGCAGCAGCTGGCCGACCATGCGCTCGGATTCGCCCTTGCTGTAGATATCGGCGGTGTCGATGAAGTTGACGCCCTGGGCGCGCGCATCGGCCACGATGGCGGCCGCCTCCTGGAGGTCGGTCTGGTCGGCGAACATCATCGTGCCCAGGCACAGGGCGGAGACTTGGAGGGGGCTGGCGCCCAGCTGGCGGTACTGCATCTTGGTCCTTCGGGAATCAGGTCGAGTTCCTCGATGCTAGCGGGCCGCCGCCGGTTTGTCAGTCACGGGCTGCGGCTTGCCCCGCCGCTCCCCTTGCTCAATCGAGACCGCTGTCGTCGCCTTCCTCGTCGTCGTCCTTTTCCAGCTGGCTGCGGTTTTGCAGCTGCTCGCGCATGCTGTCAGTGCCTTGCATGAACTGGTCCACCGAGGTGGTGGGCGCCCAGCGCCACTCAGGCGGCAGCATGGTGGACATGTACAGGTTGTCGCCCAGGCGCTTTTGCGTCTGCCACTGCAGGCCTAGCTTGGCGCCCACGCCCAGCACCAGCAGGCCGCCAACGGCCAGTGCCAAGGTACGGGCCGACACCAGGGTGGCCGCGCGCAGGTGGAGCCAGATGACCACAGCCATCAAGCTGAAGGACGCCAGGCTGGCAAAGCGGCTGAGCAGCGGCCAGGACAGCGCAAAGCCTGTTACCGACAGCAGCACATCGAGCAAGGCCATGGCGACCATGCCGACCGAGGCGATGCAGACATGGCGCCAAAAGCCCGTCACCCCGGTGAACAGCTTGCCCATCAGCGACCAGCCCAGTGCCCAGACCAGCAGGCCGCCCAGCATCCACAGCAAGATGGCGGGCAACTGGCGGGCCAGCGCCCCAGTTTCGGTGGCACCCAGCCAGGTGGTCCAGGCTGACAGCAGCACCAGCAGCACCAGGGCCATGGCCGTCAGCAGCCCTTGGGCGCGTGAAAACGGGCGCCAGCGCTGGGTGGCGGGCAGCGGCTGGGCGGTGCTGCGCAGGTTCAGCTGCACGCCCCGGCCCAGCGTCAGGCGCTGGCCGGGCTGCCAAGCAAATCGCTCACCGGCCTGGTAGTGGCGCCGGCCGTGCCAAACGCCATTGGTGCTGTCCAGCACCTCGACGTCGTAATGGCCTGCTTGCGGTTGGTGCAGGCGCACATGGCTGGGACCAATGCTGGGGTCGGTCAGCACCAGGTCATTGGTGGCGGCCCGGCCGATGGTGCAGGGCCAGGCAAACACCGGCAGGGCCATGGCCAGGCGGTGGCCGCGCTCAACGAGCTCCAGCACGGCGCCTTCGGGCTCCTGCGCCAGGGGTGGTGCCTGGGTGCTGGCTTCCTCGTGGTCGGGGGCGATGTCGGTCAATTCGGGGTAGTCGTGCTGGCTCATTGGGCGGCCTCGCTGGAGAAGCCTTGCAGGTACTGGCGGGCCAGGCGCTGGGCATTGTCAAAACTCACGGCGCTGACGTTGAGGCGGCCGAGCACGCCCTGGCGCGGCTGGTCCACCGAGACGGCCAGCACGGTCAGGTCATAGAGGCCGCTGAACTTGCGGTAGGCGGCCATGCAGACGACGGCGCGCAGCGGCAGCTTGGCGTCGCCCGCGACAAAATCCTCGCGGCATTCATAGCCGGTGCGCACGCGGTTGCCGCGCTTGCGCATCGGCTCATTGGCAAAGCTGGCGCCATAGGTGTGCGCAAACTGCCAGGGGCTCAGGCGCGGCGCGTCATAGGCCTCGTAGCGCATGCCCAGGCCGCCGACATCACCGTCGCCGGTGAAGACTTCGCTGTCGATGCGGCATTGGCTGCGCTCAAAATCAAACAGCGATTCGCTGCGCCGCTCGCGGCCGTCGCCCCAGCAGCGCGCCAGCGTCTCGGACGGCACGGGCACGCGGTAGGGGCCATAGCGCTCTGTGCGGCTGCTGCCGCTCAGCACCCGGTCGACCAGGTCCTTCTGGTGCGCCATCAGCTGGCGCGTGACTTCGGCATGCATGGCGCCCTTGACCGGTGAGGCCTCGCGGCCCTGGGCGAGCAACTGCTCGACAAACTCCACCGGCACCAGAAAGCTCAGCTGCTCGGCGCCCAGTTGCTTGGCGACATTGACGCCGACCACACGGCCCTGGGTGTCGATGGCCGGGCCACCGCTCATGCCCGGGTTCAAGGTGCCGCCAAAAAAGATGCGCGGGTAGAAGCTGCGCTGCACCAGGCCGTTGTAGGTGCCCTCGGTGATCGCAAAGCCGACATCAAGCGGGTTGCCCAGCGAGAAGATGCGCTCGCCCCCGCTCAGCGGCCGGCTGCTGGGGCGCAGCGGCAGCGCGCTGTAGTGGCGCTCCGTGGCCCCTTCTGCGCCTGCGCTGCTGTCCTTGGCCGGGGCCACGCGCAGCAGCGCCAGGTCATGCAGCACATCGATGGCCAGGAGCTGCACCGGTGCCTCCTGGCCGCTGACCGAGACCAGCACCGCGCGGTGGCGTTCTGGCTCCAGCGCCAGCTGGCTGACGACGTGGTAGTTGGTGATCAGCAGGCCGTCCTCGGAGACAAAAAAGCCCGAGCCGGTGCTGCTTTGCGTATTGGTCTGGCGGCGCAAGGTGCGGATCTGCACCAGCTTGTCGCGTGCGGCCATATAGGCTTGCTGGGCATCGGGCGAGGGCGGGGGAGCATCGGCGGCAGCCGCAGGGAGCTGGTTGGCGGCTGCAGGCGTTGCTGATGCCGTGGGCGCTGGCCCGGCGGCCTCGGCTGCGAGCGGGGTGGCCGCCTGTAGCAACGGTGCCTGGGCCAGGGCGGGCGCTGCCAGCACGGCAGCCAGCGCAAGCGCCAGGCCGTTGCGCCACAAAGAGGAAGATGAGCAATGGGTCATGGTGTCGGGGTTCGCGTCTTGGATGGGGCCACAGACGCAGGAGCGGGCAAGCCAGTAGCCTGGCATGCTATCAAAATAAAAGTGGCGCTGCACCTGGGGCAGGTGTTATGGCACCTATGCATTGGCCGACATGGCGAATGACGAGACCGCCATGTATGCCTCAGTGCCGCTGCTCATAAGCCTGGGTGACGCCATGGGCAATGGCATCACTGATCAGGTTGCTCAGCCCGCTCCAGGCGATCTGTATGCCCAGGCACAGCAGGATGAACGCGGAGATGCGCAGAAACACAATGGTGCCGGTCTCGCCAAGGGGTTTGAGCAGCTTGTCGGCATAACGGTTGCACAGCAGCAAGATGATGCCCACCACCAGGCTGCCGACCGCCGCCCCCATGACGTTGACCACGGTGATGCCTGGCGAGCTGCGGTCGAGCAGGCTCACGCCGATCGTGATCGTGGCCGCCAGGCTGCCCGGGCCATAGGTGAGCGGGAAGGTCAGCGGGTAGAACGCGCGGCGGCGTGCCATCTCGGGTGTGAAGGCCTCGGCCAGCTTCTCGGTGCGCCCTTCGGTGGAGTTGGTGTTGATCATGTTCCAGCCAATGACGGAGACGAGCAGGCCGCCGCCCAGCCGGACGACATCGATGGACAGGCCGAACATCTCGAGCAGGTAGGAGCCCACCAGCATGAAAAAGATCAGCAGCAAGGTCACATTGACGGCGATGCGGGTGGCGATGCTGCGGCGGGTGGCGTTGGAGGCCCCTTCGGTCAGCGTCAGGAAGATGGCCGAGACACTCACGGGGTTCAGGATCGGCAGCATGGTGGCGACCACCAGCAAAAAGCTCTTGCTGAAGGCGGCAAAGGCAATGGCAAAACTCATGGAAGGGCACCAGGCAATAGGACGGTTTGGCGCGCTAGCATGCCAGCCAACGCGGTGTTGCGCTAGGGCCTGCGGCCGGCGGTGTTGGGCCAAAGGTACGCCTGCCGCCGCTGAGCCCTGGGGCCAAGGCGCGCAAACAATTGGCCCCTGGCGACAAGGGCATCTGCACAGGCAGTGGACAATAGCGCCATGAACTGGAGAAACATACTGATCCCCATTGGCCTGTTGGTGCTGCTGGGGGCTGCTTACCAAAATTACAAATGGATGGGCGTGCTGGCCGTCAGTGGCGGCATTGTGCTGTGGCTGATGCTGCACTTCACCCGTCTGATGACCATCATGAAGCGCGCGTCCGAGCGCCCTTTGGGCTATGTGGCCAGCGCCGTCATGCTCAATGCCAAGCTCAAAGCCAATGTGCCGCTGGTCCATGTGGTTGCCATGACGCGCTCGCTGGGCCTGCGCCAGTCGCAGGCTTTGGAGCAGCCCGAGGTGTTTGTATGGCGCGACAACACGGACTCCAGCGTCACCTGCGAGTTTGTGCACGGACGCCTGCAAAAATGGACACTGCAGCGCCCCAGCGACACGCAGCAGGGGGCGGGCAGCCACGCCAACCCTCAGCCTTGAGGCAGGCTTACTTGTAACAAGGGCGACCTGCCGAGCGCTTGCGCACGCCTTTTAGGCGGGGTTGGCGCGCAATTCTGAGGTGCGTGGTCTGCATCTTCTGCCAAGTCGGGCGCCGTCCACGTAAAATCACTGCCCAGCATGGGAGCCCCTGGGGGCTGGTCCCCACCATTTGCCCGTGCCCACAGAATCATCGATAGCCAGTCCGCCCCAGGGGTGCAGGGCTGGCGCAGGAAAGTTGAAAACCATGACGCAGGCAGTTGTTGAGTTGCTGGCCAAAGACCTGAACGCCCAAGGCGGCGTGTTTTGCCCCAACCCCAAGGCAGATATGAAATTGTGGAGTGGCCACCCCCGCGTCTTTCTGGACGTGGGCCACAGCGGTGAGGCCAAGTGCCCCTACTGCGGTACGGTGTATCGCCTCAAGGCGGGCGAAACCTTCCACGGCGGCCATTGAGTGACTGATTCCCCATTGGGCGGCGCTGCAGCTTCGCGCAGGCTGACGCTGACCATTGGCATCCTCACCCTCAACGAAGAAGACAACATCGAGGCCTGCTTGCGCAGCGCCTCGTTTGCCGACCAGGTGGTGGTGGTGGACAGTGGCAGTGTGGACCGCACCACGGCCATAGCTTGCGGCCTCGGTGCCCAGGTGTTTCGCTACGAGGACTGGCAGGGCTTTGCCTTGCAGCGCAACCGGCTGCTCAGCCACGCCAAGGGAGACTATGTGTTCTTCCTCGATGCCGATGAAACCATCTCTCCTGCTTTCCGCGAGGAGCTGGAAGCCATCGTCCAGTCGGGCGAGGAGGCGATCTGGATGGTGCGCTGGCGCATGGTCGCTTTCGGCAAGGAGCTCAAATACCTGCGCTCCACCGCCAAGGTCGAGCGCCTGTTCTGGCGCGGTTTGCTGCGCGAATACACCGGCGTGGTGCACGAAGAGGCGCAGCTGAGCCGCGCCAATGTGACGCGCCACCTGATGCGCACGCCGCTGCTGCACCATTCGCGCAGCACCGTGCATTCCAGCCTGGAAAAACTCACCCAGTACGCGATGCTGGGCGCGGCCAAGCGCGCCGAAGAGGGCGTGCGCGGCGGTATCTTGCGCGGTCTGGCCTCGTCGGTGGCCATGTTTGTGCGTCTTTACTTCTTCCATTTCGGCATCCTATGTGGGGGCGCGGGCTTTTTGTACTGCGTCTTTGTCGCGCTCGAGAGCTTCTTCCGCTATGTGGCCCTGGCCTATGACCGCCCGTATCTGAGCGGAGACGTACGCCGATGAGCCTGGCTGCGGCGGGGTCCGCTGCACCCACGCCCGCGATGCGGGCCAGCCAGCTGGCGGCTTTTTTGGTGCCCGGTGTGGCGCTGACCTTGCCCTCGGGCTACTCCTTTGGCGCTGCCGTGCTGGCGCTGGCCAGCCTCGTATTTGTGCGCCAGTGGTGGGGCCACCGCTGGGACCGCCGCGCGATCGCCTGGGCGCTGATGCTGGCCGCCATGGCCGTGCTGTGGACCATGAGCTTTGATGACTGGCACCTGCGCTCGCGCAGCGACCAGTTCGTCAAATATGCGCTGGCCATCACCGGCCTGGGTTTTTTGCAGACCTGTGCGCCCCGGGTCCGGCCGCTGGGCTGGGGCATGTTGGCCGGTGCGCTGGGCGCGGGCCTGGTCGCCGTCTACCAGACGGGCTGGACCGATGCCCACCGTGCCAACGGCTTTACCAATGCGATCCAGTTCAGCGGCATTGCGCTGGTGCTGGCGCTGGCCTGCTGCTTTGGCGTGCTGCTGCTGTGGCGCTCACTGGTGGCCTGGCAGCGCGCCTTGGGCTTGGTGTGCAGCCTGTTCGGCTTGCTCGCCGTCATCCTGTCCGATACGCGCGGCAGCTGGATCGTGCTGCCCTTTGTGCTGCTGATTGGCGCGGTACTGCTGTGGCGCTGCGGCCTGCGCAAACCGGTGGGCCTGGGCCTGCTGGCCGCCGTGCTGGGCATTGGCGGGCTGGTCTCGCTCAAAGGCGACGAGATGGCCCAGCGCTACCACACCGCCGTGCACGAGGTGCAGAGCTACGAGGTGCAGGACCGCGATGCGGCAGAGACCTCGGTGGGCCAACGCCTGGCCCACTGGCACCTGGCCTGGCACATGGGGCTGGACAAGCCGCTGACCGGCTGGGGCCTCAAAGGTTATATCGCCGAGAAGGCCCGCCGCGTGCAAGCAGGCGAGGCCAGTGCCTCGGTCCTCCCCTACGACCATGCCCATAACGAGCTGCTCGACATGTTTGCCAAGCGCGGCCTGGTGGGGGTGGCGCTGCTGCTGGCTTTCTATGCCGTGCCGCTGCTGATCTTCTGGCCCACACAAAAGCGCATGGCCCAGTGCCCCGGCGCACCGATGGACCGCCAGATCCTCTACCTGCGCATGCTGGGCATCATGGTGCCGCTGTGCTACATGGGCTTTGGCCTGACCCAGGTGTTCTTTGCCCATAACAGCGGGCATCTGTTCTATGTCTACCTGCTGGTGCTGGTGCTGGGCGCGCTGATTGGACGTGAGCGCGCACTGCTGGCCTTGTACCCCAGACACTGAACCCAGCGCTTTGCCAGGCAGAATCTGCGTCAGCTTTGGCGGCGGTGCCACTCGCGCGCCAGTAGCGCATAGATGTATTCATCAGCCCACTGGCCGTTGAACTGGTCGTTCTCGATCAGGTGCGCCTCACGCCGCATGCCCAGGCGCTCGACCACGCCTACCGAGCCCTGGTTGGCGGCATCCAGGCGCGCAAAAATGCGGTGAAAGCCCAAATCGCCAAACCCCTGCGCTAATGTGAGCGCCACCGCCTCGGTGGCATAGCCTTTGCCAGCATAGGCTGGATCAAAGATATAGCCCACCTCGGCCTGGCGCGCAGCGGTGCTGGCCAGCTTGAGCAAGGTCTCGCCCAGCAGGCAGCCATCGCTGCTGCGCACCACGGCAAAGCGCCGGGTGTCGCCCTCCTGCGCCAGGCGCTGGGGCAGCGCATCACGTGCGAACTGGGCCTGCAGTACAGCGGTGTCCTGCGGTGCATCGGCATACAGGTAGCGGTAGACGGCAGGCTGGCGATGGTAGTGGGCGTAGGCCTCGAAATCGCTGGACACAAAGGCGCGCAGCTGAAGGCGGGGAGCGGAGGAGGGATGGGACATGCGGTGCCTGGCCTTCAAGCCACTTGGCGCGCGGCAAAGCGCGCTGCCGGCTCGATCAGCTGGGCCTGCGCTGCCACCAGCGGCAGATCGCGTGATCCTGCCAGCGTGCCCTTGACCAGCGAATACAAGGTGGCCGTCGCCAGCTCCAGCGCCTCCGGCAAGGGGCGGCCATCCATCAGGCGGCCCAGCAAGGTGGCGGCAAACACATCGCCCATGCCGTTGGGCAGCGGGTGCAGGTCGATGCGCGGCGTGGTCACCAGCCAGGCGCCCTGGCCGTTGACGGCCAAGGTGCCCAGTTGGTCGGCAGCGATATCGGGCGTGGCCAGGCTGGTGATGACAATGGTGTCCGGCCCCCGGCCACGCATCTGGCGCGCGACGGCGACGGCCTCTTCGGTGTTGGCCAGCTTGGTGCCGCTCAGCAACTCGAACTCGAACTGGTTGGGCGTGATGATATTGGCAAACGGGATGGCCTGGTCGCGCAGAAAATCGGGGATGGCCGGGTTCACGAAGAGCCCCCGGCCCACATCGCCCATCACCGGGTCGCAGAGGTAGCGCAGCTGCGGGTTGGCCTGGCGGATGTCATTGACGGCATCGAGAATGGCCGCGCCGGTATCGGCATTGCCCAGGTAACCCGAGAGCACGGCCCCCACTTGGTGCAGCGCGCCGCGCTCGCGCAGGCCGGCGAGGATTTCGCGGATGTGTTCGGCGCTCAGGATCTGGCCCCGGAACTGCCCATAGCCGGTGTGGTTGCTGAACAAGACGGTATGCACCTGCAGCACCTCAAAACCCAGGCGCTGCAGCGCAAACACCGCCGCCGAGTTGCCGACATAGCCCCAGGCCACATGCGATTGGATGGACAGGATGACGGGGCGAGCGGCGGGGCTGACGGAGCTAACGGCAGAGCTTTGGGCAGAGGGTGCGGCAGTGTTCACGGTAGGCAGTCTTTGCAAGGCCCGGACCAGGCTGCCGGGCGTTGGCTGCTATTGTGCGCCCGCTGCCTGCCACTCCGCCTTGAGCTGCTGCAATAGTTGCGCAGCGGGCAGGGCTCGGGCCTGGGCCACACCCTGGCCGGCCCAGAGCGACAGGTACTGCGCATCACCTGCCGCGCCCGCGAGCTTGCGCAGCGCGCCAGTCAGTGCGTTTTGCACCGGGTAGGGCGGAATGGCGGCCTCCTCGGCTTCGAGCGCATCGATCATCGCATTGCGGATGCCGCGTGCCGGCCGGCCCGAGATGGTGCGGGTGGTGACCGTGTCGGTGGCCTGGGCGGCAGCCAGCGCAGCGCGGTAGGCCGCGTTGATGGCCGATTCGGGGCAGACCAGAAAGGCCGTGCCCATTTGCACCGCCTGCGCGCCCAGCGCCTGGGCGGCGGCAATGCCGGCGCCATCCATGATGCCGCCCGCTGCAATCACCGGCAGCTGCAGCTGCTGCACGCAGTCGCGCACCAGTGGCAGGGTGGAGACCATGGACGAGGCATAGTCTGCCAAAAAGGTACCCCGGTGGCCGCCGGCTTCGCTGCCACTGGCGATGACCGCATCGGCCCCCACCGCCTGCCAGGCCAACGCCTCGGCCACGGTGGTGGCCGTGCCCCAGACCTGGCTGCCTGCGGCCTGCAGGCGCTGCACCTGGGCGGCGCTGAGAATGCCGAAGGTAAAGCTGGCGACCGCCGGGCGGCAGGCGACGAGCGCATCGAGCTGCTGCGCAAAGTCTTCGCACCACTGCGCGGGCACGGCCGGCTCGGCGCCAAAGCGCGCATACAGCGGGGCCAGGCGCTGCAAGGCCTGCTGCACGGTGGCGGCATCGGGCGCGGGGGTGGCCTGCACAAACAGATTCATCGCAAAGGGCCGGTCGGTCTGCGCGCGCACCGCAGCGGCGGCTTCCGCCATCGCCTGGGGCGAGCGCATGCCGCAGCCCAGCGAGCCCAGGCCGCCGCTGGCGCTGACGGCAGCGGCCAGCGCCGGGCTGTCCGAGCCGGTCATCGGGCCCTGCACCACGGGCAGCTGCAGGCCCAGTTCTTGTGTCAGGTTGCGGGTCATACGGTCTCCATCGCGGTGGGTAAAGGGGTGGGGGCCGCTGCCTGCAACACGGCCAGCAGCTGCTGTACCGCAGGCGTGGCATAGCCCTGGCGGGTGACAAACATGGTGGTGCAGGCGCCCAAGGGCTCGCTGCGCACCGGCAGCGCATCGCGCTGCAGATCCAGCACGGTCTGCGGCACCACGGCGACCGCGCTGCCTGCGGCCACGGCCGCCACGATCGCATGGTACGAGGACAGCTGCAGCACGCGCGTAGGCGCCGGGCCATGGGTCTGCGCCATCCACTGCTCGCCAATGCGGCGGTAGGTGCAGCCATCACTGAAACCGGCCAGGGTGCGCGGCAGCTCCCCCTGCTGGGTTTGGGCGGGGCGCAGCAGCAGCAGCGATTCTTCGTACAGTGGCACCAGATCGAGCGGCAGCGGCGCATCCACATCCGGGGGCGGCCAGGCGACCAGCGCGGCATCGAGCTGGTGGTCCAGCACCTGCTCCATCAGCTGCAGCGAGGCGGCTGTTGACAGCTCCAGCTGCACCTGCGGGTGGCTGCGGTGGAAAGCGGCCAACGGCAGCGGCAGGCGCGCGGCAGCCGTGCTCTCCATCGAGCCCAGGCGCAGCCGCCCGCTGGACTGCTGGCCGCGCAGGCTTTGCGTGGCCTCTTCGGCCAAGGTCAAGAGCTGGTCGGCATAGCGCTGCAGCTGCTGTCCCTCGGGTGTCAGCACCATGCGCCGGGCTTCGCGTACAAAAAGCGCGACGCCCAGCGACTCCTCCAGCTGCTGGATGCGGGTGGTGATATTGGACTGGGCACGGCCCAGCTGCTGCGCAGCACGGGTGATGCTGCCGCTGGCAATGACCTGCTGAAAAATGGCGAGGGTGGCGAGATCCAACACGGCGGTATCTATCTTTTTTGAAGATGTTAATTTAACATGGCATCTCCAAAAAAGATACATAAGCACTAGGTCCGCACCATGCCACCCTCGGTCAGCTCCTCGGTTTCCTCTTCCACCCCTGCACCCTCACTGCGCTGGGGCCAGCGCCCCTGGTGGGTGGCGGTGGCCGGCATGCTGGCGCTGGCCTCGGCCATGGGCGTAGGGCGCTTTGCCTTTACGCCCTTGATGCCGATGATGCTGCACGACGGCAGCATCGACCTGGCGCAAGGCAGCTGGCTGGCGATGAGCAACTACCTGGGCTACTTTGTCGGCTCGCTGGTCTGCATGGTGCTGCCCTGGGTGGCCTCGGGCTTGATGCAGCGCCTGCACCCCTCGCGCATGGTGCACTGGTGGCTGTTCATCACCGCAGTGCTGACGGCGGCGATGGCGCTGAACTGGCCTGGCGCCTGGGCCAGCCTGCGTTTTGTCTCGGGCGTGGCCAGTGCGGTGGTGTTTCTCAATATCACCTTGTGGTGCATGTCGCAGCTGGCGCATCTGGGGCGGCCGCAAATGGGCGGCCTGCTGTTTTGCGGCCCGGGCATCGGCATTGCGCTCACGGGCCTGGCCACCAGCGCGATGGTGGCGGCCGGCTGGCATGCGGTGAGCGCCTGGCTGGCGTTTGCGCTGCTGGCCGTGGTGCTGTGGCTGATGGTGATGACGGTGGTGCGCGGGCCGCTGGCGCCGCCGCCAGCCCCCACGCAGGCGGGAGCCGCCGTGGCGCTCGCTCCCGAGGGTCCGGTGGATCGGCTGCTGCTGACCCTGGCTTACAGCCTGGCCGGCCTGGGCTATATCGTCACCGCCACCTACCTGCCGGTGATTGCGCGCGGCGCACTGCCGGCCGATTCGATCTGGCCCGACCTGTTCTGGCCCATGTTTGGCGGGGGCGTGGCGCTGGGTGCCTACCTCTCGACCCATTTGCCCGCCCGTTGGGACCGGCGCCGGCTCCTGATGGCCGGTTACGGCATCCAGGCGGTGTCGATTGCGATCAGCGCGCTGTGGCCCACGCCGCTGGGCTTTTCGCTGGGCAGCCTGCTGCTGGGCCTGCCGTTTACTGCGCTGACCTTTTTTGCGCTGCAAGAGGCGCGCCGCATCTGGCCGACTGCGCTCAGCAGCTTTCCGGGCCTGCTGACGGCTGCCTATGGGCTGGGCCAGATCGTGGGTCCGCCGATGGTCGCCTGGATGCTGGCCCACAGTGCCAGCACCCAGCAGGGCTTTGCCTATGGCCTAGCGGCAGCGGGCGGCGCGCTGGTGCTGGGCATGGTGATTCTGGCCGGCATGGTCTGGCGCCATCCGCACCAGGGCTGAGCGGCGGAAACGCCGCTGGCAGCCCCGGGCAAAGGGGCTGCTAAACCGGGCGCTCCAAGGCACCCGGCCCGCATGTCCAACTCGTGAAACATTGTTTGACCTTGGGGTAAACTCCGGGGCGCAAACGTTTGCGCCTATGCAAACATGCGGCATCTCGCGGCTACTGCTGTGGATAGCGCCGCGTGATGCACAACAATCCTTCGGAGACTTATCTCATGCGCTTTACCCGCCGTACCCTGACTGCTGCGCTGGCTTTGGCCACCGTGGCTGGTTTTTCCCACCAAGCCGTCGCGGCTGACAAGCCCAAGGTGGCGCTGGTGATGAAATCGCTGGCCAACGAGTTCTTCCGCACGATGGAAGACGGCGCCAAGGCGCACCAGAAGGCCAATGCCGCCCAGTACACGCTGGTGGCGAACGGCATCAAGGACGAGACCGATACGGCCGCGCAGATCAAGATGGTCGAGCAGATGGTGGCCCAGCGCGTGCAGGCCATCGTGATTGCTCCGGCAGATTCCAAGGCGCTGGTGTCTGTGCTGAAAAATGCAGCAGACAAGGGCGTGCTGATCGTCAACATCGACAACAAGCTCGATGCCGATGCGCTCAAGAGCAAGGACCTGAACGTGCCGTTTGTCGGTCCGGACAACCGTGCCGGCGCCAAGCTGGTGGGCGATTTCCTGGGCAAGCAGCTGCAAGCCGGTGACAAGGTCGGTATCGTTGAAGGCGTCTCGACCACGTTCAACGCCCAGCAGCGCACCCTGGGCTTCCAGGATGCGATGAAGGCCGCTGGCGCCAATGTGGTCAGCCTGCAATCGGGCCAGTGGGAAATCGACAAGGGCAACACGGTGGCTGCCGGCATGCTGCGCGAGCACCCCGATCTGAAGGCGATCATGGCCGGCAACGACAGCATGGCGCTGGGCGTGGTCGCGGCGGTCAAGGCTTCGGGCCGCACCGGCAAGGTGCAGGTGGTGGGCTATGACAACATCGCCGCCATCAAGCCCATGCTCAAGGACGGCCGCGTGCTGGCCACTGCTGACCAGTACGCTGCCAAGCAGGCCGTGTTCGGTATCGAGATCGCGCTCAAGGCCCTGGCCGAGAAGAAAAAGCAGAGCGAGCTGCCCGCTGAGGTCAAGACCGATGTGGCCTTGGTGACCAAGGACAGCAAGTAACAACGGCGCACACCATGGCAACGACTGAGGCGCAAGGCGCCGGCACGCCACGCGTGCGTCTGCAGCAGATGGGCAAGGCCTACTCCGGCACCTTGGTGCTCGAGGGCGTGAGCCTGGATCTGCATGCGGGCGAGGTGATGGCGTTGACCGGAGAAAACGGCGCGGGCAAGAGCACCTTGTCCAAGATTCTGTGCGGGTTGGTGGATCCATCGCAGGGCCAGATGCAGCTCGATGGCAAGCCCTTTGCCCCCACATCGCGCCGCGATGCCGAGCGCCAGGGCGTGCGCATGGTGATGCAGGAGCTGGGCCTGGTGGCCACCTTGACGGTGGCCGAAAACCTGCTGCTCGGCCAGCTCCCCCACAAGATGGGCTGGCTCGACCATACCGCGATGCGGGCGCTGGCCCGCACCCAGCTGGCCAAGATCGGCATGGAGCATATCGACCCGGACACCCCGGTCTCGCAGCTGGGCATTGGCCAGCAGCAGATGGTGGAGATCGCCCGCAATCTGCAGGACGGCACGCGGGTGCTGGTGCTCGATGAGCCCACCGCCATGCTGACGCTCAAGGAAACCGAGCACCTGTTCACGCAGATTGCGCTGCTCAAGGCGCGCGGTGTGGCCCTGGTCTATGTGTCGCACCGGCTCGAAGAGCTGCAGCGCATTGCCGACCGGGTGGCCGTGCTGCGCGATGGGCGCCTCGTCGATGTGCGGCCCATGCAGGGCGTGCAGGAACATGAGCTGGTCGAGCGCATGGTCGGCCATGCGGTGCAGGACAACGAAGGCCGGCCGCGCCGCACGCGTGGCGCGCTGCGCCTGTCTGCGAAAAATTTGCAACGCGGCGCGCAGGTGCGCGGCGTGAGTCTGTCGCTCTATGCGGGCGAAATCATGGGCCTGGCGGGCCTGGTCGGCTCGGGCCGTACCGAGCTGGTGCGCCTGCTGTTTGGCGCAGACCGCGCCGAGCAGGGCGAAATCAGCCTGCATGCCGCTGGCAGCGCGGCGGCCACGCACAAGGTGGCGCCCAACTGGAGCAGCCCCGTGCAGGCCATCCGCGCCGGCATCGGCCTGGTGACCGAAGACCGCAAGTCGCAAGGCCTGCTGCTGTCGCAATCCATCCGCGCCAACACCACGTTGGCGGGCATGCACAAGATAGCGCGCGGCGGCTGGTTGCAGCGCGCCCAGGAGAGCGAAGTGGCGCGCCATTTTGTCGAGCGCCTGCGCATCCGCTCGCGCAGCGCCGAGCAGGCCGTCTCCACCTTGAGCGGCGGCAACCAGCAAAAGGTGGTGTTTGCCCGCTGGCTGCACCAGCCCTGCGATGTGCTGCTGCTCGACGAGCCCACACGCGGCGTCGATGTGGGCGCGCGCGCTGATATTTACCACGAGATCGACCGCATGTGCGACGACGGCAAGGCCGTCTTGATGGTCTCCAGCGACCTGCGCGAGTTGATGGCCATGTGCGACCGCATCGGCGTGATGCATGACGGCGAGCTGGTGGCCGTGTTCGAGCGCGGCCAGTGGAGCGACCAGCAGATGCTGGCCGCCGCCTTTGGCAATGTGGATGAAGCCCCATCGGCCCACGCCGCAGCCCAGGCTGCAACCCCCGAATAAAAAAGCAGGCAAGAGGACCAAGCCATGACCACCCCCCTTTCCGCGCGCGCCAGCGCGCCTACGCCGTCGGCTGCCAAGGCCTCTTCGGGCCGCATGCAGGCCTGGGGCACCTATGTGGGCCTGTTTCTGGTGCTGGCCGCGATGGTCGCGCTGTTCAGCTTCCTGAGCGAGTATTTCTGGAGCGCCGAGACCTTTGTCACCATCGCCAACGAGATTCCCGCGCTGGCGGTGATGGCTGTGGGCATGACCTTTGTGCTGATCCTGGCGGGCATTGACCTGTCGGTGGGCTCGGTGCTGGCGCTGTCGGCGGCAGTGGCGGCCCAGGCGATCCTGGTCTGGGGCCTCAACCCCTGGGCTGCTGGCGCGCTGGGCCTGCTCTGCGGCCTGCTGTGCGGCGCGGTGCTGGGCTCGATCTCGGTGGTCTGGCGCCTGCCGACCTTCATTGTGTCGCTGGGCATGCTCGAAGCACTGCGGGGCGCGGCCTACCTGGTGACCGATTCGCGCACCCAGTATGTGGGTGATGCGATCTCGGGCCTGGCCGCACCCATCGCCTATGGTGTCTCGTCCGCTTTTGTCATCGCCATCGTGGTGGTTGCGCTGGGCCAGATTGTGCTGACCCGCACCGTGTTTGGCCGCTATGTGGTGGGCATCGGCACCAATGAAGAGGCCATGCGCCTGGCCGGTATCGACCCGCGCCCCATCCGCATCCTGGTGTTTGCGCTGACCGGCCTGCTCGCCGGCCTGGCCGGCCTGATGCAGTCGGCGCGCCTCGAAGCAGCCGACCCCAACGCCGGCAGCGGCATGGAGCTGCAGGTGATTGCCGCCGTCGTGATTGGCGGCACCAGCCTGATGGGTGGGCGCGGCTCGGTGATCGCGACCTTCTTTGGCGTGCTGATCATCGCGGTGCTGGAAGCGGGCCTGGCCCAGATTGGCGCCAGCGAGCCTGCCAAGCGCATCATCACCGGCGCCGTGATCGTCGTGGCCGTGATCATCGACACGGTGCGCCAGCGCCGTGCCGCACGCCGGGCCTCACGGTGGCAATGAGCAGTATCAAGGATGTGGCGCGCCTGGCGGGCGTGTCCGTCACCACGGTCTCGCATGTGCTCAACAAGACGCGCGCGGTGCTGCCGGCCACGCAAGAGCGCGTGCTCGAAGCCGTGCAGACCCTGGGCTATGTGCCCAGCGCCGTGGCGCGCAGCCTCAAGATCAACGCCACGCACACCATCGGCATGCTGGTGCCGGACAACTCCAACCCCTACTTTGCCGAGCTGGTGCGCGCCGTCGAAGACGCCTGCTTTGCCGCCGGCTATGCACTGCTGCTGTGCAATACCGACAACCATGCCGGGCGCCAGCAGGTCTACCTGGATGTGCTGTCGCAAAAGCGGGTCGATGGCCTGATCGTGGCCTCGACCAGCGATGATGCGCTGATGTCCCAGCACCTGGCGCAGACGGCGCTGCCGATGGTGCTGATCGACCGGGCCATTGTCGGCCTGGAGCGGCCTTGCGTGCAGACCGACCATGTGCAAGGCGGCATGCTGGCCACCCAGCACCTGATGGCGCTGGGCCGCAAGCGCATTGCCTGTGTGGGCGGCCCGCAGGACCTGCAGTCCAGCGAGCAGCGGGTGCAGGGCTGGCGCCAGGCGCTGCAGCTGGTGGGCCTGCCCAGCGATTTGCTGGTGCATGGCGATTTCACCGCCAATGGTGGCTATGTGGCGATGCGGCGCCTGCTGCGCGACCGTGCCGCCGACCGGCCCACGGCCATATTTGCCTGCAACGACCTGATGGCCATGGGCGCGCTGCGCGCCGTGCATGAAGCGGGCCTGCAGGTGCCCCGCGATGTGGCCGTGGTGGGCTATGACGATATCGAGCTGGCGGGCTACACCCAGCCGGCGCTGACCACGGTGGCCCAGCCCACCCAGGCCATGGCCGAGCAAGCGCTGGCCTGGCTGCTCGAACGCATCCAGGCGGGCCGCGGCGCTGAGCCTGTCGCGGCGGCCACGCAGCTGCTGGTGCCGGCGCTGGTGACCCGCGAGAGCAGCCGGTCCCTGGCCCGGGCCGCCGTGCCGATTGCGATTGGAGAAAACCTGTGAATGTGCCTATCTTGAGCCAGGCCCCGCGTATCGTGGTGCTGGGCAGTTTGAACATGGACCTGGTGCTGCGCGTGCCGCATATGCCGCGCGCTGGCGAGACCATGCTGGGCCAGTCGCTCAGCCAGGTGCCTGGCGGCAAGGGCGGCAACCAGGCCGTCAGCTGCGCGCGCCAGGGGGCGGCCGTCAGCCTGCTGTCCTGCGTGGGCGAGGACGCCTATGCCGACCAGCTGCTCGCTGGCCTCGTGGCCGACCATATCGATGTGCAGCATGTGCAGCGCAGCGCGCGCGATGCCACCGGCGTGGCCGTCATCAGCGTCGATGACAGCGCCCAGAACCAGATCGTGGTGGTACCCGGCGCCAACCTGCGCTTGCAGGTGACCGAGCCGGTGCTGCGCCCGCTGCTGCAGGATGCCGCCTATGTGGTGCTGCAGTTCGAGACGCCGCTGGAAGAAGTGGACCAGGCCTTGCGCAGCGCGCGCGCCGTGGGCTGCAAGACGGTGCTCAACCCCTCGCCGGTGCAGCCGCTGCCCGATGCCTGGTGGCCTGCGATTGATGTGCTGGTGGTCAACGAAGCCGAGGCCGCGCAGCTGAGCGGCAGCCCGGTCGACAGCCCCGAGAGCGCCGCCCGCGCCGCGCGCTGGCTGCAGGCCAAGGGCGCCGGCCAGGTGGTGGTGACCCTGGGCAGCCAGGGCGCCGTCTGCTGCGATGCGCGCAGCGCCAGCACCGCAGAGGCCCCTGCCCATTGGCACCGCGCGCCCCAGGTGCAGGCGGTAGATACCACGGCCGCCGGCGACACCTTCCTGGGTGCGCTCACCGTGCAACTGGCCTCCGGCGCCAGCCTCGACGAGGCCACGCAGTGGGCCATCCGCGCCGCTGGCATTTGCGTGACGCGCGCCGGTGCGCAGCCTTCCATCCCCTTCCATGCCGAGGTCGCCACCCGCACCGAAGCCAGCCCCTGGAGTCCCGTATGAAGCGAGCCGCACTGTTGAATATCGAGTTGTCGCAGATCATCGCCAGCATGGGCCATGGCGATATGTTGGTGATTGGCGATGCCGGGCTGCCGGTGCCCCCCGGCGTGCGGCGCGTGGACCTGGCCGTGGCCCGTGGCGTGCCGAGCCTGGACCAGGTGCTGCAGGCCATCTTGAGCGAGCTGCAGGTGGAGACCGCCACCGTGGCCCTGGAGTGCCTGGACGGGCAGCAACTGCCGGCCTGGTACCAGCAGCGCCAAGCCGATGGCCTGCCGAGCGCGCCGCAATGCGTGCCGCATGAAGAGTTCAAGACCCTGAGCCGCCAGGCCGTGGCGGTGGTGCGCACCGGCGAATGCACACCGTACGCCAATATCGTGCTGCATTCGGGCGTGGTGTTTTAAGAAGGCGTCGCCCTGAAAGCGCTTGAATAAAAAAAGAGTCTCAGCCGCTAGGCAAGACCCTTTGGTGCGTGCTTGAGCCGCTGTCACACGTTGGGCGGAGGCAGCGCTTGTGCAGGTGCGGTGCGTGCCAGCGGTGCCAAAGGCAGGCGCAGCACAAAGACTGCGCCGCCACCGTCACGCCCCTCGCAGTGCACGCTGCCTTCGTGGCGTTCGGCAATCGAGCGCACCAGGGCCAGGCCCAGGCCCACACCGCCATGGCGTTCGCTGGCGCCAGGCATGCGGTAAAAAGATTCAAAAATGCGCTCGCGCTGGTCGGGCGGCACGCCGGGCCCCCGGTCGGCCACGCGGATCTCGGCATAGGCGCCTTGCTTGTCCAGGAACAGGGTGATCGGGCCCTGGGAGTAGCGGCGGGCGTTTTCCAGCAGGTTGCGCACGGCGCGGCGCAGCAGCTTGGCAATGCCGCGCACCTCGATCGCATCGCCGTGCATGTCGGCGACTTCCAGATCGGCCTCGACCCGCGCGCACTCTTCGGCGCACAGGCCGATGATGTCGATCATCTCGGGGGTGCCCACATCGGCCTCGCGCGCGCCCAGGCGGCTGGCCAGCAGGATCTCGTCGACCAGCTGGTCGAGCTCGGCGATATTGCGCTGGATCTCCTGCTTGAAGGTGGGCGAGGGCTTCTCGCCCATCAGCTCCACCCCCATGCGGATGCGGGTCAGCGGGCTGCGCAGCTCATGCGAGGAGTTGGCCAGCAGCGATTTGTGCGCCTGCACCAGTGCCTCGATGCGGGCGGCGGCGGCATTGAACTGCTCGGCCAGGTCGCTGACCTCGTCATTGCCGCGTACATCGACGCGCACGGACAGGTCGCCATCGCCAAACTGCTTGACGCCTTTGCGCAGCGCTTCGAGCCGGCCCATCAGGCGGCGGATGATGGGGAACACGCCGACCACGACGACGACACCGATGAGGCCCAGCATCCAGAAAAAGCCAAACGGCGGCTTGACCCAGAACCACCAGGGGCCCAGGTTGGGCGGCGGGGGGCGGTGGCCTTCGCCCCGGCCGGAGCGGCGCTGCAGCTCCATCTCGTAGGTGCGGCCCTGGTCGTCTTCAATCAGGTAGAGCACCAATTCGCTCGGGTCGCCGGGCTGGCGCACCGCCTCGCCATGCAGCAGCACTCCGCCATCGGCACTGCGGATCAGCAGCTCGCGCGCGGGCGGCTGCAGCGGCGTGGCGTTTTTCTCCGCCGCCGCCTGCCAGGCCCAGCCAATCACCAGGATCAGCACGGCCACGCCGCCCACCACGGTGAGCCAGATGCGCAGATAAAGCCGCTCGGCGAAGTATTTGTAGAGATGCATGCGTGCAAACGTGCAAAGGGGGCGCTAGCGCCGGGTCTCAGTCCTGCTGTTTGGCAAACACATAGCCCACGCCGCGCACGGTCAGGATACGACGCGGGTTTTTCGCATCGGCCTCGATGGCGGCGCGGATGCGGCCCATGTGCACGTCGATGGAGCGGTCAAAGGCTTCGAGCTCGCGGCCGCGCACCGCTTCCATGATCTGGTCGCGGCTGAGCACGCGGCCGGCGCGCTCGGCGAGGGTGACCAGCAGGTCAAACTGGTAGCTGGTCAGGTCGGCGGGCTTGCCGCTGATGGTGACAGCCCGGGCGTCGCGGTCGATCTCCAGGCTGCCAAAGCGCAGCACCTGGCTGGCCGGGGCCGCGGCGCTGCCGCCATCGACGCGGCGGCGCAGAATGGCGCGGATGCGGGCGAGCAGCTCACGCGGCTCAAACGGCTTGGGCAGGTAGTCATCGGCGCCCACTTCGAGGCCGATGACGCGGTCCATCGGGTCGCCCTTGGCGGTGAGCATCAGGATAGGCACCTGGGCCGCGGGGCCGCTCAAGGTACGGATGCGGCGGCAGACCTCCAGGCCGTCCAGATCGGGCAGCATCAGGTCGAGGATGACCAGGTCGGGCGACTGGCCGCTGGCCGGGTCCTGCAGCGCCGACAGGCCGCTGGCGCCATCGGCCATGTGGCTGACCTGCAGCCCCGACTGGGCCAGATACTCGCTCACCATATTGGCCAGACGCTCGTCATCTTCGATCATCAACAGTTGGTGGGTATGCATGGCAGTCATGGTTATGGGCGGGAGAACCCGCAGATTTTGCTATAGGGAGTCATCGTGGCACGCTGGGGTCGCGCCGGATTGTCCCTGCCGTAAAGTTTGGTAAACCGCACCGAGCTCCTGTCAACGTTCTCAAAACTCCCCAGTGACAGGCCTGATGCGCGACGCCAGCCAGACCAGCACCAGCACCGGCAGCCCCAAAAGCGCCGTCGATACAAAGAACTGCGCATAGCCAAAATGGTCCACGTACACGCCCGAGAACCCGGCAATCCACTTGGGCAGCAGCATCATCATCGAGCTGAACAGCGCGTACTGGGTGGCCGAGTAGTTCACGTTTGTCAGGCTCGACAGGTAGGCGATAAAGGCGGCCGACGCAATACCGCCGGCCAGGTTGTCGGCCGAGACCACGGCAATCAGGCCCGCCAGGTCATGGCCGCGCGTGGCCAGCCAGGCAAACAGCAGGTTGCTGCCGGCTGAGAGCACCGCGCCCAGCATCAAGACCCGCATCACGCCGATGCGCATCGAGATCACGCCGCCAATGAACGCGCCGACCAGGGTCATGATGACGCCAAAGATCTTGCTGACCGAGGCGACCTCGGCCTCGGTGTAGCCCATGTCGACATAGAAGGGGTTGGCCATGATGCCCATCACCACGTCCGAGATGCGGTAGATCGCAATCAAGGCCAGGATCAGCACTGCATGCCAGCCGTAACGCCCGACAAAGTCGGCAAACGGGGCGACCAGTGCCTCCTGCAGCCACTGGGCGGCATTGCGGGCGGGGGTCATGGGCTTGGCCGCCGGCTCAGGCGACAGCAGCACGGTGACCACGCCCACCAGCATCGAGGCGGCCATCACCATATAGGCAAAGCCCCAGGCCTGGCGCTGGTAGTCGCCCGCGCCCTCTTGCAGGCCCAGGGCCACCAGCCACAGCACGCCCGCACCGGCCCAGATCATCGCGATGCGGTAGCCGGTCTGGTAGGTGGCGGCCAGCGCGGCCTGGCGATCGGCGTCGGCCGATTCGATGCGGTAGGCATCGAGCGCAATATCCTGCGTGGCCGAACCAAAGGCCACCGCCAGCGCGCACCAGACCACATGGTTGAGGTGCAGCTGCGGATCGACCCAGGCCATGCCCAGCAGGCCGGCAACTACCAGGCCCTGGGCCAGCAGCAGCCAGCTGCGCCGGCGCCCCAGCAGGCGCGTGAGGCCGGGCAGCGGCAGCCGGTCAACCAGCGGCGACCAGACCCATTTGAAGGCATAGGCCAGGCCCACCCAGCTGAGGTAGCCGATGGTGCTGCGGTCGATGCCGGCCTTGCGCAGCCAGAACGACAAGGTGCCCAGCACCAGCAGCAGCGGCAGGCCGGCAGAAAAGCCCAGCGCCAGCATGCGCAGGCTGGCCGGCTCGGTATAGACGCGAAACGTGTCCGCCCAGGAGCGGCGGGCGGCGGGGGAGGAGGCGGTAGCGGGCGAAGAGGTGTCGGCCATGCGGACGAGGCGTACAGTAAAAAGGGGTGGGCCAGGCCAGGCCCGGACAATGCGCCAATATACGCTGATCCGCGCTGCTGAACGGGGCAAGCGGCGCAACAAGGGGTCAGGGCCCACGCTTGGCTACACTGTGCGCTATGCACTGATGCACCGCTGCTGCCATGGCCGACCACCACCACCACCGCTTGCTGGCTCCTGACTACTCTGTTCGCCACTACGAAGGCGAGCAGCAGGCGCACAGCCATGACCATGTGCAGCTCTTGTATGCACTGGCCGGCCGCATGGAGCTGGAGGTCGATGGCAAGGCCGCCTATGTCGATACCGCCAGCGGCGTGGTGATACCGGCGGGTGCCACCCACGCCTACCTGGCACAAAAGGGCAGCGCGCTGGCCGTGGTGGATGTGCCCGACGGCGCAGACTGGGCGCAGATGCGCCGCTTTGCCGCCCCGCCGCGCGACTGGCTGGCCACCCATGCCTCGGCCTTGACCGTGGCCCAGGCCCATGTGGCCTGGGTCCAGCAGTCGCCCGCGCTGCTGCTGCGCCGCGCGCTGGATGTGCAGGCCATCACCGCTGCGGTACGGGCCGATCTGGCCGGCGACTGGCGCACCCCCCAACTGGCGGCGCTGGCACACCTGAGCGCCCAGCGTTTTCATGTGCGCTGGCAGGAGCTGACCGGCAGCACCCCCCAGCAATGGCTGCGCGACCTGCGCCTGACCGAGGCCAGCCAAGCCCTGGCCGCCGGCCAGCCGCTGGAGACCACGGCGCTGCGCTGCGGCTACAGCACGGCCAGCGCGCTGGCCTATGCGCTGCGGCGCGATCGCGGCGTGGGCAGCCGCAGCCTGCGCAAACGCGGCGGCGCATGATGCGCTGGGTGCGTTTGGCAGCCCAGCCACAAGCGTTTCTCGACATTTGCCCCGGCCCCGTCGCGGCACCATAGCGGCATGACACAGACTTCCAGCGGCATGGCATCCCCCGCCCCTTCTTCATTTTTCAGCGCCTCTGCGCAAGGTATTGCGCTGGTCGCCATTGCCGGCGTGCTCTGGGGCACCAGCGGCACCGCCCAGTACCTCGGGGCTGCGGGGCTGTCGCCGTTCTGGGTGGGGGCTGCGCAGCTGGCGGTGGCGGCGGCATTTTTGGGCCTGAGCCTGCTGTGGGCGCGGCGTGGCAGCACCGGCAGCCTGGTGCTGCGGCCCCGCCAGGCGGGGCTGCGGCTGTCGTCGTTCTTCTGGGCCTCGCTGGGCATTGGCGGCTATAGCGTGTTTTTCTACGCCGGCCTGCAGATGGCCGGTGTGGGCGTGGGCACAGCCGTTGCCATTGGCAGCAGCCCCATCTGGGCGGGCCTGCTGCAGGCCGTGGTGCTGCGCGCGCCCCTGTCGCCGCTGTGGTGGCTGGGCACCTTGGTCAGCGTGGCCGGCGGTGTGGCCATGGTGATGGGCGAGGGCGGCAGCAGCCAGGTCTCCTGGCCCGGCTTGGCGCTGTGCCTGCTGGCGGGTCTGTCCTATGCCGGCTATGCGCTGGTCAACAAGCGCCTGGTCAGCCATATGTCCCCCAAGGTGGTGAACTTCTATGTGTTCAGCGGCGCGGCACTGCTCGCACTGCCGGTGGCCGCACTGTATGCGGGCATGCCGCAGTGGAGCCTGTCTGCCGTGCTGGTTGTTGTCTACCTGGGCGCCGTTGTCTCGGGCATTGCACATTTATTGTTCTCGATGGGTCTGCGCCATATCTCGGGGCCCACCGGCGTGGCGCTCAGCCTCATCGAGCCGGTGGCGGCCTTTGTGCTGGCCGTGTGGATCGTCGGCGAACACCAGCCCTGGGTGGCCTGGGTGGGGCTGGCCGCCGTGCTGCTGGGGCTATGGGTGGTCGTGAAAGCCGAGATGCGCAGTTGACTGCCGGGTCGCACATGGACGGCGTGCTCTGCAGGCCCGGCGATAGAATGGCGCTCTTGCCACCACGGACTGCGTTTGCT
This sequence comes from Comamonas koreensis, assembly GCF_014076495.1. NCBI lineage: Bacteria > Pseudomonadati > Pseudomonadota > Betaproteobacteria > Burkholderiales > Comamonadaceae > Comamonas > Comamonas koreensis. The sequence continues at coordinate 272,168 of NZ_CP043575.1, read as the reverse complement.
GCCCCTGTATGACCTTGCCAGACACCACTTACCAACTGGATGACGCCGTATGGACGCGGGTGTTGACGCAGGAGATGGCCAGCCAGCTCCAGGGCCAGTCGCTGGTCTTTCTGGCGGGGGACACTGCCGGGCAGACGCAGCAGATTCCGCTGTTGGTGACCGCTTTTGAGGCGCAAAGCCGAGCCGCCCCCGGCATGGCCGCATACCGGCTCAATTTTCAGGGCCCGACGGCCCCGGTTCTGCCCAGCCAGACTTACCGCGCACGCCATGCGGAATGGGGTGATTTTGCGATCATGGTGTCCGCCACCGGCGCCGATGCGCAAGGCGTGTACTACGAAGCCCAATTCAGCCATGCCCTCTGAGCTGCCTGCGGCCCTGCAACTGGGCAGCTTGCAGCTGCGCCAGTCTTTGGCGTCAGATGCGGATTTTTTACGTGCTCTTTACCGCGATGTGCGCAGCGATGAGCTGGCGCTCACCGGCTGGCCACCCGAGGCCATCGATGCCTTCTGCCATTCGCAGTTTGATTTTCAGCGTCAGCATTACCGCAGCTACTACCCCCAGGCGCTGCATTACCTGGTTGAGCGGGATGGCCAACCGGTTGGGCGCCTGATCGTCGATGACAGCGCTGATGCACTGCGGGTTGTCGATATCTCGCTGCTGGCTGCACAGCGCAGCCAAGGCCTGGGCAGCGTGCTGCTGCGGTGGCTGTGCAACCACGCCGACGCGCAGCAGCGGCCCATGGCGCTGAGTGTGGAGCCCCAGAACCGGGCGCGCCATCTATATGGGCGGCTGGGCTTTGTGCAGCTGCCAAGCGATGGGCTGTACTGGACCATGTGCCGTGAGCCTGCCAAGACGGAGCCTGCCGAATGACCGGCCGACCCGATCCCGCTGCTTTTATCTTTCCGCCAGGCCAGGCGGTGCTGCCGGCGCAGCGCGCCGCGCTGATGGGCCATGCGCCCTGCTGCATTTGGCTTACCGGCTTATCGGCCTCAGGCAAGACCAGCCTGGCCCATGCGCTGGAGCGGGCCTTGCACCAGCGCGGCTGCCATACCTATGCGCTCGATGGTGACAACCTGCGCAAGGGGCTCAATGCCGATCTGGGATTCAGCGCCGAGGCGCGGGCAGAAAACATCCGCCGCATGGCCCATGTGGCGCGGCTGATGGTCGATGCGGGTCTGGTCGTTATCGTCTCTGCGATTTCGCCGTTTGCAGCAGACCGGGCACAGGCGCGGGCCTTGTTTGCGCCAGGAGCTTTTGTCGAGGTCTTTGTCGATACGCCCTTGGCTGTGTGTGAGGCGCGCGATCCCAAGGGCTTGTATGCGCGCGCTCGGCGCGGCGAACTGCGCGACTTTACCGGTATCGGCAGCCCGTATGAGCGGCCGCTGCAGCCGGAGCTGCATCTTCAGGGCGAAGATTTGGCGCCTGAAGTTGCTCTGGGCGCCGTGCTGGCTTATCTGGATGCGCTGGGCTTGGAACAGAAGCGGCCCGGCTGAGCGGGCTGCTGAAAGAACACCCTCTCAGTTGCGCGATGGGAAGATGCCTTCAAGTGCAATGATGAAATTTATGCCCAGATAGGGTTGCATGATGGAAATCGGCTGTGACCCACCAGCGATGCTGCTTCCACCCAATGGGACCGTTGTACCTACCCCACTGGCCTCAACGTACTGCGCGTCTCGCTGGTTTGATTGCGCCAGGAATGCGCCCGTAGCCGGAGCCTGTAGCGTACCTGCTGAAGTGCTAGCTATTGTGGGGTGGTTGTGTTGGGGGAGTTGCTGCAGGTTCAACGTGATGGTTGGGGTTCCACTTTGCTCCCCCAGGGTGACGAACGGAAGCCCTGGTCCTTGACCGGCGCCTACCGGCACCCGACCCATCAAATTTGGAAGCTGAAAAGTGGTCTGCCCATTGCCACCATAGGTGGTTCCTAAAATGGAGAACAAGGCTGGATTTTGGCTAATAGCGAGTGTCTGCCCTGCACAGTAAGCCCAGCCCCGCGGGGCAAAATTACCGGCGAACATAGTGATCATGCCAATAAACGGTTCCATGGTCGGTTCCTTTGATGTTGTTAGGTTTGCAGATAGCCATTGAGCCATCCACTGATAAGCGGGGTGGCTGGGCGGTTGAATACGTGGTTGGTTGAGGTCGTTATGCGCGAACTAACCGCGCGCGGGCCCTGCAGCACCGGCATCATCCAAGCCTCGTGCAACGCAGAAGCAGAAGGGCCTTGCGTACTTTGGTCGAGGGCAGCCGCAATGCTGTAACCCGCCTCGGCACCCATCAGGGCAGCAGCGGTCCAAGGCAATCCAACCCGCTCAAAACGTTGCTTCCAAACCGGCTGAGCCTGTGCAGCGCTGGGCCATGCACCGGCGGTAACGGCATTGCCGCCGGTATGCACATCCGCCAGCCAAGGCAAGCCAGCCAGTCCCCAAGCGCCTTGCGACTGGGCGTGAGCCTGCCACCAGCGGCCAAAGCGGGCCAACTGCGGACCAGAGTACAGGGCCACAACGGCATCAGGCCGGTGGCTGAAAACGGCAGTGCGCAAGCCGTCAAATTCCGCGCTCTGCGGCCCAAACTCGCCCACATGGCGAGCAACCACCCGCCCCCCCAGCGCACGGTAGGCATGCTCGAAACTATAGACAAAGTCATAGCCCCCTTCCATCTGCCCAACAGCCAGCACGGCCCGAGGGCCTAGCTGTTGGTAGACGGCCTGCGCCAGCTGCGCGGCGCTGCCGCACAGATCCAGGCTATGGCGCACGACAGCCTGGGGCTGGCCGGGCTCGGCGGCGGCAGGCAGATCGGCGCCGGTATCGCTGGCCCACAGGGGCAGGCCCAGGGGCTGGGCATGGGCAGCGACCTGGGCTTCGACGGCGGGCGGCATCCAACCGACAACACCATGCAGCTGGGGCCGCTGATCGATCGCCGCCGTGATGCTGCGGGCGGCGCGGTTGGGGGTGGGTGGGGCTTCCACCCAGTGCAGCTGTACAGCAACGTCAGGCCGCTGGGCCAGGCCCAGCTCCAGGCCTCGGCGGTAGTCCGATCCCAGATCGGCCACCTTGTGCGACTGGGGAGCGACGGCCAGCAGTTGCCAGGCCTTGGAGGTTTGCCGGGCCGGGGCACTGGGCGCCAGCGCCTGCGCTGCGCTCCAGCCACCGGTCGTGCTGACGGCCACGCTGGTGGAGGCGAGGAAATGGCGTCTTGGAATCATGGTCATATAGCGGCCTCGGAGAGAGTCTCTGCGCGGTCATGGGCTTCGCACCGGGCCCGCAATTGCTGGTAATGGGTGGCCATCCATTGCTCGGCCAGCGCGCGCAATGCAGCGTTGGCCTTGGCATGTTTGTTGTCTGTGTCCTGGGCAAAGGGCTCATGCGGCCGTTTGCCGTGGCGCGACAAACGCTCGCGCAGCGCTTGCATGGCTTTTGCATCAGGTTGCCAGGACAGCCGTGGCAGAACCAGTTGCTCAATGGCCTCGGGCAGCTGAGCATGGTCCAGCACCAGCGCTTGCGCCGGATCGGCGACGCGTGCCATGTCCGCATAAATGCGGCCCAGCATGCGGGCGCAGTACTGCTCGGGCGGCATCGTGGCCTGCTCCAGCAGGCTCAGGCCCGGCAGGCCGAATGTGGGGCCAAAGGCACCGGGCACCAGGTAAAAGGCGCGTTCCTGCATTTGCGACACCAGCACCGCCAGCGGCTCGCGCGTCAGGAACACCGGCAAGGCCTCGGGCCAGGCCTGCATCAGCAGCGGGGCCTGGCCGGTGTTCCAGGCGTCGATCTTGAGGCTGGCCGATTGCAGTGCCGGGCTGGCCGCGTCGCTGCGCTGGGCCCAGGCGCTCATCCAGGCGCGCAAGGCAGCGATGGCTTGCGCGGGGCTGAGCCAGCCGTTGACCAGCGCTTCGCGCAGCAGGAAATCGACGGGAGGCGGCTCGGACATCGCCAGGTGGTGGGCACTTTCGGCCAGGGCCTGGGGGAACAGGGTGGAGCCGCAGCGCGAGACATGGAAGACCAGCAAGCAGGGTGCCATGCCCGGCGACTGCGCGTGCCAAGCCAGCAGCACCTCCAGTGGCGTCTGGCGGCGAAACGCCTGGTTGAACGGGGTGCCCAGCAGCGGCTTGAGGCTCTCTTGGTAGAACGGTGCGCGCAGCGGCGCATCGCCCAGGCGCGCCCAGTCCACCATGACCTGGGCCCCATCCCAGTACAGCCGAACGGGCCGCCAGCCCCGGAGTGTCAGAGCATCCATTGGGCATTCCAGGCGCGGCGCCCGGCCTTCATCGCCGATTCCACATCGGAGGCATCAAACACCAGCCCCTGGGCCTGGCCCAGCGCGATGCTGCGGGCGCTCAGACTGGCCAGATCCGGGCAGCCGGCCAGCGCATCGGCCAGAGATTCTTGCGCAAACACGGCCTGGCGAAACTGCGTAAAGGCCAGCCAGGGGTCGCCGTCATCGGTAGCAGGCTCGCCCTGGTCACCGGCTGCAAAGGCCTGTGCCAGGCGCTCGTCGACCAGCACATCGGCCACCAGGTGGATGCGCGCCTTGCCGCTGCGGTTGCGCACGCGGTGGGGCAGGGAGACATCGGTGTACCAGCATTCGCCCACGCGCATGGGCACGCGCTGGCCACCCAGGTGGAAAAACACCTTCTCTTCGGTTTGCAAGGGGATGTGCAGCCGGGCATCGCCCTCGGCGGCACAGAGGCCCGCGTCGGTGTGTTCCATGATTTCGCTGTCGGGCTGCAGGCGCATCAGGCGCACCGATTTGCACTGCAGGTCCAGGCTGCGCAACAGCTCGGCAATGGCCGGGCAGGCCTGCAGCGCTTCGCAGTCGGTATAGGCGTCCACGTCTGCATCCATCGGCATGATGTCCGATGGTGCCTGGGCAGACGCCCGCAAGGCCAGCGCCTGCCAGCCGCCGTCATGCCGGCCCTGGTTGAAATGCATGCGCCACAGCGATTCAGGCAACTGCTGGGCTTGCTGCAAGGCGGCCGCTACCTCCAGGCGCCAGGGCAGGCGCATGGTGGTGATGCCCTGCAGGCGCAGACCCTGACGGGGCTGGGCTGGTGGGCAGGGAGCGGCTGCTAGGGTCATGGGACGGCGGGAGCGACCGGAGCGCAGAGCGCGTAGGCTGTGCAGCTCAAGGAGCCATCACCCACGAAAGAGTTGAGCACGCGTACCGTCCAGCCTTGCGTGCCGCCACAGCTGGCAGGCGTGCCTGGTGCACTGGCCGAGACGCGCACATCAAAGTTCGCATTGCCACCCTTGGCATTGGCCGCTTCGTAGCCGCCACCCACCACTTGTTCGTTTGCGGCGCAGCAGGCCGAAGCCTGGCAGAGTTCACCTGATTTGGTGTCGGAGCGCAGATTGACCGCAGCAATGGAGCCTGGCGCACCTGTTGCACCGGTAGGGCCGATGGGGCCCTGGGGACCGGTCGCACCGGTGAGGCCAACGGGGCCTGGAATGCCTTGTGGTCCAGTGGGGCCTTGTGGGCCAACCGCGCCTGCAGGGCCTGTGGAGCCCGTGGCGCCAGTCGCACCCACGGGACCGACTGGGCCGGCGGGGCCTGCGTTACCCGTGGGGCCGACCGGGCCAACGGGGCCTGCTACACCGGTCGTGCCCGTGGGGCCTGCAGGGCCTGTGGCGCCTGCGGGACCCACTGCGCCTGCAGGGCCAATTTCACCGGCAGGGCCGGCAGGGCCAGCGGGGCCGGTGGCACCCACCGGGCCAGCGGCACCTTGAGGGCCCGTGGGGCCAGCAGGGCCCGTCGCCCCGGTGCCAATGCCGTCGGCGCAGCGCAGCAGGCGGCCCGTGGCGGGGTCCATACACAGCTGCTCGGTACCGGTGGCCGGCGCGGAAGGCAGCGGCGGGGCATAGGTCTCGCCAGTTCCCTGCACCCGGAACAGATCCTGGTTGGCCTGGCCCTTGATGACAAAGCCCGAGCCCGCCGCCGGCTTGAAGCTGGTATCGGCGGACCAAGCGGCGCTGGCAACCAGGGCCATGATGCCGCCGGCCAGCCAACGGCTGTGGAAGAAGGAGGTGACGAGGTTCATGGCTGGGTTCTCAGAAAAGAGCGGATGCGGGCGGAGCGCAAGGCGCCCCAAGACAGAAGCGAAAGCAGCAGCGCGAGGCTGGCCGTCCAGCCCAGGCCGGAGACTGGCACGGCGACGGGCGCGGTGCTGGGCGGTGGGCCGACATAGACATTGACCAGATTCACGTTTTGCTGGGTGACTTGTGCGCCGGGGCCCAGCGTGAAGGTCGCCGGTTGGCCGGCAGCGGTGGTGATCTGCAGCGGCTGGCCTGGCTGGCCCTGCAGCACCAGGCTGCCGGTGACCACGATATTGGCGCCGTTGGGCAGCACAAAGCTCTGGCCACTGCTGGAGCTGAGGGTGAGGTTGGCCACGGTGGTGACGCCGGTGACCGTGATGCTGGCCCCGGGGGCGGCGCAGGAGCCGTCAAACACCATGGCGCTGGCTGCGGCGTTCAAGCTGCCCTGGTTGCGGAAATCAGAACCCAGTTGGATGCTGCCCTGGGCATCGAGCACGCCACCCGCTTCAATGAGGAAGGCACCGGCATTTTGCAAGCTGCCCCCATCCAGGGAGTAAGTGCCTGCAATCGTGACAGATTCACAGCCCAGATCCTGGCTGCCTCCGCCCAGGCTCCCTTCAGAGCCGGCGGGGATTTCCATCTGCGCCTGTGCGGCGGAGGCGAAGCCGACCGCGAGGCACGCGGCGGCAAGAAGACGCAGGTAAGGCATGGGCGGCCCGCTTTGCTTGGAAGCAAAATGTAATAAGGTGTCGATTTGTACCAGAGCCCACCATTGTTTGCAATTTATTTGTTAAATATGTTCATCGATGTACCAAGCGAAATCGTATATGGGGCTAAAAATGCTGTGCAATCATCGCTCTTTAATGATTGGAACTGGAATGCCTGATCTACCCCATCCCTCACCACTGTTCAGCTGCGCCTGCCAAGGGCGCCGTGCCTGGCTGCAGGCCCTGGTGGCCGGAGCTGTGGTGGCCAGTGCTGGCGGGACGGGCACGGCCTGGGCGCAGGTGGAGGTTGGCAAGTCGTCGGCGCTGCGCAACCTGGTGCCGGCCGAAGCGCTGGAGCAGGCGGCACAGCAGCAGTACGGGGAGCTGCTGGCGCAGGCCAAGCAGCAGGGCGCATTGGCGGGGCCGGGCAATGCCCAGCTGCAGCGCCTGCAGACGATTGCCCAGCGCCTGATTGCACAGGCCCTGCCCTGGAACCCGCGCGCCAAGGACTGGAAGTGGCAGGTGAACCTGATCGGCAACAAGCAGATCAACGCCTTTTGCATGCCTGGCGGCAAGATCGTGTTCTACACCGGGCTCATTGACCAGCTCCAGCTCAGCGACGACGAGATTGCGATGGTGATGGGCCATGAGATGGCGCATGCGCTGCGCGAGCACTCGCGCGAGCAGCTGGCCAAGACCCAGGCCACTGGCTTGGGCATCCGCCTGGGTGCGGCGATTTTGGGTCTGGGCGATATGGGCACCGCTGCGGCCAACCTGGGCGGCCAGCTGCTTACGCTCAAGTTCAGCCGCTCCGATGAGTCCGACGCCGATCTGGTGGGGCTGGAGATCGCTGCGCGTGCCGGCTATGCACCGCAGGCCGCCGTCAGCTTGTGGGAGAAGATGGGCGCTGCCACCGGCAAGGGCGGCATCGGCTTTTTGTCGACCCACCCGACTGGGCCCAACCGCATTGCCAGCCTGCAGGCCAATGTGCCCAAGGTGCAAGGCCTCTACGAGCAGGCCAAGCGCTAAAGCGAAGGTTTAGGGCGGCTTACACCCAGGCCACCACCATCGGGTTCTTGCGCGAGAACAGCGCCACATGCGCGTCGATCGCATGGCGCACCCTGGCCAGTGCCTCGGCATTGTCAGCGCTGCAGACAAAGGACAGCATGTCGCCCTCGGCCCGCAGGCTGCAGTGGCCCCAGGGGAACTGGGCCTCACCCTGGTGGCTGTCGTACTGCACGCTGATCTTGCGGCTGAAGTGGTAACACAGGCGCTGCAGATAGCGGCTGGCCTCCGGGGTGGCGACCTGGCCTTGGCTGGAGAGGATGGGTAATGTGGACACAGGCATGGCGCTCAGTCCTCGATCGCCATGGCCAGCGCCTGCTGGGCCGCTGGCAGCATGGCGCTGCCGTGGTCGGCGCCGGGAAAGCTGGCATAGCGCAACTCCAGGTCCGGCGCGCCGCGCAGGCCCTCCATCAGCGCGGGGATGCCCGGGGCGTTCTGGCGCTGGCGCCGTATGGCGTCGCGGGCCGGGTCGCTGGCGGGGGGGGATGGCGCGGGCCGAGATGCCTGCGTGGATGGCGCCACAGGCCTCGCTTCGCGCTCGCCTTGCGTGACCAGCAGCCGCAGCGCCGGCGCATCCTTCGCCTGGCTGGCGGCATGCGCCAAGAATCCGGGCAAGGCCTGCAGCACCAAGCCATCGCGCCACCAGATCGAGGGGCTGGCGGCGACATAGCGGCCAAATCTGCCCGGCCGCGTCAGCAGCGCGTGCAGCACACAGAGGCCGCCGTACGAGTGGCCAAAAAAGGTCTGGCGCGCCGTGTCGATCGGCAAGCTCCCCTCCACCAGCGGGCGCACCTGCTGGTCGATGAAGTCGAGGAAATGGTCGGCACCGCCTTCGGCGCGTCCGCGCGCATCGGTAGCCGGGCCGGGGGCCGGCGGCGTGTAGTCATAGCTGCGCGCAGCAAGGTCCAGCACCTGGCTGTCGGCATAGCCCAGGCCAACGACCACGGCGCCTTGCGTGGGCACCGAGGGCCCGCGCGCAAAACGGTTGCGCATCAGCTGCGCGGTGGGCGTGAACAGCAGGTTGCCGTCAAGCAGATAGAGCACCGGGTAGCCCTGGGGCGGTGGTGGCGCGGGCGGCACGGCCACCATGATGCGGTGCACGCGCTCGGGCGCGCCCGGGCCCGGCATGCCGGGGGCGCGCAGGTCCAGCTGCCGCGTGCCGGGCAGGGTGACCGGTGGCGCGTCCTTCAGGCTGCTGTGCCAGGCGCAGCCGGGCAGCGCGAGCGCAGCGCCCAGGCCCAGCAAACGGCGCCGGGTTATATCGGCCAGTTGGGCCAAGGGCAGGGTGGGAAGAGGGGGCAGGGCGAGTTGCATAGGGGCTGGGCTTGCGGCAAATCAACCATGGGCTTGAGAATGATTTGCATTAAGAAATTATCATGGCAAGCATGGCACAAACCCGCTTGGCCCATGTTTGCTGCAGCAAGAAAGATGTTTGCGCATGCTGGGCTCCTTCAACACGCTCTACCGGCCTGGCCTGTGCGCGCCGCTGATTCCGCGATCAACGCCGAGGCGGAGCTGCGCGCGCATGTCTCGCGGCTGCGCGAGCTGCGCCCTGGCCTGAACCTGCACAGCGAAGACGGCTGCGACCCGCGCGACCAGACCGCGCAGGCCGATATCGATGCCGGGCTGCGCCTGGTGGTGTTGCTCGAAGGGCGTATCGATGTCTCTTACGGCCTGACCCGGGTGGCGCTGAGCCACCAAGGCGCAGGCGCCAGCGCCGCGCTGGTGTCGGTGGCCGAGCGCGAGCGCTTTGAGCGGCGGGCGCGCTCGGGCGTGTACTCGCGCCGCGTCAGCCTGGGGCTCACCCCTGCCTGGCTGGCCCAGGCTGGTGGTGGCGATGGGGCCGGCTGGCCCGATCTGCAGCGCTTCATGCACGAGCACCTGGCCACGCGCCAGTGGCAGCTGTCGCCGCGCGCTGCGGTGATTGCCGAGCAGATCGTGCACCCGCCCGGCTTGACTCCCCTGCTGCAGCACATGTACCTGGAGAGCCATGCGCTGGAGCTCTTGGGCGAGGCGCTGGCCACCGTGGGCGATTGCGAGGCCGCAGCGGCGGGCGGCAGTGCGGCGAGATTGCTGCCGCGCGAACACCAGCGGCTGCGCGAGTTGCATGCGTTTCTCGCCTCGGGCCAGGCCGATGCACTGTCGATGGATGCGATTGCGCGCCAGGCAGGCGTCAATGCCAGCACCTTGCAGCGCCAGTTCCGCAGCGTCTACGGCACCACGGTGTTTGAGTTTTTGCGCGAATGCCGGCTGCAGCGCGCCCGCCAGGCGCTGGAGCGCGATGGCATCACCGTGGGCCAGGCCGCGCTGCTGGCCGGCTACACCAGCGCCGCCAACTTTGCCACCGCCTACCGCCGGCGCTTTGGCCTGGCGCCCAAGCTGGCGCGGGTACGGGTTTAATCACTCGCCTTCCGGCTTTTAGCCTTGCTGCATGCCTGTGCTGCCGCTGGCGCAAACATCTTTGTTGGCCGCGCAAACCACGAGTCACCCCTGCAATGGAAGAATTCGATATTCGGTAATGAAAATCATTTGTCTTTCAAAAAAGGGGTGGTATGGCGATCCAGGCAGGGGAACAGGGGTGGCGTTTGCGCGCCGTGGCAGCGGCGGTGGCGGTGCTGGGCATGCAGGCAGGGGCCCAGGCGCAAACACAGGCTGCAGCGCAAGCGCCGTCGGAGCAGGATCCGACCTTGGCGACGGTGCAGGTGCTGGGCACGGCAGAAAGCGCCTGGAAGCAGGCGCCGGGCGTCTCGACCGTCACGCGCGAGGACCTGGACAGCCAGCCGAGCAATGACCTCGCCGATGTGCTGCGCCAGCAGCCCGGTGTGAACCTGACCAGCAACTCCAGCAGCGGCCAGCGCGGCAACAACCGCCAGATCGACCTGCGCGGCATGGGGCCGGAAAACACCTTGATCCTGGTCGATGGCAAGCCCGTCAACAGCCGCGGATCGGTGCGCTACGGCTGGCGCGGCGAGCGCGACACGCGGGGCGACATGAACTGGGTGCCGCAAGAGGCCGTCGAGCAGATCGAGGTGCTGCGCGGCCCCGCCGCTGCCCGCTACGGCAATGGGGCGGCTGGCGGCGTGGTCAACATCATCACCAAGGGCATCCCCGACAAGCTGAGCGGCAGCGCCACCGTGTACTACAACCAGCCAGAGGATTCGCGCGACGGCAGCAGCAGCCGCACCAGCTTTTCGCTCGCCGGGCCGATCTCCGAGCAGCTGGGCTTTCGCCTGAGCGGCAATGTCGACAAGACCGATGCGGACGCCTGGGACATCAACCAGGGCCATGCCTCGACCCGCACCGGCATTTATGCCGGCACCTTTCCGGCCGGCCGCGAAGGCGTGCGCGACCGCAACCTCTCGGGGCGCCTGAGCCTCAAGCCCGCAGCGGGCCACCGCATCGACTTCGATGCCAGCTTTGCGCGCCAGGGCAATATCTACGCGGGCGATACGCAAAACACCAACAACTACACGGTCGATGCGAATGGCAAGCTGGTGGCCACCTCGCAGCGCGTGCTCGATGCGCTGGGCACCGAGACCAACCGCATGTACCGCTCGACCTATGCCGTCACGCACAAGGGCGAGTACGACTTTGGCAGCTCCACCGCCTACCTGCAGTACGAAACCACGCGCAACACGCGCATGAACGAAGGCCTGGCCGGCGGTACCGAAGGCCTGTTCTCCAGCGATGCCTATGGCACCTCCAAGCTCGACATCCTGACCGCCCATGGCGAGATCAGCGCCCGAGGCCAATGGGGCAGCCTGCCCCATGTGATGACCCTGGGCGCCGAGTGGGTGGAGCAAAAGCTCAACGACAGCAACTCCGTCTCGCAAACCACGACCGAGGCCGGCAGCGTGCCGGGGGTGGACAACACCGGCCGCAGCGGCAAAGCATCGTCGCGCATTGCCTCGCTCTTTGTCGAAGACAACATCGAGCTCAATGCCAGAACCCTGCTGACCCCCGGCCTGCGCCTGGACCAGCACAGCGAGGTGGGCACCAACTGGAGCCCGTCGCTGAACCTGTCGCACTACCTGACGGACAAGGTCACGTTGAAGGCCGGTGTGGCGCGGGCCTACAAGGCGCCCAATCTGTACCAGACGAACCCCAACTACCTGCTCTACAGCCGTGGCATTGGTTGCTGGGGCGCGGGCGGCGCCTGCTACCTGATGGGCAATGCCGACCTCAAGCCCGAGACCAGCATCAACAAGGAGCTGGGCATCGAGTATGCCGACGAGGGCCTGCTGGCGGGCGTGACCCTGTTCCACAACGACTACCGCAACAAGATCGATGCGGGCATGACCCCGGTGGGCACCGCGACCGGCGGCACCGGCGCCTATGCCAATGCCGATGTGTTCACCTGGACCAATATCCCCAAGGCAGTGGTCTCTGGTGTGGAGGGTACGTTCAACGTCAAGCTCAGCCCCGCAGTGCGCCTGAGCAACAACCTCACGTACATGGTGCAGAGCAAGAACAAGACCACCGGCGAGCAGCTGTCCATCATCCCCAAGTACACGCTCAATTCACGCATGGAGTGGCAGACCACCAACGCCTTGCAACTGCTCGGCTCGGTCACCTGGTACGGCGGCCAAAAGCCCAACAAGCTCGACTACCAGGGCCTGCCGCTGACCGGCGAGGAAACCCGCCGCCTGGCCCCCTATGCGCTGGTGGGCGTGGGCGCGCGCTACAGCTTCAGCAAGGATGTCACCCTGACCGCCGGCATCAAGAACCTGTTTGACAAGCGGCTCTACCGCATGGGCAATGCCGTGGGCGTGAACAACCCGCGCACCATCTACGGCGCAGGGGCCGCCACCTACAACGAGCCCGGTCGCTCGTTCTACGCCTCGCTGACCGCCAAGTTCTGATCGGCGCCCATGCAAAATAGGCCAGCGGCATGCCGCTGGCCTTTGGCGTTAAAACCTGAACCCCGGATCAGGTCCCACCCACATAAGGATTGCTTTGGCGCTCGCGGCCAAAGCTGCTCTCGGGGCCATGGCCGGGGATGAACACCGTTGCATCGCCCATGGGCCACAGCCGCTGGGTGATGGAGTCGATCAGCTGCTGGTGGTTGCCCTGGGGGAAATCGGTGCGGCCAATGCTGCCGGCAAACAGCACATCGCCAACAAAGCAGCGCGTGATCTGCGGCGCATGGAAGACCACATGGCCGGGGGTGTGGCCGGGGCAATGGCGCACCTGCAGGGTCTCCTGCCCGATGCTGACCGTATCGCCATCCTGCAGCCAGCGCGTAGGTGTAAAGCTTTGCGCGGGTGGAAAGCCGAACATCTGGCTTTGCTGGGGCAGGCCATCGATCCAGAACTGGTCGCCCGGGTGCGGGCCAATGATCGGCAGGCCGCGCTGCGCGGCCAGCTCGCCGGCGCCACCGGCATGGTCGATATGCGCATGGGTGAGCCAGATGGCCTGGAGCTGCAGACCCAGGCGCGCGATCTCTGCCTCGATCCGATCCAGATCGCCACCGGGATCGATGACGGCGGCCTCCATCTGCTGGTCGCACCAGACCAGGGAGCAGTTTTGCTGAAACGCGGTGACGGGAATCGTGTGGTAGTGGAGCATGGTTCAAATCGGTGCCTGCGGCAACGCGCAGGGCTGGCGGATGCGGGGCGCAATCTGGCTATTGTGCGGCAAGCTGTGGTGGGCTTGGGGCTGGGCGGGGTTCGGAGCCGCAAGTGGCGGGCGCCGATTGGGGGATGGTTTGTAGAATCAGCACTTCGCCCCCTGCTTTCACCACCTATCTGGACTCTTGATGCCCCGCCCCCCTGCCTTGCCACGTTCGGATTGGGTGCTGCGCAGCCCGCCTTCCGACAGCATGGAGCGCATCGAGGCCTGGTTCCAGGGCCGGGCCTACGCGATGCACCGCCACGACACCTATGCGATAGGGCGCACCCTGGCGGGCGTGCAGAGCTTTCACTACCGGCGCGGCCGGCGCGACAGCCTGGCCGGCAGCACCCTGGTGCTCCATCCCGACGAGGCGCATGACGGGCAGGCCGGCACGGACGAGGGCTTTCGCTACCGCATGGTCTATGTGGAGCCTGCGCTGATCCAGGACATTCTGGGCGGCAGCGCGCTGCCATTTCTGGAGGGCGGCATCACCAACGACCCGGCGATATCGGCCGCTGCTGAGGTCCTGCTGCAAGGCGTGGGGGATATTGCCGAGCCGCTGGAGCAAAGCGATGCGCTGGTGCAGCTGGCCCACGCCTTGGCCGCTGCCACCGGTGGGCCCGGCACGCGGCGCGCCATAGGCAAGGGCGACTACCAAGCCGCCCTCCGCGCGCGTGACTATCTGCAGGCCCATGCCACCCGGGTCGTGGCGCTGGACGAGTTGGAAGCGGCCACCGGCCGCGACCGCTGGAGCCTGTCGCATGATTTCCGCATGTTCTACGGCACCAGCCCCTACCGCTACCTCACCATGCGCCGGCTCGATGCCGTGCGGCGCGGGCTGCTGGCGGGCCTGTCGCTGGCCGAGGCCGCCCAGGATGCCGGTTTTGCCGATCAAAGCCATATGACGCGGCATTTTCTCAAGACCTTTGGCATCACGCCGGGGCGCTGGCTGCAGGTCATGCGCCAGGCATCACGCCGCTGAACGCTTCCCCACAAACGTTCAATACTTTTGGGCGGTGCATTCTTAAGCTGGCTGCTGTTTTCAACACTTACAGCACCACCATGTCAGCACCTACCGAAACAGCTCCCACTCCAAGCCACCGTGGCCAAGGCCAGTCCATCGATCTGCAAGGCAAGATCGCATTGCTGCAGGGCCACTGGCAGCCGCGCGTGGTGGCAGAGATGAACGACTACCAGTTCAAGGTCGTCAAGATCGCTGGCGAATTTCTCTGGCACCAGCACCGCGACACCGATGAGACCTTTATCGTCCTCGATGGCCAGCTGCGCATCGACCTGCGCGACGCCAGCGGTGACATCCGCGCCATCCACCTGCAGGCCGGCCAAATGGCTGTTATCCCCCAGGGTATAGAGCACAAACCCTTTGCACAGGAAGAGGTTCAGCTGCTGCTGATCGAGCCGCGTGGGGTGGCGAATACGGGGGATGGCGAGGCGGGCGCGCGCACGGTGGCGAATGGTCTCTGGATCTGATCGCGGCCCAGCCATGGTCATGACTCGCATAGTAGATATGCAAGGCCCTAGGCAAAAATGCGCGTAGCCCAAATGGCTGCCCCGTGATACAAGGGGTTCAGCGCTGCAGCCATCGCCGGGCATACCGGCGCTCTGCAAGCCCGTTGATCCCTGAACCAGGAGCGCGCATCCATGTCCAGCATCTCACCGCCCACCGCGCCTGCGCCGCAGGCCGCGGCGTCTCCGCCCCAGTGTATCGGTGTGCCGCACGAGATATTTCCCGGTGAAAAGCGTGTCGCCACTGTGCCTGCGGTGGTCGACAAGCTGGTCAAGCTGGGCTTTCGTGTCAGTGTGGCGGCTGGCGCTGGCGAGGCGGCCAGTTTTGGCGACGAGGCCTACCGCGCGGCGGGCGCCCAGGTGCTGCCCAGTGCGGCGATCTGGGCAGGGGCTGACATTCTCTTCAAAGTGCGGCCCCCGACGCCTGAAGAGGTGGAATGGATGCATGCCGGCCAGATCCTGGTCGGCTTTGTCTGGCCCGCGCAAAACCCCGCGCTGATGGCGCAGCTGGCAGCCAAGGGGCTGACCGTGCTGGCCATGGATGCGCTGCCGCGCACCCTGAGCCGCGCGCAGAAGATGGATGCGCTGACCTCGATGGCGGGCGTCAGCGGCTACCGGGCGGTGGTCGAGGCTGCCCATGCCTTTGGGCGTTTTTTCAACGGGCAGATCACGGCGGCGGGCAAGGTGCCGCCTGCGCAGGTGTTTATTGCGGGAGCAGGGGTGGCCGGCCTGTCGGCGATTGGCACGGCGGTCAGCCTGGGCGCGGTGGTGCGCGCCAACGATACGCGGGCCGAGGCGGCCGACCAGGTGCTGTCGCTGGGCGGCACCTTTGTGCCGGTGGACTATGCCGAAGAAGGCGGTGGTGGCGGCGGCTACGCCAAGGTGATGAGCGAGGGCTTTCAGGCCGCGCAGCGCCAGATGTATGCGCAGCAGGCGGCATGGGCCGACATCATCATTACCACGGCCCTGATCCCCGGCAAGCCGGCGCCGCGCTTGATCACTGCCGAGATGGTGCAGGCGATGAAGCCCGGCAGCGTGATTGTGGACATGGCCGCCGAGCAGGGCGGCAACTGTGCGCTGACGGTGCCCGGCGAGGCCGTGGTGCGCCACGGCGTGACGATTGTGGGCTACACCGACCTGGCCTCGCGCCTGGCGGCGCAGTCCTCCACCTTGTATGCCAACAACCTGCTGCGCTTGACCGAGGAGCTGTGCAAGGCCAAGGATGGGCATGCGCTGGTCAACATGGAGGACGATGCGATCCGGGGCCTGACGGTGGTGTACCAGGGCAGCATCAGCTGGCCCGCGCCTGCGCTGGCGGCCGCACCCGTGGCCAAACCGGCAGCGGCTACTGCGGGAGCTGCGGGCACGGCAGCAGCCAGCCCGGCGGCTGCCAAAAAACGCGGCCACGGCCATGGCGCCGGCAGCCCCTTGCCGGCACGCACCCTGGCGATCCTCTTTGCAGTGCTGGCGCTGCTCTTCTGGCTCATTGGCGCCCATGCGCCTGCGGCCTTCCTGGGGCATCTGACGGTGTTTGTGCTGGCCTGCTTTATTGGCTACATGGTCGTCTGGAACGTGACGCCCGCGCTGCACACGCCGCTGATGAGCGTGACCAATGCGATCTCCAGCATCATCGCCATTGGCGCGCTGGTGCAGATGGCGCCGCCGGGCGTGGTGGGCACGGACCGGCCGGGGCTGCTGATCGGCGCACTGGCCTTTGTGGCGCTGGTGCTCACGGCGATCAATATGTTTGGTGGTTTTGCGGTCACGCGCCGCATGCTGGCCATGTTCCACAAATAGGCCACCGAGGTAGAACTGCATGACCGAAAGCCTTGCCACCGTCGCCTACCTGGGCGCTGCCATCTTGTTCATCCTCAGCCTGGGCGGGCTGTCACACCCCGAGACCGCGCGGCGCGGCAATCTGCTGGGCATGCTGGGCATGGGCCTGGCGGTGCTGGCGACCATTTTTGGCCCGCGCGTCTCGCAGTCCGGCGTCGTGGCCATTGTGGTTGCGCTGGTGCTGGGCGGCGGCATCGGCCTGTATGCTGCCAAGCGGGTCAAGATGACCCAGATGCCCGAGCTGGTGGCGCTGATGCACAGCCTCGTCGGCCTGGCCGCCTGCCTGGTGGGTTTTGCCAGCTATGTCGATACCTCGCACCCGCTGCAAGGCGCCGAGAAGGCCATCCATGCGGCCGAGATCTATATCGGCATTCTCATTGGCGCGGTCACGTTCTCGGGCTCGCTGGTGGCCTTTGGCAAGCTCAATGGCCGCATTGGTGGCAAGCCGCTGTTGCTGCCGGGCCGGCACCTGCTCAATCTGCTGGGGCTGGTGGTGGTGGTCGCGCTGGGCTGCTGGTTTGTGCAGAGCGCATCGCTGGGCCTGGGCATGCTGGCGCTGCTGGTGATGACCGCCATCGCGCTGCTGTTTGGCCTGCACATGGTGATGGCCATTGGCGGTGCTGACATGCCGGTGGTGGTGTCCATGCTCAACAGCTATTCGGGCTGGGCCGCAGCGGCCACGGGCTTCATGCTGGGCAATGACCTGCTGATCGTCACCGGCGCGCTGGTGGGCTCGTCCGGGGCGATCCTGAGCTACATCATGTGCCAGGCGATGAACCGCAGCTTTATCAGCGTCATCGCTGGCGGCTTTGGCAGTGGCGCGCCCACGTCCGCGGGCCAGGCAGGTGCGGCGCCCCAGGGTGAGGTGGTGGCGGTGACGGCGGCCGAAACCGCCGAGATGCTGCGTGAGGCCAAGCGCGTGGTCATTGTGCCGGGCTATGGCATGGCAGTCGCCCAGGCCCAGCACACCGTCAACGAGATCACCCGCACGCTGCGCGAGCGCGGCGTCGAGGTGCGCTTTGCGATCCACCCTGTGGCCGGCCGCATGCCCGGCCACATGAATGTGCTGCTGGCCGAGGCCAAGCTGCCCTATGACATCGTGCTGGAGATGGACGAGATCAACGACGACTTTCCCGACACCGATGTGGCGATGGTCATTGGCGCCAATGACATCGTGAACCCGGCCGCGCAGGACGACCCCACAAGCCCCATTGCCGGCATGCCGGTGCTGGAGGTCTGGAAGGCGCGCCAGTCGATCGTGATGAAGCGCTCGATGGCGACCGGTTACGCGGGCGTGGACAACCCGCTTTTCTACAAGGACAACAACCGCATGCTGTTTGGCGATGCCAAGCAGATGCTCGATGAGGTGCTGGCGACGCTCAAAAGCTGAGCGCTCTTACCATTCGAAGGCGGAGTCACTCTTGGGAAAGCGCTCGACCGGGCACTCGCCGCTGCGCGCATAGCGGTCGGCATAGTTGAAGCGGTAGGCCATCTCGCTGCCATTGCGGCAGGGCAGGCCGCCATACAGCCGGGCATAGGTCGCGCGCGCGCCACTGCTGCTGCGGTAGGTGTCTTCGCCCTTGAAGACCAGCTTGCCGTCCTTGTGCTGGATGCGCAGGGTGCCGTACGAGGCGTTATTGGGCGTCTCGTAATCGACCAGCATGTCCGCGCCCTGCTGGCCCAGCTGCGAGATGATCAGAAAGTTGGCGCGCTGCTCGGCCACCAGCTGCTCCCGGCTCAGCACCCGCATCGTGGCGGTGGACTGCAGCCGGGGTGCCAGTGCCAGGGCCTTGCCTTCGAGCACGATGATGGCGGCGGTATTGTCTGGTGAATCCCGCGTAGGCCCTGCCAGCAGCACCTTGGACAGGCGCTGGGCCAGCGCCTCCACCAGCTCCTGCGTGCTGTAGTCGGAGGCATTCTTGGCGCAGGCGGCCGTGCTGGCCAGCAGACAGGCCAGAAGAACAGGTACTGCGGTCATGCGCATGGAAGGCTCCCGAAGGGCGGTTGCAGCTCCCGGGACGGAGGCCGCAGGGACTGGGCGATGGGTTACAGCTGGAAGTCGTAATCGATGGTAATCGGGGCGTGGTCCGAGAACTTCACATCCTTGTAGATATGCTCCTTGCGGGCCAGCGCGGCAATCGCGGGCGTGGCCAGGTGGTAGTCCAGGCGCCATCCCACGTTGTTGGCATAGGCCTGGCCCCGGTTGCTCCACCAGGTGTAGCAGGCATCGGTGGTATCGGGCTGCAGCACGCGGTACACATCGACCAGGCCGCCGGTCTCGGTCTCTTTCTCCAGCAGCTGGGTCATCCAGCTGCGCTCTTCGGGCAGAAAGCCGCTGTTTTTCTGGTTGCTGCGCCAGTTCTTGATGTCGGCATTGGTGTGGGCAATGTTCACGTCGCCGCAGAGAATGAAGTCGCGCTCGGCGCGCAGGCGCATCAGGTGGGGGTGCAGCTCGGCCAGAAAGCGGTACTTGGCGGCCTGGCGGATCTCGCCGGAGCTGCCGCTGGGGAAGTAGCAGCTGATGATGGAGAGCTTGCGCGTGGGCGTGTCAAAGCGCAGCTCCACATAGCGGCCTTCGGCGTCGAACTCGTTGGGCGAAAAGCCGATCACCACATCGCTGGGCGCATGGCGGGTATAGATGCCCACGCCCGAGTAGCCTTTTTTCTCGGCAAACTGGAAATACCCGTTCATCTCATCGATGACGTCGAACTTGTCCAGCATATCCGCTTGCTGTGCCTTGATTTCCTGCACACAAATACAATCGGGCCGGGTTGTCTCAATCCAGGGGATCACGCCCTTGGTGGCAGCGGAGCGGATGCCGTTGAGGTTGAGGCTGGTTAATTTGAACAAGGATTGGGTCATGGTCGTTAGTCTCCCACAGTCAGGCGCGGATGCGCAGCTGGCGCAGGATTTTGTAGAGTTTGCCGTGGACGCGGGCGTGCTGCGCTTTGGGCAGTTCACCACCAAGGCCGGCCGCATCAGCCCGTATTTCTTCAATGCGGGCCTGTTCGATGACGGCGCCAAGATGGCGCGGCTGTCCGAATTCTATGCAAAAGCAATTCTGGCCAGCGGTGTGGCATTCGACATGGTGTTCGGCCCGGCCTACAAGGGCATTCCGCTGGCTGCGACCGTGGCCGTGGAGCTGGCGCGCCAGGGCAAGAACGTGCCCTTTGCCTATAACCGCAAAGAGGCCAAGGACCACGGCGAAGGCGGCAGCCTGGTGGGTGCGCCCCTCAAGGGCCGCGTGCTGATCATTGACGATGTGATGTCGGCCGGCACCGCCGCGCGCGAATCGATTGCGCTGATCCAGGGCGCGGGCGCCATCCCCCACGCCATGGCCATTGCATTGGACAGACAGGAAAAAGCCACTGAGAATGGCAAGGATGTGGCGCATAGTGCGGTGCAATATGTGCGTGACCAGCTGGGCATGCAGGTCTGCACCATCGCCAAGCTGGAGGACCTGCTGGCCTTTCTGGCCCAGGGTGCGGCCGCCGATTCGATGCGTGAACACCACAGTCAGGTGCTGGCGTACCGGGAACGTTATGGCGTTGGCAATTGATTATTAGAATTCGATAGTTTTGAATGATAAGGATCTGACGATGCGCAAGGACCGGTGTGCCGCTGCTTGGGCCATGGCGATGCTGATGCTCGCTGGCGCCAGCCATGCCCAAAAGTCCCCGTCTACGACCATGGTCTACAGCTGCGTCGATGCGGGCGGGCGCCGCCTGACGGCGGACCGGCCCATTGCCGCCTGCGCGGACCGTGAGCAGCAGGTCACGATGCCCGGCGGTGCGGTACGCACGGTCGGGCCTGCTTACTCCGAGCGCGAGCGCGCCGAGCAGGCCGCCCAGCAGCGCCGTGAGGCCGAAGAGCGCTACCGCGCCAATGACGGCAAGCGCCGCGAGCGGGCACTGGCGACCCGCTTCCCCAGCAAGGCCGCGCATGACGCCGAACGCGCTGAAGCCGTCGACGTGCTGCGCGCCCAGATCCGCATCGTGCAGGAGCGCCGCAGCTTCTTGCTGGAAGACCGCAAGAAGATCGACCAGGACATGGAGTTCTACAAGAAGGACCCGAGCAAGGCGCCCGCCCCGCTGCAGGCGCGCCTCGATGGCAACCGCCGTGACTTCAAGGAAGTGGACGAGCAGATCGCCACGATCAACGACGAGATCAAGGCCACCAATCTGCGCTTTGACGAAGAGGCCCAAAGCCTCAAACCCTACTGGAGCCCGGCTGCCAAGTAGCCGTGCGCACGCCCCCATGCCTCTTGACTCCCTCGCCCCAGGCCTGGCGCTGGCCGACGACCAGCGCGCGCGCTGCAGCTGGTGCATGGCCTCGCCCCTCTACCAGCACTACCATGACCATGAATGGGGCTTCCCCGTGCATGACGACCGCCGGCTGTTCGAGAAGATCTGCCTCGAAGGCTTTCAGGCGGGCCTGAGCTGGCTGACGATTCTGAACAAGCGCGCGTCATTCAGAGCCGCCTTTGCACAGTTTGATGCCCTGCAGGTGGCGCAGTTTGGCGCCGACGATGTGCAGCGCCTGCTGGCCGATGCCGGCATTGTGCGCCACCGGGGCAAGATCGAGGCGGTGATCAACAATGCCCAGCGCCTGGCCGAAGTGCAGCGCGAGTTCGGCAGTTTTGACGCCTACCTGTGGCGCTTTGCGCCAGCACCCGCCAGCCGCCCCGAGCGCATCACGCTGGAGGCCGTGCGCCAGATGGGTGTGCCGCCCGAGGCGGTCGCCCTGTCCAAGGACCTGAAAAAACGCGGCTGGAAGTTTGTCGGCCCGACCACGGTCTATGCCTTCATGCAGGCCATGGGCATGGTCAATGACCATCTGCAGGGCTGCCATGTGCGCGATGGCCAGCCGGCGGGCTGAGCGCTGTTGCGCTACAGCCCAGCCAGTTCGCTGACCAGCAGCGAATAGCGCTGCAGCGATACATACGCTCCATCGCGCTTGCTGCAGTCGCGCAGCAGGCCTTCGTGGCAAAAGCCCAGGCGGTCCAGCAGCCGGGTCGATGCCGCATTGCCAGGCTCCACATAGGCCACCACGCTGTGCAAGTCCAGACGCGCAAAGGCGCTGGGCAGCCACTGGCGCAGCGCCTGGTCCATCCAACCCTGGCCCCAGTGGTCGGGCAGCAGCCAGTAGCCCAGATCGGCGCTGTCGGCTTCGTCGTCATGGTCGTAGAGGCCGACGGCCGCGATGACGGCGCCATCGAGCAGCACCGCCTGCCACCAGCCGCTGCCCTCACTGGCGACGGACGCATACCAATCGAGTTGCTCCTGCGCAATCGCGCGGGCATCGCTGTGCTCTGTTTCCAGCCCGTAGAACGCGGTCAGCCGCGCATCACCCATCGCATGGGCGACGACGAACA
Organism: Comamonas koreensis; assembly: GCF_014076495.1. NCBI lineage: Bacteria > Pseudomonadati > Pseudomonadota > Betaproteobacteria > Burkholderiales > Comamonadaceae > Comamonas > Comamonas koreensis. Next base: position 250,023 of record NZ_CP043575.1, on the reverse strand, counting down.
GGTCGGCGGGGGAGAAATCGCGGAAATGGAGGCGTTCGGGCTGCAGCATGGTGCAAGCCTAGCACCGCTGGGCGGCGGTGCTGTGCGACAGGGAAGAGGGGGAGGTGAAACAGCCGTTAAGCCGCTACATGCCAGCGGGCGGGCTGGTGGCTGCCAACGGTCTGTATGCCCAGCAGCGCCGCGTTGCGCTGCAATACGGCTTCAAACTGTGCGCCGCTGGCGCCGATCTGCTCGGCAGCGCCATCCCAGTAGTCGTCGGCAATCTGGGCGGCCGTGAAGTCGCGGTGCGTGAACTTCTGCACAATATTGCGCAGCTTGTCGAGGTTGATGCTGTCGATATCGGTCATGGCAAGCCTCCAACTCAGATGTAAACACCAGTGTCGCGCAAATGGGGCGGCTGTCAATCGGCAATCGCCACCAAACCGGTGCTTTGAACAGGTTCTTAGCCGCGCATGGCCGCTGTGCTGCGCAGCAGGCGCTGCACCAGGAGCGCGCCCACCCAGGCAATGCCGCCAATCCACAGCGGCACCAGCACATAGCTGGGTGCGCGGGCCCACTGGCCCAGTTCGTCCAGCTCCCTCAGCGGCCACAAGGCCAGCGCCAAGCCGCAGGCCCACCAGGCCAGCGCCAACAGCGCAAAGGCCCAGGGCAGCCAGGCGGGGCCGCCACCTGCTGCGCGCTGCCGGGTGGGGCGGTTTTGCACAAACATCCACAGCACGGCGGCGAGCACCAGCAGCAAGGACAGGCCCAGGGCCACCGGCCACCACAGGGCCAGCGGCAAAAAGGCCAGAGTCAGCGAATCCATGGCAGGCCCGGCCTTTATTCCTTGTTGCAGAGCATGGAGTCAGCCAGGCTGCCCACGGTCACGCGCAGGTTCTTGCCCTTGTGGGCCTGCACCGCCCAGGTGTCGCTCAAATCTTCGGGCACCAGATCCTTGTCTTGCATCAGCTCGGGCTTCTTGTGCTCGGAGCGGTCCTGCTTGACCACCTCGGGCACGATCATCGTGATGGTGCTGCCGTCCATGCGCCACTGGCCCGTGCCTTGCAGCACAAAGCGGTATTGCTGGTCGGTGCTGGGCATGTCATAGACCAAAAAGGCCTGCGAGCGCAGGCTGTGGTCGGGGTTGAACTGGTTGGTATAGGTAAAGCTGGCGCTGTCCTTGCCCATGCTGATCTGGAACTGGCATTCCCAGACGCCGGCCAGGTCGGCTTCGCTGATGCTGGCCGCCGCAGGTGACGGGGCCTGCGGTGCCGGTTTGTCTGCGGGAGCCTGCTGGGGCGCACGTGGCGCCGGTTGGGCCTCTTTTTTGGAGGGCCAGAGGCTGGAGCAGGCGGCCAGGCCGGGGACCAGCAGCAGACAGAACGTGGTGCGGAAGAGGGGAGTCAATGGCATCTGCGCACTCTACCAAAATCCGGTAAAGCCGCGGCCCGGGCCTTTGTAGGCCCAGGCCGTTCAAGGCGCTTAGCCGGCGAGGGTGGGGTAGTCGGTATAGCCCTTCTCGCCGCCGCCATAGTAGGTGCTGCTGTCGCCGGTGTTCAGCGCCGCGCCGCTACGCAGGCGCTCGACCAGGTCGGGGTTGGCAATGTAGGGCCGGCCAAAGGCGACGATATCGGCCTGGCCGCTGGCTACGGCTTGCTCGGCCAGCGCACGGTCATAGCCGTTGTTCACCATCCAGGCGGCCTTGCCGCCGGCGCGGCGGTATTCCGCCTTGAAGGCCTCGTAGTCGAAGGGACGGCCTTCGACTTCACGCGGGCCGCCGGTGGCGCCTTCGATCACATGGATATAGGCCAGGCCCAGCGGCGCCAGCTGGTGGGCCAGGTAGGTGAACAGGCTCTGGGGATCGGCGTCGTCGATGCCATTGGCGGGGGTGACGGGCGAGAGCCGGATGCCGACCTTGCCACGGCCGACCGCGTCGATCACCGCGCGGGTGACTTCCAAGGTCAGGCGGGCGCGGTTTTCGATCGAGCCGCCGTAGTCGTCGCGGCGCGCATTGGCGCCGGTCTTCAAGAACTGGTCGAGCAGGTAGCCGTTGGCGCCGTGGATCTCGACGCCATCGAAGCCGGCGGTCTTGACCGCATTGCGGGCGGCCGCAGCAAAGCTGTGCACGATGCCGGGGATCTCCTCGGCATCCAGCGCGCGCGGCTCGGAGGTCGGCTCGAAGCGGCCTTCGCCGGTGGCCGGGTCGATCAGGTAGGTCTTTGTCTTGGCAGTGATGGCCGAGGGCGCCACGGGGGCCTGCTGGTCCGGCTGCAGCAGGCGGTGCGAGACACGGCCCACATGCCACAGCTGGCAGACGATCTTGCCGCCCTTGGCATGCACCGCGCTGGTGACCTTGCTCCAGCCATCGAGCTGGTCCTGCTCGTACAGGCCGGGCACATCGGCATAACCCTGGCCCTGGTGGCTGATGGCGGTAGCCTCGGTGATCAGCAGCCCGGCGCTGGCGCGCTGGGCATAGTAGGTGGCTGCCATCGGCTGGGGAACGGCCTTGGGCGAACGGTTGCGCGTCAACGGGGCCATCGCAATGCGGTTGGCCAGGGCCAGATCACCCACCTGCACAGGTTCAAACAGGTTATGGGTTGCGGTGCTTGTCATACAAAACTCCTGGTGGTTGTGTCACAAAATCACCCGCTTTTTGTACCACGCAGCCCCGCCCTTTGCAGGCCAGGGTTGAAGCCCGGGCGCTGTCAGCGAAGGCCTTGGATTCTTAAATACCCAACAAATCAAAGGTTTGCTGTGGGGCGGCGGGCAAGCTGGCGCAGGTGATTGGGCGCCAGCCCTGCTGCGATACAACCTAGGGTCAACCCGACAACACGTAATGGCAAAGGTTCTGCGCCATGATCGACCCGGGTCTGCTAGCTGCCGATCGCAGCCTGGTGGGCAGACCGCAGTCGTTTGTGAAAGAGAAAGCGCGCATTCATGACCAAAACATCGCTGGATAAATCGAAGATCAAGTTCTTGCTGCTCGAGGGCATCCACCCTTCTGCGCTCAAGGTGTTGCAGGCGGCAGGCTATACCCAGGTCGAGGCGCTGACCGGCGCCTTGGAGGGCGAAGAGCTCAAGCGCAAGATTGCCGACGTGCACTTTGTCGGCATCCGCTCGCGCACGCAGCTGACGGCCGATGTGTTTGCTGCGGCCAACAAGCTGGTGGCAGTGGGCTGTTTTTGCATCGGCACCAACCAGGTCGATCTGAATGCGGCGCGCGAGCGCGGTATTGCGGTGTTCAATGCGCCCTTCTCCAACACACGCTCTGTCGCGGAGCTGGTGCTGGCCGAGGCCATCTTGCTGCTGCGCGGCATCCCCGAGAAGAACGCGGTATCGCACCGGGGCGGCTGGAAGAAAAGCGCCGACAACTCCTTCGAGATCCGTGGCAAGACCTTGGGCATCGTCGGCTACGGCTCGATCGGCACGCAATTGTCGGTGCTTGCCGAAGGCCTGGGCATGAAGGTCGTGTTCCATGATGTGGTCACCAAGCTGCCGCTGGGCAATGCGCACCAGGCGGCCAACCTCAACGCGCTGCTGGCGCAGTCCGACATCGTGACCCTGCACGTTCCCGAGTTGGCCTCGACCCACAACATGATTGGCGCGGCCCAGATCGCGGCGATGAAGCCTGGCAGCATTTTGATCAATGCCTCGCGCGGCACCGTGGTGGACCTCGACGTGCTGGCCCAGGCGCTGCAAGCCAAGAAGCTGCTGGGCGCGGCCATCGACGTGTTCCCGGTCGAGCCCAAGAGCAACAAGGACGAGTTCCAGTCGCCGCTGCGCGGCATGGACAACGTGATCCTGACCCCGCACATCGGCGGCTCGACGATGGAAGCCCAGGCCAATATCGGCCTGGAAGTGGCAGAAAAGCTGGTCAAGTACAGCGACAACGGCACCACCACCTCGGCGGTCAACTTCCCCGAAGTGGCCCTGCCCGAGCACCCTGGCAAGAACCGTATCCTGCACGTGCACGAGAACCGCCCAGGCATCCTGTCGGCCATCAACCAGGTGCTGGCCGACAACGGCATCAACATCGCCGGCCAGTACCTGCGCACCGATGAAAAGGTGGGCTATGTGGTGATCGATATCGACCAGGAATCGTCGGCCCTGGCGCTGGAGAAGCTGGCCCAGATCGCCGGCACGATCCGCTGCCGCGTGCTGTTCTGATGCCGCGCCCACCGTACGGCGAACCAGCGGCGCCGATGCGGTAGATGGCTTTAGACACCGAAGAAAGAGGCTTATGCCTCTTTTTTCTTAGCTGCTGTTGGCATATCGATGCATGAAATGCGTCGTTGTGGTGGCGCACCCCGCTGCCTAGCATGAAGGCTTCAACCCGATTGCCAGACCACGAGGAGCGCCCATGAATGCCATCACCAATGTTCGCCACCTGAGCCCAGCGGCCGATGCCGCTGCAGCTACGGCCCTGCACGTCGAGCCCCTGGCGGGCCGCATCGGCGCGGTGGTGCATGGGGTGTCGCTGTCGGGTGCATTGGAACCGGCGCTGTTTGCCCAGATCAAGGCAGCGCTGCTGCAGCACCGGGTGATTTTCTTCCGGGGCCAGCAGCACCTCGATGACGCCGGCCACCAGGCCTTTGGCCGTTTGTTTGGTGAGATCGAGGCCCACCCTACCGTGCCCGCGCCCGATGGCACGGCCTTTCTGGAGCTCAACTCGCAGCACGGCGGCCGGGCCGATTCCTGGCACACCGATGTGACCTTCAAGGCGGTCTTCCCCAAGGTCTGTGTGCTGCGCGCCGTGACCTTGCCCGGCCATGGTGGCGACACCGTCTGGGCCAATACCGTGGCCGCCTATGAAGGCCTGCCCGCGCCGCTGCAGCAGCTCGCCGAGCAGCTCTGGGCCGTGCATGGCAATGACTACGACTATGCGGAGAACTTCCGCCAGAACACAGCCGCCAGCCAGACCGAGACGCAGGGCCGGGCGAGCTACCGCAAGGTCTTCACCAGCAAGACCATCGAGTCCGAGCAGCCCTTGGTGCATGTGCATGCCGAGACGGGCGAGAAGGCGCTGCTGCTGGGCCACTTTGCCAAGCGCATCAAGGGCCTGCGCAGCAACGAGTCTGCCGCCTTGCTGCAGCTCTTCCATGAGCGCATCGTGCGGCTGGAAAACACCGTGCGCTGGCACTGGCAGCCGGGCGATGTTGCCATCTGGGACAACCGCGCCACCCAGCACTACGCCATCAATGACTATGCCGATGCCCACCGCGTGATGCGGCGCGTGACGGTCACCGGCGACGTGGCGACCTCGGTCGATGGCCGCACCAGCGTCGACCTGACCGTGCGCGAGCCGGCAGCGGCCTGAGCAGCCTGAGCGGCGGCCAGGCGCACCGGCTGGGCGCAGCGCCCTCCCCAACAGCAACACACCGATCGCAGATGGCGATGGCCGCCTGCGCGCACCACAGAGAGTTTCCATGACCCGAACCACCTACCACTACGAAGGCGGCCTGCTGGTGCCGCGCCGCAAGCTGCTGGCCTCTGCGCTGGCGGCCGGCGCCGGCAGCGTGCTGGGCTTTCCGGCACTGGCGCTGGACAGCAAGCCGCTCAAGGGCGTAACGCTCAATACCTCGCTGTACAGCTCGCCGTATTCCAAGCTGCTGCGGCCCTGGATTCCCGAGTTCGAGGAGGCCACGGGCGCCAAAGTCAATTTCGACACGCCCGGCTTTCCGGTCTACAACCAGCGCGCTGACCTGGAGCTGTCCACCAAGGGGGCGGCCTTTGATGCGGTCAATGTCACCTTCATCTATTCGAGCCGCTGGATCAATTCGGGCTGGCTGACGCCGCTCGATGGCTATATCAACGACCCCAACAAGACGCCGGCGAGCTTTGACATCCGCGACTTTCTCGAAGGCGCGCTGGCGCCCGAGCGCGGCCGCGATGGCCAGCTCTACGGCATCCCCTGGCAGGCCGAGGTCACGATTGCGGCGGCCTCGCGCTTTGATGTGCTCCAGCAGTCGGGCCTGGCCTTTCCCGATACGACAGACGCCTGGCTGCAAGCGGCCAAGCTGCTCAACCGCAAGGAGCGCGCGGCCGGCTTTGTCACCGACAACCACTATGGCTGGACCTTCATCCCGTTCCTGCAGGCCTTTGGCGGCGATGTGTTCCGCAAGGCGCCCGATGACCTGTTCCCCACCTTGGACAGCCCCGAGGCGATAGCGGCGGCCGACTACTTTGCCCGCCTGCTGCGCGAGTACGGGCCCGACGGTGTGGTCTCCTACACCTCGGACCAGGCCGTGCAGTCGCTCAAGGCCGGGCGCAGCCATTTGAGCGTGCAAGGCCAGATCAACCTCTCGCAGCTGGCCGATAAGTCCAGTAGCAAGGTGGCGGCATCGGCGGCCTGGGGCCAGGTGCCCAAGGGTGTGGCCGGGCGCTTTCCGGGCACGGCCATCCATGGCTGGGGCATTCCGGTGGGCAGCAAGAACAAGGATGCCGCCTGGCAGTTCATCCGCTGGGCCACGTCCAAGGAAACCTTGCAGCGCGCCGTGGCTGCAGGTTACGGCTCGCCCACGCGGCGCTCGGACATTGACTCGGCCGCTTACCGTGAGCGCCAGCGCGTCAACGGCTATGACATCGCGTCGCTGGTGACATCGTCGGTGGAGCTGTCGGCCAAGCAAGGCCATATGAAATACCGCACCGTGGCTGCCTACCCGCAGGTGGACCAGCAGATCAACAAGGCCATTGAGCTGATCGTGACGGGCCAGCGCACGCCTGAGCAGGCGATGAAGCAGGCGCAGACCGCGTCGATTGCCGAGCTGCGCCGCGCCGGCGTCTCGGTCTGAGTGGCGAGGGAGCGCGCCCATGCCGCCCACTGCATCTCTCGCGCCGCAGGCGCTCGACACCGGACCCGCGCGCCCGCTGCCCAGCCAGGCGCGCGGCAAGCCCGCTGCGGCTGCAGCGTCGCGCAACTGGCAGCGCAACTGGCAGCGCGAATCGGCACGGGCCTATGGCCTGGGCCTGGCACCCGCACTGGTGGTGCTGGCCGCCATCACCTTGCTGCCGCTGGTCACGCTGGTGGTAGTGAGCCTCACGCCGCTGAGCCTGACCGACCCAGCAGCGACCTTCCATTTTGAGCAGCCCGCCGGCAACTATGCGCAGCTGCTGCAGGACCAGCGCTTTGTCGATTCGCTCTGGGTGCAGGCCAAGCTCTCGTCGGTCAGTGTGCTGCTGCAGCTGCTCGTCGGCCTGGGCCTGGCCTTGCTGCTGCACAGCAGCAGCCGGGTGGTCGCGGGCCTGCGCACGTTCTTTCTGATCCCGATGGTGCTGCCGCCGATTGTGGTGGCCCTGGTCTGGAAGATCATCTACACGCCCGACATCAGCCCGATGCATGCGCTGCTCGAGCAGTGGGGCTGGCCGCTGCGCTCGCTGATCGCCAACCCCGACACCGCGCTGTGGGCCATTGTGGCCGCCGATGTCTGGCAGTGGTTCCCGTTCACGATGCTGATGGTGCTGGCCCAGCTGCAGATGGTGCCGCGCGACCCGGTCGATGCCGCCCGCATCGATGGCGCCAACCGCTGGCAGGTGTTTGTCTACATCGTGCTGCCCTATCTGCAGCGCACCCTGGTGGTCTGCGCGCTGTTCCGCCTGATCGACAGCTTCAAGGCCTTTCCGCTCTTGTATGTGCTGACCAATGGCGGGCCGGGCACCGTGACCGAGGTCACCAATTTCTACGGCTTTATCCAGGCCTTCAACTTCTCGTACTGGGGCTACGGCAGCGCCATTGCGGTGGTGATGCTGGCCATCATCTTTGTGCTGAGCGCACTGGTCAGCCGCCTGGGCCGGGCCAAGGGAGATGCCCATGCACGCTGAGACCTGGCACCACGCAGCACCTGCGCTGCCCGTATGGCAACGCGCCGTGCAAGGCGCGCAGCGCCATCTGCTCAGCACCGCTGCCGTGGTGGTGCTGATGGTGGTGCTGCTGCCTTTTTTGTGGATGGTGCAGATGGCCTTTCGCCCGGCGGGCGATGCGCTGTCGCTGGATCTTGTCTTCAGCCCCACGTTGGAGGCCTTTGCGGGCCTGTGGCAGGACAACTTTGCACGCTCCTTTGGCAACAGCTTGCTGGTGAGTGTGCTGTCCACCGGGCTGTCGCTGCTCCTGGGGGTGCCCGCTGCCTATGCGCTGTCGCGCTGGCGCTTCAAGCAGCGGCGCCAGGTGGCGCTGTGGGTGCTGTGCACACGCATGGCGCCGCCCATTGCGTTCACGATTCCGTTCTTTCTGGCATTTCGCTGGCTGGGCCTGCTCGATTCCGTCTGGGGCCTGGTGCTGGTCTACCTGACCTTCAACCTGGCCATCGTGATCTGGATGATGCAGGGCTTTTTTGAGGCCATTCCCACGGCGCTCGAAGAGGCGGCCTGGATGGACGGCTGCAGCATCTGGTCGGCCTTCTGGCATGTGACCTTGCCACTGACCCGGCCGGGCCTGGTGGCCACCGCCGTGCTGTGCTTCATCTTTTCGTGGAGCGACTTTTTCTTCGCACTGATTCTGACCCGCACGCAGGCGGTGACGGCGCCGGTGGCCATCGTCAATTTTCTGCAGTACGACGGCTGGGAGTGGACCAAGATTGCAGCGGCCGGCACCCTGGTGATGCTGCCGGTGCTGCTGTTCACGGTGCTGGTGCGCAAATACCTCGTTCACGGCCTCACCGCCGGTGGCGTTAAGGACTGACATGGCTTCGATTGCATTGAGACAGCTGCGCAAGCATTTTGAGGGGCACGATGTGCTCAAGGGTATTTCGCTCGATATCGCCGAGGGCGAGTTTGTGGCGCTGGTCGGCCCATCTGGCTGCGGTAAATCCACCTTGCTGCGCATGCTCGCCGGGCTCGAAGAGGTCAGCAGCGGCCAGATCGTGCTGGGTGGCCAGCTCATCAACGATGTGCCGCCGCGCGAGCGCAATATTGCGATGGTGTTCCAGAACTATGCGCTCTACCCGCATATGACGGTGGCCGAGAACCTGGGCTTTGCGCTCAAGCTGCAGCGCCAGGCGCCCGCAGCCATTGCGCAGCGCGTGCAGCAGGTGGCCGAGATTCTGGGCCTGGAGCCGCTGCTGGCCCGCCTGCCTGCCCAGCTGTCGGGCGGCCAGCGCCAGCGTGTGGCCATGGGCCGCGCCATTGTGCGCGAGCCACTGGCCTTTTTGTTTGACGAGCCGCTGTCCAACCTGGATGCCAAGCTGCGCGTGCAGATGCGCACCGAGATCAAGGCCTTGCACCAGCGCCTGCGCACCACCACGGTCTATGTGACGCATGACCAGATCGAGGCCATGACCATGGCCGACCGCATCGTGGTGATGCGCGACGGCCTGATCGAGCAGGTGGGCACGCCGCTGGAGCTGTACGACCGGCCACGCAATGCCTTTGTCGCGCAGTTCATTGGCTCGCCCTCGATGAACCTGATTGCCGCCCGCAGCCAGCCAGCGCAGGACGGCTGGCAGCTGGTGACCGACGATGGCCTGCGCCTGCCGCTGCTGCCCGGCCTGCAGGCCCAGGGCGAGCGTGCGCTGTGGCTGGGCGTGCGGCCCGAACATGTGCAGCTGGAAGTGGCGCCCCTGAGCGGTGTCGCCACTAGCGCTGCGACCGTCGAGGTGGTGGAGCCCACCGGCGCCGAAACCCAGGTGGTCAGCCGCTTTGGCCAGCAGCCACTCATTTCGACCGTCAAGGAACGCCTGGCGCTGGCGCCCGGCCAGGCGCTGCATTGGCACACGGCGCCGCAGCACTGGCATGTGTTTGACCGGCAAAGTGGCGAGCGCCTCAACGTCGCTTAATACCAAGTACCTCATGCACAAAGGCTTCCAGTCGGGAGCCTTTGCGTTGCTGGGTGCCGGTGTTTAAGCCAGGGGGCCTGCGGTCAAGATTTCCGACAGCGCCTTGCGCGGCGAGGGCGTCTCGCGCTCGGCCAGGTCGGCGGGCAGGCTGGACTTGTCGCCGCGCTCGCCAATGGCGACCAGGCATTCGACCTGCCAGTTGTCACCGAGCTTGAGCACGGCGCGTGCAGCATCGCGCTCGATGCCGCCCATGGCGTGGGTGGCCAGGCCCATCGCATGGGCTTGCAGGGCCAGGTAGCCCCAGGCGCAACCGGTGTCAAAGCTGGGCGCGGGAGACTCGTCCTTGTTCGACAGCACCACCAACAGGGCGCCGGCATTCAGGCACCAGCGGCGGTTGAACTCGTTGGGAATGGTGGAAAACGCCTGCCAGTTGGCATCGCCGTTGATCGAATAGGCAAAGTGCCAGGGCTGCTTGTTGCTGGCCGAAGGGGCCCAGCGTGCGCCTTCCACAATGGTCTCGATGTCCTTGTGCGTCAGCGCCTTGCCCGAGAAGGCGCGGGGCGAGAAACGGTCCAGAAACTGGGGATGGATGGCATGGGTGGATTGGCGCGTCGTCATGGTCAAAAAGTGAGCAATAAGACCGCCAGCATGCCATATCTGCCGGTTTTTTGCAGGCTTAGATTTTTTGTTTATCGACCAGCTTGAAGGTGCCGGTGGCCAGGCCCAACAGGTTGCCGGCATCGTCATGCAGCTCGCCGCGCACAAAGGACAGGCTCTTGCCGCGCTTTTCGCAAACGGCCGTGCAGACCACATCGCCGCTGCCCGGCGCAATGTAATGAATGGTCAGGTCCACGGTGATGACGCCATAGCGCAACGGATCATGCGCGCGAGCGGCGCAGGACAGGCCCACATCGAGCAAGGTGGCGATGGCGCCGCCATGCATATCGCCCCGGCTGTTGGTGTATTGCTTCTGGTAGGGCATGCGCACCCGGGCGCGCTCATTGCCGATCGCCTCGCCCTTGAGCAAGAAGGCCTCGGCCATGGCCATGCCGAGGCCGAAGATCTGGTTGGCGGGCTCATCCACGGTGTAGGCGGGGATGTCGTTGGCAACAGCGGGGGATGCAGTGGTGGTCATGGGGCAGGGCGCAGCAGGTTCAAAACCTTGGATATTAGCGGCTGGGCCGCCAAGCCGCGCCGCATGGCTGACACCTGGGAGTCGCCGCCCCAGCGGCGCCCAGCTTCGTTTGCAAAGCGGCTGCCTCCACTTCTGTGCCCTCGGTTTATCATCGCTGGCTTATGCCCGTCTGGCCCCCGTCGTCCTCTCTGTCATCCCCGTATTGCCCGCGCTGCGGCGCAGCGAACTGCCGCAGCGCAGGTGCGCGCGACCGCTTTGCCTGCCTGCAGTGCGGCGCGCAGTTCCGGCTGGAGCAGCTGCAGGGCCAGTCCTTCGCGGCTGGTCAGGCCGCGCCAGGGGCGCCAAACGGGGCGCGGTTGCGCCAGCACCTGCCCTGGCTGGCGGTGGCGATGGCCATGCTGGTGTCCATCCCCTGGTGGCTGCCCCGGCTGCAACCCGGGCTCCAGCTGAAGCTGCCCACTGCCTGGCAAGACAAGGCACCGCAGCTGGCACTGGGCCGCAGTGAGGCGACGACGCTGATCGAGCGCAACGGCCAGCGCTTGCTCGTGCAGCTGTTTGAAAACCGCGAGCAGGGCGATGTGGTCTACCGCGTGCTGGTCCGTGATGCGGCCACCGGCGCCAGCCTGGGCGAGCCCCAGCGCATGGCCATGCCCTGGGCCGGCAGCTCCGGGCGGGCCGAGCTGCAGTTTTTCTCGGACGGCCAGCTCTACCTGTTTTTGCGGGAACGCGGCTTTTGGCGGCTGGATCTGGCGAGCCTGCGCTTTGTCGATCTGCTGCCCCAGCTCAGTGAGAAATTTGCCGCGCAGCTGGGCGAGGGCATCGTGGGCGTAGCGCCCAAGGGCCGCGACCGGCCCGACAGCCTGGAGGTCACCAGCCGCAGCGGCAGCAAATACCTGGTGTACTGGCTGATCGGCCAGATCTGGCCGGCGGCCGACAGCAGCAGCCTCTACGAAAAGGCCCAGGCCGGCTACCGCCAGGAGATCGCCTTCTACCGCTATGAATCGCTGCCCCGCCCGACCGGCGAGGAGAACCGCGCCGTGCTGGTGCAGTCCTGGTGGCGGCACGAGCCCGGCCAGCCCGCCTACTTTGGCTATTACGACCTGCAGCCCAGCGACAGCCGCGAGGTGCAGACATCGCCGCGCAGCTATGTGGCCATTGGCGATGGCTTCTCGACCCGCCCCTATGCCACCAAGGACCGGGGCCTGCTGCGCATCAAGGTGGTGCAGCCGGCGGTGCCGCGCTTCCATGCCGATGTGATGGCCGAGAACGCGCGCCGCCTGCTGCTGGCCTACAACCCCACGCCGCTGCGGCAGGAGGGGCGCGTGATCCAGCTGCTGGACAAGGCCAGCGAGCAGGTGGTGTGGAGCCGCACCATCGACCAGTTGCCCGCACTGGGCCAGCGCGAAGGCGGCATGTATGTCACCGGCCAGGCCGTCAGCGCCGGCTTTTTGCTGGTCAACGACATGCGCCAGCCCGCGCTGCTGATTGGCGATGACGGCGAGGTGCTGCAGGACTTTGGGGCTGCGGCCGCAGGAGCTGCGCAGTGAGCATTCCTCGGCGTTTTTATCTTCCGATGGGCCTGGGCTTTCTGTTCTTTTTTGTGCTGCCGCTGCTGGTGCCCGCGACGGTCAAGCTGCTGCAATCGGGTGCAGACAAGGCCGAGGAGCTGGGCGATGTGGCCGCCTCGGCCATCTACCAAGGGGAGGACGGCAGCCTGCGCATGCTGCGGGTGATGAAGCACAGCACCGCGCAGGACGATGTGTTTGTGCTGCTGGACAACGACCTGCAGGCCAAGCAGCTGCTGGGCGAGCCCCAGCGCATTGTGCTGCCGCGCGCCCAGCTGCGCCAGCCGGCGCGCTTGCGCAGCGAGGCCCATGGCCAGCTGTCGCTGCTGCTCAATGACCGGCACTGGTGGCTGCGCGAGCCGGCGCAGACCGCGTTTGCGCCGATGGATGCCGCGCTGCGCCAGCGCTTTGCGGCCGAGCTGGGCACAGGCGTGTCCAAATATGCGTTTGGCGAGCTGCGCGAGCCGGGCCTCTTGGATGTGACCAGCAATACCGGCGACCGCTATGCGCTGTACTGGGCCAGTGGCGAGCTCTACCCCTGGGCCGAGCGGCTGCAGCGCTGGCAGCAGCGCCCCTGGGCACAGTACCCGCAGACGGCCTCGCGCATCGACTATGCCGACTTTGACACCGACGTGGCCCAGTACGGCATGCCGATGATCTTGCTGCAGTTTGCGCAAAAAGTTAGGCCAGGCGAGTTTGAGCGCTGGCCACGGCTGAGCGTGCACTCCAGCGCCGACAAGCAGGTGCGCGCCGCCCCCAAGCTCTACCAGCCGGTCAGCGATGGTTTTGTCGTCAGCCGCCAGGCGCTGCGCGACGCGGGCATTACCCAGATTGCCGCGGTGGCCAGCGTACCGGTGCAGTTCAGCGGCGAGGTGCTGGCCCGCAATGCGGACCGTGTGCTGATGCGCTACGACGAGACCCCTACCACCGCCGCCGAGGTGGTGCTGCAGATCGTCGATGCGCACAGCCTGCAAGTGGTGTGGCGCAAGTCCACGCGCGAGATGCCGCAGTTGCTGTTTGACGGCGAGCACCTGGCGGCCCAGGCCTGGCCCGGCGGTTTTTACCTGAGCACCGGCTTGAACCTGCCAGCCCTGGTGATCGACAACGAGGGCCAGACCTTGGTCGACTTTCAGCCCCAAAAGCGCCTCGAGCAACCCAGCGAGGACTGAGGCCTAAGAACCTGTTCAAAGGCAAGCACACGCGGCCCGGGCGGCCCATTGTCAACGTGGATAGTGGACGATAAAAGTGCAGGGCCATCCGATAGTTATTGGCTGGCCTACAGCGCTGTTTTGTAAAGAAATTTTGCAAATCCACCGGCCTGTTTACGTAAAGCCAAACGAATCTCCAAAACTCCTACAGCCAGCGCCACCCTGCAGCGGCACCATGTCCTTACGGCAGGCGTTTGTCCCTGCCGCCAACCTGACACTGAAGGAGTAAACGCCATGAACCAGCAGAACCACCAACAGTCCGGACAGCACCCTGCCCAGAAAAAGGAGCAGCAGCAACAGCAGCAATCCCCGAAGCAGCAGCAACCGGGCCAGCAGGACCGCAAGCAGTCCTCGCAGAAGTAGGCTGCGACAGCGCGGCCCACGAAGACCACACGGAGCACCCCATGCAACAACTGCCATTGCCGATGACCAAGCAGCAGCCTTGGCCGCTGCAACAGGGCCAGCCGTTGCGCGAGGCCAAGTACTCGCAGCAGCAGTGCAAGTGCAACCGGCGCCAACTGGGCACCGAGCCCAAGACGCCGGACAACGCACAGATGTGCTGATCTTCTGAACCCTGCGCCAAAGCCCGCACGATGCGGGCTTTTTTGTGGGCGCGGCAGGGCATGCGCGGCGATACTGGCGCTCTCCATCCCCCAGCCAGCAGACCTCCATGAACACCGGATTCTTCGCGCAGCCCAGCCCGCCGTACCCCCGCACCAACTACAGCTTTGCCTACCAATGGATCGAAGAAGTTGGCAGCCTGACCGCCTTGCTGGCGCATGTCGAAGCGCTGCGCGCCGCAGACCCCGCGCACCGCTATCTGTGCACCTTGGACGATATCCAGCAGGGCAGCTACACCAGCGGCCATGCCAGCCAGGATGACCGGCTCTACCTGGCCAGCCCGCCGGATATGGACTGGGACGACCCAGTGCAGGAGGCGGCCTGGGATCTGCAGGCGCTGCAGCACCGCGCGCGCCAGCTGCGCCAGGGCCCGCAACGCTGGGCCGATGTCTGCGGCAGCCTGGCGGTAAGCGCCAGCGATCTCGACGCACTGCTGGCCGCGAATCGCGCGCCTGATCTGCTGCTCGATGACGTCGTCTATATCCAGCGCCTGCCGTTGGCCCAAGGCGATCCGCTGATTGCTGGCCAACCCAATGGCTATTTCAGCGCAGACTGGGACAGCTTTCAAAACCACGCCATCCACCAGCATCTGGCCGAGCAGCATGGCTACCAGCTGTTGGCCATGGGCGCCGCCTGGATGGCACTGGCTCGCGTGCAGCCGCCCGGTGCCGTGCAGGCCCAGGCGCTGGTGGAGGATTTGCGGGCGCTGTATGCCACGGGTGATGAGGCGCTGCTGGCCCATGCGGGCTGGCAAGCCTTGCCAGCGCTGCTGCAAACCCAGCGCATCCTGGTGATGGGCTATACCGAAGATATGGCCGACCGCTGGGAGTAAAGCCTCGCTTGTATTTCTGTGAAGGACGGAAAAGGAATGTAGGCGGCCCTGCGCTGCTTACCGCCTGGAATGCACAAAGCGGCTTTGCAAAATGTGCACCGAGAAACGTCTCGATGCAAGCGGCGCGTCAATTCCTACACCGGCCGTTCGGCTGCAGCGCGAGCATAGAGCCATGGCAGGGCATGTCGCCCGGTCATCATCTTGAAGGAGCTAACGCTATGAATCAGCCAAACAGCCAACGCAATCCCAACCAGGTGAACCAGCAGCAATCGGGCCAAAAGCCCGGCTCGCCCAAAGAGCAGCAACACCAGCAGCAGTCGCCGCAGCAAAAGCAGCCTGGTCAGCAAGACCGCTCCCAGCAGCAGCGCTGAAGCCCGCATTGGCCTAAGCAACTGGTAGTCGCCAACGCGCGATAACCAGGAGGGTCAGCCAGGGTGCATGCCTGGCAAGCCCGTAAAAAAGCCTCCATTGCTGGAGGCTTCTTGCTGTCAGCGGTGGCGGGGAGATCAGGCCAGCTTGGCCTTCAGCAGCTCATTGACCTGGCCCGGGTTGGCCTTGCCCTTGGAAGCCTTCATCACCTGGCCGACCAGGGCGTTGAAAGCCTTGTCCTTGCCGGCCTTGTACTGCTCGACATTGCCGGGGTTGGCGGCGATCACCTCGTCGATGATGGCTTCGAGCGCGCCGGTGTCGTTGGACTGCTTGAGGTCCTTGGCGTCGATGACGGCGTCGACGTCGGTGCCTTCGCCGCTCCAGAGCGCTTCGAACACCTGCTTGGCGCTGTTGTTGCTGATGACATTGCCGTGGATGCGGGCGATCAAGGTGCCCAGCTGCGCGGCGCTGACCTTGACCTGGTCCATGCCGATCTCTTCCATGTTCAGGCGGCGCGAGATCTCGCCCATCACCCAGTTGCTGGCCAGCTTGGGCTGGCCGCTGGCCTTGGCGGCGGCTTCAAAGTAGTCGGCCATCGCCTGGCTTTGGGTCAGGGTGGTGGCGTCGTACTCGGGCAGGCCGTAGTCGGCCACAAAGCGGTCGGCGCGCTGGCGCGGCAGCTCGGGCATCTCGGCCTTCACAGCCTGCACCCAGCTGTCGGCGACCACCAGCGGCGGCAGGTCCGGATCGGGGAAATAGCGGTAATCGGCCGCGTCTTCCTTGGTGCGCATCGCACGGGTCTCGCCGGTATCGGGGTTGAACAGCACGGTGGCCTGCTGGATCGCGCGGCCGTCTTCGATCTCTTCGATCTGCCAGCGGATTTCGTAATCGATGGCGATCTGCATGTTCTTGAACGAGTTCAGGTTCTTGATCTCGCGGCGGGTGCCCAGCGGCTGGCCCGGCTTGCGCACGGACACGTTGGCATCGCAGCGGAACGAGCCTTCCTGCATATTGCCGTCGCAGATGCCGATCCAGGTGACGATCTTGTGCAGTTCCTTGGCGTAGGCCACGGCCTCGGCGGTGCTGCCCATGTCGGGCTCGGTGACGATCTCCAGCAGCGGCGTGCCGGCGCGGTTCAGGTCAATACCCGATTGGCCGATGAACTCGTCGTGCACCGATTTGCCCGCGTCTTCTTCGAGGTGGGCGCGCACCAGGCGCACGGTCTTTTTCTGGTCGCCGACAAAGAAGCTCACCTCACCGCCTTGCACCACCGGGATCTCGAACTGCGAGATCTGGTAGCCCTTGGGCAGGTCGGGGTAGAAGTAGTTCTTGCGTGCAAAGATGCTGACGGGCGCAATCGTGCTGCCCAGCGCCAGGCCGAGCTTGATGGCGCATTCGACGGCCTTCTTGTTCATCACCGGCAGGGTGCCGGGCAGGGCCAGGTCTACGGCGCAGGCCTGGGTGTTGGGCTCGGCGCCAAAGGCGGTGCTGGCGCGGCTGAAGATCTTGCTGTTGGCGGCCAGCTGGGTGTGGGTTTCAAAGCCAATCACCACTTCGTAGCCGTTGATGAGCTTGATGCTTGTTTCGGTCATGTTCTGTTTTCCTCCCTGCGTTACTTCGCGATGCCGGTTGGCTGGCGCAGGTGGTGGTCGGTGGCTTGCTGCAGCTGGTGGGCGGCGTTCAGGAGCTTGGCTTCACCAAAATAGTTGCCGATCAGCTGCAGCCCCACGGGCATGCCGCCTTCGCCAAAGCCGGCGGGAACGCTCAGGCCAGGCAGGCCGGCCAGCGACGCGGGCAGCGTGTAGATGTCGGCCAGGTAGTTGGCAAGCGGGTCGCTCTTGCCGCCCAGTGCCCAGGCCACGGTGGGCGCAGCGGGGCCGGCGATCAGGTCGCAGTCCTGGAAGGCGGTCTGGAAGTCGTCGGCAATCATGCGGCGGATCTTTTGCGCCTGCAGGTAGTAGGCGTCGTAGTAGCCGTGCGAGAGCACATAGGCACCGGTCATGATGCGGCGCTTGACCTCGTCGCCAAAGCCTTCGGCGCGGGTCTTCTTGTACATGTCCACCAGGTCGCTGTAGTCCTTGGCGCGGTGGCCAAACTTCACGCCATCAAAGCGCGAGAGGTTGGACGAGGCCTCGGCCGGGGCGATGATGTAGTAGACGGGGATGGACAGCTCGGTGCGCGGCAGGCTGATGGGCACCAGCTTGGCGCCCAGCTTTTCGTACTCCTTCAAAGCCCCATCGACGGCGGCGCGCACATCGCTGCTCAGGCCATCGCCAAAGAACTCGGCGGGCACGCCAATGCGCAGGCCGGCCAGCGAGTCGTTGAGGTGCAGCGTGAAGTCTTCGGCCGGGTGGTCCAGGCTCGTGGAGTCTCGGTCCAGGTCGGGGCCGCACATTTCGCTCAGCAGCAGCGCGCAGTCTTCGGCGGTGCGCGCCATCGGGCCGGCCTGGTCCAGGCTGGAGGCGAAGGCGATCATGCCGTAGCGGCTGGCGCGCCCATAGGTGGGCTTGATGCCGGTGATGCCGCAGAACGACGCAGGCTGGCGGATCGAGCCGCCGGTATCGCTGCCGGTCGCCGCAGGCGCCAGGCGCGCGGCCACCGCTGCTGCCGAGCCGCCGGACGAGCCGCCGGGAACCCGGCTGGTGTCCCAGGGGTTGCGCACCGGGCTGATGGCGCTGTTCTCGTTGGCCGAGCCCATGGCGAACTCGTCCATGTTCAGCTTGCCCAGCGTGACCGCGCCAGCAGCTGCCAGCTTGGTCACCATGGTGGCGTCAAACGGCGACTGGTAGCCGGCCAGCATCTTGCTGCCCGCGGTGGTGGGGAAGTCCTGGGTGACGAACAGGTCCTTGTGGCCCATCGGCACACCGGCGAGCTTGCCGGCCGTGCCCGCTGCAATGGCGGCATCGGCAGCGCGGGCCTGGGCCAGCGTCACGTCTTCATTGATGTGGATGTAGGCACCCAGATCCTGGTGGGTCTTGGCGCGGGCCAGAAAGTGCTGGGCGGCCTCGACGGAGGACACTTCGCGGCTTTTGAGCTTGGCAGCCAGCTGGGCCACGCTCAAGTCATGCAATTCGGTAGGGATGCTCATGCAAATCTCGCGATCTTGGCGATCTCGGTGAATGGGAAGGGGCGCGGGGCGCCGGTCTCAGGGGCGGGCTGCAAGCCTGGGCTGCCACCCCGGCCGGGGGCCGGTGTTTGCCCGGCCCGCCAGGCCTGAAGATGCTGTGAATTACTCAATCACCTTGGGCACCAGGAAATAGCCTTTTTCCACGGCAGGGGCACTGCGCTGGTTGGCCTCCCGGTTATTGGGTTCGCTGATGACGTCATCGCGCAGGCGCAGGCTGATTTCCTGGATCGCGGCCACGGGGTGTGACAGGGGCATGACACCGGAGGTATCCACAGCCTGCATCTTCTCCACAATGCCGAAAAAGTTATTCATCTGCAAGAGCATGCGCTCACTCTCGGAGCCGGATAATTCGAGCCGCGCCAGGTTGGCGATGCGGGCAATGTCATCTTTTGTCAGGGCCATAGATAGTCGTATGTAAACCAGTCGTAAAAAAACGGGGCCGGAAAGCGTTGCCCTGTAAGTTATTCACAGGGGATGGGGTATTATCCCGTCTTTGACGCAATAACGCGGCAACGTCGGTCATTGCGCATCAAAAACCCTTCTGTCATCTCACCACACACCAATGAAGGGCGATGGAGCGCCGAAGCGCGTTCCATGCCCTAGAGGAAACTTGCATGTTCGGAGCGTTCCGTCGCTACTTTTCCACCGACCTGGCCATCGACCTGGGCACGGCCAACACCTTGATTTTTGCACGCGACAAAGGGATTGTGCTCGATGAGCCCTCCGTGGTTGCGATTCGCCATGAAGGTGGCACCCATGGCCGCAAGGTCATCCAGGCCGTAGGCCGCGAAGCCAAGGCCATGCTGGGCAAGGTGCCCGGCAATATCGAAGCCATCCGCCCGATGAAGGACGGTGTGATTGCCGACTTCCTGATCACCGAGCAGATGATCAAGCAGTTCATCAAGATGGTGCACCCCCGCACCTTGCTCTCGCCCAGCCCGCGCATCATCATCTGCGTGCCCTGCGGCTCGACCCAGGTCGAGCGCCGCGCGATCAAGGATGCTGCGCTCAAGGCTGGCGCCACCCAGGTGGAGCTGATCGAAGAGCCGATGGCTGCCGGTATCGGTGCCGGCCTGCCGGTGTCCGAGGCCTCGGGCTCGATGGTGGTCGACATTGGTGGCGGTACCACCGAAGTGGGCGTGATCTCGCTGGGCGGCATGGTCTACAAGGGCAGTGTGCGCGTGGGCGGTGACAAGTTCGACGAATCCATCATCAACTACATCCGCCGCAACTACGGCATGATGATCGGCGAGCCCACGGCCGAGCTGATCAAGAAGAGCATTGGTTCGGCGTTCCCGGGCTCCGAAGTCAAGGAAATCGAAGTCAAGGGCCGCAACCTCTCCGAAGGCGTGCCGCGCAGCTTCACCATCAGCTCCAACGAGGTGCTGGAAGCCCTGACCGAGCCGCTGAACCAAATCGTCTCTGCCGTGAAGAACGCGCTGGAGCAAACGCCGCCCGAGCTGGGGGCCGATATTGCCGACCGCGGCATGATGCTGACCGGTGGCGGCGCCTTGCTGCGCGACCTGGACCGCCTGCTGGCCGAGGAAACCGGCCTGCCGGTGCTGGTGGCCGAGGAGCCACTGACCTGCGTGGTGCGCGGCTGCGGTATCGCCCTCGATACGCTCGACCGCAAGGGCGTGACCATCTTCACCAGCGAATAACCCGGGCGCCCTCCGCGCGGATACGCAATAATGGCGAGCGTCAGCGACTATGCAACCCATAGCCCGCTGCCGGCCCGCCATTGCGTTTTGTGGCCCGCTTGCCACTGGCAGTGTGCACAAGGTCTGGCTGATGGGCCCGCCGCCGCCATGCGCCCGCTTCTGCTTTTTCGCTTTTCTCTGATGTCCCTGCTCATGTCCCTTGTCCACCGTGCAGACCGCCGAGCGGCGGGGCGGCACGCGCCCGGAACAGGCGCAGCGCGCAGGGCCCGGTTCTGCTGAGGCCACCGCATGGCACGCAACGTCTTCTCCGGCGGTATACCGACCTTCCGACCCCAGGGGCCCAGCGCCAATGTGCGCCTGGCGCTGTGCGTGGCGCTGGCCGTGTTCCTGATGGTGGCCGACGTGCGCTTCAAGCTCACCGAGCCGCTGCGCAAGGCCGTCGCCACGGTGCTGTTCCCGATGCAGTGGGTGATGCTGCAGCCGGTGTTGCTGGCCCAGGGCGGCGCCAGGTATTTTGAAGACCTGCACACCGCGCAGGCAGCGGCCATAGTGGCCGAGAAAAACGCCATCGCGCTGACGCATCGCGCCAACCTGGTCGAGACCCTGGACCACGAGAACCAGCGCCTGCGCCAGCTGCTCAACCTGGTGCCCCGCCTCAAGACCGAGGGGCGCGCTGCCCAGGTGGTGTACGAGACGGCGGACGCCTTCAACCGCCGCGTCGTGATCGACAAGGGCGAGGTCGCCGGCATTGCGCGCGGCTCGCCGGTGATGGACGAGATGGGCGTGCTCGGCCAGGTGACCCGGGTGTTTCCGATGTCGGCCGAGGTGACCTTGCTCACCGACCGGGAGCAGGCCATCCCCGTGCTCAACCCGCGCACCGGCGCGCGGGCCGTGGCCTATGGCGACCCGACCAATGCCTATGGCGGCGGCATGGAGCTGCGCTTCATGCCCAGCAATGCCGATATCCAGGAAGGCGATCTGCTCACCACCAGCGGTGTGGATGGCGTCTATGCGCCGGGCCTGCCGGTGGCGCGCATCGTCAAGATCGAGCGCCGTGCCGATTCGCCTTTCTCGCGCGTTTACTGCGAGCCGCTGGCGCAGATGTTCGGCACGCAGTTTGTGATGGTGATCAACCCGCTGCCCGAAGACGCGCTGCCTCCGCGCCCGCCGGTGGAGACCAAGACCCAGGAAGGCCCGGCCTCCACCCCCCGCAAGGGCAAGCGCGGATGATGCCCGCTACGATGAACCCCACACCAGGAATGCAGCCATGATCATGCCGCGTGGGCAGCCCTTGCTGCTCCCTGTCCCCCCGGGCTTTATTGCGCTGACCCTGGTGCTGGGGCTGATGATCAATATGCTGCCGCTGGGCCGCGCGCTGTGGCTGCCTGATGTGCTGCTGCTGGTGCTGGTGTACTGGGGCGTGCACGAGCCCGGCAAGATCGGCATGGGCTGGGCCTTTGTGCTGGGCCTGTGCATGGATGTGCACCAGTCGTCCCTGCTGGGTTTGCATGCGCTGGTGTATTCGGCCGTGCTGTATGGCGTGGCGCTGCTGCGCCAGCGCATCACCTGGCTGAGCGTGATGGCCCAGGCGGTGCAGGTGATGCCGCTGTTCCTCGCGTCCGACGTGGTGCTGATGCTGCTGCGCATGTTGCTGCGCGGCAGTTTTCCGGGCTGGGGCTTTTTGACGCCCGGCCTGTGGTGCGTGGTGCTGTGGCCGCTGGTGAGCTGGCTGCTGCAGCTGCCCCAGCGCCAGCCGCCCGACGATGACGAAAACCGCCCTTTGTAAGCGGGGGCGTTTGCGCAGACCATGACCGAGATCCAGAATTCAGACCGCGCGTTCAGCCGCTTTCGGCTGCGGGTGATCGTCATCGGTCTGGTGGTGGTGCTGTGCTTTGGCATTCTGCTCTCGCGCCTGTATGTGCTGCAGGTCGAACGCCATGATGACCTGCTGGCACAGGCCGAGAGCAACCGCACGGCGGTGGTGCCCATCGTGCCCAACCGGGGCCAGATCTATGACCGCAATGGCGTGCTGCTGGCCACCAACTACTCAGCCTACACGCTGGAGATCACGCCCTACAAGGTCGGTGATGTGGAAGAGACCATCGATGCGCTGTCCCAGCTGATCGAGATCACGCCGCGCGACCGGCGCCGCTTCAAGCGCCTGCGCGAGGATTCGCGCAATTTCGACTCGCTGCCGATCCGCTCGCGCCTGACCGACCAGGAAGTGGCCAAGTTCGCCGCCCAGCGCTACCGTTTTCCCGGCGTGGATGTGAAGGCGCGGCTGTTTCGCTCCTACCCGATGGGCGAGACCGGTGCCCACCTGATCGGCTATATCGGCCGCATCAACCAGCGCGAGAAGGAGCGCATCGACGACTCCGACGAAGCGGCCAACTACCGGGGCACCGAGTACATCGGCAAGACCGGTGTCGAAGCCAGCTACGAAAAGGAGCTGCATGGCCACACCGGCGTGGAGCGCATGGAGACCTCGGCCGGCGGCCATGCGGTGCGCAAGCTCGACAGCTCCCCGGCCACCCCCGGCGAGAGCGTCGTGCTGTCGGTGGACATCAAGCTGCAGAAGATGGTCGAAGACCTGTATGGCGACCGCCGGGGCGTGGCCGTGGCGATCGACCCGCGCAGTGGCGAGCTGCTGGCCATGGTCAGCAAGCCCACGTACGACCCCAATATCTTTGTCGAAGGCATTGACCAGGAAAGCTGGAAGGCGCTGAACGAATCCATCGACCGCCCCTTGCTCAACCGCGCGATGCGCGGCACCTACCCCACCGGCTCCACCTACAAGCCCTTCATGGGCCTGGCAGGGCTGGAGACGGGCAAGCGCACGCCCTCGACCATCATCCAGGACGGCGGAAGCTGGACCTTTGGCGGCCACACCTTCCGCTCCGGCCATGCGCTGGGCCCGGTCGATCTGAACCGCGCGATCCAGCACTCGAGCAATGTCTACTTCTACACGCTGGCCAATGAGATGGGGGTCGATGCGATCCATGATTTCATGAAGCCGCTGGGCTTTGGCCAGATCACCGGCATCGACCTGCCCGGTGAAGTGCGCGGCGTGCTGCCCAGCACCACCTGGAAGCGCGACACCTACAAACGCCCCGAGCAAAAGCGCTGGTATGCGGGCGAGACCATTTCGCTGGGCATTGGCCAGGGCTACAACAACTTCACCATCTTGCAGCTGACCCATGCGTTGGCCACGATCCTGGACAATGGCAACAGCCGGGTGCCGCATGTGGGCCGTTCGCTGATCGACCCGGTCACCGGCGAGCGCCGCCCCATCGAGCAGCCCCCACCCGTGAACCTGGGTTACAAGCAAAGCAATATCGAGGCCGTCAAGCGCGGCATGGTGTCGGTGGTGACGGGCGGCACCGGGCGCGGCTCCTTTGGCACGGCCCGCTACACGGCCGGTGGCAAGACCGGCACGGCCCAGGCCATCAGCATCGGCCAGAAGGAAAAGTACAACGCCGCGCGCCTGGCCGAGCGCCAGCGCGACCATGCGCTGTACATCGCCTTTGCACCGGCCGATGACCCCAAGATCGCCGTCGGCGTGATTGTCGAGAATGCGGGTTTTGGTGCCGGCTCGGCCGCGCCGATTGCCCGCCGCATCATGGACTACTGGCTGCTGGGCGAGTACCCCAGCGAGGCCGACATGGCCGCAATGCAGCGAGGTGAAGGCCGCGCGCCAATGGGCACGCCGCGCAGGGTCGAAGATATCCAGCTCAAGCCGGCCGCCGAGCCGGGGCAATAACGAGGCCGGCCTTCGCGCTGAGTGCCGGTTTCTAGCGCAAGAACGCGTCGTAGCCGGTCTTGAGGATCAGTGCCGCCACGACGACGATGAACATGCCGCGCACAAAGCCCGAGCCTTTTTTCAAGGCCATCCAGGTGCCCAGCATGCTGCCCAGGATGTTGGCTGCGGCCAGCGGAATCGCGAAGTGCCACCAGACATGGCCCTTGGCGGTGAACAGGATCAGCGCCGCGATATTGGTGGCGATGTTGAGGATCTTGGCGCTGGCCGAGGCATTCAGGAAGTCATAGCCCAGCCAGCGCACCATCAGGAAGACGAAGAAGCTGCCGGTGCCCGGGCCAAAGAAGCCGTCGTAGAAGCCGATGGTGGCCCCAATGGCCGAGGCCACCCAGGCTTCGGCGCGGCCGCTGTAGCGCGGCGCATGGGTCTGGCCCAGCTGCTTTTTGTACAAGGTGTAGGCCAGCACGGCAACCAGGATGACCGGCAAGGCCTTGCGCAGCATGCTGGGGTCGACCACGGTGACCGCCCAGGCTCCCAGCAGCGAGGCCACAAACCCGGCGCCTGCGGCCGGTGCAATGGCGGCCCAGCGCATGTCCACCCGCTTGGCGTACTGGCGCGCCGAGATCAAGGTGCCCCAGACGCCGGCGCTCTTGTTGGTGCCCAGCAAGGTGGCCGGCGGCGCAGAGGGGAAAGCGCCAAACAGCGCGGGCACCAAAATGAGGCCGCCACCACCGACGACCGCATCCACAAAGCCCGCGAACATCGACGCGAAGGTAACGAAGATCCATTCCATGGGGCGAGATTGTCGCATCGCCGCGTGGGGTGCAGCACCGTACCAGGGCCGCTAAATGCAGCGCTGCCAGCGGAACAGAAGGGGCGGTGGTGCCAGGCCGTGATGGGCTGGCCGGCGGGTGCGGGTGCGGGCAGCGGCGAATGCGGCGCCAGAAAAACAAAAGCGCCCGAAGGCGCTTTGAAGGAGCATCTCATTTTTATTGATGCTTTTTATAAATGTTCGAATTGTAGAGATGTCTCCTCGGTCCTCTCGCAGAGCACTGTTTCAGTGCCTCGAGTGCCTCTACTATAGGTCATCGCACCTGCATGGTGCATTGGGATTTACCCCAAAGGTAACTGATTTGGTGCAGATTGCAGGATGCGACCGATTTCTGCCCCTTTCCTGCGCCCAGCCGCCCCATAACGGCAAAAAATGAGACAAAACTGCCGTTTCAGGGCGTGCTGGGCGCTTGATTGCCCTTGAAGAGGGCAGGGTCAGTGCGGTGGGCGCGGTAACCGCGCTGAAACTCTGCGGCGCACCATCATGGCCCATGGCTGGCGCGTATCCACTCCGAGGCCCGCTCGGCCAGCATCAAGGTCGGCGAGTTGGTGTTGCCGCTGGTGATCGTGGGCATGGCGCCGGCATCGACCACGCGCAGGCCCCGCACGCCGCGCACGCGCAGCTCGCTGTCGAGCACGGCCATTGGGTCGTGGTCGGCGCCCATCTTGGTGGTGCCCACCGGGTGGAAGATGGTGGTGGCGATATCGCCGGCCAGGCGCGCCAGATCCTCATCGCTTTGGTACTGCGCGCCGGGCTTCCACTCTACCGGCTGGTACTTGGCCAACGCGGGCTGCGCGGCGATGCGGCGGGTCACGCGCAGGCTGTCGGCTGCGACCTGGCGGTCCTCGGCGGTGGACAGGTAGTTGGGTGCGATCGCCGGCGCAGTGCGGAAATCCGCGCTCTTGATCTGCACGGTGCCGCGGCTCGTGGGGTTGAGGTTGCAGACGCTGGCGGTGAAGGCAGGAAAGCTGTGCAGCGGCTGGCCAAAGGCGTCGAGCGACAGCGGCTGCACGTGGTACTGGATATTGGGGTGGGGCTGGCTGGCGCTGCTGCGGGTGAAGGCGCCCAGTTGCGAAGGCGCCATGCTCATCGGGCCGCTGCGCTTGAGCAGGTATTCCAGCCCGATCTGGGCCTTGCCCCAGAGGTTGCTGGCCAGCACGTTCAAGGTGGGCGCGCCATCTATCTTGAAGACCGAGCGGATCTGCAGGTGGTCCTGCAGATTGGCGCCGACGCCGGGCAGGTCATGCTGCACGGCAATGCCA
Organism: Comamonas koreensis; assembly: GCF_014076495.1. Lineage (NCBI taxonomy): Bacteria > Pseudomonadati > Pseudomonadota > Betaproteobacteria > Burkholderiales > Comamonadaceae > Comamonas > Comamonas koreensis. The sequence continues at coordinate 223,908 of NZ_CP043575.1, read as the reverse complement.
TGCTGCTGCAGCAAGGCGCCGGGCCCGATGCCCGACAGCTGCAGGATCTGTGGCGAGTTGATGGCGCCCGCGCTCAGTACCACCTCCTTGTCGGCCTTGACGATGGTCATCTCGGTGCCGGTCCAGACCTCCACCCCGGTGCAGGCGAGCTGGCCGCCGGCCTGGCGCTCCAGCACTAGGCGCGAGACCTGGGCATTGGTCCACATCTCGAAGTTGGAGCGGCCGTAGCAGGTGGGGCGCAAAAAGGCCTTGGCGGTGTTCCAGCGCCAGCCGTTTTTCTGGTTGACCTCGAAGTAGCCCACCCCTTCGTTGCTGCCCCGGTTGAAGTCCTCGGTGGCGGGGATGCCCGCTTGCTGGGCGGCTTGCGCAAAGGCATCCAGAATGTCCCAGCGCAGGCGCTGCTTCTCGACACGCCACTCGCCGGTGCTGCCGGTGCGGCGGTTGCCATGCCACTGCGCAAAGCTGGGGCTGGTCTCGCCTTCCTGGTCCAGGCGCCAGTGGTCTTCATGGCGCTTGAAGTAGTTCACCGTGTCGTTCCAGCGCCAGCGGGCGTCGCCGGTCAGCTCGGCCCAGTGGTCGTAGTCGCGCGACTGGCCGCGCATGTAGATCATGCCGTTGATGCTGGAGCAGCCGCCCAGCGTCTTGCCGCGCGGGTAGAGCAGGCTGCGCCCGTTGAGCCCGGCATCGGGCTCGGTCTTGTACAGCCAGTCGGTGCGCGGGTTGCCGATACAGTACAGGTAGCCCACGGGGATGTGGATCCAGTGGTAGTCATCGCGCCGGCCCGCCTCGATCAGCAGCACCCGGTTGTGGGTTTTGGCGCTGAGGCGGTTGCACAGCAGTGCGCCCGCCGTGCCTCCCCCGATGACGATGTAGTCGAAACTTGTGTTGTCTCCAGATTGCATGTGCGGTCTTTTTCTCATTGGGAGTATGGGGCTCCCTCGGTCCATCGAATCGGCAAGTTTGTGAGCAGTATGCCGGGCTTGCCAAGCGGGAAAACCAATGCCCTGTCACCCATCGCGCCTACTGCCTGCCCTTGGCCGCCCAGCGTGGTGTAGATGCCGCACAAGCGTGGCTCGGCGATGCCTTCCTACAGCGGCACGCGCTGTGATCGCCAGCCCGCTGGGTGCGCCTGGGTGACAGACCGGCTATAGTGCGAATGGCGTGCGCGCAGGGCGACACGCTTTGTTTTGGGACCCCATGGACGATACAGCCCCTCATCTACAGCAACTTCAGGACGGCACGCAGCGCTGGGCGCAGCTGCGTGGGCGCTGGGGTGCGGCAGAGCTGGGCCAACGCCCGATGGGGCGCGAGTTGCGCCGCCAGCTCGATGGCGCCGCGCCCAGCGCCGATCAAGGCTGGGACCTCAGTGAGGTGCAGTGGCTCGACCATGTGGGCGCGCAGCTCCTGTGGGACCACTGGGGCCAGCAGTGGCCCGCGCAGCTGCGCACCACCGAGCTGCAGCGCCAGATGCTCGAACGGGTCGCGTCGCTGACGATGGGCTGCCCGCCGGAGACCAAGGTCAACTGGTGGGGCTGGCTGATCCAACTGGGCCTGGTGCTGCTGGGCTTCATGGCCCATGTGCGCAGCATGGTCGAGATGGTGGGGCAGCTGTTGCTCGATGTGCTGCGCCTCATCAAGAACCCGCTGCGCGGCCCCTGGCGCGATGTATCGGGCCATCTGTATGCGATGGGGGCCACCGCGCTGCCCATCACGGCCCTGGTGGGCTTTTTGATTGGCGTTGTGCTCGCCTACCTGATGTCGCTGCAGCTGCGCCAGTTCGGTGCCGATGCCTTCATCGTCAATATTCTGGGCATCTCGCTGGTGCGCGAGCTGGGGCCCTTGCTGGGCGCCATCTTGGTGGCCGGCCGTACCGGCTCGGCCATTACCGCACAGATCGGCGTGATGCGCGTCAACGAAGAACTCGATGCGATGCAGGTGATGGGCATTGCGCAGGGCTACCGCCTGGTAATGCCGCGCGCGCTGGCGCTGGCGCTGGCCATGCCGCTGGTGTCGATGTGGACCACGGTCTGCGCGTTAGTGGGCGGCATGATGGCCGCCGATGCCGCGATGGGCGTATCGCCCGCCTATTTTCTGCAGGCCATGCCCGGCGCGGTCGATATTGCCAACCTCTACCTGGCGCTGGCCAAGTCGGTCACCTTTGGGGTGGCGATTGCGCTGATTGCCTGCCACTGGGGGCTGGAGGTCGAGCCCAACACCCAGAGCCTGGGCCGGGGCACGACCTCGTCGGTGGTGATCTCGATCACGGCCGTGATCGTGCTCGATGCGATCTTTGCGATCGCGTTCCGCAAGGTGGGGTTCTAGCGATGAGCCATGCCATCTCCCAACCCCCCAGCGCGCCGACCAGAGATGAGAAAGTGGTCGATATCCGCAAGCTCTGGACCGTGTTTGGCCAGGGCGACCGGGCCTTTGCGATCCACCAGGACCTGGACCTTACGGTTTATCGGGGCGAGATCCTGACCCTGGTGGGCGGCTCGGGCACCGGCAAATCGGTGCTGCTGCGCCAGATGCTGGGGCTGCTGCACCCGGCCAAGGGCGAGGTGCTGGTGATGGGCCAGCCCGTCAAGGAGCTGAGCCTGCGCGGCGCGGCCTCGCGCATCGGCATGCTGTTCCAGCAGGGCGCGCTGTTCTCGGCCTTCAATGTGCTCGAGAACATCGCGTTTCCGCTCAGCGAGCAGGGCACGCTGCCCAAATCCGTGGTGCATGATGCGGCGATGGTCAAGCTGCAGATGGTGGGCCTCAAGCCCGAGCATGCCACCCGCATGCCCTCTGACCTGTCGGGCGGCATGATCAAGCGCGTGGCGCTGGCCCGTTCGCTGATCATGGACCCGCCCCTCTTGCTGCTCGACGAGCCCACGGCCGGGCTCGACCCCAACAGCTCGGACGAGTTCTGCGCTCTGCTCAAGGACCTGCATGCCGAGCTGGGGCTGACCGTGGTCATGGTCACCCATGACCTCGATACCTTGTTTGCACTGTCCACCCGCGTGGCGGTGCTGGCCGAAAAAAAGGTGATTGTCTCGGGCACACCGGCCGATGTGGTGCAGTTCAAGCACTCCTTTATTGAACATTTCTTCCTGGGTGAGCGTGGACGCCGTGCAATGGCTCCAGTGGCGCTTGGTGGGGTGAAGGAATAGCTATGGAAAACAAATCACACGCACTGGCGGCTGGATTGTTTGTGGTCTTGCTCACGGCGCTGGTCATCTTCCTGAGCCTGTGGATGGGCCGGGACAACACGAACTACATCCGCTATGAACTGTCCACCCGCGAGACCGTCAGCGGCCTGCAGCCGCAGGCGGCGGTGCGCTACAAGGGGGTGGCCGTGGGCCGCGTGACCAAGATCGAGTTCGACCCGGCCCGCGACGGCACGGTGCTGATCATCATTGCGGTCAACGCGGAAGCGCCCATCACGCAAACCACCTACGCGATGCTGGGCTACCAGGGTGTCACGGGCCTGGCCCATATCCAGCTCGATGACGACAACACCGAGACCACGCCGCTGCCCCCCGGCCCCGACGGCATTCCGCGCCTGCGCGTCAAGCCCTCGCCGTTTGGCCAGATTGCCGAGCAGGGGCCCATCATCTTGCAGCAGGTGGAAGACGCGACGCGCAAGGTCAACGACCTGCTCAGCGAGGACAACCAGCAGGTGCTGGTGGACAGCATGAAGAGCCTGGGCCAGGCAGCGCAGAGCATGGAGCAGCTGAGCAAGCGCCTGATGGTGACGGTCGACACCAAGCTCGACCCTGCACTCGCCAGCCTTCCTGCCATCGCGCAGGATACGCGCAAGACGCTGGCGGGTATCCAGAAGACCTCCAATGACGTGAGCACGGCAGTGGGCAGCCTGGCGGCCAAGGGCGGCGTGGTGGACCAGATGGGCCAGGCGGTCGAGAAGGTGAGCGACGCGGCCGACAACTTCAACCGCAGCACCTTGCCGGCGATGGGCCGCACCATGCATGACGTGGGCTCGGCCGCGCGCCGCATGGGCGATACGGCCGATGCATTCAAGAACAACCCGCAGTCTCTGATTTATGGCAGCTCCAATGCGCTGCCGGGCCCTGGCGAGCCAGGTTTTGTAGCCCCTGCCGCCGCAGGCAGCGGCCGATAGGATGGATGCCATGATTTCTACTTCCCTGCGTGCACCATGGGGCCGCCGCCTGCAAGGCGCAGGCCGTGCAGCCCTGGTGGCTGCATCCGTGGCGGTGCTGGCCGCTTGCTCGGCCCTGCCGCAAAAGCCCCAACCCGTCGCCCGTTATGACTTTGGCCCGGCAGCCGCGCCGGTCTCACCCAGCGCGGCAGCTGCCGGCGCCGAGCCGCTGGTGCTGGCCAATGTGCGCGCCGCGGGCGTGCCCGATGCCAGCGCCGCCATCTACTACCGCCTGGCCTATGCCGATGTGCGCGAGCTGCGGCCCTACACCCAGGCCAGCTGGGTGCTGCCGGCCATGCAGCTGATCCAGCAGCGCATGCGCGATGTGCTCAGTGGCCAGCGCGCCGTCGTGCTCGATGACGATGGCGCCACCCAGCTGCTGCGCAAGAGCGGTTACCCGGCGATGCTGCGCCTCGAAGTGGTGGATTTCAGCCAGGTCTTCGACTCGGCCCAGTCGAGCCAGGGCGTGCTGCGCCTGCGCGCCACGCTGAGCGAAATCACCCCCAAGGGGGAGCGTTGGCTGGCCCAGCAGGTGTTCCAGGCCCAGCAACCCGCCGCCAGCGCCGATGCGGCTGGTGCCGCCGCCGCATTGGCCTCGGCCACGGACCAGGTGGCCCAGCAGCTCGATACCTGGCTGCGCCAACAAAACCGCTGATGGGCGGCGCAGTGATGCGCCCGCTGTGGCGCCTGGCCGCTGCCTGGGTGATAGGCGCCGTGGCCGTGCTGCCGCTGTTGGCAGCCGCGATGGATGACGATGCCTACCGCGAGGCGGTGGCACAGCTCGATGCCCGCGCAGACAAAGCCCTGGCGCATTGCAAGCGCCTGGCCACCGGCTCGGCGGCGCAGCGCCGCTGCACCGCCGAGGCCCAGACCCAGCACGAGGTCGACGCCGCCCAGCTGCAGGCGCGCCGCCACCCCAGCGGCAACAACCGCTTCAAGGCGCTGGCCGCCCAGGTGAACCGCCGCTATGCGCTGGCGGTCGAGGACTGCAAGACCGGCCATGCCGGCAACGACAAGGACAGCAAGAGCGCGCAGCAGGAGTGCCTGCGCGGGGCCAAGCAACAGCGCGCAGCCGGCATCCAGGAGGCCCACCAGCAGGCGGCCAGCGAGGTGTCCATCTTCACGCCACCCAAGAGCGAGGCCGAGCGCCAGCGCGAAGCCGATCTGGACACCGCCATCCGCAAGTGCGACAGCCTGCTGGGCGACGCCAATGTGCAGTGCGTGCGCGGCCTGTCGCCGGAAGCTCGCTTGCGCGCCATCAGCCGGGGCAGCGGCGTACCGCCTGCCAAATAGGCTCTCATTTTTAAAAAAGCAACAAGGCAGCCCGAGGGCTGCCTTGTTGCGTTGGGGTGTGAAAAGGCGTTCAGAACCGCTGCTGCGCCAGTAACAGCGAGCAGCGCAGCCGCAGCCACATCAGGCGCCGGGCATTGGCCTGCAACGGCAGCTGGCTGCCGCGCTCCAGCCACTGGTCACGCAGCGCGCGCAACTGGCTGCGGCTCATCTGGTGCTGGGCCTGGCGCCATTGCTGGCGCTGTTGATCCATGCGGGTGTCGGTGTTCATGCGCTCTCCTGGGTGCGTGGGCCAAAAGTCTTGGAGGCTGGGGTGGGAACTGGCTTGGGGGCGTCGCCTTTGCCAAACGCATACCAGTCGACCTTGCGGGTGGCCACCATCACGATCGCCAGCACGGCGAACAGCGCGAGCGAGCCGACGGCCAGCGCGGTTTGTTCGAGCTGCAGCAGCACAAACAACAGGCCATACATCACTGCGATCAGCGCGGCAAACGGCAGGCCGCGCCGCAGGCTGCCCAGGATGTGGCTGGCATAGTAGCCCAGCAGCAGCACGCAGGCGCCCGCGCCAATGGCATAGGCCTGGCTGAAGCCCAGGTGCTCGGACAGGCTGATCAGGAGCAGGAAGAAAATGCACAGCGCCGAGCCCACCAGCAGGTACTGCACCGGGTGTACGCGCAGCTTTTTGAGCACCTCGAACATGGCCACGGCGACAAAGGTCAGCACGACAAAGAGCAGGCCGTACTTGGTGGCACGGTCGCTCAGGCTATAGGGGTTGACCGGGTCGATGAAGCTGGTGCCAAACTGCTCCAGGCACTGGCTTTCGTCGGAGGCATGGGCGTAGGTGGTGTCGGGCGTGCCCAGGCTGCACAGCGAGCGCTCCTGCACAAAGGCCTGGCGCGCCGATGAGGCCAGCGCCGGGATGCTCCAGCTGGCGTTGAAGCCCTGGTCGCTGATCTCGCGGCTGAGCGGCAGAAAGTTGCCACCAAACGAGGGATGGGGCCAGTCGGCCTGCATGCTGACCTGGTTGGTGCCGCCCAGCGGCACAAAGGCCAGGCGCTCGGTGCCCATCAACTGCAGCAGCACGACCACTTCGATGGCGCTGCTGTCGTTGCCACTGGCAGCAGTCATAGGCTTGGTCTGCAGGCCCCGGGTGTAGACGCCGTGGCCGGTGCCTGGCTCCAGCGGCAGCGGCTTGCCATCGACCTGCAAAGTCGCACTGCGGATGCCGCGCGGATCGCTGAGCGGCAGGACCAGGCGCGGCGCATCGCAGTGGCGCACGGCACCGCCCTCGGGCTTGCCTTGCAGCTGGTTGCCGGGCGCAAAGCGGGCCACCAGCTTGTCGTGCATGAGGAAGGTGTTGACCTGGTAGAGGCCGCGCGCGCGCGGCTGCATCTCGGCCCGCGTCTGGTGGCTGATCTCATCGGGCAGCGCGTAGCGCTGAAAGCTGACCAGGCGGGTCTCCACACGCCCCTCGCTGTCCTTGCCGCTCACTTCACGGCTGCAGCGCTGGGCCAGCACCGGGCCAAACAGGGTCTGCGACCCTGCGGTGCTGTTGACCACGCTTTGTACCGCGCGGTCGCGGTTGTAGATGCGGTCGCGCACCACATCGCTGATCATCATTAGCGCCACCAGCAAAAGCGCCATAGTGATGGCCAGGCTCAGGGCCTTTTGCACCAGTCTGTTTTTCATGCATTCCTCGTTGCTCTGTGTATCGGTGCGGCGAGTGTCTGCGGCCCCGGTGAGCCGAGCATGAAGTCTGTGAAGGCAGTGTGAAGTGCAGCGGCTTGCGGCGGAAGTGCTCAGTCCTGGGCCGAGAAATCAAGGCTGGCGCGCAGGCCCGGATGGGTATTGGCAAACTGCAGCCGGCCGCCATGGAGCAGCATGATGCGCTGCACGATGGACAGGCCCAGCCCGCTGCCACTGCGCTCGCCGTTGGGGCGCGGCGTGGTGAAAAAGCGCTCGCCCAGGCGGAGCAGCAGGCTGGCCGGCACGCCCGGGCCGCAGTCCTGCACGGCCAGGCGCTGGGGCGCCAAGGTCAGCACGATCTGGCTGTGGGCAGGCGAGAAATCCAGCGCATTGGCCAGCAGGTTGCTGATCGCCAGCGTGACCAGGGCCGCATCCCAGGCGCCCTGGCTGTCATCGCCTTGCAGTACCAGCTGTATGCCTTTTTGCGAGGCCGTGGCCTGCAGCTGCGCGATGGCCTGCTCGGCGCAGGCGCGCAGGCTGGTGTGCTGGCTGACCGTAGCCAGCGCGCTGCGCTGCTCCAGCTGGCTCAGCTGCATCAGCTGGTCGATCAGGTTTTGCAGGCGCAGGCTCTGGTCCACCACCTGCTGGGCAAACATCGCGCGGTCGGCGGCGGGCAGCTCGTCCTGCAGCAGCTCACCCGCGCCCCGGATGGCGGCGACCGGGCTCTTGAGCTCATGCGTGAGGGCGCGCACATAGCCTTCGATGTAGTCGCGCCCCTCCAGGCGCCGGCGCATCGAATCCATGGCCTGGGCCAGGTCGCCCAGCTCGCCGGGGACATTGGGCACCTCGGGTGTCTTGGGCGCGCGGGTGATGCGGCTGCCTTGCGCCTCCTGCAAGGTGGGGCCCTGCACCTGCTGGGCATAGCTGCGCAGCTTGCGCACCTGTACCACCAGCCACCAGGTGATGGCAAAGCCGACGGCCGCCGACAGCAGCAAAAACAGCACACCGCCGCGCAGCATCTTGCTTTCGCTGCTGTCGATGATGCTTTGCACCGCGTTGGCCGGCTTGGAGACGGTGAGCACGCCCAGGATGGTGCCGCCCTGCACGACGGGCGCGGAAACATACATGACGCTGGTGGCCTCGTCGGTGGCCACTTCGCGCGAGGTGCGGGCGCCGTATTCGCCGCGCAAGGTGAGCGCCACATTGCGCCAGCGGGAGTAGTCGGCACCCACATCCAGCCCGGCGGAATCGAACAGCACGCGGCCCTGGGCATTGGTCACGGTCACGCGCAGGTCGAGTGCGGCCTTGCGCGTGTCCCAGATCCACACCCGCAGCGGCTGCTGGAAGGCGGCCTGCACCTGCTGGGCAAAGCGGCTGGTGCTGCTGCCGCTACCGCTGCCCAGCTTTCCATCGGCCAGGTCATCGCTGGCCTGCGCGGCCAGCAAGTAGGCGGTCTCGACCAGCGTGTCTTCGGTCACCTTGCGCACGCTGGGCTTGATCTCGGCCATGAACACGCGCAGCACAAAAAAGGCCGCCAGCCCGTTGATCAGGAAGAACGCAAACAGCAGGCGGATCCCCAGACGCATGGCCGGTCCTCAGTCGCCATCGCGCAGGCTGTAGCCCATGCCGCGGTGCGTGGTGATGAAGTCGCGGTCGGCCACCACGGCGCGCAGCTTGGCGCGCAGGGTCTTGATGTGGGTGTCCACCGTGCGGTCGGTGCTGTCGCTGTGCAGGCCCCAGACGGCATCGAGCAGATGGTTGCGGCTGAGGATGCGGCCCTGCGCGGCCAGCAGGCTGCTGAGCAGCTGGAACTCGCGCCGCGTCAGATCCAGCAGCACGCCCTGCAGGCGCACGCACTGGCCGGCCTCGTCGAGCTGGAAGGCAGCACTGGCGGCATGGGGCGGGGCGCTGCTGGCGCTGGCCGGCGCCAGCGTAAATTGCTGGGCGCGGCGCAGCAGTGCGCGGGTGCGGGCCACCAGCTCGCGCGGGCTGAAGGGCTTGCTCAGGTAGTCATCGGCGCCCAGCTCCAGGCCCAGCACCCGGTCGACTTCTTCGCCCCGGGCGCTGAGCACCAGGATGGGCGCGGGCGAGCCAGCAGCGCGCAGCTGGCGGCACCAGTCCAGGCCATTGCCATCGGGCAGGCCCACATCGAGCAGCAGCGCATCAAAGTGGCCACTGGCCCACTGCGCGCGGGCATCGGCCAGCAACAGGCTGTGGGTGCAGCCGATGCCATCGCGCTCGAGCGCATAGCAGACGGTGCGGGCAATGGCTGGATCGTCTTCCAGCAGCAGAACATGGGGAGCAGGGCGCATGGTGGGTTCCGTCAGAACGGGCGGCCTAGCGGCCGCCTCCGGCATCGATGAAGGAGCCGGTGCAGTAGCTGCTGTGCTCGGACATCAGCCAGTAGATGGCCTGGGCGATTTCGTCTGCGGTGCCGCCGCGCCCCAAGGGCACGCCTGCCGACAGCCGCTGCACGCGGTCGGGCTGGCCGCCGCTGGCGTGGATGTCAGTCTCGATCAGGCCCGGGCGCACGCCATTGACGCGGATGCCTTGCGCGGCCACCTCATGGGCCAGGCCCAGGGTCATCGTGTCGATAGCGGCCTTGGACGCCGCATAGTCCACATACTGGTGGGCCGAGCCCAGGCAGGCGGCGCGGCTCGAGACATTGACGATGCTGCCGCCCGCGCCGCCTTCGGCGGTGCTCATGCGGCGCACCGCCTCGCGGGCGCAGAGAAAGCTGCCCAGCACATTGATGTCGAACATGCGTCGCCAGCGCGCCATGTCCATATCCTGCAGGCGCTGGGCGCGGTCCACCACGCCGGCGTTGTTGACCAGCCCCGTGATGCGCCCCAGCTCGCTGTCCACGCGCGCAAACATCGCCAGCACCTGGCCCTCGTCGGCCACATCGGCCTGCACGGCGATGGCGCGGCGGCCCAGGGCCTGCACCGCCTGCACCACGGCCTGGGCCGCAGCTTCATTGCTGCTGTAGTTCACGGCCACATCCCAGCCATGCTGGGCGGCCAGGACGGCGGTGGCGGCACCGATGCCACGGCTGGCACCAGTGATAAGGACGATTGAGGTCATGGCATGTCGGCTCGCAAAAGAGGCCCTATCTTAGAACCTGTTCAAAGTCACTACGTAACCGCGTTGGAGTGCAATCGGGATGAGTTCGAAGGGATGGAACGCAGCTTGCACCGGGGTGCAAGCCAGGGCCAGCGCGCAGAAATCGCCCGATTTCACTCCAACCCTTCGGGACAGTGGCTTTGCGGGCGCCCGGCTAGGGCCGCCCGGGCAGGGGCGGTCTGCGGCGTTGCAGCGCTTGCCAATAGCTGGCTATTGGCTGCGCACTGCGCCTAGCATCCCATCCCGCAAAGACACTGTCGCAGCGCGAGGAGACTTTGAACAGGTTCTTAGGCGAGCTTGCGGCCGCTGCCCACTGTGCTGCCCAGGTCGCATTCAAGGCGCGGGCAGCGCGGCCAGCCGGTCCAGCGCCTCGGCGTCCTGGTCGCTGACGGGCAGGTAGACCACCATGCGCATGCCGTTGCGCGGGGCCGACCACCAGTAGGTCTGGCGCAGATGGATGATGCCCAGCGTAGGGTGGTCAAAGGTCTTTTCGTTGTTCTCGGGGCTGCGCACCTGGTAGCGCTCCCAGGCATGGCGGAAGACCTCGGAGTGCCTGAGAAAGTAGTCCAGCCGCTGTGCAATGGCTGGATCGCCGCTTTGCTGGGTGGAGGCCGCCCGGAACATCGCCACCATGCGCTCAATGGCCTGGGGCTCGTGGCGCACCACGCGCTGCCACTGGGGGTTGAACAGGTTCATGTGCAGGCAGTTGCGCTCCAAGGCAGGCAACTGCTGCAGCGACACGCCCATTAGCCGCTCATAGGCGGCATTGGCGGCCAGCAGGTCAAAGGCCGCGCTTTGCATCTGGGCGGGGTAGGGCAGCAGCTTGTCGAGCAGCTGCATGTGCAGCGCACCCGGGGCGTCGTCGGCGGAGGGTGCAGCCTGGTCGAGCTTGATGCCCGCCAGCGCCAAGAGGTGGCGCAGTTCGTCGTCATTGCATTGCAGCGCCCGGGCAATGGCCTCGATCGCCTGGCGCGACGGTTGCACCTCGCGGCCCTGTTCGAGCTTGGTGTACCAGGTCACGCCAATGCCGGCGAGCTGGGCGACCTCTTCGCGCCGCAGGCCCGGGGTGCGCACCCGGCCGTGGCGCGCCAGGCCCATGGCGTCGGCCGACAGGCTCTCGCGCCGCGCGCGCAGAAAGTGGCCCAGCTCCTGCGAGCGGACAGAGGCCGCGACAGCAGGCGGGTCATGGGGTGGGGGGGCTGCAAACAATGTCATGGGGCGCTAGTCTCGCGGTCAATGGTGCAGTGCAGTATAGGTCTTTCAAGCCTAGGCTAAGCAGAATCTTGTACCAGTCTAAAAAACATAACACACTGGCGCCCTGTTTATTTTCAGGCGCAGACTCCCATGCGAAGAATCACTGCTGACAACGCCACATTCGGCGTTTTTCTGGCCTTTTTGCTGATCCCGCTCTCGGGCATCGGCACCGATATCTACCTGCCCTCGATGCCCGCCATGGCCCAGAGCCTGGGCGGCACCGCGTCCCAGATCCAGCTGACCTTGACCTTGTTCATCGCCGGCTATGGCCTGGGCCAGCTGGTGGTGGGCGTGCTGCTGGACCGCTTTGGCCGCTGGCGGCCCACGATGGTGGCGCTGGCCCTGTTTGCGCTGTCGAGCGCGGCCATTGCCGTCAGTGACGACATCGTGGTCATCTGCGCGCTGCGCCTGCTGCAAGGCCTGCTGGGCGCGGTCGCCGTGGTGGGCAAGCGCACCTTTTTTGTCGATGTGTTCCGGGGCCCGGCACTGCAGCGCTACCTGACCTGGATGACCGTGGTCTGGTCGCTGGGGCCCATCTGCGCGCCTTTTATCGGCGGCTTTGTGCAGACCCATTGGGGCTGGCGCGCCAACTTTGTGGTGCTGGCCGTGTTCTCGGTGGTTGCGCTGGTGCTGGAGCTGCTGGGCGGTGGCGAGACCCTCGCCCAGCCCCAGCCCATCCGGCCGCGTGAAGTGGCCAGCCGGGCCTGGGAGATCATGCGCAACCGCGCCTTTGCGCGCGGCGTGCTCTGCGTCAGCGCTGCGTATGCGATGGTGATGGGCTGGAGCATGGCCTCGCCCTTTATCGTCGAGACCGTGTACCACCGCCCGCCCACGACGACGGGGTCGCTCGCGCTGCTGATGGGCCTGGCCTGGATGGGCGGCGGCTTGATCGCCCGCGCGGCGATGGCGCGCTCGCTGGCGGCCAAGCACCAGGCTGCGCTGTTGGCGATGGCTGGTTTCATCGCACTGCTGGCGCTGACGGCCTGGCTGCCCGCGTCCTGGCCATCGCTGGAAGTGATGGCGGCCGTCGCCTTTTGCATCCATGTGGCAGCGGGCCTGGTGTTCAATATCCACTTCGCCAATGTGCTGTCGATGTTCCCCAAACACGCTGCCTTGTCGGGCGGCATTGCCGGCGGTCTGGCCTTTTTGCTGACCTCGCTGCTCGCGTCCTTGGGCATCCACCTGGTGAACCCGCAGACCGGGTTGGGCCTGGCGGCGGTCTATGGCGGGCTGGCCTTGCTGCTAGCGGCCGCCTGGCTGACGATGCTGGCGCGTCCGGCGCCGGCAGCGGCCTGCGCAACGCCATAATCGACCAGGCCCCCAATCTCGCATCTGTCGAATCTGTTTAGCAAGGAGTGATCGCTATGGGACATTTTGTAGATCTGACCTCGGCCGACGGCCAGGTGTTTCCGGCCTACATCGCCGAGCCTGAAGGCCAGGCGCGCGGCGCCATCGTGGTGGTGCAGGAGATCTTTGGTGTCAATTCGCACATCCGCTCGGTGGCGGACCGCATTGCCCAAAGCGGCTATGTGGCGATTGCGCCGGCCACGTTTGCCCGCATCAAGCCCGGTGTGGACCTGGGCTACAGCGAGGCCGACATGCAAGCCGGCGTGGCCTTGAAGGCCGCTGCCGAAGCGCCTGCGGTGGCGCCCGGTGTGCTGCTGGACCTGCAGGCTGCGATTGACGAAGGCGCACGCCGCAGCGGCGGCAAGGTCGGCATCACCGGCTTTTGCTGGGGCGGTCTGCTGGCCTGGCGCGCAGCCTGTGAGCTCCAGGGCCTGTCGGCCTCGGTGCCGTACTACGGCGGCGGCATGACCACGGGCGAGGAGATCGCGCGCACGCCCAAGTGCCCGGTGATGGCCCATTTTGGCGACAAGGACCACTGGATCTCGCTGGCGTCGGTGGACGCTTTCCGCACTGCCCACCCCGAGGCCGAGGTCTATGTCTACGTGGCCGACCACGGCTTCAACTGCGACCAGCGCGGCTCGTACGATGCAGCAGCATCGGCCGCCGCACGGGCGCGCAGCATGGCCTTTTTTGCCAAGCATGTAGGCTGAGCGGTCACTCCCGCTGTGCTCCGCACCAAGCCTTGCCGGCCCGCAGCCTGCAAGGCTTTGTTGCATTTTCGGGGGCCGTTCGTAACACCGTCGTCATAGGGGCTGCAGATGATGCGCGCATCGCTCACTTTCAACGATAAGCACCATGCGTACCCCCTTTTTCCGTGCCACCGACCTGCGGATGGCGCCGCCTGCCTTGTCCGCGCTGGCCGCTGCCGCCATGCTGACGGCCTGCGGCGGTGGCGGCTCCAGCAGCACCAAAGCGGCCACGGCCACGTTGGCGGTGCTGGAGACCACCGACCTGCACTTCAACATCCGCAGCTACGACTACTTCAAGCTGGCCGATGACCCCTCGTATGGCTTTGAGCGCACGGCCACCCTGATCCGCCAGGCGCGCAGCGACTATGCCAATACCTTGCTGGTGGACAACGGCGACACCATCCAGGGCACGGCGCTGGCCGACTACGAGGCGCAGGTGGCGCCGATTGCCTGCGACCAGCAGCTGTCGATGTACAAGGCCATGGCGGTGTTCAAGTTCGATGCCGGCACCTTGGGCAACCATGAGTTCAACTATGGCCTGCCCTTTCTCAACCAGGTGCTCGGTGGCGGCCTCCAGGTCGATGGCGTCGATGCCAGCAAGAAGTGCGCGGGCAATGGCTACCCGATGGCGCTGGCCAATGTGATCAGCAGCCAGACCAAGGCCCCGCTGGTGTCGCCCTATGTGGTGCTGGAGCGCGAGATCAGCGGCACCGACAGGGACGGCAAGGCCGTCAAGCTGCCCATCAAGATCGGCGTGATCGGCTTTACCACGCCCGGCATCCTCGGCTGGGACAAGCGCCATCTGGAAGGCAAGGTGCAGGTGACCGGCGCCGTCGAGGCGGCGCAAAAGTATGTGCCCGAGCTGCGCAGCAAGGGCGCCGACATCGTTGTGGCGCTGCTGCACGGCGGCCTGGACGCCTCGGAATACCGTGTCGACATGGAGAACCCGGGCCTCTACCTGAGCCAGGTGGCGGGCATCGATGCGATGGTGATGGGCCACCAGCACAGCGTGTTCCCCGACACGGCCGCGCAACCGGCCTTCAGCATGGCGGGGGTCGACAACAAGGCCGGCACCATCAACGGTGTGCCGGCGGTGATGGCCAGCAGCTGGGGCAAGGCGCTGGGCGTGGTGGCGCTGGCGCTGAAGTGGGACGGCAAGGCCTGGAGCGTGGACAAGACGCAGAGCAAGTCGGAGCTGCGCAGCACCACCACCGGCAAGGATGCCGCCGGCAAGACCAGCTATGTCGCCGTCGACAGCAGCATTGCACCGGTGGTGGAGAGCCAGCACCAGGCGGCGATCAGCTATGTGAAGACGCCGGTGGGCCAGACGGACTTTCGCATGGGCACGCAGTTTGCCGATGTGGGCGATCCCGGCGCGATCCAGCTGGTCAACCAGGCGCAGCAAGACTATGTGCAGCGCTATGTGCAGGCCAATCTGCCGCAGTATGCGCAGCTGCCGGTGCTGTCGGTGAGCGCGCCTTTCAAGTCGGGCTTCCAGGGCGGTGGCGATTACACCGATGTGGCCGCCGGCCCGCTGGCGATCTACAACGCGGCCGACCTCTATCTCTACCCCAACACCGTCTACGCGGTAAAAGTGAACGGCGCGCAGCTCAAGCGCTGGCTCGAGGCCGCTGCCCAGCGCTTCAACCGCATCGACCCGGCTGACACCGCAGACCAGTGGCTGATCAGCAGCTTCCCCGGCTACAACTTTGACATGTTCACCACCGCCGACATGCGCTACCAGATCGATGTGACCCAGCCCGTCGGCAGCCGCATCGTGGATCTGCAGTACAAGGGCGCCCCCATCGACCCGGCGCAGGACTTTGTGATCGCCACCAACAACTACCGCGTCACCAGCGGCAAGAGCTTTCTGCCTGAGCTCGATGGCCGCGCCACGATCTATGCCTCGCCCGATGCGAACCGCGATGTGGTGATCTCCTACATCAAGGAGCATCCGCAGATCAGCCGCGCGGCCAACGGCGCTGCCCACAGCTGGCGCTTTGCCAAGACCCCGACCGCCGGCAAGGTGCTGTTCACGTCGGCGGCCAACGCGTTGCCTGTGGCGCAGGCGGCGGGCCTGGCTAATGTCTCGCTGGACAAGGCCGATGACGGCACGGGCACGCAGCGCGCGGTCTACCGCATTGATCTGGGCCAGTAAGCCGTCCAGCAGCGGCGCGCCATGCGCCGCTGCTGGGGGCTGTACAGCGCTATCGGCCCGTGTGGGTCAGGTAGCGCTTGTACGAGAAAAAGCCGATCAGCGCCACGGTGATGAAGGCCATCACGCCCATCGCCCACCAAAAGCCGTCTTCCTTGTGGATGAGCGGGATGAACTCGAAGTTCATGCCAAAGATCGCGGCAATCAGGTTGAGCGGCAGGAAGATGGCGGTGATGGTGGTGAGCGTGCGCATGATGTCGTTGGCGCGGTTGCTCTGCACCGAAAAATGCATCTGCACGGCGGTCTCGGTGCTTTGCTCCAGCCGGCGCACATGGTGCACCACGCGCTCGATATGTTCGAGCACATCGCGGCTGCGCACCTTGAGCGCTTCGAGCTCGCGCTGGGCGCTGGGCGCCTCGGGTTGGGGCCAGGTCTCCAGCGCATCGACCCAGTCCTGCACGGCGGCGCGCTGGTCCTCGCAGATCTCGTCGAGCTGGTGCAGGGACAGGCGCGCTTCGAGCAGCGCCTGCCAGTTGGCAATGCGCTTGCGCGGCGACAGCAGCGCGCTTTGCCACTGGTCCAGGTGGCGCGAGAGCTCGCGGCGCAGGTCCAGGTAGTTGTCCACAATGATGTTGACCACGCGCATCATCAGATCGGCCGGGGACATGGGCAGGCGGATGGGCTGCAGGCCGCCCGGCGTGGGGCTGCTGCCGGGGTTGCGAAAGGCCTTGTCCTCGCGCGCCAGGCGCTCTTGCGTGGCATGCGATATCTGGCCCAGGTCGGGCGCGCTGGCATCCTGCGGGGCGGGCGCGCCGGCCTTGGCAAACTGCAGCAGGCGCCGCGCATAGGCGTCGCGCACGGTGCAGTCCTCCGGGTGCACCGACAGCAGCACCCGCTCCCAGGCGGCAAAGCCCACCGGGATGGTGCTGATGTGGGGCGCCTCATTGATGGGCTTGGCAGCGGCGGTGCGGCGGGCGGCGGCCAAGGCGGCGGTGCCCGCCTGCGAGGGGGTGCTGGCCAGGCGCCGTATCACCAGCAGGTCGTACTGCGAGGTGTAATCGTAGTGGGAGGGGAGCTGGGCATTGAGCAGGTCGGAGACATGCAGATCGACCAGCGGCGCGCCGCTGAGCTTTTGCAGCGCCAGCTGCAGGCTGCCCAGCTGCTCGCTGAAGTAGCCGCGCGTGCAGGCCAGCCACAAAAAGCCCTTGTCCGGGAGTTCATAGGGCACGGCGGCCAGTTCGCTGGCCTCGTTGCCGACGATGTGAAAGATGCGGATGCTGCTGGGTGTACTCACCGGAATTCCTCGAACGGTTCAGGCGCAGCATGGCAAAAAAAACGGGCCTGTGCAAGCCCGTTCTGGTATTTTTGCTATCAGTTTTTCTCTTTGAGCCAGCGTGCGGCATCCAGCGAGAAATAGGTCAGGATGCCGTCGGCGCCGGCGCGCTTGAAGGCCAGCAGCGACTCCATCATCACCTGGTCATGGTCCAGCCAGCCGTTTTGTGCGGCGGCCTTGAGCATCGCGTACTCGCCGCTGACCTGGTAGGCAAAGGTGGGCACCTTGAACTCGTCCTTGACGCGGCGCACGACATCCAGGTAGGGCATGCCGGGCTTGACCATCACCATGTCGGCGCCTTCGGCCAGGTCCTGCGCCACTTCGCGCAGTGCCTCGTCGGTGTTGGCCGGGTCCATCTGGTAGACGTTCTTGTCGGCCTTGCCCAGCGCGCCGCGCGTGCCCACCGCATCGCGGAAGGGGCCGTAGAAGGCGCTGGCGTACTTGGCGCTGTAGGCCATGATGCGGGTGTAGATGTGGCCCTGGGATTCAAAGGCCTCGCGGATGGCGCCAATGCGGCCGTCCATCATGTCGCTGGGGGCGACGATGTCGACACCGGCCTCGGCATGGTTGAGCGCCTGGCCCACGAGAATCTCGACAGTTTCGTCATTGAGGATGTAGCCGGTCTCGTCGAGCAGGCCATCCTGGCCGTGGCTGGTGTAGGGGTCGAGCGCCACATCGGTCATCACGCCCAGTTGGGGGAATTCCTTTTTCAGCGCCCGCACCACGCGCGGGATCAGGCCCTCGGGGTTGAGCGCCTCCTTGCCGTCGGGGGTCTTGAGCGCCGTGTCGATCTGGGGGAAGAGGGCCATCACCGGAATGCCCAGCGCCACGCACTGCTCGGCCACCGGCAGCAACAGGTCCAGGCTCAGGCGGTCAACGCCCGGCATGGACAGCACGGGCTCGCGCTTGCCTTGTCCTTCATGCACAAAGACCGGATAGATGAAGTCGTGCGGGGTGAGCACGTTCTCGCGGACCAGGTTGCGGGTGAAGGCATCGCGGCGCAGACGGCGCGGACGGTTATGGGGAAAGGGGGTGGGGCTGGACAGATGCATGCAGCAATTGTGCGCCAGATCAATGCCAGGCTGCACAGCGCGGGCCCGAGAGACTGCGCTGGGCATGGAGGAATGGACGCTGGGCTTGTGCCTGGCTTGCGCCAGATCAAGCCCCGACCTGAGCGCGGCATCGAACCGTGTTTAAGCCGGGGTCCAGCGCTGGGCCATCGTGCCAGCCACTACACTGTGGCGCATGCTCATGCTGTGGATCAAAGCCTTTCATATCGTGTTTGTGGCCAGCTGGTTTGCGGGCCTGTTCTACCTGCCCCGGATCTTCGTGAACCTGGCCATGGTGCCGGCCGACTCGCAGGCCGAGCGCGAGCGCCTGCTGCTGATGGCGCGCAAGCTCCTGCGCTTCATGACGATGATTGCGGTGCTGGCGCTGGGCCTGGGCCTGTGGCTGTGGCTGGGCTGGTGGCGCGGCGCAGGCGGCTGGCTGCATGCCAAGCTGTTCTTTGTGCTGCTGGTCATCGGCTACCACCATGCCTGCGCGGTGCTGCTGCGCAAGATCGCCAATGGCACGGACCGGCATTCGCATGTCTGGTACCGCTGGTTCAACGAGGTGCCGGTGCTGGCCATGGTCATCATCGTGGTGCTGGTCGTCGTCAAACCCTTTTAATCCGCGCACACTCGGGTACCGCCGAACGCACCACCATCTGCGCACCAGGGTCCACGCACCATGCCTGACAGCAGCCCCGCTCCCCTCAACCTGCAAGAGCCGGCCCCGGCCGGCGAGCACCGCACCATCGCCTGGCCGCTGGTGCCGGTGTATATTGCGCTGATCGTCTTTGCCAGCCTCTTTCCCTTTGCGGGCTGGCGCACCCAGGGCATCTCGCCGGCGGAGTTTTTGCTCGCCCGCATTCCGCCGCCGTACTGGACCTGGTTCGATGTCTGGATCAATGTGGCCGGCTATGCGCCGCTGGGCTTGCTGCTGAGCCTGGGCTGGTGGCGCCATGGCTGGGTCAGAACGGGCTGGCTCTGGGCCTTGTGCGTGGGCAGCCTGCTGTCGCTCGCGATGGAGTTCCTGCAGATTTTTCTGCCGCTGCGGGTGTCCAGCAACATGGACTGGCTGCTCAACAGCATCGGCACCTTGCTGGGCGCGCTGGCCGTGCCCCTGCTGGCCTGGCTGGGTATCTTGCGGCGCTGGCGCGATGTGCGGGCGCGCTGGTTCGATGCCGATGCGCGGGGCGCGATCGTGCTGCTGATGCTGTGGCCGCTGGCCTTGCTGTTCCCGGCCGCGCAGCCCTTTGGCCTGGGCCAGGTCTTTGACCGGCTGGAGATGTGGCTGGTCGACATGCTGGAGAACTCGGCCTTCGAGCACTGGATGCCCAACTTCATGCAGGCCACCGAGCCGCTGTCGCCCATCGGCCAGTTGATGGCCGTGCTGCTGGGCCTGCTGATTCCCTGCTGGCTCGCCTTCAGCGTGATGGGCAGCGTGACGCGGCGCATGGCCATGGTGGCGCTGGTGGTGCTGGCAGGGATTGCATTCTCGGCGCTGTCGTCCTCGCTGAGTTACGGGCCCAGCTATGCCTGGGACTGGCTGGACCAGACCACGCGCCTGGGCATTGCGCTGGCCGTGTCGCTGGCGCTGCTGCAGGTGGGCCTGCCGCGCCGCTACTGCGTGCTGCTGCTGCTGATGGGCTTGATGATCGATGTCAACTTGCTCAACCAGTCGCCGCCCAACCCCTACTACGCCGATGCCCTGCAGTCCTGGGAGCAGGGGCGCTTTATCCGCTTTTTTGGCCTGGGCCAGTGGCTCAGCTGGCTGTGGCCGTTTGCGGTGATCGCCTATGTGCTGCTGCGCCTGGGCCGGCTGCCTGCGGTGGTGGCGGCGCGCCGGCGCCAACGCCTGGACCAGCGCGCGGCTTCCAGCACACCGCCCGAGCAAGGCTAAACGCAGTAGCCCGTGGCAGTATTGCGGCCTCTGGGCGCCAGGCGGGCGCCAAGCTGCCACAATGGGGGATCGCATTCGAAGAGAGCTTGGCATGAGCGAGCAAAAACCTGGCAACGACGGCCAGTACTACCAGCACCACGTGTTCTTCTGCCTCAATGACCGCGTCAACGGTGAAGACAGCTGTGCCCACCATGGCGCCAAGGACATGTTTGACCACTGCAAGGCCCGCGTCAAAGCCGAAGGCTTGAGCGGGCCGGGCAAGGTGCGCGTCAACAAGGCTGGCTGCCTGGACCGCTGCGCAGGCGGCCCCATCATGGCGGTCTACCCCGAGGGCGTCTGGTACACCTATATCGACAATGACGATATCGATGAAATCGTCGAGTCGCACCTGAAGAACGGCAAGGTGGTCGAGCGCTTGCTGACCCCGCCCGACGTGGGGCGCTGAGCGCGTACTTTTTCCCTCCCCCGATTTTTTTCCGCACAGACACAGGGCGCCACTGCCGCTGCAGGCGGTGGGTGGCCCGCCATGGAGTAGACCGCAGCATGAACGCGCAAACCGAACGTTTCACCATCCACGGGCCGGCCGGCATTCTGGAAGTGGCCCGTGATCTGGCCGCCAGCCCCGATGGCGCACAGCGCGGCACGGCCATCATTGCCCATCCCCATCCGCTGTTTGCCGGCACGATGGACAACAAGGTGGTGCAGACCCTGGCGCGGGCCTTTGTGGCGAGCGGCTGGACGGCGCTGCGCTTCAACTTTCGCGGTGTCGGCCAGTCGGCAGGCAGCTATGACGAAGGCCGCGGCGAGCGAGATGATTTTCTGGCCGTGGTCGAGCAGCTCGCGCCCCAGGGGAATCTGGCGCTGGCCGGTTTTTCTTTTGGCTCCTTTGTGATGAGCCATGCGTTGGCGGAACTTTGGCCCCAACGCCAGATCGACAAGGCGGTGTTCGTGGGCACGGCCGCATCGCGCTTTACGGTGGCGACCTTGCCGCCCGAAGCCCATGAGCGCACCTTGGTGGTGCATGGCGAGGCCGATGACACGGTGCCGCTGTCGGCGGTGATGGACTGGGCCCGGCCTCAGATACTACCGGTTACGGTTGTGCCCGGAGGCGGGCATTTTTTCCACGGACAATTACCGCTGCTCAAAGGCCTGGTCACGCGCCACCTGCTGGCCCCCGCCTTGTGATGGTGGTGTAGTATTGCTATTGTTTTTGATATCCTGCGGCCAGCCATCCTGCGCTGCAGGCACTTGTTTCTAAGAGTTGAACGACATGAAATCGAGCTTGATGCCCACCCTGCGTAACTGGGCTGCAGCAGCGCTGCTGGCGCCCACCCTGGCCTTTGCCCAATTGGCAGCGCCCCAGCCGCCCGAGATCGCGGCGCGCAACTACCTGTTGTTTGACGTGACCACCGGCCAGATCCTGGCGGCCAAGGATGTGGATGCGCCGGTCGAGCAGGCCTCGCTCACCAAGCTGATGACGGGTTATGTGGTGTTCGATGCGCTGCGCAACAAGAAGATCAGCCTGGAGCAGACCATGCCGGTGAGCGAGCGCGCCTGGAAGATGCCCGGCTCGCGCATGTTCATCGACCCCAAGATGCAGGTGAAGGTGGATGACCTGCTGCACGGCATGATTGTGCAGTCCGGCAACGACGCGACGATGGCGCTGGCCGAAGCGGTGGGTGGCACGGCCGAGAACTTTGTGCGCCTGATGAACGAGCAGGCCAAGGCGCTGGGCATGACCAACACGGTCTACAAGAACCCCGAAGGCCTGACCGAGCCGGGCCACACGACGACCGCCAAGGACCTGAGCATTCTGGCCAACCGCCTGATCAAGGACTTCCCGGAGTACATGCACTACTACGCGACCAAGCAGTGGTTCTACCCCGGCACGCCCAAGTCCAACGGCACCAATCGTAATACTTTGTTGTTCCGCGACCCGACGGTGGACGGCCTCAAGACCGGCCACACCAATGCCGCCGGCTATTGCCTGGTCTCTACGGCCAAGCGCCAGGTACCCAATGCGGGCGAGCGCCGCCTGATCTCCATCCTGCTGGGAGCGGCCAGCGACAAGGACCGCGCCAACGAAAGCCAGAAGCTATTGAACTGGGGCTATACCGCATTCGACACCGTCAAGCTGTTCGATGGCGGCCAGGCCGTGGCGACCCCCAAGGCCTGGAAGGGCGCGCAGGACACCGTCAAGATCGGCAGCGTGGCGCCCATCGTCGTGAATGTGCCAGCGGGCACCGGCGGCAAGCTCGAAACCCAGGTGGTGAGCCAGGAGCCGCTGATTGCGCCCTTCACCAAGGGCCAGAAGCTGGGCACCTTGAAGGTGATGGCAGGCGGCCAGCCAGTGGCCGAGGTGCCGCTGGTGGCGCTCGACGATGTCGCAGAAGCGGGCATCTTTGGCCGCGCCTGGGATGCGATCCGTCTGTGGATCAAGTAAAGCGGTGCTGATGCCGGCCCTATAAGAACCTGTTCAAAGTCTCTACGCAGCCGCGTTGGAGTGCAATCGGGATGAGTTCGAAGGGATGGAACGCAGCTTGCACCGGGGTGCAAGCAAGGGCCAGCGCGCAGAAATCGCCCGATTTCACTCCAACCCTTAGGGACAGTGGCTTTGCGCTGCCCGGGAAGGGGCGCCCGGCTAGGGCCGCCCGGGCAGGGGCGGTCTGCGTCGTTGCAAATCCTCGCAATAGCCGGGCTATTGCTGCGGTATTGCGCGGCTGGGCGCCCCCCCCTAGCATCCCATCCCGCAAAGACACTGTCGCGGCGCGAGGAGACTTTGAACAGGTTCTAAGGCCCGGCAGACGCCCAGTCCACCCCTCTGCAAAGCGTGCCCCTGGCACGCTTTGTGGTTTCTGTGCTTGCAAAAATGAGAGCAGCTAAAGCAGAGCTGTTGGGCGCTGCCTGAAGAAAGTGCCCCGATGGCGGCCACCGGGCAGTGGCCCTGGGTCCAAACCATTTGCTCAATTTGGAGTCAGGTGGTACATTAGAGGGCTTTTCGGAATTTCCGAAGGGGCTGCCGTCTTTGCCTTTGGGGCAAGGGGCTGGCAGCAAATCACGGTAAGTTCACGGTAATTTCACGTTTAGGGACGTTTATTAATGCCAACCATTAACCAACTCGTGCGTCAGGGCCGCACGGTAGAAGTTGTTAAATCCAAGAGCCCTGCTATGGAAAACTGCCCCCAGCGCCGCGGCGTGTGCACCCGTGTGTACACCACGACGCCTAAGAAGCCTAACTCGGCTTTGCGTAAGGTGGCCAAGGTTCGTCTGACCAACGGTTTCGAAGTCATTTCGTACATCGGCGGTGAAGGCCACAACCTGCAAGAGCACAGCGTTGTGCTGGTGCGCGGTGGCCGTGTGAAGGACTTGCCAGGTGTGCGTTACCACATCGTGCGCGGTTCGCTTGACCTGCAAGGCGTCAAGGACCGTAAGCAGTCCCGTTCGAAGTACGGTGCCAAGAAGCCTAAGGCCAAGTAAGCCCTGGTTTTTTGAACGAATACAAAGGTGCTGTGTCCCGCGTGGCGCGAGATTCAGCGTAGTGACCCCAAGCGCAAGTGTTTTGTGTGGGTCGAGTAAGTGGGAGTCCTTGATTGGCTCTCGCGGTGTCTGAAAAGATGCCAACTGAAGCAAAGATAGAGGTAAAGAAATGCCACGTCGTCGCGAAGTCCCCAAACGTGAAATTCTGCCGGATCCAAAGTTCGGCAATGTAGAGCTGTCCAAATTCATGAACGTGATCATGGAAGGCGGCAAGAAGGCAGTTGCTGAGCGCATCATTTACGGCGCTCTGGAACTGATCGAGAAGAAGCACCCTGATAAAGACCCGCTGGAAGCTTTCGTTGTTGCCATCAACAACGTCAAGCCCATGGTCGAAGTGAAGTCCCGCCGTGTTGGCGGTGCCAACTACCAGGTGCCAGTGGAAGTGCGTCCTGTCCGTCGTCTGGCTCTGTCCATGCGCTGGATCAAGGAAGCTGCTCGCAAGCGCGGTGAAAAGTCCATGGCCCAACGCCTGGCCAACGAACTGCTGGAAGCCACCGAAGGCCGTGGCGGCGCGATGAAGCGTCGTGACGAAGTGCACCGTATGGCCGAAGCCAACAAGGCATTCAGCCACTTCCGCTTCTAAGCTGCGCGAGATCTGTCTCGATATTGCAAAGGCCGCATGCAACAATTTTTGCCTGCGGCCTTGCTCGGATTGAGACTGCCCTCACATCGTAGGCTGATGCCTGCGCAATCCGCCAGTCCGCATCGCCTCCACACTTACTGATCAACAAAGGATCAACCATGGCTCGCAAGACCCCCATCGAGCGCTACCGCAATATCGGTATTTCTGCGCACATCGACGCAGGTAAAACCACCACGACCGAACGTATCCTGTTTTACACCGGCGTGACCCACAAGCTGGGCGAAGTGCACGACGGCGCTGCTACCACCGACTGGATGGAGCAAGAGCAAGAGCGTGGCATTACCATCACTTCCGCTGCAGTGACCTGCTTCTGGAAGGGTATGGACATGTCCTACCCAGAACACCGCTTCAACATCATCGACACCCCCGGCCACGTGGACTTCACGATTGAAGTGGAACGTTCCATGCGCGTGCTCGACGGTGCTTGCATGGTGTACTGCGCTGTGGGTGGCGTGCAGCCCCAGTCCGAAACCGTGTGGCGTCAGGCCAACAAGTACAAGGTGCCACGTCTGGCCTTTGTGAACAAGATGGACCGTACCGGTGCCAACTTCTACAAGGTCTACGACCAGATGAAGCTGCGCCTGAAGGCCAACCCCGTGCCCGTGGTGATCCCAATCGGCGCTGAAGACAACTTCACCGGCGTGGTCGATCTGGTCAAGATGAAGGCCATCATCTGGGACGAAGCGTCCCAGGGCATGAAGTTCGAATACGCTGACATTCCTGCAGACCTGGTCGAGACCGCCAACAAGTGGCGTGAAAACCTGGTGGAATCGGCTGCCGAAGCGTCGGAAGAGCTGATGAACAAGTACCTGGAAGAAGGTACCTTGTCGGAAGAAGAAGTGAAGGCCGGTATCCGTGCCCGCACGCTGTCGACCGAAATCCAGCCTATGCTGTGCGGCACCGCGTTCAAGAACAAGGGTGTGCAGCGCATGCTGGACGCCGTGATCGACTACCTGCCTTCGCCAGTGGACATCCCTGACGTGGCTGGTACCGACCCAGAAGACGAAGAAAAGAAGCTGACCCGCAAGGCGGACGACGGCGAAAAGTTCTCCGCTCTGGCGTTCAAGCTGATGACCGACCCGTTCGTGGGCCAGTTGACCTTCGTGCGTGTGTACTCCGGCGTTCTGTCCAAGGGCGACACCGTGTACAACTCGGTCAAGGGCAAGAAAGAGCGTATCGGCCGTATCGTGCAGATGATGGCGAACGACCGTATCGAAGTGGACGAAATCCGCGCCGGTGACATCGCCGCTTGCGTGGGCCTGAAGGACGTGACCACCGGTGAAACCCTGTGCGACGTGGCTTCGCCTATCGTGCTCGAACGCATGGTGTTCCCAGAGCCCGTGATTGCACAGGCTGTGGAACCCAAGTCGAAGGCCGACCAGGAAAAGATGGGTATCGCTCTGTCGCGTCTGGCTGCAGAAGATCCATCGTTCCGCGTGCGCTCCGACGAAGAATCGGGTCAGACCATCATCGCCGGTATGGGCGAGCTGCACCTGGAAATTATCGTTGACCGCATGAAGCGTGAATTCAACGTGGAAGCCAACGTGGGCAAGCCCCAAGTGGCCTACCGCGAAACGATTCGCCAAAAGGTGGTGGACGTGGACGGCAAGTTCGTTCGCCAGTCCGGCGGTAAGGGCCAGTACGGTCACGTGGTGTTCACGGTTGAGCCGCAAGAGCCAGGCAAGGGCTTCGAGTTCGTCGACGCCATCAAGGGCGGTGTGGTTCCTCGCGAATACATCCCTGCGGTGGAAAAGGGCGTGATCGAAGCGCTGACCTCCGGCGTGCTGGCTGGCTACCCTGTGGTGGACGTCAAAGTGACGCTGACCTTCGGTTCGTACCACGATGTGGACTCGAACGAAATGGCGTTCAAGATGGCCGCTATCTTCGGTTTCAAGGAAGCTGCTCGCAAGGCCAGCCCCGTGATCCTCGAGCCCATGATGGCCGTGGAAGTGGAAACGCCTGAAGACTACGCCGGTACCGTGATGGGTGACTTGTCTTCCCGCCGCGGTATGGTGCAGGGCATGGACGACATGGTCGGTGGCGGCAAGGCCATCAAGGCAGAAGTGCCACTGTCCGAAATGTTCGGCTACGCCACGTCGCTGCGTTCGCAAACGCAAGGCCGCGCTACGTACACGATGGAGTTCAAGCACTACGCTGAAGCCCCACGTAATGTGGCCGAGGCTATTGTCGCTTCCCGCGCAAAGGCCTAAAATATGCGCCCGCACCTGGCTTGCCAGGTGCGGATCGCTTTTTTGTCTACGACCGGGTGCCGCTTTGTTTCCTGTGCGAAGCGACCCAGCAATTCGGTGTAGACGTTAAACCCAACACAGGTTTTGCTCTTTATTTGGAGAATTCTCATGGCAAAAGGTAAATTCGAACGGACCAAGCCGCACGTCAACGTGGGCACCATTGGTCACGTGGACCACGGCAAGACCACGCTGACGGCTGCTATCGCAACCGTGCTGTCTGCCAAGTTCGGCGGCGAAGCCAAGAAGTACGACGAAATCGACGCTGCTCCTGAAGAAAAGGCACGCGGCATCACCATCAATACCGCACACGTTGAGTACGAAACGGCTAACCGCCACTACGCTCACGTGGACTGCCCAGGTCACGCCGACTATGTGAAGAACATGATCACCGGCGCTGCCCAGATGGACGGCGCTATTCTGGTTTGCTCGGCTGCTGACGGCCCCATGCCCCAGACCCGTGAACACATCCTGCTGGCTCGCCAGGTGGGCGTGCCTTACATCATCGTGTTCCTGAACAAGTGCGACATGGTGGATGACGAAGAGCTGCTGGAGCTGGTGGAAATGGAAGTCCGCGAACTGCTGGACAAGTACGATTTCCCAGGTGACGACACCCCCATCATCCGCGGCTCGGCTAAGCTGGCTCTGGAAGGCGACCAATCCGACAAGGGTGAACCCGCTATCCTGCGTCTGGCTGAAGCGCTGGACACCTACATCCCAACGCCAGAGCGCGCTGTGGACGGTGCTTTCCTGATGCCCGTGGAAGACGTGTTCTCCATCTCCGGTCGTGGTACCGTGGTGACCGGCCGTATCGAGCGCGGTATCATCAAGGTCGGCGAAGAAATCGAAATCGTCGGTATCAAGGATACCGTCAAGACCACCGTGACCGGCGTGGAAATGTTCCGCAAGCTGCTGGACCAAGGTCAAGCTGGTGACAACGTTGGCCTGCTGCTGCGCGGCACCAAGCGTGAAGACGTGGAGCGTGGCCAAGTGCTGTGCAAGCCTAACTCGATCAAGCCACACACCCACTTCACCGCTGAAGTGTATGTGCTGAGCAAGGACGAAGGCGGCCGCCACACCCCTTTCTTCAACAACTACCGTCCTCAGTTCTACTTCCGTACCACGGACGTGACCGGCGCCATCGAGCTGCCAGCTGACAAGGAAATGGTGATGCCTGGCGATAACGTGTCGATCACCGTCAAGCTGATCAACCCCATCGCTATGGAAGAAGGTCTGCGTTTCGCTATTCGCGAAGGCGGCCGTACCGTGGGCGCTGGCGTGGTTGCCAAGATCATTGCTTAATTCTTAGCACAACTGGGAATTAACCATGTCCAAGCAAAAAATCCGCATCCGCCTGAAGGCTTTCGATTACAAGTTGATCGACCAGTCCGCTGCTGAAATCGTTGAAACCGCCAAGCGCACCGGCGCGATTGTCAAGGGTCCAGTGCCACTGCCAACCCGCATGAAGCGTTTTGACATTCTGCGTTCGCCCCACGTGAACAAGACTTCGCGTGACCAGCTGGAAATCCGCACCCACCAACGCCTGATGGACATTGTCGATCCTACCGACAAGACCGTTGACGCGCTGATGAAGCTGGACCTGGCTGCCGGCGTGGACGTCGAAATCAAACTGCAATAAGGCCTGAAAGCCACACCTGCCGGTGTGGCTGCTTGTCCTTTCTAACGCGAACTTGCCTATTTGGGAAGTTCGCGTTAGAATTTATGGCTTCGTGATCTATACATCCAATGTGCCTGGCATTTTGGTGGTAAGAGGCGAAGTTTTTATTAACCTTCTTTCGTGCCTGTGGCGTCAAACCCAGGGGCAACACCGAGCCAATTGCAGTTTCGGTGGCGGAAGTTTTGGAGCAACAAATGAGTCAAAGCAACTCCCTCGGGTTGCTGGGCCGTAAGGTAGGCATGATGCGCCTGTTCACGGATGACGGCGATGCAGTGCCTGTCACCGTGGTGGATGTGTCTAACAACCGCGTGACCCAGGTCAAAACCCAAGAGAACGACGGCTACGTGGCCCTGCAGGTCACTTTTGGTCAACGCCGCGCTTCGCGCGTGACCAAGCCAGCCGCTGGCCACCTGGCCAAGGCAGGCGTGGAAGCTGGTGAAATCACCCAGGAATTCCGCGTTGAAGCTGACACCGCCGGCAAGTACGCCGCAGGTGCATCCTTGCCAGTGACCGAGATCTTCGCAGTGGGCCAAAAGGTCGACGTGCAAGGTACCTCGATCGGTAAGGGCTACGCCGGTACCATCAAGCGTCACAACTTCAAGTCGCAACGTGCTTCTCACGGTAACAGCCGTTCGCACAATGTTCCCGGCTCGATCGGTATGGCACAAGACCCAGGTCGCGTGTTCCCCGGTAAGCGCATGACCGGTCACATGGGCGATGAGACCGTGACTACCCAGAATCTCGACGTGGTTCGTATCGACGAAGCCCGTCAACTGCTGCTGATCAAGGGCGCAATCCCCGGTTCGAAGAATGGCTTCGTGACCGTGCGTCCTGCTGTCAAGGCAGCCGCTAAAGGAGCGAACTAATGAAGCTCGAACTCCTGAACGAACAAGGTAAGGCAGCCTCCCAAGTGGACGCTCCTGAGACCGTGTTTGGTCGCGATTTCAATGAAGACCTGATTCACCAGATCATCGTTGCTTACCGCGCCAACGGCCGTCAAGGCACACGCGCTCAAAAGGACCGCGAACAGGTCCGTCACACCACCGCCAAGCCTTTCAAACAAAAGGGTACTGGCCGTGCACGTGCTGGTATGTCGTCTTCGCCTCTGTGGCGTGGCGGCGGTCGCATCTTCCCGAATCTGCCTGATGAAAACTTCACGCAGAAGATCAACAAGAAGATGTACCGCGCCGGTATGGCATCCATCTTCTCGCAGCTGGCCCGTGAAGGCCGCCTGGCTGTGGTTGATTCGCTGACGGTTGATTCGCCCAAGACCAAGGTACTGGCTGACAAGTTCAAGTCCATGAACCTGGACTCGGTGATGGTGATCGCCGACGAAGTGGACGAAAACCTGTACCTCGCTTCGCGCAATCTGAAGAATGTGTTCGTGGTTGAGCCACGTTACGCTGATCCAGTGTCGCTGGTGCAATTCAAGAAAGTGCTCGTTACCAAGGGCGCTCTCGACAAACTCAAGGAGATGTTCGCATGAGCCGTGTGAACCCTACTCCCGCCGAACGCAAGTTCGACGAAGGTCGTCTGATGCAAGTGCTGGTTGCTCCTATCGTGTCCGAAAAGGCCACGCTGGTTGCTGAAAAGTCCAACGCTGTGACATTCAAGGTGCTGCAGAACGCCACCAAGCCCGAGATCAAGGCCGCTGTTGAGCTGCTGTTCAAGGTCGAAGTGAAGGGCGTGTCTGTGGTGAACACCAAGGGCAAGACCAAGCGCTTTGGCAAGACCATCGGCCGCCGCGACAACGTGCGCAAGGCTTATGTGCTGCTCAAGCCAGGTCAAGAGCTGAACCTCTCTGGGGAGGCTGCGTAATCATGGCTGTTATTAAGCTCAAACCAACTTCGCCCGGCCAACGCCATGTGGTGAAGGTGACCCGTGGCCATCTGCACAAGGGCGAAGGTTTCGCTCCTCTGCTGGAACCTCAGTTCCAAAAGGCAGGCCGCAACAACAACGGTCACATCACTACCCGTCACAAGGGCGGTGGTCACAAGCACCACTACCGTGTGGTGGACTTCAAGCGCACCAAGGACGGCATCCCCGCCAAGGTGGAACGCATTGAATACGATCCAAACCGTACCGCTCACATCGCTCTGGTGTGCTACGCAGACGGCGAGCGTCGTTATGTGATCGCTCCGCGTAACCTGGAAGTGGGCGCAACCATCATCAGTGGCTCTGAAGCACCGATCCGCGTGGGTAACACCCTGCCGATCCGCAACATCCCTGTGGGTTCGACCATTCACTGCATCGAGCTGAAGATCGGCGCTGGCGCACAAATCGCCCGTTCCGCTGGTACCTCGGCTACCCTGCTGGCTCGCGAAGGCGTTTACGCCCAAGTGCGTATGCGTTCGGGCGAAGTTCGCAAGATCCATATCGAATGCCGTGCAACCATCGGTGAAGTCGCCAACGAAGAACACAGCCTGCGCCAACTGGGCAAGGCCGGTGTCAAGCGTTGGATGGGTATTCGTCCTACCGTCCGCGGTGTGGTGATGAACCCTGTCGATCACCCACACGGTGGTGGTGAAGGCAAGACCGGTGAAGGCCGTCACGCAGTTGACCCATGGGGCAATCTGACGAAGGGCTACCGTACCCGTAACAACAAGCGCACACAGACCATGATCGTGTCGCGCCGTAAGAAGTAAGGGGTAGCAAATGACTCGTTCTCTTAAAAAGGGTCCGTTTGTTGACCATCACTTGCTGGCAAAGGTCGAAAAGGCCATCGCCACCAAGGACAAGAAACCAGTGAAGACCTGGTCGCGTCGCTCCATGGTTCTGCCCGATTTCATCGGTCTGACCATCGCCGTGCACAACGGCAAGCAACACGTACCGGTATATGTAACCGACCAGATGGTGGGCCACAAGCTCGGCGAATTCGCCCTGACGCGCACCTTCAAGGGTCACCCCGCTGATAAAAAAGCGAAACGATAAGGAGTAGACCATGTCTGAAACACGTGCAGTCCTCCGCGGCGTTCGCCTGTCGGTTGACAAAGGCCGTCTGGTTGCGGATCTGATTCGCGGCAAGAAGGTTGACCAAGCTCTGAACATTCTCGAATTCACGCAGAAAAAAGCTGCCGTGATCGTCAAGAAGGTTCTGGAGTCCGCTATCGCCAACGCTGAGCACAACGACGGCGCTGACATCGACGAATTGAAGGTCAAGACCATCTTCGTCGAGCAAGGCACCACGCTCAAGCGTTTTACCGCTCGCGCCAAGGGCCGCGGCAACCGCATCAGCAAGCCTACCTGCCACATTTATGTGACCGTGGGTAACTGAGGCCTAAAGGAAGAACATGGGACAAAAAATCCATCCTACCGGCTTCCGTCTGGCGGTCAGCCGTAACTGGTCTAGCCGCTGGTACGCAAGCAACCGTGATTTCGCCGGCATGCTGGCCGAAGACATCAAGGTTCGTGAGTACCTGAAAGAGAAGCTGAAGAACGCTGCCGTGGCACGCGTTCTGATCGAGCGTCCTGCCAAGAACGCCCGCATCACCATTTACTCGGCGCGTCCTGGTGTGGTGATCGGCAAGAAGGGTGAAGACATCGAGGCCCTGAAGAAGGAACTCGCTGCTCGCCTGGGCGTGCCAGTGGCTGTGAACATCGAAGAAGTGCGCAAGCCTGAAATCGATGCCCAGCTGATCGCTGACTCGATCACCCAGCAGCTCGAAAAGCGTATCCAGTTCCGTCGCGCCATGAAGCGTGCGATGCAGAATGCGATGCGTCTGGGCGCTCAAGGTATCAAGATCATGTCGTCGGGCCGTCTCAACGGTATCGAAATCGCACGTACCGAGTGGTACCGCGAAGGTCGTGTGCCACTGCACACCCTGCGCGCCGACATCGATTACGGCACCTCCGAAGCCAAGACCACCTACGGTGTGATCGGCGTGAAGGTGTGGGTCTACAAGGGTGACACTCTGGGTCGTAACGATCTGCCAGCCGCAGAAACGCCACGTCCTGAAGAAGAGCGTCGTCCACGTGGTCCTCGTCGTGACAACCGCAATGGCGATCGTCCATCGCGTGGCCCTCGTCGCCCCGCTGGTGGTAACACGGCTCCTGCAGACGGCAGCGACAAGCCCGCCGGCGCTGGTGCTGATTCCGTTAAGCGCGTTCGCAAGACTGACGCGCCCGCTACAGCAGCGGACGGTAAAGGAGAATAACTATGCTGCAACCTGCTCGCCGCAAATACCGCAAGGAGCAAAAGGGTCGCAACACTGGTATCGCAACCCGTGGTAACACGGTAGCGTTCGGTGATTTCGGCCTGAAATGCACGGACCGTGGCCGCCTGACGGCCCGCCAGATCGAGGCTGCACGTCGTGCAATCTCCCGTCACGTCAAGCGTGGCGGCCGTATCTGGATCCGCGTGTTCCCTGACAAGCCAATCTCGACCAAGCCAGCCGAAGTCCGTATGGGTAACGGTAAGGGCAACCCAGAGTACTACGTGGCTGAAATTCAGCCCGGTAAGATGGTGTTCGAAATCGTTGGCGTGCCCGAAGAACTGGCCCGCGAAGCGTTCCGCCTGGCTGCTGCCAAGCTGCCGCTGCGCACCACGTTCGTTACCCGTCAGCTTGGCGCTTAAATTCAGGAGAAATCGATATGACGAAAGCTGCTGAACTGCGCCAAAAAGACGTTGCTGGCCTGGAAGCCGAGATCAAGTCCTTGCAAAAGGCTCACTTTGGTCTGCGCATGCAAAAGGCAACGCAACAACTGGGCAACACCGCTACCATCAAGGCTACCCGCCGCGATGTGGCACGTGCCAAGACCATTCTTGCTGAAAAGCAAGCCGCCAAGTAATAGGAGCCGACATGACGGAAGCTAAAAAATCCCTCAAGCGCACCTTGATTGGCAAGGTGGTCAGCGATAAGCGTGAAAAGACCGTGACCGTTCTGGTAGAACGTCGCGTGAAGCACCCCATCTACGACAAGATCATGATCAAGTCCAGCAAGTACCACGCCCACGACGAAAAGGGCGAGTACAACACCGGCGATACGATCGAGATCACCGAGAGCCGTCCGCTCTCCAAGACCAAGAACTGGGTTGCTACCCGCTTGGTGCAAAAGGCTGCTTTGGTTTAAGTCTTTTGCGACTTGCACCAACGTAACTTCAAAAACGACCCACAATCTGTGGGTCGTTTTTTTATGCCCGTTTTGGCCCTCCGGCCGGCGGGATCACTGCCTGATGGGCAATTTACAAGGAGTACACCATGATCAAAGTTGGCGATTCGCTTCCCTCTGCAACCCTGAGCGAGTTTGTGGCGGTCGAAGGCAATGGCTGCAGCCTGGGCCCCAATGCCTTTGATGTGAGCAAGGAAGCGGCTGGCAAGACCATCGCTTTGTTTGCGGTGCCCGGCGCTTTCACGCCGACCTGCTCGGCCAAGCACCTGCCTGGCTACGTGGAAAAGGCAGACGCCTTCAAGGCCGCCGGTGTGGATGAAATCTGGTGCCTGTCCGTCAATGACGCCTTTGTGA
The DNA here is from genome assembly GCF_014076495.1 of Comamonas koreensis. Classification (NCBI taxonomy): domain Bacteria; kingdom Pseudomonadati; phylum Pseudomonadota; class Betaproteobacteria; order Burkholderiales; family Comamonadaceae; genus Comamonas; species Comamonas koreensis. Next base: position 190,300 of record NZ_CP043575.1, on the reverse strand, counting down.
TGGGCGCTTGGGGCAAGGACCAGCACACCGAAGGCAAGGTGCGCATGATTGGTGACGGCGATGCCGCCTTTGCCAAGGCCACCGGCCTGACGCTGGACCTCAACGGCAAGGGCCTGGGCCTGCGCAGCAACCGCTACTCCATGCTGGTCAAGGATGGCAAGGTGGTGCAGCTGAACGTGGAAGCCCCTGGCCAGTTCACGGTCAGCGATGCCGACACCATCCTGGCCCAAGCCAAGCAGGCCTAAGGCCACATCGGGCTGCTGCTGCGCTGCAAGGCGTTGCAGGGCCTGGCCGGAATGCACAAAGCACGCCTGGGCGTGCTTTTTTGTGGCTGGCAGCGGTATCTGCAGTGCGCTGTTCCTAGCGCAGCGGTCAGGGATGGACGTCGGCCTTGAGGTAGTGCGTACCGGCGACGGGGTTGTGGTAGTAGGGCGGAATCTCTTCAAAGCCAAAATCGGCATAGAGCGCGCGGGCCGACTCCATGCTGTCCAACGTGTCGAGCAGGATGCAGTCATATCCCAGGCGGATCGCGCTGGCCATGGTGTAGTCCACCAGCTGGCGGCCCAGGCCAAAGCCCCGGAAGGCCTTGCGCACATAGAGGCGCTTCATCTCGCAGGCGTTGCTGTAGTCCACGTCGTCCATGGGCCGCAGCGCGCAGCAGCCGGCGACCGAGCCTTCCACCAGCGCCAGCACCAGGTCGCCGCGTGGGTCGCCATATTCGCCGGGCAGCTCGGCCAGCTCTTCCTCAAAACCCTGGAAACCCAGATCAATATCCAGTGACTGGGCATATTCCCGAAAGATCTCGCGGGTCACGGCGAGCTCTTCCGGTGTGGTGGGGTGCAGGAACGTTATCTCAGGTCGGTCCACAGCGGCGGCGCTTAGTCAAGGAATGTGCAGTGTAGCGCCCGCGCCATCGCAGGCGCCATTGAAAAACCGCCTATCAAGGGCGGTTTTCTTGGGGGGGTGCTGCAAAGGTTCAGGTCTCTGCGAGCAGCTTGTCGATCAGCTTGTGCAGCTCCTCAAAATTGGGCGCGCCCACATAGCGCTTGACCACCTGGCCCTGCTTGTTCACGACAAAGGTGGTCGGGGTGAGTTGGATGTCGCCCCAGTCCTTGGCAATCTGGCCGGTGTTGTCGATCGCGACCTTGAAAGGCAGCTTGCGCGACTCTGCAAAGTTGACGACATAGCTGGGCGGGTCGTAGTGCATGGCCACTGCCATGGTGTCGTAGCCACGGTCCTTGTACTTGTCGTAGGTCTTGATGATCTCGGGCATTTCCGCCACGCAGGTGGTGCAGCTGGTGGCCCAGAAGTTCACCAGGGTGACCTTGCCCTTCATGTCGGCCGTCGTCTGCGTGCTGCCGTTGAGCAGCACAAACCGGCTCTCGGGCGCGGCCGCCTGCCCCGTGCCCTGGTAGACAAAGGCACCAATGCCAATCGCCGCAGCGATGGCCAGCGTGGTGAGGACGGTGGTGGAGGTTTTTCGGGACATGGTGCTCGGAGTCAAGGCGGTGCCGAAAGTTCGGCGCTGTGGTCATTATGCGACCAGTGTTGCTGACGGGCGCAGTAAGCTGGCCATACCTGCGCGCACGGCTTGACCATCACAGTGCCGTGCCCATAATGGCCGGATGCCCCTGGCCCGCCGCCTGATCCTCACCACTGCCATGCTGCTGGCCGCCTGCAGCCCGGCGCTGAACTGGCGCGTGGTGCGCCTGGCCGATGCACCGCTGGACCTGATGCTGCCCTGCAAGCCTGACCGTGCGGTGCGTGAGCTGGCCTGGGGCACGCAGACCTTGGCCGTGTCGATGGTAGGCTGCAAGGCCGACGGGGCGACCTATGCACTGGCCCATGTGGCCCTGGCGCAGCCGCAGGATGCGGCCTCGGTGATGGTTGACTGGCAAAAGGCACTGCACCAGCAGCTGCAGATCGCCGATGCCTGGCAGCCGCTGCCCGGCGAGACCTTTGTACTGCCCGGTACCTTGGCGCTGCCCCAGGCACGCCAGCTGCAGTGGCAGGGCCGCAATGACCAGGGGCGCACCGTGTATGCGAATGCACGCTGGTTTGCGCGCGCCGAAGGGCCGCAGGTGCGCGTGTACCAGGCCCTGGTGCTGTCCGCTGAGCCTTTGGCCGCTGAGGCGCTGCAGAGCTTTGTCCAAGGTCTGCAGCTGCGTTAGGAGTCGCCGGATTGGCCACGGGCCAGCCCGGGCGCTTGGCTAAGCAACACTACCAATGTTGCAGTGCCGCAAAATCGCTACACTGGTGCAGGGTACGGCTGGGCCGGGATTGCCGCCTGCTGCATGCCCATTCACAGAACTTCTGGGTTTTTGATTTGATGAGCAACCGGATATTGTTGATCGCCCATGCACCGCTGGCCCAGGCGCTGGCGCAATGCGCCGCGCATGTGTTCCCCGACAGCGGAGAGCACCTGATGGCGCTGGATGTGCCTGCCAGCGCCGATCCGGTGGCCTGCCTGCAGGAGGCGCGGGCCATGCTCGACCACAGCCACAGCGGCCCCGTGCTGGTGCTGAGCGACGTGTTTGGCGCAACCCCGCATAATATTGCCCAGGAGCTGGCCAAGCGCCGCGCATCTACAAGGCTGGTGGCCGGTGTCAACCTGCCGATGCTGCTGCGCGCGCTGTGCTATCGCCAAGAAGCGCTGGACAGCCTCGTGGCCCGGGCGATTGCAGGGGGCAGCCAGGGCATTATGCAGGTGACGCAGAACACGCCACAGAACCAAAATATCCGAGCACATGATCAAGACCGCAGTCACCATCAGCAATAAACTGGGCCTGCATGCCCGTGCGTCTGCCAAACTCACCAAGCTGGCCGGCAGTTTTGCCTGCGAGGTTTGGATCACGCGGGGCGAGCGCCGCGTCAATGCCAAAAGCATCATGGGCGTGATGATGCTGGCCGCCGGCATCGGCACCGAGGTGACCATCGAGACCGATGGCGCCGATGAGCAGCAGGCCATGGATGCCTTGCTGGCCCTCATCAACGACAAATTCGGCGAAGGCGAATAAGGCGCAGCCTGGCGTCTGCAGCGGCGCGGGCTCGCTTTTCGCACCGGCCACGACCTTCCAGGCACGCCGCTGCCTGTCGGTGCTGGCAGGTTGCCCAGCTGGCACTGGCATGCGCCGCTCTTTACCTGAACGCCCGCCTTTCCCTGCGCTTTACCAGCCCCCGTGCTTGTACAGTCTTCTGAGACAGGCGTATAAATCAGCTTGGCGCAACGAGCGCGCCAGCGAAGAGGAAGATCCGCATGACATTTGCCATCCATGGAATTGCAGTGGCCCGGGGGATTGCCATTGGCCGGGCCGTCATGGCGGCGTCCAGCCACCTGGAGGTGACCCATTACCTGATCGAGCCCGACCAGGTGGCGCGCGAGATCGAGCGTGTGCGCAAAGGGCGGCTGGCAGTGATCGAAGAGCTGCAGCGCCTGCGCGGCGACCTGGGGGTCGATGCCCCGCAGGAGCTCGAGCCGCTCCTGGATGTGCACCTGATGCTGGTGCAGGACGACATGCTGTCCTCGGGCGTGCGCCAGCTGATCAGCGAGCGCCTCTACAACGCCGAATGGGCGCTGACCGCGCAGCTGGAGCTGCTGTGCCGCCAGTTTGACGAGATGGACGACGAGTACCTGCGTGAGCGCAAAGGCGATCTCGAGCAGGTGGTCGAGCGCGTGCTGCGCCATATGCGTGGCGTCTCCAGCCCGGTGGCGGCGCCCGTCAGCACGCCGCTGGGCGTGCAGGAGGGGCAGCACGACTGGGTGGCCGATGAGCGCGATGCGCCGATGGTGCTGATCGCCAATGACCTCTCGCCGGCCGACATGCTGCAGTTCAAGCAAAGCGTGTTTTCCGGGTTCGTCACGGCCGTGGGCGGCAAGACCAGCCACACCGCCATCGTCGCGCGCAGCATGGATATTCCGGCCGTGGTGGGCGCACGCACGGCCAGCCAGCTCATCCGCGCCGATGACTGGGTCATCATCGACGGCGATGCCGGGGAGGTGATTGTCGATCCCTCGCCGATCCTGCTGGAGGAGTACCGCTTCAAGCAGCGCCAGATGCGCCTGGAGCGCGAGCGCCTCTCGCGCCTGCGCGATACGCCCTCCATCACCATCGATGGCGAGCGCATCGAGCTGCTGGCCAATATCGAGCAACCCGGCGATGGCCCGGCCGCAGTTAAAGCGGGTGCCGTGGGCGTGGGGCTGTTCCGCACCGAATTTCTCTTCATGGGGCGGAGCGGCAAGGTGCCCGATGAAGAAGAGCAGTACCGCGCCTACCGCGAAGCGCTCGAGGGCATGCAGGGCATGCCGGTGACGATTCGCACACTCGACGTGGGCGCCGACAAGCCGCTGGACAAGGCCCAGCCCAAGGACTACTACCTCAACCCGGCGCTGGGCTTGCGCGCCATCCGCTTCAGCCTGGCCGACCCGGACATGTTCCGCACCCAGCTGCGCGCCATCTTGCGCGCCGCAGCGCACGGCCCGGTGCAATTGCTGTTTCCAATGCTCGCCCATGTCAGCGAGATCAAGCAGACCCTGGCGCTGGTCGAGCAAGCCTCGCAGGAGCTGCGCGAGCGCAATGTGCCCCAGGGCCTGGTCAAGCTGGGCGCGATGATCGAGATACCGGCCGCAGCACTGACGGTGCGCACCTTTTTGAAGTACTTCGATTTCCTCTCGATCGGCACCAACGATCTGATCCAGTACACGCTGGCGATCGACCGGGCCGATGAGGCGGTGTCGCAGCTCTACGACCCCTTCCACCCCGCCGTGCTGCGCCTGGTGGCCGAGGTCATCCAGGCGGCCAACGCCGCCGGCAAGGATGTCTGCGTCTGCGGCGAAATGGCCGGCGATACCGCGATGACCCGCTTGCTGCTGGGCCTGGGGCTGCGCAGCTTTTCGATGCAGCCCGCGCAGATCCTGGCCATCAAGCAGCAGGTGCTGCGGGCCGATACGCGGCGCCTGGTGGGCTGGGCCCAGCAGGTCGTCGATGCCGAGAATCCGGCCGATCTGTTGGAGAGCTAAGGCCTTCGCAGGGATTACTCCGCCGGCGTGCGAAAGCGGTTGCGGTACTGGCCCGGTGTCGTGCCCAGCTGGCGGCGAAACGCGCGCTGCAGCGTGTCGGTGGTGTTGAAGCCGCAGGTCTGGGCCACCCGCTCCAGCGGGGCATCGGTGGCCTCGAGCTGCTGGCGGGCTGCCTCCACCCGCGCAGCTTCCAGGTAGGCGGCCGGTGTCATGCCCAGCTCGGTCTTGAAGATACGGGCCAGCTGCCGGTCGCTCACATGCATCTGCTCGGCCAGGTCGGGCATCGACAGCGGCTGGCCCAGGTGCTCGGCGATGTACTGGCGCAGCTTGTCCATGCGGCGCGTGCTCGACAGCGGCTCGAGCATCACGCTGAACTGGCTCTGCCCGCCGGGGCGTTTCAAGAACATCACCAGCTGGCGCGCCACGCGCATCGCCAAGGTGTTGCCAAAATCCTCGGCCACCAAGGCCAGCGCCAGGTCCAGGCAGGTGGTCAGGCCCGCACCGGTCCAGATGTGGCCCTGCTGGATGTAGATGCGGTCGGCATCGACGCGGATGCCGGGATGGTCCTGGGCCAGCTGCGCGGCCGTGGACCAGTGCGTTGTGGCCTCCCTGCCGTCGAGCAGGCCGGCGGCGGCCAGAATATGGGCGCCGACACAGACCGAGGCCACGCGCCGGGACTGTCCCGCCAACGTCTGCACCCATTGGACGACAGCCGGATCGGCCAGCGCCTGCACGCGGCCCTTGGCATCGGTGTCGACCGAGCCCGGCACGATCAAGGTATCAATGGCCTGGTGCTGCAGGCTATCCAGGCGTATGTCGGGCAGCACGCGCACGCCTGCAGCGGTGGTGACCGGGTCCAGTGACTCTGCAGCCAGCAGCACCTGGTAGCCGCAGGGCGCTTCCATCTCGCGCTGCAGCAATGCAAATACCTCGGGCGGGCCGCTGATGTCGAGCAGGTCAACCCGGTCAAACAACACGATCACCATCAGGCGTTCAGGGTGCGGCATGCGTTCTTTCGTTCAAGGCGGGTGTCGGTTTCTGCGGCAAAGACGGCATTGTCCGAAGCGGGGGCTGTCCCTAAGATGCATCCATGCCGCCACCACTGCCGGTGGCGGTCAACCCTCTACACCAGGCCACCACCATGCATACCAGCACTTTACGCGAACTCAACCAACTTGACGCCAAGCCCGCGGTCCTGGCCCAGTCGACCCTGATTCTGGTCGACTACCAGAACACCTACACCCAGGGCGTGATGGCGCTCGAAGGCTGGGAGGCCGCGCTGGACGCCGCATCCCGCCTGCTGGCCCAGGCCCGCGCGGTCGGCGCCAAGGTGATCCATGTGATGCATGATGGCGGCGCGGGCTCGCCGTATGACATCCGCGCCGAGATCGGCCAGATCCATGCCAGCGTGGCGCCGCAGGCCGGGGAGCCGGTCGTCGTCAAGACCGCTCCCAATTCCTTCCACAACACCGATCTGGCCGAGCACGTCGATGCTGCCGGCAACGCGCAGCTGGTGATCATCGGTTTCATGAGCCATATGTGCGTCACCTTCACCGCCGAAGGCGCCTTCCTGCGCGGCAAGCGCGCCACCGTCGTTGCCAATGCCTGTGCCACCCGCGCGCTGCAGTCGGCTGCCGGTTCGGTCTCTGCCGTGCAACTGCACCAAAGCGCGATGGCCACCATCGGCGACCTGTATGCGGTGGTGGTGGGCAGCAGCGCGGCGCTGGGTTAAGACTGCGACTCTGGCGCGAGCCCCAACGCAAAAAGGCTGCCCGGTAGGCAGCCTTTTGCTGTGATGAACACCGCGCGTTTACACGCCAGCCGCGTGTGCCTGCTGGTCGGCGTGGTAGCTCGAGCGCACCATCGCGCCCACGGCGGCATGGGTGAAGCCCATCTTGTAGGCCTCTTCTTCAAACATCTTGAAGGTGTCGGGGTGCACATAGCGGCGCACCGGCAGGTGGCTGTTCGAGGCAGCCAGGTACTGGCCGATGGTCAGCATGTCGATGTTGTGGGCGCGCATGTCGCGCATCACCTGCAGGATTTCCTCATCCGTCTCGCCCAGGCCGACCATGATGCCGCTCTTGGTCGGCACGCTCGGATGCAGGTCCTTGAACTTCTTGAGCAGGTTCAGGCTGAACTGGTAGTCGGAGCCGGGGCGCGCTTCCTTGTACAGGCGCGGTGCGGTTTCCAGGTTGTGGTTCATCACATCGGGTGGGGCAGCCTTGAGGATTTCCAGCGCGCGGTCATCGCGGCCGCGGAAGTCCGGCACCAGGATCTCGATCTGGGTCGTGGGCGAGAGCTCGCGGATGTTCTTGATGCACTCGACAAAGTGGCCCGAGCCGCCGTCGCGCAGGTCATCGCGGTCGACGCTGGTGATCACCACATACTTGAGGCGCAGTGCGGCAATGGTGCGCGCCAGGTTCAGCGGCTCGTTCAGATCGAGCGGGTCGGGGCGGCCATGGCCCACGTCGCAGAACGGGCAGCGGCGCGTGCACTTGTCGCCCATGATCATGAAGGTCGCCGTGCCCTTGCCAAAGCACTCGCCGATGTTGGGGCAGCTGGCCTCTTCGCAGACGGTGTGCAGGTTGTTCTGGCGCAGGATGTCCTTGATCTCGTAGAAACGGGTCGTGGGGCTGCCGGCCTTGACGCGGATCCAATCGGGCTTTTTCAGCACCTCGGCTTGCTGGACCTTGACGGGGATGCGCGCCAGTTTGGCGGCCGCCTTTTGCTTGGCCAGCGGGTTGTAGGTGGCAGCGGACTGTGCTTCGCGCACGACTTCATTGGTGCTCATGATGCTCACTTTAGTTGTTTCACCGCGTTCTGTGCGAGATGCACGCACAAACCCGCTGGGGCCGTAGGCTCTGAGCAAGAACGGCCCGAGGCTGCTGCGCCGCCCCTTGGTGGGGACCAGGGCGTGCGCTGCGGCACCCGCTTATGCAGAACCGGCAGTCGCCAAGCGGGAGGACAGCTCGCGCGCCAAGGTCTTGGCCACGTCCTCCCAGTCGGCGTTAACCCCAATTGTAGAAAGATCGACGGTTTGCAGCCCGGCATAGCCGCAAGGGTTGATGCGGTGGTAGGGTTCCAGGTCCATCTTTACATTCAGGGCCACACCATGGTAGCTGCAGTGGCGGGTGATCTTGATGCCCAGCGCGGCAATCTTGCCCAGGCCGTCAAACACCGGCTCGGGTGCGGGGCTGGTGCCATCGCGCTGCACCGGGCGCTGGGCCAGCATCGCGTGGGAGAAGGGGTCATCGAGGCGCACATAGATGCCGGGGGCCCCCGCCACGCGGTGGCCGGTAACGCCCAGCGAGGCGAGGGTGCGGATCACCGCCTCTTCAATGCGGAACACATATTCTTTGACGAAGTAGCCGGCACGCTGCAGATCGATCAGCGGGTAAGCGACCACTTGCCCCGGGCCATGGTAGGTGACCTGGCCGCCCCGGTTGGTTTGTACCACTGGAATGTCGCCTGTATGCAACAGATGGCTGGGCAGGCCCGCAATGCCCTGGGTGAAAGTGGCCGCATGCTCACACATCCACAGCTCATCGGGCGTTTGCGGCGTGCGCTGCGCAGTGAATTGCTGCATGGCGTGCAGCGTGGTCTCGTAATCGGCCTGGCCAAGAAAGCGGGTCTGCATGGCGAAAAGCGGCCGCAACGGGCCGGCAAGGTTCACAAAGGTGACAACAAGGTGCGCTTACAGTACGACCTTGACCAGGGGGCTGGAGGTGAGCGCCCGGTAGAGGTTGTCGAGCTGTTCGCGGCTGGTGGCCGTCACGGTGATGGTGACACCCAGGTACTTGTCGCCGCTGCTGGGGCGCAGCTCTACCTTGCTGGCGTCGAAGAAAGGGTCGTGTTCCTTGGCGATGGCGGTGACCGCGTGGACAAAGCCGTCCTGGTTGAGCCCCATCACTTTAATCGGAAAGTCTGAGGGGTATTCGATCAGGGAATCTTTGCGAGGATCGGTGCCGGAATCGCTGGGGTCTGCAGCAGGTGTGTTGGTGCTCATTTTGCTATTAAAACAGAAGCTTGCAAGTGATGTGCCATCAGTCGATAAGCCATCTTCATGGTGTGGAATTTGTCGGATGCAGCTGACGTCAAAAGGGGCTGGATGGGGGCTTGTGTGCCGCAAAAAAACAGACGCGCAACAAAACGCTTCCCGTTTGCAACGGGTTTATCCTTATAATCGCAGGCTTTGGCTAGGTTGTTCTGCCCGGGAGCCAACACTATGACAACAAATGCTCCACAAGAAGAACATGTGGCCGAAGAATCGGACTTCAAGCCCCTGACTGCTCAAGAAGCAGCAGAGTGGCGCCAGCGCCATCCGCCGGTATCGGTGGTGCGTGTGGTGAAGTGGCAGCTGGTTGTCGGGGTGGTGCTCACCGTGTTGGTGGGTCTGGTGACGCAACGGGCCGGATGGATGTGGTCGGTGGCATACGGTGCGGCGGCGGTGGTGATTCCTGCTGCCTTTTTTGCACGTGGATTGCGGCTGCATCTGGGGGCTGGGCAAGAGAATCTTGCGATGGTCCGGTTCTTTGGTTTGGAGATCGCAAAATTGGTGCTGACCGTGGTGCTGCTACTGCTGGCGCCCCTGGTGGTGCCGGGACTCAACTGGTTGGCGCTGGTGTTGGGTCTGGTTGTAGTGATGAAGACGTACTGGTTGGCGCTTTGGCTGCTGACCAGATCTGCAAAAATTTTGTAATTGAGAAGAAGAGTTGTCCGATGGCCGCAGAAGCGAATGCACCCACTGCAAGTGAATACATCGTTCACCACTTGCAGCATCTTCAGAATATCAAGCAAAAGTCGATCATCGATTTCTCGGTGGTCAACCTTGATTCGATCTCAGTGAGCGTGATCCTGGGCGTGCTGGGCATCTTTGTGATGTGGCTGGCCGCGCGCACGGCCACCTCCGGCGTGCCTGGTCGTTTCCAGGCAGCAGTCGAGATGCTGGTCGAGATGGTGGATAACCAGGCCAAGGCCAATATCCACAACGCCCAATCGCGCAAGTTCATCGCTCCTCTGGCGCTCACCGTCTTCGTCTGGATTTTCCTGATGAACGCGATGGACATGCTGCCGGTCGACCTGCTGCCCCTGCTGTGGCAAGGCGCTACCGGTGACCACCACGCCTATCTGCGTGTCGTGCCTACCGCCGATCTGTCGACCACCCTGGGTCTGTCGACGGCCGTGCTGATCCTGTGCCTGTACTACAGCGTCAAGATCAAGGGTCTGGGCGGCTGGGCGCACGAACTGGTGTCCGCACCTTTTGGTACCAGCAAGAATCCTGTCTTTGCCGTGATTCTCGGCATCGTCAACCTGCTGATGCAGATTATTGAATACGTTGCCAAGACGGTGTCGCACGGTATGCGACTGTTCGGCAACATGTACGCTGGTGAGTTGGTGTTCATGCTGATTGCCCTGATGGGTGGCGCAGCCGCTATGTCGCTCTCTGGTGTGTTGCTCCCCGTGGGGCACATCATTGCAGGCACAATCTGGGCGATCTTCCACATTCTGGTGATTACTCTGCAGGCCTTCATTTTCATGATGCTGACGCTGATTTACCTCGGCCAGGCACATGAAGCTCACTAACTGTTCCCTTTCCTTTTTCTCTTAACCTTTCTTTTTTTTCTCAGGAGTCATCATGGAAAACGTTCTCGGTCTCGTCGCTCTGGCTTGTGGTCTGATTGTTGGTCTGGGCGCTATTGGCGCTTCGATCGGTATTGCTCTGATGGGCGGCAAGTTCCTGGAATCGTCGGCACGTCAGCCTGAGCTGATCAACGAACTGCAAACCAAGATGTTCATCTTGGCTGGTCTGATCGACGCTGCATTCCTGATCGGTGTTGCTATCGCTCTGCTGTTCGCTTTCGCCAACCCGTTCCAACTGGCCTAAGCTCCGATCAACGCCGTAGATAGAAAGGTGTTGCCGTGAGTATTAACGCGACCCTGTTCGTTCAGGCCATTGTCTTCTTGATTCTGGTGCTCTTCACGATGAAATTCGTGTGGCCACCTATTGCCAAGGCGTTGGATGAGCGAGCAAAGAAAATCGCCGATGGTCTTGCTGCTGCCGATAAGGCAAAGTCCGAGTTGACAGCTGTGAACAAGCGCGTTGAGGAAGAACTTTCCGCAACCCGCAATGAGACAGCGTCGCGTATCGCGGACGCAGACCGTCGTGCCCAAGCAATCGTAGAAGAGGCCAAGGCCCGTGCTACCGAAGAAGGCAACAAGATCATTGCCGCCGCTCGTGCAGATGCCGAGCAGCAAGTGATCCAGGCGCGCGAATCGCTGCGCGAGCAAGTTGCTGCTTTGGCTGTCAAGGGTGCTGAGCAGATTCTCCGCAAGGAAGTCAATCCTGCGGTACACAGTGATTTGCTCAATCGCCTGAAGACTGAGCTGTAAGGAAGCAACGAAATGGCAGAACTCGCCACCATTGCCCGTCCTTACGCTGAAGCCTTGTTCAAGGCCTGCACTGAAAAGAGTGTTGGCCTGAACGATGCCCTGTCTTGGACGGACGAACTGGCGGCGATTGCCGCCGATCCGGAAATGCGCCTGCTGGCCGACAATCCCAACGTCACCAACGAACAGGTGATCGATGTGATGGCCGGTGTGACGCTGGCACGCGGTTGGGCCTTGTCAGACCTGGCGCGCAACTTCCTGCGCACGGTGGTGGAAAACCGCCGTCTGGATGCGCTGCCTGAAGTGGCCTCGCAATTTCGCGCGCTGGTGAACCGTAACAACGGTTCCTCCGATGCGCTGGTGTACAGCGCCTTCCCCATGGATGACTCCGCATTGAATGCGCTGGGCACCGTGCTGGAAAAACGCTTTGGCCGCCCACTGAATCTGAGCACCACCGTGGACGAGTCGCTGATTGGCGGCGTTCGCGTTGTGGTGGGTGACGAGGTGCTTGACACCTCGGTCAAGGCCCGTCTGGAACAAATGAAAGCAACCCTCACTGCTTAAAGCAGTTCGAGGATTCGGCTAAACCATGAAAAGGAGTGAGTAATGCAACTCAATCCCGCAGAAATTTCTGAACTGATCAAGAGCCGCATTGAGGGTCTGTCAGGCAATTCCGATATCCGTAACCAAGGTACGGTGGTGTCGGTGACCGACGGTATCGTGCGCGTGCACGGCCTGTCCGATGTGATGGCCGGCGAAATGCTGGAATTCCCAGCCACCGCCGATGGTCAACCTTCCTTCGGTCTGGCTCTGAACCTGGAGCGTGACTCTGTTGGCGCCGTGATCTTGGGTGAATACACCCACATCTCGGAAGGCGACATCGTCAAGTGCACCGGCCGTATTCTGGAAGTGCCCGTGGGCCCGGAACTGGTCGGTCGCGTGGTGAACGCCCTGGGCCAGCCTATCGACGGCAAGGGTCCTATCAACGCCAAGATGACCGACGTGATCGAAAAGGTTGCGCCTGGTGTTATCGCCCGTCAATCTGTGGACCAGCCCCTGCAATCGGGTATCAAGTCCATCGACGCGATGGTGCCCGTGGGCCGTGGCCAGCGCGAGCTGATCATTGGTGACCGCCAGACCGGTAAGACCGCTGTCGCGATCGACGCCATCATCAACCAAAAGGGCCAAGGCGTTACCTGCGTGTACGTGGCCATTGGTCAGAAGGCTTCGTCGGTCAAGAACGTGGTGCGTGCGCTGGAGCAAGCCGGCGCGATGGAATACACCATCGTCGTGGCCGCTACCGCTTCTGAATCCGCTGCCATGCAGTACGTGTCGGCCTACTCGGGTTGCACGATGGGTGAGTACTTCCGCGACCGTGGCCAAGACGCCCTGATCGTGTATGACGACCTGTCCAAGCAAGCCGTGGCTTACCGCCAAGTGTCGCTGCTGCTGCGCCGTCCACCAGGCCGCGAAGCGTTCCCTGGCGACGTGTTCTATCTCCACAGCCGCCTGCTCGAGCGCGCAGCCCGCGTGAACGCGGACTACGTGGAAGCCTTCACCAAGGGTGAAGTCAAGGGTAAGACGGGTTCGCTGACGGCTCTGCCCATCATCGAAACCCAAGCCGGTGACGTGTCGGCCTTCGTGCCTACCAACGTGATCTCGATCACCGACGGCCAGATCTTCCTGGAAACCAGCCTGTTCAACGCCGGTATCCGTCCCGCTATCAACGCCGGTATCTCGGTGTCCCGCGTGGGTGGTTCCGCTCAGACCAAGCTGATCAAGGGCCTGTCCGGCGGTATCCGTACCGACCTGGCGCAGTACCGTGAACTGGCTGCTTTCGCGCAGTTCGCTTCTGACCTGGACGATGCAACCCGCAAGCAACTCGACCGCGGTGCCCGCGTGACCGAGCTGCTCAAGCAAGCCCAGTACAGCCCTCTGCCCGTCGCTCTGATGGCCGCTTCGCTGTTTGCCGTGAACAAGGGTTTCATGGACGACATCGAAGTCAAGAAGGTCCTGCCTTTTGAATCGGGTCTGCACCAGTTCCTCAAGACCAGCTACGGCGCCTTGGTGGACCGTCTGAACGAGAAGAAGGCTTTCGACAAGGAAGGCAAGGACGAAGCTGAACTGACTGCAGCGATCACTGCATTCAAGAAGTCCTTCGCTTAATCCGGTCGAGGAGTCATCATGGCAGCAGGCAAGGAAATACGCGGCAAGATCAAATCGGTGGAAAACACCAAGAAGATCACCAAGGCCATGGAAATGGTTGCCGCATCCAAAATGCGCAAGGCGCAGGAGCGGATGCAGGCAGCCCGTCCATACAGCGAGAAGATTCGCGCAATTGCAGCTCACCTGAGCCAGGCAAACCCCGAATATGTCCACCCCTTCATGGTGTCGAATGACGTCAAGAAGGTGGGCGTGATCGTGGTGACGACTGACAAGGGCCTGTGCGGCGGCATGAACACCAATGTGCTGCGTGCCGTGACGAACAAGCTCAAGGAACTGCAATCTGCGGGTGTCAGCACGGAAGCCGTGGCCATTGGCAGCAAGGGTCTGGGCTTTCTGACGCGCGTGGGTGTCAAGGTGGTGGCCAACGCTACCGCCTTGGGCGATACGCCGCATCTGGATGCGCTGATCGGCCCGGCCAAGGTTTTGCTCGACCAGTACGCTGAGGGCAAGCTGAGCGCGGTCTATTTGTGCTACACCAAGTTCATCAATACGATGAAGCAGGACTCGGTTGTGGAGCAGTTGCTGCCCCTGTCGCAAGAAGCGATCCAGGGCTCGGCACCGGCTGCATCCCACGGCTGGGACTACATCTACGAGCCCGATGCGCAAAGTGTGATCGACGAGCTGCTCGTGCGTTATGCGGAATCGCTGATCTATTCGGCCGTTGCAGACAACATGGCTTCCGAGCAGTCTGCGCGCATGGTGGCCATGAAGGCCGCTACCGACAACGCCGGCAACGTCATCAACGAGTTGAAGCTGATCTACAACAAGACGCGTCAGGCTGCGATTACGACCGAGTTGTCGGAAATCGTCGCAGGCGCCGCGGCTGTGTAATACAGCTCGACTGAAATCAATATTGGAGCAACAAATGGCTCAAGTACAAGGCAAGATTGTTCAATGTATCGGTGCGGTGGTGGACGTTGAGTTCCCCCACGGCAGCGTGCCTAACGTGTATGACGCACTGAAGCTCGAAGGCACTGCCCTGACGCTGGAAGTGCAGCAGCAGCTGGGCGACGGCGTGGTGCGTACCATTGCGCTGGGCTCGTCGGACGGTATCAAGCGTGGCCTGATGGTCACCAACACCGGCAAGGCGATCACCGTGCCCGTGGGCAAGGCAACCCTTGGCCGCATCATGGACGTGCTGGGTAACCCCATCGACGAACGCGGTCCTGTGGACCAGACCTTGACCGCTTCCATCCACCGCAAGGCGCCCGCTTATGACGAGCTGGCCCCTGCACAGGAACTGCTGGAAACCGGCATCAAGGTGATTGACCTGGTGTGCCCGTTCGCCAAGGGCGGTAAGGTCGGTCTGTTCGGTGGTGCCGGTGTGGGCAAGACCGTGAACATGATGGAGCTCATCAACAACATCGCCAAGGCGCACAGCGGTCTGTCCGTGTTCGCCGGCGTGGGTGAGCGTACCCGTGAAGGTAACGACTTCTACCACGAAATGTCGGACGCCGGTGTGGTGAACCAGGAGTCGCTCAACGACTCGAAGGTTGCCATGGTGTACGGCCAGATGAACGAGCCACCAGGAAACCGTCTGCGCGTGGCGCTGACCGGCCTGACCATGGCTGAAGCGTTCCGTGACGAAGGCAAGGACGTGCTGTTCTTCGTGGACAACATCTACCGCTACACGCTGGCCGGTACCGAAGTGTCCGCACTGCTGGGCCGTATGCCTTCGGCCGTGGGCTACCAGCCTACGCTGGCCGAAGAAATGGGCCGTCTGCAAGAGCGTATCACCTCGACCAAGGTGGGTTCGATCACCTCGATCCAGGCCGTGTACGTGCCAGCGGACGATTACACCGATCCATCGCCAGCAACGACCTTCGCCCACTTGGACTCCACCGTGGCGCTGTCGCGTGACATTGCTTCGCTGGGTATCTACCCTGCGGTGGACCCCCTGGCGTCGACCAGCCGCCAGCTGGACCCCCAAGTGGTCGGTGAAGAGCACTACTCGGTCGCCCGCCAAGTGCAGGGTACCCTGCAGCGCTACACCGAACTGCGCGACATCATTGCGATTCTGGGTATGGACGAACTGGCTCCCGAAGACAAGCTCGTCGTGGCCCGCGCTCGCAAGATCCAGCGTTTCCTGTCGCAGCCTTTCCACGTTGCTGAAGTGTTCACGGGCGCTCCAGGCAAGTACGTGCCGCTGTCGGAAACCATCCGCGGCTTCAAGATGATCGTCAACGGCGAGTGCGACCACCTGCCCGAGCAAGCCTTCTACATGGTTGGCACGATCGACGAAGCCATCGAGAAGGCGAAGAAGATCTAAGCTTTGCAGAACGGGCTGCCGCACGCAGCCCTGCTCGCAAACTAGTTTCTTTTTCACTCTGAGGATCAAAGATGAACACCTTCCACGTTGATGTGGTCAGTGCTGAAGAATCCATCTTCTCCGGCGAAGCCCGCTTTGTGGCTTTGCCTGGTGAAATGGGCGAACTCGGTATCTACGCCCGCCACACGCCGTTGATCACCCGCATCAAGCCGGGTTCGGTGCGCATTGAGAAGGCCGACGGCGGCGAAGAGTTCATCTTCGTGGCTGGTGGCATTCTCGAAGTGCAACCCGACTGCGTGACCGTGCTGTCCGACACCGCTGTGCGCGGCAAGGACCTGGACGAGCAAAAAGCGGTTGAAGCCAAGCAAAAGGCTGAAGAAGCCCTCAAGAACGCCAAGGGCGAGCTTGACCTGGCCAAGGCCCAATCCGAGCTGTCCGTCATGGCCGCCCAGATTGCCGCCCTGCAAAAATACCGCAAGAAGCGCTGATCCGCTGTTTGCGCAACTGCCACAGGAAAACCACCGCATGCGGTGGTTTTTTTACGCCCGTACCGGATGCGTCGGAGCAGGCCCCGTCTGCAGCACCTGCTGCATATGGATGGTTTGCCACAGCGGGTCGGCATCCTGGTGCAGGGTGATAAAACCCTGGCGCTGCCAGAAGGTTTGCGCGCCTGGCAAAAAAGGATGCGTGTGCAGGTAGAGCCGCTGCACACCCTGCTGCAGCGCCCGCTGACGCAGCTGCGCGAACAGCACGCCAGCCAGGCCTTGCCGGCGCCAGGCCGGGTCCACATACAAGCGCACCACCTCGGCGGTGCCTGCACTGGGCACGGTCAGATGGGCAAAGCGCCCGTCATAGGCGCGGTAGGCAATGCTGCCGATGACGCGGTCGCCCTGCCAGGCCGCCAGCATGCAGCCGCCGGGCGATGCGTAGACCGAGGCAAAGTCGCGCAGGTCGGCCTGCGGCGTGTTGGTATCGACCCGATCGCCAAACATGGTTTGGCGCGCCGCCTGCAAAAAGGCCGCCACCGGCGCGAGATGTTCAACGCGGCGGATGCCGTATGCGCTGGGTGTAGTGGGTGGGTGGTTCATGGCCATCAAACGGCCTGCAGCTTAGCATGCAGGCCCTGTAAATCGGCTACAGTACAGCCACTTTGGTTTCGCAAGAACATGCGCACGGCAGGGTGCCGGGGCATGAGGGAATCCAGGGAGCGCGAGCCGGCAGCCAGCGCCCCAAACGGAACTGCCCCCGCAACTGTAGGCCACGAGCAGGCCATCCATGCGCCACTGAACTGCGGTTCGGGAAGGCGATGGTCTGCGCAGACCGGCCAGTCAGGAGACCTGCCAAGGTCATGCATTCACAACCCACTGGCAAGCCCCTGGTTTGCACAGAGAAACAGGCATGCCACCGGTTTGCGCGCTGCAAGGCGAACATCGCAAACACCGGTGATGCAAACCCATTCATGGCGGATGTGCGTGTGTTTTGATCATGACCGGCGGGGTGTCCGGGCGGTGAGCAGCGTCTCGTCTGCGCAAGCCTGTCCTGGCTCCACCGGGCAGCGCCCCGCACCGGATCGGCTCGCACGGCCCGCATGCCCAGCCTCTACCTAGAGAGACGATTCCGATGCCTGTTCGCCGTTTTGCGCTGCCTGCCCTGTTGGCTACCTGTGTATTCACCTCGCTGTCCGCCTGGGCTGCCCCTTATCCGATGCAGCTGCACAACTGCGGCTACGCGGTGTCCCTCAAGCAGGCGCCCGCCTCGGTCGTCACCATCGGCCAGGCCGGCACCGAGATGCTGTATGCGCTGGGTCTGGGCGACAAGCTGGTGGGCACCTCGCTGTGGTTCAACGCCGTGCTGCCCCAGTTCAAGGCGATCAATGACAAGGTGCCACGCCTTGCGGACAACGACCCGAGCTTCGAGTCGGTGATCGGCAAGCGCCCGGCACTGGTGGTGTCGCAGTTCGAGTGGATGGTCGGCAAGGACGGCGTCGTGGGCACGCGCGAGCAGTTCCATGACCTGGGCATTGCCACCTATGCGATGCCCTCCGACTGTGAAGGCAAGAACAACCTCAAGGGCGCCGATGGCACCCGCACCGCGGCCTACGATGTGCAGGCGCTCTACAAGAGCATCACGCAACTGGCGCAGCTCTTTGATGTGCAGCCCCAGGGCGAGCGCCTGGTCAAGGACCTGCGCGAGCGCCAGGCCAAAGCGGTCGCCAAGGTCCAGGCGGCGCAGCAGCCGAACCTCTCGGCTGCGCTGTGGTTCTCCAGCGCCGATCTGGCCATCGACCCGTATATGGCTGGTAAGAATGGCGTTGCCGGCTACATGCTGCAGACCTTGGGCCTGCGCAATATCGTCGACTCGTCCGAAGAATGGCCCACCGTGGGCTGGGAGACGATTGCCAAGGCCAACCCCTCGGTCCTGGTGATCGCCCGCATGGACCGCCGCCGCTTCCCTGCGGACGACTACCAAAAGAAGCTGGAGTTTCTGAAGATGGACCCGGTCACCCAGCACATGGATGCGGTCAAGAACAACCGCATCGTCATTGTTGATGCCGATGCGCTGCAAGGCTCGATCCGCCTGGTCGATGGCATGGAGCAGATCAGCGATGCGGTACGCAAGCTCGGCCCAGCGGCCGCGCGTTGATCAGCCGCTGATGCAAGGCTCTGCATAATGGTGGCAACGGCATCAGCGCGCCCATCGGCGCTGCGCAGGCCGCTGCATGGGGCCGCCTGGTGCCTGGGCGCGGCACTGGCGATGCTGCTGAGCGTGGCGCTGGGCATCGCCATTGGCGAGACGGCGCTGTCGCCCAGCCTGGTGCTGCAGGTGCTGGCCAACAAGCTGGCCGGTGCCCACTACGCCATCGATCCCATCAGCCAGGGCATTGTCTGGAACTACCGCCTGCCCCGCGCGCTGGTGGCGGCCAGCTGCGGCGCGGGCCTGGCGGTCTCGGGCGTCATTTTGCAATCGCTGCTGCGCAATGCGCTGGCCGAACCCTATTTGCTCGGCATCTCTGCCGGGGCCTCCACCGGCGCAGTGCTGGTGACCGTCGTGGGCATCGGCGCGGGCGCCATCTCGATGACCGTGGGCGCCTTTTTTGGCGCGCTCTGCGCATTTGCACTGGTCGCCCTGCTGGCCCACGCCGCCGGCAGCGGCGGGCTGCGCAACAGCGGCCAGATTGTGCTGGCCGGCATTGCGGGCTCGCAGCTGTTCAATGCGCTGACCTCGCTCATCATCACCAAGTCGGGCAGTGCCGAGCAGGCCCGGGGCATCATGTTCTGGCTGCTGGGCAGCCTGAGCGGCGTGCGCTGGCCCGATACCGTGCTCACCGCCTGCATCGCGATCACCGGTTTGCTGCTGTGCCTGCTGCATACGCGCGCGCTCGATGCCTTCACCTTTGGCAGCGAATCGGCGGCCGCGCTGGGCGTGCCGGTGCGCCGTGTGCAACTGGTGCTGCTGCTGGCCGCGGCGCTGATGACGGCCGTCATGGTCTCCATCGTTGGCGCGATCGGCTTTGTCGGCCTGGTGATTCCACATGCCGCGCGCATGCTGGTCGGCGTCAGCCACCGGCGACTGGTGCCTGCCAGCGCGATGATGGGCGCGGTGTTTCTGATCGCCGCCGATGTGCTCTCGCGCACCCTGATCCGGGGCCAGGTGCTGCCCATTGGCGTCATCACCGCCCTGGTCGGGGCGCCGGTGTTTGCCGTCATCCTGCTCCAAAGCCAGCGGAGGCGCGGATGACGGCGGCACCTCTGGTCTCGGCGGATCAACCCGTGTTGCAGGCCTGTGCTCTGGGCCTGCGCCTGCAGGGCCGGCCGGTTGTCGAGCAGCTCAGCCTGCCGGTGCAGCGCCACGAAATGCTGGGGCTGATCGGCCCCAACGGCTCGGGCAAATCCAGCCTGCTGCGCTTGCTCGCCGGTGTGATCCGGCCCAACGAGGGCCAGGTGCTGCTGCAGGGTCAGCCGCTGCACAAGAGGGGGCGCCGCGCCATTGCGCGCGAGCTGGCCCTGGTGGCGCAGATGGCCGAGACGCACGATGCCATCAGCGTCGAAGACGCGGTGGCGCTGGGGCGCACGCCCTGGCTGTCGGCGCTGCAGCCTTTTGCCGCGCAGGACTGGGAGGCCGTGCAGCAGGCCCTGGATGCCGTGGGCATGGCGGACCGCCGCCACAGCGCCTGGCACAGCCTCTCGGGCGGCGAGCGCCAGCGTGTGCACATCGCACGCGCGCTGGCGCAGCAGCCCGGTGTGCTGCTGCTCGATGAGCCCTGCAACCACCTCGATATCCACCAGCAGCTGTCGCTGATGGCCTTGATCCGCGCCTTGCCCGTCACCAAGGTCGTGGCCCTGCATGACCTGAACCAGGCGCTGGCCTGCGACCGGCTGGCCGTCATGCAGCAAGGCCGGCTCGTTGCGCTGGGCAGGCCCGAGCAGGTGCTCGATGCCGCGCTGCTGGCGCAAGTTTTTCGCGTCGAGGCCAGCGCGCTGGTCGACCCCTGGGACGGCAGCCGCGTGCTGCGTTTTCGCCCGCTTTCTTCTTCCTGACTGTGAGCCGATATGCCCACCCTGAACCACCGAATCTGGCTACCTGTTGTGTTGAGCAGCTTGCTGTGCAGCCAGGCGGGCGCAGAGACTTTTGAAGTCAAGATGCGCAACCGCAGCGCCACCGGCGCAATGACCTATGAGCCCGAGTTTTTGCAGATCAAGCCGGGCGACAAGGTCAAGTTCCTGGCTAGCAGCAGCGGTCACGATGCGGTCAGCATCCCGGGCATGGCGCCCGCCGGTGCCAAGCCCTTCAAGGGCAAGATCAACGAGGAGATCGAGGTCAGCTTTGATGCCGCAGGTTTGTATGGCGTGCAGTGCCTGCCCCATTACGCCATGGGCATGGTGATGCTGGTGCAGGTGGGCGATGCGCCGCTGCCCGGCCTGCAGGTGCCCGCCGAGGTGCCCGAGCGCGCGCAGCAGCGCTTCAAGGACATCGTCAGCCGTGCCTCGGCGCCGCGCTGAACCGCTATCGCAATTTTGGGCAACACAAGACAATGACTTATTTCAAATGGATGGCGCGCAGCAGCGGCCTGGCGGCGCTGGCCCTGGCGGCAGGCCATGTGCAGGCGGGCGCGCAGGACGAGGCTAAGGGCTTCATCGAAGGCGCGAGCCTGGGCATGGTCAACCGCATGGTCTATGAGCAGCTGGACTACCGGCGTGGCGACAGCACGCGCGTGGTGTCCGGCGGCGCGCGCTCGGACAAGGCCGCCGAAGCAGCCTATGGGCTGATGATGAACTTCAGCTCGGGCTACACGCAGGGGGTGGTCGGCCTGGGGCTGGATGCGCATGCCTATGGCGGCATCAACCTGGGCTCGGAGGCCGACAAGGTGCGCAGCAACCCGCGCTATATCGCCAAGGACGGCACGGACCTGCAGGACAGCTTTGGCCGCGCAGGGGCGGCGCTCAAGCTGCGCTGGTCGTCGACCGAGCTGAAGGTGGGTGAGATGCGCACCAAGAACCCGATCTTCCACTCGTCCGACACCCGCCTGCTGCCCGAGACCAACCGGGGCTGGCAGATAAGCAGCGACGATATTGCGCAGCTGACGCTGCAGGCCGGTCGCTTTACCCGCTGGGCCGACCGCAATGCGCGCAAGAATGGCCAGCCCCTGCTGGCCAATTACTCGGGCGTGCAAGGCGATGCCTTCAGCTTTGCCGGCGGCAGCTGGACTACGCCCTGGAGCGGGCTGAGCCTGTCGAGCTACGTCGGCCAATACGAGGATGTCTGGAACACCTGGTATCTGGGCGGCGTCTACAAAAAGGCGCTGGCCGAGAAGAAAAGCCTCTCGCTGAGCCTGAACCTGTACCGCAACAAGGACACCTGCGCGGCCAAGGCTGGCCGGGTGGACAACCTGACCTGGAGCCTGATGGCGACCTATGCGGCCGGCATGCACCAGCTGGGCCTGGGCTACCAGAAGGTCGATGGCGATACGCCGTTCGACTATGTCAACCGGGGCTCCATCTGGCTGGACAACGCGATGCAGCTGTCGGACTTCAATGCGCCGCATGAGGCGTCCTGGCAGCTCAAGTACGAGGTCGATCTGGGCCAGTGGCTGACACCGGGCCTGCGCGCGGGCGTCGCCTATACACGCGGCTCGGGCATTGACTACAGCCGCGCCGGCAGCGTGTACGCCAACTACCTGGGCGCCAGCGGCCGTGGCGGCCGCCACTGGGAGCGCGACATGCTGCTGCGCTACACCGTGCAGCAAGGCCAGGCCAAGGGGCTGGCGCTGCAGCTGCGCTACGGCGTGCACCGGGCCAACCAAACCCAGGGTGAGCTCAATGTGAACCAGGTGCGGCTGCTGGCGGAGATGCCCTTGCAGATTTTCTGAGGCACCAGCGCGGCGACGGAGGGCCACTGAGGGCAATGGCGGGCAGTGGCCTGCCCGCCAGCGCTGCCTGGCTGCAGGCCGCAGCCCAAGCGGCTATGATGGGCGCTCCCCCGATTGCCCATCCGTTCTTCGGAACGCCCCTGTCAGACCATGCAACGTCCTACCCGCCAGCGCGCCGCCATCGCCGATGCCTTTGCATCGCAAGGCCGTCCACTCTCACCCCAAGAGGTGCTGGAGATTGCGGGTGCTGCGCTGCCGGCCTTGGGCATTGCGACCGTCTACCGCAACCTCAAGTTGATGACCGAAGAGGGCCTGCTGCGCGTGGTCACCTTGCCCGGTGGCCTGCCGCTGTATGAGCCGGCCACGCATGACCACCACCACCACTTCCAGTGCAACAGCTGCCGGCGGGTGTTTGATATCCAGGCCTGCCCGGGCGACCTCAAGGGCATGGCACCGCCGGGCTTTCTGGTGGAGGGCCATGAGATCACCTTGTACGGCCAGTGCAAGGATTGCCGCAGCGGCGCGGGCCCTGCGGCTTAAGCTATCACGGCGGCTTACAGGTACTTGAGCCAGGCAATATCGCGCCGGCGGGCCTTGAACGCGGCAAAGGCCTTGACCGGCGGGTAGAGCGCAACGCCCAGGGCGAGGGTGCTGAGCCAGACCATCCACATCGAACCAAAGCCGAACAGCTCGCCCTGGTTGTTGCCCCAGATCGCCTGCGCGCCCAGGTAGAGAAACTTGAGCACATAGAGGTGCAGCACATAAAAGAACATCGGCGCGGCGCCAAACACCGTCAGCGGTGCCAGCCAGCGCATCTGTGGCCGGCGCTCAAAGGCGCGCAGCAGCAGCAGGCCGATGCCCAGGGTCAGCGCCAGAAACAAGAGGGATGGCGGGTACTTGGTGATGTTCAAAAAGCCCATGGCGCTCACGAGGAACGAATCGTCCACCACCCAGGGCTTGTCGCCATAGACGTTGGTGGCACGCAGCAGCACAAAACCCACCAACAGGCCCAGGCCCCAGGTCAAAAGGCGGCGCTGGCGCTGCAGTGCATCGGCACCCTTGGCAAACCAGGGGCCCATCGCATAGCCCAGTGCGATCACGCCGATCCAGGGCAGCAGGGGGTAAGAGGTGCGCAGGCGCAGGGTCTCGCTCACCTCGATCCAGCCCCGGTCATGCAGCACGGCCCACAGCGTGTGCAGCGCATGGTCGGGCGCAAAGTGCAGGTGGTCGAGCAGGTTGTGGCCGGCCACCAGCAGCAGGCCCAGTGGAATGATCAGGCGGCGCGGTAGCCACACCAGGGCCGACAGCATCAGCATCGACAGGCCAATGGCCCAGATCACTTGCAGGAAGATCTTGGTGGGCGGGAACTGGAAGGTCCAGGCAAAGTTGACCACGGTCACCTCCAGCAGCGCCAGAAACAGCCCGCGCTTGAACAGAAAGCCCGAGGCCGCCGCGCGCCCATCTTCGTACTTGCTGCCGTACAAAAAGGCCGACAGGCCCGTGAGCAGCACAAACACCGGCGCGCACAGGTGGGCGAGCAAGCGGCTGAAGAACAGCTCCGGTGCGGTGGCGGAGACATCCATCGGGTCGGGCACCTGGTGGTGCAGGTAGAAGGTCTCGCGCACATGGTCGATCAGCATGAAGAGGATGACCAGGCCGCGCAGGGCGTCAATCGATTGCAGGCGGCTGGCGCCCGGCAGAACGGCAGCAGGGCTGCGGGGGAGGATGGGGGTGTCGGAGGACATGGAGCAGGCAGGCGAGAAGGGCGGGCGAAAGGTGTATCAAATGATATTGATTGCGCATTATCATTTATATCGACTGCCCGGTTGGGCTGGGAGGCAGAAATTCGCCTCCCGTGCGCCGTGCTCAGCCGATCAGCGGCTGGTCATCGAGTTCGTTACCTGCCGCCGAGGGTGCGGCGCCGCGTGGGAACTGCTGCTCCAGATGGTGCGAAACCTGGCCAATGGCCGCCAGCAAGGCCTTTTCGTACTGGCCGCTGCGCAGGTCGTTAGCCAGGCTGTCGACCATCGCCTGCCACTGCGGGCCGCTGACGCAGCGCGAGACGGCCCGGTCGGCGACGATCTCGATCGCATGGTCGGTCAGCAGCAGGTAGATGAGCACGCCATTGTTGTGCTCGGTATCCCAGACGCGCTGCTTGCCAAACTGCATCACCGCGCGCTCGCGCGCGGGCGCATCACGGCGGATATAGCTCCAGGGCAGGGCGCTTTCCACATAGACGCGGATCTGGCCGCTGTGCCTGGCCTCCGATGCCGCGATGGCCTGCGCCAGGCGCTGCCTTGCGTCATCGGGCAAGGCATGGGACGCATCGCGCTCCAGAAAGCGGTGGCGCAGTTGCCTGCCCCAGCGTTGCAACCAATGGCCCATCACCAGCTCCCCGAGGCGCCACCGCCCCCAAAATTGCCGCCGCCGCCGGAGCTGAATCCGCCGCCTCCACCGCCGCCGCCACCAAATCCACCCCCGCCAAAGCCGCCTCCGCCGCCAAAGCCTCCACCACCGCCGCCGATCGAGCTGCCCCCTCGCATGCTGCCGGCCAGCAAGACCACAAAGAGCGCAGCAACGCCAGCGCCAATGCCCAGCAGCACGCTGGAGGTGAGCCAGGCCGCTACCAGGCCAGCTGCGCCGCCGGTGGCCAGCGAGCCCAGCGCGCGGCCCAGCATGCTGCGCAACACGCTGCCGCCCACCATCACAAAGATAAAGAAGAACAGCAGCAGCTGCGCCGGGTCATCGGGCAAGGCCGACGACGCTTGGTTGCGGGCGGGGGGCGTGCTGCGGGGCGGCGGCAGCGCCTCGCCCTTGATCAGCGCGCTGATCTGGGCCAGGCTGTCGCCAATGCCGGCGGCAAAGTTGCCGGCGCGGAAAGCCGGTGCCATCGTCTGGTCAATGATGCGCGCAGCGCGCAGGTCGGGAATCGCGCCTTCCAAGGTCTTGGCGACCTCGATGCGCATGCGCCGGTCGTCCTTGGCCACCAGCACCAGCAGGCCATCGCCCACCTCCTTGCGGCCAATCTTCCAGGTGCTGGCCACGCGCTGGGCATAGGCGGCAATGTCTTCGGGGCTGGTGCTGGCGACCATCAGCACCACGACCTGCGCGCCGGTGTCGCGCTCCAGCGCCGTCAGCTGCGCTTCGAGCTGGGCCTGGTCCTGCGCGCTCAAGGTGGCGGTCTGGTCGATCACATGGGCGCTGAGTGCGGGCACCGGCTGCACGGCAGCGCGCGCTGGCGCGCTGAGCCAGGGCAGCAGCACGGCCACTGCCAGGGCCAGCACCCAGGCCAGCGGCGGGCGCCAAGCGGGCATCCGGGCCATGCGCTTACTTCCGCTCGGACGAGAAGTCGACGCTAGGCGGCTGGGAAATCTGGGCCTCGTTCTGCACCGTGAAATTGGCCTTGGGCTGGTAGCCAAAGACCTTGGCCGTCAGGTTGGTGGGGAACACGCGGGCCTTGATGTTGTAGGCCTTGACGGTGCCGATATAGCGGTCCCGCGCCACGGCAATGCGGTTTTCTGTACCTTCCAGCGTCACGCGCAGATCGCGGAAAGCCTGGTTCGCCTTGAGCTCGGGGTAGCGCTCCGAGACCACCATCAGGCGCGACAGCGCGCTCGACAGCTCGCCCTGGGCCTGCTGGAACTTGTTGAAAGCCTCGGGGTTGTTCACCAGCTCGGGCGTGGCCTGGATCGAGGTGGCCTTGGCCCGCGCTTCGATCACCTTGGTGAGCGTGTCCTGCTCGAAGTTGGCCTCACCCTTGACGGAGGCCACGATGTTGGGCACCAGATCCGCACGGCGCTGGTACTGGCTCAGCACCTCGCTCCAGGCGGCGGTGGATTCTTCGTCCAGCCGTTGAAAATCGTTATAGCCGCAGCCCGTCAGTGCCAGCGCTGCGGCTGCTACCACCAGAAATCGTTTCCATGCGTTCATGAGGGCTCCTCGCCATGTTCAGAGCCGCCATTGTTACCGATCTGGCAGCGGCCCATTGTCAGCGATTATTGACGGTCTGAGGGGCGCATGACCGGCATGCCGGCGTCAGCGCATGCAGTAGGATCAGCAGATGGACGATATCGTGAAACAAGCCATGGCCAAATGGCCCAACGTGCCCGCCTGCTGGGGCTGGCTGGCGCTGGATGCGCGCGGCAACTGGTGGCTGCGCGATGCGCAGGCCCAGGCCGCCGGTGCTTTTACCAGTGGCCTGCCAGGCGCCAAGGGCTCGCGGGTGGAGCACGACAAGCTCGCGCAGTTCATTGCCCGCAATTACCTCGCCGATGCCCAGGGCTGCTGGTATTTCCAGAATGGCCCGCAGCAGGTGTTTGTGGAGCTGGAGGCTACGCCCTGGGTCTGGCGTGCGCAGTGGCGCGATGGCGCGCTGCATCTGCATGCGCATACCGGCGCCGTGCTGGCGCCTGCGCAGGTGCAGGCCGTGCTGGCCGATGAGCAAGGCGCCGTCTACCTGCACACGGACCAGGGGCTGGGCATTGTGCATACGCAGGATGTGCTGGATGTGTCGCAGGCCCTCGAGCAGGGCCTGCTGCCCGAGCCGACCGAAGTGGCCAGCGTGCTGCTGGAAAAGCGCTATGGCTTTGTGCGCTCGCCCGCTGCGCTGAAGGCGGCGGGCCAGGCTTGATCTTTTAGGTCGCGCGGTGGGCGGCTTGGTTACTGCGCTTGCTCCACCATGTACTGCACCGCCGCATGGATCTCTTCATCCGATGCGCTGGAGCCGCCGCGCGGGGGCATTGCGCCCTTGCCGCTGATGGCAATCTTCACCATGCTGTCGATGCCCTGGGCGATATAGGGTGCCCAGGCGGCCTTGTCACCGAACTTGGGCGCGCCTGCCACACCAGCGGCATGGCAGACAAAGCAGGCCTTGTCATACAGCGCCTTGCCATTGGCGGCGGCGTTGGCTGTGGGAGCAGCGGCTGCGGGCGCTGCGGCTACGGCCGCTGCTGGCTCGGAGGCTGCCGCAGCAGGGGCACTAGTGGCAGCCGGTGCAGCCGCAGCAGCAGTGGCGGGGGTGGCACTGCCCGCCGCATCGGCGCTGGCAGAGGCCGGGCGCTGGGGTTCGTCAAACTTGGCGCCTGCAGCATTGGCCATGTAGACCACGCCGCGCGCGATTTCGGTGTCTTCAAAGTCACCGCCGCCTTGCGGGGCCATGGCGCCCTTGCCGGCCAGGGCCGAGTGCAACAGCGCTTCCAGGCCGGTCTTGATGCGCGGCGCCCAGGCAGCAGCATCTTCAAACTTGGGGGCGCCGGCGGCGCCGGTGGCATGGCAGGTGGCGCACTGCGCCTGGTAGACCTCCTGGCCGGATTTGAGGGGGCGGTTGGCGTCGCGTATTTCGACCGAGCCCACTTTTTGCAGCCGGCTTTCGATGGATCCTGCGTTATCGGCCGCGCCAGGGCCGGATTTGTTGGCCGAGGTCACAAAGGTCACCAGGCCAATGATGGCAAATACCGGGATCACAAAAGCAAAGATCACCGTCCACAAAAATTGCTTGGGTGATTTGACGGGGCCTGTATGTGCTTCTTCTTGCTGGATGTCGCTCATGGCTTCCTCAAATTCTCTGTGGGCTTGTTGTTCATCGTGCAGAGGCCAAAATCATTATATCGACGGGTTTTTTGGCAGGGCCTCCGGGCAAATACCTGCAGGTAAACAACCACAGTTGCACCGCGCGCGCATAAAAAAATGGCTTGCCAGCAGGTCTGGCAAGCCATTGTGGGGCCGCAGTCGCGGGCAGGAACCTATGGTTTGCCAGCAGTCGGGGCCGCCTGTGCGACAGTGTCGGCCGGTGCCGGATCGGTCCAGCCGCCACCCAGTGCCTTGTACAGGCCGACCTGGTTTTGCAGCTGGGTCAGGCGCACTTGCACCACGGCTTGCTGCAAGGTGAACAGCGAGCGCTGCGCATCGAGCAGGTCCAGGTAGCTGGCCACGCCATTCTTGTAGCGCAGGTCCGACAGCTTCAGGCGTGCCGACTCGGCCTCGACCTGGGCTTGCTGCGACTGCAGCTGGTCGGACAGCGTCTGGCGGCTGACGAGGGCATCCGACACTTCGCGGAACGCCGTCTGGATGGCCTTCTCATACTGCGCAGCCGCAATCTGGGTCTGCACCTGCGCCACTTCCAGGTTGGCCTGGTTGCGGCCGGCATTGAAGATCGGCAGGTACAGCGAAGGCGCGATCGTGAAGCCCTTGGACTTGGAGTCGAACAGGTCGGACAGCTCGGAGCTGGCAAAGCCGGCGCTGGCCGTCAGCGAGATCGCCGGGTAGAACAGCGCACGCGCCGCGCCAATGTTGGCATTGGCGGCGATCATGGTCTGCTCGGCCTGGCGCAGGTCGGGGCGGCGCAGCATCAGGTCCGAGGGCAGGCCCGCTGGTACATCGGCCATCACCGGCAGATCGGTCAGGCGCTTGCCCTGCAGGCTGGGCAGCAGCTCGGCCGGTGGCGTCTGGCCCAGCAGCAAGGTCAGGGCGTTGACGTCCAGCGCGCGCTGGCGCAGTTGCTGGGCCAAGGTGGCCTTGGCGTTTTCCGTCAGCGACTGGGCCTGGCGGTAGTCCAGCTCCGAGGCCACACCGGCATCGAGGCGCAGCTTGGACAGCTTGATCGATTCCTCACGCGTCTCCAAGGTGCGGCGCGAGATGTCGATCAGCTCCTCGTCGGCCTGCAGGGTCAGCCAGGCATTGGCAACCGAGGCCACCAGGCTGATCTGGGCCGACTTGCGGCCTTCTTCGGTGGCCAGGTACTGGGCGAGAGCCTGCTCCTTGAGGCTGCTGATGCGGCCAAAGAAGTCAATCTCCCAGCTCTGGATGCCGACACCTACGCTGAAGGCATTCGCATAGCCGCCAGTGATCTGGCTGCGCTGGCGCGAGGCCGCACCCGAGACGCCCACTTCCGGAAAGCGCTGGGCGTCCTGGATCTGGTAGAGCGCACGGGCCTGGGCGATGTTGAGCACCGCCACGCGCAGGTCACGGTTGTTGTCCAGCGCGGTCTGGATCAGCTGCTGCAGGCGCGTATCGGTGAAGAAGTTCTGCCAGGGAATATCGGCAGCGGCCTGCTGCGTCTCTTCCGTGGCCACCGGGTACTGCGCCGCCACCGGGCTGGCGGGCTTGTCCAGTGAGGGAATCAGCGAGCAGCCCGAGGCCAGCAGCGCTGCAGCCAAAACGGTTGGGATCAGTTTCTTATTCATGGTGGGTTCCTTTCCCCACATTGGCAGACAGAACGGCGTCATGTCCGCGGTCAGGCGAATGCGGCGCGGGCGGGCTGCCTTGCGGTCCCTGGTTCTGCTCGCCCTTGCGGCCGAACAGACGGAAGACCTCGACAAAGAACACCGGCACCAGGAACACGGCCAGGAAGGTGCCGATGATCATGCCCCAGAACACGCCGGTGCCGATCTCGTGCTGGCTCACGGCGCTGGCGCCCGAGGCGATGTACAGCGGCACCACACCCAGGATGAACGCGAGCGAGGTCATCAGGATCGGGCGGAAACGCAGGTGACCGGCTTCGAGCGCCGCATCGAGCGCACTCATGCCCTGGTCGTGCAGGTCCTTGGCGAACTCCACAATCAAGATGGCGTTCTTCGCAGACAAGCCGATCACGGTGATCAGCGCCACCTGGAAGTAGATGTCGTTGGGCATGCCACGCAGGTGCATACCGGCAACGGCGCCCAACACACCGAGCGGCACCACCAGCAGCACGGCCAGCGGAATGCTCCAGCTCTCATACAGCGCTGCCAGGCAGAGGAAGACCGCCAGGATCGAGAACGCGTACAGGATCATCGCCGACGAGCCGGCTTTCTTTTCGTCCAGCGACTGGCCGGTCCACTCATAGCCAAAGCCTTGGGGCAGCTCGGCCGAGAGCTTTTCCATCTCTGCCATCGCGTCACCGGTGGTGTAGCCGGGCTTGGCCTGGCCGGTGATGCTCATCGACGGATAGCCGTTGTAGCGCGACATCTGCATCGGGCCGGTGATCCACTTGGCCGTCACCAGAGTTGAGAGCTCGACCAGCTTGCCGTCCGCATTGGGCACGGTCAGCTTCAGCACGTCCTCGGGCTGCATGCGGGTGGCGGCGTCGGCCTGGATGGTCACGCGCTGCATATAGCCCTTGTTCGGGAAGTCGGTCGAGTTGCTCGAGCCCAGTGCTGTCGACAAGGTGGTGGCGATATCGCCCATGCTGACCTTTTGCGCATACACCGCATTGCGGTTGATATCGACCTGCCATTGCGGCGCATCGTCCACACCGTCAAAGCGCATACCCGTCAGAATCGGGCTCTTGCTGGCCTTGGCGATCAGGTCATTGCGGGCCTTGAGCAGCTCGGCGTGACCATGGTTGCCCCGGTCCTGCAGACGGAAGGTAAAGCCATCGCTGTTGCCCAGCTCGGAGATCGACGGCGGCACCAGGGTGTAGATGAAACCATCGCGCAGGCTCATCATCGCGCCCATGGCACGGCCGGCGAACGACGAGGCATCCGAGCCCGGCGCGGTGCGCTCTGACCAGTCCTTGAACACCGTGAAGGCCAGACCCATGTTCTGCGCTTGACCGGCAAAACTGAAGCCCAGAATGCTCACGATGTTGGCCGTCTCAGGTTGCGCCAGGGCAAAGTCTTCGAGCTGCTT
Organism: Comamonas koreensis; assembly: GCF_014076495.1. NCBI lineage: Bacteria > Pseudomonadati > Pseudomonadota > Betaproteobacteria > Burkholderiales > Comamonadaceae > Comamonas > Comamonas koreensis. The sequence continues at coordinate 159,427 of NZ_CP043575.1, read as the reverse complement.
CATGGTCTCGCTGGTGCGCTCCTGGGTGGCACCTGGGGGCAGCTGCACCAAGGAGATCACATAGCCCTGGTCTTCCACCGGCAGGAACGCGGTGGGCAGCGCCTTGAAGCCAAACACCACACCGACGATCACCGCTGCATAGACCAGGAAGGCCATGAAAGTGCGCTTGACGACGCCGACCAGGGTCTTCTGGTAGCCCTTGGTGGCCTTGCCGAACATGCGGTTGAACCAGTTGTAGAAGGGGCCCAGCAGGCCGGTCTTCTTGTCATGCGCATGGCCCTTGGGAATGGGCTTGAGCATGGTGGCGCACAGCGCAGGCGTCAGGGTCAGCGCGAAGAAGCCCGAGAAGAAGATCGAGATCGCCATCACCAGCGAGAACTGGCGGTAGATATTGCCGGTCGCGCCCGAGAACATGGCCAGCGGGATGAACACGGTCACCAGAATCACGGTAATACCGACCACGGCGCCCTGGATCTGGCCCATGGCCTTGATCGTCGCCTCCTTGGGCGATAAACCCTCTTCGGACATGATCCGCTCGACGTTCTCGACCACCACGATCGCATCGTCCACGACGATACCGATCACCAGCACCATCGCGAACATCGACAGAATGTTGATGGTCAGCCCCACGCTGTACATCACCGCAAAGGCCCCGAGCAGCGCAATGGGCACGACGATGGTCGGGATCAAGGTGTAGCGGATGTTCTGCAGGAAGATCAGCATCACGATGAACACCAGCACGATGGCTTCGAGCAAGGTGTGCAGCACTTTTTCAATCGAGATCTTGACGAACTTGGAGGTGTCATACGGCGCGGCCCACTTCACGCCGGCTGGCAGGAAGGGTTCGAGCTCGTCCATCTTGCTGTAGACCTCTTTGGCGGTGGCCATCGCGTTTGCGGTCGAGGTCAGCTGCACGGCCAGAGCCACGGCGGGCTTGCCATCCAGGCGCGAGTTGGTGGCATAGCTCTCGGAGCCCAGCTCCACGCGGGCCACGTCCTTGAGGCGCACGGTCGAGCCGTCCGAGTTGGAGCGCAGCACCACCTCGCCAAACTCTTCGGGCGTGGAGAGCTGACCTGGCACGACGATCGTGGCGTTCATCATGGTGCCTGGCAGGCTCGGCGTATCGCCCAGCGCGCCGCCCGAGATCTGCTGGTTCTGCGCGGCAATGGCGGCATTGATCTGCGCGATCGACATGTTGTAGCCCTGCAGCTTGGCAGGATCGACCCAGACGCGCATCGCGCGGCCGGCCGCAAACAGCTGGGCCTTGCCCACGCCGTTCAGGCGCTGGATTTCCGGCACCACATTGCGGTTGACGTAATCGGAGATTTCGTCACGCGAGGTCTCCCCGGTGTCCGACTGGAAAGTCAGAATCATCAGGAAGTTGCTCATCGACTTGTCGACACGCACCCCCAGCGATTGCACGATGCTGGGCAGGCGTGGCGTGGCGCGGGCCAGCCGGTTTTGCACATCCACCTGGGCCAGGTCGGGGTTGGTGCCGGGCTCGAAGGTCACGGTCAACTCGCCGCTGCCGGTGGCAGAGGCGGACGACGACATGTACATCAGGCCTTCGGCGCCGTTGATTTCCCGCTCGATCAGTTGCAGCACCGAGTCAGTCAGGGTTTGCGCGGTTGCGCCAGGGTAGGTCGCCGTCACCGTGATGGTGGGCGGCGCCACACTCGGGAACTGCGCCACCGGCAGTCGGGTAATGGACACGATACCTGCGAGGACCACGAAGATCGCGATCACCCAGGCAAAAATCGGTCTGTGAATAAAGAACTTTGACATTCCGCTGTGTCCTGTTTATTTGCTGGCGGCGGTGTTGCCTGCAGCTTCTGGCGAGGCGGCGGGCTTGTCCGCAGCGGGTGCCTCAGCCTGGGGCGCTGCCCCGGCTGCGGGAGCCGCTGGCGCTGCCGCCTTGTCGCTCGGGTTCTTCCATGGCACCGGCGTGACGTGTGTCGCGCCCATGCCCAGCTTGATGAAGCCATCGACCATGACCTGGTCGCCCGCCTTGAGGCCTTCGCTGACCACCCAGTTCGTGCCCTTGGACTGGCTGATCTGCACCGGCCGTGGGCTGACCGAGCCATCGGCAGCGACGACCATCACGGTGTTGCCCTTTTCATTGCGGGTGACGGCCTGCTGGGGCACCAGCACGGCGTTTTCCACTTGGGCTTCCTGGATGTGCACACGCACATACATGCCCGGCAGCAGCAGGTTTTCGGGGTTGGGCAGCTCGGCGCGCACACTCACCTGGCCGGTGGCAGGGTCCACCGTCAGATCGGTGAACAGCAGCTTGCCGGGGTGGGCATAGGGCTTGCCGTCGTCGGTGTAGACGATGACCTTGGCGGCGTTGTCACCGGCCTTGGCCAGCTTGCCGGACTTGAGCGCCTCCCGCATGCGCAGGATGTCGGACGACGACTGCGTCACGTTCACATACAGCGGGTTGATCTGCTGAATCACGGCCAGTTCGGTCACACCGCTTTGGCCCACCAGCGCGCCTTCGGTCACCAAAGAGCGGCCAATGCGGCCGGAGATCGGAGCCGTCACCGAGGCATAGCCCAGGTTGATGTTGGCATTGGTGACTGCAGCTTTGCCGGCCGCGACCTGGGCCTGTGCGGCCTTTTCGTTGGCGACGGCAACGTCGTATTCCTGCTTGCTGATGGCGTTGGCTTCCACCAGGGGCTTGTAGCGGCGGGCGGTGGATGCCGCCTGGGCCAGCGTAGCCTGGGCCTGGGCCAGAGTCGCCTGTGCGCTTTCCAAGTTGGCCCGGTAGGGCGCATTATCGATCTGGAACAGCACCTGGCCGGCCTTGACGTCCGAGCCTTCGGTGAACAGACGCTTTTGCAAGATGCCCGCTACGCGCGCGCCGACCTGGGCCACCCGCACGGGCTCCAGGCGACCGGGCAGGTCGGAGACCACGGGAATGCTCTCCAGCTTCACCGTCAGAACGCTGACCTCAGGCGGCTTGGGCGCGCCTCCTTGTGGGGCTGCGTGTTCGTCTTTCTTGTTGCCGCAGGCGGTCAAGACCAGGGCAGCGACCAGCGTCAGGGCCAGCACGCCGGTTTTGCGGCGTGGGCTGGTAGCGGCTGGGCGGTTCCCGGTAGATTGGTTTGCTTCATACATCTGCTGCATGAAAGTCCCTTCGGTAGATGAGAAATGGTAAAGATGGAGAACCCGGAGGTTCCTCTAGGGCTTGTCTCACATCCGGGCGCGGATGATCCTCAATTCCCATGAAATTGCTGCGCGATTATACATACATGCGCAAATGTATAATTGTCGAAATTTGATAAATAACGCATGGCCTTTGGGTTGACAAACAGGGGTCATGTGCTTGCAAGAACGGAATACACGCGATGGCCCGACGTACCAAAGCAGAGGCAGATGAGACCCGCATCAAGCTGCTGGATGCGGCAGAACAGGTGTTCTTTGAGAAAGGCGTTGCGCGCGCCTCACTCAACGAAATCGCCCAGCGGGCAGGTGCGACCCGCGGGGCGGTGTACTGGCACTTCAAAGACAAGGTCGATGTGTTTTCATCGATGCTCGATCGCATTTGCATGCCCTTCGAGGAAATTTGTGATGACAAATACGGTGACCTCGCACCGCTGGACCGCATTCGCCGGTCCATCTATGCGGTGTTCGACAGTATGGATGGGGATGAACGCCGCCGCAAGGTATTTGACACGGCGCTGTTCAAGCTCGAATACGTCGGTGAGCTAGAGAGTGTGCGCGAAGGCCATGTCGAGAGTTTTGCCTGCTCGCAGCGCAAATTTGCCGCGGATCTGGAAGAGGCCGCCAGCCGGGACCGGGTGCAGATGCAGATGACGCCCCAGGAGGCGGCGCTGGGCTTGCACTCCCTGTTTGTGGGGCTGATCCATGGCTGGGTGCTCAATGAAGGCAACTTTCCGCTGCGCAGCATGGGTGAAAAAGCGGTCGAAGCCTATCTGGCAGGCCTGGGCTTTGGCCCCGGCAAGCTGCCTGCGGGTGCCTGAAGGCTGGTGGTGCCGGCAACAGGTGCGATGCCGCGCGACAACTGAACGGCCAGGGCATCCAAGCCATGCCATAATCTGCGGGTTGATCTGCAGCGCCTGGCGTCTGCAGCTTGTGCGGCTGTAGCTCAGTGGATAGAGTATTGGCCTCCGAAGCCAAGGGTCGTGGGTTCGATCCCCGCCAGCCGCACCACTTTGCTATCCAAGGTAGTCCAAGGAAATCTCTCAAGCCCGCATGTTTACAAGCATTGCGGGTTTTTTTTGTCCAATGTACTCTTGCCTTGTCTATGGACATCTAGCGACAAAGTTGGTATTTTTGCTGGTATCTCTCATACCAACAACGACACATACCAACAATGCCGCTCACAGACACCTTCGTGAAACAGGCCAAGCACTCCGGCAAGCCTGCAGGGGATAAGCACAGCGATGGCGGGGGCTTGTATTTGCACATCATGGCCGCTGGCAAGTATTGGCGCATGGCTTACCGGTTTGGCGGTAAGCAAAAGACATTGGCGCTTGGTGTCTATCCAGCGGTCACACTCGCACAAGCTAGACGTCGGCGAGACGATGCAAGAATCAAGCTAGCGGAAAGCATTGATCCGAGCATTGCTAAGCAGGCGGAGAAAGCCGCGAGGGCTGTGGCGGGCGAAAGCACCTTTGAGGCAGTGGCGCGTGAGTACCATGGAGTAAAAAAAGGTGGGTGGAGCGAAAAGTACGCCATCAAGTGGCTACGTGGGCTAGAGAAAGACATATTCCCCTATGTGGGTAGCATGCAACTCATCGACATCACTGCCCCACTGATGTTGAATGCTCTTCGCAAGGTAGAACGTCGGGGAAATCGAGATGCTGCCCATACGCTGAGCCAGAATTCTGGACAGGTGTTTCGCTACGGCATTCAGACGGGACGTTGTGAGCGAAACCCTATGCCTGACCTACAAGGGGCTCTGGAGCCAGTTGTCGTCAAGCATATGCCTGCTGTGTTGGAGCCTTTGAAGGTGGGCGAACTCTTGCGTGCTTTTGATAGCTACAGCGGTCAGCCGATCACCAAAGCGGCACTGCAACTGTCTGCGTTACTGTTTCAGCGGCCTGCGAATATCCGCAAAATGGAGTGGAGCTGGATCAATCTTGAGGCTGGGATGCTTACCATTCCATCGGCATCGATGAAGCGCACGGTAGTGCAAAAGCTCAATGGAAGGCCTCACTTTGTTCCGTTAGCTCCGCAGGCGGTGGAGATTCTTCGAGAAATTCAGCCGCTCACTGGGTACCGGACGTTTGTGTTCCCCTCGACAAGGGGTGAAGGGCGACCTATGTCAGATATGACCATCAACGCAGCGTTGCGCCGCCTTGGATACAGTGGAGAAGAGATGACCGCCCATGGCTTTCGAGCGATGGCTCGTACGATGATGATCGAGCGCTTACCAGGCATCCATGCCGATGTGATTGAGGCCCAACTTGCGCATGGAAAATCTGGCCCTTTGGGAGCTGCTTACGATCGCGCCGAATTCATGGATCAACGTCGTCGGATGATGGGTGAATGGGCAGATTATCTTAATCACCTAAAGCAAGGTGCTGAACTAGTACCATTAAAGACAGCATAGATGTATGAATTTGCATTGTGGCCAGGATTTGCTATTTCGATGAATTGATTGAAATATCAACTTTATAATACTGTAAAAAATGAATTTCAAACCTCCAATAGAAAGCCTTGTATCGCCTCGGCCGGATGTTATCGGGAAGGCTACATTGGACCCTGTTGTCGAATACTGCGCCGAGATTGAAGAGGTAAACCATACAGATGTCAGTTCTCACGGTGATAACATAAAAAATGCGGACCCCTATGCATCGGATCCCTATGACAAATTAATTAAAATTAAACATCAAGTAAATAGTCTTTGTATTGAGTTAATGGAACTGCAAGTCTTTACAGAGAAAGAATTGAATGTCTTTTTTTCTGAAGATGACCGCATGGCTCTTATAGAGCGAATCCGTACATCTCAATTTTTGCTTGAGTCCGGAGTATTCAGGGATTTTTGTTTAACCAAGTCCTACGCAGTGCGTATATGCAGAGAGATGCTGGAGCTTATACGTTACTACAGAAAGTGTTTTTATCGAGCTTACTTTACCCTCGGTGATTCCCTGAATGGAGTTGAGGACGAAAAAACAAAAGAAGAAAAAGAAGCTGAAAAGAAAGAGGACGATAAAAAACAAAAAAAGAAAAAGAAAATTTGGTTTATTTGCGAAGAAGACTACTTTGTGTTGCTGAGATATATGTATATAAATATTGGTAAGATGCATGCTCTAGCTCACTATTTTGAACAAAATAAAATCAAGGCGGAGACTGTTGAGCGCAAATCTAAAAAATCCGAAAGATTGTATTATAAAGCAGAAGTAAAAGAGGTGTTGTTGGAGCTTCTGGCAGAGAAATATGAACATCGCGGAGAGAGGTTTAAAACAATATCATCTGCAATAAGAGAAGTTAAAAATGATTTTCAAATTCGCTATCATTTAATGCAGGAAAGCAACGTAGATCAGCAGTATTTTGATATTGAGCATATTGATAGAAATTTTAAAAAATATCTGAAAAGTGATGATGCTTATAGAAATGCAGTATCGCAATTCATTAACTTAAAGCACTAAAAGCCACCAAATGAAAAACACTGCTGGCGTGAAAAGTAGTGCTTCTATGTCTAAATGCTGCTATATCCTACTGCATCCGAAAGTGTGGAAGCCGTGCCCAAACTCCTTGGTTTCCAACTTGCACAAATAACTGGATCGAAAGAAGGCTTCATCGAAAGACTGAGCGTCATCCTTTGTGATCAAATACGTGGGATTTTGGGGAATGTGAATCAATCCCACCAGATCATTCATCACAACACCTAAGGCACTTGCCCAGGCTTTATGAATACGGCTATACATGTTGTCGTTATCTAGATTGAACTTCCCGATATGGGCATATGCATCGTTATTCAATAGAAGGTTTATATGGTAGTGAACCCTTCCGGTACTACTTACTTCTCGACCCCATGTATATCGTACGTCCGTGTCATGCACGCGATTGCCCAACTTCCGACTTCTACTTTGAGAGCTCTGGATTTGAGAGCGCAAAGATGAAAAGAATTTATTGATTAAGTCATTGTCATTTAATCCTGCTGAAAAATAGTTGTCGGGAATGTGCAGATCGAATCGCATCGAGCATACGCGAGGATATTTGCTTAATGCTTTTTCGAAGCAATTTAGTGATCGCGCAAGATTTTCCTTAATTAATGGCCCATGATTGATTTGCACTTCATGTCCTTGATAGAAAGGTTCATGATGCAGATGGTGATTTGTGTTGAGTGGATTACGCTTCATGAGTTGTATCTTGCGGTTATTAGGACATACCCTTCGAAGCTTTCTATAAATCTCAATATTTTTTTCTCATTTTCTTATACTGGATGGGTTCAGCTGGGGAGTAGATGTGCCAATCACTAGGAGCTCACTGGCTTAGTTGATTTCACCACTCCTTTGATGCGATTGAGTTGATTGTTTACTGATCTCGTTAGTTGAGTTTGATCTTGTTTATTAATATTTTATTTATTAATAATACTTAAACATACACTGTTGCTTGGGGTGAAGTCACTAATAGTGATAGGTATTCTTGCTGGGTACATCCATAAAGTGGAATTTTCATTTTAAAATCCACTCGGTAAAACAAACATCCTAGATGATGCTGATTCCTGTCTTTATAATTTTTCTATCCTTCAGCAATAGACGTGCTTGGGAATCGCTCTATCAAATGCAAAAGGCTGCTACACCTGCTACGTAGCAGGTGTAGCAGCCACTTTGTGAACTCAGATGCGAAGTTGGATCAGGGAAATGTTGGGAGTCTTACTCTGGAGCAAACTATTCCAGACATCTTCCATTGGGGGACTCAACTTTGGGATTGAGATCTGTCCATTGAAACCCGTGGTGTTGAGAATGACACTACAGCTGCTACGTCCACCGTGTTGCCTTTCTACACGCACTAAATTTTTACTCTCCAAAATTCCCAAAGCAGTATCAAGCTCAATGCTTGAGCGACAGCCGTATGGTCCGTGGCGAAGTAGCCATGATTTTGGAAATCCGTAATATTTCCATTTTTGGTGATTTTTGCAAAGAAATTCGTATACCCTTGTAGCATTCGAGTGGGCGATTGCTATCGGATCTTTGAATCCGAATAGCTTCTTGAATTCTGCAATGTAAACCTTACAAAGATCAGCAGAAAACTGCGCAGTCTCGGCACTGATATCGCCCTTTAAACCACAGAAGCAATGCAATACGGCAGCAATGCGGGACATATTGTTGGAAATCTTTGATGCAAAATCTTTGATGTCTGAAAGAACCCCGTTTTGAGCGAGGGCTGACTCAACTTCGTTATAGAAATTCTTCCAGACTTTGGCAGCAGCAGGTGAGAAGTGAACTAGTTTTCTAGGTTGACCATCGGTCTCCAGGGATTCATGCAGCAGCTCAAGTGCTCGGTTTCGGAGCCAGTCAATGTACTCTTGGTTTTTGGTTTTCTGAGACTCTTGAGTAGGTGCAAAATTACTAAAACGCGTGCCCTGTGTCGAATCAGGCTCGGTGACGAGGAATCGGGCAAAAAAGCCAGAAGAGCGTGCACCACTTTCTTTGCGTTTGAGGGCATGTTCAAATGTTTTTTTCTGGATCATGGCGGAGATGGTCAAGCGTGCATTTCGCACGGTATAGCTTGGCTTTGAGGATCGGTCTACAAAGACATCTCCACCATCCCACACCTTATTGGCACGAAGAAGAAAGCCCAAATTTGCCCTCTCAAAAAGAATTCCTCCTTCGCTGGAGTTAAGAACTGCATTGGGAGAGGTATTAGCAAGGCTCTCCAGTAGAGCCGACATGGTGGTGTCCTCAAAAATAATGCGAAGCGCTGGAGTAGTTCGTGGTTCCTTTTCATAGTGTGCGAGCAGCTTGGTTTTGTGGTTCAAGATTGATGCTTCATTGCCCTGATCAACTGCACTGTCGAGCAGTTTTTGGTAAGCCTTGCGTTGGGACTTCCACACGTCGTATTCAACCTTATGCGCTGCAGGCTCTAAGCAAATACCATCATTTTTCTCTTGCTCAAAATCGGAAACAATGCGCATGAACTTCGCATCCGTAGACGTCTTGCGCTCACCAGATTCGGCGATCGTGAGAATGAACAAGCTTGTAGGGCTACGGCCACCGCCTGGACAGGCGACATCGAATAGGCCTTGAGTGCAGCTAGCCGCCATGGAAAGTGCTGAGCCAAAGACCATGCCTACCGGAGACTGGATTTCGGATTGAACGGCATGAATGGCTTGTTTGAATGAAGCAAGCGAGTTGATAATTTTCTCAGGCTCGTCAATATAAACAGTAGAAGTATCTATGCTTATTTGGGAGGCATTGTTTGAGATTGTGTAGCTTTTCATGATTCTGGCCTTTTTGGAAATAAATGGATAAAAACCCCCATTGCACCCGATTCTCATAGGAGTCATCGGGTGCATTTCTATTTGGAGTGGAAAATTAAGGGTGGCTGGTTTATTTACAACTGAACGTGCGCTAGATGCTATTGCTGAGGTTGGCAGTGACCTATTTCTAGCCAAGAAATAGATCAGCAGCGATGAGGCATAGGCGCATTAGTGGACACGGGAGTTTTGAACCCAGTCCACCACTTCCGATTCAATCCAACCTACGGAGCGCAAACCTAGCCGGACACGTTTGGGAAACGTAGGATCAAAGCATGGGCTCGTTGGGTCATATTTTGCGAAAAGCGTGCTGTGTGCAAGTCCCGTCATTTCCTTGACTTTTTGCATGCGCACAACGCGGAAAGGGCGCTCATTTGGGGAAAATTGGTTCACTTTGAACTCCGTTAGTGGTTGTTGACGAAACGGAGTATCGGGATTCATCTGCAGCACAGGGGAACACGTGTATCAATAAAAAATTGATGAGGTACCGTGTATCACGTATCTTTCTGCGCTGTAGCTTGCCGTATATGAACTTTCTACTCATTTTTTAGGAGCGTTCGGTTTGCCTGTTCTCTAAGCGAGCCATTGCTGGCTAGCGTGTTTAAAGAAATAGCCCTGCTCCTCTGATCCCAAATCTCTTCAGTCATATATCCCTGATGTGATGCAGGAACGGTTTGCTGCGAAGCGAGCTGTTCCGCATTGATTTCACTTCTCTCTTCTATCTATTCAGCGCCCCTGGCTTTCGAGCCCGGGGCGCTTTTCTTTACGTCAGGAGTTTCTATGTCTATCCATTGTCCCCATTGCCATTCATTGAACGTCCGCGCCAAGAGCGTCGCCAAGGAGTTAGGCCAGCGTGTCGGTTCTGCCGCTGGTACAGCCACGGGTATCGCTGGAGCCATGCAAGGCGCCACTGCTGGTGCATCTGTCGGGTTTGTGGCCGGCCCCGTAGGTGGCGTCCTCGGCTCCTTGCTCGGCGCCATCATCGGTGGTGTTGTCGGCGGCACCGTCGGTCACGAAGTCGGAGGCCGCATTGGCGAGCAGATCGATGAGACCTATTTGGACAACTACGAATGCCTGAGCTGCGGCAATTCGTTCAAGGCTTGATGCAAGGAGATCACCATGTCCCATCTCGTCGAAACCATGGCCTACGCAGGTCAGACCCCCTGGCACCAACTGGGCAGCCACCTGCCTCGCAAGCAATCCCTCGATGTCTGGGCTCAAGCCGCAGGCATGCAGTGGCAGATCCTCGAAACGCCGGTGCGCTATCTGGCAGCTGACAGCTCGGAAGCGTCTTCTGCCATGTACGCCGAGCCCATGGAGTTCCCCGACCAGAAGGTGCTCTACCGCAGTGACACCAAGGCACCCCTGTCAGTGGTCAGCAACCGCTACCAGGTGGTGCAACCCCGGGATGTGCTGGAGTTCTACCGGGATCTCACGGAGCTTGCTGGTTATGAACTGGAGACGGCCGGTGTGCTCAAGGCAGGTCGCAAGTTCTGGGCCTTGGCCCGGACTGGCAAATCAGTTGCCCTCAAAGGCGATGATGTCGTACATGGCTACCTGCTCTTGGCGACTTCCTGTGATGGCACCCTGGCCACGGTCGCCATGCCCACCACCGTGCGGGTAGTTTGCAACAACACCCTGGCGATTGCCTTGCAGGGAGCGACCAATGCCGTGAAGGTCTCCCACTCCACCCGCTTTGATGCCCAGGCCGTCAAACGTCAATTGGGTATTGCCGTGGGCCAGTGGGATTCCTTCATGTACCAGATGCGCACCCTGGCAGAACGCAAGGTCAAGAGCCACGAGGCCATGAACTTCTTCCTGAAGGTGCTGTGCGCATCAGACAAACCCGGTATCGGCGGAGCAGGGCAGTCCACGGGTTTGACCAATGAGCGGGCCTTGCAGAAGGCGCAAATGCTCTTTGACGGCCATGGGCGCGGCGCCACCTTGTCCGCAGCCCAGGGCACAGCCTGGGGTTTGCTCTGTTCCATCACCGAGTATGTGGACCATGAACGCCGGGCTCGCAGCCAGGACAACCGCCTGGACAGTGCCTGGTTCGGTGTGGGGGCTGCCGTCAAGCAGCGTGCACTGGAACACGCCTTGCAACTGGTGGCCTGAATCCACCGGCTTGTGGCGCGCCTTTCGCCTTTCGGCCCTAGGCCTTCTCCCTCTGTCCCTTCCTTTCTCATTCAAAGCCTCTCGACGTCATAGGCCCTCACCACTGCGGTGAGGGCTTTGTGCTTTCGAGATTTTGTGGGCAGGGGACTGGAGAAGGAAGGCAATCGCCTGCATTGGTCTTTCCTTGTCTGTTTCTTTGTCTATTTCTTCACCCATTTCATTGGAGGCACCATGTCGACACCTGTTTTTAACCCTGTATCAGCCTCACAGGCAAGACGCCCCGCACTGCGCCTCGTTTCCACTCGGGACATGCCGCGCGAGACCTGGCTGGACGTGCGCCGCCAAGGCATCGGCGGCTCCGATGCTGCAGCTTCCGTGGGATTGAACCCTTATCAGTCCCAACTGGAGTTGTGGATGCACAAGACAGGCAAGGGCCACCTCCTGCCGACCGTGGATCCCAACGACGAGACCAGCCCCATGTACTGGGGCACCTTGCTCGAACCCATTGTCGCCGCCCACTACACCAAGCGCACCGGCAACAAGGTGCGCCGGGTCAATGCCGTACTGGGCCACCCCCAGGTTCCCTGGATGCTCGCCAACATCGACCGGGAAGTGGTGGGAGCTTCTGATGTCCAGATCTTGGAATGCAAGACTGCAGGCATCAACGGTGCCAAGCTCTGGAGAGATGGCGTTCCGGAATACATCCAGCTGCAGGTCATGCACCAACTGGCCGTGACAGGCAAGCAGGCCGCCGATGTGGCCGTCCTGATCTGCGGGCAGGAGTTGCAAATCCACCGCATCGAGCGGGACGAGACCATGATCACCCAATTGATGGCCTTGGAGGCGCAGTTCTGGGAACGAGTTGAGACTGGACAGGCGCCAGACGCAGATGCGTCGGACAGCACGGCAGTTGCGCTGCGCAGCCTGTACTCGCAGGACAGTGGCGACACCGTCGATCTGTCCGAGGACGAGAGTGCTTGCCATGCATTTGCCAAGCTGCTTCATGTTCGCAAGCTCCTGCAGGACTGGGAGGTCCAGGAAGCATTGCTGAAACACCAGATCCAGCAGCGCATGGGTGTGGCCTCGTACGCGACCTTCCCTGGTAGCTCGGTGAGCTGGAAGCGTTCCAAGGACGGCAAGGCCTTCAACACTGCTGCATTCGAGAAAGTCCATCCGGAGCTGGCCAAGGCCTATACGAGCGTCAAAGCCGGATCACGGCGATTCCTGCTGCAGGAATCGGGCTGAGCTTGCAGTTCAGCTCAACACCCCGTAATCACTGGCCACCAATATCCGATCGCCAATCAGCGGTCAGCAATTCAACCCATCAGCCCCTTGCTTCTTCACTGGAGCAAGGGGCTTTTGCATTTCTGGAGAAACACCATGATCAAAGGACTGATGATGACGCCCCCTGTGGTAGGGCGCATCTCCATCGGCAAGGTCATCGAGCGCAATGGCAAGCGATTGCCGGAGAAAGATGACGAATTCACCATCACCACCCAGGTCCAAAGCCGCAGGGGCTGGGTACTACACCCCATGGATGCCATCCTGCGCGCGGAGATCGCCGACCGTGCATTGATGACAACAGGCGTGGAGGTGACGGAGTTGCAGACACTGCCGCCAGAGTTCGAAGGTGTAGCGCAACAACCGAAGCAGACCTTGCAGGACAAGCTCGCCAGGCGGGCCAGGGCAGCAAATCCTTCTCAGACCACAAATGGAGATGGCGAGCAAGGCACCAACCCGGCGCAGAAGGCGATGACGGAGGCTGTCAATCCAGCCGATGGCAATGCGCCAACCTATGCCCATACTGCCAAACCTAAGCTGCGCAGCATCCCTATCCGCGTTCTCTTCAACGACCCAGCACTGAACCTGCGGGCCAACTACACCCTGTTCGACCGAGCCACGGCGCGGCCCCTCTGTGTGGGAGATGGGCAGACCTGCAAACGCACCTGCAAACGCACGACCGCCAAGGGCATTGAGGCACACCCCTGCGAAGGCCCGGATCTGTGTGCCCTGGCCATTGAAGGCGGGTGCAAGCCGTTTGGACGCTTCCACATGCGCATTGACCACCCGGACAACCAGGCCGACGCCATGAGCACCTTTGTGCTGCGTACCACCGGGATCAACTCCCTGCGCACTCTGATGACCCGCATGCAGTACCTGCAGGCGGCCAGTGGCGGATTGCTGGCATATCTCCCACTGGAGCTGCGCTTGCGCGCCAAATCCACGGCCATGTCGCACCGCACTCCGATCTACTACGTGGACCTCGGTATCCGCAATGGAATGCCGCTTGACGCAGCCATCAGCCAGGCAGCGCAGGCTGCGGAATATGCGCAGAAGGTGGGCTACGACCAGCAAGCGCTGGAGCAAGCTGCGAGAGATGGTTATGCGCTGGGGCTGTTTGAGGAACTGGAGCAGGAGGCGACAGAGATCGTGCAAGAGTTCTATCCGCAGGCAACAGAGTCCACGGGGCAGGGGATGCATATGCAGGAGATGCATCAACCCGAGAGGGGGAGGAGCAAGCAGCATGGCTGACTCTGCGGGCAAGGGGCTCATCCACCGCTACATGTATGGCATCCGGTTTGAAGGACCATGGGAGTATCGGGTGACAAGCCCGTCGGGGCGCAGGCGCTGGAGCTACATGTTTCCAGATACGGATCGCGGCAGCGTATCGAATCCGGGAGGCCTGGAATGGTGCTTGAGGCGCTGTGCGGCAGTGATGACGCAACGACCTCTTCGCAGCATTGCTGTCTCTCCGTCATTGAGCACACCCAAAGATGACCGTCGTGGGTGGAAAGAGCTGTTTCCGGTATGTGAGATCCGGAGCGCCACGGCCACCGGAACCGAGTCGATGAATTGTCTGGGAGTAATTCTGGAGCATGGTGGTTGTGCATTGCTCAAGCTGGTATTGCATCGCAGGCAATGTGGCACGTTGGAGGACACCGTCTGCTGGGTCTGGGTGGTGGGTGTGGAGATGATGGAGTTGCCTGCAACGGTAGAGGGTAGCTTATCCCGACCCAGGCATACCATCAGGGCCGCACTGGTTGCCAGTCACGCGTGGAGCGCGCCGTGGGGTAGCGGGTTTGGCGCTCGTGTCTTATGGGGCGCACTTGGGCAATGCATTCTCTGCTCTGTGGACGGAGCGCGATTGCAAGGCCGGTGTGTGGAGGTTGTGACCATCGTGCCCAAGCATTCGCAACATGCGACGTGAGAAGAGAAAAGGATGAACCCGGCTAGCGCCGGGTCCATCCTTTCTGATTCTTTTTTTCTTCTGCGGCTATGGCAATGCCGGTGCTACCGGTGCGTCTCCGGCGGCTTGATCAATGTCCAGGCCTTCACGTCCAGCGCTTGCGCAATGCGCTCGATATTGGCCAGCGACACATTCCAGCGCGATCGCTCCACGGCTGATACGTACGTCCTGTCCAATTCGCATTCCAGTGCCAGTCGCTCCTGCGACCAGCCTTTCTCGACCCGTTTGAGACGCACCCAGTACGCAAAAACATCGCGCAGGTTGTCGGGATCGGGAAGATGAGTGGGAGGAGTGGGTTTGGCAGACACCCTCCTAGCATCGGTTTCTGATACATTTACATCTACGGAGTTTGCTTCACATATTAATGCGGAAAGAAACCCAATCCGGCATCAGCGGGGCATCTCCGAGTACTGAATACCAAGAAAAGGAGTGCGCGCATGCGCTTGGGTGCGCCTACCGCATCACGCCCGCGCCTGGCAATGCGATGCCGCTCGGCTCGACAGTGACCTATCGCAGTGCGTGGGAGACTGGATGAGCCTCATCCGTGCCAGCTATTTCCCTTGGAAGTCTCTCTAAGGCTTCGCTTCATGGTCCGCGGCAGTGGCCCCATTCACCTTTCACATACCTATGAAAAATCTCACCCTCGTTGTGGCTTGCTCCGCTATCGCTCTTTCTGCTTGCAGCAAGGGCCCCGTTGACATCGTCAAGTCCAGCTATATCGACGGTGCTCGCACCACGACAGTTGCCAACGGTCTGGGCAAGCGGCCCCTTTGTAAAAGTATCGATTGGGATAGTTTCAAGGATGGGAAGAGCCGCGTGGTGGTGCAGTACAAATGCACCATCATCGATGGTGAAGACTTTCAGAAAGAAATGAGAGAGGACTATCTGCAGCGCATCACGAAGGCTGCAGAACAATCTGTCGTCAGCGCTATGAGAGATCGCGAAAGCGCGGCGAAGCGAATTGAAGAAGATTTTCCGTATGAAAGAAATCTGATCGAACGCGCGCAGCGAGCAATTGAGCGGATCCAAGCGCTACCTGAGCAGCGATCTTTGCAACGGGACCAGATCATGGGCCTTCGGTTCGAAATCGAAGAATATGAAAGGGGTTTAGAGGTAAGTCGGCGCGAAGCAAAACGAAAACTACAAAGCGCTGAAGACGACATCCTAACCGCTCAAAAGCGGAATGACACAGAGCTTCTGAGAAAGGAAGCAATGGCACGGCATCCTGTGTACCAAGGCACATCAGAAATCTTCCAGTGGATAGTTAATGCCGAAGGGCAGCCGGTGATCACATATGGTGAGATACAAGCTAAAGATGTCAAGGGACAGGAGCAAACGCTGATGAAGTACAACCAGCCGCATCGCATGCTTGGCCTTGCTTCGCAAGCACAGGAGAGCAAAATTTTGGACTACATGCAAGGGATCGGTATGGCGTCTTTTCTGGGGGTGCTCGGGCGGTGACTCTGACATCCGTCAGACGAATCAAAATTGCTGAGAAATATTTATTTTGAAAACTCACCCCGTAGGGGTGGTGTGAAGAGGAGGCGTCTAGAAACCATTTCGACCACATTTCAATCTCGATGCCAGCTTAAGGCTGATTGCAGTGAGTCAACTCTGAAGTACCCGTGACTGCTGATACGCAGAGCAGTCATTGATCCGAGGCTTCTGCAGAAATCTTCCCGTGGACAAAACAGTCCAATGTCTGCCTAGAATGGGTTTTTCGATTCACAGCGGCGATCTAAGCCAAGATAGCATTAGGTGATGAACCAGCACTACTACGACACATTGTTCTCAGCAGCCCGCGAAAAAGGCTTGACGATCTCAGCAGCAGCGGACGAAGCAGCGATGGCATTTCTTGACGGAAAGCCGATGGGTCAGGGCAAGAAAAGGTGGAGTGGTAGAGATCGACACACAGCCCTCTGGAGCTCCGAGTTCCTGAAGGCTTTACCCGCTGATGTTTGGAGCCAAGAGCCCCTTCGCTTAGCTTTAACGCAATACTTAGCGCAAGATCGAGTTGCCTGTCCCGAGCTTGTGGCGCGGGTTGCCGCCATCGCTCCCGATGTGCTGATGTGGGCTACCCGCCATTCTGACCTCGTGATGCGACAGGACTCTCCGCGTTGGTTGGAGATCAGCAAGCTGGATGCGGATCAGCATGAGGCGCTCGCTGAACTGACGCGCGTGTTTCTCATATTCCGCGAAGCTCACCAAGTTCGGCTTGATGAAGTGGCGCGTCTACGCAACCCCTTGCGTGAGCTCGCTCCTTTAGATTTGCTGATCTATGCCAGCCTGTTCGCCTTTGAGCACCAAATACCAAATTTGCTTGATGGTCGGTCGCGACCAAATTTGCCCGATGTTCAAGAGGCATGGGATGCCATTGACGACATATTGGCCTGGAAACTCGCCAGCTGCGATGAGTCGGACCTGCAATTGAGCGAAACATCACTCGCTTCATCATTGCGGCAGCATCTGATTCCATTTCTATTCCCGTCTGCGGATAGGCCACGACACGATTGTTATCAGGCATTTCTTACATTGCTTGGCGCACAGGTCGAACTGAATGCATTTGTGCATAGATCTGCTGACGCCTTCAGCTATGACGACTCTATTCGGTTTGAACGATGTGGAGATCACCTAGAGATCGTCGAAGTGGATGCCGATGCCATAGCGGCGTGGCGTCGTGATGGCAAGAAGTTCGACCTTTTACACCAGTACTGGTTGTACCGGGGGATGGATGCCCTCCTGAACGCTCCGGATCTGCTAGCCCGTGTAAGCCCTGCAAACCTTGAAGCCAATCTTCAGGCTCTGGCCAAGGCGATGGGCACATGGCTTCGCTTGCAAGAAGTCTATGGCATGGCCGAGCAGGTCCGAACAGACACTGGCTCATCTGCAATGGTCTTTCATGTGCTGATGACCATCGAACTGATGACAGCCTTTTTCATTGAAGACTACCTCCGGCCATATCAGCAGTCCCTTTCCGAGACCGGAAATTCTTTTCTCGCTTTGGGACGGCTGGCATTTAGTGGTTTGCTTCAGCCAGACTTGCAAAATCGCTTCCCACTCACATGGTCGGATAGAACGGCCAAAGTTGAGCGCATTAAGCCTTGGACGGCTACGGCAAAGCAACCGAGTGGCTCCTCACCAGCTGCCGAGACAATCTTGGACTTCATGACATGTGACTGGGCTGCCATGGCGAAGCAGTTGCGCGCCGGTGAGATGGCATTGCGGCCCCGCTGGCAAGAGCGGCCTATTTTCAAGATGGGGCGGCTCTCGCTTCAGTTGCCGTGGATGATGGCTGTACAAAATAACTCTGCGGCTGTAATCAATAACCTACGGCGGTTGGGCTCTCGGCGAAATGAAACCAAGGAAGAGACACGTCGAATTGAAGAGCGGCTGGGAGCACTGTTTCGAAAACGCGGGTTTCAGGTGCTTGTTGGGTATGAGGTTGCAGAGGATGCCAATGCGGGAGAAATTGATTTAATTTGTGCTCGAGACGGTCATGTACTCATCTTGGAACTCAAATCAACCTACCAACGCCGCTCTATAAAGGAGGCTTGGGCGCATCGAACTTCTACGCTTCGAAAGGCTGGGCTGCAGTTGAGCAGAAAAGTGCCTGTTGTCCAGCGGGCACTTGGGCAAGACATGGAGTTAATGAATGCGCTCGGTCTTAAGAACGGCCAGCCCACGGTCATAGCTTGGATCGTTGATACCTCAACCGAATGGGATCACCAACTTTTCCGAGGTTTCCTCAAGATATCTCTGGAAGAGGTACTGATTGCGCTGCGAGATGAAAGGATGCTGCTAAATCAACCTCATGGGCTATTTGCCGGTCATGCCGACCGTGCTCACCCGCCTGATGATTATGAGAAACCCTACAAAGATGACACTCTATATCCGGATGGCTTTTCTGCTGCGCGACTTGTCGAGGTAATTGAGACGGCTGCCGTATGGGAAGGGAGCCTTTGAAGATGTATTGTGCGCAGCTGAGTCGGCCCGACTGAGTCAAAGACGCCTGATCCTTATGCATGTGGAGATGACAGCTTTGTAGCTGATCACTGCCGTTCGAGCTTTGCCAGGCGTTGGCCACAATCACTTGTGAACTCAACCTTGTAGGCTGAAGTCTGGTTCAGGCTGATCTGAGTCATTCTCAGGCCAACGCCTGACCGGCAGCATGCACGGGAACCGGTCATTGATGGCCGCGGGCACCTGCCGGCGGCTTCGTATCCACCACCCGTCACTTGATCGCGGTACAGGCATGTGCCAGCATGAACGGCCGATCCCGTTTACCTCTCCAGGCTCATGTCGAACCCAGTTGACCATTGCCTTCGAGGCCTCGACTAATCGGTCTCGCGGCCTCGCTTCCGGTGAAGTACGAATTGGAATAGCGGTGGGAATGCTGTACGTTAGAACCACAACGAGGGAGAGAACATGGATAAGTTGAAGCTCCAATTGGAGCACTGCTATGGAATCCGCAAACTTGACGTTGTGCTGAACTTCGATAAAAGTGCTGCGGTCGCCATCTACGCGCCCAACGGTTCGATGAAGAGTTCGCTGGCCAGCACCTTCCAGGACATCGCCGATGGCAACGCATCTCGGGACCGAATTTTCCCGAACCGCGCCACTGTGCGTGTGGTCCAGGATGAGAACAGTGCCGACATTGGTGCCGCCAATGTGCTCGTGCTAAGGCCTTACGAGGAATTTTCCAGCAAAGGAAACGCCACTGCGACCCTCCTGGTAAATGCCGAGCTCCGGCAGGAATACGAAGCGTTGCACGCGGGTGTCACTGCTGCGCGGGCTGCCCTGATAACCGCAGTCAAGGCCACCGCAAAAACCAAACGACCGATTGAGCGCGAGATCTTGTCGGCGTTCGCACCTACCGACGGGGATTTCGATGCGACGCTTTCCAGCTTGAAAGAGGAATTAGCCAAAGACTGGGAGCCCGTATTCAAGAACGTTTCGTACGACGTACTGAACGACGAACGGGTCGTCGCGTTCCTAGCACAAGGTGATTTCCGCACGGCTATCAATGACTACACGAAGAAGTACAACGAACTGCTAGCGGCTTCTAAGTACTTCAAGAAAGGCGGTTTCAACTACTACGCGGCCACCAACGTGGCCAAAGAGTTGAAGGTCAGCGGCTTCTTCAAGGCCAAGCATTCTGTGAACCTCAACGGCGAAGAAAAAAAGGAGATCAACTCTGAGGCCGAGCTCCAAGCCCTTGTTGATGCCGAGCGCGCCAAGATTTCTGAGGACGCCGCGCTGCGCCAGAAGTATGAGGAGCTCGAGAAGCAGATACAGAAGAACGCTCAGCTCCGCGAGTTCGAGTCGTACTTGCAAGGGCACGAAGATCTGCTGCCAGAGCTCGCCGACCTAGCTGCCTTCAACAAGAAGCTCTGGATGTCGTACCTTAAGGCGAACCACGCTCTGTACGTAGACCTGATAATCAAGATCGAACAAGCTGCCGTGCGGTCAGCCGAGATCGAAGCGCAAGCCGGCCAGGAACACACGCAATGGCAAGACGTCATTGACATGTTCAACAACCGCTTCATCGTTCCTTTCCATCTTGAAGTGGCCAACAAGATCCAGGTGGTGCTGGGTAAGGAGATGGCACCGCGCCTGGGCTTCGTATTCAAGGATGGCAACGACCATGCGCCAGTCGAGCGGGACGCCCTGCTGCAAACACTCAGCACCGGCGAGAAGAGAGCGTTCCACGTCCTGAACATGCTGTTCGACATAGAGGTGCGTCGTGCGGCTGGCCAGCAGACACTTCTTGTTGTAGACGACATCGCGGACTCCTTTGACTACAAGAACAAGTACGCCATCGTTCAGTATCTCTCCGACTTGGCTGAGGATCGGCACTTCAAGCTGCTCATCCTGACCCACAACTTCGATTTCTACAGGACCATCGAGAGCCGTCGCCTCGTTCAACGGAAGAACTGCTTCATGGTGTCAAAGACGACTGCCGGCGTTACGCTCGAGGCGGCTCAGGGCGTACGCAACGTCTTTATCAATGCCTGGAAACCAGCGTTCTTTGCCGACAACCGCAAGAAGATCTGCTGCGTGCCCTTCATGCGCAACCTCATCGAGTACACGAAAGGCGAGGCCGACCCCGATTACCTGCTCCTCACTTCGTTGCTTCACTGGAAAGTCAGCACGGATCAGATCACCGTTGCAGATCTTGATGGCATCTATGCCAGACTGTTTGGCGCCGCCGGACAGTCGGGTAACCCCGCGGCCCGTGTCGTTGATCTTCTTGCCGCAGAGGTCGCTACCTGTCTGCAGGCACCGGACGGCATCAATTTCGAGAACAAGGTCGTGTTGGCGATCGCTACCCGCCTGCAGGCTGAGCGGTTCATGGCCGCCAGAATCAACGACGCGGTTTGGCTGGCCGGTATTACCGCCAATCAGACTCCCGCGCTCCTCAAGCGCTACCGAACCGACTTCCCTGCGGAGCTAGCCAATGTTGGCGTTATCCAGCGTGTCCTGCTCATGACGCCGGAGAACATTCATCTGAACTCGTTCATGTACGAGCCTATCTTGGACATGTCCGACCAACACCTCCGCCGACTTCACGCAGAAGTTGTCGGCTTGGTCTAGCTGCGGGGCGTTGTTGCATAAATCACCCTGAGGCCGAGCTACCCCAAACCTCAGACGGATTTACGCAGCAGCGACCGTCTGGGGCGTGCCCAGAGCGGTAAATTGATTGAGGATTGAAGCGCGAATGTTGAGCTCGGCCACCTGGCGTTCAAACGTCCTGGCCATCACCTTCTCGCCCAGGCGCTTGAAGCAATTCATCTTGGTCTCCACCAGAGACCTTCGGTGGTAGCCGCTCCAGCGTTTCCAGATAGCCCGCCCCAACTGCCTACACGCCTTGACCGCTTCATTGCGGTGAGCAAATGCCAGCCCCTTGCGTAGCTTCGCCCCCTTGCGTGGCGGGATGATTGGAATGGCTCCCTGTTGATTTCCACACAGAAGTGACCCACTAACCCCCAGGATTTCCATCTAATTCTGACCCACGCACTAACCCTAGCCTGCAGCTATGTTGAGCAGCAGGAGACCAGGAGTGATAGACGTGGCAATCCTAAGTGTCATCCGCCGCTGGGCATTGCGTGAGCAGTTGTCCATCCGCGAGATCTCTCGCCGAACCGGCCTGTCTCGCAATACCATCCGCAAGTACCTGCGATCAGACGTAGCTGAGCCCAGTTATGCCAAGCGGGTCAGCTCTTCCAAGCTTGATCCGTTCACGGCCAAGCTCTCTGCTTGGCTCAAGACTGAGGCGACACGCTCTCGCAAGCAGCGCCGCACGATCAAGCAAATGCATCTGGACCTGCAGTCTTTGGGCTATCAGGGCTCCTACAACCGCGTGGCTGCTTTTGCTCGCGTTTGGCATAAACAGCACGTTCTGGCGCAGCAAACTACAGGTAGAGGCACCTTCGTTCCCCTTGTCTTCGGGCCTGGTGAGGCCTTCCAGTTTGACTGGAGTGAGGACTGGGCTGTGCTTGGCGGCGTGCGCACAAAGCTGCAGGTGGCGCACTTTAAGCTCAGCCACAGCCGTGCGTTTTACGTGCGAGCCTATCCTCTGCAAACGCACGAGATGCTGTTCGATGCGCATAACCATGCCTTCGCTGTTCTGGGCGGAGTGCCTCGCAGGGGCATCTACGACAACATGCGCACCGCAGTGGATCGTGTCGGACGCGGTAAGGAGCGGGACGTTAACGCACGCTTTGCTGCAATGGTCAGCCACTTCCTGTTTGAGGCTGAGTTCTGCAATCCTGCTTCGGGCTGGGAGAAGGGCCAGGTGGAGAAGAACGTACGAGACGCCCGCCACCGCCTATGGCAGATTGTTCCACCTCTTGCGAATCTACCTGCACTCAACACGTGGCTTCAAGAGCGCTGCCTTGCGCTATGGCGAGAGATTGAGCACGGCAAACTACCAGGCAGCATTGCCGATGTTTGGGCCCAAGAGCAAACTTCATTGATGCCTGCTCCACGGCCATTCGATGGATTTGTGGAGCACACCAAGCGCGTCTCGCCCACCTGCCTGATTCACTTTGAACGCAACCGCTACAGCGTTCCTGCGCCGTATGCCAATCGGCCTGTGAGTCTGCGCGTCTATGCAGATCGTCTAGTAGTTGCTGCCGAAGGTCAGATAGTCTGTGAGCACCAGCGCATCATTGATCGCCGCCACGATGGCTCTGGCCAAACCATCTACGACTGGCACCACTATCTGGCTGTGCTGCAGCGCAAGCCAGGCGCATTGCGCAATGGAGCTCCGTTCGTAGAGCTACCCGCTGCTTTCAAGCGGCTGCAATCTATTTTGCTTAAGCACCCTGGCGGTGACCGAGAGATGGTGGAGATCCTAGCTTTGGTTCTACACCACGATGAACAAGCGGTGCTTGCCGCAGTGGAGCTGGCCTTGGAAGCGGGTGTGCCCAGCAAGCTCCATGTACTGAATGTGCTGCACCGGTTGCTCGATGGAACCACCGCTCCAGCGCCTGTCACATCTCCACAAGCACTTCAGTTGTCGGTAGAGCCCCAGGCCAACGTGCGCCGCTATGACCAACTCAGAGAGGTACGCCATGCGTCATGACCCAGCCATCGCCTCCATAGTGATCATGCTGCGCGAGCTCAAGATGCACGGCATGGCCCAGGCCGTCAGTGAGCTAGCCGAACAAGGCGCTCCTGCGTTTGAAGCCGCTCAACCTATCCTGTCCCAATTGCTTAAAGCAGAGACAGCAGAGAGAGTGGTACGCGCAGTAGCATATCAACTCAAAGCAGCCCGATTCCCTGCGTATCGGGATCTGGCTGGCTTTGAGTTTCGCCACAGCGAAGTAAATGAAGCGCTGGTGCGTCAGTTGCATCGATGCGAATTTCTGGAGGATGCCAACAATGTGGTTCTGGTCGGAGGACCAGGAACAGGCAAGACCCACATTGCCACAGCGCTCGGTGTTCAGGCCATTGAGCATCACCATCGGCGGGTACGCTTTTTCTCGACGGTCGAGCTGGTGAATGTGTTGGAGGAAGAGAAGGCTCAGGGCAAGGCTGGGCACCTTGCAACCAGGTTGTCGTATACAGACTTGGTCATCTTGGACGAGCTGGGCTATCTACCCTTTAGCGCATCTGGTGGGGCATTGCTGTTCCACCTATTGTCCAAACTCTACGAACGCACTAGCGTGGTGATCACCACCAACTTGAGTTTCAGTGAATGGGGCAGCGTATTCGGAGATGCAAAGATGACTA
Organism: Comamonas koreensis; assembly: GCF_014076495.1. NCBI lineage: Bacteria > Pseudomonadati > Pseudomonadota > Betaproteobacteria > Burkholderiales > Comamonadaceae > Comamonas > Comamonas koreensis. Next base: position 135,374 of record NZ_CP043575.1, on the reverse strand, counting down.
CGGCTTTGCTGGACCGGCTCACGCATCACTGTCATATTCTGGAGACTGGCAATGATAGCTTTCGCTTCAAGAACAGCTCCGCACAGCAACCACCAACTACCGTGAAGAAGGAGAGGACCAGCAGAACTCTAGCCTCATCGTGAGCCAACAACTCACGAATCAGAGTGGGTCAAGATTGGATGGAAATGGTGGGTCAGGTTTGCATGGAAATCAACAGGCTCCCCGCAGGTAGCAGGCCTCATGCACATCCTTGGTGTCATAGGCCCCATCACCAGTGAAGCTAGCTACCTGTTCATGGCTGGGGATCTGGCCCAGTACGACAGCGGCCATGGGCGAGTCACCTACTTCATTGGTTGTGACTGCGATAGCCCGAATCTGCAGTGTCTGGGCATCAATACCCAGATGCACCTTGCGCCACTGGCGGCGGCGCTCTGCGCCGTGCTTTTTAGTCTTCCACTCACCTTCGCCCAAGAACTTGATGCCCGTGGAGTCAGCCAGCAGGTGCAAGCCTTTGTCGCTTGCTCGGTAGCGCACCTGCACCTCCAAGCTCTTTTGTCTGCGACACACAGTGCTGTAGTAGGGCACTGGTCAAGGCAGGCCTGCCATACGCAATAGCGACTGCACCAGGCCCAGCGTCTGGCGCAAGGGCTGCCCAAACAAGCCCTTGATGGTCAGGCAAAACTGGATGGCCGCATCTGAGAACTTCTGGCAACGACCACGCTTGCCCCTGGGCTGGGCCAGCCACTGCATGTCCTTATCCAGCCATATGGTCAGGTCTCCCCGCGCTTTCAACGCTGCGTTGTACGCCTTCCAGTTCGTTGTGCGGTACTTAACCCGACCCCAGCTCGTCTCACTCATCTCTCGAGCCTACCTCACCTGCGACCGGCATTTATGCAACAACGCCCCAAATCTGCACACCAATAATGCCAAAGCGAAAAGTGAAGGCCAACGTACTTGACGTACACAGCGTGCTCCAGTGCTTGTGCAGACAGATGCTTGACATTCACATCATGTGAAGAATGAAACTTTAGCCACAAGCTTTAAAGGAGTACGTAATGGCTATTTTTCGCATCAATGACATGAAATGTGGTGTCTGTGCCGCGCGGATCCAGCGCTCCATTTTGGCGATAGATGATGCCGCAAAGATCGGAGTGAATCCTCAGGATAAAACAGTGCACGTCTCCGGCGATCTGAGCGACACCGACTACATGTTGGCTATTCAGACCGCTGGATACGCTCCAGAATTATTGGCGTTAGCCACAGCCGAGGAGGCTAACGCTGAGAAGCCGCAGACGAAATGCTGCGGCTCAACTTCAGCAAAGACATCTTGCTGCGGATAGTGTCTTCTTTCTTTCAAGAAAAACCTGTTTTCTGATCTGCTTTGGAAGTCGGCTGCGGAGTGGGAAATTTCAAGGTGAAGCGAGTTCGTCCATCGGCTGAAGTTGCTGCAATGGCGCCACCATGGGCTTCAACAATCGCTCGGGTAATCGCCAAACCCAATCCGCTACCGTCTGAGTCCGGATGTGCCCTGGAGGGGTCAGCGCGATAGAAGCGGTCAAATAACCTGGGCAGGACTTTGGGATCAATGTCCTGCCCTGTATTTTCCACAGTGACAAGTGTCCAGGAGGTGGAGGCCGCAATGTCGATGGTGACCGTCCCTGCCTGCGGCGTGTAGCGCAAAGCATTAGATAGCAAATTACTCACAGCACGATGGAACATCAACCGATCACCATCAACGCGTCCATCGCCTTTTAGCTTCAAATGAATTTGCTTTTCTTCCGCGACAGCCTCGTAAAACTCCAGCAATACATATGCTTCTTGCTTTGCGGAGAATTGCTCTTTGCGCGGCAAGCTTACGCCTCGTTCGGTTTTGGCCAGGAATAGCATGTCTGACACCATACGAGCCAGACGCTGAAACTCTTCGGCATTTGAGGCAAGAATGTCTCGGTATGTCGCGGCATCACGCTTGGATGCCAGCACAACCTGAGTCTGCGTCAACAGGTTGCTGATGGGCGTACGTAGTTCATGAGCCAAATCAGACGCGAAATCTGTCAGGCGCTGAAAATCGTCCTGCAGCCGATCCAGCATGCGATTGAGCTCATGCGCCAGGTCAGCCATTTCAACGGGCACAGCCTCGACCGGCATGCGCTCACTCAACTTCTGTCCTGTCACAACAGCTGCCCGTGATTTCATCTCACGCAACGGTGCCAGCCCTTGTCTCGCAGCGAGCCAAGATAGCAGTGAGCACAAAAAAATTGCTGCAATTACATAGATGGCGAAGCTTGCTCGAATTCCGTCGAGAAATTGGATGTGATGCTTGGTGTCTGCAGCGATCAGTACCTTTAATGGTGATGGTGCGTAGGCCGGTAGCGTCTCAAAGCTTAATATGTGGAATTCTGCGTCTGCATGCCGCCACACACCAAACGATCCTTCCTTGTCGATAAAAGCCGAATTGCGATCCGGCACTGCGAAGCCGGATGCGGGCGATTGAAATACGGTTTCTCCTTGGGCATCTTTCACCTGGACTTGAAGATCCTCGTGATAGTTCAGTGCCTCATTTAAACGCCAACGAGCATCATCGACTGACTTGGTGTTCTGGAGAATTTTCTCGATTAAATGGCGCTTGTCCTGAAGCGTCATTCGGTCCAATTCCACGAAATGCTTTTCTGTAACGACTAGAAATAGGCCGCCTAAACCTAGCACTACGGCTGCCGCAACAGCCGTGAAGCAGAGGGCCAAGCGACTCGTTAAAGAGAGCTTTACCTTGCGAGTGAGACGCTGCACCTATTCCTCCTCGGGGACTTCAAGCACATAGCCCATTCCCCGTACGGTCTGGATCAGTTTGATCGAGTGGCCTTCGTCAATTTTGGCCCGCAGACGGCGCATGGCCACCTCAATGACGTTGGTGTCGCTGTCGAAATTCATGTCCCATACCTGCGATGCGATCAATGAACGTGGCAGCACTTCACCATGTCGGCGCATCAGCAACTCTAAGAGTCCGAACTCTTTGGCTGTGAGGTCAACACGTTTGCCGTTGCGAGATACGCGGCGACGCAGCAGGTCTAGCTCGAGATCTGCAACAGTCAGAGTAGTACCTTCATTGGCCGGATGTCCGCGTCTAAGAATGATGCGAACTCTGGCGAGTAGCTCTGCGAACGAAAACGGCTTTACCAGGTAATCATCTGCGCCGAGCTCTAGTCCTTTGACACGGTCCTCGACATGGTCCCGTGCAGTAAGAAACAGGACCGGCATATGTAGTCCCCGATCACGCAGAGACTGGAGCACCTGCCAACCATTGAGGCCCGGCAGCATGACATCCAAGATCACCAAGGAGTATTCACCTTGCAGAGCCAGATGTAAGCCGTCTGAGCCATTTGAGACGAGGTCAGCAATGTAGCCAGCCTCGGTCAGTCCTTGGCGCAGGTATTCACCTGTTTTAGGCTCATCTTCGACAATCAAAATCCTCATGTACTCGCTCCGCTGCAGTGGACGATCAAGAGTGTGCCGAGTTTGATGCACTCTGACATGAAGATAAGAAAAATGTAATGTTCATGAAATCCTGGCGATAGAAAGGCTCAACACGGCCTTGTTGTTCCCTCCTGGGAAGTCGTCAATCGTGGCGAGCAGCGTGAGCCTCCCGGTGGCAACGAACGCTTTTATGGATAGACGCCCCCAGTCGCACAGAACATGACGCGAGCATTACATGAATGTAATGCGTGAGTCACTTCATCGAAATTCGGTGCGCCCTAGTATATTGAACATATCGAGCGATTGTTGTTTCAGGCAGCGTCGCTGAAAACGATTTTGTTGAAAGCTCTGGAGGATTTCACCGTATGCCGCGTCATTCGCCATTTATTGTCACTCCCACTCAGGGGTTCTCTCGTCGGCGCTTCGTTCAGGGGCTGGCAGCGGGGGGCGTGCTGGCGGGCCTGTCAACGCAGTCGCTCATGGCATTCGCTCAGCAGAGCTCCACAGTCCGTGGGGCCGCTCCGGTGCTGAAGGGTAACGAGTTCGATCTGGTGATCGCCGAGTCCGCCGTGAACTTTACAGGCAAGCCTGGCATGGCGACAACGATCAATGGATCGCTTCCTGCACCAACCCTGCGCTGGCGAGAGGGTGAGACGGTGACGATTCGAGTCACGAACAAGCTTCGCGAGGCCACTTCTATTCATTGGCACGGCATTATCTTGCCCTACCAGATGGACGGAGTTCCAGGCATCAGCTTTGCGGGCATTCCTCCTGGAGAGACGTTCACTTACCGTTTCAAGGTTCAGCAAAGCGGTTCCTACTGGTATCATTCACATTCAGGCATGCAGGAGCTCACCGGCATGTACGGAGCAATCATCATCGATCCCGCAGGACCTGAGACTATCCGTGCAGATCGTGACCATGTCGTGCTCTTCTCTGACTGGACTGACGAAGACCCCATGCGCGTCTTCGCAAAACTCAAGGTTCAGGGCGACTATTACAACTACAACCAGCCCACGATCTTCGACTTCTTCCGTGATGTATCGCGTGATGGAGTGTCGGCGGCATTAGACAAGCGCAAGATGTGGAACGAGATGCGCATGAGTCCAACGGATTTAGCCGACCTCTCTTCTGCGACTTTGACCTACCTCGCAAATGGCGTCACACCTGCAGGCAATTGGACTGCTCTTTTCCGTCCGGGCGAGCGTGTCCGATTGCGCATGGTCAATGGTGCGGGCAATACCTTCTATGACGTACGTATTCCGGGTCTGAAGCTCACTGTGGTGCATGTTGACGGCGTCGACGTAGAGCCTGTGACTGTCGATGAATTCCGATTCGGCCCTGGCGAAACCATAGACGTGATTGTCGAGCCACGTGATGACGCCTATACGATCTTTGCTCAGTCGATGGACCGAACAGGCTATGCACGCGCTACGTTAGCAGTGCGCGAAGGTCTGCAAGCTCCTGTCCCTGCACTCGATCCCGTCGAATGGCTGGGTATGAGCGACATGATGGGCGCCATGAGCCATGGTACTTCCGGTGCCGACATGGAGATGACCGGCATGTCTGGGATGACGGGCATGGCTGGTATGTCGGGGGCAATGGCCGGCATGGTTCATGGTGCGATGGGCGGCATGAATCACGGTGGTATGGCGATGGACCATAGTCAGCATGCCATGTCAGCAGGAGGATTGGCTGTGCCCAGCACTACCGCACGCCATGCCCGAACGGAGTATGGGGCGAGCACTGATATGCGGGTCGATATGGCACGCACCAATCTCGACGATCCGGGCATCGGTCTGCGCAATAACGGCAGACGGGTGCTGACCTTGGCAGATCTGCATACGCCTTCAGGTCCAATGGACTCGCGCGGTCCAGGACGTGAGGTGGAGTTGCACCTGACCGGCAATATGGAACGCTATTCCTGGTCTCTTGATGGTTTGGAGTTCGGGCAATCAACACCTGTTCACTTCCGTCACGGTGAACGTTTGCGGGTCATCCTACACAACGACACCATGATGACTCACCCAATGCATTTGCATGGTATGTGGAGTGAACTGGAGAGCCCTGATGGTCGCTTCCTTGCCCGTCGACACACCTTGCCAGTACAGCCTGCACAACGCATCAGCTTCTTGGTGACGGCAGATGCTCTCGGACGCTGGGCTTGGCATTGCCACCTGATGTTCCACATGGATGCTGGCATGTTCCGCGAAGTCGTAGTGTCTTGAACAAACATCACAAGGAAGATCAAAAATGTCCAAAGCACTCCCTATTCGTGCATTGTCCACTGCAGTCCTTGCTCTTGTGAGCATTGCGGCACAGGCCCAAAGCGACCATTCATCGCATGGTCAAGCCGGTATGCAAATGGAAGCGCCGACAAGCCCCGCCACAACTGCAGCTGATCCACACGCCGGTCATGGCGCTATGACTGAAAGCGCCGCAAGTGCCCCTGCGATGGATCACGGCAGCATGCAGATGCAAGGGGGATCCGCACCTCCAGATGCTCGTGACCCTCATGGGTACTCCAATGGGTTGACCTTGGGATCGGGCGACTACGCGGTGCCTGGCGTCCCACGCTTGATGCTTGCGGACGAGCATACCTTTGCCTCGCTGCGAGGTGAGACCCTGGAACGCCGTTTTTCGCGTAGAGGCGAGGATTCGACGGCCTATGACTTGCAAGCATGGTATGGCACCGCATACAACAAAGCTGTCTTAAAGGCAGAAGGTGACGTCGCCAAAGGAAAGCTCGAAGAGGCTCGCACCGAGCTGCTATGGAGCAGGGCGGTCACAACCTACTGGGATACGCAACTCGGTGTGCGCTTAGACAACGGAGTGGGGCCTAGCCGTCAATGGCTAGCATTTGGTGTACAGGGCTTAGCCCCTTACTGGTTCGAGCTGGAGGCCACAGCCTATGTTGGCAGTGGTGGCAGAACTGCGCTTCGCCTAAATGCAAGCTACGAACTATTGCTGACTCAGCGCCTGATCCTTGAGCCTAGAGCTGAAATGCAGTTTTACGGCAAGGATGATCCAGAGCGCCATATCGGCAAGGGCCTAGCCGAAGCATCTGCTGGCCTGCGACTGCGCTACGAGTTCAGCCGTCAGTTCGCTCCATATATCGGTGTGGAACGTGCGGGAAGTTTCGGGCGTACCGCAGATCTCGTTCGCGCAGAAGGCGGCCGTGCTCGGCAAACACGTTGGGTGGCCGGTGTCCGTTTCTGGTTCTAGCCTGTCCAATGTCTTACTCCTAGTTGGCGCGTCCTTGGGTGCGCCAACTCCTCCGTCCTAGATTCGACATCCCTTTCAAACCACTATCACACTTAAATAGGAGTCCTCATGCATCGCTCAAGCCTGGTCGCAAAATTCATCGCGCCAATCGCCGCAACAATGTTCGCTTCCGCAGCATTTGCACATCCTTCGTTAGTTTCCTCTTCGCCTGCGGATAAGTCGCAGGTCGCGGCCCCTGCAACGATTGAGTTGAAGTTCTCTGAGACGCTGGTTCCTCAGTTCTCCGCAGCGAACTTGATCATGACGGGGATGCCCGGAATGCCAAATCACGGCGCAATGAAGGTCAGCGCAAGCGTCTCTGGCGCTAGCGATGGCAAAACCATGGTCATTACTCCTGCCCAGACGCTTCAGCCTGGTGCCTATCGTGTGGATTGGCGTGCCGTGTCGTCAGATACACACCCTATCAATGGCAACGTCACATTCCAGGTGAAGTAAGCACATGGCCGAGGATTGGTTCACCATCGTATTGCGCCTTGCGCTTTATCTGGACATGGCAGCGGCTTTTGGCGTTGCCATGTTTGGCGTCTATGCCCTTGGCCGTGACGAGCGATCCTTGGCAATTGCGCGCAGCTATCGAATATGTGTCGGTGCATTTGCAGCATTCGGAATTGGGCTGTCCGTGGTCAGCATGACAGTCCTTGCCAAGGCAATGTCCGGTGCGCAAACATATACCGAGTTATCAACGCATGTGTTCGAGATGCTCATCACCGGCACCCACATGGGCCTAGCTTGGTGCATTCGTATTCTTGCACTTGTGCTTTGCATCTTGATCGCATTGGTGAAATTCAATCCAACATTGCGCTTTGTTGCCATGTCCGTATCTAGCGGTGTGGCACTCGCGACCCTGGCCTGGACTGGTCATGGTGCGATGGACGATGGAGTGCGCGGATACATCCACCTGGCTTCGGACATCTCGCACCTCTGGGCTGCAGGGGCATGGGTCGGTGCGTTACTCGCCTTTTTGATCTTGGCCGTATCGAGTGCGAATAAGGCATCAAACACAGTAGCAATATTGAGCCGAACATCAAATGGCTTCGCCCAGGTCGGGACGCTGATCGTGGTCGTTCTGGGGATCAGTGGTGTACTCAACTACGTATTGATCGCAGGGCCTTCGCTTGATCCGCTTGTTTCGACACTCTATGGTCAGTTGCTGTTAGGCAAGCTGTTGCTGGTTCTCGGAATGCTTGCTTTGGCTTCGGCAAATCGGTTCCGGCTAAGTCCAAGTCTGGAGGCATCGTTGACCTCTGGAAATCATGCACAAGCAGTCGCTAAGCTACGCCAGAGCCTGTTCATGGAAGCAACACTGGCAGTTCTGGTTTTGGCGAGTGTGGCTTGGTTAGGGATTCTTTCGCCAAAAGGAATTTGAACCTTTAGATCACCCACCGACAGCTGACACGGGGACTGCACAAGGCAGAACTACATACGGAGAGGAAGGGTACATCGCTTCGGAGGATTCGTGCTTGGATGATCTCCGTGTCAGGTAGTCATGACAAAGGCCACCTCAACCCCAGAATCATTTCTTGGATTGAGATGACCACAAGCACCGTACTCAGGTTGCGGGACCTCAGAAGAGGCGGACAGAGTTATTTCTCGAGCAGATTCTGGCTTGACATTCACATGGTGTAAGAGCCAAGAATCGATCGAACATCGCGAAGGGCCATCTGCATGCAACATCATCAGCATCGATCTTCTTCAGAGTCAGTTGAGTTGGAAAACACCAAGACTGAGGCCGAGCTTCTGAAGGATCCAGTTTGCGGCATGACTGTCTCTCTACAGTCGCCCCATCGGATAGTTCACGAAGGACGGATCTATCGCTTCTGCAGTAACGGTTGCCAGCAAAAATTTGCTCATGGCCCCGCGCAATTCATATCGAGTAACGAACAGGCTGATCACGCAGGAGGGGACACGGTCTATGTATGCCCAATGCATCCTGAAGTCCATCAAGATCATCCGGGGCGCTGCCCAAAGTGCCAAATGCATTTGGTGCCTGAGGCCCAGTTGCTCAGCTCGCACGAACATGCTCATGTGGCTGCAAGTCATTCAGATCAGAAATCGTTTGATGAATCGGGCGTGGTTCCGACCGGAACGATCTATACCTGCCCGATGCATCCGGAGGTCCGGCAAGATCATCCCGGAAACTGCCCCAAGTGTGGAATGACTCTTGAGCCACTGATCCCGGTTGGAGAAGAGGACAACAGTGAGTTGCAAGACTTCCAACGGCGATTCTGGTGGACGCTGCCACTCACGCTGATTGTTACCACTCTGGCCATGTTCGGACACAAGTTCGGCTGGTTCACTATGCAGACCCAAACGTGGGTCGAGTTGGCACTTTCACTGCCCGTGGTGCTATGGACGGGCTGGCCCTTTTTTGTTCGAGGCTGGCAGTCAATCATCCACCGCAGTCCGAACATGTGGACGTTGATCAGCTTGGGATCGGGAGCTGCCTTTGTCTACAGCCTCGTAGCGACGCTGGCACCCGGCGTGTTTCCCGACTCGTTCGTATCCATGGGCCGTGTAGCGGTTTATTACGAGGCAGCGGTGGTCATCATTTCTTTGACCATGTTGGGACAGATCATCGAACTGAAGGCTCGTTCTCAGACCTCAGCCGCTATCAAATCATTGCTTAGCCTAGCTCCTAAGACGGCAAGGCGTATCAATGAAGATGGCAGTGAGGAAGATGTTCCCCTTAGCCACGTGCATGTCGGAGACCTGCTGCGCGTACGTCCAGGCGAGAAAGTACCCGTGGATGGCATTGTCACGGAAGGGCAAAGCGCCGTTGATGAATCGATGCTCACGGGCGAGCCAATACCTGTGACAAAGCGCGTTGACGACAAACTGATCGGCGCCACACTCAATACGAGTGGAGCTCTGGTCATGAGGTCAGAAAAGGTGGGGGCTGCCACCATGCTTTCCCAGATCGTTCAGATGGTTGCATCGGCCCAACGGTCGAAGGCACCGATGCAGCGAATGGCCGACGTAGTGGCTGGAAAGTTTGTTCTGGTTGTCGTGCTAGTCGCTGTAGTGACCTTCTTCGTCTGGGGAATTTTTGGCCCAGAGCCCAGTTGGGTGTTTGGGTTGATCAATGCCGTCGCGGTACTCATCATCGCCTGCCCATGCGCGCTAGGTTTGGCCACACCCATGTCAGTAATGGTGGCAACAGGGCGCGCTGCAGAGCAAGGCGTTTTGTTCCGTGACGCAGGCGCCATAGAAAAGATGCGTGAAGTGGATACGCTCATCGTAGATAAAACGGGCACCCTTACAGAAGGTCGGCCTGCATTCGATAAAGCGATTCCTACTCCAGATTTCACCGCTGACGAAGTTTTGAGGCTTGCCGCTAGCTTGGATCAGGGTAGCGAGCATCCACTTGCGGATGCCATCGTCCGAGCTGCACGTGAACAAGGCTTGCAACTCGCTAAACCTGTGGACTTCGATTCCGCCAGCGGTATTGGTGTACGTGGAACCGTTGAGGGGCGGCGCTTGGCATTAGGCAACACCACACTGATGGCTCAAGAAGGCGTTTCTGTATCTTCCTTGCAATCGGACGGAGAACGCCTGCGAGGAGAGGGTGCAAGCATCATGCATTTAGCGGCTGATGGGAAGTTCGCAGGCATCCTGGCAGTAACAGACCCTATCAAAGCTAGCACTTTGGATGCCATTCAAACGCTTCATGCAAGCGGCTTGCGAATTGTCATGGCAACCGGAGATGGTCTGACCACAGCCAAGGCTGTTGGTGCCAAGCTTGGAATTGATGAAGTCCATGGCGAAGTCAAGCCCGTCGACAAGCTAGCTCTCGTGGAGCGATTGCAAAGTGAAGGCCATGTGGTTGCCATGGCTGGTGACGGAATCAACGATGCGCCGGCCTTGGCAAAAGCTGATGTAGGTGTAGCCATGGGAACAGGGACCGACGTAGCAATGAACAGCGGTCAGATCACGCTGGTCAAGGGTGATTTGCGTGGCATTGCCCAGTCTCGTGAAATCTCAACTGACACAGTGCGCAATATGCGACAGAACTTGCTGTTTGCCTTCATCTACAACGGAATTGGTGTGCCAATTGCAGCGGGAGTTCTGTATCCGTTCACAGGGTGGCTTCTGTCGCCCATGATCGCGGCACTTGCTATGAGCCTGAGTTCGGCGTCTGTGATCTTCAATGCACTGCGTTTAAGAAGTCAGCAGTCTCATCGGTGAATTTCAATCGATTCACGTGGTAGTCCCGCTCGATGCCGTACCCGTCAGCGAGCGCCCGGCTTGCATCGAGGATCGTGCAGTGCCGGGACATTGGGAAGGTGATCTGTTGTTCGGCGATGCTTACAGCCGGGTGGCAAGGCGTTGTTGCATAAATCGGCCATAGGGCAAGACATCCCCAATCCCAAATGGATTTACGCAGCAGCGACCGTCTGGGGTGTGCCCAGCGCGGTAAATTGATTGAGAATAGATGCGCGGATATTGAGCTCGGCCACCTGCCGCTCAAACGTCCTGGCCATCACCTTCTCGCCCAGGCGCTTGAAGCAATTCATCTTGGTCTCCACCAGAGACCTTCGGTGGTAGCCGCTCCAGCGTTTCCAGATAGCCCGCCCCAATTGCCTACACGCCTTGACCGCTTCATTGCGATGAGCGAATGCCAAGCCTTTGCGTAGCTTCGCTCCTTTGCGTGGCGGGATGACTGGTATGGTTCCCCTCAGGTAGCAGGCCTCATGTACATCCTTGGTGTCGTAGGCCCCATCACCGGTAAAGCTGACTACCTGCTCATGGTTAGGGATTTGACCTAGCAAGTCAACGGCCATGGGCGAGTCGCCCACTTCATTGGTGGTCACTGCAATAGCCCTAATCTGCAGCGTCTGGGCATCGATGCCCAGATGCACCTTGCGCCACTGGCGGCGGCGCTCTGCGCCGTGCTTCTTGGTCTTCCACTCACCTTCACCCAAGAACTTGATGCCCGTGGAGTCAGCCAGCATGTGCAAACCCTTGGTGCTTGCCTTGTAGTGCACCTGCACCTCCAAGCTCTTTTGCCTGCGGCACACCGTGCTGTAGTCGGGAGCGCTCTGGAGCGCTCCAAGGCAGGCCCGCCATACGTAATAGCGACTGCACCAGGCCCAGCGTCTGGCGCAAAGGCTGGCCAAACAAGCACTTGATGGTCAGGCAAAACTGAATGGCCGCATCTGAGAAGGTGGGACTGCGCCCACGCTTGCCAGTGGGTGGGGCTAGCCACTGCATGTTCTTATCCAGCCAGATGGTCAGCTCCCCTCGCGCCTTCAACGCTGCGTTGTACGCCTTCCAGTTCGTTGTCCGGTATTTGCGCCGACCCCAGTTCGTCTCACTCATCCTCTCAGCCTACCGCAGCCATGACCGGTATTTGTGCAACAACGCCCTCTGGCTGCCTGACAGCTACCGTCAGTTGCTCACATGAAACCTGTCATTGGCTAAACGCCCGCGTCGATGTGCTGTGAAGGTCGGTTATGGGTGAGTAGCTCAAGACATCAACTGGGTCGCAGCAGATGTAGGGCACTTTGAAAAGTGTTGGTATTTTTGTTGGTATATTTTGATGAGTTCTCAGTGCAGTCATGATTTTATGCGGGATGAGAAGATTTTTTAGATCCCCGCCAGCCGCACCAACGCCTTCTTTGTGCGCTGCCAGAGCAGCGCCAACCCGCCTGTGGAGCCGCAGTGCGGGTTTTTTGTTGCCTGGTGCCTGGTGCCTGGTGCCTATTGGGTGCTGCTGGTGTGCGGTTGTTGGGTTGCCCGGCTGCAGATGGGGCTGCATTCTGCGGAGGGAGGCGTTGCGCAGCGGTGGCTACCAGGCCTTTGCGTGTCGCTGGTTGGGCATTGCTATGTGTCTCTGCAGGTATTAAAGAGGAAAGAGGCCCCATGTGCGCCATCGCTGCGACGGATCGCACAGCTTTCGCACGATTTTTTGAAAAAACCTGGCCGATTCGTCTGAGGCACTCAAAAACCGCCTACAATATGCAGCTTAGCGGCTGTAGCTCAGCTGGATAGAGTACTTGGCTACGAACCAAGGGGTCGTGGGTTCGATTCCTGCCAGCCGCACCAGTTAAGAGCCTCGAGATTCAGGTCTCGGGGCTTTTTATATAGAGTGAAGCATTGTTTTCGGGTTTGTTCGGGTTGCGTCCCTTGAAGAAATTTGCGAGAAATCGGAAGTTTCTAAAAACAGCCAAAAATGATGCTACAATCTAGTTCTTCTTCGGAGGGGTGCCCGAGTGGCTAAAGGGGGCAGACTGTAAATCTGTTGGCTTACGCCTACACTGGTTCGAATCCAGTCCCCTCCACCAGAAATGGTTGAAGAAGAAAGCTTTGCAGCAATTGCGCTTCTGGCGCGGTTGATGCGGGAGTAGTTCAATGGTAGAACCCTAGCCTTCCAAGCTAATGACGCGGGTTCGATTCCCGTCTCCCGCTCCAGTCTGCAGTAAAGCGATCCTGTTGCAATTTGAAAAAATTGCCCATGTGGCTCAGTGGTAGAGCACCCCCTTGGTAAGGGGGAGGTCGGCAGTTCGATCCTGCCCATGGGCACCATATTTAAGTGCGCACGGTTCTTGTTGCGCTATATCCCATTAGGTTTAGGTTTTTTCGGAGTCTAGAATGGCAAAAGGAAAATTCGAGCGCACCAAGCCGCACGTGAACGTGGGCACCATTGGTCACGTGGACCACGGCAAGACCACGCTGACGGCTGCTATCGCAACCGTGCTGTCTGCCAAGTTCGGCGGCGAAGCCAAGAAGTACGACGAAATCGACGCTGCTCCTGAAGAAAAGGCACGCGGCATCACCATCAATACCGCACACGTTGAGTACGAAACGGCTAACCGCCACTACGCTCACGTGGACTGCCCAGGTCACGCCGACTATGTGAAGAACATGATCACCGGCGCTGCCCAGATGGACGGCGCTATTCTGGTTTGCTCGGCTGCTGACGGCCCCATGCCCCAGACCCGTGAACACATCCTGCTGGCTCGCCAGGTGGGCGTGCCTTACATCATCGTGTTCCTGAACAAGTGCGACATGGTGGATGACGAAGAGCTGCTGGAGCTGGTGGAAATGGAAGTCCGCGAACTGCTGGACAAGTACGATTTCCCAGGTGACGACACCCCCATCATCCGCGGCTCGGCTAAGCTGGCTCTGGAAGGCGACCAATCCGACAAGGGTGAACCCGCTATCCTGCGTCTGGCTGAAGCGCTGGACACCTACATCCCAACGCCAGAGCGCGCTGTGGACGGTGCTTTCCTGATGCCCGTGGAAGACGTGTTCTCCATCTCCGGTCGTGGTACCGTGGTGACCGGCCGTATCGAGCGCGGTATCATCAAGGTCGGCGAAGAAATCGAAATCGTCGGTATCAAGGATACCGTCAAGACCACCGTGACCGGCGTGGAAATGTTCCGCAAGCTGCTGGACCAAGGTCAAGCTGGTGACAACGTTGGCCTGCTGCTGCGCGGCACCAAGCGTGAAGACGTGGAGCGTGGCCAAGTGCTGTGCAAGCCTAACTCGATCAAGCCACACACCCACTTCACCGCTGAAGTGTATGTGCTGAGCAAGGACGAAGGCGGCCGCCACACCCCTTTCTTCAACAACTACCGTCCTCAGTTCTACTTCCGTACCACGGACGTGACCGGCGCCATCGAGCTGCCAGCTGACAAGGAAATGGTGATGCCTGGCGATAACGTGTCGATCACCGTCAAGCTGATCAACCCCATCGCTATGGAAGAAGGTCTGCGTTTCGCTATTCGCGAAGGCGGCCGTACCGTGGGCGCTGGCGTGGTTGCCAAGATCATTGCGTAAGTATTGATTTCGTAGGGGTATAGCTCAATTGGCAGAGCGTCGGTCTCCAAAACCGAAGGTTGTAGGTTCGATTCCTACTGCCCCTGCCACTGAATAAGTGGTCAACCAAGCCCGCCTGATTACAAGGCGGGCTTCGGCGTCTTGAGTGATGCCTATTTTCATCTCTGAATTGTCGACATGGCTGCTACACAAGTTGAAACTGTTAGTTCTGGTGCGGACAAGCTCAAGCTGTTCGCCGTAGCTGCATTGGTCATAGCTGGTATCGCCGGCTTTTACCTGTTGGCCAAACAAGGTGCGATTGCCCAGTGGGCCGTGCTGATTGTGGCTCTCATTGCGGCTGTCACCGTTTTTCTGGTGTCTGAACCAGGTAAGCAATTTGTTGGTTTTGCCAAGGACTCCTGGCGTGAAGTCAAGAAGGTTGTTTGGCCTTCGCGTAAAGAGACGCTGCAGATGACCGCCTACGTGTTCGCGTTTGTGGTCATCATGTCTTTGTTCTTGTGGATGACTGATAAAACGCTGGAATGGGTCTTGTATGACCTGGTTCTGGGCTGGAGGAAGTAATGTCGAACACGGACGAAACAACCAACACAGGCGCTGAGGCGCCTATGAGTGCTGCTAATCCCGATCTGCGCTGGTACATCGTGCATGCCTACTCGGGCATGGAGAAGGCCGTCGAGCGCAATATCCTGGAGCGCATTCACCGCTCGGACATGCAAAGCAAGTTCGGTCGCATCCTGGTGCCTACCGAGGAAGTGGTGGAAGTGCGCAATGGTCAGAAGAAGACCACCGAGCGCCGCCTGTTCCCCGGTTATGTGTTCGTCGAGATGGTCATGGATGACGACACCTGGCACTTGGTCAAGCACACCAGCAAGGTGACGGGTTTTGTGGGCGGTGCCAAGAACCGTCCGGCACCCATCTCCGAAGCAGAAGTTCAGAAGATCGTTCTGCAGATGGAAGAAGGCTCGGACAAGCCACGCCACAAGATCGAATTCACGGTGGGCGAATTCATCCGCGTCAAGGAAGGTCCGTTCACGGACTTCAACGGATCTGTCGAAGAAGTAAACTACGAAAAGAGTCGACTTCGCGTTTCTGTTATGATCTTTGGCCGTTCAACTCCGGTTGAGCTGGAATTTGCGCAGGTCGAAAAAACCTGATTCATTTTCATGCACTTACGGACTCGGTGCCTAAACAGAGTCTTAACCCCCGGGGAGCCCGCGCTATGCAGTGCGGGCGTTTTTACCCGTAAGGAGCTATAAATGGCAAAGAAAATTGTCGGCTTCATCAAGCTGCAAGTGCCAGCTGGTAAAGCCAATCCATCGCCACCCATTGGTCCAGCGCTGGGTCAACGTGGTCTCAACATCATGGAATTCTGCAAGGCGTTCAACGCCCAGACCCAAGGTGTCGAGCCAGGTCTGCCACTGCCTGTGGTGATCACCGCTTTTGCGGACAAGAGCTTCACGTTCGTCATCAAGACCCCGCCCGCAACGGTGCTGATCAAGAAGGCGATCAAGCTGGACAAGGGCTCTTCGAACCCTCTGGCCACGAAGGTCGGCAAGATCACCCGCGCTCAGCTGGAAGAGATCGCCAAGACCAAGCTGAAGGACATGAACGCTGCTGACGTTGACGCCGCTGTGCGCACGCTGGCTGGTTCCGCCCGTTCGATGGGCGTTACGGTGGAGGGCCTCTAAGATGGCAAAGTTGACCAAGAAGCAAAAGGCCCTGCAAGGCAAGGTGGACACCACCAAGCTGTACGCATTCGCTGATGCAGTTGCAATCGTCAAGGACGCAGCAACGGCCAAGTTCGACGAATCCATCGACGTGGCTATCCAGCTGGGCGTGGACGCCAAGAAGTCGGACCAAGTGGTTCGTGGCGCTGTCGTGCTGCCTAACGGCACCGGCAAGACCACCCGCGTGGCCGTGTTCGCACAAGGCGCCAAGGCTGAAGAAGCCAAGGCCGCTGGTGCCGATATCGTGGGTATGGACGAGCTGGCCGCGATGGTCAAGGCTGGTGACATGCCTTTCGACATCGTGATCGCTGCGCCTGACGCCATGCGTATCGTTGGTACCCTGGGTCAAATCCTGGGCCCACGTGGTCTGATGCCTAACCCCAAGGTGGGCACCGTGACTCCCGACGTCGCTACGGCTGTGAAGAACGCCAAGGCAGGTCAGGTGCAGTTCCGCGTTGACAAGGCTGGTATCGTTCACTCGACCATCGGCCGCCGCTCGTTCGAGAACGACAAGCTGCAAGGCAACCTGGCAGCCCTGATCGACGCTCTGAACAAGGCAAAGCCAGCTACCAGCAAGGGTCTGTACCTGCGCAAGGTGGCGGTGTCGTCGACGATGGGTATCGGCGTGCGCGTCGATGCACAGACCATCGCAGCGTAATTGCTAAAAAATCGTCAGGCAGGTGCTTGCACCTGTCTGGTGTGGTGGGCTGGCAAGGGGTTTTGAAAAAGACGCCATGCCAGGCCATCCAAGACCGTTGGTGTGATTCGATCACTTAAATCTTTTTGCCAACGCAGATGGCGATCCCGCTGCAGATGGATGAATTTCCAAAACAGTTGGTCGCTGCAACAAGAGCGCGCAGGTGGAGTTCGCTCCTAATGCGCATTTGAAGGAGTAGACCTTGAGTCTGAATCGCAGTGAGAAAGAAGCGGTCATCAATGAAGTGACCAGCCTCGCCGCTAAAGCTCAAACGCTTGTGTTCGCGGAATACCGCGGCATCACGGTCGCTGACATGACGAAGCTGCGTGTGGAAGCACGCAAGCAAGGCGTGACGCTGAGTGTTCTGAAGAACACCCTGGCTCGTCGCGCTGTTGCTGGTAGCAGCTTTGAAGTGGTCGCTGACCAGATGACCGGCCCGCTGATCTACGGTTTCTCTGAAGATGCAATCGCCGCTGCCAAGGTAGTGGCCGATTTCGCGAAGACCAACGACAAGTTGGTGATTCGCGGTGGTGCATTCGAAGGAAAGGCGTTGGACGCTAACAGCGTTAAGCAACTGGCAAGCGTGCCTTCCAAGGAAGTGCTGCTGGCCCAATTGTGTGGCTTGCTCATGTCGCCAATCTCGCGTACGGCCGTTGTGCTGGGCGCATTGGCGGCCAAAAAGGGCGAAGGCGCGGAAGTCGCCGAAGTCGCTGCAGCTTAAGCGCGGCAAAACCAACCGATATATTTAGGAAATCAAAATGGCATTCGATAAAGACGCATTCTTGACCTCCCTGGACAGCATGACTGTTCTGGAACTGAACGACCTGGTCAAGGCAATTGAAGAGAAGTTTGGCGTGAGCGCTGCTGCTATGGCCGCTCCTGCTGCTGGTGGTGGCGGTGCCGCTGCTGCTGCTGAAGAAAAGACCGAGTTCAACCTGGTGCTGCTGGAAGCCGGCGCTAACAAGGTTGGCGTGATCAAGGCCGTGCGTGAAATCACCGGTCTGGGTCTGAAGGAAGCCAAGGACATGGTCGATGGCGCTCCTAAGGTTCTGAAGGAAGCTATGCCTAAGGCTGACGCTGAAGCCGCTGCTAAGAAGCTGGTGGACGCTGGTGCAAAGGCCGAACTCAAGTAATTGAGGGCTTTTTCAAGGCTGGAGTACCCGAAAAGGTGCTCCAGCCTTTGGCGCTTCTGGAATATCGTTCGCTAGAGCACACCAAAAACTGGCTGTTGATGGCTGATTTTTAGTGTTTTCTAACATCCGACACTAGAAAACCCCTTGGTTCGGGTGGTGTGCAATGCACCACCGTCTGCCATGGTTGGTAGTGGCCAACCCACCAAGCTGCAACCCCCTCGCGGGGGTGTCGTCGAAGACCCAGGACTCATGTCTTTGCCCGGAGATCTCATGGCCTATTCTTACACCGAACGCAAGCGAATCCGCAAAAGTTTCGGCAGCCGCGATAGCGTGCTCGAAGTGCCTTACCTGCTGCAAATGCAAAAAGATGCTTACACCGCATTTTTGCAAGCAGACTCGGCCCCCAAAAAGCGTACTGATGAAGGCTTGCAAGCTGCCTTCAACTCGGCTTTCCCCATCGTCTCGCACAACGGTTTTGTGGAGATGAAGTTTGTCGAGTACAACCTCGCCAGGCCCGCTTTCGACGTGCGCGAATGCCAGACCCGTGGTCTGACCTTCTCGTCCGCTGTGCGTGCCAAGGTGCAGTTGATTATCTATGACCGTGAATCCTCCACGCCCCAATCCAAGGTGGTCAAGGAAGTGAAGGAGCAGGAAGTCTACATGGGCGAAGTGCCCCTGATGACGGACAAAGGTTCATTCATCGTCAACGGCACCGAGCGCGTGATCGTCTCGCAGCTGCACCGCTCGCCAGGCGTGTTCTTTGAACACGACAAGGGCAAGACGCACAGCTCGGGCAAGTTGCTGTTCTCGGCTCGCATCATCCCTTACCGCGGCTCCTGGCTGGACTTCGAGTTCGACCCCAAGGACCTGCTGTTCTTCCGTGTGGACCGCCGCCGCAAGATGCCGGTGTCGATTCTGCTCAAGGCCATCGGCATGACGCCCGAGTCCATCCTGGCGACGTTCTACGAGAACGACAACTTCCGCCTGATGGACAGCGGCGCGCAAATGGAATTTGTGGCTGAACGCCTCAAGGGTGAAGTCGCGCGCTTTGACATTACCGACAAGTCGGGCAAGGTCGTCGTCGCCAAGGACAAGCGCATCACCGCGCGCCACACCCGCGAGATGGAGCAATCGGGCACCAAGTTCATCAGCGTGCCTGAAGACTTCCTGCTCGGCCGCGTCGCTGCCAAGAACATCGTTGACCCTGACACCGGTGAAATCATCGCCAAGGCCAACGAAGAGATGACCGAAGCGCTGCTCAAGAAGCTGCGCGCAGCTGGCATCCAGGATCTGGCTTGCATCTACACGAACGAGCTGAGCCACGGCGCCTACATCTCGCAGACCCTGCGCACCGATGAAACCGCTGACGAGTTCGCTGCACGCGTTGCCATCTACCGCATGATGCGCCCTGGTGAGCCTCCCACCGAGGACGCCGTGCAGGCGCTGTTCCAGCGTTTGTTCTACAACGAAGACACCTACGATCTGTCGCGTGTCGGCCGTATGAAGTTCAACGCCAAGATCGGCCGCGACACCGCGATCGGCCCCATGGTGCTGTCCAACGAAGACATCCTCGAAGTCGTGAAGATCCTGGTGGATCTGCGCAACGGCAAGGGTGAAGTCGATGACATCGACCACTTGGGCAACCGCCGCGTGCGTTGCGTGGGCGAGCTGGCCGAAAACCAGTACCGCACCGGTCTGGCACGTATCGAAAAGGCTGTGAAGGAGCGTCTGGGCCAGGCTGAGCAAGAGCCCCTGATGCCGCACGACCTGATCAACAGCAAGCCGATCTCGGCCGCCCTGAAGGAATTCTTCGGCGCCTCGCAGCTGTCGCAGTTCATGGACCAGACCAACCCCCTGGCTGAAATCACGCACAAGCGCCGTGTTTCCGCTCTGGGCCCAGGCGGTCTGACCCGCGAACGCGCAGGCTTCGAAGTGCGTGACGTGCACGTGACCCACTACGGCCGCGTCTGCCCGATCGAAACGCCTGAAGGTCCCAACATTGGTCTGATCAACTCGCTGGCTCTGTACGCGCGTCTGAACGAGTACGGTTTCATCGAAACCCCTTACCGTCGCGTGATCGATGGCAAGGTGACCGATCAGATGGACTACCTGTCGGCCATCGAAGAAGGCAAGTACGTGATCGCGCAGGCCAATGCCGAGCTCGACGCCGAAGGCCGCCTCACCGGTGACCTGGTCTCTGCCCGTGAAAACGGTGAATCGACCCTGCTGTCCGCCGAGCGCGTGCAGTACATGGACGTGTCGCCCGCACAGATCGTGTCGGTGGCTGCGTCGCTGATTCCGTTCCTCGAGCACGATGACGCGAACCGCGCATTGATGGGTGCCAACATGTCGCGCCAGGCCGTGCCTGTGCTGCGCCCTGAAAAGCCCATGGTTGGTACCGGTATCGAGCGCGTTGCAGCGGTCGACTCGGGCACCGTCGTGACGGCTACCCGTGGCGGTATCGTCGATTACGTGGACGCGACCCGTATCGTGATCCGTGTGAACGACGAAGAAGCTGTGGCCGGTGAAGTGGGTGTGGACATCTACAACCTCATCAAGTACCAGCGTTCCAACCAGAACACCAACATCCACCAGCGTCCCGTGGTTCGCCGCGGCGACAAGCTGGCCAAGGGTGACGTGATTGCCGACGGTGCATCGACCGACCTGGGCGAAATCGCCATTGGTCAGAACATGCTGATCGCCTTCATGACCTGGAACGGCTACAACTTCGAAGACTCGATCCTGATCTCCGAACGCGTGGTGGCTGAAGACCGCTACACCTCGATCCACATCGAGGAGCTGGTGGTGATGGCCCGTGACACCAAGCTGGGTGCCGAGGAAATCACACGCGACATCCCGAACCTGTCCGAGCAGCAACTCAACCGTCTGGACGAGTCCGGCATCATCTACGTGGGTGCAGAAGTGCAGCCCGGCGATGTGCTGGTGGGCAAGGTCACGCCAAAGGGCGAGACCACGCTGACCCCAGAAGAGAAGCTGCTGCGCGCCATCTTCGGTGAGAAGGCGTCCGATGTGAAGGACACCTCGCTGCGCGTGGACCAGGGCTCGCAAGGTACCGTGATCGATGTGCAGGTCTTCACCCGTGAAGGCATCACGCGCGACAAGCGCGCCCAGCAGATCATCGACGACGAACTCAAGCGTTTCCGTCTGGACCTGAACGACCAGCTGCGTATTGTGGAAGCCGATGCGTTCGATCGTATCGCCAAGCTGCTCAACGGCCGCGTGGCCAATGGCGGCCCACAAAAGCTGGCCAAGGGCACCAAGATCGACAAGGCCTATCTGGACGGCGTGGAGAAGTTCCACTGGTTCGATATCCGCCCTGCCGAAGACGACGTCGCCGCGCAGCTGGAGTCCATCAAGAACTCCATCGAGCAGCAACGCCACAACTTCGACCTGGCTTTCGAAGAAAAGCGCAAGAAGCTCACGCAAGGCGACGAGCTGCCCGCTGGCGTGCTCAAGATGGTCAAGGTCTACCTGGCCGTCAAGCGCCGTCTGCAGCCTGGCGACAAGATGGCCGGCCGTCACGGTAACAAGGGTGTGGTCTCCAAGATCGTGCCGGTGGAAGACATGCCTTTCATGGCCGATGGCACCACCGCCGACATCGTGCTGAACCCGCTGGGCGTGCCTTCGCGCATGAACATCGGTCAGGTGCTCGAAGTCCACCTGGGCTGGGCCGGCAAGGGCCTGGGCCAGCGTATCGGTGACATGCTGCAGGCCGAAGCCCGTGCCACTGAAGTGCGCTCCTTCCTCGAAGAGGTGTACAACAGCCGCGGTCGCAAGGAAGACCTCAAGCAACTGTCCGATGACCAGATCATGTTCATGGCGGAGAACCTGAAGAACGGCGTGCCTTTCGCAACGCCGGTGTTCGACGGTGCTTCCGAGCAGGAAATCAAGGACATGCTCAAGCTTGCGTACCCGGATGACATCCAGGCACGCAAGGGTCTGACCGAGCCACGCACGCAGGCCTACCTGTATGACGGCCGCACCGGTGAGCGCTTCGAGCGTCCCACCACGATCGGCTACATGCACTACCTGAAGCTGCACCACTTGGTCGATGACAAGATGCACGCCCGCTCCACCGGTCCTTACTCGCTGGTGACGCAACAACCTCTGGGCGGTAAGGCCCAGTTCGGTGGTCAGCGTTTCGGTGAAATGGAAGTGTGGGCGCTGGAAGCCTATGGCGCCGCTTATGTGCTGCAGGAAATGCTGACCGTGAAGTCCGATGACGTGGTGGGCCGTACCAAGGTGTACGAATCCATCGTCAAGGGCGAACACGCTATCGAAGCCGGCATGCCGGAGTCGTTCAATGTGCTGGTCAAGGAAATCCGTTCCCTGGGCCTGGACATCGAACTGGAACGTTCTTAATTGAAGGGGGAAAGAGTCTATGAAATCGCTACTCGACCTGTTCAAACAATTCACGCCTGATGAGCATTTCGATGCCATCAAAATCGGCCTGGCTTCGCCCGAAAAGATCCGTTCGTGGTCTTTCGGTGAAGTGAAGAAGCCCGAGACCATCAACTACCGTACCTTCAAGCCCGAGCGCGATGGTCTGTTCTGCGCCAAGATCTTTGGCCCGATCAAGGACTACGAATGCCTGTGCGGCAAGTACAAGCGCTTGAAGCACCGCGGTGTGATCTGCGAGAAGTGCGGCGTTGAAGTCACGCAGACCAAGGTGCGCCGCGAACGCATGGGTCACATCGACCTGGCCGCGCCTTGCGCCCATATCTGGTTCCTCAAGTCCCTGCCATCGCGCCTGGGTCTGGTGCTGGATATGACCCTGCGCGACATCGAACGCGTGCTGTACTTCGAAGCCTATGTGGTGACCGACCCCGGCATGACCCCGCTGAAGAAGTTCAGCATCATGTCGGAAGACGAGTACGACAAGAACGTCGAAGAGTACGGTGATGAATTCGTGGCCAAGATGGGCGCCGAAGGCATCAAGGACCTGCTCGAAGGCATCGAGATCGACTCGGAAATCGAGCGCCTGCGCAACGACCTGACCGGCTCCGAAGTCAAGGTCAAGAAGAATGCCAAGCGCCTGAAGCTGCTCGAAGCGTTCAAGAAGTCCGGCATCAAGCCCGGTTGGATGGTTATGGAAGTGCTGCCTGTGCTGCCTCCCGATCTGCGTCCGCTGGTGCCGCTGGATGGCGGCCGCTTTGCGACCTCCGACCTGAACGACCTGTACCGCCGCGTCATCAACCGTAACTCGCGTCTGCGCCGCCTGCTGGAGCTCAAGGCCCCAGAGATCATTGCCCGCAATGAAAAGCGCATGCTGCAAGAAGCGGTCGACTCGCTGCTGGACAACGGCCGCCGTGGCAAGGCCATGACCGGCGCGAACAAGCGTGCCCTCAAGTCGCTGGCCGACATGATCAAGGGTAAGAGCGGTCGTTTCCGTCAGAACTTGCTGGGTAAGCGCGTCGACTACTCCGGTCGTTCCGTGATTACCGTGGGCCCAACGCTCAAGCTGCACCAGTGCGGTCTGCCCAAGCTGATGGCGCTGGAGCTGTTCAAGCCTTTCATCTTCGCGCAGCTCGAAGCGCGTGGCATCGCCACGACCATCAAGGCCGCCAAGAAGGAAGTGGAAACCGGCACCCCCGTGGTGTGGGACATCCTGGAAGAGGTGATTCGCGAGCATCCGATCATGCTCAACCGTGCGCCTACGCTGCACCGTCTGGGTATCCAGGCGTTCGAGCCTATCCTGATCGAAGGCAAGGCCCTGCAACTGCACCCGTTGGTTTGCGCGGCATTCAACGCTGACTTCGACGGTGACCAGATGGCTGTTCACGTGCCGCTGTCGGTGGAAGCACAGATGGAAGCCCGCACCCTGATGCTGGCCTCCAACAACGTGCTGTTCCCCGCTTCGGGCGAACCCTCGATCGTTCCTTCTCAGGACGTGGTGCTGGGCCTGTACCAGGCCACCCGTGAGCGGATCAACGGCAAGGGCGAAGGCATGGTGTTCTCCGACATCGGCGAAGTGCAACGCGCACTGGATGCCGAGCAGGTCGAGCGCGCCACCAAGATCAGCGTGCGTCTGACCGAGTGGAACAAGAACAAGGCCTCGGGTGAGTTCGAGCCGACGACCAAGCTGGTGGAAACCACCGTGGGCCGCGCGCTGCTGTCCGAGATTCTGCCCAAGGGTATGCCTTTCTCTTCGATCAACAAGACGTTGAAGAAGAAGGAAATCTCCAAGCTGATCAACATCTCGTTCCGCAAGTGTGGCTTGAAGGAAACCGTGGTGTTCGCCGACAAGCTGCTGCAAAACGGCTTCCGTCTGGCAACGCGCTCCGGTATCTCGATCGCCATTGGCGACATGCTGGTGCCACCGCAAAAGGCCGAGATCATCGCCCGCTCCGAAGCGGAAGTGAAGGAAATCGAGCAGCAGTACGTCTCCGGTCTGGTGACGGCTGGCGAGCGCTACAACAAGGTGGTGGACATCTGGGGCAAGGCCGGTGACGAAGTCTCCAAGGTCATGATGGCCCAGCTGGCCAAGGAAAAGGTCATTGACCGCCATGGCAACGAAGTCGATCAGGAATCGTTCAACGCGATTTACATGATGGCCGACTCCGGCGCCCGTGGCTCGGCCGCACAGATCCGCCAGCTGGCAGGTATGCGTGGTCTGATGGCCAAGCCCGATGGCTCGATCATTGAGACGCCTATTACCGCGAACTTCCGCGAAGGCCTCAACGTGTTGCAGTACTTCATCTCCACCCACGGTGCCCGTAAGGGTCTGGCCGATACGGCGCTGAAGACGGCTAACTCCGGTTACCTGACGCGTCGTCTGGTGGACGTGACGCAGGACTTGGTGATCACCGAGCTCGACTGCGGCACGCACAACGGCACCTTGATGCGCGCTGTGGTGGAAGGCGGTGAAGTGATCGAATCGCTGCGCGACCGTATCCTCGGCCGTACCGCTGCGGACGAAGTGCTGCACCCCGAAACCCGCGCGGTGCTGGCCAAGGCCGGCGACCTGCTGGACGAAGACCTGATCGAAGATCTGGAAGCGGCTGGCGTGGACGAAGTGAAGGTGCGCACCGCACTGACCTGCGAAACCCGCTTTGGTCTGTGCGCTACCTGCTACGGCCGCGACCTGGGCCGTGGCGGCATGATCAACCTCGGCGAAGCCGTCGGTGTGATCGCTGCCCAGTCGATCGGTGAGCCTGGCACGCAGCTGACCATGCGTACGTTCCACATCGGTGGTGCGGCTTCGCGTGCGGCTGTGGCCTCCAGCGTGGAAGCCAAGTCCAACGGTATCGTGGGTTTCAACCCACAGATGCGCTATGTGACCAACAACAAGGGCGAACTGGTTGTGATTTCCCGCTCCGGCGAAATCGTGATCCAGGACGAGTACGGCCGCGAGCGCGAGCGTCACAAGATGCCTTACGGCGCTATCTTGTCGATCAAGCCTGATCAACAGATCAAGGCGGGCACCGTGCTGGCCAACTGGGATCCGCTGACCCGACCCATCATTACCGAATACGCCGGTCAGGTGAAGTTCGAGAATGTGGAAGAAGGTCTGACCGTGGCCAAGCAGGTCGACGAAGTGACCGGTCTATCCACCCTGGTGGTGATCGATCCGAAGCACCGTGGTTCTGCCAAGGTGGTGCGTCCGCAGGTCAAGCTGGCTGATGCCAACGGCCAGGAAGTCAAGATTCCTGGTACCGACCACGCGGTGACGATCGGCTTCCAGGTCGGCGCTCTGCTGCAGGTGCGTGATGGCCAGGAAGTGGGCCCCGGCGAAGTGCTGGCCCGTATTCCTATGGAAGGCCAGAAGACCCGCGACATTACCGGTGGTCTGCCACGTGTGGCCGAGCTGTTCGAAGCCCGTACGCCGAAGGACAAGGGCGCGCTGGCCGAGATGACCGGTACCGTGTCCTACGGTAAGGAAACCAAGGGCAAGGTGCGCCTGCAGATCACCGATCTGGAAGGCAAGGTCTGGGAAGAGCTGGTTCCAAAGGAACGCAACATCCTGGTGCACGAAGGCCAGGTGGTCAACAAGGGCGAGCTGATCGTCGACGGCCCAGCCGATCCGCAGGACATCCTGCGTCTGCTGGGTATCGAAGAGCTGTCGCGCTACATCGTTGACGAAGTGCAGGACGTGTACCGCTTGCAAGGCGTGAAGATCAACGACAAGCACATCGAGGTGATCGTTCGCCAGATGCTGCGCCGCGTGGTCATCGAAGCCCCAGGTGATACCTCCTACATCCAGGGTGAGCAGGTCGAGCGCTCCGAAGTGCTCAACACCAACGAAGCTGCACAGCGCGATGGCAAGATCCCAGCGGTCTACTCCAACGTGTTGCTGGGTATTACCAAGGCTTCGCTGTCGACCGACTCCTTCATCTCGGCCGCTTCCTTCCAGGAAACGACCCGCGTGCTGACCGAGGCTGCCATCATGGGCAAGCGCGACGAGCTGCGTGGCCTGAAGGAAAACGTCATCGTGGGTCGTCTGATCCCCGCTGGTACCGGTCTGGCTTACCACCAGGCACGCAAGGCCAAGGACGAGATGGACGAGGCCGAGCGCCGCGCCATCGCCGATGCAGAAGCGGCCGATCTGGCCGGTGTGTCGGAAGAAGCGGTGGCCGCTGCCGACAGCGCTGCAGACCCTGCTGCTGACTAAGCCGCCAATCCCTGACCGATACCTATCGGTCAGGTTGGGCTGAGCAAGACCCGTAATTTCGCGCCGCGGAATTACGGGTTTTTTAATGCCTGGCAGCCCGGCTGCTGACGCGCCCTGATGATGGCTCTGTGCAAAGTCCTCTGCTCCATTTCGTGTCTGAAGCAGGTCACTTTGCACAGCGTCTTTACCAGGCAGGCTCTGCACGCGCAGAGGCCTCCTGGGGCATATCGATTAGTATTCCTTTTGATCCGCAGCGGCACCCAGGCCATTGCACTCCTTCGGCATGAACCTCCCTTCCCGTCCACGACAACCCTCCCGGGCCGCCACAGCGCCCAACACCAACCAGGGCCCCAGCCTGTCCGCCCAGCTGCTGGCGGTGGCGCGCGCCTTGCAGGATGTGCGCCAGGGGCAATCTGCCCGCGCCGTGTTGGGCGGGGTAGAGCCCGCGCTGCGCGCCGGCGTGCAGGCCTTGCTGATGGATGTGCTGCGCGTGCTGGGCACCGCAGAAGCCGTGCGTGCCGAGCTGGCCCCGCGCAAGCCTGCCAGCGCGGTCGATGCCTTGCTGTGCACGGCGCTGGCCTTGCTGCTGCCCGAGGTGCCGCGCTACGACGCCTTCACCGTGGTGAACCAGGCGGTGGATGCGGCCAAGAAGCGCTCGGCCACCAAGTCGCAATCGGCCTTCATCAATGGCTGCCTGCGCAGTTTTTTGCGCGAGCGCGATGACCTGCTGCGCGCCGTGGCCCAGGAGCCGGTGGCGCAGTACAACCACCCGCAGTGGTGGCTGGGGCGCCTGCAAAAGGACTATCCGCAAGATTGGCAGGCCATTGTGGCGGCCAACAATGCGCAGGCGCCGATGGCCTTGCGCGTGAACCTGCAGCGCTGCAGCCGCGCCGATTACCTGGCGCTGCTGGATGAAGCGGGCATCGAGGCCGTGGTGGGCGTGGGCGAGGCCGGCCTGGTGCTGACGCGCGGCGTGCCGGTGGACCAGCTGCCGCAGTTTGCGCAGGGCTGGGTCTCGGTGCAGGACAGCGCCGCCCAGATGGCCGCGCCGCTGCTGCTCGATGGCTTGCAGCCGCACGATGGCCGCGCGCTGCATGTGCTCGATGCCTGCGCCGCGCCCGGCGGCAAGACCGCGCATCTGTTGGAAGCCGCCACGCCCCAGCGCCCCATCGACATGGTGGCGCTGGAGATCGATGCCAAGCGCGCCGAACGCATTGGCGATACCTTGGCGCGGCTGTCACTGCAGGCCGATGTGGTGGTGGCCAGCGGCAGCGAAGTGGCCAGCTGGCTGCCGGCGGTGCAAGCGCGCCACGGGTTGCAGCAATTTGATGCAATTTTGTTGGATGCGCCTTGCTCGGCCTCGGGCATCGTGCGCCGCCAGCCCGATGTGCGCTGGCTGCGCCGCGCCACCGACATCGCGCAGCTCGCCGCCATCCAGCGCCAGCTGCTCGAAGCCCTGTGGCCCCTGGTCGTGCCCGGCGGCCGGCTGCTGTACTGCACCTGCTCGGTCTTCCATGAAGAGGGCGAGGGCCAGGTGGCGCAGTTCCTCCGCCGCCACGCCGATGCCCAACGCCTGCCTGCGCCAGGGCATTTGTTGCCACAGTTGCGCGAGGCCGGTCACAATAGCCTGGGCAGCCTGGCGCGCGACCATGACGGTTTTTACTACGCGCTGCTGCACAAGCCGCTTCGTTGAGCCCGTCCGTATGCGATTGATCCACCATTTCCTCCTTGCGCTGATGCTGTGCTGTGCCGCAGCGGCACCGGCCATGGCGTCGGAGAATGAGAAAAAGGTCGAGCTGCAGCTGGTGCGCAATGCCGACGGTGCCTTTGCCACGGTGGCGCTGCAGTTTGCGCTGCCCGACCAGATCGAAGATGCCCTCAACAAAGGCGTGGCGCTGTACTTTGTGCAGGAGGCCGAGGTCATCTCCGAGCGCTGGTACTGGCGCGACAAGACCGTCAAGAAAACCGCCCGCTACCTGCGCGTGAGTTACCAGCCGCTGACCCGGCGCTGGCGCCTGCATGTCTCGAGCATGCCGCTGACCGACGCCGGCGCGGTGACCTCGCTGGGCCAGAGCTTTGACAGCCTCGAAGAAGTGATGCTCGTGGTCAAGCGCGTGCGCAACTGGAAGATCGCCAGCGCCGATGAGCTCGCAAGCGATGTGGACTACCTGGTCAAGTTCAGCTTCCGGCTCGACAGCAGCCAGCTGCCGCGCATCTTCCAGTTCGCGCCGTTCAGCAATGGCGGCCTGAACCTGCAGCTCAGAAGCCAGCTGCCGCTGCCCGAGGCGAGCGCGCCGTGAAAATCGAAAAGTCATCGTCGATGCGCGTGGCCTACACGCCCAGCCGTGCGCGCTGGTCGGTGATCGTTGGCCTGTCGGCGATGATCGGCATCGGCCTGGTGCTGCTCTTCTTGCTGTCTTTCGCCACCAACAACCGCGTGCTGTACGAGCGCTACTACGGCGTGCTGCTGGGCGTGAACATCGGCGTGGCCTGTGTGCTGAGCATGGTGGTGCTGTGGGGCGTAGTCATCCTGGTGCGGCGCCTTGTGGCCCGGCGCTTTGGCAGCAAGCTGCTGCTCAAGCTGGCTGCCACCTTTGCGCTGGTGGGCGTGCTGCCCGGCGTGGTGATCTATTTCGTCTCCTACCAGTTCGTCTCGCGCTCGATCGAGAGCTGGTTCGATGTCAAGGTCGAAGGCGCGCTGGACGCCGGGGTCAACCTCGCGCGCATCACGCTCGACACCACCTCCACGGCGATGGCCGAGCGCACCCGCACCGCCAGCAGCCAGCTGTCCCAGATATCGGATGCCGCATCGGGCCTCGTGCTCGAGCGCATCAAGGACCAGCTCGGCGCCGATGATGTGGTGCTGTGGTCGGCCAGCTCCCAGGCCATTGCCAGCACCGGCCAGTCGCGCTTTGTGCTCAACCCCGACAAGCCCTCGGCCGCGTTGCTGCGCACCGCCACCCAGCAGCAGCGCGCCTATCAGATCGATGGCCTCGAAGAGGTGGCCGACATCAACGGCGCCATCACCGGCGACCCGTCCAAGGTGCGCGTCAAAACCCTGGTGCAGGTCGCCAATGGCGATGTGGGGGTGATCCCCGACGGCCGCTTTTTGCAGGCCACCATGCCGCTGCCAGCGGCCTTGGTGGTCAACGCCCTCAAGGTGCAGGAGGCCAACCGCGAGTACCAGGAACGCGCGCTGGCGCGCGACGGCCTGCGCCGCATGTACATCGGCACGCTCACCTTGAGTCTGTTCTTGGCCGTTTTCGGCGCCGTGGTGCTGGCCGCCTTGCTGGGCAACCAGCTGGTGCGCCCGCTTTTGGTGCTGGCCGAAGGCGTGCGCGAGGTGGCATCGGGCAATCTGCGACCCAAACCGGTGCTGCCCAGCAAGGACGAGTTAAGCGGCCTGACCCGCTCGTTTGCCGAGATGACCCAGCAGCTGCTCGACGCGCGCCGTGCGGTCGAGCGCGGCATGCGCCAGACCGATGAGGCGCGGCAGAGCCTGCAGACCATTCTGGACAACCTTACCGCCGGCGTCATCGTGCTTGATGCCCAGGGCGTCATCCACTCCAGCAACCCCGGGGCCACCCGCATTCTGCGTGCGCCGCTGGCCGCCTTTGAAGGCCGCCCGCTGCGCGATCTGCCCGGCCTGCAGGCCTTTGCGCAAGAGGTGGACCGGCAGTTTGCCCGCCTGCACGATGTCACCGACGAGCACTACCTGGACCACTGGCAGCAGCCCTATGAGCTCCATGGCGACAGCCAGCTGCCCAACCAGAACAGCATCAACCTGGTGGCGCGCGGGGCCACCTTGCCCGACAACCGCCGCCTGCTGGTGTTTGACGACATCTCCGAAATCGTCTCGGCGCAGCGCGCCCAGGCCTGGGGCGAGGTGGCCAGGCGCCTGGCCCATGAGATCAAGAACCCGCTCACACCGATCCAGCTGTCGGCCGAGCGGCTGGAGATCAAGCTGGGCAACAAGCTCGAAGGCCAGGACCAGGCGATTTTGAAAAAGTCTGTCACCACCATCGTCGACCAGGTCGATGCGATGAAGCGCCTGGTCAACGAGTTCCGCGACTACGCCCGCCTGCCGGCCGCCGAGCTGCAGTCCATCGACCTCAATGCGCTGGTGATGGACGTGCTGCATTTATATGGCGCGGAAAATGCTGTCGTACCGGTGGAGGCGGAGCTGGACAGTGCGGCCCCACGTATCATGGGCGATGCGCAGCAGTTGCGGCAGGTCATCCATAACTTGCTGCAAAATGCGCAGGATGCAACGCAACAGGCCTGGGTGGGCAAGGAGGCATCAGCACCGGCGGTGCGGATCTCCACCCGGTTCAGTGGCAACAGCAAACGCGTGCGTTTGACAATTGCTGACTGCGGTTGCGGTTTTCCAGAACATATATTACAAAAGGCATTTGAGCCCTACGTGACGACCAAGCCCCGAGGTACCGGCCTGGGCCTGGCCGTCGTCAAAAAAATTGCGGACGAGCATGGCGCTCGCGTAGAAATCTCTAATCGAGTCGAGGGGGAAAAAATCTTAGGTGCCCAAGTGTCGTTATCATTCTCTATCGAAAAAGAGTTGATGATTTGAAATAACTCTCACACCTGCTGCACTGGATTTTCAAAAAATATGGCAAATATTCTGGTTGTCGATGACGAATTGGGAATTCGGGATCTCCTGTCGGAGATCTTGAACGATGAAGGCCACAGCGTGGACGTTGCGGAGAACGCCACACAGGCGCGCTTGGCCCGCAACGAAAGCGGCTACGACCTGGTGCTGCTCGACATCTGGATGCCCGACACCGATGGTGTGTCGCTGCTCAAAGAGTGGTCGATGACCGGCCTGCTCACGATGCCCGTGATCATGATGAGTGGCCACGCCACCATTGATACCGCCGTCGAAGCAACGCGCATTGGCGCGTTCTCTTTTTTGGAAAAGCCCATCACGATGCAAAAGCTGCTCAAGGCAGTAGAGCAGGGCTTGCAGCGCAATGTGCCCGCGCCCGCCGCAGCCCCGGCGGCTGCCGTTCCGGGCAAGGTGGTGCCAACTTTCACCCCCACAGGCTACAGCGCCCCGGTGGTTGCCACCGTGGCCACCGCAGCTGCAGCGGACGCCGCGCCCAATGCCCACCAGGGCTTTGATCTGGACCGGCCGCTGCGCGAGGCACGGGACGGCTTCGAGAAGGCCTACTTCGAATTTCACCTGGCGCGCGAAGGCGGCTCGATGACCCGCGTGGCCGAGAAGACCGGCCTGGAGCGCACCCACCTCTACCGCAAGCTGCGTCAGCTGGGCGTGGACCTGAGCCGCAATAAAAAGAACTGATTTCAGTTTTTTGAAAAAGCGCCCTTTTTTTCGGGCTATAATTCAACTCGTGGGCCCGGTAGCTCAGTTGGTAGAGCAGCGGATTGAAAATCCGCGTGTCCGTGGTTCGATTCCGCGCCAGGCCACCAAAACAACAAGCCTCTGCATCAAGTCTGGTGCGGAGGCTTTCTTGTATCTGCTGATCTCTGGGCGAGTTCCTTTTTCGCGCTATAATGGCTGGCTTGATGGCCCGGTAGCTCAGTTGGTAGAGCAGAGGATTGAAAATCCTTGTGTCGGCGGTTCGATTCCGTCCCAGGCCACCAGATTCATGCACAGAAGCCCATCCCTTGCGATGGGCTTTTTGCTTTCCGCAAGAAGTTGGGCAGCAACTCAATGTCCAAGTTGCTTGCCTCCAGTAGCGAGCTCTTAAAGGGTCAGCAATCGACCCATTGCCGTCCTTCAAGAAGAAACGAAGCGGCTGCTAGATTGGCCTCAAAGGAATTCGGGACTATCTGCCATATGTCTTAGATGCTGCCTTGGTTGACCCGCTTAGACAGATCCTGGGCGCGTTCGCGGCGCTCGCTATATCGATTCACCAAATAGCCCGAACAGTCACGGGTGAGCAGTGTGAATTTAACCAGCTCTTCCATCACATCCACCACCCTTTCGTAATAGGGGGAAGGCTTCATCCGGCCAGCCTCATCGAACTCCGCGAATGCCTTGGCAACGGACGACTGATTAGGGATGGTGATCATGCGCATCCAGCGGCCCAGCACGCGCATCTGGTTGACCGCATTGAAGGACTGCGAGCCGCCCGAGACCTGCATCACGGCCAATGTCTTCCCTTGTGTAGGCCGCACAGCTCCGACAGACAAAGGAATCCAGTCAATCTGCGCTTTGAGAATGCTGGTCATGGCACCATGGCGCTCTGGCGAAGTCCAAACCATACCCTCTGACCATTGGGCCAGCTCACGCAACTCTTCAACCTTGGGATGGTTATCCGGCGCACCATCAGGTAAAGGCAAACCGCTTGGATCAAAAATCCTAGTCTCGGCACCCATCCTGCACAGCAGTCGCGCCGCCTCTTCGGTCAGCAGCCGGCTGTAGGAGCGCTCACGAACGGAGCCATACAGCAGCAGAATGCGAGGCGCATGCGCCGCGCGCTGTGCGGGCAATATGCCGTTAAGGCAGGGCTTTTCGAAAGCTCGTTCATCGAGGTTCGGTAGATCAGAGTTTGCCAATTCGATTTCCATTTGAGTCAATGACGGCTTCTCCGTCTTCTTTGGAGAATGAGGCCTGCTGAGGCTGCGGCAGGATGTCCAGCACAGCCTCTGATGGGCGGCACAGGCGGGTTCCCAGCGGGGTGACCACGATGGGACGATTTATCAGGATGGGGTGCTGGAGCATCAAATCAATTAATTCCTCGTCCGTCCATTTGGAATCGCCCAAGCCAAGTTCGTCATACGGCGTACCTTTTTGGCGCAACAGCTCGCGCACTGGCGTTCCCATAGCTTGGATCAGGCCCACGAGGGTGGCGCCATCAGGCGGAGTCTTGAGGTATTCAATGACCGTAGGCTGCTCTCCGCTGTTGCGGATCAGCGCCAACACATTGCGGGAAGTGCCGCAAGCGGGGTTGTGGTAAATCGTGATATCGCTCATGGCGGTTGATCTCCGTTGCAAAGGTTCATGAGGCCAGGCTGAGCCGTAGGGCCAGCGCTGCAAGAGTGATAAGCAGCACGGGCATGGTCAGCAGCGCACCGACTTTGAAGTAGTAGCCCCAGCCAATGCTTGTGCCTTTCTTGGCGAGCACATGCAGCCAAAGCAACGTGGCCAGGCTGCCAATCGGCGTGATCTTGGGGCCGAGGTCGCAACCGATCACATTGGCGTAGACCATGGCCTCCTTGACTGCCCCGCTGGCCGTGGAAGCATCGATAGACAGGGCACCTATCAGGACAGTTGGCATGTTATTCATGATCGAGGAAAGAATCGCAGACAGAACTCCCGTACCAAGTGATGCGGTCCACACGCCACCAGCTGCAAATTGGTTCAGCAGCATCGCGATGTAATCCGTCAGACCCGCATTGCGCAGCCCATAGACCACCAGATACATACCGAGCGAAAACACAACGATCTGCCAAGGCGCACCGCGCAACACTTTACGCGTGCTGATCACAGGGCTGCGTGCCGCCACCACCAACAAGATCGCGGCAGCGACCGCTGCCACAGCGCTGACGGGAACGCCCAAGGGTTCTAGCGCGAAGAAACCCACAAGCAGCAAGACCAGGACGATCCAGCCAGCGCGGAAAGTGGCAAGGTCTTTGATGGCTTCTGAAGGCTGCTTGAGTTGATCGAGCTTGTAGCTTGCAGGAATGCTTCCCCGGAAGAACAGCAGCAGCACACCAAGGCTGGCCAGTATCGATACCACCGTGACCGGCACCATCACCGATGCGTAGTCGTTGAACCCGATCTTGAAAAAGTCGGCTGAGACGATGTTGACCAGGTTGGAGACGATCAGCGGGAGGCTGGCTGTATCGGCGATGAAGCCTGCCGCCATGACAAACGCCAGCGTTGCAGCAGCGGAGAAGCCCAGTGCGACCAGCATTGCCATCACGATGGGGGTAAGAATGAGAGCAGCTCCGTCGTTGGCGAAAAAGGCTGACACGGCAGCGCCCAACAGCACCATCAAGACAAAGAGCTTGAAGCCTCTGCCACCACCCCAGCGAGCAAAGTGCAACGCAGCCCATTCAAAAAATCCTGCTTCATCCAGCAACAAGCTGATGATGATGACCGCGACAAAGGTCGCCGTGGCATTCCAGACGATGTTCCAGACCACGGGAATATCGGCCCAGTGCACAACCCCCAACAGCAGTGCGATACCGGCCCCCAGCGAGGCGCTCCAGCCAATGCCCAGGCCGCGTGGCTGCAAAATCACCAGAGTCAAGGTGAAGATGAAAATCAGAATTGCCGTCAACATGATGAACTGCACCTGGCAAAGACAGCTTCAGCAAGGACACGAAGCCGAGGCACTTGGCGTGCAAACCTTGCCCTGACAGCAGTTTTCGACGAGGTAGGCGAGCAGGCCATTCATCGCGGGAAACGCTGCACGATAGAGCAAATTGCGCCCTTGTCTTTCCTGACTCACGAGCTCTGCGTGGGAGAGCTCTTTGAGGTGAAACGACAGTGCGTTGGGGGCTATACCTAACTGTTCGGCCAATGCACTGGGAGTCAGACCTTCAGGCCCTGCGACGACCAATGCACGAAAAACGCGCAGGCGTGCTTCATGGGCCAGAGCAGAGAGGGAACGGATAACTTGAGCTTCTTCCATATATCAATCATACAACAAATGTTGAATGATTGATTTACTCATTTTTGACAGCAAGTCTTCGTTTGCAGGATGGCAGCATTCACAACAGATGTCTGCTTGTGGCCGTAACCGGACCGCCCACCTGACCTTCAACTCCACCCCACGTGTCGCTGCTGGAGTAGGCATAGCTACTCGAAAAGCCGCCAACATCCTCGCTCAAGTTGAGATGTGCCTAAACCCTGAGCAGCCTATCCAGTGCTAGCCCTGGTCTGACCTTGCAAATCTGGCACCAGCGAGCAAACAAAATCACATCGACGTAGTTCTCTCCGCGCTCCAACTTGGAGACGTAAGACTGCCCGACTCCTAACTCCGCTGCCATATCTGTTTGCGTCAGTCCGGCCTGCACGCGCAAGGCTCGAAGGGCTGCTCGCAGCGCCTCGTAATCTGCGTGATACAGGGATGTAGACATCCACGCATCGTCTAGTCGAATATGGAATAGTCGTAACACGACTGAATAGATTACGATTGATTGACCGCGGAGCCCTTACAAGGCCAGCAAAACTCAGATGAGACATTGATGTACGGCTTTTCCCACCCATGGCTGATGCTGAAGGCCTCTGTCGGCGTCACAGGGAGATGAGAAGAAAGACGTGGGGGCATGAACTGCATCAGCCTTTGCACTTCGTCATCGCGCTAAGGCGCCCTGTTTGTCACTGTCCATCTACCTATCCACCAACCACTAAGGAGTCAATTGAATGGAATACGAATACAAGGTCATCGATGTTGCGGATGGCGCGATCAGTTCATTTCTACTGGGCGAAGGCCGCATCGAGACTGAGGTGCTTGAGGCCTATATCAATGCCATGGCCTCAGAGGGCTGGCGCTTGGTGTTCATGGAAAAGGTCATGCAGCGGCATCTCGTTGTTACTGACCGGGAAACCTTGATGGTGACGTTCGAGCGCCGTGTGCCCGAGTCTGAAAGAGCGGCCAGATCATCGCGCTGCATCGATGACGTGATCCGTGCCGAAGAACTGGCCAAGCGAAAGGGTCGCAATGCTGCCATCGGCGCGGCTGGAATGGTCGCTGGATCTGCAGTTGCTGGTTCAGTGCTTAGCAATCTTTTAAACAGCGAGGAA
The DNA here is from genome assembly GCF_014076495.1 of Comamonas koreensis. Taxonomy (NCBI): domain Bacteria; kingdom Pseudomonadati; phylum Pseudomonadota; class Betaproteobacteria; order Burkholderiales; family Comamonadaceae; genus Comamonas; species Comamonas koreensis. The sequence continues at coordinate 98,911 of NZ_CP043575.1, read as the reverse complement.
TAAATTGGACCTGAACCAAAAAATTGCACAGCGGCGGGCCGAGTTGCAGCAAGAACAGGCTGCAGAAATTTCCCGTAGGAGGGAAGAGGCGCGGCAACAAGCCATCGAGAAGGAGACTGAGCTTAAAGAGCTTGAGGAGTTGGCTGCAAAAGAGGCAGTAGCTCGCATCCAGGCTATTGAGGCCCAGCTCTCAGGCTCTAAATCAGGTGCCCCTATGTTCCCAGCCTCTGAGCAACGAGTGAGCGAGCAAGCGGACAAGAAGGTCGATGCTCATATCCAGAAGTTAGCACTAGCCAGATTCACTGGTGTACAGGAGCTGTTGTGCGCCATCTTCTTCATGTCTGGAATCTGGGGCTTCTTTGAGGCGTGGTGGCTCGGCTTAGGCCTATGGGTCGCTGGCGGTATTTACTTTTCCAGGGTGACGTCGAGCTATGAGACACAGATCAAGGGTGAATTAAACCAAAGGGGCAAAGAATGAAAAGAGTTTCGACAGCAATCATGTTCATCGGCATCGCCATGCTGACATGGGCGCTAGGAAATGATGTCAGTGTGGAGGGTATGAGGGGCAGCAGAGTGATCAACTCGGGCCTGATGCATGACCGACTAGTCAACATCATCTTGAGCCTGGCATTAGCTCTGTGTGGGCTGCTGCTCAAGATTTTCGGAGCCCATCTGAACACGGGCTACTGGCATGCTATCGATCAACTGCCAAGAGCGGAATACTTTGCAAGAATCGTCACCACTCTGGCGGCCTCTGCGTGTGTCTGGGTGCTGGTGCCGATGATCTTGTGGCCAAGCACTTTGGTTGGAATTTTGATCCTGACGGCAATTGGTTGGTGTGCCTTTCTTCCCAAGCCTAGCTACATGGTACTTAAATGGATCTGGTTGACGGTGCTGCTGCTGGCTGTCGGCCTACTTGCTTTTCATGTTATTTCTATCCAAGCCAACTGGGTCAACATGCTCACGTACTTTTTGATCGATAAGGGAGTGGGTATCGTGGGCACAGGCAAGCTGAACCCCATACTGGCCGTTCTTGTGGGCACTCCGATTCTGGTCTCTATGGCCGGGTTTGCTATCGCAGCACTCAAGTCCCGCAATCACTAATAGCACCAATTGCATGGCGTCATTGACGCTTTATTGACCCGCCCTGGAGCGATCCTCGGCGGGTTTTCTTTTATCTACTCGAAGGAGTTCTATGCACATTTATGCAAACACTGCATCTTTTCAAAGAGCCTGCGCTGCTCGCCAAGGGTCTGAGCTGGGCGACCTGATTGGCTTGCGCGTTGAAGAGCTGGCGAGATATGGCATGCCGGATCTGTCAGGCCTCGTAAAGATCGTCGTGCTGGAGCCAAGTGACGTCCCCGAGCAGGTTTACCGGGTGCTGGGCTTCTCGCTGCTGGATCGCCCCTGCGATGCTGCTGAGAGTCATCTTGAATGGTATGAGCTGACCCTGGTCCTGAGCGACGATGGATACGGTGTCGTGATCTATGTGCCCAAGCACCCAGACCTCAGTCAGGAACTGAAGGACTACTGCATTTTTCAGATCGGCGTGCTATGAGCCAAGCCACGAAATTTCCCCCTCACAGCCGCCCATCCGGGCGGTTTTCTTTTGCACGCGGGGGTTTTGCCACCTTATTTGAAAGGCTTCCCTCTCATCAACTAACGAAGGAACATCAATGACAGAAACTGACGAAGAAATACCAACCATCAAAAGCTTCTACATCCATGACTGCCCATCTCTGTCAGGAAAAAGCACCCTGACCTATGTGGTCGGAACAGACGCAGTAGCTAACACCTTGCATCTGGCCATCGTTGGCAATACAGGAAATGGTCTGTGGTTCAAGGGCTGGAGTTTGGCCTCAGAGATCGAAGCCTTGGTGGCAGACAAGCAAGGTCTCACCGCCAAGAGTTTTTGCAATCTACACCCTGGTCGCTCCGTCAACACGGGTGGCTTCATCTTGGCAGCACTGGCTGATCTGGGACTGGTGCAAGCCAATCCATTCAATCGGAACCAGTACGAACACAATTCCAAAGCCACATTTGAGCAGGTCGTCGCAGCCCGGATGCGCATTCAAGAGCCAGAAGACGCTCGACCTCGGCGCAAAAGGGCAAAGGAGATTGTTTGACGGTCGGCTTGCTCGCTGCCCTGGTCACTGTCTTCGTGCTGGGACTCTGGTTCACCGTCACCCGGCCCATGGCTATTGCTGCAGCAGCAGCTCTCACTTTTATATATCCACTTCTTCTCGTATTTGTGCTCGCGGGCGTAGCTCTGGCGGTCTGGCACCGCTACCTGCGCTAATAACTTAAAGGAAATCTCATGAACTTCGAAGACTGCATTTTTGACGCCGCCCAACGTGCCCTGGATATGGACGGCCTGCCTGACCGCTTGCTGCCCCTGGTCATCCTGTCTGAGGTGGCGGCGCTGGCCGGCTCCGATAGTGTGCCCCAGGCGGGCGCGGGCTGGTGGTAAGTAGGGGGACCATCCTCCCGCCACGTGCGCTACGCCTGCGCCCAACCTGGGTACCACGCGAGGGTGCTACGGGTGTGTGAGCCCGCGCCGCGCCCCCGCTCTCCTCCGCCGGGTGCAGGAAGCGAGGTGGGGCTCGCCCGGGGTGCCGCAACGCTCGCAACAGCGCCACGATCTATCCCATGTCTTTCATGAAACGTTGCGGCGTTGCGGACGTTGCGGCAACAAGAGGACAGGGGGCTGTGTGTGGCGAGCAGATCCGGGTGAGCGAACTCACCAATGAGGGGCGACTTGGACCTTACATCCTCTATATATATTTAATTTTTTAAGAAATGGAGCGTGTATTCGCGGTCTGCATACAGCGAATCCAGGCAATGCTGCAGGTGCAAACCTTGTGGCTGAAATCTTAAAGTTCAACCACATAACTCCAAGAATGTCAAATTAAAAAGTCTATGTATTTTAGGGGTCTTTAGATCTTTATATCAACATGCATAGGTAGTTTCCTTAAGAAATTCTTTCCTTAGAGTTTATTTTTTACTTGCTGAAGGCGCTTTAGCTAGTAAGTTTTATTTTTTACTAGCGAAAGCGGGATGAGCTTTATTTTTTATTTTTCCTTCTGGAAGTGGCTTAGGCATTTAAAAATCTCTGAAGAGTTAAATTTTGTAAGTAATATTGAATTCGCATCAAATCGGGTCGAAAAAAATGTGTGCGATCATTGATTCAGATTTGCTGTCTGCACAAGGCAAATTAGGTTGGCCAACCGTGTGTAAGGTGCAAACCGTCTTTCGCAAGCGGCATGTTTAACCATTCAACATTCGGAATTTCAATGTCTAAAAAAATTCTTCAGCACAAGTCAAATACTGTCAATCTTTTATTTAAAGGTATTGATGCACCACGGGAAGGCGAATTTCAAGCGCGAGAACTTATAGCTGAAGTGATTGCTTTCATAAAAAGATATGCTTTTCTTTCTGATAGCTCAGCTCTCGCCACGGCACTGTGGATCTTTCATACGTGGTGTTACGAGTATTTTGAAAGATCTCCGTTGCTGCTAATAAATGCTCCAGAAAGAGCGTGTGGAAAAACGCAATTGTTGAAACTAATAAAGTTATTGGCTTTTGCGCCGCTAGAAACCGCGAATATTAGTACGGCATCGCTATTTAGGATAATCAATGAGCATCGTCCAACACTTTTAATCGATGAGGCCGATACCTTCATGAAAGGTAAGGATGAAATGGCAGGGATTATAAACAATGGATATGAAAAGGGAGGCTATGTCTTGAGAATGGAGTCTGATGCGAAAAGTGGAGAGCAGATATGCTGTGCGTTCCAAGTTTTTGGGCCTAAGGCACTAGCGGGTATAGCTTTGGAACGGCATTTGCCATCAGCCACGATGAGCCGTGGAATTCAGGTGCCAATGAAGCGCAAGACCAAGGATGACACCGTACAAAGATTGCGCAGTATGGATAAAGAAGAAGTTGCTTATCTGCGATCAGGTATCTTGCGCTTTATCCGTGATAACGCACTGAAGTTCGAAAGTACAACTATTATGTTACCTGAACAGCTTGGAGATCGAGAGCAAGACTGCTGGGAGCCTCTATTGACTATTGCTCACCTATTGGGGCATGAATGGGGCGAAAAAGCAACTGCAGCGGCATTGTTAATTTCCGCTGAAACTGAACCGCCTAAATCCTCTTCTAATCAGCTCTTGGAGGATATACGCGAAGTACTGCAAGATTATCAAGGAATGTATATTGCCTCAGCGCAACTGCTGGAATTACTTCACAATCATCTCGATATGGATTGGTGCCGATACAACCACGGACAGCCACTGAGTGCCCGCCAGTTAGCCAAGTTCCTTGCACCTTATGAAATTAAGCCAAAGACTGTACGTGTCGGGCCATCCAATACGCCAAAGGGATACGAAATGCGTCATTTTTTCCAGGCATTCGAGCGTTACCTGCCAGTGTTACTCACTCAAGACGAGATGGAAGAAACTCCAATCGCCTCGTCGTTTCCGCCAGCACGGCCGGAAAACGAATACCAACAAATCTTTTCTGCAGACGGCGACGAAAGCAACGAGCGATTGAAACCTTCAATTGTTGCGAGCGAAGATCCCTTCGCAATTCCTAAGTTGATGACAAAACAGAACACCCCGCAAACGGGTAAACCGCCAATCCCAAACTTTTAAACATCTAGTCCATTGGCAAAGGCAGAAGTCTATCGTCGCCTCTTCGGTGCGCTGAAGCGCCGCTTTTTAACTAAGTTGATGTTTTTGATGGCAGTGAATGCCATTGGTGGGGGTTCGCATCGGATCACGCAGCGTTGCTCCAAGCCCCTACTTTTTAAACCCTATACCTTACGGCGCACTAGTCGTATTAAGCCCCCTTTGTCAGGGGTGAGGTATGGCTGCGCCTTACTGCGGGCTCAGTGTCCGCATGTATGTCCATTTTCGAAAGGAGATCCTTATGCCTGTCGTTAGTTTTACCCCTGCCTTCATGGCTACTGGTCTGATATGCCCCTCAGACAAGAAGAAGATCGAGTACAGCGTGGCCGATGAACCCGGCCTATTTGTTGAGTGCCGCACATCTAAAACTGCTATTCCAACTTGGTATTTGCGCCTGAAAAATCCAAAGGGTACCAACTGCTACAAGAAGCTGGGCACGATCGAAGACCTGACCCTGTCGCAGGCCAAGAAAAAGGCAGCTCAGGTGCGAAGCGAGCATCAGATAGAGAAGAATGAGGAAGAGGCTATCAAGCAGACCCCAGGCTTGATGACCTTGGACAAGTTCTTTCATGACTACTACCTGCCGTATGCATCCCAGCACAAGCGATCTATCAATCGAGATGAGTCACTGTACCGAGTTCACATCGCGCCCAGGTTCAAGGATGTGCCATTGCAGTCCATTTCCCGGCTGGAGGTGCAGAAGTTCCACACTGACCTGCGCTCTCAAGGGCTCAGCCCAGCTTCTGCGGACCATGGGATCAAGCTAATGCGCCGGTTTCTCAATTTAGCCTTGCAATGGGACTTCATTGAGAAAAATGCGCTCAAGGGCATCAAGCTGTTTAACGTTGATAACCAAGTCGAGAACTATCTTGATGACGAGCAGCTTGCGCGTCTGCTGCATGTCCTGAAAACAGACTACAACCGACCGATCTGCCACATTTTGATGTTCCTGCTTAGCACAGGTGCCCGCTTGAATGAAGCACTAACGGCCACCTGGAAAAATGTCAGCGAGGAAGGTCGAGTATGGAAGGTCGAAGCAAAAAGATCGAAGTCCAAGAAGTCCCGTTCGATCCCCCTGAACGACTCTGCTTTGTGGGTCTTGGCCCAGCTGGATAGTAAAGAAAAATCAGACTATTTGTTTCCCTCTCCAGTCACTGCCAAGCCGTACACAGCTTTCACTTATCAATGGTACCGAATTAGAAAGCTAGCCGGACTGAATCTGCGCATTCATGATCTTCGCCACTCATTTGCCTCATTTTTGGTATCCAATGGACGCAGCTTGTTCGAAGTGCAGCAGATCCTTGGGCACAGTGATCCCAAAGTGACAATGCGGTACGCACATCTATCAGCTAAGACATTGCAGGATGCATCGAACGCGGGCTCGATGATCATCCCTTGTTCAGGGTAACAATCCTCCCTGACCTCCTGTGGACGGTCAGGGGAACTCTAAAAGGTTCGGTGCAGAAATCTGTCTTAGCGGGGTTGTCAGCTGCCTAAGCAGAGACCCTAAATGATAGTTTTAAACTATAAAGCGAGGAGAGTATTGTGAGAAATGTTCGTTGATCTATCGGCGGGGCTGCTAAACTGGATATTTGCCATCTCACCAGAATTTTATTGTGTACAAGCTCCGCGACTTCCAGTACTGCCAACTTCGCTAGGTTTGTTTTGCAAAGCAACAGAAAATGAATGAAATTGCACTTCTCCTTTGTGGTGACAAATCTGAAGGGACTGGGAAAATTGCGCTTGATCAGCTAGCGAGTTCGCTTCGAAAATTCTCCGTAAAAGCCTCGCACTTCCTGAATGAAGAAATCACAGATGAAGCCTTAAGCTTTGGACCTTTTTGCTCACGTGTTCTCCTTGAGAACGGCTGTGCCGCTTTAGTGGGACGACTCGACTCATTCCGCATGCTCTATCTAAGCGAGTTCCAAGCACAGCCACAGTATGAGGTGGGTAAGCGTGCGAAGTCCGCATTTGCTTGGTCAGGTGACGTGATGCCTGATGAGAAAGGTGCCCAAATTTTATGGAGTATTGATCATGAACTTCCTAAAATAAGTCGTGCACTTTTTTCTAAACACTTTGAGCATATATTTTGGAAGCCTGCATTAAACAAAATGCTTGATCACATTTCTGGTTTGGGTCACGACCCTCTACTATCTGATCTACTCAATATAGACCCAGATCGTTTCATCGATGAAACCAAGGGTAAAAGTGCTCAGCTGTATTCAACTCTTTCCAAAGGTGTACATTGGGAGTTCTTTACAACCGCCCTAGTATTTGATGAGGCAACTGTTAAAAGCTCAATTAGAGAGACATTTTTGCTTACAGCGAATTTGGGCCTTGTCTCCCATTTTGTCCATACTGCGTACGCCTCACTCACCCCTGATCAAGCGGTCAACTGCTATAAGTCTATTAAAGGGAGCCTATCTTGATTGCAGATAAAAATATAAACCTTGACTCTGGGCTTATCCTCGCAGCTGAAGAATGTCCATCAAGTCAGTTTGAAAAGTATCATAAATTTTCTTCGCATGACGAAGTAATCATTCGCAAGTTGAGCGCCCACGGCCCAGTTTTGGTTAGAGGCGGACGAGGTAGCGGAAAGAGTGCTTTATTGATTGAGGCGTCTAGACGGATGCGAGCCTCCGAGAATGTTTTTCCAGTTTATGTAAGTTTGCGTTACCTTCCTTTACTTCAGTCTGATGGTAGCGAATACATAGGTCATTTTTGTGTTCTTCTTTCTCAGGCAATCCAGCAAGAGCTTCGCGAACGGAAGCTGGAGTATCACTTTACAGATGCAACTGATCAAGTTTCTCTTCAGTTTAGCTTGACAGCTCTTGCGCAAGCATTGAATATGAGAATTGTTTTGTTGTTTGATGATGCAGCGCACATTGGACGCGAAAAGCCACTTGAAGTGTTTTTTGATTTATACCGAACTTTGTCGAGTAATCTTACATCTTGCAAGGCTTCAATATATCCCGGTGTCACGAAATTTGGCGTTCGATTTGATGTCTTCAATGATTCTACTGTAATTGATATTGGTCGATCCGATACGGCGTCTGTACCTGAATTTTTCCCCGATGTAGTTAAGGCTAGGTATCCGCGACTGTCTGAGCGCACAACCTTTTCCGATCGATTAGCACCTTCACAATTTGCTAATATTATTGGGCGTGCGGTAGTTGGAAATTTGCGTGGATTTATATTGGCGTGCAATCGATTTGATTCTAAGGAGAAAATAGGAATTCCCGAGGTTACCGAGTGTATGCTTGAAATGGCATCCGATTATTTTTGGCCGTTGATGGATGAAGTGGCGCCGAAGTTAGGAATCTATGAGGCGTTGATTGATCCTGCTAGAGAAGTTTTTGAGGTTATTGTAGACCATGCGACAAAAACAGTTAAAAGTAGCACCCGAGCTATTGCGCAGGACCGTATTCTGATTCATAGGCAGATGGTTAGCCCGTATCTAAAAATATTTGAAATTTTGGAGTACCTTGGCTTCGTCGCAAGACGTGAGGCATCTAGAGCGCTAAAATCCGGAGGTAGAGGGCCTATCTTTGCGATCAACTTATGCAGTCTGCTTGAGGAAACTCCAACGCGACGTCTAACATCTGACATGATTGATGAGTGGCTCCAAGCCTCCTCCGATCCTGCGGAATTGCATATTTCTGGAGCTTCATTTAGTGCGATAAAGTTGCCCGAACTGCCGGTTGAGACTGGGTTGGCAATACTGGATAAAGATATTCAGGTTCTTGGAAGGTCTTCCGCTTATCCTTATGGACTAACCGAGCCTATCATTCAACGGCTACTAGCTGCAGGAATGACAACTGTAGGGAAGCTTGCTAATGCTACGGATAAAGAACTTGACGATATTGACTATATTGGGGAGGTAAAAATTCAAGCTATTCGTGAAGTTGTGTCTCAGGCTATTTGGATGTGACCTGCATATATTCAAGAATTTTTGTGAGATATCGTGGCTAAGCTTATCATTCCAGCCGCTAGCGAAAATTTCGGAAGCGTAGAAGATTGAAGCTGGCGGAGTTCGGTTAAAATCGGCTGCACCTCTCCCCAGTTGGTTGATATACATGATGAAAATGAGATCGGTAGCTCGCGATTTTTGAATGGTTCGTTAGCAAGTTCGGACTGCCGGTAAATAAAGCGAAGAAAATTCTTAAAAATCTTTGGCTTTTGTTCTTTAATTCATCGATTTTTTTTGGATTGAAAATCCGCGTGTCCGTGGTTCGATTCCGCGCCAGGCCACCAAACGCATTCCCAAGCCCATCCTCTGTGATGGGCTTTTTTGCGTCTGGTGCGGGCTCAGCGGCTGGGCGGCGCCGTGCCGGCAGCTCGGTCAAGCAGCACTTGCTTGAGCCCTGCCGGGTAGAGCGCCGGGCCGCCCGGGGCATCGAGCGCCGCCAGGTCAAACCAGCGCGCTGTGCACAGGGTGCCGCTGTCTTCGTGAAAGCAGATGTGGTCCAGGTGCGCAAAGGGCGCTGCATCAAACACGACATTGGCGATAAACAGCACCTCGTGGCCTACCGCCCCGTGGTGCGTGTAGAGGTTCTCCATCACGATGGGTGGTCCCTGGACTTGCGCTTCCACGCCCAGCTCTTCCAGGAACTCGCGTTGCAGCGCTGCCTGCCAGCGCTCGCCAAACTCCACGCCGCCGCCAAGGGGGCGCACCCCTGTCAGGCGGCCCGCATCATCCATGACCTCGGTCGCCAGCAATTGGCCATTGCGCCAGTGCAGGCCAAGGGCTTTGACTTTGATGTGCTGGGGTGGTCGCCATGGGGTGACAGACATGCTTGTTTCTTGCTAAAGGCTAGGGCGTGCAGGTGTGGACGCTGAAGCGGGGTATTCGCTTCATCTATCCATCTCGGCTTCAAGGATTCAGGCGATCTCACTCAGCCAATGTGCCAGCGCTTTGCCCCGCTTTGTTTTGCTCATGGCTCCCAGGGCCAGTAGCAGCTGAGCGGAGTCATCATCCTCGCAGTACAGATAGGCCAGCGGCACTTGCAGCGCATCGGCGATCAGACGTGCCGTTTTGATGGGGGGCTCATGCGTGCCCAGCTCATAGCGGCTGATGCGCGCACGGCTTGCGGATTCATCGATGCCAATCAACACGCCCACTTTTTCTTGCGACCAACCCAAGTCTTCGCGTCGGGCTCGCATGCGGCGGCCTAGAACGGTCGAGGTAGGCGTAAGTAAGGAAGGCATGTCACGAGTCTCGTGACTTTGTGGTAAGCTGTCGTCACGAAAAACGTGACATGGAGAGGTGGGGAGGATATGGCTTGGGAAAGGCGCTCAAAAGGTGAGCGATGGATCTATGGCAAACGAGTGCGGCCTTGCGTTGAACCGGGGGCGTGGGCAGCACGCTGCAGTCCTGCGGTCGACAAGACGCCTAGATCAAGCACTGTGTGAACGCAGCCGCTCACAAAGCTGCTGCACGATACCGGTCACAAAGGCGCGGTCGGCCGGTTCCAGCTCGGAGAGCCAGGCGCTGATCCGCATGGCCTGGTCATCGGGGGCGGTGGAGCTGTGGGCGAGCAGATCGGCGATGCCCACGCGCAGTACCGAGGCAAGGCTTTCGAGCGTATGCAGTGAGGGCACGGAGGCTCCGCGTTCAAAGCGGCTGATGGTCTCGGGCTCCACCTGCAGGCGCTCTGCCAGTTGCGCCTGCGTCCATTGGCGCGACTTGCGCAGCTGGGCAATGCGCTGGCCCAGCAGTTGGGCCAGGGGCTTCTCGGCAAGCTTCTTATTGATCATATCTGTCTAGTTCAAATCCAACAGTTATGGTTGTGTGCCGGTGTGGAATGGGCCAGAATGCAATATGTGGAATCCAATGTAATTTCGCTATATATGGTGCGGCCGCCGGGCGCTGCCATGCGGCGATGCAGACCCGGATCCATGGCATCCGAGCATTCACACCACCCAATGAAAGGAAGTCAGCGCCATGCAGCAGGTCCGGCCGCAGAAGCGACATAGCCCAGCCGCCGATGGGAGGGCAGGCAGCGACGGTGCGATACAGACCGGCACCACCGCGGCAAGGCCTGCTCCCGGCGTGGCGGCGGCCCCCGTGCGCCGCCGGTGGGGCGCGATACAGATAGGCATTTGCGTGCTGTTCTTTGTGGAAGGTCTGTGGGGCCTGTACCTGGTGGGCTGGCCGGCGCTGAGCCTGTGCGTTCTGGGGGCGATGTACATTGCCAAGGTGGCCAGGCGCCATGGGGCGCCGCAAGGCAGCGGTAAGCGCTAAGCCCTCCACGCCCTCCGAATGAGGCGGTTGTTGGCACTGGGCATCACCAACCACAGCGATGGCGGCAGGAAAAAAGGCATGCGGACATGCTGCTCTGTGTATAAGACATGTCAACAAATCTAATTTCAGCCGCCCATGTAATATTTTGCAAGGCCAAGGGGCTACGATGGTTACAGATGACTACATCACCATCCCCACCGCCTGACCGGCCTGATAAGCCGCTCCAGGATCTTCTGCCGCCAGATCTATGGAAGCTGCTGGCCAGGCACGACATCACCACGCTGGCCCAGGTCGACGCACTGTATCCGGCCAAGCTGCTGAAAATCCACTACCTGGGGCCCGTGCGTTTTCGGCAGATCGAGGCGCTGCTTTTTCCGGGGCGGCGCTATGAGGTGCCTGTGCTGGCACCGATCGAGACAGAAGATCTGGATGGCACCTCACTCGAAGGCCTGGTGTCCCGGCGCGTATTGATCACCCTGCGCCGGCATGGCATCAAGACCGTGCAGCAGCTGGTCGCCGCCTATCCCCGGCGCCTGGTGGAGATAACGGGCTTTGGTATCAAGGCGCTGCGCGAAGTGGAGGCCACGTTTTTTGATGGGCAGCGCTTTGAGCCGATGAAATCAAGAAAAACCATAAGTAACACAATTAAGCAAAGATGATTATGATTTCATAAATATGGCAAATGGTTCAGAGATCCACCCCTCCACTTCACTAGACGGGAAGCTGCCTGCGCCATTGGTACGGATTCTGGTGCACCACGGCATCGATAGCGTCGAGGCGGTGCGCAAGGCCTACCCGCTGGGGCTGCTCGCGATCAAGGGCATTGGTCTGCTGCGGCTGCGCAAGATCGAAAAGGCCTTTTTGCCTGGCCAGTCCTATGTTCCCATGCACTCGAGGCCCAAGCTGCCCTTTGTCTCCGGCTCTTGCCTCAATGGCTCGCTGCCCGTGGCCATTGTCCGGGCACTGGCGCGCGGTGACATCACCACCCCCGAGCAACTGCGCCAGGCCTACCCGCATGAACTGCTCAAGATCCGCTCGCTGGGCGAGGGCTCGCTGCGCGAGATTGAACGGGTCTACTTCCCAGGCCAGCGCTACGTGCCGCCAGGCAACGGAAAAATCCGCTAATCGGGCGGTTGTCCATGTTGTCCTATCCGTAGCTAGGTGCATCGGATTTGGTTATGCGGTGCCAGGGGTGCCGCAGGCGCCGCCCGTAATATTCACGGAAGACTTTCAAAATATTTCGCCCGCCACCAGCGGGGATATTCTGACGGATTATGTGGGTGTAACGGGCCAAACCTATACGGCAGCCCCGTCTTGGCTCACAGGCTGCAACGGGCTGATGTCCTCGGCAGACCAGCCGGTTGCCGGAGCCGATGGCCAGACCGCCAGCTGTGGCACCCAGGAGGCCTGGAATGTGACCCAGCAGCTGGCACAGGCGATTGGCACCTTCAAGGGCCAGGCGACACCCGCGACCAATTTCGCCGTGTCGGCCTATACCTCCAACAATCCTGGCGCGGGCAATGTGGAGTTTGAAACGGCGACGCCCCTGACGCTGTCGATCCCCAGCCGCTTCATCGCCGTGGGTATAGACGTGGCTGCCGCCAACTGCTACCGGGCCCCCGCGCCGCAGTTGCAGTTTGCTTTGCTCGATGACGGCACCCCAGTTGCTGCCGGTGGTCAGATCAATGGATGTGGCGGCACGTTGCAGGACATGCCAGCGCTGGGCGCTGCTGGCGCCGCGACGGCGGGGCAAGGTGCACGGGTGGGCACCAATACCAGTGGCGGTGTACTGGTCAACAGCGCCTCGGTCGGCATCCGCATGACCAATGCCAATGGCAGTGGCGGCGGTAATGACCATGCCTTTGACAATATCCAGTTGCTGGACGTCAGCCCGACCCTGGACAAATCGTTCAGCCCGGCGACCCAGCCAGTAGGCGGCGTGAGCGTGCTGACCTTCACGGTCACCAATACGACGGAGCTGGGCGCCAAGGCCGGCTGGTCGTTTACCGACAACCTGCCTGCAGGCCTGGTGGTAGCGCCCACACCTGCAACTGCTACGACCTGCCCCAGCGGCGTCGTGACGGCAGCAGCCGGTGCCACCAGCATCGATGTGACCGGCAATCTGGCCGATGCGATGGAGTCCTGCACGGTGTCCGTCAACGTCACATCTGCCACTGCTGGCGCCTATGCCAATGGGCCTGACAACATTGAATCGGCGGGCTTGAACCCACCGCAGGTGTCCACCGTGACCTTCACTGCGCCCAGCACGCCATCCACCCCAACACCGGTTCCCGCCAATGCACCTTGGGGCGTGCTGCTGCTGTCGGCCTTGGTCGCAGGCTTTGCCAGCCTGCGCGCCGCTCGCAACCGCGCCTGATCTGGCGCGCTGCGACAGCGCAGCACCGGGTTGGGTCCCGCCACCAAGGCACAAGGCCTGGGTTCAGCACCATGCCGAACCCAGGCCTTTTTTTGATAGTGGGGCGCTGTACCACTGTCAGTGGCACGCGCTGCCATCATCTCAGCGGCGTTGCGCGCGTCGCAGCACCAGCATGCCCATCAGCGCCATCGCCACGGCCATCAGCAGCAGCTTGATGGTGTCCAGCGCAGGCACTGCAGCGGGCACAGCAGGCGCCGTGCGCACCAGCGTGTTGACGAAGGAGGCCGTGTTGCCATTGGCTGCGGTGACCAGCGTCACTGGCGCGGGCAGGCTGGTGCTCCAGGTGTAGCCTGCTGGCGCCTCGGGCATGGTGGGCGCTTCGCTCACGGTGCAGCTGGCGCCCTGGGGCACGTTGGTGATGGCGATGGCGCCTGCGTTGCTGCCGCTCAAGCTCACTGCCGTAGTAAAGCTGCCGTCTGCACCGCAGTTGGCGCTAAAGCTGAAGCTGCCGCTGATGCCCGCTGCCGGGCCGCCGGCCACGGTCTTGCTGATCGTGATATCAGTGTTGGCGCGTGCCAAGGTGTTGACCAGCTGCGCGCTATTGGCCGCTGGGGGCGCTGCCATCGTGACGGAGACGCTGGGCGCGGGGTCTTCCTCCCAGAGATGGTTGGCGGGCGGCGTGGGGCGCGTGCCCTCGGTCACCACGCAGCTGCCGCTGGCGATCACCGGCGTGATGGAGACGCTGCCGGTGGTGGCCGTGTCCAGCGTGATCGAGGTGTTGATCGCTGGCGCGACCACGCCATCGCTGCCGGTGCAGACCACCGAGACCGGGAAGCTGCTGCCCGTCAGATCCACGGGCGTGACGTTGGCGGGCCAGACCACCTGCTTGGAGATGGCAAGCTGCGCGGCATGGCAGGCGAGTGTTGCGGTGGCTGGCGTATTGACCTGGCCGGTGGGCGAGACAAAGTCGGTACCTGGCGTGATGGTGTTGGTCACCGATGGGGTGCTGATGCATGCCTGGCGGCCGGCATCGGTGTTGGGCCATTGCACGGGCACGGTGATGGTGCAACCGCCGGAAGGGATGGTAAAGCCGTTGTTGCTGATGACGCTGGAATCCACGGCAGCACTGAGGTTGCCTGCTGTGCAGGTGTTGCCCACCGCACCTGCAGCCACTACCAAAGGCGCGGGTAGGTTGTCGGTCAGGTTAACGTTGGTGATGGGGTTGGGTGTGCCGTTGGACAAGGTGATGGTCAGCAGCGTGTTGTTATCGCTGCCGCCCAGATAGACATCCGCCCTGTCAAAGCTCTTGCTGACCTTGGGCAGGCCGCAGGCACCGGTCTCGGAGGTGGCGGCGCTCAGGAAGGCAGGAGCGATTTTTCCTTGGTTGGCAGCCCATGGCGCAGCGTCAAATAACGAGATGTCGACCACGGCAAACACGCAAGCGCCTCGGCCTGCATTGGACTGGGCTGTCGGAATCAGCAGGCCATAGACGTTGTCCCATGGCGCAGATCCTGTCGGTGGGAGAGCGCCCCCGGGTACATACAGTGCATTGTTGGCAGGTACGTTATTGATATAGGTGTAGTAGCCCCCTTGCAAAGGGTTCAGCGCTGCAAAAGAGCTTGCATAGGGCGAGTTGGTGTTCAGTGAGAAGGCTTGAAATCCATTGACCGTGGCGCCCAAGGTAAAACTTGCCTGGGCACCGGCGTTCAGCGTAGCCACCATCCTTCTCGCATTGCCGCTATTTTGTCCCTCACAGCATCCATCGACAAAGAACACTATGGAATTGGCCCAGCGGTTGGCGACTGCATTTTGCAGAACGGCCCAATTGGTATCATCGATCGAGCGGTAGGTGCCAGCGACAATCACGATGTCGTAAGGGCCAGGAGCATCGGTGAACGTGGTCGCCGAGATCGCATTGGCATTGCCCAGCACGGACATTCGAGTGAGGTCACTGGTGCTGGCGAGTTGGGAAGAGAACTCGTTTTGCAGGTTGGTATATGCGCGGATTGCATCATCCTGCTCTGCATTGGGCCCTGCAATATTGGTCGTTAGCAGCAACACCTTTTGCGCCAGGGCATGCTGCGCGCCGAAGCTCAACAAAAAAGCTGCCAGCAGCAGCCTGAAAAACATCAATGGATTGGTCATGTCTCTTCCCATGGAATCTGCTCAGCCACAAAACGCAGCACATAGCCTCATCCAGCAATGTAACTAGTAGATGCTATATGTATCAATATGAATCATAAACCAGGCGTGTAATGGCCGATGCAGGCACTCGACAAAGCCATGCATGGACGTTCAATCCAGGTAATGTATTGATTAATTAAATGGGAATGTACTGTCTATTGATGATTGGGCGTGTATGTTTTTGCCCGACTGCAGCGCGAATGCAGCAAACAATTGTCAGCCCAGAGGCAGCCTTCACTGCCGCCTGTGTGCTTTCTTGATTGCTATCAAAAGTGGAGCGTTTTAAGGTTGGGTGCGCCCATCACACTCTGGCTGCCCAGACCCCGGCCGGGCTGCTGGCCCATGGGCCACAGCGATGGGGCTGGCGCAGCGCCTTAAAACTCCAGGTTATCGATCAGCCGCGTGCTGCCCAGGCGTGCCGCGCCCAGCGCCACCAGCGGCGCGCTGGCCAGCTCGCCTTCGGCGGGCGCCAGCAGGTTGTGGCGCTGGCGCACGGTCAGGTAATCGGGCTCCCAGCCCAGGGCCCGCAGCGACTGCATGGCCTGGGCTTCGAGCGCAGGCAGGTTGGTGGGCACGTTGCGGGCGGCGGCGGCCAGCGCCTTCAATGCTTGGGACAGGGCCATGGCCTGCTGGCGCTCGGCCGCGCTCAGGTAGCCATTGCGCGAGCTCAGTGCCAGGCCGTCGTCGGCGCGCGCGGTGGGGCAGCCGATGATCTCGATGGGCAGCGCAAACTGCGCCACCATGCGGCGGATGACCATCAGCTGCTGGTAGTCCTTCCAGCCAAAAATGGCCGCGCCCCCGCCGGTGCTGGCGAATACGCAGCTGAACAGCTTCATCACGACGGTGCAGACCCCGGTGAAAAAGCCGGGGCGGAACTCGCCTTCCAGAATGTCGGCCAGTGCTGGGTCGGGCTGCACCTTGAACAGCTGGGGCTCGGGGTACAGGTCCTTCTCGCGCGGGGCAAACAGGATGTCGCAGCCGGCCGCCTGCAACTGGGCGCAGTCGCCCTCCCAGGTGCGGGGATAGCTGTCGAAATCTTCGGTCGGCAGGAACTGCAGGCGGTTGACAAAGATGCTCGCCACCGTCACTGCGCCATGGCGTTTGGCCTCATGCACCAGCGAGATATG
Source organism: Comamonas koreensis (assembly GCF_014076495.1). Classification (NCBI taxonomy): domain Bacteria; kingdom Pseudomonadati; phylum Pseudomonadota; class Betaproteobacteria; order Burkholderiales; family Comamonadaceae; genus Comamonas; species Comamonas koreensis. The sequence continues at coordinate 82,288 of NZ_CP043575.1, read as the reverse complement.
GCCTGCATGCAGATTGCCCATGGTGGGCACAAAGGCGGGCCGGCCGCGCTCGGCCAGGGCTTGTCGGAGTTCTGCGATGGTATGGGTGACTTGCATGGTGGGCATGGGCGTTGCCAGCGGTGGTGCAGGGAGCGCAGAGCATAGCAGCACGCCGATGGGCTTTGTATAGGGCTATTAGAACCTGTTCTAAGTCTCTACGCAGCCGCGTTGGAGTGCAATCGGGATGAGTTCGAAGGGATGGAACGCAGCTTGCACCGGAGTGCAAGCAAGGGCCAGCGCGCAGAAATCGCCCGATTCCACCCCAACCCGTAGGGATAGTGGCTTTGCGCTGCCCGGGAAGGGGCGCCCGGCGAGGGCCGCCCGGGCAGGGGCGGTCTGCGTCGTTGCAAATCCTCGCAATAGCTGGGCTATTGCTGCGGTGTTGCGCGGCTGGGCGTCCCCCTCGCATCCCATCCCGCAAAGACACTGTCGCGGCGCGAGGAGACTTTGAACAGGTTCTTAAGGGGTTATGGTTTGCCTGCGGTCGCTGCATGCGCTTGCCCTATAATTTTCCGGTCGCGGCGCGCAAAGACCGTTCTTGCAGCGCACGCCTGGGTCAACCGACTCCGTGTCAGGCCAGTCGCATTTGGGCCTCTGCATCCGCTAGGGTACAGAGGCTTTTCCCTTTTTATACCGGCACCGGATCTGCATTTTTGCAACCGGCATGCCTTGATTTTTTCGTCCGATTCCCGCGTCGGATCTGGTCTTTATGTCATCTGCATCCGCCATCCTGGGCATTGATTTCGGCACCTCCAATTCGGCCATGGCGTTCAAGCCCGACCTGGCCGCGCCCGGTCCCTCGACGCTGTTGCAGGCCGAGGGCGCCGCGCAAGCCATGCCGACAGCCGTATTCTTCAACACCGAGGACCACAGCACCCACTATGGGCGCGACGCCGTCTCGCGCTATCTGGAAGGCACTGAAGGGCGGCTGATGCGCTCGCTCAAAAGCCTGCTGGGCAGCGCGCTGATGCAGGAGAAAACGGTGGTGCACGGCAAGCTGGTGGCCTACCAGGACATCGTGGCGCTGTTTGTGCAGCAGCTGGCCGCTACGGCCGAGCGCCAGATGGGCCATCTGCCCAGCACCGTCGTCATGGGCCGGCCGGTGCATTTTGTTGACGAGGACGCGGGGCGTGACCAGGCGGCGCAAACGGCCTTGCAGCATGCCGCGCAGGCAGCCGGTTTCAAGGACGTGCGCTTCCAGCTGGAGCCGATTGCCGCAGCGCTGGACTATGAGCAGCGCATTGCCAATGAGGCGCTGGTGCTGGTGGTCGACATCGGCGGCGGTACCTCGGACTTCACCGTGGTGCGCCTGGGCCCCGAGCGCCGCAACAAGCCCGAGCGCAGCAGCGATATTCTGGCCACCACCGGTGTACACATTGGCGGCACCGATTTTGACCGGCGCCTGAGCCTGATGGCGGCCATGCCGCTGTTGGGCCTGCAGCATGTGGGGCCCAGCGGGCGCGAGGTGCCCAGCGCGGTCTTCCATGACCTCTCCACCTGGCACCTGATCCAGTGGCTGTACAGCCCGCAGCGCCAGCGCGAGGTGCAGGCGCTGCGCAGCAGCTACAGCGATACGGCCCTGCATGACCGGCTGGTGCGGCTCTTGCAAGAGCACTGGGGCCACCGCCTGGCCAACGCGGTCGAGGAAACCAAGATCGGCCTGTCCAACCACCAGCGCGTGCAAAAGCTCGAAGTCGATTGGCTGGAGCCGGGCCTGAGCCCCGAGGTTTGGCCCGACGATCTGCAGCAATGCCTGCAGGCATTGCTGGCCCAGGTGGCGCAGTGCGCGCTGGACTGTGTGCAGGCCGCCGGCCTGCAGCAGGGGCAGATCGATGCGATCTACCTGACCGGCGGTTCATCGGCCTTGCAGCCGCTGCGCGCGGCGCTGGCGCAGGCTTTTCCCGATACCCCGCAGGTCGAGGGCGATCTGTTTGGCGGTGTGGCGGCGGGCCTGGTGCACGGCCAGGCGCTTTAAACCTCAGCGCAGCAGCGGCGATCAGTCGTCGCCTTGCTCGGCATCGCGCTTCCAGGCGAGTGCCGTGTCATACAGCGCATTGCGCGGCGCGCCCGTGATGTCGGCGGCCAGCTTGACGGCGGTCTTGGTCGGCAGCTCGGCCAGCAGCAGCGCCAGCACGCGGTGGGCATCGGCCAGGCCATCGGTTTGCACCGCCTGCGGGTGCAGCAGCAGTGCAAACTCGCCCTTGCTGCGGTGCGGGTCGGCCGCCAGCCAGCCGGGCACATCGGCCGCAGCCATGGTGGCAATGTCTTCAAACTGCTTGGTCAGCTCGCGGCCCAAGGTCACGGGCCGCTCCTGCAGCACGGCCAGCGCCTGGGCCAGGTCGGCAATGCGGTGGGGGGCCTCCAGCAGCACGAGGGTGCGCGGGTCTTGCGCCAGTTGGGCGACGGCCTGCTGGCGCTCCTGCGCCTTGGTGGGCAGAAAACCGATAAATGCAAAGCCGCTGCTGGCGCCTTCACCGGCCACCGCACCGGCGGCACTGACCAGCGCGGTCACGCTGCTGGCGCCGGGCAGGGGGCTCACGCGCAGGCCCGCGCGCGCCACAGCGGCGGCCAGGCGCGCGCCCGGGTCGCTGACGCCGGGCGTGCCGGCATCGCTCACATAGGCAATGCGCTGGCCTTGCTGCAGGCGGTGGATGACCTGCTCGGCCGCCTCGGCCTCGTTGTGTTGGTGCAGCGCAATCAGCTGGCCGCCCGACTTGCCAACGCCATAGGCGCGTAGCATGCTGTGGGTGTGGCGGGTGTCCTCGCAGGCGACGGCATCGGCCAGCTCCAGCACATGCAGCGCGCGCAGGGTGATGTCGGCCAGGTTGCCGATGGGCGTGGCCACCACATACAGGGTGGAGGCAGGGTAGTGCTGGGTGCCGGCTGCAGCCTGGGCTGCTTGCAAAGCGGAGGTGAAAGATGCAGACACCGTGGAAGATCCTTGAAAAATGGCGCGGCCAGGGCCCGTCTGCTGCATCGCCCGGCGCCACCAGCGAAGGGGCAGACAAAAGCAAGCTGCGTGGCCAGCAGGCAGAAGATGCCGCGCTCCATTATCTCCAACAACAGGGGCTGCGCCTTTTGGCGCGCAATTACCGCACGCCCGGGCGCGGCGGCGGCGAGATCGATCTAGTGATGCAGGAGCGCGATGGTACCGTCGTGTTTGTCGAGGTGCGCCAGCGCCAGCACAGCGGCTTTGGCGGTGCGGGCGGCAGCATTGGCAGCAGCAAGCAGCGGCGCATCATACTGGCCGCCCGCCACTACCTGGCCAGCCTGCGCCAGCAGCCGGCCTGCCGCTTCGATGCGGTGCTGGTCGAGCAGGAGATCGTCTGGCTGCGGGCGGCCTTTGATGTGCCAGAAGGGGGCTAGGGCCCTCTGCAAAATTCGCTGCTTGGTCTGAACGCGGGCTCGGCCGATCCGCGCCCATCCCATGGGGCGAGGGTGGTGCAAAGGGCCCTGAAGCGCGCAGTTGCTGGGCTTTGCATGCGCATGGAGACTGAGAAAAGTCATCATCCCGACCCAAGGGGGAAACCGGCCAAGGTTATCATCGGGCCTCCATGCTTGAGCAACACATCCAACAGCACTTTATCGATAGCGCCGATCTCCACTACCAGGTGTCACAGGAGATGAGCGAAAGCGTCGCCAGCGCGGTCTACGCGCTGCTCGCCTGTGTGACCAGCGGCAACAAGGTGATGTGTTGCGGCAATGGCCTGTCCTGGGCGCAGGCGGCGCAATTTGCCGCCATGTGCGTCAGCGGCATGGAGCGCGAGCGCCCCGAGCTGGCGGCCCTGGTGCTCGACAACGATGCACTGGCGCAGGCCCAGCTGGGCAGCAGCCTCACGCCCGAAGGCCTGCCGCAGGCGCTGGCGCGCCAGGTGCGAACTTTGGGCCAGCCTGGCGATCTACTGCTGGTCATCAGTGCCGATGGCCATGACAGGGCCCTGTTGGGTGCGATCGAGGCGGCGCATGAGCGCGACATGTCGGCCGTGGTGCTGACCGGTCGCACCGGCGGCCTGCTGGCCAATGCCTTGAGCGAAACCGATGTACTGATGCGCGTGCCGCATGACCGCAGCACCCGCGTGCGCGAGGTGCACCAGCTGGTGCTGCACTGTCTGATTGACGGAATCGATACCCAATTGTTAGGAGAAGAGGAATGATGCCTGTGTCTTGGAAGCGATTGACCCTGTGTCTGGTGGCGACCGGCGCCGTCGCTGGGGCCGTGTCCGGCTGCGTTCCGCTGGTGATCGGCGGCGCTGCCGTCGGCGGCACGGTGATGGCGATCGACCGCCGCACCGCCGGCATCCAGGTGGAGGACGAGAGCATTGAGATGCGCGTGGCCAGCGCCATCCGCGAGCGTGCCGGCAATGACGGGCATATCAATGTCACCAGCTACAACCGCCAGGTGCTGCTGACCGGTGAGGCGCCCAACGAGGCCTTCAAGCAAAAGGCCGAAGAGGCCGCCAAGACCGCGCAGAATGTGCGCTCCGTCGTCAACGACGTGGGCGTGATGTTCAACTCCAGCCTGTCGCAGCGCTCGACCGATACCCTCATCACCGGCAAGGTGCGCGCGAGCATCATCGACGCCAAGGACCTGAGCTCCAGCGCCATCAAGGTGGTGACCGAGCGCAATGTGGTCTACCTGATGGGCCGCGTGACCGAGCGCGAATCCAAGCGCGCGGCCGAAATCGCCCGGGGCGTGGCCAATGTGCAAAAGGTGGTGCGCGTGTTCGAGGTGATCAGCGAGGACGAGCTCAAGTCGCTGAGCAACAACCGCAGCACCGGCAATGCCGCCCCGGTTGTCAACGACAGCAGCGCATCGGCCATCACCACCCAGCCTGCGACCGTGGTGCCCGCGCCTGCCGCCGCACCGGCAGCGCCTGCGGCAGCGCCGGTGTCAACGGGCGTGACCACCTCGCCGGTCAACACCACGCCGGTGCAACCGCTCAATGATGGTTTCACGACCAAGCCCTGATCTGCACAGATCCTCCAGCAAAAAGGCCGCATCAGCGGCCTTTTTGCATAGGGTGATCCGTATCAGGCCTTCTTGCCCAGGCGGGTGATCAGGCTGGACGTATCCCAGCGGTTGCCGCCCGATTGCTGCACATCGGCATAGAACTGGTCGACCAGGGCCGTGAGCGGCAGGCGCGAGCCGTTGCGCTTGGCCTCGTCGAGCACCAGGCCCAGGTCCTTGCGCATCCAGTCCACGGCAAAGCCAAAGTCGAACTTGCCCTCGACCATGGTCTTGCCCCGGTTTTCCATCTGCCAGCTTTGCGCTGCGCCCTTGCTCACCACGTCCAGCACCTGGGGCATGTCCAGGCCGGCATTCATGCCAAAGGCAATCGCCTCGGACAGGCCTTGCACGACACCGGCGATGCAGATCTGGTTGACCATCTTGGCCAGCTGGCCCGCACCGCTGCTGCCCAGCAAGGTGAAGGCGCGCGAGAAAGCCATGGCCACCGGCTTGACGGTGTTGAACACGGCCTCATCGCCACCGCACATGACGGTGAGCTGGCCGTTGACGGCCCCGGCCTGGCCGCCGGAGACGGGCGCATCGATAAAGTGCAGGCCCTGGGCCTGGGCCGCGGCATAAAGTTCACGGGCCACATTGGCCGAGGCGGTGGTGTGGTCGACAAAGATGGCGCCGGGCTTCATGCCGGCCAGCGCGCCATCGGCGCCCAATACGACCGAGCGCAGGTCATCGTCATTGCCCACGCAGCAGAACACGATATCGGCGCCGGCAACGGCCTCGCGCGGCGTGGCCGCATGGCGGGGCGCCTTGGAGCTGGCAAATTCGTCGCACCAGCCTTGCGCCTTTTGCGCGGTGCGGTTGTAGACGGTGACCGCGTGCCCGGCCTGGGCCAGGTGGCCCGCCATGGGGTAGCCCATGACGCCCAGGCCCAAAAAGGCGACGTTCAGGGAAGGGGTGCTGTCATAGCTGCGTGCTTGAATACTCGATGCCATTGCGGTGACTCCAAAAAGAGCGGCACCCAAGGCGGGCCTGGGTGCCGTGTCGCTGAAAACCCAAAACGCTGACAGCTTAAACGATTGTCAGGTGCTCCGTGCCCTCGGCCAGGTCACTGCGCTTGGCGCGCTGGCTGCCCAGCTTGATCTGCAGGCGCAGGTCGTTGACCGAGTCGGCGTTGCGCAGCGCGTCTTCGTAGGTGATCATGTTGGCCTCGTAGAGGTCAAACAGCGCCTGGTCAAAGGTCTGCATGCCCAGGTTGCGGCTTTTCTTCATGATCTCCTTGATCTCGCCCACTTCGCCCTTGAAGATCATGTCGGAGATCAGCGGCGAGTTGAGCATTACCTCGACGGCGGCGACGCGGCCCTTGCTGTCCTGCTTGCTCAAAAGGCGCTGCGACACCAGGCCGCGCAGGTTGAGCGACAGGTCCATCAGCAGCTGCGCGCGGCGCTCTTCGGGGAAGAAGTTGATGATCCGGTCGAGCGCCTGGTTGGCGCTGTTGGCGTGCAGGGTGGCCAGGCACAGGTGACCGGTTTCGGCAAAGGCCACCGCGTGCTCCATGGTTTCGCGGTCGCGGATTTCGCCCATCAGGATGACGTCGGGCGCCTGGCGCAAGGTGTTTTTCAGCGCCGCTTCCCAGTTGTCGGTGTCCAGGCCCACTTCGCGCTGGGTCACGATGCAGTTCTTGTGCGGGTGGACAAATTCCACCGGGTCTTCGACGGTGATGATGTGGCCGTAGGAGTTTTCGTTGCGCCAGTCGACCATCGCCGCCAAGGTGGTGGACTTGCCCGAGCCGGTGGCGCCCACCATGATGCACAGGCCGCGCTTGGTCATCGCCAGGTCCTTGAGCACCTGGGGCACGCCCAGGCCGTCAATCGTTGGCAGGGTCAATGGAATGGTCCGCAGTACCAGACCCACATGGCCTTGCTGCATGAAGGCATTGACCCGGAAGCGCCCGATGCCCGAGGGCGAGATCGCGAAATTGCATTCCTTGGTCTTTTCGAACTCGGCGACCTGCTTGTCGCTCATGATCGAGCGGGCCAGCGTCAGCGAGTGGGTGGGCGACAGCGGCTGGCTGGAGACCTTGGTGACCTTGCCATCGATCTTGATGGCCGGCGGAAAGTCAGCGGTGATGAACAAATCGCTGCCATTGCGCTGCACCATCAGCTTCAACAGGTCGTTGATGAACTTACTGGCCTGATCCCGTTCCATGACAATCCTCTCTGCGCTCCGTTATTGTTGCGGATGCAGCAGAAGCGCCCTGGGAACGGCCGCCCTGAGGGGCTCAGGGTTCGATCCGGGCGCTGGTCTGCCGCAGCCGCGTGGAGAGTTTGCGCGTGAACAGGGCCAGCAAATAGGCGGCCGTGGACGCGTCCAACTCCATCATGGCATCCAGTGTATCGGCCTTCAGCACGGCCAGTGCACAGTCGGTGGTGGTGGTGCACGAAGAAAAACGCGGACTGCTGTCAAACAGAGACATTTCGCCCAGCACTTCGCCGGGGTGGGTGTCGGCCAGGTGCACGCTCTGGCCATTGGCGAGTTGCCGATCGACCCGCACCTGGCCGCTCAGCACGATCAGCAGGTAGTCGCCCAGCTCGCCTTGCTGGATCAGGGTTTGCCCGGCCGGCACCTGGTAGAACTCCAGGTACTGCACCATCTGGTCGATAAAGGGCGATTGCAGCAAGGACAGTGCCGCATCCTGGGCCCAGACCATGCGCAGCGCGGTGGCCGGGTCGGCCGGGGCCAGCAGCTGGGCGTGGATGGCCTTGCGGCGCTGGCTCCAGAGCACATAGGGGACCTCCGATGTGCTGGCCTGCTGGAAACCATGGAGGAAGAAGCCGGTGTCTGCCTCGGCGGCATCGTCTGCCGGGGATGCGGAATGCAAGCGGTTCATGGCCCAGGGTCTCCTTTGATCCCGCAAAGCATAAAGGGCACCTGCGGTACTGGCAATGACCGCTGGTGCCCTTCGTGCAACCGTTTGTCAGTTGGTGACTGTGGCGATTAGCCCGGGAAGTTCTCCGGCGTCTTCGCCTTGGCGCGGGCCTCGGCCGGGCTGATCACATTGCGGCGCACCAGGTCGGTCAGGTTCTGGTCCAGCGTCTGCATGCCCATGCTATTGCTGGTCTGGATGGTGGAATACATCTGCGCGACCTTGGCCTCACGGATCAGGTTGCGGATGGCGGGCGTGCCCAGCATGATCTCGTGGGCGGCCACGCGGCCCTGGCCGTCCTTGGTCTTGCACAGCGTCTGGGAGATCACAGCCTGCAGCGATTCGGACAGCATCGCGCGGACCATTTCCTTTTCTTCGGCGGGGAAGACGTCGATGATCCGGTCAATGGTCTTGGCGGCGCTGGAGGTGTGCAGGGTGCCGAACACCAAGTGGCCGGTTTCTGCGGCCGTCATCGCCAGGCGGATGGTTTCGAGGTCACGCATTTCGCCCACCAGGATCGCGTCCGGGTCTTCACGCAGCGCAGAGCGCAGCGCGGCGCTGAACGACAGCGTCTGCGGGCCCACTTCGCGCTGGTTGATCAGGCATTTCTTGGACTCGTGCACGAATTCGATTGGGTCTTCCACCGTCAGGATGTGGCCGTATTCGTTTTCGTTGAGGTAGTTGACCATGGCCGCCAAGGTGGTGGACTTGCCCGAGCCGGTCGGCCCGGTCACCAGCACCAGACCGCGCGGCTTGAGCGACAGGTCGGCAAAGATCTTGGGGGCGTTGAGCTGCTCGAGGGTCAGGATCTTGCTCGGAATGGTCCGGAACACGGCACCCGAGCCGCGGTTCTGGTTGAAAGCATTGACACGGAAGCGGGCCAGGCCTTCGATCTCGAACGAGAAGTCGACCTCGAGAAACTCTTCATACTGCTTGCGCTGGGCATCGCTCATGATGTCGTAGACCATCGCATGGACCTGTTTGTGGTCCAGCGGATCGACATTGATGCGGCGCACATCGCCATGGACCCGGATCATCGGCGGCAGGCCTGCAGACAGGTGCAAGTCCGACGCTTTATTTTTGACACTGAATGCCAGCAATTGGGTGATATCCACTGCAGTTCCCTCGTTGTTTTGGTACGCTTTGCGTGCAAGGCCTCGTTGTCAACCAGTTCCAAGGCCGTGCATATTTTTACATTATGAGCACGATTCCCGAAAAAATTCAGCAGGTTCGCCTGCAAATCGACAACGCCTGTCGTGCCAGCGGCCGGCCCGAGGGCAGCGTGCAGCTGCTGGCCGTCTCCAAGACCTTTGGCGTGGACGCCATTGCCGAGGCGGCCGAAACCGGCCAGCGCGCCTTTGGCGAAAACTACATCCAGGAAGCGGTCGAGAAGATCCGCTATTTTGCCGAGCATGACAGCTGGAAGGACCAGGGCCTCATCTGGCACTGCATTGGCCCGATCCAGAGCAACAAGACGCGCCTGGTGGCCGAGCACTTTGACTGGGTGCATACGGTGGACCGGCTCAAGACGGCCGAGCGTCTCTCCGCCCAGCGGCCCGCGCAGCTGGCACCGCTGCAGGTCTGCATCCAGCTCAATGTTGATGGCGGCATCACCAAGTCGGGCGTCGCGCCGGCCGAAGCTGCGGCGCTGGTGCAGCAGATTGCGCAGATGCCCCAGCTGCAGCTGCGCGGCGTGATGAGCATCCCCGATGTGCTGCCCGACTTTGCCGCCCAGCTGGCCGTGCACCAGCGCGTCAAGGCCGTGTTCGATGACATCGCCGCACTGGGCCTGCCGCAGCTGGCGCAGTGGGACACCATCTCGCTGGGCATGACGGCCGATCTGCAGGCCGCCGTCGAGGCCGGCTCGACGATGGTGCGTGTGGGCAGCGGCATCTTTGGCCAGCGCGACTACGGCAGCGCCCACTGAAGGGCCCCCTCTGCCAACCCGCCAGCCCCGCAGCAGCGCTTGAAGCTGCGTGCTAAGCTGGCCCCCGATTGTTCTGTGTACCCCTCAAATAGACAGGAGACCCCCATGCCAGGATTGCTACCCGACGTTGACCCCGATGGCCTGTTGGAGTTTTCGGTGGTCTACACCGACCGCGCGCTCAACCACATGTCGCACCGCTTTATCGGTGTGATGGGCGAGGTGCTGCGCATCCTCAAGACCACCTACCACGCACACACGGCCGTGATCGTGCCGGGCAGCGGCACCTTTGGCATGGAGGCTGTCGCCCGCCAGTTTGCCAACCGCGCCAAGGTGCTGATCGTGCGCAATGGCTGGTTCAGCTACCGCTGGACGCAGATTTTCGACGAAGGCGGCCTGGGCGGCAGTGCGGTGATCTGCAAGGCCCGCCCCCAGGGCACGGGCCCGCAAGATGCCTGGGCCCCATGCCCGGCCGAAGAAGTAGCCGCCGCCATCCGCAAGGAAAAGCCCCAGGTGGTGTTTGCCCCGCATGTCGAGACGGCCAGCGGCATTGTGCTGCCCGACGACTACATCCAGACCATCAGTGCCGCGGCGCATGAGGTCGGCGCGCTGATGGTGCTCGACTGCGTGGCCAGCGGCGCGATCTGGGTGGACATGCAAAAGACAGGCGTCGATGTGCTGATCACCGCGCCGCAAAAGGGCTGGAGCGGCCCGCCTTGCTGCGCGATGGTGATGCTGTCCGAGCGTGCGCGCAAGGCCATCGAAGATACCAAGAGCAGCAGCTTCTCTTGCGACCTGAAGAAGTGGATGCAGATTGCCGAAGGCTACGAAAAGGGCCAGCATGCCTACCACGCGACCATGCCCACCGATTCGCTGGTGCAGCTGAGCAAGGTGATGCAGGAGGCCGAGGCCTATGGCCTGGACAAGCTGCGCAAGGAACAGACCCAGCTGGGCAAGGAAGTGCGCGCACTGCTCAAGGCGCGCGGCTTTCCGAGCGTGGCGGCGCCAGGTTTTGAGGCGCCCGGCGTGGTCGTCAGCTTCACCACCGACCCCGAGATCCAGAACAGCAAGAAGTTCGCCAGCGTGGGCCTGCAGACCGCCGCTGGCGTGCCGCTGATGTGCGACGAAGGGCCGGAGTTCAAGACCTTCCGCATCGGCCTGTTTGGCCTCGACAAATGGCATAACGTCGATCGCACCGTGGGCCATCTGCGCCAGGCGCTCGATGGTTTGGGTATCAAGGGTTAACTTGTGTTTTTAACGTGTTCTGCGCCTGCTATCCGGGTGCAGAATGCTGGTTTTTCTGAAGAACATTGGATTGGATTTCGCCATGAAAGCATTGACCGCCAGCGCCCTGTTCGCTGCCATCGCCCTGACCGCCGGCTTTGCCCAGGCACAAAGCAAGCCTGTGACGACCAAGAGCGGCCTGGTGTTTGAAAGCATCAAGGACGGCACCGGCGCCAGCCCCAAGGCCAGCGACACCGTCAAGGTGCACTACAAAGGCACCTTCCCCGACAGCGGCAAGGAATTTGACAGCTCCTACAAGCGTGGTGAGCCGATTGAGTTCCCGCTGCAAGGCGTCATCCCCTGCTGGACCGAAGGCGTGCAGCTGATGAAGGTTGGCGGCAAGGCCAAGCTGACCTGCCCGGCCTCCATTGCCTATGGCGCCCGTGGCGCGGGCGGCGTGATCCCGCCCAACGCCACCCTGAACTTTGAAGTGGAACTGCTGGGCATCAAGGGCCAGTAAACGCCGCTACTCACAAGCTAAAAAGCCTCCGCGTCTTGCTGGCGCGGAGGCTTTTTATTTAGTCGCTTTTACTGTCAGTGGGCATCAATGCGTCCTTGTTGCGCAGCGCTTCCACCAAGGCCAAGGTGCCCGGGTAGTCCGGAATCAGCCGGAGCGCAGCATTTTTGAGCTGGCCTAAGCGATCACGACTCTTGAGCGTGCCTTGTGCATGCAGCGTTAGCGATGCATCGACCAACTGCTGCAACTCATCTGGGGTCGGCTTGGCAAGCAGAGTCAAAGCGGAATAGCGTTGAAACGCGCGTTTGGCGGCCATGCGCTGCACACGGCATTCGGGGCAATGCACGCAGTCGGCGTCTACGTAAAACTGCAACACTTCAAACCAGTGTCTTTGTTCGGCCGCAAAAAAGATGAAGGGACGTTTGCAGCTACGACAGGTTTTGCGCATGTCGACATAGCACTCGCGCGGGAAGATGCTGAAATTCTGCTTGCTGGTATCCGCCATCAGCACCGATTCTGGAAAAATCTCCTCGGATTTATAGGACCAATGGCACTGCAAAATGGCCTCTTCTGAGACGCCTTGCACATGCGATGGCATGGGTGCACTTCCATAGCGCGGGTGCGGTACAAAGTCAGTTGACTGGCTGTGCTTTTTCTTTTTCATGTGCCTCATGTGCGGATGCTGTCCGGCTTAGTGTCGCTCAATCCCCAGCCGCTTGGCCAGCCGCTGCAGGTTGGCGCGGTCCAGTTGCAGCTCGCGCGCGGCGGCCGCCCAGTTGCCGTTGTGGCGGGCCAGGCTGGCGCTGAGCAGCTGGCGCTCGTAGCGTTCCACCTGGGCGCGCAGGCCCAAGGTCTCGGCACTGGCTGTTAGCCCTTCGGCCACTTCGGCCATTTCGGACGCGGGAACAGGCGCGATAAGGCCCGTTGCCTGCTGGCCGGGCGGCAGCGGCGCGGCGGCGGCGCCGTCCCACAGGTCTTCCTCGCCAATGCTCAGCATGCGGGGTTTGCTGCTGTCCTTGCGCTGGCCCAGGGTGCGGCTGAGCGCCTTGAGCACGGCGCGGCTGATGCAGTGCTCCAGCTCGCGCACATTGCCGGGCCAGGGGTAGCGCAGCAGGGCGGCCTGGGCGGCGGCATCGAGCCGCAGACCGCCCAGCTGCAGGCGGGCGCGGTTTTCTTCGAGAAAGCAGCCGGCGAGGACCAGGGTGTCGCTGTCCCGCGCACGCAGCGGCGGCACCACGACCGGGTAGACGCAGAGGCGGTGGTAGAAATCGGCGCGCATACGGCCGGCCTGCACTTCGGCGGCCAGGTCGCGGTTGGTGGCGGCGATCACGCGCACATCGACCTGGTGCTCGCGGTCCGAGCCCAGGCGCTGCAGCTGGCCGCTTTGCAGCACGCGCAGCAGCTTGGCCTGCACCGACAGCGACAGCTCGCCGACCTCGTCGAGGAACAGGCTGCCGTGCTGGGCCTGCTCGAACTTGCCGCGCCGCTCGCTCAACGCGCCGGTGAAGGCGCCGCGCACATGGCCGAACAGCTCGCTCTCGACCAGGTTGTCGGGCAGGGCTGCGCAATTGATGCTGACCAGCGGTTGTGCCGCGCGCGGCGACTGCGCATGCACGGCCTGGGCGACCAGCTCCTTGCCGGTGCCGGTCTCACCGGTGATCAGCACGCACAGGTCGCTGGCGGCGACCAGCGCAATGCTGCTTTGCAGTTGCCGGATGGCCGGGCTGGTGCCCAGGATCTGGCGGCTGCGATCCGCACCCGGGTTGCGCGGCGCCGGCGCGCTGGCGCTGCGGGCGGCCTGGGACAGCTGCTGCACGCGCTCGGCCGTGGCCACGGTGGCGGCAGCCAGGTTGCTGAAGGCCTGCAGCAGTTCGAGCGCATTGCCATCGGCAAAACGGTCGGGTTCCAGCGCATCCAGGGTCAGCAGGCCCCAGGCCAGGCCGCCGGTCTGCAGCACGCAGCCCATGCAGTCATGCACATGCAGCTCGCCCGGGGTGGTGATCAGGCCGTCATAGGGGTCGGGCAGGGGGCTGTCGGGCGCAAAGCGCATGGCCTGGCCGGCGGCCAGCAGCTGGGCCAGGCGCGGGTGCTCGGCCACCTTGAAGCGCCGGCCCAGGGTATCGGGCACCAGGCCATCAATGGCCACCGGCTCCAGCCATTCGCCGTTGAGGCGCAGCAGCGCCACCGCATCGGCGGGCAACAAGGTGCGCAGGGCCGCGAGCAGGCGGCGCAGGCGCTCGCGCTCGGGCAGCTCCTGGGCCAGATCGGCCACCAGTGGAATCACGGCGTGGAGGATTTTGGAGGATGTCAAAACGACTCGGGGTGTCAAAAACACAGCATTTAGGTGTTGTCAGTATGACTGCATGCATTGTGCAAGATATTGATATTCCACAAACTCGGTGTTGGCACGTTGCATGCATTGATAAAACCAACCACATGCAAGGAGAGTTAGATGCTGAGCGATAGCCAAAAACAGATCATCCAGGCCACCGTCCCGCTGCTGGAGACCGGCGGCGAGGCGCTGACCACGCACTTCTACCAGATGATGCTGAGCGAGTACCCCGAGGTGCGCCCACTGTTCAACCAGGCCCACCAGCAAAGCGGTGCCCAACCCCGCGCACTGGCCCATAGCGTGCTGATGTATGCCAAGCACATCGACAAGCTGGAGAACCTGGGCGACCTGCCCGCGCAGATCATCAACAAGCATGTGGCGCTGCAGGTGCAGCCAGACCAGTACCAGATCGTTGGCAGCTGCCTGCTGCGCGCGATCCGCGAGGTGCTGGGCGCCGAGATTGCCACCGATGCGGTGATCGATGCCTGGGCTGCTGCCTACACCCAGCTGGCCGACATCCTGATCGCTGCCGAGGCCAAGGCCTATGACGCCATTGCCCATACGGAAGGCGGCTGGCGCGGTGCGCGTACTTTCAAGCTGGTGCAAAAGGTGGCCGAGAGCGCCGAGATCAGCTCCTTCTACCTGGAGCCGGTCGACGGCCAGGCCGTGATTGCCCACCAGCCGGGCCAGTACATCGGCCTGCGCGCCATCGTGGGTGGCACCGAGCAGCGCCGCAACTACTCGCTGTCGGCCCCGAGCAATGGCCGCAGCTATCGCATCAGCGTCAAGCGCGAGCCCGGTGGCAAGGTCTCCAACTACCTGCATGACCTGCAAGTGGGCGACACCTTGGAGCTGTTTGCACCGGCCGGCCATTTCACCTTGCAGGCGAGCGAGCGCCCGCTGGTGCTGATCAGCGGCGGCGTGGGCATCACCCCCACGTTGCCGATGCTCGAAGCCGCGCTGCAGACCGAGCGCCCCATCACCTTTATCCACTGCGCCCGGGACAGCGCCGTGCATGCCTTCCGCCCGCAGATCGATGCGCTGGCCCAGGCGCACCGCCAGCTGCAGCCACTCTATGTGTACGACAAGGTGGCCGACGGCGAGGCGGTGGCTGCCCAGGGCCATCTGACCGAGGACCTGCTGGGCCAGTGGCTGCCGGCCTCGCGCGATGCCGATGTCTACTTTCTCGGCCCCAAGCCCTTTATGCGCTCGGTCAAGGCCTCGCTGCGCAAGCTCGGCGTGCCCGATACCCAGGTGCGCTATGAGTTCTTTGGCCCGGCCGAGGCGCTGGCCTGATCGCAAGCTTCTGAAGCGCTGAGGCGCGCGGCATCGACCGCGCCACATGCAAAAAACCGAGCCATGCTCGCCTTGAAAGGCCAGCGTGGCTGGGGTTTTCGTTTTACCGGGCCGCATTCTATGCAGCCCAGCGGGGGCGGTCAGGCCAGGACTCAGTCCTTGTAATAGGCCTCGACCTTGCCCTTGAGCTTGATCAGCAGGGGCTTGCCCTTGCGGTCCACGGTCTTGCCGGCGGGCACCTTGACCCAGCCTTCGCTCACGCAGTATTCCTCGACGTCCACGCGCTCGGTGCCGTTGAAGCGGATGCCGATGTCATGGTTGAAGACCTCGCGCACAAAGTGCGGGCTCTTGGGGTCGATGGACAGGTGGTCGGGCAGTTCGGGGCGGGCAGTGGTATCGGTCATGGTTGGGTGCAGAAGAGAACGCGGCCCTGGGCCGCACAGGCCGCCATTGTCCACACTTTGTCGGCACCTCGCCCGGTGGAGGGAAACCCGCGGGCATGGCAGGCAAGCCGCGCAGTTGGCTGACTTGGCAAGCCCCGCTGCTTGCCGCTACAGTGGTCGCCATGCCTTTGCTACTGACCGACGAGCAGCAGCGTTTGCTGCGCCGCGCCAAGCTCACCCCGTTGCTGCTGCTGCTGCTGGTGGCCTTGCTGTTCATCGTGGCCAGCTGGTGCCTGGGCCAGCCCTTTGCGCAGTCACGCCACTGGCAGCTGGCGCTGCGCTGCCTGCGGGCGATGACCGAGGCGGGCATGGTCGGCGCACTGGCCGACTGGTTTGCGGTGGCCGCGCTCTTCAAGCACATCCCGATACCGTGGATCTCGCGGCACACGGCCATCATTCCGCGCAACAAGGACCGCATTGGCGAGAACCTGGCCGTCTTTGTGCGCGAGCGTTTTCTTGATGGCGACTCGCTGGTGCAACTGGTGCGCACGCACCAGCCGGCCGACAAACTGGCGCAGTGGCTCAAGTCGCCCGCCAACGCCGAGCTGCTGGGCCACCAGGTGGCGCGCCTGGCCGCCGCTGCGCTGGCCACGGTGCAGGATGCGCAGGTCGAGCGCTTCATCAAGCTGGCGCTGCGCACCTTGCTCGGCCAGATCGATCTGTCGCAGTCGCTGTCCAAGGTGCTGGCGGTGCTGACGCACAACGGCCGCCACCAGGTGCTGCTGGCGCAGGCGCTGGACAAGCTCGTCGAGCTGCTGCACGAGGCCGAGACCCGCGCCCTGATCGCGCAGACCATTGCGCATTGGCTCAAGACCGAGCATCCGCTCAAGGAAAAGATGCTGCCCACTGGCTGGCTCAGCGACAAGGGCTCGGCGATGATTGCCAGCAGCCTGGAGCACCTGCTCGACGCCATTGCCGACAACCCCAGCCATGTGCTGCGCGCCAAGTTTGACCAGACCATGCAGGAATGGGTGGAGCGGCTGGCCCAGGACCCCGCCTGGCATGCCAAGGGCGAGGAAGTGCGCCGCTACCTGCAGCACGACCCTGCTGTGGGCCAGTATGTGCAGGAGCTGTGGCAAAGCCTGCGCGCCAGCCTGCAGGCCGACCTGGCCAACGAGCATTCGGCGATGGCGCGCAATGTGCGCGGCATGGGTCTGTGGCTGGGCAAGTCGCTGGCGGGCGACGCGGCGCTGCGCACCGCACTCAATACGCGCATGGAGCTGTGGGTGCGGGAGCTGGCGCCCGAGATTTCGCAGTTCTTCGGCACCCATATTGCCGACACCGTCAAGCGCTGGGATGCGCGCGAGCTGGGCGAGCTGATCGAGTGGAACATTGGCCGCGACCTGCAGTACATCCGCATCAATGGCACCTTGGTGGGCGGGCTGATCGGCTTTGCGCTGTTCTGGCTGGGCTGGCTGGTGAACCACCTGGGTGCGGGCTCCGTGTAGGTAAAACCGCAACAGTGGGCGGCGTCTATGCTTCACGCCAGCTTCACATTAGTCAACACTTCTTTATTGTTCTATATAATAAGAAGCATTCGCATTTGCTAAGCGTCAATCCACGTTCTTCGTTGCCCAGCCAGGTGGCGCCAGCCATCTCCATGCCGCACAGCCCGGCATGCACGCCAGGGCGGCCCAGGCTCAGCCCGTCCTGACCCTGCCGCGCCGCGACTGACCGCGCCAACCCCCCGCGAATAACCGCTGGCCCTGCGCTGGCGCAGACCGAGGCGGAGGCTGACAAGACCTTGTCGACCGTGGTGGTGACGGCCTCGGGCTTTGAGCAGGCGGTAGAAGATGCACCGGCCTCGATCACGGTGATTCCGCGCCAGGAGCTGGAGAAAAAGGCCTACCGCGATGTGACCGATGCGCTGCGCGATGTGCCCGGCGTGGTCATCACCGGCGGCGGCAGCTCCAGCGACATCAGCATCCGGGGCATGGCCTCGAACTACACAATGATCCTGGTGGATGGCAAGCCGCAAAACTCGCGCGAGACCCGCCCCAACAGCGATGGCGCCGGCATCGAGCAAGGCTGGTTGCCGCCGCTCAGCGCCATCGAGCGCATCGAGGTGGTGCGCGGCCCCATGTCCTCGCTTTACGGCTCGGATGCGATGGGCGGTGTGGTCAACATCATCACGCGCAAGGTGGCCAAAGCGTGGACCGGCACCCTGAGCGCCGAGACCACGCAGCAGGAGTCTTCATCGTCGGGTGATATCTACCAGAGCAACTTCTACCTGGCCGGCCCGATCAAGAGCGAGGTGCTGGGCCTGCAGATCTACGGCCAGAAATCGCGCAGGCTGGAGGACAGGTTCGTCGGCGGCTTCAACGAGCAAGACAGCAGCTCGGGCACCGCCAAGCTCACGCTCACGCCCAACAAGGACCACGACCTGGCGCTCGAAGTGGGCCGCACCCTGCAGGACCGCTATGCGACGGCCGGCAAGAGCGCGAGCCGCGCCTCCAGCTACTCGGACTATGCGCGCAACCACATCGCCCTCTCGCACACCGGGCGCTGGAGCTTTGGCACCTCGACCACCTACCTGCAGCACGAGGAGATCGACAACCCAGGCCGCCAGATGAACCTCCAGAACACCGAGTTCAACAGCCAGATCGTGGTGCCGATCGGCGAGCGCAACCTGACCACCTTGGGCCTGAGCTACAAGCATGAAAAGCTCGTGGACAACGGCAACCAGATGAAGGTCGACAACCCGATCAACACGCTCAAGCGCTACCAGTGGGCGCTGTTTGCCGAAAACGAATGGAAGGTGACCGATGCGATTGCGCTGACCACCGGCCTGCGCATGAACCATGACCAGAACTACGGCACCGATTGGACGCCGCGCGTCTATGGCGTCTGGCATGCAACGCCCGAGTGGAGTGTCAAGGGCGGTATCTCCACCGGCTTCAAATCGCCCAGCCTGCGCGCTGCGGTGGCCGATTGGGGCCAGATTACTGGCGGCGGCGGCGACCCGGCCATCATCCGAGGCAATCCCAACCTCAAGCCCGAGAAAAGCACCAGCCAGGAGCTGGGCGTGATCTGGGACAACCGCCGCGATTTCACCGGCAGCCTGACGCTCTTCAACACCGACTTCAAGGACAAGATCACCGAGGTGCGCAGCTGCGAGGACACCGAGGGCGGCGGCCGCGCCATCGTCACTGGCAACTGCACGGTGCTGGGCACGCCCTACAAGTTCATCAGCGACCGCACCAATGTGGACAAGGCCACCATGCGCGGCGTGGAGGCGACCGCCACCTGGAAGGCCAGCGAAGCGCTGCGCCTGGCGGCCAACTACACCTTCACCCGTTCGGAGCAAAAGAGCGGCCGCTTTGCCGGCCAGCCCCTCAACAAGATGCCCAAGCACATGCTCAACGCCACCCTGGACTGGCAGGGCACGGACAAGCTGGGCGTCTGGAGCCGCCTCAACTTCCGGGGCAAGAGCTCGGATTACCTCAGCCGCACCTCGATGGCCAAGGGCACTCCGTCCTTCAGCTTCATGGACCTGGGCCTGAACTATGCCTACAGCAAGGATGTGCGCTTGAGCACCGGCATCTACAACCTGTTTGACAAGCGGGTCGATAGCGCCACCTATGACGCAGTCTATGACGGCCGCCGGTACTGGGCCAAGGTGACGGTCGGGTTTTAAGAACCTGTTCAAAGTATCCTCGCGCCGCGACAGTGTCTTTGCGGGATGGGATGCTAGGGGGCGCCCAGCCGCGCAACACCGCAGCAATAGCCGCGCTATTGCGAGGATTTGCAACAACGCAGACCGCCCCTGCCCGGGCGGCCCTAGCCGGGCGCCCGCAAAGCCACTGTCCCTACGGGTTGGAGTGAAATCGGGCGATTTCTGCGCGCTGGCCCTTGCTTGCACCCCGGTGCAAGCTGCGTTCCATCCCTTCGAACTCATCCCGATTGCACTCCAACGCGGCTGCGTAGTGACTTTGAACAGGTTCTAAGGCTGTAGCTTTTAAACCATAGCCAATTGCTGGCGCCACCGCAGGGGCGCCAGCAGCCGCAAACCCGCGCCCCGCCTGGCTGTCACGCGGCAGCACAGGGGGTGAATTGGTTGCGCCCGAAATAACTTTACAGTCGCGAAACTTCGCAAACCGTAACAATTCTTCATCAATCTATATAATGAGAACTATTCGCATATAAACGTCTCGCGTCCCTCTTGCTGCCTATCGCGCGATAGCGCAGCCATGCCTTCCCGGGACGGCGCCCTGACAAGCGCCGTGACCGCAGACCTGCACAACAAGCGAAGCATCGCTGGCCCGCCGCCAGTGCCTGCGGGTGGTCTCCATCTGCAGGCGCCTGGGGCGAGCTGTTGTCTACCTGATTACCGATTATTCCCATGTCCTCCTCTGCCCCGTTGGCAGCGGGTCGCGCGCCAGCACGGCCTCTGCGTCTTGATTTCCACCCACTGCCATCGGCACCCCAGCGCCATGCACTGCGCGCCATCGCGGGCGTGGTGGCCGGCATGCTGGTCCATGGCGCAGCGGCCGCGCAGGCGGCCGATGCCGAAGGGCAAGCTGCCAGCGACAAAACGCTGGGCACCGTGGTGGTGACAGCTGCAGGCTTTGAGCAGGAAGTGACCCAGGCGCCGGCCTCGATCACCGTGATTCCGCGCGAGAAGCTCGAGCAGGGCGCGTACAGCAACCTGCATGACGCGCTGCGCGATGTGCCCGGCGTCATCATGACGCCCTCGGACAACAACTCCAACGACATCAGCCTGCGCGGCATGGGTGCCAACTACACCTTGATCCTGGTCGATGGCAAGCGCATGAGCACGCGCGAGACGCAGACCAATGGCTCGACGGGGACCGACCAAAGCTGGGTGCCGCCGCTCGAAGCGATCGAGCGCATCGAGGTGGTGCGTGGGCCCATGTCCTCGCTCTACGGCTCGGACGCGATGGGCGGCGTGGTCAACATCATCACGCGCAAGGTCGCCAAAGAGTGGCATGGCTCGCTGCGTGCCGACGCCACCTTGCAGGAGCGCTCGGCATCGGGCAATGCCTACCAGAGCAACTTCTACCTCTCGGGCCCGATCAAGGACGAGCTGCTGGGCATCAGCCTCTACGGCAACTACAGCAAGCGCGACGAAGACCGCATCTACCAGGGCTACAACGACAGCGATACCAAGGCGCTCAATGCCCGCATTGCGCTCACGCCCAACAAGGACCACGACATCATTGCCGAAGTGGGTTCGGCCAGGCAGCACTTCATCTCCACCCCCGGCAAGACCTTGCTGGAGACCGGCGAGCTGTCGGACCGCAAGTTCGAGCGTGAGAATTACTCGCTGCAGCACAAGGGCCGCTGGGGCTGGGCCTCGTCCGATACCTATGTGCAGCATGAGAAGACGCGCAATATCTCGCGCGAGATGACCATCAAGAACACGGTGGCCAACAGCAGCTGGGTGATTCCGGTGGGCGACGCGCACATCGTCAGCACCGGCTTGTACTACAACAAGCAGGACCTGACCGACACCACCACCAACACCTTGCCCGGCAGCAACCGCACCACCGCCGACCGCACCCAGTACGCCTGGTTTGCCGAAGACGAATGGCGCCTGCGCGAGGACTTTGCGCTGACCGGTGGGCTGCGCTATGACCACGACAGCAAGGGCGGCTCGCAATGGAGCCCGCGCCTGTATGGCGTGTGGAACCTGAGCCCGCGCTGGACTGTCAAGGGCGGCGTCTCGACCGGCTTCCGCGCCCCATCCTTGCGCCAGACCCTGGGCGACTGGGGCCAGGCCAGCCGAGGCGGCAATATCTATGGCAACCCGGATCTGAAGCCGGAGAAATCGCTGTCCAAGGAAGTGGGCGTGCTCTACAACGATGGCGCCGGCCTGTCGGCGGGCCTGACGGTGTTTGACAATGACTTCCGCGACAAGATCACCCGCATTGCCTGCCCCGAGTGTGGGCCGCTGAATTCGTCCGGCAACACGCCCACCACCAATGTCAATATCGACAAGGCGGTGACGCGCGGCATCGAGGCAACGCTGACCATGCCGCTGGCGCGCAGCCTGGACCTGAACTCCAGCTACACCTTTACCCGCTCCGAGCAAAAGAGCGGCGAGTTCGCCGGCCAGCCGCTGTCGCAGCTGCCGCGCCACATGCTCAATGTTGCGCTCGACTGGAAGCCGTCGGACCGCTGGAACGGCTGGACCAAGCTGTCCTACCGGGGCAAGGAAAGCCAGCCCACTGGCGGCCGCTCGGCCCGCACCTGGGTCGCTGGCAGCTATGCGATGTTCGATGTGGGCGGCTCGTTCCACTACAACAAGAACACCACCTTCTTTGCCGGCATCTACAACCTGTTCGACAAGGACGTGTACTACGAAGACTACGCCACCGTGCAGGATGGGCGCCGTTACTGGGTCGGCATGAACCTGAAGTTCTAAACCACCGCGCGGCGCCCCGCATGCCTGCGGGCGCCGCCTCAACTTGATTGACATGCATTGGAGAAAGACATGACCCAGCCATTGACCACGGCCTGCTGGCGCGCCAGCGCCGGTGCTGCCCTCGCCACGTCGCTGTTTGCTGCCCCGGCAGCCTTTGCGCAAGCCCCCGCCCCCAAGGCCCCGGCAACGATCACCGTGCAACACGCCAAGGGCAGCACCGTGGTGCCCTTGGCGCCCAAGCGCGTGGTGGTCTACGACCTGGCATCGCTCGACACCATGCAAGCACTGAACCTGCCAGTGACCGCCTTGGCCAAGGCCAACTTCCCCAGCTATATGCAGGCCTATGCCGATGCGCGCTACCTGCCAGCGGGCACCTTGTTCGAGCCCGATTTTGATGCGCTCAGCCACATCCAGCCGGACCTGATCGTCGTTGCGGGCCGCAGCGCCGGCAAGTACGAGATTCTGAGCAAGATTGCGCCGACCGTGGACCTGAGCGTCAACAACCAGCAGCTGCTGGCCGATATGCAGCGCAATGTGACGACGCTCGCCTCGCTGTGGGGCAAAGAGGCCCAGGGCGAGCAGCTGATGCAGCGCGTACGCGCCGAGGTGGACAGTACCCGCGCGCTGGCCCAGCAGCAAGCGCCGGGCCTGTTGGTGCTGGCCATCAGCACCATGCTCAATGCCCAGCCTCCCGGCGCGCGCTTTGGCCTGCTGCACGATGTGCTGAGCGTCCAACCTGCCCTGCCCGCCGATGCCAGCAAGCCGCGCGGCGTGCCGATGAAGATGGAAGAGATCCGCCAGCTCAACCCCGCCTGGCTCTATGTGATCGACCGCAATGCCGGCACCGGCAGCACCACCGGGCGCGACGGCAAACCGGTCGTCGCCAGCACCGAGCTGTTCAACAACGACGCTATCCGCAACAGCGCTGCGGGCCAGCAGGGCCGGGTGGTGTTCCTGGATCCACAGGTCTGGTACCTGCTGGGTGTGGCCGGGCCGCAGGCGATGCTGCATACGACGGCGCAGCTGAAGGCCGTTTGGAGCCCACGCTGAGGTCTTGACGCGGGAAGACGCTTTCAGGGGGCGGCATGTTATGCCTCCCCTTTCTTGCGACGGGCGGTCAGGATGCGGTTGCCAGCGCAAACCCCTCATCCAGCCAACCGGTGATGCGCCGGCCATGATCTTCACGGGCCTGCCCAGTTGCGCTAGGCGCAAGGCGCCCCGGGCCGCGCCATTGCAGTGCGGGCCGGCGCAATAGGTCACAAACAGCGTATCGGCGGGCCAGGCCGCCAGCTTGCTCGCAACGATCTTGCCGTGCGGCAGATGCAGGGCGCCAGGGACATGGCCTTGTGCATACAGTGCCGCGCTGCGCACATCGAGCAGCACAAAGTCGGGCTGGCCATGGCCTAGGGCATCGTGCACATCCCAGCAGTCGGTCTCGAACGTGAAGGACCGGGAAAAATGCGCCACGGCATCGGCACTGGCGGCAGCGGGAATCTGGCTGACATAGCGGCTCATGAAGTACTCCTGGTAAACATGCCAGCGATTTTGCGGATCGAACCTGTTGCCTACAATTGGCGCAGAAGACATAAAGGGAAGGATTTGCGCCAATGTCTGCACGCTTGCTGGGCCCGCTGGTCGTCGCACCGGTCTACAACGGTCTTTGCACCTTTGAGTTCTCGATGGTGGCCGAGGTGTTTGGCCTGGAGCGGCCCGAGATGGGTGAGGGCTGGTACCGTTTTGCGAGTGTGGCCGTTGAGCCGGGCCCGCTGCGGGCCCAGGGGGGCTTGCTGGTGCAGGCCAGTGCAGATATGGCCTTGCTGGAGCAGGCGGACCTGATCGTGGTGCCCGGCTGGCGCGGCATGGACGAGCCGGTCCCGCCCGCGCTTCAACAAGCCCTGCGGCGCGCGGCGCGGCGCGGGGCCACCCTGGCATCGATATGCTCGGGCGCGTTTGTGCTGGCCGCCGCCGGCTTGCTTGACGGGCGCCGTGCCGCCACCCATTGGCGCTACGCCCAGGCGCTGGCGCAACGCTACCCTGCCATCGACGTGGATGCCCAGGTGCTGTACGTGCAGGATGAGCGCATCTTTACCTCGGCGGGCAGTGCGGCGGGGCTCGACCTGATGCTGCATCTGGTGCGCTGCGATTTTGGCGTGCAGGCGGCCAACAGCGTGGCGCGGCGCCTGGTGGTTGCTGCGCACCGCAGCGGTGGGCAGGCGCAGTTCATCGAGCAGCCGCTGGTGGCCGATACATCGGGCAAGCTGGCGCAGCTGCTGGACCAGGTGCGCGCCGATCTGCGGCGGGACTGGACGGTGGCCGCGATGGCCGAGGTGCTGGCGATGAGCCGGCGCACCTTTTTGCGCCGTTTCACGGCAGGCACCGGCATGGCGCCCAGCGCCTGGTTGGCGCAGGCGCGGATGGAGGAAGTGCGGCGGCTGCTGGAGAGCACCAGCCTGCGTGTGGAGCAGATTGCCGACCAGGCAGGCTACCGCAGCGTGCAGGTGCTGCGCGACCAGTTCAAGCGCAGCCTGGGGGTGTCCCCCAGGGCATACCGCGCATCATTCACCGCGCCCTTGGGACCCTCTGCAAAACTCCCTGCCGTGGTCTGAACGCGGTCTCGGGCGATCCGCTGCGTTGTCTTCCTTGTCAATACCTACGGCTATTGACTGCAAAAGACGCCTTGCGGCTCATCCCAATCCGCGTCCATCCCGCTTGGCGAGGGTTTTGCAGAGCATCCCTAGCGCCCAGACCCGCCGCTGTGGCGGCCGGGCTGCGGCACAGTCTCAGCGGCCTTGCAACTGCACCGCCTGGCTGGCGGCCAGCGCCGCGATGTCGTCGCTGCTGTAGCCCAGCTCCTGCAGCACCTCGGCGGTGTGCTCGCCATACTGCGGCGCGCCGCGCCGCGTGACGCCATTGCCGTGCGAGAACTTGATCGGCAGGCCCAGCGCCTGCACCTGGCCGGCGACGGGGTGGTCGACCTCGATCACCATGTCGCGCGCCAGCGTCTGCGGGTCTTCGAGCATGTCCTTGATCTTGCGCACCGGGCCTGCAGGCACACCGGCCTGCTCGAACTTCTCGACCCAGTAGTCGGTGGTGTTGCTGCGCATGGCCTCGGTGATGATCGAGATCAGCAGATCGCGGTGGGCCATGCGCTCGCGGTTGCTGGCAAAGCGCTCGTCTTCGAGCAGGTGCTCGAGCTGCAGCACGCGGGTCATGCCGACCCAGGTGGACTGGCTCACCGCGCCGATGTTGATCCAGCCGTCCTGCGTCGGTATCGCCTGGTAGGGCGCGGCCACCGGGTGGGCCGAGCCCATGGGGCCGGCCGATTCTCCGGTGGCAAAGGCCATGGCCACCTGCCAGTAGGTGTGGACCAGCGAGGCCTCGTACAGCGAGGTGTCGACATACTGGCCTTCGCCGGTGCGCAGCCGCTCGATGTAGGCAGCCAGCACGCCGGTCGAGGCCAGGATGCCGGCGGTCACGTCGCCAATCGGCACGCCGACCTTGACGGGCGGGCGGCCCGGGCCTTCGCCGGTCAGGCTCATGATGCCGGACATGCCCTGCGCAATCAGGTCATAGCCGGCGCGCTTGGCATAGGGCCCATTGAGGCCAAAGCCGGTGATCTTGCAGTAGATCAGGCCCGGGTTGCTCGCGCGCAGCACGTCGTAGCCCAGGCCGAGCTTTTCCATCGTGCCGGGGCGGAAGTTCTCGATCACCACATCGGCCTTGTCGATCAGGCGGCGCACCACCTGCAGGCCATCGGGGTGCTTGAGGTCGACCGCAATACCGCGCTTGTTGCGGTTGACGATCATGAAGGTGGCGGACTCGCCCTGGATCTCGGGCGGGATCGCGCGGCGGGTGTCGTCGCCGCCGGGCAGGCGCTCGACCTTGACCACCTCGGCGCCCATGTCGGCCAGCAGCAAGCCGCCAACGGGCCCTGCCATGACATTGGTGAGCTCAACAACAACGAGGCCCGACAGCGGGCCTGTGCGCGGGGTAGGGGAGGGCTGCATGAACGCTGTTACTTTCCTGTGAATACCGGCTTGCGCTTGTCCAAAAAGGCGCGGTAGCCTTCGATGAAATCCTGCGTGTCAAAGCAGGCGTAGCCCTCTTGCTGGTCGGCATCCGTCAATGGGGTGCCGCTTTGCAGCCGGGCGATGAATTTTTTGTGCCAGCGCGCCGACAGCGGCGCTAGATCACTGATGCGGGCGATGGTCTGGGCCAGCTCCTCGTCCCAGGCAGCTTGGGGCACCACGCGGGTCACCAGGCCTTTGCTGAGGGCCTCTTGGGCATCGAGCAGGCGGCCTTCGAGCAGCAGCTCCAGCGCCACCTGGGGGCCGGCGACATGCACCAGCGCCTCGAGCTCCGGGTAGGCGAGCACACCACCGAGGCGGCCGATGGGAATGCCAAAGCGGGCGTCGTCGCTGGCCAGGCGCAGATCGCAGCAGGCTGCCAACTCCAGCCCGCCGCCGACGCAGGCGCCACGGATCGCGGCCAGGGTGGGAATGGGGCAGTGGCGCAGCAGGGCCATGGCCCGGTGCGCCTGCTCGGCAAACGCAATGCCCTTTTCCTTGGATGAGCGCAGCGATTCGAACTCGTCGATATCAGCGCCGCTGCCAAAGGCCTGGGTGCCGGCGCCGCGCAGCACGATGCAGCGCAGATCGCTGTCTTGCACCAGCGCGTCCAGTTGCTCGGCCAGGTGGACCCACATCTGGTGGCTGATGGCATTGCGTTTGGCCACGTTGTCGATCCACAAGGTGGCGACATGGCCTTCACGGTTTAAGCTGATCTGTCCGCTCATGGGCTGGCTTTATGAAAGAGGAGGATGGAAAAGGCGCGCCCGTTTGCGCGCCTCTGGGGTGAACGGTTGCGGAGGGGCTAAGACGGCCCAGCAAACCCAAGGTTTGCGGTTGAGACGAGGCGCGATACCGCAGGCAGTACAAGGGTACGACAAGGCATCGCAACGACGTATCAAGGCTCGTGTCAGCCCCTGTCAGAACGCGGGGACGATGGAGCCCTGGAACTCCTTGTCGATGAACTGGCGCACCTCGTCCGAATGGTAGGCCTTGACCAGGCGCGCCACCCAGGGCTTGTCCTTGTCGCCCTGGCGCACGGCAATCAGATTGGTATAGGGCGACTTGGCCGACTCGCGGGCAATGGCGTCCTTGGTGGGGTTGAGCTTGGCGGCAATCGCATAGCTGGTGTTGATGACGGCGGCATCGAGGTCATTGAGCGCATGCACCAGCTGGGCGGCATCGAGCTCGCGCAGGCGCAGCTTCTTGGGGTTGTCAACAACATCCAGCGGTGTGGCCTTGATGCCGGCCGAGGCGTGCAGCTTGATGAGGCCATGCTCTTGCAGCAGCAGCAGCGCGCGGCCGCCGTTGGTGGGGTCATTGGGCAGACCGATCTGCGCGCCGGCGGGCAGGTCGGCCAGCGATTTCACTTTCTTGGAGTACAGCGCAATGGGCAGCACCACGGTGTTGGCGGCTGCCACCAGCTTGTAGCCCCGGTCCTTGACCTGCTGGTCCAGATAGGGGTGGTGCTGGTAGGCATTGGCATCCAGATCGCCGGCGACCAGCGCGGCATTGGGCTGGATGAAGTCGCTGAACTCGATCACCTGGATGCTGAGACCCTCTTTGGCGGCCGCTTGTTTGACGGCCTCGGCAATCTGCGCATGGGGGCCCGCCGTCACGCCCAGCTTGAGGGGCTTGTCCTGCGCAAAGGCAGGCGCGGCAAAGGTGGCAGAAACCGCCAGCAGGGCGGCGAGGGTGAAATGGCGCTTGAGCATGGAGGGCAGTCAGAAACAGGTAGACGGGCCCACATGCTACGTTCGATCGCTCAGATTAAAAAATAATATTATCGAATAACCAAAGACGCCATTCGCTATATGGAGCTGGTCAGTCGTCTGTTGGGTCGCCAGGTTCGGGGGCTTGGTCGCCGCCCGATGCCAAGTGCTGGCCGATCTGCATCCAGGCCTGGGCGGCTTCGGCATCGCCGGCAAAGTGGTGGCAGCTGGCCGCAGCCATGGCGATGCGGGCATTGCGCGGATCCAGGTCAAAGGCCAGCTCGTTCTGGGCGGCGGCGTTTTGCCACATCACCGTGGCATTGGGCGAGCCTTCCTTGTGCAAGGCATGGGCCTCGGCCATCCAGGCCTGGGCCAGGCGCAGCGCGGCTTCGGGCTGGTTGCGGTCGGCCTGGTGGGCGCGGTAAAACGCCTGGCCCGCCTGCTGCCACAGCGCGCGGGCGGCAGCGAAATCGGTGGTGGCAATCTTTTGTGCCTCGGCAACGAACTGGTTGCCGGTGGCGAGGTGGTGGCTGTAGCTGTCTGCGGTCATGGGGCTGCGATGGTAGCAGCGATGGCAAGGGCTTGCAGGCGGCCCAGCACTTGCCACCGCGCGCGGTTTAGCTGTGCGAAATACGCGTTCCGAGCAAGGCCAGGAACTGCGCCAGCCACTGCGGGTGGGCAGGCCAGGCGGGGGCGCTCACCAGGTTGCCGTCGGTATGGGCCTGGTCCACGGCGATATCGGCATAGGTGCCGCCGGCCAGCACCACCTCAGCTTTGCAGGCCGGGTAGGCCGAGCAGGTTCGGCCTTGGAGCACACCAGCGCCGGCCAGCAGCTGCGCGCCGTGGCAGACGGCGGCGACGGGCTTGTTGGCAGTGAAGAAATGGCGCACGGCGGCCAGCACCGCTTCGTTGTTGCGCAGGTATTCGGGGCCGCGTCCACCGGGGATCACCAGCGCGTCGTAGTCCTCTGCCTTGACGTCGGCAAAGCTTGCGTTCAGCGTGAAGTTGTGGCCGGGCTTTTCGCTGTAGGTCTGCGCACCTTCAAAGTCATGGATCGCCGTCTTGATATGGTCACCGGCTTTCTTGTCCGGGCAGACCGCATGCACCTGGTGGCCGACGGCCAGCAAGGTCTGGAAGGGCACCATGGTTTCGTAGTCCTCGCAGTAGTCACCACAGATCATCAGGATTTTCTTGGCCGGCATAGGGTCTCCAAAGGTTGGGTTCAGGCGGGTCTGCCTGCGCCATTGTGGGCCGGGCGGGCCCGGATGCCAAGGGCGGCGCGCGCGGGCAAAAAAAACCCTGCTCGTGGAGCAGGGTGGCAAAAGATGGCTTGGAGCCATCGCATGCTGTGGCATTCATGGATACAGGCCACATCTTGGGCGCAGCGCAGGCGCTACGGGCTTCTCCTCTCGGAAAAATCAGAACTTGTAGGTGACGTAGAGGAACGGGATGATCGGGTCCAGCGTCAGGCGGGTCTGCGATACCGCCACCTTGTTGCCATTGACCGTGGTGGTCAGCTTGGCGTCGGTCTTCATCGGCACATAGGACACCGAGAAGGTGATGCCCCAGTTCTTGTCGATCGCGTAGTTGGCACCGATGTTGAAGACCGGCGCCCATTGGCTGTCGATCTTGGCCGTGGTCTTGGCAACCCCTGGAGGCGCGCCGATCACACTGCCCAGCGTGTTTTGCAGACCGCTGGTCAGCCGCACACTGCGGAACTGCGAGTAGGTGACACCCAGGCCCAGCGAGACGCGGAACTTGTCATCGGCATTGCCAAAGAAGTACTTGCCCAGCAAGGAAGGCGCATACAGGCGCGCATTGCCCAGCTCACCAATGGGCTCCAGGGTGCCGGCGCCGTTGAGCTTGAGGCGCGGCGGAATGCCCAGCACGCCTTCGACTGCCCAGTTGTCGGTCAGGAAGTAGTGCACGTTCAAGCCCAAGGTGGTGGCGCTCTTGAGATCGGCACCCGAGCCAGGGATCTGGCGCTCAAAGGGCTCGACAAAGGTCAGCGGCTTGCTCTTGTCCTGGGGCGAGTAATTGAGCGCTCCGGCCCCTAACACCCAGTCGCCTGCCTTTTGGGCATAAGCGCTGCTTGCGAGCAAGGCGGTGGCCGCCAGCCACATCCATTTCTTGGCTTGTCTCATTGCTTTGTCTCCTTGGGTTGCTGTTTGAACGATCGTCAAATCTGGCTTGTCTCGAAGACAGAGCATAGGAAGCCTGGCAGCCCATGTCGACAGGGTAAGCGCTGAATTTCAGCAAAAAAAGCACACTCGTTCTAATTTGTGCAGACTTGGGGAAAATGCAGATGGGAAAGGGCGGGAGTTTGTTGTTGTCGGTTCTCCGCGAGTTTTGAATTTTTCTCACTGAGTTTTGAACTCGGGGCGCTTGGTGCTCAGACTGAGGGGGTGCTAGGGCTGCTTCCAGCCTGCCGCCGGCCCGTGAGGCTGCTGATGAGCCTGGTCAATTCGAAGGTAGGATGGTTCTGCCATCTGCATTGCCTTGACGAAGGTGCTGCGCCGTACTTGCCACAAGAGCTTCTGCAGAGCCCTTGTCCCCTTCAGCTCTACCCAAAATTCATCCCGCTATGAACTCTGCAGGCATCGACACTAGTGCACTACTCACCATGCTGGGCTTGATTGCGGCGGTGTGGGCGGTCGTGCCAAGCACCGCCAGGCTTAGCTTTCGTTTAAGTCTGAACTGGTTGGACTGGCTGGTCATCTGGGGCGTGTTGCTCATAATCAATGGGTTCTTCTTCGAACCTGTACTCACCACACTTGGGTTCCCTAATTTGGGACCCTGGTTGTGGGGCTTCGACAAGAGTTCCACCCAGTACTTGCTGTTCTTGCTACTCGTCGCATTCGTTTACTGGCGGTCGCGCAGGACGAGGTTGACGCGGTGGAACCTTGGACTTTTCGATGACCTCACCACGTCGCTCTTGCATGTAGGGAAGTTCGATGAACTCGCCGAGTTGCTACAACGTCATCTCGAATCGGCACTGGACTTGGCAGCGTCGAAGAGCGTGCGAAACCGCGTTGCAAATAGCCTTCGCCCAGCCCGTCCCGACTTCCGAGTTGTCTTCCGATCTGACGGGGCGATCACTTTTGGAGAAGGCGCCCCGTCGAACTGGTTAGTACGCAATTGGTTTGGCTTTCGGGAATGGCTTGCCGACCTAGTTGGCCCTTCCCAGCGGGTACAGCGCCACGCGACCATCGTCGTTAAGCGGCTGCTGTCCTCTCGTCGCTTGATCGCACACCTTGCAATCGCTCGGCCCTATCAGTGTATAGAAATGATGGATCGTGCAGCGTTCGTCGTAGATGGCTTCCAAGACGAGTTCTTCGACGCTCTATTAGGGAATGAGTCCAGCATTTTCTACAGCGAGCTCAATAACAACGACAATTTTGGTGAGGGTGGGCACCGTTTGGCACTGCCTGATGAGAACCGTCTCTTGCGGTTCTATTGTGCCGACGTAGGTGTCGCTGCACGTATCGGGGTTTACCGCTCCGTTGGTGAGGCCGTCCTCGCGCGGATTGATGCGGATGAAGTTCTTGAGAAGAAGCTCAATGGGCGGTTGCTGACCTTCCAAGATGTTGGAAAGCACCACGACCCGGTATATGCCGGCATCTGGTTCTTCAGGATCATGGTATTGGAGGGGCTGCATCAACGTATTGCTGACCACTTATGGCTCCACTACATGCCTCATTTCGCTAGCCGCTTAATCGACCGAGCTCGCGAAGTTCGACAGGATGACGAGAACCATGAGTTCCCAACGCCGCTGGCCTACCTGCTATACGAAGTAGTTGACGCTACTGCGGTGTGGGTGAGGGATGCTAAGGACCTGACGAAGCCTGGCGACGTGTTGTCCCCCAGCCAACGCGAAGGCAATCACGTATACATTTCCTTCGAAGCCGCTGGAGCCATTGGTGGTGTCATCAAACCCATCCTGATGTCTTCGCGCGTGACCCGCCGACTCAAGGAAGAGTTGCTTGGTGTGGCGCTCACTACCCTGCGGGACCTGGAGGTGACTGCACACCTGGCGCCGTTAGCCAGGGTGATGCGATCGCACCTCATCGAACCCAATGGTTTCAGGGAACAGAACAACTACCTGGAAATCCTGAAACAATGCTTCGACGAACAGGATTACGCGCTTCGAGCACACCTACGGCTGTTTCGTAATGAGCTCAATGCTGCTCTGGAAGCACAGCACTGAAAACTACCTTGCTCGACTAGTGACATCCGAACTACGACCAAGTTTCGTGCGTGCTATGGCTCGCCGCTACAAGCTTGCGCGAGATCATTGAGAACCTACAGAACTCGGGGCGCTTCGAGCTCAGACCGAGGGGGTGCCAGGGCTGCTTCTAGCCTGTCGCCGGCCCGTGAGGCTGCTGGTGCGCCTAGTCAATTCGAAGGTAGGATGGCGGCTATCGGCCAGAAGCGGAAGTTCAACTGAGATTTTCTAGCTTCGGATATGCTCGCTTGCAAATTGGCCAAACCGACTGTTGGAGTTTTTGCATGAGCAGAATTGATGATTTGGAACCATGCACATATTTGCCGTTGCCGTCTGAGAAATTGGTCGCTGTCGGGTGGCTTGATTTGAGTTCGGACATCGAGCATGGACATGTGAGTCGCGAGTTTCTTGAACGCTTGAAATCGCTGTGCAAAGAACCTTGGCAACCCGTCGTGGCTGCTGGTAGGCATGCTTGCAGCCTATGCCAGTACGACGCTCCCGAATTTTCTGACAACGTCTTCGTTCCATACCAAGGCAAGATTTACGTGGCTCCTGTGGCTATTGTTCATTACATCTCAACGCACTGGTATGTTCCGCCGGAAGTATTCATTTCTGCAGTCAATGCATGTCCAACGATGAATTCCATGGAATACAAAAGAGCTCTATTGGCAAATGGAGGGCGCAACCTTACGTCAAGGCGTCTTAGTGCGTGGGTAGATCAGCAGTTCAATTGAATGGCTGCTACGGGTCGCAAGCCGCCATCAGAGCGAGCTCGGCCAGCTGGCCAGGGGCGTAGATCTTTGCGCAAGCTGGCATCGAGCAGCTTGTTCGCAGAGCACGCTTGGATTGGCCTGTAGGATCTTTGCAAGAGTGTGAGAATGGCTGGATCAATCGTTCTCACTGATTCTGCAAATGTCCTTGATCTACATGGACCCGAATTTGCGAGATCAATGAGATCCTAGAGAACTCGGGGCGCTTTGAGCTGAGCCCTAGGGGGGCAGGTGTCGGTTCTTGTCTGTTCTCCGCGAGTTTTGAATTTTTCTCACTGAGTTTTGAACTCGGGGCGCTTTGAGCTGAGCCCTAGGGGGGCCGGGGCTGCTTCCAGCCTGTCGCCGGCCCGTGTAGCTTCAGGGGTGTTGCGCCTGCAAATTCGAAGGTAGGATGACGCCTTATGGCCAGTAGCGGTAAGCCGCTTGGTTCACTACAACGCCTGGTCAATAGCTATAAATTTGAAACTCTATGCTCGAACGACTCAGAACACTTTTCAGAAACTCAGCCACCCCAAAGGCTGCACCTTCGAGGGAAGTCGAGCAGCTGCAGGCACCTCCACCGGCACCCCCAAAAAAACCGAGTGTGACTTGGCAAGAAAAAGTCCAACAGCTAGGCGTAGATCCCACGAACACTGCCTCCATTTCTCCAGCACCGAGGGATTTTTCCAGCCTCCCCCAGGAGCAACGCGATGCCTGGCTTCATCAGCGACGCATGAGACGGATTGAAGAGACTGAAAGGAACTTAGGCAAGTATGGGCATAGATACCGATTTATGCATTTGTCTGCACTGAGTGCTACGACTAGACGATCGCATGCAGAGCGTCATGGGCAGCTTTTTACTGGTGACCAGTTACGAATCTTCTGGAGTGACGAAGAAAATATAAAAGGGTGTAAATGCTCTTTTGTAGAAGTAATGCTGGATGAGGAGGGCCAGCCAATTGTTGGAAGTATTGTGGATAGGGCAAGAGCAATGTACTTAAAGTATAAGTCGGAGTTTAATTGAACAAACGGTGTTGTTTCTTCGTGAGATTTGAATTTTCGTACTGAAATTTCAATTCGGAGACAAATCAGGATCGGCCAGAGTGGTTGCCGGGGCGAATGCTTGCTTGTCGCCGGCTCGTGTAAAGTTCCCACACGAAAGGAAGGCGAAAGAATGAGCAACTTGGTCTGCGATTTCTACGATGACGATGGCGCAATGAATGGCCCATGGCACTGGTCTGGAGTCCTCTGCCGTGGGTGTTTTGAGGGTCATCTGGACTCGCAGGTTCGTGTCAGTCCCAAGGGCGCATCTTCGGAAAAGTGTGAGCGCTGTGGGAACTCTCCATGCGAGAGCCTTGATAGCTCCCTGGATGCAGATGAAGAAGGAGAGCCCTCTCCGGCACCAACAGTAAAACTGCTGTCACCGACCCAATCCCTCGCTCTCATAATTGGTCATGAGCGAATCAGTCATGCGGAGGCGGTGCGTAGGGTCTACGCTTACATTGAGACGAATGGTCTTCATGATCCTGATTCCCAGCGCATCATTCTGTGCGATAGCTTCCTGCAGGCAGCCCTTGGAGTGCCCAAAGTGAGTCTATTCGCGATATCAAAACTGGTCCAAAGCAAGCTTCAGTAGGTCTATGACAGGGATAGAGGCGGCAACCAGAGGATCCCAGAACATCCATATGTAGCTCCCACTCTGGGTCGAACGAGGTCGTCAGGCGATCGCAAAGTTCAAAACTCAGTGATCGGTGGACCTGAAAATTCAAGACTCAGTAATCAGCGAGTTCAAAACTTGAGGATCCATCTTCGCGCAAGTGCTTGATTCACCGTAATGCGGAGTTCAAAATTCAGTGAGAAACGACAGTTGTAAAAGCAGGCCTTTCTTATGCAGGCGTCTGCGGATCAAATGCAAGGATTTCCCATGCGGAGGGCGTGTAAACCTCGAACGATCCGGATGTGCAGCCCCTATCTATTGGTGCAAACATTTCATTCCAACCGGCTTGAATCAACGATCGGTTTCGCGCTCCACCTGCCGTGCAAAGTCCTGCACCGATCCCTCGTAGGGCTGGTTGTTGGCATCGAGCAGGATCTGGCGAATGGCAGGCGAGCGAAGGGCTTGTTCGATCAATGCATGCAGATGCACCACCACCTGGGAGGGCGTACCCGGTGGGGCGAAGAGCCCGAACAGGGAATCCAGATTCGCGGATGGGTAACCTAGTTCCGCGAGGGTCGGCACCTCTGGGAGCACTGGCAGGCGACGCGGTGCGCCAACCGCCAAGGCCTTGAAGCGCCCGTCACGCAAGGCTGCGAGCTGGCTCGGTGCGACGTTGGTCGACAGCAGCTCGAAGTGGCCACCGAGCGCATCGGTCAATTGCTGCCCGCCGCCCTTGTACGGAATATGGCTGATGCGCACGCCCGCAAGCTGACTCACGCGTTGCAGCACGGTGTGCCCCGTCGTGCCTTCGCCTGTCGTTGCCCAGCGCAGCATGCCCGGGTGCTTGCGCGCCTCGTCGATCATGTCGGCGAACGCAGTGGGTGCGAGCGCGGAGGTGCCCACCAACAGCAGCGGCGTGCGCATGACACCCGCCACGGGCTGCAGGGGCAATGGCGCTGCACCCCCTGGCGCTCGGGCACGCCGCGCGGCCGCGTGGCGCAGCAGGCCCAATGCGGCGGCGGCGGTAAAGACCAGCATCTGGCCATCGGGCGGACTGCGTTGCAAGAGCTCTAGCGCCAGCGTTCCACTGGCGCCAGACCGGTTCTCGACGATCACCTGCGCCTGGCGCTGATCGGCCATCTCCTTGGCCAGGGCGCGCGCCACCAGGTCGCTGACACCGCCGGGGGGATAGGCCACCAGCATCTTCAGCGCAGCGCCTGGCCTTTTCTGGGCGGCCAGTCCCTCCGTGGCCACGAGCGATGCGCCCATCCAGCCGCTCAGTAGCATGGCTCTTCGCGACCATCGTGGGGCGTTTGCCGGGGTCAGCTTGGGCCATTCGGACATAGGTTCACCTGCTTTTGGAGGCATGGCGCTTGGCCAGCTTCTTGGCCAAGGCGATCACCGTGCCCAACGGGCCATCGCAGTCATGCGCGCGGTACACCAAGGTCAACGGCGCCCAAAGGTCGAGGGACGGATCGAGTGAGCGATACACCACCGCATGGCGATGCGATCCTTTGATCGACGCCGGAACAATGGACAAGCCCACGCCTGCTGCCACCAGGTTCACATTGGTCATCATGCGCTCGACTTCGGCGGCCACTTCCACATGGACATGGCGTTGTGCACACAGCGCCAGCAGATTGGCATACAGGCCTGGCGCACCGGGTCTGCGCACCAGCACCAGTTTCTCGCCATCGAGCTCCTCCAGCATGACGGGCTGGGCGCTGTTGTGCGCCAACCGGTGGTCCACCGGGATGGCCAACAGCGCTTCTTCCCGGAGCAGGGGCTCGAACGCCAATCCATCCGGGTGAGCCACCGGCACGCGCAAAAAGCCACAATGCAGACGTTGCGCCGCGACGGCTTCGGTGATTTCAGCGGCGTTGTTTTCGCTGACGCTCAGCAAGATGTCGGGGTGCGACTTGCGGCAGGTGCGCAGCACTTCCGGGGTGAAGGCATGCGCCGCCGCCGAGCTGGTGAAGCCTATGCGCAGATGGCCCCGCTCACCGCGCGCATACGCCTCGATGCGCTGCTGCATGGCGCCAAAGTCGCCCAGCAGCCGCTCGGCTTCTGCGCGCAGCTCATGGCCCAGATCGGTGAGATCCACGCCTTTGGGATGGCGACGAAACAGCGCGCTGCCCAGCTCGTTCTCCAGCGCCAGAATCTGCTGCGACAACGGCGGCTGCTGGATGCCCAGGCGCTCTGCGGCACGCGTGATATGGCCGCATTCGGCCACCGCAAGAAAATACCGGAGATGACGCAGTTCCATATATTTGAAAAGTATGCAGTTGATATCTTAGAAATCTTTGAAATATTTCGCAAGCCGACCAAGAATAGGGAGGCCCTCGCCAACCAAGCGCTGGTCCGCCAGCCTTGCGGGGAGCCGCACCCATAAAAAACGCTTGATAGGAGACAAACCATGAAATCGCCTCTTTCCAAACTCGGCCTGCCCCTGCTGGCGCTGCTCGCGCTCAGCGGCTGCGGCGACGGCTCCCTGGTGCTGCAAGGGCCGTCCACCTCCAACGAGGCAGCGCCGGTGACGGCCACTTGCCCTGCCGATGTGCCCAGCGACGCGAAATGCCTGTCTGGCCGCGACTCCAAGGGCGCGTTCTACATGATTGCAGTGCCGGCAAAGTGGAATGGCATCCTGGTAATGCATGCGCATGGAGGCCCCGATCTGGCCGCCCCCGATCTGGACCGCTCCATGGAAGACCTGACCCGCTGGTCCATCATGGTGAAGTCAGGCTACGCATGGGCGGGCTCCTCCTACCGCCAGGGCGGAGTGGAAGTGCGCGCTGCCGCCGAAGACACGGAGCGTCTGCGCGGCATCTTCCGCAAGCATGTGGCGATCCCCAGCAAGACCATCTTGCATGGTCAGTCCTGGGGCGCTGGCGTGGCAGCCAAGGGCGCGGAGATGTTCACGCTAGAGACCGTCGGCGAGCGTCCCTACGATGGCGTTTTGCTGACCAGCGGCGTGCTGGGCGGGGGCACCCGTTCCTACGATTTCCGGCTTGATCTGCGCGTGGTCTACCAGTACCTGTGTGGTAACCATCCACGTCCCAGCGAACAGCCTTACGCACTCAACCTCGGCCTGCCCGCCAATGTCACGATGAAGCAGGCGGACGTGGCGCTGCGTGTCAACGAATGCCTGGCGCTCAACAAGCCCGCTGCCGAGCGCACACCCGAGCAGAAGGCCAAGATCCAGACCATCGTCGATGTGATCAAGATTCCGGAGAGCGCCATCCAGTCGCACATGAACTGGGCGACCATGCACTTCCAGGATATCTCCGCCAAGCGCACCGGCGGGGAGAGCCCGTTCGGCAATGAAGGCGCGGTCTACAGCGGCTCTACCGACGATGCGGCCCTCAACGCCGGCGTGCTGCGCTACAAAGCCAACCCTGCCGCCTACCAGACGTTCGCCACCGACACCGACCCGGTCGGCAAGATCCCTGTGCCGGTGCTGTCCACCAAATGGATCAGCGACCCGACCGCATTTGTAGAGCTCGATTCTCGTTTCCGCGAGGTGATGCAAGAAGGCGGCAGTGCTGCGCGTCTGGTGCAGACCTTCACGACAAACGGCACCCACAGCTTTATCAGCGATCCAACCTATCCCGCGCTGATGGACGCGCTGCTGCAGTGGGTGAACACCGGCACCAAGCCCACGCCTTCCGGCATCGCCAGTGCCTGCCTGGCCCTGGAAGCGACCTACGGCAAGGGCTGTAGCTTTGATGCGAGCTACACCTCACCTGCACTGTCCACACGCGTCGCTCCACGCCAACGTCCGCAGTGATCGCTGCTTGCGCTTGCCCGGTGCTTGGGTTCCACACGCAAGCGGGCAATGGTTGTTGCACTGGCCCAAGCTGAGGCCGGTGCAAAATCTGCTGCACAACACGGCACACCGGCCCGTGTTTCTGCGTCCGCCCTCAGCCTTGCGCTGCCCGCACACACACCAGCGCTTCCACCTGGTCCAGCAGCATCTGCAGATGGCGCTCGCGCAAGCTGTCGCCCAGCAGGTCCACCTGCAGCAGGCTGCGCCAGGTGGCGGCGTGGTCGATGCGAAAGCCGCTCAGCGCAGAGATCAGGTAGTGCACATCGGTGGCAGTGACCTCGGGCTTGAACAGGCCCTGGGCCACGCCGCGCTCCAGGATGCGCTCCAGGGGGGTGAGGGCCGCGCGGCGCAATGATTCGGTGTTGGAGATCTGGCCCAGCATTTCGCCGCCCTGGAAGTTCTCCTGCAGCACCAGGCGGGTGAAGGCCTGGTTGTTGGCGTGGTAGTCAAAGCTTTTCTGGGCCAGTGCATGCAGCGCTTGCAACGGCTCTAGCGCGTCGAGGTTCAGGCTTTCTTCGGAGGCGCGGATATCGGTGTAGCTTTGCTCGATGACGGCCAGGTACACATCCTTCTTGTTGCCGAAGTAGTAGTACAGCATGCGCTTGGCGCAGCCGGCCTTGGCCGCTATGCGTTCGAGCCGGGCGCCGTCATAGCCATAGTTGGCAAACTCGGTCTTGCCGGCGTCGAGCAGGGCCTGGCGCATGCCTGCCGATGCGCCGGGCTCATCGGTCTGGGGGGGTTGAGAGGTTGGCTCTTGCTGGCCTTGCTGCTTGCTCACTGCCGGATCTCCGTGGACACAAGCGGGCAAGCGTACCATGCGCGCCCTTCGCGGAGCGTCGGCAACAAAAAAGCCATGGCTTGCAGTGCAGGCCATGGCGGGTTGTGGGTCAAGGGGCTGGTGGCCCGACCCCATGCAGGTGCTTACTGGGCCTTGTCAGGCAGCGCGTAGGCGATCACATAGTCGCCACGGTCGGGCGACTGGCGCGCGCCGCCAGCGGAGATCAGCACATACTGCTTGCCGGTCTTGGGCGATTGGTAGGTCATCGGGCCGCCCTGGCTGCCCACGGGCAGGCGGCTTTTCCAGATCTCCTGGCCGTTGGCGGTGTTCCAGGCGCGCAGGTAGTAGTCCTGCGTGCCGGCAAAGAACACCAGGCCGCCCTGGGTGGACAGGCTGCCGCCCAGGGTGGGCAGGCCCACTGGCATCGGCATGCGCATCTTGATGCCCATCGGGCCGGTGTCCTGCACGGTGCCCACGGGCACCTGCCAGACCACTTGCTGGGTCTTCATGTCAATCGCCGAGAGCGTGCCAAAAGGGGGCTTTTGGCAAGGGATGCCCAGCGGCGACATGAAGCGGTCCTTGATGACGGCATAAGGCGTGCCGCCCAGCGGCACCTGGCCCATGCCGGTGTTGGGCTGCTCGCCACCATCGGACAGCGCGGCCTTGGGCTTTTGCGGCATCATCTGCACCCACAGGCCCAGGCGCATGTCGTTGACAAAGATCAGGTGGTTGTTCGGGTCGGCCGAGATACCGCCCCAGTTCATGCCGCCCAGCGAGCCGGGGAAGCTCAGCGACACATCGGTGTCGGGGGCGGTGAACAGGCCTTCATAGCGCATCGACTTGAACTTGATGCGGCAGATGAGCTGGTCCAGTGGCGTGGCGCCCCACATGTCCGCTTCGGTCAGGGTCCGGGTGCCAATCTGCGGCATGCCGACGGAGACGCGCTGGGTGGCGGCATATTTCTCACCGGCAATGCCTGCGGGCTTGACCGGCACATCGTCCACCTGGGTCAGCGGCTGGCCGCTTTGGCGGTCCAGCACAAAGATCTGGCCGGCCTTGGTGCCCACCACGAGGGCGGGCGTGGTGCTGCCATCCTTTTTGGGGAAGTCGATCAAGGTCGGAGCCATCGGAATATCAAAATCCCAGAGGTCGTTGTGCACAGTCTGGTAGACCCATTTCTCATGGCCGGTGGTGGCATCCAGCGCCAGGATGGAGGCGCCGTACTTCAGATCGGCTGCGGAACGGGGTACGCCGTACAGATCGACCGAGGGCGAGCCCATGGGCAGGTAGACGGTGTTGGAGCTGGGGTCGTAGGTGGTACCGGCCCACACATTGGCGGACGAGCGCGTGTAGGTGGCGCCGGGGGCCAGCACCTCGTTGGGCGTGTTGGAGCCCGCATCAAAGGCCCAGCGCAGCGCGCCGGTCATCACGTCAAAGCCACGGATCACGCCGCCGGGCATATCGACCTGGACGTTGTCGGCCACACGGCCGCCGACGACGATGGTGGTGCCGGCCACGGTGGGGGCCGATGTGAGGGTGTAGTAAGCGGGGTTGGCAATGGCGCCCAGGCCTTGCTTCAGATCGACAATGCCCTGGTTGCCAAAGCCGGCGCAGAGCTCGCCGTTGTCGGCATTGATCGCAAACAGGCGCGCGTCGATGGTGTTCATCACGATGCGGCGCTGGCACTGGTCGCCTGCGGGCAGCGCAACGGGCTGCACCGGCGACGATCCCGCCACCTGCGGCACCGGCAGCGGCGCATTGGCATCAAAGTAGGCCAGGCCCCGGCAGCGTTCCCAGACACCGCCCACATGCGAGTTGGTGTCGTGGCGCCACAGCTGCTTGCCGGTATCGGCATCGAGCGCAATCACGTTGTTGCTGGGCGTGCAGACAAAGACCTTGTCACCCACTTGCAGCGGCGTGGTCTGGTCTTCGGCACCGGCGCCAGTCGATTTGGGCACATCGCCGGTGTGGAAGGTCCAGGCCACCTGCAACTGGTTGACGTTGTCCACATTGATCTGGTCCAGCGCCGCAAAGCGGTCGTTGTTCGTGCCGTTGCCGTAATGGCTCCAGTCCTTTTGCGCGCTGGCTGCATCGACCGGCTTGCGGCTGATGGCCGCCTGGTTCTGCACCTCAGGATGGATCTGGAACATGGATGCAAAGCTCACCAGGCCCACGAGCAGCAGCACGCCCGCCAAAGCCAGCGGGCCCTTGTTGCTGCGCGCGCGCGGGGCGCCCGCCTGCAGCAGCGGCAGGCAGGCGCTGACCACCGCTGCGCCAAAGGTCATCGCCAGCAGGCGCGAGACCAGGCTCCAGTAGTCCAGCCCCACTTCGGCCAGGGCCCACAGCACCGTAGCGGCAAAGGTGGCCAGGTACAGCCAGCAGCCCGAGCGGCGGCCGCGCAGCACCTGCACGCCCGACAGCAGCAGGCCCAGGCCCGCCAGCAAAAAGTACCAGCTGCCGCCCAGGCTGATGAGCTTGCCGCCGCCGACCAGGAAGGCCAGGCCGGCGATGGCCAGCACTGCGCCCAGCACGCCGAGCAGCAGGCGCACGGCCAGTGACGGTACACGCGCTTGTTGTGTCATATCGATCCTCGAATCTGTCTTGGGCCTGGCAGGCGCAGCAGCCCTCTGCACCAGGCCCGGGATGGGGCGTTGTGCAGAGGGCCCGAAGCAGTCGCTGCTACAGACCTTGTCTTGTGTGAGAAAAAATGTCCATTGTGGTGAGAAATAAAGTCCATCGCTGCCTGATGTGTACCGGATATTTCAAGAACTTCTGAAACAAATAGCCGCCGAGCAGCCATGGGCTGGCGCAAATGCTGCTGGGGCGCGCGCTGAAGCGGCGTGGATTCAGGCGCTGAAATGCTGCTTCATCAGCGGCTTGAGGATGCCGTGCACGGCCTTGACCAGGCGGTTGTGCGGCCGCGCGGCCGGTGTGGCCAGCACGATGCGGTTGCGGATCACAGGGTGGCTGACCTGGGCGGTGAACACCGGCGCGCTGCCTGGCCAGGTCTTCACGGCGCTGGCGGGCACGACCGAGCAGCCCACATTGCGGGCGACCAGGGACAGCACCATCTTGATCGAATCGACCTCGGCGACGATGCGTAGCGGCAGCTGCTGGTCTTCGACTGCGTCGTCAAAAATCATGCGCAGCGCCTGCGGGCGGCTGGGCAGCACCAGCGGGTAGTCCACCAGCTGGGCCACTTTGACCCGCTCGGGCAGGGGGCGGGTGCTGATCAGCACCAGGGGCTCGCGCGCCAGCGGCTCGGTCAACAGCTGCGGCGTGGGGCTGGGGTCAAACAGCACGGCCACATCCAGGCGGTCGGCCAGCAGCCATTCGCGCAGGCGAATGCTCAGGCTCTCTTCGACAATGATCGAGGCATCGGGGCAGGCCTGCAAAAACTGCTGCACCACATCGGGCGTGACCAGGCTGGCCACCAAAGGCGGCAGCCCCAGGCGCACCTTGCCGCGCGGGCTTTGCAGACGCGCCGCCATGTCGGCCTTGGCGGCATCGACGGCCGCGCTGATGCTGCGCCCATGGGCCAGCATGGCCTTGCCCGATTCGGTCAGCCGCACGCCCCGGCCATGGCGCTCGAGCAGCGGCTGGCCCAGCTCGGCCTCCAGCAGCTGCACCTGGCGGCTCAGGGTCGGCTGGCTCAGGTTCAGCGCCGCAGCGGCCTTGCTGTAGCTCTGTGCCTGGGCGACCGCCATGAAGTACTGCAAGCGCACAAAATCCATGCATCACCTCTATATCTGATATTTGGATTTTATAGGCGATCAAAAAACTGGCAGTTCCACAATGCGCTCAAGACGACTCTTTGATGGCCTTGCATGAACGCCCCGACCCCCCACCTCCAGCAGCCCGTACAGACCTATACGCTGGCGCCCTCGCGCCCCAGTCTGGTGCTGCCCGCCGGCAGCTGCGACAGCCATGTGCATGTGTTTGGCCCGGTGAACGAATTTCCGTATGCGGAGCCGCGCAGCTTCACCCCCGCCGATGCGGGCAAGGAGACCTTGTTTGCGCTGCACCGCCATCTGGGCATCAGCCGCTGCGTGATCGTGCAATCGGCCTGCCATGGCTATGACAACCGCGTGGTCGAGGATGCGATTGCGCATGGCGGCGGCCGCTACCTGGGGGTGGCGCTGGTGCCACTGTCGGTAACGCGTGCCGAGCTGCAGCGTCTGGCCGCAGCAGGTTTTCGGGCGATCCGCTTCAACTTCATGAAGCACCTGAACACTGGCGCTTCCGTTGAGGACGTGGTGGCCTTGACACCGATGCTCGCCGAGCTGGGCATGCACCTGCAGATCCATTTTGAGAGCGCACTGATCCACAGCCTGGGCCCCGTGCTGCAGCAATCGGCCTGCCCGGTGGTGATCGACCACATGGGCCGTGTGGATGCCGCGTTGGGCCGGGAGGGCGCCGATTTTCAGGCACTGCTGCGGCTTCTGGAGCAGCCGCTGTTTTACGTGAAGGTCAGCGGCATCGACCGCATCGATGCGACGCCGCCTTACCTGCACGGCATTGCGCGGGCGCAGGAGCTGGTGGCCCATGCGCCCGAGCGCGTGCTCTGGGGCAGTGACTGGCCGCACCCCAACCACACGCATGTGCCCGATGACGGTGTGCTGGTCGATGCGCTCGCGCGGTTCAGCCCCAACCCGGCGCATCTGCAGGCCCTGCTGGTGGACAACCCCCAGCGCCTCTACCGCTTCCCAGCCTGAGATATTCGCAAGGAAAAAAGCATGGCGATTTTTGATGCCCATACCCCCGTCAACCCGCAAGGCCGGCTCGCCGGCAAGGTGGTCTATATCACCGGTGCCGGGGCCGCTGGCGCGGGCTGGGGCAATGGCCGGGCGACGGCGATCCGCTTTGCGCAGGAAGGCGCACTGGTGTTTGGTGT
Organism: Comamonas koreensis; assembly: GCF_014076495.1. Taxonomy (NCBI): domain Bacteria; kingdom Pseudomonadati; phylum Pseudomonadota; class Betaproteobacteria; order Burkholderiales; family Comamonadaceae; genus Comamonas; species Comamonas koreensis. Next base: position 38,328 of record NZ_CP043575.1, on the reverse strand, counting down.
GGACCGCAATGCCCAGGCGCTGCGCGAGACCGAGGGCAGCATCCGCAGTGCGGGCGGCCAGTTTGTCGCCGGCCACTGCGATGTGATGGATGCGGCCTCGATAGCGGCATCGGTGCAGGCCTGCCAGGCGGCGCTCGGGCGCATCGATGTGCTGGTCAACAACGTGGGCGGCTCGGCCAAGGGCGGGCCGGTCGAGATGGACGAAGCGGTCTGGGATGCCCAGCTGGACTACAACCTCAAAAGCGTGTTCCTGTGTTGCAAGGCGGTGCTGCCGCTGATGCAGGCGCAGGGCGCGGGCAGCATCGTCAATATCTCGTCGACCTCGGGCATGCGCTGGACCGGTGCGGCCCAGATTGCCTATGCATCGAGCAAGGCGGCGGTGATCCAGTTTTCCAAGGTGCTGGCCGTGCAGTACGCGCCGCACCGCATCCGCGTGAACACCGTCGTGCCGGGCCAGTTGCACACGCCGATGGTCGAGACCCGCTTGGCCGGCCAGCGCGCTGGTGGCGATGTCGAGGCGCTGCTGGCCCAGCGCCAGGCGCGTATTCCGCTGCCCTTCATGGGCGATGGGCGCGACACCGCCAATGCGGCGCTGTTTCTGGCCTGTGACGAATCGCGCTTTGTGACGGGCACCGAGATTGTGGTGGACGGCGGTATGACCGTGCGCTGCGGATAAAGCAAGATTATTGAAGGAGACAACGATGAGATTCCAAGCCTTTCCCGCAGCCCGCCAGTGGCTGCACGCTGCCGTGCTCGGCACCGCGCTGGGTTGCGCCAGCAGCGCCATGGCGCAAAGCGAGATGACGCGCCTCTTGGTGGCCTTTCCGCCCGGCGGCCCGGTGGACTTCATTGCGCGCACGATGTCGCAGCAGCTGGCCAAGGAATTGGGCCACCCGGTGATTGTGGAAAACAAGCCAGGCGCCAACGGCGCGATTGCTGCCGACAGCGTGATCCGCTCAGCACCCGACGGCAAAACCCTGTGGCTGACCAGCGTGGGTGCGGTCGCCATCAACCCTGCCCTCTACCCCAAGCTGAACTACAAGCCCGCCAGCGACCTGGTGCCCGTCTCGCTGGTGGTCAACAACGTGGAGATCATGGTGGTCAATGCGCAGACCAGTTTCAAGGACGCCAAGGACTTTGTGCAGGCCGCCAGCCAGCGCAAGGACAAGCCGATGACGATGGCGTCGTCCGGCACCGGCAGCGTGCCGCATCTGGCAGCCATCCAGCTCAATGAATCGGCCGGCCTGAATCTGATGCATGTGCCCTACAAGGGCGCGGCCCCTGCCATTACTGACCTGATGGCCGGCCATGTCGATGGCTTCTTTGGCGATATTCCCGGCCTGGTGGGCGCCATTGACAGCGGCAAGTTCCGGCCCGTGGGCATTGCCGCTGCCAAGCGCAGCGCCCGCTACCCGAACGTGCCCACCTTTGACGAGCTGGGCTACAAGGGCGTGGATTCGAACAACTGGTATGCGGTGTTTGCGCCCAAGGGCACCAGCGCCCCGGTGGCAGCCGCTTTGAGCCGCGCCATCCATGCGGCCTTGCATGCACCCGATGTGCAGCGCAAGATCGAGGCCTCGGGTGCCGAAGTGGTGGGCTCCAGCCCCGAAGCGCTGGCCCAGCAGCTGGCGACCGACACGGAAAAGTGGACCGCCATCATCCGCCGCAACCGCATCACCCCCGATTGAGATTGAAAGACTGCCATGCGCATTGAAGCGATTGAGCCAGGCACCCGCAGTGCCCTGGCGGAGTTGGAGCAACAGATCCAGGCCGAGCGTGGCCGCATCTCGCCGCTCTACCAGGTGCTGCTGCACAGCCCCGCCATTGCCAAGGGCTGGGAGCAGATGCTCTCTGCCGTGCGCAACTACAGCAGCATCGATGCGGGGCTGCGCGAGCTGATCATCCTGCGGGTGGCCATGCTCAACCAGGCCGCCTATGAGTTCGAGGCCCATGTGCCGCATGCGCTCAAGGCCGGCGTGACGCAGGCCGCCATCGATGCAACGCGCGATACCGGCACCACCGCCAGCCCGGCCTGGGATGGCCTGCAGCAGCTGGCCATTGCGGTGACCGATGCGCTGACCCGCGATCTGCAGGTGCCCGAACCCTTGTTTGCGCAGGTGGCTGCGCGCTTCAATGCACAAGAGCAGGTGGAGCTGTTTGCCACCATCGGCGCCTACAACATGGTATCGCGCTTCTTGAACGCCTTTGAGATTGGCCACTGATGTCCACACCTGTCATCGACAGCCTGCTGCTGCGCTGCACGCCAGTGGTGCATGAAACCGCCACCACGCTGGCGCAGACCGCGTTGGCGCTGCTGCGCCAGGACTTGGCCGATCTGCAGCTTGACCTGCGCTTGGTGCGTGTGGCCCAGCAACCCCAAGGCATCGCCTATCTGTACTTTGCACTCGGCAGCCCGCAGCCGCTGAGCGCCGATCAAACGCGGCAGGCCGAGCGCCGCTTGCAGAGCGCAGGCAGCACCGGCCTGGCGGCCTGCGAGCTATCGCGCCTGCAGCTGGTGATGCAGCGCATCGGCCCCGCCCAGGGCGAGGCCACTCCCGTGCACTACGCCGTCGAGATGGACCCCGAGGCCGGTTGGCAGGACGAGTTGTTTGCCTGGTATGACCAGGAGCATCTGCCCGGCCTGGCCAGCGTGGCCGGCACCGCCCAGGCCTTTCGCTACCTGAACCTGGACCATGGCCCGCTGTCGCTGGCCTGCTATGATCTGGTCGATGCCGAGGTGATGGGCTGCCCGGCCTGGCTGGCGGTGCGGGGCACCACCTGGAGCGCGCGGGTGCGGCCGCATTTCACCAACACCCGGCGCACGATGTTTGATGCGCAACCGCTGGTGGAGGCGATAAGCTAGGCGCCGGCCACCGGCGAGCACAGCTCCACCAGGCTGCCATCCGGGCAGCGCACATAGGCCACCACCTGGCCCCAGGGCTTGGTGGTGGGGGCAGCGAGCGCCGTAGCACCGGCCGCCAATGCGCTGGCATAGGCCTGGGCCACATCACTGCTGACCAGCGCAATCTCTACCCCCAGCGGTTGGGCCGATTCGGACGCGGCCACATGACCGCCGCTGAAGTTGGCATGGCCCAGCGCATGGTCGGCAAAGGCCAAGGTGGTGGCACCGGTCTCCAGCTCGCCATAGCTGCCCGAGGGGTGCAGAAAACGGGTGGCCAGGCCAAAGGCCTGCGAGAAAAAAGCCAACGATGCCGCGACATCGGGCACATAGACGATGGTGTAGCCGAACTGCAGTGCTTGCATGGTGGGCGCCCTTTTTTTAGAACATATTCCTGGACCCGCACCAGCGGGCCACGCTTGCCGAACGCCCGAGACCGTGTTCAGACCACGGCAGGGAGTGGGGCTGAGGGACTTTAGCGGCTGGTGCAGGCCTTGCAGGTTTGCAGGGCCAGGCGGTGCAGTGCCTGCCAACCATTGGCCGGCCACTCGGGCACCTTCAGGCCCTTGACGATGCCATCGACCGCGTGGGCCGAGTGCAGCAGGCGGGCGACGGTGGCATCGCTGATGCGGGGCAGCACGCGCTCAAAATGGCGCTCCTTGTTGCCCCAGACGCGGTTCTCGCGCAGGGCCATTGGCATGGGCCTGCCGTTGCGCAGCGCGTCTTTCACCCGCTTCATCGCGCGGATGTCTTCGGCCAGCGCCCAGTGCACCAGCACCTCGGCCTCGCCCTCAGCCTGCAGGCCGTTGAGCATGCGCTCGGTGCGCAGCACCTGGCCGGAGAGCACGGCATCCGAGAGCTTGAACACGTCGTAGCGGGCGACATTCAGCACCGCCTGTTCGACCTGCTCAAAGCCGAGCTCGCCTGCCGGGTAGAGCAGGCCGAGCTTTTGAATTTCCTGGTGGGCGGCGAGCAGGTTGCCCTCGACCCGGTCGGCAAAAAAGGCCAGTGTGCGCTGGCCTTCCTCGCCGGCTTTGACATGCTGCTCCTGCCGCTGCAGGCGCTGGGCGATCCAGGCGGGCAGCGCGGCGCGCTCGATGCTGTCGACCTGCAGGGTGACGCCATGCGACTCCAGCGCGGCAAACCAGGCGCCGGTCTTGGTGGCCTTGTCCAGGCGCGGCAGCACCACGATGGTCAAGGTGCTGTCGTTGTCCACACTGCTGCTGACCAGCTGCTGCAGCGCCGTGCTGCCATCCTTGCCAGGCTTGCCGCTGGGGATGCGCACTTCGATGATCTGCTTGTCGGCAAAGAGGCTCAGGCTCCCGCCGGCAGCGAGCACTGCGCTCCAGTCAAAATGCGCGCCAGCGACGGTGAAGCTGCTGCGCTCGGTGTAACCGTTGGCGCGCGCGCTGGCACGGATGGCATCCACGGCCTCCTGCACCAACAGGGGCTCGTCGCCATGCACGGTGTACAGAGACCGCAGCCCCTTGCCCAACTGGGCACTCAACTGATTCAACGGCACTTGCATGCTTGGTGGCGCTTCCAGCGCGGCGTGGCCGCAGCGCTTGTCATTCGGTAGGGGTGACGGACTTGACGATGGCCAGGCGCCGCACGATCTGCTGAACGATGTCGGTCTGCATGTTGCGGTAGAGCATGTCCTCTTCGTTCGCCTTGGACAGTGCGTAGGTTTCCAGGTAGCTGATCTCGCGGTACTGCATCAACTCGGAATCGGGCACATAGAGGGCGCCCTTGGCATCACGCACCCGAAAACGCGTGATCAGGCGGATCTGCAGCTCGCGCACCTCGCCGGCCGCATTGCGCGAGACGACGACGCGCTCGCGGCGCTGGCCCAGGTCATCGAAGATGGCCTCAGCCTGCGTGGCCTGGCTCGGGTCGCGCAGCACCTGCAGGCTGCCGGCAGCCTCCAGGTGGCGTTGCAGCTCTTTGAGGAAGCCCGAATTGGCGTTGCCGTTCAAATACAGCGATTTGAACGCGAAATCCACCGATCCGCGCAGTTTGAAGCCGCATGCCGCCAGCAGCGGCACGCTTGCCAGGGCAGTAAGCAGCGTGCGTTTTTGCATGGCGCTTAGACTACCACGTTCACCAGGCGGCCCGGCACGATGATGACTTTCTTCGGGGTCGCGCCATTGGCGATTTTCTGGAAGTCTTCATTGGCCAGAGCAGCCGCTTCAATCGTGGCCTTGTCGGCGCCGGCAGCGATGATGATGGAGCCGCGCAGCTTGCCGTTGACCTGCAGCATCAGCTCGATTTCGTCCTGCACCAGCGCCTGGGCATCGACCTCGGGCCAGGCGGCGTCCAGCAGGCCCCCAAAGGCCTGCTGGTAGCCCAGCGCATCCCACAGCACCTGCGTCAGGTGGGGCGTGGCCGGGTAGAGCGCGCGCAGCAAAATGCCAAAGCCCTCGACCAGCGCGGCGCGGCCGCCTTCGCTGTCCACGGCCTTGAAGTCTTCCAGCGCGTTGATCATCTTCATCGCGCCCGACACCACCGTGTTGTACTGCATGCGGCTGTAGTCATAGGCCACTTGCTTGAGCACGGTGTGGATCTCCAGGCGCAGCGCCTTGGCTTCCTTGCCAAAGGCGGCGTTCGCAGCACTGGCCGCCTGGGCGCGGGCGGCATCGAACTCAGGCGCATGCAGCTTGCTGCCGAAGTTGTAGACACGGCGCAGGAAGCGGTAGCTGCCCTCGACGGCTGACTCGTTCCACTCCAGGGTCAGCTCGGGCGGCGCGGTGAACATGGTGTAGAGCCGCGCGGTATCGGCGCCGTACTTCTCGATCAGGTCCTGCGGGTCGACCCCGTTGTTCTTGGACTTGGACATCGTGCCCACGCCCTCGTAGTCGATCGCGGTGCCAACGGGCAGCAGGCCATCGGCGCTGTCCACGGCCACCTTGAGCTGGGCGCCCACGACCTTGCCGGTCTCGTCCAACACCTGCTCCACATCCTTGGGCCAGAAGTATTCCTTGCCACCCTTGGCGGTGCGGCGACTGTAGATGTGGTTGAGCACCATGCCTTGCGTGAGCAGCTTGGTGAAGGGCTCGTCGACCTTGACCAGACCCAGGTCGCGCATGACCTTGGTCCAGAAGCGTGCATACAGCAAGTGCAGGATCGCGTGCTCAATGCCACCGATGTACTGGTCCATCGGCATCCAGTAGTCGGCGCCGTCGGCCACCATCTTCTCGCTGTTCTTGGAATCGCAATAACGCATGAAGTACCAGGACGAATCCACAAAGGTGTCCATGGTGTCGGTCTCGCGGCGGGCCGGCTTGCCGCAGCAGGGGCAGACCACGCCGGCGTGGAAGGCTTCGCTCTTGATCAGCGGGTTGCCCGAGCCATCGGGCACCAGGTCTTGGGGCAGCACGACCGGCAGGTCCTTCTCGGGCACGGGCTGGGCACCGCAGTCTTCGCAGTGGATGATCGGGATGGGGGTGCCCCAGTAGCGCTGGCGGCTCACGCCCCAATCGCGCAGGCGCCAGGTGGTTTTCAGTTCGCCCAGGCCCTTGGCTTCGAGCGCCTTGGCCACCGCTTGCACGCCTTCCTTGTAGTGCAGGCCATCAAAGGCGCCGGATTCGATGAGGACGCCGCGCTCCTTGTCGCCATACCAGTCATGCCACTGCTGCTTGTCGTAGGGGCCTTCGCCTTCGACGGCCACCACCTGGCGGATCGGCAGGCTGTACTTGTTGGCAAACGCAAAGTCGCGCTCATCGTGGGCGGGCACGCCCATCACGGCGCCGTCGCCATAGCTCATCAGCACATAGTTGCCGATCCAGACCTCGACCTGCGCGCCAGTGATCGGGTGCGTGACGAACAGGCCCGTGGGCTTGCCTTCCTTTTCCTTGACGGCGAGTTCGGCCTCGGTGGTGCCGCCCTTCTTGCATTCTTCGATGAAGGCCGCCAGCTCGGGGTTGGAGGCAGCGGCATGGGTGGCCAGTGGGTGCTCAGGGGCCACGGCGCAGAAGGTCACACCCATGATGGTGTCGGCACGCGTCGTGAAGACATACATCTTGCCCTCGCCGATCAAGCTGCCATCGGCGTTCTTCACGCCATGCGTGAACGCAAAGCGCACGCCGGCACTCTTGCCGATCCAGTTTTCCTGCATCAGGCGCACCTTGTCGGGCCAGCCAGTCAAGGTCGCCTTGTCGTTGCCCATCTGCACATGGTCCAGCAGCTCTTGCGCGTACTGGGTGATGGCCAGGTAGTAGCCCGGGATCTCGCGCTTTTCCACCAGCGCGCCGGTGCGCCAGCCGCGGCCGTCGATCACCTGCTCATTGGCCAGCACAGTCTGGTCCACCGGGTCCCAGTTCACGGTCTGGGTCTTGCGGTAGGCGATGCCCTTGTCCAGCATCTTGAGGAACAGCCACTGGTTCCACTTGTAGTAGTCGGGGTCGCAGGTGGCCACTTCGCGGCTCCAGTCGATCGCCAGACCCATCGCCTGCATCTGCTTTTTCATGTAAGCGATGTTGTCGTAGGTCCACTGCGCAGGCGGCACGCTGTTCTTGATCGCGGCGTTCTCGGCCGGCAGACCAAAGGCATCCCAACCCATGGGCATCAGCACGTTGTAGCCTTGCATGCGCAGCTGGCGCGTGAGCATGTCGTTGATCGTGTAGTTGCGCACATGGCCCATGTGCAGCTTGCCGCTGGGGTAGGGCAGCATGGAGCAGGCGTAGAACTTTTTCTTGCCCGCGTCCTCGGACACGCGGTAGGCATCTTGGGCTTGCCACTGGCTTTGCGCGGCGGCTTCTACGTCGGAGTGGTTGTATTTTTCTTGCATGGAACTGGTCAGGAAAAAGCGGCCGCCCACGGGCTTTCCGGGGCGAGGTCAATTGGGCAAAGATTGTAGGCCCATCGCCATTGCCCGTGGATGGCGAGTGCCGCACGCTGGGGTGCGGTTATACATGCCATGTAAAAATAAATGAATATCTCTCTATTGATAGCCAATATGGTGGTGGCTTGCCCTTGGCGGGACGCCCTGGGCGGCGCCGGCCGCATCCCCCCATTTCCAACCGATTTATCCCCCCTTTGAAAGGACTCTGCCTCGTGACCTGGGAAACCCTGGACCAATACGAACCCTGGATGCAAACGGCCGCCGGTCTGGCGGCCTTGGTATTGCTGGCCTATGCACTGCGCCTGGTGGTGCGCATGGCGCTGCTGCAGATCGTGCCGCGCTTTCGCTCCAGCCTGGGCGCGGCCTGGCTGCGCACCTTGCTGGACAACCGCATTCTGGTGCGCGTGGCGCAGATCGTGCCCTCGCTGGTGGTTCAGACGGGCATTGCCGCGGTGCCGCACCTGCCAGTCATTGCCAGCACGGTGATCCGCAATGTGGCGATTGCGGTGACGGCGCTGCAGGTGGCGCGCCTGCTGTGCGCCATCATGGACGGCATCCAGCAGGCCAACGAGAGCCAGCTGGAATCGGCCCAAAGCACGCGCTCGGTCAAAAGCTATGTGCAGCTGGGCAAGATGCTGGTGATGGTGGTCGCGGGCATCGTGATGGTGGCGACCTTGATCGACCGCTCGCCGCTGATTCTGCTCAGCGGCCTGGGCGCCATGTCGGCGGTGCTGATGCTGGTGTTCAAGGACACGATCCTGTCGTTTACCGCTGGCGTGCAGCTGTCGAGCAATGACATCCTTCGCGTGGGCGACTGGCTGGAGATGAACCAGGTCGGCGCCGATGGTGCCGTGGTGGACATGGCGCTCAACACCGTCAAGGTGCGCAACTGGGACAACACGATCACCACCATCCCCACCTGGCGCTTGATGAGCGACAGCTTCAAGAACTGGCGCGGCATGTCGGAATCGGGCGGCCGCCGCATCAAGCGGCCCCTGTGCATCGACACCACCTCGGTGCGCTTTCTGACCCGCGCCGAAATCGCTGAGCTCAGCCACATCGCCTTGCTGCGCCCCTACCTGGAAGGCAAGGTCGCTGAGATCACCGCCTACAACCAGGATTTCTCGGCCAAGGCGCCGGACATGGCCGACGAGATCGTCAACCTGCGCCAGCTGACCAATATCGGCACCTACCGCGCCTACTGCAATGCCTATTTGCAGGCCCACCCCAAGCTGCGCAAGGACATGACCTTGATGGCCCGCGCGATGGAGCCGACCAACCAGGGTTCGCCGCTCGAGATCTATGCATTTACCGATACCACCGCCTGGCTCGAGTACGAGGCGATCCAGGGCGATATCTTTGACCACCTGATCGCCATCCTGCCGGAGTTCGGCCTGCGCGTGTTCCAGGTGCCCTCGGGCAATGACATGCAGGTGGCGCTGCGCCAGCACGAAGTGCAGGCCCTGCAGCGCTGATCGTGTCTGTTGCCTAGCGCCGCGCCCCCTGGGCCGGTGCTGGCACGGGTGACGGCGACGATGAGGGCACATTCGCTACCGCTTCGGGCAGCGGCTCGGGCGCCACGGCCACCGGCTCGTCGGCCTCTGGCACGGGCGCTTCGCTGGCCACACCGGTCGCTTCCGGGCTGGTGATGCCCAGCGGGCTTTCCCAGATCGAGCGGCCTGGCAGCGGCAGCACCGGCTGGCCATAGCCATCGGCCAGGCCCACCAGCAGCGCGCGGCCATCGGGCAGCACGCGGAAGTCGCCATAGCGGGTCTGCTCAAAATGCCGGCCCTGGCCTTCGGGGAAGAAGTAGGCATCGGTCACCAGCACCCACTGGCCCTTGAGGCGCTTGAGCGGCAGCGCCACCTCGCCTTTTTGCAAGGGCTCGGTCGCGGTCAGCAAGCCCAAGATGGTGGCCACGCCCTGGTCGTCAACGCTGGCGCGCACCAGCTGGCTGGCGCTGACGATGTCCTTGAGCTTTTCACGCATCTCAAAGGGCAGCGCAAAGTTCAGCGCCATATAGTCGCCCTGCATCAAGGAGCGCGGGTCCACCGGGATCAGCGGCACCAGAATGCGCAGGCCATGGGCAATGACCTGCTCCTTGCCGCGCACATCCCAGTTGACCAGGCCCAGCGCCAGCACCGCGCCCACGACCAGACCGACCCATTGCAGCCGGCGCTGCGGCGCTGCAGGCGGCGTGTCTGCGCCAGCGCCGGCATCGGCCGCGCGGCGCAGCGCCCACAGGCAGGCCAGCAGCAGCGCGCCAGCCAGCGCCAGGCCCAGGCCCTTGGCCGCCAGCGACCAACCCAGGTGGTAGTAGAACTGGCCTAGCGCGACCAGCGCCAGCAGCGCGCAGAGTACGGCAATTCGCCAGCGCGCCGCCAGCAAGGCACCCGCGGCGACCAGGCCAACAACGGCCAGCCCGGTGCTGAACCAGGCGGCCAGCGCCAGCATTGCGCCCGCCAGCAGCAGGCTGTGCTCGCCCTGGCGGTTGGTGGTGCCGCGCGCACGCCATTGGCGGGCCAGCATCCAGGCCGACAGCGCCACCACCACCACGGCCAGCGCGCGCCCGGCAGGAATGGCCCAGGGCATGAAGTCGCCGCTCTGCTCCCAGAAGATGGCGCGGGCGACATAACCCGAGGCGAAATTGCTGATCAGCACGCCGACGATGGCCGCATCGGCAAAGGCGGCCCAGCGCGGCCGGGACCAGCGCTGCGCCGGCGTGGCCAGGCGCGCGGGTTCGGCACGCAGCCACAGGCACCACAGCAGCGCGGGCAGCAGCGCATCGAGCTGCAGCGGCAGCAAGGCCGGCAGCCAGGACTGCAGCGCCATGAGGCTGACCACCACGGCCATGCCCCAGCCCAGGCCCATCAGCGACTGGATCCAGCGCATCTGCGCCAGCGCGGCGCCCAGCATCAGCACCAGCGCCGAGACCGTACCAATCAGCAGCACACCCAGGCGTGAGTCAGCCACATCGCCCAGGTTGACCAGCACCAGCAGCCCGCCCGCGCACCAGAGCACCAGCGCCACGCAGTTGAGGAAGGCATGGCGGGACTGGCGCATCAAACCACCGGCTGCGGCCAGAAACACCAGGCCCAGCACCACGCCGCCGGCACCAAAGACAAAACGCTCGCCCAGCGCCAGCGCCAGAAATACCGCCAGCGGCACCAGGCTGGCCAGCGCACCCAGCATGGCCAACGCCAGCACCAGGACCGGGGGCTCATCCAGATCTTGCACAGGCGCATCGCCTTGCACCAGGCCTTGCTGGCGGGCCGGGGACCACCAGGCCGGTTGCGTGCGCAGAAATGACAGAGGACGGATAGCAGCCATCACAGCACCTCCTGGTGGTCGCGCTGCTGGGCATGCAGGTAGTGCTGCGCTGCCATCAAGGCCTTGACCGAAGCGCCCAGGCAGACCATCACCACCACGGCAAAGGCGAGCAGGGCCTCGGTCTCATGCCACTCGAATATCCAGCGGGCAATCAGCGACAGCACCAGCACATTGGCGGCCAAGGTGGCCAGGCAAGTGCAGATAAAGTCGCGAAAACGGCTGAACAGCGCCACCAGCAAGCTGGCAGCCACCAAGGCGCCGCTGAGCGCAAAGGCCGCCAGGGTCTGGCGCGTGGCCTCGTCAAATAGCTGTACGGTGGCAATGGCCGACCAGGCTGCCAGCGCGCCGCCCAGCGCCAGGCGCTGCGACCACCAGCCCATGCCGCCGCGCACCCGCAGGGCCGGCACGCAGTACACCAGCAGCGGCACCAGCGCCAGCGCCAGCCAAAGCGCCAGGCGCAGCAGCAGCTGGGGCAGGGTATCGCGGTCGGCGACCAGGACCTGCCAGAGGTCGAGCTTGCCGGTCCAGAACACGATGGCGGCTGCGACGATCAGCACCCAGACGCACCAGAGCAGATCGCTGGCAGCCAGTGCCACCCAGATGAGCGAGAGCGCCGCCCAGGCGGCAAACAGCTGCCAGGCATCGGCGCCGGTCTGGTAGGTCTGGCCCACATAGGCCAGCAGGCCGCCCAGCACCAGGGTGGCGCACAGCAGCGCCGCCAGCCGCAGGCGCGGCCACAGACAGGCGGCCAGCACGGACAGCGCCAGCGTGCCCTCGATCAGGCCCAGCTTGAACCAGTGCGACTGCGCCTGCCAGTTGGCCGCCACCCAGAAGATCAGCCCGCTGGCCACCAGCAGCGCGGCCACCAGCAGCAGGCCGGCGCGGATTTTGCGGGCCAGATCGGCCGGGGCACCGGCTGAGACAGCCAGTGCATACAGCGGCGCGATGCGCGGGTCGCCTGGCGCCGACTGGGCGCTGACCTGGTACAGGGTGGAGTCCATGCGTTTGTTCCTCGTTGGTGGGCCGCTTGCACGGCGGTGCAGCGGTGGCCCTGGTGCAGCCGCCCCAGGCAGCCTGCACACAGCCTGCAATATAACCAAACGCTTCTGGGCCAGGGCATGCGCCAGTTCAGGTAGCTTCAAACGATACTGCCGGAGCCCGCCAGGCGAGACCGGGCCGGGGTGCTCAGCGTGCGGCGGCAGCCTGGGGTTGGGCCACAAAGCCCATGCGGCTGAGGCCGGCGCTTTGCGCCGCATCCATCAGTTCGACGGCGCGGGCATAGGGCAGGCTCTGGTCGATGGACAGCTGCACCTCGGTCTGCGGATTGCGCTCGGCCTGCTGCTTGAACAGCGCTTTGAGGGCCTCCATGTCGGTGGGCTGGCCATCGGCAAACAGCGCGCCCTGGGCATTGAGCTGCACCGCAATCGCCGCCGGCGGATTGGCCCGGGTGGCGCTGGCGGCCTGGGGCAGGTCCAGGCGGATGGAGGCGGCCAGCAAGGGCGCTGCCATGATGAAGATAACCAGCAGCACCAGCATCACATCCACCAGCGGCGTCACATTGATGGCGCTGATCGGCGCGCTGGCCGGGGTTTTGTTGAAGCGACCGAATGCCATGGTGCGAAGGGCCTGGGTTGGCGGCGGCTCAGCGGCTGCCCACCAGGGCGATGCTATCCACGGCATTGTGGGCCTGCATGCCGGCGTAGGCCTGTGGCGCCTGGGCGGCTTGCTGCAAGGCCCAGGTCTGCATGTCGTGGGCAAAGCCTTCGAGCAGCTCCTCGACCTGCGCGAGTTTGCGGCCCAGCAGGTTGTAGGCCAGCACCGCCGGCAAGGCAACGGCCAGGCCGGCGGCGGTCATCACCAGCGCCTCGCCCACGGGGCCGGCCAGCTGCTCCAGGCTGACATGCTCGGCACCAGCCAGCGCCGCCAGCGCCTGGTGGATGCCCCAGACGGTGCCCAGCAGGCCGACAAAGGGGGCGGTGGCGCCGATGGAAGCGAGCACCGTCTGCCCCCACTGCAGCCGGTGGCTGGCGCCATGCAGCGCCTCGCGCAGCACGCGGGTGGTTTGCACCTGGGCGCCGCTGGCCACAGCCAGGCTGTGGTTGGCTGCGGGCTCGGCCGCCACAATGTGCGCAATCGCATCGGCCACCGGGGTCAGCAAGGCGGCGCGGTCAATGGTTGGCAGCGCCAGGCGTGCCTGCTCCCAGCTGCTGGCCTGCCAGAAAGCATCGGTGGCCCGCAAGGTGGCGCCATGGGCGCGGCCCAGCCACCAGGCCTTGTAGAGAATCAGCACCCAGCTGGTGACGGACATGAGCAACAAGACCAGGGCCGTGGCCCGGGCGACGCCGTCTGCTTGCGAGAGCCATTGCCCCATCGTCATGGTTGGCCGTCCTTGTAATAGCGGGGTGGGTGTGCCGGGCTGGGTTTATTTCAGGCCGAGCACGTCGTACATGTCGAACAGGCCGGTCTTCTGGCGCGCCAGGTAGCGCGCTGCCCGCAGGCTGCCATTGGCGTAACCGGCGCGGCTGCTGGACTTGTGCGAGATCTCGATGCGCTCGCCATCGCCGGCAAACAGCACGGTGTGGTCGCCGACGATATCGCCGCCGCGCATGCTGGCAAAGCCAATGCTGTTGGCCACGCGCGCGCCGGTGTGGCCAAAGCGCTCGTAGACGGCGCGGTCGGCCAGCTGTGTGCCCTGGGCCTCGGCAATCACCTCGCCCATTTTCAGCGCCGTGCCCGAGGGGGCATCGACCTTGTGCTTGTGGTGCGCTTCGACGATCTCGATGTCGTAGCCGCCTTCTTGCAAGGCCTTGGCCGCCATCTCCAGCAGCTTGAAAGTCACGTTCACGCCCACGCTCATATTGGGCGAGAGCATCACCGCCGTCTTGTCGGCAAACTGGCGGATCTGCGTCTTTTGCGCGTCGCTAAAGCCCGTGGTGCCGATGACCACGCCCACGCCGCGCTCGGCCGCCAGCGCCAGGTGGGCCAGCGTGCCTTCGGGTCGGGTGAAATCGATCAGCACATCGGCGCCTTGCAGGCCCTGGGCCAGGTCGGCGGTGATCTGCACGCCGGTGTGGCGGCCCAGGAAGGCACCCGCATCAGTGCCCAGGCTGGGGTTGCCGGCGGCATCGAGCGCGCCGCTCAGCTGCAGGTCCGTGCTGGCCAGCACGGCTTCGATCAGCATGCGGCCCATGCGGCCGCTGGCGCCTGCAATGGCGACGGCAATACGGGGGCTGTTGTCGGGGGAGAGGGGGGCGGTCATGGGTAGTTTCCTGGGGCTCAAACGGGCGGCATCTCAGCAAACATCGGACACGGCCCAAAGACGGCGCTGGCCACCCGCTGCCAGTGCAGGACGGGGGCATGCCAGCGCCATGGCATCAGCGCTGGGGCGATTCCAGCGGCGGGTAGCTGGCAGGCGGCGTGGCGGTGCTCGTGTCGCTGCTGCTGGTGTCGGCGCTGGGGGCGGGGGCTGGCTGATCGGCCTTGTACTTGGCCAGCTCCTCGGGCGTTGCTTCCAGGCGCGGCACCTTGGGGTTCTTGATCGAGGTCGTGACCGAGGCGACGAACTCCTGCTCGCTGGGCATCTCATCGCCTTCAAAGCGCTCCAGGCCGGTGTCGTTGAAGTACACGGTAAAGCGGCGCTCCTGCTCGGGCACACCCTTGCGCTTGATGGTGAACACGTAGTCCCAGCGGTTGGCGTGGAACACGCTGGCCAGCAGCGGGGTGCCCAGCAGATCCTTGACCTGCTGGCGGCTCATGCCTTTTTGCAGCGCGTCGACCTGCTCCTTGGTGATCACATTACCCTGCACCACCTCCACCTTGTAGGGGGTGATGGCGCTGGCGAACTTACGGCTGGCTTCATTGAAGGAGCCGCAAGCGGCCACACTGGCGCCCAGGGCCAACAGCGCCGCCATGCGGACACCGGAACGAACAAATTCAGGCATGGTTTTAGACATAGCGATATGATCGGCCATTGTAGCGGCTGGTCTCCAGGCCTTCTCCAGAAGTCCGTATACCAATCGGGCCCACTTGAAAGACCTTGTTATGAAAAATATTGAAGAACTCAAAAGCACTGGCCTCAAGGCAACGCTGCCTCGGCTGAAGATTCTGGATATCTTCCAGAATGGTGCTCAGCGCCACATGACGGCGGAAGATGTGTTCCGCGTGCTGCTGGAAGAGCGCTCCGACATCGGTCTGGCCACGGTCTACCGCGTGCTGACCCAGTTCGAGCAGGCCGGCATCCTGATCCGCAGTAACTTCGAGAGCGGTAAGGCGGTTTACGAGCTCAACGAAGGCCAGCACCACGACCATTTCGTCTGCACCAGCTGCGGCAAGGTCGAGGAGTTCTATGACCCCGAGATCGAAAAGCGCCAGCAGTCCATTGCCAAGAGCAAGGGCTGGATCGTGCATGACCACTCGATGGCCCTGTACGGCCAATGCGCGGAGTGCGCGGTCAAGGCCAAATAAGCACAGCATCCCACCGCTGCCCGCCAGAACCTGAAAAGCGAAGCGCCGAAAACGCTTCGCTTTTTACGTTTTGCACACATAGCTTTACAGCAGCGCGACGGCACAGGCGCACCATGGGGCCTTCTGCACCAGGCTCCAGACTCCCCATGCGCCCTAACCGACTGCCCCGACTGCTCACCCTCAGCGCCGCCGCCTTGGCGGGCACCTTGTGGCTTGGCGCCTGCGCCTCCCATGCGCCGCCAGATGCGGCCAGCGCGCAGGCGGCGTTGCCCGATACGGCAGCGGTGCCGCTGAGCGCCACCCAGCGCCTGCAATGGCTGGACCGCGTCAGCTGGGGCGCGAGCGACAGCGCCGACCAGCAGCTCCAGCGCCTGGGCCTGCAGCGCTGGCTGGATGCGCAGCTCGCGCCGCGCCAGCCGCCCCGCCTGCCCGCCCAGGCCGAGCAGCAGATTGCGGCCTTGGAAATCAGCCAGCGCAGCATGCTGGAGCTGCAGCGCGACATTGCTGCGCAGCGCCTGGCTGCCCGCACCGCCACCGAGCAAGGCCAGGGAGAGGGCGAAGGCGCGCGCCTGCGCCAGGAAGTGCAGCGCCACCTGAACCAGCTCGCCGCCCAGGCCCAGCAGCGCCAGGTGCTGCGTGCGCTGTACTCGCCCGCCCAGCTGCAGGAGCAGATGACCTGGTTCTGGATGAACCACTTCAATGTCAGCACGCGCAAGGCCGAAACGCGGCTGTGGATAGCAGATTACGAGGAGCGGGCGATCCGCCCCAACGCCCTGGGTAACTTCCGCACGCTGCTCGAAGCGAGCATGCGCCACCCGGCGATGCTGCTCTACCTGAACAACGCCAGCAACGCCAAGGGCCACATCAACGAAAACTACGCCCGCGAGCTTCTGGAGCTGCACACCATGGGCGTGGGCAGCGGCTACACCCAGGCCGATGTGCAGGCCATGGCCCATGTGCTGACGGGCGTGGGTTTCAGCACCCGCGATGCCGATGCACCGCCGCCGCGGATGGACCCCGAGCTGCAGGCCGATTACCTGCGCGATGGCTTTTTCGAGTTCAACCCCAAGCGGCACGACTATGCGCCCCAGGTCTTGCTGGGCCAGCCGCTGCGAGCCAAGGGCATGGCGGCGGTGGACGAGGCGCTGGACCGCATCGTGGCCTCGCCCGCCACGGCGCAGTTCATTGCGCGCAAGCTGGCAGTGTTCTTCATGAGCGACAACCCGCCACCCGCCTTGGTGCAGCGCACGGCAGCGGCTTTCTCGCGCAGCCATGGCGATATGGCCACCACCTTGCGTGCGCTGCTGACCGCGCCCGAGGCGCTGGCCCAGCAAGGCCAGCGCTTCAAGGACCCCATGCACTATGTGCTGGGCGCCGTGCGCCTGGGCTATGACGAGCGCGTAGCCAGCGATGTGCGCCCGGTGATCGGCTGGATCAACCGCCTGGGCCAGCCCCTCTACGGCCATGAAACGCCCGATGGCTACCCCGTATCGCAATCGGACTGGGCCAGTTCCGGACAGATGGCCGCGCGCTTTGATGTGGCGCGGCAGATTGCGACACGCAGTGCCGTGCTGTTCCGCGCCGAACCTCAGGCCGCGCTGGAGCAGCCGCCGTACCCGGACCTGGCGCAGCGTGCCACCGCCCAGGCGCGCGTGGCCCAGTGGAGCGCGGCATCGCGCGACGCGCTGGCCAAGGCGCGCAATGTGCCCGACTGGAATACCTACTTTCTCTCCGCCCCCGAAATGATGGTTCGCTGACGAGGTACGCCATGCAAAGACGCCACTTTCTCTCTGCCGCCGCCAGCCTGCCGCTGGCCTTCAGCCTGGCACGGGCCCGCGCAGCAGCGCCCCGCAGCGATACACCGCGCTTTTTGCTGGTGTTCTTGCGCGGCGCCTACGACAGCAACAGCCTGCTGGTGCCCACGCACAGCGACTTCTACTACGCCGCGCGCCCCACGATCGCCATCGCACGCCCGGGCGAGGCCAATGGCGCGCTGCCGCTGGATACGCGCTGGGGCCTGCACCCGGCGATGGAAGGGAGCGTGCTGCCGCTGTGGCGCAGCAAGCAGGCCTGCTTTGTGCCCTTTGCCGGCACCGACGACCTCTCCCGCAGCCATTTTGAAACCCAGGACTCGATCGAGCTGGGCCAGCCGCTCGATGCCCACCCGAGTTTGCGCAGCGGCTTCATGAACCGCCTGGCGCAAACCTTGCAGGGGCGCAGCGACCTGGCGCCGATGGCGTTTACCGCGCAACTGCCGCTGTGCATGCGCGGGCCGGCCCGCATTGCCAATACCGCGCTGGCCAATGTCGGCAAGGGCGGCGTGGATGCCAACCGCAGCCGCGCCATTGCCGCGATGTATGCCGGCACCGCACTGGCGCCTGCCGTCAACGAAGGCTTTGAGGTGCGCGCGGCCGTGCTGCGCGGCATGCAGGAGGAGATGGACAAGGCCGGGCGTGATGCCATCAGCGCCAAGGGCTTCAGCCTGGTGGCCCAGCGCATGGCCACTTTGATGCGTGACCAGTTCGATCTGGGCTTTGTCGATGTGGGCGGCTGGGACACCCATGTGAACCAGGGCAATGCCAGCGGCAACCTGGCCAACCGGCTCGATGACCTAGGCCGGGGCCTGGCCGCCTTTGCGCAGGAGATGGGCGCCGAGCCCTGGCGCCACACCGTCGTCGCGGTGGTCAGCGAGTTTGGCCGCACCTTCCGTGAAAACGGCAACAAGGGCACCGACCACGGCCATGGCACCGCGTACTGGATATTGGGCGGCGGCCTGTCGGCGCAGGCCGGTGGGCGCATTGTGGGCGAGCAGATCGAGGTGAGCGAGGCGAATCTGTTCCAGAACCGCGACTACCCCGTGCTCAACGAGTACCGCAGCGTGCTGGGCGGCCTGTTTGCGCGCATGTACGGCCTGTCAACGGCGCAGCTGCAGCAGGTGTTTCCGCAGGCCGCGGTCAAGGACCTGCGGCTGGTTTGAGGCTGCAGGCCTCGGTGGTTTTAAAACTCACGCCCGCTGGCCATGGCCTTGCGGTGCCGGTCGACAAACTCCTGGTAGGTGTCAATGCCGCGCAGCTGCAAGATGGTGTTGCGCACCGCCGCTTCCACCAGCACGGCGATATTGCGGCCGGCCACCACCTGGATGACCACCTTCATCACCGGAATGCCCAGCACATCCTGGGTCAGCGGTGCGGCGGGCAGCCGGTCGTAGTCGCGCTCCATGGTTTCCTTGCGCACCAGGTGCACGATCAGCTTGAGCCGCATCTTGCGGCGCACGGCCGTCTCACCAAAGATGGCGCGGATATCGAGCAGGCCGATGCCGCGCACTTCTAGCAGGTTCTGCAGCAGGTCGGGGCATTTGCCCTCGATCGTGGTCTGGTTGATGCGGTACAGGTCCACGGCGTCATCGGCCACCAGGCCGTTGCCACGGGTGATCAGCTCCAGGCCCAGCTCGCTCTTGCCCAGGCCGGATTCACCGGTGATCAGCACGCCCATGCCCAGGATGTCCATGAACACGCCATGCATGGTGGTGCGGTCGGCGAAATGCTTGGACAGGAAGGCGCGCAGCACATCGATGACAAAGGCGGCCGACTCCTTGGTGGAGAACATCGGGATGTGCGCGCGCTCGCACATGGACAGCAGCTCGTCAGGGGCGCCCTGGCCATCGGCCAGCACCAGCACCGGCGGCTCTAGGGTCACGATGCGGGCGATGCGGCGGCGGCAGTCTTCGGTGGTGGAGTTGGTGAGGTAGGCGATCTCGCGCTCGCCCAGCACCTGCGCGCGGTAGGGGTGGATGTAGTTGAGGTAGCCCACCAGGTCGGCGCTGGAGCGGGCGCTGCGCACCGCCACTTCGTCAAAGCGGCGCTCGGAGGCCCCCAGGCCCGCCAGCCATTCCCAGCGCAGCGAGGCACGGAACTCCTCGAACAACACATCTGCGCTTACGACATTGGGTTTCACGGTGCAGTCCTTTCAAAGCCAGAGCGCGCAGCAAAGCCACCCGCCAGTGTGAAAGACTAGCAGGAAAAACGGGGTTCAAGGCAGATACGCGTGCTTGCTTGGGCCTGCTGGCGCAGGCGTGCGGCGTTCAGGCGTGGGCGGTCGAGGTGTTGTTGGTAGACGATTGCCAGGTGTCGATCATCTGGTGGAGCTGCTCGGCATTGGTACTGGCCTTCATCTGCTCGCGCAGGCTGGCATTGGACAGCAGCTCGGCAATCTCGCCGAGGATCTCCAGATGCTGCTGGGTGGCCGCTTCGGGCACCAGCAAAAAGATCAGCAGGTTGACCGGCTGCTCATCAGGGGCGTCAAAGCCAATGGCGCGCTCGAGCTGGAACACCGCCGCCATCGGGGACTTGAGGCCCTTGATACGCCCATGCGGAATGGCCACGCCATGCCCCAGACCGGTCGAGCCCAGTCGCTCGCGTGCAAACAGGCTGTCGGTGACCAAGGCGCGCGAGAGGCCGTGCAGACTCTCGAACAGCAGGCCCGCTTCTTCAAATGCACGTTTTTTACTGGAAACATCCACACTCACTAGCACTTGAGCTGGAGGCAAGATAGAGGCAAGACAGTTCATAGTGGAGTGCGGCTATATGGCTAGCTACTGGAGAGCATGATCAAACGAACGCAGCAACACCTGGATGCAGGTGTTGCTGCACGTATTATCGGTCAGTACTCAAACAGAATCTTTTTCCTCAGCAAAAAGCAGAGGGTTTACGCCATTGCTTGCCGCAACGCATCGCTGTAGTGGGATTGAACACGTTGCTTGTGACGGGCCACCATACGGTCCAGCCTGTCGACCAAAGCATCTACCGCGGCGTACAAATCGTGGTGAGAGCACTGAACACAGAGTTCATCACCCTTCACCCGCAGATTGCACACCACACGCTGCCGTTTCTCCTTTTCCTTCTGCTTTTCCACCGAAAGTAAAACTTTGGCATCCACCACCTGGTCAAAGTGTCGCGTAATGCGCATCAGCTTGGATGTTACATATTCGCGCAGCGCCGGGGTCACCGCCAAATGGTGACCACTGATCGTCAGGTTCATGAATAAGTCTCCTTCTGCAAACCGAGAAAAGTGACTGAGGCCGTTTAAAACCCAAGCCACCCCGAGGGGGAAACACATGCATGCGTGTAAACCATGATGCGCCCGGACCTGCAAAATTGCAAGTCTATGACAACCCGGTTCACTGGGTTTCTGGGCCGGGATGGCCGCGCAAGGCCGCCGCGTTGGTTACAAATGCGCCGCGCCGTGCTGCAAAAAATGGAGGGCCCATGCGCGGCGCATGGCGCTTTGGGCGCAATTGCAACCAGTGGCAAGCAGCGCTGACTTGGTGCGCCAGCACGTAAGGGCCTACGTGTTCGAGGCGCTGCGGCGCCCAATACTGCACTGCAATCCAAGGCATCCCGGCAACCCGGGCGAGGTCATGGGGGGTGACGACTACAATCGAGCGCTTGCCTTGCCGAGGTTGCGCGGCTGTCCGTGCCTTCCGTTTTCCCGCAGGGTGCCTGTCCATAGTTCTGCATCACCATGACCCAGCCCGTACCTTCTGCACTGCATACCTCCAAGCTCCATTCCCTGCCCCTGCTGGCCCGCGGCAAGGTGCGCGACAACTACGCCGTCGGCAACGACCGCATCCTGATGGTGGCCTCGGACCGTCTGTCGGCCTTCGATGTGATCATGGGCGAGCCCATTCCGGGCAAGGGCGCATTGCTGACGCAGATGGCGCTGTACTGGTTCGACAAGCTCGGCGACATCTGCCCCAACCACCTGACCGGTGAGGCGCCCGAGTCCGCCGTGCAGCCCGATGAAGTGGCCCAGGTGCATCTGCGCTCCATGCTGGTCAAGCGCCTGAAGCCCGTGCCGATCGAGGCGGTGGTGCGTGGCTACCTGGCGGGCAGCGGCTGGAAGGAATACCAGGAATCGCAAGCGGTCTGCGGCGTGCCCCTGCCCGCTGGCCTGATCAACTCCGCCAAGCTGGCCGAGCCCATCTACACGCCAGCGGCCAAGGCCGAAGCGGGCGAGCACGATGAGAACATCACCTTTGAGCGCACCGTCGAGATGGTGGGCCCCGAGCTGGCCGCGCAGATCCGTGACATCAGCATCGCTATCTACAAGAAGGCCGCCGCGATTGCGCTGACCAAGGGCATGATCATTGCCGACACCAAGTTCGAGTTTGGCCTGGATGAAGACGGTAAGCTGGTGCTGATGGACGAGGTGCTGACGCCCGACAGCTCGCGCTACTGGCCGGTGGAAGGCTATGCCGACGCGCTGGCGACCGGCGCCAACCCCCCCAGCTATGACAAGCAGTTTGTGCGCGACTGGCTCGAGCAGGCCAAGGTCAATGGCAAGCCCTGGGACAAGACGGCCCCGGCACCGCGCCTGCCGCAAGAAGTGATCGACAAGACCGCGGCCAAGTACCGCGAAGCGCTGGAGCGCCTGACGGCCTGACGGCCTGACGGCTGGGGGCCTGATGGCCCCGCAGGCTGGTATGTGCTGCGGCCCGCTCAGGCCGTGGCGCTCAGTCTAGCGTCTGCCTTTTTCAGCCACAGGCGCAGGCTGTCCACCAGGTCTTTGCGGCTGAACGAGCAGCTTTCCTCGTCAAACAGCGCGCTCGATTCGAGCCGGTCGAGCAGCTGCAGCAACACCTCCTGGAACTGCGCAGGCAGCGCGCCGAGCAAATCGGTGTAGCCGCGTGCCTGCTGGCTCAGGGCCGCCGCATCCATGTGGCCGGCCTCGAAATGGTCCAGTCCGTCTTGTAAGGCACCCAACTGGCGCAGCGCAGCGGATTGCATGGGGGTCTCCTGGTGGCTCAACATGGCTGCAGTGTAGAGGCCTTTGTGCCGGCCGAGCCTGGGATTTGCCAGGGGCCATTGGCCGTGCAGCCTCGCCGCCCGGGCGCAAATGCCCGACAATAGCCCCCATGAATGCCCTGAACATTTCGGAAACCATGCAGGCCCTGGGGCTCCAGGCCAAACAAGCCTCTGCCCAGATGGCTAAAGCGCCTTCTGCTATCAAAAACAAGGCCTTGCTGGCGCTGGCACGTTTGCTGCGCGACCAGACCGAGGCCTTGCAGGCCGACAACGCCAAGGACCTGGCGCGCGCGCAGGCCAACGGCCTGTCTGCGCCGATGGTCGATCGCCTGCGCCTGACGCCCAAGGTGCTGGAGACCTGTGCCCAGGGCTGCGAGCAACTGGCGGCCATGGCCGATGTGGTGGGCGAGGTGGTGGGCATGAAGCAGATGCCCAGCGGTATTCGCGTGGGCCAGATGCGTGTGCCCCTGGGTGTCTTCGGCATGATTTATGAAAGCCGCCCCAACGTGACCATCGAGGCGGCCAGCCTGTCGATCAAGAGCGGCAATGCCTGCATTTTGCGCGGTGGCTCCGAAGCCATCGACTCCAACAAGGCGCTGGCACGCCTGGTCGAGCAGGCATTGCAGGAGGCTGGTTTGCCCGCCACAGGCGTGCAGCTGGTGCAGACCACCGACCGCGAGGCCGTGGGCCAGCTGATTGCGATGCCCGAATTTGTCGATGTGATCATTCCGCGCGGCGGCAAGGGCCTGATCGAGCGCATCAGCCGCGAAGCCAAGGTGCCGGTGATCAAGCACCTGGACGGCAACTGCCATACCTATATCGATGCGCCTAGTGATCTGGACATGGCCGTCAAGGTGACGGAAAACGCCAAGACGCAGAAATACAGCCCCTGCAACGCGACCGAAAGCCTGCTGGTGGCGCGCGCCGTGGCGGCAGATTTTCTGCCCCGCATTGGCGCGGTGTTTGCGGCCAAGGGCGTGGAGATGCGTGCCGATGCCGAAGCGCTGGCGCTGCTGCAGGGCGTGCCCGGTGCCCGCCTGCAGGCGGCGACCGAGCAGGACTGGTCCGAAGAGTACCTGGCCGCCGTCATCAGCATCAAGGTGGTGGCTGGGGTGGACGAGGCGATTGCCCATATCAACCACTACTCCAGCCACCATACCGATGCGATCATCACGCGCGACCACATGCATGCGCAGCGTTTTTTGCGCGAAGTGGATTCGGCCAGCGTCATGGTCAACGCCAGCACGCGCTTTGCCGATGGTTTTGAGTACGGGCTGGGCGCCGAAATCGGCATCAGCACCGACAAGTTCCATGCCCGGGGACCGGTGGGTATCGAGGGGCTGACCTCGCTGAAATACATTGTGCTGGGCGAAGGTGAAGTGCGCGGCTGATGCCGGTCGCTCCCAGCTGCTCTGGCTCGCTGGTCGGTGATCTTTGCTGACCGGCCGCCTCTTGCCCACGTTATGATGCGGCCATGCCAGGCCGCTCCCTAGCGGCTGGCGCCTCATGCTATGAAAATTCTGATCCTCGGCGCAGGCCGCGTGGGCGAGAGTGTCGCCGAAAGCTTGCTGAGTGAAAAAAACGACATCACCGTGATCGACACGGATGGTGTGCGCCTGCGCGATCTCGAAGGCCGCTTCGATCTGCGTGGCGTGGTGGGCAATGGCATCAGCCCCGAGGTGCTGGCCGAGGCCGGTGCGGCGGACACGGACATGCTGATCGCCTGTACCTCCCAGGACGAGACCAATCTGACCGCCTGCAAGATCGCGCAGGTGCTGTTCAACATCCCCACCCGCATTGTGCGCGTGCGCTCGGTGGCACTCAAAAGCCATGCCGAGCTGCTGTCCGACACCGGCTTTGGGGTGACGCATGCCTTCTGCCCCGAAGAAGCGCTGATGGGCTACATCGGCAAGCTGGTGACCTACCCCGAGGCGCTGCAGGTGCGCGAGTTTGCCCAGGGCCATGTGGCGCTGGCGTCAGTGCGCGCACGCGGCGGCGCGCCGGTGGTGGGCTTGAGCGTGGCCGATGTGCGCCAGAACCTGCCCCATGGCACCGTGCGTGTGGTGGGCGTCTACCGCCGCTTTCACCACGAGGCCGACCGCCTGGTGCCGACCGAGGGCAGCACCCGCATCGAGCCGGGCGACGAGGTGTTTGTGCTGTCGGACAAGGAGCAACTGGGCGATGTGCTGGCAGCCTTCAACCGCCAGGTGGGTGAACAGGCCGAGGTGGTGCGCCGCGTGATGGTGGCCGGCGGCGGGCGTGTGGGCATGCGCCTGGCGCGCGCGCTGACCAAGGAATCCCGGCGCTTCCAGGTCAAGATCATCGAGAAAAGCGAGGACCGCTGCGTCTATCTGGCTTCGCGCCTGCCGTCGGATGTGCTGGTGCTCAAGGGCGATGCGACCGACGAGACCTTGATGGAGAACGAGAACGTCGAGGATGTGGACCTGTTCGTGGCCATCACCGATGATGACGAAGACAACATCATGTCCTGCCTGCTGGCCAAGAAGCTGGGCGCGACCCGGGTGCTGGCGCTGATCAACCGCCGCACCTATGCCGACCTGATGCATGGCACGCAGATTGATATTGCGCTGTCGCCCG
This sequence comes from Comamonas koreensis, assembly GCF_014076495.1. Taxonomy (NCBI): domain Bacteria; kingdom Pseudomonadati; phylum Pseudomonadota; class Betaproteobacteria; order Burkholderiales; family Comamonadaceae; genus Comamonas; species Comamonas koreensis. The sequence continues at coordinate 13,394 of NZ_CP043575.1, read as the reverse complement.
CCCAGGCCACCCTGGGCGAGCTGCTGGCCTATGTGCGCCAGGGCGATGTGCAGGCCGTGCACAGCCTGCGCCGGGGCGTGGCCGAGGCGATCGAGATTGTGGCGCGTGGCGATGCGAAAACCTCGCGGGCCGTGGGCCGGCGCGTGGGCAGCCTGCGCCTGCCGCGCGATGTGCACATCGGCATGATTGTGCGCGGCCTGCCCGCGCCCGATGCGCGCAACACCAATGGCAGCGAGGCGGCCGAGCGCGATGAAGACGAGCGCGATGACGAGAAGGTGGAGGTGATCGTGCCCACCAGCGGCACCATCATCCAGAGCAATGACCATGTCATTCTCTTCTTGCCGAACAAGCGCCTGGTGCATGAGGTCGAGGCCCTGTTCCGTGTCGGGGTGACCTTTTTCTAGGCACGGCCGATGACTGATCTTCGACCCGTGCTGCGCGTATTGGGCATTTTGCTGCTGATGTTTGGCGGCACGATGGCCGTGCCCGCGATCTCCTCGTGGTGGCTCGATGACGGGGTGTTTGGCGTCTACCCGCTCACGATGGGCATCACCTGGGCCTGCGGCCTGGTGCTGTGGTGGATGGCGCGCCATGAGCAGCGCGAGCTGCAGGCGCGCCACGGCATCATGCTGGTCGCCTTTGTCTGGATGGTGTTCCCGCTGTTTGCGGCGCTGCCGCTCTACCTGGGCTTTGAGCGCATCGACCGGGCGCTGAGCTGGCAGCATGCCTATTTTGAAGCGGTCTCGGGCCTGACCACCACCGGCTCCACCGTGCTCAACCATGTGGATACCCTGCCGGTGTCGCTCAACATCTGGCGCACTTTCTTGCAGTGGATGGGGGGCATGGGCATTTTGATTCTGGCCGTGGCCATCCTGCCGATGATCGGCATGGGCGGCAGCCAGCTCTTCCGCGCCGAGGCCGCCGGCCCGGTGAAGGACACCAAGCTCACGCCGCGCATGGCCGAAACCGCCAAGGGGCTGTGGGGTGTGTACGGCCTGTTTTCCGTACTCTGCGCGCTGGCCTACTGGCTGGCCGGCATGACGCCGCTGGACGCGGTGATGGTCATGTTCACCACGGTGAGTCTGGGCGGTCTCACCCCCCATGACGCCAGCTTTGCCTATTTCAATTCACCGCTGATCGAGGGCATTTGCACCGTCTTCATGCTGCTGGCCAGCTGCAACTTCGCGCTGTATTTTGTGGCCATCCGCAAGCGCAATGTCTGGGTGCTGTACCGGCAGCCTGAGTTCCGCGCCACCATCGGCACCTTGCTGGGTGGCGGCTTGCTGGTGGCGGCACTGCTGTGGTTCAAGGGGGTGTATGGCCCGCTGGAATCGCTGCGCATGGGCGTTTTCCACACCGTATCGGTTGCGACCACCACCGGCTATGCAGCCGTCGATTTCGGGCTGTGGCCGCCTTTTGCGCCCGTCTTCATGCTGCTGCTGTCAGGCGTGGCCACCAGCGCCGGCTCGACCGGCGGCGGCATCAAGATGATCCGCATGCTGCTGCTGCTCAAGCAAACCCGGCGTGAAATGCGGCGCCTGGTGCACCCCAATGCGGTGCAACCGGTGACGGTGGGGGGCCTGGCAGTGGATGAGCGGGTGATCTTTTCGGTGCTCGCCTTCATGCTGGTGTACTGCGCCACCATCGCTGTGCTGACCATGGCCTTGCTGTTCACGGATATGGATTTGCAAAACGCGCTGGGCGCTGTGCTTGCCAGCGTGAACTGCGCCGGTGTAGGCTGGGGCGATCTGGGCCCCAGCAACAATTTCGCCGGCCTGACCAGCTTTCAGCTGAGCGTGACCACCTTGGGCATGTTGATGGGCCGGCTGGAGATTCTCAGCTTTCTGGCCCTGTTGACGCCGGCTTTCTGGAGAAGGTGAGTGCTTGCTAGGTAGGGCGGCAGCAAAGTTCTGGTGACTTTGGCCCTCAACTCTCTACAATTGGTACTCAATTGTTTTTTGCTCGTTTTTTTTGAGCCCTCAAACAGTATTCATTTATGGTCCCGAATCTCATAACAGCCCTAACGGGGCCCATCAACGAATTGGAACAGCGCATGCTCGATGCCATGCCCGCGATCGAGCGCTGGTTCCGTCTGGAGTGGATGGAGCACACGCCTCCGCTCTATTCGTCGGTGGATATCCGCAATGCTGGCTTCAAGCTCGCACCGGTTGATACCAACCTGTTCCCTGGCGGTTGGAACAACCTGACGCCAGAGATGGTGCCGCTGGCTGTGCAATCGGCGATGGCTGCGATTGAAAAGATCTGCCCTGAGGCGCGCAACCTGCTGATCATTCCCGAGAACCAGACGCGCAACCCGCAGTACCTGGCCAATCTGGTGCAGCTGCAGCATATCTTCTCGATGGCGGGGCTGAATGTGCGCATCGGCTCGATCGATCCGGAAGTCAAGGAGACGATCAAGCTCAAGGTGGGCAACAAGGAGCTGGTGATCGAGCCGGCGCTGCGCCATGGCCGCCGCGTGGGCCTGAAGTATTTCGACCCCTGCACCATCTTGCTGAACAATGACCTGTCCACCGGCGCACCCGGCATTCTGGAAGAGGTCTACGAGCAGTTTGTGCTGCCGCCGCTGCATGCGGGCTGGAGCGTGCGCCGCAAGAGCCGCCATTTTCAAAGCTATGAAGAGGTGGCCAAGCGCTTTGGCAAGCTGATGGGGATCGATCCCTGGCTGATCAACCCGATGTTCAGCAGCCGCAAGGGCGTGGACTTCACCGACGGCAGTGAGCATGCACTCGATGAGTTGCGTGAAGATGTCGACGTGATGCTGACCAAAGTACGGCGCAAGTACAAGGAATACGGCATCAAGGAAACGCCCTTTGTCGTGGTCAAGGCCGACAACGGCACTTATGGCATGGGCGTGATGAGCGTGCATGACGCCAAGGAGCTGCGGCAGCTGTCGGTCAAGACCAAGAACCAGATGTCGCTGGTCAAGGACGGCCAGCAGGTGCACGACATGATCATCCAGGAGGGTGTGCAGACCGTCGAGCGCATGGACAAGGAAGCGGCCGAGCCGGTGGTCTACATGATTGACCGCTATGTGGTGGGCGGCTACTACCGCGCCCACTCGGACAAGGGCGCGGAGGACAACCTCAATGTGCCCGGCGCGCATTTCATCCCGCTGTCGTTTGAGCACGGCATCTCGCCGGGCGATTCGGTGGGGGCCAGCGCACCCAACCGCTTCTATATGTATGGCGTGGTGGCGCGGCTGGCGATGCTGGCGGCCAGCTATGAGCTCGAGGCGACCGATCCGGACGCCGAAATCTACGACTGAGCCGTTTGCGGCCTTCCTACAACCTCTGATTGCCGCCCGCTCCTGATCCGCCATTCGGGCTTGTCCGGATGCGCGGCTTCACTGCGGGCGCAACAACAGGCGCACAATGCAAACCAATCCACTACAAGCATGCCTGATGCGGCATGGCACAAAGGCTTGATGTGCAACACAACAATAAATCCGCACTGCCCGCGCTGACCCTAGGCGCCATCGGGGTGGTGTATGGCGATATTGGCACCAGCGTGCTGTATTCGCTCAAAGAGGTGTTTGGCTCAGGCCATGTGCCTTTCACCCACGACAACGTCTATGGCGTGCTGTCCATCCTGTTCTGGACCTTGACGCTGATCGTCTCGCTCAAATATGTGGTCCTGGTGCTGCGGGCGGACAACAACGGCGAGGGCGGGCTGATTGCGATGCTGGCACTGGCCTCGCAAGCGGTCAAGGACAAGCCCAAGCTGCGCTCGGTGCTGATGCTGGTCGGCATCTTTGGCACCTGCCTGTTCTACGGCGATGGCGTGATCACGCCTGCGATCTCGGTGCTCTCGGCCGTCGAAGGCCTGGAGGTGGTCTCGCCCGGCTTCAAGTCCTGGGTGATTCCGCTCACCTTGGTGGTCTTGCTGCTGCTGTTTTGGGTGCAAAAGCGGGGCACGGCGGGCATCGGCAAGTTCTTCGGGCCCATCATGGTGGTCTGGTTCATCTGCATTGCCGCCTTGGGCGTCTGGAACATTGTGGACCACCCGCAGGTGCTGTGGGCGCTCAGCCCGCACCATGCGCTGGGCTTTATCGGCCGGCATCCGGGCATCAGCTTCATCATTCTGGGCGCCGTGGTGCTCTGCGTGACCGGGGCGGAGGCCTTGTATGCCGACATGGGCCATTTTGGCCGCAAGCCGATTCGCCTGGCATGGTTCAGTGTAGCCATGCCGTCCCTGGTGCTCAATTACTTTGGCCAGGGCGCGCTGGTGCTGGAGAACGCCGAGGCAGTGAAGAACCCCTTCTTCATGCTGGCGCCCGGCTGGGCGCTGCTGCCCCTGGTGCTGCTCGCGACGATGGCGACGGTGATCGCATCGCAGGCGCTGATCACCGGCGCGTTCAGCGTCACCAAGCAGGTCATCCAGCTCGGTTACCTGCCGCGCATCCAGATCCTGCACACCAGCGTGCGTGACACGGGGCAGATCTACATCCCCTTTGTGAACTGGAGCCTGTTCCTGACCATTGTGCTGGCAGTGATCCTGTTCAAATCCAGCAGCAATATGGCGGCGGCCTACGGGATTGCGGTGACCCTGGACATGACCATCACCACGGTGCTCACCTTCTTTGTATTGCGCTATGGCTGGAAATATGCGCTGTGGATGGCGCTGGCGCCGACGGTGTTCTTCTTCTGTATAGACATCACTTTCTTTGCCTCCAATCTGCTCAAGCTGTTCGATGGCGGCTGGTTCCCGCTGGCCATCGGTCTGTGCCTGTTTGTCGTGATGATGACCTGGAAGCGCGGGCGTGAGCTGGTCTACCAAAAGCTGCATGCCGATGGCATCGACCTGCAGTCCTTCCTGCAGATGGTGCTGCAGGCGCCGCCCACGCGGGTGCCGGGCACGGCGGTGTTTATGACGTCTGACGCCCATGTGGTGCCCACGGCCTTGCTGCACAACCTCAAGCACAACAAGGTGCTGCATGAGCAGAACATGTTCGTCAACATCGTCTACCACGAGGTGCCCTGGATCGGCCTGGAAAAGCGCGCGGTGATCGAGCCGCTGGGCGGCGACTGCTGGCGCGTGCAGCTGAACTACGGCTTCAAGAACGATGTGGATGTGCCCAATGCGCTGCACCAACTGCGCGGCCATGGCTGCGATACCGGGCAGATGGTGACCAGCTACTTCCTCTCGCGCGATGTGTTTGTGCCCACGGACAAGACCAGCGCTGGCATGGCACCTTGGCGGCAGAAGTTGTTTGCCCAGATGCACCACAATGCAGCAGGTGCGGCAGAGTTCCTGCTGCTGCCGAGCAACAGCGTGGTGGAGCTGGGCTCGAAACTCGAAATTTAACCAGCCAGGGCTGCTCACCCGCTGCGCGCACCCCGGGCCAGCGAACACCTTGGCGGCGCGAAAGGGTGTATGCGGTTTTTCAAGGACATGAGCGCATCGGCGCTCATCGCAGGCTTTGTCACGGTGCTGGTGGGCCTGACCAGCTCCATTGCGATTGTGTTCCAGGCGGCGCAAAGCTTTGGCGCCACGCCGGCGCAGGTCTCGTCCTGGGTCTGGTCGCTGGGCATCGGTGTCGGTCTGTGCTGCTGGGTGCCCAGCATCTTGCTGCGCAAGCCGGTGGTCGTGGCCTGGTCCACGCCCGGGGCCGCGGTGCTGGCCACGGCCGGCGCCACCGGGGCGTTTGGCATGGGTGATGCCATTGGCGCCTTCATCATCAGTGCGGTATTGATTGCGCTGGTAGGCATGACGGGCTGGTTTGAGCGGCTGATGAACCGCATCCCGATTGCGATTGCCTCGGCCTTGCTGGCGGGCGTGCTGACCCGCTTTGGCCTGGATGCCTTTGCCGCCGCGCAGACCAATACCTGGCTGGTGGTGGCCATGCTGGTCACCTACCTGCTGGGCCGGCGCCTGCTGCCGCGCTATGCGGTCATGCTCACCTTGGCAGTCGGCATTGTGGTGGCGCTGCTGCAGCACAAGATCCAGTGGTCTGCCGTGCAGCCGGGCCTGACGATGCCGGTGTTCACCATGCCCAGCTTCAGCTGGCAGGCCGCCATCAGCCTGGCGCTGCCGCTGTTTGTGGTTACGATGGCCTCGCAGAACCTGCCGGGCGTGGCCATCATCCGGGGCTCGGGCTATGACCTGCCTATCTCCAAGCTGATCACGATGACGGGCCTGGCCACCTTGCTGCTGGCACCCTTTGGCGCCTTTGGCATCAACCTGGCGGCCATCACCGCCGCCATCTGCATGGGGCCGGAATCCCACCCCGACAAGGCCAGGCGCTATGCCGCCGCTGTGGTCTGCGGTGTCATCTATGTGCTGATTGGCTGGTTCGGGGTCGTCATTGCGGGACTGCTGACCGCATTCCCGCATGAGCTGGTGGTGGCGATCGCCGGCATTGCCCTGCTGGGCACCATCGGGGGCGGGCTGCACACGGCCTTGCAAGGCGAGCAGTACCGCGAAGCGGCGCTGATCACCTTCCTGGTGGCGGTGAGCGGCGTAACAATAGCCGGAGTGGGATCGGCCTTTTGGGGCGTGGCCGCAGGCAGCCTTGCGCTTTTTGTGCAACATTACGGCAAGCGCCGCTCGGCTTGAGCGCGCCCAGTTCTGTTCGTTTCTGCTTGCGTGGCCCTCTGGTGGGCAGGCAAGGCCATTGAATACACAGGGCGGCCCCCAGGCCGCCGACCCACACCATGCATATCCTCTTTGTTGCCGATCCGATTGAGTCCTTCAAGATCTACAAGGACAGTACCTTCGCGATGATGCGCAGCGCCCAGGCGCGCGGCCACCGCATCACCGTCTGCGAGCCGCGGCACATCCGCTGGATCAGCGGCGAGAAGGTCTCGGCCCAGGTGCGCGACATTGTGCTGACCGGTGACGAGACGCGCTGGTTTGACGAAGCATCTGGCCGCCGGGCCGAGCTGGCCGAATTCGACGCCATCGTCATGCGCAAGGATCCGCCCTTCGACAGCGAGTACTTCTACGCCACGCACCTGCTCGGCCAGGCCGAGCGCGAAGGCGCCAAGGTCTTCAACAAGCCCGCCGCCTTGCGCGACCACCCCGAAAAGCTGGCCGTGATGGAATTTGCCGAATACGCGCCCGTGACCCTGGTCACCCGCAGCGCGCAAGATATCCTCGACTTCCACGCCGAGCACAAGGACATCATCTTGAAGCCCCTGGACGGCATGGGCGGCATGGGCATCTTCCGCGTCGGTGCCGATGGCATGAACCTGGGCAGCATCATCGAAACCTTGAACCTGGACGGTGCCCAGAGCGTGATGGTGCAAAAGTACCTGCCTGAAATCACCAAGGGCGACAAGCGCGTGCTGATCATTGGCGGCCAGCCCGTGCCGTTCTGCTTGGCGCGCATCCCGCAGGGCAATGAAGTGCGTGGCAATCTGGCCGCTGGCGGCAAAGGCGTGGCCCAAGCGCTGGAGCCCGAGGACCGGGCCATCGCCGAGCACATCGGCGCGCGTCTTGCGCCGCGCGGCTTGCTGCTGATCGGTCTGGACATCATTGGCCACCGCATCACCGAGATCAATGTCACCAGCCCCACCTGCTTCCAGGAGATCGAGCAGCAGGCCGGATTCCCGGTGGGTGACATGTTCATCGAAGCGCTGGAAAAGGCCGTTGCAGGCGCCGTCTGACACACGCCTGCAAAAAAGACGGACGTTTTCCTGACGCCTCGGGAAAACGCCTATACAATAGCGTCTATCGACAGCACGATGCCTTGCAAAGCTGCCAGACTCGAAAGAGGGCGGTTCGCAAGGTTTGCTTTTTTGAGGTGCTGACAAGGGGCTAGCGGAAACGCTAAAAACTTTGTCAAGCAGTTCAAAAAGCTGTGCTACAATACAAGGCTTCGCTGATCGCGGCGAAGGGGATCTGAGGGTTGAGGCTCTTGGGTCAGGTCTTTAAAAATTAACAGCCGATAAGCGTGGGCGTTTGGTGGCGATTGCCATATGTTCTTCGGAGCAAAACAAGCGCTCACTTTAAACAGTAATGATGAAGATCTTAGGATCTTTTTTATTCCGTCAAGTGAGTGAGTAGTCGAGAGACTTTAAATTCAAGATCGAACTATAGAGTTTGATCCTGGCTCAGATTGAACGCTGGCGGCATGCTTTACACATGCAAGTCGAACGGTAACAGGTCTTCGGATGCTGACGAGTGGCGAACGGGTGAGTAACACATCGGAACGTGCCTAGTAGTGGGGGATAACTACTCGAAAGAGTAGCTAATACCGCATGAGATCTAAGGATGAAAGCAGGGGACCTTCGGGCCTTGCGCTACTAGAGCGGCTGATGGCAGATTAGGTAGTTGGTGGGATAAAAGCTTACCAAGCCGACGATCTGTAGCTGGTCTGAGAGGACGACCAGCCACACTGGGACTGAGACACGGCCCAGACTCCTACGGGAGGCAGCAGTGGGGAATTTTGGACAATGGGCGAAAGCCTGATCCAGCAATGCCGCGTGTAGGATGAAGGCCCTCGGGTTGTAAACTACTTTTGTACGGAACGAAAAGCTCTCTTCTAATAAAGGAGAGTGATGACGGTACCGTAAGAATAAGCACCGGCTAACTACGTGCCAGCAGCCGCGGTAATACGTAGGGTGCGAGCGTTAATCGGAATTACTGGGCGTAAAGCGTGCGCAGGCGGTTATGTAAGACAGAGGTGAAATCCCCGGGCTCAACCTGGGAACGGCCTTTGTGACTGCATAGCTAGAGTACGGTAGAGGGGGATGGAATTCCGCGTGTAGCAGTGAAATGCGTAGATATGCGGAGGAACACCGATGGCGAAGGCAATCCCCTGGACCTGTACTGACGCTCATGCACGAAAGCGTGGGGAGCAAACAGGATTAGATACCCTGGTAGTCCACGCCCTAAACGATGTCAACTGGTTGTTGGGAATTAACTTTCTCAGTAACGAAGCTAACGCGTGAAGTTGACCGCCTGGGGAGTACGGCCGCAAGGTTGAAACTCAAAGGAATTGACGGGGACCCGCACAAGCGGTGGATGATGTGGTTTAATTCGATGCAACGCGAAAAACCTTACCCACCTTTGACATGTACGGAAGTGACCAGAGATGGACATGTGCTCGAAAGAGAACCGTAACACAGGTGCTGCATGGCTGTCGTCAGCTCGTGTCGTGAGATGTTGGGTTAAGTCCCGCAACGAGCGCAACCCTTGCCATTAGTTGCTACGAAAGGGCACTCTAATGGGACTGCCGGTGACAAACCGGAGGAAGGTGGGGATGACGTCAAGTCCTCATGGCCCTTATAGGTGGGGCTACACACGTCATACAATGGCTGGTACAAAGGGTTGCCAACCCGCGAGGGGGAGCTAATCCCATAAAGCCAGTCGTAGTCCGGATCGCAGTCTGCAACTCGACTGCGTGAAGTCGGAATCGCTAGTAATCGTGGATCAGAATGTCACGGTGAATACGTTCCCGGGTCTTGTACACACCGCCCGTCACACCATGGGAGCGGGTCTCGCCAGAAGTAGGTAGCCTAACCGCAAGGAGGGCGCTTACCACGGCGGGGTTCGTGACTGGGGTGAAGTCGTAACAAGGTAGCCGTATCGGAAGGTGCGGCTGGATCACCTCCTTTCTGGAAAACAGCTTCGCTGTTTCGGTGGATGCTAACTTTGTGCAAACAAAGTTAAGTGCCATCGGCACGGCAGGAGCCAAAAAAGCAATCAAGATTGAACGCCCACACTTATCGGTTGTTGGAACACAAGCCAGGTGGCTAGCTCACAAGAGCTCGCTGCGTGGAATGGGTCTGTAGCTCAGCTGGTTAGAGCACTGTGTTGATAACGCAGGGGTCGTTGGTTCGAGCCCAACTAGACCCACCATTAGATTCCAACGGATTTAGAGGTTGAGCTTATGCCGCTTTGGTTAATCGGAGTAGATTCTGATTGACTAGAGCCAAGCAGTGCGAGGCGTCTGATGCGAAGCACACTGATGTGTGTGAGCAGCGGGCAACGAAGCAATGCGCCGGCTATAGGCAATCAGGGGGATTAGCTCAGCTGGGAGAGCACCTGCTTTGCAAGCAGGGGGTCGTCGGTTCGATCCCGTCATCCTCCACCAATACTTTTACTGATAACTTATCACTCAACACCAAAGCGGTTTCGCAAGAGACTGTTTTGTTGTTGATTCCGGATTCCCGGATCAACACGGCTGTTCTTTAAAAATTCATAGAGTCGAAAATCAGCGTTGCTGGTGGAAACTGCACATTCGTAAAGGTTTAGTGCAGACCGTGCCACCAGCAACAATTTGATTGCGTCAAAACGAATGAAACTTTGCGAGAGCAATTTTTATTCAGTAATGACGAATATTCTTCAAGAATGTGGACTTGGGCGACCAGGTCTACAGCAAAGATATTCACATTACGGCATAACGCGCGAGGTGAGAGACCTCGCAAAGCAGTTGCTTGGGTTCTTGGCTTGAGATCTAGAGATAGATGTCAAAGTTATAGGGTCAAGTGACTAAGAGCATGTGGTGGATGCCTTGGCGATGATAGGCGACGAAAGACGTGATAGCCTGCGATAAGCTTCGGGGAGTTGGCAAATAAACTTTGATCCGGAGATTTCTGAATGGGGGAACCCACCTAGCAATAGGTATCGGCAACTGAATACATAGGTTGTCGAAGCGAACCTGGAGAACTGAAACATCTAAGTACCCAGAGGAAAAGACATCAACCGAGATTCCGATAGTAGTGGCGAGCGAATTCGGAAGAGCCTTGCAGTGATAGTCAGTGTGTTAACAAAACGGAATGGAAAGTCCGGCCATAGTGGGTGATAGCCCCGTATGTGAAAACGCATTGGTGGTACTAGGCTGCAGACAAGTAGGGCGGGGCACGAGAAACCCTGTCTGAATATGGGGGGACCATCCTCCAAGGCTAAATACTCATCATCGACCGATAGTGAACAAGTACCGTGAGGGAAAGGCGAAAAGAACCCCGGGAGGGGAGTGAAATAGATCCTGAAACCGCATGCTTACAAAAAGTCGGAGCCCTTAGGGGTGACGGCGTACCTTTTGTATAATGGGTCAGCGACTTACATTCAGTGGCAAGCTTAACCGAATAGGGAAGGCGTAGAGAAATCGAGTCCGAATAGGGCGACAAGTCGCTGGGTGTAGACCCGAAACCAAGTGATCTATCCATGGCCAGGATGAAGGTGCCGTAACAGGTACTGGAGGTCCGAACCCACTAGTGTTGCAAAACTAGGGGATGAGCTGTGGATAGGGGTGAAAGGCTAAACAAACTTGGAAATAGCTGGTTCTCTCCGAAAACTATTTAGGTAGTGCCTCAAGTATTACCTGCGGGGGTAGAGCACTGTTTAGGCTAGGGGGTCATGGCGACTTACCAAACCTATGCAAACTCCGAATACCGCAGAGTACAGCTTGGGAGACAGAGCACCGGGTGCTAACGTCCGGACTCAAGAGGGAAACAACCCAGACCGCCAGCTAAGGTCCCTAAAACGGGCTAAGTGGGAAACGAAGTGGGAAGGCTAAAACAGTCAGGATGTTGGCTTAGAAGCAGCCATCATTTAAAGAAAGCGTAATAGCTCACTGATCGAGTCGTCCTGCGCGGAAGATGTAACGGGGCTAAGCCAGTTACCGAAGCTGCGGATGCACAGTTTTACTGTGCGTGGTAGGAGAGCGTTCTGTAAGCCTGTGAAGGTGTCTGGTAACGGATGCTGGAGGTATCAGAAGTGCGAATGCTGACATGAGTAGCGTTAAAGCGGGTGAAAAGCCCGCTCGCCGTAAGCGCAAGGTTTTCTACGCAACGTTCATCGGCGTAGAGTAAGTCGGCCCCTAAGGTGAGGCAGAGATGCGTAACTGATGGGAAACGGGTCAATATTCCCGTACCGATGTGTAGTGCGATGTGGGGACGAAGAAGGTTAGCTCAGCCAACTGTTGGATATGTTGGTTCAAGCCTGTAGTCGTGCTCGGTAGGCAAATCCGCCGGGCTAAGATGAGGGGTGATAACGGGTCTGCTTGCAGACGAAGTGAGTGATACCCAGCTTCCAGGAAAAGCCACTAAGCTTCAGCTACACACGACCGTACCGCAAACCGACACTGGTGCGCGAGATGAGTATTCTAAGGCGCTTGAGAGAACTCAGGAGAAGGAACTCGGCAAATTGACACCGTAACTTCGGGAGAAGGTGTGCCCTCAGTAAGTGAAGTTGTACAAACGGAGCTAAACGGGGTTGCAAAGAATAGGTGGCTGCGACTGTTTAATAAAAACACAGCACTCTGCAAACACGAAAGTGGACGTATAGGGTGTGACGCCTGCCCGGTGCTGGAAGATTAAATGATGGGGTGCAAGCTCTTGATTGAAGTCCCAGTAAACGGCGGCCGTAACTATAACGGTCCTAAGGTAGCGAAATTCCTTGTCGGGTAAGTTCCGACCTGCACGAATGGCGTAACGATGGCCACACTGTCTCCTCCTGAGACTCAGCGAAGTTGAAATGTTTGTGATGATGCAATCTCCCCGCGGAAAGACGGAAAGACCCCATGAACCTTTACTGTAGCTTTGTATTGGACTTTGAACAGATCTGTGTAGGATAGGTGGGAGGCTTTGAAGTGAGGATGCTAGTTCTCATGGAGCCAACGTTGAAATACCACCCTGGTGTGTTTGAGGTTCTAACCTTGGTCCATTATCTGGATCGGGGACAGTGCATGGTAGGCAGTTTGACTGGGGCGGTCTCCTCCCAAAGCGTAACGGAGGAGTTCGAAGGTACGCTAGTTACGGTCGGACATCGTGACGATAGTGCAATGGCATAAGCGTGCTTAACTGCGAGACTGACAAGTCGAGCAGATGCGAAAGCAGGACATAGTGATCCGGTGGTTCTGTATGGAAGGGCCATCGCTCAACGGATAAAAGGTACTCTGGGGATAACAGGCTGATACCGCCCAAGAGTTCATATCGACGGCGGTGTTTGGCACCTCGATGTCGGCTCATCTCATCCTGGGGCTGTAGTCGGTCCCAAGGGTATGGCTGTTCGCCATTTAAAGAGGTACGTGAGCTGGGTTTAAAACGTCGTGAGACAGTTTGGTCCCTATCTTCCGTGGGCGCTGCAGATTTGAGGAAGCCTGCTCCTAGTACGAGAGGACCGGAGTGGACACACCTCTGGTGTATCGGTTGTCACGCCAGTGGCATTGCCGAGTAGCTATGTGTGGAAGAGATAACCGCTGAAAGCATCTAAGCGGGAAACTCGTTCCAAGATGAGATCTGCCGGGGGCTTGACCCCCCTGAAGAGTCGTTCTAGACCAGGACGTTGATAGGTTGGGTGTGGAAGCGCAGCAATGCGTTAAGCTAACCAATACTAATTGCTCGTGCGGCTTGACCCTATAACTTTGATTGGCCCCGCCCTTAGATGGGGCCCAATGCAAAGAACACTGCAACTGCAGTTATGCC